>NZ_CP120377.1:0-4800000 GCF_029457515.1 Pseudomonas sp. G11
ATGTCCCGACTCAATCCCCGGCAGCAAGAAGCCGTGAACTACGTCGGCGGCCCTCTATTGGTGCTCGCCGGTGCAGGCTCCGGCAAGACCAGCGTGATCACCCGCAAGATCGCGCACCTGATCCAGCAGTGCGGCATCCGCGCCCAGTACATCGTCGCCATGACCTTTACCAACAAGGCGGCGCGGGAAATGAAAGAGCGTGTCGGCACCCTGCTCAAGGGTGGCGAAGGCCGTGGCCTCACCGTGTGCACCTTCCACAACCTGGGCCTGAACATCATCCGCAAGGAGCATGTGCGGCTGGGCTACAAACCGGGCTTTTCGATCTTTGACGAGACCGACGTCAAAGCCCTGATGACCGACATCATGCAGAAGGAATACGCGGGCGACGACGGCGTCGACGAGATCAAGAACATGATCGGCGCCTGGAAAAACGACCTGATCCTGCCCGCCGAAGCCCTGGAAAACGCGCGCAACCCCAAGGAGCAGACTGCCGCCATCGTCTACACCCACTACCAGCGCACGCTCAAGGCGTTCAACGCCGTGGACTTCGACGACCTGATCCTGTTGCCGGTCAAGCTGTTCCAGGAACACGCCGACATCCTCGAAAAGTGGCAGAACAAGGTGCGCTACCTGCTGGTGGACGAATACCAGGACACCAACGCCAGCCAGTACCTGCTGGTGAAGTTGCTGATCGGCACGCGCAACCAGTTCACCGTGGTCGGCGACGACGACCAGTCGATCTACGCCTGGCGCGGTGCCCGCCCGGAAAACCTGATGCTGCTCAAGGACGACTACCCGTCCCTGAAAGTGGTGATGCTGGAGCAGAACTATCGCTCCACCAGCCGAATCCTGCGTTGCGCCAACGTGCTGATCTCCAACAACCCCCACGAGTTTGAAAAACAACTGTGGAGCGAGATGGGCCACGGCGACGAGATCCGCGTGATCCGCTGCCGCAACGAGGACGCCGAAGCCGAGCGCGTGGCCGTGGAGATCCTCAGCCTGCACCTGCGCACCGACCGGCCCTACAGCGACTTCGCGATCCTCTATCGCGGCAACTACCAGGCCAAGCTGATCGAACTGAAGTTGCAGCACCACCAGGTGCCGTATCGCCTGTCGGGCGGTAACAGCTTTTTCGGACGCCAGGAAGTCAAGGACCTGATGGCCTACTTCCGCCTGATCGTGAACCCGGACGACGACAACGCTTTCCTGCGCGTCATCAACGTGCCGCGCCGCGAGATTGGTTCCACCACCCTGGAAAAGCTCGGCAACTACGCCACCGAACGCAAGATCTCGATGTACGCCGCCACCGACGAAATCGGCCTGGGCGAACACCTGGACACGCGCTTCACCGATCGCCTGTCGCGCTTCAAGCGCTTCATGGACAAAGTGCGCGAACAGTGCGCCGGCGAAGACCCGATCAGCGCCCTGCGCAGCATGGTCATGGACATCGACTATGAAAACTGGCTGCGCACCAACAGCTCCAGCGACAAGGCCGCGGATTACCGCATGGGCAACGTCTGGTTCCTGATCGAAGCGCTGAAGAACACCCTGGAAAAAGACGAAGACGGCGAAATGACCGTCGAAGACGCCATCGGCAAGCTGGTGCTGCGCGACATGCTCGAACGCCAGCAGGAAGAGGAAGACGGCGCCGAAGGGGTACAGATGATGACCTTGCATGCATCCAAGGGCCTGGAATTCCCCTACGTGTTCATCATGGGCATGGAAGAGGAAATCCTCCCCCATCGCTCCAGCATCGAAGCCGACACCATCGAGGAAGAACGACGCCTGGCCTACGTGGGCATTACGCGCGCGCGTCAGACCCTGGCCTTCACCTTTGCCGCCAAGCGCAAGCAATACGGCGAAATCATCGATTGTGCCCCCAGCCGGTTCCTGGATGAACTGCCGCCGGACGACCTGGCCTGGGAAGGCAATGACGACACCCCGACCGAGGTGAAGGCCGTTCGCGGCAACACCGCCCTGGCGGATATACGCGCGATGTTAAAGCGCTAGAATCGACTACTTTTCAATCTACTTTCGGCGCACAACGCGCCATTAGAGGAAGCTTTCCGTGGAAGCACTGCACAAGAAAATTCGCGAAGAAGGCATCGTGCTTTCCGATCAGGTACTCAAGGTCGACGCCTTTCTGAACCACCAGATCGACCCCGCGCTGATGAAGCTGATCGGCGATGAGTTCGCCGCGTTGTTCAAGGACTCGGGCATCACCAAGATCGTCACCATCGAAGCATCAGGGATTGCCCCAGCGATCATGACCGGCCTGAACCTCGGCGTGCCGGTGATTTTCGCCCGTAAGCAGCAATCCCTGACCCTCACCGAAAACCTGCTGTCGGCAACGGTGTATTCCTTCACCAAAAAAGTAGAAAGCACCGTGGCGATCTCACCACGCCACCTGACCAGCAGTGACCGCGTGCTGATCATCGATGACTTCCTGGCCAACGGTAAGGCCTCCCAGGCCCTGATCTCGATCATCAAGCAGGCCGGCGCGACCGTTGCGGGCTTGGGGATTGTGATCGAGAAGTCGTTCCAAGGCGGTCGCGCGGAGCTGGATGCGCAGGGTTATCGGGTTGAATCGCTGGCGCGTGTGCAGTCGCTGGAAGGTGGCGTCGTTACCTTCATCGAGTAATTTGCTACACAGCAAATGCCAGGTGAGCACGATCAAAATGTGGGAGGGGGTAAACCCCAATGCCCGTCAGTTAAGCCAACATCGCCTTCTGTAGGAGCGAGCTTGCTCGCGAAAAACTCCCAGGCGCCGCGTTCCTTCAGGACACACGCGTTATCGTTGACGTTTTTCGCGAGCAAGCTCGCTCCTACAAAAAAACCTTAACCGAATGACAATTAATGCGCGGTAGCCTGGAGGCCGGCAAGCAACAAACGCTGGTAGAGGTCCTCCTTCAAACCCTCCGGCTTATCCAACCGCATCCGCACCAGATGTTCAGGAAACGCCTCCGGCTCCGGTGCATCCAGCGCCGCCTTGCCCAACTCCAGAATCTCCGTCAGTTTGAATTTGCTCTTGAGCCAGTTCAACGCGCGCAACAGATCCCGCTCCTCATCGGTGAAATCAGTACCCAGCGGATATTCCGGAAACAGTCGGCGATGCCGCGCCTGGATACCTTGGAGCCGCTCCGGCGTGTTGTCGCTAAAGCGTGGGTCCAGTTGGAAATCCTTGGGCAACTTGCCGGCCTTTTGCGCCTGCTCGATCAAGTCGGCCTGGAAGCGTGAGTCGGTAATGTTGAGCAACGCCTCGATCACCTTGGCATCGGTCTGCCCACGCAGGTCGGCAATGCCGTATTCAGTGATGACGATATCCCGCAGGTGCCGTGGGATGGTGCAATGGCCGTACTCCCAGACAATATTGGAACTGACCTCGCCCCCCGCCTCGCGCCAACTGCGCAGGATCAGGATCGATCGCGCGCCTTCCAGCGCATGGCCCTGGGCAACAAAGTTGTACTGCCCGCCCACGCCGCTGAGCACGTGACCACCTTCCAGTTGGTCGGCAACCCCGGCACCGAGCAATGTCACCGCAATCGCGCTGTTGATAAACCGCGCATCCAGGCGCTGTAAACGCTTGAGCTCTTCCTGCCCGTACAGCTCGTTGATGTAGCTGATGCGGGTCATGTTGAATGCCTGACGCTTGGCGTAGGTCATCTCCTGCAAGCGCTGGTAAAAACTGCGCGGCCCGAGGAAGAAGCCGCCGTGGATCGAGACACCGTCGGGTTGTGCCGCGTCGTCAAGGAGCCCGGCATTGGCTTGTGCCTGGGTTGCCACATCGGGGTAGACCTTGCGTCGCACAATTCCCGCATCCGCCAGCACCAGAAGACCGTTGACGAACATTTCGCTACAGCCGTAAAGACCGCGGGTAAAGGGATCGACACCCCCCTCACGACTGATCAGTGGCGCCCACTGGTACACATCCAGGTCCGTCAGCAGCAAGCGATAGGCTTCGTTGTCGGCCTGGCGCGCCAATAGCGCGGCCGTCAGCGCATCGCCCATCGAGCCGATGCCGATCTGCAAGGTTCCCCCATCACGCACCAGGGTGCTGGCGTGCAGGCCGATAAAGTGATCCTGGAACCCCACGGGCATGTTCGGCGTGGAGAATAAGGTGGTGCTGTCCTTTTCATCGAGCAGGTAGTCGAATTCGTCCATGCCCAGCTCGGCATCGCCAGGCATGTAGGGCAAATCGCTGTGGACCTGGCCAACCACCAGAATGGTTTCCCCTGCGGCGCGACGCTTGGCGATCATCGGCAACAGGTCGAGGGTGATGTCGGGGTTGCAGCTCAGGCTCAGGCGATCGGGGTGTTCGGCGCTGCTGGCCACCAACTGCGCCACCAGGTTGAGGCCGGCGGCATTGATGTCGCGTGCGGCATGGCTGTAGTTGCTGCTCACGTAATCCTGCTGCGCCGAGGTGCTGTGGAGCAAGCTGCCAGGCTGCATGAAAAACTGCTGCACGTGGATATTCGCCGGCAGACTGTCCTTGTGCAGGTCGGCGAGAAAATCCAGCTCGGGGTAATCGCCAAACACCCGCTCGATAAAGGGTTCGAGAAAGCGCTTCTGCAAGCCATCGCCCAAGGCCGGACGGCCCAGGCTCAGCGCGGTGTAGATCGTCAGCGCCCGCTCCGGCAGCTTGGCGATACGCCGGTACAGCGCATTGGCGAACAGGTTCGGCTTGCCCAGGCCCAAGGGCATGCCCATGTGGATATGCGCCGGCAAGCGTGCCAGTACGTCGTCAACTGCTTGCTCGATTGAACACAACTGCACCATCCGACCCTCCTGAACATTCCGTGATTAGGGGTTTGACCGAGCTTGCAGGGTCTTTGCTGCAAAGAACAGCCTCGAAACACACATTACGGGCACAAAAAAGCCGCTCGTAAGCGGCATTTTTGACGAAGATCGGCTGATTACAGACCGGACATCTTCTTGATCGCACCTTCAAGGTCTTCGAGGCTGCAATCAGCACACGTCCCCATCGGAGGCATGGCGTTCAAGCCATGCTTGGCGACCTGGGCCAACCCCTTGGTGCCTTTCTGCGGGTCCTCGATCTTGAGTTCCGCCAATACAGTATCCAGATGACCTACCCGCTCTTTCCAGGCAGCGGTATCACCGATCTTCGGAGCATTCAGCAGGCCGGTGCCGTGGCATGCGTTGCAGTGTTTGGCGATCACATCATCAGGCGTTTTAGCGGCGCCCCCGCCACCAGCAGCCACAGCCACCTCCATCCCCTTGCATTCCTGCCCCTGGACGCAAACCTGGCCTACAGGCTCCAGGCGCTTGGCAATGTCATCATTGGTCGCAGCTTGAGCGCTGACAGCCCATAGGGCCAGTACGGTTGCTGGTGCAGCCAGCATTTTCATAATTAGGTTCACGCGTTCACCCTCAATGGTGGCTATTCACGCCTGCGGCCACGGTTTCGCAGGCGGCGAAAGTATAACGGTTAGCCCGCCTGGCTGAAACAACCCCATTAAATAAAGGGAGATTCAGCCTGGCGGAATACGGCTGCGGGAACCTCTGCAACGCTGGCAGGGCGCCTCTGTTGTTAAAAGTTCGCGGGTGTGGCTGCGCTGATTAGTCGCGCCGGCACGTCGAACGGATTGCGAAAACGATGGGGCTTGGTGCTTTCAAAGTAGTAGCTATCGCCGGCTTCGAGCACAAAAGTTTCAAGACCGACAACCAACTCCAGTCGACCTTCCACCAGAATCCCGGTTTCTTCGCCTTCGTGGGTGAGCATTTCTTCGCCGGTGTCGGCGCCTGGCGGGTAGATTTCATTGAGAAATGCGATGGCCCGGCTCGGGTGCGCCCGGCCCACCAGTTTCATGGTGACGGCACCGTCGGAGATGTCGATCAGCTCATTGGCTTTATAGACGATCTGTGTCGGTATTTCCTGGAGGATCTCTTCAGAAAAAAACTCGACCATCGACATAGGGATGCCGCCCAGCACCTTGCGCAAGGAACTGATGGAAGGGCTGACACTGTTTTTTTCGATCATCGAAATGGTGCTGTTGGTGACACCCGCGCGCTTGGCGAGCTCGCGCTGGGAAAGACCCTTCAGTTTACGGATGGATTGCAGTCGTTCGCCGACGTCCAATGCGGGAGCCTCCTAGGATTCAGGCTTTGTTGTAATTGAGCGTTATCATGGCGACAGCGTTCAGTATTTACAACACTTGGGCCTAAATCCTGGCCGGCTCCGTTCGTCGAGGTCGATCAAGCCCCGGAATAGAGCCTTGGCACACGGCGAAGGTTGCAGAAGATCTGGTAGGGAATGGTCTCGGCGGCGACTGCAACATCACTGGCAAGAATATTCTTGCCCCACAGTTCCACGGTGGAACCGAGGCCGGCCTGGGGTACATCGGTGAGATCGACGCATAGCATGTCCATGGACACACGCCCCAGCAACTGGCTGCGTTGCCCCGCCACCAGCACCGGCGTGCCCGTTGGCGCATGGCGTGGGTAGCCGTCCGCGTACCCCATGGCGACCACGCCGATGCGCATCGGTTTTGGCGTGATGAACTTGGCGCCGTAGCCCACCGGCTCGCCGGCCGGCAGTTCACGCACGCAGATGACTTTCGACTCCAGGGTCATCACCGGCTGCAAACGCGCGGCGACGGCCTGGTCTTCGCCAAACGGCGTCGCACCGTACAGCATGATGCCTGGCCGAACCCAATCACTGGATACGTTTGGCCAGCCCATCACCGAAGGCGAGTTACGCAGGCTGACCTCGGCTGACAAGCCCTGACGCGCCGCCTCAAACACGGCCACCTGTTCATTGCTGCGCACACAATCGAGTTCATCGGCGCGAGCGAAATGGCTCATCAATACAATCTTGGCGACTTTGCCACTGGCCAGCAGCCGCTGGTACGCCGCTGGGTAATCCTTGGGGTGCAGGCCCACGCGATGCATACCCGAGTCCAGCTTGAGCCAGACGGTCAGCGGCTTGCTCAGGGTGGCCTGTTCGATAGCTTCCAGTTGCCACAGCGAATGCACCACGCACCAGAAATCATGCTCGATGATCAGCGGCAGCTCATCGGCTTCGAAAAAACCTTCCAGCAATAACACTGGCGCGCGAATGCCGGCAGCTCGCAGTTCCAGTGCTTCTTCGATGCAGGCCACGGCAAACCCGTCGGCCTCGGCTTCCAACGCCTGGGCCACCCGCACGGCACCATGGCCGTAGGCATCGGCCTTGATCACGGCGAGGGCCTTGGCCCCCGTGACTTCACGGGCCAATTGATAGTTGTGGCGCAGGGCTTGGAGGTCGATCAGGGCACGGGCTGGACGCATGGCGGCAGGCTTCTAGGCGGCAGAGTGGAGAAAAAACCGGCGCCGACTAACCGCGTCGGCACCGGGAGAGGGATCGTTGTTTATGGCAAAGCGGCCACGACGGACAGCTCTACCAGGATTTCCGGTTCGCACAGTTTCGCTTCAACCGTGGCACGGGCCGGGGCAGCACCTTTGGGCAACCACTTGTCCCATACCGCGTTCATACCGGCGAAGTCGGCATCGATGTCTTTCAGGTAGATCGTCACCGACAGCAACTTGGTCTTGTCGGTACCCGCCAGGTCCAGCAGGCGCTCGATATTGGCCAGGGTTTCACGGGTCTGCTGTTCAATCCCGGCGCTCATGTCGTCGCCGACTTGGCCTGCCAGATACACGCTACCGCTGTGGACAACGATCTGGCTCATGCGCTCATTGGTGAGCTGGCGCTGGATTGACATGTTTTGCGGACTCCTGGTGGTTGCCGTAACGGGAAATGTCGAGGCCTTCGGCGCTGATCTGCGGGGTTTTCTTCGCCATCAGGTCAGCCAGCAAGCGGCCAGAGCCACAGGCCATGGTCCAACCGAGGGTGCCGTGGCCGGTATTGAGGAACAGATTCTTGAACGGGGTGGCGCCGACAATCGGTGTGCCGTCGGGTGTGGTCGGGCGCAGGCCGGTCCAGAAAGTGGCTTCAGTCAAATCGCCGCCCTGAGGATAAAGGTCGTTGACGATCATCTCGAGGGTTTCACGCCGACGCGGGTTAAGCGACAGGTCAAAACCGGCAATTTCAGCCATGCCACCCACGCGGATGCGGTTGTCGAAACGGGTGATCGCGACCTTGTAGGTTTCGTCGAGAATGGTCGAGGTGGGGGCCATCGCCGGGTTGGTGATCGGCACGGTCAACGAGTAGCCCTTGAGCGGGTACACCGGGGCCTTGATCCCCAACGGCTTGAGCAACTTCGGCGAGTAGCTGCCAAGAGCCAGCACGTAGCGGTCAGCGGTTTCCAGCTTGCCGTCGATCCACACACCGTTGATGCGGTCGCCAGCGTAGTCGAGGCGCTGGATGTCCTGTTCGAAGCGGAACTCCACGCCCAGTTGCCTGCACATGTCGGCCAGGCGGGTGGTGAACATCTGGCAGTCGCCGGTCTGGTCGTTGGGCAGGCGCAGGGCACCGGCGAGGATATCGGTGACACTGGCCAAGGCTGGCTCAACACGGGCGATACCGGCGCGGTCGAGCAGCTCGAACGGCACCCCGGATTCTTTCAATACGGCGATGTCCTTGGCGGCGCCATCGAGCTGGGCCTGGGTGCGGAACAGCTGGGTGGTGCCGAGGCTGCGGCCTTCGTAGGCGATGCCGGTCTCGGCGCGCAGTTCGTCGAGGCAATCGCGGCTGTACTCGGACAGGCGCACCATGCGCTCCTTGTTCACCGCGTAGCGGCTGGCGGTGCAGTTACGCAGCATCTGCGCCATCCACAAGTATTGATCAATATCGGCCGTGGCCTTGATCGCCAGCGGGGCGTGGCGTTGCAGCAGCCACTTGATAGCCTTGAGGGGCACACCCGGCGCGGCCCATGGCGAGGCGTAGCCTGGGGACACCTGGCCGGCGTTGGCGAAACTGGTTTCCATGGCAGCGGCAGGCTGACGGTCGACCACGACGACTTCAAAGCCAGCCCGCGCCAAATAGTAGGCACTGGTCACACCAATGACGCCGCTACCCAAGACCAGAACGCGCATTTTTATATCCTCATCGCGGCTTGACCGCCGACGTGTGTTGTTCGAGCAATGATGTGCGCAGTATAAAAAGCAATCGCCAGTGCATTTCACTATATAACTGCCTATATTTGGCGACAATTCTCGGCAAAAACCCTTTTCACAGAGGCGTATCCCCTATGCGTACCAACACTCAGACCAAGCGGGAGCTGGACAAGATCGATCGCAACATCCTGCGCATCCTGCAAACCGACGGGCGAATTTCGTTCACCGAGCTGGGGGAAAAGGTCGGGCTCTCCACCACGCCGTGCACCGAGCGGGTACGGCGGTTGGAGCGCGAAGGGATCATCATGGGCTACAACGCACGGCTCAACCCCCAGCATTTGAAGGGAAGTTTGCTGGTATTTGTCGAGATCAGCCTCGATTACAAATCCGGCGACACCTTTGAAGAGTTCCGCCGCGCCGTGCTGAAACTGCCCCATGTGCTGGAATGCCACCTGGTGTCGGGGGACTTTGACTACCTGGTGAAAGCGCGGATTTCCGAGATGGCGTCGTACCGCAAATTGCTCGGCGATATCCTGCTCAAGCTGCCCCATGTGCGGGAGTCGAAGAGCTATATCGTGATGGAAGAGGTGAAAGAGAGCCTGAACCTGCCAATTCCGGACTGACTGACACAACGGGGTCAACGGTGGGAGCAAGCACCTCCCACATTTTGACCGCGTACATCGTCAGACCAGCACCTGCCGGGTACTCGCCATGTATTCATGGATCTGCTTCTCCACCCGTGGGTGAATCAGCTCCACCGGCCGCCGCCCATTGGGGCAAGGCAAGGTCTTGGTGGTGCCGAAAAGCCTGCAGATCAACGGCCGCTCGTCATACACCGTGCAGCCATTGGGCCCCAGGTGCACACAGTTCAGCTCGTCCATGGCGGCTTCCTGCTCGGCCGCGGTTTTGCGCGGCAGGCGGGACATTTCCTCGGGCGATGTAGTCACCGGCCCACAGCAATCGTGGCAACCGGGAACGCACTCGAACGAAGGAATCTGTCGGCGCAGCGCACTGATTTTCTGGCTGTTGCAACTCATCGAAACACGTACCGAACGGCGAATAGACGTAGATTCTGAAGCAAAACGCCCTGCGCAGACAGCTTCGTCCGACCGCTGTATCCTGCGTCAAATTTTCCAAACAGGGATGTTCCCCATGACTGCCAGCGCCCGGCACACCGCTTCCTACTACGCCGCCAGCAGCGTGCCGCAACCGGAATACCCGATGTTGACCGGCGAGGTGAGCGCTGATGTGTGCGTGATCGGCGGCGGTTTCTCCGGGCTCAATACGGCCCTGGAGTTGGCTGAGCGCGGCTTCAGCGTGGTGCTGCTGGAGGCCCGCAAGATCGCCTGGGGCGCCAGCGGGCGTAATGGCGGCCAGTTGATTCGCGGTGTCGGCCACGGGCTGGAGCAGTTCGCCAACGTGATTGGTAACGACGGCGTGCGCCAGATGAAACTCATGGGCCTGGAGGCCGTGGAGATCGTGCGTGAACGCGTCGAACGCTACCAGATCCCTTGCGACCTGACCTGGGGCTATTGCGACCTGGCCAACAAACCTCGCGACCTGCATGGCCTGGCCGAAGACGCCGAAGAACTGCGCAGCCTGGGTTATCGCCACGAAGTGCGCCTGTTGCAAGCCAGTGAGATGGGCAGCGTGATCGGCTCCGACCGCTACGTGGGCGGCATGATCGACATGGGCTCCGGCCATCTGCACCCGCTGAACCTGGCACTGGGTGAAGCGGCAGCCGCCGGGCAATTGGGCGTGCGCCTGTTCGAGCAGTCCGAAGTGACGCGCATCGACTATGGCCCCGAGGTCAACGTGCACACCGCTCAGGGCAACGTACGCAGCAAGACCCTGGTGCTGGCCTGCAACGCCTACCTGAACGGCCTCAACCCGCAACTGAGCGGCAAGGTGCTGCCCGCCGGCAGCTACATCATCGCCACCGAACCCTTGAGCCCGGTACAAGCCGCCAACTTGTTGCCGCAGAACATGGCGGTGTGTGACCAACGGGTGACCGTGGATTATTTCCGCCTGTCTGCCGATCGTCGCCTGCTGTTCGGCGGGGCCTGCCATTATTCCGGACGCGATCCCAAGGACATCGGCGCCTACATGCGGCCAAAGATGTTGCAGGTGTTCCCACAGCTGGCTGACGTGAAGATCGACTACCAATGGGGCGGCATGATCGGCATCGGCGCCAACCGCCTGCCGCAGATAGGCCGGTTGGCGGATCAACCCAATGTGTATTACGCCCAGGCCTACGCTGGCCATGGCCTCAACGCCACACACCTGGCCGGCAAACTGCTGGCCGAAGCCATCAGCGGCCAACAGCAGGGCCGCTTCGATCTGTTCGCCCAGGTGCCGCACATCACCTTCCCCGGCGGCAAACACCTGCGTTCGCCGCTGTTGGCGCTGGGGATGCTCTGGCACCGCCTTAAAGAATGGGTCTGATCAATCACGCCAGAAAGGCTTCAGGCCTTCCTGGCGTGCTTGCTCTGGGGTCAACCCAACGTCACGCAACTGCTCGCGGGTCAAGTGCAGCAAGGCCTTGCGCGTATGGCGGCGGTGCCAGAACAGACTCCAACGGCTGATCTCGCGCGGCGACGTCGCCCGCTCTTGCCCAGCCTGCAATTCCTGACTGTGTAACATCAGCCGCACATCACTCATGCCGTTCATTTTGCTGCCCCTCATTTGCTTGTTGCCATGAGTGACTAGAATGGGCGAGCAGGCAAAACCATTACAGATCCAACCCATCTTTATTAAATCCATACAGAAACTGCCCATGCGCGGCTGAATCCTGTATTTTTTCCCTATCTGTACTGGTCTCCCGGAGCGACCGCCATGACGCTTTACGTTAACCTCGCCGAATTACTGGGCACGCGCATTGAACAGGGTTTCTATCGCCCCGGCGATCGACTGCCGTCCGTACGCGCCTTAAGCGTCGAGCACGGGGTCAGCCTGAGCACCGTGCAGCAGGCCTATCGGTTACTGGAAGACAATGGCCTGGCAATGCCCAAGCCCAAGTCCGGCTACTTTGTACCGGTGGGTCGGGAGTTGCCGGCGCTGCCCGAGATCGGCCGCCCGGCCCAGCGCCCGGTGGAAATCTCCCAGTGGGATCAGGTGCTGGAATTGATTCGCGCAGTCCCGCGCAAAGACGTCATACAGATGGGTCGCGGCATGCCGGATGTATTGTCACCCACCCTCAAGCCCCTGCTGCGCAGCCTGGCTCGCGTCAGTCGGCGCCAGGATCTGCCGGGGTTGTATTACGACAACATCCTCGGCTGTATGGAATTACGCGAGCAAATCGCCCGACTGTCATTGGATTCCGGCTGCCAACTGAGTGCCGAAGACATCGTGATCACCACCGGCTGCCATGAAGCGTTGTCCGCCAGCATCCGTGCGATCTGCGAGCCCGGGGATATCGTGGCGGTGGACTCACCCAGCTTCCACGGTGCCATGCAGACCCTCAAGGGCCTGGGCATGAAGGCGCTGGAAATCCCCACGGACCCGCTCACCGGCATCAGCCTGGAAGCCCTGGAACTGGCGCTGGAACAGTGGCCGATCAAGGTCATCCAACTGACCCCCAACTGCAACAACCCCCTGGGCTACATCATGCCGGAGGCCCGCAAGCGAGCGTTGCTGACCCTGGCCCAGCGCTTTGACGTGGCAGTCATCGAAGACGATGTGTACGGCGAACTGGCCTACAGCTACCCGCGTCCGCGTACCATCAAATCCTTCGACGAGGACGGCCGCGTGCTGCTGTGCAGTTCGTTCTCAAAAACCCTGGCGCCAGGCCTGCGCATCGGCTGGGTCGCGCCGGGTCGCTATCTGGAGCGGGTGCTGCACATGAAATACATCAGCACCGGCTCCACCGCCACCCAGCCGCAGATCGCTATCGCCGAATTCCTCAAGGGCGGCCATTTCGAACCGCACTTGCGGCGGATGCGCACGCAATACCAGCGTAATCGCGACTTGATGCTCGACTGGGTCAGCCGATACTTCCCGGCGGGCACCCGCGCCAGCCGGCCGCAAGGCAGTTTCATGCTGTGGATAGAACTGCCGGAGGGCTTCGACACCCTCAAGCTCAACCGCGTGCTGATGGAACAAGGCGTACAGGTGGCGGTGGGCAGCATCTTTTCGGCTTCCGGCAAGTACAGAAATTGCCTACGCATGAACTACGCTGCCAAGCCAACGCCACAGATTGAAGAAGCCGTGCGCAAGGTCGGCACCGCCGCGAGCAAGCTGCTGGCCGAGGCGGCCGACTGACCTTTCTTGGGAAATTGCCGTCATATGCCGACAACCGCCCTGATCTGGAAGCGACTCCCTTGATGATTCGACGGCTTTTACCGTTTTTCCTGCTGGGAGCCCTGGCCCTGGGCGGTTGCGCCACGGTCAATGCGCCACGCATCCCCAGCGACGCCCTGCCAGCGAAGGATTCGTCGTTCGGCCGCTCGATCCAGGCCCAGGCCGCGCCCTACCAAGGCCGCTCTGGCTTTCGCCTGCTGCCCAACAGCAGTGAAGCGTTCATGGCCCGCGCCGAGCTGATCCGTAATGCCCAGACCAGCCTCGACCTGCAGTACTACATCGTCCACGACGGCATCAGCACGCGCATGCTGGTGGATGAACTGCTCAAGGCCGCTGATCGTGGTGTGCGGGTGCGCATCCTGCTGGACGACACCACCAGCGATGGCCTCGACCAGATCATCGCCACCCTCGCCGCTCATCCCCAGATCGAGATTCGCCTGTTCAACCCTCTGCATCTGGGGCGCAGCACCGGCGTAACACGGACCATGGGGCGGCTGTTCAACCTGTCGCTGCAACACCGGCGCATGCACAACAAACTGTGGGTGGCGGACAACAGCGTGGCCATCGTCGGTGGGCGTAACCTCGGGGACGAGTATTTCGACGCCGAACCCAACCTCAACTTCACCGATATCGACATGCTCAGTGTGGGCCCGGTGGCCGAGCAGCTGGGCCACAGCTTCGACCAGTACTGGAACAGCGCCCTGAGCAAACCCATTAATGAGTTCATCTCCAACCTGCCATCCAAAGGTGACCTGGCGACTGCACGGCTTCTCCTGGAGGAATCCCTGGCCCAATCCCGCCAGCAGAACCACGCCCTGTACAACCGCCTGCGCGCCTACAAGACCAAACCGCGCATGGACATCTGGCGCCGCGAGTTGATCTGGGCCTGGAACCAGGCGTTGTGGGACGCGCCGAGCAAGGTGCTGGCCAAGAATGATCCGGATCCTCGACTCCTGCTGACTACCCAACTGTCGCCGGAACTGGAAGGCGTCAACCACGAGCTGATCATGATCTCGGCGTACTTCGTGCCTGGGCAGCCTGGGCTGGTGTACCTCACCGGTCGCGCCGACGCCGGCGTGTCGGTCAGCCTGCTGACCAACTCCCTTGAAGCCACCGACGTACCCGCTGTGCATGGCGGCTACGAGCCGTATCGCAAGGCGCTGCTGGAACATGGGGTGAAACTCTACGAATTGCGCCGCCAACCGGGTGCCCCTGGCGCAGGCAGCGGCCCACACCTGTTTCGCCGCGGCACGTTCAAGGGCTCGGACTCCAGCCTGCACAGCAAAGCGATGATCTTTGATCGGACGAAGTCGTTTATCGGCTCATTCAACTTCGACCCGCGCTCAGTGTTGTGGAACACCGAAGTGGGCGTATTGGTCGACAGCCCCGAATTGGCGGAACACGTACGCAACCTGGCACTGCAAGGCATGGCACCCGCCTTGAGTTATGAGGCGAAATTGCAGAATGGCCAAGTGGTGTGGGTGACCGAGGATAACGGTCAGTTACACACCTTGACCCGCGAGCCGGGCAGTTGGTGGCGCCGGTTCAATGCGTGGTTCGCCAACTCGGTCGGCCTGGAACGCATGCTCTAAGAACAGCGAAGATCCAATGTGGGAGGAGGCAAGCCCCCCTCCCACAGTTGATTGCTTCCAGATCAAGCGGGCTGCGCAGCACCAAATGCGCCCTGGCGCAACAACAGCACCACCAGCCCCAGCGCCCCGGCCGCCATCAGCCAAGGCAGGGCATGCCCGCTGATCCACTGGCTGCCTGCACCCGCCACCAACGGCCCGATCAAGCAGCCGATCCCCCACAGCTGCGCGATATGGGCATTGGCGCGCACCAGCGCATCGTCACGGTAGCGCTCGCCAATCAGAATCAGCGACAAGGTGAACAACCCTCCGGCACTGGCGCCGAACAGCACCCACACCGGCCAGATCAACACCGTCTGCATCAACAAAGGAATCGCCAGGCTCGACGCCAGCAACAGCAGCGCACAACTCAAGAACAGCGTGCGCCGCGGCAAGTAATCGGCCAAGGCACCGATGGGCAACTGCAGCAGCGCATCACCCACCACCACGGTGCTGACCATCGCCAAGGCTATCTCGGCGGTGAAGCCCTGCTGCAGGCAATACACCGGCAACAGTGTCAGAATCATCGCTTCGAACGCAGCGAATAACGCCACCGCCCAGGCAATCGCCGGCAGTGTCAGGCAGAAGCGCCACAGGTCGCCAAGGGTCACACTGAACGAATCGGCAGTCGGCGCGCCGGAACGCCCCAGCAGCAACAGCGGCGCGACCATCAGCAGCCCCGCACCCACCCAGAGACCGTAGTCATGATCAGTGCCGATCACACCCAGCAGCAGTGGCCCTGACAGCTGGCTCAAGGCATAGCTGCAGCCGTACAGCGCCACCAGCCGGCCGCGCCACTGCTCCACTACCAATTGGTTGATCCAGCTTTCACCCAGGATAAACACGATGGTCAGGATCACCCCGATCATCAGCCGCAGCACCAGCCACACCGGGTAACTGGGCAGGATCGCCAGCAAACCGATGGACACGGCACCGGCCCATAGGCACAGACGCATCAGGTTGGCAGTGCCCAGCCAAGAGGCCAGGCGGCTGGAGACCTTGGCACCCAGCAGCACACCAAAGGCCGGCATCGCGGCCATCACGCCGATGGCGAAACTGCCGTAGCCCCAGCCCTCAAGGCGCAGGGATACCAGTGGCATGCTCACGCCCAGCGCCAGGCCGACACTGAGTACCGAGGCCAGGACGGCGAAATAAGTCGCCCAACGCATTTCCACGCTCCTGTGGATACTTTTCAGGGTTGCAAACGAACTGTAGGAGCGAGCTTGCTCGCGAAGAACTCAAGGACACCGCGTGTTACCAGACAGCACGCGTTATCGTTGACGTTTTTCGCGAGCAAGCTCGCTCCTACAGGGGTTCAGCGGCGCTGCTTACAGCTTGATCCAGGTCGCCTTCAGCTCGGTGTACTTGTCGAACGCATGCAACGACTTGTCGCGACCGTTACCCGACTGCTTGAACCCCCCGAATGGCGCGGTCATGTCACCGCCATCGTACTGGTTGACCCACACGCTGCCGGCACGCAGGGCCTTGGCGGTCAGGTGCGCCTTGGAGATATCGGCCGTCCACACCGCCGCCGCCAGCCCATATTGGGTATCGTTGGCGATGGCGATGGCTTCTTCAGCGCTATCGAAGGTAATGACCGACAGGACCGGGCCAAAGATTTCTTCCTGGGCGATCCTCATGGCGTTGGTCACACCATCGAAAATCGTAGGTTCGACGTAGGTGCCACCGGTTTCTTCGAGGGTACGCTTACCGCCTGCCACCAGCTTTGCACCGTCGGCATGGCCGGCTTCGATGTAGGACAGCACGGTGTTCATCTGTTGAGTGTCCACCAACGCGCCGACGTTAGTGGCCGGGTCCAGCGGGTTGCCTGGCTTCCAGCCCTTCAGCGCGGCGATCACCAGCGGAAGGAATTTATCCTTGATGGAGCGCTCCACCAGCAGGCGTGAACCGGCAGTGCAGACTTCGCCTTGGTTAAAGGCAATGGCACCCGCGGCGGATTCGGCCGCGGCTTGCAGATCCGGGGCATCGGCGAACACGATGTTCGGGCTCTTGCCGCCCGCCTCCAGCCATACGCGTTTCATGTTCGATTCGCCGGAGCGGATCAACAGCTGTTTGGCGATCTTGGTCGAGCCGGTGAACACCAGGGTGTCGACATCCATGTGCAGCGCCAGCGCGTTACCCACGGTATGGCCATAGCCCGGCAGCACGTTGAACACGCCTTTTGGAATGCCGGCCTCAACGGCCAGGGCCGCAATGCGGATGGCAGTCAGCGGGGATTTTTCGGAGGGCTTGAGGATGACCGAGTTACCGGTGGACAGCGCCGGCCCCAGTTTCCAGCAGGCCATCATCAGCGGGAAGTTCCACGGCACGATGGCGCCGACGACACCAACCGGTTCACGGGTTACCAGGCCCAACTGATCGTGAGGGGTGGCGGCGACCTCGTCATAGATCTTGTCGATCGCCTCACCGCTCCAGCTCAGGGCATTGGCTGCGCCAGGCACGTCAATGTTCAGGGAGTCGCTGATCGGCTTGCCCATATCCAGGGTTTCAAGCAGCGCCAGCTCTTCGGCATTGGCCTTGAGCAACGCGGCGAAACGGATCATGACGGCCTTGCGCTTGGCCGGTGCCAGGCGCGACCAGGCGCCGGAATTGAAGGTGGCACGGGCATTTTCCACGGCGCGCTGGGCGTCGGCGGCATCGCAACTGGCAACGGTAGCGAGCAGGCGGCCATCGACCGGGCTGATGCATTCGAAGGTGTCACCGGAAGCGGCGGCAGTGTATTCGCCATTGATATAGGCGCGGCCTTCGATCTTCAGGTCCTTGGCGCGTTGTTCCCAGTCGGCACGGGTCAGGGTGGTCATGCGAGTGTCCTCCTCTTATTGAATACAAGGGCCAGGTGATGTCCCCCGGCAGCCTCAAAGAATTCTTGCCCGGCCAGCCTGCTGTTCGGCTCAAGGCAGCTGCCACCCTAAACCAGCGGCTGGGGATGTTTCAATATATTTGACATAACGGCGGTAAACGCCCTTGCGATGTTCATTTTAATAAACATAGACTTTGGGCTCTCCAACCGCAGGCCAGACGGGACACGCACATGAGCATCCAGGACATCGTCGACTTCAGCCAGGCCAACACGGCGCCCGACCGCTACCGCCCTGCCGCCGAGAAAATCCTCAAGGGCGACCCCGAACAAACCATCTACAACCACTACAACAGCCCATGCGGCCAGATGAGCGCCGGGGTTTGGGAAGGAGAAGTCGGGCAGTGGAAGGTCAACTATACCGAGCATGAATACTGCGAAATTGTGCAGGGGGTTTCGGTACTGCGCGACGGCGACGGTAACGCCAAGACCTTGCGCGCCGGCGACCGCTTCGTGATCCCCGCCGGCTTCAGTGGTACCTGGGAAGTGCTGGAACCGTGCCGCAAGATCTACGTGGTGTTCGAGCAGAAGGCCTGATCAACAAACGCCAGGCAAAAAAAAGCCCGCATCGTGAGATACGGGCTTTTTTTCACAAGGAAGAAAACCAATTACTTGATTTTGCCTTCTTTGTAGATCACGTGCTTGCGAACGCGCGGGTCGAACATTTTCTTTTCGAGCTTGTCCGGGGTAGTACGCTTGTTCTTGTCGGTAGTGTAGAAGTGACCAGTACCGGCGCTAGAGATCATTCGAATCAATTCACGCATGATAGAGCTCCTTAGATCTTGCCAGCGGCGCGGATTTCGGCCAGCACGACAGTGATGCCACGCTTGTCGATGATACGCATGCCTTTGGCAGATACACGCAGGCGAACAAAACGTTTCTCTTCTTCAACCCAGAAGCGGTGATGCTGCAGGTTCGGCAGGAAACGACGACGGGTTTTGTTATTTGCGTGGGAAATGTTATTCCCAGTCACCGGACCCTTACCGGTAACTTGACAGACTCTCGACATGCCTCAGCCCTCTAAAACCACATGCCCAACCCGGCATGGGTTGGCCGCTTAATCTCTCAGTCATTTGGCGCCAGGCGCCGCGTTTCTTTAGGGTCTTACCGGCTACACCTACAAGCGAAGGAACCGGGCCCCTAGAAAAGAGCGCTGCTTTATACCAGAAAGACCCAAGTGCAACAACAGCCCGTGTGTTTTTACCGGCGTAAATCTCGGCGACATACGCCCGAACCGTTGCCAGGAGGGGCCGCTGTAACAGCCGACCGCTCGTCGCACAGAATGACTTACAGCGCTCGCGCGCGCAGTGAGGCGCACAGCGAAACGCGCTGAGGCGCCATCAAAACAGCATTTGAGCCAAAAGCACAGGCAAAAATGGGCTAGTCATTTATGAATCAGACCACTACGGTAGGACTTTTCCAGACTGCACTCGCAGATGGGCCTTCGATCTGCAAAGGAAACCTAATATGCGCCTCGCAGCCCTACCGCTATTGCTAGCCCCTCTATTTGTCGTGCCGCAGGCCCTGGCGGCCACCAGTTTGAGCGTCTGCACCGAGGCCAGCCCCGAAGGGTTCGACGTGGTGCAATACAATTCGCTGACGACCACCAACGCCTCGGCCGACGTGCTGATGAACCGTCTGGTGGACTATGACGCCGCCAGTGGCAAGCTGGTGCCGAGCCTCGCCGATAGCTGGGAGGTTTCGCCGGATGGCCTGGCCTATACGTTCAAGCTGCACCCGGACGTGAAATTCCATCGCACCGAGTACTTCACCCCGAGTCGCACGCTGACTGCCGAAGACGTGCGCTTCAGCTTCGAGCGCATGCTTGACCCGGCCAACCCGTGGCACAAGATCGCCCAGAGCGGCTTCCCCCATGCCCAGTCGCTGCAATTGCCGACCCTGGTCAAGAAGATCGACGCCCTCGACCCACTGACCGTGCGCTTCACCCTGGACCACGCCGACTCCACCTTCCTGGCGGCCTTGAGCATGGGTTTTGCCTCGATCTACCCGGCCGAATACGCCGACAAATTACTCAAGGCGGGCACCCCGGAAAAACTCAACAGCCAACCGATCGGCACCGGGCCGTTCATCTTCACGCGCTTCCAGAAAGATGCCGTGGTTCGCTACAAGGCCAACCCCGACTACTTTGCCGGCAAACCGGCTGTGGATAACTTGATCTTCGCCATTACGCCAGACGCAAACGTGCGGCTGCAGAAATTGCACCGCAATGAATGCCAGATCGCCTTGTCCCCCAAACCGCTGGATGTCGGCGAAGCCGAGAAGGACCCCGCGCTCAAGGTGGAAAAAACCGCCGCATTCATGACCGCATTCGTTGCAATCAATAGCCAGCATCCGCCCCTGGACAAGCCGGAAGTGCGCCAGGCAATCAACCTGGCATTCGACAAGGCCAGCTACCTCAAGGCCGTGTTCGAAGGTACCGCCGAAGCCGCCGATGGCCCCTTCCCGCCCAACACCTGGAGCTACGCCAAAGAGCTGCCCGGTTATCCACAGGACCTCGCCAAGGCCAAGGCCTTGCTCGAACGTGTCGGGCTCAAGGACGGCTTCAAGACCACAATCTGGACACGCCCCACCGGCAGCCTGCTTAACCCGAACCCGAACCTCGGTGCGCAACTGCTGCAAGCGGACCTGGCCAAGGTCGGCATCCAGGCCGAAATTCGCGTGATCGAATGGGGCGAACTGATTCGCCGTGCCAAAGCCGGTGAGCACGACCTGCTGTTCATGGGCTGGGCCGGCGACAACGGCGACCCGGATAACTTCCTCACCCCGCAGTTCTCCTGCGCCGCCGTAAAATCCGGCACCAACTTCGCCCGCTACTGCGACCCTGCCCTGGACAAGCTGATCAGCGCCGGCAAGACCACCAGCGAACAAGGGGTGCGCAGCAAGCTGTATCAACAGGCCCAGGCGCAGATCCAGCAGCAGGCCTTGTGGTTGCCCCTGGCGCACCCGACGGCGTTTGCCTTGGCGCGCAAAACCGTCGAGGGCTACCAGGTGAGCCCGTTCGGGCGGCAGGACTTCTCGAAAGTCAGCGTCAAGCCCTGACCCAATAGCCCCCATCCAATGGGCGGGGGCTACATCCATCCGTATTCCGCCATCGACAACGGATCCCCATCCCCCACGATGATGTGATCCAGCACTCGCACATCCACCACTTCCAGGGCCTTTTGCAGCACCTTGGTCAATTTTCGATCAGCGGCGCTGGGCTCCACATTCCCCGAAGGATGGTTGTGACACAGGATCAGCGCCGCCGCGTTGTACGCCAGGGCGCGCTTGATCACCTGCCGGGGGTAAACCATGGCGGCGTCGATGGTGCCCTGGAACAACGCCTCGAAACCCAGTACACGATGTTTTGAATCGAGAAACAGGCAACCGAACGTCTCGTGGGGCTCATGGCGCAGCAACGCCTTGAGGTAATCACGCACGGCCACCGGGCTTTCCAATACAGAGTCACTCCGCAACCGCTCGGCCAAGTGGCGCCGGGACATTTCCAGCACCGCCTGCAACTGGGCAAACTTCGCCGGCCCCAGCCCCAGTTGCTGGCTGAACAGCGCCTGGCTGGCCTCCAGCAGCGGGCGCAGGCCACCGAATTGCACCAACAGGTGGCGTGCGAGGTCCACCGCACTTCGCCCGGAAACCCCGGTGCGCAGGAAGATAGCCAACAACTCCGCATCGGACAGACTCGCCGCGCCCCATTCCAGAAGTTTCTCCCGCGGACGTTCCGCTACGGGCCAATCGCGAATACTCATCCCTCTTTCCTGTATACGTGCGCCGCTGTTGCCTGGCAGGCGCTGTGTTATCGTAGGCCCTCTTTTTTGCGTGCGATTTCACCTGGGGAGGGGGCATCGCAGGCGTCACTGAACTGGCTTCACTGAACTGGAAAGGCAAACCAATGCAGCGTCTGTATCGGAAACGCATCGTTCTCGGCGTCGGCGGCGGCATTGCCGCCTACAAGAGCGCAGAGCTGGTTCGCAGGCTCCTTGACCAGGGCGCCGAAGTGCGCGTGGTCATGACCCGCGGTGGCAGTGAGTTCATCACCCCACTGACCATGCAGGCCTTGTCCGGCCACCCGGTTCACCTGGACCTGCTGGACCCGGCAGCCGAAGCCGCCATGGGCCATATCGAGCTGGCCAAATGGGCCGACCTGGTACTGATCGCCCCGGCCACCGCCGACCTGATCGCCCGCATGGCCCAGGGCATCGCCGATGACCTGCTCACCACCCTGGTACTGGCGACCGACGCCACCGTCGCCATCGCCCCGGCCATGAACCAGGCCATGTGGCGCGACCCGGCCACCCAGGCCAATACCCAACTCCTGCAAAGCCGTGGCCTCAAGGTGTTCGGCCCGGCCTCCGGCAGCCAGGCCTGCGGCGACGTGGGCATGGGCCGCATGCTCGAAGCCACCGACCTGGCGCTGTGCGCCGCCGAGTGCTTCCAGCACCTGGCCCTGACCGGCAAGCACGTGCTGATCACCGCCGGCCCGACCCAGGAAAACATCGACCCGGTGCGCTACATCACCAACCATAGCTCAGGAAAAATGGGCTTTGCCCTGGCCGAAGCCGCGGTTGAGGCAGGCGCGCGCGTCACCTTGATCACCGGTCCGGTGCATTTGCCAACGCCCGACAGAGTCACCCGAATCGACGTAGTCAGCGCCCGGGACATGCTGGCAGCCTGTGAAGCGGCGATTCCCTGCGACCTGTTTATCGCCTCGGCAGCAGTTGCGGACTACCGACCGGAAGTAGTCGCCCCGCAAAAGCTCAAGAAGGACCCTACAAGCGGCGACGGCCTGCTCCTGCAAATGGTGCGCAACCCGGACATCCTGGCCACCATCGCCACCCGTGCGGATCGCCCATTCAGTGTCGGTTTCGCCGCCGAGACCGAGCACCTGCTGGACTACGCCGCACGCAAATTGAAAGATAAAAACCTCGACCTGATCGTCGCCAATGATGTCGCCAACCCAAGCATCGGCTTCAACAGCGAGGAAAACGCCTGCAGCGTGATCGACCGCGAGCTGCACGCCACCCTTTTCGCCCAGACCAGCAAAGGCAAGATTGCCCGCCAACTGATCTCTTTTATCGCCCAACGGCTGAACCAGGTTTAATGTCCATGCACGCTTTGCAAGCCAAGATTCTCGACCCTCGCATCGGCAGCGAATTCCCACTGCCGGCCTACGCCACCCCGGGCTCCGCCGGCCTGGACCTGCGCGCCATGCTCAAGGAAGACACTGTCCTCGAGCCAGGCCAGACCCTGTTGATTCCTACCGGCCTGTCGATCTATGTCGGTGACCCTGGCCTGGCCGCACTGATCCTGCCGCGCTCCGGCCTGGGTCACAAACATGGCATCGTGTTGGGCAACCTGGTCGGCCTGATCGACTCGGACTACCAGGGTGAGTTGATGGTGTCGTGCTGGAATCGTGGCCAGACCGCGTTCAATATCGCGGTCGGCGAGCGCATTGCGCAGCTGGTGCTGGTGCCGGTGGTGCAGGCGCACTTCGAGCTGGTACAGGAATTCGACGAAACCCAACGTGGCGCAGGTGGCTTTGGGCACTCCGGCAGTCACTGACCCAGCTGAACCTGGCCGGGTACGTTCGTCCGGCCAGACGCCACCGCATGGCCTTTCAGGATGAAGAATGCGCGAATCTAATCAGCGAGATTTCCCCAGGGGAATCAATGCATTACGAAAGATAAACCATCGAGCTCCCGCTCAGGTGGCACTTTTGCACCACGAACTCTCTGCCGAAAACACCGTCATACCCTTCAGTTTGAGCCTGCCGGTCAGCCACATTATGGCCAGCCTTGCCCCCTTCAGATGGAGTTTCCCCCCGCGATGAGTAACGCAGCCCGAGTAGCCCCGACCTTTCCCGACAGCATCTTTCGCGCCTATGACATCCGTGGCGTAGTACCCAAGACCCTGACCGCCGAAACTGCCTACTGGATTGGCCGCGCCATCGGCGCCCAAAGCCTGGCCCAGGACGAACCCAACGTATCGGTAGGCCGTGACGGCCGCCTGTCCGGCCCGGAGCTGGTGGAACAACTGATCCAGGGCCTGGCAGACAGTGGCTGCCACGTCAGCGACGTCGGCCTGGTGCCTACCCCGGCGCTGTACTACGCGGCCAACGTACTGGCCGGCAAATCCGGCGTGATGCTCACCGGCAGCCACAACCCGTCGGACTACAACGGTTTCAAGATCGTCATCGCTGGTGACACCCTGGCCAACGAACAGATCCAGGCCCTGCACACACGCCTGAAGACCAACGACCTGACCAGCGGCCCCGGCAGCATCACCAAGGTCGACATTCTTCAGCGCTACTCCGACGAAATCACCCGCGACGTCAAACTCGCGCGCCGCCTCAAAGTGGTGGTGGACTGCGGCAACGGCGCGGCCGGCGTGATCGCCCCGCAACTGCTCGAAGCCCTGAACTGCGAAGTGATCCCGCTGTTCTGCGAGGTCGACGGCCACTTCCCCAACCACCACCCGGACCCAGGCAAGCCTGAAAACCTGGTGGACCTGATTGCCAAGGTCAAGGAAACCGGCGCCGATGTGGGCCTGGCCTTCGATGGCGATGGGGATCGCGTGGGCGTAGTAACCGAAACCGGTGAGATCGTATTCCCGGACCGCCTGCTGATGCTGTTTGCCCGTGACGTCGTGGCGCGCAACCCCGGTGCCGAGATCATTTTCGACGTCAAATGCACCCGCCGCCTGACCCCGCTGATCAAGGAATACGGCGGTCGTCCGCTAATGTGGAAGACCGGTCACTCGTTGATCAAAAAGAAAATGAAGGAAACCGGCGCCCTGTTGGCCGGCGAAATGAGCGGCCACGTATTCTTCAAGGAACGCTGGTTCGGCTTTGACGACGGTATTTACAGCGCTGCCCGTCTGCTGGAGATCCTCAGCAAGGAAAAATCCACCGCGCAAGGGCTGTTTGAGACCTTCCCGAATGATATTTCTACGCCAGAGATCAATATCCATGTGACCGAAGAGAGCAAATTCAGCATCATTGACGCATTGCACGATGCGCAATGGGGTGAAGGCGCCAACCTGACCTCCATTGATGGTGTGCGAGTCGATTACGCCAAAGGCTGGGGCCTGGTTCGCGCGTCCAACACCACACCGGTGCTGGTGCTGCGTTTCGAGGCGGATACCGAGGCTGAGTTGCAGCGCATCAAGGACGTGTTCCACGCCCAGTTGAAACGTGTTGCCCCTGATCTCCAATTACCGTTCTGATTTTTTGTACCGGAGCCCTGAATGACCCTCGAACGCGAAGCCGCTGCCAACACCGCCAAGGTCCTGTCCGAAGCGTTGCCCTACATTCGACGCTACGTCGGCAAGACGCTGGTGATCAAGTACGGCGGCAATGCCATGGAAAGCGACGAGCTGAAAACCGGCTTTGCCCGCGACATCGTGTTGATGAAAGCCGTAGGGATCAACCCGGTGGTAGTCCACGGTGGCGGCCCGCAGATCGGCGACCTGCTCAAGCGCTTGTCGATCGAGAGTCACTTCATCGATGGCATGCGCGTGACTGACGCACAGACCATGGACGTGGTGGAAATGGTCCTCGGCGGCCAAGTGAACAAGGACATTGTCAACCTCATCAACCGCCACGGCGGCAGCGCCATCGGCCTGACCGGCAAAGACGCGGAGCTAATCCGCGCGAAAAAACTGACCGTTACCCGTCAGACGCCGGAGATGACCCAGCCGGAAATCATCGACATTGGCCAGGTAGGCGAAGTGATCGGCATCAACACCGATCTGCTGAACCTGCTGGTCAAGGGCGACTTCATCCCGGTGATCGCGCCAATTGGCGTGGGCACCAACGGCGAGTCCTACAACATCAACGCCGACCTGGTGGCGGGCAAGGTGGCTGAAGCACTGAAGGCTGAAAAGCTGATGCTGCTGACCAATATTGCTGGCCTGATGGACAAGGAAGGCAAGGTGCTGACCGGCCTGACCACCCAACAGGTGGACGCGCTGATCGCCGACGGCACGATCTACGGCGGCATGCTGCCGAAGATCCGTTGCGCGCTGGAAGCGGTGCAGGGCGGCGTGGGCAGTTCGCTGATCCTGGACGGCCGGGTGCCGAATGCGATCCTGCTGGAAATCTTCACCGACACCGGTGTAGGTACGCTGATCAGCAACCGCAAGCGTCCTTAAACACTAAAAAGCCCCACCCTCTGTAGGAGCGAGCTTGCTCGCGAAAAACGTAAAGGCGCCGCGTTCATCCAGAATAAACGCGTCATCGTTGGCGTTCTTCGCGAGCAAGCTCGCTCCTACAGGGGGTGGGGCTTTTTGTTGTGCGGCGATTACTGGACGCCGAACTGCTCGCGGTACGCGCGCACTGCCGGCAAGTGCTGCTTGAGCTGCGGATCGTCTTCCAGGAACTGCAACACCTGGTTCAACGACACGATACTCACCACCGGGATGCCGAAATCGCGCTCCACTTCCTGGATCGCCGACAATTCACCGTTGCCACGCTCCTGGCGGTTCAGTGCGATCAACACACCGGCAGCCTTGGCGCCGTCCTGGGAGGCGATGATCTGCATCACTTCACGGATGGCGGTACCGGCGGTGATCACATCGTCGATAATCAGCACATCGCCAGTCAGCGGCGCACCCACCAGGCTGCCGCCTTCGCCATGGGCCTTGGCTTCCTTGCGGTTGAAGCACCACGGCAGATCCCGCCCGTGATGCTCAGCCAACGCCACGGCAGTCGCGGCGGCCAGGGGAATGCCCTTGTAGGCCGGACCAAACAAGACATCGAAGGAAATACCGCTTTCAACAATGGCTGCCGCGTAGAAACGACCCAGTTGGGCCAGGGCCGAACCCGAGTTGAACAAGCCTGCATTGAAGAAGTACGGGCTGGTGCGCCCGGACTTGAGGGTGAACTCACCGAAGCGCAAAACCCCGCGATCGATGGCAAAACGAATGAAATCGCGTTGATACGCCTGCATGAAAAAAGCCTCAGATACCACGGATTTAGCTAATTAGGTAGACGGCGTGTATCATACACGCACGCGATTTTTGGGGCCATTTATGCGGATCATCAGTGTGAACGTTAATGGTATTCAGGCTGCAGTCGAGCGTGGTTTGCTCAGTTGGCTGCAAGCCCAGAATGCCGACGTCATCTGCCTGCAGGACACCCGCGCCTCCGCCTTTGAACTGGACGACCCAGCCTTCCAACTGGATGGCTACTTCCTTTATGCCTGCGATGCCGAAGTACCCGCCCAAGGTGGCGTGGCTTTGTACTCGCGGTTGCAACCCAAGGCGGTCATCAGCGGCCTCGGCTTCGAGACAGCCGACCGCTACGGGCGCTACCTGCAAGCCGATTTCGACAAGGTCAGCATCGCGACCTTGCTGCTTCCATCAGGGCAGAACGGCGATGAAGACTTGAACCAGAAGTTCAAGCTAATGGACGATTTCGCCCGTTACCTGGATAAACAGCGACGCAAACGTCGCGAGTACATTTATTGTGGCTCGTTGTACGTGGCGCAACAAAAGCTGGATATCAAGAACTGGCGCGACAGCCAGCAATCCCCTGGCTTCCTGGCGCCGGAACGGGCCTGGATGGACGAGATTGTCGGCAACATGGGCTATGTGGATGCCCTGCGCGAAGTCAGCCGCGAAGGCGACCAGTACAGCTGGTGGCCAGACAATGAACAGGCTGAGATGCTCAACCTGGGCTGGCGCTTCGACTACCAGTTGCTGACCCCAGGCCTGCGTCGGTTCGTACGCAGCGCACGCCTGCCGCGCCAGCCACGCTTCTCGCAGCACGCGCCACTGATCGTGGACTACGACTGGACACTGACCATTTGAGGTCTTTTTCCAGGCACAAAAAAACCGACATCGCTGTCGGTTTTTTTGTGGGCGCTCATTATTTGATCAGGCGCCAGGTCCACGGGTAACGGTAAGCCGTGCCATTGTTGGCCTTGATCCCGCCAATAATTGTCAGCACCAGCGCCGCAACCACCAGGATCAACATCAGCACAAAGCCGATCACCACGAACCCCAGCACCATGCACACCAGCCAGGCGATCGCCACGGTGATCTGGAAATTCAGCGCTTCCTTGCCCTGATCATCGATAAGCGGGTCCATGTCTTTCTTGATCTGCCACAGGATCAGCGGCCCCAAGAGACTGCCGAAGGGGAATACCAACCCCAGGAACGCCGCGAAGTGACACAGCATCGCCCACTGGCGAACTTCCTTGGACGGTGCCGGAACCGGCAACTGGCTGTCACTCATGGCACTTCTCCTTGAAGCGTGTTCAGTCAGCCAGTGCGGCGTTCTGCAGTTCGAAAATCTCAGTCATGCCCTTCTGGGCCAGGGCCAGCATCGCATTCAGGTCGGCCGGCTGGAATGGCGCGCCTTCAGCGGTGCCCTGCACTTCGATAAAACCACCGGTGCTGGTCATGACCACGTTCAGGTCGGTCTCGGCGGCCGAGTCTTCCAGGTAGTCCAGGTCCAGCACAGGCTCGCCCTGGTACATGCCCACCGATACGGCAGCGATCATCTGCTTGAGCGGATCGCCGCCTTTCAGGCCGCCACGCTTCTTGATCACTTTCAGCGCGTCGACCAGAGCGACCATGGCACCGGTGATGGACGCAGTACGAGTACCGCCGTCGGCCTGGATCACGTCGCAATCGACGTACAGGGTCACGTCGCCCAGCTTGGACATGTCCAACGCTGCACGCAGGGAGCGACCGATCAGGCGCTGGATCTCCAGGGTACGACCGCCTTGCTTGCCACGACTGGCCTCACGCTGGTTACGCTCGCCGGTGGCGCGCGGCAGCATGCCGTATTCGGCGGTCAACCAACCCTGGCCCTGGCCCTTGAGGAAACGTGGCACGCCGTTTTCGACACTGACGGTGCAGATCACCTTGGTATCGCCAAACTCGACCAGTACGGATCCCTCGGCGTGTTTGGTGTAGTTGCGGGTGATGCGGATCGAGCGGAGCTGATCGGCAACGCGACCACTTGGACGTTTCATAGGGGATACCTGTACGAAGGACGAAAAACTGCCGAGCATTATAGAGCCGCGAGCCGATTCGGGGCACTTCTTAAAATCTGGTTACGAATGCTCGGCTTGTGATGCGATGTCAGCACCCGCGTTTGGGGCCTATCGCACCACTGCGCTACACTCCTGCGCCTTCGCAGCCAGTCGGCTCCAATTTATCCATCAGCCCGCTTTCGCGGGACTGCAACGCGAGGTACCTCCATGGTGCACAGCATGACCGCCTTCGCCCGCGTCGAAAAAGCCGGCGCCCAAGGCACCCTGAGCTGGGAACTGCGCTCGGTCAACAGCCGCTACCTGGAACCGCACCTGCGCCTGCCGGAATCGTTCCGCGACCTCGAAGGCGCCGTACGTGAAGCCCTGCGCCAAGGCATCTCACGCGGCAAGCTGGAATGCACCCTGCGCTTTACCGAGGAAACCACCGGCAAGCCACTGCAGGTCGACCGCGACCGCGCCGCGCAACTGGTCGCGGCCGCCGAGACTATCGCCAGCCTGATCCAGCAGCCCGCGGCGCTGAACCCCCTGGAAGTGCTGGCCTGGCCCGGCGTGCTGGTGGCCGATGCCGTCGACCCGCAAGCCCTCAACGCCGAAGCCCTCGCCCTGTTCACCCAGGGCTTGAAGGAGCTCAAGGCCGGCCGCGAGCGCGAAGGCGCCGAACTGGCCCGCCTGATCAACGAGCGCCTGACCTCGATCGAGGAGGATGTGGTCACCCTGCGCGAGCTGGTGCCACAAATGCTGGCGACCCAGCGCCAGAAGGTCCTCGATCGCTTCGCCGACATGAAAGCCGACCTTGACCCGGTGCGCCTGGAGCAGGAAATGGTCCTGCTGGCGCAAAAAAGTGACGTCGCCGAAGAACTCGACCGCCTCAGCACCCACATCCTCGAAGTGCGCCGCGTGCTCAAGTCAGGCGGTGCCGCCGGTCGGCGCCTGGACTTCCTGATGCAGGAACTCAACCGCGAAGCCAATACACTGGGCTCCAAGGCTTTCGATCCGCGCAGCACCACCGCTGCGGTCAACCTCAAAGTGTTGATCGAGCAGATGCGCGAACAAGTACAGAATATTGAGTAAGGCAACCTCCATGACCCATAGCACCGGCACCCTTTACATCATTTCCGCCCCTTCGGGCGCAGGCAAGAGCAGCCTGGTCAAGGCTCTGACCGACACCAACGATCAGATCCGCATCTCGGTCTCGCACACCACCCGCGCCATGCGCCCGGGTGAGGTGAACGGCGTGCACTATCACTTCGTCGAGCGCACCGAGTTCGTCAAGATGATCGAGCATGGCGACTTCCTCGAGCGCGCCGAAGTGTTCGGCAACCTCTACGGCACCTCGCAAAGCCACCTGCAGCAAACCCTGGACGAAGGCCACGACCTGATCCTGGAAATCGACTGGCAGGGCGCCGAGCAAGTGCGCCAACTGATGCCCAAGGCGCGCTCGATCTTCATCCTGCCGCCGTCTTTGGAAGCGCTGCACCAGCGCTTGACCAACCGTGGCCAGGACAGCGACGCGATCATCGAAGGCCGCATGCGGGAAGCCGTCAGCGAAATGAGCCACTACGTCGACTATGACTACCTGATCATCAACGACGATTTTGCTCACGCGCTGGACGACTTGAAGGCGATTTTCCGCGCCAATCAGCTCCAGCAAAAACGCCAACAGCAGCGTTTCGGCAAATTACTGGCCGAACTGCTCGGTTGATTGGCTCTTCCCAAAACTGCTGCAGGGGCCTTACATTGGCACTTGTAGCGGTTTTGCGAGGGCCTGCGAAAAATCAGCGCTTCCCTAAACGCTGGTGATTTTTTAAACTGTTTAGTCCGCTCGCCCAGCCGGGCAGCGCGCATCTTGCATTCGCTCCGAGGAATACCATGGCCCGCGTAACCGTTGAAGACTGCCTAGAACACGTGGATAACCGCTTTGAGCTGGTCATGCTCTCTACCAAGCGTGCCCGTCAACTGGCCACTGGCGGCAAAGAGCCCCTGGTCCAGTGGGAAAACGACAAGCCTACCGTTGTAGCCCTGCGTGAAATCGCTGAAGGCCTGATGAGCTACGAGTTCATCGCCAACGCTGAGATCGTTGAAGACGAACCGCTGTTTGCAGCGTTCGAGGACGAGTCCAACGAGGCCGTCTAAGCCTATGCCTGGTCGACGTAGCACGGCGCGGGGTCACAGCCAACGGCAGGAGTTCACACTTTGCCGAGCATAGACGCCCTCGCCGATCGCTTATCGGCCTACCTCGGCCCCGACCAGGTCAACCTGGTCCGCCGAGCGTATTTCTACGCCGAACAAGCCCACGACGGCCAACGCCGCCGGAGTGGCGAGGCGTATGTCACCCATCCTCTTGCGGTGGCAAATATTCTTGCCGACATGCACATGGACCATCAGAGCCTGATGGCCGCCATGCTGCATGACGTGATCGAAGACACCGGTATTGCCAAGGAAGCGCTCAGTGCGCAATTTGGCGAAACCGTGGCCGAACTGGTCGATGGGGTCAGCAAACTGACCCAGATGAACTTCGAGACCAAAGCCGAAGCCCAGGCGGAAAACTTCCAGAAGATGGCCATGGCCATGGCCCGGGATATCCGGGTGATCCTGGTCAAGCTGGCCGACCGGCTGCACAACATGCGCACGCTGGAAGTGCTGTCCGGCGAAAAACGCCGGCGCATCGCCAAGGAAACCCTGGAAATCTACGCGCCCATCGCCAACCGGCTGGGCATGCACGCCATTCGCATCGAATTCGAAGACCTCGGCTTCAAGGCCATGCACCCGATGCGTTCGGCGCGCATCTACCAGGCGGTCAAGCGTGCCCGGGGCAACCGCAAGGAAATCGTCAACAAGATCGAAGAATCCCTGAGCCATTGCCTGGCGATCGACGAGATCGAGGGCGAGGTCAGCGGCAGGCAGAAACACATCTACGGCATCTACAAGAAGATGCGCGGCAAGCGCCGGGCGTTCAACGAGATCATGGACGTGTACGCGTTCCGCATCATCGTGGACAAGGTCGATACCTGCTACCGCGTGCTGGGCGCTGTACATAATTTGTACAAGCCCCTGCCGGGCCGCTTCAAGGACTACATCGCGATTCCCAAGGCCAACGGCTATCAGTCGCTGCATACCACACTGTTTGGTATGCACGGGGTGCCGATCGAGATCCAGATCCGCACCCGGGAAATGGAAGAAATGGCCAACAACGGCATCGCCGCCCATTGGCTGTACAAGTCCAGTGGCGACGAGCAGCCAAAAGGCACCCATGCCCGCGCGCGCCAGTGGGTAAAAGGCGTGCTGGAAATGCAGCAACGTGCCGGCAACTCCCTGGAATTCATTGAAAGCGTGAAGATCGACCTGTTCCCGGACGAGGTCTATGTGTTCACGCCCAAGGGCCGGATCATGGAGCTGCCCAAAGGCTCCACGGCCGTCGACTTCGCCTACGCGGTGCACACCGACGTCGGCAACAGCTGCATCGCCTGCCGCATCAACCGTCGCCTGGCCCCGCTGTCGGAACCGCTGCAAAGCGGCTCCACCGTGGAAATCGTCAGCGCGCCGGGCGCACGGCCAAACCCCGCGTGGCTCAACTTCGTGGTCACTGGCAAGGCGCGCACCCATATTCGCCATGCGCTGAAACTGCAGCGCCGCTCCGAGTCCATCAGCCTGGGCGAACGCCTGCTGAACAAGGTGCTCAATGGTTTCGACAGCGCCCTGGACAAGATCCCGGGTGAGCGTGTTCAAGCGATGCTCCACGAGTACCGCCAGGAAACCATCGAAGACCTGCTGGAAGATATCGGCCTGGGCAACCGCATGGCCTACGTAGTAGCCCGCCGCCTGCTCGGCGAAGGCGAACAGTTGCCGAGCCCGGAGGGTCCGCTGGCGATTCGCGGCACCGAGGGCCTGGTGCTCAGTTATGCCAAGTGTTGCACACCGATCCCGGGCGACCCGATTGTCGGCCACCTGTCGGCGGGCAAAGGCATGGTCGTGCACCTGGACAACTGCCGCAACATCAGCGAAATCCGCCACAACCCGGAAAAATGCATCCAGCTCTCCTGGGCCAAGGATGTCACCGGCGAGTTCAACGTCGAGCTTCGCGTGGAGCTTGAGCACCAGCGTGGCCTGATCGCCCTGCTGGCCAGCAGCGTCAATGCGGCCGACGGCAATATCGAGAAAATCAGCATGGACGAACGCGATGGCCGCATCAGCGTGGTCCAACTGGTGGTCAGCGTGCACGACCGCGTACACCTGGCCCGCGTGATCAAAAAACTGCGCGCCTTGACCGGCGTGATCCGCATCACCCGCATGCGTGCATAGCCCACCTCTTACAAGGAGTCATTCATGACCAAGACTGTTATCACCAGCGATAAAGCCCCGGCCGCCATCGGCACTTACTCCCAGGCGATCAAGGCGGGCAACACCGTCTACATGTCCGGCCAAATCCCGCTGGACCCAAAGACCATGGAACTGGTTGAAGGCTTCGAAGCCCAGACCGTACAGGTCTTCGAAAACCTCAAGTCCGTCGCAGAAGCCGCGGGCGGTTCGTTCAAGGACATCGTCAAGCTGAACATCTTCCTCACCGACCTGAGCCACTTCGCCAAGGTCAACGAGATCATGGGCAAGTACTTCGAACAGCCCTACCCTGCTCGCGCCGCCATTGGCGTCGCAGCGCTGCCAAAAGGCGCGCAGGTTGAGATGGACGCGATCCTGGTCATCGAGTAAAACACCCGGCGCAGCCTCAACCAGGCTGCGCCGACTTCGTTTCAGAAGGATTTCATGATGCGCAAAGCGCTTGTAGCCTCCTCGTTGCTCGCCCTGTTGCTCGGCGGCTGTGCCAGCAATCCCGCCGACCTGGATGTGAGCGGCACCTGGATCAACCAGGTCGCCATCGATGCGGCAGCCAAGGGCGGCCCTTTGCGTGAAGCATTGCAAAGCTATGGTCCAAACCTCGAATGGGAGGTCAACACCAAGGCTTCGCAAGCGCGCTACTACAACGGTTTTGAAGTTGCCGAAGGCAAGTTGCTCGGCGAGCAATCCGGCGCCTGGAGCGTGGACTTCTACGGCAGCACCGCCACCGAACTCAAGCGCAAAAACAAACAACTGCTGCAAACGGCCAACGACAACGAGCCCGAACAGCTGTTCGCCCGCGCCAAAGACCCCGCACCGGAAGGCGCGCCACTGGGCGCCAACTTCGAACGGGCGCTGTACGCGGCCTATATGGGTGGCGACTGGAAGATCACCGACGGCTTCGGAAACGGCGCCACGGTACAGTTCCAGGCTGACGGCAAGGTCGCCGGCCTGCCTGGCGTCGATCGCTACTCACTGTGCCTCGCGGGCGATTGCGCCTCCATGAGCGGCGGCTATGACAGCATCTGGCTGCAACTCAACGGCCAGGGCAACCCCTGGATCTTCGTGCGCAAGGGCAAACAACTGGAAATCTTCCAGGCCGTCAACACCGCACAGACGGATGAAGTGCCCTCGTTTACACCGGGGCCACGGCAGTGGTTGCTCGAGAAACCGTGATACACAACAAAGGAGCCTACCGGCTCCTTTTTCTTTAGCCTGCGCCATTGTTTTCACGCATAAGCGGATGGCCTCATGCACAAGTTACTCGCGCTCAGCCTCAGCCCAATCCTGCTGGCCGGTTGCTCGCACACGTCGCAACCTGCCGACATCAGCGGACTGTGGATCAACCAGGCCGCTATTGATACCGCCGCCCAAGGCCGTCCATTACTCAAAGTACTGGACGCCAATGGCCTGAATCTGGAATGGAACATCGACGCCCGTGGCGGCAAAGCGTTATTCAGCAATGCATTCGAAGCCGGCGAAGGTCAACTGCGGTCAAAGGCACCAGGCGTATGGGTTGTCGACTATGACGGCCACGGCACCGACGAACTGCACTGGGATGGCAACCAGCTTATCCAGCAGGCCAAAGCATTTTTTGCCGGCCAAGTGTTCCGGCGCCCGGCCCAGCCAGCCCCCGAGGGTGCAAGGTGGGGTACAACGTTCAGACAGGCACTGAATTCAGCCTACATGGGCGGGAAGTGGAAAATCATTGAAGGCCAAGGCGTCGGCAACAGCGTGGTGTTCCATGCTGATGGCAGCCTGTCCGGGCTGGCACAAAATGACCGGTACGAGCTCTGCCTGGGCGGCGATTGCGCCACTCAAGGCGCTGGCAATGACACGCTCTCTCTCGGCAAGGGCGATGTCGCAGACGTATGGATTTTTGTCCGTCACGGCAAGCGGATGGAAATTTTGAACGCGATCAATCATGCCCAACCGGACGAAATTCCCCAACTCGCTCCAGGCCCACGCCAATGGCTGCTGGAACAACAGTGACGAAAAAAGAGCCCTTGTTCGGGTAATGCCAGCCAGTAAGGAGGAACACCGCAACTGTGGCAAGCGGGCTTGTTGTGGCGAGCGGGCTTGCCCCGCGTTGGGCTGCGTAGCGGCCCCAATAAGAGCGCTGCAGTGTGCCAGGCAGCTCCGGGGCTGTTTTTTGGGGCCGCTTCGCAGCCCAACGCGGGGCAAGCCCGCTCGCCACAGGTTACTGTTTGCTCGTTCTATCTCTTAACTGACTGGCATTCGCCCTTGGGCTCGTCTGTCAGCACTGACCTTCCAGAATCGCCGCATACCCCTCGCGATAGGTCGGATAGACCGGCGCCCAGCCCAGCGCCTTGGCCCGCGCATTACTGCATTGCTTGCTGCCCGCGCGGCGCACACTGGCGTCGTCGGCCCATTCGGTCACGCCCAAATAGTCGCGCAACCAACCGACCACCTCCGCCAATGGCGCCGGCGCATCGTCAACACCGATGTAAATCTTCTCCAACGAGCCGCCCTGCTCCACATGCCGCAGCAAAAAGGCCAGCAGGCCCGCCGCGTCATCGACATGAATCCGGTTGCCATATAAAGGCGGATCGATCGCCACGCGATAACCCTGGCGCACCTGGGTCAGCAGCCATTCACGGCCCGGGCCATAGATCCCCGTCAACCGCACGACGCTCGCCGGGATACCACTGTTCAGCGCCACTTGCTCAGCTTCCAGCATCACCTGCCCGGAATAGCCTTTCGCCTGGGTCTCGGAGGTTTCATCGACCCACTCGCCATTCTGCTGCCCATACACACTGCTGCTGGATACAAACAACAGATGCTTGGGCTCCTGGCCGTAATCCTTCAGCCACTCCAGCACGTGCTGCAGCCCCTGCACATAAGCGGCGCGATAACCGGCCTCGTCGTGATCCGTCGCGGCGGCGCAATACACCAGGTAATCCACCCCGCCGATTGGCCAGGTGTCAGGGCAATCCTTGTTGAACAGGTCACCGGCAATGCCAATCACGCCATCGGGCAGGCGCGAAATATCACGCCGCAGGCCATGAACCTCCCATTCCGAGGCGAGCAGTTGGCTGGCCAGCCGACTCCCCACATCGCCACATCCGGCAATCACAACAGAAGGCGCAGACATCACAAAACTCCGAACTGAAAGGTCTAGATTAGCCGTCTCGGTAGACCGGCGGCCAGAAAAAGGGCAAATAAAGTTACTGTATTACTTTTGTTAACAAGAATTACTTGCAATAATAACCGCCCATTTGTCCTCGACCTCGCTCGGTCTGGAAGGACGATCACTCATTTTTTCTCTCAGGTCCGGCCAGCATGACACGTCATACAAACCCCGCTTCGCCAACCAAGCCTCACAGCCCATCCCGCGCCTGGCGTGCGATTGCTGCGTTGCTGTTCAGCGTACTGCTGGCACCGACCGCCGCATTCGCTGATGCCACGGCGCCGGCCACCCCGCCTGCCGCCGAACAGAACGCCGCCCCTGCGGCTGCACCTGCCGCGACCGATCCGGCAGTGCCAGCCGCTGCCGACGAGTCCGGCGCAGTACTGGAAGAAGACAACACCCTGGGCATGGCCCACGACCTGTCCCCATGGGGCATGTACCAGAATGCTGACGTGGTGGTGAAAGCCGTGATGATCGGCCTGGCCATTGCCTCGATCATTACCTGGACCATCTGGATCGCCAAGGGCTTCGAGCTGCTGGGCGCCAAGCGTCGTCTGCGCACCGAGATCGTCCACCTGAAAAAAGCCACCACCCTCAAGGAAGCCAGTGAAAGCGCGACCCAAAAGGGCACCCTGGCCAATACCCTGGTGCACGACGCGCTGGAAGAAATGCGCCTGTCGGCCAACACCCGCGAAAAAGAAGGTATCAAAGAGCGCGTAGCCTTCCGCCTGGAGCGTTTGGTCGCAGCCTGCGGTCGTAACATGAGCAGCGGCACCGGCGTGCTGGCTACCATCGGTTCCACTGCGCCGTTCGTCGGCCTGTTCGGTACCGTGTGGGGCATCATGAACAGCTTCATCGGCATCGCCAAAACCCAGACCACCAACCTTGCCGTCGTTGCCCCCGGCATCGCCGAGGCCCTGCTGGCTACAGCCCTGGGCCTGGTTGCCGCGATTCCTGCGGTGGTGATCTACAACGTCTTCGCCCGTTCGATTGCCGGCTACAAGGCCCAGGTATCGGACGCGTCGGCAGAAGTCCTGCTGCTGGTGAGCCGCGACCTCGACCACCTGCCTACCGAGCGCAGCTCGCAACCGCACATGGTGAAAGTGGGGTAATCGGCCATGGGCCTGCATTTGAATCAAGGCGACGACGAACTCGTCGAGAACCACGAAATCAACGTCACGCCATTCATCGACGTGATGCTGGTGTTGCTGATCATCTTCATGGTGGCGGCACCCCTGGCCACCGTGGACATCAAGGTCGACCTGCCCGCCTCCAGCGCCAAGCCGGCGCCGCGGCCGGAGAAGCCGATCTTCCTCAGCGTCAAGGCGGACCAGCGCCTGTTCCTGGGCGAAGAAGAAGTCAAAGCCGAAACCCTGGGGCCAGTGCTCGATGCCAAGACCCAAGGCAAAAAGGACACGACGATCTTCTTCCAGGCTGATAAAGGCGTGGACTACGGCGACCTGATGAGCGTGATGGATGCCCTGCGGGCGGCCGGCTATCTGAAGGTGGGCCTGGTCGGACTTGAGACGGCAGCCAAGAAATGATCACGACGCGCCACAAACTGACGCGTTATGGCACCAGCCTCGCCGTCGTGCTGGGCGTGCACGCCATCGCGATTGCCATCGCACTCCACTGGTCGGCACCGCGCCCGGTCCTGCTGCCACCGGCAGCCATGGTCATTGACCTGGCACCCGCGCCAGCGCCACCACCGCCAGCGCCGCCGAAAGTGGTGACGCCGCCGCAACCGCCTGCCCCGGTGGAAGAGTTGCCGCTGCCAAAACTGGCCGAAGCGCCCAAGCCGACGATCCAGGTGCCCAAGCCGGTCAAGCCCAAGCCCAAACCCCAGCCGCCCAAGCCGGTGGAGAAGAAGCCCGAGCCACCCAAGGAAAAACCTTCCGAGGACCCACCGAGCGAATCGCCACAGACCAACGCTCCGGCGGAAAAATCGGCCCAGCCGGTTCCTGGCCCATCGCCGCAACAGGTGGCCGCCAAGGCGTCCTGGGAAGGCACCCTGCTGGCGCACTTGCAGAAGTACAAGAAGTACCCGCCGGGCGCCCAGGCCCGAGGCAAGGAAGGCCTGAACCGCTTGCGCTTCGTGGTGGATGCCGATGGCAACGTGCTGTCCTATGAGCTGGTGGGCCGCTCCGGCAACGCCGACCTGGACCGTGCGACCCTGGACATGATCCGTCGTGCCCAACCACTGCCCAAGCCGCCAGCCGACATGTTGAAAGGCGGCAGCATCGAGATCGTTGCGCCGTTCGTTTACAACATCGAAAAACGTCGCCGGTAATCCTCACCGTGGGCACTCTCGGGTGCCCACGGCTGCTGCTCCCTCCCCCGCGTATTGCTGCAACCTGAACCAGGGTTGAACAGCCTGCGACCTATCTCCATCTTCACTTGTAACATTTAAATACAAAGCTAATTATCCGCGAATCGTTCTCATTAGCGGACATTCGGCATGCCCACTCTTGCCCGGCTGGCTCTCCTCCTGCTGGCTTTTCCCGTCGTTGCGCAGGCGGATCAACTGGTCACCCTGGTCATTCAAAACCACACCTTCAGCCCCTCAAGTTTCGAGGTGCCGGCCGGTGAGCGCTTTCGCATTCAACTCACCAGCCACGACGAAAGCGTCGATGAGTTCGAAAGCTATGACATGAAATTCGAAAAAATCATCGTCCCCGGCAACACCGTGACGGTGTTCGCCGGCCCGCTGCATCCCGGCACTTACACCTTCTTCGATGACTACCACCCCGACCAGGCCAAAGGCACGGTCACTGCCGTCGAGGCCAAGGAGTAAGCCATGCTGGCCTGTCTGTTGATCGTGTTTCGAGAAGTGCTGGAAGCCGGGATTGTGGTGGGGATCGTGATGGCCGCCACCCAGGGCCTGGCGCGGCGCGGGCTGTTTATCGGCGGCGGGATCGCAGCCGGCGTACTGGGCGCGGGGATCCTCGCACTCTTTACCGGCGCAATCACCCAGGCACTCCAGGGCTTTGGCCAGGAGATTTTCAACGCAGCCATTCTGGTGGTCGCCGTGGTCATGCTGGGCTGGCACAACCTGTGGATGGCCAGCCATGGTCGCGAGTTGGCCACCCAACTGCGCAGCGCCGGCAATGCGGTACTCAACGGCGAAAAATCACTCTGGGCGCTGGCCGTGGTAATCACCGTGGCGGTGCTGCGCGAAGGCTCGGAAATCGTGCTGTTCCTCTATGGCATCGCCGCGTCGAGCCAGGCAGACCCACTGTCGATGCTGGCCGGTGGCGTGCTCGGCATCGCCGCCGGCGCCGCGCTGTCCTGGCTGATGTACCGCGGCCTGGTCGCCATCAGCCTCAAGCGTCTGTTTTCGATTACCGGCTGGATGATCGCCTTGCTCGCCGCCGGCATGGCGGGGCGGGCGGCCGCGATCCTCGCCGGTATCGACCTGATCCCCGCCTGGGGCTACCAACTCTGGGACACGTCCTGGCTGGTCTCCGACGCCAGCCTCACCGGCCGCGCCCTGACCGCGCTGGTGGGCTACACCGACCGGCCGCTGGGCGTCCAACTGGTCGCCTGGTCCGTCACCCTTGCGCTCCTGGTGCTGGGTAACCGCTTGCTGCATTCACGCCCGACGCAATCACGTTAACTGCCTCAAGGAGCCACGCCATGAAACACCTGCGCAACCCCTTGGCCACCGCACTGGTACTTGTCAGCGCCCTGGCCGCTTCAACCCTGACCCAAGCCCGCGAGTACCCGATTGGCGGGCCCGTCCAGGTCAACGACATGGAAATCGCCTCCTCCTACCTGGTGGGCATCGAAATGGCCCCCATGCCACCGGGCATGGTGATGAGCAAGGATTCGGTGCACCTTGAGACGGATGTGCATGCCACCGCCGACAACAAGTACGGCCTGTCCAATGGCGAGTGGGTGCCCTACCTGACCATCACCTACTCGCTGGTCAAGCAGGGTTCGCCCGACTACAAGGAAATCGGCACGCTGCTGCCGATGGTGGCCAAAGACGGCGCCCACTACGCCAACAACGTGAAAATGGACGGCCCCGGCACCTACACTGTGGTACTGCGCTACGAAAGCCCGCAGATCAAAGGTTTCTTCCACCACGTGGACAAGGAAACCGGCGTACCGGAATGGTGGGGGCCGTTCACCAAAACCTTCACCTTCAAATACCCGCAAAGCTGAAAGCATGAACGCGACACCTGATTGCCAGGTGTCGTAAACCCCATCCTCTCTGATAACGTGCGTCTATCGATTGCAGCCGGTATGCTTGGCTTGCAACCTCATGGACGCCCGCTATGACTCTTACAGAATTACGCTACATCGTGACCCTCGCCCAAGAACAACACTTCGGCCACGCGGCCGAGCGTTGCCACGTCAGCCAGCCGACGCTATCGGTGGGCGTGAAGAAGCTTGAAGACGAACTCGGTGTGCTGATTTTCGAGCGCAGCAAAAGCGCCGTGCGCCTGACCCCGGTGGGTGAAGGCATTGTTGCCCAGGCCCAGAAGGTCCTGGAACAAGCGCAAAGCATTCGCGAACTGGCCCAGGCCGGCAAGAACCAGCTGACCGCACCGCTGAAAGTCGGCGCCATCTACACCGTCGGCCCCTACCTGTTCCCGCACTTGATTCCGCAACTGCACCGCGTCGCGCCGCAGATGCCGCTGTATATCGAAGAAAACTTCACCCACGTGCTACGCGACAAACTGCGCAACGGCGAGCTGGACGCGATCATCATTGCCCTGCCGTTCAACGAGGCGGACGTGCTCACCCTGCCGCTCTACGACGAGCCGTTCTACGTATTGATGCCGGCCTCGCACCCGTGGACGCAAAAAGACACCATCGACGCGGCCCTGCTCAACGACAAGAGCCTGCTGCTGCTCGGTGAGGGCCACTGCTTCCGCGACCAAGTGCTGGAAGCCTGCCCGACCCTGACCAAGGGCAACGACGGCGCCAAGCACACCACGGTGGAATCCAGCTCCCTGGAAACCATTCGCCACATGGTCGCTTCCGGCCTCGGCATCTCGATCCTGCCGCTGTCGGCGGTGGACAGCCATCACTACGCCCCCGGCGTGATCGAAGTGCGCCCACTCACGCCACCGGTGCCGTTCCGCACCGTGGCAATCGCCTGGCGCGCCAGTTTCCCGCGGCCCAAAGCCATCGAGATCCTCGCTGACTCGATCCGCCTGTGCTCGGTGGCCAAGCCGCCTGCCGCGAGCTAAGCAACGGTATGACAGAGCTGTCGCAGGTGCCAGTGACGGCACTCAAGGGTGTCGGTGAAGCCATGGCCGAGAAGCTGGCCAAGGTCGGCCTGGAGAACCTCCAGGACGTGCTGTTCCACCTGCCCCTGCGCTATCAGGATCGCACCCGCGTAGTGCCCATCGGCCACTTGCGGCCTGGACAGGACGCAGTGGTCGAAGGCACCGTCAGCGGCGCCGACGTGGTCATGGGCAAGCGCCGCAGCCTGGTGGTGCGCCTGCAGGACGGCACCGGTGGCCTGAGCCTGCGCTTCTACCATTTCAGCAACGCGCAGAAGGAAGGCCTCAAGCGCGGCACCCGCGTGCGCTGCTACGGCGAGGCGCGGCCCGGCGCTTCTGGCCTGGAAATCTATCATCCGGAATACCGCGCCATTACCGGCGACGAGCCACCGCCGGTCGACACCACGCTCACACCGATCTACCCGTTGACCGAAGGCCTGACCCAACAGCGCCTGCGCCAACTGTGCATGCAGACCCTGACGATGCTCGGCCCCACCAGCCTGCCCGACTGGCTGCCCCAGGAGCTGGCGCGCGACTACCAGCTGGCGCCGCTGGCTGATGCGATTCGCTACCTGCACCACCCACCGGCCGACGCCGATGTCGACGAATTGGCCCTGGGTCATCACTGGGCCCAGCATCGCCTGGCGTTCGAAGAGCTGCTGACCCACCAACTGTCCCAACAGCGCCTACGCGAAAGCATGCGCTCCCTGCGCGCACCAGCGATGCCCAAGGCCACGCGCCTGCCTGCGCAGTACCTGGCCAACCTCGGCTTTGCGCCGACCGGCGCCCAGCAGCGCGTGGGCAATGAAATCGCCTACGACTTGAGCCAGAAGGAGCCCATGCTGCGGCTGATCCAGGGCGACGTGGGCGCAGGCAAGACCGTGGTTGCCGCCCTCGCCGCCTTGCAGGCCCTGGAAGCCGGGTACCAAGTCGCGCTGATGGCACCCACCGAGATCCTCGCCGAGCAGCACTTCATCACCTTCAAGCGCTGGCTCGAACCCCTGGGCCTGGAAGTGGCATGGCTGGCGGGCAAGCTCAAGGGCAAGAACCGCGCAGCCGCCCTCGAACAGATCGCCGCCGGCGCACCGATGGTGGTGGGTACCCACGCGCTGTTCCAGGACGAAGTGACGTTCAAGAACCTGGCCCTGGTGATCATCGACGAACAACACCGTTTCGGCGTGCAACAACGCCTGGCCCTGCGTCAGAAAGGCGTGGGCGGCCGCATGAGCCCGCACCAACTGATCATGACCGCCACGCCGATCCCGCGCACCCTGGCCATGAGTGCCTACGCCGACCTCGACACCTCGATCCTTGACGAACTGCCCCCCGGCCGTACCCCGGTCAACACCGTGCTGGTCACCGACACCCGCCGCGTGGAAGTGATCGAGCGCGTGCGTGGCGCCTGCGCCGAAGGGCGCCAGGCGTACTGGGTGTGCACGTTGATTGAAGAATCCGAAGAGCTGACCTGCCAGGCCGCCGAGACCACATACGAAGACCTCACCAGCGCCCTCGGCGAGCTCAAGGTCGGGCTGATCCACGGCCGCATGAAGCCGGCGGAGAAAGCTGCGGTGATGGCCGAATTCAAGGCCGGCAACCTGCAACTGCTGGTGGCCACTACGGTCATCGAAGTCGGTGTGGACGTGCCCAACGCCAGCCTGATGATCATCGAAAACCCCGAGCGCCTGGGCCTGGCGCAACTGCACCAGTTGCGCGGCCGCGTCGGCCGGGGCAGCGCCGCCAGCCACTGTGTGCTGCTCTACCACCCGCCACTGTCGCAGATCGGTCGTCAGCGCCTGGGCATCATGCGTGAAACCAACGACGGTTTTGTCATTGCCGAGAAAGACCTCGAACTGCGCGGCCCCGGCGAGATGCTCGGTACCCGCCAGACCGGCCTGCTGCAATTCAAGGTCGCCGACCTGATGCGCGACGCCGACCTGCTGCCCGCTGTGCGCGATGCGGCGCAAGCGCTGCTGGAGCGCTGGCCGCATCACGTCAGCCCGCTGCTGGATCGCTGGCTTCGCCATGGGCAGCAATACGGCCAAGTGTGACGCCTGACTCACTTATCCGACCTACAGTTGTATCAAGCTGGTTATACTTCGTTGACTGTAAGAAATTGGATCAGGCCATGTCAGAAGTTGCCCTCGCCACAACCCCACTGACCGCCCCGCCGGTTATTCGGGCGTTGCTTGCAAAACTCGCCATCAGCTACACGGAAGTCGCCGAACAACCGGGCCTGAATCCTGCGCAAAAGGTCCAGGCGGTGTTGCTGGAAGATGCCGTGGGCGCACTGATGGTGCTGTTCCCACAGAGCCAGTTGCTCGACCTCAACCGCCTCACCGAACTCACCGGGCGTCGCCTCACGGCGGTATCACCGGATCGCGTCAAGCGCATGCTGGGCAAGCACGACCTGAGCCTGTTGCCGGGCCTGCCACCACTGACCAGTTCACCGTGCCTGTACGAAGGCAGCCTGCTCAACGAACCCAGCCTGCTGGTGCATTCAGGCGAAGCCGGGGTATTGCTGGAAATCTCCAGCGAAGCCTTCAAGACCATGCTCACCAAGGCCAGCGCCGGCCAGTTCGGTGAGCCGCTGAGCAACATCCGCCCCAACCTCGACCGCCCCAATGATGACCGCGAGGAAATCACCCAAGCGATGCAGGCGTTCACGGCCCGCCGCATCCAGCAACGCCTGGAAGCGACCATCGAGATTCCGCCGCTGGCTGACACCGCGCAGAAGATCATCAAGCTGCGCGTCGACCCCAATGCGACCATCGACGATATCACCGGCGTGGTGGAAACCGACCCGGCCCTGGCCGCCCAGGTGGTCAGCTGGGCCGCATCGCCCTACTACGCCTCGCCGGGCAAGATCCGTTCGGTGGAAGACGCCATCGTGCGGGTGCTGGGCTTTGACCTGGTGATCAACCTGGCGCTTGGCCTGGCTCTGGGCAAAACCCTGAGCCTGCCCAAGGACCACCCGCACCAGGCTACGCCGTACTGGCACCAATCGATCTACACCGCCGCCGTGATCGAAGGCCTGACCCGTGCCATGCCACGCGCCCAGCGCCCCGAAGCCGGCCTGACCTACCTGGCCGGCTTGCTGCACAACTTCGGCTACCTGCTGCTGGCCCATGTGTTCCCGCCGCATTTCTCGCTGATCTGCCGGCACCTGGAGGTCAACCCGCACCTGTGCCACAGCTATGTCGAGCAGCATCTGCTGGGCATCAGCCGCGAGCAGATCGGCGCCTGGCTGATGCGCTACTGGGACATGCCGGACGAACTGTCCACCGCCCTGCGCTTCCAGCACGACCCGACCTACGACGGCCAGTATGCCGAGTACCCGAACCTGGTATGCCTGGCCGTGCGCCTGTTGCGCAGCCGTGGCATTGGTTCCGGCCCGGATGAAACGATCCCGGATGTGCTGCTTGAGCGCCTGGGCTTGAGCCGTGACAAGGCCGAGGAAGTGGTGGGCAAAGTGCTGGATGCCGAAGTGCTGTTGCGCGAATTGGCGTCCCAGTTCAGCCAGGGCTGAATCGGTAGCTTGTCAGATCGCTATCGGGGGCAAGCCCCCTCCCACATTTTGATCTGCGAATACAGTCAAGTGTGGGATGGGGCTTGCCCCCGATGAATCCACCTCGATCTACTTCTTTTTCTTCGGCTTCAAATACTTGGTCAAGCCCTGGAACCAGATCACCAACGCCGGGTTGCCCTTGATCTGGATCGACTTGTCCTGAATCCCCGTCATGAACGCCAATTGCTTGTTCTTCGCCTGCAAGGTGGCGAAGCCGTAGGCCGCATCCTTGAACGCGATGGCAAACGCCGGCGCCGGGTGGACACCCGAGCGGCTGGTGATGCGCTGGTCTTTGACGATGAAATGACGGGCAACCTTGCCGTCGAGGGTCTGCAACTGGAACGCCAGGTCTTTGTCACCCAGCTGTTGCTGGAACGCAGGGTTGGTGCGGCTGGCTTTGCCCATCATCAGGCCCAGCACCCACAGGAGAAGACGAAATTTCATAACGGCACAGCCTCAGGAAAATTAACGGCTCGCGCAGTCTAACGATTCCCCTGTAGAACGCCACTATTCCCCCAAGTTAGAAAACCCTCATTGTTTTACTCAGACCGCATGACTGCACGGTCAATATTTAAACAGACCACCATTAGACCGGCGCAGGCGAGAATCAACTTGGAATAACGCCATTCCAAACAGGTCTAACTGACTGTCAACTTTAACAGTAGTTATTTCCAGTCCCTGACGCCAACCTTGACGCGAAACTTCCAGGCTCGATAAAAATCATTTAATGGAACTAAAGCCATGAAAACCATTAACAACACATTGGCTGGACAAGTGAGCGCCAATATTGAACTGGGCGGCTCCATACATCCTTTCGTGTCAACATATACCAGCGCAACTTTGAAAGACCATCACGTGGTCATTAAAGCCTCCCAAGCGGTATTTTCACCTTTCCGTATCTATACCGTTGAATTGAAAATTGCCAATGGCGCCGAACCTGGTCCATACCCCTTGGATGGCAAGCCGGGAAATACTGTCGGCCTGGCGTATGACCCACCCACGACAGTTCAGTTGGACTCCTACCGGGACATCGAAGGCGAATTTACGTTGACTGAGACGGCGTCTGAGCAGCAAGTCAATGGCACCTTTTACTGCACCGCCAGAAGTTTAAACCCTGAAATCCGCGATTTAGCCACCTTCACTGAGGGCAAGGTATCCTTCCGCAGTGAAACATCACAACGACAAAGTACAGGGTATCTGAGGGGCACGCTTAATTTGCCCACGCCCGACTTCAGCTCAAGCAAACCGCACATGAGCTTCACTGAACCTGGCTTTCTGCAAGTCGTGGCAAACGATGATAACGATGATAACGATGATAAAAACGCGCCTAGACACTTGTGGCTGCACATTCCCACATCAAAGCTGGGTGAAAAAACACTTCCCATTTCCCCGTCTGAGGATGGGGACACCGCTGTCGTCACTTTGATTGCTAAGGTCTTTTATCGCGCCACCTCGGGAACCGTAAACTTCACCTACGATGAACATCTAAAAAAATTGACTGGCACTCTGAACTTCAGCGTCTCTGGCCCAGGCCACGACGATGTCGTATTTTCTGATGGCTCTTTTGAAATCACGGGATTGAGCGAAGCCTAGACAGGCTGATAGCACACCGATTGAACGGGTATCCAGACTCCATTCAATAGAACGCGGTGTAACAATGCCAGCCGATCACCATTGAAGATGAGTGGCTGGCATTGACGGTTTAGAACAACCCCTCGTCCTTATACGTTAGGGCAAGGCACCGGCGCCCAGTCGGCCAGGTTTGGATCGCGGCAAGTGCCTTCGATCTGCGCTTTACCGGCGCTGGCGACCTTCTTGCTTTCATCTTGCTTGGTCTGGGCGGTCTGGAAGGTTTTCTCGGTGTTCACCGCTTCTGTCGGCACGGTTGGAAGAGGCGGCTTTTTCGGCGGTTTGGTGCCTGTACCTTTCTTCTTGTTGCCCGGTGTCACCGCGGGTGTTGCATCGGCCTGGGCCACGGTGACCACATCGGCACGCTGTACGCCAACCTGCTGCAGGTCTTTCTCGTAGGCTTGGGTGTAGTTGTTCAGGTCTTCGGCGGCTTTGCCGTTGACCGCAACGATCAGGTCATTGGATTCCTTCAGGCCCGAGACGATTTCCGCCAGGCGCTTGCGGCCTTCGGTATCGTTGACGGTCTTGGCTTTACGATCAGCCACCAACTTGGTGAATGCGCTCTGGTAGCACTGCTGGGACGCCCTGGCGTACGCGGTGCTGCGGTCGATGTCAGAGGCACTTTTGTTCACGTCAGCCGCATACGAGGCAATGCGCTGGTTGTCATCGGCGATCTGCTTCTGACGCTCGGTGTAGTAACCCGCTGCGCCGCCGGCCAGGGCGCCGCCCGCTGCGCCGATGGCGGCGTTACGGCCACGGTTTTCCTTGTCGCCGGTCAGCACGCCCAGCAAGGCACCGCCCGCCGCACCGATGGCCGCGCCGGTGACAACCGACTTGGTCATGTTCGAATCGGTGGCGCGCAAGTGCTGCACCGGCTCGTAGCAGTTGGGGTAATACTCGACCTTGGTGCTCGACGCGACCTTGGAGGCCGGCGACGTGGCGCAACCGGTCAGCACCGTGCTGAAGCCGGCTGCGATCAGCAGCAAGTGACGCTTGGAAACCGCCTTACGGGAAAAAAGCATAGGTGTGTTCTCTTCTAAGTTTGACTTGCCCAGCACGGCCCACTGCCGCCTGAGTCCCTTCCAAGCTCGCCATACAGCCAGCGATCATCGCTGACCGCTCGCTGCGAGCAATTCCTTCAAGATCGTCGCCGGGTCGGCCCGCTGTTGCTTGCGGTAGTTGCCGACATGGCGGACGAACAGTGTCGCGCGCGTCACCAGGCTCTTGCCGAGCACTGGCTTGCGATCCAACTCTTCCTTGATGCGTTGAAACTGCGCCTGGATCACCGCGTCGGTGTAGCGCGTGCCGGTGGCCAGGTTGTCGATATAGATCGCCACCGCGCCATCGAGGGCGCTGCGCCCGTTGTCGATGGCCGTGGCAAACAGCGCCGCGCTGGCCTCGTCCTTATTGTCCAGGGCCTGCTGGCGACTCTTCTGCAGGTTGGCCAGGCGGATGTTGTAGTTGCTGATGGTCTCGGCCACCAATGCCGCCGACTGAATCAGGTTGCCCGCCGCCTCTTCGCGTTGCTGGGCGATCAGCGAAACATTGCGCTTGAGCTCTTCGTTGACCAGCCCCAGCTCGGCCTGCAACTTGGGGTCGACGCTGGCGGCGATGATGCTGTCCAGGCGCTTGGTCGGGTCCTGGGCATCGTCAATAGCGTCGGTCAACGAGGCCAGGCGGCCCTCTTTCTGCCACTGGGCGAACAACTCCTTGTAGCGTGAGCGCGGTGCCGACAACGCACCAATCGCCACGCGGAAACCGGTGGTCTCGTTGCTTTGCTCGGTGCCGTCGGCGGCGAACAACGGGTATTCGCGGCGCATGCCGGTAAACAGCGTGCCCTCGCCTTCCAGGTAGTTGCCGCCCTTGACCACAAAGCCGCCGTAGGTGCCCTGGCGGCGTCCGGCGTGTACCAGTTGGAAAGATTCCTGGACCATTTCCGCGGCGTTACCGATCACGTCGAACATGCCGATCGGGTTGGGCAATTTGGTGCCGATGGGCATCAGGCGCGCGGCCTGGCCGGTGCCACCGGCGACCTGGTTGAACACCGCGTAATCGCCGAGCGGGCCGTCGCTCTCGCTGCCTTCGACGCGACGCGGGAACAGGCGCCCTTCCAGGTCCTGGCGGCTGACCGCATGGCCACCGCGGGCCGCGAACTCCCATTCCACTTCGGTGGGCAGGCGTACAAAGCCCAGGCCGCCCTCTTCTGCCGACGAACCGCGCCCGCTGACCGGCAGCAAGTCGCGGTGGTATTTCATCAGCCAGGCGCTGTACACCGCCGAGAAACGCTCGGCCTCAAAGCGCGACAGTTTCACCTTGGGCAAACGCGCGGCCATGCCGGTGGGCGCATCGCAGGCCGGCGCGGGCTCGCCACTGGCCAGCGACTGCGCCTGGGACATCACCTGGGCGTATTGACGCGCGGTCACTTCGTACTTGCCGATGAAGTACAGCATCGGCTTGAGCGGGGTCTTGGCGTCGGTCTTGGGCATCAACGGTGCGATGACTTTGTTCCAGTCTTTCGGCAAGTCCTTGAGGGTGAATTGGCCGTTGATGAAGTCGCGGCGATAGCCGGAGATAAACGACTGCTGATAGCCCGCCTCGCCTTCGGCAAACGGGTAACCAAGGCTGATCTCGCGGTCGTCCAGGGTGCCCTGGGCCAATACATAGGCGTAGCGGAACACCATATTGCCTTCGCACGGCAACGGCAGGCTGACGTCGTCGGGCAACGGCTTGGGGTTGTCGAGCTTGTCACTCGCTTCATCGGCCCAGGCCATCGAAGCCAAGGTCAGCGCCACACAGGCGCCCAGTAACTTATACATCTCTGATTCCTTCAGAAGCCTGGATACGCGCCACTCGCCAACCGCCACAGGCCGCCGCCACGGCGCTGACGCCGAGGACTGCAACCAGGGCCAGGCCGTAGTGACGCGCCAGCAGGTGGCTGGCGTATTCGCCCGGCACCTGCACGAATAACTTATTCACCGCTGTCTCGGCCAGGCCATACAGCCCGGCACTGAGCAAGGCGGCAAACCCTGCGCTGTACAGCGCCTGCACCACCACAAACAGCAACAGTGCGCCGGTGGAAAAACCCAACAGGCGCAACACCGACAATTCCCGGCGCTTGCGCGCCACGGCGGCCAGCGCCCCGGCGAAGATCGCCGCAAACGCCCCCGCCAAGGCCAACCCGGCGATGATCCAGAACACGATCGACAGGTTGCGGCTCAACGACTGCACCTGGGCGATGGTCTGCGCCTGGGTCGACACCAACAGATTCTGCGCGGCGAAATACACCCGCAGCGGTTCCACATCGGTGAGGCTGCGCGCATACAGGCGAAATGCCGGGTATACCCGCTGCTCGCTCACAGCCACCTCATCACCGGCCCAACCCAACGCCGGTACCGCACGGCCATCGCGGTAATCTTCCGCCGCTTCCAGCAATCTCAAATCGGCAAACAACCCATCACGCGCGAAGGCTTCCAGCGGCAGCACCGCCAGTACCTGCAAGCGTGTGCGCTGGGCTTCTACACGTCCCGCCACTTGCCGCGCAAAACTGGTCTCCAACCAATCCCCCGGCCGTGCCGCGAGCTTCTCGGCAGCGGTGTGGCTCAGCACGATCTGGTCCAGGCCCTTGGGCATCGGCAGGCCGCTCAACAACGGGTCACTCGCAGCGGTCGGCAGCATTTCCAAGGTCAGCGTGCCGACCTGCGCCGTCGCCGCAATCTGCCGCGTGCGTGGTAAGGCGAACGCCACATCGCTGCGCTGGCCGAGCTGTTCGACAAATGCGCTGCTGAATCGACCACCGCCCAACGGAATAATTTCACGGGTGGCCGGATCGGTCTCCAAACGTTCGGTCAAACTGCTAACCAGTCCAAATTTCAGGCCGAATAACACCAGCAACGGCGCGATCACCGCCACCAGCGCCAACACCGAGCAGGCCGACAGCCAGGCATCGTTGCGGTAATCCTGCCAGGCCAGGGACGCCACCAGAGGGATACGCATCAGCACGCCTCCCCGAGGGTCGCGGTGACGCCGCCGTCGGCGTCGCGGCGACAGCTGATGCGCCGCACCTGCAAGCCGCTGGCGCGGGCCAGGGGTTCGTCATGGGTGGCGATCACACAGGCGGCGCGATGCTCGCGGGCCTGGGCCAGCAGCGCCTGCATGACGCGTTCGGCATTCAATGGGTCAAGGGACGCGGTGGGTTCATCAGCCAGCACCAACTGCGGCGCATGGGCCAAAGCGCGCGCGCAGCTCACGCGTTGGCGCTGGCCCACTGACAGGGCCGCCGGCTTCTTGGCCAACTGGTCGCTGATCTCCAGCTGTTCAGCCAGGCGCGCCACGCTGCCATCGTCCTTCAACCCCAGCAGTTGCCGCGACAGCGCGATATTGCTGCGTACATCCAGAAAGCCCAGCAGCCCGCCGGTTTGCAGCACATAGCCCAGGTGCTGGCTGCGCAGCGCGGCCAGGGTGGATTGCTGATCGGCACGCCACAGCCCGCCAATGTCCTGCTGATTGAATTCGAACCGGCCCACCTGATCAGGCGCCAATACCAGCGCCAGCAGATCCAGCAAGGTGCTCTTGCCACACCCGCTCGGCCCGACAATCGCCAACTGCTCCCCGGCACGCAGGTGCAGTGCCGGGATCACCAGGCTGTAACGCTGGCTGCCGACACCCCGGCTCTTGTGCACCGCACTCAGGTTCAGCATTACGGCAGCGTCGACAAGGGTACGCGGTACAACGCATCGCCCGGCTCGGCGTCGCCGAAACGGACCCAGTTGGCCACGTCATTGTGGAAGGTTTCGTAGAGGCGGATCTTCGAATCCAGCTCGTCGATAAAGTCTTCCTGCTCGGCCACGCTCAACGACAACCACAAATCCTGGGTCATGTTCAGCGACTTGCTGCGGTACGGCAGGCCTTCCAGGTACTCGCCGAGAATCCCGCCATCGGCCAGGTTGCCGCCCTTGCGCAGGGCTTGCGGGTCACGGCTCATATAGGCTGAGGCGCTGGCGATTTCCTGGAAGAAATCCTTGGGTGAAGTCTGGGTTTTGCGCGCGGCATCGACGATCAGTTTCAGCGACTGTTGCAGGTCATTGAGCTGCAATTTGGTCAACATCACACACACCTGGAACGCCGGCAGTGCCGGGTTGGTCAGGTCGCGGTCGGCGGTCCAGGCGCTGACCAGTTGCGGCGCCTGGCTCGCGGCTTTGCGGCCGAGGAAGTCCATGTGCATGGCATAGCCGACCGCCGCGGATTTATCCGCCAGGCTCGGCGCGCCACTCAGCAACGGCACCGGCTGCGGCGTGTTGCTGCGCACTTGGTGCACTAGGTTGGCGAACACCGTGCCGATCTCATCAACCCGCTCACCCAACTTGCGCACATCCCCCCCCGGTACCGGCGTGTACAGGTCGCCGATCTGTGGGTTGGCGTCGGCGGTGAGGACACGGTATTGGCTCTCGGCGCCGGCGTGGGTTTTCTTGCCAGCGTCGGTGCGCAGGTGCAGGGCGTAGATCTTGATCTGCTTGCCCAGCGCGGCCTGGCGCACTTCGGCTTCGTTCATCTGAGTGGCGGCGAACGGGTCATTCTTGCGCAGGGCGCCAGCGTCAGTGACCAGCAGGATGATCCGCCCGCCATAGCCGGACCAGTCCATGCCTTCCACGGCCTGCATCACCCCGGCAAACGCATCTTCGTTGAAGGAATGGCTGGACACCGTGGACGCCTTGACCTGGCGCGCCATGTCGAGGAAGCGTTGCGGGTCGCGGCCCTGGTCAAGGCTGATCAGGGTCTTGGCCACGTATTCCAGGCCCGGGGTTTTCTTGATGCTGTTGCGAAAACCGACCAGGCCGAAGCTGACACTGTCCAGTTCGCCACGCTCGGCAATGCGGGTTTGCAGTTCGTGCACCACGTCGCGAACCTGGTCGATATAGGGCTGCATGGAAACGGTGGTATCGACCACCAGCACCACGGCGGTGCGGAAGGCGTCGGCATTGGCGCTCATCACCGGCGTTGCAGGCTTGGCGGCCGCGCTGCTGCCAGGGTCGATGGACGCGACATTCAGCAACTGCACCGGCTGGCCGTTTTCGTCGAAGCTCTCTTTGGAGTCGAAGATCGGCAACAGGTAGAACTGGTTCTGCGGCACCGCACTGGCAGCCGGCTCCAAGGCCAGGACCTGGCCGTTGTCTTCGCTGTTTTTCTGCGCCTTGGCCAACACGCCTTTGGCCGCGGCGGGATCAGCCAGCAGCTTTTCCACTTCGGCGGATTGGCGCAGGAACATCACCGGCGCCCGGCCGGAGCGCTCGGTGAACTTGAGCACCAGGCTTTGCTTCCAGTCGCTGACCTGGGCGGCGGGCAACCAACCGTCGCTGCGACCATCGGTGGCGGCGCCGACACGAACCCACGGGCTGCCGTCGACGTCCTTACGCTGATACACGTAGAGCACGGAGAACGCCGGCAGGGCCTTGCCCGACGTGCTGCCGGCCTCATTCGACAGTTTGGCGCCGGGCTTGCTGAGGACGCGCTGGAACAGGGTCTTCTTGCCGGCCATCAACAACGGACGTTGGCCGCCATCCACTTCAGCCACCGCCACAGGTGGCGTTGCCTGTGGCACTTCGGCTACCGCCGCAGGCGGCTTGGCCTGCGGCACGACGGCAACCGGCGGCTTGGCCGGTTCATCACGGCCGCTCAACCACCAGTAGCTGCCGCCACCAATGGCCAATGCCACGGCCACCGCCACGGCGGCCAGTGCCAACACCGGCCCACGGCGCTGCTCGGACACGGCGTTATGCTGGGTCGGTGTCACCACCGGCTGGCGCACCGGTTGCGGCTGGGGTTTATCGGTCGGGATGTCGATGGTGACCGGTGTCATGCCCGCCAGATCAAAACTCAGCGGGATCGGCAACGGCCGCACCAGCGTGGCCTCTGGCGAGTCCGCCGGCAGCTGGTCCAGTGCCGCCAGCAACGCCGCCGCATCCGGGAAACGCTCCGCCGGGTCCTTGGCCAACAGCTTGCGCAGCACGCCCTGATAACGGCCATGGTGCACCGGCAACTCCGGCAAGGGTTCGGTCAGGTGCGCCAGCGCCGTGGACAGCGCATCGGTGCCGTTATACGGCAGCTTGCCGACGAGGATTTCATACAGCACCACGCCCAGGGCGTAGAGGTCGGCACGGCCATCGATCTCCTGGCCCCGTGCCTGCTCCGGGCTCATGTAGCTCGGCGTGCCCACCGCAAACCCGGCCTGGGTGAACTGGGTACGGTCGTCCAGGGACTTGGCGATACCGAAGTCCGACAACACCGCAGTGCCGTCAGCACGGAACAGGATGTTCGCCGGCTTGACGTCGCGGTGCACCAACCCCTGGGCATGCGCATAGCCCAGCGCCGAGGCAATCTGGCGAATCAACGTCACGCCCTGCTCTGGCGTCAGGCCCGCGGCGATGCGCTCCTTGAGCGTGCCGTTGGGCAGGTACTCCATGGCCATGTAATACAGCTCACCGACATTGCCGATGTCATGGATGGTCACCGTATGCGGGTGCGACAAGCGCGCCAGGGTCTTGCCCTCGCGCAGGAAGCGTTCGCAGAAGCTCGGGTCGGCCGCCAGCGCCGCCGCCATTACTTTCAACGCCACCTTGCGCTCCAGTGAGCGCTGGGTCGCCAGGTACACGCTGGCCATGGCGCCTTCGCCGATCTCGCCTTCGATGTCGTAGCCCGGAATCACAATGTTCATGCCGATACCTTCACGACGATGGCGGTGATGTTGTCCGGCGCGCCGCGGTTAAGCCCCAGGTGCACCAGGCTGCGCACGATTTCGTCCGGCGCGTCGTGGCTGAGCACTTCGCGGATCTCATGGTCTTCGACGGTCTTGTTCAGGCCATCGCTGCACAGCAGGTAGCTGTCACCCGGGGCGATCAACAGGTCGACCACCGCCAGTTCCAACTGGGCCTCTACGCCAATGGCGCGGGTGACGATGTTGGCGCGCGGATGCACGCGCGCGTCGGCTTCGCTGAGCAGGCCGCTGTCTTGCAGGTCCTGCACGTAGCTGTGGTCGCGGGAGATGCCTTCGAGCACGCCGTCGCGCAGGCGGTACAGGCGACTGTCACCAGCCCACAGGCACACACCGCGCAAGCCGCGGGCGGCGAGCACCACCACGGTGCTGCCCATCATGGTCACACCACGGTTGGCGGTTTCTTCACGCACGGCGGCATTGATACGGAGCAGGTCATTGCGCAAGGCCGCCGAGTATTCCTCGAGGGACCGACCCAGCGGCACGCTGCGCAAGCTGTCGACGATCAGGCTGCTGACGTAATCCCCCGCCGCATGCCCGCCCATGCCGTCGGCCACCACCCACAGGCGGTTTTCCGGCAGGTCCAGGCAGGCGTCTTCGTTGACCTGGCGGACCATGCCCACATGGCTTTTGCTCGCGGATACATACGTCGCCCCCATCTACATCACACCCTCTTGTCCGAGCAAAAACTGCGCAAAATCGCCGGTGGCGGGCAGGCCCTGACACCGCAATAAACCAGGGGAAATCGTCTGCGAACCACGGCCCCACCACAGGCTGGCACCGTCGCAGGCCTGTTCGGCGAGCGCGGTCATGCGCTGGTGGGGCTCGGTGGCGGCCACGCGTTGCAGGCCGGCGAAACGGCTGTCGACCGCTCGCGGCTCAGTCGCTGGCAAGCCCAGGCTGTCGAGGCCATCGTTGAAGCGTTCAAAGGTAGCGTCGGCGTCGAGGGTGCCGAGCAACAGTTCTTCGGCCTGTTCGAACCAGGTGTCCGGACCGCCCACCAGAGAAGCCGGGTTGGTGTCGTGATCGAGCAAGGCCACCACCGCCAGCGGGAAATACCGCCCCACCCGATCGATGCTCGGCATCACCACGCCCGCCGCCGCGTTCGGTCCGCACACACCCGGCGCCAACACGAAGCGCCACAGCGGGCTGACCAGGTACACGTTGAGCCACTCGGCGCCCAGGCTCTGCTGGCTGGCGAGCAAACCCGCCGCCAACCAGCTGTCCCATGGGCCAATAAAGCTCTGGGGCAAGGCGCGGCTGACAAAGTCCCCACGACTGGCCAACTTGCCGTAGAAACCCAGCGTCGTCATAACCGCTCCGGCAGGCTGAAGCCGCTGAGCACGCGACTCTTGAACGGATTGAAGGCGCTGTTGGCGCGCAACTCGTAGGCGATGCTCGCCCCATCCACACGCAGGCGCAGGTTAAAGCGATCAGGCGAGTTGCCGGCGGTAAGGTCCGATTGCTCCAACAGGCGGAACCAAGCCCACGGGCCATCCAGGGTCACACCGGAGCGGCCACTGGCCGACGGCGGCATGATGGAAATTCGCACCACACCAATGCTGCCGGGGTTTGGCCATTGCATCGCCACCGGGCGGCTCGGGCCGTGGTCGTAGCTCAGTTGCTGGCCGTCAAGGTCAAGCAGGAACTGGGTAATGCTCGGGTCCATCGACACTGGCTTGAGCTCGAAGCGCACGATGGGTTGGGTGCCCCCGGAGCGGAAAAACGCATCGCGGATCGTCGCGGCACGCTGGAAGGTTTGCAGCACGCCCGGTGCAATCCCGAGCTTCTGCGCCGCGCCCGGCTGCCAGCGCCAGGTCTGCGCCGAGGTGTCCACGTACGGCTGCAGGTACTTGCGGAAGTAATTGTCCATCACCCCGCCCACGCCAAAGAACTGGCCGAAGTCATCCAGGGTGGCGTCACGCGTACTGCCCGGCGACATCGGGTAGCGCCCTGCCAGGGACTGACGATACACGTTGACCACTTCGCTGACCCAGGCCGCGTTCAGTTGGTTACGCACTCCGCCCATCATGCTGTTGGTGGTGGAGTTGACCACCGACTTGACCATGCCTTGCACCAAAGGGGGCTGGCGCTCGGCATTCAGGCTGACCCGCGTGGCCGCAGCCGCCGCCTGGTTCTTCGCCTCACCCAGCAAGGCGTCGCCGCTGGCACCGACCATGGCGCTGACCTGCACATACAACGCATTCATGTCCGACAACAGGCCGTCGATGGCAGCCGGTTCGCCTTCGTTCTTGCTGACGATGCTGTTGAGTTCGGCGAAGTGTGCGGTCACCGGATCATCCGCGGCGGCCGGGGCATTCGCGCTCGGTTGCTCCTGGCCGAGCAGGCTGCCCAGGCGCTCCTTGAGCTTGTCCACCCCACCTTCCACCGGTACACCCTTGGCGGCCAATTGGCGCTCTTCCGCTTGCAGGTCGGTTTCCTTGGCCACCGCCACCAACAGTTTTTTCAGCGGTGAGGTGGGTCCGGAAATCACCCGCAGCACATCGGCTGCCTGGGCCACGCTGGTGATCGGTACAAAGTCGATGTCGGCGAGCAACGCATCCCACTGGCGCTGGTAGTCCTGGAAGTACAGGCGACGCACATCGGCGGCCAGGCTGACCACGTTCTGCTGATCGGCCTGCTCACGGCCCAGTACCCATTGCTCTTCGGCCAGGGTACCGGTCTGGTTCAGGCTGCTCAGCAGGAACGCCTGGCGATAGCCCTTGGCGGTAAAGAAACCACTCAGCGGCTCACCCAGCGGCTTGCCACTTTTGCGGCTGAACACCAGCGCAGCATCACGGCCGGCGGCTTCGTTGATGCGGAAGTCCGGGATGCCTTCAGGCAATTTCTGACGCTTGACCCGGTCGTAGACACGCTGGGCCACCGGCAGTTGTTGCAACTGGCGACGCAGGTCGTCGATCAAACGCGGATCGAGGCGTGCGCTCGGCGGGTGCCGTTCGAACAACGCCTGCAGGTGCCCGGCCAGCGCCTGGCGCTGATCGGCGGGCAGGTCACGGGGCAGGTTGCGGTCCCAATCGAGGGCGATCCAGGCCTTGATGAAGTCCGGGTCGTAATGCTCGGTGTCGGCGAGCATCAGGTAGGCCTTGAGGCCCTCGTAAAGGAAGTCGGAATTGCCGCCGCCGTGCAGTTGCTCTTCGATACGCGTCACCAGGCGTGGCGCGAAAACCGCGATCAGCAGCTTGCGGTAGACGCTGGCGGACTCGGCTTCCAGCATGTCGCCTTGATACAGCCCAAGGCCCTCGGACCAGCTGGGCGAATCGCCTGCCAGGTTCTTCACCGCATTGAGCAGCGGTAGCACGGCCAGCACTTCGCGCTGCGCCGGGCTGAGGTTCTGGACGGTCTGGCCCAGGGGCGCGACCTTCTGGTCAACCTGGGCGATATACGCCTGGTTGGCGCGATAACTCACCCACCACAAGCTGCTGACCACGATCACCAAGGCCACGGTGGCCGCGAGCACACCGCGTGCGATCCACTTGCGCCGACGCTCAACTTTCGGGTTCACACCCACCAGTCCACGTTCGGCAAAAGCCACGGCGGTGAAGAGTTTTTCGATGAAGTAACTGCGCCCGGTACCGCTCTGGCGCGCCAGGTGCTGGCGGTCCAGGTTCATGCTCTGGGCCATGGCGCCAATCAGGCGGTCAATCGGGCTGCCTTCCTGGGTACCGCTGGTGAAGTACACCCCGCGCAGCAACACGCGTTCTTCAAAGGCGTTGGGCTTGAATACACCTTCGAGGAAGCTTTGCAGGCAATCCTTCAGGGCGCCGAACTGTTGCGGGAAACCGTAGATCAGGTCGCGCCGCGCCGGGTCGCGCTCCTGTTGCAGGCGTTCCACCAGGCGTTCGTTGAGGCGCTGTTCCAGGCCGGCGAATTCGCTTTGCAGGTGGGCCAGCGGGCTGTCGCTGTTCTTGCCGTCATCCAGGGCAAAGGTCATGCCCCACACCTGGGCGCGTTCTTCCTTGCTCAGGTTGTCGAAGAACTCCATGAAGCCCGGCACCAGGTCGAGCTTGGTCAGCATCAGGTAGATCGGGAAACGCACCCCCAATTGGGTGTACAGCTCCTGGATACGCAGGCGGATCGCCGCCGCATGGGCGGCGCGTTCGGCGTCGGTACCCAGCAGCAGGTCAGACAGGCTGATCGCGATAAAGGCACCATCGATCGGGCGACGCGAGCGCTGCTTTTTCAGCAGGTCGAGAAAGCCCAGCCAGGCGGCTTTATCCACCGTGGAATTGCTGTCCTGGGTGGTATAGCGGCCTGCGGTGTCGAGCAATACCGCCTGGTCGGTAAACCACCAGTCGCAATTGCGCGTGCCGCCGACACCCCGCACCGCACCGGCGCCCAGTTGCGCGGCCAGCGGGAAATGCAGCCCGGAATTGACCAGCGCAGTGGTCTTGCCCGAGCCTGGCGGGCCGATGATCACGTACCACGGCAGCTCATAGAGATTGCGGCGTTCGTCACCACCAAGCTTGGCCTTTTTCAACAGGGCCAAGGCTTCGTCCATGCGCTGGCGCAAGCTCGACAATTCTTCGGCGGTGGCCACGCTGTTGGGGTCGGCCGGGGTTTCCGCCGCCAGGCTGCGCATCACTTCGGCCGCCTGACGGCGCGCCTGGATGATGCGGAACACCCGATAGGCAATCCACACCGCAAAGATCAGCACGATCAGCGCCCAGCGCCGCCCTTCCGGAACCAGCCCATCGAGCAACGGCCCCACAAACCAGATGATCAGGCTCAGGGCGATCAGGCCCAGTACGGGGATCACCCAGCGAATCATGAAACTGAAAAACGCCTTCACTCGACGCCCTCCGCCAATACGGTGATTTCAACCCGGCGATTGCGGGCACGGCCTTCGGCGGTGGCGTTGGTGGCCACCGGCTCGGTGTCGCTGCGGCCTTCGGCGCTGAAGCGGTCGCCTTGGCCGGTCTTGGCTGCCAGGATGTCCAGCACCGACTTGGCCCGCGCTTCGGACAGCGCCCAGTTGGACGGGAAGCGCAGCGTGGCAATCGGGCGGTTGTCGCTGTGCCCGGTGACACGCACCTGGCCCTTGACCTTGCGAATGGCGTCGGCGATGCGCAGCATCAGCGGCTGGTAGTCATCGACGATGCTGGAGCTGGCGGACGCAAAGAGTTCGTCGCCACGAATGGTCACGACTGAACGGTCGACCTGATCTTCTACTGCCACACGACCCGCCTTGATGTCCTCCGCCAGGAAGCCGGCCAGGCGTGGCCGCTCGATGACTTTGGGCTGCGCCACCGGACGGTCGATGGCCTGCACCGGGATCTCGCCCAAGGCATGAATGTTCTTGAACACCGGCTCGGCGTCCGATGCCAGCTTCATGCGCAAGCCGAACAGCAACGCCAGCAGCAGCGCCAGGCCGATAGCCACCGCGATCCATGGCGGCATGAACTGCGCCAGGCGATCCCGCGCGACGCTGACGCCGCGCCAGTGCGGCGATAACTCGCGTTCGTGGTCGCCACGGGCACTGCGAATCGCCGCAGCGGTGCGCTCACGCAGGGCTTCCAGCTGGCTGCGACCGTCGTTGATCACGCGGTAGCGGCCCTCGAACCCGAGGCACATGCACAGGTACAACAATTCCAGCAGGTACAGGCGCTCGCGCGGGCTTTGCAGGCAGTGGTCGAGCAACTGGAAGACTTTTTCGCCGCCCCAGGCTTCGTTATGCACGGTGATCAACAGGCTCTGCTTGCCCCAGTCGCTGGTGCTGCCCCACGGCGTGCTCAACACCGCTTCATCGAGGGCGGTGCAGAGCGCATACCGCGCCAGCAGCACTTCATTGCGTGCCACACCGGCCGCTTCCGCACGTTCTTCGAACTGGCGCAGGTAGGCCAGCAGTTGCGCACGCAAGCTGGCCGGTGCGGGGTGGGCAATGGTGTTGCGCAGGCGTGTCAGCAACGCCAATAGCGGGCCGGCGGCGCTTTCCAGCGGGTTAAGCCCCTGGCTTTTGCCGGTCAGGATCGGTGCCGCCGGCATCGACAGCGGCGCCGGCTCTGCACGCACAGGTTCCGGCGCACGGCCACCCGGGCGCGGCATGAACTGGGTGCGGTCATCATCATTGGGATGCATCGCGAATTATCCTCGGATCGCCCAGAAGGCCAGGTTCAAACCCGGGAACTGCCCGGCGATATGGAAGGCGAAACCGCCGGAGTTGCCCAACTGCTGCCAGTGCTCGCTGCCACGGTCCAGCTCGTAATAGGTACTGCCCGCGTGGTAGGGAATCTGACGTGGCGCCACCGGCAACGGCAGCAGGCTGATGCCCGGCAGTTGCAGGTTGACCAGGTCACGGATGTGCTCCACCGAGCCGACCTTGCTCTGCTGGCCGAAGCGCGCGCGCAGGGTTTCGCCGGGCACATCGGCACGCACCACGAGGATGAAGCTGGCGCTGTCGAGCAGGGTCTTGTCGGCCAGCATCGCCACGTGGATGCCATAGGCTTTCTCCACGATCGGGATCGGCGTGGCCTTGCTGTCGATCAGCATCGACAACGCTTCGCGCAGCGCTGCCATCACCGGGGCGAAGCTCAGGGCCAGGTCGTCGTGCTGGTACTGCGGGTATTCCTGGGGGCGACGGCCACTGGTGGAAAAGGTGGAAAACTCACCGGCCAGGCTGACCAGTTCGCTGAAGAAACGCTCCGGATGCAGCGGGCTCAACTGGTTGAAATGCTGGATCAGCGGTTGGGCACGGTTGACCAGTTGCAACAGCATGAAGTCGGCAATCTCCGACGCCCCACCGGCACCCGAGGCCACCACACGGCCCGCCAGGGCTTCGCCACGCTGGTGCAGCAGGCCAAGCAGTTCACTGCGAAATGCGCTCAGCGGTTTGCTCGCGGCCACGTCCAATACCGGCGGGATATAAGTGTCGTCGAGGACCAGCGCGCGGTCGGCGCGTTTTTCCTTGATGCGCACCAGCCCGATGGCGGCGTAATCGCTGATGCCATCCTGCGCGGTCAGCAGGCGCAAGGCACGGGAGCCAACGGCCACTGGGGCGCGGTTCTCGAACGGGGCGTTGTCGTCGCGCACTTCGCGCACCTGGCTCACGTAACGCGCGGCGCCAAGGTCTTCGCCGTCGTCGACGGTGTCGCGGGCACCCGCGCGCTTGAGGGGCAAGGCCAGGTAGACCAGGCCGTCGCGCAGGTTGTCGTCAATATTCAACGGGCTCGGCGCGAGGTCATCCTGGGGAATATTGAACGGCGTGCCGTCGGGCAACAGGCCGCGCGCCGACACGATCGCCAGCTTGCCCTGGGCCAGCAGGCCCTGGTCGATCAGCAACTCGGAAAAGCCCCAGGCGCCAGCGGACAGCGGACGGCTGCGGGCGTCGATCAGGTTTTCCAGGTAACGGTCATGCTGCTGGAAGTGCTGCGTTCCGATGAACATGCCTTCCGACCAGACCACGCGATTGTTCCAGGACATGGGGGCTCCGATTGCTTCTTATTGGGCAGGGCTGGATGGGGTAGCCACGACGTCGGCGCGCACGGCACGCACATCGAGGCTGATCTGGTATTCGGTGTATTGGCGCGCGGGCACGTTGATCACCGTGCGCCATTGCGCGCGGTCCAGCTCGCGATAACCCACCAGCAAGCCGATCTGGCGCGTGGAGGGGTCGAGGTCGCGCTGGATGCTCAGTTGCTGGCCGGGTTGCACCATGACTTCGTCCTGGTCCAGCAGGTCCAGGCCGAGGGTGGATTGCGCGCGGTCAGCCAGGGCGAAGTAATCGGAGCGGGCGAAGGTGGCGGCGTTCTTCAGTTCGAAAATCCGTACCCGCACCGGGGCGGCCTGGCCGTTGGCGCCGGGGTTAAGCCCGGCAATGGCGTGGAAATGCAACTCGACGGCGGCGGTGTCCACTTCAGCCTCAGCGGCTGTTTCGGGTTTGGCCGCGTCCTTGGCACACGCGGTCAGCAGCAGCGCGGTAGCGACTGCGAGTAAAAACCTGGGAATCATCCTGCGTCCTCAATGACGTACTTAGCTATCCGTTAATCCATGTGCTGCGGCTCAGCGACGCTGGCGTGCGCTGTGTTCTTCGTAGGCTCGGCTGAATTCGCGGCCGAACAGGTCCTGGAAATCTTCCTGGGCCTCGCGGGAAATATTGCTGTAGAGCTCGGTGAATTGCTGCCAGTACTGGGCCTGGCGCGAACCGTTGAAAAGGCTCGACAGCCCGCCGGGTTTGCCCATGCGCTCTTCCAGTTGTGCCGGTTCGAAGCGGCCGAGCAGGTGTTTGATCGCCGCTTCCACCCCCGCCATCACCGCCAACTGATGGGCGCGCAGATCGTCGAAACTGTCGCGCACGGCGAGATCCGGAGCCATAAACGCTTGGTTGCCATGGCGAAGCAGCAGCAGTAACGCTTCGTCGGCGTTCGGTGCGAATTTCAACGGATTGTTTTCGGCGGGTTGGATCATCGTCTGCTGCATGCGGAACTCGCCCTTGAGACTGGCGCGGGCGCGCAACACGTCGATCAAGCCCTCGACCATCAGGCGGTAGCTGCGGCCGATGCTTTCCATCTGCGCACAGGCATCGGCCTTGTCCAGGCGCAGTTGATCCAGGCCCGCGCCACGCAGGAAGGCTTGCAGGAGGTCGGGTTGCCGGGTATCGGCCACGGGGAGCACGGGCTCGACCACGGGGGGCGACGGCACGCTCGGTGCAGGCGGCGGTGTCGGTACGGGGGGTGGTGTCGGCGCGGGCGGCGGCGCGCTGGTCAACGGCGCTGGCGTATCGCCAAACAGGTCCCAGTCTTCGGGAATCACCGCGCCGGATACCGCAGGCTTCTCGACCACCGGCACCGCGACCGGCGTAGGTGGGCGGAAGTCGTGTTGTTCGGAGGGTACATGGTCCGGCACGGTGGGCGGCGGTACGGCGGTGGGGCTGAGGAAGTCGAACAGGTCGGGCAGCGTGTCCATCGACGAAGCGCCGTGGAACTGCGGCGCAATCACGGGCGTCGGCGCGGGCTTGTTCGCCACGGCGCCCATCAAGGCCTCAAAACTGTTCGGTGAATCACCGGCAAACGGCTGGCTATCGACGGCCTGCACGTTGAAATCGATACGTGCCTGGATTTCGTAATCGCCGATGCGGATCAACTCGCCATCCTGCAGCGGCTCGCTATTACCCCGGCGCATACGAATACCGGCGTTAACCAACTCCACACCGTTTGTACTGTTATCGGTTAAATAGTAACGGCCATCTTTGTATTGAATAACGCAGTGTTGCGAAGACACCAGGCGCTCAGGGTCGGGCAATACCCAGTCATTATCCGAGCTGCGGCCGATAGCCATCGAGCCCTGGTTCATGGACTTTTCGGAGCACTGCCCCGGGGTAATCTTGTGATAACTAGTGATAGTCAAACACAGCGACATCTTGCCTCCTTGCTGATACTTCGCGCGCAGTCGATCCAAGGGACAGCGATTCCCGAGAGATCCCCATCAGGTCGTGCAATCGACCTTCCACAACCTGCTTTTGTCAGCATGATCGCTGATCTTAACTGGCCTTCATGACAAAAATCCTGTTCCGGTGCGTCGTTCGACCCACCAGTCGCGCAGGTTGTTAAACACCGCACATCTGTCACAGAGCGCGAATAGCTTACCTTGACAAGGCATAAGTACTACACCAAAAATGCACAACTTCTTGAATACCAGTGATGGCACATTAGTGGCATCTTACTTATATGACCAAGAAAACATGCAAAGTTCCTCGCGCAACTAATGCATGAATTGCCCGCCATTTAACGGGCTGATAGGGAGATCGATTTCAGTGGATGTGCCGTTGCTGCTCACCGCCGTTTCCGCGACTTCGCCGTGTGGTGAAGACATGGAATATGACGCGCAATTTTTGCAATTGGAGCGTGATGCCAAGGGCCAACCCGAGCGCAGCATGGGCGACTCGATCCTGCCCGCTGAACCGCCGGAGTGGCGCAGCATCCAGCAGCAAAGCCTTGACTTGCTGCAACGCAGCAAAGACCTGCGCATCACCCATTTCCTGCTGCAAAGCTCCCTCGCCCTGCAAGGCGTGGCCGGGCTGGCTGAAGTCCTCACGCTGATCAACGCGCTGCTGCGCGAATACTGGGCCGACCTGCACCCGCACCTGGATGCCGACGACGATAACGACCCCACCGTGCGCATCAACGCCCTGTCTGGCCTGACCAGCGACGCGACCATTCGTCTGTTGCGCGAAAGCATCCTCACGCGCTCGCGCACCTTCGGCCCCGTGAGCCTGCGCGCTGCGCTCAGCGCCAGCGGCCTGATGAATTTCCCCGATGAACAACTCGGCGCCCAGCAACTCAACGCCGCGTTCCTCGACAGCGATCCCGAACAACTGCAGGCCACCCGTGACGCCTTGAGCACGGCGCGCGCCGCCTGCGAAGCCATCGAGCAGCAGGTCAGCGACCAGGTCGGTTCAGCCCAGGGCGTGGACCTCAGCCTGCTGAAGCAGCCACTCAAGCAGGCGTTGCAAATACTCAACCAAGCCGTACCCGACCCTACAAGCAGCCGCGAACCCGAGGCCGTCAGTGACGACAATGCCCCCTCGGTCGATTTCGCCGCTGCCCCCGCCGCACCTCGCCCCACTGGCGACATCGCCAACCGCGACGACGTGCTGCGCAGCCTCGACAAGATCCTTGCGTACTACACCCGGCACGAGCCTTCGAGCCCGCTGCCGGTGTTGTTGAACCGGGCCAAACATCTGGTGCACGCCGACTTCGCGGCCATCGTGCGCAACCTGATTCCCGATGGCATGTCCCAATTTGAAAACCTGCGCGGCCCGGACGGCGAGTAAACCGCCCGGCAGTGCAGTAACAACACCGTCGCTCAAGCGACCAGGAGCAGCAACGTGGCGAAGCAAAGTTCTCAGAAATTCATCGCGCGCAACCGCGCGCCTCGAGTGCAGATCGAGTACGACGTCGAGCTCTACGGCGCCGAGAAAAAGGTCCAGCTGCCCTTCGTGATGGGTGTGATGGCCGACCTCGCCGGCAAGCCTGCCGAGCCTCTGGCGCCTGTGGCCGACCGCAAGTTCCTTGAAGTGGATGTCGATAACTTCGACTCGCGCCTCAAGGCCATGCAGCCACGCGTGGCGTTCCACGTACCCAACGAGCTGACCGGTGAAGGCAACCTGAGCCTGGATATCACCTTCGAAAGCATGGACGACTTCAGCCCGGCCGCCGTGGCCCGCAAGGTCGACTCGCTCAAGCAACTGCTCGAAGCCCGCACCCAACTGGCCAACCTGCTGACCTACATGGACGGCAAGACTGGCGCTGAAGAAATCATCATGAAGGCGATCAAGGACCCGGCACTGCTTCAGGCACTTGCCAGCGCGCCTAAGCCTGCAGGGGAGCAGTAATCATGACTGACAATACCGCCCGCGAAGGCGCCCAGAGCCTGGGTGCAATTGAGGAAACCAGCGAGTTCGCATCCTTGTTGATGCAGGAATTCAAGCCTAAGACCGAGCGTGCCCGCGAAGCCGTGGAAACCGCCGTGCGCACCCTGGCCGAACAGGCCCTGGCGCAAACCGACCTGGTGTCCAACGACGCGATCAAGTCGATCGAATCGATCATCGCCGCCATCGACGCCAAGCTCACCGCCCAGGTCAACCAGATCATCCACCACCCGGATTTCCAACAGCTGGAAAGCGCCTGGCGTGGCCTGCACTACCTGGTCAACAACACCGAGAGCGATGAGCAGCTCAAGATTCGCGTGCTCAACATCTCCAAGCCGGACCTGCACAAGACCCTGAAGAAATTCAAGGGCACGGCCTGGGACCAGAGCCCGATCTTCAAGAAGATGTACGAAGAAGAATACGGCCAGTTCGGCGGCGAACCGTACGGTTGCCTGGTAGGCGACTACTACTTCGACCAGTCGCCACCCGATGTCGAGCTGCTGGGCGAGCTGTCGAAAGTCTGCGCCGCCATGCACGCCCCGTTCATCGCTGCGGCTTCGCCGACCGTGATGGGCATGGGCTCGTGGCAGGAACTGTCGAACCCGCGCGACCTGACCAAGATCTTCACCACCCCGGAATACGCCGGCTGGCGCTCGCTGCGTGAATCGGAAGACTCGCGCTACATCGGCCTGACCATGCCGCGCTTCCTGGCGCGCCTGCCGTATGGCGCCAAGACCGACCCGGTGGAAGCCTTCGCTTTCGAAGAAAACACCGATGGCGCCGACAGCTCCAAGTACACCTGGGCCAACGCGGCCTATGCGATGGCGGTGAACATCAACCGTTCGTTCAAGCACTACGGCTGGTGCTCGCGCATCCGTGGCGTGGAGTCTGGCGGTGAAGTGGAAAACCTGCCGGCCCACACGTTCCCTACCGATGACGGTGGCGTGGACATGAAGTGCCCGACCGAAATCGCCATCAGCGACCGCCGTGAAGCGGAACTGGCGAAGAACGGTTTCATGCCGCTGCTGCACAAGAAAAACACCGACTTCGCCGCGTTCATCGGTGCGCAGTCGTTGCAGAAACCGGCCGAATACGACGACCCGGACGCCACCGCCAACGCCAACCTGGCCGCGCGCCTGCCGTACCTGTTCGCCACCTGCCGTTTCGCTCACTACTTGAAGTGCATCGTGCGCGACAAGATCGGTTCCTTCAAAGAGAAGGACGAGATGCAGCGCTGGTTGCAGGACTGGATCCTCAACTACGTCGACGGCGACCCGGCGCACTCCACCGAAACCACCAAGGCCCAGCACCCGCTCGCTGCCGCTGAAGTGATCGTGGAGGACGTCGAAGGCAACCCGGGTTACTACAACTCCAAGTTCTACCTGCGCCCGCACTACCAGCTCGAAGGGCTGACCGTGTCGTTGCGCCTGGTATCGAAGCTGCCTTCGGCGAAAAGCGCGTAAAAAATCCGGACTGGCTCGCTCCCTGTAGGAGCGAGCTTGCTCGCGAAAAACTTGAAGGCGCTGCGTTCATCCAGGATGCCTGCGTCACCGTTGACGACCTTCGCGAACAAGCTCGCTCCTACAGGGGTCGGCGGCGTTAACAAATACTGTGGCTGAGACCACACAGGGAGAAAACATGGCTGTTGATATTTTCATCAAGATCGGCGACATCAAGGGCGAGTCCATGGACAAGGCCCACAAGGACGAGATCGACGTGCTGAACTGGAGCTGGGGCATGTCCCAGTCCGGCAACATGCACGTCGGCGGTGGCGGCGGCGCGGGCAAGGTGAATATCCAGGACCTGTCGCTGACCAAGTACGTCGACAAGGCCTCGCCGAACCTGATGATGCACTGCGCCAGCGGCAAGCACATCGACAAGGTCAAGCTGACCGTGCGCAAGGCCGGTGGCGAAAGCCAGGTCGAGTACATGATCATCAACCTGGAAGAAGTGCTGGTCACGTCCCTGAGCACCGGCGGTTCGGGCAGCGATGACCGCCTGACTGAAAACGTCACCCTGAACTTCGCCCAAGTGATGGTCGACTACCAGCCGCAGAAAGCCGACGGCACCAAAGACGGCGGCGCGATCAAGTTTGGCTGGAACATCCGTTCCAACACCAAGCGCTGATAGCCTTTGTGGCCGTGGCTTTGCGCCACGGCCACAAGCCCCTGCCCCTCTGAACGAGCGTCCCTCTCACAACCCGTCCGTGGAGCTGCTTTGGTGGTAACTGAAATCGCTTCCCGCGACCGTCTGCAACCGTCCCTGCTGGACCGGTTGACCGACGACGACCCAACCAATCCCAAGGAAAGCGCGGATAAACGCGTATTGTCCCTGACCCAATTGAAGGCCTCGGTGCTGCGCGACCTGGCGTGGCTGCTCAACACCACGTCGTTGCTCGATGCCGATGCCACGCTGCACACACAAGCAGGCACCTCGGTGGTCAATTACGGCCTGCCGGCGCTGGCGGGCAACAGCGTTTCCAGCGTTGATATCAAGGCCCTGGAAGCCCTGATCTACCAGGCGATCGCCACCTTTGAACCACGCATCCTGCGCCACACCCTGCGCGTCAAAGCCCGCGTCGGCCATGGCGAGATGAATCACAACGCCCTGAGTTTCGAGATCGAAGGCGACCTGTGGGCGCAGCCGGTGCCATTGCGCCTGTTGCTGCAAACCGACCTCGATCTGGAATCCGGCCATGTGCGCGTGGTCAATGCCGACCAGCGGAGGCGCCCATGAACCCGCGTCTGCTGGAGCTGTACAACCAGGAACTGCACCACGTGCGCGAAAGCGCCGCCGAGTTCGCCAAGGAATACCCGAAGATCGCCAGTCGGCTGACCCTGTCCGGTATGGACTGCGCCGACCCGTACGTCGAACGCTTGCTGGAGGGCTTTGCCTACCTCACTGCACGCGTGCAGCTCAAGCTCGACGCCGAGTACCCGACCTTCACCCACAACCTGCTGGAAATCGCCTACCCGCACTACCTGGCGCCGACCCCGTCGATGACCGTGGTGCAGTTGCAGACCGATCCCGATGAAGGCTCCCTGGCCAGCGGCTTCCCGCTACCGCGCGACACCGTGTTGCGCGCCGCCTTGGGCCGCGAAACCCAGACCTGCTGCGAGTACCGCACCGCGCATCCGGTGACGTTGTGGCCGTTGCAGGTCAGTGACGCCGAGTACTTCGGCAACCCCGCCGCCGTGCTCGGGCGCCTGGCCGCCAGTGAGCCGAAAGCCAAGGCCGGCTTGCGCCTGACCCTGCGCACCGGCGCCGAATTGCCGTTCAACAGCCTCGACCTGGACAACCTGCCGCTGTACCTCAGCGGTGCCGACGAGCAGCCGTTCCGCCTTTACGAACAACTGCTGGGCAACGCCTGCGCGGTGTTTGCGCGCAAGCCCGGTGGCGATTGGGTCGAACGCCTGCCACAAGGCGCATTGCGCTCGCGGGGCTTCGATGACGCCGATGCCGCCATGCCAGTGGTGGCGCGGGCGTTCCAGGGCTACCGCCTGTTGCAGGAGTACTTCGCCCTGCCCCACCGCTTCCTGTTCGTCGAGTTCGCCGAGCTGAGCCGTGCGGTCAAGCGTTGCGACGGCCAGGAACTGGAACTGATCGTGCTGTTCGACCGTCACGAACCGAGCCTGGAAGGCAGCGTCGGCGCGGCGCAGTTTTTGCCGTTCTGCACCCCGGCGATCAACCTGTTCCCGAAGCGCGTGGACCGTATCCACTTGTCCGACCGGGTCAACGAACACCATGTGATCGCCGACCGCACGCGGCCGATGGATTTCGAGATTCATTCGTTGAGCGGCATCACCGGCCACGGCACCGGGCCAGAGCAGCCATTTTTGCCGTTCTATGCGGTACGCGATCCATCGCGGTATGGCCGCGACCAGGCTTACTACACCGTGCGCCGCGAGCCACGGGTGTTGTCCAGCGACCAGCGCCGCAACGGCCCGCGCTCCACCTATGTGGGCAGCGAAACCTTTGTCAGCCTGGTCGACAGCCGCCAGGCGCCGTATCGCCACGACCTGCGCCAGCTTGGCGTGACCGCGTTGTGCACCAACCGCGATTTGCCGCTGTTCATGAGCGTGGGCAACGGCAAGACCGACTTCACCCTGGCCGACAGTGCGCCGGTTTTATCCGTGCGTTGCGTCGCCGGGCCAAGCCGCCCGCGCGCCAGCCATGCCCATGATGCCAAGGCCTGGCGCCTGATCAGCCAGTTGTCCCTCAACTATTTGTCCCTGAGCGAACAGGGCCAGGGCGCGGCGGCATTGCGCGAACTGCTACGCCTGTACGGCGACAGCAACGACGCCGCCCTGCAATTGCAGATCGAAGGCCTGCGCGAGGTCAGCAGCAAGGCGGTCACTCGCCGCTTGCCGATGCCCGGCCCGATTGTGTTTGGTCGTGGCCTGGAAATTACCTTGGAGTTTGATGAAAACGCGTTTCGCGGCACCGGCGTGTTCCTGCTCGGTGCGGTGCTGGAACGCTTCCTGGCACGCTACGTGTCGATCAACAGTTTTACCGAGACGGTGATCCGTACCACCGAACGCGGCGAGATCATGCGATGGAAAGCCAAGCCCGGGCGTCGTCCGACCCTGTGAGTACTTTGGATGCGATGCATCAGGAGCCCTGGGAATACGATTTCTTCCAGGCATTGCGGCGTATCGAGTGCGAATCGCCCGAGCTGCCGCGCCTGGGCCATTCCCTGCGCCTGGCGGATGACCCGCTGCGCCTGGGGCAGCAGGCCGATTGCACTTTCGCCCCGGCTACGCTGGCCTCGGTCGATCCCGGTGGCGACGGCAAGCCGGCTCGGCTGGAGCAATTCTTCTTCGGCCTTGGCGGCCCCAACGGCCCGCTGCCGCTGCATATCACCGAATACGTGCGCGAACGCCAGCGCAACAACGCCGACAGCACCAGCAAGCAGTTCCTGGATATCTTCCACCACCGCCTGCTGAGCCTGTTCTACCGGGCCTGGGCCGAGGCACGGCCGACGGTCAGCCACGACCGCCCGGACGATGACTACTGGTCTGCACGCCTCGCCGCACTGAGTGGTCGCGGGATGCCAAGCCTGCTGAATCAGGGGCTCATCCCTGATACCGCGAAGCTGCATTACAGCGGCCATCTGTCGGCGCAAACCCGCTACCCGGACGGTTTGAAGGCGATCCTCGGCGAGTATTTCGGCCTGCCGGTGGAGATCGAAGAATACGTCGGCCAATGGCTGGAACTGCCCGAGCGCAGCCGCGTGGGCGTCAGCGCCAACCAACTGGGCGTGGACTTCTGCCTGGGCAGCCACGTGTGGGACCGCCAGCATAAATTCCGTATCCGCCTGGGCCCACTCAAGCTGGACGACTACATGGGCATGCTGCCTGCCCAGTCGCCGTTCAATGAGCTGGTGGCCTGGGTGGCCGAGTACCTGGGCCATGAATTGGACTGGGACTTGAACCTGGTTTTGCAACAACCCGAAGTGCCGGCGCTGCAACTCAACGGCCAGTTCCGCCTGGGCTTCAACACCTGGCTTGGCCGCCCTGCGGTTGATGCCAACGACCTAATCCTGGCCCGGCATTACGCCGATCAAGCCACCACCTCAAGGAATCCAGAGCATGGGTGAAATCAGTCGCGCCGCGTTGTTCGGCAAACTCAACAGCGTGGCCTACAAGGCCATCGAAGCCGCCACCGTGTTCTGCAAGCTGCGGGGCAACCCGTACGTGGAACTGGCCCACTGGTTTCACCAGTTGCTGCAACTGCAGGACTCGGACCTGCACCGCATCATCCGCCAGTTCAACGTGGAACCGGCGCGCCTGGCCCGTGACCTCACCGAAGCCCTGGACCGCCTGCCGCGTGGTTCGACCTCGATCACCGACCTGTCTTCCCATGTGGAAGAAGCCGTGGAGCGCGGCTGGGTCTATGGCAGCCTGATGTTCGGCGAAAGCCAGGTGCGCACCGGTTACCTGGTGCTGGGCATCCTCAAGACCCCAAGCCTGCGCCATGCGTTGCTCGGCCTGTCGTCTGAGTTCGACAAGATCAAGGCCGAAGCCCTGAGCGAACGCTTTGACGAATACGTCGGCGACTCGCCGGAAAACGCCCTCAGCGCCAGCGATGGTTTTAATGCCGGCGTTCCAGGCGAAGCCAGCGGTGCCATGGCGCCGAGTGCGATGGGCAAGCAGGAGGCCCTCAAGCGTTTCACCGTCGACCTGACCGAGCAGGCACGCAGCGGCAAGCTCGATCCGATCGTGGGCCGTGACGAAGAGATCCGCCAGCTGGTGGACATCCTCATGCGTCGCCGCCAGAACAACCCGATCCTCACCGGCGAAGCCGGCGTCGGCAAGACCGCCGTGGTCGAAGGTTTTGCCCTGCGCATCGTCGCCGGCGACGTGCCGCCCGCGCTGAAAGACGTGGAACTGCGCAGCCTCGACGTGGGCCTGCTGCAAGCCGGCGCCAGCATGAAAGGCGAGTTCGAACAGCGCCTGCGCCAGGTCATTGAAGACGTCCAGGCCTCGCCCAAGCCGATCATTCTGTTTATCGACGAAGCCCACACTCTCGTAGGTGCCGGTGGTGCCGCCGGGACCGGTGATGCCGCCAACCTGCTCAAGCCCGCCCTGGCCCGTGGCACCCTGCGTACCGTGGCCGCGACGACCTGGGCCGAGTACAAAAAACACATCGAGAAAGACCCGGCCCTGACCCGTCGTTTCCAAGTGGTACAGGTGGCCGAGCCGTCGGAAGACAAGGCGCTGCTGATGATGCGCGGCGTGGCGTCGACCATGGAGAAACACCACCAGGTGCAGATCCTCGATGAAGCCCTGGAAGCCTCGGTGAAGCTGTCTCACCGCTACATCCCCGCGCGCCAGTTGCCGGACAAATCCGTGAGCCTGCTGGACACCGCCTGCGCCCGCGTCGCCATCAGCCTGCACGCGGTGCCGGCCGAAGTGGACGACAGCCGTCGCCGCATCGAAGCCCTGGAAACCGAGCTGCAAATCATCGCCCGCGAGCATGCCATCGGCATTGCAATTGGCGCGCGCCAGAGCAACAGCGAAGCCTTGCTGAGCGCCGAGCGCGAGCGCCTGGCCACGTTGGAAAGCCGCTGGGCCGAAGAGAAAGCGTTGGTGGATGAATTGCTCGCCACCCGTGCAACCCTGCGCGAAAAGGCCGGGGTTGTAGACAGTGGCAACGATGAGCTGCGTGCAAAACTGGTCGATCTGCAACAGCGCCTCACCGCGCTGCAAGGCGAAACCCCGTTGATCCTGCCGACCGTGGATTACCAGGCCGTGGCCTCGGTGGTCGCCGACTGGACCGGTATCCCGGTGGGCCGCATGGCCCGCAACGAACTGGAAACCGTGCTCAACCTCGACCAGCACCTGAAAAAACGCATCATCGGCCAGGACCACGCCCTGCAGATGATCGCCAAGCGCATCCAGACCTCCCGCGCCGGCCTCGACAACCCGAGCAAGCCGATCGGTGTGTTCATGCTGGCCGGCACCTCGGGCGTGGGCAAGACCGAAACCGCCCTGGCCCTGGCCGAAGCCATGTACGGCGGCGAGCAGAACGTGATCACCATCAACATGAGCGAGTTCCAGGAAGCCCATACCGTGTCGACCCTCAAGGGTGCGCCACCGGGCTATATCGGCTACGGCGAAGGCGGCGTGCTGACCGAAGCGGTGCGGCGCAAACCTTACAGCGTGGTCCTGCTGGACGAGGTGGAGAAAGCCCACCCGGACGTGCATGAGATCTTCTTCCAGGTGTTCGACAAGGGCGTGATGGAAGACGGCGAAGGCCGGGTGATCGACTTCAAGAACACCCTGATCCTGCTGACCACCAACGCCGGTACCGAGCTGATTTCCCAGGTGTGCAAGGACCCGGCGAACATTCCCGAGCCGGAAGAAATCGCCAAGGCCCTGCGCCAGCCATTGCTGGAGATCTTCCCGCCAGCCTTGCTCGGCCGCCTGGTGACCATTCCTTACTACCCGCTCAGCGATGAGATGCTCAAGGCGATCACCCGCCTGCAACTCAACCGCATCAAGAAGCGTGTGGAAAATACGCACAAGGTCGCCTTCGACTACGACGACGCGGTGGTCGACCTGATCGTCTCGCGCTGCACCGAAACCGAAAGCGGCGGGCGCATGATCGACACCATCCTCACCAACAGCCTGCTGCCCGACATGAGCCGTGAATTCCTCACGCGCATGCTTGAGGGCAAGGCGCTGGCGGGTGTGCGCATCAGCAGCCGGGATAATGAGCTGCACTACCAGTTCAACGATTGACCTGACGGAATACAGCTCAACATGTGGGAGGGGGCTTGCCCCCGATGGCGGTGAATCAGTCACCAATGCATCACCTGACACACTGCTATCGGGGGCAAGCCCCCTCCCACATTTGGACTGGGTTCCTTCAGTTATTAGGGTACTTCGATGCTATTCAACCAAGCCTCACGCCTGGCCAAGATCACCAGCCCCCTCGGGCCGGATGTGCTGCTGCTCAATGAAATGGGCGGCGGCGAAGAGCTGGGGCGCCTGTTCACCTACGAGCTGCAACTGACGTCCCTGGACGCCAACATCGACCTCAACCAGTTGCTCGGCAAGCCGATGAGCGTGGGCCTGCAACTGGCGGACGGTGGCGAACGGCATTTCCACGGCATCGTCGCGCAGTGCAGCCAGAGCATCGACCAGGGCCAGTTCGCCAGCTACCAGGTGACGCTACGCCCATGGCTGTGGCTGCTCAGCCGTACGTCCGATTGCCGGATTTTCCAGAACCTGAGCATCCCGCAGATCATCAAGCAGGTGTTCCGTGACCTGGGCTTTTCCGACTTCGAAGACGCCCTGAGCCGGCCGTATCGCGAGTGGGAATACTGCGTGCAGTACCGCGAGACCAGTTTCGATTTCGTCAGCCGCCTGATGGAACAGGAAGGCATCTACTACTTCTTCCGCCATGAGCAGGACCGCCATGTGCTGGTGCTGGCCGATGCCTATGGCGCCCACACCACGGTGCCGGGCTACGCGTCGATCCCCTACTACCCCAAGGACGAGCAGCAACGCGAACGCGACCACATGCACAACTGGCACCTGGCGCAGCAAGTGCAGCCGGGCTCGCTGGAGCTCAACGACTACGACTTCCAGCGCCCCAGCGCGAGCATCGACGTGCGCTCGGCCATGCCGCGCCCGCACACCGCGGGCGACTACCCGCTGTACGACTACCCCGGCACCTACGTGCAAAGCGCAGACGGCGAACACTACGCACGTACCCGCATCGAAGCCCTGCAAACCCTGCATGAGCAGATCGAGTTCAGCGGCAACGCCCGCGGCCTGGGGTCCGGCCACCTGTTCAGCCTCACCGGCTTCAGCCGCCAGGACCAGAACCGCGAATACCTGATCGTCGGCTGCCGTTACTACATCGTCCAGGAAAGCCTGGAAAGCGGCGGCGGTTCAGGCGCGGCGCAGTTCGAAAGCAGCCTCACCTGCATCGACGCCCAGCAAAGCTTCCGCCCACTGGCGAGCACCCACCGCCCGATCGTCAAAGGCCCGCAGACCGCGCTGGTGGTGGGCCCCAAAGGCGAGGAAATCTGGACCGACCAGTACGGCCGCGTGAAGGTGCACTTCTACTGGGACCGTCACGACCAATCCAACGAGAACAGCTCGTGCTGGATACGCGTCTCGCAATCCTGGGCCGGCAAGAACTGGGGCTCGATGCAGATTCCACGGATTGGCCAGGAAGTGATTGTGAGCTTTCTGGAAGGTGATCCCGACCGGCCGATCATCACCGGGCGGGTGTACAACGCGGAGCAGACGGTGCCCTACGACCTGCCGGAAAATGCGACCCAGAGCGGCATGAAGAGCCGCTCGAGCAAGGGCGGCACGCCGGCCAATTTCAATGAAATCCGCATGGAGGACAAGAAGGGGTTGGAGCAGTTGTACATCCATGCCGAGCGTAACCAGGACATCGTCGTCGAAGTGGACGAAAGTCACTCGGTGGGGCATGACCGCAACAAGAGCATCGGCCATGACGAGGTAGTGACGATTGGCAACGACCGCGTGCGTGCGGTCAAGCATGACGACATGCTTATGGTGGGGTTCAGCAAAACCGACGCCATCAGCAAGAGCTATCTAATTGAAGTGGGCGAAAACTTGCGCCTGGTTTGCGGCAAAAGCGTGCTGGAGCTCAACGCCAGCGGCCAGATCAATCTCACTGGTGTGCAGATCAACGTGTATTCCGAGGGCAGCTCCGAGATCAACACCGGAGGCAATCTGCATTTGAACATTGGGGGCAAAGGCGGCACCACACCCATGGGCCAAGGGGTCAAGGGTGAAATCGACGCGGCCGTCAATTCCATGTTTCCCAAGCCACCTTCCGGCCAATAACGAGATTCCGTTTCATGACCTATCAACTCAATGAACTGCAATTCACGCTGCCCAGCGATGACGTTCAAGATGCTTCCATCAATATCCTGAAGTTCGCCGCTCTGGGTACGTCGTTGATCGTCAGCCGTAGCCTTCTAGGTGATGGTGAGACGCTGCAAAGCAACTTCGAAGAGCAACTGGCGAAGCTGGAGAAGCAGGTACAGGACCTGCGCTACCAACCGGCCAAGGCACTTCGTGTAGGCGCGGCGCAGGATATAGACGCCATCGAAGTGCATAACCAGTTCAGCAAGGGCACCGAGCGTATCCATCAATACCAGTTAGCGCTTGTGATACCTGGCACTCGGCAGATGCTTGCCCTGAGTTATGTCAAAGCCCAACCCCTGGGCGATGCTGAAAGCGCCCATTGGGCAACCATCAAAAACACCTTGCAGCTGAATCCCAAGCCTTGAAGCCCCTAATCCATGTCTGACGCTCTCTGGGCCGCACGTCTCGGCGATGGCCTGCTGCACACCTCGGCGATGGCCGACATCCTGGGCGGTGTGCTGGAAATTGCGGCTAACATCGCTATTACGGCCGTCGCCACTGCTGCAATTGTGGCCGCCACCGGTATTACGGTCGTAACCGGCGGGCTAGGCTGCTTTGTGCTGGGCGCCGTAGTGGGCATCATCGTCGGCATTGGCATGAGCAAGACGGGGGCGGACAAGGGACTGACAAAGGTTTGTGACTGGATAGGCAATGCGTTATTCCCGCCGGTGGTGATGGCAACAATCGCCACTGGCTCCCACAACACCTTTACCAACGGCATACCCTCTGCACGTGCCGCAGGCGCTATCGGCCCAGTCAGTTCGCAACCCGCCGAAGGGGGTAGTCCCGAAGAAGCCAGCTACCTTGACATGGCCAAGGGTTTCTTCTCGCAGATGTGGCGACCCACAGTGGCGGTTCCTGCACCAGGCGCAGTACCCAAACCGCTGGATATTGTGATATGCACCAAACATCCCCCGATGCCGCCGCAGTTTATTGCCGAAGGCTCCAGCAAGGTCACTATCAACGGTCAGCCGGCCGCCCGCAGCGGGGACCGAAGCACCTGCGACGCCTCGATTGTCGAGTCGGGGATGATCTCCAGCAACGTGCGTATTGGCGGAAGCCCCGTGGTGGTACGCGAGATCCGCAGTGGCAAAACACCCGGTGTCGGGCTGGCGGTGACCGCACTGTTGATGCTGCGTGGTGGCGGCTCCAAGTTTTTCAGCAAGCTGCCGTGCATGGTCGTTGGTGGACTGGTGTCGTGGGGCACTAGCCAAGTGACCAATGCCATTACCTCTGCAGTAGCAGGCTCGCCCAACCCGGTACACAGCTCCACTGGCGCGAAAATTCTTGATGGGGAAGACGATCTGGACTTCGCCCTGCCCGGCCTGCTCCCTATCGAGTGGCAGCGCTACTACAGCAGCCGGGACGAGCGTCGCGACGGTCTGTTCGGTGCCAGCTGGAGCGTGATCTACGAGGTCTGCGTCGAGATTGGCGTACACCCCGATGGTGGGGAACGGCTGGTCTATACCGATGAGCAAGCACGACAGATCGACATGGGCGTCATCCCGCTGGGCGGTGCCGTATTCAGCGCAGGAGAAGGCTTGAGCGTACGGCGCAATACCAATGGCCAACTACTGATTGAAAGCGTTGATGGGCTCTATCGGCTATTCGAACCAACACCAGGCACCGCCTCACGCCTGCGCCTTAGCCAATTGGGGGATCGCAACGACAACCGAATCTTCCTCGACTATGACATTCAGGGTCGGCTGAGCCACTTACGAGATACGTTCGACCATGTGCGTGTCGAACTTGTTTACAGCCAGCAATGGCCGGCACGAGTGGAGCAAGTCGAGCGGCTATACCCCGATCACAGCCGGGAAACCCTTGTCAGTTACAGCTACGACTCTCGCGGCGACCTGGCCGAAGTTCGCGATACCGACGCAAACGTGCAACGCCGCTTCGCTTATGACAACGGCCAACGCATGGTCGAGCATCAACTGCCCACCGGGCTGCGTTGTTACTACCAATGGGACTGCGTGGACGGCAGCGAATGGCGCGTGGTGCGGCACTGGACCGATGAGGGTGACGAATACCTGTTCGACTATGACTTGCTTGCCGGCGTGACGCGCATTACTGATGGCTTGCAGCGTCTCAGCACACGCCGCTGGAACTCGCAGTACCAGATCACTGAGTACACCGACAACCTGGGAAAGACGTGGCAATTCGAATGGAATGAGGAACGTCAGTTGCTCGGCGCGACTGACCCACAAGGCGGCAAATGGCAGTTCGGCTACGACGAGTCCGGCAACCTGTGCAGCACCCAGGATCCGTTGGGGCGTATCGAGTCGACGTTGTGGCTGGAGCATTGGTCGTTGCCGTTGGTGGAGACCGATGCGGCAGGCCACGCGTGGCAATATCAGTACGACCAGCGGGGCAATTGCGTCAGCGAAGTAGACCCCTTGGGGCATGCCACACGTTATCGGTATGACACCTTTGGCCAAGTGGTGGAGATCATCGATGCAACGGGTAAAAGCAAAACCCTGCGCTGGAATGAAACCGGGCAGTTAATCCAGCATATCGATTGTTCAGGGTATCCCACAGCGTTCGAGTACGACCGCCAGGGCCATTTGCAGGTGGTCATCGACGCCTTGGGTGAACGGCAGCGCTATCGACACGACGGCCAAGGCCGGCTGTTGCAGACCGAAATGCCGGACGGCCGCACCGAACAGTACCTACGCGACACCAGCGGTCTGTTGATCGGTTATACCGATGCAGCGGGTCACACCACCCGCTACCAATACGGGCGCCGCGGGCAAGTGCGCCAACGAATAGATGCACACGGCCGGCAGATTGAGTTCCGCTACGACGCCTACGGGCACCTCCAAACCTTGACCAATGAAAATGGTGAGAGTTACCGCTTTACCTGGGACCCGTGCGACCGTCTCGTGGAGCAACAAGACCTCGACGGCAGCGCCCGACGTTATGCCTATGACCTTCTGGATAACGTAGCCGCCGTTGAGTACGTGCCCACCGGGCAGACACCTGAGCCTTCAATTGTGCATCGACTCGAACGAGATGCAGTGGGCCGCTTGCTGTTGAAACAAACCGATGACGGTCGCACCGAATACGCCTACGACCCATTGGACCAACTCACAGCTGTCACCTTCATCGGTAATGACGAAACCACCCAGGCACTGGCCTTCGCCTACGACGCGCGCGGCCAACTGCTCATCGAACAAAGCGCCGCCGGCAGCCTGAACTACCACTACGATGAGCTCGGCAACCTGATCCAGACGCAGTTGCCCGACGGCCGTTGGCTCAACCGCCTGTACTACGGCAGCGGCCACCTGCACCAGATCAACCTCGACGGCCGCGTCATCTGCGACTTCGAACGCGACCGCCTGCACCGTGAAGTCCTGCGTACCCAAGGCCAGATCACCACACGCAGCGAATACGACCGCAGCGGCCGCCTGCGCTCACGGATACGCCGCCCCAATGGCCAGCCCACGCAACTGCCAGCTGCCCAGCAAAAACACTTCGACTATGACCCGGCCGATAACCTGATCGGCCGCCTGGAGCGTGACAGGGAAAAACACCGAGACCAACGCCAACTGCTGCACTACGACGCCACTGGACGCATTATCGCCAGCCAGGACAACATCCAGGGTCAGCGAGAAAATTTTGCCTACGATGCGGCCGCGAATCTGCTGGACGGTCCGCCAGCCAGTGCGGGCCTTGTGGTGCATAACAAGCTGTTGACCTATCAGGACAAGCGTTATCGCTATGACGGTTTCGGTCGAATGATCGAAAAGCGCAGTGCCGCGCGTGGCATACAGTATTTCGCCTATGACGCCGAGCATCGCCTGATCGAAGTCCGCAGCCAGAAAGACGGTCGCGAAACGGTCGTGAAAATGACCTACGACCCGCTCGGCCGGCGCATCGCTAAAACCGAACATGACAGCAACGGTTATCCGTTGGGTGAAACCCGCTTTGATTGGGAGGGGTTGCGCCTGTTGCAGGAGCACCGACATAGCCAGACCAGCCTCTATATCTATGAAGAAGATGGCTATGCACCGCTGGCTCGGGTGGATGGTACGGGCGAGCATCAAAGTGTGCGCTATTACCACAACGACTTGAACGGATTGCCTGAGCAACTGACCGAAGCCGATGGGAAAACGGTGTGGCAGGCGCGGTATCAGGTGTGGGGGAATGCGGCCGAAGAAGTGCGTGAGGCGTACTTTATCGAAGAGCAGAATTTGCGGTTCCAGGGGCAGTATCTGGATCGGGAGATTGGGCTGCACTACAACACATTTCGGTTTTATGATCCGGATGTGGGGAGGTTTACGACCCGAGATCCGATAGCGCTGACGGGTGGTCTGAACCTCTACCAGTACTCACCAAACCCTATTGGTTGGATTGACCCACTTGGTTGGGAAACCTGCCGACTGTCCAAGGTCGATAAAGCGAAGATGGGACCTAAACCCAAGGCACACGAAATGACGAATCCGCATCGTCACCATATCGTGCGCGAAAAAGCGCCCAAGAATTGGACAGACAGTAACCGTCGTTATGTGGCACATGCCCAGGGAATTCTGAAGAAATTCGGTATTGGTTTGAACGACGACCCACGCAACTTTGTCTGGGCTCCCAACGGTAGCGGAAACCATACAATCGCAGCATCGAAAAAGGTCTCTGAAGCCCTTGCTATAGCCCGCAAAGGCGGTAAGAGCGAGGTAATCAAGACGTTACAATCCATGGGCAAAGAAATGAGAAAGGGAGTGTTTCTAGATGACTAGCCTAGAGAAAACATATGGTGAGGACGCCCCCCTTATTCGAGAACTTTATGCTCATATCGAATCCGGGGATCTTGCCTTTATACGTACCGAGTTAGCCAAACACCCGCAGCTTATTGAGCCTCCTCGTTTGAACCTAGTCAGTTACCCTGGCCTCCTTCATCACGCTGCCGAATATAACCAACTTGCCATATGCCAATTGCTAGTTGAACTGGGTATCGATATCAATCAACCCACCGTAGGCTCAGGAAACACGACGCCGCTAGCGGTGGCGGCCGAAAATGGGCACTTGGAAATCGTTCGATGGCTATTGGAGGCTGGTGCAGAGGTCGACGGTTCACCTCTCTCGGTGACATCGCCCCTGATAACAGCCGTCACGTTCGGACAGGCTGCGGCTGTTGATCTATTGCTGGAGCACCATGCAGACGTCAATCAACTGCACGCCAAATTCAACCGAACCGCCTTGGATCTAGCTCGATCTTGGAATTTCCCGAAGATAGCCGAACGTCTTGAAGCACAGGGAGCTGTTTCTGCGATTGAAAAAGATGCCAACGAAGAATCCATTCCCGGCGCCCCTATAGTCAGCTTTGTTAGTGAAACAGCCGGCTGGGTGCTCCCTGAAAAAGTCACTCCCCAACTGCAAGGTGCGGGCGTGAAACTCAGAGTCAGTTGCATCGCCGATAAAAACGACTACAAGCTACTGTTCACCCTTGGGCTGTTTACGCAAAAGCCACGAACAGAACTTTTTATCTGCCTGCCTGGGAATTGGCGGATGCCCAGACAAGGCTTTGCTATCGATAGTCCCTGGATGTTTCCTCAAGGCCTACTTTCTGAGCTTTCAAAACGTACAACGGAAAAGGCTCCTTTATCTGAAGGCCAAATCATATTGCGCTCAGAACCATGCTTAAGCTCGCTGGGCTGGCCAGCCGATATTGACGCGCTGGTTGTCGTGGACAAGATCTGGACTACAAATTCTGAGATCGACCATCACGATGACTCGGTAAAACTCTTCGTTTTGGTGCCACTTAAATTGCCGAAGAAAGGACCACCAGAAGGTACCGCCCTGGACACCCTTCTTGAGAAAAAACGCAAAGCCAGCTGGAAAAGCATTGCGCTAACCTCGCCATTACAATTTTGATAAGGGAAAACGGCGTAGGAGAATGGGGCAACTTATTTAGCTTTCTAAATCGATTCGCCCCCTCACCCACTGAGGCGCTCGGCTTCGCCTACGACGCCGCCGCCAACCTGCTCGACGGCCCGCAGGCCGGTGCCGGGTTGGTGGTGCATAACAAGCTGCTGACCTATCAGGACAAACGTTATCGCTATGACGCATTTGGGCGGATGATCGAAAAACGCAGCGCGGCGCGGAGCTTGCAACGTTTTGCCTACGACGCCGAGTACGGGCGAGCATCAAAGTGTGCGCTATTACCACAACGACCTGAATGGATTGCCTGAGCAACTGACCGAAGCCGATGGGAAAACGGTGTGGCGGGCGCGGTATTAGGTGTGGGGATGCTGACAACGAGTGGACCACTTGAAATTGAGCAAAAAAGGTAGGAAAAGCAGGAAAAGGGGACGTGTTTATTTAAGAATCGTGTCCCACCCCTTTCTCCGCTTAAAAGCTGATGGGCCCCGAGCAACTTTAAAACTCCGTTGCACAAGAATTAAAGCAGTTCAAACTGAGCCATTTCCCGGATCATTCGCTTGTGTGTGATTAACCAGCAAGGCTCCACAAAAAATGGGCACCCGACCCAGTCGGCGTGCCCATTTTTCCTACCACCCCGCCCCCTGTCGAGACGGCACTGCTTACGCGTTGACGGTGTCTTTAAGCGATTTACCCGGCTTGAACGCAACGGTGTTGCTCGCCTTGATTTTCACAGGCTCACCGGTTTGCGGGTTTTTGCCGGTGCGGGCGCCACGGTGGCGTTGCAGGAAGGTGCCGAAACCAACCAGGGTGACGCTGTCCTTGCGGTGCAGGGCGCCGGTGATTTCTTCGAGAACGGCGTTGAGGACGCGGTTGGCCTGTTCTTTGGTGAGATCCGCTTTTTCAGCGATGGCGGCTGCGAGTTCTGGTTTACGCATAAATGAAGCCTCTTTGACGGTTTTTTGTTGTTATGTCCGTGCTGCTCGTCTGTGGAGCAGCGCCCAAAGCGCCGCAGGCTCTACTCTGCGGCAGACGGGAGTGAGGATGGCATGCCCTCGTACGCCGCGCCAGTCTCGCGGCGACCTTTCTAGGGTAAAAAATGTGCTTATTCCGACAGAACGACCGGTATTTACGCCAGCAACGGCGGAAGTTCTTTGTTGAGGGCAAGTTTTTCCATCACGGCGCTGCCGGTCAGCGCATAACCCAGCAGGCGGCCGCTGGCGTCGCGGCACAGGGCCTTGATGTCGGCGCCCTGGCCTTCGACGCTCCAGACCCCTTCGGTGCCCCGTGGCGGTGGCGAAACCACCAGCGGGCAGACCGGGGTCTTCACGGTGACGGGCATCGGGCCGTAACTGACGGCGGTGGCGTTGCCGGCCAGGGTCTGGGCCAGGGCGCGGGCACAGGTCATCAGGGGCATGACGTAGAGCAGGTTCAAGCCGTCGACTTCGGCGCAGTCGCCCAGGGCGTAGATATTGGCGTGGGAGGTCTTGAGGTGGCGATCCACCATGATCCCGCGGTTGGTTTGCAGGCCGGCGGCAGCCGCCAGGTCGATGCGCGGGCGCAGGCCGATGGCTGACACCACCAGGTCACAGGCGACCACCTCGCCGTCGGACAAGTGGGCTTCAAGCCCGTCTGCCGTGCGTTGCAGGCGATTGAGCACCGGGCCCAGGTGGAAACGCGCCCCCAGGCCTTCCAGCCCCGCCTGCACTGCCGCTGCAGCCGCGGGGTGCAACAGGGTCGGCATGACTTGCTCGCAGGGCGCGACCAGGTCGATTTCATAGCCGCCGAGGATCAGGTCATTGGCGAATTCGCAGCCGATCAGGCCCGCGCCCAGCAGCAGTACGCGGCGCTTGCCGGCGGCCGCAGTGCGAAAGCGTGCGTAATCTTCAAGGTCGTTGATGGGGAAAATCAGCTCGGATGCATCGCCTTCTACCGGCACCCGCACGGTTTCTGCGCCCCAGGCCAGGACCAGGTCGCGATAGGCCACGGCTTCCTCGCCAATCCACAGGCGCTTGTGACCTGGGTCGATGCCAGTGATGCGTGTGTGGGTGCGCACTTCAGCCTTGAGTTGCTCGGCCATCGCGCCCGGTTCAGCCATGCTCAGGCCATCGGCGTCCTTGTTCTTGCCAAAGCCGGTGGAGAGCATGGGCTTGGAGTAGGAGCGCCCGTCATCCGCGGTGATCAGCAGCAATGGGGTCTCGCTGTCGAGCTTGCGAAACTCCCGGGCCACGTTGTAGCCGGCCAATCCTGTGCCGATGATCACGACAGGTGCGTTCATTCCTTTCTCCTTGTAGTACGGTTCTGAAACTGAAAATTAGCCGATTTCGATCATTTCGAAATCCATCTTGCCGACGCCGCAGTCCGGGCACAGCCAGTCTTCCGGAACGTCCTGCCACAGGGTGCCCGGAGCGATACCATCATCCGGCCAGCCGTCTTTTTCGTCATAGATCAGGCCGCAGACTACACATTGCCACTTCTTCATTTACTTGCTTCCTCAGGGTCCAGGCAGGTTGGCCGGCGGTCGATGGATCCAGCGTTGCCGCGCGGCTCAGGGCGTTTTGTACTGATCGGGGCCGGGAGATGCAAGCTCGATCGACGCAAGGCGCTGGCTCGGCCCGGCAAAAGGTCAGGACGCCATGGTAAGCTCGCCGCCTCTTTTGCTGCCAATACTGACTCACCGTGCCGCACTCAATCGCCCTTCCCGATGTTTGCCAATGGCTGACCCAGAGCCTTCTGACCCCTGCGCCCGCGCCCGTGACCCTCGACTGGCTGTTCGACGAAGGCTCGCTGACGCGCCGGCTGACGTGGCTGTCCAACGATGGCTTCAGCGTGACGCCGCTGTTCGAAGGCTGGCAGCCGCTGCGCGATGATGAATGCGCGGCGCTGCACATGCCCCCGGCCAGTATCGGTTGGGTGCGCGAGGTGTATTTGCGCGGGCATGGCCAACCGTGGGTATTTGCCCGCAGTGTGGCGGCGCGCAGCGCATTGCAGGGCGACGGCTTGCATATGGACGAATTGGGCAGCCGCTCCCTGGGCGAATTGCTGTTTTGCGATCACGCGTTCACCCGCCAAGCCATCGAGGTGTGCCGTTACCCTCGCCAATGGCTGCCCACCACGGACCAGGCCGACGGACTGTGGGCACGCCGCTCACGCTTTGATCGTGGGCCGCTGAGCGTGCTGGTGGCGGAAGTCTTCCTGCCGAGTTTCTGGCACGCGCTGCATGACCATCCGGAGAATTGCTGATGTATCAACGTCTGCTCAAATCCTTGAACCGCCTGAACCCCAGGGCCTGGGATTTCATTCAGTTGACCCGCATGGACAAGCCCATCGGCATCTACCTGTTGCTGTGGCCGACGCTGTGGGCGCTGTGGATCGCCGGCAAGGGCTCGCCGGCCCTCCTCAATATCGTGATTTTCGTATTGGGTGTGGTGCTGACCCGCGCCGGCGGTTGCGTGATCAACGACTGGGCCGACCGCAAGGTCGACGGCCATGTGAAGCGCACCGCGCAACGCCCGCTGGCCTGCGGCAAGATCAGTTCAAAAGAGGCCCTGGTGTTCTTTGCGGTACTGATGCTGATCAGCTTCCTGCTGGTACTGCTGACCAACGCCACAACCATCTGGTTGTCGCTGGGCGGCCTGGCACTGGCGGCCAGCTACCCGTTCATGAAGCGCTACACCTATTACCCCCAGGTGGTGTTGGGCGCGGCGTTTTCCTGGGGCATGCCGATGGCATTCACCGCCGAAACCGGCCACCTGCCCGCCACCGCCTGGCTGCTGTATATAGCCAACCTGCTGTGGACGGTGGGCTACGACACCTATTACGCAATGACCGACCGCGATGACGACCTGAAGATCGGCGTCAAATCCACGGCCATTCTGTTCGGCGATGCTGACCGGGTGATCATCCTGACCCTGCAAGGCCTGGCGCTGCTGTGCCTGTTGCTGGCCGGCGCAAGGTTTGAGCTGGGGGGCTGGTTCCACCTGGGGTTGCTGGCGGCGGCAGGCTGCTTTGCCTGGGAGTTCTGGTACACCCGCGACAGGGACCGGATGAAATGCTTCAAGGCGTTTTTGCACAACCACTGGGCCGGGTTGGCGATTTTTGTCGGGATTGTGGCGGATTACGCGTTTCGCTGAGGTGTTTGCAGTGTCTGGTCGGGCCTCATCGGGGGCAAGCCCCCTCCCACGTTTGAATGTATTCACACATCAAAAGGTGGGAGCGGGCCTACCCGCGATGTTTTAGCCACGAAGCAGGATCAGGGCTTGGCGACTTTCCAGGCCCCGTCCATTTTGCCGTCGCCGGTCATGTCACCGGCCTTTTTGTCCATGACGAAGGTATAGAGGGGCTTGCCGCTGTAGGCCCATTGGCTCTTTTGATCGTCTCGGGTGATGACGGTCCACTTGCCCATGGGCTTGTCGGTGGATTCGGCCATCAACGGCGGCCAGTTGGCAGCGCACTTGTCGTTACACATGGACTTGCCATCGGCATCCTTGGCGAAGGTGTAGAGCGTCATGCCTTTGTGATCCACCAACACCCCATCTTTCGTCATCGCCGGCTCTGCGGCAAACGCCAGGGTCGGCAGCGTCAACGCCACCGTTACCAGCAGGGCTTTCCAGGAAAAAGTACTGTAAGTCATCGGAACCTTCCTTTTGTGGTTGTCAGGATTCGGACTCAAAGCGTAGTCCACACGGGCGGGAATTGCCCAAGCGGCTAAATTACTGTCACACGACTGCAATAATTCCGTTATCTAATGCGGCGCAAGACAGTTAAATGACAAGAGGATTTTAGGCATGGTTGGCAGGAGCATTCTGATCGTTGACGACGAAGCGCCCATTCGCGAGATGATCGCCGTTGCGTTGGAAATGGCCGGCTATGACTGCCTGGAGGCGGAAAACTCCCAGCAGGCCCATGCCATCATCGTCGACCGCAAGCCGGACCTGATCCTGCTGGACTGGATGCTGCCGGGCACCTCCGGTATCGAACTGGCCCGCCGCCTCAAGCGTGATGAGCTGACCGGGGATATCCCGATCATCATGCTCACCGCCAAGGGCGAAGAGGACAACAAGATCCAGGGCCTGGAAGTCGGCGCCGACGACTACATCACCAAGCCATTTTCCCCACGGGAGCTGGTCGCTCGTCTGAAAGCGGTACTGCGCCGTGCCGGTCCTACCGATGGCGAAGCACCGATCGAAGTGGGCGGCCTGCTGCTGGACCCGATCAGCCACCGCGTGACCATCGACGGCAAGCCTGCCGAGATGGGCCCGACCGAATACCGCCTGCTGCAATTTTTCATGACCCACCAGGAGCGCGCCTACACCCGTGGCCAATTGCTGGACCAGGTGTGGGGCGGCAACGTGTATGTGGAAGAGCGCACCGTGGACGTGCACATCCGTCGCCTGCGCAAAGCCTTGGGCGACGCTTACGAGAATCTGGTACAAACCGTGCGCGGCACCGGCTATCGGTTTTCCACCAAGGGCTGAGCCAGCCACTTCCTGATTTAAGAGCCTGACTTAACAGCTGACAAGGACGCATGTTCAAGTGAATCAAAACTGGCATGGCACCCTGATCCGCCACATGCTTCTGTTGATCACCGGCTGCCTGCTGGTGGGCCTGGTCAGCGGTCAATACGGCTGGAGCCTGGCTGTTGGCATCGGCCTGTACCTGGGCTGGACGCTGAAGCAATTGCTGCGCCTGCATGAATGGTTGCGCCAGCACAAACCCGATGAAGCACCACCCGACGGCTACGGCCTGTGGGGCGAGGTGTTCGACAGCATCTACCACCTGCAACGCCGCGACCAACGCGTCCGCGGGCGCCTGCAAGCGGTGATCGACCGGGTACAGGAGTCCACCGCCGCGCTCAAGGACGCGGTGATCATGCTCGACAGCGATGGCAACCTGGAATGGTGGAACCGCGCCGCCGAGACCCTGCTGGGCCTCAAGACGCCCCAGGACAGCGGCCAGCCGGTGACCAACCTGGTGCGCCACCCGCGCTTCAAGGAGTACTTCGAACAGGAGAACTACGAAGAAGCCCTGGAAATCCCCTCGCCCACCAACGACCGCGTGCGCATCCAGCTGTACCTGACGCGCTACGGCAACAACGAACACCTGATGCTGGTGCGCGACGTGACACGCATCCACCAGCTGGAGCAGATGCGCAAGGACTTCGTCGCCAACGTCTCCCACGAACTACGTACCCCATTGACCGTGATCTGCGGCTACCTGGAGACGCTGCTGGACAATGTCGACGAGATCAACCCGCGCTGGAGCCGCGCCCTGCAACAGATGCAGCAACAGGGCTCGCGCATGCAAACCCTGCTCAACGACTTGCTGTTGCTGGCCAAGCTGGAGGCCACCGATTACCCGTCGGACAACCAGCCGGTCGCGGTGCAGAGCCTGTTGCAGACCATCAAGAACGACGCCCAGGCCCTGTCCGGCCAACGCGGGCAACAGATCACCCTGGAAGCCGACCCGTCGATCCTGCTCAAAGGCAGCGAAGGCGAATTGCGCAGCGCGTTTTCCAACCTGGTGTTCAATGCGGTGAAATACACCCAGGACAAGGGCAATATCCGCATCCGCTGGTGGGCCGATGAACACGGCGCCCACCTGAGCGTGCAGGACTCCGGCATCGGCATCGATGCCAAGCATCTGCCGCGCCTCACCGAACGGTTCTACCGTGTCGATTCCAGCCGTAACTCCAACACCGGCGGCACCGGCCTCGGCCTGGCCATCGTCAAGCATGTGCTGCTGCGCCATCGCGCGCGGCTGGAGATCAGCAGCGTGCTGGGGCATGGCAGTACGTTCACCTGCCATTTTCCGCCGACTCAGGTGGCGCGCTCGCGAGTCCTCAGCCCCGACGAATAAACCCAATACTGTGGGAGGGGGCTTGCCCCCGATATAGGTGGCAGGGTGTCATGCAGCACATTCATATCTGACCCGCCGCCATCGGGGGCAAGCCACCTCCCACAGTGGATCGGTGTTGTCTTAGAGAGTGCATTCCATACCCCACCTGGCAGCAACCACTAGGCAAGCGCCCCATCAGCCGCTACATTGGCCCACTTGTGTCTGCCTTTCAGGCCCTCCTGTCACCCCTAATTGAACACACGGAACCCGCAAAACCCCATCATGGACCCTTCCCCTGGTATCACCCTCGCCACACTCTTCGCCGACTTCGGCATGATTCTTTTTGCACTGGTCCTGGTACTGCTCAACGGATTTTTCGTTGCAGCGGAGTTCGCCATGGTCAAATTGCGCTCCACCCGGGTCGAGGCCATCGCCCATACCAACGGCTGGCGCGGACAGATCCTGCGCACCGTGCACAGCCAGCTCGACGCCTACCTGTCGGCCTGCCAGCTGGGTATCACCCTCGCCTCCCTGGGCCTGGGCTGGGTCGGTGAGCCGGCCTTTGCGCATATCCTCGAACCGCTGCTGGGCGCCGTGGGCGTCGAATCGCCGGAAGTGATCAAGGGTGTGTCGTTCTTTGCCGCGTTCTTTGTGATTTCCTACCTGCACATCGTGGTCGGTGAACTGGCGCCCAAGTCCTGGGCGATCCGCAAACCCGAGTTGCTGTCGCTATGGACCGCCGTGCCGCTGTACCTGTTCTACTGGGCCATGTACCCGGCGATCTACCTGCTCAACGCCAGCGCCAACGCCATCCTGCGCATCGCCGGCCAAGGCGAACCCGGCCCGCACCACGAGCACCATTACAGCCGCGAAGAACTCAAGCTGATCCTGCACTCCAGCCGTGGCCAGGACCCCAGCGACCAAGGCATGCGCGTGCTGGCGTCGGCCGTGGAAATGGGCGAGCTGGAAGTGGTGGACTGGGCCAACTCCCGGGAAGACCTGGTGACCCTGGACTTCAACGCCCCGCTCAAGGAAATCCTCGCGCTGTTCCGTCGCCACAAATTCAGCCGTTACCCCGTGTATGACGCGGTGCGCAACGAGTTTGTCGGCCTTTTGCACATCAAGGACCTGCTGCTGGAACTGGCGGCCCTGGACCACCTCCCCGAGTCGTTCAACCTGGCCGAGCTGACCCGCCCGCTGGAACGTGTGTCACGGCACATGCCGTTGTCACAGTTGCTGGAGCAGTTCCGCAAGGGCGGCGCGCATTTCGCCCTGGTGGAAGAAGCCGACGGCAAGGTCATCGGCTACCTGACCATGGAAGACGTGCTGGAAGTGCTGGTAGGCGATATTCAGGACGAACACCGCAAGGCCGAGCGCGGTATCCTCGCCTATCAGCCGGGCAAGCTGCTGGTACGGGGCGATACGCCGCTGTTCAAGGTGGAACGCCTGCTGGGCGTCGACCTGGACCACATCGAGGCTGAAACCTTGGCCGGGCTGGTCTACGACACCCTCAAGCGGGTGCCTGAAGAAGAAGAAGTGCTGGAGGTTGAGGGCTTGCGGATCATCATCAAGAAGATGAAAGGACCGAAGATCGTGCTGGCCAAGGTGTTACTGCTCGACTAACCGCAGGCGCGGGCTTGCCCGCTCCTGCCGTCAATTGCCCAATGCAAAATTGGGCAATGCGCCGACGGGCTGGTTGAATTCATACGGGATCGACACCAGCCCCGCCTCGGTGGGCCGCTGCACCACGAAGTGCAGATGCGGCCCGCTGCTGTTGCCGGTATTGCCCGATAACGCCAGCGGGCTCCCCACTGCCACGCGTTGCCCTACCCTCACACTGACCGACCCTCGCTTGAGATGCAGGTACACGCCCTCGGTGCCATCGTCGTGCTGCACCCGCACAAAATTCCCCGACGCATCATTGCCCCGCCCGGCCTGCTCGTTCTCGGTCTTCACCACCACACCGCTGCGGGCGGCAATAATCGGCGTGCCTTCAGGCATGGCAATGTCCATGGCGTAGCGGCTCTTGGCGTCGGTGTGGCTGAAACTGCCGTTGGGGCCCTGGGTCAGGCGGAAAGGACCGCCGCGCCAAGGCAAGGGGTAGCGGTAAGCTTGTTGTGGACGATCGGGCCTGGGCACGACAAGCATCGGTCGCTCAACCTTGCGCTCTCGGATCACGAACGCCTGGGCGCCAGGCGTATACCGGTCGCTGAAAAACACCAGGCCATTGGCATCGACGGATTTGTAGAGGGTCATGGCCTGGGTCGACAGGGCGACCGTTGCAAGCCCGCAGCACAGCAAAAAGCGCATGAGCATGGTGTGAACCTGCCGGGATGACTGAGCGGCAGGTTAGCAACGGATCATGACAACTTTGTACGCCACAATGGAGATCCAATGTGGGAGGGGGCTTGCCCCCGATAGCAGTCCTTCAGCCAAGTATTCGTTAGCTGACACACCGCTATCGGGGGCAAGCTCCCTCCCACATTTTTCAGTTGTCTCGAGGATCAGGCGCCCGGCACAAAATGCTTCTGCGCCGTGCCGCGCGCGATCAGGCGCGAGATGTAGTCAAGCTTCTGCGCATCCTGGTCGATGAACCGGAAGGTCAGTTGCAGCCAGTCGCTGTCGGGCTTGGGCTCGAACGCCACAATGGCGTGCAGGTAGCCGTTGAGGCGCGCGACTTCGGCGTTGTCGCCCTGCTCAAGGTCGAGTACCGCGCTTTCCAGTACCTGGGGCAGGACCTCACCGCGACGCACCACCAGCAGCGCCTCCTTGATGCTCAGCGCCTTGATCACACACTGTTGGGTGCCGCTGGACAGGCGCAATTGGCCCTGGCCACGCCCCCCCGCCGCTGCCCCTGCCGCTGGCGCAGCTTGCACGGGTGGGCTGTTGAGCAAGCCGCGGCTGGGTGCCACGGCCGCGACCGGAGCGGCCTTGACCGCTTCAGGTTTACCGCCGGTCAGGGCGCTCAGCGAGTCGTTGCCGAAAGCCGAGTTCATCTTGGTCGGTGCGCTGGCGACTAAGGCGTCGAGACGGCCGATTTTGTGCAGGGCCTGCTTGACCTTGTTCAGCAACTGCTCGTTGGTGAACGGCTTGCTGACGTAGCCGGATACACCGGCCTGGATCGCCTGGACCACGTTTTCCTTGTCGCCACGACTGGTCACCATCACGAATGGCATGGCCTTGAGGTGCGCCTGTTCGCGGCACCAGGTCAATAGCTCAAGCCCGGACATCTCCGGCATTTCCCAGTCGCATAGCACCAGATCGAAGGTTTCGCGCATCAGGATGGCCTGGGCCTTTTTACCGTTCACCGCATCTTCGATCTTGATGCCCGGGAAGTAGTTGCGCAGGCACTTCTTCACCAGGTCGCGAATAAACGAGGCGTCATCCACCACCAATACACTGACTTTACTCATCGACCCTTTATCCTATAAAAACCGCGGCACGCAGAACGCCTGACTAATGGCATTTTGCCAAAACTCTATCGTCACGTTCGGACTTTCTTTCGTCCGATCCGTAAAAAATTCAGCTGCCACGAACAAAAACGCCCGACCAAAGGCCGGGCGTTAATTTCTCGGGCAACCTTACTTATCGTCAGATTCGCCAGGAACATTAGGGATTTGATCGACTGAACCTTCAACTTCCGCTTTCATGCGCTTGAGGCCCATGTGCCGTACGTCGGTGCCGCGTACCAGATAGATCACCAGTTCCGAGATATTGCGCGCGTGGTCGCCGATCCGCTCCAGGGAGCGCAGCACCCAGATAATGCTCAAGACCCTTGAGATAGAGCGCGGGTCTTCCATCATGTAGGTCGCCAGCTCACGCAACGCCGTCTTGTACTCACGGTCGATGATCTTGTCGTACTGGGCCACCGACAATGCCAGCTCGGCATCGAAGCGGGCGAATGCGTCAAGCGCGTCGCGCACCATGTTGCGCACCTGGTCGCCGATATGGCGCACTTCCACGTAGCCGCGCGGGGCTTCGCCTTCTTCACACAGCTGGATGGCGCGACGGGCAATCTTGGTGGCTTCGTCGCCGATGCGCTCGAGATCAATCACCGACTTGGAAATGCTGATGATCAAACGCAAGTCGGACGCCGCCGGCTGGCGACGGGCAAGAATGCGCAGGCATTCTTCGTCGATGTTGCGTTCCATCTGGTTGATCTGGTCATCGATCTCACGCACTTGCTGGGCCAGGCCCGAGTCGGCCTCGATCAGCGCGGTGACCGCATCGTTGACTTGCTTCTCCACCAGCCCGCCCATCGCCAGGAGGTGGCTGCGCACTTCCTCAAGCTCGGCATTGAACTGCGCGGAGATGTGATGGGTAAGGCCTTCTTTGCTAATCATGTTGGCGTCCTTGGAGCGTCCGGTAAGGTGCGGAGAACCGCAGCGTCAGTGCAATGTGAACCACGGCTTCCTAGCCGTAGCGACCGGTGATGTAGTCTTCGGTCTGTTTTTTCGCCGGATTGGTGAACAGGGTATCGGTATCGCCGAACTCCACCAGCTTGCCCATGTACATGAACGCGGTGTAGTCGGAAACCCGCGCCGCCTGTTGCATGTTGTGGGTCACGATGACGATGGTGAACTTGGACTTGAGCTCGTAGATCAGTTCTTCCACTTTCAGCGTCGAGATCGGGTCGAGTGCCGAACACGGTTCGTCGAGCAGCAGCACTTCCGGCTCCACGGCGATGGTGCGCGCAATCACCAGACGTTGCTGCTGGCCGCCGGACAGGCCCAGCGCTGACTCATGCAGGCGGTCCTTGACCTCATCCCACAGCGCCGCGCCCTTGAGTGCCCACTCCACGGCCTCATCAAGGATACGTTTCTTGTTGATGCCTTGGATGCGCAGGCCGTAGACCACATTTTCGTAGATGGTCTTGGGGAACGGGTTGGGCTTCTGGAACACCATGCCCACGCGACGACGCAACTCGGCCACGTCTTCGCCCTTGCGGTAGATGTTGGTGCCGTAGAGGTTGATCGCACCGTCCACGCGGCAACCGTCCACCAGGTCGTTCATGCGGTTGAACGTGCGCAGCAGGGTGGACTTGCCGCAGCCCGAGGGGCCGATAAAGGCGGTCACGCGCTGCTTGGGGATGTTCATGCTGACGTCGAACAACGCCTGCTTTTCACCGTAGTACAGGCTCAGGCCGGGCACTTCGATGGCCACGGTCTCCTGGGCCAGGCTCAGGCTCTGCTTGTCACGCCCCAGGGCAGACATGTTGATGCCGTGGGATTGGGTTTCGTGTTGCATGGGATGCTCCCTGTGCTACCAATTCGTTTCAGTGAGCCGCGGCGATTGGGCCTGCGGTTACATCATTCTTCTGTAGGAGCGAGCTTGCTCGCGAAGGTCGTTAACGAAACGCGCGGGAGCCAGAATGAACGCGGCGCCCTTGCGTTTCTCGCGAGCAAGCTCGCTCCTACAGGGTTATCAGCTATCCAACGCTTTGTATTTTTCGCGCAGGTGGTTGCGAATCCACACCGCCGACAGGTTCAACGTAGCGATCACCAGCACCAGCAACAACGCGGTGGCGTACACCAGCGGCCGTGCGGCCTCGACGTTGGGGCTCTGGAAGCCGACGTCATAAATATGGAAGCCCAGGTGCATGATCTTCTGGTCCAGGTGCAGGTACGGGTAGTTGCCATCCAGCGGCAGCGACGGCGCCAGCTTGACCACACCCACCAGCATCAGCGGCGCCACTTCACCGGCGGCGCGCGCCACGGCGAGGATCATGCCGGTCATCATCGCCGGGCTGGCCATCGGCAGCACGATCTTCCACAACGTTTCCGCCTTGGTCGCGCCCAGTGCCAGGGACCCCTCACGCACGGTGCGAGGAATCCGCGCCAAGCCTTCTTCGGTGGCCACGATCACCACCGGCACCGCCAGCAGCGCCAGGGTCAGCGAGGCCCAGAGCAGGCCTGGGGTGCCGAAGGTCGGGGCCGGCAGGGCTTCGGCGAAAAACAAACGGTCGACCGAGCCACCCAATACATACACGAAGAACCCCAGGCCGAACACGCCGTAGACGATGGCCGGTACACCCGCCAGGTTGTTCACGGCGATGCGGATAATCCGCGTCAGGGTGTTCTGCTTGGCATATTCACGCAGATACACCGCCGCCAACACGCCGAACGGGGTCACGATCATCGCCATGATCAGGGTCATCATCACGGTGCCGAAGATGGCCGGGAAGATCCCGCCTTCGGTGTTGGCTTCCCGTGGGTCGTCGCTGAGGAACTCCCAGACCTTGCTGAAGTAGAAGCCGATCTTGGTCATCGTGCCCATGGCGTTCGGCTGGTAGGCGTGTACCACTTTGCCGATGCCGATTTCCACTTCCTTGCCGTTCGCATCGCGGGCGGTCAAGGCGTCGCGGTTGAACTGGGCGTGCAGGTCGGCCAGGCGCGCTTCGATGTCCTGGTAGCGGGCGTTCAGCTCGGCGCGGTCGGCATCCATGTCGGCCTGGGCGGCGGCGTCGAGCTTGCCTTCCAGTTCCAGCTTGCGACCGTGCAGGCGAATACGTTCGAGGCCGGCGTTGATCGCGCCGATGTCGGACTTCTCCAGGGTCTTGAGTTGAGCCGCCAGCTTGTTCACGCGGTCGACGCGGGCTTGCAGTTCCGGCCACGCGGCCTCGCCTTCAGCGATGACCTTGCCATCCTGCTTGACGTTGACCAGGGTGCCGTAGAAGTTGCCCCACTCGCGACGCTCGATAGTCATCAGGTTCTTCGGCGTGCTCTGGTCCTTCAACCACTCGCCGACGATCCAGGTGAAGTCGTTGCCGTTCAGGTCACGGTTGCCGACCTTGATCAGCTCGCGGGTCATGAATTCCGGGCCCGCATCGGGCACCGGCAGGCCAGCGCTTTTCAGGCGCTCGCGCGGCACTTCTTCTTTCTGCACCACTTCGCCGATGACGATATGGTTTTCCTGGCCCGGCACGTTGTAGTTGGCCTGGATCAGGTCAGCCGGCCAGAAGTGGCCCAGGCCACGCACGGCTATCACCGCCAGCAAACCAATGGTCATGATGACCGCGATGGACACCGCGCCACCGCTGATCCAGACGCCGGGAGCGCCGCTCTTGAACCATCCATTCAGGGAGTTCTGTTTCACAGACTTCTACCTTTCTTAAAGCGACGAGTATTTCTTGCGCAGACGCTGACGGATCAGCTCGGCGAGGGTGTTCATGATGAAGGTGAACAGCAGCAGCACCAGTGCCGAGAGGAACAGTACGCGGTAGTGACTGCCGCCCACTTCCGACTCGGGCATCTCCACGGCGACGTTGGCCGCCAGGGTGCGCAGGCCTTCGAACAGGTTCATCTCCATCACCGGCGTGTTACCGGTGGCCATCAGCACGATCATGGTCTCGCCCACGGCGCGGCCCATGCCGATCATCAGCGCCGAGAAAATCCCCGGGCTGGCGGTCAGGATGACGACGCGGGTCATGGTCTGCCACGGCGTGGCGCCCAGGGCCAGGGAGCCCAGGGTCAGGCCGCGCGGCACGCTGAACACGGCGTCTTCGGCGATGGAGTAGATGTTCGGGATCACTGCAAACCCCATGGCCAGGCCAACCACCAGGGCGTTGCGCTGGTCGTAGGTGATGCCGAGGTCATGGGAGATCCACATGCGCATGTCGCCGCCGAAGAACCAGGTTTCCAGGTACGGGCTCATGTACAGCGAGAGCCAGCCCACCAACAGGATCACCGGGATCAGGATCGCACTTTCCCAGCCATCGGGTACCCGCAGGCGGATAGACTCAGGCAGGCGGCTGAAGATAAAACCGGCCACCAGGATGCCAATCGGCACCAGCATCAGCAGGCTGAAAATCCCCGGTAGATGCCCTTCGACATACGGCGCCAGGAACAGGCCGGCGAAGAAGCCGAGGATCACCGTCGGCATCGCTTCCATCAGTTCGATCACCGGCTTGACCTTGCGGCGCAGGCTCGGGGCCATGAAGTAAGCGGTATAGATCGCGGCGGCAATGGCCAGTGGCGCGGCCAGCAGCATGGCGTAGAACGCGGCCTTCAAGGTACCGAAGGTCAGCGGGGCCAGGCTCATCTTGGGTTCGAAGTCCGTGTTGGCGGCGGTCGATTGCCAGACGTACTTAGGCTCGTCGTAGTTTTCGTACCAGACCTTGCTCCACAACGCGCTCCAGGACACTTCCGGGTGCGGGTTGTCCAGCAGCAGCGGTTGCAGCTTGCCGCCGGCTTCGACGATCACACGGTTGGCGCGAGGCGACAGGCCGAACACGCCCTGGCCGTCGACCACCGGATCCACCAGCAGGGTGCGGTGGGCGGTGCTGTGGAACACGCCGAACTTGCCGGAAGCATCGAGGGCGGTGAAGCCTTTGCGACGCTCTTCGGCGGTGATTTCCACGATGGGCGCGGTGCCCATCTGGAAGGTGCGGATCTGCTTCAGGCGCTGCTCGCCATCCGGGTCGCGGGCCATGAACCACTGGGCCAGGCCACCCTTGGAGTTGCCGATAATCAGCGAGATACCGCCCACCAGTTGAGTGCTGGCGGTGATTTCAGCGTTGGCGTCTTCCAGCAACTTGTAGCGACCATTGAGGCTCTTGTCGCGCAGGCTGAACACATCGGCCAGGGCGCGACCGTTAATCACATACAGCCACTGCTGGCGCGGGTCGATGAAGATCGCCTTCACCGGCTCAGTCATCTGCGGCAGCTCGATACGCTTCTGCTCGCTGGTGACGTCGCCGGTCATCATGTTTTCTTCACGGCTCAGGGTCAGCACGTTCAAGTGCGAACCCGCCGAGCCGGCAACCACCAGCGACGAGTCGGTGGCGTTGAGGGCGACGTGCTCCAACGGGCGGCCGGCATCGTCGAGCACGATGGGCGTTTCACCGTAGGGGTATTCAATCGCAGGCGTGATGGTTTTCTTGCCGTCCGGGTACGACACCTTATAGGTGTGGCGGAACACCAGGGACTGGCCATTGGAAAAGCCGAGGATCACCAGCGGGCTGCCCGGCTGGTCTTCACCGATGGACGCTACGCTCGCACCCGCCGGCAGCGGCAGATCGAAACGCTTGAGTTCGGCACCGGTGGCGACATCAAAGAACAGCGCCTGGCCCTTGTCGGAAACCCGCATGGCCACCTGGTTCTGTTCCTCCAGGGAAATCATCAACGGCTTGCCGGCGTCCTGGATCCAGGCCGGGGTCAGCGCGTCTTCCTTGGTCAGGGAAGCACCTTGGAACAGTGGCGCAACCACATAGGCAAGAAAGAAGAAAATCAGGGTAATGGCGCCGAGGACGGCGAGGCCGCCAATCAGTACGTACCAACGGGTCAGGCGATCCTTGAGCGCGCGGATGCGGCGCTTGCGTTGCAGCTCAGGCGTATTGAAATCAATGCGCTTGGGGGGAGAAGTTGTCGTCATGGTGGAATTGGCCAGATCATTCATGCGCACACCCTAGCGATCCTGTATGACAGAAAGATGACAATGCAGTGACGCAAGAAATCCGCCGCGAAGCAGGGCTGGCAGCGGATTGAAAATTAGTGATGCGGGAACCGGCGTACCGGTTCCCGCAGAGGCAATCAGTTGCCTTCTTTCAGACCCAGGTCAGCCAGGGCCTTGGCGGCAACTTTGGCTGGCAGCGGGATGTAGCCGTCTTTCACTACAACTTCCTGGCCCTGTTTGGACAGAACCAGTTTCACGAACTCAGCTTCCAGCGGGGCCAGAGGCTTGTTCGGGGCTTTGTTGACGTACACGTAGAGGAAGCGCGACAGCGGGTATTTGCCGTTCAGGGCGTTTTCTTCGCTGTCTTCGATGAAGTCAGTGCTGCCTTTCTTGGCCAGGGCCACGGTTTTCACGCTGGCGGTCTTGTAGCCGATACCCGAGTAACCGATGCCGTTCAGCGAGGAGCTGATCGACTGCACGACCGAAGCCGAGCCAGGTTGTTCGTTCACGTTAGGCTTGTAGTCGCCTTTGCACAGGGCTTCTTCCTTGAAGTAGCCGTAGGTGCCGGACACCGAGTTACGACCGAACAGTTGCACTGGTTTGTTGGCCAGGTCGCCGGTCACACCCAGGTCGCCCCAGGTTTTCACGTCGGCTTTGCCACCGCACAGGCGAGTCGAGGAGAAGATCGCGTCAACTTGCTCCATGGTCAGGTGCTGGATCGGGTTGTCCTTGTGCACGAACACCGCCAGGGCGTCCACGGCAACCGGGATAGCGGTTGGCTTGTAGCCGTACTTCTGCTCGAAGGCCGCCAGTTCGGTGTCCTTCATCTTGCGGCTCATCGGGCCCAGGTTGGAAGTGCCTTCAGTCAGCGCAGGAGGCGCGGTGGCAGAACCAGCAGCTTGAATCTGGATGTTGACGTTCGGGTATTCCTTTTTGTAACCCTCTGCCCACAGGGTCATCAGGTTGGCCAGGGTATCGGAACCGACGCTGGACAAGTTGCCCGACACACCAGTGGTCTTCACATAAGCCGGAATTGCCGGGTCAACACCAGCGGCCACCGCGTTGGCGGTCGCAACGCCAGCAGCGACAAAAGTCATTGCCGCCATCAAACGTTTCAGTTTCATGCCTTGCTCCTAGCAGATAGGGATAATTGGATCGGGGCCAAGTATCGAGAGGCCGTGTGAACACTCTATGTCTGGAATATGACAATTAGATGAAAGGCCATCATCGATGATGAAACGCAGCAACGCGGGGAAAACTTCGGAAACACAGGGGTTATGCGAGGGTTGAGGCGGGCGTAACGGTTATTCGGAAACACTCTGACATTATTGATGAGGCAAACATCACCTGTGGCGAACGCGCCCGCCACAGGTGATCAGTCGGCCGTCAGCGCCCGCGCTTCCACAGGTACCCACCTACCACCATCCCCATCACACACAGGACGGCAACGTAGTAAGCCGGGCCCATCGGGCTTTCCTTCATCAGCAACGACACGGCCAACGGCGTCAGCCCACCGAACACCGCGTAGGCCACGTTGTAGGAGAATGACAAACCACTGAAGCGCACCACGGGCGGGAAGGCTTTGACCATCACGTAAGGCACCACGCCAATGGTGCCGACGAACAGACCGGTCAGGGCGTACAGCGGGAACAACCAGTCGGGGTGGTCCAGCAAGCTGTGGTAAAGCGTCCACGACGTTGCCAGCAACAGCGCGCAACCGGCAACCAGTACGCGCCCGGCACCGAAACGGTCGGCCAGGGCACCGGAGGCAATGCAGCCCAGGCTCAGGGTCACGATGGCCAGGCTGTTGGCTTGCAGCGCAATGGTCGGAGTGAAGTGGTAGATGGTCTGCAGCACGGTCGGAGTCATCAGGATGACCACCACGACGCCGGCCGACAACAGCCAGGTCAACAGCATCGACAGCACGATGGCGCCACGATGGTCACGCAGTACGGCGCGCAATGGCAGCTCGGCGGCCAGGGTCTTGCGCTGCTGCATCTCGGCAAAGATCGGGGTTTCGTGCAGCCAGCGGCGCAGGTACACCGACAGCAGGCCAAATACACCGCCCAGCAAGAACGGAATCCGCCAGGCGTAATCCGAGACCTGCTCGGGGCTATAAATAGTGTTGATGGCGGTGGCCACCAGCGAGCCCAGCAGGATACCGGCGGTGAGGCCGCTGGTCAGGGTACCGCAGGCGTAGCCGATGTGACGCGGCGGAACGTGTTCGGAGACGAACACCCAAGCACCCGGCACTTCGCCGCCAATGGCCGCACCCTGGATCACGCGCATCAGCAGCAACAGGATCGGCGCCCACAGGCCGATCTGCGCGTAGGTCGGCAGCAGGCCCATGATCAGGGTCGGCACGGCCATCATGAAGATGCTGAGGGTGAACATTTTCTTGCGGCCCAGCAGGTCACCGAAGTGCGCCATGATGATGCCGCCCAATGGGCGTGCCAGGTAGCCGGCGGCGAAAATGCCGAAGGTCTGCATCATACGCAGCCATTCGGGCATGTCGGCGGGGAAGAACAGTTTTCCGACCACCGTGGCGAAAAACACGAAGATGATGAAGTCGTAGAACTCCAGCGCCCCGCCCAAGGCAGACAGCGACAGGGTTTTGTAGTCGTTGCGGGTCAGCGGGCGCGACGGTTGCGCACTGCTTGCGGGCACGGAGGACATGGCAGAGCTTCTCTTATAGTAATCAGCGTAATAAGGACGACATGCCCGCGACTGGCGGCGGGTCTGGCAAGATAGCAAATCGTTGGAAAAAGCACAGCGCCGAACGGTTAACTGTGCAGATGGACGAAATAATCCCGTCGCGGGACACCCGTTAAGCTGGATAGAAGAACAGTTGCCCGAAAAAGCCCCATTACAGCGTCTATTTACCGACCAAATGAGCGCCGGGAGGTCGTCGTGGCGTCAGGGTCTCGATATACTCGGCCCTTGCATGCGCAAGACCCGCATCCTTGACGGGCTGCTGTGCCAAAACGCCGTTGGGTGCCACCCAGCCGGTTTGGCAGAGTTTCCCTTTAGTACGCCTTACGAGAAACGTATCGAACGGAGTATGTTTGTGCTGAAACGTTTTTCCACCAGTCGGCTATCCACTTTGCACCATCTATAAAAAGCTTCACGGGTCAGAGGCACCCCCGGCATGATCGAACTCGAACAAGAAGATCCTATCCCGCAAGGCGATCTCGCCCTGCAAATCACCGCGCTTCCGCGTGAAACCAACGGTTTCGGCGATATCTTCGGCGGCTGGCTGGTCTCGCAAATGGACCTGGCCGGCACCGCGATGGCAAGTAAAGTCGCCGGCGGTCGTGTCGCCACCGTGGCCATTGATCGCATGGCGTTCCTGGTGCCGGTCGCCGTGGGCGCGCAATTGTCCTTCTATACCCAGGCCCTGGAAATCGGCCGCAGCTCGATCCAGATGATGGTCGAAGTGTGGAGCGATGACCCGCTGTCCAGCGAATGGCGCAAGGTGACCGAGGCGGTATTCGTGTTCGTTGCCATCGATGGCAGTGGCCGCACACGTTCGGTGCCGTCGCGCGCGCGTTAAACCTCGCCGGGTTTTGACGGTCAATTGCCCCATTGCCTGCCATTGAGAGTGCTTTTGTATGCCTACGCCCCACGTTGAAACCGTGAAAGTCGACGAGCTGGACTGCTGGCGCATCCGCCACAACGGTGCGCAACTGATGGTGGCCCAGCAGGGCGCGCACATCATCAGTTACCAACGCGCAGGCGAGCAGCCGCTGATCTGGCCGAACAAGGCCGCCGTGTTCAAGACAGGCAAAGGCATTCGCACGGGTGTGCCGGTGTGCTGGCCGTGGTTTGGCGTGTTCGATCGCAACCCTCAAAGCGTCAAGGCGATGCGCCAGAGTGATACCCCGGCCGGCGCCCACGGTTTTGTGCGCACCGCCCTATGGGCGTTGGCCGGGACCGCACTTGAAGGCACAGGGTTGCGCGTCGACCTGGTGCTGCCAGTGCCCACAGGCGGCTTCCCCGGCTGGCCCCATCAGGTCGACCTGAAGCTGAGCCTGCTGTTGGACGACCAACTGCATATCCGCCTGACCAGCCATAACCGTGGCGACCACACTGTCACGCTCAGCCAGGCGCTGCACACCTACTTCGCCGTCAGCGACGTACGCAACGTGCAGGTCGAAGGCCTGGACGGCTCGGCGTACATCGATACCGCCGATGGCTGGAGCGAGAAGACGCAAACCGGCCTGCTGCAGTTCAGCGCCGAGACCGACCGCATCTACCTCGATACACCCGCGCAACTGAACATCGTCGATAACGACTGGCAGCGCCGCATCCAGCTCACCAGCCAAGGCTCGAAATCCACCGTGATCTGGAACCCCTGGACCGAACGCGCCAAGGCTTTCGACGACATGGCCGACGATGGCTGGCAGGGCATGCTGTGCATCGAGACGGCGAATGTGCTGGATGATGTGGTGGCGTTGGCGCCGGGTGAAAGCCACACGCTGGGCGTGAGCATCACCAGTATCACTTTGTAAACCCAATCAAAATGTGGGAGGGGGCTTGCTCCCGATTGCAGGGGGCCAGTCACTGTCTCTGGTGACTTCATCACCGCTATCGGGGGCAAGCCCCCTCCCACATTGATTTGCAGTGTGGTTTAGAGATCCGACTCCTTCACCACCCGCACCTTGCCCGCATCCAGCGCATACGCCGCATCCGCCAGGTCGTTATTCACCTTCTCCACCTTCAACGTGCCCGTGACCCACAGCGGCGTGTAGATATCATCCAACTTCAAGCCCTTGGGATAGCGCACCAGCACCAACTGGTTAGGTGGCGGTGGCGGCACGTGGATACACGCGCCTGGGTAGGGCACCAGGAAGAACAGCGTACTGCGGCCCTTGGCATCGGTTTCCAACGGGACCGGGTAGCCGCCGATGCGGATGTTCTTGCCGTTCATGGCGGCCACGGTCTTGGTGGAATACATCACCGCCGGCAAGCCTTTGCTCTGCTTCAAGCCACCTTTATCGGTGAAGGTGCCTTGGGCTTCGGGGGAGTTGTGGTCGATCTCGGGCATGGCCTCGAGGGCCTTCTGGTCCGACAGCGGCATCAGGTCGAGCCAGTCGGTTTCCGGCAGTTCGCCGGCGTGTGCCAGGCCAGAGCCCAGCAAGAGAAGAGTCAACAGAAAACGGCGCATGGAAAGGCTCGGCAAGTAACAAGTGCCGAGCATTCTAGCCCTCTGCGCCTGCGCAGCGCAGAGGACTTTGTCGGCTGATCAGTTCTTTTTGATCAGGCCGTAGATCACCAGCAGGATGATTGCGCCGACGAGTGCGCCGATAAAGCCCGCACCTTGGCCCGCCTGGTAGATACCCAGTGCCTGACCACCGTAGGTCGCGGCCAGGGAACCGGCGATACCCAACAGGATGGTCATGATCCAACCCATGCTGTCGTCGCCGGGCTTGAGGAAACGCGCCAGCAGGCCGACGATCAAGCCGATAAAGATGGTTCCGATGATACCCATGGCATTTCCCTCTGAATGAAGTGAGCTATGCCAAAGCCTGGACAGGCTTTGGCATCCTGCAATCAGAGGACGGCAATAGCCGAATGGTTCCCGCCGCCCCCTGTGTTTATTGCTCGGCGATCAGCGCTTCGACCTTGAGGATCTGCGCTTGCAGCGTTGCGCGATCCTTGCAGCGCAGGTTGGCGTGACCGACCTTGCGCCCGGCCTTGAAGGCCTTGCCGTAGTGATGCAGGTGGCAGTCATCGATGGCAATGACGCGCTCGACCGACGGTACGACGCCGATAAAGTTGAGCATCGCGCTCTCGCCCACCTTGGCCGTGGAACCCAGGGGCAAGCCTGCGATAGCACGCAGGTGGTTTTCAAACTGGCTGCACTCGGCGCCTTCGGTGGTCCAGTGCCCGGAGTTATGTACACGCGGGGCGATTTCGTTGGCCTTGAGGCCACCGTCGACTTCAAAGAACTCGAACGCCATCACACCGACATAATCCAGCTGCTTGAGCACGCGGCTGGAATAGTCTTCGGCCAGGGCCTGCAACGGGTGATCGGTGCTGGCCACGGACAGTTTGAGGATGCCGCTGTCGTGAGTGTTGTGCACCAGCGGGTAAAAGCGGGTTTCGCCATCACGGGCGCGCACGGCGATCAACGACACTTCACCGGTGAAGGGTACAAAGCCTTCCAGCAGGCAGGCCACGCTGCCCAGCTCGGCGAAGGTGCCGACCACATCCGCTGGGGTGCGCAGGACTTTCTGGCCCTTACCGTCGTAACCCAGGGTGCGGGTTTTCAGCACAGCCGGCAGGCCGATACTGGCAACGGCGGCGTCCAGGTCCGCCTGGGACTGGATATCGGCGAAGGCCGGGGTTGGAATGCCCAGGTCCTTGAACATGCTCTTCTCGAACCAGCGGTCGCGAGCGATACGCAAGGCTTCGGCGCTCGGGTATACCGGCACGAACTGCGACAGGAACGCCACGGTTTCAGCCGGGACACTTTCGAACTCGAAGGTCACCAGGTCAACTTCGTCCGCCAGCTGGCGCAGGTGATCCGGGTCGCTGTAGTCAGCGCGCAGGTGTTCACCGAGGGCCGCCGCGCAGGCGTCCGGCGCAGGGTCCAGGAAAGCAAAGTTCATCCCCAGCGGGGTTCCCGCCAAGGCCAGCATGCGGCCCAGTTGGCCGCCACCGATTACACCGATTTTCATCGTCAACAACCTCAGGCAATGCGTGGGTCTGGATTGTCCAGCACGCTGTCTGTCTGCTCAGCACGGAATTTTTTCAGCGCAGCGTGGAACTGCGGATGCTTGGCGCCCAGGATGCTGGCAGACAGCAAGGCGGCATTGATCGCGCCGGCCTTGCCGATTGCCAGGGTCGCCACCGGGATGCCGGCCGGCATCTGCACGATGGACAACAGCGAATCCACGCCCGAGAGCATCGACGACTGCACCGGCACGCCGAGCACCGGCAGGTGGGTCTTGGCCGCACACATGCCTGGCAGGTGCGCTGCACCGCCGGCACCGGCGATGATCACCTCAATGCCACGGGATTCTGCTTCATCGGCATACTGGAACAGCAAGTCCGGGGTGCGGTGGGCAGAGACCACTTTCACTTCATACGGAATGCCGAGTTTTTCCAGCATATCGGCGGTGTGGCTAAGGGTGGACCAATCGGACTTGGAGCCCATGATCACGCCAACCAATGCACTCATCGTCGTGCCTCTTCTCTCTGGGCGCCCGCAGGCGCGTCAAAAAACAACAAGCCACGCGGGAAATCCGGCGTGGCTTGTTGTACGAAATTTGGCCGGTTGGACCGGCCGAAGGCCGCGCAGTATACCGTAATAACGCAGATAAACAGCCCCTGGAATGACCATCTGTCTAGCCGTGCAAACCGGCGGTTTTATTGACTTTCAAGTCAGCCAGATCACCACAAAACCCTGTGGGAGGGGGCTACACCCCGATAGCAGTGTAGTAGTGACATATTCAGTGCCTGACACACCGCAATCGGGGGCAAGCCCCCCTTCCACATTTGCCCTGCATTTGGCCCGAGATTGGGCTCAGGTGTTCTGCGCCGCCCCACCTTCCAACTTACGCCACAACAACCGCACATTCGCCTTACGCACCAACGCACAGCGATACAGCCGAATTTCCAGCGGCACATGCCATTGCGGCCCGCCGCACACCACCAATTCACCGCGCGCCAGTTCGGCACGCACACTCAATTGCGGCACCCAGGCAATACCCAGGCCTTCCAGGGCCATGCTCTTGAGGCTGTCGGCCATGGCCGTTTCGTAAACCGTGGTAAAACGCAGGGCGCGTTGACGTAACAGCAAATGCACCGAACGGCCGAGGAACGCGCCAGCACTGTAGGCCAGCAACGGCACGCTGCCCTCGCCTTCCAGATCGAACAGCGGCTTGCCCTCGGCGTCGGCCGCGCACACCGGGAGCATTTCGGTGTTGCCCAGGTGCAGCGACGGGAAGATCTCGGCGTCCATCTGCATCGCCGCATCCGGGTCATAGAACGCCAGCATCAGGTCGCAACCGCCTTCGCGCAGGGCGTGTACGGCGTCGCCGACGTTGGTGGCCACCAGCCGCGTGGCGATGTTCAGACCTTCATTGCGCAGTTGTGCGATCCAGCGCGGGAAGAAGCCCAATGCCAGGGAGTGGGCAGCGGCCACTTGCATGACCTCGCCCTGCCCGCCTTCCAGATGATGCAAATGGCGCAGCACTTCACCGAGTTGTTCGACCACGGTGCGCGCGGTGACCAGGAACAGTTGCCCGGCCGCCGTCAGCTCAACCGGCGTGCGCGAGCGGTTGACCAGGGTCAGGCCCAGTGCGGCCTCAAGGCTGCGAATACGTCGGCTGAACGCTGGCTGGGTGACAAACCGTCGCTCCGCCGCCTGGGAAAAGCTGCGAGTCGCCGCCAAGGCGCTGAAGTCTTCCAGCCATTTGCTCTCAAGGTTCATCACTGCCTCCCACGGATACGCACCATTTTGGCACACACGCCCGTCATGATAGCCGGGTCACACCTGCATTATGCCGTTTATGCATAGGCCAGTGTTTAACAGCATTGGCCCAAAATTTCCTACAGGCCTAGCATTCGCAGCGTTCCGGCCTGTTCCGGGTCCATATCGAGATGATTTCCGTCATGTCCTCCGCTGCATCATTCCGCACAGAAAAAGACCTGCTTGGCGTACTCGAAGTACCCGCTCAAGCGTATTACGGTATCCAGACCCTGCGAGCGGTGAATAACTTCCGCCTCTCGGGCGTTCCGATTTCGCATTACCCGAAATTGGTGGTCGGCCTGGCAATGGTCAAGCAAGCTGCCGCTGACGCCAACCGTGAGTTGGGCCAGCTCAGCGAAGCCAAGCACGCCGCCATCAGCGAGGCCTGTGCCCGCCTGATCCGCGGCGATTTCCACGAAGAATTCGTGGTGGACATGATTCAAGGCGGCGCCGGCACTTCAACCAACATGAATGCCAACGAAGTCATCGCCAACATCGCGCTGGAGGCCATGGGCCACCAGAAGGGCGAGTACCAGTACCTGCACCCCAACAACGACGTGAACATGGCGCAGTCGACCAACGACGCCTACCCCACCGCGATCCGCCTGGGTCTGCTGCTGGGCCATGACGCGCTGCTGGCCAGCCTCGACAGCCTGATCCAGGCGTTCGCCGCCAAAGGCGTCGAATTCAGCCACGTGCTGAAAATGGGCCGCACCCAACTGCAAGACGCCGTGCCGATGACCCTCGGCCAGGAATTCCGCGCGTTCGCCACCACCCTCGGTGAAGACCTGGCCCGCCTGAAAACCCTGGCGCCAGAGCTGCTGACTGAAGTGAACCTGGGCGGCACCGCCATCGGCACCGGCATCAACGCCGACCCGCGCTACCAGGCCCTGGCCGTACAACGCCTGGCCGTTATCAGCGGCCAGCCCGTGGTCCCGGCTGCCGACCTGATCGAAGCCACCTCCGACATGGGCGCCTTCGTGCTGTTCTCCGGCATGCTCAAGCGTACCGCTGTGAAGCTGTCGAAGATCTGCAACGACCTGCGCCTGCTGTCCAGCGGCCCACGCACCGGTATCAACGAGATCAACCTGCCGGCGCGCCAGCCAGGCAGCTCGATCATGCCCGGCAAGGTCAACCCGGTGATCCCGGAAGCGGTCAACCAAGTGGCGTTCCAAGTCATCGGTAACGACCTGGCCCTGACCATGGCGGCCGAAGGTGGCCAACTGCAGTTGAACGTGATGGAGCCACTGATCGCCTTCAAGATCTTCGACTCCATCCGCCTGCTGCAACGCGCCATGGACATGCTGCGCGAACACTGCATCGTCGGCATCACCGCCAACGAAGCCCGCTGCCGCGAGCTGGTGGAGCACTCCATCGGCCTGGTCACCGCGCTGAACCCGTACATCGGCTATGAAAACGCCACCCGCATCGCGCGTATCGCCCTCGAAAGCGGCCGCGGCGTGCTGGAACTGGTGCGCGAAGAAGGCTTGCTCGACGACGCCATGCTCGACGACATCCTGCGCCCCGAAAACATGATCGCTCCACGTTTGGTCCCGTTGAAGGCCTAAGCGTTTGTTGCACCGCTCACCAGGTTGAGGGACTAGACACCTCTCACCTTTTGAGGGCCTGAAGGCTCGTTCTTCAGGCCCTTTTTTTTGCCTCAAGGTTGTGAAATGACGCCCATAAAAATTCCAACATCGCCCCTACCCGACACCCCTTGGCTGAAACCTTTAATCAGTCCGAGCAGACGGATCACGTTCGCCTAGGTATAGTGCCGCCCCTCTTCGCGCCAGCGGCCGTCGGCAACGAGGCCCGGACACGCGCGAAACCGCATGAATAACAACACCCGCAAAAGGATGGGTCGAACCGTCGCGCACTGCCTGGTGCTATGCGAGGGGTAGGACCGTCCTGCGTTTGCCATTAGAAAAATCAGCGAGGAACACTCCATGCTCGAAGTCATCAACGACTTCCTCTCAGGGAAAGTACTGATCGTGCTCATTGTCGGGCTCGGCGGTTATTTCACGATCCGCTCGCGTTTCGTCCAGTTGCGTCACTTTTTCCACATGTTTTCGGTGTTTCGCGACAGCCTGAAAAACAGCTCCGACCAGCTCAGTTCGTTCCAGGCGCTGATGCTCAGCCTCGCCGGCCGTGTGGGTGCCGGTAACATCGCAGGTGTCGGCATTGCCGTGACCCTGGGTGGCCCGGGTGCCGTGTTCTGGATGTGGGTCACCGCGCTGGTGGGCATGTCTTCGAGCTTTATCGAGTGCTCCCTCGGCCAGCTGTACAAGCGCACTGACGCTGAAGGCACCTACCGTGGCGGCCCGGCCTATTACATCCAGCACGGCCTGCACAAACGCTGGTTGGGTATGGTCATGGCGTTCCTGCTGCTGGTGACCTTCGGCTTTGCGTTCAACGGCCTGCAAGCCCATGCCGTGACCCACTCGCTGAACAACGCCTTTGGCCTGGATACCACCTACACCGGCCTGGCCCTCGCAGTCCTGCTGGGCCTGGTGTTCATCGGCGGGATCAAGCGCATCGCGTCGATCGCCGACCTGCTGGTACCGGTCAAGACCCTGGTGTACATCGCCGTGACCCTGTATGTGATCGTGCTGCAATTCGACCACGTGCCGGCCATGCTCGCGACCATCGTCAAGAGCGCCTTCGGCCTCGACCAAGCCTTCGGTGGCCTGGTGGGCAGCGCGATCATCATGGGTGTGAAGCGCGGCGTGTTCGCCAACGAAGCCGGGCTGGGCAGTGCGCCGAACGTGGCAGCGGTCGCGTCGGTGGAACATCCGATCGCCCAAGGCGTGGTGCAAGCGTTCAGCGTGTTCCTCGACACCTTCGTGATCTGCACCTGCACCGCATTGCTGATCCTGCTCTCCGGCTTCTACACCCCAGGCTTTGAAGGCGACGGCATTGCCCTGACCCAGAACTCCCTGGCGGCTGTAGTGGGTGACTGGGGCCGCATGTTTATCTCGGTGGCCCTGGCGTTGTTCGTGTTCACCTCGATCATGTACAACTACTACCTGGGCGAGAGCAACCTGCGCTTCCTGGTGGGTAACAACCGCAAGGTGCTGATGGGCTACCGCGCGCTGGTGCTGGTGCTGATTTTCTGGGGCTCGATCGAGAACCTGAGCACCGTGTTCGCCTTCGCCGACATCACCATGACCCTGCTGGCGTTCGTCAACCTGTTCGCCCTGGCGTTCCTGTTCAAGATTGCCATGCGCATCCTGAATGACTACGACAACCAGCGCGCGGCAGGCATCAAGACCCCGGTGTTCGACTCCAGCCAGTTCCCTGACCTGGACCTGGACCGCAAGGCCTGGCCGGCCAACCCGGTAAAGCCGCAAGCGGCCCCGGCAGCTGAGCTGAACGCTCAAGTGCAACGCTGAGCCCAGGTAGATAGATGACACGCCGCCCGGCCTTGGGCATGCTCTGGGCCCGGCGGCGTTTTTCGTTCAGGAGAAAACTCATGTCCCCATCCCACAACATCATGGTGCTCTACACCGGTGGCACCATCGGTATGCAGGCCAGCGCCAACGGCCTGGCGCCCGCGTCCGGTTTCGAAGCGCGCATGCGCGAACAACTTGCCAACCAGCCATTGCCCGCCTGGCGCTTTCGGGAAATGTCGCCGCTGATCGACAGCGCCAACATGACCCCCGCCTACTGGCAGCACCTGCGCACCGCCGTGGTCGAGGCGGTGGACGAGGGTTGCGACGCGGTACTGATCCTGCACGGCACCGACACCCTGGCCTACAGCGCGGCCGCCATGAGTTTTCAATTGCTGGGCCTGCCCGCGCCGGTCGTGTTCACCGGTTCCATGCTGCCTGCCGGGGTACCCGACAGCGATGCCTGGGAAAACGTCAGCGGTGCCTTGCAGGCGCTGGGCGAAGGCCTGGCACCGGGTGTGCAACTGTACTTCCACGGTGCGCTGATGGCGCCGACCCGTTGCGCGAAGATCCGCAGCTTTGGTCGCCATCCGTTTGCGGCCTTGCAGCGTAATGGTGGCGTCGCCCAGGCCGAAATGATCCCGGCCGCCCTGCATTACCGCCAACCCAAGGCCATCGCGAATGTGGGCGTGCTGCCATTGGTGCCAGGTATCGCCGCCGGGCAACTGGATGCACTGATCGACAGCGGCCTTCAGGCGCTGGTGCTGGAATGCTTTGGCAGCGGCACGGGACCGAGTGATAACCCTGCGTTCCTCGCCAGCCTCAAGCGGGCGCAAGACCTGGACGTGGTCGTGGTTGCAATCACCCAATGCCACGAAGGCGGCGTTGAACTGGACGTGTACGAGGCCGGCAGCCGGTTGCGCGGTGCAGGTGTGCTTTCCGGCGGTGGCATGACCCGCGAAGCCGTCTTCGGCAAGCTCCACGCGCTGCTCGGTGCAGGGCTTGCAACGGATGAGGTCCGACACCTGGTGGAGCTTGACCTGTGCGGTGAGCTGGCCTGAGCTTCGCTGTAAACCTGAGTAAAAACACCGGCCCACTACATAGTTAGCCTCATGCCTGCCTTGCGCCTTTCTAGCATGCCGAAGCTGTTCTTTCGGCAGCATTCATGAAACGGCAAGGCAGGACCCCATGAGCCAACTACCTTCTACCGCTCCTCACAGCCCCACTGATTCGCTGATCACTCAGCTCTGCGTAGGCCCCGCCTTCAGGGAAGCCGCCGGCGTGCTGTTGCGCCGATCACTGCAAGAGCTTTACCCGGACCTGCATATCGATCCCGATGTTGCCACGGTCGTCACACCGGTAGCCGAGCTCGTTGACGACGAGATCGTCGTCGGCGCTCCGACGCAACAGCATCTCACCGATATTCTCGCCAACCAGGCGGTCTCGGGCATTCCGACGTTGTTCACTGAGGGCCAGCATTACCTCATTCAGCCAAAAAACACGCATTCCCCCCGCCTTCTCCCCGTGCGTATCGCTCAAATAGCGCAGTTGATCAACGTGCTCGCGCCCGTGATGAAAACGGCGTATCAAGAACTTCAAGTGGACTTCTGGAACTCAACCAATGGAACCTCCGGCCCACACTGGCAGGTGCTGTCCAACACATTGCGATCAATCTGGAATGTCACTGCCGTCGAAGACTGGAACGCGCAGGAATGCGCGATGGCCCGCAATCTGTTCATGTCGCCGGAGCACAAGCTCCGTCAAGCCAAGGACCCCTATGCCAGCCGGGCCTACCTGATCGATGTCGACAGGGTGGACGGCGAAACCGTCAAACACCTGGCCATGCTGTCAATGGCCGTGCTGATCGGCAGCCACGCAGGGAAGCCGATGATCCTCATGTACTCACTGCTCAACGGCTACGAAAAGTTCACCTCGCTGGAGCAACTGGGGCGCAGCTTACCCAGTCACTTGCCCTCCCCAGCCCCCACGAACATACAGTGGCGACTGTTCGAGCCCGATGGCCACTTTTTTGACCACCAGGCCTGCGCGTTGATTGCCCAGCAGATCGCGTTCATCGGGCAGCTCGACCTTGGGCAACTGCGTCGCGTCGACCCCACCGAGTCCTCACTCAACGTCCCGGCCGCCGCTGAAGAACTGGCCGGTGATAAACACCCCGACCTGGCACGCTTACGTCACCTGCTACCCGATTGGCTGAAAGTCGCCTCCACCAGCGACTTGGATCTCTATGCGCGCCACCTGAAAGACCTCGCCGCCCTGCACAGCCTGAATGCTGGCAAGTCTTTTCAAGACGACATCCCTCCCATTCAGGAATACGCACTGACCAAGCTGCGCGCAGAAATGCTCAAGGAACACAGCGATGCCGCGAACCTGCGCCTGGATAGAGTCGAGATCCGGGTGCAAAGCCCCGTGGTCTGGGGCAGTTTTACCCTTCCAGGCAAGGTCGACGTCACAACCTTCAGCCTTGCCGAACTTGCCCTGCAAAGCCTGATCAGCCTGCCGGTCGGTAACAAAAGCATTCACTTGGATAGCGACAGCAATGCCTTACCGGCCTGGATGACCGTAGCGTACGTCGAGGCCCTGATTCGCAAGGTGGACATCGGTCAACAGTACCCCGCCCTGGTCAAACAGAAACTGCTCGACAACCCGCTGGAGTCCGCGCGCAGGCAATACCTGTACAGCAACCATTTGCGTATCCAACTGCCGCTCCTGGCATTGCAGTTCAAGATCCGTCAGGAAAATGGGATTGACGAGTTGGGGTATCGCTACATCGTCGCCGTATTGAATAAAGAGGTGTCAAACCGTCAGGTCGACGGTCAGACCATTGTCCTGCGCCCCCTGGCTTTCATTCCGAAACACCGCGACAACGCCACGCAAGACACGGTCGCCAATATGTATGTGATTGGCCCGCAGGACCCGGATACCGGCCCTTGCCTGTTGTACCGTCCGATGCTGGAGCCGCAGTTGATGCAATACCCGTCACCGGCCAACCTGCTGTATGCGATCCGCCAATCCCAAGCGTTGCGCGACTCAGTATTGGCCTGGCTGCCCGACGGTGTGCGCAGCGACTATGCCCGCTACGCCTTTCCCGGCGAACTGCCGTCGCCCTGGGCCGCCGTCGAGCTTCTCGTAGACCCTGCGAAGCTGCTGCTGATGAACGGGCCCATGGGCCTGGGCCACCAGACGCTCAACGACCACCTGACCGGCCAGTTGTACAAAGCCAACGCCAATGCGCTGGTTACATTGGCAGACCGTCAATCGGTTTCAAATGCAGAAGCCCGCTGGGCATCGTTCAAGCAGGCCAGCTGGCTGGCGTTCACTGCCGTACTGCCTTTTTTGGGGCGAACCGTAAACGCCGCGGCCTGGATCTGGCAGATCCTCGACCAACTGCAAGAGGCCGTCGACGCGGATAAAAAGCAAGACAAAGCGGCCGAATGGTCGGCCCTGACAGGCCTGTTCCTCAACCTGGGCATGGCGTTGACCCTGCATATTGCCAGCCGCAACGCCCCGTCAGGCAGCGCTTTGGCAGTCGAAGAACCGGTAGAGCAAACGCAACAAACGGCCACCGCAAAACCCACGGTGATCAAACAACTGACCGACATCAGTTCGCCTGCCCTGCCCAGCGATCATCCCCACGTGCTGCATACCCTCGGCGCGATCAACCGTACTACCACCGACCTGGGCAAGCTGCTGGACAGTTTCAAAGTCGAAAAACCAGCGGTGCAAAACCCGGCCTCGTCACGTAGGGGCCCTCAACGATACCTCTACCCGTTGCGCAGTAAGTGGTACGCACCAGTGGGCCAACGCTGGTTTGAAGTCACGGTCGACGAAAATGACGAGGTGCAGATCATCGATCCCCAGCAACCCACTCGCTCTGGCCCCTTTGTGATCGGCAACCTCAAGGGGGAGTGGTTCATCGACACCCGCTTGCGTCTGCGCGGAGGCGGCTCCAAGAGCCAGGAAAGAAAAGCCCGGGCACTGGCCGAGCGTCAAGTGAACCAGATGCGCAACCAACTCACGACTTTCGAGCAACGCAAACAAGCTGCGCAAGAGGAGCTGCAACGTGCACTGCAAGCCATGCTCGACGCTCCCGCAGCCACGGCCCAGGCCAAGCGCAACGTCTACCTCGGACTGCTGGACAGTCAATGCGCGAACTATGAAACAGCCCTGCAAGACCTCAAGACCTTGAATGTTTTTGCACCGACACCAGACTTCCAGTTTCGCGCCATCGGGTACATCAAAGCTCAGTTGAGTTTGAGCCAGGCGGGCCTCACTGAAATACTGAAAACCTTCGCCCCCAAGCTCAAGACAACGCTGGAGCAGATCGAGCGCCAGGCCAAAGCCCCGCAAGAGCGGGATATCCCCCAGTCCAACGAAATGACTGAAATGTTGGGGAGAATGATTCAATGCATGGATTACTTCGAATCACGATTCACCCAACTGCGCGATCTTTCAAGCGAAGGGTTACGCTTGATACAAAGCACCAAAAGCCTGCTGCCCAGTTACCGCAGCGATGACCTCAAGGCGTTACAGGTGTCCCTTGCCCGCAATCTCTGCCTGCGTGAAGACACCCTACTGAGCGAACCCCAGGCGTGGCTGGCCATCGACCAGATTGTCGACGCCTGCGACATCGCCATCCAGGCCCTGCGCGATACATTGCGCGAGCGCAGTGACAGGCGGATCGACGAGCAGATCGAAACACTGAGCAGCCTGATCGAACAGTTCACGCTGCTGGACGAACGCCTGCGAGACTTTCCCACTGAATTCCCCGACATTTCCCAGGCGCAAGCATTGACTCGCTTGCGCGACCAACTCAGCGGGTACACCAAACAGACCACGACTCAGCTGGCGCTGCTGGCCGCCAGCCGCAGCACCCTGCGATCCACCCCCCGTCCGCCGTCCACGCCCCCACTCCCACAGAAAAAGTTCATCAGAACTCGCTACCACGGCATGGTGGTCGGCGAACCGCAGTTGTCTGCAACGGGCCAGGAAACCGGGCTGGTGGATGTCCGTTCACCCCTGTCCAATACCGTGGTGGCCACGTTTCACGAAAAATCAGACGGCTTTTGGGTCCAGCGGGCCAAGGCCGTAAAAACGGTCAACCTGCCCATCGACCTGCAAGCCAGTGTGACCACGGGCAACACCCTGCTCACTGGGTTGACAGCCTTCAAACAGCGAATCACCGAGCTGGCCAATCAAGCCCAACGCACGCCCATCGGCATCGAGTACCTCTACCATCAACACGCCCATCGCCTGGAGCAGGCCAGCCGCGACATCGAGCAAGCACTGACCCAGAAAAACCTTGCCCAGGGCGACGTCACCCTGGCCAGCAGCGTCAAGAAATCCCTCGCCGAGGCTACCGCCACGCTGTATCAGCAATCCATAGAAAACGTGCTGAGAATGACCAAGCAGCACCCGCCCACGCCTTCCGGCGTGCAATGGCTCAAGGATCGCAACGCCATCAGTATCAAAAAAACAATCAACCGACGCCGCATAAAATCCGCCACTCCGGACTACCTGGACGAGTACTCCATCACCGATCGCAGCACCCATAAGGTGCTCTGGTATGCGCATTTCCACTATTCGACCGACTGGACCACCCTCAGGTCGTTTCTCAGTGCGCGCCTCAAGACACCCCAGGAGCAAAGCCTTGGCGCTACAGCCGACACCATCAGGCGCCTGAGCAGCGCACAACGCGTGGCCTTCCACCGCAGCGAGATCAACGAGAGCCAGGCACAAACACTGTTTTTCAACTTGACCTGATGCACGGGCGACGGCACACAACTTGCTCTTTCACCGTACCTGCCACGTTGGAGCCGTCGATGCTGCACGCTCATCTCACCACCCTCAACGCGGTGTCGCTGGTGCTCAACACCTTCAAGGCCGAAGGCCAGGACAGCGAGGCGTTGCTTGCGGGCAGCGGCATCTGTGCGGCGGACTTGAGCCGCGCCGACACGCGCATCACCACCAATCAGGAAATGCGCGTGTGCGCCAACGCCGTGGCCCTGCGTCGCGATGTCGGCCTGGAGCTGGGCCGCCAGATGCATGTGTCGGCCTACGGCATGCTGGGTTACGCGCTGCTCACCAGTGCCACCTTCGGTGACGCTTTGCGCCTGGCGCTGCGTTATCCAGCGCTGTTGGGAACACTCTTCGAACTGAGCCTTGAAGAAGAGGGCGAGCGCATCTGGTTCACTGCCAGTGGCTACCGGGAAAACCCGACGCTGGAGACGTTCAACGTCGAACTGTGCCTGGCGTCGCTGAAAGTGATCTGCGACGACCTGCTCGGCCAGCCCCTGCCGCTGCTCGCCGCACGCTTCGAACATGACGCCCCGGACTACCGCGCGCGCTATGCGGAACGTTTCCCCTGCCCGCTGCAATTCCAGGCCACCGCCAATGCTTTCGCATTCGACAGGCACTGGCTCGAACAGCCGCTGCCCCTGGCTGACGCGATTACCCACCGGGCCATGGCCGAACGCTGCCGCAAACACAACCTGGAGTTCACCGGGCGCCAGGCTTGGCTGGGCAGGATTCGCCAACTGCTCACCACTCAGCTCCACGCCGCGCCCGGCGTGGAGGGCTTGGCCACGCAAATGAACTGTTCAGCGCGAACCTTGCGCCGGCACTTGCATGACCTGGGTTGCAGCTACCAGGACCTGCTTGATGAGTTGCGCTTCGAGCGGGCCAAACAACTGTTGGCGCAAGACCAATGGCCGATCTACCGGATTGCCGAGGCGCTGGGCTTCAGCGAGACGGCCAGCTTCCGGCACGCATTTGTGCGCTGGAGCGGCGTGGCGCCGAGCCAATTTCGCGCATGACGCCCCACGGAGGGGCGAATTGCGGACAGATAATTTGGCCGTATTTATCCCCTTTTGGCCGCTCCTGCCGTTCTCATAAACCGCGTCCGCCGCAAGACTGCATGCACCGACACAGCCTGCGGAGAACAACAAATGCTGACGATCTACTCGGACGATCACCACCTGCACCACGGCCGTTGTGAACTGATGGACGGGCAACTGATGCCCTGCTTCGAGATGCCTTCGCGTGCCGACCACGTGCTGCAACGGGTCAAAGACCGCGAACTGGGCCCGGTCCACGGGCCGCGGGACTTCGGCCTGGCGCCGCTGCAACGGGTCCACAGCCACGCCTACCTCGACTTCTTCCAGGGGGCCTGGCAACGCTGGACCGAATTCGGCCAGGACGGCGACCTGTTGCCCTACACCTGGCCCGCCCGCACCCTGCGCCGGGTATTGCCCGCCAGCCTGCACGGCCAGCTCGGCTACTACAGCTTCGACGGCGGCGCGCCGATTACCGCCGGCACCTGGCAAGCCGCCTACAGCGCGGCGCAAGTCGCCCTCACGGCCCAGGCTGCCATCCAACAAGGCGCCCACAGTGCCTTCGCCCTGTGCCGCCCGCCGGGGCACCATGCCGCCAGCGACTTGATGGGCGGCTACTGCTATCTCAACAATGCCGCCATTGCCGCCCAAGCCTTCCTCGATCAAGGCTGCAAGCGCGTCGCGATCCTCGATGTGGATTACCACCACGGCAACGGCACCCAGTCGATTTTCTATGAACGCAGCGATGTGCTGTTCACCTCGATCCACGGCCACCCCGAAGCGGAGTTTCCGTTTTTCCTCGGCTATGCCGATGAACTGGGCGAAGGCGCAGGCACTGGCTTCAACTTCAACTACCCCTTGCCGGCCGGTTCAGGCTGGGAACGCTGGAGCGCTGCCCTTGAAGAGGCTTGCACAGAAATTGAGCGCTATGGCGCCGACATCGTTGTCGTTTCGCTGGGGGTGGACACGTTCAAGCACGACCCCATCTCGCAATTCAAACTCGACAGCCCGGACTACCTGGCGATGGGCGCGCGCATTGCGCACTTGGGCAAGCCGACGCTGTTCGTGATGGAAGGCGGCTACGCCGTCGAAGAAATCGGCATCAATGCCGTCAACGTTCTCGAAGGTTTTGAGGGGGCTGCCCAATGAAGATGCTCAAGTCACTCGTGCTGTGCGCCGCCGTTATCAGCGGCATGGTCCACGCTGAAGAAAAAACCCTGCGAGTCTACAACTGGTTCGACTACATCACGCCCAAGGCACTGGAAGACTTCAAGGCACAGAACCCCAACCTCAAGCTGGTGTACGACATCTTCGACACCAACGAAGCCCTGGAAGCCAAGCTGCTCACCGGCAACTCCGGGTATGACGTGGTGGTGCCGTCCAATGTGTTCCTGGCCAAGCAGATCGAAGCCGGGGTGTTCCAACCACTGGACCGCAGCCAACTGCCGAACTGGAACCACCTCGATCCCAAGCTGATGAAGCTGATCGAGGCCAATGACCCCGGCAATAAATTCGCCGTGCCCTATATGTACGGCACCATCCTGATCGGCTTCAACCCGGACAAGGTCAAGGCCGCGCTGGGCGCCGATGCGCCGGTGGACAGCTGGGACCTGATCTTCAAGGAAGAGAACATCAGCAAGCTCAAACAATGCGGCGTCGCACTGCTCGACTCGCCGTCCGAGATCCTGCCGCTGGCCCTGCAGCACCTGGGCCTGGATCCCAACAGCCGCAACCCCAAGGACTATGACAAAGCCGAAGCGCTGCTGCTGAAGATCCGTCCCTACATCACCTACTTCCACTCCTCCAAATACATGGCGGATATCGCCAATGGAGACATCTGCGTGGCCGTCGGTTATTCCGGCAGCTTCTCCCAGGCTGCCAACCGCGCCAAGGAAGCCAAGAACGGCGTGACCGTTGACATGCGCCTGCCCAAGGAAGGGGCACCGATCTGGTTCGACATGCTCGCCATTCCCAAGGGGGCGAAGAACCCGCAAGACGCCTACACCTTTATCAACTACCTGCTGCAACCGCAGGTGATCGCGCCGATCAGCGATTTTGTCGGCTACCCCAACCCCAACAAGGACGCCACCGAACAGGTCGACCCCTCGATTCGCAACAACCCCAACCTGTACCCGACTGAGGCGGCGATGGCCACGCTCTATACGCTCAAGCCGCTGGGGCGTGACGCTGAACGCGCCCGCACGCGGGCCTGGACCAAGATCAAGTCCGGGACATAACGCAGGCATCGGAGGGCAATGCAAAGGGGTGGTAAGTCGTTGAAGGTACTCGACAGTTAGTTACCACCCTGGGCGAACCGCTCCTCGATAAGTTCTGACACACGGATGTTTTCCGCCTGATCAGGACTGCCCACATGAACGATGTTGTTTCACCCGAAAACAGCGAAATACTGACCCAACTGAGCTCCGGCCCTTCCGTGCGTGAAGTGGCCTCGGCCACCCTGCGCCAGGCCTTGGACGAGATGTACCCGGAACTGGAAATCAACCCGGACCTGGCCACGGTGTATCAACCCCAATGGTATCCGGTGGATGACACAATCCTCCCGGGCAAGCCGCACACCGAAACCCTCACGAGCGCACTGGCGCGCAGTGCCTTTTCCGGCGAGCCGGTGACCTATCTGGACCGTGAACACTATCTGGCCTATCGCTCGACGGGTAAACCGCAAGCGCACCTGCCCGTCAGAATCGACGCGATTGCCCGGCTGATCAACGAGCTGGCGCCGCTGATGTTTGTCGCCTACCAGGAACAGCAGATGGAATTCTGGAACCAAAGCGACGGCAGGGGCCCGCGCTGGCGAGCCTTGGCCCAGGCATTGCGTAATGCCTGGAATGTGCAGGAAGTCGACGGCTGGGACGCCGACGACTGCGCCATTGCCCGCACGGTGTTTCATTACCCCGATTACGTCGAGCGCCAGCCCCGCGACAAATATGGAACGCGGGCCTACCTGGTGGACATCGATATGCAGGATGGTGCAGCCAACCAGCATATTAACGTCACGGCAGTTGCCGTACTGATCGCCAGCCACGGCGACCGGTCTATCATCCTCAGCTACTCGATCATCGATGGGTACAGAAAATTCGTCGACACCCAGGCGCTCGGCGAATCACTGCAGGCATGCATTGGCAACTCATCCGGTGAAACCCTGAACTGGCGGCTGCTGGAGCCAGACGGTGATTTTTTCGAACACCAGGCCTGCAGTTTGATTGGCCTGCAAGTCGAGGCCATTGGCTCGCTCGGTTTTTTAACCGCTGAACCCCAGGACCTGCTGTCCTTGAAAGAAGGCAGCACAGAAGCCGCCCAACTCCTGCGGCTCGATCAGTCGCATATGGGCCATATCCGACGCGCCTTACCGCAATGGTTGCTGCAAGCCTCGCAGGCCGATCAATCGGCTTACGGGCGCTACATGATCGACCTCGCCAATCAGAACGCCCGGGACGAGGGAAAAACCTTCATGGACGGCCTGCCGACTATCACCGATTTTACGCGCCAGGCCCTGAAGGCATTGCTCACCCGGGATCACCCCGAGGCCACCGGCCTGGACCCTGAGCACATTGTAATAACGGTCACCAGCCAAGTGATCTGGGGCACGGTCACGATACCTGGCAGGACGCAAACCGAGACATTCAGCCTGGTTGAATTGGCCTTGCAAAACCTGATCGCGCTCCCGCTGGGAAACAAAACCGTGAGCTACAAAAGTGGGCGCCCGACACCCGCCTGGCTGACGCCCACCTATGTGGAACAACTGGTCACCCAGGCGAATATCGGCCAAAGCTACCCGGCGCAGGTCAACACGCAGTTATTGACCAACACCGAACAAGCCTTGAAGCGTCAACAGTTGTACCGCGGGCAGCTACGCCTGCAACTGCCCTTGCTGGCCTTGCAGTACAAAATCCGCGACCAGTTCAACATTGATGAACAGGGTTATCGCTATGTGCGCGCGGCGATGGCCACCCATGCGCAGGAACGCCGGGTGGATGGCGATGAAGTGGTCATTCGCCCCTTGGCGCTACGCCCCAAGTGGCGTGTGCTAGGCGGTGCGGACACCGTCGACAACATGTTTATCATCGGGCCGCAGGAGCCGAAAAACGGCCCATGCCTCTTGTATCGACCGCTTTCCGACGCGCCTTTGATGCAATTCCCCTCATTGGCCAACCTGCTTTATGCGATCAAGCAAGACACACCATTGCGCCAATCAGTACTCGCGTGGCTTCCCGAAGCCGTACGTTCGGACTACGCCCAGTTCGTCTTCCCCGGTAGCGTGCCTTCGCCCTGGATACTCCCCACGCTGCTCAGCGAGCCGGTGAGTTCATTGGTGATGAGTGGTCCCATCGAATTCAGTACCCAGGCCCTGAGCACAGATCCCTTCACCGAACTTTACAACGCTAACGCCCGTGCCCTGGTGACCTTGGCCGACCGCCAGTCAGTCTCCAATGCCGAAGCTCGCTGGGAGAGCCTGAAGCACGCGGGCTGGCTGATTCTCAATAATGCGTTGCCATTCCTGGGCCGAACCGTGGGTGCCGCGGCCTGGATCTGGCAAATCATGGACGATATCCAGCACATCATCGATGCCGAGGCGAGCGGCGACCGCCCGGCCAGCACCTCGGCGCTGGTGGATGCGTTCCTGACCCTGGGCCTGGTCCTGGCCCTGCATATCAGCCTCCAGCACGCGCCGACACGCACACTTGAAAAGCCCGCCCTGGCACCCGAGCCGCCGCTACGGCGCAAACCTGTGTTCATTCAAAAACCCACCGTCAGCACCGCCGACCTGACCCCAACCCATGAACCGATACTGCGCAGCAGCGGTGCATTGACCCGTGGCCGCCTCAGCCTGGCCAAGCTGCTGGACAGCTTCAGCCTGCCCAAACCCGAAGGGTTGGCGGCCCAAACCGTCACGCCTGGGCCCCACCTGCACCTGTATGCCAAGGGCCAAGCGTGGTACGCCCCTGTAGGGGAGCGTTGGTTTGAGGTGACCATCGACGAAAATGACGCGGTGATGATTATCGACCCCAAGGACCCGCGACGGGAGGGGCCATCCTTGATCAACAACCGCCTGGGGCAGTGGTTTGTCGACACCCGACTGCGGCTGCGGGGCGGCGGGCTGCGTAGCCGACGCAAGAAAGGCGAGCGCCTGAGGCCGCCGAAAATCCACGAGTTACGCGAACAACTGGAGGCTTTCGACTCCCGGACCATGCAGCGGCGCGAGCAAATCATTGAGTCCCAGAGAGCCATCGACGCGGCAACACCCGCCGATCGTGAAGCCGCCAGCACCGCCTTCCTCACACAGGTTTCCACACGCCTGAGTGAGTTGGACGTGCCGATCGCCCAGCTGAAATCGTTGAACCTGCTCGATAGCGTGCCCAATTACCAGGAGGCCATGCTCGAATACCTGGACGAGCAGATGATACTGGCGCGAAGCGCCACGGCCGAACAGCTGGAGCGTTTTCAGGAGAGCTTGAACACGGCCTCTCAATTCCTGGACGATCCCGAGCCGTCAGATACACAAGCAGCGCTGGAAGACTGCCGCGCCATCGACCTGCAGGCCCAGGACTTGATCAATCGCTTCAGTGACCTGCACTCGCGTTTCAACGAGGCCCGCGCCCTGGGCGAGAAGGGTGTGATGCGGGCTCAACACAATGAAAAGCTATTACCCAAGATAGAACTGGAGAATCTCAAGGCCTTCAGGATCACCTTGTCGCGTTTCCTATGTATTAAGGAGAACGCCCCGGCCGGCTCAGCGACCGCCCGTGCGGTCGTCAACCAGATCGTCGAAAAAACCGAACTGGCGGTACAGAGCCTCTGCGAAACCTTGCAACCAGATACCCCGGTTCCGCTGGATGACCAGATCGAAGCCCTCGATAGCCTGGTGGAACAGTTCACCAGCCTGGACCAAAGCCTGGCCGACTTACCGGCTGACTTTCCCGATGATGTGCATCGGCCTGCCCTTGGAGACCTGCGAGCGCTCACCGAGGAGTTCTCCCAGCGCGCGGTCAAACGCTTGACGGCATTGCTGCGCCAGCGAAAAGCCTGGGAGTCGCACGTGGCGGGCCCGTCCAGGCCCGTGCCGAGGCCGCAGAAAAAGGTGATCAAGACCCGCTTCCAGGGCGTGGTGGTAGGAGAAGAGCGCGCGCCATTAAGTGGCGAATCCACTCCCCTGGTGGAGGTGAAGCAACCGCTGACCGGCAAAGTGATTGCCTTGTTTCATGAAAAGGAACCGGGGGTGTGGGTGGAGCACGAGCGCCCGAGCGCGCCATCGACACACGCCATGCCACGCACCGTGAGCGCCGCCATTGCCAGCGGCCAGACGTTGCTCGACGAGATGGAGCCCTTCATCGAGCGCACCAAGGGCCTGGCCAGTGACACACGACGGTTGCCCGTGGAAATCGAAGAGCGTTTCCACCGCCAGATCAAACAGTTGGAACAGGCCGGCCGTGATATCGAGGAGGCATTGACCGCCAGCAACCTGACTGAAAGCGGGGCTCCGTCGGCAGCCCTGATCAATCGTAATCTCGATACGGCGGTCAAGCGCCTCTATGACGAGGGACGCCGGCTCAAGCTCACCATGCTCAAGCAGCGCCCACCCACAGCCGCCCATGTCGAACTGCTGTACCGCGAAAAAGAGATCGTTATCAAACCGTTGCCCGGTTCACGCAGCAAGCTCTCCGGGCGCAACAAAGGCTATTTGAAGGAGTACGAGATTCTCGACACGCAAAGCTCGAATGCACTGTGGTATGCCCACTTTCACTATAAAGAGCTGGTAGGTCCCGAAGAGGCTTACACCGCCGCACACCTCAAGACCAAGGCGCAGCGACGCTTGGGTGGCAAGTACCAGACACCGACCAGAACCGACGACCACGAGAGCATCGCCGTGTACCGCAGCGAAATAGGCCCTCACCTGGCCCGTTTACTGTTCTTCACACAGCCCGCTCCGTCGATGCCCGCGCCCTGACGGCGGCTGGCAATGCCAGGCCTTGTAGAGACGCGTCAGGGCCTGTGCGATATCCGCCTGCGGCACTGCGGCAAACCCCAGCACCAGCCCGGCCCGCAGGTCCGGTGGCGTGCTGGAGTCGGGCAGCCAATAGCTGCTCAAGCCGTTGACCTCCACCTCTACCGCACGAGCCTGCGCCACCAACTGTTGTTCACGGGCCAGGCTGTCCACCCGCACGGTAAGGTGCAGGCCCGCTGCGACATTCGGCAGGCCGCTCACCCCCTCGAGTCCGCTCGGCCATCCGTTCAGCAGCGCATTACGCCGGCTGAGGGCGGCGCGGCGCATGCGGCGGATATGGCGTTGGAAATGGCCCGCCGCCATGAACTCGGCCATCACCGCCTGGGTGCTGACCTCTGAGTGCCGCACATCCACGGCACGACGCCGAGCAAACGCATCGACCAAGGTTGGCGGCAATACCAGGTAGCCCAAGCGCAATGCCGGAAACGCGACTTTGCCGAAGGTGCCCACATACAGCACGCGCCCGCTACGGTCCAACGCCGCCAGCGGCGACAGGGGCGCGCCGCTGTAGCGATACTCGCCGTCATAGTCGTCCTCGACGATCCAGCCACCGCTGCGTTCCGCCCAGGCCAGCAACTCCAGGCGTCGGGCCAGGCTCATGACCACACCCAGGGGGTACTGGTGGGACGGAGTGACATAGGCCAGACGGCAGTCGATGAGGCGGCTCAACGCCGCGCAATCAATGCCCTCCCCGTCCACCGCCACGCCATGCAAACGCCCACCGGCAAGCGCAAAGGCATGCCCGGCCGCGCGGTAACCTGGGTTTTCAACCGCGACCCCATCGCCAGGCGCCACCAGCAACTGTGCACAAAGGCTGATTGCCTGCTGCGCGCCACTGGTGATCACAATTTGCTCAGCCGTGCACTGCAAGCCTCGGGAGGTGCGCAAGTAGGCAGCGATCAACCCGCGCAGTCGTTCATCCCCCGCCGGGTGGCCGTAACACAGCTGTTCTAAGTTCGGCTTGCGCCAGAAAGCCGCATTCAGCTTGGCCCAGACATCGAAAGGGAACAGATCGAATGCAGGCACCCCCACTCGAAATGCCCGAGGTGGCCCCACAGGCGGCAGGGGTAAATGATTGGTTTCAAGGCGTCCCATGGCCGGGCTGTGGATAACTTTTTCGGCCGCTGAAGGCGCTTTTTGAAGGTCATTTGTGGATAACCCTGGGGATAAGCCTGTTGAAAACCCTGTGGATAGTTTTGTGGATAGTTTTGTGGATAGTTTTTTTGAGGTGGGCAGTTGCGCCACATAAGTGCCGTCGCCGACCCGGCTCTCAATAAACCCCTCGGCATAGAGCTGATCGTAGGCGCGCACCACACTGTTGCGAGAAATCGACAGCGCCGCCGCCAGGTCACGGCTGGCGGGCAACCGCGTGCCACTGACCAGACGACCGTCCAGCACCCGTTGGCGCAACGCTTCGTACAGCTGGCGTGTCAGCCCTTGGCGGCGATCCAGCTCAATGCCGGCTGGGTTGAACGATAACGGCGGCGCACTGGATGACATGCTGGACTCTCGCGAATTGGACCTATGAAATTGGCCCTAGATGGCTCTTACAACGAACCATTAGCCTGCCTAGGATGCAGGCATTCGCCAAGGAATATTTCCATGTACACACCCCGCGCCTTTGTTCTCGACGATTTGCCCGAACTGCAGCAACTGATCCAGCACACCCGCCTGGCGCAGTTGGTGACCTTTGGTGAGCAAGGCCTGCAAGCCAGCCACCTGCCGCTGTTGATCAACCCCGACGAAGGCCCCAACGGCACACTCTACGGGCACTTGGCCAAAGCCAATCCCCAGTGGCACGACCTGCAAAATGGCAGCGATGCGCTGGTGATCTTTGCCGGCGCAGACGCCTACATCAGCCCGGCGTTTTACCCAGCGAAAGCCGAGCACGGCAAAGTGGTGCCCACCTGGAATTACATCGCGGTGCATGCCTATGGCAAGGCCGAGGTATTCACCGACGCCGAACGTGTGCTCGCCGTGGTCACCGCGCTGACCGATCGTCATGAAGGCAACCGCCCCCAGCCATGGAAAGTCAGCGACGCCCCGGCCGACTACATTGACGGCATGCTCAAGGCCATTGTTGCCTTCGCCCTGCCGATCGAGCGCCTGGTCGGCAAACGCAAACTCAGCCAGAACCGCAGCGCGGCGGATATCGCCGGCGTGCAGGCGGGCCTGGCCACCAGTGTCGACGTGCGCGACCAGACCCTCGCCCGCTTTATGCCTCCAGGAACGCCAGAATGAGCCAGATCGATATCCGCCCCGTTACCGCCGCCGACCACGCCGCCTGGCTGCCGCTGTGGCAAGCGTACTTGAAGTTCTACAACACCGAACTGCCGGACGCCGTGAGCCAGAACACCTGGCAACGCCTGATCGATCCCCAGGAGCCAACCCATTCAGCCCTGGCCTGGCAAGACGGCAAGGCCGTGGGCATGGTCAACTTCATCTACCACCGCTCCAACTGGAGCATCGAGAATTCCTGCTACCTGCAAGACTTGCTGGTGGACCCGGCCCAACGGGGTACGGGTGTCGGCCGCAAGCTGATCGAATTCGTCTACACCACCGCCAAGGCCGATGGTTGCTGCAAGGTGCATTGGCTGACCCACGAGACCAATGCCACCGCGATCCAGCTCTACGAGCGCATCGCCGAACGCCCTGGTTTCATCCAATTTCGCAAAGGTCTTTAAGGAGCGCAGCATGCCCACTTCTCTCGCCGACTGGAAAGGCGCCCCGGCGCCCACCGTTCAACTGCTCGAAGGGCGCTTCATCCGCCTGGAGAAACTCGACCCGGCCCGCCATGGCGACGATCTGTTCAACGCCCTGCAAGGTCCCGGCGCCGATCCCAAGCTGTGGGACTATCTGCCCTATGGCCCCTTCCCCGAGCGCAGCGCCTTCAATGACTGGCTGAACAACCATGCTGCGCACAGCGACCCCTATTTTTTCAGCGTGATCGACCGTGCGACCGGCCAGGTCCAAGGCATCCTCAGCCTGATGTCCATCGTCCCGGAGCATGGCCGCATCGAAATCGGCCACGTGACCTTCGGCGCCCCGATGCAACGCTCGCCAAAAAGCACCGAGGCGGTGTACCTGCTGGCCAAGTACGCCTTTGACCAGGGCTATCGCCGCCTGGAATGGAAGTGCAACAACGCCAACGACCGCTCCAAATACGCGGCCGAACGGTTGGGCTTCAGTTTTGAAGGGGTGTTTCGCCAGCATACGGTGGTCAAGGGCAAGAACCGGGACACCGCGTGGTATTCGATCATCGACTCGGAATGGCCAACCGTTGGGGCGGGGTTTGAAGCGTGGTTGTCGCAGGCGAACCAGGCAGGTTCAGGCCAATTGAAAAGCCTGGCGGAGTGTCGCCGCCAGGCTCTTTAAACGGTTAAGCCAGCTTCTGGGCCAACACCGCAATATGCTCCGGCCCGATCCCGCAGCAACCGCCCAGGTGGCTGGCGCCGCGCGCCTGCCAGTCGGCGGCCCAGTGCAGGTAGCCGGGCGGGTCGAGATCATCACGCAGCGGGTCGAGGCCGTCGTTGGCCGTGGCCTCCTTGGGTTGCGGCGGGAACGCATTGGCGTAGGCGCCGATCTGGATCGCCACGCCCAAGCGTTCGAAGGTCTGGCGCGCCGCATCGATCGCCGCGCCAATCACTTCAGGTTGGCTGCAATTGAACAGCAGGACCTCCACCCCCAGTTGTGCCGCCGCTTCGGCCGCGTCTACCACCGGTTCGCCAGAGCGCAGGCGCGGGACTTCGTCGGTGTCTTCATCCTTCAAGGTAAATGACAGCCAGAACGGTTTCCCATCCCGCGGCAGACCGGCATGGATGGCCCGCGCCTCGACGATCGAACTCTGGGTTTCCGCCAGCCACAGGTCAACGTGGGGAGCCAGGCCCTGCACCAGTGGCGTCAGCAACTCGTTGACTCGGTCGGCCTCAAACAGGTCTGGCCGATAAGAACCAAACAGCGGCGGCAATGAGCCTGCCACGCGTACGGCCTGGCCGGAAGCCTCCACCGCGCGCTGCGCCAACTCACCTGCCAGCGCCGCCAGGGCCTGGCCCTCGGCGGCAAACCGGGCTTCGCCGATATGAAACGGCACAACGGCATAGCTGTTGCTGGTGATCACATTGGCGCCGCTCTGGATGTAAGCCGCATGCACCGCCTCCACGGCCTGGGGAGCTTCACTCAACGCCAGCGCTGACCACTCCGGCTGCCGAAACGGCGCGCCTCGGCGTTGCAGTTCGCGGCCCATGCCACCATCGAGAATTACTGTGCGTGTTGCGGGCATATGCTTTTTACTCATAAGCTTATGAAAATAACTCACTATGAGAGTCGTTCTTATAACTATTTAATACGTACACTTCGGTTCATCACAACCTCTTTTTTATTTAGGTGTCGCCCTTGAAACTAAAACCGCTCCTGGCCTTGGGCCTAACGATTCTGGCTGCCTCCACCCAAGCCTTCGGCGGTGCGACTCTGGACCGGGTTGAACAGAAGAAAGAACTGGTGGGGGTGCTGATGGAAAGCTACCCGCCTTTCTCGTTCCTCAACGAACAAAACCAACTCGATGGTTTTGACGTCGATGTGGCGAAGGCCGTGGCGCAAAAACTGGGCGTGAAACTGCGCCTGGAAACCCCTTCCTGGGACGTCATTGCCGCCGGCCGCTGGAGCGGGCGCTATGACATTTGCATCTGCTCGATGACCCCGAGCAAGGCCCGCGCCGAAGTGTTCGACTTCCCGGTGGAGTACTACGCCTCGCCTGCGGTGATCGTGGTCAACGCCCAGGATGAGCGCATCCACGGCGCCAAGGACTTGAGCGGCAAAAAAGTCGGCCTCACCAGCGCCTCCAGTTACGAAAGCTACCTGAACAAAAACCTGGTGATCGAAGGCGCCGAAGACACGCAACTGCAGTACCCCTTCGAGAACGTCCAGATCGCCCCGTACGATACCGATAACGTGGCCTTCCAGGACCTGGGCCTGGGCGCCGGCGTACGCCTGGACGCCATCCTGACCAACCTGGTCACCGCCCAACCACGCCTGAACCAGGACAAACGCTTCAAGCTTGCCGGCGAACCGCTGTACGCCGAACCCAACTCGGTGGCCATCGAAAAAGGCGACCCGCAGTGGGACGCCAAAGTGCGTGAGGTCTTTGCGCAGTTGAAGCAGGACGGCACCTTGAGCCAGCTGTCGAAGAAATGGATTGGCGCCGACATCAGCCAATGACCGCGTTCCCCACTCCTCCCAAGCCACCCGTGACCGAGTCGCGACGCCAGCGACTCCTGGGTTTTCGTACGCGCCTGTACCTGACCTGGGCCGCGCTGTTTTGCCTGTTCGCCAGTTTCTTCCTGAGCTTTGACCTGAAGTTCTCGATCATCCTCGACAAGCTGCCCAACCTGGTTGGCGTGCACCTGGCGCCCAACGGTTTTCTGCAAGGCGCGGCGCTGACGGTATTCCTGTGCCTGTGCTCGATCGTGGCATCGTCGATACTGGGTTTCATCACTGCGCTGGGGCGTCTGTCGAAAAGCGCCGTGGCCTTTGGCATTGCGAGCTTTTACGCCTCGTTCTTTCGGGGTACACCGTTGCTGATCCAGATCCTGCTGATCTATCTGGGACTGCCGCAACTGGGCCTGGTACCGGGCGCCATCGTCGCCGGGATCATCGCGCTGTCGCTGAACTATGGCGCCTACCTGAGCGAGATTTTCCGCGCCGGCATCCTCGGGGTACCCCATGGCCAACGGGAAGCAGCCCTGGCCCTGGGCATGCGCGACAGTGCGATCTTCTGGCATGTCACCCTGCCCCAGGCCATGCGCACGATCATTCCCCCTGCCACCAACCAATTTATCTCGATGCTCAAGGACTCGTCCCTGATCTCAGTGATGGGGGTATGGGAAGTGATGTTCCTGGCCCAATCCTATGGTCGCTCCAGCTATCGCTACATCGAGATGCTCACCACTGCAGCGATCATCTATTGGGTGATGTCCCTCGGGCTGGAGCTGATCCAGGCGCGCATGGAGCGGCATTACGGCAAGGGCTACGTACGACGGACCTAGTCATCCCTTTTGCGACGCACCTTGACCACGCCCATCTGCAAACCAAAGGGGCGGAACACGGCGTTCAGCGATTTCAAGGTTTGATTGCCTTCGCCATGCTCGATATGCACCAGGGTACGCACGGATATCTTGCACATCTGCGCAAACTGGCTCTGGTGCAGGCCTGTGACTTCGGTACGCAGGCGGCGTACGGCGTCGCCTATTTCGAGCGAACCGTCAGACAAGCCCTGCTCGATGCTTTCAATCACTTGTGCACGCTGACTGAGCGAGAGACTCATTGGAGAAAGGCCGGCGCGTGCTTGGGTGTCTCCTGTGACCAGTTCAATGGCACCCTTACACTCACCGCCTTGGCAAAAAGGGTATCCATCTCGTCCAGGTGATCGACCAGGTAGGTGGACTCGTAGCCAAAACGGCAGGGGCTTGCAAAACCTTTATCAGGCTCGGAAAACTCAAGCGTCATCGCATCCTGCCAATGACCGGCATCGAATATCTGCAAGGTAAGCCTGTAGGCATTGTCCATACGCAACTAAATGCACCTCGAGGTAATTGACCGGCCTGATAAACGCAACATAGTGCATAAAGCTGACTGTAGCAGCAGACGAAGCGCAATATAATGCAATCAAAGCGCTAAAGTTGGACCCTTAGCTGCATTAAAATGCATATCTATCAAGGTCCCGTACACCATCGTTCGGTCAAAACAGATCCGTTTTTAATCGCCCTGAACTAGAGACAACTCCCGCAAACCAGCGGTCGATGGCCTGACAGTTATCGCCCCGCCATCTCGCTAAATTCCCGGCCTCACTTATCAGAGGTCAGGAATTCATGCCCTTTACACTCCAGAAACTCACGCGTGCGGTCATCCTCGCCATTGGTATTGCCAGCGCTCCCCTCGCCCAGGCGCAAACAGGCACACCTTATCAGTTCGAACTGCTTGTGCCTGACTACGACGACTATGACGATTACGACGAATGGATGTCGGCCCCGATCGAGCAAGCCACTCCCCTCGACGGCTACCTGACTCGCCAAGCCACGACCCTCAATGGCCTACGGGTGGCCCAGGTGCTGGAGCCTGCCTTGATTCGGTTACTGGAATCCGGCGAGCTGACCTCAGAGCAGATCAAAGAGTTGGAACGTTTCAACGAGGCATTGATGCAGCAGCCCGGAGGGGTCGGTGCGGCCCTTGAACAATTGGCCGGCAGCCAGAATGCCAACCTGGCGGCGGCGACCCAGAACATCACACAGCAACTGGGCAGCCAATTGCTGTCGACCCTGCGCGCCCTGCCCACCAATGACGACGCTCATGTCTGGGTACAGGGACTGGGCCAAGACGGCCGCCTCGACAAACAAGGCGGCAGTGCGGGCCTGAAGTACGCCAACCGAGGCCTGCTGACAGGCGCCGACTGGGCACTGGACCACGCCTGGCGGATCGGCGTAATGGGCGCAAAATCCACCAGCCGCCTCGACGCCCAGCGTTTTTCCGCCGACCTGGACAGTTGGCACCTGGGCGGTTATGCCGTGCACCAGGACGGCCCGCTGGGCCTGCGCCTGGGGGCGATCTATAGCCGCCACGCCGGGCAAAACAAACGCAGCGTCCAGTTGCTCGATAACAAACAGCAACTCAAGGGCGACTACAAAGCCCAGAGCCAAACCCTGTTCTCGGAAGTGGGCTATCAGTTGGGCAGCGCGGACTTGAGTATCGAGCCCTTCGGCGGCCTTGGTTATCAACGCTATCACCGCGACCGGTTCCAGGAAAAAGGTGGCCTGGCGGCACTGAACGTTGGCTCACAAACCCAGCAAAACCTGAACAGCACCCTGGGCCTGCGCCTGGCGAGCCAGTATCGGTTCGATAACCAGGTCAGGCTCATCCCCCATATCAGCGCCGATTGGAAACGCCTCTATGGCAAGGTCGACAGCCGCGTCCGCCAGTCCTACCGCTACATGCCGTTCGCGATTGATGACTTCACCCTGGTCGGCGCTTCCCTGGACCGCAACAGCCTGAACTGGCAGGCCGGGCTGGACCTCGCGCTGTCGCCGCAACACACCGTCGGCTTGGCCTACCAGGGGGAAGCGGGCACCAACAGCCACAGCCAGGGCCTGATGGGGCAATGGCAAATGAGGTTTTAACCTCATAAAACCGAGGAACATTCCCTCATAGCGTTGTTATCAGGCCTGACAGCCGCCGGCTACGTTACTGGCTACATTCCGGTCTCCTACACTTGCGAGGCCGGAAATTATGTCGTCGATCTTCCCGTACATCCCTTCCGTCGGTGCCCTGATGGGGTATGGCATACACACACTGGCGCAATCCATATCGCAGACGCCGCCTGGCACCGCCGCGGGTACCCGCCAGGACAAGCCGGCCGGCCGCACAGACATCGCCGCTGCGCTCAACGATCAACCTGCGATCAAGCCCGACGCCCGGTTCAGCTCGGCAACCATCACACTCAACAATGGCAATGGCCTGGACATCGACAACGCCGCCAGGCTGCTTATCCCTAGTGCTCCAGCCGGCACTGCAACCTCGTTGCGCGGCATCGAGATTATCAACAGCGCGACGGCCAAAACCGTTGGCGAGCGCAACGGCTTCACCAGCACCGGCCTGGCACCGGTGTGGCTCGAAAACCACGGCAGCATCACCGGCAAGAATGGCGCCGGGGTAAGGCTGGACGGCGACCAGGATGATGAAGTGGTCAACGCCGGCTTGATCATTGGCAGCCATGGCGTAGCGCTGAGCATGGGGGGCGGCAACGATATGCTCATCGTCCGCAGCGGTGGGCGCTTCGAAGGCGTGGTTGACGGGGGCAGTGGCACCAACCAGGTAATTCTGGACGATGCCAGGGGCGGCACATTCGATGGTGCCCGCCAGATGCAGCATCTGTGGGTGGGCTCTGGCAACTGGACCCTCACAGGTGAAGTCCCGGTCAATCAGCAAGGTGCGGTCTACAGCGGTGCAACCCTGGTCAACCAGAGCAAAATCGGCGGTTCCATGACCGTCCAACCTGACGCCACCTACGCCGGCGGCACCGTGGCCAACCTTGAGGTCGCGGGAACATTGCGGCTGGATCCAGCCACCCACGTCGAGCAGGACCTGCGCATGCAACATGGCTCGACGCTGGCCCTGACGCTGGGCGCAGACCAAACCCATACCCCCTCGAACATTGGCAACACCGCCGACCTGCGCGGGGCGACGCTGGCTATCCACGTCGAAAACGAAAACGATGCGCTGCTCTCGCAACCCTTGCCGCTCCTCAGCGCCAAGCACGTCGAAAGCCCGTTCGCCGGCATCACCAGCAACTTGAAGACCCTGGTCCCTACGCTGACTTATCGCCCTGACGGCGTCTTCGTCACCTTCAAACGCAATGATCCCACCGCCTGAGTACCAAATCGCGGACAAAAAAAAGGGGGGCACCTGCCCCCCCGAGGATTAAGCGGTAGTGTCGAAGGCTAGGGATCAGCCTTCGATTTCAATCAGGATTTCGCCCGGGTTGACCCGGTCGCCCTTGGTCACGTGAACCGCAGCCACCTTGCCGGCAATCGCAGCCTGCACTTCGGTTTCCATCTTCATGGCTTCGGTAATCAACACGGCCTGGCCGGCCTTGACCACGTCACCAACCTTGACCAGCACGTCTACGATATTGCCCGGCATCGCCGTGCTCACATGACCCGGCTCGGTGGCTTGCTTGCGCTTGCTGCTGCCGCCGCTGACAAACTCGTTGAGCGGTTCGAACACCACTTCTTCAGGCATGCCGTCGATGGACAGGTAGAAATGGCGCTTGCCTTCAGCCTTCACGCCAACACCGGTGATGTCCACGCGGTAGCTCTCGCCGTGCACGTCGATGACGAACTCGGTCGGTACGCCTTCGCCACCGGCACGGGCCACGCCGCCTGCTTCGGGGATCGGCAACAGCACTTCCGGGGTGAGGGTGCCGGCGTCGCGCTCTTCGAGGAATTTGCGACCGATGTCCGGGAACATGGCGTAGGTCAGCACGTCTTCTTCAGACTTGGCCAATGTGCCGATTTCACCGCGCAGCTTGGTCATTTCCGGCTTGAGCAAATCGGCCGGGCGCACGTCGATCACGTCTTCGCTGCCGATGGCCTGGCGGCGCAACTTCTCGTTCACCGTGCCCGGCGCCTTGCCGTAGCCGCCTTGCAGGTACAACTTCACTTCGTTGGTGATGGTCTTGTAGCGCTCGCCAGCCAGCACGTTGAAGAACGCCTGGGTGCCGACGATCTGCGAAGTCGGGGTGACCAACGGCGGGAAGCCGAGGTCCTCACGCACCCGAGGAATTTCAGCCAGCACTTCCCCCATGCGGTTGAGCGCGCCCTGCTCCTTGAGCTGGTTGGCCAGGTTGGAAATCATCCCGCCCGGCACCTGGTTGACTTGCACGCGGGTATCGACGGCGGTGAATTCGCTCTCAAACTGGTGGTACTTCTTGCGCACCGCGTAGAAGTACAAACCAATTTCCTGCAGCAATTCCAGGTCGAGCCCGGTGTCGAACTCGCTGCCTTTAAGGGCGGCGACCATCGACTCGGTACCTGGGTGGCTGGTGCCCCAGGCGAAGCTGGAGATCGCGGTGTCGATATGGTCGGCACCGTTTTCGATGGCCTTGAGTTGGCACATCGCGGCCAAACCTGCCGTGTCGTGCGAGTGGATGAACACCGGCAGGTTCTGCTCGGCTTTCAGCGCCTTGACCAGTTCGCCCGTGGCGTACGGGGTCAGCAGGCCGGCCATGTCCTTGATCGCCACCGAGTCGCAGCCCATGGCTTCCATTTGCTTGGCCTGGGCCACAAAGGCGTCGATGGTGTGCACCGGGCTGGTGGTATAGGCGATGGTGCCCTGGGCATGCTTGCCGGCGGCCTTGACCGCTTCAATGGCCACGCGCAGGTTACGCACGTCATTCATGGCGTCGAAGATGCGGAACACGTCGATGCCATTCACGGCGGCCTTGGCGACGAAGGCCCTGACCACGTCGTCGCTGTAGTGGCGGTAGCCCAGCAGGTTCTGGCCACGCAGCAGCATTTGCAGGCGCGTGTTAGGCAATGCGGCGCGCAGTTTACGCAGGCGTTCCCACGGGTCTTCCTTCAAAAAGCGCACACAGGCATCGAAGGTCGCGCCGCCCCAGACTTCCAGGGACCAGTAGCCGACTTTGTCGAGCTTGTCGCAGATCGGCAGCATGTCGTCGGTGCGCATGCGGGTCGCCAGCAACGATTGGTGAGCGTCGCGCAGGATGGTGTCAGTAACGAAGATTTTCTTGCTCATTATTATGTTCCTCACAGGCCTGCGTGGGCGGCGATGGCGGCGGCGATGGCCAGGGCCAGCTCTTCGGGTTTGCGCTTGATCGAGTAGTTGGTCAGCTCAGGATGGCTTTCCACAAAACTGGTGTTGAACTGGCCGCTGCGGAATTCCGGGTTGCGCAGGATTTCCTGATAGTAAGCGGCGGTGGTCTTCACGCCTTGCAGGCGCATGTCATCCAGGGCACGCAGGCCGCGGTCCATGGCTTCTTCCCAGGTCAACGCCCACACCACCAGTTTCAGGCACATGGAGTCGTAGAACGGCGGGATGGTGTAGCCGGTATAGATCGCCGTGTCGGTGCGCACGCCGGGGCCGCCGGGCGCGTAGTAACGGGTGATCTTGCCGAAACTGGGCAGGAAGTTGTTTTTCGGGTCTTCGGCGTTGATACGGAACTGCAACGCGAAACCACGGTGCTGGATGTCTTCCTGCTTCACCGACAGCGGCAGGCCCGAGGCGATGCGGATCTGCTCGCGGACAATGTCGATCCCGGTGATTTCTTCGGTGATGGTGTGTTCCACCTGCACCCGGGTGTTCATCTCCATGAAGTACACCTCGCCCTCGGCGAGCAGGAACTCCACGGTGCCGGCGTTTTCGTAGCCCACAGCCTTGGCCGCGCGCACCGACAGGTCGCCGATATAGGCGCGCTGTTCCGGGGTCAACTGCGGGCTCGGGGCGATTTCGATAAGCTTTTGGTTGCGGCGCTGGATCGAGCAATCGCGCTCGAACAGGTGCACCACATTGCCAAAGCTGTCACCGAGGATCTGCGCCTCGATATGCTTGGGGTTGACGATGCATTTTTCCAGGAACACTTCCGCCGAACCGAACGCCTTGGTGGCTTCGGAGATCACGCGGGGGAAGGCTTGTTCGAGTTCTTCGCGGCTGTTGCAACGACGGATGCCGCGACCGCCACCACCGGAGGTGGCCTTGAGCATCACCGGGTAACCGATACGGTCGCCTTCAGTGAGGGCTTCGGCGATATCGGCGACATTGCCTTCAGTACCGGGCGTGACCGGTACGCCGGCCTTGATCATGCTGCGGCGCGCTTCGGTCTTGTCGCCCATACGGCGAATCACTTCAGCCGAAGGACCAATGAATTTGATCCCACGTTCGGCACAAATGTCTGCCAGTTCGGCGTTTTCCGACAGGAAGCCGTAGCCGGGGTGCAAGGCATCACAGCCGGTTTCCACCGCCAGGTTCACCAGCTTGCGCGGGTTCAGGTAGCCGGACAGGGGCTCGGCACCGATGCTGTGGGCCTCGTCGGCACGCTTGACGTGCAACGCATGGCGGTCGGCGTCGGAATAGACCGCGACCGAGCGAATGCCCATCTCGGCGCAGGCACGCACGATTCGTACGGCAATTTCACCACGGTTGGCGATCAGGATCTTTTTTATCACTTGGAAATTCCCTTGAGCCGATTGCTGCGTTCTTCGACCCGCTAGACCCGGGTCGGCGCGTGACCAAATGTTTCAAGCCAGTCGCAGCCCCACACTAAGCCCGTAGAGGGATTAACAAAAATCAATAATTATTGGGTCGCGCATAAGTAAAGACTTATAGTCGACACACTGGATGGGATCGAGGGGATTTAAAAATGCGTAAGTCATTGATGAGACTGACATTACGGCAATTGCAGATCTTCAATGAAGTGTGTGATTTGCGCTCGTATAGCCGTGCCGCCGAGGAAATGTCTCTCACCCAACCGGCCGTCAGCCTACAAATTCGCCAGCTGGAAGAGCTGATCGGCCAGCCGTTGTTCGACTATGTCGGTAAAAAGCTCTACATGACCGAGGCCGCCGAAGCCCTGCAACGGGCCAGTCGCGATATTTTCGGGCGCCTGGAAAACCTCGACATGCAGCTATCGGACATGCAGGGTTCGTTGCAAGGCCAGTTGAAGCTGGCCGTGGAATCCAGCGCCAAGTATTTCGTACCGCACCTGTTTGCCGCGTTCAAGCGCCAGCATCCCGAAGTGCAGTTGCACCTGACGGTGGTCAACCGTGCCCAGGTGATCCGCAGGCTTTCGGACAACCGTGATGACTTGGTGATCATGTCCATGGTGCCTCAGGACATGGGCCTGGAGTTCCTGCCGTTCCTTAACAACCCCATCGTTGCCGTGGCGCCACCCGATCACCCTTTGAGCCTCCAGGGCCCCTTGCGCTTGCAGGACCTGGAACCCTACACGCTGTTGCTGCGCGAACCGGGCTCCGGTACACGGCTGGCCTGCGAGGAGTACTTCAAGGAAAAACGCGTGCACTTCACCCAGACGGTGGAGGTGGCCTCGGCCGAGGCGCAGCGTGAGTGCGTGGTGGCAGGGTTGGGCGTGGCCTTGTTGACGCGCCACGCCCTGAACCTGGAACTGGCCACCGGCGGGCTCAAGGAGCTGCCGGTGGAAGAGCTGCCGCTGTACCGCAGTTGGTGCCTGGTGCAGGCCAAGGCCAAGCGCCTGTCACCGGTGGCCCATGCATTCCTGGGCTTTATCCGCAGCGAGCGGGTGCAGATCAGCGCGTTGGCTGAGCGCTTCGCTGGGCAGCCGCGGGTGCCTGCCAGTGCAGTTCCGGGTAGTCACTGATGCTCTGCTGCAGCTGGCGCTGGTCGCAGCGGTCTTCGATTGCGCGACGGAACGCCATGCGGCGCTGGTCTTCCTGTTGACGGCGGGTCTTGACGGAGCTGTTGCTGTCTTCGTAGTGCCGGGTCATTTTGGAGTCTCCCAATGCGAGTACGGGGAGTACAGGATCGGCTCGGCGGATGACATGACGATGACAGCCTGGTGAAGATTCTGGACACACAGAAGATGCAAAGGTGGGAGGGGGCAAGCCCCTCCCACCTTTGAAACGAATGCAACCTTGAATCAGTCGTCGAGGGCTTTGACGGACTTGGGCGAGAGCCGCAGGCTGCGCAGACTGCGCTTCACGCTCTTGAGGTGATTGACCAGGCTCGGACCGCGCGCCATGGCCACACCCATCGCCAACACGTCGATCACCACCAGGTGGGCGATGCGCGACGTCAGCGGCGTGTAGATTTCCGTGTCTTCATGCACGTCGATCGCCAGGTTGACCGTGGACAGTTCCGCCAACGGCGTCTGGCTCGGGCACAAGGTGATCAACGTGGCGCCGCTTTCACGCACCAGGTTGGCGGTGATCAGCAGGTCTTTGGAGCGACCGGACTGGGAAATGCAGATGGCCACGTCGGTCGGCTTCAAGGTCACGGCCGACATTGCCTGCATATGCGGATCGCTATAGGCCGCAGCGGTCAACAGCAGGCGGAAGAACTTGTGCTGGGCATCCGCGGCGACAGCACCTGATGCGCCAAAACCGTAGAACTCGACACGCTGGGCCTGGGACATGGCGGTCACGGCCTTTTGCAGCTCCACCGGGTCGAGCTTCTCACGCACTTCCATCAGGGTGTGCAGGGTGGTGTCGAAGATTTTCAGGCTGTAGTCAGCGACCGAGTCGTCTTCATGGATCGCAAACTGCCCGAAGCTCGCGCCAGCGGCCAGGCTTTGGGCCAGCTTGAGCTTCAAGTCCTGGAACCCGGAGCAACCGATGGCGCGGCAAAAACGCACGATGGTCGGCTCACTGATGCCCACGCTGTGGGCCAGGTCGGCCATGGAACTGTGCATGACGGCCGCAGGGTCTAGCAGCACGTGATCGGCAACCTTGAGTTCCGATTTGCGTAACAGGTGGCGCGACTGGGCGATATGTTGCAACAGGTTCAAAGGGCAGGACTCTTGTTATTGGCAGGCGCCAGGGATGTAGCAAGCTTGTAGTTATACTACAAGAATTGTCGTTTTGCCCGTCCGATGCATCACTTAATCGCCCTGCTGCCCTTTGAATCTAAGGGCAGGCGAGTTGTAGCCACAATGGCTGAAGGCCCGGTGCTAGGAAAAATCTGCTTTTTTTCGTAACAACTCTGCCAGGCCATCGGCTTCCATCGGCCGACTGATCAGGTAGCCCTGCACCTCGTCACAACGCTCCCCCCGCAGGAAATCCAACTGCTGTTGGTCTTCCACGCCTTCGGCCACCACCTTGAGCGCCAGCCCGTGGGCCATTGCAATGATCGCCCGCGTAATGGCCGCGTCTTCGCGCCCCTGGCCGAGGCCACGAATAAAGGTCTGGTCGATCTTCACGTAGTCCACCGGGATGCGCTTGAGGTAGCTGAGGGACGAATAACCGGTGCCGAAATCATCAATGGCCAGCTTCACCCCCAGGTCCCGCAGTTGCTGGAAAGTCGCGATGATGTGTTCCACGCTGTCGAGCAACTGGCTTTCGGTCAGCTCCAGTTCGAGGTATTGCGGGTCCAGCCCGGTTTCTTCCAGCACCTGGCGCACCAGGCTGACCAGCTTGCCCTGGCGCAACTGGTGCACCGACAGGTTCACCGACACCCGGATCGGCGCCAACCCTTGGCGCTGCCACTCGCAGGCCTGCCAGCAGGCCTGGCGCAGCACAAACTCGCCCAGCGGCACGATCAGGCCGGTTTCTTCGGCCAGGCCGATAAAGTCCCCCGGTGGCACCATGCCCCATTGCGGATGCTCCCAGCGAATCAACGCCTCGGCGGCGTTCAGTTGGCCGGTGGCCAGGCATAATTTGGGTTGGTAGAACACCGTGAGCTGGCGCTCTTCAATGGCTTTACGCAGATGGTTTTCCAGTTGCAAACGCTCCAGCGTGCTGGCTTGCAGGCTGTCGGTGTAGAACTGGAAGTTATTACCGCCCAGGTGCTTGGCATGCTGCATGGCCATGTTCGCCTGGCTGACCAAGGCTGAAATTTCCCGCGCGTTGTCCGGTAACAGGCTGACCCCCATAGAGGCACTGACTACCAGCTCATGCCCTTCCACTGCCACCGGCACACGCAGCTTGGCCAGTAGCCGCGTGGCGACCCGCGCGAGGCTCGACAAGTTGCCATAGGCATCGAAGAGCACAGCGAATTCGTCGCCGGACAGTCGCGCAATGGTGTCGGCTTCCGGCAGGGCGTTGATCAAGCGCCGCGCCATTTTCTGTAACAACTGGTCGGCCACTTCATGGCCCAGGCTGTCATTGAGCAACTTGAAGCGGTCCAGGTTGATATGCAGCAGCGCCAGGCTACGCCCGCCCTGGCGGACGCGCTGGTGGGCTTCGCGCAGGCGTTCGCGAAACAGCGAGCGATTGGCCAGGCCGGTCAATTCGTCATAGTGGGTGAGGTAGCGCATACGCTCCTCGGACTCACGCCGCGCCGACAGATCGGCGAAGAAGCCCACGATATGGCTGACTTTTCCTCGAGCATCCCGCACAACATTCAGTTGCAGCCACTGCGGATACAACTCGCCACTCTTGCGTGTCTCCACCAGTTCACCCTGCCAGGTGCCGTGGCTGAGCAGCGCCTGGCGGATCACCGGGAAGTGACGCCGCGCATCGCGACTGCTGGGCAACTCCACGACATTGCGACCCAGCATATCGTCGATGTCGAAGCCGGTGACGCGACTGAAAGCCCGGTTGACGGCGATCAGCACGTAGTCCGGGTCAAGGATCACAATGCCTTCACTGGCGGCTTCGAACACGGTCGAGGCCAGGCGCTGTTGTTCTTCCAGGGCCTTGCCGGCACTGATATCGCGACGGGTACCCAGCATGCGCGTGACCCGTCCGCTGGGCGCACGCTCCACGGCGCGGCCACGGTCTTCGATCCACACCCAGTGGCCATCGCCATGGCGCACGCGGTATTCCACCTGGTAGTCCTCACTGCGACCCTTGAGGTGCTCCACCAGGGCACGCTTGAGCAACGGCAGGTCGTCGGGGTGCAGGCGCGGCTTGAGGTGGCTGAGCATCGCCGTGACGTACTCGGGCTCCAGCCCGAACAGTTCTTTGAGCTGGGTGTGGTGCACCTCGTCGGTTTGCAGGTTCCAGTCCCACAGCCCCAGTTCGCTGGCTTGCAAGGCCATCGCCAGGCGCGCTTCGCTTTTGTTCAGGGCCAGGCTGGCCGCGTCCAGTTCCTGGCTGCGTTGCGCCACGCGGTCTTGCAGGCCGATTTGCGCTTCGCGCAGTTCCTGTTCGACTTGGCGGCGTTGCTCGACTTCGCGCACCAGGTCCTGGTTCAACTGCTCACTGCGCTGTTGCGCCTGCTGGAGATGTTCGATCAGCGCCTGGTTTTGGAAACGTCGCAACAGCCCGCGCTGGATCAGGCGATTGACCTGCCACGCCACCACGCTCAGGGACGCCAGCAGGATCAGGCCAAGTACCCCCCAGCCTTGTTGTTGCGGGGCACCGTTCCAGAACAGATAGACGATGGCCGGCACCAGGCATGGCAAGGCGAATGACAGGAACGCGGGCAAGCTCACCGCGTAGGCCACGCTGGCAGACAGCGTGGCCGCACCGATCAGGCCGAACACCCAGGCCTGCTGCGTAAAGCTGTCCACCGGCACCAGGGCAATGGCGGCAGTGGCCAGGGTCAGCCCGCTGGCGGCCGAGCCGAGCATGAACCTGCGGCGCCAGATCGGCTGCGCCTGGCGGCTGGGCATGGCCGAATCAAAGGCCGCCACCTGGATCACGCGCATGGCCACCAGGGCGAGCAGCCAGACCAGCCAAATGCTGTCCAACAAGTATTGCGTGGGGTTCCAGAGCAGCCAGGCGCAGACCAGGCCGTTGACCAACATCAACAGGGTCGGCAGCAGCGAGCCCTGATAGAGCAGGCGTGTGCGCTCGACCGCCATCTCGGTGGCGTAGTGTTTGTGGATGACCTGCGCTGGCGCCGCCGAGGGGCTGAACAGATCGGTGCTGAGAGTCATAGGCAGTGTTCTTATAATGGTGAGCCCGAAACGTCGACGGAGCATACACAAGCAAGCGCTTGGGCCAAACTGCTCCACGTCATAAAAACTGCATGGTCATCCGGCGCAAACCCAGGGGCCAGACAGCTTGAGCGAGACGCTGCGCGGGCTGCGGCCATTGACTGACCGGTCATCACCCCATGCAGAATGTTCAGCCGCCCGGAATCACCGTGGATGTTTTCCGTCGACCACCCGGCATTGGGGTTTGCCCCACTCCCCCCAGCAACCTAGAATGCGCCGATGCGCGATGATCTCTCTCTTTTGCTGAACTCCCTCAACGATGCCCAACGCCAGGCCGTAGCGGCCCCCGTTGGCCGTCAGTTGGTCCTGGCCGGTGCTGGCTCCGGTAAAACCCGAGTGCTGGTGCACCGTATCGCCTGGTTGATCCAGGTCGAGAACGCGTCCCCGCACTCCATCCTGTCGGTGACCTTCACCAACAAGGCCGCTGCCGAGATGCGCCACCGCATCGAGCAGTTGATGGGCATCAGCCCGGCCGGTATGTGGGTGGGCACCTTCCACGGCCTGGCGCACCGCCTGTTGCGGGCGCACTGGCAGGAGGCCGGGCTCGCCCAGACGTTCCAGATCCTCGACAGCGATGACCAGCAACGCCTGGTCAAGCGCGTGATCCGCGAACTGGGGCTCGACGAACAGCGCTGGCCTGCGCGCCAGGCCCAGTGGTTTATCAACGGCCAGAAAGACGAGGGCCTGCGCCCGCAGCATATCCAGGCCAGCGGCGACCTGTTCCTGGCCACCATGCGCAGCATTTATGAAGCCTATGAGGCCGCCTGCGCGCGTGCCGGCGTGATCGACTTCTCCGAGTTGCTGCTGCGCGCCCTCGACCTGTGGCGCGACAACCCAGGCTTGCTGGCCCATTACCAGAAGCGCTTCCGGCATATCCTGGTGGACGAGTTCCAGGACACCAACGCCGTGCAGTACGCCTGGTTGCGCCTGTTGGCCAAAGGCGGCGACAGCCTGATGGTGGTGGGCGACGACGATCAGTCGATCTACGGCTGGCGTGGCGCGAAAATCGAGAACATCTACCAGTATTCCGAAGACTTCCCCGACGCGGTCACCATTCGCCTGGAGCAGAACTACCGCTCCACCGCCGGTATCCTCAAGGCTGCCAACGCCTTGATCGCCAACAACACCGGGCGCCTGGGCAAAGAGCTGTGGACCGACGGTGGCGAAGGCGAAGCGATCAACCTGTACGCGGCCTTCAACGAACACGATGAAGCACGCTACGTGGTGGAAACCATCGAGAGCGCGCTGAAAACCGGCCTGGCGCGCAGTGATATCGCGATTCTGTACCGTTCCAACGCCCAATCGCGGGTATTGGAAGAAGCCCTGCTGCGCGAGCGCATCCCGTACCGCATCTATGGCGGCCAGCGCTTCTTCGAGCGTGCGGAAATCAAGAACGCCATGGCCTACCTGCGTTTGCTCGAAGGCCGCGGCAACGATGCGGCGCTGGAGCGGGTGATCAATATCCCGGCCCGTGGCATCGGCGAGAAAACCGTTGAAGCCATTCGCGACCACGCGCGCCATGCCGATGTGTCGATGTGGGAAGCCATGCGCTTGCTGATCGCCAACAAAGGCTTGACCGGCCGGGCTGCCGGGGCGCTGGGGGTGTTTGTCGAGCTGATCGAGAACCTGGCGGCCAAATGTTCGGAAATGCCGCTGCATTTGATGACCCAGACCGTCATTGAACAGTCCGGGCTGATTGCCTATCACGAAGCCGAAAAAGGTGAAAAAGGCCAGGCCCGGGTAGAAAACCTTGAGGAATTGGTCAGCGCCGCCCGTGCGTTTGAAAACACCGAGGAAGATGAAGAGCTGACCCCGCTCGCAGCCTTCCTCGGCCACGCCTCGCTGGAGGCGGGTGACACCCAGGCCGACGAGCACGAAGACAGCATCCAGCTGATGACCTTGCACAGCGCCAAGGGCCTGGAGTTTCCCTATGTGTTCCTGGTGGGCATGGAAGAAGGCCTGTTCCCCCACAAGATGAGCCTGGAAGAACCCGGCCGCCTTGAGGAAGAACGCCGCCTGGCCTATGTGGGCATTACCCGGGCGATGCAGAACCTGGTGATGACCTACGCTGAGACCCGACGCCTGTACGGCAGCGAGACCTACAACAAGGTGTCACGCTTCGTACGTGAAGTGCCGAAAGGGCTGATCCAGGAAGTACGCCTTTCCAACAGCGTCAGCCGCCCGTTCGGCGGTGGCCAGCAGCAGAACTCCAGCAGCATGTTTGCGGGTTCCGAGATTCCGGAAACGCCGTTCAGCCTGGGCCAGCAGGTCAAGCATGCGATCTTCGGCGAAGGGGTGATCCTCAACTTCGAAGGTGCCGGCGCCCAGGCACGGGTGCAGGTGAACTTCGCCGAAGGCAGCAAATGGCTGATGATGGGCTACGCGAAACTCGAAGCGGTCTGAAACAATTCCAAACATGAAGGTTGCTGGCCCGCCCTTGTTTTTAACGAGCGCGGGCCAATATCTGTAACAAGTCCTACAGACCATCCTGAATCGATCTTACGCAAAAGCCCGAAACATTATGTTGCTAGCCACTGTCACGACACCTGTGCAACATGGCGCGCGTGCAATCCACAAATGGGAATTCCCTTTATGAAACGTTTTCTTAGCATCGCCATGGCGTTATGCATAGGCCTGACGATGAGCCTCGACGCCAACGCCAAACGCTTCGGTGGCGGCAAAAGCATGGGCTCGGCACCGACTCACCAGACCAGCCAAATGGCCCCATCCGCCGGTGTAGGCGGTGCTGCCGCTACCGCAGGCGCAGCCGGTGCTGCTGGCGCTGCTGCCAAGGCCGGCGGTGCTTCGCGCTGGTTGGGCCCTCTGGCCGGTATCGCGGCCGGTGGCCTGCTCGCCTCCATGTTCATGGGCGGCGGCTTCCAGGGCATGCAGATCTTCGACATCCTGATCATGGCGGTCATCGCCTTCCTGATCTTCCGCTTTATCGCCGCCCGTCGCCGCAAGCAGCAGGAGCATCTGGCGCCCGCCGGCGCGCCGATGCAGCGTGAAGTGTTCGAGCAGAAACCCGCCATGGGTTCGATCTTCGGTGGTTCGTCAGCCCCTGCTGCCGCCCGCCCAGTGATCAACGCACCGGCCTGGTTCAACGAAGAGCGTTTCGTCGAAGCGGCCCGCAGCCACTTCCAGTCCCTGCAACAGCACTGGGACGCCAACGAAATGGACAAGATCTCCGAGTTCGTGACCCCGCAACTGCTGGAGTTCCTCAAGCGCGAACGCGCCGACCTGGGCGACGGCTTCCAGTCGACCTACATCGATGACCTGCATGTCCAGCTGGACGGTGTGGATGACCGCGCCGACAAGACCATCGCCACCCTGACGTTCAGCGGTGTGTCGAAAACCTCGCGCTTCGACCAAGGTGAAGTGTTCAGCGAAAGCTGGAACATGGAACGTGCCCAAGGCGACAACCAGCCATGGCTGGTCGCCGGTATCCGTCAGAACGGCTGATACCCGCACGCTTGTGCAAGCCGTAACAAAAACCCCGGACTTGTCCGGGGTTTTCTATTTCACGGTTGCACTTATAGCGAGCTACTGTATAAAACGCCCCTATAACCGCGCCATCTAGCAAGAGGATCCCGGACGTGGAAGAAGTCATCGAACAATTGCGTGAAGCCAACGAACCGGTTCCGGTTCCTCTGGAGCTGCCTGATGAAGACCAGCTGGTGGAAATCGAAGAAGAGCTGTTCATCAATATTCCGTTCGTCTTCAAGGAGTTTCTGCTGACCGTCAGCGACGTGGTGTACGGCAGCCTTGAGCCGGTGACCGTCACCGACCCGCAATCCCACACCTACCTGCCGGAAGTCGCAGCAAATGCCTGGGATAGCGGCGTGCCGCGCGAGTTGATCCCGATCTGCCAGGACGGCGACGACTATTACTGCGTTGAAGAAGACGGCACGGTGGTGCTGTGGTCCGGCGAAGAAGAACTTGTCACCGAGGAGTCTTGGGAATCGGTATGGCACTGGGCGCGGGACGTCTGGTTGGAAAGCTAAGACCTGATCCCCGTGGCGAGCGGGCTTGTCGAATCGTCGCACCGCCCGCGTTGGGCTGCGCAGCAGCCCCCCATCAGTGCTCCGGCGTATCCTTATGGTTATCCAGCGTCTCCAGCAAGGCGACCTGCATCCGCGTATGCACACGGATAAACCAGCGCCACAGCACAGCCGCCACCGCCGCCGCGACCACAGCGATCAGCACCAGCAGCTTGTTGGTCGGCAGAATACTCGCCGACAAGGCGGCCAATAGCAGGAAAATCACCAGCAGCGACAGGATCGGGATCAGCTCGGCGATCACCCGACGCACGCGCTGGGTATGCCGTCCGGCCATCTCCGGCTTGACGCTCATCTCTGCCAGCAACATCGACAATGCCTTGAGCTTGCGGTACGCCGCAATCAGGAACGGCAGCGACAACAATAATGCCCCGCCCCAGATCAATGCCTTCTGCCAGCTTGGATCACTGATCCAACCTTCCAGAGACGCGCCAATACGCACCGCGAAGTAGCTGCCTGCAAAAAAGATCGACACCACCAGCGCCAGGTTCACCCCCACTTGCAGGATGATCTTGCGGATCATCGACACCAGCATCGCGCCTTCACCCTGAGGCTGAATGCTGCGCAACCATTCACCATACAACCCGAACACTCGGCTCATACGCTTGGGCATCACTGCCGCGATCTTCAACGACAACGGGTCGGCGCCGCGAATCAGGTACGGCGTGAGCAGCGTGGTGATCGCCGAAACGGCCACCGCCACCGGGTACAGGAAGTCGCTGGTCACCTGTAACGTCATCCCCAGCGCGGCGATGATGAAGGAAAACTCGCCAATCTGTGACAGCCCCATGCCAACCCGCAACGAAGTGCGGCCATCGTTGCCAGCGATAAACGCGCCGATCCCACAGGACAGCATCTTGCCCAACACCACGGCGACGGTGATCACTGCAATCGGCCAGGCGTATTGCAACAGGATCTGCGGGTCGATCATCAAGCCAATCGCCACGAAGAAGATCGCGCTGAACATGTCGCGAACCGGCTCGATCAAGCGCTCGATCTTAATCAACTCGCGGGACTCAGCCATGATCGCGCCGATCAGGAACGCCCCCAGCACCATGCTGTATTCCAGCTTGACCACCAGCAGGCAAAAACCGAAGCACAGGCCCAATACAGTGATCAGCAGCATCTCGTTGCTGTCGAACTTGGCCACATAGGCCAACAAACGCGGCACCAGCAAAATGCCGATGACCAACGCGACGATCATGAACAGCGAGAGCTTACCGACCGTGGAAAACACTTCGCCCGAGCTGACCGTGCCACTGACGGCGATACTCGACAGCAAAGCGATGATGCCGATGCCGAGGATGTCTTCCACGATCAGCACGCCGAAAATCAGCTGGGCGAAGCGCTGGTTTTTCATCTTCAGGTCATTGAGTGCCTTGACGATGATGGTGGTCGAGGAGATCGCCAGGATCGCGCCGAGGAACAGCGAGTCCATCGTGCTCCAATCGAACCAGCGGCCAATCTCGTAGCCGATCCAGATCATGAGGATGATTTCGAGGAAAGCGGCAATAAATGCCGTGGCGCCCACCTTGAACAACTTGCGCAGGCTGAACTCCAGGCCCAGACAGAACATCAGGAAGATCACCCCCAGCTCGGCGAGGGTCTTGATGGTGTCTTCGTCGTGGATCAGGCCAAATGGCGGGGTGTGGGGCCCGATGATGAACCCGGCGACGATGTACCCCAGCACCACAGGTTGTTTGAGACGGTGAAACAGGATGGTGACAACCCCGGCCACCAACATGATCACGGCCAGGTCCTGGATAAAGCTGATGGCGTGCATGGCGAGGGCCTCCTTGAGGGTGCTGGCGCTTTTCCCACTTCCGCCCGCACCTTTGAACGGTCGCAAAGTGCGGAAGGAAAAGTCTGCCTTGATCGTAAGAAATGCCCTGATATGGGCTTTTGAAGGTTAACACCGCGACTTCCGCCGGAAAGCCGGTGCAATATATGGAAACAGATCGGTGCAGGCGTGACGGCAAGGCGCCCACCGGCGTCCCGTTAGGGATGGCGCTGCAAAGATTCCAGCACCCGAAGAGGTGCCTCCCCAACCAATGCCTACAACCGTGAGTGTGCTATGGAACCCGGAAACGCCCAGCTGTCGATGACGGTATTGATGACCCCCGATATGGCCAACTTCTCTGGCAATGTCCACGGGGGCACCCTGCTCAAGTACCTCGACGAAGTGGCCTACGCCTGCGCTAGCCGTTACGCCGGCCGCTATGTGGTGACGTTGTCGGTAGACCAGGTGATTTTTCGTGAACCGATCCATGTCGGCGAGCTGGTGACCTTCCTCGCGTCGGTCAACTACACCGGCAATACGTCGATGGAAGTGGGCATCAAGGTGGTGACCGAGAACATCCGCGAACGCTCGGTGCGCCATACCAACAGTTGCTTCTTCACCATGGTAGCCGTGGACGATCAGCGCAAACCCGCCGCCGTGCCGCCGCTGCAACCGCATAACAGTGAGGAAAGACGCCGGTTCGTGCAGGCCCAACAACGCCGGCAGATTCGCCAGGAGCTGGAAAAGCGTTACCAGGAAATAAAAGCCGACGCGCTATAAACCCCAAGCGGTAAACCCAATCAAAATGTGGGAGGGACTTGCTCCCTCCCACATGGGGTTCTGCGTATTTACAGGCCGATCGGCGTCGCCTCGAAGCGCACGCGCGGATGAGCAATACGATCCTGGGCCCGCACCAATTCCAACTCGTAACTGGCACAGGCCTGGGTTTCCAGCAGCACTTCATGCACCGCCGCGGCGGTGAATTCGAAGGCGGCCAGCAGGCTATCGCCCAGCAGCACCCGCGCCAGGAACAACCCCGAGGTCAGGTCGCCCACGCCCACTGGCTGGCGGGGGAACGCCAACAGCGGGCGGCGCAGGTGCCAGCTGCCGTCGGCAGTAACCAACAGCATTTCGAAGCCATCCGGCAGCTTGCCCGGATAATCCAAGTGTTTGACCAGCACCGCCTTCGGCCCCCGGGCCAGCAACGCCTTGGCCATGCCCAGGCAGTCGAACAGCGACTGCGGCTTACGACCGGCAAAGCTGTCCAGCTCCAGTTGGTTTGGGCAGAGGAAGTCGGCCATGGCGGCGGCCTCCTCCAGCAGGAAATCGCTGACCTCCTGCGGCACGATGCAGCCTTTTTCCGGGTGCCCCATGACCGGGTCGCACAGGTACAGGGCCTTCGGGTTGATCGCTTTGATCCGCTCCACACCGGTGAGAATGGCGCGGCCCTGATCGGCACTGCCCAGGTAACCGGACAAGATAGCGTCGCAGTTGCCCAACTCACCAATGGCCGCAATGCCTTCCACCAACACCGGAATCTGCTGCGGCGCCAACACTTCCCCTGCCCACTGTCCATACTGGGTGTGGTTGGAGAACTGCACCGTGTTCAGCGGCCAGACGTTCACCCCGACGCGCTGCATGGGAAACACGGCGGCGCTGTTTCCGGCGTGGCCAAAGACCACATGAGACTGGATCGCAAGCAGATGAGGTGTGCGTTTCATGCAGGAGATTTCCGTAAAGCCGTTTAAATTCTGGCCGCGCAGTATGCGACTAAACGCAGCCTATACGACAGACCGGCGACACAGTTAAGCTGCTCTCACTTTGTTGGAGTTTTTCGCATGCTGACCTTGGGAAACATCTTCGTGTTGATGCTGCTGGCGACCGGTGCCGCCTGGGTCTGGCACAACCACGGCCTGCGCGAGCGGGCGTTGGAGCGGGTCAAGCAGCATTGCGCCAAACTCGACATCGAGCTGTTGGATGGCGCCGTGGCACTCAAGCGCATCGGCTTTGTGAAAGATGCCAACGGCCGCCGGCGCCTGGCGCGGGTCTACAACTTTGAATTCACGGTGACCGGGGAAACCCGCCATCCGGGAACCATCACCCAGTTCGGCGCCCACAGCGCACAAATCGAACTGGCGCCCTACCCCTTCGAGATCAAGACGCCACTGCCCAGCGCCGAGGTCATCGAGCTGAGCCAATGGCGCCAGGACCACGCCACCAAGCATCGTCACTGACGGCAGGCGGCCAGCGAATGCTGTAGCAGGGCCACGTCCTGGGGTTCGCTGAAGATCAATTCGATGCGTGAGTCGCGCCGCCATTCGCTGGGTTGCCAGGCAATCGGGCTGTTATCCACAGCGTTGGCGGATAGCCAGCCCTCGCCACTGTGGATAACCAGTTTGGCGCGGCGCCAGCCGAGACCGGTCAGCCACTGATGCAGGCGCTGCGGGTCGAATTGCTGGCTCGGGTGCCAGCGCCAGCCGATGCTCCAGCCACCGTCCTGAGCCTGGCTCAGGCAGATCGGCAGCAGGGGGTCGCTCCAGATGGCCGGTATTTGTGCGAGGCCTTTGGGCACCGTGAAGTTATCCACAGTGGCGCCGGCCCGTGCGCTTGAGCCTGGTAAGCGGTTCAGCGGCAATTGCGCCTGGCGGGTCCAATACACCGGGCAATCGGGTAACTGCCGTTCGATGGCCTGACGCTGTGCGGTGTCCAGCGCCTCATCTTTGTTCAAGACCAACAGCCCGGCACTGGCCAGCGCTTCCAACTGCGCAGGTGGCAAGGGCTTGCCCGCCGCCAGGGCTTGGGCATCCAGTACCAAGACGCAGGGTTGAACCGCCAGCACGTCCTGCCACGGCGGGTCCCGCAGTTGCTTGAGCAATTGCGCCGGGTGACCCAGGCCCGAAGGCTCGATAAAGACACGGTCAGGCTTGGCCTTACGCAGCAGACGACCAAGGCCCACCTGGAACGGGGCGCCATTCACACAGCACAGGCAGCCACCGGCAACTTCGCCCAAGGCAATGCCATCGTCATCCTGAGTCAGCAGCGCGGCGTCCAGGCCAATCTGCCCGAACTCGTTGATCAACACCGCCCAGCGCTCGTTGGCCGGGCGTTGAGCGAGCAGGTGCTGGATCAGGCTGGTCTTGCCGGCACCCAGGGGCCCGGCAATCACGTGGGTGGGAATGTTCTGCAGCATAAGAGGCATCATTTTGACCGTGTAGAGAGCTTGATCCTACGCGGTTATGCCAGCCAATCCAGCGTCAGGATCAAGCGTCGCTCATCCGCCTTCAAGGCCGGCGAGCGGTGAATCAGGCCATGACCCTCGTTGCCATGCCATTTCGTACCCTTGAGTAGAGCCACCTCACCGCAGAGGATTTGCTCGATGCGGTCAGTGGGTTCAGCATCCGACTGGCCCAACGTGCGACGGTCCATCACCCCCTCGCGCAACCACTGGCTGCCGATGCCGGCATAGGTGGTGATCAGCCGCACAGGCACATGATCAACATGAAAACGCGGGCACATGGCCTTGTCCAACAACCGCAGGCGCACGCCGATGCGCCTGGCGCCCAGCAGGCAGGCAAAGGCGCTGATCAGCCACGACACATCGGCGATAAAGCCCTCATAACCCTCAAGATCGCGGCAACTGGACGCCAGGCCGTGCAGATTTGGCTCGGCGCCTTCGCTGTCCAGCTCGATCACCAGCGATTCAGCCAACGGCTCATTGAGCGCCACCAGCAAGGCGCCGAACTCGGCGATATGCAGGGGTAATTGGCGCTGCCACAGCGCCAGGTTCACGCCATCCTCAAGGATATCGGACAGCGCCAGCGGGGTTTCACCGCGGGTCTGGCGAATCACGGGGCGCAGGGACATGACCGGCGCCAGCATCAGGCGGCCACCTCTTCATACCAAGGGCCGAAAGGATCGGCCAGTAAGCGCCAGGCGTCGACGCCCAGGGCCATTTCTTCGTCGGTGAGCAAACAAGCGTCCAACTCGGCACGCATCTGTGCGAAGTCGATGTTCTGCCCGATAAACACCAGTTCCTGGCGGCAGTCGCCCGTGCTCAGTTGCCAGTTGCCCATGATCGCGGCGACGCTTTCTTCATCCTGCGGCCACTGGCTTTTCGGTACAAAGCGCCACCAGCGTCCAGCAAAGCCATGGCGCATCAGGCCACCCGCCTGTGACCAACTGCCAGCGTCCTGGTGCTTGCTGGCCAGCCAGAAAAACCCCTTGGAGCGCAGCAACTTGCCGTTCACCCACGGGCGATCGATAAAGTCGAAGAAGCGTTGCGGATGAAAAGGTCGGCGGGCGCGATAGACAGTGGATGCGATGCCATATTCTTCGGTTTCCGGTACGTGTTCGCCGCGCAATTCCTGCAACCAGCCTGGGGCCTGGGCGGCGCGTTCAAAGTCAAAGCGGCCGGTGTTGAGGATCTTGTTCAGCGGCACTTCGCCCATGACCATCGGGATGATTTCCGCCTGGGCATTCAGGCGTTCGAGGATGGCCATCAGTTCCTCACGTTCGTGGCTGCTGATCAGGTCGATCTTGCTGATCAAAATGACGTCGGCGAACTCGATCTGCTCGATCAGCAAGTCGGTGATGGAGCGTTCGTCTTCTTCTCCCAGGGTTTCGCCACGAGAAGCGAGGCTTTCGGCGGTCTGGTAGTCGAGCAGGAAGTTCATGCCGTCAACCACAGTGACCATCGTGTCCAGGCGCGCGATATCGGCCAGGCTTTGTTCGTTTTCATCACGGAAGGTAAACGTTTCGGCCACGGGCAAGGGTTCGGAGATGCCGGTGGACTCGATCAACAGGTAATCAAACCGCCCTTCTTTGGCGAGTTTTCCGACTTCTTCCAGCAAGTCTTCGCGCAAGGTGCAGCAGATGCAGCCATTGCTCATTTCCACCAGTTTTTCTTCGGAACGATTAAGGGTGACGTCGCGCTGAACCTCGCTGCCATCAATGTTGATTTCGCTCATGTCGTTGACGATCACCGCAACCCGCAGGTTGTCGCGGTTGCGCAGGACATAGTTGAGCAGCGTACTTTTACCGGCGCCGAGAAAGCCGGACAACACGGTAACGGGGAGACGATTGGGCATCAGGTAGTCCTCATCAGGGTTGGCCGGTCAAATCGCCCGTTTATGGCGTTCGCGCAGCTCTTCGCGTTCTTTGGCTTCGATACACAGGGTGGCGGTGGGGCGTAGCAACAGGCGTTGCAGGCCAATGGGTTCGCCCGTTTCGCGGCACCAGCCGTATTCGCCGCGGGCCAGCCGTTCCAGGGCGTCATCGATCTTGTCCAACAGCTTCTTTTCCCGCTCCAGCAGGCGCAGTTGCCATTGGCGCTGTTCTTCGGCGCTGCCCACATCGGCAGGGTCGCTGTTGGGTTCCTGTTCGCGCAGCACCAGGAACTCAGCGTCGATTCGAGCTTGCAGCTCGTTGCGCTGGGCCAGGAGCAGCGTGCGGAAGAAGCCTTGCTGGGCTTCGTTCATGTAGTCGGCGGGCGGTTGGGCCAGGAGGTCTTGTTCGGTCATGGGAACGGTTCACGGGTCAGGCTGTGCTTTTATGTTATATTATAACAACACAAATAAGCCAATCCCCCCTTGCTCGTCACGACGAAGGGCGCAATGCTTGATCATCTTCCTGCCCCGAGACCCCCTATGAAATACCTGGTGTGCGGCCTGTTATTGGCAGCAGCAGGATCTGCCTGCGCCCAAGTACCGAGCCTGTTGGCCAACTGCACGCGCAGCGCCAACCTGCTGGCGTGTGTGGACTCGCAAGGCAATGCCTACAGCGTGGCGACAGCCGGCAGTACCACGTATTTGCGCGGTTTCGAAGTCATCGGCAAACGCTATTGGGCCCAGACCAATAGCCGTTATGGGCAACTGACGTTCTTTACCGGGTTGGCGTCGGACGGTGAAGCGTGGGTCGGCTACACACGGCGCGTGGGCTGGACCACCCTCAACCGGTTTTCCAGTTCCGGTGGCGCCAGCGCCAAGTTCACCTGCAGCCGGATAACCGGCTGTTAGACCTGGCCGTTTTTCTGCTCCTGCAGCCAGGCCACGTAGCTGTTCATCGGCGGGTTCTTCTGGAAGTATTTTTTCAACCCTTCGAACAAGCCATCGGCTACCGCCTGTTGATGACGCGCGGTGACCAGGCGCGCACTGTCCCGCGCATTGGAGATAAACCCGGTTTCCACCAGGATCGACGGCACATCCGGTGACTTGAGCACCGCAAACCCGGCCTGTTCCACGCGCTTCTGATGCAACGAGGTGATGCCCTCCAGACTGCCGAGGATGGAGCTGCCCAATTGCAGGCTGGAGGCGATGGTGGCGTTCATCGACATATCGAGAATCACCCCGGCCAGCATCGGGTCCTTGTCCTTGAGGTTCAGCAGACTGGTGGCGCCCAGCAGATCGGCGCCGTTTTCCCGTTGTGCCATGAACCGCGCAGTGGCCGAGGTAGCCCCCCCTTCGGACAAGGCATACACCGACGCCCCCGAGGCGGTGATCCGCGGTGCCGCATCTGCGTGTACCGAGATAAACATGTCGGCGTTGTACTTGTGGGCAATCTCCACGCGCTTGCGCAGCGGCACGAAGAAGTCGTCGTTGCGCACCAGTTTCACGTCAAAGCCCCTCTCGCGTTTCAAGCGCTTGGCCAGCAATTGCGCGATCGACAACACCACGTCTTTTTCGCGCTGGCCCTTGGAGCCGACCGCGCCGGGGTCCTTGCCGCCGTGGCCCGGGTCGACTACCACAATGATGTCGCGCTTGGGATGCGCCTTGTCGATCGGAGCGACCAAGGGCGCCGGTTCAACTGCGATCTGGCGTGGCGCGTGGGTGGCGCTGGTCAGGTCCAGTACCAGGCGATGACCTTGGCCATCCTGAGGCGGTAGTAGAAAACTGTTGAGCTGCATCGGCGCAGCCAGGTCGAGCACGATCCGCGTATCGCCTTTGCCGAAATGCCCCGAGCGAATCGAGGTGATCCCGCTGTTCTTCAAGGCCAGTTGAGAAAAGTCACCACTGAGGCCGGCACCGCTCAGGTCGATGATCACCCGTTCGGGTGCAGCCAGGGAGAAAGTCTTGTACTGCACCGGGCCGCTCAGGTCGAACACCAGCCGCAGTTTGTCGTCCGAGCGCCACAGGCGGGCATTGCGAATCTGCGTGGCCGATGCGGCGAACGGCAAGGTGAACAGCGGGCTGACCAGGAGCAGGTTGAGGAGCTGACGTCTGTGCATGACATATACCGCAAATAAAGGAGCGTCCCTGCTCGACATGACTGAACAAAGGCTGGAGCAGAAAATTCATCGTCGACTCAATGGTTATAATATAACATGTCTTTTTATTTCCAACGATGGACCTGCTTATGAATGCGCTGACTCTGCCGGATATCGCCGCGCAAGCATCACGCCAAGCCTTGCCCCTCGACTGGGTCGGCATGTGCGGCATCGCCCTGCCCATCTTGATCGATGGCCAGCGTCTGACGGCCAAAGCCGATGCCGGCGTCAGCCTCGACGACGGCACCGCCCGTGGCATTCATATGTCACGCCTGTACCTGGCGCTGGAAATGCTCGGCCAACAGCCCCTGACGCCGACACTTCTGCGTAATGTACTGCAGCATTTTCTTGCCAGTCATGAAGGTTTATCTAAGAACGCCTACCTGCGTATCCATACCGATTTGCTCCTGAATCGTCCGGCCCTGGTCAGCCCACTGGCCGGCTGGAAGGCCTACCCGGTGAGCATCGAGGCACACCTGGAAAACCAGATGTTCCACGTGGAACTAAAAATTGACGTTACTTATTCCTCAACCTGCCCCTGCTCTGCTGCCCTCGCCAGGCAGTTGATTCAGCAGCAATTTGTCGATGACTTCGCCAACACACCGTTGCGACATGAAGACGTGCTGACCTGGCTCGGCAGCGCCAATGGCATTGTGGCCACGCCCCACAGCCAGCGCAGCAGCGCACAGCTGCGCGTCCACCTGCAAGGCGAGCATCTGGCGCTGACCGAGTTGATCAACGACGCAGAAGCCGCCCTTGGCACTGCCGTGCAAACCGCCGTAAAGCGTGCAGACGAACAAGCCTTCGCCCTGGCCAATGGGCAGAACCTGATGTTCTGCGAAGACGCCGCCCGCCGCCTGAACCTCGCCTTGAAACGCTCGGATGCCGTCAAAGCCTTCCACCTCAAAGTGATCCACGCCGAAAGCCTGCACGCGCACGATGCCGTGGCTGAAAGCCGCTGGACGAGACCCTCTGCATGATCACCTGTACCGCTTTACGCTGGGGTGCCCCTGGGCAACCGCTGACCCCCGCCGTGGATTTCACCCTGGAAAAAGGCAGCCTCACCGGTGTGATCGGCGCCAACGGCACCGGCAAAAGCAGCCTGCTGAAGGTTATCGCCGGGCTGCAAAAGCCATTGGCGGGCAAAGTCACCGTGAATGTGCCACGGCGCGGCGGCCTGTCGTTCCTGCCCCAGCAGCAGCACCTCGACCGCCAGTTCCCCATCAGCCTGCAAGAGTTAGTGGCCGCCGGCTTTTGGGGCACCCAACTCACCCTGCAACAACGCAGCCAACGCCTGCAAGCGGTGCTGGAGGATTGGTGCCTCAGTGGCCTGGAACATCGCCCGTTGATGGCCTTGTCTGGCGGCGAACTGCAACGTGCCCTGCTCGCCCGCATGAGCCTGGCCGAGGCGTCGGTGCTGTTGCTCGACGAACCCCACGCCGCCCTCGATGAAGATGGCCAGGCCTTGTGCTGGAAACATATCCACGCCTGGCATGCCCAAGGTCGCACGCTGGTAGTGGTGTGCCATGACCTGGCCGCCGTGCGTGAACATACCCAGCAAGTGGTGCAGATCAAAAGCACCGGCTGCGTCGTCGGCCCCAGTCAAGAACTGATCCGTCCACACCCTCGCATGCAGGTGGCCTGATGCACTTCGCCTCCCATCTGTGGATGCCCTTTGCTGACTTCGTCTTCATGCGTCGCGCCCTGATCGGAGGCCTGGTACTCGCCTGCAGCACCGCGCCGCTGGGCGTGTTCCTGATCCTGCGGCGCATGAGCCTGATTGGTGACGCCGTCGCCCACGGCATCCTGCCCGGTGCGGCCCTGGGCTTCTGGTTCGCCGGGCTCAGCCTGCCCGCGCTGACCGTCGGTGGCCTGGGTGCCGGCCTGGGCATGGCCGGGCTGGCGGCCTGGATCACTCGCCGCACCGGCCTGCGTGAAGACGCCAGCCTCGCGGCTATCTACCCCATTTCACTGGCCGCCGGCGTGCTGATCCTGGGCATTGCCGGCAAACGCCTGGACCTGCTGCATCTGCTGTTCGGCTCAGCGCTGGCCGTCGACGAGGCCACCCTGACCGGCATGCTCTGGGTCTCCGGGTTCAGCCTGGTGGCCATGGTGCTGATCTACAAGCCGCTGCTGCTGGATACCCTCGACCCGCTGTTCCTGCAAACCGTCAGCCGCCTGGGCCCGCTGGCCCATGGTTTGTTCCTGACCCTGGTGGTGTTGAACCTGGTCATCGGTTTCCAGGCCATCGGCGCGTTGATGGTGGTGGGCTTGATGATGTTACCGGCCATCGCGTCACGGTTCTGGAGCCGGCGCCTGCCGGTGTTGATCGCGATATCGGCGGTGCTGGGATGCCTGTCGGTATGGCTGGGTTTGTTGCTGTCGTTCTACTACTCACTGCCCAGCGGCCCGGCGATTGTGCTGGTGGCTGGCGGCGGGTACCTGCTGTCCGTGGTCTTCGGTCCGGTGCACGGCTTGCTGCGCCGCCCCCCCTTGCTGTCATCCCAATGAGGTGTCTCCCGATGCGCGCTTTACTCGTGCTGTTCAGTCTCGTCCTGTCGTTATCGACGGCCCAGGCCGCCGACAAACTCCAAGTGGTTACCAGCTTCAGTATCCTCGATGACATCACCCACCAGATTGGTGGTGATCACATCCAGATCAGCAATATGGTCGGCCCCGACGCGGACGCCCATACCTACGAGCCCACCCCGGACGATGCCAAGGCGTTGCTCAAGGCCAAGCTGATCATCAAGAACGGCCTCGGTTTTGAACCCTGGCTGGACCGCCTGGTCACCAGCACCGAAACCAAGGCCACGGTGGTCACCGCCAGCAAAGGTGTGATCTCCCACACCATGGAGGAGGACGGCGAAACCATCCCCGATCCACACGCCTGGCACAACCTGGCCAACGCCGAAATCTACGTGAACAACATTACCAAGGCGCTGGTGGCCGCCGACCCGGCCAACAAGGCCGACTACCTGCACAACAGCCAAGCCTACCTGAAAGAAATCTACCGCCTGCTCGCCGAAGCCAAGACCAAATTCGGCGCGCTGCCACCGGGCAACCGTCGCATCGTGACCTCTCATGACGCCTTCGGCTACCTGGGCCAGGCCTATGGCATCCAGTTCCTGGCGCCTCAGGGCCTGTCCACCGAACGTGAGCCTTCGGCCGCCGAAGTCGCCGCGCTGATCACCCAGATCCGTAAAGACAAGGTCAAAGCCGTGTTCATGGAAAACATCAAGGACTCACGCCTGCTCAAGCAGATCGCCGACGAAAGCGGCGCGCAGATCGGCGGCACGCTTTACTCCGACGCTCTTGCAGCAGAAGGCCCGGCCAGCACCTTTACCGGGCTGTTCGAATACAACCTCAATACCTTATGCGCCGCGTTGGGTAAGCCATGATTCGCAAGAACCCTTCCGGCGATCTGCCGGTGATCGCCGAATCGGCCTACGTCGACAAGACGGCGATCATCTGCGGCAAGGTCATCATTGGCGAGAACGTCTTCGTCGGCCCCTACGCCGTAATCCGCGCCGATGAAGTCAACGCCAGCGGCGCCATGGACCCTATCACCATCGGCGCCAACTCCAATATCCAGGACGGCGTGGTGATCCACTCCAAATCGGGCGCGGCGGTGACCATCGGCGAGTTCACCTCCATCGCCCACCGCTCCATCGTCCATGGCCCCTGCAGCGTCGGCGACCGTGTCTTCATCGGCTTCAACAGCGTGCTGTTCAACTGCACCGTCGGCGACGGCTGCGTGGTGCGTCATAACTCGGTGGTCGACGGCCGCGACTTGCCCACCGCGTTCTACGTGCCCTCCACTACCCGCATCGGGCCGAACACTGACCTTTCGCAGTTCCCGCCGGTCAGTGTCAGCGCCTCGGAGTTTTCCGAAGACGTGGCACGCACCAACGTCGACTTGGTCCGCGGTTACAAAGCCCTGCAAAACGAGTTCTGAACCATGAGCCGCCTGCTGATCCGTAACGCCCGCCTGGTCAACGAAGGCCAGGTATTCGACGCTGACGTACTGGTCGCCAACGGCCGCATCGAGAAAATCGCCAGCAGTATCGAGGACTGTAATGCGCCCCTGGCGATCGACGCAGAGGGCCAATGGCTGCTGCCAGGGATGATCGATGACCAGGTGCACTTTCGCGACCCTGGCGCACCCGACAAAGGCAGTCTCTACAGCGAATCCCGGGCGGCCGTAGCCGGTGGCATCACCAGTTTCATGGACATGCCCAACACCCAGCCGGCCACGCTGACCCTGCAAGCCCTGGCCGAAAAAAAGCGCCGCGCCGGCCTGCATTCAGTCGCCAACTACGGTTTTCACTTTGGCGTCAGCAACGACAATCTCGACATCGTCGCCGCGCTCGATCCCCGCGAAGTGGCTGGGGTCAAAGTGTTCATGGGGGCCTCCACCGGCAATATGTTGGTAGACGACCCTCGGATTCTGGAGCGGCTGTTTGCAGAAGTGCCGACCATCCTGCTGGCCCACTGCGAACACACGCCGAGCATCCTGGCCAACGAGCGGCGCCTGCGCGAGCGTTTCGGGGACAAGATCCCCGCCGTCGCCCACTCGCTGATCCGGGACGCCGAGGCCTGTTATCGCTCCTCCTCTTTGGCCGTGGAGTTGGCCAGGCACCACGGCACACGCCTGCATGTGCTGCACCTGACCAGCGCACGCGAATTGGCGTTGTTCGAGGACAAACCCCTGGCGCAAAAACGTATTACCGCTGAAGTCTGCGTGCACCACCTGCTGTTCGACGACCGCGACTATCACCGCCTGGGCCATCAGATCAAATGCAACCCGGCGATCAAGACCCACGCCGACCGCGACGCCCTGCGCCAAGCCTTGCTCAGTCATCGTCTGGATGTGATTGGCACGGACCATGCGCCGCATACCTGGGCGCAAAAACAGCTGGGGTATTGTGAAGCGCCATCGGGCTTGCCGCTGGTGCAACATGCGTTGCCGGCGCTGCTGGAGTTGGTGGCCGACGGGCTGCTGCCCTTGACCACCCTGGTGGCGAAGACCAGCCATCGGGTCGCCGACCTGTTCGCCATCCCGGATCGGGGTTATCTACGCGAAGGCTATTGGGCCGACCTCGTGCTGATCAAACCAGAGCCGGCGGGCAAGCCCGTCAGCAGCCAGCCGATCCTGGCTCGCTGCGGCTGGACACCCTTCGCCGAGCGCAGCTTTCGCCACAGCGTCAGCACCACGCTGGTCTCCGGCCACCTGGCCTGGCATAACGGCAAGGTGGTCGACAGTTGCCAGGGTTTACCGTTGCAGTTCCTGCGTTAAGCGCGAGGCTTGACCGTACCGCAATTGCTGCCCAGCCACTGGGCATGGCTGTCCAGGCTACCCTTCTGTTGAATGCCAGTGGCATTGAAGGTGCCGTTGACGGTGGTGGTGAATTCCTTCTGGCTCTGGAAGGTGGCAACCCCCGTGCCCTGGGCTTTGGGGCAACTGAAACGGAATTTCCACTGGTTACCGGTCTTGTCGGTGACTTCCTGTTTGCAGCCCGATTGCGGGTCGGTCAGGGGGATCGTGTCAGAGGCAACCTGGGCGGGCGTGAGGCACACCTGCACGCCTTTGCCGGCCATGGTGACGCCCTGCTTTTCCAACATGGCGCGCTGTTCGGGGGTCATCTGTTGCTTGAGCTGACCCAGTATCAGCGACAGGTCCGGCAGGTCCTGGTTATCGACTTTCATATTGCTGGTGGTCAATTCCCACAAGCCCGGCGCCAGCATCTGCGCCTGCGCTGCCACGGGCAACGACAAACCAACAACCATGGCCAAACCAAGCAGACGAGCATTCATCGGGTAACTCCTGGGCAATTGTTGGCGTTAGACGCCGTAAACGTGCCAGTGTTGCACGACAAATAAAATAGCGACATTCGTGGCCGAACATGGTCTGTTACGCATTGGATTGTCTGGAGTCATGTCGTCCATGGATTTTTTTGGCCCGCACCTGCTCGCCTACTTCATCGCCACGCTGCACTTTCTCGGGACCCTCGCCGCGATCCATGCGGTGCTGACCGTCAGGACCGCCCAAGGCTCGATCGCCTGGGCCTTGTCGCTGATGTTCATGCCCTACCTGACCCTGATCCCCTACCTGATTTTCGGCCGCAGCACCTTCGACGCCTACATCCAGGCGCGGCGCCAGGCCAACCAGGAAATGCACACTGCTATCACCGAGCTGAACTGGCGCCCGTGGGTCGAGGAAGCCTTGGCCGCGCGCAACTCCAGCGCCTACGCCTCCCTGCGTGCCATGCCCAAGCTGGGGCGCATGCCATGCCTGGCAAACAATGAAGTGCGTTTGCTGATTAATGGCGACGCCACCTTCAGTGCGATCTTCGACGCCATTCGCAACGCCAATACTGCCGTGCTGTTTCAGTTCTTCATCATTCATGACGATGAACTCGGCCGCCAACTGCACGCCTTATTGAAGGAAAAGGTCGCGCAAGGCGTAGGCATCTACGTGCTCTATGACCGAATCGGCAGCCATGCCCTGCCCCATCGCTACGTGCAATCGCTACGCGACGCCGGGGTGCAGGTCAAGGCGTTCGCCACCCGTAGCGGCTGGCTCAATCGCTTCCAGGTCAACTTCCGCAACCACCGCAAGATCGTAGTGGTGGATGGCATCACCGGCTTTGTTGGTGGGCACAACGTCGGTGACGAATACCTGGGCAAAAAACCGCCGCTGGCTCCGTGGCGCGATACCCATGTGCAAGTCACCGGCCCGGTGGTGGCCTGCCTGCAGGAGTCGTTCGCTGAAGACTGGTTCTGGGCCGCACGAGAACTGCCGCCCTTGATCCTGCCGGACACCTACCCCGACGACGGTGTGCTCTGCCAATTGCTCGCCAGCGGCCCGGCAGACCCGTATGAAACCTGCTCGCTGTTTTTTGTCGAGGCCATCCACGCGGCGACCGAGCGTGTGTGGATCACCAGCCCGTATTTCATTCCCGACGAAGCGGTGTTTGCCGCCCTGCGCCTGGCGGTCCTGCGCGGGGTGGACGTACGCCTGCTGCTGCCATCCAGGCCCGACCACCGAATCGTGTATGCCGCGTCCAGCCTCTACGCCATCGAAGCCGTACGAGCCGGGGTGCGGGTATTCCGCTATACGCCAGGCTTTCTGCATCAGAAGGTGGTGTTGGTGGACAGCGAAATCAGCGCCATCGGCAGTGCGAATATGGACAACCGTTCCTTCCGGTTGAATTTCGAAGTGATGTTACTGACCGTCGACGAAGCCTTCGCCAAGGAAGTGGAGCACATGTTGCTGGACGACTTTGCCCTGGCGCATGAAGTCAGCCAAGAGGAAAGCCGCGAAACCCGCCGCCTGCAACACCTGGGCATGCGGATCGCGCGCTTGATCTCACCGATTCTCTAACAGCCAACGCAGTAGAAAAAAGGTGGGAGGGGCACCGCCCCTCCCACCTTTAGTTCTTTAGTGCTTTCGTCATCGTGATCAGCGGTAGATATCTTCCCGCGTCCACGGCAGTTCATGGCTGCCATCCGCGTGAGGTTTCACCGCCAGGATCTGGTGCAAGTTGATCCAGCCCCGTGCAAACGCATACGCGCACCCCGCCAGGTACAACCGCCAAATACGCAACGCTTGCTCCGGCACCATCTTCGCCGCCGCTTCCAGGTTATCCTCCAGGCGTTCGCTCCAATGGTCCAGGGTGCGGGCGTAGTGCAGGCGCAGGCTTTCCACATCAACCACTTCCAGCCCGGCTTCGCTGATCTCTGCGGTCATCATCGCCAGGTGCGGCAGTTCGCCGTTGGGAAATACGTAGCGCTCGATAAAATCCCCGGCGCCACGGCCTACGGGACGACCATCGGTATGTTTGGCGGTAATACCGTGGTTCATCACCAGGCCGCCTTCACGCACCGCGCCAAACAGGGTCTTGCAGTATTGCGCCAGGTTGGCGTGGCCGACGTGCTCGAACATGCCCACGCTCACCACTTTGTCGAAACGGCCATCCTGGGGCAGGTCACGGTAGTCGAGCAACTGCAGGTCGACCTGATCTTCCAGGCCCTCGGCTTTTACCCGCTCTTTAGCCAAGGCCAGTTGGGCCTTGCTCAAGGTGATACCAAACACCTTGGCCCCGAACTCCCGCGCCGCATAACGCGCCAGCCCGCCCCAACCACAGCCGACGTCGAGCAGATAGTCCCCCGGCTGCAGCCGCAGCTTGCGGCACAGATGGCGAAATTTGTCTTGTTGGGCCTGGTCGATGGATTCGCTGCCGGTTTCGAAATATGCGCAGGAATAGGCCATGTCCTGGTCCAACCAAAGCTGGTAGAACTCGTTGGACAGGTCGTAATGGTAGGAAATCGCCGCTGCGTCAGTGGCCTTGTCGTGGATCGAGCGCACCGGACGATTCCCTGCGTCGTCATCGACCAGGGCGTGACTCAATTCGTCACAAACCCGGATCACTTCGGTGATGGAGCCTTCCAGCTCCAATTTGCCCTCGACGAAGGCCTCGCCCAGTGAGTCGAGCGTTGGATGGCTAAGCTTGGACACAACCGTGGGGTCCTTCACCACGATGGTCACACTGGGCTCAGGGCCCAAGTTGAATTCATGGCCATCCCAGAGTCGAAGACGCAGCGGTAGCTGAAGATTCTGTAAGGCCGGTGGAAGTTGCGCGAGCATGAGTAGTCCCCCCTTGTTTCAGACGTCTGGAATGAGGGTAGACCATCCGAAGACAAAGTAGGAGGCTATCGATTTAATAGCAGCCTTCTATGGGGCTCGGCGTTCGAGCAAACCGTCCTGGACCCACTGTTTCAGCCACGTGACCGCTTGCAGTGGTGCGCCCTCTCCATAAGTGACTAGCAACTGCGCACACAGTTCTGAAAAACTCCAACCGGTGGTCACCATTCCGGCCAACGCACAGATTTGCTCCGAGTCCATGCTGCGGTAATGGCAGATTTGCTGATGACGCCATACCAGGCAGATTTGCGCCGGCTCCAGCGCCTGGCTGCCGGGGAATTCCGATTGATCCTTGCTCGCACGCCAGATCGCCACCGTGTTGAAGCGACAGAGCAGTTGTTGCACGGTCGGCGCCAACTGAACCTTAAGCCCAGGCCACTCGTCAGGCGGCAACGACGCCATGGCGTCCAGGGTCAACGGCTGCCCCAACGGCGCATCGAAGGCCAGGGTAAACGCCCACTCCAGGCGCGCCAGCTCAGCCAGCGGCGCACTTTGTGCAGCCACCAGGTGCTCAAGGATAAACGCGGGAAACCGCTCACCCAGCCAGCGCAGGCTGTAATGAGCCGAGGGATAACGACGTACATAGGCTTCGGCCAGCCGCGCAAACTCATCATCCCCCAACCAATACCAGATGGCGCCGAAGTCATGCCGCAGGACATCCCGCAACCGTTCCAGATAGGCGTTGTGGTAAATCGCCAGGCCGGTGTCCACATCCAAAGTGGGCCCGCCGAGCAAGGTCGCGGCAAAGCCGCTGTCGGCAGTCGAGGTGTCCGATAACAGGTGCTGTTCGAAGGCCATCTGCCAATCGATCAGGCGCATCGCGACCTCCTGGCCAACGCGGTGGCGCCCAGTTCGCGGGCCTTGCTCAACTCGGTCAGCAGCTCTTCGAAGGGCGGGAAATGATCGTCACGCTCCAACAGTGTCGAGACCGGCCCCAGGTGCTCCAGCGTCCGTTGATACAGCGCCCATACCGGATCGCACACCGGCTGGTCATGGGTATCGACCACATAGTCGCCGTAGTCCCTATGCCCGGCCAGATGCAACTGCCGAATGCTCTCGGGCGGCAGGTTGAGAATGAAGGTCCAGGCGTCGAAACCGTGGTTACGGGCGCTGACATACACATTGTTGACGTCCAGCAAAAGCTGGCAGCCCGACAGATGGGACAGGGCGTTGAGGAATTCCCACTCGGTGAATTCATCCAGCTTGGAACGCACATAGCTGGAGACATTCTCCAGCACCAGCGGGCGCTGCAACACGTCTTGCACCTGGCGGATACGGTTGGCGACGTAGTAAAGGCTTTCTTCGGTGTAAGGCAGCGGCAGCAGGTCATGCAGCTGATGCGCGTTGCCGCGGCTCCAGCACAGATGGTCGGAAATCCACGCTGGCTGGATACGCTCGGCGAGCTGCTTGATGTGCTGGAGGTAATCGGTATCGAGGGCATGGGGGCCACCGATGGACAGGGACACGCCGTGCATCACCAGGGGGTAGCGCTCGGCGATTGCGTCCAGGTAGTACAAGGCTTTGCCGCCCTGCACCAGATAATTCTCGGAGATCACTTCGAACCAATCCACCGCAGGGGATTGCTCAAGGATCTGTTCATAGTATTCGTTGCGTAAACCCAGGCCGTAACCCAGGGAGGGGAAAGAGCTGGCCATCATGGACTCCTGGAAAGGTGTCCGCAGCGGTCGAAATACCCGCTGCGGGTGCACTCGGCTTGCGCTTACTCGCCGACCTTGCCACCAGCCTTGTCGCACTCAGCCTTGGTCATGGCCTTGAAGCCGTGGCCCTTGCACACCGCCTGGCCTTTGCAGGCGTTTTCAGCGGTCTTGCAGTCGTTCATGCCTTTGCAGGAAGTCACGCCGTAGCAATGAACCGCCGCGTCTGCGGCCTGCGCCTGGGTGGCGACACCGGCAAACATGGAAGCGGCAGCGATCGCCAGGGCAGCACCGGAAACGGCTTGTTTGATGTTCATTGTGTAGTCCTCATCAATCAGTAGTGGAGTCGGTCTGAACGGATTGCTCAGTCTCGACACACCACTAGAGTGAGGCCCCCTATCGGCGTTACAGCCGCTTGCAAAAATTCCTCGGAATTATTCGTCGAGCTTCAACAGCGGCTCCTGGAAACGCAGCAAACGCCCGGCGTTACCCAGCACCAGCAAGGTGCTGAGGTTGTGCAGCACCGCCGCAATCATTGCCCCCGCGGCCCCCAGCCAACCGAATGCGGCAAACACCACGATGGCCAACGTCCAACCCAGCCCGATGATCACATTGACCTGCAATGTCTTGCGGCACTGGCGACTCAAGCGCACACAGGTGCCCAACCGGCGCAGGTCGCTGCCGATCAACACCACATCCGCCGACGCGAGTGCGATATCCGCCCCACCCGCGCCCATGGCGACGCCGACCACGCCGGCCTTGAGTGCCAGGGAGTCGTTGATCCCATCACCCACCACCATCGGCCGGAAGCCGCTGCTGATCTCCCCCAACACGCGATTGAGCTTGTCTTCCGGCAGTGCCTGGGCTTCGACATCACTGATGCCGACGTCCAGGGCCAGGCTGTCGGCCACGCTCTGGCGGTCGCCGGTGAGCAGCAATTGCCGGCCCAGGCCCAGCTCCCGCAGCTCTTGCAGGGCCTGGCGGGCTTCCGGCTTGACGCTGTCAGCCAGCAGCAACCAGGCGAGGAATCGCCCGTTCAGCGCCAGCCCGGCAATCGGGCCGTCGTGGTTCGGCACGGTCGTGGTGGCAATACCCAATTGTTCGAACAACTCCGGGCGCCCCAACGCGGCTTCACCCTGCTCGGTCTGTGCCACGACGCCCAGGCCCTGGCGTTCGCGGATATCAGTCAGCACCAACAATTGCGCCTGGATCGCCAACCCCGCCAACGCCCGACTGACCGGGTGACTGCTGGCCGAGCCGAGGCTGGCGGCAAGGTTCAGCAACCCCTGGCGGTCCGACACGCTGGTTTCGATCGACTGCAAACGCAGGGTGCCAAAGGTCAGGGTGCCGGTCTTGTCGACCACCAACGAAGTCAGGTCCGCCAACTCTTCCAGGAAGGCTGAACTGCGAATCAGAATCCCATGCCGTGCCGCCACGGCAATCCCGGCAATTGCCGTGGCCGGCGCCGACAGCACCAGCGCACACGGGCATGCCGCCACCAGCACCGCGAGCATCGCCTGGGCGTCGTTGGTGACAAACCAGGTGACCGCCGCCAGCAACAGCACCAACACCATATAGCTGCCGGCATAGCGCTCCAGCAGCCGCGTGATCGGTGGCTTGGAACGCTCGGCGTTCTGCATCAGGGCGATGACCTTGCCCAGGGTCGATTCATTACCGGTGCGGGTCACTTGCAGGCGCAGCAAGCCGTCGAGGTTGATCGCCCCACCAAACACCTGCATGCCGACACTGGCCTCCAGCGGCACCGACTCACCGGTGATCGGCGCCGTGTCCAGGCTCGCCTGGCCAGATAACACCACCCCATCCGCCGGTACCCGGTCACCCGCACGCACTTCGACAATATCGCCGGTGTTCAGCGTGCCGTTGTCCACTTCAATGATGCTCCCGTCAGCCTGCACCCGGCGCGCATGGCTGCGGGTCAGCTTGCCCAAGGCATGGATCGCTTCCTGGGAGCCGATCACGCTGCGCTCTTCCAGCACATGGCCAAAGATCATGATGATCGGCAGCAGCGCGGCGGTCAGCAGATCGCCCGTCGCCCAGGCGCCGAGCATGGCCAGGGCGATCAGTTGGTCGGTGATGCCATGCAGGCTGGGAAACCGCAGGCTGTACCAGGCCGAACGCATCACCGGCACGGCCACCAGCAGCGAAGCGACACCCAGCAACAACTGGCTCACCCCCTGCTGGTCCGGCGCCAGCCAGCGCCACACCAGGCCCAGCACCAGCAAACCCAAGGCGAGCATGGCCAGGGTCAATTGCCGGGCGGCGCTGCGCTGCTCGGCGGAAGTCAGCATAGGTGCGCTCATTGGTCGGCTCCCTGGATGATCAAGCGGGAGTCGTCTTTGGGATCGACCGTGGTTACTGAGCCGGCCTGGCCGAGGATCTTCGGCAAGCGCTCGCGGTACAGTCGCAGCAGCAGGCCGGGGTCTTTGACCTGGGCCAGGCTTGCGACAGTGGCGGTTTGCGCCTGGGCATTGGCCAGGCGCTCACTGGCCTGGGCATGGGCGACTTGCACCATGCGGTCGGCTTGCTGGTTGGCGGTTTGGGTGAGCTTTTCCGCGTCGGTACGCGCATTGGCCACCGCTTTGTCAGCCTGCTGGCTGGCAGTGAGTACCGCATTGAACGCATTCACCGCCGGGCTCGGCAGGCTCGATTGCACATCGACACGGGTCACTTCGATACCCAGGCCCAGACCGCTGGCGGCCAACTCGGCCAAGCGTTTATTGATGCCCTGCACCAGGTCCCCGCGCAGCCGTTCACGGCGCTCGGCGGCGCCGTTGTCGGTACCGATCAGTTCGGGGCGCGCCACCAGGATCGTGTCGAGGTCACGGGCGGCGGTCAGTGCCACGGCACTGCGGGTCACCAGGCGATCCAGGGCCGGCAGTACATGCTCGCCCTGCAACACAAACGCGTAGGGTTCGGTGACCTTATAGAACACCCGCACATCCAGCTGCACCACGCCGGCATCGCCGGTCAGCAGGTAGCCGGAGCCGGCCAGTGCATCGCTCAACGGCGTGGCGAAACTGGCCACGCGGTCGGCCTGTACCGCCGCATCGGAGCGCAGCAGGTTCTCGACGCGGCGTTCGATCACACGGTCTGCCGCCGGCAACAGCACCACTTGCTCGAAGGGTTGCGGCCACGCCAGCAATAGCCCGGCGTTCTGGATTCGATCCAGTGCGCCGAAGTGCAAGACCACGGCGCGGTTCTGGGGGTCGATCTGGCGCACATTGGAAAATGCCCAGGCCAGCGCCGCCAACACAGTCACCGCGTACAGCGCCAGGAACGTCAGGCGGCCGGCCTGGATCCAGGGGCTGTCCGGGCTGTCACGCTCAGTCATGGTTGAACGTCCTTCGGCCCGTCCACCAAGACGCGAAATGGCGCGGCGTCAGTGCGCAGGATGATCTTGGTACCCGGGGTGACCACGGTGCCCAAGGTATCCAGGGAGCGCAGCAAGTTATACAACTGCGGGTTGCCGGCGTAGGCACGACCATAAATCTGCGCGGCTTCGACCCGCGATTGGGCTTCGATATCGGCAGCTTTTACCGTGGCGTCAGCCTGCACGATCCGCGCATCGCGCTCGGCAGCGGAGCGAATCTGCGCCGCTTCACGCTTGCCCACGGCGGTGCGTTCAGTGGCGATGGTTTCACGCTCGGCGCGCATGCGGTCGACGGTGGCAGTGAGGGTCACCGACGGCAAGGTCAGCCGCTCAATACCCACCTGTGCCACGCGTACGCCATAGGTGGTCAGCAATTGTTGATCGATCTGCTGGCGCAACTGCGCCTCGAATTCGGCGATGCGCACCTGGCTGGCATCCGTATTGATCAGGCTGGACAGGTCGAAGCTGGCCGCCGTGGTTTCCAGTGCCGAACCGACAAAGGTGCGAATCTGCCGCGCCGCTTCATCCGGTTGGTTCTGCACTGCACGCATAAAGCGCTGCACATTGTCGGCATCGCCTTGTACCTGCCATGCCACATAGGCCTGCACGATAATGCGCAGGCCGTCGCGGGTGCCCACATCCTGCAAACCGCTGGAAGTGGTGCGCAAGCGCAGGTCAACCGGGATCGCCGCTTCGAACGGTGCCGGCCAGCGCCAGCCCAGGCCCGGCTCCAGCAGCACTCTCGATGGGTTGCCGAAACGGGTAATCACCGTGGCCTCGCCCGACCGCACCTGCACCAGGCTGGCGGCAGCGACCGCAAACAGCACCAGCAATACGGCCCAGGCCATGCGGCGCCAAGGGAATGGGCCGGCGGGTTGTTCATCACCATGATGGTGATGATGGTGGCCGTGGTGGTGACCATGATCGTGAGAATGAGCGCTCAACAGACAGACTCCTTATTGAACGGCTTTACGCGGTACCGAGGGATCGGCCGGCAAGGTAAAAGAACGCAGATCGATCGTCGGCGCACTGTTGGCGCCCAGGCGATGATCCAGAATCAACAGTTTGGCGTGGGCCAGGCCCTGGCTGAGTTGGCCGAGGTACTGTTCCAGCACAAAGGCCCGGCCGGCCGTGGCGTAGGCCTTCTGTTCGGCGCTAAAACGCAGGTCTGCCGCCTGGGCGCCGGCACTCACTTCACGGGCAATGGCCAATGCCTGGTCGCGGGCGGTGCTGGCTTGCAACAACGCCTGGTTGGTTTGTTCGCTGGCAGCGCCGCGCTCACGGGAAATCAGGGCCTGGGCGCCGATCTGTGCCGCTTGCACGCCGTGGTAGGCATTGGCGGCACCGGCCGGCGGGTGGATCGCCTCCACCACGGTCGCCAAGATTTCCACCCCGCTGTCGAGCGTTTGCAGGTCGGCTTGTACGGCATGGCCGATTTCGTCGGCCAAGCGGGTGCGTTGTTCGCCAAGCAATTCATCGAGGGTGCGTGAAGCGAAGTCATGCACGAGGATGCGGCTGGCGGTGCTGCGGATCAGGGTCGGCACATCGGCGCTGTTATAGGTGGCGGCCAGCGCGGCCTGGTCGGTCAGGCCGATACGGTAGACGAAACGCACGTCCATATTGACGATCTGGAAGCTCTGCTTGTCGCCGCTGCTGCTGGCGATCACCTGGGATTTGTCATTGACATGGCTGGCGTCCCACAAGCGGTTGGCAATCAACGGCGCAGGGCCTTCGGCGGCGGCAAGCTCCGGCGTGGCCGCCTCGCTGATGCTGGTCGCCAGCTCATGCACCACACCGTTCTCCACACTCAACACGCGGCCCAGCGGCCAGGGCAAGCCGGCATGCAGGCCAGGGCCGAAGACCTCCACGGGTTTGCCGAAGCGCTCATAAATCCCACGGCCTTGCAGGGGCACTTCGTGTACGCCGGTCAGTGCCCAGCCTACGGCCAACACCACCAGCAATACTGGCAGGAACGCCCGGCGCATGTAGGTAAACGCCCAGATCTGGCGCAGGTCGATGCCGAAGCGGTTGTGCAATTCGTGCTGCAGCGCCTGCAAGGGTTGTGGCGGCCAGCGCAGCAACCCGGCGATAAAGCTCTGCGCCATCAGGCGCGGTTCCAGGCGCGGCTGCCGTGGGCTGAACAACGAGAGTACGCCGCGTAACAGAAACTCCAGCGCCACCAGCGCCGGCAACAGCCCGATCAGCGTGGCCAAGCGCAATGGCCAGACCGCTTCGGCACCCGCGAACAACAGGCAAATCGCACTGACCACCAGGCAGATGATCGCGACTCGACTGAGCTGCACCAACTGCGCGGCTTCCGGCCACTGCGCAGCGGTTTCCTGAGCCAGGCGGCGCTCGAACACCAGCAAGCCGAAGGCCAATGCCAGCGCCAGCGCCGCGCCGATGCTGGCAGACTGACTAACCGCCGCCGCAGGCAAGGCCAGGTTCCAGAACTCGAGGACGCTGACCAGCGCCAGCAGCGACCAACCGACGAGCCACAACACGGGCGCGCCGATCTGGGCAAGCAGCCCGCTGCCGAATCGATTGATCAGGTCGCGGTGCCAGGCGGCAGGCTCAACAGGTGGCTCGATCAGCTCGACGATGGTCCCTTCCAGCGCCTGGGCGCGCCAATCGGCCACCCACCACGCCGACTGCAAGCCGGCCACCAGCACCAGCAGGGCCGACGCGCAGTTGATCAACACCACCGGCCAGATCGACAGCGGCGCAAACAGCGCGACAAACAGCGCCAATACCCAGCCACTGATAGCCAGCAGGGTCAGGCTGATACCGGCTTGTCTCAATCGACGGGCATGGAACAGCCCTTGCTGAAAACGCGGCAAGCCTTCTACCGAGGCGCCTTCAGCTTCTAGATCCAGTTGCATCCACTCAACGCCCGCTCGTACACAATTCGTTACGATATAACACGGATAGTGAAATTTTTGTTCGATAAACACCCCTTTTCAAGCCGCCCACAGATCCCCTGTGGGAGGGGGCTTGCCCCCGATGACAGTGGATCAGCCAACACCGGCATCAACTGACAGACCGCTATCGGGGGCAAGCACCTCGCACATTTGCTCTTGCGTGCTTTCCAGATCGTGACTAACCCCCCATAAACACAAGCCATCACTGGTACAGGCCACGAATAATCGGCACACTCCAAACCAGTTTTTCGCGGGCTCACGGACAAGGAAGCGTCACCTCCCATGATTTCGATCTATCAGCTCAAACCGCGTTTTCAAAACCTGCTGCGCCCCCTCGTGCAGCGCCTCTACGACAACGGCACCACCGCCAACCAGATCACCGTACTGGCCGGCGTCGTTTCCTTGCTGGTCGGTCTGCTGATCGCTGGCTTCGCCCAGCACCTTTGGCTGTTTGCACTGATCCCGCTGTGGATGATCCTGCGCATGGCCCTCAACGCCATCGACGGCATGCTCGCGCGGGAATTCGGCCAGCAGTCGCGCCTGGGTGCCTACCTCAATGAACTGTGCGACGTGATCGCCGACAGCGCGCTGATCCTGCCCTTTGCGCTGATCCCCGGCGTCAGCCTGGTGCCCGTACTGCTGGTGACCTTGCTTGCGGTGTTCAGCGAATACGCGGGTGTGCTGGGACCGATGATTGGCGCATCACGGCGTTATGACGGGCCAATGGGCAAGAGTGATCGGGCGTTCGTCCTTGGCGTACTGGCCATGGGTGTGGCGCTGGGCTGGCTTGGCGCCGGTTGGGTCGATGCGGTGATGTGGCTGGTCGCCGCCCTGCTCGCCTACACCTTGGTCAACCGGGTGCGCCAGGGTCTCAAAGAAGAACACTCCATCTCCCCTTCTGCATAAGGATTTTGCGATGCGCGAACAGCAAGAACACACCTTCGCTACCCATGATGGCGTCGAGCTTTTCTACCGGCACTGGCCGGCCACCGCCCCCGCGGACGGCGAGCCACGCAAAGCGATCCTGCTGTTCCATCGCGGTCACGAGCATTCGGGGCGCATCGCCCACCTGGTCGATGAACTGAACCTGCCGCAGTTCGACTTCTTTGCCTGGGACGCCCGTGGCCACGGCCAATCGCCTGGCGCACGCGGCGACAGCCCCAGCTTCGCCACCAGCGCCCGCGACGTGCAGACCTTCTGCGACCATGTCGGCGCCACCCACGGTATCGAGGAAGAAAATGTCGCCGTGATCGCCCAAAGCGTCGGCGCCGTGATCGCCGCCACCTGGGTCCACGACTACGCCCCTAAAATCCGTGCCCTGGTGCTGGCCTCCCCGGCGTTCAAGGTCAAGCTGTACGTGCCTTTCGCCCGCCCCGGCCTGGCACTGATGCGCAAGTTTCGCGGCAACTTTTTCGTCAACAGCTACGTCAAGGCCAAGTTCCTCAGCCATGATCCGGAGCGCGTGGCGTCCTACGACAGCGACCCGCTGATCACCAAGGCGATTTCGGTGAATGTGCTGCTGGGCTTGTACGAAGCGGCCGACCGGGTTGTAGCCGATGCCCAGGCGATCCAGGTCCCCACCCAGTTGCTGATCTCCGGCTCCGACTTCGTGGTGCACCGCAAACCCCAGCAGCAGTTTTTCGATCGCCTGGGCAGCCTGAAAAAAGAACTGCATATCCTCCCCGGCTTTTTCCACGACACCCTCGGCGAACGTAACCGCGCCGTGGCCGTAAGCAGCGCCAGGCGCTTTATCCTGCAAAACTTCACCCAGCCGCTGGACCGCGCTTCTCTGCTGGACGCCGACAAGCTGGGTGCCACCTGCGCCGAGTCCGAAGCCCTTGCCGCGCCACTGCCGCGCAACTCCCTGCGCGACCTGTACTGGCGCATGACCCGCGCCAGCATGGGCCTGGGCAAGAACCTGTCGGATGGCGTAAAGCTGGGCTTCGACACCGGGTTCGACTCCGGCAGCACCCTGGACTACGTGTACCGCAACACGCCCACCGGCAAAGGCGCGCTGGGTCGGATGATCGACACCAATTACCTCAACTCCATCGGCTGGCGCGGTATTCGCCAGCGCAAGCTGAACGTCGAAGAACTGCTGCGCCTGGCCATGGCCAAGCTGCGGGATGAACAGCGTGAAGTACGCATTGTCGACATCGCCGCCGGCCACGGCCGCTACATCCTTGAAGCGTTGCAAGGCGTGTCGCCGCTGCCGGAATCGATCCTGCTGCGCGACTACAGCGACATCAACGTGCGCGACGGTAGCGCGCTGATTCGGGAGAAAGGCTTGGGGGAGATTGCGCAGTTCGTCAAAGGCGATGCGTTCGACCGCGCTGACCTGGCCGCGCTGGCGCCCAAGCCGACGCTGGCCGTGGTCTCCGGGCTGTATGAATTGTTCGCCGATAACGCCATGGTCGGCGGTTCGCTGGCCGGCCTGGCTGACGCAGTGGAACCCGGCGGCTACCTGGTCTACACCGGCCAGCCATGGCACCCGCAGTTGGAGTTGATTGCCCGCGCACTGACCAGCCATCGCCAAGGCCAGGCCTGGGTGATGCGTCGTCGCAGCCAGGCGGAAATGGACCAACTGGTGGAGGCCGCCGGTTTCCGCAAAATCACCCAGCGTGTGGATGAGTGGGGCATCTTTACCGTGTCCCTGGCACAGAAGATCTGAACATGCGCGAACCCGGCCTGTTAAAGCCAGCCGTCCTGTGGCTGCTGCTCTTGGCGCCGCTGTTTTTCAGCACCTATGGTTTCGCCACCTGGGTCACCAGCCAGCGCAGCGACGTCGGCACACTGGTGTTCGGCTGGGAAACCCATATGCCATTCTGGGCGTGGACCATCGTGCCCTACTGGTCCATCGACCTGCTCTACGGCTTCTCACTGCTGCTGCCCAGTACCCGCCATGAACTGAAGCAACATGCGCTGCGCCTGCTCAGTGCCCAGGTCATCGCCGTGAGCTGCTTCTTGATCTGGCCACTGCGCTTCACCTTCGAGCGGCCGGAACTGGACGGCGTGTTTGGCTGGCTGTTTGCCGTGCTGGCGGGTTTCGACAAACCGTTCAACCAGGCACCCTCGCTGCATATCGCGCTGCTGGTGATCCTGTGGCTCATGTACCAGCGCCATGCCCAGGGCGTGTGGCGCTGGGTGGTGCATGCTTGGTTCGGGTTGATCGGTATTTCAGTGCTGACCACTTATCAACACCACTTTATTGACTTACCCACAGGTGCCCTCGCCGGCTGGCTGTGTGTGTGGCTGTGGCCGCTGGAACATCCCAGTCCGTTGCTGAATGCGCGGCTTAGCCGCGACCCCAAGCGCTGGCGGTTGGGTCTGCGCTATGGCCTGGGCGCCCTGACGTTGGTGATCCTCGCCTGGGTACTGCGCGGGTGGTGGCTATGGCTGTTGTGGCCGGCGGTGTCCCTGGCCTTGGTCAACGCCAATTACTGTGTGCTCGGCGCGGCGGGCTTTCAGAAGCGTGCCGATGGCCGTCTCACGCCGGCGGCTCGCTGGTTGTATGCGCCCTACCTGGCAGCCGCGTGGATCAATTCACGCCTGTGGACACGTCAGCATCCACAGCCCGACCGGATTGTGGATAACGTTTGGCTTGGAAGGATTCCTGCCACGAACGAGCAGGCTTCATTCCAGGCAATCGTCGATCTGTGTGCCGAACTGCCGATTAATCCACAGGGCGCTTATCAATGCCTTCCGGTGCTGGACTTGATCGCCCCAACCGCCGCCGAATGCCTGCAAGCGGCACACGCCATCGAACGCCTGCGCTCCAGCGGCCCGCTGCTGGTGTGTTGCGCCCTCGGTTACTCGCGCAGCGCCACCGCCATGGCCGCCTGGCTGCTGCACAGTGGGCGCGCCGCCACGGTGGATGAAGCACTGGCTATTATTCGTACAGCGCGAGACCAAGTGGTCCTGCATCCCACTCACCGTGAAGCGTTGGAGGGTCTGCTCCATGCCCGCTGATATGGAACTCCAAGTCGTCGCCAGCCTGCTGCGCCGGGGCCGTTCGCTGGATCAGTTATCCACAGGCCTGACATTACTGGGGGTATTGTTCGGCCTCGCGCAACTGCTGCTCGCCAGCATTTCGTCCATCTGCCTGTTGCTCAGCCTGTGGATGATTATCCTCGGCCTGCTGCAAAAGTACTGGTCGCTGCGGGTAGCCTTCGACGCCGACCTGTTCGCCCTGCTGGCCCGCGACACCGAACGCACCCCGGACCTCGACCAGGCGTTGCAAACCCTCGGCCTGCAATCGCCCAAACGCGCCGGTCGCCCCTGGACCGAACGCCGTCGTGGTGCTCTCAAACTGTTGCGCAAACAAGCCTGGCTGCTCGGCGCGCAAGTGCTGCTGACCCTGGCCGTGATCCTCGCCAGCCCTTGGCTACCTTTCGCAGGATAAGGAATCCCCATGTTCGAACCCGTGGTTGCCACGCTGATTACCTCGATGGCCCGCACCGTCACCGGGGCTCGTAGCCTGTGGCTGGGCTGCGCACCGGTGCCGGTGCAACGCATCTACTTCGCCAACCACAGCAGCCACGGCGATTTCGTGTTGCTGTGGGCGTCTTTGCCGCAGAACCTGCGCAAATTCACGCGCCCGGTGGCCGGCAGCGACTATTGGAACAAAAGCGCACTGCGCCGCTACATCATCAACCGCGTATTCAACGGCGTGTTGATCGACCGCGAACGCAAGGACCCTGTGGATAACCCCTTGCAACCCATGCTCACCGCGCTGGAAGGCGGGGACTCGCTGATCATCTTTCCCGAAGGCACGCGCAACCTGGAAGACGGCCTGCTGCCGTTCAAAAGCGGCTTGTACCACCTGGCAAAAAGTTACCCACAGGCTGAGTTGATCCCGGTGTGGATCGCCAACCTCAACCGGGTCATGCCCAAGGGTCGTGTGCTGCCTCTGCCGCTGCTATGCACCACCAACTTCGGTGCACCGCTGCAACTGGAGGAAGGCGAAGACAAGGCGCTGTTCCTGGCCCGTACCCGCGACGCCCTGCTCGCCCTCGCCCCGGAGCACTCCTGACATGGCTAGCCAAACCCTGATGTTGTTCGGCGGGATCGGCGCGATCCTGGTACTCGCCTCGCTGATCGGCCTGATCCTCAAGCTGCGCAGCCGTGGCGCGCCGAATGCGGTGATCGACAACCTCAACGCGCGCATCAATGCCTGGTGGGTGATGGTGGTCGTGATCGGCATTGCCTTCTGGCTGGGTACCGGCGCGGTGATCCTGCTGTTCTACGCGGTGTCGTTCTATGCACTGCGCGAATTCCTGACCCTCACCCCCACCCGGCGCAGCGACTACCCGGCCCTGGTGGCCGCGTTCTACCTGGCCCTGCCGCTGCAATACCTGCTGATCTATGCCGACTGGTACGGCCTGTTCTCCATTTTCATCCCGGTATACGTGTTCCTGCTGCTGCCGATCCTCGCCTCCCTCGGCGGCGACAGCACGCACTTCCTGGAACGCGCGTCGAAGGTGCAATGGGGCCTGATGATCGCGGTGTTCTGCGTGTCCTTCGTGCCCGCCCTGCTGACCCTCGATATCCCCGGCTACGAAGGCCGTAACCTGCTGCTGATCGCGTACCTGGTGATCGTGGTGCAATTGTCGGACGTGCTGCAGTACGTGTGCGGGAAGCTGTTCGGCAAACACAAGATAGCGCCCAACCTGTCACCGTCGAAAACCGTGGAAGGCTTTGTCGGCGGGATCTTGCTGTCCTCCCTGATCGGCGCGGCACTGTGGTGGACCACGCCGTTCAACCCATGGCAGTCGTTTTTGATCGCCCTGCTGATCAACCTGCTCGGCTTCGCCGGCGGCATCGTCATGTCGGCAATCAAGCGCGACCGCGGGGTCAAGGACTGGGGCCATATGATCGAAGGCCACGGCGGCATGCTGGATCGGCTGGATTCGGTGTGTTTCGCCGCCCCCATCTTCTTTCACCTCGTACGCTACTGGTGGACCTGACCCACACCCCTCTCAAGCCCAATGACGATCAAAATGTGGGAGGGGCCCCGCTGACCCGGTAAACATCCCCGCCGTGCGGCGTATCGGTGTCATCTTTTGTATCAAAGACGCGTGTAAGATACGCCGCACTTAGCCAGGGATGCTCACCATGTTCGATTCGCTCAAAGCCATCAGCCGTCGTGTTGTCGGTGTGTTTCTGACTGTGGTGGGGGCCGTTTTCGGTCAATGGCATCCGCCGCTATGGCTGCGTGCCATTGGCCGCGGCCTGGCGAACCTGGGCAACAAAGCCCGCGCTTATCCGCGCCAGGCCGGTGCCGGCGTATTGGGCCTGGTGCTGCTGGCCGCCGCGGCTTTCTATGGCTGGCACTGGTACACCCACCTGCCGCAGCCCCACACCGTGGGCTATTCGCTGCATAAACCCAACCTGACCGACTACACCCAGCAGCCACCGGTTGTGGATAACCTGCAGGTGCGTTTTGCCGAATCCGTGGCACCGTTGGCCGCCATCGGCAAACCCGTGAACGAGGGCATCAGCCTCAAGCCCGCGATAGCGGGCACGTGGCGTTGGTCGGATGATCGCAGCCTGGTGTTTGTGCCGGAAAAAGACTGGCCCGTTGACGCCCACTACACCCTCGACCTGGCGAAGAAAAGCCTGCTGGCCGACGGCGTGTTGCTCAGCCAGTACAGCAGCCAATTCTCCACCCAGCCGTTCCGCGCCAGCCTGGCGCAAAACGAGCTGTACCAGGACCCATCCAACCCAACCCTGAAACAACTGGTAGCGACCTTCCGTTTTTCCCACCCGGTTGATGAAGAAAGCGTGCGCAAGCGCGTATCGGTCGCCCTCGGAAAAGGCTTGGCCTACCGCGATGCACAGCTGCACAACCGCCCGGAAATCACCTTCGACGACACCAAGCTCAACGCCTTCGTCCGCTCTGCCGCCCTGGCTACACCGCTGGAAAGCACGCCGGTCAGCGCCAAGCTCGATGAAGGCATCAAGGCCCGCGACGGCGGTAACGCCAGCACCGCACCGCTGGTGGCGGAAGTCACCGTACCGGGTCGTTATCGCCTGACCTTTACCGGCGCCGAAGTCAGCTTTGTGGACAACGAACGCGGCGAACCGGAGCCGGTGCTGATGTTCAGCAGTTCCAGTGCCGTAGCCGATGACACCATCGCCAATAAGGTCCAGGCCTGGCTGTTGCCGGAAAAAGCCCAGGACGACACCCGCCCCTATAACAGCAACGATATCGACGATGCCCTGCTCGCCCGCAGCACCAAGGTCAACCTGACCCACGTGCCCAGCGTCGAGCCGCTCAACACCCTGCACGCCTTCAAGTTCAAGGCCCCGGCCGGCCGAGCGCTGTATGTGCGAGTGCCCGCCAACCTGGAAGCCATCGGCGGCTACCTGGCGAAAAACCCCACAGCGTCCCTGATCAGCATGCCGGCGTATCCGCGCACCTTGCAGTTCCTCTCCGACGGCGCCCTGCTCAGCCTCAACGGCGAAAAACGCCTGGGTTTCATGGCCCGTGGCGTGCCGGGTGCCCATGTGGAAATCGCGCGCCTGCTGCCCAACCAATTGCAGCATCTGGTCGACCAAAGCAGCGGCAGCTTCGCCCGGCCTAACTTCGGCAACGAGTATTTCGATCGCATGGTCGAGCGTCAGGCGCTGGATATTCCGCTGTCGTCCAATGACCCGGCGAAAACCGTCTATGACAACGTCGACCTCAGCCATTACCTCACCGCCAACGGCGGTCGTCGCGGCATCTTCGTGCTCAAGCTCAGCCCGCAGGATGAACCGGCCGAACGCACCTTCGATTATTCGCGCAGCAGTACCAGCGACCTGCGCTTTATCGTGGTCACGGACCTGGGGATCATCGCCAAACGCTCCAGCGACGGCAGCCATGATGTGTATGTACAGTCCATCGGCAATGGCTCGCCGGTCGCCGACGCCCAGGTCGATATCATCGGGCGTAACGGTTTGCCGGTCGCCAGCGGCCACACCGATAACGAAGGCCACGCGCATTTCGCCAAGCTCGATGAACTGCGCCGTGAGAAAACGCCGCTGATGTATGTGGTCAGCCGTGGCAATGACCAATCCTTCCTGCCGATTGCCCGTCAGTCCCAGCAGCTGGATCTATCGCGCTTCGATGTCGGCGGCCTGGAAGAGGACGGTGCGATCGATCGTCTCAGCGCCTACTTGTTCACCGACCGTGGCCTGTACCGGCCCGGTGAAACCGCGCACCTGGGCATGATCGTACGCAGCGGCAACTGGAAAGGCGCCCTGCAGGGCCTGCCGGTGGAACTGCAGATCACCGACCCACGCGGCCTGGAAGTGATTCGCCAACCGCTGAAGCTGTCCACCAGCGGCTTTGAAGCCTTTGATTTCCCCAGCAGCGAGACCGCCCCCGCCGGGGATTACACCGCCACCTTGCAGTTGATCGGCCAGAAGCAGACCCGCACAGACCTGGGCAGCGTCAGCTTCAAGGTTCGCGATTTCGAGCCGGACCGTATGAAGGTCAGCCTCAGCCTGCATGACACCCCGGTGCAGGGCTGGATTCCACCGGACCAGGTGGTGGCCAAAGTCACCGCGATGCACCTGTTCGGGGCCCCGGCGTCCGGCCGTCGCGTCACCGCGAAAATGTCCCTGAGCCCGACGCTGGCAGCCTTCGATCGCTACCCCGATTATCGCTTCCGCCTCAACAACTCGCTGGACGAGGCCAGCACCGAAGACCTGGCCGAGACCACCGTCGACGATAACGGCCAGGCGCTGCTTGACCTCAACCTGCAACGCTTTGCCAACAGCACCTACCGCCTGCAAGTGATGACCCAGGTATTTGAAGCCGAAGGTGGACGTAACGTGGCGGCGCAAAGTGCGTTGCTGGTGTCGTCCGCGCCCTATCTGGTCGGTGTGAAAAGTCAGGACTCACTGTCGTATGTCGCCAAGGACGCTCCCCGCCAGGTGCACTGGCTGGCCGTGGCGCCGGACCTCACGCCGCTGGCGGTGGATGGCCTGACCAGCGAAGTGGTCGAGCACCGCTACGTCTCGGTGCTGGTCAAGCAGTCCAACGGCACCTACAAATACGAGTCGCGCATCAAGAACATCAGCCAGCCGGCCTCGCCGGTGGTCATGACCCAGGAAGGCGCCAAGCAGACACTGAACACCGCCACGCCGGGCGATTTCACCCTGCAACTCAAGGATGCCAACGGCAACCTGCTCAACCAGATCGACTACAGCGTGGCCGGGCGTGGCAACACTTCGCGCTCCCTGGAACGCAACGCCGAGCTGCAACTGCGCCTGGATAAACGCAGCTACGCCACCGGGGATGAGATCGCGATCAGCATTCGTGCGCCGTATACCGGTGCGGGCCTGATCACCATCGAACGCGACAAGGTCTATACCCAGCAATGGTTCAAGGCCGACAGCACCAACAGCGTGCAACATATCCGCGTTCCCGCAGGGCTTGAGGGCAATGCCTACGTCAACGTGCAGTTTGTACGCGACATGGGTTCGGCCGAGGTGTACATGAGCCCGCTGTCCTATGGCGTGGTGCCGTTCAGCATCAACCTCGACGCACGGCGCATGGCGCTGAAGGTGGAAGGCCCGGCGAAGATCGAGCCGGGGCAGACCCTGGATATCAAGGTCACCGCCGACCGCCCGGGCCGGGCGGTGGTCTACGCGGTGGACGAAGGGATCCTGCAAGTAGCGCGCTACCAGACGCCGGACCCGTTGGGCTTCTTCTTCCAGAAGCGTGCACTGGAGGTCGGCACCAGTCAGATCCTTGACCTGATCCTGCCGGAATTCAGCCGCCTGCTCAGTGGGGCTGCGCCCGGTGGCGATACCGAAGGCGCCCTGGCCAATCACCTCAACCCGTTCAAGCGCAAACATCAGCCGCCTGTGGCCTGGTGGTCCGGGCTGGTGGACCTGCCCGCCGGTGAAAGCGTGCTGCATTACCAGGTGCCAGACAGCTTCAATGGCAAGCTGCACCTGTTTGCGGTGGCCGTGGATGCTGACAGCGTCGGTGTCAGCGAGGCTAACACCGAAGTACGCGGGCCGATCGTCATTACCCCCAACGTACCGGCCTTTGTCGCGCCGGGGGATGTGTTCAACGTGAGTGCCGGGGTGTTCAGCAACCTGGATGCCGCGGCGGATGTGAAGTTTGAAGTGCAGACCAGCGACGGACTGGTAGTCCAGGGCGGCAAGGGCACAACCTTGTCACTGCAACCGCGCAAGGAGGGTACCGCCGAGTTCAAGATCAAGGTCGGCGAGCACCTCGGCTCGGCGGATCTGCGCTTTGTCGCGGTGCTGCCGGACGGCAAGCGTATCCAAGTGGCGGAAACCACGTCGATCCGCCCCCTGAGTGAGCATCGCGTGGCCCTGAGCCTAGGACGTTTCGACAGCGCCAGCAAAGAGCTCAAGCCCACCCGCGAACTGTTCAACCAACTGCGCGATGTACAGGTGGGTGTGGCGGCCTCCCCGTTAGTGTGGGCCAATGGCCTCAAGCACTACCTGGATGATTATGGCTATGCCTGCACCGAACAACTGGTGTCCAAGGCCATGCCAGCGTTGATCTGGGGCGGTACGGCGCCAGAGGCCGAGCAAGCCTTCGGCAGCGCGGTGCGCATGCTGCGCCAACGCCAGAACCAGGCCGGCGGCTTTGGTTTATGGGCGGCCAACCCGGATGTAGCGCCCTACGCCAGCCTGTACGCCACCGACTTCCTGATCGAAGCCAAGGAGCGTGGGCTGCCAATACCGGAAGACCTGTTGGTGCGGGCCAACGCCTATCTGACGGACCTGGCCAACGGCCCGAGCGAAGGCCTGTCGGAATTGCGCAACCGTGCCTACGCCAGTTACCTGCTGAGCCGTCAGGGGATTCTCGTCAGTGGCGCCTTGAGCGATATCCGCGAACGCTACGAAAGCACCTTCAAGGACAGCTGGCAGAACGACCTCGGTGCCGCCTACCTGGCCGCCAGCTACAAGCTGCTCAAGCAGGATCGCCAGGCCGATACGTTGTTGCGCAAAATCCCATGGCGTTCGCTTGTGGATAAGTGGGACAGCGACGGCCTTTATTACGACCCGCTGGTGCACGATGCCGAACACTTGCACCTGCTGGCCCGGCACTTCCCCGAGCTGCTTGACGAGGTACCCACGGCGTTGCTGGATAAACTCGGCAAGCGCCTGAACGAACAGCGCTACAACTCACTCTCGGCCGCCCTGCTCCTGCGGGCCTTGGACAACTATGGCCAGCGCGCGCAAAGCGACATGTCCCTCAAGGCCACCGCGTGGCTGGGTGACAAACAGCAACAATTACTGGAGATGGCCGGACAGCCACCGCGTGCCGCCGTGCCCGTGGGTACGCAAAAACTGCTGATGGAAAAAACCGAAGGCCCGGCAGCGTTCTACATGCTCAGCGAAGCCGGTTTCGATAAGGGCGCCAAGCTCAAGCCCATCAACAACGGCCTGGAAATCATCCACGAGTACCTTGACCTCAAAGGCGAGCCGGTGAGCAAGGTCGCGGTGGGCGACGAATTCCTCGTACGCCTGCGCCTGCGCGCAACGGATCGCGATCAGGTGCAGCAAGTGGCCGTGGTTGACCTGCTGCCCGGTGGCGTCGAGCCTGTGTATAACTTGCCGCCGGAGCCGGAAACCGCCAGCGGCGAGGACAGCGAAGGTGAAGGCGAAGAGTCTGAATACGTCGAAGACAACCAGGAAGCCGACACCTGGCAAGCGCCGATCGGCGAGACCGCGTTGAGCAACTGGCAGCCGGATTATGTGGATGTACGCGATGATCGGGTGGTGTTGTACGGCACCGCGTTGCGCGATGCAGGCACCTTCGTCTACCGCGTGCGCGCCACCAACGCCGGCACCTTCAATACACCACCGGCCTACGCCGAAGGTATGTACGAAACCACCCTGCAAGGGCGTGGCAAAGTAGGCCAGCTTGAAATTACCAAGCCTTAAGTGCCTGACGCCGCTGCTCGCAGCGGCGGTGGTACTGGCGGGGTTGCGGCTTTGGCCCCATGCCCCGCTGGAACAGGCGGTAACGTCCTCCAGGGTCGTGCTGGCGGATGATGGCTCGCTGCTGCGCATGACCCTGGCGGATGATGGGCAATACCGCCTCTGGCTGCCGCTGGAGCGGATCTCGCCCTCATTGGTCGAAGCCTTGCTGCTCAAGGAAGACCGCAATTTCTATTGGCACCCGGGGATCAATCCCCCGGCGCTGCTGCGTGCGGCCATGGCCACCTACAGCGGCGGGCAGCGCCAGGGTGGCTCGACCTTGAGCATGCAACTGGCGCGGCGCCTATGGGACCTCAATACGCGCCAGGTGCCGGGCAAATTGCAGCAGATGGCCTTGGCGTTGTGGCTGGAAGCGCGCTACAGCAAGCACGACATCCTGGAGGCCTACCTGAACCTGGCCCCCATGGGCGGCAATATCGAAGGCGCGGAGGCGGCCAGTCGCATCTATTTTGGCAAGTCAGCGGCGCAGCTTTCGTTATCCGAGGCCCTGGCGCTGGCAGTGATCCCGCAACAGCCGGGAAGGCGTGCGCGCTTCGGCCCCTCGCTGCAAAACGCACGGCTGCGCTTGATGAATGACTGGCGGAGTACTTATCCACAGGACGTGCGTAACGACAGTTTGCTGGACTTGCCCCTGGAAGCACGCAACCGCCAGCAGATTCCGTTCCTGGCACCGCACCTGAGCGAACAACTGCTCGCGTCCCAACCGGGTAACGAACTCAACAGCACCCTCAACCTGCCCTTGCAGCAATTGCTCGAGCGCCTGATCCGCGGGTTTATCGCCGAGCGGCGCAGCACCGGTGTGGAAAACGCCACCGCCATCCTGATCGACAGTCGCGACCAGAGCGTCAAGGCGCTGGTGGGTTCGGCGGATTATTTATCCACAGGCATCCACGGCCAAGTTAACGGCGTGTTGTCGCGCCGCTCGCCTGGGTCGACCCTGAAGCCGTTTCTGTATGGGCTGGCGCTGGACCAAGGGGTGATCCACCCCATGAGCATCCTCAAGGACCTGCCCAGTAGTTTCGGCTACTTCCAACCGGAAAATTTCGACGGCAGTTTTGTCGGGCCACTGACGGCGCGCGATGCGTTGATCCGTAGCCGTAATATCCCGGCCGTGTGGCTGGCCAGCCAGGTGAAATCGCCCTCGCTCTACGGATTACTGCAACAGGCGGGCATCAAGGGCCTGCGCAACGAGAGCCATTACGGCCTGGCGCTGGCGCTGGGTGGGGGTGAGATGACCCCGGAGGAACTGGCGCGGCTGTACGTGATGCTGGCCGGTGACGGTCATTTGCGGCCCTTGCGCTATTTACAGGAACAGCCGCAAACCACCGGAGCGGCGCTGCTCACGCCCCAGGCCGCCTTTATGGTGCGCGACATGCTGCGACGCAACCCGCGCCCGGATGGCCTGCCCGGCCGCCACTGGCGCACTGCCTGGAAGACCGGTACCTCGTGGGGTTTTCACGATGCCTGGAGCGCCGGCCTGGTGGGCCCCTATGTGCTGGTGGTGTGGGTGGGCAACTTCGACGGTCGCCCGAACCCCGCGTTTATCGGCGCCAAGACCGCCGCGCCGCTGTTTTTCCGCATCGCCGACGCTCTGCCCCTGGCCTTGCCCAACACCGTCATCAAGCCCGACAAGCCGCCCGCCGGGCTGGTGCGCATCGACGTGTGCGCCGCGTCCGGCGAGTTGCCCAACCGCTGGTGCCCGCAAACCCGCAAGACCTGGTACATCCCCGGCGTCTCGCCGATTCGCGTGTCCAACCTGCACCGCCCGGTGCTGATCGACACCCGCACCGGCAAGGCCGCCTGCCCGCCGTTCGATCCGCAGTACACCCGCGAAGAAGTCTTCGAATTCTGGCCCAGCGACGTGCAACGCCTGTACCGCGCCGCCGGCCTGCCTCGGCGCACGCCGCCCAACGTGCTGAAAAACTGCCAGCCCAACCGCATCAGCGACCAGAGCGAAGCCCCACAGATCCGCTCGCCCCTGACGCAAGTGAGTTATCAGTTGCGCCTGTCCCAACCCCAGGAAAGCATCCCGCTGAACGCGAATGCGGCCAGCGATGCGACGACGCTTTACTGGTTCGCCGACCAAAGCCTGATCGGCCAGGGCCCGCCACAAGCCACCTTGAACTGGCGGCCGGGCAAGTCGGGCGAGTATCGGTTGCGGGTCAGTGATGATCAGGGACGGAGTGTGAGCCGGGGGTTGAGGGTGGAGTTTGTGCCTTAGGTGTGGCCATCACCCTCTGCAATCTCCACATAGTTCGACTCCCCACCTCCTGTCGCCCCCGACAACCACCCCCACACGAAACTCAGCGTGGTACGCCCGACAGCATCCACACCGACAATGCCTCGCGACCAGCCGGCCAGCAGTTCACCTTCCAGCGTCAGGCACTGATACAACAGCTCGATAGAGTCTGGACCTGTGACGCGCCCAACCTGCGTACCCAAGCGAATTCGACCGCCTTGGTACGTACCGGAAACCGCATCGCCCTCAACCAGGTAATGAAACACCGTGCCCGCGCCGGATAGCCCGTGGGTGTTGTTGGCGACAGTGAATCGGCGGTTGTTCAAACGCTCGTGGATTTGCGAGGGTGTGTTCATCGAAGGCGCGTCCTTTCGCGGGGGCCTGGAGACCCGGTTGTGATCCTACTGAATAAAGTCTGTCGGAACGAGCCCAGCAATTGCGGGGGCTAATCGGTGGACCGATCAGAAATAAAGTCTGTCGCAATACCAATTTAAGGGGTGTTGCCATTCGATCTACTAAATAAAGTCTGTCGAACAACCAACTAGTTGATTTTTTCATTTTTTTTCTAAAAACAGCAAATTCGTCGAGTGCAAGCACAATGGAGCTATGACGGTCGAGAAACTGTGGCTATATGAAGAAGGCCCTCATGCGCCTGCCGACACAGCAGGAAGAGTGAAATTTCCGAGTTGCTGTCACATAAGTGGTAACCGATTTAAAGGCGCAAGACGGGCTGCCCGAACGCATACCCGAAGTGTTGAGGCCGATGCCGAATTGCCCCATGTGCCGACGCAAGACTGATCCACCTCCAAATCGGCACAAACCCTCCATAGGCGATGGTTCGCAAGGAATCAGACTAGGTCAGTGACATCTCGGCAACTGGGTCAATTCGACATCGGCGCTAACAACTAGGCGACTTCGACATCCGTATCTGCTGCGTTTAATAGCATCTCCAATGCTTCGTAACCCTCATCGCGACGCATCAGGAATCCAATGATGTCTTCCGCATCAAAACTAATGGCTCGGTAATCATGACCGTTCTGAAGAACGTATTAGCGAGGACGACGCCTCCCTGATTTAGGAATGTTTGTTCGTTCTGGCCGGTTAGCTGCTCAAAGAATGTTGACAACACTGCTGTCGCGAGTGGACGCATATCGATTGACGAGGACGATAGCTCCCAATGCCAGCGACCCTTGGTTGGGCAGAACGTAGCACCGTCGTCGTTGAGCATGTAATTCTAGTAATCGCTTTCCCACATCCACTGTGCCGGCAGCAGAGTCAGCAGTGGCTAAATTAAAACTTTAAAGCCCAACATAGCGAGACGCTAAATTCAGGAATAAATATAATATATAACAGGCAGACCAATCGCTAGAACCAAAAGTAAAATTAAATATAGCGAAGGTTGGAGGTCCATTTTTTTGACGAGCGCAACGCATGTCAACGTGACGAGCAATAGCAAGAAACAACTATATAGGAATATAAATCTATACGATAAGCATATATCCTTATCAGGAATTACAAGCTGCAAACAGAGAACCAGCAAGCAATATGCATATATCGGAAAATTAGACTTTGACACCAACAAAAACCTCAGCTTAAATAGAGTTGCCGTAGATACTACGGCAAAGTTAAGTCTCTGTAATCAAAATCTTAAACAGAAAACTTAATGAAATCTAGACAGACTAGGATCCCTTAAACGCATCGTAAATACCAGCACCAATAAAGGAGCCCGCGGCTAAACCTGCAGCACCTCCGAGCGCACCACCAATCAACACTCCTGCCGGCCCGCCAACTACCCCGATTGAGGCTCCTACCTCCGCACCGACGATAGCTCCAGCCCTCCCTCCTGCAACCGCGCCGATTCCAGCTCCCGCCATAGCGGAATCACCTCTATCACCACCGGATACGAGCAACACTTCTTTGTCAGTTAATCTACGCATAATTAATCCCTTATGATACCGAAACGGTAGATATAGAACTACACTCACAAATAACATTTGATAAGCTAGGACTCGATTTTGAAAGTCATAAAAGCCGGCAAAAAAACAACTCCGCAAACATCTGTCCTGAATTAGCAGAAGGTCTTTTCAAATTTCAAAGCTAAGTCTGCCGGTGAAGGCTCGAGAAAGCCCGCTGCCTGATTATTTTCTGTGAATGCCACGAAAAAAACAATCAAAAGGTTGCCCATTTCACCCCTATATGTGTAGGGGATGACGCAGCCTTTAGAACTATGTAAAATATAAAATTAATTTTCTTTTTTTGCACTACTGGGACAAGGCGTCTTTTTGTATCCATTTTCTCAGCATGGCCGGCACATAACTTCTAGAAAATATCAAGCAACTTACAGACGCGTAGAAGTAGTAGGACACAAAAAGCTGAAATCATGTTCAGTTCGCAGCGGATGAGTGTTCATTGATAGCGCTGTATAGGGTTTCAGTGCTAACTATTTTTGCTCGAGAAAGTTTCGAAGTGCATTATATTTTTCACACTATCCACAGGTTTAACAAAACAAACAGAAGAGTCAATTTTCCGCCACTCTCGCGGAACCTAGATTTCACATGAGCGAACTTGCGCTAGGGATTCTCCGATCAAGTTCAGCACAGCGCCCGCTTGCTGTGCTGAAATAGCTCACTCCTCTCGCCACGAGCAACAGCCAGTCCCATGAGTCAGATGAGCTTTTCCAATTTCGAGTACGCCGGCAAGCGCAAGCAGACTCGTCGCGAGCGATTCCTGGCCGAGATGGAGCAAGTCGTTCCCTAGAGCGGACTGGTGGCCTTGATCGAACCTCATTACCCAAAGGCTAGCGGTGGTCGCAAGCCGTATCCATTGGAGACCATGCTGCGCATTCATCTGCTGCAGAACTGGTTTTCTCTCAGCGACCCCGCCATGGAAGAGGCGCTCTATGAAATCACCTCAATGCGTCAGTTCACCCGGCTGACGCTCAGCGCCCCGATCCCCGAAGACACCACGATCATGAATTTCCGACATCTGCTGGAGAAGCAGCAACTGGCATCGGGCATCCTGGACGTCATCAATCGCTACTTGCAGGATAAGGGCCTGTCGCTTCGCCAGGGCACCATTGTGGATGCCACGATCATCCGAACAAGGAAGGCAAGCGTGATCCTGAAATGCATCAGACCAAGAAAGGGAATCAGTATTTTTTTGGCATGAAAGCCCACATCGGTGCCATGTGGAATCAGGCTTGGTGCACCACGTCCACGGCACCGCGGCCAATGTCGCAGACGTGACGCAAGTGGCTGAACTGCTGCACGGCGACGAGAACGCGGTCTACGCCGATGCGGGTTACACAGGTGTTGAGAAGCGCGAAGAACATGACGGGCGCAAGGTGATCTGGCAGATCGCTGCGCGCCGCAGCACATACACGAAGCTGAGCAAGCGAAGCCTGATCTACAAGACCAAGCGTGAAATTGAACGGGTAAAAGCCCAGGCCCGAGCCAAGGTCGAACACCCGTTTCGGGTCATCAAGCGCCAGTTCGGCCACGTGAAAAACCGGTTCCGTGGATTGGTGAAAAACACGGCCCATCTCACCACCCTGTTTGCACTGTCGAACCTGTGGATGGTGCGCAAGAAACTGATGGGTATGGGTGAATTACGCCTTGGATGAACAAGGTGGGCTAAAAAGCCCCCCTACGAACACATGAACCGGCTCAATCATGCCCAGCATGACCGAGTAATGCTCCTGATTGCTGGTCTTTGCTCGGCAAAAGCTAACTTGATCGGAGTTTCCCTAGGGCATCAGCCTGTCATGCGAGAATGGGGGCGTTACAACCTCTGCACAATGACTTGACTTTTCAGGTCATTGACCATGCCATCAATCGCCGGCTGCATGGCCACGAAATCCTCAGGAGTGCAGAGGATGTCTGGCTTGGTAAACATGTAATGACGGGTGATCAGCACCGTGTTGCCCTTCTTCACATAGGTCGACCGGTAGTCGAAGCCCGCTTGTTTCACCGATACCGACTTGGGTACCGCGAGGATCTTCACCTTGCCGGGAAACTCCAGGCGCGCCACCTCGGAGATTTCACCCGAGAGGCAAGTGAAGGTCTGGGTGCGTTCCTTTTCAGCGATCAACGAAAATACACTCTGGGCGATGCCGCCGGCTAGGCTGGAGAGAGTGGGTGTACCGGTCGGGCCGGGCAGATTCACCAAATTGTTAGTGCGACCATTGATGGTGGACTTGAAGGTATCGCTAGTGCCTTCGAGTGAGTCGGTTTCGATCACGCCGCTGCCCGATTGCCCGTACATACTCAGAATTTTCTGCACCAATTGGTTACGGTCGGCCGGCTGCATGGCCTTGAATATGAAGCGGTTGATTTCCGCGCTCCAGCCTTGGGCGATGGAGTCATGGGTAAAGTCGGCAGCGCCTTTGGCGTTGATCTTGAACGTCAGCGTTGTGGCGATCTTTCCCTGTTGATTGGATGGAGTGTGTGCCCGCTCCCCTGCCTGGGTCAGCAGCACTGGTTTGCCTAGTTCGGGGATGGGCAGATAGCCTGCAGCGATGGGGGTGGCAGTGGAGTCCAGGTACAGATCGAGGCTTGGTACATAAGTGATCACATGATTGAGCAGACCTAGGGTCGGCACTTTGGGAAGTACGTAGGCATTGCCGGAATTGATCAGCGCGGGCGAGCTTTCAATGGCGACGGCCTTGAGGAGCGCTTCCAGCAGGGCGACATGATCCTTGCAGTCGCCATAGCGGTTATCCAGCACGGTCTGTGCCGAATGCGGCACCACGCCGCCAGCACCGATATACACGGCCACATAGCGAATGTTCTTACGTACCCAATCACTCAGCACCAGGGCCTTGCTACGTGGGGTGTCGAGGTTGGCGGTGAGTTCCTTGGCCAGCTTGGTCATGGCCGGGGTAACTTCTACCTGAGCCCTGGCGGCGTATGCCTGGGCAAATTGTTTGTAGTCGGTGAACGTCGATACCGCTAGGAACTGCCCGTAATCGGTGTAGGCGACTGAGCCGTCTTCCACACGATTTTTCTCAGTTTTTTCCAAGTCCCAGCGGTATACTGTTCGCCCATTGGCGGTGGTTGGCGTGGACGCGTTGAAACCCCGAGAGTCGGCGTGCAACTGCATATTGGCAGGCATATCGTAGATGAGGCGCACCTGCTCGCTCTGGTAGAAATCCGGTGAGGAAAGGTCTTCGAATTGCCTAGGGAACAGGGGCGTGTTGCGATGGCGTTGATAGCGCATGACCATCCGGTCACCCACTTGCAGTTCCGGGAATATCACCACCTTGACCCGCGAGTCCTGGAACATTGGCGCTTCGGCCGAAACCGCCTCCTGCTGTTCCTTGATCTGGTCGGCCGATACGACGACTTTGCGGCCATCGGGTTTCAAGGTATAGGCCTCGACAATATTCAGGGTTTCCAGGGTCCGGTTGTAGCTTACCGAGCGCTGGGCATTAGGCTTGAGCGCACGCTCCTCATTGATCCGCATAACTCGTTCGACATCCAGTACGAAGCTGCCATCGGCATTCACCACGTAGGATTGGATATCTCTTTCGTGAGTCAGAGAAAGGTCGGTGTAATCGGCACGGGCTTTCGCCGCAAACAGCACGCAGTTCATGATTGTCAGCACACCGAACAGGCGTAAAGCTGAAAGTGTGGGGCTTTGCATAGAGATCCTTCTGGGCTAGGGATGCCGTTTAACGAGGCATATGTTTATTTTTTAATCTGATGGATGAGAAGCACGCATGCTTCATTAGATGACCACATACTAATCCACAGAGAGTCGAAATGAGCCAATGACATATCTAGATCATATTGAACATCTAACGACTTTCCGAACAGAGTAATCTGAGTTTCTACGTACCCAGGAAATTCTAGTGGTGTCATGTTCTCTAAAATATTTTTTGAGCGCGTCTAACGCGTATGCTGCACCTCTGGACGGAAAGCAGCAATCTATAATCCAGGTTGCCGCCCCCTCATCCCATTCAGACTCATGCAAAAGGAAATTAGTATCGTTGAGTAAGCGCTGCTCGCTGTCAGGAGCTAGATTTGCCCACGTTATATAACCAACGGGATCGCCACAACCATCATAAAAGAATAGTATTTGTTTGTGGTTAATTGCGGGCATGAGCCATGCCCTAACATCTATTAGCCTAAGTGAAAAATAAAGCTGACACTCCATTGCTATTGAACATGCAGTTCCTATCATGCCAGCTCTTTCTAGGAAGCTATCATTTCGACAATGAGTAATAAAGTTTAGCTTTTTGTTACTCATGAAAAACCCCAATAATTTTTTGATAAAAACAGCACACGGTTTCTATATCTAAAATTTTATCTATCACTTCAGAGAATTTGCCTGAGATATTTACATTGCGTTTTTTGTCTTCAGCCATAAACAGACCAGTTAATGCATCAAACTGTATGACGATCGACTCATCACCCCAAACATGCTGGATAAATCCTTCATTATATTCAAAGGCCAGAGTAGTGGCGAAATTTGATCTTTTAAATAATAGTTCATAGCTTGCTTTATCCTGCTCCCGCCCTCGACCCTTCCGAATAACATCAGTGATTTCATCATATAGATCAACTAGCACTGAATTGCATCTGTTTAGTCTAGTTAAATTTATTGCAATGCAAGTAGCGATACTTTTACGACTGACGCCTATAGCGCTCGCTTCTGAAACGACCAAGTCGAAGAAATTTCCATAGCTGGTGATCATCTGACTTAAGAGGGTGTCATCGCCAGATAGCCACGACAAATCTATAACTTCGTTATCATTTTTTCCTTTGAAAAGTTGCAAATATAGTCGAGAGATCCAGTGCTCGTACCCTATCCAGGAACCAGCGCTAACAGGAGTTATTATATATTTATCTTTAGTTAATATTTTCTTTAGTTTTTTTGAGAAATCCAAAAAATAGGCGTTGTCCGCAAAGCGCCTTACCATGAATAAAGGAAACCCGGCCTGTACCGCATTACATTCGGAGGAATTTTTTTCAAACTCAATATTGAATGCGTGAAGAGATTTTTCAAATATCTCCCTAGAGGCCTCTAACGAGACAACGCCGTACTTATTTAAATAAAAGCACATATCGTTTATGCTATTGATTGCAGGTGCATATTCCGCTTTAAAGTTATCAACATTGAATCCATTCCACCATAGTCGCTCTGAAAATACTGCTGAGCCTGCCAAGTCCATCCAGGCGCCATCAGTTGTTATGTTCGAAGCGCTGACATTTGCATGATAAATTCGTTTAGATCTAGCCGCAGAAAATTGCTTAGCATAACGAGTTGCTAATTCAACCATACCCAAACTTAAAGATTCGGGCAGTGCATTTGCATCTTGACTAGTGCTGTTTTGTGGAAGAAACGAAACGAGTCTACGTATTGCTAATGTCACACGCTTGGCATCTTCACTTAAAGCGTCATGTTTTTTTTCTTTAAAATATATTGCTCTTATAAAGTGTGCCGGCCGCACAGCAGGTAGCCTAATTAAAAGTGCTCGTGCATGATGCGTATTCGATTCCTCAAACTCGACCTCTAAATCTATAATCGCAACTGTTCTTACCGCACCATACGGTAATGCGCGCTGAACAACCTCCGCCCAAATTGACTCATGGATAGCAATATTTAGAGACAGGAATCCATTTGCATGAGTATTTCCCTGGGGATTTTGGGGGCTAACACTGACTAGCTTATTGGCACCTATACCTTTTAGTTGAAAAGAACCGTCAAAACCACATCTAGCGCCACCTCCATTGGTTAAGATTCCATCACCGCCATAGCGTTCAGCAAAGAATTGTTTTTTATCATAGGAACTTTTCGCACAAATATCTTGATATACGATAGTATAGTTGTATCTGGATAGCAATTGCGCTTCCCCCAAACCACTATCGATATGTGCATTACAATATACAATTTTTCCTTTGTTAGACTTTTCTGTTTCAAATGGCACGAAGACTTCTGATAAGTCATTCAGTGTTAGTTCTCCCACGCTCAACTCCCTCACTTTGAGAAATCACTGAGTATTTTATATATACCTATCTCGTCAGAATACTGCGACAGCGCACTATCAAACGATATCAATCGGTCGGCTGTCGCTTTCCATTCAGCGATATTATGATACGCGTTAATAAACCAACTCAAGTTTTCGCACAGATTCCCAAATGCTGAGTTTATCTGCATGACTTCACCAAACATAATGGAGCCAGAAAAAAAACGTGGAACTGCCAACAAGCTGCTAAGCATCAAGGAAAATTGGCCATAACTTTCCGTAAACAGTGACAGCCGCACCTTCACTCGAATGGTTCGGCGCATATTGGCCAGGCTTAACTCAAGCTTATCGCCGATATGGCTCTTGTCACAACTTCGCGTGATTTTAGAAGGCCCCAACTTTTTTTGATCGCGAAACTTTACCAATGAGTACCTGAGATCAGCCTCTGACTTTTGCTGATTATTATTCAATGATACAAGTTTAAACCCGATTTTTTGGCTAACGTACATACCCACAAACGTATATAAAATTGCGCTCCAAAACATATAAGCTGGAACCGTTATCCCCCACAACGATGCATTGCCTGAGATAGCGATTAGGACCACACTGAACGAAACCACGCTCGCTAATGTATAAATGAGCCCGCAGGCCAAATAAAGCGTAGAAAACGTAAATTTATTGATATCTTCAGCGATGCGTTGATCGGGATTGTCGACGCGACGTCCGACTTGTTCAGGCCGAGGAGATCGAATTATCCAAACTGAAAGATAATATTCAGTTAACCATCGGCGCCATTTTAGCGCTAAAATATCCACTAAATAGGTAGTGAGTACTGAGCGCCCCACGGAAAAACATACAATGCCAAAGAAGATTAATGCGAGCGTGTAAAACCTATGCGCATTGAGCTCCTGAATGGAGTTATAAAAATGCTTATACCACTCATTAAGCGCTAATGCAGTTACTACCCCAAGAAGAGAGAGTATCATCAGCGCAATCAGTGCGCACCATGCAAAACTCTTCTCACCCGACTTCCAATATAATGAAATCAATAAGTATGTATTATGCGCAAAGCTATTTTCGTTAAACTTTTCCGTGTCCGTACGCGCTTCGTCGACATCCATCATGGCTTCTCGGTTGTTTTACATATATATTTTAAGCTCGCGAGCTGACTATCAAAAATGATTGCCTATAAGGCCCAGAACCCTAAGCGCCCCAAACTTGCCGCTAACTTTAAACGCGCCATTTGCCAGCTATTTAGTGCATTGATGTGTTGCTGCTCTGCAGTAGCGTACGCGTTCAATGCGTTAAGTAATTCAATCATGCTGCCAACACCGGATCGGTAACGGCCTTGCACCACGTCCAGAGCCTGGTTAGATTGATCAACCCACTCGGCCGTTCTTTCCAGTGACCGAGTTTCAGTTATTAATGCTTGATAATTACCCCATAAGTCTATTGAGATACGCTGCTCAACATCAGTAACCTCGGCTTCCCGCGCTTCAAGTTGCGCCTGAGCTCCTCGTACCTGATACGTGCGTTCGAATCCTTCAAACAACGGAATATTCAATTGCAGCCCGATACTGTTCTCACGCGCCCGGCTATCGCCATTGAACGCCATTGATTGGTTTAGCTGCATATCTGAGGCGCTGGCGATAAATGACAGCGTAGGGCGGCCTTCTGCCTTACTCTCTTCGATTGCAGCTTTCGCTGCATCCAGCCTAGCCTTGGCTGCGATGAGTGAGGGGTGATCCTGTTTGGCTTGCTCAAGCAACTCATCAATGCTTGTGACAAATCTAGTATCGGGGCGCCGAGTCAAGCTTCCTACTAACTCCAACGGTGTTTGCGGCGCCAGCCCCATCCGCAGGGCAATAAGGCCCTTTGCATTGACTAAGGTCCCATTGCTGCGGACTTCATTGAGCGCTGCTTGTGAATACGCCGCTTGAGCTTGAAGGCGGTCCGACAGCGCGGCTGCGCCAGCGTCATATTTGGCACTGGCAGCCTTGAGATTTTCGGCCGCCAACACTGCCACTTGAGCGGCGGCAACCTGACTGTTTTGTGCGGCCAGTGTGTCGTAGTACAGCTGTGCGGCCAGTAGAAAGGTTTGCTGTAGTTGCTCATCTTGATTAGCGTTTGTCGCAATCAACAACTGGCGAGCATTGCTCAACGCTGCGTCGCGCCGTCCAAAATCAAACAACACCCAGCTCAACGCCAATCGATGATCGACCTGGCTTTTATGACCGTGGATGGAGTATTCCTCTCGCTGATCATAATTCGTATCATTGCGCCCCGTGTTGATACCCGAACTGGCATTGAGTTTCGGAAGGTACGCCGACTGTCGTAATCCGACATTAGCTGCCAAGGCCTTGGCATTTGCCCAGTTCAAGCGTGCTTGAGGATCGTGACAGAGCACCCGCTCTATCATGTCCTCAAGCGTTAAGCGCGCGGATATCGGGCTGGCCTTACATGCGCCGGGAACGCTGTCGATATGTTGGGTTGCTGTGCTCGAGGCCAGGCGTTCGGTCGCGAAGATATCCAGACCTGCTGCCAGCGCGCACTGAGAATGAGCACAAAGACAAGCGATTAGCGTTGTGACGCGCGCGGCCCTCGTCACGAGCTGACCGTGCCAATGCCATAAATGCATGGAGCCTGAGCAAACGGAGCCGGCACAATCCTCCCATGCTCCAGCATCACCACACGATCTGCTGACGCAATTGTCTCCGCACGATGAGCAATGATAATCCGGGTCACATCAAGTGCTCGTACCGACTCATTGACCTGTTGCTCGCAGGCCATATCCAGATGACTGGTAGCTTCGTCGAGAATCAGTATGTCGGGTTTTTTGTAAAGCGCCCTAGCTAACAGCACTCGCTGTTTCTGGCCACCCGACAACACCGTCCCCATATCACCCACCAGCGTGTTGTAACCCATCGGCATAGCCAGAATGTCGGTATGAATGGAGGCCATGCGTGCGCACTCCATCGCCCAATTCAAGTCAGGGTTTGATTCAAAAAATACGATGTTGTCTGACAGTGAACCGGCGAACAGGCAGTCATCCTGCAAGACTGTCCCGATCTTGCTGCGGTACATCTCGGCCCCCAGTTGCTGTAGATCACTTCCGGCCATGTAGATCCGGCCTTCGGTGGGTTGAAATATACCCAAAAGCAAACTGACAAGGGTGCTCTTACCACTGCCAGAGACGCCCGTGATAGCAACCGACTCACCTTGCGCGATATAAAGATCGAGTCCATCAAGCACAAACGGTTCTTGATCTGAATATCGATACTTCACGCCCTTGAGCTCAATGTCCATCGAGCATGAAGGCCAAGCCGTGCCCGTTGGTGTGCCACGGCTATCTTCCGGTGGGTGCATAACAATGTCAGCTAGTCGCTCACCTTGAAGGCGTAACATGTATAGCTCAAACAAATGATCAATTAGGTTTGCAACACGACTTACAAACTGACCCTTGTACGCCATAAACGCAATTAAAACGCCGATAGTAAACTGGTTATTCATTACCATCGATGCACCCAGCCAGATGGCAAGTAGGTTTTCCAACCCGAATATCAAACCGTTCAGTTGCGTATAGATCAGCTGCAACTTCTGTGTTCTCAAACCAGCGTTGATCTGTTCTACCAACAAGCCAAGCCAGGCAAGCCGCCGTTCATTCTGGCGTTGGAATAGCTTGATTGGCCGCATGCCGCGAACAGTTTCCAGAAAGTGACTTTCCTGCCGCGCGGCATGAACAATCTGTTCTTCACTGGCCCGACGCAAGGGGTAGTACCACGCCCATCGAACCACCACGTAGAAGACCATCGCCGTCGCGGCAATGGCTGCCAGCAACGGGCTGTAGATAAACATGAGTATGAAGGTAGCGACGGTAGTCAAACCATCCAGGACAGCAGAAAAGAACGCGGCAGTTAGTGTCCCCTGTATCACGTCGACAGCACCGAATCGTGAGACAACATCCCCCAGATGTCGCTTTTCAAAATAGTGGACCGGTAGGCGTAGCAAATGACTAAAGACATTGGCTCGCCACTGCACACTCAAGAGCGTGCTCATATGCATCATGACCCAGGCCCGTATTGCACTCACTACTTGCTGCATCAGCAACAGTAAACCAAAACCAATAATTAAGGTTGTCAGCAAGTCGCGATCTTGGGTGACCAGCACGTTGTCGAGCGTCCACTGCAGTAAAAATGGACTGACCAGCGAGAACACCTCCAGCGCCAGTGCCAAGATCAGCACCTGCCCAAGGGAGCGGTAGAGACCGCTCACTCTTCCCAACATACTCATCAATTTGACCTGAGGCTTGGGCTCCTGTTTTTCAAATTCGCCGCCCGGCCAGACCTCGAGTGCTACACCCGTAAAAGATTTACTGGCCTCGGTCATGCTCAGATGACGGATGCCACAAGCAGGGTCATGCACAACAAGACGATGGTTCTCTAAGGCCTTGAGGACAACAAAGTGGTTAAAGTTCCAATGCAAAACACAAGGCAACTTGAGCTTGCTCAGATCCTCAAGTTCCAACCTGACAGCCCTAGTACCGAGATTCAGTTGATCGGCGATCTGGATCAGTTGCTTGAGCGTGCTTCCTTTGAGCGAGACATTGAATTGACGGCGCAGGTCCATCAGCGATGCATGACGGCCATGGAACCCCGTTATCATTGCCAGGCAGGCCAGGCCACACTCCGTCGCTTCGGTTTGTAGGATTAGCGGTAGACGTCGGCCCACTCGTAGGGAGATTGCATCGAGGTAGTTCATGCAGTCTCTCCTAAAATTTGCCGGTCAGGCTGTAAAGCGGTTCAAGCACCCACTCATAGAGATGGCGGGTTTCCTGCAGAATGTCTGCCTCAACCAGCATGCCGGTTTGCAGCGGCCGCGCTTTGCCGTAAGCCATGACGGATTGCGATTCGACATCAACGCGAATGCGGTAGATCTGCTCACCCTCCAATCCCAGCCCTGGCACACTGCCCGTCATCGTTGCCAGCTCATTAGCCGACAATGTTGCCTTGGAGATAGAGATAACACTGCCACTGTGTTGGCCGAACTTTTGGTACGGATACGCCTGGTAACGCACTTTTACCGGGTCGCCGGCATGAATGAAGCCGATGGATTTACTCGGCGCATACAACTCGGCCTGCAGGTGAGAGTTTGCGGGTACGATACTCATCAAGACGCGCGAGCTATCAACCGTCTGGCCCGGCTCAACGAGAATCGCAGTGGCCACGCCGTCCTGGGGAGCCGTTATGACCAAAGCACGCTTGGCTTCGCTTTCAATCAATTCCTGCTGTATGCCAGACAGTGAGCGCTCAATGCCGGCGAGCTGGTTTTGATGCAGTGCTGAAAGCCCTGCAAACTCATGTTGAGTTTCCACCAACTGCTGGTTAAGCACCGTAGTTTCGCGAACAAGCCCCTGAAGGGTCTGATGCTGGCCTAACAGTTCGGACTGTCGCTGTTGAAGCTGATCCATTGAGATGTAGCCCTTATCCATCAATCCTTGATAACGATCAGCAGCATTGGTCGCCAGCTTTACAAGCTTCTCCTGACTCTCCGTCTGCTGTGCCAGGGTCCGCAACTGCCGTCTTAAGCTTTCCAGCTTGCTTTGTAAGCTTTGCCGCTCTTCAGTTTGAAGTTGCCGTGTCTTCGCCAACTCGTCGCCTAAGGAGCGCTGCCGTATGGTCAGTTGATCGTTTACGTCTGCTTGAACGGGTTGCGAATCTCCTGCGTAGCGCTCGCTGGAAATTCGGAACAATGGCGCTCCCAGCTTGACCGGCTGGCCTTCATCGACAAATCTTTCGAGTACTAAGCCGTACTGAGGTGCGTGTATTTTCAGTTGCCCTGAGAAGGGCACCAATTGACCTGGAACGGTAATCCGCTTTGTGTAACTTCCCCAGAGAAAAAAAGTCACTACCATGGCCGCGAACCCCCCGGCAATTAGCGTCAGCACCGCGAATGAAAACGGCCTGACGAGCACGACTTCCCCCAGCCAGTTACTTTGCCTAGAAGTCAAAGCTTCAAGCCGGAACAACGGAGTTTCTGATGCCACAACTCATCCTTGGTAGTTTTTTCAGGTTTAAGCCGGAGCAATACGCTTCTTCTCAGACGACCGTAGGCCCGACTGAACAGTGATTGGCGTCACGCCGAAAAAAATTAGTTACCGGGGTAAATTTCCTGTTGCCTCATTCGTAAGCTATTCGTAGACGCATAGCGCCTAGACAGCTATCGAAGATTGCTTTCTGCGCTGTGCAAATCATCTAATATCACCGATGACCTAGCGCAGGGAGAAGCGTATTGAAAATTACCAATCGAGAGTCCGCGGTATTGGATTTTCTAGTTCAGGGGTTATCGAACAAGGAAATTGCCCGGGAATTAAGCATCAGCGATCACACTGTAAGGGACCACATATCATCAATCATGAGAAAGACCAATACGGCCAATCGCGTAGAATTAGCAGTTCTGATTAATACATTAAAAAATTCAGACAGTAACAGCCTCAGTCATATTAGACTTTTACTATGCCAGACTTGAAATATTTAGTCACCCCTACAGCTGTAGGGGGGGGCATAACATGCGCCCCAGTTCTTTGCATAATTTAACTATCATTTCGACGGGGCGTTTGAAACCAAAATGCTCACTTTGAGCGCATATTCAGCGAAGAGAGACGAAGTTTAGGCCTTAAATTGTCCCTCCCCCCCTTATAGGGGTAGGGGTTTCCGGTACGTACTTAGCGTTATTATATACTTTCGTACTATGTTCAAGCACCGCCAACAAGGTAAATGAAGATGCATAAAATTGATGCCGAATGAAATTGAGAAAGCTACATGAGCTATTGGACCATGGGGACTGCCGCAGGCGCAGCAGCAGGAGGGTTGGCGTATGAAGGGACCCACGCTCGCGCTAGAGTGTTGTTCTAGGATACCTGGGATAGCGTACATCTATTGACGTTGCTATCGCTTGCGCATGTTCTGTGGGGATTAATGAGTATTGCTCACGAATGTCCACTACGTCTTCAGAAAATTCACACACCAGGAAGTAGGAACGCTCAAGATCTGACAGCAAGTGATGGATCCTGTCGACCTTAACACCCTGGATTTTGTGCGAACGACCGATCGATGGAACATCCTGTACCCGCAGCCAAGGGACGTAGCTTGCCCCGGCGCCTGCACCAAATCCGTTTGCAATGTGCCGTTCAATATCCTGCTGTGATGCAAACTTACGACCTCGCAACCCACGCCTCCTCAGTTGATGCGGACCGCTTCGACTCCTGCCGAGAAAAGTCGTAGAAGAACATGACCACCGTAGCGACCATATTTAGAGCATTTCTAGACTACACCCGCTGAAAACTGAAGCGATGAATCCAGACCAAAGGAAAAGCCTGGAAAGAAAAAACCCCCGTAGATACGGAGGTTTAAGCCTTGTGTCAATCTATGTTTACGCGTGTCAAGCTTTATTGTTTAGTGTCAATCTATATTGTTCAAAACCAGTTGGGCCTCCAGGGTAAAGCGGGTTACTCCACCGTCACCGACTTCGCCAGGTTACGCGGCTGGTCAACGTCGGTGCCCTTGAGCACCGCGACGTAGTACGACAGCAGCTGCAGCGGGATGGTGTAGAGGATCGGCGACAGGGTGTCGTGGATATGCGGCATGTTGATGACGTGGGTGCCTTCGCCGTTGGTCATGCCAGCTTTTTCGTCGGCGAAGACGATCAGTTGGCCGCCACGGGCGCGGACTTCCTGCAGGTTGGACTTGAGCTTCTCCAGCAGTTCGTTGTTTGGCGCCACGGTGACCACCGGCATGTCGTCGTCCACCAGGGCCAGCGGGCCGTGTTTGAGTTCGCCGGCCGGGTAGGCTTCGGCGTGGATGTACGAGATTTCCTTGAGCTTCAGGGAGCCTTCCATCGCTACCGGGTACTGGGCGCCACGACCCAGGAACAGGGTGTGATTCTTGTCGGCAAACAGCTCGGCAACTTTTTCTACCGTGCTGTCCATGGCCAGGGCTTCGCCCAGGCGCGTCGGCAGGCGGCGCAGTTCTTCTACCAGGGTGGCTTCGACACCGGCGGCCAATGTGCCACGTACCTGACCCAGGGACAGGGTCAGCAGCAGCAGGCCCACCAGTTGGGTGGTGAACGCCTTGGTGGAGGCGACGCCGATTTCGCGACCGGCTTGGGTCAGCAGGGTCAGGTCGGACTCACGCACCAGGGAGCTGATGCTGACGTTGCAAATCGCCAGGCTGGCGAGGAAGCCCAGTTCCTTGGCGTTACGCAGGGCCGCCAGGGTGTCGGCGGTTTCACCGGACTGGGAGATGGTCACGAACAGGCTGTCGGGCTGCACCACCACCTTGCGGTAGCGGAACTCGCTGGCGACTTCGACCTGGCAAGGGATGCCGGCCAGTTCTTCCAACCAGTAACGCGCAACCATACCGGCGTGGTAGCTGGTGCCGCAGGCGACGATCTGGACATTGCGTACTTTGGCGAACAGCTCGGCGGCCTGCGGGCCAAAGGCGTTGACCAGCACTTGCTTGTCGCCAAGGCGACCTTCCAGGGTGCGTTGCACCACGGCGGGCTGCTCGTGGATTTCCTTGAGCATGAAGTGGCGGAACTCGCCTTTGTCGGCGGCTTCGGCACCGTCGCGGTATTGCACGGCTTCGCGCTCGACGGATTGACCGTTGACGTCCCAGATTTGCACGCTTTCACGGCGGATGTCGGCGATATCGCCTTCTTCCAGGTACATGAAACGGTCGGTGACCTGGCGCAGGGCCAGTTGGTCGGAGGCGAGGAAGTTCTCGCCCAGGCCCAGGCCGATCACCAGCGGGCTGCCGCTGCGGGCGGCGACCAGGCGGTCGGGCTGGCTGGCACTGATCACCGCCAGGCCGTAGGCGCCGTGCAGCTCCTTGACGGTGGCCTTGAGGGCGACAGTCAGGTCACCAAGGTCCTTGAGCTTGTGGTTCAGCAGGTGGGCAATGACTTCGGTATCGGTGTCCGAGGTGAACACATAGCCCAGGCCCTTGAGTTGTTCGCGCAGCACTTCGTGGTTTTCGATGATGCCGTTATGCACCACCGCCAGGTCACCGGAGAAATGCGGGTGGGCGTTGCGTTCGCACGGCGCACCGTGGGTAGCCCAACGGGTGTGGGCAATGCCCAGGCGGCCGACCAGCGGCTCACCGAGCAACGCCTGCTCCAGCTCGCTGACCTTGCCTGGGCGACGCATGCGTTCGAGCTTGCCGGCGTTGGTGAAGACAGCCACACCGGCGCTGTCATAGCCACGGTATTCCAGGCGCTTGAGGCCTTCGAGCAAGATGGCGGTGACGTTGCGTTCAGCGACTGCGCCTACAATTCCACACATGGTGTTTCTCCTAGATGATTGCCGCGCATATCAGCGTAATGCCGCGGGCTTGGATCTGGTCGCGGGCCTCGAGCGGCAGGCGATCATCGGTAATAAGGGTATGGACGCTGCTCCAGGGCAGTTCCAGGTTGGGAATCTTGCGGCCGATCTTGTCGGATTCGACCATCACCACCACTTCCCGGGCGACTTCGGCCATCACGCGGCTCAGGCCCAGCAATTCATTAAAGGTGGTGGTACCGCGCTGCAGATCGATGCCGTCGGCACCGATGAACAGTTGATCAAAGTCGTAGGACCGCAACACCTGCTCGGCGACTTGCCCCTGGAACGAGTCCGAATGGGGGTCCCAGGTGCCGCCGGTCATCAACAGCACCGGCTCGTGTTCCAGTTCGCTCAAGGCGCTGGCCACGTGCAGGGAGTTGGTCATCACCACCAGGCCGGGCTGATGGCCCAGTTCGGGGATCATGGCGGCGGTGGTGCTGCCGCTGTCGATGATGATGCGGGCGTGTTCGCGCAGACGCATCACGGCGGCACGGGCGATAGCGCGCTTGTAGGCCGAGATGGGCTGGGCCGGATCACCGACCAGTTCCTGGGGCATGGTGATTGCGCCGCCGTAGCGACGCAGCAACAGGCCGTTGCTTTCGAGGGCGGCCAGGTCCTTGCGGATGGTCACTTCCGAGGTTTCGAAACGCTTGGCCAGTTCGTCCACGCTGACTTCGCCCTGTTCATTGAGCAACGTCAGGATGTTGTGGCGTCGTTGGGGTGTATTTCGTTTCGACATGGTAATGATAAGTTTCGTTTCGAAAGATAACGAAGGTAATCAAAACCTATTGGCAAGATATCGTCAAGCGTCGGGAACAGATTTTTCGAACAACACACGACAAATGTGGGAGGGGGCTTGCCCCGATTGCGGTAGATCAGTCGACTAAAACATCGACTGAAAATCCGCCATCGGGGGCAAGCCCCCTCCCACATTTGGATAGCACTGCTGATGAGGCTGTGGATAACTCAGGTCTTTTTGATTTTGACCGGACGCTTCCATCCGTCAATGTTGCGTTGGCGGGCGCGGGCTACGGCCAGTTGGGACTTATCCACATCCTGATTGATGGTGGAACCGGCAGCGGTGTTCGAGCCATCTCCGATGGTTACAGGTGCAACCAACGAATTATTGGAGCCTATAAACACATCCTCACCAATAGTCGTCTGATACTTGTTGGCACCGTCGTAGTTGCAGGTGATGGTGCCGGCGCCGATGTTGGTCCGCGCACCGATCACCGCATCGCCCAGGTACGTTAAGTGGCCGGCCTTGGCGCCTTCGCCCAGATGGGCATTTTTCAATTCGACAAAGTTACCCACATGGGCCTTGGCTCCCAACACGCTGCCCGGACGCAACCGTGCAAACGGACCCGCATCACTGCTCTCGCCCATCACGGCACCGTCGATATGACTATTGGCCTTGATCACCACGCCTTTGCGCAGGGTGCTGTCCTTGATCACGCAGTTCGGGCCGATCACCACGTCGTCTTCGATGATCACGCGGCCTTCGAGGATGACGTTGATATCGATCAGCACGTCGCGGCCCACGGTGACTTCACCACGTACATCAAAACGCGCCGGGTCGCGCAGGGTCACGCCCTGGGCCATCAGGCGGCGGCCTTCACGCAGTTGGTAGTGACGTTCGAGCTCTGCAAGCTGCTTGCGGTCGTTGGCGCCTTGCACTTCCATAGGGTCGTGGGGCTGCTCGGTGGCGACCAGCAGGCCATCGCTGACAGCCATTTCGATCACGTCAGTGAGGTAGTACTCGCCCTGGGCGTTGTTGTTGGACAAACGGCTCATCCAATCCGCGAGCTTATTGGCAGGGACCGCAAGAATACCGGTGTTGCCTTCGGTAATGGCGCGCTGGGCTTCGCTGGCGTCCTTGTGCTCGACGATGGCCGCGACCTTACCGTCCGTGTTACGCACGATGCGCCCGTAGCCGGTAGGGTCATCCAGCTCTACGGTGAGCAGGCCCATCTGGCCAGGTACTACATGCTTGAGCAGGCGTTGCAGGGTTTCGACTTCGATCAGCGGCACATCGCCGTAGAGGATCAGCACGGTGTCGGCTGTGATGAAAGGCACGGCTTGGGCGGTGGCGTGACCGGTCCCCAGTTGCTTGTCTTGCAGAACGAAATTCAGGTCATCCGCGGCCAGGCGCTCACGCACCACATCAGCACCATGGCCGATCACCACGTGGATACGTTGTGGGTCCAACTGCCGGGCACTGTGGATAACATGCCCGAGCATGGAGTTACCCGCGACGGGGTGCAGCACCTTGGGCAATGCCGAACGCATGCGGGTGCCCTGGCCTGCGGCGAGAATGACGATTTCAAGAGACATGAATGGCTACCAATCCTGGGCGGTCCGGCTTCAGACCAGAGAAGTGTTTTGCTAAAAAAGAAAAAGGGTAGCCGAGGCTACCCTTTTTAATCAATCGCGCATGAAGCATGACGGCGTGGCCGCTTACTTCTTGCGGATCTGCTGGAGCGTGCGCAGCTGAGCTGCAGCCTCGGCCAGACGTACAGCAGCAGCGCTGTAGTCGAAGTCCGCACCTTTCTCGTGCAGGGCCTTCTCGGCAGCCTTGACGGCTTCCTGAGCAGAAGCTTCGTCCAGGTCGCCAGCACGTTGCACGGTGTCGGCAAGTACCTTGACCATGTTCGGCTGAACCTCGAGGAAACCACCGGAGATGTAGAACACCTCCTTTTCCCCGCCTTGCTTGGTCAGCGTAATCGGACCTGGCTTCAAGCTGGTGATCAATGGCGCGTGGCCCATGGCAATACCCAGGTCACCGAGTTCGCCGTGTGCAATCACCATTTCTACCAGACCGGAGAAGATTTCCCCTTCCGCGCTGACGATATCGCAATGGACTGTCATAGCCATCTGATTGCCTCAACCTGATGAGCGCCCGTTGCCGGGCGCCGGGATTACAGTTTCTTGGCTTTCTCGATCGCTTCTTCGATGCCGCCGACCATGTAGAACGCTTGTTCTGGCAGGTGGTCGTAGTCACCGTTGAGGATGCCTTTGAAGCCAGCAATGGTGTCTTTCAGGGAAACGTATTTACCCGAGGCACCGGTGAAGACTTCAGCCACGAAGAACGGCTGCGACAAGAAGCGCTGGATCTTACGAGCGCGGGATACCAACTGCTTGTCGGTTTCCGACAGTTCGTCCATACCCAGGATCGCAATGATGTCCTTCAGTTCTTTGTAACGCTGCAGCACGTACTGAACGCCGCGAGCGGTGTCGTAGTGCTCCTGGCCGATCACGTTCGGGTCCAGTTGGCGCGAAGTCGAGTCGAGTGGATCGACCGCTGGGTAGATACCCAGGGAAGCGATGTCACGGGACAGTACGACGGTGGCGTCCAAGTGGGCGAAGGTGGTCGCAGGCGACGGGTCGGTCAAGTCATCCGCAGGTACGTATACCGCTTGGATCGAGGTGATCGAACCTTCCTTGGTCGAAGTGATACGTTCTTGCAGAACGCCCATCTCTTCAGCCAGGGTCGGCTGGTAGCCTACTGCCGAAGGCATACGGCCCAGCAGTGCGGATACTTCAGTACCGGCCAAGGTGTAACGATAGATGTTGTCGACGAACAGCAGAACGTCGTTACCTTCGTCACGGAACTTCTCGGCCATGGTCAGGCCAGTCAGGGCTACGCGCAGACGGTTTCCCGGCGGCTCGTTCATCTGACCGTAAACCAGTGCCACTTTGTCCAGAACGTTGGAGTCCTTCATCTCGTGGTAGAAGTCGTTACCCTCACGAGTACGCTCACCCACACCGGCGAACACGGAATAACCGCTGTGCTCGATGGCGATGTTACGGATCAGTTCCATCATGTTTACGGTCTTGCCTACACCGGCACCACCGAACAGACCGACTTTACCGCCCTTGGCGAACGGGCAAACCAGGTCGATAACCTTGATGCCGGTTTCCAGCAGGTCGTTGCCGCCAGCTTGTTCCGCGAACGAAGGTGCTGGACGGTGAATGCCCCAGCGCTCTTCGGTGTCGATCGGGCCAGCTTCGTCAATCGGGTTACCCAGTACGTCCATGATCCGGCCCAGGGTCGCTTTACCGACCGGTACGGAGATGGCAGCGCCAGAGTCGACAACGTCCAGACCGCGCTTCAAGCCTTCGGTAGAACCCATCGCAATGGTACGAACTACGCCGTCGCCCAGCTGCTGCTGAACTTCCAGGGTAGTTTCCGCGCCTTGTACTTTCAGCGCGTTGTAGATGCTCGGTACGCTGTCGCGTGGAAATTCCACGTCGATAACGGCGCCGATGATTTGAACGATACGTCCGCTACTCATAGCTGGATCCTCTGAATATTTGAACCGTTAAACCGCGGCAGCGCCGCCGACGATTTCCGAGATCTCTTGGGTGATCGCAGCCTGACGCGCCTTGTTGTAGATCAGCTGCAAATCGCTGATCAGATCACCGGCGTTATCGGTAGCGTTTTTCATCGCGATCATCCGCGCCGCTTGTTCAGCTGCGTTGTTCTCGACCACCGCCTGGTACACCTGCGACTCCACGTAGCGCACCATCAAGCCGTCAAGCAGCTCTTTGGCGTCTGGTTCGTAGAGGTAGTCCCAGTGGTGCTTGAGTTCCTGATCCGGGGTCGCCACCAGTGGGATCAATTGCTCCACGGTTGGCTGCTGGGTCATGGTGTTGATGAACTTGTTGGATACCACGGACAGGCGGTCAATCCGGCCCTCCAGGTACGCATCCAGCATCACCTTCACACTGCCGATCAGATCATTGATCGACGGTTCTTCACCCAGGTGGCTGATAGCTGCAACGACGTTACCGCCGAAGTTACGGAAAAAGGCCGCACCCTTGCTACCAACGACACACAGATCGATCTCGACGCCGTTTTCGCGGTTTACCGCCATGTCCTTGACCAGGGCCTTGAACAGGTTGGTATTCAAACCACCGCACAAACCACGGTCACTGCTCACTACCACATAACCCACACGCTTGACTGCGCGGTCGATCATGAACGGGTGGCGGTATTCCGGGTTGGCGTTGGCCAGATGCCCAATTACCTGGCGGATACGCTCCGCATAAGGACGGCTAGCAGCCATGCGCATTTGTGCCTTGCGCATTTTGCTGACCGCCACTTTTTCCATGGCGCTGGTAATTTTTTGCGTGCTTTTGATGCTCGCAATCTTACTGCGAATCTCTTTTGCGCCTGCCATGTAACACCTATCAGGTTAGCAAGCGGGAGCCTTGCGGCTCCCGCTGCGGCTTACCAGGTTTGGGTGGCCTTGAACTTCTCGATACCGGCTTTCATGCCAGCGTCGATATCGTCATTGAAGTCACCCTTCACGTTGATCTTCGCCATCAATTCGGCGTGATCGCGGTTGAAGTAAGCAATCAGCGCTTGTTCAAAGCTGCCGACCTTGGCGATTTCAACGTCGGTCAGGAACCCACGCTCAGCGGCATACAGCGACAACGCCATGTCAGCGATCGACATTGGGGCGTATTGCTTCTGCTTCATCAGCTCGGTAACGCGCTGACCATGCTCAAGTTGCTTACGGGTCGCTTCGTCCAGGTCAGAAGCGAACTGGGCGAATGCCGCCAGTTCACGGTACTGAGCCAGAGCGGTACGGATACCACCGGAGAGCTTCTTGATGATCTTGGTCTGAGCGGCACCACCCACACGGGATACCGAAACACCGGCGTTCACTGCAGGGCGAATGCCCGAGTTGAACATGGCCGATTCCAGGAAGATCTGACCGTCGGTGATGGAAATCACGTTGGTCGGAACGAACGCGGAAACGTCGCCAGCCTGGGTTTCGATGATCGGCAATGCGGTCAGGGAACCGGTTTTGCCGGTCACTGCGCCGTTGGTGAACTTCTCTACGTATTCTTCCGAAACGCGGGATGCGCGCTCCAGCAGACGGGAGTGGAGATAGAACACGTCGCCTGGGTAAGCTTCACGGCCTGGTGGACGGCGCAGCAGCAGGGAAATCTGGCGGTAAGCCACTGCTTGCTTGGACAGATCGTCATAAACGATCAGCGCGTCTTCACCGCGGTCGCGGAAGAATTCACCCATGGTGCAACCGGAGTACGGTGCCAGGAATTGCAGCGCAGGAGATTCCGAAGCACTGGCAGCCACGATGATCGTGTTGGCCAGGGCGCCGTTTTCTTCCAGCTTGCGAACCACGTTGGCGATGGTCGATTGCTTCTGACCAATGGCTACGTAGACGCAGAAAATGCCGCTGTTCTTCTGGTTGATGATCGCGTCGATCGCCAGAGCGGTTTTACCGATCTGACGGTCACCGATGATCAGCTCACGCTGGCCACGGCCGACAGGGATCATGGCATCGACAGCCTTGTAGCCAGTCTGTACAGGCTGGTCTACCGACTTACGCCAGATCACGCCTGGAGCAACTTTCTCGACCGCATCGGTCTCGGTGTTGCCCAGTGGACCTTTACCGTCAACAGGGTTACCCAGTGCGTCGACTACGCGACCCAGCAGTTCCTTACCAACCGGAACCTCCAGGATGCGGCCGGTGCACTTGGCGCTCATGCCTTCAGCCAGACTGGTGTACGCACCCAATACAACGGCACCTACGGAGTCTTGCTCCAGGTTGAGGGCCATACCGTAGACGCCGCCCGGAAACTCGATCATCTCGCCGTACATGACGTCGGCCAGACCGTGAATCCGCACGATACCGTCAGATACGCTGACGACAGTGCCTTCGTTACGGGCTTGGGAGGTCACATCGAGCTTGTCGATGCGGCCCTTGATAATTTCACTTATTTCGGAAGGATTGAGTTGCTGCATTGCTCTGCTGCCCCTTCAAACTCAAGATTTCAATGCTTCGGCAAGTTTCGCGATTTTGCCGCGAATCGAGCCATCGATAACCAGGTCGCCGGCGCGGATAACGACACCACCAATCAGGGATGCGTCCTCCGTAGCTTGCAGGCGCACTTCCCGATTGAGTCGTGCACTGAGAACCTTGGCGAGTTTGTCTTGCTGTTCTTGGTTCAATGCAAAAGCACTGGTCACTTCAACGTCTACCGATTTCTCCGCTTCGGCCTTGTACAGGTCGAACAGAGCGGCAATCTCCGGCAGTAGCGGGAGACGGTCGTTTTCGGCAACGACGTGGATGAAGTTCTGCACTTTCACATCAAACTTGTCGCCGCACACTTCAATAAAAGTGGCGGCCTTGTCTGCGCTCGTCAGGCGCGGGGCCTTGAGCACGCGCTGCATGGTGTCATCTTGCGACACTGCTGCAGCCAGGCCGAGCATGGCTGACCAAGAGGCCAGCTGCTGGTGGGCCTGGGCGTGCTCGAAGGCTGCCTTAGCATAAGGTCGGGCCAACGTGGTCAGTTCTGCCATGATCGCCCTCGCTTAAATTTCAGCAGCCAGTTTGTTAACCAGCTCCGCGTGCGCGTTTTGATCGATTGTGGCACCGAGGATCTTCTCAGCACCGCCGACCGCCAGAGCACCCAGTTGGGCACGCAGCGCGTCTTTGACGCCGTTCAGTTCCTGTTCGATCTCGGCATGAGCCGAAGCCTTCACACGGTCAGCTTCGACGCGGGCTTTTTCAACAGCCTCTTCGACGATCTGGTTGCCGCGCTTCTTGGCTTGCTCAATGATTTCAGCTGCCTGTGCTTTAGCATCGCGCAGTTGATGACCCACTTTCTCTTGGGCCAACTCCAGGTCGCGAGCTGCACGGCTGGCAGCGTCCAAACCATCAGCGATCTTCTTCTGACGTTCGTGCAAAGCCGCGATGACCGGAGGCCACACGAACTTCATGCAAAACACTACAAAAATGAAGAACGCAACGGATTGGCCAATCAGGGTTGCATTAATGTTCACGCCAACACCTCGCTCATTCGTTGTCCATCACCCCAATCAACTCGAAAATTCGAGTGATTAGCCAGCGAGTTGACCAACGAAGGGGTTCGCGAAGGTGAAGAACAGAGCGATACCAACGCCGATCATGGTTACGGCGTCGAGCAGGCCGGCAACGATGAACATTTTAACTTGCAGCATTGGGACCATTTCTGGCTGACGCGCTGCGCCTTCCAGGAATTTGCCGCCCAGCAGGCCGAAACCAATGGCAGTACCCAGGGCGCCCAGGCCGATCAACAGTGCAACAGCGATAGCGGTTAGACCAACTACAGTTTCCATCTTTCCTCCCGACTTTTACGTCGTATGGTTTAGGTTTTTTAGATTTTAAAGCGGTAAAACAAATCGTTTCATAGCCCTTTCAGGCCACCTTCCCGTTTCACCGGGAAGGACATCAGACTAGTCGAGACTGGTCTTAATGGTTCTCTTCGTGCGCCATCGACAGGTAGACGATGGTCAGCATCATGAAGATAAACGCCTGCAGGGTGATGATCAGGATGTGGAACACAGCCCACGCCCACTGCAGAACAACGCCCAAGCCGCTAAGCCAGAGCAGACCACTGCCGAACATCACAGCGATCAGAATGAATACCAGCTCGCCGGCATACATGTTGCCGAACAGTCGCAGTGCCAGGGAAATCGGCTTGGCGACCAGGGTTACGAATTCCAGCAGGAAGTTCACCGGGATCAGCAGGGCTTGAACGAAGATGTTCTTGCTGCCGAACGGGTGCAGGGTCAGTTCGCCGATGAAGCCGCCGATGCCCTTGACCTTGATGCTGTAGAAAATGATCAACGCGAACACCGACAGGGCCATGCCCAGGGTGGCGTTAGGATCCGTGGTGGAAACCGCACGGAATGGAATGTGGTGATCGCCGGAAATCAGGATGGCCAGTTGAGGAATCCAATCGACCGGTACCAGGTCGACGGCGTTCATCAGGAACACCCAGACGAAGATGGTCAGTGCCAGCGGTGCAATCACTGGGCTACGGCCATGGAAGCTGTCTTTCACGCTGCCATCGACGAATTCGACCAATACTTCAACGAAGTTCTGCAAGGCACCCGGCTGACCGGAGGTCGCCTTCTTTGCCGCCATGCGGAAAATCAGGACGAAGATCAGACCCAATGCGACCGACCAGCCCAGAGTATCCAGGTGGAAAGCCCAAAAGCCCATTTCCTTGGCTTCTGCTGCGGTGTGGGCGAAGCCCCAGCCGCCGTTGGGAAGCTGACCAAAGGTCAGGTTCTGCAAGTGGTGCTGGATATAGCCCGAAGCGGTTGTTTCTGCCATGGTTGCCTCAAACGCCCTAAGGTTTCGAAAGTCTTGTTTTCATTAGCAGGGGAGCGAACCAGCTGACCAGTTGGGTCAACACGAAGACGCCGAATACAGCCAGCGGCGCCAATGGCTTCACACCTGCAAAGGTCAGTGCAAACAGCACTGCCGTCAAAATCAGTTTCCCCGCCTCGCCGGCATAAAAAGACCGGACGATGGCCTGGGCTGCTCGGGCGCCGGAAAACCGAAAGGCCCTGTGAGCAAAATACATATTGGGCAGCAAGGCTATCAGGCCTCCGCAGAGTCCTGAATACCCGGCTACGACTCCATGCCAGTACCAAAGCGCCAATGCGGCGATCAGCACCATGACAAATTGAGCCAATAAAACCGGGAAAACGGCCAAGCGATGGAACGGCAACGTGTTTGGCGTGCGGGTTTCCATCACTCTTGCTCCTCAATGGTCGGCTGCCGGAAATCAATAACTTGGCATAATTTGTGCCGACAAAATGCGCGCAGAGTATAGGGGCGGTTCTGCCCCTATTCAACTGCCGGGTAGTGATTTCCGATCACGCGCTACATAAGCAAATGTTTCAGCGAATGTGGGCAAGGACGCCCTGAAGCTCATCGAGCGAGTTATATCCGATGACCAATTGGCCTTTGCCTTTCTTGCCATGGCGAATTTGCACCGCAGAGCCCAGGCGCTCGGCCAGGCGCTGCTCGAGACGCGCGATATCCGGATCAGGTTTGGCCGTTTCGACCGGTGCAGGTTTGCCACTGAGCCACTGGCGAACCAGGGCTTCAGTCTGACGAACGGTGAGACCTCGTGCGACAACGTGTCGCGCCCCTTCAACTTGTTGATTTTCCGGTAAACCGAGCAAAGCGCGGGCATGACCCATTTCCAGATCGCCATGGGAAAGCATCGTCTTGATGACTTCCGGCAGAGCGATCAGGCGCAACAAGTTGGAGACCGTGACGCGGGATTTACCCACCGCCTCGGCCACTTGTTGCTGGGTCAGCTGGAATTCCTGCTGCAAACGCTGCAGGGCGATCGCTTCTTCGATCGGATTGAGGTCTTCTCGCTGGATGTTCTCGATCAACGCCATGGCGATGGCAGTTTCATCCGAGACATCGCGCACCATCGCCGGGATGGTTTCCTTGCCGGCCTGCTGGCTGGCGCGCCAGCGGCGTTCACCGGCAATGATTTCGAAGCGGCCACCACCAATCGGGCGTACCACGATCGGCTGCATCACGCCCTGAGCCTTGATCGAATTGGCCAGCTCTTCAAGCGCTTGGGGGTCCATGTCCCGCCGTGGCTGGTATTTACCGCGCTGGATCAGGTCCAGCGGCAGGTGTTGCAGCTCACGCTCGTCGGCCTGCACCGCTTGTTCTTCAAGGGTCGTGACAGTCGGACCACTCAGGAGCGCATCCAGTCCACGTCCGAGACCTCGTTTCTTGACGGCCATGGGGATTCCTTAAGTTGGCTGGGCTGCAGCAGTGCGTGAATTGCGGCGTTGGCGACGAACCATCTCGCCGGCCAGGGCCAGGTAGGCAATCGCACCACGCGATGTTTTGTCGTATGCCAAAGCCGGCATGCCGTAGCTTGGCGCTTCGGCCAGACGGATATTGCGCGGGATCACGGTGTCGTACAGTTGCTCGCCAAAGTGTTCCTTGAGCTGCGCCGAAACATCGTTCATCAGGCTCAAGCGCGGGTCGAACATGGTCCGCAGCAAGCCTTCGATCTGCAGGTTCGGGTTCAGCAACTCGGCGATACGCTTGATGTTATCCACAAGGTCGCTCAACCCTTCCAGTGCGTAGTACTCGCACTGCATGGGGATAATTACCCCATCGGCAGCCACCAAAGCGTTGAGCGTGAGCATCGACAGCGACGGCGGACAGTCGATCAGGATGTAGTCGTAATTCTCGCGGATCGGCGCCAAGGCACTGCGCAAGCGGCTTTCTTTCATCTGCATTTCCAACAGCACGACTTCCGCCGCGGTCAAATCGCGGTTGGCCGGCAGCAGTTGATAACCGCCATGCTCGGAGTAGTGCATGGCCTGGGCGAGGTCGCACTCACCAATCAGCAAGTCGTAGACCGAGTTTTCCAGGCCGTGTTTATCCACACCGCTACCCATGGTGGCGTTGCCCTGTGGATCGAGATCGATCAACAGCACCCGGCGCTTTGTCGCGACCAGGGATGCTGCGAGGTTGATGCAGGTGGTGGTTTTGCCCACGCCACCTTTCTGGTTCGCTATCGCGAATACCTTAGCCATTCTTGCTTGTGTTCCCAATCATGCCGTGCGGCGCAGTATCAGCAGATGGCGTTGGCCTTGGCAACCGGGTACGGCCAAGGCGTGTTCGCTATCGAGGTGGAAGTCTGCCGGCAATGCTAACAGCTCGTCGCTTGGATGAACGCCCTTCATTGCCAGCCAACGGGTTTCGCGGTCGCCCAGGTAGCGGGTCCAGTTGCAGAAGTTCTCCATGCTGCTGAATGCCCGGGAAACAATTCCGTTGAAAGGCTGCTCAGGCGTGAAGGCTTCAACGCGACTGTGGATAACTTGCAGGTTATCCAGCTTGAGTTCGAGTTTGACCTGGGTCAGGAAGCGGGTTTTCTTGCCGTTGCTGTCCAGGCAGGTCACTTGGGACTCGGGAAACAGGATGGCCAACGGGATGCCCGGCATGCCGCCGCCACTGCCAACGTCCAACCAGCGACCATTTTCGATGAATGGCATCACGCTCAAGCTGTCGAGCAAGTGACGGGACACCATTTCGTCGGGATCACGCACGGCGGTCAGGTTGTAAGCCTTGTTCCATTTGATCAACAGGGCCAGGTAGCCCAACAGCAATTCGTGCTGGACCGGGGTCAGGTCGACGCCCAACTGGTGTGCACCTGTGGATAACTCTTCGGCGTGTTGCGAGGTGACCAACGAACTCAAGCGCTTTGCTCCAACTGACGGCCCGCGCCGCGTTTTTTCAAATGAATCATCAACAGCGAAATCGCTGCCGGGGTGACGCCGGGGATACGTGAAGCCTGGCCCAGGGTCTCCGGCCGAGTTATCCCCAGCTTGCTTTGGATTTCTTTCGACAACCCGGAAATCCCGGTGTAATCGATATCCACAGGCAGCTTGGTGTCTTCACTGGCGCGCAAGCGGGCGATCTCGTCCTGCTGGCGGTCAATGTAACCGGCGTATTTGGTCTTGATTTCGACCTGCTCGGCGACCTGCGGATCTTCTGCGCCCTGCCCGGTCACTTCGACCAGACCAGCGTAGTCGATTTCCGGACGGGACAGCAGGTTCAGCAAGTTGTATTCGTGGGTCAGCGGCGTGCCGAATTTTTCAGCAATCGCATCGCCCTGCTCGGTGCCCGGGCGGACCCAGGTGCTTTTCAGGCGCTGCTCTTCCAACGCGATGCTTTCGCGTTTTTTGCAGAAGGCTGCCCAGCGTGCGTCATCGACCAGGCCCAGTTCGCGACCTTTTTCGGTCAGGCGCAGGTCGGCGTTGTCTTCGCGCAGGATCAGGCGATATTCCGCCCGGGACGTGAACATCCGGTACGGTTCCTGGGTGCCCAGGGTAATCAGGTCATCGACCAATACGCCGATGTACGCTTCATCGCGGCGTGGGCACCAGCTGTCTTTGCCCTGTGCACGCAACGCGGCATTGGTCCCGGCCAGCAAACCTTGGGCGCCGGCTTCTTCGTAGCCAGTGGTGCCGTTGATTTGTCCGGCAAAGAACAAACCGCCGATCACTTTGGTTTCCAGGCTGTACTTCAGGTCACGCGGGTCGAAGTAGTCGTACTCGATGGCGTAGCCCGGGCGCACGATGTGTGCGTTTTCCATGCCGCGAATCGATTGCACGATCTGGATTTGCACATCGAACGGCAAGGAAGTGGAAATCCCGTTCGGGTACAGCTCATGAGTGGTCAGGCCTTCGGGTTCGATGAAGACCTGGTGGCTTTCCTTGTCGGCAAAGCGGTGGATCTTGTCTTCGATCGACGGGCAATACCGTGGACCGATGCCTTCGATCACCCCGGAGTACATCGGCGAACGGTCGAGGTTCGCGGCAATGATTTCGTGGGTGCGGGCATTGGTGTGGGTGATCCAGCAGCTCACCTGTTTCGGGTGCTGTTCTTTGGAGCCCATGAACGACATGACCGGGATCGGTGTATCGCCGGCTTGCTCGGTCATCACAGAGAAATCCACGGACCGCCCGTCGATACGCGGCGGGGTCCCGGTTTTCAGGCGACCGACACGCAGCGGCAATTCACGCAGGCGCTTTGCCAACGCAATCGACGGCGGATCACCGGCGCGGCCGCCGGAATAGTTCTGCATGCCGATGTGGATAAGTCCGCCGAGGAAGGTACCGGTGGTCAACACCACGGATTCCGCGAAGAAACGCAGGCCCATCTGGGTGACGACACCGCGTACCTGGTCTTGCTCGACGATCAAGTCATCGGCGGCCTGTTGAAATATCCACAGGTTCGGCTGGTTTTCCAGGGTTTCGCGAACCGCTGCTTTGTACAGGATGCGGTCGGCTTGAGCCCGTGTGGCACGCACGGCCGGGCCTTTACGGCTATTGAGCACGCGAAATTGAATGCCACCCTTGTCGGTAGCCATGGCCATCACGCCGCCAAGGGCGTCGATTTCCTTGACCAGATGGCTTTTGCCGATCCCACCGATGGCAGGGTTGCAACTCATCGCACCGAGGGTTTCCACGTTGTGCGTCAGCAACAGGGTTTTTACGCCCATGCGTGCTGACGCCAGTGCTGCCTCGGTACCGGCATGACCGCCGCCGATGACGATCACTTCAAAACGGGAAGGGAAATCCACCACGCACCTCGTGCCTGCTTATGTAGGTAATTAGGAATTGATTGGTTGAGCTGGTTTTAGAGCTTTGGCGGCAAGTATAGGGACTTAGCCCTCCCTAAAGAACCCTTTGCACAAAATTTAACCAGCTGTGGATGAATCACAGACAATAGAAATTAAAAGAGAGAAGTTTATTAAATCTTTGTTTTTATGTTTATTTCTACTGAGGCACCTTTCTGTGGATAGATCTCTACAGGCCTTTATTTTCGTTATGTACAGCGCTTTAAAAGTCTGTGGTCATGTGCCCATGAGGGGCTTGGATAAGTGCTTTAAGCCTGTGGATTAAACAGGTGGTTATCCACAGGCGGGTTTTAGCCCAGGTTTCGAGCCCTGTTATCAACCGAGCACAGGGGCGGTTATTCACAGGGCTTAATCCACAGAAATGGGAGCACTGAAGCAAATTGCGCGCACGCGGAGGCCACCCACGACCTGGTTATGCATAGAGAAAGGAGGAAATCGGGGTACGCGAAAGAAACAGACAGGCGCGAATGGCCTGCCTATAGAAAACGAAAGACTATTTACCGATGCAGAAGCTGGAAAAAATCCGTCCCAGCAAATCATCCGAGCTGAATGCCCCCGTGATTTCGCCCAACAGCTGTTGGGCCTGGCGTAGATCCTCAGCCAGCAGCTCCCCTGCCCCCGCCAAGGTCAGCTGTGCCCGACCGTGTTCCAAGGCCGCGCTGGCATGACGCAACGCCTCCAGGTGCCTGCGGCGAGCGCTGAAGCTGCTTTCTGAAGTCTGTTCGTAACCCATGCAGGCCTTGAGGTGGTCACGCAGCAGCTCCAGGCCGTCCCCGGCCGACTTCGCACTCAGACTTATGGTGACGTGGCCATCGTCACTGGTTTCCATGGCAATGGCTTCCCCTGTGAGGTCAGCCTTATTGCGGATCAAGGTGACTTTGGCCGGGTCTGGCCGTTGTTCAAGGAATTCCGGCCACAGCGCAAAAGGATCAACAGCTTCAGGTGCGGTGGCATCCACCACCAGCAGCACCCGATCCGCTTCGCCGATGGCCTTGAGCGCCCGTTCTACGCCGATCTTTTCCACCTGGTCGTCCGTATCACGCAGCCCGGCGGTATCGACCACATGCAAGGGCATACCGTCGATGTGGATATGTTCGCGCAGGATGTCCCGTGTGGTACCGGCAATCTCGGTGACGATCGCCGCTTCACGCCCCGCCAGGGCATTGAGCAAGCTGGATTTACCGGCATTGGGTCGACCGGCAATCACCACGGTCATGCCGTCACGCAGCAAGGCGCCTTGCCCGGCTTCGCGCAGTACTGTGGATAATTCGTCGCGGACCTTGTCCAGCATCGCCAATACATGGCCATCGGCAAGGAAGTCGATTTCCTCTTCCGGAAAATCAATCGCCGCTTCCACGTAGATACGCAGGCTGATCAGTTGCTCGGTCAAGTTATGCACACGCAGGGAAAACGCCCCCTGCAGCGAGCGCAATGCATTGCGCGCAGCCTGTGCAGAACTGGCCTCGATCAAGTCGGCTATCGCTTCGGCCTGCGCTAGGTCGAGCTTGTCGTTGAGGAATGCCCGCTCGCTGAATTCTCCCGGGCGCGCCAGGCGACAACCCAGTTGCAGGCAGCGTTGCAGCAACATATCCAGGACGATCGGGCCACCGTGTCCTTGCAATTCAAGGACATCTTCGCCGGTAAAGGAATTAGGGCCTGGGAAATAAAGTGCCAAGCCTTCGTCCAATACCCCGTTATCCACATCCAGGAAGGGGCCGTAATGGGCGTAGCGAGGCTTGAGTTCACGACCACTGATGGCTTTGGCGGCAATGCCGGCGAGCGGCCCGGAAATTCGAACGATACCGACACCGCCGCGACCTTGAGCAGTAGCGACAGCAGCGATGGTTTCACGAGGAGCGCTCATCAGCAGGTTCCAGAACAAAAGTGACGGAAAGCAAAACGCCCCACTAGGGGGCGTCTTGAGTGGTTATCCACAGAGTAAGTTACGCCGCGGCTTTTTTGGTAGCCGCTTCGATCTTACGTGTGATGTACCACTGTTGAGAGATCGACAACACGTTGTTGACCACCCAGTACAGCACCAGGCCAGCTGGGAACCACAGGAAGAAGAAGGTGAAGATGATTGGCATCATTTTCATTACCTTGGCCTGCATCGGATCCGGCGGCGTTGGGTTCAAGCGCTGCTGGATAAACATGGTCGCGCCCATGATGATCGGCAGGATAAAGAACGGGTCTTTGATCGACAGGTCAGTTATCCACAGCATGAACGGAGCCTGGCGCATTTCCACGCTTTCCAGGAGTACCCAGTACAGCGAAAGGAATACCGGCATTTGTACCAGAATCGGCAAGCATCCACCCAGCGGGTTGATCTTCTCTTTCTTGTACAACTCCATCATGGCCTGCGACATTTTCTGCCGGTCGTCACCATGTTGTTCTTTCAGCGCGGCCAATTTAGGGGCCACGGCACGCATGCGCGCCATCGACTTGTAGCTGGCGGCCGACAGTGGGAAGAAGATCCCCTTGATCAGCATCGTCAGGAAGATGATCGAGAAGCCCCAGTTGCCGACGATGCTGTGGATATGTTGCAGCAGCCAGAAGATCGGCTGGGCAATAAACCACAGGATGCCGTAATCCACAGTCAGTTCCAGGCCTGGGGATAACTCTTTCAGTACTGCCTGGCTTTTCGGGCCGGCATACAAGGTAGCGCTGGTTTCAGCCTTGGCGCCTGGAGCGACGGTCAACGCCGGGCCAGTAAAGCCAATGATGTAGTTGCCCTGGCTGTCCTTGCGGGTTTGCACCAGGTTGGCTTCACCCTTGTTCGGAATCCATGCGGTCACGAAGTAGTGTTGCAGCCAGGCAACCCAGCCACCTTGAACGGTTTCTTTCAGCGCGCCCTTGTCGATATCTTTCATCGACACTTTTTTGTACGGCTCGTTACTTGTCCACAGGGCGGCGCCCAGGTAAGTCGCGGTGCCGGTGGCGGTGCTGGAAGACGGATCGGAACTGCCATCACGCTTGAGCTGGGCAAACAGGTTGCCGCTCCACGGTTTGTCGCTTTCGTTGTCGATCAGGTAAGTGACCTTCAAGTCGTACAAACCACGGGTGAAGCTGAAACGCTTGATGTAGTTGACGCCATCGAGGCTGAATTTCAGGTCAACGTTCAACTGGTTTTGGCCATCAGCCAGTTGATAAGTCTTCTGTTCGGTCGAATAAACCGGACGACCGGTAGCACGAGCATCCGGACCGTTGGTGCCAGTCAGGCCGCTTTGTGCCAGATAAACGCGTTCGCCGCCGTTATCGAACAGCTGGAACGGAACATCCGGATGGTCTTGGCGACGTGGATAAAGCGGCAGCTTCAGCTGGGCGATATCACCACCTTGTGGATCGATAGCCAGGTCGAGCACATCCGTTTTGACGTGGATGAGGTCTTTATTGGTGACTACTGGCGTTTCTACAGGGGCGCTTGTCTCGCCATTCGCGCTGGGAACATCGGCACTCGCGGACGCATTGTTACCCAGCGGGGTGTCCGGAATAGCCGGCGCAGCCTGATTGGTAGCAACATTCTGAGTCGGCAGGGCAGCTTGGCCATAGTCCTGGTTCCACTTAAGAACCATGACGTAGGACACGATTGCCAGGGCGACGATCAGGATCGTGCGTTTAATATCCATGATTACTCGGCCATCGAAGAAGAACGGGAGGTAGGGATAGGTGGAACCGGGTCATAACCACCGGGATTCCACGGATGACAGCGGCCTAAACGACGAAAGGCCAGCCAGCCACCGCGCAGAAGACCATGATTTTCTATGGCCTCTAACGCGTAGCAGGAACAACTGGGGTAGAAACGACAGTGGTTGGCCATCAGAGGACTAATGGCATAACGGTAAAACTGGATCGGAACGAGCGCCAGTTTACGCATCAAGGCTGTCTACCCCTACAGTTTCGGTGCTGACTGCTGGTGCTGGCTTGTGGGTACGCGCCAAACGTTTCCAGAGCTTGCCGAAATGCTGAATCAATTCGGGGTTTTCTACGTCCCCCAAGCCTTTGCGCGCGACGATAACAATATCCCAACCAACCAGAGTGTCCTGGTGGAGGCGAAACGATTCGCGCATCAGACGCTTGAGGCGATTGCGCTCAACGGAGAGCTTTACGCTCTTCTTGCCGATCACCAACCCGAGACGGGGGTGATCCAGATCGTTGTTACGCGCAAGGAGCAGGAGATTTTTCCCCGGAACCTTGCCGGTGGGGGAGTCAAAGACTGCCTTGAAGTGCCGGGGGGTAAGCAGGCGCTTTTCCCGACTGAAGTCCTGACTCACCACCAGTACCGGATTATCAAACTGCCAGACGCGCACGACCTTTGGCGCGGCGACGCGACAGGACAGCACGGCCGTTCTTGGTGGCCATGCGAGCACGGAAGCCGTGGGTACGGGCGCGTTTGATGGTGCTTGGTTGGAAAGTACGTTTCATGGCGTTGTTACCTGGTTCGTCCACAACGGGCCGGAATGGCCCCCGTTTTAAGAGACCGGCGATTCTAGAGAAAGCAAGCCTCTAGGTCAATTTCCAACCAGCTTTTCCTTTAATTAGATCTTTGCACGCATCCAGGCCTTTTCTGTCCGCCAGGCTTCCATGGGCAATGCCATAGATATAAAAATAAAGAAGGAAGTTATTTAAAGCTTTTCTGTAAAGCTTATAAAAGCTAGGGAAGCGTTCTTCTGTGGATAACTGCCTTGAGGCCATATTCCACGTGATGTACAGAGAATGACAACACGGGGGAGAAACGGTGCTCTGCCTGTGCTGCGCTGTCGGATAAGCTGTGTGTGGAATGGCTTGTTATCCACAGGCCGGTTACCCACAGACTTTCGACCCCACTTGTACAACGGGCTTAGGTGCGCTTATCCACAGAGCTTATGCACAGACCATCTGTCGCCTTCTTTACGGTTAAGGCATTGATTTTGGCTGGTGTGTGAGCAACCTACATGTGGATAAGTGGGCGGCTGGCCGCTACAATGGCGGCTGTTTTTGCCTCACCGGCTTTCAACTTAGGGGATATCCGTGTCAGTGGAACTTTGGCAGCAGTGCGTGGAGCTTTTGCGCGATGAGCTGCCTGCCCAGCAATTCAACACCTGGATCCGTCCGCTACAGGTCGAAGCCGAAGGCGACGAGTTGCGTGTCTACGCACCCAATCGTTTTGTTCTCGACTGGGTCAACGAGAAGTACCTGAGCCGCGTTCTCGAATTGCTCGATGAGCATGGCAATGGCCTCGCGCCCGTGCTCTCCTTATTAATAGGCAGCAAACGCAGCTCGGCGCCTCGCGCTGCGCCGAATGCGCCGTTGGCAGCGAGTGCCTCGCAGGCACAGTCCGCTGTCGCGCCTGTTAATAACTCGCCAGCACCGGTTGCTCCGACGCCTTCAAAATCCTCGTCGCAGAAAAACGCGCCTATAAATGAAGAGCCGTCCCGCGACAGCTTCGACCCAATGGCAGGTGCCAGCTCGCAGCAGGCCCCGGTTCGCGCGGAACAGCGCACTGTGCAGGTGGAAGGCGCGCTCAAGCACACCAGCTACTTGAACCGCACCTTTACCTTCGAGAACTTCGTCGAAGGTAAATCCAACCAGCTGGCCCGGGCGGCCGCCTGGCAAGTGGCCGATAACCCCAAGCATGGTTACAACCCACTCTTCCTTTATGGTGGCGTTGGCTTGGGTAAGACTCACTTGATGCACGCTGTGGGTAACCATCTATTAAAGAAGAACCCGAATGCCAAGGTCGTGTACCTGCACTCGGAGCGCTTCGTGGCTGATATGGTCAAGGCCCTGCAGCTCAATGCGATCAACGAGTTCAAGCGGTTCTACCGTTCCGTTGATGCCTTGTTGATCGATGACATTCAATTCTTCGCCCGCAAGGAACGTTCCCAGGAAGAGTTCTTTCACACCTTCAACGCCCTGCTCGAAGGCGGCCAGCAGGTCATCCTGACCAGCGACCGTTATCCGAAGGAAATCGAAGGCCTGGAAGAACGCCTGAAGTCGCGCTTTGGTTGGGGCCTGACCGTTGCGGTAGAGCCGCCGGAGCTGGAAACCCGCGTTGCGATCCTGATGAAAAAGGCTGACCAGGCGAAGGTCGACCTGCCCCACGACGCCGCATTCTTCATTGCCCAACGCATTCGCTCCAATGTGCGTGAGCTGGAAGGCGCACTCAAGCGGGTGATAGCACACTCGCACTTCATGGGCCGCGACATCACCATCGAGCTGATTCGCGAATCCTTGAAAGACCTGCTGGCACTCCAGGACAAGCTGGTCAGTGTGGATAACATCCAGCGCACCGTGGCGGAGTACTACAAGATCAAGATTTCCGACCTGCTGTCCAAGCGCCGCTCGCGCTCGGTGGCTCGTCCGCGTCAGGTGGCTATGGCACTCTCCAAGGAGTTGACCAACCACAGCCTGCCGGAAATCGGTGATGTGTTTGGCGGTCGCGACCACACCACGGTCTTGCACGCGTGCCGCAAAATCAACGAACTTAAGGAATCCGACGCGGATATTCGCGAGGACTACAAGAACCTGCTGCGTACACTGACTACGTGATGACACCAGCGCAGCTTATTAAGGCAAGGGACTAGACCATGCATTTCACCATTCAACGCGAAGCCCTGTTGAAACCCCTGCAACTGGTCGCAGGCGTCGTCGAGCGCCGACAGACCTTGCCGGTGCTCTCCAACGTATTGCTGGTTGTCGAAGGCCAGCAGTTGTCCTTGACCGGTACCGACCTGGAAGTCGAGCTGGTGGGGCGCGTCCAGCTCGAAGAGCCTGCCGAACCTGGCGAGATCACCGTGCCGGCGCGCAAGCTGATGGACATCTGTAAGAGCCTGCCCAACGATGCGCTGATCGACATCAAGGTTGATGAGCAGAAGCTGGTGGTCAAGGCCGGTCGCAGCCGTTTTACGCTGTCTACCTTGCCAGCCAATGATTTCCCCACCGTTGAAGAAGGCCCTGGCTCGCTGACCTGCAGCCTGGAGCAAAGCAAGCTGCGCCGTTTGATCGAGCGCACCAGCTTCGCGATGGCCCAGCAGGACGTGCGTTACTACCTCAACGGCATGCTGCTGGAAGTGTCGGAAGGCATCATCCGTGCCGTGGCCACCGACGGTCATCGTCTGGCAATGTGCTCGATGCGTGCTGATATCGGTCAGCCGGACCGTCACCAGGTGATCGTGCCGCGTAAAGGTATCCTTGAATTGGCACGTTTGCTGACCGAACCGGATGGCAACGTCAGCATTGTCCTGGGTCAGCATCACATCCGCGCGACCACGGGTGAGTTCACCTTCACCTCCAAGCTGGTTGACGGCAAGTTCCCGGATTACGAGCGTGTGCTGCCTAAAGGCGGTGACAAGCTGGTCATCGGCGATCGTCAGGCCCTGCGTGAAGCCTTCAGCCGTACCGCGATTCTGTCGAACGAGAAGTACCGCGGTATCCGCCTGCAATTGGCCAACGGCCAGTTGAAGATCCAGGCCAATAACCCGGAGCAGGAAGAAGCGGAAGAAGAAGTGGGCGTCGACTACAACGGCGGTTCGCTGGAAATCGGCTTCAACGTGAGCTACTTGCTTGATGTGCTGGGCGTGATGACCACGGAACAGGTGCGCCTGATCCTGTCGGACTCCAACAGCAGCGCCCTGGTGCAAGAATCCGATAACGACGACTCGGCTTACGTTGTTATGCCGATGCGCCTGTAATCATGCTCAGCAGAAGCTAGATGTCCCTCAGTCGTGTCTCGGTCACCGCGGTGCGCAATCTGCACCCGGTGACCTTCTCCCCCTCCCCACGCATCAATATCCTCCATGGCGCCAACGGCAGTGGCAAAACCAGCGTGCTGGAGGCCATCCATTTGCTGGGGCTCGCCCGTTCATTCCGCAGTGCTCGACTGTTGCCGGTGATTCAATACGAACAACTGGCGTGCACAGTGTTTGGCCAAGTTGAATTGGCTGAAGGTGGGCACAGTAGCTTGGGGATCTCCCGCGATCGTGGCGGGGAGTTTCAAATTCGCATTGATGGGCAAAATGCTCGCAGTGCGGCGCAACTGGCGGAAATCCTGCCGCTGCAATTGATCAACCCAGACAGTTTCCGTTTATTAGAAGGCGCACCGAAGATCCGGCGTCAGTTCCTCGATTGGGGAGTGTTCCACGTGGAACCGCGATTCATGGCCACGTGGCAGCGCCTGCAGAAGGCCCTGCGGCAGCGGAACTCATGGCTGCGGCATGGTACACTTGACGCCGCTTCGCAAGCGGCCTGGGACCGGGAACTGTGCCTGGCCAGCGACGAAATTGATGAATACCGCCGCGCCTATATCAAAGCCTTGAAACCAGTCTTTGAGCAGACCTTGAGTGAGTTGTTGGATCTCGAGGGGCTGACGCTGAGTTACTACCGTGGTTGGGACAAAGAGCGCGAGCTGAGTGCAGTGCTCGCCACGTCCTTGCAGCGGGATCAGCAAATCGGCCATACCCAGGCCGGACCCCAACGGGCTGATTTGCGCCTTAGATTAGGCGCACACAATGCCGCGGACATCTTGTCCCGTGGTCAGCAGAAGTTGGTGGTGTGTGCTTTACGGATCGCCCAGGGGCATCTCGTTAGCCAGGCCAGGCGTGGCCAGTGTATTTATCTGGTGGATGACTTGCCGTCCGAACTCGACGAGCAACACCGCCTCGCGTTATGCCGTTTGTTAGAAGAATTACGCTGCCAGGTTTTTATCACCTGTGTAGACCACGAATTATTGAGGGAAGGCTGGCAGACGGAAACGCCAGTCGCTTTGTTCCACGTGGAACAAGGCCGTATCACCCAGACCCACGACCATCGGGAGTGAAGGCATGAGCGAAGAAAACACGTACGACTCGACCAGCATTAAAGTGCTGAAAGGTTTGGATGCCGTACGCAAACGTCCCGGTATGTACATTGGCGACACCGATGATGGTAGCGGTCTGCACCACATGGTGTTCGAGGTGGTCGACAACTCCATCGACGAAGCTCTGGCCGGTCACTGCGACGACATCAGCATCATCATCCACCCGGATGAGTCCATCACCGTGCGCGACAACGGTCGTGGCATTCCGGTAGATGTGCACAAAGAAGAAGGCGTATCGGCGGCAGAGGTCATCATGACCGTGCTCCACGCCGGCGGTAAGTTCGACGACAACTCTTATAAAGTCTCCGGTGGTTTGCACGGTGTGGGTGTGTCGGTAGTGAACGCTCTGTCTGAAGAGCTGATCCTTACTGTTCGCCGTAGCGGCAAGATTTGGGAACAGACCTACGTCCACGGTGTGCCACAAGAACCAATGAAAATTGTTGGCGACAGTGAGTCCACCGGTACCCAGATTCATTTCAAGCCTTCGGCTGACACCTTCAAGAATATCCACTTCAGCTGGGACATCCTGGCCAAGCGTATTCGTGAACTGTCCTTCCTCAACTCCGGTGTCGGCATCGTCCTCAAGGATGAGCGCAGCGGCAAGGAAGAGCTGTTCAAGTACGAAGGTGGTCTGCGTGCATTCGTTGAATACCTGAACACCAACAAGACTGCGGTCAACCAGGTGTTCCATTTCAACATCCAGCGTGAAGACGGCATCGGCGTGGAAATCGCGTTGCAGTGGAACGACAGCTTCAACGAGAACCTGTTGTGCTTTACCAACAACATTCCACAGCGCGACGGTGGTACTCACCTGGTGGGTTTCCGTTCTGCGCTGACGCGCAACCTGAATACTTATATCGAAGCTGAAGGCCTGGCGAAGAAACACAAAGTCGCCACTACCGGTGATGACGCCCGTGAAGGCTTGACCGCAATTATCTCGGTAAAAGTGCCGGACCCTAAGTTCAGCTCCCAGACCAAGGACAAGCTGGTGTCTTCCGAAGTGAAGACAGCAGTGGAACAGGAGATGGGCAAATACTTCTCCGACTTCCTGCTGGAAAACCCGAACGAAGCCAAGCTGGTTGTCGGCAAGATGATCGATGCGGCACGTGCCCGTGAAGCGGCGCGTAAGGCCCGTGAGATGACTCGTCGTAAAGGCGCGTTGGATATCGCCGGCTTGCCCGGCAAACTGGCTGACTGCCAGGAGAAGGACCCTGCCCTTTCCGAACTGTACCTGGTGGAAGGTGACTCTGCTGGCGGTTCCGCCAAGCAGGGTCGTAACCGTCGCACCCAGGCCATCCTGCCGTTGAAGGGTAAGATCCTCAACGTTGAGAAAGCCCGCTTCGACAAGATGATTTCCTCCCAGGAAGTCGGCACCTTGATCACAGCCTTGGGCTGCGGTATTGGTCGCGAGGAATACAACATCGACAAGCTGCGTTACCACAACATCATCATCATGACCGATGCTGACGTCGACGGTTCGCACATCCGTACCCTGCTGCTGACCTTCTTCTTCCGTCAGTTGCCGGAGTTGATCGAGCGCGGCTACATCTACATCGCCCAGCCGCCACTGTACAAAGTGAAAAAAGGCAAGCAAGAGCAATACATCAAAGACGACGACGCCATGGAAGAGTACATGACGCAGTCGGCCCTGGAAGACGCGAGCCTGCACTTGAACGACGAAGCACCGGGTATTTCCGGTGAGGCGTTGGAGCGTTTGGTAAACGACTTCCGCATGGTGATGAAGACCCTCAAGCGTTTGTCGCGCCTGTACCCTCAGGAGCTGACCGAGCACTTCATCTACCTGCCGGCTGTGAGCCTGGAGCAGCTGGGCGATCATGCCCACATGCAGGATTGGCTGGCTCAGTACGAGGTGCGCCTGCGCACCGTCGAGAAGTCTGGCCTGGTGTACAAGGCCAGCCTGCGTGAAGACCGTGAACGTAACGTTTGGCTGCCAGAGGTCGAGCTGATCTCCCACGGCCTGTCGAACTACGTTACCTTCAACCGCGACTTCTTCGGCAGCAATGACTACAAGACCGTGGTAACCCTGGGCGCGCAACTGAGCACCCTGCTGGACGACGGTGCTTATATTCAACGTGGCGAACGCAAGAAGCAGGTCAAGGAATTCAAGGAAGCCCTCGACTGGCTGATGGCTGAAAGCACCAAGCGCCACACCATCCAGCGATACAAAGGTCTGGGCGAGATGAACCCGGATCAACTGTGGGAAACCACCATGGACCCAGCTCAGCGCCGCATGCTGCGTGTGACCATCGAAGACGCCATTGGCGCAGACCAGATCTTCAACACCCTGATGGGTGATGCGGTCGAGCCACGTCGTGACTTCATCGAAAGCAATGCCCTGGCGGTGTCCAACCTGGACTTCTGATCAGGTTGTAGGTTCACAGAAAAGCTGCACGTTTTCACAAATAGATGACCGGCCGGGCCCGAATCTTAGTCGCCGCCGGTCACCATCAAGCCCGCATTAGCGGGCTTTTTTTTGCTTCCAATTCCTGTGGGCACCCTGCCCCCCCAACGGCTGGTCTGAGGCTGGCCGCCTGCGTATGGATGGTGGAAAGGAAGATCGGGCCCAAGGGCTCGGTGGATGAATCTGTAAGGGAGTAGCGAATGGAGCAAATCTTTAATAGTGCACCGGAATACAAGTAGATTAATTAAATCTGCCTGTATTAATTTAATACATAACAAGAAACTGTAAGAAACACCAAATTGGCTAGTTGGATTAAATGTAGATTTCAATGGGATGTTGGAATAAGATCTATGACTGCATTTTGTAGCTTCCAGATTGGATGTCTACGCGAATCAGACAGTTGAAGCAATAACCTAAGATCAAACAGAAACTGCTGGTGCGGTGACAAGCGTCTTGCTTAGAAAGAAAGAGATCAAGGCGATCTCCGGAAATTCTGATTAGTCATTAAATCCAGACCATTCCAGCAGAAAGTGGAGGCCCAAATGTAGAAAAACGCGACCAAAACCGAGAGGTTCTGACCGCGCTTAGCGAAGCGGACTTGCGACGTAGGAAACCGCAATGTCTGCTTTTTCGAAGCCCCTGTCAATCCTCTCCCATCTTTTCGACCTTAGCGAGGCTACTCGACGGCACAGTGTTGCCTGTCGAAAGGCCTCACTTCGCCTGCCCTGCGCCTTGATTTTTTGGCGCAGCGACGGCGCTCGTTTCGAGATTTTCGGAGGTGTTTCATGACAGTACGAAAGGTGGTCACGCGTCGGTCTAACCACTACCGCGGCTACTTCCCATCGCTCAAAAATAAACTGCCTGTGCCCTGGGAGTCCCAGCTCGAAGGCGCGTTTTATCGGCTTCTTGAGCTGTCTCCTGCAGTCATCGGCTACGTCCCGCAGCCCAGTGAGGAGCGTATTCCATCGCTTCAGGGCTATTTCAAATACTACCCGGACGTACAGGTTTTCCTCGCGGATGGGCGCGAGTGGTGGTTTGAAGTGAAACCTCACGAACGACTGAAGATAGCCAGTGTCAGGCAGCGACTGGATGCAGCTGAGCGCTACTTCAACGCCACCGCTCGTAACTTTTCGGTGGTCACTGAAAGGTTAATTGAAGCTGAGCCCCTGGCTACCAATCTTCGAAGGCTGATGTATCACCGGCGCGGTCCAGAGCTTTCGCATCAGGCGTTGGAGGAGGTAATGGTGGCCTTCAACAAATGGCCGCCTACGACCGTTGCAGATTTGCTCTGCGTGGTTGGTGAGAGGAAAGCCTGGCGCTTGTTAGGCCTTGGGGTGGTGGGCATTGACCTTGATAGGTCAATTGACACTGACTCCCCGGTCTTCCTGCAGGGGGGGCACCGTCATGCAAACCTTTTCCCTTAGGGTGAAATTGGTCGTCATCGTTCGTGGCGTACTGATGGTGCTTGAGAAGAGGCTTATCGACCGGAAGCTGCTCTTCTTCGATGAGCTTGGTGAGCCCACGAAGCTATCCGAGAAGGAGTTCTATGAGGCCTACGAGAAGCGCGAGATCGAGATCTCCGCTGATCAGCCTTATCTCGGGAAGGTTCCGTATGTACGGAACATCCCTCCAGACATCTCATGCTTCCCCAAAAAACATGGGGATGAAGCATTGCGCCGACGCAAGTATCTGGACGACCTAACTAAGCGCGGTAAATACAAGCTGCCGGGTGACGAAGACATGATCAAGACACTTAGAGATATCGCCAAAAAGATTGGGGATGCGTGCGCACCCTCGGTTTCCACCATTCGACGTTGGGCAGCCAAATACATTGGTCAGAACGTAGTAAAGCTGATCCCTCAGCATGCAAAAAAGGGCCGGGCTCCCGCGATACAGGGCGAGCTCGAAGTTATTCTCGAAGGGGTGATTAATAGCACCTACCTGCAGGATACGCTTCCTGCGGTCAGCGTGGTCGTTTCAGAATTTGAGGACCAGATTAAAGAAAGGAACAAAAGTCGTTTGCCCTCGGATCAGCTCAAGATCCCAAGCGGAATGACTGTCCGAAGGTACATCGCCAAGCTGGATCCGTATCTTGTGGATAAGGAGAGGCTTGGAAAACACGCAGCAGACAAAAAGCACCGCGTTGCGGCGGGTGTCCTACGTGTCCATGAGATTTTGGAACGGTGGGAGATTGATCACACGCTATTGGACGTACAGCTTGTGGATGAAACCTCGGGGTTGTGTATTGGGCGCCCCTATCTGACGATCGTCCTGGACCGCTTCTCTCGTATGGTGATGGGATATCTGCTTCACCTGTCGGCGCCAAATACGGAAACCGTGCTTCGTGTGATCGAACGCTCAATCCGTCCAAAGGCTGAACTGCTGAAGCGTTTTCCTAAAGTGAGAAATGAATGGTGGGCACGTGGGCTGCCAGCTCGCATCGTCCCAGACAACGCGGCGGAATTTCACGCGGGTGATCTCATCATGGGGTTCAACGAGTTGGGTATCGAGATCATGTATCCCGCTTCCAGGGCCCCCCAAAGGAAAGGTGCCGTCGAACGCTTTTTCAGCACACAGAACCTGGGGCTTATCCACAACCTCCCGGGCACCACGTTCTCGAATATCCAACAGCGTGGCGACTACGACTCGGAAAAAAATGCATGTTTCACGCTGCCGCAACTGGAGGCGGTGGTAGTGAAATGGATTGTCGATGGTTACCACCAGACACCCCATCGCGGGCTCGCTAATAGGACGCCGGCTCAAGTCTGGGGGACTAGCGAGGCGAACCACGTCATCAGTCTTCCCGTCGACCTGGACTCGTTGGAGTGCATCCTGGCCAAACGCGCTTCGGTGAAAGTTCACCATTACTGTTGCCGCTGACCGAAAACTGACCCAGTAGAGGCTGTTCTGCCGACTGAAAACTGACCCAGGTGTTCAACTGCTTCTGCTCACTTTTTGAGCAGGAGAACACAGGGTGATCAGCATGGAAATGTTGGGAAAAATCCGGCGGATGTACTTCCGCGACAAGCTCTCGCTGCATCAGATAGCCAAGCGTACCGGGCTGTCGAGAAACACCATCCGAAAATGGGTCAGAGCGCCCGAAGCCACTCAGCCAGCGTACCAACGGTGCGCAACCTTCAATAAGCTCAGCCCTTTTCACGAGACCCTGGAGCAGGCGCTCAAGGCCGATTCGTTCCGGCCAAGACACAACCGCAGGAGCGCCAAAGCGCTTTTCGAGCAGATCAAGGCCGAGGGTTACGACGGCGGCTACAGCCAGCTCACGGCGTTTGTCCGCTCTTGGCGAGGGGAGCAAGGCAAGTCTTTACGCGCTTTTGTACCGCTGACGTTTGCTCTCGGTGAGGCCTTTCAATTTGACTGGAGCGAAGAAGGTCTGCTGATCGGTGGTCTTTTTCGACGTGTCCAGGTCTCCCACATGAAGCTGTGCGCCAGCCGCGCATTCTGGTTGGTTGCGTACCCCAGCCAAGGCCACGAGATGCTATTTGATGCCCATACGCGCTCGTTTGGAGCGTTGGGTGGCGTGCCACGTCGCGGCATCTACGACAACATGAAAACGGCTGTCGACAAGGTCAACAAAGGTAAAGGCCGCACGGTCAACGCCCGGTTTTCCGTGATGTGCGCGCACTATCTGTTCGATCCGGACTTCTGCAACGTGGCCTCTGGCTGGGAGAAAGGCATCGTCGAAAAGAACGTGCAGGACAGCCGGAGGCGAATCTGGCTCGATGCTCAAAATTGCATGTTCCATACCTTTGAGGAGCTGAATGTCTGGCTCGGCCAACGTTGCCGGTCGCTCTGGAGCGAACTGGTGCATCCGCAGTACAACGGGCTGACGGTGGCCGAGGTCTTGGAGCTGGAGCAGGTCGAAATGATGCCAATGCCGACGGTATTTGATGGCTACGTCGAGCGTACCGTGCGGGTCTCCAGCACCTGTCTGATCAGCGTGGCGCGAAATCGCTATTCAGTGCCATGTGAGAGAGTCGGCCAGTGGGTCAGCAGCCGTTTGTACCCTTCGCGGATCGTGGTCATTGCCGACGAAACGGTGATCGCCAGTCACGAGCGCCTCTTTGATCGAGATCAGGTCAGTTTTGACTGGCAGCACTACATCCCACTCATCGAACGCAAGCCTGGTGCATTGCGCAACGGCGCGCCATTTGCTGATTTGCCAAAACCGTTACGGCTTCTCAAACGAGGACTGAGGCGTCACACCAACGGTGATCGAATCATGATGCAGGTACTGGCTGCTGTGCCAATTGCGGGTCTCGAACCAGTGCTGGTGGCGGTGGAGCTGGTACTTGAATCGGGAAGTCTGAGCGCCGATCACATCCTCAATGTCGTTGCCCGCCTGACCTCCACCACACCACCTCCCTGTGTAGAAACCAGCCTGCAACTCAAGGTCGCGCCTGTTGCCAATACGGCACGCTACGACCGGCTCCGTGCGACCGATGAGGAGAATCGCAATGCGTGACCTAATGACTGAACTCAAAGAACTTCGCCTGCACGGCATGGCCAGTGCTTGGGAAGAACTGGTCTCTCAAGGAACAGCGTCGACGGCTTCATCGAAATGGCTGCTGGAACATCTGCTTCAGCAGGAACATGCGGATCGCGCGGTACGCTCGGTGAATCATCAGATGAACATGGCAAAACTCCCCATGCACCGTGACTTAGCTGGCTTTGACTTCAGCGCTTCCAGCGCTGATGCCCGGCTGGTCAGCGATCTATCCAGCTTAGCGTTCACTGAAACCGCGCAGAATGTCGTGTTCATCGGCGGCCCTGGAACCGGGAAAACACACCTGGCCAGTGCCTTGGCTGTATCCGGAATCACGGCCCACAACAAACGCGTGCGCTTCTTTTCCACGGTGGATCTGGTGAATCTGCTGGAGCGTGAGAAGTACGATGGCAAGGCAGGGCGAATCGCCCAGGGACTGCTACGAACAGACCTGGTGATACTGGATGAGCTGGGGTATTTGCCCTTCAGTCAAAGCGGCGGTGCCCTGTTATTTCACCTGCTGTCCAAACTGTACGAACACACCAGCGTGGTCATCACCACCAACCTGAGCTTCTCGGAATGGTCGAGTGTGTTTGGCGACGCCAAGATGACCACCGCGTTGCTGGATCGGCTGACACACCACTGCCACATCGTCGAAACGGGCAACGAGTCCTACCGACTACAACACAGCACCTTGGCCGCGCAGACAAAGATCAAGTCACGGGAACGAAAGCGCAAGGACGGAGATGATGTCGAGGACGATGAGCCATTTTGATCCGCACCATAAATGCCCTGCCGCTTGCGGTGGGGCTTGATGGTCTTGAATCGGAACACTGCTGCTAAGCTTATCCACAATTGCTGGGGCAAAAATCAGCAATCCGTCCTGGGTCAATTTTCAATCGGCAGGGTGGGTCAGTTTTAAATCAGCGCCAACAAGCGCTGGAGGTGCGCGTCTGCGAGGTCAGCTCATCGAGCTGGACAGTGAGTTTTTCAGTGCAGCGGCGAAAGTCACCGATAGCAACTGCCCAGGGCTCTATGTCATTCATGGCTATCTCCTAGGGCGGCCAACAACGCCGCGCTGAATTAACGCGCTAGATATCAAAATTGTAATTTAAGAGAAAATTCGAAGTCGCCCTCGACAGTGCCGAGATAGACATGATCCTTCCAGATTTGAAGATTTAACGCATCCTATCTGCAGCCAAAATTACGGAATTGTAATTATTGACTCACCTTGTCGTTAGCTTCGCGTTCCTAAACTACAAACCAACAAAGGCCGCTAATCAGGCAGGCCTAGTATGAACCGAGGTTCACAATGAAATTTGTCAAATCTATCGCTATTGGCAGCCTGCTGCTGGGTCTCATGGGTACCGCTTACGCTGAAGGCGGCTTCGAGCGAGCGAAACAGTTCAACGAGAACTTCCGAACCGAACAGGCTCGCCTATGGAGCGATGACTCTTCGGACCAGAACAAACAACAAGTCGCTCAAGAGCAAAAGAAAGAAAGCAAGGATGGTAAGGAACAAGCCGACAATTAATCGGCGGTTAAATAGGACTTCAAATGACGAAAGCAATCGACAAAAAAGCCAGGGTAAAACCTGGCTTTTTTGTGCATGGAATTTAGCCTTCGTTCTTGCGAAGCGTTCCCACATTGCTTTCTCCAGCCAGACCCTCGGCACCTTGTTCGGTGCGTTTCCAATGGCACAGCAGGAGCTGGCTAGCGTTCGCTTCCGTGATCGCTGTGCAAGCCAGATCAACAGGCATTCCATCCTTGCTATCTCTCAAGCGCCTGGACAGGTAGAACGAGCCATCCCGCGGCCACTTGGCAGGATCCTTGATGTTCTCGGACTTCCCGCTGCTGTAAAACTCCGACGAGTATGAGCGGCGGCCAGGATAGATCAAGGGAGCGGAATGAGCAGACTGCACATTGAGCCAGGCTTGAACCACATCTCGCTGATTTTGAGGGCGCTCCTCTAGTACCCCGGCGTAGATGATGCCCGCACCGATGATTGGCAACACCAATGCGCTCGCAGCGGCAGCCCAGGTGGTCTTCGGGCCAACTTCGCTGACCCGTGCAGACAGCAGCAATGCCCACGCTGGCAGCGCGGGTAGCAGGTAGGTCCACAGAATGTTGCCTGCAAATGTGAAGAAGACCGGTGTCGCCAAGGCCCACAGCCAGAGGTAGGCTTCGAAGCGCTGCATCGATCCACGCTTGCGGATCAACAGTGGTAGAAACAAGGCCCATGGCAGTAGCGACAATCCGAGCTGGATCCAGATGCTGCCGTACGGCTTGGCATGAGCACTACCATAGAGGTCCCCTGCCCAGTTACTGACGACGTAGCGGCTCCAGTGCTCACCAACGAAGAAGTACTCCATGAAGCCGGGCGTTTTCATCTCGGCCGCGACATACCATGGCACGGATATACCGAACATGAGTACAAGGCCGCTAATCCAGGGAAGCCTCAGTACCCGTCCCCATTCCTTGTAGATAACGAACCAGGCAAATGCCGGCGCCCCCATAAGCACCAGGGTCAGCGGCCCTTTGGCAAGCAAGCCCAGCCCGAGACCTGCGAACATCAGGTAGGCATCCGCCTTGCTGGCGTACTTCATCCAACGCCAGAAACCGTAGCTGGCCAGCAGAATCGAAAACGACAAAACAGGGTCAGTCAGCACAACACCGCTGGAGACCAGGCCAAGTGTGGTGCTGGAAAAAATAATGGCAGCCCAGATGCCGGCGTTACGAGAAATCTGCTGCGTGCCGAGTTTGATGATGATGAAACAGCTTGCCAGGTGGAGTAGCCACGCTGGGAAGCGCGCAGCGAACTCGTTAACGCCGAAGACCGTCATGCTCGCGGCCTGGGTCCAGAAGGACAACGGAGGCTTGCCCCAGAACGGTACCCCGTAGTCGAACATGGGCGTGATCCAATCATTCAACTCGACCATCTTGCGAGCCATTTCAGCGTAGCGGGCCTCAGATGTGTCCATCAGCGGGTAGATGCCCAGCCCCACCAAACGCAATAGCAAAATCGAACCCAGGATCCACCACAGCGTCCTCTCCTTCTTCAGGTTCAGCATTTCTTACCCTCGATCGAAGCCATCGAAGGGTGGAGTGACACGGGATCTGCCTTGTTGCTGTGCTTCAGGAAATAGAGAGGCCGGCGCTTCACTTCCGCGAGTGTCACGCCCAGGTACTCCCCCACCATGGCGACACCAACGCACATGAATGAAGCCATTCCGACGATCAGGTGATGGATGTCGAAACTGCCTGCCACAAGCGACGCAAGCATGTAGCAGATGCTGGAGACGAAAAGACCGAAACTGATGAGGCTGAAAATGCGCAGTGGTTTGCGAGAGAAGCTGACGATGCTCTCGATGGCCAGATTGAACAGGCCAGCTGCATTCCATTTGGTGCTCCCGGCATGGCGAACAGTGCGATTGTAGGGCAGTTCGATGGTACGAAAGCCTACCCAGCCGATCATTCCTTTGAGAATCCTGGAGCGTTCATCCAGGGCCCGCAGGGCTGCCAGCGGCGCAGGCCCAATCAATCGGAAATCGCTGACATCGGCCGGCATGTCCACCTTCTCCACCAGGCGCTGCATGACCCAGTAGTAAGCCCGGGCACTCATGCGCTTGAACCACGAATCACCGATTCTCAGGTTGCGCTGCATGTTCACCACGTCGTAGCCGCGTTGCCAGTAGTCCACCATGGCCGCGATGAGCTCTGGTGGGTCCTGCAGGTCGACATCAATGAAGATCAGCGCACTGCCACGGGCATGGTCTATCCCGGCGCTCAGTGCAGCCTCTTTGCCGAAGTTGCGACTCAGGGACAGGCAACGTACAGATGACCCATCCTGATAGTGGCGAAGAATGTCGGCCGTCCGGTCATTACTGCCATCGTCGACATAGAGGATTTCGCAGGAGACGGGCAAGCGCTTCACCACGCGGGTGATGCGCTGGTGGAACTCGGGGATGGTTTCCTCTTCCTGGAAACAAGGGACCACGATGGTTAACAAGGGATCAGGGCGCTCGGGAAAGCGATGTAATGTCTGCATGATTGAATGTCCAAAAACGATGTGCAATGAATCCAAGTGCAGTGAGGCTTAAGGTCACTACGATTTGGGAGATGAGCGGTGACAGATTCGACTTGATGAGGAACCACATACCCACGCCATTGCCGAAGTTTGTGGCTAACGCGACCAGTGCAAACCTGACAGGCTGAAACTTACGAGAGCCATCTGCCACAAAACAGAGCGCCCTATTTCCAATAAAGCTTGCGATTGCGCCAACCATGCCGCCAGAGATACTGGCCAGCAACGGAGTAGCGAATTCTGTCGTAACCAGCACTAGGAACACCACGTAATGGATTCCCGTTGCTATGAAGCCGATCCCCAGATAACGAATTAGTAAGGTAATAAGAGGTGGGTTTTGATTTTCCATGCCCAAAGCCTATGGAGGCAAAGGTGAAAAAATAGTGAACTAAATGTAAATGCGTAATTAGCCGAATCTATATATGATAAGTAATGAGTTGGCGCACTAGGCTAGCACGCTACAATATCAAAGGGATTGCCTGAGGATTACGCTTTTGAAATAAAGGCCTGCCAATAACGCACGCATGACCTGTGCATTACAATGTTGTCAAGATAAGGAAATGTCAGACGACATTGAGCTAGATTCCCCGAATGAAGGGGGATCGAATGGTTACACAAAATGAAACATATACAAGCAGCGTTGTTCCTTACAGTCCTGACATATTGGATGATCTGCCAATTGATGATCAGCTGGCCGTAGAGTTTTTCGCAACAGCACGTTGTGCCAGTTTCAAACAGGCGGCCCGAGGGCTCAATGTGCCAGTGGTAGGCCTTCGCAAACGCTTGGAGAAACTGGAAGAGCACATTGGTGCTCCCGTGTTTGTCTACAAGCACAACAAGCTTGCTCTGACCCGGACAGGCGAGAGGGTCAGCCAGTACCTGTGCCAACTCTTCGGCCCTGAAGGCCTGGGCAAGTCCGGTGAAAAGGAGGTCCCGAAGCTTACCATCGCGATCACAGAGCCAGTACTGAGCGACATCGTGAACCGCGATCTAGTCGCCTACGTGCGCGATCATGCCGAAATGCAGCTGGAAATCCATTCAGAGTGCACAGCGCAGATGCTTTCTGAGTGTGAGGTCGATGTGGGTATCGCTTTCGTGAGCCCAGATGATGAGTGCGCGTTTGATCGCCATCCTACGTATAGGTTTGAACGGCTCGGCCGGATTGGGCACGCGCTGTTCATTTCCAGCCGCTACTCAAGGAGCGTCACCCTTCCAGTAGAGAGCTTGGACTTGCACAACTTCATGCTCGTTGTCCCTTGGGATGAAGAGATCTTGGCGGGCTCACGAAAGTGGGCATCGATAATGGCTGAGCATCAGGGCGGTACCACTCGGGTCAAGAGCTACAACCTATCACGAGGCCTTGTCGTTGGTGGTGCGTGTATTGGAGTACTGCCCGACTACAGCCGAAAATTGGAGAGAAATATCCTACCCGTGCCGGGTTTCTTGGACGACCTGGAGGAGAAAGATGTCTATCTTGTTATCAAATCGAAACTGATACGTAATCCGCAGGTTTTGGAAATTCGAAGATTGATCAAGAAGAGCTTCTTTGATAAGAAGGACTGGCTTGTTCGGTACCAACGGCAACCGCATGCTGTTTGGCGGTGCTGCTGCACAAGATGGCCTGTGGAAGGACGATTCGGTCTGGGGTCTCGAAGGAGCCTGGGCCACCGGCCCGTTCTCGGTGCAAGCGGAATACCTTCGCCGTAAGCTGAAAGCTGACCAGGCCAACAACGACATGAAGGCCTCCGGTTACTACGCCCAGATGGCTTACACCCTGACCGGTGAGCCGCGTATCTACAAGCTTGACGGTGCCAAGTTCGACTCTATCAAGCCAGAGAATAAGGAGCTGGGTGCCTGGGAAGTCTTCTACCGCTTTGACGACATCAAGGTTGAAGACGGCAACCTGGTTACTGCAGCCGATCAGTCGAATGAGCGCAAGGCCAAGAGCCACACTGTTGGTGTGAACTGGTACGTCAACGAGGCAGTGAAAGTCAGTGCCAACTACATCAACGTCCGCACCGACAACAACGAGAATACCGTGGGCGACGACAGCGGCAATGCCATCGTGACCCGCCTGCAATACGTCTTCTAATTACTCACTAGCGGACGAAAAAATCGGGGGCGCTTTTTGCGCCCCCGATTTTTTTCGACCCAATCAAATGAGTTATCACGCGTCTTTGCGGTAGGCCAGCAGGCGCAAAGCGTTGAAGACAACCAACAAGGTGGAGCCCTCATGGATCGCAACAGCAGCACCAATGCTCAAGCCCATGATGGTGGACGGAACCAGAATGGCCACAATCCCCAAACTGACGAACAGGTTCTGGCGGATGATCGATCGCGTGTGACGGCTCAGCCCCACCGCAAATGGGAGTTGCCTGATGTCGTCAGCCATAAGCGCGATATCAGCCGTTTCCAGGGCGACATCAGATCCGGCAGCCCCCATTGCGATGCCAACGCTCGAATTGGCCATGGCAGGGGCATCATTCACGCCGTCACCCACCATGGCCACCCTGGCGCTAAGGCGCAGGTTCTTGATGGCCTTGACCTTGTCTTCCGGCATCAGGTCTCCCCACGCCTCATCTAAGCCAACTTGTTTGGCTACCGCCTCTGCAACGCGGTTGTGGTCCCCAGAAATCATGACCATGCGGTCGATGCCCATCTCTCTGAGTTTCTGGAGTGCCTCTTTGGCACCCTCTCGGGGCGTGTCCAATAGCCCGATAGCGCCCAGATCCTTATCAGCACGACGTACCACCATGGTTGTGCGGCCCGACTGACGCAGACGCTCCGCAGCCTCCAAGGCTGCCTTGCTCAGTGCGGGAATACCGTTGGTACCGAACATCTCGACCTTGCCAATCCAGACGAACTGCCCATCAAGCTCAGCACGCACGCCGCGGCCAATCATGTTGCTCATGTTCTTGGCTTGGAATCGGCGCCTTGTACCAATCATCTCTTCACCGTCACGCACAATTGCCGCAGCCAGCGGGTGGTCGCTCATCGACTCCACAGCGATGGCGACGTTTAGTAAATCCTCAATTTGCGTACCACCTACCGGTATTACATCGGTGATACGTGGGCGCCCTTCGGTCAGGGTACCGGTCTTGTCGAATGCCATGGCATTCAAGGAGCCAAGCTCTTCAAGTGGCGCACCGCCCTTGATCAGCACGCCACCACGGGCTGCCCTGGCGATGCCAGAGAGAATGGCGCTTGGTGTAGCGATCGCGAGCGCGCAGGGGCTGGCTGCAACCAGTACGGCCATCGCCCGGTAGAACGAGTCACGGAACGGCTCGTCAAGGAAAATGCCGGCAAATAGCAGCCCGACTACCAGCAGTAAAACCAACGGGACGAATATGCGTTGGAAGCGGTCCGTGAATCGCTGGGTCGGTGACTTCCTGACTTCGGCTTCACTGACCATCTTGATGACCCGCGCCAAGGTACTTTCCGTAGAGCGCCGTGTTACCTCAACCTCGATGAGCGTTTCGCCATTGATGGTGCCGGCGAAGACTTTCGAGGCTGCATCCACTGCATCTGGCTTGCTGCGTGCGAGTTCGGCATCAGCGACAGGTTGCTTGTCCACGGGGACGCTCTCACCAGTCACTGGCGCCTGGTTGATACTTGAGGAGCCTACGACTACAAAACCATCGGCCGGCAGGCGGTCATTGGGACGCACGATGACAACGTCACCGGGAACCAGCAGCTCCACGGGCATTTCCGCCGTGCCATTTGCTCTGCGTACGATCGCAGTGGCCGGTGCGAGCTTGGACAGTGCCTCAATCGCTTTCTTGGCCCGCCCCATCGCGTAGCTTTCAAGGGAATGCCCCAGACTGAACAGGAACAGCAGCAGAGCCCCCTCCGCCCAGGCGCCAATGCTCGCGGCACCGACTGCGGCGAGAAGCATCAGCGAGTCGATCTCGAAGCGTTTCTGACGGATGTTGGTAACCGCTTCCTTAGTGGTGAACCATCCACCGAACACGTAGGCCGACACATACAGAATCAGAGGCAGACGATCAATCAGGCCAAGTTTTCCTGCGAGAGCTCCGGCACCCAGGAGAGCACCACAGATCAGCGCGAAAATCAGCTCTGTGTTCATTCCAAAAATGCCGCCATGCTCATGGCTATGACCTTCATGCCCGGCTTGGTCATCAGGGCGTTCAAGCAAACTCTTCATAACTCGTCCCTTCTGGGGTCAAGGCTTCCAATTGCCCTCTGCAGTTGGGGAGCCGTCTCTGTTGGTTGGCTAAGATCTATTGCACGGTTTGCCCGAGCCCAGGCGTTAACATTTCGAAGCTATGGGGTATCGGGCGTAATAAAAAATGCCAGGCACTGCCTGGCATTTATGAATTCTCTAATTGTTCTGTTCAAATCGTTTACTACTTGTTGTTGATGCATTGCGAATACATCGAGTAACGAACAGTCTTGAGCGTGCCCTGGGAGTCCTCGAAGGTCATCAACCGTGGGTAGACCTGGCAGGTACGGGGGTCCTGCGACTGACGTACGAATTTCGCAACGTCTATCTTCATGCCATATTTGTAATCCTGAATCTCTGGCATTGGCTTGCCATTTTTCTCCGCGTACTTGGCCACTGCGGTCTGGTGTTCCTTGGTGTATTGCAGCTGCTTGCTCTCGGAGAAAGTGTTGGCCTGCGAAGCCACCGAGAAAACAACAAGTGCAGCAGCGATAATTAGCTTTTTCATAAAACCCTCTCAATTTCAAAACTTCTCGGGCGTAACCTTAGCAATGCATAGGCATCACCGGCATGACGAGAAACTTACAATTTTGAAAGGTAAGTGCATCTACTTCACTTTAAACAAAAAAGCCCACAACACGTGTTGTGGGCTTCTCTTTAGCGGAGGCTGTTAGCTAACCACTTCGGCCTCGTCGCCGTCTTCATCCTTGCGGTGTGCCCAGTGATACAGGGCAGGCAGTACCAGCAAGGTCAGTGCGGTGGAGGACAGGATCCCGCCAATCACCACCGTCGCCAATGGCCGCTGAACTTCGGCACCGGTGCCGGTGGCCAAAGCCATCGGGATGAAGCCCAGGGACGCTACCAAGGCTGTCATCAGAACAGGTCGCAGACGGGTCAATGCACCTTCATCGACTGCCTGTCTGAGCGTTCGTCCCTCCTCCCTTAGCCCGCGGATGAAGGCAATCATCACCAGGCCGTTCAGTACTGCAACGCCGGACAGTGCAATGAAGCCGACACCTGCCGAGATCGACAGTGGGATGTCCCGCAGCCACAACGCCACAACACCACCGGTGAGTGCGAATGGAATACCGGTGAAGACCAGCATGCCGTCCTTCAGGTTGTTGAACATCAGGAACAACAAGGTCATGACCAGCAGCAAGGCGACTGGAACAACGATCTGCAGGCGTTTGGCAGCCGACTGCAGCTGCTCGAACTGGCCCCCCCAAGTCGTCCAGTAGCCCGCAGGGATTTGCACCTTCTTGTCCAGCGATGCGGTCGCCTCCTCAACGAAGGACCCCAGATCGCGGCCTCGAACGTTGGCGCTGACGATAACCAGACGTTTGCCGTTCTCGCGGCTGATTTGGTTCGGGCCCAGTTGCAGGTCCAGATTGGCGACCTGGGACAGCGGGATGAAACCGATCTGATTGGCACCCTGTGCCGCATTGGCAGGTACCGGGATCAGCAAGCTGGACATACCCGCTACGTCGGTGCGAACGGTCTCTGGTAGGCGTACTACCATGTCGAACCGACGGTCGCCCTCATACAGCGTGCCGGCCTGACGGCCACCCACGGCGATAGCGATCGAGTTCTGAACATCCGCGATGTTCAGGCCGTAGCGTGCTGCTTTTTCGCGGTCAATGTTGATGGTCAGCACCGGCAGGCCGGATGTCTGCTCAACTTTCACTTCCGATGAGCCCGGGACCGCTTTGAGCGCTGCCGCGATCTTGTTGGCGGTGTTGTTGAGCACGTCCATGTCATCGCCGAAGACCTTCACAGCGACGTCACTACGCACGCCCGAAATCAGCTCGTTGAAACGCAGTTGGATTGGCTGCGACAACTCGTAGTTGCTTCCTGGAACACCCGCTGCGGCCTTCTGCACTTCAGCAATCAGCTCATCACGAGGCTTCTTCGGGTTAGGCCACTGATCCTGAGGCTTGAGCATGATGTAGGCGTCAGAGGCGTTCGGCGGCATCGGGTCAGATGCAATTTCTGCGGTACCCGAGCGTGCGAACATCCGCTCAACTTCAGGCACCTGCGCAATCACCGCTTTCTCCAGACGCTGCTGCATCTCGACAGACTGAGTGAGGCTCGTTCCAGGCACACGCATGGCCTGCATCGCAAAGTCACCCTCACTGAGGCTTGGGATGAACTCGCTACCCATACGACTTGCCAGCACACCACTGAGCACGACCAAGGCTACTGCGGCCGAGAAAGCGATGTTCCGATGTCCCAGCACCCATTGCAGAACCGGTTCATAGCGCAGTCGAGCTGTGCGCATGACCACGCCTTCCTCTTCCTTCACCTTGCCAGTGACGAACATGGCAATAGCTGCAGGAACAAAGGTAACGGACAGGACCATTGCACCCAGCAGCGCCATCACAACGGTGAAGGCCATCGGGTGGAACATTTTGCCTTCGACGCCGGTGAGGGCGAAGATCGGCAGGTACACCACCATGATGATCAGCTGACCGAAGATCAGCGGCCGGCGAGCTTCTCGCGCCGCGGCAAAGACCTCGTGGAAGCGTTCGGTTTTGGTGAGCATGCGGCCATGCTTATGCTGCGCATGAGCCAGTCGACGGATCGCGTTTTCTACAATAACCACGGCACCGTCGACGATGATGCCGAAGTCGAGTGCCCCCAAACTCATTAAGTTGGCACTGACCTTGTTGTTGAACATGCCTGTGAAAGTGAACAGCATGGACAGCGGAATCACCATCGCGGTGATCAGTGCAGCACGGATGTTGCCGAGGAACAGGAACAGAATGGCGATTACCAGGATCGCGCCTTCCACCAGGTTTTTCTTCACCGTCGCGATGGCTTTTTCAACCAGGTTGGTACGGTCGTAAACGGTCACAGCCACTACGCCCTTTGGCAGGGTGCGGTTGATGTCCGCCAGTTTGGCGGCGACAGCTTGAGATACGGTACGGCTGTTTTCACCAATCAGCATGAACACGGTACCGAGCACGACTTCGCGGCCGTTCTCAGTAGCAGCACCTGTACGGAGCTCTTTGCCGATGCTGACGTCAGCAACGCTGCTGATGCGAATCGGTGCACCGTCCACGCTGGTGATCACGATGTTGGCGATGTCTTCGATGCTGCTTACCTGACCCGGCGCACGGATGAGCAACTGCTCACCATTACGCTCGATGTAGCCGGCGCCGACGTTGGCGTTGTTACTTTCCAACGCTGCGACCAGGTCATTGAGGGTCAGCTTGTAGGTAGCCAGGCGCTTAGGATCCGGCGCAACCAGGAACTGCTTGGCATAGCCGCCGATGGTATTGATCTCGGCTACACCCGGCACGTTGCGCAGCTGAGGCTTGATGATCCAGTCCTGGATCACGCGCAGATCGGTCGGGGTGTACGGCGTACCGTCCTCTTTGACCGCGCCATCTTCGGCTTCAACGGTCCACAGGAAGATCTCGCCGAGGCCGGTAGATACCGGACCCATGACGGCCTCTACGCCTTCGGGCAGCTGTTCCTTCGCAACCTGCAGCCGCTCGTTGATCAACTGGCGGGCAAAGAAGATGTCTGTGCCATCCTTGAAGATCACGGTGACCTGAGACAGGCCAGAGCGAGACAGGGAACGGGTCTGCTGAAGGCCCGGGAGACCGGCCATGGCCGTTTCAACTGGAAACGTGATCCGTTGTTCGGTTTCCAAGGGCGAATAACCAGGCGCTGCAGTGTTGATCTGCACCTGGACGTTGGTGATATCGGGTACCGCATCGATGGGCAGCTTTTGATAGCTGTAGATACCGATACCCGCCATGATCAGAACAGCGATCATTACTACGATGCGCTGCTCGATGGCGAATCTGATGATACGTTCAAACATGAGAAATCATCCTGTCAGTTCGCATCAGTGACCGTGTTCGGCAGAAGCTTTGCCGAGCTCGGACTTGAGTGTGAAGCTGCCACTGGTTGCTACCTGGGCGCCGGCTTCAATACCGTCGATGATTTCCACGTACCCATTGTCGCGGCGACCCAGTTTTACCGGGCGGGTGTCAAAGCCATCTGGGGTGCGTACGAATACCGAGGGTTTGTCTTCAACGGTCTGCACTGCGTGCTCAGGTACCGCTACGGCAACGCGATCGGTCTGGGAAGTGACCGCAATGTTCACGAACAGGCCTGGACGCCAAGCGCCGTTGGGGTTGGTCAAGGTGACGCGGACAGTAGCTGCACGGTTTTGCTCGCCCAGCAGGCTGCCGACATAACCCACCTTCCCTTCGACCTCGACGTTCATGTCAGGCGAAGAGACTTTCACCGCACGACCAGTCGTGACCTTGCCCAGATCTGTAGGCGGTACAGCGAAGGTTGCCCAGACCTGGTTCAGGTCGGAAAGGATGAAGGCGTTGGTTGCCTCGCTGACAACTTCGCCAACGGTCAGGTGTTTCTCCACTACCACGGCGTCGAAGGGAGCTCGGAGTTCGTAACGATTGCCGCCAACGGAGTTAACCGAGGCACCGATCGCACCGACCTTCTGCTTGGCGTTGGCCAAGGAGATCTCCGCTTCTTGCAGCGCTTGGCGTGCTTGGAGGTAGTCTTGCTCTGCAGAAATCTTGTCCTGCCACAGCTGTTTTTCGCGCTCGAAGGTCACACGCGCCAGTTCGACGCGACGCTGTGCGGCCTGTTGTTCGCTGCGCAGGTCAGAGATCTGCTGGCTGGCGATTACAGCGAGGACCTGACCTTTTTTGACCGTCTCACCCAGGTTGGCTTGGACAGTCTCGACAACGCCAGGAACACGAGGAACCACGTGGGCAGTACGGTCTTCATCGAAGCGGATTTCGCCCGGGAAGCTCACGACGGTACCGAGGTCACGAGGCGCTGCAGCTTCCAGGGCAACACCGGCTGCCTTGATCTGTTCAGCGCTGAGCGTCAGCTTGCCCTCTTCTTCACCGCCCTCCTCGCTGTGGCCTTCTTCACCATGGCCCTCATCACCTTCCTCTTTGGCGGCAGATGCGGCTTTCTTTTCGTCGCCATGGCCATCGTTAGCGCCATGCTCGGCGGTACTGGCGGCCTGCTGTCCGGAACTGTTGTTCCAGGCAAGGCTGCCAAATCCGAGGGCTGCCACAGCGGCTACCGCGAGGGCGATCTTGCGTTTGTTATCCATTGCTACTCCTGCTGATCGTAGGCACCGGCTTGTTCAAGGCTGTGTGCCGAAGAAAATGTTTGGCCCGTTCAGCGAGCGCCGGCAGTTGAGCCGACTTCGCCATAAACCCTTTCCACCTGCGCACGCGCATTGGTCGCCGCTGCCAACGATTCGAGGTATTGGCCACGAGCGACGATCAAGGTGCGCTGGGCATCCAGCACTTCGATGAAGCCGAATTTGCCCATCTCGAAGCCGCGGGTTGCGGTATCTACGGCTTGTTGGGCTGACGGCAGAATGGTCTTGTCGTAGGACTCGACCTCCTGCATGGCGGTAGACCACTGGTTCAACGCGGTTTGGGTTTCGGTGCGCAGGCGCAGCTCCACAGCATTGCGCTGGTCTCGGGCCTGATCTGCACGACGAGAAGCGGAAAGAATGTTGCCCTGGTTACGATCGAACAGCGGCAAAGGCATAGACAGGCCCACAGTGTTGACTCGCTCGCGCACAGAGCGGTCGTACTGGCTACCTACGCTGACGGTAAGGTTCGGGATACGCTGAGCTTTCTCTGAACCGAGCGAGGCATCGCTCTTGTCGATCTGCACCACGGCCTGGCGCATTTCTGCGGTCTGATCGAGCTTTGCCAGCAGATCTTCAGTGCGAGGTGGCAAGCCCGGGGAGAGGGTTGGCGATTCGAGTCGATCAAACACGGTGACTGAGCTCCCGGTAATTTGAGCGAGCTGTTGGTAAGCGGTCGCTTTTTCCGTTTCGGCACGTCGAACTTGCAGCTGGGCTTCGGCCAGTTGCACTTGAGCGCGGGTCGCCTCCACTGGGGACGATTTACCTGCGCGAACACGGCCATCGACGATGCGAAGACCGCGTTCAGTCAATTCGAGAGATTGCTTGGCCAGGTCGAGACCTGTCTGGGCTCGCAACGCGGCATAAAAGGCTTGGACGACGTCTGCACGCAGGCCGTTAACGCGACGGTCTAACTCAAGCTGTGCGGCGGTCTGCCCGTATGTGGCGACGTCAACACGAGCCCCCCGCTTGCCACCCAGCTCAAGGGTCTGGCTGAGAGAGACAGTCGTCTGGCTGGTGTTACGACGGGTGTCTTCCACGTCATACGAGATTGTGGGGTTGGGGATAAGCCCGGCCTGCTTGCGAGCACCATCAGCGATCCCAATCTCTTGCCTGGCAGCGGCCAGGTCTGGGTTGGCATCCATGGCCGTCGAAAGCGCCTGAGGCAAGCTGATGCTTTGGGCAAGGGCTGCAGGAGCCATCAACCCAGAGATGACTGCACAGAGTGCAGCGATCTTCCAGGGCGAGACGGGGGTCTTGGGTAAGACATTGCGGTTATACCGGGGCACTTTGATGGTCCTCGTGCACAAACTTCGATAAAGCTTGGCGAGAACGCCGAAACAGCTGCCAAGCCCCACTTGATTAGGTGATGGCACTCTAATGAGCGGTAGCTATCAGAGGGGTGGCTAGAAAATTACAATTTCGTAAGAAAGCTTTGTAATGCCCGTAAATACTGGGAAACCCAGCCCGACACGATGATTTCGATACAAGCAACGGAGATGGCAAACACGCGGTGCGAAGGCGCCGAACAACAGGTAGATGACGAAATTGTAATTGTCCTATCACCCTCCCGTTATCTTCGGCCTGCAAATATTAGCTCGCGCTACGCTAGGCGCGCCGCCGGGTCAGAACAATTAACGACACCCGCGCCGGTAAACATAATAAAAACTGCCGTGAATCAAAGGAGCATCGGATGAAAATCAAAGTACCACTGTATTTGGCGGCAGTTTCTGCGCTGTCTGGAAGCTATGCTATTTCGGCACAGGCTGAAGACAAACCAGAAGGCTTCATTGAAGGCAGCAGCCTTACAGTGTTGAACCGTAACTTCTACTTCAACCGTGATAACCGCGACAGCACCGCCCCCACTTACAACAGTGGCAAGGGCAACACCAATGGCTACTCCGAAGCCTGGGCGCACGCGATCATCAGCAAATTCAACTCTGGGTTTACCCAGGGAACAGTTGGCTTTGGCGTTGATGCCTTCGCCATGATCGGCCTCAAGCTCGACACCGGTGATGGGCGCAACGGCGGCCGTAGCTCTTTCGACGTGCTACCCGTTGATAACAAGGGCGAAGCTCGCGACGAATACACCAAGGTCGGCGGCGCAGCCAAAGTCCGCTTGTTCGATACCATCGTGAAAGTGGGTGATGTTTTCCCATCGACCCCGGTGGTTGCATCCGGCGACTCTCGCCTGCTGCCAGAAAGCTTCCGCGGCGTGACCGTTGAGAACACCAGCATCCAGGGCCTCACCCTGCAGGGTGGTCGACTGCACGCCATGAGCCAGCCAGTCTCCAGTGACCTGAACGACAACTTCGTGACCTTCTACGGCGGCCCGGTCAACTCGCCATGGATCGGTTACGGTGGTGGTGACTACTCGATCAACGACAACTGGACTGTGAGCGTCTACGCCAGCCAGCTGAAAGACGTCTGGAATCAGTACTACGCCGGCACCAGCGTGGTTTACCCGCTGAGCGACGATCTGGCGCTGATCGGTGGCTTCAACTACTACAAAGCCGTAGATGAAGGTAAGAAGCGCCTGGGTGAATTCGACAACAATATCTGGAGTGCCAAGGTCGGTGTGCGTTACGGTGCCCACACCCTGGCCCTGTCGCATCAGCGCAACAACGGCGACGACGATTTCGACTACCTGCGTCAGTCGGACTCGATTTTCGTCGACAACTCCATCCAGTACAGCGATTTCAACTCGCCGAAAGAGCGTTCCTGGATGCTGCGCTATGACCTGAACTTCACCAGCTACGGCATTCCAGGCCTGACGTTCATGACCCGCTACGCCAGAGGCTCGGGCGCGGATTACTCGAACGCTAACCAGTTCTACATGCGCACCGACGACAACGGCAACCCGCTCGACAATCAGAAGCGTTGGGAGCGTGACGTCGAAGTCAAATACGTTGTCCAAACCGGTCCGGCAAAAGATCTGTCCTTCCGGTTGCGCCAGGCAACCACGCGTGCCACTGCTTTCGAATCGGATCTGGATGAAACTCGTGTAATCATCGAGTACCCGCTTTCGATTCTGTAATTCGCTAACTGGGCCAGTTATCCATTGGCTGGTCCTGTTAGTAAAACGAGCATTACGCATTCACCTTGAGTGGCTTAAGTGCTCCTTTGGTAAAAGGTGGATATTTGGCGCCCATTGGGCGCCTTTTTTTTGCCTAGAATTCAAGTAGGCGTTCGATTGTACGCATCGCATGCCGGTGAAGTTCATGACTACACCAATGACCAGTCTCTTCAATGTGAGCGACCTCGCCGTCATCTGAGCGGAACGAAGCCAGCACAAAGAATAAAATAACCCAATACTTCATAAGGTCAAATCACCTGCTGGAGAGAGGGCCCGCAACTGTCAAACCCAAACCGCGACAAGATATACCGCCAGACTATCAACTGTATTACCTAGAAATTACAAATCCGTCATTTGAGCCCCGGCACGCTCATTTTGATTTACCATCCCTTTCAATAATGCCGGCGCGCGTGCGCGGTTAATTGCTCAGTGATATCGAGACAAAATCCCATGCGAATTCTGGTAATTGAGGATGAAGTAAAAACTGCGGAGTATGTGCGTCAAGGTCTGACGGAATGTGGCTATGTCGTAGATTGCGTCCACACCGGGTCAGATGGATTATTCTTGGCTAAGCAGCACGAATATGAGCTGATTATCCTGGATATAAATCTGCCAGAGATGGATGGTTGGCAGGTTCTTGAGTTGTTGCGCCGTAAAAATTGCCCTTCCCGCATCATGATGCTGACGGCGAGAAGCCGGCTGGCGGATAAGGTCCGGGGGCTGGAGAACGGCGCAGATGACTACCTGATCAAGCCATTTGAGTTCCCTGAGCTGTTGGCCCGGGTTCGCGCCTTGATGCGCAGGTCGGATCACCCGGCATCCGTAGAGGTCATTCGCGTCGCAGACCTAGAGCTTGATCAGAGCCGGCACAGGGCGTTCAGGGACGGTCAGCGTATTGACCTGACCACGAAAGAATTCGCGCTACTGCATTACCTGATGCGTAATACCGGTGTGGTGCTGAGCCGCACACAAATTATCTCGCAGGTTTGGGATATGAATTTTGACTGCGATACAAACGTTGTAGAGGTGTCGATTCGAAGACTCAGAGCCAAGATAGATGACCCTTTCGAGACCAAATTGATACATACGCTTCGGGGTGTAGGGTATGTGCTTGAAAAGCGATAATTGCCAAGCTCTCAAGTATCGAAAATCGGCTATATAGTCCCGTCGCTTGCGAGCTTGAGATTTCTGTTTACGGTCCGCAGCGCTGATTCCTCACCCAACAAATGAGGTAGGCTGTACATGAGGTATAGCATTGATTATCAGCAGGTTTCGCAAGGGCAATCGCATGCCAGGATTGATGCCTGTCCAGCTGACATTATCTTCAACAGCGACCATGGCTTAGCACTTATTCCGTGCGTCGGCGATGTTATCAACCTCCCCTCTACGGCGGTCAAAAAAGGGGTTTGCGGCATCGTTAGATCTAGGATTTTCAATTATCTACGAGGCCCTGAAGAGCTGTACTGCCACGTCAATATTCTCGTTGAAGAGGCAGACATCAACTTCGGAAATCTCATCTCGGAATACATGCGCAATCAGGCACGTGCACGCTCGCCATCTTCATAAAGTCGAAGGCGAGCCTGGCCATTAATGGCTACGTATGCATGAGTGAGGATTCAGCAGATCGAGCCTCTACTGAGCGCCAGAGGCGGAATAGTCACAGCTTAGTGGTTGAACGGGGTGCTGCTGGTGTACGCAGAGCCGGACTCATGGTTTTTTGAATGGCGCATTGCAGTATAAAGAAGTACATAAGCCCTGAGACAAATACGATAGCAGACAGAGAAACCATTTCTGAATCTAAGACCCCAGAAATCATATACTGCTTAATCGTAATAGATCCCAGGATGATTCCGGTGCAGTACATGACGCCCGTGAACTGATTCCCCATAAAACTCAGTATGCCGCTGAAGGCATTGTTTGCACTGAGTAGCACTGCCTTTAAAATGGTCCACCCGAGAAGTGGTAAAAATGCCTTAATCATGAAGGCAAATAGCATCGACGATGCAAATAGCTTTATCGGCGTTTCTGCCCAGGGCTTGATGGTACCGTCTATTTCAACGCCGGTATACAAGATGACATTCAGAACAATTGCCATGACGGTGCATATGCCGAGGCGTATCATTTCCCGCTTAAGTGGGGCCATCATTATCACTGCGTGAATCTTGCGTCCGATGAATCGGTTTAGTCCTTGGGTCGACATTTCTCTTCCTATGCTCTCGGGATGACGCTGTTTTAACGTTGTAAGAAGGTCATGCTTTTACCCGATGAGAGGTGACGCTTCAACGGTTCTGAATTGCGCAGGGGGTCTCATGTCTTTCCCTGGTCGGGTATCTTGCTGAAAAATCCTCATCTATCTGCGGGGCAAAGATGCGATCACCCCGCCGCCGTCAGAGCTCTGGAAGACTGGTTGCTGTCAGCAACTCATCGAGTGACGGAACCTTAGCGTTTGCACTGAGGACGAGTGTCCTGGATCGGAGTATGGATACATCAAATAAAGATTCGCACTCGACTCTTCCGTTTACTTCTCTCCAGTGGGTGACTTCTGGTATCAGCTCATTAGGCACCGGGTGTAGTGCCTTAGGGTTATGGAAGACCTCCACTTCAGCAGACCACGGCTCGTAGCCATATTGCGGCCAGAGCTGACCGTAGTCGCTGGACGCTACATCCAACAGAAATGGGATGCCTCGTGATGCTCCTGGAGAACGGTCGAAAAACTCACCAAACCGCAAGTATCGGTACCCGTCTAGATGAGCTCCGCCTGAGATCGGCACTCGGCTGAGCTTTGGCACTGTGCAGGCATTGGTGAAAATGACCGCTGAAAGATGGGCATTTTCCCTTAGCGTAAATAGGCCGTTGGGGCGCCCTGATAGCAGAGATGTCTCTTCCTCCACAGTTATCAGGTGCGTTCCACGATGCGCAGACGAGTGAACTGCAAAGCCATAGAGATAGCTGATGAGCGACTCCCTGCTCCACAGCATTGAACTGGGCGCATGGAAATCGGCTAAGGCCAGAATGAGCGGTTTACCCTCCACGTGCGGTAGGGATTCGTAACGCTTGTCCAATTTGTTTTGAATGGTCCTCGCAAACCTTTCTGCAGCCGCTCCTAAGAAGCGCTCATGTCGGTCAGCGGGTGGGGGGACCGGCGAGGCGCCAAAATGCTCATACCGCTCTTCCGGGTTGGCTGTCACTGCTTCAACCCAGGCCTCCTCTCCCAGCCTATTCTGGATGTGAAAATCGGGTGATTCTTTAGGCTGGGTGACCAAGAGTCCCTGTTCACGAAAAATCGCTAATAGGTGGGCTTCCCAAAGGCGGGTGTGAAAATTCTCAGTCTGGCAATCGGGAACCCAATTTCTGTCTGGGGATGGCAGTGCGAGATACAGTTGATTCAGCGCCCACGCCCCAATACGGCGGCTTGGATCAAATAGTGATTTGAACACCACGCTTGGTGTGCGCTTACCCATTCTGCTTAGAGGAGCACGTCGTCGTTCACCTGAAGGGAGTGGAAGCGGATGGGCTTGGGTATTGAGAAAATGGCTGATTGAGGCGCGGGCTTCGGACTCGCCAGTGGTGCACTCACTATGGCTGAGGATCACCCACACGCTATCGACACGACGCCGCAAGGTGACAATTCCGAAGCTGCCGGAATGGATATTTCGGGTTAGAGCGGCACAAGAAATTCCGTCCTCACTAAGCCATGCCCCTACTGGCGGGCTGTCCCCAAACCCCAACCCTCGTGGAAGCGACAAAGCGATTAGATCGAACATCGGCGCAGCAATTTCTTTCATTCGCTGATCTCGGCAGCCGTCAAAATGCATTCCATCAATGCCTCGGAGCGTGCCCGCCGGCGATGACATCGGTGGAGGTACCTATTGAAGGAGGGGGCTTTGCTCCACCAGGACGTCTCGGTTGGTGAAGATGGTCTCAATGGTTGCAGCCTCGGCAGCCACATGAGTCTTTCGCGTGATCTCTTCAAGGGCCAGTTCGAGCCGGTAGTCTTGGAAATACTCGTACAGCTTTTCAGAGCTCTCGGATATCTCCTCCCCACCATTCTTTGCGAACAAGATGTGGATGATCGCTGCGAGTGGGAGGGAGATGTCGAGATCCTTCTCTTCTGCATCTGACTCCGAGTTCAAACCGTCGAAATACCTCTCCAGATGATTCTGGAGCTCCTCAAGCCAGAACTGAGATAGGTTGCTAGGTAGGGAGCTTTCAGGCCCGGCCAGAAGGACTTCATCTCTGAATCGAGCCAGCAGATTGGGGTTTGCCATGGAGGACCTCACGATTAGATTTGAGAGCAACTGGTCAGCATAGTCCACCTCAAAATGACCACCTCCTTGACGCCCATCCTGGTGTTCCTGAGTCTCAGACGAGGTCTCAATGGGGGCGATCCCTCAAACTCAAATCAGGACACCGCTCATAGGAATAGAGTCGTCTCCCTTGACTCTAACTGCTACCATGGTGGCATAACGTAATCCTGCTTTGGCGAGCAGGATGCGAGTCATTGATTCCCTCCTATCCTGAGCACCGCGTCGTCGCCATAGCCACGGATTGGGCATTTTTTTGCAGAGATCAGGTAACAGAAATGGCCAGCGCCGAACAGCTCAAAGCGCTCGTGAAATCTCACATCGAACGGGATGATAGTCAGTTCTATTCCGTAGCGATGCAGGTTGCCGCGCGCGAAGCTAAATCGGGCCATGGCAAGCTCGCGACCGATCTGCGCGACATGATCGATGCTGCTAAAAGCAGCGTGAGTCTTGAAGGTCGACGCAATAGCCCCACACCCCTTGCCAAGCCTCGCGGCGAAATGGCGGGCTTGCTGAGCGTTACCTATCCAAAAGATCGTTTCGTTGAAATGGTTCTCGACGAAGCAGCATCAGCTCAGTTGCAACGAGTGCTGAAAGAGCAACGAATGTTTTCTCGTCTACGAGAGCATGGGCTTTCTCCTCGCAGGAAGGTGCTATTGGTGGGCCCCCCAGGAACGGGTAAATCCATGACTGCATCCGCTCTTGCTGGTGAGCTCGGGGTGCCGCTCTTTCTTGTCCGTTTGGACACGCTTATTACCAAGTTTATGGGTGAAACTGCGGCGAAGCTGAGGCAGGTTTTTGATGCCATAGCTGAAGTCCGTGGTGTCTATTTTTTTGATGAGTTCGACGCAATTGGTTCCCAGCGTGGAATGCCAAACGATGTTGGCGAGATACGCCGGGTACTCAATAGCTTTTTGATGATGATCGAAGAAGACCAATCAAATAGCTTAATCATTGCTGCGACTAATCACCCCGAGATCCTTGACTACGCCTTATTTCGTCGTTTCGATGACGTCATCGAGTATCACTTACCGACTGCTGAACAAGCATCGAGTCTTATTCGTTCACGGCTTGGACATTTCGCGCCTAAGCCCTTTTCATCCAAGGCCATTGGGGAAAAGGCTGCTGGTTTGAGCTATGCCGAAATCCGGCGGGCGGTGGATGACGCTATCAAAGATGCCGTTATGCACGATGAAGAACGCGTCAAAGGACAGACGCTGGGCAAGGCATTGATGGACCGCCAACTGCTCAGCCAGAAATTGGCAAAACAACGTAGCAGCGAGCCATGCCGGACAAAAGAAACGCAAAGCGTGAACACTTAATACTGCCAAAAAATTCTAAGCCGAGAGATTTCACGGCACATGCCTCTAAGGGTGGCGTAAAACCGCAGATCCCAGATTTGCCAAGGCAGCAGCATGGTGCGTCACTTCAGCATCAACTGCACGCATTGAAGCCAATGGCCGAAGCAGCTAAGAACTTTCAACAGGGGATAGATGTTGAAAGCGGCTTGGGCTTGCAAATCCAGTTCGTCGGTCAGCCCGATGTGGAAATGGCTTTCCAAAGCCTTGGTGATGAGCGCAAGAAAATCGAACTCCTCAGCGTACGCCAAGAGGGAGACCAGACCATTGCCAACGTCTTCGTCCCCGATGGCAAGCTCGACCACTTTGAGAGGATCGTTACGGAGTACCTTCAGGAGAAGAAGGACAAGAACGGTAATCCCCGAGACCACCGTAACCTAGTCAACACGATCGAATCGATTCGCAACGCCGAGTTGGAAGCGTTATGGACAGACGATCCAGATTTGCTGCCGGACGACAAATCAAAAGAGTTTTGGTGGGAGGTGTGGCTTCCGGTACGAGGTGCGCGCCAGGCCGTTATTAACGATTTCACCAAGATCGTCGAAGGTAGTGGATGCGTAGTCAGCGAAGCACGAGCTGATTTTCCCGAACGAACTGTGGTGCTGATGAAAGGTTCCCAGCGCCAATTCTCGCAATCGGTGATGGGGCTCAACTGCGTCGCTGAGCTTCGTCGAGCCAAAGAAACCGCAGACAGTTTCGATGACTTGGCCAATGAAGAGCAAATCGAATGGCTGGATGAATTGGTTGCGAGAACTGATTTCCCAGCAGTCAATCGTCACGCTCCCAGGATTTGTTTGCTGGATTCTGGTGTCAATCGCGCCCACCCCTTGCTCAGTCCACTGATCGAGGAAGAGGATACTCACACCGTAAACCCTCAGTGGGGTAAGCACGATGAGGAGAACCACGGCACCGGTATGGCAGCCCTCGCAGCCTATGGCGATCTTACCGACTGCCTATCATCACTTGAACGTGTGAGCATTCATCATCGGCTTGAGTCGGTGAAGCTTCTTCCAAGCCATGGGGCGAACGAGGGGAACGCACTGCTTCATGCATCGCTTTTTGCTGAAGGGGTGGCGCGACCAGAAATTAGCCACGCGGATCGATCCAGGGTCTTTAATTCAGCAGTTAGCGCCGAGGACTATCGTGACCGCGGTCGCCCATCCTCCTGGTCTTCAAAGCTGGATAGCCTGGCTGCGGATGCCGATAACGAAGGTGAGTTCCCCAGGCTGTTTATCCAATCGGCCGGGAACATTCGCGACATCAACGCTTGGATGCTTTATCCCGCGAGCTTGAGCACCAACCTGATCCATGATCCGGGGCAGGCTTGGAACGCTCTGACAGTGGGGGCCTGTACCCGTAAAATGGACACGAGACCCACTGCCTATGAACCAATAGCGCAAGAAGGTGGGCTCAGCCCCTTCACCACAACCTCTGCTACGTGGGAAAGTGCCTGGCCATTGAAACCGGACGTGGTTTTTGAGGGGGGCAATGCTGCCAAGGACCGATATGGCGCAGCGGGGATGGCGAGCCTTAATTTGCTCACCGCAAAGAATGAGTTCGAGGCAAGACGATTCTGTACCTTTAACGCTACGAGCGCAGCGTCGGCATTGTGCTCTCGTATGGCGGCCCAAATTCTGGTTCAGTATCCGGCCTTGCGTCCAGAGACAGTCCGCGCCCTGATTGTTCACTCAGCAGAATGGTCGGAAGCTATGCGCGAGGCTTATCTCCCTGCTCGCCCAGTGAAATCGGACTACGTAAACCTCATTCGACATGCCGGCTGGGGAGAACCAAGTCTTGAACGTGCTCTTTGGAGTGCGAGCAACACTCTCACCTTGGTGGTGGAAGACCAGCTCTACCCTTATAAGAAAGGTAAGGGGAAGATCGATACGAAGGAGATGAATCTCCACAACATCCCTTGGCCAAAGGACGAGCTTGAAGCTCTTCAAGGTGCAGAGGTGGAGATGAAGGTAACCCTTTCCTATTTTGTTGAGCCGAATCCCTCTGCTCGCGGCTCCGCGTCCAAGTATCACTACCCATCACACCGCCTACGATTCGATGTTAAGCGGCCTTTGGAAGGGCCTGATGATTTTGTGGGACGCGTAAATGCGGCTGCTGAGCAAGTGAATGAAGGGATGGCGCCCAAGGATCCCGACTGGCTCCTGGGGGGGCAATACAGGCACAAAGGGTCCATTCACCAAGACATTTGGAAAGGCACTGCTGCTGATCTCGCAAGCCGTGGCTTGCTGGCTGTGTTTCCTGGAATGGGCTGGTGGAGAACCCGACCCAATCTCAACCGGTACGCGCTCCCCGCTCGTTACAGTCTGATCATCTCTATCAAAACCCCGGAGACGGACATCGATCTGTATACCGCTGTCGAAAACAAGCTGGCTATCCTGGTTTAAATATCCTTCAAATGGGCTCAGGGTTCCGCCTCAGGAATAGTGATGATCAAAATTTCTGAGAGGGCGGTAGGCGATTCTGAGCATTTTGCGTTTTTCGGAGGGTTGATTCATAGACGAAGTGACCACAGCCATGCATCAGATGTTGATTGACACGCGTGCCGCCTAGGTTAGCCTTGCGGTTGAGGGCTGCAATTGCGCATTTGTCGGGTTTGGGTACCAGTATGAGCCCCCCGTAATTTTGGCAGCAGAGGAAGCTGGTTCCTCTGAAGTAGTGACGGCGGGCATTGCCCGTCGGATTCTGAACCCAAGGTCGCGAGACTTGGAGCTAAAGGATCGCTGCGACTACTCCTCATCCATTACCCCGTAAAGGCACACATCGGTAGCGCAGTGGAAACACTGACCCTCACTAGGCTATTCAGCTTTTGTGAGATGTGGGTAGGGTCTTCTCAGCTTTTTTGTGAAACGCGCCCCTTCACTTCACAAAAAAAATGGCCAAGCGTCCCATTTCACGAGGCCTGGCCTATCACCTATTTTGTGTAGTGGTCTAATGAAACCGGACACAGGTGGAGGTTCTCAGAATAAATGAGAACTTTCACAAATAGATGACTCAAGCTTGTCAGCTCAACTGACTGAAAAAGCCAACGTTTTTAAACGTTGGCTTTTTTGTCTTTAAAAACAGAGATTTTTAGCGCTGTTGTAGTTATCGGCAGCGGGGCCAATTCGGTGGTGACGCCATCACAGGGTTCAGGTAACAGAACGTCTCAAACTTCCCAACGCTCGGTCACCAACTGTCAATGAATTGTTCCAGCTCAATGATTTCCCGCCGCAGTCAGGCTACCCTTGCCTAGCGGCAGTAATCCCAATACCGATCACTGGTCTGGCAAGTTACCAAGCAGTAGCAGCACTACCCTGTGTCATGAGTGCGTCCGAAAGTGATAGTCGGCGCAGATAGAGCGTAACAAGGTCAATTCAAGGAGAATGACAGTGAAGTGGATGGATGACCTGTTACACACGATCGACAATGCCCAAACTGAAGCTGAATTGTTGGACCGGATAGTAAGCACTGCAAGACACCTAGGGTTCGACTATTGCGCCTATGGGATCCGAATACCTATACCCGTCACCCGCCCTGCGGTCGTGATGAGCAACAATTTTCAGCCTTCGTGGCGACAACGCTATGCCCAGTGCGAATACATTGCCGTGGACCCGACAGTGCAACACTGCACGAAATCGACGATACCGATTGTCTGGGACGAGCAAATAACCCAGCAAACCCCGCAGATGTGGGAGGAAGCCCGCGCAGCCGGACTGGTCCATGGTTGGGCTCAATCCTGTCTGGACGGCCGCGGCAGCGGCGGCATGCTGACACTGGCGCGCCCCAGCGACGCTATTACTGCGCAAGAGCTGGCATCCAATCAAAAATACATGCGGTTTTTGGTGAATGTCGCCCATCAGGGGTTCTTGCGAGTACTGACACCGCAGTGGCAATTACCGCAGGAAAAATCGCTGTCGCGGCGCGAATGTGAAGTCCTTAAGTGGGCGGCCGACGGCAAGACTGCCTACGAGATCGGTTTGATCCTCTCGCTATCGCGGGAAACCATCAAGTTTCACCTGCGCAATGCAGGCTCGAAACTGGGCGTCCATAACTGCACCGCTACCGTAGTGCGCGCCACTACACTGGGCTTGCTCGTCTGAGACACCACTCATGTGTGCACCGCTGAAGCGTTAACGGCGCCGAGTGAGAACAACAACAATAATACTCGCACGTTGAAGACGCACCTGCCCAAAAGAGCAGTACCTAAGCATTCGATTATTCTGCTGAATTATCCCTCGATTATTTGCCGAGGGTTCCTCATGTATATGACCACGGGTACGCGCCTTACATTACCGATAGAACTGTGGCAGGCCCTGCTGCGATATCGCTATCGCGTATTTGTCGAGAAACTTGGATGGCATCTGGACTGTGCGATCGGTGAGGAGCTGGATCAATTCGATCGCGACGACACGGTATACGTGATCGCCCATCAAGGCCCGCGCATCGTCGGCGTAGCGCGGCTGCTGCCCACACACAAGCCCTATCTGCTGGGAGAAGTGTTTCCCCAGGTGCTCGGCGACCAGGCACTCCCTCATTCGGCGGACATCTGGGAAATCTCCCGTTTTGCTGCCGTCGACCTGCAGCAACAGACCTTCACTGGCCATTCAATGTCATCGCCGAACGCCGTGGCGCTGCTGCACGAAGTGCTCAAGGTCGCGGCTCGCCACGAGGTTCGCCAATTGATCACGGTATCTCCGCCCGGGATCGCCCGATTGTTGCGCAAAGCGGGCTTCGACGCTCATTGCGGGGAAAAGCTGACCGTGATCGAAGGGCAAAAGATCATGGCCAACTGGATCAGGGTACCGCCCAGCCTTGTTGATCGAGAAGTGGCCTGAAGCACTACGAATGGCCTGCCGCTGCCGGCAAATTGGGCAAGCCGCCTCCCCAAAAGGTTAGGTTACAACTTCAGGCCCCTGTTCTTAAATAGCGCTGCATCGGCATTTCAACCATATAAAGGACATGGGCCCTACATGAAAAAAGTCATTGTCATTTCGGGGCATCCGGATCTCTCGGTTTCCCGCGTCAATATCGCGATCATGAGCAAGATCAGCCATCGTGGCGTCAAGGTCCATAGCCTGTCTTGCGCGGTAACGCCCACCGGGTTCGATGTTCGTGCAGAGCAGGCGTTGCTCGATGCCCATGACCGCATCGTGTTGCTGTTTCCGTTGTATTGGTATTCCTGCCCGGCAATCATGAAACAGTGGATCGATGAAGTGTTCACCCCCGGCTATGCCTACGCACGCGGTGGCGACAAGCTCAAGAACAAGGAGTTCATGATCGTCACCACAGTGGGGGCGCCATCCACAGGCTACCGCGCTGGCGGGTTCAACCGTTACACACTGGATGAATTGCTCAGGCCTTTGCAGCAGACGGTGGCGTACGTCAAAGGTATCTACCTGCCTGTCGTCGGGGTTTACGAATCGGTATTCATCGACGACGAATCAATTGACGTCATCGCTCAGAATGTCGCCGAACAGGTCATTGAGGACCAGGCATCCGCCGACCAGCTCTACGAAAACATGCTATTGCAGGCCGAGCAGGCGCAAATCGCCCTGCTGCAATAAGGTGTCATCCATCATGAAGACGCCAAACGCCCAGATCCCACCGTGCGCCAGCCTGGTGGCCGAGCACCATGAGCTAGGTTTTCTGCATTCGGCCAGCGCGATCATCGACACCGAATCCACGGTATTCGAACTGTATTGCCTGATGACGGCCGCGACGCCCGCCTGGCTCAAAGGTGCGTTCAGGCTGCGCGACAGCATCTCGCAGCACTTTCACGTCGAGAAGATCGGCGGGTTCTCGGGCGTCACACCAGAGTGCGTCCCGACGGTCGGCGAAAAGCTCGATTTCTTCACCATCGAGGCCCTCAGCGCACACAAGCTGGTACTGACCTCACGCGATACCCATCTGGCGGTCATGGTCTCGATCGATACAACACTCACGCAACCGCGTTGCTTGCATATCACCACCTCCGTCAAGACCTTCAATACTTTCGGCCGCCTCTACATGCTGCCGGTGGCGCCGGTACATGGGCCCATCATTAAGCTTTTGCTGTCCCGTCTCCCCCTACATTCCCCAATTCGCTCACTTGGAGATCGCAACCCATGAACTGCGCAGACTTGATTGACCCCCATCTGTTGCACAAAGACAGCCCCAAGGATGTCCTGATCGCTCGACCAAGGCTGATTCTGCCCAGTTTTCTCAGTACTACGATTGGTGCAGAAATACTGGCTGGCAACGCGCAGGATCAGGCCCTGTTCGAGGCGCTGTACAGTGCGCAAGATGGCCAGTATGTGCTGCGCTATCTGCCCTTGAAAATCAGTGCGGAACAGGCGAGCACACTCTCCACCTTCGAGATCCGCCTGACTGATTTCTATACCGAGTGCGGCGACCACTTCATCCTCACGGCTGAATTCATCCCCCTGCAGGCCCAACGCTACCTTGCCCAGCATTTTCAGGGCGGTGATGCCGAAATACCGTCCGACCAGGTATTACGCATGATCGAGTGCCTTGAAGCGCTCGCGCAGTGGGATAAGGCCAGGCAGGGGTCTTATCTGTTGATCAATGACACCAAGAATTACTACTTCTATAACAAGCAGCACGAACATGTGCCGGGCCTGATGTTGATCGAGGTGGCCAGGCAAGCCATGTACTACTACGTCTACAACTACTTGGGGCACCGGCGCGGCGCAGTTTCCATTTCCATCGAAGACTTGCGCATTTCCTTCAATGCCTACACCGAATCGGCCTATGAAGTCGAAATCGTGGTGCAGCAGGCCCAGGGCCTCAGGCGATCACAACCCAAGTCCATCGACAAGTGCGCGAACTTCTATCAGAACGGTCGGCTGGTGTCGCGTCTTTGGCTGCAAGGCGCAGTGATCAAGTTACCGCTGTTCAAACGCATGCGCTCGTTGAACTACCCTCAGGATCATTGGTTTACCCCTTCCGATCGCTTGCCCAAGAACATCCTCGTGCATCACGCCGATAGCGTGTTGCAAGCCAGGCTGAGCCTGCTCTCGGTACTGGGAGTGCTGGTGACTCATCAAGCCGGGGCCATCGATTGGAGCACGGTCAGTACCGTATCGCTCTACATCGAAGGGGGTGGTTTCCTCAGCCTGCCAGTTGCTTCGACCTGCTCCACCGGCGAATCCGACCAGCGGGTGCTGGTGTTCGGTAAGTTGTCCAAGGACCAGGCCAGCGAACTCCGTGAAACGATCAAGTGCCACTGCTTCTTTGCCGGGCAGATGCGATGGGCCGCGGCCTCTTCACCAGCCCCTCTGGCCCACGAGCAAATCGTGGCATGAGGATCGTTCGCCCATGAGCTATGAGCTTTCACAACGCCCACTGGTGATCGGTCAGAGCGTTTCGCTGAAAAACCGATTGTATTTCGCCCCGATGGGCATCGACCTGGCCACCTCGGACGGTTCGCTGTCCGAAGAAATGCTCACTTTCTATCAACATGTGATCGACGGTGGCTGCGCCATGGTGGTACTGGGCAACTCCTCCATAGCGCCCTCCACGCGCCTGCATGCGCGAGGCCTGTGCCTGCACAGCGATGCCAACCTGGAAAAGCTCGCGCCGCTGGTGGAGTACGGCCACCAGCGGGACTGTCCGGTGGTGGTGCAACTTCAGCATTACGGAGCCCAAGGTGGCACGCAGATCAGCGGCCAACCGCTGCTTTGCCCGAGCCGCAGTGCGTTATCCGGTAGCAGCGGTGCCGATCTGTTGGTAGAGATGAGTGTCGAGGACATCGACGCTGTCTGCGATCAGTTTGCCCAAGCGGCTCTGCGTGCCAGACAGGCCGGCGCCAAAATGGTCCAGCTCCAGGCATCCAACGGCTATCTGCTGAGCAGTTTTCTATCGCCCTGGACCAACCATCGGCGTGACGCCTATGGCGCCAGCCCGCTCAAGCGAGCGCGGTTCCTGCTGGAAGTCATCGACCGCATTCATAGGGTTACCGCTGGAGACCTGGAGGTTTCCGTGCGCCTGGGCATCGATGATTGTCTGGGCACCAGCGGGCAGCAACCGGAACTGCTCGAGGACGTAGTGGCTGCTCTGGCGGACGCCGGGACGTCGGCAATCATGTGCTCGATCACCATCAAGGAAACCTTCCGCTACATGCTTTCTGCCCATCCTGAGATTCAGCGACAGTTCGTCGAAGGGGTGCGGCTGATCAAGTCGTTCACCTCGCTCCCGGTCGGCTATGCCGGTTTCATTGGCTCGCTGCAGGAGGCAGAAGATCAACTGCGGCTGGGTCACTGTGATCTGGTCGGCATGAGCCGAGCCCTTTTTGCCGATAACGACCTGATCAGCAAGTCGCTCGCCGGCCATGAGGATCAGGTCCAGCAATGCCGGTTTGACGGTAACTGCTTTCGAGACAAGAGCAATCCGCAACTCGATCGGGTGTATTGCTGCGTGAATGAGCATTACAAGCGGCCCGCTCACATCCATTACGGGAATCAATAACATGGAATTTCAAGACAAGAACGTCGTCATCACCGGCGGAGCAAGCGGTATCGGCCTAGCCGTGGCAAAGCAACTGGCCGGAGCGGGCGCGCGGCTGTTCCTGATGAGCAGAAACGAGCAAAAGGCTGCCGCCGCTCTGGAGATACTCGGGGCTTCGGCGCAGTTCATCTTTTGCGATGTAGCGTCGGAAACTTCAGTAGCCGAGGCCTTCGCGAAGGTGGCTGGCGAGGTTGATCAGTTGCACTACGCCATCAACAACGCAGGCATTACCGCCCCCTACGCGCCGATCGCGACAATCCAGCCGCAGGACTGGAACAGGGTCATCCACACCAACCTGAACGGCCCCCTTTACTGCCTGCAAAAAGAACTGGCATTGATCAGCCAGCACCCCGATGGAGCGATCGTCAATGTTTCCTCGTGCGCTGGCGTGATGCCGATGGCCAATCAGGCGGCCTACGTCGCCAGCAAGACAGCGCTCAATGCCTTGACGCAGGTCGCCGCCATGGAGAATGCCTGCGACAGCGATTCCGGCTTTGCCGTGCGCGTCAACGCCGTAGCGCCCGGGCCGACACTGGGAGGTATGAACTCTCCGGAACGGCTGGCTGCCCATCCGGAAAACACCCAGCGCAAGCGTGACGTGACGGCCATGAAGCGCTTTGCCCAGCCAGAGGAAATCGCCGATGCGATCATGTTTTTGCTGAGCAAGAGATCCAGCTATATCACCGGCACAGTGCTCAGCGCCGATGGCGGCTATCACATCGGCAAATTCTAGGGGTAATCATGGCTAGCATATTGATCACCGGTGTAAGCACCGGTATCGGCAACGCCCTGGCACGCTATCACCTGGCCAGGGGCGACGAGGTGCTCGCGGTGTCACGAAATCCTGCGGCCAATATCCCGCCACAGGAGCACTTCCACTTTATGCGGTGCGATTTGACCGATATCGAGCGCGCACCGGCAATCTTGCAGACGTTGCTATCGCGCACCCCTGCCCCGGTAGAGACCGTCTACCTGAATGCGGGACGGTTCGGCGGCGCGCCCCAACTGGCCACGCAGACCTCGATGCAGGAGTTCAATAGCGTCTTGGCGCTCAACCTGGGCGCCGTAAAAATGGTCCTGGACTGTTGCCGCTGACCGAAAACTGACCCAGTAGAGGCTGTTCTGCCGACTGAAAACTGACCCAGGTGTTCAACTGCTTCTGCTCACTTTTTGAGCAGGAGAACACAGGGTGATCAGCATGGAAATGTTGGGAAAAATCCGGCGGATGTACTTCCGCGACAAGCTCTCGCTGCATCAGATAGCCAAGCGTACCGGGCTGTCGAGAAACACCATCCGAAAATGGGTCAGAGCGCCCGAAGCCACTCAGCCAGCGTACCAACGGTGCGCAACCTTCAATAAGCTCAGCCCTTTTCACGAGACCCTGGAGCAGGCGCTCAAGGCCGATTCGTTCCGGCCAAGACACAACCGCAGGAGCGCCAAAGCGCTTTTCGAGCAGATCAAGGCCGAGGGTTACGACGGCGGCTACAGCCAGCTCACGGCGTTTGTCCGCTCTTGGCGAGGGGAGCAAGGCAAGTCTTTACGCGCTTTTGTACCGCTGACGTTTGCTCTCGGTGAGGCCTTTCAATTTGACTGGAGCGAAGAAGGTCTGCTGATCGGTGGTCTTTTTCGACGTGTCCAGGTCTCCCACATGAAGCTGTGCGCCAGCCGCGCATTCTGGTTGGTTGCGTACCCCAGCCAAGGCCACGAGATGCTATTTGATGCCCATACGCGCTCGTTTGGAGCGTTGGGTGGCGTGCCACGTCGCGGCATCTACGACAACATGAAAACGGCTGTCGACAAGGTCAACAAAGGTAAAGGCCGCACGGTCAACGCCCGGTTTTCCGTGATGTGCGCGCACTATCTGTTCGATCCGGACTTCTGCAACGTGGCCTCTGGCTGGGAGAAAGGCATCGTCGAAAAGAACGTGCAGGACAGCCGGAGGCGAATCTGGCTCGATGCTCAAAATTGCATGTTCCATACCTTTGAGGAGCTGAATGTCTGGCTCGGCCAACGTTGCCGGTCGCTCTGGAGCGAACTGGTGCATCCGCAGTACAACGGGCTGACGGTGGCCGAGGTCTTGGAGCTGGAGCAGGTCGAAATGATGCCAATGCCGACGGTATTTGATGGCTACGTCGAGCGTACCGTGCGGGTCTCCAGCACCTGTCTGATCAGCGTGGCGCGAAATCGCTATTCAGTGCCATGTGAGAGAGTCGGCCAGTGGGTCAGCAGCCGTTTGTACCCTTCGCGGATCGTGGTCATTGCCGACGAAACGGTGATCGCCAGTCACGAGCGCCTCTTTGATCGAGATCAGGTCAGTTTTGACTGGCAGCACTACATCCCACTCATCGAACGCAAGCCTGGTGCATTGCGCAACGGCGCGCCATTTGCTGATTTGCCAAAACCGTTACGGCTTCTCAAACGAGGACTGAGGCGTCACACCAACGGTGATCGAATCATGATGCAGGTACTGGCTGCTGTGCCAATTGCGGGTCTCGAACCAGTGCTGGTGGCGGTGGAGCTGGTACTTGAATCGGGAAGTCTGAGCGCCGATCACATCCTCAATGTCGTTGCCCGCCTGACCTCCACCACACCACCTCCCTGTGTAGAAACCAGCCTGCAACTCAAGGTCGCGCCTGTTGCCAATACGGCACGCTACGACCGGCTCCGTGCGACCGATGAGGAGAATCGCAATGCGTGACCTAATGACTGAACTCAAAGAACTTCGCCTGCACGGCATGGCCAGTGCTTGGGAAGAACTGGTCTCTCAAGGAACAGCGTCGACGGCTTCATCGAAATGGCTGCTGGAACATCTGCTTCAGCAGGAACATGCGGATCGCGCGGTACGCTCGGTGAATCATCAGATGAACATGGCAAAACTCCCCATGCACCGTGACTTAGCTGGCTTTGACTTCAGCGCTTCCAGCGCTGATGCCCGGCTGGTCAGCGATCTATCCAGCTTAGCGTTCACTGAAACCGCGCAGAATGTCGTGTTCATCGGCGGCCCTGGAACCGGGAAAACACACCTGGCCAGTGCCTTGGCTGTATCCGGAATCACGGCCCACAACAAACGCGTGCGCTTCTTTTCCACGGTGGATCTGGTGAATCTGCTGGAGCGTGAGAAGTACGATGGCAAGGCAGGGCGAATCGCCCAGGGACTGCTACGAACAGACCTGGTGATACTGGATGAGCTGGGGTATTTGCCCTTCAGTCAAAGCGGCGGTGCCCTGTTATTTCACCTGCTGTCCAAACTGTACGAACACACCAGCGTGGTCATCACCACCAACCTGAGCTTCTCGGAATGGTCGAGTGTGTTTGGCGACGCCAAGATGACCACCGCGTTGCTGGATCGGCTGACACACCACTGCCACATCGTCGAAACGGGCAACGAGTCCTACCGACTACAACACAGCACCTTGGCCGCGCAGACAAAGATCAAGTCACGGGAACGAAAGCGCAAGGACGGAGATGATGTCGAGGACGATGAGCCATTTTGATCCGCACCATAAATGCCCTGCCGCTTGCGGTGGGGCTTGATGGTCTTGAATCGGAACACTGCTGCTAAGCTTATCCACAATTGCTGGGGCAAAAATCAGCAATCCGTCCTGGGTCAATTTTCAATCGGCAGGGTGGGTCAGTTTTAAATCAGCGCCAACAGTCAAGGCCGTTGTAGAGCGCCATGGTGGCCTTATCAGGTGTGAAAGCGTGGTAGGCAAAGGCACCACATTCAGCCTGCAACTGCCCTTGTTGGAAGACTGACCCACGTACTATTCGGCTGTGTATAAAAAACCGGTCTCAAGGACCGGTTTTTTACTGCGCAAAAAACTTATGCACGTTTTTATGGATTTTATGATGCGGGGAAATATGTAATTAAATCAGGTTGTTAGACGGTAAAAATGCCAATTTGCCAACAATCCGTACACAGGTTATCCACAGAACCTCAAATCACCGGCGTCTCGACCACCACCGGCTCCGGTGGCAGCGAACCCATGGCGCGTTGCTGGGCTTCGTTCCACGCGGCAGCGCGGTCATTCAGCGCGGCAATGGCCCGCGGCCCTTCCCCCTCGGCGTACATCGGTTCGCCAATCACCACGGTGATAGTGCCCGCACGCTTGGCCCAACCGGTCTTTGGCCAGAACTTGCCGGCGTTGTGGGCAATGGGCAACACAGGCAGGTGGGCATTGACCGCCAACGCGGTGCCGCCCCGGGAGAACTTGCCGACGGTACCGTAGGGCACGCGTGTACCTTCCGGAAAGATCAGCACCCACACACCGTCCTTGAGCAACTCATCACCCTTCTTGGCCACGTGCTTGAGTGCGGCCTTGGGGTTGTCACGGTCGATGGCGATCGGCCGCAACATGGCCATGGCCCAGCCGAAGAACGGCACGTACAGCAGTTCACGCTTGAGCACCTGGCTCAGGGGCGAGAAGTACGCCGACAGGAAGAATGTCTCCCAGGTGCTCTGGTGGTTCGACAGAATCACGCAAGGCTGGTCCGGGACGTTTTCCGCGCCCTTGACCTCGAAACGGATGTTCAGGAACACCTTGGTCAGCCACAACGCACAGCGGCACCAATAGACGTTGATGAAGCGATAGCGCGCCTTGAACGGCAGGAAGGGCGCGATAAAAAAGCTCAGGGTGCACCAGAGAAACGAGCTGGTGCCCAACAGCAGGTAAAAGAAGAAGGTTCTGATGGCCTGCAAAATCGACATGGCGGCATTTACCGTTGCGGGACAACGCCCGCCTGTTAAAAGCGCACTCCCGAACAGTCCTTGGTCAGGAAGTCGAGGGCGGCTAGTTGTTGATAAGTTCTGCGGCAACCGCCGCCAGATCGTCAAAAATCAAGGTGCCTACCGGCAGGTTTTTCGCCTGGGTCTTTTCGCCTTTCCCGGTCTTAACCAAAACTGGCTGAGAGTCGACGGCTTTGGCCGCCTCCAGGTCACCGAGGCTGTCCCCGACGAACCATAGCCCAGCCAGGGGCACGTTGTAATGTTCTGCAATGGTTTTCAGCATGCCAGGCTTGGGTTTGCGGCAATCGCAGCCCTCATCCGGCCCGTGGGGGCAGTACACCACCAGCCCCACCTCACCGCCCTGCTCGGCCACCAATGTGCGCAAGCGCGCGTGCATGGCGTCCAGTGTGGCGATGTCGTAATAGCCGCGGGCGATGCCGGACTGGTTGGTGGCAATGGCCACCGTCCAGCCGGCTTTGCTCAACTGCGCGATGGCCTCGATCGAACCGGGCAATGGAATCCATTCCGCCACCGACTTGATGTAAGCGTCGGAGTCGTAATTGATGACTCCGTCCCGATCGAGAATCAGCAGTTTCAACATGATCAGCCCAGTACGGAAATGTCAGCGATGTTGATGAACAGGCCGCGCAGACGCGCCAGCATGGCGTAGCGGTTTTTCCGCACGCCAGCATCTTCGGCATTGATCATCACCGCTTCGAAGAACGCGTCCACCGGCTCACGCAAGGTGGCCAGGCGTGCCAGGGCTTCGGCGTAGTTACGTTCGGCGATCAGCGGCTTCACCGCGTTTTCGGCCTTGGCGATAGCCGAGTTCAACGAAAACTCCTTGGCATCGGCGAACAGGCCAGGGTCGACATCGGCGTTGCCCAGGCCTTCGGCCTTGCTCAGCAGGTTCGATACACGCTTGTTCACGGCGGCCAGGGCATCGGCTTCCGGCAGCTTGCGGAACGCTTGTACGGCCTGTACGCGTTGGTCGAAGTCCAGCGCCGAACCCGGTTGCAGGGCACGTACCGACAGGTACACCGAAACGTCCACGCCTTCATCTTCGTAACGCGCACGCAGGCGGTCGAATACGAATTCGAGTACCTGTTCAGCCAGGCCGGTTTGCTTGACCTTGCCACCAAACTGGCCGACAGCGAACACCACGGCCTGGGTCAGGTCGAGGTCGAGCTTCTTGTCGATCAGGATCCGTAGCACGCCCAGCGCCGCCCGGCGCAGGGCATAGGGGTCTTTGCTGCCAGTAGGCAGCATGCCGATACCGAAGATACCCACCAGGGTGTCGAGTTTGTCGGCGATGGCCACGGCCGCACCGGTCAGGGTGGTCGGCAACTCGGCGCCAGCACCGCGCGGCATGTACTGCTCGTTCAGTGCCAGGGCGACATCGTCCGGCTCGCCGTCATTGAGGGCGTAGTAGTAACCGGCAACGCCTTGCATCTCCGGAAACTCGCCCACCATCTCGGTGGCCAGGTCGCACTTGGACAGCAGGCCGGCACGCGCGGCCCATGCCGCGTCACCCCCAATGCGCGGGGCAATGTAGGCCGCCAGCTTGGAAACCCGTACGGCTTTGTCGTAGACGCTGCCGAGTTTTTCCTGGAACACCACGTTTTGCAGGCGCAGGTTGAAGTCTTCGAGCTTCTGCTTCTTGTCTTGCTTGAAGAAGAACTCGGCGTCGGTCAGGCGCGGGCGCACGACTTTCTCGTTACCGGCGATGATCTGCTGCGGGTCCTTGCTCTCGATGTTGGCCACGGTGATAAAGCGCGGCAACAATTTGCCGTCCACGTCCAGCAGGCAGAAGTACTTCTGGTTGTCCTGCATGGTGGTGATCAGCGCTTCCTGCGGCACGTCGAGGAAGCGTTCCTCGAACGAGCACACCAGCGGCACCGGCCATTCAACCAGGGCGGTCACTTCGTCGAGCAGGTTTGGCGGCACGATGGCAGTACCTTCCTGCAGGCGGGCCAGCTCTTCGGTGCGCTTGCTGATCAGCTCGCGACGCTCATTGGCATCCGCCAGCACGTACGCTGCACGCAGGTCATCGAGGTAGTTGGCCGGCGCGGTGATACGTACGCTTTGCGGGTGGTGGAAGCGGTGACCACGGGAATCGCGGCCGGCTTTCTGGGCAAGGATGGTGCAGTCGATGACCTGGTCACCGAGCAGCATCACCAGCCACTGGGTCGGGCGCACGAACTCTTCCTTGCGTGCCCCCCAGCGCATGCGCTTAGGGATCGGCAGGTCGTTGAGGGAGTCTTCAACGATCGTCGGCAACAGGCTGGCGGTCGGCTTGCCCTTGATGACCTGGCTGAAACGCAGTTTCGGGCCGCTCTGGTCGATCTCGCTCAGCTCGACGCCACACTTCTTGGCGAAGCCCAGTGCGGCTTGCGTCGGGTTGCCTTCGGCGTCGAAAGCCGCCTGGCGTGGCGGGCCGTCGAGGTTGATGCTGCGGTCCGGCTGCTGGGTTTCCAGCGCGGTCAGCAACACGGCCAGGCGACGTGGCGCGGCGTAGACTTTTTTCGCGGCAAACTTCAGGCCGGCGGTCTGCAGGCCCTTTTCGATACCGGCCAGGAACGCATCGGCCAGGGTGTTCAATGCCTTGGGTGGCAGCTCTTCGGTGCCCAGTTCAACCAGGAAATCTTGAGCACTCATTGTGCAGCCTCCAGCTTAGCCAACACTTCATCACGCAGGTCCGGGGTTGCCATCGGGAAGCCCAGCTTGGCGCGTGCCAGCAGGTAGGCTTGGGCGACGGAACGCGCCAGGGTGCGTACACGCAGGATGTATTGCTGACGCGCGGTTACCGAGATGGCACGGCGGGCGTCCAGCAGGTTGAAGGTATGGGAGGCCTTCAACACCATTTCATAGCTCGGCAACGGCAGCGGCTGATCCAGTTCGATCAGGCGCTTGGCTTCGCTTTCATAGAAGTCGAACAGTTCGAACAGCTTCTCGACGTTGGCGTGTTCGAAGTTATAGGTCGACTGCTCCACTTCGTTCTGGTGGAACACATCGCCGTAAGTCACTTTGCCGAACGGGCCGTCAGCCCACACCAGGTCGTAGACCGAGTCCACGCCTTGCAGGTACATGGCCAGGCGTTCAAGACCGTAGGTGATCTCGCCGGTCACCGGGTAGCACTCGATGCCGCCCGCTTGCTGGAAGTAGGTGAACTGCGTCACTTCCATGCCGTTGAGCCAGACTTCCCAGCCCAGGCCCCAGGCGCCCAGGGTTGGCGACTCCCAGTTGTCTTCGACGAAACGGATGTCGTGGACCAGCGGGTCCAGGCCGACATGTTTCAGCGAGCCCAGGTACAGCTCCTGGAAGTTGTCCGGGTTCGGCTTCAGTACCACCTGGAACTGGTAGTAGTGCTGCAGACGGTTCGGGTTCTCGCCGTAGCGGCCGTCAGTCGGGCGACGACTGGGCTGCACATAAGCGGCGTTCCAGGTTTCCGGGCCGATGGCCCGCAGGAAGGTTGCGGTGTGGAAAGTGCCGGCGCCTACTTCCATATCGTAGGGCTGAAGTACCACACAACCTTGCTCGGCCCAGTATTGCTGGAGGGCGAGGATCAAGTCTTGGAAGGTACGCACGGCTGGCGTAGGCTGGCTCACGAAATTCACCTGTTACTTGGGCTGCGATTTAAAGAGCGGGAGTATACCCGATTCGGCCGCGCCACCATCCCCTGGAGCCTTATGCCACGCTGCTTTTGGTGTTCTGAAGATCCGCTGTACATGGCTTATCACGATCAGGAGTGGGGAACGCCGCTGCGCGACGCGCAGGGTTTGTTCGAGTTGCTTTTGCTCGAAGGGTTCCAGGCGGGCCTTTCCTGGATCACCGTTTTACGCAAACGCGAGCATTATCGAAAGGTCTTGTTCGGTTTTGATGCGCAGCGGTTGGCGCGCCTGACCGACGCTGAGATCGAAGCGTTGATGCTCGACCCAGGCATTGTGCGCAATCGCTTGAAGCTCAACGCGACCCGCCGAAATGCCGCGGCCTGGCTGGCGCTGGAGGACCCCGTGGGATTGCTCTGGTCGTTTGTCGGCGGCGTGCCCAAGATCAATCATTTCAAGGACCGCAGCGAAGTCCCGGCGATTACGCCGGAGGCTGAAGCCATGAGCCGTGCCCTGAAAAAAGCCGGTTTCACCTTTGTCGGCCCGACCATTTGCTACGCGTTCATGCAGGCTTCAGGCATGGTCATGGACCACACCCAGGACTGTGACCGTTACGCGGACCTGGCCAACGCCGGTTAGAATGCGCGCTTTGCGCACTACACACGATCAGGAGTGACCTGTGGAAAAGTTTAAAGGCGCCTTGCTGGTAGGCGCTCTTCGGTTGTTTGCCCTGCTGCCTTGGCGCGCGGTGCAAGCCGTGGGTTCGGCCATTGGCTGGATCATGTGGAAAACCCCCAACCGCTCCCGCGACACGGTGCGGATCAACCTCTCCAAGTGCTTCCCGGACATGGACCCGGCCGAACGCGAGCGCCTGGTGGGCCGCAGCCTGATGGACATCGGCAAGTCCTTGACCGAAAGCGCCTGCGCCTGGATCTGGCCGGCGCAGCGTTCCATCGACCTGGTGCGCGAGGTCGAGGGCCTGGAAGTGCTGCATGAAGCCCTGGCCTCAGGCAAAGGCGTGGTCGGTATCACCAGCCACCTGGGCAATTGGGAAGTGTTGAACCATTTCTATTGCAGCCAGTGCAAACCGATCATTTTCTACCGCCCGCCCAAGCTCAAGGCCGTGGACGACTTATTACGCAAGCAGCGCGTGCAACTGGGTAACCGCGTGGCCGCCTCCACCAAGGAAGGCATCCTCAGTGTGATCAAGGAAGTGCGCAAAGGTGGCCAGGTGGGCATCCCCGCCGACCCTGAACCGGCGGAATCCGCCGGGATCTTCGTGCCGTTCTTCGCTACGCAGGCGCTGACCAGCAAGTTCGTGCCGAACATGCTCGCCGGCCATAAGGCCGTCGGTGTGTTCCTGCATGCGCTGCGCCTGCCGGATGGCTCGGGCTACAAAGTGATTCTGGAAGCGGCGCCGGAAGACATGTACAGCACCGACACTGCTACGTCCTGCGCGGCGATGAGCAAGGTGGTGGAGCGTTACGTCGGCGCCTACCCGAGCCAGTACATGTGGAGCATGAAACGCTTCAAGAAACGCCCGCCGGGTGAGGCGCGGTGGTACTGACCCAAGGCCAATACAAAACCAAATGTGTGAGTGGGCTTGCCCCCGATAGCGGCGGTTCAGCCAAATATGTATTGGCTGACACCCTGCTATCGGGGGCAAGCCCCCTCCCACATTTGAGTTCCGCTCAAGCCTGGCGGTCGAGTTTTTTCAGGAATACCGCCATCTCTTTTTCGGCCTGTTTGTCGCCATGGGCCTGGGCCGCTTCAATGCCCTTCTCCCAGGCCTGTCGTGCAGCCGGATGATTGCCCAATCCGGCGTAAGACTTGCCCAGCAGCTTCCACGCCGCTGAATACTTCGGATCGAACTCGACACACTTGTGCAAATGCTCCGCCGCCTTGGCGTTGTCCTTCAAGTCCAGATAGCCCTTGCCCAGCCCAAAGCGCAGCAGCGCGTTATCCACACCCTTGGCGAGCATTTTTTCCAGGGATTCGAGCATGTCGGTCACTCCGGTTAATCAGAAAAAGCTCAACCCCACGTGGAACAGCTTCTCCACATCGCGGATATGTTTCTTATCCACCAGGAACAGGATCACATGGTCCCCGGTGGCGATCATCGTGTCGTCGTGGGCGATGATCACTTCTTCATCCCGAATGATCGCGCCGATGGTCGTGCCCGGTGGCAGGCCGATATCCCGAATGGCTTTGCCAATCACTTTGCTCGACTTCGAATCCCCGTGGGCAATCGCCTCGATGGCTTCCGCGGCGCCTCGGCGCAGGGAGTGCACGCTGACGATATCGCCACGGCGCACATGGGCAAGCAAGGTGCCGATAGTGGCCAGCTGCGGGCTGATAGCGATGTCGATATCGCCGCCCTGGATCAGGTCGACGTAGGCCGGGTTGTTGATGATGGTCATCACCTTCTTGGCCCCCAGCCTTTTGGCCAGCAGTGAAGACATGATGTTGGCTTCATCATCGTTGGTCAGGGCCAGGAAGATATCGGCGTCGGCAATGTTTTCTTCCATCAACAGGTCGCGGTCCGAGGCGCTGCCTTGCAGGACCACGGTGCTGTCGAGGGTGTCGGACAAATGCCGGCAGCGTGCCGGGCTCATCTCGATGATTTTTACCTGGTAGCGGCTCTCGATCGCCTCGGCCAAGCGCTCGCCGATCTGCCCGCCACCGGCGATGACGATGCGTTTATACGTCTCGTCGAGCCGACGCATTTCGCTCATCACCGCACGAATATTGGCTTTGGCGGCGATGAAGAAAACTTCGTCATCGGCTTCGATCACCGTATCGCCTTGGGGCAGGATCGGCCGGTCACGGCGGAAAATCGCCGCCACGCGGGTTTCCACATTCGGCATGTGTTCGCGCAGCTGGCGCAGTTGCTGGCCCACCAGCGGGCCACCGTAGTAAGCCTTCACCGCGACCAGTTGCGCCTTGCCGTCGGCGAAGTCGATCACCTGCAAGGCGCCAGGAATTTCGATCAGGCGCTTGATGTAGTGAGTCACCACTTGTTCGGGGCTGATCAACACGTCCACCGGGATCGCATCATTGTCGAACAGGCCGGCGCGGGTCAGGTACGCAGCTTCGCGAACACGGGCGATCTTGGTCGGGGTATGGAACAGGGTGTGGGCGACCTGGCAGGCGACCATATTGGTCTCGTCGCTGTTGGTGACGGCGACCAGCATGTCGGCATCGTCGGCACCCGCCTGACGCAGCACCGTAGGAAACGATGCACGGCCCTGCACAGTACGAATATCCAGGCGGTCGCCCAGGTTACGCAGGCGCTCGGCATCGGTGTCGACCACGGTGATGTCGTTGGCTTCGCTGGCCAAGTGTTCGGCCAACGTGCCACCGACCTGCCCTGCCCCGAGGATGATAATTTTCATCCGGTCACTCCCTTAAACCCATTCAGCCGCGTGCGGCGGCAATCTTGATCAGTTTGGCGTAGTAGAAGCCATCGTGTCCGCCTTGCTGTGCAAGCAGTTGGCGGCCATGGGGCTGCTTGATGCCGGCGCTCGTGGCGAGGTCCCGTTCGCGCGCACCGCTGGTGCGCGCAAGGAAGGCCTCGATGACCTCGGTGTTTTCGGTGGGCAACGTAGAGCAGGTGGCGTAGAGCAGGATGCCGCCGACTTCCAGGGTCGGCCACAGGGCGTCGAGCAGTTCGCCTTGCAGCACGGCCAGGGCGGCGATGTCGTCGGGTTGACGGGTGAGCTTGATGTCCGGATGGCGGCGGATCACACCGGTGGCGGAACACGGCGCGTCGAGCAGGATGCGCTGGAACGGTTTGCCGTCCCACCAGGCGGCGGTGTCGCGGCCGTCGGCGGCGATCAGTTCGGCGCTGAGCCCAAGGCGTGCGAGGTTTTCGCGTACGCGCACCAGGCGCTTGGCTTCAAGATCGACAGCTACTACACCGGCCAGGTCCTTTTCAACTTCGAGGATGTGACATGTCTTACCGCCTGGAGCACAGCAGGCGTCCAGCACGCGTTGGCCGGGAGCCAGGTCGAGCAGGTCGGCGGCCAGTTGCGCGGCTTCGTCCTGAACGCTGATCCAGCCTTCGGCGAAACCCGGCAGGCTGCGCACGTCGGTGGCCGCTTCCAGCACAATGCCGTCGGTGCTGTACACGCATGGCGTGGCGTTGATGCCTGCGTTCGTCAGCAATTGCAGATACGCATCACGGCTGTGATGGCGACGGTTGACCCGCAGGATCATCGGCGGGTGCGCATTGTTGGCCGCGCAGATGGCTTCCCATTGCTCAGGCCAGAAGGCTTTCAGGGATTTCTGTAGCCAGCGCGGGTGTGCGGTGCGCACCACCGGGTCATGCTCCAGCTCGGCCAGCAGCGCTTCGCTTTCGCGTTGGGCGCGGCGCAGTACAGCGTTGAGCAGGGCCTTGGCCCAGGGTTTTTTCAGTTTGTCGGCGCAACCAACGGTTTCACCGATGGCTGCGTGGGCCGGCACGCGGGTATAGAGCAACTGATAGAGGCCCACCAACAGCAGCGCCTCCACATCGGCATCGGCCGCCTTGAAGGGCTTTTGCAGCAGCTTGGCCGCCAGCGCCGACAAGCGTGGCTGCCAGCGCGCGGTGCCAAAGGCCAGGTCCTGGGTGAAACCGCGATCACGGTCTTCGACCTTATCCAACTGGGTGGGCAGCGAACTGTTCAGCGAAGCCTTGCCGTTGAGCACGGCGGCCAGGGCCTTGGCGGCGGCCAGACGCGGGTTCATTGGGCTACCGCCCCGAGGATCGTGCCCAGGGAAAATTTCTCACGGCGACTGTTGTACAAATCGCTGAAATTCAGCGCCTTGCCACCTGGCAATTGCAGGCGTGTCAGGCACAGCGCCTGCTCACCGCAGGCGACCAACAAGCCCTCTTTGCTGGCGCCGATGATTTCACCGGGGGCGCCTTTGCCGTTGGCCAGGGTGGCGGCCAGGACTTTCAAGGCTTCGCCATTGAGTGTGCTGTGGCAGATCGGCCACGGATTGAACGCACGCACCAGGCGCTCCAGCTCTACAGCCGGGCGGTTCCAGTCGATGCGGGCTTCGTCCTTGTTCAGCTTGTGGGCGTAGGTGGCCAAGCTGTCGTCCTGCACCTCACCCTGCAGGGTTCCGGCAGCGAGACCGGCAATGGCCTGGATCACGGCGGGCGGGCCCATCTCGGCGAGGCGGTCGTGCAGGCTGCCACCCGTGTCTGCGGCCGTGATCGGGGTGGTGACTTTGAGCAGCATCGGGCCGGTGTCCAAACCCGCCTCCATGCGCATCACGGTCACGCCGCTCTCGCTGTCGCCCGCTTCCACGGCGCGCTGGATCGGCGCGGCGCCGCGCCAGCGTGGCAGCAGCGAGGCATGGCTATTGATGCAACCGAGGCGCGGGATATCCAGCACCACCTGCGGCAAGATCAAGCCATAGGCCACCACCACCAGCAGGTCCGGTTTCAGCGCGGCCAGTTCGGCCTGGGCATCGGCGTTACGCAGGGTTGGCGGTTGCAGCACGGGGATGTTGTGCTCGAGCGCCAATTGCTTGACCGGGCTCGGCATCAGTTTTTGCCCGCGCCCGGCCGGGCGATCCGGCTGGGTGTACACCGCAACGATGTCATAAGGGCTGGCGAGCAGCGCCTTGAGGTGTTCGGCGGCGAATTCAGGGGTACCGGCAAAAACAATGCGCAGTGGCTCGGTCATGGGCGTTCTCGGTTAAAAGCAGTCACAAAAGAAAAAGGCTTGCCGCAGCAAGCCTTTGGAAGAAGGGCATCAAGCTTGCTGGCGATGCTTTTTTTCCAGCTTTTTCTTGATCCGGTCACGTTTGAGCGTGGACAGGTAATCGACAAACAGCTTGCCGTTGAGGTGGTCGCATTCGTGCTGGATGCACACCGCGAGGAGGCCTTCGGCGACCAGCTCGTAGGGGTTGCCGTCGCGGTCCAGGGCCTTGATCTTCACGCGCAGCGGGCGCTCGACGTTCTCATAGAACTCCGGCACCGACAGGCAGCCTTCCTGGTATTCGCCCATCTCGTCGGTCAGCGGCTCGAATTCGGGGTTGATGAACACCCGTGGCTCGCTGCGATCTTCCGACAGGTCCATGACCACGACACGCTGATGCACATTGACCTGGGTGGCGGCGAGGCCAATGCCCGGGGCTTCATACATTGTTTCAAACATGTCATCGACCAACTGACGAACCTTGTCGTCCACTACGGCCACCGGTTTGGCGATCGTGCGCAGGCGCGAGTCGGGGAATTCGAGGATGTTCAAAATAGCCATAAGCGTAATTGCTGCACATGTGAGGTAGAGGCAAATCGGCGTCGGGACGGACCCAGGCAGCCGGTGTGAAACGTTCGAAAGCCGCGAAGGCCAAGGCATTTCACGCGAACGCACATAATAAAGGAGATTCACCCCATGAGGAAATCGCTGCTCGTCTTACTGCTGTGGGCCCCCTTCGCAATGGCCTTGCTGCCACCGTCCGGCCAGCGCCTGGACCCCGCCACGCAACAGGCCATCCAGCGTTTTTTGTTACATAACCGTATTCTCGATTCGCCCCAGGACCTGGACAACGCGCCGTACATTGTCGCGGCAGACGCGGGGCGAGTGTTGGGCGCCAGTGGCGAGCGCGTGCATGCCAGGGGCGACCTGGATCCGACCCAGCCCAGCTATGGGATCTTTCGCCGGGGCAAGGTCTACACCGACCCCCAAACCCAGGAATGGCTGGGTATCAATGCCGACGATATCGGCACCGCACGCTTCATGATGGCCGGCGACCTCACCACCCTGGCTGTGCAACGGGTGACCCAGGAAGTGCGCCCCGGCGACCGCCTGCTGCGCAACCAGCCACCCGTTGAACTGGCCAACCTGGAGACGCCAACGGCAACGCCCTTTATCCAGGGGCAAATCATCGATATTCCCAAGGGCGTGAGCCAGATTGGCGTGCTGGACGCCGTGACCTTGAACAGAGGCCGCCGCGATGGTCTGGTCGAAGGCCATCTGCTAACGGTGATCAAAGCCGGTGCCAGCGTACGCGACGTCTTGACGGGCGCATCCGTGACACTTCCCGATGAGCGCGCCGGCACCCTGCTGGTGTTTCGCACCTATGAAAAGCTCAGTTATGGCTTGGTCCTCAGCGCTTCGCGTTCATTGGCTGTGATGGACCGTTTCGAGACTGCCCATCAAACGCAATAAATAGCCTGCTAAATAAGTTACCAACAGAGTTATCCACAGCTTGTTCCGGTCAAGGATGATCCGATGTTTCCGATAAACCGCAGTGAAATTTCCCCGTCCGAACTGGAAGCGCGACTGCGCTTGCACAGGCTGCCGGAACTGGGTCCAAAGCGTTTTCGCCTATTGATCGAGGCATTCGGCTGCGCCTCGAAGGCGCTCAGCGCGCCCGCCAGTGCCTGGCGTTCCCTGGGGTTGCCGGCCATCAGTGGCGATGCCCGGCGGAGCCACGAAGTCCGCGATGGTGCCAGTGCGGCATTGGCGTGGCTGGGGCACCCGGCCCAGCATTTGCTGATGTGGGACCAACCTGAGTACCCCGCCCTGCTTGCCGAGATCGACGATGCACCGCCGCTGCTATTCGTTGCTGGCGACCCTTTTATCCTGGAAAAACCACAGCTGGCCGTGGTCGGCAGCCGCCGCGCTTCGCGCCCTGGAATGGACACTGCCGCCGCCTTTTCCCGCAGCCTGGCGAGCGCCGGTTTTGTCATCACCAGTGGCCTGGCCCTGGGCATTGACGGTGCGGCGCATCAAGCGGCATTGGATGTTGGTGGGCAGACAATTGGCGTGCTGGGCACCGGGCTCGAAAACTTTTATCCACAGCGCCACCGACGGCTCGCGGCGGCGATGATTGCCCAGGGCAGTGCCGTGGTTTCCGAGTTTCCACTCGATGCCGCGCCCCAGGCCGGTAATTTCCCTCGGCGCAACCGCATTATCAGCGGCCTGTCCCTCGGTGTGCTGGTGGTGGAAGCCAGCATGGCCAGCGGTTCGCTGATCACTGCACGGCTGGCGGCCGAACAAGGGCGCGAGGTGTATGCGATCCCGGGCTCCATTCACCATCCCGGGGCCAAGGGGTGTCACCAGTTGATCCGCGATGGCGCGGTGCTGGTGGAAACCATCGAGCACATCCTCGAAGGTTTGCGCGGCTGGCAGGCGTTGTCGCGCCCCGCGCCGATGCCGGTCACTCATCCGCTGGTGGCGTTGCTGCATGCGGCGCCCCACACCAGCGAAGCCTTGGCGATTGCCAGCGGGCGCCCCTTGCCAGAGCTACTGGCTACCCTGACCGAGCTGGAGCTGGAAGGTCAGGTGATCTGTGAAAGTGGGCGCTGGCTCGCGCGCTGCTAGGTTTTGTAACGAAGATCGGTAAACTGCGCAGAGCTTTAGTCCGGAGAGTGAGCAATGGTCAACAGGTGGCGTGTGCTGGAAGCCGCACGAGAAATTCGCGCAGGCGCGGTGATTGCCTATCCAACCGAGGCGGTCTGGGGCCTGGGCTGTGATCCGTGGAACGAAGACGCAGTGGACCGATTGCTGGCGATCAAGAACCGTTCGGTGGACAAGGGCCTGATCCTGGTGGCGGACACTATCCGCCAGTTCGATTTTCTCTTCGAAGATTTCCCGCAGGAATGGATCGACCGCATGGCCAGCACCTGGCCGGGGCCGAATACCTGGCTGGTACCCCACCAGGATTTGCTGCCGGAGTGGGTCACGGGTGTGCATGACACCGTGGCGTTGCGGGTCAGCGATCATCCGTTGGTGCGGGATTTGTGCGCGCTGGTGGGCCCGCTGATCTCGACCTCGGCCAACCCCCAAGGGCGCCCGGCGGCGCGTACGCGGATCCGGGTGGAGCAGTATTTCCGTGGCCAGGTCGACCTGGTATTGGGGGGCGCCCTGGGTGGGCGCAAGAACCCCAGCTTGATTCGCGATTTGGCGACCGGTGAGGTGGTGCGGCCTTCTTGAGACCTCGTCGCGGCCATCGGGAGCAAGCCCCCTCCCACATTTGACCGTGTTGTCATGACGGACAGGGTTCAAATGTGGGAGAGGGCTCGCCCTCGAAGAGGCCCTCAAGGCAACAGAATGGTCGACCCCGTGGTGCGCCGTGCCGACAACTCGGTCTGGGCCTTCGCCGCCTCCGCCAGCGGGAAGCGCTGGTTGATATCAATGCGCACCTTGCCGCTCTTGATCATCGAAAACAGATCATCCGCCATCACCTGCAGGTTCGCCGGATTGTTGGCGTAGGTCGCCAGGGTTGGCCGCGTCACGTACAGCGAGCCTTTGGCTGCGAGTATCCCCAGGTTCACCCCATCCACCGCGCCCGAGGCATTGCCAAAGCTCACCACCAGACCGCGTGGCGCCACGCTGTCCAATGAGGTCAGCCATGTGTCCTTGCCGACGCCGTCGTACACCACGGGCACCTTTTTGCCGTCGGTCAATTCCAGCACGCGTTGTGCGACGTTTTCCTTGCTGTAGTCGATGGTCTCCCAGGCGCCCAGGGATTTGGCCAGTGCGGCTTTCTCCGGCGAGCTGACGGTACCGATCAGCTTCACACCCAGGGCCTTGGCCCATTGGCACGCCAGGGAACCCACGCCACCGGCAGCGGCGTGGAACAGGATGGTTTCGCCCCCCTTCAACTCATAGGTCTGGCGCAGCAGATACTGCACGGTCAGGCCTTTGAGCATGGCGCCGGCGGCCTGTTCGAAGCTGATGTCGTCCGGCAGGTGCACCAGGTTGGCGGCGGGCAGCACGTGCAATTCGCTGTAGGCGCCGAGTGGGCCACTGCCGTAGGCCACGCGGTCACCGACCTTGAATTGGGTGACCTCACTGCCCACCGCATCGACGATACCCGCGCCTTCCGCACCCAGTCCCGATGGCAGGGCCGGCGGCGTATACAACCCGCTGCGGTAGTAAGTGTCGATGAAGTTCAGGCCAATGGCTTTGTTAAGCACTCGAACCTGCTGCGGTCCTGGCTCGGCCGGTGTGTAGTCCACATACTCAAGTACTTCGGGGCCGCCGTGGGCGCTGAACTGGATTCTTTTGGCCATCTGCACTTCTCCTGAGGTCGAAATCGCGTAGCCCCCTATCGGACTCCTAAGCTTGATCTTCGTCAACAGCGACGCACCTAAGTGCAGTGGTATGCAGGTGCAGTGGTATCCTGTGCGCCCATTTGCCGCCGACGCCGCATGGCCTCGCGTAGCTTTGCCCGATTCAAGGTGATGCCATGACTACCCGCACCGAGGCTGTAAAAGCCTACCTGCTTGACCTGCAAGACCGCATTTGCAGCGCCCTGGAAACCTTCGAGGCGGACACTCGTTTTATCGAAGACGCCTGGACCCGGCCAGCCGGCGGCGGCGGTCGCACCCGTGTGATCGAAAACGGTTCGGTGATCGAAAAAGGCGGCGTCAATTTTTCCCACGTGTTTGGCAGCGGCCTGCCACCGTCCGCCAGCGCGCACCGCCCCGAGCTGGCCGGTCGCGGTTTTGAGGCCCTGGGCGTATCGCTGGTGATCCACCCGCACAACCCTCATGTGCCGACTTCCCATGCCAACGTGCGTTTCTTCATCGCCGAAAAAGAAGGCGAAGAACCGGTGTGGTGGTTTGGTGGCGGTTTTGACCTCACGCCCTACTACGGCAACGAAGAAGATTGCATCCACTGGCACCGCGTCGCCGAGCAGGCCTGTGCGCCGTTTGGCCCGGATGTGTATTCACGCTACAAAGCCTGGTGTGACACCTACTTCCATATCAAGCATCGCAACGAACCGCGCGGCATTGGCGGCCTGTTCTTCGATGACTTGAACGAATGGGACTTCGACACCTGCTTCGCTTTTATCCGCGCCATCGGCGACGCCTACATCGATGCGTACCTGCCCATTGTGCAGCGTCGCAAAGCCATGGCTTATACCGCGCAACAACGTGAATTCCAGGAATTCCGCCGTGGTCGCTACGTGGAGTTCAACCTGGTCTACGACCGCGGCACCCTGTTCGGCCTGCAATCGGGTGGGCGTACCGAATCGATCCTCATGTCGCTGCCGCCGCAAGTGCGCTGGAGCTACGACTGGAAAGCCGAGGCCGGCAGCGAAGAAGCGCGCCTTACCGATTACTTCCTGCAAGACCGCGACTGGCTCGGCGTTGCTACGCCTAAGGCGGCGGTTTGATGGATCGTTATGTGGTGTTTGGCAACCCCATCGGCCACAGCAAGTCGCCGTTGATTCACCGCATGTTCGCCGAGCAGACCGGCGAGCAACTGGACTACAGCAGCTTGCTCGCGCCGCTGGAGGATTTCATCGGTTGTGCCCGTGAGTTTTTCCAGCATGGCCGTGGTGCCAACGTCACCGTACCGTTCAAGGAGGACGCCTACCGCCTGGCCGACACCCTGACCGAGCGCGCCGAGCGTGCCGGCGCGGTGAACACCTTGAGCAAGCTGGCCGATGGCAGCTTGCTGGGCGATAACACGGATGGCGCCGGCCTGGTGCGCGACCTGACGGTCAACGCCGGGTTGAGCCTGCAAGGTAAACGCATCCTGTTGCTCGGCGCCGGTGGTGCGGTACGTGGCGCATTGGAGCCATTGCTGGCCGAGCGACCTGCCTCATTGATCATCGCCAACCGCACGGTGGAAAAAGCAGAAATGCTCGCCGAATTGTTCGACGACCTGGGCCCGGTGTCTGCCAGTGGTTTCGATTGGCTGCGTGAGCCGGTGGACGTGATCATCAATGCCACGTCCGCCAGCCTGTCAGGCGATGTACCGCCGATTGCCAATAGTTTGATCGAGCCGGGCAAGACGTTTTGCTACGACATGATGTACGCCAAGGAACCGACCGCGTTCTGCCACTGGGCCACCCAACAGGGCGCGGCAGTGGCGATGGATGGCCTGGGCATGTTGGTGGAGCAGGCGGCGGAAGCGTTCTTCCTGTGGCGTGGTGTGCGGCCGGATTCGGCGCCGGTGTTGGCCGAGTTGCGCCGCCAGTTGGCCTGACACTCAACAAACTGTGGGAGGTAAGCCCCTCCCACCTGTTTAACCGTATTCAGTCTTCGAAATGGATGGGGCATTGGTCGGCCCCTTCCAGTTTTTTCAACTCCTCCACCACCTGCGGCCTGGCGCGGCGCAGTGTCAGGCTACGCCCCAGCCCTCTTAAACGACGCGCCTCCTGGTGCAGCATCTCCACCCCGGAATAGTCGATAAAGTTGATCTGCTGCGCCTCGATCACTACCCGTACACCCTGCAAGCTTTGCAAGCGCACTTGCAGGTAATGGCTGGCGCCAAAGAAAATCGACCCGCCGACGCGCAACACATCTTCGTCCCCGTCACGCCATTGTTGAACCCGTGGCTGGGACGTGCGCTTGAGGTAGAAAAACAACGACGCCAACACCCCCGCATAAATCGCCGTTTGTAACTCCAGAAGCAAGGTGGCGACGCAGGTCAGGCTCATCACTACGAATTCTGCCCGGCTCACGCGGAACAACGCGCGAATACCCCGACGATCCACCAGGCCCCAGGAAATCAGCAAGATGCTGGCGGCCATGCTTGGGATCGGAATATGCGCGATCAGTGCGGCGCCGAACAGCGCAAACAAGGCCACCCATAAGGCGGAAAACACCCCTGCCAACGGCGAACAGGCGCCCGCCTCATAGCTGAGGCCAGAGCGGGTGAAGGAACCGGCTGACAAATACCCGGAGAAAAATCCACCAACGATATTGGATAAACCCTGCGCACGAACTTCCTGGTTGGCATCGAGCAGTTGTTGCGAGCGAGCTGACAGCGAACGGGCAATCGACAGGCTGGTCACCAGCCCCAGCATGCCCACCGCAACGGCGCTGGGCAGCAGGCGCAGGATCATGTCCGGATCCAGCGGCAACGGGCTGAACGGCGGCAGTTTGCCGATGAACGCGCTGACCCGCGCCACATGCCCGAACATCCCCGGCCACAGCCATGCCGCCAGGCTACCCAAGGCCAGCGCGATCAGCAGCGTTGGCCAGCGAGGCACAAGGTATTTGAGCAACGCGCCCACCAGCAAAGTGCCGAGCCCGAGGGCGAGCGATGCGTGGTCCCATTCGCCGCTATGGTGGATCAGTGCGAGCAGGCTATTGATTGCCGTGGCCTGGCTCGGCAAATCCAGGCCCAGCAGATTAGGCAACTGCCCCAGGGCAATCACCACGGCGGCGCCCAGGGTGAAACCCAGCACCACCGAATGCGAGACGAAGTTCACCAGCGCGCCAAAGCGCAGCATGCCCAGCAACCACTGGAACAGCCCGGCCAGGAATGTCAGCAACAGGATCAGGGTGATGTAGTCCTGAGACCCGGGCACGGCCAACGGGCTGACGCTGGCGTACAGCACAATGGAAATCGCCGCCGTGGGGCCACAGATCAAGTGCCAGGACGAGCCCCAGAGGCAGGCGATCAGTACCGGGATAATTGCGGCGTACAGGCCGTATTCGGCGGGAAGACCGGCAATGAGGGCGTAGGCAATCGACTGCGGCAAGGCGAGGACGGCACCGCTGAGCCCGACCATCGCGTCCCGACCGACGCTGGCTCGGGTTTGACGCGGCAGCCAGCTCAGGAAGGGGAAGAGTGTGTGGCGGTTGGGCCTGTGCATCGCAAACTCGGATAGAAAGGTTCGGGGCAGATTATCAGGTTGTGGCGAGCGGGCTTGCTGTGGTGAGCGGGCTTGTTGTGGCGAGCGGGCTTGCCCCGCGTTGGGGCGCGAAGCGGCCCCAAAACCAGACGCTCCAGATCCCACGGTTAGGATTGCGCGGCCTTCACTGGGGCTGCTGCGCAGCCCAACGCGGGGCAAGCCCGCTCGCCACAACAAGCCCGATCACCACAACAAGCTCGTTTGCCACAGAAAGTCAGCTTGTCAGAGCAAGCAAGCCTGTCACGAGGCCCCTCTCCAAAGGGCGGAGGTGTCATCTAGAGTTTGGCTTTTACCGCTGGCAACGCATCCTGGCCATCCACGGTTTTCACGCCATCGAGCCACTTTTCCAGCACTGCCGGGTTGGTCTTGAGCCACGTCTTCGCCGCATCCGCGTTGCTGACCTTGTTGTTGACTACCTCAGCCATGATGCTGTTCTCCATCTCCTGGGTGAAACTCAGGTTGGTCAGCAGCTTTCCAACATTCGGGCAGGCTTGTGCATACCCTTTACGGGTCAGGGTATACACGCTGCCGGTGTCACCGAAGTATTTCTCGCCGCCTTTGAGGTAGTGTATTTTCAACTGCACGTTCATCGGGTGTGGTGTCCAGCCGAGGAAGGTGACGAAGCGTTGTTTCTTCACGGCCCGTGACACTTCGGCGAGCATTGCCTGTTCGCTGGACTCGATCAGCTTCCACTGGCCCAGCTCGAAGTCATTCTTCTTGATGATTTCCTGCAACGAGATATTGGCCGGCGCACCGGAGCCGATCCCGTAGATCTTCTTGTCGAACTTGTCGGCAAATTTGTTCAGGTCGGCAAAGTCATGCACCCCGGCGTCCCACACATAGTCCGGCACGGCGAGGGTGAACTCGGTACCGTCGAGGTTTTTCGCCAGTTGCACCACCTCGCCATTGGCCACGAACTTGTCATAGAAGCCCTGCTGCGCCGGCATCCAGTTACCCAGGAACACATCCACCTGGCCGTCCTTGAGCCCGCCAAAGGTAATCGGCACCGCCAGGGTGTCGACCTTGACCTTGTAGCCCATGCCGTTCAACAGAAAACCAGTGATGGCATTGGTGGCGGCAATGTCGCTCCAGCCCGGATCGGCCATTTTTACCGTGTCACAGCTGGTGTCCGCATACGCATTGGCGCTACTCAGCACCAACATGCCCACTACCGCAGTCAACTTTTGCATGGCCTTCCCTCTGTCTATTTATTGGTTTGGCAGGGTTGTGGATAACGTGCCTTGCGCTCCAGGTCATCGAGGTCGATATGGTTGCGCATGTATTGCTGACTGGCGTCGACCAGTGGCTGGTGATCCCAGCTCTTCAGCTTGCCTTGGGTCAGCGCCTCGAACACCAGGCGACGACGGCGTTGGCTGGCGAGCACCTGCTGGTGGATCGCCGGGATGTCCCATTTGGCCCGCGCTTCACTCAAAAACGCCTCGAACAGTGGTCGGTGTTCCGGTGACTGGCTGAGGTCTTCCCGCTCGTGCGGGTCGTTTTGCACATCGAACAGTAAGCACGGGTCGTCTTCGCTGTAGATGAATTTGTACGCGCCACGGCGAATCATCATCAGCGGGCTGATGGTGCCTTCGGCCATGTATTCGCCGAACACTTCGTCATGCCCGCCCTTGCCCTGTAAGTGCGGGACCAGTGAGCGGCCATCCAGCGGCAAGCGCGCGTCCAGTTCGCCACCGGCCAGTTCCACCAGGGTTGGCAGCAGGTCGGCGGTGGAGACAGCCTGGGTCACGCGACCCGCCGCGAACTGCCCCGGCGCACTGACCAGCAACGGCACGCGCGCGGCCATTTCAAACCAGTGCATTTTGTACCAGAGGCCGCGCTCGCCGAGCATGTCGCCATGGTCGCCGGAGAAGACGATGATCGTATCGTCGGCCAGGCCGGTGTCTTCCAGGGTTTGCAGGAGCTTGCCGACATTGCTGTCGATGTAGCTGCATGCGCCGAAATAAGCACGGCGCGCGTCGCGGATCTTGTCTACCGGCAGCGGCTTGTCCCACAGGTCGTAGACCTTGAGCAGGCGTTGGGAGTGCGGGTCGAGATCGGCCTGGGCGGGCGTCGCAGGCAAAGGGATGTCGCTGTCGTCGTACAGGTCCCAGAACGGCTTGGGAATGGTGTACGGGTCGTGAGGATGGGTCATCGACACGGTCAGGCAGAACGGCTGGTCACCGTCCTCGCGGATATGGTCGAACAGGTACTGCTGGGCCTTGAACACCACCTCTTCATCGAAATCCAGCTGGTTGGTACGCACACACGGGCCGGCTTGCAGTACCGATGACATGTTGTGGTACCAGGTGGGTCGTACGTCGGGTTCGTCCCAGTTCACCGCCCAGCCATAGTCGGCCGGGTAGATGTCGCTGGTCAGGCGCTCTTCGTAGCCGTGCAACTGGTCCGGGCCGCAGAAGTGCATCTTGCCCGACAACGCGGTGCGGTAGCCCAGGCGACGCAGGTAGTGGGCGTAGGTCGGCACATCGGCGGGAAAATCGGCCGCGTTGTCATAGGCGCCAATCTTGCTCGGCAACTGGCCGCTGACCAGGGTAAAGCGCGACGGTGCACACAGCGGGCTGTTGCAATAGGCGGCGTCGAACACCACGCCTTGCGCCGCGAGGCGGCTCAGGTTCGGCAGTTTGATCGGGGAAGATCCGTAGAACGGAAGCAGCGGCGCGGCCATTTGATCGGCCATGATGAAAAGAATGTTCTTGCGCTTCATGGGTCTTCGGCATTCCATAGGCGGTGTTTATGCGAATGAGCATGCAGCCCATGCAGAATGGGGTAAAGCCCATGAAAGGCAATGTCTAGGATAAGCACAGCTTATGTATGAAGCCCTCGGCGATGTATCCCTCGACCTGCTGCGTGCGTTCGAGGCGGCGGCGCGCCATCGCAGCTTTACTGCTGCCGCGGTAGAGCTGGGCACTACCCAGCCCGCCATCAGCCAACAGATCAAGCGTCTCGAAGAACAACTGACGATCCGCCTGTTTGATCGCATCTACCGTGGCATCGAACTGACCGATGCCGGCGCCCTGCTGTTCGAGCATGTGCAAGGCGGTTTGCAAGCCATCAATCACGGCCTGAGCGTGATCACCCAGCAGGACCAGCATGAAGTGCTGCAAGTGGCCACCGACTTCGCCTTCGCCGCCTACTGGCTGATGCCGCGCCTGCATCGCTTCCACGCGGCCAACCCCCAGGTGGATGTGAGCCTGGTCACCAGTGAGCGCAACCATGCGACCCTGCGTAGCGACATCGACGTGGCAGTGTTATTCGGCGATGGCCGTTTCAAGCAGGGCGACAGCCTGTGGCTGTTCAACGAAGAAGTGTTCCCCGTGTGCAGCCCGCAGTGGCTCAGGGACCAGGCCACGCCATTGACGGTGCAGAATTTGCCGGACTATCCCCTGCTGCACCTGCGCCAGGAAAACAACAGCCAATGGTTCGACTGGAGCGGCGTGTTTCGCGAGCTGGGCATTACCCGGGCTCCGACCCCTGGCCAATTGCGCTTTGATAACTACACCCTGCTGATCCAGGCGGCGATTGCTGGCCAGGGAGTAGCCATCGGCTGGCGTCACCTGGTCGATAACCTGCTGGAACAGAAGTGGCTGTGCCGGCCGATCAGCGACACGGTGATCTCGCGCTTCGGCTATTACGTGGTGCAACCCCAGCGCAAACGACGGGGCCAATTGGTGGAACGTTTTGTCGACTGGTTGCTGGCGGAACAGGCGAGCAGCGCACAGTCGTTGACCGGGCTGGCCCTGCCGTCGATTGCGGTCTAGGATTTGCCGCACATTGGACGCGGATTTCGCCATGCAACGTATCAAGGGCTATCACGCCCATGTCTACTTCGACGCCAGCACCCTTGACCAGGCGCGCCAGTTCTGTGAGGACGCCGCCAGGCTGTTCCCGCTGCACATGGGCCGTGTGCATGAGCGGCCGGTCGGCCCGCACCCGGACTGGAGCTGCCAACTGGCGTTCGACCCGGAATACATCGGTGTGGTGCTGCCGTGGCTGGCGCTCAATCGCAATGGCCTGGTGGTGTTCCTGCACCCGGACACCGGCAATGACCTGAAGGACCACACCGACTACGCGATCTGGATGGGCGCGATGCGCGAGCTGGATCTGTCGGGTTTTTAACTTCCCTTCCCCGATAAACCGATTTCTTCCTGCTGTTACCAGGCGCGGAAGTCTTGGGATTCACATTGTCTCGTCTCACTATATGGGACTGATATTTATATATTGAGATATTCGCCGGCATAGGTTTATATTCGCCCATCTGCTTTTTTCAGCACCCACTCATTTCAGGTGAAGCGATGCAGGCGCAATTGATCGCGCTCGACTGGGGGACCAGCTCCCTTCGTGCTTATAAACTTGGCCCGGCTGGCGTCGTGCTCGAACAGCGCTCGCTGGCGTTCGGGATCATGCACTTGCCTGTTGAGCCACGGGACATCGCTGGCACACGCTGCAGCAATGGCTTCGAGTTGGCGTTCGATGCCGCCTGCGGTGATTGGCTCGATGCTCAACCGACCCTTGCGGTCATTGCCTGTGGCATGGTCGGCAGCGCCCAGGGCTGGAGCGAGGCGGCCTATCGCAATACCCCTGTCGATGTCGCCAGCCTGGGCCAGGCATTGCACCGCGTACGCAGCCTGCGCGGGGTCGATGTGTATATCGTGCCCGGCGTTATCGAACAGGTCGGCTTGCCCAATGTGATGCGCGGCGAAGAAACCCAGGTGCTGGGCGTGCTGCAACACCTGCGGGCCGGTGGTGAGTTATTGATCGGCCTGCCCGGCAGCCATTCCAAATGGGTCGAGGTCGCCGACGGCTGCATCACCCACTTCGACACCTTCATGACCGGCGAGCTGTTCGCGGTGCTGAGCAAGCACAGCATTCTCGGCCGCACCCAGAAGACCCCCGAGCATTTCCAGGCCGGCGCCTTCGACCGAGGCGTGCAGGTTGCGCGCTCGTCGGACGGTCAGCGCGGGGTGCTGTCGACCTTGTTCAGTGCACGCACCCTGGGGCTGACCGCCGAACTCGGCGCCGAGCAGCAACCCGATTACCTCTCCGGCCTGCTGATCGGTCATGAACTCGCTGGCTTGCCGGCTGGCGCCAAACACACGCCGATCATCCTGGTCGGTGCCGCGCCACTCTGTGCCCGCTATCAACGCGCCCTCGCGCTCTGCGACTTCGCCCACGTCAGCCTGGCGCAGGAAGCCACCGAGCGCGGCCTATGGCAACTGGCGCTGGCGGCCGGGCTCATTCAACCTGCCCTGGAGGCCTGACATGCTCAAGCAAGCACTTGCACACAACGGTTTGATCGCCATCCTGCGCGGCCTGCGCCCAGACGAAGCCGAGGCGGTCGGCCAGGTGCTGTACGAGGCCGGGTTCCGGGTAATCGAAGTTCCGCTCAACTCACCCGACCCTTACACCAGCATCCGCACCCTGCGCGACAGCCTGCCCGACGATTGCCTGATCGGCGCCGGCACCGTGTTGACGCCCGAGCAGGTCGAGCAGGTCAAGGCCGCCGGCGGCCAGGTGATCGTGATGCCGCACAGCGATGCCAAGGTGTTGCGCGCCGCGAAAGCCGCGGGCCTGTACCTGTCGCCCGGCGTTGCCACCCCGACCGAGGCGTTCGCCGCGCTGGCCGAAGGTGCGGATGTGTTGAAGCTGTTCCCGGCCGAGCAAATGGGGCCGGCGGTGATCAAGGCGTGGCTGGCGGTCTTGCCGGCGGGCACGCTGTTGCTGCCGGTAGGTGGCGTGACCCCGGACAACATGCAGGTGTATTTCGACGCAGGCGCCAGGGGCTTTGGCCTCGGGTCGGGGTTGTTCAAGCCGGGCATGTCCGTGGACCAGGTGGCGAGCAGTGCCCAAGCCTATGTCGCGGCCTGGAACGCGCTGAATTGATGCCCTGAACTGATCGCAAGCTTTGCGCCTTGGCGCTGCATCGACAAGAGAGATAAGAAGATGAAAATCACCAAACTGACGACCTTTATCGTTCCACCGCGCTGGTGCTTCCTCAAGATTGAAACCGACCAAGGCGTGACCGGCTGGGGCGAACCCGTGGTCGAAGGCCGCGCCCACACCGTGGCGGCGGCGGTCGAGGAACTGTCCGATTACCTGATCGGCAAGGACCCACGCAATATCGAAGACATCTGGACCGTGCTCTACCGCGGCGGCTTCTATCGCGGCGGCGCCGTGCACATGAGCGCCTTGGCCGGCATCGATCAGGCGCTGTGGGACATCAAGGGCAAAGCCCTGGGAGTGTCGGTCAGCGACCTGCTGGGCGGTCAGGTGCGCGACAAGATCCGCGTGTATTCATGGATCGGCGGCGATCGCCCCGCCGACACCGCCCGCGCCGCCAAAGAAGCCGTGGCCCGTGGCTTCACTGCGGTGAAAATGAACGGCACCGAAGAATTGCAGTTCGTCGACAGCTTTGAAAAGGTCGACCTGGCCCTGGCCAACGTCGCCGCCGTGCGCGATGCCGTCGGCCCTAACGTGGGCATTGGCGTCGACTTCCATGGCCGCGTGCACAAGCCCATGGCCAAGGTGCTGATGAAGGAACTGGACCCGTACAAACTAATGTTTATCGAAGAGCCGGTGCTCAGCGAAAACTATGAAGCGCTGAAAGAACTCGCACCGCTGACCAGCACGCCGATTGCCCTGGGCGAGCGCCTGTTCTCGCGTTGGGACTTCAAGCGTGTGCTCAGCGAAGGCTATGTCGACATCATCCAGCCGGACGCTTCCCATGCCGGCGGTATTACTGAAACCCGCAAGATCGCCAACATGGCCGAAGCCTACGACGTGGCCCTGGCCCTGCACTGCCCGTTGGGCCCGATTGCCCTCGCGGCGTGCCTGCAACTGGACGCGGTTTGCTACAACGCGTTTATCCAAGAGCAGAGCCTGGGCATTCACTACAACGAGAGCAACGACCTGCTCGACTACGTGCGCGATCCGGGCGTGTTCGACTATGACCAGGGCTTCGTGAAGATCCCCAACGGGCCGGGCCTGGGCATCGAGATCAACGAGGAATACGTGATCGAGCGCGCGGCCATCGGCCACCGCTGGCGCAACCCGATCTGGCGTCATGCCGATGGCAGCTTTGCCGAGTGGTAACAGCCTCTGACTGAATCAATGCGGTCAAAAAATGTGGGAGGGGGCTTGCCCCCGATTGCAGTCTGCCTGCTATGGATGTGCTAGCTGACACACCGCTATCGGGGGCAAGCCCCCTCCCACATGTTGATCCGATTTCTTCAGTCAGCTCAGTTTCAGTCCTCAATAAACATAAGAAGAGGCAACCCCATGCACCCTGAATCCTTCACCGGGCAGGCTTCTTTAGTCACGCCTACCAGAAAGCGTTTTTTCATCATGGTGCTGCTGTTTATCACCGTGGTGATCAACTACCTCGACCGCAGCAACCTGTCGATTGCCGCCCCGGCGTTGACCAGCGAGCTAGGCATCGACCCGGTGCATGTCGGGTTGATTTTCTCCGCGTTCGGCTGGACTTACGCCGCCATGCAGATCCCCGGCGGCTGGTTGGTCGACCGCGTGCCGCCGCGCATTCTCTACACGGCGGCCCTGCTGCTGTGGTCGATTGCCACCGTGATGCTGGGCTTCGCCGCCAGCTTTATCGCGCTGTTCGTCCTGCGCATGGCGGTGGGTGCCCTGGAAGCCCCTGCGTATCCCATCAACAGCCGCGTGGTCACTACCTGGTTTCCTGAGCGTGAGCGGGCCACTGCGATTGGCGTTTATACCTCCGGGCAATTTGTCGGGCTGGCGTTCCTCACGCCGGTATTGGCCTGGCTGCAGCACGCATTCGGCTGGCATATGGTGTTTGTAGCCACCGGTGGCGTGGGCATTCTGTGGGCGCTGGTTTGGTACGCGGTGTATCGCGAGCCTAAGGATTTTAAAGGCGCCAACGTGGCCGAGATCGAGCTGATCCGTGAAGGCGGCGGTTTGGTGGATATGCAGGCGAAAGCGGTCAAGGCACCGTTCAGTTGGGTCGACCTGGGGATTGTGCTGAGCAAGCGCAAACTCTGGGGCATCTACCTCGGCCAGTTCTGCCTGAACTCCACGCTGTGGTTCTTCCTGACCTGGTTCCCGACCTACCTGGTGAAATATCGCGGCATGGACTTCATCAAGTCCGGCCTGCTTGCGTCGTTGCCATTCCTGGCGGCGTTCGTGGGTGTGCTGTGTTCCGGGATTTTCTCCGACTGGCTGATTCGCCGGGGGGCGTCGGTAGGGTTTGCACGCAAATTGCCGATCATTGGCGGGCTGCTGATTTCCACGGCGATCATTGGCGCCAACTATGTGGATTCGACGGCGTGGGTGATTGCGTTCCTGGCGGTGGCGTTCTTTGGCAATGGCTTGGCGTCGATTACCTGGTCGCTGGTGTCGACCCTGGCACCTGCGCGCTTGTTGGGGCTGACCGGTGGGGTATTTAACTTCATCGGCAACCTGGCGGCGATTGCCACACCGATCGTGATTGGCTTCCTGGCCAGCGGCGATTCGTTTGCACCGGCGATTACCTACATCGCGGTGCTGGCGTTGCTTGGGGCACTTTCCTACATATTGCTCGTAGGCAAAGTCGAACGCATCGAGCTTTAACACAACCGTTTAACTGTAGGAGCGAGGGGGACGCCTAGTTCTTGCTCGCGAAAAACGTCCTGACGACGCGCTCATCCAGAATGCCCGCGTTATCGTTGACGATCTTCGCGAGCAAGCTCGCTCCTACAGTGGGCTGTGGAAAGGCTTAGTTGAGCACACCGTCCAGAATCTCGTAGACGATGCCTGTCCCTACGGCGATCAACACCACATCCGGCCCCGAACGGCGCCATTCATAACCTGGGTAGACCGGCAGGCGTGCCAGGGCGCGGTTGTCCAGGCGTTCGCCGTAGTACCCACGGGGCAGCGGCTGACCGCGTACCAGGCGCACGTTGGGCGGTGGCGGCGCGCCCCGGGAGAACTGGCCGTGGTTGTCATGGATGATCTGGCGCACGGGGCCGAAGTCCCGGGGCGGGCCGCCACGTCGATCGTCCGGTGGGCCCCGATGGTCATCGCCACGCTGCTCGTGCTGGCCTTGCGGGCCGCTACGGTCGTCATCGCGCTGGTCGGGCGGTGCGGCGTGCACCAGGGCGCTGGCGCCAAGCACCAGCACACCAAGACCGGCAATCACGGATTTAGGCATTTTCATCGGGTATTCCTCAGGGCACACATACAAAAAAGGGATTTCGAACGAGGTTCGAAATCCCTTGGTCTTGCTGTTTAGGCCGTGATTGCGCGCGTTGATTCCTCTGTATCAGGAACTTTACCTCTGGCTACATGGCGTTTACTTACGGGCGTTACGGACACCTTCCGACAGCGCCGCGCACAGGCTCAATACCCCATCGATCGCTTGTTGATCGTTGCTGGCGTTGGCGATGTGATCGATCAGGGCTGAGCCCACCACCACACCATCGGCCAGGCGCGCGATGGCCGCGGCTTGTTCCGGCGTGCGGATACCAAAACCGATGCTGATCGGCAGGTCGGTATGCCGACGCAGGCGGGTCACGGCTTCTTCGACGTGTTCCAGGGTGGCGGCGCCAGCCCCCGTCACACCGGCCACGGACACGTAGTACACAAAGCCGGAGCTGCCGTTGAGAACGGTGGGCAGGCGCACGTCGTCGGTGGTCGGCGTGGTCAGGCGGATAAAGTCGATGCCTGCTGCCTGAGCCGGGTCGCACAGCTCACCGTTATGCTCAGGCGGCATGTCTACCACGATCAGGCCGTCCACACCGGCTTCCTTGGCGTCGGCAATAAACTTCGGCACCCCATATTTGTGGATCGGGTTGAAGTAACCCATCAGCACCAGCGGAGTGTCGTGGTTGTCTTTACGGAACTCACGCACCATCTGCAGGGTTTTCACCAGATTCTGCTTGGCCTCAAGCGCACGGATGTTGGCCAGTTGGATGGCGGGGCCGTCGGCCATCGGGTCGGTGAACGGCATGCCCAGTTCGATGACATCGGCGCCGGCAGCCGGCAAACCCTTGAGAATCGCCAGGGAGGTGTCATAACCCGGGTCGCCAGCGGTGACGAAGGTCACCAAGGCGGCGCGGTTTTGTTCCTTGAGTTGCGCAAAGCGAGTGTGCAGGCGGCTCATTTAGTGTTTCTCCTGCTGGGACTGTTCCATGTGGTGCATCACGGTCTGCATGTCTTTGTCGCCACGGCCGGACAGGTTGACCACCATCAGGTGATCCTTGGGCAGGGTTGGCGCACGCTTGAACACTTCGGCCAGGGCGTGGGCGCTTTCCAGGGCGGGGATGATCCCTTCCAGGCGGCAGCATTTGTGGAAGGCGTCGAGCGCTTCGTGGTCGGTCACCGAGGTGTACTGGACGCGGCCGATGTCGTGCAACCAGGCGTGTTCAGGGCCGATGCCGGGGTAGTCGAGGCCGGCGGAAATCGAGTGGGCGTCGATGATCTGGCCGTCGTCGTCCTGCAACAGGAACGTGCGGTTGCCGTGCAGCACGCCCGGTACGCCGCCGTTGAGGCTGGCGGCATGCATGCCGGTTTCGATGCCGTGGCCGGCCGCTTCGACGCCGATGATTTCGACGCTGGTGTCATCCAGGAAGGGGTGGAACAGGCCCATCGCGTTGGAGCCGCCACCGATGCATGCCACCAGGCTGTCGGGCAGGCGGCCTTCCTGGGCTTGCAGCTGGGTGCGGGTTTCCTTGCCGATCACGGCCTGGAAATCACGCACCATCGCCGGGTAGGGGTGCGGGCCGGCCACGGTGCCGATCAGGTAGAAGGTGTCGTCGACGTTGGTTACCCAGTCGCGCAGGGCTTCGTTCATCGCGTCTTTCAGGGTGCCGGTGCCGGCGACCACCGGGATCACCTCAGCGCCCAGCAGTTTCATGCGGAACACGTTGGCCTGCTGGCGCTCGATGTCGGTGGTGCCCATGTAGATCACGCATTGCAGGCCGAAGCGCGCAGCCACAGTGGCGGTGGCCACGCCGTGCATGCCGGCGCCGGTCTCGGCGATGATGCGTTTCTTGCCCATGCGCCGCGCCAGCAGGATCTGGCCAATGCAGTTGTTGATCTTGTGCGCGCCGGTGTGGTTCAGCTCTTCGCGCTTGAGGTAGATCTTGGCGCCGCCGCAGAACTCAGTCAGGCGCTCGGCGAAGTACAGCGGGCTTGGACGGCCCACGTAGTCGCGCTGGAAGTAGGCCAATTCCTCATTGAACGCCGGATCAATCTTGGCCGCTTCGTATTCGCGGGCCAGGTCGAGGATCAACGGCATCAGGGTTTCGGCCACGTAGCGGCCGCCGAATGCGCCGAACAGGCCATTGGCGTCGGGGCCGTTGCGCAGATCGGTCTGGGACTGAGTCATGGGACGCTCCTGGAAAGAAGGTGTGTAAGAAACAATGACGGCCACTCTACCCCTGACGCCTGACGCTGAAAACCGATAAGATCGACGCAACCTGTCAGGAAAACTCACAGATGAGCCGAGACCTTCCCCCCCTCAATGCCTTGCGCGCATTCGAAGCCACCGCCCGCCTCAACAGCGTCAGCCAGGCAGCCGAGCAGTTGCATGTGACCCACGGTGCGGTCAGCCGTCAGCTGAAAGTGCTGGAGGAACATTTGGGTGTCAGCCTGTTCGTCAAGGATGGACGCGGCCTCAAACTCACAGATGCCGGTGTTCGCCTGCGGGATGCGAGTGCCGAGGCGTTCGAGCGGTTGCGGGATGTGTGCGCCGAACTCACGCAAAGCAGCGCCGATGCCCCGTTCGTGCTCGGCTGTTCCGGCAGTTTGCTGGCGCGCTGGTTCATTCCTCGCTTGGGCCGTTTGAATGCCGACCTGCCCGACTTGCGCCTGCATTTGTCGGCCGGCGAAGGCGATCTCGACCCGCGGCGGCCCGGGCTGGACGCCCTATTGGTATTTGCCGAGCCACCGTGGCCGGCGGATATGCAGGTGTATGAGCTGGCCAGCGAGCGCATCGGCCCGGTAATGAGCCCGCGTTTCGCCGGTTACGAGCGCTTGCGCCAAGCGCCCGCCTCGGCGCTGTGCGGTGAAGCACTGTTGCACACCACCTCGCGCCCGCAAGCCTGGCCGAGTTGGGCGCAGCAGCACGGCATCGAGCCAGGAGCATTGAAGCTCGGGCAAGGGTTTGAGCATTTGTATTACTTGCTGGAGGCGGCAGTGGCTGGGCTGGGGGTGGCGATTGCGCCGCAACCACTGGTGGCAGAGGACCTGCGAGCGGGTCGCCTGGTAGCGCCGTGGGGGTTCAGTGAAACCCCGGCGCACCTGGCATTGTGGCTGCCCAAGCGCGCCGCAGACGGGCGCGCTCGGCAGCTGGCACAGTGGCTCAAGGCTGAGCTGTTGCGCCAACCGGGCTAGCCGGCGTATCAGTCACCGCGCTTGCACAGCAGGTAAGCCGCCAGCAGGCCCAGTGCGCCAACGGCAACGCCAGCGGTGGTCCATGGGTGCTCTTGTGCGTAGTCGCGGGTGGCGACACCGGTTTCGCGGATTTTGACTTTGCTTTCTTCGTAGGCGTCGCTGATCAGGTGGCGCGAGTGCTTAAGGGCATTCTCGGCGTTGCTTTTCAGGGCCTTCAGGGTTTTGCGCGACTCATCGGACGCATCATCCTTGAGGCTCTCAAGGGACTTGAGCAGGCTCGAAATCTCGGCTTCCATGCTTTCCAGCGACGCTTTGCGTAAAGAAGTGTTGGCCATGTGGACTCTCCTGAAGTGATTGAGTGGCGTGTGTAGATACCGACTGCGCCGGTTTCAGAAAGTGCAGTAAATCTGAACTTTCAGGCCGTAATGGTCGCCAGAAGCAGTATGAACATTGACTGCTAGGCTTTATTGACCATTCTCAGGAGAAACCCCATGTCTGATCACCACACCTACAAGAAAGTCGAATTGGTCGGCTCGTCGACCACCAGCATTGAAGATGCGATCAACAACGCCCTGGCCGAAGCCAGCAAGAGCATCAAGCACCTGGAGTGGTTCGAGGTGACGGAAACCCGTGGCCATATCAAGGACGGCAAGGCCGCGCACTTCCAGGTGACGCTGAAGGTGGGGTTCCGAATTGCCAGTAGTTGATCGAGTCGGTTGAACTTGCCGGCTGGCCGATTGCCATAACCTGCGCTACAAACAATGGGGGCCGATGCGACAAGCATCGGCATGCTCTTTTCGATCAGCGCAAGGAAAGTAACGGATGAAGAAGTTCCTGTTGGCGGTAGGTTTGTTGAGCATGGCGGGCACAGCCCTGGCGGCGGGCAAGCCTTGTGAAGAGCTGAAAAGCGAGATTGCAGCAAAGTTGGATGCGAAAGGCGTTCAGCATTATTCGCTGGAAGTGGTGGATAAAGGCGCCTCGTCCGAAAAAGTGGTCGGCACCTGCGAAGGTGGCACCAAGGAAATCGTCTACAAGCGCGGTTAATCCCGTGCTCCGGACATAAAAAACCGACGCAGGTGCGTCGGTTTTTTTTCGCCTGGGGTTTAGCCCTTCATCAACTGCGCCAGCAGTTCGTAGGAATGAATCCGGTCGGCGTGCTCGTACAGGTCGCAGGTGAAGATCAATTCGTCGGCGCCGGTCTGTTCGATCAACACCTCCAGTTTGGCGCGGATCTTCGCCGGGCTGCCCACCATCGCCAGGCCGAGGAAGCTGCCGACCGCGTCTTTTTCATGGGGCAGCCACAGGCCATCCATGGTTTTCACCGGTGGGCGCTGCACCAGGCTCTGCCCGCGCATCAGCGCCAGGATGCGCTGGTACACCGAAGTGGCCAGGTAATCGGCTTGCTCATCCGTATCCGCGGCCACCAGCGGAATGCCGAGCATCACGTAGGGCTTGTCGAGCACGGCGGAAGGCTTGAAGTGGTTGCGGTACACGCGAATCGCCTCATGCATCAGGCGTGGTGCGAAATGGGAGGCGAAGGCGTAGGGCAAACCGCGCTCCCCCGCCAGTTGCGCGCTGAACAGGCTGGAACCCAGCAGCCAGACCGGCACGTTGGTACCGGTGCCCGGTACGGCGATCACCCGTTGGTCGGGGGTGCGTGGGCCCAGGTAGGCCATCAGTTCGGCCACATCTTCCGGGAAGTCGTCGGCGCTGCCGGAGCGCTCACGGCGCAGGGCGCGGGCGGTCATTTGGTCGGAGCCGGGAGCGCGGCCCAGGCCCAGGTCGATACGCCCGGGGTAGAGGCTTTCCAGGGTGCCGAACTGCTCGGCGATCACCAGCGGCGCGTGGTTGGGCAGCATCACGCCACCGGAGCCGACGCGGATGGTCGAGGTGCCACCGGCCAGGTATCCCAGCAGTACCGAGGTCGCCGAACTGGCGATACCGTCCATATTGTGGTGTTCCGCCACCCAGAAACGGTGGTAGCCGAATTTTTCCACGTGCTGGGCCAGGTCCAGGGAGTTGCGCAGTGACTGCGCCGGACTGCCGTTGGCCCGTACGGGCACCAGGTCGAGGGTCGAGAACTTCACGTCGGACAGCGATTTCATAAGCCTGCTTCTCCAAATGGGGGGCGCAGGCTTTTTAGACGAACCAAAACCTGCCGCTTCATGTGCATGTTCTATGCAATGAGGGCATATACCCGAGATTCAATAGCGAGGGTGAAATTTCCTACTAAATTGCTAGGTTTCTCCGACAAGATGAACTTTGCAGGGGCGACTATCCTCAGAACCCTTACTGACGCAAAACCACGTTCGAGGAGACAGCTATGAGTATCGTTAAAAAAGCATCCGCGCATTGGGAAGGTGATCTGAAGACTGGCTTGGGTTCCATTTCTACGGAAACCGGCGTACTGCGCGAAGCGCCCTACGGCTTCAAGGCCCGTTTCGAAGGCGGCAAGGGCACCAACCCTGAAGAACTGATTGGTGCGGCCCACGCCGGCTGTTTCTCCATGGCCTTTTCCATGATCCTGGGCGACGCCGGGCTCAAGGCTGACAGCATCGACACCCAGGCCGAAGTGACCCTGGACCAGGTCGAGGGCGGCTTTGCGATCACCGCCGTGCACCTTGTGCTCAAGGCCAAGATCCCCGGCGCCAGCCAGGCGCAGTTCGATGAATTGAGCAAAAAGGCCAAGGAAGGGTGCCCGGTGTCCAAGGTGCTGAATGCGAAAATCAGCCTGGATGCCACGCTGGTCAACTGACACCGTCTTAAAAATGTGAGAGGGGCAAGCCCCCTCCCACATTCAGTTGTGCGTTAAATCAGAACTCGTGTTTCCCCGATGTGGTCCTATAGCCTATGCAGCCTTAGGCGCACACCCGTGCGCATGCATTCAGGGAGCTTCACACATGAAACGTTTTGCCTTGGCGATCATCTGCGCTGTGCTGGCCACATCGGCCGTGGCCGCTCCAAAAGATTGTGAAGAGCTCAGGAAAGAGATCGAAGTGAATATCCAGGCCAAGGCGATTCCGTCCTACACCCTGGAAATCATCACCGCCGAAGAAGCCAAGAATCATGACAGCGCGATGATTGTCGGTACGTGCGAAAACGGCACCAAGCGCATCATCTATCAGAAAAATAACGACTGATCACAGGCAGTTGACGCTGCGTTCTTCAGCCAGCAATTGGCGAGCGGCGTTATACAGCCGGATATTCGGCGTGAAGGCCAATGAGCGCCCTTCCAGGCGATAACGTTGGCCGGCCTCGAAATGGTCATACTGCAGGGTGATGAAACAGGTACGGTCGCTCGTTTGCCCAAAGCCATTGAGGCTGCCGCCGGTCGGCACCTCGAAATCAAAGCGCACCATCAACTCATGACTGCCCGGCGGCACCTGGAAGAAGCGTCCGTCCGGAAGGTTCTTGCCGTCCAGTCGCTGGGCCATCACCAGTTTTGCGCCCGGTGTCGGCGTGGCGAAATCGACCCAGGCCTGTTTGGGGTCGACCGGCGGGATGGGCGTCGAGGCACAGGCGCTGAGAAACAGGGCGGCGACGGTAAGCAATAGCGGACGCATGGCAGGCACTCAACGAAAGAAAAGGTATGAGCCCGCTGCCGATGGCAACAGACTCCCCATGAGTATAAACATGCCCAGGCATGGAAAAATTCCGTGCTGGCGCGATAGGCTGGCGAGCAAATTACCCAGGAGCAGTCGGGGCATGGTCAGGCGTTTTCTTCCGGGGTTGTTGGTGGGGCTGCTCAGCGGTTGCTCCAGTGTCAGTTATTACAGCCAGTTGGCGAGTGGCCAGTGGCAGTTGTTGCAGGCCCGGGAGCCGGTGGCGCAGGTCATTGCTGATCCCTCTCGCCCGCAATCATTGCGTGACCGCCTTGCACAAGCGCAGAAGGCCCGCACCTTCGCCAGCCAGCATCTGCACCTGCCCGACAATCAGAGTTACCGCCTGTACGCCGATATTGGCCGGCCCTATGTCGTGTGGAACGTCTTCGCCACCGAGGAATTTTCCCTCTCCCCCCAGAACCATTGCTTCCCCATTGCAGGCTGCGTGGCCTATCGCGGCTATTACAGCCAGGGCGCGGCACGGGGCGAGGCGGCGTTGCTCAAGCAACAGGGCATGGATGTATCGATCGGAGGGGTCGAGGCCTATTCCACCTTGGGCTGGTTCAATGACCCGATCATGAGTTCAATGATGAATTGGGGGGACGAGCGCCTGGCTACGTTGATCTTTCATGAGCTCGCGCACCAGCGCTTCTATGTGAAGGACGACACCGAATTCAATGAGTCCTTTGCCAACTTCGTTGAGCAGGAAGGCACGCGACAATGGCGCGCCGCCCGTGGCCTGGCGCCTTTGAGCGATGCAGCGTTGCAACAGCGCGATCAGTTTATCCGCCTGATTCTTGATACCCGCAAACGCCTGGAGGCCTTGTACGCACAGCCGTTGTCGGCTGCGTTGATGAGGCGGGCCAAAGCGGCGGAATTTGAGCGCTTGCGCAGTGACTACCAGCGCATGCGCGACAGCCAGTGGGGCGGCGACAAGCGTTATGACGCCTGGATCAACCAACCCATGAACAACGCGCGGTTGTTGCCGTTCGGGCTGTATGACCAATGGGTGCCGGCGTTTGCCGCGTTGTTTCGGCAGGAAGGCGGGGATTGGCTGAAGTTCTATGCGGCGGTGGAGAAGCTGGGCGAGTTGCCGGTGGGGGAGCGCAAGGCTGCGTTGAGGCAGTTGGAAGGGGGGTGATCTGTAAGGCCTCATCGGGGGCAAGCCCCCTCCCACATTTGATCGGCGAACTTGCCTCCGATGGCGGTCTCAGGGCTGCTGCAAAAACGCCTGATGCATCTGCGCCAACGTCTCAAAATGCCAGGTCGGCGCCTCAGCATTCAACTCTTCGAAACTACCAAACCCATAACCGACAGCCGCCGAATCCAGCCCATTGCTGCGTGCGCCGATCAGATCATGCTTGCGATCACCGATCATCAGGGTGGTCGCCGGGTCCAGCCCCTCCTCGCTGATCAGGTGGGCGATCAGCTCGACCTTGTTGGTGCGCGTGCCGTCCAACTCGCTGCCGTAGATCACCTTGAAATGTTTGGCAAAATCGAAATGCCGCGCAATTTCGCGAGCAAACACCCACGGTTTGGACGTGGCCACGTACAGTTGACGTCCCTGGCCGTTCAATTCTTCCAGCAACGGCATAACCCCGTCGAACACCCGGTTTTCATACAGCCCGGTGACCTTGAAGCGCTCACGGTAGAAATTCACCGCCTCCCACGCCTTCGCCTCGTCGAAACCGTAGAACTGCATGAACGCTTGCAGCAACGGCGGGCCGATAAAGTGTTCCAGTTTGGTCAAGTCAGGCTCATCGATCCCCAGTTTGCCGAGGGCGTACTGGATCGAACGGGTGATGCCTTCGCGTGGGTCGGTCAGGGTGCCGTCGAGGTCGAATAAAACGGTCGGATAGTGCAGGTTCACTGGTCGAACCCCTCTGCCAGGTGCAGGTCTTTGAGCTTGACGTAGTTCGCGGCGCTGTAGGTAAAAAAGGCGCGCTCCTTGTCCGTCAGGGGGCGGATTTGCTTGACCGGGCTGCCGACATACAAAAAACCGCTGTCCAGTTTTTTGCCCGGTGGCACCAGGCTGCCAGCGCCGATGATCACATCGTCCTCCACTACCGCGCCGTCCATCACGATGCTGCCCATGCCGATCAGGATACGGCTGCCCACGGTGCAGCCATGCAGCATGACTTTGTGGGCGATGGTCACGTCGTCGCCGATCAGCAGTGGGAAACCCTCCGGGTTGAACGGCCCCGCGTGCGTGATGTGCAGTACGCAACCATCCTGCACGCTGGTGCGCGCACCGATGCGGATGCGGTGCATGTCGCCACGGATCACGGTCAGCGGCCAAACGGAGCTGTCGGTGCCGATTTCGACATCGCCGATCACCACTGCCGAAACGTCGACAAAAGCCCCGGCGCCCAGGGTTGGCGTGTGGTTCTGATAGGTGCGAAGGGTCACGATAGCCTCTCTCTCTTCTGCTGATAGCTGCGGTGGGCGTTGATTGTAATTAAGATGGCCCCATCTTTGTCTTACCCGTTTCTTCAGCCAAGGTGCCAACCGTGAGCGCGAACAACCCTCTTTTGCAGTCCTACGACCTGCCGCCGTTCTCGGCGATCCGTGCCGAGCACGTGCAGCCGGCCATTGAACAGATCCTCGCGGACAACCGTGTTGCCATCGAAGGCATCCTGCAAAGCCAGGGGGAAAATCCGACGTGGGCCGGCCTGGTCCTGGCCATGGACGAACTCAACGACCGCCTGGGCGCCGCCTGGAGCCCGGTCAGCCACTTGAATGCCGTATGCAACAGCGCCGAACTGCGTGAAGCCTACGAGGCATGCCTGCCGGCATTGAGTGCCTATTCGACCGAGATGGGCCAGAACCGTGAACTGTTCCAGGCTTATGAAGCGCTGGCCAACAGCCCGGAAGCCGCCGGTTTCGACGTGGCGCAAAAAACTATCCTGGAACACTCCCTGCGCGATTTCCGCCTCTCGGGTATCGATTTGCCGCCCGAGCAGCAAAAACGTTATGCCGAAGTGCAGAGCAAACTCTCCGAACTGGGCAGCAAATTTTCCAACCAACTGCTGGATGCCACCCAGGCCTGGACCAAGCACATCACCGATGAAGCCACGCTCGCCGGCCTGACCGACTCGGCCAAGGCGCAGATGGCCGCCGCTGCCCAGGCCAAAGGCCTCGACGGCTGGTTGATCACCCTGGAGTTCCCCAGCTATTACGCGGTGATGACCTACGCCCAGGACCGCGCCCTGCGTGAAGAAGTCTACGCCGCCTACTGCACCCGGGCGTCGGACCAAGGCCCGAATGCCGGTCAGAACGATAACGGCCCGGTGATGGAACAGATCCTCGACCTGCGCCAGGAACTGGCCAAGCTGCTGGGTTTCGCTTCGTTCTCCGAACTGAGCCTGGCCACCAAGATGGCCGAGTCCAGCGACCAGGTGTTGAGTTTCCTGCGTGACCTGGCCAAGCGCAGCAAGCCGTTTGCCGCCCAGGACCTGCAACAGCTCAAGGCCTACGCCGCCGAACAAGGCTGCGCTGACTTGCAAAGCTGGGACAGCGGGTTCTACGGCGAAAAACTGCGTGAGCAACGCTACAGCGTGTCCCAGGAAGCCCTGCGCGCCTACTTCCCGATCGACAAAGTGCTCAGCGGCCTGTTCGCCATCGTGCAGCGCCTGTACGGCATTGAAATCGCCGAGCAGAAAGGCTTCGACACCTGGCACCCGGACGTGCGCCTGTTCGAAATCAAGGAGAACGGCCAGCATGTCGGTCGCTTCTTCTTCGACCTGTACGCCCGCGCCAACAAGCGTGGCGGTGCCTGGATGGACGGCGCGCGTGACCGCCGTCGTACCATCGACGGTGTGCTGCAGAGCCCGGTGGCCAACCTGGTGTGCAACTTCACCCCGGCCGACAGCGGCAAGCCGGCCCTGCTGACCCACGATGAAGTGACCACCCTGTTCCACGAATTCGGCCACGGCCTGCATCACCTGCTGACCCGCGTTGAGCACGCCGGCGTTTCCGGCATCAACGGCGTGGCCTGGGATGCGGTGGAGTTGCCGAGCCAGTTCATGGAAAACTGGTGCTGGGAGCCGGAAGGCTTGGCGTTGATCTCCGGCCACTATGAAACCGGTGAGCCGCTGCCCCAGGACCTGCTGGAAAAAATGCTGGCGGCAAAGAACTTCCAGTCCGGCCTGATGATGGTGCGACAGTTGGAGTTCTCGTTGTTCGACTTCGAATTGCATGCGACACATGGCGACGGACGCAGTGTGGCGCAGGTGCTCGAAGGGGTGCGCGACGAGGTCTCGGTGATGCGTCCACCCGCCTACAACCGTTTCCCCAACAGCTTTGCGCACATTTTTGCTGGCGGTTATGCCGCGGGTTACTACAGCTACAAGTGGGCTGAGGTGCTGTCGGCCGACGCCTTCTCCAAGTTCGAAGAAGAAGGCGTGCTCAATGCCGAGACCGGCCGCGCATTCCGCGAAGCCATCCTGGCCCGTGGCGGCTCCCAGGAGCCGATGGTGCTGTTCGTCGACTTCCGCGGACGCGCGCCGTCGATTGACGCACTCTTGCGCCACAGCGGCCTGAGCGAGGGCGCGGCAGCATGAGTGACGGGCCTGTGATCACCAAGAAGCAATTTATCGCCGGGGCGGTTTGCCCGGCGTGCAGCGAGCCGGACAAGCTCAAGATGTGGACCGAGGACAGCGTCCCGCACCGCGAATGCGTGGCTTGCGGGTATACCGATACGCTGAATGATCAAGGTTTGTCGGTGCCCAAGGAGTTGGGCACGCGGGTCAATACGTCGGCGTTGAAAGCGCCGGATCCGAAGGTGCAGGCGGTACAGTTTTTTCCTAATCCGAAGCTGAAGAAAGACTGACGCACCCACGCAAGCCCCTGTAGGAACGAGCTTGCTCGCGAAAAACGCGAGGACGCCGCGGGCATTCAGGATACCCGCGGCGTCGTTGAGGCTCTTCGCGAGCTTGCGCCTACAGTTTTTCCTCTGGCTTGCCGGAGGTCGTAATCCAATCCTTCATCGAACACAGGGCAAAGGCGCTGGTGCTGCAATCGCCCTTCGCCAAGGCTGTGCGCAACTTGTCAATATCGGCTTTCATCATGTAGCGAATGCCATCCTTGAAGCCGTTGCTGGTACCGAACCCGCCCAGGGTCATTTCGTTCAACGCCTCTTCCTTGCTCCATCCCTGAACCACGACGCGATACATCGCCGCCATCAGGCCGGTGCGGTCCGAGCCGTGCTTGCAGTGCATGAGCACCGGGCCATTGGCCTGGGCCTCCTGGATCGCGCGGAGCGCTGCCAGCACGTCGGTGTCATCGACATGGTTGGTGCGATAAGCCAACTGCACCTGCCGGATGCCAGGGGCCTTGAGCCAGCTGGCGTCGGATTCCGGCAGGAAGTTGATCACGGTGCCGATCTTGAGTTTTTCCAGCAGGGGCGCCGCGTTGCTGTCCGGCAGCGCGCTGCGGTAGAGCGTGGGTGTCATCTGGTGCAGGTTGTACTGGTCGCCCACGGGTTGCGCCCACTCCGGCGAACGGATGGACGAGTTTTCATCGGCGTGGGCGTGAGCCGTGGCGAACAAGGCCATGAATGCAAGACCAAGGGCTGGCAGTAATTGTGGCTTGAACATGGGCGACGTGACCGAATGGGGGAAGTAGGTTGATGGCGCCCAGAGTCGATGAACAGGGGTCAACAGGGCGTGAGGCGGCTGTCAAAGAATCGTGAAGCAATGTTCTTTTCTTGATGAACCGATTCTCCTGATCCTTAGCCTGCTATCATTTGTAACTATTGATTGCCGCTGCGTTCTATCTCCTTGGATCGGTTGGATCCAACTTGCTGCCGCTAACTTCAAGCTGCTCCCTAGAAGCCGCTGATAAACCCGTGACCCCATGATGAGGTGCCCCATGTCTGATCAAGATCAAGACAACCCCCGGCGTGACTTCCTGCGCAAATCCTTGACCTTGATCCCGGTGGTCACGGTTGCCAGCACCGGCCTTGGCGGTTCGATGCTGATGGCTACGCCCGAGCCTGCCCAGGCCGCGCCGGCCCAGCCTGCGGCCAGCGGCAAGGCCTATGAGCCGAGCTATTTCACCGCTGAAGAGTGGGCGTTTATCAACGCTGCTGTCGCGCGCCTGATTCCCGCCGATGCACAAGGCCCGGGCGCCCTGGAAGCGGGCGCGCCGGAATACATCGACCGTCAGATGAACACGCCTTACGCCAGCGGCGCACTGTGGTTCATGCAAGGGCCGTTCAACGCCGACGCCGCGCCGGAGATGGGCTGGCAAAGCAAATTGGTGCCCAAAGAGATCTACCGACTGGGTATTGCCGCCACGGATGCCTGGTCGAAAGCGTTCAACGGGAAGGTTTTTGCCGCGCAAGACAGCGCTACCCAGGACGATATGCTCCACCGTCTGGAAGCCGGCGGCAGCGAAGTGACCGCGCATTTCGACGCGGTACCGCCGAAGATGTTTTTCAACCTGCTGCTGCAAAACACCAAGGAAGGGTTCTTCTGCGACCCGATCCACGGCGGCAACAAGGGCATGGTCGGCTGGACCATGATCGGCTTCCCCGGCGCGCGCGCCGACTTCATGGATTGGGTGGAACGCAACGAGCAATACCCCTTCCCGGCTGTTTCCATTCGCGGCGAGAGGGCATAAACGTGGCGACCATCATGAAGAAAGTGGATGCGGTGATCGTCGGCTTCGGCTGGACCGGCGCGATCATGGCCAAGGAGCTGACGGAAGCTGGCCTGAATGTGGTCGCGCTGGAGCGCGGCCCGATGCAGGACACCTATCCGGATGGCAACTATCCCCAGGTCATCGATGAACTGACCTACAGCGTGCGAAAAAAACTCTTCCAGGACATTTCCAAGGAGACGGTGACGATTCGCCATAGCGTGAACGACATCGCCCTGCCCAACCGCCAATTGGGGGCATTCCTGCCGGGCAATGGCGTGGGCGGTGCCGGCCTGCATTGGTCAGGCGTGCATTTTCGCGTCGACCCTATCGAGTTGCGCATGCGCAGCCATTACGAAGAGCGCTATGGGAAGAACTTCATTCCCAAGGACATGACCATCCAAGACTTCGGCGTCAGCTACGAAGAGCTGGAACCGTTCTTCGACTATGCGGAAAAAGTCTTCGGCACCTCTGGCCAGGCCTGGACCGTCAAAGGCCAGTTGGTCGGCGAAGGCCGTGGCGGCAACCCCTACGCGCCCGACCGCTCCAACTCGTTCCCGCTGGAAGCGCAAAAAAATACCGTGTCGGCCCAACTGTTCCAGAAGGCCGCCACCAGCGTAGGTTATAAACCCTACAACCTGCCGTCAGCCAACACTTCGGGGCCCTACACCAACCCCTATGGCGCACAGATGGGCCCGTGCAACTTCTGCGGTTTTTGCAGTGGCTACGTGTGCTACATGTATTCCAAGGCGTCACCGAACGTGAACATCCTGCCGGCACTGCGCCAGGTGCCTAACTTCGAACTGCGGCCCAACTCCCATGTGCTCAAGGTCAACCTCGACAGCACCAAGAGCAAGGCCACCGGCGTGACCTATATCGACGCCCAGGGCCGGGAATGCGAGCAACCGGCGGACCTGGTGATCCTCGGCGCGTTCCAGTTCCACAACGTGCGCCTGATGCTGTTGTCCGGTATCGGCAAGCCCTACGACCCGGTGACCAACGAAGGCGTGGTGGGTCGCAACTTCGCCTATCAGAACATGGCTACCATCAAGGCGTTCTTCGACAAGGACACCCACACCAACAACTTCATCGGGGCTGGTGGCAATGGCGTGGCCATCGACGACTTCAATGCGGACAACTTCGACCACGGGCCTCATGGCTTTGTCGGGGGCTCGCCGATGTGGGTCAACCAGGCCGGCAGCCGACCGATTGCCGGCACCTCCAACCCTCCGGGCACTCCGGCCTGGGGCAGCGCCTGGAAACGCGCTACGGCTGATTACTACACCCACCAGGTGTCGATGGACGCCCATGGCGCCCATCAATCCTATCGGGGGAACTACCTGGATCTGGACCCGGTGTACCGCGATGCCTACGGCCTGCCGCTGCTGCGCATGACGTTCGACTGGCAGGAAAACGACATCAAGATGAACCGCTTCATGGTCGAGAAAATGGGCAAGATTGCCGAAGCGATGAACCCCAAGGCCATTGCCGTGTTGGGCAAGAAGGTCGGGGAGCATTTCAATACCGCGTCGTACCAGACCACCCACCTTAACGGTGGCGCGATCATGGGCACCGACCCGAAAACCAGCGCTTTGAACCGCTACCTGCAGTGCTGGGATGTCCACAGCGTATTTGTCCCGGGTGCGTCCGCGTTCCCCCAAGGCCTGGGTTACAACCCCACAGGCCTGGTGGCAGCGCTGACCTATTGGTCGGCCCGGGCGATCCGCGAGCAGTACCTGAAAAACCCCGGCCCGCTGGTTCAGGCATAAGGAGCGATGACCATGAAAGCACTTGTTATCGCCTCCCTGGCGTTGCTCAGCAGCTGTTCGGTAAGCGCAGCCGAAACCGACCTGACCCAGCAGGGCGAATACCTGGCCCGCGCCGGAGACTGCGTGGCCTGCCACACGGCCAAGGGTGGTAAACCGTTCGCGGGTGGCCTGCCGATGGAGACCCCCATTGGTGTGATCTATTCCACCAACATCACCCCGGACCAGACCGGCCTGGGTGGCTACAGCTTCGAGGACTTCGACAAGGCCGTGCGCCATGGCGTCGCCAAGAGTGGTAGTACGCTTTACCCGGCGATGCCCTACCCGTCTTACGCCCGTGTCAGCGAGAGCGATATGCGGGCGTTGTATGCGTACTTCATGAAAGGCGTGGAGCCCGTCGCGCAGGAGAACAAAGACAGCGACATTCCTTGGCCGCTGAGCATGCGCTGGCCGCTGGCGGCGTGGCGTTGGATGTTCGCGCCTGAGGTGGGGCACGACCAGGCGGCGGGTGCTGACCCGGTGATCAGCCGGGGTGCCTATCTGGTGGAAGGGCTTGGCCACTGCGGCGCGTGCCATACGCCGCGTGCCCTGACCATGCAGGAAAAAGCCCTGAGTGCCACTGACGGCAACGCGTTCCTGTCCGGCAGTGCGCCGCTGGAAGGCTGGATCGCCAAGAGCCTGCGCGGCGACCACAAGGACGGCCTCGGCAGCTGGAGCGAGGCGCAACTGGTGCAATTCCTCAAGACTGGCCGCAGTGATCGCAGCGCCGTGTTTGGTGGCATGAGCGATGTGGTTGTCCACAGCATGCAGTACATGTCGCAAGACGACCTGACTGCTATCGCCCGCTATCTCAAGAGCCTGCCTGCGGTCGATCCCAACGACGCACCGCACCAGTACGACAAGCAGGTGGCTGAAGCGCTATGGAAAGGTGATGACAGCAAGCCGGGCGCGTCGGTGTACATCGACAACTGTGCGGCCTGCCACCGTACCGACGGCCATGGTTATACGCGGGTGTTCCCGGCGCTGGCGGGTAACCCGGTGTTGCAGACGGCGGATGCCACGTCGCTGATCAACATTGTGTTGAACGGTGGGACCTTGCCGGCAACGCACACAGCGCCGTCCACCTTCACCATGCCGGCGTTCGCCTGGAGGCTGTCGGACCAGGAAGTGGCGGATGTGGTCAGTTTCGTGCGGGGTAGCTGGGGTAATAAAGGTGTTGCAACAAGTGCTGCGCAAGTTGCGGAGTTGCGTAAAAAACAGGGCGATAAGAACTAAATAAGTTCGGGTGTCGCGCGCCCAACTTATATAGGGTGATTTATATAAGTTGGGCGTTTTCTATTTCTTGGAACGCTTCGTTTAATTTGACTTTCGCTGGCAGGTCTTCGCGAAGGCATTGGCCATAGTCAGGAAAATTGCCTTGTCTTCGTTATCGAAGTCGCCGTCATTGTCCAGGTCCGTTGGGCTGGAGGTCGTGTCGTAATGCCCATCTTTCTTGGATGAAGAGGCATACATAGCGTACGAAAGATCCCCATTGGTAAAACGCTCGAGTAAGATTTCCGGGCTGTTATCTTTCTCAAAGTCTTCACAAGTCAAACGTATTTCGTCCTGAGACATACTTGGATCCTTTTGGTGTTTATTGAGTTGGGACAGGATCATAAGTGCATGCTGAAAGCTTAATCCATGAACTAAGTGTGGCGATTTGTTACTTGAAAGCTCACATGTAATACCTTGCACTTACACATGTAAGTAAATTGCCTGGCGACTTCCTGCCCAACGGTGCTGGCGCGAAACGCCGGGCTGAAATACTGTATGTAGATACAGTATTGAGGTATGCCCATGAATTCCCCCCTACCGCCCCGTGGCCGGGGCACGGCCACCAACCTGCACAACCGCTTTGCGCCCACCGCCAGCGTGGCCGAGGACGACGGTTGGTACCAGGAAGTGCCGCCGACCCAGGGCACCGAAGTGCGCATCGAGACGGCCAAGACCATCATCACCCGCAACAACTCGCCAGACCTGCCGTTCGATCGCTCGATCAACCCGTATCGTGGCTGCGAGCATGGCTGCATCTACTGCTATGCGCGACCCAGCCATGCCTATTGGGACCTGTCGCCAGGGCTGGATTTCGAGACCAAGCTGATTGCCAAGAGCAACGCGGCCGAGGTGCTGGAGCAGCAACTGTCCAAACCGGGTTACGTATGCGCGCCGATCAACCTGGGCTCCAATACCGATCCATACCAACCCATTGAGCGCGAATACAAGATCACCCGGCAAACCCTTGAAGTGCTGCTGCGTTATCGGCATCCGGTGACCATCATCACCAAGGGCTCGCTGATCCTGCGCGATCTTGACCTGCTGACCGAACTGGCCCGGCAGCGGCTGGTGGCGGTGATGATCAGCCTCACCAGCCTGGATGACGAGCTCAAGCGCATCCTGGAGCCGCGCACGGCAGCGCCCAAGGCGCGGTTGCGGGCGATCCGGGTGATGCGCGAGGCCGGTATCCCGGTGGGGGTGTTGTGCTCGCCGATGATCCCGATGATCAATGACAGCGAGCTCGAAAGCCTGTTGGCCGAGGCCCACGCCGCAGGTGCTCAAAGTGCGGCCTACATGATGTTGCGCTTGCCGTTGGAGGTGGCGCCTTTGTTCGAGGAATGGTTGGCGGCGCATTACCCGCAGCGCGCGGCCCATGTGATGAGCCTGGTGCGCCAAGTGCGCGGCGGCGAGGTGTATGACAGCCGGTTCGGCGTGCGCATGCGGGGCGAGGGGCCGTTCGCCGATCTGCTGGCGCAACGTTTTGCCAAGGCGATCAAGCGCCTGGGCCTCAATCGTCGGGAAGGCTTTAATCTCGATTGCACGGCGTTCTGCCCACCGGGCAGACAAATGGTGTTGTTGTAAAATGATAAAGAAGAATGCACTCTTCCTGTAGGAATAGTCGCGTTTTGACATCACTGAAACCCGCGATCTAGAGCGGTTCATTCAGTTTGAGTTAAGTTTTGGCGGTTACCTTGTTCAGCGAGTGACTGATGAGTCGGCGCCTATCATTGTGGGATTTTTCAACTAATCCACTGAACGCGCGTCGAACTGACCTGACAACTCCCCTGCATTAATCAAGAGGATGAATCATGAGTGACAAGGATAAACAGCCGTTGGCTGCGTCGGCTTCAGCCCCTCAGGTGGCGGAATCCGCCGATGCAGCGCTAAAGCATATCGTTGACGGCTTTTTGCATTTCCATCACGACGTCTTCCCCCAGCAGGAAGAACTCTTCAAGAAACTCGCCACGGCCCAGAGCCCACGGGCGATGTTCATTACCTGCGCCGACTCGCGCATCGTGCCCGAGCTGATCACCCAAAGCTCCCCCGGCGACCTGTTTGTGACCCGTAACGTCGGCAACGTGGTGCCACCCTACGGGCAGATGAACGGCGGCGTTTCCACCGCCATCGAGTACGCGGTGCTTGCCCTGGGCGTGCAGCACATCATCGTATGCGGGCACTCCGACTGTGGCGCGATGCGCGCGGTGCTCAACCCCCAGAGCCTGGAGAAGATGCCGACGGTCAAGGCCTGGCTGCGTCATGCCGAGGTCGCCAAGGCCATGGTCCACGACAACTGCGACTGCGCCAATGAAGGCGAGAGCATGAAAGTGCTGACCGAAGAAAACGTCATCGCCCAGTTGCAACATTTGCGTACTCATCCTTCCGTGGCTTCGCGCATGGCCAATGGTCATTTGTTTATCCATGGCTGGATCTACGACATCGAGACCAGCGAAATCCGGGCCTACGATGCGGAACAGTCGGCATTCCGACCCTTGAACGGCACCGAGCCGATTCCATCCGCGACGCCTAAAGCGCGCTTCTAACACACTTCCCTGCCGGGTAAAGCGGTGGCTGCCATGGATGCAGCCAGGCTTTGCCGCGCCCGGCGAATGCCTCGGGAGAGTCATCATGCGTGCTGCTCAATTGAAAGCTGTATTGCCACGGGAGCTCCTCGCCTCCGTGGTTGTGTTTCTGGTTGCCCTGCCCTTGTGCATGGGGATCGCGATCGCTTCCGGCATGCCACCGGCCAAGGGCCTGATCACCGGGATTATCGGTGGCCTGGTGGTGGGCTGGATGGCGGGGTCACCGCTGCAGGTCAGCGGCCCGGCAGCGGGCTTGGCGGTGCTGGTATTCGAACTGGTGCGCCAGCACGGCATGGCAATGCTTGGGCCGATTCTGTTGCTGGCGGGCTTCCTGCAACTGGTGGCCGGGCGCTTGCGCCTGGGCTGCTGGTTCCGTGTCACGGCGCCGGCGGTGGTCTACGGCATGCTGGCGGGGATCGGTGTGCTGATTGTGCTATCGCAGATTCATGTGATGCTCGATGGCGCGCCCAAGCCCTCGGGGCTGGATAACCTGGTGGGTTTCCCGGCAGCCTTGGGCGAGGCGATTCCAACCCTGGGTGGCGGGCTCGGCTGGCAGGCCGGCCTGCTCGGTTTATCCACCATGCTGGTGATGTACCTGTGGGACAAATTCCGCCCGCAGACGCTGCGGTTTGTGCCGGGGGCCTTGCTGGGCGTGGGGCTGGCCACGGTCGCCAGCCTGGTGCTGGCGTTGCAGGTCAAGCGTGTGGAAGTGCCGGAAAACCTCGCCGACGCCATCGACTGGCTGCGGCCCGGCGACCTGCTGAACCTGGCCGATCCGCAGTTGTTGATTGCTGCGTTCGCCGTTGCGTTTATTGCCAGTGCCGAGACCCTGCTCTCTGCGGCAGCCGTCGACCGCATGCACAGCGGCCAGCGTTCTGACTTCGATAAGGAGCTGTCTGCCCAGGGCGTGGGCAACATGCTCTGTGGCCTGGTCGGCGCCCTGCCGATGACTGGCGTGATCGTGCGCAGTTCGGCGAACGTGCAGGCGGGTGCCACCACACGCCTGTCGGCGATGCTCCATGGCGTATGGCTGCTGGGGTTCGTGTTGCTGCTGTCGAGCGTGCTGCAGAGCATTCCTGTGGCGAGCCTCGCGGGCGTACTGGTGTACACCGGGATCAAGCTGGTGGATATCAAGGCATTTCGGGCTCTGGGGCGTTATGGGCGTATGCCGATGTTTACCTATGCGGCCACGGCGTTGGCGATCATCTTCACCGACCTGCTGACCGGTGTGCTGGTGGGCTTCGGGCTGACGTTGGTCAAGCTGGCATTCAAGGCTTCGCGCCTGAAAATCAGCTTGGTCGACCTGCCCCGGGACGGTGAAATGGAACTGCGCCTGGTGGGGGCGGCGACCTTCCTGAAAGTGCCGGCGTTGACCCAGGTACTGTCGACCGTGCCTGCCGGGACCCTGCTGCATGTGCCGCTGAGTAACCTCAGCTATATCGACCATTCCTGCCTGGAGCTGCTGGAGGAATGGGGACGGGCCAACGCGGCCAAGGGCTCGAAGCTGATGATCGAGGCACGCGGGTTGAAGCGCCGGTTGGAAGGCCGGGTCAGGACGACGACGGGGATAGGTTCGGCGCCATCGATCGGCTGAGGGAACCGGATCAAAACGTGGGAGGGGGCAAGTCCTAATGCCGGTCAGTTAAGGCTTTTTTGTAGGAGCGAGGGGGACGCCTAGTTCTTGCTCGCGAAGAACTCACAGGCGCCGCGTTCATTCAGGCAACACGCGTTATCGTTGACGTTTCTCGCGAGCAAGAACTAGGCGTCCCCCTCGCTCCTACAGAAGGCGATGTACGCTTAACGTCAGCCTGAAACTTTAAGCCGGCTGATCCAACGCCAACTCAACCCCCAGCTTGCGGGACAGGCACGGCCAGCGCTTCCACGCGGCTTCCGTGTACGGGCTTTTCAGCTGTTCGCGATACGCCTCGACTGACTCCAGCGCAAAGCTGTCTTCGTTGAGCATTTCATCCACTGCCAGGTGCACCGCTTCGTCCAGCTGGTTGGCGAATGCTTCGCCGATCAACTGATGGGCAATCACGTTAGCCACGGTGGTATCTGCCGGAATCAGTGGCTGGCCAAAATGCTTGATATACAGATCATTGACTTCTTCAACCAGGCGATGGGCCAGGTAGGCCTCGTCCAACAGGCCGTCGAGTCCTTCATGGCCAGCCAGGATCGCGGGCGGTTGCAGGAAGAATTGTTCGGCGATCTTCAATACTGGCTTGATCTGGCTCTCGATACCGGCTTCGCGGGCCACATCGTTGGCGGCGTCCAGCAAGTCGGGGACAAGTTCGATGTAAGCCGTGACAAAGCGGGTCATGACAATGTTGCGATCGCCGTCAGCCAGGGAGATGGCCGAATGCAGGTGCGGCAATTGTTTTTCCAGCTGCTGGGCAAGCTGGCCAGTGCGGGCTTCATGTTGATGGGCATGGGAAATCTGCTCGCGCAATGCGGCGGTGTTCATGAAAGCTCCAGTGATGCAGGCGTTGGGAATAGGGAGAGCATAAGGTAGCTCGTTTATACGAGATCCTAAGACGCATTTGTCATAATTATTTCATGGTTATGCGTCCACGTTATATCGAATTGCCATCGTTTGTCGGATAAACGATTCCGCCCCCGGTTTTATTGGCTTTGGCGGTTCATTTTCGCTCATTTGCCCCTACACATTGCGGGGTTGCAGACCCTGTCTATACTCGGGTTTGTACGCAATTAGCTGATGACGCCAGACTGCATAAGCAGGTGAGGCTAAGCGGTTGTAAGCAGTATGGAAGCCGCTCCCTTCGACGCAGGTGCAAACCGGCGGGATAACAAGAACGATAAGGGGAACCCGCAATGACGCGACATCCACACGTTTGGATGGGCCTTCTGTTGTGGTCAGTATTCGGTCAGGCGCACGCCGCCTGGACAACGAATATGGCGCCAGGGGCGACTGAAGTCAGTCACGCTGTGTTCGACCTGCACATGACCATTTTCTGGATCTGTGTGGTAATCGGCATTGTTGTGTTTGGCGCAATGTTCTGGTCGATGATCCTCCACCGCCGCTCTACGGGCCAGGTCGCGGCCAAATTCCACGAAAGCACGACCGTGGAAATCCTCTGGACCGTGGTGCCCTTGCTGATCCTGGTGGCCATGGCCATTCCGGCGACCAAGACGCTGATCAACATCTACGACAGCAGTGAATCGGATATCGATATCCAGGTCACTGGCTACCAGTGGAAGTGGCATTACAAATACCTGGGCCAGGACGTGGAGTTCTTCAGCAACCTGGCCACGCCCGCCGAGCAGATCCACAACCAGGCGACCAAGGGCGAACACTACCTGCTGGAGGTCGATCAGCCGTTGGTACTGCCGGTGGGGGCCAAGGTGCGCTTCCTGGTGACGGCCGCCGACGTGATCCATTCCTGGTGGGTGCCGGCCTTTGCGGTCAAGCGCGACGCCATCCCTGGGTTCGTCAACGAGGCCTGGACCCGTATCGAGAAGCCCGGCATCTATCGTGGCCAATGCGCTGAACTGTGCGGCAAGGACCACGGCTTCATGCCGATCGTGGTCGAGGTCAAGTCCAAGGCCGACTACGACACCTGGCTCGGCGAACGCAAGGCCGAAGCCGCCAAGCTCAAGGAGCTGACCTCCAAGGAGTGGACGCTTGAAGAGCTGGTGGCCCGTGGCGATAAGGTCTACCACACCACCTGCGTGGCCTGTCACCAGGCCGAAGGCCAGGGCCTGCCGCCAATGTTCCCGGCGCTCAAGGGCTCGCCGATTGCCACCGGCACCAAGGAAGACCACCTGCACCGCGTCTATTTCGGCAAGTCCGGCACCGCCATGGCGGCGTTCGGCAAGCAACTGTCCGAGGTGGATATCGCTGCGGTTGTGACCTACGAGCGCAACGCCTGGGGTAACAACAAAGGCGACATGGTCACGCCTAAAGACGTGCTGGCCATCAAGCAGGCGGAAAGCAAATGACTTCATTCATTGCATATGCCCCGAACCGCCCCGCCCACTCGCTTGCAGGAGAACGGCCATGAGCGCTGTGATCGATGACCATGGCCACGCCGGTGACCATGCCCACGGCCCCGCCAAGGGTTTGATGCGCTGGGTGCTGACCACCAACCACAAAGATATCGGCACCATGTACCTGTGGTTTGCCTTCACCATGTTCCTGTTGGGCGGCTCGTTCGCCATGGTGATCCGTGCCGAGCTGTTCCAGCCCGGCCTGCAGATCGTGGAGCCTGCGTTCTTCAACCAGATGACCACCATGCACGGCTTGATCATGGTGTTCGGTGCGGTGATGCCGGCGTTTGTCGGCCTGGCCAACTGGATGATCCCGCTGATGATCGGCGCGCCGGACATGGCCCTGCCGCGCATGAACAACTTCAGCTTCTGGCTGCTGCCGGCGGCGTTCCTGCTGCTGGTTTCGACCCTGTTCACTCCGGGCGGTGGGCCAAACTTCGGCTGGACTTTCTACGCCCCGCTGTCCACCACCTACGCGCCAGAAAGCGTGACGTTCTTCATCTTTGCCATCCACTTGATGGGCATCAGTTCGATCATGGGCGCGATCAACGTGGTCGCCACCATCCTCAACCTGCGCGCACCCGGCATGACCCTGATGAAAATGCCGTTGTTCGTCTGGACCTGGCTGATCACCGCCTTCCTGCTGATCGCGGTGATGCCGGTGCTGGCGGGCTGTGTGACCATGATGCTGATGGATATTCACTTCGGCACCAGCTTCTTCAGTGCGGCCGGCGGTGGTGATCCGGTGCTGTTCCAGCATGTGTTCTGGTTCTTCGGCCACCCCGAGGTGTACATCATGATCCTGCCGGCGTTCGGTGCCGTCAGCTCGATCATCCCGACCTTCTCGCGCAAGCCGTTGTTCGGCTACACATCGATGGTGTATGCCACGGCGAGTATCGCGTTCCTGTCGTTTATCGTGTGGGCGCACCATATGTTCGTGGTGGGCATTCCGTTGGTCGGCGAGTTGTTTTTCATGTACGCCACGTTGCTGATTGCCGTGCCCACGGGCGTGAAGGTGTTCAACTGGGTCAGCACCATGTGGCAAGGCTCGCTGACGTTCGAAACACCGATGCTGTTTGCGGTGGCGTTCGTGATCCTGTTCACCATCGGCGGCTTCTCCGGGCTGATGCTGGCGATTGCCCCGGCGGACTTCCAGTACCACGACACCTACTTCGTGGTGGCGCATTTCCATTACGTACTGGTGCCCGGTGCGATCTTCGGCATCTTTGCCTCGGCCTACTACTGGCTGCCGAAATGGACTGGCCACATGTACGACGAAACCCTGGGCAAGCTGCATTTCTGGTTGTCTTTCGTGGGCATGAACATGGCGTTCTTCCCGATGCACTTCGTGGGACTGGCCGGCATGCCGCGCCGGGTGCCGGACTACAACCTGCAATTTGCCGACTTCAACATGGTTTCGTCCATTGGTGCCTTTATGTTCGGCGCCACGCAGATCTTCTTCCTGTTTATCGTGATCAAGTGCATCCGCGGCGGCCCGCCGGCGCCGGCCAAGCCGTGGGATGGCGCCGAAGGCCTGGAGTGGAGCGTGCCCTCGCCCGCGCCGTACCACACCTTCACCACGCCACCGGAGGTCAAATGAACAGGTCCCCGATGATCCCCTGTGGGAGGGGGTTTGCCCCCGATGGCAGTGTGTCAGCTGACATCATCCTTGGTTGTAAAACAGCCATTGGGGGCAAGCCCCCTCCCACATTGACCTCATTCACGCTGGGTGGGCGACATGGCTGACTCCGTACCGCTCAAGCGCCTGGTCACCCGCCTGCTGATCCTGGTGGTGGCGATGTTTGCCTTCGGCTTTGCCCTGGTGCCGATCTACGACGTGATGTGCAAGGCGTTCGGTATCAACGGCAAGACGGCCGGGCAATACGAGGGCGAACAGATTGTCGACCCTGCGCGGCAGGTGCGGGTGCAGTTCCTGTCCACCAATGCCATCGACATGGTCTGGGAGTTCCACTCCAAGGCAGACGAGGTGGTGGTCAATCCCGGTGCTGTGACGGAGATGCTGTTCGTGGCCTACAACCCCACTGACAAACCGATGACGGCCCAGGCGGTGCCGAGTATTTCCCCGGCCGAAGCGGCGATGTACTTCCACAAGACCGAATGTTTTTGCTTCACCCAGCAAGTGCTGCAGCCAGGCCAGCGCATCGAGATGCCAGTACGCTTTATCGTCGATCGCGATATGCCCAAGGATGTGAAGCATTTGACCCTGGCGTACACGCTGTTCGATATCACTGCGCGCCAACCACCGGTGGCTGTCCATAGCGGCGGCTAGCTACTGTTTGCCCGCTTAATCAGGAGAACGAATACATGTCGACTCATGATACGTACTACGTACCGGCGCAAAGCAAATGGCCGATAATTGCCACCCTTGGCATGCTGGTCACCGTGTATGGCCTGGCCGTGTGGTTCAACGATCTGAAGGCCGCCCGCCCGGAATCCCACGGCCCGTGGATCTTTTTCGTCGGTGGTCTGCTGCTGGCCTACATGCTGTTCGGCTGGTTTGGTGCAGTGATCAAGGAAAGCCGTGCCGGGCTGTACAGCGCGCAGATGGATCGCTCGTTTCGTTGGGGCATGACCTGGTTCATCTTTTCCGAGGTGATGTTTTTTATCGCGTTCTTCGGCGCGTTGTTTTATGTGCGGCACATGTCCGGGCCTTGGTTGGGCGGCGAAGGTCATAAGGGCATCGCGCACATGCTGTGGCCGAACTTCGAGTTCACCTGGCCGTTGCTCAATAACCCTGATCCCAAGCTGTATCCCGCGCCCGAGGGCACCATCAGCCCGTGGGGCCTGCCGCTGGTCAACACCATCCTGCTGGTGAGCTCCAGCGTGACCATCACCATTGCCCACCATGCCTTGCGTAAAGGGCACCGTGGCGCGCTGAAGCTCTGGTTGGCGATCACCGTACTGTTGGGGTTGGGATTTCTCGGGTTCCAGGCCGAGGAATACATCCATGCCTATAAAGAGCTGGGCCTGACCCTGGGCTCGGGCGTGTACGGCGCGACCTTCTTCATGCTCACGGGCTTTCACGGTGCCCACGTGACCATCGGCACCATCATTTTGTTTGTGATGCTGATGCGCATCCTGCGCGGGCACTTCAATGCCGAGCATCAGTTCGGTTTCGAGGCGGCCAGTTGGTATTGGCACTTTGTGGATGTGGTGTGGATCGGGCTGTTTTTCTTCGTCTATGTGCTGTGAGGCGACTTACCAAGGCGCGTGAGACACCAGTTGGCCGCTGAAAAAGCCCCAGGCGATCAATGCCACGGTGATCACGGCCAGTATGACACGCACGGTCAAGGCAGTGACGAGGCGGTTGGAGTTGCCCTCGTCCTTGACCAGGAAGAACAAGCCACTGAACAGGCTCACGACGGTCGCGATCAGCATCAGGGCAATGGCGGCTTTGAGCATGGTCTGGTTCCTGGCTTCGGTGGGCATTGAGGGGATGGGCGGGCAATGAAAACAAGTATAGCCAGCGCCATGAAACGCTTTCGTCCAGGTATCGCACCGACCTTGGTGGTGATGATTCTGCTGCCGTTGATGGTGGGCTTGGGTTTCTGGCAACTGTCGCGCGGCCATGAGAAGCAGTTGCTGGTGGACAGCTATGCCGAACGCCGCGTGGCTGAGCCGATCAGCAGTGTGCAGCTCGCTGACATGGCCGACCCGGCCTTTCGCCGCGTGCATCTGCGCGGACAATTCGATGCCGAGCACAGTGTGTTGCTGGATAACCGCATGCGCGACGGGAAGGCCGGTGTCGAGCTACTGCAACCCTTTCATGACCAGGCCAGCGGCCTGTGGCTGTTGCTCAATCGCGGTTGGTTGCCGTGGCCGGATCGGCGCACCCTTCCCGCCTTCACCACACCCGACCAGCCTTTGAATCTCGACGCCTGGGTGTATGTCGCGCCCGGCGAAACATTCCAGTTGCATGCAGACCCCACGACCGCGCAATGGCCGCGTCTGTTGACCGCGCTGCACCCCGCTGCGCTATGGGCTGAGCTCGGACGCAGCGGTTTTGCCTACGAACTGCGCACCGAAGCCGGCCCCGGTACGTACGAAACCACCTGGCCCATCGTTGCGATGGGCCCGGAGAAACACCTGGCCTACGCGGTGCAGTGGTTCGCCATGGCGCTGGCGCTACTGGCGCTTTACCTCTACCTCGGATGGCACACCACAAAGGAGAAGCCCCATGGGAACGGCCATGAATCCACTCAACATGTCTGAGGTGCCTGATCGGCGCAAAGGCCGCTGGCAACTGATGCTGATCCTGCTGATGGTGATCGGCCCGATGGCGCTGGCCACCTTTATGTACAAACTGCAGTTCTGGGTGCCGGACAGTCGCAGCTATCACGGAGAACTGATCGGTAATGGTCAGACCCGCGCCGATATTGGCGTGCAGGCCGATGAACAGCGCTGGCAGTTGCTGGTGACCGCGCCCGCCGCCTGCGCCGCCGATTGCCAGCAACTGGTGTACCTCGCGCGCCAATTGCAGATCGGCCTGGGGCGCGATGCGTCGCGCGCCAGCCATGCCCTGGCCAGTGCACAGCCGGTCGGTGCCGACTATGACGCCAAGTTGAAGGTCGAATACCCGCAATTGCAGCGCTACTCGCTGGATCTCTCGACGTTCACCAAAAACGCCGCCGCACCGGGCGACGCGCAACTGTGGATCGTCGACCCCCACGGCAACCTGGTGCTGCGCTACGACGCCAAGGTCAAGGGCAAGGACTTGCTCAACGACCTGCGCCACCTGTTGAAACTGTCGAACATCGGATAAGGGCATCGTCATGGCCAAACCTGGATTTCGCCTCGCGTTGTTTGCCACCTTGCTGGCACTGATCGTTGTGCTGCTCGGCGCCTATACCCGCCTCACACACGCCGGCCTGGGTTGTCCGGATTGGCCGGGGTGCTACGGCTTTATCAGCGTGCCGCAAAGCGAGGCCCAGTTGGCCCATGCCGAACTGCATTTCCCTGATACGCCGGTGGAGGCGGAAAAGGGCTGGAGCGAGATGGTCCACCGTTACTTTGCTGGCACCCTGGGCGTGCTGATCGTGTTGCTGGCGGCGCGCGCCTGGAGCCATCGGCGTGATCCGGGCCAGCCGGTGAAGTTGCCGCTGTTTTTATTGGCGGTGGTGTTTGCCCAGGCGGCGTTTGGCATGTGGACGGTCACGTTGAAACTCTGGCCGCAAGTCGTGACCGGACATTTGTTGGGCGGCTTCGCAACCTTGAGTCTGTTGTTCCTGCTGACCCTGCGGCTGTCCGGCGTGCTGCCCGCGCTGATCGTGCCCAGGCGCCTGCAATATTGGGCGACCGCGGGGTTGGTGCTGGTCATCGCGCAGATTGCGCTCGGCGGCTGGGTCAGCTCCAACTACGCAGCGGTGGCTTGTATCGACCTGCCCACCTGCCATGGCCAGTGGTGGCCGGCGGCGGACTTTGCCAATGGTTTTCACCTCACCCAGCATATCGGTCCCAATTATCTCGGCGGGCAGCTCGACAGCGACGCGCGCACCGCCATTCACCTGACCCACCGCGTGGGTGCGGTGCTGGTCACTCTGGTTCTGCTGGGCTTGGCCTGGCAGCTGCGCGTCGTCGGCATGACCCGGCTCGCGGGGCTGTTGCTGATCGCTTTGGCGGCGCAAATCAGCCTGGGCCTGAGCAACGTGTATTTCCACCTGCCGCTGCCGGTTGCAGTCGCTCACAATGCTGGCGGCGCAGCATTGTTGCTGACCCTGGTATTGGTCAATTACCACGCCCGCACCAGCCTGGTTCGGGTGCGTCATCAACTGCCGTTCGGCTGGCGCTTCCTTCCGCGCAAGCCGGTATCCGGCCTCACCACCCTTAAAGGAGAGATGCCATGGCGACCTTGATCGGCGCGCGTCACGGCCAGGCAGTCTGGCGCGACTACTTGGAGCTGACCAAACCGAAAGTGGTGGTGCTGATGCTCATCACCTCCCTGGTGGGCATGTTCCTCGCCACCCGTGCTGGGGTGCCGTGGACGGTGCTGGTGTTCGGCAACCTGGGCATTGCCCTGTGTGCCGGCGGCGCGGCGGCGGTCAACCATGTGGTGGATCGGCGGATTGATGCGGTGATGGCCCGCACCCACAAGCGGCCGATGGCGGAAGGGCGCGTGTCGCCTATTGCGGCGTTGGCTTTTGCGTTGTTTCTGGCGGTTGCAGGGCTCGCGCTGTTGCTGGCCTTCACCAACCCGCTGGCGGCCTGGTTGACGCTGGCCTCTCTGCTCGGCTACGCGGTGATCTACACCGGTTTTCTCAAGCGTGCGACCCCGCAGAATATCGTGATTGGCGGTCTGGCCGGCGCCGCTCCGCCGCTGTTGGGATGGGTTGCGGTCACCGGCCATATCAGCGCCGAACCGTTGCTGCTGGTGCTGATCATCTTTGCCTGGACCCCGCCGCATTTCTGGGCCCTGGCCATTCATCGCAAGGAGGAGTATGCCAAGGCCGATATCCCGATGCTGCCGGTTACCCATGGTGAGCACTACACCAAGGTGCATATCCTGCTCTACACCTTCGCGCTGCTGGCGGTGAGCTTGATGCCCTATGTGATCCATATGAGTGGCCTGCTCTACCTGGCGTGCGCGCTGGTTTTGGGCGCACGCTTTCTGCAATGGGCCTGGGTGCTGTACCGTGGCGCTCAGCCGCACGCGGCGATCAACACCTTCAAGTACTCTATCTGGTACTTGTTCCTGCTGTTTATCGCCCTGCTCGTAGATCACTACTTACTGTTGAACCTATGACTCGAACTCAAAAAACTGTCTTCATTCTGGTGGCCATTGTCGCGTTGATCATGGGCCTGACCGTCAACAAGGTGCTCTCGGGCAAGGGCCAGGGTGACCCCACCGCCTTGATCGACGCAGGTATCATCCTGCTGCCGCAAAGCCGCCAGCTGCCGTCGGTGAGCATGACTAACCAGGAAGGCCAGCCGGTGCTGGTCAATGAGTTGAAAGGCAAGTGGAGCCTGCTGTTCTTCGGCTACACCTTCTGCCCGGACATCTGCCCCACCACGCTCGCCCAACTGCGCCAGATCAAGAGCGAGCTGCCCAAGGAGGCTGTGGATAAGTTGCAGGTGATCCTGGTCAGTGTCGACCCGAACCGCGATACACCGACCCAGCTCAAACAGTACTTGGGCTACTTCGACCCGCAGTTCCAGGGCTTGACCGGCGCGAATGTGGACGATGTGCAGAAGGTGTCGAATGCGGTGAGCATTCCGTTCATTCCGGCGGATACCAGCAAGCCCAACTACACCGTCGACCACAGCGGTAACCTCGCGCTGATTGGCCCGGATGGCACCCAGCGTGGCTTTATCCGCGCGCCGCTGAACAACCAGAAGCTGGTGGCGCAGTTGCCGGGGTTGTTGCAGCGCAAGTAACAGGTAATACAAAACACATGTGGGAGGGGGCTTGCCCCGATGGCGGAGTATCAGTCGCTGCATCAGCTGGCTGATCTGCCGCCATCGGGGGCAAGCCCCCTCCCACATTTTTTGATCTTCAGAGTGTTGGAGACCGAGTCGGATCAGAACGCCGGCAGGATTGCGCCTTTGTACTTCTCTTGGATGAACTGCTTCACCTCAGGCGTGTGCAGGGCGGCAACCAGCTTTTTCACGGCGTCCGAATCCTTGTTGTCTTCGCGGGTTACCAGGATGTTCACGTAAGGCGAGTCATTGCCTTCGATCACCAGGGCGTCCTTGGATGGGTCCAGCTTGGCTTCCAGCGCGTAGTTGGTGTTGATCAGCGCCAGGTCGACCTGGGTCAGCACGCGCGGCAGGGTGGCGGCTTCCAGTTCACGGAACTTGAGTTTTTTCGGGTTGCCGGTGATGTCCTTGATGGTCGACAGGATGTTGGTCGGGTCCTTCAGGGTGATCAGGTTGTGCTTGGCCAGCAGCAACAGCGCGCGGCCGCCATTGGTGGCGTCGTTCGGGATCACTACGTTGGCGCCGTCCGGCAGGTCTTCCAGCTTTTTGTACTTGCTCGAGTAAGCACCCAGGGGCTCCAGGTGCACGGCGCCGACGCTCACCAGTTGAGTGCCCTTGGCTTTGTTGAACTCATCAAGGTACGGCTGGTGCTGGAAGAAGTTGGCGTCCAGGCGTTTTTCAGCCACTTGCACGTTCGGCTGCACGTAGTCGGTGAAGACTTTGACTTGCAGGTCCACGCCCTCTTTGGCGAGTGCAGGCTTCACGAATTCGAGGATTTCCGCATGGGGTACCGGCGACGCAGCGACGGTAATTGTCTCGGCGTGGGCGGAAAACGCGGCAACGGCGGCGAAAGCAACCAGTAGTTTTTTCATCCAGCAAGCTCCTTGTTCGGGCATGTGCCGGCGGGGGCCGGCAATGGCCGTTATTTTCGAGAAAAGTGCACCACCAGCTTGTCGCCGACGGTTTGCAGAATTTGCACCAGAACCAACAGCATCACCACGGTGACCACCATCACGTCGGTTTGGAAACGCTGGTAACCGAAGCGGATCGCCAAGTCACCCAGGCCACCGGCGCCGACCACACCGGCCATGGCGGTGTAGGACACCAATGTAATCGCCGTCACCGTGATCGCCGCGAAAATGCCGGGGCGGGCTTCGGGCAGCAGGGCGTTGGTAATGATCTGACGCGTGCTGGCGCCCATGGACTGGGTGGCTTCGATGATGCCGCGGTCGACTTCGCGCAAGGCGGTTTCCACCAGCCGTGCAAAAAATGGCGTTGCCCCGACGACGAGTGGCGGGATAGCGCCGGCCACGCCCAGCGATGTGCCGGTGATCAGTACCGTGAACGGGATCATCACGATCAACAGGATGATGAACGGCAGCGAACGCAGGATGTTCACGATCAGCGACAGCAGCGCGTATACACCTTTTTGTTCGAACAACTGGCGCGGGCTGCACAGGAACAACAGCACGCCCAGTGGCAGGCCGAGAAGCACAGTGAAGAACAGCGAGCCAAATAACATGGTCATGGTGTCGCCGGTGGCGAGCCAGATTTCGGACCAGTCGATATTGGCGAAGAAACTCAACAGGACTTCCATTAGCGCAGGACCTCCATGTGGACGTCTGCGGCGGTGAAGCGCGCGAAGGCCGCTTCCATGTCGCCGCCGGTGACGGCGAGGGTCAGTTGCCCGTAGGGGATGTCTTTGATGCGGTCGATACGCCCGGCGAGGATGCTGTAGTCCACCCCCGTTTCGCGAGCGACGGTACCCAGCAGCGGCGCGTAGGTCGCTTCGCCCTGGAATGTCAGGCGAACGATACGGCCTGGTACGTGGGCGAAGTCATCGCGCTGCTCGCCTTCATCGACCTGCTCGGCTTCCTGCACGAAGCGCTTGGTGGTCGCGTGCTTGGGGTGCAGGAACACATCGGCCACAGAGCCTTGCTCGACGATCACGCCGGCATCCATCACGGCGACCTGGTCGCACACGCGGCGGATCACATCCATTTCATGGGTGATCAGCACGATGGTCAGTTTCAACTCGCGGTTGATCTCGGCCAGCAATTGCAGGACCGAGGCGGTGGTCTGCGGGTCGAGGGCGCTGGTGGCTTCGTCGCACAGCAGAATCTTGGGTTTGGTCGCCAGGGCGCGGGCGATACCGACGCGCTGCTTCTGGCCGCCGGACAGCTGCGCCGGGTATTTCCTGGCATGGTCCGACAGCCCGACACGAGCGAGCAATTCGGCCACGCGCTGGTCGATTTCCCTGCGGGACAATTCGCCGGCCAGGGTCAGCGGCAGTGCCACATTGTCGGCGACGGTCTTGGAGGCCAGCAGATTGAAGTGCTGGAAGATCATCCCGACCTGCTGGCGGAAACGACGCAGGCCGTTGGCGTCCAGGGCCGTGACTTCTTCACCGTCGACATTGATCTGGCCGCCGCTGGGTTCTTCCAGGCGGTTGATCAGGCGCAGCAGGGTGCTTTTACCCGCACCCGAATGGCCGATCAGGCCAAACACCTGGCCGTTCTCTACGCGCAGGCTGGTGGGGTGCAGTGCGGGGATATCCTTACCGGCGACGCGGTAGGTTTTATGGACGTTATGAAACTCGATCACGTAGCGAACCTTGTGGGGCGCATGGAAAAGGGATCAGCGGTTAGCCGGGCGCGCATTTTAGCCTGTCCGTATAGCGTTTCTTAGCATTTATTTCGCATTCATCCAGCGATTTGGCAATAACGCGATCAAAGGTCATAAAAAAGGAACGGTACAAAACTGCGTCAGTCACTACTTAAGCAACGCGATTTCCCAGGTGCCGTGCCTGGGGTTTTGCTCAAACGAGCCGGGGACCGCTCTGGCCACTTTGAATAAGGAGTTTTGTCTGATGAGTACCAAGAAGCCAGCTACCCCGCCGAAGAGTGAACTCGCGGGTACCGATACCCTGGACCGTGGCAACACCAACGCCAAGCTGCAGGCCCTGGAGGCGTTCCGTTCCGACGCGACCGGCCAGGCGCTGCGTACCAACCAAGGCGTAAAGATTTCCGATAACCAGAACACGTTGAAAGTCGGCGCCCGCGGCCCGTCGCTGCTGGAAGACTTCATCATGCGTGAGAAAATCACGCACTTCGATCACGAACGTATCCCGGAGCGCATCGTGCATGCCCGTGGTACGGGCGCCCATGGGTATTTCCAGACCTATGCAAACCATTCAGCGCTGAGTAAGGCTGGCTTCCTGCGGAACCCCGAGCATAAAACCCCGGTGTTCGTGCGCTTTTCTACGGTGCAGGGCCCGCGTGGTTCGGGCGATACCGTGCGCGACGTGCGGGGCTTTGCCGTGAAGTTCTTCACCGACGAAGGCAACTTCGACCTGGTGGGCAACAACATGCCGGTATTTTTCATCCAGGATGCGATCAAGTTTCCTGACTTTGTGCACGCGGTAAAGCCTGAGCCGCACAACGAGATTCCTACCGGCGGCTCGGCGCACGATACGTTTTGGGATTTTGTCTCGCTGCAGCCGGAGTCGGCACACATGGTGCTGTGGGCAATGTCCGACCGTGCCATTCCAAAAAGCCTGCGCGCCATGCAGGGGTTCGGTATTCATACCTTCCGCTTGATCAATACCGAAGGTAAGTCGAGCTTCGTGAAGTTCCACTGGCATCCAAAGGTCGGCACCTGCTCGCTGGTGTGGGACGAGGCGCAAAAGCTTGCCGGTAAAGACACCGACTACCACCGCCGCGACCTGTGGGAAGCCATCGAAAGTGGCGATTACCCTGAGTGGGAGCTGGGTGTACAAATCGTCGCCGAAGAAGACGAGCATAAGTTCGACTTCGACCTGCTGGACCCGACCAAGATCATCCCCGAGGAGCTGGTGCCCATCACCCCGCTGGGCAAGATGGTGCTTAACCGCAACCCGGACAACTTCTTCGCTGAAGTCGAGCAAGTTGCGTTCTGCCCTGGCCATATCGTCCCAGGCATCGACTTCACCAACGACCCGCTGCTGCAAGGCCGTCTGTTTTCCTACACGGATACCCAGATCAGCCGACTGGGAGGGCCGAACTTCCATGAGCTGCCGATCAACCGGCCGGTAGTGCCTTTCCATAATGGTCAGCGCGACGCCCAGCATCGCACGGTGATCGACAAGGGCCGTGCGGCCTACGAGCCGAACTCGATTGACGGCGGCTGGCCCAAAGAAACCCCGGCAGCCGCTCAGGATGGCGGTTTTGAGACCTACTATGAGCGGGTCGACGCGAACAAGGTCCGTGAACGCAGTGAGTCGTTTGGCGATCACTTTTCCCAAGCCACGCTGTTCTTCAACAGCATGAGCCACCATGAGAAAGAGCACATCATCGCGGCCTACAGCTTCGAGTTGGGTAAGGTGGAGCGTGAGTTTATCCGTGCGCGCCAGGTCAACGAGATTCTGGCCAATATCGATCTGGAACTGGCCAAGCGCGTGGCGCAGAACCTCGGTTTACCGGCGCCGACCAAGGGCACGGTACCGCCACGCAAGACGTCATTGAAAGAGTCGCCGGCGCTGAGCCAGGTGAACCTGCTGTCGGGCGATATCAAGACGCGCAAAGTGGCGATCCTTGCCGCTGATGGCGTGGATGGCACAGCGATTGATGCGCTGAAGAAGGCGCTGGAAGCTGAGGGTGCCCATGCCAAGCTGTTGGGGCCGACTTCGGCGCCGGTGAAGACGGCTGATGGCAAGAGCCTGAAGGTGGATGCGTCGATGGAAGGCATGCCGTCCATTGCGTTTGACGCGGTGTTCGTGCCTGGCGGGAAAGACTCGGTGAAAGCCTTGAGCGGTGATGGTGTGGCGTTGCACTTCCTGCTGGAAGCCTACAAGCATCTGAAAGCGATCACGGTGGCCAGTGACGCGAAGCCATTGCTGGATTTGCTCAAGCTTGAGGCGGATGCGGGGTTGATCGTTGGTTCGGATGCGAAAGCGTTCAAGGCGTTTTTTGCCGCGATTGCCCAGCATCGGGTTTGGGATCGTGAGCCGAAGGCCAAGGCGATCCCGGCCTGATTTTTTGGTTGTTTGTTAGATCGTCATCGGGGGCAAGTCGAATCGTCGCACCGTCCCTCCCACATTTGAAATGTATTCCAAATGTGGGAGGGCGCTTGCCCCCGATGCGTCATTCCGCCTTACGCGGAGTCAGCACAACCTGCGCCGAGATGTTTTTCAGAATCTGCCGTTGAATCTTCAGGTCATACCCCGAATCAATCCGCTTCACCCGTTTGGTCAGCAGCGTGGCCAGCCACGGGTAATCCTGGGTGCGTGGCACCTGGAGGCTGACTTCACACTGGTAATTCACGACATCGGTCGCGATGGCGTCCAGTTGATGGCGCAGTTCTTCGATATCGGTGAGGTTCAGCGCTACGGTAGTGCTTTGGGCGGACGGGTCGATGACCTTGGCGACGGGTTTGGTTTCGGCGGCTTTCAGGGCGGCCTCGGCTTTGTCCAGCTCGGCTTTGCGGGCGTGGGTGATGGCGCTGTTTACCCCACCCGTCAGCGCCGGGGCCTTGGGCATCAATGCACGGGCGCGGCTCAGGGCGGTGGCGGCGGCGTTGACATCGCCTTTTTGCAATACGATTTGACTGCGTTGCAGATAGGCTTCGGCCAATTGGCGCTGGTACGCCTCCAGCGCTGGGTCGTTGGGCGACTCGGCCTGCAATGCGGCGAGCTGGTCTTCGGCGGTGGCCAGCTCACTGCTGGCGAGGTTTTGCTCCAGCTTTGCGATGGCCGCAGCGCGCGCGTCAGGCGCCTCGGGGGCGGCGGGCGGTGTGCTTTGACAGGCGCCCAGCAGCAGGGAAAATGCGGCAAGGAGCAGATAACGGGAGGTGAACGGCTTCATTCCTGCGACTCTCTATTTGCGCAAAAAGCGAGCAAGTCTACACCCCTCGACGGGGCAGGACAAAACTCAGCAGAAACAGGGCGGCGGCCGTGACCACAATCGACGGTCCTGCCGGGGTGTCCTTGAACCAGGACAGCGCCAGGCCCCCGCATACCGCAAGCATCCCCAGCAGGCTGGCGCCGAGCGCCATCTGCTCCGGTGAGCGGGCGTGACGCTGGGCGGCGGCTGCGGGGATGATCAGCAGCGATGTGATCAACAATACGCCGACAATCTTCATCGCGACAGCGATCACCACTGCGATCAACAACATCAGCGCCATGCGCAGAGCGGGGACGGGCAAGCCTTCGACGGTGGCCAGCTCCTCATGCACGGTGATCGCCAGCAGTGGCCGCCACAGGCTCACCAGCAGCACCAGCACGGCTGCGCTGCCGCCGAGGATCCAGGCCAGGTCGGTTGGGCTGATTGCCAGCAAGTCACCGAACAGGTAGGCCATCAGGTCGATGCGCACTTCATGCATGAAGCTCAGCACCACCAGGCCCAGGGACAGCGTGCTCGGCGCCAGGATGCCCAGCAGCGTGTCGGAGGCCAGCGGTTGGCGCTGTTGCAGGGTCACGAGCAGTACCGCCAGCAGCAGGCAGCCTGCCGTCACGGCGATGGTTGGGCTGACGTCCAGCAGAAAACCCATGGCTACGCCCAGCAGCGCGGCATGCGACAACGTGTCGCCGAAGTAAGCCATGCGCCGCCAGACCACGAACGAACCCAGGGGGCCCGCCACCAGCGCCAGAGCCAAGCCTGCCAGCAGGGCGTAGAGCAGAAAATCAGCCATGCTTGCAGCTATCTCCATGAACGTGGGTGTGAGGTGTCGCGGGATCGTCGACCACGGCGCCATGCAGGTCATGGGCGTGGTCGTGATGGTGGTGGTAGATCGCCAGGCTCTGTGCGTTCTTGCCGAACAGTTCGACAAACGCCGGATCGCCGCTGACCTGTTCCGGGTGGCCGGAGCAGCACACATGACGGTTGAGGCACACCACCTGGTCAGTGGTACTCATCACCAGGTGCAGGTCGTGGGAAACCATCAGCACACCGCAGCCATGGCGGTCGCGCAGGCGGGTGATCAGGCTGTACAACTCGGCCTGGCCAGCGACGTCGACGCCTTGTACCGGCTCATCGAGCACCAGCAGTTCAGGCTCGCGCAACAGGGCGCGGGCCAGCAAGACGCGCTGCATTTCGCCCCCGGAGATGCTTTGCACCGGGCTGTCGATCACGTGTTCAGCGCCGACCTCCTTGAGCGCCGCCTGCGCGCGGGTGCGGTCCACGCCGGGTACCAGGCGCAGGAAACGCAGCACGGACAATGGCAGCGTTGGGTCCACATGCAGTTTTTGTGGCATATAGCCGACGCGCAGCTTGGGCTTGCGCCACACGCTGCCAGTGTCGGGCTTGAGCAGGCCGAGGACAGCGCGCACCAGGGTAGTCTTGCCGGCGCCATTGGGGCCGATCAGGGTGACGATCTGCCCCGGCTCCACACTCAGTGCGATGTTATCCAGCACGTTTTGCCCGGCGAACGTGACCCCGACCTGCTCCAGGCGGATTAGCGCATTGCTCATCAAGCCCCCTGGCAACCGGAGCAGAGACCGACGACTTCGACGGTTTGCCCTTCCACCTTGAAGCCGACATCGGCGGAACTCTTGATAATGGCGTCGCTGATGCTTTTTTGTTCAAGCTCGATGGCGGCGTGGCACTTGCGGCAGATCAGGAACTGGCCCTGGTGGGCGTGTTCCGGGTGATTGCAGCCGACAAAGGCGTTGAGCGAGGCAATGCGGTGTACCAGGCCGTTGTCCAGCAGGAAGTCCAGTGCGCGATACACCGTGGGCGGCGCGGCGCGGCGCCCGTCCTGCTCGCTGAGCACGCCGAGAATGTCGTAGGCGCCCAGTGGCTTGTGGCTTTGCCACACCAGCTCCAGCACCCGCCGGCGCAAAGCAGTCAGGCGCAAGCCCTTCTGTGCGCACAGGGTATCGGCTTCCGACAGCGCGGTATGCACGCAGTGAGAGTGGTCGTGGGGACGGCTGGCAAGCGGTGTTATAGGCATGAGCGGCGACAGACATTTGATAGAGACGTTATTATGTTACCCGTTCCTACGCCATTGAGTGGTCATCGTGTCCCGACTTTTTCCCGTTTTTGTCGTATTTGCCGCCAGTTTGTTCATTGCCGGTGCCGCGCAGGCCGAGGTCAAGGTGCTGACCAGCATCAAGCCGCTGCAACTGATCGCCGCGGCTGTGCAGGAGGGTGTGGCCATTCCAGAGGTGCTGTTGCCGCCAGGCGCGTCGCCCCATAACTACGCCTTGCGCCCATCCGACGTACGGCGTGTGCAATCGGTGGACTTGCTCTATTGGATCGGCCCGGACATGGAAAGCTTCCTGCCCCGCGTGCTCAAGGGCCGTACGGCGGCAACCGTGGCGGTGCAGGACCTGCCGGGCATGAAATTGCGTCGTTTCGCCGAAGATAGCCATTCTCACGCCGATGATGCTGACGAACATGACCACGATCACCGCCCGGGCAGCCTGGATGCACATTTGTGGCTGTCGACCGTCAACGCGCGGGTCATCGCCGCGCGCATGGCTGCGGACCTCAGCGCCGTTGACCCGGAGAATGCCGAGCGTTATCAGAGCAACGTGAAAGCGTTTGATGGCCGCCTGGATGCTTTGGACGCGCGCCTGAAAGCGCGTATGGCAGGCGTCAGTGCCAAACCTTACTTCGTGTTCCACGAGGCCTTCGACTACTTTGAAGACGCTTATGGGCTCAAGCACGCCGGTGTGTTCAGCGTCGCGGCCGAAGTGCAACCCGGCGCCCAGCATGTGGCGGCGATGCGTACGCGTTTGCAGGAAGTCGGTAAGACCTGCGTGTTCAGTGAACCACCCTTGCGCCCGCGCCTTGCCGAGACCTTGGTGGCCGGTTTGCCGGTGAAACTGGCGGAACTGGATGCACTGGGCGGCTACACCCCGGCTTCGGCCCAGGGTTACGAGCAGGTGTTGGATAAGTTGGGGAATGACCTGGCAGGTTGCCTGGAGTCGTTGTAAGCCTCAACCAAGATCAAATGTGGGAGGGGGCAGGCCCCTTCCACATTTTTGACCGGGTGGGTCCTTAGAGCGCGAATGGCAGGTGGACGGTGACCTGCTGGCGTTGCGCCAACCGATGCTCGAACTCGGCGGGATCGTGGATCAACACATCTTGCCCGGCAAAGGATTCCGCGGCGATCAGGCGCGACAGCCAGAACCGCACGCAGGCCACGCGCAACATGGTCGGCCACAACTCGGCCTCCTTGGCGGTGAACGGCCGTAGCCCTGCGTAGGCACCCAGCAGCGCACGGGCACGTTGCCCATCTATCACGCCGTCGGCATCCGAACACCAGTCATTCAGGGCGATCGCCACGTCGTACAACATTGGCCCCGAACAGGCGTTATAGAAGTCGATCAAGCCCGTCAGGTGCGTGCCTTCGAACATCGCGTTGTCACGGAACAGGTCGGCGTGAACGTTGGCGCGCGGCAGGGCGAGGATCTCGACCTTGTGGGCCTCGATTTCAGTCAATGCAGCTTGCAGCAGGCTTTGCTGTGCATCGTTCAAGTGCGAAATCAGCTGCGCGCCTTCGCTGAGCATCCAGTTCAGCCCGCGATCAGTCTTGCGTTCCAGCACTTTCTCGCCTTGCGTCGCCAAGTGCAGATGGCCGAGCAGGTCGCCGACCTGGGCGCAGTGCTGGGCGTTGGCGTCCTTGATGTGCTTGCCGGCCAGGCGCGGTTGCAGCAACGCCGGTTTACCGGCCAGTTCGCGCAAGGCTACGCCGTCGGTGGTGCGCAGGGCGTAGGGCACGGGCAGGTCGGCGTCGTGGAGCACGTCGAGCAGTTCGATGAAGAACGGCATTTCTGCGACCGGGCCGCGTTCAACCAGGGTCAGGACGAACTCGCCTTGCTCCAGGCTGATAAAAAAATTGGTGTTTTCGCTACCAGCGGCAATCCCCTGGAAGTCAAGCAGGCGGCCGAGCCCATAGGGGGCAAGAAAGGTTTCCAGCTCGGGCCGAGCCAGGGGGGTGAACACAGACATGGTTAAAACTGCCATTACGGGCGCTGCGGGGAGCAGCGCCGATTAAAGTTAAGAAATCATTTCCATTCGAAGATCTTCCATGAAGGGATCAGCATATCCGGCTGGTCAGAGCGGATGAAGTTCGCATCGGTTCCGTCCGCGCGCACCAGGAAATACGGTGGAAAGCCTTTCTTGGTCACCTTGATTGCGTACAGGAAACCGTTTTGGCGGTACTCCTGGATAGTCCGGTCGCCTTCCGTGCGAATGGTGACTTCCGGGTCGCCCGAAGGGGCGGTGTCTGCCGCCATGGCGGCCAGCGGAGCGAATGCAAACAAGCCGGTCAACAGCAGGCGATTGAATGTACGCATGATAACCTTGTCCCTTTGTTTTCATTGGTCCGGCTATTCTAGCGCCTGACCCGCCGAAAAGGTTGATCCTGCTCATGAGCCAAGCACCCCTCGTCCTGGTGGACGGTTCTTCTTATCTGTACCGCGCCTTCCATGCGCTGCCACCGCTGACCACCTCCAAAGGCCTGCCGACCGGTGCGGTCAAGGGCGTGTTGAACATGCTCAAGAGCCTGCGCAAGCAGTACCCGGACAGCCCGTTCGCGGTGGTGTTCGACGCCAAGGGTGGGACCTTTCGCGACGATATGTACGCGCAGTACAAGGCCAACCGTCCGAGCATGCCCGATGACATGCGCTTGCAGATCGAGCCGCTGCACCAGAGCGTGATCGCCCTGGGCTTCCCTTTGCTGTGCGTCGAAGGCGTCGAGGCCGATGATGTCATCGGCACCCTGGCCCGCAGCAGCGCGGCCGCTGACCGCCCGGTGGTGATTTCGACCGGTGACAAGGACATGGCGCAACTGGTGGACGGGCACATTACCTTGGTCAACACCATGACCGGTAGCGCCATGGATGTGGAGGGCGTAAAGGAGAAATTTGGCGTCGCTCCGGAGCAGATCATCGACTATCTGGCGCTGATGGGCGACTCGTCCGACAACATTCCAGGGGTTCCAGGCATTGGTCCCAAAACCGCCTCTGGCTTGTTGGTGGGCGTTAATGGCGGCCTGAAAGAGTTGTACGAGCAACTGGATATCGTGCCAACCCTGCCCATCCGTGGTGCCAAGACGCTGCCGGCCAAGCTGCTGGAGCATAAGGAGATGGCGTTCCTGTCCTACCAGCTGGCAACCATCAAGATCGATGTACCGCTGGATGTGGGCTTGGATGACCTGCACCTGATCGAGCCGGATCGCGAGAAGCTCCTGGAGTTGTACACCCTCCTGGAGTTCAAGAGCTGGTTCGACGAAGTGCAACGCGACGCCAAGCGCTCTGGGCTGGAGGTGGCGGCTCCGGTTGTGGAGAATGCGCCGCTCGTCGATACCGCGCTCAAGTACGAAACCATCCTCGACCAGGCGCGTTTCGACGTGTGGTTGAAGAAGCTCGGCGACGCCAAGTTGTTTGCCTTCGACACCGAGACCACTGGCATTGATGCCCAGCAGGCGCAATTGGTGGGCTTGTCGTTTGCAGTCCAGCCCTATGAAGCCGCCTACATCCCGCTGACCCATTCCTACATGGGCGTACCGGAGCAACTGGACCGTGACACGGTGCTGCGCGCACTCAAGCCGATTCTCGAGGACCCGAGCAAGCTCAAGGTCGGCCAGCACGCCAAGTTCGACATGAACATCCTGGCCAACTGCGCTATCGGCGGTGATCAGGCATGCGGCATCTCGGTGCAGGGCATTGCCTACGACACTATGCTCGAGTCCTACGTCCTGGATTCCACCGCCACCCGCCATGATATGGACAGCCTGGCTCAGAAATACCTGGGTCACACCACCGTCAGCTTCCAGGATATCGCCGGCAAAGGCGCCAAACAGCTGACTTTTGACCAGATCTCCCTCGAACAAGCCGGCCCATATGCCGCAGAAGATGCTGACGTGACCTTGCGCCTGCATCAGACCCTGCATGAAAAACTCCTGGCTATCCCAAGCCTGGCCTCGGTGCTGACGGATATCGAAATGCCGTTGGTGCCGGTGTTGGCGCGTATCGAACGCCAGGGTGCGCTTGTGGATGCCAAGCTCCTCGGTGTGCAGAGCGTTGAGCTGGGGAACAAGATGGTCGAGTTGGAGCGTGAGGCATTTGCCATCGCGGGTGAGGAATTCAACCTTGGCTCACCCAAGCAATTGGGCGCGATCCTCTACGAAAAACTCGGCCACCCGGTGCTCAGCAAGACCGCCAAGGGCCAGGCGTCGACCGCCGAAGCGGTGCTCGCCGAGTTGGCCGACCAGGATTTCCCGCTGCCCAAGGTGCTGATGCAATACCGCTCGATGAGCAAGCTCAAAAGCACCTACACCGACCGCCTGCCAGAGCAGATCAACCCGCGCACCGGGCGTATTCACACGTCTTATCACCAAGCGGTGGCGGCAACCGGGCGTTTGTCGTCCAGTGACCCGAACTTGCAGAACATTCCGATCCGCACCGCCGAAGGCCGGCGGATTCGCCAGGCGTTCATCGCGCCCAAAGGCTACAAGTTGCTGGCGGCGGACTACTCGCAGATCGAACTGCGGATCATGGCGCACCTGGCCAAGGATGAAGGCCTGCTGCACGCTTTCCGTAATGACCTGGATGTGCACAAGGCTACCGCTGCCGAAGTATTCGGGGTGGCGTTGGATGCGGTGACCACCGACCAGCGGCGCAGCGCCAAGGCGATCAACTTCGGCCTGATCTACGGCATGAGCGCGTTTGGCCTGGCCAAGCAGATCGGCGTCGACCGCAAGCAATCCCAGGCGTATATCGACCGCTACTTCGCCCGCTACCCTGGCGTGCTGGCTTATATGGAACGCACCCGCGCCCAGGCGGCCGAGCAGGGATACGTCGAGACCATTTTTGGTCGTCGCCTGTACCTGCCGGACATCAACGCGAAGAACCCGGCGCTGCGCAAGGGTGCCGAACGGACGGCGATCAACGCACCGATGCAGGGCACGGCGGCGGACATCATCAAGAAAGCCATGGTGGCGGTGGATCACTGGCTGGCCGAGTCGGGCCTGGACGCCAAAGTCATCCTGCAGGTGCACGATGAATTGGTGCTGGAGGTTCGCGAAGACCTGGTCGATACAGTGCGTGAGGAGATTCGTCAGCACATGAGCCAGGCCGTGACACTGGATGTGCCCTTGCTGGTGGAAGTGGGTGTGGGCGACAACTGGGACGAAGCCCACTGATTTCGGGGCTTTGCCGCCACCCAGCGTGGCGGCTGAGCGCGTTAGATCCGAAAGTGATGTCAGTTATTGCCAATAGTTTTTTGGGCGGGCAGGAACTTAACTCATGAAATGCGACTCAGAGTTACTGAATGGGTGGTGAAGCCCTTCAATGCTCCTATGTTGTGTTAAGTGTTGGCAGATATCTGGACCCCGCCCTAGCGGTCCGGAACTTGAACCCCGAACTTCCCCTCCCCATACGAAGTCCGGGGTTTTTTTTGCCCGTCGAAAAGTTACTCGGCGATTTCCGCCCCCTTGTCTGCCAATTCCATCCAACTGGCCAGCACGGTGTAGGCGTCTTCCAGGCCCATGCGCTTTGGCGCTGAGAACAACTGGATGGTGATCGCGTCACCCCACCCTTTACGGATTTCGGCCTGCACTTTGAGCAGCGTGTTCTTGGCGGCGCCGTAGGTCAGCTTGTCGGCCTTGGTCAGCAGGATATGCATTGGCATGCCGCTGGCGACTGCCCAATCGAGCATCAGCAGGTCGAAGTCGGTCATTGGATGACGGATGTCCATCATCAGGATCAAGCCCTTCAAACTCTCCCGGCCGCCCAGGTAAGCCTCCAGGTGACGCTGCCAGTGCAGCTTCAACGGGATAGGAACTTTTGCGTAACCGTAGCCGGGAAGGTCGACCAGACGCCGATCATCGTCTAGCTTGAAGAAGTTGAGCAACTGCGTGCGGCCCGGGGTTTTCGAGGTACGCGCCAGGCTGGCGTGGGTCAGGGTGTTCAGCGCGCTGGATTTACCAGCGTTGGAGCGACCGGCAAAGGCGACTTCAAAGCCTTCGTCATCGGGGCATTGGTCAACTTTGGCGGCGCTGAGCATGAACGTGGACTGTTGGCACAGGCCGAGGATGGGATTCTTGAGTTGCATGAGATTTCCGATGTGGGCGGTGCCGAAAAAGGGTGCGGCAAGCGGTGTCGTTTCCGTTTCAGTAGCGCCAGTATATAATGCCGCAGATTTTGTGTGTGCTTTGTCCCAGCGAAGGATGAAGTTCACGGGAGCGATAGACCTTTATTGCGCATTAGAACGCAAAACGCTCTCAAACCCTGAAAAGGTCGATGTATGACCAGATGGTTGCTTGCTATCGGTGTCCTGGTTCCGCTTTACGGCGCTCAGGCTACACAGGATCCGGAAGCGGTGTACAACCGAGTTTGCGTGGCTTGCCATGCCGGCCAACTGCCGAACGCCCCGAAGCGGGGTGACCAGGCAGCATGGGCGCCCAGGCGGGCGCAGGGCATGGACACGCTGGTGCGACACGTGACCCAGGGTTTCAAGGCAATGCCGCCGCGTGGTTTGTGCATGGACTGCAGTCCCGAGGATTACCAGGCCATTATTGAAATGATGGTGAGTAAACCCGGTTAGATAACTCTTAAACCCTTAGCCGTAGTTGGATTAGCTGATGAACAAACTGATCGTGAGTCTGCTGTTGACCTTGGGCATCACCGGTGTTGCCCATGCTGCAGGCGACGCTGCTGCGGGTCAGGCGAAAGCCGCCGTGTGTGGTGCTTGCCATGGACCGGATGGTAATAGCCCGGCACCGAACTTCCCCAAACTGGCCGGCCAGGGGGAGCGTTACCTGACCAAGCAGATGCACGACATCAAGGACGGCAAGCGCACGGTCCTGGAAATGACCGGCTTGCTGACCAACCTCAGTGACCAGGACCTGGCCGATATCGCCGCCTATTTTTCCAGCCAGAAAGGCAGTGTGGGAGCTGCCGATCCCAAGCAGGTGGCCCGCGGCCAAGACCTGTTCCGCGGTGGCAACCTTGAAAAAGGCATGCCTTCGTGCATCGGTTGCCACTCGCCTAATGGCGCAGGCCTTGCAGCGGCAGGCTTCCCTCACTTGAGCGGCCAGCATGCGCAGTATGTCGCCAAGCAGCTGACTGACTTCCGTGAAGGCAATCGCACCAACGACGGTGATACCAAGATCATGCAGAGCATTGCTGCCAAGCTCAGCAACAAGGATATCGAAGCGGTTTCCCAGTACATCCAGGGCCTGCACTGATCCGGGCAGTACGTTAACGCTCGATTAATCCCGCGATGCAAGCATAAAAAGGGTGGCTTAGGCCGCCCTTTTTTGTGGCCGGTGCCGTTACACTAACGAACTCATGCCCGCGTAGACCTGTCACAACAAAGGTCGCGTGAGGCGACTTTATTTGTCCAGGAGTAAAGCATGCGTAATCTGATCCTCAGCGCCGCTCTCGTCACTGCCAGCCTCTTCGGCATGACCGCACAAGCTGCCGACGTGCCGCTTGAAGCCGGTAAGACCTACGTTGAATTGGCTAACCCTGTACCTGTATCGGTACCCGGTAAAATCGAAGTGGTGGAGCTGTTCTGGTATGGGTGCCCGCATTGCTACGCCTTTGAACCGACCATCAACCCATGGGTTGAGAAATTGCCTTCCGACGTGAACTTCAAACGTATTCCGGCCATGTTCGGCGGCCCTTGGGATGCACACGGCCAACTGTTCCTGACCCTGGAAGCCATGGGTGTGGAGCACAAGGTTCACAACGCCGTCTTCGACGCGATCCAGAAACAAGGCAAGCGCCTGACCAAGCCTGATGAAATGGCTGACTTCGTCGCAACCCAGGGTGTAGACAAGGACAAGTTCCTGGCCACTTTCAATTCCTTCGCCATCCAGGGCCAGATCAAGCAGGCCAAGGAACTCGCGCAGAAGTATGGCGTGCAGGGCGTTCCAACCATGATCGTCAACGGCAAATACCGTTTCGACCTGGGCACTACCGGTGGTCCTGAAGCGACCCTCAATGTTGCCGACCAACTGATCGCCAAAGAGCGCGCAGCCAAGTAAGGGGCCTGTCATGCGCCGCTGGGGTACCGAACGCGTTGTTGGCCTGCATGACGCGCGGGTCAATGAGGATCACCTGGAATCCACGGGCTTGCCGGCAGATAGCCGGTTGCGCCTGCTCAGCTTCAATATCCAGGTCGGTATCAGCACCGAAAAATACCGGCACTACCTGACCCGTGGCTGGCAGCATCTGCTGCCTCACAATGGGCGCGCCGGTAACCTGCAAAAGATCGGCAACCTGCTCAATGACTTTGACCTGGTCGCCTTGCAGGAGGCTGACGGCGGCAGCATACGCTCGGGCTACATCAACCAGGTCGAGCACCTGGCTCAGCTCGGTGCCTTCCCCTACTGGTATCAGCAACTCAATCGCAACCTCGGGCGTCTGGCGCAGCACAGTAATGGTGTGCTGAGCCGCCTTAAACCGACCGCCATCGAAGATCACCCACTGCCGGGCCCCAAGGGCCGGGGAGCGATTCTCGTGCGTTTCGGTGAAGGGCCGGAGGCCTTGGTGGTGGTGATGATGCACCTGGCGCTCGGGGGGCGTACGCGCAACCTGCAACTGGCCTACGTGCGCGAGTTGATTGGCAACTACAAGCATCAAGTGCTGATGGGTGACATGAACACCCATGCCAATGACCTGCTGCAGAATTCCCCGTTGCGGGACCTAGGGCTACTGGCGCCGCAAGTCGAAGCCACGTTTCCCAGCTGGCGTCCGCAGCGTTGTCTTGACCATATCCTGCTCAGCCCGACCCTCACACTCGAAAGTGTGCAGGTGCTGGCGCAGCCTATCTCCGATCACCTGCCGGTCGCGGTAGAGATTCGTCTGCCGGGTTCGCTCACGGTTGATGCATTGCCCGCGTTGAGCCCCGGCCCTCGCGGACCCCTTGCATGAGCGACGACGCCCAGCGCTGGAAAGAAAAATACCTGTTAAGCATCGAGCAACAAGAAAAGCTCGAACGTCGCTGGGCCTCTCGCCTCGACCTGCTGCGCCGAGGGTTGGTACGCAGCACGCTGGCTGCTGAGGGCACCGACCGCGCGGTCGATCAATGCATGAAGGAAATGCGCGATGTCGTGCGCACAGATGATATGGACGCCGCCCTTGCTGCCTTGTTGCCACGACTGGAAAAAGCCGTGCTGGATTCAGAGCAGCGCCGCGAAACGCGTGTCGACCAGATGGGTGCTGCGCTGACGGCCCTGGTGACGCAGTTGCAAAAACTGCCGCTGCCCCGTGAAGTCGCGCGCCCGCTGAAAACCTTCGCTAAGCAGTTGGATGGCCGTGTCGGCCAGGCGCGCGAGATTCCGCTGTTGCTCAGTGAGTTGAGCGCCCTGCAAGGGCAAGCGTTGAATAATCTGGAGCCGGAGGGTGAAGCCACGCGCTCCGGGCCGGGCCTGCTGCAGCGCCTGTTTGGCACTCGGGAGGCCAGCACTGAGGCGCCAGTGGGCGAACCAGCGCCGCCGCCGTCCGCGCCGCCGCCTGTTGCTACCCAGGTCGCAGCCGAACCAGCACCCCAAGCGCCTGCACAATCCGAAGAGTTGGCCCAAGCCTTGCGGGCCTTTGCGCCGCTGCCGGCAGCCCCTGAGCCTCAACCTCAACCTCAACCTCAACCTCAGCTTGCGCCTGCCGTGTCAGTCGCGCCCGTCAAGGCTGTACCGGTCGCAGAGGTTGCCGGTGCCGCGAAAGTCGCCAGCGAAACCTTCGTATTCGAGGCTCCGGCCCAGGCCACTCCTGTCGCGCAGCCGATCGAGGCAGTTGAGACCGAGTTCTCTGAACCGGCGATCCAGGAGCCAGCACCCGAAAGCGCACTCGCTGCCTTTATCGAAGCGCCCGAGGTGCTGGTCGATGCGCCAGACGAGACCACTATCGGCAGCCTGTCCCTGCCGCCCGTCCTGGAGAGTGCCGATCCTGACGAGCTGCAATCGGATGGCGTCTACGCTCTGCCCGATTCGCCTGAGCCGTCCTACAGCTCCGTGGCCAAGCACATCGAAGACACATTGCTCGGTCTGCTGGAAGACCTGTCCCTCCCCGAACGCCATCGGCCCCAGGCCGAAGCCATGCGCGAACGCCTGGCCCATGGGCTGAACTGGTACGAATTGCTGCCGATTCTCGATGACCTGGCCGTGCTGATGCTGGCGGTCACCGACAGCGGCCAGCATGAGTTCGAGGCTTACCTCAAGCAATTGAACGAGCGGCTCGAAGCGTTCCAGGGGCATTTGCAGGTGGCCAGCGACGGCCATGCCGACAGCCGCTCAGCAGCCCGTGAGCTGGACACGCAGATTCGCGAGCAGGTCGACGGCCTGCAAAGCAGCGTGCAGGAAGCGGCTGACCTGGACAGTCTCAAGAAGGTGCTCGAAAGCCACCTTGAAGGCTTGCTCGGCACCATGGATGAACACCAGCAGCAGCGCGACCAGCGCGAGCAGGAATTGTCCACGCGGCTCAAGGGGCTGGCGGAGCGCGTCGCCAATATGGAACAGGAGGCCCAGGGCTATCGCGAGCACCTGGAGGTGCAACGCCAGAAGGCCCTGATCGACCCGCTCACCGGCCTGCCCAATCGTGCGGCCTGGAGCGAGCGCCTGGACCATGAGGTGAACATCTGGCATCAGCGTGGCAACAGCCTGTCGCTGGCGATGCTGGATCTCGACCACTTCAAGCGCATCAACGACGGCTATGGTCACCTGGCGGGTGACAAGGTGTTGAAGATCATCGCCAACGTATTGCGCAAGCGCCTGCGTCCGGGCGACTTCATCGCGCGTTTTGGCGGTGAGGAGTTTGTCTTGCTGATGCCGGACTCATCCCTGGCGGATGCCTTGGCGGTGGGTGGCATGCTGCGCGCTGCTATCGAGGCCTGTCCGTTTCACTTCAAGGGCGAGCCGGTGACAATCACGGTGTCGATGGGGGTGGCGCAGTTCCAGCCTGGCGAACGCAGTGAGCTGGCACTCAAGCGCGCCGACGAGGCGTTATATCGCGCTAAGGCGGCAGGGCGTAACCAGGTGCAGGCGGCCTGAAAGATGTTCCATTTTGTAATTTGACCGCCAGGCAAGAAGCCGTACGTTACACTGTTGCATTATTGTCTTCAGCGTACTGTCTTCCGCCATGAAATCCCTGTGCTTCGCCTTTGTGTTTCTCCTGCTCGCCGGCTGCGCCAGTGGCCCGCGTCTGGACACCAGCCACCCTTCCGTGAACCACGACAACCGTGTGCAATTCGTTGTCGTGCATTACACCTCCACCAACCTTGAGCGCTCCCTGGCCTTGCTCACGCATGGTCAGGTCAGCAGCCATTATCTGATCGGCGACGACGCCTCTGCCACCATCTATAAGCTGGTGGACGAAAGCCAGCGCGCCTGGCATGCAGGGGAAAGCGAGTGGATGGGCCGAACCTGGCTGAACTCCAGCTCCATCGGCATCGAAATCGTCAACCCAGGGTATCGCGACACGCCGACGGGGCGCGTGTGGTACCCGTATTCCGAAGCCCAGGTGAAATCCCTGGTGGTGTTGCTCAAGGACATCAGCAAACGCAATGGCATCGACCCCAGGAATATCATTGGGCATAGCGACATCGCGCCGCTGCGCAAGCTGGATCCGGGTCCGTTGTTCCCGTGGAAGCGCCTGGCTGACGAGGGCTTGGGGATCTGGCCCGATGCGCAGGCCGTCGCCCGCTTCCAGTTGCAGTACACCACCGATCTGCCGAGCATCACCTGGTTCCAGGAAGAGTTGGCTCGCCTGGGCTACCAGACGCCGCAGACCGGCGAGCTGGATGTCGCCACGCGCCACGTGATCGCGGCATTCCAGATGCACTTCCGGCCGTCGTTGTTCGATGGCACACCGGATGCGGAAAGCGCCGCGATCCTGCGCGCCCTGAATCGCCGTTGAATCTGCGAACAAGCGTGCTTGTGGCGCCCCCGCAAGCCCGTGACGGCTACACACAGCGGGACGGCGCGACCCTTCGACAGCACTCGCGCCACTGCGAGCCAGGCGCCTACAAGGGCAGTGCCATGTAGAACTGCGTGCCCTGCCCCGGCCGCGAGTACACGCCCATGCGACCGCCGTGCAGCTGCACAATTTCCTTGCACAGCGCCAAGCCGAGGCCGGCGCCGCCTTTCTTGCGGCCCACCTGGACGAAGGGTTCGAAGATACGGCCTTGCTGGCCATAGGCGATACCTTCGCCATTGTCCTCGACGCTGATAATCACCCGTTCGCCATGTCGCCGGGCCTGCAAGCGAATCTGCCCGCCTTCGGCGGTATGGCGAAGGGCGTTGCCTAACAGGTTATCGAGCACGCGCTCCAGCTGAGCCTGGTCGGCATACAACCTCGGCAAGTCGGCTTGGGCTTCAACCAGCAATTCGATATGTTGCGCATTCGCCGGTTCAGCGAAGCGGGCACGCGCATGCTCCAGCAAGTCAGTGACATCGCACGGGCCCAGGGTGAGTTTTTGCAGACCGTTCTGATAGCGCGAGAAGTTGAGCAGGTCATTGATCAACTGCATCAGGCGCTGCATTTCTTCATTGACCGTATCCAGCAGGTCCGCTTCCCGCGAGTCTTCAGGAAACTTCGCGCGCTCGCGAAACAGACCAAATGCCATGTGCATACCGGTCACTGGCGTACGCAGTTCATGAGAGGCGCGTAGCACGAATTCGCTGCGTACCCGTTCAAAGGCGCGCTGCTCGGTCACGTCATGCAGCACCATCACGGCGCCGAGGATGTGGCCTTGGGTATGGCTGACCGGCGTCAGGCTGTAGGTCAGCAGGCGCAATTCACCTTCGACCTCCACTTCCAGGTCCTCGGGCGCCCGCTCCAGGTTGCCGCCGCGCAGCACCAACTGAAGCTGTTCATCCATTTCAGGGCGCCCCAGCGCTTCGCTCAAGCCTTGGCCAAGACGCTCCTCGTCCCAACCCAACTGGCGCTGTGCGACGGGGTTGAGGTGTTCCAGACGGCCCTGGCGGTCAATCATCAATAGCCCGTCATCGATGCTGTCGAGCACTGCTTGCAAGCGCTGCTGGCCGGCCAATAGCTCGTCGACATTGGTTGCCTGATGTTGGCGCAATGCCTCGGCCATGATGCCGAAGCGGCGGGTCAGTTGGTTCATCTCCGCGGCCGACGAGATGGGCAGCGTTACTTCGAAATCGCCCTGCCCGATCTTGTCCGCCGCCTTGGCCAACGCTTCGATCGGCCCGCCAAAGCGCCGTGCGATGCCATGGGCGGTGACGAAACCGATGATCAACACCGCCAGGCCGACCAGCCCCAGCAGGCCTGCGATCAACAACGCACGGCCACGGGATTTGTGCTCGCTGGTGTTGATATTCTCCAAGGCGCGCTTGTGCTCGGCGAGCAGGCCATTGCGCAACGCATTGAAGGTTTCGGTGAGCTTTTCGTTTTTATTGTTGGCAAGCGAGATTTGTTGGGAATCCTCGAAAGCCTTCAGGAAGTTCTGGTAGTCAATTCGCGCCTGGCTGAACCCGCTGGCGAGGCCATCTTGTTCCTCATGGGCGATGCCTTGGTCCAGCAGCTCGAAATAGTGCTGCTTGGAGGTTTGCAGGGCCGCCAGGTCCGGATGCTCACTGAGCATCAGGATCAACTGGTCCCCCAGGGTCTGGCGCAACTTCAGGCCCAGGTCCAGGGTGATGAAGTTGCTGCGGATCAGCGACTCCTGGCTCTTGGCCATTTGCATCACACTGACCAGGCCCAGGATCAACCCCAGCAAGGCGACGGTAATCAGCGCGGAGATACTCAAGAACAATCGAGTGCGCAGTGTCATCGCTAGCTTCATAAGGTACCGCTCACAGGTTGTACTGTTTGCGTTTGCGGTACAGGGTCGATGCGTCGATGCCTAGGGTTCGGGCCGCCTGGTCCAGGGTATCGCTGGTGGCCAGTACCGCGCCGATGTGAGCTTTTTCCAGTTCATCCAAGCTCAACGCCGCGCCAATCCGCGGCGCATTGTTGGTCGGTTGCTCGGCCATGCCGAGATGGCTGATTTCGACTTTTTCCTGAGGGCAGATAATGCTGGCGCGTTCCACCACGTTGCGCAGTTCGCGGATATTGCCCGGCCAGCGATAGTTCAGCAGGGCCTCGCGGGCCTCGTCGCTGAAGCCGCGTGCCGGACGGGCATACTCCTTGACGAAGCGCGCCAGGAAGCGGTCGGCCAGGGTCAGGATGTCTTCACTGCGTTCGCGCAACGGCGGCAGGTGCAGGGTGATGACATTGAGGCGGTACAGCAAGTCTTCGCGGAAGCGACCGTCGCGCACCATGTCTTCCAGGTTCAGGTTGGTAGCCGCGAGGATGCGCACATCGGCGCGCCGGGTCACCGGGTCACCCACGCGCTCGTATTCCTTGTCCTGGATGAATCGCAGTAATTTGGGCTGTAAAGTGAGGGGAAAGTCGCCGATTTCATCAAGAAACAACGTGCCGCCGTCCGCCTGGTTGACACGCCCCAGGGTACTCTCGCTGGCGCCGGTGAAGGCTCCGCGGCTGTGCCCGAACAATTCGCTCTCCATCAGTTCCGCCGTCAGAGAGGGGCAGTTGATGGTGACGCAGGACTTCTTCGAACGTTTGCTCCAGCCGTGAATAGCACGAGCGAGCTCGCCTTTACCCGTGCCGGACTCGCCGAGGATCAGGATATTGGCATCAGTCCCGGCCACCTGGCGTGCGGTTTCCAGCACCACCATCATCGCCGGGCTATGGGAGTCGAGGCCGTCCTTCGATTGGCGGACTGCGCCCTCAAGGGCTTCCAGGCGCGCGGAGAGCTGGCGCACTTCCAACTGCTTGGCGGTGGCCAGGCGCAACTGGTCCGGGCTGCAGGGCTTGACCAGGTAGTCGGCAGCACCGGCCTGGATGGCATCCACGGCCGTATCGACCGCCGAATGCGCGGTCACAATCACCACGCGCATCCAGGGGGCTTGAATTCGCATTTGGGCCAATACATCCAGGCCGTTGTCTTCGCCCAGGCGCAGGTCCAGGAAGCACAGGTCGAACACCTGGCGCTGCATCAGGGTATCGGCTTGGGCGGCGCTGTTGGCGGTGGCCACGGTGTAGCCTTCATCTTCCAGGCAATAACGGAAGGTGCGGAGGATCGCGGATTCGTCATCCACTAAAAGAATACGGCCTTGAAGTTCCTTGGCTGATTCCATCTGTCCCGCGCTCCTTAAACTATGAATGATGGTGTTTAGTCCCGTAATAATCGGGCAAGTTGCATGGTTTATTCTGATCGATAAAAGGCAAGGTCGTGCAGGTATCTGCATGTCTTCCTACAAGGCCTACCTGTTGGCGTTTTCATGCCGTCTTGCCACTTCGGCAACGCAGTTTCTGTTTTCGATCCATCGATCCGACCGTTGGCTATCGTGCATTTCGCACGGCCCACACGGAGGCATCGTGCAGGATGCTGGGCCTTATCCCTAGATAAAATATTTAACTCATTGTTTTTATTGAGTTTTATTTTGTAAAAAAACTGGCATGCGCTCTGCAATATCTCTCCCAAGAGCGTCATGAACGAATAATCAGAATGCGGGAGAAATGCAGCATGACTCGCCAAAGCCTCAGCCACTTGCATGTATCGCCACTGCGCTTGCAACAAGGTCTGTTTGCCAGCCTGGCCCTGATGGTCACGTTGATTGGCGGCCAGCAACTGCAGCATTGGCAGCACGGTCAGCAGCAAACCCCGCATTTCGAACGTCCAGTGATGACGCAGACCCATTTCCGTTCCGTTGGCAGCGTTTCTGCCGATGCAACAGCCCCGCAGCTGCGGATGGTTGACCAGGATTCATCCCTGAGTGAACTGCCATCCCAGGAGCGCTGGGTGTTCTAGGCAACAAAAGGCCGCTCGAGTCGAGCGGCTGTACGGCACTACCGCTGTTACCCCTATAGAAGCGTAAGGAGAATCACCATGTTGAGTTGGGCAATCACATTTCTGATCATCGCCATTGTGGCTGCAGTCCTGGGCTTCGGTGGTATCGCGGGCACCGCAACGGGTATCGCCAAGATCCTGTTTGTCGTTTTCTTGGTGATGTTCATCGCTTCGTTCTTCTTTGGTCGTCGCGGCCGAGGCTGAATATGACCACTTTGTCTCTCAAAGCCATAGCTGCCGTCCTGCTCCTGGGCGGCAGCGGCCTGGCAATGGCCGCCAACGACGGTCAGACCCGGGCCAGCGAATTGCTCAGCGCGGACCCGCAATACCGTGAAACCTGGCAAGGCGTGGTGAAGAAAGAAGAACGCCTGCCGGAATGGGTGATGAACCTGTCCGGTGCGGCGGAGCAAATGAATGCTGTCGAGGAGGATGGCGACAAGTACTTGGTCGGGCCGCTCTGTGAAACCGCGGACACGTGCCGGAATAAGCGCTTGATCGTTGCCTTCAGCTTCGACAAGGAAGATGCCTACGCCATGTTGGTGGAAGTCCCCGCCGGTTTGCCGGCAGATAAATCCCCGACGCGGCACGCCGATTACCGTTTTATCGGTAAGCCGGATGAGGGCATGAAAAAGCTGCTGATGGAACAGCTGAAGAAAGATCCGAATTGGTACTAGGTTCCGTCTGACGCGTCTGGCGTCTACGGGGCTGGCGTCCATAGAAAGAAGCCCCTCGCTTCTTTCTGTTTGCATCGCCCGCCAGGGGTGATGCATGACCAGGGGGCCGGGTTGTTCTGATCAATCGAGATCGGCGTGACCTACGGGTACAGGGAGTACCTGCGCAAGGGCCGGGTCAGGCGAAAAGCTGCGGCGCAAGTTCACAAGTCCTCAAGCTTGCTGAACTTGCGACGGGCTTATTAAGCCCCCCTCGCCTCCCATACCGTCCATAGCCGAGAAACTTCTTTTTGCGCTCCCTCAACCATTACTTGGTGTGTCGGTGGAGACCATCCATCGAGAAAGTTTTGTCTGCGCTATAGGCCATTTCTGACATGACCCCTCTGAATTCCCAGGCATTTTTGCCGTAGACCACAACTCGCCCTGAATCTCTGTGCGAGCCTGAATCGGGCCAGTTCACGGCATATTCACCTGGCAATCTGTCGCATTTGAACTGACCGTTCGGACAGTTATTATTCAAAAAAGTCATGCCGATTCGGCATGGGGTAGGCGTTTACGGCATTAGACGTCGCCCCCTTGCATGGGAATAGTTGCGCCTTTTTTCGCCTGCCAGTAAGCCATTTCGGCCACGCTGCGGTGACCTTCCATGGAGGCAGATGCACTCACTTTTTCGCTTCCGAGCGTTCCAGATGGCGCATTTGCCTTAAGTCCACTTGAAGTAAGGGTAATGACATGAAGAAGGCAAAGCTAAGCCTCGCCTGGCAGATCCTCATCGGTTTGGTACTGGGGATCGCAATCGGTGCAGTGCTCAACCATTTCAGTGCTGAAAAGGCCTGGTGGATCAGCAATGTGTTGCAGCCGGCAGGCGATATCTTTATCCGCCTGATCAAGATGATCGTGATCCCGATTGTGATTTCCTCGCTGATCGTCGGCATTGCCGGGGTGGGTGACGCGAAAAAACTCGGTCGCATCGGCGTCAAAACCATTCTTTACTTCGAGATCGTCACCACCATCGCCATTGTGGTCGGCTTGCTTCTGGCCAACCTGTTCCACCCTGGTGCCGGCATCGACATGAGTACCCTGGGTACCGTCGATATCTCCAAGTACACCGCCACTGCCGCCGAAGTGCAGCATGAGCATGCGTTCATCCAGACCATCCTCAACCTGATCCCTTCGAACATCTTCGCCGCCGTGGCCCGTGGCGAAATGCTGCCGATCATCTTCTTCTCCGTGCTGTTCGGCCTGGGCCTGTCGAGCCTCAAGCCGGAACTGCGCGAGCCGCTGGTGACAATGTTCCAGGGCGTGTCCGAGAGCATGTTCAAAGTCACCCACATGATCATGAAGTACGCCCCTATCGGCGTCTTTGCGCTGATCGCGGTGACCGTCGCCAACTTCGGCTTCGCATCGTTGCTGCCGCTGGCCAAGTTGGTGATCCTGGTTTACGTCGCCATCCTGTTCTTCGCCTTTGTGATCCTGGGCCTGATCGCTCGCCTGTTTGGCTTCTCGGTGATCAAGCTGATGCGCATCTTCAAGGATGAACTGGTGCTGGCCTATTCCACCGCCAGCTCCGAAACCGTGCTGCCACGGGTGATCGAGAAGATGGAGGCGTACGGCGCGCCAAAGGCTATCTGCAGCTTCGTGGTACCGACCGGTTACTCGTTCAACCTTGACGGATCGACCCTGTACCAGAGCATCGCGGCGATCTTTATTGCCCAGCTGTATGGCATCGACCTGTCGATCGGCCAGCAGTTGATGCTGGTACTGACCCTGATGGTCACCTCCAAAGGCATCGCCGGTGTACCGGGCGTGTCCTTCGTGGTGCTGCTGGCCACCCTGGGCAGTGTGGGCATTCCGCTGGAAGGCCTGGCATTCATTGCCGGTGTCGACCGCATCATGGACATGGCGCGTACCGCACTCAACGTCATAGGCAACGCGTTGGCGGTATTGGTGATCTCCCGTTGGGAAGGCATGTACGACGACGCCAAGGGCGAGCGCTACTGGAACTCCCTGCCGCACTGGCGCAGCAAGCAAGCGCTGCCGGTCGGTGAGGCCAGCCGCGGCTGAAACCCGCGTGAACGAAACAAACCCCGGGAAATCCGGGGTTTGTCGTTTCTGCCAGCCCCGCTATCATTCGCCCCATCTTTCGGGGGATTCAACTGATGCTCAATGGCCTGTGGCTTGGCTTCTTTGTCGTGGCAATGGTGTCGGCACTGGCGCAATGGCTGATCGGCGGTAACGCCGGTATTTTTGCGGCGATGGTGGAAAGTATTTTCGCCATGGCCAAGTTGTCGGTGGAAGTGATGGTGCTGCTGTTCGGCACCCTGACGTTGTGGCTGGGCTTCCTGCGGATTGCCGAAAAAGCCGGGATTGTCGACTGGCTGGCCAAGGCCCTTGGCCCGCTGTTTCGCCGCCTGATGCCGGAAGTGCCCGCCGGCCACCCTGCCATCGGTTTGATCACGCTCAACTTCGCCGCCAACGGCCTGGGCCTGGACAACGCCGCGACGCCCATTGGCCTGAAAGCCATGAAGGCGTTGCAGGAACTCAACCCTATCCCCAACACCGCGAGTAACGCGCAGATCCTGTTTCTGGTGCTGAACGCATCATCGTTGACGTTGTTACCGGTGACCATCTTCATGTACCGCGCCCAGCAAGGCGCTGCCGACCCCACGCTGGTATTCCTGCCGATTCTGCTGGCCACCAGTGCGTCGACGCTGGTGGGCTTGTTGTCGGTCGCGATCATGCAGCGCCTGCGGCTGTGGGACCCGGTGGTGTTGGCTTACCTGATTCCTGGTGCGCTGGTGCTGGGTGGTTTCATGGCGTTGCTGGCGACCTTGTCAGCCACCGCATTGGCCGGCCTGTCCTCTATCCTCGGCAACCTGACGCTGTTCGGCCTGATCATGCTGTTCGTGGTGATCGGTGCGTTGCGCAAGGTGAAGGTGTACGAGGCGTTTGTCGAAGGGGCCAAGGAGGGCTTCGATGTTGCCAAGAACCTGCTGCCGTATCTGGTGGCGATGCTTTGCGCGGTGGGCGTGTTGCGCGCCTCCGGTGCACTGGACTTCGGCCTTGAAGGCATTCGCCACGTGGTGGCCTGGACCGGTATGGACACGCGCTTTGTCGATGCCCTGCCGACCGCGATGGTCAAGCCATTCTCCGGCAGCGCGGCCCGGGCGATGTTGATTGAGACCATGCAGACGCAGGGGGTGGACAGTTTCCCGGCGTTGGTGGCGGCGACGATTCAGGGCAGTACGGAAACCACCTTTTATGTGTTGGCGGTGTACTTCGGTTCGGTGGGCATCCAGCGGGCGCGGCATGCCGTAGGGTGTGCGTTGCTGGCTGAGTTTGCTGGCGTAGTGGCGGCGATTGCGGTGTGCTACTGGTTCTTCGGTTAAGGCTGGATGCTATCGGGAGCAAGCCCCTCCCACATGTTGATCTGTGAACACATTCAAAATGTGGGAGGGGGCTTGCCCCCGATGAGGCCCTCAGCGTTTCACAGTACCGTTGCCCTGCTGAACAACCCATTCCACCACCTGCCTGTTCAACTGATCCCCGGCTTGGCCAAAAGCCGCCACCACCGCCGGCACTTGGGTGTTAGTCACTGCCTGGCGCACTTCAAACCGCCGGCTGGCAATAATCCGCTGATCACTCCCACGCACCAGGCGTGCGTCGAGGCGGATCAACACGTCCACCGCACTGCCCCGGTATTCACTCTGGAACGCCTGCAACTGTCCGCCCAGCTCATAGTCGGCCTGCAGGTTGGTGTCGTCGGTGCTCAACAGGGTCACTCGCCCATCGCGCTGGAACCCGTCCATCAGGCGATTACGCAACAGCACGGGCGCCGGATCGCTCCAGCGTGAGTTCGCATAGCTGCTGATCAAATCGCCATTGGGCACCACGGCGATGCGCGGGCTGTCGAGGAACTCACTGGTCTGCGGCTTGGTCAGTCGCAGCGACCAACTGACCGGTGCTCCCTGGTGGGCGGCCTGGGCCGAGGGCAGTCGGTAGGTGTCCGACGGATCCGCCTTGGGCAGGATCGAGCACGCGCCGAGCAGCGCCAGGGCCACAGGGGCCATTATTTGGTAAGCATGCTTCATGGCGTGAACTCCTTGTTCTTGTCGCTGCCCAGCAGGTAGCCACTGGGGTTGGCTTCCAGGCGACGGGAGATGGCGCGCAGCGAGCCGAGGGTTTCGCGCAGTTCGCGCACGGCCGGCGCCAGTTCGTTAAGACCTTGCATGCCGCTGTTCACCGACTCCTTGTTGTCAGTCAGCAAGGTATTGATGGTCGCGGTGCTCTGCTCAAGGGATTTCATGGCTTGCTCGGCGCTGCCGAATACCTGCTTGCCTTGATCGTTGAGCAGGCCGTTGGCATTGCGCATCAGCGCGGTGGTCTGCTCCAGGGCGGCACCGGCTTGTTTGCTGACCTGCATCAGTTGCTGCATGACCACCTTGATATCGCCACGCTGGTCGGCAATCGCACCGGTAGTTTGTTCCAGATGATCCAGGGTATTGCTGATGCGCTCGACGTTCTGCGCCGAGAACATGTCGTTGGCGTTGTGCAGCAGCAGGTTGATGCTGGTCATCAAATCGTTGCTGTTATTCAACAGCCGCGCGATAGGCGAAGGCGACGCGATGATTTCTGGCAGGTTGCCGTCCTTGCCCTTGAGTTTCGGGCTTTGTGGCGTGCCACCGCTGAGCTGGATGATTGAAGTACCGGTGATGCCGGTCAGGGCCAACTTGGCCTGGGTGTCTTCCTTGATCGGCGTCTGGCCAGAGAGGCGGATGCGCGCGAGCACGCGGCGCGGGTCGTTCGGGTCCAGGCGCAGGCTGATCACATCACCCACCTTGATCCCGCTGTACTGCACCGAGCTGCCCTGGGACAGGCCGCTGACCGCCTCGTTGAAGATCACTTCGTAATCCTCGAAAGCGGTGTCGACGCTGGACTTGGCCAGCCACAGGCCAAACAGCATCGCGCCGACCACCACGATCACGCTGAACAGACCGATCATCACATGATGGGCTCGGGTTTCCATGTCATACCTCGTTGAGCGGTTGAGCGGCATCCAATGCCGCGCGGCCCCGGGGGCCGTGGAAATATTCGTGAATCCAGGCGTCGTTCGTTTCCGAGACGACATCGATGGCGTCGGCCACCAGCACTTTCTTCTGCGCCAGCACAGCCACGCGGTCGGTGATGGTGTACAGCGTGTCGAGGTCATGGGTGACCAGGAACACGCTCAGGCCCAGGGCATCGCGCAGGGTCAGGATCAGTTGGTCGAATTGCGCCGCGCCAATCGGGTCGAGGCCGGCGGTGGGTTCGTCGAGAAACAGGATGTCCGGGTCCAACGCCAGGGCCCTGGCCAGGGCGGCGCGCTTGATCATGCCGCCGGACAGCGACGCCGGGTATTTGTCGGCTGCCGACAGTGGCAAGCCGGCCAGGGCCAGTTTGACCGCCGCCAGGTGTTCGGCATCGGCGCGGCTCAGGCCGGCGTGTTCGATCAGCGGCAGCGCGACGTTCTCGGTGACCGTCAGCGAGGAAAACAGCGCGCCCTTCTGGAACAGTACGCCAAAGCGCCGTTCCACCAGGGAGCGCTCATGCTCGGGCAGGCTCGGCAGGTTTTTGCCGAATACCCGCACCTCGCCTTCGCTGGGCCGACGCAGGCCGACGATGCTGCGTAACAACACGGACTTGCCGCTGCCGGAGCCGCCGACCACTGCGAGAATTTCGCCCTTGTACAAATCCAGGTCGAGGTTCTCGTGCACGCTCTGGCGGCCAAAGCGATTGCACAGTCCACGGACCTCGATCACCGCCTCGCTGGGGGCTCGGGGTAGGCGACTCACCAGTTCATCTCCATGAAGAACAGCGCGGCGACCGCATCCAGCAGAATCACCACAAAGATCGATTGCACCACGCTGGACGTGGTGTGGGCGCCGACTGACTCCGCGCTGCCGCTGACCTTGAAGCCTTCCAGGCAACCGATGGCGGCAATCAGGAAGGCGAAGATCGGCGCTTTCACCATGCCCACCAGGAAATGCTGTACGCCAATGTCCGATTGCAGCAGCGAGAGGAACATCGCCGGCGAAATATCCAGGGTCACGGCACACACCACCCCACCGCCGACAATCCCCGAGAGCATCGCCAGGAACGTCAGCATCGGCAGCGCTACCAGCAGCGCCAGCACGCGTGGCAATACCAGCAGTTCCATTGGGTCCAGGCCCAGGGTGCGGATGGCGTCGATTTCTTCGTTGGCTTTCATCGAGCCGATCTGCGCGGTAAACGAACTGGCGGTGCGACCGGCGATCAGGATTGCGGTGAGCAGCACGCCGAATTCCCGCAGGAAGGAAAACGCCACCAGGTCCACGGTAAAAACGGTCGCGCCGAAGCTTTTGAGCACTGTGGCACCGAGGAAGGCCACCACGGCGCCCACCAGAAACGTCAGCAAGGCAACGATGGGCGCGGCGTCCAGGCCGGTCTGTTCGATGTGGGCGACCATGGGGGTCACGCGCCAGCGCTTGGGGCGCAAGATGCTACGGGCGAAAGTCTCAAGGATCAGGCCGATAAAGCCCAACAGTTGCTTGCTGTCCTGCCAGACCGCATCCACCGCGCGGCCGATACGCGCCAGCACCTGGATGCCGGTGGCCTCCTCCGGGGCTTTCTCCGGCACGCAGAAATCATTGAGTGAGCGGTAGACGGTCTTGAGCAGCGCGCGGTCGGCGGTGGACAGGCTGCAATCGGTCTGTTCGGTCGATTGCTCAATGCGGGCCGGGCCCAGCAGCTCCACCAGCAGCGAAGCACCGGCCGTGTCCAGGGCGCCCAGGCCATTGAGGTCGATGCGCGCGCCAGCGTCGTATTGGCCGTCGAGTTTGTCTGACAGCTTCTTCAGGTTGGCGTAGTGGGCAAGCGTCCAGTCCCCCGTAATCCTGAGCAACGGAGGAGCGGTGGACGTATCGAGGTGGGCTGTGCCGGCCGTGGTGCTACTGGTCATAAGCTCCGAGCTTGTCTGCTATCCACAATGCCTACGTAATAGCACGATATAGCCTACTTTGGGTTGTCCGTTTGTGCTGTGTCAGTCACTTTGAAACGCAACACACCGATCACCTGCCCGTCTTCGGTCAACACACGCACTTGCCAGCGGCCCACCGCGTCGGGCGGGAAGTTCTGCTTGTGCGTCCAGGCGCGGTAACCTTCCTTGCGCCCACCATGGATATCCAGGGCAATACGGTCGACTTCTTTGCCGTTGAATTTCCATACGTGGTAGATCCGCTCATCCAGCCCGCGTGGTGCGTTGATCGCGGTATAGGCATACAGGCCGCCGCTGCGCAGTTGGGCGGCGCTGACTTCGGTGAGGTCATCGCCCGGCGTGCGGTCTTGCAATTGGGTGCTGATGGCCACTTCGGTCATCCACAGGGTTGCCGGTGGTACCCAGCTGCGCAGGAACCAGCCGGCGCAGCCAATGGCAGCCGTGACACCCAGCAGCATCGCCCAGCCTTTGAGGCTGCGCAGTGGCAAGCTCACTGCCAGGCTTGGTATCGACAGCACCATGGCCACGCCGAGGGCGAGCTTGTAGCTCTCGGCCGTCGTCAGGTGCAGGATGATCGGCAGCGCGGTCAGCAGTGCGGCGAACAGGGTCAGGGTATGCAGCGCAAGGAACAGCGAGCGCTTGGGCGCCAGCCACTTGTAGTACAGCGGGTCGGTGATCGACACCAGCGCCGCCGCGCCAAGCAGCCCGGTGAACATCGACTGGCCGCTGTTCCAGGTGGTGGTGACGAAAAAGAACGGCAGTACAAAAAACAGACTTTCCTGGTGGATCATCTGGGTGGCATAGCGCAGCAGCGGTTCGGGGATTTCGCGCTTGAAGACTTTGGTGAACAGTTGGGTAAAGCTGTTTTCCAGCATCAGCCACAGCCAGCTCACCAGCATGATCACTGCGATCCAGCTGGCCATGCCCTGCTGGCGGTCCACCAGGATGAAGCTGCTGACCCCCGATATGAAACCGCCGAGTGCGATCACCCCTGGGTAGCGCTTCATCAGTTCGAGGATGCGCTGGATGTAGTGAGTCAGGTTCGGCATTCGGCAGTCACAGTCTTCGTAGGAAAAAATCCCAGACAGAATAACGTCTTAGCCCTGGGTTGGGTGCCTCATTACAGGATCCGTTTGCGATAGCGGCGTATGCCGATCAACACAGTGGCCATCAGCCCCAGCACCCCGGCGCCGATCCAACTCAGCCCGTCGTAGCTCAGCAGCGGTTTCTCGATACGCCAGTAGCCTGGCTGCTTGAACGCTTCGCGCATGGCCTGGTTGGTCTGCTCCAGGCTGACGGCCTTGATGCGTTTGACCGGGTCGCTGAAGCGCCCGTTGTTGTAGTCGCCCGAAGCGCTCCAGTAGTAGTCGGCGAGGGCGCTGTTGCCCTGCACGGCCCAGGCCTGGCGAGCGATGGCGGCTTGTTTGAGGCGGGTGAATACCGTGGGGTCGAGCCCGTCCTTGAGCAATTGCGCCTTGAGGTCTTGCAGCACCTGTTCGGCTGCAGGGAGGCTATCGCGCTCGAGGTCGGCGTTCAGGCTCAGGAAACCGACACCACCGAGCACTTCGCGTTCGCTCCAGGGGCCGTAGGACAGCCCATGCTTGAGGCGCAGTTGGCGGTACAGCGCCCAATCCAGATAATCCTTGAGCAGGTCGTAGGTTTCATCATGCTGGTCGTCCAGTACCGGCTCGGGGAACAGCCAGTGCAGTTTGGCGCTGTCACCGACCCAGCCGTGGATCAGGTCGCGGTGGCTGGCGGCGGCGTGTTGGATTTCCGGCAGGGCCAGGTGCTCGGTCGGCTCGACCGGGTCAAGCGCGCCATAGGTGCGTTCCAGGTAGGCCGGCAGCAGCTTGTCGAGGTCGCCGACGATGATCAGGGTCATGTTGTTGGGGGCGTACCAATTTTTGCGCAGTTGCTCCAGCTGGTTGCGAGTCAGTTGGCCAACCTCGGCGCGTTCGGCACATTTGAGCCCCAGTTCGACGGCCAATTGGTTGCTGGCGGTGTGGCCCAGGTCCTGGCGGTCCAGCAGGCGTTGCAGGTGCGAGTAGTGACCGCCGTCCTCGCGTTCGACGACTTGCTTGGCGGCTTTGATATTGGCGTCGGTCAGCGTGGTGCGGGTGATGATGGCGAGCAGCAGGTCCAGCACCTTGCGCTGGTTTTGCGCGGGGGCTTCGATCACGAAGGTGGTGTCGGCGTTGCTGGTGTAGGCGTTCCACTCGCCGCCCAGGGCTTGCATGCGGTCTTCCAGATCGCCTTCGCCGCCTCCGTCGATGCCACTGAACAGCAGGTGTTCGAGCAGGTGCGGCAGTTCCTTGTCCTCGCAGCTGAAGTCATCCAGGCCCACGCCCACCACCAGGCGAATGGCCACGTGCCCACGTTCGGTGCCCGGTTTGAGCAGCAACTGCAGGCCGTTGGGCAAGGTGTAGCCCTCGACCTGCAGGCGATCAAAGGCAAAGGCGTGTGCAGAGCCCATGAGCAGGCAAGCGAATAACAGGCGACGCATAACAAGCTTCCTGGCGAGTGAGGTCAGTTTTAACTGACTTCACGGGCCACCGTACGTTCAGGGCGAATGTGTGATGTCGGCAATATCTTCGGTGGAAAGTGCGCCGGTGTCGGAGGTTTCCAAGACGACATAGGCACTGCTGCAAAACAATGAGTTCAAGCGCTTCATGTCGGCAATCAGTTCCAGATGCAAGGAACTGGTCTCCAGGCTCTGTACGATCTTGCGCTGCAAGCGGCTGACGTGAGCGTGTGCCAGGCGGCGTTCCTGGGCGCGGAAGCGGCGCTTTTCGCGCAGCAGTTGACGAGCGCTTTCCGGGTCGGCACTGAGGAACACCGACAGGCCCAGGCGCAGGTTGGCGATCAGTTGGCTGTGCAGGCCGGTGAGTTCTTCCAGGCCCACTTCAGAGAATTGGCGGCGCTGGGAGGTTTTTTGCTGTTGGACTTTGCGCAGCATGCGTTCGATCAGGTCGCCAGCCAGTTTCAGGTTGATCGACAGTTCGATGATTTCTGCCCAGCGGCGGCTGTCCTGTTCGCTGAGGTCTTCGCGGGGCATTTGCGCCAGGTAGAGCTTGATCGCGCTGTAGAGCGACTCGACGTCGTCGCTGAGGCTGCGCATTTCCTGGGTGATGGCCGTCTGTTTTCCGCGCAATACTTCACGCATGGCGGTCAGCATGTTGTCGATCAGGTCGCCCAGGCGCAAGGTTTCCCGCGCGGCGTTGGCCAGTGCCAGGCTCGGCGTGCTCAGCGCCGCGAGGTCGAGGTGGCGTGGCTTGGCCTTGCCGTTGGCCTCTTCACGTTCGGGCAGCAGCCAGGCACATAGCCGGGCCATCGGGCCGATGGTCGGCAACAGGATCAGGCAGCGGCTGACGTTGTAGAGCAGGTGGAAGGTGATGACCATGCCTTGGGCGCTGTAGTCCAGGCCGTCCATCCAGCGTACGAGCGGGTCGAGCACCGGGATGATCAGCAGCAGGCCAATCAGTTTGTAGAGCAGGCTGCCCAGGGCCACTTGGCGGCCGGCGGCGTTCTGCATGCTGGTGCTGAGGAAGGCCAGCACGCCACTGCCAATGTTGGCGCCAATCACCAGGCCGATCGCCACGTGCAAGCCGATGACCCCGGCGCCGGCCAGGGTAGCGGTCAGCAGTACAGCGGCGAGGCTGGAATAGGAGATCATCGCGAACAAGGCACCGACCAAGGCGTCGAGCAGGATGTCGCCGGTCAGCGAGGCGAACAGCACCTTCACGCCTTGCGCATGGGTAATGGGCCCGGCGGCTTCGACGATCAGTTGCAGTGCGAGGATGATCAGCCCGAGGCCGATTCCGACCCGGCCCAACTGCCCTGCCCGCGTCTGTTTGCGCGATAGGAAGAAAATCACCCCAAGAAAAATCAGCAGCGGCGACAGCCAGGACAGGTCAAACGTCAGCACCCGCGCCATCAGTGCGGTACCGACGTCGGCACCGAGCATGGTCGCCAGGGCGGGCATCAGCCCCATCAGCCCTTGGCCGACGAACGAGGTCACCAGCATCGCCGTGGCGTTGCTGCTTTGCACCATGGCCGTCACCAGAATCCCGGCGACAAATGCCAGCCAGCGCTTGGACATGTTCTGTCCGATGACTTGGCGCAAGTTGGAACCGTAGACCCGCAGGATGCCGGTACGGACAATGTGCGTGCCCCAGATCAAGAGGGTCACGGCGGAAAGCAGATTGAGCAAGGTCAGCATGCTCGGCCCCCCGTGTGGGTGTGCTCCAACAGGAGCTAAGGAGAATTGCCGCGTGCCGTTCTACGTCTTGTACTTAAGCTGTAGTTGGCGAATGGGCTCTGCGCCAGCATCGCATAGCTAAAGTGGGGATTGAAACAAAACTGTCATGAATTCAGCTTTTTGCAGATGAAAAAATGGGGCGCGAACGCCCCATTTCGGCAACGGATCAATGTTATTGACCCGGAATGTCCTTGCGCAGTTTCACAGGGTCCTGCTGTTTCTTCTTTTTCGCGATGGCTGTGCGCATCTTGATATTCACCGCTTCCACCGCCAGCGAGAACGCCATGGCGAAGTAGACGTAGCCTTTTGGCACATGCACGTCGAAGGCTTCGGCGATCAGCACGGTACCGACCACCAGCAGGAACGACAGCGCCAGCATCTTCAGCGATGGGTGCTTGTCGATGAAATCGCTGATGGTGCCGGCTGCCAGCATCATCACCAGTACCGCAACGATGATCGCTGCGACCATGACCGGCACATGGGAGACCATGCCGACTGCGGTGATCACCGAGTCCAGCGAGAACACGATGTCGATGATCGCGATCTGGATGATGGTGTAGATGAACTTGCCACCGGCGCCCTTTGGCTCGTCGTGGGTTTCGTCTTCACCTTCCAGGGCGTGGTACATCTCCTGGGAGCTTTTCCACAGCAGGAACAGGCCACCGAAGAACAGGATCAGGTCGCGACCGGAGATGCCTTGGCCGAAGACCACGAACAGATCGTCGGTCAGGCGCATGACCCAGGTGATCGACAGCAGCAGCAGGATGCGGGTGACCATGGCCAGTGCCAGGCCGAAAATCCGGGTGCGCGCCTGCATATGCTTGGGCATGCGGCTGACCAGGATCGAAATCATGATGATGTTATCGATGCCCAGGACGATCTCGAGGGCCGTCAGGGTGAAGAAGGCAATCCAGATTTCCGGATTGGTCAGCCATTCCATGTGTATTCCTTTGAGCAAATGTTAAACCGCGCAAGCTGCAGCGCCGCGCGGTGAGTGGGTCGGTACGATTATAGAGTGCTGAACAGCGGAAAAATCCCCATCAGCAATGCGGCGAACATTATGCACAGGCATACCAGCACTGCCCACTTGAGGGTGAAGCGTTGGTGATCGCCGAATTCAATGCCGGCCAGGGCCACCAACAGATAGGTCGAGGGTACCAGCGGGCTGAGCAAGTGCACGGGTTGGCCAACGATGGAGGCGCGGGCCATTTCCACCGCGGTAATGCCGTAGTGGCTGGCCGCTTCGGCCAGGACCGGCAGTACGCCGTAGTAGAACGCATCGTTGGACATGAAGAAGGTGAACGGCATGCTCACCAACGCGGTGATTACCGCCAGGTACGGGCCCAGGGCTTCAGGGATGACCGCCAGCAGGCTCTTGGACATGGCGTCGACCATGCCGGTGCCCGACAGGATGCCGGTGAAGATACCCGCGGCGAAGATCAACCCCACCACGGCCAATACGCTGCCGGCGTGGGCGGCGACACGGTCTTTCTGCTGTTGCAGGCACGGGTAGTTGACGATCATCGCGATACTGAACGCCACCATGAACAGCACCGGAAGCGGCAACAGGCCGGCAATCAGGGTGCCCATCAGGGCCAGGGTCAGGGCGCCGTTGAACCAGATCAGCTTGGGACGGCGGGCGTCCGGGAATTGCGACACGCTGATCTCACTGTGGTCGATCTCGTCGCCTTGCAGGTGCAGTTCACCCAGCCGCGCACGTTCACGCTTGCCGTACATGTAGGCAATCACCAGGATCGCCACCACGCCAGCGGCCATGGCTGGGATCATCGGTACGAAGATGTCCGACGGGTCCACATGCAGCGCACTGGCTGCACGGGCGGTCGGGCCACCCCAGGGGGTCATGTTCATCACGCCGCCGGCGAGGATGATCAGCCCGGCCATGATCCGCGGGCTCATGCCGATGCGCTGGTACAGCGGCAGCATGGCGGCCACGCAGATCATGTAGGTGGTAGCGCCGTCACCGTCGAGGGACACCACCAGGGCCAGCACGGCGGTGCCGACCGAGACTTTCAGCGGGTCGCCCTTGACCATCTTGAGGATCTTGCGCACGGCCGGGTCGAACAGGCCGGAGTCGATCATCAGGGCAAAGTAGAGAATGGCGAACATCAGCATGACGCCGGTCGGCGCGAGCTTGGTGATGCCTTCGAGCATCATCGGGCCGATCTTCGGTGCGAAACCCCCGAACAGCGCGAACAGGATGGGCACGATGATCAAGGCGATCAGCGCGGACAGGCGCTTGGTCATGATCAGGAACATGAACGTGATGACCATGGCAAAGCCAAGGAAAGTCAGCATAGGAATACTCCAGGCGTAGCGCGACTAGGGAATGGCGAACCGGGTGGTTCAGCGCAGAACGAAAGACACGAGGCGTACGGGTGGAGGGGGGACGAACAGGTGGGTACGGGCGGACATCGGGAATCACCATTGTTGTTGTTAACAGCCGGTCTGTTGCCGGCAGTGGGGGGCGATCCTAGACGCGTAAGCTTTCAACCAGCTTTCGCTGGGCAAACGGAGGGTGGTGGGAAGACGCACGGTCTTCAGGGATACACAGGTCAAATGTGGGAGAGGGTTGGCTCCCACATTTGGAATACGTTTATCTCGGGTATTTCAGGGCAGTTCGAGCCCGCCGGCCGCCTTGTGCAGTGCCCGCAAATGCTCGCCCACTTGCTTGAGGTTGGCTTCACACGCGGCAATCTCAGCGGCACGGGAGGGCTCCAGCAGCGCCCTCACCTCTTTATCCAGCTCGCCGGTGAGGGATTGCAATTGCTTCTGGCGCTCGGCGCTTTCTGATTCGAGGCGTTTGGATTCCGACGGTTGCGGCAAGCCGTAGCCACCGCTGCCCAGCAGTTCCGCCGGACGGCTGAGGAAGCCGCTGTTGGCGAGGATCTGTTGCAGCGTGGCGTTGGCTTTCTCCATGCCGCCATTTTTCAGCTCACGAGCGCCGAGGTAGCGCTGCTTGACCTCATCCTGGGCCAGCATCAATTGCTTGCGAAAGCTCGCCTGTTCCAGCAACAGCAGCGCGGCGCTGGTGCGCAGGTCGGCCTGGCCGAACCATTGCCGGCGCTCGGCCGCGCTGAGGGATAACCAATCTTCAACCTGGGTCTGCTTGATCGGCAGGTGTTTGCGCAGTACATCGAACATCGCCTGGTAGCGTTCGCGGAACGAGTCGAAGTGGTAGCCCAGGCGTAACGCCTCGCGTTTGTCCTTCAGTACGCTGGTGTCCGCCAGGCCGCGTGCCTGCAGGACTTCGAGCAGGCCGTTGGGGGTGATGTTGTCGAGCCCGGTCAGCTGCGGATTGGCGCTGCCGCTGCGCAACAGTTTCAGGCTTTCCACCGCACAGTTGTTAGAGATGAAAAAGTAATTGCCGTCGTAGCTCCAATGCATCTCGGCGGCATGCTCAACGGTGTCGTTGATTTCCTGGCGCGTGAGTTTCAACGGCACCGAGGCCAGGCCGCGCAGCTCGGTCTTGGTGTATTCGTCGATCACCTGGGACAGTGGCAGGACGAACAACCGTGACGGGTACTTGCCCACTAGGCCATCCCAGCTCGACAGCTGCACATCGCCGACGAACGCGCGGTAGGACAGCACCAGGTGCTGGTCCAGGTCCAGCCTGCAATCCGGGCCACGGGGGCGCCCGGGCGCGCAGATCACCAGGCGCAACATGCTGTGGCCCCAGCGGCTCACCAGGTTCTGGTTGGCTTCGGCCAGCAGGTAGTCGATCTCATACACTCGCTCCGGATCGACCTGGCCCAGGGGCGTCTTGGCGAAATCGTTACCGGCGTTGAGGAAGGCGTAAGTGCTTGCGCAGGTGTCCTGTGCCGGTGGTGCCCAGCCGAAGTGTTGCTGGTAATAGCGGAACAATGACGGGCGACGGCAGGCGTAGCTTGGGTCGAGGAGAAAGTACTCCATGTTGACCGCAACGAACTCCAGCGGGCTGGTGGTTTCGTAGATATCCGGGCTGCGCGCGACCTGGTGGTTGTGCTGTTCACGCTCGCCGCGGCGGCCGACGTATTGCGGCCAGCCGGCGAGGTCCAGCAGGCGCGGGTCGTCACTGAGGGTGAAACGGCGATCGTTCTGGCCACGGCATTGGTCAGGCAGGCCGATCAAGCCGGTGATGTTGTTCTGGCGGCTGCAACGCTGGATCAGTGTGCGTTCGTCTTTGGACCAGAGGCGCGCACGGTCATAGATGTGGGTCAGTTCATGCAGCACGGTGGCGAGCATTTCCCGGCGCACGGTGCCGTGGGGGCGGTTGGTCTTCTGGGTGGCGGCGCTGCCGTCGGTCAGGCTGGCGAGAAGGTTGCGGTTGAGGTCCAGCTCGGACACCAGGGAAGCCTGGCCATAGGCGTTCCCGGGCATTTGGTCGGTCCAGCCGACATCGATGCGCCGGTCCAGCTGTTCGATGAAGCGCGGCGGCAAGGAGCGCATCGCCTCATCAAGCAATGCCTGGCTGGCCTGCTGTTCAGCCGGGCTCAAGCCATCGGTCTTGAGCCGCAGTTGCAGGCTGGCCTGGGCGGTGCTGGCACACAGCAGCACAACCCCGGCCAGGAGCCAGGCGTTAATGCGCCTCACAGAGCGAGAATGGCTTCGGCGAGGGTCTGGTCACTGGCGTCGCGGGCTTCCGGTACGCGGGTCCGCAGGGTGTCAAAGGCGGCTTCCAACTGTGCACCGCGAATTTCGCCATTGGTGGCGACGAAGCTGGCGGCATCATCGTGGGCTTCGCGCACGATTTTGGAGTCGCGGATGGAGGTGGTGGTGTCCGAGGTGAAATCAATGGTGCGGCCAGAGGCGCGAACAATGATGTTACTGGTGGCCACCAAGGTATGCGCCTGGGCAACGTCTGCCAACAACAGCAGGCCAAGGGTGGCGGCGATCAGCGGGCTACGCATGGAATGACTCCGAAATACAAAGATGATTATTGGACGAGAATTGCTTGCGCCAGTTCAAGGTCGCTGGCGTTAAGTTTTGGCTGGGTACGGCGCAGATAATCCAGCGCTGACTCCAGTCGGGCCCCCCGCCATTGGCCGTCGGTGGCAATGAATGCGGCAGCGTCATCCTGGGCGGCCATTATCAGCTTCCTGTCAAACGGCGCGGAGGTCACCTTGCTGGTGGCGTACGCGCTCACGACGGTACTCTGGGTGGTCAGGTCAAAGGCCGAAGCCGTCGACGACCAGCAGGCCGAAAACAACACAGGAACAATCAACAGGCGGAATGAAAAAGCCATGGGACTCGACAACTGAAAGCGAGCGCCAAGGCTAGCGCAATGCCCGGGCGAGAGCCAGTCCGATGGCATTCAGGGAGCGGCGCTCGCTCCCTGCGTGCTGCGACTTAGATGGCCAGGATAGCCTGGGCCAGTTGTGCGTCAGTCGCGGCGTTCAGTTGTGGCGCTTGTTGGCGGATCTGGGCCAGGGCGCTTTCCAGCTTCACCCCACGAATGGCGCCTTCGCTGGCGACAAAGCTGGCGGCGTCGTCACGGGAGGCGCGCACGACTTTGTTGTCACGCAGCGATGAAGTGGCATCGGAGCTGGCGTCGGAGGTGGCTTTCAGTGCGCCAACGATGGAGTCGGTGGTCACAATGAAACTGCTCGCATTGGCATTGGCAGCCAATACCAACAGGGCGGCAGCACTCAGCAGGCGAAGACGGGACATGGGGGACTCCTGTAGATAAATGGAAAAAGCGGCGCAGAGTGGCCACATGTGAAACGGGCACTGTCGTTGCTATTGAGCATCAGACGCCCGTTCTACAAGGTTCGCCACGTGGTGAGTGGATATTAAGCCGCCGCTTGTCCGTTCGGAAAGCCTCTTGACCGTCTAGTCACGCCAGAACGGTTTGGCCAGCTCTGCCATTCGGTCGGCGTGGCTGATGCCGGCATCCGACAGTTCCCGGGGATCGAGTTGTGCCAGCTGGCGCCGCTCATAGTGACGTCGTACCCACCTGGCGAATGCTGAAGCAGTAAGGATAAGCAGCCGTTTGCTGGACGAAGGACGGAGGTTCATGACGGGGCTTCCATGATTGCTGAAGCACCATGGTGTGCGAGTCCCCGCTGCCGAAACAGGTACACCGGAGTTAAATTGTACTGCTTAATTGTTGTTTTATTTAAACTGTACCGGTTGAGATGAAAGGCTTCTGTTCGGCGATCAAAAAAGCCAGGCCCCAGATACAACAAAGCCCGCCTCCGGTTACCCGGGGCGGGCTTTGTTTTGACAAATCAGGTTGCTGGCAGTGGACCCGTCAGGTCAGGGCCAGCGAGCGCCAATCAGCGCCAGAACGGCTTGCTCAGCTCTTCGTAGCGTTGAGCTTCGCTGATACCGGCGTCAGCCAGCAGACGCGAATCCAGGCGAGCCAATTGATGGCGGCTGGAGATGCGGCGCTGCCACAGCATCAGGTTGGCGAGAACGCGCAGAGGCAGGGAAGCCTGGGTGTTTACAGCTTTTTCTTCGAAGAACAGATCGGAACTGAGTGTACGTTCCATGATGACATCCTTCCGCTTGTGGCGGGATTAGGTAGTGGTTTAACTGATGCCAATGATCCTCCTCCGACACAAGACTCTCTAGATACAGTTCACCTGTATTGTGAGGGGCCAGTTAACTGTTTATAGCGGCTGTACTGTACGGAAATGGAGCAACTGTACCTGTCCGCACTGAAATAGTGCGAAATAGGTGTTTTCGATGGTGGGTGTGGGATATTTCGGTAGGAAATGACCGGTACAGCAGTACAGTTTTTTGCAAAAAGCTCAGTCAGACAGCCGAGCTGATGAAACTGTGTTTGCATCAGCTCGGATCTGTACCAATCACGCCTTGAGCATATGCCCGGTTTCTTCCAGATTGATGTGCCAGCTCAGTGCTTCGCGCAGGATGTGCGGGGTGTGCCCGCCGATGGCGCAGGCCGATTCGAAGTAGCTGTTCAGCGCATCGCGGTAAGCCGGATGTACGCAGTTGTCGATGATGACCCGTGCACGCTCCCGGGGCGCCAGGCCACGCAGGTCAGCCAGGCCTATCTCGGTCACCAGGATGTCGACGTCATGTTCGGTGTGGTCCACATGGCTGACCATCGGCACCACGCTGGAAATCGCACCGGCCTTGGCAATCGACTTGGTGACGAAGATCGCCAGGTGCGCGTTGCGCGCGAAGTCACCCGAGCCGCCAATCCCGTTCATCATTCGCGTACCGCACACGTGGGTAGAGTTGACGTTGCCGTAGATGTCGAACTCCAGCGCGGTGTTGATGGCGATGATACCCAGCCGGCGAACTACTTCCGGGTGGTTGGAGATTTCCTGCGGGCGTAGTACCAGCTTGTCCTTGTAGTGTTCCAGGTTGCCGAACACGTTGGCGTTGCGCCGTTCCGACAAGGTGATCGAGCTGCCGGAGGCGAAGCTCAGCTTGCCCGCGTCAATCAGGTCGAACGTCGAGTCCTGCAGGACTTCCGAGTACATGGTCAGGTCTTCGAACGGCGATTCGATCAAGCCGCACATCACCGCGTTGGCGATGTTGCCGATGCCAGCCTGCAACGGGCCGAGCTTGTTGGTCATGCGTCCGGCGTCCACTTCCTGCTTGAGGAAGTTGATCAGGTGATTGGCGATCCCTTGGGTGTCGTTGTCCGGTGGTGTCACGGTCGAGGCGGAATCGGCCTTGTTGGTGATCACGATGGCGACGATCTTCTCCGGTGGGATCGGGATCGCGGTGCTGCCAATGCGATCGTCGACGTTCACCAGCGGGATCGGTGTGCGGGTTGGCCGATAGGTCGGGATATAGATGTCGTGCAGCCCTTCCAGGTTCGGGTTGTGCGCCAGGTTGATCTCGACGATGACCTGCTTGGCGAAAATTGCGAAGCTGGCCGAGTTACCCACGGAGGTGGTGGGCACGATATGGCCTTGTTCCGTGATCGCAACGGCTTCGATCACGGCAATGTCGGGCAGCTTGAGTTGGTTGTTGCGCAGTTGCTCGACGGTCTCTGACAGGTGCTGGTCAATGAACATCACCTCGCCGGCGTTGATGGCCTTGCGCAAGGTGCTGTCGACCTGGAACGGCATGCGCCGGGACAGCACGCCGGCCTCGGTCAGTTGCTTGTCCAGGTCGTTGCCCAGGCTGGCACCGGTCATCAACGTGATTTTCAGAGGCGAAGTCTTGGCGCGTTCGGCCAGGGCGTGGGGAACGGCCTTGGCTTCACCGGCACGGGTGAAGCCGCTCATGCCGACGGTCATGCCGTCCTCGATCAGTGCGGCGGCGTCTGCCGCGCTCATGACCTTGTTCAACAGCGAAGGCAAGCGGATACGATCACGGTACATGGATTGTTATCTCGGGCTACGGGAGGCAAGGTGCGCAGTTTAGTGATTTCAAACAATTTCGGCCCGCTACCATGGTCGAATGCCGGGTGCCGATTTAGAGCCTTTTGTCGGGTTTCATGCAGCAATAAAAAACCCTAGCCTACTGGAGGCCAGGGTTTCAGGTATTGCGCTGGCGCAGTGTTATTCGACAGCTTTGACCATGTCTTCGATGACTTTCTTGGCATCACCAAAGACCATCATGGTCTTGTCCAGGTAGAACAACTCGTTGTCCAGGCCCGCATAGCCGCTGGCCATGGAGCGCTTGTTGACGATGATGGTCTTGGCCTTGAACGCTTCCAGAATCGGCATGCCGGCGATCGGCGAGTTCGGATCGTTCTTGGCGGCCGGGTTGACCACATCGTTGGCGCCCAGCACCAGCACCACGTCGGCCTGGCCAAACTCGGAGTTGATGTCTTCCATCTCGAACACCTGGTCGTAAGGCACTTCGGCCTCGGCCAGCAACACGTTCATATGCCCAGGCATACGCCCTGCCACCGGGTGGATCGCGTACTTCACGGTCACGCCGCGGTGGGTGAGTTTTTCTGTCAGCTCTTTAAGCGCGTGTTGTGCCCGCGCCACTGCCAAGCCATAGCCCGGAACGATGATCACCGTGTCGGCGTTGGTCAGCAGGAAGGTGGCATCGTCTGCCGAGCCGGACTTCACCGGGCGTGCTTCTTTAGAGCCTGCCGCCGCGCCAGCATCCGGCGTGTTGCCGAAACCGCCGAGCAGTACATTAAAGAAGGAGCGATTCATCGCCTTGCACATGATGTACGAGAGGATCGCACCGCTCGAACCCACCAGCGAGCCGGCGATGATCAGCATCGAATTGTTCAGCGAGAAGCCGATCCCCGCCGCTGCCCAGCCGGAGTAGCTGTTGAGCATCGAAACGACGACCGGCATGTCGGCGCCGCCAATCGGGATGATGATCAGCACGCCGAGCACGAACGCCAGGGCCAGCATCAGCGCAAAGGCGGTGAGGTTGCCGGTGAGCATGAAAGCCAGGCCCAGGCCCAGTGTGGCAAGGCCCAGCACCAGGTTAAGTTTGTGCTGGCCGCCGAACTGTACCGGTGCGCCTTGGAAGAGACGGAACTTGTACTTGCCCGAGAGTTTGCCGAATGCGATCACCGAACCGGAGAAGGTGATTGCACCAATCGCCGCGCCGAGAAACAGCTCCAGGCGATTACCGGCAGGGATCGAGTCGCCCAGGTGTTTGACGATACCCAGGGATTGCGGCTCGACCACGGCGGCAATGGCGATAAACACCGCTGCCAGGCCGATCATGCTGTGCATGAACGCCACGAGTTCCGGCATCTTGGTCATTTCCACGCGTTTGGCCATGATCGAGCCGGCGGTGCCGCCGATCAGCAGGCCGACAATCACATAGCCGATGCCCGCGGTGGCGAGTTCTGCGCCGAGCTTATAGATGAGGCCCACGGTGGTGAGTACCGCCAGCGCCATGCCGAGCATGCCGAACAGGTTGCCGCGTCGCGATGTGGTGGGGTGCGACAGGCCCTTGAGGGCCTGGATAAAGCAGATAGACGCGATCAAGTAGAGCGTCGTAACCAGATTCATGCTCATTACTTAGGCGCCTCTTCTTTTGCTTTCGGGGCTTTCTTCTTGAACATCTCGAGCATCCTGCGAGTCACCAGGAAACCGCCGAACACGTTCACTGCTGCCAGGGCCACGGCCAGGGTGCCCATGGTCTTGCCCAGCGGGGTCACGGTGAGCGCAGCGGCGAGCATGGCGCCGACGATCACAATCGCCGAGATGGCGTTGGTCACGGCCATCAATGGCGTGTGCAGTGCGGGGGTAACGTTCCAGACCACGTGATAACCGACATAAATCGCCAGCACAAAGATGATCAGGTTGTAGATACCGGGGGAGATAAGCTCTTCCATCGTCTGAATCCCTGCTTAGGCGTTTTTGCGGATGACTTGGCCGTCGCGGCACATCAGGCACGCGGCGACGATGTCGTCTTCGAGGTTGATTTCAAACTGCCCTTCCTTGTTGAAGACCAGCTTCAGGAAGTCCAGCAGGTTGCGCGCGTACAAGGCCGATGCGTCGGCGGCAACGGCGCCGGCCAGGTTGGTCGGGCCGCAGATGATCACGCCGTTTTCGACCACCACCTGGTCAGCGACGGTCAGTGGGCAGTTGCCACCCTGGGCGGCGGCGAGGTCAATGACCACCGAGCCGGGCTTCATCTGCGCGACGGTGTCGGCACTGAGCAAGGTCGGTGCCTTGCGTCCAGGGATCAGCGCAGTGGTGATAACGATGTCGGCTTGCTTGGCGCGTTCGTGCACGGCCACGGCCTGGCGTTGCATCCAGCTGGTTGGCATTGGGCGCGCATAGCCGCCGACACCCACGGCGCATTCACGCTCTTCGTCAGTTTCGTAGGGCACGTCGACGAACTTGGCGCCGAGGGATTCGATCTGCTCTTTGACGGCGGGACGCACGTCGGACGCTTCGATCACGGCACCCAGGCGTTTTGCCGTGGCGATGGCCTGAAGGCCGGCAACGCCAGCACCGAGGATCAGCACGCGTGCGGCTTTCACAGTACCTGCAGCGGTCATCAGCATTGGCATAAAGCGTGGGTAGTGATGGGCGGCGAGCAACACAGCCTTGTAACCGGCGATGTTGGCCTGCGACGACAGCACGTCGAGGCTTTGGGCGCGCGAGGTGCGCGGCGCGGCTTCGAGCGCGAAGGCAGTAATGCCGTGTTCGGCCAGCTTGGTGATGATTTCGTTGCTGAACGGATTGAGCATGCCCACCAACACGGTGCCGCTTTTGATCAGCGTCAGTTCGCTGTCGCTGGGGGCGACCACCTTGAGAATCAGCTCGGCGCCAAACGCGTCGCCGGCACTGCCAATGGTCGCGCCTGCCGTTTCATAGGCACTGTCGACGATGCTGGCCTTAACACCTGCGCCGCTTTGTACAGTGACCTTATGGCCCTGGCCGATCAGCTTCTTGATGGTTTCCGGGGTGGCAGCCACCCGTGTTTCACCGGTCTGGGTTTCGAGAGGAACACCAATGTGCACGTCAAATCTCCTGCATGATCTTTTTGCTTTTGATCTTTTTGTAAAAAGGCCAGTGCACCGTGGGTGGCGCATCTGGGGCGGCCGATCAGCACGATCCCGCTGAAATGACAGCGGGGCGCGGCATTTTGCAGGCGAACTTTACGGCCATCAAGGGATTATGACGGGTGACGAAAAATTAACTACAAGTCACCCTGTGACTGATTGTCGCAACACTTTGAAATAACCTCTTTAAATACAGGTATTTAAAGGTGTTCAGGCAATTTTTGAGGTTTTTGTCATCGTCCCGGTGAATAGTCGAGCATTGGCCGAAGATAATTGCTCAAAGCCAGCAAAGTCATGGCTTTGAGTCATGTTTCTGGAGGACAAGTACAGTCTGTTAAAAGGCGACATATACGTATATCTGTAGGATATAAAAATAGCTGACTACAAGGTCAGCAAATTAGCTATGGTCTTCAAATGCTGGGGATGTAGCGCTGTGATTGGTCCACGAGCCAGTCTCTGAACGCATGCAGTGAGGCGGACTCAACTTTTCTCTCTGGAATCATCAGGTAGTACGCCTTGGAACTGCTCAGTGCGTTGGGGCTTGCGATGACCAATTGGTGTTCGTCGAGCTCTCGTTGGATCAGGAAAGGTGGGATCAGCGCGATGCCCATGTCATGCATGGCCGCCTGGGACAACATCGAGAATAGCTCGTATCTCGGGCCTGTCATGTCGCGGGGGATGTTCAACTGTTGGGCGTTGAACCACTGGCGCCAGGCGTAGGGGCGAGTCGTCTGCTGCAGCAGTGGCAGCTCGGCAATTTCCTGGGGGCTGAAGTGCGTACGGGTTCTTAATAGCCTGGGGCTGCATACGGGGACAGGATTCTCGCCCATCAGCCTGTGGGATTCGGTACCAGACCAGTCGGCATCGCCGAAGTAGATCGCAGCATCGAATTCTGTGTCGGCAAACAGAAAGGGGCGCGTGCGGTTGGTGAGGTTCACCGTCACTTCGGGATGTTGGCGTTGAAAGTCCTTGAGGCGAGGGATCAACCATTGAGTCCCAAAGGTCGGGACCACTGCCAGTTCGATGACGTTTGCCCCCTGCTGCCCCATCACGGACAGCGTATCGCGTTCCACTGCGTCCAATTGCGTCGCGACTCGACGACTGTAGGAGAGCCCCGCTTCCGTCAGTTTGACGCCTCGCCGAGAGCGTCGAAACAGCTCGACACTTAAAAATTCCTCAAGACTGGCGATCTGTCGGCAGATAGCGCCCTGGGTGATGGAAAGTTCTTGCGCCGCCTTGGTAAAGCTCTCGTGGCGGGCTGCCGCTTCAAAACTGACAAGGGCAGTGGTGCTGGGGATTTTTCTACGCATGTACCTTGTACTCACTTATAAAGCGCGTATGCGCCCTTCTCGGTCTTTTCGAAGTGAGAAATTAGCACAACCCTATGCGGAAACCTCGTTTGCCCTCTGCGGCCGTCCGGCCTAGGCTCCTTGCACGACTACTGACTTTCTCTGCGAGGACTTATTCATGGCTGGCAAGGCAAGCTTCAACTGGATCGATCCACTGCTGCTGGATCAACAGCTCACCGAGGAAGAACGCATGGTGCGCGACAGTGCGCAGCAATTTGCCCAGGACAAATTGGCGCCGCGCGTACTCGAGGCTTTCCGCCATGAAAAAACCGATCCTGCGATCTTCCGTGAGATGGGCGAAACCGGCTTGCTCGGCGCAATGATTCCAGAGCAGTACGGTGGCAGTGGCTTGAACTACGTCAGCTACGGGTTGATCGCTCGCGAAGTGGAGCGTGTCGACTCCGGCTATCGCTCGATGATGAGTGTGCAATCGTCACTGGTCATGGTGCCGATCAACGAATTCGGTACAGAAGCGCAAAAACAGAAATACCTGCCGAAGTTGGCCTCTGGTGAATGGATCGGTTGCTTCGGTCTGACAGAGCCCAACCACGGTTCCGACCCGGGCGCGATGATTACACGTGCGCGCAAGGTGGATGGTGGCTACAGCCTGACGGGCGCCAAGATGTGGATCACCAACAGCCCGATCGCCGATGTGTTCGTGGTGTGGGGCAAGGATGATGCGGGGGATATCCGCGGTTTTGTCCTGGAGAAAGGCTGGAAGGGCCTGAGCGCTCCTGCGATTCATGGCAAGGTCGGACTTCGTGCGTCCATTACTGGCGAGATCGTGATGGACAACGTGTTTGTGCCTGAAGAGAACATCTTCCCCGATGTGCGTGGGTTGAAAGGGCCTTTCACTTGCCTGAACTCGGCGCGGTACGGCATCTCCTGGGGGGCCTTGGGCGCGGCCGAGTTCTGTTGGCACACCGCTCGCCAGTACACCCTTGATCGTCACCAGTTCGGTCGTCCGTTGGCGGCGACCCAGTTGATCCAGAAGAAGCTGGCTGACATGCAGACCGAGATCACTTTGGCCCTGCAAGGTTGCCTGCGCCTGGGCCGTATGAAGGATGAGGGCACGGCGGCGGTGGAGATCACATCGATCATGAAGCGCAACTCGTGCGGCAAGTCCCTGGACATCGCGCGCATGGCTCGGGACATGCTGGGTGGCAACGGGATCTCCGATGAGTTTGGTGTGGCGCGTCATTTGGTCAACCTGGAGGTGGTGAACACTTACGAAGGTACCCATGATGTGCACGCCTTGATTCTTGGGCGTGCGCAAACCGGCCTTCAGGCGTTCTATTAATAGGAGCATGGGCATGGGCGCGCTTTCGCACCTGCGGGTACTGGATTTATCGCGAGTCCTGGCGGGCCCTTGGGCCGGGCAGATTCTTGCGGACCTTGGGGCTGAGGTTATCAAGGTTGAGCGGCCGGGTAGTGGCGACGACACGCGGGCCTGGGGGCCGCCCTTCCTTAAGGATGCGTATGGCGAGAACACCAGTGAAGCTGCGTATTACCTCTCGGCTAACCGTAATAAGGAGTCGGTGACTATCGACTTCACGCAGCCGGAGGGGCAGAAGCTGGTGCGTGACCTCGCAGCCAAGTCCGATATCCTGATCGAGAACTTCAAGGTGGGTGGTCTGGCGGCTTATGGCCTGGACTATGAGTCGCTCAAGGAGATCAATCCTGAATTGATCTATTGCTCGATCACGGGCTTTGGTCAAACAGGGCCCTATGCGGCTCGGGCTGGTTATGACTTCATGATTCAGGGGCTGGGCGGGCTGATGAGTCTTACCGGTCGGCCAGAAGGCGATGAAGGTGCCGGGCCAGTGAAGGTTGGCGTCGCGCTGACCGACATCCTGACAGGGCTTTACTCGACCGTGGCGATCCTGGCAGCGCTTGCTCATCGGGATCACGACGGCGGTGGCCAGCATATCGATATGGCGCTGCTTGACGTGCAGGTGGCTTGCTTGGCCAATCAGGCGATGAATTACCTGACGACGGGAGTGTCACCCAAGCGCCTGGGCAATGCGCATCCGAATATCGTGCCTTATCAGGATTTCCCAACGGCAGATGGTGACTTCATCCTGACCGTGGGTAACGACGGACAGTTTCGCAAGTTTGCTGAAGTCGCCGGGCAACCGCAGTGGGCGAATGACCCGCGGTTTGCCACTAATCAGGCGCGGGTTGCCAACCGCGCGACGCTGATCCCGCTGATTCGCCAGGCGACGGTCTTCAAGACGACGAGTGAGTGGGTATTGCAACTCGAACGGGTGGGGGTTCCGTGTGGGCCAATCAATGATCTGGCGCAGGTGTTTGCTGATCCGCAGGTCAAGGCGCGTGGTTTGGCGATGGCGTTGCCCCATGCGCTGGCAGGGAGTGTGCCTCAGGTTGCCAATCCGATCCGACTCTCCAAGACACCTGTGGAATATCGCAGTGCGCCTCCACTGCTGGGGGAGCATACAGTTCAGGTACTCCAGGAGGTACTGGGATTGGGTCCGGCTAGCGTGGCTGCTTTAAGAGAGGCGGGGGTTATCTAAATAACGCTTCTTCTATATAGGAGCGCCCGGGTCCCATATAAAACAGTTTGGTGGTTTTTTAATCAATGTTAACTAATTGATAAGAAAGCAAAATAAAGGGTTGACGGCAGATTCTGGAAGTCTATAATTCGCCCCACTTCCGGCGCAGTCGAAACGGAAAACTCCTTGGTAAACAAAGAGTTACGCAAGATTCGACAGCGGCCTGCTTCAGTTCATCGAAGCCCAGAAGGAGTTGGTAGAGTGGTGTAGTTTGGCTCTATTAACGTTTCGATCCTCTCGGTCGAAAGCGGAGAAAAAGAGGTGTTGACAGCAGCGTGTAACGCTGTAGAATTCGCCTCCCGCTAACGAGAGATCGGAAGCGCAAGTGGTTGAAGTTACAAAGGAAACTTTGAAAACTTCTGAAAATAATCACTTGACAGCAAATGAGGCTGCTGTAGAATGCGCGCCTCGGTTGAGACGAAAGATCTTAACCAACCGCTCTTTAACAACTGAATCAAGCAATTCGTGTGGGTGCTTGTGGAGTCAGACTGATAGTCAACAAGATTATCAGCATCACAAGTTACTCCGCGAGAAATCAAAGATGTAACCAACGATTGCTGAGCCAAGTTTAGGGTTTCTTAAAAACCCAAAGATGTTTGAACTGAAGAGTTTGATCATGGCTCAGATTGAACGCTGGCGGCAGGCCTAACACATGCAAGTCGAGCGGTAGAGAGAAGCTTGCTTCTCTTGAGAGCGGCGGACGGGTGAGTAATGCCTAGGAATCTGCCTGGTAGTGGGGGATAACGTTCGGAAACGGACGCTAATACCGCATACGTCCTACGGGAGAAAGCAGGGGACCTTCGGGCCTTGCGCTATCAGATGAGCCTAGGTCGGATTAGCTAGTTGGTGAGGTAATGGCTCACCAAGGCGACGATCCGTAACTGGTCTGAGAGGATGATCAGTCACACTGGAACTGAGACACGGTCCAGACTCCTACGGGAGGCAGCAGTGGGGAATATTGGACAATGGGCGAAAGCCTGATCCAGCCATGCCGCGTGTGTGAAGAAGGTCTTCGGATTGTAAAGCACTTTAAGTTGGGAGGAAGGGCAGTTACCTAATACGTGATTGTTTTGACGTTACCGACAGAATAAGCACCGGCTAACTCTGTGCCAGCAGCCGCGGTAATACAGAGGGTGCAAGCGTTAATCGGAATTACTGGGCGTAAAGCGCGCGTAGGTGGTTAGTTAAGTTGGATGTGAAATCCCCGGGCTCAACCTGGGAACTGCATTCAAAACTGACTGACTAGAGTATGGTAGAGGGTGGTGGAATTTCCTGTGTAGCGGTGAAATGCGTAGATATAGGAAGGAACACCAGTGGCGAAGGCGACCACCTGGACTGATACTGACACTGAGGTGCGAAAGCGTGGGGAGCAAACAGGATTAGATACCCTGGTAGTCCACGCCGTAAACGATGTCAACTAGCCGTTGGGAGCCTTGAGCTCTTAGTGGCGCAGCTAACGCATTAAGTTGACCGCCTGGGGAGTACGGCCGCAAGGTTAAAACTCAAATGAATTGACGGGGGCCCGCACAAGCGGTGGAGCATGTGGTTTAATTCGAAGCAACGCGAAGAACCTTACCAGGCCTTGACATCCAATGAACTTTCTAGAGATAGATTGGTGCCTTCGGGAACATTGAGACAGGTGCTGCATGGCTGTCGTCAGCTCGTGTCGTGAGATGTTGGGTTAAGTCCCGTAACGAGCGCAACCCTTGTCCTTAGTTACCAGCACGTTATGGTGGGCACTCTAAGGAGACTGCCGGTGACAAACCGGAGGAAGGTGGGGATGACGTCAAGTCATCATGGCCCTTACGGCCTGGGCTACACACGTGCTACAATGGTCGGTACAGAGGGTTGCCAAGCCGCGAGGTGGAGCTAATCCCATAAAACCGATCGTAGTCCGGATCGCAGTCTGCAACTCGACTGCGTGAAGTCGGAATCGCTAGTAATCGCGAATCAGAATGTCGCGGTGAATACGTTCCCGGGCCTTGTACACACCGCCCGTCACACCATGGGAGTGGGTTGCACCAGAAGTAGCTAGTCTAACCTTCGGGGGGACGGTTACCACGGTGTGATTCATGACTGGGGTGAAGTCGTAACAAGGTAGCCGTAGGGGAACCTGCGGCTGGATCACCTCCTTAATCGACGACATCAGCTGCTCCATAAGTTCCCACACGAATTGCTTGATTCATTGAAGAAGACGATAAAGAAGCAGCCCGAAATTGGGTCTGTAGCTCAGTTGGTTAGAGCGCACCCCTGATAAGGGTGAGGTCGGCAGTTCGAATCTGCCCAGACCCACCAATTTTGTGTGGGAAACGCCTGTAGAAATACGGGGCCATAGCTCAGCTGGGAGAGCGCCTGCCTTGCACGCAGGAGGTCAACGGTTCGATCCCGTTTGGCTCCACCACTACTGCTTCTAGACGTTGAAAGCTTAGAAATGAGCATTCCATCACTGCGATGGTGAATGTTGATTTCTAGTCTTTGATTAGATCGTTCTTTAAAAATTTGGGTATGTGATAGAAAGATAGACTGAACGTTACTTTCACTGGTAACGGATCAGGCTAAGGTAAAATTTGTGAGTTCTCTTAGTTGAGAAATTCGAATTTTCGGCGAATGTCGTCTTCACAGTATAACCAGATTGCTTGGGGTTATATGGTCAAGTGAAGAAGCGCATACGGTGGATGCCTTGGCAGTCAGAGGCGATGAAAGACGTGGTAGCCTGCGAAAAGCTTCGGGGAGTCGGCAAACAGACTTTGATCCGGAGATGTCTGAATGGGGGAACCCAGCCATCATAAGATGGTTACCTTACACTGAATACATAGGTGTAAGGGGCGAACCAGGGGAACTGAAACATCTAAGTACCCTGAGGAAAAGAAATCAACCGAGATTCCCTTAGTAGTGGCGAGCGAACGGGGACTAGCCCTTAAGTGGCTTTGAGATTAGCGGAACGCTCTGGAAAGTGCGGCCATAGTGGGTGATAGCCCTGTACGCGAAAATCTCTTAGTCATGAAATCGAGTAGGACGGAGCACGAGAAACTTTGTCTGAATATGGGGGGACCATCCTCCAAGGCTAAATACTACTGACTGACCGATAGTGAACTAGTACCGTGAGGGAAAGGCGAAAAGAACCCCGGAGAGGGGAGTGAAATAGATCCTGAAACCGTATGCGTACAAGCAGTGGGAGCCCACTTTGTTGGGTGACTGCGTACCTTTTGTATAATGGGTCAGCGACTTATTTTCAGTGGCGAGCTTAACCGAATAGGGGAGGCGTAGCGAAAGCGAGTCTTAATAGGGCGTCTAGTCGCTGGGAATAGACCCGAAACCGGGCGATCTATCCATGGGCAGGTTGAAGGTTGGGTAACACTAACTGGAGGACCGAACCGACTACCGTTGAAAAGTTAGCGGATGACCTGTGGATCGGAGTGAAAGGCTAATCAAGCTCGGAGATAGCTGGTTCTCCTCGAAAGCTATTTAGGTAGCGCCTCATGTATCACTGTAGGGGGTAGAGCACTGTTTCGGCTAGGGGGTCATCCCGACTTACCAAACCGATGCAAACTCCGAATACCTACAAGTGCCGAGCATGGGAGACACACGGCGGGTGCTAACGTCCGTCGTGAAAAGGGAAACAACCCAGACCGTCAGCTAAGGTCCCAAAGTTATGGTTAAGTGGGAAACGATGTGGGAAGGCTTAGACAGCTAGGAGGTTGGCTTAGAAGCAGCCACCCTTTAAAGAAAGCGTAATAGCTCACTAGTCGAGTCGGCCTGCGCGGAAGATGTAACGGGGCTCAAACCATACACCGAAGCTACGGGTATCACGTAAGTGATGCGGTAGAGGAGCGTTCTGTAAGCCTGTGAAGGTGAGTTGAGAAGCTTGCTGGAGGTATCAGAAGTGCGAATGCTGACATGAGTAACGACAATGGGTGTGAAAAACACCCACGCCGAAAGACCAAGGTTTCCTGCGCAACGTTAATCGACGCAGGGTTAGTCGGTCCCTAAGGCGAGGCTGAAAAGCGTAGTCGATGGAAAACAGGTTAATATTCCTGTACTTCTGGTTATTGCGATGGAGGGACGGAGAAGGCTAGGCCAGCTTGGCGTTGGTTGTCCAAGTTTAAGGTGGTAGGCTGAGATCTTAGGTAAATCCGGGATCTTAAGGCCGAGAGCTGATGACGAGTTATCTTTTAGATGACGAAGTGGTTGATGCCATGCTTCCAAGAAAAGCTTCTAAGCTTCAGGTAACCAGGAACCGTACCCCAAACCGACACAGGTGGTTGGGTAGAGAATACCAAGGCGCTTGAGAGAACTCGGGTGAAGGAACTAGGCAAAATGGCACCGTAACTTCGGGAGAAGGTGCGCCGGTGAGGGTGAAGGACTTGCTCCGTAAGCCCATGCCGGTCGAAGATACCAGGCCGCTGCGACTGTTTATTAAAAACACAGCACTCTGCAAACACGAAAGTGGACGTATAGGGTGTGACGCCTGCCCGGTGCCGGAAGGTTAATTGATGGGGTTAGCTAACGCGAAGCTCTTGATCGAAGCCCCGGTAAACGGCGGCCGTAACTATAACGGTCCTAAGGTAGCGAAATTCCTTGTCGGGTAAGTTCCGACCTGCACGAATGGCGTAACGATGGCGGCGCTGTCTCCACCCGAGACTCAGTGAAATTGAAATCGCTGTGAAGATGCAGTGTATCCGCGGCTAGACGGAAAGACCCCGTGAACCTTTACTATAGCTTTGCACTGGACTTTGAATTTGCTTGTGTAGGATAGGTGGGAGGCTTTGAAGCGTGGACGCCAGTTCGCGTGGAGCCAACCTTGAAATACCACCCTGGCAACTTTGAGGTTCTAACTCAGGTCCGTTATCCGGATCGAGGACAGTGTATGGTGGGTAGTTTGACTGGGGCGGTCTCCTCCTAAAGAGTAACGGAGGAGTACGAAGGTGCGCTCAGACCGGTCGGAAATCGGTCGTAGAGTATAAAGGCAAAAGCGCGCTTGACTGCGAGACAGACACGTCGAGCAGGTACGAAAGTAGGTCTTAGTGATCCGGTGGTTCTGTATGGAAGGGCCATCGCTCAACGGATAAAAGGTACTCCGGGGATAACAGGCTGATACCGCCCAAGAGTTCATATCGACGGCGGTGTTTGGCACCTCGATGTCGGCTCATCACATCCTGGGGCTGAAGCCGGTCCCAAGGGTATGGCTGTTCGCCATTTAAAGTGGTACGCGAGCTGGGTTTAGAACGTCGTGAGACAGTTCGGTCCCTATCTGCCGTGGACGTTTGAGATTTGAGAGGGGCTGCTCCTAGTACGAGAGGACCGGAGTGGACGAACCTCTGGTGTTCCGGTTGTCACGCCAGTGGCATTGCCGGGTAGCTATGTTCGGAATAGATAACCGCTGAAAGCATCTAAGCGGGAAACTAGCCTCAAGATGAGATCTCACTGGGACCTTGAGTCCCCTGAAGGGCCGTCGAAGACTACGACGTTGATAGGTTGGGTGTGTAAGCGCTGTGAGGCGTTGAGCTAACCAATACTAATTGCCCGTGAGGCTTGACCATATAACACCCAAGCAATTTGCTGACCTGAAAAGGCACCAGATTGCGGTGTGTGAAGACGAAACGAACCGAAAGTTCGAAGTTCACAAAACACCGAAAGCTATCACATACCCAATTTGCTGAAGCGAGGCCAACTGGCCACGACTCAGTACCCGAATTTCTTGACGACCATAGAGCATTGGAACCACCTGATCCCATCCCGAACTCAGTAGTGAAACGATGCATCGCCGATGGTAGTGTGGGGTTTCCCCATGTGAGAGTAGGTCATCGTCAAGATTAAATTCCAGAACCCCTGTTTGCTTACGCAAACAGGGGTTTTGTTTATGTAGAAGTCCACGAATTTCATCAGTACGTTGCTAAACGACGGACTGGTACACAGAATTTCTTGACGACCATAGAGCATTGGAACCACCTGATCCCATCCCGAACTCAGTAGTGAAACGATGCATCGCCGATGGTAGTGTGGGGTTTCCCCATGTGAGAGTAGGTCATCGTCAAGATTGAATTCCGAAACCCCTGTTTGCTTGCGCAGACAGGGGTTTTGTCGTTTATGGGGAAAATAATAGGCCCGTACCGAGAGCATCCCCTGCATCCGCGGCCAAGCTAATTCGTTGTAGTGGTGGGCTTCGCGCAAGCGTTCATATTGCGAATGGGGTTCGCAACAACGGGCTAGCTGGCTACCACTGGTCGGTTTCACACTCAAAAAGAGGAAGTTTCGCACAAAGGCTTAAGATTTCACTCCATTTGGCCGAAAGCCTGACGAGCCATGCGTGCACCGAAATAGAGCGAACCGAGAGTCCGCCTATACCGTACATGGAATGTTCCACTCGGCACGCCCACCCTTTTGGCAAAAGAAGTCGATGAAATGAATCTTAAGTTCAGTCATAAAATTCTGTTGGCCGCGTCAGGCGTCGTGGTTCTGGCCTTCGCGTTATTCACGCTCTACAACGACTACCTGCAGCGCAGCACCATCAAGCAAAACCTGGAATCGTCCATCCAGCAATCCGGTGAACTTACCGCCAGCAGTGTGCAGAACTGGCTGAGTGGGCGAATACTCGTACTCGAAAACCTGGCGCAAAACATTGCTCATCAAGGCAGTGGTGCGGACCTCCCGGGTTTGGTCGACCAACCTGCGCTCACTGCAAACTTCCAGTTCACTTATGTCGGTCAGACCAACGGCGTGTTCACACAGCGCCCGGACGCGAAAATGCCCGATGGTTACGACCCGCGCCAGCGGCCTTGGTACAAACAAGCCGTGGCTGCCGATAAGACTATGCTGACCCCTCCCTACATGGCGGCGGTGGGTGGGCAGATCGTGACCATCGCCATGCCGGTGAAAAAGAACGGTGAACTGCTGGGCGTGGTCGGCGGTGACTTGAGCCTGCAAACCCTGGTCAAGATTATCAACTCGGTGGACTTTGGCGGCATCGGCCATGCGTTCCTGGTCAGCGGCGACGGCCAGGTCATCGTCAGTCCCGACCAGGACCAAGTGATGAAGAACCTCAAGGACATCTACCCTGGCACCGGCGTACGTATCGAAAAGACCAGTCAGGACGTGGTACTCAATGGGCAGGATCGCATTTTGGCGTTCACCCCTATCGGCGGCTTGCCAGGCGCAGACTGGTACATTGGCCTGTCGATCGATAAGGACAAGGCCTACGCCCCGTTGGGTAAATTCCGTACATCAGCGTTGATTGCCATGCTGATTGCGGTGGTGGCGATCGCGGTGCTCTTGAGCCTGCTGATCCAAGTCTTGCTGCGGCCCCTGACTACCATGGGTGTTGCCATGCAGGATATCGCCCAGGGCGAAGGCGACCTGACCCGTCGGCTGGACGTCACCAGCAAGGACGAGTTTGGCGAGGTAGGCAGTGCATTCAACCAATTCGTCGAGCGTATCCATGCGTCCATCTCCGAAGTGTCTTCGGCGACGCGCCAGGTGCATGACCTGTCCCAGCGTGTGATGGCGTCCTCCAACGCCTCGATCATCGGCTCCGACGAGCAGAGTGCGCGGACCAACAGCGTCGCTGCCGCCATTAACGAGCTGGGGGCCGCCACCCAGGAAATCGCACGTAACGCCGCCGATGCTTCGCAGCACGCCAGCGGTGCCAGCGAGCAGGCTGACGATGGGCGCAAAGTAGTGGAGCAAACCATCCTGGCGATGTCGGAACTGTCGCAAAAAATTAGCCAGTCCTGCACCCAGATCGAAACCCTGAACGCGAGCACCGACAACATCGGCCACATTCTCGATGTGATCAAAGGCATCTCCCAACAGACCAATCTGCTCGCGCTCAACGCTGCGATCGAAGCGGCGCGTGCCGGGGAAGCCGGTCGTGGATTTGCCGTGGTTGCCGATGAAGTGCGCAACCTGGCCCACCGCACCCAGGAGTCCGCGGAGGAGATCCACAAAATGATCACTTCGTTGCAAGTGGGCTCGCGTGAGGCGGTGACCACCATGAACGCCAGCCAGACCTCCAGCGAAGAGAGTGTCGAAGTGGCTAACCAGGCGGGTGAGCGCCTGATCAGCGTGACGCAGCGCATCGTTGAAATCGACGGCATGAACCAATCGGTCGCCGCCGCCACCGAAGAGCAGACCGCTGTTGTGGAAACCCTCAACGTCGACATCAATCAGATCAATCTGCTGAACCAACAAGGCGTGGCCAATCTCAACGAAACGTTGAAGGATTGCGATGCACTGTCCCAGCAGGCCAGCCGCTTGAAGCAATTGGTCGACAGCTTCAAGATCTGACCTTGATGGCATCGGAGCGAGGCTTCTCGCTCCTATTGCTTAGCCGAGCATCCGGCGCACGTTCTCCAGTGCGCTGTCGGCGAACCCTTGGATAAACCCTTCAAACTCAGCCTGCGGCATCTCGATGGGTTCGCCAATCAGGGTCCAGGTCGCCCGTGCGCTTCCGGCGCCAAGGGCCTCCACGCTCATCGCTGCCCACAAATGGGCCACGCCGAGGGTGTTGTAGATCGTGGTCCAGGTCATGCACATGGCCTTATCGTCATGGCTATTGAGTTGCTCTACGACGCAGTGGCCATCGTGAAAATACTTCGTGCGCAAAGCACCCACGCCAACACCGGTCATCTCGATGTGCGACAGGGTAGGAATGAAGGCATCAAAGCCTGCAAAGTGACCCACCAGGTCCCACAGGCGAGCCGCCTCGCGGTTGACGATGACAGACGCCACCACCGGTGTGCCTTGGGGGTTGCGGATCAATGTATCGGGTTGCAGCGGTTTCATGAGGGGGTCCTGAAGCAGTTCAGAGAAAGCCGATGGCCTTGAGGTAGTCACAGCCCTTGCGCAGCAGCGCCGAGTTCTTGTCGGGATACTGCGTGCCCATTTTCTCTATGCCCGCACGGGCGTTGTCATGACGGATCATTGAGGTATCGCCGATGTCTTCATCCAGCCCCTCCAGGTAAAAGCCCAGCACGCCAAATAACGCGTTTTCAGGGCCCACCGTTCGCAGCGCACGCTGCCAGTGCGCAACGCTGACACGCTCAAACCGGTAGCCCACCTGGCTGAACGCATCGAGGTAATGATCCCAGCTCAATGGCTGTGGGTTGTGCAGGTTGAATACGTTAAGCCCGGCATCAAAACGGCCGCAGTGGAATGCGAGAAATTGGGCGAAAAAGTCCACGGGCATCAGGTCGAAGTTCACCTCCAGGCGTGGGACCAGCCCCAGTTGCAACGACCCCTTGAGCATCAGCATCAAGCGATTTTTCTGTGGCTGGCAAACACCGTTGCGGCTGTTGAAACTGATATTTCCCGGACGATGAATGTTGACCCAGGCACCTTGTGTCGTCGCGTGCGCCAATAGCCGCTCGGCGACCCATTTGGACAAGTTATAGCCATTCTTGAGGTAGATCGGCGGGGTCGCCGCGGCTGGCGTTTCGAGCACATGCCCACGGGCGTCGATACTGCTGCATGCCGACAGTGTCGAGATGAAATTGAGGACCTTCTTGCAGCGGGTCTCACACAGGCGCAGGCACTCCAGCACTGGCTCGACGTTGTGTTTTGCCAGCGAGGCATAATCCATCACGTGATTGACCTGCGCCGCGTTGTGCACCAGGGCGCCATAGTCCTGGGCCAGAGACTCATACACCTCACCCGTCAGGCCCAGGCGAGGCTGACTGATGTCTGCGGCGTACACCTGTACTCGGCTCAGGTCCAAATGTTCCAGGCGATACTCACTCAACGCCTGGGCGAACCGCGTCGCTGCCGGTTGACCTGGCAGTTCACGCACCAGGCAGGCGACCTCTGTTGCACCGCCAGCCAGCAGGGCCTCGACGATATGCACGCCGATAAAGCTGTTGGCGCCTGTAACGATCACTTTGCGCGGATCACCCATGCGTTCATCGGACAGCACCTCGATCATCGGGTCTCGCAACGCATCCCGGACCGCCTGGCCGCACGGGGCATCCGGTAACACAGCGTCTTCCATCAGCAGTGCGAGGGTGCGAATCGTCGGCATTTCAAAGAAGCGATTCAAGGGCAGGCTGCGGCCGAGTTGCTCACGCATCCGCAGCAGCAGCGTCGATAACAGGATGGAATGGCCACCCAGGTTGAAGAAGCTGTCATCCATCGAGAACGCCTCCACGGGTAACCGCAACAGTTCACTCCATAGTTCCGCCAGCTGCATTTGCAAGGGCGTCTGCGCTGCCTGGCCCTTGGTATTCGACGCAGGTTGAACGGGCAACGCCAGCAACGCCTGGCGATCGATTTTGCCGTTGCTGGAGTACGGCAGGTTGGGCAACTCGGTCCACACGTCGGGTTGCAGGTAATCCGGCAACCACTGTTGTGCATGCTGCTTCAGGTCGGCCATCGTGGCGCCCGGCTCCGGCTGAGCGACAATGCTGCGGATCCTGCGCTCACCATCAATCACCACCGCCACCTGGCGGAACAGTCGGCTGTTACGCAGGTACTCCTCGATTTCCTGGGGCTCGACCCGCACCCCGCGGATCTTCACCTGTGCATCTCGTCGCCCGCCCAGCTCGATACCGTCGGCGGTCCACTTCGCAAGATCGCCACTTCGGTAAGCCCGCAGGGTTTCCCCACTCGGCAACGCCAGCTCGACGAAAGGATCGTCATGCGTCTGCGTTGCGTCCAGGTACCCCAGGCCGACCCCGGGGCCGACGATGTACAGTTCGCCCATCACCTGCTCGTCCACGGGTTGCAGGTGCTCGTCGAGGATCAGCACTTGGCTGTTGGCGATCGGGCGGCCCAGGTTGCGGTTGCCATCGGCGGGTTGCAAAGTTCGATGGGTGACCAGCACAGTGGCTTCGGTCGGTCCGTAGAGGTTATGCAACTGGCACTGCCCGGCCAATCGTTCGATCACATACGGCTCGCAGGCATCACCGCCAGTGAGCAGGTGCGAAAGGCCCAACGGTCGCGCCAATGGCAGAATGCTGAGCAGTGCCGGCGGCAGGAACGCATGACTGATCCGCTCTTGGCGGATCAGCTCCACCAGTTGTTGTGGATCGCGCCGCTGTGCCTCGCTGGGGACGAACAACTGCGCGCCGGCGATCAGGCCGGGGAAGATATCCATCAGCGACGCATCGAAATTCAACGAGGCAAATTGCAGTACGCGACTTTGTTCGCTCAACTCCATGCAGCTGCCAAACCAGGCGGTGAAGTGGGCGAGGTTACCTTGGCTGAGCAGTACACCCTTGGGCCGGCCGGTGGTGCCCGAGGTGAAGAGCACCATGCACGGGGCATGGATGTCGGGATGCCGCACACCCAAGGGGTGGGAGGTATCTGGCTGGCTAACGGTGCTCACGTCCAGTGCCACGAAGCGCTCCCGCAGCGGATGCTGGCCGTCGTCCAGTAATACCTGGGCGCCAGCACTTTCCAGCATGGCTTGCTGGCGTTGCGGTGGATGGTCCGATGTGAGCGGCAGGTACACCGCGCCACAGCCCAGCACGGCAAGAATACTGGCATACAGCGCGGTGGATTTTTCCAGGCAAACGCCAACTACCGCTGGCGCCGCACGGCTCTCCAGCAGTGGGCCAAGCTGTTGCTGGATGGCTGACGCTCGAACCTGTAACTGCCGGTAAGTCACCACGTTGCCCGCAATGTTCAGGGCAGGCCGCTCGGCAAAGGCGAAAAGGCTGGCCTGCAACCGCTCGATCATCGGCACTTGGGCGGCCTGCAACAGGGCTGGCGCCGCTGTGCGATTAAACCGATGCAGGTACGCCAGCGTCTCCAGCGCTTGCAAGCCTTGCTCGGGCCACGTGTTGGCGCAGGCTTCGCTCGCAAGATGCCCAGGGTCGCGCGCGAGGCTGCTGACGTGCAAGGCCACCCATTCCAACAGCGCGTTCGTGGCCTGCCTGCGCAATCGTTGACCGTTTCCGCTGGGTTCTTCAGCGAGATCAATCGCAGCGATCAGGCGCCGGTTGTTCTCATAGCCGCGTAACTGCAGCGCGGGCAAACCGTTGTCGCCCACAGGGCCTATGCCCAGGCGCAAGCTGATGCGTGGGGTTTCGTGCAAATGGAGAGGCAAGGGCTGGCTGCCGTCTTCGATCACCAGGTCAGTCATTTCATCGCCAGACCGATGTCCGTATTGCTCCAGCACCTGCCTCACCGTACCCAATGCGGTACTGACACCGCCCCAGCCAATCGTCAGGCGCCTCATGCCGCTCTCCCGGCCAGTAACAGATAATCGTCCAGCGCCTGGGCGATGCTCGGTGTCTGCAGCAGCCCACTGTGGTGCAGGAACCCCATGATGTTGGCGATCAGCGGATGTTGGCGGGTGATGGGAAAGTCCAGTGCTTCTATCTCGGCCCTCAATGCACCGCGAGTACTGGCGCTGACGTCCAGATGGTCAATCAGTTGAAGGTCGAAGGCTTTCTGCAGGTCATGGGTCAGGTAGTGCGCCAGGAACGTTGGCAGGGCTCGGGCAATACCGTCGCGATCATCCACGCTGGCCGCCTCCCAATAGAGGCGCACCAAGCGTGTCCAGAACTGTGCATGGCGCCCTTCGTCAAACAGGTGGTCGGCCATCAGTCCGCGGACAGATGACTTGACGCTCTCGTCGTTGGAAAACGCGGCGACGTCCTGGGTGACGGTATTTTCGGCGATGGCCACGCCGATCAGTTCCACGGCGTCGTGCAGGTGCGCCGGGGCCTGTGCCAGCGCCGCTGGCAAGGCACGGCTCAGCTCGATTTCCCGTGGCAGATCGAGCGGTTGTATGCCGGTCATCGCCACGGTCTGTTGGAGGAAATCCAATGCCACCAGGGCGTGGTAATCCTCATCGACCACGACAGTCATCGCGTCGTAGCGGCACACGAGGGGGAAGGGCAGGGCGAAGCGGTTCTTGGCAATGCGGCGAGCGGTCTTGTCGACGATCTCGGTTTCGAAAATCACCACATCGTTGATGAATTTGTAGAAGCTTTGCACCAGCACAAAGTCGCGCCATTGCGGGCAATGTTCGAGAAAGGTCGCACAGAGCGCCAATGGCTGGCGGCACAGCGGATAGATCAGCTTGTCGTCGTTTTCCATTTGGCGGCGAGGGCGTGTGCGAATGGTTGCTCGACGCTCCCAGTCTTCGGCGATGGAGCGGTAGTTGGCGATGTTCATGGGCGCACCGTTTGCAACGAGGCCAGCACGTCGTCCCAGAGGATCATGCGGTTTTCCACGGCCCGGAGCGCGGTTTCAGCGGCCTGCGCCTGGCGGCGTGGGTCTGCGCCGACCAGGCGTTGAAGCAACTGTTGCGCCCCTGGCTCATGGCCTTGGGTATCCAGCTCAATGTGACGGTGGAGGTAATAGCCCAGGGTGGGCGCTCGGCGATGGATGACCTCGCTACCCCGCAGCAGGCGTTCGAACATGAACGGGATGACGCTTTCGCGGCCATGCAGGAAGGCGGCTGCCACACAATGGGTCGGTGCGTTCAAGGCAATGTGCAGCGTACTCTCGACGAAACGGGCTACGCCAGGTAGCACGTCGATGTGTTGCAACGCGGTATTGGCCTTCATGCCCTGGCGTTGCAGCGTAATGAAGGTGTCAATGGCGGCGGTGCTGGCGTCCACTTCGACCATGGCGTCGCGGTATAACTCGAAGTGGCTGCAATGACCTTGTCCCAGGCGCTCGTCCGATTCCTCGCCCAGCACAATCTCATTGATCAGGCGGGCGGCTTGCGGGTCGATGGGGGGAAGCCAGGGCAACTGCGTACAGGTCAAGTCTTGTTGAAGGCGTTTGGTGAGCGTCATGAAGTCCCATACCGCAAACACATGGCTTTTCATAAAAAGTTGTAACTTGTTGAGTGAAGTTATTTCTTCAAATAACGGATGGCTGCATAACTGCAGTTTTTTTTGCTCAAGTAACGTGTGATGCATGGTTGATGCCTATAAGTTGTTGCGACTGCTCTGAACACAGGGGGGCGTTTACGGCTTGGAAGTAGATAGGTAGCGTTTGGCCAAGCCCCGCCTGCAGGCGCGGAGTTACGTGGCCGGATGAAGTGGTTTTTTATTGGCGAAAGACAATAAGCCGATTGAGTGCCTGGATAAGCTTATAAGTGTATTAGTTGCTTATCTGGGGGCGGCATTTATTGTGGGTAAGTGGTTTTATCAAGGGTGGGAAGTTTCATATCCCAGCGTTAATAGGCGCGTGTTGTTCCGGCTAAGAAGTGCCGACGCGGGACGCTCCCCGATGGGAAGCAAGCCCCGCAGTGCATAGGGGGCAGGCGAGGTGCTGGAAAACCTTACGAATGGGGCGCTTCAAGGCCCTTGAGGTAGGTGGCGATTACCTCCATCCCGCGCATCAAGTGATTACGCAGTGTCAGGATGCTTTCGTCGATCTTCTTCTGTGCCACCAGCTTCAGCAGTTCGCGGTGATCTTCCTGGGAGGTCTCGCCCAGCCCCATCGCCTCGAGGTTGAAGCGCAGGAAGCGTTCCTCTTCATTCAAGCCATGCTCGACCAACTTGAGCAGCCGTTGATTCGGTGCCTTGCCGTACAGGGCCATGTGGAACAGGCGGTTGAGGCGCCCAATCTTGGTGTAGTCCTTCTCACGTTCCAAGGCATTGATGCAGGCCTCGGCCTCGGCAATGTCGGCGTCGGTGAGCAGGGGGATCGACAAGCGCAGCGCCTCGGATTCCAGCAGCATGCGCAGGGCGTAGGTTTCAGCTGAATTGTCTTCGATCAACGGCGCCACCACCGCGCCTTTGTGCGTCACCACATGCAACAGCGACTGTGCCTCCAACTGACGCAATGCCTCGCGCACGGGCATGCGGCTGACCCCGAACAGGCTGGCCAGCTCTTGCTGGCGCATGGCGGTACCGCATGGCAATCGACCATCAAGGATGGCATTGCGCAAGGTTTCTTCAATGACTGAACGAGCAAGATGAGCGGGAATAGGCCCGCTGACCTTAATGCTGCTCAAAGGGTTCGGCTTCTGCGTCACGGCTACGCTTTGCTCCTTCTTAGAAGAGGGATGGCTAATTGGATCCAATGCACACTAGAGCCTGCCTACAGGCTTGTCAAACGGGCAAGGTTTTCGGCTTGTAAGCGGCTAAACACGCTGATCACGGCACTCACAGTGTATTTTTGCGGCATCTTACAGAGGGCGCGGACGGGATGCTGCGTTGCTCTGGTCTATTCGTTGGCCTTCGCTGCCGGCGGGTTTTCGACGGTACATTCCTGTCTATCGATATTCACTAATGGTATTTAAAATGTCGTTCTTATATCTATAAAGTCACTCTCCTGTCCGACCGGGAGTGAACTCATGTCCGCCGCCTCTACTGTTCCAACAGTGACCCCTACTACCCAGCATTTCGAGGTCCGCCCATTACCCGGCAGCGTAGGTGCCGAGATCGTCGGCCTGGACCTGTCGCGCCCGATCAACGACCAGGACTTCGCCCGCATCCACCGCGCGCACCTGGACCACCATGTCGTCGTGTTCCGCGACCAACGTATCACCCCGCAACAGCAGATCGACTTCAGTCGCCGCTTCGGCGTGTTGCAGATTCACGTGCTCAAACAGTTCCTGCTGGCCAACCATCCGGAAATCCTGATCGTCTCCAACATCATCGAAAACGGCCAATCCATCGGCCTGGGCGACGCGGGTAAATTCTGGCATTCGGACCTGTCCTATAAGGAGCTGCCCAGCCTCGGCTCGATGCTGCACGCCCAGGAGCTGCCTGCCGAAGGCGGTGACACCCTGTTTGCCGACATGCACAAAGCCTGGGACCAACTGCCTGGGCACCTGCGTGCAGCTGTCGAAGGCCGCAGTGCTGCGCATTCCTACACCGCGCGCTACAGCGAGACCAAGTTCGAAGGTAACTGGCGGCCGACGCTGACACCTGAGCAGCTCGCCCAGGTCGCGCAAGTGGTGCACCCGATCGTACGCACCCACCCGGAAAACGGCCGCAAGGCCCTGTTCGTCAGTGAAGGCTTCACCACGCACATCGTCGGTTTGCCGGAGGACGAAAGCCGCGATTTGCTGGCCCAGCTCTACGCCCATAGCGTGCTGCCGGAAAATATCTACCGCCACCAATGGCAGCCCCACGACCTGGTGTTCTGGGACAACCGTTCGTTGATCCACCTGGCCGCCGGCTGCCCCAGCCATCTACGCCGCAAGCTGTACCGCACCACCATCCAGGGCGACGCGCCTTTCTGATTCGGAGCATGACCATGTCCAGGAACATTCCATTTGCACGGCTGGCGGCGACCGTCGGCCTTGGTGTCAGTCTGTTGGCGGGCAGCCTGGTTGCTCCGACGGCTGCCCAGGCCGAAGGCGAGATCCGCATTGCCGAACAGTTCGGTATCGTCTACCTGCTGCTTAACGTGGTGCGCGACCAGAACCTGATCGAAAAATACGGCAAGCAGGAAGGCCTCGACATCAAGGTCGATTGGACCCAGCTGTCCGGCGGCGCGGCGGTCAACGACGCGCTGCTCTCTGGCTCTATCGATATCGCCGGTGCTGGCGTTGGCCCACTGCTGACCATCTGGGACCGTACCCACGGCAAACAGAACGTCAAGGCCGTGGCGTCCCTGGGCAACTTCCCGTACTACCTGGTGAGCAACAACCCCAAGGTCAAGACTATCGCCGACTTCACCGACAAAGACCGCATCGCCGTGCCGGCCGTGGGTGTTTCGGTACAGTCGCGTTTCCTGCAATACGCCGCCGCCAAGCAGTGGGGCGACAAGGAATTCAATCGCCTCGACAAGTACACCGTTGCCGTCCCGCACCCTGACGCCACCGCTGCGTTGATTGCCGGCGGTACCGAGTTGACCGGGCACTTCTCTAACCCGCCGTTCCAGGACCAGGCGCTGGCCAACCCCAACGTGCATGTGGTGTTGAACACCTATGACCTGCTGGGGCCGAATTCGCCGACCGTGCTGTTCGCCACCGAAAAATTCCGCAACGACAACCCCAAGACCTACAAGGCGTTTGTCGAGGCGTTGACCGAAGCCGCGCAGTTTGCCCAGAACGACAAAGGTGCCGCTGCCGACACCTACATCCGCGTGACCAAGGCCAAGATCGACCGTACCGAACTGCTGAAAATCATCGACAACCCGCAGTTCGAGTTCAGCGTTACACCGAAAAATACCTACCCGCTGGCGGAATTCCTCTACCGCGTCGGCGCCATCAAGAACAAGCCGGAATCGTGGAAGGACTACTTCTTCCAGGACGCCAAGCCCCTGCAAGGAAGTTGAGATGAACGCGCTCTTGCAAGGCCACACGGCCAGCAACCTGCATACCACCGCTCCGTTGCTCGCGGTGGACAACGTCAGCCTGGAATACCGTACTCCCGAGCGCGTGGTGCGGGCCACGCACCAGGTCAGTTTCGAGATCGACCCGGCCGACCGCTACGTGTTGCTCGGCCCGTCGGGCTGCGGCAAATCCACCTTGCTCAAGTCCATCGCGGGGTTTATCAAACCCTGCGAAGGTGAAATTCGCCTGCTGGGGCAAAAGGTCGAACAGCCGGGCCCTGACCGCATCGTGGTGTTCCAGGAGTTCGACCAGTTGCCGCCGTGGAAAACCGTCAAGCAGAACGTGATGTTTCCGCTGCTGGCGTCGAAAACGCTACCGCGTCGCGAAGCCGAAGAGCGGGCGTTGCACTACCTCGACAAAGTCGGCCTCAGCGCCTTTGCCGACGCTTACCCGCACACGCTTTCCGGCGGTATGAAAGCCCGCGTGGCCATCGCTCGCGCCCTGGCCATGCAGCCGAAGATCCTGCTGATGGACGAACCCTTCGCCGCCCTCGACGCCCTGACCCGGCGCAAGATGCAGGAAGAATTGTTGCTGCTGTGGGAGGAGGTGCGTTTCACCCTGCTGTTCGTCACCCACTCCATCGAAGAAGCTCTGGTGGTGGGCAATCGCATCCTATTGCTGTCCCCCCATCCTGGGCGCGTGCGCGCGGAAATCCACAGCCATCAATACAACCTGCACAGCCTCGGCGGCGTGGAGTTCCAGGCGTCGGCGCGGCGCATTCATCGCCTGCTGTTCGATGAAGCGCCCGAGGCCGAACGTGAGTTGGGTTTCGCCGACATCCGCATCGCTTACTAAGAGGGCAGCCCAATGCGCCAGGAATACGAAATTACCCTTGAGCCGCTGCTCAGCGTCCCCGTGGAACGCGAACTGCCCCTGCGCCAACGCCTGTGGCAACAAGGCTGGCTGCGCAAGGGCCTGATCCTGATCGTGCTCGCGATCCTGTGGGAAGCCGTCGCGCGCTACCAGAACAACGACCTGCTGCTGCCGAGTTTCCTGCAGACCTTTCACGCGCTCTATGACGGCCTGCTCAGTGGCGAACTGCTGAGCAAGGTGAGCATCTCGCTGGTGGTACTGATCAAGGGCTACCTGATCGGCATCGTGCTGGCGTTTGCCCTGACCACCCTCGCGGTGTCGACGCAATTGGGGCGCGACCTGCTGAGCACCCTGACCTCAATGTTCAACCCCTTGCCGGCCATTGCCCTGTTGCCGCTGGCGCTGCTGTGGTTCGGCCTGGGCCAGAACAGCCTGATCTTCGTGCTGGTGCATTCGGTGTTGTGGGCTCTGGCGCTCAACACCTATTCGGGGTTCCTCGGCGTTTCCGAAACCCTGCGCATGGCCGGCCGCAACTATGGCCTCAAGGGCATGCGCTTTGTGCTGTTCATCCTGATCCCGGCAGCGCTGCCGTCGATTCTCGCCGGCCTCAAGATCGGCTGGGCATTCGCCTGGCGCACGCTGATCGCTGCCGAGTTGGTGTTTGGTGCAACAAGCGGCAAGGGGGGGCTGGGCTGGTACATCTTCCAGAACCGCAATGAGCTGTACACCGACAAGGTATTTGCCGGGTTGGCGGTGGTGATCCTGATCGGGTTGTTAGTGGAAAACCTGGTGTTCGACACCTTCGAGCGGCTCACCGTGAAACGCTGGGGCATGCAGCGCTGATACGCCCATGCTGCTACGATTGCGGCCAGTTCACTCCCGACTGATCACGAGTGCTTGGCATGCAACTACCAGACATGAACCTGCTGGTCGCCCTCGACGCTTTGCTCGACGAGGGCAGCGTGGTGGGCGCCGCTCGGCGGATGAACCTCAGCCCGGCGGCCATGAGTCGCACGCTCACGCGCATTCGCGAGGCAGTGGGTGATCCGATCCTGGTGCGTGCCGGGCGCGGCCTGGTGCCGACGCCCAAGGCGCTGGAACTGCAAGGCCAAGTGCGCAATGTGGTGGAGCAGGCGGCGCTGTTGTTTCGTTCGGCGGATCAAGTGGACTTGAGCACCCTGCGCCGCCGTTTCAGCGTGCGTGCCAATGACTTCTTCATCGGCGTATACGGCGGACGCCTGTTCGACACCATGGAGCGCATGGCCCCCCTGTGCGAGCTGTGCTTCGTGCCGGAAGGCGACACCGACGACGAAGCGCTGCGCGAAGGGCGCCTGGACCTGCGGGTGAGCAATACCATGCCCTCCAGCCCCGAGGTCAAGGTGCAGAACCTGTTCTCCACCACCTTCGTCGGCCTGGCGCGGGAAGACCACCCGTTGTTCGATGAAGACATCACCGCTGCGCGTTTCGCCAGTTATTCCCATATCAGCATTTCCCGGCGCGGCATCGCTCGCGGGCCGATCGACACCGCCCTGAATGCCCAGGGCCTGGAGCGCCGCGTGGCGATGATCGCCCCAGGCTTTCATGGTGCGATGTTCATGCTGCCCGACTCCGACCTGATCCTGCCGGTGCCCAAGGAAGCGCTCTACAGCGCCAATCGCTTGAAATTGCCGCTGCGTGCATTCGCCTTGCCGATTTCGTTGCCGACCCTGGTCCTGGCTCAATCCTGGCATCCGCGCTTCGACAAAGACCCGGCCCATAAATGGCTGCGCGAGACGATGCGCGAAAGTTGCCACGCCACCTGGCTGGAAGCGCAGCCGACCTGATTTGTACGTCATGCACAGTCAAATGTGGGAGGGGGCTTGCCCCCGATTGCGGTGGATCAGATAGAAAATCTGTATCTGGCACAGCAATCGGGGGCAAGCCCCCTCCCACAAGGGTTCTGTGGTGAATTCAGGATTGCGCCTGGTGCACTTATACCCTGCCAACATGTAACTTTTTGTCATGGATGTGCCTGATTAAACTGCTCGGGTATTTCTAATCCCGAGTTACCTGTACATGACTTCCCTCGCTGCCCCCTCCCTTGCGGCCGCAGCCAAACCCACGGCCATCACCCCGCCTGTATTTGGCCCGCGCATCATCATCGGCCTGGTCGGCGTGTTGCTGGCGGTGCTGGTGTCCGGTCTCAACGAGATGGTCACCAAGGTGGCCCTCGCGGATATTCGCGGTGCGCTGTACATCGGTTTTGATGAAGGCACCTGGCTGGTCGCCGCCTACACCGCCACTTCCGTGTCGGCCATGGCCTTCGCGCCTTGGTGTTCGGTGACGTTTTCCCTGCGCCGTTTCACCCTGTGCGCGATCGCTCTGTTCACTGTGCTGGGCATCCTGTGCCCCTTCGCGCCGAACTACGAAAGCCTGCTGCTGCTGCGCACCGTCCAGGGCCTGGCGGGGGGGGCGTTGCCGCCGATGCTGATGACCGTGGCGCTGCGCTTCCTGCCGGCCAACGTCAAGCTGTATGGCTTGGCCGGCTACGCGCTCACTGCCACGTTCGGCCCGAGCCTGGGCACGCCGTTGGCGGCGCTGTGGACCGAGTATGTCGGCTGGCAGTGGGCGTTCTGGCAGATCGTCGGGCCGTGCCTGCTGGCGATGGCCGCCGTGGCCTACGGCCTGCCACAAGACCCGCTGCGCCTGGAGCGCCTCAAGCAGTTCAACTGGCGCGGCCTGCTGTTGGGGTTCCCGGCGATCTGCATGCTGGTGATCGGCCTGTTGCAGGGCAATCGCCTGGACTGGTTCGAGTCGGGCCTGATCACCTTCCTGCTGTGTGGCGGCACGGTGTTGCTGGTGCTGTTCCTGCTCAATGAATGGTCGCAACCAATACCGTTCTTCAAATTGCAGATGCTTGGCCTGCGCAACCTGTCGTTTGCCCTGATCGTGCTGGCTGGGGTGTTGATGGTGCTGACCTCGGTGATCATCATCCCGTCGAGTTTCCTCGCCCAGGTCCAGGGTTATCGGCCCCTGCAAACCGCGCCGCTGATGCTGCTGATGGCGCTGCCGCAATTGATTGCGCTGCCGCTGGTGGCGGCGTTGTGCAACCTGCGTTGGGTCGATTGCCGCTGGGTGCTGGGCATCGGGCTGGGCATGTTGGTGCTGTCCTGCCTGGGCAGCACGCACTTGACCTCGGCGTGGATTCGCGACGACTTCTACGGCCTGTACCTGCTGCAAATCTTCGGGCAGCCCATGGCGGTGTTGCCGTTGCTGATGCTCTCCACCGGCAGCATCCAACCGGCGGATGGGCCGTTTGCCTCGGCCTGGTTCAACACCGTCAAAGGCCTGGCCGCCGTGATTGCCACCGGCGTGCTGGATGCACTGACCACCCAGCGCCTGCACTTTCACTCGACCATGCTGGTGGACCGCCTGGGCAACTCGCCCCTGGCCGATGGCGACGCGTCGGGGCTTGCCCACCGCCTGCACGAGCAGGCCGTAGTGCTCACGTCTTCGGATCTCTATTACGTCATGGCCGCTGTTGCGGCGGCGTTGATCCTGCTGATTTTCTGGATGCCCACGCGGATTTTTCCGCCTCGCGCACCGACCTAGCCACAAGGACTTCTCATGAAACGCAAAGACAAAATAGCCGTCTCTGTCATCGCCGTATTCGCCGTCGGCGTGTTGGTGTACCTGGTCGCGCCGGGGCTACTGGGCAACAAGCGCCAGGCCACCAACGACGCCTTCGTTGCCGCCGACTTCACCCTGGTGGCGCCGCGCGTGGCCGGCTTTATCAAGGAGGTGCTGGTGGAAGACAACCAGCGCGTCAAGGCCGGCCAGTTGCTGGCGCTGATCGACGACCGTGATTTTCGCGCCGCCGCCCAGGCCGCCGATGCCGACACTTTGGTCGCCCAGGCCCAGCTGAAAAACGCCAGTGCGACCCTGGAACGTCAAAGCTCGGTGATCGCCCAGGCCCAGGCCACCGTGGCGGCAGACCGTGCCGAAGTGGCCTTCGCCGAACACGAACTGAACCGCTACAACCACCTCGCCGGCGTGGGCGCGGGTACTGTGCAGAACGCCCAGCAAGCCAAGACCCGTATTGACCAGGCCAACGCACGCCTGGCCAGTGCCACGGCGGTGCTGGCGGCCGAACGCAAGCAGGTGGAAATCCTCACGGCCCAGCGCGACGCCGCCGAGGGGGGGCTCAAGCGCGCCCAGGCCGCATTGGAAATGGCCAGCTATCAGCTGTCCTACACGCGCATCGTCGCACCGGTGGATGGCATGGTCGGCGAGCGCGCGGTACGGGTGGGCGCCTATGTGACGCCGGGCAGCAAGATCCTCGCGGTGGTGCCGTTGGCCGAGGCCTACGTGGTGGCCAACTTCCAGGAAACCCAGCTTTACCATATGCACGCTGGCCAAGCCGTGCAGGTACGTGTCGACAGCCTCGACGGCGAGTTGCTCAACGGCCACCTGGAAAGCCTGGCGCCTGCGACCGGGGTGACGTTCGCCTCGGTCAAACCGGATAACGCCACCGGTAACTTCACCAAGGTGGTGCAGCGCATCCCGGTGAAGATCGTCCTCGAACCGAATCAGCCGCTGACCGAGCGCCTGCGGGTCGGCATGTCGGTGGAAGCCAGCGTCGACACCCAGCCGGTCACGCAGCCGCGTGAGGTGGCCCAGCAATGAGATCGTTTGCCTGGCTCACCTTAAGCCTGCTCAGCCTGGGCGCCTGCACCGTCGGCCCGGATTTCCAACGGCCCCAGGGCCCTCACGTCACGCAATGGAATGAGCCCCAAGGTCGTCAGGCCGCCAGCCGCGCAGTCACCGGCCCGCTGGAGGAGCGCTGGTGGGACGTGTTCCACGACGAGCAACTCTCGGCCCTGACGCGTCGTGCCCTCACCGATAACCTCGACCTGAAACTGGCCAGCAGTCGCTTGCAACAAAGTCGCGCGGTGCGCCAGGTGACGACCGCCGAGCGCTACCCCCGTGTCGATGCAACAGGGGCTTACCAGCGCAAACGCAATAGCGGCGAAGGTTTGAACGACCCCTCCGGCGAGAACGGCCGTTCGGCGTTCAACCAATGGGACGCAGGCTTCTCCGCCTCCTGGGAGCTGGATTTCTGGGGGCGGGTCAAACGCGAAACCGAAGCCGCCGACGCCACCCTGCAAGTCGCCGAAAACGACCGTCGCGCCGTCTTGCTGTCGGTGCTGGCCGAGACCGCCCAGGACTACATCCAACTGCGCGGCGTGCAAAATACCCGTGCTGTCACCGAGCAAAACCTCGACGTCGCTCGCCACAGCCTCAAGCTCTCGCAACTGCGCCTGGCCGACGGCGTGGCCACCGACCTGGACGTGGCCGAAGCCGCCGCCCAGGTCGCGGCCATCGAAGCGCGCCTGCCGGATTTGCAACAGCGCCAGGACCAGTTGATCAACGCCCTCAGCCTGTTGATGGGTGAGCCGCCGCAAGCCCTGCATGCGCAATTGTCCAAGGATGCTGCCGTGCCGCAGACCCAACGCCAGGTCGCCATCGGCCTGCCCTCGGAACTCGCCGAGCGCCGCCCGGACATCCGCCAGGCCGAGGCCCGCCTGCACGCCGCGACCGCCAGCATCGGTGTGGCCAAGGGCGACTTTTACCCGCGCATCACCTTGTCCGGCAGCCTCGGCTCCCAGGCCATGCAACTGTCGGATTTCGGCTCCTGGGGCTCCCGTGCGTTTGCCTTCGGCCCGCAATTGAGCCTGCCGCTGTTCAACGGCGGGCGCCTGCAAGGCATGTTGAACCTGCGCGAAGCCCAGCAACAGGAAGCGGCGCTGGCCTATCAGCAAACCGTGCTGCGCGCCTGGCATGAGATCGACGATCAACTGACCCGCTACAACGCCAGCCAACTACGCCGCGACAGCCTGGCCGAAGCCGTGCGCCAGAACCAGATCGCCCTGACCACCGCGCAGCATCAGTACGTCGAGGGCGTGGTGGATTTCGTCAACGTACTCACGGTGCAAAGTGCACTGCTGGCCACGCAGGAGCAGTGGGTGGAGAGTTCTACCGGGGTGTCGTTGGCGATGGTGGGGTTGTATAAAGCGCTGGGTGGGGGCTGGGAGTCGGTGTATCCGCTGGTGCAGGCTCAGCGCTGAAAATTGGACTATCCGATGTAGGACTGTTCGTGATTTTTGCTGCAATCATCTTTGGTAAGCCATGATCGTTAAACTTTCAGGCCGATTATTTCCTGTGAGCTTTTCTGATGTCGGTATCGAAAATCCGCGAAGCCTAGCCCCAGGGCTGATCCTCTGCGCCTTCTTGCCTTGCGTACCTGTTTCTTCTAAGACTGCAAAAGCATGAAGGTGACATCGTCTTCTGTTGAGCAACCGTCCAGGGTTTGCCCTGCAATGGCTTTGAGCTGGTCTGCGGCTGACAGTTCGGCCCAAAATCCATCTGTTGCCAGAATCCAAGTCGTCCCCCTAACCGTTTCCACGGAGTTAACCGCTGGCTCATGGGGCCTGCGATAACTCATGCAGTTGAGCAGTGTTTTGCGGGAGGAGCTTTCGGCGATGACTGCGTGGCTCAGGTCTCCTTTCCAGTTGGGGCCGCAATGGGGTGAAGTTAGCCAAATCATGCGCTGATCTTTTCCCAGATAGCCAAGGCAACAGTCACCAGCGTGGATCGTAATGGCCGTTTGACCCATCACCAGCAACACAAGGTAGCTGGTGGAGGCCAATGGAAAACCTGGGCAAAGGTTTGAGTGCGCCTCTCCCAGTGCGTGGAGTACCCATTCAGTCGCTTTGTCTGGGCATGATGTAACTGTCGGTTCTGCGCGAGAAAACGACTCAAGCAGATAATGAGTCAAGGCTCGCGCCAATTCGCCACTGGCTGGCTTGGAAGTGCCATCAGCGATCACGTGGAGATACGCTCCTGTGCTTTGAGCCGAACCGATGACATCGCGGTTTTCGGTTCTTTCAGTTCCTTGCTGACTGAGGCTCAACTGTAGGATCAAGCGGTCACTCCCAATCCCACGAGCGTCTTCAGGCGCTCGTAAATCAACGTTTCCCGATCAGCGTCCTGAGCGCTGCTTTGGATGACGTCCTGAAACGCTGACAGTCTTATCAATGCGGTGAATTGATTGCTCACGAAATGTCGGAGCTCAAAAGGCGCTCGCTTCACTTCTTCGATAAGTTCTTCCCTGCCGTCCAGCAAAGCGATGATGTCTTCGATGTCATTGGACATCAGTACGTCGTCATGACCTCGGCCCTGATACGCCTGAAGTTTTGCGGCGAGAAACCATGGTGCCGCAAATATCTTGATACGTGTTCCTTTGGGGAGTGTGTAGTCGATGGAGTTTTCTAGCCCGCCGACAAACCACGTATTTGAAAACCCCAATACTTTTGCATCGGTCGGCATGAAATCCACTTTCAAACCGCCGAGTCGTAAACGACAGGTGACGGAGTCCTGGCCGGTATTTTTGAAGCCTCTGGGTTTCAGGTTTTCTTCCAACCGATACCAGTCAGGCGTGCCTGTCAGATGAATGACCAGGTCCACGTCATCCGTGCCGCGAATTGATTCAAGGGTGTATTCGTCGGTGATGAGTAAAACAGTGGTGCATCCGCCGACAAAAGCGACTTGTTCACGCAGCTCATCACCCAACGCCTCAGCGACCTCTTCAAGCATTTGCAGCATCATGGTTCTGTTGGACGTCACAAGATCCACTCCCGCAGCATGGCATCGGCCACCTTGGCTTCGCGCGGCCCGCCAATGCGGATGGCATCGACGAGTGCCAGGAAATGATAAAGCAGCTCATCTTTTTTCACTGCGCCGGGGACGGTCTTATACAAAGGCGTTATTTCTTGGCCTTTGCTCTTTCCATATGCGTCCGGCCAGACGGGAATAAGGTCGCCGCCGCTCATTACTTTTCCCGCCAGGACTGGCGCGGCGAAGGCTGTCGGAATACCGCGAACGATAGGGCCTGGTTTAACCGGGAAAATATAGCGAATGCTGTACGTGACTAAATCAAGCAGTGCCTTGCTTCTTACCAGAGGAATTCCGTCGGTGTGGCTCGTATAGATCAAGCCAATTTCCCTGCAACGATTCAGGGATGAGGAAACCTCTGTTTTGCTTAGGCCCAACGCTGAGGACAGCGATCTCACAGAATAGGTTTGTGAGCTGTGTCCTTCAAAGTCTTCGTCTATTCCATCCCAGCCCCGCCAGTCATCAATTGACGAAAGTTGAACAGTTTCGAAGTTTTGAATGTAATCCGGAAGATTTTGAAACCCGAGGCTCGCGCTCTCTTTTTCCACAGAGAACACTCGTTTTTTTACGCGCTCCCCTTTGGCCTGTAGTCCCAGGCTGATCAGTTTGAACAGGATGACGATGTCTTGACTTTTCATGGGGCTCCAAAAGCGAATGTCCTCTGTCCGCGGACAGAGGACACTTTCTTGCATAGAATTGACACCCCTGTCAACGGTTTTGCAAAAACACCACATACCCCCGAAACCACTCACTCCCCTGCAAATACCCAGGCGCCTCCCACTCCCCACCCTGGATCAAACCGATCTTGAACGGCAGCCCCATCCGGTTCATCCGTGGCAAATACGCCGCGTAATCCGGGATGCTCTGGCGTCCCTGGTACGTCTGCACCACCACTTCGTCCACCACGCCCTTGAGCTGGGCGATGGCGGCGGGGTCGGCGTTGCTGCTCCAGTCCATCAGGCCGGTGATGCTCAGGCGCAGCTCAAAGGGCAGGCGTTGGCGCAGGTCGCGCAGGAAGTCGGCGTATTCGTGCAGGTATTGGGTGCGGGCGTCGAAGTCGATCTGGATGCCGACCACGGGGTTGCCTGCGTCGCGCCAACGTTGTACCTGGCCGAGCAGCTGGGTGTAGATCTGTTCGGGCCAGTGCAGGGTGTGGGCGCGGTAGACCACCCAGACTTCGCCGCGGGTGAGGCGCGGTACGCTGATGCCTTGGGCGATCAGTTGCACACCGCGCTGGGGCGCGCGGCGGGTGGAGTTGATCTGGCCCTGGAGGATGTACAGGGTCTTGGCCTGCTTGAGTACCGGCTGTGGCGTGACGCCGCTCCACAGCCAGAAGGCGTCATAGTCACGGGCATCGACGGCGCCGAATGCCGGGCTTGCCAGCAACAGCAGGCCCAGCCACAGGCGTTTCACCAGTAGTACTGCAGCGATTTGCCCCACTGGGTGTCGGCGAAACCACTTTTCAGCTGGCGGAACCAGGCTTTGCGCACGGCGGGTTCGACGTCCTGGCCGCCGCAACTGTTGTAGCCGGCCGGCGCGTAGCAGTTGATGGCGCGGAACAGCGCGTAGGCCTTGTCGTTTTTGGGCGCCTTGGCGTTGCCGATGACCTGCTTGTAACCGTCGAGCCGCGAGAAGGTTTCACCCTTGAAGTCTGAGGCGGTGCTGCCCAGGCTGCCGGCCGCGCGGGCCTGCTCCAGAGGCATGCCGTCCAGGCCGTTGCGCAGGATGAATTCGCCGAAGCAGTTCAGGGCCTGGGGGTTCTTCGCCTCGGTCTGCAAGGTCGCTGCGGTTTGCGCGATGCTCGGGCAGGCGTAGCCGGATTCGGCCTTGTCGCCGTTCCACTGGAACAGCTTAAGCGTCTGGCTGGCGCTGTAGACATAACCCAGGCTGGTGCCCAGCTTGTCCTCGGGGGCCTGGGCCGGCAGTTGCTTGAGGTCCTCGGCGAACGTGGCGAACTGGCCGTGCAGCAAGTCTTTGTAGAGCAGCACGAATTGCGCGGTCTGGCGTTCCAGCGGATCGCTGGCCTGGGCGATCTGCTGGCGCAGCAATTCAGGCCCGGCGACGTTGCGCAGCAGGATGTAGCGCACCTGCCTGGCACTGATCGGCGAATCGCTGGCGAACACCTTGGCCAACTGGCCGCTGCGCTCGTAGTTCATGGCCAGTGCCAACTCCAGCTGGTCGCGTTGCAGCGGCAGTTTTGCCAGTGGCAACAGTTGCAGCCACAAGGCCTCGGCGCCTTTCCAGTCTTGCTTGGCTTCCAGGGCCAGGGCGCGCAGGGTCTGCTGGCTGAAGGCGAAGTAGTTCAGGTTCGACGGCACGCTCTGCGGCAACTGCTTCAAGGCGGCGTCCGGTTGATGCTCGATGTACAGCGCGCACACTGCCAGCAAGTACTCATAGAGCGCTGGCTCGCTGGCGAACGCGGCCTTTTGCTTCTCGAGGTCTGCGCGGCTGAGGGCCGGCTGGTTGCCGCCGCGCATCACCATCAGGTCGCTGACGAGCTGGATCATCGGGGTCTTGACGGTATCGCTGTTGACCATCAACAGCTTGAGGTCGGCTTCTTCTACCAGCTCATCCTCAGACACATTGCGCTGCTCGTCGGTGGCCGTCAGTGCCCAGGCGAACGCGTCGGCGAGCTTGGTGTTGTCGTCGGCCAGCCAGTACACCCGGCGCAGCAGCCCGTGGGCCGAGGCCGCGTATTCGCCCTGTGGATAAGTCTTCAGGTAGGCGTTGAAGCCCTGCTCGGCCGTGGCCAGTGCGGGCTTATCCACACGGTCCAGGTGCGGCACGCCGTCTTCGTCATAGGTGTCGGCCTGGGCCTGGTTGAGCGCTGTGCGGGCGGTCATGTACAGCGCGGCTTCCTTCAACCACGGCGATTGGGCATTGCCGATGCCAGCAAAGCCTTGCGCGGCCTCGGCGAAGCGGCCGCTGTAGAAATCAGCGGCGGCTTGCAGGTAGGTGCGAAACAGTTGGCCGTCGGCGGACTGGATCTGCTGCGGCTCGGCGATCACCGGGCCATCCCAGGTGCAGGTGGTGAGCAGTTGCAGTCGCGCTTTGGCCAGCAGCGCGCGCTCGGTCGCCGGTATGTCGGCCTTGACCACTTGGCGGATAAACGCCGTGGCGCTGTCATCGTCGTTGCTGCGGCAGCGGCTGCCCTCGCCACTGAGGAACGCTTCGCCGGCGGTTTTATACTCCTCGCGCTTGACCCCCAGGGAAGTCAGCAGGGTGTCGAGCTCGGCGGTAGGCGAATCGTCCGAGTCGGGCTCAGTCTCTGCGCTGGAGGCAGCGGCCAGGCGATACACCGGAAACGGCACCGGGCCGAAACCCTGGGACAGGTCATCTTCGCTCAGCGCCTTGGGCGCCAACGGCGCGGCCTTTTTGTCAGCCAGCAGCAGGCGCAGGTTGGCCCGGCTGTCATTGCCTGGGCTGAGGAACGGCAGGTTGTTGCACGGGTCCAGGCTGTCACGCGAGACCCGCCAGTCGGGGTAGCACGAATCGTCGGAGCTGGCCTGGGCCTGTAGGGAAATACCGGCCAGCAGAGCCAGTGCCAGGGGTGACAGAAAACCGATGCGCATGACGTGTCCTTGATCCTGAATCCTTGGGGGTGGCAATCATAGCGTGATCCGACAAAAGCATCGGTGAAGCCCTACACAAATTACTGACTTATCCGATTGGGGCGGTGGCAATTTAACCATGCTGACATAGACTGCAATCATGGTCAGGGAGGATCGTATGGAGCGGTTACGAAGAGGGACGTTGAGTTTTATCTGCCTGATGGGCGTTGCGCCGATGGTCATGGCGGACGATCCGTTGTTGGACCACCCGCTTGCGGCGTCGACCAGCGCCTCCAGTGACGCCCGGGGTGTGCTGCGCGCTCGCGACCAGGCGGTGCTGGCCAGCGAATTGTCGGGGCGCATTGTTGAACTGCCTTTCAGCGAAGGCGAGTCGTTCAAGAAGGGCGACACCCTGGCGCGTTTCGATTGCTCGGCCTATCAGGCTCAATTGAACGCCGCCCAGGCTGCCAGCCGGGGTGCCAGTGAAGAACTGGCCCACAACAAACAACTGGCGGCGCTCAACTCCGTCGGGCGTTTTGAAGTGGCCCGCGCCGAAGCCAAGCTCACTGAAACCCAGGCCCAATCCCAGGTTTACCAAGTGCAGGTCAAGCGCTGCAGCGTGCTGGCGCCGTATGACGGCCAAGTGGTGCAGCGCAAGGTCCAACGCTATGAAAGCGTCTCGGCGGGGGCGCCGTTGCTGGAAATAGTCGACAACCACAGCCTGGAAATTCACCTGCTGGTGCCGTCGCGCTGGATGGGCAAACTCAAGCCGGGCCAGACGTTCAATTTCACCCCCGATGAAACCGGCCAGGCGTTCACCGCCACGGTCAAACGCCTCGGCGCGCGCATCGATGAGGGGAGCCAGACGCTGCTGCTGGTCGCCACCTTACCCAATGCCAGCGGGCTGCTGGCGGGCATGAGTGGCACGGCCCATTTTGCGCAATTGCAATGAACGCACCGATGCCGGGCCACGCTGAGCGCGTATTTGCGCAGTTTCTCGACCTTGAACGCCAGACCCGTGCCGCGCGTACTATCGAGCAACTGGCCTACAGCCTGGTCAACGACAGCCAGCCCCTGTTCGGCTATCGCCACACCGCGCTGTTGATCGCCGGCAAAGTGAGGGCGGTGACGGCGGTGAGCAGCGTCGATTCGAATGCGCCGTTCGTGGCGTTTGTCGAGCAGGCGGTGGCGCAGTTGCACAAACTGGCGTTGAGCCAGACTGCGCGGGTGGTCCTGGCTGAGCAATTAAGTGGCGGGGTGCAAGCCGATTGGCAGAGCCTGTCCGCCGGGCACGTGTTCTGGCTGCCGTTGATGGATCCCCAGGGCCGGGTGTTCGGCGGCCTGTGGCTGGCGCGGGATACCCCGTGGAGCCCGGCCGAACAAGTGCTGCTGGCGCATTTTGGCGACACCTGCAGCCATGCCTGGCACGCGTTGCAGCCACGCCAGCCGTGGCGCCTGCGCCTGACCCGTAAACGCTGGATAGCGGTGCTGGTGGCGTTGTTGCTGATGCTGTTGATCCCGGTGCGCCAATCGGTGCTGGCGCCCGCCGAAGTGGTGCCGCAGGCCGGGCAAGTGGTGGCGGCGCCGCTGGATGGCGTCATCGCCGAGTTTTTGGTCAAGCCCAATCAGTCGGTAAAAACCGGCGACTTGTTGCTGCGCTTCGAAAGCACCACGCTGACGGCGCAGGCCGATGTGGCGGCGCGTGCTCTGGGTGTCGCTGAAGCGGAGCTCAAGGCCAATTCCCAGCGCGCCTTTGCCGATGCCGAATCCAGTTCGAAGATCGACCTGCTGGCGGCCCGCGTCGAGCAAAAACGCGCCGAACGCGACTATGCGCGTGAACTGCTCAAACGCAGCGAAGTGCGTGCCGAGCGCGACGGTATCGCTGTATTCGCTGATGCTGACCGCTGGACCGGCAAACCGGTGCAGACCGGCGAGCGCTTGTTGCAGATTGCCAACCCTGCCCAGGCGGAATTGCGCATTGAGCTGGCGGTGGGCGATGCCATTGCCTTGGCGCCCAATGCCCAGGTAGCGCTGTTCCTCGACAGTGACCCACTGCAACGCCATCTCGCCACCCTGCAACGTGCCGCCTATGAAGCGCAGCCCACGCCGGGCGGGCAATTGGCCTATCGCCTCGATGCACAATTCGATGGCGCGCCACCGCGTATCGGCCTGCGCGGTACGGCGAAGCTGTATGGCGGCCGCGCGCCGCTGGCCCTGTACCTGCTGCGTCGGCCGTTGGCGGGCCTGCGCCAGAGCGTCGGCCTCTGATGAACCTGCCCACACTGCGCGAAGACCTGCAACTGTCCAGTGCCGGCGCGGCGCTGGACGGTTCGCCACGCTGGACCCTGGCCGACCCGGTGCGCGGGCGCTATTTCAAACTCGGCGCCACCGCCATTCGTTTGCTGCGGCACTGGTCCCTGGGCGATCCAGAGAAAGTCCTGCAAGCCGCCAACCGTGAACCGGGTTTGCCCCTGGGCATCAGCGAAGTGGAGGAGCTGCTGAGCTTTTTGCGCGCCCATGACCTGATCACCGGCCTTGATCCGCAGCAGCGCGCCAGTTACCTCTATAAAGCGGCCGCACAAAAGCAGAGCCTGTGGCAGGTGTTGCTGCATCAGTACCTGTTTTTCCGCATTCCGCTGTGGCGTCCGGACGCTTTTCTCAACCGGACATGGCCCTGGCTGGCGCGCTTCGGTCCGGGCTTGCTGCGGTACGGCCTGCCGGCAGTTCTGGGCCTGGGCGTGTTTTTGGTCGCGCGCGACTGGCAGCGCTTTCTGGCGACGTTCCCGCACTTGTTCAGCCTCGGCGGCGCCTTGGCGTTTGGGGTGGTGTTGTGCTTCGCCAAGTTGTGCCATGAGTTCGGCCATGCCTATATGGCCAAACGCGCTGGCTGTCGGGTTCAGAGCATGGGTGTGGCGTTCATGGTGCTGTTGCCGATGTTCTACACCGATGTGAGCGACGCCTGGCGGGTCAATGATCGCCGTGCGCGGTTGATGATCGGTGCCGGCGGGGTGATGGCCGAGTTGCTGCTGGCTTGTATCGCCTTGCTTGCCTGGGCGCTGCTGCCGGATGGCCCGGCGCGCACCGCGGCGTTCATGTTGGCCAGTGCCACGTGGCTGACGACATTGGCGATCAACCTCAACCCGTTCATGCGTTTTGATGGCTACTTCTTGATCAGCGATTTATGGGGGGTGGATAACCTGCAAGGCCGCGCCTTTGCCCTGTGCCGTTGGCGCCTGCGTGAACTGTTGTTCGGGTATGGCGAGCCGGCGCCGGAGCCGTGGTCGCCGACGATGCAACGACGCTTGTTGGCGTGGGGCTACCTGGCATGGCTGTGGCGGGCGGCGCTGTTTCTGGGGATTGCCCTGGCGGTGTATCACCTGTTCTTCAAACTGCTCGGGATCTTCCTGATGCTGGTGGAGTTGGTCTGGTTCATCTTCCTGCCGATCTTCAAGGAATGGCGCGAATGGTGGAGTCGTCGCAGCCAGGCCCATGCGCCGCGTGTGCTGTTGAGCAGCCTGGGGTTGGTGTTGATCGGGCTGGCGCTGGTGGTGCCGTGGCGCAGCGCCGTCGAGCTGCCGGCCATGCTCGAAGCCGGGCGCGCCAGCGCGTTGCACGCGCCGGTGGCCGCGCGGGTCAAGCAGTTGCGGGTGGCGGATGGGCAAACCGTCACCCAGGGCCAGGTCTTGTACGAACTGGAGTCACCGGATTTGGACGCGCGGCAAAGCATCGTGCGCCGTGAAGTGGAGATTTTGCAGCTGCAGATGCGCCGCCAGGCCGGGCGCAGTGAAACGGCTGCGGATGCCGGGATCAACGATCAGCGTCTGTCCCAGGCCCTGGCCGAATACCGTGGGCTGGCCGCCCAGCGCGAACGCCTGCTGTTGCGCGCGCCCCATGCTGGCAGGGTGCGCGATGTGCTGCCGCAATTGAGCGTGGGCCGTTGGCTGTCGCCCAAGGACTCACTGGCCCAAGTGGTGGAAGAGGGCGCACGCCTGCGCGGTTACCTGGCCGAGGCCGAACTGTGGCGGGTGGCGCCGGGTTCCACTGGACGGTTTATCGCCGATGACCCGATGCACGTGGCCATCCCGGTGGTATTGACCGACATCGACGCCAACGGCGTGGCCTATCTGGACCAGGAGGCACTGACCTCCGATCACCATGGGCCAATTGCCGTGCGCCGCGACGAAAATCAGCGACCGGAGCCGGTACAGGCTCAATACGGTGCGCGACTGAAAAGCGTTGAAACGATCCCTACCCCCCATCAACCGCTGCGCGGAGTGGTGATGCTGCAAGGGCGCAGTGAGTCGGTACTGGGCGTGGCCTGGCGACGGGCGGCAGCGCTGGGGGTACGGGAAAGTGGGTTCTGACAAGCGTCAGGAGGACGCCAGCCGCGTAGCGGTAAGCCGCATAAACCGTTGAAACCCCATGTGCGCCGGGCCTTTGCGCAACATCCCGAAGAGTGTGGGCAGGCAGGATGGTCAGGTGACCCCCAGCCGGTAACACAACGCCTGGCGGGTGCAAAACAGCAAGCGAAACCGAGGCTTTTGTCCTAGAGTGGCGCTTGTTTGCGCATGCGCAGGGTTTGCCTTGAAAAGAGGCAGTTTCAGAGGAATTGAGGTGCGACGGTCCGTGGTAGAACAAGACGACAAAGTTGGGGTTTTTCCCGCAGTCAGTCGCCTCTCGGCTGCCTGGGCGGGTGCCGGTTGGCTCAGCCGGCTATGGTGGGTGCCGATTCTGGCGCTGGCCATGGCCGTACGTTTTTATGGCCTGACAGCAGCGGCGATCTGGGGTGACGAAGGTTCGAGCCTGCTGCTCAGCGAATACGCGGTAGACGACCTGTGGTTCCACGCGGCCCATGATGTGCACCCCCCGTTGTATTTTTTCATGCTGCGCGGCTGGATCGGCCTGTTTGGCGACGGCATCTGGTCGATTCGCGGCATGAGCGCGATTCCCGGCGTGGTCGCGGTGGGCCTGGGTATCTGGCTGACGCGGCTACTGTCCACCTATCGTGCCGCCGTGCTGGCGGGTGTGCTGCTGGCGCTGTACCCCACTGCCGTGCGATACAGCCAGGAAGTGCGTATGTACTCGCTGCTGGCCGTGTGGCTGCTGGCTGCGACGCTGGCGCTGGTGTATTGGGTACGCCGCCCCGAGCGCACGCGCTACCTGGCGGCCTATGTGCTGCTGATGGCGGCCGGTTTCTATACCCATTACTTCATGGCCTTGTGTGTAATGGTGCATTGGGCCTACCTGGGGTTGTTGTACTCGTCCCAGGCACCTGGCCGACGGTTGCTCCTGCGCCCAGCGTGGTGGTGCGCCAATGTCCTGATTGTGGTGCTGTACTTGCCCTGGTTGCCCAACCTGGTGGACCTGGTGCAGCACGTCGAACAGCTCAAGACCGGGGGGGATATCGGCTGGGAAGACCCGGTCACGCTGATCTCCGTCCCGTCGATGATCTGGCAGTTCATGCTCCAGGACGAGGGCATCGGTTTCTGGGCACCATTGTTCTGGTCGTTCCCGCTGCTACTGATCGCCGTCGTGGGGGTGACCGCCTGGCGTGATCGCGAAGCCCATCGGCCGGCCTGCCTGCTGGCGCTATTCTTCCTGCTGCCGCTGTTGCTGGTGTATGCGGTATCGTTTATTTCCCCGGTGTTCATCGAGCGCTACCTCACGGCGTATGCCCTTGGCTTGCCGATCATGGTGGCCCTGGCCATCGACCGCCTGCCCAAACGCCTGTCACGCTGGGGCGCCGCGTTCCTGGTGCTGTTTATCAGCGTGGAACTGCTGGGGCTGAAGAGCAATGCAACCGTGGACGACCGCGATAATTTCAACGTGCCGGTGGAGTTCGTCAACCGTAACTATCAGGAAGGCGACCGCATCGTCCTTAGCGACATGCTGTGGTACTTGAGCTACGTGTATTACGACCAGACTGACGCCCAATTGCAGCTCTATACCCCGCCCAAACCGGATGGCACGTCGACCCGGCCTAACGCGTATGGCTTCGGTACGCTGGTGGACCAGGACGGCGGGCGTATCTACCTCGATAGTCTGTCGGCTTTACCGGCGGATACGCGCCGCGTCTGGCTGATCAGCAGCACTGATTTGCCGGACGATTTCGCGCCGATTCCCACCGATTGGCGCGAACTTTTGCGCCAGGATGGCGGTGGAGCCAGGGCACGCCTGTTCGTGCTTTGCCGCGGGCCAGAGCCTTCGCAGCCGGAGGGCTGTCGCTAATCGCGAATTGGCATTGAGAAAATGCCGAAATAGTGGCAAATGAACACTAGTTGACCCTGCAATCCTCTACTACGCTTCCACCATAAATGGATTTGTCCTACAAAGTGGTGAAAGGATTGCAGTATCACTTTATCTCCGGTCTGCCGCGTTCCGGCTCGACCTTGCTCTCTGCAATCCTGTTGCAGAACCCACGCTTTCGCGCCGGCATGAGCAGTCCCATAGGGTCGTTGTTCAATGGTGTGCTGGCGCAGTGCAGCGCCGGCAGCGAGTTTGGCTCGGTCATTGATCCGGACACCCGCCGCCGCCTGTTGCGCGGCTTGTTCGATGCTTATTACGGCGACAAACCCTCCACCCCGGTGGTGTTCGACACCAACCGCCAGTGGTGCGCGCGCATGCCCGCCCTGCATGACCTGTTTCCCCAGGCCAAGGTCATTGCCTGTGTGCGCAACGTGGCGTGGATCATGGACAGCCTGGAACGCCTCTATCGCGCCAATCCGTTCGAGAACACCAAGCTGTTCAACGACGACATCGAGCGCAACACCGTATACAGCCGTGTCGAAACCCTGGGCCAGCGCAATCGCCTCGTGGGCTATGCCTGGTCGGCCCTCAAAGAGGCGTACTACGGTGAAAACGCCGGGTCCATGTTGATCGTCGACTACGACCTGCTATCCCAGGCGCCCGAGCGCGTGATGCGGCTGGTCTACGAATTTATCGAGCAGCCGTGGTTCGAGCATGACTTCGACAACCTCAGCTATGACGCGCCGGACTTCGACGAGGCTCTGGGCGTCAGCGGGTTGCATCGGGTCAAGCCCAAGGTCGCTTTGCAGCCTCGGCGTACGATCCTGCCGCCGGACCTCTTCGAGCAGTTTGCGCATATGGATTTCTGGCGGGATGGCAGCCTGAGCGCCGCCAATGTAATTCGCACCAAAGCCGATGCCGCGATCGGCTGATCGCGGTTTTTTTCATTGCGGGTATCAGCATTCGACAAACGGGTGAGCAGCATGTGGTGGAGCAAAGGTAAGGCACGGCAGACAACAACAGGCGCCAACCCCCTGGCGACGCCGATGATCATGTTCCTGGAACCGCGCATGTTGTTTGACGGCGCGGTGGCCGCCACTGTGGCCGATGCCGCCCAGGCGGACAGCCATGCCACTGCCGACGCGGCCGCCAAGGCGCCGACGACCGAGCATGCCACCGCCAGCAAAGACACCCATGGGCAAACCGACGCGCCGGCCACACCCGCGCCGGTTGCCGTACCGGGGCAGACCGTAGTGTTCGTCGACGCCCGGGTCAAAGACTCCGCCGACTTGCTCAAGGGCGTCGCCCCCGGCACCGAGGTGGTGCAGCTGGACGCCAGCAAAGACGGTCTGCAGCAGATTGCCGATTATCTGGGCAGCCACCAGGGCGTGAGCTCGGTGCAGATCCTCGCCCACGGCAACACCGGCGATTTGTGGCTGGGCAGCACCTATTTGTCGGCCGACAACATCGCGGCCCGCAGCGAAGTGCTGGCGCAGATCGGCCAGGACATGAATGTGGGCGGCGACATTCTGATCTACGCGTGCAACACGGCAGGGGACAGCAAAGGGCTCAACTTCGTCGACTCCCTGGCGCAATTGACCGGCCGTGATATTGCCGCGTCCAGCAACCGCACCGGCGAGGGTGGCGATTGGACGTTGGAAATTGCCACCGGCTCCATCGAGAGCCATACCGCGTTGTCGTACCAGGCGATGTCGGCGTACCAGTACGGGTTGGCCACGATCACGGTGGTCAACAACGGTGACAGTGGCGTCGGCTCATTGCGCCAGGCTCTGAGCGATTCGGTGTCCGGCGATACCGTCACGTTCAGTACCACCATGACGGTTAACCTCAACTCGCAATTGGTCATCAGCAAAAACGTCACCATCGCCGGTGATCTGAACCAAGACGGTGTGGCGGATGTGACCCTCAGCGGGCAGTACAAGACTCAGGTGCTGAGGGTGGGGAGCGGTGTGACGGCGACGCTGGATGGCTTGGTCATCACCCAAGGCCTGGCGGCGGGTAATGGCGCAGCGGCGGGTGTCGACGGCACAGCGGCAATGGGCGGCGGTATTGTCAACCTCGGCAACCTGACCTTGAACAATGTCAGGGTGACCAGCAACGCGGCCTCGGGCGGTGGCGGGGGCGGTGGGGTCACCGCGCCCTATGTTGGCGGCGCGGTGGGTGGTGGCGGCGGCGGCGGCGGTGCTCTTGGCGGCCAGGCCGGCGGCCATGGCGGCACTTCGGGCTTCGGTACCGGCGTTTATGGTGGGACGTCCGGTAGCGCCAACACCGGTGGCAATGGTGGCGGCTACAACCCGAACTATATGGGCGGCCGTGGTGGCAGCAGCAGCGGCGGCGCGGGTGGCGTGGGGGCCGCCAACTACAGCAATGGCGGTGCCGGCGGCACCGCAAACAACGGCACTATTTCCATTGGCGGCGGCGGTGGCGGTTCCGGGTGGGACAAGCCTGGCCGGGCAGGGGCTTCGGCCAGTGGCGGTATCTACAACGCCAGCTCCGGCACCCTGACGGTCGTCGGCACTTCGGTGATCTCCAATAACATCGCGGCCGGCGGAGGTGGCGGTGGTGGCGGTGGCCTGGGGGGTTCAGCAGACTCGGGCGGCGCGGCGGGCAAAGGCGTTGGTGCGATCTGGAACAAAGGCACGCTGTTGATGACGGCCGCCAACTTTGCGGCCATGAGCGGCAACGTCGGTGGCAGCGGTTCCGGTGGCCCGGCGTTGGGTGGAGGCAGCACGGGTGCCTCCGTGGCTGCCGTGAACAATATCTTCAACGACGGCGGTACAGTGAACACCGCCTACGCACCGACGCCGTCCGCGACCATCGTAGTGGCAAACGCTGCCCAGCACATTGGCAGCACTTCGCAGGTGACCATTACCTTCAACCTGGCCGTCACCGGTTTCACCAACGCCGACCTGACGGTCTCCAACGGCACCTTGAGCAGCGTCATCTCCAATGATGGCGGCCTCACCTGGACGGCGACGTTCACCCCAGATGCGAGCGTGACCAGCGCGAGCAACCATATCGTGCTGGACAATACCGGTGTCACCGGCGTGTCGAATGGTCTGGCGGGCAGCGGTACCTCCACCTCCAATAACTACGCCGTCGATACGGTACGGCCGACGGCGACAGTCGCCGTGGCCAGCCCCGGGCTGAACCTCGGTGGCTCCTCCGTGGTGAACATCACCTTCAGCGAAGCGGTGACCGGATTCAGCCTGGCCGACATGACGGCCTCCAACGGCACCCTGAGCAGCCTGACCACCAGCGATAACATCCACTGGACCGCCACCTTCACGCCGACGGCTGGCGTCACCAGCGGCACCAACGTCATTACCCTGGACAACACGCTCTACACCGACACCTCGACCAACGTGGGCACCGGTACTACCACGTCCAATAACTACACCATCGACACCGTGCGCCCGACCGCAAGCGTGGTAATAGCCAACCCTGCGCTGAACATCGGCGGTACTTCCCTGGTCACCATCACGTTCAGCGAAGCGGTCACCGGCTTCACCAATGCCGACCTGACGATTGCCAACGGTACCCTGACATCGGTGACCAGCAACGATGGCGGTATCACCTGGACAGGCACGTTCACCCCGAGCGCCAGCCTCACCGACGCCACCAACCTCATCACCTTGAACAACGCCGGCATCGCCGACCTGGCGGGCAACGCCGGCAGCGGTACGACCGACTCCAACAACTACACCATCGATACCGCGCGGCCGACTGCGACCATCGTCGTTGCCAACCCTGCGCTGAAAATCGGCGACACGTCGCTGGTGACATTCACGTTCAGCGAAGCGGTCACCGGCTTTACCAACGCCGACCTGAGCGTCGCCAACGGTACGTTGAGCGCGGTGACCAGCAACGATGGCGGTATCACCTGGACAGGCACATTCACCCCGAGCGCCAGCCTCACCGACGCCACCAACCTCATCACTTTGAACAACACCGGGATCGCCGACCTGGCGGGCAATGCCGGCAGCGGTACGACCGATTCCAACAACTACGCCATCGATACCGCGCGGCCGACCGCGACCATCGTCGTTGCCGACTCGGCGCTGAAAATCGGCGACACGTCGCTGGTGACATTCACCTTCAGCGAAGCGGTCAGCGGCTTCACCAATGCCGACCTGACGATTGCCAACGGCACATTGAGCGCGGTGAATAGCAACGATGGCGGTATCACCTGGACAGGCACGTTCACCCCGAGCGCCAGCCTCACCGACACCACCAACCTCATCACCCTGGATAACACCGGCATCGCCGACCTGGCGGGTAATGCCGGCAGCGGTACGACCGACTCTAACAACTACGCCATCGATACCGTGCGGCCCACCGCGACCATCGTCGTCGCCGACCCTGTGCTGAGCATCGGCGGCACGTCGCTGGTGACATTCACGTTCAGCGAAGCAGTCACCGGCTTTACCAACGCCGACCTGAGCGTCGCCAACGGTACGTTGAGCGCGGTGACCAGCAACGATGGCGGTATCACCTGGACAGGCACATTCACCCCGAGCGCCAGCATCACCGACGCCACCAACCTCATCACCTTGAACAACACCGGCATCGCCGACCTGGCAGGCAACGCCGGCAGCGGTACGACCGACTCCAACAACTACACCATCGATACCGCGCGGCCCACCGCGACCATCGTCGTCGCCGACCCGGCGCTGAAAATCGGCGAAACGTCGCTGGTGACATTCACGTTCAGCGAAGCAGTCACCGGCTTTACCAACGCCGACCTGAGCGTCGCCAACGGTACGTTGAGCGCGGTGACCAGCAACGATGGCGGTATCACCTGGACAGGCACGTTCACCCCGAGCGCCAGCCTCACCGACGCCACCAACCTCATCACCCTGGATAACACCGGCATCGCCGACATGGCGGGCAATGCCGGCAGCGGTACGACCGATTCCAACAACTACGCCATCGATACCGTACGGCCCACCGCGACCATTGTCGTCGCCGACCCGGCGCTGAACATCGGCGGCACTTCCCTGGTCACCATCACCTTCAGCGAAGCGGTCAGTGGCTTCACCAATGCCGACCTGACGATTGCCAACGGCACATTGAGCGCGGTGAGCAGCAACGATGGCGGTATCACCTGGACAGGCACGTTCACCCCGAGCGCCAGTATCACCGACACCACCAACCTCATCACCCTGGATAACACCGGCATCGCCGACCTGGCGGGCAATGCCGGCACGGGTACCACCGACTCGAACAACTACGCCATCGATACCGTGCGGCCCACTGCGACCATCGTCGTCGCCGACCCGGTGCTGAACATCGGCGGCACGTCACTGGTCACCATCACCTTCAGCGAAGCGGTCAGCGGCTTCACCAATGCCGACCTGAGCGTCGCCAACGGCACATTGAGCGCGGTGACCAGCAACGATGGCGGTATCACCTGGACAGGCACGTTCACCCCGAGTGCCAGCATCGCCGACGCCACCAACCTCATCACCTTGAACAACACCGGCATCGCCGACCTGGCGGGCAACGCCGGCAGCGGTACGACCGACTCCAACAACTACACCATCGATACCGCGCAGCCGACCGCGACCATCGTCGTTGCCGACCCGGCGCTGAACATCGGCGGCACGTCCCTGGTCACCATCACGTTCAGCGAAGCGGTCAGCGGCTTCACCAACGCCGACCTGAGCGTCGCCAACGGTACGTTGAGCGCGGTGAGCAGCAACGACGGCGGTATCACCTGGACGGCGACTTTCACGCCGACCAGCAACGTCACCGACGCCACCAACCTCATCACGCTGAACAACACGGGCGTCAACGACCTGGCCGGTAACGTCGGTACGGGCACTACCGATTCGAACAACTACGCCATCGATACCCAGCGCCCAACCGCCACCCTTGTGGTTACCGATTCAGCCCTCGGCATCGGCCAGACCTCACTGGTGACCATCACCTTCAGCGAGGCGGTCACCGGCTTTACCAATGCCGACCTGACGATTGCCAACGGCACATTGAGCGCGGTGAGCAGCAACGATGGTGGCATCACCTGGACCGCGACGCTGACCCCCGTGAACGGGGTGACTCATGCAAACAACGTCATCACCCTGGATAACACCGGTGTCACCGATTTGGCGGGCAATGCCGGCAGCGGTACCACCGACTCGAACAACTACGCCGTCGACAGCCAGCGGCCGACCGCGACCATCGTGCTCGCTGATACGGCGTTGGTCGCCGGTGAAACGTCGCTGGTGACCATCACGTTCAGCGAGGCGGTCACCGGTTTCACCAACAGTGACCTGAACGTGCCCAATGGCACCCTCACGGCGGTGAGCAGTGCCGATGGCGGGGTGACCTGGACTGCCACCTTTACTCCGACCGCTGGTATCAAGGACACCACCAACCTGATCACCCTGAACAACACGGGCATCGCCGACCTGGCAGGTAACGTCGGCACAGGCACCACCAACTCGGTCAATTTCACCGTCGACACCGTACGCCCAACCGCGACCATCGTGGTGGCGGACAATGCGTTAAATATCGGCGAGACCTCATTGGTCACCATCACGTTCAGCGAAGCGGTCAGTGGCTTCACCAACGCCGACCTGACGATTGCCAACGGCACCTTGACGACTGTGAGCAGCAGCGACGGCGGTGTTACCTGGACGGCGACTTTCACGCCGACCAGCAACGTCACCGACGCCACCAACCTGATTACCCTCGACAACAGCGGCGTTCAGAACGGCTCGGGCAATACCGGCAGCGGCAGCACCGATTCCAACAACTACGCCATCGATACCCAGCGGCCGACGGCAACCATAGTCGTTACCAACGACAGCCTGAACATCGGTGCCACTTCGCTGGTGACCATCACCTTCAGCGAGGCCGTCACCGGGTTTGATCTTTCGGACCTGAGTGTCGCCAATGCCGTGCTGTCCAACCTGGCGAGCAATGATGGCGGCAAAACCTGGACCGCGACCCTGACGCCGACCGCCGCCATCACCGATGCGACCAACCTGATCGTGCTGGATGCCGGCCAGGTTAACGACACGGCGGGTAACGTTGGCACCGGCATCGCGATCTCGAATAACTACGCGATCGATGGCGAGCGCCCTACCGCGACCATCAGTATCGCCAACCCGAACTTGACCGTCGGCCAGACGACTACCGTGACGTTCACCTTCAGCGAGAAAGTCAGCGGCTTTAATCTGGATGCCCTGAGCGTGGCCAACGGCAGCTTGTCCAACCTGGTTACCGGTGACGGTGGCAAGACCTGGACTGCGACCTTGACGCCAACGGCCAACCTCAATGACCCGAGCAATTTCATCACCCTCGATAACCGCTTGGTGAATGACCTGTCGGGCAACGCGGGCAGCGGCTATGCCAACTCCAACAACTATGCGATCAACACGGTAGCGCTGACCGGCGACCCATTGTTCCGCGTCACCGATCCGGCACCGCCTCAAGGCGCACCGAACCCACCCTTGCAACCGATCGTGTTTGGCCGGCCGACGGGCGTCCTCGGTTTACCCGTCGGCTTCCCGCCGTTGTTCGAGCAACGTGAGTTGGGGGCGGGCTTGCCGCCGGTGGGCAGCATCTTTCTGCGCAACGGTGCCTTGGCTCCCAGCTATATCGCCCAGGTATTCGGCACCGATAGGGCCGGTGACAGCAGCGCCAGCGGCTTTTTGGGCTTGGGCGGCGGCGATGGCGGGGTGTTTGGTTCAAGCACCTTGTCGAGCCTGTTCAATCGCGAAACCCACGGTGACGATAGCCCCCTCAAGGCGTCCGACAACCCATCGATCAAAGGCCCGGGCGATCCGGTCCAGGGGGCGCGCGGCATGTTTGGCGCGCCGAGCCTCGGCCAGCAATTGCAGCAGCTCAAAGACACAGAACAGCGCCAAGTGATGGACCTGGCGCACGCACTGCAACAAGTCGGCATCAGCGAAATGCAGGCTTGAACACACTTAACTCCAGGCGTAGTAACAGGGGCATTACAAGGATGAAGACACGTCATAAGTTGTTCGGTGCCAGTGTGCTGGCGCTGGCGATCAGCGGTTGTGCAGTCACCAGCGAACCGATTGAGCGCAGGGTCAGCGAGCAGCGAGCCCGCAACGACCTGCACGGCATGTACAAGGATCAGGAGCCGTTGAGCGGCGCGTTGACGCTGCACCAGGCCATGGCTCGCGCCGTCAAATACAACCTCGAAGGTCGTTTGAAGGTGATGGAAGAGGCCCTGGCCAAACGCCAATCGGATCTCTCCAGCTTCGACATGCTGCCGCGCATGGCCTTGTCCGCAGGCTATGCCGGACGCAATAACACCAACGCTTCCAGCAGCCAGAGCGTGCTCACCGGTACCCAGTCCCTGGAGCCGTCGACCTCCCAGGACCGCGATCGTCGCGTGGCGGACCTGACCATGGTGTGGAACGTACTCGACTTTGGTGTCAGCTACATCAGCGCCAAGCAGCAGGGTGACCAGCGCCTGATCATCCAGGAACGTCGGCGCAAGGTCATCAACACCATCGTCCAGGACGTGCGCTCGGCCTACTGGCGAGCCGTGGCGGCCGAGCGCTTGCTGACCCAGATCGATAGCCTGATGGCGCGGGTCGACAAAGCCCAGGTCGATAGCCAAAGCATGAGCGAGCAGCGCATCGGCGACCCGGTCCAGGCCCTTGGCTACCAACGCTCGCTGATCGAAGCCACACGCCAATTACAGGAACAGCGCCGTGCCTTGTCCCTGGCCAAGACCGAGCTGGCGACCCTGATCAACTTGCCCATGGGGACTGAGTTGAGGCTGGCCACGCCGGACGACTACACCGTGCCCCAGCTCAAGGTCAACCTGGCCAGCCTGGAACAGGAAGCCCTGGCCAATCGGCCGGAATTGCGCGAGCAGGATTACCAGAGCCGCATCAGCGCCGCCGAAACCCGCAAGGCCATGTTGCGCCTGCTGCCGGGCCTGGAGTTCTCCGCCGGTGGCCACTACGACAGCAACTCGTTCCTGGTGGACAATCGCTGGGCCGACTACGGCGCCAAAATCACCTGGAACCTGTTTAACGTGATGTCCGCGCCCGCCGCCATCGACGTGGCCAAGGCCGGTGAAGAAGTCGCCACCGCAAGGCGCCAGGCCATGTCTATCGCGGTGCTGGCGCAGATCTATGTGGCCAACGCCAACTTCCAGGACGCCGTGCGCCAGTTCAAGATCAGCGAGCAACTGGCCAATATTGACGGGCAAATCCTCACCCAGCTGCGCAATCGACACGAAGCGGCTGGCCTGGGCGAACTCGACCTGATCCAGGGCGAGCTCAGTACCTTGCAAGCCGACCTGCGCCGCGACCTGGCTTACGCCGACCTGCGCAACGCCTACGGCCAGATCTTCGCCAGCGCCGGTCTCGACTCGCTGCCGGAGCAACTGGACTCCGACCGCGTGCAAAGCATCGCCACCGCCCTGGCCAGCCGTGAATCGGCCTGGGCCGCCGGCAACATCAGCGCACCGGTGCCGCGTGCCGTCGCCCAATAACCTGGTAGCGCCCACGGCGAGCATCACCCGCCGTCAACGCGAGGCGCGCAATGGCCATCGGGGTGTGGCGATCCTGCTCACCGGCCTGCCCGCCTCGGGCAAGTCGACCCTGGCCCAGGGCCTCCAGGCCGCGTTCTTCGAACAAGGCCGCCAGAGCATCGTGCTCGACGGCGACGCCTTGCGCGTCGGGCTCAACAAAGACCTGGGCTTTGCCGACGGCGACCGTCTGGAAAACATCCGCCGCGCCAGCGAACTGGCGGCGCTGCTGGTGGACAACGGGCAAATCGTGATCCTGGCGATGATTGCGCCCCTGGTGCAATTGCGCGCGGTCTTCGCCCAACGCCTGGGGGCCGATTATCGGGAAGTGTGGTGCAGTGCCTCGCTGGCGGTTTGTGAGCGGCGCGACCCCAAAGGTCATTACGCCCGCGCCCGCAGGGGTGAGCTACCGGGGTTTACCGGCATTGGTTCGCCCTACGAGCCACCGCCCCACGCTTCGCTGGTACTGGACACCGGCGTGCTGTCGACACAACAGAGCGTCGAACGGTTGTTGGCCTGGCTGGCGCCTGAACTAGACTCTGGGGAATTGTCTTCTTAGGAGCCCGCCATGGAATCGCCTGTGCACAGCTTGCCGTCACTGTTCAAACAGCTTGGGCTGGCCGATGACCGGGTCAGTATCGAACAGTTTGTGGCGGCTCATTCACCGCTTAAGCCGGAGCTGCATCTGGCGGATGCGTTTTTTTGGACGGACAGCCAGAGAGCGTTTTTGCGCGATGAAATCTGCGAGGACGCGGATTGGGCGGAAGTGGTGGATGAGTTGAATCTGATGTTGCGGAGTGGGCGAGGGGGGTAAAAAAATCTTTTGAAAGTTGTCTGAAGCCGACACCGATCCAAATGTGGGAGGGGGGCAATCCCCCTCCCACATGGCTTATGCGATTGCTGAACATCCGACCCTCCCACCACCTATCCGCTAAATTGTTTCAAAACTTGACGCAATTTGATCTCTCCGCCATATTGATAGTTAGCAAACTAACAGTATGCGAACTATCCAGTGCCTCAATCCCTCGAACAACTCCAGATGAACCTCAGCAGCAGCATGGTGGTGGGCGCCCGTAACTGGCGCAAAATCTGCCAGAACACGCTGGTGAGCTACGGTATTTCAGAAGCCTGCGCCGTGCCGTTGCTGATGATCGGTCGCCTGGGCGATGGTGTGCACCAAGTGAAAGTCGCCCAGGCGTCAGGGATGGAAAGCCCGTCGCTGGTGCGCCTGCTCGATCAGTTGTGCAGCAGCGGCTATGTGTGCCGCACCGAAGACGTCCACGATCGCCGTGCCAAGGCCCTGAGCCTGACCGAGCGCGGTCGCGAGCTGGTGCAGGCGGTGGAGGTGCAACTGGTGCGCCTGCGGCGCGAAGTGCTGGCCGAGATTGCCCCTGCGGACATGGAGGCTGCGTTGCGTGTACTGCGTGCTTTTGAAGCGGCCCATCAACACCCTGCCGGTGTGACATCTTGAGCGGTTTTTTCACCGGCCTGCCGCCGGCGAAGGACTGGTTCTACGGCGTACGCACTTTCGCGGCGTCGATGATCGCGCTGTACATCGCCATGCTCATGCAAATGCCGCGTCCCTATTGGGCAATGGCCACGGTGTATATCGTCTCCAGCCCGTTTGTCGGCCCCACCAGTTCCAAGGCGCTTTACCGTGCCATTGGTACCTTCATGGGCGCGGCGGCGGCGGTGGTGTTCGTGCCGATGTTCGTACAGTCACCCTACCTGCTGGTGGTGGTGATTGCCTTGTGGACGGGCACCTTGTTGTTTCTCTCCATGCACCTGCGTACTGCCAACAACTACGCGCTGATGCTGGCCGGCTACACCTTGCCGCTGATCGCCCTGCCGGTGGTGGATAACCCGCTCGCGGTGTGGGACGTGGCTGAAGCGCGCACCGAGGAAATATTCCTCGGCATCGCGGTCGCCGCGGTGGTCGGCGCGATGTTCTGGCCCCGGCGCCTGATGCCGGTGTTCGATGGCTCGGTCGCCAAGTGGTTCAGCGATGCGCAGGTCTACAGCCAGCGCTTTCTCACCCGCAACATAACGCCGGAAGAAGTCAGCACTTTGCGCGGTGGCATGGTCGCCACCTTCAACACCCTCGAATTGATGATCGGCCAGTTGCCCCATGAAGGCGCGCGCCCGCAGACGGTACGCAACACCAAGGAACTGCGCGGGCGGATGATTCATCTGCTGCCGGTGGTGGATGCGCTCGACGATGCGCTGTACGCCATCGAGCACCGAGCGCCGGAGTTTCTCGCCGCGCTCGCGCCGTTGCTGGAGGCGACGGAACAATGGTTGCTAAGTACCACCGAGTCCGCGCCGTTGGACCGCTGGCGCGCCCTGCGCGACCAGGTCGACGCCCTGCAACCCCACGGTGAAGCGCTGGACGACCGCCATACGCTGCTGTTTTCCAACGCCCTGTACCGCCTGGGCGAGTGGATCGACCTGTGGCAAGACTGTCGCAGCCTGCAAGCGGCCATCCAGTGTGAAAGCCAGGACACCTGGCGCGCCGTCTACCGCCACTGGCGCCTGGGCCGGCTGACGCCATTCCTCGACCGTGGGCTGATGCTCTATTCGGCGTTCTCCACTGTGACCGCGATCATCGTCGCCTCGGTGCTGTGGATACTGCTGGGCTGGACCGACGGCGGCAGTGCGGTGATCCTGGCCGCCGTCGCCTGCAGCTTCTTCGCCTCGATGGACGACCCGGCACCGCAGATCTACCGGTTCTTTTTCTGGACCGCCATGTCGGTGCTGTTCGCCAGCCTGTACCTGTTCCTGGTGTTGCCCAACCTGCACGATTTCCCGATGCTGGTGCTGGCGTTCGCCGTGCCCTTTATCTGCATCGGCACACTCACGGTACAGCCACGTTTTTACCTGGGCATGCTGTTGACGCTGGTGAATACCTCATCGTTCATCAGTATCCAGGGTGCCTACGACGCGGACTTCCTCAACTTCGCCAACGTCAACCTGGCCGGGCCCGTGGGCCTGCTGTTCGCCTTTGTATGGACCCTGGTTTCCCGGCCCTTCGGCGCCGAACTGGCGGCCAAGCGCCTGACCCGTTTCAGCTGGAACGACATCGTCGGCATGACCGAGCCCTCGACCCTGAACGAGCAACGTTACCTGGCCGCGCAAATGCTCGACCGCCTGATGCAGCACCTGCCGCGCCTGGCCATCATCGGCCAGGACACCGGCATCGCCCTGCGTGATCTGCGCGTGGCGCTGAACCTGCTCGACCTGCTGGCCTATTCGCCGCGCATCCTCGGCGTGCCTCGGGTGCTGCTCAACCAGGTGGTGGACGGCGTGGGTGGTTACTTCAAGGCCTGCCTCAAGGCGGGTGAACGCTTGCCCGCGCCCAGCGGTCTGCTGATGACCCTCGACCGCACACGTCGAGCCCTCAACGGGCAAGGCCTGCAAGACGAAGACGACACCCGCCTGCATCTGTTGCATGCACTGGCTGGCCTGCGCCTGGCGCTGTTGCCCGGCGTGGAATTTATTGGTGGCACGGAGATGGAAGCGCCGTTGCCCGATGGAGCGCCTCTATGATCGGTGATCTGGATATCAGCGGGGTGTTCCTGCCCACGTTGCTGGTGCTGATGGGCATTGCCTACGTGTTGTTCCTGGTGGTGCACGGGTTGCTGACGCGCATTCACTTTTATCGCCTGGTCTGGCACCGGGCATTATTCAATGTGGGGCTCTACGCGCTGTTGCTGGGCGCGGTGGACTCACTCAGTCGATACCTGATGACATGAAAAAACCTTTTTTGACCATCGGCCGTGTAGTCCTGACGTTATTGATCGTGACCTTTGCGGTCGTCGTCGTGTGGCGCATGGTCATGTACTACATGTTTGCCCCTTGGACCCGTGACGGCCACATCCGCGCCGACATCGTGCAGATCGCCCCGGACGTGTCCGGGCTGATCCAGCGGGTCGACGTGCGTGACAACCAGTTGGTCAGCAAAGGCCAGGTGCTGTTCGCCGTCGACCAGGACCGTTTCAAGCTGGCGCTGCGCCAGGCCCAGGCTGCCGTGGCCGACCGCCAGGAAACCCTGGCCCAGGCCCAGCGCGAGTACAAGCGTAACCGGGGCCTGGGCAACCTGGTGCCCAGCGAGCAGCTGGAAGAAAGCCAGTCCCGTGTCGCCCGTGCCCAATCGGCCCTGGCCGAGGCGCAAGTCACGGTGGATTCGGCCCAACTCAACCTCGACCGCTCGGTGATCCGCAGCCCGGTCGATGGCTACGTCAACGACCGCGCGCCGCGTACCCAGGAGTTCGTCACCGCCGGCCGCCCGGTGTTGTCGGTGGTGGACAGTAACTCGTTCCATATCGACGGCTACTTCGAAGAGACCAAGCTCGACGGTATCCACGTCGGCATGGGCGTCGACATCCGCGTGATCGGCGATAACGCGCGCCTGCACGGCCACGTGCAGAGCATTGTTGCCGGGATCGAGGACCGAGACCGCAGCAGCGGCTCCAACCTGCTGCCTAACGTCAACCCGGCATTCAGCTGGGTGCGCCTGGCCCAGCGGATTCCGGTGCGTATTGCGTTCGATGACGTGCCGGCGGACTTCCGCATGATCGCCGGGCGCACGGCGACGGTGTCGATCATCGGCGACAAGCCCGCGGCCAAGGCGCAGCAGGGAGAACAACCATGAAACCGGCGGCGCTGTTGGCCACCGCGGGGCTGGGTGTATTGCTGTCGGCGTGCCAGGTGGTCGGCCCGGATTACCAACTGCCGGACAAGGCCGCCATCAACCGTGGTGACCTGCAAGGGCAACTGTTGGGGGAGGGCAACAACGTGGTGTCGGCGCCGGTGCCGGCGGACTGGTGGAAGCTGTACCAAGACCCGCGCCTGGATGAGTTGGTGCGCCAGGCCATGGCCTCCAACACCGACCTGCGCGTGGCTGCCGCCAACCTGCAGCGTTCGCGTTATCAGACCCAACAGGCTGAGTCCGCCGGCGGCTGGAGTGCCGGCGCCAAGGCCGAGGTGCAGCGCCTGCAGGAATCCGGCGAAGCGTTTTTGCAGGCAGACAAAGTGCCGGTGGATAACATCGGCAGCGTAGGCATTACCACCTCGTATCAATTCGATCTGTTCGGCACCTTGCAACGTGGCATCGAAAGCGCCCAGGCCAGCGCCGATGCGGCCCAGGCCGCCGTGGATATTGCGCGCATCACCCTGGTGGCCGATGTGGTGCGCTCCTACACCCAGGTCTGCGCGGCCAACGAAGAGCTGGCGATTGCCAACGAGTCCCTGGACCTGCAAGCCCAGAGTACCCAGCTGACCCAACGCCTGCGCGACGCGGGCCGTGGCGATGAAACCCAGGTCACCCGTTCGCAAACCGAGTACAAATCCTTGCGCGCCGACATGCCGCGCTACGAAGCGGCGCGCCAGGCCGGGCTGTTCCGCCTGTCGATGCTGCTGGCCAAGCCCGTGGACCAACTGCCGGCGGGTACCGGCACCTGCGCCCAGCTGCCGCACATCGCTCAATTGTTACCGGTGGGCGATGGTGCGGCACTGCTTAAGCGTCGCCCCGACGTGCGCCAGGCCGAACGCCAACTGGCCGCCGCCACCGCGCGTATCGGCGTGGCCACCGGCGCGTTGTACCCGGACATCGCCATCGGCGCCACGGTGGGCACCGTGGGCCTGCTCGACAACCTCGGCCAGCCCGCGACCAACCGCTGGGGCTTCGGCCCGATGATCAGCTGGACGGTGCCGACCAACGGCGCCCGTGCGCGCATCCACGAGGCCGAAGCCGCGACCCAGGGCGCCCTGGCGCATTTCGACGGCGTGGTGCTCAACGCCATCCGTGAAACCCAGACCGGCCTGGCGCAATACACCGCCGTCTTGCAGCGGCGCGAGGCGTTGGCTGACGCCGAGCACTCTGCCCAAGAGGCTGCGGACCAGACCCACCGGTTCTTCAAGGCCGGCCGCGAATCGTTCCTCGCCGACCTGCAAGCCACCCGCACCTACACCGCGATGCGCGCGCAACTGGCGGCGGCGAACACCCAGGTTGCCATGAGCCAGATCGATCTGTTCCTGGCCCTGGGCGGCGGCTGGGAAAGCGGACGAACGCAAGCCTCACAGGCCAGCAAACCCTGAGCGAATGACTATGCTTTGTCAGGTGGAGCGCGGTGACGCTCCCCTGACACTGCTCGCGTTTGCTCATGGGGATTCCAATAATGAAAAACCCTTATGCTCCCGCTTTCTGGTGCGTGCTTTTCGCACTGGTGTTGTTATCGGCCGCGTATTTCTACGGCGTCATGCTCGCCCATCAACTCGACAAGGCCATGGTGTTTCTCGACAGTGCCTGCCTGGTCATCGGCACCTTGTCCATCGGCGTGGTGGCCTGGGCGTCCTACCAGAACCAACGAGTGAAGAAAAAACTCCTCGAACAGGGCAAGACCCGGGTTGCAATCTGGGACACCAAGGTCGCCCTGCGCCGTGTCGAAACCGTGTTCGACCGCTATTTCTGGGGCAGCTACTGGCAGCCCGGGCGTACTTTCCAGGAAGTCATGGGGGACCTCACCGGCACGCCTCTGGAAAAAAGCCTCGAAATCCTGAAGAAACAATGTGTGCTGCTCGACCGGCAGGTAGACGAGGGTAGGCACTGGCTGAATAACGCGCGGGAATTGTCCGATGTCGCCACGCAGATGGCCCGGGAGCGCTATCAGTTGGACTTCTGCGACCCCAAGTCCGACACCCCCGGCAATGCGGTGATTCACCGTGAATTCGAGGTGCTGGTGTACACCTGGACAGCGCGCCTGAAGAGTTTTGACCACCAGTTGGATGAAATCGAGTTGGAGTACTCGTGAACCAAGTGCCGACCTTACCCCTCTGAAAAGCTGGGCCGTTCGCGGCCGCCAGTGCTAATCTTCCCCCCGCTTTTCGGCGGGCTTGAGCCAACCTCACTCGGGGTTCAAGGAAGACAGCCCACTTCTCACAGGATTTGATCAGGTCACTTCATGAATAAGCCAGCAGTCGTTCTTTTGGGTTTTGTGGTCGCCGTTGGCGTCGTCAGTGCAGGCGGCGCCTGGTACACCGGTAAACAGTTGGAGCCGGTGCTGCAAACGGCGGTGCAGGACGCCAACAAGGAACTGCAGCGCTCCATGGCCGGCGTCGACGGCACCGTGGCCCTGGAGCTGGTGTCCCTGGAGCGTGGCGTGTTCAGCAGCACCGCGCACTACCGCCTGAAGGGCCAAGGCTCGGTGTTTGGCGAAGAAAACCCCAACCCCGAATTGCTCTTCGTCGACCATATCGAACACGGCCCGCTGCCGATCTCGCGCCTGGTCACGCTCAAATGGCTGCCGGTCATGGCCACCAGTCACTACGAACTGGAAAAGAACGCCACCACCGAGAAATGGTTCGCCGCCGCCAAAGACGTGTCGCCGCTTAAAGGCGTGGCCAATATCGGCTACAGCCGCTCGGTCAACGGCAACATCGAATTGCTGCCCCTGGCATTCAAGGACGACAAGTCTTCGGTGAGCTTCTCCGGCGCCAACATGAATTTCGACAGCACCGCCGAAGGCCAGAAGGTCAAGGCCGACGGCTTCATGAACAGCCTCAAAATCGCAGCGGTCGATGCCAAGGGTGACGCCTTCGAGGCCGAACTGGCTGGCCTGACCATCGCCAGCAACCTGGAAAAATCCACCTTTGGCTTCTACACCGGGCAAAACACCGTTGAGCTGACCGACAGCAAGTTCACCTTCGGCCCGCAGAAAGCCGTGCTGACCGTCAAAGGCTTCGAGCAGAAAGACTCCAGCGAAACCAAGGACAACAACCTGGCCGGCCGTGTCGACTACAAGATCGACGAGATCGGTTACCAGGGCAAACCCGTGGGCTCGGCGGCCATGGCCCTGAGCATGAAGAATGTCGACATCCCGGCCATGCTGGCGCTGACCAAGCTCTACCAGGACAAGATGCAGCCGGTGCAAGCCGCTGCCGCAGCGGGCCAACCCACACCTGAGCTGCAACTGAGCGAAGCCGAGCAGGCCCTGGCCGAGGCGAACGTCAACCAGGTACTGGCCGCCAAGCCCCATCTCGCGTTGGAAAACCTGTCCCTGAAAACCACCCACGGCGAAAGCAAATTCAACCTGGTGCTGGACCTGGCCAAGCCTTCCTCCATGGAGCTGCCACCGGTTGAGCTGGGCAAGCAGATGGTCTCGCAGCTGGATGCCAACCTGACCTTGTCCAAGCCGATGATCGCCGACGTTTCCGCGTTGCAGGCGCAGTTGGGTGGCGTGACCGATCCTCAAGCCATCGAGCAGCAATCCCAGATGGCGTCCGAGATGGTCAGCGGCATGGCGGTTGGCACTCAGCTCGCCACCCTGGTAGGCAGCGACGTGGTGTCCAAGCTGCACTACGCCAACAATGAAGTGACCTTCAACGGCCAGAAAATGACCGTCGAACAATTCATCGGGTTTGTGATGGCAAAAGTCGGTGCGATGAGCGGCGCGCAGTAAGTATTTTTTACACCAGCCTGAAATAAACAGTGTGGGAGCGGGAGTGCCCGCGGCAGGGAGTCAAGCAGCCGGCGTAGATGCCGGTTGATACCTCCTTTTCGCAGGTAAGTCCGCTCCCACATTCACATTTACGCCGGGCATGGCAATTCTGAACAATTGTTCTGAATTGACCTTTTTCGTACGCACCTCGGCGATAGTTGCGACAGGAAAGCTAGGCCGGGTCATAAGACGCCGACAACCTGAAGCAAATCGCTCAGGACCACCTATCGTTAAAGCTTTCCGTGTGTAAGGAAGCTCACGATATGTTGCGAAACCTCCCTCTCAGTGCATCAGGCCGGTTGCGACTGCTCATCGGGGTCGCCTTGTGCAGCCAATTGCTGATGCCCACCCTCGCCATGGCCGATCCGGCCTATGACGCCCTGATCATCCAGGCGCGCAACGGCAACTTCAGCCCCGCCCTCACCCAACTGCGTCAATTGTCCTCCGAGCGCCAGACGCCGGGCCAGGTCAGCGACCACCTGGTGATCGCCGGTTGGGCCGGCCAGGACGCCGAAGTGCTGCAGGTGTACGAGGCTCAGGGGCAACATCGCAACCTGACCACCCAGGCATTGGCCACCGTCGCCCGCACTTATCGCAACCAGCGGCAGTGGGCACCGGCCGAAGCGGTGTATCGCCAAGCGCTGCTGCGTGAACCGAACAATATCGACCTGCAACTGGGCCTGGCCCTGGCCCAGGCCGACGGCGGCCAAGCCAGTGAGGCCGTGCAACGCATCCGCGCGCTGGTGGCCGCCAAACCCGACGACCCCACCCGACGCATGGCCCTGGGTTACGCGTTGGCTCGCGCGGGGCTGAATTACGACGCGTTGTTTGAGTTCGACCAGGCTTTTATCCGCGCCAGCGACAAACCTGACGTCGCCCGCGAGTACATCGTCGCCCTGCAAAAGGCCCGTCTGCCTGAACCCGCCTTGCGCCTGTCGGCCCAACGCCCCGGCCTGCTCGACGCGGTAACCCAGCGTCGCCTGGAGGGCGACCTTGCCGCTGAACGCGTGCGCATGGCCGAGTTCGCCACTCGCTCCGAACAAGAACGCTACGTCATCGCAGACCGTGCGCTTCAGGACTACGACAAGCTACTCACACGCTGGACCCCTGACCCCACTGCCCACGACGACGTGGTGCGCTGGCGCATCGACCGCCTGGGCGCACTCAAGGCGCGGGCACGCACCGCCGAGGCGATTCGCGAATACGAAACCCTTAAAGGCGAAGGCGTGCAATTGCCGACCTACGCCGTGCGTTGGGTGGCCGCCTCTTACCTTGACCAGCGCCAGCCGGAAAAGGCCGAGCCGCTGTATCGCCAGGCGCTGGCCGCGCCGGATGCTGACCCGGCCGACCGCGTCGAAGACAGTACGGCGCTGTTCTATGCCCTGGTGGAAAGCGACAGAGCGCTGGATGCGCGTGAAGTCGCCGACAATCTGGCCAAGAGCGAGAACCCCCGTGAAGAACTCAAGGGCTTGCCCATCGGCAACCCCAACGACAGCTGGATGGACGCGCAGCAACTGGCGGCCCAGGCGGGCACCTACAGCAATGATCTGCCTGGCAGCGAAGCCGGCCTTGAAGCGCTGGTGCGAAAAGCCCCGGGCAACGTCAGCCTTCAACTGGCCCAAGCCAATATGTACCGGGCCCGGGATTGGCCGCGCCGGTCCGAGAGTGCCCTCAAGGAAACCGAGGCCCAGGCGCCACGAGATATCAGCCTGGAAGTGTCCCAGGCCTATACCGCCATGGACCTGCAAGAGTGGCGGCAGATGGATGTGCTGACCGATGACGTGCTGGCCCGCAACCCGGACAGTCGCCAGGTGCAACGCCTCAGCCGCCTGCGGGATGTGCACGACATGGCTGAGCTGCGGGTCGAGGCCTACACCGGGAAAAGCTACGGCGGCGGCAATAACCAAGACGCCGGCGCGGTGTCCGGCAGCCGTGACTGGGGCATTGAAAGTGTGATCTACACCCCGCCCATCGACGAAGACTGGCGCCTGTTCGCCGGCGCCGGCTATGCCACCGCCGACTTCAGCGAAGGCACCGGCCAGCACCGTTGGCAGCGCGTGGGGGTAGAGCGGCGTACCCGTGACATGACCATCGAAGCCGAGGTCTCCAACCATTCCTACGGCGATGGTTCCAAACAAGGCGCCGCGATCTCGATTGCCCGCGACATCAACGACAATTGGCAATACGGCGGCAGCCTCGGCTACCTGCTGAGCACCACGCCGTTGCGCGCGTTGAATGACGGGGTCACGGCCAATGGCGGCAGCGGGTTTATCCGCTGGCGCGCCAACGAAAGCCGCGAATGGAAACTGACCCTCAGCCCGTCCCATTTCAGCGACGGCAACGACCGGGTCGAAGCCTTGCTCAGCGGCCGCGAAGGCCTCTACAGCTCGCCAAAAGTGCAAGTGGACCTGGGCCTGGAAGTCGGCGCCAGCCGCAACAGCAAGGAAGACACGGTGTACTTCAACCCGAAGTCGGATTTCACCGTGTTGCCCGTCCTCAACATCAACCATGTGCTCTATCACCGCTACGAGACCCAGTGGAGTCAGCAGTTCCAGGTCGGTGCGGGTACGTATAGCCAGCGGGATTATTCCACCGGTGGCATCGGTCTGGTGGGCTATGGCCAACGCTTTCGCTGGAACGATGTCCTGGAAGCCGGCGCCAACCTGAGCCTGATCAGCCGCCCTTACGACGGTGAGCGCGAACGCGATCTGCGCCTGCTCGTCGACCTCACTTACCGTTTCTAGAAGAGCCTGACCATGACCGTCCTCAGCCGTTGCTTGTTGGTCCTGGGTGTATTGCTGGCCAGTGCCTGCGCCCAGCAACCCGCGCCATTCACTCCACCCGCCGAGCGGCCGACCCCGGCCAATGAAGCGCCGTGGCCGAAAAACCATTTCCTGGGCATCGCCTACCACGACGTCGAGGATCGCGACCCCGACCAGGCGGTGGTAGCGGTGCGCACCGAGCGTTTGATCGAACAGTTGGCCTGGCTGCGCGAGAACGGCTACCAGGCGGTCAGCGTCGACCAGATCCTGACTGCCCGCCGTGGTGGAACACCGTTGCCGCCCAAAGCCATCATGCTCAGTTTCGATGACGGCTATTCCAGCTTCTACACCCGCGTGATGCCGATCCTGCGCGCCTATCGCTGGCCGGCCTTGCTGGCGCCGGTGGGTTATTGGATCGACACACCGATGAACAAGCCGGTGGACTTCGCCGGCTCACCACGCCCACGGGGCGAGTTCCTCACCTGGCAGCAGATCCGCGAAGTGTCGCAATCGGGCCTGGTGGAAATCGCCGCGCATACCGATGCCAGTCACACCGGGATCCTGGCCAACCCCCAGGGCAACCTGGAACCGGCGGCGACCTCGCTACGCTATGACCCGGCCACGGGCCGCTATGAAACCCCAGCGCAGTTCGAGGCGCGGATGCGGGCGGATGTGGTGGCGATCTCCAACAAGATCCAGACCGTGACCGGCAAGAAACCACGGGTATGGGTATGGCCGTATGGTGCGGCCAAGGGCACCTCGCTGGCGGTCGTTGGCGAGCAGGGTTACCAGATGGCGCTGACCCTGGACGATGGCCTCGACGACCTCGGCAAGCTGATGAACAGCCCGCGCTTCCTGGTGGCCTCCGACCCGGACGGCGAACATTTCGCCAACAGCATCGTCGCGGTACAGGCCCCTGCGCCGCTGCGGGTGCTGCATGTGGACCTGGACAACGTCTACGACCCGGACCCGGCCCAACAGGCGCGCAACCTCGACCAGTTGGTGCAGCGTGTAGTGGACATGGGCGCGGGGACGGTGTTCCTGCAAGCCTTCGCCGACCCCAAGGGTGATGGCCTGGTGCACGAGCTGTATTTCCCCAACCGTCACTTGCCGGTGCGCGCCGACCTGTTCAACCGCGTCTCCTGGCAGTTGCACACCCGTGCCCATGCCGCCGTGTATGCGTGGATGCCGGTGTTGAGTTTTGCCCTCGATCCCAAGCTGCCCCGCGTAACGCGCTGGGACCCGGAAACCGGCAAGGTAGGCACAGACCCGGATCAATACCAGCGCCTGTCGCCGTTCGACCCGCAGGTGCGCAAGATCATTGGTGAGCTCTATGAAGACCTGGCGCGCAACAATGCCATCGACGGCGTGCTGTACCACGACGACGCGGTGCTGTCGGACTTCGAAGACGCCAGCCCCGCCGCGCTTAAGGCCTATGCCGCCAATGGCCTGCCCGGCACCATCGCCGCGCTGCGGGCCGACCCGGCGGTGATGCAACGCTGGACGCGCTTCAAGAGCCGCTACCTGATCGACTTCACCAACGAACTGACCGCCAAGGTCCGCGCCGTCGGTGGGCCGCAGGTACTGACCGCACGCAATATCTTCGCCGAGCCGATGCTCAACCCCGGCAGCGAAGCCTGGTTCGCGCAGAACCTGGATGATTTCCTCCAGACCTACGACTGGACCGCGCCCATGGCCATGCCACTGATGGAAGGCCAGACGCTGAAGAACTCCAACGCCTGGCTGGAAAAACTGGTCGCCACGGTCAAGGCGCGCCCCGGAGCACTGGAGCGCACCGTGTTCGAACTGCAAGCCAAAGACTGGCGCACCAAGGCTGCTCCCGATATCGACGGGGCGCAGATGGCTGAATGGATGGGTGTGCTCAAACGCCAGGGGGTCACGAGTTTTGGTTACTACCCGGACAACTTCCTGGAGAACTCCCCGGACCTGAACACCGTGCGTCCGGCCCTTTCCAACCAATGGAACCCTTGACCATGTTCGACAGAATCCTGGCGTTATTCGTACTGGCACTGGTGTTAGGTGTGCCCCTGGGCCTGATCTTCCTGGTCACCGGGCAGTTCCTGATGGACTTCGTATTTTTCTACCCGCTGTTCATGTCGGCGCTGTGGATCGCCGGCGGCTTGTATTTCTGGCTGCACTGGGAGCGCCACTGGCCGTGGGAAGAAGACACACCGGCGCCGACCCTGGCCGGCAACCCGCTGATCTCGATCATCATTCCTTGCTACAACGAAGGCGACAACGCCGCCGAAACCATCCATGCGGCGCTGGGCCAGTTGTACCCGAACATCGAAGTGATCGCCGTCAACGACGGCTCCAAGGACAACACCGCCGCGGTGCTTGACGCCCTGGCGCTGGAGCACCCCCGCCTGCGGGTGCTGCACCTGGCGCAGAACCAAGGCAAGGCCGTGGCCCTGCGCATGGGCGCGGTGGCCGCGCGCAGCGAGTACCTGGTGTGCATCGACGGCGACGCGCTGCTCGATAAAAATGCGGCGGCCTATATGGTCGCGCCGATGCTCGACAACCCGCGCCTGGGCGCGGTGACCGGCAACCCGCGTATCCGCACGCGCTCGACCTTGATCGGCCGCGTGCAGGTCGGCGAGTTCTCCTCGATCATCGGCTTGATCAAGCGTACGCAACGGGTGTTCGGGCGGATCTTCACGGTGTCCGGCGTGGTGGTGGCGTTTCGCAAAAAAGCCCTGGACCGCATCGACTACTGGAGCACCGACATGATCACCGAGGACATCGATGTCAGTTGGAAGCTGCAACTCGATCACTGGAGCATCTTCTACGAGCCGCGCGCACTGTGCTGGATCCTCATGCCCGAAACCGTCGGTGGCCTGTGGAAACAGCGTCTGCGCTGGGCCCAGGGCGGCGCCGAAGTGCTGTTCAAGAACATCCGGGGCATCTGGCAGTGGCGGCATCGCTACCTGTGGCCGCTGTTGTTCGAATACTGCCTGTCCACTGGCTGGGCCTTCACCTTCCTGCTCTCGGTGGTCTTCTGGGTCGTGGGTAAATTCATCGTGCTGCCCCCGGCGATCGCGGTGGAATCCCTGGTGCCCCCGGCGTTTACCGGCCTGGTCCTGGCGATGGTATGCCTGGTGCAGTTTGCGGTGAGCATCATGATTGACCGGCGCTACGAAAAGGACCTGTGGAAAACCCTGTTCTGGACCGTGTGGTACCCGATGGTGTTCTGGCTGGTCAGCCTGTTCACCACGCTGGTCAGCTTTCCCAAGGTGCTGTTCAACCAGCACCAGAAGCGTGCGCGCTGGGTCAGCCCGGATCGCGGTATCAAACCTGCCAATGAGGACGCGTAATCATGAAACTGGTGCGAACTCGTCAACACCCGGTGATGTGGGTCATCGATGTGCTGTTGACCCTGCTGGCCTGGGCCGGGCTGATCTGGCTGCTGGCGCGCGGGATCACATCGATGCTGGAGACCCATGGCGGCCCGCGTATCGAGGCGCCGATCTTCGCGGCGCTCAATACCCTGCAGATCTACCTCTGGATCGCGTTGTTCAACGCGGTGATCCTGATCAGCTGGGCGCGTTACCAGCAACGCAAGGGGCGCAAGTTCGCCCAGCGCCGTGCCGAGGCCAATGCGCTCAGTGATAAAAGCCTCAGTGAAAGCTTCAAGCTGGGGGAGGGCGACTTGGAGCAATTGCGCAGGCCGGGTGTGCTGGTTATCCACAACGACGAGGACGGCGGCGTGGAAGAAGTGAAATCCCATGTCTCCCGCGACGTGGAAAAACCAGGGTTGACCCTGGTGCCGGGCAAGGACCAGAACAAAGACGCCGGCTAGTGTTGTCAACCCGATCCAAGGGGGGAGGAACACTGTAACTGTGGCGAGCGGGCTTGCCCTAATGCCGTTCAGTTAAGCGTACATCGCCTTTTGTAGGAGCGAGCTTGCTCGCGAAAAACGTCAACGATAACGCGTGTCTCCTGAATGAACGCGGCGCCTGTGAGTTTTTCGCGAGCAAGCTCGCTCCTACAAAAAAGCCTTAACTGAACGGCATTAGGGCTTGCCCACTCCCACACGGGTGTCTCACCCTGCGGATCCCGACAAATGGGATCCAATTCACAAAACCCCCGCGAACTTTTCGATCTTTTCCGGTACTAACCTAACTCGACGCCAACTTGATGGCCAATTAGTGGCCGTTATTAAGTTGTGCTCGAATAACTATCAAAAGAGTTGCCGTTTGTCGGAATAATAGTTCCGGCGATAGATCGCTCATCTTTTTGATAATTTTTTATTGTTAATAATCAAGCGCTTGCAGGATTAATTAGCCAAAGCATTCGACTAAGCCAGTTTCTTGGATCAGTCGACGCTCGATGTTAGTTTGCGGCCCCTAGATTTTCGACGGATCGAACATGTCTCTGTTATTGCCACGGACTCGGTTATTGCTGTGTACTTTCCTGCTCACTTACTTGAGCCTGAACAGTGCCACTGCCGCCCCCACGCCCGGGGATCAGGACCTGATCCGTGACCGGCAAAGCCGTCTTCTCGAAGAGCAGCGCCGCCGCCTCGAAGAGCTGCAGGATCTGCCGGGTAAGGGCACACGGCCCCAGGCCCCGGCCACACCCGCGGACACGCGTTGCTTCCCGATCAAAACCATCGAACTCAAAGGCGCCGACAGCCTGTCAGCCGCCGATCGCGCGCGCCTGCTCAAGCCCTATATCGGCCAGTGCCTGGGCGTCGCGCAGCTCAATGAACTGCTCAAGGCCATCACCGATGACTACATCGGCAAAGGCCGCGTCACCAGCCGCGCCTACCTGCCACAACAGGACCTTTCCAGCGGCCACCTCCAAGTACTGGTGGTGGAAGGCAAACTCGAAGGCTTGAAGGGCGCCGAAGGCAGCACGGTCACCGACCGCGAGCTGGCCATGGCGTTTCCGGGCAAGGTCGGCGAGTCGCTCAACCTGCGTGAAGTCGAACAACTGGTCGACCAGTTGAGCCGCTTGCCGTCCAAGCAGGCGCAAATGGAACTGACCCCCGGCACCCAGATCGGTGGCAGCGAAGTGCTGGTCAAGAACCAGCCGCAAAAGCCCTGGCGCGCCAGCCTGTCGCGCAACAACGACGGCCAGAAAAGCACCGGCGAACAGCAGTGGGGCGCGGGCCTGGAATGGGACAGCCCGCTGGGCCTGGCCGATCAACTGATCCTGCGCGGCGGCCACGATGCCCTCAGCGACCACCAGAAAACCTCGAAAAACAGCATGCTCTACTACAACGTGCCGTGGGGCTGGTGGAACTTCAGTTACACCTACAGCGAGAGCGACTACCGCACCCTGGCCGACCTCGATGGCTACAAGCTCAAGCAGTACGGCGACAGCCAGAACCACCAACTGCGGGCCGAGCGCGTGATCCATCGTGACGACGTGAGCAAGACGTCGGTCAACGTCGGCCTTGCCCATTTGCGCACCAACAACTACCTGCTCGATGCGCGACTGGACACCAGCAGCAACCGCCTCAGCGAATTCCAGGTGGGGATCAACCACGGGCGCCGTATCGGCAGTGCCTTCGTCAACGTGGACCTGGGCATGCAAAACGGCATCGGCGCGTTCGATGCGCAAAGCAACGACCAGGAACGCGATCGCGAGGGCAACCTCACGCCCACGCCGAACTACCGCAAATACACCGCCACCGTCAGCTACCTGCAGCCGTTCACGCTGTGGGGCGAGTCGTTCAGTTTTTCCAGCCTGGCCACCGGGCAGCGCAGTGAAGACGTGCTGTTCAGCCCGCAGCGCATCAGCCTCGGCGGGTCGGCGTCGGTCCGCGGTTTCAAGGACCAGCAATTGACCGGCGACAGCGGCGGTTACTGGCGCAATGACGTGCGCTGGGCGCGCCCGGTGACTTGGGACTGGATGCGCCCGGCGTTCCTGGAGTACGGCGCCAGCGTCGGCTACGACCAGGGTGTGATCCGCAATGATCGCTACAACGACAACCTCCATGGGCGCGTTTCGAGCAACTCCCTCGAGCTGTTCGCCCGCGGCAAAAACGTCAGCACCAGCGTGACCTTTGCCCACTCCCTGGAACGACCGACGGTGATGAGCGAGCGTGAAGCGCCGATCTATTTCCGCCTGGATTTCTACCTGTAATTCAATGCCCGCAACCTTGAGATTTTGAATATGGACGTTCGCCCCGTTTCTGCCCTGAAAAGCCTGAGCCAACGCGGCCTGGCGCTGATCCTGGCCAACGCGCTGTTCTGGCAGCCGCTGCTGGCCCAGGCCGACGGCATCGTGGTCAGTGGCCCGGGCACCACGCTCGGCCAGGCGGGCAACGGCGTACCGGTGGTGAACATTGCCACGCCCAATGGCAGTGGCCTGTCCCATAACCAATTCAAGGACTACAACGTCGGCCCCAACGGCGTGATCCTCAACAACGCCAGCGGCCCGCTGCAAAACACGCAACTGGGCGGGATCATCGTCGGCAACCCGAACCTCAAGGGCGGCGCGGCGAATGTCATCCTCAACGAAGTCAAAGGCGGTAGCCCCAGCCAGTTGCGCGGCTACACCGAAGTGGCGGGCCAGTCGGCCAAGGTCATCGTCGCCAACCCCTACGGCATCAGCTGCAACGGTTGCGGGTTCATCAACACCCCTAACGTCACCCTGACCACCGGCAAACCGGTGATCGATCAGGCCGGGCAACTGAAAAGCTATCAGGTCGACGGCGGCGCCGTGACCATCGATGGCAAAGGCTTGAACGCGAGCAATGTCGACCGCTTCGAAATCATCACCCGCTCGGCCAAGATCAATGCGCAGATCAACGCGCGCCAGCTGACAGTGATCGCCGGGCGCAATGACGTCGATGCGCAAAGCCTGAAAACCACCGCGCGTGCCGACGACGGCAGCGCCAAGCCTGAGTTGGCCATCGACTCGTCGGCCTTGGGCGGCATGTATGCCGGTGCGATCAAACTGGTGGGCACCGAAGCCGGCGTGGGCGTGAAGCTCGACGGCACGCTGGCCGCCAGTGGTGGCGATATTCAGCTCGACGCCAACGGCCACCTGAGCATGGCCCAGGCCGCCGCCAGCGGTGCGGTGGACATCAAGGCCGCGAGCCTGGAGACCACCGGCGCCGTGTACGCGGGCACCACCCTCAAGGCACAGACCAAGGGCACACTGAAAAACAGCAAGACCCTCGCCGCGCGCGACAGCATCACCCTGGCCAGCAACGGCCAACTGACCAACAGCGGCATCATCGAAGCCGGGGTCAACGCCGACAACACCCGCAATGCTAACGGCGACGTCACGCTCGACGCTCAACACATCACCAACACCGGCACGGTCATCGCCAATCGCAGCCTCACCGCCACCGCGCAAAGCCTGGATAACCAGGGCGCTACCTTGAGCGCCAAACAGGCGCTGAACGTCACCGCCGCCAGCGTCGACAACCGTAACAAAGGTCGCCTGCTCAGCGACGGCGCACAGACCCTCAACGTCAGCGGCCTACTGGACAACAGCCAGGGCGGCATCATCGACAGCACCGGTGCGTTCACCCTGAACGGCAATACCCTGGATAACAGCGCCGGCAGCCTGACCGCTGGCGGGGCGATCACCCTGGATCTGATCGGCGACCTGATCAACCGCAACGGCAAGCTGGCAAGCGTCGGGCCGTTGCTGATCCAGCGCGCCGCGCATCTCGATAACCAGGGCGGCAAGCTCGCCAGCCAGGGCTTGCTGACGGTATTCGCCAACAGCATCGACAACCGTAACACCGGCACCCTGGCCGCCAACGATGGCCTGGCCCTGACCACCAGCGGCCTGTTGCAAAACAGCGGCAACGGCCTGATCCACAGTGAAAAGTCGGGCGTGACCATCACCGCCGGTACCCTCGACAACAACGGTGGCCGCATCGCCGCCAAAGCCGGTGATGCGCGGATCGACGCCACTGACTTCAACAACGGCAGCGGCGCGCTGTTTGCTCGGGATCGCGTGCACCTGACCGGTATGAATGTGGATAACGGCGGCGAGATCGCCGGCAACCGGGTCGACGTCAGCCTCAATGGCGCACTGACCAACCGTGGCCTGATCGAAAGCGCCACGGCCCTCGATGTCCAGACCGCCAGCCTGAACAACAGTGGGCAAATGCGTGCCTTGGGCACCGGCGGCAAAACCCGCTACGCCATCGGCGGCCTGCTCAACAACAGCGGCAGCCTGGAGACCGCCAACGACCAATTGAGCCTGGCCGCCACCCGCTTCCAGAACACCGGCGGCAAGGTGTTGCATGTGGGCACCGGTGTACTCGACCTCAATGGCATCAGCCTTGACGATGTCGGCGGCAGCCTGGTGACCAACGGCGACCTGACCCTCGATAAAGCCAACTGGACCAATAGCACCGCGATCCAGGCCGCGCGCCTGACCGTCAATGTCGGAACCCTGAACCAGACCGCCACCGGCAAATTGCTCGGCACCCGTGCGCTGGTCGGCAGCGGCCAGGACTGGACCGTGGGCGGTAGCGTCGCCAGCCAGGGCAGCCTGGATCTTTCGGTGGGCAGCCTGCTCAACGACCACGGCCTGATCTTCAGCGGCGGCGACATGAGCCTCAAGGTCGACCGCCTGAAAAACCTCGGTGCCGCGATCTATGCCATGGGCAGCCTGCGCGTCGACCGTGATGGCCAGGGAGGCCTGGCCACCAGCATCATCAACAGCTCGGGGACCATCGAGAGTGAGCGCAACCTGATCCTGGCAGCCAGTACGATCCAGAACATCCGTACTGTGCTCACCACCGAATCCGGCATCTACAGCGCCTCCATCACGCCCGCCGCCTGCATCGAAGGGGTGACCGGCGGTGACTGTGACGGCGGCAAGCAAAACCGGCCGTTCCAGATTACCCAGCGTGACCGCTTCATCGTCAGCGACGCCACGGCGGGCTCCAGCATCACCTCGGGCGGCAACATGCTGCTCACCGGCGGCGAGCTACTCAACAGCAGCAGTAGCATCGCAGCCGGTGGCAACCTCACGGCCATCGTCAACCAACTCACCAACGTCGGCGTCGTGACCCACGACACCCAGTACGACCGCATCTTCACCTCCGAGCGCGAGCGCAACCCTGAAGGCTGGTATCGCGAGGCCGCGGCGTTCACCCAACGCTATGCCGCAGGCGGGGACATGAGCGGTGTCGAAGCCGCGATGGCCGCGTTCATCGGCAAGATGGAAAGCGAGCAGACCGGCCTGCGCAAGACAACCCAGTTAAGCGCGCCAGACCAAAGTTACGCCGCCGTGATCCAAGCCGGCGGCAGCGTGGATGTGAAGGCCCAGGCCGGCATCGACAACAGTGTCGTGCGCGGTGGCTACACCTACGTCGGCAGCGGCGCCAACACCCATGCGCCGGGCTACTCGACCCTGGTCAGCCTCAACCCGCAACTGCCACCGGACGTTGCCCAGCAACAGGTCAACCCGCTGGGCCTGCCAGGCTTCGACCTGCCCACCGGCCAGAACGGCCTGTTCCACCTCAACGACAGCGATGGCGCCAAAGGCCTGCCCACCAGCCAGTTCGCGGCCAACCCGCATAAGTACCTGATCGAAACCAACCCGCTGCTCACGGATATGCGTCAGTTCCTGGGCTCGGACTACCTGCTGACCAAGCTCGGCTATGACCCCGACACCGCGCAAAAGCGCCTGGGCGATGGTTTCTACGAACAGCGCCTGATCCAGCAAGCCGTACTCGCCCGCACCGGCCAGCGCTTCATTGACGGCCAGACCAGCGATGCCGACCTGTTCAAGCACCTGATGGACAACGCCATCGGCAGCAAGACCGCGCTTAACCTGTCGGTGGGCGTGAGCCTCACCGCCGAACAAGTCGCGGCCCTGACCCACGATATCGTCTGGCTGGAAAACGCCACCGTCGCCGGCCAACAAGTGCTGGTACCGGTGTTGTACCTGGCCCAGGCCAGCAACCGCCTGGCGCCCAACGGCGCGTTGATTTCCGGCACTGACATCAACCTGATCACCGGCAGCCACCTCAACAACGCCGGCACCCTGCGCGCCACCGGCAGCCTGCTGGCGAACGTCGGCGGCAACCTCAGCAACAGTGGGTTGATGCAAGCCGGTGGTCGCCTCGACTTACTGGCCGGCAACAACCTGAGCAACCGCGCTGGCGGTGTGATCAGCGCGGGCAACGTCAACCTCGCGGCTGGCGCCGACCTGCTCAACGAACGCAGCGTCACCACCCACGAAAGCGCCAGCAGCTACCGCACCGAACGCAGCGACTTCGTCGACAGCGCCGCGCGCATCGAGTCGGCCAACGATTTGGCCCTGCAGGCTGGCGGCAACGTCAACAGCGTCGGCGGTGTGCTCAAGAGCGGTGCCGACACCACGGTCAAGGCCGTGGGCGACGTGAACATCACCGCCTCGAAAACCCTGGACAGCGGCAACATCGGCAGCCGCTCGAACTTCATGACCATCGCCCAACAAGGCTCCGTGGTCGATGCGGGGCGCGACCTGCATGTGGTTGCCGGGCGTGACATCAGCATCGGTGCCAGCCAGGTCGAAGCCAAGCGCGATCTCAACCTGATCGCCACGCGCGACTTCAACGCCGTCTCGGCTGCCAACGAGCAGCATTCGGCGTCGAGTTCGAAGAAGGTCAAAAGCATTGAGGACCACGTCCAGCAAGTGTCCAGCGTGCTCAAGGCCGGCGGCGACGCCACCCTGAGCGCCGGGCAGAACCTGCAACTGGTCGCCAGCCAGGTGAATGCCGGCAACGAGGCGTACCTGGTGTCCGGCAAAAACCTCAGCCTGCGCAGCGCTGAAGACCAGGACTACAGCTTCTACAGCAAGACCAAGAAAACCTCCCAGGGCAAAAAATTCCGCCTGGATGAAACCGACGTCGTGAACAACGTTGGCAGCCTGGTCAGCGCGGGGACGAACAGCACCGTCGTCGCCGGTACCGACCTGCTGCTGGCCGGCAGTGCCGTCACCGCTGAAAAAGGCGCCACACAACTGGTGGCCGGCCAGGACGTGAACATCCTCGCCGTCAGCAACGCCGACAGCGCCCGTCACGAACGCAAGGAAAGCAAAAGCAGCTGGGGCGGCCTGAAGTCGAGCAAAGTCCAAGACAAAGTCGACGAAAAACGCACCACCGCCCTGGGCAGCATGGTCTCCGGCGAAACCGTCACCGTTGCCGCCAAACGCGACGCCACGGTCACCGGCTCGTCCCTGGTCAGCACCGGCGACCTCGCCGTCCAGGCCGGCCGCGACCTGACCATCGACGCGGCGCAAAACACCTTCGCCCGCACCGACATGCACAAGGAAAAGAATCGCGACCTCACCGGCGTGCTGACCGGCAACAAGCTCGGTCTGGATGACATGACCGGCAACCAGAAGCTGTACATCAACAGCTCGAAACACAACGGCACCGCCAATGAAATGACCTTGACCGGCAGCACTATCGGTTCGAGCGCGGGCAATGTGTCGTTGACGGCGGGGCGTGAGTTGAAGGTGGTGGCCAGTGATCTGGTGAGCACCAAGAACATGGAGTTGAGTGGGGCTGACGTCACCCTTACTTCGGGGATGGAGACGGCCAGTCAGACCAGTAAGGACAGTTCCAAGAGCTTGGCGGTTGGGCGGGTGATCGCGGGCTCGGTAGTGGACACCGCCACCAGCATGCGCGACGCCGTCAAAGCGGCACGTAGTGCTGATGACCCACGACTCAAGGCAGTCAAAATCGCCCAGGCAGCCCTCGCCGCCTACAACCTGAATGGCCAGGCTTCGGACGCCAATGCGCAAAGCTCCGGCTTCAAAAACAAAACCGGCGGCACGCCCGGCAACGGTTCGCTGATCAAAATCGGCACCGAACTGGCCAATAACCGCAGCAAGAACAGCAGCGAATTCAACAGCGTCACCGCCAAGCAGAGCACGCTCAACGCAGGGCAAGACTTGTCGATCGTTGCCACGGGCGCAGCGGCGGGTACTCAGGGTGATATCCAGATCACCGGCAGCAGCTTGAAAGCCGCCAACACCTTGTTGTTAGCCAAAAACGATGTGCTGATGCAAAGCGCACAAAACACCACCGACCGCAAAAACGAAGGGTCGAAAAATAAAACCGCTATTGGCGCCAGCTTCAATATTGGCGAGCAAAACGGCTTCACCCTCGACCTCGGAGCGCAGGGTGCCAAGAACAATGGCAACGGTAACTCCGTCACTCAGGTCAATAGCACCCTCGATACAGGCAGCCTGTTGTTACAAAGCGGTGGCGATACCACCCTCAAAGGCGCCCAGGTTCGTGCGGACCGTATCAAGGCAGATATTGGCGGCAACCTTAATATCATCTCCCTACAGGACACCGAGTCGTCGCGCAGCAAACAGAGCAGCGCAGGCTTCGGCGCCAGTATCTGCGTCCCGCCGTTCTGCTACGGCTCTACCGTAGCGGGCTCGGCGAACCTTGCCGCCGCCAATATGAACAGCGACTACAAGGGCGTGACCGACCAGAGTGGTTTGTATGCGGGCACGGGCGGCTACGACATCAATGTCGGCAAGAACACCACCCTGCAAGGCGCGGTGATTGCCAGTGAAGCGTCAGCTGATAAGAACCGGCTCAGCACGGATCGGCTGATCGTCAGCGATATCAAGAATGTCAGCGAGATCAAAAGTCAGTCTGCCGGTATTTCGGTGTCTTCCAGCAGTACCAGCGGTGCGTCGATGGGCGGCAGCATCCCGATAGCGCTCAAGGAGAAAGACCATAGCTACACCCGTAGCGCGGTCAGCGAAGGCACGATTGTGGTTCGCAGTGCCGAAGGTGCCAACGACCTGGTGGGGTTGAATCGCGACACCGCCAACGCCAATCAGAAACTTGACCGGCCTGATGAAAAGGCCATGCAAGAGCGTATTGACCTGATCCAAAGCTCGGCGCAGTTGGCCAGTGGGGTGATCAGTGCGGTAGGCAAGGCGAAGGCGGATGAAGCGAAAGCACTGGCCGATAAAGCCAAAACCCAAACCGAAACCGGTTCGCCGGATGCCGCTGGAACGGTGCTTGCAGCGAATGCCGCTTATACGGAAGCCCAGCGCTGGCAGGTCGGTGGCGACAAACGCTTAATGGCCGATATCGCGTCCGGACTAATCGCCGCAGGGCTGGGTGGCGCGCCTGTAGGAACGACGGTTGGTATTGTCGCCAACACGGCCTCCAGCGATATCTTCAACAAGATTGGCGATTATGCCCAGTCGCGTGCTACTGATCCGAAGTCGGATGCGGCCACCCGGGCGGCTTGGGCTGAAGGCGGTGCGGCACGTGTGATGTTGCACGCGTTGGCGGGGGCGGCTATTGGGTTGTCCAGTGGCAATGTGCAGAGTGGTGCGCTGGGTGCGGGAACATCGGCTGCATTGATGCCGACCATTGCCGACGCGTTGGGGAAAAATGGCATCAAGGGTGTGGATCAAGATGCAATGGCCGCCTTGATCGCGGCAGGCGCCGGGGCCGTGGTTGGCTCTGGGAGAGGTACCTCAGGTGCTGTTGTCGCGGGAGGAAACGCGATGTCGGTGGACGTCTATAATCGAGCAGCTCATGAGGCGGAGGTGGCGGCGATCAAGGCTGAGGCGCAGAAAGGTGACTTCACGGAAGCGAACCTGGAGAAGGCCATGTGTTACATCATCAAGTGCTGGGCTCATCTGGAGCGAGGGACTAAGGAGTATCACGATGCATACTTGAGTGAAGCCGATATGGTCGGGCTGAGTAATGAGCTTGAATGGGCAGATGCGCAAAGGGATAAAGGTCTGTTTAACTATTCGCTCACTGACTCGGTTTTTGATGCGGGAACGCGTGATGTCATTCCTGTGGTAGCTAACACCGCCAAGACTGTCACGGGAGGGGCAAGTGTTTACTCGGGGGGCACATTATGCGGCACAGTGGCCGGGTGCTTTTTCGGTGGGCCTATGATTGTATTCGGATTGGGGAATATTGAGGAGGGCACCTCAGCACTTTATAACCATGTTAATAATGAAGAGGGCAGTTATAATCATGTTAAACAGACTTTTGATCAGATTCCTGGCGGATATGGGCCGGTGATATATAGTGCCGCAGATTTCGCGTTGTCAATTGGTTCGGGGTTTGTAAAAGTGCCTCTGAAGATGGGGGTGGCTGATGGTTTGAACAAGAAAAAATCAATATTTGATGTGACGGTCAGAAAGTTTGATAATAACCAATTTATTCTTGGTAAAAAGGCGCCGTATGGTGGTGCAATGTTGTTATATTTTCTGTCCGTGGGCGCGAAAGGCAATAGCCTTTACAATGAGGCGGTCGATGCGAGCAAGTAAACTTATAAATACCCTGCTGCTGATAGTTTCATTGTTGGCGGTGGTGTGTGGGGTGAGTACGTTTTTCGGCATGATGGTCGCCATAGTGATTGGTATACTGCTTCGCACAGATTCGAACTGGGTGTTCATCTGGATTGGATTTCCCTTGTCAGCAATATTTGCTGTGTACTGGATAGTTACACGGTGGGATTATGTGAAATCTTTTATGTCCGGGCGTGATGGGTGGTAGAGCGGGTAATCGAGGTCAGATAACGTTTGTTTGAGTGTCTATGGAATTGAGCTTGCAATATTACGATCTTTAAAAATTAGTTTTTATTTTTATCTATTTGAAATTTTTAAATAAGGCGGTTATGAAAATAACCGCCCATTTTTACTTATGAAATTTGTGAATTCAACTTCCGCCCAATCACATCGAGCAAATCACAACCATCTCTCAGCGGAATGGCCAGCAACAGCGCAAAGTCGTGAAGCACTATCGCATCACTGCTGATATCCTCCCGAAATGCGAGGTTCTCCAAAAACTGAGTCACCGCACGAATGCGATACGCGGCGGCGTCAAAGAGAACATCAAGGGGCGCTTGTGTGTCGATCACCAGAGGGAAATAGGGGGCAGACCACGATTAGTGCACCAATGTATATTGGTGGTCTGACCCCTATTTCTCGGGGGCAGCAATGAGCATGGAAGACATAGTGGCTGACAGACTTGGAAGAGTAGTTGCTGATGGATTTGATATTTTTAAAATATCAAAAGAGGCACTTGATATTTACCAAGATCCAAAACTTTCTCTCACAAAAGCTTTAGACATTGCGTTGTTGTCACTAATGGCAATGGTCGAAGGGCCAGAGTTTGAGGTGACAGAAAAAGAATTTTATGATTTTTTATCTGATACTCGATAGATGTAATTTTCATATACCAAACTTGATCAAGCGGTAATCGGGGTCAGACCACATTTTTATAAAGCCCCCAAATAAGCGGGGCGAATTTCTCTTGGTTGCGTGGCGCACGTAATGGTTTCGGTTGGCAATGAAAAGAAATGAGTCTTGGTGGATCGCCATTTATCTTCCTTGTGCCTGTGCGTTCGGCCTGTTGTTTATGTGTGTGTTCTTTCAGGTTTCCGGGTATTGGTTGAGTGGTGGTGAAGACGTTGTCGGGCTTCTAAAAGAGTATATGACGCTCTATCTGGAAATAGCTGGGGCTGGCTTTATTCTAGGTCTCGTTCTTTGGTTTTTTAATGTTCGTTGATCCGCCAAGAATTGGGGACAGACCACGATTAGTGCACCAATGGATATTGGTGGTCTGACCCCTATTTCTGCTCCCGACCAATTTATGAGCAGATTGAGAAAGATCTTTATCTTCGAGATACAGTGAAGGGTTATCAACCCAGGTGGATATTTTTAGAAGCGCCCCCGGCAGAAAATCTTTCGAGATTGCTGGAGCTGAACAAGATTGATGTAATTATTCATAATTAGTTTTTGAGGTAGACAATGGCGAATACTGGCGAAACGCCCGATATGCTGCTGGCCCGACGCGCTGCTGAATTCCCGGCATTCAGATCTGAGCGTCTGCCGGTACTGCATAAGTTTTGTGAAAGTCTCGGATTTGATCAGCCACATGAAGTATTGATTGAGCCAAAAAGGTTTTTATTCCAGCTGGACAGTGGTTTTCAACGCGCTGACATCAATGAGGAAGATCGGGTTTGGTTTGTTACCCGTATTGGCTACTACATCGGCGAATACCTGATCTCCCTGTTTGGTGGCTATTGGCTACTTGATGAGGACCAGTCGTCCCCCTCTTTTGCCAGATACGTGGTCGGCGACTTTTCAAAACCAGGTGTTAAAACTAAAATCGTCGACCCATTCGAAATAGCACAACGCTATGCAACTACGTCGGCTCCGCGCTTTTTAAGACAAGAGATCGAAACAGTTCTGGACTAAATGGAACGGGGAATCGGAAAAATAGGGGTCAGACCACGGTTTTGCGCTTTTTAGAGTTCAGCAGAATTGCTCTTTTAAAATATTATTTATTTTTTGTAATTATTCGATTTTGTTGGCCTAGTGATGGAGAAAAGTGGACAGATTTATTTAATACCGACCAGCGCCAAACCTAAATAAATCCGTCCCCTTTTTTGCTGGCTGGACATGGGAGCATGCGTCGTCGTCGACTGCTTTCAATCAGGAAGGAATCATGCGATTAGTACCGACCGCCCAACACACACCTGGTTCTCCTTGGTGGCGCGTACTGCATCCCGATGCGGGGGCTGCGGGTGGATATTCTGAATGGGCAATTCCAAGAGGCGCCCCAAAAAATTAGGTGGAAGAATGAATATTGCTGAGTTGAACATCAATGTCGGGGGACGCCCCAGCGTGGGTTTCAGTGGTGATGACTCAAGCGTGCGCGCCCTTGAGGCTCGGCTGGGCCGTAGGCTTCCAGAAACCTACCTTCAATTCATCCGAAGTGCCAACGGTGGGCATCCTGAAGCCGGAAGTTTCTTTTTGAACGCATCACCAGATGCTAGCGTCAGCGTTGATTGGTTTTATTCACTAGGAGACGCAGGTATCGACAGCCTGGATAAGGCTCTTGATGACTGGGCTCAAGTGTTGGGGCCATTCATGTTGCCCATTGGGCGCGACGGAGGTGGCAGCCAGTTTTATATTTCGCTGGATTCGCCATCCGGTTCTGTTTGGTATTACTCACATGAAGGCTCAGAACGCACCCAACTTGCCGAAAGCTTCGATGAGTTTTTGCAGCAGTTGCAAGTTCACCTGGATTTTATTTGAGAGCCGTTATGAATGGCGGTTGCAGAAGCTGAGTGCAACACGGTTATTGATTTGAAGCTGGAGCATGATGCCGCATAGCCATGGCTTCCTGCATCACCTCGCCCATGACTTCGATCGGGCACTTGAAATCGAAGCGTTTACGGGGGCGCATATTCAGCTCCAAGGCGATGGCATTCAATTGCTCTTGACTGTGTACCGACAAGTCAGTCCCCTTGGGCAGGTACTGGCGGATCAGGCCGTTGATGTTTTCGTTGCTACCGCGCTGCCAGGGGCTGTGCGGGTCGCAGAAGTAAATAGCGACCCCTGTCTGCTGGGTGATTTCAGCATGCCGCGCCATCTCCCGGCCCTGGTCGTAGGTCATGCTCTTGCGCATCGCCAGCGGCATGCTGTTGAGCGCTGCACTGAAGCCCTCCATCGCCGAGGTCGCCGTTGCGTCGTTCATCTTCATCAGCATCAGGTAGCCACTGGTGCGCTCCACCAACGTGCCTACCGACGAGGCGTTGGCCTTACCCTTGATCAGGTCGCCCTCCCAATGCCCCGGCATCAGCCGGTCTTCGATCTCTGGCGGGCGAACATGAATGCTGACCATCTCAGGGATCTGGCCGCGCCGATCCACGCCACCAGAGCGCGGCCGGCGCGTCGTCTTGCCTTGGCGCAGGCAGACGATCAGCTCCTTGCGCAACTCGCCGACCGGCAAGGCATAGATCGCGTTATAGATCGTCTCACGACAGACGTAGGCATCTCTGAGGTTGGGTATGGTCATGCTGCGCAGCTTGCCGGCAATCTGCTCGGGAGACAAACGCTTACGCAGCATGTGGGCCACCAGTTCGAAGCGCTCGCTGCCCGGCACAAGCTTGCGCTTGGGGCGACAAACCTGGCGCCGAATGTTCATCTGTTGCTGGGCGCAGCGGGCCGAGTAAGCACCACTACTGCCTCGATTGCGCTTCAGCTCTCGGCTGATGGTCGAGGGCGACCTGTCAATCAGGCGAGCAATGCCGCGCAGGCTGAAGCCTTGAGCTTGACTGAGTTGAATGATGGCGCGCTCTTCGACGCTGAGTTCGGAATAGGACATAGGGGCAGCACCGTACCGGAAAGGTCAGGTGTTGCACTCAGTTTTCGCGGCCGCCAATCGATATGAGGGGAAGCCTTTTCTCCGGCTACTGGAATGCTACGTGCTTTCGGCTATTGATGAGCTGACAGACGAGCAGTGTGCGGCGTTAAGTGCGCTGGAGCCCAAGTTGCACGAGCTGTACGGGGTGCAAGGCAGTTGGAGTGATGTCGTCGCGTCTCAGATGGATTTTCCGGAATCCCTGGTGGAGAAAATAAAAGAAGTGTGGCGCGTGAATTCGGAAAAATTTGCGCGAGCTGGTGTAAAAATAAACGCAGAAGATTTTGCTAGAGACTTTGTGGATACCAATTTTCCTTGATGATGATAAAAGGGACAGATTTGAATGGCACTTACTTAGCAGCTAACTAGCTAGTGTGACTGGAAAAAAGAAAAAACAGAAAATAGGGGGCAGACCCTGAGGAGTCCCCACCGACCGGCGCCACGATTGAGAAAGGGAAAGGCTGGGAGCAAATCTGCGCCCGTTCACATTCAGCGGAGAAAAGTGGACAGATTTATTTAATACCGACCAACGCCAAACCTAAATAAATCCGTCCCATTTTTTTGCAATTCTAATCTCAGAGATAAAGTGTGTTCAGGTGTTTGCTTTATGTTTAGCATCGCTGGGAATCAAAGAGCATGCTTCCTCGATATGGCTTGAGCTGGTAAATGAGGAATTTTACTAGGGGGAAGAGCTCAGATTACTTTCTTGCAGTGGGAATTCCAGCGACGTGCTATATGCTTTCGATGCCTATAATAACTGGCAGGTCGTCGGAATTAGTTCTGAAGTTGATGTGTTATTTAAATAAATCTGTCCCCTTTTTTACTCCTTTTTTACTGAAGTCCAACCGATTCCGCCAATAAAGTTATCGCTGCCTCGCGATGTTCATCGGTAGCAGGTAACTCCTTGGTGGAACCAATTGCAGAAAGACTTAGGAAAATAGCTATGGAATATCATCTAACAGAGGGGCAGCTCAATGGCCCGGCTGAAATTTCGGCTGTTGATGGTCTGTCAACACACTTGGGAGTCGAACTTCCTCAGAGTTATATTGAATTCCTTAAGACGCACGACGGTGGCGAAGGACTCATTGGCGACAGCTACATTATTTTTTGGAAGGTAGAAGAGCTAGTCGCATTCAATCGTGAATATGAGGTCGAGACATATGCGCCAGGTATATTTTTGTTCGCTTCTAACGGCGGAGGGGAGGGGTATGGGTTTGACACATTGGATGCAGCAATGTCGGTAGTTCGAATTCCGTTTATAGGTATGAATCGTCAGTATGCTATATCGGTAGCGAGCGACCTTCCCGATCTATTTGCTCGATTGGCAGACCAAAATGAGTGAGCTTAATAAGCACTCACGCCCTAAAGGCATGGAGCTATTCGAGATTAAACCCGCTATCGCTGGTGGTGATCCAACCAGTCCTGAGAACAAAACTTGGTTGACGAGACAGCGGCACTTTGAGGCTGTACGCTACTGGAATCGGATTATCAGCAGTCTGCGTAATGAACGGAAGTAACTAGGGAGAAAAGCGGAGAAAAGGAGACGGAGAAAAGGGGACAGATTTATTTAATACCGCATTTCCTTACGGGGCAGCGCTGGGAGCGCTGCCTGAAGTCTGTTGTTGATCAAGGGTATACGTTTTACGAGGAGGCTTCGGGTGAGAAGAAATAAATGGATCGGTGGGTTTTTCTTATCGATCTCACTGTTTTCCATGATTCTGGCGGCTAGCCTGCTACTCGCGATGATCATCGCTGCGGTGATTTCACTTGCCCTGCACACTGACTCGCCTTGGGTATACAACTGGATCGGCTTTCCTCTTACGTTTGTATTCTCGGCGTATTGGATCCTCACTCGATGGACGTATGTGAAGTCTTACATATCCGGTAATGGGGGAATGTAGTGACCCCCTGCGATAAACCCCGACAGGTGCACTGCCGGGTACCTTTACCTGTTCAAGGACAATCAATGAAACCCGGAGAAAAGGGATTTATTTAGTACCAACCAGCGCCAAACCTAAATAAATCCGTCCCCTTTTTCCACAGAACAGCCACAAACACCATGACGTTAAAGCCACAGCGTATGGACGCGAACGGGCACGTACAACATGTGCCGGCCTCAATGACATCTCTTCGACTTTTGGATAAATGACTGTATGAGCGAATCAGTATCGACCGCAGGCACCTGGAACCTCGCCAGCCCAGGCAAGCGCCTGCTCGGCTATTTCATCGATATAGCGGTGGTGCTTTTCCTGCTGTTTTTGAACAGAAACCTCGACTATGCCTATTTCTATCTGGGTTCTGCAGGAGGCCCGGCATTGTTTGATGGCCTCCACTATGTGCTGCTGTTTTCAGCCTTCGGGTACTACTTGTTTTGCGATGCCTTGCCCAATGGCCAGAGCCTGGGCAAGCGGGTGTGCCGCACGGCCGTTGTGGGTTACCCGTACCCCACGAACTGCACGCTGTTCCAGTCGTTCCTGCGCAATTTTCCGAAGATGCTGTTCATAGTGCTGGACGGTCTTATTGTACTGTTCGGCCTGCGCCGTCGCTTGGGCGATATGTTGGCCAAGACGATCGTGATCAATCTCTGAGATCTACCGTCTACTGCATCCCGTTGACTGTATGGAAACCTGTCTATGACGCTGAAGTCCCTCGCCTTGATCAGTTCACTTTTGCTGTTGGGCGCTTGTAATCGTCAACCCTGGGTGGCCTATGTCGAGCCTGCCAGCGGTACTGACACCGCCCGGTTACGCGTGATCACCAACGGCGAAGTGCGTGGCGGCAGCTATGTGGGGTGTGTGGGCAATGAGCAAGGCTTGGCCAAGGCCGGGCGTTTTTATGACGGTGACAAGCCGAGCATCAACTACCCACAGTCACCCCTGATACCTCCTCGGTTAGGCATGGCGCCGCGCGTGCTGCCGAAGATGGCCGAGTACCTGGGGATGACCCGCATGGCCGAAGGGGTGTATGCCGAGATCGTGGCCGAGTACCGGGTGCCGGCGGGCAAGCCGTTCCTGTTGGTACGCGAAGAATTGGGGGTGGGCAGTTACGGCAGCACCTACAGCAAATGCCCGGCGCTGTCGCGGGTGTACACCTTTGAAAAGGGCAGGCAGTACGAGGCCTATGTCGGCATGGTCTATGGCGGTGATGTCGAGGGCAAGATGGGCGTGCGTTGCCCGTTCTTTGTCTACGAGTTGCAGGCGCCGAACCAAGCCATTCCCCAGGCGATGCAGTCGACACCGGCGGCGGATCGTCCTTGTCCTTGAGAGGCGGGTCAATCTCGTAAACGTGCATTAACCCGAACCGCCCTAAGCTTGCGTCTGACCTTGTGAACGGATTATTCATTCACGAGGTTCAGCTCATGTCCCACACTCTGCTGTTGTTGCGTCCTGCGGCCCAGGGCTTTGCCGTTACCTTGCTGGTTACACTGGCCGGGTGCGGGCTGTCGTCAGCCCCTGAGGTCGCCCAGCCGATTGAGCCTGCGCCCATCGCCGAGCTGCACAGCGCGCAGGTGCAGGGCGCTTTGGTCAAGCGCGTGGCGATGCCTGCGCCGATGCTCGTGCAGGAATCCGCCGTGCTGGACTATCGCAGCGAGCCCCGTGAGCAATACGAAAACCTGCCGGACAACCCCGTGCACCGTGTGGCGGAAACGCCCGTCTCGACGTTCAGCGTCGATGTCGACACCGGCAGCTACGCCAACGTACGACGTTTCCTCAATCAAGGCAGCCTGCCGCCCGAAGGCGCTGTGCGATTGGAGGAAATGGTCAACTATTTCCCCTACAGCTACGCGTTGCCCACCGACGGCTCACCCTTTGGCGTGACCACCGAAGTCGCCGCCACCCCATGGAACCCCCGCACTCAACTGCTGCGCATTGGCATCAAGGCCTCTGACCGCGCTGTGGCCGACCTGGCGCCGGCCAATCTGGTGTTTCTGGTGGATGTGTCCGGCTCCATGGACCGCCGCGAAGGTTTGCCTCTGGTGAAAAGCACCCTGAAAGTGTTGGTAGATCAACTGCGCGACCAGGACCGTGTGTCGTTGGTGGTCTACGCCGGCGAGTCCCGCGTGGTGCTCGAACCGACTTCCGGTCGCGACAAGGCCAAGATCCGCAGTGCCATCGACCAGCTCACTGCCGGTGGTGCCACCGCCGGCGCATCCGGCATCGAACTGGCCTACCAGATGGCCCGCAAGGGGTTTATCGACAAGGGCATCAACCGCATCCTGCTGGCCACCGACGGTGACTTCAACGTGGGCGTCAGCGACTTCGACAGCCTCAAGCAAATGGCCGTCGACCAGCGTAAAAGCGGCGTTTCGCTGACCACCCTGGGCTTCGGTGTGGATAACTACAACGAACACTTGATGGAACAACTGGCCGATGCGGGCGATGGTAACTACGCCTACATCGACAACCTGCGTGAAGCCCGCAAAGTGCTGGTGGATCAACTCAGTTCGACCCTGTCGGTGGTGGCGCGGGATGTGAAGTTGCAGGTGGAATTCAACCCGGCGCGTGTCAGTGAATATCGCCTGCTGGGCTATGAAAACCGTGCGCTGAAGCGTGAGGATTTCAACAACGACAAAGTCGACGCCGGCGAAATCGGCGCAGGGCACACGGTTACCGCGCTGTACGAAATTGTGCCGAAGGGCGAGAAAGGTTGGTTGGAGCCTTTGCGTTACACCCGCGAGCCGAAGGCTGAACACAACACGGGCGAACTGGCCATGGTGCGTGTGCGCTACAAGCCTGCTGCGGGAGGTGACAGCCAACTGATCGAACGGCCCGTCAGCAACGTAACCACCAAGGCCAGTGACGACCTGCGCTTCTCCGCGGCCGTGGCGGCCTTCGCCCAACAGCTCAAGGGCGATGGCCGCTACACTGGCAGCATGAGTTTGCAGGACACTGCCGCACTGGCGCGCTCGGCCCGTGGCGATGACCCGTTCGGGCTGCGCAACGAGTTCGTGCAACTGGTGGAACTGGCCCAAGGTCTCAAACCCTGATCTCGAACATGACACTGATCAAATGTGGCAGGTCCCGATAAATCTCCGGCTTGGCGCTGTGGCGCAGCAAACTGGAATCGCCTGTGGCGAGCGGGCTGTTGTGGCGAGCGGGCTTGCCCCGCGTTGGGCTGCGCAGCAGCCCCAAAACACAGCCCCGGAGCTGCCTGACACACTGCAGCGCTTTTATTGGGGCTGCTACGCAGCCCAACGCGGGGCAAGCCCGCTCGCCACAAAAATGCGGTTGTTTGAGGAAAAGTTTTGATCCTTCCACATTTAGATCGGGTTCAACTTTAAAAAGGAGTTCGCCCCCTACATGGCTGTTCCAGATGATTCACCCAGCGACGAATCGCTGCTGGCCCGCTACCGAACCGGTGACGCCGCCGCATTCGAAGCCTTGTACGCGCGGCACCGCCAAGGTCTCTATCGCTTCCTCGTGTCCCTGAGCAACAAGGCCGAGCTGGCCGAGGAAATCTATCAGGACACCTGGCTCAGCCTGATCCGCAGCACCACCCAGCCACAAGGCCGGGCGAGTTTTCGTACATGGCTGTTTCAGATCGCCCGCAACCGCCTCATTGACCATTGGCGCAAGCACGGCATCCACAACCCGTTGCACGACAGCTACGATGAGCAGTTGCACGCTCAGCCCGACGACACGGCCGGCCCCGAGCAGCAACTGAGCCTGAGCCGCGACCAGGCGCGCCTCGAAGCCGCGCTGCAAGACCTGCCCGAAGACCAGCGCGAAGTCTTCCTGCTGCGCTTGCATGGCGACCTCGAAGTGCCGCAAATCGCTGCCCTCACCAAAGCCCCGCTGGAAACCGTAAAAAGCCGCCTGCGTTACGCCCAGCAGAAACTCCGGCGCCTGCTGGCCGAGGAGATACCCGCATGACCGACTCCCGACACACCCCGGATCCCGACGACTTGCTGCTCCAGCATTTTCGTCAGCACAGCGGCGGCGAACCGCCAGCGTCCATCGACGCCTTCATCCTCAACGCCGCGCGCCGCGAGGCCCCAGCGCCGCAACCGAGCTTGTGGCAACGTTGGTTGCAAGCCTGCCAACGCCCGCGCTGGCAGATGGCATTCGCCACCGTGGCCGGCCTGGCGCTGATGATCGGTGTGGTGATGCGCTCGCCAGTGCCGCAACCCGAAATCTCCACGGCGACCTTTTCCGCCTTGCACGAAGAAGCTGCCCGTCCTGCGCCGCAAGCGTTGCCTGCACCTGCGCCGATGGCTCGAATCGCCGCCGCGCCCCAGGCTGAGCGTGCGCCGGTTCAGGCTGAGATTGCCGGAGCGCTGGCGGATCAGTCGGCGGTGAAGCTGAGCAAGCGCGCGCCGGTGGCAGTGCCTTCGTTGGAGGAAGGGTTGCAGGAGATTGTGAACCTGCGTCTGGCAGGGGAAACCAAGGCGGCGGATGAGAAGCTGCTGGCCTTGCATGAGCGATTCCCCGAGGAAGACCTGCCGGCGCGGTTGGAGGCGTTGCGCAAGCGTTGATCCACAAATAATGCCAGCCAGTTAAGCGTACATCGTCTTCTGTAGGAGCGAGCTTGCTCGCGAAAAACTCACAAGCGCCGCGTTGATTCAGGAAGCACGCGTTATCGTTGACGTTTTTCGCGAGCAAGCTCGCTCCTACAGAAAAGCTTTAACTGACTGGCGTTGGGCTTTTTGGCCTGGTTTTTACCCCCTGCCGTGTTGCTGGTACCAAGCCACCGTGTCGGTGAGGGTTTGTTCCAAGGTACGGAAACTCAGGCCGAGCTCATCTTCACTCTTGCGGTGGTTAAAGCAGGTGCGGTGCTCTTCTCGTATCAATAGTCGCAAGGTCGCCATGCTCAGCAAAATGGGCCTGCCGGTCAGGTAGGCATAGGTCTCTTGCACGGCGGCCAACAGGTAAAGCGCCGGCAGTGGCAGTTGCCGGGAGGGTGTCTTGACGCCCGCGATACGCCCCAGCAGCGGGATTAATTGGCGCATGGTCAAGTTGCGGCCGGCCGCGAGATAACGTTCGCCTCGTCGCCCGTTCTGGGCGGCGGCAATGAGTGCCCAGGCCACATCGCGGGCGTCGACCAGCGAAAAAGTGCCGGGGATCAGCCCCGGAAGCTTGCCGTTGATGACGTCCTTGACCAATTGTCCCGAGGACGTCGGCCCGCGGTCGCCAGGCCCCCACATCCAGCCGGGCAGCACCATGCACGCGTGCATCTGCGGATGGGTTTGAAGAAACGCCAGCACCTCACGGTCAGCGAGGATCTTGCTGCGGTAGTAGTCGTCCGCATTGGCTTCGGCCCGCAGGCACGTCTCATCGATAGGCGTATCCGGCGCACCGTCGAGCACGGCAATCGAAGAGGTATGCACAAACCTTCTGACACCCGCGTCATAGGCGTGCTGGAGCAGCGCTCGGGTGCCGACTACGTTGATCCTTTCGAGGGCTTGCCAATGGCTGCCGCCCTTGTAGTTATCGCGAAAGAACGCCGCGCAATGGAACACCGTGTCGCAGCCTTGCAGGGCCGCCGCAAACGTATCGACGTCAGCCATGTCACCCACCACCCGTTCCACGCTCGGCAGGTCGTTGAACTGCTGTTCGCCCTTGGCCTGCGAGCGCACCAGCGCCTTGACCGCATAGCCGCGTGCGACCAGCTCCCTGACCAGGTTGTTGCCCAGCAAGCCGGTGGCACCTGTCACAAAGGTGCTGCGCAAGCGGTTGGGGTTCGTGTTCATACAGGCCATATCCATGGTTTGAAAGGCCGCTAGATATACCGCTGAGACCGCGCTCGGAAAACGGCGACTGCTGCATAATGGCTTTGCACATTTGCAGACCAGGGAAGAACACGGATATGGCGCTGCAAGCAAATTGGGATGATCTGCGCCTGCTGTTGGCGGTCTCGCGGCGGGGCAGCTTTCTGCAGGCAGGCCAGTTGCTCGGTGTCGCTGCGTCGACCGTTTCCCGACGCCTGAGCCAACTGGAAGCGGCCTTGGGTGAGCCATTGGTCGAGCGCGGGGTCGAGGGCTGCTGGCTGACCTCGCGGGGGCAATCCCTGGTGGACGTGGCATTGGCGGCCGAAGCCGGCCTGCGCCGCCAGACGACGGTGGCAGGGGGCGGGGCGCAGGCAGCGCTAAGCGGCACGGTGCTGATCAGTGCGGGAGAAGGGTTTGCGACCTGCATACTGGAGGCCGCGAATCGTTTTACCGCGTTGCACCCTGGCTGCTCGGTGGAACTGCAGATCACCACCGACTTTCACAAGATCGTACGTGGCGTGGCCGACATCGCCGTGCGCACAGCGCACCTGGGGGAGCCCTCGCTGATTTATCGAGCGCTGGGCACGCTGGCCTATGGCGTCTTCGCCGATGCCGGTTACCTGCAACGTTTTCCGGCGATGACGCCGGCCACCGCGGCCTGTATCGCCTTGCTCCCGCCGCTGGACCTGCTGCCGCAAATGCGCGCGGCAAAGGCCGCCGGCCTGGACCATGCGCCGATCCGCGTGAACTCATTTGCCGTGCAGCTGGAATCGGTGAGGCGCGGCATGGGCGTGGCGGTGCTGCCGCGTATCCTGGCCGAGGGCCTGAGCGAAGTGTTCCAGGAGATTGAACTGCCGCCGATGGAGGTCTACCTGGTCACCCGGCCCCAGGCGTTGAAACAGGCGCATATCCACGCATTCTTTACCCAGCTTGAACAGGTGCTGCGCGCGACATTGCAGGACACGCCAACCGAGTGAACGCGTCGTTGCGCTGGTTGGCTGCGCCTGATGATCGGGCGGGGGCAGGGCGCGCCTTGGACCGAAACGTCATACCGTCGGCTTGGCCCGATCGAGCGCCGCTCGTGGACGCCGGGGCTGGCGATGAGACGCAACGTCTCACGGTCTCGTCGCTATCGCGTGCTGTCTGGCATGGCGCGTCTCATTTGAACGCGATGGCGGCCCTCCGTGGTTTCCATTGGGCCGCTCTAAAAAAGGGCTGTGCGGGCGTTCTTGCGGAGCTGGCACCGGCCTTGCTCTGGCTCTGGCAAACCGTCCGGCGCGTCAGTGCCAACCGTATCAAGGAGCCTTCGCTATGACCCTTTCGCTCAACTCGCAACGCAGCATGCGTGCCGCTGTCTGGCACGGTCGTAACGATATCCGCGTCGAAGACGTTCCACTGCCCGTTTCGCCGCCTGCCGGTTGGGTGCAGATCCGAGTGCAATGGTGCGGCATTTGCGGCTCGGATTTGCATGAGTACGTGGCCGGCCCGGTGTTCATACCGGTTGACGCCCCGCACCCGCTGACCGGGATAAAAGGCCAGTGCATTCTCGGTCACGAGTTTTGTGGCGAGATCGTCGAACTCGGTGCCGGCGTGCAGGGCTTCAGCGTCGGCGAGCCGGTGGCGGCCGATGCATGCCAACATTGCGGCACCTGCTACTACTGCACCCACGGGCTATACAACATTTGCGAGAACCTGGCCTTCACCGGCCTGATGAACAACGGCGCCTTCGCCGAACTGGTCAACGTACCAGCCAACCTGCTGTACAAGTTGCCGGCGAACTTTCCGGCTGAAGCCGGCGCACTGATCGAGCCTCTGGCGGTGGGCATGCATGCGGTGAAAAAGGCCGGAAGCCTGTTGGGGCAAAACGTGGTGGTGGTCGGCGCGGGCACCATTGGCCTGTGCACCATCATGTGTGCCAAGGCGGCGGGTGCGGCTCAGGTGATCGCCCTGGAGATGTCCGGAGCGCGCAAGGCCAAGGCCCGGGAAGTGGGGGCGACCCATGTGCTCGATCCCAATCAATGCGATGCCCTGGCCGAGGTACGACGCCTGACGGGCGGGCTCGGCGCGGATGTCAGTTTCGAATGCATCGGCAACAAACACACGGCCAAGCTCGCGATCGACCTGATCCGCAAGGCCGGCAAGTGCGTACTGGTGGGCATCTTCGAGGAGCCCAGTGAGTTCAACTTTTTCGAGTTGGTGGCGACGGAAAAACAGGTACTCGGCGCGTTGGCCTATAACGGTGAATTCGCTGACGTGATCGCTTTTATCGCCGATGGCCGGCTGGACATCACGCCACTGGTGACGGGGCGCATTCAGTTGGAGCAGATCGTGGGCCAGGGCTTCGAGGAACTGGTCAAAAACAAGGAACACAACGTGAAAATCATCGTGTCACCCGCTCGGGTCTGAAGCGAAGGATGAGCGTTGCGGTCTTTGCCCCGCCTCTACAAAAGCCCCAGGTTCTTTGACCTGGGGCTTTTTCGTGTGTAAGTGATGAGCTTGCCGCTGAATCGATGCTCAGGGTGACAGTGCTGTCGATCGCGCGATTTTGGCAAACAATTTGCCTATGCTATGCCAGCACGCCAAGACGGTTTTCAAATGCATTGCCTTTAGAACCAGGAACGGACACCCATGACGAATGCTGCGCCCGCCATCAGACTCAGCACACTCAGGCAAGTCGCCCCCTATCTGAGTATGCGAGGGGTGTCGCCACTGGAGTTCTTTCGACGGTTCGGTATTTCTCCGCATGTTTTTCAAAACCCAGAAGCTTGGGTACCGCGAGCGGCCTGCTTTCATATCGCCAATGAAATGGCCGCTATCGCACAGGACCCCTTCGGCGGGGCGATGATTGGGCACCTCACCGATATGCGCTCAACCGGCATGTGGGGCGAATTGATATTGGGCTCGACCAACCTCGCTCAGGCGTGTGCGGCGGCGGCGGTGCATACGGATTTGCTGCATCAGGGAAGCGAAGTAAAGATCGTCACCGAAGGGCGCACGACGAAACTGATCCAACACTTTACCGGGCACCACGGGGCTGACCCGAAGCAGGTCATTTTCGGCACCCTTGCGGTGCTTAGAAAAGTGCCGCTCATGTCCGGCGTGCCAGGCGCTATACGGGTACATTTAAAAAATCCGCGAGAACGAGGCGACGAGGCGCTTGAAGAGCACCTGGGGCCGAACCTCGTAATGAACGCTGCGCACAACATGATCGAATTTGATCGTGAGTTGCTCGAGATCCCCCTGCAGCCTTTCCGAGATGTGGCCTGGAAAACCACCCAAGCCTTGAAGTCGACCGCTGACGCAGCTGACGTGCTCGCCCAGCAGATAGCCGATCAGGAGCTTTCCAAACTTGCCTCTATTTCAAGAAAAATTGGGCTGTCTGCTCGAACGCTACAGCGGCGTCTCGAACATTGCGGCATAGACTTCGACGCTTTACGTGACGAGACACGACGCAGTGAAGCCCTTCAGTTGATTGCCAGCGGCAGATACAGCGCGACCGAAATTGCCTATATGGTCGGCTACAGCGACCCCGCGCACTTTACCCGCGCCTTCAAGCGTTGGACCGGGAGCCCGCCGTCGCACTATCGCGCGCTCTTGAAACAGGATCGTTAACACCCTCTTCTAACATCCATCCCCCAAACATTTGGCCCTTTTCAGGGACGGCCTTCGGCTACGTGCTCGCTTTGTTTTTTGGCGCCAAATGGCAAGTTTGCGCCAAGGCGTTCTTATACAGTCAAAAAATTAACGCCAACTAATAAAACCAAGAGGTTTAAATGTCCCATTCATCCACGGCCTGTGCCCTTGCGATGGCGCTGGTGGTTTTTGGAAGTGCGAATGCTCAGTCATCCCCGGAGGCGGCGATACCGGTAGGTGTAGATAACTTTGTCCGTGCCGAGTCCGACCTCTACTTGGGAAAAATGGTCGCAAGTGGCAGTTTGGGCCGCTTTGTTCATAGCCGCGAAGCGGTGGCCATTGACGCCCAGAATGTGGTCCGGATGAATCGCGACACGCTCTATTCGTCAGCCGTGTTCGATCTCGATTCAGGCCCCGTCACGATCACCTTGCCTGAGGCCGGTGGGCGGTTCATGTCCATGGCGGTGATCAATGAAGATCACTACGTGCCCCTCGTCACTTATGGCGCCGGCCGCCAGACACTGACGAAAGAGGCCATCGGCACACGCTATGTGTTTGTCGCTGTGCGCACGTTCTTCGATCCCTCGGATCGCAAAGACCTTGAAAAGGTCCATGCACTGCAGGACTCCATCGCGGTCAGCCAGGCCAAGGTTGGCGAGTTTGTAGTACCTAAGTGGGACCCGGCGAGCCAGGCCAAGGTGCGTGAGGCGCTGGAGGTCCTGGGTTCGACGATTCCTGACTACAACCAGTCCTTTGGCCCCAAGGGCGCGGTCAATCCCATCCATCACTTGATCGGTACCGCGACGGGCTGGGGTGGGAACCCCGCCAAGGACGCTATCTACCTCGGCGGCGTGATGCCTGAGAACGATGGGAAAACCATTTATCGGCTCAAAGTCGGAGAGGTCCCGGTCAATAGTTTCTGGTCTGTCAGTGTTTATAACGCCGACGGTTACTTCCAGAAGAACCCCTATGACGCCTATTCGTTGAACAACCTCACCGCCAGGAAAAGTGAGGATGGCTCGATTGTCATCCAGTTCGGCGGTTGCGACGGGAAGATTGCTAATTGCCTGCCTACCACACCTGGCTGGAACTACACGGTCAGGCTTTATCAGCCGAAAGAACAAATTCTGAATGGAAAGTGGAGTTTCCCGAAGCCGCAGGCCGTCGAGCTCTAATTAATAATTTTTGACTTTTATAACTGGGCACTCACGCCAATAAGTTTGGTTTTACACCCAAGGAAAGAAGCAATGACAACCATCGGTGGTTCAAACTTTTTCAAATATAAAGCGGCGCTCATGACCAGTGCGACCCTCGCCTTTGCGATGGCGTTGCCTGCACACGCAGACGACTCAAGTGAGCCCTCGGTGACCGTCGGTGGCGGACTCGCCGTCGGCCCCTTGTATGAAGGTTCTTCACACTACGCCGCGTTCCCGTCACTGAAACTCAAAGCGGTTTTGCCTACCGAAAACTGGGGCAAGTTTACTGCCGCGTTCCCCGATGGTCTGCGTTGGGACTTGCCGGGGTTGTCACCTTTTGGAGTGGCCCTGCTGATTGGCTACGACCAGGGCCGCAAGGAAAGAATCCACACCCTGGGCGGTCGTGATGACTACCTCAAAGGCATGGGTAACCTGGACAGCACTGCCCTGGTCGGGGCGGAAGCGTACTGGGTGCTGCCGGCCGGCCGCCTGTTTGTACGTGGGCTGCAAGCCAGCCAGAGCCGCGATTACGGTGGCGAGAGCCTGGGGCGTACCGCGTTCCTGGAAGCCGGTTTCGCCACAGCCTACGCGCTGTCTTCCACCTTGACCCTGGACTCGACCCTGTACGGCACCTGGAGCAATGAGAAAGACATGATGGCGCGCTTCGGCGTCACCGCCCAACAAGCCGCGCGTACCGGCTTCGAGGAATATCACCCCGGTGGCGGGATGCGCGACGTGACCCTGAAGCTGGGCCTCACCTGGCAATGGCAGCCACAGCTGGCGTTGGAAGGCGGCATCAAGACCTACGCCCTGGTCTCCGACGCCCGCAACAGCCCGCTGACGGGTGAGAACGTGGGCGCAGGCGCCTATCTGAATGCCCTTTACCGGTTTTGATAAGGGAACACCCGATGAAAACAGTACATAAGCAGTTGGGGCTGGCGGGCCTGCTCTGGTCGGGGCTGGTGCTTGCCGACGATGCTGCGCCCAAGGTCACGGACCCTCACTTCAAGCTGGCCCCCGGCTATCTGAACTCGGCAGACCTGCCATTGCGCCTGGCGTTGCTGGGCGCCCCACCAAAGCCGGACTCTGCGGCGTTGGCACGGGATGAGGAGGCACGGCGAGCAGCGCTGTCGCTACGCGGTACAGCTCGGGAGAAACTCGCCGCGGCGGATGCGGAGCTGGCATTCCCAGGCCCGGCCAACGCATTCGCCTGTGCGATGGGCACGCCGATCACCGAGAAAAATACACCGCATCTTTATACCTTGATGCAGCGCACCCTGTCGGATGCGGGCGGTTCCACCTATGCCGGGAAGAATGCCTACAACCGCACCCGACCCTTCGTGGCACATAACGAAGGGACCTGTCGCAAAGACATGGAACCGCTGCTGCGCACGGATGGTTCCTGGCCTTCCGGCCACTCCGCCGCCGGTTGGGCCTGGGGGCTGTTGCTGGCCGAGATTCAGCCTGCCCGTGCAACCGAGTTGATGACCCGCGGGTTGTCATTCGGCCAGAGCCGCGTCATCTGCGACGCCCACTGGCAGAGCGACGTCGATGCGGGCCGCATCATGGGCGCTGCGACGGTTGCGAGCTTGCATAGCAATCCGGCGTTCCTGGCGGATCTGGCGGCGGCGAAGGAAGAGGTCAAGGCCGCACAAAAAGCTGGCTTGAAGCCCACACAGGACTGTGCGGCCGAGGGCGTGGCGCTCTCGCTGACTCAGCACTGATCGGGGACACACCATCATGCACAGTGACAACCCCCGCTCGGCTTTGTGGCGCAAGCACGCCCATCTGGCGCTGCTGGCTGGCGCCTTTGTCGCCGCCGGGCCCGCCAGGGCGGCAGACAACGATGACTGGACATTCAACGGCGGCCCTTACGTATGGGGCGCCGGCATTCGTGGGCACGTGGGTCATAGCAGCACGGGCACCCAGTTCATAAAGTCCGACTTCTCCGACATCGCCAAGACGGTCGATATGTCGGTGATGCTGATGGGGGAGGCGCGTCGGGGCCCCTACAGCGTGCTCGCCGACCTGATGTACATCGACACCGACACCCGCAACCGCCTGCCGGGGGGCGCCAAGCTTGAGGTCGAAAGCAAGACAGCCTCCGGGTTCCTGGGGGGCGGCTACACAGTGCTGGGCGATGAAAACCGTCGACTGGATGTCGCCGGCGGCGTACGTGTCTGGTACAGCGGCACCACCCTCACCTTCCACGGCGGACCACTCGGTGGCTTATCCGGCTCTGACAACGCCACATGGGCAGACGCCATGGCAGGCCTGCGTGGGCACTATGCCGTGAACGATCGATTCTGGCTGTCATCCTGGGGGATGGCGGGTGCCGGGCAGTCTCGGGAAGATTGGGACCTGGCAGCGCTGGCCGGCTGGGAGTTTTGGCCCGGGTTTTCAGCAGTGGCCGGTTACCGGGCGATGGGGGTGAATTATCGCCATGATGGCTTCGTCTACGACATCGTCCAGAAGGGGCCTTTGCTGGGCATCAGTGGGCGATTCTGAAGCTTGCACCGTCAAGCTCCCCAACAGCCCAAGCGGCTGTCTTCCCACCTGAAAACAGGACGGATGCCCGCTGTTCGGGGAGGCCCCTCGGCCACCCCGAAAAGCGAATGCCCCGACGAGTCGGGCACTTACTTTGAGCTGCGCCCGAGCGCGTTCCACACAGCCTGGAATGCGGGCCTTTTTGCTGCCTGGAATTGACCCTGGCCGCCAATAGCCGTCGGGCCAAGCCGTAACATCGTTTTGATTTCACTCGAAAGGACTGTCGTGGAGACCCGGCCTATGGTTCAAGAATTCAATCACCATCGTGAATGGGTAGCGGCGCTTGATAAGTACGAGAAACGCCTGATTGAAAACCCCGACCTCCGCTGGGAAGGGCAGCCGCGCGATCAACACACCCGCATGGCACTCGGGCTATACAAACTCAAGTGTTTCGCCGAGCGCATGCGCAAGGACAGCACGGCAATCTGGACCAGACTGGAAGCCATGGACGACCTTCGGCTCCATTTGATCAGCGAGCATCACTGGACCCTACAGGACGTGCGGCGAATACAGGACGAAGAGGATTTTGTGTTCCTTCTTCATGATGAATTGCAGCAGATGAAACTCACCGAGCAAGAGGCCGAACCTGTCCGGCAGTGGACGGATCATCTTGGGTCAAGGGGGGAGTTCCAGCAGCACTACCGGGATTGCGTTTTATAGGGCGGGGGCAGGGGATTCGTGGAGAGAAGATGGGGCGGCGGCGGTAGCGGTAAGTTGTCATGGGCAGCGAGGAGATAATCGACCACTAGGCATCTCCGGCCCTTAGCCCATGCCGTCCCGAGCGCTTCTTTCAAACCTGGGTCAGCCCAGCACTGGTGATCAGCAACTGGAACAAACTAAATGTCGTGTTGGTCTCAAGTGTGCCTCCTGGCAACGAACTGTTCTTACGTGGGGGGCAGTCCGCAACGTTGGGGTATTTTTTCCATAGGAGGTTTCGCGTGCCCTGGAAGTCAAATCTGGTAGTGCTCGCCCTATCTGCCGTTGCCGTTTCGGCGCAGGCCCAATCCGATCTTGAAGTGGTCGAGGCGATGGTTACTCGCTCGGCCAATGTCTGCCCAGGCCACAGCACCGAACGCACCGCGCCCACGGTGAAGGCGGTACCTGTTGGCGCGTTGCGGGTTATGCTTGACCGCGGTTTGGTCATGTGCCCCGACCGGCGCCTCGATAACGACGCGCCGGCTGTGTTCTACGGCAGAGTTGGCGTATTCGAATGGAACCCGGAAGTGCCTGCAAGCTCAGAGGTGATCGCCAAGCAGATCGACGCCATGACCCGCAAGGACGAGTATCCATCGGACACCTTGGTTTGGGATGCCAAGGGCATGCCACTGCAGCAGCGCACTGTACCGGCTTTCGAACCCAAACCAGGGGCTGCTGTGCTGTACCAGATACGGTAAGCCCAGTGTTCGGGGATCGGGGGGGTCATTAACGTTGTGCTGGGCTTTGGCTTGAATCGCCAGGTCCACGCCGAGGGTGGGCGCCATCCGTTCTTTTTCGTGCCCATGCCTGAGGTACGAGAAGGTGGTTAGGCTCAACCTGAAGCTGATGGCAGGTAGATGTGGGCAACTTCGAAGTATCTGTGAGGTTGGCTTAGGTCGGGGCTGCTATTTGGAAGCTTCGGGGAGTTCAAATTGAATGCTCATGACGAGCTGTCCACGCCGTTAGTTTCACTGCTTTGATGTGATTTCCTCCATCGAAAAACGCATCAACCAATCGTCCACGAAAAAGCCCCAGATCTTTCGAACTGGGGCTTTTTCATTTCTATATGGTGCCCGGCGGGCTTCTTACCGGATCACTATCCATTTGAAAATAAAAAGTTTTTCTTTGTGTTTTTAGGTAAGGGATACACCGAGGCAGGGGCCGACCCTGCCTTGGCAACCTGCTGAACCTTATCCGAAGGTGCTAACGGGAGGCTGGGTCTGGGCCTTGAATGCTTTTTCGGCAGCCTTTCTACGGGTAGCAATGTCGCTAGCAAATGTTCTCAACTCGTTAATATGAATTTTTATCTCCGCTGGCGTTGGCCTATTTTCTGATAGAGATCTCGACTTATCGTGACCATACATCCAACTACTCGCAAGAGACATGTTAGTAGTTACTCGGTTAGCATCTGAAGGTTCAATTGTTATTTGGCCTAATCTGGTAGTTTGTACGCTATTTCTTCCGCGGCTAACTATGTCGAAGAAAAGGTCCTGTTCAATCGACGACTCCCAAGCCTCCCTTAGTAGGCAGTAAAGCATTGCGGATTTTTTGTTGTAATTTGAAATGTCCGAATCATAAAGATCTTTGAAGGAATTTAGCTCCTGCTCTAAGTTGTGCGCCCTGCTACTCGTACTCATTCCACGCCAAGGTGCTTCTATATGACAGAATCCAGAATCTTTACCATTTCTTCTAACTGTAAATGAAGAAACGGCAGGGCGTATATTCTTACTTAAAGCCATTTCCGTGCACTTGCCATCGATTTCCATAATAAGTGCCAAGTCGTGTGTGAAAATTATTATTTGTCTAGATAAAGCTTCCAAGCATAGGCGGGACGCAATTTTTTCACGGTACACGTGATCAAGAGAACTAACTGGGTCATCAAAAACAATGGGTGATGAATTTGAAAACGTTTTAATTTCTGCGAGATACGCTGCTAGTGAAACAACTTTTTGCTCACCCTCACTGAGAACTTTTCCTGGTTTTTGTGCACCTATTGAAAAGCTGTGGGAAGTGTCGCTGTCCTTAACGATTGGCGCTATATTAACTTCTAGTTCGATACCAAATGCATCCAGCTCTGCTTTGAAGTTGTTAATAAAATCCGGCGTTACCAGTTCAGAAATAATTAGTTTTGCCTTGCTGGAAAATCGTGTTTTTGTTTGTTTTAGTGAGTTGATACCATTTTCTACATCTTTGTTGTGTTTGAGATTGTCGATGTAGTTAATGATTTTCTCGGACGCGTCTGATAGTAACTTCTTGGTATTTTTCTTCTTTAAGTTTTCTTTGTCTAATTCGTATTTTTCGGGAGATATATTTTCCTTAAGTTCTTTAAGTCTGTTGCTGAGTTTCTCAGTGACGCTGTCTTTTATAGAGTCAGCAGAAATGTTATTTTTGTTATATGGTGCTTTAGGCTGATCCGCTTTGAAAAAATCCTGTCTGGTCTTAAGTGTTCGGAACGCTTCAGCCAACCCAAAGTCTGAACCTATTGCCTCCACCAAATCATTACAAAGAGGTTCATAAGCTTCTGGCTCGGGTAAAGCCAGATTGATGATTTCATTTTTTTTGTTTTTTAAATTGGTGCAAGCTTTGTCGTAAGTTACTTTGCTCTCGTCTTGCATGAATTGCCAGAAGCGATCAAGACGATCTTTTGCATGGTCGTCAAGTGGTTGCATACAAAGGACACACAACGCGTCTTCGCTAGTGTTCGGAAATTCGCTTTCGGTGTAGGCATGAGAGGTAGAAAATTCTTTGGCTGCGGTGAAAAGAATTTTCCAAGGGTCGGAGTGAACTCCCTCTAATGGATCTGCTTTGTCAAAAGTTGTGAGCGAAAAGTCGTAAGCTTTTTTGGCAGTTACTTCAGAAACTTGTAAGTTGTCAATTTCGTCAGGTTTTGTTTCGTTTAATATTTTTTCGGCAGCAGCTAGTTTTTGAATTGCTCGGGGAAGCCGCTCCGTTGAGATTTTTGTTAATTTCGCAATAGTTTTTACTGTGGTGCCATTTTCGTAGTCGGTAACGGTGCTTGTTAAGTTTGTTAGGTCTGTTGAATCTTGCTCACTCCAAGTGAGAGTGAGTTTTACGTCGGCACTGTTGGTTTTTTCCGACATGCGATTTAACCAGGCTTGAACTTCTATGTTTTCTTCCAAGCCGTTTATAATTGGTTTCTTCGCGTCTCGTAGCTTTAACTGCAATGTATTTTTGACGCTTTCTATTGCTTGGGATACATGGTCGAAGATATCAGCGCCTCGGGGCTTGTATGTGACACGGTTGGTGCTATCAAGCAAGGTTTTTCCGCAGTCGGTATCAAATACATTAATGGAGGCTAATTCCGCATGGTTTCTTCCTGGAGTCCAGGTCCATTCCTCTCGACTGCCGTTTTTCAAAAAACTTATGCGGGCGGATTGCTTGGATGTCTTTGGCTTATAAATGTTGCTAAGAAGAGTTGGTTCTACATGTTTTGCAAAGCACGCGCTTTTTAATATCCGGCTGTATCCTGATTTTCCTGAGCCGTTTTCTCCATATATTAGTGTGATTCCAGAGTGTCCAAACGGTAGCTTTGCTTCTGAATGAATGGCATTGATATTTTCTACAATGTCGATGCTACACAGCTTTATAGGTTCTACGGAGGTTTCGGCAATGGTCCCGTCAAGTTGATACACAGGCGGAGAGCATTCCTTATTTTCATTCTCATCATTAAGGCCGAAGGCGCACAGTGCGTTTTTTGATATTTGCTTAAGCTGGTCTGGACTCAACGCTGAGTCTTGTAAAAGGCGACGAACAAGGTCTGCTTCCCATTCTGGCAGGTCTTTTGCCGCCCATTCCACAATCGCTTGATACGAGTTCATACACGTTCCCTGTGGTGGCTTTTTGATATGTTTTACTCGTAAAGCGCCTTGCCGTCTAGACGTCATAAGAACGCTCAAGCTTAGCCAAGAACGCTGACAATAATTAGTCTGAAGTAAAGCGGAGTAGCCGCCATTACTGACTAGATTTGCTTGGTGTATTGAGGTAGAGAACGGCAGGGATTTGCGGGGCTGCAGATCCTCAAAAAAACGGCTCAAGAGCCAGTACGGCCTTGACGTAGCATAGGTGTAGGGGGGGCGGAAAAAGCCATATATTTAGACCGCAGGTGTGGTGGGGGGACAACGGCGCGCGCCTAGTCGCGACCTAGTCAATCAATGCTGACATTCTTCATCAGTGGGACCATTTGTATAATTACTCCTGATGGAGGCCACGTGATCGCATCGCCCTTGACCAACCATTCACTTCGCGTTGACAGCTGCCGCCTTTCAGGGGGGGCACTGAGCGGTCTTAGGTGTACACGTGGCTCTTACTTTCAAACAGTCCCACGACTACCTTCGGTCCAAAAGGAATTGCGAATCAATTGGCCGTTTCAATGTTTAACAGCTGGTGATGTATGAATTTCTTGAAAAGAGGTGAGTCGGGAAACAAAAAGCACCCTGAATGACTTAACAACTTCTAGCCCACGCGATTCTCAGGTAAGGTTCAGGAGATTGATTTCGGAGCCTGAAGATGTCATGGATCTAAAAATAGCCTGGTGGAACTGTCATCTCTCAGCACCTGCCACGAAAGCAAAGCCCGGGAAGGTAACCATTGAGTTTGTAGCAGTGATTTTGGCTATGCTCGATTCAGGAGTTGACTTGTTATGCCTTTGCGAGGTGAACGAAGAGAATTGCGTTGACCTAGAACGCCATATCATTGCTGCAGCACTACGTGACCCGACGTATCTGGACTTTACAGTTAAACCGCTATATAAAAAAGATGGTAATGCGATTGATGACTATGGCGTAGTTTACAGAACTAGTAAGCTCAATCTGGCTGGCGCGGTCGTGGAGTTAAATGCTAAGGAAGGTCTGAAGTAAGCAGCCGTTTTTAACGGCCTCGCTGTCTGAGGTTCAAAAAACACCGACTTAATCGAAAATCAGACCTTTCCTCCTGTCAGTTCACTGTTTTTTGCGGAATAGCACCTTTTCAGGGCTCATTGTCCACATCACAGGCGCACCTCGCCTGCATTCAACAGTCGTTTTCGCATCATCCACAGGTTCGATAAGGCAAACAGTGTGGTCTGCTGCGCGGTGTTTTTCACCAAGCCTCGGAAGCGGACTTTCGTATAACCAAACTGGCGCTTGATCACCCTGAATGGATGCTCAACCTTGGCCCGGACTTGAGCTTTCGCGTATTCGATTTTGCGGCGCATGCGACCGATCAGGCTCTTTTTTGCATGCTTCTTATAGCTGCTGGGGCGCGCTGCGATCGACCAGATCATCTGGCGATGTTGATGCTCCGCACGCTTCTCCACGCCGGTGTAACCGGCATCGCCAGAGACGTAAGTTTCCTCGCCATGCAGCAACTGATCGACCTGAGTCACGTCCGCCACATTCGCCGCCGTGCCCACCACGCTATGTACCAGACCGGATTCAACATCGACACCGATGTGCGATTTCATCCCGAAATAGTACTGATTTCCTTTCTTTGTCTGGTGCATTTCGGGGTCGCGTTTACCGTCCTTGTTCTTGGTCGAACTGGGCGCATGAATGATCGTCGCATCGACCACAGTTCCCTGACGCAGCAGCAAACCTCGGTCGCCCAAATAGCCGTTGATGACCTGCAAAATCCCACCGGCCAGCTCATGTTTTTCCAACAGCCGGCGGAAGTTGAGGATCGTGGTTTCATCCGGAATCCGATCCAAATGCAGCCCGGCAAACTGGCGCAGAATCGTGGTTTCGTAGAGGGACTCTTCCATCGCCGGATCGCTGTAGCCGAACCAGTTTTGCATCAGATGAACCCGCAGCATGGCCATCAACGGATACGCCGGACGACCGCCTTCACCCTTCGGATAATGCGGCTCGATCAACGCAATCAGGCCTTTCCAGGGCACGACCTGATCCATCTCAATCAGGAAACGCTCACGGCGGGTCTGCTTACGTTTGCCTGCGTACTCGGCATCAGCGAAAGACATTTGCTTCATCGGGGCTCAACCGTTCAGTTCGTGGGACAGCCGTATCTCACCAGATTTGGAAGTCTTTTTCAGAGTTTCCCTAAGGCAGTTACAACTGAAAAACGACTGAAAGTCGGACAGAAGCTGCTTTTCAAATTAGGTGGGACCACGGATGTTTGGGTAATACTCTGCCACTGGCAAAGTTTGCAGACCTATTCCGAGGGTGAGTATGTTAGGGTCGAGATAGCCTTGCAGCTTAGAGGCTATGTGGAGGATATTTATGAGCAAGATCCTAATGCTCTCATTATTATCTGCGGTGACTTCAACGACGAACCGTTCAGCATGCCGATCCAGATGACATTAAAAGCGAGTCGAGATATTAGTTACGTCAAGGCGCGTAGTACTGCACTATTTAATCCTACTTGGCGATTAATAGGTATGAATGACCTTGTCACTGGAAGGCATTTGCCTGCTGGTACTTGTTCAAGCTCCGATGCAAGACATATGACCAATTGGCGGACATTCGATCAGATTATTCTTTCTTCTGGGTTTCTTAGAGATGAATGGAGTTTTGTAGGGAGCGGCGTCGAAATCATGAGTAATATAATGGTCGGCGGAAATCCATTGTCATGGAAGGAGTTATCTGATCACTATCCCATTACCTGTAATTTAAAGAGGGCGGTTTAATGGACTTTTTAAAGCTGGTTCAAGAGGGTGTTGAAAAATCCAATCAGTCACTTGCTGCGATTAGAGAGGTGGATGGCGTTTTTGACAGAGTTAATACTGATCTACGTAAATTTCCAGCAGGCGAACTAAAGGTTTTTCGCTCAGTGTCGACTCTTTCCCAAGCGGCTTCGTTGGTGAATAATCTGGCAGGGATTGACTCTATCAATCTGAAGCAAGATTTGGTTGTGCTTTCTCTGACCACCGATATTGGTACATTTTCTCAGGAGGTTGCGGGCTGGAAGCAGCGCGCCACGGGCTACCCATGTATTCTAAAGTTTGAAGGGCAAGAGCTTAGCTTAAGCAATGAAACACAACTTATCAGTGGGTTCGGTGAGCTACTAGCGTCTGTAGGCTTCGGTAATGCCGTCAATAAACTGCTTAAGTTATCTGCTGAGGCTCATCAGAAACAAAATCAAGCGTCTGGCACCATTGTTTCGGCTGGTTCAGAAAAGAAAGTGATTGCGCCCATTAAACAGAGCCCTGTTAAGCTCGCCGCAGTTAAGTCTACTGCCAAACCAAATATGCAATCCAATGTTAAGTATGCAGCGAAACCCCTTGCTGCTACTGCGGCTGCCGCAAAACCTACTGCAAAGCCCACTTCTAAATTACCGGTACAATCCGGAGAAAAGAAGCGGACTCGCAAAGGTTCAGATAAACCTCGCGATGCGAAACCTGAGGCGCCAGCATAAAACATTTAGTTATTGTGCTGTCTGTTCTCTAGCATAGCTCGTTGCGCCGTTTGGCCAGTCGAGTCCATGTTATTAGCGATATGCCGTCGAGACGCGTCTTGGAACTTTCCCGGTCCCGTGTCCAGTGTCTATTTTGAGGAATTTATGCATTCTCGTAGCTATAAAAAGCCGCCCAGAGGCGGCTTGTAGACTACGAGAATGATAGTGCTCAGGGCGTTTGAGTTTGAGCATTTTGCCTAGTCATGGCATTCAATTCTGAAGGTCGACGTGTCCGGTAGATCTTGTTCTTCAACTCGCGCTCGCCAGCCGTGAAGTCATCTCGCGGAACAATAGCAAGCGAATGCCACACGGCATCGTCTTCGGTAGACAATGTAGCGCTTGCTTGGTCAATAAAGCCAAATAGGGCCTCGCCGAGTCGACGAGCCTGCTGTCTGCTGCCTTCGCATTATCATGAAACAACGCCTCTCGATAGAACGCATCCTTCTCAATGTCCCGCTGAATCACCACCTTCTTGCGCTGCAACGCCTTAAGAAAAATCTTAGCCTCGGGAATTTCGAAAAGAGATGTGGTGGCGTTTATGGCCGAAATCGGGTCAGATTTATTTACACCACCGAACTCCTTATTTTCACCATTTGGGCGAACGAGCAGATCACGTGGGGCGAGTAACGAGAATGTCGTTAGGCTCAACCTAGAGCTGATGGCAGGTAGATGATCTGTGAGGTTGGCTCAGCTAGGGCAGCTATCCGGAAACTTCGGACAGTTCAAACCCAATGCTCAAGACGAGCTGTCCACACCGTCAATCTCACCGCTTCAATGTGATTCCCCCCATCAAAAAAACCATCAACCAATCACCCACAAAAAAGCCCCAGATCTTTCGACCTAGGGCTTCTTCATCTCTATATATGGTGCACCCGGCGGGATTCGAACCCACGACCCCTGCCTTCGGAGGGCAGTACTCTATCCAGCTGAGCTACGGATGCTTGTGCGGGCGACATCATACCCATGTCGACCTTGGGCGTCCATGCTGGTCTTTGGCCGTTCAAACGTAGGATTTTGCCGCGCAGAGGCCCTGCGCCGTGCGGTAGGGATCAACCTGGTGGCGCACGGGCCGATCACGCTGATCAGAAAAATCCGGTAAATACGCGGTTTTCGTTCTTTTTTTCGAACAGACTATTGCCCTGCACCCCCATTGATCCTAGGATTCGTTTGAGATTTCAAACGCTCTGTCTCCCGTGCGCTCTTTCACTTCCCGCGCGTGCTGGGGCTGATTTCCCTGACGGCAGCCCACAAGGCGCCTTTCAACAACTCTAATTCGCTCCGCGTGCGCGCGGTGCTGTTAAGGAAAGCCGACATGCAGCTCAAAGATACCCAGTTGTTCCGCCAGCAAGCCTTTATCGATGGCGCTTGGGTGGATGCGGACAATGGTCAAACCATCAAGGTCAACAACCCGGCCACGGGTGAGATTATCGGCACCGTGCCGAAGATGGGCGCCGCTGAAACCCGCCGCGCCATCGAAGCCGCCGACAAGGCCTTGCCGGCCTGGCGTGCGCTGACCGCCAAGGAGCGCGCCAATAAGCTGCGCCGTTGGTTCGAACTGCTGATCGAAAACCAGGACGACCTCGGTCGCCTGATGACCCTCGAGCAAGGCAAGCCGTTGACCGAAGCCAAGGGCGAGATCGTCTACGCTGCTTCCTTTATCGAGTGGTTCGCCGAAGAAGCCAAGCGCATCTACGGTGACGTGATCCCTGGCCACCAGCCCGACAAGCGTCTGATCGTGATCAAGCAGCCGATCGGCGTGACTGCCGCGATCACGCCGTGGAACTTCCCGGCCGCGATGATCACCCGTAAAGCCGGCCCGGCCCTGGCCGCTGGTTGCACCATGGTGATCAAGCCTGCCTCGCAAACCCCGTTCTCGGCCCTGGCCCTGGTTGAGCTGGCGCACCGTGCCGGTATCCCTAAAGGCGTGCTGAGCGTGGTCACCGGCAGCGCCGGCGACATCGGCGGCGAGCTGACCAGTAACCCGATCGTGCGTAAATTGTCCTTCACCGGCTCGACCGAAATCGGTCGCCAGCTGATGGCCGAATGCGCCAAGGACATCAAGAAAGTTTCCCTGGAGCTGGGTGGCAACGCGCCGTTCATCGTGTTCGACGACGCCGACCTGGATAAGGCCGTCGAAGGCGCGATCATCTCCAAGTACCGCAATAACGGCCAGACCTGCGTCTGTGCCAACCGCCTGTACATCCAGGATTCGGTGTACGACGCGTTCGCTGAAAAGCTCAAGGTGGCCGTGGCCAAGCTCAAGATCGGTAACGGTCTGGAAGAAGGCACCACCACGGGCCCGCTGATCGACGGAAAAGCCGTGGCCAAGGTTCAGGAGCACATTGCCGATGCCCTGAGCAAAGGCGCCAAGCTGTTGGCCGGTGGCAAGGTGATGGAAGGCAACTTCTTCGAACCGACCATCCTGGTCGACGTGCCGAAGAACGCCGCCGTGGCCAAGGAAGAAACCTTTGGCCCGCTGGCGCCGCTGTTCCGTTTCAAGGACGAAGCCGAAGTGATCGCGATGTCCAACGACACCGAGTTCGGCCTGGCGTCCTACTTCTATGCGCGTGACCTGGGCCGTGTGTTCCGTGTGGCTGAAGCCCTGGAATACGGCATGGTTGGCGTCAACACCGGGTTGATCTCCAACGAAGTGGCGCCGTTCGGCGGCATCAAGGCTTCGGGCCTGGGCCGTGAAGGCTCCAAGTACGGGATCGAGGACTACCTGGAAATCAAATACCTCTGCCTGGGCATCTAAGTTCTGTAAGGGATAAGCCCGGCAAGGGATTGCAGTAAACGCAAAGGGCACGAGAGCGCTGACCCTTTGCGTGTTTCACATCGTTATTCGTAGTGGCCGGGAAAGCTGTGGCAGTCGATCATCGCATGCTGCCGTAGTTGCCTCCCCGCCACGTATTCCTTGGACCACGCCACCCGATGAGTGGCGAATGAGGACTTTATGAGCAAGACCAACGCTTCCCTGATGAAACGCCGCGAAGCCGCTGTACCGCGCGGTGTTGGCCAGATTCACCCGATCTTCGCCGAATCCGCGAAGAACGCCACCGTGACCGACGTTGAAGGTCGCGAGTTCATCGATTTCGCTGGTGGTATCGCCGTGCTGAACACCGGCCACGTGCACCCGAAAATCATCGCGGCCGTGACCGAGCAGCTGAACAAGCTGACCCACACTTGCTTCCAGGTATTGGCCTACGAGCCCTACGTAGAGCTGTGCGAAAAAATCAACGCCAAGGTCCCAGGTGATTTCGCCAAGAAAACCCTGCTGGTCACTACCGGTTCCGAAGCGGTAGAAAACGCGGTGAAAATCGCCCGCGCCGCCACTGGCCGTGCCGGTGTCATCGCGTTCACTGGCGCTTACCACGGTCGCACCATGATGACCCTGGGCCTTACCGGTAAAGTCGTGCCTTACTCGGCCGGCATGGGCCTGATGCCAGGTGGCATCTTCCGCGCGCTGTACCCGAACGAGCTGCACGGCGTGAGCGTCGACGACTCCATCGCCAGCATCGAGCGCATCTTCAAGAACGATGCCGAGCCGCGTGACATCGCTGCGATCATCATCGAGCCAGTGCAGGGCGAAGGCGGTTTCTACGTCGCGCCTAAAGCCTTCATGAAGCGCCTGCGTGAACTGTGCGACAAGCACGGCATCCTGCTGATCGCTGACGAAGTGCAAACCGGTGCCGGCCGTACCGGTACGTTCTTCGCCATGGAACAGATGGGCGTCACTGCCGACCTGACCACCTTCGCCAAATCCATCGCTGGCGGTTTCCCGCTGGCCGGTGTGTGCGGCAAGGCCGAGTACATGGACGCCATCGCCCCAGGTGGCCTGGGTGGCACCTACGCGGGTAGCCCGATCGCCTGCGCGGCGGCCCTGGCCGTGCTGGAAGTGTTCGAAGAAGAGCATCTGCTGGATCGCTGCAAAGCCCTTGGCGAACGTCTGGTCACCGGCCTCAAGGCCATCCAGGCCAAGTACCCGGTGATCGGCGACGTGCGTGCCCTGGGCGCCATGATCGCGATCGAGCTGTTCGAAGGTGGCGACACCCACAAGCCCAACGCCGCTGCCGTCTCCGCCGTGGTGGCCAAGGCGCGTGAGAAGGGCTTGATCCTGCTGTCCTGCGGCCCTTACGGCAACGTGTTGCGCATCCTGGTGCCGCTGACCGCGCCGGACGAGCAACTGGACAAAGGCTTGGCGATCATCGAAGAGTGCTTCTCCGAGCTGTAATCGGACGCTGGCCTGTTCGTAAAGAAACCCGCTTCGGCGGGTTTTTTGTTGCCCGAGGCAGCACATTCAGGCGTTGTTCATTGTACGCAGGCGGCGGCATTGACTAAGGTTGCAGACATTGCCGATGGAGCGTGCAGATGACTGCTGTTGTTTTACCCGCTGTACCCCGTGTGCTGATTGCCGAGGCGGACCCTTGGTCGCGGGATCTGCTCAAGCAAGTCTTGCTGAATGTGCGCTGTGACGCGCGGCTGGATGTGTGTGCCGATGGGCAGCACGCGGCCACGTTGCTGCGCGAAAAACACTACGACCTGATCCTGGCGGATTGGGAACTGCCGGGCATCGATGGCCTGAGCCTGCTGCGCGACGTACGCCAGCAGCGCCGCTCGCCCGTGCTGCCCTTCATTCTGCTGAGCAGTCGCAATGACAGCGCCAGCGTACGCGAAGCCTTGCCCCTGGCGCCCACGGCCTATCTCACCAAGCCCCTGAACTTGGAAGGCCTGACCCAGCGCCTGCAAGACCTGCTGCTCAACGAAGGCGAAAGCGTGTATTGCGAAGTGCCGGCGCTGACGCCGGGCATGACCTTGCCGGCGTTCCTCGAACGCCGCCGTGATGCCTGCGATGGTGCGCCGTTGCGGGTCGATGTGAGGGCGGCCGTGCAGCACAGCCTTGGGCCTGAGGGCCTGGACCTCAAGCAGCTGGAAGACCAGGTGCGCATGGACCCGCAGATTACCGCCGTACTGATCGCCGCCGCCAACAGTGCCGGCCATCACGGCACGCCCGTGCAAACCCTGGCGGCAGCCCTGCACAAACTGGCGGCCGGGCAAAGCATGAACCTGATCCTCGGCCTGGCGCTCAAGCACAATGTGGTATTGGGCGACCCAGCCCTGGTGGCCTACGCCGAGCGCTACTGGCAGGTGTCCCAGGACACCGCCGACTACGCCCGGCGCCTGGCGCGCATGTTGGAACTGGACCACGAACGCTGTTACAGCGCCGGCATCCTGCATCGGCTGGGCGACCTGGCCTTGCTGCGCTGCCTGGAAGACTGGCGCCAGGGCGGCGGAGCCCTGGATGACGAAGCCATCGGCGAGTCCCTGTACACGTTTGGTGCCGCTTATGGCTCGGCACTGCGCGCACGTTGGCGCTTGCCGTTGGAGCTGCGCCAACTGATCGCCGCGATCTATTCCCTGGAGGGTGGGGTGTATGCCCGGGATGCGCTGGTGGTGCACCTGGCCGCGCAAATGGCGCGGTTGACCGAGCGAGAAGGATTGGAAGAGTTGGCCAGGAGTAAAACGGCACGCTTGCTGAAAGTGGGGTTGTCGGAGCTGATGCGGTTGCGCAAGGCCTAGAGAACGATGACATTCAAGTGTGGGAGGTGCAGTGCTGTCGCGCAGCAAACTGAACCCCCTGTGGCGAGCGGGCTTGCCCCGCGTTGGGCTGCGCAGCAGCCCCAATAAGGCCACCGCATTTCTTCTGGTAGAACCGGGAGACTGGTTTTAGGGCCGCTACGCGCCCCAACGCGGGGCAAGCCCGCTCGCCACAACGGCCCGCTTGCCACAACAGCTCGCGCGCCACAAAAATACGCTCGTTTAAGGAAAGGTTTTAATCCTTCATTTGATCTGATCTTCTAACCCGCAACCACGCGATTCTTGCCCTGCCGCTTGGCTTCGTACATCGCCGCATCGGCGCGGGCGAACAGGCTGTCCAGGGTTGAATCTTCGTCGGTGAGGCTGGCCAGGCCCTGGCTGACGGTCACGGTGAACGCCTGGCCTTCGTAGCTGAAATTCAGGGCCTGGATCTCTTTGCCCAGGCGTTCGGCCACTTGCAACGCCATCTCCGGTGCGCATCCAGGCAGTACGGCGGCAAACTCTTCACCGCCAATGCGCCCGAACAGGTCGCCACGGCGCAATACGCCTCGACCGCTCTCGGCGATGCGGCGCAGCACCTGGTCGCCCTCCAGGTGACCGTAGGTGTCGTTGACGTCCTTGAAATCATCGATGTCCAGCAACAGGAACGCCAGCGGCGCGCCTTGGGCGCGGGCGCTGTCGAAGGCCTGCTTGGCACATTCGAAAAAGTGCCGGCGGTTGCTGCTCTGGGTCAGCACGTCGGTGGTGGCCAGCCGGTGCAGTTCCATCTCCAGTTGCTTCTTTTCGGTAATGTCTTCGGCTATGCCCACCACGATCACCGGTTCGCCCGGTCCGACCTGCTGGTTGATGTAGCATTTGTCGCTCAACCAGCGAATTTGCCCGTCGGCGGTGATGATGCGGTACTCGCGGTCTTCCACGGCGCCGTGGTCCAGCACGCGGGCCAGGCTGTATTCGGCGTAGTCGAGGTCTTCGGGGTGAATGCTGTTGCGCCATTCCCGATAGTCGGCGAGCAGCAGGCCGGCCGGGCGTCCAAATATCCGCTCATAGGCCGGGCTGACGTACAGCACGCGGCGCGTCTGCCAATCGACGGCCCACAGCACGGCGTTTACGCTGACCAGCAGTGAACTCAGTAATTGCTCGCGCTCACTGAGCCGTTCGACTTCGCCCTGGGCATGCATGAGCGCCAGCAAGGTCGCCGCCGCTGCGGGTCGGGGCGGCTCTGTGGTGGGCGGATCGGACAGGTAGGGTTTTTCGTGGACCATCGGCACAACTCTCTCTGGGCGCGCCGCAGGATTCAGCAGCGGTCACAACAAGGGGCCACCATGATGGCGAAGTGTTGTTTGAGAGGGACGAATTGCAGCGAAGTTCCGTCATCAGGGGCGATTAGGACGGATTAGCGCGTGTCTGGAGAATGACGTCAAAAAAGTGATTGCGGGGGAGGGCAGGCCCCTCCCCCTGCATCATCAGACCGCCGCAGGGCGCAGCGAATAGGTTTTCAGCTGGTGGGCAAAATCGCGCAGGGACTGAATACCACTGGCCTCTGCCTCATGCACCCATTCCTTGATTGCCGCCAGCATGTCGTGGCCATTGGAGCTGGTCTTGAGCCAGATCTGCTGCAGTGCCAGGCGTTTTTCGTAGATCACGGTCAGCGCGTGGCTGTGTTCCAGCATGCTCTGGATACGCAGGTGATGGCGGTCATCCAGCAAGCTGGTTTCCCGCGACAGCAGGCGCTTGGCGCGGTGGAACTGGTGGCGCACCGAGTGATCGACCTTTTCCAGCTCCTGCTTGACCAGTGGGCCGATCACCAGCTTGCGGTACTGGGCCATGATCTGGAAGCGGTTGTTGAGGATCGCCATGGCGGTGTCCATGTCCAGGTGGCCCTTGCCTTCCACGCGGTGGGCAATCGGTGCCACGCGCTGTACCTTGGCCAGGCGCAGGAAGCTGAATACCTTGATCCACGCCCAACCCAGGTCGAACTCCCACTTTTTCACCGACAATTTGGCGGAGTTGGGGTAGGTGTGGTGGTTGTTGTGCAGCTCTTCGCCACCGACGATGATGCCCCATGGCACCAGGTTGGTCGCCGCATCGCGGCATTCGAAGTTACGGTAGCCGATGGCATGGCCGAGGCCGTTGATCACGCCGGCGGCCCAGAACGGAATCCACATCATCTGGATCGCCCAGATGGTGATGCCGATGGTGCCGAACAGCAGCAGGTCGATCACGCCCATGATCGCCACGCCCAGCAACGGGTACGGCGTGTAGAGCTTGCGTTCAAGCCAGTCGTCCGGGCAGTTCTTGCCGTAGATGCGCAGGGTCTCGGGGTTTTCCGCCTCGGCCCGGTACAGCTCGGCACCTTTGCGCAGTACGGTGGACAGGCCTTTGATCACCGGGCTGTGGGGGTCGTCGACGGTTTCGCATTTGGCGTGGTGCTTGCGGTGGATAGCGGTCCACTCGCGGGTGTTCTGCGCCGTGGTCAGCCACAGCCAGAAGCGGAAGAAGTGTTTCAGGCCGGCATTGAGCTCCAGGGAGCGATGGGCTGAATAGCGGTGCAGATAGACGGTGACCGCAACGATGGTCACGTGGGTCATCAACAGAGTGACTGCCACCAGTTGCCAGGCCGACAAGTCAAGAAAACCGTTGTACCACATAGGCTGTATGGCCCTCAGATAAAGAAAAAAACAGCTCACGCATTATCACTAAGCCTACAGAGAAAACCAGCCACCCTTTCAGATAGGAGTGACTGGATGTTTCTTATTCTATAATCCGCAGCCTTTGTAGGGCGAATCTGGCTTTTTAGTAAGGACTACTAACCATATGCTGTTTTCATACCGAGGCGCCCGCCGTGCCGGGTTGGTATATCTGCTGGTTTCGATGCTGTGGGTTGGGCTCACTCAACGGGTATTGATCGAGTTTCTCGATAATCCCAGTGAGTTGAACCAATGGCTGCAGGTGCGCGGCTATGTGTGGGTGGCGCTCAGTGCCCTGGCGATCTACCTGATTTGCGCGCGCTTTGCCCGGGCCAATCTGCTTGCCCAGCCCCTGAAAGAAAACCGCGAGCGCCTGCGCCAGGCGGCGGCTGTATTCGATTGCACCCGTGAAGGCGTACTCGTCACCGACGCCCGTGGGCTGATCGTGCATGTGAACCGCGCCTTTATGGCGATCACCGGCTATCGGCGCGAAGACGTCATGGGCCAGCAACCGAGCCTGTTCAAGTCCGGGCGCCATTCGTCGAGTTTTTATCAACAGATGTTCCAGACCCTGGAGCGAACCGGCGAATGGAGTGGCGAAATCTGGAACCGGCGCAAAAGCGGCGAAATTTATCCACAGTGGCAAACCATCCGTGTGATCCATGATGATCACGGCCAGCTCAGCCATTACGTCGCGGTGTTTTCCGATATCACCGCGATCAAGGATTCCGAGCACGAACTGGCCCACCTCGCCCACCACGACCCCCTGACCGGCCTGCCCAACCGCCTGTTGTTCACCGACCGCGCCGAGCAGGCACTGGCCTCGGCGCAGGTCCACAAGCGCGGCTGCGCCTTGCTGTTGCTTGACCTGGACCACTTCAAGATCATCAACGACAGCCTTGGCCATAACGTCGGCGACCAACTGCTCAAGCAGGTCAGTGAACGCCTTGCGGGTCTGTTTGGCCCGGGTGTCACCCTGGCACGCCTGGGCGGGGATGAGTTCGCCGTATTGGTGGAAAGTTGTCCACAGGTGGTGCAGGCCGCCGCGCTGGCGCAACGCATACTCGATGCTTTGCGGGAGCCGTTCATCTTCGACGGCCATCAGTTGTTTATCAGTGCAAGCATCGGTATCAGCCTGTTCCCCAGTGATGCCCTGAGCGCCGAACAGTTACTGCGCAACGCCGATTCCGCGCTGTTCAAGGCCAAGAGCGTGGGCCGCGAAGGTTACGCCCTGTACACCGAAGAGCTGACCGCCCACGCGCAGAACCGGGTGGAAATCGCCAGCGAACTGCGCCGCGCGCTCGAACAGCAAGAGCTGCGCGTCTACTACCAGCCGGTGCATGATCTGCACAACAGCCGCCTGATCGGTGTCGAAGCGCTGGTGCGCTGGCAACACCCGGAGCGCGGCCTGGTGCCGCCGGTCGAGTTCATCCCCATCGCCGAACGGACCGGGCTGATCGCCGATATCGACGCCTGGGTCATGGACCAGGCCTGTCGCCAAATGTGCCAGTGGCTGGCCGATGGCGTGCAACTGAGCTTTATCGCCATCAATGTCTCCAGCCGCCTGTTCGCCCGACGCGAGCTGTATGAGCAAGTGGCGCAGGTGCTGCACACCACTGGCCTGGACCCCGCCTTTCTGGAGCTGGAAGTCACCGAGAGCGCAGTGATGGAAGACCCTGAAGTGGCCCTGGAACAACTGCACCGCCTGCGCGAACTGGGCTTGCGCCTGGCCATCGACGACTTTGGCACTGGCTATTCCTCGTTGTTGCGCCTCAAGCGCCTGCCGGTGCAGAAGCTCAAGATCGACCAGGGGTTTGTTGCCGGGTTGCCGTGGGACGAAGATGACGCCGCGATTGTGCGGGTGGTCATCGCCCTGGCCAAAAGCATGGGCATGCAGGTGCATGCCGAGGGCATTGAACAGGTGGAGCAGGCCCGGTTCTTGTTGGAGCAAGGCTGCGATATGGGGCAGGGGTATTGGTTTGGGCGGCCAATGCCGGCGCAGGACATTGATTGGCAGCGCGCCCCGCCAATCCAGACCTGAAATGCAGTCAAAAATGTGGGAGGGGGCTTGCCCCCGATGGCGGTGTGACAGTCAGCTTATCTGTACCTGACCCACCTATATCGGGGGCAAGCCCCCTCCCACATTCGGAACTTCACAAGGCGTTATTTCGGCGCTCGGGCGCAAAACCCTCGCGCAACCCCGCGTCCTGTCAGAAAATTCTTTCTGGTTATATAAACATTCTTAAATAGTATTTTTAAGAATATCCGCGCTTATCTACTATCGCCCTCACGCCGCAAGCAGTGCCGCCACTGCGAGGCACTATTCATTTCAGGAGCGAGACCATGAGCGCATCTCTACGTAGCGTCGACGGCCAGGACGAAGCAGCCATTTTGCGTGAGATCCAGAGCGCCCTGCGCGATCTGCGGTTTGGCGCGGTGGAAATCACGGTGCACAACGCCCAAGTGGTACAGATCGAACGCAAGGAAAAATTCCGTCTGCAGAACCCGGGGAACAAACCGAGCTAGGCAAGAACGGCGATAGACCCGCAACTATAAGAAAAAGCCAACACCCCCAGAATTTCAGGAGCTTCTATGTCGTCGATTCGCCGTTATGCCCTGGCCGCATTGGCCAGTGCCGTGTTTGCCGGTTCCGCCGTTGCCAAGGACTACGAGTTGCTCAACGTCTCGTATGACCCTACCCGTGAGCTGTACCAGGACTACAACGCTGAGTTCACCGCCTTCTGGAAACAGTCCCACCCCGGCGACAACGTCAAGATCCAGCAATCCCACGGTGGTTCGGGCAAGCAAGGCCGGGCCGTGATCGACGGCCTGCGCGCCGACGTGGTGACCCTGGCCCTGGCCGGTGACATCGACGAAATCGCCAAGCTGGGCAAGACCCTGCCGGAGAACTGGCAGACCCGCCTGCCGGACGCCAGCACCCCATACACCTCGACCATCGTGTTCCTGGTGCGCAAGGGCAACCCCAAAGGCATCAAGGACTGGGGCGACCTGATCAAGAAAGATGTGTCGGTGATCACTCCGAACCCGAAAACCTCCGGCGGTGCGCGCTGGAACTTCCTCGCCGCCTGGGCCTATGGCCTCAAGGCCGGTGGCAGCGAAGCCAAGGCCCAGGAGTACGTGAAAGAGCTGTTCAAGCACGTACCGGTTCTGGACACGGGTGCCCGTGGTTCGACCATCACCTTCGTCAACAACGGTCAGGGTGACGTGTTGCTGGCCTGGGAAAACGAGGCGTTCCTGGCGCTGAAAGAAGACGGCGGCGCCGACAAGTTCGATATCGTCGTGCCTTCCCTGTCGATCCTCGCCGAGCCGCCAGTGGCCGTGGTCGACAAGAACGCCGAGAAAAAGGGCAACACCGAAATCGCCACTGAATATCTGAAGCACCTGTACAGCCCAGCTGGCCAGGAGATTGCAGCCAAGAATTTCTACCGCCCACGCGATGCAAAAGTGGCTGCCAAATACGCCCAGCAGTTCCCGAAACTGGACCTGGTGACTATCGACAAAGACTTCGGCGGCTGGAAAACTGCCCAACCGAAATTCTTTAACGACGGTGGCGTGTTCGACCAGATCTACACGGCGCAGTAAGCCAAAGTACCTGTAGGAGCGAGGGGGACGCCTAGTTCTTGCTCGCGAAGATCGTCAATGATGACGCGGGCATTCTGAATGAACGCGGTGCCCTTGAGTTCTTCGCGAGCAAGCTCGCTCCTACAGTGGTTTCTACCTTTAACCAAGGACTCTTATGTCGCGTCGTATTTCCCCCGTCATACCCGGCTTCGGGCTGACGCTGGGCTACACCGTGGTGTACCTCAGCCTGATCGTACTCATCCCCCTCGCGGCGATGTTTGTACATGCCGCTCAACTCACCTGGGATCAGTTCTGGAACATCATCTCCGCACCCCGTGTGCTGGCGGCGTTGAAACTGAGCTTCAGCACCGCGTTGTACGCCGCGCTGATCAACGGTGTGATCGGCACGCTGCTGGCCTGGGTGCTGGTGCGCTACACCTTCCCCGGCCGCAAGATCATCGACGCGATGATCGACCTGCCGTTCGCCCTGCCCACCGCCGTGGCCGGTATCGCGCTGACCGCGCTGTACACGCCGACCGGCCTGGTCGGTCAGTTCGCCGCCGACCTGGGTTTCAAGATCGCCTACAGCCCGTTGGGCATCACCCTGGCGCTGACCTTCGTCACGCTGCCTTTCGTGGTGCGCACGGTGCAGCCGGTGCTCGCCGATATCCCCCGTGAAGTCGAAGAGGCCGCCGCCTGCCTGGGCGCCAAGCCGTTGCAGGTGTTCCGCTACATCCTCGTGCCCGCGTTGCTGCCCGCCTGGCTGACCGGCTTCGCCCTGGCGTTTGCCCGGGGTGTCGGTGAGTATGGTTCGGTGATTTTCATCGCCGGCAACATGCCGATGAAGACCGAGATCCTGCCGCTGCTGATCATGGTCAAGCTCGACCAATACGACTACCGCGGCGCCACGTCCATCGGCGTGCTGATGCTGGTGGTTTCCTTTGTCCTGTTGCTGCTGATCAACTTGTTGCAGCGGCGCATCGAACGTCCATAAGGAGGCGCGGAACATGTCCCAATCGTCTATTTCCGCTGCAGCCTCGGCCAACGCAGCCCGCCGTGGCAGCGCTGTTTCCCGGCGCATCCTGATCGGCCTGGGCTGGCTGGTGTTCTTCCTGTTCCTGTTGCTGCCGCTGTTTATCGTGGTGTCCCAGGGCCTGAAGAACGGCCTCGGTGCGTTTTTCACCGCGATCCTTGAGCCGGACGCGTTGTCCGCGTTGAAACTCACGGTGATCGCCGTGTTGATTTCGGTGCCGCTCAACCTGGTATTCGGCGTCAGCGCCGCCTGGTGCGTGAGCAAGTACTCGTTCCGTGGCAAAAGCATCCTGGTGACGCTGATCGACCTGCCGTTCTCGGTCTCGCCGGTGATCGCGGGCCTGGTCTACGTATTGATGTTCGGCGCCCAGGGCCTCTTCGGGCCCTGGTTGCAGGCGCATGACATCCAGATCGTGTTCGCCTTGCCCGGCATCGTGTTGGCGACCATCTTCGTGACCGTGCCCTTTGTCGCCCGTGAACTGATCCCGCTGATGCAGGAACAGGGCACCCAGGAAGAAGAGGCCGCGCGCCTGCTGGGCGCCAATGGCTGGCAGATGTTCTGGCATGTGACCGTGCCGAATATCAAATGGGGCCTGATCTACGGCGTGGTGCTGTGTACCGCGCGGGCCATGGGTGAGTTCGGCGCGGTGTCGGTGGTGTCCGGCCACATTCGCGGGGTCACCAACACCTTGCCGCTGCACGTCGAGATTCTCTACAACGAATACAACCACGTCGCCGCCTTTGCGGTGGCGAGCCTGCTGCTGATCCTGGCGCTCTTCATCCTGCTGCTCAAGCAGTGGAGCGAGAACCGTATTAACCGCCTGCGCGCCGCAGCGGCTGAGGAATAAGTCATGTCGATCGAAGTCCGTAATGTCAGCAAGAACTTCAATGCTTTCAAGGCCCTGGACAGCATCAATCTGGATATCCAGAGTGGCGAGCTGGTGGCGTTGCTGGGCCCCTCCGGCTGTGGCAAGACAACGTTGCTGCGCATCATCGCCGGCCTGGAAACCCCGGATGCCGGCAGCATCGTGTTCCACGGTGAAGATGTCTCCGGCCACGACGTACGTGATCGCAATGTCGGGTTTGTGTTCCAGCACTACGCGCTGTTCCGCCACATGACCGTGTTCGACAACGTTGCCTTCGGCCTGCGCATGAAGCCGAAGAACCAGCGCCCCAACGAAAGCCAGATCGCGGCCAAAGTCCACGAACTGCTGAACATGGTGCAGTTGGACTGGTTGGCCGACCGTTACCCGGAACAACTCTCCGGTGGCCAACGCCAGCGTATCGCCCTGGCCCGCGCCCTGGCGGTAGAGCCCAAAGTGCTGTTGCTGGATGAACCGTTCGGCGCCCTCGACGCCAAGGTGCGTAAAGAGCTGCGCCGCTGGCTGGCGCGCCTGCACGAAGACATCAACCTGACGTCGGTGTTCGTGACCCACGACCAGGAAGAGGCCATGGAAGTCGCCGACCGCATCGTGGTGATGAACAAGGGGGTGATCGAACAGATCGGCTCACCGGGCGACGTCTACGAAAACCCGGCCAGCGATTTTGTGTACCACTTCCTCGGCGACTCCAACCGCCTGCACCTGGGTGAAGACCAGCATGTGCTGTTCCGCCCCCATGAAGTGTCGCTGTCACGTCATGAGCTGGAAGACCACCACGCCGCCGAAGTGCGCGATATTCGCCCCTTGGGCGCGACCACGCGGGTGACGTTGAAGGTTGAAGGCCAAAGCGAGCTGATCGAAGCCGAAGTGGTGAAAGACCACGACAGCCTGACCGGCCTGGCCCGTGGCGAGACCCTGTTCTTCAAGCCCAAGGTCTGGCAAAAAGCGTGATAACTCCGCACTACCCAATGTGAAAATGGAACCAAATGTGGGAGGGGGCTTGCCCCCGATAGCGGTGTGTCAGCCAGCCTGTAAATCAACTGACCCACCGCCATCGGGGGCAAGCCCCCTCCCACATTTAGATTTCTCTCGGCTTTAGATCGCGGCGCGCCACCGGGCCTGAGCGTTGCTCAATGTCCGCCTTCAGGTCATGCCGCAACCCCAGCAGAAACGCCAACTCCGCCACCACAAACAGCGGCCCGACAATCAGCCCCGACACATCATCCACAAACGCCGGTTTCTTGCCCTCGTAGTAGTGCCCGACGAACTGAATCACCCAGCCCACCACGAACATGCCGATGCCGCTGCCGAGCCACACCTGCGTGCTGTGCGCGGCCAGCTCATGCCCGGCCCACACTGACAGCCCCATCAGCACCGTCATCAACACACCCAGGGCCAGTTCCAGGCGTAGGTAAAACCACGCCGCCAGCAGCGCGACCAAGACGGCCGGCGATAGCCAGAACCCGGCCAGCGGCCATTCCGGGCGTGAAAGCAGCACCGCGACGGCCACCACGATCAGCGGGATGCCGATAAAGTGGCTGGCGATATTGCGCGGGTCGCGGTGGTAGGCGGCGTATTGACTGAGGTGGTCGACGAGGCTTTTCATTGTTGTTCCTCCTGTAGGATGTTTGATCATGCCCTGTCAGCCTGCGACTAACTGTCAGTTGGGCGACAATCTTCGGAGTTCCCATGGATGCGACGCAATGGCACGCCCGGCTGGCCGTCGGTCACTGGTTCAGTCACTTGCCTGTACCTTTCCAGCATAGTCTGCTGGCCCGTGCCCGGCTGCGGCAGCTGACGGCGGGACAATACCTGTTCAAGCGCGGTGATCCGCCCTGTGGCTTGTATGCGGTGCTTGAAGGCACCTTGCGTGTCAGTGCGGTGAACGAGCACGGCAAGGAAGCGCTGTTGAGCCTGGTGGGCGCGCCCTATTGGTTCGGCGAAATCTGCCTGTTCGACGGCTTGCCGCGCACCCACGACGCCTGTGCCACGGGGCCGTGCACGCTGGTGCAGGTGCCGCAGCAGGCGTTGCTGAAGATCCTCGAGGAGTCCCCCCAGTACTGGCGTGACCTGGCCTTGTTGATGAGCCAGAAGCTGCGCCTGAGTTTTATCGGCCTTGAACAGCTCAGCCTGATGCCCGCCTCGGTCCGCCTGGCCCATCGGCTGTTGATGATCGTTGAGGGTTACGGCGACATGGAACCGTCAAAACGCGTGCTGCAACTGCCCCAGGAAGACCTGGCGGCGATGTTGAGCCTGTCGCGCCAGACCACCAATGCCTTGCTCAAGGACCTGCAAGCCCAGGGCATCGTGCGCCTGGGCTACGGCGAGATCGAAATCCTCGACGCACAGCGGCTACGAGAGGCGGCGCACACCTGAGGGTGTTAGCCTGCAACCCTGATCAATCGAGGTGTGTTATGCGCGTGCTGTTAGTGGAACATGAATCCGAAGAGGCACAGCGGATGGCCCAGGGCTTGAACGAGGCGGGCTACACCGTGGAAGTCGCGGCCAACGGCATGGCGGCGCAGCGGTTTGTCGAAAGCGCGGAGTACGACCTGGTGATCCTGGATGTCATGCTGCCGGGCTTGAATGCCTGGAAGTTGCAGCAGGCGATTCGGCAGAAGGGCGAAACGCCGGTGTTGTTCCTGACCACGCCGGGTGGGATTGAAGATCGCCTGCGCGGGCTGGAATTGCACGAGGATGATTACCTGCTCAAGCCGTTTGCGGCCAAGGCATTGGTGATGCGGGTCAAGAAACTGTTGCGGCGGGACCGGAGCCGCTGAATGATCCCGTGACGGTAGTGCCTGAACGATCGCCATCGGGGGCAAGCCCCCTCCCACAGGGGAACGCATTTCAACTGTGGGAGGGGGCTTGCTCCCGATGAGCATAGGTATCTACACAACTTGGGCTCAACACTGAACGCCCGGCAGATAGGGCTGTTGTGGTGAGCGGGCTTGTCCCGCGTTGGGCTGCGTAGCAGCCCCAGTAAAGAAGAACGCGGTGCATCAGACACTCTGTAGAGGCTGGTTTTGGGGCTGCTACGCAGCCCAGCGCGGGACAAGCCCGCTCGCCACAGTGAGATTTGTCAGGGGCTGAAAAGTTGTGTAGATACCCATGCCCCGATGAGGCCTTCAGCCTCCCCACATATCCCCTTACCGCAACCCATCCCGAAACTGCCCCGGCGTCATCCCCGTCCAGCGCTTGAACGCGCGGTTAAAGCTGCTGGTATCAGCAAACCCGAGCAGATGACTGATCTCCGCCAATGAGCACTGCGGATCACGCAAGTGCAGCAGCGCCAGGTTTTCCCGGCATTCATTGAGCAACGCATCAAAGCGACACCCCTCGTCCGCCAGATGCCGTTGCAAACTGCGCAAACTCAAATGCAACGCCTGGGCAATGCGCTCGGCATTCGGCTCGCCGTCGGGCAGTTGCGCCTCGATGGCCGCGCGCACCTTGCGTTCCCAGGTCAGCGGTTGCAGTTGGGCGAGGGTGCGTTTGAGCACGGTTTCGTTGTGTTCGGCCAGTTCCGGGTTGGCATCGTCCAGGTGGCTGTCGAAATCCCTGGCGGCGAATTCGAGGCGGTCTTCCTCGGCGCCGAAAAACACCGGGGCGCGGAACACCGTGTGCCAGGGCTTGGGGTCGGCGGGTTCCGGGCGCCGTAGGTAAACCGCCAACGGCGCATAGTCGCGGCCCAGGCGATTGCGGCAGGTGCGCACATAGATCGCGGCAAATGCATCGATGGCTTCCAGCGCCGGCGCCGGGCTGCCCGGCGGTTGCAGCAGGCGAAAGCGGTAGCGCTCGCCTTCCCGGCTCAGCTCCAGCGTCAGGGCATCGCTGACCACCTGGTGATAACGCACGATGCGTTCGAACACCTCGCGCAGGCTGCCGCTGGCCACCAACGCATAGCCCAACGCATGAAAGGTGGTCGGGCTGACAAACCGCGACACCCGCAAGCCGATCGCCGGGTCGTTGCTGGCCTGCACCGCCAGTTCCCATAGCCGGGTGGTGGCCGACAACGGGTAGCGCGCATTGGGGTCGTCCATCTGCTGAGGGTCGAGACCGGCCTGGGCGCACAGGGCGGCGCTGTCGAGGCCCAGGGCGTCGAGCTGCTTGCGCAGTGCGCGGGTCCAGCTGGCGAGGGAAGTCGGTTCGGTCATGGCGATTGGCGCTTGCGGTCAACAGGTTGGCGTCCGGGGCTAGCGTCCTGCCGGATCGCTTGGGGCAGGATGGACACATCAGTAAACAAGAGGATGGAAGCATGGACGGTACTTCTGCAAGTCCCCAGCAGATGAACGCACAACAGCGTTCGGCGCATATCCGTGAGGTGGTGCTGGCCGAAGGCGTGCGCTTGCGCCAGCAGCACCCCTGGCTGTTGCATCAAGACGCATTGGGCGCGGGCATACTGGCGTTTGCCTTGGCCGGCATGATCGGCTCGGCGGCGCTCTATATCACGGGGGCCATGGCCTGGTGGGTGTGCCTGCTGCTGAACGCGTTCCTGGCGTCACTGACCCACGAGCTGGAACACGACCTGATCCACAGCATGTATTTTCGCAAGCAGCGCCTGCCGCACAACTTGATGATGGGCCTGGTCTGGCTGGCGCGGCCGAGCACCATCAACCCGTGGATTCGCCGGCACCTGCACCTCAATCATCACAAGGTCTCCGGCACCGAGACCGATATGGAAGAACGCGCCATCACCAACGGCGAGCCCTGGGGCTTGGCGCGGTTGCTGATGGTGGGCGATAACGTGATGTCGGCGTTTATCCGCATGCTGCGCGCCAAGACCTGGGACCACAAACTCAAGATACTCAAGCGTTCGCTGCTGGTGTATGCGCCGCTGGCGTTGCTGCATTGGGGCGCGTGGTACGTGTTCCTCGGTTTTCATGCCGCCAACGGCATCGCCAGCCTGCTGGGCACGCCGATCGCCTGGTCCGCCGGTACCTTGCAGGTGATGCACGTGATCGATATCACGGCCGTGGTGATCATCGGCCCCAACGTGCTTCGTACCTTTTGCCTGCACTTCGTCAGTTCCAACATGCACTACTACGGCGATGTTGAGCTGGGCAATGTGATCCAGCAGACCCAAGTACTCAACCCCTGGTGGATGTGGCCATTGCAGGCGTTCTGCTTCAACTTCGGCAGCACCCACGGGATTCACCATTTTGTGGTCAAGGAACCGTTCTACATCCGCCAGATGACGGCCAAGGTGGCGCATAAGGTCATGGCGGAGATGGGCGTGCGGTTCAATGATTTCGGTACGTTTGCGCGGGCCAATCGGCTTGAACCCGCCACGCGGCCGCAGGCCCGCCTCAATCCGGCTGAAACGGCGATGCGCTGAGCACCACGCCGGTTTCGTCCACATACTGTTGCCAATGGCCGATTAAGGTGGCGAGTTTGTCCGGATGACTCAAGGCCAGGTCGTGGATTTCTCCAGGGTCCTGGCCCAGGTCATACAGCTGCCAGGTCGCCGGGCCCACGGGGCCGGGGATGTATACGGCCTTCCACTGGCCCTGGCGAATCGCGCGGCGGCCAAACAGTTCCCAGCCGGTCACCGTGTTGTCGTCGTGCACCTGGGTGGTTTCGCCAGAGAGGAAGCCCAGCCACGACTTGCCCCGCAGCGGCGCCACCGGCTTGCCGCGCCATTGTTTGCCCGGATGACGCACGCCGGCCAGGTCCAGGATGGTCGGCGTGATGTCCATCACCGTGCCGAACCCATGGCTGATACGACCTTTGAGCGACAACTGCGGATAGTGCACCAGCGCCGGTACGCGAATCCCGCCTTCGGTGGTGAACGCCTTGAACAACCGCGACGGCGCCGTCGCCACCTGCGCCCATGACGGGCCATACCAGACATAGGAGTTGGCGCGGCCAATGTTGTCCAGGCTGTTGTCGTAATGTTGGTTGAGGTAGGTGAGCAACTGCGGTCCGAACTTGGGGAACGCCTCCAACAGCGCACCTTCGGCGCCGTTGTCGGACATGAACACAATGAACGTATTGTCCAACTGCCCCTGCTGGCGCAGGTAATCCACGACCCGGCCGATGTTCCAGTCCATGCGCTCGACCATCGCCGCATACACCTCCATGGCCCGCGCCGATACCTGGCGCTGCTCGTCGGTCAAGGCGGCCCACTGGGTGGTCAGCTCGATCAACGGGTGGGGTTCGACTTCAGCGTCGATCAGCCCCAGTGCCTTGAGTTTTTCCAGGCGTTCCAGGCGCAGCACTTCGGGGCCGGCGTCGTAGCGGCCACGGTACTTCTCGACGATGTCCGCAGGCGCTTGCAACGGCCAGTGCGGCGCCGAAAACGGCAGGTAAGCGAAGAACGGCCGGGTCTGGTCGCGCTCCTTGAGGTAGTGCAGCAGCTTGTCGCCGAAGGCATCCGAGGAATAGAAATCCTTGGGCAACTGCTCGACGAACCGGTCGTCTTCGATGTACAGCGCCGGGGTGGATTTGAGCAGGCCTGGGGTGTCGTCGTTATAGGTCGGTTCGAAGCCGTAGTGGTTGGCCGCCCCCGGCAGCAGTGAGAACGAACGCTCGAAACCGCGGGCGTGAGGCGCCAGCTCGGCGGTCAAGCCCAGGTGCCACTTGCCGCTCATCAGCGTCTGGTAACCGGCCTCGCGCAGCAGCTCTGGCAGCGCCACCACCTTGTCATTCAAGTAACCCTCGTAGCCGGGCTTACCGATCAGCTCCGGGGTCAGCGCCTCGGCCATGGTGCCGATACCCGCGATATGGTGGTCGGTGCCGGTCAGCAGCATCGAACGGGTGGGCGAGCAGGTGGGGGCGGTGTGGAAGTCGGTCAGGCGCAGGCCGTTCAGCGCCAGGGCGTCCAGGTGCGGGGTGGAAATTTCCCCGCCAAAGGCGCCGAGGTCGGAGAAGCCCATGTCATCGGCCAGAATCACGAGAAAATTGGGACGTTGCGGCATCAAGGCACTCCTCATTAGCAGGCGGTTTTTTCAGCAGGCAATAAAGGCCAGTGGCAGGTCGCGGATCTGTTCGCGCGCGGGCGGCTGGTAATGGCCGTCGCTGGTCAGTTCGTGCAGCAGCTCTTCACGCAGTTGGTGGAATTCGAAACTGCTGCGCTGGCGCGGGTGGGGCAGGGCGATATCCACCACCTGCTTGATTCGCCCAGGCCGGGGCTCCATCACCACCACGCGGTCGGCGAGGAAAATCGCTTCCTCCACATCGTGGGTCACCAATACCGTGGTGATTTTGGCGCGGGCGCGGATCGCCAGGAGTTCGTCCTGCATTTGCTGGCGGGTCAGGGCGTCGAGGGCGCCGAACGGTTCGTCCAGCAGCAGGATGCGCGGGCTGGCCACCAGGCCGCGGGCAATCGCCACCCGTTGCGCCATGCCACCGGACAGTTGGTGCGGATAGGCGCGGGTGAAGTCGGTGAGGCCGACCAGTTCGATAAAGTCAGCAATGCGCCGGTTTCGCTCGGCCTCGCTCAACGGCTCGTTGACCAGGCCCAGGCCGATGTTTTCCGCCACGGTCAGCCAGGGGAACAAACGGTGCTCCTGGAACACGATGCCGCGTTCGCCGCCGATGCCGTTGACCGCTTTGCCGTCGACGCGGATCTCGCCGCGAAACTGCGTATCCAGCCCCACCAGCAGGCGCAACAGGGTGGATTTGCCGCAGCCGCTGGAGCCGACAATCGCGACGAATTCGCCTTCGGCAATCTCCAGATTGAATTCGCGGATGGCTTCCAGCTCGAAGCCGTCGACGTCAAAGGTCTTGCCCACATGGTTGAAGCTGACGATAGGTGCGTTCATGCGTGTCTCCAGCGGGTGGCGCGGGTTTCGATGCGCTGGCCGATCAGGTTGAGGGCCGCGCCGGTGAGGCCGACCAGGAGCATGCCGCTCATGATCAGGTCCATGCGCAGCAGTTGTTGGGCGCCAATCATCAGGCTGCCGATACCGCCGTTGGACGGCATGAAATATTCCGCACCGATGGTGCCCAGCCAGGCGTAGATCAGGCTCAGGCGCAGGCCGGCGAAAATACCGGCTGCGGCGCCTGGCAGCACCAGGCGTCGTAACCGTTGGAACAGGTTCAGGCGCAACACCTGTGCCGCTTCGTTGAGCTGCGGCGACAGATTCAGCACGCTGCGTTGGGTGGCGATAAACAGCGGGAAGAAGGCGGCGAGGGCGATGAACACCCACTTGGCCAACTCACCCAGGCCAAACCAGGCAGTGAGCAACGGCACCCAGGCGAAAATCGCGATCTGGCGCAAGGCGGCCAGGGTCGGCCCGAGGACCCGCTCGCTGCGCCGGGACAGCCCCAGCCACAAGCCCATGGCAAAGCCAAGGCCGCCCCCGAGTACCAACCCGCCCAGGCTTCGCCCCAGGCTGGTGCCCAGTGCAGCGCTCAGGTTGCCATCCACGACCCCGGCGACGGTGGTGTGCAATACCACCCATGGGCTGACCAGAATGTTCGGGTCTACCCAGCCTTGTTGCGTCGCGACCTGCCACAGCGCCAGCAACAGCAAGGGCAGCAACCACGGTTGCAAACGCTGCCAGCCTTGATAGCGCGGCCCGCGACGAATCTGCGCCGTGGCCGGATGGGGCCAGTGCACCCATTTGCGATCCAGCCAGCCAATGCCACGGTCCATCGCCACGCCGAATACGCCGATGACCACGATGCACACGAAGACAATATCGAGCATGAACAGCTGGCGCGCCCACACCATCAGGTAGCCGATGCCTTCGCTGGAGGCCAGCAACTCCACCGCCAGCAGCGAGGTCCAGCCGGCCGCAAGGGCCAGGCGTACACCGGCCATGAATGCCGGCAGCGCGGCGGGCAGGATCAGGCGACGGATCAACAGATACGTGGGCAGGCGCAATACACGGGCGGCTTCACGCAACTGGGGTTGGGCGTCGCGCACGCCGACCAGGGTATGCAGGGTCACGGGCACCACGATCGCCTTCACCAGCACCACCAGTTTGAGGGTTTCGCCAATGCCGAAGAACACCATGAACAGTGGAATCCAGGCCAGCGTCGGTACTTGCGACAATGCGCTGAACGTCGGAAACACCAGGCGCTCGGCGCGCGCACTGAAACCCAGCAACGCCCCCAGCAGCGCCCCGGCGCCAATGCCCGCCAGCAGCCCCCAGAACAGGCGTTGCAGGCTGATTGCCAGGTGGCTCCACAACTCGCCGCCGGCCAGTTCCACGGCGCTGCTCCACACCAGGGACGGTGGCGGCAGGATCTGCTCGCTCATCCAGTGATTGCGGCTGGCCAGCCACCACAGCGCCAACAGCGTCACCGGCAGCAACCATGGCAATACCCGTTCACTGCGCAGCGGCCAGCGTGGCGTGGCGCCGGGGGCCGCGAGCGGGAGGCTCAAAAGTGAAATTCGGGCCATGGAGGACCTCCGTTGTCGCCGATGGCGTTATGTGTTTTTGATCTTATAAAAACGCAATCAAGATGATTGGGGGATAAGAAAAATCATTTAAAGCTTCTGCCCGGCACGCATCCAATGCATTCGAAGAATATTTTCGATGCTGTTTATGCATAGTCCTCTGGGGCCGGCGTTTTCACTTGTATAGATCCAAAAGCTATTAAATTGTGAATTTATAGTATTTAAAGTTTTTATCCGCCTGTGCCTACTTTCTGCTCCCCAGGCGACCCTCGCCCACAAGGAGCTGCGCTTATGAAACTGCCTTTCAAACGTCTGATCACCCTGGTCGCAGGCACCGCACTGGCGGGCCTGGTACAGGCTGCCGACCTCAAGGAAATCCGCATCGCCGTGCCCGACCTCAGCGCCGGCAGCCAGCACAGTGGTGGGGGCATAACGGACGTGCTGCGCGACCAGCAGATCTTCGAAAAAGCCTTTGCCGACCAAGGCATCAAGATCCAGTGGAACTACTTCAAGGGCGCCGGCCCCGTGATCAATGAAGCCTTCGCCAACGGGCAGGTGGACCTGGCTTACCTGGGCGACCTGGCGGCGATCATCGGCCGCTCCAATGGCCTGGAGACGCGCTTGCTCAGTGCCAGCGCGCGCGACGTCAAGCAGTACCTCGGCGTGGTGCCGGGCTCAGGCATCAAGACCTTGCGGGACCTCAAGGGCAAGCGCGTCGCGGTGTTCCGTGGTACGGCCAGCCAGTTGTCGTTCGATGCCGCATTGGCCAGCCAGGGCTTGAGTGAAAAAGACCTGAAGGTCATCAACCTGGACTTCAACGCCGCCGGTGCGGCGCTGGCCGCCAAGCAGATCGACGCCACCTGGGGCGGTTCGAACCTGACGGCGTTGCAAGCCAAGGGGCTGGCTGAAATACCCCTGACCACCAAGGATCTCGGCGGCGCCGGCAGCGTCCAGGCGGTGCTGGTGGGCAGCAAACAGTTTGTCGACGAGCATCCCGACGCCGTGGCCAAGCTGCTCAAGGCCCAGCAGCAGGCGGTGCAATGGTTGACCGATGACAACAACAAGCAAGCCTACATTGCGCTGGTGTCCGGGTTGGCCAGCTACCCGCCGCTGATCCTCACCAATGACTTGAAAGACCAAACCCTCAGCGAGGTCTTCCCGTCGACCCTGGACCCTGTGTTCCTGGCTAAATTGCAGGGCGCGGTGGACCTGGCCTCCCAGGAGAAGCTGATTCGCAAGTCGTTCCAGGTGAGTGACTGGGTGGCGCCGAATCTGGCGGCGGCGGGGCTCTGAGTTGGGTGGTGTCCAGGCGATGAGGCCCTTCAAACCGCCACACTCATCTCCTGGCTGTCCACCTCCACCAAGGTCTCGATCATCGCCTTCGCTGCCGGCGACAACCGCGAACCGGTGCGGCTGACGATGCCGCAGCGGGCGCTCATGGTCTCCATGTTCTGTGGCAGGTTGCGCCAGTGCAGCAGCTTCAACGTGCCCTGGGCGATGTCGTCGGCGAACGCCTCCTCGGTGCCCACGCCGATGGCATTGGACTGCAGCACAATCTTCACCAGCGCCGGGAAATGTTCGGTCTGGATGCTCGGGGAAAAATCCATGCGCCCACTCAGGTTCGCCAACAGTTTGCGAATGCCCTGGGAGATCAGCGGCGACGCCAGCGGGTAGTCGAACATGTCGTTGGTCGACAGGCTGTCCTTGTCCAGCAGCGGGTGCCCCGGGCGGCAGAAAAATACCCCGCGCTTGGGCGTCAGTGCACGGGTCTGGAAATTCGGATCAGCTTCGAACTGACGGATGTCGGCGATAAAGAATTCGATCTCTTCGCGGCTCAGGGCGCGGCTGAGTTTTTCCCAGTTATCCATCTGGAAACTGGTACGGATTTTCGGGTGGGCGCTGATAAAACGCGCCACCGCATCCGGCACCAGTTTCACCGCTGGCGCGGGGCCGCAGCCAAAGCGCAGGTCGCCGGCGTCGAGCTTGGTCATGCGCGTCACTTCACTGCTCAGCAGGTTGGCGCCATGCACCAGGGTCAGCGCGTGTTGCAGTACCACCTGGCCTTCCGGCGTGGGGCGCAGATCCTTGTGGCCGCGGTCGACCAGCACACAGCCGAATTCCTGTTCCAGCCCCTGGATGCTGCGGCTGAACGCCGGTTGGGTGATGCCCATGGCGTCCGCCGCACGCACGAAACTGCGGTGTTCGTTGAGGGCGATGAAGTACCGCAGTTGGCGAAGATCCATATGCTTTCCCTGCATCTTAAAAATAGGTCGAAGGCATTTGCGACCACGGGAGCAGAGGTTTTAAATGCAAGCTCTTATTCCGTCAATGAAGCATTGGTTCATTTGCTAGATCTAAATTGCATATGAATAGAGCGTTGTCGGAAAGCTCCCCACCATCAGTAGGCACAAGAGGGTCATCACAATGAGCAACGCCGCATTAGCTGTTCAACCCGTCGCCCAGGCACTGGATATTCACCCGGTCGCCGGCCGCATCGGCGCCGAGATCCGTGGCATCAGGCTGTCCGGCGATCTGGATGCCGCCACGGTCGACGCCATCCAGCAGGCGCTGGTGCAATACAAGGTGATCTTCTTCCGTGAGCAGACCCACCTCGATGACCAGAGCCAGGAAGCTTTCGCCCACTTGCTCGGCGAGCCGATTGCCCACCCGACGGTGCCGGTGCGCGACGGTACGCGCTTCCTGATGGAACTGGACGGTACCCGTGGCCAGCGCGCCAATTCCTGGCACACCGACGTGACCTTCGTCGACGCCTACCCGAAAGCCTCGATCCTGCGTTCGGTACTCGCCCCCAAGTCCGGTGGCGACACGGTGTGGGCCAACACCTCAAGCGCCTACAACGACCTCAGCGTCGAACTGCGCGCACTGGCGGATAACTTGTGGGCGGTGCACAGCAACGAATACGACTACGCCGCGCTCAAGCCGGATGTGTCGGCAGAGCGGCTCGAGGCATACCGCAAGGTGTTCACCTCGACGGTGTACGAAACCGAGCACCCGGTGGTGCGCGTACACCCGGTCAGTGGTGAGAAGACCCTGTTGCTGGGGCACTTCGTCAAGCGCCTGAAAGGCTATTCCCAGGCAGATTCGACCCAGTTGTTCAACCTGTTGCAAAGCCACGTCACCCGCCTGGAAAACACCGTGCGCTGGCGTTGGAATACCGGCGACGTGGCGATCTGGGACAACCGCGCCACCCAGCATTACGCGGTGGACGACTACGGCACCCAGGAACGCATCGTGCGCCGGGTGACGCTCAAGGGCGATGTGCCGGTGGGTGTGCAGGGGCAGCGCAGCCAGACCACCAAAGGTCTCTGAGCTGACAACGCTTCACCTGTGGGAGGGGGCAAGCCCTGATGCCATTCAGTTAAGGCTTTTTTGTAGGAGCGAGCTTGCTCGCGAAAAACGTCAACGATAACGCGTGTCTCCTGAATGAACGCGGCGCCTGTGAGTTTTTCGCGAGCAAGCTCGCTCCTACAAAAGGCGATGTACGCTTAACTGAACGGCATTAGGGCAAGCCCGCTCGCCACGGGTTACTGTTTGCCCGTTCTATCTCTTAACTGATCGGCATCAGGGCTCGCCACGGAGGTACCCATTTGCTGCGCGACAGCGGCACCTCCCACATTCGATTTGTGGTTTACCAGACGCCGATTTTCACCACTTTCTCCGCCTCCGGCTCACCGTAACGAAACCGTTGGCCACGCAGATCGATCTCTGTGTGGCTGATGGTGGTGCGCCGCTTCAACCCGCGCAGCCATTCGAACAGATACCCCAAATGAATGTCGCGCACTTGGGCGTAGGCCGGGTCGCTGCCCAGGTCGTGCAGCTCCTGCGGGTCGTTTTCCAGGTCGAACAGTTGTGCGCGAAAGCCGTCGTATGCCAGGTATTTCCAGCGCTCGCTGCGTACCATCGTCATCCGGCAACGGTCGATGGGTTGCGCCAGGCGTTCGCGGGCCGGGGCCTGGAAGGCGTAGTCGTACTCGGCGATGGCGTAGCGGCGCCAGCTCGTTTCTTGGCAATGCAGCAGCGGGATCAGCGAGCGGCCTTCCAGGCGATGGTCGGCCGCGGGCAGGCCCAAGGCCTCAAGGAAGGTCGGCAGCGCATCGATGGTTTCCACCAGCCGTGCGTCCACTGTGCCACGGCTGATATCGGCCGCGGCGCGTGGGTCGCGCACGATCAGCGGAATGCCCACGGCCGGCTCCAGCAAAAATTCTTTTTCGCCGAGGAAGTGATCGCCGAGAAAGTCGCCGTGGTCGCTGGTGAACACAATCAGGGTGTCGTCCCAACGGCCGTTGCTTTGCAGGAAATCGAACAGTCGCCCCAGTTGGTCGTCGACTTGTTTGATCAAGCCCATGTAGGTGGGAATCACCGTGAGCCGTACCTCGTCACGGGAAAAGTTCAGGCTCTCCTGGTGTTGGCGGAACGCCTGGTACACCGGGTGATCGCTGGTTTCCCCAGGCTGGATCGGTGCCTGGATATGCTCGGCGCCATACAGCGCGTGATAGGGCGCCGGTGCGATGTAGGGCCAGTGTGGCTTGATATAGGACAAGTGCAGGCACCACGGTTGTTCGGCCTGCTCGCGGATAAAGTCGATAGCGCGGTCGGTGGTGTAGACGGTTTCCGAATGCTCCTCGGCCACGCGCGCGGGCAGGCCGGCATTGCGCATGTGCCAACCGCTGAGCACTTCGCCGTTTTCACCTGCTGCGGCATTGGCCCATTCGTGCCACGGGTTGGTGCCGTTGTAGCCCTGTTCGCGCAGGTAATGGGTATAGGGCGCGGACTCGCGTTTGTCATCGAACAGCGGGCTGTCGGGGTAGATGCCGTCGTGACGCAAGTACGCCTCGAAGCCGACCTCGTTCAATGGCTCGGCCTGCTCGCTCCCAGGGTCGATATTCAGGCGCTGCAAGGCTTCGACATTGGGCGTGGCGTGGGTCTTGCCGACCAGCGCCGTGCGGATACCGTGGGGGCGCAGATAGTCGCCGATGGTCAGTTCTTCCAGGGGCAACGGCACTGCGTTCCACGCCACCTGGTGGCTGCTGACGTAGCGCCCGGTATAGGCCGACATGCGCGAGGGCCCGCAGATGGTGCCTTGGGTATAGGCGCGGCTGAAGCGCACACCGGCGGCTGCCAGGCGATCGATGTTCGGCGTGTGCAGGTGAGCGTGGCCGTAGCACGACAGGTAATCGCGGCGCAGTTGGTCGCACATGATGTACAGCACGTTGCGCACGGGTTGGGAGTGGGGCATGGGGTTTCACCAGACGGAGGACAGGTGAGGTTTTTCGCCGTTCGGGTGGGGGGCTGGCAAGTGCATTTGGGGACTGGATTTCATGCAGGGGATGCATGGCCTAAACCGCGACATTCTCCAGTGCACACACATCCTCATCCACCTCATCGATCTGTTTGATCTGCTCGATCATCGCTTGCGCCAGCGGCGACAAGCGATACCCGGCCCGGCTGACGATGCCGTAGCGGGTGTAACGCTCCTCCAGATCCTCGGCCAGGCCCTTGATCTTCAAGCACACCAACTCGCCCCGGGCCATGTGCAGCACATCGCTGTTGGCGCTGACGATGCCGATGGCGTCGGAGCGCAGCACCACACCCATCAGGCTATAGCCGTTCTCGCATTCGACATTGGGCTGGTAATCGGGGCGGCCGCTGAGGTCGACGATGACCTTGCGCAGGTTGGGCGGGCGGATGGTCACGGCCAGCGGGTAACTCATCAGCTCGGCGGCGCTCACGCTGTCGCGCAGGGCCAGCGGGTGGCCGGCGCGGCAGCAGAAATACCAGCGGCGCGGGCGCAGGCGGTGGGTGTGATAGTCCGGGTTGGCTTCGAAGTGGCGGGTGTCGGCGACGAAAAACTCGAACTCTTCACTGAGCAGGCGTTTGCTCAGGCTTTGCCAGTCGTCGACCTGGTACTGCACCCGTGCCTTAGGGTAGCGCCCGATAAAACTGCCGATGGCGCGGGGCACCAAGCCACCCGCTGGCGCCGGGCCGCAACCGAAGCGCAACTCCCCTGCCTCCAGGCCATTGAACTGGTCGATCTCGTTGGCCAGTTGCTGCGCACCGCTGACCAGGCGCCGGGCGTGCTCCAGCAATACCTGGCCTTGTTTGGTCGGTGCCAGGTCTTTACGGCCACGGTCAATCAGCTGGCAGCCGGCGCTGTGTTCCAGGGCCTGGATACTGCGACTGAACGCTGACTGCGACAGGTTCACCGTCAACGCGGCTGCGACAAAACTGCGTTGTTCGGCAAGGGCGATGAAGTGACGAAGCTGGCGCAAATCGATATGCATTTTTCACATCAAAAATATCCGGGAAATGCATTGGCTATGCATTAGGTCGACTCTTTATAAAGGCTATCTCTTATGCAGTAAATGTTAGTTAAAACATAAATAAATAACCTAAAGGAATATCTCTCGATGGATATTTCCGGGTTCCGGAGCCGCTTATGAGTCTGTTGAAGTCCGCTGTCCCTTCCTCTCCCTGGCGGCTCAAGCGTTTGCCGCTGGCGCTGTTGCTGGCCGGCAGTGCCAGCTGGACGCCCAGCCACGCGGCCGACGCAAACAAGCCTGCGCCCGAAGGCGAGAACGCCACTGGCCAACTGGAAACCGTCACGGTCACCGCTCGGCGCCGCACCGAAAGTGCCCAGGATGTGCCGACGCCCATGAGCGTGATCGGTGGCCAGGCCCTGGAGAGCCAGCGGGTGTATCGGATTCAGGATTTGCAGCAACTGGTGCCCAGCGTCAACGTCGCCTACATGCATGCGCGCCAGTCCAGCGTGTCGATTCGCGGCCTTGGCAACAACCCGGCGAGTGACGGCCTTGAGGGCAGCGTGGGGCTGTATATCGACAACGTTTACCTCGGGCGGCCGGGCATGGCGGTGTTCGACCTGATGGACATCGAGCAGCTTGAAGTCTTGCGCGGCCCGCAAGGGACGTTGTTCGGCAAAAACACCACGGCCGGGGTGATCAACATCAGCACGCGCGCGCCGAGTTTCACCCCGGAGCGCAGCATTGAAACCTCGTTGGGCGAGGACGGCTACTTCCAGACCAAGGGCACGATTTCCGGCCCGCTCACCGATGAGCTGGCGGGGCGTTTCTCGGCGTATCGTACCCGCAGCGACGGCGACATCAAGAACGAATACAACGGCCATGACCTCAACGGTGGCTCGCGCCAAGGCTTTCGCGGGCAACTGCTGTACAAGCCCAGCGAGGCGTTCAACCTGCGCTGGATCGGCGATTACAACGAAGAGGATTCCAGCGCCGGCACCCGTGTGCTGTACAGCACCGGGCCGACCATCAACGGCACCAACCTCTACCAGTCGCGGGCCAACGCGGCAGGCGCGACCCTGGTCGATGGCACCCATCGCAAGGTCAACCTGGACAGCGACCAGCAGGTCACGGTGTTCCAGGGCGGCACGTCGCTGGAAGCCAACTGGACGTTGCCAAGTGACTTCACCCTGACCTCGGTGAGTTCCTATCGCTTCTGGAACTTCACCCCACGCAACGACGACGGCCTTAACGTGCCGGCGTCGTATAACGCCGGGGTGTCGGTGGAAGATAAGCAGTGGTCCCAGGAATTCCGGCTGGCTTCGCCCACCGGCGGTTTCTTCGATTACGTGCTCGGTGCCTACTACTTCGGCAACTCGCTGGACAACAAATCCTTCGCCTATTACGGGCCCCAGGCCGACATTTGGAACGGCACGCCAGCCGGCGCACTGGCCAACGTCAGCAGCGTCGGCAACGGGCACATTCGCACCGACAGTTTTGCACTGTTTGCCCAAGGCACCTGGCACCTCACCGAACGCCTGGATTTCACCGCCGGCCTGCGCGGCACCTATGAAGAAAAAAGTGCCTGGGTCACGCGTAACAATCCCCTCGGCGGTGCGGCGGTCACCGGTGCTGCCGCTACGGCTCGACGTGGCCGCGCGGGGGCGTACGATTCCGGTGACCTCACGCAATACAGCACCAGCCCCTCGGGTTTGCTCAACCTGAGCTACCGCTTCAACGAAAACCTGTTGGGCTACGCGACGCTGTCCCATGGCGAAAAGTCCGGCGGGGTCAACCTGGCGGTAGGCTCGGCACCGACGGCCGGTGCCGACTCACTGCTGATCGGCACCGAGCGCGCCAACAACGCCGAACTGGGTTTCAAAAGCACGCTGTGGGATCGGCGGCTGCAGCTCAATGCCAACCTGTTCTGGACCCAGGTCAACGGTTACCAGACCAATGCCTATGACCAGGACAACCGTGTGCAGTACCTGACCAACGCCGGTTCGGTGCGCTCGCGGGGCGTCGAAGTGGAAAGCACCCTGGTGCCGATCAAGGGCCTGACGCTGAACGTGAACGGCTCGTTCAACGATGTGAGCTACCTGTCTTACAAGGATGCGCCGTGCCCGCCGGAAGTCAGTCTGCGCCCCGGTGCGCCGGCCTCCTGCGACCTGAGCGGGCATCAAGTGGTGGGGGCGTCGAAATGGATCGCCAACGCCAACGGCGAATACAAGTGGAACCTGGATAACGGCTTCGAACCCTACGTCACCGCCAGCTATGCCTTCCGCTCCAAGGCCGTGGGCACGGTGGAGGACTCTGACTATGGACAGATTCCCGCCTACGCCGTGGTCAACCTGTCCACCGGCCTGCGCGGCAACTATGAGCAGGGGCAGTGGGACGTGTCGTTATGGCTGAAGAACGCCTTCGACAAGACCTACTACACCACCCTGTGGACCGGCGGTAACGGCGGTTATGAAGGGCTGCTGGGCACGCCGCGTACGCTGGGCCTGACCGGGCGCTACGACTTCTAGCCGGGTACGGCGGCGGTGCGGTAGGTGGCTGGGCTGAACACTCGCGTCACCATGAGCATCGCCACTGCCGTGAGCGTCAACACCCACCAGGCGCTGGTGAAATGGCCGGTAAGTTCGCGCAGCCAGCCGGTCATCCATGGCGAGACCGCGTTGATCAAAAAGCCTATGCCTTGCACAAAGGCCGCCAGTTGCCCGGCTTGCCGAGGGTCGCGATGGTGGTCGAGGGTCAGCAGCAGGCTCAGGGCGAAACACGCGCCCAGGCCGAAGCCGCACAAGGCGACCCACAGGTGGGTCAATTCCAGCGGCGCCAGCAACAGGCCGAGATAACCCACGGTCTGGGCGAGCAAGGCAATGCCCAGCAGCGGCCGCCGATCGATACCGCGTTGCGCAAGCACGGGCATCAGCAGCGCGGCGATCACCTGGAAGATGGTCATGAACGCCAGCAACGAACCGCTGGGCAGCACGCCCCAGCCCAATTGCTGATAGTAGGCCGGCAACCACGCCACCAGGCTCATGTAGCCGCAATTGACCAGGCCGAAGTACAGCGCCAGCAACCAGGCGCGACGATTGCGCAGGCCCTTGAACGTGGGCATCACCTTGGAACTTCTGGCCGCCCCCAGCGGTAAGAACGCCCACAGCAGCCACGCGGCCAGCGCCGGTAGCAACCAGATTCCCAGCCCCGCTTGCCATTGCTGGAAATGGCTGGCCACCAGCGGGCTGAGCAGCGCTGCCAGCCCACCGCCGGCCATCAGCGAAGCCGAATACACCCCCATCGCCACCGGCACGCGCTGCTGGAATTCGCGCTTGATCATCGCCGGCACCAACGCCTGGATCAGCGCGACACCGGCACCACCGAGCAGGGCAGTGGCCAGCAATGCCGAGCCCTGGCCCATCAGCCAGCGCGCCAGGCATGCCAGCAGGATCATCATCAAGCCCAGGGCAATGCCGCGCCGTTCACCCAAGCGCGCTTCCACCCGCACACCCACCAGCGCCACCAGGCCCATGCACACCACCGGCAGGCTGGTCAGCAGGGCGCTGCTCTGGAAACTCAGGCCGGTGGCCTGGCGAATCTCGCCGAGCAACGGGCTGATCGAGCTGAGGATCGGCCGCAGGTTGAGGCCCAGTACCACCAGCAGGCCCCAGCCCGCGAGTTTGCTCACGAATGAAGAGTTAAACGTCATGCGGGGCCTGTTCGAGGTGCAAAAAGAGGCAGGTAGTATCGCCAGCTGGCGAGGTATTCTGAAATTAAATATAACCATGCCAATCAGTGGCAAATGGAATGGTGACGAGCATGTTCGATCCTGTGTTGTTGCGCAGTTTTGTCGCGGTGGTGGATTGCGGCAATTTCACCCGCGCCGCCGAGCGCCTGCACTTGACCCAGTCCACCGTGAGCCAGCAGATCCGGCGGCTGGAAGAAGCGGTGACGTGCCAACTGCTGGACCGCGACCAGCGCCGTGTGGTCGCCACTGCCGAAGGCGAGCGGCTGCTGGCCTATGCACGGCGCATCCTGGCGCTGCATGAAGAAGCCGCCGATGTGTTGATCAACCAGCAAAGTGATGGCGTGCTGCGCCTTGGCGTACCGGAAGACTTTGCTGCCGAGCGCCTGATGCCGTTGCTGTCGGCGTTCGTGCTGGCGTATCCACGGGTGCGCCTGGAGGTCACCAGCGGTCTCGGCCCCGAGCTGCAGCGACAGTACCGCGGCGGCGAGTTCGATGTGTTGCTGGTCAAGCAGATGGGCGACAGCGCCGACTGCCTGGCCTCATGGCCCGAGCCGTTGTGCTGGGTCGACAGCCGCAGCACACCCTCCCTGGGGCGCGATCCATTGCCGTTGGTGGCGTTTCCGGTGGGCGGCCTGTACCGCAATGAAATGCTCCAGCACCTGGAGGTGGCGGGTTGGCGCTGGCGCATCGGCTATTCCAGCGCGAGTTTGGCCAGTGTGTGCTCGGCGGTGGCGGCGGGGCTGGGGATCAGCCTGTTGCCGCGCCGGGTGGTGCAGGCCGGGCATGCGGTGCTGGGGGCCGAGAGTGGCTTGCCGGCCGTGCAGGGCGTGCGACTGGCGTTGTATGGCCGCAGTGGCCTGGGAGCGGCAGGGCAGAGTTTGCAGCGCCAATTGCTCGATTTGTGCGCAAACAGCCCTGCCTGATCCATGCCTTTGCTGAATATTTTGTATGCCTGAGAAGCATCAAAAAACCGCGCTGGGGCGCCAGGCCACGGATTACGGGGCTTTGGCGCCTGCGGGTATTTTTCTTATTCAAATTAGATCTATCTATAACTTTAAAGGTTACTTTAAGAGATAAGCGTCTGGCCCCGATGATTCAGCCCTCGACGGCCGCTTTGGCAGGCCTGTCGGTTTTTTTGTTGCGAAACCGTAGGGAGTGAATCAATGGGCAATGTCCAGACCGCCGCCAGTGCACCCGAGGCGCTATGGCGCCAGGCACCGAGTGGTGAGTTGGTCGACCTTGGCCGGCCGCATCGCGCGCCGTTAGGGCAGTTGCGTTTGCAGAAAACCCCCAAGCGCTTTTCGAGCCGTCGCGAGGGGATTCTGCTCGGGTTGCTGGTGTTGGCCCTGCACGGTGCGGTGATCTATTGGGTGAGCCAGAAGCCCACCCCGGTGCTGCCGATTGTGCCGCCGGAAATCCCGCCAATGACCATCGAATTTTCCCAGCCGGCACCGCCCGTGGTGGAACCGCCACCGCCTGTGCCGCCACCACCGCCGCCGCCGGTGGTCGAGCCACCGCCGCCGGTGGTGGATGAGTTGGCCGCCAAGCCGGCACCGCCCAAGCCGATTCCAAAACCTAAGCCCAAGCCGGTGCCAAAGCCTGAGCCCAAGCCCGCCCCGAAACCGGTCGAGCAGGCGCCCACGCCACCGCAACCGGCGCCACCGGCCCCCGCGCCCGCTCCGCCCGCGCCAGCCCCGGTGACCCCTGCTTCGGCCAACGCCGCGTACCTCAAGAACCCGGCGCCGGAGTACCCGTCACTGGCGCAGCGTCGCGGTTGGGAAGGCACGGTGTTGTTGCGAGTGCATGTACTGGCCAGCGGCAAGCCGGGTGAGATCCAGGTCCAGAAAAGTAGCGGTCGCCAGCAACTCGACGACGCCGCACTGACCGCCGTGAAGCGTTGGAGCTTCGTGCCGGCCAAGCAAGGCGATGTGGCCCAGGACGGCTGGGTCAGCGTACCGATCGATTTCAAGATTCACTAACTATTCGGCTGCGGTGTGTTGCACACGCCGCGACCCGCACAAGAGGGAAAACATCATGGCATTAGCATCTCCACTTGAATCCATCGAAAGCGCGGTGATCTGGCTGCTGGTGGTCTTTTCGGTCGCCACCTGGGGCCTGGCCCTGCTCAAGGGCGTGCAGTTCGGTCGCCTTAAAGCGCAGGATCGCAAGTTCCACAAACAGTTCTGGGCGGCGTCGAGTCTCGACTCGGCCGCCGAGTTGGCCGAGACCCAGCCTGGCGCCGCTGCCCGTGTGGCCCAGGCCGGTTACGCCGCGATCCAGATCGGGGAAGCGCCGCACGCGGCCGACCTGAGCCAGGCGATCAACCACCAGGACCGCCTCGAGCGTGCCCTGCGCCAGCAGATCGTACGTGAGCGCCGCTCCCTGGAAACCGGCCTGGCCGTGGTCGCCAGTATCGGCAGTACCTCGCCGTTTATCGGCCTGTTCGGCACCGTGTGGGGGATCATGGAAGCGTTGAAGGGGATCAGCGCAGCCGGCTCCGCCAGCCTGGAAACCGTGGCTGGCCCGATCGGTGCGGCGCTGGTCGCTACCGGCGTAGGTATTGCCGTCGCCGTCCCGGCGGTGCTGGTCTACAACTACTTCCTGCGCCGCCTGAAGCTCACGGCGGCCGACCTGGATGACTTTGCCCACGACTTCTACAGCCTGGCGCAGAAGAATTCGTTCCGCGTGCTGCTGCACCCTGCGCTGACCAAAGGCGCGGCCGGCAACCCGCAAAAAGTGAAGGAGGCGTCCTGAGATGGCCTTCTCCACCCAAGACAGCGATGAGGTGCTGAGCGAGATCAACGTCACGCCGTTGGTCGACGTGATGCTGGTACTGCTGGTGGTGTTTATCGTCACCGCGCCGCTTTTGACCAACGCGATCCCGATCAACCTGCCCAAGACCGAGGCGGTCGCCCCGGTGGAGCAGAAGGACCCGCTGGTGGTGAGCATCGACGGTGCCGGCAAACTGTTTATCAACAAGGACGAAATCCAGCCGGACCTGCTGGAATTCAACCTGCAGGCGGCCAAGGCCAAGGACCCCGATGTGCGGGTGCAACTGCAGGCCGATGATGGTGTGAACTACGGCGAAGTGGCGCGAGCCATGGCGTCTATCGAGCGCGCGGGGATTACCAAGCTGTCGGTGATCACGGCACGTTAGTTTCAAAGCCTCGACAATTTTTTGGCCGTTTCCTTGGCAGGGTGCGGCCTTTTTTTTGCCTGGAATTTAAGTCGCGCCGCCAAATCCCGATCGGGAATGGGGCCAATGTGGGAGGGGGCTTGCCCCCGATGGCGGAGTGTCAGTTGGCCAATTTGTCTGCTGACCCACTGCCATCGGGGGCAAGCCCCCTCCCACATTTTGATCTCATGCAGGCTTGGTTTTTTGGTTATTAATAAATAGCTTCTTATTCCTTAACGAATATAACCCTCGTCCCTATACTGTCCTACAACGTTAAACGCTGCAGGAGGGCACACCCATGCACAGCGAGTTGATTCGTTATCTGATCGTGCCGGGCTGGCAAGGATCGCCAGAAGATCATTGGCAAAGTCACTGGCAGAACACCCTGCCCAACAGCGCACGCGTGGAGCAGGCCGATTGGCTCACGCCGCGCCGTGAAGACTGGGTCGCCGCGCTGGCCGAGGCGATCGCCGCCGACAGCACGCCGGTGATCCTGATCGCCCATAGCCTGGGTTGCATCACCGTGGCCCATTGGGCGGCCACTGCCCCGGTGCAGTTCCTGCGGCAGGTGCGCGGTGCCTTGCTGGTAGCTCCGGCGGACGTCGAACGTCCGGCGTGCTCGCCTGCCCTGCGCAACTTTGCGCCGATCCCGACCGACCTGTTGCCGTTTCCCAGCCAGGTGGTCAGTTCCGATAACGACAGCGCCGTCAGCGCCCCCCGGGCCCTGGAATTGGCCCGCAACTGGGGGGCCGAAGCCGGCATTCTCTCGGGGGCCGGGCATATCAATGTGAAGTCCGGTCACCAACGCTGGGAGCAGGGCTTCGCCTACCTGTATCGCTTGCAAAGCCGCCTCGAACATCACGCCCGGCGCACTGCCTGATATTTTTTAAACGCCCCGTCCCTGAGCGGATTTGGGGCGGGAGCCTGCCATGAGCCTGCATGAAACCTTCGGTCAGCCCCTGCTGACCTTCCCCGACGCCGAAAAAAGCCCGCTGAGCATCCGCGCCAAGGCGCTGGTGTTTGTCGACCCGCGTTCGCGGCAACTGCGCGAAGAGCTGGAAAACCTCGCCCCCCGCGCCTTGCCCGTATTGATTCGCGGCGAGACCGGTAGCGGTAAAGAGCTGCTGGCGCGGCATATCCACCGTGGCAGCGATCGCGCCGGGCTGTTTGTCTCGGTCAATTGCGGCGCCATCAGCCCGACCTACGCCGATGCTGAGCTGTTCGGGTACGCTGCCGGCGCCCACAGCGGCGCGGCGAGCAGCCGTGCCGGCTGGTTCGGGTCGGCCAATGGCGGCACCTTGTACCTGGATGAAATCGGCGATTTGCCGCTGCCGATCCAGGTCAAGTTGCTCGCCGCCCTGGAAAACCACGAAGTCACTCGCGTCGGTGCGCATCAGCCAAGCCCGGTGGATGTGCGCCTGGTAGCAGCCACCAGCATCGACCTGGCCCAAGCCGTGGCTGCCGGCAAGTTTCATGAGCGGCTGTTCCATTACCTGAGCGAAGGCCAGCTGGAATTGCCGGCATTGCGCGAGCGGGTCGGCGATATCCTGTCCCTGGCCGAGTACTTCCTCGGTATCTACAGCCAGCGCCTGGACCTGCCGGTGCCGTTGATCAGCGACGCCGCCCAGCGCGTACTGGAACACCACAGCTGGCCGGGCAATACCCGCGAGTTGGAGAACGTCATTCACTTTGCGCTGCTGGTCAGCAGCGGCGATGAGATTCTGCCGGAGCATCTGAATCTGCCCGTGGCCGGTTCGCCCCTTGAACAGGTGCAGCGAATATTCGATAACGCCAGCCCCGCCGAGCAGGAAACCTTGCGCCGCTTTCTACATGAACAAAATGGAATATCAACGTGAATAAAAGATATTGTTCGGGAATAAAAAATCTAGGTATTGTCGCTTGCATGCCGCGATAGCACTTCGCTGGCACTTCTCATCAAAACGGTCGTCAGAGACGCCCCGCAATTCCAATAAGGACACTGCATGAAAAAGGTTCTGTTGTTTACCGCACTGGCGGCTGCCCTGACTGCAAGCTTCGCCCAGGCCAACGAAAAACTGGTGGTGGCTGCCACTCCGATCCCGCACGCGGAGATCCTTGAGCTGGTCAAGCCGACCCTGGCCAAAGAAGGCGTGGACCTGGAAATCAAAGTCTTCACCGACTACGTTCAACCCAACACTCAAGTGGCCGAGAAGCGTCTGGACGCCAACTACTTCCAGACCCTGCCGTACCTGGAAAACTTCAACAAGGGCAAGGGCACCAACCTGGTCACCGTGATCGGTGTGCATGTTGAACCCATCGGTGGCTACTCGAAAAAGATCAAGAATATTTCCGAGCTCAAGGACGGCGCCACCGTTGCCATCCCGAACGAAGGCTCCAACAGCGGTCGTGCCCTGTTGCTGTTGCAAAAGAATGGTCTGATTACGCTCAAAGACCCGACCAACGCGCTGTCCACGCCGAAAGACATCAAGGACAACCCCAAGCACCTGAAATTCAAGGAGCTGGAATCGGCCCTGCTGCCACGTGTGCTGGACCAGGTCGACCTCGATGTGATCAACACCAACTACGCCCTGGAAGCTGGCCTCAACCCAGCGAAAGACGCGCTGATCATCGAAGACGCCAAGTCGCCTTACGTGAACTTCCTGGTGGCTCGCCCGGACAACAAGGACAGCGCCGCTATCCAGAAATTGGCCAAGGCGCTGACCAGCCCGGAAGTCAAAGCTTTCATCGAGAAGAAGTACAACGGCGCAGTCGTGCCAGCGTTCTGATGTAAGCCCAAACCCCTTCAAGGTTTCAACGCCGACGGCTACTACAGCGTCGGCGTTTTTTATGCCTGGAATTTGGAATGCAATAAAAACTGTGGGAGGGGGCTTGCCCCCGATGGCGGTATGTCAGTCACAGATGCATTGACTGAGCCACTGCTATCGGGGCAAGCCCCCTCCCACATGGGATCTACGGTGTTTTAGAGATCCCGGCTATTGATCGCCCTGCGCAACGCCACCAACCATTTCACCAGCTCCTGCGGATCAATCGGCTTCGCTTTGTTCATTGTTCATTCCTTCGAAACACAGACCCCCCAACCATAGCCGTCACTTGGAAAACCCGCGAATCCGGCGGTTATCTTTTTGGGTGATATCAATATGCTATTTTGGTATTTAAATTTTATTTTTTATACCTTTAGAGTTCGCGCTACCCGGCGTTACCCACGCCGGCCTGGACGGCACTCGCTGCATTACCCCTGCGGCGTCATGGACTCAAGATGACCTTCGATTTCGCTTTTATCCTCAGCACCCTGCCGGCGTTTTTCAAAGCCGTGGGGGTGACGCTGCAAGTGGGCCTGATCGCCATTGCCACCTCGCTGTTGGTGGCGCTGATCAACGCCGCCTTGCTGGTGTTTCGCACGCCTTACCTGTCGCGCCTGGTTGGGCTCTATGTGGAGTTGGCGCGTAACACCCCGCTGCTGATCCAGCTGTTTTTCGTGTACTTCGCCCTGCCGGCCCTGGGCTTCAATATTTCCGGGTTTTGGGCGGCGATCATCACCATGACCTTCCTCGGCGGCGCCTACCTCACCGAAGTGCTGCGCGCGGGCGTGGAAGCGGTGCCGCTGGCGCAGATCGAATCGGGCAAATCCATCGGTCTGTCCGACTGGCAGTTGCTGCGCCATGTGATCCTGCCCCAGGCCGGCATCCTCAGCCTGCCGGCGCTGTTCGCCAATTTCATCTTCCTGCTCAAGGAGACCACCGTGGTCTCTGCCGTGGCGGTGCCGGAGATTCTCTACACCACCAAGAGCTACATCGCTCTCTACTACAAGACTTACGAAATGCTCGCCGTGCTGACGCTGATTTGCGTGCTGCTGTTCCTGCCGTTGTCGCTGCTGCTCAGCCGCCTGGAAAGGAGGCTCCAGCATGGCCAGTTCGGGTCTTGAATTGTTGTGGGTGTCGCTGCCGCAACTGGGTAAGGGCGCTGCGCAAACCCTGTCGATTTCCTTTCTGAGCATCGCTTTCAGTACGGTCGGCGGGGTGCTGTACGGCGTGTTGCGCACGTTGAATCAAACGGTGATCAATGGGCTGCTGCGCATTTACCTGGAGCTGTTCCGTGCGATCCCGGTGCTGGTGTGGCTGTACCTGCTGTTTTTCGGCCTGCCGATTTTCTTCGGCCTGAGCATTCCGAGTTTCTGGTGCGCGGTGTTGGTGCTGTCGCTGTGGGGCGCCAGCGAGGTGGGCGAAGTGGTGCGCGGCGCTTTGCATTCGCTGCCCCGTGGCCAGCGCGAGGCGGGCTTGTCGATTGGCCTGTCCGCCCCGCAGCTGTACGGCTACGTGCTGCTGCCCCAGGCCCTCAAGCGCATGACGCCGCCGACCATCAACGTCTACACGCGCATCATCAAGACCAGCTCCCTGGCGGTGCTGATCGGCGTGGTGGACGTGATCAAGGTGGGCCAGCAAATCATCGAGCGCACCTATGAGTCGGTGTTGATCTACGGCGCGCTGTTCCTGTTTTTCTTCTTCATCTGCTACCCGTTGTCAGCCGCCTCCAAGCTGCTGGAACGGCGCTGGGGCCAAGCATGAGCGCACTGATCGAGTTACGGGGTTTCAATAAGTTCTTCGGCGACCAGCAGGTGCTCAAGGGCATCGACCTGAGTGTGCAAAGCGGCGAAGTGGTGGTGATCCTCGGCCCCAGCGGCTGTGGCAAAAGCACGTTGCTGCGCTGCCTCAACGGCTTGGAAGCAGCCCATAGCGGCAGCCTGCGGTTTGCCGGCAAGGAGCTGCTGGCTAAACACACGGATTGGCGCCAGGTACGCCAGGATGTGGGCATGGTGTTCCAGAGCTACCACCTGTTCCCCCATATGAGCGTGCTCGACAACCTGCTGCTCGGCCCGCTGAAAGTGCAAAAGCGCGAGCCCCGCGAAGCGCGCGCCCAGGCAGAAAAACTGTTGGACCGCGTCGGCCTGGCCGACAAGCGCGACGCCTACCCGCGCCAGCTTTCCGGCGGCCAGCAGCAACGCATCGCTATCGTCCGTTCGTTGTGCATGAACCCCCAGGTCATGCTGTTTGACGAAGTCACCGCCGCCCTCGACCCGGAGATGGTCAAGGAAGTGCTGGAAGTGATCCAGGGCCTGGCCCGCGACGGCATGACCCTGCTGATCGTCACCCACGAAATGGCCTTCGCCCGCGCCGTGGCCGACCGCGTGGTGTTCATGGAGGCCGGTCGCATCCTCGAACACAACACCCCCGAAGAATTCTTTACGAACCCGCAAACCGCACGCGCGCAGCAGTTCCTGGAGAAGTTCTCCTTTGTTTCAACACTGCCCAAGAAAACCCAGGAACTGGAGCTGATATGAAAAAGTTACTGCTGCCACTGTTTGCCGTTGCCTTACTGGCCGGCTGCGATAAAAAGGCCGAAGAGCCCGCTAAACCTGCCGCCGCCGTGAGTTACATCGACAAGATCAAGGCGCGCGACAAACTCATCGTTGGCGTGTTCACCGACAAACCACCGTTCGGCTTTGTCAACGAAGCCGGGCGCTACGTCGGCTTCGATACCGACATCGGCCGCCGATTCGCCAAGGACTTGCTGGGTGATGAAAACAAAGTCGAATTCGTCGCCGTCGAGCCGGCCAGCCGTATTCCCTTCCTGCAAAGCGACAAGGTGGACCTGATCCTCGCCAATATGACCGTGACGCCCGAGCGCAAGGACGCGGTGGACTTCACCAACCCCAACCTGAAAGTCGCGGTACAGGCCCTGGTGCCCAACGACAGCCCGGTCAAGAGCCTGGATGACCTGGCTACCCGCACCACCATCGTCACCACCGGCACCACGGCCGATATCTGGCTGACCAAGAACCACCCGGACTGGAAACTGCTCAAGTTCGAGAAAAACTCCGAGTCGTTGCAGGCGCTGTCGGCCGGGCGTGGCGATGCGTACGCGCAAGACAACCTGGTGCTGTTCAGCTGGGCCAAGCAGAACCCGGGCTACCGCGTGTTGGAACAGAAACTCGGCGACGAGGCCCCGATCGCGCCAGCGGTGAAGAAGGGCAATATCGAATTGCGTGACTGGGTGAATGCCGAGTTGGCGAAGCTGGGTGAGGAGAAGTTCTTGCTCAAGTTGTATGACCAATATGTGCGCAAAGAGCTGAGCGACGACACCAAGCCTGAGAGTGTGATTGTCGAAGGCGGGAAGTGGCAGGGGTGATGCTGCGCTGACTGTTTTACCGCTATCGCAGGCAAGCCCTAATGCCGTTCAGTTAAGGAGGAACACTGTAACTGTAACTGTAACTGTGGCAAGCCCGCTCGCCACAGCAAACCCCCTCAATACGCCTTCCCCATGCAGAAAAGGAACCCTGATCTAAGCTCACAGTCGCATACACACTGGCATATCGCATCGCGCACAAGGAGTCCGCATGGGCGGTCGTATTTCCATCTGTATGGTCGGCATGGGTTTGGCGGTGTTGCTGAGTGGTTGTGGTCAGGAAAAAACCGAACCCAAGCAGCATTCCCGGGTGTTTGTGCAAACCGTGCAACCCGCGGATTTCGCTGCGGCCGTCACGCTGACCGGTGATATCCAGGCCCGTGTGCAAACCGATTTGTCCTTCCGCGTGGGCGGCAAGATCATTCAGCGCATGGTGGACGTGGGCGACCGGGTCAGCGCCAAGCAAGTGCTGGCCAAGCTCGATCCCAAGGACTTGCAGACCAACGTCGATTCCGCCCAGGCCCAGGTCGTGGCCGAGCAGGCGCGGGTCAAGCAAGCCGCCGCGGCCTTCGTGCGCCAGGAAAAGCTCTTGCCCAAGGGCTACACCAGCCGCAGTGAATATGACAGCGCCCAGGCCGCGTTGCGCAGCAGCCAAAGCGCCTTGGCCGCTGCCCAGGCGCAGCTGGCCAACGCTCGCGAGCAATTGGGCTACACCGCCCTGGTCGCCGAAGCGCCTGGGGTGATTACCGCACGCCAGGCGGAAGTGGGCCAGGTGGTGCAGGCCACCGTACCGATCTTCAGCCTGGCCCGCGACGGCGAGCGTGACGCGGTGTTCGACGTGTATGAATCGTTGCTGGTGGAACCGGCCAATGATGACGTGATGACGGTCAAGTTGCTGGATAAGCCGCACGTGCAGGCCACCGGTAGAATCCGCGAGACCACCCCCGCGGTGAACGCTGCCAGCGGTACCTTGCAGGTGAAGATTGCATTGAACACGTTGCCCCAGGGCATGGACCTGGGCGCCGTGGTCAGCACCACTCTCCATGCCCCGGCCAAGGCCAGTATCGAACTGCCATGGGCGGCGCTGACCAAAGACCTCAGCGAACCCGCCGTATGGCTGGTGGACGGCGACGGCAAGGCGCAGTTGCACAAAGTCAGTGTGGCGCGTTACCTCACCGGCAAGGTGATCATCAGCGACGGCCTCAAGGGTGGCGAAAAAATCGTGGTGGCGGGCGGGCAATTGTTGCACCCCGGCATGCAGGTCGAGATCGCCCAGGCGCCGGACACGGCGCAGGCCCAGGGCGTGCAACCATGAAATACCTGACAGTTGTCCTCATCGCCGGCCTGCTGCTCGTGGGGTGCTCCAAGCAGGAACCGCCGCCCGAGCCGGTGCGCCCGGTGCTGTCCATGGAAGTGAAATCCGAAGACCAGGAAACCTTCGGCCGTTTCGCTGGCACCATCCAGGCGCGCTATGAAAGCAACCTCGGCTTTCGTGTTCCCGGTCGCATTGCCCGGCGCGCCGTGGATGTGGGCGCCGAAGTGGAGAAAGGTGCGGTGCTCGCCGTGCTCGACCCCACCGACCAACAAAACCAACTGCGCGCGGCCCAGGGCGACCTCGCGCGCGTCCAGGCGCAATTTATCAACGCCCAGGCCAATGCCCGGCGCCAGCAAGCGTTGTTCAACCGTGGCGTCGGCGCCCAAGCCCAATTGGATGCGGCCCAGACTGACCTGAAAACTACCCAGGCCAGCCTCGACCAGGCCCAGGCCACGGTCAACCAGGCCAAGGACCAGCTCAACTATGCCGAACTGCGCACCGACCATGGCGGCATTGTCACCGCCTGGAGCGCCGAAGCCGGCCAGGTGGTCAGCGCCGGCCAGCAAGTGGTGACCCTGGCCCGCCCGGACGTCAAGGAAGCGGTGATCGACCTGCCCGCCGGTCTTGCCGAGCGCCTGCCGCCGGACGTGGTGTTCCTCGTCGCCGGGCAGCTGGACCCCAGCATCAACACCACCGCCACCGTGCGCGAGATCGAGCCCCAGGCCCAGAGCGCCACGCGTACCCGTCGGGCGCGGCTGACCCTGGCCGAAACACCGCCCGCGTTCCGCCTTGGCACGGCGATCAGTGTGACCTTGAGTTCGACCATCGCCCCACGTATCGAGTTGCCCCTGAGCGCCTTGCAGGAAGTCGACGGCAAGACCCGCATTTGGCTGCTCGATACCCACAGCCAGACCGTGCAACCGCGCGACATCACCGTGCTTAGCCGTGACGCTGACAGCGCCTTGCTCAACGGCGGCGTCAACCCCGGCGAGCGTATCGTCACCGCCGGCGTGAACAGCCTGAAACCCGGGCAGAAAGTCAAAATCGACGAGGACAGCCCGCGATGAAAGGGAGCTTCAACTTATCCGACTGGGCCCTCAAGCATCAGTCCTTCGTCTGGTACCTGATGTTCGTCGCGCTGCTGATGGGCGTGTTCTCCTACCTGAACCTGGGCCGCGAGGAAGACCCTTCGTTCACCATCAAGACCATGGTGATCCAGACCCGCTGGCCGGGTGCGACCCAGGAAGAAACCCTCAAGCAGGTGACCGACCGCATCGAGAAAAAACTCGAAGAGATCGACTCTCTCGACTACGTGAAAAGCTACACCCGGCCTGGAGAGTCCACGGTGTTCGTGTTCCTCAAGGACACCACCAGCGCCAAGGCGATCCCCGAGATCTGGTACCAGGTGCGCAAGAAGCTCGACGATATTCGCGGCACCTTCCCCCAGGGCCTGCAAGGGCCGTCGTTCAACGATGAATTTGGTGATGTGTTCGGCTCGGTGTATGCGTTTACCGGCGATGGCCTGTCGATGCGCCAACTGCGCGATTACGTGGAGCAGGTGCGCGCCGAGATCCGCTCGGTGCCGGGGTTGGGCAAGGTCGAGATGATCGGCCAGCAGGATGAAGTGATTTACCTGAATTTCTCCACGCGCAAACTGGCGGCCCTGGGCATTGACCAGCGCCAGGTGGTGCAGAGCCTGCAATCGCAGAACGCCGTAACGCCCGCTGGGGTGATCGAGGCTGGGCCGGAGCGGATTTCCGTGCGCACCTCCGGGCAGTTTGCTTCGGAAAAAGACCTGGCCGACGTGAACCTGCGGCTCAATGATCGCTTCTATCGCCTGGCGGATATCGCCGAGATCACCCGCGGTTACGTCGACCCGGCGCGGCCGATGTTTCGCTTCAACGGCAAGCCGGCCATCGGCCTGGCTATCGCCATGCAGAAGGGCGGCAATATCCAATCGTTCGGTGAGGCCCTGCACACGCGCATGGACGAGCTGACCGCCGACTTGCCCGTGGGCGTCGGCGTGCACAAGGTCTCCGACCAGGCCGAAGTGGTGGAAGAGGCCGTCGGCGGCTTTACCAGTGCACTGTTCGAAGCGGTGATCATTGTCTTGGTGGTGAGCTTTATCAGCCTCGGCCTGCGTGCCGGGCTGGTGGTGGCGTGTTCGATCCCGCTGGTGCTGGCGCTGGTATTCGTGTTCATGGAATACAGCGGCATCACCATGCAGCGTGTGTCGCTGGGCGCGTTGATCATCGCCCTTGGCTTGTTGGTGGACGACGCGATGATCACCGTGGAAATGATGATCACACGCCTGGAAAAAGGCGAAACCAAGGAACAGGCGGCGACCTACGCGTACACGTCCACGGCATTCCCCATGCTCACCGGCACGCTGGTGACCGTGGCCGGCTTTGTCCCGATTGGCCTCAACGCCAGCTCGGCGGGGGAGTACACCTTCACCCTGTTCGCGGTCATTGCGGTGGCGATGCTGGTGTCGTGGGTGGTGGCGGTGCTGTTTGCGCCGGTGATTGGCGTGCATATCCTCAGTGCCAATGTGAAGCCCCATGGCAACGAACCGGGGCGCATCGGCCGCGCGTTCAATGGCGGTATGCTCTGGGCCATGCGCAACCGTTGGTGGGCGATCGGCATCACCGTGGCCCTGTTTGCCGCGTCGGTGTTTTCCATGCAGTTCGTGCAGAACCAGTTCTTCCCGTCGTCGGACCGCCCGGAAATCCTCGTCGACCTCAACCTGCCGCAAAACGCCTCGATCAATGAAACCCGCAAGGCGGTCGACCGCCTCGAAGCCATCATCAAGGACGACCCGGACATCGCGCGTTGGAGCACCTACATTGGCCAGGGCGCGATCCGTTTCTACCTGCCCCTCGACCAGCAACTGGAGAACCCGTATTACGCGCAGTTGGTGATTGTCAGTAAGGGCCTGGAAGAGCGCGGTGCGTTGATCACGCGTCTGCAAAAACGCCTGCGTGACGATTTTGTCGGTGTCGGCAGCTTTGTGCAGCCGCTGGAAATGGGCCCGCCGGTGGGGCGGCCGATCCAGTACCGTGTTTCCGGTAAAGACACCGACCAGGTGCGCAAGCACGCCATCGAATTGGCGACCTTGCTCGACAAGAACAGCCACCTGGGCGAGATCATTTACGACTGGAACGAGCCGGGCAAAGTGCTGAGGGTCGACATCGCCCAGGACAAGGCGCGGCAGTTGGGTTTGTCATCCGAAGACGTCGCGCAGTTGATGAACAGCGTGGTCAGCGGGGCCTCGGTGACCCAGGTGCATGACGATATCTACCTGATCAACGTGGTCGGCCGCGCCGTAGACGCCGAACGTGGCACGCCGGAAACCTTGCAGAACCTGCAGATCGTGACACCCAACGGCACCTCGATCCCGCTGCTGGCCTTCGCCACCGTGCGCTATGAGTTGGAGCAGCCGCTGGTGTGGCGCCGCGACCGCAAGCCGACCATCACCATCAAGGCGGCGGTGCGCGACGAGATGCAGCCCACTGACCTGGTCAAGCAGCTCAAGCCCGAGATCGACGCGTTCAGCGCCGGCCTGCCGGTGGGCTACACGGTCGCCACGGGCGGCACCGTGGAAGAAAGCGGCAAGGCCCAGGGCCCGATTGCCAGCGTGGTGCCGTTGATGCTGTTTTTGATGGCGACCTTCCTGATGATCCAACTGCACAGCGTGCAGAAGATGTTCCTGGTGGCCAGCGTCGCGCCGCTGGGACTGATCGGCGTGGTGCTGGCGCTGATCCCCACAGGCACGCCCATGGGCTTTGTGGCGATCCTCGGTATTCTCGCGCTGATCGGCATCATCATCCGCAACTCGGTGATCCTGGTGACGCAGATTCACGAATATGAAGTGGCCGGCCATTCGCCGTGGGATGCGGTGGTGCAAGCCACCGAGCACCGGCGCCGGCCGATCCTGCTCACGGCCGCGGCGGCCAGCCTGGGCATGATCCCGATTGCACGGGAAGTGTTCTGGGGGCCGATGGCCTACGCGATGATTGGCGGCATCATCATCGCCACCTTGCTGACGCTGTTATTCCTGCCGGCGCTGTATGTGGCCTGGTACAAGATCCGCGAACCCCAACAGTAACCTGTGGCGAGCGGGCTTGTTGTGATGAACGGGTTTGTTGTGGCGAGCGGGCTTGCCCCGCGTTGGGCTGCGAAGCAGCCCCAATAAGGCCGCCGCATTTCTTCTGGTAGAACCGGGAGACTGGTTTTAGGGCCGCTACGCGCCCCAACGCGGGGCAAGCCCTAATGCCGTTCAGTTAAGCGTACATCGCCTTCTGTAGGAGCGAGCTTGCTCGCGAAAAACGTCAACGATAACGCGTGTTTCCTGAATGAACGCGGCGCCTGTGAGTTCTTCGCGAGCAAGCTCGCTCCTACAAAAAAGCCTTAACTGAACGGCATTAGGGCAAGCCCGCTCGCCACAAAAAGCGGGTTCGCCACAGTTACAGTGTTGCTCCTTAACTGACTGGCATCCGGGCTTGCCCCCTCCCACAAGTTGATCTCGGCTGGGCATTTGAGCCGTGGGAAATTTCTGGAAGTGACGCTTGTTACCCTGGCCGACCGTTGAGTGATTTAACCTCCGGCCTCCACCTCTCAACGGTCGCCTGCCATGAACCGTATGCGTCATACCTTGCTGATGTGTTGCTGCTTGCTGTCGCCCGTGGCCTTTGCCAGCACTGTATTGGAAAACCCGTTGTGGCGAGTCGAACTCGACCCGGCCACCCTCACCATCCGCGTGACACCCAGCGGCCAGCCAGAGGTCCAGGCCTCCAACGGCGTAGCGGCCCGTGCCGTCAGTCAACTTGCACAACACGATCAACAGGCCAGTTGGCAATGGGATGACGGTGCCTATCGGGTAACTGCCAGCCTGGAGCAGCGCGACCTGGTGCTGTCGATCACGGCGCGGGAAGCCGGTGAGCTGCCGATGCTTTTGCAGCCGGCGAGCGCCATGGGCCGAGGGTTGATGTGGCCGCTGGCCGAAGGGCATTACGTGCCGGTCGGCAATACCACGTGGAACACTTTCCTGGTGGCCCAGGGCGACATCAACACCACCCAGGACCTCAGCCTGCCGCTGTGGGGTGTCGATCACGGCGCCTTCACCCTTAACTGGTTGCTGACCAATCCCTATAACAACCGCCTGCGCTGGCGGGGCCAGGCGTTGTCGTTGACCCATGAGTTCACCTCGCTCGCACCTGCCGCCCCCATGACCCTGTTGTTGCACCTGGGTGGAAGCGATCCGCTGGCCGGCGCCAGGCGCTATCGCCAATGGCTGGTTGAGCAGGGCCGCTATGAACCCCTGGCAGACAAGCTGCGGCAAACCCCTGGGGCTGAAAAGCTGCTGGGTGCCAGCCATGTTTACCTGTGGGGCAATGACCTGCTGGCGCCGGAGGATGTGCGTGATTGGCCGCTGTTGCTCAAGCGCTTGCGTGCTCATGAGCTCAAAGGCCTGTTGGACAAGGACTCCGCAAAGATCCTGGCGCAGCCCCGCGGGTTGAATCGCTACGAACAAAACGTGCTGTTGCGCGGCCTCAACGCCGCGATCAACAGGAAGGCCCGGCAGAGTTGGCAGGTGGACGAGCCCGATATGAGCCGTCTTGCCGCCCGCTACGGTGAATTGCGTCGCGAACTGGCCGTGGACTTTGCCGGTGCCCTCGGCGACAGTCCCGACACCTGGGGCAGCCAGGCGGTACAAACCCTGCGCGACGCCGGCTTGCCACGCTTGATGCTGACCCTTGGCGAAGGCTGGGAAGGCGGCCTTTGGCACCCCGAAACCATCCGCGCCGGCGTCGACGCCGGCTACCTGATGGCGCCCTACGATTCCTATCAAACCGCGTTGTCCGCCACCGAAAACCCCGACTGGACCACCGCCCACCTGGGCAACCGGGCCTACCGCGACTGCGCCATCGTGTTGAAGGACGGCAAACTCAAGACCGGCTTCCAGCAGTCCGGCCACTACACTGACCCGCGCTGTGTGCGGCCTCTGCTGGAAGCGCGGGTGAAAGCCGTGCAGGCCAGGGCCGGCTTCAATGCCTGGTTTCTCGATGCGTATGCCACCAGCATGGTGCTCGACAGTTACCGCGACAGCGCTCCGATGACCCAGGCGCAGAACGCTGAAGGCAATATCGATGCGTCCCGTTGGCTGAATACCACGCTGCAAATGCCGACAGGCTCCGAAGACGGCAACGCCATCACCGCCCAGGGCATTCTGTTCGCCCATGGCATGCAAACCCCGGTGCTGGGCTGGGGTGATCGCGACATGACCCAGGACAAGCAGTCGCCCTACTACGTGGGTAACTGGTACCCGCCGGAGCAACCGGCGGTGTTCTTCAAGTCGGTGCCGCTGAACGAGCCGTTTCGGACGCTCTACTTCGACCCGACGCTGCGCCTGCCGCTGTATCAGGCGGTGTTCCACGGCGCGGTGATCACCACCCATCACTGGCTGTTCGACAGCCTCAAACTGAGCAATGTGCGCGCCGAGAACGAGCTGGCCCAACTGCTCTACAACGTGCCGCCGCTGTATCACCTGAGTGCTGCGACGCTCAAGGCGCGGCTGCCGCTGATCCAGCGCCAGGACCGATTTTTTCGACCGTTGCATGAGCGCCTGGCCACCCAGGCGATGACCGGGTTTCGCTGGCTGACGGCGGATCGACAGGTGCAGGAAACCACGTTTGCCGATGGCACGCGGTTGGTGGCGAATTTTTCCACGGCGTCGAGAGAGGGGTTTGCGGCAAGGAGCGTGACAGCGGTGGTGGATGAGAAATCGGTGGTGTATCAGGTGCAGTAGTGGCGTCCATCAGTCCGTCATCGGGGGCAAGCCCCCTCCCACAGGGGCATGCATTTCAAATGTGGGAGGGGGGCTACACCCCGATGGCAGCCCAGGCAACCCCAGACTCAAGCCTTGCGCCAAACACTGGCCAGCCAAGGCTGCTGCTCCCGGGGTAATCCCGCCGGGCGGTAGTAATGCTCCAGCTCCACAAACCCGGCGGTGGTGAGCAGTGTTTGCCACGCATCGAGGTCGTGATAAGACCCATAGCGCGGCCCATTCCAGCCTTCCTGGTTTTCCCCCCGTGGATTGGAGCTGAACAACACTCCACCCGGTTTCAGCGCCCCATGCAGTTGCCTGAGCACACGCGGCAGTTCCTGCTTGGGGATATGAAACAGCACCGCATTGGCAAAGATGCCGTCAAAGCGTTCAGCGGGCAGTTCCAGCTTGAGGAAATCCTGCTGCAACACCTCACAGCCACTGTCTTCCCGCGCCATCTGCGCAAAGCGTTCCGAACCATCGAGCCCGACGGCGATATGCCCCATGCGCGTAAAGGTCTGCAAATCCCGCCCCGGCCCGCAGCCGAAGTCCAGCACGGTAAAGGGCGGCGTGCCCTGGATATGCCGCAGCAGCGCGTTGATGTTCTGGCTCACATCGTGGTCGCGGGTACCTTCACGGAAGTCCTCGGCCACCTTGTTGTAGTGGCCGAGGGTGGTGGACGTGATCTGGTCGAGGTCGTCGGGCTTGAGAGGCATGGTGATGAATACCGGGCGCTGAGATGGCCCGACTATACCCCATGTGTCGAGCGGGCTTGCCGTCACACCAGTCAGTTAAGGAGGAGCACTGTAACTGTGGCGAGCGGGCTTGCCCTAATGCCGTTCAGTTAAGCGTACATCGCCTTCTGTAGGAGCGAGGGGGACGCCTAGTTCTTGCTCGCGAAAAACGTCAACGATAACGCGTGTTTCCTGAATGAACGCGGCGCCTGTGAGTTTTTCGCGAGCAAGCTCGCTCCTACAAAAAAGCCTTAACTGAACGGCATTAGGGCTTGCCCCGCGTCGGGCTGCGCAGCAGCCCCAGCTTTCAGCGCTTATTCAGCCCCCGCGCCAACCGATCGCCACCCAACTGGATCGCCGCCACCAGGATCACCAGCAGCACAATCACCGTGAGCATGATCTGCGTATCGAAACGCTGGTAGCCGTAGCGGTAGGCAATGTCGCCCAAGCCACCGGCGCCGATTGCCCCGGCCATGGCCGACGAGTTGATCATGGTCACCAGGGTGATGGTGAACCCGCCGACAATCCCCGGCAGGGCTTCGGGCAACAGCACGTGCCAGATGATGTGCCAGCGCCGGCAGCCCATGGCCTGTGCGGCTTCGATCAGGCCGTGGTCGACCTCGCGCAGACTCACTTCGGCGATCCGCGCAAAGAACGGTGTAGCGGCGATAGTCAGCGGTACCACCGCCGCCCATACGCCATAGGTGGTGCCGACGATCAACCGCGTGAACGGGATCAGCGCCACCATCAGGATCAGGAACGGAATGGAGCGGAACAGGTTGACGAACGCCCCCAGCACCCGGTTCAACGCAGGCGCCTGGTAGATGCCGCCCTTGTCGCTGGTGACCAGGAACACCGCCAGCGGAATGCCCACCAGCAACGCGATCAGCGATGACACGCCGACCATCAACAAGGTGTCGAGGGCACCCTGTACTAAACGATCAAACCACATAGCCCACCACCTCTACCTGTTGTGCCCAGCGCCCGGCGCGATTGCGCAGCGCTTCGGCGTTATGGGGCGAGCCGTTCACTGCCAGCAGCAGTTGCCCCAGGGCATGCCCCTGGATGCGTTCCACGCCGCCCTGCAGCAAGCGCACGCGCCCGCCAAGTGCGCCGAACAGCGCGGCCAGGTCCGGTTCATCGGTAGCGCTGCCGGTGAACTGCAAGCGCAGCACCACGGCCGCGTCTGACGACGCGGGCGTGGCCTGCAAACGGCTTTGCAGTTCGTCCGGCAGCCCGTGTTGCAACGGTGCCAGCAGGGTCTTGCTGACCTCATGTTGCGGGTTGCCGAACACTTTCCACACCGGGCCTTGCTCGACGATGCGCCCGTGTTCCAGCACGACCACGCGGTCGCAGATTTCGCGGATCACCGCCATCTCGTGAGTGATCAACACGATGGTCAAACCCAGGCGCCGGTTGATCTCGCGCAACAGGCCGAGGATCGATTGGGTGGTCTCCGGGTCGAGGGCCGAGGTGGCCTCGTCGCATAACAGGATTTGTGGGTCGTGCACCAGCGAGCGGGCAATGCCCACACGCTGTTTCTGCCCGCCTGAGAGCTGCGCCGGGTAGGCCTTGTGCTTGTCCTGCAAACCCACCAGTTCCAGCAGCTCACGGACCTTTTGCTCGCGTTGCGGCTTGGGCACGCCGGCGACTTTGAGCGGCAATTCGACGTTCTGCCACACGGTCTTGGCCGACATCAGGTTGAAGTGCTGGAAGATCATGCCGATACGCCGACGCAGCGCCACCAGACGGTCTTCGTCGTAGTCGCCGATGTCCACCTGATCGATCAGCACGCGCCCGCTGCTGGGTTGCTCCAGGCGGTTGATGGTGCGGATCAGCGATGACTTGCCGGCGCCGCTGCGGCCGATAATGCCGAACACTTCACCACGCTGGATCGCCAGGTCGATGCCTTGCAAGGCATGCACGCTGCCGTCGTAGGTCTTGCCCAGGTTGATAAAGCGCACGTGCGCGCGGTTCAGGTCCGGGTGCAGTTCGGTCTGCTCGGCGTCCCTGGGCGGTAAACCCAGGTCGCGCAGTTGAGAGTGGGCGGCGGTCATTTTTTGTCTTCCCAACCGACTTGGTACAACTTGCCAAGGGATTTATCCAACGCCGCGCGCACCACTGGCGAGTGCTGGTAGATGTCGACGAACTTGATCACGCGTGGGTCGGTTTTGCTTTTGGGCTGGATCACGAACTGGATCACGTATTCCGGGTGGTCGAGACCGTCGAACAGCAGCGCCGACTCGGCATCGAAGGTCTTCGACAGGCGGATATACGCCGGGTAGCCCTGCACCAGGTCCGCATCGTCATACGCGCGCACCAGTTGCACGGCTTCGACTTGCAGGATCTTGATCTTCTTCGGGTTGCTCACGATGTCTTCTTCGGTCGCCTTGTAGCCCACGCCCGGCTTGAGGGTGATCAAGCCGGCCTTGGCCAGCAGTTGCAGGCCGCGACCGCTGTTGATCGGGTCGTTGGCAATCGCCACGCTGGCGCCTTGGGGCAGGTCGTTGATGCTTTTGTATTTTTTCGAATACAGCCCGACGTTGTTGATGATGCCCGGCGCGTACGGCACCAGGTCAAAACCAGCGGCGGCCTTGGCGTTTTCCAGGAACGGGATGTGCTGGAAGTAGTTCACGTCGATGTCACCGGCGGCCAGGCTGACGTTGGGCGCGATCCAGTCGGTGAATTCCACCAGCTCGACTTTCAAGCCTTGCTTGCCGGCTTCGGCGACGGCGGCTTCCAGGGGAATGGCGAAGGCGGCGGTGGTGCCGATTTTCAACGGTGCATCGGCGGCGAACACCGCCGCGCTGAACAACCCGAAGGCCAGGGCCAGTGCTTTGACTGGGTGGGAGAGCAGGATCTTTTTCATAATCGAGTTCCAGTTGTAGGAGCGAGCTTGCTCGCGAAAAATTTGAGGGCGCTGCGGGGTATCAGAGGCCACGCGTTATCGTTAACTATCTTCGCGAGCAAGCTCGCTCCTACAGGGGGCAGTGGCGGTAGGTGGAGCCGGTGTGTTGTTTGGGCAAGCGCGCGCTGCGCTGGAATACCTTTTCCCGTAGCGTGCCGTTCTCATACTCGGTCTTGTACGACCCACGCTTCTGCAACTCCGGCACCACCAGGTCGATAAAGTCCACGTAGCTTTCCGGCGTCACAATGCGCGTGAGGTTGAAGCCATCCAGGCCGGTTTCGCTGATCCAGGATTCCAGCTCGTCAGCGACCTGTTCGGGCGAGCCGACCAGGGTGATATAGCGCCCACCGAGGGCGTGCTGCTCGAGCAATTTGCGCCGGGTCCAGTCGTTGTTTTGCAGGTTCTTGGTGGCCGACTGGATCGCGTTGCTCTTCACGTACTGGATCGGTTCGTCGATTTCGTATTGGGAAAAATCAATCGCGGTGGACGCCGAGAAATGCGCCACGCCGGCCTCCGCGCTGGCGTAGCTCAAGTACTCGGCGTGCTTGGCCCACGCCAGTTCTTCGGTGGCGCCGACGATCACGTTGAGGCCCATGAACACCTTGATGTCGTCCGGGTTGCGCCCGGCCTCGACTGCGCTGGCGCGCACCTTGTCCACCTGCACCTTGGTCGCGGCCTTGTTTTGCCCGCTGATGAATACACACTCGGCATGCCGCCCGGCGAACAGCAAGCCACGCTCCGAACTGCCGGCCTGGAACAGCACGGGCGTACGCTGCGGCGACGGTTCGCACAGGTGGTAACCCTCCACCTGGTAGAACTCGCCGTGATGCTCGACCTTGTGCACCTTGCCCGGCTGCGCATACACCCGCGCTTGCGGATCGTTGAGCACCGCGTCGTCTTCCCAGCTGCCTTCCCAGAGCTTGTAGAGCACCTCCAGGTATTCATCGGCCTGGTCGTAGCGCCGGTCATGCTCGACCTGTTCGGACAGGCCCATGGCCTTGGCGGCGCTGTCGAGGTAGCCGGTGACGATGTTCCAGCCGACACGGCCACGGCTCAGGTGATCGAGGGTGGACATGCGCCGGGCGAACAGATACGGCGGCTCATAGGTGAGGTTGGCGGTGAGGCCGAAGCCGAGGTTTCTGGTCACTGCAGCCATCGCCGAGACCAGCAGCAACGGGTCATTGACCGGCAGTTGGATCGACTCCTTGAGCGGCACATCAATCGAGCGCTGGTACACGTCGTACACGCCGACGATATCGGCGATGAACAAACCGTCGAACAACCCGCGCTCCAGGGTTTGCGCCAGGTCGGTCCAGTACTCGATGCTCTTGTATTGGGTGGACGTGTCCCTTGGATGGGTCCACATACCGTGGTTGATATGCCCGATGCAGTTCATGTTGAAGGCATTGAGCAGGATCTTTTTCTTCGCCATCAGATGGTCCCCCGCAGTGGCGGGTTTTCAGCGTTGAGGTAGTAATTACCTACCGCGTGGTACTTCCAGCGCACCGGGTCGTGCAGGGTGTGCACGCGGGCGTTGCGCCAGTGGCGGTCGAGGCCGTGCTCGGCCAGGGTGGCCTGGCTGCCGGCCAGTTCGAACAGGGTGCTGCCGGCGGCCAGGGAAATCTCGGTGCTCAAGGCGCGCACTTCGGCCACGGCAATCGACGCCGCCGCCACGGTGTCGGCATTGCTGTCGGCCTGGGCGCGGTCGAGGTAAACACCGGCACGTTCCAGCAAGGCTTCGGCAGCGTGCAGGCGGATGCTCAGGTGGCCAAAACTCTTCAGGGTCAGCGGGTCTTCGGTGGCTTTGTCGTTGCCGGAATCGATCCACGGGCGGGTCTTGGTGCGCACAAAGTGCAGCGCGTCCTCGAAGGCGGCGCGGGCGATGCCGGTGTCGATGGCGGCGTGAAGGATCTGCGCCAACGGGCCTACGGTGGTGGGGCGCTCGAAGGCGCTCTGGAACGCAATCACGTCGTGCGCGGCGACCCACACATTGTCGAAGACGACGGAGCCGCTGCCGGTGGTGCGCTGGCCGAAGCCACTCCAGTCGTCGATCACGTTCAGGCCTTCGCTGTCGCGGGGCACGAAGGCCAGTTGCTGGATGCCGTGTTCATCCACCACCGAGGTGGGGATGCGTTGGGCATAGATCGCGCCGGTGGCGTAGAACTTGCGTCCGCTGATACGAAAGCCATCGCCATCGCGGGTGAGGGCGGTCACGCGGTCGTGGGCGGTCTTGGTGCCCAGTTCCGCCAGGGCGTTGCCGAAGCGTCGGCCGGCGAGCACTTCGGCGTACAGGCGTTGTTGCTGTTCAGGGCTGCCATTCACGCGCAGCACTTCGAGGGCATAGAAATGGTTTTGCGGAATCTGGCCCAGCGAGGCGTCGGCCTGGGCGATCAGCGCAATGACTTTGGCGAGGGTCACGTTGGATACGCCGGCGCCGCCGTATGCCTTGGGCACGCTGATACCCCACAGGCCAGAGCGCGAAAACACGTCCAGTTCGGGCAGCGGCAGGCGGCGTTCGCGGTCGCGCTGGGCGCTGTCGCGGCGCAAGTCTTCGGCCAGGTCGCTGGCGACAATAAGGGCTTGTTCGTCGCTGGTGATAACCGCGACACGGTGAGAAAGGGTCATGAGTTTCTCCAGAGGTCTGGTCGGTTAAATCCAGGAATGGCGAGCCGGCAATGTGCCGTTCAAGCGATAGGCGCCAACGGCGTGATACTTCCAGCGCACCGGGTCGTGCAGGGTGTGCACCCGCGCGTTGCGCCAGTGACGGTCGAGGTTGAATTCGGCGAGGGTGGCGCGGCTGCCAGCCAGTTCGAAGAGTTTTTCGCTGACCAGCAACGACACTTCAGTGGTGAGCACCTTCGCCTCGGCCACGGCAATCGACGCCCGCGCGGCGGACTGGGCGGTGATCGGCGCGGCGCTGACCTGGTCCAGCACCTGACCGGCCTTGCGCAGCAGCGCCTCGGCGGCGTGCAGTTCGATTTTCAGCTTGCCGATATCGGCGATCACATACAGGTCATCGCTGGCGCGTTCGACCTTGGCGTCGATCCACGGGCGCGAACGCTCGCGCACAAAGGCGATGGTGTCATCCAGCGCGCCACGGGCAATGCCGGCGTCGATGGCGGCCTGGATCAATTGCGAGACGGCGCCCTGGATATTCGGGCTTTCGCCGATACGCCAGTTCTCGACCACCAGCTCTGCGTCGACCGGCACCTGGTCCAGCAGCACGGTGCCGCTGGCGGTGGTGCGTTGGCCAAAGCCGGACCAATCGTCGACGATGCGCAGCCCTTCGGTGCCACGGCGCACAAATGCCATGACCTGCTTGCCGTCATCGTTCAACGCTTTGACCGCCACCCAATGGGCAAACAGCGCACCGGTGGAATAAAACTTCTGGCCGCTGATCACATAACCATCGCCCTTGGCAGTGATGCGCGCCTTGAGTTCCAGGGTGTTCCTGGTGCCGCGCTCCGGGCCGCCATTACCAATGCGCCAGCCGTCGAGCACGCTCTGGAACAGATGCTTTTTCTGGCGCTCGGTGGCGGCACCCTGCAACAGGTGCAGGATGCCGAAATGGTTCTGCGGGATCTGCCCGAGGGCCGGGTCTGCCGCGCTGATGATCGCGAACACATCGGCCAGGGTCACGAACGACACTTGTGGGCCGCCGTACTCACGGGGAATGGAAATGCTGCCCAGCCCGCTGCGGGTGAATTGCTCGATCTGTGCCCACGGCAACTTGCGCTGCTGGTCGCGCTTGGCGGCTTGCAGGCGCGCAGCCTGGGCCAGCTCATGGGCCGCGCTCAACGCTTGGGCGTCGTTGCGCAGCACAGTGGCTGGCAACAGCAGGGGGGCTACGTCCAGATCACTCTGGGGGGGTGTTAGAGCCAAGTTAGACATCAGCGCCGCTCCTTGGCTGCACGTAATGCCCTGGCGTTGCGCACCGGGGTAATTCTGACCATACCGACCTCGCATTCAATGAAATGAAAACAAAACAATCAGGAATGTCCGGTGGTCCGGTGCATATACCCTAAGCGTGTTAAATCTTTAAATAAACTAACTTTTAGGAATATGCATAGAAGGTCCGTCACCCAGGTTCCAAGGGGGAACCGAGGCGACGCGGTTGATAGGGCAGCGCGTCCCTGGCCGCACGGGTCGGCGCCTGGGGCGCACAGGCGGCGATGCGCAAAGTGCGGGCGGGCGCCCAGCGTGAATTATTGCCAACCCGATCGAGGATGCAGTACGTCACGTCCAGCCGGCTGTCGTCGCCCGCTTCGAGAATCACCGCTGAAGGTACCCACACCTGGACCGCCAGGCCGACGCTGCGCGTCGTTATTTTCGGCAGGTCCAGGCGCACATCACCCCAGCGCAGGGTGATGGCGTCGCCGCTGGCCATGTTCAGGTAAGGCTCGATGGTCAGCGGAATACCGCGACGTACCTGGCTGCCGTTGACGCCGTAACGGCCGATCATCGCGGGCACCCTGATGGGGGCGAGGTTCTGGTTTTCGTCGCTGTACAACGCCGAGGGCTGGCCGCCTGGGCCGTTGGTCTTGACGCGTACCTGCGTCACCGCCGAACGGGCCGGGCTGCGACCGACTTGCATGACCTGGTAGTGAACCTGTGCCAGGCCATCCTGCACGAAGCTTTCGGGCACCCGCAGGTGGGTGGGGGTGCCGACCTTGCACGCCGTTACCCGACGTGAGGCGGCGAAGCAGTTGTTCCAGAACAGTTCGATCAGGTCGCCTTCATCCATGCCCGGATAGGGGGCGATATCGACCTGCAGTTGGGTGGCGGCCAGGGCGTTGATGCCGTGCGGCAGGGCCTGGGGCAGGGTCGGGGCGGTGAGCATGGCCGGGGTTGCAGTGCGCGTCATAAGTCATCTCCTTGATGCAGCCAGCAGCAATCGTTCCGGACCTTGGGCGCAGGTGCGCAAACGGGACCGAAAGGAACGATTCAGTGAGTAGCCGGGATAGGATCCAATCCTCTGGGTGCTAGATAAGAGGGTTGACCAGGGAGCGTCAATGGCGGCAAAAGGCTAAACGGCGGGTTCGAGAAGATTCAGAAGGGTCTGACTGGGCGGGGGATTTTAAGAGGGGGTGGTGGGGCGATTTACTGGCTGGAACGAAGCATTCCTGTAGGAGCTGGCTTGCCAGCGAAGACCGTCCAGACGACACGGTTAATCCGGTTAAACGCGTTATCGTTGACGATTTTCGCTGGCAAGCCAGCTCCTACAGGGTGGGTCTCAGTGGGCCAGGAATTTGCTCAGGAACTGCCGGGTCCGTTCTTCCTTGGGGTTGGCGAACAGCGCCTTGGCTTCACCCTGTTCGACGATCACGCCCTTGTCGAAGAAGATCACCCGGTTGGCCACATCACGGGCAAAGCTCATCTCGTGGGTGACGATGACCATGGTGCGGTTTTCTTCGGCCAGGCTGCGAATGGTCGCCAGCACTTCACCCACCAACTCCGGGTCGAGTGCCGAGGTGGGTTCGTCGAACAGGATCACCTCCGGCTCCATGGCCAAGGCGCGGGCAATCGCCACGCGCTGTTGCTGGCCGCCGGACAGGCGCCGTGGGTAGGACGCTTCCTTGCCCGCCAGGCCGACCTTGGCCAACAAGCTGCGACCCAGGGTAACCGCCGCTTCGCGGGGCATCTTCTTGACCACGATCGGGCCTTCGATGACGTTTTCCAGTGCGGTGCGGTGGGGGAACAGGTTGAAGTTCTGGAACACAAAGCCCACGTGCTGGCGCAGACGCCGCACCAGGCCCTGTTGCTGGTTGAGCGGCTTGCTGCCGTCGATCTCGATGTCACCCACCTTGATGCGGCCGCTGGTGGGTTCTTCGAGGAAGTTCAGGCAGCGCAGGAAGGTGGTCTTGCCGGAACCGCTGGGGCCGATGATGGCGACGACTTCGCCTTCCTTGACCTCAAGGTCGATACCGTTGAGCACCACCTGGCCGTTGAATTGTTTGGTCAGTTTTTCAACCACGATCATGCTTCAAGACTCCAGGTCATGCCGGTTGACCCGGTCTTCCAGGCGGTTTTGGAAGTGCGCCAGGATGCTTGCCAGCACCCAGTAGATCAGGGCGGCGGACAGATACATGGTGAAAATCTCGAAGGTGCGCGCCGACACCAGTTGAGCCTGGCGGAATAGCTCCGGCACCTGGATGGTGGCGGCCAGCGCGGTGTCCTTGACCAGCGAAATAAAGCTGTTGCCCAAAGGTGGCAAGGCGGTGCGCATCGCCTGCGGCAGGATGGCCCGGCGCAGGGTCTGCGCACGGGTCATGCCGATACTGGCGGCGGCTTCCCACTGGCCACGCTCGATGGAAGCGATGGCGGCCCGCAGGATTTCACAGGCGTAGGCGGCCATGTTCAGCGAGAAGCCGATCATCGCCGCCGGGATCGGATCCAGCTCGATGCCCACTTGCGGCAAGCCGTAGTAGATCAGGAACAGCTGTACCAGCAAGGGCGTGCCGCGAAAGAACGACACGTAGACGCGGGCTGTCCAGCTCAGCAGCTTGAAGCGCGACAGCCGCATCAAGGCCAGGCCGAAGCCCAGCAGCAAACCGAAAAACATCCCGCCAAGGCTGAGAATCACCGTGTAATACGCGCCCTTGAGCAGAAAGGGCGCGGAGTCCAGCGCGAGTTGGAAACCTGCTTCCATTATTGAGTGACGTCAGCGTTGAAGTACTTCTCGGACAGCTTCTTCAAGGTGCCGTCGGCGCGCAGCTTGTCGAGGGCCTTGTTCACCGCTTCAAGCAACTCGGGCTCGCCTTTGCGCAGGGCGATACCGGCTTCCTGACGGGAGAAGGCGTCGCCGGCAGCGGCGGTGTCCGGGGCTTTCTTGGCGTATTCCAGGGCCGCCAGGCGGTCGATCAGGATGGCGTCGATACGGCCGATGCGCAGGTCCTGGAACTTGGTCGGGTCATCGTTATAGGTCTTGATAATGGCTTTGGGTTGGTTGTCCTTGAGCCATTGTTCGTAGTTGGTGCCCAGGCCTACCCCGACTTTCTTGCCGGCCAGGTCGTTGGCGGTCTTGATGGTGTCGAGGTTCTTTTTCAGCACCAGCGCCTGGATACCGGAAACGGTGTAAGGCGTGGAGAAGTCGTACTTCTTCTTGCGCTCTTCGGAGATGGTGACTTGGTTGACGACGGCATCCAGGCGCTTGGATTCCAGGGCGGCGAGGATGCCGTCCCATGGCGTGGCCTGGAGCTTGACCTTGACGCCCAGCTCTTTGGCCAGGGCTTCGGACAGTTCGACTTCGAAACCGCTGAGCTTGCCGCTTTCATCGACGAAGCTGAACGGCGGGTAGGTGCCTTCCAGGCCGATTTTGATCTCGCCGGCCTTTTTGATATTGCCCAGTTGCTCGCCGGCAACTGCCTGGCCCAGCCAACCAGCCCCGAGAGCCAGCCCCAATGTGCCGACCAGCAAGGTGCGACGGAATACGGAAATAGTCATGAAGAGCCCCTGTGTTTTTTATGTTGAGCGAAGCAGGTGACGCGGTAGTCGTATCCTGCCTTAAAGCGCGAAGCGCGTCTTCGCCTTCGGCGCGATGATAAAGCCGGGTTTTAAGACTTGAAAATAATATAAATCAATTCATTTATGCTTATCTGGAATATGTGGCGACCCTAATGTGGGAGGGGGCTTGCCCCCGATAGCGGTGTATCAGTAACAAGTGAGCTGGCTGACACTCCGCTATCGGGGGCAAGCCCCCGCCCATATTCAGCCCGCGTTTATTCAGCTGAAAACCGAGTCATAGGCAAACAACGCCGGTGCCCCGCCGGTATGCAGGAAAATAATCGGGCCATCTTCAAAGCGCTGGCGCCCGATACCGTCCAGCAAGCCGGCCATGGCCTTGCCAGTGTAGACCGGGTCCAGCAGCAGGCCTTCCTGGCTTGCCAATAGCTTGACCGCCGAAAGGGTGCCGGCGTTCGGTTCGCCATAACGAGGGCCGAAATATTCGTCCCACAGAATCACTTTGAACGCGTCGGGGATGTCCACGCCGAGCAACTCGGCCGTGCGTTCGGCCAGGCCCTGCACTTTCGGCAACTGCGCTTCCTCGGTGCGCGACACCGTAACGCCGATTACCGGCAACTTCGGCAGCATTTCGCTCAAGGCCAGTGCCAGGCCGCTGTGGGTACCGGCGCTGCCGGAGGCCAGCACCACGGCGGCAAACTCGATCCCTCTGGCCTCGATCTGCCCGGCCAGTTCCAGGCCGGCGCGCACGTAGCCCAGGGCGCCGAGTGCATTGGAGCCGCCGATGGGGACGAGGTAAGGCTTCTTGCCGTTGCTGCGCAGGCGTTCGGCGAGGGCGTTGAGTTGCTCGTCGACGTTGTCGAGGTTCTCCACCAACTCGACCTTGGCGTCGAACAGCTCCAGCAGCAGGCGGTTGCCGTTGCCCAGGTAGTTGGGGTCTTCGGTGCCGGTGGGGTTTTCCAGCAGGGCGACGCAGCCCAGGCCGAGCTTGGCGGCGAGCGCGGCGGTCTGGCGTACGTGGTTGGACTGGATGGCGCCAGCGGTCACCAGGGTGTCGGCCCCCTGGGCGAGGGCATCGGCGGCCAGGTATTCGAGTTTGCGCAGCTTGTTGCCGCCCAGGGCCAACGGCGTGGTGTCATCGCGTTTGACGTAGATATCGCGTCCCAGCCAGGTCGACAGCCGCTCGAGTTTTTCCAGGGCGGTGGCACCGCCCAGCAGTTCCAGACGGTTAAAGCGGTCGAGCTGTTGTTTGATCATGGCTACGCACGGTTGCTAAGTGATGGAGGGACTATAGGCAGGCACTTTTCATCGGGCAACCGTCAATCGCATATGCCGGAAGGTTCTTAGCATCACACCATTGGTTCTTAAGGGCGGCCGGGGTGCATACCGTAAAGTGATGGCCATTTCGTCAGGAGTGAATACCGTGAGTGAGCGTTCCAGTCATTGGCAATTACAGACCATCGTCAGCCAACTGCGCGGCGCCCGTGACCAGTGGCGTGCGCGCAATGGCCGTTTGAGCGGCGAGCACGGCGGGCGTGAGCTGCCCTCGCGCGAAGCGGTGGCGCAGATTCTTGAAGCGCTGTGTGGTGCGCTGTTCCCGATGCGCCTGGGGCCGGTGGACCTGCGTGAAGAGAGTGAAGATTTCTACGTCGGGCATACCCTCGATGTTGCCCTCAACGCCTTGCTCGCTCAGGCGCGCCTGGAACTGCGCTATGCCGCCCGGCAAAGCGGCCAGGACGACAGCGACGTCGACGCCCTTGCCATCCGCTTGATCCAGGACTTCGCCCTGGCCTTGCCGTCCCTGCGCAGCCTGCTCGACACCGACGTGCTGGCCGCTTACCACGGCGACCCTGCCGCGCGCAGCGTGGACGAAGTGCTGCTGTGCTATCCGGGGATCCTGGCGGTGATTCACCATCGCCTGGCGCACCATCTGTACCGGGCCGGCCTGCCGCTTTTGGCGCGGATCAGCGCGGAAATCGCCCACTCGGCCACGGGCATCGACATTCACCCCGGCGCGCAGATTGGCCCAAGCTTCTTTATCGACCATGGGACCGGCGTGGTGATCGGCGAAACCGCGATCATCGGTGAGCGGGTGCGCATCTACCAGGCCGTGACCCTTGGCGCCAAGCGTTTCCCGGCAGATGAAGATGGGCAGTTGCAGAAGGGCCATCCGCGCCATCCGATTGTCGAGGATGACGTGGTGATCTATGCCGGGGCGACGATCCTCGGGCGGATCACCATCGGCAAGGGTTCGACCATTGGCGGTAACGTGTGGCTGACCCGCAGTGTGCCGGCGGGGGCGAATATTACGCAGGCGAATTTGCAGCATGATGATGGGGCGCAGAAATAGCGCCGGTCTTGAAAATCACACACAACCCTGTGGGAGGGGGCTTGCCCCCGATATAGGTGGTTCAGTCAATGCATCTGTGACTGACACACCGCTATCGGGGGCAAGCCCCCTCCCACATTTTGTGACTGCATTGCAAAGTTGAGCCGTATTTCAGTCAGCAAGGGCTGAACGATTTGCCTCTCCCACCCGTCATACCAATCCTTGAGCTGATGTAGGAATCCCCTACCACTCGGCCCTGCGATTAGTCCCAGACTGCCTATCCATGTTTAACTTGAATGCTCGTTCAAGTTAAACCGGTGGTTCGCTGCCCGCTCACAACAGGAGGCTTACCTTTGCTGAGTCCGTTATTCACAGCCACATCCTTCACCCTCGGGGTGCATCGTTCATGAGTGCATCGTCCACCCCAGCCAGCGGCCTGGTGCGCATGAATGCGCCCGTCTTCTACTTTGCCGCGACCTTCATCCTGCTGTTCGGCATCACTGTCATCGCTATCCCGCAACAGGCTGGTGCCTGGCTGCTGGCGGCGCAAAACTGGGCGGCCAATACGGTCGGCTGGTACTACATGCTGGCGATGACCCTGTATCTGGTCTTCGTGGTGGTCACCGCGTTATCGGGCTACGGCAAGATAAAACTCGGTGCCGACCACGACGAGCCCGAATTCAGTTACCTGTCCTGGGCCGGCATGCTGTTCGCCGCCGGCATCAGCATCACGCTGTTTTTCTTCTGCGTTTCCGAGCCGCTGACCCACCTGGTGCAACCGCCCCAGGGCGAGGCGATGAATGCCGATGCCGCGCGCCAGGCCATGCAGATTCTCTTCCTGCACTGGGGCCTGCATGGTTGGGGGGTGTTTGCCTTTGTCGGCATGGCCCTGGCGTACTTCGCCTACCGGCATAACCTGCCGCTGGCCCTGCGCTCGGCGCTGTACCCGCTGATCGGCAAACGCATCAATGGCCCTATCGGCTATGCGGTGGACGGCTTCGGCATCATCGCCACGGTGTTTGGCCTGGGTGCCGACATGGGCTTTGGCGTGCTGCACCTCAACTCCGGCCTCGACTACCTGTTCGGCGTTGCCCACACCCAGTGGATCCAGGTCGGCTTGATCACCTTGATGATGGGCGCGGCGATCCTCGTCGCCGTGGCCGGCGTCGACAAGGGTGTGCGGGTGATGTCCGACATCAACATGCTGCTGGCCTGCGCGCTGCTGCTGTTCGTGTTGTTTGCCGGCCCCACCCAGCACTTGCTCAACACCCTGATCCAGAACATCGGTGATTACCTGGGTGCGCTGCCGACCAAGAGTTTCGATGTGTACGCCTACGACAAACCGAGCGACTGGCTGGGCGGCTGGACGGTGTTCTACTGGGCCTGGTGGATCGCATGGTCGCCGTTCGTGGGCCTGTTTATCGCACGGATTTCCCGTGGCCGGACCATCCGCGAATTCGTGTTCGGCGTGCTGCTGATCCCGCTGGGTTTCACCCTGGCGTGGATGTCGATTTTCGGCAACAGCGCTATCGACCAGGTGCTCAACCACGGGATGACCGCGCTCGGTCAGTCGGCCATCGATGACCCCTCGATGAGCCTCTACCTGCTGCTGGAAACCTACCCGTGGAGCAAAACCGTCATCGCGGTCACGGTGTTTATCAGCTTCGTGTTCTTCGTCACGTCGGCCGACTCCGGCACGGTGGTGCTCTCAACCCTGTCGTCCAAGGGCGGCAACGCCGATGAAGACGGGCCGAAATGGCTGCGGGTGTTCTGGGGCGCCATGACCGCGCTGGTCACCAGTGCGTTGTTGTTTGCCGGCAGCATCGACTCGCTGAAGTCGGCCGTGGTGCTGACCTCATTGCCGTTCTCGCTGATCCTCTTGCTGATGATGTGGGGGCTGCACAAGGCCTTCTACCTCGAATCGCAAAAGCGCATCGCCCAGTTGCATTCGCTGGCGCCGGTGTCGGCCTCGCGCAAAGGCAAGGGCGGTTGGCGCCAGCGCCTGAGCCAGGCGGTGCACTTCCCATCGCGGGACGAGGTGTACCGCTTCCTCGAATCGACCGTGCGCCCGGCGATCGAAGAAGTGACAGCGGTGTTTGTCGAGAAGGGGCTCTCGGTCGTGACTCAGCCCGATCCTTCCAACGACAGCGTCAGCCTGGAAATCGGCCACGGCGAGGAGCACCCGTTCATCTACCAGGTGCAGATGCGCGGCTACTTCACGCCGTCGTTTGCCCGTGGCGGCATGGGTTCCAAAGAGATCAACAACCGTCGCTACTACCGCGCGGAAGTGCACTTGAGCGAGGGCAGCCAGGACTACGACCTGGTGGGCTACACCAAGGAGCAGATCATCAACGACATCCTCGACCAGTACGAGCGGCACCTGCAGTTTTTACACTTGGTTCGCTAGCCGTTTGTGGGAGGGGGCTGGCCCCCTCCCACAAAAAACCGCGCAAGGCCCTGAATTCACGGGCTTTCTTAAATTTAATTTCATCCGCCTGCGCGCCGTTTTGACGCGTAACTGTCATCTGGCCACTGCGTAATTGTGTGAAGCGTTTGACGCTTTCATTTCAGAACAGTGACGGAGACCGGTACCCATGAAGACGTTTTTAAGCCCTGTGGTGGGAGCCGCCATGGCGAGCTTTATGCTGTCTGCCCATGCCGATTTTATCGATGACAGCCACGCCGACGTGACCCTGCTCAACCGCTACCTCAACCAGCAGGGGCGTGACGTGGTTGGCAGCAATGCCAAGGCCCACAGCATTCGGGATTGGGGCCAGGGGTTCGAGTTCAACTTCAAATCGGGCTACACCGAGGGGCCGGTTGGCTTTGGCTTGGACCTGCAAGCGTTCTACGGCTTGAAGCTGGATTCCGGCGGCGACCTCAACGACAAGGACCACCAGGGCCGCTACCCTGGCAGCATGTTCCCGCTGGACAACGGCAAGTCCGCCGACCAATTCGGTGTGCTCAGCCCGACCTTCAAGATGCGCTTTGCCAAGGATGAGTTGCGCGTTGGCACGCTGTACGGCAACAACCCGGTGCTGGCCAACACCGACGGGCGTCTGTACCAGCAGACCAACACCGGTGTGCAACTGGTGTCCAAGGACCTCAGTGACTTTACCTTCACCGGCGGCGATATTTTCAAGACCAAGATCCGCAACGAAACCGGCGACCAGGGCATGATCACCGCTGGCGGGACCAAAGAAAGTGACCGCTTCCTGTTCGGCGGTGCGGACTACAGCGGCATACAGAACACCACTGTCAGCTTGTGGTACTCCAACCTTGAGGATTACTACCAGCAGTTCTTCCTCGGCGCCAAGCGCCATGACGCCTTGTCAGTCGGTGCGATCGACACCGATGTACGCGTGTTCCGCAGCCTGGGGGTAGGCGGTAACGCCGATGGCGACAAAGACTTTGCCGGCGCCGGTTTATATGGCGATGGCAGCACCAAGGGGCGCATCAACCAGTCCACCGTCAGCCTGCTGGAAAGCTACAGCCTGGAGGGCCATACCGTCGGCCTGGGCATCCAGAAAAACAGTGGCGACAGCGACTTCCCGTACCTGGATTCCGGCCTGAACAGCGGCGATAACCGGCAAGGGCCTGGCTCGGGTGCCGACACTCCGGCGTTGACCAACATGCAGTTGAACAAATTCCAGCACGCGGGTGAGCGCACCTGGCTGGCGCAATACAAATATGACTTCGGCAAGCTTGGCCTCAACGGCCTGACGTTCTCCGCTGCCTATGCCCACGGCGATGACATCCGCACTGCCCAAGGCACCACCAGCGAATGGGAACGTAACGTGGCCGTGGCCTATCAAGTGCCGACCGGGACCCTCAAGGGCCTTGGTGTCACATGGAAAAACGCGCACGCCAGCCCGGACATTACCGGCGCCACGGTGCAGGACGAAAACCGCTTCTATGTCAGCTATGTCGTTCCCCTCTGGTAGGCAATTGCTGTAAAACGGAAAGGCAGACTTAAGCGATTCAGCTGGTTAAAAGGCCTGGGAATATCGTTATTCCCAGGCCTTATTTGCCTACGTCCAAGAGAGGATTCGATGACTTACATTGCTGCCGAAAACCGCTATGAATCTATCCCGTATCGCCGCGTAGGCCGCAGTGGACTGGTGCTGCCGGCACTGTCCCTGGGCCTGTGGCACAACTTTGGCGACAGCACCCCGATCGACACACAACGCGCCCTGTTGCGCACCGCGTTCGACCTTGGGATCAACCACTTCGACCTGGCCAACAACTACGGCCCACCCTACGGCAGCGCCGAGATCAACTTCGGCCGTTTGCTGCGCGAAGACTTCAAGCACTACCGCGACGAATTGATCATCTCCAGCAAAGCCGGTTGGGACATGTGGCCGGGCCCTTACGGCCAGGGCGGCGGCTCGCGCAAATATGTGCTGGCAAGCCTGGACCAGAGCCTGCAACGCCTGGGCGTCGACTACGTGGATATTTTCTACTCCCACCGCTTCGACGCCGACACCCCCCTGGAAGAAACCGCCAGCGCCCTCGCCACCGCCGTGCAACAGGGCAAGGCGCTGTACATCGGTATCTCTTCTTACTCCGGTGTGAAAACCCGCGAAATCGCCGCCCTGCTCAAAGAGTGGAAAGTACCGCTGCTGATCCACCAACCGGCCTATAACCTGCTTAACCGCTGGGTGGAAAAAGACCTGCTGGACACCACCGAAGAACTCGGCGCCGGGGTGATCGCATTCACGCCGCTGGCCCAGGGCCTGCTCACCGACAAGTACCTCAACGGCGTGCCGGCCGACGCCCGGGTCAACCGTCCGGGTGGCGGTTCGTTGCAGGCCAAGCACCTGTCTGAAACCAACATCGCCCACGTACGTGCACTGAACGAAATCGCCCAGCGCCGTGGCCAAAGCCTGGCGCAACTGGCGCTGGCCTGGACCTTGCGTGACCCTCGGGTGACCAGCGCGCTGATCGGTGCAAGCCGGCCGGAGCAGATCATCGAGAACGTCGGGGCGTTGAAGAACTTGAGCTTCACCGCCGAGGAACTGGCGGAGATCGATCGGTTTGCGCAGGAAGGTGGGATCAACTTGTGGGAAAAGCCATCCAGCGCTGAATAACCCGGCTGCACTGGGTCAATGAGGGAGGGGGCAAGCCCCCTCCTTCATTTGATTTTCAGTGTGGCGACTAGAACGGCACATCCCCAAGAATCGTCGCCCGATGCATCACCCGCCGTTGCGGCCGGTAGTCATCCACCGCGTAATGCTGGGTTACGCGGTTATCCCAGAACGCCACGTCATTTTCCTGCCAGCGCCAGCGAATGGTGAACTCCGGGCGGGTCGCATGGGCGAACAACAGCTTGAGGATCGCCTCGCTTTCAGCAGGCTCAAGCTCATTGATCCTGGTGGTGAACCCCTCACTGACGAACAGCGACTTGCGCCCACTCACCGGATGCGTGCGCACCACAGGGTGTGACAGCGGTGGGTTCTTCTTGCGGGTTTCTTCCCAGCGCGCCAGGTCTTCGGCGGTGTTGCCGAAGCGCTCCAGCGGGAAGGACTTGATGAAGTCATGGGTTGCCGTCAGCCCGTTGAGCAGCACTTTCAACGGCCCCGACAACGCCTCGTACGCGGCAATGCCACTGGCCCACAACGTGTCGCCACCAAACGCGGGCAGCTGCTTGGCACTCAACACCGCGCCGAGGGCAGGGGTGGGCAGGAAGGTCACGTCGGTGTGCCATACGGCATTGTCGCGTACGTCGGTGACGGCGGTGTCGAGGATCAGCACTTCGGGCTGTTCCGGCACGTTGGGGTAGATCGGGTGGATGTGCAGGTCGCCGAAATTCGCCGCAAACCGCGCCTGTTGCTGCGGCGTGATCGGCTGGTCGCGGAAGAACAGCACGGAGTGGGTGAGCAACGCCTGTTCGATGGCGTCGCGTTGTTCGATGTTCAGCGGTTGGGTGATATCCACGCCACTGATCTGGGCGCCCAGGGCGGTGCTCAATGGGGTAACGGTCAGGCTGCTCATGCTGTTCTCACTTAATGTGCCTGGCCGTGCCATGGCACTAATTTACGCTGCAGGGCGCGCAGGCCCATTTCCATGGCGAAGGCGATCAGTGCGATCACCAGAATGCCAAGCACCACCACATCGGTGACCAGGAATTGCGCCGCTGACTGCACCATGAAACCCAGGCCGCTGGTGGCGGCGATCAACTCGGCGGCGACCAGGGTCGACCAGCCCACCCCTAAACCAATGCGCACGCCGGTGAGAATGTCCGGCAGCGCGCTGGGCAGGATCACATGGCGGATCAACTGCGCGCGGGTGGCGCCCAATGATTGCGCGGCGCGCAGCTTGGCCGGGTCGACGGTGCGCACACCGGTCGCGGTGGCGATGGCGATCGGCGCAAAGATCGCCAGGTAAATCAGCAACACCTTGGACAGCTCGCCGATACCACACCAGATCACGATCAACGGCAGGTAGGCCAGGGGCGGAATCGGCCGGTAGAACTCGATCAGCGGGTCGAGAATGCCGCGGGCAATGCGGTTGGAACCGATGGCAATACCCACGGGCACGGCGGTCAACACCGCAAAGCCCAAGCCCAGGCCGATACGGCTGAGGCTCGCGCCCAGGTGCTGCCACAGAGTGGAATCCATGTAGCCGGAGGTCGCCAGCAACCAGCCCTTTTGCAGCACGGCGGATGGCGGCGGCAGGAACAGCGGTTCGATCAAGCCCGTGGCGGTCACCGCCCACCAGATCGCAAGCAAGGCGACCAGGGTCAGCAGGCTGATCCAGCGTGTGCTCAAGCTGCGACGCGCGGGGATAACCACGTGCGCTACCGGCTTTGCAGCGGTGGCGGGGAGTTCGTAGCTGCTCATGCGGACACCTGCCGTTGCGAGAACACTTTGCCCAGCACGTGTTCGCGGGTTTCGATAAAGCGTGGGTCGGACTTGATCGCACGCGCCGATTCACCGGCCGCGTAGCGCTGGCCGAAGTCCAGGTGCAGGCGCTCGACGATCTGACCTGGGTTGGGCGCCAGCAGGATCAGGTCGGTGGCAAGGAACACGGCCTCTTCGATGTCATGGGTAATCAGGAAGGTCGGCTTGGCCGTGCGCTTCCAGACTTGCAGCAACAGCTCCTGCATCTGCTCGCGGGTGAAGGCATCGAGGGCGCCGAAGGGTTCGTCCATCAGCAATACGCGAGGATCTGCCGCCAGGGCGCGAGCCAGTCCCACGCGCTGTTTCTGCCCGCCTGACAGTTGCCAGATGCGGCGGCTGTCAAAACCGGCCAGGTCCACCAGCGCGAGCATTTCCCGCGCACGGGCTTCGCGTTGCGCCTTGGGCACGCCGGCCAGCTCAAGGCCGAAACCGACGTTGGCCAGCACGTCCTGCCAGGGCAGCAGGGCGTCGTCCTGGAACACCACGCCGCGTTCGGCGCTGGGGCCTTTGACCGGTATGCCATCGAGGGTGATGCGCCCGGCAGAAGGTTCGACAAAGCCGGCGATCAGGTTCAACAGCGAAGTCTTGCCACTGCCGGACGGGCCGAGGGCCACCAGCAATTGCTGAGGCCCAAGGTTCAGTGAAATGTCAGCCAGTACCGGTTCTGTGGCGCCTGGGTACTGTGCGCTGATGCGCTCCAGTTGTAGCAAGGCCATCGCGATGAACTCCTTGAATCAGTGGGTGATGAACTTGGCGCTGACGTAAGGGGCGTAGTCCGGCAGCACGGCCTCGACCTTGCCTTGTTCCTTGAGGAACGCGGCGGTGTCGGTCACCGCTTTGGTGGTCGGTGCGCCCAGCAAGGTCACCTGGTCAGCGGCCAGCGGGTAGACGTTGCCTTGCAGCAGCAACGGGATGTCGCTGGCCTTGGCGCCGGAGAGTTTCACCAGCTTGTCGACGTTGCCTTTGTCGGCCAGCCAGGCTTGTGGGTCTTTGCGGTACTCGGCGTAGGCATCGAGCGTGACTTTGGCGAACGCGCTGACGATTTCCGGGTGTTTCTCGGCAAAGTCCTTACGCACGATCCACGCATCGAAGGTGGGCGCACCGAACTTGGCCAGTTCGCCGGAGGTGATCAGCACCTTGCCGTTTTCCTTGGCTACGCCCAGGGCTGGGTCCCACACGTAGGTGGCGTCGATATCACCGCGCTTCCAGGCGGCGATGATTGCCGGTGGTGCGAGGTTGAGGATGGTGACTTTCGACGGGTCGATATTCCAATGCTTCAACGCGGCCAACAGGCTGTAGTGGCCGGTGGATACGAACGGTACCGCGACTTTCTTGCCGATCAGGTCCTGGGGGCCGTTGATCCCGGAACCGTTGCGCGCCACCAGGGCTTCGGCACCGCCGATCTGGGTGGCGACGAGGAAGGTTTCCACTGGCACTTTGCGGGTGATCGCAGCGGTCAGTGGGCTGGAACCGAGGTAGCCGATTTGCACATCGCCGGAGGCGATGGCGGCGATGATATCGGCGCCGTTGTCGAATTTGCGCCAGTCGATCTTGGCGTGGGTGGCTTTTTCATAAGCACCGTCGGCCTGGGCGACTTTGGCCGGGTCCACGGTGGTCTGGTAGGCGATGGTCACATCCGCCGCCTGGGCAAACAGGCTGGCACCGGCCAGGGACAACGCCGCCAAGAGGCGCAGAGGGGTAAGCAGTTTCAAGGGGAAGCTCCTCAATCAAGCGGCCGAGGGTCGGCATGTGAGGAGACTAAATGATCTAAGAATCCGAAAATAAATAACATTTTCGAATTAGCTTATGTGGAGAAAAGTTGAGGCTGATCTTGAGATTGAAGAAGGCAAATGTGGGAGGGGGCAAGCCCGAATGCCAGTCAGTTAAGGCTTTTTTGTAGGAGCGAGGGGGACGCCTAGTTCTTGCTCGCGAAAAACCTCAACGATAACGCGTGTGTCCTGAATGAACGCGGCGCCTGTGAGTTTTTCGCGAGCAAGAACTAGGCGTCCCCCTCGCTCCTACAGAAGGCGATTTACGCTGGCATTAGGGCAAGCCCCCTGCCACAGGGGACCGAGTAGGTTCTTAGTTGCTGATGGCGAGGATGCTCGCCTGGTACGACCCGACAAACACATCAAAGTCGCCCACTTCGTTCTGCTCCAGTTCCGCCTGTTGTGCCAGCGACGTGCGCGCCAGTTCTTCAAAGCGCGCCTGCTCAGCAGCTGGCAGTGGCTCCTGGCGGAAATGCTCGGCATGCACCTCGCTTTGGTGCAGGGAGAACTGCGCGAAGCTTTCCTTGCGTTCGGCCATCGCCGCCAGCACTTGGGCCGAGGGGGTCAGCGACGGGTCGTTGACCTTGGCCAACTGAGCGTCCAGCGCCTGGCTGTGCTCGGTGATGCCGTGGCTTTCATCAAGCAGGGCTGCCAGGGGCGCGATCTGCTCCAGCAACTCGGTGGCCCATTCCTTCATGTCCACGGCCTGGCCCTTGCGCTGCAATTGCAGGCCGGGGCGGCGGCCTTCCTTGACCACGCTGAGGAAGTTGGAGGTGGCGTTGCCGCACTCGTTGTTGGCGAACAACGGGCTGTCGTTCAGCGCGCAATACAACAGGAAGGCGTCGAGGAAGCGCGACTCCGGCAGGTCGATGCCCATCGGCAGGAACGGGTTGATGTCCAGGCAACGCACTTCGATGTACTGGATGCCGCGCGCCATCAGGGCCTGGATCGGCCGCTCGCCGGTGTAGGTCACGCGCTTGGGGCGGATGTTGGAGTAGTACTCGTTTTCGATCTGCAGGATGTTGGTGTTGAGCTGAAACCATTCACCATCCTTGTGGGTGCCGATTTCGACGTAGGGCGCGTAGGGCGTTGCGACTGCCTTGCGCAGGCTGTCGGTGTAGCTGGCGAGGTCGTTGTAGCACGGCGTCAGGCCGGCTTGGGCGTTGCTCTGGTAACCCAGGTCGCTCATGCGCAGGCTGGTGGCGTACGGCAGGTACAGGGTGTCGGCATCCAGCACTTCCAACTGGTGCGAGCGCCCGCGCAGGAAGCCGGCGTCCAGGGCCGGCGAGGCGCCGAACAGGTACATCAGCAGCCAGCTGTAGCGGCGGAAGTTACGGATCAGCGCGATATAGGCGTCGGACTGGTAGTCGCGGTCGGTGCCAACAAAACCTTCGGTTTCCTTGAGCAGTGGCCACAGCTGTTCCGGCAACGAGAAGTTGTAGTGAATCCCGGCGATGCATTGCATGGTCTTGCCGTAACGCAAGGCCAGGCCCTTGCGGTACACATACTTGAGCTGGCCGATATTGGAGGTGCCGTAGTAGGCAATCGGAATATCTTCCTCGGCCGGCAACGGGCACGGCATCGAGGGGCTCCACAGGTATTCGCTGCCGAGCTTGGAATAAGCGAAGCGATGGATCTTGTCCAGGCTGCTCAGGGTATCGGCCGGGTTGGGCAGGGCTGGTGTAATGAACTCCAGCAGCGATTCCGAGTAGTCGGTGGTGATCTGCTCATGGGTCAACGCGGCGCCCAGGGCTTCGGGGTGCGGGGTTTGCGCCAGGCGTCCCTCACTGGTGACACGCAGGCATTCGCGCTCGATGCCATGCAGGCAATGCTCTAGCAGGGAGAGGTGTTCGCGCTTGCCGAGCAGGGCCAGGCGGCGGTTGAGAAGTTCGCTCAAGTTGGATTCCTTCACGCGTCAGTCGCCCCAATATGGGGGTGGGCAGGACGGTCTACAAGGGTGAAGTTAAAACTGGCGTTATCGCCTGGTTTTGAGTCGATTTGACTCGCTTTGAAAAAGCCTACTTCACTCCATGAATTGGGCTATAGCGCAGCAAGAAAATTCCGACGCCGTTATCGCAGCGCCGAAATTAACTCAAATCGAGGGTGGGGAGCTATAGGACAGCGAAGGTGCCTTGCGCTTTTGCGACAAGTCTTTCGTCCTGGTACACGTCAGCCTCGACCACCAGCGTGCGACGGCCTGCGTGGATCACTCGGGAGGTGCACAGCACATCACCGTCTTCCACGGCGCGGATGTAGTTGATCTTGCACTCGATGGTCGCGCTCTGCTGGTCGAAACCATGGGAGCTGGAGCACGCCAGCCCCATGGTGATGTCCACCAGGCTGAAAATCGCCCCGCCATGGAGCTTGCCTGCTCGGTTGCGCAAGTGCGGCTCCAGGGTCAGGGCCACCTCGGCAACGCCTGGCTCCAGGCGTTGCAGGCGGCAGCCGATCAGCTCGCTGAACGCGCTCTGGGTCAAGCCGGCTGGGATCTCCATCAGCGCTTCTTCAACTGCTTGGCATTGGCGAACAGCGAAGCCATGGCGTTGTTGGCCGGGGCGGCGGTCGCGGTTTCCTTGCGCGGCGCGTTGTTCTGCGACGGCCGGGGGGCCGAGCCTGGGCGTGCGCCACGTGCGCCGTCGATTTTCTCGCCGGGGGTGTCGCTCATGCGCATCGACAGGCCGACGCGTTTGCGCGGGATGTCGACTTCCATGACCTTGACCTTGACCACATCACCGGCTTTCACCGCTTCGCGCGGGTCCTTGATGAACTTCTCCGAAAGTGCAGAGATATGCACCAAGCCGTCCTGATGCACGCCGATGTCCACGAAGGCACCGAAGTTGGTCACGTTGGTCACCACGCCTTCGAGGATCATGCCCAGTTGCAGGTCCTTGAGGTCTTCGACGCCGTCCTGGAACTCGGCGGTCTTGAACTCGGGACGCGGGTCGCGGCCAGGTTTCTCCAACTCTTGCAGGATGTCGGTGATGGTCGGTACGCCGAAGGTTTCATCGGTGTACTTCTTAGGGTCCAGGCGCTTGAGGAATGCGGCATCGCCGATCAGCGAACGGATATCGCGGTCGGTCTCGGCGGCAATGCGCTGGACCAGCGGGTAGGCTTCCGGGTGGACCGCCGAGGCGTCCAGTGGGTTGTCGCCGTTCATGACGCGCAGGAAGCCGGCGGCCTGTTCGAAGGTTTTTTCACCCAGGCGGGCGACTTTTTTCAGCGCGGCGCGGGTCTTGAACGCACCGTTTTCGTCGCGATGGGTCACGATGTTCTGTGCCAGGGTGGCGTTGAGCCCGGAGATACGCGCCAGCAGTGCGACGGAGGCGGTGTTCACGTCCACGCCCACGGCGTTCACGCAGTCTTCCACGACCGCATCCAGGCCGCGCGCCAGTTTCAGCTGCGACACGTCGTGCTGGTACTGGCCGACGCCGATGGATTTAGGGTCGATCTTCACCAGCTCGGCCAACGGATCCTGCAGGCGACGGGCGATGGACACGGCGCCACGGATCGACACATCGAGGTCCGGGAATTCCTTGGACGCCAGCTCCGACGCCGAATACACCGACGCACCGGCTTCGGAAACCATCACCTTGGTCATCTTCATTGCTGGGTATTTTTTGATCAGTTCGGCGGCCAGCTTGTCGGTTTCACGGCTGGCGGTGCCGTTGCCGATGGCGATCAGGTCCACGGCGTGCTTGGCGCACAGGGCGGCCAGGATCGCGAGGGTCTGGTCCCACTTGTTGTGCGGTACGTGGGGGTACACGGTGGCGTGGTCCAGCAACTTGCCGGTGGCGTCGACCACGGCGACCTTGCAGCCGGTGCGCAGGCCCGGGTCGAGGCCCAGTGTGGCGCGCGGGCCGGCCGGGGCGGCCAGCAGCAGGTCATGCAGGTTGTGGGCGAATACGTTGATCGCCTCGGTTTCGGCGCCATCGCGCAGCTCGCCGAGCAGGTCGGTTTCCAGGTGGGTGTAGAGCTTGACCTTCCAGGTCCAGCGCACCACTTCACCGAGCCACTTGTCGGCAGGACGGTTCTGGTTCTGGATGCCGAATTGCTGGCCGATCATGCCTTCGCACGGGTGCATGGTGCCGGGCAGTTCGTCGCCGACTTTCAGCGCGGAGCTGAGAATGCCTTCGTTGCGGCCGCGGAAAATCGCCAGGGCGCGGTGGGACGGCATGCTTTTCAGCGGTTCGTCGTGTTCGAAATAGTCGCGGAACTTGGCGCCTTCTTCCTCTTTGCCGGCGATGACGCGGGCGCTGAGGGTGGCTTCCTGTTTCAGGTAATTGCGCAGTTTTTCCAGCAGGTTGGCGTCTTCGGCGAAACGCTCCATCAGGATGTACTTGGCGCCTTCGAGGGCGGCCTTCACATCGGCGACGCCTTTTTCGGCGTTGATGAAGCGCGCGGCTTCGGTCTCCGGGGTCAGCGACGGGTCGTTGAACAGGCCGTCGGCCAGCTCGCCCAGGCCGGCCTCCAGGGCGATCTGGCCCTTGGTGCGGCGCTTCTGTTTGTAGGGCAGGTAAAGGTCTTCGAGGCGGGTCTTGGTGTCGGCGAGCTTGATGTCGCGTTCCAATTGCGGGGTCAACTTGCCCTGTTCCTCGATGCTGGCGAGGATACTGATGCGCCGTTCGTCGAGTTCTCGCAGGTAGCGCAGGCGTTCTTCCAAGTGTCGCAACTGGATGTCGTCGAGGCTGCCGGTCACTTCTTTTCGGTAACGGGCGATGAAGGGCACCGTGGAGCCTTCATCCAGTAGAGCGACGGCCGCTTCGACCTGTTGTGGGCGTACGCCGAGTTCTTCGGCGATGCGGCTATTGATGCTGTCCATAAAACCACCTGAAATTCTTAGAAGCAGCTCGCAGGCCCGGAAAACAAGGCCTTGCGAGGCTGGTTGAGCGGCCCGACTGGCGCCGCTGCCTGGGTCAAGAGGCTGCCTATTGACCCTCGAAATCGAAAAAATCACGACAAGCGGGTGAAAAAAGCCCGGCAGTAAGCGGTAACGATCTGACGTTGCCCTGCACGAAGGCGCCGCATTATAACCAGCGTTCTGCCCTTGGGGGGTACTGCGCCAAATGTGAGGCAGGGCACGGGTTCGCTGGCGGTAGAGGAAAAATCTGCTAACAATGCACACGGTGCGTATAACGGCAGCTACGCCATAATGCGCGCCGAGATAAGAGGAGCATCCAATGAGCAGCACTGCACAAACTGCTGAAGGCGAAAAAATTCTCATCGTTGACGACGATCCGGGGCTGAGCAGCCTGCTGGAGCGCTTTTTCAACTCCAAGGGCTATCGTGCCCGCGCGGTACCGAATACCGAGCAGATGGACCGCCTGCTGGGGCGTGAAGTGTTCAACCTGGTCGTACTCGACCTGATGTTGCCTGGCGAAGACGGCCTCACCGCCTGCAAACGCCTGCGCAGCGCAAACAACCAGATTCCCATCATCATGCTGACTGCCAAGGGTGATGAGCTGAGCCGCATCAAGGGCCTGGAACTGGGCGCTGATGACTATCTGGCCAAACCGTTCAACCCTGACGAGTTGATGCTGCGGGTCAAGGCCGTATTGCGTCGCCAGGCACCTTCGGTACCGGGTGCTCCGGGCAGTGAAGACGAAAGCGTCACCTTTGGCGACTACGAGCTGTCCCTGGCCACCCGTGAACTCAAGCGTGGTGACGAAGTTCACATGCTGACTACCGGTGAATTCGCCGTGCTCAAGGCCCTGGTGATGAACGCGCGCCAGCCGCTGACGCGCGACAAGCTGATGAACCTGGCCCGTGGCCGTGAGTGGGATGCCCTGGAACGCTCCATCGACGTGCAGATTTCCCGTCTGCGCCGGATGATCGAGCCGGACCCATCCAAGCCGCGGTATATCCAGACGGTATGGGGTGTGGGTTACGTGTTCGTGCCGGATGGCACCGCAACCAAGTGACCAATGATTTGCAGGGGCGGGTATCCTGGCGATTGGCCCGATGAGGGTCGACGGGATACCCGGCGTCTGCAATTCTGCGAGCGCTGCTCGTTCCTGCAAGGTGTCTAGCTGTCTTCTATGAAAACCCCGCTGTGGTTCCCCCAAAGTTTTTTCTCCCGCACCCTTTGGCTGGTGCTGATCGTCGTTCTGTTCTCCAAGGCACTGACGCTGGTTTATCTATTGATGAACGAGGACGTGCTGGTGGATCGACAATACAGCCACGGCGTTGCACTGACATTGCGTGCCTATTGGGCCGCCGATCCCGAGAACCGCGAGAAGATCGCCAAGGCGGCCACCCTCGTGCGCGTCGCCGGCGCGGGTGTGCCGGAGGGAGAACAGCATTGGCCCTACAGTGAAATCTACCAGCGCCAGATGCAGGCGGAGCTGGGTGAAGACACCGAGGTTCGGTTGCGTATGCACGTTTCTCCAGCGTTGTGGGTGCGCGCGCCGAGCCTGGGTGAAGACTGGTTGAAAGTACCGCTGTACCCGCACCCACTGCGGGGACAGAAGATCTGGAACGTGTTGGGCTGGTTCCTGGCCATCGGCCTGCTCTCGACGGCGTCGGCGTGGATCTTTGTGCGTCAGCTCAACCAGCCTCTCAAACGCCTGGTATTTGCCGCCCGCCAGCTGGGGCAGGGGCGCAGCGTGCGCCTGCCGGTCAGCGATACTCCCAGCGAGATGACCGAGGTGTATGGCGCGTTCAACCAGATGGCGGAGGACGTCGAACAGGCCGGGCGCGAACGCGAGCTCATGCTGGCGGGGGTATCCCATGACTTGCGTACGCCGTTGACGCGATTGCGCTTGTCCCTGGAGCTGATGGGCAACCATACCGACCTGACCGATGACATGGTGCGCGATATCGAGGATATGGACGCGATTCTCGACCAGTTCCTGGCGTTTATCCGCGATGGCCGTGATGAAGTCGTGGAAGAAGTCGACCTCACCGACCTGGTGCGCGAGGTGGTGGCGCCCTACAACCAGAATGGCGAACAGGTGCGTATGCGTCTGGAGCCGATCCAGCCGTTCGCGTTGCGCCGGGTTTCCATGAAGCGCCTGTTGAACAACCTGATCGGAAACGCCTTGCACCACGCCGGTTCCGATGTGGAAGTAGCGGCATATGTGTCCGGCGACAGCGCAGCGCCTTATGTGGTGCTGAGCGTGATGGACCGAGGAGCGGGTATCGACCCTGCGGAGCTGGAAGGCATCTTCAACCCGTTCACCCGTGGCGACCGTGCCCGGGGTGGCAAGGGCACCGGTTTAGGCTTGGCGATTGTGCGGCGGATTGCGTCGATGCATGGCGGTAACGTCGAACTGCGTAACCGTGAGGGCGGCGGTCTGGAGGCGCGGGTGCGCTTGCCGCTGGGGCTGATGTTGCCCAGGGACGCTGTCTAGCAAACAACCCAGAGCAAAATAGGGGAGGGGCGGCCCCTCCCGTATTGGGTTATAGATTGCGTCAGGGGCGGTAGTGCTAGCCCTTGCCTTTGGTCCTGGTCATATTCGGCCCGCCACTCTTCTCCAAGTGCTGAATGATGATCCCCGCCACATCCTTGCCGGTGGTGGTCTCGATCCCTTCCAGGCCCGGCGATGAGTTCACCTCCATCACCAGCGGCCCGTGATTGGAGCGCAAGATATCCACGCCTGCCACGCTCAACCCCATGACCTTGGCCGCCCGTAGCGCGGTCATGCGCTCTTCCGGGGTGATCTTGATCAGGCTGGCGCTGCCGCCCCGGTGCAGGTTGGAGCGGAACTCACCCGGCTTGGCCTGGCGCTTCATTGCTGCAATCACCTTGTCGCCCACCACGAAGCAGCGGATATCCGCACCGCCGGCTTCCTTGATGTACTCCTGCACCATGATGTTCTGCTTGAGGCCCATGAAGGCTTCGATCACCGACTCGGCCGCCGTCGCGGTTTCGCACAGCACCACACCGATACCCTGGGTACCTTCGAGCACCTTGATCACCAGCGGTGCACCGTTGACCATTTCGATCAGGTCGGGGATATCGTCGGGGGAGTGGGCAAACCCGGTGACCGGCAGGCCGATACCGCGACGCGAAAGCAGTTGCAGGGAACGCAGCTTGTCCCGCGAGCGCGCGATGGCGACCGATTCATTGAGCGGGTACACCCCCATCATTTCAAACTGGCGCAACACGGCGCAGCCATAGAACGTTACCGAGGCGCCAATACGTGGGATCACCGCATCGAATCCCTCCAGCGGCTTGCCGCGGTAGTGAATCTGCGGCTTGTGGCTGGCAATGTTCATGTAGGCACGCAACGTGTCGATCACCACCATTTCATGGCCACGCTCGGTGCCGGCCTCGACCAGGCGGCGGGTGGAATACAGACGCGGGTTTCGCGACAGCACAGCAATCTTCATGCAGCACCTGGGGTAGAAATTGTAGAGACCGGGAACACCGGCTTGTCTTGAACGTACTTGACGCCGGGATTGACCACCAGGTGGCCGTCAATCAGCGCCTTGGAGCCCAGCAGCAGGCGGTAACGCATGGCCTTGCGGCAGGCCAGGGTGAACTCAACTCGCCACACCCGATCACCCAATGCCAAGGTGGTGCTGATCACGTAGCGCACCTGCGCATGGCCGTTGGAGCTCTTGATGGTTTTCATCGTCACCAGGGGCGCTTCGCAGCGGCGGTGGCGCAGTTGTACAACGCTGCCCAGGTGCGCGGTAAAGCGCACCCACTTCTCACCGTCACGCTCAAAAGGCTCGATGTCGGTGGCGTGCAGGCTTGAGGTGCTGGCACCGGTGTCGATCTTGGCGCGCAGGCCAGCCACTCCCAGGTCGGGAAGTGCTACCCACTCACGCAGACCCACAACGGTCAAATGGTCAAATGTCTTCAATATGGGTAACCGGTCAATTCGCCCAAGCCTTCGGTGTAACCTCGGCCAGGGCTTTGAATGCGGGTTTGGCGAACCAGTATCCCTGCATCAGAAATATTCCGCAGTCGGACAGGAAGTCACGCTCCCCGGCACTTTCGATGCCTTCGGCGATGACAGTAACCCCCAACTGCTCACAGATTGTGACAATCCCCTGGACGATGACCTGCCGGACACGATCCTGGTCGACATCGCGAATCAGCGCCATGTCGAGTTTGATCAGGTCAGGTTGGAAATCAGCCAGCAGATTCAGCCCCGAATAGCCCGCGCCGAAATCGTCGATGGCGGTCATGAAGCCGAATTCGCGGTATTCACGCAGAATATTGGTCAAATGGCGATAGTTATCTACATGCTCGCTTTCCAGTGTCTCGAAAATCAGCTGGTTCAGTGGAAAGTTATGTGCCCGGGCTGCCTCCAGGGTGCTGCGAATGCACAGCTCGGGCCGATAGACGGCGTTGGGCATGAAGTTGATGGACAGTCGGGTTTGCATGCCCAGTGCCGCGGCACCGGCAATCGCCAGGGTGCGGCAGCGCTGGTCGAAACGGTAGCGGTTGCTATCGTTGATCTGCTCCAGCACTGACAGCGCCCCTTCGCCATGGGTGCCGCGCACCAGGGCCTCGTGGGCAAAGATCGAATGGTCACGCAGGTCTACGATAGGCTGGTAGGCGAAAGCGAAATCAAAGCCCAGGGGTTCGCTTTGCTGGCACCCCACGCAGCGTTGATCAGGCGAGGTGAGTGAAGTCGGGAATTCGGTCACAGGATATCCTCGCGTAAACAAGTTACTACCTGGCGTATCTTAGGTGAGCCTGGGGGTTTATGCGTCGAAGGGTTTCAACGGTAAAGTTGCGACATTTTTCAGAGCGAGGAATTCAAGTGGCTCAAAAGCAGGAAGAGGAAGAAAAAGTCCGTCTGGACAAATGGTTGTGGGCGGCGCGTTTCTTTAAAACGCGTGCCCTGGCCAAGGCCGCTATCGAGAGCGGCAAGGTGCATCATCGCGGCGAGCGCTGCAAACCGGGCAAGGAGCCGCGGATCGGCGATGAGTTGCAGGTTCGTATAGGTTTTGAAGAAAAGACCGTCGTGGTCCAGGCCCTTTCCACCGTTCGCCGTGGTGCGCCCGAAGCGCAAGCGCTGTATGTCGAAACGGAAGCCAGCATCGCCAAGCGCGAAAATGCGGCGGCCATGCGCAAGGCAGGTGCCACCGGCATGACCACCGATGGCAAGCCGAGCAAGAAGCAGCGCCGCGACCTGTTCAAGTTTCGCGGCAGTGGCAATGATGATTAACCTTGTCGAACGGTGGCGGGCTTGTTGTGGCAAGCCCGCTCGCCGCAGGCTAATGCGTTGCCCTTACGACACTGAGTCGACCGATCAGCGGCACTCGCTGAAACAGGCCGAACAGCGGCGCCGTCACGTGTAGCAAAGCGCCCGACACCTTCGCCGCAAACGGGGTGTAATACCCCCACCCCAGCGCCAGCAACGCCAGCAGCACGCCGCCGATGTAATCGTCCTGGCCCCAGTGCGCCCCCGCCACCAGGCGCGGCATCATGAACAACAGCGCCAGGCCCCAGATCACCAGTACCTGGCCAACCCGCCTAGCGAACACGGTCATGAACATCCCCCAGATCAGCAACACCGAAGCATGGTCCCCCGGGAAGCTCTGGCTCGAACGGTCTTTCAGCTCCCAGGTCTTCTCCAGGCCAGGGAACAAGTCGCTCATTTGAATGGCGCCGCTGATGACCATCGACGGGCTGCTGTGTTGCCAGCCCATCTGTGCCGCGAGTTTGGAAAACAGCATGCGGATGAACAGCAACAGCAGCAGAATGCCGACAAATCCTAACGTCGCCTGGCGCACCTGCGCGGCCTTGAATACCCAGTCACCGCGAATCAGCAACGTCAGCAAGATAACCCCGACCACCGCATCAAACGGCCGCAGACTGGCTACGGCCCACGTGTGCAGCCAGGTCGGGCTGGTCGCCAACGGGTCATTGAGCAGGTGAAACAGCCACTCGTCGAAAATCACACACAGCATCTGGCCCGTGGGCCACAGCCAAAAAACCAGCAGTCCGATAGCGAGTAGATTGCAAAGAGCCCATCGCCGGAGGTTCCACTTGGCTTGGAACAAACCCGGATTGTTCATAAACTGTCCCTCTTCGCTCTATATAAGCTCTCTGTTGCCAGGAGAAAACCGCACCAATTTGGTGCTAAAGCGTTTAATTTTATAAACCTTGTCATCAATTTGTCATCAATTCAGATACCCAGACCTATGACTGATTTACCGGATACCGACTTCACCCAACGCTTCATCTTCGACGAGATCGACGCCCGCGGCGAACTGGTCTCGCTGGAGCGCAGCTATGCCGAAGTCCTTGCCAAGCACCCCTATCCGGAGCCGGTCGCGCAACTGCTCGGTGAGTTGATGGCGGCGGCTTCGCTGCTGGTAGGCACCATGAAATTCGATGGTTTGCTGATTCTTCAGGCGCGGTCCGAAGGCCCTGTTCCGATGCTGATGATCGAATGTTCCAGCGAGCGGGAAATCCGTGGCCTGGCCCGTTACGACGCCGACTTGATCGCCCCGGACGCGACCCTGTCCGACCTGATGGCCAACGGCGTGCTGGCAATCACCGTTGACCCCACCGAAGGCCAGCGCTACCAGGGCATCGTCGACCTCGACGGCGAAACCCTGTCGGATTGCTTCACCAACTATTTCGTGATGTCCCAGCAAGTCGGCACCAAGTTCTGGCTCAACGCCGACGGCATGTGTGCCCGTGGCCTGTTGTTGCAACAATTGCCGGCCGACCGCATCAAGGACGACGATGAGCGCACCGACAGCTGGCGCAAGCTGACCGCCCTGGCGGGCACCCTCACCGCTGAAGAGCTGCTGGCCCTGGATAACGAAACCATCCTGCATCGCCTCTACCACGAAGAGGCTGTACGCCTGTTCGATGCACAGTCCCTGCGCTTCAATTGCAGCTGTTCGCGCGAGCGTTCGGCCAATGCGCTGGTCAGCCTGGGCCTGGAAGATGCGCAGGCATTGGTGGTGGAGCACGGTGGAAATATCGAGATCGATTGCCAGTTCTGCAACGAGCGCTACCTGTTCGATGCTGCCGATGTGGCTCAATTGTTCGCCGGGGCGGGCATTGATACCCCTTCCGATACCCGCCACTAAAACGTTTAAGTACAGGTAAATCACCTGACAAATGCCGGATTAGCGCTGTTCTGACGGGAGGGCCCTACTTTTTTTGGGCTTTTCTGGCATAATCCGGCCCACTTTTTTCGCGGTAGTAGTGCGCAACTTTCTACTACAAAACGTTTGGAGCACTCGGCCATAGGCCGACGGGGAACCTCATGACGCAAGCCAATAACGCCGTATACACCGATCTGAGTGTTGACGATCTGGTCAAAGAAGCCCTGCAGCGCGGTGAAGGCGTGCTTGCCGATACTGGCGCGCTGGTCGTAGAAACCGGTCACCGTACCGGCCGTTCGCCAGTCGACCGTTTCATCGTTGAAGAGCCTTCCACCCAGGACGCCATTGCCTGGGGCCCGATCAACCGCAAGTTTCCGGCCGACAAGTTCGACGCCCTGTGGGCGCGTGTCGAGGCGTTCAACAACGCGCAAGAGCATTTTGTTTCCCACGTGCATGTAGGGGCTTCCGAAGACCACTACCTGGCCGTGAAGATGACCACCCAGACTGCCTGGCAGAACCTGTTCGGTCGTTGCCTGTTCATCAACCCGGCCAAGTACAACCCGGCCGGCCGTGACGAGTGGCAAGTGCTCAACGTGGCCAACTTCGAATGCGTGCCAGAGCGTGACGGCACCAACTCCGACGGTTGCGTGATCCTCAATTTTGCCCAGAAAAAAGTGCTGATCGCCGGCATGCGCTACGCCGGTGAGATGAAAAAAGCCATGTTCTCGGTACAGAACTTCCTGCTGCCGGCTGCCGACGTTTTGCCGATGCACTGCGCCGCCAACATTGGCGAAGCAGGCGACGTGACCCTGTTCTTCGGCCTGTCCGGCACCGGCAAGACCACCCTGTCCGCCGACGAAAGCCGTTACCTGATCGGTGACGACGAACACGGCTGGGGCGAAGGCGTGGTGTTCAACATCGAAGGCGGTTGCTATGCCAAATGCATCGACCTGTCCGAGAAGAACGAGCCGGTTATCTGGAAAGCCATCAAGCATGGCGCCGTGCTGGAAAACGTCGTCATCGACGAGGCCGGGCACGCCGACTACTCCGATGTCAGCCTGACCCAGAACAGCCGCGCGGCCTACCCGCTTGAGCACGTGGCCAAGCGTTCCGAGAAGAACCTTGGTGGCGAGCCTAACGCGGTGATCTTCCTGACCTGCGACCTGACCGGCGTACTGCCGCCAGTGTCCATCCTCAGCGAAGAACAAGCGGCCTACCACTTCCTGTCCGGCTACACCGCACTGGTGGGCTCGACCGAAATGGGTTCCGGCAGCGGCATCAAGTCGACCTTCTCCACCTGCTTTGGCGCGCCGTTCTTCCCACGCCCTGCCGGTGAGTACGCTGAGCTGCTGATCAAACGCATCCGCGGCTTCGGTTCCAAGGTCTACCTGGTCAACACCGGCTGGACCGGCGGCGGCTACGGCGTCGGCAAGCGCTTCAACATCCCGACCACTCGCGGCGTGATCGCAGCGATCCAGAGCGGCGCGCTGATCGGCGTTGAAACCGAGCACCTCGACACCATCAACCTGGACGTGCCGTTGGCTGTACCGGGTGTTGAGACTGGCCTGTTGAACCCACGTAACACCTGGGCTGACAAGTCGGCTTACGACGAGGCAGCGAAGGCGCTGGCCGGCCTGTTCATCGAGAACTTCAAGAAGTTTGAAGTGAGTGATGCGATCAAGGCTGCGGGTCCGAAGTTGTAAGAGTCAGTCGCTGTTAAAAAGCCGCCCCCAGTGGGCGGCTTTTTTGTGGGCGCTGATCATTGCGCAAGGTGCAGGACTACGGCCCCGACCAGTACCAGCACAACCCCCAGCACCTGCACCGCCGACAAGCGTTCCTTGAAAAACACAAACCCCAGGATCGCCGCAATCCCGCCTGATAACGTACTGATGACTGTCACTACTGACACCGACCCTGCCATCGCCCCCCACGAAAACGCCGAGAAACCACCCAGGTTCATCACACTCGCGCCGGTCAGCGCCGCGCAGTTTTTCAACGGCGGGATCTTCAGGCCATCCTTGATCTTCAGCACCATCACCACCAGCACGCATAGGCCCACCAGGTAGCCGAGCCAGAGCATGGTGATCGCTCCCAGCGTCGGTAGCGTGTAGCGGCCTTGCAACCAGAAACTGGTGCCGTACAGCATCGCCGCGAGCATGGCGTAGGCGATGGAGCGGTTTGACGTGCTGTGGGGGACGCCGTTGTCCTTGTGAATGCTGGAGAGGATTACACCGATGACGCACAGGACAATGCAGCTGAGCTGGATCAGGCTGATGTGTTCGCCGCTCGCCCAGGACAGCAGGGTAGTGACGACGCCGTAGGACGTCACCAGCGGCGCGAAGATGGCGGCTTTGCCCAAGGCGAAAGCCTTGGACAGGGCGAGGGCGCCGGAGACGGTGAACAGCGCGGCAGCAATGCCCAGCAGCCAGGTGCTCAGGGAGGCGTTCAGGGCCTTGAGAAGCAAGGCCGGGAAGATCACCAGCAGCAGGGTCATGATCAGGAAGCCGAGGGCTTGGCCGAAGTACACCGCGCGTTTAACGCCCACGGCCCGGGCGTTAAGGCCCACGAGAAAGTCTGTGCCACCCCAGAGCAGGGCGGCCAGCAGGCCCATTGTTACATCCATGTAAGGTCCTTGTTGTTTTGAGCGCGGCTCGCCAGGTTAGCGCAGATCCAATGGTGTGCCTGGAGTCGACGGTCGCTCAGCTCAGGTTTTCCAGCGTCTGCGTATCCCAGCTGTGGGTTTTGATCGCCAGGTAGAGCATGCCGATGGTCAGCGGGACCTTTTCGCCACGCCCCTTGGCTCGACGCTTGAGGAACACGTCAAAGACCGGTGGGTTGAAGTAACGATAAGTGTCGTAGTCGCCTAGGTCGAGGGCAAATTCCTGCTCCAGTGCTTCCATGAGTTGCTTGGCTTCACTGGCGTCACAGCCCAGGTCGAAATTGAGTGAGGTTTGCAGGCGGATGGTCTTGTGTTTCGGCAGGCCGATTTCTTCGTGCAGCAGTTGCAGGAGCTGCTGCATCACGGGGTCTTCGGGGAAGTTGGGGGCGAGGTTCATGGTGGGGGCACGCAGGAGTGGGTGAGGGGGAGGGTTGCGTTGGAGGCGGTAACTGTTTCGAGTGACCAGCAAGCGAATGCCGTAGCTAAAAGCGAGCACCGGAATGCTGTCGAATTGTAGCTCGGTTACCCAGCGCGTGGCGCCAAACAGAAGTGTTGGGCTTGTCACTATCAGGGCGAACCCAAGCCACGTTCTGAGGGCAGGGCGCTTCATCTTTCTGTCGAGCAATACGGCGAGTAAGACGAGGGTGATGAGGATGATCCAAAAAGAGTATTCGGTCATCGTTTCACCCACCTTGGTATTGTCTGACGAAGGTTGAGAGTGATCGCTCAGGGCTGGCCAGGACATGGCTATTGCCAGGCACCACTGCAAAGCGCATCACGGTGAAGATGACCCCGTAGTGGCCGATGTGTTGAGTCCTTTCGATGTTCACGGGTTTCTGCCGAAACAGTTGAGAGGGCGTTATTTTCATTCAGCTACGGGTAACTTCTGTAGAGGGTTGAACGGGTATTTGAAGCAGTTTGGGAAGAGGATGTCGCGGTGTTTGGAGGTTTCCTACAACCGTTTCTGGCACTGGTGACTTAGCAATGCTTCAACAGGCCAAGCTGCTCAATTGTAGGTGCGAGCGGCTCGCGAAGAACTCAACGCTGCCGCGTTTCTTCTGGTTTACCGCGTTATCGTTGATCAGACCGTTCCCGCGCTCCCGCGTGGGAATGCATCCACCCCTGCCGAGGGTTCAAGCCGTGCGCGGATGGCGGGACGCAGAGCGTCACAGGCGGCGCTCCCATGCTGAGTGTGTGGAACGATCATTGCCCTACAGGCCTGCTGATACACCGCTCGAAAATCGCCTCCAAGCCCCGATAATCACACGCCACCGCGTCAATATTCGCCGGTATCCATGCCGCGTGTTTGACCAGCCACCAGTTCACCGAATACCCCGCGTTCACGATGATCTGTTCAAACAAAATGCGCTGCGCCCGGCCGTTGCCCTCGCGGAAGGGGTGGATGACGTTGAGGTCGCCATAGGCCTCGGCGACCTTGCTCACCAACTCGGTTTGGCTCTCGCCGATAAACCAGTTTGCCTCGGCCATCTGCCGGATGATCTTCGCGGCTTCTGGTGGGATGCGTTCCGGGGTGCAGAACAGGGTGTCGCCTTTCTGGATGTTGACGCTGCGCAGTTCACCGGCCCAGTCGTAGATGTCACCGAACAGGGTGCGATGGATGTGTTGCAGCCGTTCAAGATCATAGGGCGGCGGGAAGAGTGGGAGGCCGCCTACGGCGATTTCGGATAATTCCCGCTCGGCCTGGTGCAGGCGCGCTTCATCGTGCAAATCGAGGCGGTTGCGCAGGACGCTGCTACCGGGGTAGCAGTACGGATCCTGGCCCACCCCGTATTTGTCGAGCATCAGCGTGGGGTGTTGCGGTACTTGGCGAGGACAGCTTCACGGGTCGGCAGGGGTTTGTCGACATCAGCGGGTTGGGTGTCGAACCCTTCCAGGCGCAGGCTGGCCAGGTAATTGGAACGGCGGATCTTGTGGTAGTGATCCTGTTTTTGCTCAAACGTCAGTTCGCTCATCGCAGCGTACTCCTGGGTAGCAAGGTTTGATTGTAGCGCAATGCGTCAGCGGGCAGGCGGGATAAAAACCACGTCACATTTTGTATAAAAAGTCCGCCGGCGTGCTGAATTCAGCGTATGTTTCACCGCAAAATCTTGTAGGACGATCCCGTCCACTACTTAAAGGGAGTTAAGCATGGGTTTGCTTCGTGTCGCTTCGGCGATGTCTTTGTGCGCAGTGGCGTTTTCGATCCAGGCCGAGCAGTTGCCGATCGAGGTGCTCAGCGCAGTGGTCAAGGATCAGAAAATCGCCGACGCCGAAGTGTTGCTGCAACGCAACGGCGCGCAGAACGTGGTAGGCCGTACCAACGCCCAGGGCCAGGTGACCCTCACCAGCGAAGCCGCTGATGATGCCAGCAACCTGTTGATCATCAAGAAGCCCGGCTACTCAAACCTGGTGGTGAAGTGCCCGTGCAAAGGCATGACCTACGCCATCAGCCCAGTGATGGAAAACCTCGACGGCCTGCGTGTGGTGCTGACCTGGGGCAAGACCCCGGAAGACCTCGACTCCCATATGATCTTCCCTGGCAACAATATCTATTTCGAGAATCAGAAAGGTACCGATGCCGAGCTGGACGTGGATGACGTCGACAGCTACGGCCCGGAAACCATCACCCTGCAGAAAAAACACTACGGCGAAAGCTACGTATATGCCGTGCATGACTTCACCAACATCGCCAACCCGGGTTCGCGCCAACTCTCCAACAGCGAAGCCAAGGTGTTCGTGTATATGGGCCAGTCCCTGGTGCGCACCTACTACGTGCCGAAAAACCGCAGTGGCAACCTGTGGACCGTGTTCCGCATGACGGGCAGCGGTGACTTCCAGGACATCAACACCTTCAGCGGTGTGAATGTGGACGCCAAGGATGTGCTCAACGAAGTCAAGCCGTTGCTGGATGACAGCGTCGCGGTCGCGGCCGTGGCTGTCAGCTCTTCCGCACAAACGGATGCGAAGCGTCTGAACCTGCAAGGTGAGGCGGCCTACCAGGCGGGCAAGCTGGATGGAGCCATCGACCTGTTCCGTCAGGCCATCGAGCTGGACAACGGCTTCGGCAAAGCCTACGGCAACCTGGGCCTGGCGTATCAGAAAGCTGGCAACACCGCCGAGTCGATCTGGGCCAACCGCAAGGCCATCGCCCTGGCGAGCGGCGCCAATGCCGCAACCGTGCGGGCCGGTGCCTACTACAACATCGCGCGGATCTACGAAGCGGCGGGGCAGTTCGCGGATGCGTTGCGTCATTACCAGTTGGCCAAGGAGCAGAAGGCCAATCCAGTGTATGACACGGCCATCGAGCGGGTGCAAAACCGCTGATCCAGCCGTAGCGCAGCTCTAAAAATGTGGGAGGGGGCTTGCCCCCGATAGCGGTGGATCGGTTACTCATAACTGACGGATCTACTGCCATCGGGAGCAAGCCCTCTCCCACATTTGGTTTGTGGCGTTCCTGCAGACCCAGTCGAACTTGTCACATTTGGCCCAAGGCCATGGCTGCACCCTGTGTATCATCCTGTCTCTTTTTTCCTCACGACCTTTCTCGATTCGCTGAATATCCCAGGCTATGTTTTTGAGCCACCTTCAGCGGTCAATGGAGTGACAGCTATGCACGACACCCTCCAGCAGGTCTTTGGTTATCCACAGTTTCGTTCGGGCCAGGAAGAAACCGTCAGCGCCGTACTGGCCGGGCGTTCGGCCGCGGCGATTTTCCCTACCGGGTCGGGAAAGTCCCTGTGTTACCAGCTGTCGGCGGTATTGCTGCCGCACCTGACGTTGGTAGTGTCGCCGTTGCTGGCGCTGATGCAGGACCAGTTGGGGTTCCTGCAACGCCATGGCATTTCGGCCGGCAGTATCGATTCGGCCCAGAGCCGCGATGACGCCAACGATGTGATGGCGCGTGCGCGTTCGGGCGAGTTGAAAATCCTGATGATTTCCGTGGAGCGTTTGAAGAACGAGCGCTTTCGCAACTTTCTGCAAAGCGTGCCGATCTCGTTGCTGGTGGTGGACGAAGCGCACTGTATTTCCGAATGGGGTCACAACTTTCGTCCGGACTATCTGAAGCTGCCGGACTACCAGCGCCAGTTCAATATCCCACAAGCGCTGCTGTTGACTGCCACGGCCACGCCCAAGGTGATTGCCGACATGCAGGCCAAGTTCGCCATTGCCCCAGGCGACGTGGTCACCACAGGCTTCTACCGGCCCAACCTCAACCTGCTGGTGGAGCCGGTAGCGGGCGCAGACAAGCGTCGGCGGTTGGTGCAGTGGATGGGTGAACGCGCCAACCAGCCGAGCATCGTCTACGTCACCTTGCAGAAAACCGCCGAGCAGATTGCCGAGCACCTGAACCGCAACGGCATCCAGGCCGAGGCGTATCACGCGGGTTTGCCCCACGATAAGCGCGAGGGCATCCAACAGCGCTTCATGGGAGGGCGCTCCAATTGCATCGTCGCCACCATTGCGTTTGGCATGGGGATCGACAAGAGCGACATTCGCAATGTGGTGCACTTCGACCTGCCCAAGTCCATCGAGAACTACAGCCAGGAAATCGGCCGCGCGGGGCGCGATGGCCAACCGTCCGATTGCCTGGTACTGGCCAACCGCGACAGCCTCAATGTGCTGGAGAACTTTGTGTATGGCGACACGCCCGAGCAGGAAGGGATTCGCCGTGTACTGGAAGAGTTGCAGGCCGTGCGCAGCGATGGGCAGTGGGAGTTCCTGCTGCGTTCGCTGTCGGACCACAGCAACATCCGCGAGCTGCCGCTCAAGACGTTGCTGGTCCAGCTGGAGCTCAAGGGCGTGATCGCCCCGCGCTATGCGTTTTATGCCGAGTACCGCTTCAAGTACCTGATAGAGCCCGACGCCTTGCTGGCGCGTTTTTCCGGCGAGCGCCAGCAGTTTGTCGCGGCGATCGTCCAGGTGTGCAAACGTGCGAAAACCTGGGCGACGGTGGATTTCGACGCGCTGTATCAACAGCACAATGCCGAGCGCAATCGGGTGGTGAAGGCGCTGGATTACTTCCAGGAACAGGGCCTGATCGAGCTGGAAAGCAAGCAGATGACTGAGGTCTATAGCCTGCTCAATACCGACTTTGATCCACAGGCACTGAGTGCTGAGTTATACACAGGCTTCAAGCAGCACGAGGTGGGAGAAGTGGCACGGATTCACGCCATGCTCGACCTGTTTGCCACCGATCATTGCCTGGGGCAACGCCTCGCCCAGTATTTTGGTGATGAGAATGCGCCGCAGCGTTGCGGGCATTGTTCGGTGTGCCACGGTCATGTCGCGCATTTGCCGGCGCCGCCGAGCCTGCCGCCGCTTGTGGATAAAAACTTCATGGGACTGTGCGGTGATTTTATCCACAGGCATCATGAGCACACCGGTCACTTGCCTGGTGCGGAGCGGCTGACGCGCTTCCTGGGCGGTATCAGCGTGCCGTTGTTCACCAAGTTGAAGGCACGGGGCATTCCGGGGTTTGCAGCGCTGGAAGACTACCCCTACGCCGAAGTGCGCGAATGGGCAGCAGCCCATTTGAATGACCTGTAAACCCACTTTCATGAGGTGTGCCCATGCCCGACTCAACGCCCCAACGCGTCGATTACCGTCACTTCCAGCCGATCATCACGCGCTGGCACGACAACGACGTGTATGGCCATGTGAACAACGTGACCTACTACAGCTTCTTTGACACGGCGGTGAATACCTACCTGATCGAGCAGGGCGGGTTGGATATTCACGATGGCGAAGTGGTGGGGTTCGTGGTGAGTTCGGCGTGTGACTACTTTGCGTCGATCGCTTTTCCCGACCGTATAGAAATCGGCCTGCGGGTAGGCAAGTTGGGCAACAGTTCAGTGCAGTATGAGTTGGCGGTGTTCAAGGCGGGCGAAGAGGAGGCCTGTGCGGCGGGACGCTTCGTGCATGTGTTCGTGGATCGTGGGTCGAACCAGCCGGTGACGATTCCGGGGCGATTACGCGAAGCGTTGCAGGGGTTGGTGGCCTGACTTTGCATGGAAACCCATGTGGAAGGGAGCAAGCCCCCTCCCACAGTGTTTCTTCGATGTTCTCTAGACCTGATCAATCACGGTAGTGATGTTTGTTCTTGCGATGCCCATAGGCATGGCCACGGCCAGGATGACCGTCCCGATAGTAGCGACGGTTGTCACGGCCACGATAACGGCGGTCGTCGTCATCGCTCTTGTTGCCCATGTAGTTGCCCAGTGCGCCACCCGCGCCGCCGCCGGCAGCTGCGCCGATCAGGCTGCCGGTGGTGCCGCCCATGCTGCGGCCTACCACGTTGCCGCCGGCTGCGCCCAGAGCGCCGCCAATAGCGGCTTCGCCGCGGCTGCGTTTGTCGGCGCCCACCGCGCTGCCGCCCGCACCGCCCAGGGCTGCGCCAATGGCCGAACCGGTGTTACCGCCGACCTGCTGGCCCACAACCGAACCGAGTACCCCGCCCAATGCGCCGCCCACACCGGCTTCGGTGGTGCCACCGGCCATGGCTGCGCCACTGACCAGGCCAAGGGACAACAAGAGAATCGAGGAGAACTTCATAGAGAGACCTCAAGAGGATGACGGCGCGATCCTGAGGCTGTATCGACATTGTGACAATAGAAATCCGACCAGTAACACGAGTTGTGCACAATTCCATAAGTTACTGTTTTAGCAGGGGAACTTAAGTAATTTTTGTGGGTCTTTAGCTACTTCGGAACGGCCGCTTTTATGCAAAAGCGGCCTTTTTTGTGTCCGGATTCTCGTCAGGCCGAGCGGGCCATGATCAGCCCACTGTCACTTGCCGCTTCCAAACGAATCGCCACGAACTTCGACGTTGGCGTATGGCTGCCATCCCCCGTGCTTTCCAGCGGCACCAGCGGGTTCACTTCCGGGTAGTAGGCAGCTGCCTGCCCCGCCGGAATATCAAACGCCAGCAAGGTAAAGCCTTTCACCCTGCGCTCCCGACCGTCCTCCCACAACGACACGATGTCAGCCTTCTGCCCCGGCTTGAAACCCAGGCGGATGATGTCGGCTTCGTTGACGAACAGCACGTCACGCTGGCCTTTCACCCCGCGATAGCGGTCATCCAGGCCATATATGGTGGTGTTGTACTGATCGTGGGAACGCATGGATTGCATGATCAGGTCTGGCACGCGACCGGTGGCGTGGGTGCGTTCGTGGATCAGGTCTGCGGGCAGGATATTCGGGCGGAAGTTGGCGCGACCCGACGGTGTGTTCCAGCGACGCGCACCGGCGGAATTACCGAGGTAGAAGCCACCCGGGTGCTTGAGGCGTTCGTTGAAGTCCTTGAAGCCTGGGATGGTGTCGGCGATCAGGTCGCGAATGCGGCTGTAGTCGCCCACCAGCCAGTTCCAGTCCACCGGCTTGCTGCCCAGGGTGGCGGCGGCGATGCCGGCGAGGATGGCCGGCTCGGATTTCATCAGTTTCGACAGCGGCTGCAATTGGCCGTTGGAGTCGTGGACCATGCTGAACGAGTCTTCCACGGTCACGGCCTGCGGGCCTTCGGCCTGGATATCGATGTCGGTACGGCCCAGGCACGGCAGGATCAGTGCGTCTTTGCCGTGGGTCAGGTGGCTGCGGTTGAGCTTGGTGCTGATCTGTACGGTCAGGTCGCAATTGCGCAGTGCTTCGAAGGTGCGCGGGCTGTCCGGCGTGGCTTGGGCGAAGTTGCCGCCCAGGCCGATGAACACCTTGGAGCGACCTTCGAGCATGGCGTGAATCGCTTCCACCACGTTGTGGCCGTTGGTACGTGGCACCTGAAACTGGAAGCGGCGTTCCAGGGCGTCGAGGAACGCCACCGGTGGGCGTTCGTTGATGCCCATGGTGCGGTCGCCCTGCACGTTGCTGTGACCGCGCACCGGGCACAGGCCGGCGCCTGGGCGGCCAATGTTGCCGCGCAACAGCATCAGGTTGGCGATCTCCTGGATGGTCGGCACCGAATGGCGGTGCTGGGTAATGCCCATCGCCCAGCACATGATCACGTTCTTGCCTTTGGCGTACATGCGCGCCGCTTGCTCGATCTCGACCAGGGGCAAGCCGGACTGCGCGACGATTTCATCCCAGGAGGTGTCGTCGATCTGGCCCAGGTAATCGAGCACGTTGGTCGTGTGCTCGTTGAGGAAGTCGTGGTCGAACACCGCTTCCTTGCCTTCAGCCTGGGCCTGGCGCTCCCACAGCAGCAGGAATTTGGCCATGCCACGCAGGATGGCCATGTCGCCCCCCAGCGCCGGGCGGAAGTAGGCGGTATTGGTTGGCTTGTCGCCGTTGGTGAGCATTTCCAACGGGTGCTGCGGATGCTGGAAGCGTTCCAGGCCGCGTTCTTTCAGCGGGTTGATGCACACCACCTGGGCGCCGCGTTTCACGGCCTCACGCAGCGGTTCGAGCATGCGTGGGTGGTTGGTGCCGGGGTTCTGGCCCCAGACGAAAATCGCGTCGGCATGTTCAAAGTCGTCAAAGGTCACGGTGCCTTTGCCGACGCCTACACTTTGCGCCAAGGCCACGCCGCTGGCTTCGTGGCACATGTTCGAGCAGTCCGGGAAGTTGTTGGTGCCGTAGGCGCGTACAAACAATTGATACAGGTACGCCGCTTCGTTGCTGGCACGGCCGGACGTATAAAACTCGGCCATATCAGGGCTGGGCAGTGCGTTGAGGTGCTTGCCGATCAGGTCGAAGGCTGCGTCCCAACTGATGGGTTTGTAGCGGTCGGTCTCGGCGTCATAGCGCACCGGTTCGGTCAGGCGGCCCTGGTATTCCAGCCAATAGTCGCTTTGTTCCAGCAGCGCGGTGACGCTGTGCTTGGCGAAGAATGCAGCGTCGACACGGCGCTTGGTGGCTTCCCAGTTGACGGCCTTGGCGCCGTTTTCGCAGAACTTGACCATGCCGCTTTCCGGCGAGTCGCCCCAGGCGCAGCCCGGGCAGTCGAAGCCGCCGTTCTGGTTGGTCTTGAGCATCATGCGGATGTTTTTCAGCGCGTTGTCGCTGGTCAGCCACGCCTGCGCCACGCTGATCAACGCGCCCCAGCCACCCGCCGGGCCTTTGTAGGGCTTGTAGCGCGGGGTTGGGGTTTGGTCGGCTTGGTGGTGATTGCTCATGGCTGGTACTCCATCGCAGGGCTGTAGACCCGCGGCGCACTTTTCTGCGGCAGGTGGATGAGGTTGAGGTTGTGCCGGCGCGCCCATTGCAGGGCCAGGCCGGTGGGCGACGACAGGCTGACCAGGGTCTGGATGCCCGCGCGCAGGACTTTCTGGATCAATTCGAGGCTGCAACGGCTGGTGACAATTGCCAGGCCACCCGCTGTCGGGATCTTTTGGCGGATCAGGGCGCCGATCAACTTATCCAGGGCGTTATGCCGGCCAATGTCTTCGCGGCCCAGCAACAGTTCGCCCTGATTGTTCATAAACACGGCCGCGTGCACGGCGCCACTGTATTGGCCCAAAGGCTGGAAGGCGCTGATGCGTTGGCGCAGGCCGTCGAGCCATGCGGCGGGCGGCAAGGGGGCGCCGGGCAGCACTTGGAGGTCTGGCAGTGCCTGTTCCACGGCTTCCACGCCACACAAACCGCAGCCGCTGGTGCCCGCCAATTGGCGACGCTGCTGCTTGAGGTTCCAAAACGCGCGGCTGGAGATTTGGACTTGAGCGTATTGAGTGGCGCCCGAGCCGCTGAGTTTCAGGTCATAAATGTCGCCAACGTCGGTAATAATGCCGCTACCCATGCTGAACCCGACAATAAAGTCTTCCAGGTCAGTGGGCGTCACCAGCATGACTGCCTGGCTGATGTCGTTATAGGCAATTGCCAACGCCACTTCTTCCGCCAATGCCGTGCTGGCGGCCTCTGTGTGTTCGAGGTTGCAGAACTGGTAGCTCTGGCTGGCGGCGGGCGCGGACGTTTCAGGGGCGGGCGCCGCGCAGACTGGGCGCTTGGCGTTCATGGGGCAGTACCACCGGCGGATTGATCAGTGTCTAGACTAGGCGCGACAAAGCGTCGCGTCTAATTGCCAGTACTGATCTGCCGATAGATGACGTCGATCAATGCTCTGCCAGCAATTTCTGGTACAGCGCAAAACAGGCTTCCGCCAGCGCCGAACGGGGCGCGCTGCGACGCATGATCAGCCCCAGGCGCGCGAGGGTGTGGGCGTCTTCGATCGGTTGCAGGCGCAAGTGCTCGGTGAGCGCATCCAGGCCACCGTCCAAGGGCATTACCGCGCAGCACAGCCCGCCGTGTACCGCTTGTAACAACTGATGGACGGCATCGGTTTGCAACAGCGGCTGCGGGTGCAGGCCCCGGCTGTGGAAGTTGTGGTCGATGGACTGGCGAAAGTGCATGCCGCTGGTGAGCATGCCCAGGGGCAGTTCGATCAACGCTTCCCAGCTCAGCGGTGTGTCGCCGAAGCTGAAATAGCGCTGGTCGTAGAGCAGGCCCATGCGGGTTTCGCCGAGCGCCAGGGAGTCGAAGCGTTCATTGTCCAGGCGCTCCAGGTACGACACGCCGAGGTCCAGGCGATTGCTCGCCAGTTGTTCCAGAATCTGTTCGGAGCTAAGGGCCGAAAGCTCAAAGCGCAGGCTCGGATGTTCCTTGTGCAGTTGCTGCATCAACGCCAACGGATCGAAGCTCGACAGCGGCACCACCCCCAGGCGCAACGTACCGACGAGGTTGCCACGACAGGCCGCCGCTTCGGCCTGCAAGCCGTCATACGCTGCCAGCACCGTGCGCGCCCAGGCCAGTACTCGCTCGCCGGGGGCGGTAAAGCCCTCGAAGCGCTGGCCACGATTGACCAGCGGCAGGTCGAGTTCTTCTTCCAGGCTGCGCAGGCGCATCGACAGGGTCGGCTGGGTGATATGGCAACGCGCTGCTGCCTGGCCGAAGTGACGGGTCTCGTCGAGGGCGATGAGGAATTTCAGCTGCTTGATGTCCATCTTCGCTCCAGGGCTTATTCCAATGGCGGGGGGATTCTAGCGCGTTTGGGTCTTTGGTCGGGCTGGAACCCAAGTCTTCGGGGCTGGTCTAGTCTTGGGCATCTGGAAATCAACTATCAAGGAGAGCGCACTATGAGTCTTTTTAGCTTTGTTAAGGAAGCCGGCGAGAAGTTGGTCAAGCTGTTGACGCCGGGCAACGCCAATGCCAGTGATGATCTGAAAAAGCACATTGAAGAAGTCGGGCTGGGTAATCCGGATGTTCACGCCACTGTCGAGGGTGACAAGGTCACGCTTACAGGGACCGTGGCCAGTCAGGAAGAGAAAGAAAAAATCATTCTGGCGGCCGGCAACATTGCCGGTGTGGCCAGTGTGGATGACCAGATCACCGTAACCGGCCCGGTAGTTGCCGCCGCCCGTTTCGTCGTGGTGAAAAAGGGCGACACCCTCAGCGCGATTTCCCTGGCGGTTTACGGCAAGGCCAGCCGGTACAACGATATCTTCGAGGCCAACAAGCCGCTGTTGTCTCATCCAGACAAGATTTACCCAGGGCAGACGCTGCGTATTCCTGAGTAATTCACAAAGTAAAAATGTGGGAGGGGGCTTGCTCCCTCCCACAAGGGGTCAAAGTCCGACAATAAGGTCCCGGTAATCCTCGACTGCGGCAAATTCCCCAGTGTCCTTGGGCCCTTTTTGGCTGTCCGGCTCTTTCACCGCCAGCAAATGCCCCACGCCAAATTTCTGGGCGCTGCGCAGGATCGGCAACGTGTCGTCGATAAACAGGCTGCGCGCCGGGTCGAACCGGATATCGGCTTGCAAGGCATCCCAGAACTGCGGGTTTTCCTTGGCGAAACCGTAGTCGTGGGAGCTGATCAATCGCTCGAAATACGGCGCCAACTCAATGCGTTCCAACTTCAATGACAGCGAGTCACGATGAGCGTTGGTGATCAGGATCACCCGTTTTCCGGCCTGTTTGATCGCCGCCAGAAAGGTATCGGCACCTGGGCGCAGGGCGATCAGGTGGGCGGTTTCCAGCTTGAGCTCGCGCACCGGAATGTTCAGTTCGGTGCTCCAGAAATCCAGGCAATACCATTGCAACTGTCCGGCGTTACGCTCGAACAGCGGCTGCAACTCCATCTCGGCCATGGCCAGACTCACACCATGCAACTGGGCGTAGCGCTGAGGCAGGTGTTCCATCCAGAAATGGTTGTCGTAATGCAGGTCGAGCAGGGTGCCGTCCATGTCCAGCAGGACAGTGTCGATGGCGTGCCAGGGCAAAGAGGGCATGGGGCGGTCTCATGTAAGTAAAGATATCCGACACAGACAATCGGAAAAGCCACGGTATAGTAACCCGATCACGCCAAGGAGCCGCTTATGCGCCAGAAACCCACCGTCCTCGCCCGCGAAATAGTCGCCAGTAGCCGTTTGTTCCGCGTGGAGGAAGTGCAATTGCGCTTTTCCAATGGCGTTGAACGCACCTACGAGCGCCTGGTGGGACGTGGTGCCGGGTACGGCGCGGTGATGATCGTGGCAATGATCGACGCCGACCATGCGCTGCTGGTGGAAGAGTACTGCGGTGGCACCGACGAATACGAGCTGTCCTTGCCCAAGGGGCTGATCGAGCCCGGCGAGGACGTGCTGGCGGCGGCGGACCGCGAGCTCAAGGAGGAAGCCGGTTATGGCGCCCGCCAGTTGGAGCACCTCACTGAGCTGTCACTGTCCCCCGGCTATATGAGCCAGAAAATCCAGGTGGTGCTGGCCACCGACCTCTATGAAGAACGCCTGGAAGGTGATGAACCTGAACCGATGCGCGTGGACAGGGTCAACCTGCGCGAGCTGTCGCAACTGGCGCAAAATGAGCAGTTCAGCGAAGGCCGCGCGCTGGCTGCGTTGTATCTGGTACGAGACCTGTTGACCCAGCGAGGAGCGTTTAGCGCATGAGCGAACTGTTTTTAGGCCACCCGTTTATCGCCCCTGTGATCGAACTGGCTCGCCAGGCGGGTGAAGTCATCCTGCCGTACTGGCGCGCCGAAGTGGCGGTGACGTCCAAGGCTGACGATTCGCCGGTGACGGCCGCGGACCTGGCCGCCCATCACCTGATTCTCGCCGGGTTGACAGCCCTGGACCCGAGTATCCCGGTGTTGTCCGAAGAAGACGCCGATATCGACCAGAGCATACGCGCCGGCTGGCAGCGGTGGTGGCTGGTGGACCCGCTGGATGGCACCAAGGAATTTATCGCCGGCAGTGAAGAATTTACCGTCAACATTGCGTTGATCGAACAGGGCCGCGTGATATTTGGCGTGGTATCCATGCCCACCAACGGCCGGTGTTACTTCGGCGGCGCGGGGCTTGGCGCGTGGCGTTCGGACGTGAATGAAGCGCCCAGGCAGATCCAGGTACGCGAGACTCCGGCGGCGGGTGAAGCCTTCACCGTGGTTGCCAGCCGTCGGCATACCAGCCCAGAGCAGGAGCGTTTGCTCAATGGCTTGAGCGAAGGGGTGGGGGAGTTGAAGCTGGCGAATATCGGCAGTTCGTTGAAATTCTGCCTATTGGCCGAAGGCAGCGCCGATTGCTATCCGCGCCTGGCGCCGACCTCGCAGTGGGATACCGCTGCGGCGCAGGGTGTATTGGAAGGGGCGGGCGGCGAGGTACTGGAGTTGAGTGGCGAGCCGTTCAGCTACCCGGCGCGGGCATCGTTGTTGAACCCGTTCTTCCTGGCGTTGCCGGCGAAGGCGGCGTGGCGTGAACGCTTGCTGACTTTGGCAAGATCTTAAAACCAGCGCAGATCAAAATGTGGGAGGGGCGGTGCGACGATTCGACTTGCCCCCCCTCCCACATTGGTTTTGTGTGATGGCTTTCAGCGGTGCAGGACGTACTGGCCGGTGAAAGTCACTGCCAGCTCTTCACTGCCCTCATTTACGATCCACGTGTCCAACGTCAACCGCGCCCGGCCATAGCGCTTGTAGGTGGCTAAAAAGCGCTTCCACACCTTCTCCTCCGGCGCCGCGCAAATGGCGGTCGCGTCTTGCGTCACGGGCAGCGGATAGCTGATCTGCCCTTCCTGAATCACGATATGCCCGTCTTCAATCCCTTCCTCGCGCAGTTGCAGGTGCAGCCAGCCCCAACCCGCCAGCACCGCGCCGCAATAGAGGCTGCCACCGAACATGGTGCTCTTGTGGTTGATATTGGCTTGCAAGGGCAGGTGCAATTGCAGTTGGCCGTGTTGCCAGTCGAGCACCTTGAGGCCCATTTCACGGGTCAGGGGGATGTCGTGGTGGAGGATGGATTCCAGGTAACGGCTGTCGCGGCTCATGGCGGCCTCTTGGTGAGTGGGCAGGGTCATTCGTCGTCAGCGCCTTGGTTGCTGCTGTCGGCGAAGTTCAGGCCGTGCTTGCGAAGTTTGTCATGCAAGGTCTTGCGCGGTACGCCCAGGGCTTCGGCGAGGCTGCGCAGGGAACTGTGGGGGCGGGTCAGTTCGGCGGCGATCAGGCTTTTTTCGAACTGCTCGACCTGTTCGCTCAAGCCGCCCGGGGTCGAGGTCAGCACGCCGGTTACCGGATTGTCCGGGGTGTTATCCAGCGCCAACTCCAGGCCGAGGGCAAAGCGTTCTGCGGCGTTCTGCAGTTCGCGCACATTGCCCGGCCAGTTGTGGCGCAACAGCAACGCACGTTGGCCTGGTTGCAGCTCGTGCAGTGGCAGGCCGTGGCGGCTGCTGGCTTCGTCGGCAAAGTGCTGGAACAGCATCAGTGCGTCTTCGCCCCGTTCGCGCAGCGGCGGAATGCGCAACGGTGCGACGTTGAGGCGGTAGTACAAGTCGGCACGGAAGCGGCCCTGGTCGGCGGCCTGGCGCAAGTCTTCCTTGGTGGCCGCGATGATGCGGATATCCAGCGGGATCAACTGATTGCCGCCAAGGCGTTCGACCACGCGTTCCTGTAACAGGCGCAGCAGTTTGACCTGTACATCCAGGCTCATGCTTTCGATTTCATCAAGGAACAGCGTGCCGCCATTGGCGAATTCGAACTTGCCGATCCGGCGCTTCTGCGCCCCGGTAAACGCGCCGGGTTCATGGCCAAACAGTTCGCTTTCCACCACCGACTCCGCCAGCGCCCCGGCGTTGATCGCCACGAATGGCCCGCTGCGCCGGTTCGACAGGTCGTGCAGCGCACGGGCCACCACTTCCTTGCCGGCCCCGGTTTCACCCAGGATCAGTACATCGGCGCGGGTCGCTGCCAGTGCGCCGATCTGTTCGCGCAGGCGCAGCATTTGGGGCGAGTGCCCGACCAGGCGTGTGCTCAGTTGCTGGCGATCGCTGAGGGCCAGGCGCAGGCTGCGGTTGTCCAGGACCAGGCGACGCAGGGCCAGGGCGCGGCGCACGCTGTCGAGCAGGGCGTCGCTGGCGAAGGGTTTTTCGAGGAAGTCGTAGGCACCCGCGCGCATGGCTTGCACCGCCAACGGCACGTCGCCGTGGCCGGTGATCAGCAGCACCGGCAGCTCCGGGTCCTGGCCGTGCAGTTCGGCGAGCAGCTCCAGGCCGTCCATGCCGGGCATGCGGATATCGCTGACCACGACCCCCGGCCAGTCCCGCGACAAGCGCGCGGTGAGGCCGGTGGCTTCGCCCAGGGGCAGGACCTTCAGCCCGGCCAGGTCCAGGGTCTGGCACAGGGCCTGACGCAAGTGTGGATCGTCGTCGATCAACACCACCTGAATCTGGTTATCGATACTCATACACTGCGGTCCTCGGACGGTTGCAGACTGACGCCCGGCGAGCCGGCACGCAATTTCAAGGTTAACAGCGCGCCGCCTTCCTTGTGGTTGGCAAACAGCAGCTCGCCGCCAAAGGCGCGCATCAGCGTGTCACAGATGGCCAGGCCCAACCCCAGGCCCTGGGTGCGGGTCTTGGTGGTGTAGAACGGCTCGCTGGCGCGGCCCAGTGCTTCCATGCAAAAGCCAGGGCCATTATCGCGAATGTACAGGTTGACGCCCTGTTCGGTGGTTTGGGCACTCAGCCAGAGTTTGCGCGGCGGGCCTTTTTCAGTGAGGGCGTCGAGGGCATTGGCCAGCAGGTTGCCCAGCACCTGGCGCAGGCGCGTTTCGCCGGCCTCTACCCACAAGGTTGCCTCGGGCAAATCGCGGATCAGTTCCACTTCCATCGAACGCCGTCGCTTGGCCAGCAACGCCAGGGCATCGTCCAGCGCCGGTTGCAGGGCGACGCTTTCCGGCGCGTGCCGATCGCGGCGGGCGAACGCACGCAGGTGGGCGATGATCGAGGCCATGCGCCCGGTCAGTTCGCTGATCAGCTTGAGATTGCCGCGCGCATCGTTGGTGCGTTCATGGTCGAGGAGGATTTCGGCGTTTTCGGCATAGCTGCGAATCGCCGCCAGGGGTTGGTTGAGTTCGTGGCTGATACTCGCCGACATGGTGCCCAGTGCCGACAGTTTGCCCGCTTGCACCAAATCATCCTGGGCGCGCACCAGTTCCTGCTGGGCGTGTTCGCGTTCCAGTACCTCCTGTTTCAGGCGGCGATTGAGCCCTTCCAGGTCGCTGGTCCTCTCGACCACGCGCATCTCCAGCTCGCGACGGGCCTTGGCTTCAAAGGCGATGCGCTCCAGGTAATGACGGCGGCGCTGCATCATCAACCCCAGCAGCAACATCAATACCAGCAGCGTGGCGCCACCTACGGCCACTACCGTGCGCACCGGGCGGTTGATCAGTGAGCGTGGCGCGAGGATTTCCACGTTCCAGCCGGTCTCGGCGATCGCAGTGGATTGGCGCAACCATGCCGTGGAACTCAGGGTCAGCGGTTGCGGGTCGCGGGTCGGGTAGGGCTGGATGGCGATGATGGCCTGGCGCTCTTCATCGGTCAGCGGCCGGGTGGCGCGGAATCGCCATTGCGGGCGCGACGTGAGGATCACCACGCCGTTATGGTCGGTTACCAATAGTTGTTCGGGGGTGTTGCCCCACAGGCTTTCGGTGTGGTCCAGGTCGACCTTGACCACCAGCACGCCGATGATTTTTTCGCCATTGCGCACGGCGGCGGCGAAGAAGTAACCGCGCTTGGCCGAGGTGGTGCCCAGGCCGAAGAACCGTCCCAGCCGCCCGGCCATGGCTTCGCTGAAATACGGGCGGAACGAAAAGTTGCGCCCGACGAAGCTGTCCTGCTTGTCCCAATTGGACGCGGCAAGGGTCTTGCCGGTGGTGTCCATCAGGTACATCACTTCTACCCCGGCCTGGGCGGCGACGTCCTTGAGCAGCAGGTTGGCGTTGACCAGGTTGGTGCTGACGTCCGGTGCCTCCAGCGCGGTGCGCAAGGCCGGCAAGTCACCGAGGATTTGCGGCAGCACCTCGTAGCGGTGCAGCGTGCCCAGCAGGTTGGCGACGTAGAGGTCGAGGGTCTGGCGGTTCTGCCCGGCCAGTTCGCTGCGGTAATAACGCTCGGCCAGGTGCTCCAGCGGCCACAGCAGCGGCGCCAGGCACAGCGCCAGCAGGGCGAGGCTGCGCCAGCGGGGTCTTCGCGGGAGAGGTGGAGTCATGGGTGTCGTGCGCCTGTGGGTACAGGCGCATTATGCCTAGTGCTGCTCGGCAAGACACTCGCGCAATGCGTCTTGCCACTGTGGCTGGCCAACCTGCCACTGCTGGCGCAGGCGGCTGCAATCGAGGCGCGAGTTCAGGGGGCGCTTGGCCGGCGTCGGGTAGGCGCTGGAAGGGATCGCTTCCAGCTCGGCGCAGGGTTTGCCCGCAGCACGCAGATGCTCGCCAATCGCCTGGGCGAAGCCGAACCATGACGTCTCGCCCTGGGCGGTCAGGTGATAGATGCCCCAATCGCCCGCCTGGCCGGCCTGCCAGCGCTCGATCAACGTGCGGGTGCTGTTGGCGATGGTACCGGCCCAGGTCGGAGCACCGATCTGGTCGGCGACGATGCGCATCTGCGGTTTCTCTTGCAGCAGGCGTTGCATGGTCAGCAGGAAGTTCTTGCCGTGGCTGGAATAGACCCAACTGGTGCGCAGGATCAGGTATTGGCCACCCACGGCGGCGATCGCCCGCTCACCGGCCAGCTTGCTTTGGCCATACACACCCAGTGGGTTCGGCACATCGGCTTCGGTGTAGGGCGCAGGTTTACTGCCGTCGAACACGTAGTCGGTGGAGTAATGGATCAGCGGGATGCCCAGGGCCTTGGCTTCCTCGGCGAGGATGCCGGGAGCGATGGCGTTGACGGCGAAAGCCGCGTCCGGTTCGCTTTCGGCCTGATCGACCGCGGTGTGCGCTGCGGCGTTGATGATCAGGCCGGGGCGATGGGCACGGACCTGCTGACGAATCTGCTCGACGTTGGCCAGGTCAAGCTGGTCGCGGCCCAGCACGATGAGTTCGCCCAGGCCCTGGAGCTTTTGTTGCAGCGCCAGGGAGACCTGGCCGTGTTGGCCGGTGATGAGGATTTTTAAAGGGCGGCTCATGGGAACAGGTCGGCCTCCATCAACAGTTTGCCCGCCTGGTCTTTGGCGGACAGTTGCGGCGGTTCAGTCAATTCCCAGTCGATGGCCAACGTCGGGTCATTCCACAGGATGCTGCGCTCGGCGCTCGGCTGGTAGTAGTCGGTGGTCTTGTAGAGGAACTCTGCATGCTCGCTCAGCACCACGAACCCATGGGCGAAGCCTTCCGGCACCCACAGTTGGCGATTGTTCTGTGCCGACAGTCGCACGCCGACCCACTGGCCGAAGTGCGGCGAGCTGCGGCGAATATCCACCGCCACGTCCAGCACTTCGCCGGCGATGACGCGCACCAGTTTGCCTTGGGTGTGTTCGAGCTGGTAGTGCAGGCCCCGCAGCACGCCTTTTTGTGAGCGTGAGTGGTTGTCCTGTACGAAATCACGCTTGAGCCCGGTAGCCGCCTCGAACGCGCGGGCGTTGAAGCTTTCGTAGAAAAAACCGCGCTCATCGCCGAACACTTTCGGTTCAAGGATCAGCACGTCGGGCAGGCAGGTCTGCACTACATTCACGCGCGTTCTCCTGCCAACATGTACAGGTATTGGCCATAGCCGGTCTTGCCGAAATACTGCGCACGCTCCAGCAGGTAATCGCGGTCGATCCAGCCATTTTCGTAGGCGATTTCTTCCAGGCACGCTACTTTCAGCCCCTGGCGATGCTCGATGGTCTGCACATAGGTCGACGCTTCGAGCAGGCTGTCATGGGTCCCTGTGTCGAGCCAGGCAAAGCCACGGCCGAAGCGCTCGACATGCAGGTCGCCGCGCTTGAGGTAGGCGTTGTTGATGTCGGTAATCTCCAGCTCGCCACGGGGTGAAGGCTTGACCGCCTTGGCGATGCTGATCACGTCGTTGTCATAGAAATACAGGCCGGTCACCGCGTACGGCGATTTGGGCTTGGCCGGTTTTTCTTCGATGGACAGGGCGCGGCCGTCTTGGTCGAAGTCGATCACCCCGAAACGCTCCGGGTCCTTGACCCAGTAGCCGAATACGGTAGCCCCGGAGGGGCGCTCGGCCGCGGTACGCAGCTGGTCACTGAAGTGCTGGCCATGGAAGATGTTGTCACCCAGGATCAGGCAGACCGGATCATCGCCGATGAACTCTTCACCGATGATGAACGCTTGGGCCAGGCCATCTGGCGAGGGTTGCTCCGCATAGCTGAAGCGCACGCCAAACTGGCTGCCATCCCCCAGCAGGTTGCGGTATTGGGGCAAGTCGAGCGGTGTGGAAATCACCAGGATGTCCTTGATTCCCGCCAGCATCAGCACCGAGATCGGGTAGTAGATCATCGGTTTGTCATACACCGGCAACAGCTGCTTGGACACCCCCAGGGTAATGGGGTGCAAACGGGTGCCGGAGCCCCCGGCCAATACGATTCCCTTCATCATGCAATCAGATCCTTAAAGTCGGTGTTGCCCAATCGTTCGCCCTGATAACTGCCGTCCTGGACCCTGCGGCACCACTCTAGGTTGTCGAGGTACCACTGCACGGTCTTGCGCAGCCCGGTTTCAAAGGTTTCCTGTGGGACCCAGCCCAGTTCGCGCTCGATCTTGCTGGCGTCGATCGCATAGCGCTGGTCGTGGCCGGGGCGATCCTTGACGAAGGTGATCAGGTCGGTGAATTGCTCGACACCGGCCGGGCGCTGCGGCGCCAGCTCTTCGAGCAGGGCGCAGATGCCGCGCACCACGTCGATGTTTTTCTGCTCGTTATGCCCGCCAATGTTGTAGGTCTCGCCGACCACACCTTCGGTCACCACCTTGAGCAATGCGCGGGCGTGGTCTTCTACGAACAGCCAGTCGCGCACCTGCAAGCCATCGCCATAGACCGGCAACGGCTTGCCCGCCAGGGCATTGAGGATCACCAGCGGGATCAGCTTTTCAGGGAAGTGGAACGGCCCGTAGTTGTTCGAACAATTGGTTAGCAGCACCGGCAGCCCATAGGTACGCTGCCAGGCGCGTACCAGATGGTCGGACGCGGCCTTGCTGGCCGAGTAGGGCGAGCTGGGCGCATAGGGCGTGGTTTCGGTGAACAGGTCGTCCACGCCATGCAGGTCGCCATACACTTCATCGGTGGAGATGTGATGGAAGCGGAACGCGCGCTTGGCGGGCTCGTCGAGCTTTTGCCAATAGGCTCGGGCGGCCTCCAGCAGGCTGTAGGTGCCGACGATATTGGTCTGGATAAAATCCGACGGGCCATCGATGGAGCGGTCGACATGGGACTCGGCCGCCAGGTGCATGATCGCCTGCGGCTCGAAGCGCGCGAGCACGGCGCTGACGGTGGCCTGGTCGACGATATCGGCCTGTACGAACTCATAGCGGCTGTTGGACGCGATGCTGGTCAGCGACTCCAGGTTGCCGGCGTAGGTGAGTTTGTCCAGGTTGAGCACTTCGTGCTCGGTGTGCTGGATCAGGTGGCGGATCAGGGCGGAGCCGATAAAACCAGCGCCGCCGGTGATGAGAATGCGCATGTCGGAGGGCCTTTTCCTTAGACGGACATTAAGCAAATGGAGCATAGCTTGAGTGGTGGAGCAGGTCGGCGCAAGCGTGCCGTGTGCTGGGGGTTGCGTTAGCCCCGTAACAATGGCGATATAGACGCCTAAAAAAACCGAGGTCGTCACAATGTTGCTCGCCACGTTGATCCATCGCGCCAGCCTACCTTGCCCGCAAGTGGACCCCGATCAGGCGGCACACCTGCTTGAGCAGCATTACGGCCTCACCGGCACCCTGCAGGCGCTGGGCAGCCAGCAAGACCTCAATTACAAGGTCGACAGCGACCGTGGCCGCTTTGTTCTGAAAATCTGCCGGGGTGACTACGCTGCCGTTGAGTTGCAGGCCCAGCACGCGGCCCTCAACAACCTGCAGGCCCATGTGCAGATGCAGGTACCTCAGGTCATCAAGGCGCACACCGGTGAAGAGTTGCTCACCGTCGCGGTGGATGGACAAAACCTGCACCTGCGGTTGCTGGACTACATCGACGGGCAGCCCCTGACCCATCTCCCCCATCTGGGCCGCGATGTCATTGCAGGCTTCGGCGCGTTGTGCGGGCGAATGAGCCTGGCCCTGGCCGATTTCCAGCACCCAGGCCTGGACCGCACCTTGCAATGGGACCCGCGCCACGCCCAGGAGCTGATCACCCACCTGTTGGCAACCCTGCAAAACCTGCCCCATCGCGCCCTCTTGGAGCAGGTGGCCGAACAGGTTGACGCGCGCCTGCGCGACCTGGCCGATCACCTGCCCTGGCAAGCGGTGCACATGGACATCACCGATGACAACGTCATGTGGCAACGTGACGCCCAGCGGCACTGGCAGATCCAGGGGGTGATCGATTTCGGCGACCTGGTGCGCACCTGGCGCATCGCCGATTTGTCGGTGACGTGTGCCGCGCTGCTGCACCATGCTGAAAGCGATCCCTTTGCCATCCTCCCGGCCATCCGTGCGTTCCATGCGGTCAACCCCTTACAGCGCGAAGAACTGCAGGCCCTGTGGCCACTGATCGTCGCCCGCGCGGCGGTGCTGGTGCTGAGCAGCGAACAGCAGCAACGCCTGGATCCGAATAACAGCTACCTGCTGAAAAACGCCGAACATGAGTGGGAAATCTTCCATGTGGCAATGTCGGTGCCCTTTGAACTAATGGAAGCGGCGATTCTGAGCAGTGTCGGGGAGACGCCGGCGCCGTTGGCCGACCAGAACTTCGCCCCTTTGTTGCCAGGGTTGGTGGGCCAGGAATTCGCGCTGATTGACCTGGGTGTGCTCAGCCCGCATTTCGAAGCGGGCAATTGGGAACAGCCCGGCATCGATCGCCGATTACTGGATGAAGCGGCCACCGTGCATGGGTTGGCCGCCAGCCGCTATGGGCAATATCGGCTGTCGCGCACCCGTCCCGACAGCGCCGTTGAGCCCGAGACGTTCCCGCTGCATGTTGAACTGCACTTGCCCCATGGCACCGTGTTGGAGGCGCCCTTTGGCGGCACGTTGCGCAAGGGCGCCGACGGTCTGCTGAGCCTGCATGACGGTCCGCTGAGCCTGCGTCTGTGGGGGGTGAAAACCGCATTGAACCCCGGCGCGGTGCTGGTGGAAGGGCAGATAATCGGCGAAGTCCATGCCCCGCTGATGGTGCAGGTATGCCGCGCGGACATCGAACCGCCGCTGTTCTGCGCGCCCTCCCGGGTACCGGCGTGGCAAGCGCTTTGCCCGTCACCGGCGACGCTGCTTGGCCTGGCCTGTGACGCTGAGCCGGAACTGGACCCCGAGGCCCTGCTGGCCCGGCGCGACGCCAGTTTCGCCCGTTCGCAGAAGCATTATTACGTCGACCCGCCGCGCATCGAACGCGGCTGGCGCAACCATCTGATCGACATGCAGGGCCGTTCCTACCTCGACATGCTCAACAACGTGGCCGTGCTCGGCCACGGCCACCCACGTATGGCGGCCGTGGCGGCTCGGCAATGGTCATTGCTCAACACCAACTCGCGCTTCCACTACGCGGCGATTGCCGAGTTTTCCGAGCGCCTGCTGGCGCTGGCGCCGGAGGGTATGGACCGGGTGTTCCTGGTCAACAGCGGCACCGAGGCCAATGACCTGGCCATTCGCCTGGCCTGGGCCTACAGCGGCGGGCGCGACATGCTCAGCGTGCTGGAGGCTTACCACGGGTGGTCGGTGGCGGCGGATGCGGTGTCCACCTCGATCGCTGACAACCCCAAGGCCCTGAGCAGCCGCCCGGATTGGGTACACCCGGTGACTGCGCCGAATACCTATCGCGGTGAGTTCCGCGGACCAGACAGTGCGCCGGATTATGTCCGCAGTGTGGAGCACAACCTGGCGAAAATCGCCGCGAGCCAGCGCCAACTGGCCGGGTTCATTTGTGAGCCGGTGTACGGCAATGCCGGCGGTATTTCCCTGCCTCCGGGCTATCTGCAGCAGGTGTATGCGCGGGTGCGTGCCCAGGGCGGCGTATGCATTGCCGATGAAGTGCAGGTGGGCTATGGGCGCATGGGGCATTTCTTCTGGGGCTTTGAAGAGCAGGGTGTTGTGCCGGACATCATCACCATGGCCAAGGGCATGGGGAACGGCCAGCCCTTGGGGGCGGTGATCACTCGGCGCGAGATTGCCGAAGCACTGGAAGCCGAGGGGTATTTCTTTTCGTCCTCGGGGGGCAGCCCGGTCAGTTGCCGGATCGGCATGGCGGTGCTGGATGTGATGGAAGAAGAAAAGCTGTGGGAAAACGCCCAGGTCGTGGGCGGGCATTTCAAGGCGCGGCTGCAAGCACTGATCGACCGTCATCCGTTGGTCGGCGCCGTGCATGGCTCCGGTTTCTACTTGGGGCTGGAGCTGGTGCGGGATCGACACACCCTGGAGCCCGCCACCGAAGAGACCGCGCTGTTGTGCGAGCGTCTGCGGGAACTTGGGATTTTCATGCAGCCGACCGGTGACTACCTGAACATCCTCAAGATCAAGCCGCCGATGGTCACCTCCAAACGCAGCGTGGACTTCTTTGTCGACATGCTGTCGAAGGCGTTGAATGAACAAGCGTAAATAATCGATTGTTATCGGTTATTTGCTGTCATATTTATCGCCTATGATTGCAGGCCGCTGTTAAAGCCGATTTTTATCCGTTATAAAGTCGGCCTTCACCCCCATTCGGAGCCCTGATTGCCATGACCACCCTGCACAGCACACCTCGCGCCGATGGCTTTTATATGCCCGCCGAATGGGCGCCCCAGACCCAAACCTGGATGATCTGGCCCGAACGCCCGGACAACTGGCGCCTGGGTGGTAAACCGGCGCAGGCCGCTCACGTGGCGGTGGCCAAGGCTATCGCGCGGTTTGAACCGGTGACGGTCGCGGTGTCTGCCGGCCAGTACGAAAACGCCCGCGCCCGCCTGGACGTGCCGAATATCCGCGTGGTGGAAATGTCCAGTGACGACGCCTGGGTGCGCGACACCGGCCCGACGTTTGTGATCAACAACACCGGCGAAGTGCGTGGCGTGAACTGGGATTTCAACGCCTGGGGTGGTTTTGATGGTGGCCTGTATGCGCCGTGGAACCGTGACTCGCAGGTGGGCGGCAAGATCCTCGAGATCGAACGCGCGCCGCGTTACCGCACCGAAGGGTTCGTGTTGGAAGGCGGTTCGATCCACGTCGACGGCGAAGGCACTCTGATCACCACCGAAGAATGCCTGCTCAACCGCAATCGCAACCCGCACCTCGACCGTGCGGCTATCGAAGCGGTGCTCAGTGCCAACCTGGCGGTGGATAAGATCATCTGGTTGCCGGATGGCCTGTTCAATGACGAAACCGACGGCCATGTGGATAACTTCTGTTGCTATGTGCGCCCGGGCGAAGTGTTGCTGGCCTGGACCGACGACCCGCAAGACCCGAACTACGCCCGTTGCCACGCAGCCATGGACGTCCTGCAAAGCAGCACTGACGCCCAGGGCCGCTCGTTCACAGTGCACAAAATGCCGATTCCGGGCCCGCTGTATGCCACCGAGGAAGAGTGTGCCGGCGTGGACCCGGTGGATGGCACCCAGGAGCGTAATCCGAGCGTGCGGTTGGCCGGTTCCTATGTCAACTTCCTGATCGTCAACGGCGGCATCATCGCCCCGAGCTTTGACGACCCGTTGGACAGCCAGGCCAAGGCCATCCTGCAGAGCCTGTTCCCGCAGCACGAAGTGGTGATGGTGCCGGGCCGCGAACTGTTACTGGGTGGCGGTAATATCCATTGCCTGACCCAACAACAGCCGGCCCCGCACAAAAACTGAGTGCAGTTGTAACAGCGCCTCGACGGCGACCGGGCACTACTCGGTTCCAGCGCTCGCAGCAAGCCCGCGGCCCCGCAAGGCCGTGGGCTTTTTTGTGTCTGAATACCTATAGATCCGGGACATTGGCATAGCTCTTGTATTGGTGTTGTCACAGTAGCCAAGGCTGATGACTGCGCAGTTCTGTCATAAACCTTGAGTAAGTTAGCCGCTCACGCAGTAGGAGAGAGCGCTGAAATGAATGCCAACATCAACCCAATGAATACGCGCACGTTTCACCCCTTGCGGGTCAACGGTGACGCCATCCATGCGCTGGCGCTCTGGTTGAAGGCAAACGGTTCGCGGCAGCTCAGGCAGCAGCCGGATTTGCACAGTGTGATGAGTGAACGCTACCCGGCGGGGTTGTTCAGTGACGATGAGATGCAGGTGTTGTGTGAGTTACTGAATAACTAACGTGTACGCCTATCAACATGTGGACGCGGGCTGTAGTGGCGAGCGGGCTTGTTGTGGCGAGCGGGCTTGCCCCGCGTTGGGCTGCGCAGCAGCCCCAAAACACCCCCCCCCCCCGGAACTGACTGACACACTGCAGCGTTCTCATTAGGCTCCTGCGCAGCCCAACGCGGGGCAAGCCCTAATGCCGTTCAGTTAAGAGTACATCGCCTTCTGTAGGAGCGAGCTTGCTCGCGAAAAACTCACAGGCGCCGCGTTGATTCAGGAAACACGCGTTATCGTTGACGTTTTTCGCGAGCAAGCTCGCTCCTACAAAAAAGCCTTAACTGAACGGCATTAGGGCAAGCCCCGCTCGCCACAGCGGCTCCAGTTTGCTGCGCGACAGCGCCAAGTCAGAGATTTAGTGGAACCCCACATTTAAAGCCTGTTCAGCCCTATAAAGGGTGGGTGCCTGTAAGCACCACGATGGCTCAGTGCCGCGCACCTATCCCAGGCCTTCTGCCGAAAACCGCAATCCATCCCCACCACCCTGGCCCGGCGCCATCACGTCAGGTATCAGCACACGTACCGCTTCCAAAATATATTACGAAATGTGTTTCTGACGTCGTAAGAGAAGGAATTGGGTCGTTTTTAGAACCGGTGTAGGGCTTTGCTTAGAATTATTTCGCCTAAATACAGACGATTCGCGAAATTGACACATAGTTCAACGCGGGACTAGGATTGCGCCCAACGCCTGTGGCTAACCGCCATGACTCATCCAATAAAAAAAGGCCTGCGGCAGTTCAGTCGTCCGCGGGCCTTCTTTTTTCCGGGAAAAGTCGACGCCAGAAAAAGCAGAACGGAGCCTGGTGTCACAGCGCGTACTCAACCAGTAATAAGGAATACAAAAAATGTTGAAGCAACGGATGGGTCTGATTGCTCTGGGGATTTTGAGCGCCACTCAGGCCATGGCAAACGACCAGGAGCAATCCAAGGGTTTCGTAGACGACAGCCACCTGAACATCGCGGCACGCAACGCCTATATCAGCCGTGACTACAAGAATGGCAAGCAAGACAAAGCCGAATGGGGCCAAGGCTTTATCGGCAAGTTCGAGTCCGGCTTCACCCAAGGCACCGTCGGTGTAGGTGTGGACGTGATCGGCCAATACGCTATCCGTCTGGACGGTGGTAAAGGTCGCAGCGGCGCGGGCGGTATCGACTTCTTCAAACAAGGCGACAGCGGCGAAGCCGCCAACGACCTGGCCAAGGGCGGCGCAGCCGTCAAGGCGCGCATCTCCAACACCGTGATCAAATACGGTCAGCAGATGCCAGCCGTGCCGGTTCTGGAATACGACAACTCGCGCCTGCTGTCGGAAACCTACGAAGGCACCTCGATCGTTTCCAAAGAGATCGCCGGTCTGCAACTGGACGCCGGTCACTTCACCAAAGAAGCCCGCAAGAGCGCCGAAGGCAGCGACAGCGGCCGCCTGAAAAGCATCGACTACATCGGTGGTAGCTACAAATTCACCGAAAGCCTGTCCGCTGCGCTGTACGCTTCCGACATGCAAGACGTGCTGAAAAAGCAATACGTCAACGTCAACTACGTGCTGGCCCTGCCAGAGCAACAGTCGCTGACCTTTGACTTCAATGGCTACAAAACCAAGCTGGACCGCAGCTTCGCCCTGGAGAACCAAGGTGACGCCGACGCCCGCGACAACAAAATCTGGAGCCTGGGCGCCACGTGGGCCGTTGGCCCGCACAGCTTCACCGTCGCTCACCAGCGCAGCACCGGCGACACTGGCTACCTGTATGGCGGCTACCGCAACGCCGGCGGCATCGGCGATGGCGGCAACACCATCCTGCTGGCCAACTCCTACTGGTCCGACTTCAACGGCAAGGACGAGCGCTCCTGGCAAGTCGGCTACGGCCTGGACTTCAGCACCTTCGGTGTGCCTGGCCTGACTTACAACGTGGCCTACGTGCGTGGTACCAACATTGACGACGGTTCCAACCGTGGCAATGGCACCGAGCGCGAAATCTTCAACCAGTTCAAGTACGTCGTCCAGAGCGGCCCGGCCAAAGACCTGAGCCTGCGTGCTCGTGCGTCCTGGTTGCGTGTTTCCAACAACGCCGACCAGTACAACGTCGGCGGTAACGAAGTCCGTCTGTTCGCCGACTACCCGATCAACGTTTTCTAATTGATCTGGCGTCGCGCCTGATTCCAGGCGATAAAAAACCCCGACTGGTTCGGGGTTTTTTTATGCGGGCCGATCAGTCCTCGCGGTGCTGCAAAATCTTGCGGGCGAGGGAGGCATTTACGTAGTCGAGCATCAGTGACAAGCCCTCATAGGGTTCGAGCTTCTGGTTGTCGATGCACAACTGCGCCATCTGTAACAGCACCTGGCGTTTCTTCTTGTTGATGCGCGCGCCCGGCACGCCGAATGCGGTTTTGCGCCGTTCAGGCAAGGGCGCTTCCGGCGTCAGCTCCACGGTCACCCAGATACCCTGCATAAATTGCAGGGTGACACCGGCGATGTGCTCAATCGGCAACGGCTGCGCCAGGTTGGCGAACACAAAATGCTCCGGCGTCAGGCGCAACGCGACCTGCGGTGCGCGCTTGAAACGGCGCACACCCAGCCACAAAAAGATCAACGCGATAACGGCGATTGCCGCCCCGGCGCCGATCGCCGACAACGTGTTGCTTTTCAAACGTTCCGGGGCCAGCCAGGGCTGGCTCATGATGGCCAAGCCGAGCCCCACAAAAGGCACGGCGCACACCGCCATCAGCACGCCACGCCAGCGCCCTCCCTCATGCAGTTCACGTTCGCCGTCGGTCGATGTGGCCAGGGTTTCCAGCAACGCCGTGTGCGCGGTGTTTTCGGTGACCGCCACGTCGATCAGGTCGCGCGATAACTGCTCACGCAGCGTGCGCGGCGCACTGAAATAAGCGTCGATTTGCCCATTTGCAACGTGGGCATCCACTAACCGTGTGGCGCTGTGCAGGGCGTCATCCGGCGACACGGCAAGCGCCTGCAGGCGTTCGCCATTCGACGGGTGCGAGTCGGTCGGGTGAGGCTGATGAATCTCCAACGCTTGTGGCGGCACCTGCAGTTCACGGCCTTGCAGTGCGGCCAGGGCGGCGGCGGGCAGATCCTCTTCCGAGGCTGAGTCACACAAGGCCAACAGCGCGTCCTCGATAAGCGGTTGCAACACCGACACGCGCAACAGCGCTGAAGCCGCCGCGCCATTGCCGACCAGGCGCGCACCTGCGGCATCCGCCAGCAACTCGCGCTCGCGGCTCCAATGGTTGACCGCGTGATCAAAGCGCTGCATGAAAAACACGCCGAACAGGAATGACGGCCGCATCAGCCACTCCTGGATCAGGTCACTGGCCAGCAGGGTATCCAGCAGCACCGCCAGGCTGCGATTGACCCCATCGTAGATCGGCAAGAAGCGCAGGCTGTATTCGGTGTCTTCCCCTGCAAAGTGTGCGAGCTCATGGCCGATCACCGCGCCGATTTCGTCGCGGCTCAGCAGGCCGAGGTACAGCAGCGGCACATGCAAGGTGCGCCCATGCAGCGTGGTATGCGCCGGTTGCACGTGGGCCTCGCTGGAGGTCACGTAAAACCCTTGGGTCAGGCTCACCACGATATGGTCCGGTGACAGCGCGCCGAGCTTGCCGGCCAACGTATTCACGTCGCGCCACAGCGCCGGCGCCTGCGCGGGCGTCACCACCGCCCCGAACATCTCCAGCGGCTCGGGTTTGAACATACCCAGCATGTGTCGCGATTGTTTGAGCAGCAGCCAGATCGAATACAGGCAGAACGCCGCAATCACCGCCAGCACGGCCATCAGCTTGAATTCGCCGCGACCCAATCGACCGATGTGCCACATCGCCAAGCCTTCGAAACTCAAGGCCATCGCCACCGTCGTCGCCATCGCCACCACATGGCTCACCAGCACATAGGGCAACAAGCGGCTGCCGAGGGCGAACGCCTGCAACAGTTTTTCCCGCGACTGCCGCGCACGCCGCCCCGCCCATTGTGTGCCGGCCAGCGCCGCCACACCGATCAACGCCGCCAGCAGGCCCAGCCCCATCACCCACGGCGCCAGGGTGCGCGTGCCGCTATTGATACGTTGAGCGGTGGGCAGTTCGGCCGTGATTTTATCCAGCCGCTCGAGCGCCGGCTGGATGCCGATTTTTTCCTCGCCCAGGTCGATAAGGGCCGTAGGGTTTTGCGTCGCCAAGGTGTTCAGGGTTTGCCGAGTGGCGCTGATATCGGCCTGGTAGTTGATCAACCACGCGGCAGCCTCACCCGCCCGCTCACGCTCCCAACCGCCCAGAGCGGCGAGCAGCAGCGGGACAATCACCAGCAGGCAGATCAGTTTCAGGGCGTTCATGGGCATCCGTTCGCAACGCTTAGTCTTGACGGCGTTATACAGAAAAACCGCCCAGCAGGGCACCAAAAAGCCCCGGCCTGACTAGGCTGGGGATCGGTAAAACTCCTCTATCGAGTGAGAGCTGTCACGTTCGTAATCACTGCGAATGGGGGGCGTGGTTAGCGCCTGCATCAAGTCGGTTTCTCAGGCTCGGCCGCTGGGTTTGCAGCCGGGGGAGTGGGGAGCGATTGGGAAGATAGCTGGGTTGGTGGAATTAGGTGTTTTTATGGGTTAGCCATAATTATTGCCAGTTCATAATTCAGCATAAAGCTTGGAAATTGAATCTTGGGTATAGAGGTGGGGGATTTTCGAGGGGGTGTAGAGGCGCGGAGCAAGGCGGGCGGGTGAAGGGTGTTCAGCCAATACAGATACACCAGAAACAACGAAGCCCTCGCATTTCTGCGGGGGCTTTGTTTTGTATGGTGCGGCACCAGGAGTCGACCCCGGGACCTACTGATTACAAGGGAGTTGGTTTTAAGATTAAAATCAATGAGTTAGATTTTATTTTGTTACGCTTTCTATCCCGTCGCCCCCAGCTTTTTGGATGACACCCTCGCGCTTGTTACGTTGCTAGAGTCGTTTGCATAGGTTCACTCTTCAGCTTCATCGCGTTCCTCTTCGCCAACGCCAAGGCCGCTCAAAATCTCCCAGATTGGTAGAAAGCTCCTTAGTGATCTGTAGAAATATTTTGGTATGTCATCAGAGTAATAGAGGGCATAGCCTACCTCGGGTTTGTAAATGTGCTCCATGTACTCGGAGTGTATTTCTCTTAGCAGTCCGGTTAGATAAATGTCACCGTGATTAACCGTTACGGAATCAATTACGCTTGTTTTTAAACCGTACCAGTCAGGTAGAGATATTTCGAATCGAATTCTTTCGTTGTCTTTGTTTTTCAAAAGTTTCATGAACTCTTTGCGAACTAGTCTAATCAATCGGTTGTGAAAATTCCCTTCAATGGTTTCTAACCAGAATTCTCGTTCTGATTCCGACAGCTGATCGTGAACTGCTTGCACTTCTGCAATTCTGCCCGCCTGAGAACTTCCAGAAACGCCCTCTTCACTTATTGCTGTTCTAAAGCTAGAGAAGGGATTAACTGCCGCAACATATATAACATTGGGGAATGGCAGTTGTAGTCCGGACGCTATTTCGCCCCAGGGTTGTGTTGAATAGCACATGCTGTGGTAGCCATTTGCTTCAAGCATATTCGATATAGAACTCGTGAGCGTATTTAATGCTTTGGCTGTGTGTCCAGGCATGCCCTGTTGGCCGGTTTCAAGATCAATCCAGCCTTTTATTTCTTGAAACGCAAGTGCTACGGTTATAATTGATCTATCGTCTAGGAGGTTATTTTCAAACCACTTATAGTATGCCGCGTCAGGGTAGTATACTGTTAGCTCAGCTTTTCCATTTTCGTACTTTGGAATTAAAGCTAGGATGCATTTATTGTTCGATACTAACTCTTGCGTGTATGCGTCTCTCGTAGTTCGTGTTTCCATTGGGGCTACAAGGATAGAAGTTAAGGAACTTTCCTTTAGACCTGGGAACACCGTACAAAAGTGATTTGAGTAAGCCAGAAGCTCTGAAAATGCTTGTCGTTCTGTTTGCTTGGATTTTTTTAGCTCGATGATTGTTAAACCAGTGCTTTCCGAGTTTCCAACTAAATCAATGCGAGTGGTCGAATCTGTCTCTCTCGTTAGTCTGAGTTCTCTGGCGGCTAGGACCATATCATCTAAGTTATCGAGAACTTCGTTGATTTTCTTTTCTGCACGCTGCTGTAATAAAATATGGATCGGGGGGAATTCCTCATCTGGCCAGGCAACAGGTTCTCTGCGACCGACAATAATTGTCGAGAAATTCTCACTGTGGTTGTTGTATAAAAAATCCCGAAATTCATTTTCGCTGATGTCCATATTTCACCGAGGGCTATCTAATAAAATTTAGTCGTGCATCGTAATAGTAGTCGCTTTTTAGCGACTAGGAGTTGAGAAAACCCAGCTCCTCATTTATCAAAACATCACTCTGCAGAAGGCGATAAGATAGGTAGGCTGTGATCGTAGATGTCCATCATCCTTCAGGGAAAGGGGACAGGGAAAGGGGACAGGGACAGGGAAAGGGGACGGATCTATTTTCCAGATTCAAAATGGGATATGTACGCGCAGTGGTGCTAGCGTTGAATACAACATCTACTTACTAACGCGTCGATATCAAGCCAGTTCCCACCCCAAGGAAAACCCGTAATGGATCTACACCACGAGTTCGAAAATAGTAAATTCTTCAACCGTGCCCGTATCGATCGTCGCGCCGCCGACGCCTTGGTGGGGTTGGCCGCTGGAATTACGGCGGATGGTGTCGTGAACATATCGGAAGCGGTTTTTCTAAAGCAATGGCTGGAAAACAATCTCGCGCATCTGAACGATCCGGTGATCAATCTGCTGTATTCGCGTTTGGCATGCATGCTTCAGGACGATGCGCTAGACGTGGATGAGTCCCAGGAGCTGCTTAACATTCTGCGTGGTTTTTCTGGAGTGGACATTGAGAGAGCGAAGGTCGGCGGCACAGTTGCCGTTACTCCTACGGACCTGCCCTTCAATTCACCAGCCCCTGATTTGGTGTGGGATGGCCGGATGTTTGTATTTACGGGTGTCATGAGCTTTGGGCCGCGCAAGGAGTGTCAGGCGCTGGTCGAAGAACGAGGTGGTTTGATTGGGGGCGGTGTGAGCAAGAAGGTGCACTACCTGGTGGTCGGAAGTGTGGGTAATGAGCAGTGGCGCCATAGTACCTATGGGACGAAGATCATGAAGGCAGTGGAGTTGCGGGAGGCAGGAGCTTCGATTGCCATTGTGGGTGAGGATCATTGGCAAAGGATGCTGTTTGGTTGAGGTTGCTGCGTTTTTGGTGTCTTGGGAAACGCAGGCCTTTATTTGGTGAGTAGATCGTCGCTGGGTTTGATGGCCTCATCGCGAGCAGGCTCGCTCCCACGGGTTTCAGGGTGTGGACGAAAAGTGGACGTTTCAGAAACAACAAAGCCCCTGCATTTCTGCGAGGGCTTTGTTTTGTATGGTGCCGGCACCAGACGAACGGTATGTTTCTGCAGGGCTAGGTTTTTCGGGCGTCTGGTGTTCGCTGGAAAATTCGGCGTACCCCAAATAGTAACTATAAACAAATCAGCTAGTTATGGCGTTCGGTGGAATCGAACTCGGGATTTTTAGATGTCAGCACGTTGTCGGTCTGCAAGTAATTCAGAGCCGCATACGGAATGGTAAACCTCCCGAATTCGAACGTTGTTGATCATCCCCTCCGTCGAGAATAGGTAGGAATCCGCCAAAAGCTGCCGTGGCGACAGGCAGCAGATGGCCGATTCTGTTGAAAAAGTCGGATTTTCAGTTCGCCTGAACTCAGGCACGGCTCCCCCCGGAGAACCTACTCACCACATTGAGTGGTTTCTCGGCCCTTCGTTGACCTTTGCTGCTCTGTTATTGGGTTAATTTGAGGTTTTTTGCTTCGTGCAGGCGCACCTATCCCGTGGCAGGTGGCCCTTGAGATGTGAGTTTGGCCAGTCGACGCAGGTTCTGTACCGCAGCCGCCAGCGTGAACTCATCGGTCGCGCCACTCATGCCACGTAGCCGCAAGCGATCCAATTTCAGGATGCGCTTGAGGTGGGCAAACAACATTTCGACCTTTTTACGTTCGTGGCGAGAGCGCTGATACGCCGGCGTTGCTGCAATGCGCCGAGCCACATCACGAGCGGCTTCATGGACGCTGCGAGCGATCTTGCGGAACGCCGTGTTCGGGCAGCACTTGGCTTTCATCGGACAGGAAACGCAGTCGGTCTGCCGGGATCGGAAGATGATGGTGTTGGCTTTGGTGACGTGCGAACGCTCATTCTTGAAGGCACGCCATTCGCTGCGCAAGGCATTGCCGGCTGGGCAGCGGTATTCCTCAGTCTCCTCATTCCAGTGGAAATCGTTGCTCGATAAACTGTCGTTCTTGCGCTCGGTTTTGTCCCATACCGGCACATGCGGCTCTATGTCTTTTTCCTCCACCATCCAGGCCAGCATCGGCGCGGTTCCGTAAGCGGTGTCGCCAATAAGGCGTTCCGGCTTGATGTCGAACTGCGCCTCGACCCGGTCGATCATGATCTTGGTGCTCTCGACCTCGGCCGTGCGATGAGCCGGTGTGGGTTCCACATCCACGATGACACCGTGCTCGGTATCGATCAGATAATTCGTGGAGTAAGCGTAGAACGCTGGGCCACCTGGAGCTGCGGTCCAGCGGGCTTGAGGATCAGTCAGCGATAGGCGCTTCGGTAGCGTTTCGGCCAGAGCCTCTTCATCGAGTGCCTCAAGATACTCACGCACGGCGCGGGTGCTCAGGGCCGGATCGCTCCAGTTGACCTGTTCATCGCCCGGTACACCGCGCTGCCGGCTGGCATCCGCTTTGATAATGCTGGCGTCCACGGCAAAGCCTTCGCCTTTGACCAACCCTGCATCCATGCAGCGACGCAGTACTTCATTGAACAACCAGCGGAACAGATCACTGTCCCGAAAACGGCCGTGTCGATTTTTGGAAAACGTCGAGTGATTGGGTACTTCATCTTCAAGGCTCAACCGGCAGAACCAGCGATACGCCAGGTTCAAATGGGCCTCTTCGCACAACCGCCGCTCGGAGCGGATGCCATAGCAGTAGCCCACGACCAGCATGCGGATCATCAGTTCAGGATCAATTGAAGGGCGCCCAATCGGGCTATAGAAATCAGCGAGGTAATGGCGCAGGTCGCTCAGATCGAGACACCGATCAATGCTGCGCAGAAGGTGATTGGCTGGGATGTGATCTTCAAGGTTGAAGGAGTAAAACAGTCGCTCCTGCCCACTCGATAACTGTCCCATCATGCTGTGTGATCCCCCTCCGGCCAATGAAGAGATTTTGCCGGAGGTCGGCCAGGGGAGCTACTTTTTCAACAGAATCGGCCAGAAGCGGACGTTCGCAATCGACCGCTAACGGCCAGGAGGCAGACTGTCTGTTATATAAGGGTTGGTCCTGCCCCCTTTTTCGGTCCAAAGATGGGCAAATGAAGTGGCGGTCGATGACGCAACTGGTAAGCGCAGCAGTGGGAACTGTCAGATAGCCATTATCGATAGGTTCCGCTACGCTCAATACGTCTGAACGGCTCACAACCAACCAAAGTAACAGCTGACAGTCCCCTAAAAATCACGCATGGAAAAGCATATGTCAGAACTCTCAGGAAATCCATCATCCAGAGCTATTGGAAGCGTTTACAAAGAGAATAAAAGATTTGTTGTAATTGGTTTGACTGGAAGAACTGGTTCAGGCTGTTCTACATCAGCAGAAATTCTTTGCAATGCCTCCATTGAACTTCCAGAGAGTGCGTATCCCGGAATTACAAATAATGAGCTAAGAAAACATCGAATAATAAAGAAGTTCATTGAGCACCGATGGCAACCATTTAAGTGTCTTCAAGTTAGAACTGTTATAACTAGATACATCCTTGCCTTAAATTTTCCAGAATTTTGCCGCTTTGTTTCTGACGTGATGGTTAGAGATATGCATAAGACTTCCGAGTTCCTGAGAGAAATAAAAGAAGAATATGAAGATTTGCATATCGAAATATCTGAATACCTCAGAAGCCCTGAAAAAACACTTGATGAAATCGAAGTTAAGCAGGAGTTTGCTTTTGATCTGTATTTCAAGAGATTGCCGTTTTTTTCAAACAAGATACGCGACGTCTTAAAAAATATCTCGATTGATGCGTACACAAAAATATATCAGAGTGCAGGCGACAACATTCGAGCCTCAGGACAGGTAAATAGCTCTAAATTTGACGATTCAAAAGTTTTTCATTTTCCAAGAACTATAAACAAAGTAATAAAATCAGCGCATCACGTGGCCCGGAAAAATAATGAGTCCTGCTTTATTGTGATTGACGCTATTAGGAATCCCTATGAGGCAATATTCTTTAAGGAAACTCTGAAAAAGACTTCCAAATCTGGTGAGATACGGCTGTCCCACGAACTGAACGGTTGAGCCCCGATGAAGCAAATGTCTTTCGCTGATGCCGAGTACGCAGGCAAACGTAAGCAGACCCGCCGTGAGCGTTTCCTGATTGAGATGGATCAGGTCGTGCCCTGGAAAGGCCTGATTGCGTTGATCGAGCCGCATTATCCGAAGGGTGAAGGCGGTCGTCCGGCGTATCCGTTGATGGCCATGCTGCGGGTTCATCTGATGCAAAACTGGTTCGGCTACAGCGATCCGGCGATGGAAGAGTCCCTCTACGAAACCACGATTCTGCGCCAGTTTGCCGGGCTGCATTTGGATCGGATTCCGGATGAAACCACGATCCTCAACTTCCGCCGGCTGTTGGAAAAACATGAGCTGGCCGGTGGGATTTTGCAGGTCATCAACGGCTATTTGGGCGACCGAGGTTTGCTGCTGCGTCAGGGAACTGTGGTCGATGCGACGATCATTCATGCGCCCAGTTCGACCAAGAACAAGGACGGTAAACGCGACCCCGAAATGCACCAGACAAAGAAAGGAAATCAGTACTATTTCGGGATGAAATCGCACATCGGTGTCGATGTTGAATCCGGTCTGGTACATAGCGTGGTGGGCACGGCGGCGAATGTGGCGGACGTGACTCAGGTCGATCAGTTGCTGCATGGCGAGGAAACTTACGTCTCTGGCGATGCCGGTTACACCGGCGTGGAGAAGCGTGCGGAGCATCAACATCGCCAGATGATCTGGTCGATCGCAGCGCGCCCCAGCAGCTATAAGAAGCATGCAAAAAAGAGCCTGATCGGTCGCATGCGCCGCAAAATCGAATACGCGAAAGCTCAAGTCCGGGCCAAGGTTGAGCATCCATTCAGGGTGATCAAGCGCCAGTTTGGTTATACGAAAGTCCGCTTCCGAGGCTTGGTGAAAAACACCGCGCAGCAGACCACACTGTTTGCCTTATCGAACCTGTGGATGATGCGAAAACGACTGTTGAATGCAGGCGAGGTGCGCCTGTGATGTGGACAATGAGCCCTGAAAAGGTGCTATTCCGCAAAAAACAGTGAACTGACAGGAGGAAAGGTCTGATTTTCGATTAAGTCGGTGTTTTTTGAACCTCAGACAGCGAGGCCGTTAAAAACGGCTGCTTACTTCAGACCTTCCTTAAGGAGCGTTATGCGGGTTTTTATCTGGTTTCAATAAATACAGAAAATGACAATAGGCTCGCCCATCTCCGCAGCACTCATAAGTTTTCTGAATCTCAAATAAAAGAGCTTGATGAGAAAGAGTATCCGAGCAAACTTTCAGGCTATAGTAAATTTATTTCTCAGAATATACAGAAATGCATAGAAATATCCGATATACACATACACAACCCTAGAAAAGAACAATTCAATAATGTTGAGCTTAAATGCCAACTTGCTTGGTATATTTCTTTAATACAGCATCCGGGCTTGGTAATGCCAACATCTATAGAAAGTTGCATGCAAATTGCTTACACGGTCAAGCAAAGTTCTGGCTGCATATCCAGGCAGGTGGGAGCAGCTGTTACTGACGAAGAATTTTCTGTCAAGTCAGTTGGATGGAACAATACACCACAAGGGCAAGTGCCATGCCTTCTCAGAAATGCCGAAGACTTACTTCTTGGTCAAGACACTTACGCATACAGTGAGTATGAAAGAAATGATAGTAAGTTTAGAGAGGTTTTGCATGGAAAATTTGACAAGCTAAGAAAGTCATCCCTATTGGAAGGTCGCAATTTGTCTTTTTGCTTTAAGGATATGCAAAATGAAATAGATGGTGAAAAAAACCAAGTTCACACACGCTCACTACACGCAGAAGAGAATGCATTCCTTCAGATTTCAAAGCATGGCGGAATGAAACTTAGAGGCGGGATATTATTTACTACAGCTAGCCCATGCGAACTCTGCTCTAAGAAAGCCTATCAACTTGGAATCAGCAAAATCGTATTCATTGATCCTTACCCGGGGATCGCCACTAGGCATACTCTATTGGTAGGGAGGGATAGTCCAGAGCTACAACTCTACAGAGGAGCAGTTGGCAGGGCATATCACCAGCTTTATCAACCAATAATGCCATACAAGGATGAGCTTGAGACACTGTTATCAATACCAGGTAATGCAAACAAAAAAGCTGTTCGGACAAAGATGCTGGAAAAAGAGAATTTAGAGTTAAGAGAAGAGCTTGAGCGACTAAATAACCAACTAGATAACCTTGGTAGGTAAGATGAGCTACATATAGGTAATTACAAAAGTAGAATTGCTAATCTCTCCAAAAGGGGGCGGATTTTTTAGAAAATAGTTCGTTCCCTTTTTTCATCGCTTTCGGTTGTATTGAGGAGGGAGTTGGCGTTCTAATGCATGGGATTATGGCTTCGGTCGAAATTGTAGTTGGGGTTAGGCATGACGCCTGAAAGTATTGAGATGATTCGGCAGTCGGCGCAGCGAGCGCTTGGGGTAATTAAGGCTGCCGATGACAACACAACAGCTGATAAGCACTTTTTGTTTAACCGCAAACATGTGCTTACGAAACGAAAGCTACCGCCATACTATCTGGTTTATTTCTTGCTGGTGGATTTGCTGGGATTTAAAAATCTTGGCCGTTTTGAAAAAATAGATTGGTCAATTCCCATCGATTTTAATGGTAAGGCATTTTTGCTTGAGCATGGCAAGTTAGGGTTTGGTCTTTATGCTCATGATCCTGAAAGCGAAGGAGCTGCGGCAGAAGAAATTGCGAATCGTGTTCAGAAAGCTGTAAAGGCAGCGACTCCATTTTTTGATCATCTTGCTCGTCAGGCGATAGAACTTTCTGAAGTAAACGTAATTAATAATAGTATTCCGCTTTTTTGCCGATTTGAATTCATGAGGGAGGCCTACAAATCTAAGTGTTCTGAATCGGTTGCTGAGAGCGTGCTGCACGCTTTGAAGGTTAAGCAGAGAAATTTGCCATTGGGTATTTGGGTCTTTGGAGGCGCGAATTCAAATCTCAAACGAGAGGCGAACTGGTTGGGGATTTCTTCTATTGAGTCATTTTTTAGCTGGACCGAGCACGTGCTTATACATGTGGCGATATTAACTGGAGCTGTCACAACAGCAAGTGAAGTGGCGGATTTGGCCGCGGCGGATTGGTCACGAAAGTTTAAAGCTGTGTTCGATATAACGGGTATAGAAGAGAAATCTCTATTTGATAGTGCGCTTTCTTTGCGGCAGGAGCTCAGAAACTATATAGCTCATGGCGCTTTTGGAAAAGGTGGCGAAGCTTTCTCATTTCATTCCTCGGCGGGTGCCGTTCCGGTTTTGTTACCAGAAAAAGTTGGAAGTAAAAAATTCTCCCTCGGTAGTAACCTAAATTTCGATTATGAGTTGGCGTTTGGCGTGGTCGATATATTCATTAAGCTCCTTTGGTCAGAAAAAAGAGCCCCGGCACAGTTGTACATTCAAGGCAGCAGCTTGCCAGCAATTTTGACATTTTGCGCAGATGGGACCTACTCCCGAGCTATGGCCTCACTAGAGGAGATGGAAAACTTGGTTGAGTATCTTTCCAATGTCGCTGATCAAGTGGCAAATATGGACTGGTAGTGTCCGCTTCTGGCCGTTTTCTGACCTTCGTTTAGAGGTTGAACTGCCAGGATTTTCCTAGGCGATGAGTGAGTAATTGCATGGTCAGCAAATAGTAATAGCGCGTCGATTCAGTGCGCTGGTTTAAATGGTGATTCAAAAACCATGCAAGGTGTTTTCTCTGCCAAGTCCATGGATTGTCGCATTGCCAGCGCTCAGCGATCGCTGTTTGGATAGTCTTCGCCTGACGCAGGTGGCGTTGGCGTGTGGTGTGTGACCCGGTCAAGACGCCCGCCAGGAACAGCTCCATATCGAATGCCGTGTTCATGCTCGACCACCAATGTAAGCCGATACCACGTCGATACGGCCGTGCCCCAGCTCATAACTGATTTGTACTCGGGCCTCCTGATCGAGGTGTCGGTTGAGCTGATAGCAATGGCCACCGTTGATAGGCGCGGGATGATGGGTGATTTGCTCGTAACGTTCGCATGCATAGGCTGCCCGCAATTCGTGGAAGCCTTTGAGGTTGTTCTTATGGAGGATGTCCCGTGCGGGGCCGACGATTCCCTGCAAGAAATCGAGGTAGCGTTCGTTCGGTGCAAGCAGGTTGCGGCTGTCGTCGGGCGAGACCTTTTCGGCAAACCTCAGTGCCTCGCGAATATGATCATCCGCCCTGATCCAGCGAGGTGCCGAGGCACCTGAGCGGCCCCCCTTGGTGCCATCCTGGATGTTGATCTTGCCGTATTGTTCGGTCTCACGTTTTAAGCGCGGAAGGTCGGCCAAAATGGCCTCACGTAAGCGCATTCCGGTGGCTCGCGCTAATTGAGCGATGGCCGCGGCACGCGGCTGCTGGTGTGCGCAAAGCACCTCTACGACCCTCTTCACATGTTCGCGGTCTTGGCCTTGCGGCACCGAACGACGAACACTGGTGCGCCGCATTCCTAGCGCCTTGCTCGGACTCAGTACTTTCACATACTGATCACCGCGAAGCGCTGCCAGGGTCCGATTGACGCTGGACAATCGGTTTTGCGCAGTGGCGATGGCGAGATCGCTGCGCTCAACCAGGTGACGCAGATGCTCCGCATAATCCAGCAAGGTCTGCCGATCAATCTGCCGTGCGTCATTAATTCCCGGGCCATCCTCCGACCGACACCAGCGCACGAACGTCTGCCAACGATCACTGTGTGCTTTGACCGTCCCGTAATGCCCACCGCCAAACAGGTCTTTCAGTGCCTGCGGCCCGGCATAGCTCAATTGCCGGCCATAGCCAAAATTACGCCCCTCCCGTCTACCGACCAATCCCATGACCAAACTCCTCTGTAAGCCACACTTGTAAAACCTTCCCCACGTCATCCCGCCAAGAATGTTGAGTGTTATCAGGGATCAAGGCCCCTGCGACCTGTGAGGGTTGTCCACTAACGCGGGACTGGCGGCTCTTTACGACCGGGAGCCTGGGCATTTCATGATCTGGCCTCCTGAACACTTCCAAGGAAGTGGGCGGGTGGAGGCTGCATTGGCTGACGAGACCAACGCCGCGAGATCTTGAGCCGGGTGAAGGCAGTGATGCGATGACCGGGGCGTGCCTGACTGTCAGTCAGGTGCAGTCCATTCCCTGGGCTGCGGCACCATCATCTGCATCGCTGTTGCTGGTGACTTCGGTGTTTGTCACGCCGATTGTCACGAGGGGGAATGCCGCAAAGCCTTGTACGAGATGGGCTGCAGCAGCGGTAGGAGCGCCCGTCTCTTTCCGGGAGAAAGAGACGGGCGCAGGTTGGCGCAGTGAAATGGCCAAGCGGAAAGGTTGCTGCAGGGCAGCTGGGTAGGGGGATGTATTTGCCGCAATGGCAACGATCTGAAGTAGGCATCCATCACTCGGTGAGTGACCGTGCGAGCCGCCGGACGCTAATCGCACTTTGGGAGAACCACCACGGTGTGGCGTAGCCTTAAAGGTTCTGGCTACCTGGGTTGCTGTCAAAGACAGCGCTTTGCCCGATCTTTTCTACGCCTGTGGATAATTTGGGTCAAGGCTCGAATTTTCGGGAATTCTGCGGCTGTGGATGAAATTATCCACCGGTGGAAATCTATGGTTTTCCACAGACAATTTGCGTGGGCTTTAGATTTTTTAAATGAGGTCCATCCAAGCAGGGCGGCTTTGCAGCCCCGCTTGGATGGACCCGCGTGGAAGGGCGGACAACGGTGATCTCACAGGCTTACCCACGTTTGGATGCGCCACGGCTATTTTGTAGGGCTGTGATGTTGTCGCCGACTGGGTGAGCGAATTCGTGGGGTGTCACATGCCCATGGCGGTTGGCGTCGATGTAGTTGCTCCACCACGCCATGATCAGCCTGCGCTGTTCGAGGAATTCGGCCTTGTGGATATACGCGGCACGCACACGGTTGCGTTCCTTGTGGCTCATTTGTCTTTCGATGGCTGCGTCGGTCCATAACCCGGACTCAAGCAGGGCGCTACAGGCCATGGTCCTGAAGCCGTGGCCGCACACGTCCTTGCTGGTGTCATAGCCGACGTTGCGGAGCATGGTGTTCACCGTGTTCTCGGACATGGGCTTCCAGTACTTGTGGTCGCCCGGTAGCACCAACTCTGAAAAGCGACTGAGGCTGCGCAGGCGCTCCAGTATTTCGATGACCTGCGGCGATAGCGGAACCATTTGAATGTCGCCGTTCATTTTGGTCCCGCGTGTGGAGTTGCGTACCCCTTCAATCGGTGCGCGCGTATCGGGGATTTCCCACATGGCGCGTTGAAGGTCGAACTCACTCCATCGAGCGAAGCGTAGTTCGCTGGAGCGGACGAATACATGCAACGTCAACAGGACGGCAAGGCGCGTCAGCTCGCGACCTTTGTAGTTGTCGATGCGTTGTAGCAGTTCGGGTAGGCGGTTGAGGGATAGGGCGGGGCGATGGACTGTGCGCGGCGCGTGAATCGAGCCTGCCAGATCCAGTGCAGGATTCATGGTGATCTGCCGAGCCCTTTTGGCCCCGCGCATGATGGTGGATAAGTAGTTCTGTACCCTTAACGCCACATCCATGGTGCCGCGTTCCTTGATGCGCTGGGTGATCTCTAGCAGGTCATGGGTATCGAGTTCAGCGATGGGTCGTTGGCCGATCAGCGGGAAGACGTGGGTGCGCAGTCGGCTCATTACGGTTTTTGCATGGCCTTCGGTCCAGCGGCGGGACATGTCGGAGTGCCACTCCAGGGCAACGGTTTCGAAAAGCAGCGCCGCCCGCTGGGCTACGATCTTGGCCTTCTTTTTTTCTTCCATTGGGTCGAGGTTGTCGAGCAGCAACGCCTTGGCTTCGTCTCGCTTACGTCGTGCGACGGAAAGGGTAACGATGGGGTAATTGCCGATGATGAGCGTACCTTCCTTGCCGCTGGGCTTGATGTACTTCAAGCGCCAGGTCTTCACGCCATTGGGTTTGACGAAAAGGTACATGCCTCCGCCGTCGAACAGTTTGTAGGCGCGTTCGCGGGTTTTGGCGGTGCGGCATTGCAGGTCGCTGAGGGGGATCGCTAGACGTGGCATAGGGGTACGCGCTCCTTACCGGGAAATCGCAGTACCCCTAACATACCCTCGGGGAAGGGGGATTTTGTTGGATCCCGACAGAGGGTCTTGGAACGAAAAAACCCGCCAAAGGGCGGGTTTTCGGGGCTTCCAGAGCATTCGGTGGAATGCAATGGAGCCTAATGTGGTGCCGGCACCAGGAGTCGAACCCGGGACCTACTGATTACAAGTCAGAAACCTAAGTCCGTAATGATCTGGTGTACAGAGGACGTTTTGTACGCGGAGAGGCCACTTAAAGCCACGATTGCCGCGCCTCCTGCCCCCTAATGTACGCTCCCGATGGGCCTTTTATACCGGCTTAAGGCTGTGCACAAAGCTGTGGATAACTTGCGTGAAACGCAAAAAAGAATTATGCTTTGTGTGACTTTTCAGGGGCAGGCTGATGTCTAACCGGCATGCAGAAAAGCTCACACCTGACTATTTATTATGTCCTTAACGTCTGAAAGGAGGCTTTGATATGACTGAATCCATGCAAAGCCTTTACAGTGCGTTCCGAGCTCACGGCCTGCCTAAGCGGCAGGTGCGAGCGTTCCTGCCTTCATGGTGGGATGACGAGATAGCTGAAACGCCTAGCGGTCTCCAGCAGGCTAAGTTCATCTTGGCGCGGGCATTGAACCTGAAGCTGCGATCTATTGCTGAGACGCCTGCGCGTATTGAGTTTGACTTACCTGAGCAGCGTCGATTCAGACTCATCAAAGGTACGACGGCGGACGACGTTGAGCTCGCTGTGGCTTTGGCTCGCAGTGCATCCAAAATCGTACTGTCCAATATCGAGCGTCCTTACTTACGGCCGGCATCTGCAGCTGACATTCGTAAGAAAATACTGTCCTCCGGCAAACCCTGGGTGGGCTTGAGCGATCTATTGGACTATTGCTGGGAATGCGGCATTCCCGTAATCCATCTTGCCTCTTCTATTATGAAGAAAAAGATGGACGGTATCGCAATGTCTACGAACGATCGCCCGTCGATTGTGCTCTCGTCGAAGAAGGAGTGCGGTTATCTGCTCTTCCATCTCGCTCACGAACTTGGACACATAGCTTTAGGGCATGTAGACGCCAATGGCGCGATCGTAGATACGGAAATTGCAAAAAACGATGACGGTCGTGATGACGATGAAGTTGCGGCTGATGAATTTGCGCTTGAGCTTCTTGCGGGGAAAGCATCAGCGAAGTTGCGGTTGGGTCGCTTTATGCCGGCTGCAGATCTCGCTAGAGTCGTAAATAACTATGGCGCTACGAATCGTATTGATCCAACGCATGTTTTATTGAACTGTGCTCATAATGGTAATTTTTGGCCATTGTGCACTAAAACGCTTAAGCTTTTAGCTCAAAAAGTGAGCGATAAAGGTTTAGTGTCTAGCTATTTGTTTTCAAATCTTGCAGAAGAGATTAAAGAAGATAGTCTCGACTTGCTAAGGGCTCTAGTTGACCCTGAATGATCCTACTGTCCGATAACGACTTGGTGATCAAGCTTGCACAATGTGATCTACTGCAAGACACCCTCGGTAGCCTTAATTCGGGTGCCAAAGATTGCTTCGTCCTATCTAGTCTTCCCTACAGCCTGCGCTTGAAAGATCCAGACAAATCCATTGAGAAATACGTCGGAAGCTCACAGGCTTACGATCGAATTTGTGGGTTTCTTGAGCAATGCAGTGTGCTCAATGACGCTAAAGTTGATTTTGATTTGATCGATCACATGCAGCAGATCAATGAGGTTGACCCCGGAGAGTTCGCATTGTTTCTACATGCAAGCGATCGTCACGGCTGGGGTGAAGAGTTCAAGATACTGACAGGCGATAAGAGGGCGCTTTCCGCGATATGTTCGTACGATCATTTTGATACCGTCTTTTCTTTCCTGCCTGGAAATGTCGATTGTTTGGAGTCTTCGATGTTAAGACTTATTAACTATGCCGGATATGAATATGTCAATGAGCGCGTGTCAGTTGCTCGAAAGCAAGTAAATGAGAAAAAATACGATAAAGTTCTTCGTTCTGCGTTTGGCGAAGGCCGAGATGAAGAACACTGTACTGAATGCCTTAACAGTTACATGGTTGATGTTATAAAACTGTTCACTCCGAAGATGGATTAACTGTCGGTACGCTGAGGTCGTAAACGTCCATCATTGATTCGTCTTTATGTCCTGACGCCTGTTGCTTGTCTGCCCGGGTGCCTACTGTGTCAGTAATGCCCTTGCGCTTGAAGTCATGCATTCCGAAGCGCTGCTCCTCGGTGAGGATTCCTTTGTCGATCGCCTGAACGATCAGCCGCTGGAAGGCTGTGTCGAGACCTGACTTCGACAACTGCCTGCCGGTGGCCGAGATGATCAGGAAGCGCTGGTCTGCGCGGATCGGCACGGGGACACGCTTGCGTTCCCAGGTTTCCGTCCTGACGGACTTGGCTGCATCCCATGCGGCGCGCAGGCGCGTCGACCAACGGACGATGTTGTCCCGGCTCCCCTTGCGGCGGTTGGTGAGCACGCCTTCGGTGAGCTCGTTCTCGTCGGTGAGGGTTATCGTCTCGATACCGCGCAGGCGGCAGAGATACCCAATTTCCATCACGTACCAGAGGTAAGGCGAGCAGGCACCAGGTTGGCCGCTCTTAAGCTGGCCTTGCTGCTTCGCGAACCTGATCAAGTTGACCATTACCGTGTCGTCGGGGAGCCGGCGCTGTTTGCGCTCTTTGGGCGATTCGATGCCTTTGGCTGGGTTGTCCTTCACGAAGCCGCGGTTGCGGCCCCACTGCATCACGCGGCGAAGGTAGCGTAAAGCGTGTGCGGCCTTCGATGGCTTGCCCTCCTGGGCGATCTTGTCGATGATCCGCTGGACCAGCGCCGGCGTGAACTTGAGCACCGCCAGCTCGCCCAGCGGCTTGCCGAGCTTTGTCGGGAACGCCAGCAGCACATCGCGGGAGTAGACGTAATCATCGTGGGTTTTCGGGCTGAGGGCCTTGTACTGGTCGCTCTTGTGGAACTCATCACAGAGGTACTGGAGGCTGTCGCGGTCTACCCCGTTGCGCTCCTCGATCAGCCGATGAAGCTCCGAAAGCGTCACGTTTCCCGCACACAGGTTCTGCCGCTGGCGCCGGCCCGCTTCGTTGAAATACAGGATGTACCAGCATCCCGCCCCGCGGTGGTCGAAATACACCGAGCGTGGCAGGGCCGCCTGGTCAATATGCCCAGGGATGTTCGGGTTTTGCTGACGCTTCCTTCCTCGCTTCATACAATGTCCGCGTCATACTTTTCTTGATCGATTGGCTTGAGGCCGCCCGCCTGGTTGACCAGGTCGACGGTGGTCCAAGGCCCCTTCCTTCCGAGGAATATCCGTATTCCTTCCCCGCGCAACGCCTTCTCCACGTCAGCACGCCGCGTATAGCCGGTGATCCGCTGCAACTCCTCGAACTCTATTACTCTAGCTGCGCTCATGTCTGCCCGCCTTCGTGTCGAGACACGTTTTAGTTATGCATGGACAGTGTCGCGACACTGCTACGTTTGACGTTCCGTTTTTTCAGGCAAGCCTTGCAGCGCTCCCAGCTGCCCATGGCAACCATCGGATCTTTGTCGTGCGTTACCGCCTCAGCACCGCACTCGGCTCGCCAGAACCGGTGGCGCCCATGCTTGCCGATGGCGTCGGATGCCACCTCGACAAAGTAGTGGGCACGCATGCCGTGAAACGGTGCTTTGCCCCAGCCTTCTTTGAGGTCCAGGGCGCCGTCGCTGATCTGAATGCCTCGGCGTGTCAGTTCCTCAAAGTTGCCGGACTGCTGCAGCGCTATGACCTCATTCATATCAGTCATGGCCTGCAACTCGCTGAAAGTGGTCGGCCAGCACCCTGCGCGCGTCGATACCGCACGATGCCGACATGGCGTAGACCTGGCCGAAAGTGGTTTCCCGGCGCTGCAGGGCATTGAACAGCTCGATCAGGCGCTGGGCCTTGGTCCCTTTGCAGCGGTTCATAGTTGGTACCTCTCATCTCCAGGGTTTGGCCCGGCCACGAAAGGCTCGTTTTCAGGCGTCGAACTTGCCTGAGAGGCCCGGCCCGACTCACTTGAGGGGGTGGCGGCGGGCCGGGGTTGGAGAGCGCTATCCGGCAAGCAACTGATACCGCCCTGGGGCGTGATAAAGCACGTAACGGCCCGGGTCGAGTCGTGCTGAACACTAATGATTTGCTCGCCGGCGGTGGCCTGGCCAACTACCAGCAGCAGGATCATGGCGAAGTTGGTTTTCATTGACGCTCCTCCCAGTCCCAGCTCAGTTTCGGATTGATCGGTGGGTAGCACTGCAAAGTGCCCAGGTCGATCAGCGTGAAGTGGCCACCCATCCAGGCGCCGGTGTCGATGTGGTAGACGTTTCCGAGGATTGCCGGCTGGCGCACTGGTGTATGCCCTACGATGACCGCGCGCACACCGCTGACCCCCTCATGGTTCTCGTCCGTGATACGGCTGCGCGACCACTGACAAACAGCGTCGACGTTCAGCAAGCCGGGCATCTTGCCTGTCAGCGCGTCACGGAGCGTCGACCAAGCGGGGAAGGGGCAGTCGGCGTGCACGATGCCGACCAACCCTTCGGCAGTCATAACCTCAATGGCCACCGGCAAGTCGGCCAGCAGGGCGGCATAGCACCCACGCTCTACAGAGGGGAGCCCCAGCATCCAGGCGCCGCCGTTAGCGACATGCAAGTTGCCCGCGCGGCCATCCGGGTCGAAGTGGTAGGCGTCGTATACCATCGCCTCGTGGTTGCCCTGGACCGCAAAGAACCACGGCTTGGCCAGCCAGATATCCACGTCCGCTGACTCAGGCCCGCGGTCGACCAGATCGCCAACGCTGAACAGCCGGTCAAAGGCGGGGTTGAATCCGACAGCATCTAGCGCGGCCTGGAGCTTGGTGAAGTGCCCGTGCACGTCGCCGACGGCGAAGTCGCGCCCGGTGGTGTTGGCCTCGAATCGCTTGAACTTGTTCATGGAGCATCTTCCATCAAGTTGCCGGTGGTCAGCCCGAACACCACAGCTTCCGTGCCCAGCGCTTTCTGGCCGTAGGGGAGTAGGGCTATCAGTGGGTGGGCGTCGTTCAGGCTGGGCAGCTCGAACACGACGGTCAGGAATGCCGGCTCGCTGCCCACCATCTTCACGCGTTCATCGATGTGCATCGTTTCGGTAACTGCCGGAATGTCGGTAGTTAAACTGCCCGGATTCTGGGTAGTTTCAATCACGCGTAACGGGGTGGTGACGGTGCTGGCCAACGCATCCAGCAGGATCTGCTGACGGTTTTGCCCATCCAAGTACTGACGCACGGCCTGGACGAAAACGCTGTTCATGCTGCGGTCGCTGGTGTTTGCTGCCGCTTCGATATCGGCGCGCAGCCCGTCGGGCAGGCGCACCACAAACTTGTCAGCGGTGCGGGAATCGTAATCTGTGGTGCTCATGATCTTCTCCTGGTAGATGCCCCAGATCTGGGGCATCTACCGATTCGCGCTGTTTACAGGTGGTCTTTGAGATTGAGGCCCAGCAGCTTCGCGCTGCGCTCCAGAGCGGTCAGCTCCGCCGGTTCGATCTCGCCGTCAGCCTCGGCCACGGTCAGCATCACGTTGAGGACGGTCAGCGCTTCGGAAGGAGAGTGCGCCAGGTCGCCCAGTTCTTTCTCCGCGTTCTGGCGCAGGATGCGAGCACCCGACTTGAAGTCGGTCTTGGCGCGGTCGATGGTGTTGGACAGCTCCGCCCCGAAGCCCTGGAGCGCCGGGTTGTTGCTGAGGATGGTTTCGATCTTGGACAGTTCGCTTTCTTGCAGGTCGCCATCAGCCGCGGCGACATAGATGCTGCCATAGACCACTGCTTCCATCAGATCGCGGTTGGCCAGCTTGGCTACCGCAGCGCGGGCCTGACCAGATTTCTTGCCGAACAATTTGCCGAGCATGGGTGAATCCTCTTTCGTGGGGTTTGGGTGAAGCTTTTCGCAGGCCGAACGAATCCCGGCCGCGTTGTTGGCTTTCGCGAAAATCGGTTTGGGGTTAGGCGATAAAGGTGCCCTGGAACTGGTCGCTATCTTCCTGACGCTGTGGTCCAGGGTTTGGAGCAATGACACAGGCAGCCTGTATCAGGCCCAGTGCAAAGGCTTTCGCTACGAGCGCGGCGCGCCGGGTGACGCCAAGCTTGGTTGTCAGTGCCAGAAGACGCTTCTTGACCGTGTCCTCTGTAACGCCAAGAGCACGAGCAGCCTCTTTACCACTAGCTCCGGCAGCAACCGCCAGCAGGCATTCCAGCTCACGCGGAGCTGCGCCACGACCGAGGAAACCGGTTAGGCCGTGCGCTGTGATGGTGGTTGCTGCGTTCATGCTGGTGACTCCATGCGGGTTGCGATGGAGTGGAATCTACAATCAATTTCACGCAACTACAATATTAAATTGTATTTATTTTCTTTGAACCAAAAAAAGCCGCCAGTGAGGCGGCTCCAATCTATAAATTTTCTGGCTACATGAAGACAGATTTCGGCATGCGCCCATCGACTACCGTCCCAACTACCTCCCATTCTCCGTCCATTGGGGTTGTTGGAAATGCAGGGTTTAGCGGCTTTAGGTAAAAGCGGCCAGCGTCTCGTATGAATTGCTTGAAGGTGGCCTCGTTGGTGTCGGTCATTCGTGCGACGACGTACTGGCCTGACCTGGGCTCGGTTTCGGGTGCGACAAGGATGAGGAAACCTTCCGGAAAAGAGTTCCCTGAGTGTGCGGTCATTGAGTTCCCGACCACCCTTAACCAGAATGCGTCTTCGCCCGCCCAAACGTCAGAGGAGTGCATCTCACAGGCAGCTATGTTCGCAGTCTCCATTGCTTCTGTTGCCGCTCCAGCCTGCACCCAGCTAATTTCCGGGTATGAAAATGATCTCGTCGGTTGAAGCGCGAACTCCACATTAGAGCCCAGATCCAGCGGTCCTACCGGCACACCGCTTTCGCCCATCAGCCAAGACGCGGAAACGCCCAGCTCATCTCCAATCTTTTTTAGCATGGCGTGCCGTGGGACATTCTTATCAGACTCCCAGGCCTGTACGGACTGAGGCGTGACGCCGAGACGCCTCGCCAGTTCGGACTGATTCAAATTGAGCTGTTCGCGGGCAAGTGCGATCAATTGGCCTGTCGTTCGCTTTTTCATTGCTCAAAAATACAACTTTGTATTGTAGTTGGCATTGCAATTCTAAATTTCATGTCGTAGCCTGATATGTAATCAAAAATTGTAGGTGTCACATGAGCGGAGCTAACCCCATTGAGAGGGCTGTCGCTGTAGCGGGAAGCCAGTCCTCGTTGTCGAGGATATTGTGCTGCACCCCCCAAAATGTTCAGAGGATGTGTTCGACCGGGCACGTTCCGGCCAAACACGTTTTGAAGATTGAAGCAGCTACAGGAGTCAGTCGTCACGATTTGCGCCCGGATATCTACCCAGACCATCCGCCGACCTTGAACACAAATGTACGCCCAAACCCATCCGGCCGTCAGTCCACTGACGGTGCTGGTGTTTTGTCCAGTACTGCGGAGGTGGCGTGATGAACAACGTCATCCGCCTCGATTTCGAAGGGCAGTTGGTGCGTTTCAACACTGACGGATGGATTAATGCCACAGAAGTGGCAAAGCGCTTCGGCAAGAAGCCAGTCGAATGGCTTCGCCTTCCAGCTACTGAGCGATACATCGCCGCTCTAGCCAAAGCAATGCATCTTGGAGGCAAAGTGGGATTATCCCACTTTGGTCTCGTTGTCACCGAGCGGGGCGGCAAAGCAGCAGGCACCTGGCTCCACCCCAAACTCGGCGTCAGGTTCGCACAGTGGCTTGATGACGACTTCGCTGTCTGGTGCGACACGCAGATTGATGCGCTGCTCCGTGGCTTCCCCTCGGCAATGGGGCGGTTCAACCACGCTTGCAAGCGGCTTGATGATCGCCAGTCACAGGCAAGTGCCAGCGGCCGCGATCTTGCTGAATGGAAGCGTGAGAAGCCCGGCTTGATCGCCGAGGTTGAGCGCGGTCGTAACCAGCTGCAGATGATCCTCGCCCTGGACAACCCAGAAAACCACAGCTTGCAGGCCTCGTCATGAGCGCCTGCCCATCCCTGTATTTGCTGTCCGGTTAAACCCCAGACAGCAAAAAGCCAGCTGTCGAGGCTGGCTTCTTAATCGGTCACCTGTGTCGAGCAGGAGGCCTTGTATCTCATCGCTTGAAGGAGCGAGAAAATGTCACACCCAGAAAATACCACCGGACTTAACCGGACGCAACACCCTGATCAGGCCGACCCCATATCGGAGTCGCCTCTTATCGCCATCGTACCGGCGGAAAAGCGGCATGACGTTGCTGCAATGCTCATCGCCGAGCGCAAGCACGCAACCACCTGGTGGACGATCCTCAACGAAATGCGCCAGAGGCGCGAGCTGCCCGAATGGGCTCTCAAGATGTCCGCTGGCGCCCATCCATCTTGGGATAGCTGGGATGCCGACTGCCGGGTAACAAATATGACGCTGCTTGCTTATGACGGGCACTTGAATTTTGCAGAAGGCGTGACATTCGTCCAAGGCGGTGCGCAATGACTACTCCAAACCGCTCCGCCCTAGAAATCGCCCACGACGCACACGATGACCTTGGGGGCGCCCAGCTCGCACTGAGCAAGCTCGAATCCCTTATGCATGCCGCGCTGGCTGCAAAGCCTATGAGCCCGCACGTCTACAACCTGCTGGATATCGCCTGGAATCTGGCAGCTGATGCGGATAATACCACCTCTGGTGCCTTTGAAGAGATCGGCAAGGCCATCGAAAACTGCGCGCCACAAAACGTGCAATCCGAAAACGTGGCGCAGGAAAGTGGGGTAGCCGGCCATGAGTCGTAAAACCGTCCTTCCAGATCGCTTGGAAAGCGCGCTACTCACAATCAGCCAACTGAGCAAGATCCTGATCAACAACGAGGCGTTGCGTGGCAGTGAGCCGGAACCTCAGCTTGATCATTTGGATGTTGATGCGGTCATGCGGGCAGTTCTGTTGATCAGCGGCCAAGCGCATGACGACTTCTGCGAAATCATGAACTCTGCCGAGGCTCGCCCATGACCATCACCCCATTTACTGGCGGCGATGCCGTCACCATGTCCTCGCAAGAGATCGCCGATCTGGTCGGATCTCGTCACGACAAGGTCAAGCAATCCATTGACCGACTTGTCGAGCGGGGCGTCATTTCCCAACCCCCGGTGGGGGACGGGCCAAAAGCCGGAAACGGCGTGGTCGTTCAGGAGTACCTGGTCAATAAGCGCGACAGCTTCGTGGTGGTTGCCCAGCTATGCCCGGAATTCACCGCTGCTCTGGTGGATCGTTGGCAGGCCCTGGAAGAACAGGCCGCCCGCCCTATGACCCAGGCTGAGATTACCGCCGCCAACGCGAACCACCTGGTGGCGGTCGAGCGCCAGCAGCGGGAGCAACAGGTGGCGCTGGAGCGGATTGAGCGACGAGTCGAGGATCTCAGTCAGACAACGGTTTGGGATCACTGCCCACAGAACTGCCAGTCGCTCACTCGTATCAAGGAAACGATGCTGGCGCGCCACGGCCTGTCCGGCGCTGTCGTCGACTACGTGCTGAAGGTCTGGCCAAACCAACCTAACCCCGCCGGTATGGTCCGCAACGGCCATGAGGAAGCGCTGGGTTCGCAGTATCTGGTCTGGTCCAAAAGCCACGTCACCGCAGCGTTCCACCGGTTTGTTTCCGAATCCACGATGGTCACCACCACCCAGGCGACCCACCCATATTTTGAGGGCCGGTTCCGCCTGGTCCAGAAGGTCCAGTCATGAGTGAAGTAATCGATTTTCCGACGCCTCCAACCGTTGAAGTTATCAATGAGGCCCACTTCGAAAAGTTCGAAGACGCGGCACTTATGCTGATGTCTTTCGAAAAACTTGCTGATGCCGTTGAGGTTGTTTCTGAGGGTGGCGAGATCCACGACCGTGACGACACCCATGTCGGCCTGATGGAGGCTTGCATGGCTCTTGCGGTGATGTTCCGGCGCCGCACTGGCCACGATGCCCAGAAAGTCTCTGCAGATCATCTGGATCAGGAGAGGCAATGCCTGATGGGCGGCGTTGAGGTCAAGTCGCTGTCGATCCCATTGAGACCAACCCCTTGCGGTCCTCTTCCGAAAACGGCGTTCAACGGCATTACTGACCTCAGCTTGGCTTGGGCGGGCTTCAACTACATCAGCCGTGTGCATGAGCACATCAAGGGTAACTCGCCTCACCTGGCGGAACTTGATCTGGCACGCGCACATTCTCTCGATGCCATGAATGCTCTCAGCTTGCTGATCGAAAGGCTTTCCGGCGGCGCTGCTTTCGTCACTGGCGATGACAGCGCCAAAGTGAACGCCCCGGGCTCGGAGACTCTGCAATGACCACCACCAACCCTCATACCCCCCCCCAGGACGCCCGTACAGCCACGATCGTGACCGGCCCATGGCCTGTGTATACGCAGTTCAAGGATCTGCCCGAGCGCGAGCGCTGGGTGATGTACAGCGGCGCCAAGGCCCACCGGGAAATGCTGGAACAGGCGGGCTTCGTCATGAGTGAGAGCTATGACGACTTCGTGCGCCGGGTAACGCGGGAGCTCAACGTATGAGCATGGATCTGATGGTCAAGGCCATGAAAACCAAAGTTGGCAACCCGCTGCGCAAGCTGGTGCTGGTCAAGCTGGCTGACAACGCCAGTGACCAGGGCGAGTGCTGGCCTTCGTACCAGCACATTGCAGACCAATGCGAGATCGGCCGTTCCACTGTGAAGCTGCATATCCGCGAACTTGAAAAGGCTGGGTTTCTTCGACGGGAATATCGCCGAAAAGGTGAGCTGAATCAGTCAAATGTTTTCCATTTGTCACTTGATGGTGGGGCAGCTCATGCCCCAGGGGGTGGGGCAACAGATAACCCACCTGGGGCAGGAGATAACCCAGGGGGTGGGGCAGGAGCTGCCCCCAGAACCAGTCACTCTTCTGAACCAGTCAAGGAACCTAAAACCTTGTGTGCACAAGGTGACGAATTGGCAGATGCCTTCGAAGTGTTCTGGAAGCTGTACCCGAACAAGAAGTCGAAAAAGGACGCCCGCAAGGCATGGGAGAAGCTCAAGCCGTCCGCCGAGCTTCGCCTGACCTTGATGACCGCCCTGGGCAGTCACCGCCTTTCCCGCGACTGGACCAAGGATGACGGCCAGTACGTGCCGATGGCATCGACCTGGCTGAATGGCGAGCGCTGGACTGACGTGCTCAAGCCGGCCAATGGGGGCGCCTCAACTCAAAGCGCCGTCCTCAGCGTGCCAACCCACCGTCAGGAGGACTACCCCAATGACCGTTTCTAAATTCATCCAGGCGCCGGAACTGGCTGAAACCCGCGAAAGATCGTGCGGCACTCCAGGGCATAACGCTTTCAAGCAGTCGCTGGTAGAGCAGTTCGACGGATCGTGGAAGCTCAACGCCTGCCCAGCCTGCCGCTGGCAAGCGCTGTACAACACGCCCAAGGATCGCGAGGAGCATTTGCAGGTCGTGGCTCAGGTCGAAGCTGAGCGCCTTAACAGCGATCTCATAGCCACTGGCATCACTCCGCGCTTTCGCAAGTGCAGCCTGAGCAGCTATGTCACTGGCGACGACAAGGCCAAGCAGCGTGCTCTGAGTATCTGCCGCAAGTATGCCGAGGGCTTCGAGGATCACCTGGCCGCTGGCCGCGCCTTGATGCTGATGGGCGAGATCGGTACCGGCAAGACGCACCTGGCCTGCGCAATTCTGCAGTGCATTGTCCGAAACCAAGGATTTTCCGGCTTGATCGTCACCGCCGAGTCGATCACCCAGGCCGTGACCGACAGCTTCCGCAACAACTCGGGGCCGTCCAAGACGGACCTGGTCAACGAATTGGCCTCTGTCGACTTGCTGGTGATCGACGAGGTAGGCGTGCACTCCGTGCGGCCGGGTAAGGACTTCACGCCCAGCCTGCTGCATGAGGTGATCGACCGCCGTTACCAATTGGTCAAGCCGACGATCCTGGTGAGCAATCAGAAACCGGAGGATCTGCACAGCTTCATCGGCCCGCGCGCCGCCGACCGACTGCGTGAGAACGGCGGTCTGTTGGCGCCGTTCACCTGGAAGTCGGCACGTTCAGGAGGTTCCGCATGATGGGTTTTCCGGATGTCGCCGATTCCCCAGCGCCGTACCAAGATGTTCCCGACTCGTCGCTCTACAGCCATGAGGCGGAATACGCTCTTATTGGCAGCATGATTCAGCACCCCGATCTGATCGATGATGCCGGTGGAAAACTTTCTGCTGGGGATTTCCACCACCCGGCCTGCGCAGAGTTGTTCGAGGTTGTCTCAGGGCTCCGCTCCAGGGGGCGCGCGGTGGACGTTGTAACGATTTGCGAAGCTCGCCCACAACTGGCTGACGGTCAGAGCTCGCTGGCGGTCGCGGGGATTCTTGTGCAGAACACCCCCAGCGCGGCGAACTTTGATGAATACGGGAGGATCGTCAAGCAGCGCTCTGTCGCCCGTCGGGTTATCGCTGCTGCGAGAATCATGAGTCAGCGCCTGATTGACGGCGAACCGCTTGACGAGGTGATGAGCCAGGGCCAGCAGGCTTGGGTGTCGCTTGAGGCGGAAGGGCTCGACTCGCGCCGCCGGTACCGGTTCATCAAGGACATCCTGCCCGAGGCGATAGATGGCGTTGATCGCCGGTTCAATCGGACGGCAAGCCTTGGATTTGATACGGGCCTGCCGTCGTTGGACGAATTCATCCCAGGCATCTGTCCTGGTCACGTCGTGGTGGTGGCGGGAACGCCCGGCAGCGGCAAGACCACGTTGGGCCTTGGCATTGCCGAGCGTGTCGCCCTGGTCAAGAACGAGCCGGCGCTGGTGTTCTCGCTGGAAATGACGGACGTGGAACTGACCAACCGCTCGCTGTCCTCGGTCGGTAGCGTCCAGCTCAAGCACATCAGCGAAGGTCATTCGATGACCGACGCGGACTGGCCTGGCCTTACCTCGGCGGTGAACAAGCTGATGGATGCCCCGCTGATCATGTGCGACGACTCGTCGCTGACACTGCGGGACATTCGGCAGATCTGCCGGACGGTGAAGCGCGAGCACGGCCTTGCATTCGTCGCCCTGGATTACATCGGCCTGGTCAACGGCGAAAGCAAGTCGTCCAGCCGATACGAAACGGTCACCGAGATCAGCAAAGGATTGAAGCGCCTGGCAAAAGAGCTGGCGGTGCCCATCGTGGTGCTTGCCCAGCTCAACCGAGGCCCGAGCAATCGGCCCAACAAGCGCCCGACCAAAAGCGACCTGCGCGACTCCGGGCAGATCGAGGCCGACGCCGACGTTGTGATCCTGGTGCATCGCGATGGTGAATCCGACGCCGGGAAGGCTGGTGTCACAGAGCTGATCGTCGACAAGAACAGGCACGGGCCCACGGGCTCATGCCGTGTTCAGCACCAGGGCGCCTATCACCGGTTTGTTGAGCTTATCGGCAATCCGTATCCATCAGAGGAAGAGGTCGAGATGGGCCGCCCGCTCGCCAGTCGCTTCAAGGGGAGGAAAAACGATGAGAAGTTTTAAGCTGTTTGATCGCCTGCTGGGGCGTAGCGCCGCTCCCGCACCTTTCGTTGCCGGTGAAGCATTGGGCGCCATGCAGGCCGGCATGGAGGCCGGCAAGTCTTGCATCCTTCCGAAAGGGGCTGTGATCGTTCCGGAGCCCAAGCATCCCGAAGCAGAGCGTATCGCCGCCTCAATCCGGGATTTCCCCGAAGACTGGGGTTGGACGATGAAGGGCTACAAGATGATCCACACGCCAAGCGGCTTTGTCCTGTGGGTGGCAAATCAGGACTACGGCCTGGCTGAGGTCTACAGCAACGGAGGGAAGGGCGACTTCTCCAAGCCTGAGCAAGAGATCATCTGGCCGGCGGTCGAGGGCTGGCTGGCACGGCACAAGATCGGGTTCACCGGTCGCCTGCCGAAAGCAAGGATAACCGGGCGCAGTGGCACCTTCTGGTGTTTTGCCAAGGAGCATCCGTGGGCAGGTGTTGGCGATTCGCCGGAGGAGGCGTATCGGGCCTGGCGTCACGCTATCTCCGCCCAGGCCCGCAATGACATGAAGCCAAATGAATATCTACAGGTCCGGAGTGCCACGCTATGAGTAACGTAACGGCGGCATTGCCGCGCAAGAGCTTGACCCAGATCGAGTGCAAGTTCCTGAAGCAAGGTAACCGCCTGCTGCTGGAAAAGACCGATGGCCGAATCGGCTCGGCTGCATTCATGGATATCGTCGCCGACTGGCACGCGTCCCGATCTGCCCACGGCTTCGAAGCGTTCGCGCGCCTTTGGATCTCCGAGGGCAACGCCAAGAACAAAAAGGCTGACAAGCTGCTCCGTGAGCTGTTTGGCATGGATGAACCAACCCCGAGGAAAGCAGCATGAAAAAGCGCACCTACACCAACAAGCCTCTGGGCGACACGGAATACCTGCTGGAGCAATGGGGCTGGTGGCGGATGGACGGGATGGGAGTGCCTCGGTACGTTTCGCCTCTGTATGCCCTGATCCGCGACAACAACGTCACAGAGGGAGGCATCAAGAATTACTGCGTCACAGATGACGTCGCCCTGGTGGTGGATCGCGCGGTGGCCAAACTCGCCGCGCGGGACGCTCAGATGGGTAATTTCATCTGGCTGTACTTCGGCGCGAAATGGCCGGCGCTGCGGATCGCCCGAGACAACGACATGGGCGAGGCCAAGGCGCGGGAGCTGATCAAGGCAGGCGTAGCCTGGGTTGACTGCGCCATCGAGGTGTTTCGCGAAGCTGCGTAGAAATACCTTTCCACGCGGATAAACACCTGTTTTCATGGCACCGTGTTCAGCTTTTCAAGCGCGACACCACATCTAGAGCCCAGCCTAACCCGCTGGGCTTTTTGGTTTTTGTTGTGGGTAGCCATAGCTAGGGTGGGCCTTCGGGCAGGGCCTGGACGCGGTATGGCCGGTAGTCACGCGTTACGAAAGAACACCGGCAGCCACCGAGCCTCAGACCTCATTGTGCAAGAGGGGCGGTGGTGGCGGGCAGCGTGGGAAGACACGCACGTTATGCGGATGGTGACTGAGTGGCCAAAGGTTGAAATACCGGGTAACGCCGGCTTCATGGCTAGTTGCTTGAGGTGATCGCCACGGATCAATACCAAGGGCGCCGCAGGTCCGAATCCTGTCCATCCGCGCCTATTCAGGGCCTCAGCATTCGCTGGGGCCTTTCTCGTTATGAGGCACAGCAAATGTCCGGTTCTATCCAATCCAGCAACTACGTGCCGGGCGTTTCCGGCTGGAAATTCAACGAGGTCACCGGCGAGTTCGAGATTCATAGCTCTGACGCATCTACCAGCGCCGAGCCTCGGCTTATCAGTGTGACTGCGGGCTCTTGGTCGGATTACGACCTTCCGTCCAATGCCGTTGAGTACCACGCCTTCATCGGTGCGGAGCTGGATAAGATCCCGGCCGAGTGCCGCGCTAATGCTGATATCACAACCGAGGATATCTCGTCTGATCGTGACGGCTCGGATGTTCGTACAACGCTGACCTATGAGCGCTTCGAGACTTGCGAAGAGGTCGCGGATCGTATCGAAAAGGCTTCGGTGTCCGCTCAGATGAATGGCTTGGTTGGTGGTGGTTTCAGCATCTTCCATAACGGCCAGATTCGCGTTCGACTTGGAAGTCTTGAAGTTCCAAGCCCTTTCGTTGTCGCCGACGGCAAGGTGTATTTTCGCGATGACCTGGTGAAGGAGGCGTCGATAGCCAAAGCCAAGGTCGCGAGTGAGGGGTCGGTCCGGGTTGAGCTGTCTCCGACAGGCCAGCCGTATGCTGCTGGGTTCGGAATCGGCATTGGCGTGGCGGGCGAGTTAAAGCCCGACATCATCGTGAAGGCATCCCACATGGAAATCCTGCCTGATGGCCTGGTGAAGATCACCCAGGCGCCCAAGTAATTCGCGACAACCATTCTCTTAAAACATGCCCCACGGAGTCGAGCGCATGGAGTATTTGCAGCGCCTGCTCGACAAGATCGACAGGTTCGAATTGTTGATTGCGGGCCTGATTGGGGCCGTTGTTGCGAGCTGGTGGCACAAGGATGACTTGTCCGACTGGCGCGCCTGGATGGTGTTCTTGATCACCGGTGTTGCCTGCTCGCTGTACCTGACGAGCATGGTCAGCGCCTACCTGAATGTCACAGAGCCGAAGATTGTCGCCGGGATTGGTTTTCTCCTCGGCACATTCGGCGGCTCACTCCTGGCAGCAATCAATCGAGCCATCAAAGCCGCTGACCTTTGGGCGCTTATTCGCCAGCGGTTCGGGGGAGGCAATCCACCATGAACCTTGAACTTATCAACTCAATCGCCTGCGGCCTTATTGCGCTGTGGGCGACCTGGTGCGTACTGAGCGGGAAGGTGAGAGACGGCATCCTTGGGAAGCTGATCTACACCACGATCGCCATCACGGGTTTCGTTGTGTCGGTGCGTAGTCAGAACATCTTCTTTGGCCCGACCACCGCAGGCCTGACGCTGCATGTAGCCCTGGCTCTGGCTGGCGCCCGACACATCTTCATGGTCACGTACTGGCAACAGGTCAAGGCCTGGCTGTGCCGGACGCTGAACTGCGAGCACTGCATGAGCTGCCCGAAGGCGCCGGAAGGGATAGAGCGCCGGAAGCAGTGATCCGCGCCACGTTTTCGAATGCGCCAAATCGTGGCGCCCAACAAGGATCGCGCGATGTTGCGGACAGACAGCTTCCACCACTACAACGATGGGCGTGGCCGCCGGCGTGTGTACGTAAACGGCCATGAGGTGTCGCATGTGAAGTGGTGCGACACAGACAAGGGCATCGCTATCTATTGCCCGCTTCCGTTGCGGCTGAAGCGCCCAGGCACTGATGAGGTCTACACCCGTCGCCTTACTGGCGTGGTAACGGTCGAGAAGGTGGAGTGATGGCCAGTATTGAATTCAAGCTGAAGACCACGTTCAGCTGGTGGGTGATGCCACTGCTCAACTGCGCGGTGGTGTGGTACTGGTTCACCGGGCAAGACGAAATCGCGCCAGGCTTCATCGATTGGATCGTGCGCCATGGCCTCACGATCGAGCTCGAGTGATGGCCTGCTCAGGATGTGCAGCCCGTCGAGCCAGGGCAGTGAAGTGGCTGAGGATCGCAGGAGAGCGTGCCGGCCTGGTGCCCGCCACACCGCCTGCTGAGTCACCCACCAACCAGCCCGCCAAGAGCGAGCCAACCACCGAGTAAGCGATATGCCGGTCAGGCCACAGCGACACAAGCCGGTCTCCCCATCCACGCCCAAGCACACGACGCCCGAGCAACAGCGGGGAAGCAGCAACGAGCGCGGCTACACCTATCGCTGGCAGCAGTCGAGCAAGGGATACCTGGCCAAGCATCCGCTGTGTGTGCACTGCGAGCAGCAGGAGCGCGTGACGGTTGCAACTGACGTTGACCACATCGTTCCGCACCGCGGCGACATGGTGCTGTTCTGGGATCGGACCAACTGGCAAGGCCTGTGTCACCCCTGCCACTCAGCCAAGACAGCCAAGGAAGACGGTGGTTTCGGCAACGCCAGGCGGGCCTGATCGGCTGCTTGGGCATCACCCATGGCCTTGACCAAATGGTGCAAATGAGAGGAAATCTCATCAGAATGCACCGAAATGGTGCAAATAGGCAGACTCAATGGGTAGGGGTGGGTCAATAGTCTGGGGCTTTTCGCTTCTAGACCGCGCCCGAGCCGTTTTTTCGCACCGTCAAAATTAGCTTTTCAAAATTGAAGGACCACAAATGACCCGAGGACGGAAGCCAACGGCCCCGCACCTCAAGGTTCTGGCCGGTACAACTCGCCCGGATCGCGAGGAAGCTGACGCGCCAGAGTTCGACCTGGTCGCCGACTTCCCAGATCCACCTCAGCATCTGAATGTCGACGGCTCGGAAATGTGGCGATCACTTGGTCGCCAGCTTGTCAGCGCAAGGGTGCTGCAAGTCGTAGACCTATATTCGCTCGAGCAACTTTGCTTCGCCTGGCAATGCTTCCGGAAAAAAGCCAAGGCCGACATGGAGTCAACCGCTGCGGAAACTACCGCGCTCAAAGCATTGTTTTCAGAGTTCGGCATGACTCCGGCCAGTCGCCGGAAGGTGTCCTCTGGTTCCGAAAAACCGAAGGGCAACGCATTCGCCGGAAACGGCCGCAAGCAGGGTGCCAAATAATCGAATGATCTGGCTGTCCAGTCTGGAGTGGGAATGCGTGATTTCGTCAAGATCGCGACCGACTACGCCAAGGCTGCGGTAGCTGACAAAAAAAGGAAGAAGCACGGACGCCTGATCCGCGAAGCATCGAAGCGATTTCTTGATGACCTGAAGCGGGCAAAAAAGAAGGACTGCCCGTTTCTCTTTGACCCATGGCACGCGAACGACCCATGCGACTTCATCGAGAAGCTGCACCACGTCGAAGGCAAGTGGGAAAAACCCACTATCGTCATGCACCCTTCGCACATCTTCTTTGTGGTGCAGCTGTTCGGGTTTCGCAAACGCCAGGCGGTATATACCGAGGGCTGGGGTGATGATGGGATGTTCCATCCCCGGCGATTCACCTCTGCGCTCTTTGCCGTGGCGCGGAAGAATGCCAAGAGCACGTTGTCGTCGGCCATTCTCCTGTATTGCGAATGCTGCGAGCCGGAAGAGGGCGCCCAGATTGTCAGCGCGGCCACGACCTTCGGCCAGGCCGCAATCATCTTCAACGCTGCAAAGCGCATGGTTGAAAAGAATGCCGATCTGCGCGAGTACTTCGGCCTGGAAGTCTGGGCCAAGTCCATCACACGCGTGGAGACAGGGGCGAGTTTTAAGCCGATTCATGCAAAGGCTTCCACACAGGACGGCCTGAACCCGTCACATGTTGGCCTTGACGAGATCCACGCGCATAAAACTGCGGATCTGCTCAACGTTTTGACTTCTGCCGCCGGCGCGCGCGGAAACCCGCTCTGGCTGTACACGACTACCGAGGGATACACGAACCCGGGGCCCTGGGCTGAAATCAGGATGTTCGCCAAGAAACTGCTGTCTGGCCTGTTCGGGCACACAGCCGATCACTTCCTGGTGGTGTTCTACGCCGTTGATGACGAAGACAAGTCGCTCGGCATAAAGGCTGACCAGGAGTTCGACGAGACCTGCTGGATCAAAGCCAACCCTTTGATGGATGTGAACCCGCACTTGATGGCGGCCATCCGCAAGGAGTCGGTAGAAGCCAAGCAAATGCCATCGAAAATGGCAGAGTTTCGAATTAAGCGACTGAACCGTCCGGCATCTACAGCCGACGGCTGGGTCGACCTCAACAAGTGGCAGCGCTGCGATGGACAGGTCGATCTTGATTGGCTATCGGCGTACCCATGCTGGGGTGGCCTCGATCTGGCATCGACTACCGACCTTACATCGTTCCGCCTGGTTTGGAATGTGGATGGCGTGCTCTACACCTACGGTTGGCGGTGGGCCCCGGAAAGCGCGGTCGCTTTCCGTACCGAGCGCGGTACCGTCCCATACGCGTCGTGGGTCGAATCTGGCCTGCTTAAACAGACCGAGGGTGACGTCACGGACTACGCCGTGATCGAGGCCGACGTTAAAGAGGTTTGCGCCCGTTTCAATGTCCAGGCAATTGCCTACGACAAGTGGAACGCAAGCGACCTGGTTAACCGGCTGGTGGCCGCTGAGCTGCCGATGATTGAGTTCATCCAGGGGCCCAAGTCGTATCACCCGGCCATGCAGGCGCTGGAGCGCGCATACATCGCCGGGAACCTGGCCCACGGTGGGGACATGATCCTCAACTGGTGCGCTTCCAACCTGATCGCCCGGCGCGACGACAACATGAATATGGCACCAGACAAGAAGCGCTCCGCCGACAAAATCGACGACCTCGCTGCGCTGTTGATGGCGATAGGGGTTTCAGGCGCCGATGTGCAGAGCCAGGACCTGTCCGACTTTTTCTCAAACCCGATCATCATTGGATAAACGAACCATGGATAACGGCCTGATCCTTTTTTTAGTGGTCGCCATCGTCGCGCTTGGCCTGCTGGTGGCGGGTGTTTTTGTGCTCGCCGGGCTCGGATGGTCGCTTATCGCTGCTGGCTCTGGATTCTTGGCCGCTGCCGGATTCATCCGCAAGGGGCTGACTGGTGAATAAACCTATCAAATCAGTCCTGCGCCAGGCCCTTTTCAAGTCTGCCGAGCCTGGATTCGTGAAGTCCTCACTCGCCGGCTGGGTTGGAAGGCGTATTGGCCTGGGCGATGCGTCCTTCTGGAACGGTTACTACGGTACCGACTCTGCATCGGGCAAGACAGTAAGCCAGCAAACGGCACTTCAGCTGTCCACAGTCTGGGCGTGCGTGCGCCTGATCGCTGAAACCTTGGCCACCCTGCCAATTGCGCTTTACGAGGACAAAGATGGCGTCCCGGTTGTGGCCTCATCGCACCCTGTGCACCGCGTAATCAGCATCCAGCCGAATGCCGATCAAACGCCCGTCGAGTTCTGGGAATGCGTGGTGGCCAGCCTGCTTTTGGCCGGCAACAGCTTTAACGAGCCGCACCTGGTAGGCGGTGAGCTTTCTTCCCTGGAGTTCCTGCTACCCCAGGCTGTATCGCCGCCGCGGCGGAACAGCAACGGCGCGATTGAGTACCGATTCACAGATAGCGACGGCAAGTCCCATACGCTGCTGGATGAACAGATGATGCATACCCGCGGGTTCGGCACCGACCCAATGAGCGGGCTGAGTCCGCTGGCAATGGGTCGTAACGTGTTTGGCGCTGCCATGGCTGCCGATGAGTCGGCGAGCAAGATGTTTGCCAACGGCATGAAGCTGGGAGGGGTCTTGTCCACTGACCAGATCTTGAAGCCTGAGCAGCGCAACGATATTCGCGAGGACATGGCCGCAAAATTCGCCGGCGCCGTTAACTCCGGCAAGACGATGGTGCTGGAAGCGGGCATGAAGTATCAGCAGGTGTCCATGACGCCTGAGGATGCGCAAATGCTGCAAACCCGGGCCTTCAACGTCGAAGAGATCTGTCGGTGGTTCCGCGTTCCGCCTTGGATGGTGGGGCACACGTCCAACAGCACCAGCTGGGGAACGGGGATGGAGCAGCAAATGATCGGCTTCCTGAGTTTTACCCTGCTGCCTTGGATGAAGCGGATCGAGCAAAGCATTAACCGGCGCCTACTTCGGCCGGATGAGCGCCGGCGCTTTTACGCCAAGTTCAATCCAGAGGGCTTGCTCCGGGCCGACAGCGCTGCCCGTGCTGCGTTCTACAGCTCCATGACGCAAAACGGCATCTATACCCGCGACGACTGCCGGATCAAGGAGAACCTTGCTCCTATGGGCGGTAACGCCGCGAAGCTCACCGTTCAATCCAACATGCTGCCGATCGACAAGCTAGGGGAAGGTGCTGGTGATGCCCAGCAAGCCCGATCCGCGCTGCTGGACTGGCTCAACGAAAAACCCAAGGGGAACCAGGAATGAAACGGAAAGACCAGTCCCTGGCGGTGAAGTACCGCTCTTTTGACTACGACGTGAAGGCTGTCAGCGATGACGGCCTTTTTTCTGGCTATGGATCGGTGTTCGGCGTCGTCGACAGCTACAACGAGGTCGTCGCACCCGGCGCATTTCTTGAGTCAATCGCTGACCTTAAGTCAAAAAGTCGGGCTCTGCCGGTCCTCTGGCAGCACCGCACTGGCGAACCAATCGGATCCTGGTCCATGGACACCTTGAAAGAGGATGCCAAGGGCTTGTTCGGCGATGGCGAGCTATGGCTTGCCGATGCGCCGTATGCCCGTATCGCCATGCGCGGCATGAAGTCGCGGTCGATCACAGGGCTTTCGATCGGCTACTACGTGCGGGAATCGACCTTCGACGAGAAGACCCGAATCCGCACGCTGACCAAGCTGGACCTGGTGGAAATTTCCATTGTGACCGTGCCGGCCAACGACGAGGCGCGCACCGACACCATCAAGTCGAAGCTGGCCCACGGCGGCCTGCCATCGCTTCCCGAATTTGAGCTGCTCCTGCGCGAGGCAGGCTTCTCGAAGACACAGTCCGCGGTGATTGCCAACCGCGGCCTGCAACACCTGCTCCGGAGCGAGTCCGCGGGCGACCTGGCTGAAGCTGAACTCGTCGAGGCGATCAAATCTCGCCCGGCACTGACTCTCCCATCGTTTTGAGGATTCACCATGCATAACGCCATGAGCAACGAGGCTCGCGCCGAAAACCGCCAGATTCAGCGTAAAGAACACGCTGGCGATCAGGTCCAACTGAAAGCGGTCACTGACCTGCTGGATCAGCGCGACAAGGAAATCAAGGCTTTTGCCGAGAAGGCAAGCCAGGAAATCAAAGAGCACGGCACCATCCTTGCCGACACCAAGACCGTTTTGGATGGTCTGGTCAAGGGCGGCCTGGGCTTGCAGGACCGTTTGCAGGACCTGGAGCAGAAGATGGCTCGCCGGTTCTCTGCCAATGACCCAACGGACGAAAAGTCCTTCGGTGAGCAGTTGGCCGAGTCGGATGGTTTCCAGAACCTGGTTAAAAATGACCACGGCCGCGCACGTCTTCGCCTGAAGGCGGTGACCAACATCACCAGTTCCACGTCCGGCACCGGCGGTGTGGGTGTAGGCATCCAGCCAACGCGTGTACCAGGCATCATTACTGACCCGGAGCGTCAGTTCACGATTCGCGACCTGATCATGCCAGGCCGCACCGGATCCAACGCGGTCGAGTTCGTGCAAGAGACGGGCTTCCAAAACATGGCCGCGCCGCAAGCAGGCGAGGGCGCAGCCAAGGCGCAATCCGATCTGTCCTTCGGTTTGGTCACCACCACCGTGAAGACGATCGCTCACTGGTTCCGCGCCTCGAAGCAGGTTCTGTCGGATATCCCCCTGCTGCAGAGCTATATCAATGGCCGCGCCATTTACGGCCTGAAGTATAAGGAAGAAGAGCAGCTGATCGCTGGTGACGGTACCGGTCAGAACCTGTTGGGCCTGATTCCTCAAGCGACCGACTTCAACAACGCGCTGCGCAAGGCGGGCGACACCAAGATCGACACGCTGCGCCGCGCAATCCTGCAGGTGCGCGTCGCTGAGTATCGCGCATCGGCTATCGCGCTCAACCCTGTGGACTGGGCAGACATCGAACTGACCAAGGACAGCACCGGTTCGTACATCTGGGTCAACGTCCAGGAAGGCGGCGCTCAGCGCTTGTGGAAGCTCCCGGTAGTCGATAGCAACGCGGTGCCTGAAGGTGAATTCCTGGTTGGCGCGATGAACATCGCGGCTCAGGTGTTCGACCGCGAGGACGCCGCTGTCGAGGTTTCCACCGAAGATGGCGACAACTTCCGCACCAACATGGTCACTATCCGTGCCGAGGAGCGTCTGGCACTGGCTGTGTACCGCCCCGAGTCATTCGTACACGGCGAATTCGCAGCGCCATAAGGCCTGGGCTCGCCGTCTCAAGGAGCGCGCCCGGGTAACCGGGCGTGTTTGCACATGGCAGATATCAAAGTCACAACCCGCAAGAGCTTTCGCGGAATCGAGGGTTATGTGAAGAAAAACACGACCATCGAAGTTGATGAGTTCCGCGCTCGAGAGCTTTTGCGCAGCGGTCTGATTGAGGACTACGAAATGAAAAGCGCCGAGAAGCCTGAAAACAAGCAGGCCCCAACCCCTTCGAATAAAGCTGCGCCAAAACCCGCAGCCAAGAAAAAGGCCGACTGAACATGAGTGTGATCGACATCGAACTGGCCATGAAGCATCTGCTCGCAGAGCCTGAAGACCAGGTCCTGGTGCAGTCGCAGCTGGATGGCGCTGAAGAGGCTGCCCAGCAGTTCCTGCAGCGCCGGTTCTTTGCCGATCAGGCTGCTGTTGATCTTGCCAAATCGACTGTAATCGCTCGAACCCAGGCGGCCCGCACTGTTTATAGGGCGGCTTTGGTGGTGGCAGATGATCCGGTTAATGCTGATGACCGTTGCCGGCTTCGTGAGCGTGCTCGCCAAGCGTTGTCCGACGCTTTCGAGGCCATCGACATGGACGACTTCGGGATCGTGATCAACAAGGCGATCGAGGCGGCCTGCTTGATCAAGCTGGGGCACCTGTTCGCCAATCGTGAAGAGGTGGTGGTTGGCAGCACTGCTGTGGAGCTTCCCCTCGCGAGTAAATCACTGCTGATGCCATATCGCATCAGGATGGGTGTGTGATGCGCGCCGGGCGCTTGCGGCACCGCATAGAGTTTCAGGCAAAGGCCATGGTCCAGAACCCCGAGAACGGTGAAATGGTCCCAACCTGGCAAAGCATTCGTGACAAGGTGCCGGCCGCGTATGAGCCGTTAAGCTCCAAGGACCTATTTGCGGCTCAGGCCGCACAGTCACAGGCCACAGTGAGATTCGTGATACGTCACTGGTCCGGGATTTTGCCGACCATGCGAATTCTTCACCGCGGCAAGATCTACAACCTCGAGGGCGAGCCTTTGCCCGATCGCGTGTCGGGCCTGGATTATTTGACGATCCTTGCAAAAACGGGGGTGAACGATGGCTGACTGGGTCTCGTACAACCTCACCGGCGCAGACGCGCTGTCAGCCAGGTTTAAGGGGCTGACCGAGGAGATGCGCCGCAAGGTCGTCATGCCGGCGGCCAAGGACGCAATGGACATCGTGCTGATCGACGCGAAGGACCGTGCATCGCGCATTGATGACCCGGAAACCGCCAACTTCATCCCGGCCAACCTGGCAATGGTGGAGCGTAAAGCCCTGGGCGAAGAGCTCGGCGCGGTAGTGATCTCGGTCGGCGTGCGAATGCGCAAGCGCGGACAGAAGGGCGGCAACACGTTCTACTGGTGGTGGGTGGAGCTCGGGACCGAAAAGAACCGGGCAAAACCATTCCTTCGGCCGGCCCTTGCCAACAACCGTGAGCAGCTGTTCCAGGAATTCCTCAGTTCGGCGAAGTATCAGCTGATCAAGCTGGGGGTGAATGAATGACCGCGCCTATTTTTCAGGTGTGCTGCGCGAGCCAGGCCGTCACTGCGCTGCTAGGTACCGGCCCGACGCGCCTTTACCCGCATGGCGAGGCCCCTGAGGGGGTAGAGCGGCCCTATGCCGTCTGGCAGGTCATCAGCGGATCGCCGATCAACTTCCTCAACTGCGTACCAAGCACGGACCGCTACGGCCTTCAGGTCGACGTGTACGCAGAAACCGCTTCTTCCGCTGAGGCCGTAGTGATGGCGCTGCGTCGGGTGATTGCCCAGCACGCGTATGTCACCGGTTTCGGGATCGACGACAAGGATAAGGACACACACAGCTACCGCAAAGGCTTCGACGTTGCCTGGTTGGTGAGTTTGTAGCCGTAAACCAGAAAAGAACGACCCGCTCCGGCGGGTTTTTTTATGCCCGCTCAAAAGTGATTTTCCAGGAAAATCGGGGAGTACAAATTGACGATTAAAACCCAAGGCACGGACCTCTATGCCATCGACCCCCTCACCAAAGCGATTTTGGTGGTGGGCTGCTTCACCTCCCTGGACGGGATTGATACCAGCATCGCGCAGATCGAAACGACCTGCATGAACTCCAGCGCGCGCGAATACGAGGCCGGTCTCGCAGAGCCTGGCTCGGCGTCGTTCGGTCTGAACATCGATCCGCAAAAACCCGCGCACGTACGCCTGCATCAACTCAAAACCGCCGGCACCAAACTGCTTTGGGCGATCGGCTGGTCTGACGGCCGCGTGGTGAACGCCCAAGGCGACCTGGAAGGCATCCCGCCGACTGTCACGCAGGAAGGCTCTCTTTCTGCCATCAGCCTCACCAGTGGCGGCACTGGCTACACCTCAGCCCCGGCTGTTGCATTGACCGGCGGCGGCGGTACCGGCGCGACTGCCACGGCTATCGTTTCGGCTGGCTCGGTGACCGGCTTCACCATCACCAATGCGGGCTCCGGTTACACCTCGGCCCCGAGCATCGCGCTCACAGGCGGTGGCGGCGGAACCGGCGCGGCCGCGACTGCTGTTGTCGGCTCTGAAGTCGATTTCGACCTGCCGAACACCCGCACCTGGATCACCTTCGAGGGCTACATGAACAGCTTCCCGTTCAGCTTCGCGCTGAATGACGTTGTGAAGTCCACCGTCGGCATCCAGGTATCGGGTGATCCGGTATTCGTCCCTAAAGTCATCGCTCCTTAAGGAATAACCATGGATCTCAGCATCAAAGCCCTGGCCGCCGCCGGCGCATTCGCCGGAACGGCTGTGAAAAAAGACATCAAGTGGTTTTCCGGCGGGAAGACCCAGGCGGCCACCATCTACGTGCGCCAGGAGTCGTTCACCGAGTTGACTCAGCGCTGGGATTCGAAAGAAGCCAGTGGTGATGTGTTCGCCGAGCGCATTGCAAACAACATCCTCAAGAAAGACGGCTCACCGGTGTTCTCGGTTGCCGATGTGCTTGGTACCAATGACACCGGCAACGGCCCCCTGTGCGCACAGTTGACCCTGGCACTGCTGGCCGCGCTCAACGAGGCGAACGGTGTCGGCGAAGGGGCTGAAGAAAAAAAATAGGGCCCGCCGATGAGTTCTGGCATGAGCTGGTGCTCAACGGCATCGGCGGGCGATCCGTAGCCGAAGCAAAGGCCAGCCTCAGTTATACCGAGGCGCTTTCGTGGATGGCTTACGTTGAGCAAAACGGAACGCTGAACTTGGGCCTGAAAATCGAGCGGGGTTTCGCCCTGCTCGCCACCATTTTGAACAACGTGCACGGCGGCAAGGCGACTTTCGACGATTTTCTGCCCGTGCGCGGCGCAGCGGCTGAGGAAGTTGAGACATCCGCATATGACCTGTTCAGTTTGCTGCAGTCGGTCAAGAGGTGATTTATGGCTGTTGATTCACTTGGCCAGCTGACGGTCGATCTGGTGGCCAACACCGGCGGCTTCGAAAAAGGCATGGATCGGGCAGAGCGCAAGCTCAAGTCCACCACCAAAGAGGCCGCTTACCAGGCGAAGGAGCTGGATAAGCTCGTAGGCCGCATTGATCCAGTCGTGGCGGCATACAGTCGCCTCGACAAGATGGAGGAGCAGCTCCAGGCCCACCGCAAGGCAGGGCGACTGCCCACCGCCGAGTTCGACCTTTACAAGAAAAAGATCGACGAGCAGCGCGCCTCGATTGAGCAAACCGACAAGGTAATGCTCAAGAACGGCCAAACTGCCAAGCAGTACGCGGCGAACTTGCGCGGCGTGCCTGCCCAGTTCACGGACATCGCCGTTTCACTTCAGGCCGGCCAGAACCCGATGACGGTGTTCTTGCAGCAGGGCGGCCAACTCAAGGATATGTTCGGTGGTGTCGTTCCAGCGGCAAAGGCTCTCGGGGGCTACGTACTCGGCCTGGTAAACCCATTCACCGTTGCCGCCGCTGCGGCCGCGGTTCTGGCCTTGGCGTACAAGCAGGGCAGTGACGAGGCCACCGCTTACAACACCTCCCTGGCGATGACGGGCAATACCGCCGGCACTACTTCGGGTCAGCTTTCAGCGTTGGCCCAGCAGATTGCGCAGTCCAACGGCACCGTCGGGAAAGCCTCGGCTGTATTGGCGCAGTTGGCCGGCTCGACGCGCATTCCGGTGCAGGCGTTCCAGGGCATTGCTGACGCTGCAATCCGTTTCGAGTCGGCGACTGGGCAGGCGGCAGAGGAAACGGTCAAGAACTTCGAGAAAATCGCGAAGGACCCGACTGCGGAAATTCTGAAGCTCAACGAGTCGATGAACTTCCTGACGGCTACGACCTACGAGCAGATCAAGGCGCTCCAAGAGCAGGGAAAAACCCAGGACGCGGCGGCGCTGGCAAACGACACCTATGAGAAGGGTCTCAACCGCACATCCGACTCAGTGAAAAAGAACCTCGGCTATCTCGAAGTCAGCTGGAACGCTGTCAAGAGCGCCGCCAAGGGGGCATGGGACGCCGCGCTAAACATCGGCCGTGAGGACACTCTCGATCAGCAGATCGAGGCGTTGGACAAGCAGCTAAACAGCATCGCTGAAGCGCGAAAGCTGAATAAGGCTGACGGCTTTGGGAATCTGGCACCCGACGATAGCTATCGAACCCAGGCCCTGGAAGCTGAGCGCACCCAAAAACTTGTGCTCAAGGCGGAGGAAGACCGGCGGGCAGCTTCGAAGGGTTTCCAGCAGCAGCAACAGCAGCAGGCTCTTTCAGATCAGGTTGCCCTGGACAAACTGAGAAAGGAAACGGAAACCAACGCCGACAAGCGCGCCCGGGAGTTAGGCGAATATCGACTACTGGTCGAGCGTCGAATCATCCAGGCTAAAGCCTCTGGCGATAAGTCACTGTTGATCTCTCCCGATCAGCAGGCGAAAGACATCGCCAATATCAACGACAAGTACAAAGACCCAAAGGCCGCAAAAACACCGCAATACCGCGAAGACGCGGGCATGAAGATGCTCGACTCGCTTCGTCAGCAAAACGCGGCGCTTCAGGTTCAGTCCGGTTCGATTGATGAGCAAACCGGGAAGTACGCAACGCTCGGTGTCCAGGCGCAAGCCCTGGCGAAGTTTGAACAGCAGATCGCCGATATCAAGACGAAGGATATCCAGACGGCCGATCAGAAGTCGCTGCTCGCAAATGAAGCGCTGATCACGGCACAACTCAAGCGCAACGTTGCGCTCGAGCAGGAAGTGGCCGCACGGAAAAGGAGCTACGAGGAGGCACAGAAACTTCAAGCCTTCGAGGAGAACCTGAAAAGCCAGCTATCAAGCGCCCAGGTTGGTATCGACAACACCCTGGCAGGCGCCGGCATGGGCCAGCAGCAAAAGCAGCGCCTGCAGGAGCAGCTGAGCATTCAGCAGTCCTACCAGTCCCAACTGGATAGACTCGAGGCTCAGCACAACAAGGGCGAGATCAGCGACGATCTCTACGCCAAGGAAACCACGGCCCTGCGGTCTGCGCTTGATCAGCGCATGGCGATGCAGACCAAGTATTACCAGGATCTGGACAAAGCCCAGGGCGATTGGACATTGGGGGCTCAGTCGGCTTACGAGGACTACCTGGAGAGTGCGCGCAACGCTGCCGAGCAAAGCCACAACCTGTTCAGTAATGCATTTAGCTCCATGGAAGATGCGATCGCGCAGTTCGCGTTGACGGGCAAGCTCTCCTTCTCGGATCTGGCCAAGTCGATTTTGGCTGATATGGCGAAAATTGCCGCCAGGCAGGCTGCGTCGTCGGCTCTGAGCGCCCTTTTCGGGGCGGCCAGTTCTGCCATAGGCGCCTATTTTGGCGGTGCAGGGGGGGCCACTGGTGCCGCAACAGCGGGCGGGGCGGCGCAAGGGGCAGCCAATTTCGGTAGCCAGTTTGACGCCAGCGCGGGCTCGGTTAAATGGCCGGCGTTCTCCGATGGAGGATGGACTGGGCCTGGAGGCAAGCATGAGCCTAAGGGCGTGGTGCACGGTGATGAATTCGTTCTCCGCAAGGAAGTGGTTCAGCAGCCTGGTATGCGCGAATACCTGGAGCGGCTCAACAAGCGCGGATATGCAGACGGCGGCTATGTCGGTCTTGGTGGCGGTTCTTCTTCATCTCCGGCGTCTGGCGGCGCGATATCCATTCAGCAAACGATCGTAGTGCCGGACACCGGCAGCGGATCGCCGGATGACGCCCAGGGCCAGGCTGTAGCACAAGCCTATGCGAAGGCGGCAAAACAGGGAGCCCAAGAACAGATCGCCCGAGATCTGAAGCCGGGCGGTCAAATTTGGGCGGCCATCAACGGTCGCTGATCAGACCCCGCTTCGGCGGGGTTCTTTTTTTGCCGAGTGATGAAATATGGCCATTGAGGTTTTTACGTGGTGCCCGAAAGTCGAGCCGGTTGGCACGACAAGCTTTCGAAACAAGTCGGCAAAGTTCGGGGATGGCTACGAGCAGAGGGCCAAGGACGGCATAAACAATCGATCGGAGTCCTGGCCGTTAACGTTCGTTGGCGCCAGAGCAAAGATCATGCTCATCAAAGACTTTCTGGATGCCAGGGCCGGTGTCGACCCTTTCTACTGGACACCACCGTTGGGCACCCAGGCGCTTTTCCGCTGCGACAGCTACCAGGCCTCACCACTGGGCGCTGATATTTTTTCACTGACAGCAACCTTCGAACAGGCATTTCACCCATGAGTATTGTTCCTCTCAACATCGGCTCCGCGCCGAACGATGGGAATGGCCAGGATCTGCGTTCAGGTGGCCAAGTCATCAACGCAAACTTCGCCGAACTCGATCAGCGCGCCGCGGCAGCTCAATCGGCGGCCGATGGCGCGCAAGCTGCTGCCGATGCCGCTATACCTGGAACACAGAAAGGCCAGCCGAATGGTGTCGCGGGCCTGGACGGAAACGGCACGGTACCTGCCAGCCAGTTGCCGAGCTACGTCGACGATGTGCTTGAGTTCGACAGCTTCGCCACGCTTCCCGCGACTGGCGAGACCGGCAAGATCTACATCACCAAAGACACCAACAGCCAATACCGCTGGAGCGGCACACAGTATATTTTGCTCACGGCCTCGCCCGGCTCTACTGACGCGGTGCCGGAGGGCGCGGTCAACAAGTATTGGACCTTGGCACGCACGCTCGGCAGCGTACTCACCGGTCTGGTAACGACGAATCCAGCGGTGATCGCGGCAACAGACACGGTCCTTGCTGCCTTCGGGAAGCTGCAAAAGCAGATCACCGACTTGGCCTCGAGCAAGGCCAATAACGGAGCCAATAGTGATATCACCTCACTTGGCGGTCTCACAACTCCGCTCAGCAAAGCACAGGGCGGCACGGGAAGTTCCAACGGAATCCCTGTGATGGCTGGTGCTACCGCTGCTGCGCCAGGGGTAGCAGGTCTTGCGCCGGCCGGCGCAGCTGGCGACCAGGATAAGTTCCTAACCGCCGGCGGGGTGTACAAGGAGGCTGGTGGTGCAGCTCTGCCAGTTGGCTCGATCGTTCCCTGGCCAGTTTCACGAAGCACGCTGCCGGCCGGATGGATCGCTCGCGACGGGCAGTTGCTCAATCGCGCGGACTGGCCGGATCTGTGGGCACTGGTATCGGCGAGCGCTGTAACTGATGCCGCATGGCTCGCTGCTCCATACACATCGCGAGGCAGGTACTCCAGCGGCGATGGCTCGACCACGTTCCGCATGCCGGACACCAACGCCAAGCACGCCGATGGCAATACCATTGCGGCGATGTTTCTTCGTGGTGATGGGAAGAATTCTGCCGGCACTGCCGGGCTGCATGCCGCAGATCAGGTTCAAGGCATGAAGCACCGCACGATGCTCGCTGCCTCGGCAGGTGGACAGGCGGGCTTTACTGCGGATGCGGCGATAACTAATGGGCTGGTCGCAGGTGCAAGTAACGTCAACCTCTATTCCTCTCACACTGGCGGCCCTGTAACGGACAGCATCAATGGCGCCCCACGGGTCGGCACAGAAACCCGCCCATCCGCCGAAACCGTCATCTGGTGCACCGTCGGCGCAGGCAAGGCGACCAACCCTGGATCTGTAGACGTGACGGCACTGGCTACCACGGTTTCACAGCAATCGGGTCGTCTTGATGCGCTTGAATCTTCCGCGGGATTCACTGTTCTTTACCCGAACGGAGGTACTGCTGCCTCACCAGCTGCAATTGGTGCAAATCAGAGGTATGTCGTTACAAACCCATTCCCGGGCTTTCATGTGTTTGTGAGGGTGGATGTTCTTTGGAACGGTATTTGGTCCGATCCAGGTTGGGGGGACAACGCAGGCAGCGCTGGCAACTCTTACGGAACAAGGGTTAGTCAGTTTTTCGGAACCGGTGATATTGCAGTTCAAACTGGCATTAACGCAGTTATGCTGGCAACTTCAGCTCAAGCCGGTGGCGGGCATGGCGCAACGGGGGGCGCACTTATCGCTAGCGCTCAGTGCAGACTGAAAGTCTGGAAACTCAAGGGAGCTGCGTAATGATGAGGTATTACGGGATTTTGGGCCAAAGCATCTGCGAAGTCGATGAGACCGATAAGGGCCCTGATGAAGGCTGGATTGAGATGTCAGGCCCCCGCCCAAGCTCAATCGATTACACCGCCAAAGAGGATGGCACTTGGGAAATCACAACCGAAACCCTAACTGCGAAACTTCGTCAAACTGAGATCGCGTGGCGTGACGCTGAGATGCCTACGGCGCAACAGAACGTGACTGCAATAGAATACGGCGAGGAAGATATCCCAGGCACCGCTCAGCAGTGGCAGAAGTACTGGCTGTCCCTGCGCAAGTGGACTAGTGATAACCCCGACTTTCCCGACAGCGCCAAGCGTCCAGTCGCGCCTACCTGATCGTTACCAGAACACCGATACCCGCGATGAGCGGGTTTTTTATTGCCCGAGGAAACCGTATGCCGATCACGGCCGACATCCAGACCCTGGAGCCCGGCGCGTGGGTGGAGCTATTTGAGCTCGATGCCACGTTGCTGGGTGCCGAGCTTTACCGATTTCACGGATACCCGCAGCAGTCGCCGATCTTCTGGCAAGGCCTGGAGTACTCGCCGTGGCCTATCAAGGCGGGCGGCTTCGAGATGACTGGCCAGGGCGCGCAGCCCACGCCAACGCTCTCCGTGGGCAACGTCGGCGGCTTCATCACTGCCTTGGTGCTGTATTTCGAGGACCTGGTGGGCGCGAAGCTCATTCGCCACCGAACCTTGGGCAAGTACCTGGACGGCCAGCCCGAGGCGGACCCTGACGAGGAGCTGCCGCCGGACATCTGGTACGTGGAGCGCAAGTCCTCAGAAGACAATGAAGTGGTCCAGTTCGAGCTGGCTTCTGCGCTGGACTTCCAGGGTGTCCAGCTGCCGCGCCGCCAGATCGTGGCCAACGTGTGCTGGTGGCTTTCCTGCGGCGGATATCGCGGGCCGTACTGCGGCTACAACGGGCCGCCGGTGGCAGACGAGAACGACATCATCGTGACCGATGCCGCCAAGGATAAGTGCGGCGGGCGGCTCACCAGCTGCAAGCTTCGCTTCGGCGCCAATAACCCGCTGCCGTACGGATCTTTCCCGGCCGCCGGCCTGATCAGGGCTTAACCCATGAACAAAGCAAGCAAGGCAGCAATTGAGGCTCATGCGCTCGCGGAGTACCCCCGCGAGTGCTGCGGGCTGCTGGTGCGCGAGGGCCGCAAGGAAGTCTACGTGCCGTGCCGCAACACCGCCTCGACGCCCAGCGAGCATTTCCGCCTGGCGCCGGAGGACTACGCCACCGCCGAGGACCGTGGCGCGGTCCTAGCAGTGGTGCACAGCCACCCGGACTACCCAGCAGCACCCAGCGAGGCCGATCGCATCTCTTGCGAGGCATCGGCACTGCCGTGGCACATCCTGGAAGTGCGAAAGGGAGACGACGACGTGGTGCGCGCCGGCGAGATGGTGAGTTTTGCGCCGTCCGGTTACCAGGCTCCGCTGATTGGCCGGGCCTTTGCGCACGGCGTCAGCGACTGCCTGAGCATCATCCTCGACTTCTACCGCCGCGAGTTGGACATCGAGCTTGGCGACTTCGAGCGCGAAGACGGCTGGTGGGATAAGGGCGGCAACCTGTACCTGGAGAATCTGCCGGCCGCCGGCTTCGAGAAGGTATCGACGCTGCAGCACGGCGACCTGGTGCTGATGCAGATTCGCTCACCGGTTCCCAACCACGCTGCGATCTATCTGGCCGACGGCGTGCTGAAGACTGAGCCGGACCACTACCCGGCGCCCGGGTCGATCCTGCACCACCTCTACAACCGCGACAGCAAGCGCGACGTGTACGGTGGCTACTGGTCCGAGGTGACGGTCGGCTACTGGCGGCACCGGGACGCCAAGCCCTGATCAAAATGTTATCGTCTGGCCAAATCACATGGAGTTGACGATATGCGTATTTTTGTCGCGGCCCTTGGCTTGCTGATACTTGCAGGCTGTGTCGGTCCCAGCGAGCTTGCCAAAAACAAGCCGTCGATCACGGTAAGTACAAGCAAAAGCCCCAAGGCGTACGCTCTTTGCGTATTCCCGAAGTGGCAGGCGGCCAGGACGGACTCGTCGATGGTTGAGACCGAAACCGGTTATAGGCTGCTGGTGGCGAGCAACAACATGGCTGATGAGCTTCTCGAGATCAATAAGTCCTCCTCAGGGAGCAAAGTCGCTCTCTATCAGCGCATGGCATGGTCCATGATGATGGGGCGCGAGGCTATCGAGTCATCGGTTAGATCGTGTCTTTGATTAAGCGAACCTAAAGCCGCCTCCGGGCGGTTTTTTATTGCCCGGAGAAATAATGAGCAGTTCGACCTCAGAAGAAAAAATGCAGACCGTTCTCCTCTCGGGCTCTCTGGCCCGTCTTTTTGGGCGCGAACACCGCATGACTACAAGTGGTGGATTCCGAGACGTGATGGGCTATTTCAAGCAGTTCCCTGGCTTCGAGAAGTTCATGGTTGGAAGCGCCGAAAAAGGTCTGAGATTCGCCGTTTTCAACGGTCGAGAAAATATCGGAGAGGCGGAGATGAATAAGCCGACCGGACGGGACGTGATTCGCATCGTTCCGGTAATCGCCGGCTCTAAGCGTGCGGGCCTGCTGCAGACGGTTCTCGGCGCCGTACTTTTGGTCGCGAGTATCTGGTTTCCTGGTCTAGCACCTTATGGATTCGCGCTATTCGCCGGCGGAGCTCTTCAGCTTTTGAGTCCGCAAGCCAAAGGCCTCGGCACCCAGGACGGCCCAAACAACCGGCCCAGCTACAGCTTCAACGGGCCGGTAAATACCAGCGTTCAGGGCAACCCCGTCCCGCTGCTTTACGGCCGGATGATCGTTGGCAGCGCTGTGATCAGCGCCGGCATTTACTCAGAAGACCAGATGTAAGCGCCCACCCACCACCAGGCCCGCCACCGCGCGGGCTTTTTTTCGCCTGAAGGAAAGCCATGACCAATCTAGCTATCGCCGGCAGCAAGGGCGGCGAGGATAAGCCGCGCCCGTCAGTTGAGGCCCCTGACAACCTGCAAAGCGTTGCGTACGCCCGAATTCTGGACCTGGTAAGTGAGGGTGAAATTGTCGGTTTGGTGGACGGCATGCGCTCCGTCTTCCTTGGTGAAACGCCGCTGGCCAACGCGGATGGTTCACTGAACTTCAGTGGTGTGACGCTCGATGTTCGGACGGGCAGTCAGGACCAGCTGCATATCCCAGGCTTCCCCTCGGTGGAAAGCGAGGTCGGGGTTGGCGTAGAACTCCGTTACGACCAGCCGTGGGTGAGGGCTGTCACCAATCTTCAGTTGTCGGCAGAGCGTGTCCGAATTTCAGTGCCTCGGCTCGCGCAGACAAACACCTCGAACGGCGACACCAACGGCTATACCGTGCAGTACCGGATCGAACTCTCTACTGACGGCGGCCCATACGTGCCTATGGTTATTTCGTCGTTCAGCGGCAAAACTTCGACGAAGTACGAGCGGTCCCATCGGGTTGATCTTCCCCCGGCCAACAGTGGTTGGCAGGTACGCGTGGTGAGAACCACCCCAAACGCGACCAGTTCCGCCATCGCCGACACCACTACCATCGACGCGATCACGGAAGTAATCGACGCGAAGCTGCGCTACCCGGGCTCGGCGATGATTGGCGTCCAGTTCGACGCTTCTCAGTTCCAGTCGATCCCGACACGCTCGTTCGACTTGTACGGTCGAATCATCAGGGTACCGAGCAATTACGATCCCGCGACCCGTATCTACTCTGGTGTCTGGGACGGCAGCTTTAAAAGCGCGTGGACCGATAACCCCGCCTGGATCTTCTACGACCTGCTGCTGCACTTTCGCTATGGGCTGGGTCACCTCCTGAACGCTGGCCAGGTCGACAAGTGGGAGCTTTACCGGATCGGCCAGTACTGCGATCAGCTGGTTCCGGACGGCAAAGGCGGGACTCACCCGCGCTTCACCTGCAATCTTTACTTATCTGTGCGCGCCGACGCCTTGCGCGTGCTGCAGGACCTTTCGACGACATTCCGTGGCATGGCTTATTGGGCTGCCGGGTCTGTCACTGCTGTGTGCGACATGCCAGAGGACCCCGTTTACACCTATTCGAACGCTAACGTGATTGACGGGAAATTCGGCTACTTCGGCTCGTCTAAGAAAACGCGCTACACCGTAGCCCTGGTTAGCTGGAATGACCCGACAGACTTCTACCGGCAGAAGGTCGAGTATGTTGATGACCAGGCGGGGATCAGCCGCTACGGCATTCAGCAGACAGAAATCACTGCTACGGGGTGCACTTCCCAGGCCCAGGCCCAACGGATCGGTAAGTGGGCTCTGCTCACCAACCGTCTGGAGACGGAGAGCGTGGGTTTCTCGGTTGGCCTCGACGGCACCCTGGCGCGCCCGGGGCAGATTATTCGCATCGCAGACAACGACCGCGCGGGTCGCCGCATTGGTGGGCGGCTGCGCTCTTCCACGCTCGATACGCTCGTCCTCGATGCCGACGTGACCGCTTACCCGGGCGATACCATCACGCTGATCATGCCGAACGGCAAAGCCATTTCCCGGGCGGTTAAATCCGTTGGCTATCCGCTGACCTGGGACAGTACGGGTATCACCTGGGACAACGGCAACATCACCATGGACACCACGGGATTCCCGTCGGACGTGCAACAGGTGGTGCTGGCCGAGCCGCTGGCCGATCTGCCCCCCACTCACTCCATGTGGGCGATCGATTCGCCGACCCTGGCGGTGCAGCAGTTCCGTGTAATGTCCGTGGTTGAGGATTTTTCCGACACGGAGATCAAGTTCACCGTCAACGCAGTTCGCCACAATTCCAGCAAGTACAGTGCGATCGATAACGGGAGCCGCATCGAGCAGCCGCCGGTGACCGTCATTCCGCCGAGCGTCCAGCCCCCACCGGAAAATGTGACAGTCAGCAATGACCACTTCGTCGACCAGGGCACAGCGGTCAGTGTTATGACGATCTCCTGGGAGAAGCCAGAGGCAGCGATCGCCTACGAGGTCTACTGGCGCAAGAACGACGGCGACTGGATCTATCAGGGCCGCACCGGCACCACCTCGGTCGATGTAAGCGGGATCTACGCCGGGCGCTACGTGGCCAAGGTTCGGGCTATCAACTCGCTCGATATTGGTTCCGTGTTTGCGACCTCGGCTGAAACCGTGCTGAACGGAAAGACCACGCCGCCACCGACGGTATCCTCGTTCACGGCTCAGTCGATCGTTTTCGGCATCAAGCTGCAGTGGTCGATCCCTCAGGACCTGAGCACCGCTGACTTGCAGCGCACGGAGATCTGGTACAGCGAGACCTCCGATATTGCCAGCGCGGTCAAGTTCGGTGATTACGCAAACCCGCAGACGGACCTGACGATCATGGGCCTGGCCGCCGGCAAGCGATTCTTCTTCTGGGCGCGCCTGGTGGATCGGATCGGCAACATGGGGGCGTTCTTCGGCCCAGTTAACGGCCAGTCGTCTTCGGATGCTGGCCCTATCCTGGACTACCTAAACGATCAGATCACCGAGACGCAACTCAGCCAGCACCTGCTGGAGAAGATCGATTCGGGCGGCGGTGCCCAGATTGAGATTGATGCCCTCAAGTCCGAGCTGGCGGCGATGTACAGCATCAAGACCCAGCTCACCGTGGACGGGAGGCCGTATCTGGCCGGCATTGGCGTTGGCGTTGAAAACAACGAGGGGATCATCACCAGCCAGGTGCTGATCGCCGCGAGCAGGTTCGCGATCATTGATCCGAACACCACAAACGTCTTTTACCCATTCGTGGTGCAGGACAACGCGGCCTACATCGACACTGCTTTCATCCGTGACGGCAGTATCACGATGCTGAAGATTGGCCAGGCGCTGGAGTCTGACGACTATGAGGAAGGCGTCCAGGGCTGGCGCCTTGATAAAGCGGGGAATTTGGAATTCAACGGGCCGGCACCTGGTGGCGGCCGCCTGACGATGACCAATCGCGCGATCAAGGTTTACGACGAAAACAACGTTAAGAGGGTCCAGCTTGGAGATCTGACCGCATGAGCTTCGGAATGAGAATCTGGGGGCCAACCGGCTTCCTTGAGCTAGATGAAACCTCGTTCACTGTTAGGATTGTGTATTCCGCAGTTGTTCAAAAAGTAGCGGGCGAGAATAGAACGAGGTGGATATCTATTCCTGGTATATCACCAGCAACTCACTCCGCTGTCTGTTTTCCAGTGGGGGCTTACGACACTAGCGCGCAAAACATTGCGTCCATTCAATACATACCCATAGTCGCTGAAGGAGGGCTGACTTTATATTTCGGGCAACCAGGAACAAGAGAGGGAGCCCCTCTAGGTATTGGGCCTCAAAGACTTATGGTGACGAGGTATAGATAATGTCTTTCGGTCTCAGATTCTTAAATAACGATGATGTCGTCACGCTCGACTCTGAGTTTGCAAGACTTGTAGTGCTTCATAAAGGAAGTTTTACGAATGGAGGCTCTGGTGCGAGCGTTTCATTCCCTTCCGTGATCACTTCAGCGGAGCCGCCGCTTGTTTTTGTTCGGCCCAGTTCCTCCTGCACGATGTGCTTTTGCCTTATCAATGGATCTCCGGGTGCCTGGACTGGGTTTTCCTTTCGAGGGATTGTGGGGCAAGCTTATTCGGGTAGTTATTTCGCAGCCGCGTTCAAGGCCTCGCCTGTTGGTAAGTTTGGTCTCAGGCTATGGGATGGCGCTGCAACACTGCTATTTGATAGCTCTAACCCCTGCGCCCAATTTACAAAGACAATTACATCATGGGGTTATCTTGGAGCATCTCAGACCGGGCAGGGAACACTGCGCCTTAGCTGGACGGCATTTACTCCGCTTAACACTGGTGAGTACATGCTTATCAACAATATAGCTATGGACGTTGCCGGTAGTACCTCTCGACAAGGTAATCAGTACGCGGTTTGGGAGTACGAGAACAACAGGTTGGTTATGCAAGTAGTTGGAGTCGATATTCAAACGACTTTGTATACGCCTGTCGTGTGGGCCAAGCCGGTGTCCTAAATATTCGCATTTACCTGTTTCCACATCCTGGAGAAAACTATGCCGATCACCCAGCAGCAGTTGCTGCTAATCCTCCCGAACGCCGGCCCTCGAGCCGGTATTTTTTTGCCTGCGCTGAACCGGGCGATGCTCCGTTTCAATATCGACACACCGAGGCGCCAGGCCGCATTCATAGCGCAGATCGGGCATGAATCAGGCCAGCTGTCGCGCGTTTCCGAGAACCTAAACTACAGCGCTGATGGCCTGGCCAACAGTTGGGCACCTCGTTATGCGGAGCCGGACGGGAAAGGCGGCTACCTGAAGGTCGACGTGAAGGGTAAGGCACGAAACAAGCCAAATGCTCTCGCGCTGAGCCTGGCTGGGAAGCCGGAGGCGATCGCGAACAATGTGTACGCCTCGCGCATGGGCAACGGCTCACCGGCCACTGGTGACGGCTGGAAGTACCGCGGGCGTGGGCTGATCCAGGTGACGGGCAAGTCGAACTTCCTGGCCGCCGGCACGGCGCTGCAGATCGACTTGTTGAATCAGCCCGAACTGCTTGAGCAGGCGGAGTGGGCGGCAATGTCTGCAGCGCACTACTGGGACGCGCGCGGCCTGAACGAGCTAGCAGACGCCGGCGCCTTCCAGGATATCGGCAGCATCATCAACACCGGGCAGCGAGGCAGGGTGCCGAATGGTCAGGACGACCGCCAGGCGCTGTACGAGAAGGCGTTGAAGGTGCTGGCGTGAGTGGCACAGGATTCACCAGGCTGTCGCGGGTGCTGGCCCAGGCCAAGGAGGGCGACCTCTTCTTCAGGTGCCCGGGCTGCGAAATGGTGCACGGCATCTCCACTGGAAAGGGCCCCGGCCCGCGCTGGGGCTACAACGGCAATGCCGAAGCACCTACATTCACGCCGTCGGTGCTTGCTCGAACCACCGGCGCACCTGATGGACGCAGTGTAATGACGCCTGAGGATGAGGCCGAATACGACGCCATCTATGCCAAGGGTGGAAGAGAGGCAGTTTTTGCCAGCCGCTTCGGCAAGGTCTGCCACTCATTCGTCACCAATGGTCGAATCCAGTTCCTGGGCGACTGCACGCATAAGCTGGCCGGTCAGACCGTTGACCTACCTGACTGGGAGGATGAGAAATGATGACGCCCGGGCAGATCCTGGCCGCAATCCTGCTGGCGCTGGTCGTCGGCTTTGGGGGCGCCTGGCAGGTTCAGGATTGGCGGATGGGCAAGCAGCTGGCCGAGCAGGCGGGCCTGCATAAGGATGACTTGGCGGCGATCAGCAACGCCGCATCCGCTCAGGCCCGCGCCGAACAAGATAAGCGGCTGGACCTGGAGCAAAAGCTCTCCGGCCAGGACCAACAACATACCAAGGAATTATCCGATGCCCAGCGCAATCAAGCTCGCCTGCGTGACCAGCTTGCTACTGCTGATGTCCGGCTGTCAGTCCTCCTCGAGGATTCAGCCAGTGGCTGCGACGTGCCTGCCACCCCCGGCGCCGTCGGCGTGGTTCATGCAGCCCGTCGAGCCCAACTTGACCCAGCGCATGCTAAACGAATTATCGCCATCACCGACGACGGGGATAACGCCGTGATCGCGCTGCGGGCGTGCCAGGCGTATGTCAAAACAGTTTCGGGAGCGAGCGCCGGGAGGTAACTTTCTGATGGGCGGCTCTGTGGATAACTCGCGAGCCTCAGAAAACAATTGTACGTCTATTTGTACGTTTGGCAGAAAAACAAAGGGCCTGCATCGCTGCAAGCCCTTGTTTTAAATGGTGCCGGCACCAGGAGTCGAACCCGGGACCTACTGATTACAAGTCAGTTGCTCTACCAACTGAGCTATACCGGCGTGTTAGGGCGACGATTATAGCGATTGGCAAGCATCTGTAAACCCCTGAATTCTGACTATTTTTACAAACCTTGCCGCGATCCCTTTTTCTTCCCCATGTCAGTAGGATTCATCCTCCACTGCCAGGCGCAGTCGCAAGCCTTTCCACCTAAAAGGAAGCTCCACATGAAACGGACTCTCTCCCTCCTCCTCCTCCCCATCGCCCTCGGCGCCTGTTCAACTCAGAAGCCCGCCAATGACCCGGCCCTGGTTGGTACTTGGAAGGGCTTGCGCGCGCAAACCGATAAATGCCAGTTCCTGTCGTGGACCACCCACCTCAAGCCTGATGGGCGTTTCACCATTACTTTCTTCCGCGATGTACAGCAGGCGCAGGCGATTCAGACAGAGCAGGGCACGTGGTCGGCGGTGAATGGCAAGAATGAGTTGCGCACGGATGGGGTGCGTATGCCGGATGTGTACACCTATCAGCTGGTGGACGCGGATACGGTGCGTTACGTGAGTGTGGCGGCGGGGCCTTCCGGGGATTGTCAGGAGGATTACGCGTTTACGGAGCGGCGGCTGCGTTAACCGCTGCGGCTTGCGCTAAAGGCGGGCGCGCCGTTATCGCGGTTGCACTGGGGTGGGCCGTTTTGGGCGTGCTGCTCGGGGTGAATAAAGGCAGGGCTGATTGACGGCCCGGCCGATGGCGGTTGTGGGTCTGGCGGCGCGGGTTTTGCTTCGCTGTGTGTCGGCGCTGGGGGCATCTGTGCAGGGGTACGGCGGCTGCGACTTTGCCAGCGACCGCCCGGCGGGTTTTGCCTTGAATCCGGCAGGGGTTTGAGTATTCTGTCGCGCGATATGAACGGTGGGTTTAATTACTTAACCGTGTAGGCAAATTTTCGAGACAGTGTGAGGCAACTGATTAATTGTTGAAGGCTATGTCAGATTTGTGCCGTTCTTGACCAGTCGGACAACAAGAAACCGGATAAATCAGTGCAAGTTCATGTTCTTACAGATAATACGTTTTTATCCGGTAAATCGTCATAAAAATGGCGCCACGCCGTTCGTCGGATAATTAAGAGCAAAAAGCATCAAAATACTGACACCATCAATGTGATATCACAGAATGCGCCTCACACCACATAACTAGAAAAATACAAGGTCAGCTCTTTGCTGACCTTTTTATCGCCTTTAAAGCGCAAATCAGGTGGGGAGGGGCAGTGAGTGAGTCGAGCAGATGACATTTCAAAACTATTCAACAAGCTGGGTGCCAACCCAAATGGCTACCGCGAAATCGAATTTGTCCATGAGTTCATTGAGGACGATGTAGAGGTCCTGGAAAGCCCGGCGCTTGTTAAGCCCCTGCCTGTCGCTGCGGCGCTTGTGGATGAAGCCCCGTCGGCGCCGCTGCTGCGCCTGCTGGAAGAGCTGAACCACGGCGAAGCCGACCATCTGCGCCCTGAAGTGTCTTCGGCGCAGCCCACACCGAAAGTCGTGGTGGTGGTCTCGGTCAAAGGCGGTGTCGGCCGTAGCACCTTGGCCGCGGCGCTTGCCAGCAGTTTGCAGCGCCAGGGGCGGCCGGCGCTGGCCCTGGACCTGGACCCGCAAAACGCCCTGCGTCATCACCTGTGCCTGGGTCTCGACATGCCTGGTGTGGGCGCCACCAGCCTGCATAACCAAAGCTGGGAAGCCTTGCCGGAATTCGGTTTTGCCGGTTGCCGCCTGGTGGCGTTCGGGGACACTGACTACGAACAACAGCAGAGCCTGAATCGCTGGCTGGGCCAGGATGAGCAGTGGCTGAGCCAACGCTTGGCCGGTCTTAAATTGAGCGGCCAGGACATCGTGGTTATCGACGTCCCTGCCGGCAACACGGTGTACTTCAGCCAGGCCCTGTCGGTCGCCGACGCGGTGCTGGTGGTGGTGCAGCCGGATGTGGCGTCGTTCAGCACCCTGGCGCAGATGGACGCGATGCTCGCGCCCTACCTCCAGCGCGAGAAGCCGCCACAGTCCTTTTATGTGATCAACCAGTTGGACGCTGCCCACCGTTTCAGCGTGGACATGGTCGAGGTGTTCAAGACGCGCCTGGGCAATGCCCTGCTGGGCACGGTGCATCGTGATCTGTCGTTCAGCGAAGCCCAGGCCTACGGGCGTGATCCCCTCGACCCAACCGTCAACAGTATCGGCAGCCAGGACGTCCACGCTCTGTGCCGCGCCTTGCTCGAACGCATCGACTCGGACCTTCCATGACCGACAATACGCTCTCCACGCCCTTCGTCGAAGGGCGCGCTGAACAGCGCCTAAATGGCGCCATCGCGCGCTTCAATCGCTGGCCTGCGGCGCTGCGCACGGTACTGGTCGTTACCAGTTGCGTGCTCGGCGCCTTGTTGTTGCTGAGCATTATCAGCGCGCCGCTGGACCTCTACAGCCAATGCCTGTTCGCCGCCGTGTGCTTCGTCGTGGTGCTGGTGCTGCGCAAGATCCCGGGGCGCCTGGCGATCCTGGCTTTGGTGGTGCTGTCGTTGGTGGCGTCGCTGCGCTACATGTTCTGGCGCCTGACCTCCACCCTGGGTTTTGAAACCTGGCTCGACATGTTCTTCGGCTACGGGCTGGTCGCGGCCGAGTTCTACGCGCTGATCGTGCTGATCTTCGGCTACGTGCAAACCGCCTGGCCGCTGCGCCGCACGCCGGTATGGTTGACCACCGAGCCGGAAGAGTGGCCGACGGTCGACGTGTTTATCCCCACCTATAATGAAGCCCTGAGCATCGTCAAGCTGACCATCTTCGCCGCCCAGGCGATGGACTGGCCCAAGGACAAGCTGCGCGTCCACGTGCTCGATGACGGCCGCCGTGATGAGTTCCGCGACTTCTGCCGCAAGGTCGGTGTGAACTACATCCGCCGCGACAATAACTTCCACGCCAAGGCCGGTAACCTCAACGAAGCGCTGAAGGTCACCGACGGCGAATACGTCGCCCTGTTCGACGCCGACCACGTGCCGACGCGCTCCTTCCTGCAAGTGAGCCTGGGCTGGTTCCTTAAAGATCCGAAGCTGGCGATGCTGCAAACGCCGCACTTCTTCTTCTCGCCGGACCCGTTCGAAAAGAACCTCGACACCTTCCGCGCCGTGCCTAACGAGGGTGAGCTGTTCTACGGCCTGGTGCAGGACGGCAACGACCTGTGGAACGCCACCTTCTTCTGCGGCTCGTGTGCGGTGATTCGCCGTAAGCCGCTGCTGGAAATCGGCGGCGTGGCGGTCGAGACCGTGACCGAAGACGCCCACACCGCGCTCAAGCTCAACCGCCTGGGCTACAACACCGCTTACCTGGCGATCCCCCAGGCCGCGGGCCTGGCCACCGAGAGCCTGTCGCGCCACATCAACCAGCGGATCCGCTGGGCGCGGGGCATGGCGCAGATTTTCCGCACCGACAACCCGCTGCTGGGCAAGGGCCTCAAGTGGGGCCAGCGCATCTGCTACGCCAACGCCATGCTGCACTTCTTTTATGGCCTGCCGCGCCTGGTGTTCCTCACCGCGCCACTGGCCTATTTGATTTTCGGCGCGGAAATCTTCCACGCCTCGGCGCTGATGATCGTCGCCTACGTGTTGCCGCACTTGGTGCATTCCAGCCTGACCAACTCACGTATCCAGGGGCGTTTCCGTCACTCGTTCTGGAACGAGGTGTACGAGACCGTACTGGCCTGGTACATCCTGCCGCCGGTGCTGGTGGCGCTGGTCAACCCCAAGGCCGGTGGCTTCAACGTCACCGACAAGGGCGGCATCATCGACAAGCAGTTCTTCGACTGGAAACTCGCCCGGCCCTACCTGGTGCTGTTGGCGGTGAACCTGATCGGCCTGGGCTTCGGTATCCATCAGCTGGTCTGGGGCGATGCGTCCACGGCCGTGACGGTGGCGATCAACCTGACCTGGACCCTCTACAACCTGATCATCACCAGCGCCGCCGTGGCTGTAGCGTCCGAGGCGCGCCAAGTGCGTTCCGAGCCGCGCGTCAGCGCCAAGCTGCCGGTGAGCATCATTTGCGCCGATGGCCGCGTGCTCGATGGCGTCACCCAGGACTTTTCGCAAAATGGCTTCGGCCTGATGCTCAGCGACGGCCACTCGATCACCCAGGGTGAGCGCGTGCAACTGGTGCTGTCGCGCAACGGCCAGGACAGCCTGTTTGAAGCGCGGGTGGTGTTCAGCAAGGGCGCGCAGATCGGTGCCCAGTTCGAACCCCTCAGCCTGCGCCAGCAAAGCGAACTGGTTCGCCTGACGTTCTCGCGTGCCGACACCTGGGCCGCCAGTTGGGGAGCCGGCCAGCCCGACACCCCGCTGGCAGCCCTGCGCGAAGTCGGCGCCATTGGCATCGGCGGCCTGTTCACCCTCGGCCGCGCCACCCTGCACGAATTGCGTCTGGCCTTGCGCCGCACCCCTACACAACCGCTCGATACGCTGATGGACAAGCCATGACCTCGAATATGTTCTCTCGTCCTCATCCGCGCCGTGCACTCGCGCTGATGATCGCCTCGCTGATGGGCCTGAATTCGCTGGCGCAAGCTGCCGAGCAAGCCGTCACCACGGTACCGGTACAAAGCACCGACACCGGCTACAGCCTGACGCTCAAGCAACTGGGCCGTCGCGACACCATGAACCTGCAAGGCGTGGAGTCGTCCGACAGCGTCAACTTCGACATCCGTGCCGATGAAGTGGTGAAGGGCGCGCAGTTGTTGCTCAAGTACAGCTACTCGCCGGCACTGTTGGCGGACCTGTCGCAGATCAACGTGCTGGTCAACGGCGAAGTCGCCGCCAGCCTGCCGTTGCCTAAAGAAGGCGCGGGCACCCAGCAAGAACAATTGGTGCAGATCCCGCCGAAGTTGATCACCGAGTTCAACCGTCTGAGCCTGCAGTTCATCGGCCACTACACGATGTCCTGCGAAGACCCCTTGCACAGCAGCCTGTGGGCAAAAATCAGCAACAGCAGTGAGTTGAAAGTGCAGGTCGAGCCGATCGTGCTCAAGGACGACCTGGCTGTATTGCCGCTGCCGTTCTTCGACAAACGTGATGCGCGCCAGGTCAGCCTGCCGTTCGTGTTCGCGACCACCCCGGACAGCGCCGCGCTGGAAGCTGCCGGCACCTTGTCCTCGTGGATTGGCGGCCTCGCCAGCTACCGTGGCGCGACCTTCCCTACCACCCTCGGTGACCTGCCGGCCAAGGGCAACGCGATCGTGCTGGTGCAAACCACCGATGCAATGGATGTACACGGTATCGCCGTGGCCAAGCCGACCGGCCCGACCCTGACCTTGCTCGCCAACCCCAACGATGCCAACGGCAAGCTGCTGATCGTGACCGGTCGCGATGGCGCAGAGCTCAAGCGCGCCGCCACGGCGGTCGCCTTGGGCAACCCGGTATTGGCCGGCAACAGCGTGGTCATCACCAAGCTCGACAGCCTCGCGCCACGCCGTCCGTACGACGCGCCGAACTGGCTGCCGAGCAACCGCCCGGTGCGCTTGGGCGAGTTGGTCGAGCAGCAGAAACTCAGCGTGTCGGGCTACAACCCCGGCGCCATCAGTGTCGACCTGCGCCTGCCGCCCGACCTGTTCAACTGGCGTGAAGAGGGCGTGCCGCTCAAGGTCAAATACCGCTACACGCCGCAGCAGGTGTCGACCAACTCGTCGCTGCTGATCGGCCTGAATGACCAGTTCATGAAGTCCGTGGCCTTGCCGTCAGTGAGCAACCTCGGCGGTGGTCAAACCCTGCTCGACCAGCTGAAGAAAGACGAAAGCCTGCCGCGTGAAGTGACGACCCTGTTGCCGATCAGCTCGGCGTCGCCCAAGTCCAAGCTGCAATTGCGCTTTATGTACGACTACATCAAAGAAGGCGAATGCCGCGACATCATCGTCGACAACATGCGCGGTTCCATCGACCCGGATTCCACCCTCGATGTCACCGGCTACCAGCACTTTATCGCCATGCCGAACCTGGGCGTGTTCAACGACTCCGGCTTCCCGTTCACCCGCCTGGCTGACTTGTCGGAATCGGCTGTGGTCATGCCCGACAACTACGGCACCGACGAACTCACCGCGTACCTGACCGTGCTCGGCCGCTTCGGCGAAGCCACCGGTTACCCGGCGACCGCCGTCAAAGTGGTGCAGGCCAAGGACGTGCAAAGCGTTGCCGACAAAGACTTGCTGGTACTCGCCACCGCAGGCAACCAACCGTTGCTCAAGCAGTGGCAGCAATACCTGCCGGCAACCAGCGATGGCGAGCAACACCAGTTCCTGCTGTCTGACCTGCCGCGTTATGTGCGCAGCTGGGTCAGCCCGGACCCTGCGGCTAACACCCACACCGCCAATACCGGGATCACCTTCAACAGCTTGAGCAGCAGCACCTGGCTGGCGGGTTTCCAATCGCCGCTCAAGGCTGGCCGCAGCGTGGTGCTGATCGCCAGCAACCAGCCTCAGGGCCTGCTGGAAGCCACCTCCGCGTTGATCGGCGGTGACAACTACAAAGACTCGATCCAGGGCAGCCTGGCGGTGGTACAAGGCACGCAAATCAGCTCGCTGGTGGCGGACGAGCAGTACTACGTCGGCAAGCTCAACTACTTCAAGTTCATGCAGTGGCAACTCTCGCAGAACCTGGGCTGGATGCTGTTGATCACCTTCCTCGGCCTCGCCGTGGTGACCAGCCTGATCTACCTGTCGCTGCGTGCCCGTGCAAAACGGCGGTTGGCATGAGCCCGCTGCGTAGCATGGCCCTGATAGCGCTGGGCTCGGTGATGTTTGCAGGCGCTGCGCAAGCGCAGACCTGCGACTGGCCGCTGTGGCAGAACTACGCCAAACGCTTCGTGCAGGATGACGGTCGCGTGCTGAACTCGTCGATGAAACCCACCGAGAGCAGTTCGGAAGGGCAGTCGTACGCGATGTTCTTCGCCCTCGTCGGTAACGACCGCGCAGGCTTTGACAAGCTCTGGACCTGGACCAAGGCCAACATGTCGGGGGCCGATATCGGTCAGAACCTGCCGGGTTGGTTATGGGGCAAAAAGCCTGATAGCACCTGGGGCATCATCGACCCTAACTCCGCCAGCGACGCTGACCTGTGGATGGCCTACTCGCTGCTCGAAGCGGCCCGCGTATGGAATGCCCCGCAGTACCGCGCAGACGCGCAATTGTTGCTGGCCAACGTCGAACGCAACCTGATCGTGCGCGTGCCGGGCCTGGGCAAGATGCTGTTGCCAGGGCCGGTCGGCTACGTGCATGGCGGTGGCCTGTGGCGTTTCAACCCGAGCTACCAGGTGCTGGCGCAACTGCGTCGCTTCCATAAAGAGCGCCCGAACGCCGGCTGGAACGAAGTGGCCGAAAGCAACGCGCGGATGCTCGCCGATACCGCCAGCAACCCCCATGGCCTGGCGGCCAACTGGGTCGGCTACCGCGCCACCAGCGCCAACACCGGGCTGTTTGTGGTCGACCCGTTCTCCGATGACCTGGGCAGCTACGACGCGATCCGCACCTACATGTGGGCCGGCATGACCGCCAAGAGCGATCCACTGGCGGCGGGCATGCTCAAGTCCCTGGGCGGTATGTCCCGGGCGACGGCTGCGGCGGCCACCGGCTTCCCGCCGGAGAAAATCCACGTCACCACCGGCGAAGTGGAGAAGAACAACGGCTACTCGCCGCTCAGCTTCTCGGCATCGACCATTGCCTTCTTCCAGGCCCGTGGCGAAACCGCCCTGGCACAACTGCAAAAGGCCAAGGTCGACGACGCGCTCAACAAAGCCCTGGCCCCGTCGGCACCTGACAGCGCGCAGCCAATCTACTACGACTACATGCTCAGCCTGTTCAGCCAGGGCTTTGCCGATCAGAAGTACCGTTTTGAACAAGACGGTACGGTCAAACTATCCTGGGAGGCAGCATGCGCCGTCACACGCTAGCCATTGCGATTCTCGCCGCCCTGGCCTCCAGTGCCAGCCTGGCCGAAACCAGCGACCCCCAGTCCCTGCTGATCGAGCAGGGCTACTACTGGCAGTCGAAGAAAAACCCTGAGCGCGCCCTTGAGACGTGGCAAAAACTGCTGAGCCTGAGCCCGGACCAGCCGGATGCGCTTTACGGCATCGGCCTGATCCAGGTGCAACAGAACCGCCCGGCCGAGGCGCAGAAATACCTGGCCCGCTTGCAAGCGCTGAGCCCGGTCCCGCGCCAGGCATTGCAGTTAGAGCAAGACATCACCGTCAACAAGCCCGACAACGCCAAGTTGCTGGAGCAGGCCCGTGAACTGGGTGAGCCCGATGACGAGCGCGAAAAGGCCGTGGCCTTGTACCGCCAGATTTTCCAGGGCCGCCAGCCCCAGGGCCTGATTGCCCGCGAGTACTACAACACCCTGGGCTTCACCGCCAAGGGCACCAATGAAGCGATCGCCGGCCTGCAGCGCTTGTCCCGTGAGCGGCCGAACGACCCGATCGTCGCGCTGTTCCTGGCCAAGCACCTGGCGCGTAACCCGGCCACCCGTGCCGACGGTATTCGCGCGCTGGCCAAGCTGGCACCGAACAACGACGTGGGCGGTAACGCCGATGAAACCTGGCGCTTCGCGCTGATCTGGCTCGGCCCGCCCAAGCCCGACCAGGTGGCGTTGTTCCAGCAGTTCCTCACTGCGCACCCGGATGACACCGAGATCCGCGCGCTGATGAACAAAGGCATTGCCCAAGGCAAAAATGGCGGTACCTGGCAGCGCGATCCGCAGATGACCAAGGCGTTCAAGGCCCTGGACGCTGGCGACCTGAAAACCGCCGAGCCGCTGCTGGCCGCGCGCTTGGCCGAGAAGTCCAATGACGTCGATGCCCTCGGTGGCATGGGCGTGTTGCGTCAACAGCAAGAGCGTTACAGCGAAGCGGAAAACTACCTGGTACAGGCCACCCGTTTACCGGGTGGTGCGGCGTGGCAAACGGCGCTCAATGACGTGCGTTACTGGAACCTGATCAGCCAGAGCCGCGACGCCCAGCGCGCCGGCCGTGGCGCCCAGGCCCGTGACCTGGTGGCCCAGGCCGAACGCCTGAACCCCGGTCAACCCGGCGCCGCCGTCGCCCTGGCGGGTTTCCAGGCCCAGGACAATCAGTTCGACGCCGCCGAAGCCGGCTACCGCAAGGTGCTGGCCCGTCACCCTGGCGACCCGGATGCACTGAGTGGCTTGATCAACGTACTGTCCCAATCGGGCCAGCCGGACGAAGCCTTGAAGCTGATCGACTCGGTGTCGCCCGCCCAGCGTGCCAAGTTCGCGCCAAGCGTGAAAATCAACGCACTGCGCGCCACCCAGGTCGGCAAGCTGGCCGAACAACGCGGCGATGTGAAGGCCGCGCAGGCTGCCTACCGCCAGGCCCTCGATGCCGACCCGGAAAACCCCTGGACCCGTTTTGCCCTGGCCCGCATGTACCTGCGCGACGGCCAGATCCGCAACGCCCGTGCCTTGATCGACGGTCTGCTCAAGACCCAGCCCAACCAGCCGGACGCGCTGTACACCAGCACCTTGTTGTCGGCCGAGTTGAGCGAGTGGAAGCAAGCCGAAACCACCTTGGGCCGTATCCCGACCGCCCAACGCACCGCTGACATGAACGAGCTGGCGATCGATATCGCGCTGCACCAGCAGACCGACATCGCCATCGAAACCGCTCGCCGTGGCCAGCGCCCCGAAGCCCTGGCACTGCTTGGTCGCTCCGAACCGCTGACGCGGCAAAAGCCTGAGCGCGTGGCCGTGCTGGCCGCCGCTTATGTGGAAGTCGGTGCCGCGCAGTACGGCCTGGACATGATGCAGAAGGTGGTGGAGAACAACCCCAACCCGACGGTCGACCAGAAACTGCTGTACGCCAACGTGCTGCTCAAGGCCAACAAGTACAGCGAGGCGGGCGAGATCCTGCGCGAAGTGCAAGGCCAGCCATTGACCGAGATCGGTCGCCAGCGCTACGACGATTTGATCTACCTGTACCGGGTCAAGCAGGCCGATGCCCTGCGCGAGAAGAACGACCTGGTGGCGGCCTACGACATGCTCTCGCCGGCCCTGGCCCAGCGTCCCAACGACGCCTTGGGCGTCGGCGCCCTGGCGCGCATGTATGCCGCCAGCGGCAACGGCAAGAAGGCCATGGAGCTGTATGCGCCGCTGATCCAGCAGAACCCGAACAATGCGCGCCTGCAAATGGGCCTGGCGGATATTGCCTTGAAAGGCAACGACCGTGACTTGGCGCAATCGGCCAGCAACAAGGCCCTGGCGTTGGAACCGGCCAACCCGGAGATCCTCACCTCCGCCGCGCGTATCTACCAGGGACTGGGCAAGAACAGCGAAGCCGCTGAACTGCTGCGCAAGGCCCTGGCGATTGAAAACGCCATGAAGGCCAAGACCCAGGTGGCCCAGGCCGACACTCAAAGCAAGTCGTATAACCCCTTCGTGGGCCTGCCGGGCCAGCGTCGCCAGGTCACCGACCTGACTGTCGCCGGCGCTGTACCGCCGCCGATCGATGCGCCGACCAAGACCGTGACGTCCAGCGCGTTTGCCAGCGCGACGTCCAACGACTTGAGCGAGCCGTTTGTGCCGCCTTCGAATATCGCCTCCATCGACAGCCCTGAGCTGAGCCCGGCGCGGCGCGCGTTGGATACGATCCTGCGTGACCGTACCGGTTATGTGGTGCAGGGCTTGAGCGTGCGCAGCAACAACGGTGAGAAAGGCTTGAGCAAGATCACCGACGTGGAAGCGCCGTTTGAGGCGCGGATGCCGGTGGGTGACAACACCGTGGCGTTGCGCGTGACGCCGGTGCACGTGAGTGCGGGTAGCGTCGGTAGCGATGCGTTGTCGCGCTTCGGCAAAGGCTCCACGACCCCGGCGGGTTCCCAGAGCGACAGCGGTGTAGGCCTGGCCGTGGCATTTGAAAACCCGGATGAAGGCGTTAAGGCTGATGTCGGTGTGAGCCCGTTGGGCTTCCTCTACAACACCCTCGTGGGTGGCGTGAGTGTGTCGCGTCCGTTTGAAGCCAATCCGAACTTCCGCTATGGCGCGAACATTTCGCGGCGTCCGGTCACTGACAGTGTCACCTCCTTTGCCGGTTCCGAAGACGGCGAGGGCAACAAGTGGGGCGGCGTCACCGCCAACGGCGGCCGTGGCGAGTTGAGCTACGACAACCAGAAGCTGGGCGTCTACGGTTACGCGTCGCTGCATGAACTGCTGGGCAATAACGTCGAAGACAACACCCGCCTGGAACTGGGCAGCGGTATCTACTGGTACCTGCGCAACAACCCGCGGGACACGTTGACCCTGGGGATCAGCGGCTCGGCGATGACCTTCAAGGAAAACCAGGACTTCTACACCTACGGCAACGGCGGTTACTTCAGCCCGCAGCGTTTCTTCTCCCTGGGTGTGCCGATTCGTTGGGCGCAAAGCTTTGACCGCTTCAGCTACCAGGTAAAAAGTTCGGTGGGCTTGCAGCATATCGCGCAAGATGGCACGGATTATTTCCCTGGCGACAGCACACTTCAGGCGTCCAGGGGTAATCCCAAGTACGAAAGCTCCAGCAAAACCGGCGTCGGCTACAGCTTCAACGCTGCTGCCGAATATCGTCTGAGCTCGCGGTTCTACCTGGGTGGCGAAATCGGTCTCGATAACGCCCAGGACTACCGCCAGTACGCCGGTAATGCTTACTTGCGCTACTTGTTCGAGGACCTGAGCGGGCCGATGCCATTGCCGGTCAGCCCGTACCGTTCCCCCTATTCCAACTGATTAAATCGGAGTCATTCATGCCTGTTTCTGCGATTGCCGGCCTAACCATGCTGGTACTGGGCGAAAGTCATATGAGCTTTCCCGATTCGTTGCTCAACCCGCTGCAAGACAACCTGACCAAGCAAGGCGCGGTGGTTCACTCCATCGGCGCCTGCGGCGCGGGTGCGGCGGATTGGGTCGTGCCGAAAAAAGTCGAGTGCGGCGGCGAACGCATGCCCACCGGCAAAGCGGTGATCTACGGCAAGAACGCCATGAGCACCACGCCGATCAAAGACCTGATCGCCAAGGACAAACCCGATGTGGTGGTGCTGATCATCGGCGACACCATGGGTTCCTACACCAACCCGGTGTTCCCCAAAGCCTGGGCCTGGAAAAGCGTGACCTCGCTGACCAAGGCGATCACCGAGACTGGCACCAAGTGCGTGTGGGTCGGCCCGCCATGGGGCAAGGTCGGTTCCCAGTACAAGAAGGACGACACCCGCACCAAGCTGATGTCGTCGTTCCTGGCCAGTAACGTGGCGCCGTGCACCTACATCGACTCGTTGACCTTCTCCAAGCCGGGCGAGTGGATCACCACCGACGGCCAGCACTTCACCATCGACGGTTACCAGAAGTGGGCCAAGGCTATTGGTACTGCGTTGGGTGACCTGCCGCCATCGGCCTACGGTAAAGGAAGCAAATAATGAAACGGATGACCCTGGGTCTGGCGGCCTTGCTCGCCAGCGTCAGCGCCTACAGCGCCGACATCCCGTTGTATCCCACCGGCCCGGAGCAAGACGCAGCGTTCCTGCGGTTTGCCAACGGCACCGGCAGCGAACTGAAGCTGGTGGCCGCCGGCTCCAAGGCCAGCCTGGTGTTGAATGGCGACAAGTTGGTCTCGTCCTTCCTGCCGGTGGTGGGCGGTGACAAGCCGATCAAGGGCGTGCTGAGCCGCGATGGCAAGGACGCCGACCTGTCGGTGACCGTCGCCCCAGGCGAATTCGCCACCGTGGTGGCGCTGGTCGACGCCAAGGGCGCCACGCGCCAATTGGTGGTGCGCGAACAGCCGGACGACTTCAACGCGCTCAAGGCCTCCCTGGCCTTTATCAACGCCGACGCCACGTGCGTCGATGCGAGCCTGGAAGCCGTGGCGCAAAAAGCCGAGCTGTTCAAGCAGGTCGCCGAAGGTTCGTTGCAGCGGCGCATGATCAACCCGGTGGAACTGTCGGTGCAGCTCAAATGCGCCGGCGCGCCGGTTGGCCAGCCGTTGTCGTTCACCCTCAAGGCTGGCGAGCGCTATAGCGTGCTGGCTGTTCCTTCGGCTGCAGGTTCGAAGTTGCTGTTCGCCTCTGACGCACTCGCTAACTGATCGGGCCCGACACCACCATGGTCTTTGCCTCACTCGAATTCCTCACGCTGTTCCTGCCGGCCTTCCTGTTGATTTATGCCCTGGCTCGTCCGAGCTGGCGCAACGTCATCCTGTTGATCGGCAGCTGGCTGTTCTACGGCTGGTTGAGCCCGCTGTTCCTGTTCCTGCACATGGTCTTGACCGTGGTGGCATGGGTCGGCGGCTTGCTGGTGGACCGCTCCCGCGAGGATGGCAAAGGCCGGGTGCGCCTGTTGATCGCGTTGATCGTGTTCAACACGGCGGTGCTGTGTTGGTACAAGTACGCCAACATCGTGGCGGGCACCGTGAGTGAGGTGATCACCTGGTACGGCGCCATGCCACTGGACTGGCAGCGCGTGGCGTTGCCAGCCGGCTTGTCGTTCATCGTATTGCAGGCGATTTCATACCTGGTGGACGTACACCGGCATACGGTGCCGGTGGAGCGCAGCTTCATCAATTACGCCACCTATATCTCGATGTTCGGCCACTCGATTGCCGGCCCGATCATTCGTTACGACTGGGTCCGTCGCGAGCTGAACCAGCGGTATTTCAACTGGCCGAATTTCTCCCTCGGCGCGCGGCGCTTCATGATCGGCATGGGCATGAAAGTGCTGGTGGCCGACACCTTGTCGCCGTTGGTGGACATTGCCTTCCACCTGGAAAACCCGAGCCTGGTGGATGCGTGGATCGGTTGCCTGGCCTATTCGCTGCAACTGTTCTTCGACTTCGCCGGCTACAGCGCCATGGCCATCGGCCTGGGCCTGATGCTGGGTTTCCACTTCCCGGAAAACTTTAACCGGCCGTATCTGGCCAGCAGCATCCAGGACTTCTGGCGCCGTTGGCACCTGTCGTTGTCCAGCTGGTTGCGCGACTACCTGTACATCGCCCTGGGCGGTAACCGTGACGGTGTGTGGCGTACTTATCGCAACCTGTTCCTGACCATGGCGATTGCCGGTTTGTGGCACGGCGGCGATAGCTGGAACTACCTGTTGTGGGGTTCGGCCCACGGGGTAGCGCTGTGCGTGGACCGCGCCTGGTCGCGTTCGAGCTTGCCGAGTATTCCGCCGGTGTTGTCCCACGTCCTGACGTTGCTGTTTGTGTGCCTGGCCTGGACTTTGTTCCGCGCGCCGGACTTCCATTCGGCACTGACCATGTATGCCGGCCAGTTCGGCATGCACGGCATGGCCCTGGGTGACGCAATGGCGGTCGCCCTGCGCCCGGCCCATGGCATGGCGGCCTTGCTGGGCCTGGTATGCATCATCGCGCCGATCTGGCAGGTGCGCTGCGAGCAACGCTTTGGTACTCAGCCGTGGTTTTTGGTGGCGGCTTCGCTGTGGCCGGTGGCCGGGTTTGTGTTGTCGTTCGCGCTGATTGCCAGCCGCGACGCCGTACCGTTTCTGTACTTTCAGTTCTAAGGAAGCCCGACCATGCCCGCTCCTACCGCACCGACTCCACCGAGCGAATTGGCCGTTCGTACCAGCCCCCTGGCGGCCTGGGTGCTGGTGCCCTTCCTGGCGGCGGGGCTTCTGTCTTGCGCCTGGCTGATGGTGAAGGGCCCGATCAGCTTCGTGCCGGCCAAGGTGGACACCGACATGCTGCTGCATGGCGACGTGACCCACCGTTTCGCCAAGGAACTGGCCAAGGCACCGATGGCGATCCAGGCCGCCAACCTGGAGCGTGGCTCCAGCTGGCTGGCCTTCGGCGATACCGGGCCGCGCGTGCGCCAGGGATGCCCGGGCTGGTTGTTTATCAGCGATGAGCTGCGCATCAACCGCCATGCCGACGCCAATGCACAGACCAAGGCCCAGGCCGTGATCGACCTGCAACAGCAACTGGGCAAAAAAGGGATCGACCTGCAAGTGGTGGTGGTGCCGGACAAGAGCCGCATCGCGGCCGCACAGCGTTGCGGCCTGTACCGCCCAGCCGTGCTCGATGGCCGTGTCCAGGCCTGGACTGCCGCGTTGCAGGCTGCCGGCGTCTCCGCGCTGGACCTGACTGACACGCTCAAGCCCCTGGGCCCGCAGGCATACCTGCGCACCGATACCCACTGGAGCGAAATCGGCGCCAACGCAGGGGCCCAGGCCCTGGCCCAGCGCATTCAGCAGCGCGGTATCAAGGCCACGCCGGAACAAATCTTCACGATCACCCAGGCACCGCTCGCCGTGCGCCCAGGTGACCTGGTGCGCCTGGCCGGCCTCGACTGGCTGCCGCCGAAATTGCAGCCACCGGGCGAGTCGGTCGCGGCCAGTTCCGCCCATGAAAGCGGTGGCGCCACCAGCAATGCCGACGACCTGTTCGGCGATGCCAGCCTGCCGAATGTGGCGCTGATCGGCACCTCGTTCTCGCGCAACTCCAACTTTGTGGGCTTCCTGCAAAAGGCCCTGAATGCGCCGGTAGGCAACTTCAGCAAGGACGGTGGCGAATTCTCCGGTGCGGCCAAGGCGTATTTCGACAGCCCGGCGTTTAAGCAAACCCCGCCCAAGTTGCTGATTTGGGAGATCCCGGAGCGCGACCTGCAGACGCCGTACGACCCGGTGACGATTAGTCAGTAAATTGACTTTTTGCCACTTGTCTAAAAAATAGCCAGCTCCTACAGCAAAATAATGACACTGTTGCTGGCTTGAAGCAGACTGCGGGCATTAAGGCGACGACAAAAAGACCTGCGGTAAGCAGTCGTATCAGCTGACCTTTTTCACGTCTTTAAGCTTCGCCGTGAGGAGGAATGTGCGATGAGCTTCACCGACAGTCTTCTCGTTCTTCTCGGCCAGGACGTGAGCCGAGACCCCCAAGGGCAGCATGCGCGGCTGCACTTTTTCGGCAGCATCCCGGTCGATGACGGCACACCGTTCTCCGGCCAGTCTCCCCGCGCCAATGAACAAACCCAGGCGGTAGCCGGCGCGGCGCCGCGCCCGAGCGTGGTGGCGCTGGTATCGGTGAATGGGGGTGTGGGCCGCAGCACCCTGGCCACCGCCTTGAGCAGTGGCCTGCAGCGCCACGGCGAACCGGTGGTCGCGCTGGACCTGGACCCGCAAAACGCCCTGCGGCTTCACTTCGGGGTCAGCCCGACTGCGCCGGGCATCGGCGTGGCCAGCCTGCAACATGCGCAGTGGGAGACTCTCCAGCAGCCGGGTTTTGCCGGTAGTCGGGTCATTCCCTTTGGCGACAGCGATACACAGCAACAGGAAAAGCTGCAGCGCTGGCTCAAGGATGAACCCGACTGGCTGGCGCAACACCTCGCCCCCCTGGACCTGAGCGCACGCCATACGGTGGTCATCGATACCCCTGCCGGAAATAACGTGTACGTGCACCAGGCGCTGAACGTGGCCGATGTGGTGTTGGTCATCGCCCAGGCTGACGCGGCATCTTTGGGAACACTGGATCAATTGCAGGCGCTGTTGGCGCCGCACCTGGAGCGTGAGCGCCCGCCGCAGGTGCACTTCGTGATCAACCAGCTCGATGAAGACAACGCGTTCAGCCTGGACATGGTCGAGGCGTTCAAGCAACGGTTGAACAAGGCGCCGTGGGAGGTGCATCGCGACATGGCGATCAGCGAAGCCCTGGCCTTCGGCGCAGACCCGTTGGACAGCCTGGCGGCGGGCCTGGCGAGCGACGATATCAACGACCTTTGCCGGTGGTTGATCGCCTGCAGAAAGCTGCGGTAAAGCGCGGTTTATACGCCTATCACCAGATGCTTATGCACAATTGGGCAGTGGCCGCTGTCACCCAATACACGTTTTGTGGAGCCGTTCTCATCACGCTGCAACTGCCTGTTTTGCGGGTGGTTTATGCCGTGGGTAAAAAATGAGCAGCATGGCTTTTTGCCGGTAGCGTTGTTGGCTACAGCTTCTGTAAAGATTCCATCAACAGAGTTATCCACAGGCTGGGGTGCGACAATTTTGCCCTTTAATCGCGCTCGGCAAGCACCATCAGGTTGCGCGGCGTCAGTGTCGATTCGCAGAAGCTGCCTACCTCGACCCTGTAGCCTTTCTCGGCCAGAAACAATGCCCGATCCAGTACCAGCCAGAGCTCCAGCGGGCGCCGAAACAGACCACGCAGCAATTCCAGGTTCCTGACCTCGGCCAGGCGACGCCAACCGCTGGCCTCCAGTGCGGGCCAATCCTGCTCGCCTGTGGATAACCCTTTGAGACTCGCCAGCTCCCGGCAGTAGTCGGCGAAGGGTTGGTCGAGCCAGCTGGAGGGCAGCGAGGGCGTGGGCAAATACTCGTCGCAGCCGCGTAATTGACGTTGCAACTGATCGAACCCCAGGCGCCGGGCCATCGACGTATCCCGTTGCGCGCGCACGCGGGCACCGGCGGTGACGGTTTCGCTCAGCGGCAGGCCAAGGTCCTCGACCGACAGTTGCAGCCGCGACGCACGGCCGGCGCCGGACAGCGCCTGGTAGCGCTCGGCGTTGATGCGGTTATAACAACACGGTGCCAGCGCCAGTTGCTTGCAGCCGGCGGCACTGGCCGCGTGCAGCAGGCGCACATGCAGGTCGCCACAGGCGTGCAGGGCGACGGGGGTGTGGTCGGGGTTGATCGCTACGGTTGCCATTACGTCTTGCAGGCGATGGGTGACCGGCAACCGATGGCGATCGCTCAAGGCTTGGCCGGAGGCGATCAACGCCGGATCGTATTCCAGGCAGGTCAGCTGTTGGCCAGGTTGCAGCAGGCGGCGCCCGAGATGGCCTTTGCCGGCGCACCAGTCCAGCCAATGGGTCGGCGTCTGCGCAAAGTGCAGCGCGGCGCCGAACGCTTCGATCTGCTGCCATTTACGCCCGGGGACGTCGACATTCAAGCGATGGCGCGCGGCTGCCAGGGGCTGGGTCGGTAACTTATCCACAGCACTGAGGCGCAGGGCTTGCGCGGCCAGCTGTGGAAAAGGTGCGGGGGCGGGCAGGTCGTGGGGCTGGTTATGGCTGCTTTCGGCATCGGCCAACGAGCGCTGGCGCAACCATTGGGCGAGTTGCGGATGCTGGGTTTCCCAGGGTAGCCGGGAGTGCGTGAAGGGCCGTGGTCGCCACAGCCCTTGGTGCTCGACCAGGAACGCATCCAGCACCTGGAAGCGTGTCTCAACGTCCCTGGCAGGCATCGACGCGCAGCCAGCGTTCCAGCAGTTTGAAGCCGCGTACCAGGAGGTAGGCCATCAACAGGTAGAACAGTCCGGCCGCGAAGAAGATCTCAACCGGCAGGTAGGTGCGCGCGATGATGGTACGCGCCATGCCGGTCAGTTCCAGCAAGGTGACGGTACTGGCCAGGGCGCTGGCCTTGAGCATCAGGATCACTTCGTTGCTGTAGGCCGGCAGGCCGATGCGCGAGGCGCGGGGCAGGATGATGTAGAACAGCGTCTTGGGCTTGGACATGCCCAGGGCGCGCGCGGCTTCGATCTCGCCTGGCGGGATGGCCTGGATCGCACCGCGCAGGATCTCGGCGATATAGGCGGCGGTGTGCAGGGTCATGGTGGCGGTGGCACACCAGAACGGATCGCGCAGGTAAGGCCACATGAAGCTGTTGCGCACTGCATCGAACTGCGCCAGGCCGTAGTAGACCAGGAACAATTGCACCAGCAGCGGCGTACCGCGGAAGAAGAAAATGTAGCAATAGGGCAGGGTGCGTACGTACCAGCGCCGCGAGGAACGGGCAATGCCCAAAGGGATCGCCAGCAGCAGGCCGGCGATCACCGCGATGGCCACCAGCTCCAGGGTCAGGGTCGCGCCCTGGGCCAGTTTGGGCAGCCATTTGATGATCACGGCCCAGTTCAGGCCCAGGTCGAAATGGGACAGCCAGCTGTAGTCGCCGCTCATTGGGTGCTCCTTGTAAAGCCACGGCTGGCGCGTTTTTCCAGGAAGTGCATGCCGGTCATGGCCAGTACGGTGAGGCCCAGGTACATGAAGGCGGCGACCATGAAGAAGGTGAACGGCTGCTTGGTGACGGTCACGCCGATCTGCGCGTGGCGCATGATTTCTTCAAGGCCGATGACCGAGACCAACGCAGTGTCTTTCATCAGGATCATGAACAGGTTGCCCAGGCCCGGCAGGGCGATGCGCCACATTTGCGGCATGATCAAGCGGGTGAAGATGCGAAATTTCGACAGCCCCAGGGCGACACCGGCTTCACGATGGCCCTTGGGAATGGCAAGGATCGCGCCGCGGAACACTTCCGTGGCATACGCGCCAAAGCACAGGCCCAGGGCGATGACCCCGGCGGCAAAGGCGCTGAGGGACAGGTCGGGGTTACCCAGCATCTCCCCGAGGGCGCGCATCAGGTTGACTGTGCCGAAATAAATCAGCAGTACCCACAGCAGTTCGGGAATACCGCGGACGATGGTTGAGTACGCACCGCCCAGCCATTGCAGCGACTTGTAGGGGGAGGTCTTGGCCAAGGCACCGGCCAGGCCGAGCACCAACCCCAGGCACAGGGCCGTGAGCGCCAACTTGACGGTCATCAGCGCCCCGGCGGCGAGGGCGGGGCCGAATCCGTAGAGATCGAAATTCATGGTGTTTTCATATCGCGGCAGGCAAAGCTGAAAGCCGGCGCGCTTAAAGGCGCGCGCCGGGCAGGCCGATCAGATCATTCGATGCTGAACGGGAAGTACTTGTCGTTGATCTTCTTGTAGGTGCCGTCTGCCTTGATCTCTGCCAGGGCTTTGTTCAGGCGTTCGCGCAGTGGGTCGCCCTTGCGTACGGCGATACCGATCTTGTCGCTTTCTACAACCGGGTCGCCCTTGAACTCATAGGCCGAACCGTCTTTGCTCTTGAGCCATTCGTACTGCACGTACTTGTCGGCGAGGATCCCGTCCAGGCGGCCGGAGGTCAGGTCGAGGTAGGCGTTTTCCTGGGTGTCATAGAGCTTGGCGGTGGTGTCAGGCAGCTTGTCTTCCAGGTAGCTACCGGCCAACGTCGCACGTTGTGCGCCGATGATCTTGCCTTTGAGGTAGGCCGCGTCGGTCTTGAAGTCTGCCGTGGCTTTAGGAGCAATGAACTGCAGCTTGTTGGAGTAGTACGGGTCGGTGAAGTCGACGGCCTGCTTGCGTTCATCGGTGATCGACAGCGAGGACACCAGGAAGTCGAATTTCTTGGCGTTCAGGGCCGGGATGATGCCGTCCCAGTCGGAGACATACACTTCGCACTTCTCGACTTTCATCTTGGCGCACAGGGCATCGCCGATGTCTTTGTCGAAGCCCACGACGTTGCCGCTGGCGTCTTTATTGTTGAACGGCGGGTAGGCCGCTTCGATCCCCATTTTTAAGGTTTCTGCCATGGCCGTGGCGCTGAACGCCATCGAAACGGCCGCGGCCAGAAGGAATTTTTTATAGTTCTGCATGCAGGTTGCTCCGTTAACGGTTGCTGGACATGAATTGTTTGCAGCGCGCCGAAAGCGGGTTATCAAACACCTGCTGTGGCGATCCTTGCTCTTCGACCAGGCCCTGGTGCAGGAATACCACTTCACTGGACACCTGGCGGGCAAAGCCCATTTCATGGGTGACCAGCAGCATGGTGCGGCCCTCTTCGGCCAGCGCGCGGATCACATTAAGTACTTCCTGGACCATTTCCGGGTCAAGGGCCGACGTGGGCTCATCGAACAGGATGACCTTGGGCTGCATGGCCAGGGTGCGGGCGATGGCCGCTCGTTGTTGCTGGCCGCCGGACAGTTGCGCGGGGTAGGCGTGGCGTTTGTCACCGATGCCGACCTTGGCCAGCAGGGCCTCGGCGACTTCGATGGCTTCGGCCTTGCTCTGGCCGAGCACACGGCGAGGGGCCTCGATGATGTTGTCGAGGATGCTCATGTGCGGCCACAGGTTAAAGTTTTGAAACACAAAACCGATTTCGCTGCGCAGGCGGTTGATCTGCTTGCCGTCGGCGGCCATCAGCTCGCCGTTTTTCGCGGCCTTGAGCTTGAGCTCTTCGCCAGCCACCAGGATCTGCCCCTGGTGCGGGTTCTCCAGCAGGTTGATGCAGCGCAGGAACGTGGACTTGCCGGAACCGGAGGAACCCAGGATCGAGATCACATCGCCGTCGCGAGCGGTCAGCGAGATACCTTTGAGTACCTCCAGCTCACCATAGCGTTTATGCAAGTTGCGGATTTCAAGCGCGGGCGTGGCCTCAGCCATGTGCGGTCCTCATTGTGTTCATTGCGTTCGACGCTGTTGGGCCGCCTTCCTGGCGAGGCGCCAAGCTAGCATAGCGTCTGGATGACAGCCAACAGCGCTGCGGACGGTTAACCGGGGCTCTGCGGCAGGGTGTCGCATCGGCACAGCAGCGTGTCGCGCCATCAACAACCGAACAACCGTTTGATCCCGAAAATCCACAGGCTTTACGTAAAAAGGGCGCGATGGTGCCAGCTTTGGCCGGGTGTTGGAAGGGTTAACCGGGCAAACGGTGCCTGGCAGCACTTTTATAGAGCGTCGCGGACTTTGTGTGTGTGTTTGTGGTGCACGCGCTGCTCTGGAAAGTGGGTCGCTCGGTAACGCTGTAGCGGAATGCCAGCATTCTCAATGACTTGCAACGGTTAATGAATTGTCCTACAGCCCGCGTCAATTGCGGCTTTGTAACATTTTGGCGCAAATCTTGCGTAAAAAATAAAGAACGCCTTGTTGGTTTCTTTTCACAAGAAAGACTGCAGACCGGGCGAACCGTTTTCGCAATTCCTCGCAAAGGTGTGTCAATGAGTAGTACGCAAAGCTCCAATGACCTCGAACAGGGGCTCAAACCGCGTCACGTCACGATGTTGTCGATTGCCGGCGTTATTGGCGCCGGTTTGTTTGTCGGCTCCGGCCACGCGATAGCTGCCGCCGGCCCTGCGGTGCTGCTGGCCTACGCCGCTGCCGGTACGCTGGTGGTGCTGGTCATGCGCATGCTGGCCGAGATGGCCGTGGCGTCACCGGACACCGGTTCGTTCTCCACCTACGCCGACCGGGCAATCGGTCATTGGGCCGGTTTCACCATTGGCTGGCTGTACTGGTGGTTCTGGGTCTTGGTGATTCCTTTGGAAGCCAACGCCGCCGCCACCATTCTCAACGCCTGGTTCCCTAACGTGGCCATCTGGGCGTTTACCCTGATCATTACCTTGCTGCTGACGGCGACCAACCTGTTCAGCGTGAAGCACTACGGCGAGTTCGAGTTCTGGTTCGCGTTGATCAAAGTCGTGGCGATCGTGGGCTTTGTGATTCTCGGCCTGGCCGCGATCTTCGGCTTTTTGCCGACCAGCCAGGTCAGCGGCGTGTCCCACCTGTTCGATACCCAGGGCTTCATGCCCAATGGCATGGGCGCGGTATTGGCGGCGATCCTGACCACCATGTTCTCCTTCATGGGCACCGAGATCGTCACCATTGCGGCGGCTGAATCGAAGAACCCAGGCCAGCAAATCACCAAGGCCACCAACTCGGTGATCTGGCGGATTGGTTTGTTCTACCTGCTGTCGATCTTCATCGTGGTTTCCCTGGTGCCTTGGAATGATCCGAGCCTGGCGGCCGTAGGTTCCTACCAGACCGTGCTGGAGCGCATGGGCATCCCGAATGCCAAGCTGATCGTCGACCTGGTGGTATTGGTCGCCGTGACCAGCTGCCTGAATTCGGCGTTGTACACCGCCTCGCGCATGCTGTTCTCCCTGGGGCGTCGTGGTGATGCACCGGCTGTGTCCAAGCGCACCAACAAAAGCGGTACGCCTTACTGGGCGGTGATGCTGTCCACGGGCGCAGCGTTCCTGGCGGTGTTCGCCAACTACGTGGCCCCAGCGGCAGTGTTCGAATTCTTGCTGGCCAGTTCCGGCGCCATCGCGCTGCTGGTGTACCTGGTGATCGCGGTGTCGCAACTGCGCATGCGCCAGAAGCGCACGGCGGCGGGCGAGAAGATCGTCTTCAAGATGTGGCTGTTCCCGGGCCTGACCTACGCGGTGATGGTGTTCATCGTGGGCACGCTGACCATCATGCTGTTCCAAGAGGCCCATCGCGTGGAAATCATTGCGACTGGGGTCTTGAGCTTGCTGGTAGTGGCGGCGGGGTTGTTGGTGTCGAGCCGTCGCAAGGCGCAGAGAGTCGGCGCGGTGGTGCTGAATTGATGTGATGGAATGCGGTGCTTGATTGCGCCGCAGTTCAGATGTGGGAGGGGGCTTGCTCGCCTTCTGTAGGAGCGAGCTTGCTCGCGAAAAACCTCAACGATAACGCGTGTTTCCTGAATCAACGCGGCGCCTGTGAGTTTTTCGCGAGCAAGCTCGCTCCTACAGAAGGCGAGCAAGCCCCCTCCCACATGTTGTTTGGCGTCAGTCTTGGGCGTTGGTGAGGGCCTGGGAGGCGGCCACATAGTCGGCCTGGAACTGCGGCGACTCGATCCACGCCAGGGCGGCAGCTTCATCCTCGCTGTCCGTGGCCCACTGCCGATACTCGATCAGTGCCGCCAGGATAAAGTCGGTGGCTTCTTCTTCGCCTTCCTGTTCCAGCACCAGTGCGAGCAGTGGGTGGGCCAGGAACACCGCACACAGTGCCTGCTGGCTGGTCTCGCCGGCGGTACGCATCGCCACGAACAGCTCGGTCAAATCCACCGACTCAAGGTCAATCCGGTCATCATCCCCGGCAAACGCATCCGGCTTGGTCGCGACGGCGCGCTGGGTACGGTTCTGCTTGGCCTTGGCCTTGGCCCGGTGGGCACGTTTTTGCTGCTTGTTCGGCGAGGCCATGGGCTCACGTCCTTGGGTCAGGATCTGGGTGGGGTATTGAAGCGCAGGTTGGGGGAAATCCCAAGGGTATCTGGCGCTAATTGGCCGTTTTGAAGCCAGGCCAATGCGATCGGCCACAATCGGTCCTGATACTCGCTGCGAAAGAATGCGAAATGCCCGACCTGTTTTTCGCCGATGTCTTGTGGAGCGATGCGCAGATGGGTGCGCTCACTGTTTGCGAAATAGCCCAGCAAGCGCTCAATCGCCGCCACGGTGCCGAACGGGTCGTCAGTGATGCTGATCGCCAACATCTGCGCCGTCACACGACTGAATGGCAAGTCGGCCAGGGCACGCCCGCTGGGCCGCGTCTCATACCTGGGCGTTGGCGTGCTCCAGTCGCGCACCACGCCTGCCGGCGTATCCTCCAGCCAGCCCAACCGCTTGCCGGGGAAATACCCACAGAGTGCCGTCACCAGCGGCATCACCACATGCCACTTGGCAAACATCTGCCAGCGCCCGGCGGCTGCGTAATCGCGCCAGTAGGCGAACTGCGCGCCCACGGTGACGATTCGCCGGATCACCGCGCCGGATGCAGCCAACCCCGCCGCACAGCCACCAAAGCTGTGGCCGACCACATCAATCGGTTGGCCTGGAAACTCGCGCTGTGCCCGCCGCAGGATCGCTTCGAAATCCCGCGTGCCCCAATCCGACCATGACGCCTTGAAACCGCGCAACGAACCGAGGCGGGATTCGCCGATGCCGCGATAGTCGTAGGTGATCACGTCGAAGCCGTTGGCGAACAGGTAATCGGCGAAACGTGAGTAGTGGCGGCAACGTACGGAGGTGGCGGCATTGATGATGACGACCGGTCGTTCGAGATCGGTACGCGGGTGGCGCCAGGTGGAGCCTGCGAGGGGGTAGCCGTCGGCGGCGGATTCTTTGAAGGATTCGCGTTGGCTATTTCTGGGTGTAGTTGCACGTTCTATTGAAGAGGCGTCATTCAAGTTCATCGTTTCAAAGCCCCTGCCTGGATTATTGTTTTTAGTACCGAAATTATTGATTGCATCGAGCAGTACAACGCCTCTTCCCTCGACCTCGCGCCAGTAGAAGCATAGGCTCACGCCTTTGCGATTTACACTGAGTGTTTTCATGACCCGCGACACCCTCGAGCACAATCAGGTCCCGGTCTACTTCGTCGCCGTCCTGCTGGCTGCCGCTTTCGGCCTGCTCGCGCCTTCGTTGGCCCATGGCCTTGGCGTGCTGGTTACGCCCGCCATCGCGGTGCTGATGTATGCGATGTTCCTGCAAATCCCGTTTCTGGATCTGCGCCAGAGCCTGGGTCACAAGCGCTTTCTGGCAGCGTTGCTGCTGGCCAATTTCATCCTCGTGCCGTTGCTGGTGTGGGGGTTGACCCGTGGCCTGGTGGAGCGCCCGGCGTTGCTGGTGGGCGCATTGCTGGTGTTGCTGACGCCGTGTATCGACTACGTGGTGGTGTTTACCCATATCGGTAAGGGCGATTCCCGCCTGATGCTGGCGGCGACGCCGTTGCTGTTGCTGTTGCAGTTGGTGCTATTGCCGGTGTACCTGGGTTTTATGCTGGGGGCGCAGGCCGACGTGGTGGTGCAGGCAGGGCCGTTTGTCGAGGCGTTCCTGTTGTTGATCGTGGTGCCGATGATCCTGGCGGTGATCACCACCTCCCTGGCGCGGCGATCATCGCCGGTCAACGCTTGGAGCAATGCCTGGGCGTGGTTGCCGGTGCCGGCGATGGCGCTGGTGTTGTTCGTGGTGATCGCCTCGCAAATCACCTCGGTGGTGCGGGATATCAACCTGCTGCTCCCGGTACTGCCGGTGTATATCGGCTTTTTGCTGCTGGCGCCGCTGATGGGGGCGTTGGCCGCGCGGTTGTTCGCGTTGCCCGCGGTCACGGCGCGGGCGGTGACGTTCAGTGCATCGACGCGCAACTCGCTGGTGGTGCTGCCCTTGGCGCTGGCGCTGCCCGAAGACGTGCGTGGGGTGGCGGCGACCGTGGTGATCCTGCAGACCCTGGTGGAGCTGGTGGGTGAGTTGGTCTACGTCCGGCTGATCCCGAAGTGGGTGTGGCCTGCGAGTCGCTAGAAGCGGCAATCTTCAGGTTGTTCAGGCGCTATTCAGGGGCGGGTTCGGCACCATAGGTCCGCGCTCCCTACCTGACAGGTCAACCGATGGATCAACGCTACCGCTTTCGCCTGGAGTCCCTGGGCATTTTTCTGATGGCTTTGTTGCTGTTCACCCTGGGTATCTGGGATCAGCAGCCCCAGGGTTTTGATGGGCGCTGGGCGTTGTTCCTGCAGGAGATGTTTCGCCATGGCGCGAGTCTTTTCCCTACGACCTATGGGCAGCCCTACGCCGACTACCCTGGTACCGCGACGTTTTTCAGTTTTGTATTTGCGCGCTTGTTCGACGCGCCAAACCATCTGGCAAATGTCCTGCCGACGGCGCTGGCCTCGGCGGGTGTGGTTGCCCTGATCTATCGCTTGCTGGTGCCTTACGGCCGCAACTGGGCGTTGCTCACGGTGCTGCTGACCTTGCTCACCACTCAGTTGCTGGAAAAGTCGCGCTCGGTCTGCCTGGACCAGATGGTGGCGCTGCTGTGCGTCGGCAGTTTCTATCTGCTGCACAGTGGGGAACGCCTCGGTTCGCGCCTCAGGCAATTGGCGGTGTTCCCGCTGTTCGTCCTGGGCTTTGCGATTCGCGGGCCGTTAGGGTTGATCGAGGTCTGCGGCGTGGTCTGCGTGTATTGGGCGTTGGGCCGTCCCGGCGAGCGGGTCAGGCAGGTGCTGGTGCACGGTATGGTTGGCCTGGTGCTGTTGGCGGCGTGCTGGTGGTTGCTGATGAAGCTGGCGCGGATCAGCGGTGGCGATGCCTTTGCCGATGAAGTGTTCAGGATGCAGGTCGGTGGGCGCCTCGACGAAACCGGTGAGCCGTTCTATTTCTATTTCCAGTTGAGTTTGTACCGCTACTTCCCCGTGGTGCCCCTGGCGTTGGCCACGATGGTTGCGTTGCGACATCGCTGGGCGCAGCGCCAATGCGATGAGAATGTGCAACTGACAATACGGCTTGCGGCCTGTGGCTTGATGATTTTGCTCGGGCTGTCGGTGCCGCACTTCAAGCGTGCCTATTACATCTTGCCCATGGTGCCAATGTTCGCCGCTGTCGCGGCCTATGGGCTGCTCCACGCGCAGGGCTGGTTTGCGGGCATACGTCGATGTTACGAAGGGCTCGTCGTGGCGTTGCCGGCGTTGGGTGGGGTTGTGGTGTTTGTGTGCCGCTATGGGTGGCAGAAACACGGTTACTGGCCTAACGTTTCGTTGCCTCTGCTGATTGGCGCCCTGGTGCTTTTGCAGGTGGCGGCGTTGCTTGCCTGGCGTCGCAGTGCGCGACTGGTGTCGCTCAGTGCGATTGCACTCGCGGCGCAGTGGTTGTTGCTGGTGACGGTGGTGGAGCCGGCCAAGGACCTGCAGTTCGACACCCGGCAGTTTGTCAGCCAGGTGGAAGCGCTGCGTGCGACGGAGCCTGGGCCATTGGTGTTCGTCAATCTCGGTCGGGACACCTGGGCGGTGCGCTACATGATGAACCTGGACCACGACGAGCAACCGCTGTTCGTTGGGCGCAATGAGATGGAACGGTTGGGCGAACTGCCTCGGCCGGCGTGGGTAATAGTGGCGCGTAAGGAAACCGCGCTGCTGCAGGGAACGCCAGTGGAGCATTTGACTCCGATGTACAACGGGCGCTTGAACGACAACCCGTTGCTGGTGTTTCTGCTCAAGTGAACAGGCGATTTAGAGCGTGTTGGTGTATGTTTGCCGGGTAAATGACCGGCGGGTCATATAACGCCTATCTGGCTTTACCGTTTTTGTAATCGTTGTAACGTGCGGATCAAGGAAATGATGGAAATGGACTTCAAGCGGCCCGGCGCTCAATCACCCGGTGCGACCTCCCTCGCGGGTGGCGGTCACGTGATCGGCCGCTCGCGGCTTGGCTTGCTGAGCATCTGTTTCGACGGCGGCTGCAGTTACCCCTCGATGATTATCATGTTGCAGGGCGTGTTCAAGCGCTACGGGCGGCTGGTGCGCTTTGGCGAGAAGTTGTCGGCGCAGGACTGGTTAAATCGGGTCGAGGAGCGCGGCTTCCAGGTGTCGGACCAAGAGAGGGCGGCGGTGGTGACGCTGATGTGGGATCGGCGTTGAGTGACCGAGTGGCAGGGGCGATGTTGAATCGCCCTTGATCAAGGCGCCAAATCCAAGGCAACAAAAAACCCGCACCAGGCGGGTTTTTTGTGTGTTCCAGATGATAGTTGCACCACCTGAAACTTAATAGTGGTGCCCAGAGACGGAATCGAACCGCCGACACGGGGATTTTCAATCCCCTGCTCTACCGACTGAGCTATCTGGGCAACGGGGCGCATTAAACGGGTTTTTCAGGGGGTCGTCAAGCAAGTTTTCAAAAAATATTTAATTATTACCGTCGCTTACGTGCCGACCCCGGTTTTTGATCAATTATTGAGCAGGCGGCACGTAGCCGTCGGCCTTGGCGTAATCCTCGCCGGAAAAATACTTGTCCATCTCACCTTGCAGGTATTTGCGGTCTTCGGCGTTCATCATGTTCAGGCGTTTTTCGTTGATCAGCAGGGTCTGGTGTTTTTGCCAGTCGGCCCAGGCTTTGGCGGAAACATGATCGAACACGTCCTGGCCTTTGGCGCCTGGGTATGGAGGGCGTTCCAGGCCGGGCAGTTCTTCTTTGTACTTGCGGCACATTACGGTGCGGGTCATGACGACTCTCCTGCGTTCAATACTTCAGCCGCGCGCTTCAGCAGTTTTTTCACCGGGGCGGCAAGGCCCAGGCGCGGCGGGGTGGCGAGGTTATACCAGAGCCAGTCGGCCTCGGCCACGTGATGGGCGGATTCCTCGACCTGGACCAGCCAGGGTTCGATGGCCAGCTGGAAGTGGCTGAAGGTGTGGATCAGCCCCGGCAGTGCCTGTTGCGTGCCCAAGGCCAGTGCATGCTGGTGGGCAAGGTGTTCGAGGTCGTCGAGGTCGTCCAGCTCCGGCAAGCTCCACAAACCGCCCCACAGGCCCGTGGAAGGGCGACGGTAAAGCAGGATAGCGCCCTCGGCGTTGGCCAGCATTGGCATCAGCGTGCGCTTCTGGGGGATGGCCTTGCGTGGCTTGGGGATCGGGTAGCGTGTCTCCAGGCCGAGCATATGGGCTTCGCAGCCTTTTTCCAGCGGGCATAACAGGCAACTGGGCTTGCTGCGGGTGCAGAGGGTTGCGCCCATGTCCATCATCGCCTGGGTGTAGGCGTTGACGCGGGTCTGCGGGGTGAAGCGCTCGGCGGTGGCCCAGAGTTGCTTGGCGACCTTCGGGTCGCCGGGGTAGCCCTCCTGAGCGGTATAGCGCGCCAGGACGCGCTTGACGTTGCCGTCGAGGATCGGTGCGCGCAGGCCCATGCTCAGGCTGGCAATTGCACCGGCCGTGGACAGGCCGATACCGGGCAGCCCGGTGAGTTTTTCGACATCGCGGGGAAACTCGCCGCCGTACTCGGCCACGACGATCTTCGCGGTCTTTTGCAGGTTGCGTGCCCGGGTGTAGTAGCCCAGGCCGGTCCACAGGTGCAGCACTTCATCTTCCGGGGCGGCGGCCAGGGCTTCGACGGTTGGCAGCGAAGCCATGAAACGGTCGAAGTAGTTGAGCACGGTGCTGACCTGGGTCTGTTGCAACATGATCTCCGAGACCCACACCCGGTAAGGGGTGATGCCCTGTTGCCAGGGCAGGTCATGGCGACCGTGGCGGTCGTACCAATTCAGCACCGCCTGCGAAAACTGCTCGTTTCTCATCGTTTGAACAGGCCTTTCAACGCATCTTTGAGTTGCGGGTTAACCTTGTCGAGCTTCTCTTCCAGCTTCTCGTTGAGGCGGTTGCCGGCAGCCTTGATAGCGACCTGGCCCAGGCCATCCTTGTCCAGGCGGCATGCCTTGGCGCCCAGTTCCAGCGGGCCACGGCAACGTAACGGAACTTCGATGCCCTGGAAGTTGGCGCCTACTTCACACGCCGGGTCCGGTACTTCGCGTTGGTCGCCTTCGACGATGATGCCCACCCGATAATCCATGCCGAGCACACGCAGGTCGATGTCACCGTTGCCGTTCACCGTGAGGCCTGGGATACGCACTTTCAGGTCAGGGTTATTGGCTACGCCATTGCGGAAGCTCAGGTTGCCCTTCAGTTCCTCGAACGGTGTGTCCTTGCCACGTGGCTCGCTGTTCAAGGTCTTGCGGTTGAGCAGGGCAATACCGGTGCACAACTGCTGTTCAAGGTTGGCGTTGAGCAACACGCCATTGTTGATCACGAAGCTGGCGGTGCCGTTGAGGCTGTCGATCAGGGCCTTTTGGCTGTTGCCGCGGCCGCTGAGGTTGCTGTCGAGGGTGACCAGGCCTTTCACCGGCGGATTTTGCCCTTGGGCTTGCAGGATGCGTTCGACCGGCACCTGCTTGATGCGGCTCTGCAGCGCCAGTACCGGAATATCCTGGCGCACATCGAGGGTGCCGTTGGCCTGGAAGGTGCCGTTGTAGAGGCCGCCGCTCAGGGTGTCGAGCTTGAGCTGGCCGTCGAGGCCGGTGGCCTTCAGTGCCGCGTTCTGGATTGGCAGCTTGCTCAGGGTCAGTTGCCCAAAGGTGAGGTCGGCATTCACATCCAGGGTGCGCAGGCGGGTCAGTGGCAGCAGCTTGTCGGTGCTCCAGGCGCCCTTGGTCGGGGCGTCCGGCAGCGGTGTGGTGCCACCGGCGGCCATCGCGCCGGCTTCGCTGTTCTGGACTTCGGCCTGGCGTGCAGCGGCGGCGCCTTTGGCGGCGTCGGACTTGGCCGGCAGGTAGTTGTCGGCGTTGAACGTGTCGCCCTTCAGTTGCACGCGCAGTGACTGCTTGGCGAAATCGTCCACCGCGATGCGACCGGTAAAGGTGCTGCCGTCGAGTTTCAGGTTCAGGTCTTCCAGCGCCATGCTGGTCGGCGTGCCCTTGAGGCGGCTGACCAGTTCGACCTTGCTCAGGCTGCCCTCGGCCATGTGCGGCAGCGGGCTGCCGATGCTGTCGAGGAACGTGGCCAGGTCAAACTGGGCGATGGACAGTGCGCCACTGATCTGCGGTGTCTTGTCGAGGTCGTTGACCTTCAGCTCGCCGAGTGCGCGCAGCTGGTTGGCCGAGAGTTTCAGGTTGGTCCACTCGGCAATGTTGGCCGCCAGGTCCACCAGCAGTTGACCCTGGGTGGAGAAGGTCACGGTCTTGCCTTGCAGCGGTTCACCGGTGGCTTCGCCGCTGAGTTTCATGTCTTCGAACTGGTAGCGCTTGAGGGCGCGTTGAATGCGCAGGTTGCCGTTGAGCTCGGTCTTGACGCGCATCACCGGCTGGTTACTGCCGAAAAAGGCCGTGAGTTTCAGCGGAATGCTTGCCCCTTCGTGCACGGCACCGGCGCTCAGCTGGATGCTTTCGGCGCTGAACTGCTTGCCGGTCTGCTCATCGTTGTATTCGATGCGGGCGTTGTTGATCGTCAGGCTGTCGATATCGAGACGGATCGGTTTTGGCGGTTTTTCCGGTTCGTGCTCGGCAGACTGCTCCACTGGGGCAGGGGTGGCGGTACCTGCCTCCGGCGCGGTCTTACCGATGTCTTCCCAGTTGCCATGGCCCTGCTTGTCACGGTTCAGGCGCAGATTGAGGCCCTCGACACGCACATCGCTCATCTGCACCTCGCGGCGCAGCAACGGCAGCACGCGTACCGACAGGCCGAGCATCTGCAGGTCAGCGAACGGTTGGGTCGGGTTGGTTAGGGTCGCGACGCTGGCTTCGTGCAACTCCAGGCCCAGCCACGGGAACAGGCTCCAACCGATATCGCCATTGAGCGTCAGCTCGATGTGGGCCTTGTCGCGGGCAATCTGGCGAATCTCGTCTTTATAGTCGTTGGGATCGAAGAGATGGGTCAGGGCAAAGCCGAGAGCCACAATGATCAGCAACAACCCGAGAAGTACCAGACCCAGGATTTTGCCGAACGCTTTCATGGGCGAGTCCTTGTATGTCGATTTCAAAATGTAGCCGCAGAGTATAACGCCCGACGACCGGCGTCAGTTCACAGATCGTTACATTGTATCTAGGGCCAGGAAAACGGAATTTTGACGTCAAAAAGTGCAAAAAATCCGAAAAACGTAGTGGCACTTTGGTTTTTATGGCGTCCACTGATGCTAATCTCTGCACGTTCGTTCGCCTTCTGCGACTTAAGGTCGCGCCTAAATGGAGCTCTACTCAACAAAACGGCCACGCTTTGCGTGCAAGGCCGAGGGAGAGAGCGCCTGACGAACACATACTAACAACTGGGGGAAACACCAATGAGTACTAGCATGGCGGCGAGTATTACTGCCGCACAGCCTGCGTTCCTGTCCAAGGAACGCATCATCGCCAAGCCCGGTTTCAACCGCTGGCTGGTTCCACCGGCCGCCCTGGCCATTCACTTGTGCATCGGCATGGCCTACGGCTTCTCGGTGTTCTGGCTGCCACTCTCCAAGGCGCTGGGTATTACCGCACCTGTTGCCTGTGCGCCGGACATGAGCTTTATCGCCCAAGTCTTCTCGTCCCAATGCGATTGGCCCATCTCTATGCTGGGCTGGATCTACACCCTGTTCTTCATCTTCCTGGGCTGCTCGGCAGCGATCTGGGGCGGCTGGCTGGAACATGCCGGGCCACGCAAGGCGGGTGTTGTATCGGCGCTGTGCTGGTGCGGCGGCCTATTGATCTCGGCGCTGGGGATCTACACCCACCAGATCTGGCTGATGTGGATCGGTTCCGGGGTTATTGGCGGTATCGGCCTGGGCCTGGGCTATATCTCGCCCGTGTCCACCCTGATCAAGTGGTTCCCGGACAAGCGCGGCATGGCGACCGGCATGGCGATCATGGGCTTCGGCGGTGGCGCCATGGTTGGCGCGCCGCTGGCCGCTGCGTTGATGGGGCACTTTGCTTCGCCGACCAGCGTGGGCGTGTGGCAAAGCTTCCTGGTGATGGCGGCGATCTACTTCGTATTCATGATCGGTGGCGCACTGTCGTACCGTGTTCCGCCGACCGGCTGGAAGCCTGAGGGCTGGACCGCACCGGCGAAAAAAGCCAGCAACTCGATGATCACCCACCGTCACGTGCATGTGAACGTGGCCTGGAAAACCCCGCAATTCCGCCTGGTATGGCTGGTGCTGTGCCTGAACGTCTCCGCCGGTATCGGCATCCTGGGCATGGCTTCGCCGCTGCTGCAGGAAGTGTTTGGCGGCAAGCTGCTGGGTGTGGATGTACCGTTTGGCCAGCTGGATGCGGGGCAACTGGCGTCGATCGCGGCCATTGCTGCGGGCTTCACTGGGCTGTTGAGCCTGTTCAACATTGGTGGCCGGTTCTTCTGGGCGTCGTTCTCCGACTACCTGGGCCGTAAAAACACCTACTTCGTGTTCTTCGCCCTGGGCTTTGCCCTGTACGCGCTGATCCCGAACCTGGGGCACCTGGGTAACGTGGCGCTGTTCGTGGCGGCGTTCTGCATCATCCTGTCGATGTACGGCGGTGGTTTTGCGACGGTTCCGGCGTACCTGGCCGACCTGTTCGGTACCCAGATGGTCGGCGCGATCCACGGTCGCCTGCTGACTGCCTGGGCGGCGGCGGGCGTGTTGGGCCCGGTGTTGGTCAACTACCTGCGTGAATACCAGTTGAGCATCGGCGTTGAACGCGCAGCGGCCTACGACATCACCTTGTACATCCTGGCGGGCCTGCTGGTGCTGGGGTTCATCTGCAACATGCTGGTGCGTCCGGTGACCGACAAGTACTTCATGACCGATGCCGAGCTGGCTGCCGAACAGGCGCTGGGTCATGACAAAGGTGCTGATGCCACGACCGTGCTGGAGTGGAAAGCCTCCGCCGGCAGCAAGCCGCTGGCTGTTGCGGCCTGGTTGGTGGTGGGTATTCCGTTGGCATGGGGTGTGTGGGTGACCCTGCAGAAGACGGCGGTGCTGTTCCACTGACACCGCGCATGCCTTGTGGTCCCAGGCGTGTTGGGACCACAGGCGTGTTGGGGGTTGTGGCGAGCGGGCTTGCCCCGCGTTGGGCTGCGCAGCAGCCCCAATAAAACCAACGCGTTCTTCCCGTCAGAACGCGTTGGTACATTTTGGGGCTGCTGCGCAGCCCAACGCGGGGCAAGCCCGCTCGCCACGACAAGCCCGCTTAGACACTAAGCCCGCTCCGACACATAAGCCCGCTCTTGCTTGTATGCACATGTCTATCCCCGACACTCCATCAGTCTTATCCCCTTCGATGTTTCTGTTTAGCGCCCGCGCCCCTATAATGGCTGCCTTTTTCGCCCAATGATTTTGCGGAGCTGGTGATGGCCGAACGTAAGGCGTCCGTCGAGCGCGACACTCTGGAAACCCAGATCAAAGCCTCGATCAACCTGGATGGCACCGGAAAGGCCCGATTTGATATCGGTGTACCTTTTCTTGAGCACATGCTGGACCAGATCGCCCGTCACGGGCTGATCGACCTGGATATCGTCAGCAAGGGCGACCTGCATATCGACGACCACCACACGGTGGAAGACGTAGGCATCACCCTCGGCCAGGCGTTTGCCAAGGCCATTGGCGACAAAAAAGGCATCCGTCGCTACGGCCACGCCTATGTCCCGCTGGACGAAGCGCTGTCGCGCGTGGTCATCGACTTCTCCGGCCGCCCAGGCCTGCAGATGCACGTGCCCTACACCCGCGCCACCGTGGGCGGCTTCGACGTCGACCTGTTCCAGGAATTCTTCCAGGGCTTCGTCAACCATGCGCTCGTGAGCCTGCACATCGACAACCTGCGCGGCACCAACACCCACCACCAGATCGAAACCGTGTTCAAGGCTTTCGGCCGCGCGCTGCGCATGGCGGTGGAGCTGGATGAGCGTATGGCCGGGCAAATGCCCTCGACCAAGGGCGTCCTGTAATGCAGACGGTCGCGGTTATCGATTACGGCATGGGTAACCTGCACTCGGTGGCCAAGGCCCTCGAGCACGTCGGGGCCGGCAAGGTGCTGATCACCAGCGACGCCAATGTGATTCGCGAAGCCGACCGCGTGGTATTCCCGGGCGTTGGCGCGATTCGCGATTGCATGGCTGAAATTCGCCGCCTGGGCTTTGACAGCCTGGTACGCGAAGTCAGTCAGGATCGCCCGTTCCTCGGCATCTGCGTGGGCATGCAAGCCTTGCTCGACAGCAGTGAAGAGAACGACGGCGTCGACTGCATCGGCCTGTTTCCCGGCCAGGTGAAGTTCTTCGGCAAGGACCTGCACGAAGACGGCGCCCACCTGAAAGTCCCACACATGGGTTGGAACGAAGTCAGCCAGGCGGTGCATCACCCGCTGTGGCACGACATTCCGGACATGGCGCGTTTCTACTTCGTGCACAGCTACTACATCGCCGCCGGTAACCCGCGCCAGGTGGTGGGGGGTGGGCACTACGGCGTCGACTTCGCCGCTGCGTTGGCCGAAGGTTCGCGTTTTGCCGTGCAGTTCCACCCGGAGAAGAGCCATACCCATGGCCTGCAATTGCTGCAGAACTTCGCCGCCTGGGATGGGCGCTGGTAAATGGCCAGGAAACCGAAGCAGCCGATCTTGAACCTCACGCCTGAACAGGAGCGTGAGGCCACCGACAAGATCAAGCGCTTCATGGAGGATCGCTTCGAGCTCAAGCTGGGCTCGTTCGAGGTCGCCGAGATTCTTGAGTTGTTCACCACCGAAGTGGCTCCGCATTATTACAACAGGGCGATTTTCGATACGCAGACGCTCCTTAAAGAAAGGTTCGAAAGCATCGAAAGCGACCTGTGGTCGCTTGAGAAACCCTGATTTCCCAAGCATTGCTGAATATCGAATAAGGTTTGCCAGATGCTGATTATCCCCGCTATCGATCTCAAGGACGGCGCCTGCGTACGTCTGCGCCAAGGCCGTATGGAAGACTCCACCGTGTTCTCCGATGACCCGGTGAGCATGGCTGCCAAATGGGTGGAAGGGGGCTGCCGTCGTCTGCATCTGGTGGACTTGAACGGCGCCTTCGAAGGCCAGCCGGTCAATGGCGAGGTGGTCACCGCGATCGCCAAGCGCTACCCGAACCTGCCGATCCAGATCGGCGGCGGTATCCGCTCCCTGGAAACCATCGAGCACTACGTGAAAGCGGGCGTGAGCTACGTGATCATCGGCACCAAGGCGGTGAAAGACCCGGCGTTCGTCGCCGAAGCCTGCCGCGCATTCCCTGGCAAGGTGATCGTCGGCCTGGACGCCAAGGACGGTTTCGTCGCCACCGACGGCTGGGCTGAAATCAGCACCGTGCAAGTCATCGACCTGGCCAGGCAGTTCGAGGCCGACGGTGTGTCCGCCATCGTTTATACCGACATCGCCAAAGACGGCATGATGCAGGGCTGTAACGTACCGTTCACTGCGGCACTGGCGGCGGCGACGAAGATTCCGGTGATTGCTTCCGGCGGTATTCACAACCTGGGCGACATCAAGTCGCTGCTGGACGCCAAGGCTCCTGGGATCATCGGCGCCATTACCGGCCGCGCGATCTACGAGGGCACCCTGGACGTCGCCGAAGCCCAGGCTTACTGCGATGCCTACAACGGCTGAGGACTGACCATGGCGCTGGCCAAACGCATCATCCCTTGCCTGGACGTCGACAACGGTCGCGTGGTCAAGGGCGTCAAGTTCGAGAACATTCGTGACGCCGGCGATCCGGTGGAAATCGCTCGCCGCTACGATGAGCAAGGTGCCGACGAGATTACCTTTCTCGACATCACCGCCAGCGTCGACGGCCGCGATACCACGTTGCACACCGTCGAACGCATGGCCAGCCAGGTGTTTATCCCGCTGACCGTGGGCGGTGGCGTGCGCACCGTGCAAGACATCCGCAACCTGCTCAATGCCGGCGCGGACAAGGTCTCGATCAACACCGCGGCCGTGTTCAACCCGGAGTTCGTCGGCGAAGCCGCGCAGCACTTTGGCTCGCAATGCATCGTGGTGGCCATCGACGCCAAGAAAGTCTCCGGCCCCGGCGAAACCCCGCGCTGGGAGATCTTCACCCACGGCGGGCGCAAGCCAACCGGGCTGGACGTAGTGGAGTGGGCGATGAAGATGGAAGGCCTGGGCGCCGGTGAAATCCTGCTGACCAGCATGGACCAGGACGGCATGAAAAACGGCTTCGACCTGGGCGTGACCCGCGCGATCAGTGATGCGCTGGGTATCCCGGTGATCGCCTCCGGCGGCGTCGGTAACCTGCAACACCTGGCCGATGGCGTGATCGAAGGCCACGCCAGCGCGGTGCTGGCGGCGAGTATTTTCCACTTTGGCGAATACACCGTCCCCGAGGCCAAGGCCTACATGGCGGCGCGCGGTATCGTCGTTCGCTAAACGCTGCTGGACACCATGGCGGGCGCGCGGCACTCTCTGCGCTTGCCATGGATTCCGGTAGCCTTCATGTTCAAGACCCTGCTGCTTGCCCTCGCCAGCACCTCCATTTTTATGGTGAGTGCAGCTCACGCCGAAGAACCGTCTGATACCTCCCTGGTGCTGCTGACGGAAAATTTCCCGCCCTACAACATGGCGAAAAACGGCAAGAACTTCGCCAAGGAAGAGAACATCGAAGGCATCGCCGTGGACATCGTGCGAGAAACCTTCAAGCGTGCCGGCATTTCCTACAACCTCACCCTGCGTTTCCCGTGGGAGCGAATCTACAAGCTCGCCTTGGAGAAACCCGGCTACGGCGTATTTGTCATGGCGCGCCTGCCGGATCGCGAAGCGCTGTTCAAATGGGTCGGCCCCATTGGCCCGGACGACTGGGTGCTGCTGGCCAAGGCCGACAGTAAGATCCAGCTTGCCGACCTTGAGCAGGCGCGCCGCTACAAGATCGGCGCCTATAAAGGTGATGCGATTGCCCAGACGCTGGAGAAGCAGGGCTTGACCCCGCTGGTGGTGCTGCGCGACCAGGACAATGCGCAAAAGCTCATGGACGGCCAGATCGACCTTTGGGCGACTGGCGATCCCGCCGGGCGTTACCTGGCACGCCAGGTGGGTGTGACCGGGCTCAAGACGGTGCTGCGCTTCAACAGCGCCCAACTCTATCTCGCGCTGAACAAGGATGTGCCGGATGAGACCGTGGCGAAGCTGCAGGCGGCGTTGGACCAACTGCGCAAGGAGGGTGTGGTCGACCAGATCATGGCGAAGTACCTCTAGCCTTCCGTCGACTCTTTTTTGTAGCAAGCCCTAATGCCGTTCAATTAAGGCTTTTTTTGTAGGAGCGAGCTTGCTCGCGAAAAACTCACAGGCGCCGCGTTCATTCAGGGAGCCCACGTTATCGTTGACGTTTTTCGCGAGCAAGAACTAGGCGTCCCCCTCGCTCCTACAGAAGGCGATGTACGCTTTTTCGAATCGCCACAGAGGTATCAGATCCTTAGCGATAGATGCCGTTCTTACCGTGACCACCCATGGCCTGGTTACTGCGCACACTGATCATCAACTTGATATCGATCCAGTCGACGCCCTGGGCCTTGAGCTTGGGCAGCTCGCGTTCCAGTACCGCCAGGGTCTGCGGGTACGGATGACCGATCATCACTGCCGAACCCTGTTTATGCGCCAGCTTGATCGCGGTTTGCAGTTGCGTGGTGATTGCGGCTTCGGTGCGCTCGTCGTCGAGGAAGACATCCCGCGAGACATGGGCCAGGCCAATTTTCTGTGCCTCGGCGGCGGCGACGGTCTGCGCGCTGGTGCGGCTGTCGACAAAGAACTTGTTGCGTCGTTGCAGGTCGGCCATCAACCAGGCCATCGCCGCGGGCTGTGCGGTCATTCGACTGCCCATGTGGTTGTTGATACCGGCGGTGTAGGGCACGGCCTGGAACGCGGCGTCCAGGCGCTTGCCGAGCTCTTCGATAGGCAGGTCGGGGTGCCAGGCGAACGGACCGGTGGCCGGGTCCATGGGCATGTGCAGGATCACGATCTTGCCGGCCTTGTGCGCTTCGCGGGCGAATTCGGCGGCGTGGGGCGTGTCGGGCATGATTGCGGTGGTCACCGGCCCAGGCAGGGCCAGCACGCGACGATCCCGGGCCAGGTTTTGCCCGAGGTCGTCGATGATGAGGGTCAGGTAGGCTTTGTGCGGCTCGCTGGCGGGAGTCGCGTGAGCGACCCCTGCCAGGCTGCATAGCACAGCGATGATCAGGGCAAAGCGCATATCAACGGCTGCGCGTAATGCTCAGGCCCTTGAGCAGGCTCAGCGCCTGGGCCAATTGGTAGTCATCGTCCTGCGGCATCGGCTTGGCTTTGGAGCCGCTGCCGGTTGGCTGGTCGGCGCCGCCGTTGCCATTGCCCAGGTGGCCTTGCAGGTCCGCTTCCTTGTAGTACTCGCTGTCGACCTCGTTGGTGATCTTGGCCTTGCGCACTTCGATGTCCGGCACGATGCCCTGGGCCTGGATCGAGCGACCGTTTGGCGTGTAGTACAGCGCCGTGGTGATCTTCAGCGCACGCTCGTTGTTCAGCGGCAGCACGGTTTGCACCGAGCCTTTGCCGAAGCTGGTCGTGCCCATCAGCACGCCGCGCTTCTGGTCCTGCAGGGCACCGGCAACGATTTCCGAGGCCGAGGCGCTGCCGCCGTTGATCAGCACGGCCAGCGGTACGTTTTCGCTGAGGTCGTTGCCGGTAGCCGAGAAGCGCAACTCGGAATTGGCGATGCGGCCCTTGGTGTAGACGATCAGGCCCTTGGTGATGAAGTGGTCGACCACTTCCACCGCCGCCTGCAGCACGCCGCCTGGGTTGTTGCGCAGGTCGAGCACGATGCCGTTGAGCTTCTTGCCGTTGTCCTTGCGCAGTTTGGCCAGGGCCTTGGCCACTTCGTCGCCGGTCTTGACCTGGAACTGGGTAATACGGATGTAGCCGTAGCCTGACTCCAGCAACTGGCTCTTCACGCTCTTGACCGTGATGGTCGCGCGGGCCAGGGTCACGTCGAACGGGGCACCGCCGTCGCGCACCAGGGTCAGGGTGATTTTCTGGCCGATTTTGCCGCGCATCTTGTCGACGGCTTCGGTCATGGTCTGGCCGCGGGTCGGCTGGCCGTTGATCTTGACGATCAAGTCGCCGGCCTGGATACCGGCCTTGGACGCTGGGGTGTCGTCAATCGGGGAGACGACCTTGATCTGGCCGTCCTCGGCGCCGACTTCGATGCCCAGGCCGCCGAATTCACCGCTGGTGCTTTCCTGCAGCTCGGCGAAATCTTCCGGGCCGAGGTAGGCGGAGTGTGGGTCGAGGTTGCTGAGCATGCCCTTGATGGCATTCTCCAGCAGGGTCTTGTCGTCTACGGGTTCGACATAGGCGGCCTTGATCCGGTCCATGACCTCGGCAAAGGTGCGCAGCTCGTCCAGCGGCAACGGCGCCTTGGTGGTCGCGGCCGTGGCGGCAGGTGCAGCCGGTGCGGCCTGGTCGGCAAAAGCCAGAGGCGCGCCGATCACCAGGGCGATCGTCAGGGCCAGCGAAGTGAGGCGGGACAAATGCAGCATGTCGAACGAACTCCTAGTGTAGATGCGCCCCTATCCTTGGGAGCGGCACCATTGTGCGGGATCGCTCGGGCGACCCTGCTGACGAATAGCGAAGTACAGCGCCGGGGTGTCCTGGCCGCCACTGTTACCGACAGTGGAGATGGATTCACCGGCTTTTACAACATCACCTGCCGACTTGAGTAAAGTCTGATTGTGGCCATAAAGGCTCAAATAGCCATTACCGTGGTCGAGAATCACCAACAAACCGGCGCCCCGCAGCCAATCGGCAAACACCACGCGGCCACCGTGTACGGCATGGACCTGGCTGCCAGCAGCGGCGCTGATCATCACCCCGTCCCACTTGGCGCGGGTGTCGTCGCCACGGGTTTCCCCAAAGCGTGCCAGTAGTCGACCATCAACCGGCCATGGAAGTTTGCCGCGCGCGGAAGCAAAAGGGCCGCCGAAGGATTCGCCGGCGCTGGAAACCAGCGGGCCAGGTGCTGCGTGCGCGGGCTTGCGGGGGGCCGGAGCGTCCGTCGTGGCTGCCAGTTCGGCCTCACGCTGGCGCTTTTTTTCGGCTTCCTGCTGGGCGATCAGCGCTTTCTGGCGCGCTTCCTCGGCCTCGCGTGCCTGGCGGGCCAGGGTTTCTTCGATGGTCTTGAGTACCTTGGCCAGGTCGGCCTGGTCCTGCTCGCGAGCTTGCAGCTTGGCGTCGCGGGCCTTTACGTCTTCGTTGAGCTTGGCCAGGGCCAGCTGGCGTTCCTTGCGGACCTTGTCCAACTGGTCGCGCTGGACGTCGAGGGCGCTTTTCTGGTCGAGCAACTGCGACTGCTGGTCGGCGATTTCCTGTTCGACATTGGCCAGTTGGCGCAGGGTCTCGTTGAAACCCTTCAATTGCGCCAGGCGTGCCTGGCTCACGTAGTCGTAGTAGGTGAGGGTGCGCGCGAACTTTTCCGGGTTCTGCTGGTTGAGCAGCAGCTTGAGGTACTCCTGGCGGCCGCTCTGGTAGGCGGCGCGGGCCTGGATCGCGATCAGGCGTTGCTGTTCAACGCGTGCGCTCTGGAGTTTTTTTTTCTCAGCGTCGAGTCGCTCCAGTTCCGACTCGCTCTTCTTTAATTCTTTTTGCAGCTCCTGGACCTGTTTCTCCAGCTTGCCCATCTCGGTTTCCGTGCCGCGCAGGTCTTTCTGCACCCCGGATTTTTCTTCCTGGAGCTTGCCGAGCAGTTTTTTCAGCTCGGTAATGTCCTGACGCGTAGCGTCCAACTGTTGTTGGGTTTGCGCGCGCTCATCGGCAAACGCCGGTTGGAGCAGGCAGACAAGAGCGAGGGTAATCAAGGCGCGAAGCATAGAGGCGGGCGACACCACGGAAAGGGACGGCCTAGTATGCCCGCCAAGCGCTGCAAAAAAAACGCCCAATTCAGGCTTCCGGGCAAGATAGGTGCCGAGTGGCGCTGGTATGGCAAAAAGACATCTACCAAACGCGGAAGATCCAATGTGGGAAGGGGCTTGCGCCCGATAGCGGTGTATCAGCCACATAGGTGTCAGCTGATCTACCGTAATCGGGGGCAAGCCCCCTCCCACACTATTTTTCGGTGATTCTGAGAATCAGACCAGAATCGAAGTGCCGGTCATCTCTTTCGGCTTCTCCAACCCCATCAGCATCAACATTGTCGGTGCCACATCCGCCAGCACGCCGCCATCACGCACTTTGAAGTCGCGCTTGCCGACGTAGATGAACGGCACCGGCTCGGTGGTATGGGCCGTGTGGGCCTGCCCGGTGGATTCGTCGGACATCTGCTCGCAGTTACCGTGGTCGGCGGTGATCAGCGCTTCGCCGCCGACCTTTTCCAGCGCATCGACGATGCGGCCGACGCACTGGTCCAGGCATTCCACGGCCTTGATCGCGGCTTCCAGGTTGCCGCTGTGGCCGACCATGTCACCGTTGGCGTAGTTGACCACGATCACGTCATACCGCTGGTGGTCGATGGCGTCGACGATCTTGTCGGTGACTTGCGGTGCGCTCATTTCCGGTTGCAGGTCGTAGGTGGCGACTTTAGGCGACGGGATCAGGATGCGCTCTTCGCCGGGGAACGGTTCTTCGCGACCGCCGGAGAAGAAGAAGGTCACGTGGGCATACTTCTCGGTTTCGGCGATGCGCAGCTGGGTCTTGCCGTTTTTCGCCAGGTAGTCGCCCAGCACGTTGTCCAGGCTGCCTGCGGCAAAGGCTGCGGGGGCGGGGATGCTGGCGGCGTATTGGGTCAGGCCGACATATTGGACTTTTGGCTGGCGCGCACGCTCGAACTCCTTGAAACCGTCTTCGACAAACACACGGCTCAGCTCGCGGGCGCGGTCGGCGCGGAAGTTCATGAAGACCACGGCGTCGCCGTCTTCGACTTTCACCGGCTCGCCGATGGTGGTGGCTTTGACGAACTCATCGCTCTCGCCACGGGCGTAGGCGGCTTCAAGGCCCTCCTGGGCGGTGGCGGCGTTGAATTCGGCCTGGCCGTCGACGATCAGGTTGTAGGCCTGGGCCACGCGGTCCCAACGGTTGTCGCGGTCCATGGCGAAGTAGCGGCCGACCAGGCTGGCGATGCGGCCTTTGCCCAGGGCGGCGAAGGTGGCGTCCAGCAGCTCAATGGACGACTGCGCGCTCTTCGGCGGGGTGTCGCGGCCGTCGAGGAAGGCGTGCAGGTAGATCTTGTCGGCGCCCCGCTTGAAGGCCAGTTCGGCCATGGCCACCAGGTGGTCCTGATGGCTATGTACGCCACCGTCGGACAGCAGGCCCATGAAGTGCACCGCTTTGCCGGCGGCGACGGCTTTATCCACTGCCGCGCAGATAGTCGGGTTCTCGAAGAACTCGCCATCGCGGATCGCTTTGGTCACGCGCGTGAAGTCCTGATAGACCACTCGTCCGGCGCCCAGGTTCATGTGGCCGACTTCCGAGTTGCCCATTTGGCCGTCCGGCAGGCCCACGTCCATGCCGGAACCGGAGATCAGGCCGTTGGGGACGGTGGCGGTCAGGCGGTCCAGGACCGGCTTGCGCGCCGAGTACACGGCGTTGTCGTGGTGGCTTTCACTGTGTCCGAAGCCATCGAGAATTATCAGGACCAAAGGTTTAGGCGTAGTAGTCATAGATCCTCTCGCGGCGGTAATTAGTGAAGGGGATTGAAAAGGGAGTGGCAGTTTAAAGCGAAGTTCCGACCACGTCACCGCTTTACGGGGGTTGGCCCCCCCTGGCGGCTGTGTATACTTACCGCCATTTTAACGCCCTGGAACCTCCTTGATGGTTGATCACCTGATTGCATTTGCCACTGCCCACTATCTGCTCGCGGGTGCCTTCGTCATCCTGCTGGCGCTGCTGATCGCTCACGAGATGAGCCGCGGTGGCCGCAGCCTGAGCACGTCGGAGCTGACCGCGCTGGTCAACAAGGATGAGGCGATTGTCGTGGATATCCGCCCGGCCAAGGATTTTGCCACCGGCCATATCGTCGGCGCCCTGAACATTCCGCAGGACAAGCTGATTGCGCGCCTGGCCGAGCTGGAAAAACACAAGGCCAAGACCATCATCCTGGTCGACGCCCAAGGCCAGCACGCCGGCACCCACGCCCGCGAAATGCTCAAGACCGGTTTCACTGCGGCCAAGCTGTCTGGTGGTATCAGCAGCTGGCGCGCCGATAACCTGCCGCTGGTGAAGTGATATGAGCCAGGTTGTCGTCTATTCCAGCGATTGGTGCCCTTACTGCATGCGAGCCAAGGCTTTGCTGGAGAAAAAGGGTGTTGCCTTCGAAGAGATCAAGGTCGACGGCAAGCCCCAGGTGCGTGCCGAAATGGCCCAGAAGGCGGGGCGCACGTCCGTTCCGCAGATCTGGATCGGCACCCGGCACGTCGGTGGATGCGATGACCTGTTCGCCCTGGAGCGCTCCGGTAAACTCGATGCGCTGCTGCACGTCTGACTCCCAACCCCTAAAAGACCCCAAGATCAAGAAGGATCTGCGATGACTGACCAACAGAATACCGAAGCAGCAGAAGCCCAAGGCCCACAGTTCTCGCTGCAGCGCATCTACGTGCGTGACCTGTCGTTCGAAGCGCCGAAAAGCCCGGCTATCTTCCGCCAGGAATGGACCCCAAGCGTTGCCCTGGACCTGAACACCCGTCAAAAGGCACTGGAAGGCGACTTCCACGAAGTCGTGCTGACCTTGTCGGTCACCGTCAAGAATGGCGAAGAAGTGGCCTTCATCGCTGAAGTGCAACAGGCCGGTATCTTCCTGATCCAGGGCCTGGACGAGGCGTCCATGAGCCACACCCTGGGTGCGTTCTGCCCGAACATCCTGTTCCCGTATGCCCGCGAGACCCTGGACAGCCTGGTTACCCGTGGTTCGTTCCCTGCGCTGATGCTGGCTCCGGTGAACTTCGATGCCCTGTACGCTCAAGAGCTGCAGCGCATGCAACAGGAAGGCGCGTCGACGGTTCAGTAATCTCGAACCCGACGCAGAACCCAATGTGGGAGGGGGCTTGCCCCCGATGGCGGAGTGTCAGTCGACATCTATGTGACTGATCCACCGCTATCGGGGGCAAGCCCCCTCCCACATTTGCTGTGTGTGTTACTTGAAGCCGAGTTGGCGCCAGCCTTCGTAGACAGCAACGGCCACGGTGTTCGACAGGTTCAGGCTGCGGCAACCTTCGCGCATCGGCAAGCGCAGGCGATGCCCGTCAGGCAGGGCATCGAGTACCTCGGCCGGCAGGCCACGGCTTTCCGGGCCGAACAGGAAGGCGTCGCCTTCGGCAAAACTGGCATCATGGAACGGCCGCGAGCCCTTGGTGGTAAACGCGAACAGCCGTGGGTGGCCCAGGCTTTCCAGGCAGCTGGCCAGGTCGGCGTGGCGCTGCAAGGTGGCGTACTCGTGGTAATCCAGCCCGGCGCGGCGCAGGCGCTTGTCGTCCATGTCAAAGCCCAGGGGCTCGATCAAATGCAGGTGGCAGCCACTGTTGGCGCACAGCCTGATAACGTTGCCGGTATTCGGCGGAATTTCTGGTTGAAAAAGGATGACGTGAAACATGCACGGCTCCGAAGGCAAAGATGCGCTGCATTCTACCCTCGAAGAGGATCCCAGGCCGAAGCTATTGCCGAGGGTTTTGGGCTCGTTGGCGATTGTCGGCCTGATGGTGGGCCTGATGATCGGTCGCCTGACCACCCCCGACCCTGTCGAGTTGCTGCAGGTCGAGCCGGCGGCGGACGGCGTGCTGGTGTGGTTTAACCGCGAGCCCCAGCTGCACGGCGAGCAGGTAGATGGCACCGTGGCGCTGTTGTTCGACGCGCAGGGCAAGGCGGCCGGCGGGCAACTCAAGGTCAATGGCAAGGATGTGAACTGGCGCATACGCAAGACCGATGCTGGCCTGCTGCTGAACCTGGTGGCGGCTCGGCCGTTGCGCGGGGAATGGTCGGGGGAGAAGGCTGAAGGCCGCTGGCGGCTGGAGATCCATCTCCAAGAGCAATAAAAGAGGGAATCCCCGGCCTGCCTGTACCAAGGTCCCCAAAACGGGCTGGGGCTATGGGCGCTGTGCCACATAAGCCCCGGGTGTAAAGAAGGGAGTTCCCGGCCTGCCTGTACCAGGGCTCCCAAAACGGGGTGAAGCCTCAAGGGCTTCGGTGTTAAAGAGGGAATCCCCGGCCTGCCTGTACCGAGGTTCCCCAAAGCGGTGTGGAGCGCGACGCGGTTCGCATCAAGCACCCCGGGTGTAAAGAGGGGATTCTCGGCCTGCCTGTACCAAGGTCCCCGAAACTGGGTTGTACAAGGGATATTGCAGGGCGCGTGCCAGAGTCGCGAAGTGGCGCCAAAAAAAATCTTCAAAAAGCGCAAAGCCCCGGAATACGGGGCTTTGGTGTTTTCGGGGTTCAGGTTTTTTTCAGCGGTTCTGCGGTTTCAGGCGCCGGATCCATGCCCGATGCCGGTTCATGGTGCATTGAAGCGGTGCACGGTTCTGAAGCCTTTGGAGGTCCAAATGTGGGTGGGGGCTTGCCCCCGATGGCGGAGTGTCAGTCGACATCTATGTGACTGATCCACCGCTATCGGGGGCAAGCCCCCTCCCACATTGGATTTTCAGTGGATCTGAGACTCAGCCCTCATCGCCGTCGTCGTCGTCACCACCATCCACCTTCATCCCCAGTTCCTTGATCTTGCGAGTCAGGGTATTGCGGCCCCAGCCCAGCAGCACGGCGGCATCGCGGCGGCGACCTGCGGTGTGCTTGAGGGCCGTTTCGATCATGATCCGCTCGAACGCCGGTACGGCGCTGTCCAGCAGGTTTGACTGGCCGCGTGCCAGGGCCTGGTCGGCCCATTGGCGCAGGGCTTGTTCCCAGTTGGTCACTGGGGCCGAGTCCTGCGGCAGGCTCAACAGCTCCGGCGGCAGGTCGCTGATATGCACCTCGCGCCCGGATGCCATCACCGTGATCCAGCGGCAGGTGTTCTCCAGCTGGCGCACGTTGCCTGGCCACGGCAGGTTCTTCAGGTATTCCTCGGTCTCGGTTTTCAGCAGCTTGGGCTCTACGGCCAGCTCCTGGGCGGCGCGGCTGAGGAAGTGGCGAGCGAGGGTCGGGATATCTTCGCGACGGTCCGACATCCGGGGAATGTGGATACGGATCACGTTCAAGCGGTGGAACAAGTCCTCGCGGAACTTGCCCGCATGCACCAGGGTTTCCAGGTTCTGGTGAGTCGCGGCGATGATGCGCACATCGACCTTGACCGGCGTATGCCCGCCCACGCGATAGAATTCGCCGTCCGCCAGTACCCGCAGCAGGCGGGTCTGGGTATCGGCCGGCATATCGCCGATCTCATCGAGGAACAACGTACCGCCATCGGCTTGCTCAAAGCGGCCGCGACGCAGGTTGGCCGCGCCAGTGAACGCGCCTTTCTCATGGCCGAACAGCTCGGACTCCATCAAGTCCTTCGGAATCGCCGCCATGTTCAGTGCGATAAACGGCGAGGCCGACCTTGGGCTGTGACGGTGCAGGGCGTGGGCCACCAGTTCTTTACCGGTACCCGACTCGCCATTGATCAGCACGGTGATGTTGGAGTGGCTCAAGCGCCCGATGGCGCGAAACACTTCCTGCATCGCCGGCGCTTCGCCGATGATTTCCGGGGTGCGGGTCAGCGCCGGCGGCGCTTCCTGGTTCTGTTGTTCCTGGGCGTGCTGGTTGGCGCGCTTGACCAGCGCCACCGCCTCGTCCACGTCGAACGGCTTGGGCAGGTATTCAAACGCACCGCCCTGGTAGGACGCGACAGCGCTGTCCAGGTCCGAGTGCGCCGTCATGATGATTACCGGCAGGCGCGGGTGCTGTTCGCGAATCCGCGCCAGCAGGTCCAGGCCACTGGCGCCGGGCATGCGGATGTCGGAGATGATCACGTCGGGCTGCTGGCGCGCCAGGCGGCTCATCACCCCGTCAGCGCTGTCGAAGCTCTGGGTGGTCATGCCTTCCTGTTGCAAGGCTTTCTCGAGGACCCAGCGGATAGAACGGTCGTCATCGACGATCCACACAGTTTCACTACGGCTCATGTCGATGGGGCTCCTTGTTCCAGAGGCAGAAAGATCGAGAACGTGGTGTGGCCGGGATGGCTCTCACATTCGATCAGACCCTGGTGCTGGCTGATGATGTTCTGGGTAATGGCCAGGCCCAGCCCGGTACCGTCCGGGCGGCCGCTGACCATTGGAAAGAAGATGGTTTCCTGCAGTTCCGCAGGAATGCCCGGGCCGTTGTCGATGATCTCGACCTTAGTTACCAGGCGATGGCGCACGTGGCCGATGGTGAACTGGCGCAGGGCGCGGGTGCGCAGGCTGATGCGGCCCAGGCGCAGCTCGTTCTGGCTGCTGATGGCTTGCATGGCGTTGCGCACGATATTGAGCACGGCCTGGATCATCTGTTCGCGGTCGATCAATACGTCGGGAATGCTCGGGTCGTAGTCGCGCACCAGGGTGATGCAGCCCTGGCTTTCGGCTTCGACCAGCTGGCAGACGCGCTCGAGCACCTCGTGCACGTTGGTCATCGCCAGCGACGGCAGTTTGTTGGAGCCGAGCATGCGGTCCACCAGGTTGCGCAGGCGGTCGGCCTCTTCAATGATGACGTTGGTGTAGTCCTTGAGGTGCTCGTCCGGCAGCTCGCGGGCCAGCAACTGCGCGGCACCGCGAATCCCGCCCAACGGGTTCTTGATCTCATGGGCCAGGCCGCGGACCAGCATCTTGCTGGTTTCCTGCTTGGACAGCTGGGCTTCTTCTTTGGTGATGCGCAGCAGGCGGTCGCGGGGGTGCACTTCAAGCAGCAGCAGGGTGGCGCCGTTGCTCAGGATCGGGGTCACGGCGTAGTCGACGGTCAGGGTTTGGCCGGTCAGGGCCGTGAGCATCGCCTCACGCTTGGTGAATGGGTGTGCCTGCTCCACCGCCTGGCGCAATGAACTCAAGGCTTCGGCCGACTCGGTGAACAATTCGCTGATGAACTGCCCATGGCTGCGCTGGCCGCTGATGGCCAGGAGCATCTCCGCCGCCGGGTTCATGTACTCAAGACGCAAGTCGTCGTTGAGCAGGATGGTCGCGGTCGTCAGGTTGTCGAGTAACAAACGGTGCAGTGCATCGCTGATGGTCATCAGGACCTCTTTTGGAGCAAGGCGCGGGCTTGAGGCACACGCTGATACAAGGAAAATGCAAAAACCAAACCAAGGCTCCGAAAAGAAGCGTTAAACCCCTGAAATAAGGATTTAAGGCTCGAAACTGTGGCGTTCTGCCAGCTTCAACGGGAAGTTTCGAACCAAAATGGGCTGGGCAGGTGGGTAGGGTGCAAGTTGTCGCACCAATATAGTGCGGTTTTATGAAGGTTGTTCAGGAAGTGATGAGAGATCGTTCTCGGCCGATGTCGAGAGCGATCTCGGTGGCAGGACTTTATCAATGCGGCTGGGACAGCGGCATGCCCATGGTGCCGGCGTAAAACACCAGCAGCTCCACTGGGGTGCTTCCGGTTCTGCCGCGATGGACTGTGCCCACCATCTCGGCCAGGGTGTGCCCTTGAGTCAGGGTGAGAGCCCGCCCGCCTTTACGGGTTTCAACGATCAACTCGCCCGAGAGGATATACGCTGCGTTCGGCATGGGGTGGCTGTGCCAGGGCAACTGCGTATTCGCCGGGATCTTGAGTCGCAACAGCGTAAGTTCCGGCGGGCCGGAGGGGTAAGCCTCGTAAGGTGTTCCGTCCCATGATGCGCTGCTCTGCAGCAGGGTTTCCTTTTCGATCTGTACGGCGTCTTTGGGCTGGCTGCTGCAGCCTAGCGCAGCCAAACACGCCGCTGTTGCGATCAAGCATTTGAGGGCTTCCATGGTCGGTTTCATCCGTTCGCTGAGTGGCCGGTCAGGCTACGATCGCTGTCCGGGGGACGGATGCCGGAAGGGGCCTAAAATGATGTGGGTGTCATCTGTTATTCGCCTGTGTGGATACACAGCTCGGCAGTGGCGCGAATCATCGCCAGTTGCTGCAACGGCTCGTTCAACGGCTCATGCACCGCCTCGGCCAGCCACTGCGGGCACTTTGGGTCGGTGCGTTGCGGGGTGAAGTCCGCCAGTTCTTGCAGCAGGCGTTTTTGCAATTGATCCAGCTGCGGGCGAATCTGCTTCACCAGGTCGGGGCGCGGGTCATCGGGTGCCTTGCCCTGGAACTGCCAGTCGGACAGGTGGGTGTACTGCACCAGTTTGTTCGCCTCTATCTGCGCTGAGAAAAATTGCTCGGCGGCGGCGGGCGCCAGTTTGTAGTTGGGTGCCTGGGCGATGACGCTGGCGATGACCTCCTGTTCGCGCTTCTTGTCCTCTACGGGCTTTTTGCTGTCCCATTTGCTCAGGGCGACCTGGTCGGCGATGGCCAGGCGTTCGGCGATGCTGTTGAGCAATGGCTCAAGGCTGGCTGGCGCGGCGCTCGCACTGGTAGTGACGAACAGCAGGGCAAATACAAGTCGACGTTTCAAGGCTGATCTCCTTGTGGGAGGGGGCGAGCCCTCTCCCGCATGTTTAATAAAATTCGGGCAAAAAAAGACCTCCCGAAGGAGGCCTCTTTCATCACGCTGCGTCAAGCAGCGCTACCGGATCAGCAGCTGTAGTACAGCTCGTATTCCAGTGGGTGTACGAAGGTGCGTACTTTGATTTCTTCTTCGCTTTTCAGCTCGATGTAGGCATCGATGAAGTCGTCGCTGAATACGCCGCCTTTGGTCAGGAACGCACGGCCCTTGTCCAGCTCTTCCAGGGCTTCTTTCAGGCTGCCGCACACTTGTGGGATCTCTTTGGCCTCTTCAGGCGGCAGGTCGTACAAGTTTTTGTCGGCGGCGTCGCCAGGGTGGATCTTGTTCTGGATACCGTCCAGGCCAGCCATGACCAGGGCAGCGAAGGCCAGGTATGGGTTGGCTGCTGGATCCGGGAAGCGGGCTTCGATACGGCGAGCGCGCGGGCTGGACACGTAAGGAATACGGATCGAGGCAGAACGGTTGCGTGCCGAGTAGGCCAGCATGACCGGCGCTTCGAAGCCTGGAACCAGACGCTTGTAGGAGTTGGTCGACGGGTTGGTGAAGCCGTTCAGGGCCTTACCGTGCTTGATGATACCGCCGATGAAGTACAGGGCGGTGTCGGACAGGCCGGCATAACCTTCGCCAGCGAAGGTGTTCTTGCCTTCTTTAGCGATGGACAGGTGAACGTGCATACCCGAGCCGTTATCGCCGTACAGAGGCTTAGGCATGAAGGTCGCGGTACGGCCGTAGGCATCAGCCACGTTGTGTACGCAGTACTTCAGGGTCTGGACTTCGTCAGCCTTGGCCACCAGGGTGTTGAATTTCACACCGATTTCGTTCTGGCCGGCAGTGGCCACTTCGTGGTGGTGCACTTCGATGACCAGGCCCATTTCTTCCATGGCGTTGCACATGGAGGTACGGATTTCGTGGTCGTGGTCGAATGGCGGAACTGGGAAGTAGCCACCTTTGATGCCTGGACGGTGGCCTTTGTTGCCGCCTTCCACGTCCTGGTCGGACATCCACGAACCTTGTTCGGAGAAGATCTTGAACATGGAACCGGAGATATCGGACTTGAACTTGACCGAATCAAAGATGAAGAATTCTGGCTCAGGGCCTACGAATACGGTGTCGCCGATACCGGTCGACTTCAGGTATTCCTCGGCACGCTTGGCGATCGCACGTGGGTCGCGGTCGTAGCCTTGCATGGTCGAAGGCTCGATCACGTCGCAGACGATGATCAGGGTTGGGTCTTCGGTGAACGGGTCCAGCACGGCAGTGCTGTCGTCCGGCATCAGGATCATGTCGGAAGCTTCGATGCCTTTCCAACCGGCAATGGAGGAACCGTCGAACATTTTGCCTTCTTCGAAGAAAGCGTCATCCAGCGCGTCGCGAGCCGGCATGGTCACGTGGTGCTGAGTGCCTTTTGTGTCCGTGAAGCGCAGATCAATCCATTTAACGTCATGATCTTTGATGAGTTGAACCGACTTCGACATGGTGTCCTCCGGGTGGCTTCGGGCTGGGTAGTGGAGTTAGCCCTTAGAATGTGGGTGATGCCGGCGCGGATACTCCGCCATGGCAACCTGCCTCACAAGAGAGCAAATTGCATGCCAGTGCGCCAACATGGCCTTTCTGCCTCAAAATCGCCCCTATAACGGTGCAATCGGCCGAAATGGAATAATTAACGCACTGCAATGTAGCGCCGATTTGCATAAATGACCCGTTTTGGTGCGCATCACCTTCAATGCATATTAACTGGTTAAACCTTGAGCGATTTCCGCTATAATCCGCGCCCCCCTTTTTCGGCAGGCCCTGCGCGCGCTGTTTCCATGAAATTAATCGTTAAAGTCTTCCCAGAGATCACCATCAAGAGCCGACCGGTACGGATGCGTTTCATCCGTCAGTTGGCCAAGAACATCCGTGCCGTGCTCCGCGATCTGGACCCGGCTGTGGTGGTGAACGGCGTGTGGGACAACCTCGAGCTGGAAACCCGCGTGACCGACCCCAAAGCCTTGAAGGACATGACCGAACGGCTGAGCTGCATGCCGGGTATCGCGCATTTCCTGCAGGTGGACGAGTATCCACTGGGCGACTTCGACGACATCACCGAAAAGTGCAAGCAGCACTTCGGTGATGAGCTGGAAGGGAAGATTTTTTCGGTGCGCTGCAAGCGTGCCGGCAAGCACCCGTTCAGCTCCATGGACGTCGAGAAATACGTCGGCAGCAAGCTGCGTCGCGAGTGCGGCGCAGCCGGAATTTCCTTGAAAGCGCCACAAATTGAAGTGCGCATGGAAATTCGCGACCAACGGTTGTTCGTGATCCATAGCCAGCACGACAGCATCGGCGGCTACCCGCTGGGTGCCCTGGAACAGACCCTGGTACTCATGTCTGGCGGTTTCGATTCCACAGTGGCGGCCTACCAGATCATGCGCCGCGGGCTGATGAGCCATTTCTGCTTCTTTAACCTGGGCGGGCGTGCACACGAATTGGGCGTGATGGAAGTCGCGCATTACATCTGGAAGAAGTACGGCAGCTCCCAGCGTGTGCTATTTGTGAGCGTGCCGTTCGAGGAAGTGCTCGGGGAAATTCTCGGCAAAGTCGATAACAGTCATATGGGCGTAGTATTGAAGCGTATGATGTTGCGCGCTGCGTCCCGAATCGCCGATCAGTTGCAGATCGACGCGCTGGTGACCGGCGAAGCGATCTCCCAGGTCTCCAGCCAGACGCTGCCGAACCTGTCGCTGATCGACTGTGTGACCGAAAAGCTGGTGTTGCGCCCGCTGATCGCCAGCCACAAGCAGGACATCATCGACCTGGCGGAAAAAATCGGCACCGCTGATTTCGCCAAGCATATGCCTGAATATTGCGGGGTCATCTCGGTGAACCCCAAGACCCACGCCAAGCGCAACCGCGTGGAGTACGAAGAACAACAGTTTGACATGGCGATTCTGGAGCGTGCGCTCGAGAACGCCAAGCTGGTCCCGATCGATCGAGTCATCGATGAGCTGGGCCAGGATGTGCAGATCGAAGAAGTCAGCGAAGCCCTGGCCGGCCAGATCGTCATCGACATCCGTCACCCGGATGCCGCGGAGGATGAGCCGCTGGAAATCGCTGGCATCGACGTACAAACGCTGCCGTTCTATGCATTGAACGCGCGTTTCAAGGAACTGGATAACAGCCGTCAGTACCTGCTGTATTGCGACAAAGGCGTGATGAGTCGCCTGCATGCCCACCATTTGCTCAGTGAGGGGCATGCCAATGTGCGCGTTTATCGACCGAGCTAAGAGCCCGGGGCTGTTTGCCTGTGGCCTGCGTCACCGGCCCCCCGACTCTGCCGTCAAGCTGTAACGGCAAGGCCTGACTCTACTGTTAATCGCTGCCACGACCTGTCAGCACACCGAATCCTCTGATCGAGATACACAAGTGATCGAAAATCTACGTAACATCGCCATCATTGCTCACGTTGACCATGGTAAAACCACCCTGGTAGACAAACTCTTGCGTCAATCCGGCACCCTGGAGCGCAACGAGCTCAACGACGAGCGCGTGATGGACTCCAACGACCAGGAAAAAGAGCGCGGTATTACCATCCTGGCTAAAAACACCGCTATCAACTGGAACGGCTACCACATCAACATCGTGGATACCCCGGGCCACGCCGACTTCGGCGGCGAAGTAGAACGCGTAATGTCGATGGTTGACTCCGTTCTGCTGCTGGTTGACGCTCAAGACGGTCCTATGCCGCAAACCCGTTTCGTGACCAAGAAGGCTTTCGAAGCCGGCCTGCGTCCGATCGTGTGCATCAACAAGGTTGACCGTCCAGGCGCGCGTCCGGACTGGGTTCTGGACCAGATCTTCGACCTGTTCGACAACCTGGGCGCTACCGAAGAGCAACTTGATTTCCAAGTGATCTACGCATCGGCCCTGAACGGTATTGCCGGTCTGGAACACACCGCCATGGCGGAAGACATGACCCCGCTGTACCAGGCGATCGTTGACCACGTTCCACCACCGAAGGTTGACCGTGACGGTCCGTTCCAGATGCAAATCTCGGCACTGGACTACAACAGCTTCCTGGGTGTTATCGGCGTTGGCCGTATCGCCCGTGGTAGCGTCAAGCCGAACACCCCGGTTGTGGCTATCGGCGCCGACGGCAAGAAGCGTAACGGCCGTATCCTGAAGCTGATGGGCCACCACGGCCTGCACCGTATCGACGTTGAAGAAGCCTTCGCCGGCGACATCGTGTGCGTCAGCGGCATGGACTCGCTGTTCATCTCCGACACCCTGTGCCAGCCGGACACTGTCGAGGCGATGAAGCCTCTGACCGTTGACGAGCCAACCGTTTCCATGACCTTCCAGGTAAACGACTCGCCTTTCTGCGGTAAAGAAGGCAAGTTCGTGACTTCCCGTAACATCAAGGAACGTCTGGACAAAGAGCTGCTGTACAACGTTGCACTGCGCGTTGAAGAAGGCGACTCGGCTGACAAGTTCAAGGTTTCCGGCCGTGGTGAGCTGCACCTCTCGGTACTGATCGAAACCATGCGTCGCGAAGGCTTCGAAATGGGCGTTGGTCGTCCTGAAGTGATCATCCGTACTGTTGACGGCGTGAAGCAGGAACCGTTCGAAAACGTCACCATCGACACCCCTGAAGAATCCCAGGGCAAGGTCATGGAAGAGATGGGCCTGCGTAAGGGCGACCTGACCAACATGGTGCCGGATGGCAAAGGCCGTGTGCGTCTGGAATACAACATCCCTGCTCGTGGTCTGATCGGTTTCCGTAACCAGTTCCTGACCCTGACCAACGGTGCTGGCATCCTGACCTCGATCTTCGATCGCTACGACACCATGAAGTCCGGCGACATGTCCGGCCGTCAGAACGGTGTTCTGGTATCGGTAGAAACCGGCAAGGCGCTGACCTACTCCCTGGAAACCCTCCAGGCGCGTGGCAAGCTGTTCGTTGAACACGGTCAAGAGATCTACAACGGTCAGATCGTTGGCCTGAACAGCCGTGACAACGACATGGGCGTCAACCCAACCAAAGGCAAGAAGCTCGACAACATGCGTGCTTCGGGTAAAGACGAAACCATCGCCCTGGTTCCACCTGTTCGCTTCACCCTGGAACAGGCCCTGGAATTCATCCAGGACGACGAGCTGTGCGAAGTCACGCCTAAGTCGATCCGCCTGCGTAAGAAGATCCTGGACGAAGGCGAGCGTACCCGCGCTGCCAAGAAAGCCAAGAACTGAGTTAACTCAGGCTGAATGAAAAACGCCCCCGGTCGAAAGGCCGGGGGCGTTTTTTTATGTCTGCAGGTTGTGTGGTGGCTGTACCGGCCTCATCGGGGGCAAGCCCCCGATGGGGCCCTTGAGCCCCCTGCAAAACCTGGATCAGAACTTATCGAGGGTCTTGAACTTGGTTTCGCGCACCACTTCCTTCGGCTTATATGCGCAATACCCCGGGCGCGGCCCGATTTTCGGGTGGTTGCGGCAGGTATCCGGACGCTTGTCATAAATAGTGCAGAAGCGCGTCTTACGATCCAGGTACAAGCAGTCGTTGTTGCTCATGCGCTGCAGGGTAAAAATCTCGGATTTGTTGTTGTAGCGTTCGACAATGCCTTCCTTCTGCAAACGCTTGGCGATGTTTTTCGGCGGGTCGCCGCGCTCGAATTCATCGACGATGCCAATGCGGATCAGGTCCTTGATCTTCACCTCAACCGGCAGCGTGCAGCAGCTGGACACGCAGCCACCGCACATGTGGGCGGAGTATTTCTGCCAAGTCTCGAGACGGTCGAGTTCCGCGGCGGCGATCAGTTGAGGCTTCATCAGGGTTCCAAGGTGGGGCGGTATCCGGGCGCGCGATCATACCGGGATTGATGGTTTTTTGAACAATATTTTCTGGTTTTCAGCTCGAAGGCTGTTCGAGTGCAGATCGGGCACGACCCCTGCATTAAATTCGCGCAAAGGTGAATGAGTTAAAAAACTGCCGAACCAGAGCCTTCACCGTCTGTCAGACCGACTAGGCTCTAGCAACTCCTTCAATCTCGCCCGAGGTCGCACCGATGTCTCAGGAACCGCTTGCACGAGAAGCAGAGGTAGCCGCGTTTCGCGATGCTGTCTTGACCAAACTCACCTACGCGGTGGGCAAAGACCCGGATCACGCCTTCGACCACGACTGGTTCGAAGCCATTGCCCTGGCCGCCCGCGACCAGATGGTCGACCACTGGATGGACCACACCCGGCGTATCTACCGTAAAGGCCAGAAGCGGGTGTATTACCTCTCCCTCGAATTCCTCATCGGCCGCTTGCTCTATGACAGCCTGAGCAACCTCGGTGTGCTGGAGATCGCTCGCGAAGCCCTGAGCGAACTGGGTGTCGACCTGGAGCGCATCCGCCTGCTGGAGCCCGACGCGGCGCTCGGCAACGGTGGCCTGGGCCGCCTGGCGGCGTGCTTTATGGAAAGCATGTCGACCCTGGGGATTGCCGGCCATGGTTATGGCATTCGTTATGAGCACGGCTTGTTCCGCCAGGCGATTGTCGATGGCTGGCAGCAGGAACAGACCGAGCGCTGGCTGGATTTCGGCAACCCGTGGGAATTCGAACGGGCCGAGGTGATTTACCCGATCGGCTTTGGCGGCAGCGTCGAAACCCTGCCGGACCCTGCCGGCAAGATGATCCAAGTGTGGACGCCCAACGAAACGGTGCGTGCCGTCGCCTATGACACCCCGGTGGTCGGCTGGCGCGGCGCCAGCGTCAACACCCTGCGCCTGTGGCGTGCGCGGGCGGTGGAAGACCTGCATCTGGAGCGCTTCAACGCCGGTGACCACTTGGGTGCGGTCGCCGAAGTGGCCCGTGCGGAAAGCATCTCCCGAGTGCTTTACCCGGCTGACAGCACGGAAGCGGGGCAGGAACTGCGCCTGCGCCAGGAATACTTCTTCGTCTCGGCCTCGCTGCAAGACCTGCTGCGTCGCCACAAGAACATGCACGGCTCGGTACTCAGCCTGGGCGAGCATGCGGCGATCCAGCTCAACGACACCCACCCGTCGATCGCCGTGGCCGAGTTGATGCGTCAACTGGTCGACCTGCACGACATTCCATGGGACGCCGCGTGGGATGTCACCGTCGAAACCCTGTCGTACACCAACCACACCCTGTTGCCCGAAGCCCTGGAAACCTGGCCGGTCGGCCTGATGGAGCGCATGCTGCCCCGGCACATGCAGATCATCTACCTGATCAACGCCCAGCACATCGACTCGTTGCGGGCCAAGGGCACCCATGATTTCGACGTGCTGCGCGCCGTGTCGTTGATCGAAGAAGACAACGGCCGCCGTGTGCGCATGGGCAACCTGGCATTCCTCGGCTCCCACAGTGTCAACGGGGTCTCCGGCCTGCACACCCAGTTGATGCGCAGTACGGTGTTCTCCGAATTGCACAAGCTGTACCCGGAGCGCATCAACAACAAAACCAACGGCATTACCTTCCGCCGCTGGCTGTACCAGGCCAACCCCAAGCTCACCTCGATGCTGGTGGATGCACTGGGCCCCGACATTCTCGACACCGTGGAAACCCGCCTGGTCGAGCTGGAAACCTTTGCCGAGAAGCAAGCATTCCGCAAGGCGTTTGCCGAACAGCGCCTGCACAGCAAGCGCGCGCTGGCCGATATCATCCATGAGCGCCTGGGCATTGCGGTCAACCCGGCGGCAATGTTCGACGTACAGGTCAAGCGTATCCACGAGTACAAGCGCCAGTTGCTCAACCTGCTGCACACCGTGGCGCTGTACCAGGCGATCCGTGCCGAGCCGGGCACCGACTGGGTACCGCGGGTGAAGATTTTCGCGGGCAAGGCGGCGGCCAGTTATCACCAGGCCAAGTTGATCATCAAGCTTACCAACGACATTGCGCGCACCGTGAACAACGACCCGACCGTGCGCGGTCTGCTCAAGGTGGTGTTCCTGCCCAACTACAACGTCAGCCTGGCGGAAAGCATCATTCCGGCGGCCGACTTGTCGGAGCAAATCTCCACTGCCGGCTTTGAGGCGTCGGGCACCAGCAATATGAAGTTCGGCCTCAACGGCGCGCTGACCATCGGCACCATGGACGGCGCCAACGTCGAGATGCACGAGCGCGTGGGGGCCGAGCACATGTTTATCTTCGGTCTCAGCGCCCAACAGGTCGAGGCGCGCAAGCAGGCTGGCGAGTTCCATGCCGGGCCGGACATCGCGGCCTCCCATCGGTTGAACGATGTGCTGCAGGCGATTCGAGGCGGGGTGTTCTCGCCGGACGATCCAGGCCGATATGTGGGCTTGATCGATGGGCTGATCGACTATGACCGCTTCCTGGTGTGTGCCGACTTCGACGCCTATTGGGATGCACAAGCGCGGGTCGAAGCGCATTGGCATGATTCCAAGGAATGGTGGCGCTCGGCGGTACTCAATACTGCGCGGATGGGGTGGTTCTCTTCGGACCGGACGATCCGCGAGTACGCTACCGAGATCTGGAAAGCCCTGGACTAGATCTACTGTAGGAGCGAGCTTGCTCGCGAAAAACGCCAACGATAACGCGTGCTTTCTGATTTAACGCGGTATCTTTGCGATCTTCGCGAGCAAGCTCGCTCCTACAGCACGGTTTACCTAGGGAATATCGACCATGCAATGGATTTTCATGCTGATTGGCCTGGTGCTCGGCTGGACGCTCGATGAGTCGTTCAGTGACGCGGGCATCGGTGCGCTGTTGGGGTTGGGCATTGGCCAGGCGATTCGCCTGTCTAGGCTGGCGACCCAGGCGCAGCAGCAGGCTGCTCAGTTGGAAACCACGCAGAAGGCGTTGATCGCCCTGGGCGAGCGCCTGCGGCAACTGGAAGTGCCCGCGCCAACGAGCAATGGCATCGTCGAAACGCCTGTCCCTGAGCCGACACCTGTCGCCAAGGCGCCTGAACTGGTGTGGGAACTGCCGGCTGAATTGGCGCCTGTGGCGATGGTCGCCGAACCGAGCCAACCACTGCCGGAGGACGTCTGGACGCCCGCCCCGACGCCGCGTGCGCCTCAAGAACCTGCCGCTCCCCGTGGCCCCAACCTGATCGAACGCGCCATCAGCGGCGCACGCAATTGGCTGTTGGGTGGCAACACCGTGCTGCGTGTCGGCGTGGTGCTGTTGTTCCTCGGCCTGGCGTTCCTGTTGCGCTACGCCACCGAGGGCATGGTGGTGCCGATCGAGTTGCGCTACGCCGGGGTGGCTGCGGCCGCCGTGGGCCTGCTGGGCCTGGGCTGGTGGTTACGACTGCGCAACAGCAACTACGGATTGATGCTGCAAGGCACCGGGATCGCGGTGTTGTACCTGACGGTATTTGCCGCGATGCGCCTGCACCCGTTGATCGATCCGAGCGCGGCACTGGGCCTGCTGGTAGCGATCACCGTGTTCTCGGCGATCCTGGCGATTACCCAGGATGCCCTGGGCCTGGCCTGCGCGGCGGCACTCGGCGGGTTTGCAGCACCGATCCTCACGTCCACAGGCGCCGGCAACCATGTGGCGCTGTTCAGTTATTTCGCCCTGCTCAATGCCGGCATCCTCGCCATCGCCTGGTTCAAGGCCTGGCGCCTGCTCAACCTGATCGGCTTTGTCGGCACCTTTGGCATTGGCTTCGCCTGGGGTTTGCGTTCGTATACTCCGGAACTGCTGTGGAGCACCGAGCCGTTCCTGATCCTGTTTTTCCTGATGTACCTGGTCATCGGCCTGTTGTTCACCCGCCGCAAATTGCTGGAGATGAACGACGCGCCCGAAGATGGCAGCCGGGGGGCGCTGCTGCGCTGGTCGGCGGCCAAGGGCGATTACGTCGACGGTAGCCTGCTGTTCGGTCCGCCGTTGGTGGGCTTTGGCTTGCAGTTCGCACTGGTGCAGCATTTGGAGTTTGCCGCTGCGTTCAGCGCCCTTGGCCTGGGCGTTATCTATATGGGCCTGGCGCGATTGCTCAGTGGCGGGCGTGCCTTGCTGCTGGCGGAAACCTGCCTGGCCCTGGGGGTGATCTTCGCCAGCCTGGCGATTCCCCTGGGCCTCGACGCACGCTGGACGGCGGCGGCCTGGGCCGTGGAAGGCGCCGGGATCTTCTGGCTCGGCTTGCGTCAGCAACGGCCGTTGGCGCGAGCCTTCGGCGTGTTATTGCAATTGGGCTCGGCGCTGGCCTTTCTCAGCGAACTGCGCGTTGGCGACCATACGTTGCTCGACGGTGCGCCATTGGGCGCGCTGCTGCTGGGCGCGGCGCTGCTGTTCAGTTTCGACCAACTACGCAAGGCGTCGCCGGAGCAGGCGGCGGGATGGGAGCGCAAGGGGCTGCCGGTGCTGGCCAGCCTGGGCCTGACCTTTTTGTACCTGCTCGCGCCGCTGTTGTTGCTGACCCAAGGCACCGCCATCAGTTGGGCGGTCGCCGGCCTGGCTACCCTGTGGATCGGCCTGCGCATCGGCTCGCGTACGTTCCTGTTTAGCGCGTTCGCCGTGCAACTGCTGGGCGGCGCGCTGTTTCTGCTGCGTTTGCAAGGCGGTGACGGGGCGGCGGTATTCAGCGCTGGCTGGAGCGGCCTGCTGACGGCGTCGCTGATCGGCCTGGCCTTGATTGGCGGCATGCTCCTGGCGGTGCGCGACGACCAGGTGCGTGGCGATGTGCGGCTGTTGCGTGGCCTGTCGGTGGTGCTGCTCGCGGGTCTGGTATTGATCAACCTTGCGGTGCTGTTTGTGCTGCCGTGGGAAAGTGCCAGCGGTGTATGGGCGGCCAGTGGCTTGCTGATCATCTGGTTGAGCCTGTACCTGCAACAGCGCGTCAGTTTTGTATTTGGTTTGCTGCTGCAGGTGATCGGCGGTGCTGCGTTCCTGCTGTCGGTACCGGAGCTGCTCGGACCGTTGACCCCTGAAGGTGTGCGCCCCTTGGGGCACAGCGGTTTCTGGACGCCGATGGTCCTGGGCCTGGCCGCCCTGGTTGGCGCGTGGCGCTTGCAGCGTGAGCCCCATGCGCCGATGTTTGCCGTACTCAAGCTGCAACGCCTGTCCGACCTGTTGCTGGTGTGGGGCGCGGCCTGGTGGGCCGTGGCGCTGATCAGTGAAGTGTTGCGGTTTATCCCGCGGGAACTGCAGGGGGCTTTCCTGTTGGGCTGCGCGGCGCTCAGCGTGGCACTCTGGGCGTTGCTGGCGGCGAGATTGCGCTGGGCGTCGCTGGGCATGCTTTGCACCGTGTTGATGCCGGCGGCGGGGGTGGTGTTGCTGGTGTCCGCGCATGACTATTACCACCCGGCGGCCCAGTACGGCTGGCTGGCCTGGCTGACAGTATTTGCGGTGCACTTCGTGTCGTTGCGGCGGCTGGCGGCAGTGGCGCCGGGCAAGGCGCTGAGTGTCGCCCATGTGCTTGGCTGCTGGATGCTGATCGGCGTGCTGGCCCTGGAGCTGCGTTACGGCTTGTTGCGGCTGTCGGCCGAATACAACGCCTGGCGCTGGCTGGGCTGGGCGATTCTGCCAAGCCTGTATCTGGTGCTGGCAGCCACGCCGCGTCGTTGGCCGTGGCCGGTGTCGGCTTACCCGAAAGAGTACCGGGTGCTGGCGGCGCTGCCGCTGGCGGTGTTGATGCTCGGTTGGTTCTGGCTGGCCAATAGCTTCAGTGACGGCACGGCCAGGCCGTTGCCGTATGTGCCGCTGATCAGCCCGCTGGACCTGGGGCTGCTGTTTGCCCTCTTCGGTGTGTATCTGTGGTCGCGCAGCGTTGCGCCGCAACGTGGGGCTCGAGTCGAGTTGATCGCCGAAGGCGTGGCAGGTCTCTCGCTGTTTGCATTCTTCACCGCGCTGGTGATGCGCGCCGCCCACCACTGGGGCGGCGTGCCGTTCCAGGTGGATGCGTTGCTCGAATCGATGCTGGTACAAGCCAGCCTGTCGATCGTCTGGACCCTGGTCGCCCTCGGCCTGATGATCGGCGGCCACCTGCGCCATCGTCGCGAAGTGTGGCTGATCGGCGCAGCGTTGATTGCCGTGGTGGTGGCCAAGCTGTTCTTTGTCGAGCTGAGCAACCGTGGCGGCCTGGCGCGGATCGTGTCGTTTATTGGCGTGGGCGGGTTGTTGCTGGTGGTGGGCTACTTCGCGCCACTGCCGCCCAAGCGTGCCGAACCTGTGCTGGAAACTGAAGGAGCATCCTCTTGATCGGTAAGTTGAGCGTGGCGGTAGTGGGGTTGTGCGCAACGTGGTCGGTGTGGGCCCAGGAAACGCCTGCCGATTTCACCACCCAGGTACCGCTGAGCGTCAGTGGCAACGGCCCCTGGTATCGCCTTGAATTGCCTTTGGCTGTGCAACTGGGCGCACGCCAGGCCGACCTCAGTGATGTACGCGTCTTTAACGCGGCCGGTGAACCTCAGGCCTATGCACTGTCGCGACAATCGCCCCAACACACCGAAAACCGCAACGTCACCGAGGTGAAGTGGTTCCCGCTGTACGCGGCCGACACCCACGAAACCTTGCCCGATGTGGTGGTGAAGTCCAGCGCCGAAGGCACCTTGCTCGAGGTACGCCCCTCCACCGCCGCCAAGCCCGGCAAGCAGGTGCTGCGCGGCTGGGTACTGGACGCCAGCGCGATCAAGGCACCGTTGCAGCAACTGAGCCTTGACTGGAGCCACGAGCAGGAGGGCTTCCAGCGTTTCAGCATTGAAGCCAGCGATGACTTGCAGCACTGGGAAGCCTGGGGTGATGGGCAAGTGGCGCGCTTGTCGTTTGCCGACGAGCGGGTCGAACAGCATGACGTCAGCCTGCCGGGGCAACCGGCGCGCTACCTGCGCTTGTTGTGGCAAGGCCAGGCGGCGCCGCTGCTGACCTCGGCCAAGCTGACAAGCGCCACCCGCAGCAGTTTGCCGATGCCCTTGGTGTGGTCGCAGCCGCTGGCCGGTTCGCGGCTCAAGGCGGGGGAGTACAGCTGGCAGTTGCCGACGGGGCTGAATGTCGAGCGCCTGCGCGTCGAATTGAAGCAGCCCAACACGCTGGCGCCCGTGACCCTGGCGGGGCGGCGTGACAGCCAGCAGGCCTGGCAGCCGCTGAGCAACGGTGTGCTGTACCGCCTGACCCAGAATGGCCAGGACGTGGTGCAGGATGAATTACCGTTGCCGGGCCAAACGGTTACTGAGCTCAAGTTGCAGGTGGATGAGCGCGGCGGTGGCCTGGGCGTCGAAGCCCCGGCACTGCGCGTTGCCGTGCGTGCCACGCAACTGGTGTTCCTGGCGCGCGGCGAGCCGCCATTTACCTTGGCGCTGGGTAATGCGTCGGCCAAGGCGGCGAACCTGCCGCTGTCGACCCTGATCCCTGGCTACAACGCCGAGCGTTTCAATACGTTGGGGCAGGCCCAGGTAGCCGGGGGCGTGACCGTCACGTCGCCTGCGGCCGCAGCCGTTGTCGATACCGGGCCGAACTGGAAAAAGTTCGGGCTCTGGGCCGTGTTACTGCTCGGTGTCGCGGCGTTGGGGGCCATGGCCTACAGTTTGCTGCGCAAGCCTGCGGCGGTACGTTAAATAAAGTCCATGAACTCTATTGGGTTTAAATCCTCTGATAGGAGGAAATACGCCCCGACTCGCGTTAAACTGCGCGGGTTTTTAAGCCCCCCCATACATCGGAGCCTTCCATGTCCCGCGTTACCCTGAGTCGCTATTTGATCGAGCAGACCCGCAGCAACAACACGCCTGCCGATCTGCGCTTCCTTATCGAAGTGGTGGCGCGTGCTTGCAAGGAGATCAGCCACGCCGTGTCCAAAGGCGCACTGGGCGGTGTCCTGGGCAGCATGGGCACTGAAAACGTCCAAGGCGAAGTGCAGAAGAAACTCGACGTACTCTCCAACGAGATCCTGCTCGAAGCCAACGAATGGGGCGGTCACCTGGCCGGCATGGCGTCCGAAGAAATGGACAATGCCTACCAGATCCCGGGCAAGTACCCGAAAGGCGCCTACCTGCTGGTGTTCGACCCACTGGACGGTTCGTCCAACATCGACATCAACGCCCCCGTCGGTACCATCTTCTCGGTATTGCGTTGCCCGAACGAATACCTGAGCCAGAACGAAGCCCTCAACGAAAAGGCCTTCCTGCAGCCAGGCACCGAGCAGGTTGCGGCCGGCTACGCGATCTACGGCCCGCAGACCATGCTGGTGCTGACCCTGGGCGATGGCGTCAAGGGCTTCACCCTGGACCGTGAAATGGGCAGCTTCGTACTCACCCACGAAGACATCACCATTCCTGCTGCCACGCAGGAATTCGCGATCAACATGTCCAACCAGCGCCACTGGGAAGAACCGGTCAAGCGCTACGTCAACGAATTGATGGAAGGCGAAGAAGGCCCGTTGAAGAAGAACTTCAACATGCGCTGGGTTGCGGCGATGGTGGCTGACGTGCACCGTATCCTGACCCGCGGTGGCCTGTTCATGTACCCACGCGACAGCCGCGAGCCGTCCAAGCCGGGCAAGCTGCGCCTGATGTACGAAGCCAACCCGATGTCGTTCCTGGTTGAACAGGCAGGCGGTGCGTCGACCGACGGCCATCAGCGTATCCTCGACATCCAGCCCGAAGGCCTGCACCAGCGCGTGGCGGTGTTCCTGGGTTCGAAGGAAGAGGTTGAGCGCGTAACCGGTTACCACAAGAAGTAACTTTTCGCGATAAGTGATCGGCGTTGTTGTGAGCCGGTTCACCCTTAAATAAGCCCCGAAACGTTTCAGCGTTTTCGGGGCTTTTTTGTTTTCGTTCGTCGGGAACCAGACACCTCTTTTCCCTTCTAAGCTTCTGGCAGATACCCAAGCTGCTTCGTCCCTCCAGGAGTTATTCCATGTCGTTACGCCGTCTCGCTTTGCTGGCTTTTTGCGTGCTGTTGGCCGCTTGCAGCAAGGTCAACCAAGAAAACTACGCAAAGTTGTCGGCCGGCATGGCCAAGGCCGAGGTGGAGTCGTTGCTGGGTAAGCCGACCGATTGTTCCGGCGCATTGGGCATGTCCAGTTGCACCTGGGGTGATAAAAACAGCTTTATCAGCGTTCAATATGCCGGTGACAAGGTTCTGATGTTTTCCGGGCAAGGCCTGAAGTAAACCGGGGCGAGAGCCTGCGGGAGAAGAAGAATGATGCGTTTTGTTTTGTTCCTTTGTGCCAGCCTTTTTTTGGCGGGCTGTGCCAGCCATTCTGGCGACGATCTGCAACCCAAGACAGCGAGTAACGTCAATCTCAAGCGTTACCAGGGTACCTGGTATGAGTTGGCTCGATTGCCGATGTACTTCCAGCGCAACTGTGCACAGTCCGAAGCCCGCTACACATTGCTTCCCGATGGCGATATGTCGGTGTTCAACCGCTGCCTGACGACTGACTGGAAGTGGGAAGAAGCCAAGGGCACGGCTACGCCGCAGGTGCCGGGCAAGACCGACAAGCTCTGGGTGGAATTCAATAACTGGTTTACCGCGTTGTTGCCGGGCGTCGCCAAAGGCGATTACTGGGTGTTGTACGTCAGCGATGACTACAAGACCGCCATCGTTGGCAGCCCGAGCCGACGTTATATGTGGATCCTGTCACGTACGCCGACGGTCAGCGCCGATACCCGCGAAGACCTGCTCAGCAGGGCGCGCCAGCAGGGGTATGACACCACGCGTTTGATTTGGCGTACGTCGGATAAGCAGATGGCGAAGACCTCGCAGTAAACAATGTGGGAGGGGGGGGGGCGTTGTGGCGAGCGGGCTTGCCCCGCGTTGGGGCGCGAAGCGGCCCCCAAACCAGCTACTGAGGCGTGCCTGACACAGCGCAGGTGTCTTTTGTCAGGGGCCGCTTCGCGCCCCAACGCGGGACAAGCCCGCTCGCCACAGAGGCCCCCGCTAAATCGGAGATTTAGCGGGGGCCTCTACATTTGTTATGGATTGCCTGTCAGCCCAACAAATCCCTCAAGACCTGCGTAAACGCCCGGCTGCTTTCTTCCTCGCTGGCATGCCGCCCATCGCGCACTACCCACTTCCCGTTGACCATTACATCGCGCACCTGTCGATCCCCACCGGCAAACAACCAGCGATTGAGAATCCCGTCTTCGGTTGCCGTCGCCAGGTACGGATCGTTGCCGTCCAGCACGATCCAGTCCGCACGCTTGCCCACTGCCAATTGCCCAATCGGCTGTCCCAGCGCCTGGGCGCCGCCGTCGAGCGCGGCGTCGAACAGCGTGCGGCCGACCATCGGCTGATCACTGCGATACAGGCGGTTGCGCCGCTGATCGCGCAGGCGCTGGCCGTATTCCAACCAGCGCAGTTCTTCCACCACGCTCAGCGACACATGGCTGTCGGAGCCAATTCCCATGCGCCCACCCTGGGCGAGAAAGTCCACGGCCGGGAAGATCCCGTCGCCCAGGTTGGCTTCGGTGGTCAGGCACAAACCGGCAATCGCCCGGCTCCTGGCCATGCGCGTGACCTCTTCCGGGTTGGCGTGGGTGGCATGGACCAGGCACCAGCGTTCGTCGACGTCGACATTGTCGTACAGCCATTGCAGTGGGCGTTTGCCGCTCCAGGCCAGGCAGTCGTCGACTTCTTTTTGCTGTTCGGCGATGTGGATGTGCACGGGGCAGGTCTTGTCGCTGGCCGCGAGTACCTCATGGATCTGCTCCGGCGTGACCGCACGCAGGGAGTGAAAACACAGGCCCAGTTGTTGCGCTGGCTGCGCCGCGAGGATCGGTTGCAAGCGCGCCTGCAGGTCGAGGTAGTTTTCGGTGCTGTTGATAAACCGGCGCTGCCCTTCATTCGGTGCCTGTCCGCCAAACCCGGAGTGGCTGTACAGCACCGGCACCAGCGTCAGGCCGATCCCGCTGCTCGTGGCGGCCTGGCTGATCTGGCGCGACAGTTCCGTGCGGTCGGCATAGGGTTGGCCGCTGACGTCGTGATGCACGTAGTGGAACTCAGCCACCGAGGTGTAACCGGCCTTGAGCATCTCGATGTACAGCTGTCGGGCGATGACCTGCAACTGCGCCGGGTTGATCTTGCCGACCATGCGGTACATCAAGTCGCGCCAGGTCCAGAAGCTGTCATTCGGGTTGCCGGCGACTTCGGCCAGGCCCGCCATGGCGCGTTGAAACGCGTGGGAATGCAGGTTTGGCATGCCCGCCAGCAGCGGACCTCTGAGCCGTTCGGCGGCGTCTGCACTGGCATTGGCCTGGACGCGTGTCAGTACGCCAGCGGCGTCGACTTCAAGACGTACATCGTTGGCCCATCCATTAGGCAGCAGCGCGCGTTCGGCAAAGAAAGCGGACATGATTAGAGCACCCCGGTCGTGTGTTTATTTGTATATACATATACAGACGTTTGCCTGCTCGGTAAACTCCGGCAATCTATGCATCTTTTCCACCTGCAAGGATTCCCTGTGCCGACTCCGCCCGCCAAGTCTTCGCTGGCTGCCCACATGGACGAAAGTCCGGCGCCCTTGTATGCCCGCGTCAAACAGATGATCAGCCAGCAGATCCTCAACGGCAACTGGCCGCCCCATTACCGCGTACCGTCGGAGAGCGAACTGGTCAGCCAGCTGGGTTTCAGCCGCATGACCATCAACCGCGCCCTGCGTGAGCTCACCGCCGAAGGTTTGCTGGTGCGCATGCAAGGCGTCGGCACGTTTGTCGCCGAGCCCAAGAGCCAGTCCGCGCTGTTTGAAGTGCACAACATTGCCGATGAGATCGCCTCCCGCGGACATCGCCATACCTGCCAGGTCATCACCTTGGGCGAAGAGGCCGCCGGTTCCGAGCGCGCCGTCGCCCTGGAAATGCGTGAGGGCGGACGGGTGTTCCACTCGTTGATCGTGCATTACGAAAACGATATTCCCGTGCAAATCGAAGACCGTTTCGTCAACGCGCTGGTCGCCCCGGAATACCTGCAACAGGATTTCACCCAGCAAACGCCCTACGCCTATCTGAACCAGGTGGCGCCGCTGACCGAAGGCGAGCACGTGGTTGAAGCGATCCTCGCCGATGCCACCGAGTGCAAACTGTTGCAGATCGAGCCGAGCGAGCCATGCCTGTTGATTCGCCGCCGCACGTGGTCGGGTCGCCAGCCGGTGACCGCCGCGCGTTTGATCCACCCCGGTTCCCGTCATAGCCTGGAAGGACGTTTCAGTAAATGAGTGCAGTGAAAGTCTGGCGCGCCACCGATTACGTGCGCATGCCGTGGAAAAACGGCGGTGGCAGCACCGAAGAAATCACCCGTGATGCTGGCGAGGGCCTGGAGGGGTTTGGCTGGCGCTTGTCGATTGCCGACATCGGCGAGTCGGGCGGGTTTTCCAGCTTCGCCGGTTACCAGCGCGTGATCACGGTGATCAAGGGCGCCGGCATGGTGTTGACCGTGGATGGCGAAGAACAGCGCGGCCTGTTGCCCCTGCAACCATTTGCCTTCAAGGGTGATAGCCAGGTGTCATGCCGCCTGATCACCGGGCCGATCCGCGATTTCAACCTGATCTATTCGCCCCAGCGTTACCACGCGAGGCTGCAATGGGTGGACGGTGTGCAGCAGTTCTTCAGTACCGCGCAGACCGTGCTGGTGTTCAGCGTGGCGGATGAAGTGAAGGTGCTGGGGCACACGCTGGGTCATCACGATTGCCTGCAAATCGACGGTAACACCGGCCTGTTGGACATAGGCGTGGCTGGCCGCAGCTGCATCATCGAACTGACCGCACGCGGTTAAAAACTGTGGGAGGGGGCTTGCTCCCGATATAGGTGTGTCAGTACCAGATGGGCTGACTGATCCACCGCTATCGGGGGCAAGCCCCCTCCCACATTTGTTTCCCACTGTTCTTGCGACCTGTTTCCAGGTCTCGCACCATTTTGTTACCGAACGCCCCAGCGTGGCGCAAAACCGCGCTGTCGTGACAAACCTCCCTCGCTATAAAACGCCTTCGTAAGAAATTTCATCATCCCTCCAGGCCTTAATTTCCAAGGCTCGAACGCGCTTTCCAAAAAAATCCGAACACCTCGCTCAGAAAGTTGGCCGCTTGATTGCATATGCTTGTATGTACAAGTAAAGATGTGTGCGTAAGACTCTCCTTCGCACCGTCCATGTTCGCGCATCATGCCGAGGAGTCCAGCTGTGACCGATTTTTCGAAAGCAAGGCCTACAAAATACCGTGACGTCGAAATCCGTGCCGCCCGCGGTAATAAGCTCACCGCCAAAAGCTGGCTGACCGAAGCGCCGCTGCGCATGCTGATGAACAACCTTGACCCGCAAGTGGCCGAGAACCCGAAAGAACTGGTGGTGTACGGTGGTATTGGCCGTGCAGCGCGCAACTGGGAGTGCTACGACCAGATCGTCGAAAGCCTCACCCACCTGAATGACGACGAAACCCTGCTGGTGCAATCCGGCAAACCGGTCGGCGTGTTCAAGACCCACACCAATGCGCCGCGCGTGCTGATCGCCAACTCCAACCTGGTGCCGCACTGGGCCAGCTGGGAACACTTCAACGAACTGGATGCCAAGGGCCTGGCCATGTACGGCCAGATGACCGCCGGCAGCTGGATCTACATCGGTAGCCAGGGCATCGTCCAAGGCACGTACGAAACCTTCGTCGAAGCCGGTCGCCAGCATTACAACAGCGACCTCAAGGGCCGTTGGGTACTGACCGCCGGCCTCGGCGGCATGGGCGGCGCTCAACCACTGGCCGCAACCCTGGCTGGCGCCTGCTCGTTGAACATTGAATGCCAACAGGTCAGCATCGATTTCCGCCTGAACAGCCGTTACGTCGACGAACAAGCCACTGACCTCGACGACGCCCTGGCGCGCATTGCCAAGTACACCAAAGAGGGCAAGGCGATTTCCATCGCCCTGCTGGGTAACGCCGCCGAAATCCTGCCGGAACTGGTCAAGCGCGGCGTGCGTCCGGACATGGTCACCGACCAGACCAGCGCCCACGACCCGCTCAACGGTTACCTGCCGGCCGGTTGGACCTGGGACGAATACCGCGCCCGCGTCAAGACCGAACCGGCGGCCGTGATCAAGGCCGCCAAGCAGTCGATGGCCGTGCACGTCAAAGCCATGTTGGAATTCCAGAAGCAAGGCATCCCGACCTTCGACTACGGCAACAACATCCGCCAGATGGCGCAGGAAGAGGGCGTGGAAAACGCGTTCGACTTCCCAGGCTTCGTACCGGCGTATATCCGCCCGCTGTTCTGCCGTGGCATCGGCCCGTTCCGTTGGGCGGCGCTGTCCGGTGACCCGCAGGACATCTACAAGACCGACGCCAAGGTCAAGGAGCTGATCCCCGACGACGCCCACCTGCACAACTGGCTGGACATGGCGCGCGAGCGCATCAGCTTCCAGGGCCTGCCGGCGCGTATCTGCTGGGTTGGCCTGGGCCAGCGCGCCAAGCTGGGCCTGGCGTTCAACGAAATGGTGCGCAGCGGTGAGCTGTCGGCACCGGTCGTGATCGGCCGTGACCACCTGGACTCCGGCTCGGTGGCCAGCCCCAACCGCGAAACCGAAGCCATGCAGGACGGTTCCGACGCCGTGTCCGATTGGCCTCTGCTCAACGCCTTGCTCAACACCGCCAGCGGCGCGACCTGGGTTTCGCTGCACCACGGCGGCGGCGTGGGCATGGGCTTCTCCCAACACTCCGGGATGGTAATCGTCTGTGACGGCACCGACGAAGCCGCTGAGCGGATTGCTCGCGTACTGCACAACGACCCGGCCACCGGGGTGATGCGTCATGCCGATGCGGGTTACCAGATCGCGATCGACTGCGCCAAAGAGCAGGGGCTGAACCTGCCGATGATCAAGTAACCGATGTGGGAGGGGGCTTGCTCCCGATGGTGGTGTATCAGCCAATAGGTCTGGCGACTGACCCACTGCCATCGGCAGCAAGCCCCCTCCACATGTGATCGGCGGCGAACCCAAAACAATCCATCAGAGGTTGAACACCCATGGCTGCAAATGATGCGCGTGCAAGCACCACCCCGTTGATCGAAAGGCGTTCGATCGACTACATCCCGGAAGCGGAAAGACACGGTCGTCTATTGAGCCAGTTCACCCTGTGGCTGGGTGCCAACCTGCAGATCACTGCGATCGTCACCGGGGCCCTGGCCGTGGTGCTGGGCGGTGATGTGTTCTGGTCGTTGATCGGCCTGCTGATCGGTCAACTGCTGGGCGGTGGCGTGATGGCGTTGCATGCGGCCCAAGGGCCCAAGCTGGGCCTGCCGCAGATGATCTCCAGCCGGGTGCAATTCGGTGTGTATGGCGCGGCGATCCCGATCGTACTGGTCTGCTTGATGTACCTCGGTTTCACCGCGACGGGCACGGTGCTTTCCGGTCAGGCGCTGGGCCAATTGTTCGGTGTCAGCGACAGCGTCGGGATCCTGGCCTTCGCCAGTGTCATCGTGCTGGTCACGGTGCTCGGTTATCGGGTGATCCACTTTATCGGCCGCGTTGCCAGCGTCATTGGCGTGATTGCCTTTGTCTACCTGTTCAGCCGTCTGATGAGCCAGGCCGACGTTGGTGCGCTCCTGCAAATCCGCCACTTCAGTTGGAGCAGCTTCCTGCTGGCGGTGTCGCTCGCGGCATCCTGGCAAATCGCCTTCGGCCCTTACGTGGCGGACTATTCACGCTACCTGCCGAGCACGACGTCCTCGGTGAAAACCTTTCTGGCGGCCGGTGCCGGTTCGGTGGTTGGCGCACAGGTGGCGATGATCCTCGGCGTGTTTGCCGCGGCCATGTCCAACGGGCAATTTGCCGGTCATGAAGTGGCCTACATCGTAGGTCTGGGTGGTGCGGGGGCCTCGGCTGCGCTGCTGTACTTCAGCATCGCGTTCGGCAAGGTCACCATCTCCACGCTGAACTCCTACGGCAGCTTCATGTGCATCGCGACCATCATCAGCGGCTTTCGGGGTCGCCTGGAGGTCACGCGCTTGCAGCGTCTTGTGTTCGTGCTGGCCATCGTTGGCGCGGCGACCCTGATCGCCTTGCTTGGCCAGCACTCGTTCCTCGGTGCATTCAAGTCTTTCATCCTGTTCCTGCTGGCGTTCTTTACGCCTTGGAGTGCGATCAACCTGGTCGACTACTACTGCATCACTCGTGATCGCTATGACGTGTCGGCGCTGGCCGATCCGAACGGTCGCTACGGCCGTTGGAACCCGGTCGGTATCAGCGTCTACGTATTCGGGGTGCTGGTGCAATTGCCATTCATCTCCACCAAGTTCTACACCGGCCCGCTGGTGGCGGCCCTGGGGGATGTGGACATTTCCTGGATCATCGGCCTGGTACTTCCCGCCGCGCTGTACTACTGGGCGGCAAAAAAATGGCCCAGATCGATGCCTGAACACCTGATCCTGCCGCTAGAGCAGGGCGCTGTACCAACGACGACAAACGGGCTGGTTGCACAGGCCTGAGGGGACGTGGACAGGGCAGGATGCCTAATGACTGCCGTAATCCATTTCATGATTGGGAGCGTCACAACAATGAAAATGCACAAGACCCTGTTGGCCACCGTATTCTCCGCGGGCTTGCTGGCCACTGCTGGCGCCCAGGCGGCCGGTTGGTGTGAATCCGGTAAACCGGTGAAGTTCGCCGGCCTGAACTGGGAAAGCGGCATGTTGCTCACCGACATCCTGCAAACCGTTCTGGAAAAAGGCTACGACTGCAAAACCGATAGCCTGCCCGGCAACTCCATCACCATGGAAAACGCCCTGAGCAGCAACGATATCCAAGTGTTTGCCGAAGAGTGGGTTGGCCGCAGCGAAGTGTGGAACAAGGCCGAGAAGGCCGGCAAAGTCGTCGGCGTCGGTGCGCCGATTGTGGGCGCTATCGAAGGCTGGTACGTGCCGCGCTATGTGGTCGAAGGTGATGCCAAGCGCAAGCTGGAACCCAAGGCGGCGGGCCTGAAAAACATCGCCGACCTGGCCAAGTACGCCTCTGTGTTCAAAGACCCGGAAGAGCCCTCCAAGGGCCGTTTCTACAACTGCCCGGCCGGCTGGACCTGCGAGCTGGACAACAGCGAAATGCTCAAGAGCTACGGCCTGGAAAGCAGCTACACCAACTTCCGTCCAGGCACCGGCCCGGCGTTGGATGCCGCGGTGCTGTCGAGCTACAAGCGTGGCGAACCGATCCTGTTCTACTACTGGTCGCCGACACCGCTGATGGGCCAGGTCGACCTGGTGAAACTGGAAGAAAAACCGGGTGTGGATAAAAGCGTGAGCATCAAGGTCGGCCTGTCCAAGACCTTCCACGAACAAGCCCCGGAACTGGTGGCTGTGCTGGAAAAAGTCAACCTGCCCATCGACCTGCTGAACCAGAACCTGGGGCGCATGGCCAAGGAGCGAATTGAGTCGCCGAAACTGGCGAAAATTTTCCTCAAGGAACATCCTGAAGTCTGGCACGCCTGGGTGAGTGAAGACGCAGCCAAGAAAATCGACGCGGCCTTGTAGGTCAAGTGTGCACGGCTACCCTGAGGGGTAGCCGGGCGCCTGGCCACAACCCACTGGATCGAGAGCACGCTATGTTTCCTGAGAGTTTTACGTTTTCCATTGCCGACTGGGTCAACGGTTGGGTGGACTCACTGGTCACCAATTACGGCGATGTGTTCCGGCACATCTCCGACACCCTGCTGTGGGCCATCGTCAACCTGGAAGGGTTGCTGCGTGCAGCTCCCTGGTGGCTGATGCTGGCCATCGTCGGCGGTGTTGCCTGGCATGCCACCCGCAAAGTGCTGACCACGGCGGTGATCGTCGGCTTGCTGTTCCTGGTGGGCGCGGTCGGCCTGTGGGACAAGCTGATGCAGACCCTGGCGCTGATGATGGTCGCCACGGTGATCTCGGTGCTGATCGGCATTCCGCTGGGCATTTTGTCGGCACGCAGCAATCGCCTGCGTTCGGTGCTGATGCCGCTGCTCGATATCATGCAAACCATGCCCAGCTTCGTGTACCTGATCCCGGTGCTGATGCTGTTCGGCCTGGGCAAGGTGCCGGCGATCTTCGCCACAGTGATCTACGCCGCGCCGCCGCTGATTCGCCTGACCGACCTGGGGATTCGCCAGGTCGACGGCGAAGTCATGGAAGCCATCAACGCCTTTGGTGCCAACCGCTGGCAGCAACTGTTCGGCGTGCAACTGCCGCTGGCCCTGCCGAGCATCATGGCCGGTATCAACCAGACCACCATGATGGCGTTGTCGATGGTGGTGATCGCCTCGATGATCGGCGCCCGTGGCCTGGGCGAAGACGTGCTCGTCGGCATCCAGACCCTCAACGTCGGTCGTGGCCTGGAAGCCGGACTGGCGATCGTGATTCTCGCAGTGGTCATCGACCGCATTACCCAGGCCTATGGTCGTCCACGGCATGAGGCGAGCAAATGACTACTGTCAGCAAAATCGAAGTAAAAAACGTCTTCAAGATCTTCGGCGCGCGCTCCAAGGAGGCGCTGTCGTTGATCGGCCAGGGCAAGACCAAGGATCAAGTGCTGGCCGAGACCGGTTGCGTGGTCGGCGTTAACGATTTGTCCCTGAGCATCGGTACCGGTGAGATCTTCGTGATCATGGGCCTGTCGGGCTCGGGCAAATCCACGCTGGTGCGCCACTTCAATCGCCTGATCGACCCCACCAGCGGTGCGATCCTAGTCGACGGTGAAGACATCCTGCAACTGGACATGGATGCCCTGCGCCAATTCCGTCGGCACAAGATCAGCATGGTGTTCCAGAGCTTCGGCCTGTTGCCCCACAAGAGCGTGCTCGACAACGTCGCCTATGGCCTCAAGGTGCGCGGCGAAACCAAGCAAGTCTGTACCGAACGCGCACAGCACTGGGTCGAAACCGTGGGCCTCAAGGGCTACGAAAACAAATACCCGCACCAGCTCTCCGGCGGTATGCGCCAACGTGTGGGCCTGGCCCGCGCCCTGGCGGCCGACACCGACATCATCCTGATGGACGAAGCCTTCAGCGCCCTCGACCCGCTGATTCGCGCCGAGATGCAGGACCAGTTGCTCGAGCTGCAAAAGACCCTGCACAAGACCATCGTATTCATCACCCACGACCTCGACGAGGCCGTGCGTATCGGTAACCGCATCGCGATCCTCAAGGACGGCAAGCTGATCCAGGTCGGCACGCCGCGGGAGATCCTGCACTCGCCGGCGGATGAGTATGTGGATCGGTTTGTTCAGCGGCGGGCGGCGGTGGTCTGATCCTGGATGTGTGGGAAGGCTGCTGGCCCTATCGGGGGCAAGCCCCCTCCCACATTTTGAATTGTGAACACCTTCAAAGGTGGGAGGGGGCTTGCCCCCGATAGGGCCGGTAAGGCTGCACAAGAATTGAAGAAGGTATGAAGATGTCCCAGGCAGCAAAAATCATCATCGCCGACACCCTCCTGCGCTGGCAGGACGTGGTCGCCGTCGCCCGTCACGGCGCGGTGCTCCAACTCTCCGGCCAGGCCTGGGCGCGGATCGACAATGCCCAGGCCATCGTGCAGCGCATCGTCACCAGCGGCGAACGCGCCTACGGCGTGAACACCGGGCTGGGCGCGTTGTGCAACGTGTCGCTTGAGGGCGAGCAACTGAGCCAGTTGTCGCGCAATACCCTGTTGAGCCACGCCTGTGGCGTCGGCCCGGTACTCAGCGACGAGCAGACCCGCGCGATCATCTGTGCGGCCGTCATCAACTACAGCCACGGCAAATCCGGCCTGCATCCGCAGGTGGTGCATTCGCTGCTGGCGCTGCTCAACCACGGCATCACGCCGCAAGTACCGTCCCAGGGCTCGGTGGGTTATCTGACCCATATGGCCCATGTCGGTGTGGCGCTGCTGGGCGTCGGTCATGTGAGCTATCGCGGTCAGGTCGTCCCGGCGCAACAGGCCCTGGACCAAGAAGGTTTGCAGCCGGTGGTACTCGGCGCCAAGGATGGCCTGTGCCTGGTCAACGGCACGCCGTGCATGACCGGCCTGAGTTGCATGGCCCTGGCCGATGCTCACCACCTGCTGCAATGGGCCGATGTGATCGGCGCCATGAGTTTCGAGGCCCTGCGTGGCCAGATCGATGCGTTCGACGAAGAAATCATTGCCCTCAAGCCTCACCCCGGCATGCAGCAGGTCGGTATCAACCTGCGCGCGTTGCTCGATGGCAGTGAAGTGATCGCCAGCAGCAAAGGCATCCGCACCCAGGACGCTCTGAGCATCCGCTCGATCCCGCAGATCCACGGTGCGGCGCGCGATCAGCTGGAGCACGCGACCCGCCAGATCGAGACCGAACTCAACAGCGCCACCGACAACCCACTGGTACTCGGTACGCCGGACAACTACCGCGTAGTGTCCCAGGCCAACCCTCACGGGCAGTCCGTGGCGCTGGCTGCCGATATGCTCGCCATCGCCATGGCCGAAATCGGCTCGGTGGCCGAGCGCCGTCTCGACCGCCTGATCAACCCCCACGTCAGCGGCCTGCCGGCGTTTCTGGTGAGCAACCCCGGGGTCAACTCCGGGATGATGATCGTGCAGTACGTCGCCGCTTCGTTGTGCGGGCAAAACCGCCAGCTGGCGCAACCGGCGGTACTCGACAACTTCGTCACGTCGGGCCTGCAGGAAGACCATTTGAGCATGGGCACCAATGCCGCGCTCAAGCTGCACCAGGTGCTGGCCAACGTCACTCAGATCCTCGCCATCGAGTACCTGCTGGCGGCCCAGGCATTCGAATTCCTCAAGGGCCAGCGCTTCGGCGCGGGCACCGACAGCGCCTGGCGCCTGTTGCGTGAACACGTGCCACCGTACGAGCAGGATCGCTGGCTGGCGCCGGACATCGCCACCGCCGCCGCGCTGCTCAAGAACACCGCTTTGCTGCACCCGGTTTTTCCCGAATTGCACTGAACAATAATTCACAAGGAGCACGAATGTGACTGCGCTAAACCTGATTCCAGGCCAACTGAGCCTCGCCCAACTGCGGGCCATCTACCAGCAGCCGGTAACCCTCAGCCTGGATGACAGTGCCTCGGCCCAGATTGAAGCCAGTGTCGCCTGCGTGGAACAGATTCTCGCCGAGAACCGCACTGCCTACGGCATCAACACCGGTTTCGGCCTGCTGGCCTCGACCCGCATTGCCAGCGAAGACCTGGAAAACCTCCAGCGCTCCCTGGTGCTGTCCCATGCCGCAGGCGTCGGTGAGCCCATCAGCGATGCGCTGGTGCGGCTGGTCATGGTGCTCAAGGTCAACAGCCTGAGCCGTGGCTTTTCCGGGATTCGCCGCCAGGTCATCGACGCACTGATCGCGCTGATCAACGCCGAGGTGTACCCGCATATTCCGCTGAAAGGTTCGGTCGGTGCGTCCGGCGACTTGGCGCCCTTGGCCCATATGTCCCTGGTGCTGCTCGGCGAAGGCAAGGCGCGCCACAAGGGCGAATGGCTGGAGGCGACCGACGCGCTGAAAGTCGCCGGCCTCACGCCGCTGACCCTGGCCGCCAAGGAGGGGCTGGCGCTGCTCAACGGCACCCAGGTGTCCACTGCCTACGCCTTGCGCGGCCTGTTCGAAGGTGAAGATCTGTTCGCCGGCGCCCTGGCCTGTGGCGGCCTCACCGTGGAAGCGGTGCTGGGTTCGCGTTCGCCGTTCGATGCGCGTATCCACGCAGCCCGTGGCCAGCGAGGGCAGATCGACTCGGCGGCGGCTTATCGCGACCTGCTCGGCGACAGCAGCCAGGTGTCGCAGTCGCACCAGAATTGCGACAAGGTGCAGGACCCGTACTCCCTGCGCTGCCAGCCACAGGTCATGGGCGCCTGCCTGACCCAGTTCCGCCAGGCCGCCGACGTGCTGGTGATCGAAGCCAACGCCGTGTCAGACAACCCGCTGGTCTTCGCCGCGGAAGGCGACGTGATCTCCGGCGGCAACTTCCACGCCGAACCGGTGGCCATGGCTGCTGACAACATGGCGCTGGCCATCGCTGAAATCGGTTCCCTGAGCGAGCGCCGTATCTCGTTGATGATGGACAAGCACATGTCGCAACTGCCGCCGTTCCTGGTGGGCAATGGCGGGGTGAACTCCGGCTTCATGATTGCCCAGGTGACCGCCGCGGCACTCGCCAGCGAGAACAAGGCGCTGGCCCATCCCCATAGCGTCGACAGCCTGCCGACCTCGGCCAACCAGGAAGACCACGTGTCCATGGCGCCGGCGGCCGGCAAGCGCCTGTGGGAAATGGCCGAGAACGTGCGCGGTATCTTGGCGGTTGAATGGCTGGCCGCCTGCCAGGGCCTGGACCTGCGCGAAGGCCTGAAAACCTCGCCGAAACTGGAAAAGGCCCGTGGCATCCTGCGCGCCAAGGTGGCGTTCTACGACAAGGACCGCTTCTTCGCCCCGGACATCATCGCCGCCAGCGAACTGCTCGCCAGCCGCTGCCTGAATGAACTGGTGCCGGCCAAGTTGCTGCCGAGCCTCTAAACACACCACACCCCCCTGTAGGAGCGAGCTTGCTCGCGAAAAACTCAAGGACACCGCATTCATCCAGGATGCACGCGTTATCGCTGACGTCCTTCGCGAGCAAGCTCGCTCCTACAGGGATCAGGGATCACATCGGGAGCCGTTGATGAAAACCCTTTGGCAGCACTGCCACGTTGCAACCATGGCCCAAGGCAAATACTCGATCATCGAGGATGCCGCGATGGTCACCGTGGGTTCGCTTATCGAGTGGATCGGCCCGCGCAGCCAAGTGCCCACGCTGGACTATGCCCAGGTGCATGACCTGCAAGGCGCCTGGGTGACTCCCGGGCTGATCGACTGCCACACCCACACGGTGTTCGGCGGCAACCGCAGTGGCGAATTCGAGCAGCGCCTTGAAGGCGTGAGCTATGCCGAGATCGCCGCCCAGGGCGGCGGTATCGCCAGCACCGTGCGCGCCACGCGCGCCGCCAGCGAAGACGAATTGTTCGAAAGCAGCCGCAAGCGCCTGTGCAGTTTGCTGCGCGATGGCGTGACCACGGTGGAGATCAAATCCGGCTACGGCCTGGACCTGGCCAGCGAACGCAAGTTGCTGAGGGTGATTCGCCGCCTCGGTGATGCGCTGCCGGTCAGCGTGCGCGCCACCTGCCTGGCGGCCCACGCCTTGCCACCGGAGTACAAGGACCGCGCCGACGACTACATCGATCACATCTGCACCGAGATGCTGCCGGCGCTGGCCGCCGAAGGGCTGGTGGACGCGGTGGATGCCTTCTGCGAATACCTGGCGTTTTCGCCCGAACAAGTCGAGCGCGTGTTTAAAGTCGCCCGGCAACTCGGCCTACCGGTCAAGCTGCACGCCGAGCAACTGTCATCGCTGCACGGTTCGAGCCTGGCGGCGCGTTACCAGGCGCTGTCGGCGGATCACCTGGAGTTCATGACCGAAGACGACGCCATCGCCATGGCCGCGTCCGGTACCGTCGCAGTCTTGCTGCCGGGGGCGTTCTACTTCCTGCGCGAAACCCAGTTGCCGCCCATGGATGCCCTGCGCCGGCACGGCGTGAAAATCGCCATCGCCAGTGACCTCAACCCCGGTACCTCGCCGGCGTTGTCGGTGCGGTTGATGCTGAACATGGCCTGCACCCTGTTCCGCATGACCCCGGAAGAAGCCCTGGCCGGCGCCACGCAACACGCGGCCACCGCCCTGGGCATGGGCGATACCCATGGCTCGCTGGAAGTGGGCAAGGTTGCCGACTTTGTGGCCTGGCAGATCGATCGCCCCGCCGACCTGGCCTATTGGCTGGGCGGCGAGCTGGATAAACGCGTCGTGCGCCACGGCGTCGATATCAATGTTTAAGGAGTACCGTTGTGGATAAGGTTCTGAGCTTCAAACAAGGCCGCGTGCCGCTGCTGATCAGCATGCCCCACGCCGGGTTGCGCCTCACGCCCGCGGTCGAAGCCGGTTTGATCCCCGAGGCGCAAAGCCTGCCGGACACCGACTGGCACATTCCGACCCTGTATGACTTTGCCGAGGAACTGGGCGCCAGCACCTTGGCGGCGCAGTACTCGCGCTTTGTCATCGACCTCAACCGGCCGTCCGACGACAAGCCGCTGTACGCCGGCGCCACCACCGGCCTGTACCCGGCGACGCTGTTCGATGGCGTGCCGTTGTTCCGTGAAGGGCTGGAACCGAGCGCGACCGAACGCGCCAACTACCTGCAAAAGGTCTGGGGCCCGTACCACCGCACACTGCAAGAGGAACTGGCCCGCCTCAAGGCTGAGTTCGGCTATGCGCTGCTGTTCGATGCGCATTCGATCCGCTCGGTAATCCCCCACCTGTTCGACGGCAAGCTGCCGGACTTCAACCTGGGCACCTTCAACGGCGCCGCCTGTGATCCGGAGCTGGCCAGCCAGCTCGAGGCCATCTGTGCCACTTATCCACAGTACACCCACGTCTTGAACGGGCGCTTCAAGGGCGGCCATATCACCCGCCATTACGGCAACCCGGCGCAGGATATCCACGCCGTGCAGCTGGAGTTGTGCCAGAGCACCTATATGGAAGAGTTCGAGCCGTTCCGCTATCGCCCGGATCTGGCCGAACCGACGCGGGTGGTGTTGAAGCAGTTGCTGCAAGGGCTGCTAGCGTGGGGGAAACAGCGTTATTCAAAGTAATTGAAGTGCGAGCTCTCGGGGGCGTGGGCACTGTGCTGTACCTCGGCAAAGGGCTGGTCCACGCTCGTTTGCGGGCCCAGGGCCAGGCGGCTGAGGTCGATCCGTTGTATCGCTGTCTGTTCCAGTACTTACATGGCGAACGGCTGACACCGGTCTAAGTACTCAAGGACATGCTCATTGCACAATTCGGGTTTATAGTGCCAGACGGCAAAATAAAAGACGTCCCACCAGGGATGAACCCGACCCCTTATGGAGCGCGCAATGCAGACTTGGTACCCGCAGATCAAACCCTACGCCCGGCACGATCTGGCCGTTGATGCCATTCACACGCTGTATGTCGATGAAAGTGGCTCCCCCGAAGGCTTGCCTGTGGTCTTCATCCACGGTGGCCCAGGCTCAGGTTGCGACGCCCAGAGCCGCTGCTATTTCGATCCGAACCTGTACCGCATCGTCACATTCGACCAACGTGGCTGCGGCCGCTCTACACCCCGCGCCAGCCTGGAAAACAACACCACCTGGGACCTGGTCGCCGACCTCGAGCGCATCCGCGAGCACCTGGGCATCGACAAATGGGTGCTGTTTGGCGGCTCCTGGGGCTCGACCCTGGCCCTGGCCTACGCGCAAACCCACCCCGAGCGCGTGCATGGCCTGATCGTGCGCGGCATTTTCCTCGCCCGCCCGCAGGACATCGAGTGGTTCTACCAGGCCGGCGCCAGCCGCCTGTTCCCGGATTACTGGCAGGACTACATCGCGCCGATTCCTGCCGATGAGCGTCACGACATGATCGCGGCCTATCACAAGCGCCTGACCGGCAACGACCAGATCGCCCAGATGCACGCGGCCAAGGCCTGGTCCGGCTGGGAAGGTCGCATGCTGGGCCTGTGCCCGAGCCCGCAGCATGTGGAGCGTTTCTCCGAGCCGCAACGCGCACTGTCCATTGCGCGTATCGAGTGCCATTACTTCACCAATAACTCCTTCCTGGAGCCCAACCAACTGATTCGCGACATGCATAAGATCGCCCATCTGCCTGGCGTAATCATCCATGGGCGCTACGATATGATCTGCCCTCTGGATAACGCTTGGGAGTTGCATCAGGCGTGGCCCAACAGCGAACTGCAGGTGATCCGCGAGGCTGGCCATGCGGCGTCCGAGCCCGGTATTACGGATGCTCTGGTCCGCGCGACCGGCGAAATGGCGCGACGCCTGCTCGACCTGCCACCAGAAGAAGCATGAAGGGCCTGTTGCAGCGGGTGCGTGGCGCCCGTGTCGAAGTCGCAGGCGAAATCGTAGGGGCGATCGACCAGGGTTTGCTGGTGCTGGTGGCCGTTGAGCCATCGGATACACGCGAGAGTGCCGACAAACTCCTGCACAAGCTGCTTAACTACCGGGTATTCAGCGACGACGAGGGCAAGATGAACCGTTCGCTGAAGGATATCGGCGGCGGTTTGCTGCTGGTGTCGCAGTTCACCCTGGCGGCTGACACCAGGAGCGGGCTGCGGCCAAGCTTCTCCACGGCGGCGCCTCCCGCCTTGGGAGCGGCGCTTTTTGAGCACTTGTTGTCACAAGCGCAACAATTGCATGGCACGGTGGCGTCGGGGCGTTTTGGTGCGGATATGCAGGTGCATTTGGTCAATGATGGCCCTGTGACCTTCCTCCTACAGACATGAATGTATTAAAAACGACTTTAATGCCTAAAAACGCAGGGTTTCGCTACAAATACTTCGTTGTCCCTGATGCGTTGTATCGCGGGCTACTAGATAATCGCGCGCTACGGGGATCAGCGTTGATTGGTCCATTTTTGACTTAGGTAGAGACTTGTCCGATAGCCTCAGGGGAATCATTTTGACCCAGGGGAGTCGGAACAATGCTCGCCAACCTGGCATATAGATAGCTGGCCGTTGGTTTTTTGATCTGTTTTCGGCGAGGGTTGCTCGTGATTGTTAGTCCCTGTAATGCACCAAAATTGTCTGCCAAACGGTTACGAAACGCACTGGTGACGGGCTCCGCCCTGTTTTGCCTGTTCGGCGCGGGTCAACTGTGGGCATTCAGTCTGGACGATGTGTCGGCCAAGGCAAAAGAGCTGGCCGGGCAGAAATACGAAGCTCCGCGCAGCAATCTGCCGAACGAATTCCGCGAAATGAAATTCGCGGACTACCAGAAGATTCGTTTCCGCAACGAAAAAGCCGAGTGGGCCGATCAGAACACCCCGTTCAAACTGTCCTTCTATCACCAGGGTATGCACTTCGATACACCGGTGAAAATCAACGAAGTCACCGCTGACAGCGTCCAGGAAATCAAGTACGACGCGTCGCGTTTCGATTTTGGCGACGTCAAGGTTGATCCCAAGGCCACCGAACAGCTCGGTTATGCCGGTTTCCGTGTGCTGTACCCGATCAACAAGGGCGACAAGCAAGACGAAATCATGACTATGCTCGGCGCCAGCTATTTCCGCGTCGTGGGCAAGGACCAGGTGTATGGCCTGTCCGCCCGTGGCATGGCGATCGATACCGCGCTGCCGTCCGGCGAAGAGTTCCCGCGTTTCACCGAGTTCTGGATCGAACGTCCAAAGCCGGGTGACAAGCACCTGGTGATCTTCGCCCTGCTGGATTCGCCACGCGCCACCGGCGCCTACCGCCTGATCCTGCGCCCGGGCACCGACACCGTGGTCGACGTCAAGTCCCAGATGTTCCTGCGCGACAAAGTCAGCAAGCTGGGGGTTGCCCCGTTGACTTCCATGTTCCTGTTTGGCGCCAACCAGCCATCCAAGGTCCTGAACTACCGTCGCGAACTGCACGATTCCAGCGGCCTGTCGATCCATGCCGGTAATGGCGAGTGGATCTGGCGCCCGCTGAACAACCCTAAACACCTGTCGGTCAGCAACTTCACCGTGGAGAACCCGCGTGGGTTCGGCCTGCTGCAACGCGGCCGCAACTTCAGCCACTACGAAGACCTGGACGACAACTACGACAAGCGCCCAAGCGCCTGGATCGAGCCTGAAGGCGACTGGGGCAAGGGTTCCGTCGACCTGGTCGAGATTCCGACCGCCGATGAAACCAACGACAACATCGTAGCGTTCTGGAGCCCGGCCGAACTGCCGGAAGTCGGCAAGCCGCTGGATGTTGCCTACCGCCTGCACTGGACCCTGGACGACGCCGCGTTCCATTCGCCGGACAGCGCCTGGGTCAAGCAGACCCTGCGTTCGACCGGTGACGTGAAACAATCCAACCTGATCCGTCAGCCCGACGGCAGCGTGGCGTACCTGATCGATTTCGAGGGCCCGTCCCTGAAGAAACTGCTGCCGGACGCGCCTGTGCGCAGCCAGGTGAGTGTGGGTGACAACGCTGAGCTGGTTGAAAACAGCGTGCGCTACAACGAGCACACCAAAGGCTGGCGCCTGACCCTGCGCATGAAGATCAAGGATCCCGGAAAACCCACCGAGATGCGTGCGTCCCTGGTGCAGGACATCGTGCAGCCTGAGCCTGAGCAGGTTTCGACCCAAGTGCTCAAGGCCGACAAGGTCCTGGCCAAGCAGCACGAGAAACAGGCCAAGAAAGACGCGAAAGACAAGGACGCCAAGCAGCCAGAAGCTGCCCCAGCCACACCGGAGCCGATCAAGACCGAGCAAGTCCTGACCGAAACCTGGAGCTATCAGTTGCCTGCCGATGAGTAATTCTCAAGCCCAGCCAGAGACTCTGTCCGAGTATCTGGCGCATCTCCCGATGACCGCTGAGCAGCGTGCCGAACTGGCAGGCTGCACATCCTTCACCGAACTGCACGAGCGTTTGTCGTCTTCGACCTTCGATGCGCCCGTCGACGCCGCCCAGGCGTCGGTCGGCCGCCGGTTGACCCTCAGCACGGCCGAAGAGCTGCAAGACGCCGAAATGCTGGTGCTCGACGCCAGCGGCCGCGTGTGCCTCAAGGCCACGCCGCCGATTCGTCGCACCAAGGTCGTACCGGAGCCATGGCGCACCAATATCCTGGTGCGCGGCTGGCGTCGCCTGACTGGCCGAACCAACCCGCCGAAGCCGCCGAAAGACGAGCGCGTGCTGCCGGCGGCGCGCTGGCGCACCGTGGGGTCGATCCGTCGCTACATCCTGCTGGTACTGATGCTCGGCCAGACCATCGTGGCCGGCTGGTACATGAAAGGCATCATGCCGTACCAGGGCTGGTCGCTGGTCGACTTTGACGAGATCCGCAACCAGACCCTGTTGCAAACCGCCACCCAGGTCCTGCCTTACGCCCTGCAAACCAGCATCCTGATCATGTTCGGGATCCTGTTCTGCTGGGTTTCGGCCGGTTTCTGGACCGCGTTGATGGGCTTCCTTGAACTGCTCACCGGTCACGATAAATACCGTATCTCCGGTAAAAGTGCCGGCAACGAGCCGATTCCCAAGGATGCACGCACCGCGCTGGTGATGCCGATCTGCAACGAAGACGTGCCGCGGGTATTCGCTGGCCTGCGCGCCACGTTCGAGTCGGTCGCGGCCACGGGTGACCTGGACCGCTTCGATTTCTTCGTGCTCAGCGACAGTAACGACGCTGACATCTGTATCGCCGAGCAACAAGCCTGGCTGGACGTGTGCCGCGAAGCCGGTGGCTTCGGCAAGATTTTCTATCGCCGCCGTCGCCGTCGCGTCAAACGCAAGAGCGGCAACCTCGACGACTTCTGCCGTCGCTGGGGCGGTGAATACAAGTACATGGTGGTGCTCGACGCCGACAGCGTGATGAGCGGTGAATGCCTGACCAGCCTGGTGCGCCTGATGGAAGCCACGCCGGATGCCGGGATTATCCAGACCGCGCCACGGGCGTCGGGCATGGACACCCTGTATGCGCGCATGCAGCAGTTCGCCACCCGCGTCTATGGCCCGCTGTTTACGGCTGGCCTGCACTTCTGGCAGTTGGGTGAATCCCACTACTGGGGTCACAACGCAATCATCCGCATGAAGCCGTTTATCGAACACTGCGCCCTGGCGCCGTTGCCAGGTAAAGGTGCGTTCGCCGGTGCGATCCTGTCTCACGACTTCGTCGAAGCCGCGCTGATGCGTCGTGCCGGTTGGGGTGTGTGGATTGCCTACGACCTGCCGGGCAGCTATGAAGAACTGCCGCCGAACCTGCTGGACGAACTCAAGCGTGACCGTCGCTGGTGCCACGGTAACCTGATGAACTTCCGCCTGTTCCTGGTCAAGGGCATGCACCCGGTACACCGTGCCGTGTTCCTGACCGGTGTGATGTCCTACCTGTCGGCGCCGTTGTGGTTCTTCTTCCTGGTGCTGTCGACGGCCCTGCTGGCGGTGAACACCCTGATGGAGCCACAGTACTTCATGGCACCGCGCCAGTTGTACCCGCTGTGGCCGCAATGGCATCCGGACAAGGCGGTGGCGCTGTTCTCCACCACCATTGTGTTGCTGTTCCTGCCAAAGTTGCTGAGCATCATCCTGATCTGGGCCAAGGGCGCGAAAGAGTTCGGCGGCAAGTTCAAGGTGACCCTGTCGATGTTGCTGGAGATGCTGTTCTCCATGCTGCTGGCGCCGGTGCGCATGATCTTCCACACCCGTTTCGTACTGGCCGCGTTCCTCGGCTGGGCCGCGACCTGGAATTCGCCGCAGCGTGACGACGACTCCACCCCATGGGGCGAAGCGATCAAGCGCCACGGTACCCAGACCTTGCTCGGCTTCCTGTGGGCACTGCTGGTGGTGTGGTTGAACCCAAGCTTCCTGTGGTGGCTGGTGCCGATCGTGGGGTCGCTGATGCTGTCGATCCCGGTATCGGTGATTTCCAGCCGGGTCAATCTGGGCCTCAAGTCCCGCGACGAAAGCCTGTTCCTGATCCCTGAGGAATACAATCCGCCGCAGGCGTTGCTGTCTACCGAGAAGTACACCCACGAAAACCGTTGGCACGCCCTCAATGATGGCTTCATACGTTCGGTGGTCGACCCGCAGCAGAACGCCCTGGCCTGCGCCCTGGCGACCTCGCGTCACCGTGAGGCGGAGCCGATCGAGTACCTGCGTGGCGAGCGTGTTCGTCATGCGTTGAAAGTCGGCCCTGCCGGCCTCAACAACGCTGAACGCCTGGCCCTGCTCAGCGACCCGGTCGCCCTGGCTCGCCTGCACGAGCAGGTCTGGAACGATGGGCACGCCGAGTGGCTGGCCGCTTGGCGTAACTCGATCAAGGCCGACCCGCACGCCCCGTTGCTACCGTTGCAACCGGTGGTGTCCCAGGCTCAACCGGCCTGATGCTGAAGCCCTCAGGGGGTTACCCTGAGGGCGTTCACGGCGTCTTCCTACAGCGCCCTCTGTTGCTCCAACCCCTTGTTATTTCGAAACAAAAGACCCCTGTCCAAGGCGTATTGCCGCGGCGACGGGTGGGTTAGCATCGCCCCCCAATCTGACTCGACCACCCAGGTTTACGCGCACTGGCGCTGTAGCGGGTTGTCGTGTGCTCAATGGAACGGGGGTATCTCATGATCAAAAGGTGTTTGTGTGCTGTGTTGCTGGGTGTCGTCGGGTTCTTATACGGTGCTCCGGCCAACGCTGGCGCCATCGACGACGCGGTTCAACGAGGGGTATTGAGGGTCGGCACGACGCCCACCTACGTGCCCTTCGAAATGACCGATAAGCGTGGGCAGATCGTCGGCTTCGAAATCGACTTGCTCCAAGCCATGAGCAAGGCCCTGGACGTCGAGCTGGAGATGGTGCCGGTGCCCTATACCGAACTGCTGCCGGGGCTGATGCAAAAGCAATACGACCTGATCGGCAGCGGCATGACGGTGACCCAGCAGCGCAACCTGAAATTGAACTTCAGCGACTCTTTCATCATTGTCGGCCAGACCGTGTTGCTGCATCCCGACCTTGCCGGCAAGGTCAGCAGTATCGAAGACCTGGATGATGCCGGTTATCGAGTCGTCGCCATCGAGGGGACGACCGGTGAGTTGGCCGCCAGGCGATTCCTTGGAGCGGCGCGGTTACGTACGTTCCCGACGCCGGAAGAAGGCGTGCGTCAGGTGGTAGAGGGCAAGGCCGACGCTTTTATCCACGATGCGCCTTACAACCTGATCGCCATCGCCAAGCCCGAAAACAGCTCGCTGTTGGCCCTGGAGCAGCCTTTCACCTATGAGCCACTGGCGTTCGGCCTGAAAAAAGGCGATTACGACAGCCTCAATTGGATCAACCATTTCCTGAACCAGGTGGCCCAGGACGGGACCTACGATCGTCTGTATGACAAGTGGTTCAAGGACACCGCCTGGATGGCGGAAGTCTACTGAAGTCATAACTGCTTACACATCAATCAATGGCTATTGCCAGGTGGCGAAGTGTCTGCCTCTGCGCTTTGCTGCACCGTTGTAGGGCGTTTCTGACATACCCCGACAACAAATCCCGGTGAAACCTTTGTGACAGGCATCGAGTGGGTTAGGATCGCACCCCGAAATGGTGCAGCCCTTTTGCGCGCCGACCTCATAAGAATGGTTCAGGGGACTTGATGATGAAAAAGTATCTTTCGATGCTGCTGCTCGGCGTCACCGCGCTGGTCGCGGCCAATGCGGCCCAGGCCGGCGCGATCGATGATGCGGTCAAGCGCGGCACGTTGAAAGTCGGCATGGACCCGACCTACATGCCGTTCGAAATGACCGACAAGCGCGGTGAAATCATTGGTTTCGAAGTCGACATTCTCAAGGCCATGGCCAAGTCCATGGGCGTCAAGCTGGAGCTGGTGTCCACCGGCTACGACGGCATCATCCCGGCGTTCCTGACCGGCAAGTTCGACATGATCGGCAGCGGCATGACCCTGACCCAGGAACGCAACCTGCGCCTGAACTTCAGCGAACCCTTCATCGTGGTGGGCCAGACCCTGCTGATTCGCAAGGAGCTGGAAGGCACCATCAAGTCCTACAAAGACTTGAATGACGAGAAATACCGCCTGACCTCCAAGCTCGGCACCACCGGCGAGATGGTTGCCAAGAAGCTGATCTCCAAGGCCAAGTACCACGGCTATGACAACGAGCAGGAAGGTGTGCTGGACGTCGTCAATGGCAAGGCCGATGCCTTCGTGTATGACGCCCCGTACAACGTCGTTGCCGAGAAAAAAGTCGGCAACGGCAAGCTGGTGTTCCTGGAAGAACCCTTCACCTTCGAACCGCTGGCGTTCGGTCTGAAGAAGGGCGACTACGACAGCATCAACTTCATCAACAACTTCCTGCACCAGATCAAGAACGACGGCACCTACGATCGCATCCATGACAAGTGGTTCAAGAGCTCCGAATGGCTCAAGGACATGGAATAACGCTGTAGTGCTTTGGTGCGACGGCTTGATGTGGTGAGCGGGCTTACTGTGGCGAGCGGGCTTGCCCCGCGTTGGGCTGCGAAGCAGCCCCAAAAACCTCAGGCCACGGTCCAGCTGAAACAGCGCGGCGATCTTAGTGGGGCTGCTTCGCAGCCCAACGCGGGGCAAGCCCGCTCGCCACAACAAGCCCGCTCAGCACAGTAAGCCCGCTCGCCACAGAGCAAGCCCGCTTGCCACATCAGGTGCGCGTACCCCGATTCTTTTGGATGTTGAGTAATGAAACAGAAAAAAGCCCAATGGCCCTGGCACCTGCTGACCGTGGTCGTGCTGGTCGGCCTGGCGGGCGCCTTGTACTACGCCACCTCGCTGATGTCCTACGAATGGCGCTGGAACCGTGTACCGCAATACTTCGCCTACCAGGCCGAAGAGTCCCAGCGCGCCGCAGACATTTCCACCGTCGTTGAACTGGTGCGCAAAGGCGATGTGGCCGAAGTCACCCTGCGCAACGATGCCGGCGTCGAACAACGCGTGAGTGTGGCCGGCAACAGCCTGCAAGTGGCGCGCGGCGATGATGTGGCCGAAGGCGATGTCATCGGGGTTAACCGCCATTGGGCGTTGGGCCCCTTGATGTGGGGCTTGTGGACCACGTTGTGGCTGTCGGTGGTGTCCGGGATTCTCGGCCTTGCGATTGGCCTTGCCACCGGATTATGCCGGCTGTCCAATAATCCGACCCTGCGCGATCTGTCGACGATCTACGTCGAACTGGTGCGCGGTACGCCGCTATTGGTGCAGATCTTCATTTTCTATTTCTTTATCGGCACGGTGCTCAACCTGTCCCGGGAATTCGCCGGGATCGCCGCGCTGTCGCTGTTCACGGGCGCCTACGTGGCGGAAATCGTCCGCGCCGGCGTGCAGTCCATTACCCGTGGCCAGAACGAGGCGGCTCGCTCCCTGGGCCTGAGCGCCAGCCAGTCGATGCGCCATGTGGTGCTGCCGCAGGCCTTCAAGCGCGTGCTGCCGCCGTTGGCCGGGCAATTTATCAGCCTGGTGAAAGACACCTCGCTGGTCTCGGTGATCGCGATTACCGAGCTGCTCAAGAGCGGGCGCGAAGTGATCACCACCTCGTTCTCGCCGTTTGAAATCTTGTTCTGCGTCGCAGGCCTGTACCTGCTGATCAACCTGCCGCTGTCGAAAATGGCCAGCCGGCTTGAGCGGAGGCTCGCACAAAGTGATTGAAGTCCGCGATCTGGTAAAAGTCTTCGACACCCGAGGCCATGTGGTGCGCGCGGTGGACCATGTGACCACTCAGGTGGCCAAGGGCGAAGTGCTGGTGGTGATTGGCCCGTCAGGCTCGGGCAAGTCCACGTTCCTGCGGTGCCTCAATGGTCTGGAAGAGTTCGATTCGGGCTCGGTCAGCATCGATGGCCTGCAACTGGCCGACCCGAAAACCGACGTGAATGCCTATCGGCGTGAAGTCGGCATGGTGTTCCAGCACTTCAACCTGTTCCCGCACATGACGGTGCTGGAAAACCTCTGCCTGGCGCAAAAAGTCGTGCGCAAGCGCGGCAAGAAGGAGCGCGAAGCCAAGGCCCTGGCACTCCTGGAAAAGGTCGGCATCGCGCAAAAGGCCAATGAATTTCCGTCGCGCCTGTCCGGCGGCCAGCAGCAGCGGGTGGCGATCGCCCGTGCCCTGGCGATGGAACCCAAGGTGATGCTGTTCGATGAGCCCACCTCGGCCCTCGACCCGGAAATGGTCGGCGAAGTGCTGGACGTGATGAAGACCCTGGCCCTGGAAGGCATGACCATGGTTTGCGTCACCCATGAAATGGGCTTTGCCCGTGAAGTGGCAGACCGTGTGTTGTTCTTCGACCACGGCAAGTTGCTCGAAGATGCATCACCGGCGCAGTTCTTCGACGCGCCGAAAGACCCGCGTGCCCAGGCGTTCCTGCGCCAGGTGTTGTAGCGCTGATGGTTCTTGGGGGAAGGGCGCTGTGTGGTGGGCGAGCACGCTCACTCACCACGCGTGCCGTGAACCTCAGAGCTTGAACTTGCCGACCAACGCCTGCAAATCCAGGCTCAGCCGCGTCAACTGAACGCTCGCCGCCGCCGTTTCCTCACTGGCGGCGGCGGCTTGTTCGGTCACGTCCCGTACCTTCAATACGCTGCGATTGATCTCCTCGGCCACCGCGCTTTGCTCCTCGGCGGCGGCAGCTATCTGTGGGTTCATTTCCTGGATCACCGATACCGTGCGCGCGATGGCCGCCAGCGCGTCGCCCGCATCGCGGCTCAGGCCGACGCTGAAGTCGGTCAAATTGCGGCTGCTGTCCATGATGTCTGCCACCTGCCGGGTGCCGTTGTTCAGGCCAAGGATCAGCCCTTCGATTTCCTCTGCCGACGCCTGGGTGCGCTGGGCCAGGCTGCGTACTTCATCGGCCACCACGGCGAACCCTTCACCGGCATTGCCCGCACGTGCCGCTTCGATCGCCGCGTTCAACGCCAGCAGGTTGGTCTGTTGGGACACCGACTTGATCACATCCAGCACACTGCCGATCTTGCTGCTTTCCTGCTGCAGCGTCAGCATCGCTCGACTGGAGAGCGCCATTTCATCGGCCAGTTGGCCGATTTGTTCGATCACCTGCGCAACCACTTTGTCGCCTGCGTGGGCCTGGTGGTCTGCCTCGATGGCCGCGAGCGAGGCTTGTTCGGCATGCCGTGCGACCTCCTGGGCCGTGGCGAGCATTTCGTTCATGGCGGTGGCGACCTGGTCGGTTTCAACTTTCTGGTGGTTCACGCCGGTCCGGGACTGCTCGGTCACGGCGGACAGTTGCCCGGCCGCGCTGGCAATCTGTCGGGCGCTGTCACCAATGCCGCTGATCAGGTGGCGCAGGTTACGGGTCATCTGCCCGATGCTGTGCTGCAACTGGCCCAGTTCATCCCGGCGCTTCACCTCGGCGGTGTGGCGCAGGTCGCCCTCGGCGATGCAATTGGCGGTGATCAGTACCTGACGCAGGGGGGCGACAATTTGTCGAGCGATCCCCCAGGCGGCCAGCGAGCCTAGCAACAAGGCGCCGAGGGTCACGCTGATCAGCAGGCGGCGTGTATTGTCCGCCTCTTTGTCGCGTTTGAAGGTCTGGGCCTCTATCACCTGTTCGCTTTGTTCGAGCAATTGGTTGAGCAGGTGTTCAAGCCGGTCCTGGACCGTCTCCGTGGCCACTTGGGCCTCCTTGAGTTTGATCAACTGCGCGCGATAGGCGGCCACGTCTGTCTTGAGCAAGGCCGAGTCCACGGGCAGGCTGGTCACGGCCGCATGCGTGACGTCCAGGGTGTCGAGGGTCCGGCCCACCCCTTCGGCGTACGCATCCAGTGAATCGGCGGCCCAGGCAGGCGCCTGGGCGCGATCCTCGGCCCGTGCCATGGCCTGGCGCAGGTTCTCGATGGCGTCGAGGGCCTGCTGGTCATTCTGGTCGGGCAGGTCGCTGGCCACTTGGGTGAGGGTATCGCTGGCCTGGAGGCTGGACTGATGCAGGGAGGCGTGGGTGGCTTCTCGCCGTTCGATCAGGGGCGGTAGCTCTGCCAGGCCGGTCTTGAAGCCGATCACCAGGCGCTCCGCTTCCTGAATGCGCTGCAAGTCGGCCGGGGCGAGCAGATGGTTTGCCAGATAACTCAGGTGTTGGCCGATTTGCTCGATCCGCGTGTTCATGGCGTCGAGGCTGGCAGTGTCCGTGAGGGTTCGATACACGATACGGTCGGCGCGCACCGCTTCGGCGGCCGCAGTGAGTTGACCCAGGACCGTCAGGTTGGCTGAGCGGAAAAGCGCGGCATTCAAGGCTTGCCAGCCGGTTGCGGCGATGATGAGGCTGAGGATCAGCACTTGGCCGAACCCCAGGGCGAGCTTGAGGCGGACGCTGGCATTGGCCAGCAAGCGGATCAGCCGAGGAAACATGGTGAACCTCCGAATCGGAATAAACGCTTCGTTAGAAACGCTAAAACGATTCGAGGTGATGGCGGGCTGATAACTGCGTAGGAAATTTCACAAGTAGTCGTGCGGCGGCGACCTGGAGGGGGCGCCGCGCACGACCGCTCAGATGCGGAAGCGTCCGACCAGGGTTTGCAGGTAGTTACCCAGGCGCGCGAGTTCGGCACTGGACGCGGCCGTTTCTTCACTGGCGGCGGAGGTCTGCTCGGACACATCGCGCACGTTCAGTACGCTGCGGTTGATCTCCTCGGCCACCGCGCTTTGTTGCTCGGCCGCCGTGGCGATCTGTGAGTTCATCGTCTGGATGGTCGACACGGTGCGAGTGATGCTCGCCAGGGCGCTGCCGGCCCGGCGGGTCAGCTCGACACTGCTGTCGGTGAGCCCACGGCTGTTGTCCATGATGGTCGCCACTTGCTGGGTGCCGCTTTGCAGGCCGACGATCAGTTCTTCGATCTCTTCGGTGGACTTCTGGGTGCGTTGGGCCAGGCTGCGCACCTCATCGGCCACCACCGCAAAACCACGCCCGGCCTCGCCGGCGCGCGCCGCTTCAATGGCGGCGTTCAGGGCCAGCAGGTTGGTTTGCTGGGCCACCGACTTGATCACGTCGAGCACGCTGCCGATCTTGTCGCTTTCGCGCTTCAGATCGCCCATGGCCACCGTGGAATTACCGACCTCCGTGGCCAGGCGCTCGATCTGGGCGATGGCTTCACCGACTACCTTGTCGCCTTCGCGGGCCTGCTGATCGGCGGCTACGGCGGCTTCGGAGGCTTCTTCCGCGTTGCGGGCGACTTCCTGCACAGTGGCCGCCATTTCGTTCATGGCCGTGGCCACCTGGTCCGTCTCGACTTTCTGGCTGTTGACCCCGGCGCTGGTTTGCTCGGTGACGGCCGAGAGCTGCTCGGCAGCGCTGGCAATCTGGGTGACGCCTTCGCTGATGCCGCCGATCAATTCGCGCAAGCCGACGGTCATGCTTTGCATGGCGCGTTGCAGTTGGCCGAGTTCGTCCTGGCGCTCCGACGTCAGGTTTTGGCTCAGGTCGCCCGAGGCGACGCGCTCGGCCAACTTGAGGGTCTGGCTCAGCGGGATGATGATCTGACGGGTAATGGCCCAGGCGGCGACCAGGCCGAAGATCAACGCCAGCACGGTGGCCAGCAGCAACAGGTACTTGGCTTGTGCAGCGTCGGTGTCACGCACCACGGTCTGGGAGGCCGTGAGTTTTTCGCTATGGCTGAGCAGGATATCGCCCTGGGCACCCATGGCCTTGAGTGCTGCCGCGCTGGCCACCTGGGAGTCACGGTACTGGCTGACGGCCGCGCGATAGGCTTGCAGCGAAACGCTGGCCTGTTGCAGGTTGGCCTGGTAGTTGGCCGGCAGTTGGCCTTCCAGCTCGGTGATTTTTTTCAGGGCGTTGTCGATGGCATCAAGGGCCGGTTGCTCGGCTTCGACCTTGGCGCTGTAGGTGTAGCCGCGCACTTGGAAGCGCGCTTGCTGGATCAGCTTGCTCAGGCTGACCACGTTGTTGAACTGGGTGACGCTGTCGCCTTGCAGCAGGGATTTTTCGACTTCGCCTATCTTGAGCACGGCATTGTCGGCGGTATCGCCCAACTTGCTGCGCGCGTTTTCGCGATTGGCACCGGCTTGTGCCATGTCGTTGAAGGCCCGCTTGTACTGCTCCACGGCCGCCAGTTGCTCGTCGATCAGGGCGACGTCGGCCGGTTGTTCGATCAGGGTGCGGGCGGTCTTCAGGCCGCTGTCGAGCTGGTTCAGCAACTCGCTGACAGCGCTGGTGCCTTGCTCGCCACGGCGCATTTCGTAGTCCAGGCGGGCCAGACGCAGGTCTTTGGTCAAGGCATTGAGGCTGGAGATATACCCCAGTTTGTCGCCACGACTGATCACATCACCCAGGCCGGTCCAGCCAGTGAAGGTGATCACCAGCGTCAGCAGCAGTACCAGACCAAAGCCGACGCCCAGTTTGGTTTTGACGCTGACATTTCCCAGCTTTTCGGCTAACCAACGATACATGCTGCGAACTCCCCTGGAGCAAAGCTTAGATTTATTCAGGGGGTATCGGCCTGCAAACGGGATTCTGTAGCGCCGTGGTGCGACTGTGGGAGGGTCGTGTGGTTAGAAGAGGCGGGCGAGCAGGGCAGTGACGGCGGTTTCCACGCGCAGGATGCGAGCGCCCAACTGCACCGGCTGCAGGCCGGCCTTGGCCAGCAGATCCACCTCGTAGGGAATCCAGCCGCCCTCCGGGCCGATGGCCAGGGTGACCGGCTCGTCCAGGGCACGCGGGCAAGGCGGATAGTCGCCGGGGTGGCCGATCAGGCCGAGGGTGCCTTGCGTCATGGCTGGCAGGCGGTCTTCGACGAATGGCTTGAAACGTTTTTCGATGATGATTTCCGGCAGCACCGTGTCCCGAGCCTGCTCGAGACCGAGGATCAGTTGCTCGCGAAGCGCCGCAGGCTCCAGGAACGGGGTTTGCCAGAAGCTCTTCTCAACCCGGTAGCTATTGAGCAGTACCACTTTCGGCACACCCATGGCCGCCACGGTTTGCAGCACCCGACGCAGCATCTTCGGGCGCGGCAGGGCGAGCAACAGGGTCAGGGGCAGTTTGGCCGGGGGCGGCAGCTCGAAGCTGACTTGCAGCTCGGCCTCACGGGCGTCCAGGCGCAGCAGTTGCGCATTGCCCATCAGGCCGCCGATGCGCCCCACGCGCAGGTTGTCGCCCACCGCCACACGGTGGACGTCCTGCATATGCACCAGGCGCCGATCACGCAGCACCACCCGGTCGGCCGCGATAAAGTCGGCCTCCTCCAGCAGCAGCAGGTTCACGGCTGGGTCGCTGGCGGCTGGTCATCGTCGGCGGGTTGGTCATCCGGGTGCTCGCCCCGCTTGCTGATCAGGCCGCTGAACAGGATGCCAATCTCGAACAGCATCCACATCGGCACCGCCAGCAGGGTCTGGGAGAAGATGTCCGGCGGCGTCAGGATCATGCCGACCACGAAGCAGCCGATGATCACGTACGGGCGGACCTTCTTCAGGTACTTCACGTCGACTACGCCGATCCATACCAGCAGCACCACGGCCACGGGGATTTCGAAGGCCACGCCGAAGGCGAAGAACAACGTCATCACGAAGTCGAGGTAGCTGGTGATGTCGGTCATCATCTCCACGCCAGCGGGGGTGGCCGCGGCGAAGAACTTGAAGATCAGCGGGAACACCAGGAAGTAGGCGAATGCCATGCCGGTATAGAACAGCAGGATGCTCGACACCAGCAACGGCACGGCGATGCGCTTCTCATGCTTGTACAGCCCTGGTGCGATAAAGCCCCAGATCTGATGCAGGATCACCGGGATCGCCAGGAACAGCGAGACCATCATCGTCAGCTTCAACGGCGTCAGGAACGGCGACGACACATCGGTGGCGATCATCGTCGCGCCGGCCGGCAGGTACTGGCGCAAGGGCGTGGAGACGAAGGTGTAGATCTGCTGGGTGAAGGCGAACAGCCCGGCGAAGATCACGAAGATTGCCGCTACGCAACGCAGCAGGCGGGTACGCAGCTCGGTGAGGTGCGAGACCAGCGGCATATGCTGGTCGTTTTCCGGTTTATCAGCGCTCATGGGGCTCGCGGCGGCAATGTAGGGTCATGGGGAGCGGGCGACGCCACGGGCGCCGGCGCTGGCTCTGTCGGGGTAGCGGTCGGGCCTGGCGCGACCGGTGTGGCTTCGGTCGCTGCGGGTGTGGGCGCGATGCTGTGCTCGGCCACAGGCTCCACCGGTTTGGCCGGCTCCTGCACCGGCGACAGAATTTTGCGCGCCTCTTGCTCCAACGACAGGATGTGTTCGTTGTGCAGTTGGCGGCGGATTTCATCGGCGCCGATTTCCCGTTCAACTTCCTGTTTGATGGCGTTGAAACTGCGTTTCAGGCGCCCGATCCACAGGCCGGCCGTGCGTGCGGCACCGGGCAGGCGTTCCGGCCCCAGCACCAGCAAGGCCACGAGGCCGACGAGGAGCAGTTCAGAGAAGCTGATACCAAACATTAGTCAGTGCTCACGAGTCTTTGCGGGTCGGCTCTTCGACTTTTTCAGCCTGCACGTCGAAGGTACGACGCTCGGTAATCGGCTGGGCGGCCTGCGGGTGGACAGGCTGGGCCGGCGGCACCGGGTTGACGACGGGCTCGGCCGGTTTTTCGTCGTCGTTCATGGCCTTGCGAAAGCCCTTGATCGACTCGCCGACGTCAGTGCCGAGGTTTTTCAGTTTCTTGGTGCCGAACACCAGTACCACCACCACCAGAATGACGATCCAGTGTTTCCAGTCAAAAATGCCCATGCTGCAATTCCTCGTTGAAAGTTATTCAGGCGGACGGGCGCGAGGCCTTTTCGGCATGCCCGGACAGGCCGAAGCGACGGTCCAGTTCATCCAGCACTGCCTGTGGGTGCTGCCCCAGTTGGGCGAGCATGACCAGGCTGTGGAACCACAGGTCGGCGGTTTCGTAGATCACATCGCTGCAGTCGCCGCTGATCTCGGCATCCTTGGCAGCGATGATCGTCTCGACGGATTCTTCGCCGAGTTTTTCCAGGATCTTGTTCAGGCCCTTGTGATACAGGCTCGCCACATACGAGCTGTCGGCGTCCGCGCCTTTGCGGTCTTCCAGCACCTGGGCCACACGGTTCAGGGTATCGCTCATGTTCAGTGTCCTGCCGAATAAATGGCGTGCGGGTCTTTGAGTACCGGTTCCACCACCTTCCATTCGCCGTTCTCGAACACGCGATAGAAGCAGCTGTGGCGGCCGGTGTGGCAGGCAATGCCGCCGATCTGCTCGACCATCAGGATCACCACGTCGGCGTCGCAGTCGAGGCGTATCTCGTGCAGGGTCTGCACGTGCCCGGACTCTTCGCCCTTACGCCACAGTTTGCCACGCGAACGTGACCAGTAAATGGCGCGCTGCTCGGCGGCAGTGAGGCTCAGGGCCTCGCGGTTCATCCAGGCCATCATCAGCACGCGCCCGGTCTTGTAGTCCTGGGCAATGGCCGGCACCAGGCCGTCACTGTCCCACTTGATCTCGTCCAGCCAGTCTTTCATCGTTCGGCTCCGGCAATTTGCGACAGTGTATAACCGGATCGGCTATCGACGCACGATCAGATAAACACCCACGGCGACCATGATCCCGGCCGGCCAGTGGCCCAACTCGTTCAATGGCCCGCCGATGGCCAGCATCACCCCGCCCACCAGGTGCGCGGCCCCCAGCAAGCGCAGGAACCAGTCATCCTTGCGCTGTTGCCACGGTGGCGACGGGTCCTTGGCGTGGGGCTGGGACATGCGCTCCAGCAGGTCGCGGGTCATATTGGCCAAGTGCGGCAGCTGTTCGACCTGGCTTTGCAGGTTGCCCAGCAGGGTTTTCGGGCTGACGCGCTCGCGCATCCAGCGTTCGAGGAACGGTTGTGCGGTGTTCCACAAGTCGAGGTCCGGGTACAGCTGACGGCCCAGGCCCTCGATGTTCAGCAGGGTTTTCTGCAAAAGAACAAGCTGCGGCTGCACTTCCATATTGAAGCGTCGCGCGGTCTGGAACAGGCGCATCAGCACCTGGCCGAAGGAAATATCTTTTAACGGTTTTTCGAAGATCGGCTCGCAAACGGTACGGATTGCCGCTTCGAATTCATTGAGCTTGGTTTCTGCCGGTACCCAGCCCGAGTCGATGTGCAACTGCGCCACGCGGCGGTAGTCGCGCTTGAAGAAGGCGAACAGGTTGCGCGCCAGGTAATCCTGGTCTTCCGGGGTCAGGCTGCCGACGATGCCGCAGTCGATCGCGATGTACTGCGGGCTCCACGGGTTGACGGTGCTGACGAAGATGTTGCCTGGGTGCATGTCGGCATGGAAGAAGCTGTCGCGGAACACCTGGGTGAAGAAAATTTCCACGCCACGCTCGGCCAGCATTTTCATGTCGGTGCGCTGGTCGGCCAGGGTGGCGAGGTCGGTGACCTGCACGCCGTAGATACGCTCCATTACCAGCACTTTCGGGCGGCACCAGTCCCAGTAGACTTGCGGCACATACAGCAGCGGCGAACCTTCGAAATTGCGCTTGAGCTGGCTGGCGTTGGCCGCTTCGCGCAGCAGGTCGAGCTCGTCGTAGATGGTTTTTTCGTAGTCGGCGACCACGTCCACCGGGTGCAGCAGGCGCGCATCGGCAGAAAAGCGTTCAGCGGCGCGGGCGAGGATAAACAGCCATGCCAGGTCCTGGCCGATGATCGGCTTGAGGCCCGGACGGATCACCTTCACCACCACTTCTTCGCCGGTCTTGAGTTGCGCGGCATGCACTTGTGCCACCGAGGCCGAGGCCAGGGGCTCGACGTCGAAGCGGCTGAACACGTCGCTGATTTTCTTGCCCAGTTGCTCTTCGATCAGCTTCATCGACTGCTGCGAATCGAACGGCGGCACGCGGTCTTGCAGCAGCATCAGTTCGTCGGCGATGTCTTCGGGCAGCAGGTCGCGGCGGGTCGAGAGAATCTGCCCGAACTTGATAAAGATCGGCCCCAGGTCCTGCAGGGCCAGGCGCAGGCGCGCGCCACGGCTCAGTTCCAGCGGCTTGCGCGGGAACCAGCGCCACGGCAGCACATAGCGCACCGCCAGCAGGAACCAGGGGAGAGGCAGGGCGAACAGCAGGTCATCGAGGCGGTAGCGGATTACGACGCGCTGGATACGAAACAAACGGCGGACGGCGAGCAGCTTCATGCGTTATCGCTTGGATCAAGGGAACGGCTCAGGCGCTCGAAGCGTGCCTCAAGGCGTTCCAGGTCGATTTTGGCCTTGTCGAGTTCGCGAAAGCGCGCTTGCGCTTCCCGTTGTCCGACCAGGGTGCGCGATTCTTCGCTCAGGTATTCGGCGAGGTTCTGGTTGAGGCTGGCGAACCCCTGCTGGTACCAGCGTGCGCGGCTGCGCAGGTGCCCGCTGATCAGTTGGGTGGCGACTGGGCCGATCCATTGTGACAGCTCGTATTCCCAGTCCAGCTCCAGGTCCTGCAGCACGGCGGCCAGGTCCATCAGCACCGCGCTATCGCCTTCCAGCTCCACTTCCGGGCCATGCAGGATGGCGGTCTTGTTACGGCTCAGCGCCAGATGCAACAGGCTGGAGGCCGGCGCGCGCAGGGTGCAGTCGGCCTCGGCAGCCCAGTGGCTGGCAAGCAGCAGGCCTTCATCGCTGGGCAGGATAAACAGCTGCAAGGCAGGGCTGCGGCAGTCGACGGCAATGATCTTGCCGTTCAGGTGCGCGAGCCGTGCCAGGGCGGTGCTGTCCAGGTGCAGTACACGGTTGAGGCCGTGTTCGACGCTGGCGAGAAGACCTTTGAGCAGCATCAGGGCTTGATGCCGCGGTGCAGGGCGACGATGCCCGACGTCATATTGTGGTACGTCACGCGGTCGAAACCGGCCTCCACCATCATCGACTTCAGGGTTTCCTGGTCGGGGTGCATGCGGATCGACTCGGCCAGGTAGCGATAGCTTTCGGCGTCATTGGTGATCAGCTTGCCCATCAACGGCATGAAGGCGAACGAGTAGGTGTCGTAGACCTTGGACATCAGCGCGTTGGTCGGCTTGGAGAACTCCAGCACCAGCAGGCGGCCACCCGGCTTGAGCACGCGCAGCATCGAGCGGATCGCGTCTTCCTTGTGGGTCACGTTGCGCAGGCCGAAGGCGATGGTCACACAGTCGAAATGGTTGTCGGGGAACGGCAGCTTTTCAGCGTCGGCCTGGACGAATTCGATATTGCCGGCCACGCCTTTGTCGAGCAGGCGATCGCGGCCGACCTTGAGCATCGAGCCATTGATATCTGCCAGCACCACCTGGCCGGTCGGGCCGACGAGCTTGGAGAACTTGGCCGCCAGGTCGCCCGTGCCGCCGGCGATGTCCAGCACGCGGTTGCCGGTGCGCACGCCCGACAGCTCGATGGTGAAGCGTTTCCACAGGCGGTGCATGCCACCCGAGAGCACATCGTTCATCAGGTCGTACTTGGCGGCTACGGAGTGGAACACCTCAGCGACTTTTTCCGCTTTCTGGCTTTCCGGGACGTTCTTGAAACCGAAGTGAGTGGTGGGTTCGGCATCGCTGCCTTTGCGCTGATCAGTCATATCGCTGTCACCAAAAGAGAATGCGGGACATGATAATCCCCAAGGCCTGCTTTGTCTTGGCAAGGCTGAAGGTAAGATAGAGGGCCACCGAGACCTTTTGCCGCATGGCGGGTGTTCCAGTCGTTATAAAGAGGAGTCATTGCAATGGCCCGTATTACCGTTGAGCGCGCACATTCCCTGGGTAAAGAAGGCGCACGCGCCAAGGCCGAAAAGTTGGCGAGCAAACTCCAGGAGCAATATGGCCTGGAGCCGTCGTGGTCTGGCGACACCTTGAACCTCAAGCGTTCGGGGGTTAAAGGCACGGTGTGGGTGGCGGATGATTCGCTGCGTATTGATGTGGAACTGGGCCTGTTGATGTCGGCCATGAGTAGCACCATCAAGTCCGAAATCGAGAAAGCCCTGGATAAAGCCCTGGCCTGATCCGATTGCTCTTAGGGTGCCGATTCTAATTTTTCAACCTACTTTGTGCCCAAGCCCTCAACTCCTGTGGGCCGTTCCTCCACCCTATTCTGCGTGAGGTGCACCATGGCCAAAGTTATCCTGAAGAAAAAAATCGACGCTCAGACCACTGCCCTGAGTGACGTTAAAAGCTACGCCCGCAAGATCTGGCTGGCAGGTCTTGGGGCCTACGCCAAGGTCGGAAGCGAGGGCGGCGAGTACTTCAAAGAGCTGGTTAAAACTGGCCAACATGTTGAAAGTAAAGGCAAAAAAGTTGTAGTTGAACAACTTGATGCTGCCAATAGTCAGATTGACCAAGTAAAGAGTAATGTCTCCAGCGTCAAAGGCCTGGTTGAAGTTCAGCTGGATAAAGTTGAAAAAGCTTTTGATACTCGTGTTGCAAGTGCCTTGAATCGAATCGGCATTGCGACTAAACATGACGTGGAGACACTCTCTGCTAAGCTCGAAGAGCTGACGGCATTGCTCGAACGTGTCGCGCGTAAACACTAAGGAGACATCGGGATGGCTGTTAAAAAGACTACTCAGAAAGAAGGCAGCTCGTGGGTCGGGAAAGTTGAAGAATATTCCCGCAAAATCTGGCTCGCTGGTTTAGGCGTTTACTCGAAGATCGACAGTGACGGCAGCAAACTCTTCGAGACGCTGGTTAAAGACGGCGAGAAAGCCGAGAAGTTGACCAAGAGCACGGTGGGTAAAAAAGTTGAAGCGGCGAAGGCAACTGCCGGCTCCGCCAAGTCGAGCATTTCTGACACTTGGGGCAAGTTGGAAGAGACGTTCGATAAACGCCTCCACAGTGCTATTTCGCGGCTTGGGGTGCCAAGCAAAGCGGAATTGAAGGCGCTGCATAGCAAGGTCGATACCCTGACCAAGCAGATCGAAAAGCTCACCGGCGCCAAAGTGACTCCGGTGAAAACCGCAGCCGCCAAACCGGCAGCCAAGCCTGCCGCTAAAATCGCTGCTGCCAAGCCCGCCGCGAAAGCCGCTGCCAAGCCTCTGGTAAAAGCTGCCGCCAAGCCGGCTGCCAAGGCTCCAGCCAAAGCTGCCGCCAAGCCAGCAGCCAAGCCAGCGGCAAAAACCGCAGCGGCCAAACCGGCCGCCAAGCCTGCCGCTAAACCAGTGGCCGCAAAAGTGGCTGCCAAGCCAGCAGCTAAACCTGCAGCTAAACCAGCAGCCAAGGCAACTGCTAAACCCGCCGCCAAGCCAGCAGCTAAAACCGCAGCCGCCAAACCCGTTGCCAAGGCAGCCACTGCAAAACCTGCAGCCAAGCCAGCGGCCAAACCGGCCGTCGTGAAGAAGCCAGCTGCGGCTAAAAAACCAGCGGCGCCCAAGCCAGCTGTAGCGGCCAAACCTGCCAGTGCACCTGCATCCACTGCTTCCACGGCCAACTCGGTGTCCGCACCGACGCCCGCAGCTGTGGCTCCGACTGCAGCGCCGGTTACCCCGACGCCATCCAGTCAGTCCTGATTTCTTCCGGGACATAAAAATGCCTGACCCGCAAAGGTCAGGCATTTTTTTTGCCCAGGGCGCAGCCGCTTAAGTCGCCATCAGTTGTACGTGATCGATACGGTCACCGCGCTGGCCAGGGTTCCCTGGGTGATCGCACCGATTTTATAGTAGGCCGCGTTGAGCGGTATGACGGCTTTTTTGTTGCTTGTCGCAATCGTCCGGCTGCGCTGAGCGGCGGTGCCGTTGGCAGGGATGGCATCAACAGAGGTCGCACGATGTGCCAGCCAAAGAGCCGTGCCGGCCGACGTTCCGGTATTGGCAAACAGTGCAGCGTTCCCGGTGGATGGGGTGCCGGCGAACAGGAAAACCACGTTGCGGATGTCCGATTCGCAGTCGGCGGATATTTCGAAGTCGTGCGAGCCTGCCGAAGCACTCTTGTCGAAGTCTGAAATCTTGACGGTTGGCAGCGTAATGGTGCGGTTCACATCGCCGGCCGCCAGGTTACAGGTGCCGGCGTTGACCTGGCCGGTAAAACGCAAGGTGCCTGTCGTTGCGGCCTGGGCCGTGATGTGGACAAGGCTCGCCGTAATAACCAGCAGCAGGGGCAGGGGTGGGATCTTCATCGGGTCGTTCTCAGGGTTTCAGTTGTAGGTAATGTTGACGGTGGCGGTACTCACCAGCGTGCCTTGGCTCACCGTACCGTTTTTGTGATAAGCGGCACCGAGCGGCAAAACTGCACGGTTGCCGGAAACCGCCAGCGTGCGCTCGCCATTGATGCGTGAGTACAGCCACAATGCGACGCCCTTGGCCGTGCCTGTATTGGCGAAGAGCGCGTTGTTCCCCGATGCGGGCGTGCCGCTGAAGCGGAAGGTGACGTTGGCGGCATTGCTGCAGTTGGCGATCAGTTCAAAGTTGTGTGCGCCCGCATGGACGGCCTTGTCCAAATCGCTGACCTTGATGGCGGGAAGTGTAATCGTGCGGTTTATGTCGCCGGCTGCCAGGTCGCAGGTGGCCGCGGGCCTGATAAAGCGAACCGAGTTGCCCAGCATCAGGGTGAATTTGTCTGGAACGCTGCCCCATCTGTCCGACCAGAGGAACCCGCCAGGCACTGTTCCGTCCGTGACAGGACCGGTTTTGTAGAACAAGGCCTCTGCGGCGATGAAGCTGGGAACCCGCCCAGGGGGTATCGCGCCTGTTTGGCTATGTAACCCAAAGGTTGCGGGGCCTCCATCGGCCCATTTCAATCTGACGTGCAGCCCAACCCCCGGCGCCTCGGTTTGATAAGCGCCTGTTGCCGGGTCTGTTTGGCGTGGGTATCGGCCGATGATTGTTCTCAGGGTAGGCCCGCAATTGGCAAAAAAAGCTTCTGACGTACCGCTGAATGTCTGGCGGGTGATGACACTCCCGACAGGCAGGTTGTCCGGTACGGTGATAGTCGTCGGCATGTTCAGCGTCAGCGTTGCATCGGGATACCGGGTGCACGCCGCTTGCGCGGCGATTGGCAGCGCAAGGGTCGCGAGGGTCGAAACGAGTTTGGTGGAATGTTTCATCTTCAGTCCGCTAGGAGAAATAGAGGGGCTGCGGCAACATGCAGGCTTGCGCCCAATCAACCGCTCGTATGGGTTTTGCAAGTGCCTGCGTCCAGATGGCGCAAACGCGCTGAGCCATTCACCTTCGGCCCTGTGCCCAGGCGGTATTGCAGCCGGCAAGAGTCCTCGGTATCGCCCCCCCATTTGACGGTTAACCACCCCTGCGCACGCGCCACTCGCACAAAGGCTTTACCGCCCTGGCCGACAATGCCGACGCTGGCGCCGTCTTCATCGAATACGTCCGAACCGAACGGCAGTGGGCTGGCATCGTCGCGCAGTGCCGTGATCAAGATGGCTTGACCGCTGACGGTAGCGAACTGCAGCTTCACCACTGAACCGGCACGCGGTGCGACGTTTTGCGCAGCGGTCTTGAGTTCCACATCCACCGATAGGTCTTTGGGGTCGAGTTCCACCGCGTTCTGTCGATACGGCGTGAGGTGGGGCACCACGGCAAAGCCGCTCCGGCCGACCTGGGCGCTGTGGTTGCCATTGATCCGCGCACCCTGGGCATCAGGCGCCTGGACGACACCGATGGTGTCGCCCAGCTCCGGAGCGAAAGTCACGCCCTCTGCATGGGCAACGATACCGCCGGTCATGCCGAGCGACATCGCGCGGTAGGTGTTGCCCTGCCCGAAACCGGCGGACACCACCCCCTGGCTGGTCTGGTACTTCGCGTCAGCGCTCGTCGCCGTACTGGCACCCTGTACCCGGCTGGCCCCTATCCCGTAGGTGAACTCGTTGCGCTCACCCAGAGTGCCGCCCAGGCTCAACCGCTCGCCGTCGCCTTGGTTGCCGCGATACGCGGTGGTGGTCAAGGTCGGTGTGCGTGCGCCGCTGCCCAAGGGCAGGCTCAGGGTCAGCTCCAATTGCTGGTCGATCCGCTCACTGAGTAAGTCCTTGGTGCGCTGGGCGCTGACGGTGTAGTGCAGGCCCTTCCAACTGCCCGTGTACCCCGTGGTGAACGTCAAGTTGCCGCTTTTGCGGTTCCAATAGTTCTGCGACGAGCCGGTAAGGTATATCGATCCGTTGCCCAGGCTTTGATTGAGGCTGATGTCCATCCTGTCGCGCAAACGCGATACGTGCTCCAGGTTGCCTCCGTCTATGGCCAGGTCGCGAACCCGGGCGGCATCGGCAGCGCTCAGGAAACCTTCGGTGGAGTAGCGATAGGCGCCGAGGGCAAAGTGGGTGCCGGTCTCGGTGAAGTTCTTGCTGTAGCGCAACTGCACGCTTCGTCCGTCACGGGACCCGTGGCCCGGCAACGTTGCATTCGAATGGGTCAGGTCAATGGACAGCGCGCCAAACGGGGTATTGAACGCTGTACCCAACAAATGGGACCGGTAGTCTTCGCCCAGCACCGCACCGGTATAGCCGGTCAGCAGGTTGCTGAGGCCATGTTGGTAAGTGGCTTGCATCAGCTTGGGTGGGTGGCGCAGGCCAATTTCATCCAACTGGCCGACACTCAGTGCGTAACGGTGATAGCCCGTACGCAGCAGGTTGGCGTTGGCGGCGAACGGAACGATGAACTCGCGTTGACGACCATCGGCCTCGGTGATCGTAACGGTCAGATCGCCACCATAGCCGGTGGGAAACAGGTCGTTGAGCACGAAGGGGCCAGGGGCGACGGAAACTTCATCCAGCAACACGCCGCGCTGGCGCACCGTGACCCGCGCATTGGTCTCGGCGATGCCGCGCACGACCGGCGCAAAACCTGTCTGGGAGTCCGGCAGCATCCGATCATCGCTGAACAGGCTGATCCCCCGCAGGCGCACACTGTCGAACAGATCGCCTGGCGTGTAGGTTTCTCCCATCATCAACTGTGACTGGAGCGGGCTCAGTTCCCGCTGCACATAGGTGGCACTGCTTTGGTACTTCGAAGTGGAGTCGGTGCGGTTGAAGCTGGCGTTATGACGCCAGTGCCAATCGCCCAGGTTGAGCCCGGTGTTCAGCCCCAGGTACTGGGAGTCGAGCGAGCGGCCATTCGTACGGGTCACAAACGTGTTGGCGTTGTAGCGTACAAAGGCGGCGTCGATCCCACTGTCCCAATGTTGTGGGTCGACATAGCCCCGCGCCTTGCGCGCCAGGTAGATCTGCGGAACCTGCAGCGCCAGGCGGTTTTCGCCGGCGTCGAACTGGCTGCTGCTGCCCGGCAGGTAGGACGAAATATCATCGCAGCTGGCAAAGGTACGACGCGGTGCTTGAGCGGGTTCGGTGGGTTGATTGTGCGGCGCATCCACCTGGATTCCAAACCGCAGAAGCGCTTCGCGCTCCAGGCACATTTGTGCAGAGTCTCGGCCTTGCACCGCAACGAATGACAGGGTTTCCCGCCCGATCCACTGACCGTTCAGATAAATATCGATGCGGTAGCTTCCGGGCAGAACAACGTTGCCCTGGCTGAACTTTGAAATATCAACCTGTCGGCCTCTGACGGCATCCGGGAAGAAGGCGGGGTTGAATTCGACATTCTCGACAGCGCCTGCACCCCAGGCGTGAGCGCTGGTCAGCAGTATCAGGCCACGCGCCATGAACGGTAATCGACGACGTATCAGGGACCCGTTTCTCACCCTGGCGGGCGTGTTCAAACTCATGTTTGGCATTCTCAAAAAAAGGTGCTGTCCGAATGTGGGCAAAGGGAAGCCCTGCCCTGAACAATGGGCATCAACCGAACGTAGGTAATGAAGTGAGCTGCGTGACCCGCCAGGCGATGGCGGCTCGCGAGGCGGCGGCGTCAGGTGGTCATGTGGAGACCTTGGCGCGGTGAGAGACCGTTACTCCGAAGTCATCCAGCGTCTGAAACTCCACGGTTGCCGCGCTGCCTGGCGGCGACTTGAGGTTGGGCAGTTCAAAACGGCTGCGACCGCCGGGCATCACCATATTCGCGGTGCCTGAGGTGGAGGCCTGGTGGGTAGGGCCGTGCTGGGCCTCGAGCAGTTGGACCTGTTCGAAAGTCACGTAGTAAGGCGTGGGGTTATAGACTTCCAGAACTTGGCCTTGCTCGGTCAATTCGCGACGCCATTGCAGTTTTCCGGGTGCGGCGTCGGCGCCGTAAGGCAGGTTGGGCGGACGGAAAAACAGCTTGATCCGAGAGCGGAAGGCGAGCTGCAACTGGTTGCTGTGTTCGGGGCCTTGCGATTGGGCGGGTACTTCGAGCACGTTGAACCAAAACAGGCTTTCCTGGGCCGACGGCAAGGCCTCTCCCGTATACGCCAGGCGCATGACCTGTTGTTTGCCTGGTTCCATACGAAAAATGGGAGGGGTGGCAATAAAAGGAATGCCGGTCAGGTCCGGTGTCGAGTGCTCGTCGCCCTTGTCCAGCCAGGCCTGGATCAACACCGGTGCCTGATTCTTGCTTTCAAGCCTGACCGTCACCTCCTTGGCGTGCTGCGGGTAGACAATACGGGTGTTGTCGATGACAACACTCGCGTGTGCGGCAGTGCTGCCCGACAGCACGAAAACCAAGGCCATGAACTTGGCTAACAAGTATGAAATGGAGCGCGCGTTCATCTGGGTATTCATCTGGCGGCTGGAGGGGCAAGGGGGGCCGAGTGGCGCACGCGGGCACCGAAGTCACTGACGCTGGTGAACTCGACTTCTGCCACATCGTTGGGGCGACTGCGCAGCAGCGGCAGTGCAAACAATTTGATGTCACCGGCCGGCATGAGCAGGCCATCGTTGGCATCCTTGTTTGCCGCTTTGCTGAAGCGTTTGCCGCCGCTCAGCAAGTCAACCGAGGTCAAGGAGATATGGTAGGGCGTCGGGTTGGTCGCTTGCAGTGCATAGCCCTGCTCGTGGGCCACCAGTGCCCATTGCAGTTTTGATGGGGCGCTGCTCGCCGGGTAGGGCAATGCATCGGGCCGCAGGAACACGCGCACGCGGGTACGGAACGCCAGTTCGATCTGGTTGTTTTGTTCGGTATTGGCGGTGCGCGGCGGTACTTCCAGCACATTCAGCCAGTACAGGCTTTCGCGATCGGCAGGTGCTGGTTCGCCGGAGTAGCGTAGGCGCAACGCCTGTTGCTGATGCGGCTCAATGCGGAAGATCGGCGGCGAAAGGGTGAACGGCGTTTGCGTTGTGCTCGGTGTTGAGTGTGGATTGCCCGTATCCAGCCAGGATTGCACCAGCGCCGGACGGTCTCCCTTGTTTTCCAGGCGCACGACGACCTCTCGTTGTTCCGCCGGGAAGATCACGCGGGTACCGTAAATAATCACGCCGGCATGGGCTGGGGGCGCTAGCGGTGGGAGCAACCCAAATCCACAGGCTACAAATGCGAGGCAGACCATTCTTTTCATGGTGTCAGAGGTCTCTTCGGGTCAGGGGAGGACCTGCCTGACGGCTGCAGGTCCGTTGTCTACACACCTTAATCGGCGTACACGATCGTAAAGCCGACCCGAGTCTTGACCGTACCTTCAGTGGACGCGCCGCTGGCATACATTTGTGCGGCCAGTGGGATCAATGCCTGGTTGTCGGCGATTACCACGCCTTCAGATTTTTCGGTGTATACGTTCAGGGGCGAGCCATCGCGTTTAGTCACTTCAACCTGTACGTTCTTGGCATTGGTTGTGTCGGACGGGTCATCATGGCCATCGATGTTCAAACGGCCGGTCGCCACATCAATGGCGGGGCTGGTGGGATCGAATGCAACCATGGCGGTGCGACCGTTGGTGCAGCTGCCTTCGCCAGGCGCGCCAATGCGAATGGTGAAGCCTGTGAGGTTGGCGCGATCACCCGGTTTCGCCAAGCGCGCGGCAGAAACCCCGCCCAGGTTGACGTCCTTGACCACGGCCCCGGTGCCCGGTGCCGCACCCTCGACCGTGCAAGTCACATCGGTGACCAGGCCGCTGAAGTTCATAACGCCATCTGCAGCGTGCGCGCAGTGTGATACAGCAACAGTCAAGGCCAATGCGGCCGCGACAGTAGATAAAACATTTACGTTCATGACATTTCCACTGATGAATGACAGGTGTTGCCAGCCACGGGTTGAAACACAGCATGTGTTGAGTGGCGGGTGGCTGTAATTTGTATCTAAACGTGAATGACTTCTATAGAAGCGTGACGAGTTTTAGTTCGAAATTGTTCGAAAGCATGCTGTTTTAGTTAATTTTTTTTCGGCTGTAATTTGGGTTTTTACTGTTCTATTGGGAATATTCTTTCAGTTGTTTCTGTAGGAAGTGGCGGGGCTTATTGCGTGCCTGTATTGAACCCTGTGCATGGCTGGGCTATACCGGGCTAGAAACAATGGGTGATTGTGGGTTCGATGCTGCATTTATTCATGCGGGTATCTTTATGCCGACTTCAAGTTCCAATCCATATACCGTCGTTCTGTTGGATGATCATGAGATGGTTCGGCAGGGGATCGAGTTGGGCTTGAGAAAAGAGGCCGACCTCAGTGTGATCGGCTCCTTCGGCACGGGGAAGCAATTATTGGAGGCGCTGACCCTGCGGCCGGCGGATGTGGTGGTCATGGACTTTATTCTGGCACCGTCGGAAATCGACGGCCTCAGTTTGATCCAGACGTTGAACCGACGTTTTCGCCAGTGCAGGCCCTTGATTGTATGTTCGCACTACACGCCCGCCACTGTTTCAATGTCTTTGAAGGCGGGTTGTTGGGGGGTACTGGGCAAAACCCAGAACATGAGCGAGTTGGTTACGGCGATTCGAACGGTGGCCCAGGGGCGTATTTATCTGCACCCCTGCATGATGCCAGCGTTGCAGGGTATGCAATCACTTATTGATGTTGCCCATAAACCGTCGAACATGGAGTTTTCAACTTCGTCATGGTTGAACGCCTGCCTTACGCCAAAAGAGCAGGAAGTTCTGCGGTGTTTTCTGGATGGGATGTCTGTGAATTCAATCGCGGCAAAGTTCTCGCGCAGCGTCAGTACGATCAGTACACAAAAACAATCGGCGTATCGAAAGTTGGGCATCAAGAGCGACAGCGAACTGTTCAGGTTTACCCAGCAGTTCGGGGAGTTTGGCTGACCGTATTGAACACTCCGTTAAACCGCATCCTCCAGATAACGCAGCGCCAACCGCTCGGTCGCCTGTCGTGTCGGTAGCAGCAGATGGGGGGCCACCAGCATCATGATTTGATATATCACCACCCGTACCTCCCCTTCACGATCGAGAATCCGTTGATAGTCCAGGGAGAACAGCAGGGTCATGGTGATCTGTTCCACTAATTGCCCCAGCGCCTGGGTATCGCTGACCAATTGCCCCGCAGCCTTCAAGTGCGCAAGCAGCGATGCAAGGGTGCGCTTGAGCGCGGTGAGCAGGTTGCGAATGCCCTTGGCCAGTTTCGGCAGGCGCCCCGCCAGGTTTGACAGATCCTGGAACAAAAAACGGTAGTGAGCCATATGCTCGATGATCAAGTGCAGGAACAGCCAATAGTCCTCGGCTTCCAGTTGGGCGTCTGCCGGTGGGTCGAGCAGGGGCATCAGCTCACTCTGGAAGCGCTCGAACAGCCCGAGCACCAGTGGCTCCTTGCCATGGAAGTGGTAGTAGAGGTTGCCGGGGCTGATCCCCATTTCATTGGCCACCTCCATGGTAGACACGTTCGGTTCGCCCTTCTGGTTGAACAGCTGCAGTGCGCATTCAAGGATACGGTCGCGGGTCTTCATCCAGTCTTCTTAATGTGATCGTTGAGCTCAGCGCACGCGCACGTAAGTGCCCGGCGCCGCTTCCATCGGTGGGTAATTCTGGTTGCCCAGGGCGGTTAGGGTTTCGCGCTGTACGCCTGAGCGTTGCTGGATCCACTCCAGCCACTGCGGCCACCAACTGCCCTCGACGTGATTGGCGTCGTAGTACCAGGCCCGTGGGTCGCTGCTCAGCTTGGGGTTCTCGACATAGTTGGCCTTGGGGTTACCCGGCGGGTTGAGGATGCTCTGGATATGCCCGCTGTTGGACAGCACGAAGCGCCGGTCGCCGCCGAGCAACTGGGTGGAGCGGTACACCGCGTCCCACGGCGTGATGTGGTCGTTGATCCCGGCCACGCTGAAGCTGTCCACCGTGACCTTCTGCAAATCGATAGGCGTGCCGCATACCTCCAGGCCACCGGGGTGGCTCAGGGGGTTGTGCTTGAAGAAGTCCAGCAGGTCGCCATGCAGTGCGGCGGGCAGGCGCGTGTTGTCGTTGTTCCAATACAGGATGTCGAAGGCCGGCGGTTCCTTGCCCAGCAGGTAATTATTGATCCAGTAGTTCCAGATCAGGTCGTTGGGACGCATCCAGGCGAACACCTTGGCCATGTCGCGGCCCTCGAGCACGCCTTGCTGGTAGGAACGGCGCTTGGCGGCTTCGAGGGTTTGTTCGTCGGCGAACAGGGTGGCGGGGCTGTCAATCTGGCTGTCCAGCAGGCTCACCAGGTAGCTGGCGCTGGAGATGCGCCGCAACTGGCGCTTGGCCTGCAAATGGCCTTGCAGGGCGGCAATGGTCAGGCCCCCGGCGCAGGCGCCCATCAGGTTGACTTCGCGGGCACCGGTGATGGCCCGGCAGACGTTGAGCGCTTCCTCCAGCGCCGCCACATACGTGGACAAGCCCCATTCGCGATGACGCACATCCGGGTTGCGCCAACTGACGATAAAGGTTTGCAGGCTGTTCTTCAGTGCGTATTGCACAAAGCTGTTGGCCGGGCTCAGGTCGAAAATGTAGTACTTGTTGATTTGCGGCGGCACGATCAGCAGCGGCTTGGCGTACTGTTTTTCGCTCATGGGCTTGTACTGGATCAGCTCCAGCAGCTCATTGCGAAACACCACCGAGCCTGGGGTCGTGGCCACGGTCTTGCCGACTTCGAACGCCTGCTTGGTCACCTGGCGCGGCAGGCCGTTGTTGTGCAGCAGGTCGTCGAGCAGGTTGCTCACGCCGCGCACCACGCTGTTGCCGCCGGAGTTGAGCAACTCCTTGACGGCCAGCGGGTTGAGCAGGGTGTTGGAGGGGGAGACGGCGTCGTTGAGCAGCGAGAAGGCAAAGTGCGCACGGGCCCGGTCGTCGCTGCTCAGGGTGCTGTCGTCGATCCAGTGGCGGACTTCTTTCTGCCAGCTCAGATAGGCCTGCAGGCTGCGTCGGTAGAAGGGGTTGAGCGTCCAGGTCGGGTCCGTGAAGCGGCTGTCGCGCGGGTTGGGCTCATGCACGGTCTCACCCAGCAGCACGCGCCCCAACTGACCGCCCAGGGCCAGGGCGTGACGGGCGGTATGCAGGGGGTTACGCCAACCGTGGGCGGCAACGCTGCGCAGGGTCGACAGCAAATCCCGACCGTGCAGGCCGGTGATCGCGTTTTGCGCGTTGATGAACGCGGCGGGGGTGGGCGCCGGGTTCGTCACGGGTCTTTCTCGCATGAGCCAACACTCCTTCGTCAAGCCATCAACAGGCACGCCAATTCAGAACCATAGTCGGTTCTCGGCAAGTTGCGCGGCGGTGTGGTCCTTACACCGCTGGTCGCGGGTGAATCACGGCCCGCATGCGCTCCTCCTCGAGAAATTTCATGATGATCGGTGCCACGGCTTCAGCCCGGGTGATCAGGAACAGGTGGCCGTCATCGATGATGTGCAACTGTGCGTTGGGAATGCGCCAGGCCAGCATGCGCATGTTGACCAGCGGGATCAGCGGGTCGTCGTCCCCGGCCAGCACCAGGGTCGGCTGGCGGATCTTGTGCAGCCAGTGGATGCTGGTCCAGCCCAGCCCCGCGAACAGTTGCCAGTAGTAGCCCAGCTTGCCGGCCGAGCGCACTTTGCTGGCGTGCTCGGCGGCCAGTTTCGAGTCGCGGCGGAACGAGCCGCCATAAATCATCGGCGCAATGCGCACCACGTGGGACGGTTGGATATACCGCCGGGGGCTGGCCATCAGCCACAACACTTTCGGCTTGCCCGGCACCATCACCGCACCGGCGGCGGTGGCAGCGAGGATCAGCTTCTTGCAACGCTCCGGGTAGTCATAGGCAAATTGCTGCGCCAGTGCGCCGCCCCAGGACACACCCACCACATTCACCTGGCCATAATCCAGGTAATCGAGCATGCGCGCGGTGAGCTTGGCCAGGCCAGGGAAACGATACGGCCGTTTGGGCGTGGACGAACCGCCCACCCCTGGCACATCGAAGGCAATCACTTCCAAGTCCGGGTCCAGGGCCTGGACGAACGGAAACACCAGCTCAAGGTTGGCGCCGATGCCGTTGAAGATCAGCAACGGTGTCAAGTGGGGCTTGCCCGGGCGTACCGCCGTGCGGATGGTCTGGCCATCCAGGTCGATGGTACGGAAGATGAACGGTTGCGGCATGCTCAAGCCCTGTGAAGTATTGCAGTCCGAGTGAGGTCAGTGTGGGAGGGGGCTTGCCCCGATGGCGGTGTATCAGTCACCACAGGATCAACTGGTCCACCGCTATCGGGGGCAAGCCCCCTCCCACATTTGAACGCATTTCAATCTAGCGTTCGTGCACATAGGTGCCTGGCGCCGCCTCTGCTGCGGCGTAGGTTTTATTGCCTAATGTTGTCGGAGCCTTCTTCAGCTTGCCCGCTCTTTCCGCCTGCCACGCCTGCCAATGCAGCCACCACGAGTCAGTGTGCTTGGTCGCATTCTCCTGCCATTCAAGCGGCTTGCCCGCCAGGCTGTCGCTGGTCTGGTAGCGTGCCTTGGGGTTGCCCGGAGGGTTGAGGATGCTCTGGATATGCCCGCTGCTGGACAGCACGAACTCTACTTTGCCGCCAAACAGCTGCGCCGACTTGTAGCAGGACTGCCACGGCGTGATGTGGTCGTTGGTGCCGGCCAGGGAGTAGATGTCGGCGGTGACCTGCTTGAGGTCGATCGGTGTACCGCACACTTCCAGGGCGTTGGCGCGTACCAGTGGGTTGTTCTTGAACAATTCGATCAGATCGCCGTGGAACGCGGCGGGCAAGCGCGTGGTGTCGTTGTTCCAGAACAGGATGTCGAACACCGGCGGCTCGTTGCCCAACAGGTAGTTATTGACCCAATAGTTCCAGATCAGGTCGTTGGGGCGCATCCAGGCAAACACCTTGGCCATGTCGCGGCCTTCCAGCACACCGGCCTGGTAGGAGTGGCGCTTGGCCGCTTCCAGGGTCTGCTCGTCGACGAACAGCGCCACCTGGGTGTCCAGGGTTGTGTCCAGCACGCTCACCAGCAGGGTCAGGGCGTTGACCTTCTTCTCACCCAGCGCGGCGTAGTGGCCCAGCAGGGCGGTGCAGGTGATGCCGCCGGAGCAGGCGCCGAGCATGTTGATGTCTTTGCTGCCGGTAATCGCCGTGACCACGTCCACCGCTTCCTTGAGTGCCTCGATGTAGGTGGACAGGCCCCACTCGCGCTGGGCCTTGGTCGGGTTGCGCCAACTGACGATAAAGGTCTGCTGGCCATTGCGCAGGCAGAAGCGCGCCAGACTCTTATCCGGGCTCAGGTCGAACACATAGAATTTGTTGATCTGCGGCGGCACCACCAGCAACGGGCGCTCATGCACCTGCTCGGTGATCGGCTTGTACTGGATCAGCTCCAGTACGTCATTGCGAAACACTACCGCGCCTTCGGTGGTGCCCAGGCTCTTGCCGACTTCAAAGGCGCCCATGTTGACCTGGCTCGGCATGCCGCCGTTATGCACCATGTCCTTGGCCAGGTGGGACAGGCCATCGAGCAGGCTCTTGCCGCCGGTTTCGAAGAAGCGCTTGATTGCCGCCGGGTTGGCCGCGCTGTTGGTGGGGGCCATGGCTTCGGTCATCAGGTTGATCACGAAGTGGCCGCGACTGATGTCCTGTTCCGACAGGTTGCTGTCGCCGATCCAGTCGTGCAGTTCCTTGCGCCACGCCAGGTAGGTTTGCAGGTAGCGTTTGTACAGCGGGTTCTGGCTCCAGGCCGGGTCGTGAAAGCGACGGTCATCGTTTTCGGGTTGCAGCTGCGATTTGCCGAACATCACGTTCTTCAATTCAACGCCAAAATGGGCGACGTGCTTGACGCTGTGCAACGGCTGCTTGATGGCTTGGGTCAGCACCATCTTGGCCGAGGCCAGTAAATCCTTTTTACGTAACGCGATGATCGGGTTGAGCCCCAGGGTGTTTTCCGAGGCCTGGCGTTTCAAGTCATCGTTATTCTTGTTACTCATCTACGACGCTCCATTGTCCGAAAGACGAGTACCGGGTACCGCTGCGCACCAGTTTTCGATACACAACACAAGCCAGGTACTGCGACTCGGGTGACCGTTGATACCGCATCGTCAAATGCAGGGAACTTGCCAGTTCCATTGGTTACCCGAGTTTAATTTTTTTCGCAAGCGGGCCAATCGTTGGCCACGCGACAGGGCATTCAAGCAGATGAAATTAGAAAATGCCCTCTAAAGAGCAAGAAGCCTGGGCTAGAGCATCAGCCGTACGACCGACTGACTCGGGTCGCGGGTTTTGCCGGCTGCCTTGAGCTCGGCGAGGTAGTCAGCCCACAGTGCGTCCTGACGCACGGCCAATTGGTAGAGGTAGTCCCAGGTGAACAGTCCGCTGTCATGTCCGTCGTCGAAGGTCAATTTCAGTGCGTACTGACCGGCCGGTTCGACCTTGCTCAAGCGCACGTTGAGCTTGCCGAATTGCAGGATGGGTTTGCCGTGGCCCTGGACCTCGGCGGAGGGCGAGTGAACCCGTAGGAATTCGGCGGGCAACCGGTAGGCCTCATCGGGCCCGTAGGTGAGGCCGAGGGTGTTGGAGGTTTTGTGCAGGTTTACAGCAGTAGGAAATTTGGACATTGATGATGATCCTGAATAAACCGGCTCAAAATGTGGGAGGGGGCTTGCCCCCGATAGCAGTGGTCAGTCAGGCATACATCTTTCTGACAGACCGCTATCGGGGGCAAGCCCCCTCCCACATGAAAGCAAAGCGATCCTGTATATGGCTTACAGGATATAACGAGACAGATCTTCGTTCTGCGCCAATTCACCCAGGTGGCTGTTGACGTAGTCGGCATCGATCTTGATCGTTTCGCCATTCTGCGCACCGGCCAGGTCACCGGCGCTGAAGGACACTTCCTCAAGCAGGCGCTCCAGCAAGGTGTGCAGGCGACGAGCACCGATATTCTCGGTCTTCTCGTTGACCTGCCAAGCGATCTCCGCCAGGCGCTTGATACCGTCCGGCAGGAACTCGATGCCCAAGCCTTCGGTTTTCAGCAACTCACAGTACTGCTCGGTGAGCGATGCATGCGGCTCGCTGAGGATGCGCTCGAAGTCGCCTGGGGTCAGCGCCTTGAGTTCCACGCGAATCGGCAGGCGGCCTTGCAGCTCCGGCACCAGGTCGCTTGGCTTGCTCAGGTGGAATGCACCGGAGGCGATAAACAGGATGTGGTCGGTCTTGACCATGCCCAGCTTGGTGTTCACGGTGCAGCCTTCGATCAGCGGCAACAGGTCGCGCTGTACGCCTTCACGGGACACATCGACGCCGCCGGAGTTACCGCGCTTGGCGACCTTGTCGATCTCGTCGATAAACACGATGCCATGCTGCTCGACCGCTTCCAGGGCCTTGGCCTTGAGCTCTTCCTCATTGACCAGGCGCCCGGCTTCTTCGTCGCGTACTAGCTTCAGCGCTTCTTTCACCTTGAGCTTGCGGCTTTTCTTCTTGCCCTTGCCCATGTTGGCGAACAGGTTCTGCAACTGGCTGGTCATTTCTTCCATGCCAGGCGGCGCGGAGATGTCGACGCCGGACACTTCGGCGATTTCGATCTCGATTTCCTTGTCGTTCAACTGGCCTTCGCGCAGGCGCTTGCGGAACAGCTGGCGGGTGTTGGAGTCCGAGGCCGGTGCGGCGTCTTCGTTGAAGCCCATGCGTGCCGGCGGCAACAGGGCATCGAGGATGCGTTCTTCGGCGGCGTCTTCGGCGCGCAGGCTGACCTTGGTCATTTCCTGCTCGCGCAGCAGCTTCAGGGCCGCGTCGGCCAGGTCGCGGATGATCGACTCGACATCGCGGCCTACATAGCCGACTTCGGTGAACTTGGTCGCTTCGACCTTGATGAACGGTGCATTGGCCAGTTTGGCCAGGCGCCGGGCGATTTCGGTTTTACCGACGCCGGTCGGGCCGATCATTAGGATGTTCTTCGGCGTTACTTCAACGCGCAGTTCTTCGGGCAGTTGCATGCGGCGCCAGCGGTTACGCAGCGCAATGGCAACGGCGCGCTTGGCATCGTCCTGGCCGATGATATGGCGATTGAGTTCATGGACGATTTCGCGGGGAGTCATGGACATAGTGTGTGCGGCCCTCAAGCGGGAATAAGCCTACGGCTTACTCGGCGAGGTCCTGCTCCTCAATGGTGAAGTTGTGGTTGGTGAATACGCAGATATCGCCCGCGATGCCCAGGGCGGTCTCGACGATTTCGCGGGCCGACAAGTCGGTTTTCTTCAACAGCGCGCTGGCCGCCGCCTGGGCGTAGCCACCGCCGGATCCCATGGCGATCAGGCCATGTTCAGGCTCAACCACATCGCCATTGCCGGTGATGATCAGCGACGCGTCTTTGTTCGCGACGGCCAGCATGGCCTCGAGACGGCTGAGGGAGCGGTCGGTACGCCATTCTTTGGCGAGCTCGACGGCGGCACGGACGAGGTGGCCCTGGTGTTTTTCCAGTTGGCCTTCAAAACGCTCGAACAGGGTGAAGGCGTCGGCGGTGGCACCGGCGAAACCGGCGAGCACCTGGCCGTGGTACAGGCGACGCACTTTTTTCGCGTTGCCTTTCATCACGGTATTGCCCAGGGAAACCTGGCCGTCGCCACCCATGACGACTTTGCCGTGGCGACGTACTGAAACGATGGTGGTCAAGGGGAGAGTCTCCACGCAGCGGGGCGAAAATGCCCGGATGGAAACTCATATGGGGGTGGCGGGGGGGATTTCAACCGTAGGGGTTTATGGCGGACGAGTGGTGTTTATCGGTCTGACACACTTTCGAGAACACCCAAGAACCAATGTGGGAGGGGGCTTGCCCCCGATGGCGGTGTATCAGTCACCAGATTGATTGACTGACACTCCGCTATCGGGGGCAAGCCCCCTCCCACATTTTGATCGGTGTTGAGCTTGAATCAGCGGCTCTGGCGTTGTTGTAACAACAGGTTGCTAAAGCCCGCGCCCGCCAATTGTTTCTGCGCCACGGTCAGCTGTTCGCGGTTGCTGAACGGCCCCACCAGTACGCGATACCAGGTCGCATCTTTCACAGTGCCGGATTCTACCGTCACCGACTGGCCCAGCAGGATGATCTGCGCACGCACACGATCCGCATCCGCCTGTTTCGGGAAGGAGCCCGCTTGCAGGAAGAACTTGGTCACCGGCGCTGCCTTGGTCTCCGCAACCGGTGGTGCTGGCGGCGGGGTGATCCCGGCCAGCGCGGCCTGGGCCCGGGCGGTGTCGATTTTCGCCGCTTCCGCCGGGGTTACCGGGGTGGTCGGCACTTGTGGCGTCGGCAGGGTTTTTTCCGGCACGGCGTCAGGCGGCACGATCACTTCCGATTCCGGCAGCAACGTATAGAAGTCGTATTTCGGCTTCACCGGTGCGGTCGGACTTGGCGTGGTCTTGTTGGCCTCGGCGATTTTCGTGGCTTTTTGCTGCTCCTGCTTGACGCGTTTGACGTCATCGCCCTGGCCTGGGTCGAGCTTCATCAGGAACACGATAAACGCGCCGACCGTGAGGCCGATGGCCATCCACAGCCAGCCCGGAATGGGCTTCTTTGCCGGTGCCTGGTAGCGGCTGGCGCCGCGCTTGGGGGCAGGTTTTTTCTTGGCGGCCAACTTACATACGCTCCAGGGTTTCCAGGCCTAACAGTTCCAGGCCTTGCTTGAGGGTCCGTCCAGCCAGTGCGGCGAGGCGCAGGCGACTTTGCTTGTGGGCTTCGTCGTCGGCGCTGAGGATCGGGCAGTTCTCGTAGAAGCTGGAGAACAACCCGGCTACTTCGTACAAATAGGTGCACAGGATATGCGGCGTGCCTTTCTCGCCGACGCTGTTCAGCACTTCGCCGAATTGCGCCAGCTTGGCGCCCAGCTCCTGTTCCTGGGGGGCTTCCAGCACGATCCGCCCTTGCACTTCGCTGAAATCCTTGCCCAGCTTGCGGAACACCCCGGCCACGCGGGTGTAGGCGTACAGCAGGTACGGCGCGGTGTTGCCTTCGAAGTTGAGCATCAGTTCAAAGTTGAAGCTGTAGTCGCTGGTGCGATGCTTGGACAGGTCGGCATATTTCACCGCGTCTATGCCCACCACACGGGCGATGTTGCGCAGATCGGCCTCGGCCAGCTCCGGGTTCTTTTCCTTCACCAGGGTGTAGGCGCGTTCCTGGGCTTCGGTCAGCAGGTCGATCAGCTTCACGGTGCCGCCGTCGCGTGTCTTGAACGGGCGGCCATCGGCGCCGTTCATGGTGCCGAAGCCCATGTGTTCCATGTGCATCGGGTGGGTGACGAAACCGGCGCGGCGCGCCACTTCGAACACCTGCTGGAAGTGCAGGGCCTGGCGCTGGTCGACGAAATACAGCGCACGATCCGCCTTGAGCACGCCGCTGCGGTAGCGCACGGCGGCCAGGTCAGTGGTGGCGTAGAGGTAGCCGCCATCGGCCTTGACGATGATCACCGGCAGCGGCTCGCCATCGGCGGTCTTGAATTCTTCGAGGAACACGCACTGCGCGCCATTGCTCTCGACCAGCAGGCCCTTGGCCTTGAGGTCGTTGACCACGTTGATCAGGTCGTCGTTGTAGGCGCTTTCGCCCATCACGTCGGCCATGGTCAGCTTGACGTTGAGCAGTTCGTAGAGGTGTTGGCAGTGGGCCAGCGAGATATCGCGGAAGCGGCTCCACAGTTCCAGGCATTCCTTGTCGCCGGCTTGCAGCTTGACCACCAGGCCACGGGCACGGTCGGCGAACTCTTCGGATTCGTCGAAGCGCTTCTTCGCGGCGCGGTAGAAGTTCTCCAGGTCCGACAGCTCGTTGCTGGTGATCGGGTTTTCCTGCAGGTAGGCCATCAACATGCCGAACTGGGTACCCCAGTCGCCCACATGGTTCTGGCGGATCACGGTGTCACCGAGGAACTCCAGTACCCGCGCCACGCCGTCGCCGATGATGGTCGAACGCAGGTGACCCACGTGCATCTCCTTGGCCAGGTTCGGCGCCGACAGGTCAATGACCACACGCTGGGTATCACCCGCTTTGCGCGTGCCGATCCTGGCATCGGCCAGCGCGGCGTCGAGGCGCGAGGCCAGGGCCTGGGTGTTTTGGAAGATATTGATAAAGCCTGGGCCAGCGATTTCGGCCTTGCTCACCTGTGGGTCGGCGGGCAGCGCGGCGATGATTTTCTCTGCCAGGTCGCGCGGCTTCATGCCGGCGGGCTTGGACAGCATCATGGCAATGTTGCTGGCGAAGTCACCGTGGGTCTTGTCGCGGGTGTTTTCCACCTGGATCGCCGGCGTCAGGCCTTCAGGCAACACACCTTCGTTGACGAGTTGGGTGAGGGCTTGTTGGATCAGCTGGCGAATGGTGTCTTTCATGGTGTTCTCTTTCGACCGCAAGCGGCGGTGCGCGATGCGCAGGTGGAAAAGCTGGGCATTATCCGTGGCGAGGGCGGGCTTGCCAACCTTCGCAGGACCTATGGCCAGGCTTAATACAAATCTACCGGGTCTACATCCAGTGACCATCGCACCTGGCGGCCGCTGGGCATTTGCTCCAGCGCAAGTAACCAGCTACTTAATAGCCGGTGCAGGGGCGCGCGGGAGGTGGCTTGCAGGAGTAGTTGAGCGCGATAACGTCCGGCGCGGCGCTCCATGGGGGCGGGCACGGGGCCGAGCAATTCGATGCCGCCCAGGCCCAGTTCGCCGAGCAAGCGTTCGGCAGCGCTGCACGCTTCATCCAGAAAACCTTCGGCCTGCCCCGGCTTGTGGGCTTCGGCGCGCAGCAACGCCAGGTGCGCAAAGGGCGGCAGGCCAGCGGAGCGGCGTTCACTCAGCGCCTGCTCGGCGAAGGCGAAGTAGCCTTGTTCTGTCAGTTGAATCAGCAGTGGATGGTCGGCCAGGTGTGTCTGGATGATCACCTTGCCCGGCTCCTCGGCCCGCCCGGCGCGCCCGGCGACCTGCACGATCAGTTGTGCCATGCGCTCGCTGGCGCGGAAATCGCCGGAAAACAGGCCACCATCGGCATCCAGGATCGATACCAGGGTCACCCGGGGAAAGTGATGGCCTTTGGCAAGCATCTGCGTGCCCACCAGGATGCACGGCTGGCCTTTCTGGATCGTGGCGAACAGTTGGTTCATCGCGTCTTTGCGCGAGGTGCTGTCGCGATCGACCCGCAGTACCGGGTAGTCCGGGAACAGAATGCCCAGGCGCTCTTCGGCGCGCTCAGTGCCGGCACCCACCGGGCGCAGGTCGACCTTGCCGCACTGCGGGCAGTGGCGTGGCACGCGCTCCACATGGCCGCAGTGGTGGCAGCGTAGTTCGCCATGGCGCTGGTGGACGGTCATGCGCGCATCGCAGCGCTCGCACTCGGACATCCAGCCGCAGTCATGGCACAGCAGCGTCGGCGCAAAGCCACGGCGGTTGAGAAACACCAGGACTTGCTGGCCGGCAGCGAGGGTCTGGCCGATGGCCTGCTGCATCGGGCCGGAAATCCCGCTGTCCAGCGGGCGGCTTTTCACGTCCAGGCGCAGGAAGCGGGGCTGTTTGGCGCCGCCGGCCCGTTCATTCAAGCGCAGCAGCCCATAACGACCGGTGTAGGCGTTGTGCAGGCTTTCCAGGGACGGCGTGGCTGAGCCCAGCACGATCGGGATGTCTTCCTGGCGGGCGCGCACCAGCGCCAGGTCGCGGGCGTGATAGCGCAGGCCTTCCTGCTGTTTATAGGAGCCGTCGTGCTCCTCGTCGATGATGATCAGCCCGGGATTTTTCATCGGCGTGAACAGCGCCGAACGGGTGCCGATAATGATGTCTGCTTCGCCGTCCCGCGCCGCCAGCCAGGACTCCAGGCGCTCCCGGTCGTTGACCGCCGAATGCACCAGGGCGATACGCGCGTTGAAGCGTTGCTCGAAACGCGCCAGGGTCTGCGGGCCCAGGTTGATTTCGGGGATCAGCACCAGCGCCTGCTTGCCGGCTTGCAGGGTTTCGCGGATCAGCTGCAAATAGACTTCGGTCTTGCCGCTGCCGGTGACACCGGCCAGCAGGAATGCGTGGAAACAGTCGAAACCGGCGCGAATGGCTTCGTACGCGGCGCGTTGTTCGGGGTTGAGCGGCAATTCCGGCTGGGCCAGCCAGTGTTCGTGGCGTGGGTCGGGGGCGTGCTTGCGGATTTCCACTTGCACCAGGCCCTTGGCCAGCAGCAGGTCGAGGCTGTCTTTGCTCAGCATCAGCTTGCTTAATAGCTGATGCGCGACGCCATGGGGGTGCTGGGCCAGGGTGGCGAGGGCTTCACGCTGGCGCGGGGCACGGGCGATGCGTGGGTCGTCAAGGCGCGCGCCGGGCACCATCGACCAGAAGCGCTCCTGGCGCGCCTCGGCCGGCTCGCCCTGGCGCAGCAGTACGGGCAGCGCCCAGCTCAATGTGTCGCCCAGGCTGTGCTGGTAATACTGGGCGGTCCACAGGCACAGCTTGAACAGCGCGGGCGGCAGAGGCGCCGTGGCATCAAGGATGGCCACGGCGGGCTTGAGTTTTTCGGCGGGCACTTCGCTGTGGTCGGCGACTTCCACCAGGATGCCGATCATCTCCCTGCGGCCAAACGGCACGCGCACGCGCATGCCCGGCTGCAACTGCGCGCGCAGCACACCGGCTGGGGCCCGGTAGTCGAACAGGCGGCGCAGGGGCGAGGGCAGGGCGAGGCGCAGGATGGCGTCGGGCACGCGGGGGGTCTCATCTATAAGGGCAGGCGGTGGCGCAGGGGCGGGAGACTAGCAGACCGGCGGTGAGCATGCAGCACTGCGGTGCCTGCATCGCGAGCCAGAGCGCTCCCGCAAGGGCCAGGCTATGCCGTTGTTTTCTGATGAAAGGCGCTTTTATCTTTACCGGCGACGGGCGTCGACGCTTGCGCGTTTAAAAAGGTCTGGTAGAATCCGCGGCCTAATTACGTGCGGTATTCGACAATAGTGTCGAGTGGCGGCACGCTAGCCCGAGGAAGTCACCATGAAAGCCGATATCCATCCAGCGTACGAAACCATCGAAGTAACCTGCAGCTGCGGCAACAAGTTCGAAACTCGCTCGAACCTGTGCAAGCCACTGGGTACTGACGTATGCAACGAGTGCCACCCGTTCTACACCGGTAAGCAGAAAACTCTGGACACCGGCGGCCGTGTACAGCGCTTCGCAGATCGCTTTGGTGCTTTCGGCAAGAAGCCTGCTGCTACTCCAGCAGAGTAAGGCTCAAGGGCCTTATGGGCTTTTGCCAGCTGTTGAAAAAGGCGTCCCTTGTGGGCGCCTTTTTTGTGCCTGGGATTTGGCTGTCGGCGGCCCAGGCCCAGGTGTTCTGCCCCGCACCGGCGGCCCTGGCGCGCGTAGACGTGCAGCGCGTGGTGGATGGCGACACGGTGCGCCTCAAGGATGGCCGCAGCGTGCGTATGATCGGCCTCAACGCGCCGGAAATCGGTAAGAAGGGCCGCCCCGACGAACCTTTTGCCGTTGCCGCCCGCCTGCGCCTGCAGACACTGGTGGACGCCAGTGAGGGGCGCGTGGGCCTGGTGCCGGGGCGTGAGCGCAAGGATCATTATGGTCGCACGCTGGCCCACCTCTACGGTGCCAACGGCGAGAACCTGGAGGCACAACTGCTGGCCGACGGCCTGGGTTTCCAGGTGGGCGTGGCGCCGAATGTCGACCTTGTCACCTGTCAGCAGGCGGCGGAAGACAGCGCTCGCCAGGCACGCCTGGGGGTGTGGCGCCAATCGCCGGTGCAAAGCGCGGAGCAGCTCAAGCGTTCCGGGTTTGCCGTGGTCGGCGGCCGGGTCAGCAGGATAGAGCGCAATCGCGGCGGAATCTGGATTGAATTGCAAGGGGCGCTGGTATTACGCATTGCGCCCGATTTGATCAGTCAATTCGACACGGTGCTGCTCGATGGTCTGCAAGGCCGCTCGATCGAGGCGCGTGGCTGGGTACAGGATCGTGCGCGACGTGGCGGCCTGAAAAGTGGACAGGCCCGTTGGCTCCTGCCACTGACCGCCCCCGGCATGTTGAAAACCACGCCTTGAGAAAAAATTGTAGACATTTTTTGTGTCGATTGTGAACAGTTAAGCCCTTGTATCCCGTGGCTCTTGGCCGAAAGTCTTAGTGCAGGGCCCTTGACACCGGTGACTGCCCAGTCTTGTAGGGACTTTGCGACACGAGTATCCTCGGCGGTCCGTCGACCAACAGTAAAAGCGGAATGCCGATATGTCTGATTTGAAAACTGCCGCTCTCGAATATCATGCCCATCCTCGTCCAGGAAAGCTGAGTGTAGAGCTCACCAAGGCCACTGCCACTGCCCGCGACCTGTCGCTGGCCTACAGCCCTGGCGTTGCCGAGCCCGTACGTGAAATCGCCCGCGACCCTGAGCTGGCGTACAAGTACACCGGCAAAGGCAACCTGGTTGCAGTGATTTCCGATGGCACCGCGATCCTTGGCCTGGGTAACCTCGGCCCATTGGCCTCCAAGCCAGTCATGGAAGGTAAAGGCGTGCTGTTCAAGCGCTTTGCCGGCATCGACGTTTTCGACATCGAAGTCGATTCCGAAAGCCCGCAGGCTTTCATCGACACCGTTAAGCGCATTTCCATCACCTTCGGTGGCATCAACCTGGAAGATATCAAGGCACCTGAGTGCTTCGAGATCGAAAAGGCCCTGATCGAGCAGTGCGACATTCCGGTATTCCACGATGACCAGCACGGCACCGCGATCGTTACCGCGGCCGGCATGATCAACGCCCTGGAAATCGCTGGCAAAACCCTGGCTGACGCCAAGATCGTCTGTCTGGGTGCTGGCGCTGCGGCCATCTCCTGCATGAAGCTGATCGTCAGCATGGGCGCCAAGCTGGAAAACATCTACATGGTCGACAGCAAGGGCGTGATCCAGTCCGAGCGTACCGACCTGAACCAGTACAAGGCGATGTTTGCCCACCCGTCCTCCAAGCGCACCCTGGCTGAGGCCCTTGACGGTGCCGACGTGTTCGTCGGCCTGTCCGGCCCGAACCTGCTGAGCGCTGAAGGCCTGAAGGCTATGGCGGCCAACCCGATCGTGTTCGCCTGCTCCAACCCGGACCCGGAAATCGCCCCGGAGCTGGCTCACGCCACCCGCGACGACGTGATCATGGCCACCGGCCGTTCCGATTACCCGAACCAGGTCAACAACGTACTGGGCTTCCCGTTCATCTTCCGTGGTGCCTTGGACGTTCGCGCCAAGCGCATCAACGAAGAAATGAAAGTGGCTGCCGCAAACGCCCTGCGTGAACTGGCCAAGCTGCCAGTCCCTCAGGATGTGTGCGATGCCTACGGTGGCGCCAAGCTGGAATTCGGCCGTGAGTACATCATCCCGAAACCAATGGATAAGCGCTTGATCACCGTGATCTCCGATGCCGTGGCCAAGGCCGCCATCGAGACCGGTGTGGCGACCCTGCCGTATCCGAAGAACTACCCGCTGCAAAGCGTGGATGATGTGTTCAACGGCTAAGCCGTTGTAGCGCACCAACAAAAAGCCCCGGCTCTCACGAGTCGGGGCTTTTTGTTGGGTGACCGTTATCTGAAGATTTTTGAAGGCCCCAATGTGGAAGGGGGCTTGCCCGATGGCGGTGTGTCAGTCACTCGATGAGCTGGCTGGTCCACTGCTATCGGGGGCAAGCCCCCTCCCACATGAGGCCCAGGTCAGAATAAATCGATCGGCGCTGCCTCATCCGCTGGCAGCGGGCTGCCCGGTGCAACGCCATTGCCCAGCTCGTTGACCGAGGGCGGGGTGTCTTCGCTCTTGAACAGCTCGAAGTACGCATTCGGGGTGCTCGGCGATGCCGCACGGCCACTCACCGGGTCGATCCGCAGGCTCAGGATGCCTTCAGGTTCCGGTTGGGTATGCAGCGGTTTGTCCTTCAATGCCGCGCCCATGTAGCTCATCCAGATCGGCAATGCGACGGTGCCACCGAACTCGCGGCGGCCAAGGCTTTCCGGTTGGTCGAAGCCCGTCCAGACGGTGGTCACGTAGTCGCCGTTGTAGCCGGAGAACCAGGCATCCTTGGATTCGTTGGTCGTACCGGTCTTGCCTGCGATATCCGCGCGGCCCAGGGCCAGGGCGCGGCGGCCGGTACCCTTCTTGATCACGTCTTCGAGGATGCTGTTGAGGATATAAGTGGTGCGACCGTCGACCACGCGCTCTGCCACGGCGGGTACCTGTGGGTCGGTGGCGGCGGCGCCCGGTGCTACGGGGGCGGTGCCTGGGGTCGGCTCGATGGTGATACCACCGTGGCTAGGCGCCGCAATGCCATCGCTGGCTGCCACGCCGTTGACCACGTCACCCGGCACGCGTGGCGGGTTGGCGGTGAACAGGGTATCGCCATTGCGGCTTTCGATCTTGTCGATCAGGTAGGGCGTGATCTTGTAGCCGCCGTTGGCGAAGGTGCTCCAGCCGGTGGCGATTTCCATCGGCGTGAGGGTCGCCGTACCCAGGGCCAGGGACAAGTTGGGTGGCAGGTCCGACTTGGCGAAACCAAAGCGGGTGATGTAGTCGATGGTCTTGCCTACGCCCATCGCCTGCAGCAGGCGGATCGACACCAGGTTGCGCGACTTATACAGCGCCTCGCGGATACGAATCGGGCCGAGGAACGTGTTGGTGTCGTTCTTGGGGCGCCAGACCTTGTCCAGGTACTCATCGACAAACACGATCGGCGCGTCGTTGACCAGGCTGGCGGCGGTGTAGCCGTTATCCAGTGCGGCGCTGTAGATGAACGGCTTGAAGCTCGAACCCGGTTGGCGCTTGGCCTGGGTCGCGCGGTTGTAGTTGCTCTGCTCGAAGGCAAAGCCGCCGACCAGGGAGCGGATTGCGCCGTTCTGTGGGTCGAGGGACACCAAGGCGCCCTGGGCCACGGGGAGTTGGCTGAATTTGAGGCTGTCGTCTTTCTGGCGTTGCACGCGGATCAGGTCACCCACCTGCGCCACGTCTGACGGCTGCTTGGGCATTGGGCCCATGCTGTTGGTATTCAGGAATGGGCGTGCCCATTTCATGCTGTCCCATGCGACATGGGCTTCGCCGGTACGGGTCAGTACCTGCAGGCCATCCTTTTGCACCTGGATGACGATGGCCGGCTCCAGGCCGCTGATCGCGCGCTGCTTGCCCAGCTCGGCGGTCCAGGCGCTCAGGGTCTTGCCCGGCAGGCGCGACTCAGGGCCGCGATAGCCGTGGCGCTGATCGTAGGTGATCAGGCCGGAATGCAACGAGGTATTCGCGATTTCCTGCAAGTCGCTCGACACTGTGGTCGTGACGCGGAAACCTTCGGTATAGGCATCGCTGCCATAGCGGCCGACCATCTCGGCCCGCGCCATCTCGGCGATATACGGGGCGTTCACTTCCGGCGTCGGCACGTGGTAGCTGGCGTTCAGCGGCTCGGCCACCGCACTTTCATAGGCGGCCTGGTCGATCTTGCCCAGCTTGTACATGCGGCCCAGGATCCAGTCGCGGCGTTCTTTACTGCGCGCCGGGTTGGCCAGGGGGTTGAAGCGCGACGGCGCCTTGGGCAGGCCGGCAATCATCGCCATCTGCGCCAGGCTGGCGTCACGAATCGACTTGCCGTAGTACACCTGGGATGCGGCTTCGATGCCGTAGGCGCGGTTGCCCAGGTAGATCTTGTTGACGTACAGCTCGAGGATTTCGTCCTTGGTCAGCTGACGTTCGATCTGTAAGGCCAGGAGAATCTCGGTGGCTTTACGCGAAAAACTGCGTTCGCTGGTGAGGAAGAAGTTCTTCGCCACCTGCATGGTGATGGTGCTGCCGCCGGATTGAATGTGTCCGCTTTTGACCAACTGCGTGGCGGCCCGTACCAGGCTGCTGGGGTCGACACCGTAGTGGTTGGCGAAATTATCGTCTTCAGCCGACAGCAATGCGCTGATGAAATTGGGCGGGATGTCGGCGAAACGGATCGGGGTACGGCGCATTTCGCCGAACTCTGCGATCAGTTTTTCATCGCTGCTGTAGACCCGCAAAGGAATCTGCAACTGGATGCTTCTCAGGGCCTCTACAGAGGGCAAACCCGGACTAAGGTAGAGGTAGGCCCCGCTGAGTACGAGCAGTAGCCCGCAGACGATCGCGATGATGGAGTACCCGAAAAACTTCAGCAGACGAATCAAGGCTTTTGGATTTCCAGAGAAAAGAATGAGTTAGGCGCCGGGGTATGCATGGGAAACGATGGATCGACCCGACCTGCAGATAAAAAGCGGGAAAAAACGCTGGGCATTAAAGCATTTTTCGCCTTGGGGCGTCATTCGCGCCTCTTAAACAAGCCGACCGAATGCAGGGTGCCCGGCCGCAATCAGGCGGTATGACAGGGAAAGCAATGAGGAGTTTTATGGTAAAGGGATTTTTCAGGCGAAAAGTCGACACCGTCCTGGGGGTCGATATCAATGAAGCGGGGATCAAACTGGTCGAGCTGGGGCGTTCAGCCAGCGGCTACACCGTTCAAGGCTATGCCACGCAGGCCCTGCCGGCCCGCGCGGTGGTCGATGGCACGTTGCTCGACCTTGAGGGCATCGGGCTGGCGCTGCAGCAGGCGTTGTCCCGGCTGCATACGTCGGCCCGGCAGGCGGCGATTGCCGTGTCTGGGTCCTCGGTGATCACGCGGGTGATCGAAATGGAGGCAGGGCTCAGTGACGATGAAATGGCCAGCATGATCCTGGTGGAGGCAGACCAATACATTCCCTACCCATTGGAGGAGATGGCCCTGGACTTTCAGGTGCGCGGTCCATCGGCCGCGGACCCGAAGCGGGTCGAGGTGTTGCTGGCGGCATGCCTCAAGGAGCAGGTCGAGGCGCGTGAGGCGGTTCTGGCCTTGGCCGGGTTGGTGCCGCGAGTGGTCGATGTGGAAGGGTTTGCATTGGCGCGCGCAAGCAGTCAGGATTTCGCCAGCTTCACGCCGGGCCGTCGAGTCGATGGCGCACAGTGGGCCTTGGATGCCCAAGGGATGGGAGTAGCCTGCGGGTTGGCCCTGAGGAGTTTCGCTGGATGACACGAATCAATCTTTTGCCCTGGCGCCAGGCACTGGCGGAGCGGCGGCGCAAGTATCTCCTGATGCTGTTGCTGGCGTTTGCCTGCGTGGCTCTGGCGGCGGTATGGCTGGCGGACCAGGTTATCGACCAGGCGATCGACCGGCAGGTGACGCGTAACAATCACCTGGGCAAGGAAATCACTGTCCAGGACGCGCGCATCAAGACCATCGACGACCTGCAGGTGCAAAGCCAGCAACTGGCGGAGCGCATGAAAGTCGTGCAGGACCTGCATGACGCCCGCTCCGGCAGCGCGCGGTTGTTGGATCAACTGGCCCGTGCGGTGCCTGATGGCGTACATCTGCATGAGGTCGTGGCAAAGGGCAATACGGTGAGCATCAGCGGCAGCGCTGATTCGAGCCAGGATATCGCCCAGTTGATGCGCCGCCTGGACGCCTCCGAAGGCGCCCACGCGACGCGTCTGCAACAGGTGCGGGCGGAAGGCGAGCGGGGCAGCAACGGGTTTCAATTGATGGTACGCCAGGGAGCGTCCACCGAGGCCCAGCCATGAGCCTGCCCAGGCTCGACTTTTTTGCACTCTCTCACCACGCTGCGAAATGGCCCTTGCCTGGCAAGGTCCTGCTCGGCTGCGCGCTCGCCGGCCTGGTGCTGGTAGTGGGCGAGGCTGCATGCCTGAGTCCGTCGCGGGACCGGTTGAAGGTACTCGAGGTGCAGGAAGGAGGCTTGCGGCAGCAGCTCGCCGAGAAAGTTGGGCTGGTCGCCGCGCTTGAACAGCAAACCCAACAGTTCCAGGCGATGCAACAGCGCTTCGCCGGGCTTTTGCAGGCGTTGTCCCAAGAGGCTGAAGTGCCAAGGCTGCTTGAAGACATAGCGCGGTTGGGCGTCGCCAATGGCTTGGCAGTCGAGGGCATCGTCCTGTTGGATGAGCAGGCGCACGCCTTGTATATCGAGCAGCCCGTGCAAATGGCTGTCACCGGGGGGTATCACGACCTGGCGACATTCCTGAGCGCTCTGGCCGGGTTGTCGCGAATCGTCACGGTACACGATCTGGCTCTGCGATCTGATGGGCCACTGCTGCGCCTCGACCTGCAGGCCAGGACCTATCGGCGTACGTCGCCAGGTGTCCGGTCGGTAGAGCTCGGCCAGGGCGTCGAGCCGCGGCCGCACTTTGTCTACGACGCTTCGTCCTTGCGCGATCCCTTCCAGCCGCCCGCGTTGCAGGTACATCACACGCCAGGCCGGCCAACCCAGGCCCCCGACTTCGCGCGGCCACGAGGCGCGCTCGAAGCTATCGCTATCGACCAGTTCGAAATGGTCGGCACGCTGTCCCGTGGTGTGCAGCGCTTTGCCCTGCTGCGGGCGGCCTCCGCGGTGCATCGGCTCGCAGTGGGTGACTACCTGGGGCCCGACCATGGTCGGGTGACCGCCATTCATGATGGTCATGTCGAACTGGTCGAGCTTTTCCCGAATGAACAGGGTGCCTGGCTGGAGCGCCCACGAACCCTCGTACTCAACGTCAACTCATAACGGAATCAAACAATGAAAAGGACTTTCTCGTCCTTCGGTGTGGCGCTATGGATAGCGTTCACGGCACCGATGGTTTTCGCTGTGCCCAATCGTGTGGACCTGATCCAGCTGCCGCCACCCGAAAGCGCGTCGCCGAGCTACTCCGGCGACAAGCTGAGCCTCAATTTCCAGAACATCGAGCTACGCGCGGTGCTGCAACATATCGCCGATGTGGCGGGCCTCAATCTGGTGGCCAGCGACGAAGTGCAGGGCGCGATCACCCTGCGGCTCAGGGACGTGCCCTGGGATCAAGCCCTGGACCTGGTGTTGCAAAGCAAGGGCTTGGACAAGCGCATCAAGGCCGGTGTCTTGCTGGTGGCGCCTGCCGACGAGCTGGCCGCCCGCGAACTGCTGACCCTGGAGTCGCGGCGGCAGATGGCCGAACTCGCGCCACTGCGCCGCGAACTGTTACAGGTCAACTACGCCAAGGCAGCGGACCTAGCCAAGCTGTTCCAGTCGGTGACGGGGCACGAGGGCGCGACCGATGAGCGCGGTTCGGTGGCGGTGGATGATCGCACCAATAACATCATCGCCTACCAGACCGGCGAGCGCTTGGAGGAGCTGCGGCGGATCGTGGCGCAGTTGGACATCCCGGTGCGCCAGGTGATGATCGAGGCGCGGATTGTCGAGGCCAACGTTGACTATGACAAAAGCCTGGGCGCGCGTTGGGGCGGTCGATTGAGTCACGGCAAGTGGGGCGCAGGTGGTATCAGCAAACCCTTGGCGAGCGGCGAGGAACTGCCGGATAACCCGCCCAGTTCGCCCTTTGTCGACCTGGGCGCGGTTACGGGCACCTCAGGGCTGGGCGTCGCGTTTATCACCGATAACCTGCTGCTGGACTTGGAACTGACGGCCATGGAGAAGACCGGCAATGGCGAAATCGTCTCGCAACCCAAGGTAGTGACGTCCGACAAGGAAACCGCGCGCATCCTCAAGGGCACCGAGATCCCCTACCAGGAATCCAGCTCCAGTGGCGCCACCTCGGTGTCCTTCAAGGAGGCCTCGCTGTCACTGGAGGTCACCCCGCAAATCACGCCTGACGACCGCGTGATCATGGAGGTCAAGGTCACCAAGGACGAGCCCGACTACCTGAACAAGCTCAACGACGTACCGCCGATCAAGAAAAACGAGGTGAACGCGAAGGTGCTGGTCAAGGATGGCGAGACCATCGTCATCGGCGGGGTTTTCTCGAATACCCAAAGCAAAGTGGTAGATAAAGTGCCATTTTTCGGCGATGTGCCGTATCTTGGCCGCCTTTTCCGGCGCGATGTGCTGGCGGAGAAAAAATCCGAGCTGCTGGTATTCCTGACTCCGCGTATTATGAATAACCAGGCGATTGCTGTGAGTCGTTGATTCTGTGCGAAATTTGATTCTTGTAGGACCGATGGGCGCTGGCAAAAGCACCATCGGCCGTTTGCTGGCCAAAGAGCTGCGCCTGCCATTCAAAGATTCCGACAAGGAAATTGAATTGCGCACGGGCGCCAATATCCCATGGATCTTCGATAAGGAAGGCGAGCTGGGCTTTCGCGACCGCGAGCAGGCGATGATTGCCGAGCTGTGCGGCTGCGATGGCGTGGTATTGGCGACCGGCGGTGGCGCGGTGATGCGCGAGGAAAATCGCCGGGCCCTGCATGCCGGTGGTCGGGTGGTCTATCTGCATGCGTCGGTCGAGCAGCAGGTGGGCCGCACTGCTCGCGATCGCAATCGCCCATTGCTGCGCACCGCCGACCCGGCGAAAACCTTGCGGGATCTGCTGGCGCTGCGCGATCCGTTGTATCGGGAAATCGCCGATCTGGTGGTGGAAACCGATGAGCGGCCGCCTCGTATGGTGGTACTCGACATTCTTGAGCGCCTGCAACGGTTGCCACCCCGTTAAAGCCAGGCCCGAAATGCGTTATTCTCGGCGGCGCGTTATCACCCTGCGGGGTGTGGCGTAGAGCCATCAGGTGGCGTCGGATTTCGACGTTACCGGTCGTCAAAACATCTTCAACGCGGGGACACATGCAGACACTTAAGGTCGATCTAGGCGAGCGCAGCTACCCGATCCATATTGGCGAAGGTCTGCTGGACCAGCCCGAGTTGCTCGCACCGCACATTGCCGGGCGGCAAGTGGCGATCATCTCCAACGAAACGGTCGCGCCGCTGTATCTTGAGCGTCTGAGCCGCAGCCTGGCGGCTTATTCGGTGATCTCCGTGGTATTGCCCGACGGCGAAGCCCACAAGAACTGGGAAACCCTGCAACTGATCTTCGATGGTCTGCTCACCGCACGCCATGACCGCCGCACCACCGTGGTCGCCCTCGGCGGCGGCGTGATCGGTGACATGGCCGGCTTTGCGGCCGCCTGTTACCAGCGTGGCGTGGACTTTATCCAGGTGCCCACCACCCTGTTGTCCCAGGTTGATTCGTCGGTGGGCGGCAAGACTGGCATCAACCACCCGCTGGGCAAGAACATGGTGGGTGCGTTTTATCAGCCTCAAGCCGTGCTGATCGACACCGCGACCCTCAACACATTGCCACCGCGCGAGCTGTCGGCGGGGCTGGCCGAAGTCATCAAGTACGGGCTGATCTGCGACGAACCGTTCCTGACCTGGCTGGAAGAACACGTCGACGCCCTGCGCGCCCTCGACCAGGTGGCGCTGACCGAAGCGATTTCCCGCTCCTGCGCCGCCAAGGCGTTGGTGGTGAACGCCGATGAACGGGAGTCCGGCGTACGGGCCACCTTGAACCTCGGGCACACCTTCGGCCATGCGATCGAAACCCACATGGGCTATGGTGTGTGGTTGCATGGAGAGGCCGTAGCGGCTGGCACAGTGATGGCATTGGAGATGTCGCAACGCCTGGGCTGGATCAGCGCCCAGGAGCGTGATCGCGGTATCCGCCTGTTCCAGCGCGCCGGCTTGCCGGTCATCCCGCCTACCGAGATGACCGAGGCAGACTTCCTCGAACATATGGCGATAGACAAGAAAGTGATCGACGGTCGACTGCGACTGGTGCTGTTGCGCCACATGGGTGAAGCGGTAGTGACCGACGATTATCCGAAAGAGATTTTACAGGCCACGCTGGGAGCGGATTACCGCGCCCTGGCCCAGCTTAAAGGTTAATAAGATCCCGATGACTAGTTTGCATGCCGACGAGGCGTTCCTCGGCCATTACCAGTTAAGCCACGACCCTTTTGCTCCACGGGTGCCTGGTTTCAAATTTTTCCCGGCCCAGCGCAAGCCGGTGCTCGGCCAGTTGCACCATCTCGCGCGCTACAGCCAGTTGCTGCTGGTGGTCACCGGCCCACTGGGCAGTGGCAAGACCCTGTTGCGCCAGGCGCTGGTCGCCAGTACCAACAAGCAATCGGTACAGAGCGTCGTAGTATCGGCTCGCGGTGCCGGTGATGCGGCGGGTGTACTGCGCCAGGTGGCCCAGGCTCTTGATGTGCCCACTGCCGAGCCGAACGCGATTCTCAAGCAGGTGGTGCAACTGGGCCTGACCGGCCAGGAGGTCTACCTGCTGGTGGATGACGCCGAGCAGCTTGACGAATCCGCCCTGGAAGCGCTGTTGGCGCTGGCCGCCGGTACGCCGGAAGGTCGCCCGCATGTGTTCCTGTTCGGTGAGTCGTCGCTGATCGCCGATCTGGAGCAGATCAGTGGCGAACAGGAGCTGTTCCACGTCATTGAGTTGCAGCCTTACGAAGAGGAAGAAACCCGTGAATATCTGGCCCAACGCCTTGAAGGCGCCGGGCAGGGCATCGAACTTTTCTCCGCTCAACAGATCTCTGATATTCACGAAAGCTCCGACGGCTGGCCTGGCACCATCAATCAGGTCGCCCGCGATGCAATGATCGAAGCCATGATTGCCAGCCGCTCTGCGGTCAAGCGTCCAAAGATGGGGTTCACTATGCCTAAGAAGCACGTATTGGCCATTTCCGCCGTGGTCGTGGTCGCCGTTGCCGCCGCCTGGTTGATCCCGGGCCGCAGCAAGGCACCGACGACCGCCGGCGCGCCAACCGAACAGGCGCAGTTGCCACTGGGCAAGCCCACGCCAAACGTAGAATTCGCCAACTCCGGTCAACCGACCAGCCTGCCGATGGTGGGCCAGCCGGTCATGCGCGGCCCGCTTGCCGAAGAAGCCGGTGGCATCTCCGAAGGCGACGACGGCGTGCCGGTAGAAGGCTCCAGCGCCACGCCGCCGACCGTGACCACCACCGCGCCACCTGCGGGCGTGCCAGCCGGTCAGCCGGCGGCAAAACCGACACCAGCGCCGACGGTCGCGACCGCCAAGCCTGCGCCTGTCACCAAGCCCGTCGCAGCTGCACCGGTCGCCAAGCCAGCCCCGGCGCCGGCCGCCAAGCCTGCTGAAAAACCCGTGACCGTTGCCAAGGCCGGTGCCGCCGGCAGCAGCTGGTACAGCAGCCAGCCTACCGGTAACTTCGTGGTGCAGATTCTCGGCACCAGTTCCGAAGCCAACGCCCAGGCGTTCGTGAAAGAGCAGGGCGGCGAGTACCGTTATTTCAAGAAAGTGCTCAACGGCAAGCCTCTCTACGTGATCACTTACGGCAACTTCTCCAGCCGCGCAGCAGCTGAATCCGCTATCAAGGCCTTGCCAGCGAAGGTTCAGGCTGGTAAACCTTGGCCTCGCACTGTCGCCAGCGTTCAACAAGAACTGGCAACAACTCGCTGAAGATCCGGCGGCCTTACCCAGGCCGCCCTCTCGGCACCTCAAAAAAACAACAAAGCGTGCAGCCCTGAAGGCCGCGCGCTTTGTGGTGTCTGCGTCACAGTAGCTTTTGAGTCGTAGCGGTCAGAATTAAAAAAGTTTTGACTAGCACAGCATATCGCTTTAAACCTTTCATAAATGCGACATAGATTTGCGACATTTCGTCGCTAAATTTGTGGGCGTCTGTGTCGGTGTGTACAATGACCTCCCTTTTGCCCCCGCAAAGCCGGCGTACGTTCGGCGTGGAAGGTAACCGGTTGAATTGAAAAGAAATTTGCCTCGATATAAGAGGCAGCCTGGTGAGAAAGTGTCTATGAAAGCAGGTCTGTACCAACCCGATGAATTCAAGGATAACTGCGGTTTCGGCCTGATTGCCCATATGCAGGGCGAGCCCAGTCATACCCTTTTGCAAACGGCCATCGAGGCCCTGACCTGCATGACCCACCGCGGTGGGATCAACGCCGACGGCAAGACCGGTGACGGTTGTGGCTTGCTGATTCAAAAGCCCGACCTGTTCCTGCGCGCCGTCGCCAAACAGCATTTCGCTGTCGACCTGCCCAAGCAGTACGCCGTGGGCATGGTGTTTTTCAACCAGGACCCGGTCAAAGCCGAAGCCGCTCGCGAGAACATGAACCGCGAAATCCTGGCTGCCGGCCTGCAACTCGTCGGCTGGCGCAAAGTGCCGATCGACACCAGCGTGCTCGGCCGCCTGGCCTTGGAGCGCCTGCCGCAGATCGAACAAGTGTTTATCGCGGGCGATGGCCTGAGCGACCAGGACATGGCGATCAAGCTGTTCACGTCCCGTCGTCGTTCGTCCGTGGCCAACGCTGCCGACACCGATCACTACATCTGCAGCTTTTCCCACAAGACCATCATTTATAAAGGCCTGATGATGCCGGCGGACCTCACCGCCTTCTATCCAGACCTGAGCGATGAGCGCCTGCAAACCGCAATCTGCGTGTTCCACCAGCGCTTCTCCACCAACACCCTGCCGAAATGGCCGCTGGCCCAGCCATTCCGCTTCCTCGCCCACAACGGCGAGATCAACACCATCACTGGCAACCGTAACTGGGCCGTGGCCCGTCGCACCAAGTTCGCCAACGATTTGATGGACCTCGAAGAGCTCGGCCCGCTGGTCAACCGCGTCGGTTCCGACTCCTCCAGCATGGACAACATGCTCGAGCTGATGGTCACCGGCGGCATCGACCTGTTCCGTGGCGTGCGCATGATCATTCCGCCTGCGTGGCAGAACGTCGAGACCATGGACCCCGACCTGCGGGCGTTCTATGAATACAACTCGATGCACATGGAACCCTGGGACGGCCCGGCCGGCGTGGTGATGACCGACGGCCGCTACGCGGTGTGCCTGCTCGACCGTAACGGCCTGCGCCCGGCGCGTTGGGTGACCACCACCAACGGTTTCATCACCCTGGCGTCGGAAATCGGCGTGTGGAACTACCAGCCGCAAGACGTGATCGCCAAAGGCCGCGTCGGCCCTGGCCAGATCCTGGCCGTGGACACCGAAACCGGGCAGATCCTCGACACCGATGCGATCGACAACCGCCTGAAGTCCCGTCACCCCTACAAGCAATGGCTGCGCAAGAATGCCCTGCGCATCCAGGCGACCATGGAAGACAACGACCACGGTTCGGCGTTCTACGACATCGACCAGCTCAAGCAGTACATGAAGATGTACCAGGTCACGTTCGAAGAGCGCGACCAGGTGCTGCGCCCGCTTGGCGAGCAAGGCTACGAAGCCGTCGGCTCCATGGGTGACGACACGCCGATGGCCGTGCTGTCCCAGCGTGTGCGCACGCCGTACGACTATTTCCGCCAGCAGTTCGCCCAGGTGACCAACCCACCGATCGACCCGCTGCGCGAAGCCATCGTGATGTCCCTGGAAGTCTGCCTCGGTGCCGAGCGCAACATCTTCCAGGAGTCGCCTGAGCACGCCTCCCGCGTGATCCTCAGCTCGCCGGTCATTTCCCCGGCCAAGTGGCGTTCGTTGATGACCCTGGAGCGTCCGGGCTTCGACCGCCAGATCATCGACCTGAACTACGACGAGAGCCTCGGCCTTGAAGCCGCTGTGCGCAACGTCGCCGACCAGGCCGAAGAGGCTGTGCGCGCCGGGCGTACCCAGATCGTGCTGACCGACCGCCATATCGCGCCGGGCAAGTTGCCGATCCACGCCTCCCTGGCCACTGGTGCAGTACACCATCGCCTGACCGAAAAAGGCCTGCGCTGCGACTCCAACATCCTCGTGGAAACCGCCACCGCCCGTGACCCGCACCACTTTGCGGTGTTGATCGGCTTCGGCGCCTCGGCGGTGTACCCGTTCCTTGCTTATGAAGTGTTGGGTGACCTGATCCGTACCGGTGAAGTACTGGGCGACCTCTATGAGGTGTTCAAGAACTACCGCAAGGGCATCACCAAGGGCCTGTTGAAGATCCTGTCGAAGATGGGCATCTCCACCGTCACCTCGTACCGCGGTGCTCAATTGTTCGAAGCGATCGGCCTGTCCGAAGAAGTCTGCGAGCTGAGCTTCCGTGGCGTGCCGAGCCGCATCAAGGGTGCGCGTTTCGTCGATATCGAAGCCGAACAGAAAGCCCTGGCCGCCGAAGCCTGGAGCGCGCGCAAGCCGATCCAGCAAGGTGGCCTGCTCAAGTTCGTCCACGGTGGCGAATACCACGCCTACAACCCGGACGTGGTCAGCACCCTGCAAGCCGCCGTGCAGCAGGGCGACTACGCCAAGTTCAAGGAATACACCGCGCTGGTGGATAACCGCCCGGTGTCGATGATCCGCGACCTGTTCAAGGTCAAGACCCTGGACACGCCGCTGGCCATCAGCGACATCGAACCGCTGGAATCGATCCTCAAGCGCTTCGACTCCGCCGGTATCTCCCTGGGCGCCTTGTCGCCTGAGGCCCATGAAGCCCTGGCCGAAGCCATGAACCGCCTGGGTGCGCGTTCCAACTCCGGTGAAGGCGGTGAAGACCCGGCGCGCTACGGCACCATCAAGAGCTCGAAAATCAAGCAAGTGGCGACGGGCCGTTTCGGGGTGACCCCGGAGTACCTGGTCAACGCCGAAGTGCTGCAGATCAAGGTTGCCCAAGGCGCCAAGCCCGGCGAAGGCGGCCAGCTGCCAGGCGGCAAGGTCAACGGTTTGATCGCCAAGCTGCGTTACGCAGTGCCGGGCGTGACCCTGATTTCGCCGCCGCCGCACCACGACATCTACTCGATTGAAGACTTGTCGCAGCTGATTTTCGACCTCAAACAAGTCAACCCGCAGGCGCTGGTCTCGGTGAAACTGGTAGCAGAAGCGGGCGTCGGTACCATCGCCGCTGGCGTGGCCAAGGCCTATGCCGACCTGATCACCATCTCCGGCTACGACGGCGGCACCGGTGCTTCACCGCTGACCTCCATCAAGTACGCCGGTGCGCCGTGGGAACTGGGCCTGGCTGAAACCCACCAGACCCTGCGCGGCAACGACCTGCGTGGCAAAGTGCGCGTGCAGACCGACGGCGGCCTGAAAACCGGCCTCGACGTGATCAAGGCCGCGATCCTCGGCGCCGAAAGCTTCGGCTTCGGCACCGCGCCAATGATCGCCCTGGGCTGCAAATACCTGCGCATCTGCCACCTGAACAACTGCGCCACCGGCGTCGCCACTCAGAACGAGAAGCTGCGCAAGGATCACTACATCGGCACCGTCGACATGGTGGTGAATTTCTTCACCTACGTCGCCGAAGAAACCCGTGAGTGGCTGGCCAAGCTGGGCGTGCGCTCCCTCGAAGAGCTGATCGGTCGTACCGATCTGCTGGACGTCCTCGAAGGCCAGACCGCCAAGCAACAGCACCTGGACCTGACGCCACTGTTGGGCAGCGATCACATCCCGGCAGACAAGCCTCAATTCTGCCAGGTGGACCGCAACCCACCGTTCGACAAGGGCCTGCTGGCCGAGAAGATGGTCGAGATGGCTGCTTCCTCGATCAACGATGCCAGCGGTGGCGAATTCGCTTTGGATATCTGCAACTGCGACCGTTCCATCGGCGCCCGCATCTCCGGCGAAATCGCGCGCAAGCACGGCAACCAAGGCATGGCGAAAGCGCCGATCACCTTCCGCTTCAAGGGCACTGCGGGCCAGAGCTTTGGCGTGTGGAACGCCGGTGGCCTGCACATGTACCTGGAAGGTGACGCCAACGACTACGTGGGCAAGGGCATGACCGGCGGCAAGCTGGTCATCGTTCCGCCCAAAGGCAGCGTCTACAAGACCCAGGACAGTGCCATCATCGGCAACACCTGCTTGTATGGCGCCACGGGCGGCAAGCTGTTCGCCGCCGGTACGGCCGGTGAGCGTTTCGCCGTGCGTAACTCCGGTGCCCACACCGTGGTGGAAGGCACTGGCGATCACTGCTGCGAGTACATGACCGGGGGCTTTGTCGCGGTACTGGGCAAGACCGGCTACAACTTCGGTTCGGGCATGACCGGCGGTTTCGCCTACGTGCTGGACCAGGACAACACCTTCGTCGACCGGGTCAACCACGAGTTGGTCGAGATCCAGCGGATCAGCGGCGAAGCGATGGAATCCTACCGTAACCACTTGCAGCACGTGCTGGACGAGTACGTCGAGGAAACCGGCAGCGAATGGGGTCGTAACCTCGCCGAGAACCTCGATGATTACCTGCGTCGTTTCTGGCTGGTCAAGCCCAAGGCTGCCAACCTGAAATCGTTGCTTTCCAGCATCCGTGCCAACCCGCAGTGATATGCGCCTGAAGAGTTTGATGAGGTTTTAACATGGCTGAACGTCTGAATAACGACTTCCAGTTCATCGATGTCGGGCGCAAAGATCCGAAGAAGAAACTGTTGCGTCAACGCAAGAAAGAGTTCGTGGAAATCTACGAACCCTTCAAACCCCAGCAGTCGGCCGACCAGGCCCACCGCTGCCTGGGTTGCGGTAACCCGTATTGCGAATGGAAGTGCCCGGTGCACAACTTCATTCCCAACTGGCTCAAGCTGGTGGCCGAGGGCAACATCCTCGCCGCCGCCGAGCTGTCGCACCAGACCAACACCTTGCCGGAAGTCTGCGGCCGGGTGTGCCCGCAAGACCGTCTGTGCGAGGGTGCCTGCACCCTTAACGACGGCTTCGGCGCGGTGACCATCGGTTCGGTGGAGAAGTACATCACCGACACCGCGTTCGCCATGGGCTGGCGTCCGGACATGTCCAAGGTCAAACCGACGGGCAAGCGCGTGGCGATCATCGGTGCGGGCCCGGCGGGCCTGGGCTGCGCCGACGTGCTGGTGCGTGGCGGCGTGACCCCGGTGGTGTTCGACAAGAACCCGGAAATCGGCGGCCTGCTGACCTTCGGTATCCCCGAGTTCAAGCTGGAAAAAACCGTACTGAGCAACCGTCGTGAAGTGTTCACCGGCATGGGCATCGAGTTCCGCCTGAACACCGAAATCGGTAAAGACGTGACCATGGAGCAACTGCTCGCCGAATACGATGCCGTGTTCATGGGCATGGGCACCTACACCTACATGAAGGGCGGCTTTGCCGGTGAGGACCTGCCGGGCGTGTATGACGCCTTGGATTTCCTGATCGCCAACGTCAACCGTAACCTGGGCTTTGAAAAGTCGCCGGAAGATTTCGTCGACATGAAGGGCAAGAAGGTCGTGGTGCTGGGTGGTGGTGACACCGCGATGGACTGCAACCGCACCTCGATTCGCCAGGGCGCCAAGTCGGTGACCTGTGCCTACCGTCGTGACGAAGCCAACATGCCTGGCTCGCGCAAAGAGGTGAAGAACGCCAAGGAAGAAGGCGTGAAATTCCTCTACAACCGCCAGCCGATCGCCATCGTGGGTGAAGACCGTGTCGAAGGCGTGAAGGTGGTCGAGACCCGTCTCGGCGAACCGGACGCCCGTGGCCGTCGCAGCCCCGAGCCGATCCCGGGCTCCGAAGAGATCATCCCGGCCGACGCCGTGGTCATTGCGTTCGGCTTCCGCCCAAGCCCGGCCCCCTGGTTCGAGCAGTTCGAAATCCAGACCGACAGCCAGGGCCGTGTCGTCGCCCCGGAACAAGGCCAGTACAAGCACCAGACCAGCAACCCGAAAATCTTCGCCGGTGGCGATATGGTGCGCGGCTCTGACCTGGTGGTAACCGCGATCTTCGAAGGCCGTAACGCCGCCGAAGGGATCCTGGACTACCTGAACGTCTAACCCATTTCAGGCTGAAATGCGGTCAAAAATGTGGGAGGGGGCTTGCCCCCGATAGCGGTGGTTCAGTTACAGATACTGAGACTGACACACTGCAATCGGGGCAAGCCCCCTCCCACATTTGATTTGCGCAGGTTCAAGAGATTGTCGTAAATCAACCCGATAGATAAAAGGCACGCCTCATCCCGTGCCTTTTGCGTCGCGCTCTGAGAAAATGCCCGCACTTTTTTTGCGGATGCCGACATGACTGCCCTCAAGAACGACCGTTTCCTTCGTGCCCTGCTCAAGCAACCTGTAGACGTGACCCCTGTGTGGATGATGCGTCAAGCCGGTCGCTACCTGCCGGAATACCGCGCCAGCCGCGCCCACGCCGGTGACTTCATGAGCCTGTGCATGAACCCGGAGTTCGCCTGCGAAGTCACGATGCAGCCGCTGGACCGCTACCCGCAACTGGACGCGGCCATCCTGTTCTCCGATATCCTCACCATCCCCGACGCCATGGGCCAAGGCCTGTACTTTGAAACCGGCGAAGGCCCGCGTTTCAAGAAAGTCATCAGTACCCTGGCCGATATCGAAGCCCTGCCGATTCCCGATCCCCACAAAGACCTCGGCTATGTGATGGACGCCGTCAGCACCATCCGCCGTGAGCTCAATGGCCGCGTGCCGCTGATCGGCTTCTCCGGCAGCCCCTGGACCCTGGCTACCTACATGGTCGAAGGCGGCTCGTCGAAAGACTTCCGCAAGACCAAGGCCATGCTCTACGACAACCCGCAGGCCATGCACCTGCTGCTGGACAAGCTGGCGCAGTCGGTCACTTCTTACCTCAATGGCCAGATCATGGCCGGCGCCCAAGCGGTACAGATCTTCGATACCTGGGGTGGCAACCTGTCGGCGGCGGCGTACCAGGAATTTTCCCTGGCCTACATGCGCAAGATCGTCAGCGGTCTGATCCGTGAACACGAAGGCCGTAAAGTGCCGGTGATCCTGTTCACCAAGGGCGGCGGCCTGTGGCTGGAAAGCATCGCCGACGCCGGCGCCGATGCACTGGGCCTGGATTGGACCTGCGACATCGGCGAAGCCCGCCGTCGTGTCGGTGGTAAGGTCGCGCTGCAAGGCAACATGGACCCGACCGTGCTCTACGCCAAGCCGGAAGCGATCCGCAGCGAAGTCGGCCGCATCCTGGCCAGCTACGGCAAAGGCACCGGGCATGTGTTCAACCTCGGCCATGGCATCACTCCGGAAGTGAACCCGGACCATGCCGGCGCGTTCCTGCAAGCCGTGCACGAGTTGTCCGCGCAATACCATCAGTAATACTCCCGTCAGAACTTCATCACCCTCTTCCTCGAAGAGGGTGATGCTTGTCGTTTAAGTAAATAATAAGAAATTTCCTGTTGCGACTTTCTATCGTAGGGATACTTCAGTGTTTTTGTAGGAGTATTCTTTTTGGGCGGTGGTCATTAGTCGAAGCTTGTTTTTTTAATCGTGATAATTCAACTTGTCCTACATTAATTTTTTTTAACGCCCGTAAAATCCATCTCGCTCGTTTTGCAGTAGCCGTAGAAAAACGTCTTCCATATTGCAAAGTATGGGTTTTTATTGGGTTGTGTGTTAGGGCTGGATTGTATGATTAAAAAAGATATTTCCCGTTGGGGCGGTGTTTCGTCGTTGGCATTGTTAAGTGCCTTGTTATTACCCTCCCAAAGTGCACAGGCGCATGGTTATTTGAATGATCCACCGTCACGCGCCTTTCAATGTCAGAAAGGTCTGAATAAAGACTGTGGTGGTGCACAGTACGAGCCTCAAAGTGTCGGTGAAACCTTCAAGGGGTTTCCTGCTGGCGTCGGCGGTAAACCGATGCAGGGGCCGGTAGACGGTAAGATCGCCAGTGGTGGCATCGGCCTGTTCTCGGCTATGGATGCGCAGTCGGCCACTCGCTGGCACAAGACTGAAATCAAAGACCGAAATATCACGTTCGACTGGAAGTACACGGCGGCTCACCCGGCCACCAAGCACGAGTACTTCATCACCCGCAACGGATGGAACCCCAATGAGCCGCTCAAGCGTGCATCGTTTGACGGTACGCCGTTCTGTGTCGTGGAGGGTGGCAATGTACTGCCGGTCAGCGGCGAAAAACATGCGTGTGTGATCCCTCAAGACAAGACGGGCTCTCATGTGCTCCTCGGTATCTGGACCGTCGGTGATACCGATGCGGCGTTCTACAACGTCGTCGACGTGGACATCCTGGCCGAACCCGAATTACCGGGCGGTTGGAGCGCCGTCGGTAGCATCACGCCATCCGCCACGTTGCTGGTGGGCGACAAGGTCAAGGCTCGTGCCTTCACCGCCATGGGCGAAAGCGCGGCGTACACCGTCGAAATCTCGATAGACAATGCCGAAGAGGGCCAACCGCAGAATTGGGCGTTCAAACTGGCTGAAAAGATCAACCAGACCCAGACCCTGATTCAAGCGGGCATTCGCGATGAGCAGGGCGGTATAGCGCCGGTCAAAGGCAAGAACAATCTGTTCGCTCAGAAAGACAGCGGCGTGATTCGTTATGAGCTGGCGATGGACGTCAAGGAAGATACCGAGGCACGCATGGCGCTGTCGGCGTTCGCCGAAGAGTACGTTTTGGATAAGGGCCGCGCGAAGGTTCGCTTCGCCATGATCGCCAACCGCGATATGAATGTCGAAGCGACGCTGTTCAATGCCAGCAACAAGCCGGTGGGTACCGTCAAAGCGCTTGCGCAAGGCACCAGTAACTGGCTTGAAATGGATGTTCGCAGCGAGCCAGGGCTTCACCACATGACCTTGCTGGGCACCACCACAGATGGTCGTACCACTCGCCAGGATACCCAGGCCGTCAACCTGACGGGTGAAGGGGGCGCGAAGGACTATCACTTCGTGTTCCCTGAAGGTCTGGCCAGTTACGAAGCAGGCACTCGCGTGTTGCATCCGCAAACCGGCGAAGTGTATGAGTGCAAGCCGTTTCCGAGTTCGGGCTACTGCAAACAGTACCTGCCAACCGCCAATGGCTTTGAGCCGGGTGTAGGCCATCATTGGCAGACCGCCTGGGACCAGCTCTGATCGTTCGTTGACGAAGTCCCAGGCAGGCGCGTTCGAGCCTGCCTGGGCATTTCTATCGTGCAGTTATTCTTTTCTGGATGTGGATTTTCAATTGACGACGTATATGCGCTATTCGGTCGGCCAGATTTGGCTTCATTGGATTTCGGCCGTGGTTATTTTGTGGACCTTATTCTCAGGCTTTTATGTCGCGTTTATTGATGTGGCGATGGAAACCAAGAATTGGGTGGGGTTTATAAACGTTTCGTTGACTGCTCTATATATTCCAATCTTTATTCTCAGAGTCTATTTTTCTTTTTTTCATGGTTTTTTAGCGTATGGCAGAAAGCGCTGCGCGGCCGAGTATGTGGCATTAGTTGTTCATAAAGCCATTTATCTGGTGTTGGGCATTGTGCTCGTGACGGGAGTCCTGATGATGGACCGCCCGATCAACATATTTGACGTCCTGTTGATTGCACAACTGCTGACTGATCCGACGGCCATTGAGTGGTTCACGCAGATCCATATTCAAGCCTGTGTGGTGCTCGCGGTGCTGGTTGCCCTGCATGTGGGAGCTGTTTTCAAGCATGAGATGAGCGGTCGCCCGGTTCTGAAGAATATGTCTTTTTCCCAAGAAACGATCCGCCAGTGAACGCGCCATGAAGACGGCTGGCTGGCGGGTGCTCGTCTTGATGCTGCCCTTGGGTTATGGGCTGATGTTGGCGTGGCAGGAGTGGCAGTTTCGTCAGGCGCGGATGCCGGCAGCGCAGGCGCTGCCTGTTCCGTCGGCCATGCCCCAGCCGACCGTCGCTCTCGATACCCTGGCCGTCGCGTCGGTGCTCGGCTTGAGCGCGCAGGGCGGTGCCTTGAGCAGCGCTGAACCACTGACATTGCGAGCCACTGTGGTTGCCAGCGACAGCGAGTCACGTGCCTTGCTGGCCGGGCCCGACAGTGAGCGGTTTTACCGCGCCGGCGAGCGCTTGCCGGGAGGTAGCCTGCTGCGTCGCATCGAGCCTGCACAGGTGGTGTTGTGGCGTCAGGGGCGCGAGGAGTTGCTCAGGCTCCATCCGGCGAGCGGGGGCTTTCTGCAGCCCGCCCACGCGCAACGTAAAGCGACGGCGGCCCTTCATCTACGGCCCATGGTCGAACAACCGAGGAGTGAGTAGTCCCATGAACCGCATCATCGGACAGCGCGCTCTGACCGGCGTATTTGGCACGTTCGTGTTGGGCGCGTTGTTACACGTTGGGCCGTCGTCGGCGGCTGAGCAGCGTTGGCAGTTGACGATGAATAACGCTGAGTTGCGTGATGTTGTTGAGGAAATGTCGACCATCCTCGACACCACCGTCATCCTCGACCCCAAGGTACAAGGACGCATCACCGTCATGTCCAGGCAGGCCCTGAACCGTGAAGGCGTGCGCCAGCTGTTTTATAGCGTGCTGGATGCCCATGACTTCAGCGTGATCGATCAAGGCGACCAGATCCTCATCGTACCGGTGGCCCAGGCTAAATCGCTGGCCGGTACGGCGGACCCGCACTCATCGCCCCCGCAGCAGTTTGTCACTCAGGTCATTGCGTTAGGCGCCAGCAATGCGGCGGATCTGGCTGGGCTGGTGCGACCGTTGATTTCGCCCAATGGCTATGTCGGCCCTTCGGTATCGGCCAATGCCTTGGTGATTACCGACACCGCGAGCAACGTCCGTCGCATCGGTGAGGTCGTCAGGCAACTGGATTCCGGAGCGAAAAATGCCTATGAGCTGGTGGACTTGCGCCATGGGGTGGCGGTGGATATCGCCCGGTTGATGGAAGCGTCCCTCGGTAAGCAGAGTGCCGACGGTGCCATTCAGGTCTTGGCCGACTCGCGCAGCAACCGGTTGGTCATTGTCGGTACGGCGCAGGTTCGTCAGCGCCTCGTGCAACTGGCCCGTAGCCTGGACACGGTCACCCCTGCGCGGCTGGACAATGCCCGCGTCATACGCCTGCGCTACAGCGATGCCAAGCAATTGGCCGAAGTGCTAGACACCATGGGCCAGAGCATGAAAACGCCACTGGCGAGCTCGGGCCTGAAAGAAACGGCCGCTGCCGCAGCGTTCATGGTACGGGCCGATGAAAGCCAGAACGCCCTGGTGATCGTGGCGCAGACGGCCCAGCTCGCGACCCTCGAAGGCATTGTGCGTGAGTTGGATCGGCCGCGGGCTCAAGTACTGATTCATGCCGCCATCGTTGAGGTCACCGGTGATATCAGCGAGGCCCTGGGTGTGCAATGGGCGCTGAACAGCAGTGATGCCAAGGGGCTTATCAACTTCCCCGGCACAGGCATTCCGATCCTCGGTGCCCTTAAGTTCGATGAAAGCACGGTTGCCCCGGAGGGCGGCGTGCTTAAGCTGGGCGGTGATCGTTTCGGTGCATTGGTGTCCGCCCTGGCCGGCAACTCGCGCAGCAACCTGCTATCGACGCCAAGCCTGCTGACGCTGGACAACCAGGAAGCCGAAATCATTGTGGGTCAGAACGTGCCGTTCAAGACTGGCTCCTACGCTACCAACGGCAGTGGCGCGGATAACCCGTTCACCACGGTGGAGCGCAAGGACGTCGGGATCAGCCTCAAGATCAAGCCCTATATCAACGAAGGTTCGACCCTGCGCCTGGAGGTCGAACAGGAGGTCTCCGACATTGCGCCGGCGGTGTCCGGTGTCGACTCGTCGGACCTGATCACCAATAAGCGTGCATTGAAAAGTACGATCCTGGCCGACGATGGCGAAATCATCGTGATCGGCGGACTGATCAAAGACAGCGTGCGTACCCAGAAAAGCGGCGTGCCACTGTTGCGTGATATTCCCTACCTTGGGGCGCTTTTTCGCTGGAGCCGCGACACCCAGACCAAGAGCAACCTGATGGTGTTCCTGCGCCCGACCATTGTGCGTAGCGGTCAGGATCTCTCCGGGATCAGCCGGCAGCGTTACCAGGACCTGCGCCAGCACAGCCTGCCGAACGCCCGCCCGGAGCACTCGCTGCAACTGCCCGATAGTGCGTCGCAGCTGTTCGACCTGGGTCAGCCTGCGCGGGAGGTTCCATGAAACCCCTGCCGTTCGGTTTCGCCCGACGTTTTGGTGTACTGCTCGACGATGGGCACCTGATCGTTCGCTGTGATACGTCGTTGAGCGCCATTGCCGAAGCGCGGCGCCTGACCGATCACGAGCTGCCGCTGCGGATGCTGACAGTCGAGGACTTCGCCACACGCCTGGCGGTGGTCTACAGCGAAGGCCAAAGCGCCGCCGAACAGGTTGCCCAAGGCTTGGATGATGAGTTGGATCTGCTCAGCCTGGTGGACCAGGTGCCGCAGACCGCCGACCTGTTGGAGCAGCAAGGCGATGCGCCGATCATACGTCTGATCAACGCACTGCTCAGTGAAGCGGTGCGGGAAAAGGCCTCGGATGTGCACCTTGAAACCTTCGAACACACACTGACCGTTCGCATGCGGGTGGATGGTCAACTGCGCGAAATGCTGCGGCCACGGCGTGAGCTGGCAACGCTGCTGGTGTCGCGAATCAAGGTCATGGCGCAGCTGGACATCGCTGAAAAACGCGTCCCCCAGGATGGCCGCATGGCGTTGCGCCTGGCGGGCCACGAAGTGGACGTACGGGTCTCCACGCTGCCCTCGGCCCATGGCGAGCGGGTCGTGTTGCGCCTGCTCGACAAGCATGCCGGGCGCCTGCAATTGGTGCGATTGGGCATGGCTGAAGAAACCCTGGACGGCCTGCTGCAATTACTGGGCAGGCCCCATGGCATTTTACTGGTGACCGGCCCCACCGGCTCCGGCAAGACCACCAGTTTGTATGCGGCGCTGACCCACCTCAATGACCAGACCCGCAATATTCTCACGGTCGAAGACCCGATCGAATATCACCTGCCGGGCATCGGCCAGACACCGGTCAACCCCAAGGTCGAGATGACATTTGCCCGTGGGCTGCGCGCGATCCTTCGCCAGGACCCGGACGTGGTGATGGTCGGCGAGATTCGTGACAGTGAAACCGCCGAGATCGCCGTTCAGGCGTCACTCACCGGGCATTTGGTGTTGTCGACACTGCACACCAACAGTGCCATCGGTGCCGTTACCCGGTTGGTGGACATGGGGGTCGATGCCTATCTGCTCGCATCGTCGTTGGTGGGCGTGCTGGCGCAGCGTTTGGTGCGCAAGCTTTGCCCCGCCTGCAAGGCCCCCGCAGCGGCGGACGCCGACGTATGCCGGCGGTTGGGGTTAGACCTCGACCAAGTGCCTCGGGTGTTCAAGGCCACCGGTTGCGAACAGTGTCGCCAAGGTTATCGCGGGCGGATCGGTATCTACGAATTGGTCAGCCTCACGCCCACGCTCTGCGCGCTGATTCATCAGGGCGCCAGTGAACAGCAACTGCTGGCTGAAGCGCGGCGTGCCTCGCCCAGCCTGTTCGAGGATGGGCGCCGTCGGGTGCTCGAAGGGCTCACCAGCATGGATGAGCTGTTGCGGGTTACCCAGGAGGACTAGCTGTGCCCACTTATGACTACCGGGCCCAGGACCGCGAGGGACGTCCGTGCAAGGGCCGGCAGGAGGCTGACAGCCCACGTCATGCCCGACAGTTGCTGCGCGAACGGGGGCTGTTGCCGAGCCAGGTGCAGGTTGCGAGCGCACACGGTGGCAGGGGGCCGGTGGGTGTGGCAAGGCTGAGTGCGGGTGATCTGGCTTTGCTGACCTTACAACTGTCGACTCTGGTCCAGGCCGGTTTGCCATTGGAGCTGGCATTGCAAGCCGTTGCCCAGCAAAGCCAGAAGCGGCGGGTCAGCAACTTGCTGGCGCAGATTCGTGAGCGGGTCATGGAAGGGCACTCGCTGGCGGCCGCTCTCGGTGCGTTTCCTCGGGCGTTTCCCGATGTGTTTCGCGCCACGGTTGCCGCGGGCGAACGCTCGGGTCACCTGGGCCATGTGCTGGAGCAATTGGCAACCTATACCGAGGCGCGCCAGGCGTCCCGGCAGAAGATCCAGCTGGCGCTGGTGTACCCGGCACTGCTGATGTTCGCCTGCATGGCCATCGTTGGCTTTCTGCTCGGCTATGTGGTGCCCGATGTGGTGAACATTTTTGTCGACAGTGGCCAGCCGCTGCCCTGGCTCACCCAAGCCATGATCGTCGTGAGCAATGGTCTGCGTACCTATGGCCTGGTGCTGTTGGGGGTATTGGCGAGCATCGCAATGGCGCTGCGCTGGAGCCTGCGCCAGCCACGCGGACGCTGGCGCTGGCATTGTCTGGCGCTGCACCTGCCTTTGCTGGGCAGTGTCTTTCGAGCCATGGAAGCCGCGCGGTTCGCCAGCACCCTGGCGATACTCGGCAAAAGTGCCGTCCCCCTGGTCGATGCGCTGGAAATTGCCGCCGCCGTGATTGGCAACGTGACCATCCGTGCGCGCATGAGCGATGTGGCCCGCTCGGTCCGTGAGGGCGGCACCCTGACCCGTGGCCTCGAGGCCGGGGGCGATATACCACCGTTGATGTTGCACATGATTGCCAGTGGCGAACGTGCCGGTGAACTCGACGCGATGCTGGCGCGCGCGGCCGAGCAACAGGAAAAAAATCTCGCTGCCCGCATCGCGCTGGTGGTGAGTTTGTTTGAACCGGTGATGCTGGTGGTGATGGGCGGGGTCGTGCTGCTGATCGTCATGGCCATTCTGTTGCCGATTCTCAGCCTTAACCAATTGGTGAACTGAATGGTGAAAATACTCAAGCAACAACGCGGGTTTACCCTGATCGAGATTATGGTGGTGGTGGTCATTATCGGCGTGCTGGGGGCCATCGTGGTGCCGCAGTTCATGAGCCGACCCGACCAGGCCAAGGTCACCGCCGCCAAGACCGATATCCAGGCGATCGCGACCAGCCTGGAAATGTACCGTCTCGACAACGCTGTTTACCCCTCGACCCTGCAAGGGCTGGAGGCCCTGAGCAAGCGTCCGACCGGCACACCGGCCGTCAGGAACTGGAACGCCCAGGGCTACCTGAAAGGCCAGCCGGTGGATCCGTGGGGGACGCCTTACCAGTATCTGAACCCTGGCGTGCGCTCCGCTAACGGTGGCTATGACCTCTATTCCCTGGGGGCCGATGGTGCCCCCGGTGGCGAAGGTTCAGCGGCCGATATAGGTAACTGGGAGGGTTGACCGAGTGCCCAGGCATAGCCGCGGTTTTACCCTGCTGGAGCTGATGGTGGTGATCGCATTAGTCGGCATCGTGCTCGGTGTGGCTGGCCTGGCAGCGGGTAATACGCCGGCGCGTCAGGCCCGACAGGAGGCCGGCCAGGTGTTGCAACTGATCCAGCAATTGCGCGAGCAGGCGGTGATTGAAGGGCGTGAATACGGTGTGCGCGTGCGGCGTACCGAGTACCAGGTGTGGCGCCTTGAACCTCCGGGGTGGCAGCCGGCGGGCGCGGTTCATCGGTTGGGACAAGGTGTGCAAATGCACCTTGAACAGGAGGGGCAGCGTCTGAGTCTCGATAGCCTGGCCCCGCAATTGCTGATGCTCAGCAGCGATGAAATCAGTGCGTTTGTGTTGTCCTTCGTCGCCGAAGAACAGGTGCTGGCGCACATTGTCAGCGATGGGATTGGAGAACTGTCCGTTGAAAGCTAATCACCGTCGACGTCGACAGCGTCCGGCGAACACCCGTGGTTTCACCCTGTTGGAAGTGATGATTGCATTGGCGGTTTTTGCCGCCCTGGCGGGAGCGGTGATTGCCGCCGGGCACTATTCATTGCGCCAGAATGCTCGCTTGCAACAGCAGGTGCAGTGCGCCTGGGTAGCGGACAACCAATTGAGCGAGCTGCGTTTGCAAACGGCGTCGCCGGGGCACCAGCAACTGTTACGGCGCTTCGATGGGCGCGACTGGAAGGTGGACCAAACCATCACCCCCGAAACGGACCCGCGCCTGCTGAGGGTCGATATCGATGTCAGCCCGGCCGACGACGATCAGCCGGTCTACCGCACCCGGGGTTGGATACCCGCTGGGCATGAATAAGCAGTCTGGCTTCACGTTGTTGGAGCTGGTTATTGCGCTGGCCATCTTCGCCTTGCTGGGGCTCGCCAGTGGGCGCTTGTTCGACACCGTGGTGCGCGCGCAGCAGGCAACGACCAGCCATGAACAGGATCTGCGGCGCCTGCAACGAGCGGTCGGGGTGATTGAGCGTGACGTGCTGCAATTGGCGTCGGCCGTCATTGTCCTGGGGCCCACCACGTTGCAATTGCAGCGCGGCAACTGGCGCAATCCGCAAGACCTGCCGCGCAGTGAGCGCCAGCAGGTGATTTATCGGCTGGACAACCAAATGCTATGGCGCGAAAGCCGCGGCCTGGAGTCATCAACCGTCGAGCGGCAACGATTGCTCGACGATGTGCGCATGTTGAACTGGCGCCTGTTTGACCGCGATGTGGGTTGGAGCCACGTCTGGCCAGTGGGCAAAGGCGCGGCGGCGACGCCCCCGCAGGCGCTTGAAATGGTGCTGTCGGCTGGGCGCTTCGAACAGGTGCGACGCGTCTTGCCATTGCCCCAGGGACACCCATGAAAACTCGCCAGCAAGGTGTCGCGCTGCTCAGTGTCTTATTGGTCATGAGCCTGGCGTTGTTGCTGACGGCCGGCATGTTGCGCAGTCATCAACTGATGGTGCAGAGCAGCGCGCGCCAGGTGCATCAAGTGCAATTGCGTCAGTTGGGGTTTTCGGTCGAAGCCTGGGCGATGGCGGCATTGGCGCGCACGGATGACGCCGAACAGTCAGTGGTGCACCTGGGTCAGGCGTGGGCTCGGGTCACCTGGCCTTTTGAGACGCCAGGCGCGCAGGTCGCGCTGGAAATCGAAGACCTGTCTGCACGCTTCAACGTCAACGCGTTGCTCGGCACCGGGCAAGTCGATGAAGTCGCGCGCCAGCGTTGGTCAAACCTGCTCGCCAGCCTGGGGTTGCAGCCATTGGACTTGCGGGCCGCCGGCCAGGTTTTGCAACGTCAGGAACTGAGCCAACTGCGTGAGCTCCCAGGTGTGGACGGCGCGATCTTGCGACAACTGGAACCCTGGGTCGCGCTGTTGCCCAGGGATGCCGGCTTGAATATCAACACGGCTGCGCCACAGATGCTGGCAATACTCGATGGGGTCTCGCTGTCGACCGCTGCAGCCCTGGTCCGCCAGCGACCCGTCGGCGGTTATGCGCGAGTGGCAGCATTTACCCATGATCCGTTGATCGCCGGGCAGGGGGTGACCAGCCATGGGCTGGGCGTCAGCAGCCGCTGGTTTCGCATCAACATCGACGTGAGCTTCGGCAGCAGCCGACTGCGTATGGCCAGCGACGTCGAGCGCGAGCTTAAGTCCGGGCGTTGGCGTGTGGTGCAGCGACGCTTCCTCCCTGCGAATCTGAACGAGATCTGATGATGAAAACCTGGCTTCATTTGAGTGCCGAAGGCTTGACCTCACCCTCGAAGCAATGGCCGTGTTGTGTCTGGCGCGCAGCAGGGGACAATCGGCAAATGACCCTGGATGAAGCGGCGGTTTACCTGGCTGGGCAGCCGGTGCACCTGCTGCTGCCAATGGAGATGTGCAGCGGTTTGCGCACCGACGTGTGGCCTTCAAAGCGACGACCCAGCGCCCAGGCCATCGCCTTCGCCATTGAAGAACAGGTGGGCGAGGACCTTGAAGCCTTGCATGTGTGTGTCGGACCTCGTGACGGGGCGGGCTGCTACCCCGTGCTGGTAACGCACAAGGCGCGTTTCAAGGCGTTGTTGCACCTGCTGGCGACGCTGGCCATTGAGGTGCGTGCCGTGCATGTCGATGCCGATATGCTGCCTGGCGACTGCGCCGTTGCAGTCCACTGGTACGGTCGCCGGGTTGTCCGCTGTCCCGCGCCACTGGCCATGTCCGCAGTGGCCCTCAAGACGCTTGAAGGGGTGTTGAGCGAGCCGTTGCAGTGGCTGGATGAAGAGGCGAGCAGGGCACAGGTCGAACAGGCGTTATGGGGGGCTCAAGGTCAACCGATCAACCTGCTGCATGGGGAATTGGGCCGTGTCCGGCAACGCTGGCCCTGGTCAACGCTGGTCCTGGCCACCGCGGTGTTATTCCTGCTTGAGGTGGGGTTTATGCAGCTACGTAGCCAGTACGTCGAAGGGCAAGCCCATCGGCTGTATGCGCAGAGTGTGGAGCGCTTCCAGGCGATGTATCCCGAGCAGACTCGCATTGTCGATCTGGCCGCGCAGCTCAAGGCGCTACAGGGGCAAAATGCAAACCAGCTCGCGACGCCGCTGACACGATTGGTCAGCCTCAGCGAGCAGGTGATCGGTGGTGCCGATGTGGAGGTACAGCGTATGGAGTTTCGCCGTGGTGAAGGGTGGACGATCCAATTGGCCGCCAACGGTTTCACCGCATTGGAACGGTTGCGGGAGCAGGGGCAGCGCAGCGGTATGCCAGTGCGTATCGGTCACGCCAGCAAGGAAGGTCATCGAGTGCATGCCGTGCTGATGCTGGAGGACCCATCATGAAGGGGCTCCAGACCTGGAAAGCGCTGTCGCCACGTGATCGGTTTTTGTTGAAAGGACTGACGGTATTCGTGATCGGTGTGCTGGCCTTCCAAATGCTGTGGCAGCCCAGCCGACAACGTGTGACCAGCGTCGAGCGCCATTACCAGCAGCAACTGGCGTTGGCGCAGCAGGTCAACAGCACTCAACCCCAACGCGCGTTGCCGGTGGCAGGGCAACCGCTAGCCTCGACCATCAACGACAGTGCCGAAGCGGCGGGGCTGAAGGTGCAGCAGATCGAGGTGCAAAACGAGCAGTTGCGCCTGACCCTCAGCGGCGATGCACACGCTTTGCTCAAATGGCTTGCGGAACTGGAGCGCGATGCGGGCGCTTTCCAGACGCTGACGCTGGAAAAGCGCGGCAGCCACCTGGAGGCACGCTTGGTGCTTTAAGCATGGGCCAACGGCGGCAGCTTCGCCCAGGCGGCGGGGGATTCGCTGCGCTTCAGCGTTCGTTAAGTCCTGCCTTGGTAGTTTGGGCGCCTTGGGATTTCTCCTACAGCCTTCGGTAACTCGCCTCGGTAAAAATCCTACCCGACTCTTCCTCTCGCCAGTGCATGGCGTTCATTGTCAGGTGATATCAGGATGAACACTTCAGCGTATTCAACGAGCCAGAAACTGCTGCATTGGGTTTCGGCTGTCATTATTGTGTGGGCGTTACTCTCAGGCTTTTTTGTGGCCGTATTCAGCGTGCCTGCGTCGGTCAAGGCGTGGGTGGCGTTCTTCAATGTATCGTTGACCACCCTCTATATCCCGGTGTTTGTCTTGCGGGTCTATTGTTCCTTTGCCCACGGCCTGGACTTTTCCATCAAGCGAACACCGCAGGAATACATGGCGTTGCTGGTCCACAAAGCCATGTACCTGGTGCTTGCCTTGGTGTTGGCGACGGGCGTGCTGATGATGGATCGTCCGATCAATGTTTTTAACCTGGTTTCCTTCGGCCCGTTTGAAAGCGATCCGGCCCGCATCGCCTTGTATACCCGTACGCATGTGCTGTCCTGCGTAGGGTTGTTGCTGATGCTGGTCCTGCATATCGGCGCCGTAGTCATGCACGAGCGCCGGGGTAAGCGGGTGCTGGCGCGAATGTCGTTCAAGGTGGCGGCCCCTCAAGCCGAGGCCAGTGGCGGCAGCTTCGCCAGCTTCAACGCCACCAGCAGCGCGCCGACCAACAGCGCCACGATGAAGGCACCGATGCCGTTCCACCCGGCAAAGTGCCAAAAGAACCCGCCCGCCGTACCGGCGATACTCGACCCTACGTAGTAGCAGAACAGGTACAACGACGACGCCTGCCCCTTGGCCTTCACCGCGCGGCGCCCGATCCAGCTGCTGGCCACCGAGTGGGCGCCGAAGAAGCCGAAGGTGAAGATCAGCATGCCGGGCACCACCAGCCAGAGTGGGGTGAACAGGGTCAGGGCCATGCCGGCGAGCATCAGTACAATGGTGCCCCACAGCACACGGCGGCGGCCGAGGCGGTCGGCCAGGGAGCCGATCTTGGCCGAGCTGTAGATGCCCGACAGGTACACCAGCGACAGCAGGCCGACCACGGCCTGGCTCAGGTCATACGGGTCGGCCAGCAGGCGGTAGCCGATGTAGTTGAACATCGTCACGAATGCACCCATCAGCAGGAAGGCTTCAAGGAATAACCACGGCAGGCCCGCGTCCTTGAAGTGCATGACAAAGCCGTTCACCAGGCTGCGCGGCTTGAGGCTGCTGGCGCGGAAGTTGCGCGATTCGGGGAGGATCTTCCAGAACACGGTCGCGGCGATCAGGGCCAGGCCGCCGATGATCAGCATTGCGGTGTGCCAGCTGACGAAGTCGATCAGCACGCCGATGATCAGGCGCCCGCTCATGCCGCCAATCGCGTTGCCGCCGATATACAGGCCCATGGCCAGGCCGATGTGTTGGGGGTGGATCTCTTCACTCAGGTAAGTCATGGCCACGGCGGCCAGGCCGCTCAAGGACAGCCCCACCAGCGCGCGCATCAACAGGATCCCTTGCCAGGTCGGCATCAAGCCGCTGGCGATGGTGGCCAGGGCTGCGCAGAACAACGCCGCGACCATCACCGGCTTGCGCCCCAGGGTGTCGGAGATCGGCCCGGTAATCAGCAGGCCCAGGGCCAACATGGCGGTGGACACCGACAGGATCAGGCTGCTCTGGGCTGCGTTGATGGAAAATTCCTGGGACAGCGCCGGCATCATGGGCTGCACGCAATACAACAGGGCAAAGGTGGCGAAGCCGCCGGAGAACAGCGCCAGCACCGTGCGCATGAACATCGGTGTGCCTTTTTCGATGTACGCATCGTTGAGCTGGGCTACCACCTCATCCAGGGCGGTCGACGGGGCTTCTTGAGGGAGTGGAGCGACAGCAGATTTCACGGGGACCTCGGGGAGGAAGAACGTGCCAGGACCGGCAATGCAAAAAAGCATATAGCTGCCTAATGATTCTTTCCAATATATTGTTCGACCTGTTTGATAGCTTTTACGACCTAATGAGGCTTGCATGGAATTACGTCACCTGCGGTACTTCATCGCCGTCGCCGAGGAACTGCATTTTGGCCGTGCGGCGCAGGTGCTGGGCATCTCGCAGCCGCCGCTGAGCCAGCAGATCCAGGCGCTGGAGCAGGAGGTGGGGGCGCGGTTGTTTGAGCGGACCAATCGTCGGGTCGAACTGAGTGAGGCGGGGCGCCTGTTCCTGCACGAGGCGCGGTTGGTGCTGGCCCAGGTCGACAAGGCGGCGGATGTGGCGCGACGGGCGCAGTTGGGTGAGCTGGGGGAGTTGAAGATCGGCTTTACCTCGTCGGCCCCCTTCAACTCCAGCATCCCCCAGGCCATCTTTGCCTTTCGCCAGGCGTTCCCGGCCGTGCACTTGAATCTGCAGGAAATGAGCAGCACCGAGGTGGCGGAGTCGCTGGTGGACGAGTCGATCCAGGTGGGTTTGATGCGCCCGCTGCCTTTGCCCGATTCGCTGAGTGTCATCGAGCTGATGCGTGAGCCCCTGGTCGCGGTACTCAACGCCGGACACCCGTTGGTGGACGACAGCGAGCGCGGCCTGCACCTGGCGCAACTGGCGCAGGAACCGTTTGTGTTTTTCCCGCGCACCTACGGCAGCGGTCTGTATGCGCAACTGCTCAACCTGGCCCGCGACGCCGGTTTCAGCCCGCACTTCGCCCAGGAGGCGGGGGAGGCGATGACCATCATCGGCTTGGTGGCGGCGGGGCTGGGGGTGTCGGTGCTACCGGCGTCGTACCAGCGCATACGTATCGATGGCGTGGTCTATCGCACCTTGCTTGATCAGGAAGCGGTGACAGCGGTATGGCTGGTGCAGCGCAAGGGCGCGCAAACACCGATGGCGAAGGCGTTTGTGGCGTTGTTGGTGGCGAGCGGCTTGCCCTGATGCCAGTCAGTTCAGGAGGAACACAGTAAGCCCGCGCGCCACAGGTTACTGTTGCCCGTTCTATCTCTTAACTACTGTCCGGTCGTATTCGCTTCATTTACGCCATACACCCGCAACCCCGCCAGGATATCGCGGTCCAGCATGCTCACCCAACGGTTGTAGTTGCGGTGGATCTTGCCGTCCTTGTAGCCCAGGTCACGGCTGTCGCGGTAGGTGATGGCGTAGCTGTTGCGGGTGTAGCGGATGTCGATGGCGGCATAGAACTGGTTACGCACGGTGATCTCCGCCTGTACCAGTTGCGGGCTCAGGCGTTGCACGCTCCATTCGCGTTTTTGCAGGGCGGCAACGATCACCTGCTTGATTTTTTCTTCGCTGACCTGGGCATTCGCCGGCAGGTCGTGCTGGGTGTTGAGCACCGGTTTGCTGGTGCAAGCGGCCGTGGTCAGCAGGGCCAGGGTGATCAGGGTCGCGCGTAGCAAAGAAGACATTCCGTTTTCTCCAGTCGATTAAAAAGTCAGGACCAGCGGCGGAAGATCAACGAGGTGTTGACGCCGCCAAAGGCAAAGTTGTTGTTCATCACGTAGTCGTGGTGCATCTCGCGGAATCCACCTTGCAGGTAGTCCAGCTCGCCGCACTGTGGGTCGACATGGTCGAGGTTGAAGGTGTGTACGTACTGGTCGCGATTCATCATCTCGATGCTGAACCACGACTCCAGCGCGCCGCAGGCGCCCAGGGTGTGGCCGAGGAAGCTTTTCTGCGAGCTGATGGGCATGCGGCTGCCAAACAGGCTGCTGGTGGCCAGGGTCTCGGCGATGTCGCCCTGGTCGGTGGCGGTGCCGTGGCCATTCACGTAACCGATGGCCGCGGGCTCAAGCCCGGCGTCTTCCAGGGCCAGCTCCATGGCGCGGCGCATGGTTTTCTGTTCCGGGCGAGTGGTGTGCTGGCCGTCGGCGTTGCTGCCAAAGCCGACAATCTCGGCGTGGATATGTGCACCCCGCGCCAGGGCGTGTTCCAGCTCTTCGAGCACCAGCATGCCGCCGCCTTCGCCGATCACCAGGCCGTCGCGGGCGCTGTCATACGGGCGCGGGCTGGTCTGCGGTGCGTCGTTCTTCAGGCTCGTGGCGTACAACGCATCGAACACCATGGCCTCGGTGGGGCACAGTTCTTCAGCGCCGCCGGCCAGCATCAACGGCAGGCGCCCGAATTTGATCGCCTCGTAGGCATACCCAATGCCCTGGCTGCCGCTGGTGCAGGCGCTGGACGTGGGGATCAAGCGCCCGGTGAGGCCAAAGAAGATGCTGATATTCGCCGCCGTGGTGTGGGGCATCATTCGCACGTAGGAGTTGGCGTTGAGCCCTTCGGCCACCGAGTTGAGCAGCATATTGCCGAACGCCTTGATCTCGTCGGTGCTGCCGGTGGACGAACCACAGGCCACACCCATGCGCCCGTCCTTGATCGACTCATCGCCGAGCAGGCCCGCATCCTTCAAGGCCTGCTCCGCCGCCCACACGGCCAGGCGCGACACGCGGCCCATGCTGCGCAACTGCTTACGGGTCCAATGGGCAGGCACGACGAAATCATCGATCGGCCCGGCCAGGCGCGTGTTCAGTTCGGTGAAGCGGTTCCACTCGTCCATGCGACGGATACCGCTGCGGTTGGCGCGAAAGTTGGCGGCGATGGTCTCCCAATCGCTGCCCAGGGAGGTCATGCCGGCCATGCCGGTGACTACGACGCGCTTCATCAGCACAGGCCCCCATTCACGGCCAGGACCTGGCGCGTGATATAGCCGGCTTCGGCCGACATCAGGAAATTCACCGCGCTGGCCACCTCTTCCGGGGTCCCCATGCGCTGCGCCGGGATCATTTTCATCAGTTCTTCGACCGGTACGTTCTCATCGAGCATGGCAGTGTCGATCAAGCCGGGGGCGACGCAGTTGACGGTGATCTTACGCTTGCCCAATTCGATGGCCAATGCCTTGGCCGCGCCGATCAGGCCGGCTTTCGAGGCACTGTAGTTGACCTGCCCGCGATTGCCGATCAGGCCCGATACCGAAGTGATGCACACGATACGCCCGGCCGCGCGCCGCCGAATCATCGGCATCATCACCGGGTGCAGTACGTTGTAGAAACCATCGAGGTTGGTACGCATCACCACGTCCCAGTCCTCATCGGACAAGGCCGGGAACGCACCGTCACGGGTCAGGCCGGCGTTGAGCACCACGCCGTAGTAGGCACCCTGTTGCTCCACATCTGCCTCAAGGATGGCCTTGCACGCCGCGCGGTCCGCCACGTCGAATTGCAGCACCCGCGCCTTGCGGCCCAGGGCTTCGATCTCGACCTGCACCGCGTCGGCTTCAGCGCGACCACTGCGGCAATGCAGCACGATGTCATGGCCGGCCTGGGCCAGGCGCAGGGCAATGGCGCGGCCGATACCACGGCTGGAGCCGGTGACCAGTACGGATTCAGTCATGGCGTTTCGTCCTTCGATTCTTCTAAATAGTTGGCCGCCTGGGGCGGTCGAAATACGTTCAGGCGCGCGGTGGCCTGGATACCGTCACCGGTGAGGTGGCATTCGAACACACCCATGCCGTTGTCGTCTTCCAGGGAGCGCAGGCCGTGGATGCGTAACTCGGCGCCTGCCGGGAAATGCGCCACGTTGCACTCGAACTTGCGTGTGCCCAACAGGAAACCCAGTTCCACGGCCTGGCCTTTTTGGCGGGCGCGACAGCCGGCATAGGCGGCGACACTCTGCGCCATCAATTCGATGCCGACCCAGGCCGGCAGGCTGCCGTCGGGGCGATTGAACAGGCCGCCGGGCTTGACGGTGGCGCGGGTGTGTATCTGCTCTTCATCGAACGACAGCACCTGGTCGATCAGGATCATGTCGCCCGCATGGGGCAGCAGTTCGGCGAGTGGCCAATCGATCATGGGGCCTCTGCGATAATCAGGCTGACGTTATTACCGCCGAAAGCAAACGAGTTGCTCATCAGGCAGCGTTTTTCCAAGGCGTCACCGGCCTGCGCCCAGTGCAAGGCCGGCAGCGTCGGGTCGGCCTGGCCGTCCCACACGTGCGGCGGCACCCGGCCATGGGCCAGGCTCAGCCAGCAGAACGCCGCTTCCAGTGCGCCGGCGGCGCCCAGGGTGTGGCCGCTCATGGGTTTGGTCGAGGAGCAGGCCACCCCGGCAGGGAACAGGCTGGCGACGGCCAGGCTTTCCATGGCGTCGTTGTGTTGGGTGGCGGTGCCGTGCAGGTTCAGGTAACCGATCTGCTCGGGCTGCAACCCGGCACTGGCCAGCGCCTTGCGCATCGCCTGCAACGCGCCTTTGCCCGTCGGCTCCGGCGCAGAAATATGGTGCGCATCGCAACTGGCGCCGCTGCCCAACAGGGCGATCGGGGCGGTCTCGCGACTCATCAGGAACAGCACCGCCGCTTCGCCGATATTGATGCCGTTGCGGTTCACTGAAAAGGGGTTGCAACGTTCGTTGGATACCGCCTCCAGCGCCGTAAAGCCGTTAAGCGTCAACTTGCACAGGCTGTCGACGCCGCCGCAGATCACCGCGTCGCACACGCCCAGATCCAACAGGCGCCGGGCACTCATCAGCGCGCGTGCGCTGGAGGTGCAGGCGGTGGAGATCACGTAGGCCGGGCCGCTCAGTTGCAGCCAGTCGGCGAGGAAGTTCGCCGGGGCGCTGAGTTCCTGTTGCTGGTAGTCGTAGTCCCTGGGGAAGTGCTTGTCGCGCAGGTAATGGGCGATGCTGCGGCTGGCCTCGTCAATGCCCGAGGTGCTGGTGCCCAGCACGATGCCGACCCGTGAGGCGCCGTAGGTCAGGATCGCCTGGCGGATATCCGCTTCGATCTGCAACGCGGCTTCCAGCAACAGTTGGTTATTGCGGCTGTTCTGCCGGCCCAGTTGCGCAGGGATGCTCGCCAATTCGCCGGGTACGCTGCCCACCGGCAACACTCGTTCCGGCACCCAGCCGCTTTCGGCGCGCATCCCTGTGCAGTCGCCGGCAAACAGGCTGCGGCTGACTGCGTCCTGGCCGCGCCCGAGGGCGCAGATCACGCCGAGGGCATTGAGGTAGGCGGTCATCGGGCGGCCCCAAGCGGTGTGATGCGATAACTCAACGGCTGCCCGCTGATGTTCACACTGAACACTTCTGAAGACTGATAGACGATTTGCCAATGGCCCGGAAGCGTGCGTGTCAGGTCCATCGCCTGGGCGTTGGGGTAAAGGCTGCGCACGTCATCCGCCGAAGCCAAGGCAAACAGCAACGCGGCAAACAGCTCGCGCGCCTGGGGGTTGGGCGGCAGCAAGCCGTCGGCCTGCCACTGGCCATCGATGAGTTTCTGCCGGGCCAGGGGGATGCCCAGCGGGTCCATCATCGACCAGCGGATGGCGTTGCCCTCGCGTTGGATCACCAACAGCCAATCCTGGCTCTGGCCACGTTCCATGCGCTGCACATGCAATTGCAGCGGCAACGCCAGGGTCGGGGTTTTCTCCGGCAGCGGTGGCTGGCTGGCGCAGGCGCTCAGCAGCAACAGGCAACCGATCAACAACAGGCGCATCATGCCGCGACGCTCGCCAAGGGTTTGCGCGCCACGCAGTTGACCAGGGTTTCTTCCCGCTGGCCCACCGGGGGCGCCTTGCGCAGGCCCCAGCGCTCGAGCAGGCCGAAATCGCGGGCACGGCTCCACCACAAGTACGGGTAAGAGACATTCCGTGCGTCGAATTCAAAGCCCTGCTCGCGGAGCATCTCCAGGTACTGCTCGGCGCTTTTTTGCACGTGCATCGGGTGGCGGAACAGCCAGCGAATGACCCAGGTGTCGATATAGGCTTCGGTGGACTCGGCAAACAGCAGGTAGCCACCGGGCTTGAGGACCCGGTAGAACTCGTTCAGCGCGCGATGCTGCTCGACCAGATGATGGAAGGTCTGGTGGCAGAACAGGATGTCGACGCTGGCATCCGCCACATCGAGGGTGGCGCAGTCGCTGCCGATCAACTCGACGGCCAGGCCCTGGCGCGTGGCTTCTTCACGGCTCCGTTCCAGGCTGTGGGGGTCGGCGTCCAGGCCGATCAGGCGCGAGGGCGCGAACACCTGCTGCAACAGCTTGAAGGATTTCCCCTGGCCGCAACCGGCGTCGAGCAATACCGGCGCGACGGGCAACGGCTCGCTGAACAGGCTGCGCAGGTCGTTGATGGCCACGCGCAACACATGATGCTGCCAGGTGTGGCTGCGCAGGAACCAGAAGCCGAACCTGGTTTCTTCGACGTAGTGCTTACTTAAGTACTGACTGCTCACGCGGCATCCCCCGCACAAATCTCCGACAACATCCGCAGCCGCCGCTTGGGTTCGCTGACGAATGGGTTGCGCTCATCCCAGGCATAACCGGCGAGGATCGAGCTGATCATCCGGCGAATCTCTGGCGAGCTGCCCGCATGGAAAATCACATCCTGGAAGGTCCCGGCGTACCAACCTTCGACGTAGCAACGGAAGGTGTCGACACCGCGCTTGAGCGGCTCGGCAAACTCAGTTTGCCAATCCACCGTCTCCCCCTTGAGCTGGCGGTGCAGCACACCGGCCGCCATGCTCGCCGAACGCATGGCGATGGTCACGCCGGACGAGAACACCGGGTCGAGGAATTCCGCAGCGTTGCCCAGCAGCGCAAAGCCCGGGCCATGCAGGGTTTTGACGTTGGCCGAATAACCGCCGATGGTCCGCGCAGGTGTATCCCATACCGCATTTTGCAGCACGCCGGACAGGCTTGGCGTCTCGTCGATAAAACCGCGCAGGCAGGCATCGAGGTCACTGTCGCGGCCGTCGAAATGCGCCTTGGCCGCGACCACGCCCACCGAGCAGCGGCCGTTGCTGAACGGGATGGTCCAGAACCAGATATCGCGCTGGGTCGGGTGGGTGGTCACGAGGATCTTGGTGCGGTCAAAGCCTGGGTGTTCGATGCGGTCTTCGACATGGGTGAACACCGCCTGGCGCAGTGGGAAGTTCGACGGCGCTTCCAGGTCCAGCAGGCGCGGCAGCACGCGGCCGTAGCCGCTGGCATCGAGCACGAACTTGGCTTTGACGTGGTACTCGCTGCCATTCTCGCGGCGCACATGCAGGTAGCGACACTCGCCGGAAAAATCCACGCCGACGATGGTTTGGCCGTAGCGGATGTCCACCCCTTGCAACGCCGCCTGGTCTGCCAGCAGCTTATCGAACTCGCCGCGCTGCACCTGGAAGGTGGTCGGCTTGCCCTGGCTGAAGGTATCGCCAAAATCGAACGCGCTGTAGCGCTCGCCCCAGGCAAACGCGGCACCGGTTTTCACCTGGAAACCCGCCGCCTGCACAGCGTCGAGCATCCCGGCTTCTTCGATAAAGTCGATGCAGTGGGACAACAGGCTTTCGCCAATCGAGAAGCGCGGGAAATGCTGGCGCTCGATAATCAAGACATCATGCCCCTGGCGCTTTAGCAGCGTCGCGGCGATGGCACCGGATGGGCCGGCACCGATCACCACCACCTGGCGACGTTCCATTTCAACTATGGGCACGAGGGCTCCTTGCCACATTGGCGATAATCACATTCATAAGGCGTGCTTCTGTTGGCCGGCCCAGGGCGCCAGCATAAAGCTGAACGCCAGGCCCAGGCTGACCGATAGACCGAAATTACTCACTGCCGGCGTGCTCGACACCGCCAGCAGGCCGAACGACAACCAGGTTGTCAGTGCCGCCAGCAGTGTTCCTAAAAGGCTGACCGCGGGCCCGCCGATCTGTTCACGCATCAGGATCGCGTAGTCGACACTGATGGCCGTGACCAGCAGCAGGCCGAACAGGCTGAACAGCGTCAGTGGCTGGCCCAGCCAACCCAGGCTGGCCAGGCTGCACAGCGCCGCCAGCAACGGCAGGGCAACGATACGCAATGCACCGCCCAAGCCGAACGGCAGGACCAGCAGTAGCACGATCAGCCCGCACGACATCAACTTCAATTCAGCCGCGCTGATCTGGGTCGCGGCGAAAACGCGATTCAAGTCACCCAGGCGATCGACCAGTTGCACGCCGGGCAAATCCACGGCCTGCACCTGCAGCAGTGCCGGGTTGTTCAAACCTTGCAGGCTGACCATGGCCGCCACGCCGCCGTCCACCGGGCCCAGCCACAGCGTGCGCCAGGGTTCAGCCAGGGGCCCGACCAGCGCAGCGTCGATGTCTTCGGTGGGCAGCGCCTGCAACTGCGCGACTTCGGCTTGCAGCGCGCTGGCCGGCACACCGAGGTCCAGCAGCGGTTGCCAATGTTCCGGCAGTTTATTCAATGCCTCGCGCAGCCGTTGTTGCTCGGCCGGCAGGTTGACCAACTGGTTCAGCGCCAGGTAGCCCTGGAGCTTGTCCATATTCACCAACTGCTCCAGGCGCTGGCCCAGGGCGGCTTGGCGTTCCAGTAACTGTTGCTGATTGTCCGCGCGCACCAGGAAGAACTGGCTGGTGGGCTGGAACCCGGTAATACGCGCCACGGCCTGGGCCTCTTGCAGCAATTGCGGCGGTGCGCCGATCCACTGGCGAATATCGTTTTTGCTGTTCAACTGCCACAGGCCAGCGGCGCAGAACAGCAGTACCCACACCAGCAGCACCGCGCTCGGCACGCGCTTGACCAGCGAGGCGCGCATGCGCCACAGGCCCTCGGCGATGCGCAGCGGCCATTGCGCCGGGCGCAGTTCCACGCCCCTGAGCAACGCCGGCAACAGGCAGACGGCCGACAGATAGGCGCCGACCAGCCCCGCCGCGGAGAACACCGCGATTTGCGTCAAGGCCGGGAAGGGCGTCCAGGCCAGCGCCAGGTAACCGATGCAACTGGTGGCCAGGCTCAGGGTCAGCCCCGGCAGGGTCAGGCGTAATGCCGGCCAGCTGCGCCACGGCTGCATGCTCCAGCTTTTGGACAGGTAGTGCAGCGGGTAATCCACGGCCACGCCGATCAAGCTGGAGCCGAGTACCAGGGTCATCACGTGCATATGGCCAAACAGCGCCACACAGGCCACCGCGCCAAACAGCATGCCCACCAGCACCGGCACAAACGCCAGCAACACGCGCCAGCGGCGGAACGCAAGCAACAGCAGCAACAGGATGCCAACGGTCGCGCCGCCGCCGACCCAGGTGATTTCCCGGCTGGCCTGCTGCTGCCCGTTGGCGGCGTAGAGCAGGCCGCTGGCGGCGAGCAACTGCGCGCCTTGTTCACTGGCCTGCGTGCGGCTGGCCTGGAGCAAATCCGCCACTTGCAACGGCAGTTTCATATCGAAGGCATTGCCGGTGGTACGCGCGCGCAGCAGCACCCAGCTCTTGCCGTCGGCCTCGGCGATCAGCGCACCGCTGCCGATATCCAGCTGCACCGCGCCTTGTTGCGGCTGGCTGTTCTGGATGCGCCCGGTGAGGCCCAGCCAGTCATCCTGGCTCGGCACCAGGCTGAACCCGGTGAAGGGGTCGAACAGTGATTGCACACGCTGCTGGATGAACGCGTCGGGATGGTCGATCAGTTGCTCGCGGTCTTTGCCCGACAGCATCGCCAAGCGCCCGCGCAGCAATTGCTCACGCAGTGCCGGCAAGTCGGCTTGCAGGTTCCATTGCACCTTCTCGAACAACCCGCTGGCCTGCCAGCGCTCGCCCAATTGTTGGGCCACGGCCACCGCCTGCTGGCGATCGGCATGCCCGACCAGCACCAGCATCTCGCGATTCAACGGCTCCTGCATGCGCTGTTCGGCTTGCTGCTCCAGGGCGTCCGGCGCGCCGCCCGGCACCAGTTCCATCAGGTTGGCCGACAGCGGTGCACCGTGGCGCCACTGCCAGCCGGCCAGGGCCAGCACGGCCACCAGCAGGATCAGGAACAGGCGCGGTAACTGGCGCTCACTGGGCAAAGTCGTGTTGCTCCGCGTCGCTCAAGGGTTGGCTCGCCGTGCTGTCTTGCATGCGCAATACGGTGCTGTCGCCCTGGGTTTCCAGCAGTTCGATGGTATGCACCAGTTCGCCGCCGTCGATATTGATCTGGGTGAACACTTGTTTGAGCAGCAGCGAACGCGGGATCAGCGTCAGCTTCCACTGCGTGGCCTCACCTTGCAGTTGCAGTTCGAAATCGCGTTGCAAACCGCTGCTGTCGCCCTGGAGCACGGCGAGGAACAGACGGTTCTGCTCGGCCCCGGCGCTCTTGTTCGGCAGGGTTTGCCAGCCATTGGCGTCGCGGCGGGCAATGCCTTGTGGGCTGATGCGGTAATCCTGCTGCAACGGGGTTTTCAGCAGCCAGAGCAGGCCGTGGTCCTTGGCCAGCACAAAGGTGCCTTTGCTGACCAACGGTTGCGGCAGTGCACGCAGGTGTTTTTCCTGGATGAAGCTGCCGTGGATCACTGAGGGTTTGGCCAACTGGTCGCTGAGTTGTTGCAGGTCGAAGGCGTGTGCCGCCCCCGAAAAACCAAACAACACCAACACTGTAGGAGCGAGCTTGCTCGCGAAAAACCCGAGAGCGCCGCGGGGGATCAGGAAACCCGCGTTATCGTTGACGATCTTCGCGAGCAAGCTCGCTCCTACAGAGAACGGGGTCAGCATTTCAGGGCCCTTTCGACGGCGTCGGTGAAGACTTTGGGCGAGGCCAACTGCATCTCGCGGCTGGCAATTTCCACCGCCACTTGCACGGTACTGGCGCGGGTCAAACGCTCGCCGCTGGCCAGATCGGTGATCAGGTAATTGACCTTTAAACGGTTCTCCCACTCCACCAGGCTGGCGCGCACGTTGATCGTCTGGCCGAACACCGCACCGCGCACATAGCGCAGTTGCATGTCGATCACCGGCCAGGCGTAGCCGGCTTCGAGCATCGCCGCGTAGTTATGGCCGATCTTGTCCAGCAACGCGCAGCGCGCCACTTCCAGGTACTTCACGTAATGCCCGTGCCACACCACGTTCATGGTGTCGACGTCGAAAAACGGCACGAGGATTTCGGTGTCGCTGTGCAGTACGCCAGGGCTACGCATGCAGCCCCCAGTGTTGCTCGGCGATGCGTTGCAGGCACAGGCGCAGTTCGCCTTCCAGGGCACGGTCTTCGATGACCGGCGGGAAGTCCTTGGCCAGTTCCTCGTGCATGGCGGCCAATGCCGGTGGCAGTGGGCGTGCATCCTCGGCCTGGGCGCGCAGCCACACACCCTGGTTGGCCGCGAGCAAGGTGGCGGCGGCCACCTGTTCGGTCAGCTCCAGCACGCGGATCGCGTCGCGGGCGGCAATGGTGCCCATGCTCACCTTGTCCTGGTTATGGCATTCGGTGGAGCGCGAGAACACGCTGGCCGGCATGGTATTTTTCAGCGCTTCGGCGGTCCAGGCGCTGGTACCGATCTGCACGGCCTTGAACCCGTGGTTGATCATCGCGCGGTCCGCCGGCGCGCCGGACAGGTTGCTCGGCAGGCCATGGTTGTAACGCACGTCCACCAGCAGCGCGAGTTGCCGGTCCAACAGATCAGCGACGTTGGCCACCAGGGTCTTGAGGCTGTCCATGGCGAACGCGATATGCCCGCCGTAGAAATGCCCGCCGTGCAGCACGCGCTCTTCTTCGGCGTCGATGATCGGGTTGTCGTTGGCGCTGTTGAGCTCAATCTCGATAAACGAACGCAGCCAGTTCAGGCTGTCGGCCAGCACGCCGAGCACATGGGGCGCGCAACGCAGTGAATAACGATCCTGCAAGCGGTGCAAAGGGGCTGTCGGCGCATCAATCGCCAGGTCCTTGCGCAGCCAGGCCGCAACTTGCATCTGCCCAGGGTGCGGCTTGGCGGCGAACAGGCGCTCGTCGAAGTGCTCCGGGTTGCCTTGCAGCGCCACCACGTTCAGCGCGGTAATGCGCGTGGCCAGTTGCAGCAGGTAATCGGCGCGGGCGAACGCCAGGCAGGCGAGGCCAGTCATCACCGCAGTGCCGTTCATCAGCGCCAGGGCTTCCTTGGGGCGTAGCACCAGCGGCTGCCAGCCCAATTCGCGGTGTACGTCGATGGCCTGGCGGCGTTCGCCACGGAACAGCACGTCACGTTCGCCGGACAGGGTCGCAGCCACATAGGACAGCGGCGTCAAATCACCGCTGGCACCCACCGAGCCTTCTTCCGGGATCAGCGGCAGTACATCGTGTTCCAGGAATGCATGCAGGCGCTCGAGCAGCTCCACACGCACGCCGGACACGCCGTGGCACAGCGACTGCAAACGCGCCGCCAGCACGGCACGGGTGGCTTGTGCGTCGAGCAACTTGCCCAGGCCGCAACCGTGGAAGGTGTACAGGTGACGCGGCAGCGCTTCGACGTGCTGCAATGGCACCGCCACCACGCAGGAGTCACCGTAGCCGGTGGTCACGCCGTAGATCACGCCTTCCTTGTCGAGCAGCGAGTCGAGGAACTGCGCGCCTTTGGCGATGCGCTGGCGATAGGCGGCGTCATCCTGCAAGTGCGTGGGCACCTGACGGTTGGCCAGGGCCAATACGTCTTCAATGCGCAGAGGGCGTTCGCCAAAGGTTACCGGCTCAAGATGCGTCGTCATCGGTCTTCCAGAAGGGATAAAAGTTGAACCATTGTTGGGGCGCTTCCAGGCAGAACTGGCCCAGGCGTGCGGCGTAGCGCGCGGTCCACTGCGCGATGACCTGCTCGCGGGTGCTGCGCTTCCATTCGATCGATTGCGCGAAGGGCTCGATGGTCAGGCGATAGCGGCCCTGGTGTTTGAGGCACATCAGCAGGTTTACCGGGCATTTGAGCAGGCCGGCCAGCAGCCACGGGCCCTGGGGGAAGGCGGCGTCATGGCCGAGGAAGTCCACGCGCACCGTGCGCCCGCCATGCAGCGGTACGCGGTCGCCGGCAATTGCCAGCCATTCGCCTTCGTCCAGGCGCTGGCTGAGCAGCAGCATGGTGGCCGGGTCCAGCTCGCTGACCTGGATCAGGCGTAAATGGGTCGCGCCGGCTTCGCCCAGCAGGCGGTTGAAACGCTCGGCATGCTTGGTGTGCACCAGCACGTTCATGGTGACGCGTTCGCCGATTTCCGCCAGCGCACGGCACACTTCGAGGTTGCCCAGGTGCGCACCCACCAGCATCTGTCCGCGTTCGCCACGCAGTTGCCCGCGCAATTGCGCCGGGTCGTGGATCTCGATCTGCTCCAGGCGCAGCTTGCCGTTCCAGACGTCGAGCTTGTCGAGCAAGGCGTCGGCAAAGGCCATGAACTGGCCGAAGACTTTGCGCTGGCTCGGGCGCAGCTCATCCCGACCGCTCCACTCAGCCAGGCGCTGCTGGTACTGCCAGGCGCTCTGGCGCGCCGTGCGGCCGAACAGGAAGAAGTACAACACGATGCCGTACAACAGCGGGCTCAGCAGGCGTCGGCCAAGCACCTTGGCGGCGACGGCGGTGAATTTCATCAGCCAGTAGCTGCCGCGCTCCTCGCGATCGGCCCAGTGTTTGCTGCTGTCGCTCATGCCTGCCACCGTCGCCACAGGATCATCGGCGCGCGCACCAGCATGCCGAAGAACAACCGGGTGTGCATGGCCGAAATGCGCACGTTGTCACGGAACAGGCGGAAGTGTGACAGCCCGTCGGCGGGGTAATGCACCTGGGTCGGCAGCCAGCGCATCGGCTGGTTGCGCCAGGCCAGGCGCACCAGGATGTCGGAGTCGAAATCCATGTGTGTGCCGATGTAGGCCGAGTCCATCAGGGCCAGCGTGGGCGCCAGCGGGTATACGCGAAAGCCGCACATCGAGTCGCGAATCTGTAGCGACAGGGTATTGATCCATACCCACACATGGGTCAGGTAGCGCGCATACAAACGAGCCTTGGGCACGCTGTCATCGTATTCGGGGTAGCCACAGATCACGGCCGTGGGGTGCCGGCGTGAGGTGTCGATAAAGCTTTCGACTTCGCGCAGGTCATGTTGGCCGTCGGCGTCCACTTGCAGGGCGTGGGTGAAGCCCAGGCGCGCGGCTTCGCGAAAACCGGCCATGACCGCACTGCCTTTGCCCTGGTTGTTGGGCAGGGTCAGCAGGGTGACGTTATCGAGGCTCGCCAGTTGCGCCAATACCGCCGCGCACGCCGGGCTGCTGCCATCGTCCACCAGCAGACAGGGCAGGCCGCTGTTCAGCAGGCTATAGACCACGGCCGGCACGGCGGCTTCGTGGTTGTAGACCGGGATCAGGGCGCAGGGGTTATGCATGGTGTCCCTCATTGATAGGAAAACACCCTGTGGCGAGCGGGCCCGCTCGCCACAGGAAGCCGATTTGCCACAAAAGCTTATGCATGGGCGGCTTCCAATTGGATCCGGCCGCTGGAGCAGGTGGCGACGCCGTTGCGGTAGGCGAAATACAGCTTGCCGCGTTCCTGGTCGAAGCGCAGGTGCAGTTCGATACAGTCGCCCGGACGCACCAGTTGCTGGAACTTGAGCACTTCCATGCCGGCGAAGGTCGGCGGCAGGTCCAGGCACTGCTGGCCGAGGTTGAATGCCCACTCCACTTGCACCACGCCCGGCAGCACCGGGGTGACCGGGAAGTGGCCGCTGAAATAGGCCAGGTCCGGCGGGACGCTCAGTTGCAAGGTCCATTCGCCATCGACTTCGACGTGTTCCAGCACTTCCGGCGCTTTTGGCCGGGGGGCCAGCAGCAGTGCTTCGACATCCGCCTGGGGCAGCTTGCCTTGGCTGTTCAGTGGCAACTGGCGCAGCAAGCGCCAGCGCCGAGGCAGGGCCAGGGCTTCGCAGTGTTGGCTCAGGTGCTGGCGCAGGGTTTGGGTCACGGTGCGTCGGCCCTGGTTGCGCAGGGCATGCAGGCCCTCGGGGCTCAACACCACCAGCGCGCCGAGTGACGCACGGTTTTCCTGGACCACGCCCAGGCGGGTTTCGGTGACCCACGGGTGGGCCATCAGCGCGTGTTCAAGCATGGGCAGGGAGATGCGTTTTTCTTCCAGCTTGACGATGCGGTCCAGTCGGCCGAGCAGTTCGAAGCGGCCATCGGCGTGGATGCGGGCGGCGTCGGCGGTCTGCTCGATGTGCCCGGCGGGCAAGTACGGCGAGGCGATGCGCAGGGCGCCGTCGGCGTCCTGGCTCAGCTCGACACCGGCAAACGGCTGCCACGGCTGTGCGCCTTGGCGCCAGGCAATACCACCGGTTTCCGAGCTGCCGAGGATTTCTGTCGGCCATTGCTGCAGGCGATCGTAAAGGCTGCCGGCGGCCTCGATGGGCAGCGCGCCACCGGAAGAGAACACCCGCGACACTTGGCTCAGCGCCGTCCAGTCGAGGTTATCGCCCATGCGCTTGAGCAGCGCCGGGCTGGCGACCCAGGCAAAATGCGCGTGTTCGCGGCTGGCGCGCTGTAAATCCTCGGGGAAGGCCAGTTGTTGGCGCACAAAGGGACGGCCGGCGCACAACGGCCATAGCACCCGGAACAGCAAACCGTAGATATGTTGGGTGGCGACGCTGCCGATGATGCACGCGTCTTCAAGGTCTGGACCCCATAGGGCTTCCAGGGCCTCAACTTCGTTGGCCAGCTGGCGCAGGGTCTTGTCGATGCGCTTGGGTTCGCCGCTGGAACCGGAGGTACACAGGCTCAGTTGGCAAGTGTCCAGATCCAGTGCCGCCGGGTCCAGCGGCGCTTGGTCGAGCGCGGCGAGGTCATCGGCGGCGATCAACCAGGCGTCGACGGCATCGGCCCAGCGTAGGCGGGTTTGCGGTTGCAGGTCGGCGGGCAGCAGCACGCTGGCCCCGGCGCGCCAGGCAGCCAGCAAGGCGACGGCCAATAAGCCGGCATCTTCCAGATGGACAGCCACGCGCTTGATGCCATGTGCCTGCAAACCCGCCGCCAGACGCAGGGATTGTTCCCACAGCTGGGCGTGATTCATTGCAGGTTCGGTGGTGACCAAACGCTGTTGCAGCGGCTCAAGCAGCAACTGCTCAAGTTTCAACCCTTTCATACGCGGCCTCGAACCCTTTGTCGTACCAGCCATTCCACGGCAAACAACAGCCCCATCAGCCCGTAGGCGATCAGGCCGTTGTACAACGTCCACCAGCTCAGCGGCGCCCACAGGGTGAGGGCGGCGGCGAGCAGGCCATTACATAGAAAAAACACACTCCACACCACGGTGACCTGGCGCGTATACACGACGGCGTGGGTTGGCAGCTGAGGGTCGCTCATGCGGGCCAGGCGCTCGACCATCGGCGGGCCGTATTTCAGGCTCAGGCCGAACAGCGTGAGCATGAATGCACTGACCAGGCTCGGGTACCAGCGCAACAGGCGAGGGTTGTCGAACCAGGCCAGCAGCAGGCAAAACACGATGACCGCCACGGCCATCCAGCGGCTACCGGGGCGCCGTGCAGCGGTCAGCGCGCGCAACAGCCACAGGCTGCCCAGCAGCAAGCCAAATTGCCACGGCGCAAAGTGCTCGGTGCCGTAATACACGGCAAAAGGGTACAGCAGCCCCGCCAACAACAGGCCAAGGCTAATCAACCGGCTCATGCGGCTGGCTGGACCAGACGGTACACCGCCTCAACCACATCGTTCACGGTGCGTACTGCCTTGAATTCCTCAGCGGCGATCTTCTTGCCGGTCTGGCGCTTGATATGGTCGATCAGGTCCACGGCGTCGATGCTGTCGATTTCCAGGTCCTGGTACAGGTTGGCGTCGAGGGTGACGCGTTCCGGGGGCAGTTCAAACAGTTCCACCAAGGCGTCGCGCAGGGTGTTGAAAATATCGTCACGAGTTTGCATGGTCCGGTCTCAAGCTGCCTGTCTGGCCGTGACGAACGCCGCAAGGCTGGCCACGTTGGTGAAGTGATTGCGGGTGTCCTTGGCGTCGGCATCGATTTTTATGCCGTACTTTTTCTGGATCGCCAGGCCCAATTCCAGGGCGTCTACCGAATCCAGGCCGAGGCCTTCGCCGAACAGGGTTTGATCGTTTCCGATGTCGTCGGCGCTGATGTCTTCCAGGCCCAGGGCCTCGATGATCAGCACCTTTATGTCGTGCTCAAGGCTGTGTTGGTCGCTCATCTTCGGCGAGCTCCTTAATAAAATAGTGATGCAGGTAATCGTTGAGCTTGCGTGAAGCCTGGGGCGCGGGCCCGAGTGCGGCAAACGCCTGTGGTTCTATATCGGCCCCTACCTGCAAACTGAAGTGCACGCGGCGTTTTGGGATGCGATACCAGGGTTCGGCCTTGGTCAGGGTGGTGGGGCTGACCTTGATCACCACGGGGGTAATGATTGTCGCACCGCGCAGCGCAATGGCGGCGGCGCCGCGATGAAAGGCAGGCGCCGAGCCAGGCGTGGTGCGGGTGCCTTCGGGAAAAATGATCAGGGTCTGGCCGCCGCGCAGGGCATCGGCGGCGGCATCGAGCATTTCGCTGCTGCCGTCGTTGCTGATATAGCCCGCATCGCGCACCGGCCCACGGGTGAAGGGGTTCTGCCACAGGCTTTGCTTGACCACGCAGTTGGCCTGGCGCACCAGGCCGATCAAAAACACCACGTCGATCAGCGACGGGTGGTTGGCGATGATCATCTGGCCTGGGCGCCCGAGGTTTTCCGCACCTTCGACGCTGTAGGTCAGCACGCCGGCGCGTTGCATCAGGCGGATAAAGAACCAGAACAGCTTGCTGATGGTATGGCGGGCGCGGCGTTGGTGTTTTTCGGCGCTTCCTGGCAGGCACGCGAGCAACGGGAACACCAGCAAACGCAGGCATAGGCCGCCTGCTCCGAACAGCGCGAAGCTGGCGGCGGTGGCGAGCAGGCGCCAGTAGTAGGCGTCCCGTGGTTTGTCGGTCAGGGCTTGCGTTGCCAGTTCCATACGCGGTTCTTCCAGGCATGTTGGCAGGCGACCTGTTCAGTGAGCAGGGTGCGCAGCAGGTTCAGGGCATGGGGCCACTGGGTTTGAGTGGGTTGGACAGTGCCGCGGGTAAGTTCCAGTTGCCACTCGTCGCCTGGGGTCAGCAGCAGGCCGAGGGCATAGGGGAACGGCACGTCCGCGATCCAGTCGGCATAGGCTTCAGGCGGCTGTTCTTCGGTAATCACCAGCAACACGGCCGGGGCGCCTTCATTGAGCAGGGCGGCGGCTTCGAGCAGGCCGTGTTCCAGGCCGTCGCCAGCGGCAGCAAGGGCCGTCATCTCGCTGGTTTCATTGCGTAGGATCGACCACAGGCCAATCACTGCGTTATGTACCGACAGGCTGAACTGGGTCGGCGACAGCGGCTGGTCATTGGCCAGGTCGCTGAGGATGTCGAGGGTGCGCGGGGTTTCGCCGTGACGCGAAATAAACACCAGGGGCAGGTCTTGCCGGCCCTCGGCCAGCGGCCAACCCACGCTGAACGCCATGCGTGCCAGGCGGCTGAGGCGGCGGCGCTGCATGGCGGGCAAGAACGATACGTCGGGGCTGGCTTCGCTGGCGGGCAGCAACACCGGGGCCCGGCACCAGGCGTACCAGTCGTCCGCGCTGTCCAGGCCAGGAGCCCAGGCACGCCATTGGGCGATGTTGAAGTTGATCACTGAGAAGTTATCCCGCCCCTGCGGGCTTCCATGTGCGGCCATTGGCCGAGTTTACCGGGACGGTGAGCAAGAGCCGAATGGCGCGCATTATCCGGGTGCTGTGGGGTTCTAGCAAACTTTGGTAAAGAATTGTTCACGGCTGATTACAAAATTTGCGGAGAGATTTACAGATTGTCCTTTACCGCAGGACGAATTGGATTGTCGGACCCTTCCTATTCGTTTGTACGCGATGAGCCATGGCTCGCGGTTAATGCAGCCGTGCATGGATGAACGAGGTAGCGAACAGGCGCTTTTGCCCTCTACACTCGGACATTCATTGATACACGGAGGTTTTTCCATGCGGCGCGTGGTGTTCAATCAGAAAGGCGGCGTTGGCAAGTCCAGTATCGCCTGCAACCTGGCGGCGGTCAGCGCCAGTGAAGGCTATCGAACCCTGTTGGTGGACCTCGATGCACAAGCCAACTCCACCCAGTACCTTACCGGGCTGACCGGCGACGATATCCCGATGGGCATTGCCGAATTCTTCAAGCAAACCCTGTCTTCCGGGCCTTTTTCCAAGAAAAACCGCGTGGATATCTACGAGACACCGTTCGACAACCTGCATGTGATCACGGCCACCGCAGAGTTGGCGGATTTGCAGCCCAAGCTCGAGGCCAAGCACAAGATCAACAAGCTGCGAAAGCTGCTGGATGAATTGAGCGAGGATTACGACCGGATTTACCTGGATACCCCGCCGGCATTGAATTTTTATGCGGTTTCGGCGCTGATTGCCGCTGATCGTGTATTGATCCCCTTCGATTGCGACAGTTTTTCGCGCCAGGCGTTGTATGGCCTGCTGGCGGAAATCGAAGAGTTGAAGGAGGACCACAACGAGGGGCTGGAAGTGGAAGGCATCGTCGTCAACCAGTTCCAGGCCCGGGCGAGCCTGCCGCAGCAGATGCTCGATGAGTTGATGGCCGAAGGCTTGCCGGTATTGCCGGTGTACCTGGCCAGCTCAGTGCGCATGCGTGAGTCGCACCAGCAGAACAAGCCGCTGATCCACCTGGACCCACGGCATAAGCTCACTTTGCAATTCGTGGAGCTGCACAACCTGCTGGAAAATGCCTGATCTCAAGCGCTACCCGGACCCAATGTGGGAGCGGGCAAGCCCGAATGCCAGTCAGTTAAGCGTACATCGCCTTCTGTAGGAGCGAGGGGGACGCCTAGTTCTTGCTCGCGAAAAACTCACAGACGCCGCATTCACTCAGGAAACACGCGTTATCGTTGACGTTTTTCGCGAGCAAGCTCGCTCCTACAAAAAAACTTAACTGACTGGCATTCGGGTTACACCCCCTGGCTACGCAACCAACTCATCAACTGCGGTAACGGAAAGGCGCCGCTCTGGCGCGCCACTTCGCGGCCGTTCTTGAACAGAATCAAACTGGGGATCGAACGAATCCCCAACTGCGCCGACAGCTGCTGATTAGCCTCACTGTCCAGCTTGGCCAGCCGGCACTTGCCCGCCAGCTGCGCGGCCGCCTGTTCGAATACCGGCGCGAAGGATTTACACGGCCCACACCAATCGGCCCACACATCCACCAGCAACGGTAAATCGCCCTTGATCTGGCTGGCGTAGTCGCCTTGCTTCAGCTCGAAAGGCTTGCTCAGTAGAACCGGCTGCTTGCAGCGCCCACATTTGGGCGTATCCCCCAGGCGCTCTCCGGGGATGCGGTTGAGGCCGTTGCAATGGGGGCAGGGGATAACGAGAGGTTCGGACATGGTGGCGCTCCGTGGATGTGGCCAATGCTCCCTATCTGGAGTCAGGTAGCCGTTTTATCAAGCTCGAGGGCGACGACGCATGCGCTAACAGATTCGCAAATGTCGATTGGCGCATGCCTATCTAGGCTGGGAGTGCTTGTTCGAAACAGCACCATTGGTCCGTTCGGCGCCATAGCAAATTGCGATAGTCGCAGTTCGGGTTTAACCTCCATAGCAATATGCGATAGGGATGTTGCATGCGCGTAATCAGTGCGAAACAAATCCGCAATGCCAAAGTGAAGTGGCCTCATTCAGCCTGTGCTTTGGATGCGTGGTATCGGAAGGTCAAAGTCCTCAATCCAGAAGACTTCGCGGCGTTGAAATCGATTTTTCCGGCCGTGGATAAAGTGGGGGCGTTACACGTCTTCAACGTAGGTGGTAACAAGCTGCGCCTCATTGCGATTGTGCGCTACCGAATGCAGCGGCTCTATATTCGACATGTGCTGGACCATCGGGAATACGACAAGGGTAATTGGAAGGAGTGAGTGGAAATGAGTGTGCTGATCGAGCAGGTGGCCGAGCATTGGCAATTCGTGTCGCCCCTGTTGCGCAAGCCCAAAACCGAGGCTGACTACGATGTGCTGGTGGAGGCGCTCGACGAATTGCTGGATATCGTAGGGGAAGACGAAGCTCACCCGTTGATGGGCGTGGTCGATATCATCGGTGACTGGGTCGAGGCTTATGACTTGGAGCATTGGCCAGTGCCAGAGGCCAGCGGTGTCGACGTATTGCGGTCCCTGATGCGGGAGCATGGTTTGACGCAGAGTGATTTGCCAGGTGTTGGCGCTCAATCGGTTGTCTCGGAAATCCTCAGTGGAAAACGCCAGCTCAACGTTCGGCAGATTCGTTGGCTGGCGGATTATTTCAAGGTGCCGGTCGATATGTTCATCTAACCGCGAGCATGGCGCGAATCACGACGAACAACTGATCTCCAAATGCTTGCCCCAATCCGGCGGCCGCTGCGCGTACTGTTCCATCCCCGCCTGTTCCTCGAATGGCTTGGAAAGCACCTCGTGCAAGCGCCGCACTTCGCTGTAATCGCCTGACTCGGCGGCGGTGATGGCGTTTTGTGCGAGGTAGTTGCGCAGGATGTACAGCGGGTTCACCGCGTGCATTCGCGCACGGCGCTGTTCTTCGGTGCCGTCCCCATCCCGTTCGACACGGGCCTTGTACAGCTCGGCCCAGGCATCAAACCCGGCTCTATCGACGAAATCATCGCGCAACCGCGTCACGGCCAACGCTGCCGATTCATCCCCCAGCCGTCGGAAGAACAGCGTGTAGTCCACGCCGCTGTTCTGCATCAGCTTGAGCAAGCGCTCCACCAATTTCTGATCATCGTCTTCAGCAGTGGTCAGCCCCAAACGACGACGCATCAAATCCAGGTAGTGCGCCTGGTACAACGGCAGGTACAGGCCCAGGGCTTCCTTCAAGGCATCGACGCTGATAAACGGCGTGAGTGCCTGGGCCAGCGCGCTGAGGTTCCACTGGCCAATCGGCACCTGGTTGCTGAAGGAGTAGCGTCCTTCGTGATCGGAGTGGTTGCAGATGAAGTGCGCGTCGAAATCATCCAGAAACGCAAACGGCCCGAAGTCGAAGGTGATGCCGAGGATCGACATGTTGTCGGTGTTCATCACCCCATGGCAAAAACCATACGCCTGCCATTTGGCGATCAGTTCTGCATTGCGTTCGACGATTTCGCGGAACATCGCCAGATACGGTTCGGGCTGTTCGCGGCACTCGGGGTAGTGCAGGTTCAACACGTGTTCGGCCAGTTCAGCCTGCTGTTCGGGCTTCTTGGTGTAATAAAAATATTCGAAATGACCAAAACGGATATGGCTGCGGGCCAGGCGCAGGACCATGGCCCCGCGTTCCTGCTTCTCACGCCACACCGGGGTGCTGGAGCCGATCACGCACAGTGCGCGGCTGCTGGGAATGCCCAGCGCGTGCAGCGCTTCAGAGGCGAGAAACTCACGAATCGAAGAGCGCAGCACGGCGCGGCCGTCGCCCATGCGCGAGTAAGGCGTCTGCCCGGCGCCCTTGAGGTGCAGGTCCCAATGCTCGCCGACGGCGTTGTACACCTCGCCCAGCAGCAACCCACGGCCATCGCCCAATTGTGGGTTGTAGGAGCCGAACTGGTGCCCGGAGTAGACCATCGCCCGCGGTTCCGCCTCGGCCCATAGCTTGTGCCCGCCAAACAGCTCGGCGAATACCGGGGTTTCGGCCACCGTCGGGTCGAGGTCGAGCAGGGCCATGGCGGCATCGCTCGCCACGACCAGGCGTGGTTCGTCGAGGGGTTCAGGCAATACGTGGGTCGAGAACGCGTCGCCCAGGCGTGCGAAGCGGTTGTCGAAGGTCAGTTCGTCGAGGGCTTTCACCGGCCATCTCCAGCAGAATGTCCGAGCATTCTGCTGGGGATAGGCGGTTTAGTCGAGCTTGGAGGGTGGCGGCTCGGGGGCATCCGCCACTTTGCCCGGTGGTGGCTCCGGGGTATCCGGGGATTCGACCGGACCGACGATGGTCCTGTTTTCGTCTTCTACCGGCACCAGCTTGTACTCCTGGCCGTGGAGGTTTTTCAGGTAGACCTCCATCTGCCGGAACGAGATGTTGATGTGGTGGTTCTTGAACTCGCGGTTGATAAAGCGGTTCACCTCGTCGATCACCGGGTTGCGGTCGCCCAGGTCGCGCACGTGCATGCGCAATTCATGGTCGAGGGTGCTTTCGCCGAAGTTGAGGAAGTAAACATGGGGTTCCGGTTCCTTCAGCACCCGTGGGTTTTCTCGCGCAGCCTTGAGCAGCAATTCCTTCACCAGGTCCAGGTCGGAGCCGTAGTCCACTCCCAGTTTCAGGGTGACTCGGGTGATGGTGTCGGTCAGCGACCAGTTGATCAATTGCCCGGTGATGAAGGTCTTGTTCGGGACAATGATGTCCTTGCGGTCGAAGTCGGTGATGGTGGTCGCGCGGATGCGGATCTTGCTCACGGTGCCCGACAGGTTGCCGATGGTAATGGTGTCGCCGATCCGTACCGGGCGTTCGAACAGGATCATGATGCCGGAGATAAAGTTGGCGAAGATCTCCTGCATGCCGAAGCCCAGGCCCACCGACAGCGCGGCGACCAGCCATTGCAACTTGTCCCAGCTCACACCGAGGGTGGACAGGGTCGAGACAAAGCCGACGCCGGCAATCACATACGACAGCAACGTGGTGGTGGCGTAGGCGCTGCCCTGGGCCAGGTCCAGCTTGGACAGCACCAGCACCTCCAGCAAGCCGGGCAGGTTGCGCGCCAGGGCGAAGGTGATGCCGATGATGATCAGCGCGCCGAGCAGGTCGCCGATGCTGATTGGCACCATGCTGATATTGGCGCCGGTGCCGCTGGTGTATTCGTAGAGGGTGACGTTGTCCAGGTAGGAGAACACCGAGATCAGGTCTGACCACACCCAGTACAGCGCCGCGATGAAGCCGCCGAGCAAGGCCAGGCGGATCAGGCGCATCGATTGTTCGTTGACCTGTTCGATGTCCAGGGTCGGTTCTTCGATCACCGCCTCGCCGTCGCCGGCTTCCTTGGCTGCTTGGCGCTTGGCCAGGGCGCGGGAGTAGGCCAGGCGCCGTGCGGCAACGCCCAGGCCGCGTACGAAGGTGGCTTCGATGACCAGCCAGAGCATCAGCAGGTACAGGGTATTGATCAACCGGTCACTGAGCTTGAGCGCGGTGTAGTAGTAGCCGAAGCACACGGCGATAAACAGGGCGATGGGCAGCGCGGTAAACACCAGGCCCATGGCTTTGCGAAACAGCGAGGCTTTTTCGTGGGTCGGGCTGTGTAACAGCAGGCGCCCCAGTAGCCAGGCCATCAGCGCATAGCACAACAGCACCACGCCAATGCCCAGCACGTCGTCGGCCAGCGCTGCCGGTTGATGTTCGGCAATCGCCACCACGGCCACCAGGGCCAGAACCACCAGCCCGAGCTTGCGCACCCAGCCTTGCAGGAATTCGACCTGGGGTTTTTCCCAGCGGAAGTGCAACTCGGCCACGCCGCCCGGCGCCAGGATGCGGTAGGCGGTGTAGAACACCAGCCACGCCTGGGCGATCTGCAACAGTGCCGCGCCGAGGTTGGCGTTTTGCCCACGGGCGTCGATCTGCAGTGCATAGCCGCACAGCGCCAGGCCCAGGGCCACCGGCATCGCCAGCAGGATGTTCACCAGGATCGCCTGTGGTGTGTGCCACTGGCTGTCGCGCTTGAAGTGGCCGATATCCAGGTGGACCTTTTTCAGGCGGGCGTACAGGGCGTTACGTCGCCACAGCAGGGCGCCGATCAACAGCAGGAGCGGCAGGAACAGCAGGGGGCGCTGGGTCAGGCCATCGTACAGTTCGCTGACGCTGGAGGCCCAAGGCAGGCTGGTGACTTGCTTGCTCAGGTGCGCCGGTACGGTTTCCAGCCATTCGGTGTCCAGCGGCTTGTTGCTGGGGATCCAGAACATCTGCTCGTCCAACGTCGCACGCAGGGTGGTGGCGGTGCTGAGCAGTTGTTTCTGGTTCAGTTGCAGGGTGATCGATTCGTTAAGCAGTGCGCTCAGTTCGCGGCTCAGGCGCTCCAGCAGGTCGCTGCGGGTGATCGCCAGTTCCAGCAGGGTGCGGCGCAGTTGCGGGGTGATATCGTCCGGCGGCTGGTTGGCCAGCAGGTTGTCTACGTAGGTGCTGGGGGAACTGATCAGCTCGCGCTGCTGGTTGACTTCGAACTGATACAGGCGAATGTTGGCGATATCGTCCGCCAGGTCGCGGTCTACCGTGAGGCGTGGCAGTGCCTGTTTTTGCTTGTAGAGGATCTTGGAGAGCAGCAGGCTGCCCTTGAGGACGTTGATCTGTTCATCCAGCGCCGAGTCGCTCTGGGTCACGGTGTCCAGTTGCTGCTTGGTCTGCAGGTTTTTCTGGGTCAGGTCGTTGAGGCGGTCGGTGCTTTTGAGCAGGTAATCGGACAGCTTCAGGTTGGCCGCGCTTTCCGTGGCCAGCAGGCTGCTGCCACCGGCTTTCTGCGCTTCGATCGATTGTTGGGTAACGGTCTGTTGGGACTGGGCCAGGCGTTTCTGGTTGATCAGGGTTTGCAGGTCCTGGATCTCTTGTTCCAGGCGCGCGGTCTTTTCGACTACCAGGTCGTGCTGGCTGTTGCCCAGGTCTTGCAGTTGGCTGTTGCCGGCCAGTTCCTGGCGGCGCAGGGGGATCAACGCGTTCAGGGCGGCGAGTTCGGCGTTCAACTGGTTGCGCTGGTCGCTGCTGAGGGTCTTGCCATTGTCCTTGCCGGCCTTGAGGGTCGAATTGATCTGCTGGATGCGCGTCTGGCTGTTGCTGATTTCGGTCTGGGCGCGCTCGGGGCGGGTCTGGGCGGCAATGGTCAGGCTGTTGGCTTCGGCCAGGTCTTTTTGCAGGTCGCCTTGCTGGGTGGTGCGCTGCACCAGCAATTGCTCCAGTTGCGGCACCGGCAGCGAGGCGTAGCGCTGGGCTACCGGAATGACCTTGGTGGCCTTGAGCCGGGTCAGTTCGCGCTGGTTCTCGCTGGTCTGGCGCGGCGCGTCTTCCAGCTGGCGCTTGAGGTCCGCCAGGCGCTGTTCGTAATCCTGTTTGTTACCCAGATAGGTCAGGGTCTGTTGCAGGATCGACTGCAGCGCCTTCATGTCGGCGTCGGGCAGCTTGCGATCAGGCAGCTTGTCCAGGGTTTGCTGGATGGCGTCGGCGCTGGGTGGGTCGGCGGCATATACGCTGCCGACACAAAGAGTCAGGCCCAGCAGGGCAGTGGCGAGAAAAGTGCGCAGGGTTAGCATAGAGACCGGTCGAGCAAGGTGAAGAATCAGGGGCGTTGTCGCCCCGCAGTTTAGAGGAAGAGTCCGGGGCCCGGGCGACTTCCTTCGGGGAATCTGACGCCGACTTTGCCAATCTTGTTCCCGTCCATGACCGCGACGGTCCAGATGGTGTTGTTCCACTCCACCTGGTCGCCGACCACGGGCGCACCGCCGACTTTCTGGGTGATGAAGCGGCTCAGTGGCATGTCCGGGTCGATACCTTCCAGCTTGAGGCCGTACAGGGCGGAAACCGCGCCCAGCTGGGCGTCGCCCTCGAGGACGAAGTCGCCGAAAAAGCGCAGATCCAAGCCGCGTTGCGGCGCCTGGCTGAACAGTTTGCCCAGGGCCGGCAGGTTGTGTTCGTGGCCGATCACGCAGAGCAGATCGCCGACTTCCAACACCGTACTACCCGACGGGTGGAGCAGTTGCTGGCCACGGAACAGCGCGGCGATCCGTGTGCCTTCGGGCATTTTCAGTTCGCGCAGGGCGGCGCCGATGCACCATTTCTCTGCGCCGAGGCGGTAGACGAACAGCTCCCACTCGCTGGTGACGTGGACTTCCAGGGCCGCCCGGGAAATCGGTGCGGGCTCCGGCGGTACGGTCACTTTCAGCAACTTGGCCACCCACGGCAGGCTGGTGCCCTGTACCAGCAGCGAGACCAGTACGATAAAGAACGCCAGGTTGAAGTACAGCTGCGCATGAGGCAGGCCGGCCATCAGCGGGAACACCGCCAGGATGATCGGCACCGCGCCGCGCAGGCCGACCCAGGCAATAAAGGCTTTTTCGCGGCCGTGGAACGCCTTGAACGGCAGCAGGCCGACCATCACCGACAATGGCCGCGCAAACAGGATCATCCACAGTGCCAGGCCCAGGGCCGGCAGGGCGATGGGCAGCAGGTCATGGGGCGTGACCAGCAACCCCAGCACCAGGAACATGCCGATCTGGGCCAGCCAGGCCATGCCGTCGAGCATATGCAAAATGCCATGGCGGCTGCGCACCGGGCGGTTGCCGATCACCAGGCCGCACAGGTACACCGCGAGGAAGCCGCTGCCGTGCAGGGCGTTGGTCAGGGCGAATACCACCAGGCCGCCGGCGATCACCAGGATCGGATAGAGGCCGGTGGCCAGGTTGATGCGGTTGACCATTTGCAGCATCAGCCAGCCGCCGCCGAGGCCGATGAGGCCGCCGATGCCGAATTCGCGGATCAGGTGGGTCAGCAGGCTCCAGTGCAGGCCGGTCTGGCCGCTGGCAAGCATGTCGATCAGGGTGACGGTGAGGAACACTGCCATCGGGTCGTTGCTGCCGGATTCGATTTCCAGGCTGGCGGTGACCCGTTCGTTGAGGCCCTTGCCGCCGAGCAGCGAGAACACCGCGGCGGCGTCGGTGGAGCCGACGATGGCGCCGATCAGCAGGCCCTGGATGATATTGAGGTTGAACAGCCAGGCGGCGGCCATGCCGGTGAGGCCGGTGGTAATCAACACCCCCACCGTGGCCAGCGATAGTGCCGGCCAGAGCGCCACGCGAAAACTCGCCACCCGCGTGCGCAAGCCGCCGTCGAGCAGGATCACGGCCAACGCGAGGTTGCCCACCAGGTAGGCGGTCGGGTAGTTATCGAAGATGATACCGCCGCCGTCAACGCCGGCGACCATGCCCACGGCCAGGATGATCACCAGGATCGGGATGCCCAGGCGGGACGACAGGGAACTCACCAGAATGCTTGCACCCACCAGCAACGCGCCGATCAAGAACAGGCTGTTGATGGTCGTCGCATTCAAAGGCAGTACTCCATGAGCATATAAGACGGGCGCAAACTGACCATGCAGTCTACGTGCCAGCGATTCTAACCTGTTGAATTGCCGCGCTGTCAAAAAGCTTTTTCTGATTCATATAGATCCAAATGTGGGAGGGGGCTTGCCCCCGATTACGCTGTATCAGAATCAGATGTGCTGATTGACACACTGCTATCGGGGGCAAGCCCCTCCCACCTTCTTGACCCAGTTGTATCAGTTAGAGGCGGAAGCGCCCGACCATCCCGTTCAAATCCACCGCCAGGCGCGACAGCTCACCGCTCGCCGCACTGGTCTGGCTGGCGCCGGTTGCCGATTGCACCGACAAGTCGCGGATATTCACCAGGTTGCGGTCCACTTCCCGCGCCACCTGGGCCTGTTCTTCCGCCGCGCTGGCGATGACCAGGTTGCGCTCGTTGATCTCGATGATCGCCGTGTTGATGGTGTCCAACGACATACCTGCGCCTTTGGCGATGTTCAGCGTCGATTCCGCGCGCTCGGTGCTGTTACGCATCGAGTCCACGGCGTGCTCGGTGCCGGCCTGGATGCTGCCGATCATGCGCTCGATTTCGCTGGTGGATTGTTGGGTGCGATGGGCCAGGGCCCGCACTTCATCGGCCACCACGGCAAAACCGCGGCCGGCTTCGCCCGCCCGCGCCGCTTCAATCGCCGCGTTCAGGGCCAGCAGGTTGGTCTGGTCGGCCAGGCCGCGAATCACGTCGAGTACCTTGCCGATATCACGGGACTCATTGGCCAGCTCGCCAATCAGCGTGGCAGTGGCTTGCACGTCGCCACTCATGCGCTCGATGGCGCTGACGGTTTCCTGTACCAGGTCGCGGCCGTCACCGGCAGAGGTGGTGGCGTTGCGCGAGGCCTCGGAGGTGCTCACCGCATTGCGCGCGACTTCCTCGACGGCGCTGGTCATCTCGTTGACGGCGGTGGCGGCTTGTTCGATTTCGTTGTTTTGCTGGGTCAGGCCGCGAGCGCTTTCATCCGTGACCGCGTTCAGTTCTTCCGCGGCGGAAGCCAACTGGGTGGCCGAGCCGGCGATGCGTTGCAAGGTGTCGCGCAGTTTGTCCTGCATCTTCGTCATCGCCGCCAGCAGGCGACCGGCCTCGTCGTTGCCGTCGACCTTGATCGGCCGCGTGAGGTTGCCTTCGGCGATTTCTTCCGCGGCATCCAGGGCCTGGGAAATCGGCACGGTGATGCTGCGGGTCAACAGCCAGGCGAACAACAACGTCAGCGCGGTGGCGATCACCAGCAGGCCCACCACCAGGTCAAAGGCCAGGTTGTACTGGTCTTCGGCTTGTTGGTTGGTGGCCAGGGCCATCTTGTTATTAATCTCCAGCAGGCGCGTGAGTACGGCGTTGACCTGCTCGGAGTTGCTCAGCAATTCGGTGTTGAGCAGGCTGCGCAATTCCTCCATCTGGTTGGCGCGCGACAAGCTCTTCATGCGCTCTTCGATCTGATGGTATTGGCTGAGCAAACGTACGTACTCGTCGTAGGTCGAGCGTTCCTCGCTGCTGTCGATCAGTTTTTCGTAGACACCCTGTGCTGTGCGAATCTGCTGGTTGCGCAGGTCAAAGGCTTCCAGGGTTTTTTGCTGCACATCCGGTTCGCGGTTGGTCAGCAAGCGGTATGACAGCACCCGCAGGCGCAGGGTCAGTTGGGTGAATTCATCAAGGGCGCGAATGCTCGGCACGCTGGACAGGGTGATGTCTTCCGCGGCGCCACGGATCTTGCTCATCTGGTTCAGGGCGAATACACCGAGAAACAACATAAGTGCACCAATCAACGCGAAGCCTAGGAAGGCGCGCGGCGCGATATTCATATTACGAAGAGACATGCTGGAGTCCTGGGGGAGGAGCGCGATCCATGCGGCCATGAGACGGGGTGTGCATCGCATATCGGCCGTACGACTAAAGTCTAAAGGGGCGTGTGCTTTTGTCGCATCTGACGAGGGGTTGCACCGATTCCGGAACCAGATGGGGTAAATGCAGTCACTAAGGCTCGAAAGTGCGGCCCGGCCCTTAACTATCGGGCTGCGCGCCGGGGATAACCCTGGCATCCGAGGTGAATTTTCTTTATCGTCACCGCCCTTTTAAAAAGCCAGAGAAATCAAAATGTTAGAAGCATCCCTCAGCCAACTGGAACAACTGGTCAGCGACCTGGTACAGCAGAATCAAGACCTGCTGGGCAGCAACGAGGCCCTCAAGGCCGAACTGGCCCGCGCCAAGGATGAGAACGACAGCCTGCAACTGAACCTGATGGAGCAGGAAGAAAAGCACGGTGCCACCGCCGCGCGCATTCAAGCACTGGTTGAACGCGTGAGCGCAGGGCCTGTCAGCGCATGAACCAAGGGATAAAGGTCGTTTCGATTCTCGGAGAGGATTACTCGATCAAGGCACCGGCCGGGGAAGATCAAACCCTGATGCACGCCGTGACGATGCTCAAGGCCTCGCTGGCCACCACCAAGAAAAAGTACCCGACCCTCATCGGTGACAAATTACTGGTGCTGGCCGCGCTGAACCTGTGCGCCGAGCAGATCGAAATGCAGCAGCGTCACCAGCAGGAACTCGACCGTTACCAAGAGCAAGTCAGCGCCACGGTCGAGGTGATTTCGAAGGCGATCGGGCAGCCTTGATACTGCCGTTGAACCGATGGCTGCATGCCAGGCGGTATCTAACCGCAAACTCGGCGATACGCTCCCATCTACCGGGAGCGTATGCCTGCTGAACATGGGCGCGTCGCTTTTGAATGTTCAGCCTTAACCCAGGTAATAGCCGATCGTCAGTCGGCCCCCTGACATAGGGCGATAGTATTTTCGAAGCACGGACGCTGTTTGGTTTGATCTGTCGGTCAAGCGATCGCCAATGGTGATGGAGAACACGTATTCGGGGTTGTGTTCCGTCCCTGGTACTTCCGGGAACGCGCGATCATTTTTAACAGTAAAGACCACTTCGACTTTGCGCGCCGAGGCGGGCTCTGTTGTCGCTTTTTCTGAAAATACGGCTTCGACGGTGTAGCGGTTTTTCTCCTCGCCCACGTCAGGCAGCAGCTTGTATGTTTTCTCGGTGCAAACGTAGGTCTTGTCTACGATCCACTCCTCACCGATTCTGATCAAAACATCTTCCGGCGCATCACCGACATAGCTGGATGTGCCGATGTTTTTTTGTTGAAGCATGATTTTCGTTTTCATTGATGTTGATCCTATGCGTAGTCGCGCTGCAGAAAAAACTGCACTTATCCCGAATACGGCAAGACAACGTTCAGGGCATACGATTCTATCTGCCTCTCGTGTGATCAACACCTGTCAACCTTGACAGGTGCTTAGTACCATTTGTCCTGCATGTTCAGGCAGGTGTCATCCCTGTTCTCCAGCAGGCGCAATTCGTGATGACAACCCGGCACCTCCCACGTCAGGAAATACCGCGCAGCCTGGAGCTTGCCTTTATAGAAGTCGACATCCGCTGCATTGCCCTTGGCCAACCCTTCCTCGGCGCGAATCGCCTGTTCCAGCCAGCGCCAACCGATCACCGTGTGCCCGAATACCTTCAGGTACAGCGCCGAGTTCGCCAGGCTGCTGTTGACCTTGCCTTGGGCGAGATCGGTCAGCAGGCCAATCGTGACGCTTTGCAGGCGGGCCACCAGGTGTTCCAGCGGTTCCCTCAGGGCGGTCAGCGAAGGGTATTTCTGCGCGCGTGCGCCGGTCTCGGCGATCAACCGAATCAACTGTTTTAGACCAGCGCCGCCGTTCTGTGCGAGCTTGCGCCCGAGCAAATCCAGGGACTGGATGCCGTGGGTGCCTTCGTGGATCGGGTTCAGGCGGTTGTCGCGGTAGTACTGTTCCACCGGGTATTCACGGGTGTAACCGTGGCCGCCGAGGATCTGGATCGCCAGCTCGTTGGCCTTCAGGCAGAACTCCGAAGGCCAGGATTTGACGATGGGGGTGAGCAGGTCCAGCAGTTCGTGGGCTTGCCGGCGTTCGATGTCGGTGGCCAGGGTGGTGGTGTCATCGAACAGCCGAGCGGCATATAGGCCCAGGTCGAAGGCGCCTTCGACGTAGGCTTTCTGGGTCAGCAACATGCGCTTGATATCGGCGTGCTGGATGATGGACACCGGTGCAGTGGTCGGGTCCTTGCTGTCCGGCAGGCGGCCTTGGGGGCGTTCGCGGGCGTACTCCAACGAGTAGAGGTAACCGGCGTAGCCGAGCATCACCGCGCCCATGCCCACGCCGATACGTGCTTCGTTCATCATCTGGAACATGCAGCTCAGGCCCTGGTGGGGTTTGCCCACCAGGTAGCCGACGCAGTGGCCGTTATCGCCGAAATTCAGCGCTGTGGACGTGGTGCCGCGCCATCCCATCTTGTGGAACAGCCCGGCCAGCAACACATCGTTGCGCGCCCCCAGGCTGCCGTCGTCGTTGACGAGGAATTTGGGCACGATAAACAGCGAAATGCCCTTCACCCCGGCTGGTGCGTCCGGCAACTTGGCCAACACCATGTGCACAATGTTTTCCGACAGCGGATGGTCGCCGCCGGAGATGAAGATCTTGTTGCCCTTGAGGCGATAGCTGCCGTCGGCCGCAGGCTCCGCGCGGGTTCGGATATCTGATAGGGAGGAGCCGGCATGGGGTTCGGTCAGCGCCATGGTGCCGAAGAAGCGGCCCTCGATCATCGGCTGCAGGAAGCGTTGTTTCTGCTCCTCGGTGCCGAAGCTTTCGATCAGGTTGGCTGCGCCCATGGTCAGGAACGGGTAGGAAGTAGAGGCGGCGTTGGCGGCTTGGAAGTGGGCGAAACAGGCCTGGGACAGCAGGGTGGGTAGCTGCATGCCACCGGCTTCGAAACTGCGCGCAGCATTGAGGAAACCGGCTTCCAGAAAGGCATCCACGGCGGGTTTCACTTCTGGAATCAGAATTGCCTTGCCGTCTTCGTAGCGCGGTTCGTTTTCGTCGTTTTTGCGGTTGTGCGGCGCGAAGTACTTTTCCGCGATGCTGCGCGCGGTGCTGATCGCGGCGTCGAAGGTTTCGCGGTTGTGTTCGGCAAACCGCTCGCGCTGGGTCAGGCCCTCGGCGTCGAGGACTTCGTACAGCTCGAAAGCCAGATTGCGGGAACTGAGGAGCGTCTCGGACATGGCGGCTTACCTATATGGAGTAGGCCGGAGTCTAAGTGCGCGAATAGAGGCTGGATAGCAAGATTGATTTGGGTGATGAAGAGGCAGAACGCGGGGAGGGGAATTGAAAGGCGATCAAATGTGGGAGGGGGCTTGCCCCGATAGCAGTGTGTCAGTATCCGATGGACTGACTGATACTCCGCTATCGGGGGCAAGCCCCCTCTCACATGTTGACCGTGTTTCGTCAGGGTTAGCCGATGGTCATCAGGCTGGCGTTGCCGCCCGCCGCAGCGGTGTTGACGCTCAACGCTCGCTCGATCACCAGGCGCTCCAGGGCAATTGCCGTTTCCCCTTGGGACAGACCATGCACGCCGACAATCGCCCCGCCACGCTGGGCCACTTGCTGGCACACCGCACGCAGTTGGTCGGAATCGCCGTGGTGCAGGACCGCGTCGAACACCACTTCGTCTTTGGTCCAGTCCGCCACGCGTTTGATCTTCGCCTGAATCTCCTTCGGCAGGCGTGTGAACACGGCTTTGGTCAGGTCAGTTTCCGGCCATACCGCTGAACCGCCAACGGCCAAGACCGCCGCGAGCTGGGTCAGCAGGTCGCCTTCGACTTCCGCCAGGCACAACACGTGCTCGCGAGGCAGGATGGCGTAGCTGTTGCGCTCGCCGGTCGGGCCGGCCAGTTGGCGAGTGATACCGCTTTGCGATTGCGCGGCGAACTGCGTGCACAGGGCGCTCAGTTCGCTGAACTTATTGCTGTCGGCCCAGGTTTTCAGGGCGTTCAGCGGTTGGCTCATGGCGTCGCGCAGGCGCACATCGGGTGCAGTCAGCTTGTCGCCGCGTACGAAGGATTGCTCGATGGCATCCGTAGGACGGGTCGACAGCAGGCGATACAGGTACAACGGGCCACCGGCTTTCGGGCCGGTCCCCGACAGGCCTTCGCCGCCGAATGGCTGTACGCCGACCACGGCCCCGACGATGTTGCGGTTCACATAGACGTTACCGGCATTGACGTTGTCGATCACCTTGGCGATGGTCTCGTCGATGCGGGTATGCACACCCAGGGTCAGACCGTAGCCGGAGGCGTTGATCTGGCCGATGAGCTGGTCGATTTCTTTGCGCTTGTAGCGCACCACGTGCAGTACCGGGCCGAAGATTTCCCGTTGCAGCTCGTCGAAGCTTTCCAGCTCGATCAGGGTCGGCATCACGAAGGTGCCACGCTTGATCTCTTCGCCATCGGCAATCGCCACCTGATACACATTGCGGCCTTTGTCGCGCATGGCCTGGATATGTTTCTCGATGCCGGCCTTGGCTTCGGCGTCGATCACCGGGCCGATATCCACCGACAGGCGCTCCGGGTTGCCCAGGCGGCATTCCGCCATGGCGCCCTTGAGCATTTCGATCACGCGGTCTGCCGAATCTTCCTGCAGGCACAGGACGCGCAGGGCCGAGCAACGTTGGCCGGCGCTATCAAACGCGGACGACACCACATCGATGACCACTTGTTCGGTCAGCGCCGAGGAGTCGACGATCATTGCGTTCTGGCCGCCGGTTTCGGCGATCAGCGGGATCGGACGACCCTGGGCATCCAGGCGCCCGGCGACGCTGCGTTGCAGCAGGCGCGCGACTTCGGTGGAACCGGTGAACATCACGCCTTTGACGCGATCATCACCGACCAGGCGTGCCCCCACACTTTCACCCTGGCCTGGCAGCAGTTGCAGCACGCCTTCCGGGATACCGGCTTCGAGCAGGATGCGCACGGCTTGGGCGGCAACCAGTGGGGTCTGTTCGGCAGGCTTGGCCAGCACCGGGTTACCGGCGGCCAGTGCCGCGGCGACTTGGCCGCTGAAGATCGCCAATGGGAAGTTCCATGGGCTGATGCAGACCACCGGGCCCAACGGGCGATGGGCATCGTTGGTAAAGTCGTTGCGCGCCTGTACCGCGTAGTAGCGCAGGAAGTCCACGGCTTCACGCACTTCGGCGATGGCGTTGGCGAAGGTCTTGCCGGCTTCGCGTGCCAGCAGGCCCATCAGTGGCTGGATCTCGCCTTCCATCAGGTCGGCGGCCCGTTCCAGGATCGCGGCGCGCTCGGCGGGCGGGGTGGCCTGCCAGATCGGGCCGGCGTTGATGGCGCACTGGATCGCGTTATCGACGTCTTCGACGGTGGCTTCCTGTACGTGGCCGACCACATCGCGCAGGTCGGACGGGTTCAATACCGCTGCCGCTGCTTGATTGCTGGCGGCGCATCCGAGCATCGGCGCGGCTTTCCAGTCGTTGTGCGCAGTGGCCAGCAGGGCGCAGGAGAGCGACGCCAAGCGGTGTTCGTTGGCCAGGTCGATACCGGCCGAGTTGGCGCGGTCGCTGCCGTACAGGTCACGCGGCAGCGGGATACGCGGGTGCGGCAGGCCGAAGCCGCCTTCCAGCGTCGCCATCTGCTCGATGCTGGCCACTGGATCGGCCACCAGCTCCTGAATCGAGATCGATTGGTCGGCGATACGGTTGACGAACGAGGTGTTGGCGCCGTTTTCCAGCAGGCGGCGTACCAGGTAGGCCAGCAGTGTTTCGTGGGTGCCGACTGGTGCATAGACGCGGCACGGACGGTTCAGCTTGCCTTCCGACACCTTGCCCACGACCTGTTCGTACAGGGGTTCACCCATGCCATGCAGGCATTGGAACTCGTACTGGCCGGGGTAATAGTTCTGACCGGCGATATGGTAGATGGCCGACAGCGTATGGGCGTTGTGCGTGGCGAACTGAGGGTAGATGGCTTCCGGCACCGACAGCAGTTTGCGTGCACAGGCAATGTAGGAAACGTCGGTGTACACCTTGCGTGTGTATACCGGGTAGCCTTCCAGGCCTTCGACCTGGGCGCGCTTGATTTCGCTGTCCCAGTAAGCGCCTTTCACCAGGCGGATCATCAGGCGATGGCGGCTGCGGCGCGCCAGGTCGATGACGTAGTCGATCACATACGGGCAGCGCTTCTGGTACGCCTGGATCACGAAACCGATGCCGTTCCAGCCGGTCAGTTGCGGCTCGAAGCACAGGCGTTCGAGCAGGTCCAGGGACAGCTCCAGGCGGTCGGCTTCCTCGGCGTCGATGTTCAGGCCGATATCGTATTGCTTGGCCAGCAGGGTCAGGGACAGCAGGCGCGGGTACAGCTCGTCCATCACGCGTTCGTACTGCGCGCGGCTGTAGCGCGGGTGCAGTGCCGACAACTTGATGGAGATGCCCGGGCCTTCATAAATCCCGCGACCATGGGACGCTTTGCCGATGGAATGAATGGCTTGTTCGTACGACGCGAGGTATTTCTGCGCATCGTGTTCGGTCAGTGCGGCTTCACCGAGCATGTCATAGGAATAGCGGAAACCCTTGGCTTCGAACTTGCTCGCATTGGCCAGGGCTTCGGCGATGGTTTCGCCGGTGACGAATTGTTCGCCCATCAGGCGCATGGCCATGTCGACGCCCTTGCGGATCATCGGCTCGCCGCTCTTGCCGATGATGCGGCTCAGGGACGAGGTGAGGCCGGCTTCGTTGTGGGTGGCGACCAGTTTCCCGGTCAGCAGCAAGCCCCAGGTGGCGGCATTGACGAACAGCGACGGGCTGTTGCCCAGGTGCGGCTGCCAGTTGCCGGTGCTGATCTTGTCGCGGATCAGCGCGTCACGCGTGCCTTTGTCCGGGATGCGCAGCAGCGCTTCGGCCAGGCACATCAGTGCCACGCCTTCCTGGGATGACAGGGAAAATTCCTGCAACAGGCCCTGGACAATACCGGCACGGCCGCCGGCGCTCTTCTGGTTGCGCAGTTTTTCGGCAATCGAAGCGGCCAGCTTGTTGGTGGCTTCGGCCATCTGCACTGGCAGGCGAGCCTGCTCGATGAGCATCGGCACCACTTCTGGTTCGGGGCGACGGTAAGCGGCGGTGATCGAGGCGCGCAGTACCGATTGCGGCAGGATGCTCTCGGCGAACTCCAGGAAGCATTGGTGGGCGTGGTCGGCCTGAACCTCACCGGCATCATCGGCATCCTTGCTGCTCAAGCCATTGAGCTCGGTCAGGGTTGCACCACCCTCGAGTTTCTCCAGGTAATTGAAAATCGCCTGCTTGATCAGCCAGTGCGGCGTGCGATCAATGGAGGTCGCGGCGGCCTTCAGGCGCTCGCGGGTCGGGTCGTCGAGTTTGACCCCAAGGGTGGTCGTAGCCATTTTCTTATCCTCATGGGTGCCACTACCGAGTGGCATCAGCTGGCGGCAAGATTAGCTTTGCGCATGAAGAGGTGCAACCGGGTGCAACCCTTTTTGTTCAGGAAATTTTCGATGCTTCATCGGAAAAAAACCGGCCTTCGACGGAATCGGCTTGGTATTGGTGCATTTGCTTCTGAGATCGGCTGTTCTTGCTCCGAAAAGGAGCAAAAACGCGCTGTTTTCTCGAATTTACACCTGGGTGCAACTTATTCCCCAGAAACTGGTTGCACCTTATTTGCTTTGTTGAATAGCATTCGCGCCCAAGGTGCAACCGCCTTCAGGGTTCGGTTCATCGGCTGGCGGCTTTCCTGGGGAAACGCCAGTCATAAATGCACGGCACGCCGGTTCGTCTACCCCACTATCCACGGGTGGCCGTCCGACAGACCGTCGCTACATAAAAACAAAGCCAGGGCGTCACTCTAATGAGCGTTAGCAATCCCACCCTGATCACGTTTGTGATCTACATCGCAGCAATGGTACTGATCGGCCTCATGGCCTATCGCTCCACCAACAACCTTTCCGATTACATCCTGGGCGGCCGCAGCCTCGGTAGCGTGGTGACGGCCTTGTCGGCCGGAGCTTCCGACATGAGTGGCTGGTTGTTGATGGGCTTGCCGGGCGCAATCTACATGTCCGGCCTGTCGGAAAGCTGGATCGCCATCGGCCTGATCGTCGGTGCCTACCTCAACTGGCTGTTCGTGGCCGGTCGCCTGCGGGTACAGACCGAACATAACGGCGACGCCTTGACCCTGCCGGACTACTTCTCCAGCCGTTTCGAAGACAAGAGTGGCCTGCTGCGGATCATCTCCGCGGTGGTGATCCTGGTGTTCTTCACCATCTATTGCGCCTCCGGCATCGTGGCCGGTGCCCGTCTGTTCGAAAGCACCTTTGGGATGTCCTACGAGACGGCCTTGTGGGCGGGTGCTGCGGCGACGATTGCCTACACCTTCGTCGGTGGTTTCCTGGCGGTGAGCTGGACCGACACCGTACAAGCCACCCTGATGATCTTCGCGCTGATCCTGACGCCGATCATCGTGCTGTTGGCCACCGGTGGCGTCGATACCACCTTCCTGGCGATCGAAGCGAAGAACCCCGACAACTTCAACATGCTGAAAAACACCACCTTCATCGGCGTCATTTCGCTGATGGGCTGGGGCCTGGGTTATTTCGGCCAGCCGCATATCCTCGCGCGTTTCATGGCGGCGGACTCGGTGAAGTCGATCGCCAACGCACGACGCATCTCCATGACCTGGATGATCCTGTGCCTGGGCGGCACCGTCGCCGTAGGCTTCTTCGGTATTGCTTACTTCTCGGCGCACCCGGAAGTGGCCGGCCCGGTCAATGAGAACCACGAGCGTGTGTTCATCGAGCTGGCCAAGCTGCTGTTCAACCCCTGGATCGCGGGTGTGCTGCTGTCAGCCATCCTGGCGGCGGTGATGAGTACCCTGAGCTGCCAGTTGCTGGTGTGCTCCAGCGCCCTGACCGAAGACTTCTACAAGACTTTCCTGCGCAAGAACGCCTCCCAGGTTGAACTGGTGTGGGTCGGTCGCGCCATGGTGCTGCTGGTGGCCTTGATCGCCATCGCCATGGCCGCCAACCCGAACAACCGTGTCCTCGGCCTGGTCAGTTATGCCTGGGCCGGTTTCGGTGCGGCATTCGGCCCTGTGGTGCTGATCTCGGTGATCTGGAAACACATGACCCGTAACGGCGCACTGGCCGGTATCCTGGTCGGCGCGATTACGGTGATCGTGTGGAAGCACTTCGCGTTACTGGGCCTGTACGAAATCATTCCAGGCTTCATCTTTGCCAGCCTGGCGATCTACATCGTCAGCAAGCTGGGCGCACCGACTGCCGGTATGGTCGAGCGTTTTGATGCAGCGGAAAAAGACTACAACCTCAACAAGTAATTCGCCGAGTGCTGAGCACTCGTTGAGTTGAGAAAGGCCCGCCTCCTTCGGATGGCGGGCCTTTTTTTGGCCTGCGATTCGTTCGGCTCTAAGAAAACCCAGACGCTCAGTTGTAGGGATTTACTGATTTGCCTGAAGCGTGCCCAGTGGGGTGTGGGGCTGGTGCAAAATCGCTCGCCCACCCTTTGCAGAGAAACACCGGATGTTCGCTCCTGCCAATCAAAGTGCCTTCACCCTGACCCTGGATGGGGTTGCCAGTGATCTCAAGGTCTACAGCTTCAAAGGCCAGGAAACCCTGAGCCAGCCCTATTGCTTTGATCTTGAAGTGGTGGGTGAGCAGCCGGACCTTGACTTGGAAAGCCTGATGCATCGCGAGGCGTTTCTGGGATTCGCCCCCCAGGGCCACGGTATCCATGGCCTGGTTTATCTCGCCGCCCAAGGCGACGCCGGCCGGCGCCTGACCCGCTATCAGTTGCGCCTGGTGCCGCAGCTGGCTTACCTGCAACACAGCAGTCATCAACGTATTTTCCAGGGTAAGACGGTGCCGCAGATCATTTCGCTGGTGCTGGAAGGGCAGGGGTGCCAGGGCGATACCTTCGAGTTTCGCCTGAGTGGCAAATACCCTGAGCGGGAGTATTGCGTGCAGTTTGATGAGACCGATCTGGCGTTCGTACAGCGCTTGTGCGCCGAGGTGGGTATTCACTATCACTTCCAGCATTCGCCGGACAGGCACTTGCTGGTGTTTGGTGACGACCAGACGGTATTTGCCCAGGCCGAGCAGGCCACGCCCTATCACCCCGGTTCGGGAATGGTGGCGGATACGCCGGCGATCAAGCGCTTTACCGTAAGAGTCCAGGCCCGCACCACGGCGGTCAGCCTGCGCGACTACGACTTTTCCAAGCCGAATGTGACATTGGAAAGTGCGGTGGCCGGGGAGCAGTTCCCGCGCCTTGAAGAGCAGCGCTATCCGGGCCGCTTCAGCGACCGTTCCCATGGCAAGTACCTCGCGCAGCGCGCCTTGGAACGTCACCGCTGTGATCATCGCCTGGCTCATGGCAGCAGCGATCAGTCGGCCATGCTCTGTGGCCAGTTTCTACGGCTCGCCGGTCACCCCCGTGAGGAGTGGAATGATTTGTGGCTGGTGACGGCCGTTACCCACGAGGGGTTGCAACCCCAGGTGCTGGAGGACTCGGTGACGCAAGTGCCGGGCGCTGAGTTTCGCCAGGGCTATCGCAACGACTTTGTCGCCGCCCCCTGGGATGTCACGTTTCGTCCACCTTTGCCGCAGGCTCGTACGTTGGTCGCCGGTTACCAGAATGCCGTGGTGACCGGCCCCGGTGGCAGCGAGGTTCATTGTGACGCCTTGGGGCGGGTCAAGGTGCAAATGGCGTGGGACCGCGCCGGGCAGCACGACGAACACTCCAGTTGCTGGCTGCGGGTGGCCAGTGGTTGGGCTCATCAGCGCTATGGTTCGATGTTGATCCCGCGGGTCGGCATGGAGGTGTTGGTCGGGTTCGTCAATGGTGACGTCGACATGCCGATGGTGATGGGCTGCGTGCCCAATGCGGTGACGCCCGTGCCGCTGACGTTGCCGGCTGACAAGACCCGCAGCATCTTTCGCAGCCAGAGCAGCCCCGGTGGGGGTGGGTACAACGAGCTGTGCATCGAGGACCGCAAAGGTGCCGAGGAAATCTACCTGCGCGCCGAGCGTGACTGGCGCCAGCAGGTGTTGCACGACTTCCGTCTGCAGGCCGGCCAGGACATGGCGTTCAACGCGGGGCAGCGGGTTACGGTGGACGCAGCGGGAAGTATCACGCTGCAGGCGGGAGGGCATTCGATCACGGTATCGGCGGCGGGGATTTTCAGCAGTGCGCCGATTCAACTCAGTGCCGCGCCGGCGAGTGTGCCTGCGGTTCCCCCGGTGTTGCTGGGCATGGCGCAGGTACTCAATTTCAAGCGCAGCGCACCATTTTGCGCGGAATGTGAGCGATGCAAGAACGGCGTCTGCACCACGACCCATGGCGGTGCCCTGTGATCGCCCCCCGCGAATGGCTGAAGCGTGACCCCCTGCAGCCAGGGGAGCAATTGTTTGCCGTGTTGGGCAGCGCCAGCGATTATTGCCCCGTTGCAGCCTGGCGCGAGTCGGGAGAGCAACCCCCCGAGGCGATCTGGGCTGGAACCGAATACGCTCAATGGGAACCGGTGATGCCCCATGCCGCAGTGGTTGCCGTGGACAGCGCATTTCTGGATTGGGCGGCTGAGTGCGAGGGCCGCGATTGGGGCTGGTTGGCGGTGTCCACCTGTCCGTTATCGACCGTCGTGGCGCATTTGCGCAGCCTGACCAAAGTGCTGATGCCGGATGGGCAAGCAGTGTTCTTCCGCTTTTGGGACGGGACTTACCTGCTGCCGATGCTGCAAGCGATGGGTTCGGAGGCGAAGGCGATGTTGCCGGTGTTTCATCGTTACTGGATCAACGGTGAGCTGCATGCGCTGGCAAGCAGCGGAGCAGGGCCGGCCAAAAGCAGCCCGTGGTGGGCGATGTCGGAGGCAGTACTCCAGGCCCTGGCCGATCACTCCAGCGTCACCCAGGTGGAAAACCTGCTGCAATGGCTGGAGGAGGAGCGGCCCGATTTGCATGGGGCCTTTGCGGCTGCGACCTTGAGGCACAAGGTCGCCTATTTCGTGCGTATGCCGCACGCAACCCCGGCGGCACTGGCCGATTACCTGGCCTTAGAGTCGGGCTGACGCCAGCGCCTGTTGCAAATCATCGATCAGGTCTTCGATCGCCTCGATGCCCACTGACAACCGAATCATTTCTGGCTTCACGCCGGCCTTGGCCTGTTCCTGTTCGTTCATCTGTCGATGGGTGGTGGAGGCTGGATGGCAGGCCAGGGACTTGGCATCGCCGATATTGACCAGACGTTTGAAGATTTGCAGCGCATCGTAGAAGCGCACGCCGGCGTCGTAGCCGCCCTTCAAGCCGAAGGACAGGATCGCCGACGGCTTGCCCTGCATGTATTTCTGCGCCAGCGCGTAGTGCGGGTGGTCCGGCAGCCCGGCATAGCTGACCCATTCGACCTCGACGTGGTGTTGCAGGAACTGTGCGATCTTCAGGGCGTTCTCGGTGTGGCGTTCCATACGCAGGGCGAGGGTCTCCAGGCCTTGCAGCAACAGAAAGGCATTCATGGGGGCGAGCGCCGCGCCGGTATTGCGCAGGGGCACGGTGCGCGCGCGGGCGATAAAGGCGGCAGGGCCGAATTTCTCGGTGTAGACCACACCGTGGTAAGCCGGCTCGGGCTGGTTGAGGCCGGGGAATTTTTCCGGGTATTTCGTCCACGGGAACGTGCCACTGTCGACGATCACGCCGCCGAGGGAATTGCCATGCCCGCCGACATACTTGGTCACTGAGTGCACGACGATATCGGCGCCGAACTGGATCGGCTTGCACAGGATCGGCGTGGCCACGGTGTTGTCCACCATCAGCGGCACGCCGCGGGCGTGGGCGACGTTGGCCAGGGCTTCGAGGTCGATGATATTACCCGCCGGGTTGCCGATGCTTTCGCAGTACACCAGCCTGGTATTGTCATCGATCAGCTCGGCGATGGCTTCGGCAGAGTCGTTGCGTGCGAAGCGCACGTCGACGCCAAAGCTCGGTAGCAGGTGGGCGAACAGGGTGTAGGTGCCGCCATAGAGTTGCGGGGTGGTGACGATATTGTCGCCGGCACGGGTCAGGGTCTGGATCGCATAGTGGATTGCCGCGCTGCCGGCGGAGACCGCCAGGGCGGCGATGCCGCCTTCCAGTGCGGCCATGCGCTGCTCAAGTACATCGTTGGTCGGGTTCATGATCCGCGTGTAGATGTTGCCGGGCACATCCAGGTTGAACAGGTCGGCGCCATGCTGGGCGTTATCGAATTCAAAGGCGACGTTCTGGTAGATCGGTACGGCAACGGCCTTGGTGGTCGGGTCCGATTTGAAACCGTGGTGCAGTGCGAGGGTGGCGTCTTTCATAATTGTTATTGACCTCCTTGGAGAGTGGGCGCTGGCTTGCCGGTGATGGCCCCATCGCGCAGTGCAGGTAATACCGCGTCGCTTACATCATGGGCAAGCCCGCACAGTCTGTAGGGATTAGATTGTTTTCAGCGGTTGTCCTGTATTTGCGGCATAAGCACCGCCTGGCATGCGGCCCTGCACCTTTGCCCCGGTAGAAGGTAAACTTCGCCCCCTGCGCAGGAGCAACCATGAATTATCGTCACGCCTTTCACGCCGGCAACCATGCCGATGTCTTCAAACACCTGACCTTGACCCGCCTCATCGCCCTGATGTCGCGCAAGGAGCAGCCGTTCGCCTATCTCGACACCCATGCCGGCATTGGCCTGTACGACTTGCAGGGCGACCAGGCCAACCGCACGGGTGAGTACCTGGAAGGCATCGCCCGGCTGTGGGGCGAGAGCGACCTGCCGCCGCTGACCGCCGATTACATGCGCGTACTGCACGAGATGAACCCGGACGGCCAGTTGCGCTACTACCCCGGCTCGCCCGAGCTGGCCCGCCGCCTGACACGGCCTCAGGACCGTGTGCTGCTCAATGAAAAGCACCCGGAAGACGGCGTGTTACTCAAGGACAACATGAAGGGTGATCGTCGGGTCAAGGTGCACTTGGGCGAGGGCTGGCACGTGCCGCGAGCCCTGTTGCCGGTGCCGGAGAAACGCGCGTTGATGCTGATCGACCCGCCGTTCGAACAACTCGATGAGATGCAGCGCTGCGCGGCGTCCCTCAAGGAAGCGGTGGGCCGCATGCGCCAGACGGTCGCGGCGATCTGGTATCCGGTAAAGGACCAGCGCATGTTGCGCCGCTTCTACCAGGACCTGGCCGGCACCGGTGCACCGAAGTTATTGCGTGTGGAGTTGCTCGTGCATCCGCTGGACACCCCCAGCACCCTGACCGGCTCGGGCCTGGCGATCGCCAACCCGCCGTGGGGCCTGGAGGAGGAGTTGCGTGAGCTGCTGCCGTGGCTGTCCAAGAAGCTGGGCCAGACCCAGGGTGGGTGGCAGATGGATTGGCTTATTGCCGAGTAACCACGTCTGGCGCTAAACCAATGTGGGAGGGGACTTGCCCCCGATTGTGGTATGTCAGTTACAGATGTACCGACTGACGCTCCGCTATCGGGGGCAAGCCCCCTCCCACATTTTGATTCATGTTGATCTTAGATCGGGCAGGTCACGCCGGTACCGCCAATCCCGCAGTAGCCCTGCGGGTTCTTCGCCAGATACTGTTGGTGATAGGCCTCGGCGAAGTACACCGTCGGTGCTTCGTCGATTTCCGTGGTGATAGTGCCCAGGCCCGCTTTGGTCAGTTCGGCCTGATAGGCCTCGGCACTGGCCTTCGCTGCCGCCAGCTGTTCAGGCGTAGTGGCATAGATCACCGAGCGGTATTGGCTGCCGATGTCATTGCCCTGGCGCATGCCCTGGGTCGGGTTATGCAGTTCCCAGAACATCTTCAGCAGGTCTTCGTATTTGACCTTGGCCTGGTCGTATACCACCAGCACCACTTCGCTGTGGCCGGTCAGGCCCGAGCAGACTTCTTCGTAGGTCGGGTTCGGTGTGAAGCCGCCGGCGTAGCCGACCACGGTACTGACTACGCCGTCGCGCTGCCAGAACTTGCGTTCCGCGCCCCAGAAACAACCCAGGCCGAAGATTGCGAAACCGACGTCGTCGAGGAATGGGCCCAGCAGTGGGTTGCCGTTGACGAAGTGCGTCTCTGGCAGCGCCATCGGGGTTTCACGGCCAGGCAAAGCTTGTTCTTGAGTAGGAAGCACGTTTTTGTTCACCAGAATTTCCGAGCGCAAGACCATGATCAGTCCTCTCAGTCAGATTGAGTTAGGTAAAAATTCAGACCGCCAGTGTGCCCGAGTGTTACCGCGCTGTCAGGCGATTGGCCCGCGCGGGTAGCGTTTAAGCTTCTCGAGCAGTTCTGAGCCGGGGATGGGCCGGTCGAACAGGTAGCCTTGGCCGACGTCGCAACGATGCCGACGCAGGAATGCCAATTGTTCGGAGGTCTCAATGCCCTCGGCCACGACCTTGAGCTTGAGGTTGTGGGCCATGGCGATCACGGCCGAGGTGATTTCCATGTCGTCCTGGTTGTCCGGGATCTCGTGGATAAAGCTGCGATCGATCTTAATGATGTCGATGGGGAATTTTTTCAAGTAGCTGAGCGACGAGTAGCCGGTGCCGAAATCGTCCATCGCCAGGGTCAGGCCGAAGCTTTTCAGTTGGTCCAGTTGCAGGCGCGTGTCCTCGGTGGCTTCCAGCAGCAAGCCTTCGGTCAGTTCCAGTTCCAGCAGGTTGGCTGGCAGCTCTTCTTCCTTGAGGATCGCGGCAATCGAGGCCACCAGGTCCGGGTCGGAAAACTGTTTGGGCGACAGGTTGATCGCCACCTGCAAGTTGCCCATGCCGGCGGCGCTGAGTCGTTTGCTCATGCGGCATGCCTGGCGCGCGATCCATTTGCCGATGGGGATGATCAGCCCGGTCTCTTCTGCCACGCTGATGAACTGGTCGGGGCGGATCATGCCCTTTTCCGGGTGGTTCCAGCGCAACAACGCCTCCATGCCCAGCAAGCGACCGCTGCGCAGGCACAGCTTGGGCTGGTAGAACACATCCAGCTCGTTCTGGGTCAGGGCGCGGCGCAGGTTGTTTTCCACGAACAGCTTGTAGCTGGCCTCGGCATTCAGCGCCTCGGTAAACACCTGCACCTGGTGTTTGCCGTTGGCCTTGGCCTTGTGCAGCGCCAGGCCGGCGTTACGCATCAGGGTTTGCGGGTCGCGCCCATGTAGCGGCGCACAGGCCAGGCCCACGGAGCCGGTGACGCTGATTAATTGGTTGTCGACGAACATCGGTTTGTCGAGGGTCGCCAACAACTGGCTGGCGACCTGCTGGCCACTCTCCAGGTCAGTGTCGTCGAGCAGTACCGCAAACTCGTTGCTGGCGAAGCGTGCCAGGCTGCCGCCGGCGCTGAGGCTGTTACGCAGGCGACGGGCCAGGCTGATCAACAGTTTGTCGCCAGTCTGGTGGCCGAGGCTGTCGTTGATCCGCTTGAAGTTGTCGATGTCCACCAGCAGCAGGCTGATCGGGCTGTCGCTGTCGCGGGCAAAGCGCTCGTCGAGGTTGCGGATAAACGCCGGACGGTTACCCAGGTTAGTCAGGTTGTCGGTATAGGCCAGGCGCTCGATACGCTGCTGGGCCAGCTTGGTCTGGGTGATGTCTTCGTAGATGCCGATGTAGTGGGTCAGTTCACGGTTGTCGCCGTAGACCTTGGAGATCGACAACTGGCCCCAGTAGGGTTCCAGGTTCTTGCGTCGGCTCTTGAACTCGCCCTGCCAGCTGTTGCTCTGGGCCAGGCTGGAAGGGGCGTCGAACAGCAGCTCGCTGAGGTTCTCCAGCGCCGGTAATTGTGCCAGGCGGTGGCCGTGGACTTCTTCGGTGCTGTACTGGGTGATCGCGGTAAAGCTGGGGTTGACGTACTCCACCACGCCATCGCAATTGACCAGCAGGAAGGCGTTGGCGCTTTGTTCCACCGCGCGCTGGAACAGGTGCAAGGCGCTGGTGGCGGTGCGGCGGTTGTGGTTGTTGATGACCTGGGCGAACTGGTCGGCCAGCTCGCCGGCAAAGGCGATCTCGTCGGACTGCCAGGCCCGCGGGCTGCCGGTCTGCTCCAGGCACAACACGCCAACCACCTGGCCATCCACCCGGATGCTCGCGTCGAGCATGGCGTACACATCCTTGGCCCGCAGGGATTCGGCCATCTCCCGGGTCCGCGGGTCGCGCATGGCATTGGTGGCATCGATGGCCCGGCTGGTTTGCAGGGCTTCCAGGTAGTCCGGAAAGCCACTGGCATCGATCGGTTCGGGCAAATGGTACTGCTGATCGGCGTGGCGGTAAGCCGAGATCGGTACCAGACGCTGGCCTTCGAGGTTCCAGATACTGGCGCAACCGATCTGGTAGATATCGCAGGCGCTACGGGTGATCAGCTCGGCGGCTTCCTGCAGCGAATTATTCGTGGTGTAGCGCTGGCGGGCCAGCAGCAGGATCAGCTCCTGCTGGGCGCGCACCCGCTCCAGGTGTTGCAATTGCTCCTGTTGCGCACGCTGGTTGAGTTCCAGCGCAATCTGCAGGCGGCTGTTCTGGCTTTCCAGGTCCGTTGTCGGGGCATCGGAAGGCGGGGCGTTGAAGAGGCCGTCGACCACCATCAGGTAGCCACGCAGCAGGTGACGATTGTGCTGTTTGTAGGCTTCTCCCATTTCCAGCACGCTCAGCGGGCCATTGCTGGTGTGCAAGGTGTAGCGCACCAGATAGTGGGGGCTCTGGGCCAGTTGCTGCTGGATGGCGTCATGCAGCTGATAGCGCGCCTGTGGCTCCATCAGGCTGGCGTACGGAGAACCGATCAGGGCGCACAGCTCCACCGCCGGCAGGCCGAATTGGCGCTCGCAATTGGGGTCCAGGTACAGCAGGGCCCAGCTTGCCTCATTAAGCCGCTCGAAACGCAGCATACCGAGGCGCGAAGGCACCGGTAATTGCGTCACTACCTCGGCCGCCGTACGGGCGACATCGGGTTGGCTTTTCATGGGGGAAGCTCACTTGAAAAAACGCACTCGGCGCCGGGCTCGCGCCCTCTTTACTGTTGCCTGCGGCAAGGTTGCATCATGCAGCACAGGCTGACAAGAGAGGATGAAGGCTAAGTGCTATATGTGTGTTATCGGCTGCGTGGAGGATTTCTGCAATCGGGGGGATGGGTGGTGTACAACCCTGTTTCCCCCGTCCAACAATTGCCCAAAAAAAAGCCCCGCCAAGTGGCGGGGTTGAGGTACGAGCGTGGCGCTCGGAAAACGGTGCAACCAGGCCTCCCGGGGTGAACGGGAGGCCTGTGGAGGCTTACAGCAAGATGGTACGGATGTCGTTCAACAGCTGGCTCAGGCGCTGGGTGAAGCGCGCAGCGGCCGCGCCGTTGATCACACGGTGATCGTAGGACAACGACAGTGGCAGCATCAGCTTCGGCTGGAACGCTTTACCATCCCAGACAGGCTGGATAGTGGCCTTGGACACGCCCAGGATCGCCACTTCCGGCGCGTTGACGATTGGCGTGAAGCCAGTGCCGCCAATGTGACCGAGGCTGGAGATGGTGAAGCAAGCGCCTTGCATGTCGTCGGCGGTGAGCTTTTTGTCGCGGGCCTTGGCCGCCAGCGCAGCAGCCTCGGCCGCAAGTTGCAGCAGGCTCTTCTGGTCGACGTTCTTGATGACCGGTACCAGCAGGCCATCCGGGGTGTCGACCGCAAAGCCGATATGCACGTACTTCTTGCGAATGATCGCCTTGCCGCTTGGGGCCAGCGAACTGTTGAAGTCCGGCAGCTCCTTGAGCAGGTGCGCGCAGGCCTTGAGCAGCAGTGGCAGCACGGTCAGTTTTACACCAGCCTTCTCGGCCACGGCTTTCTGCGCAACGCGGAAAGCTTCGAGGTCGGTGATGTCAGCCTGGTCGAACTGGGTCACGTGCGGGATGTTCAGCCAGCTGCGGTGCAGGCTCGACGCGCCGATCTGCATCAGGCGGGTCATCGGCACTTCTTCGGTCTCGCCGAAGCGGCTGAAGTCCACGACCGGGATCGGTGGAATGCCCGCGCCGCCAGTAGCAGTGCCGGCAGCCGGAGCTTCCTTGGCTTTCTGCATCATGGCCTTGACGTAGACCTGCACGTCTTCCTTCAGCACCCGACCGTGTGGGCCGGTGGCCGATACGGCGCTCAGCTCGACGCCGAATTCACGCGCCAGTTGGCGAACCGCCGGGCCTGCGTGGACCTTGGCACCGCTTGGCGCAGGTGCGGCAGCCGCCGGGGCCGGAGCGGCCTCGGCTTTTGCAGCAGGTGCAGGTGCAGGTGCAGGGGCGGCGGCGGCCGGAGCGGCTTCAGCCTTGGCGGCCGGGGCGGCCGGGGCGGCAGCGGGTGCTGGAGCCGCAGCCGGTGCAGCGCCTTGGACTTTCAGCTTAAGGATGAAGTCGCCAGTGCCGACTTCGTCTTCCAGCTTGACCGCGATGCTTTCCACCACGCCGGCAGCCGGCGATGGGATTTCCATCGAGGCCTTGTCGGACTCCAGGGTGATCAGCGACTGGTCGGCTTCGACGGTGTCGCCGACCTTGACCAGCAGCTCGATGATCTTGGCCTTGCCCGACGAGCCGATGTCTGGAACATGAATGTCCTGGACAGTGGCGGCGGCAGGTGCAGCCGCAGCCGCCGGGGCTGCAGGAGCCTCGGCAGCCGCCGGTTTTTCAGCGGGGGCAGGTGCAGCAGCGGCAGCAGGAGCCGCTGCCGCAGGGGCCGCATCGGCGGCGCCTTCGATTTCCAGCTCCAGCAGTTCGTCGCCTTCTTTAAGGCGGTCGCCCAGCTTCACTTTCAGGCTCTTGACCACGCCGGCCTTGGGAGCAGGGATTTCCATGCTCGCCTTGTCCGATTCCAGGGTCAGGATGCTCTGGTCGGCTTCGACGGTGTCGCCGACCTTCACAAACAGCTCGATTACTTCACCTTCACCGCTGCCGATGTCAGGTACGCGAATGAGTTCGCTCACAAAAAGTCTCCTCAGCAGTCCAGTGGGTTGCGTTTTTCCGGGTTGATCCCGAACTTGACGATAGCGTCAGCCACCACCTTAGGTTCGATCTCACCACGGTCAGCCAAGGCTTCCAGGGCTGCCAACACCACGAAATGACGGTCGACTTCGAAGAAGTGACGCAGCTTCTTGCGGCTGTCACTGCGGCCGAAACCGTCGGTGCCCAGGACTTTGAATTCCTTGGACGGGACCCACTGGCGAATTTGTTCAGCAAACAGCTTCATGTAGTCGGTGGAGGCAATGACAGGGCCCTTACGGCCGGTCAGGCACTCTTCGACATAGCTCTGCGCAGGCTTCTGGCCTGGGTGCAGGCGGTTGTTGCGCTCGACGGCCAGGCCATCGCGACGCAGTTCGTTGAAGCTGGTCACGCTCCATACGTCGGCGCCGACGTTGAACTCGTCACGCAGGATCTTCGCCGCTTCACGCACTTCGCGCAGGATGGTGCCGGAGCCCATCAGTTGCACGTGGTGTGCCGCTTCCTTGGTGTCTTCTTCGAGCAGGTACATGCCCTTGATGATGCCTTCCTCCACGCCGGCCGGCATGGCTGGCTGCTGGTAGGATTCGTTCATCACGGTGATGTAGTAGAAAACGTCCTGCTGCTCTTCGGTCATCTTCTTCATGCCGTCCTGGATGATCACCGCCAGCTCATAGCCGTAGGTTGGATCAAAGGTGCGGCAGTTCGGGATGGTGGCAGCCAGGATGTGGCTGTGACCGTCTTCGTGTTGCAGGCCTTCGCCGTTCAGCGTGGTACGGCCGGCGGTACCGCCGATCAGGAAACCACGGGTACGGCTGTCGCCGGCAGCCCAGGCCAGGTCGCCGATACGCTGGAAGCCGAACATCGAGTAGAAGATGTAGAACGGCAGCATTGGCTGGTTGTGGCTGGAGTACGAAGTACCGGCAGCGATGAAGGAGCTCATGGCGCCCGCTTCGTTGATGCCTTCTTCGAGGATCTGGCCCTTCTTGTCTTCCTTGTAGAACATCACCTGGTCTTTATCGACTGGCTCGTAGAGCTGGCCGACGGAGGAGTAGATGCCCAACTGACGGAACATGCCTTCCATACCGAAGGTACGGGCTTCGTCCGGGATGATCGGCACGATACGCGAGCCGATTTCCTTGTCCTTGACCAGCTGCGCGAGGATCCGCACGAAGGCCATGGTGGTGGAGATTTCACGGTCGCCCGAGCCGTCCAGGATTGCCTTGAGGGTATCCAGTGGCGGTGTCGGGATGGTGAAGCTCTTGGCGCGGCGCTGTGGCACGAAGCCACCGAGTGCGGCACGACGCTCGCTCAGGTAGCGGGCTTCGGCGCTGTTCGGCTCCGGCTTGAAGAACGGCAGGTTTTCCAGCTCTTCGTCTTTGACGGGAATGTCGAAGCGGTCGCGGAACAACTTCAGGCTGTCGACATCGACTTTCTTGGTGTTGTGCGCAGTGTTTTTCGCTTCGCCGGCACCGGTGCCATAACCCTTGATGGTCTTGGCCAGGATGACGGTGGGTTGTTCCTTGTGGTTGACCGCTTCGTGGTACGCCGCGTAGACCTTGTACGGGTCGTGGCCGCCACGGTTGAGTTTCCAGATCTCGTCGTCGGACAGGTCTTCAACCATCGCCTTGAGTTCAGGCGTGTTGAAGAAGTGCTCACGCACGAATGCGCCGTCTTTGGCCTTGTAGTTCTGGTACTCGCCGTCGATGACTTCGTCCATGCGACGTTGCAGGATGCCGTCGACGTCCTTGGCCAGCAGTGGGTCCCAGAAACGGCCCCAGATGACTTTGGTCACGTTCCATTGGGCACCACGGAACACGCCTTCGAGTTCCTGGATGATCTTGCCGTTGCCGCGAACCGGGCCGTCGAGGCGCTGCAGGTTGCAGTTGATGACGAAGATCAGGTTGTCCAGCTTCTCGCGGCCGGCCAGGGAGATGGCACCCAGGGATTCCGGCTCGTCACACTCGCCGTCGCCCAGGAAGCACCAGACTTTCTGCTTGCCTGCCGGGATGAAGCCACGGGCTTCCAGGTACTTCATGAAACGTGCCTGGTAGATCGCCTGGATCGGGCCCAGGCCCATGGATACAGTCGGGAACTGCCAGAAATCTGGCATCAGCCACGGGTGCGGGTACGACGACAGGCCGTTACCGTCTACTTCCTGGCGGAAGTTGTTCATGTGTTCTTCGGTGATGCGGCCTTCCATGAACGCACGGGCGTAGACGCCTGGCGAGGTGTGGCCCTGGAAGTAGATCAGGTCGCCGCCGTGTTCTTCGGTAGGGGCCTGGAAGAAGTAGTTGAAGCCGATGTCATACAGGGTGGCGCTGGAAGCGAAGCTGGAGATGTGACCGCCCAGGTCAGAATCTTTCAAGTTCGTGCGCATTACCATCGCCATGGCGTTCCAACGTACCAGCGAGCGAATGCGGCGTTCCATGAACAGGTCGCCAGGCATGCGTGCTTCGTGGGTAACGGGGATGGTGTTGCGGTACGGCGTGGTGATGGCGTAGGGCAGTTGCGAGCCGCTGCGGGTCGCGAGTTCGCCCATACGGGTCATCAGGTAGTGAGCACGGTCTTCGCCTTCTTTGTCGAGAACCGATTCCAGGGCGTCCAGCCATTCCTGGGTTTCGACGGGATCGAGGTCTTGCATGGCTTGCTCCAGGGCGGAAAGGCTACCAGAATCGGTTGCCTGAAGTTTGCGACTGGCCTTGTGGGCAGACGACATAAATTCTTGGATGGCCGAAGGTTGCTTCGGCGTCCTGTAGTTTTACTACAAATCGTCGGCCATTTCAGCCTTTCGAATGTATATACGAGTAGTAAAACTACACAAGACTGAGCGGATTGCTCGGTCTGATCGGTGAGCATAATCGTTATTGTTGATCTTTTGCGAACAAGAAAAGGTAGAAGTTTAATGTTGCCTGCCAAAATTAATGTTTTTTCAGCTATTTCTAACTTTTGTTCGACAGTCCTCCATCGAGCGCGCTGCCTGCGTTCACAGCAACAAGCCGTTTACGCGCCGATCAAGGATAGACCATGAGCCTTCCAACGCTGGCCGAACTACCGGCCATTCTCTTGCCATTTGCCAGCCGGGCCGAGCAGTCATTTCGTGACGCAGTGGCCGCGCTGGATGACGATCATGGCCTTTCTGCGTGGACGCCGCAACGGTGGGCCGACTTCGCCCGGGTGTGCGCCGCCAGTGACTTTGTGATTGAACAGAGTGTTCGTGACCCTTTGATGTTGCTGGAACTGGTGGCATGGGGCGAACTGGACCGCGGCTTTGCGCCGGGCGAGCTGTGCGGGCAGATTGCCGGTGCGGTGCAACAAGCTGAAACAGAAGATGAACTGGGCCGCGTCTTGCGTCGCCAGCGTACCCGCCAGCAAGTGCGCATCATCTGGCGCGACCTGACTCGCCAGGCCGACCTGGTGCAAACCTGCCGCGACCTTTCCGACATGGCCGACGCCAGCATCGACCAGGCCTACCAATGGCTGTACCAGCGTCACTGCGTGCAGTTCGGCACGCCGACCGGCCGGCGCAGTGGTGAGGCCCAGCAAATGGTGATCCTCGGCATGGGCAAGCTCGGTGCGGTGGAGCTGAACCTGTCATCGGATATCGACCTGATCTTCGCCTACCCCGAAGGCGGTGAGACGGTGGGCGTCAAGCGCGCCCTGGATAACCAGGAATTTTTTATCCGGCTTGGTCAAAAATTGATCAAGGCTCTCGACCCGATGACCGTCGACGGTTTTGTCTTTCGCGTCGATATGCGCCTGCGCCCCTACGGTTCGGCCGGCGCCTTGGTGCTCAGCTTCAATGCGCTGGAGCAGTACTACCAGGACCAGGGCCGCGACTGGGAACGCTACGCCATGATCAAGGCGCGGGTGGTGGCTGGCGACCAGGTGGCCGGCGCGCAACTGCTGGATATGCTGCGTCCGTTCGTCTATCGCCGTTACCTGGACTTTTCCGCCATCGAAGCGCTGCGCACCATGAAGCAGCTGATCCAGCAGGAGGTGCGGCGCAAGGGCATGGCCGAAAACATCAAACTGGGCTCGGGCGGCATCCGTGAAGTGGAGTTTATTGCCCAGGCGTTCCAGTTGATCCACGGTGGTCGCGACCTCAGCCTGCAGCAGCGGCCGTTGCTCAAGGTCCTCGGCACCCTGGAAGGCCAGGGCTACCTGCCACCGGCGGTGATCGCCGAGTTACGCAATGGCTATGAATTCCTGCGTTACACCGAACACGCGATCCAGGCGATTGCCGACCGTCAGACGCAAATGCTTCCGGACAGCCCCGAAGACCAGGCGCGCATTGCCTTTATGCTCGGGTTTTCCGATTGGGCCACCTTCCATGCGCGCTTGATGTATTGGCGTGGTCGCGTGGATTGGCATTTCCGCCAGGTGATTGCCGACCCGGATGAAGAAGAAGGCGAAGAGAGCGAATTGGTCGTCGGCGGAGAATGGCTGCCGCTGTGGGAAGAGTCCCAGGATGAAGATGCCGCCTGCCGCCAGCTCGCCGAAGGCGGTTTCAGCGACGCCCCCAAGGCCCTCAAAGCCTTGGCCGGCCTGCGCGGCAGTCCGCAACTGCGTGCCATGCAGCGCCTGGGTCGCGAGCGCCTGGATGCGTTTATCCCGCGCCTGCTGGCCCAGGCTGTCGAGCACGCCAACCCCGACCTGGTGCTGGAACGTGTACTGCCGCTGGTGGAGGCCGTCGCGCGGCGTTCGGCTTACCTGGTCTTGCTCACGGAAAACCCCGACGCCTTGCGCCGCCTGCTGACCCTGTGCGCCGCCAGCCCGTGGATCGCCGAGCAGATCACGCGCTTTCCGCTGCTATTGGATGAGTTGCTCAATGAAGGTCGCCTGTTCAAGCCGCCCTTGGCGCCCGAACTCGCCGCCGAGCTGCGCGAGCGCCTCACGCGCATTCCCGAGGATGACTTGGAGCAGCAGATGGAAGCCTTGCGCCACTTCAAGCTGGCCCACCGCCTGCGCGTCGCCGCCTCGGAAATCGCCGGCAGCCTGCCCTTGATGAAAGTCAGCGACTACCTGACCTGGCTCGCCGAAGCCATCCTCGAACAGGTGCTGGCCCTGGCCTGGCGCCAGACCGTCGCGCGCCACGGCTCGCCGCAACGGCTGGACGGCACCCTGTGCGATCCTGGGTTCATCATTGTCGGTTATGGGAAAGTCGGCGGTATCGAACTGGGGCATGGTTCGGATCTGGACCTGGTGTTTATCCACGACGGCGACCCGCAGGCCGAAACCGACGGTGCCAAGCCGATCGACGGGGCGCAGTTCTTTACGCGCCTGGGCCAGCGGATCATCCACCTGCTGACCACCCAGACCAACTCCGGCCAACTATATGAAGTAGACATGCGCCTGCGACCGTCCGGCGCATCCGGCCTGCTGGTGAGTTCGCTTGGGGCGTTCGCGCGCTATCAGGAGAACGAAGCCTGGACCTGGGAGCATCAGGCGCTGATACGTGCGCGGGTGCTGGTGGGCAGCCCGGATGTCGGCCAGGCCTTCGAGCAAGTGCGGGCCAAGGTGCTGGGGCGTGAACGGGACCTGGTGAAGCTGCGCCAGGAGGTCAGCGAGATGCGCGCCAAGATGCGTGACAACCTGGGGACCAAGTCGACGGTGGCCGGTACCGGCGCCAATGCCTTCGAACCCACGGTGGTGTTCGACCTCAAGCAGGACGCTGGAGGTATCGTGGATATTGAATTTATGGTGCAATACGCCGCTTTGGCGTGGTCTGCGCAACATCCATCGTTGCTGCGCTACACCGACAATATCCGCATTCTGGAGGGCTTGGAGCAGGTAGGGTTGATGCCTGCCGCCGATGCCCATTTGCTGCGCGAGGTGTATAAAGCCTACCGTTCCGCCGCGCATCGCCAGGCCTTGCAGAACGAGGCCGGCACGGTGACCGGGGATCAGTTCGCCGACGAACGGCGCCAGGTGATGCGAGTCTGGCAGGAGCTGGGGTTGAGCTGAAACACTATTAGGGCGGGGAGGCATAAGCCTCCCCGCATCGTTTGTGGAAACTACATGAATATTCTGATCGTTGGGCCCAGTTGGGTCGGTGACATGGTGATGGCACAGACACTGTTCCAGTGCCTGAAACAACGTCATCCCGACTGCCAAATCGATGTGCTCGCCCCTGAGTGGAGCCGGCCGATCCTCGAGCGCATGCCCGAGGTGCGCAAGGCCCTGAGCTTCCCGCTCGGCCACGGTGCCCTCGAGTTGGCGACTCGCCGTCGTATCGGCAAATCCCTGGCCGGCCAGTATGACCAGGCGATCCTGTTGCCCAACTCGATGAAGTCGGCCCTGGTGCCGTTTTTTGCCGGCATCCCGAAACGTACCGGCTGGCGCGGCGAGTTTCGCTACGGCCTGCTTAACGACGTGCGCAAGCTCGACAAGGCGCGCTACCCCCTGATGATCGAGCGTTTCATGGCCCTGGCCTACGCGCCCGGCGCCGAGTTGCCGACGCCGTACCCGCGCCCGCGCCTGCGGATCGACCCGGTGACCCGCGACGCAGCCCTGGCCAAGTTCGGCCTGGCCCTTGACCGTCCGGTGCTGGCGCTGTGCCCTGGCGCCGAGTTTGGCGAGTCCAAGCGCTGGCCGTCGGAGCACTACGCCAAGGTCGCCGAGATGAAAATTCGCGAAGGCTGGCAGGTGTGGCTGTTCGGTTCGAAAAACGACCATGGGGTGGGCGAAGATATTCGCCAGCGCCTGATCCCCGGCCTGCGCGAGGAAGCGGTGAACCTCAGTGGCGACACGTCGTTGGCCGAGGCCATCGATCTGCTCTCCTGCGCGGATGCCGTGGTGTCCAACGACTCCGGGTTGATGCACGTGGCGGCGGCGCTGAATCGCCCGCTGGTGGCGGTGTATGGTTCTACGTCCCCAGGCTTTACCCCACCGTTGGCCGACCAGGTCGAAGTGGTACGCCTGGGTCTGGATTGCAGCCCGTGCTTTGAGCGCACCTGCCGTTTCGGTCACTACAACTGCCTGCGCCAGTTGCTGCCGCAGCCGGTGAGCGATGCCTTGCAGCGGTTGCAGGGCTCTGTGGTCGAGGTTCACTGAGTTGCGGGTACTGGTAATCAAGACCTCATCCCTGGGCGACGTGATCCACGCCTTGCCGGCATTGACCGACGCTGCGCGGGCGATCCCCGGTATTCAATTCGACTGGGTGGTGGAAGAAGGCTTCGCCGAAATCCCCACCTGGCATCCGGCCGTCGACAAAGTGATCCCGGTGGCGATCCGCCGCTGGCGCAAAAATATCTGGCAGACCCTCAAGAGTGGTGAATGGCGACGCTTCAAACAGCGCATCCAGTCGACCAAATACGACCTGGTGATCGATGCCCAGGGCCTGCTCAAAAGCGCCTGGCTGACCCGTTACGTGCGCGCGCCAGTGGCCGGTTTCGACAAAAACTCCGCCCGTGAACCGATTGCGGCGCGCTTCTATTCCCGGCGCCTGGCCGTGGCCCGCGGGCAGCACGCGGTGGAACGCCTGCGCCAGCTGTTTGCCGTGGCACTCGGTTACGACCTGCCCAAGGGCTTGGGCGACTACGGCCTGAGCGTCGACAAACTGCTCGGCCTGCCGCCGAAAAAACCCTTCGTATTGCTGCTGCACGGCACCACCTGGGACACCAAGCACTGGCCCGAAGCCTACTGGCGTGAGCTGGCCGAGCGCATGGGGCGCCTGGGGGTGGACGTGAAGTTACCCTGGGGCAACGCCATCGAAAAGGCGCGGGCCGAACGCCTGGCCCAGGGCCTGCAACACGCCGAAGTGCTACCCAGGTTGAACCTGGCCGGCGTCGCCCGTGTGTTGGCCAGTGCCCGTGCCTGTGTGGCGGTCGACACCGGCCTCGGTCACCTGGCGGCCGCGCTGGATGTGCCGACCATTTCCCTGTTCGGGCCGACTAATCCCGGCCTGACCGGCGCCTATGGCAAAGGCCAGATTCACCTGGCCAGTGATTTCCCGTGCGCGCCGTGCCTGCAAAAACAATGCACCTATCAACCCACGGCCGACGACCTGCGTCGGTTCGACATCAAGCGCGAGTCGCCCCTGTGCTTCACGCGCCTGAACCCTGAGCGTGTGGCAACCCGGCTAAGCACGTTGTTATTGGCTGAGGAGCTGCACTGATGCAACTGGCTTTTGTTCTGTACAAATATTTCCCCTTCGGCGGCCTGCAACGGGATTTCATGCGCATCGCCCTGGAATGCCAGCAGCGCGGCCACCAGATCCGTGTCTACACGCTGATCTGGGAAGGCGACATCCCACCGGGCTTCGAGGTGCTGGTGGCGCCGGTCAAGGCGTTCTTCAATCATCGGCGCAACGAAAAGCTCAGCGCCTGGATGGAAGCCGACCTGGCCAAGCGCCCGGTAGACCGCCTGATCGGTTTCAACAAGATGCCCGGCCTGGATGTGTATTACGCCGCCGATGGCTGCTTTGAAGACAAGGCACAAAACCTGCGCCATTCGCTGTACCGCAGCTTCGGTCGCTACCGCCACTTTGCCGAGTACGAACGCGCGGTGTTTGCCAAGGATGCCAAGACCGAGATCCTGATGATCTCCGAAGTGCAGCAACCCTTGTTCATCAAGCATTACGACACGCCGCTGCAGCGCTTCCACCTGTTGCCACCGGGCATTGCCCAGGACCGCCGCGCACCGCCGAATGCCGCCGAGATCCGCGCAGGGTTCCGCAAGGAATTCAACCTGACCGATGACGAACTGCTGCTGGTGCAAATTGGCTCCGGCTTCAAGACCAAGGGGGTCGACCGCAGCCTCAAGGCCGTGGCCGCACTGCCGGCAGAGCTGAAAAAACGCACGCGCCTGTTTGTAATCGGCCAGGACGACCCCAAAGTATTCCAATTGCAGAGCGCCACCCTGGGCTTGGGCGACAACGTGCAATTCCTCAAGGGGCGCAGTGATATTCCGCGCTTCCTGCTGGGCGCCGACCTGTTGATCCACCCGGCGTACAACGAAAATACCGGGACCGTGCTGCTCGAAGCCCTGGTGGCCGGGCTGCCGGTGCTGGTCTCGGCGGTGTGTGGTTATGCCCATTACATCGCCGAAGCCGACAGTGGCCTGGTGCTGGATGAGCCGTTTGAACAAGCCCAACTCAACCAGTACCTGGCGCAGATGCTCAGCGATTCTGCACAGCGCATGGCCTGGGGTCGCAACGGGTTGGCGTTCGCCGAGACGGCCGACCTCTACAGCATGCCGCAGCACGCGGCGGATGTGATTCTGGCGGAGCCAAAACGATGAAGTTGATACTTGCCGAACCGTTCAAGACCCTCTGGGCTGGGCGTGACGCCTTCGCCGAAGTCGAGAAACTGCAAGGCCAGGTATTTCGCGAGCTGGCGGCCCGTCGCACGTTGCGCACCGAGGTCGACGGCCGTCCGTATTTCGTGAAAATCCACCGTGGCATTGGCTGGGGGGAGATCTTCAAGAACCTGATCACCGCCAAGTTGCCGGTACTGGGGGCGGGCCTTGAATGGGCCGCCATCCATCGCCTGCAGGCCCTCGGCGTACCGACCATGACCGGCGTAGCCTTCGGCGAAAAAGGCAGCAACCCGGCGGACCAGCATTCGTTCATCATCACCGAAGAACTGGCACCGACCCTCAGCCTGGAAGACCTGACCGTCAACTGGGTCGCCGAACCCCCGGCACCTGCACTGCGTCATGCCCTCACCGCCGAACTGGCGCGGATGGTCGGCGACATGCACCGTGGCGGCGTGAACCATCGCGACTGCTACCTCTGCCATTTCCTGCTGGACACCGCGCAGCCGATTGACGCGCGCAACATCAAGCTTTCCGTCATCGACCTGCACCGTGCCCAACTGCGTGCCCATCTGCCGATGCGCTGGCGCGACAAGGACCTGTCGGCGTTGTATTACTCGGCGCTGGAGATTGGCCTGACGCGGCGTGACAAGCTGCGTTTTCTCAAGGGTTACTTCCGCCAGCCGCTGCGCCAGATCCTGGCTGAGCAATCGGCGTCCCTGAGCCTGATACAGCGCAAGGCCGACAAGCTGTATGCACGCAAACAACGCTACGGGGATGCGCTCTGATGGCGGGTTGGAACCTGGAACCTGCTTACGCCGCCCTGGCGGATGATTTCGGAAGCCTTGCAGCAGTGTTCGCCCTGCAAGGCGAGCGCTTGACCCGCGACCCCCTCTCGGAGGTGATCCGCGTGGAGCGCGGTGGGGTCAATTATTACGTGAAGCGCTATGTCGGGGCCGGCAAGGGCCTGCGGCGCTACCTGGGCAAGCCACGGGTGAAGTCCGAGTGGCAGAACCTCAAGCGCTTCGCCAAGTGGGGCATTCCCACCGCCGACGTGGTGGCCTGGGGCCTGGAACGCAAGGGCCTGGCCTACGCACGGGGGGCGATGATCACCCGCGAGTTGCCCAAGACCGAAGATTTGTCGGCGCTGGCCGAGCGCAACGATGCGCGCCTCAAGGACCCCAAGTGGGTCTATGCCGTGAGTCGCCAGCTCGCCGAATACACGCGCACCATGCATGATCATCGCTTCACCCATAACGACTTGAAGTGGCGCAACCTGCTGATCGACGACCAGCAGACGCTGTATTTGATCGACTGTCCCAACGGTGATTTCTGGCGCGGTTTCTGGCTCAAGTACCGCATCACCAAGGACCTGGCCTGCCTGGATAAGGTGGCCAAATATCACCTGTCGGCCACCCAGCGCCTGCGCTTCTACATGCAATACCGCCAACGCTCGCATCTGACGGCGTCGGATAAACAGCGAATTCGCCATGTGGTGAAGTTTTTCGAGGGACGCGAATGAGTGATTTCCTGGCGGCCGACGACCGCGCTTTACTTGAGCGCAACGGCCTCGCGACTTTCGACGCCCTGTGGGCCAAGCAATTGGACGCGGTGGATGAGCCGAACACCAGCCGGGGCGGCTGGAGCAGCGTGTTTCGCCTGGAGCTCGATGGCCAGGGGTATTACCTCAAGCGCCAGAGCGACTACCTGACGCGCACCCTGCATCGCCCGTTTGGCGAGCCAAGTTTTGCCCGCGAATTTCGCAATATCAGCCGCTATCGCCAGTTGGGGATCCCGGCCCTGCAGGCAGCGTTTTTCGGCCAGCGCAAGGTCAATGGCGAGCATCGCGCGATGTTGCTGACCCGTGCCCTGGACGGCTGGAATGACCTGGAGTCATTGCTGGAGCAGTGGCCTTCACTGAGCGATGCCCAGCACCGCGCCATCCTGCAAGCCAGCGGCCAGTTGGCTCGGCGGCTGCACAGCGTTGGCCAGGTGCACGGCTGTTTTTATCCCAAGCATATTTTCCTGCAGGCGACGGGCGACGGTTACGCCGCGCAGCTGATCGACCTGGAGAAAACCCGCCCGCTGTTGTTCGGCTGGCGGGATCGGGTCAAGGACCTGGAGCCGCTGTTGCGCCGTGCACCGCAGTGGTCGGATGAGCAGGTGCGCCAACTCCTGGCGGCGTACCTCGAACAGCCTGAGGACAGCGCGCTGCTCGCCACCTGGCACCAGCGCTTGACCGCGCGGCGTAGCCACAAGGAGAACCGCTGATGCGTTTGTCCGAGTTGAAAAAAGCCGGGCGTACCCCCGGCCTGCCACTGACTCTTGACCTGGCGGACGCTGCTGGCCCTGGGCAGTTGCAACTGCTGAGCCTGTTGCGTGTATTGCCGGGCGAGCGCTACGTCGGCGCAGCGGTCTGGCGCGGGCGTCCGGTACTGGCCAAGTTGCTGGTAGGCAGTAAGGCCGCGCGACATTTTCAGCGTGAACTCGGCGGCGTGCGCCTGCTCGCCGAACACGGCTTGACCACACCGCTGCTGCTGGCCGATGGGTTGCAGGAAGGCGAGGGCGGCTGGCTGTTGTTCGAGTTTATCGAAGGCGCTGAGAGCCTGGCGGATGCCTGGCACGCGGTCGAAGGCTTGCCGCCGCTGGCGGATGAGCAAACCGCCGTGCTGGCCGAAGCGTTGGGTGCGATTGCCCGGATGCACGCCAAAGGGCTATGGCAGGAAGACCTGCACCTGGACAACCTGCTGCGCCAGGGCGAAAAGCTGTATCTGATTGACGGTGCCGGGATTCGTGCCGAAGAGGCAGGCAAGCCGCTGTCGCGCAACCGGGTGCTGGAGAACCTCGGGGTGTTTTTCGCCCAGTTGCCGAAAAACCTCGAGCCGTTTACCGAGGAACTGCTGGTGTATTACCTGCTGGGCAATGGTGAGCACGCGTTGCCGCTCGAGGCCCTGGAGAAGCAGGTGCGCAAGGTCCGCGCCTGGCGCCTGAAGGACTATTTGAACAAGGTCGGCCGTGAATGCACGCTGTTCAGCGTGGTGCGCGGTGCCTTCGGCCTGCGTGCGATTCGGCGCGAGGAAGAGCCGGCCATGCTGCCGGTGCTGGCACAGGCTGACGCATTGCTGGATCAAGGCCACCTGTACAAGACCGGTGGTGCGGCCAGTGTGGCCAAGGTCGAGGTGGCCGGCCGACCGCTGGTGATCAAACGCTACAACATCAAAGGCTTCACCCATTGGCTCAAGCGCTTCTGGCGCCCGAGCCGCGCCTGGCATTCCTGGCGCGAAGGCAATCGCCTGGCGTTCCTCGGCATTGCCACGCCCACGCCGCTGGCTGTATTGGAAAAGCGTTTTTTCTGGCTGCGCAGCCGGGCTTATCTGGTCACCGAGTACCTGCCGGGGCCGGACATCATCGAGCGTTTCGCACCCTATGTTGAGCACGGCGACGCGCCTGAAAACGAACTGCTGGCGCTGGACCATCTGTTCGCCGAGCTGATTCGCGAGCGCATCAGCCATGGCGATTTCAAAGGCCACAACCTGTTCTGGGATAACGATCGCTGGTCGCTGATCGACCTGGACGCGATGTGTCAGCACAGCTCTGCCGCCAGCTTCGCCCCGGCGTATGCCAAGGACCGTGCGCGGTTTATGCGCAATTGGCCCGAGAGCAGTGCGTTGTATCAGTTGATCGATCAGCGTTTGCCCAAAGGGATCGAGATTGGTGGCTCCCTGTAGCAGGGCGCGAGGGCAATATGAACGTAGATGGGCAACCCGGAAGAGCCTGAAACCTAGGATTGAATATCCCATGGCAGATGAAAAACTAATCCCTCCGCAGTTTCTGCTCTTTGAAAGCGAGAGTGAGGTGGTTCATGAGTCGGCCGGAATCCGTGGCGCTTGGTGTGTAAACGCGCAAAAGGTCGCGAGTTCAGTGAGTCGGGCGATTTTTATCATTTAGGAATCAGCCTACGTTGCAAATCGGTGTTACTACGCTGGGGCTCCAGGTTCGTCGATGTTAGCGTGACCCGCTTCGCCAAATGACAACGGCCGATGGCTTAAAAGGAGTGGTTCGTGAGGATTGCATCGAAAGTCTTGTGGCTGGCCGCCGGGGTGGCGCTGGCCGGTTGCGGAACCATCAATACCGTTTTCCGCCCGGATGTCGTGACCAGCCAGAACCTCAAGGACTCGCGCAGCCACTGCGAAAACGTGCCGCGTATCTACAGTGGGGTGATGTACGGGTTTTGTACCCTCAGTGGCGAACCCAAGCCTGAAAAAAGCCTGAACGACATAAGCCTGATCGACCACGGGCCCGGCGCCGTCCCTGTCATCGCCATCGAATTCGTGGCCTCCGGGGTGCTGGACACGCTGCTGCTGCCCTACACGATCTACCGTCAGTCCAAGGACGGCAGCATCGAGATCTTCCGTTAGCGCGCAGTGACAACCGGTCGCCACATTCCCTAGATCATCCCGCCGCATGTTTACGCTATAATCCCGCCCTTTAGCTGTTTCCTGCCCAGGCGGGAAGCACACTTTTTTCAGGCGCAACCCGCCTGCATGCAGACTAAAAGAGGCTAGACCCCTGTGGCATTGACGATTCTTGGCCTGTCCGGCGCCCTTAGCCATGATCCTTCCGCAGCCCTGTATATCGACGGCAAGCTGATCGCGGCCGCCGAAGAAGAGCGCTTCGTACGCGACAAACATGCAAAGAACCGCATGCCCTACGAGTCGGCGAAGTTCTGCCTGGAACAGGCCGGCATCAAGCCTTCCGACGTTGACGTGGTGGCGATCCCGTTCGCCCCGATCAGCCTGTTCGGCGAGGCGCGCTGGCACTACGCCAAGCGTTACTGGTACGCCCCGGATCGCGCCCTCGACGCGATCCTGATGGGCAACCGTCGCTACAAGCGCTACCGCAACAAGATCGTCTGGTGCCTGGAGCAACTGGGCTTCGATCCGAAGAAAATCAAGATCGAGCCGGTTGAACACCACCTGGCCCACGCTTCCAGCGCCTACCACTGCTCCGGCTTCCAGGAGAAGACCGCGATCCTCGGGATCGACGGCAAGGGTGAGTACGCCACGACGTTCTTCGGCTACGGCGAGAACGGCAAGATCCACAAGATCAAGGAATTCTACGATCCGGACTCCCTCGGTGGCCTGTACGGCGCGATCACCGAGTTCCTCGGTTTCGAGATGCTCGACGGTGAGTTCAAGGTCATGGGCATGGCGCCGTACGGCGACGCCAGCAAATACGATTTCTCGCGGCTGGCCTCGTTTGAAAACGGCGAGCTGGTGATCAACACCGACTACGCCAACGTTATCGGCCTGCGCCGTTACAAAGAGAAGGGCAAGGGCTTCTACTTCTCGCCAAAACTGATCGAGTGGCTGGGCCCCAAGCGCGAAGGCGACATCGCCGACGAGCCGTACATCCACTACGCCGCCAGCATGCAGGCGCTGTTTGAAAAGCTGGCCTTGCAGATGATCGACCATTACCTGGGCGACATCCTCAAGGACACCGGCAAGCTGGCCTTCGCCGGCGGCTGTGCGCTGAACGTCAAGCTGAACCAGAAGATCATTGCCCGTGACGACGTCAAGGAGCTGTTCGTGCAGCCGGCGTCCGGCGATGCCGGCACCGCTGTCGGCGCCGCCGCTTACGTGTCCCACGCCCGTGGTGTACCGGTGGAGAAGATGGAACACGTCTATCTCGGCCCGTCCTACAGCAACGAAGACGTGATCGCAGCCTGTGCCAAGCACGAGAGCAAGCCGAACTGGCGCAGGATCGAAAACATGCCCAAGCGCATCGCCAGGATCATGGTCGACGGCAACCCGGTGGCCTGGTTCCAGGGCCGCATGGAATTTGGCCCGCGCGCCCTGGGCGGTCGTTCGATCATCGGTTGCCCTAGCGCCACGGGCGTGGCTGACCGCATCAACCACCAGATCAAGTTCCGCGAGCGCTGGAGGCCTTTCTGCCCGTCGATGCTCGACACCGTGGCCCCGCAGATGATCAAGGTCGATCACCCGGCGCCGTTCATGACCTTCACCTTTGAAGTGTCGGAAGAGTGGAAGACCCGCGTACCGGAAGTGGTGCATGAAGATGGCACGTCCCGCGCCCAGGTGCTCAAGCGCGAATACAACCCTCGCTACTACGACATGATGAAAGAGCTGGAAGTGCTGACCGGTAACGGCGTGTCCCTGAACACTTCGCTCAACCGTCGTGGCGAAGCGATGATCTGCTCGCCGACCGACGCACTGAACATGTTCTTCGGCTCGGACCTGCAGTACCTGATCATGGAAGATATTCTGGTCGTCAAGGATGGCGTGGACCCTTATGACGCTGTGGTTTAAATGCTGAACCGCTTCCAGGCTTGGCGTGAACGTGGCTGGGCGCCTGTCGAGGCCGAGGTTTACGCCCAGGCCTGGCTGCGGTTTGGTGGCAGCGTGGCGACCCATCCGCAGGTCGTCGAGCGCTTGGCCACGCTGGCGCAGATTCCGGTGCGCTACCTGGGCTGGGAGCAGGACGGCGAGCTCAAGGGGGCGATTGCCACCTGGGGACGCGACCTGGCCCTGTCCAAGGACGTGCTCAAGCGCAGTGGCAAGAAAGGCCTGTTTGACCTGGGCAATGCCGAGATCATCCTGCCCATTGCTGCCGATGCGCAGGTGCCGGTGCGCCATCGTGGGCGCTACCTGTCGGCGCTGAATGAAGGCCGCGTCAGCACCCTCAAGCCCCAGGCCGAGCAACTGGCCATGGCCCGTACCCCCGAAGACCTGTCGAAGAAATTTCGCTACAACCAGCGCCGCGAGCTGCGTCTGCTGGAAGAGGCGGGCGGTGTGGTGCGCGCGGTCAGTGAGTTCTCCAGCAGTGAGCTGGCGGCGATCTACTGCGATCTGTTCCAGCGTCGTTGGGGGTTCCCGGCGACCGGGGCCGAGCGCCTCGCCGAGGTGCTGGCATTGCTCAAGGAGTTCCTGATCGGTTCGGTGTTGTTTCTCAACGATGCCCCCATTGCCGTGCAATTGGTGTATCGCGTCGAATCACCTGAATGGATCAGCATTGAATACGTCAACGGCGGGGTCGACCCTGAAACCCGCGCGTTCAGCCCTGGCAGTGTGTTGAGTTTCCTCAATACGCAAAGTGCCTGGGAGCAGGCCCGGGCCGTGGATAAACCGCTGCGTTTTTCTTTTGGGCGTGCCGACCGTGAATACAAGGAGCGCTGGTGCACGCCAGTGCCGGTGTTCAGCCTATGAGCCGCAAACAGCAACTGCTCAAGCGCCACCGACGCAACAAGCGCATTGCGCTGCTGATGGGCTTGCTGGTGTTGGTCGTGGCCGGTGTGCTGGTGGCCTGGTGGCTGCCGTTGATCCTGGCGGTGCTGCTGTGGGTGGCCCACGAAGCCTGGTTCGCCGACCATTTGTTCTATTCGCCCAAGGATGACTACCAGTACCGCTTTGCTCCCGGTGGCCAGTCGGTCGGTGTGCGCCTGGACGCCGGGCGACTGGTGCCACAAGCGCCTTTGGAACTGGCGGGCGATGAAACACTGATCGTCGAAGTGCAGCTCAAGAGCAGTTGGTTGGGGCGCTTCTTGGATCCAGCGGTTGAATTGTCCGGGGATCGCCAGGCGTTCGAGCGTGGTGTGGCCGGCAAGCGTTACCTCAACCTCACCGGTTCCGCGACGGCACTGGCCGGCGGTGAGCTGCACCTGCGCGGTCGCTATTGCCGCGTGATCGGTCAGCCGGTGCTGTGGGTCTTCCGGCAACCGGACCTGGCCCGCCAGCGAGTGATGGTGATCGCGCCCCATGCCGACGACGCTGAACTGGCTGCATTCGGCCTGTATGGCCAGGCGGACGAAAGCTGGATCGTGACCCTGACCGCCGGCGAAATCGAGGCCGAGCACTATCAGCAGATGGGCCTGCCCAAGGCCGACGCCGCGCGGATCAAAGGACGCCTGCGTGCCTGGGACAGCATTGCCGTACCGCGCTGGGCCGGCGTGCCCGAGGCGCGGTGCGTGCAACTGGGTTACTTCTGCCTGCAACTGCCGGCCATGCGTGACGCTCCCGATCAGCCCCAGGCGTCCCGCGAAGCGCAACTGGACGATACGCGGCTGTTCCGCCAGTTCAATGCCCTGGCGCTGCCCAGTGATGCGGACGGCGCGCCGACCTGGAACAACCTGATTGCCGACCTGCGCGCGGTGTTGCTCAAGGCGCGCCCCGAGGTCATCGTGGTACCGACCCCGGTGCTTGATCCTCACCCGGACCATATCTGTGCCCACGCCGCGGTGGTGCAGGCATTGGAAGGGCTTGAATGGCAGCCGACCACGCTGCTCGGTTATGCCAACCACCTGCATGATAATGACCGCTGGCCCATGGGCGATTCCGGTGCCGGCGTGGCGTTGCCGCCGCAGTTCGATGCGACCCAGGTGCTTGAGCCTTATTGCCGGGTGCTGACCCTCGGCCAACAGCGGGACAAGGCGATGGCGCTGGGCATGATGCATGACCTGCAACCCCGCGCGCCGTTCAAGCGTCGGGTGCGCCGCCTGTTGCAGCAATGGCTGGCCGGTCGTGGTCCATCGCCTTATGGTGAGAATGAATTCTTCCGCAAGGCCGTGCGCCGTCACGAGCTGCTTTGGGTATTGAAGCCGGACCGGGATTGACTATTTTTCGTTGGGCCGCTCGCGCGTAGCGGCCTGATTGCCCCATGGAGTGATATGAAGCCTCGTTTCAAGGTTTTGCAGTTGCAGCCGGACTACAACGTCAAGCTCAATGATTTCGCCGACCTCGGCGAGCAGATCGTCAAGTCGTTGCCGGTCGAGCGTTTCGAGGTCACGTCGGCCTTCCTCAGCGGGCGCCCGCGGCCGGGCCAACCGTTGAGCGTGGCCGCGCACTCCAAGTATTTCGAGTTTCCCGAAAAGGCCCTCAAGGGCATTCGCCTGGGCGCCATGTGGCAAATCTACAAGTACTGCCGCGAGCAGAAGTTCGACGTGGTCATCTGTAACCGTTTCAAGTCGGTGAACATGATGCTGTCGCTCAACCGCTGGTTGAAGATCCCGCTGTGCATCGGCATCTCCCATGGGTTTGGCGAGTACGAGCGGGCTTACCGTCGGCGCCAGACGCGCCGTCTGGTGAGCCCGGCCTGGCGCTTCGTCGGCGTGTCGGCAGCGGTCCGTGACTATCTGGTCGGCCTCAATTGCGGCTTTACCCGCGAGAACACCACCTTCGTCACCAATGCCATCGACATTCCCCAGGCCGAAGCTTTGCAACTGCCGCGCGACCAGGCGCGCCAGGAACTTGGCCTGCCCCTCGATGCACGAATCATCGGCGCCCTGGGGCGCCTGGTGCCGATCAAGGGCCACACGCACCTGTTGCAGGCGTTTGCCCGGCTCAAGGACAAATACCCCAACGCCCAGGTCGGCATCATCGGCTCTGGCCGTGCCGAAGCGGACTTGCGCGCGGACATCGAGCGCCTCGGCCTCACCGGCCGCGCGCACTTGCTGGGCTTTCGTGAAGATGGCCTCAAATACGTGCGTGCCTTCGATATCTGGACCATGCCTTCGTTGCTGGAAGGGCTGGGGCTGGCGCTGCTGGAAGGCATGAGCGGGCGCCTGCCAGTGATTGCCTCCAATGGCCCGGCCATGTTGCCATTGGTGGAGGGGGCGGGTGGTTTGTCCCACGAGCCCGGCAATGTCGAGCAACTGACAGCCGCCTTGGATATCTACCTGGCGATGAGTGACGAACAATTGCGTGCCAAAGGTGAACAGGTGTTCCGCTACCTGGAAGAAAACCACGCCCTGGCCGAATTCCAACAGAAATACCTGGACTTGATCGAAAGCGGTTTAAAGGAAGTAGGAAGAGCATGACTCAGCAGCAACCCCTGGTCTCGGTGATTATCGCGTCCTACAACCATGGCCGGTACATCGAAGAGAGCATCCTCAGCGTGCTCGCCCAGACGTACCCGAATATCGAACTGCTGGTGGTGGACGACGGCTCCAAGGATGACAGTGTCGAACGTATCCAGCGCCTGCAGGCCGAGCACGGCTTTGATTTCCAGGTACAACAGAACCAGGGGCTGACCGCCACGCTCAACGGCGCCATCGCCCGTGCCAAGGGCAGCCTGATCGCACCGTTCGGCTCCGATGACATCATGCTGCCTGATCGTATTGCCATTCAGGTGGCGTACATGCAGGACAAGCCGAAAGTGGGCATCTGCGCCGGCAACATCGAGCTGATCGATGGCGACGGTCACCTGCACCCGGAGAAGAAACAGCGCCGCGACGTCCCGTTTCGCAGCCTGGATTTCGATGATCTGTTCATGGATCGCAAACCCTTCCCGCCGGCGCCGACCATGCTGATTCGTCGCGAAGCGCTGGAGCAAGTGGGCGGCTTCGATCCGCTGATTCCCCTGGAAGATTTGCTGATCCAGTTGAAGATCACTGCCGCGGGCTACACCATCGACGCCCTCGACGTGGTGATGGCGCGCTATCGCCAGCACGCGAGCAACACCTACAAGAACCACCGCTACATGATCCAGAACATCCTCAAGACCTACGCCAAGTTCAGCGAGCACCCGGCTTATGACGCGGTGCGCTACAAATTCCTGAACTCGATGTTCCTCAAGACCGCCGACCGGGACCGGCCGCTGGCGCGGGAGATCCTCAAGCAGATCCCATTGAAGTTCTGGGGGCGCAAGACCTTGCGTGGCCTGGTGCGTCTGTACCTGATGCCCCTCAGGAGCTGAGGCGGCGAGGGGGGTAAAAAAAGGCGACTATCAGCGGTGATAGTCGCCTTTTTTATCAGGCGCTGGGAATCGCCAAAGCCTGCACCTGTGCCCGAATCTTCGCGGTGGCACCTTGGCTGGCAACGGCCGCATAACCTTTGGCCAGCTGTTCGAAGTGAGTCTCGAACAACCAGGCGCGGTCCTGGGGGTAGCGCTGCATATGGCGCAGGTTGCGCTGGCGCAGGGCGTTGCGCAGCGGCGAAGGGAAGATGCGCAGGTCGGCGATATCGATCAGGCCGAACTCACCGTCATCCATCAGCAGCACGTTCCCCAGGTGCAACGAACGGAAGTACACGCCGCGCTCATGCAACTGGGCCATGAACTGGCCGAAGCGCTCGATCAGCGACTCGCGCAGGCTGCTGTCCAGGCTTTGCAGGGCCTGGCGCAGGGTCAGGCCGGGTAGCGGCGAGTAGATCACGGCGCTGCTGCCGTCGTGCAGCCCATACAGGCCAAGAATCTGCGGCGTGGGGATACCCAGGGTACGCAATTGCTCGGCGTTACTGGCAAACCGCTCGGAGTAGGGGTTGAAGCTGCCCGAGGTGTACCAGCGCCGCGGGCGGAAGACCTTGAGGAAACGGCCGTCAGCCAGGCGCAGGACTTTCGGGCCCAGGCCGTCGGCTTCGATGACGTGTGCATGGCTGCACAGTTGCTCGAAGGCGGCTGGCTTGAGGGCTTGTACCGGCATGCGCAGCACGCTGCGACGACGCTGGGCGATGCTCAGGCCGGCGATGAGAGCCAGTGGGATCCACAAGACAAACCAGTGCTCCTTGGGTCGCGACAGGATGCCACCGCCTTCGGTCAGGCCGGCGCCGATGCCGTACATCAACAGGGAAGACGCCAGGATAAACAGCGGCTGCGCACGTTCCTTGAGGCCTTTGTACAGGCCCCAGCCGAGCATGAAGATCCACGGGATAAACCCGATGATGCCGACGTAATACAGCACGCCCAGGGCGAAGCTGTGGGGCTCGCGCAGTTGGTAGCCATCGGCCAGGGTCAGGTACAGCTCCGAATCGTAGCTGTGGCCAATCCACGGGTGTTCGGCGATGCGTTGCAGTGACATGCCCCACAGTTCAAAGCGGAACGAGCTGCCACGGTTGGTGATCAGTTCCGGGTAGAACAGCAGGAGCCCTGCGGCGCCCACGACCATGCCCGCGATCAGCAGTGCCGAGCGGCGATTACGGCTGATAAAGGTCATCCAGAGGATGGCCAGCGTCAGTGCCACCAGTGGCGTGCGCGAGCCGGTGGCCAGGACCGTCGCGGTCATGATAGCCAGGGCGGGTACGCTGAACCACAGCACGCTCAGGCGCTGGGTGGTCATGCAGACATACAGCCAGTAAACGCAGAAGAAGCCGAATACGTGGGAACTGAGCAGGGGGTTATCGAGGGCGCCGCGGCCGCCGATCATGCGCATGCCCGGCTCGAAACCCTTGACGAATGCCACGAGGTTGCACAGGCAGACCACCAGTGCGATCACCGCCGCACTGAAGAAAATCGGCTTGAACAGTTCATTGCGGTAATGCAGCAACAGCCCGCAGCCGGCAAACAGCATGAACGTGTGCAGGGGACGCTTGAACAGGTCCGTGTCCGGGTGTTGCTCCGGGCTCCAGAACAGGCTGATCAGGGCCCAGGCGGAAAACACCAGGAATGCGATCGCCAGCGGCTCGCGCAACAGTTCCTTGAATTCCCGCGGGCGCAGGCACAGCAGCAGCAAGGTCGGCGCACTGAACAGGGCGTAGTAGAACTTGTGCAGCACATTGCGATTGGTGACGAAGAACAACGAGCTCAGCAACAACAACAAGCCAATGGGCAAAATCCAGAGAACCAGAAAGTCGAAAACGCGATTTGAGCCATACATCAGGCGCTTGGAGTGCATACGCAAAGCCATTCCAGATTGAGAAAGCCGACCATCTTAAAGTAGTGGCTATATAATGTCGCCGGTTGGATCCAACCGGGTTGTGGGTCATGCCGGGTGCAAGTACAACAGAGAAGCTGTGCTAAAGTCAGCCTCCTTTTTCAAAACGCCGCGTGATATGACCGACTCCAGTCCGAGCGCAAGCCCTTCGAGCTTGAAAATATACTTCCGCCTGCTCAGTTACGTCAGGCCCTACGCGGGCTTGTTCGCGCTGAGTATCGTCGGATTTCTGATTTTCGCGTCGACCCAGCCAATGCTGGGTTACATCCTCAAGTACTTTGTCGACGGCCTTTCCAATCCGGAAGCTGTGCTGTTCCCCAGCGTGCCGTTCCTGCGTGACCTGCAGTTGCTGCAAGCCGTGCCGCTGCTGATCATCCTGATCGCGGCCTGGCAGGGCCTGGGTTCGTTCCTGGGCAACTACCTGCTGGCCAAGGTGTCACTGGGCCTGGTCCATGACCTGCGCGTGCAGTTGTTCAATAACCTGCTGACCCTGCCCAACCGCTATTTCGACAATCACAATTCCGGGCACCTGATTTCGCGCATCACCTTCAACGTGACCATGGTCACGGGGGCGGCGACCGATGCGATCAAGGTGGTGATACGCGAAGGCATGACGGTGATCTTCCTGTTTGCCTCGCTGCTGTTCATGAACTGGCGCCTGACGCTGGTGATGATCGCCATCCTGCCGCTGATCGCGGTGATGGTCAGCACGGCCAGCAAGAAATTCCGCAAGCAGAGCAAGAAGATCCAGGTTGCCATGGGCGACGTCACCCACGTGGCCTCGGAAACCATCCAGGGCTACCGCGTGGTGCGCAGCTTCGGCGGCGAAGTCTACGAGGAAAAGCGCTTCCTCAAGGCCAGCCAGAGCAACACCAACAAACAGTTGAGCATGACCCGCACCGGGGCGATCTACACCCCGGCCCTGCAACTGGTGATCTACACCGCCATGGCGGTGCTGATGTTCCTGGTTCTTTATCTTCGCGGTGATGCGTCGGCCGGTGACATGGTGGCCTACATCACCTTGGCCGGTTTGCTGCCCAAGCCGATCCGCCAGCTTTCGGAAGTCAGCTCGACCATCCAGAAGGGCGTGGCCGGCGCCGAAAGCATTTTCGAGCAGTTGGACGAAGAAGTTGAAGTCGACCGCGGCACCATCGAGCGTGACCATGTCAATGGGCGCCTGGAAGTGCGCAACCTGAACTTCACCTACCCCGGTACCGAGCGCCATGTCCTCAAGGACATCAGCTTTACCGCCGAACCTGGGCAGATGATCGCCCTGGTCGGGCGCTCGGGCAGCGGCAAGTCGACCCTGGCCAGCCTGATCCCGCGTTTCTACCACCATGAAAGCGGGGAAATCCTGCTGGATGGCGTCGAGATCGAAGACTACAAGCTGCTCAACCTGCGCAAGCATATTGCCCAGGTGACCCAGCATGTGACGCTGTTCAGCGACACGGTGAACAACAACATCGCCTACGGCGACCTGGCCGGCGCGCCCCGGGCCGACGTTGAAGCGGCGGCGGCGGATGCCAATGCCAAGGACTTCATCGACCAGTTGCCCAAGGGCTTCGATACCCAGGTCGGCGAAAATGGCGTGCTGCTGTCCGGTGGTCAACGCCAGCGCCTGGCCATTGCCCGTGCCTTGCTGAAGAACGCGCCGCTGCTGATTCTCGACGAGGCCACCTCGGCCCTCGACACCGAGTCCGAGCGGCATATCCAGGCCGCCTTGGACAAGGTCATGCAAGGCCGCACCACTCTGGTGATCGCGCACCGCTTGTCCACCATCGAGAAGGCCGACCTGATCCTGGTGATGGACGACGGTCGCATTGTCGAGCGTGGCACCCACAGCGAACTGCTCGCGCAGAATGGCTACTACGCCCGCTTGCATGCCATGGGCCTGGATGCGCCGGTTACTGCTGATATCACCTGATCCTGTGGGAGCCGGCTTGCCTCGACAAGCCGGCGCCCACATTGCAACCCTCCCGCAAACCTCCCGCAACCCTGTGCTAATATCGCGCCCCTGTTCATTTTGTATGTGGGTTGCTCCATGAAGTTGTCCATGCCGCGATTCGATCAAGCCCCTGTCTTGGTGGTCGGCGATGTCATGCTCGACCGTTACTGGCATGGCGGTACCTCACGGATTTCCCCTGAGGCGCCGGTACCGGTAGTCAAGGTCGAGCAAATCGAAGACCGTCCAGGCGGCGCTGCCAACGTTGCCCTTAATATTGCCGCCCTCGGCGCCCCAGCTTCTCTGGTGGGTGTGACCGGCGACGACGAAGCCGCCGACAGCCTGGCCAACAGCCTGCGTGGCGCCGGTGTACGCGCGGTGTTCCAACGCATCGCCCATCAGCCGACGATCGTCAAGTTGCGGGTGATGAGTCGTCACCAGCAATTGCTGCGTATCGATTTTGAAGAACCCTTCGCCACCGACGCCCAGGCCCTCAGCAGCCAGGTCGACGCGTTGCTCGAAGGCATCAAGGTGCTGGTGTTGTCCGACTACGGCAAAGGCGCCTTGAGGAACCACCAGGTACTGATCCAGGCCGCCAAGGCCCGCAACATTCCGGTATTGGCCGATCCCAAGGGCAAGGACTTCTCGATCTATCGGGGCGCCAGCCTGATCACCCCGAACCTCAGCGAGTTCGAAGCCATCGTTGGCGGTTGCGCCGACGAACATGAGCTGGTGAGCAAGGGCGCAACGCTGATGGCCGAGCTTGATTTGGGCGCCTTGCTGGTGACCCGTGGCGAGCACGGCATGACCTTGCTGCGCCCCGACCACCCGGCGATGCACCTGCCGGCACGGGCCCGTGAAGTGTTCGACGTCACCGGCGCCGGTGACACCGTGATTTCCACCCTGGCCGCGTCCATTGCGGCCGGCGAGGAACTGCCCCACGCGGTAGCCCTGGCCAACCTGGCGGCGGGCATCGTGGTCGGCAAGCTGGGGACTGCGGCCATCAGCGCGCCTGAATTGCGCCGGGCGATCCAGCGTTCCGAAGGTTCGGAGCGTGGCGTGCTGACGATCGAGCAATTGCTGCTGGCGATCGACGATGCGCGAGCCCACAACGAAAGCATTGTGTTCACCAACGGTTGCTTCGACATCCTGCACGCCGGCCACGTGACCTACCTGGAGCAGGCGCGCGCCCAAGGCGATCGCCTGATCGTCGCGGTCAACGACGACGCTTCGGTCAGCCGTCTCAAAGGCCCTGGTCGTCCGATCAACAGTGTTGACCGGCGCATGGCGGTGCTCGCTGGCCTGGGCGCGGTAGATTGGGTCATCAGCTTCCCGGAAGCCACGCCGGAGAACCTGCTGGCCCAGGTCAAGCCGGACGTGTTGGTCAAGGGCGGTGATTATTCCGTCGACCAGGTCGTGGGAGCCGATATCGTGAGTGCCTACGGCGGTAAGGTCAAAGTGCTGGGTTTGGTCGAGAACAGCTCGACCACGGCCATCGTCGAGAAGATCCGCAACAATGAGTAACGCTGATAAGCGGGTCCTGATTACCGGGGGGGCGGGCTTTATTGGCTCGCACCTGGTCGATGCCTTGCTCGCCAAGGGTTATGCCGTGCGGGTGCTGGATGACCTGTCCACCGGCAAGCGCAGCAACCTGGCGCTGGACAATCCTCGCGTCGAACTGGTTGAGGGCGATGTTGCTGACGCAGCGCTGGTGGCGCGTGCGGCGGTCGGCGTTTGTGCAGTGGTCCACCTGGCTGCCGTGGCCTCGGTCCAGGCGTCGGTGGATGACCCGGTCAGTACGCACCAGAGTAATTTCGTCGGCACCTTGAATGTGTGCGAAGCCATGCGCAAGGCCGGTGTGAAGCGTGTGGTGTTTGCCTCCAGTGCCGCGGTGTATGGCAACAACGGCGAGGGCGCTTCGATTGACGAAGAGACCACCAAGGCACCGCTGACACCCTACGCCTCGGACAAGTTGGCCGGTGAGCACTATTTCGACTTCTACCGCCGCCAGCATGGCCTGGAGCCGGTGATCTTCCGTTTCTTCAATATCTTCGGGCCACGCCAGGATCCGTCCTCGCCGTATTCCGGGGTGATCAGTATCTTCAGTGAGCGTGTGCAACAGGGCGTGCCGATTGCCGTGTTCGGCGACGGTGAGCAAACCCGCGATTTCATGTACGTGGAAGACCTGGTGGACGTGCTGGTGCAGGCTATCGAGGTCGAGGATGCACCGCTGGGGGCGATCAACGTGGGCTGGAACCGCACCACCACGCTCAAGCAGGTGTTGCAGGCGCTGGAAGAGGTGGTTGGCGCGCTGCCGGTTATCACTTACGGGCCGGCGCGCTCGGGGGATATCCGGCATTCGCGGGCGAATAACCAGAGGTTGTTGGCCAACTTCAAACTGCCAGAGCCCACCCCATTGAAGGTAGGACTCGAGCGGCTGCTTAACGGCTGATCTGATCGAATGTGGGGGCTCGAGGGCTCCCATATTCGTCCTGCTCCATGAAGCGTTCTGCGTTCCTTGGGCGCTAGCGACTGGCCTTTTTCTTCGGCACGATCTTGCGCAGCATCTGCCGCGCCTTGCCGGTCAGGGCTTTCAATTTCGACTCTTTTTCAGGTTGTGACAGGCCTTGCTGCCTGAGCCAATCCTTCCAGCGAATGCGCTCGTCACGCACCACCCAGCCCTCCTGCTGAGCGAAGCTTTCGGCCAGGTACAAACCCCGAGTGCTCGCCGGGTACAGTTGGTCTTTCTTGACCGTGTACAGCTCGGGCAGCGGCTGGCCGTCCTTAAGCGGCATGAGGTACAGGTCCGGACGCTGGCGATCCAGGCGTGCGACCAGTTGGTCGCCTTCCAATCGTTCATCCACATGGAACAGGCTCAGGGACTTGGCTTCCTTCGGCACTTCCAGGCGCAAGTCATAGATCAGTTGCAGCGACGCCGTGGGCAGGTGCACGTAGGCTCGTGGGCGTTCGATCAATTGGGTTGTCGCACAGCGCACCGGGCGTGCCGCGCCGGACAGTGGGCTGAGGCGAAACGGCAGGGCTTCGCGGTAGTGCAGGGCTGAGGAGTAGGGGGCCGGTAGCCAGGTATCGTTGAAACGTCCGCTCAGCCAGCCTTCGGGGGTTTCCAGCAGGCATTCTTCGGCAATTTCCTGGATGGCGGTGTGCAGCGGCAGGTTCAGTTCATGGGCGGGGACGTAGCCGGAGATCAGCTTGAGCACCACATCGCCCCGATCCTGGCGGCGCTGGCGCACCAGTACCCAGTAATCCTTGTTTTGCCAATGCAGGGTCAGGCGCACTGATACCCCGAGGTTCGCCAGTTCCAGGACAAAACGCTCGGGGTCTGCCACCTCGACCGGCTTGCGTCGTTGCAGGGTCTGGGCGAAGTTGAGCGGCATGCCGACGCTCTGGTAACTCAAACCTTCGGGGGTCGCTTCGACGTGCAGCGGCAGTGTCTTGAAGTTGCTGGGGTTTTTTCTTATGAGGGTTCGCGGCATGTCGGCTCCTTCCTGCGACGGGGTCGGCCGCGTCGGCGGCATCAGAGTTGACGAATGACCTGGGCAGCGGTCGCCACGTTATGAGCCAGGTGCAGCGGATTAATGGTCCCGACAATAGCACTGGCGACGCCCGTTTGCGCAAACAACAACATGAAACTGGCGCGAACTGGATCCATTCCAGGCTCCAGGCACACGTGGCCGCTGGCCAAGGCTTTTTTCACCAGGATGCCCTTGCCATGGACCGCTGCATAATCAATGACGGCTTTCTCGGCCTGTTCGTTCAGATTGTAGGTGACCATCGCACAATCACCCTGTTCCAGGGCCTTCACACCGCCCTCGACAGTTTTGCCGGAGAAGCCGAAACCACGGATCTTGCCTTCGCGTTTCAGCTCGGCCAGGGTCTGGTAGACCTCGCAGTCGTTGAGGATATGCAGGTCATTGCCGTCGGAATGCACCAGCACCAGGTCGATGAAGTCCGTTTCCAGTCGTTTCAGGCTGCGCTCGACCGACATTCGGGTATGGGCCGCGCTGAAATCGTGCCGGGACACGCCTTCCTCGAACTCTTCGCCGACCTTGCTGACAATCACCCAGTCCTGGCGCTGGCCGCGTAACAGCGGGCCCAGGCGTTCTTCACTGCGGCCGTAGGCGGGGGCGGTGTCGATCAGGTTGATGCCCAGTTGGCGGGCTTGGCGTAGCAGCATCCGCGCTTCGTCATCATCGGGAATCTTGAAGCCGCTGGGGTATTTCACCCCTTGGTCGCGGCCCAGCTTGACGGTGCCCAGGCCCAGCGGCGACACCAGCAGGCCGGTGCTGCCCAGGGGGCGATGCAGGTCGTGCAGGGTGGGCAAGGTCATGGCAGCAGTTGCTCCCAGGCGGGTTGGCCGATGGCGGGCTTGGGCAGGTCGGGCAGCGGGGTGGCCGGGCCTGGGTGGATACCGTCGCGCTCCAGGGCGTGGATCACTCGATCGGCGAAGTCCGGCGCCAGGGCCAGTTTGGTCGGCCAGCCCACCAGCAGGTGGCCTTCTTCGGCGAGGAAGGCGTTGTCGGGGCGGCTCAGGCCCGATTGCAGCGGCTCGGCGCGGTCGACGCGCAGGGTGGCCCACTGGGTCTGGCTCATGTCGATCCACGGCAGCAAATGCGCCAGCTCTTTCTGGGCGGTGGCGATTTGCTCTTCAGGCGTGCGCGCCACGCCATCGGCCTCGGCAATTTCGCCGCCCAGGTACCAGACCCAATTGCCATCGGCGGCCGGGTGGGTGGTGACGGTAACGCGCGGCTTGGTACCGCCGCCCAGGCAGTGGGCGTACAGCGGCTTCAACCCTGGGCCTTTGGCGATGATCATGTGCAACGGGCGTGTCTGCATGGCCGGCTGGCTCAGGCCCAGGGCCGCCAGCAACTCTGCAGTGCCGCCGCCGGCACTCAATACGATGCGCTGGGCGCGGATCTCGCGGCCATCGACTTTCAAGCCGATCAATGTGTCGCCTTCGCGCAGCGGTTCGATGTGTTGCCCGGCGAGCAAGCCATCACCGGCCAGTTGCGCCAGGCGTTCGATCAGGCTGGGAACATCGATGACCAATTCCGCCAGGCGATAGACCTTGCCCTTGAAACGGCGGTCTTGCAGGGCCAGCGGCAGATCGTCGCCCTTGACCTGGTCGACACGGCCGCGCACGGCCTTGCTGGCGAAAAAGCTGGTGAGGTTGCCGGCGAGTGTGCCAGGGGACCAGAGGTAATGGGCTTCAGACAGCAGGCGCACGCCGGACAAGTCCAGCTCGCCGTTGCCCGCGAGCGCTTCGCGCCAGCGGCGCGGCATATCGGAAATCGCCTCGGAGGCGCCGGTGAGGGCGCCGTGCAGGGCGTACTTGGCGCCGCCGTGAATGATCCCCTGAGACTTCACGCTCTGCCCGCCACCGAGGGTGGCGCTTTCCACCACCACCGTGGAAAAACCCTGGCGGCGCAGGCGCGCATTGAGCCAGAGGCCGGCAACCCCGGCGCCGACAATCAGAACGTCGGTGGAAATAACGGATGGCATGGGCAACCTCAGTGTTCAAATCAAGTTGCCAAGTATACAGACTCAACGGATCGATCTTTGCCCGGGATCAATATTGGCAGGGGATCTCAGTGGCCGGCGGTTTTCGAGAACAGCTGAATCACCACTACGCCCAACACGATCAAGCCCATCCCGAGCATTGCCGGCAGATCGAGCTTCTGGCCATAGATGAACAGCGCGGCAATGCTGACCATCACAATGCCCATCCCGGCCCAAACCGCGTAGGCCACACCCACGGGGACGGTACGCACCACCAGGGTCAGCATCCAGAAGGCCACGCCGTAGCCCACGATCACCAGCAACAGCGGGATAGGGGTGCTCCAGCCCTTGATGGCTTTCATGGACACGGTGGCGATCACTTCCGAGCAGATGGCAATGGCCAGGTAGTAGTAGGCAGGGTTCATGGGTAGATCCTCGGTGTAGAGCGCACTTGATGATGTCGGTATTTTAGGGCTTCGCTAGATGGGGTAAAGTCATTACCTATCTGGACTGAAGATAGGTTGAGCCATGGGCGTGCAGTGGAATCTGGAGCAGATGCGCTTGTTTGTCAGGGTGGCCGAGCAGCGCTCGTTTTCGGCGGTGGCGCGGGAGCAGCGCAAGGCGCAGTCGGCGGTCAGCAATGGGATCGCCCTGCTGGAGGCGGACTTGGGCGTGAGCCTGTTCGAGCGCAGCAGTGGCCGCCAGCCGCGCCTGACCGAAGCCGGTACGGTGTTGCTCGAAGAAGCGAAGGAGGTCTTGCGCCAGTGCGAACGCCTCAATGGCCGCGCGATGTCGTTGATGCGTGGCGAGGAAGCTTGTCTGCGCCTGGCCCAGGATGAGGCGATGCTCTATCAGCCGGTTCTGGATAGTCTCGATGCCTTGGCCGGACGCTTTCCCAACCTGGAGGTGCAATTGTCCAGCGCGGCCCAGGGGGATGTCGCCCGCAAGCTGGTGGAGCGCAAGGCCGACCTGGGCATGCTGTTTTATCACGACCAGATCCCGGAAGCGTTGGAGCGGCGGGTGGTGGGCAGTGTGGAGATGGTCACGGTGTGCGGTCGCAACCATCCCCTGGCGGCGCAGGCAACCGTGGACTGCCAGCGCCTGGCGCAATTTCGCCAGTTGCTGATGTCGACCCAGACCAGCGTCTATCCCGGCAGCGAGGCCGCCAGCCCGCAGGTGTGGCGTGCCGACAGCTTCTACGTGCTGGCCGAATGGCTGACCCGTGGCCTGGGCTGGGCGTGGTTGCCCCGGCACGTGGTGCAGTACCCGTCGTACCAGAACCTGATGGTCGAACTGGACAGCGAATGGACGCCACCGGCGTTGGTGGTCGAGCTGGTGTGGCGCCGCGATGAACCCCTCGGCCCCGCCGCGCGCTTTCTCGCCGAACGTTTTGCCGAGTGCTTGCAGGCGATCGACTGAAAAAGCCGATAAACTCCGCCGCCATGAATAGAACTCTCTACAGCTGTCTGTTTTACCTGGCGCTGCCGTTGGTGGCCTTACGTCTGTGGTTGCGTGCGCGCAAGGCGCCGGCCTATGCCCAACGCGTGGCCGAGCGGTTTTCCTATGGCTTGCCGGTGATGCAACCCGGCGGGATCTGGGTGCATGCCGTGTCGGTGGGGGAAAGCATCGCCGCCGCGCCGATGATTCGCGGGCTGTTTGCGCGTTATCCACAGCTGCCCATCACCGTCACCTGCATGACGCCCACCGGGTCCGAGCGCATCCAGGCGTTGTTCGCCAACGAACCGCGCATCCAGCATTGCTACCTGCCTTACGATTTGCCCTGTGCGGCCAAGCGTTTTCTTGATCGCGTGCAGCCGAAGCTGGCCGTGATCATGGAAACCGAGCTGTGGCCCAACCATATCCATGCCTGCGCCCAACGCGGTATTCCGGTGGCGCTGGCCAATGCGCGGTTATCGGCGCGTTCGGCCAAGGGGTATGCGCGTTTCGCCAAGCTGACGGCACCGATGCTGGCGCAGATGAGCCTGTTCGCCGTGCAGACGCACACCGAGGCCCAGCGGTTTCTCAGCCTGGGTGCGCGCCCCGAAACCGTGACGGTGACTGGCTCGATCAAGTTCGACCTGACCGTCGACCCCCAATTGCCGGTGCGTGCCGCTGCCCTGCGCGAGCAGTGGGGCGCCACTGAGCGCCCGGTGTGGATCGCCGCCAGTACCCACGAAGGCGAAGATGAAGTGGTGCTCGCCGCCCATCGCCAACTGCTCGAAAGCTACCCCAACGCGTTGCTGATTCTGGTGCCGCGTCACCAGGAACGCTTCGGCCCGATGTTCGAGCTGTGTGGGCAACAGGGGTTTGCCACGGTGCGGCGCTCCAGCGGTGAGCCGGTCACCGCGCAGACCTCGGTGCTGCTCGGTGACACCATGGGCGAATTGCTGTTTCTGTATGCCTTGGCCGACAGCGCTTTCGTCGGTGGCAGCCTGGTGGCGACCGGTGGGCATAATCCGCTGGAACCGGCGGCGCTGGCCAAGCCGGTGATCATGGGCCCCCACGTGTTCAACTTCCTCGAAATTACCGCGATGATGCGCGAAGCGGGTGCGTTGCGGGAGGTGGATGACGCCGAAGGGTTGGCCGAGGCCGTGCGGCAACTGTTCGAGCTGCCGCAGGACGCCCAGCGGATGGCGCAGGCGGGGCTTAAGGTGATGCAGGCCAACCAGGGCGCTTTGAAGCGATTGTTGGATGGCCTTGATCGCCTGATAACTCACTGACGCACTGGCGAGCCAAATGTGGGAGGGGGCTTGCCCTCGATGACGGAGTGTCAGTCAACATGAGTTCACCTGGTACACCGCTATCGGGGGCAAGCCCCCTCCCACAGGGTTTTTACGGTGTGTTCAATTGCCTGGGCGGGCTTTCAACTGCTCGGCAGCCGCCTTGGCCAGGTCCGGTGGCAGGAAGTCCTTGTCCGGGTTGTAGTCGGCCTTGAGGTAGCGCGCCAGGTCCTGCAGGTCCCCTGGGTTCAACGTGCCCGCCGCCTGTTTCAGGCGCAGGTTGTCGAGGATGTAGTCATAGCGGCTGTTGTTGTAGTTGCGCACCGACGCGTAGAGCTGGCGCTGGGCGTCGAGCACGTCGACGATATTGCGCGTACCCACCTGGTAACCGATTTCCGTGGCTTCCACCGCGCTCTGGTTGGAGATGATCGACTGCCGGCGTGCCTGGACCTGTTCCACATCGGTGTTCACTGCGCGGTGCAGGTTGCGCGTATTTTCCACCACCTGGCGGCGCAGGCCTTCGCGTTGCTGCTCGGTCTGGCCGAGGCGCGAATAGGATTCACGCACTTGCGAGCTGGTCAAGCCGCCGCTGTAGAGCGGGATGTTCAGGCGCAGGCCAATGGTACGTTGCGAGACATCGCCACCATAAGGCGTGCCGAAGGCATTCGGGTTACTGAAGCCCAGCGCGTCGTTATCGCCCTTTTCATACTGCGCCACGGCGTCCAGGGTGGGGGCGTGCCCGGCCTTGCGCTGCTTGAGCGTTTCCTCGGCGGCGGTCACCGCATAGTTGCTGGCAAGCAGGTTGAGGTTCTGGCGGCCGGCGGTCTCGACCCAGGCCTTGGCGTCGTTCGGCAGCGGCGGCAACACCGGCAGCGTATGCACAATGCCCTGGATCGAATTGTATTGACGGTTGGTCAGGGTGATCAGCGCTTCGAAGGCGTCATCTACCTGGCGTTGCGCCACGATCCGGTTGGCTCGCGCGGTGTCGTAGCTGGCCTGGGATTGCAGCACATCGGTTTTGTCCGACAGGCCCACGTCGAAGCGTTCGTTGGACTGGTCCAGTTGGCGCTTGAACGCATTTTCTTCGGCCTTGGTCGAGGCCAGGTTGTCCTGGGCACGCAGCACGGCGAAGTAGTTCTCGGCGCTTTGCAGAATCAGGTTCTGTTCGGTGGCCGAGAGTTGCAGCGCCGCCTGTTCGTTGACGGCTTCGGCGGCTTGCAACTGGAACCAGCGGTCGGCACGGAACAAGGGCTGGCTCAAGGTCGCGCGCCAGGAGTGGGCATCGCGGTTGGCGGTGGCGGCCGGGGTGTCGATCTGGGTGCGCACATTATTGATATCGGCACCGGCCGACAAATTCGGTAGCAGGCCGGCGCGGGCCTGGGGCACCACTTCTTTCTGTGCGCCATATTGGGCGCGGGCAGCAGCGAGGTCGGCGTTGTTGTCTACCGCCTCCTGATAGACGCTGACCAGGTCGGTTCTGGCGGACAAGGGCGCTTCAGCTGCCCAGACCATTCCATTGGTCGCACAAGACACGGCAAGAGCCAGTGAGAGTTTGCGCAGCATGAGGCGATCCCTAGTGTGAATATTACGGCGATAATTTAGCGCCCAAGGCTAAAGCTGGCCATTCCTGGCGTCAAGCGTTGAGGCAGCATCCGAGTGTAGTGGCGCAACCACGGCACAACAATCCCGCAAATGCGCCATTCATCACGCTGAATGCACGGCTATTGGCAATTTGCCCCCACCCTGGTCTAGACTGGCCACGTTCTTGTCGGGGTGCCTTGTTAGAAGGCTGAGATCGGTAAATACCGGATCCCGTTGAACCTGATCAGGTTAGCGCCTGCGTAGGGAACAAGATTTCTCGTCACCCGGCGAGTCCTCTTGTGCTTCGTCCGGGATGTTGTTCGACAATCGAACAGCCTTCGTGCACCAAGCACAGCACTGTTTTCAGTGCGTCCATCCGTCACAGGTTCGCTCCGACAAAAATCCACCGCCTGGATAGTTGGAGAGCCCGTGATGAGCACCGAATTAAAAAGCCAAAAATCAAAAAATACCGTGCACTTGAGTGAGTCGGCCAAAGTCGATTCCGGGTCCGTGCAGCCGTTTACCCGCTCGCAAAAAATCTACGTGCCAGGCACTCGCCCGGACATTCGCGTACCGATGCGCGAAATCAGCCTGGACGTCACACCCACCGATTTCGGCGGTGAAATCAATGCGCCCGTGGTGGTCTACGACACCTCCGGCCCCTACACCGACCCCAACGTCATCATCGACGTGCGCAAAGGCCTGGGCGATGTGCGCTCGCCGTGGATCGAGTCCCGGGGCGATACCGAGCGCCTGTCCGGCCTGAGCTCGCACTTCGGCCAGCAGCGCCTGAACGATGCCGAGCTGACCGCCCTGCGCTTTGCCCACGTGAAGAACCCGCGCCGCGCCAAGGCCGGCGCCAACGTCACCCAGATGCATTACGCGCGCAAAGGCATCATCACCGCCGAGATGGAATACGTCGCCATCCGCGAAAACATGAAGCTTGAAGAAGCCCGCGCCAGTGGCCTGCTCGACCAGCAACACGCCGGCCACAGCTTCGGCGCCAGCGTGCCGAAAATCATCACTCCGGAGTTCGTGCGCGAAGAAATCGCCCGTGGTCGCGCAATCATTCCAGCCAACATCAACCACACCGAACTGGAACCGATGATCATCGGCCGTAACTTCCTGGTGAAGATCAACGGCAACATCGGCAACAGCGCCTTGGGTTCGTCCATCGAAGAAGAAGTGGCGAAACTGACCTGGGGCATTCGCTGGGGCTCGGACACGGTGATGGACTTGTCCACCGGCAAGCACATCCACGAAACCCGCGAATGGATCATTCGCAACTCGCCGGTGCCGATCGGTACCGTGCCGATCTACCAGGCCCTGGAAAAAGTCGGTGGCGCCGCTGAAGACCTGACCTGGGAGCTGTTCCGCGACACCCTGATCGAACAGGCCGAGCAAGGCGTCGACTACTTCACCATCCACGCCGGGGTGTTGCTGCGCTACGTGCCACTGACCGCCAAGCGTGTCACCGGCATCGTCTCCCGTGGCGGTTCGATCATGGCCAAGTGGTGCCTGGCGCACCATAAAGAGAACTTCACCTACACGCATTTTGACGAAATCTGCGAAATCATGAAGGCCTATGACGTCAGCTTCTCCCTGGGCGATGGCTTGCGTCCGGGTTCGATTGCCGACGCCAACGACGCCGCGCAATTCGGCGAGCTGGAGACCCTTGGCGAACTGACCAAGATCGCCTGGAAGCACGATGTGCAAACCATGATCGAAGGCCCCGGCCACGTGCCGATGCAATTGATCAAGGAGAACATGGACAAGCAACTCGAGTGCTGCGACGAGGCGCCGTTCTATACCCTCGGCCCGCTGACCACCGACATCGCACCCGGCTACGACCACATTACATCGGGCATCGGTGCGGCAATGATCGGCTGGTTCGGTTGCGCCATGCTCTGCTACGTCACGCCCAAGGAACACCTGGGCCTGCCGAACAAGGATGATGTGAAGACCGGGATCATCACCTACAAGATCGCCGCCCATGCAGCCGATCTCGCGAAAGGTCATCCGGGTGCGCAAATCCGCGATAACGCCTTGAGCAAGGCGCGCTTCGAGTTCCGTTGGGAAGACCAGTTCAACCTCGGCCTCGATCCGGACACCGCACGGTCCTATCACGATGAAACCCTGCCGAAGGACTCGGCCAAGGTCGCGCATTTCTGCTCGATGTGCGGGCCGAAGTTCTGCTCGATGAAAATCACCCAGGAAGTGCGTGAGTACGCGGCCAACCAGCGCATTGACGCGGTGGATGTGGACGTGGCCAAAGGCCTGGCCGAGCAGGCGGAGCGGTTCAAGCAGGAAGGCAGCCAGCTTTATAAGAAGGTCTGATCCAGAGACGGCGGTGCCTGTACCGCCGTCATCGGGGCGGTGCGACGACTCGACAAGCCCCCTCCCACATATTGACTGAGCCATACACAGTTTTTGTGTTCACAGCCGATCCAATGTGGGAGGGGGCTTGCCCCCGATTGCAATCTCCCTGACAACAAGTGCCCCTCAGAGATAACACCCTTGAGCATTCAACCGAGTACCTATTCCCCGGACATCGCGGTCCCCGCTGACAAGCGCGTGTTCGGCGCCCGCGACCTGTTCTCCTTGTGGTTCTCCCTCGGCATCGGCCTGATGGTCCTGCAAACCGGCGCGTTGCTCGCGCCGGGCCTGGGGTTGTCCGGCGCATTGCTGGCGATTTTTCTCGGCACGCTGGTCGGCGTGCTGTTGCTGGCCGCCGTCGGCGTGATCGGCAGCGACACCGGGCTGTCCGCCATGGCCGCCCTCAAGCTCAGCCTCGGTGCCAAGGGCGCCAGCCTGCCGGCGCTGTTGAACCTGCTGCAACTGATCGGCTGGGGTTCGTTTGAAATCATCGTCATGCGCGATGCCGCGAGCTTGTTGGGTGTGCGGGCTTTCAGCGACGCGAGCCTGCTGGCGAGCCCGTTGCTGTGGACGCTGTTTTTCGGTGGCCTGGCGACCCTGCTGGCCGTCAGCGGCCCGTTGACCTTCGTGCGGCAGATCTTGCGCAAGTGGGGGATCTGGCTGTTGCTCGGCGCGTGCCTGTGGCTGACCTGGAACCTCTTCGCCAAAGCCGACCTTGCCGCCCTCTGGGCCCAGGCCGGTGACGGATCGATGCCGTTTGCCGTGGGCTTTGATATTGCGATCGCCATGCCGTTGTCGTGGCTGCCGCTGATTGCCGATTATTCGCGCTTCGGCAAACGCGCCAAGAGCGTGTTCGGCGGTACGGCGCTGGGTTTCTTCATTGGCAACTTCTGGCTGATGAGCCTCGGTGTGGCCTACACCCTGGCCTTTGCGCCAAGCGGGGAGGTCAACGCACTGCTGCTGGCCTTGGCCGGAGCGGGCCTGGGCATTCCGCTGCTACTGATCCTATTGGATGAGTCGGAAAACGCCTTTGCCGATATTCATTCGGCGGCAGTGTCCAGCGGGATTCTGTTGCGCTTGAAAGTCGAACACCTGGCGCTGGCGATCGGCGTGCTCTGCACCCTGATCGCCTGCTTTGCACCGTTGGCGCAGTACCAGAACTTCCTGCTGTTGATCGGCTCGGTATTCGCGCCGCTCTTTGGCGTGGTACTGGTCGATCATTTCATCCTGCGCCGCCGCGGCCAGGGCGCTGTGGCTTCGCTGCGTTGGCCGGCGTTGTTGGCGTGGCTGGGGGGCATTGCGACTTACCATCTGCTCGCCAACCTGTATCCGGATGTCGGCGCGACCCTGCCGGCGCTGGTGCTGGCAGGGCTGTTGCAGTTCATCCTGGGCCGGGCCTTCAGCGGCGTACGGGCACCAGCTCAGGCTTGAGGATGCCGTCCAGGCGCGAGTAGGGAATCTGCAACTCGACGTGGCCCAGGGCGTACGGCGCGATGGTGGTGGTAGGGTACTTGAGGGTCACGCCGCCGTAGGTCAGCGCCACGTTCGGGGTTTTCTGGAAGGGATAGCTTTTGACGAACTCCGGCTCCAGGCTCAGGCGCGTACTGATCAGCCAGCTGTTGTGGGCCACCTGGGCGGCTTTCCAGAATGCATCTTCCTTGCCTGGCAGCAGCATGTCGGTCAACGTCAGGGCCTTTTGCTGCGGACGCGAATAGTTGATGAACGCGCGGCCCGGTTCGCCGTGGGTGACGCCCTGGTCCAGGTAGCTGGACAACTCGATGATCACCAAGCCGTCATGCTGCTCGCGTACCTTGGCCTGCAAGTACATGTTGTTGCCGGGGGCGGCCGTCTGCAGGAATTGCTCGCTGTACGTCGCCAGGCTCGTCGGCAGCGGGTCGCTGGGCTTGGTACGGGTCATCTCCAGCAGGCGCTGTTCGATCAGCGCATCCAGCTTGGGTTCTTTGGCGAAGTGCACGGTGTCGATGTTCACCAGTGGGCAATCGGCGCTGGCGCAGCCCTGCTTGCTTTGTTCGCTGGCGTCACGGGTGGCTTCCAGCGGGGTCCGATAGCTGGGTTGAAACAGGCTCTGGCAGGCGCCGAGGGTCAAGGCGATACAGGCCACGGAGGCGATTTTTAAAAGCGACATGTATGTTCTTCGTCCGTCGATTAAGAGCGAAATTCGTGGACCTTCGACTACCGGCAGGCCAGTCAGTTCGCCACTAAGATTATTAGAGTGAGTTTGACGCCCGCCGTCTATCCCGGCAACTGGAAAGGGGCTGCACCTACGGGCAGGACCGCGTTAGGATGGCGCGAATTGCACGGGCATAACGAGGAAGGATATGACGGACATCGCGAAATCGACGCCGAGCAAAATCGAAATTGTTCAGCGCGACAATGCTTACCAGGGCTTCTACAAACTCGATCGGGTGCAGTTGCGCCACGAAAAGTTCGACGGTGGCATGAGCCGGGTGATCAATCGCGAAGTTTTCGTGCGCCATGATGCCGTGTGCGTGCTGCCTTACGACCCGCAGCGCGATGAGGTGGTCTTGATCGAGCAGTTTCGCGTCGGCGCCATGGGCCGTACCGACAACCCGTGGCTGGTGGAAATGGTCGCTGGCCTGATCGACAAGGATGAACAGCCGGAGGAGGTTGCACACCGCGAAGCCGAGGAGGAAGCTGGGCTGACATTCTCCTCGTTGTGGCCGATCACCAAATATTTCCCGTCGCCGGGTGGCAGTACCGAATTTGTCCACTTGTACCTGGGCCGTTGCGACAGTGCGGGGGCGGGTGGCGTGCATGGATTGGAAGAAGAGGCAGAAGATATTCGTGTCACCACCTGGGCTTTCGAGGATGCCTTGCAAGCGGTGCGTGATGGCAGGATATCCAATGCGCCCAGCATTATTGCCCTGCAATGGTTAGCGCTCAATCGCGCGGAAGTGAGGGGGTTATGGCAGTAAAGGCACGGGAACGTTATCGAGTTGACCTGATCGGGCTGCAAGCAGCTTGCGAGGCCAACTATGCGCGGCTGATGCGCTTGCTCCCCGATATGCGTCATTCCCCCGAGGCGCGGCGAATCGGCGTGACCCATGGCGACCAGATGCTCGGCGTGCTGGCCCTGGAAGTCATCGTCAACTGCCCGTACACCACCACCCTGCGCGTGCGCCAGGAGCACAGCCTGCCCTGGCTGCCGGTGCCGCAGCTGGAAGTGCAGGTGTACCACGATGCCCGGATGGCCGAAGTGATCAGCGCCGAACATGCGCGGCGCTTTCGCAGCATCTACCCTTACCCCAATGTGTTCATGCACCAGCCCGATGAGAAAGCACAGCTCAATGTGTTCCTCGGTGAATGGTTGAGCCACTGCCTGGCCTTGGGCCATGAGTTCGAAGTCGTGCGATAGATGTGAACTGCGTCTGCTTCCTTAGGTTTCCTCTTTGCGTCCTGCCCCAGCATAATCGCCCCAACTATCCATTCCTGTGATTGCCTTGGGAGAGCGCCTTGCCGAGCGTATCCACCTTGAACCCCGATGCGCCGACGTTGCTGGTGCAGTTGTCCGACAGCCACCTGTTTGCCGAGGCCGACGCTGTGTTGCTGGGCATGAACACCCGCGACAGCTTGCAACGGGTGATCGACTTGATGCGTGAGCAACAGCCCCGGATCGATTTGCTGTTGGCCACCGGGGACCTGTCCCAGGACGGTACGCTGGCGTCCTATCAGCAATTTCGCGAGATGACGGCGCCTTTTGGGGTTCCGGCCCGCTGGATTCCCGGCAACCACGATGAGCCGCAAGTCATGGCCCACGCGGCGGTGCACAGTGATTTACTGGAACCGGTGGTGGATATCGGCCATTGGCGCATCACCCTGCTGGACTCCGCCGTGCCGGGCTCGGTGCCTGGGTACTTGCAGGACCAGCAACTGCAACTATTGGCCCAAGCCTTGAGTGAAGCGCCGAACCGCCATCACCTGGTGTGTTTCCACCATCACCCGGTACCCATCGGTTGTGCGTGGATGGAGCCCATCGGCTTGCGCAACCCCGAGGCTCTGTTTGCCGTGCTCGACCGCTTCCCTCAGGTCAAGGCGGTGCTCTGGGGCCATGTGCACCAGGAAATCGACCGTGAGCGCAATGGCGTGCGCCTGTTGGCGTCACCGTCCACCTGCATCCAGTTCGCGCCGGGCAGCGAGGATTTCAATGTCAGCGAAGAGGCCCCAGGCTATCGCTGGCTGCGCCTGCACGCCGATGGGCGGTTGGAAACCGGGGTGGAGCGGGTGAAAAATTTTGCCTTTACCGTGGATTACGGCAGCAACGGCTATTAAAGGCTGCGAACACTGATCAGACATGTGGGGAGAGGGCTGGATGATCGGCTGCTCACACCACCCCGATCCCTGTAAACTGCGCCTTTTTCGCGCAAGCACGGAGAGCCCGGCATGTCCGCTTCGATCCTGTATATCCACGGCTTCAACAGCGCGCCCGCGTCCAACAAGGCCTGCCAGTTGATCCGCGTGATGGACAACCTCGGCCTGGCCGGCCAACTGCGCGTGCCGGCCCTGCATCACCACCCCCGCCAGGCGATCCCGCAGTTGGAGGCGGCCATCCGCGAACTGGGGCGGCCACTGCTGGTCGGCAGCTCGCTCGGCGGCTACTATGCAACCCATCTTGCCGAACGCCATGGTCTCAAGGCGCTGCTGGTCAACCCGGCGGTCAGCCCTCATCGGATGTTCGACGGTTACCTGGGCACCCAGAAGAACCTCTATACCGATGAAACCTGGGAGCTGACCCACGACCACGTCACGGCGCTGGCCGAGCTTGAGGTCCCGGCGCCCCAGGATGCCGCGCGTTATCAAGTGTGGTTGCAGACCGGGGATGAAACCCTGGATTATCGCCTCGCCCAGCAGTATTACCGGGCGTGTGCCCTGCGCATCCAGGCCGGCGGCGACCATGGTTACCAGGGCTTTGCCCAGCAATTGCCGGCCTTGTTGAGCTTTGCCGGCATTGGCGCAGATCAGTATCAATCCTTCGATTTCGCGGCACTGTAATTGCTTTGGAAATCCCAGGTTACTTTTTAATCGAACGACTCACGACGAGACCCCATGGCCACTCCCAGCGCTAGCTCTTATAACGCCGACGCCATCGAAGTCCTCTCGGGCCTCGACCCGGTGCGCAAACGCCCCGGCATGTACACCGACACCAGTCGGCCGAACCACCTTGCCCAGGAAGTCATCGACAACAGCGTCGACGAAGCCTTGGCCGGGCACGCCAAGTCGGTGCATGTCATTCTCCACGCTGACCACTCCCTGGAAGTGTCCGACGACGGTCGTGGCATGCCGGTGGACATTCACCCGGAAGAGGGTGTGTCGGGCGTAGAACTGATCCTCACCAAGCTGCACGCCGGGGGTAAGTTCTCCAACAAGAACTACCAGTTCTCCGGTGGCTTGCACGGCGTGGGTATTTCCGTGGTCAACGCCTTGTCCACGTTGGTACGGGTCAAGGTCAAGCGCGACGGCAACGAGTACGAGATGACCTTCGCCGATGGCTACAAAGCCAGCGAATTGCAGGTGATTGGCACCGTTGGCAAGCGCAATACCGGCACCAGCGTGTACTTCGCGCCGGACCCGAAATACTTCGATTCGCCAAAATTCTCCATCAGCCGCCTCAAGCACGTGCTCAAGGCCAAGGCCGTGTTGTGCCCGGGCCTGCTGGTCACCTTTGAAGACAAGGGTACCGGCGAGAAAGTCGAGTGGCACTACGAAGACGGCCTGCGTTCCTACCTGGAAGATTCCGTCAGCGATTTCGAACGCCTGCCCAACGAGCCGTTCTGCGGCAGCCTGGCCGGTAATAAAGAAGCCGTCGACTGGGCGCTGCTGTGGTTGCCCGAGGGCGGTGACAGCGTGCAGGAAAGCTACGTCAACCTGATCCCAACCGCCCAGGGCGGCACCCACGTCAACGGTTTGCGCCAAGGCTTGCTGGATGCCATGCGCGAATTCTGCGAATACCGCAGCCTGTTGCCGCGCGGCGTGAAGCTGGCGCCGGAAGACGTGTGGGAGCGCATCGCGTTCGTGCTGTCGATGAAAATGCAGGAGCCGCAATTCTCCGGCCAGACCAAAGAGCGCCTGTCGTCCCGTGAAGCGGCAGCGTTTGTCTCCGGGGTGGTCAAGGATGCCTTCAGCCTGTGGCTCAACGAACACCCGGAATTGGGCCTGGCCCTGGCCGAGCTGGCAATCAACAATGCCGGCCGCCGCCTGAAAGCCAGCAAGAAAGTCGAGCGCAAGCGCATCACCCAAGGCCCGGCACTGCCCGGCAAGTTGGCTGATTGCGCCGGGCAGGACCCGATGCGCTCAGAGCTGTTCCTGGTGGAGGGTGACTCCGCCGGCGGTTCCGCCAAGCAAGCGCGGGATAAGGAATTCCAGGCGATCCTGCCGTTGCGCGGCAAGATCCTCAACACCTGGGAAGTCGATGGCAGTGAAGTCCTGGCCAGCCAGGAAGTACACAACATCGCCGTGGCCATTGGCGTCGATCCGGGCGCGGCGGACATGAGCCAACTGCGCTACGGCAAGATCTGCATCCTCGCCGACGCCGACTCCGACGGTCTGCACATCGCAACCCTGTTGTGCGCGTTGTTTGTGCAGCACTTCCGCCCGTTGGTGGATGCCGGTCACGTCTACGTCGCCATGCCGCCGCTGTACCGGATCGACCAGGGCAAGGAGATTTTCTATGCCCTGGACGAGGCCGAGCGCGATGGCATCCTCGACCGCCTGGTGGCCGAGAAGAAACGCGGCAAGCCACAGGTCACGCGATTCAAGGGCCTGGGTGAAATGAACCCGCCGCAACTGCGTGAAACCACCATGGACCCGAACACCCGGCGCCTGGTGCAGTTGACCCTGGAAGACTTCGACGCCACATCGGAAATGATGGACATGCTGCTGGCGAAGAAACGCGCGCCAGACCGCAAGTCCTGGCTGGAGTCCAAGGGCAACCTGGCCGAGGTGTTGGGCTGATGCGCACAGGTTTCGCCCTGGCGATCCTGATGTTGAGCGGGCTGGCGGCCACCCCGGTGGTGGCTGCGCCTGCGGCTGAGCTCAAGCTGGTGTCCGAACACCCGGTAGAGGGCATGCGCGGCGGTAACCTGTCAGGCCTGGCGTTGTGCGGTACGGCGCTGTGGACGGTTTCCGACCGCGACGACGACCAGATCTACCGCCTCGACATCAGCGCGCCGACCTGGCAGGCCGAAACCGTGAAGATTGACGTGCCGCCAGTGCCCGAGTCCGGCTTGCCCTGGGGCTTGCGCTCGCGCACCAAGGCCGCTTCGTTCATTCGCGGTGGCGACCTGGACTTCGAAGGCATCACCTGCGATGCCGCGGGCAACCGCTACATTGTCAGCGAAGCCCATGCGGCGGTGTTGCAAGTGCCGGTAGCCGGTGAGCCGCAATGGTTGAAAATCGCCCCCGGCATGGTGCGCGAAGCCCGCGCCAGTGGCATGTTGCTGCATTTCAATGCCCTGTTTGAAGGCTTGGCGGTCAACCCGGAAGGCAGCCAGATCTGGTTGGCTGCGGAGCGTGAACGGCGAGGCCTGATTTCCATCAAGCGGCCGCAAAGCCTTTGGGACTGTGACGGCCCCTGCGTGTTGTTGAGCGAGGCTGGCCAGGAAATGCAACCGGCCAAATTCCCCAACGCCAAGGCGGTGTCCAAGGATTTTGCCGACCTGGCGCTATTTGGCGGCAAGCTGTTTACTCTGGAGCGTAATGCGTTCCAGATTTGCCGGCGCGATGCGGTCACGGCCAAGGTCGAGCTGTGCTGGTCATTTGCCGACGAGACTCTGACGCCCGAGCGCCGCTATGCCCAGCCCTACGGCCTGGCCGAAGCCCTGGTGGTGGATACGGACGGTGCGTGGATTGGTATCGACAATAATTTCGGCCCGCGTGCCGATGGTGAAAAACGCCCCGTGGTCTATCGTTTCGCCGCCCCTGCCGGCGGTTGGAGCGCCAAGCCATGAGCCCCCGCTTTTTTGAATTGACCCGGCGCTGCGGCATTTCCGCTGCGCCTTACCAAATATTGATGAGGCCCGCATGAGTGACATCCTCGCAGACAGCTTAGATGGCGTAGAACGCCGGTCGCTGGCTGACTTCACCGAAAATGCCTACCTCAACTACTCCATGTACGTGATCATGGACCGTGCCTTGCCGCATATCGGCGACGGCCTGAAGCCTGTACAGCGGCGCATCATCTACGCCATGAGTGAGTTGGGCCTGGATGCCGATTCCAAGCACAAGAAGTCGGCGCGTACGGTCGGTGACGTGCTCGGTAAGTTCCACCCCCACGGCGACTCGGCATGTTACGAAGCCATGGTGCTGATGGCCCAGCCGTTCAGCTACCGCTACACATTGGTGGACGGCCAGGGTAACTGGGGCGCACCGGATGACCCCAAGTCCTTCGCCGCTATGCGTTACACCGAGGCACGCCTGTCGCGTTATTCGGAAGTGCTGCTCAGCGAGCTGGGCCAGGGCACCGCGAATTGGGGCCCGAACTTTGACGGCACCCTCGACGAACCCCTGGTGTTGCCGGCGCGTTTGCCCAATATCCTGCTCAATGGCACCACGGGTATTGCCGTGGGCATGGCCACGGACGTACCGCCGCATAACCTGCGCGAGGTCGCGACCGCCTGCGTGCGCCTGCTGGATGAACCCAAGGCCACGGTCGAGCAGCTCTGTGAGCATATCCAGGGGCCGGATTACCCCACCGAAGCAGAAATCATCACGCCGCGCGCCGACCTGCTGAAGATGTACGAGACCGGCAAGGGCTCGGTGCGCATGCGTGCGGTGTACCACATCGAGGACGGCGACATTATCGTCACCGCGCTGCCGCACCAGGTGTCCGGTGCCAAGGTGCTGGAGCAGATCGCGGCGCTGATGCAGGCCAAACCATCGAAACTGCCGCAGGTTGCCGACCTGCGCGACGAGTCCGACCACGAAAACCCGTGCCGAATCGTGATCATCCCGACCAATAGCCGGGTCGACCACGAAGTGCTGATGCAGCATTTGTTTGCCAGCACCGACCTGGAGTCCAGCTACCGGGTCAACATCAACATCATCGGCCTGGACGGCAAGCCGCAGCTGAAAAACCTGCGCAACCTGCTGGTGGAGTGGCTGGAGTTCCGGGTGCAGACCGTGCGTCGCCGCCTGCAATTCCGCCTCGACAAGGTTGAGCGCCGCCTGCACCTGTTGGACGGCTTGCTGATTGCCTACCTCAACCTGGATGAAGTGATCCACATCATCCGTACCGCCGAGCACCCGAAAGCCGAACTGATCGCGCGTTTCGAGCTGAGTGAGATCCAGGCCGACTACATCCTCGACACCCGTTTGCGTCAGTTGGCGCGACTGGAAGAAATGAAGCTGCGCGACGAACAGGATGCGTTGCTCAAGGAGCAGGCCAAGCTGCAAGCGCTGCTGGGCAGCGAAGCCAAGTTGAAGAAATTGGTGCGTAGCGAACTGATCAAAGACGCCGAAACCTACGGCGACGACCGTCGTTCGCCGATCGTCGAGCGCGCCGAAGCCAAGGCCCTGACAGAAACCGAGTTGCTCCCAAACGAGAAAATTACCGTCGTTCTGTCGGAAAAGGGTTGGGTTCGTTCCGCCAAGGGGCATGATATTGACGCCACTGGTTTGTCGTACAAGGCCGGTGATGGCTTCAAGACTGCCGCCGCCGGGCGTTCCAACCAGTTTGCGGTGTTTATCGACTCCACCGGGCGCAGTTATTCAGTGCCGGCCCATACCTTGCCGTCCGCACGGGGGCAGGGCGAGCCGCTGACCGGGCGTCTGACGCCGCCACCGGGGGCGAATTTCGAGTGCGTGCTGCTGCCGGACGACGATTCGTTGTATGTCATCGCTTCCGACGCGGGGTACGGGTTCGTGGTCAAGGGTGAAGACCTGCAGGCCAAGAACAAGGCGGGCAAGGCGCTGTTGAGCCTGCCGAACAACGCCAAGGTGATCCTGCCGCGGCCGGTGGACGATCGCGAGAGCAATTGGCTGGCGTCGGTCACCACCGAGGGGCGCTTGCTGGTCTTCAAGATCAGCGATTTGCCACAGTTGGGCAAAGGCAAGGGCAACAAGATCATTGGTATTCCAGGGGAGCGGGTCGCCAGTCGTGAAGAGTATGTGACCGACATCGCGGTGATCCCTGAAGGCTCTACCCTGGTGCTGCAAGCGGGTAAACGCACATTGTCGCTGCGTCCTGACGACCTTGAGCATTACAAGGGCGAACGTGGACGGCGTGGTAACAAACTGCCGCGGGGCTTCCAGCGTGTGGATGCCTTGCTGGTGGAAACGCCTGTTTAAGGCGGCAAGGAGGGCTCGGCGGGGTTCGCCTTGAAGCAGGCCTTGGAAAGGCAAAAACCATTCCCAGCGGCCTGCGCCTTGCCTGACCCGCTTTAAGGTGACAACGCAGTGGGGAAACTCACTGAGAACGCCCTCTGGAGCCGTTGATCTACGATTTAACGCGTAGATCGACGCTTTGGCGCTGGAGTCATGGCGCATATTCACGGATGATATGGCCTTTCCAGCGCCGGCGTGGCCGAGCGTGTTTAGGTTATTTTTAAGTATTACATTGTGGTTCGCCTTGTGGCAGCCACCTGGATGGGATGATGACTGCTCCACGCCTTCCTTTTATTTTGATGCTCGCTGGCCTTCTGGGGCTGGCGGGTTGCAGCACACACCAGCCTGTGTCGCTGTATCAGCTGGACAGCGGAAGTCCGGCCCAGCCCGCACAAACTGCGGGTATGGCAGTTTTACTGGGCCCGGTAGTCGTCGCTGACTACCTGCAACGTGAAACCCTGCTACAGCGTCAGAACGACGGCAGCCTGCAAGGTTCCGTTGATGGTCGTTGGGCCGGCAGCCTATCGTCCGACATCAACCAGCTGATGCTGCGCCAGGTGGCGGGTCAACTGGACAGCCAGCGTGTGGTCCTTGCGCCTGCACCCACTGGCTTTACCCCGGATGTTCAGGTGTTGCTGACCATTACCCGGCTTGATTCCGGTAAATCGCAACCGGCGATTCTCGATGCGCAATGGCGCTTGATCGACCGTCGTGGCCAGGTGCGCGATAACCGAATCGTGCACCTGCAGGAAGAACACACCGGCACCACCGCGTCCCAGGTCCAGGCCCAGGGCGTATTGTTGCAACACCTGGCGCAGCAGTTGTCGGTGGCCCTCAAGCCATTGGCCAACCAGCCGCCAATCGCCGAGGCACCGCGTAAGCAGGCTCCGGTACAGGCCAAGCCCGCAGAGCCGCAGAAACCGAAGATGCCGATGGCGACACCGATTCGCACGGATATGGAAGTGTTCAGGTTCTGATCTGAATCGCAGACAAACAAAAAGGCCCGCTGACTCAGCGGGCCTTTTTGTTTGTGGTGAGATAAGTCACGGCGCAGATCAAGTGTGGGAGGGGGCTTGCTCCCGATAACGGTGGTTCAGTCAATGATGTGCTGACTGATGCTCCGCAATCGGGGGCAAGCCCTAATGCCGTTCAGTTAAGCGTACATCGCCTTTTGTAGGAGCGAGGGGGACGCCTAATTCTTGCTCGCGAAAAACGTCAACGATAACGCGTGTCTCCTGAATGAACGCGGCGCCTGTGAGTTTTTCGCGAGCAAGCTCGCTCCTACAAAAAAGCCTTAACTGAACGGCATTAGGGCAAGCCCCCTCTCACATGAGTCCGGCGGTGTTCTTCAGGGCTTTGTACGGGTCTCATGCATCCGCGCCAACTGCCGTTCCAGCATCGATGGATACGGCTCCATCAAGCGCTCCACACAACTGGCGCCTTCTGGGCTGGCAATGGGGCGAATACGCGCGCGTTGGCGAATCAGCGTGTCTTCGCTGATCTTGCGCTCCACCAGCAGGAGATTGCGGCTGTGTTGGGACAGGGCCAGCGCATCCTGGGCGATCTCGGTCAGCAGCAGGTCGATCTGGCTCATGCCAAACAGGTCGTCACCCACCGTCAGGCCCAGTTGCAGTTGCAAGGTGATGCCGCTGTCGGCCACTTCGATCTGCAATTCATGGCCCAGGGCACGCAGCAGCTCGCCGCAGCAGATGGCGTTGGTCAGGTAGTCTTCGCCGCTGTCTTCGCTGTGGAACAGCATCAACGTGCTGCCGTCGTTCAGGGTGTGCAGCTCGCTTTGATAGAGCGAGGCGGCCTGGTCGAGGCAATCGCGGTAGCGTTCCAGTAATTCGGTCAGGCGGGCGCGGGGCAGGCGGCGCAGTTGGTCCTGGGCGCCCAATTGCACGGCCAGTACGGCGCTGTGCTGGGGCTCGGCGTTCTTCGCTGGCACGGGCTTGGGCGCAACGGCGGTGCTGGCCGAGGTGTCGCGCAGGTCGGCGAATGGGTCTTCGTCGTCCAGCTCGTCTTCTTCGGCCCGGATCACATGGCGTGGCGCTGGTTTCAGGCCGGCTACCGGAGGGCGCTCGTCAAAGCCCGGGTCGCGCAGGTCGTGTACTTCGAACTCGGGTTCGTCGTCGAACTCGGGCTCGGGTTCAATCTCGCGTACCACCGGTTCCGGAGCGAAGCTGGCATGAAGTTGGCGCGCAAGGTCGCCGATTTCGTCCTGGCGATCGGTGGCCGGGGTATGTTCGTCGATATCCCGCAGCCAGATGCGCAGTTGCATCAGTGGCGTCGAGATATGCCGCCCCAGGCGCAGGCTCAAGGCCAGGGCCAGGGCCAGCAGGATCGCGCTGAGGATGCCCATGCTTTGCAGGCTGATGGTCATCGGCTGCTGGAATTGCTGCATGTCCAGGCTGATGCGCAATTGACCCGCCTTCACATCCTGGAACGTGATATTGCTCTGGTACAAGCCTTCGGCTTCGCCCAGCAGGCCGTTTTTCGGGCGTTGCCCGGCTTCGGCCATGATGCGGTTGTCCACGCTGTAGATGGCGGCGTGGGCGACCAACGGGTTCTTGGTCAGGTTGTTGAGCAGCACGTTGAGGCTGAGGATGTCGTTGGACACCAGCAGCTCGGTCGCCGAGGTGGCGGTCTGGGTGGTCAGGCTTTCGCCCAACGCATCGGCTTGCTCATGCATGGCCTGTTTGAACTGCAAACCCATCACGCAGGCGTAGATCACCAGGGCCAGGGCGACCAGGATCACGTTATGGCTGGCGATGCGTAATGCGATCGGTACACGGCGGTGGCGCAGTGCCCGGAAGATCAGCAGGAAGAAGTTGTCGGTTTTTACTGGCGTGGGCCGGTTCACTTGAGCTCGGCTCTTAGTCCGTGAAGTTGACGCGCAGTATAGCGACAGGCCCAAGACCGGCAAAGCGCTGGCTGTGCCCGGTGGTCACTGAAAGTGGGTAGAATGCGGTTTTTTTCCAGCCTGGGGGTAAGCTTTGCGCGAAATTGTCCTGATCAACATCACCGGCGAAGACCGACCGGGTCTCACCGCGGCCATTACCGGCGTTCTGGCCCAGGGTGGTGTAAACATTCTCGACATCGGCCAGGCGGTGATCCACGACACCCTGTCGTTCGGCATCCTGGTGGAAATCCCGAGCACCGAGCAGGCGTCTTCCGTGCTCAAGGACATTCTGTTTACGGCATACAAGCTGGATCAACAGGTACGGTTCACCCCGGTGTCCGAAGAGGATTACCAGCACTGGGTGGCCGGCCAGGGCAAGAAACGCCATATCGTCACCTTGTTGACCCGCAAAGTGACCGCCGAGCAGTTGCAGCGCGTCAGCTCGATCACCGCGCAGTTTGGGTTGAACATCGACCATATCGACCGTCTGTCAGGTCGTATGCCACTGGACACCCCGGCCGACAAGGGCAAGGGCTGCATCGAGTTTTCCGTGCGCGGCGAACCGGCAGACCCGCAGGCCCTGCGCGCTGAATTCCTCAGCGTGGCCCAGGAGCTGAACGTCGATATCGCCTTCCAGGAGGACTCGCTGTTCCGCCGCAACCGCCGCCTGGCGGTGTTCGACATGGACTCGACGCTGATCGAAGCCGAAGTCATCGACGAACTGGCCAAGGCAGCCGGTGTGGGTGAGCAAGTTTCTGAAATCACCGAACGCGCGATGGCCGGTGAGCTGGACTTCCGCGCCAGCTTCAAGGAGCGCCTGGCGTTGCTCAAGGGGCTGGATGTGAGCGTGCTGGACTCCATCGGCGCTTCCCTGCGCCTGACCGAAGGTGCCGAAACCCTGTTCGCCGAGCTCAAGCGCCTGGGTTACAAGACCGCGATCCTGTCCGGTGGCTTTACCTACTTCGCCAAGCAATTGCAGGCCAAGTTGGGCATCGACTATGTGTTCGCCAACGAACTGGAAGTGGTCGACGGCAAGGTGACTGGCGTGGCGGTGGAGCCGATTGTCGACGCACAGCGCAAGGCCGACCTGCTGAAGGAGCTGGCCCACAAGGAAGGTTTGCGTCTGGAGCAGACCATTGCGGTGGGCGACGGTGCGAATGACCTGCCGATGCTGGCAATTGCCGGTTTGGGTGTGGCGTTCCGTGCCAAACCTTTGGTCAAGCAATCGGCCAGGCAGGCGATTTCGACCTTGGGGCTGGATGGTGTGCTGTATCTGCTGGGCTTTCGCGACCGCGACGGTCAGCTCTAATCCGAAGTCACTGTAGGAATACAGTCAACATGTGGGAGGGGGCTTGCCCCCGATGACGGTGGAACAGCCAATATACCTGTGGCTGGACTACCGCTATCGGGGGCAAGCCCCCTTCCACATTGGATCTCTGCTGGTTTTGAATCAGGCTTTCGGCAGTGCGATGCCCTGGCCCATCTGCACCGGCGAACCGGCCACCAGTTCTTCAGCCCACTTCACCTGGTCCGGTCCGAACAGCACGATCGCGGTGGAGCCCAACTTGAAGCGACCCAGCTCCGCACCCTTCTCCAGGTGAATCGGCGCGCGTGCCGATTCGTCATAGCGGAAGGTTTTCAGCTCGCGCTTGGGCGGCGTGACCAGCCCGGCCCACACGGTTTCAATCGAGGCGACGATCATCGCGCCGACCAACACCACGGCCATCGGGCCGCGTTCGGTGTCAAACAGGCAGACCACACGCTCGTTACGGGCAAACAGTTCCGGCACGTTTTCGGCGGTGGTCTGGTTGACCGAGAAAATCCGCCCAGGCACGTAGACCATTTCGCGCAGGGTACCGGCCAGCGGCATATGCACGCGGTGGTAGTCCTTCGGCGACAGGTAGATGGTGGCAAAATCGCCGCCCATGAAAGGCGCTGCCACGGCAGCATCGCCGCCCAGCAACTCCAGCACGCTGAAGCTGTGGCCCTTGGCCTGGAATATACGGCCATGCTCGATCGGGCCGAGCTGGCTGACCGCACCATCAGCCGGGCTCAGTACGGCGCCAGGGGTCGGGTCCAGTGGGCGCGCGCCGTCTTTCAAGGCGCGGGTGAAGAAGGCGTTGAAGTGCTCGTAGGCGGTCACGTCTTCCACCAGGGCTTGGGACATGTCCACTTGATAGCGCTTGGCAAACCACGTGGTGAAGGCATTCTTGAACCAGCGTACGCGGCACTCGGCAATGCAGCCGGCCAGCCGCGACAGCAGGTGATGCGGCAGCAAGTACTGGCTGAGGATAAACAACTGCTTTTTCATTAACTGTCCTTAAACCTTAAATCTCAACGGGGGTGTCGGGGTGGTTGCCCCATTCGCCCCAGGAACCGGCATAACCTTTGACTCGCGGATAACCGAGCGCCTTGGCCACCAGGTAGGTGAAGCCAGAGCGGTGGTGAGTCTGGCAGTGGGTGATGATTTCTTTATCGGGGGTCAGCCCGAGGCTTTCGAGGATCTGCGGCATGTCGCGGCGGATGCGCAGGTTGCGTGCCTTGTCCATGCCGGCGGTCCATTCGAAGTTCACAGCGCCGGGGATGTGGCCCCCCTTGGCGGCGAGGACTTTCTCGCCGGAATACTCCAGCGGGCCGCGTGCGTCCCAGATACCCAGGTCCGCCGCGCCGAGGCGGCTTTGCAGGTATTCGCGGGTTGCGGTGGGGCCCTCGTGCAGCGTGAGGCTGACGGGGCCACCGACGGGGGCGGGTACGTCGGTGGACACTGGGTGCTGCTCAGCCAGCCAGGCCAGCAGGCCGCCATCGAGGTAGTGGTATTTCTGATGGCCGATCACGTCGAGCATCCAGATAAAACGGCCAGCCCAGCCACCGCCTTCGTCGTCGTAGACCACGTAGGTTGCGTCCGGGGTGTGGCCCAGTTCGCCGAACAGTTTTTCCAGGTCGGCTTTGTTGGGCAGCAGGCCGGGTGCCGGCGGCTGGCCCAGTTGGGTGCGCTTGGGGTCAACGAAATGCGCGCCGGGGATATGCCCTTCGGCGTAGCGGGCGGCACTGGTGAGATCCACCAGAATCAGGTGTTCGGCATCAAGGCGACCGAGCAGGTCGCTGGATTCGATCACCAGCGGCAAGCCAGAGAAGTCAGGCATGTGAGGTCTCCTGGGCACAAATGTTGGCGATAAAGGACCGCGATTGTAGCGCAAGCATCAGGCGCTGCGGTTGGTAAAGCTGTGCAGGGCTTTCTCGATGCACTGGGCGGTTTTGCCGAAGGCCTGCACGGTGGTTTCCGAAAATGGCCCGCCGCCCTGGTCGGCCACCATCAACATCACCACGCGGCCATTGCAGCTCAGCGAACGCAGCAACAGGTGTTCCCCGGTGAACAGGCGACGCAGGATCGGCGGCAACAGGGCCGAGAACTGTGCGTGGTTGTCGGGCGTCAGGCGCACCTGGGCGGATTTTTCCAGCATGCGTTGCAGCAGCGTGCTGTGGACCACATCCAGGCTCAGGTTCGCGGCGTCCTTCGGCAGGCCATCGGCCTGATGCACGCGCAAGGTGCTCAGGGCGCGATCCGCCATAAACAGCAACACTCGTTGCATGCCACTGGCGACCAGCGCTTCCTTGGCGCACGTGGTCAAGTGCATGGCATTGGCAAAGCGGCTCGGCTCCACCAGCAACTCCGTGCAACGCTTGCGCCAGATGGCCAGGGACTCTGCGGTAGGTGGCGGCGCGGGCAGCAGGCCGCGATGGATCTTCTGCACATTCCATGGCCAGATCAGCGACAGCGCCGGGTGCCAAAGGTCGGGCATCAGCGTCGTACGGGCGCTGGTGACGGCTTGCTGGTGGGACTGTTGCTGTACTTCGCTCAATGGCTGTTGCAGGTACAGGGCCGTGAGGTACTGCCAGCGTTTGGTGTGCGGGCAGGTCCATGACTCTTGCGCCGACATCGCCAGACCGTTGGCCAGCAGCACGGTATTGGCGGGTTGGTTCAACCAGCGGCGCAGGCTGGGGTCGGCATCGAGCAATTGCTGATGGCGCAGCGGGTCATCTTCCCGGGCGATGTGCAATGCCTTGACCAGCAGGCGTTGTTCCTTCAGCAGCAGGTTATAACCCTGGGACACCCAGATGGGCAGGTGCCAGGTTTCAGTCAGGCCGAGGCACAGGTCCAGCAGGCGGACGCCAAATAACTCCTGTTCGACCTGACGTGCCGACTGGCCTTTGTGGATAACTCGCAGTTCCCACTCTTCCAGGAGCTTGGGGTAGGCAACCGCCATCGGCCACAGCGGCGATAGAAACAGCAAGCTGCCCCAGTGAATGTCTTGCCACAGCCGCGCCAGGCGGCTGGCGAACAGGCCGTTGGCCTGCTGGGAAGCGTGTTGGCTCACCAGCAGCAGTTGGCGCAAGGCGACGGGAATCTCATTGGCAGGCACTGAAGGCAGGCGCGCGAGCAACTCTTCGGCGCGTTTGAGGCCGAGGCGGTTGAGCGCCACTTCGAGGTTTTCCGCCGGTTCCGCCAGGCTGCCATGGGTGTGGCTGTTGGCTTCGCGCATCACGCTGAGCACCAGCGCGGGGCTGTCTTGCATCAGTTCGGCAATATCTCGCAACGAACTGCGGCTGTCGCGGATGGCTTTGCACACGCGCTCGTGGTTCGCCTGGGGAACGGGCAGTCGCACTTCGTCCAGACGCTTGATCCAAGCAGCGAGGGTGGTGGGTTTTACAGTGGGTACGGTCGTTTCATTAGCCATGATTGGGGCGCGATCATCACTTGCGGTCAACACGCCCAGAGCGGGCCGAACTGGCTTTTCGCCTTAACGGCCTATAGTCTGGCGCAGTTTTGCCGATAAGTAGAACAAGAGTTTTGCAGTTCCTCCAAATATGTCCATGAACCTCACGGCGCAAGTACACATCCCCTATGGCTAAAATAATCGGCATCATCGTCGTCATCGCAAGCGTGCTCGGTGGGTACGTCCTGTCCCACGGTAAGATCGCTGCGTTGATCCAGCCCTTTGAAGTGCTGATTATTGGTGGTGCGGCGTTCGGCGCATTCTTGCAGGCCAACCCCGGCTACATGACCATGCATGTGATCAAGAAGTCGCTGGGCATGTTCAGCTCGCGCTTTTCCCACACCTTCTACCTGGAAGTGCTGGGGCTGATCTACGAGATCCTCAACAAGAGCCGCCGTGAAGGCATGATGGCCATCGAAGGCGACATCGAAGATGCCGCGGCCAGCCCGATTTTCGCCAAGTACCCGGCCGTGCTCAAAGATGAGCGCATGACCGCGTATATCTGTGACTACCTGCGCATCATGTCCTCGGGCAACATGGCGCCCCATGAGCTGGAAGGCCTGTTCGACATGGAGCTGTTCAGCCTCAAGGAAGAGCTGGAGCATCCTTCCCACGCGGTGACCGGTGTTGCCGACGGTATGCCTGGTTTCGGTATCGTCGCGGCGGTACTGGGTATCGTGGTGACCATGGCGTCCCTCGGCGAGGGCGACCAGAAAGCTATCGGTATGCACGTAGGTGCGGCCCTCGTGGGTACCTTCTTCGGTATTCTTGCGGCCTATGGTTTCTTCGGCCCGCTCGCCACCTCCCTGGCCCACGATGCCAAGGAAGAAATCAATCTGTATGAAGCGATCAAGGCCAGCCTGGTCGCTTCGGCATCGGGCATGCCGCCTTCGCTGGCGGTGGAATTCGGTCGCAAGGTGCTGTACCCGAAACATCGCCCGAGTTTTGCCGAGTTGGAACAAGCGGTTCGCGGTCGCTAAGCCATGGAAAACAACCAGCCGATAATCATCAAGCGCGTCAAGCGCTTCGCCGCGGGGCACCATGGTGGCGCCTGGAAAATCGCCTTCGCCGACTTCGCGACGGCGATGATGGCGTTCTTCCTGGTGCTGTGGCTGATGTCCACGGCCACGCCCGAGCAGAAGATCGCCATCGCCGGTTACTTCAAGGACCCTATTGGCTTCTCGGAAAGTGGTACCCCCTTTGTAATCGACCTTGGCGGTTCGCCGCAGTTGGCGCCTGAGCGCACCATCAACCCGGAGGTCAAGACCGAGGCGCCCCAGGAAAAAATTCCGATCGAGCGCGATACCGTCGAGAGCATGGCTGAGCAGGTCGAGCAGGAACGCCTTGAATTGCTGCTGCAGGAATTGCAGACCAAGGTCGAGGAAAACCCTCAACTGCTGAAGTTCAAGGATCAGATTTCCTTCGAGATTACCCCGGAAGGCTTGCGTATCCAGATCACTGACGCCGCGAACCGGCCGATGTTCGACTCCGGCAGCGCGCGCTTGAAGCCGTATTTCGAAGATATCCTGCTGGCCATGGCCGACACCATCAAGGCCGTGCCGAACAAGATCAGTATCAGCGGCCACACCGATGCCAAGCCGTATGCGGGGCAGGGCGACTTCGGCAACTGGGAGCTTTCGGCCAACCGTGCCAACGCTGCTCGCCGTGCACTGGTGGCCGGCAGCTACCCGGACGCGCAAGTGGCACGAGTGGTCGGCTTTGCCTCTTCCCAATTGTTTGATCCGAAAGACCCGTTCAACCCGATCAACCGTCGCATCGATATCGTTGTGCTGACTAAAAAGGCCCAGCGAGCGATTGAAGGCGATCAGCCACCGCCACCGCCGCCGCCGACATCCGGCGCAGGCGCGCCAGGTGAAACCCCGGCCGATCCGAATGCGATTGCGCCGGGGCAGGAGCCATTGCCGGCGCATGAGCTGCGGCAGAAGCTGAACCTGTTTGATGACGGCGGGGTGAAGGATCCTACGGTGCCTGCGACGGGCTCGTAGCCACACCGGATATTTGTGGTGAACGAGCCTGTTGTGGGGGAGGGTGCGGGCTTGTTGTGGGATGCGGGCGTGCCCTGATGCCTGTCAGTTAAGGCGGAACACTGTAACTGTGGCGAGCGGGCTTGCCCCGCGTTGGGCTGCGAAGCAGCCCCAGAACCCGCCGCAGAGGAGTGCCTGATACTCCGCATTCCGATTGATTGGGGCCGCTTCGCAACCCAACGCGGGGCAAGCCCGCTCACCACGACAGGCTTGCTCGCCAGATATTGCGTGGGGTGGTCTAGTAACTGCTTTCGGGCAAGCTCGCAATAATCGACCGATAGCTGTTCATCCGCTGCTGCTGCACGCGGCCATCCTCCAGCGCCTTGAGCAAGGCGCAACCGGGTTCGCGGTCGTGTTTGCAATCGCGGAAGCGGCAAGTGCCGATCAGGTCGTTGAATTCGATAAAGCCGGCTTCTACATCGCTGCGGCTGACGTGGCCGAGGCCGAATTCTCGAATACCTGGGGAGTCGATCAGCTCACCGCCACCGGGGAAGTGGAACAATCGCGCGGTGGTGGTGGTGTGGGTGCCCTGGCCGGACAGTTCCGACAGCGGGCCGACACGGGTGTCGACTTCCGGTAGCAGGCTGTTGACCAGCGACGACTTGCCCACGCCGGACTGGCCGACAAACACGCTGATACGCCCATTCAGCTGCTGTTGCAGCTGTTCCATGCCGTTGCCGTGATGCGCCGAGACTTCCAGCACCGGGTAACCCAGGGTGCGGTAGACCGCCAGCAACGCATTGAGCGCCGGAGCGTTCTGCTCGTCGATCAGGTCGAATTTGTTCAGCAGCAGCAACGGACGAATGCCGGCATGTTCGGCCGCCACCAGGTAGCGGTCGATCAGGTTGGCATGAGGCTCGGGCAGCGGCGCGAACACGATCACGATCATGTCGACGTTGGCCGCTACCGGCTTGAGCTGGCCACGGCTGTCGGGGCGACGCAATTCGGTGGTACGTGGCAACTGGGCGACGATCACGCCGATACCCTGGTTGCCGGCACGCCAGACCACTTTGTCGCCAGTGACCAGTGCCGGCAGGTTGGCGCGCAGGTGGCAACGGGAAACCGAACCTGCGAATTCGCCCTCCAGCGCCTCGACTTCGACCTGCACACCAAAGTGTGCGATCACCAGGCCGGTTTGTTCGGGGCCCAGGTCGCCGCCCTCGAGCGCTTCCACGGCGGAGGATTCACGTTTGGCGGCGCGAGCGGCGCGTTCACCTTGAATCTTTTCGATGCGCCAGTTTTGGCGACGATTGAGCTGGCGTTTGGCCATTGGTGTTCCGTGTCGATAATGCGAAGGTTGGGTAAAACGGTCGCGAGTCTAGCACGCCCCTGCCTGCTAAACTGCGCAGCTACGCCAAGGTGCCAAGAGAATCAAGCCATGCAAAACCCACAAAACCTGATTTGGATCGATCTGGAAATGACCGGTCTGAACCCCGACACCGACGTCATCATCGAGATGGCGACCATTGTCACCGACAGCAACCTCAACACCTTGGCCGAAGGTCCGGTGATCGCCATCCACCACAGCGATGCCGTACTCGCCACCATGGACGAGTGGAATACTCGTACCCACGGCAACTCGGGTCTGACCCAGCGCGTGCGTGACAGCCGCATCAGCATGGCGGAGGCTGAGGCCGAAACCATCGCTTTCCTGGAGCAGTGGGTGCCGAAGGGCAAGTCGCCGATCTGCGGCAATAGCATCTGCCAGGACCGTCGCTTCCTTTATACCCATATGAAGGCGCTGGAAAGCTACTTCCACTACCGCAACCTGGATGTGTCGACCCTCAAGGAGCTGGCGGCACGCTGGGCGCCGGAAGTCAAAGACAGCTTCCATAAAGGCAGCACCCACCTGGCGCTGGATGATATTCGCGAGTCGATCGCCGAGCTGCAGCATTACCGCAAGCATTTCATCAAGGCTTGAATTCCTTCAAGGGTGAGCCGGTTTTTTGTGGCGAGCGGGCTTGTCCCGCGTTGGGCTGCGAAGCAGCCCTAATACTGCCAACACACCTCTCCAAACAGATATCATTGCCGGCTTTGGGGCTGCTGCGCAGCCCAACGCGGGGCTAGCCCGCTCGCCACAGTTTTGCAAGGATCGCCCTCATGCTGCTGATGCTCTACCTCATCGCCATCACTGCCGAAGCCATGACCGGTGCGCTGTCGGCTGGGCGGCGGGGCATGGACTGGTTTGGCGTCGTGCTGATCGCCTGTGTGACGGCGCTGGGTGGCGGTTCGGTGCGCGATGTATTGCTCGGTCACTACCCGCTGACGTGGGTCAAGCACCCGGAGTACCTGGTGCTGACCTCGGTTGCCGCGTTGGTGACGATCTTTATCGCGCCGCTGATGCGCCACCTGCGGTCGCTGTTCCTGGCGCTGGATGCGGTGGGGCTGGTGGCCTTCACCCTGATCGGCTGCATGACCGCCCTGGAAATGGGCCACGGCATGTTGGTGGCTTCAGTCAGCGGCGTGATCACCGGGGTTTTTGGCGGCATTCTGCGGGATATCTTCTGTAACGATATCCCGCTCATCTTTCGTCGCGAGCTGTACGCCAGTGTGTCGTTCCTCGCCGCTTGGTTCTACCTGCTGTGCCTCTACCTGGAGCTGCCCAGTGAACAAGCGATTCTGCTGACGTTGTTCAGCGGCTTTCTGCTGCGGTTGCTGGCCATCCGTTTTCACTGGGAAATGCCCAAGTTCGTCTATAACGACGACGTGCATTGACGCTCGGCGTGCTGCTTGAGTGCCCACTCCACATGTTCACGCACCAGCTCCGAGGGGTAATCGCGGCGCGCCTTCAAGGCTTCCAGCACCGGAATGCTCGACGGCGCATTACCCAGGCCCACCGCCAGGTTGCGCAGCCAGCGCTCATAGCCGGCGCGGCGCAACGGTGAACCTTCGGTGCTGCTCAGGAATGTGTCCTCGTCCCACATAAACAGTTCGGCCAGCTCTGCGTTGTCCAGATTGTGCCGTGGCTTGAAATCGCCTTCCGTGGTGGGGCGCGCGAAACGATTCCACGGGCAAACGATCTGACAATCATCGCAGCCGAATACCCGGTTGCCGATCAGTGGGCGCAAGTCTTCTGGGATGGCGCTCTTGAGTTCGATGGTCAGGTAGGAAATGCAGCGCCGGGCATCCAGCACGTAAGGGCCGACGAAGGCGTTGGTGGGGCAGATGTCCAGGCACGCGGTGCAGCGGCCGCAGTGTTCGGTGCTGTGCGGCGGATCAACCGGCAATGGCAGGTCGACAAACAGTTCGCTTAGGAAGAAATAACTGCCGGCCTTGCGATTGAGTACAAGGGTATTTTTGCCGATCCAGCCCAGGCCAGCCTGTTCGGCGATGGCTTTTTCCAGCACCGGTGCGCTGTCGACAAAGGCGCGAAAGCCAAATGGGCCGATCTGTGCCTGAATACGGTCAGCCAATTGTTGGACGCGTTTGCGGATCAGCTTGTGGTAGTCGCGGCCGAGGGCGTAGCGCGAGATGTAGGCTTTTTCCGGTTTGGCCAGCAGTTGTGCCATCTGGGTATCGCCGGGCAGGTAATCCATGCGTAGCGAGACCACGCGCAAGGTGCCGGGCACCAGTTCGTCCGGGTGGGATCGCTTGCTGCCATGGGCGCCCATGTACTCCATCTCGCCGTGGTAACCCGCGTCGAGCCAGCGTTGCAGGTGTTGTTCATGCTCGGCCAGGTCGAGGCCGCTGATGCCGACTTGTTGGAAGCCCAGCTCGCGGCCCCAGTCTTTGATCGATTGGGCGAGGGCGGGCAGGTCGTAGGTAATAGCAGGCATGAGACACGGGAAACCACGGGTTAGATGGGTATAATTCTGCCAGACATCGGAGCTTGAAGACGCATGCCGCAGACAAAACACGCAATAACCGACGTTCAGCCCCTGTTGCCCGGCCATTTGCCGCAACTGGCTGCACGTTCTCCGGACGCCCATAAGGGCCAGTTCGGCCACCTGCTGGTCATCGGTGGCGACCACGGCTTTGGCGGCGCCGCGTTGCTGAGCAGCGAAAGCGCCTTGCGCAGCGGTGCCGGCATGGTTTCCCTGGCGACTCGCGTCGAGCATGTGCCGGCTGCCTTGGCGCGCTTGCCCGAAGTCATGACCGTTGGGGTGAGTTCGGCCAACCAACTGATGGGCTTGCTGGAAAAAATCTCGGTCATCGTCATTGGTCCGGGCCTGGGCGGTGCCGCCTGGGGCAAAAGCCTGTTATCGGTCGCCGCCAACGCCAAACAGCCACAAGTCTGGGATGCCGATGCCTTGAATCAGCTGGCGACCGGCCGCGTAGCGCTTCCGGCTGACTGCGTGATCACCCCGCATCCCGGCGAAGCGGCGCGTTTGTTGGGGATATCGACAGCCGAGGTTCAGGCGGATCGTCTTAAGGTGGCGCGCGCGTTGAGTCAGAAATTCAATGCAGTGGCTATCCTCAAGGGGGCTGGCAGTTTGATCGCCAGCCCGGATGGGCGCGTTTCCCGGTGTGACCAGGGCCACCCGGCCATGGCGACGGCCGGGCTCGGCGATGTGTTGGCCGGTCTGGTGGGCGCACTGCTTGCCCAGGGGATGCCAGCCTTTGACGCCAGTTGCCTGGCCGTGTGGTTGCACGCGACGGCGGGAGATCGCCAGGGCACCTTGGGTCGCGGGTTGGCTGCCAGTGACCTGATACCTGCCATTCGTCAATTGTTGGAGGAGCAGTCGCCGTGCCTGAAGTAAACCGTTTCCTGGCCGATGAAGAGGCCATGGTGCAGTTCGGCCATTGCCTAGCACGGGTCACGAAAGGCGCGGGGCTGATCTTTCTCGAAGGTGACCTGGGGGCGGGCAAGACCACGCTGTCCCGGGGGATTATTCGCGGGTTGGGCCACGAGGGGGCGGTGAAAAGTCCGACCTTTACCCTGGTCGAACCTTATGAGATCGGGGCGATAAGAGCCTTCCACTTCGATCTCTATCGCCTGGTGGACCCTGAAGAGCTGGAGTACATGGGCATCCGTGACTACTTCGACGAAGATGCGTTGTGCCTGATCGAGTGGCCAGATAAAGGCACAGGCTTTTTGCCAAAGCCGGACCTGACCATTACCATTACGCCGCATGAGCATGGACGTCTGCTGAAGTTGTTGCCCCAGAGCGCGCGCGGTGAGTCGTGGTGCGCCGCTCTGGCATTGGAATTCAAATAATTGGTGGGGTTAGGTATGCGCTTTCGCGCGTTGGTTGCTGTCGTAGGGGTGTTGCTTGCGGCAATGACTGTCAATGCTCTGGCTGCTTCACAGGTGAAGAGTGTTCGCCTGTGGCGAGCGCCGGATAACACGCGACTGGTGTTCGACCTGTCTGGCCCTGTCCAGCACAGCGTCTTTACCCTGACGGCGCCTGATCGCCTGGTGATCGATATCAACGGTGCGACCCTGGCCGCGCCGTTGAAAGTCTCCACCGCCAATACGCCGATTACCGCCATGCGCTCGGCCCAACGTACGCCGACCGACCTGCGTGTAGTGATCGACCTGAAAAAGGTCGTGACCCCGAAAAGCTTCTCCCTGGCACCCAACGCCCAGTACGGCAACCGGCTGGTGGTCGACCTGTTCGACAATGCCGCCGATGCTGCACCGCCGCCTGCGCCGACGCCGAGCGTGGCGACCGTGCCGGCGGTGCCGGTCAATCCGTCGCAACCACAGGTTAAATTGCCACCGCCACCTCCTGCCCCGGCGGGCAAGCGCGACATTATTGTCGTGATCGATGCCGGCCATGGCGGTGAAGACCCGGGCGCCTCCGGTTCACGCGGCCAGCATGAAAAAGACGTGGTACTGGCTATCGCCCGCGAGTTGCAGCGCCAGGTCAACGGCATGAAAGGCTATCGCGCCGAGCTGACCCGTACCGGCGACTACTTCATCCCGCTGCGCGGTCGTACCGAAATCGCCCGCAAGAAAGGCGCCGACCTGTTCGTGTCGATCCACGCCGATGCCGCACCTTCGGCTGCCGCCTTCGGCGCCTCGGTGTTTGCCCTGTCGGATCGCGGCGCCACCTCCGAGACCGCCCGCTGGCTGGCCGACAGTGAAAACCGCTCCGACTTGATCGGTGGGGCCGGTAACGTGTCCCTCGATGACAAGGACAAGATGCTCGCCGGTGTGCTGCTCGACCTGTCGATGACCGCTTCATTGACCTCCAGCCTGAACGTCGGCCAGAAAGTCCTGAGCAACATCGGCCGCGTGACCTCGCTGCACAAGCAGCGTGTGGAGCAGGCCGGATTCATGGTGCTGAAGTCGCCGGATATTCCATCGATCCTGGTGGAAACCGGGTTCATCTCCAACTCCAACGAAGCCTCCAAGCTGGCCAGCGCCAGCCACCAGCAGGCGTTGGCACGCTCCATCAGTGCCGGCGTGCGTCAGTTCTTCCAGCAGAACCCGCCACCGGGCACCTACATCGCCTGGCTGCGCGACTCCGGGAAAATCGCCCAGGGCCCGCGTGACCATCGCGTGCAGCCTGGCGACACCCTGGCCATGCTGGCTGTCCGCTTCCAGGTGTCGGCCGCGACCTTGCGCAGCGCCAACAACCTGAAGACCGATGAGTTGAAAGTCGGCCAGGTGTTGACCATCCCTGGCACTGAATTGGCGGCACAGTAATGAGTGAATCAATCTTGCACAGCGGATCGCGCATCGAGCTGCTCAGCCCACGCCTTGCCAACCAGATTGCCGCGGGTGAGGTGGTCGAGCGGCCCGCCTCGGTTATCAAGGAACTGCTGGAAAACAGCATCGATTCCGGCGCCAAGCGCATCGATGTCGACGTGGAGCAGGGCGGTGTCAAGCTGCTGCGGGTTCGTGACGATGGCAGCGGTATCTCCGCGGACGACCTGCCGCTGGCCCTGGCCCGTCACGCCACCAGCAAGATTCGTGACCTGGAAGACCTTGAGCGGGTGATGAGCCTGGGCTTTCGCGGTGAGGCCCTGGCCTCCATCAGCTCCGTGGCCCGCCTGACCCTGACTTCCCGCACCCGCAGCGCCGACCAGGCCTGGCAGGTGGAAACCGAAGGCCGCGACATGGCGCCTCGGGTCCAGCCGGCGGCGCACCCGGTGGGCACCTCGGTAGAGGTGCGCGACCTGTTCTTCAACACTCCGGCGCGGCGCAAATTCCTCAAGGCTGAAAAAACCGAATTCGATCACCTGCAAGAAGTCATCAAGCGCCTGGCCCTGGCGCGTTTCGACGTGGCGTTTCATTTGCGTCACAACGGCAAGACCATCCTCAGCCTGCACGAAGCCAATGACGACGCTGCACGTGCTCGCCGGGTAGCGGCGGTGTGCGGCGCGGGGTTCCTGGAGCAGGCGTTGCCGATTGAAATCGAACGCAATGGCCTGCGCCTGTGGGGTTGGGTGGGGTTGCCGACCTTCTCCCGCAGCCAGGCGGACTTGCAGTATTTCTTTGTGAACGGTCGGGCCGTACGCGACAAACTGGTGGCCCACGCGGTGCGCCAGGCCTATCGCGATGTGCTGTTCAATGGGCGGCACCCGACCTTTGTGCTGTTTTTCGAGGTCGACCCTGCGGTGGTCGACGTCAATGTGCATCCGACTAAACACGAAGTGCGTTTCCGTGACGGCCGCATGGTGCATGACTTCCTCTACGGCACCTTGCACCGCGCCCTGGGCGATGTGCGCCCGGATGACCAGTTGTCGGCACCGATTGTCACGGCGGTGGTCCGGCCCAGCGGCCCGCAAGCCGGTGAGTTCGGCCCCCAGGAGGAAATGAGCCTGGCGGGTAACCTGTTGCAATCGCCGCAACCGCAGCCGACTTATTCGGCACCGGGTTCCGGTTCCGGGGCGGGATACCAGTATCAATACACCCCACGTCCGCAATCGGCCGTGCCGGTGGCCGAGGCCCAGGCGGCCTACCGTGAGTTCTTTGCGCCGCTGCCGGGGGCTGAGCCTGGTGCGGTCGCCTTGCCGGAAGGCGGGGGGGATATTCCTCCGCTGGGCTACGCATTGGCACAGCTCAAAGGCATCTACATCCTCGCGGAAAATGCCCATGGCCTGGTGCTGGTCGACATGCACGCCGCCCATGAGCGGATCATGTACGAACGCTTGAAGATCGCCATGGCCAGCGAAGGCCTCAGTGGCCAGCCGCTGTTGGTGCCGGAGTCTCTGGCAGTCAGCCAGCGCGAGGCCGATTGCGCCGAAGAACACCACAGCGTGTTCCAGAAACTGGGCTTCGAATTGCAGCGCCTGGGCCCGGAAACCCTGGCGATCCGCCAGATTCCCGCGCTGCTCAAGCAGGCCGAGGCCAACCGGCTGGTAGCCGATGTACTGGCAGACCTGATGGAGTACGGCACCAGTGATCGTATCCAGGCACACATCAACGAACTGCTCGGCACCATGGCCTGCCACGGCGCTATCCGCGCCAATCGCCGCCTGGCCTTGCCGGAAATGAACGGCCTGCTGCGCGACATGGAAAATACCGAGCGCAGTGGCCAGTGCAATCATGGCCGACCGACCTGGACCCAGATGGGCCTGGACGACCTGGACAAACTGTTCTTGCGCGGTCGTTGATGAGTGCCTTGCCCCCCGCGATCTTCCTGATGGGCCCGACGGCCGCAGGCAAGACCGACCTGGCCATCGAGCTGACCAAGGTGCTGCCCTGCGAGCTGATCAGTGTTGACTCTGCGCTGGTTTATCGGGGCATGGACATCGGCACCGCCAAGCCTTCCAAGCAGATGCTGGCGCAATATCCGCACCGATTGATCGACATCATCGACCCGGCCGAGAGCTATTCCGCCGCGGATTTTCGCGCTGATGCGCTGGCGGCGATGGCCGATATCACTGCGCGCGGCAATATCCCACTGCTGGTGGGCGGCACGATGCTCTACTACAAGGCATTGCAGGAAGGGTTGGCCGATATGCCGCCCGCCGACGCCCAGGTGCGCGCGGAGCTTGAGGAGCAGGCTGCACGCCTTGGCTGGCAAGCCCTGCATGATCAGTTGGCGGCTGTCGATCCGGTGTCCGCCGCTCGTATTCACCCCAATGACCCTCAGCGGCTCAGTCGGGCCCTGGAAGTCTGGCGTGTGAGCGGCCAGACCATGACCGAGCATCGGCAGCGACAATCTGCGCAAAGTGCTGACGCAGGCGCATCGGGGCAGTCACAATTGCCCTATACTGTGGCGAATCTGGCCATCGCTCCGGCAAATCGCCAGGTGCTGCATGAACGAATTGCACAAAGATTCACAATTATGTTGGAACAGGGGTTTGTGGAGGAGGTCGTAGCACTGCGTTCAAGAGGTGACCTGCATCCAGGGTTGCCTTCGATACGTGCAGTAGGCTACCGCCAAGTCTGGGATCATCTGGATGGCAAGCTGACGTCAGCTGAGATGCAGGAGCGCGGCATCATTGCCACGCGCCAATTGGCGAAGCGCCAGTTCACCTGGCTGCGCAGCTGGAGCGATTTGCACTGGTTGGACAGCCTGGACAGCGACAATCTGTCACGCGCCTTGAAATACCTGGGAACGGTCTCCATATTGAGCTGAGTCCTTGCAATTGCCGTCTATCCTTGGGGGTGTGACGGCCATAAGCTATCTATTTTCCGATTTTTTATTATTGATCCTTAAAGGAGTGCGGCACATGTCAAAAGGGCATTCGCTACAAGACCCTTACTTGAATACTTTACGTAAAGAGAAAGTGGGGGTTTCCATCTATCTGGTCAACGGTATCAAGCTGCAAGGCACGATCGAGTCGTTCGACCAGTTCGTGATCCTGCTGAAAAACACCGTCAGCCAGATGGTTTACAAGCACGCTATCTCGACAGTGGTTCCAGTTCGTCCAATCCGTCTGCCTAGCGCAGCGGGTGATGATGCAGCTGACGCTGAGCCAGGTAACGCCTGATAGGAGTCTCCTTTGTTCTTTGAGCGCCACGGTGGTGGTGAACGAGTGATCCTCGTTCACTTGGATGGACAGGACCCTGAGGCGCGCGAAGATCCGCAGGAGTTTCAGGAGTTGGCAAATTCGGCCGGCGCCGAGACCGTTGCGTTTTTTAACGTGCCGCGTCATCGGCCAACCGCCAAATTCCTGATTGGCAGCGGCAAGGTCGAGGAACTGCGCGACCTGGTCCATGCTCAAGAAGCCGATCTGGTGATCTTCAATCACATCCTCACGCCCAGTCAGGAACGTAACCTCGAACGTGTCTTCGAGTGTCGCGTGATCGACCGCACCGGCCTGATCCTCGATATTTTCGCCCAACGCGCCCGTACCCATGAAGGCAAGCTCCAGGTTGAACTGGCCCAGCTTGATCACATGAGTACCCGACTGGTGCGTGGCTGGACTCACCTTGAGCGCCAGGGTGGCGGTATCGGCATGCGTGGCCCGGGTGAGACCCAGCTCGAAACCGACCGGCGTCTGTTGCGGGTTCGCCTGCGCCAGATCAAGGGCCGGCTGGAAAAAGTCCGCAGCCAGCGCGAGCAGTCGCGACGTGGCCGTTCTCGGGCCGATATCCCTACCGTTTCCCTGGTGGGCTATACCAACGCCGGTAAATCCACGCTGTTCAACAACGTGACGAAATCGGACGTGTACGCGGCCGACCAACTGTTCGCGACCCTCGACCCGACCCTGCGTCGCCTGGAATTGGCTGACCTGGGGCCGATTGTCCTGGCCGATACCGTGGGTTTCATTCGTCACCTGCCCCACAAGCTGGTCGAGGCATTTCGGTCTACGCTCGAGGAATCGAGCAATTCCGACCTGTTGTTGCACGTGATCGATGCGGCCGAACCGGATCGCATGCTGCAGATTGAACAGGTGATGGTGGTGCTGGGCGAGATTGGCGCCCAGGACTTGCCGATCCTCGAGGTCTATAACAAACTCGATTTGCTTGAAGGCGTTGAGCCACAAATCCAACGCGATGAAGATGGCAAGCCCCAGCGGGTCTGGCTGTCGGCACGTGATGGCAGTGGCCTGGAATTACTTGAACAAGCCATTGCCGAGTTGCTGGGCAACGATTTGTTTGTCGGCACCTTGCGCTTGCCGCAACGTTTTGCTCGACTGCGTGCACAGTTTTTCGAATTGGGCGCGGTACAGAAAGAAGAACACGACGAAGAAGGGGTCAGCTTGCTGGCCGTTCGATTGCCGCGCTCGGAACTCAATCGGCTGGTCAGCCGCGAGGGTGTCGTACCGACCGAGTTCATCGAACAACACACTTTGCAATAAAAGCCTGAGAAAGCGGTTGTGCCGCGGTAGCAGGCATTCTGTAGCATTGGTCGGCGCGCCGTGGGTGCGTCTTTGCTTTATCAGATGGAGAGCGCTATGGCTTGGAATGAGCCGGGTGGCAACTCGAATAATCAGGATCCTTGGGGTGGAAAGCGCCGCAATAATGGCGACCGCAAGGGGCCACCGGATCTCGACGAGGCCTTCCGAAAGCTGCAGGAAAGCCTGAATGGGTTGTTCGGTGGTGGGAAAAAACGTGGTGGTGACGAAGGCGGTCGCCCAAGCAAGGGTGGCGGCTACGGCCTGCTGGGCCTGGGTCTTGTCGTGCTGGCGGCCGTATGGCTGTACAGCGCGGTCTACGTGGTGGACGAGCAGGAACAGGCCGTGGTGCTGCGTTTCGGCAAGTACTACGAGACAGTCGGCCCTGGCCTGAACATCTACTTCCCGCCGATCGACAAGAAGTACATGGAGAACGTCACGCGTGAGCGTGCCTACACCAAGCAGGGCCAGATGCTGACCGAAGACGAGAACATCGTCGAAGTGCCGCTGACCGTGCAGTACAAGATCAGCAACCTGCAGGACTTCGTGCTGAACGTCGATCAGCCGGAAATCAGCCTGCAACACGCGACCGAAAGCGCGCTGCGCCACGTGGTGGGTTCGACCGCCATGGACCAGGTGCTGACCGAAGGTCGTGAATTGATGGCCAGCGAGATCAAGGAGCGCCTGCAACGGTTCCTCGACACCTATCGCACCGGTATCACCGTGACCCAGGTGAACGTACAGAGCGCAGCGGCACCGCGCGAAGTGCAGGAAGCCTTTGATGACGTGATCCGCGCCCGTGAAGACGAGCAGCGTTCGCGCAACCAGGCTGAAACCTACGCCAACGGCGTCGTGCCGGAAGCTCGCGGTCAGGCCCAGCGCATCCTCGAGGATGCGAACGGTTACCGCGACGAAGTGGTCTCCCGTGCCAAGGGTGAGGCGGATCGCTTTACCAAGCTGGTCGCCGAGTACCGCAAGGCCCCGGAAGTCACGCGTGAACGTCTGTACCTGGACACCATGCAGGAAGTCTTCAGCAACACCAGCAAGGTTCTCGTGACCGGCAGCAAGGGTGGGCAGAACAACCTGCTGTACCTGCCGCTGGACAAGATGATCGAAGGTGGTCGTAGTAGCACCAGCGCGCCGTCCACCGGTTCCAATGCTGCTGCCAACGAAGCGAGCGCCCGTGCGGCCGCTGACTTGCTGCAACAGCAAACACGTACCAGGGAGAGTCGTTGATGAGCAATAAATCGCTGACCGCCCTGATTGTGGGCGTCGTCGTGGTCATCGCTGCCTGGAACTGCTTCTACATCGTGGCTCAGACCGAGCGTGCGGTGCTACTGCAATTCGGTCGCGTGGTTCAGGCGGATGTCCAGCCGGGCCTGCATGTGAAAGTCCCCTACGTCAATCAGGTGCGCAAGTTCGACGCGCGCCTGATGACCCTGGATGCTCCCACACAGCGCTTCCTGACCCTGGAAAAGAAAGCCGTGATGGTAGACGCCTACGCCAAGTGGCGCGTCAAGGATGCCGAGCGCTTCTACACCGCGACCTCCGGCCTCAAGCAGATTGCCGACGAGCGTTTGTCGCGCCGCCTGGAATCGGGCCTGCGTGACCAGTTTGGTAAACGCACCCTGCACGAGGTGGTATCCGGTGAACGTGATGCGCTGATGGCGGATATCACCCGTTCGCTGAACACGATGGCAGAAAAAGAGCTGGGCATTGAAGTTGTCGATGTTCGGGTCAAGGCCATCGACCTGCCGAAGGAAGTCAACCGCAGCGTGTTCGAGCGGATGAGCACAGAGCGTGAGCGTGAGGCTCGTGAGCACCGTGCCAAGGGTAACGAGTTGGCTGAAGGTATCCGTGCGGATGCCGACCGTCAGCGTCGCGTACTATTGGCAGAGGCCTATCGTGAGTCTGAAGAGGCCCGTGGTGATGGCGATGCTCAAGCGGCGGCGATCTACGCCAAGGCTTACGGCCAGGACCAGGAGTTCTACGCGTTCTACCGCAGCCTGCGTGCCTACCGTGAAAGCTTCGCGAACAAAACCGACGTCATGGTGCTGGACCCAAGCAGCGACTTCTTCCGCTACCTGGAAAAGTCCAAGTAACCAGCCTGTGATTCTGCAGGGCTCACTTCCGTCGGGCGGCTAAAACGCCTGGCGGGGTGATCCTTTCAGAAAACGGGTGTATGATGCGGCAGCCGGGAAATTCCCGGCTTTTTTGCGTCTGCATGTTTGATTCGGCAGGCGTGACAGGTTTTTCGAGGAAAGTGCCCGACGAGGCCGCTTGCAGGTCGTTCGTCACGTCGCTCTTGCGCGTGGTTTATGCAGGGGGCGGGTATTTTCTGCTTCACTCAAGGCTCGGCCGAGGGCTGGCCGCCCGGATCATAGGGGAATGGCGTAATGGCAACGGTAGACCGCTGGCTGCTGCCAGATGGCATCGAAGAAGTACTGCCACCAGAAGCTGCGCGCATTGAAGTAGCGCGTCGCCAGGTGTTGGATCTGTTCCAGAGCTGGGGTTACGAGTTTGTCGTGACCCCCCATATCGAGTACCTGGAATCCCTGCTGACCGGCGCGGGCCAGGACTTGGATCTGCGCACCTTCAAGGTTATCGATCCGCAATCGGGCCGGCAGATGGGCTTTCGTGCCGACATCACGCCGCAAGTGGCGCGCATCGATGCGCACACCCTGCGCCGCGAAGGCCCGAGCCGCCTGTGCTACGCCGGCAGCGTGCTGCATGCTCAACCGCGTGCCTTGTCGTCTTCCCGTAGCCCGATCCAGTTGGGCGCCGAGTTGTATGGCGACGCCAGCCCGAGCAGTGACGTGGAAGTGATCAGCTTGATGCTGGCCATGTTGCAACTGGCTGACGTGCCGGATGTCCACATGGACCTGGGTCACGTCGGCATCTATCGTGGCCTGGCCCGTGCGGCCGGTTTGTCCGGCGAAGTCGAGCAACAGTTGTTCGATGCCCTGCAGCGCAAGGCCATCGATGAAGTCATCGCCCTCACCGAGGGTGTGCCTGCCGATCTGGCCGGCATGCTGCGTGCGCTGGTTGGCCTGTGCGGCGGCCGTGAAGTACTGGCGGCTGCGCGTGAACGCCTGGCCCATGCGCCAGCGCCGGTATTGGCTGCGCTGGATGATGTGGTCGCCATTGCCGACCAGCTGTCGGCGCGGTTCCCGCAGGTGCCGTTGTACTTTGATCTGGGCGAGTTGCGTGGCTATCACTACCACACCGGCGTGGTGTTCGCGGTGTTTGTGCCGGGTGTTGGCCAGGCCATCGCCCAGGGTGGTCGCTACGACGACATCGGCGCCGACTTCGGTCGTGCGCGTCCGGCCACTGGCTTTTCCACTGATTTGAAAACCCTGGTGACCCTGGGGCGTGCTGAGGTCGAGCTGCCGTCTGGTGGCATTTGGATGCCCGACAGTACGGACGCAGCACTCTGGCAGCAGGTTTGCCAGTTGCGCAGTGAGGGTCAGCGTGTCGTTCAGGCCTTGCCTGGGCAGCCATTGGCCGCCGCCCGTGAAGCGGACTGCGACCGGCAATTGATTCTGCAGAACGGGCTTTGGCAAGTATCGCCACTGGCTTCTTGAGTTTTCCTGCCGGCCATCGCCGGCACCAAGTTTGCGCGAATGAGGACAAGTGTTATGGGTAAGAATGTCGTAGTCCTGGGCACCCAATGGGGTGATGAGGGCAAAGGCAAGATCGTTGATCTGCTGACCGAACATGCTGCCGCCGTAGTGCGCTACCAAGGCGGCCACAATGCTGGCCACACCCTGGTCATCGATGGCGAAAAAACCGTCTTGCACCTGATCCCATCGGGCGTACTGCGTGAAGGCGTGCAGTGCCTGATTGGCAACGGCGTGGTGGTTGCACCGGATGCCTTGCTGCGCGAGATCACCAAGCTGGAAGAGAAAGGCGTGCCAGTGCGCGAGCGCCTGCGTATCAGCCCTTCTTGCCCGCTGATCCTGTCTTTCCACGTAGCGCTGGACCAGGCTCGTGAAAAGGCCCGTGGCGAGCTGAAGATCGGTACTACCGGTCGCGGCATCGGCCCGGCCTACGAAGACAAAGTTGCACGTCGTGGCCTGCGTGTGGGCGACCTGCTCAACATGCCGCGTTTTGAAGACAAGCTGCGTGAGCTGGTGGATTACCACAACTTCATGCTGGTGGGTTACTACAAAGAGCCGGCCATCGAATTCGACAAGACCCTGGCCGAATGCAAGGAATACGCGGAGCTGCTCAAGCCGCTGATGCTGGACGTGACTGCCGAGTTGCATGACCTGCGTCGCGCGGGCAAAGACATCATGTTCGAAGGCGCCCAAGGTTCGCTGCTGGACATCGACCATGGTACCTACCCGTACGTGACCAGCTCCAACACCACCGCTGGCGGCGTTGCCACCGGTTCGGGTGTTGGCCCTATGTTCCTGGACTACATCCTGGGCATCACCAAGGCTTACACCACTCGCGTAGGTTCGGGTCCATTCCCGACTGAACTGTTCGACGCAGTAGGGGCGCACCTGGCGAAGCAAGGTCACGAGTTCGGTGCGACCACCGGCCGTGCCCGTCGTTGTGGTTGGTTCGACGCCGTTATCCTGCGTCGTGCTATCGATGTGAACAGCATCTCGGGCATCTGCCTGACCAAGCTGGACGTGCTCGACGGCCTGGAAACCATCAACATCTGCGTCGGCTACAAAGATGCAGAGGGTCAGGACGTTGCTCCGACGGATGCTGACAGCTACGTGGGCCTGCAGCCTGTGTACGAAGAGGTGCCAGGCTGGGCCGAATCGACCGTGGGTGCCAAGACCCTGGAAGAGCTGCCAGCCAACGCTCGAGCCTACATCAAGCGCGTTGAAGAGCTGATCGGCGCACCGATCGACATTATTTCGACGGGCCCGGACCGCAACGAAACCATCGTTTTGCGTCATCCGTTCGCTTAATAAGTTATTGATGTAAAAAGCAAAGGGCTCCTTCGGGAGCCCTTTGTCGTTTCAGTTCGCCAAGCGGCACGACCCTTGCTGTGTTTCTTTCTTTCGCGGTGCTATCAAATTAATGGCACCCGTGGTGGAGGGATTCCCGATGTCTGCCGTTCTCTCATTGTTACAAAGCCGTCTGTTGCGGCCGGTGTTCGTTACCCTAGGTATCGCTCTTTTGGTGCAAGTGCTGGTGGCGGTCGCTCTGACCCGGAGCACGGTCACGGCACTTGAAGCTGATTTGGGCAGTCGCCTGGGCGTCGATAGTCAGAAGCTCTCTGGCGAACTGGCGCAGGCCGGCAAGGAAGTCACATCCAGCCTGGACAGCTTGTCCAGCAGTACCCGTCAGCGTCTGACCGCCGGGCTTTCCGAGCGCCTGCAGGCAGAACAGAAGCAATTGCGGGCGACCCTGGAAAAAGACCTGCAAGACTCCGCCAATGATATGGCGCAACTGCTGGCCTCGGTGGCGCCCCGCGCCATGTGGGACAGTGATGTGCCCACGTTGTCTGAGTTTGCCCGGCGTGCCCAGCGCAATCCCAACGTGTTGTTCGTGGTCTACGACGACGCCGCCGGTGAGCATTTGACTCGCTACCTGAACCGCGAAAACCCGATCAACCAGGTGTTGCTGGCAAAGGGCGCAGGTGATCGCGCGCTGGATAAAGTGCTGGATGCGGCCAAGACCGACCCTTCTGTGTACTACGTCGAAGCGTCCATCAGCCCCAATGGTGTCGAGATTGGCAAAGTGCGCATGGGGGTTTCGACGGCATCGGTAGAAGCCGACCTGCAGGCGTTGGACAAGCGTTTTGCCGCCTTGATTGCCAGCGGTGATCAGTTGGTCGGCGATAGCCTCAAAGGGGCGGCAGCAGACAGCGCGACTGCCATGGGCGCGCGCCTGCAATCGGCGCAAACCACCGCCACCCAAATGACCGCCAATACCACCAGCGCTGTGCAGGAAGCCGCCGGCACCTTGCGCTGGCGCATCGGCATGGGGCTCGCAGGGGTTGGCTTTGGCGTGTTGCTGCTGATCGCCGTGGTGCTTGGGCGCCGTGTGGTCAATCGCCTGAAGTTGCTGATTGCGGCCATGGATGACCTGGCGGCGGGCGAGGGCGACCTGACCAAGCGCGTGCAGATCAATAGCCAGGACGAAATCGGCGACATGGCCTCGGCGGTCAATCGCTTTGTGGATAAGTTGCAGCCCATCGTGCGTGAGGCGGGTGATGTGGCTCAGCGGACCGGCGTGGAGATCGGTGCCATGACCTTGCGCAATGCCGGTGCCGATGCGGCCGCTGGCCTGCAGCGTGATGAGGTGGCCGAGAGCTTGCGCGCACTCTCGCAAATGGCTGATGAAGCCCAGGCCGAGAGCCATGCGATGCAGGCAGCGTTGCAGCAGGTGGTGGATATTCGTCAGGCCACCGATGAGAACGCGCGTACCTCGGCTGAAGTGGGGAGCCTGATTGAAGCGCTGGCGGGGCAGGTCGAGGCGGGGTCCAAGGTGATCGAGCGACTGGCGCAGCAAAGTGAGCAGATCGAGGTGGTGCTGACCGTGATTCACGGCATTGCCGAGCAAACCAACCTGCTTGCCCTGAACGCCGCGATCGAAGCGGCACGCGCCGGTGAGACGGGCCGTGGCTTCGCCGTGGTGGCGGATGAGGTGCGGGCGCTGGCCAGCAAGACCCAAAGCTCTACCGGCGATATCCAGGCGCATATCGTGGCGCTGCAGCAGGGCGCGCGTGAGGCGGTGGAAACCATAGGCAAGGCCGGGCGCCAGGCCAGCGAAGGGTTGCTGGTGCTGCGCGACAGCGTGCGCTTGCAGCAGACCGTGCAGGCTTCGGTGGAGCAGGTGCATGCCGCGATCGGCCTGGCCACGCGCGCAGCCGAGCATCAGGCCCAGGGTGCCCATGCAGTGCGGGGGCGGGTCGAGGTGATCCATGCCCAGGCCGAACGTGCGGCGCAGGCGGTGGTGGAGACGACGGCCAGTGGTAAGGTGCTGGATGGTTTGGCGGCGCAGTTGAAGGCGAGCCTGGGGCAGTTTCGGGCTTAGCCTCGCCTGGACTGGCCCCCTCCCACGGGTTGAAATGCATTCAAATGTGGGAGGGGGCTTGCCCAGATAGCGGTTTCAGCGACTCAGATACATCCGTGTCGTCAGCAAATACACCGGCAACCCCGACACCAATATCAACAGCGCCGCATAAGGCGCCGCCGCCGCGAATTCCACATTCGAGGTATGCGCCCACACCGCCGTCGCCAAGGTATTCAGCCCGGTTGGGCTGAGCAGCAACGTCGCCGTCAATTCCTTCATTGCGTCCAGGAACACCAGCGCAAACGCCGCGCCCAATGCCGGGAAGATAATCGGCAAGGTTACCCGGCAAAACGCGCTGAACGATGACGCGCCCAGTGTGCGCGCGGCTTCTTCCAGTTGTGGCGCGGCTTTGTTCAAGGCGGTACGAACCGGCGCCTGGGCCAGCGGCAAAAACAGTAGCGCATAGGCAATCAGCAACAGCGCTGATGTCTGGTACAGCACTGGCACGTAATGCAGGGCGAAATACACCAGGGTCAGCGCAATCACCAGGCCGGGCAGGGCGTGCAGCAAGTACGGCAGGCGTTCGGCCCAGATCGCCAGTTGGCCCTTGTAGCGCACCACCAGCAACCCCACCGGCACGGCCAGCACCAGGCACAGCGCCGCGCCACCCAGCGACAGCGCCAGGGACGATAGCAGCGCCTCACTGATCTCGGCCACCGGGAACGCCGCCGACGAGCCCACCGCCAGCCAGTAACCCAGCATGCCCAGGGGAATGCCGCTGCCGATGATTGCCAGCGCAAGGCAATAGACTTGGCCCAAGAGCGCCCACCTGCCCAGGCGAACCTGTTCGGCATGCCGCGCAGCCCCTTGGCCGATGCGTACGTGTCGGCCCTTGCCGCGCACGCGCAGCTCCAGCCACAGCAGGGTGAGGCACATCACCAGCAGCACCGCCGATAACATCGCGGCGTTGGCATTGCTGAACTCCAGTTCGAACTGCTGGTAGATCGCCGTGGTAAAGGTCTGCAGGCCGATGATCGACAGTGCGCCGAATTCCACCAGCATATGCAACGCGATCAACAGCGCCCCGGCCAGCAGGGACGGCCACAGCAGGGGCAGGGTAATGCGAAAGAATACTCCCCAGCGATTGAGCCCCAGGGTGCGGGCTGATTCCTCCAGGGACGGGTCCAGATTGCGCAGGGTCGCCGCCACCGGTAGGAACACCAGCGGGTACTTGGACAGGGTCATGACCAGGATCGCCCCGCCGAGTCCTTCGAAGTTGGCGCTCAGCGACACCCAGGTGAAGCTGCTGACAAACGCCGGTACCGCAAACGGCAGGCACAGAATCACGCCCCAGATGCGTCGCCCTGGCAAGTTGCTGCGCTCCAGCAGCCAGGCCAGGGACAAGCCGATCACACCACACGCCAGCGTTACCCCGACCATCAAGGCGAGGGTATTGCGCAACAAGCCAAAGACGTAGGGCCGCCATAGCAGATGCAGCGCCTGCGCCCATCCCGCTTGCCAGGCTTTGAGCCCGACGTAGGCCAGCGGCAACAGGCTCAAGCCCACCAGGAGCAGTACGGGCAGCAACAGCCAGATCGACGGGCGCTTGCGCCGTGGGCTGAACCCCCCGTGTACCACGGGGGCGGGTGGCGATGGGTTCATCAGTTCAGGCCAACGTCACGTTCCAGCTCGAGGGCTTCTTCGGCGTTGCCCAAGTCAGCCGGGGTGACTTTCGGCGGTTGCAGTTCGCTGAAAGGCTTGAGGCCACGATTGGATTGCATGCCCTTGCGCAGCGGGTATTCGGCCGAGGTGTTGGTGATTACACGCTGGCCTTCTTCGCTGGCCATGAATGCCAGCAGTTGCTGGGCCTCTTTGGGATGCTTGCTGGATTTCAGTGCCGCCGCCGAGGAGACCGTGATCAGGCCGCCGGCATCGCCATCGGTGAAGTAGTGCAGTTGGGAGTCCAGGTTGGTTTTTTCCTTCTTCAGGGCAAACCAGTAGTAGTTGTTGACCAGTACGGTGGCGACTTCGCCATTTTCCACGGCTTTGAGGGCAACCATGTTGTTGCTGTACACCTTGCCGAACGCGCGCAGGCCGGTCAGCCATTCTTCGGCGGCTTCGCGACCGTGCAGCTTGATGATTGCCACGGCTTGTTCCTGGAAGGCGCCGCTGGTTGGTACAAAGCCGACCTTGCCTTGCCACTCGGGGCCGGCGAAATCCAGAACCGATTTGGGCAGGTCTTTTTCGGCGATCAGTTTCGGGTTGAAGGCCACGACGCGGGTGCGTGCGGTCACGCCCATCCAGTCGCCGTTGCTGCCCACATAGTCCTTGGGCAATACATTCAGGGTGCTGGCATCGATCTTGGCCAGCAGGCCTTGTTCGCCGAGTTTGTTCAGTGGCGGCGATTCTTCGGTGTAAATCACGTCGGCAGGGGAGCGGTCACCTTCTTCCACGACCTGGCTGGCCAGCTGGTTGCTGCTGCCTTTGCGTACGTTGACGTGAATGCCGGTCTTGGCTTCGAAGGCCTTGGCGAGTTCATCGCCGACCTCTTTGTGTTGGCCGTTGTACAAGGTCAGGGAGACTTTATCGGCGCAATAGGCGGCAGGCGAAAGCAGGGCGAGTCCGAGTAGAGTGAGGGTCATGCCACGCAGAAGGGATGTTTTGAGACGGGTATCGCGGATCATCATCCAGGGTTTTCCTCGCTTGTGTGCAACAAATCATTGCAAGGATAAACGATAAAACTTCTCAAGTGCGGATGAGGGGCAAATAGCTGGGGAAGTTTTCAAGCCCCGGAAACGAAAAAACCCGCTTTCGCGGGTTTGATCTGAATTTGGTGCCCAGGAGAAGACTCGAACTTCCACGACCTTGCGATCACCAGCACCTGAAGCTGGCGTGTCTACCAATTTCACCACCTGGGCATTCTCAAGCAGCGTTGCCGCTGTTGATGGGGCGAACTATACGGCGGGCTTTTTGATCTGTAAACCCCTGATTCGAAAAATATAAATCAAAATTCTCGTTAAAAATCAAAGGCCTGAAACGCAAAAACCCGCTTTCGCGGGTTTTTGGAGACTCAAGGTTGAAATCTTGAGTTTGAAATTGGTGCCCAGGAGAAGACTCGAACTTCCACGACCTTGCGATCACCAGCACCTGAAGCTGGCGTGTCTACCAATTTCACCACCTGGGCAGCATCAACAACGTTGCCGTCGTCGATGGCGCGCACTATACGGAGAGGATTTTTGGCTGTAAACCCCCGCTATCAAAAAAAACCTGGAAAATGTCACCAGTGGTCGTGCAAGGTGCTTTCCGAGGGGCGCAAAGGGCTTTTAAACGCTTGTTGATGCCTGAAATTTCCCGTTTCAATACGCGTATGCCAAACTAACCCGCATATAGACAAGGTGAAAACTCTCTAATGGCCGATTGGCAGTCCCTCGATCCCGAGGCCGCTCGTGAAGCGGAAAAATATGAAAACCCTATCCCTAGCCGCGAACTGATCCTGGCGCATCTCGCCGATCGGGGTTCGCCTGCTAGCCGTGAGCAGTTGGTCGAAGAATTCGGTCTGACCACCGAAGACCAGCTCGAAGCCCTGCGCCGCCGTTTGCGTGCCATGGAGCGCGATGCTCAACTGATCTACACCCGTCGTGGCACCTACGCGCCTGTGGACAAGCTCGACCTGATCCTCGGCCGCATTGCCGGTCATCGTGACGGCTTCGGCTTCCTGATCCCGGATGACGGCAGCGACGACCTGTTTATGTGCCCTGCGCAAATGCGCCTGGTGTTCGATGGCGACCGTGCCTTGGCGCGTGTTTCCGGCCTGGACCGTCGCGGTCGCCGTGAAGGGGTGATCGTCGAAGTGGTGTCCCGTGCCCACGAGTCCATCGTCGGCCGCTACTTCGAAGAAGGCGGTATCGGCTTCGTTGTGCCGGATAACCCTAAGGTCCAGCAGGAAGTGCTGATTACCCCGGGCCGCAATGGTGCCGCCAAGGTCGGTCAGTTCGTCGAGGTGAAAATCACCCACTGGCCCACTGCGCGCTTCCAGCCGCAAGGCGATATCGTTGAAGTGGTCGGCAACTACATGGCGCCGGGCATGGAAATCGACGTTGCGCTGCGCACCTACGATATTCCTCACGTCTGGCCTGAAGCTGTGCTCAAGGAAGCCGCCAAGCTCAAGCCGGAAGTCGAAGAGAAAGACAAAGAAAAGCGCATCGACCTGCGCCATCTACCGTTCGTCACCATCGATGGTGAAGACGCCCGCGACTTCGACGATGCGGTCTATTGCGAAGCCCGGCCTGGAAAACTGCGCCTGTTCTCCGGCGGCTGGAAGTTGTTCGTCGCGATTGCCGACGTGTCCAGCTATGTGAAGATCGGTTCGGCCCTGGATAACGAAGCCCAGGTGCGCGGCAACTCCGTGTACTTCCCTGAGCGCGTGATCCCGATGCTGCCTGAGCAGCTGTCCAACGGCCTGTGCTCCCTGAACCCTCTAGTCGACCGTTTGGCCATGGTGTGCGAGATGACTATCTCGAAAACCGGCGAAATGACCGACTATCAGTTCTACGAGGCGGTGATCCACTCCCAGGCCCGCCTGACCTACAACAAGGTCAGCACTATCCTGGAACAGCCGAAAACCAGCGAGGCTAAGGCCTTGCGTGGTGAGTACGGCCATGTCGTGCCGCATCTCAAGCAGCTCTATGCACTTTACAAGGTGCTGCTGGGGGCCCGTCATGTGCGTGGCGCGATCGATTTTGAAACGCAGGAAACCCGAATTGTCTTCGGTTCCGAGCGCAAGATCGCCGCAATCACCCCGACTACCCGTAACGATGCGCACAAGCTGATCGAGGAATGCATGCTGGCGGCCAACGTGGCCACGGCTGAATTCCTGAAGAAGCACGAGATCCCTGCGCTGTACCGCGTGCACGACGGCCCGCCGCCGGAGCGTCTGGAAAAACTGCGCGCTTTCCTCGGCGAGCTGGGCCTGTCCCTGCATAAAGGCAAGGACGGCCCGACGCCGAAGGACTACCAGGCGCTGCTGGCCAGCATCAAGGACCGTCCCGATTACCATGTGATCCAGACCGTGATGCTGCGCTCCCTGAGCCAGGCGGTGTACAGCGCCGACAACCAGGGTCACTTCGGCCTGAATTACGAGGCGTACACCCACTTCACCTCGCCGATTCGCCGTTATCCGGACTTGCTCACGCACCGTGCAATCCGCAGCGTGATCCATTCCAAGCAGAACACCCCGCACGTCAAGCGTGCCGGTGCCATGACCATTCCGAAGGCACGGATCTATCCGTACGACGAAGCGGCCCTGGAACAGTTGGGCGAGCAGTGCTCCATGAGCGAACGCCGCGCCGACGAAGCCACGCGCGACGTGGTGAACTGGCTCAAGTGCGAGTTCATGAAGGATCGCGTGGGCGAGTCGTTCCCAGGTGTGATCACGGCCGTGACCGGCTTTGGTCTGTTTGTCGAACTGACCGACATCTATGTCGAAGGCCTGGTGCACGTCACCGCCTTGCCGGGTGACTACTACCACTTCGATCCTGTGCATCACCGCCTGGCGGGTGAGCGTACCGGTCGCAGCTTCCGTTTGGGCGATACCGTGGAAGTGCAGGTCATGCGCGTCGATCTCGACGAGCGCAAGATCGACTTTGGCATGCCTGACAAGCCCGCCGAATCGCCAACTGGCCGTAAAAAGCGTGGCAACGAGACGACTGCGCCTGCCAGCAAAGGCAAAGGCGCTCCCGTGAAAGCGGCAGTTGCAGAGCCCGCTCCAGCCAAAGCCGGGCGCCGTCCTGCAGCCAAGGACAAAGTGCCCGAGGCTTACCGCCCAAGCGATGCTGCGGCGAAAAACGCTGAACTGCGCAAAAGCCGTGAATTGAAGCAGCAGTTGCTCAATGAAGCCAAAAGCGGTGGTAAAGCGGCGTCTGGGGGAAAGTCCCAAGGGGCGGAAAAACCGTCGAGCAAACCCAGTAAACACCGTAAAGGCCCGCCTAAAGCGGGTTCGGCCCCCTCGAAAAGCGGCGGGTCGCGCAAACCTAAGGCCAAGCCATGAGTCTGGAAAAAATCTACGGCGTGCACGCCGTAGAAGCACTGCTGCGTCACCATCCCAAGCGCGTCAAGCAGGTTTGGCTGGCGGAAGGTCGCAGCGAGCCGCGCGTACAGGCGCTGGTCGAGTTGGCCAACCAGAATAAAGTTGCCATCGGCCAGGCCGAGCGTCGTGAGATGGACGTGTGGGTCGAAGGCGTTCACCAAGGCGTGGTTGCGGATGTAAGTCCAAGCCAGGTCTGGGGCGAGGCGATGCTCGACGAGCTGCTCGACCGTACTGAAGGCGCTCCGTTGTTGCTGGTGCTGGACGGCGTAACCGATCCGCACAACCTCGGTGCCTGCCTGCGTTCAGCGGATGCGGCCGGTGCGCTGGCGGTGATCGTGCCCAAGGACAAGTCGGCAACCTTGACCCCGGTCGTGCGTAAAGTCGCCTGTGGCGCTGCGGAAGTGATTCCGCTGGTGGCCGTGACCAACCTTGCGCGAACCCTGGAGAAGCTCCAGCAGCGCGGCCTTTGGGTCGTGGGCACGGCAGGGGAGGCCGAGGTCAGTATCTATGACCAGGACCTCACCGGCCCAACCATCCTGATCATGGGGGCCGAAGGCAAAGGCATGCGCCGCCTGACCCGTGAGCATTGTGACTACCTGGTGCACCTGCCGATGGCTGGTAGCGTCAGCAGTCTCAATGTGTCGGTGGCGACGGGCGTGTGCCTGTTCGAGGCTCAGCGTCAGCGCGGTGCCAAGGTCAAGGCCAAGAAGTAATTCTGAGCCTGGCATAGATGCAAAATGTGCGAGGGGGCTTGCCCCCGATAGCGGTAGATCAGTTACAGATGATGTGGCTGGCCCACCGCAATCGGGGGCAAGCCCTCTCCCACATTTGCTGTGTGGTGTTTGGAAGGTTGTTCAAATAATCACCAATTGCCTTGCGCCCATTCTCCCCCTTCTCTACAATTGCGCCCCTTGCCTTCCTGGCAGGCACCGATGTGCCTCCCTGCGGCAAGATCCATAAGTGTCATTCACTCCTTGTCTGACCGTTTTTGAGCGGCAGGCTACAACCCGTAAGGAGCATTCATGCGTCATTACGAAATCATCTTTTTGGTCCACCCGGATCAAAGCGAGCAAGTCGGCGGCATGGTTGAGCGTTACACCAAGCTGATCGAAGAAGACGGCGGCAAAATCCACCGTCTGGAAGATTGGGGTCGTCGTCAACTGGCCTACGCAATCAACAATGTTCACAAGGCTCACTACGTGATGCTGAACGTTGAGTGCACTGGCAAGGCCCTGGCCGAGCTGGAAGACAACTTCCGCTACAACGATGCAGTGATCCGTAACCTGGTCATCCGTCGCGAAGAAGCCGTTACCGGCCAATCCGAGATGCTCAAGGCTGAAGAAAACCGCAGTGAGCGCCGTGAGCGTCGCGACCGTCCTGAAGAAGGCGCTGATGATAGCGCTGATGACAGTGACAACAGCGATAACGCTGACGAGTAATCCACGGACCTTTTAAGGAGCCTATCAAATGGCACGTTTCTTCCGTCGTCGTAAATTCTGCCGTTTCACCGCTGAAGACGTGAAAGAGATCGATTACAAAGATCTCAACACTCTGAAAGCCTACGTATCCGAGACCGGCAAAATCGTTCCAAGCCGTATCACCGGTACCAAAGCACGTTATCAGCGTCAGCTGGCCACCGCTATCAAGCGCGCCCGCTTCCTGGCCCTGCTGGCCTACACCGACAGCCACGGCCGCTGAGACCGGGCAGTCGACAAGTAGTAAGGGATTGAATGCATGCGCGCCTTAGCTGAGTTCATCATGCGCGGTCGTGTGCAGGCCACTCTGGTAGTGGCTGGATGTGCAGCATTGCCGTTGTTGTATTGGTTGGGTGCTGCCGCGGGATGCCTTGTGCTCCTGCGGCGCGGTTTGCAGGACGCCGTGGGTGTCCTGGCCCTGGGATTGCTGGCCGCCTTGATCTGGTGGCTGCAATTGGGCGAACCCAAGGTGCTGATGGTGCTGTTGGGGTCGTCGAGCCTTGCGTTGGTTTTACGCGCAAGTGAGTCCTGGGTCCGCACGCTGCTGGTCAGCGTGGCATTGGGGTTGGTGTTTTCAGTGTTGCTCGGCGCGGCTTTCCACCCGCAAATCGAGGCGCTGGCGCAAGAGATCGTCAAGGTCCTGCCGCTGGCTCTCGGGGATCTCTACCAGCAGTTATCGGTAGATGAGCGAGCGCGCCTTGCGGCGCTGATAGCACCGGCCCTGATCGGCCTGATGGCGGTAGTGTTGCAGATTGTCAGTGTGCTGAGCCTGATGCTTGGGCGTTACTGGCAGGCGTTGTTGTACAACCCGGGTGGTTTTGGTCGCGAATTTCGCAGTATCAGGATTCCCGCGGGCCCGGCGATGTTGTTGCTGGCAGGCATGGTGGTGGGGCCGAACTTCGGTCCACAAGCTGCCTTGTTATTGCTGTTTTGCAGCGTACCGCTGGTGTTTTCCGGGCTGGCCCTGATTCATGGGCTGGTGGCGCAGAAGCGCCTGGCCAGGTTCTGGCTGGTGGGGTTGTACGTCACGCTGATGCTGTTCATGCAACTGATCTATCCGTTACTCGTGGTTTTGGCCATTGTCGACGGCCTGATTGATTTTCGCGGTCGTCTGGCGCCGAAAGACGCCGATAACGCGAACGGTGAAGGTTAAAAGTTAGAGGATTTTCACATGCAACTGATCCTTCTGGAAAAAGTCGCCAACCTGGGCAACCTGGGCGACAAAGTGAACGTTAAGGCCGGCTACGGTCGTAACTACCTGCTGCCATACGGCAAAGCCACCGCTGCAACCGCTGCCAACCTGGCTGCGTTTGAAGAGCGTCGTGCTGAGCTGGAAAAAGCAGCAGCAGACAAAAAAGCTTCGGCCGAAACTCGCGCTGCCCAACTGGCTGAGCTGGAAGTGACTATCACTGCCACCGCCGGTGACGAAGGCAAGCTGTTCGGTTCGATCGGCACCCACGACATCGCTGATGCACTGACCGCCTCCGGCGTTGAAGTTGCGAAAAGCGAAGTTCGTCTGCCGAACGGCACTATCCGTAACGTAGGTGAATTCGACGTAGCCGTGCACCTGCACGCCGAAGTTGAAGCCACCGTACGCGTTGTCGTGGTAGCAGCTTAAGCAGTACCTAACTGACTGGCACCTCGCGTGTCAGCCAGTTAACATCGGGCACGATCCTGTTTACAGGTCGTGCCTTTTGTTTTTCTACACACCCCTAATTCCAAGTGGCCATGAACGATATTTCAGCTCCTGAGCAATACGATCTGCAAACCGCTGCCCTGAAGGTGCCGCCGCATTCCATCGAGGCCGAACAGGCCGTGCTCGGTGGCTTGATGCTGGATAACAACGCCTGGGAGCGCGTGCTGGATCAAGTCTCGGACGGTGATTTCTATCGTCATGACCACCGCCTGATCTTCCGCGCCATTGCCAAGCTGGCCGACCAGAACTCGCCGATCGACGTGGTGACCCTGGCCGAGCAACTGGACAAGGAAGGCCAGACCTCCCAGGTCGGCGGTCTCGGTTACCTCGGTGAGCTGGCGAAAAACACGCCATCCGTCGCCAACATCAAGGCCTATGCCCAGATCGTCCGTGAGCGCGCCACCCTGCGCCAGTTGATCGGCATCAGTACTGAAATCGCCGACAGCGCCTTCAACCCGGAAGGCCGCACCGCCGCCGAGATCCTCGACGAAGCCGAACGACAGATCTTCCAGATCGCCGAAGCCCGCCCTAAAACCGGCGGGCCGGTCAGCGTCAACGACCTGCTGACCAAAGCGATCGATCGTATCGATACGCTGTTCAACACCGACAACTCCATCACGGGTATTTCCACCGGCTACACCGACCTCGATGAGAAGACCAGCGGTCTGCAACCGGCCGACTTGATCATCGTCGCCGGGCGTCCATCCATGGGTAAGACCACCTTTGCGATGAACCTGGTGGAAAACGCCGTGTTGCGCAGTGACAAGACGGTGCTGGTGTATTCCCTGGAGATGCCAGGTGAATCGCTGATCATGCGGATGCTCTCGTCCTTGGGCCGTATTGACCAGACCAAGGTGCGTGCCGGTCGCCTGGAAGATGACGATTGGCCAAGGTTGACCTCCGCGGTCAACCTGCTCAACGATCGCAAGCTGTTCATCGATGACACCGCGGGTATCAGCCCGTCCGAGATGCGTGCACGGACCCGTCGCCTGGTGCGTGAACATGGCGATATCGCCCTGATCATGATCGACTACCTGCAACTGATGCAGATCCCGGGCTCCAGCGGTGACAACCGGACCAACGAAATTTCCGAAATCTCCCGGTCCTTGAAAGCCCTGGCCAAGGAATTCAACTGCCCGGTGGTGGCGTTGTCCCAGCTCAACCGTTCCTTGGAACAACGTCCCAACAAGCGCCCGGTCAACTCCGACTTGCGGGAATCCGGAGCGATCGAGCAGGATGCTGACGTGATCATGTTCGTATACCGCGACGAGGTATATCACCCCGAGACCGAGCACAAGGGGATTGCCGAGATCATTATCGGCAAGCAGCGGAACGGGCCGATTGGCTTTATCCGCCTGGCATTCATCGGTAAGTACACCCGTTTCGAGAACCTTGCGCCGGGTAGCTACAACTTCGACGACGACGAATAACCCTCGCGTTCAATTCCGACCATTACCGTCGGAATTGGTCAAAATTTGTGCTATATTCCGCGCCCGCGATTTTTCATCTCAACACCGGTCACCGTCATGCAAACAGCCAAGCCGTTATTTGACTATCCCAAGTACTGGGCCGAATGTTTCGGTCCTGCGCCATTCCTGCCGATGAGCAGGGAGGAGATGGATCAGCTTGGCTGGGATTCGTGTGACATCATCATCGTCACCGGTGATGCGTACGTGGACCACCCGTCGTTTGGCATGGCCATCATCGGCCGGCTGCTGGAGTCCCAGGGCTTCCGCGTCGGGATCATCGCGCAGCCGAACTGGCAGTCCAAAGACGACTTCATGAAGCTCGGCGAGCCGAACCTGTTCTTCGGCGTCGCGGCCGGCAACATGGACTCGATGATCAACCGCTACACCGCCGACAAGAAAATCCGCTCCGACGACGCCTACACCCCTGGCGGCATGGCCGGCAAACGCCCGGATCGCGCCAGCCTGGTGTACAGCCAGCGTTGCAAGGAAGCCTACAAGAACGTACCGATCGTACTTGGCGGCATCGAAGCCTCCTTGCGCCGCATTGCCCACTACGACTACTGGCAGGACCGGGTGCGCAACTCGATCCTGATCGACGCCACCGCCGACATCCTGCTGTACGGCAACGCCGAGCGGGCCATCGTCGAGGTTGCCCAGCGCCTGTCGTGGGGCCACAAGATCGAAGACATCACCGACGTGCGCGGCACCGCGTTCATCCGTCGCGACACGCCAGCCGGTTGGTACGAAGTGGACTCCACCCGTATCGACCGTCCGGGCAAGGTCGACAAGATCATCAACCCGTACGTGAATACCCAGGACACCCAGGCCTGCGCCATCGAGCAGGAAAAGGGGCCCGTTGATGATCCGCAGGAAGCCAAGGTCGTGCAGATCCTGGCCAGCCCGCGCATGACCCGCGACAAGACCGTGATCCGCTTGCCATCGGTGGAAAAGGTCCGTGGCGACGCCGTGCTCTATGCCCACGCCAACCGCGTGCTGCACCTGGAAACCAACCCAGGCAACGCCCGCGCCCTGGTGCAGAAGCACGGTGAAGTGGACGTGTGGTTCAATCCGCCGCCCATCCCGATGACCACCGAAGAAATGGACTACGTGTTTGGCATGCCATACGCGCGTGTCCCGCACCCGGCGTATGGCAAGGAAAAAATCCCGGCCTACGACATGATCCGTTTCTCGGTGAACATCATGCGTGGCTGCTTCGGCGGCTGCACCTTCTGCTCGATCACCGAGCACGAAGGCCGGATCATCCAGAACCGTTCCGAAGAGTCGATTATTCGCGAGATCGAAGAGATCCGTGACAAGGTCCCAGGTTTCACCGGGGTGATCTCCGACCTCGGCGGCCCGACCGCCAACATGTACCGCATTGCCTGCAAGAGCCCGGAAATCGAATCCGCGTGCCGCAAGCCGTCATGCGTGTTCCCCGGCATCTGCCCGAACCTGAACACCGACCACTCGTCGCTGATCCAGCTGTATCGCAGCGCCCGGGCATTGCCGGGTGTGAAGAAGATCCTGATCGCTTCCGGCCTGCGCTACGACCTCGCGGTCGAGTCGCCGGAATACGTCAAAGAGCTGGTCACCCACCACGTCGGTGGCTACCTGAAGATCGCCCCGGAACACACCGAGGAAGGTCCGCTCAACCAGATGATGAAGCCGGGCATTGGCAGCTATGACAAGTTCAAGCGCATGTTCGAGAAGTACACCAAGGAAGCGGGCAAGGAGCAGTACCTGATCCCGTACTTTATCGCGGCCCACCCCGGCACCACCGATGAAGACATGATGAACCTGGCCCTGTGGCTCAAGGGCAACGGCTTCCGCGCCGACCAGGTGCAGGCGTTCTATCCGTCGCCGATGGCCACCGCCACCGCGATGTATCACTCGGGCAAGAACCCGCTGCGCAAGGTCACCTACAAGAGTGACGCGGTGACCATCGTCAAGAGCGAAGAACAGCGCCGCCTGCACAAGGCGTTCCTGCGTTACCACGACCCGAAAGGTTGGCCGATGCTGCGTGAAGCGCTGACCCGCATGGGCCGCGCCGACTTGATCGGGCCGGGCAAGGATCAATTGATCCCCTTGCACCAGCCCGCCACCGACAGCTACCAGAGCGCGCGTCGCAAGAACTCGACTCCGGCCGGCAGCCATAAGGTCGCCAAGGAAACCACCACCCGGATCCTCACCCAACACACCGGCCTGCCACCCCGTGGCAGTGACGGCAGCAACCCGTGGGACAAGCGCGAGCAAGCCAAGGCCGCGGCCATGGCGCGCAACAAGCAGGCGGCCAAGGAGCGCGCTGATGCGGCCAAGGGCAAGGGCGGCAAGCCAGCCCGCAAGCCGGTCGTGCCGCGTTGATCGCCGCGTGAATATGCAAAACGCCAGCCTCGTGCTGGCGTTTTGCTTTCTAGGCGGTGGGGAGTCTGTTTGTTAAGGTGGCGGCCATTAAATCGCTATCGGGGGCAAGCTCCCTCCCACATTTTGAATGTATTCACACATCAAGTGTGGGAGGGGGCTTGCCCCCGATAGCGTCACTCCAGTTACCACCTCTTCAAGGAAGAACACCCCCATGGGCAACCCCCTGCTCGGCATCGGCATGGACTCCAACCGCTCCCAGTTCATGGCGCGCCAGCGCATCGAAAGCCAGATCAACCTGCAGCGCCTGTTCGCCGCCATCGACGCCGACCCCGGTATCGTCGGCGCGGGGGTGGTGTATGTCGACGCTGACTTCAATGTCATTACCCTGCGCGAATTCAAGCCCATCTGCAGCATCAAGCCCAAGCGCATCATTTTGCGTGAAGCGCAGAAGTACATTGCGCCAACACAGTTTGCTCAACATGTCGTGAGCAATCCTCGAGAATCGCGACTGATTGGCGAAGCCGTGAATACCGGAATCTCCTGCTTGGGGGCGGTCATCAGTTGGGCTGCGATCGCCAGTGGAACAATTCTGGTGCCTTTCAGCGCTGGAGCCAGTTCCGTCATCGTTGTAGTGGGGTATGCGGCTGCCGGCGCAAGTACGCTTCAGTGTTTCAACGGCATTGCCCGAACAGCGCTGGAAGTCGCCAAACCTGAGGTCAAGGATTCGCTCGACAGTGAAGGCTGGTACCAGAATGCGTCCATCGTGCTGGACGCCGTATCACTGGCAGGCGTGGGCGCTTCGGCCCTGACGACGGTCAAGCTGGTCAGGGCCGCCAAAGCATCGACGGGCAAGAGCCTGCGTGATGTGCTTCGCGGTTTGAATCGCCAGGAAAGAGCGAAGCTGACGAAAGAGCTGCTGAGCATCAACCATCCCAGCTTGACCGCGAAGATGATCAAATTGAGGCAGGCGTCGGGCGAACTCACCAAGCGTTTCACCCCTACGCAGCTCAAGCACAGCACCACTACCCAGATCAAAGACGTCCTGGGCGCAAGCGTTGGGTTTGGCGGGAGTGCCTACTCCGGAAACGTCAACACCATCGCGATTGGACTGTACGAGGAGGTAAGCGAATGAGCGAATTGATGACGCTACGCGACTTTTTCAGACAATACTTTCTGACGTTTATGGGCGGTGTATTTGCTGCGTGTTTTTCTTTGGCGTTGGCTGTGGCGCTGGCGTTCATCACCTATTTTCGTGATGCGCCGATGGCTCAAGTGGGGCTCAAGATCATGTCTGCCGGGGCGCTGCTCATTCTGTTGACGGTCCATAGCAACTTTATGATTTTGCGGGGCCGACCCTCCTGGGTGTGGGTAATGGTCGGTATCTATGTCGCCTGTCTACTGTTTGTAGTTCCGATGGTTCAATTCCAGCCTCACAAAGTCCTTTATGGGTTGGCGCTGTTATTCCCATTGCTTGGATTATTGACACTTAACAGCAAGGTTCAACGAGAGATGCGCACGAAACTCGTGGGAATCCGTCGCATTCGGCAGGCGGTTAAATCAACCGTCAGATCGAGTAGTCGCATGTGAAGGCGCCGCCTTCGATAAACGGTTTCCTCGCGCGCTATTTCCCGGTTTTCATGGGGACGATTTTCATGGCGATCTTCTCCGGCTCAGCCTCGTTTTCCATGGCTGGCGTGACCTATTTGCGCGGTCTTGATCCCGCGCTCAAGGCCAACTATTCAGTAGGCGCGATCCTGGTGCTGTTTCCGTTGCTGGGCTTGCTGTTGCTCAACAGCAAGCGCCACCGCGAAATGCGCCAAAAGCTGCTGGAAATTCGCCGCCTTAAAGAAGCCGTGATCGCCAAGCACAAGGCTCGCTGACTGGGTAGATTCACCACCCCTCCTCACACGGGCGCCACAAATATGTGCAACCCTCGCACCAGGGCGCACACGTTGGCGCCGTTTTGGTGCTGTACTGCACCGGGTCTTACGATAAAGCGCAATGACCGCCGCTCTGGCATAAGTCTTGCGCGCGTTGTGTCCATGCCCTGGCTCGCAGGAGGCCGCCGTGTCGATTCATGTCGCGTTGCACCATGTTACGCATTACCGCTACGACCGCGCGGTCGAACTCGGCCCACAGATCGTGCGTCTGCGCCCGGCTGCCCATAGCCGCACGCGGATTTTGTCCTACGCTCTCAAAGTGCTGCCCGAGCAGCATTTCATCAATTGGCAGCAGGACCCCCAGGGCAATTACCTGGCGCGCCTGGTGTTCCCGGAAAAAACCGATGAACTGCGCATCGAAGTCGACCTGGTCGCCGAGATGGCGGTGTTCAACCCGTTCGACTTTTTCCTCGAGCCCTACGCCGAAAAAATCCCCTTCAGCTACGCCGCCGATGAGCAACGTGAGCTGGCGCCGTACCTGGAAACCTTGCCGCTGACGCCGAAGTTTGCCGCCTACTTGGCGGGTATCGACCGCACGCCGCTGCCGGCCGTTGATTTCCTGGTGGGCCTCAACCAGCGCCTGGCCGCCGACATCGGCTACCTGATCCGCATGGAACCGGGTGTGCAAACCCCGGAATTCACCCTGGAAAACGCTTCCGGCTCCTGCCGTGATTCGGCCTGGCTGCTGGTGCAACTGTTGCGCAACCTCGGTTTGGCGGCGCGGTTTGTGTCCGGTTATCTGATCCAGCTGACCGCCGACGTCAAAGCCCTCGACGGCCCCTCCGGCACCGAAGTCGACTTCACCGACCTGCACGCCTGGTGCGAAGTGTATTTGCCCGGTGCCGGCTGGATCGGCCTGGATGCCACCTCCGGGTTGTTCGCCGGTGAAGGGCATATCCCATTGGCCTGTAGTCCTGATCCATCGTCTGCTGCGCCGATCAGCGGGCTGGTGGAACCCTGCGAGTGCGAATTCACCCATGAAATGTCGGTGGAGCGCATCTGGGAAGCGCCGCGGGTGACCAAGCCCTACACCGAAGAGCAATGGCTGGCGATCCAGGCCTTGGGCCGGCAGATCGATGGCGACCTGCTCAAGGATGATGTGCGCCTGACCATGGGCGGCGAGCCGACCTTCGTTTCTATCGACGATCCTGATGGCGCCGAGTGGAACACCGCGGCTCTCGGGCCGGACAAGCGTCGCTTGTCCGCCGAACTGTTCCAGCGCATGCGCAAGCACTACGCACCCAAGGGGCTGGTGCACTTCGGCCAGGGCAAGTGGTACCCCGGCGAGCAATTGCCGCGCTGGTCGCTGAACTGCTATTGGCGCCGTGACGGCGTGCCCATCTGGCACAACAGCGCGCTGATTGCCGACGAACAACAGGACTACGGCGCCGATGGCGCATTGGCTGGGCGCTTCCTCGCCAGTGTCGCCGAACGCCTCAAGCTGCCGGCACGCTTTGTGTTCCCGGCCTATGAAGACAACTTCTACTACCTGTGGCGCGAAGGTGCGTTGCCGCAAAACGTCACCGCCCAGGACCCGCGCCTGAGCGACGACCTGGAGCGCGAACGCCTGCGCAAGGTGTTCAGCCAGGGCCTGGATAAAGTCATCGGCCAAGTGCTGCCGCTGGCGCGCACGGCGGCCAATGACCGCTGGCAGAGCGGGCGCTGGTACCTGCGCGATAACCATTGCCGCCTGGTGCCGGGGGATTCGCCGTTGGGCTATCGCCTGCCGCTGGCCTCGCAGCCGTGGGTGACGGCGGCGGAGTATCCGTTCGTGCACCCGACTGACCCGAACCAGGATCAGCCGGAGTTGCCGACCAGCGCCCAACTGCAAAGCCATGGCGAACCGGCGCCGAGCGACGAGCGCGTGCCGAAGATCGATGAGTCTGCCGACTGGCTGACCCGCACCGCTCTGTGCGCCGAAGCGCGGGAAGGGCGCCTGTACCTGTTCATGCCGCCATTGGAGCGGGTCGAGGACTACCTGGAGTTGGTCGCCGCCATTGAAGCCACCGCCGAAGAGCTGCATTGTCCGGTGTTGCTGGAAGGCTACGAGCCACCGTTCGATATGCGCCTGAGCAACTTCCGCGTCACGCCGGACCCGGGTGTGATTGAGGTCAACGTGCAGCCGTCCGCCACTTGGGACGAACTGGTGGAACGTACCGAATTCCTCTACGAGGAGGCGCGGCAAACCCGCCTGACCACCGAGAAGTTCATGATCGACGGCCGCCACACCGGCACCGGCGGTGGCAACCATTTTGTACTGGGCGGCGCGACGCCCAAGGATTCGCCGTTCCTGCGCCGGCCCGACCTGCTACGCAGCCTGATCAGCTACTGGCATAACCACCCCTCGCTGTCGTACCTGTTTTCCGGCCTGTTTATCGGTCCGACTTCCCAGGCACCGCGGGTGGATGAAGCGCGCAACGATGCGCTGTATGAGCTGGAAATCGCCTTCGCCCAAATGCCCCAGCCCGGTGAAGAATGCCCGCCGTGGTTGGTGGACCGCCTGCTGCGCAACCTGTTGATCGACGTGACGGGCAACACCCACCGCGCCGAATTCTGTATCGACAAGCTCTACTCGCCGGACGGTGCCACTGGCCGCCTGGGCCTGCTGGAATTGCGCGCCTTTGAAATGCCGCCCCACGCACGCATGAGCCTGACCCAGCAATTGCTGCTGCGGGCCTTGGTGGCGCGTTTCTGGCGTGAACCCTATGCGCCGCCGAAACTGGCGCGCTGGGGCACTGAGTTGCATGACCGTTTCCTGTTGCCGCACTTTATCGAGCAGGATTTTGCCGACGTGATCGTCGAGTTGAACGCCGCCGGTTACCCGTTGCGGGCCGAATGGTTCGCCGCGCACCTGGAGTTCCGCTTCCCCAAGGTCGGCGATTACGCCGTCAGCGGGATCGAACTGGAACTGCGCCAGGCCTTGGAACCCTGGCATGTGCTGGGCGAAGAGGGCGCGGCGGGCGGCACGGTGCGTTATGTGGACTCGTCCCTTGAGCGCCTGCAGGTCAAACTGACCGGGCTGGCGCCGCAACGCTACCTGCTGACCTGCAATGGCATTCCGGTGCCGTTGCAAGCCACCGGACGGGTGGGTGAGTTTGTCGCCGGCGTGCGTTACCGCGCCTGGCAACCGGCCAACTGCCTGCAACCGACCATCCCGGTGCATGCGCCGTTGGTGTTCGACCTGCTCGACACCTGGATGCAGCGCTCGCTGGGCGGCTGCCAGTACCATGTCGCGCATCCGGGCGGGCGTAACTACGACAGCTTGCCGGTGAATGCCAATGAGGCGGAGAGCCGGCGCATGGCGCGGTTCTTCCGTCTCGGCCATACACCAGGAAAGCTCCCCGTGCCGAGTGTTGTGATCAATGACGAATTCCCGATGACCTTGGATCTGCGGCGTCACCCCAATAATAATGACTGAATGCGATCCAAATATGAGGGGACCTTGCTCCCGATTGTGGTGAGTCAGCCGATACCTAGGTTGACTGACCCACCGCGATCGGGAGCAAGCTCCCTCCCACAGGGATTTGCAGTGTTTGTTAGGTTAATCTGAGCCCCCTTGCCTCTGCCGAGCGTTCCATGCCCGATTTGCTCGACCAATACCCGCTGACTGCGGGCACTTATCACGAACTCCTGGATGACAGCGGCGCGGTGCGTGCCCATTGGCGGCGCCTGCTTGATCACCTGCAACGCAGTACGCCCGCGCAGTTGGCCCAGCGCCAGGCGCTGCTGACCCGGCAGATCCAGGAAAACGGCGTGACCTACAACGTCTACGCCGACCCCAAGGGTGCCGATCGCCCGTGGGAGCTGGACCTGCTGCCCCATGTACTGGCGGCTGATGAATGGCAGCACTTGTCGGCCGGTATCGCCCAGCGTGCACGCCTTCTCAATGCGGTGCTGGCCGATCTGTATGGCCCGCAACGCCTGATCAAGGAAGGCCTGCTGCCGGCCGAGCTGGTGTTCGGGCATAACAACTTCCTGTGGCCGTGCCAGGGCATCCAGCCGCCCGACGGTGCGTTCCTGCACCTGTATGCCGTGGACCTGGCGCGAACCCCGGATGGCCGCTGGTGGGTCACCGCCGACCGTACGCAGGCACCCTCGGGTGCCGGTTATGCGCTGGAAAACCGCACCATTGTGTCCCGCGCTTTCCCGGATCTGTACCGCGACTTGCAGGTGCAGCACCTCACGGGCTTCTTCCGTACGCTCCAGGAAACCCTGGCGCGCCAGGCGCCGAGTGACAGCCAGCCGCCGCTGATCGTGCTGCTCACCCCAGGCCGGTTCAACGAAAGCTATTTTGAACACTTGTACCTGGCGCGCCAGCTGGGCTATCCATTGGTGGAAGGCGGCGACCTCACGGTGCGCGACAGCACGGTGTTCCTCAAAACCCTCAGCGGCCTGCGCCGGGTACACGCGATCATGCGTCGTCTCGATGACGATTTCTGCGACCCGCTGGAGCTGCGCACCGACTCTGCCCTTGGCGTGCCCGGCCTGCTCGACGCCGTGCGTCAGGGCAATGTACTGGTGGCCAATGCCTTGGGCAGTGGTGTGCTGGAGTCGCCGGGTCTGCTTGGCTTCCTGCCGAAGATCAATGAATTTCTGTTCGGTGAAGAACTGATCCTGCCGTCCATCGCCACGTGGTGGTGCGGGGAGGCGCCCGTGCTGGCCGAAGCCTTGGAGAAGCTGCCCGAGCTGCTGATCAAGCCGGCGTTTCCATCGCAGAGTTTTGCCCCGGTCTTCGGTCGCGACCTGGACGACGAACAACGCCAGGCCCTGGCCGAACGCATGCGCGCGAGGCCTTATGCGTATGTCGCCCAGGAGCTGGCGCAATTGTCCCAGGCGCCGGTATGGCACACCGTGGATGACCACCTGCAACACCGCGCCATCGGCATGCGTGTGTATGCCGTCGCCAGCGAAGACGGCTACCGCGTGCTGCCGGGTGGCCTGACCCGCGTGGCTGCCGAGGCCGATGCCGAAGTGGTCTCGATGCAGCGCGGTGGCGCGAGCAAGGACACCTGGGTGCTCGGTGAGCGCGCTGCTGGTGGCGAACATTGGCGCGCCCAACGCGCCATTGGTGCCCATGACCTGGTTCGCCGCGATCCGTACCTGCCCTCGCGTGTGGTGGAAAACCTGTTCTGGTTCGGCCGCTATTGCGAGCGCTGCGATGACAGCGCGCGCTGGTTGCGTATCGTGTTGGCGCGCTATGTCGACGGCGACGATCCGCTGGCGCTGCGGGCGGCGGTTGAGTTGGGTGAGAACCTGCACCTGCTGCCGGAGGAGGGCGAACTGCCCGAGCGTTTGCAGGCGGCCTTGCTCGGCGATGATTGGCCATCGAGCCTGCGCGCCAACCTGCAACGCTTGCAGTGGGCGGCGTCTCAGGTGCGCGGCAAGTTGTCCCGGGAAAACTGGCAGGCGCTGGTGGAGTTGCAGCGCGAAGCCCTGGAGCTGGAAAGCGAGAGCCCTGACTTTGGTGAGTTGCTGGATTTCCTCAACCGCCTGGTGATGTCCCTGGCGGCGCTGTCCGGGTTTGCCCTGGACGACATGACCCGCGACGAAGGTTGGCGTTTCTTGATGATGGGCCGGCGCATCGAGCGCCTGCAATTTCTCAGCAGCAGCCTGGCCGCGTTCCTGCGTGGCGTGGCGGTGTTCGATCAGGCGGGGCTGGAATGGTTGCTGGAACTGGGCAACAGCAGCATCACCTATCGCTCGCGCTACCTGGCGGTGCCGCAGCTGATCCCGGTGCTGGACTTGTTGCTGCTGGACGAGCAGAACCCCCATGCGGTGCTGTTCCAACTGAAACTGGTCAGCCGCACCTTGCGTCGCCTCAACGACGACTTCGGCGTACCCCGGGAAACCGGTCTGGCACCCTTGGTGGAGCGCCTCGCGCGGTTCGACCTGAGCTGCCTGGAGAACCCGCTGTTTGGCGAGCCCAGCGTGCGTGCCGCGCTGGATGGCCTGGCCGACCTGCTGCAAGCGGTGGCCGATGAGAGTGGGCAAGTGTCGGATCGCATGGCCTTGCGCCATTTTGCCCATGTAGATGATGTCAGCCAGCAAACGGTGTCGGTGTGATGAGTGCGCGCTATCAGATTTTCCACGATACCCATTACCACTACGACAGCCCGGTGTCCCTGGCCCAGCAGCTGGCGCACCTGTGGCCCCGGCCCTGCGCCTGGCAGCGTTGCAGCGCGCAGCAGTTGGACATCAGCCCGGAGCCGACGTCGCGGCGCGATGAGTTGGACGTGTTCGGCAACCCGATCACCCGCCTGGCCTTCGAGCGCCCCCACGATGAATTGCTGGTGAACGCCTCGCTGACCGTCGAAGTGCTGGCGCGGCCGGTGCTGGATTTCCAGGCGTCGCCGGCCTGGGACCAGACCCGCGACAGCTTGACCTACAGCAGCCAGCCGCTGTCCGGGGAGTTGATTGAAGCCTGCCGCTATCGCTTCGAATCGCCCTACGTGCATTTGAAAAAAACCTTCGTCGAGTTTTCCGAAAGCTGCTTTCCGCCGGGCCAGCCATTGCTACTGGGCGTGCAGGCGCTGATGGAAAAGATCTTCGATGAATTCACTTTCGATGCCGAAGCGACCCAGGTCGCCACGCCGCTGGTGGAAGTGCTGGAGCGCCGACGCGGCGTGTGCCAGGACTTCGCCCACCTGATGCTCGCCTGCCTACGCTCACGGGGCCTGGCGGCGCGCTACATCAGCGGCTACCTGCTGACCCAGCCGCCACCCGGCCAGCCACGGCTGATCGGCGCCGATGCGTCCCACGCGTGGGTTTCGGTGTATTGCCCGGTTTCGGGCTGGGTGGATTTTGACCCGACCAACAATGTGCAGCCGGCACTGGAGCACATCACCCTGGCCTGGGGCCGGGATTTCTCCGATGTGTCGCCGTTGCGGGGAGTGATTCTGGGGGGAGGGAGCCATGACCCGGAAGTGCGGGTGACGGTGATGCCGCTGGAGTAACAGTGGAGTGTGGTGAGACAGGGGGGCCTGCTCACCACAACAGAAATTATTCAGCCGGGTCTTTCGGCGTTTCAGTCTCGTCTGCTGCCACTTCGCTTTCCGCGTCCGGATTCAGTGCGCCCGCTTCTTCATCGACAGCGGCTTTCTTGCGTTGCAGCTTTTCCTCTTTCTTCTGTTCCTTGGCCAAGTCTCTCTGACGTTTGGCGAAGGAGTAATTAGGTTTGGCCATGGGCGATCCTCTAAGGTCGAAGGTGAGGGTGGGCGGCGCGCAGCTGCCTTGGGTCGCTATGGTAGCAGCTTAGCGGCGCGCTTGGCCCTCACTTACCGCAGGCGTACGCGGCCAACAGGCCATTGAACAGTTGATTGAGATGCATGGCTGGCGCTCCATAAGGGGGATGGGGCGATCATAGGGCGCGTGTGACACTTTGGCTGGTTGATTGTGTCGATAGGTCTGATAGCCTAAAGTTGTATACAATTTGTTGATTCAGGTCATAAGCCTTTATGCCTGGTTCAGGCACCCTTGTCGCACTACGCGTTTTTTAAACCCTGCCTTGGAGATCCACATGTTTGCCAAACTCGTTGCTGTTTCCCTGCTGACTCTGGCCAGTGGCCAGTTGCTTGCTGCAGAGTGCAAGGTCACCGTCGACTCCACCGATCAGATGTCCTACGACACCAAGGAAATCACGATCGACAAGAGCTGCAAGACGTTCACCGTAGAGTTGACTCACTCCGGCAGCTTGCCGAAAAACGTCATGGGCCATAACTGGGTGCTGACCAGCGCCGCCGACATGCAGCCGGTCGCGACCGATGGCATGGCCGCCGGCCTCGACAAAAACTACCTGAAAGAAGGCGACGAACGCATCATCGCCCACACCAAAGTCATTGGTGCTGGCGAGAAAGATTCGGTGAGCTTCGATGTGTCCAAGCTGAAAGCGGGCACTGACTATGCGTTCTTCTGCTCGTTCCCAGGCCACATCTCGATGATGAAAGGCACTGTGGTCGTCAAGTAAGACCGCGTTATCGTTCATCGGGGGCAAGCCCCTCCCACATTTGAATGTGTTCACAAATCAAGTGTGGGAGGGGGCTTGCCCCCGATGGCTGCCTGAGCCTCAATACAACGCTCTCTGGCTCACCTCACGGCGCAAACGGCATCACCCGCTTGTGCTCAGTCTTGCGGTACGTATCGCAGATAATCCTGAACGCCTCTTCCCGCACCGGCTCCCCGTGCAGGAACGCATCGATCTCGGCGTAAGTCACGCCATGTGACGCTTCGTCTGGCTTGCCTGGCGACAGGTCTTCCAGGTCCGCCGTCGGCACCTTCTCCACCAACGACTCCGGCGCCCCAAAGTGCCGTGCGATCGCGCGTACCTGGTTTTTCACCAGCCCGCTCAACGGTGCCAGGTCGCAGGCGCCATCGCCGAACTTGGTGAAAAAGCCCATCACCGCTTCCGCCGCATGGTCGGTGCCGATCACCAGGCCACCGGCCGCGCCGGCGATGGTGTACTGCGCCACCATGCGCATGCGCGCCTTGGTGTTGCCGAGCACGAAATCGCGGGACACCGCCGCCTTGCCTTCAAACGCCGCCACTTCATTGGCCAGGGATTTAACCGCCGGGCCGATGTTCACGGTATGGCGTTCGTCCGGTTCGATAAAGTCCACCGCCGCCTGGGCGTCGATTTCATCGAACTGGGTTTCGTAGGGCAGGCGCACGGCGATAAAACGGTAGGCCTCGTCACCCGTGCTGGAACGCAGTTCCTGCATCGCACGCTGGGCCAACAGGCCAGCGGTCAGGGAGTCGACGCCACCGCTGATGCCCAGCACCAATGTCTTGAGCCCGGCATTGCGCAGGCAGTCCTGGATAAAGGCCACGCGTCGGGCGACCTCGGCCTCAAGGGCGGCCTGGTCTTTGAACGGCGCTTGGACCTTGAGCTGCTGTGCAATCTCACGCTGTACGGCTTGCATGATTCACTCCTTGCTGGAAAGGGCAGGTACTTTGAAAACGTGACGCAAATAGGCGACGAAATTCGGGTCGGTGCAGTGGGTCTTGCCCGCTTCATCGGAGATTTTCGCGACGGGCTGGCCATTGCACGCGGTCATTTTAAGCACGATGCTCATCGGTTCCACACCTGGAATATCGCAGGTCAGGTTGGTGCCGATACCGAAGCTGACATTAATGCGCCCCCGCAGCGCACGGAATATCTCCAAGGCCTTGGGCAGCGACAGGCTGTCGGAAAACACCAGGGTCTTGCTCATCGGCTCGATGCCCAGCTTGTGGTAGTGGGCGATGGCTTTCTCTGCCCATTGCACCGGGTCGCCGGAGTCGTGGCGCAGGCCGTCGAACAGCTTGGCGAAGTACAAGTCGAAATCGCTGAGAAAAGCGTCAGTGGTGATGCAGTCGGTCAGCGCGATACCCAGCAGGCCACGGTATTCGCGGACCCAGCAGTCGAGGGCGGCAATCTGGCTGTCGATCAGGCGCGGGCCGAGTTGCTGGTGGGCCATGATCCATTCGTGGGCCATGGTGCCCAGTGGCTTCATATCGAACTCGCGCGCCAGGTGCACGTTGCTGGTGCCGACAAAACGGCCGGGGAAGTCATGCTTGAGCACGCTGACCACTTCTTCCTGCACGCGGTACGAGAAACGTCGGCGCGTGCCGAAGTCGGCCACTTGCAGCTCGGACAGTTCGTCGCTGCTGGCGTTGGCGGTCAACCAGTCGAACTTGCGGTACAGCTGCTCGCGGGCCTGTTCGAGGATCACGGTCTGGTAACGGTAGCGGTTGCGCACTTCGCTGACGATGGCCAGCATCGGCACTTCAAACAGGATCACATGCAGCCACGGCCCGCGCAGGCGGATAAACAGCTCGCCGTTCTCGATACCGGTCTGCACATAACGCAGGTTGAAACGAAACAGCCCGAGGAAGCGCAAAAAATCCGGCTTCATAAAGCTGATGCGCTCCAGGAAACCCAGTTGGTCCGGGCTCAGGCTCAGCTCGGCGAGGCGCTCGATCTGGTAGCGGATCTCCGCCAGGTACGGGCGCAGGTCTTCGCTGTTACGGCAACGAAACTCCCATTCAACTTCCACATTGGGGTAGTTGTGCAGCACCGCCTGCATCATGGTCAGCTTGTAGAAGTCGGTGTCGAGCAAGTTCTGCACGATGCGATCGGCAAACACACTCTCGCTCATAACGGGAATCTCCAGACAGGTCGGCGATGGGCGACGACCTTTACGCACAATTAAGGAAGGGGGCTAGTGGCGCATAGACCTGTGGGGTTTTGCCAGTGATTTTTTTCGGCCAGGCCACTGGCCTCATCGGGGGCAAGCCCCCTCCCACATCAGGAACGCACTCCAAGTGGGGAGGGGGCTTGCCCCCGATAGCGCGATTTCAGGCACTAAATAACCTGCTCCATCATCCACTTTACAAACTCGCGCACCTTGGGCACTTCTGCCGAATGCTCGGGGTAGGCCAGGTAATACGCATCCTGGCTTGGCATCGCGTGCTGCCAAGGGATCACCAGCTTGCCCTCGGCCAGTTCCTCCTCCACCAGGAACCGCGGCAGCAGCGCCACGCCGCACCCCACCTGCGCCGCACGAATGCACATATAAAAGGTATCGAAGCGCGGCCCATGGTAGCTGTGCTCGGTGTGGAAGCCCTGGTCGGCAAACCAGTCATGCCAGCCTTGGGGCCGCGAGGCGTTTTGCAGCAGCACCAGGTTGCTCAGTTGCGTGGGGTCGGTGAACGGCTGCGCGGGCAGGCTCTCCGGGGCGCATACCGGGATCAGTTCTTCGCTGAACAGCTTCAGGCTCTCCGTGCCGGGGCGCGCGCCCTGGCCGAAGTAGAACGCCATGTCGGCCTTGCCTTGCAGCAGTTCATCCGGCGCCTGTTCGTTGCACAGGTCCAGGTGAATCTGTGGGTGACGCAGGCGCCAGCCCTTGAGGCGCGGTACCAGCCAGCGCGCGCCAAACGTGTAGGGCGTGGACACGCGCAACACTTCGGTCTCGCCGCCATAGGAGCGCAGGTAATGGGTGGACATCTCCACCTGGGTGAGGATCTTGCGCACTTCCACCAGATACAGGTCGCCCGCCGGGGTCATCTGCAGGCGGCGGCGTACCCGGCGAAACAACAGGTGTTGCAGTAATTCTTCCAGCTGCGCGACCTGTTTGCTCACCGCGCTTTGCGTGAGGTTCAACTCCTCGGCGGCGCGGGTGAAGCTCAGGTGGCGGGTGGCGGCTTCGAAGCACTGCAGGGCAGTGATCGAGGGCAAATGTCTTTTGTTCAGCACGGCACGCCTCTTTTTATTCTTTGCATGAATAAACGGAATGATATCTCGCCTAATCGTCGTTTGTTGGCAAGTCTTGGGCCAGCTACAAATAAGGTCCGGATCGCCGTGTGGGCCGCGGCGCAATTTTTTTGTTGGTAGATTGAAGGAGTGACCCATGGTTGCCGCATTGCTTGATCGTCTCGGGGTAAACCCGGCGCTGTACCAGTCGGGTAAACAGCCCGTGCATTCGCCGATTGATGGCAGCCGTATCGGCAGCGTGCACTGGGAAGGTGCCGCCGAGGTGGAGCAACAGGTCAGTCGCGCCGAGCATGCATTCGAGGCCTGGCGCAAAGTGCCAGCGCCACGCCGTGGTGAGCTGGTACGCCAATTCGGCGACGTGTTGCGTGAATACAAGGCCGACCTGGGCGAGCTGGTGTCCTGGGAAGCCGGCAAGATCACCCAGGAAGGCTTGGGTGAAGTGCAGGAAATGATCGATATCTGCGACTTCGCCGTCGGCCTGTCGCGCCAGCTGTACGGTTTGACCATCGCCTCTGAGCGCCCCGGCCACCATATGCGTGAAACCTGGCACCCGTTGGGCGTGGTCGGCGTGATCAGTGCTTTCAACTTCCCGGTGGCCGTATGGGCGTGGAACACCACCCTGGCCCTGGTGTGCGGCAACGCCGTCATCTGGAAGCCTTCGGAAAAGACCCCGCTCACTGCCCTGGCCTGCCAGGCGCTGTTCGAGCGCGTACTGAAGAACTTCAAGGATGCCCCGCAGTACCTGAGCCAAGTGATCATCGGTGGTCGTGACGCCGGTGCCGCACTGGTGGATGACCCGCGTGTCGCCCTGATCAGCGCCACCGGCAGCACGCGTATGGGCCGCGAAGTCGCGCCGAAAGTCGCCGCGCGTTTCGCCCGCAGCATCCTTGAACTGGGCGGTAACAACGCAATGATCCTCGGCCCGAGCGCCGACCTGGACATGGCCGTGCGCGCGATCCTGTTCAGCGCCGTCGGCACCGCCGGCCAGCGTTGCACCACCCTGCGCCGCCTGATTGCCCACGAGTCGGTCAAGGAAGAAATTGTCACCCGCCTCAAGGCGGCCTATTCCAAGGTGCGCATCGGCCACCCGCTGGAAGGCAACCTGATTGGCCCGCTGATCGACAAGCACGGCTTCGACAATATGCAGGACGCCTTGGAGCAAGCCCTGAGTGAAGGCGGCAAGGTGTTTGGCGGTAAGCGTCAGTTGGAAGACAAGTTCCCGAATGCCTACTACGTGTCGCCAGCGATCGTGGAAATGCCTGAGCAGAGCGACGTGGTGTGCACCGAGACCTTCGCACCGATTCTCTACGTGGTCGGCTACACCGACTTTGCCGAAGCCCTGCGCCTGAACAACGCGGTGCCGCAAGGCTTGTCGTCGTGCATCTTCACCACCGATGTGCGCGAAGCCGAGCAGTTCATGTCGGCAGTGGGCAGTGACTGCGGTATTGCCAACGTCAACATCGGCCCGAGCGGCGCCGAAATCGGCGGCGCGTTTGGCGGTGAGAAAGAGACCGGCGGCGGTCGTGAGTCGGGTTCGGATGCATGGCGCGGTTACATGCGTCGCCAGACCAATACCGTGAACTACTCGCTGGAGTTGCCATTGGCCCAGGGCATTACCTTCGACTGATTTCTGTAGGAGCGAGCTTGCTCGCGAAGATCGTCAACGATCAGGCGGGCAACCTGAATGAGCGCGATGTCCTTGCGTTTTTCGCGAGCAAGCTCGCTCCTACAGTGATGGTGTTGAACAAGAAAAATTGTTTGTTAGGTCTCATCGGAGTCTGGCAATGGCACTGCGCGAAACATGTTTGTGGGAACACCTCACCCCCGGCCGGCCGGATCGCGCCGCGCTCAAGGGCGAGGTCAAGGTGGATGTGTGCGTGATCGGTGCCGGGATCACCGGTTTGTCCGCGGCCATTCACTTGTTGGAACAGGGTAAAAGCGTCGCCGTGCTGGAAGCCCATCGCACCGGTCATGGCGGTTCGGGGCGCAACGTCGGGTTGGTCAATGCCGGCCTGTGGATTCCCCCGGACGAGATCGAAGCCGGTTTCGGCGAGGCGGTGGGCAGCCAGCTCAACCGCATGCTGGGTGCGGCACCGTCCCTGGTGTTCAGCCTGGTCGACAAATACAACATCGATTGCCAATTACGCCGCGAAGGCACCTTGCACATGGCGCACAACGCCCGTGGCGAAGCGGATCTGCGCAGTCGTGAAGAACAATGGAAGCGCCGTGGCGCGCCGGTCGAGCTGCTCACCGGCCAGGCCTGCGAGCAGGCCACCGGCACCCAAAAAATCGCCGCAGCCTTGCTCGACCGGCGCGCGGGCACCTTGAACCCGATGGCTTACACCAGTGGTTTGGCGAATGCGGCGGTCGGGCTGGGCGGGCAATTGTTCGACCATTCCCCGGTGACCCAGCTGGAACGCCAGGGTTCGCACTGGTCGGTGCAGACGGCCAACGGTGCGGTGCAGGCTGCACAAGTCGTGATCGCCTCCAATGCCTACACCGAAGGCGAATGGACCGAGTTGCGGCGCAATTTCTTCCCCGGTTACTACTATCAGGTGGCTTCCGCCCCATTGACCGACGCCGCGGCCCAGCAAATCCTCCCCGGTGGCCAAGGTTCGTGGGACACGCGCCAGGTCTTGAGCAGCATCCGCCGCGATGCCGATGGCCGCCTGTTGCTCGGCAGCCTGGGCAATGGCAGCCAGAAACCGACGTGGTTCCTCAAGGCGTGGGCCGATCGGGTGCAGCAGCATTACTTCCCGTACCTCAAATCGGTGCAATGGGAATACACCTGGACCGGTTGCATCGCGTTCACGCCCGATCACCTGATGCGCCTGTTCGAACCTGCCCCCGGCCTGGTCGCGGTAACGGGCTACAACGGGCGTGGCGTGACCACCGGCAGCGTGGTGGGCAAGGCATTCGCCGACTATTTGTGTCACCAGAATCCCCAGGCCCTGCCGATTCCGTTTACGCCAATGCAACCACTGGCCGCGGTGGGCCTGCGCAGCTGCCTTTATGAGGCCGGATTCTCGCTGTATCACGCAGGGCAATGCTTGAGGATCGTGATCTGATCAGCGAGATACCGCTCAGAAGCCTGCGTTTTCTGAGTAGGCTACTAATCTGTATTGGTGCAAGTCGTAGCAGTCGCGCACTGTAAATGTGCAGTTCCGTTACGCAGTCGGTTACAGCTGTAGGAACTGTCGTTTATCGCTTTGGTTGCAGGTGCGACCCGCCAGGGTTGTACTTTTTTGGCTGTAGGGTTGCACCTCTTGATACTAGAGGGTTGCACGTCCTGGCGAGCGGAGTCGAAACATCTGAAATAACAATGACACCGTGTCTTTTTGAAGAATAAAAACGTAATGGCACGAGGCTTGCTCAGGGCTTTCAGTGAAAGGTTTGAACGCAAGTTGTCGTGCCAAAAATCAAAAATATCGGAGCACCACTCATGTCCCAGACGTTTTACAAGAAAGGTTTTCTGGCCCTCGCCGTTGCAGCGGCACTGGGTGTTTCTACGTTTGTTCAAGCTGATGTGAAGATCGGCGTAGCGGGGCCCATGACCGGCGCCAACGCGTCGTTCGGTGAGCAGTACATGAAAGGTGCCCAGGCGGCAGCCGAGGTGATCAACAAGGCCGGCGGTATCAACGGCGAGAAGGTCGTGCTGGTTGCCGGTGACGATGCGTGTGAGCCGAAGCAGGCTGTGGCCGTGGCCAACCGCCTGGCGGACCAGGACAAAGTGATTGGCGTGGTCGGGCACTTCTGCTCGTCGAACACCATCCCGGCCTCCGAGGTTTACGACGAAGCGGGCATCATCGCGATCACCCCTGGCTCTACCAACCCACAAGTGACCGAACGCGGCCTGGGCGCCATGTTCCGTATGTGCGGCCGTGACGACCAGCAAGGCATCGTCGCCGGCGATTACATCGTCGACGTGCTCAAGGGCAAGAAAGTCGCGGTCATCAACGACAAGGACACCTACGGCAAAGGCCTGGCCGACGCCACCTCCGCCCAGTTGACCAAGCGCGGCGTCAAGCCGGTGCTGGAAGAGGGCCTGACCCGTGGCGAGAAAGACTTCAGCGCCCTGGTCACCAAAATCCGCTCCCTGGGCGCCGACGTCGTGTACTTCGGTGGCCTGCACCCGGAAGCCGGTCCGCTGGTCCGCCAGATTCGTGAAGCGGGCCTCAAAGACGTCAAGTTCATGTCCGATGACGGCGTGGTGACCGATGAACTGGTGGCCACCGCTGGCGGCGCGCAATACGTCGATGGCGTGTACATGACCTTTGGTGCCGACCCGCGCCTGCTGCCAGACAGCAAGGCCGTCGTGGAAGAGTTCCGCAAGGCCGGTTATGAGCCAGAAGGCTACACCCTGTACGCCTACGCCTCGCTGCAGGCCCTGGCCGCCGGTTTCAACGGCGCCAAGTCCAACAAGGGCGAAGACGCCGCCAAATGGCTGAAAGCGCACCCGGTCAAAACCGTGATGGGCGAGAAGACCTGGGACGCGAAGGGCGACTTGAAAGTCTCCGACTACGTGGTTTACCAGTGGGATAAAGACGGCAAATACCACCAGCTGGAAAAGCAGAAGTAATCCAACTGACTGCATGAGTTCTCTGTAGGCGCGAGCTTGCTCGCGAAGAACGTCCACGATGACGCAGGCATCCTGAATGCACGCGGCGTTCTCAGGTTTTTCGCGAGCAAGCTCGCTCCTACAGGGGGCCTTGCTAAGCCTCTGTTTTCCTCCAGAAGCGCCGCACACCTACTGGTGTGCAGGTGCTCACCGCGTGAGATTGCGTTATGGATGGTATTTTCCTGCAGCAACTGGTCAACGGCCTGACCCTCGGGTCGGTCTATGGCCTGATCGCCATCGGCTACACAATGGTCTATGGCATCATTGGCATGATCAACTTCGCCCATGGCGAGGTTTATATGATTTCCGCTTACCTCGCGGCGATCAGTCTGGCACTGCTGGCTTACTTCGGCATCGAATCCTTCCCACTGCTCATTCTCGGCACCCTGATCTTCACCGTGGTCGTCACTGGCGTTTACGGTTGGGTCATTGAACGTGTCGCCTACAAACCGCTGCGCAACTCCACCCGACTGGCACCGCTGATCAGCGCCATCGGGATCTCCCTGATCCTGCAGAACTACGCGCAGATCGCCCAGGGTGCGAAACAACAAGGCATTCCAACCCTGCTGGCCGGCGCCTGGCGCGTCGACATCGGCAGTGGGTTCGTCCAGCTCACGTACACCAAGATCTTCATCCTCGTGGCGGCGTTTGCCGGCATGGCGTTGCTCACCTACATCATCAAGTACACCAAGCTCGGCCGCATGTGCCGCGCCACCCAGCAAGACCGCAAGATGGCCTCGATCCTGGGGATCAACACCGACCGCGTGATCTCCTACGTGTTTATCATCGGTGCCGCCATGGCGGCCCTGGCCGGCGTGCTGATCACCCTCAACTACGGCACGTTCGACTTCTACGCCGGCTTCATCATCGGCATCAAGGCGTTTACCGCAGCGGTACTCGGCGGCATCGGTTCCCTGCCTGGGGCCATGCTCGGCGGGATCATCCTGGGTATTTCCGAGTCGTTGTTCTCGGGGTTGATCAACTCTGACTACAAAGACGTGTTCAGTTTCTCCCTGTTGGTGGTGATTCTGATTTTCCGTCCTCAGGGCCTGCTTGGTCGCCCACTCGTGGCGAAGGTGTAAACATGTCTGCTGCCAAACCTATCGATATCAAGAAAAGTGTGGTCGATACGATCCTTGCCGGGCTTATTTCGCTGATCGTATTCGGTCCGATCGTCGGCGTGGTCCTCGACGGCTACAGCTTCAACCTGGAACCTGCGCGCGTGGCCACCTTGGTCGCCATCGTGATGGCCGGCCGCTTTGCCCTCAGCCTGTTCCTGCAAACCCCCAAGGGCCTGAAGATTCTGCAAGGCTTCGAAAGCAGTGGCTCCGGCGTGCACGTACTGCCACCGGACTACAAGTCGCGGCTGCGCTGGATCATCCCGGTGTTGATCGTGATCGCCATCGTGTTCCCGATCTTCGCCAACAAATACCTGCTGACCGTGGTGATCCTCGGGTTGATCTATGTGTTGCTGGGCCTGGGCCTGAACATCGTGGTCGGCCTGGCCGGCTTGCTCGACCTGGGTTACGTGGCGTTCTACGCCATCGGTGCCTACGGCCTGGCGCTGGGCTACCAGTACCTCGGCCTGGGCTTCTGGACGGTGCTGCCCCTGGCAGCCATCTGTGCGGCGCTGGCGGGGTGCATACTCGGATTCCCGGTGTTGCGAATGCACGGTGACTACCTGGCCATCGTGACCCTGGGCTTCGGTGAAATCATCCGGTTGGTGCTGAACAACTGGCTGTCATTTACCGGCGGCCCGAACGGTATGCCGGTGCCTTCGCCAACCTTCCTCGGCCTGGAGTTCGGGCGCAAGGCGAAGGATGGCGGGATTCCGTTCCATGAGTTCTTCGGCATCGATTACAACCCCAACATCAAGTTCATGTTCATCTACATCGTGCTGTTCCTGGTGGTGCTGGCTGTGCTGTACATCAAGCACCGCCTGACCCGCATGCCTGTAGGTCGTGCCTGGGAGGCCTTGCGCGAAGATGAGATCGCCTGCCGTTCCATGGGCCTGAACCATGTATTGGTCAAGCTCTCGGCGTTCACCATTGGCGCTTCCACTGCCGGCCTGGCCGGGGTGTTCTTTGCCAGCTACCAGGGCTTCGTCAACCCGTCGTCGTTCACCTTCTTCGAGTCGGCGCTGATCCTGGCCATCGTCGTACTGGGCGGCATGGGCTCGACGGTTGGCGTGGTGATTGCGGCATTTGTATTGACCGTCGCCCCGGAACTGCTGCGCAGCTTCTCCGAATACCGCGTGCTGCTGTTTGGCGTGTTGATGGTGGTGATGATGATCTGGCGACCGCGTGGGCTGATCCGCATCAGCCGTACCGGCGTGACCCCACGTAAAGGAGTGGCGCCATGAGCAAGGAAATCGTCCTCAGCGTGGAACACCTGATGATGCACTTCGGTGGCATCAAGGCCTTGAGCGATGTGAGCCTCAAGGTCGAACGCAACTCGATCTTCGCCCTGATCGGCCCCAACGGCGCGGGCAAGACCACCGTGTTCAACTGCCTCACCGGCTTCTACAAAGCCAGCGGTGGCAAGATCGAGCTCAACGTACGCGGCAAGCAGACCAACGTGATCCAGTTGCTCGGCGAGCGCTTCAAGGCCGTCGACTTCGTCTCGCCGAAAAGCTTCTTCAGCCGGGTGTTCTACAAGATGTTCGGCGGTACTCACCTGGTCAACCGTGCCGGCCTGGCCCGCACGTTCCAGAACATCCGCCTGTTCAAGGAAATGTCGGTGCTGGAAAACCTGCTGGTGGCCCAGCACATGTGGGTCAACCGCAACATGCTGGCGGGCATCCTCAACACCAAGGGCTACCGCAAGGCCGAAAGCGATGCACTCGACCATGCGTTCTACTGGCTCGAAGTAGTCGACCTGGTGGACTGCGCCAACCGCCTCGCCGGCGAACTTTCCTATGGCCAGCAACGCCGTCTGGAAATCGCCCGCGCCATGTGCACGCGACCGCAGATCATCTGCCTCGACGAGCCCGCGGCGGGCCTCAACCCCCAGGAAACCGAAGCCCTCAGCGCGATGATTCGCCTGCTGCGCGACGAACACGACCTCACGGTGGTGCTGATCGAACACGACATGGGCATGGTGATGAGTATTTCCGACCACATCGTGGTGCTCGACCACGGCAACGTGATCGCCGAAGGCGGGCCGGAAGCGATCCGCAACGACCCGAAAGTGATTGCCGCCTACCTGGGTGCTGACGAAGAGGAGCTGGTATGAGTGCGCCTATCCTCGAAATGAAGGACCTGGATGTGTTCTACGGCCCGATCCAGGCCCTGAAGAAAGTCTCGCTGCACATCAACGAAGGCGAGACCGTCAGCCTGATCGGCTCCAACGGCGCGGGTAAATCCACGCTGCTGATGTCGATCTTCGGCCAGCCACGGGCGGAGTCGGGGCAGATTCTCTATAACGGTGTCGACATTACCCACAAGTCGTCCCACTACATCGCCTCCAACGGTATTGCGCAGTCGCCGGAAGGGCGGCGGGTGTTCCCCGACATGACCGTCGAGGAAAACCTGCTGATGGGCACCATCCCTATCGGTGACAAGTTCGCCCAGGAAGACATGCAGCGCATGTTCGAGCTGTTCCCGCGGCTCAAGGAGCGGCGTAACCAGAGGGCCATGACCATGTCCGGTGGCGAGCAGCAAATGCTCGCCATTGCCCGCGCGCTGATGAGCCGTCCCAAGTTGCTGTTGCTGGATGAACCGAGCCTGGGCCTGGCGCCGATTGTGGTGAAGCAGATCTTTTCCACCCTGCGCGAACTGGCCTCCACCGGGATGACCATCTTCCTGGTGGAGCAGAACGCCAACCACGCACTGCGCTTGTCGGACCGGGCGTATGTGATGGTGAACGGCGAGATTCGCCTCACAGGCACCGGCAAGGAGCTGCTGGTGAACGAGGAAGTGCGCAACGCCTACCTCGGCGGCCACTGATCCAAATAACAATGCAGTCCCCCTGTGGGAGGGGGCTTGCCCCCGATGGCGGTGTATCAGTCGGCACATCTGATACTGACCCACCGCTATCGGGGGCAAGTCGAATCGTCGCACCGCCCCTCCCACATTTGGTTTTATGGTGCCCACAAGGGCGATCCCAAATTGTGGAAAACAAATCCAGCCTCCCTCCAAAGCGCGACATATAGCCGCCGCAAATCCCTGTTTTGTCACAGTTTTGACTTGTCCCCATCCACTGTGGAACCGGCTGTGGGTAACGTGGGAGTAGCTGGCTGAACGCCTTTAAAACCGTGGCTTCCAGCTGTGTGGTTGTTTTTTGATCAGTGGCTTTTTTGCGGCCGATCGAGGGGTTTGTCAACCTGTTTAAAGACACAGGTATATGACTGAAATATGTCCCGCCAGCCTGTGGATAAGTCTGTGATTAAACTCTGGAAAGACTGCCGCAGAGGCCGAAATGACTGGCCTGGAGCCATCGTTCGATTTTCCCCGCTGCCTATGGGGCTACATACGCCTGCGCTCAGGTCAAGCAAAAAACTTTCTAAAATCGCCTGAAAGCCTTGTACACAGCGGCCTGAAGCGTTTTGCACTTGCCCCCAAAGACTGTGGGCGCAGCTGTGGATAACCTGCGTGCATATGGCTGCAAGCCACGGCTCATAAGGCTTTGCTCGTTATGGTTAAAAAATGACCAGGCGTGAGTGAGGTGATGTGCATAGCGGTTGCCGCAACCGCGGCGTAAAGGCATTCTGCTGGCTGATTTTTTTTCCCCGATGCCCGCAAGGAGAACACCATGTCCAACACGCTGTTTATTACTGGCGCCACCTCAGGTTTCGGCGAAGCCTGCGCCCGTCGGTTTGCCGAAGCCGGCTGGAAACTGGTGCTCACCGGTCGTCGTGCCGAGCGTTTGAACGCGTTGGTCGAAGAGCTTTCCAAGCAGACCGAAGTGCATGGCCTGGTGGTGGACGTCCGTGACCGCAAGGGCATGGAGGATGCCATCGCCAACCTGCCACCATCGTTCGCCACGCTGCGCGGCTTGATCAACAACGCCGGGCTGGCCGTGGGCACTGACCCTGCACCCAAGTGCAACCTCGACGACTGGGAAACCATGGTCGACACCAATATCAAGGGCCTGCTGACCACCACCAGCCTGCTGCTGCCGCGCCTGATCGCCCATGGGCGTGGTGCCGGGATCATCAACCTGGGCTCCATTGCCGGCAGCTACCCGTATCCAGGCAGCCACGTGTATGGCGGCTCCAAGGCGTTCGTGAAGCAGTTCTCGCTGAACCTGCGTTGCGACCTGCAAGGCACAGGCGTGCGCGTGACCAATATCGAGCCGGGCTTGTGCGAGAGTGAGTTCTCCCTGGTGCGCTTCGGTGGTGACCAGGCGCGCTACGACGCCACCTACGCCGGCGCCGAGCCCATCCAGCCGCAGGACATTGCCGACACCATCTTTTGGGTGCTGAACACCCCTGCGCACGTCAACATCAACCGGTTGGAACTGATGCCGGTGAGCCAGACCTGGGCTGGGTTTGCGATTGAGCGTGGGGCTAAGGCCTAAGCCGCTTACGCCATACACTGTAGGAGCGAGCTTGCTCGCGAAAAACGTCAACGATGACGCGTGCATTCTGACTGCACGTGGCGCCCTCGGGTTTTTCGCGAGCAAGCTCGCTCCTACAATAAATGGCGGCAAATCGGTCAAAACAGGCCATAAGGTACACTCCACTCCTGAAAACCCCACCGCATCCAGCGGTTCAAAGGTTTTGACGGGAGGAATTGTGAGTAACCGAGGTGAGCAGTCGCTGCTCAAACAATCGACGATCCTGATGTTCGCTGTCGCGATCGCCGGGATTGTCACGGGTGTGGTTTCTGGCGCCCAATCCATTTTATTCGACGGCTTTTTCTCGCTGATCGCCACCGCCATCAAGGTGTTGATGCTGATCACGGCCAAGCTGATCGCCAAGAAAAGCAATGAGCGTTTCCAGTTCGGCTACTGGCACTTGGAGCCGATGGTATTGCTGATCGAAGGCAGCTTCCTGCTGCTGATCGCCATCTATGCGTTCCTTAACGGTGTGTTCGGCATTATCAATGGCGGGCGCGAGATCGAGTTGGGCCTGGTGATTATCTATGCCGCGGTATTTACCGTGGTCGAGTTCGCCTATTTCTTCTATGTGCGCTACCGCAACCGCAGGCTCAAGTCATCGCTGATCCAGTTCGACAACATCAGTTGGCTGGTGGACGCGATGCTTTCGGTGGGCTTGCTGGTCAGCTTTCTCGCCGCGCTGTTGCTTAAGTCCCAGGGCTATGGCGAGTGGGCGGTGTATGTCGACCCGTTGATCCTGATCCTGCTGGCCCTGAGCATGCTGGCGCCGGCCTTCAAGATCCTGCGCCCGGCCTTGCGCGAGGTGTTGGGGATTGCCCCGGACCACTTGGACGACAAGGTGCGTGAAGTGATGGACGCCGCCCAGGCCAGGCATGGTTTCGAAGACTACGTGTCCTACGTGCAAAAGCACGGACGGGCGCGGTTTATCGAGATTCATGTGGTGTTGCCGGCGGACTACCCGGTGGATAGCGTCGCGACCCTCGACGGGCTGCGCGAAGAGATATCCACAGGGCTGGGCAAACCGGATGCGGCGCGCTGGTTGACGATCAGCTTTACCGGGGATCGCAAGTGGATTGCTTGATGGTCAGTTAGACCGAGTCGTCTGCATCGGGGGCTTGCCCCCGATGAGGCCCTGAAGGTCACCCGAGATGCTGGATCAAACCCTGATAACAGGTCGCCAAATGATAAGGCGTGGTCGACGGCATATCCCGCCGGCTCACGTCGCCTTTGGCATCCAGGCATTCATGCCAGCCTTTTTCATGCAGGAAATGCTGTTGCAGCGCGAGCAATTGGCGCTGCAGCACGGCCTCACTGCCAGGCCGCAAGGTCAGTGCCCGCAGGTATTCCGCCTGGGCCCAGATACGCTGGGTGCCGTCGCGCACCGTACCGTCGAGTGCCAGCATGCCGCTGACCGCCCCGGTCGCGCTATCCACACCCTTGTGCTCTGCGTAGGCAAACGCCCGCGTCAGTGACCCATGCAGTGGAGTGCCGTGCAGCACGGGCGACGATTCCAGCAAAAAGAACCACTCGAACTGGTGCCCCGGCTCAAACCAGTTATCCACAGCGCCCAGCGGTTTTTCCATCATCACGCCATGCTGACGTTCGATAAAGCGCTGCTGCATGGCCGTCGCCAGGCTCAGCAGGGCCGCTTGCACGCCGGTATCCTCACGCACCGCCAGGGTGGCGAGGAAGCCTTCGGCCAGGTGCATCAGCGGGTTTTGCAGCGGGCCGGACTTGAGTGATGACCAGTTGCGCTCCAACACCGCCTCGTACAGGCCATCGCCGTTGGCGAAGCGCTCGGCCACCACTTCCAGGGCGGCATTCAATACCGACTCCACCAGCGGCTCACGCACCTTGGCCCAGTAGTGGGCGCAGGCAAAGATGATGAAGGCGTGGGTGTAGAGGTCCTTGCGTTTGTCCAGTGGCTGGCCGGCAGGGTCGATGCTGTAGAACCAGCCGCCATGTTCGGCATCGTGGAAATGCCGTTGCAGGGAGCGAAACAGCGCCGCTGCGCGTTCTTCGGCAAAGGCGGCACCGGGTACGCCGATCAGGCTGGCGAACAGGTACAACTGCCGTGCGCAAGCCATGGCGCGGTAGCGTTGCGGGGGCAAGGGCCGGTGATCGGCGTCCAGCGCCTCATAGGGTAACGTCAGCTCGGCATTCCAGCCCGGGCCCTGCCAGAGCGGCACGATCACGTCATGGAAGTGCGAGAGCACGGCATTCAAGGAAGACTGGGGGGTGGAGCTTGGAACGGTGGGCATCGGCTGGCGTCGTCACGGCAGGGGTGTAGGCGCGCATGGTAGCAGGCTTGGGATCAGTGGTGTCTGCGCCACCGCTATCGGGAGCAAGCTCCCTCCCACATTTGGATTTGTGAACACAGTCAAATGTGGGAGGGGGCTTGCCCCCGATGAGGCCCTTACAAACGGCGCAAATCAGCCCGCCAGCAACCACACCCCAGTCGCCGCCGAAGCCGCCCCGGCAACCCGCACCAACGGCGCCGCCGCAGCCGGCAGCCAGCGCACCAGCGCATACCCGGCGGCGTGCAGTGCAGCGGTCGCGCCGACAAACCCTGCGGCATACGCCCAAGGGCTCGACATGTCTGGCAGCTCAAGGCCATGGGCAACCCCGTGGAACAAGGCAAACACCGCCGTCGCCGCCACCGCCACGAACAACGGCGGACGCACTGCCAGCGCCACCGCCAGGCCCAGTGCCAGCACCGACGCGGCAATCCCGCTTTCCAGTGCCGGCAACCCCAGGCCCTCAAAACCCAGCACGCCGCCTATCAGCATGGTGCCCACAAACGTGCAAGGCAGGGCCCAACGCGCCGCGCCTTTTTGCTGCGCGGCCCACAGGCCTACCGCCACCATGGCCAGCAGGTGGTCGATACCGCCCAATGGATGGCTGATACCGGCCACCAGGCCGTTGTCGCCATGGCCGGGGTGAGCGAAGGCCAGGGCAGGGGTGAGCAGCAGGGCGGCGGCGCCGAAGAGTTTTTTCAGGCTCATGGACAGGTTCCTTAGGGTTGATCAGGCCGCGGTCAACAGACCTTGGCGTTCGATAAAGGCGACGATTTCTTCCAGGCCGACACCGGTTTTCTGATTGCTGAACACGAAGGGTTTGCCGTTGCGCATGCGCTGGGTGTCGCTGTTCATCAGTTCCAGCGAGGCGCCGACCAGCGGTGCCAGGTCGATCTTGTTGATCACCAGCAGGTCGGATTTGCAAATACCGGGCCCACCCTTGCGGGGCAGCTTGTCGCCGGCCGACACATCGATCACGTAGATGGTCAGGTCCGACAGCTCCGGGCTGAAGGTGGCCGACAGGTTGTCGCCGCCGGACTCCACCAGGATCAGGTCCAGGCCAGGGAAGCGGCGGTTGAGCTGGTCCACCGCTTCCAGGTTGATCGAGGCGTCTTCGCGGATCGCCGTGTGCGGGCAGCCACCGGTTTCCACGCCGATGATGCGCTCGGGCGCCAGGGCCTGGTTGCGCACCAGGAAGTCGGCGTCTTCGCGGGTATAGATGTCATTGGTGACCACCGCCAGGTTGTAGCGATCACGCAGCGCCAGGCACAGGGCCAGGGTCAGGGCGGTCTTGCCGGAGCCCACCGGACCGCCGATGCCGACGCGCAGAGGTTGTGTGTTCATGTGCTTCTCCAAAATAAAAGGCCTCCGACGTAAAAGGACCTATGAACGGAACAGGCGGCTGTACTGGCGCTCATGGGCCATGCATGCCAAGGACAGGCCGAAGGCGGCACTGCCAAAATGGTTGGGGTCGATGCGACCGGCGTCCTGTTGGGCCTGTTGCAGCAGCGGCAGCAGTTCGCTGGTCAGGCGCTGGGCGGCTTGCTGGCCGAGGGGCAGGGTTTTCATCAACACCGCCAATTGGTTTTCCAGCCAGCTCCACAGCCAGGCAGCCAGGGCATCGTCGGGGCTGATGCGCCAGGCGCGGGCGGCCAGGGCCCAACCGAGGGCCAGGTGGGGTTCGGTGTGTTGATCGAGCACTTCGCGAGCGTCAGCGTCGAGCTCGGGCAAGCCGTTGAGCAGTTGTTGCAGGGAGTAGCCCATCTGCCGGCTTTCCTGATACAGCTCGCGCGTCTCACGACTGGCGCGGTGTTCTGCGCACAACTGCGCCAACTGCGGCCAATCCTCGTCCGCGGCAGCACGGCAATGGGCAAGCAGCAGCGGGGCTTCGAAGCGTGCAAGGTTGAGCAGCAACTGGTCGCTGATCCAGCGTCGGGCGCTGTCGGCATCACTCACGCGGCCATTTTCCACGGCCATTTCCAGCCCCTGTGAATAGCTGTAGCCGCCAATCGGCAGTTGCGGACTGGCCAGACGCAACAGCGCCCAGGCTGGGTTCATAACCGTACGCCGAACTGGTGCAGCTTGGGCGGGTAGTTGAAATCTTCGTCGCCATGGCGCGAATGATGATGGCCGCCGCCATAGGCGCCATGTTCCGGCTGGAAGGGCGCTTCGATGGTTTGCGTGGTGGCACCCAGTTGATCGAGCATCGCCTTGAGCACGTAGTCGTCCAACAAGCGCAACCAGCCATCGCCGACCTGCAGGGCGACATGGCGATTGCCCAGGTGATAGGCGGCACGGGTCAGTTCAAACGCGCTGCTACAGGTGACATGCAGCAGTTGTTCAGGACGCGCGCAGACGCGTACGACACGTCCGTCTTCAGCTTGTAGGAATTCGCCATCGTGCAGCGGCGGTTGGCCACGCTCCAGAAACAGGCCGACATCTTCGCCGTCGGCACTGAAACAGCGCAGGCGACTTTTGCTGCGCGCTTCGAAATTCAGCAGCAATTCAGCGGCCCAGAGGGCCTGCGGGGCGATTCGGCGGTGGATCACCAGCATCAGGAAACTTCCAGCTATGAGCGATGCAAGAGCTAGAGCAAGGGCCTTGCCAATCATGCCGTGGAGTAGGAATTGCCTGTAGGTGCGTGGCAGTGCTGCCGAATAGGGCGTCAGAAAACTTCGCCAATGTTTCAAATTGGTGCGTCGTCCTGTTTATGGCACCAAATATGTGCGCTTCTCCTTGGGGCGGACGGGGGCTGCAGGAAATCTCTTTCATCTTTTTTATCGCTGAATTTTTTCGGATTTGTCCTACGTGCTCACAGGAATAGGAGTTCATCGGATTACCTGATCGTTGATTAGGATTTGCGCCGTGCTCAATCCACGACGGGTTCCACCATGTTCAAATCAATTGTGTGTGTATTCATTTTCGGCCTTTTCCTGGTCACCACGTCTTCATCGGCCAATATCCAGAAGCGCGCTGTCGCCCCTCTCAAGGTCGACACTGCCCTGCCAGCCCTGTCACGCAAACCGTCCATCGACGATGTGATCGATCGCGCTCATGAGTTACTCGGTACGCCCTATAAATGGGGTGGGAATTCAGTCGAGCAGGGCTTCGATTGCAGCAGCTTCCTGGTGTACCTGTTCAAGACCCAGGCCAATATCCACCTGCCGCGTACCACGGCGGCGATGCATGGTTCGAAGGCCGCCACGATCAAGCGCAACGCCTTGAAGCCTGGCGACGCGGTATTTTTCAAAGGTAACGGGCGCGGGCGGGTGAGCCATGTCGGCCTCTACATAGGCGAGGGCAAATTTATCCATTCGCCACGGGCGGGCAAAACCGTGCGTATCGACTCGCTGAGCAACCGTTACTGGGACCGTAATTTCACCACCGCCAAGCGTTTCCACGCCGCGGGCTGAGGGACTTACTCCGTGCTGCCCAGGCCCTGCCAATGCTTGAGGCCGATAAAGATAAAGCGCAGTTGCTGGGTGATTTTCGCCTGGGGCGTGAGGTGGGCCGGGAGGGCCTGGGCGGGAGGGTCGATGATGTCGGGCAGGGTGGCGAACACGCTCTTGACGATCAGGTCGGCCATCACGTGCAAACCGTCGGCATCCAGGTGCTGGAGCTTGGGCATGTGGGTGAGGTCCGCCGCGAGGTCGCGGGTGATGTCTTCGCGCAGGGCACCGATGGCCTGGCGCACCGCCAGGCAGCCGCCATATTGTTCGCGGGCGAGGAACAAAAACTGCGAACGGTTGGCCGAGACCACATCGAGGAAGATCCGCACGGACGCATCGATGATGCCGCCCATCACGAATTCGTTATGGCGCACCAGGCGAATGGTGGCGCGGAAGGTCTGGCCGACTTCGCTGACCAGCACCAGGCCCAGCTGATCCATATCGGCAAAATGTCGATAGAACCCGGTCGGTACAATTCCGGCCGTCTTGGCCACTTCGCGCAGGCTCAGGCTGCCAAACCCACGGCCACACTCCATCAGATGGCGGGCTGCGTCCATCAAGGCGAGGCGGGTCTGTTGCTTCTGTTCGGCGCGGGGCAGCATGTGGGGGCGGGCTTTGTCGGCAAGTACAGCGACGCACTCTAGCAAAACAACTTCGTTGACGTCGAACTTGACGGCGAGGTGTGCAGGGGGAGATGTGACGCAGGCTACATAAAGTCAAAAGCCCGATCGGCTGATCGGGCTTTTTTCTGGGCCATCACAGGCTTAGCTCTGTGCTTGATGCAGTTCTTGCAGACGGTCAGCACCGCCTTCGGCAACGGTGTTGCGTTCTTGCAGACGGTCAGCACCGCCTTCGGCAATGGTGTTGCGTTCCTGCAGACGGTCAGCACCACCTTCAACCAGGCCTTTCTCTTCCAGGCGATTACGGCCATTTTCAGCGACGCCTTGGGTGTAGGCACGGTCGTTGGCTTGTTCAGCGCCGCCCTCTACCAGGCCTTTCTCTTCCAGGCGATTACGGCCATTCTCAGCAACGGCGCCTTTGGCGTAGTCGCGGTTTTCATCTTCTTGCGAACCGCTGCGAGCCAGGGTTTGGCTGGATTGAACGGCTTGGGCTTTATTCTGTGGGGTGGCCTGTTCCGCAGCTGGCAGGGCAAAGGCACTGGAGGCCAGGACAGACATCAGGACGGTAGCAAGGACTTGGCGTTTCATGATGGGTTGCTCCTTGGGAGGGCGATAAAGTGGGTACGGAGCTAATGCTACTCTCGATAAGTCGATATAAAAGTTCATAAACACAATGGTAATAATCAACAGAATTGATTGTTCTCGGCGGAGGCTCTAGAACGAGCCTCTCAAGCCCGCGGTTTTGCACCGGTGTGGGTATTTTCGACACGAACCTGGGTAACAATGGTGCGCCGTTGAAGATCAAATTTGCCTGGTCGGTCAGGAAAGCCGGTATCCGCGGGTTAAATCGTGCATCGGGTTAAACCCCCGTGTGGTTTACCAGTCGTAGTTTTATAGGCTGCTCTATAGGGGTAGCTCAGCCAGTCGTATTCAGGAGTCCTGTGCAATGACGCGCACTCGTAAAATCGTCGCTTGGAGCTGCGCCAGCTTCGTTCTATTAATTGCCATTGTGGCTCTGGTCCTGGTGTTCTTTGACTGGAATCGCATCAAACCCCCGCTCAATGCCAAGGTCTCCGAAGAGCTGCATCGTCCGTTCGCCATCAATGGCAACCTCGCGGTGGTGTGGCAGCGTGAGCCAGACGAAGGCGGTTGGCGTGCCTGGGTGCCGTGGCCCCATGTGATTGCCGAAGACCTGACCCTGGGTAACCCTGACTGGTCGAAAAAACCGCAGATGGTCACGCTCAAGCGCGTTGAACTGCGTATCTCTCTCCTGGCCTTGCTGGCCCAGCGTGTGGTGATCCCGCGCATCGACCTCACTGAGCCGAGCGCCGAGTTGCAGCGCCTCGCCGATGGCCGCGCCAACTGGACCTTCACGTTCGACCCCAAGGACCCCAGCGCCGAACCTTCCAGCTGGGTGGTGGACATCGGCACCATCGGCTTCGACAAAGGCCATGTGACCCTTGACGATCAAACCCTCAAGACCCAACTCGATGTGATCATCGACCCGCTGGGCCAGCCCATTCCGTTTGCTGAAATCGTCGGTGACGCCGATGCCAGGAAGGCCCTGGAAAAAGGCGCGGCCCCCCAGGACTACGCGTTTGGCCTCAAGGTCAAAGGCCAGTACCACGGCCAGAAACTCGACGGCACCGGCAAGATCGGCGGCCTGCTTGCCTTGCAGGACGCGGCCAAGCCGTTCCCTCTACAGGCCCAGGTGGACATCGCCGACACCCGTATCGCCCTGGCCGGCACCCTGACCGACCCACTCAACCTGGGCGCCCTCGACCTGCGCCTGAAACTTGCCGGCAGCAGCCTGGGCAACCTGTACCCATTGACCGGCGTCACCTTGCCGGATTCACCGGCCTACTCCACAGACGGACATCTGATCGCCAAGCTGCACGAGGCCAATGGCGCGTCGTTCCGCTACGAAAACTTCAACGGCAAGATCGGCAACAGTGACATCCACGGCGACCTGGCCTATGTCGCCAGCCAGCCACGCCCCAAGCTCAGCGGCACGTTGGTCTCCAACCAACTGCTGATGACGGACCTCGCGCCCTTGATCGGCGCCGACTCCAACGCCAAGCAAAAGGCCCGTGGTGGGATGAGCAAGCAACCGGCGAACAAAGTGCTGCCGGTGGAAGAGTTCCGCACCGAGCGCTGGCGTGTGATGGATGCCGATGTCGAATTCACCGGCAAACGCATTGTGCACAGCGCCGACTTGCCGTTCACCGACCTCTATACCCACCTGGTCCTCAACGACGGCGAGCTGAGCATGGAACCCCTGCGCTTCGGGGTGGCCGGTGGCAAGCTGGATGCGCAGATCCGCTTGAACGGCCGCACGGTGCCCATGGAAGGCCGGGCCAAACTGACCGCGCGTAACTTCAAGCTCAAGCAACTGTTCCCGACTTTCGAACCGATGAAAACCAGCTTCGGCGAACTCAACGGTGATGCGGATATTTCCGGGCGCGGCAACTCCGTGGCGGCGCTGTTGGGCACTTCCAACGGCGACCTGAAAATGTTGATCAACGATGGCGCCATCAGCCGTGGCCTGATGGAAATCGCCGGGCTCAACGTCGGTAACTACGTGGTGGGCCGCCTGTTCGGCGACAAGGAAGTCAAGATCAACTGCGCGGCGGCGGACTTTGGCATCAAGACCGGCCTGGCGACGACCCGGTTGTTTGTGTTCGATACCGAGAACGCCATCATCTACGTCGATGGCACTGCGAACATGGCCACCGAGCAGTTGGACCTCACCATCACGCCGGAGTCCAAAGGGTTCCGCCTGTTCTCGTTGCGTTCCCCGCTGTACGTCAATGGCCCGTTCATCAAGCCGAATGCCGGCGTCAAAGCCATCCCCCTGGCCCTGCGTGGCGCAGGCATGGTCGCACTGGGCGTGATCGCCGGCCCGGCCGCCGGCTTGCTGGCGCTGGTGGCGCCGAGTGGCGATGCGCCGAACCAGTGTGCGCCGTTGCTGCAACAGATGCGGGAAGGCAAGGCACCAAAGACGGTGAAAGGCTGACAGACCAAACCGCGAACAAAAATGGGGGAGGGGGGCCCCTGATGCCGTTCAGTTAAGCGTATATCGCCTTCTGTAGGAGCGAGGGGGACGCCTAGTTCTTGCTCGCGAAGAACGTCAACGATAACGCGTGTCTCCTGAATGAACGCGGCGCCTGAGAGTTCTTCGCGAGCAAGCTCGCTCCTACAAAAAAGCCATTAACTAAATGGCATTAGGGCTTGCCACAGGGGTTACAGGCTTTCCAGGATGTCGGCCATGTCATCGGCATGCTCTTCTTCCTGAGCCAGGATTTCTTCGAACAGGCGGCGCGTGGTTGGGTCTTTGTCACCGATGTACTGGATGATCTCGCGGTAGCTGTCCACCGCAATCCGCTCGGCGACCAGGTCTTCGTAGACCATTTCCTTCAGCGTATTGCCGGCCACGTACTGCGCGTGGGAGTTTTTCGACAGCAGGTCCGGGTTGAACTCCGGTTCGCCGCCCAACTGCACGATGCGCTCGGCGAGTTTGTCGGCGTGTTCGGCTTCCTGGGTGGCGTGTTCGAGGAACTCCTCGGCGGCGATCTGGGTCTTGACGCCGCTGGCCATGAAGTAGTGGCGCTTGTAGCGCAGCACGCAGACCAGTTCAGTGGCCAGCGAGGCATTGAGCAGGCGAATGATCTCTTCGCGGTCGGCGTCGTAGCCCTCGGTCACGGCGCCGTTTTCGACGTTCTGGCGGGCGCGGCTGCGCAGGGTCGCAACGTCAGTCAGGTTTGCTTCAGTCATCTCAATCTCCTGGTGCTAATCCGGTTTTGCGCCACGCTCTGCTGGCGTGATCGCTCCCAGTTGTGAGTGCCGCGCAACGCAAAAAGTTTTATTGGATTTACTGGGCGGTGTCATCTGCTCGTCGCTGGATTGGGCTAGCCTGCGCCTATCCTGTATCGATCAAGGACGTTCGCCCCATGCCGCAGTCGTTAGCCACGCGTTACCCCTTGGTGTTGGTGCCCGGCATGCTCGGGTTCGTGCGCCTGGGGTGGTTTCCCTACTGGTATGGCATCGTCCCGGCGCTGCGGGCGGGTGGGGCGCAGGTGTTTGCGGTGCAGGTCGCGCCGCTGGATTCCAGCGAGGTGCGGGGTGAGCAGTTGCTGGCGCACATCGAGCGGATTCGCCGCGAGACCGGGGCCGATAAGGTCAACCTGATCGGCCACAGCCAGGGGGCGCTGACCGCGCGCTACGCGGCGGCCAGGGTGCCGGAGTGGGTGGCGTCGGTCACCTCGGTGGCCGGGCCCAACCATGGTTCGGAACTGGCTGACCATATCCACACCCATTACCCGGCGGAGAGCGTCAGGGGTCGGATCATGAGTGCCCTGTTTCATTGGGTCGCCTGGGTGATGGGTGTGCTGGAAACCGGCTATCGCGGGCCGCGCTTCAAGGCTGACTTGCACGCCTCGCACCATTCGCTCACCAGCGTCGGCGTGGCCGCGTTCAACCGTGCGTACCCCCAGGGCTTGCCAGCAACGTGGGGCGGGCAGGGGGCTGCCGAGGTCAATGGCGTGCGCTATTACTCGTGGTCCGGCACCTTGCAGCCGGGCAAGACCGACCGCGGGCGCAACCTGCTGGACGGGACGAATCGCAGCTGCCGCCTGTTCGCCCGCAGCTTCGTGCGCGAAAAGGGCCAGTGCGACGGCATGGTCGGGCGCTACAGCTCACACCTGGGCGTGGTGATCGGCGATGACTATGCGTTGGATCATTTCGATATCGTCAACCAGTCCCTGGGGCTGGTGGGCAAGGGGGCGGAGCCGATCCGGCTGTTCGTCGAGCATGCGCAGAGGCTCAAGGCGGCCGGGGTGTAGCAGGTGCGCCGCGAGAACCATCGCTCAGGCTGCAGCGCGTTGACGCCCGACCGGCGTGGTCCAGCGCTCCGACAAAATCACCCCGCCCAGGGTCAGCAAACCGCCCACCAGGTGATACAGCGCCAGCGCTTCTTTCAACACCAGCGCTGCGATCAGCGCGGTGATCAACGGCAGCAGGTTGAAAAACAGCGTCGTGCGGCTCGGCCCCAGGGTCTTCACCGAATGCATCCATGCCAGCGGCGCGAGCATCGAAGCCAGCAAACACGCATACAGCACCAGCGGAATATTCGCCCAGCCCAGGCCGGCTTTGGCCGAGAACAGGAACAGCGGAAACAGCACCAGCACCGCCACCAGTACCTGCAAGTACAGCAACACCAACGGCGGCAGGCGCAGTTGCCACTTTTTCAGCAAGGTGCTGTAGACCGCGTAGGCCAGGGTCGCCACCAGCATCATGCCGTCGCCCAGGTTGACCCCGTGTTGCAGCAGCGCCCCCAGGCTGCCGGCCGATACCACCACCACTACGCCGGCGAACGACAGCAGCGCACCGGTGAGTGCGCCGAAGGTCAGGCGCTGGCCCAGGCTGATGATCGCGGCGGTCAGCGCCATCAACGGCATCAGGGACAGGATGATGCCCATGTTGGTGGCCGAGGTCAGGGTGGCGGCGTAATAGGCCAGGCTTTGGTACACGGCCATGCCCAGCACACCGAGGATGAAGACCTTGCCCAGGTTGCGGCGGATGATCGGCCACTGGGCAAGCACCGGCTTGAGCATGAACGGCGTGAAGAGCACGGCCGCCAGCAACCAGCGGTAAAAGCCGATTTCAGCCGGGAAGATCGAACCCACGGCCAATTTATTGACCACGGTGTTGCCGGCCCAGATAAAAATGGCCAGCAGGGGATACGCGTATTGCATCGAAAGAAACCAGGTGGGTTGATGAGGCAGGATTATCCCCTGTCTGGATCGAAGCCTATACTGCGATCCAGACAACCGACCTTTGTATCCAGACAATATGCCCAGACATACCGTACGCCTTGCGGATTTCCCCCGGCTGCCGAGCCCGGTGTACTTCCGCTACTCCGATTTCGCCCCCGATACTGAATGCACGCCGCACCGGCATTCCTGGGGCTCGCTGGATTACTCGGCCAGCGGGGTGATGCGGATGGAGGTGGCCGGCAACCGCTTTATGTCGCCGCCGCAATACGCCGTGTGGATACCACCGAATACCGAACACAGCTCCTACAATGCCCAGGCGATTGTCTATCGCTCGGTGGGCCTGGCCCCACAACTCTGCGAGCAACTGCCCAAGCAGCCTTGCACCCTGGCGATCAGCGAGATACTCAAGGCCATCCTCAGTGACTTCGCCCTGCGAGACGTCAACATCCCCCGCAGCGAGGCGGATATCCGCCTGGCCCAGGTGCTGGTCGACCAGCTCAAGCAGGCGCCGATCCACGATTGCTTCCTGCCCTACGCGCGCCACCCAGGGCTGCTTGGCGTGCTCGAAGGCATGCAGGCGGAACCCGGCGACAACCGCCCCCTGGCGCAATGGGCCGAGCAGGTGCATGTGAGCGAACGCACCCTGGCGCGCCAGTTCGTGCGCGAGTTGGGCATGAGCTTTGGCGAATGGCGCCAGCGCCTGCGTTACCTCGCCGCCATCGAAGCCCTCGACAGCCAGCGCAGCGTGCAACACGTGGCGTTTGACCTGGGCTACAGCAGCGCCTCGGCGTTTATCGCGATGTTCCAACGCCAGGCCGGCTGCACGCCAGAGCAGTACCGGCGGACGAATATCCGCAGCCGATGAAGATGTAACAAGGTTTGGCTACACTGCTGGGTAGGCCGTGCCTCCCGGCACGGTAACAGGGAGAAAACTCCATGAAGATGCTGCGTATTCCGTTGTTGATGATGGGCCTGCTGCTGTGTTCCCAGGGCTTCGCTGCTACCGCCCAGCAAAACAAGATGACCACCTGCAATGCCGAAGCCACCACCAAGACGCTCAAGGGCGACGAGCGCAAGGCGTTCATGAAAACCTGCCTGTCGGCGCCGGCGGCCAATGACGCGAAGACGCTTACGCCGCAGCAGCAGAAGATGAAGGATTGCAATGCGGACGCCAAGACCAAAGCCTTGACCGGTGATGCGCGCAAAACCTTTATGAGCACCTGCCTGAAGAAATAATAGCCCCAGGCCATAGAAGGCTGCGACACTCGCACACAGCCCCCTGTAGGAGCGAGCTTGCTCGCGAAGAACGCAATGGCCCCGCGTTTATTCAGAGTAAACGCGTTATCGTTGGCGACCTTCGCGAGCAAGCTCGCTCCTACAACATCCTTTAACGCAGTTCGTTTTGAGGCTGTATGCCAACGTTTTCTCAGCGTCACGTGTTATTGCTGGCCAGCTACATCATCATTTTCGGCGGGTTGTTGCTGGTATTGCCGCTGAAGTTGTTGCCCAGCCTGCTGGCCGGCCTGTTGGTCTTTGAACTGGTCAATATGCTCACCCCCCAACTGCAACGGCTGATCGAAGGCCGGCGCGCGCGCTGGCTGGCGGTGGCGTTGCTCGGCACCCTGATTGTCAGCGTGCTGGCCCTGATCTTCGCCGGCGCTATCAGCTTCCTGCTCCACGAGGCGGAAAACCCTGGGGCCTCCCTCGATAAATTCATGGGTGTGGTCGATCGCGCGCGCGGCCAGTTGCCGCCGTTTCTCGATGCCTACCTGCCTGCCAGCGCGGCTGAATTCCGCGTGGCGATTGGCGATTGGTTGAGCAAGCACCTGAGCGAACTGCAACTGGTCGGCAAAGACGCCGCCCACATGTTCGTCACCCTGTTGATCGGCATGGTGCTCGGCGCGATCATCGCGCTGCAGCGCGTGCCCGACGTGACCAAACGCAAACCCCTGGCCGCCGTGCTATTCGACCGTCTGCACCTGTTGGTCCAGGCGTTTCGCAATATCGTCTTCGCGCAGATCAAGATCGCCGCGCTGAACACCGTGTTCACCGCGGTGTTCCTGGCCGTGGTGCTGCCCCTGTGTGGCATCCACCTGCCGCTGACCAAGACCCTGATCGTGCTGACCTTCCTGCTCGGCCTGCTGCCGGTGATCGGCAACCTGATGTCCAACACCCTGATCACCATCGTCGCGCTGTCGCTGTCGATCTGGGTGGCGGTAGCGGCGCTGGGGTATTTGATCGTGATCCATAAGGTCGAGTACTTCCTCAACGCGCGTATCGTCGGCGGGCAGATCAGTGCCAAGTCGTGGGAGTTGTTGTTGGCGATGCTGGTGTTTGAAGCCGCGTTCGGTTTGCCGGGCGTGGTGGCAGGACCGATTTACTACGCGTATTTGAAGAGCGAATTGAAGCTCGGCGGGATGGTTTGAAGGTGGGAGGGGAAGGGGCAACACTGTGACTGTGGCGAGCAGGCTGGCCTGTGGCGCGCGGGCTTGTTGTGGCGAGCGGGCTTGCTGTGGCGAGCGGGCTTGCCCCGCGTTGGGCTGCGAAGCGGCCCCATTACAGGCGATGTGTTTTTAACTGACACACCGCGCTGCCTGGTTTTGGGGCCGCTTCGCAGCCCAACGCGGGGCAAGCCCGCTCGCCACAACGCTGCGTCGAAGAGGGAGTGGGTGAGATCGGCGCCGGTCAGCAGCCGTAACGCTTGCTGGCCTCGATCGCCAAGCCACTGCCGATGCTGCCAAAGATATTCCCTTCCACATGCCGCGCATTCGGCAACATCGCCGAGATGCTGTGGCGCAGCGCCGGAATGCCGCTGGAGCCGCCGGTAAAGAACACCGTGTCCACCTGGGCCACGTCCACCGAAGCGTCATTGAGCAATTGGGTGACGCTGTTACGCACGCGCTCCAGCAAGCCATCGATGGCCGATTCGAACAAGCTGCGGCTCAGGTCCACGCTCAGTCCTGGCTCAACCCGGTCGAGCAGCACATGGCGGCTGTCTTCGTGGGTCAGCTGGATCTTGGTTTCTTCCACTTCCATCGCCAGCCAATGCCCGGCGCGCTGTTCGATCAGCTTGAACAGGCGGTCGATGCCGCCGGTGTCTTCGATGTCGTAGCGCATGCTGCCCAGGGCCAGCTGGGATTTTTGCGAGTACACCGAGTTGATGGTGTGCCAGGTGGCCAGGTTCATGTGGTGGCTGGTGGGCATGTATGCCCCGCTCTTCATCCGGCTGCCATAGCCGAACAACGGCATCATGCCGGCGAGCGAGAGTTGCTTGTCGAAGTCGGTACCGCCGATGTGTACGCCGCCGGTGGCGAGGATGTCATCGTGGCGGTTGTCATTGTGACGGCGATCGGGCGACAGGCGCACCAGCGAGAAGTCAGAGGTACCCCCGCCGATGTCGACAATCAGCACCAGCTCTTCTTTTTCAATGGTGGACTCGTAGTCGAAGGCCGCCGCGATCGGTTCGTACTGGAACGAGATGTCCTTGAAGCCGATCTTGCGTGCCACGTCCACCAGGGTGTTTTCCGCTTCCTGGTCGGCCATCGGGTCGTCATCGACGAAGAACACCGGGCGCCCCAGCACCACCTCTTCGAACTCACGGCCGGCGGTAGCTTCCGCGCGGCTCTTGAGCTGGCCGATAAACAGCGCCAGCAGGTCGGTGAACGGCATGGCCGTGCCGAGCACGCTGGTGTCGTGCTTGATCAGCTTGGAACCCAGCAGGCTCTTGAGCGAGCGCATCAGCCGGCCTTCGTAGTTTTCCAGGTATTCATGCAGGGCCAGGCGCCCGTAGACCGGGCGGCGCTCCTCGAAGTTGAAGAACACCACCGACGGCAAGGTGATCTTGTCGTCCTCCAGCGCGATAAGCGTCTCCTCGCCGGGGCGGATCCAGCCGACGGTGGAGTTGGACGTGCCAAAGTCGATGCCGCAGGCACGGGCTGGGGATGGGTTTTCCATGTCTATCGGGTTCCGGTTGAAAAACGGCCGCGCAGTGTATGCCACCCGCGTGCAGATGCGTAGGCCGACTATCTGTTAAATAGCGGGCACTGCGCCTTGAAAGACCAGGGTTCGTCCCCAACTTGTCCAGCATACGGTCGGTGGGTGCAAGGATATTCGTGCACTGCCGATAAACTTCTACGCACCCATCGGCTTGGGATTGAGATCAGTCAATTCAAACGCTGCAATCCGGCGCATGCTGTGCCGCTGGCTGTGCGAAATCGATCACGGAGGGTGACCCCCCAGATGGACTTTAAAGACTATTACAAGATTCTTGGCGTAGAGCCGACGGCGGACGACAAGGCGATCAAGGCGGCCTATCGCAAGCTGGCGCGCAAATATCACCCGGACGTGAGCAAGGAAAAGGACGCTGAAGCCAAGTTCAAGGATGCGTCCGAGGCCTATGAAGCGCTGAAAAGTGCCGACAAGCGCGCCGAATACGACGAGTTGCGCAAATACGGCCAGCATGGCCAGCCGTTCCAGGGCCCGCCAGGCTGGCAGAGCCGTGGCGGTTTTGGCGGTGGCCAGGGCACCGAGGACTTCTCCGACTTCTTCAGCTCGATCTTTGGCGGCCGTGGCGATGCCTTCGGCGGTGGCCAGCGCCGCAGTGCCGGGCGCAAGGGCCAGGACGTGGAGATGCAATTGTCGGTGTTTCTTGAGGAAACGCTGTCCACCGAGTCCAAGCAGATCAGCTTCCAGGTACCGCAATACGACGCCTCGGGGCGGCACGTCAGCAACACCACCAAGAGCCTGAACGTGAAGATCCCCGCCGGCGTGGCCGACGGTGAGCGCATCCGCCTCAAGGGCCAGGGCGCGCCGGGTGTTGGCGGTGGCGCCAACGGTGACCTGTACCTGATCATCAAGTTTGCACCGCACCCCAAATTTGAGGTGGAAGGCGAAAACCTGGTGATCACCGTGCCGGTAGCGCCTTGGGAGCTGGCGCTGGGTACCGAGGTGGCCGTGCCAACCCTGACCGGCAAGATCAACCTCAAGGTGCCCGCCGGCAGCCAGAACGGCCAGCGCATGCGCGCCAAGGGCCATGGCTTGCTGAACAAAAGCGGGCAGCGCGGTTACCTGTTTATCCAACTGAAGGTGGTGATGCCTAAAGACGCCGATGACGAGGTCAAGGCCTTGTGGCAGGCACTCGCTGACAAAGCCGCTTTCGAACCGCGCAAAACCTGGAGTCACTGACCCGGCACCTGCCCTGCATAGTTAAGGCCCGGTCTTTGTGGGTCATGAATAAGCTCCTCATTTCTCATTGAGGTACTGGTTCATGGCCCATGCTCAACCCCCGCTTCCTCCGGGAGATCAGGGGCAGCACTATGCAACGCTCGTTTCCCTCATACCGCAGGCGCTGGTAAAGGCTTCGCCTCCCCAACGTACGGCGTTGCGCGCTATAGACCCCAAGCTCCCCGCTGGGTACACCAGCGCAACCCAGCAGCAAAAAGACACGCTCAAGACCTATGTCGACGCCAGTTGGACCTCATTGGTCCAATGGGAAACGCAGATGGCGAAGATCCAGACGGTTGTGGCTTTCGCCAAGCCGCTGCTGGAAGCAGCCCTCAAGCGTCCCGGCCAGGTGATGACGGACGAACAATACTATGCAGACATTCTGATCTTGGATGAGGAAAGAAAAACCATACTGCGCAGGCTCTGTGACCAGGCGATGGGGCGTACCGCCAGCGTTGCCTAGTGTGCTCGACGCCCTGTACGCCCGGTGTGCGTTCACTGACCAGGTGCGCACACCGATCGCCTGAGATGCGGTAGCTATACAGTCCACCCACACTGGGTCGTTCGATAGGCTGAGGGCTTCGGCTAACCCTCAAGGACGATCCACCATGTCAACACCCGTCACATCCTCCACCCTCCCCGAAGGCACGTTCACCACGGACCTTCGGGGTGTTCATTACGATTTTCTCAAAGACCGCGTACCCACCTGGTTCAACCAGGCCATCCCGTACCGACAGGAAGAACTCGGCAACCATGAAATGCACCAGCCACCCTCCTGGTATCGGACAGCTTCGCCTGACGCCAGGGCCCGGCTGGCAGACAGCCACAGCACCTTTCGTGAAACGCTGAACACGATCGAAAACAGCCTGGGGAGCATCACCGACATTCTGGCGTTTGCCGAGCAGCCGCTCAAAGAGGCGATCAAGCGAACCTTCAACCTGGACCTGGATGTCAGAAGCGTCTACTTCGCGCGCAAATATGCGTATCCACGAGGGCGTACTGACCTCTATGGTTTTTTTGCCTTCGAGCAACAGAACGATCCGACGCTGAGCTACCGGTATCGCGCTGTCTCCCTGCTGGAGGCCGCCCTGGCCAATTTCGAGCCTGGCGAAGCACGAGCCCCCTCCTGTCACGACTGCCAGATCATTACCACCTTCGGCGCGTATGACGGCGAGATTATCCCGACGTTCGATGCGCTCAGCGAACAGGCCGTGGCCATCGCCCCTCATGCGTTTGCCGCGCTGTGCCGGACGTTGGATCTGGGCGCGCGGTATCAAAAACACCTCAAGGAAATATTGACCCCCACAGGGAACGCCGAGCGCTCCGCACTGATGCAGCAACTGCAAACCCATCAGCGTCAACAGCTGGCGCTGAGCGGCGAGATCGCGAACCTTCAATTTGCCCTTCGCCCTGGCACCCGCCGGGTTGAATCGGGCATCAGTGCCGATGCCTACCGCATGCTCAAGCAAGTGCTTGCCGACCCGTCCGGCGCGACCTTGGACGGCCGCCCCGTCACGTTCGCGGCATTGAAAATCTTTGGGGTGTCCTTGATCGGGCCCTTGTTGATCGGGCCCGACCGTCAAAGCAGTCGCAGGGTTGAGCGCCTGCTGGCATACATCCCCAATGACCCGCAGCAACCGCTCAAGGAGTATGCATCGGGTGCCGACTTCATGGCTGATCTGAGGTCGCGCTTGCACAGTGCGTCCTATCGCCGGTTCTTCAGTCGGTTTATCCCGCAGCGCGAACAGGGGGCGTTCTTTAAACAGTTCAACCGGTTGTACCAGCCTGCCAGCAACGGCAACCCGGCCACCGATTACCCGCTCAAGCCTGAGCCCGCGCGGTTGCGTTTGGAAGAGACGCCCCTTACCGCCGCGCTGTGGGAGCAGCAGGTCCAGGCCTTCATCAACAAGGTGTTCGACGATGCCAGGGCGGTCGCCGTGCCCACCGGAGACGAGGACCGCAAGGCCCGCATGGAACGTTTAGAGGGCTATCTCGATGCGGTGCTCAGTTTTTTGAACGTGGCCGCCTTTGTTGTGCCGGGGCTGGGCCCGATCATGCTGGCGGTGGGCGCGGCGCAGATGTGTTCCGACGTATTCGAAGGGATCGAAGCGGCTGAACAGGGCGATACCCGGGCGATGTGGGCACATTTTTCCTCCGTGGCGCTCAATGCCGCGTTCTTTGCCACCGGGTCCCAGGTAGTGCCCAGGATCAAGTTCGTGAGCATGTTGGATAATTTCAAACCGGTCACGATGCCCTCGGGAAAAAGGATGTTGTGGAAGGCTGACCTCGGGCCCTATGAGTCCACGGTCACTCTTGCGCCGCAGTCCAAGGCCAATGAGATTGGCCTGCACCAGCACCATGGCCGGACGGTGCTTGCGCTGGAGGGCAAGCATTACCAGGTCAGGCAAGACGCGGATACCGGGCAATACCGTATCCAGCACCCGACCCGGCCCGATGCCTATGCGCCGAAACTGGAGCATAACCACCAAGGTGCCTGGAGCCATGAAGTCGAAGAGCCGCTGACGTGGGACGAGCCGACGCTGTTGCGGCGCCTGGGGCTTGCCGAGTCATCGGACCAGGTACGTATCAGTGGGGTCGAGCCGCAAACATTGCGTGAAACCTTCGTCAATCATGAGCCTGTTCCCCTGACCCTGGAGGAAACCCTCAAGCGATTTGAGATCCATCAGACGCTCACCACGTTTGTAGAGCAGATGCGCAGCAGCGACCCTTTCGTTTATGCGAAGGCTGATCCGGTGTTGCAGCTGCAAAGCATGCAGCGCTACAGCCTGTTGCCCGAGACGCCGCTGCTTCGCGTATTGGACAGCGACGCCAATGTGCTCTGGGAAGGCGACGGCCCTGCATCAACCGACAGGCGAATGGTGGTGCTCAGCCAGGGCAACGTGGATCGGGGCGAATTGCTTAACGAGGTGCTGTACACGTTGCAAGGTGTCGATGCGGACCTGCCGGGTATTCCCGGCAGCGCCCAGGACCCGTTGCATGCCCGGGCCAGCCAACTGCGGCGATTCATTGCCGACAAGGTGGATGCCATCAAGGGTTCGATGGTGAATGAGCGCTACAAAGCCTTGACCCGTACGGATGACCCCGATGTTCAGCGGGTGCAGGCGGACTTCCCCGCCCTCTCGACCCCCGTGGCCACCCAACTGCTGGAAAACCTGAGCGCCGAGGCGTTGCAGCGTTTTCGCGGCAGCGGTCGCTTGCCTGAGGCCGTGGTTGAACAGGCCAAATGGTTTGAGCAGGAAGCACGTGTCGCCCGTGCCTATGAAGGGCTGCACCTGGACACGCTGACGGACCTCGACAGCCAACGGTTGGCCTTGCGTACCCTCGAAACCCTGCCGGGGTGGCGGCGAGGAACGCGAGTGGAACTGCGCCAATATTCGGCGCAGGGCCCGATACTGGATGCCATCGGCTCCCCGGATGCGTTGCCCGCCAGGACGTTGGTCATCCAGAAAGACGATCGGTTTTCGGCGGGGGATTTTTACACCGCTGCCTGGGAAATCATGTCGCCGGGCGAGCGCCAAGCCATGGGGTTTAGCGAGGCGTCTCAATTGAAGCCGGCGATCCAGCAATCCCCGCTGTCGCGCCAGCGCCTGCGCACTGTGTTGCTGAAACATCCGGTCCGCAAGCCGGCGTTTGATCCGTCGATGCGTGCAGTGGGCGGCGGCCCGGGCTTTCGGCAACTGTTGAAAAAAACCACACAGGCTTTCCGTTCTCCCGAAGCGCGCGTTCGCACGCTGTTTCCTTCGTTCACTGACGAACAGGTTATCGAGTTCATTCAGTCATTGGGCACGGATGTATCGGTTGGGCTGGCTCGCCGCGAGGCGGAATTCGAAACCCTGGATAAGACGCTCAAGGCGTGGGTCAAGGAAAACACCCCGCAACTGGCGATTACCGCATTTGATCGTAACGGTGGCATGGCCGGTCGTACTGCCAATGACATCCGGCGTTGCTGGCGCCGGGAGACGGGGCCGGCGTTAACCCTGACGTATGGCCGGGGGACAACGTTGCCGGCATTGAGCGGGGACTTCAGTCATGTCCAAACGCTCGAACTCGCCGGTTTCAGGGGCGCAAGCAACGTAGACACGCTGCTCAAGAATTTTACCGCGTTGAAAAGCTTGAGCGTGCGCAACTGCCAGCTTGCCGAGGTTCCCCTGGCAATCGATGCCATGCCAGGCCTGACCTCCCTGAGCCTGGAGACCAATCGAATTCGGCTGACCGCCCAAAGCGCAGCGAGGCTGAGTGCGCTCACCACGCTTGAGGAACTGAATCTGCAAGGCAACCCGCTGGGCATGACGCCGGATTTCAGCGGCATGCTCCAGCTGAAAAGGTTGAATTTGATGCTGACGCAACTGGAGCAATGGCCAACGGGGTTGCACAACCAGACCTCATTGGAAATCGTCAACCTCAGCCGTAACCGGTTGCGAGAAGTCCCCCAGGCCAACCTGAATCCACCACCTGAGCAGCTTGCGGCGATTGCCCGGATCAATCGCGTGACGCTGCTGGATCACAATGCGTTTCCTGAAGACTACTGGCAACAATTTGACAGCTACTGGAAACGACTGGGAGAAAACCGGCCTGATTTGCTCCCCGGTGGGCTTGATGAGGCGTTTGACAGCGGCAACCCCAGGGTGGGCATTGTGCGCAAAATGTACCCAGGCTATGGCGTTCAAAAGGCCCGGGAATTTATCTGGAACCTGGGCCCTGGGGCAGACGCCGAGCTGGTCAGGCTTGAGCAAGCGTTTGATGTCCTCCAGGCTCAACTCAATGCCTGGGCATTCTCGGGAGGTGGCGCGTATCAGCGGTATGCCCGCCCAGGTGAGCGGAACCTCAATACAGTGGCGCACCGGGCGCGGCGCGAAGCTCAGCAGCGGATCTTGAGCTGCTGGAGACAGGAGACCCCTCAGATGCTGGCCAACGACGGCACCCGGATTGGCCTGGAACTGGACCTCAGTGGCTTGGGTTTGCCGAGCTTGCCCGACCTTGACGTGGACTTCAGTCATGTCGGTTCGCTCAAGCTGAGCAATATGGGCCTGAGCGCTTCTCCCGAGGGGTTTCTGTCGCGGTTCCGCGGGGTGCGCTGGCTGGACCTGTCAGGCAACCAGCTGCGCGAACTCCCGCCTGCGCTGGGCGAGATGCGTGGGTTGACCCGTTTGTTCTTGCACAACAACAGGATTCGCTTGAGCCCGGAGACTGCCAGGATGTTGTCCGAGCGCGTGTCCCTCAGAGCCTTGATCATCCATGACAATGACCTGCGCCTGTCGCCCGATTTCAGCCAGATAACGGATATGCGCTCGCTCAGCATGGCGCGCGCAGGTCTTGAGACATGGCCGAGCGGTTTGGCCGAACAGCCGCTGCTGGACCGGATAGACCTGTCTGGCAACCGCATGACGACCATACCGGCGTCCGTCATTGCGCCGCCAGACGAACGCCTGGCGCAAACCGCCCGGGTCAATAACGTGACGCATGCGAACGACAACCCCTGGACGGATGCCACGCTGCAACAAGTGCGCGACTACGGCCAGCGACTTGAACGGGCGGGGCTGGCATCGCCCGGTAACCCCAACCGCCTGGTGGCCACGGCTTCTGCCGAGGTGAGCCGCGTCGCCACCGCGGCTCGGCCCGATGCACCGTTTCGGCGCTGGGCGGCGGGGTTGACCGAAGAGCAAATAGCCAGCCGAAAAGCCCAGTGGGACAGCCTGCGAGGGCAGGCCGGGGCCGATGGGTTCTTCGAGGTGCTCAGGGACCTGCAAGCGGGCGCCGCTGAGCATGAGGATCTTCAGCGCCGGGTGTGGGACGTGATAGATACCGTCAGCGCACACTCCGCCGAGTCTGAAAGCCTGCACGAGCAGATGTTCGAATGGGCAGGCAGGGCGACGTGTTGCGATCGTGCGGCCTTGTCCTTCAGTAATCTGGAAATCATGGCAATGGTCTACAAGGCGCGGGCCCAGGCCCTGGACTCGACCCAGGGCGAGGTCTTGTCGACATTGTCCAGAGGCCTGTTTCGTCTGGACCAGGTTGAGAAGGTCGCCTTGAACGATATCGATCAACGTAGAACCGCCATTAACAACTCGAACCTGACGCCTGATCAGAAAACCCAGCAGTTGGAAAAACTGGAAGAAGTCGAAATAAGGCTGGCCTATCGGTATGGCCTCAAGGATCGGCTGCAGTTGCCGGGGCAGCCGCAACATGCGCGGTTCATCGGCCTTGGAAAGGTTACCCAGGCGATGCTGGACGCTGCTTATGAACGCATCGTGGCACTGGATAACTCACCCGAGGAGTTTCAAGCGCTGCTGTCCAGAGACTTCTGGCAGGACTATGTGACCCATAAATACCGCTCGCGATTCGAGGCGCAAAGCAAACCTTATCAAGACGAACTCGCCGTTTTGTTCGATAGATATACCGAGGGGAGTTTGTCGACCCACGCCTATGAGCGCCGGGCCCAAGAGCTGCAAGCGCGGCTGGTGATTGACGACGGCATGTTGATTGATGCGCTGACCCGCGAAGAGATCGTTACCCGCCCGATGGCGTCGGGAGATCTTGAAGCGCTGGTGGAGCCCGCTCCCGGCAGCTTGGCGGTGTTGGCGCTGTCGCAGGCACGCCCCATTGAGTTCGAGGGCAAGCGCTATTTTATTGCGAGCATGCCGGATGCCGGTGATGGGCAGTATTACCTGTTGAGGGTGCAGAGCCGGAGCAACCCCTACGAGCTGGTCAGCAGCGGGATTGTCGCCAAGCCTGACGTGGCCGGCGTTTGGAGACGTAGAGGCGAGACCGGCGGGGGCGGGACAGGCGCGTCTGGCGAGGCGCATGCCACCGTACCGGAGTCGATACCGATGGTGCCCTACACGGCGGGCGAGCTCAGCTTCATGCGGCGGGACGTTCACTTCACCACCCAGCAAAACAAGTTGGGTAGCTATAACCGCGCCAACAACGGCAAGTATCCCCTCCGGGACCTGCAGGGCCGACCCATTCGCATTCGAAGCCTGCAGACGCAAGTCAAAATGCCTTCAGGTCACACCTATACGTCCACGCCAATCAAACCCTATATCAAGTTTGAAGGGTTTGAGGCGGTAGGGGCGCTTTATGAAGAGAAACTGCGGTGGCGAACGTTCACTGCCGAGGATGTGAAAGTCCCTGGAGAAGCCGCGTTGGTCGGGCAGTCCATGGTGGTTGCCAACCGGCCCATTGCCAAAGGAGAAATCGTGGGGGTGTACGGCGGGGTGATTTTACCGCGCAGTTTGTCTGTGGCCTCGGAGGGGACATTCGGCATGGTCGTCGGCACGGCAAAAGTCGTTGAGGGCGGCACTTTCCATACCGTACCGCTCTTTATCGAGGGCGACTCCATCATTTCCAGAATCAACACCCATTTCGAATATGACGCCGATGGCAAACCTGTTCGACAGGCAGCGGGCGGTTACAACGTGGAGTCCGTGCCTTTCGCGGTAGAGGCCGAGCACGCGACCAGCCGTCCAGGCGTGAGGACCAACTATGTGCTCAATGCTGTGTTTGCCACTGAAGACATTCCGGCGGGTGTCGAGTTGCGACTGAACTACGAATATACGGAGGCGATGATCAAAACCAAGTTTGCGTGACTCTGCCAGTAGAGGTTCAACCCTGGACATGCAGGCCATGTTCAGGGTTGAGTGGCCCCCGTTAAAACAGGAAATACCGCTGCGCCATGGGCAGCACATCCGCAGGTTCACACCACAGCAACACGCCGTCGGCCTTGACCTGATAGGTCTGTGGGTCCACCTCGATGTCCGGCAGGTAATCGTTGTGGATCAGGTCGGTCTTCTGCACATTGCGGCAGCCCTTGACCACGGCGATCTGTTTTTTCAAGCCCAGGGTTTCCGGCAACCCGGCCTCCTGCGCCGCCTGGCTGATAAACGTCAGGCTGGTGGCATGCAGCGAGCTGCCGAAGCTGGCGAACATCGGGCGGTAGTGCACCGGTTGCGGGGTGGGGATCGACGCGTTGGCGTCGCCCATCAGGCTGGAGGCGATCGCGCCGCCCTTGAGGATCAGGGTTGGCTTGATGCCAAAGAACGCCGGGCGCCACAGTACCAGGTCAGCCCACTTGCCGACTTCGATGGAGCCGACGATATGGCTGATGCCATGGGTGATCGCCGGGTTGATGGTGTACTTGGCGATGTAGCGCTTGGCGCGGAAGTTGTCGTTGCCGGGGCCGTCGCCGGGCAGCGCGCCACGTTGTTTTTTCATCTTGTCGGCGGTCTGCCAGGTGCGCGTGATCACTTCGCCGACACGGCCCATGGCCTGGCTGTCGGAACTGATCATCGAGAACGCGCCGAGGTCATGCAGGATGTCTTCGGCGGCGATGGTCTCGCGACGGATGCGGCTTTCGGCGAAGGCCACGTCTTCGGCGATGCTCGGGTCGAGGTGATGGCAGACCATCAACATGTCCAGGTGCTCGTCGATGGTATTGCGCGTGAACGGCCGCGTCGGGTTGGTCGAGCTGGGCAGCACGTTGGGGAAGCCACAGGCCTTGATGATGTCGGGCGCATGACCGCCGCCGGCGCCTTCGGTGTGGTAGGTGTGGATGGTGCGGCCCTTGAGCGCGGCGAGGGTGGTTTCGACGAAGCCGGACTCGTTGAGGGTGTCGCTGTGGATCGCCACCTGCACATCGTATTGGTCGGCGACGCTCAGGCAGTTGTCGATACTGGCGGGCGTGGTGCCCCAGTCTTCATGCAGCTTCAAGCCGATGGCGCCGGCCTTGACCTGCTCGATCAACGGCTCCGGCAAGCTGGCGTTACCCTTGCCGGTGAAGCCGATGTTCATCGGGAACGAGTCACTGGCTTGGAGCATGCGCGCCAGGTGCCAAGGCCCTGAGGTACAGGTGGTGGCGTTGGTGCCGGTCGCCGGGCCGGTGCCGCCGCCGATCATGGTGGTGACGCCACTGGTCAGGGCCTCTTCGATCTGCTGCGGGCAGATGAAATGCACATGGGAGTCGATGCCGCCGGCGGTGAGGATCATGCCTTCGCCGGCAATCACTTCGGTGCTGGCGCCGATGGCCATGGTCACGCCGGGTTGGATATCCGGGTTGCCGGCTTTGCCAATGGCGTGAATGCGGCCGTTCTTGAGGCCGACGTCGGCCTTGACGATGCCCCAGTGATCGATGATCAGCGCGTTGGTGATCAGGGTGTCGACCACCTCGTGAGCGAGCAACTGGCTCTGGCCCTGGCCGTCGCGGATGACCTTGCCGCCGCCGAATTTCACTTCTTCGCCATAGACGGTGAAGTCCTGTTCCACTTCGACGAACAGCTCGGTGTCGGCCAGGCGGACCTTGTCACCGACGGTGGGGCCGTACATGTCGGCGTAGGCTTGGCGACTGATTTTCATGTGTGTGCCCTGAAGATGTGTGTTGAATGTGAAATCGCTATCGGGGGCAAGCCCTAATGCCGTTCAGTTAAGCGTACATCGCCTTCTGTAGGAGCGAGCTTGCTCGCGAAAAACGTCAACGATAACGCGTGTTTCCTGAGTGAACGCGGCGCCTGTGAGTTCTTCGCGAGCAAGCTCGCTCCTACAAAAAAGCCTTAACTGAACGGCATTAGGGCAAGCCCCCTCCCACATTAGAGGTGGGAGGGGGCTTGCCCCCGATGAGGCCCTAAAGGTCGCCCATGATCCGTCCGGCAAACCCGAACACCCGCCGCCCGCCGCTCAAATCAACCAGCTCGACCTCGCGACTCTGCCCCGGCTCGAACCGCACCGCCGTGCCCGCCGGAATATTCAGGCGCATGCCGCGGCTCAATGGGCGGTCAAACGTCAGCGCGTCATTGGTCTCGAAAAAATGGTAGTGCGAGCCCACCTGGATCGGCCGGTCGCCGCTGTTGGCCACGTTGAGGGTGACGGTGCGGCGGCCGACGTTGAGTTCGATGTCGCCAGGCTGGATCTGATATTCACCAGGAATCATGCAGGTTGCCCCAGGGTCTTGAAGTAGATGGCGGTCGGGCTGTAGCGCCCGTCCGGGCTTTGGCAGTAGTCGGGCAGTTCACCCAGCTTGGTGTAGCGCAGCGACTGGTAGAAAGCTTCGGCCGGCGAGCCGGCCTCGGTGTCCAGGTACAGCAGGCCGCGCTTGTGCTGGCGCGCGGCGAGTTCCAGGGTGTTCATCAACTGTTGGCCCAGGCCATGGCGGCGTGCGCTGCTGTGCACCAGCAGCTTTTGCACCTCGGCGCGGTTCAGGCCATTGGCTTTCTGGCACAGCGCCAGTTGCACGCTGGCGATCACCTGTTCATCGCGCACCACCACCCATAGCAACAGGCTGGCGTCTTCGATACTTGCCTGCACAGCGTTCAAATAGCTGCGGGCCTGGGCCTCGTCGAAGTCGGCCATGAAGCCGACCGAGGCGCCGTGCTTGACCGCGTCCAGCAACAGCTCAATCAAGCCCAGGCGGTAGTGGGCAAAACTTTCAGCATTGACTCGACGTAATTGCGCGGCGCTCATCGATCTCACTCCTTGGGCGGTTCTGCGCCCGGGTTCAAGGTCAGTTGCATAAAGGTCAGGTCGAGCCAGCGGCCGAACTTGATGCCCACTTGCGGCATCTGCCCGGTGGTCGTGAAGCCCAGGCGCTCATGCAGGCGGATCGAAGCCTGGTTGCCGCTTTCAATGGCGGCAACCATCACGTGCTTGCCGCAGGTGCCGGCGCGTTCGATCAAGGCTTGCATCAGGCGTGGGCCGAGGCCCTTGCCGCGCTGGTCGCTACGGATGTACACCGAGTGTTCGACGGTGTAGCGATAGCCTTCGAAGGGGCGCCAGTCGCCAAATGAGGCGTAGCCCACCACTTCATCGTGTTCCACCGCGACCAGGATCGGGTAGCGCTGGCCCTGGCGCGCGCTGAACCAGGCCAGGCGGTTCGCCAGGTCCACCTGTTGCTCGTTCCAGATCGCCGTGGTGTTGAGTACCGCGTCATTGTAGATGTCGCGGATTGCCGGCAGGTCGTGTTCGGTTGCGTCACGAATCATGGCCGGGCCTCAGGCAATGGGCTGGTGGACGGTGACCAGCTTGGTCCCGTCGGGGAAGGTGGCTTCTACCTGGATATCCGGGATCATTTCCGGGATGCCTTCCATCACCTGTTCGCGGGTGAGCAAGGTGGTGCCGAAGTGCATCAGGTCGGCCACGGTGCGGCCATCGCGGGCGCCTTCCATCAAGGCGGCGGAGATATAGGCGATGGTTTCCGGGTAGTTGAGTTTCACCCCGCGCGCCAGGCGCCGTTCGGCGACTAAGCCTGCGGTGAAAATCAGCAGTTTGTCTTTTTCCCGTGGGGTCAGGTCCATGGTTCAAGGTCCTTCAAAGAATGCATTCTTAAATACAACAGAGATCAAGTGTGGGAGGGAGCTTGCTCCCGATAGCAGTGGGTCAGGCAATACGTGTGCTGACTGATCCGCCGCCATCGGGAGCAAGCTCCCTCCCACATTTTGATCTTCATGTGCTCCAGATTCGTGGTGAGACCGCCTCTCGCCCAAACAGGGCGGGGCGTAACAATTTCCATAAATCGATCAACCACTGCCGCGCCAGCAATGCTTCACTGGCCAGGCAGCGGGCGACCAGCAGGCCGGGCAGTTGGGTCAGGTCGCCGCGCACCGCGTGGGGCAGTGAACGGCATTGTTCAAGCAATTCGCCAGGGATTTCGCCAGTCACCAGCAACGTCGCAAACACCGGCTGCCCATCCAGCCCGATGGGCGAGTCCAGCAAACCATCGGCGCCCACAATGCGCTGGCGTTCATGCCAGAGCAACTGGCCGTCGCGGCGGATATCCAGGTGCGATTGGAAGTGGCCCAGGTCGAAACGCTCACCACTGGCCGGGCGGCCGAGGGCGACCACGTCCCAGTAGAACAGGCGGGCATCGCCTTGCAGCTCGATACGCGTGGTGAGCTCGGCCTGGGCGGCGCTGAATACGATGGTTTCCTGGGGCAGCCATTCCAACGTGGCGCCGGCTTCTACGGTGAGATCGAGTTGCTGAAACGCCGGGCCGCTCGCGCGATACCACTTGGCAGCGCCAGGGCTGGTCAATTGCGCCCAGGCGCCCGCGCCGACGTGGGCGCTGATATCCAGGCGATCGCCGCCGGCAATCCCGCCGGGCGGGTGCACGATGATGTGCTGGCACACTTCGGGGCCTTCGGCGTACAGGTGCTTTTGCACCCGCAGCGGGCCGTGGTGGCGACGCATCACCGGGCGCGTGGTATCGCCGAAACGCGCGTAGACGAGTTCCAGCGCGGCATGCCAGCTGGGGGTGAACAGGGCGGGGGAAACGGGCAGGTTCATGGCTCAGGCTTATTGTCAGGACGCTACAGATTAGATGGTTACGAGACCGCGTACACCGTCACTTTCCATATTTTCACCGCGGCCTTGCTGCACGATTTCGCCACGGGACATCACCAGGTACTGGTCGGCCAACTCGGCGGCGAAGTCGTAGAACTGCTCCACCAGCAGGATCGCCATATCGCCCCGCGCGGCAAGCTTCTTGATCACCGCGCCGATTTCCTTGATCACTGACGGCTGTATGCCTTCGGTGGGCTCATCGAGGATCAACAGGCGCGGGCGACTGGCCAGGGCGCGGCCAATGGCCAACTGTTGCTGCTGGCCACCGGACAAGTCACCGCCACGCCGATGCTTCATTTGCAGCAACACCGGGAACAGTTCGTAGATAAACGCCGGCACTTCCTTGGCCTCGGAGCCAGGAAAACGCGACAGCCCCATCAACAGGTTTTCTTCCACGGTCAGCCGCCCGAAAATCTCCCGGCCCTGGGGCACATAGGCGATCCCGGCGTGTACACGCTGGTGCGGCTTGAAGCCGGTGATGGCCTGGCCTTCCCAATTCACTGCGCCCTCTTTGGCCGGCAGCAAACCCATCAGGCACTTGAGCAGGGTGGTCTTGCCCACGCCGTTACGCCCGAGCAGGCAGGTGACTTCGCCGACCTTCACGTCGAAAGACAGCCCTCGCAGGATGTGGCTACCGCCGTAGTACTGGTGCAGCTTGTCGACTTGCAACATTCTCAAAACCTCCTCAATTCCCTGTAGGAGCGAGCTTGCTCGCGAAAAACCTGAGGGCGCCGCGTGCATTCAGGCTGCCCGCGTTATCGTTAACGATTTTCGCGAGCAAGCTCGCTCCTACAGAAAAGCGAACTCAGCGCCCGAGGTACACCTCGATCACGCGCTCGTTTTCCTGCACCTGCTCCAACGAGCCTTCGGCCAGTACGCTGCCCTGGTGCAGCACCGTCACATGGTCGGCGATCGAACCGACAAAGCCCATGTCGTGCTCCACCACCATCAGCGAGTGCTTGCCCGCCAGGCGCTTGAACAGTTCGGCAGTGAATTCGGTTTCCGCGTCGGTCATGCCGGCCACCGGTTCATCCAGCAGTAGCAGTTGCGGGTCTTGCATCAGCAGCATGCCGATTTCCAGGAACTGCTTCTGGCCGTGGGACAGCAACCCCGCCGGGCGCTGCACCGAGGCGGTGAGGCGGATGGTGTCGAGCACTTCATCGATGCGGTCTTTCTGCTCTCCACTCAGGCGCGCACGGAGGCTGGCCCATACGGATTTATCGGTCTTCTGTGCCAGTTCCAGGTTCTCGAACACGCTCAAGGCTTCGAACACCGTGGGCTTCTGGAACTTGCGGCCGATACCGGCCTGGGCGATCTGCACTTCGCTCATGCTGGTCAGGTCGAGGGTTTCGCCAAACCAGGCCTTGCCGTGGCTGGGCCGGGTCTTGCCGGTGATCACGTCCATCAGCGTGGTCTTGCCCGCGCCGTTGGGGCCGATGATGCAGCGCAATTCACCGACACCGATGTACAGGTTGAGGTCGTTGAGCGCCTTGAAACCGTCGAAGCTGACGCTGATATCTTCCAGGGTCAGGATCGTGCCGTGGCGCGTGTCGAGGCCCGTCCCGGCCGCCTGGCCGATACCGATCGCATCGCGACCGCTGCCGGCGTCAAGGATAGGTTCGAGCATAAATTCCGCCGTCGCAGTGATTCTCATGGTTCACCCCGTTTCTTCAGCAGGCCGATCACGCCCTTGGGCAAATACAAGGTGACGATGATGAACAGCGCCCCGAGGAAGAACAGCCAGTATTCCGGGAACGCCACGGTGAACCAGCTCTTCATGCCGTTGACCACGCCAGCGCCGAGCAGCGGCCCGATCAAGGTGCCGCGTCCGCCCAGGGCCACCCATACCGCAGCTTCGATGGAGTTGGTCGGCGACATTTCGCTGGGGTTGATAATGCCCACCTGCGGCACATACAACGCGCCCGCCAGGCCGCACAGCACCGCGCTCAGCACCCACACGAACAGCTTGAAGCCGCGTGGGTCGTAGCCGCAGAACATCAGGCGGTTTTCCGCATCGCGCAATGCCGTCAGCACCCGGCCGAACTTGCTTTGCGCCAGGCGCCAGCCGATGTACAGGCTGGCCACCAGCAACAGCACCGTGGCCACGAACAACACCGCGCGCGTGCCCGGCTCGGTAATGCCAAAGCCGAGGATGCTGCGAAAGTTGGTGAAGCCGTTATTGCCGCCGAACCCGGTCTCGTTGCGAAAGAACAACAGCATCCCGGCGAAGGTCAGGGCCTGGGTCATGATCGAGAAGTACACGCCCTTGATCCGCGAGCGGAAGGCGAAGAAGCCGAACACCAATGCCAGCAAGCCCGGTGCGAGCACCACCAGGCACAGCGCCCAGAGGAAGTGCTCGGTGCCGACCCAATACCAGGGCAATTCGGTCCAGGATAAAAACGTCATGAACGCCGGCAGCCCGTCACCGGAGGCCTGGCGCATCAAGTACATGCCCATGGCGTAGCCACCGAGGGCGAAGAACAACCCGTGGCCGAGGGACAGCATGCCGGCGTAGCCCCACACCAGGTCGAGCGCAAGGGCCACGATGGCGTAGCAGAGGATCTTCCCCACCAGCGTCAGCGTGTAGGCCGATACATGCAGCGGGTTTTCCGGCGCCAGCAGCGAACACAACGGCAGGGCCAGCAGCAGGGCCAGGATCACGGCGCCGACGGCAATCGTCACTTTGGGGCCGGCCTTTTGCGTGGCGGTGAGCATCAATGGCTGGTTCATCAGTCGATCACCCGTCCTTTCAGTGCGAAGAGTCCTTGCGGGCGTTTCTGGATAAACAGAATGATCAGCGCGAGGATCAGGATCTTGCCGAGTACGGCGCCGATCTGTGGCTCCAGGATCTTGTTGGCGATGCCCAGCCCGAACGCCGCCATGACGCTGCCGGCCAACTGGCCGACCCCGCCGAGCACCACCACCAGGAACGAGTCGATGATGTAGCTCTGGCCCAGGTCCGGGCCGACGTTGCCGATCTGGCTCAGCGCCACACCGCCCAACCCGGCGATGCCGGAGCCGAGGCCAAAGGCGAGCATGTCCACGCGCCCGGTGGGCACGCCGCAGCAGGCGGCCATGTTGCGGTTCTGGGTCACGGCACGCACATTCAGGCCCAGGCGCGTCTTGTTCAGCAGCAGCCAGGTGAGCACCACAACAAACAGTGCGAACGCGATGATCACGATGCGGTTGTACGGCAACACCAGGTTGGGCAGCACCTGGATGCCACCGGACAGCCAGGCGGGGTTGGCCACTTCAACGTTCTGCGCACCGAACACCAGGCGCACCAGTTGGATCAGCATCAGGCTGATGCCCCAGGTGGCGAGCAGGGTTTCCAGCGGGCGCCCATACAGATGACGAATCACCGTGCGTTCCAGGGCCATGCCGATGGCGGCGGTGACGAAGAACGCCACCGGCAGCGCGATCAGCGGGTAGAACTCGATGGCCTGGGGCACATAGCGCTGCATCAGCAACTGCACCACGTAGGTGGAGTAGGCACCGAGCATCAGCATTTCGCCGTGGGCCATGTTGATCACGCCCAGCAGGCCGAAGGTGATCGCCAGGCCCAGGGCCGCCAGCAGCAGGATCGACCCCAGGGACATGCCGCTGAAGGCCTGGCCGAGGATTTCACCCAGCATCAGTTTGCGTTTGACCTGCGCCAGGCTGGTCTCGGCGGCGGTGTGTACGCTGGCGTCGGCTTCCACGCCGGGGGCGAGCAGGGCTTCGAGGCGGGTACGTGCCAGCGGGTCGCCGGTGCTGCCGAGCAAGCGCACGGCGGCCAGGCGTACCACTGGGTCGGTGTCCACCAGTTGCAGGTTGGCCAGTGCCAGGCTGAGGGCGGTGTGCACGTCCTCATTGGTTTCGGCGGCGACCTGCTGGTCGAGGAATTTCAGTTGCGCCGGTTGCGCGGTTTTTTGCAGGGTTCGCGCAGCGGCCAGGCGTACCTTGGGGTCGGCGGCGAGCAGTTGCTGGCTGGCCTGTACGTTGTCGATCAGGCCGCGCAGGCGGTTGTTCAGGCGTACGGTCTTGGTTTCACCGTTGAGCGTGAGCTGGCCTTGTTGCAGCGCGTCCACCAACTCGATGCGCGCCGGGTCGGGTTGGGCGGCCCAGTCCTGGAGCAGCTTGGCTTGTTGCGCGGGGTTGGCGGCCAGGAAGTCTTCGGCGTCGCCTGCATGTGCCGCCAAAGGCAGCAACAGCAGCAATGCCAGGAAATAGCGATTGAGGGCAGCGGGCATAAACAAATGTCCTAGTCATGCGCGGACAGTGTGGGAGGGGGCTTGCCCCCGATAGCAGTGGGTCAGTGACAAGTGCATTGCCTGACACGCCGCTATCGGGGGCAAGCCCCCTCCCACAGTTGACCTGTGGTGGGGCTTAGTTGCTCTTCACCGCATAGTCCGGCTTCTTGTCATTGCCAGGGATGTACGGGCTCCACGGCTGTGCCCGGATCGGCTCCTGGGTCTGCCACACCACGGAGAACTGACCGTCGGCCTGGATCTCGCCGATCATCACCGGCTTGTGCAGGTGGTGGTTGGTCTTGTCCATGGTCAGGGTAAAGCCCGACGGTGCCGCGAAGGTCTGGCCGGCCAGGGCTTCACGCACTTTGTCGACGTCGGTGGACTTGGCTTTCTCGGCGGCCTGGGCCCACATATGGATGCCCACATAGGTGGCTTCCATCGGGTCGTTGGTCACGGCTTTGTCCGCGCCCGGCAGGTTGTGTTTCTTGGCGTAGGCTTTCCAGTCGGCGACGAATTTCTGGTTGACCGGGTTCTCTACCGACTGGAAGTAGTTCCAGGCCGCGAGGTTGCCCACCAACGGTTTGGTATCGATGCCGCGCAGTTCCTCTTCACCTACCGAGAACGCCACCACCGGTACGTCGGTGGCCTTCAGGCCCTGGTTGGCCAGCTCTTTGTAGAACGGCACGTTGGAGTCGCCATTGACGGTGGAGATCACCGCCGTCTTGCCGCCAGCGGAGAACTTCTTGATGTTGGCGACAATGGTCTGGTAATCGGCGTGGCCGAACGGGGTGTAGACCTCTTCGATATCTTTATCCGCCACGCCCTTGGAATGCAGGAACGAACGCAGGATCTTGTTGGTGGTGCGTGGGTACACGTAGTCGGTGCCCAGCAGGAAGAAGCGCTTGGCGCCGCCGCCTTCTTCGCTCATCAGGTATTCCACCGCCGGGATCGCCTGCTGGTTCGGCGCCGCACCGGTATAGAACACGTTAGGCGACATCTCTTCACCTTCGTATTGCACCGGGTAGAACAGCAAGCCGTTGAGCTCTTCGAACACCGGCAGCACCGATTTGCGCGACACCGAGGTCCAGCAGCCGAACACCACGGCGACCTTGTCCTGGGTCAGCAACTGCCGACCCTTTTCAGCAAACAACGGCCAGTTGGACGCCGGGTCCACCACCACGGGTTCGAGCATTTTGCCGTTCACACCGCCTTTGGCGTTGATCTCGTCGATCGTCATCAAGGCCATGTCTTTCAGCGAGGTTTCGGAGATCGCCATGGTCCCTGACAGCGAGTGCAGGATGCCGACCTTGATGGTTTCTGCGGCCTGTACGGTCCAGGTCAGACCCATGGCGGCAATGGATGCCGACAACGTTAACGCCTTGATCAAGCTGCGACGCTGCATGGTGCGATCTCCGAGAGTGAGTGATTATTTTTCTGGGGCGCACGAACCGCCCGCCAACGTGGCTGTTTCGGTGATTGCAAAGGCTGTGCCCGGTCAGCGCCCGGTATGAAAGCGGCCTCTTTACGGGGCATTTGCAAAGGCGGTTGTTCCAATGTGGGGCTGAAATGTCAGCGTGGGGCCTGCATCGGCACCGTTCTGGTGCTTTGCGCTGCGTCGCGTGTGAGGAGGGGCTACGCCAGGTCTACACATGTAGTGCCTGGCGCCTGGCGGGGGTGTTCAAAATCGCTGGACGGGGTGCGACATCCGTCAAGCGCCCACATCCGTCTACCAGCCGTCAGGAGTACAGGAGTTGGACAACCCATTATTCAGAGATGTGCGTTCAGCGCATGGCACCCATGTTGCCGTATTACCGCCGCTTAGCCCTCCTTTCATCACGGCGGACGACGCCGCCCGCTGGGCTCAGCAACACGTGGGCAAGAGTGTCGGCGACAAAGAGTTCGGGGGTGCGATTTTCAAGAAGGACAATCACTTTTTCGCCACGCGTCCCGTGGAGGGTGGGGAGGTCACGTTTGACCATCGCGAGATAATGGCCGTGGATGAACGCGATCATTTCATCGCCCCGGCTGGCTACACCTGCGCGGCGTTGTACCACTCCCACCCTGCGCACGCCGACAGGATCAAACAGCATAACCCCACCTTTACCGACGATCAGGCCGCCGTCTTTACAAGCTTTTTTTCGCCGGCCGATATGGTGTTTATCATTGAGCATCGCCAGTCGGTACCGGCCCACTATTTGTGTGGGCCGACCGGCACGCTGTTGAAATACACCACCAGTGGCAATGCCCTGGAAAAGACGCTGCTGCAAGGCTTGAAAGGTCAGGTGCCGCTGGCAGCCAGTGCGGATTTTGAGAGCTTTATCTGGCAGGTCGCCGAGGGCGGCGATCTTCGGGTGGTGGTGGCCGATGCCTTGTGGGGGCAAGTGCGTGGCCGGGTAAAGCGCGGTTGGAGAATCAAGTCGCCGGTCGGGCCGCTGGAGACGGTACAGGAACAACCGTTTTTTACCCGGGTATTCAAGCGCCCCGAGTTGGCCGTGCTCGCCGCGTTGGAGAGCACCCCGGCGACCGTCACGGGGCGCACAGTGGGGTTTGTGCTCAAGCATGTCCAGAAGGACACCTACGTCGCCACTCGGCCGCAGGCGCCGGGCCCGGTGCTGTTCTCGCCGGCGAGCCTGTTCCCCAAGCGTCCCGACGGTAAACCCCGGCTACCCTCGCAGTTCCGCCTGGAGGCCATCTACTACCGGTCCTGGCCGCAGCCAAGTGATTTTCCGTCGAAAGAACCCTGGATGTACTCGGCGTTCTTTACGCCGGCGCAACTTGTTGCGGGCATTACCCAGGCCCGCAACACCGCCGATATCCAGGCCGACACCCGTGGCCTGGCGCTTTACATGGAGGCCAGCGACGGGGCCGTGCTGAAACTCCAGTTGCCCGGTGCCGTAGAGGCTGAAGAATTGGTGGACGAGGGCCCCGGCGGGGTGTTCAACGACAAGGGCGCCCAGGCCGAGATGATCGCTGGCACGCTGACCCCGCGTGGTTTTGTCCGGCGGGTGATCAATACGTGCAGCCTGTCGGTGGTCCGGCCCGGTGAACTCTGGCGACGCGTAGGGGAGGTGGACAATCGCTCGTCGTTACTCACGCCGTTTTATCAAGCGGTACTCAGCCCGACGTTTCTCTCGGCCACGGACGCTGCGGTGTATGCCCACGAGAAAGTGGGTGGTCGGCGGGACCGATCCTATGGTGGCTACATTCTCAAGAGCGAAGATGGCCGCTTCATTATCACTGAGCCGATGGAAAGCCAGGTCAACCCTTTTGCCTCGGCGCTGTTTTTCCCCGCGGGCGACCAGGGCCCGCTGGTTCCTCCTGAACCCTATGTGATTCATGGGCGCTATGGTTCCCACGTGGCGTTGTCCATGGTGCATCCCGACTGGATCGAGCAGCGCCGTTGGACGCGGGAAGAGGCCGAGATCAACCTGCAGGTGTTTTCCGCCGAAGAGCTCCATGGGGTGATCCAACAAGGTCGTCCGGCGTATCTATCGGCAAGCGAGACATGTCTCTTGGCGTATACGCCAAGCGGTTCGGCAAATGAAACCGTGCTGTTGAACGGTGTCGTGCCGGAGCCTGGTGGCAGCAGGGCTCAACAGCGCCTGGACAAAGGGCTGATCAAACCTGCGCAATGGGTTGGCCGGGTGGCCGAGACCGGAGGTTTACAGGTTATCCAGGGGAATGCGCTGTGGGGGCCGCGTTCTCCCGTGTATTCAGACTGGACACCGAACTTCACCTACGCAGACCGCGCAGGTCCGCCCGACTTCATCACCTATGGCGCGATTTTCTCCACGGCAGAGGAGGCCGCCCGGGACCTGCATGCCCGGGTTCATGGGCGCAACCGGGCCACTGAGTCCTGTTACGCGTTCATTCTCAAACACACGCAAAACGAGCAGTACATCGCGACTCAGGTGATGGATGTGACGACGTCTATCAAGCTGTTTTCGCGCAATGCGTTGTTTGCGAGGACGGATAAGGGCTATGTATTCCCGCCAGGGTTCATGCTCCGCGCGCTGTTTCGCTCCCAACAATGGCAACCCACCGGGCTGACCACTTCGAAGGCCTGGCTGACGCGTTTTTTCGTATTGCCAACGGTGCTGTATTCGAGCCTTTACGACGCGAAGCGTTTTGGCGAGCTGTACAACGCCGGGGACAACTTGCCTATCTATTTCTCCACCGAGGAGGGCGCGTTGCTGCGCTATCGCCTGCCGGGGCCGTTTGCGTTCGGCAGCGGCGGCGCGCTTGAAAAAGAACTGGAGGCCACTCAAACCGCGCTGGCCAGTGGTGCCAAGACACCGCTGGACTTTGTCCGGGAATGGGCCAAGCGCGGTCAGTTGCATGTGGTACGCACCAGCCAGTGTTGGGACGAGCGGGGCGCGGTCAATGAGCATTGGCAAGGGTATGCAACGCTCATGCGACGACGCCTGAGCCCCGCATTTGCCGAGCCGGACGATGCCGTGCGGCATGTGCGCACGTTGATTGGTGACAATCGTCAACGCGCCTATGGTGGTGTAGTGCTGCGCCTCGGCAATGGGCTGTTCGTCGCCACGGCGCCCTTGGCGATACCGCCTCAAGGTTTTGTGCTCAATTGGATCTTCCCTGACCAGGCGGTTTCGAAAGGCTTGTACCCAGAGGGGGCGACCGTTGTCGGGCGTTACCGCTCCACGCTTGCGCGTGAGGTGCCGATCCTATTGTCTGCGACCGAGAAGGCCATCTACACCAGCATGGTACCCACCAGCGTGCTGTCGAACCTGTTGCGGCGTGAAGTGCATGTCAAGCGTGAGTACCTGATCGGCTCCGATGGCGTCTTGTTGAGCTACAACCTGACGGACTCCCCCGAGGAACAGACGCTCAAAGCGGATCTGGCTGCGCTCGACCTGGTCAAGGGCGACGTTGGGGATAACCTCATCGAGCGGCGGATTCGCAGTGGCGAACTGCTGCCCACGCAGTTTGTGTCGCGGGTGGCGAAGGCGGGCGAGTTGAGGGTGGTTGAAGGGAGCCGGTACTGGGGACCGCCCAGGCGCTTGCTCGGCGAATTTTCCGCATTCGTTTATCAATGGCCAGGGCTCTTGATTCGGGGCTCCTTGGCTGACCCCGCGTTCAGCCCGGTGTTCACCCAGGCCGACGACGCCGTGAGTTCAGTGCTGCCACCGTCTGACGCGAGAGAATGGCTGACGTTTGGCTATCTGCTCAAGTCAACCCGGAAAGAGCACTACAGGGTCACGCTGCCGTTGCAACGGCAGGACTTCTCCCGGCTCGAGCAGGTGTTTCCCTACGCGCAGTTGCCTCAGGGCTATGCCATTGTGGGGTTGTATCTGTGTGCCTCCAGCGCAGCCATCGGCAAGGCTGGTGACCCCATGGGGCGCAGCTTTTTTTGGCCGCGCGACATTGCCGATGGACTGAGTTTCGTCAAGAAAACCGCAGATGAAGGTTATTGGCCGTTGTATCTGCGCTGCGCTGACGATGCTTTGCTCAAGTTTCAATTTGATGGCCTCGACCGGTCGGTGATGTTTTCCAGTGAAACGACCAAGCTGCACAGTTACTTGCGGGGTGGGGCGCTGCAACTGGTCGACTATGTGCACAGCCTGGCGGTCAAGGGCACGCTGGATGTCGTGGAAACGAGCCCGGTCTGGAACGGTCGAGGTCGCATTGACACCTCCTGGCAACCGGGCGCCGCCGCTGTGTATGTCTATGGCTTTCCGGCGCCTCTACTGGTGTGCGGACCGGTGTGTGCCCATCCTGATGACGCCGCACGGCACGCTCAGGGGTTGTCTGCCGGGTTTGCCGGCAAGACGCTCCTGGGCGGCGTGCTCAAGGTCGCCGGCACCAACGATGTGTGCGCGGTGACGCCGATAGAGGAAGACCAAAGCACGGCATTGACGGTGCCGGCGCTGTTTGCAAGTGGCGGCGGCCTGGCGCTGGCGTCGGCCCATCGAGCCGGTTACTACCAGGTCGTGGCCGTGCAGTCGTTCTATAAGGCAATGGCGGTTTCAGCGGGTGCCGAGGTTTTCGAAAGCACTCTCAGGGCCAACTTCATCGCCGAGGCGGATTTGAAGGCGATGCTGGACACTCTGCGAATGAACGAGCCGTCAGCCGAGGGATGCTATTTCATCAGCCGAGGCGGCGCATTGCTCAAGTACTTGCCGGCCAACCCGGCGACAGAACACACGCTGGCCGCCACGGGGCCCCAACGTTCTGCGACTCAATTGATCGGAACGCTGAGGGCAAACGGAAAGCTGTCGGTGCTGGAGACCGATGCTTTCTGGACGCGTCTGGGGGAGTTGGGGGATGAATGGCAAATCAAGGATGTAGGCGCCCAACCTGAGCCTGAAGACGTCCAGTACGGTCGAGACAGAGATGAACTTTGACCCCCGGTGACAAAGAGCCTGAAGGATGAAAAGAAATCCTTTGGCAACGCTGGAACAGGGCCATGACGGCGCCCCCGAGGGGCGGTGAAAGGGCCCGGATCAACGAACCGCCGCTGCCCAGGCCGTGTTGCCGGTGGCCTGGGCGCGGCGCCTGTTTCATGCGGAGCGGGAAGCAGGTTTGTCGGGGTTGAAAAAACGCGTCAACACCAGGCGATCCAAGGCCCATACGGTTATCAACGACGCGCCCACCAAGGGAAAAATGATCGCCAACCCGAGCATGATCACCAGGGCGGTTTTCCACTTCGGCAGGTCATGGCGCAGCGGCGGAACCCCCAGGCCACCCTGTGGCCGGCGTTTCCACCAGATCACCACGCCACTGACCGCACTGAGCAGGATCATCAGGCAGATCAGCAGCACGATCAGTTGGTTGACCCAGCCGAACATCTTGCCCTCATGCAGCATCACACCGGTCTCGGTCGCGCGTGCGACGATGCCGTAGTGTTCCCAGCGCACGTCGGCCAGCACCTTGCCGGTGTATTGATCCACATGCAGGGTGGCGTCGTTGCGCGGGTCGTCGGCGAATACCGCGATGGTGAACACACCGTCGGCCGTGGTGGGGAACGTGATGCTGTAGCCGGGTTCGACCTTGCGTGCGTTGGCCAGCTCGACCACCTGTTGCAGGCTGACCGTGGGCGCGGCGGGAGCGGCGTGCGTGGCACCGTGCTGCATGTGTTCGGCATGGTCGCCGGACATCGGCATCGGCGTGTTTTCCATGGCCCAGGGCACGGTCTGCTGAGTCGCCGTGTTGAGCACCCGCGCCTGCTGGTCTGACTGCGGCACGTTGTTCCACATCGCCGCCGGGAAGGTGTTCCACAGGTCAGCGTATTGCTTGCCCCAGAAGCCCGTCCAGGTCATGCCGCTGAGCAGCATCACCAGCAAGAAGGCCGCGCCCCAGAAACCGGCGACCGCGTGCAGATCGCGCCAGAACACACGGCCACGACTGCTGAACCGTGGCCACAGCACCCCGGCCGAGGCCTTGCCGCGCGGCCACCACAGGTACAGGCCGGACACCACCAGCATCACGCCCCAACCGGCGGCAAGCTCCACCAGGCGATCGCCGACGGTGCCGATCATCAGCTCGCCATGCAGGGCGCGGGCGATGGCCTGCAGGTTGTACTTGGCATCCTGCTCACCCAGTACCGTACCGCGATAGGGGTCGACAAAGACCGTCACGTCGCGGCCGCCAGCGCGCATGACGAACTGTGCGCTGCTGGTGGCGTCGGCCGGTGGCAAGTACTTGCTGAGCTTGCCGTGGGGAAAGGCCGCCTGGGCCCGTTGCAGTTGCTCATCGGCACTCAACGCGTGCTCGGCGGTTTGCACCTTGAGCAGGTCGCCATACATCAGCGGGTCGAGCTGGGGCTTGAACAGGTAGATGATGCCGGTCAGGGCCAGCAGCACCATGAAAGGGGCGACGAAGAGCCCGGCGTAGAAGTGCCAGCGCCAGGCCAGGTTGTAGAAGGAGACTTTTTGAGTGGTCATCAGGGGCTCCGCAAGGCTTTAGTTTTTTGGGTTCAGTTACACCGCCATCGGGGGCAAGCCCCCTCCCACATGTGGAATGCATTCCAATTGTGGGAGGGGGGCTTGCCCCCGATGCTTTTAGAAGCTCATGTCCACCTTGGTCCAGAGCGTGCGCCCCGGTTCCTTGATGGCTTGCGGGTCGCTGGCCGGGTAGCCGAACCCCGCGTTGCCGGCCAGGTTCAAGTGCTCGGCGTAGGCCTTGCCGAACAGGTTGTCGACGCCGGTGCTGACCTTGAAGTTTTTATTGATGCGGTACGCGCCGTTCAGCGAGAACACGCCAAAGCCACCGCTCTTGTCGTAGTCCTTGCCGACCACGTTGCCCGCGTTCTGGTCGATGCGGTTTTGTGCGGCGACCACGCGCCACAGGGCGCCGGCACTCCAGTCGTCCTCGCTGTAGGTCAGGCCCAGGCGTGCGTCCAGGGGCGGCATTTGCGGCAGGGCCTTGCCGTCGCTGCTGTTCTTGCCCCAGGCGTAGGCGAGGGTGGCGTCGGCCTTCCAGTTTGGGGTCAGCTTGTAGGCCGCGCCCAGTTCGCCGCCCATGATGCGCGCATCGACATTACGTGCCTGGGACGTGGTACCCATCATCCCGGGCTGGTAGTCGAACAGGATGAAATCGCGCACCTGGCCGATGTAGCCCGAGGCCCAGGCTTCAAGGTCGGCAGTCTTGTATTGCGCGCCGAAGTCGAGCTGGGTGGTTTTCTCCGGCTTCACGCCATCGAACGCGTTGACTGATCCGACCGCCCCGGTGTTGGGGGAAAACAGCTCCCAGTAATCCGGGAAGCGCTCCGAGTGGCCCAGGCCCGCATAGAGGGTCGTGGGGGTGTCGGCCAGGTCATGCTCATACCGCACAAAGCCCGAAGGCAGAGTGTCGGCGCGGGTGTCGTTGGCGGTCGGGTTGGGGCGGGCCATCATTCCCGATCCGGTAGTCTGGCGGAAGTCCTTGGCCGAGGCGCGGTCCAGGCGTGCGCCGGTGACCAGGCGATCGCGGTCGGCGGCGTACCAGGTCAGTTCGCCGAACACGCCGTAGTTGTGGAAGTTGGCGTCCTTGTTGCGCGGCAGGTCCTTGTAGGTATCGATGCCCATGCTGCTGCGCTGGCGGTGTTCGTTGGTCTGCGCGTCCAGGCCACTGATGAGCTGTACATCGGCCCAGCGCCAGGTGGCCTTGATGCGCGCGCCGAGGGTGCGGCGGTCAACGTTGGAGGCCATGGGCCCGGCCATCATCCCGGTGCCCGACGGGACGCGCAGGCTGTAGTTGTCCATCACGTGGTCGGCGTAGTTGTAGTAGACCTGGGCTTCGACCTTATCCAGCACCTCGCCGAGATTGGATTTCTCGAAACGCAGGCCCAGGCTTTCGCGCAGGAACTGCGAGCCATCCATGCCGCGCCCGGCGTAGCGCGCCTCGCCATCGCCACGGCCGGCGGTGAGTTCGAGCAGGGTATCGGCGTCGGGGGTGAAGCCGACCGCGACGTCGCCGTTCCATTTGTCATAGCGCGAGGCGACGGTGTCGTTGTTGCCGTCCTTGTAGTCGTCGGCATGCGCCTGGTTGCCGATCACCCGCACATAGCCCAATGGCCCCCCAGCGGCGGCATCGATGACTTTGTCGAAGCGGCCGTTGGAGCCGGCCAGCACACTGGCATTGATCCGTGTGCCGAGTTCGCCGAACTGCTCCGGCTCGCGCTCGAAGAGAATCGTGCCCGCCGAGGCGCCGGGTCCCCAGAGCACGGTCTGCGGGCCTTTGATCACGGTGAGCTTGTCGTAGGTTTCCGGGGAAATATACGAGGTGGGCGCATCCATCCGCCCTGGGCAGGCGCCGAGCATCATGCTGCCATTGGTGAGGATGTTCAGGCGCGAACCGAACATGCCGCGCAGCACCGGGTCGCCATTGGTGCCGCCGTTGCGCACCAGGGCAAAGCCGGGGATGGTCTTGAGGTAGTCGCCGCCGTCGCTGGCGGGCACCGGTTGGCGCGGGTCCTTGGGGTTGGTGACCACGGTCAGTGGCGAACTGGGAGCGATCGCGGTGATCACGGTGGGCGTCAGCTCATGCTCGGCGTGCTCGTCGGCATGGGCCTGTGGCGCCAAGAGTGCGCCGCACAGAACGGCGAACACGGGGGCGTTTCCCAAACGGGAGTCAGCAGTAAACCTGGACATACACATTCCATCTATCAATCGTAAACAACACGGCCAGCAGCCTGCGGCTGTCTGTCTAAAGTCGGCCGGGGTGAAGTAACGGTGTTAAGGGTTTACGAGGCGATGGGGGGCGCGCGGCTGCGTGCGCCGGGGAAAATGCTCTGCCGGGCATGGCCCAGGCGCGGGGAGGGGGTGAGGGCATTGGCCGGCGGTGGGGGGCCGAGGGCCATGAATGACACGCTGCCAGGCAGGGCCGGGCAACTGAAGAGCAGGCTGCAATAGCCGCACTTTTCCCAGAGGACGTGATGCTCGTCGGGCGTCTTGGTTGGCTTGGACTCGCCATGGCAGTTGGGCATGTCCATCGACATGGCCATGGACATACCGGCGTGCTGATCCGTCGGCATCGCTTGGGAAATCAGCGGACCGATAAAGATCATCAGCATGGCGAACAGGCTGATCCAACTGCCGCGCATCACGCGGCGATGTGGAGATAACCTGGCGCGAGGGGCGCCCATCGAGGTTGGCTTACTGAGCGTGCATATGCTCGTGGCCGGCCATCGGCGGCGCTTTCTGCACCGACACTTCCACTTCGACCTTGCCGGCTTTTTCGAAGGTCAGGGTCAGTGGGAATTGCTTGCCATCGGCCAGCAGGCTGCGGTCCTTGAGGCCCAGCAACATCACGTGATACGCCATGGGCGCGAAGGTCAAGTCACCCTTGGCCGGCACGGCAACGCTGGGCACTTGTTGCATCTTCATCAAGTCGCCTTGCATCACATGCTCATGCAGTTCGGCCTTGTCGGCCACTGGCGTGTCGACACTGAGCAGGCGGTCCGGGGTAGCGCCGGTGTTATGAATCACGAAATACGCCGCGACGGTTGGCGCGTTCGGCGGCAATTCCTGGGACCAGGGATCGCTGACCGACAGGTCTCCAGCCTTGTAGTCGGCGGCATTGGCAGCACTGAACACCGGCAGCAGCAACGCAGCCAGAAGCAGGGAAGATTTAAGCATGGCAGTTCTCCAGAACGGTTCTAAACGCAGTTCACTTGCGAAGACAATCAGACCGTTGGAGAGGCGCGGGGGTTAAGGCTCGGCCATTGCTGGCGCGGTGTGGGATTTTGCAACGAGGGCGGCGGCAGGCTCTGCACCGCCTCGAACCGCGTGACGTACAACTGCGGCGCATGCCCCGGCAACGCCACCAGCGACGGGGAGCCCGAGCAACACCAGCAATGCTGCATGGCGGAATGCTCGTCCTGCTGCGGCGCCGGAATTTCCAGCTTGCCCAGGGCAATCGTCTTCAGGCTGGCGCCATTGGACGAACAGAAACCACCCCACAGCAATTGCTGCACGGGGTCCTTGGATTGCTGCATTGCACTGGCCATCGGCATGGCAAACGCATTGAACAGCACTGCAAGGCAGGCGATCCAGGCAATTGCAAAGCGTTGACGGGCCATGGCGGACAATCCGTAGGGTTAAACGATCAGGTGGGTATTTAGCCTGATCGGGGGGGAGAAGTAAAAAGGGGCGGTGTGGTTTGGTGTCGCAGTACTATCAGATCGCTGTAGCGTGAAGCTTGAGGCCCAAAGCCTTCATGACTTTCATGATAGTCGCGAACTCGGGATTGCCATTGCTGGAGAGGGCTTTGTATAGACTTTCTCTTCCGAGGCCGGCATCGCGGGCTACTTGGGTCATGCCTTGGGCGCGGGCGATGTTGTTTAGCGCTGAACGGATCAGCAGACCGTCACCCGTATCTTCTTCGAAGCACGCTTCAAGATATTCGGCCATATCCTCGGGGTTTTTTAGGTGCTCCGCCACGTCGAAGTCAGTGAATTCATTCATGAGTTACTCCTTTTTTTCAAAGTCTTCTGCAATTTGTTTAGCGCGCTGAATGTCACGTTTCTGCGTTGACTTGTCGCCTCCGATCAACAGCAGGTAAACCACTTCGTCTCTGCGAGTGAAATAAACCCTGTAGCCAGGGCCATAGTGGATGCGCATTTCAAAAACGCCATTTCCGAGTGCTTCGCAGTCTCCAAAGTTGCCCCATTGCGCGTGATCCAACCTTGCCAGTACGCGTGCTCGCGCGGGTTTACTGCGTAACGAATCAAGCCATTCTAGAAAGTGTTTTGACTTCTTAAACTGAATCATCTTGGATCGTATTCCTTGGGATACAAAGTGGCAAGATGCGACGCGCTGCAAAAGCAGTGCATCCCCCTCGCGGGCGCTGACGTAAAACCGCGAGGGAGGAGGTTAGGGCGGGGGCTTTTGGCTGAGCCAGCCAGCTGGTTCGGAAGTGTTTGTAGGTAGAATCGACTTTTTGGAGGGAGGCCAAATAGCTAGTCGTTTGGCTGGTTATTCGTACAAGCAGAAATTTCCGACAGGGATTTGAGGTTGTCCCTAGGACACTCGGTCTCTAGTCTCCGTACACCGCTGTAAACGCAGCGGACGGGCGTCGCGGCCCGGGTTTTCTAAGAGCAAAAGCGCTATCGCCTGCTTTCAGTTGATGCTTTTTTATCGTCTACTGTGCGGCTAAATGGTGGCTGTGCGCGGGATACCTTCGGGTATGCCGGGATGCCTTAGACCGGTCCGCGAACCTGCGTACAGCTGCCACCCTATCGCGTCGCGGCGAATCAGTGGCAGCTCCACCTTTCTAAGGAGCTTCACAATGATCAAACCCACCCCAAATCCCCCCGTTCGGCTCTTCACCGTGGCCGATGGCATCAGCACCGAAGGCCTGCTGGTCAACCTCAGCGAAACACTTGCCTCGGCCAACGCGCTGAGTTGCGACATCGCCTTTAACCTGGAAGGCGCACCACGCGAGGAATTACTGGGCGTTGCGCAGTTGATCGAGCTGGCGCAGTTGCTGGCTGATCGGGTACACGATGGTGTTGGGCAGACAACAGCCGCAGGCAGCGAATAACACGACTGTGATCGTCCCCACGCAGAGCAGGGGAACGATCAAATTAGGCAGTGGGAACTCCGTGTACCTGCATATCAACGCCCAGGGCTTTTCTAATCACCGCAAAAATCGCCGAGAGATTATCCATGCTTGGATTACCACTGGCTGATAGCATCCGATGCAGGCTTTTGCTCGGTTTGGCGGTTTCCTTTGCGAGTCCTTCAAAGCCCACTGTGGCGTTGACCAAATCGCGCAGAATCACACGTGAAATTTCCGGTTCACCATTGAGAAACAGTGTAGCGGCCTCATCAAGAAGAGCTTGGGCGAATTCAGGATCACGTTGAGCACGCTCGGCGATTGTGTGTTTGTAGCTGCGGGTAAGCGCCATGCTGGTTACCTCTTTTGTTTCACTTTCTTGTCACGCTGATACTGATCGATCAGCGACTTCACGGTCTTGATATCGCGCTTTTGACTGGACTTGTCGCCACCACCGAACAGAATGATTAATCGGTGGCCCTCTTGTATCAGATAAATTCGTAGGCCTGGCCCCCAGTCGATGCGGTATTCGCCGAGCCCATCGAACCATTTGATGTTGCTTGTATTGCCCATTTCAAGTCGAAACAAAGCAGTTGAAACTTTGGTTGCTGCCGGCACACTCAACGATGAAAACCACTCATCGAATGGGCTCAACTGGTTATCGCGTCGGTATTCTTCAATTTCAATCATTGGTCGCCCTGAAGGTAACAAATAGGTTACTAATCAAGCAAGCGAGCGATCCTGACTTATCGAATGAAATCTGCCAACGAATCGATTGTTTCCGCGGGCGACAAAAGCTCCCGATCCACAGCCGCCAACACCGGCCGCTTCAACACCAACACCGGCACCCCACGCTCCCTCGCCACTTCCAGCTTCGGCTCCGTCGCTGTGCTGCCGCTGTTCTTGCTGATCAGCACATCAATCCCACGCCGTTCAAACAACGCGCGTTCATCTTCGATCAGGAACGGACCGCGTGCGCCAATCACTTCACAGCGCTCATTGCCGGGATACACATCCAGCGCGCGCAACGTCCAGAACTGCTCCGGCGGGATCTCATCAAGGTGCTGCAGCGGCTCTCGTCCCAACGTGAACAGCGGGCGCTTGAACGGTTTCAACGCTTCAATCAACGCGGCCCAATCGCTGACCTCTCGCCAATCATCCCCCGCCTGCGGCTGCCACGCCGGACGCCGCAACGCCCAACACGGCACACCGCACACCCTTGCTGCCTCGGCGGCATTGCGGCTGATCTGCGCCGCGTACGGGTGAGTGGCGTCGAGGATCAAGCTGATGTGTTCGTCGCGCACAAACTGCGCCAGCCCTTCGGCGCCGCCATAACCGCCGACACGCACTTGGCAGGCGAGATCGGTCGGCACACGGCCCACACCGGCCAGGCTGTAGATATGTTCCGGCCCCAACGTACGAGCGATAGCCAGCGCTTCGGTCACACCGCCCAGCAGCAGGATGCGTTTCATCGCGGCTTGACCACTTCCAGCAGGGTGATCGGAAGCGCCTGCCGCCACGTATCGAATTCACCCAGCGGCTGGGCCTGAGCGATGTGGATGCGCGTCAGTTCACCGCCATGTTGAGCGCGCCAGTTCATCAAGGTCATCTCACTTTGCAGGGTCACGGCGTTGGCGACGAGCCGGCCGCCGGGGCGCAGGTGTTGCCAGCAGGTGTCGAGCACGCCCTCGCGGGTGACTCCGCCGCCGATGAAGATGGCGTCGGGTGCTGTAAGGCCGTGCAAGGCTTCCGGGGCTTTGCCACGAATCAACTGCAAACCGGGCACGCCGAGGGCGTCGCGGTTGTGTTCAATAAGGCCCTGGCGGCCTTCGTCCGCTTCAATCGCCAGTGCGCGACAGCTGGGGTGCGCACGCATCCATTCGATGCCGATGGAGCCGCTGCCCGCACCCACATCCCACAGCAGCTCGCCGGGCATCGGGGCGAGGCGGGCGAGGGTCATGGCGCGGACGTCGCGCTTGGTCAGTTGGCCGTCGTGCCGGAAGGCGGAATCGGGCAAGCCAGCGAGGCGCGATAGACGGGGTGTGTCGCTGGAGGCCAGGCAGTCGATGGCGACCAGGTTCAAGTCGGCGACCGAGGCGTGTTGCCAATCCTCGGCCAAACCGTCGATGCGCCGCTCATCCGCGCCGTCCAGGTGTTCAAACACTGTCAATCGGCTGGGCCCAAACCCGGATTCGGCCAACAACGAAGCAATCAACGCGGGACTGCCGCCGTCATTACTCAGTACCAATAAACGCACACCCGTGGCCAGATGCGCATTGAGCGCCGCCACCGGCCGGGCCACCACGGACAGCGTCACCACCTCCTGCAACGGCCAGCCCAACCGCGCCGCCGCCAACGACACCGACGACGGCGCCGGCAAGATCAGCAGTTCTTCAGCCGCCACCTGGCGCGCCAAACTGGCGCCCACGCCATAGAACATCGGGTCGCCGCTGGCCAGCACGCACACAGGCTCGCCGCGCCGCGCCAGTACCGGCTCCAGGGAAAACGGGCTCGGCCACACCTGGCGCTCACCACGAATACACACCGGCAACAGGTCCAACTGGCGCTGACCACCTATAATCCGCGAGGCGCGCAACAGGGCATGCCGGGCATTCCTGCCCAGCCCCTTGAAGCCGTCTTCACCGATGCCTACAACCGTCAGCCAGGGCGACATATCAATTCCTTGAACGACATCCGACGGGCAGGCTTTTCATGCCGCCGGACAAAGCAGGCATAATACCGCGCCTTTACCCGTGAACCGGTAGCCCTGTGAACCCAACGCCCGCTCTGAACACCTTGCGCCCCTCGGCTTGTCCGGGGTTGCTGCGTATCGTCCAGGCGCTGGATGGCGGCATTTGCCGGATCAAATTGGCCGGTGGTTCGATCAGCGCCGCCCAGGCCCATGCCGTGGCGGATGCGGCCCAGGCGTACGCGGGGGGCGTGATCGAGGCGACCAACCGCGCGAACCTGCAGATTCGCGGGATCGGTGTCGAGCAAGACGCCTTGATCACCAGGCTGCTGGCTGCCGACCTGGGCCCGAGCAACGCCGCCGGGGATGACGTACGCAACCTGATGCTCAGCCCCAGTGCCGGTATTGATCCACAGATGCTGTTCGACACCCGCCCGCTGGCCGAGCAGATCCTCGCCACCCTGCAAAATCATCCGCGTTTCCATGAGTTGTCGGCCAAGTTCGCCGTGCAACTGGACGGCGGCGAGGCCCTGGCGATGCTCGAGCATCATCACGATCTGTGGCTGTCGGCGTTCGTACGCAATGGCCAGACGCTCCTCGCGTTCGGCCTGGCAGGTTGTCCGGGGCTGGATGCGCCGTTGGCTGCCGTGCCGTTGGAGCAGGGTCATGCATTGGTGGTGGCGGTGTTGGAGGCGTTTCTTGACCTCGCCACCCCAGAGCAAACGCGCATGCGCCATCTGGCTGTGGATAAGTTGCTGAGCCGCCTCAGCCTGCCGCTGCTGCCAGCCGACGGCTTCCAGCGCCCGCCCAGCGGTGCTTTGCTGCACCTCGGGAGTTATCCACAGTCTCAAAAAAATCAATTCTACGTCGCTGCCATCGTACCCTTGGGGCGCCTGGATTCGACGATGCTCAGGGGCGTCGCGCAACTCGCCAACGAACATGGCGACGGCACATTGCGCTTCACCCCTTGGCAAGGTGTGCTGCTGCCCAACGTCGAAAAACCTCACGCCGTGACCCAACGCCTGGGGCAGCTGGGCTTCCTCTGCACTCCCGACCAACCCCTGGCGCGCATGACCGCCTGCACCGGTTCCAGTGGCTGCGTAAAGGCCCTGGCCGATACCAAGGTCGACGCCGTGCGACTGGCCTCATTACAGACCGAGCACGAGGTTCACCTGTCCGGCTGCCCACGCTCCTGCGCTGCGGCACATACCGCGCCGGTCACCCTGCTGGCGGTGAGTCCTGGCCACTACGACCTCTATTTTCGCGATGCCGCCCACCCAGGCTTCGGCCGGCTGCACGCGCGCACTCTTTCCATTGAAGCGGCGGGCGCCCTGCTGCGCGCTCGCCCACGGAGCAACACCGATGATTGATTACATCCGCGACGGTCAGGAGATCTATCGCAACTCCTTCGCCATTATTCGCGCGGAAGCCAAGTTGGAGCGTATCCCGGCTGATTTGGAGAAACTCGCGGTGCGGGTGATTCATGCCTGCGGCATGGTCGAGGCCATCGACGGCCTGCAGTTTTCCGAAGGCGCGGGCAAGGCCGGGCGTGATGCGCTGGCTGCTGGCGCGCCGATTCTGTGTGATGCGCGGATGGTCTCCGAAGGCGTGACCCGCGCGCGCCTGCCGGCCAACAACGAAGTGATCTGCACCCTGCGCGACGACAGCGTGCCGGCGTTGGCGCGGGAGCTGGGCAACACCCGTTCCGCCGCCGCACTGGAGCTGTGGCGCCCGCACCTGGCAGGCAGCGTGGTGGTGATCGGCAACGCGCCGACGGCTTTGTTCTACCTGCTGGAGATGCTCGACGCCGGTGCGCCGAAGCCGGCGCTGATCCTGGGGTTCCCGGTCGGTTTTGTCGGCGCCGCCGAGTCCAAGGCCATGCTGGCCGCCGATAGCCGTGGCGTGCCCTTCGTGATCATGCAAGGCCGCCTGGGCGGCAGTGCCATGGCCGCCGCCGCAGTCAATGCCCTCGCCACGGAGGTCGAATAATGCCGGCACGCGGACGTTTGATCGGCCTGGGCGTCGGTCCCGGTGACCCGGAGCTGATCACCCTCAAGGCCCTGCGCCTGCTGCGCGAGTCGCCCGTGGTGGCGTACTTCGTGGCCAAGGGTAAGAAGGGTAACGCCTTCGGCATCATCGAAGACCATCTGGTGCCGCAACAGACCCTGATGCCGTTGGTGTACCCCGTGACCACCGAAGCGCTGCCGGCGCCGCTGTCCTATGAGCAAGTGATCAGCGACTTCTACGACGGCGCCAGCCTCGACGTCGCCGCGCATCTGGACGCCGGCCGCGACGTGGCGGTGATCTGTGAAGGCGACCCGTTCTTCTACGGCTCCTACATGTACTTGCACGACCGCCTCGCCGAGCGCTACGAAGCCCAGGTCATCCCGGGCGTGTGCTCGATGCTCGGTGGTGCCTCGGTACTTGGCGCGCCATTGGTGTATCGCAACCAGAGCCTGTCAGTGCTCTCGGGTGTGTTGCCCCATGACGACCTCAAGCGCCGCCTGGCGGATGCCGATGCGGCGGTGATCATGAAACTGGGGCGCAATTTCCCCAAGGTGCGCCAGGTGCTGGAAGAACTCGGCCTGGCCGAGCGTGCGCTGTATGTGGAGCGCGCCACCATGGCCAACCAGAAGATCGTGCCGCTGGATCAGGTGGAGCCGATGTCGTCACCGTATTTCTCATTGATCATCGTGCCCGGTGAACGGTGGCAAGGTTGATGAAGCCGGCGATTGTCATCCTGGGCCAGGGCAGCCTGGCCACTGCGCGCAAGATTCAACAGGTTTACCCTGGCGCGCTGATCCATGGTCTGGCCGGGCGGGTCGACGGCGCGGACCAAGCCTACAGTGAGTTCGGTGCGACCCTGCGCCAGCTGTATCAGCAAGGCACGCCGCTGATTGCGTTGTGCGCGGCCGGTATCGTGATCCGCACCCTGGCGCCGCTGCTGCTGGAAAAAGGCGAAGAACCCGCCGTGTTGGCCGTGGCTGAAGACGGCAGTGCCGTTGTACCGCTGCTGGGCGGCCTGGGAGGCGTAAACGTCATGGCGCGGGATGTTGCCGCGGCCCTGGGCGTGAACGCTGCGATCACCACCAGCGGCGAGTTGCGTTTCGGCACCTGCCTGCTCAACCCGCCCGCGGGCTATCAACTGGGCGACCTGGAGCTGGGCAAGCGCTTTGTCTCGGACCTGCTGGCCGGCGAAAGCGTGCGCATCGAAGGTGCCGCGCCGTGGCTGGACCAGGCCAACCTGCCGCAGGATCAGCAGGCGCGCCTGGCGATTCATGTGGGCAATACCGAGCGTGCGCCTGCGGCCAATGAATTGCTGATCTATCCGAAGAACGTCTGCGCTACGTGCAAGCCCGGTGCGCAGTTGGCGGCGCGTGTGCGCACGGCGTTGCATGACGCGGGGATCGCCGTGCAATCCCTGGCCTGCCTGTTGGCCAGTGAGACGCAGATGGCGCAAGCATCGTTGCAGGATGCCGCGCTGGAGTTGGGTGTGCCGCTGCGCTTCGCCAAGGTGGAGCAAGACGCAGAGATCATGCTCACTGTCGCCGAGCAGCCCCTGGATGTGTCGCAAATTGGCCGCGCGCGTGGGCGCCTCGCCGTGATCGGCCTGGGCCCTGGCGCGGCCGAACTGATGGTTCCGGCGGTGAAGGCCGAGCTGGCGCGTTGCACCGATGTACTGGGCTATGAAACCTATGTGCGCATGGCCGGGCCTTTCCGTGACGACCAGGTGCAGCACTGCACTGATAACCGTGAAGAAATGCAGCGTGCACGCCACGCGTTCGAGCTGGCAGCCCAAGGCCGTTCGGTGGTGGTGGTGTCGTCCGGCGACCCTGGTGTATTCGCCATGGCTGCGGCGGTGATCGAGGCGTTGCACGAGTCCAGTGACCCGGCGTGGCATCAGGTCGACCTGGAAATCCTGCCGGGGGTGTCCGCCAGCCTGGCCACGGCTGCCCAGGCAGGCGCACCGTTGGGACATGATTTCTGTGTGATGTCGCTGTCGGATAACCTCAAGCCCTGGGCGATTATCGAAAAACGCCTGGACCTCGCTTCCCAGGCCGATCTGGCCCTGGCGTTCTACAACCCGATCTCGCGGGCGCGGCCATGGCAATTGGGGCGTGCCCTGGAAATCGTCGCGCAGCACCGCACGGCCGACACGCCGGTGGTACTGGGCCGCGATATCGGTCGCCCCGGCCAGACCCTGCGGGTCACCACGCTGGGGCAACTTACGCCCGACCAGGTGGACATGCGCACCATGGTGCTGGTCGGCTCATCCACCACCTGCACGTTCCCACGTGCCGGTGGCGGTGAGTGGGTGTACACGCCGCGCTGGTACGGGGCCAAGCCCGTCGCCTGAAAACGGCCCCGCAGTGGCCCGAAAGCTCCGAGTGACGATGGGTGAACACCTGCCGTTATGCGGGGCTTTTTCTTTTTTTGTCGATGAAAGCCGGAAGGCCGGGGGATACGCCCAACGATCGCTGGGAGGCGTTTTTCGCGGTGTGTTCGCAAGCGATGTTTGTCGTCTGGAAAACCCGCCAGCCCCTGGACTAGTGTGGTCACACGCCCTATGTGGGGTGCTTGTGGAGAACTGGAAAATGGAGCGACATCACAGAAGGATCAATCACACCAAACGGCGCAAGTTGATCGCCGCGTACAAACTGCCTGGGGCGCCTGGGGCGCAGCCGGTCAAGATCGACGTCGAGGATGACTGCAATGCGGCGGTGGTGAACAACGGCGTGATTTCATTTGCCGACGGCCTGAGCGGCCTGAACCGCGAGTACATTCGCAAAAGCTATCTGCTGGCCAGCAGCTACGTGAGCGATGTGTTGAAGGTCCACCGGGGTACGGAACAGTGGTACGACGAATTCATCAAGGTCATGGTCAGCCTGGGCTGGCTGCCGGTGCGCAGTCGCTTCGAGCGGGTCTCAGGCTCTGGCAAGGGCCTGACGGTGCAACTGGCGGCGTTGAATATCATTGCTGCCATGCTGGCGTCGACATCCCTGAGCGGACCCTGGCTGGAGGCGCTGCCGAAGTTGGCGGCCGATGCGTTGGAAGCCTTGAAGCAACAGCCGGCTTCTTTCGAGCTGTTCAAGCGCAACAGCACCGTACGCCAGGGCGGTGATTTCGGCCTGGCATCCTGCGCCGAGCGCGACGGCGAAGTGATGATGGTACTGGTGACCTACAGCAGCCAGGGCGTGAGCAAGCAGGTGGGCTTGCCGTTTCTGGAGTGGGACAGCTCGTCGTTCGAGGCTTTCAGCGGGCAAACCTGCCTGGTGCTGAATACCTCGGTGGTCAACGAAAAAACCATCCAATTGATGCGTGAGAGTGCGGGCGACAAGGTCCAGCTGGCAATCGCCAAGTACCGGATCTAGGGCACCAGGTAACCGCGCACGCCGGTAAAGATGATTTGCGCAGCGAGGGCGCACACGAACAACCCCATCAACCGGCTGACAATCTGTAAGCCCTGGTCGCCGAGAATGCGTTCGATACGGTTGGACAGGTACAGCACCACGCCCACTGTGAGGCTGGCCAGGGCGATGCTGAGGATGGCGGAGATCTTGTCATCCCAATGGGGCTGGCTGACGCCCATCACCAGCAGCGCACCGATAGTGCCGGGGCCGACCGTGAGCGGGATCGTCAGCGGCACAATGGTGACGTCCTGTTGCACGTTGTCGGTCTGTACCGCCGACTTGCCCTGGGCCATCCCCAGGGCGGAGATAAACAGCACACTGCCGGCGCCGATGCGGAACGCATCCACGGTGATGCCGAATACACTGAAAATCACCCGGCCGAACAGGTAGAGCAACACGCTTGAGATCAGGGTCGCCAGCGCCACTTTCCAGGCCAGGCGCCGCCGCTCCTTGCTGGAGTAGCCACGGGTCAGGCTGATAAAGCAGGACAGTACGAAGAACGGGCTGTAGAGCACCAGCATCTTCAGGTAAACGCTGAATAGCACGTGGAGCATGGGAGCGGCTCGTGGGCGGGGAAAGTGTGGAGAGTCTATCAGGCGTCAGAGATCAAATGTGGGAGGGCGCGTGCCCCGATGACCATGGGTATCTGCCCCACTTTTCAGCCCCAGACAAATCCCCCCTGTGGCGAGCGGGCTTGCCCCGCGTTGGGCTGCGAAGCGGCCCCAAGCCCAGCCTCTACAGAGTGTCTGATACACCGCGTTCTTTTTTTACTGGGGCTGCTGCGCAGCCCAACGCGGGGCAAGCCCTAATGCCGTTCAGTTAAGCGTACATCGCCTTCTGTAGGAGCGAGCTTGCTCGCGAAAAACGTCAACGATAACGCGTGTTTCCTGAGTGAACGCGGCGCCTGTGAGTTCTTCGCGAGCAAGCTCGCTCCTACAAAAAAGCCTTAACTGAACGGCATTAGGGCAAGCCCGCTCGCCACAACAAGCGGGCTTGCCACAACAGTTCTATCTGCCGGGTGTTCTGCGTTCAGGACGGGGCGTGTTCCGGGCGTTGTTGACGCTGCGCCACCCAGAACTCCACCAATTCGCGCAGTTGTGACAGCTCTACCGGCTTGGCCATATGCCCGTCCATTCCGGCCTGGCGTGCGCGTTCTTTATGTTCCGAGAGGATGTGCGCCGTGAGGGCGACGATCGGCGTGCGGATGCGTTGGTGGCTGACCTCCCACGCACGCAATTGCTGGGTCGCCGAGAAGCCGTCGAGGATCGGCATTTCACAGTCCATCAATACCAGGTCGTAGCGCTGGGCTTTCATCGCTTCCAGGGCTTCTTCGCCATTGCTGGCGGTGTCCGGGTTGAGGTTGAGCTTGCCCAGCATGCCGCGGATCACTTTGGTGGAGATGCTGTTGTCTTCAGCGACCAGGATGCGGAAATCACTGGGCACGATGACAGGCGCTGGCACGCTCAGGGGCGCGCGGGGCTGTACATTGCCTTTGCTGCGCTGGGTCAGCTCGTCGGCCAGGGTGGTCTTGAGGGTATAGCCGGCCACCGGCTTGGCGAGGATGCGCTTGATTCCGCAATTGCGCGCAATGATCTTGCTCGGCGCGTTGCTGATGCCGGTGAGCATGATCAGCAGGATGTCGTGGTTCAGGCTCGGGTCTTCCTTGATTTTCGCCGCCAGTTGCATGCCGGTCATGCCCGGCATGTTCTGGTCGAGCAGCACCACATCGAAGTAATCACGCAGGTGCGCCTTGGTGCGCAGCAGCGCCAGGGCTTCCTTGCCCGACGGCACGGCGCTGACATTGAGGCCCCAGGCGGTGCATTGCTGCACGAGCACTTTGCGGCAGGTGTCGTTGTCGTCCACCACCAGTACCCGCGCGCCCTTGAGCGGGCCATCGAGGTCGGAGGTCGGGTGCTCCAGGCGTTCCGGGTCCAGCGGCAGGGTCAGCCACAGGGTGCTGCCCTGTTGCGCGCCACTCTTGATACCAAATTCGCCATTCATCAACAGGATCAGTTGGCGTGCGATCACCAGGCCCAGGTGGCCGGTCAAGCGCGTCTCCGACAGGAAGTTCTTGCTGTGCAACTCACTGTGCAGCAACGCGTCGCGCTCGGCGGCTTCCATCGGCAGGCCGCTGTCTTGTACGGCAATGCGCAGGCGCGGCTTGGTGCTGCGTTCGTCCAGTGCCACGACGATCAGCACTTCACCTTCGTCGGTTTTCTGCAGGGCGTTTTCCAGCAGGCTCAGCATCGCCTGGCGCAGGCGTGTCGGGTCGCCGCTGATCACGCGCGGCACCTGGGGCTGGATAAAACTGATCAGCTCGACGTTCTGCTGCTCGGCCTTGGCGCGGAAGATGCTCAGGCAGTCTTCGATCAGGGCATTCAGGTCGAACTGCACATCGTCCAGTTCGATTTGCCCGGATTCGAGCTTGGAGATATCGAGAATCTCGTTGATCAGCGTGAGCAGTTCATTACCGGCGCTGTGAATGGTCTGCACATAGTCGCGCTGCTTCACCGACAAAGGCGTGCCCAACAGCAGTTCGGTCATGCCCAGCACGCCGTTCATGGGGGTACGGATTTCGTGGCTGATTTTCGCCAGGAACTCGGCCTTGGCGGCGATTTCGGCATTGCTGGCGGCCAGGTCGCGGCTGACACTGAAGCGTTTTTCGACAATCGCGCGCTGGCGCTCGCCCAGGGCCAGGCTCATCAGCAGGCCGCTGAGGCAGACAAACCCGAGCAAGGTGATGATCAGGCCTTGGGGTGCTACCAGTGTCAGACCGAGCAGGGCGGGCAGGATGATCAACGTGCCGATGTTGAATACGACCATCGCCGCCACGAACAGCCGCGCCGGGCGGTAGCCTTTTTGCCAGTGGTAGGCCGAGACAAACAGCATGCTCAGGCCCGCCAGCGCTACCAGGACGTAGGTGATGATGTTCAGCGGCAGGGTATTGACGAACAACAGCAACAGGCCACACAGCACGATCAGCAGGATGTCGGCCATCAGCAGCTTGTTCAGCGGGTGCGGGCCCAGGGGCATGAAGAAGCGGTAGGCAAACATCAGCCCGCAGGGTGCAGTCAGCAGAAGGGCGAGGTAGGCGCCTGGCGTCTGGATCGCGTGCCAGTCGGGCAGCCATGGCCCCACCAGGTTGAGTAGCAGCGCCAGGCTGAGCATCAACAGGCCTTCGCACGCCGCCAGCCACAGGCTGCTGCGCGAGCGGTGGTAGGCGAAACGTGTGAGGTTGTGCAGGATCAACATCAACAGGCAGCCGAACAGCAGGCCATAGATCAGCGTCTGGTTCTGGTCGGCGGCGGCCAGGACGGCCGGCTCCAGGGTGATGTAGGGGCGCAGTTCGTGTTCCGAGACCAGGCGCAGGTACACCTCGAGGGGCTTTTGGCTCTGGGGCATCGGCAGCATGAAATCGCTGCTGGGCAACGGGCGTTCCGCCTGGGGCTGGCGGGTGCCGGTGCTCTGTTGTTCGATCAGGGTGTCGCCGTCCAGCACATAGAGGCTCAGGTGTGAGACGTCCGGGGCGAATATGCGCAGCACTTGCTCGTGCTTGCCGGGCTGCAGCTTGAAACGTACCCACAACGCACCGTCCGGCGCGGCGGCGGTAATCCGGTCCAGTTCGATGGGGCTGAATTGATTGGTGTAGCGCGAGGAACGGATGTCGCTCAGTTGCAGGTCGGCCTGTTCATCAAGCAATACCGCCCAGCCACTGCCTTGCGCGGCGGCCTGGGCCGGGAACAAGCAGAGCAGTGTCAGCAGACTGACAGTAAAACCTATGGCGATCCTGAGCCAGCGCACGGCGAAATCCCTTCGTAGGTTGATGCACGGTTAACTATGCGCGGGGAGGCCTGTATACGGCAAGGGCCAGAGGCCCTTGCCTAACCGAACGGATAGCTAGTGTTACTGGCTTTCGCCACGTTCGCGTGCAATGGCGCGATAACCGATGTCCGTGCGGTAGAAACAGCCTTTCCAGTCGATCTTCGCCGCCAGCTTGTAAGCCTGTTGCTGCGCAGCGTCGACACTGGCACCCATCGCGGTAGCGCACAACACACGGCCACCCGCGGTGACAACCTTGCCATCCTTGAGCGCGGTGCCCGCATGGAACACCTTGCCTTCCAGCGTAGCAGCCGCGTCCAGGCCTTCAATCACATCGCCTTTGGCGTAGTCGGCAGGGTAGCCGCCGGCTGCCAGCACGATGCCGACGCTCGGGCGTGGATCCCACTGTGCTTCAACCTTGTCCAGCGCCTGGGCGAGGGCGGCTTCCACCAGCAGCACCAGGCTCGATTGCAGGCGCAACATCACGGGTTGGGTTTCCGGGTCACCGAAGCGGCAGTTGAACTCGATGACTTTCGGGTTGCCGGCCTTGTCGATCATCAGGCCGGCGTACAGGAAGCCGGTGTACACGTTGCCTTCGTCGGCCATGCCGCGCACGGTTGGCCAGATCACCAGGTCCATGACGCGCTGGTGCACCTCGGCGGTCACCACCGGGGCCGGGGAGTAGGCACCCATGCCGCCGGTGTTCGGGCCGCTGTCGCCGTCGCCGACGCGCTTGTGGTCCTGGCTGGTGGCCATCGGCAGTACGTTCTTGCCGTCGACCATCACGATAAAGCTGGCTTCTTCGCCGTCGAGGAACTCCTCGATGACCACGCGCGAACCGGCATCACCAAACGCGTTGCCGGCGAGCATGTCGCGCACCGCGTCTTCGGCTTCCTGCAAGGTCATGGCGACGATCACGCCTTTACCGGCGGCCAGGCCGTCGGCCTTGATCACGATCGGTGCGCCTTTTTCACGCAGGTAGGCCAGGGCCGGCTCGATCTCGGTGAAGTTCTGGTAGTCGGCGGTCGGGATCTTGTGGCGCGCCAGGAAATCCTTGGTGAAGGCTTTCGAGCCTTCCAGCTGGGCCGCGCCAGCGGTTGGGCCGAAGCAATCCAGGCCGCGGCTGCGGAACAGGTCCACGACACCGGCAACCAATGGTACTTCCGGACCGACGATGGTCAGGGAGACGTTTTTCTCGGCGAAGTCGGCCAGTTGTTCCAGGGCCAGTACGTCGATGGCGACGTTTTCGCACTTGGCTTCGATGGCGGTACCGGCGTTGCCGGGGGCGACGAAGACTTTCTGGACGCGTGGGTCCTGGGCAACTTTCCAGGCCAGGGCGTGTTCACGGCCACCGCTGCCAATGATCAAAACATTCATGTCAAAAACCTCTGTGAAACGCTGTGCTTCCCGTAGGAGCGAGCTTGCTCGCGAAGATCGTCAACGATGACGGGGGGCATCTGGCTCCCCGTGGCGTTTTCGGGCTTTTCGCGAGCAAGCTCGCTCCTACAGTAGGAAAGCAGTGGTGTTTAGTGACGGAAGTGGCGCATGCCGGTGAAGACCATGGCGATGCCGGCTTCATCAGCGGCGGCGATCACTTCGGCGTCACGCATCGAGCCGCCCGGTTGGATCACGGCAGTCACGCCAGCTTTCGCGGCATTGTCCAGACCGTCGCGGAACGGGAAGAACGCATCGGAAGCCATCACTGAACCGGCGACCTGCAACCCGGCGTGTTCGGCCTTGATCGCGGCGATACGCGCCGAGTTCACGCGGCTCATCTGGCCGGCGCCGACACCGATGGTCTGGCGGTTCTTGGCGTAGACGATGGCGTTGGACTTCACATACTTGGCCACTTTCCAGGCGAAGATCAGGTCGTTGATTTCCTGCTCGGTCGGCGCGCGCTTGGTCACTACCTTCAGGTCGGCGCTGCTGATCATGCCAATGTCGCGGCTCTGGACCAGCAAGCCGCCATTGACGCGCTTGTAGTCCCAGGCGGCGGCGCGTTCGGCCGACCACTCGCCGCAGGCCAGCAGGCGCACGTTGGCTTTCGCGGCAACAATGGCGCGGGCTTCTTCGCTGACGGAGGGCGCGATGATCACTTCGACGAACTGACGCTCGACGATGGCCTTGGCGGTCTCGGCGTCCAGTTCACGGTTGAAGGCGATGATGCCGCCGAAGGCCGACTCGGTGTCGGTGGCGTAGGCCAGTTCGTAGGCCTGGCGGATGCCGCCTTCAGCGTCGGGGCTGACGGCCACGCCGCATGGGTTGGCGTGCTTGACGATCACGCAGGCGGGCTTGACGAAGCTCTTCACGCATTCCAGCGCGGCGTCGGTATCGGCCACGTTGTTGTAGGACAGCTCTTTGCCTTGCAGCTGGGTCGCGGTGGCGATGCCCACTTCGGCCGGTTTGGCTTCCACGTAGAACGCCGCGCTCTGGTGCGGGTTCTCGCCGTAGCGCATTTCCTGGGCCTTGATGAACTGGCTGTTGAAGGTGCGCGGGAACTGGCTGCGGCCTTCAGTGCTCAGGGTTTCGGCGGCCTGGTTCACGGTGCCCATGTAGTTGGCGATCATGCCGTCGTAGGCGGCAGTGTGTTCGAACGCCTTGAGCATCAGGTCGAAACGCTGGGCGTAGGTCAGGCCACCGGCCTTCAGGCTTTCCAGCACTTGGGCGTAGTCGCTGGCGTTGACCACGATCGCCACGTCTTTGTGGTTCTTGGCCGCCGAGCGCACCATGGTCGGGCCGCCGATGTCGATGTTCTCGATGGCGGTCGGCAGGTCGCAGCCTGGCTTGTTGATGGTGGCTTCGAACGGGTAGAGGTTGACGGCCACCAGGTCGATCGGCTTGATGCCGTGTTCGTTCATGATCGCGTCGTCGACGCCGCGACGGCCGAGGATGCCGCCATGGATTTTCGGGTGCAGGGTCTTGACCCGACCGTCCATCATTTCTGCGAAACCGGTGTAGTCCGCGACTTCTACTGCGGCCACGCCGTTGTCCTGCAGCAGTTTGAAGGTCCCGCCCGTGGAGAGGATTTCCACGCCCAGGGCTTCCAGCCCCCGGGCAAATTCGAGGATCCCGGTCTTGTCGGAAACACTGATCAAGGCGCGGCGGATCGGCAGGCGGGTAGTCTGGTCGGTCATTTCAATTTCCATCAAAAGCAAAGGAGTCAGCAAAAAAGGCGACCGGTTTTACGCGGGCGCCTTTCTGGTTGGATTGAATGCTTACAGCAAATCGTATTGTTTGAGCTTTTTGCGCAAGGTGCCACGGTTGAGGCCCAGCAGCTCACTGGCTTTGGTCTGGTTGCCCTTGACGTAGTTCATCACGCTTTCGAGCAAGGGTGCCTCGACTTCGGAGAGCACCAGGTTGTACACGTCCGTGACGGAAGCGCCCTCAAGGTGGGCGAAATAATTGTGCAGCGCCTTCTCGACACTCCCGCGAAGGGTCTGGCCTTCTTCGCTCGGCGTGTTGAGGTGCTGTTTCAAATTGACGTTGTCGCTCACGGGTGTTGTTCCACTCACTAAAGTCTCGGTCATCATCGTCATGCGGCCACCCCCTTTCCGTCCCCTGTCCCCAGGCTCTTGTAACGTTCGCTGAAGAACTCACGAACGTTGGCGCACTGTGCTTCCGTATCATCCAAACGATTGAAGTGGGCGCGGAACTCCCTGGCGCCCGGCAGGGTTGCGAGATACCAGCCGACATGCTTGCGAGCAATGCGTACTCCCATCACGTCTCCATAGAAGGCGTGCAGGGCGGCCAGATGCTCTAGCAGAATACGTTCCACCTCGATCAACTCCGGTGCCGGCAGGGTTTCGCCCGTACGCAGAAAATGCTCGATCTCACGAAAAATCCACGGTCGCCCCTGGGCGGCCCGGCCAATCAACAGGCCATCGGCACCGGTTGCGTGCAGCACGCGCCGGGCTTTCTCGGCTGAATCGATATCGCCATTGGCAAACACCGGCATTGACACCGCCTGCTTGATCGAGGCAATGGTGTCGTACTCGGCTTCACCGGTGTACAGATCGGCGCGGGTGCGGCCATGTACCGCCAGCGCTGTAATACCCGCCTGTTCGGCGATCTTCGCCACCGTCAGGCCATTCTTGTTGTCCCGGTCCCAGCCGGTACGAATCTTCAGGGTCACCGGCACATCCACTGCGGCGACAACGGCCTGCAGGATCTCGGTGACCAACTGCTCGTCCTTCAACAACGCGGAACCGGCGGCCTTGTTGCAAACCTTCTTGGCCGGGCAGCCCATGTTGATATCAATGATCTGCGCACCCAGCTCCACGTTGGCTCGGGCCGCATCCGCCAGCATCTGTGCATCTCCACCGGCGATCTGTACCGAGCGGGGCTCGGGATCACCTTCGTGGATCATGCGCATCCGCGATTTGCGGGTGTTCCACAAGCTCATGTCGCTGGTGACCATTTCCGAGACTACTAGACCCGCGCCCAAACGCTTGCACAGCTGACGAAAGGGCTGGTCGGTGACGCCCGCCATGGGGGCGAGAATCAAGCCATTCTGCAATGTGTATGGGCCGATGCGTACCGCCGACATAGGACTTCCCTGTTGTGGGGCCGGATCATTAGAGTTCGAAAAAGGGTTGGCATGATACCCGCTCTCGATGACTGGATAAAGGCTGAATTGGATAAAATCTGAACAGTTATTTCTTTATCGCCACCGGTTTGGTCGCCGGTGACTCAGTCTGGAATCTGTCGTAAAGCTTCGCTGCGTGAACCGATTCACTCGGGCGAGTGGAAGCTCAGGCTGTAATTCACGGCTTTGTTGCCCGGATCGAGGATGTCCAGGGAGATATGGATCGGCGTCTGGGAGGGCATTTCGCTCACCCCGGCCAGCTCGCCACTCAGGTATTCGGCGGGCTTGAAGCGACGACTGGCGATCAGGCCGCCGTTCAAATCGGCAAAGCGCAGTTCCAGCAGCGGGAATGGCTGGGAAAACGTCGCGCGGTTATAGATGATCGCGTCCACCACCAGCGCCCCGGCGAAGTCCGGATGGCTGCGTACCACCAGGTTGCTGCTCTTGATATGGGCGATATCGACGCGCGACGGCACGGTGCAGCCCAATGTCGGGCATAACTGCTGGAACCATGGGCGGTAGGCGTCCTGGCGGGCCAGGTCGTCGAATTGGTAGGCGATGTACTGGCCGGCAAGGCCGGCGGCGGCGATCAGCACCAGCAACAGCCAGATCAGGCGACGGCCCCAACCCGACGGGCGTTTCTGCGCGTAGAGGTGCAGCGGGTCGTCTTCCAGGTCCTGGAGGACATCGTCGTGGGCACCGGTCTCGGCGCGCGGGCGTTTGCGGCGGGGCAGGGGGCGTTCTTCGGGGGCTGCCGTGTCTGCTTCGTCGGTAATGGGGGTGACGGGCGGGTCGAGTTCAGCCGCGTCATGGGTGGCATGCAGCGGTGGTTCGTCATCGATATCGTCCATGCTGAATGACATGGACGGTTCCGTGCGCTGTCGGGGCGCCGTTGCCTTGGTTGGCTCAGGCTCGTCTTCAGCGGCTTGGGTGCGCTCTTCAGGCGGCTCGCTGAACAGGCTGGCGGCCCACTTTTCTTCCTCGGCCTTGACGGTATCGCGGCTGGCGCTGAGGGGCTCTTCTTTTTGCCGGCGGTCGGAGCCGGGTTGGCGACGCTCCGCACCCACCGGCTGGGTGTGCTGAATCTCGCGGCGTTCCAGCTTGGCCAGTTCTTCGTCCAGGTCCAGGTTATCCAGGTCCAGCTCTTCGGCTGTCCACTGCTTCTGGCTGATTGCCCGTGTTGTCTCGGGCGCTGCCTGCGGGGCTGGCTCAAGGGCCGCCGGTGGTTCCACAGCGGTGGCGGGCGCGTGGGCGCGCTGCTCGAGTAACTGGCGAGCGGCGTTGAACACTTGCAGGCACGAGCCGCAGCGCACTACGCCGCGGGCCACGCTCAATTGAGCGTGGTTGACGCGAAAGCGCGTTTGGCAATGCGGACATTGGGTGACGAAACTGTCGGTCATGCGGCCATCCGATTCAGGCAAGCGCTCATTCTAGCGCCGACGCCCGCTGATGCGTACCCAGCCATCGCGGTTGGCGATCGGATCCAGCTCGAAATCCTTCGCGTACGCGGCGGCAACGTCTTCGCCTTGCTCGGCAAGGATGCCCGACAGCGCCAGGCGGCCACCCGGCTTGACCAGGCTCGACAGCTGCGGCGCCAGGGAGACCAGCGGGCCGGCGAGGATGTTGGCCACCAGCACATCGGCTTGCACCTGGGGCAAGTGCTCCGGCAGGTACAGTGGGAATTTGCCTTCAGGGATGTTGTTGCGCCCGGCGTTGTCGCGGGAGGCTTCCAGGGCTTGCACGTCGATGTCGGTGCCCACGGCTTCCTTGGCGCCCAGCAGCAGGGCGGCAATCGCCAGGATCCCCGAGCCGCAGCCGAAGTCCAGCACGTGGCTGTCGGTCAGGTCCTGGCCGTCCAGCCATTCCAGGCACAGGGCCGTGGTCGGGTGGGTGCCGGTACCGAAAGCCAGGCCCGGGTCGAGCAGCAGGTTGACTGCATCCGGCTCAGGGGCGGCATGCCAGCTTGGCACGATCCACAGGCGCTGGCCGAAACGCATTGGCTGGAAGTTGTCCATCCAGCTGCGTTCCCAGTCCTGGTCTTCGATCACTTCACTGTGGTGCTCTGGCAGCGGGCCACCGGTGAGCAGTTCCATATGGGCGAGGACGGCGGCGGCATCGGTGCCGTCTTCGAACAGGGCGAGCAGATGGGTGTGGGACCACAGCGGGGTGGTATTGAGTTCCGGCTCGAAGATCGGTTGGTCTTCGGCGTCCATGAACGTCACCGACACCGCGCCCACTTCGAGGAAAGCGTCTTCGTAGGTTTCGGCTTGTTCTGGGCTGATGGCGAGGCGGACTTGCAGCCAAGGCATGGCGGGCACCTTTGAATAAAAATGAGTGTGCGACGAGCGAGGTCGCGAAAGCGCGCAAGTTTACGCCAGCGAACAGCAGAAGACGACACTACTGACTGCACGCCGGTCAAATGTGGGAGGGGGCTTGCCCCCGATGCAGTGTGTCAGTCTCAGTATCTGTCACTGATCCACCGCTATCGGGGTGCCCCCTCCCACATTTGGACTGTGTACATCTTCAAAGTAGAGGGCCCACAAACAACAAAGCCGCCCGAAGGCGGCTTTGTTGGGTGGAACACTTACTGGTTGGCCAGCTTGTGTTCCAGGTAGTGAATGTTCACACCACCTTCGCAGAAGCCTTCATCGCGAACCAGGTCCCGATGCAGCGGGATGTTGGTCTTGATGCCGTCGACCACGATTTCGTCCAGGGCGTTGCGCATACGGGCCATGGCCTCGTCGCGGGTGGCGCCCCAGGTGATCAGCTTGCCGATCAACGAGTCGTAGTTGGACGGGACCTTGTAGCCGCTGTACAGGTGCGAATCGACGCGAACGCCGTTGCCGCCTGGGGCATGGAAGTGCTTGACCAGGCCTGGGCTCGGGATAAAGGTCTTCGGGTCTTCGGCGTTGATCCGGCACTCCAGGGAGTGGCCGTGGATCTTCACGTCGTCCTGGGTGAAGGACAACACGTTGCCGGCGGCGATGCTCAGCATCTCCTTGACGATGTCGATACCGGTGACCATCTCCGAAACCGGGTGCTCTACCTGCACGCGAGTGTTCATCTCGATGAAGTAGAAGCGACCGTTCTCGTAGAGGAACTCGAAGGTACCGGCGCCACGGTAGTTGATGTCGATGCACGCCTTGACACAGCGCGCCAGGACTTCCTGGCGGGCTTTCTCGTCCAGGCCCGGTGCTGGTGCTTCTTCCAGTACCTTCTGGTGACGACGTTGCAGCGAGCAGTCGCGATCACCCAGGTGGATGGCGTGGCCCTGGCCGTCAGACAGAACCTGCACTTCCACGTGACGTGGGTTGGTCAGGTACTTTTCCAGGTAGACCATCGGGTTGCCGAACCAGGCGGCAGCTTCCGAGCGGGTCTGCTTGGCCGCTTCGATCAGTTCTTCTTCCTTGTGCACCACGCGCATGCCGCGACCACCACCGCCACCGGCGGCCTTGATGATCACCGGGTAACCGACTTCGCGACCAATGCGCAGGGCGGTTGCCTCGTCTTCAGGCAGCGGGCCGTCGGAGCCAGGCACGGTGGGTACGCCGGCGGCGATCATGGCGTCCTTGGCCGAGACCTTGTCGCCCATCAGGCGAATGGTTTCGGCTTTCGGGCCGATGAAGGCAAACCCGGATTTTTCCACCTGTTCGGCGAAATCGGCGTTTTCCGCGAGGAAGCCGTAGCCCGGGTGGATGCCATCAGCGCCGGTCACTTCAGCGGCCGCGATGATGTTCGAGACTTTCAGGTACGAGTTCGTGGCCAGTGGCGGGCCGATGCAGATGCTTTCGTCCGCCAGTTTCACGTGCATCAATTCGGTATCGGCCGTCGAGTAAACAGCGACGGTCTTGATGCCCTCTTCCTTACAGGCGCGCAGGATACGCAGCGCGATCTCGCCGCGGTTGGCGATCAGGACTTTTTGCAGTTTCTTCGCAGGTTTCAACATCGAAGGCGCTCCGCGGTTCAAACGATGGTGAACAGCGGCTGGTCGTACTCAACCGGCTGACCGTTTTCTACCAGGATGGATTCGACGACGCCGGCTTTTTCAGCGGTGATGTGGTTCATCATTTTCATCGCTTCCACGATGCAGATGGTGTCGCCCACTTTCACGGTCTGGCCTACTTCAACGAAGGCTGGCGAGGTCGGTGCCGGGGTGCGGTAGAACGTACCGACCATTGGCGACTTGACCACGAAGCCGTTCAGCGCTGGCGCGGCCGGTGCGGCTGGAGCAGCGGCAGCAGCAGGTGCGGCGGCCGGCGCGGCAGCAGGTGCCGGTGCTTGCATTTGTGGTGCGTAGAACTGTTGGGCCGGGGTCTTGCTGTGACGGCTGATCCGTACGGACTCTTCGCCTTCCTTGATTTCCAGCTCGTCGATACCGGATTCTTCCAGCAGTTCGATCAGTTTCTTAACTTTACGGATATCCATGAATCATCAACTCCCAAGGGTCGGTCAGGGGCGCTTGGCCTGTTCTTCAAGCTGTTCCAGGGCGGCCTCCAGGGCCAGTCGGTAACCGCTGGCGCCAAGGCCGCAGATCACTCCTACCGCTACGTCGGAGAAGTAAGAGTGATGGCGGAAAGGTTCGCGTTTGTGCACGTTGGACAAATGCACTTCGATGAATGGGATGCTCACCGCCAGCAACGCGTCACGTAATGCAACGCTTGTATGCGTAAAAGCGGCGGGATTGATCAGGATAAAGTCCACGCCTTCGCCGCGCGCGGCATGGATGCGATCAATCAATTCGTACTCGGCATTGCTTTGCAGGTAGAGCAAATGGTGGCCGGCATCACGGGCCCGTCGTTCCAGATCGAGGTTGATCTGATCGAGGGTCACTGCCCCGTAGACGCCCGGTTCACGGGTGCCGAGCAGGTTCAGGTTGGGTCCGTGAAGAACCAGTAAGGTCGCCATCGGCTGTTCCTTGTTATTGATGTGGGTACGGCAGAACCCGGCGACTATGCCGCAAAGCCTTTGTGACTGTCCAGTTCTATGCAGTAGGCGGCACGATTAGCGAGGATAGCGCAAAATTTATGACTGAGGCCTGGGATCCGGTCATGGGTAATACCGTCCTGAAACCTGTAGCGATCAGTAGCGATCAAATGTGGGAGGGGGCTTGCCCCCTCCCACATTTGATCTTCATATGATTTTGGATCTTCATGGGGCAGGTCAGACGCGGAACGCCTGGACGGCGGTATTGAGCTGCCCACCCAGCACCAGCAGGTGCTCACCCTGGCTACGTCCCTGGCCGATGCGCAGCAAATTATCCTCACCCAGTTGGTGAATCCGCTCGCTGTTATCGCGAATCTCACTCACCGCGCCACTCTGCTGCGCGGTCACATCGGCGATGCGCACGGCGGTGTCGGAGATGGTCTGGATCGCGCTGACGATTTCATCCAGGGCGCCGTCCGCTGCCTGGGCTTGCTGGGCGGTGGCCTCGGCGTGTTCGACCTGGGCGCGCATGCCCTGCACCGATTGGTGGGCCGCGGTTTGCAGGCCGGTGATCAAGCCCTGGATTTCGGCGGTGGCGCCAGCGGTACGTTGGGCCAGGGTGCGTACTTCGTCGGCGACCACGGCAAAACCGCGCCCGGCCTCACCGGCACGTGCGGCTTCGATGGCGGCGTTGAGTGCCAGCAGGTTGGTCTGGTCGGCAATCGAACGGATCACTGTCAGCACCCCACCGATAGTCGCGGACTCTTCGGCGAGTTTTTCGATCATCTGTGCGTTTTGCTGCACTTCGCCTACCAGCGCATGCAGTCCGGTCAGGCTCAGGCCGATCACCCGCTGGCCTTGCTCGACCGCCTGGCCCGCGCTGCGGCTGGCGCCGGCAGCCTGGCTGGCATCGCCGGCCACCTGCTGGATGGTCGCTTCCAGTTCGCCCAGGGAATCGCGGATCTGCGCGGTATCCCCGGCCTGGCGTTCGGCGCCATCGTGCAGGCCGCTGCTCAACTCGGCCAGGGCCCGGCTGCTGCCGGCCACTTCTTCGGCATTGCCGCGAATGGTGCCCACCAGGTCCACCAGATAGGCGCGCAGCCGGTTCAAGGACGCCTCGATATCGCGCAGTTCGCGGTTGGTCTTGCCCAGGGCAATTGGCTGGCTGAAGTCACCTTCGGCCCATGTCGACAAGGCCGGTGCCAGGTTGGTCAGCACCCTTGCCAAGCGCCGTTGGAGGGTGTCGATCAGCAGCGCGATCAACAGGATCAGGCCAATCATCACCCCTTGCATCAGGCGCACTTCGCCCTGGATCTGCGCATGCTGCGCGCGCACCACCGGTTCCAGGCTGGCGATGGCCTGCTGCACGGCGGTGATTTTCAGGTGGGTGCTGGCGGCCAGGGCGGTGCGTTGCTGGATCTGCTCGCGGGTGCGCTTGAGTTCGGCGGGGTAGCGGGTCAGCAGGCTGTTGAGTTCGCGCTTGAGGTCGACGCCCGTGTCCTGGGCTTCGGTTTTTTCGCTGTTTTCCAGGCCCATCAACGCGGAAAAGTCATCGGTGTTGGACTCGGTGCTGGCCTTGACGCCAAGCAATGGCAATTGCTCCAGCAGGTCTGCCTGGCTGCGGATATTGCCGACTTCACGCTCCACATCATCGGCCAGCTCCGCGCGACCGCTGCTCACCAGCTTGTCGCGGGCCAGGGACAGCTTGCCCAGGTGTTGGGCGGCGGCTAAAAGCGGCGGCAAGTAGCGCGCGGCGTCCGGCGTGTTGACGCCGATGGCGTACCGGCTCAACTGCTCCAGGTTTGCGCCCAGTTCGCGCTCGGCTTGCAGCAACAGGGCTTGTGGGTCGCCGGCCAGTTTGCCAGCGGCGAGCAGGTCGGTTTTGCTGAAGGCATCCAGTTCCACCAGGCTGGGCCGCAGGTTTTGCGCCAGTGCCGTCGGCAGTTCGTCCAGGTGTTTCAGCAGGTTTTCCAGGCTCTGGCTGGCGCTGCTCAAGCGCAGGGCATCGCCACTGGCCAGGTAGTCGTCGATATTGCGCGCGGCCTGGTTCTGGAAGGTCTGCGACAGGCTCAGGTAGCGTTCCATCAGCAAATAGGGCCGCTCAAGCGCTCGTTGCGACCACCACAGCGTCGCCCCAAGGGCCAGGCATACTGCCACCAGCAGGAGGGTATTGAGATTGGTCAGCAGCTTCAGGCGCATGCGTAATTTCAACCGACAGCGAAGATAAGTGCCTGAAGTTATTGCGTTTGCGTTACAGAGTTATGACGGAATCACTGGATTCCGGTGAAAAGATGGCACTTTGCTTTGATGTGCGCGCCGCTTGTACGCGATTGCGCCCGGCGTCCTTGGCGCGGTACAGCGCTTCATCGGCCTGGGCGGCCATCATCAGGCTGTCGGAGCCGTCGCACAGCTCCACCAGCCCGGCGCTGAAGGTGCACCACAAATCCTGTGGCTGGGCCGGGTAGTGAATTTCGGCAAAGCGGCCACGAATTTCATCCAGCACCTTGCAGGCCGATTCCAAGTCGGTGTCGGGCATGACAATCGCAAATTCTTCACCGCCATAGCGGCCGATGTAGTCGGTCTTGCGCAAACGTTGCTTGAGAAACAACGCCAGGCTCTTGATCACCCGGTCGCCCATGGGGTGGCCGTGGCTGTCATTGACTCGCTTGAAGTGGTCGATATCGAGCATGGCGAAGCTCAACGGCTTGTTCTCGCGGCGCGCGCGGAAGCTACAGTCTTCGAGCAATTGCAGGATGTGGGTGTGGTTGTACAGCCCGGTCAGGCTGTCACGCACCATCCGCGCCTTGAGGTTGCGCGCACGGGCGGCGCGGTTGCGCACCGTGGTGATCAGGTGGCGCGGCTTGATCGGCTTGGTGAGGAAGTCGTCGCCGCCTTCGCTCATGGCGTCCAGCTGTTTATCCAAGTCGTCTTCGGCCGACAGGTAGATGATCGGTACGCTGACATAGCGGTCATTGTGGCGAATCACCTTGGCCAGTTCAGTGCCGGTGCAGGCCGGCATATACATGTCGAGGATGATCAGGTCGGGCTGGAAGTCCGCCAGTTCGGCCATGGCCTGGATCGGTTCGATCAAGGTGCGGGTGACGATGCCGGCGCTGTTGAGCAAACGCTCGGTGTGCAGGGCCTGGGCCCGCGAGTCGTCGATGATCAACACTTTATAGGGTTCGTACTGGGCGACGCAGGTCAGCACTTCGATCTTTTCCAGCAGGCTCGAGGCTTCCAGCGTACCGGTGAGGAATTCCTGGCCGCCAGCGCGTACGGCCGCCAGGCGGGTCGGGGTATCGGTTTCGTGCAGGCTGAAAAACAGCAACGGCAGCTTTTGCTCCAGACCTTCCTGGGCTTCGGCGGCCAACTGGAGGCCCAGGCCCGGGCCGCAAAAATCCACGTCCATCACAATCGCCGATGGCAGGCGGTCGGCCATGCATGCGCGGAACGCTGCCACGCTGTCCAGGGACTGGGCGCTCAAACCGAAGAACTCCAGCTGCTTGGCCAGGCGTTCGGCGCGGTCATGATCGGCCAGCATTACGTAGATCGGCTTGCGCATCGGCGGCAGGAAGGTTTGTTCCAGCTGGTCGCCCTGGCGCAGGCCGGTGCGGGACAGACGTTGCATCAAGCGGTTGAGTTCGGTGATCAGTTGGCTGCTCAGGCGGCCGCGATTTTCGTCCACGGCCTTGAGTGACTCGCCGATATGGTGCGCCAGTTGACCGTGCTCCGGCTGTTCGAAGCGCTCGGCGAAGCGCAGCAGGCGCAGGTTGGCTTCGCTGAGTTCGGAAAGGTCGGCGCTGGACCATTCGCTGCGTTGCAGGCGCTGCCAGATCTCAAGAATTTGACGTGCTTGATGAATTACCCGCTGGGCAAAATGGTGCTTGAGGCGCTCACGGCTGGGATCTTCTGGCTCGGTCATATCCTGACTACTAGTTAGGGTGCATGCTGAGGTCGAACTGATGGCTCTATGCTAGCACCTCTTTTCCGTTCGATGAGTGTCATACGTCAATTAACTGCATGTCCCTGGTATTCAGTTACCGACCTATTAGTCGCGCAGCGGAAATGGCGTGCATCCTTTATAGTCGGAAGTTCGCCAACCGCCCGTTTGATTAAAAGCGCCGCACGCGCTGGCACGATGGGGTAGGGTTGTGGTCGTAGTTTTTGAACGCACGCCGTCGATTAGAAGTGCATGAACTCAAGTGATTGAAAGGATATCGCCATGCTGGACTGGAAAAACCGTGAAGGCAGCGCAAAGGGCCCGGCCCCTGCGCCCAAGTCGGCTCGCCGCGGCTACCTGGGTAACCTGTTGATGAGTCGGGCCTTGCTCTCCCTGGTTGGCCTGTATTTGGTCGTGACCGGTGCCCTGGGTTGGTACTGGAGCGAAGAACCGGCCTTGTTTCCGGTCCAGCAAAATGCGCAAATCGCCGCCGAAAAGGATGGCAAGCAGATGGTGGTGGGCTTTACCACCGTCGAAACCCTGAAGACCGTGGTCGGCACCTTGCTCAATAAGCCGGGTGGCTACATCTCCAACGACCGCTTCCCGCCGGGCCTGTGGATGGACAACATGCCCAGTTGGGAATACGGCGTGCTGGTGCAAGTGCGCGACCTGACCCGCGCCCTGCGTAAAGACTTCGCCCGCTCGCAATCGCAGTCGGCCGAAGACAGCGACCTGGCCAAGGCCGAGCCACGCTTCAATTTCGACAACAAGAGCTGGGTGCTGCCCTCCAGCGAGTCGGAATACCAGGAAGGCATCAACTCCCTGAGCCGCTATGAGGCGCGCCTGTCTGACCCGAACCAGAAGGGCGCGTTGTTCTATGCCCGCGCCGATAACTTGAACAACTGGTTGGGCGACGTCGCCACGCGCCTGGGTTCGTTGTCGCAACGCCTGTCGGCCAGTGTCGGCCGCGTCAAGCTGAACACCGCCCTGAAAACCGAAGCCCTGGCGCCCGGTGAAGTGCCGCAGGTTGATGAAGAAGTGGTGGAAACCCCCTGGATGCAGATCGACAACGTGTTCTACGAGGCCCGTGGCCAGGCCTGGGCCCTGTCCCACCTGCTGCGCGCCATCGAAGTCGACTTTGCCGACGTGCTGGCCAAGAAAAACGCCACCGTCAGCGTCCGCCAGATCATTCGTGAGCTGGAGGCGTCGCAGGAGCCGGTGTGGAGCCCCATGATTCTTAACGGCAGTGGCTTTGGCGTATTGGCCAACCACTCGCTGGTCATGGCTAACTACATTTCCCGGGCCAATGCGGCGGTGATCGATCTGCGCCAGTTACTCAACCAGGGTTGATGATGGACGCAACTCAAAAGGAGGCCGCGCACCGTGCGGCCTCTGATGCCGAACTGATCTGCTGGGTTGACGAGCAGGACAATCTGCTCGGCCACCTCGTCAGGTCCGACCTTCGCCAGCGCGGCCTGATCGGCCGTTGCACTTTTATCTTCCTGTTCAATTCGGCCGATGAGTTGTGTGTGCATCGGCGCACCCTGAGCAAAGCCCTGTACCCCGGATTCTGGGACACGGCAGCGGGGGGCATGGTCGCGGCCGGTGAGTCCTATGCATTGTCGGCGGCTCGCGAGCTGGAGGAAGAGTTGGGCGTCAGCGGGGTAGCGTTGACCGAGCACGACCATTTCTACTTCGAAGATGGCGAGAGCCGCCTCTGGTGCAAATCCTACTCCGCCGTGTGGGACGGCCCGCTGCAATTGCAGCCCGAAGAAGTCATGGAAGCACGCTTTTTGCCGATTGAAACGGTCCTGCAGGAAGCGGAACAAAAGCCCTACTGCCCGGACGCCCAGGAGGGCTTGCGCCGCTATCTGGCCCTGCGTCGCTAAAGTTGTATAAATTGGCGCCATTTGGCTCTTAGCAAGTCGGCTTTTTGCCGTTACACTGCGCGACTTTTCACCCGAACCGCCATTGTTTCACCCTGGGATCACTGTAGGAGCGAGCTTGCTCGCGAAAAACTCAAGAGCGCCGCGTGCATTCAGAATGCCCGCGTCATCGTTGACGATTTTCGCGAGCAAGCTCGCTCCTACAGGTGGGGAGCGTGACCTTGGCGGGTCGGTAGCGCTGCCCCTGCCTGAGTGGGGCTTCGCGGTCGGTGGCGCCTGGCGCGCCGATCAGTCTTTGTCCTCCCAAGAGGATTGCCGGTGGCCAAAAAAGCCGCATCCTTCGCCGCCCTTGGTGGCCTGGTATTTTCCACCGACGCAGGTCGACACTGCCCGGACTGTCGTCAGCCCGTGGACGCGTGTACCTGTAAACAGACCCTGATCCCCGAAGGCGACGGCATTGCCCGCGTGCGCCGCGAGAGCAAAGGCCGTGGCGGCAAGACGGTGACCACCATCACCGGCGTGCCCCAGGCTGAAGACGCGCTCAAGGAGCTGGCTACCACGCTGAAGAAGCGTTGTGGAACCGGTGGCGCGTTGAAAGACGGCGTCATCGAAATCCAGGGCGATCACGTCGAGTTGCTGTTGGCCGAGTTGATCAAGCTCGGTTACAAGGCCAAGAAGTCCGGCGGCTGAAAGCCTCTTCGCAACCTGTGTCTAAACTCTGTCCTGCGAGTGGGGTCTACCTCCCTTACAGGCAAATCGTCATTTTCATTCTTTAGACTGCGCCTGCCTCCACGAGGGGCAGCGCCTTCGCCTTCATTTATAGGGGACTTCGATGTCCGTACGACGCACACGCAAAGACGATGGCAGCCAATGGACAGTTGCGGACAGCCGCAGTGTTTACGGGATTCGCCATTGGGGGGCCGGGTATTTCGCGATCAATGAAGCCGGTCGCGTTGAAGTCCGTCCGAACGGCCCGAACAGCACGCCGGTCGACCTGTACGAGCAAGTGGACGAACTGCGCAAAAGCGGCCTGTCGTTGCCGCTGCTGGTGCGTTTCCCCGACATTCTGCAAGATCGCGTGCGCCAGCTGACCGGTGCTTTCGATTCGAACATCGAACGCCTGGAATACCAGAGCAAATACACCGCGCTGTACCCGATCAAGGTCAACCAGCAGGAAGCGGTGATCGAAAACATCATCGCCACCCAGAATGTGTCCATCGGCCTGGAAGCCGGCTCCAAGCCGGAGCTGCTGGCCGTGCTTGCCCTGGCACCGAAGGGCGGCACCATTGTCTGCAACGGCTATAAAGACCGCGAGTTCATTCGCCTGGCGTTGATGGGCCAGAAGCTCGGCCACAACGTGTTCATCGTGATCGAGAAAGAGTCCGAAGTTGAGCTGGTGATCGAAGAAGCCGCCAACCTCAAGGTCAAGCCACAGGTCGGCCTGCGCGTGCGCCTGTCGTCCCTGGCGTCGAGCAAGTGGGCCGACACCGGTGGCGAGAAGTCCAAGTTCGGTTTGTCCGCGGCGCAATTGTTGTCGGTGGTCGAGCGCTTCCGCGTGGCCGGCCTGGACCAGGGCATCCGCCTGCTGCACTTCCACATGGGTTCGCAGATTGCCAACCTGGCCGATTACCAGCACGGCTTCAAGGAAGCCATTCGTTACTACGGCGAACTGCGTAACCTCGGCCTGCCGGTGGACCATATCGACGTGGGCGGTGGCCTGGGCGTGGACTACGACGGTACTCACTCCCGTAACGCCAGCTCCATCAACTACGACATGGACGACTACGCCGGTGTGGTCGTGGGCATGCTCAAGGAATTCTGCGATGCGCAGAGCCTGCCGCACCCGAACATTTTCTCCGAAAGCGGCCGCTCCCTGACCGCTCACCACGCCATGCTGGTGGTGCAAGTCACTGACGTCGAGAAGCACAACGACGATGTACCGGTGATCGAGAACAAGGAAAACCTGCCGGAAACCGTGCAGTGGCTGGTGGACCTGCTCGGCCCGACCGACATCGAGATGGTCACCGAGACTTACTGGCGTGCCACCCACTACATGAGCGACGTGGCCACCCAATACGCCGACGGCAAGCTGACCCTGGCCGAAAAAGCCTTGGCCGAGCAGTGCTACTTCGCCGTGTGCCGCCGCCTGCACAACTCGCTGAAAGCCCGCCAGCGCTCGCATCGCCAGGTACTGGACGAGCTCAACGACAAGCTGGCCGACAAGTACATCTGCAACTTCTCGGTGTTCCAGAGCCTGCCGGACACTTGGGCCATCGGCCAGGTATTGCCGATCCTGCCACTGCACCGTCTTGACGAAGAACCGTTGCGCCGCGCCGTGCTGCAAGACTTGACCTGCGACTCCGATGGCAAGATCAAGCAATACGTCGACGAGCAGAGCATCGAGACCAGCCTGCCGGTGCACGCCTTGAACGATGGCGAGGACTACCTGCTGGGTATCTTCCTGGTCGGCGCCTACCAGGAAATCCTCGGTGACATGCACAACCTGTTCGGTGACACCGACTCGGTGAATATCTACCAGCGTGAAGACGGTTCGGTGTACAGCGCCGGTATCGAGACCCACGACACCATCGAAGACATGCTGCGCTACGTGCATTTGTCGCCGGAGGAACTGATGACGCATTACCGTGACAAGTGCGCGAGTGCGAAGATCAGTGCATCTGAGCGCACGCAGTTCCTCGATGCCTTGCGCCTGGGGCTGACGCGGTCTTCATACCTGTCTTCCTGACACCCATTGGTCTTTAACGGGGGGATTGGCAGCGTCTGCGGCTATCCTCCTAAACCATGTGTGGGGGCTCCTCCACGTCATATCGATCCCGCAGCGGTACGTTCATTTCTGCGCGCAGGGCGTTTTCGTTGAATGGCCAGGGGTTGGTTGTGATGGGAGGGGTCAGCGGGTTGTTGTCGTGATCGAAGGGCTGGCTGTTGGTTGGAAGGCCTACGGCTTGATACTCGCTGTTCTCCACTTGCAACTGCTGGCCCTGGTCCATGGCCGGGCTGCCATCTTTGTTAAATATCAGCGAAGTGCCTGGTATGAACTGCCCGGTGGCGCCGTCATAGGCATGACTCATCTCGTGGTACAGCACAATCAAGGGCGATAGGGTAAAGACCTTTTCGAAGTAATCGGGGTGAAAGGCTATCTTTGCATGTGTGGCGGGCGACCCGGCAACACCATCTTTTATATAGCCAAGCTCAGGCCGGTACTGGAATTTTTCATACTCCCCGTCAGGTATGTTGTCGCTGAACGCATTGGCGAATTGATAAGAGTTCAGCGCGATGAAGTCGGAGAGCATTATGGTCACCGGCCCGCCATTTTTCTCGGCAAGGCGGTCCATTTCCTGAAACATTTTCTGCCCCGCCGGCGACCCCCTGAGTTGCTCGAGATAGTCCTCTACCCGTTCAACGAATTCTGCGGGGCCCTCTATCTTGAAGCCTTGTTTGCCTGCGTTGGTGTATTCGACTGAGGCTGGTGTTACCTGTTCGGGGGCGTGGACCCTATCGGTTTTTTTGGCGTAGATCCGATCCTGAGTGTCGTAGGAGTGGACCGAATCCTGGCCCGCCCCGGTATAGATCGTGGTCTGGCGGTAGCCAACGAGTTTATCGTCGCCAAGTCCACCGTTTAAGATGCTTTTACCCGTCCCCGCATAGAGTTCGTCGTTACCCTGGTCGCCATTGAGGTACACCTGGCGCAGATCTGTCTTTTGTGCGGGGTAGCTGGCGTACAGCTTGTCATTGCCTTTGCCGCCCGATATCACGGCATTGCCGGCGCCTGCGATCATGATGTCGTCGCCGTCACCGCCAAACGCCACGACATGGCCGGTTCCCAAACGTATGTAGTCGTTGCCTGTATCGCCGGTTACGCTGCCCCTACGTCCATTCGCCACAATAAAATCGTCGCCGTCGCCACCGTGTATGTGCATTTCGATGTTGATCTGCTCGTCGACGTTAATACGGTCATTTCCTCCTGCAGTTTTGATTCTCAGCGAGTGCGCATCGTTATTGGCGGTCAGTGGGAGTTTGTAGTCTTTGCCATTTATACGCGCGTTGAGCTGGTGGTCTGCGCCTACGCTGATACTGACAATGTCGGCCTGGTCGTAGGTGGTAATCAGGACCCTGCAGATGTCCAGGACCTGCTCGCCTTTGGCATTCGTTTCATAGGTGGACAGGCTTCGGATCCTGGCGTTTCCATCGTCCGCCAGCACAGCGAAATGCCGAGTCTCGTCCGGTTTCGCCGGTGCTTCGGCGGGGGGAGCAGAGAGGAGGGACGCCGGTGGCGTCGTAAGTATGTTCATTCAGGGGCGACCTTAATTCGGGGGGTTGGATGTCTAGCCACGCAGCTATCAAGTGCTCTGTGGTTTTTGTGTCCCGAAAATGTCAAGCCGCTTTGTAACAATCCAATGATGCCTACTGTGCTCAGGGGGGGCTGAGCCATCGGTCCTGATCGTTAAGTCGCCAGGCGATCGCCCATAACGTGAGGCTGCGCAGCGCCATGAACAGCAGAAACGTGATCCAAAGCCCGTGATTGCCCAACCCCTGCAACGCCCAGGCAACGGGCAACACCAATATCACGGTCAGCAACATCCCGTTGCGCATCTCCCGCGCCCGTGTGGCGCCGATAAACAGGCCATCGAGCAAATAACTCCACACCGCAATCAACGGCAGTAGCGCCAGGTAAGGCAAGTAGATGTCGGCGGTTTCGCGCACGCTGGGAATGTCGGTTTGCATGGCGATAAACAGGTGGCCGGCGAAGGTGAACAGCAGGGCGAAACCGACGCTGGCGATCAGCGACCAGCCACAGGCCACCACCAATGAACGCCGCAACGATTGGCGATCGCGGGCGCCGATGGCGTGGCCGCACAGGGCTTCGACCGCGTGGGCCAGGCCGTCCAACGCATGAGCAGTGAGCAGCAGGCCGTTCAGCAGCAGCGCATTGGCCGCCACCGTGGCATCCCCCAGGCGGGCGCCTTGTACCGTGATCATGAAAAACACCGACTGCAACGCCAGGCTTCGGATAAAGATGTCGCGGTTCACCGCCAGCAGCGGGCGCCAGCTTTGCCACCGCTTGAGCGCGGCCCAGGCAATATGCCCAGGATAGGCACGCAGGGCTTTTTGCGTCAGGGCCAGGCCGAGCAGCGCACCGGTCCATTCGGCGATCACCGAGGCGCGGGCGGAGCCGACCACGCCCCAGTCCAGGCCAAGGACGAACCACAGGTTGAGGGCTATGTTGACCATGTTGGTGGTCAGCAAAATTGCCAACGGCGCCCGCGCGTTCTGCGTGCCGAGGAACCAGCCGACCAGGGCATAGCTGGCCAACGCGGCGGGCAGGCCGAACAGGCGGGTATGGAAGAATTCGCGGGTCAGTTGATTGAGTTCGGGGGAGGGCTGCATCCATTCCAGGGCCAGGTGGCTCAGCGGAATACCCACTGTGCCGAGCAACATCGCCAGGCCCAGCGCCAACAGCAAACCCTGCAACAGGATTTGCCGCAACGCCGCCCCGTCATTGCGCCCGGCGGCCTGGGCGGCGAAACCGGTGGAGCCCATGCGCAGAAAACCCATGGCCCAGGCCAGGAAGGTATACAGGCTGGCCCCGACCGCGACGGCACCCAGTTGGTGGGCATGGGGCAGGTGGCCGATGACCATGCTGTCGACCAGGGCCACCAGCGGTACCGAGATGTTCGACAGAATCATCGGCGCGGCCAGGGCCCAGACCCGGCGATGGGTGGGGCGGTGGCGCCAGTCGGTCAGTAGGGTGGGCATGCAGGCTCCTTGGTGGAGCGGCATTGTAACCGTCCCCTCGACCCGCCGCAGAACCAAACCACCCTCCGTCGGTCAATGTGACCAGCGCCACATCGGCTTGGCCGGCGCTGATATATAGTTCACCCCTCGGTTCCCTCTGACTACGAGTGCCCCATGCTTAACAAAGGACTGTTCCTGGCTTGCGCGCTGGCCCTGCTGAGCGCCTGTGATTCTTCCGATAAACCGGTTGCGCCGAGCGCACCTGCGGCGGCAACCAGCGTGGCGCCGAAACCGGCCAAGGCGGCGGTGGATGTGGCGGCGTTGAAGCAGCGCTATGCCGGTCGCGAGTTGAGCGTGGTGGACGTGTCCGAGGTGCAGTTGGATGGGGCCAGCACCTTGTCGGTGAGCTTTTCCATTCCGTTGGATCCGGAGCAGAAGTTTGCCGACAAACTCCATCTGGTAGACAGCAAGTCCGGCAAGGTCGACGGCGCCTGGGAACTGTCGGATAACCTGATGGAATTGCGCCTGCGCCACTTGGAGCCGCAGCGCAAGTTGGTGCTGACGATTGATCCCGGCGTGCGCGCGGTGAATAACAACCTGCTGCCCGCCGAGTACAGTGCTCGCCTGGAAACACGCGACCTGCAAGCCACTGTCGGCTTCGCCAGCCGCGGCACGTTGTTGCCGACGCGCCTGGCCGAGGGCCTGCCGGTGATCGCGTTGAACGTCGACAAGATCGACGTCGAATTTTTCCGTATCAAGCCCGAATCCCTGCCGTCGTTCCTGGCGCAGTGGGGGCGCAACACCAGCCTGCAAAGCTATGAATCGCGTGAACTGCTGCCGATGGCCGACCTGGTCTACGGTGGGCGTTTCGACCTGAACCCTGCCCGCAATACCCGCGAAACCCTGTTGTTGCCGATTGCCGGTCTCAAGCAATTGCAACAGCCGGGGGTTTACCTGGCGGTCATGCGCGCGTCGGGCACCTACAACTACTCGCAACCGGCCACGCTGTTTACCTTGAGTGATATCGGCTTGTCGGTGCACCGCTACGCCAATCGCCTGGATGTGTTTACCCAGGCTCTGGAAGGCGGCAAGGCACTGGATGGCGTGGACCTCGAGGTGCTCGATGCCGACGGCCGTGTGCTGGGCCAGGGCAAGACCGAGAAGGGCGGCCACGCCGAGTTGCCGTTGCCGAAAAAGGCCCAGGTGCTGCTGGCCAAGCAGGGCGAGCAGACCAGTCTGTTGCGCCTCGACAGCGCGGCGTTGGACCTGGCGGAGTTCGACATTGGCGGCCAACCCGCACACCCGTTGCAATTCTTTGTGTTTGGCCCGCGTGACCTGTATCGCCCCGGCGAAACCGTGTTGCTCAATGCGCTGTTGCGCGACAAGGACGGCAACGCCGTCAAGCCGCAACCGGTGAGCGTCGAAGTGCGCCGCCCGGATGAGCAGGTCAGCCGTAAGTTCGTGTGGGATGCCGACGCCTCCGGCCTGTATCAATACTCACTGCAACTGGCCGGCGAAGCGCCGACCGGGCGCTGGCAATTGGTGTTCGACCTGGGTGACGGCAAGCCGCAGTTGTATGAGTTCCTTGTCGAAGACTTCCTGCCCGAGCGCCTGGCGCTGGAGCTCAAGGGCAGCGACAGCGCGTTGAGCCCGGCCGATAACCCGGTGATCCACGTCAACGGCCGCTATCTGTATGGTGCCCCGGCGTCAGGCAATCGGGTCAGCGGGCAAGTGTATGTACGGCCGCTGCGCGAAGCGGTGAAGTCGCTGCCCGGCTACCAGTTCGGCTCCGTCACCGAAGAGGAGCTGAGCCAGGATTTCGAGCTGGACGAAAGCGTGCTCGACGCCAAGGGCCAGGAAGCCCTGACCCTGGAAAGCAAATGGGCCGAGGCCAAGTCGCCGCTGCAGCTGATCGTGCAAGCCAGCTTGCAGGAGTCGGGCGGGCGGCCGATTACCCGGCGCCTGGTGCAGCCGATCTGGCCGGCCGAGCAACTGCCGGGCCTGCGCGGGCTGTTTGACGGCAAGGAAACCAATGGCGATGGCCCGGTGGAATTCGAGGTGCTGGTGGCCAACCAGGAGGGGCAGAAACTCGCCGCGCAAAACCTCAAGGTGCGCCTGGTACGCGAGCGCCGCGACTATTACTGGAACTACTCGGACAGCGACGGCTGGAGCTATCACTACAACGAAAAATTCCTCAACCTCGACGAACAGACCCTCGACATCAAGGCCGGCGACACCGCCAAGGTCAGCTTCCAGGTGGAGTGGGGCCCGTACCGTGTCGAGGTCGAAGACCCGCAGACCGGGCTGGTCAGCAGCCTGCGCTTCTGGGCCGGCTACCAGGCCCAGGACAACACCGAAGGCGGCGCCGTGCGCCCTGACCAGGTCAAGCTGGCGCTGGATAAGCCGGCCTATGGCGACGGCGATACCGCTAACGTCACCGTGACCCCGCCGGCCGCTGGCAAAGGCTACCTGTTGGTGGAATCCAGCGAAGGGCCGTTGTGGTGGCAGGAAATCGATGTCCCCGCCGAGGGCAAAAGCTTCGCGGTGAAGCTTGACCCGAAATGGTCGCGCCATGATCTGTATGTGAGCGCCCTGGTGATTCGTCCCGGCGAGCGCAAGGCCAATATCACCCCCAAACGCGCGGTGGGCCTGCTTCACCTGCCGCTGGATCGCACCCAGCGCAAACTCGGCCTGACCCTCACCGCCCCGGAAAAAATGCGCCCCAAGCAGGCGCTGACGGTGAAAATCGCCGCCAGGAATGCCGACGGCAGCGTGCCCAAACAGGTGCATGTGCTGCTGGCGGCGGTGGACGTGGGCATTCTCAATATCACCGAATACCCCACGCCCGACCCGTACTCCAGCCTGTTCGGTCGCAAGGCCTATGGTGTGGACCAATTTGACATCTATGGCCAGTTGATCGAAGCCGGCCAGGGCCGTCTGGCCAGCCTGGCGTTCGGGGGTGACGCGGCGTTGGCCAAGGGGGGCAAGCGCCCGGACACCAGTGTGACCATCGTCGCCCTCCAGAGCGCGCCAGTGACGTTGAACGAGCAGGGCGAGGGCGAAGTCAGCGTCAATATCCCCGATTTCAACGGTGAGCTGCGCCTGATGGCCCAGGCCTGGAGCGACGACCGCTACGGCATGGCCGAAGGCAAGACCGTGATCGCTGCACCGCTGATTGCCGAATTGTCGGCCCCGCGTTTCCTCGCCGGGGGAGATGAAACCACCCTGGCGCTGGACCTCTCCAACCTGTCGGGCAAGGCGCAGAAGCTTGATGTGCAACTGACCGCCGAAGGGCAGTTGGAATTGGTCAACGCGGCGGCTCAAACCGTCGAGCTCAAGCAAGGCCAGCGCACCACCTTGCGGATCCCGGTGAAAGCCTGGGGCGGCTTGGGGCAAGGTAAGGTCAAGGTCAGCGTGAATGGCCTGGACCTGCCGGGCGAAAACCTGCCGCCGTTCAGTCGTGAATGGACCTTGGGCGTGCGTCCGGCGTACCCGGCGCTGCTCAAGCATTACCGCGCCGTCCTCAAGGATCAGCCGTGGAGCCTGCCGTCGGGCGCGCTGGATCAGTTCGATGCATCGGGGCGCCAGGCATTGCTCAGCCTGTCGAGCCGACCACCGTTGAACCTCGGCGCGCAGATCAGTGCGCTCAAGGCTTACCCTTATGGTTGCCTCGAACAAACCGCCAGCGGCCTTTACCCATCGCTGTATGCCGACGACGCCTTGCTCAAGCGCCTGGGCGTCAAGGGCGAGCCGGATGCCGCGCGCAAACGCAAGATCGAACTGGGTATCGAACGCCTGCTGGGCATGCAGCGCTACAACGGCAGCTTCGGTTTGTGGGGCGCCGATGGCGAAGAAGAATATTGGCTGACCGCCTATGTCACTGACTTCCTGCTGCGCGCCCGCGACCAGGGTTTTGCCGTGCCACCCGAAGCGCTGAAAAAAGCCAGTGAGCGTCTGCTGCGCTACGTGCAGGAACGCAACCTGATCGAAGTCGACTACAGCGACAACGCCGACCACACCCGCTTTGCCGTGCAGGCATATGCGGGCATGGTCCTGGCGCGCAGCCAACAGGCGCCATTGGGCGCGTTGCGCAGCATCTTCGAGCGGCGCAGCGATGCACGCTCCGGCTTGCCGCTGGTGCAATTGGCCATCGCCTTGCAGAAAATGGGCGACCAGCCGCGTGCCGATCAGGCGCTGCTGGCCGGCTTGGCGGCGCAACGCAATGCCAATGAGTGGCTGGCCGACTACGGCAGCCCGTTGCGTGACCAGGCGATGATCCTGGCCTTGCTGGAAGAAAATGATCTGGCCAAGGGCAAGCGTGAGGAGCGCTTGTTCACCCTGTCGGATCAACTGGCCGCCAGCCCGTACCTGTCGACCCAGGAGCGTAATTCCCTGTTCCTGGCCGGCCGCCTGGGCTTTGCCCAGCCGGAGGCCAACTGGCAGGTATCGCTCACCGGCAGTGGTGGCGTGCATGAGTTGAACAATCAGCAGTCGACGCTTGAGCTGGATGGCAAACAGTTGTCCAGCGACCTGAGCCTGAGCAATCAGGGCCAGGCGCCGGTGTACCAGCAGTTGACGATTTCCGGTTATCCACAGGTGCCACCGGCCGCAGGCGGCGACAACCTGAGCATCCGCCGTGAATACCTGGGCATGAACGGGCAGCCGCTGAACCTGCGCAATGTGAACAGCGGCGATCTGGTGCTGGTGCATGTGGCGGTGAGCGCCAAGCAACGGGTGCCGGATGCGTTGGTCGTGGACTTGCTGCCCGCGGGCCTGGAGCTGGAGAACCAGAACCTCGCGCAGAGTGCGGCGAGCCTGGAGAACGCCAGTAGCCAGGTGAAGGAGTGGCGTGAGTCGATGCAGAACGCGTCGCTCAAACATCAGGAGTTTCGTGATGACCGCTATGTGGCGGCGATCAACCTGGACGGCTCTGGCACCACGCATTTGCTGTATCTGGCGCGGGCGGTGACGCCAGGCACCTACCGCGTGCCGCCGCCGCAGGTGGAGTCGATGTATCGACCGAACTGGCAGGCGGTGGGTGAGACACCGGCGGATCTGGTGATCAAGGGGCGCTGATAGCCCGCTTGGTAAAGGCTTTTTGTAGGAGCGAGCTTGCTCGCGAAAAACTCACAGGCGCCGCGTTCATTCAGGACACACGCGTTATCGTTGACGTTTTTCGCGAGCAAGAACTAGGCGTCCCCCTCGCTCCTACAGAAGCCGATGTACGCTTGCAGGGGAATGGCTGCACGCTCGGGGTTAGTGGACGACCCAGCTGAGCAGCCACAGGCCGAGCATCAACCAGATGACGCCGACGATGATCGAGGCCCGCATAAAGGCGCGCACGGCCGAATACAAAAAGAGCAGGCCGACGATCAGGGTGATGATGCTGATGATTGAGGTGTCCATGCCCAATGCCCGGGACAGGCCTTCGACAAAATCGCCACCGGCGTTGGACAGCATATTGAACAGCCCGCTGAAGAACTCGACGATGTAATGGATGATCAAGCCCAGGGTGTGACCCAGCCATCCGAAAAAGTCTGCTTGCATAGGTGTGTCTCGATGAAGGAGTGGACAAAATTGCCAGGACTGAGCCTTTGGTCGTGCCTGGGGGCGGCTAGTTCCCTGAAGCATAGAGGTTTGCGGGGTTGAATTTGCGATTAATCTCCCATGGGGATGCGCCGACGAATGTGGGAGGGGGCTTGCTCCCGATGGCGGTGGGTCTGTGACCGCTATACCCAATGGCTCGCCGCCCTCGCGAACAAGCCGCCTTAAACGGGTACTGCGGTGGGCGTTGGGCGCTGTATTGCTGCTGGTTGCGCTACTGTGGCTGGCTGATCGCATCTGGCCTTTGCCCTTGCCCAAGGATGACCTGGCGCGCGTGGTGCTGGCTGAGGATGGCACGCCATTGTGGCGGTTTGCCGATGCCAATGGGGTGTGGCGTTATCCGGTGCAGACCAGCGAAGTATCGCCGTATTACCTCGATGCGTTACTCACCTATGAAGACCGTTGGTTCTACCAGCACCCCGGTATCAACCCGCTGGCACTGGCGCGCGCCACCTGGCAGAACCTGACCGGCGCGCGGGTAGTATCGGGCGGCAGCACCTTGTCGATGCAGGTCGCGCGCTTGCTGGACCCGCATTCGCGCACCTTCTACGGCAAGCTGCGCCAGCTATGGCGTACGGCGCAGTTGGAATGGCACCTGTCCAAGGAAGAAATTCTCAACCTGTACCTGAACCGCGCGCCGTTTGGCGGCACCTTGCAGGGCGTGGCGGCGGCCAGTTGGGCGTACCTGGGCAAGTCGCCGGCGCAACTGACCCATGCCGAAGCCGCTTTGCTCGCCGTACTGCCCCAGGCGCCAAGCCGCCTGCGCCCGGACCGTCATCCCCAACGCGCCCAGCACGCGCGGGACAAAGTGCTGCGCCGGCTTGCCGAGTTCCAGGTTTGGCCGCCCTCGGCGGTCGATGAAGCCCTTGAAGAACCGCTGCTGCTGGCGCCCCGCCTGGAGCCGAGCCTGGCCCCCTTGCTCGCCCGCCGCCTGAACCGCCCCGACAGCCCGCCGCTGATCCGCACCACCCTGGACGCCACCCTGCAACGTCGCCTTGAAGACCTGCTGCTGGGCTGGCGCGCACGTTTGCCGGAGCACACCTCGGCCGCGATCCTGGTGGTGGAGGAAGAGACCATGGCCGTGCGCGCCTACCTGGGCTCGGTGGATATCAACGACGCCAGGCGCTTTGGCCATGTGGACATGATCAGCGCGTTGCGATCGCCAGGCTCCACCTTGAAACCGTTCCTGTATGGCATGGCCCTGGATGAAGGGTTGATTCATTCCGAATCCCTGTTGCAAGACGTACCCCGGCGTTATGGCGATTACCGGCCGGGCAACTTCTCGATGGGTTTTACCGGTGCGGTGCCGGCAAGCACGGCGCTGTCCAGTTCGCTGAACCTGCCGGCGGTGCAACTGCTGGAAGCCTACGGGCCCAAGCGCTTTGCCGCGCAGATGCGCATCGGCGGTATACCGTTGGCGTTGCCTGCATTGGCCGAGCCGAACCTGGCGCTGATCCTGGGGGGCGCGGGTAGCCGTCTGGAAGACCTGGTCAGTGGCTACAGCGCGTTCGCCCGGGACGGCAGGAGCGCCACGATCCGCTTGCAGCCGGACGATGTGCTGAGGGAGCGGCCAATGCTATCGCCCGGTGCCGCCTGGATTGTACGGCGCATCCTCAGCGGCCAGGCGCGGCCGGACCGCGACCCGCGCGCCGAGCTGGTGCAACGGCCGGTGCTGGCCTGGAAAACCGGCACCAGCTACGGTTTCCGCGATGCCTGGGCGATCGGTGTGGGCCCGCGTTACTTGATCGGCGTGTGGATCGGCCGACCGGACGGCACCCCGGTGCCTGGCCAGTTCGGCTTGGCATCGGCCGCGCCGTTGATGTTGCAGGTGCACGATGTGCTGACTAACCGCGACAGTCAGCGCGGGATCACTGCGCCGGTTAAGGCGGTGCCGGCCAATGTCGGCGTGGCGGCCATCTGTTGGCCGCTGGGCCAGCCCATGAGCCGCAGTGATCCCAATTGTCGGCGCCAGCGCTTCGCCTGGACCCTGGACAACACCACGCCGCCAACCTTGCAGGCGCTGGATCAACCGCTGAGCGTGGGCTTGAAGGAAACCGTGTGGGTCAACGCCAAGGGCTTGCGGGTCGATGCCCATTGCCCAGGGGCGCTTTCCAAAGACATCGCCCTATGGCCCGCGCCGCTGGAGCCCTGGCTACCCAGGGCCGAGCGACGCGAAGCGCGTATCCCGGCAGCCGACCCGGATTGCCCGCCGCCGGCACTGGCCGCGTCTTCGCCGCTGTCGATTGTCGGTGTGCGCGAGGGCGATCAACTGCGCCTGCCCGCCGCCAGCCAACAGGCCCTGCGCCTGAAAATCTCCGCCTTGGGCGGCAGCGGCCGACGCTGGTGGTTCCTCAATGGCGCGCCGCTGGGCGACAGTGCCAACCAGGACAGCATCAACGCCAGTTTCGAGCAGTTGGGCCGCTACCAGCTCAGCGTGCTTGATGAAGCCGGCCAGACAGCCCGGATCGAGTTCAGTGTCGTCGACTAGGCGCTTATTGGGGGCAAGTGCCCCCGATGGCGTCTTTAAGAACACCCCCCGCTATTCACTTGCCTTCAAGGCCCATCCCCCCGAAGCTATACCCCTTCAGGAGCCTTTCATGAATATCGAACACCTCACCGAACGCTTGCACCGCATCCGCGATACCAATGCCTGGAAGCCGTTCCACAGCCCGAAAAACCTGGCCATGGCGGCCAGCGTCGAAATGGCCGAACTGGTGGAAATCTTCCAGTGGCTCACCGAAGACCAATCCCGTCAGTTGCCAGCCGACAAGCTTGCCCATGCCGGGCAGGAAGTCGGCGATATCGTCCTGTACCTGTTGTTGCTGTGCAGCGAACTGGGCCTGGACATGGACCAGGTCGTACGCGCCAAACTGGCCGACAGCGAACGGCGGTTCGCCCATGACTGATCGTCATTTCGACCAGTTGGCCACGCGCTTCGCCGAGAAGATCTACGGCGGTGCCAAGGGCGCGATTCGCCTTGCCGTATTGCAGGCCGACCTCAGCGAAGCCTTGCCGGACCGGCCCCTGCGCGTGCTGGATATCGGCGCCGGCCTGGGGCATATGTCGCTGTGGCTGGCCGAACGCGGCCACCAGGTGACCCTGGCCGAGCCCGCCGAACCCATGCTCGAGGGCGCGCGCCAACGCTTTGCCGACGCGGGGCAGAGCGCGACCTTTATCCAGGCACCCTGGCAAGACCTGCTCGGCCAACTCACCGAGTCCTATGACCTGGTGCTCTGCCACGCTGTGCTGGAGTGGCTGGCCGAACCCCATGCGATCCTGCCGGTGCTGCACCAGCTGACCGCGCCCGATGGCCTGTTGTCGCTGGCGTTCTATAACCGCGATGCGCTGATTTATCGCAACCTGCTCAAAGGCCACTTCCGCAAGATGCGCAAGAACGACATGGCCGGCGAAAAGCAGAGCCTTACGCCCCAGCAACCCCTGGATCCAAGGGCGTTAGCGGCGCAACTCGAAGGGCTTTGGCGGGTCGAAAGCCAAAGTGGTGTGCGGGTGTTCCACGACTATATGCCGGTGGAATTCCAGGCCCGTGCGGATTTGCAGGACTTGCTGGAAATGGAACTTGCTCACCGTCGTCACCCAAGCTTTGCCGGACTTGGGCGTTATTTGCACTGGATTTGCCGTCCGGTTTAAGCGGCCCAGTCTGCGGAGGTCGAAATGCGTCGTCTCTGTTTAATCGTGTTGTCACTCGGGTTGGGCGCTTGCTCCAGCCCCAATCCCTATGTCGCTGCGTCGGCCCCGATGCCACCGGCGCCGGCCCAGGCGGCGAACACCTTCGATGCCAGCGCTTATCCGGCGCCGGTGCGCGACTACGGCGCCTACCGCAACTGGGCGTGGCGCAACGGCCAGTTGCCGGCGGGGACGGCCTGGGCGGACTCGGCACAGGTGGCCGAGGCGGTCAGTGGAGCGTTGGACCAGCGCGGCTTGCGGCCCCTGCATGACAATCGCCCGCCGGACCTGCTGGTCAGCGCCGATGTGCACCTGGAGAAGCGCCTCAAGCAAGTCCAGGATGACTATGGCTACGGTTACGGTGGTTATAACCGTTATGGCAATGGCTACGGCATGTACAACTCGGTGCCGATCGTGCGCACCTACGAGGTGCAGGTCGTGGTGGTCCGGGTCAATCTGTTCGACGCCCGCAGCGGCCAGCCGGTATGGAGCGCCAGCGCGGAAACGGGCAGCCAGGGCAGCCTCAGCGAGCGGGGAGACGCGTTGCGCCAGGCCGTGCAAAAGGCAATGAGCGCCTATCCGCCCAGTTAACAGCTATTCTCATTAAAGTGCAGGTCGCGCCTTGGAGAACCACCATGTTCCGTCGTATCGCTACGCTCGCTGTTGTACTGCTGCTGGGCGGTTGCCAGACCAACCAGGTCAATCACGATTTTGACGCCAGTCGAGACTTCGGTGCCTATCGCAACTGGGCCTGGAAAGACCCGGCCCTGCAGTACCGCCCCGATGATCCACGGATCAAAAGTGATCTGACTGAACAACGTATCCGCCAGGCGGTGGGCGAACAACTTGACCAGCGCGGCTTGCGCCCCGCCGCACCAGGCACCAAGGCTGACCTGAACGTACAGGCATACCTGATCGTCGAAGACCGTCAGCAACAGGTCACCACCAACTACGGTGGGGCCTGGGGCGGTCCATGGAACGGTTACTGGGGCGGCCCGATGTATAACGAAACGCGCAACATCACCTACAAGGTGGCGACGATCCAGATCGACCTGCTCGATGGCAAGGACGGCAAGCTTGTGTGGCGGGGCAGTGACGAACAGATGATGGCCAACTCGCCTGAACCCCAGGATCGCAGCAACGCCATCCGCACCACCGTCACCAAGATCCTCTCCAACTACCCCCCGCACTGACCGATCCGGCGCCGGCACATGTCTTCAGGCAATCGGTCGCCACGTGCCGACCATATGTTCAATATCGCCCGCGCCTTTGAGTAACAACTCGCCACTGGAACCGGCAGCGCTGGCATACAAACGCACTTCACTGGGCAGGCGCACCGGTTTCTTGAACTCGACCTGGATGTCGATATTGGCGGCGGGCAGGTGTTCGGTGAGGGCGGCGAGGGTGCGTGCCTTGTTCCACAGCCCATGTGCAATGGCTTGGGGGAAGCCGAAGAGTTTGGCGGTCAGGGCACTCAAGTGGATCGGGTTGTAGTCGCCGGAAACCCGCGCATAGCGCCGTCCGATATCGGCAGGGGCTTTCCAGTGCGTCAGCTCACTGACTTGGCTGGGCGCTGGCAAGGTGTCGTCTGCCGCTTCGCCTTCGAGTTTTACACCGCGGCAGAGCATGCGGCTTTCCGCTTCCCAGAGCAGGCCGAGGGCGTCTTCGATGCGGGTGACCAGGTCAAAGGTTGCGCCCTTGGCGTGGGGTTTGAGGTTCTGGGTGTGCACGCTGAGGGTCAGGTCACTGATGGCGCCCAGGGGCCGATGGATGCGGATGCGATTGCTCAGGTGGATCAAACCCAGCAGTGGGAACGGAAATGCCTTGTCCGTCAGCAGTTGCATCTGCAGGCCGAACGCCAGGATGTGCGGATACGTCGCCGGCAGGATGGGGCTGTCGGCAAAACCGCACACCGTGCGATACGCCGCCACGTGCTGGGGATTGACGTTCACCCGGCAGCGCAAGCCCTGCTCGGGCAAGCGACTGCCGCTGATCTTGCGCTTGAGTGCCGCGCGCCAGTACAGCGGTGGAAGAAACGGCGTGTTGCCCAAGGTTCGCCATTGCATGCTTATGCTCCCAGAAGACTTTGCCCGCACACCCGCAGTGCCTGGCCGCTGACTGCTCCGGAACCCGGCTGGCCGAGCCACGCCACCGCTTCGGCGACGTCCTGGGGCAAGCCACCCTGGCCCAGCGAGCTCATGCGCCGTCCGGCCTCGCGCAGGGCGAAGGGGATATGCGCGGTCATCTGGGTTTCGATAAAGCCCGGTGCCACGGCATTGATGCTGATCCCGCGTTCCTTCAGCAGCGGCGCCCACGCTTCGGCCAGCCCGATCAGCCCGGCCTTGCTCGCGGCATAATTGGTTTGCCCACGGTTGCCGGCGATACCGCTGATGGAGGCCAGCAGCACCACGCGAGCGTTGTCGTGCAGGGTGCCGCTGTCGAGCAAGGCCTTGGTCAGCACCTGCGGCGCATTGAGGTTGACCGCCAGCACGGCGTCCCAGTACTCCGGGGTCATGTTGGCCAGGGTTTTGTCGCGGGTGATACCGGCGTTGTGCACCAGGATGTCGAGGCCCGCCGGCAGGTGTTCGATCAATTGGGCGGCGGCATCTTCGGCGCAGATATCCAGCACGAGGGTGCGCGCACCCAGGCGCGCGGCCAGGGCTTCGAGGTCGGCTTTCGCCTGGGGAACGTCGAGCAGGATCACTTCGGCGCCATCGCGGGCCAGGGTTTCGGCGATGGAAGCGCCAATGCCCCGGGCGGCGCCGGTGACCAGTGCCTTGCGCCCGGCCAGCGGGCGCGTCCAGTCCTCCACCGGTGTGGCGCAGGCTTGCAGGCGAATCACCTGGCCGCAGATATAGGCGCTCTTGGGCGAGAGGAAGAACCGCAGGGCGCCTTCGAGCTGGTCTTCGGCACCGTCGCCGACGTACAGCAACTGCAACACGCCGCCGTTGCGCAGTTCCTTGGCCAGAGAGCGGCTGAAGCCTTCCACGGCACGCTGTGCGCTGGCGGCGAATGGGTCGCTGAGGCTTTCCGGGGCGCGGCCGAGGATCACCAGGTGGGCGCTGTGATCGAGGTTTTTCAGCAATGGCTGGAAGAACTCGCGCAGTTGCTTGAGCTGGTCGGTGTGCTGCAAGTCGCTGGCATCGAACACCACGGCTTTGATTTTGGGGCCATGCCCGGGAATCCAGGTCGTTGCTTCCAGCGGCTCGGGGCCATAGTGGTAGGTGGCATCGGTGAGTTTGTTGGCAAATGCCAGCACCTTGGCCGCCAGCGCGCCGCCGCCCAGCAACAGTGCGCCTTCGACCGGGCGCAGGCGCCCGGCTTGCCAGCGCTCCAGACGTACCGGTGACGGCAAGCCAATGGCGGCGACCAGGCGATGGCCGAGGCTTGAGTTGGCGAAGTCGATATAACGGTCAGACATGGAACGCTCTCCGAAGGCTGGGGTTCAAAGGGTTGACCACCCCGGGGCGGCAGTCGTTCGATTGAGCCTAGGCTAGTCTGAGAGACTTACCCCACAACCGACAGGGAGCTTTCCATGACTCAATTGCGCCGTGTAGCGATCATTGGCGGTAATCGCATTCCTTTCGCCCGCTCCAATGGCCCTTATGCCACGGCGAGCAACCAGGCGATGCTGACCGCGGCCCTGGAGGGCCTGATCGAACGCTACAACCTGCACGGCCTGCGCTTGGGCGAGGTGGCCGCCGGGGCGGTGCTCAAGCATTCCCGTGACTTCAACCTGACCCGCGAATGCGTGCTCGGTTCGCGCCTGTCGCCGCAAACCCCGGCCTACGACATCCAGCAGGCCTGCGGCACCGGGCTTGAAGCCGCGTTGCTGGTGGCCAACAAGATCGCTTTGGGCCAGATCGAGTGCGGGATTGCCGGCGGGGTGGACACCACGTCCGATGCTCCCATCGGTGTGAATGAAGGGCTGCGCCAGATTCTGCTGCAAGCCAATCGCAGCAAAACCTTGGCGGATAGACTAAAAGTCCTGTTACAACTTCGTCCCCATCACCTCAAGCCGGAACTGCCGCGCAATGGCGAACCACGCACCGGTTTGTCCATGGGCCAACACTGCGAGTTGATGGCGCAAACCTGGCAGATTCCCCGTGCAGAACAGGACCTGCTGGCCCTGGAAAGCCACCAGAAAATGGCTGCGGCCTATGCCGAGGGCTGGCACAACGATTTGCTGACACCGTTTCTCGGCCTGACCCGTGACAACAATCTGCGCCCCGACTTGACCCTGGAAAAACTCGCTGCGCTCAAGCCTGCGTTCGAACGCAGCGAGAAAGGTACGCTCACTGCCGGCAATTCCACGCCGCTGACCGACGGCGCCTCCCTGGTGCTGCTCGGCAGCGAAGCCTGGGCGCGGGAGCGCGGTTTGCCGATCCTGGCGTACCTGCGCGATGGCGAAGCGGCGGCGGTGGATTTCGTCAACGGTGCCGAGGGCCTGTTGATGGCGCCGGTGTACGCCGTGCCGCGTTTGCTGGCGAGGAACGGCCTGACGCTGCAGGACTTCGATTACTACGAGATTCACGAAGCGTTCGCGGCCCAGGTGTTATGCACGCTCAAGGCGTGGGAGGATGCGGACTACTGCAAGACGCGCCTCGGGCTGGATGCGCCGCTGGGGTCTATCGACCGCAGTCGGCTCAACGTCAAGGGCAGTTCGCTGGCAGCCGGGCACCCGTTTGCTGCCACGGGTGGGCGTATCGTCGCCAACCTGGCCAAGCTGCTGGATGCCGCGGGCAAGGGACGCGGGCTGATTTCGATCTGCGCCGCCGGTGGGCAAGGTGTGACGGCAATCATCGAACGTTGATTGCGCCGGAAATTGGCATATTGGATGCATTCTTAAACGGTCAAAGGTCGGTAGCCCCTCCCCGAGGCGAGTGGATTGCCGTATAACGAGTGCCATACGCGTGTTTGGTAATAAAGGACCCACAATAAAAGCTGATGAAGACTCCTAAACGCATTGAACCCCTGATCGAAGACGGTCTGGTCGACGAAGTGCTGCGCCCACTCATGAGTGGTAAAGAAGCAGCTGTTTATGTGGTGCGCTGCGGCAACGAATTGCGTTGCGCCAAGGTTTACAAGGAGGCGAATAAACGAAGTTTTCGTCAGGCGTCCGAATACCAGGAAGGCCGCAAGGTCCGCAACAGCCGGCAGGCCCGGGCCATGGCCAAGGGTTCCAAGTTCGGTAAGAAAGAAACCGAGGACGCCTGGCAGAACGCTGAAGTCGCGGCGTTGTTCCGCCTGGCCGGTGCCGGCGTTCGCGTGCCCAAGCCCTACGACTTCCTCGAAGGCGTGCTGTTGATGGAACTGGTGGCCGACGAGTACGGCGATGCGGCGCCGCGTCTGAATGATGTGGTGCTGGAGCCGGACCAGGCGCGCGAATACCACGCCTTCCTGATTTCCCAGATCGTGCTGATGCTGTGTACCGGCCTGGTGCACGGTGACCTGTCCGAGTTCAACGTACTGCTCACACCTACGGGGCCGGTGATCATCGACCTGCCCCAGGCGGTGGATGCGGCGGGCAACAACCACGCGTTCAACATGCTGGAGCGGGATGTGGGCAACATGGCGTCCTACTTCGGGCGTTTTGCGCCGGAGTTGAAGAAGACCAAGTACGCCAAGGAAATGTGGGCGTTGTATGAAGCCGGCACTTTGCACCCGGCCAGCATCTTGACCGGCGAGTTCGACGAACCGGAAGAGCTGGCGGATATCGGCGGCGTGATCCGCGAAATCGAAGCAGCACGGCTGGATGAAGAGCGACGCCAGGCGATTCGGGCGGCGGATGATGCACCGCCAGGCAAAGCGTCGGAAGAGCCTCCGCCGCCGCCTTGGATGCAGTGATCCCCACGCTGTTGTCGATCTAAAAGTGAGGAAGTGATCTTCAAGCAATTGGAGATCTAAAAATGTGGGAGGGGGCTTGCCCCCGATGGCGCCGTGTCAGTCGATACTTGTATTGACTGGTCCACTGCTATCGGGGGCAAGCCCCCTCCCACATTGGTTTTGTGTACACCTTTTACTCCTTCAGGCGCAGCAACTGCCCGACGCCAACTCCTTGAGAATCGGACAATCCGGCCGGTGATCCCCCTGGCAGTGCTCCACCAGGTCCTGCAACGTATCGCGCAGTTGCCCCAGCTCGCGAATCTTCTGGTTCAACTCCTCGATATGCTGGCGCGCCAAGGCTTTCACGTCGGCGCTGGCCCGGTGCCGGTCTTGCCACAGGGCCAGCAACTTGCCGACTTCCTCCAGGGAAAATCCCAGGTCCCGCGAACGCTTGATAAACGCCAGGGTGTGCAACTCGTCGGGGCCGTACACGCGGTAGCCGCTGTCGGTGCGATGGGCGGCTTTCAGCAGGCCGATGGATTCGTAGTAGCGAATCATCTTCGCGCTCAAGCCACTTGAGCGCGCCGCTTGGCCGATGTTCATGCTCATGGGTGCGGGTCCTCCAGATCCTTGGGTTTCCAGGTTTTCAACAGCAGGGCATTGCTTACCACGCTGACGCTGGACAGCGCCATCGCCGCGCCGGCCAATACCGGGTTGAGCAGACCGAACGCCGCCAGGGGAATGCCGATCAAGTTATACACAAAGGCCCAGAACAGGTTCTGGCGGATTTTCGCGTAGGTCTTGCGGCTGATCTCCAGCGCGGCCGGTACCAGGCGTGGATCGCCGCGCATCAGGGTGATGCCGGCTGCGTGCATGGCCACGTCGGTGCCGCCCCCCATGGCGATACCGATATCGGCGGCGGCCAGCGCCGGGGCGTCGTTGATGCCATCACCGACCATCGCCACCACGCCGGTTTTCTTCAGTTCGGCCACGGTGGCGGCTTTATCGGCGGGGAGCACTTCGGCATGCACATCGTCGATGCCCAGCGCTTGGGCGACCACCTGGGCACTGCCGCGATTGTCGCCGGTGAGCAAATGGCTGCTGATGTGTCGCGCCTTGAGTTGTGTCACCGCCTCCAGCGCGCCGGGCTTGAGGGTGTCACCGAAGGCGAAGAGCCCCAGTACACGCGGTTGCGCGCCTTGTTCGATCAACCAGGACAAGGTACGGCCTTCGGCTTCCCAATGCTTGGCGGAGGCGGCCAGGTCGCCTGCCTCCAAACCGCTTTCCTCCAGCAGGCGCCGGTTGCCCAGGGCCAGTAACCGGCCGTCGAGGGTGCCGGCAATGCCGCGCCCGGTCAGGGATTGGCTGGCGCTGACATCCTCGACCTTCAAGCCTTGCTCGTTGCACGCATCCAGCACGGCCTTGGCCAGGGGGTGTTCGCTGCCGCGTTGCAGGGCGCCGGCCTGTTGCAGCAACAGGGATTGGTTGCCGTCGACCGCCGCCAGGTGCGCGATTTTTGGCGTACCGGAGGTGAGGGTGCCGGTCTTGTCGAATACCACGGCGCTCACGGCATGGGCACGCTCCAAGGCTTCGGCGTCCTTGATCAGGATGCCGTGGCGCGCGGCGACGCCGGTGCCCGCCATGATCGCGGTCGGTGTGGCCAGGCCCAGGGCGCACGGGCAGGCGATCACCAGCACCGCGACCGCATTGATGATCGCTGTCTCCAGTGAGGCGCCATACAGCCACCAGCCCAGCAGCGTGATCAACGCCAGTACCAGCACGGTCGGGACGAAGACCTGGCTGACTTTATCCACCAGTTTCTGGATCGGAGCCTTGGCGGCCTGGGCGTCCTCCACCAGGCGGATGATCCGCGCCAGTACGCTCTCTGCGCCGAGGGCCAGGGTACGTACCAGCAAGCGTCCTTCGCCGTTGATGGCGCCGCCGGTGACCTTGTCCCCCGGTTGTTTTGGCACCGGCAGGCTTTCGCCGCTGATCAGGGCTTCATCGGCGTGGCTCTGGCCCTCCACCACTTCACCGTCCACCGGGAAGCGTTCGCCGGGTTTGACCAGCACCAGGTCATTGAGGGTCAGCGCGCTGATGGCGACGTCTTCTTCCTGGCCCTCACGCACCCGGATCGCCCGCTCCGGGCGCAGGGCTTCGAGCGCACGGATGGCGCTGGCGGTCTGGCGTTTGGCGCGGCTTTCCAGGTATTTGCCGAGCAGCACCAGGGCGATCACCACCGCCGAGGCTTCGAAATACAGATGGGGCATGCTGCCGGCCGGGGCAGTGAGCCACTCATACAGGCTCAGGCCGTAACCGGCGCTGGTGCCGATGGCCACCAACAGGTCCATATTGCCGGCGCCGGCACGCACGGCTTTCCACGCGGCGATATAAAAACGTGCACCAAAGATGAACTGCACCGGCGTGGCCAGGGCGAACTGCACCCAGGCCGGGAGCATCCAGTGCAGGCCGAAGGGTTGCACCAGCATCGGCACCACCAGGGGCAACGCCAGCACAATAGCCAGCGTCAGCGACCAGCGTTCGCGGTGCAGGCGCTGGGCCTGATCGGCGTCGGTCTTGGTTTCGGTTTGCGGCAGGGAGGCGGTGTAGCCGGCCTTGTCGACGGCGGCGATCAACACGGCGGGGTCCATCTGGCCGAGTACTTCGATATGAGCGCGCTCGTTGGCCAGGTTGACGCTGACACGTTGCACTCCCGGCACCTTGCCCAACGCGCGCTCGACACGCCCAGCGCAGCTGGCGCAGGTCATGCCACCGATGGGCAGGTCAAACGTGGTGGATCCATTCATGGGGCAGTCCTCCTAAGACGTTGCCCCTAGGATCAACCTTGACCTGTGGGGAAGGTCAAGCGCCTTTAATACTCCAATGCCGCGGGCTTGAGGTACATGCCTTCGGGGCCTTGGGCGATGCGCAGCTTGCGCACGTCACCGGCCTTCAGCGTGATGTTCTGCGCGGGTGGCGCCAGCAGGCCAGGCAGGCAACCGGGCGATTGGCCCGGCAGCAACTTCAGGCGCAACGACACATTGCCGGCGGGCAGGTTGAATGAGGTGGACTGTTCCTGAAACAAGCGCCCGGCCAACTGGTCCTGGATGTACAGGCCGATCTCGCAGTTGGTCGGTACTTCCAGGCGTTCGCGGGAAATGATCAGCACTGCATAGTCTTCGGCGGCACTGGCCATGGGCGCAGCGGCAGACAGGCTCATCAGGCCGGCAAGGGCAAAAAACGACCAGCGCATGGCGAATGCTCCGTGGTTCACATCAAAGATAAGTGAAGCTTGGCCGAGGCCGCGCCCGAATACCAGCCCGGCTGATATTTTCAAAACTTGACCTTGCTATCGTGGCAAGGTTGAGACTGGGTCCAACCTCATTCAAGGAGTCATGTCATGCAAATATTCAACGTTCAAGGAATGACCTGCGGCCATTGCGTTCGGGCGGTGACCCAGGCGGTGCAGGGTCAAGACCCGGCGGCCAGTGTGAAGGTCGATCTGGCGGCCAAGAAGGTTGAGGTTGAAAGCCGCCTGCCTGCCGAGCAGATCATCAGCCTGATCGGCGAAGAGGGTTACACGGCCACGCTCGCCTGATTTTCTGATAGTTAGCGAGCTAACGTAATGTTCAAGGCACTCAAGCGCGGCTAGACTGTCGGGCTGCCGACTCACTTGGGTGCCCGATGAACCTGCGAATAATCCTGATTTTGGGTGCCTTGAGCGCCTTTGCGCCGCTGGCGATCGATTTCTACCTGCCCGGTTTTCCGGCGATGGCCACAGCTTTCGCCACCGATGAAAAACATATCCAGCTGACCCTGGCGGTGTATTTCGGGGGGCTGGCGATCGGTCAATTGATCTATGGTCCGCTGGCGGACCGCTTTGGCCGACGTGTGCCGTTGCTCAGCGGCGTGACCCTGTTCACCCTGGCATCCTTTGCCTGTGCCTATGCACCCTCCCTTGAATGGCTGATCGGCGCACGTTTCGTGCAGGCCCTCGGCGGATGTGCGGGCATGGTGATTTCGCGAGCGGTGGTCAGCGATAAATGTGATGCCGTGGGCTCGGCCAAGGTGTATTCGCAATTGATGCTGGTGACCGGCCTGGCGCCGATTCTCGCGCCGTTGGCGGGTGGGGTGATGGTGGGGGTGTGGGGTTGGCAGTCGATTTTCCTGGCCCTGTCGGTGTTCAGCGTGATGGCGGCCATCGCTGTGGCGTTCGGCCTGCCGGAAACCTTCCCGGCTCATCAGCCGCGCCAGCCTTTGTCCGGGTCGCTGCGCCGTTATGGCGCGCTGCTGTCAGACCCGGTTTACCTGGGTTACGCGTTGACCGGGGGGATTTCGATTGCCGGCATGTTTGCCTATATCGCCGGATCGCCGTTCGTATTCATCAAACTCTATGGCGTGCCTGCCGAGCATTACGGCTGGCTGTTCGGCTCCAACGCCGCGGGCTTCATCCTGGTTGCCCAGGTTAACGCGCGCTTGCTGGCCAAGCGCGGCCCGGCGTTTTTGTTGTCGCGCACGGTGTGGGTCTACGTCCTGGCCGCGTTGACCTTGCTCGGTATTGCCGCGTTGCGTACGCAGGCCTTGTGGCCATTGCTGGTGCCGCTGTTTATCTGCATCGCTAGCCTGGGCTGTATTTTGCCCAACACCTCGGCGTGTGCGATGAGCGGGCAGGGCGCTCGGGCGGGGAGCGCCTCGGCGTTGCTCGGCTGCATTCAGTTCGGTGTGGCAGCGGGTGCCGCTTCGTTGGTGGGCGTGCTGCATGACGGCACGGCAATGCCGATGGCCATGGTCATCAGCTTGTGCGGTGTATTGGCCGTGACGATTGCGATGTCGACCCAGCGCCTGCAACGGGCCAGGGCCGTGCAGGCGCAGGACTGAGGTACGGATCAGCCAGCGGCGGAGCGTTGCTGGCCGAGCGGAAAGCGATGGGGGGCCTGGATGCGGGCTTGCAGGGTGTCGGCAAAGGCGCGGGCCTCGGCTTCACTGCGGAAGGTGAAAGCGTCGCCGTCGAGACGGACCTGCCATTTATTGCCCGGGGATTTTGCTAACGCTTTTATCAGGATCTTCATTGCTGACTTCCTCACGTAAAAGAATCGTGGCAAAGGCGGCCAATATAAACCCGAACACGTTCACAAATATGACAAAAGTCAACTCTCTGACTAGCGGTGTCGTCCGTTCCTCGCAGGAAGAACGGGCGACACCGACAGACCGGTCTTAGAACCCTTCCAGCACGATCTTGCCCTTGGCCTTGCCGCTTTCCAGCAGCGCATGGGCGCGGCGCAGGTTCTCGGCATTGATCACACCGAAGTGCTCGCCCACCGTGGTTTTCAGGGTGCCGTCATCGATCAGCGCGGCCACGCGGTTGAGCAGGTTGTGCTGCTCGATCATGTCCGGCGTCTCGAACATCGAGCGGGTGTACATGAATTCCCAGTGCAGCGACAGGCTCTTGCGCTTGAGCTTGCTCACGTCCAGCGCCTTGGGGTCGTCGATCAGTGCCAGCTTGCCCTGGGGCTGCAAGGCTTCCACCAGTTGATCCAGGTGATGGTCGGTCTGGGTCAGGCTGGCGACGTGGGTGACTTGCGGGTGGCCGGCGGCTTCCAGCGCTTCGCTCAGGGGTTGGCTATGGTCGATCACCAGGTCGGCGCCGAGGGCCTTGGTCCACGCTTGGGTTTGCGGGCGTGACGCGGTGCCGATGACTTTCAATGCGGTGAGCTGGCTGGCCAACTGAGTCAGGATCGAACCTACGCCGCCGGCCGCGCCGACGATCAGCAGGCTCTGGCCTTCGTCTTCTTTACCTTCACGCACTTGCAGGCGTTCGAACAACAGTTCCCAGGCGGTGATGGCGGTCAGCGGCAGCGCAGCAGCCTCGGCATAACCCAGGCTCTTGGGCATATGGCCGACGATGCGCTCGTCCACGGTGTGCAGCTCGCTGTTGCCGCCCGGGCGAACCAGGGAGCCGGCGTAGAACACCTTGTCGCCGGCCTTGAACAGCGTCACGTCGCTGCCGACCGCCTTGACCACGCCGGCCACGTCCCAACCGAGCACTTTGGCGGCGCCGTTTTCCGGGGCGACGTTCTGGCGCACCTTGGTGTCCACCGGGTTGACCGAGATGGCTTTGACCTCCACCAGCAGCTCGCGCGGGCCGGCGATGGGCGCCGGCAGCTCGATGTCTTGCAGGGACTTGGGGTCGTTGATTGGCAGTGAGGCGTAGTAGGCAATGGCTTTCATGGGGGGCTCCAGAAGTTGGGGATTGACTGTAGGAGTGAGCCTGCTCGGGGAAAACGCATAGGCGCCGTGCTGAACCAGAAGCGCTGCGTCATCGTTTACGATTTTCGCGAGCACGCTCGCTCCTACAAAAAAAGCAGAGTGATCAGGCGAGAAATTTCAGGCGCTTGAGTTCGAAGTGCTCGAGCACATCAGCGGCCTTGGCGCGGAAGCTCTGGATATGGGCGCTTTGGTCGTGGGCGGCGAGCGCTGCATCGTTGCTCCAGCGTTCGAGCATGTAGAAGGTCTCGGGGTGTTGCAGGTCCTGATGCAGGTCGTACTGCTCGCACCCGGCTTCCAGGCGGGTCGGTTCCAACAGGCCGCGCAGCAGGGGTTCCAGGGTGTCTTGTTGGCCGGGTTTGGCGATCAGCGTGGCGATGACGTTAAAGGCAGCGGACATATTCGACTCCTGACACGGGATGAATGAGATGCATCGATCATTGGCTATTTCAGGCGAAGATAAAAGCGGCTAAAACAGCAGTCTGTTTCAATAATATTTTGATAATGGATGGGTTGAATGCTGCGTTTCGATGATTTGCAGTTGTTTGTTCGGGCGGCGGACTTGGGCAGTTTGTCGGCGGCGGCGCGGGTCATGGACCTGTCGCCCGCGGTGGCCAGTGCCGCCTTGAAGCGAATTGAACAACAACTGGGCGCGCGGTTGCTGGCGCGCTCCACCCGCAGCCTGCGCCTGACCGCCGAAGGGGAAGGTTTCCTGGAATATGCACGTGCGGCGCTGGGGGCGTTGGATGAGGGGCGCCGCTTGCTCGCCAGCGGCCAGGACCATGTCAGCGGAGTGTTGCAGCTGTCAGCCCCGTCGGATTTTGGTCGCAACCAGCTGTTGCCGTGGCTCGACGAGTTCCAGCGTGAGTACCCGCAGTTGACGGTGCGCCTGTTGCTGGGCGATCGGATCGCCGACCTGTTCCGTCAACCGGTGGACATCGCCCTGCGCTACGGCGAGCCGGAGGACTCCAGCCTGATCGCGTTGCCTGTCGCACCGGACAATCTGCGTGTGTTGTGTGCTGCGCCCAGCTACCTCGCGCGGATGGGGGCGCCGCGTCACCTGGAGCAACTGGCCCAGCACAATTGCCTGTTGTACATGCTCGGCAGTCGCGTCCATGACCATTGGAGTTTCCACGACGGCAAACGCGAAGTCAGCCTGACGGTCAGCGGTGACCGCTTCAGTGATGACGCTGATGTGGTGCGACGTTGGGCGGTGGCGGGTGTAGGCATTGCCTACAAGTCCTGGCTGGATGTGAGCACCGATGTACTGGCTGGGCGCTTGCGCGTGATCCTGCCGGAGCTGCGCGGCGAACGTACGCCGCTCAATCTGCTGTGCGCGCACCGCGCGCAGTTGAGCAAGCCCATCAACCTGCTGCGGGAAATGCTCGTGTCCCGCTGTGCGAAATTGACAGCACAAAGGTTGGAGCTATTGACCTCTGGGTAATTGCCTCCAGCAAAGCAGGAAACTTCACTCAGGTCCTGTCCTGTTCTGAGCTGTCGGACGCCGCGGAACCGGCTGTTTGCGCACCTATACTTTGGCGCCAACCGCAGCAGACATATGATTTAACAGGGAGTGAAACGATGGAACAGGCACCTTGCATCAGCCAGATCGCCAGCTTGCTCGCCGAGCCCAAACGCACCGCAATGCTCTGGGCGTTGATGGACGGATCGACCAAGTCTGCGGATGAGTTGGCGACACTCGCCGGGCTGTCACCGGCGTCGGCCAATGCGCACCTGGCGCGCCTGGCCGGCAGCGGCTTGCTGCGGGTCGAGGCGCGTCGCGGCAAACGGCTGTTTCGCGTGGCCGCCGCCGATGTCACCACCGCCATCGATGCCCTGGCCAGTACCACCATGGCCAGTGCGGTGCGTACTACGCCGAATGCATTACCGGTGGCACTGGTGGCGCCACCGCTGTTGCGCCGCGCACGGTTGTGCCATGGCCACCTGGGCGGTGAACTGGCGGCGGCGTTGTATCAACGGATGCTGGCGGCAGGGTGGATCGAGCGTCACGAGCAGCGTATCGAGGTGACCGTTAAAGGCGCGCAGCACCTGGCGGGCCTGGGCATTTTCACCCAGGCCTTGGCGTCTCCGCTGGTCTGCGACTGTTTCGACTGGAGCCAGCAGCAACCCCACCTTGGGGGCGCGTTGGGGGCGGGGCTGTTGCAACTGTTCATGCAGTCGAACTGGATCAACGCGCTCAATGATTCCCTGACGTTGCTGGTGAGCGATACCGGCTTGGTGGAAATCACCCGTTTGGCTGCCTCCCATGGGCACTAGTTTCGGTTTGCGCGGTAGCAGGGTCGTTCAGAGTTTCGGTCAGGTCGCATCCAGCAATAATCGGGAAAAACGATGCCGCACACTCGCTGAGGGGATTTCCACACAGGGGGTGCGGTATGGGTAAGCAAGGCTATAGCGCGGCAGAGCGATTGGAACGGTTGCCCATCAGTGGCTACCACCGAGTCATCTTTATCATCATCGCCCTGGCGTTTTTCTTCGACTCCATGGACCTGGCGATGATGACTTTCCTTCTAGGCTCGATCAAAGCCGAGTTCGGCCTGAGCACGGCACAGGCCGGCTTGCTCGCCAGTTCGAGTTTCTTCGGCATGGTGGTGGGCGCTTCGTTGTCCGGGATGCTTGCGGATCGTTTCGGGCGCAAGCCGGTATTCCAGTGGAGCATCGTGTTGTGGGGCATTGCCAGCTACCTGTGTTCCACCGCGCAGACGGTGGAGACGCTGACGTTGTTTCGCATCCTGCTGGGCATAGGCATGGGCATGGAGTTTCCCATCGCGCAGTCGATGCTCTCGGAGCTGATTCCGGCCAAACGGCGCGGGCGCTATATCGCCTTGATGGATGGGTTCTGGCCGTTGGGCTTTGTGGCGGCGGGCGTGCTGAGTTATTTCTTGTTGCCGGTGATTGGCTGGCGCGACATCTTCCTGGTGCTGGCCGTGCCGGCGGTCTTCGTGTTGGCGATCCGGTTTTTTATCCCGGAGTCACCGCGCTGGCTGGAGCAGGCCGGGCGAACTGAGGCGGCAGACAAGGTGCTGTTGGGCATCGAGCAAAAGGTGCGTGACTCCCTGGGCCGTGCTGACTTGCCGCAGCCCATCCGCCTGCCACGGGTGGAGAGCGCGCCGGGGAATTTTTTCTCGGCGTTTCAGCAATTGTGGTCGGCGCAGTACCGCCAACGCACGATGATGATCTGGAGCGTGTGGTTCTTTGCCTTGCTCGGCTTCTACGGGTTGACCTCGTGGTTGAGTGCGCTGTTGCAGCAGTCGGGTTTTGCCGTGACCCAGTCGGTGTACTACACCGTGATCATTTCCCTGGGCGGGATCCCCGGCTTCTTGATGGCGGCTTGGCTGGTGGAGCGTTGGGGGCGCAAGCCGGTGTGCGTCGTGACGTTGCTGGGCGGCGGGGTGATGGCGTTCCTGTATGGGCAGAGCGCAGTGTTTGGCGGCAACGTTGGCCTGCTGATTACGTCAGGACTGTTGATGCAGTTCTTCCTGTTTGGCATGTGGGCGGTGTTGTACACCTACACGCCGGAACTGTATCCCACCTCGGCGCGCGCGACGGGCTCCGGGTTTGCATCGGCAATTGGCCGGGTCGGGTCGTTGCTGGGGCCGTTGGTGACGGGGTTGGTATTCCCGATCACCGGCCAGGGCGGGGTGTTTGCCTTGGGGGCGCTGTGTTTTGCGGTGGCCGCGCTGGTGGTATGGGTGTTCGGGATGGAAACGAAGGGCAAGACGCTTGAGGAACTCGCCGAAATCTAAAGCGCAACACGCAACCACTGTGGGAGGAGCGGTGCCCCTCCCACATCCAGCCTGCATTCATCCAGTGAGTGCGGGTTACGGTTTGACCAGCCGCGCATCCAGGCTGTTTTGCGCCAGGCGTTTGGCCTGGTCCTGGGTCATGCCCAGGGAGGTGTACAGCGCGTGGAAGTTCTCGGTGACATAGCCGCCGAAGTACGCCGGGTCGTCCGAGTTCACCGTCACCTTCACGCCACGTTCGAGCATCTCGAGGATGTTGTGCTGGGCCATGTCGTCGAACACGCAGAGCTTGGTGTTGGACAGCGGGCATACGGTCAGCGGGATCTGCTCGTCGATGATGCGCTGCATCAGGCGTTCGTCTTCGATGGCGCGCACGCCATGGTCGATGCGCTGGATTTTCAGCAAGTCGATGGCTTCCCAGATGTACTCCGGCGGGCCTTCTTCGCCGGCGTGGGCCACCGTGAGGAAGCCTTCGTGGCGAGCGCGGTCGAACACGCGCTGGAACTTGCTCGGCGGGTGGCCCATTTCCGAACTGTCCAGGCCGACGGCCACGAACGCATCGCGGAACGGCAGGGCCTGGTCGAGGGTTTTCTCGGCTTCGGCTTCGCTCAAGTGGCGCAGGAAGCTGAGGATCAAACCACTGGTGATGCCCAATTGTTGCTCGCCATCTTTAAGCGCCGCGGCGATGCCGTTGAGCACCACTTCGAACGGCACACCACGGTCGGTATGGGTCTGCGGGTCGAAGAAAGGTTCGGTGTGAATCACGTTCTGCGCCTTGCAACGCAGCAGGTAGGCCCAGGTCAGGTCGTAGAAATCCTGGGACGTGCGCAACACGTCGGCGCCCTTGTAATACAGGTCGAGAAACTCTTGCAGATTGTTGAAGGCATAGGCCTTGCGCAGGGTTTCGACGTCGTTCCACGGCAGCGCAATCTTGTTGCGTTCGGCCAGGGCGAACAGCAACTCCGGCTCCAGCGAGCCTTCCAGGTGCAGGTGCAATTCAGCCTTGGGCAGGGCGTTGAGCCAATCGTACATTTCTAAAATCTCATCAGGTGCAATGGCGGCATTCTACAGGCCATGGCTGAAATAATCGGCAAAACCTGACCAGCAGGAGAGTATTGGTTTGATTCACGCAAGGGCGACGTGAACTAAGGTGTAACGAAACGTTAGCGGCTTGGCGCAGTCTGTACCCCATCAATGACTGATCTGCCGCACTAAAAGGCCCGGAATGCTCACATCCCTCAAGCAAGAAAAATTCATGCTGCTGGCGCTGATTGCCGCCATCGCCGCCTATCCGCTGGAGCACTGGATGCTCCACAGCGGGCAAATGGTCGCGCTGCTGGCCGGCCTGGTGCTGATCGGCTTTATCGTGGTCGCCTCCATGCGTGTTGCCCACCATGCCGAGCAACTGGCGGAAAAGGTGGGCGACCCCTACGGCACCATGATCCTGACCCTGGCCGCCGTGCTGGTGGAAGTGGTGATCCTGGCGATCATGATGAGTAACGAACCGTCTCCCACGCTGGTGCGCGACACCATCTATTCGGCGGTGATGCTCGACATCAACGGCATCCTCGGCCTGGCCGCGCTGATGGGCGGGATCAAGCACGGCGAACAGTCCTACAACGATGATTCGGCGCGGACCTACAGCGTGATGATCCTCACTGCCATGGGCGTGTCGATGGTGGTGCCGGAGTTTATCCCTGAGGCGGACTGGAAAATTTACTCTGCATTCACCATCGGCGCGATGGTGGTACTGTACACCTTGTTCCTGCGCATGCAGGTGGGCCCGCACAGTTACTTCTTCAGCTACAGCTACCCGGAAAAGCGTCGCAAGCAATTGCCGGAGGAAGAGGCGCCGCCGGTGAACCTGGCGTTCTCCATCGGCACCCTGGTGTTTGGCGTGATTGTGATCGGTGCGCTGGCCGAGGTGATGTCCAAGACGCTCGACCTCGGCCTGGAAGGCACGGGCGCTCCGCCGGTGGTCACGGCGATCGTGGTCGCCGCTATCTCGGCGGCACCGGAAATTCTGACGGCGTTGCGGGCCGCGTTGGCCAACCGCATGCAGTCGGTGGTGAATATTGCGCTGGGGGCATCGTTGTCGACGGTGATCCTGACGGTGCCCGTGATGGAGGCCATGGCGCTCTACACCGGGCAGCCGTTCCAGATGGCGATGACGCCGGTGCAAACGGTGATGGTGCTGATCACGCTGATCGTCAGCGCGATCAACCTCAACGATGGCGAAACCAACGCCATCGAAGGGATGACCCATTTTGTGTTGTTTGCGACGTTTATCATGTTGTCGATGTTGGGCTTGTAAGCACCCAATGTGGGAGGGAGCTTGCTCCCGATAGCGGTGGATCAGCCAGTACATGTGCCGACTGAAACACCACCATCGGGAGCAAGCTCCCTCCCACATTCTGACCCGTGTTTGACTTAGGTTCCGGCGATTAGCCGCCGCGCCGCCTGGCTGTGATCGGCGATCAAGCCTTTCAGGTCCAGGCCTTCGACCTGTCCGTCGATCACCCGCCATTTGCCGGCGATCATTACCCGGTCCGCGCGGTCGGCGCCGCACAACAGCAGCGCTGAAATCGGATCGTGGCTGCCGGAGAAGCGCAGCTCATCCAGTTTGAACAGCGCGAGGTCGGCCTGTTTGCCCACGGCCAATTCACCGATGTCCGTACGGCCCAGCAGGTGTGCCGACCCTTTGGTTGCCCAGCCCAGCACGCCCTCGGGTGTGATTTTTTGCGCGCCGTATCGCAGGCGCTGGATGTACAGCGCCTGGCGAGTTTCGAGGATCATGTTCGAGGCATCGTTGGAGGCCGAGCCGTCCACGCCCAGGCCGATGGGCACGCCGACCGCGAGCAGGTCGAGGGTCGGGCAAATACCGGAAGCCAGGCGCATGTTCGAACTTGGGCAGTGGCAGACCCCGGTGCCGGCGGCACCCAGGCGCGCGATTTCGTCCGGGTTGAAATGAATGCCATGTGCCAGCCACGTGCGCGGCCCGAGCCAGCCGACGCTGTCGAGGTAATCCACGGTGCGCAGGCCGAAGCGCTGCAGGCAGAAATCTTCCTCGTCGAGGGTTTCCGCCAGGTGAGTGTGCAGGCGTACATCGAGGCTCTCGGCCAGTTCGGCGCTGGCGCGCATGATTTCCGGGGTGACGGAAAACGGTGAGCAGGGCGCGAGGGCGATCTGGATCTGCGCGCCCTCGCCGCGTTCGTGGTACTGGCGGATCAGGCGTTGGCTGTCGTCCAGGATGACAGAGCCTTCTTGCACCGTCTGTTGCGGCGGCAGGCCACCGTCGGCTTCGCCCAGGCTCATGGAACCGCGGGTGAGCATGGCGCGCATACCCAGTTCGCGCACCGTTTCGACTTGCACGTCGATGGCATTTTCCAGGCCGTCGGGGAACAGGTAGTGGTGGTCAGCCGCCGTGGTGCAGCCTGAAAGCAGTAACTCCGCCAGCGCAACTTTGGACGCGAGGGCGAGCTTTTCCGGGGTCAGTCGCGCCCATACCGGATACAAGGTCTTCAGCCATGGAAACAGCGGCTGGTTGACCACCGGCGCCCAGGCACGGGTCAGGGTTTGATAGAAGTGATGATGGGTGTTGATCAACCCTGGAAGAACCACATGCTCGCGGGCATCGAATACTTGTGCACAGGGCTGCGCAGGTGCTTGCCCTATGCCCAGCACTTCGGTGATCACACCGTCTTGCAGCACCAGGCCGCCACGGGCATCGAGGCCATTGGCAGTGAAAATCGCGCGGGGGTTTTTTAACCAGGTACGGGTCGCAGGCATTGGCCGGCTCCTCTGAATGATGGGTTCAGGTTTGCCAGCTCAGTGTTGCCCTGTCTGCTGATCCAGGGTCGCCGGGGAGGGCGAGGTGGGTAGATTACGTGTAGTTCTGGATCTGGTCTAGCTGTAGGAAAGCGCGGCTTTCGAGTTCATCGCGAGCCAGCGCGCTCCCACCTTTGATCGCGGCTTACCAAGGAATGGTGTGGCCCCGGTAGTCCACAAAGTGATGGCCGCCTTTGCCGGTGTAGGCATTCACCTGATCGACCAGGCCACGTACGCTGGTGGCGACATCGATGTGCGCGTTTTCGCCGCCCATGTCGGTTTTTACCCAGCCTGGGTGCAGGGACAGCACGGTCAATTTTTGATCGCCGAGTTGGGTGATAAAGCTGTTGGTCATCGAGTTGAGTGCGGCCTTGCTGGCTTTGTACAACGCCAGGTCTGAACCATCGGGAATGGTGACGCTGCCCAGCACCGAACTCATGAAGGCCAGCACGCCACTGTCCTTGCGGATCTGTCCGACAAAGCGCTGGGCCAGGTTGATCGGCGCCACGGCGTTGGTGAAAAACAGCTGGCCGACTTCCGCCAGGGTGGCGTGGCCGGGCTCCTGGTTGGCGGGGCCCTTGACGCCGGCGTTGACGAACAGCAGGTCGAAGGTGCGGTCCTTGAGGCGCTGGCTCAGGGCAATCACGGCTTGCTGATCGTCCATGTCGAGTTTCTCGATCTCAACCGGGCCAACGGCTTTCAGTGCATCGGCCTTGTTCGGGTCACGCACGGTGGCGGTCACGTCCCAGCCGTCCTGGAGCAGTTGCTGGACCAGGCCAAGACCCAGCCCGCGAGAGGCGCCGATGATCAGTGCGGTTTTTGGCGTAGACATGAAGAGCTTCCTTTTCAGACGCGATTCAGGGAATTCAGCGCACCACCTTACCGCAGGCGTCGAAAAAAAGGAGCGGGCCTTGCTGATCAAAAAACGTACAGTTTGCGCCGAGCATTGCACGGCGTGCGACCTGTGTACTCTTGCACGGGTTATCCACAGCTTGCTCCACAGTTATTGTGCGCAAGCCACGGCTGTGGATATAAGCGCTGCGCTCCTTTGTTCTAAAGGCCATAAGCAGCCTAACTGACTGTTTTGGAGTGAGATTGGCTTGGACCGGCTAGCTTGAACAAAAACTGATCAATGCCCGCAAACCCTTGTGACAGAGGGGTTACAGACGAATGTGCTCAGCTTATCCACAGGCAGGTGCACAGTAGATGTGGGCAGTTTCAGCGTTGCAGCAGGATGCGCCCACGGCTTAAGTCGGCGAGCTGGATTTGCAGGGTCTCGATCTGCAGTTCGCCCAGGGCCAGTTGTAATTCCACGCCATTGGCGGTGAAGGTTTCCTCCACGACCAAGCCGCCGAGTTCGGCGACGCGCAGCTTGACCAGGTTCAGTTCGGAGAATCCGCAGGCGCAACTGAGCGGTACCCGGCTGATCAATTCAATACGTTCGGCCGTTTGCAGGCATTTATTCGCGCCGCCGCCGTAGGCACGGGCCAATCCACCAGTGCCCAACTGGATGCCGCCATACCAACGAATCACCAGCACCACGACCTGATCAAAACCTTGGGCTTCAATCGCCGCCAGGATCGGCCGGCCCGCCGTACCGCCGGGTTCGCCGTCGTCGTTGCTGCGGTACTGATCGGCCAGCTTCCAGGCCCAGCAGTTGTGTGTGGCGTTCAGGTCGCTGTGCTGCTCGATAAACCCTTGGGCTTCTTGTGGGCTGGTGATCGGTGCTGCGAGTGTGATGAAGCGGCTTTTGCGTATTTCTTCACGAAATTCGCAAAGGCCGGTAAGCGTGAAAGGCATAAGTTTCGTCGTCTAGAAGGCAGGCTTGATGCCACAGCCTTTGAGAATGATGTGGATCAGGTTGGTGCCGGCGTCTTCCATATCCTGCTTGGTCAGTTTGGTGCGACCGGTGACGCGGCAGATCTGGGTGGCGAAGTCGGCGTAGTGCTGGGTGCTGCCCCACAGCAGGAAGATCAGGTGCACGGGGTCGATGGGGTCCATCTTGCCGGCGTCGATCCAGGCCTGGAATACCGCGGCCCGGCCGCTGAACCAGGCGCGGTAGTCCTGGCTGAAATATTCGGTCAGGCATTCGCCGCCGCTGATGATCTCCATGGCGAAGATGCGTGAGGCCTGCGGCTGGCGCCGCGAGAATTCCATCTTGGTGCGGATGTAGCGCGTGAGTGCCACCGCAGGGTCGTCCTCGGCGGTCAGCGCGTTGAAGGTGCTGTCCCACAGTTCGAGGATATTGCTGAGCACCGCGATATACAGGCCCAGCTTGTTGGTGAAGTAGTAGTGCAAGTTGGCTTTCGGCAACCCGGCACTGGCAGCAATGGTGTTCATGCTGGTGCCCTTGTAGCCATGGCGCGCGAATTCATCTTCAGCCGCTTGAAGAATCGCTTGTTCGTTCTTTTGCCGAATACGGCTGGCGGGCTTCCCGGCGGGGTTGCTGTGGGCAGGAACTTCGAGGCTCATGGAGGTTTCCGTGCTGATCGATAGAGACGACGTGTGCACAGATAACCCACCCTCAAGCCTCAGACAAGTCCTGATGCAATAAAAGCGTCAAAGCGGTTCCAGAGTGTCGCTTTCTGGCCCGTGGTTTGCGGCAGCGGTGCCCGCCTTGGCTTCCGGCAGCAGCAGGCACAACACGATGGCCGTCAGCCCGCCGCTGGTGATGGCCGAGTCGAACAGGTTTTGCACCAGGGTTGGCATCAAGTGCAGCAGGTTGGGTTGGGCGGCAATGCCCAGGCCCACGCCAAAGGAGGTGGCGATGATCAGCATGCTGCGTCGGTCCAGCGGTGCCTGCGCCAGGATGCGCACGCCGGCCGCTGCCACGCTGCCAAACATCACCAGGGTTGCACCACCCAATACCGGCTTGGGGATCTGCTGCAGTACCGCGCCGATCAGCGGAAACAGGCCGAGGCAAAACAACACGACACCGATGTATAAGCCAACGTAACGGCTGGCGACGCCGGTGAGTTGGATCACGCCATTGTTCTGGGCGAAGGTCGTGTTGGGGAACGCACTGAACGTCGCGGCGATCATGCAACTGACGCCGTCCCCCAGCACGCCACCTTTGAGCCGGCCTATATAGGAAGGCCCGCTGATGGGCTGGCGGGCGATCATGCAATTGGCGGTAAGGTCGCCCACGGTTTCGATGCTGCTGATCAGATAAATCAGCGCGATCGGCAGGAAGGCGCTCCAGTCGAAGTTGAAACCGAAACGGAACGGCATCGGCACGCTGATCAAGGGCAGGTCGGGCAGGGCTTGGGGCACCAGCTTGCCGCTGAACCAGGCGGCTATGCTGCCAAGGGCCAGGCCGATGATGATCGCCGAGAGGCGCACCCATGGGGTATTCGAGCGGTTGAGCAGGATAATGGTCAATACCACGAACAGGCCCAGCGCCAGGTTGGTGGGCGCGCCGAAATCGGGGGCGTTGAAGCCGCCGCCCAGGTCGGTGATCCCAACCTTGATCAGGCTGATGCCGATCAGGGTGATGACAATCCCGGTGACCAGCGGCGTGATTACTCGACGCAATTGACCGATAAATCGGCTCAGTACGATCTGGACGGCTGCGCCGAAAAAGCACACACCGAAGATCATCGCCATGATGTCTTCCGGGCTACCGCCGCGTTGCTTCACGAGGAACCCGGCCGACAACACCGCGCCCAGAAACGCAAAGCTGGTGCCTTGCAGGCAGATCATGCCGGCGCCGATGCCAAATGGCCTGCGTGCCTGGATGAATGTGCCGACACCGGACACCATCAGCGCCATGCTGATCAGGTAGGGCAGGTGGGCGGTGAGGCCCAGGGTGGAGCCGATGATCAGCGGCGGAGTGATGATACCGACGAAGGCCGCCAGTACATGTTGCAGGGCGGCCAATATCGCCGCTAAGGGTTTTGGGCGGTCATTGAGGCCGTAGATCAGGTCACTGGGGCTGGAAGATTCTGGTGGCATGGCGGGCAAACTCGAGGCGGACGGTTCTAGGTCCCAGTGCCCTTGCAAAAAGCTGTCCAGTTGCTCAGCTTTTTGTGTGGAGCCCGAATTACCGTGTTGCCGCCAGACTTTCCAGGAAGCTTTCCAGCACCAAATGGGGGCGACGGCCTTTGCGCGTGACCGAAGCCAGGCTCAAATCGTAAAAGCGTGTAGCCGATTTCAACGCGCGTAGTCGGCCTTGTTGCACCCAGAGGCTGGCGTAGTGGTCGGGCAGGTAGCCGATATAGCGGCCGGTCAGGATCAGGAACGCCATGCCTTCGCGGTCCGAAGCGCTGGCAGTGCAATTGAGTGCCTGGTAGTGGGCCTGGATCTCGGCGGGCAGGCGAAAGGTGGGGGCGATGGCGTCCTGGGTGTTGATACGTTCGTCGTCCAGTTGCTTGTCGTCGGCATAAAACAGGGGATGGCCAACCGCGCAGTAGAGCAGTGAGCGTTCGCTGTACAGCGGTTGGTATTCCAGGCCGGACAATGCACTGGCCTGGGGCACCACACCGACATGCAGGCGCCCGTCGAGTACGCCTTGTTCCACTTCATTGGGCGCGATCATGCGGATCTGGATTTGCACGTCCGGACCGCGCTCCTTCAACTGCGCCAGGGCGTGAGTGATGCGCATGTGGGGCAGGGTGACCAGGTTGTCGGTGAGGCCAATGATCAACTCGCCGCGCAAATGCTGGTGCAGGCCGTTGACCTCGGTGCGAAAGCTTTCCAGGGCACTTAACAGTTGCAGGGCCGATTGGTAGACCTCGCGGCCTTCTTCGGTCAGGGAGAAACCGGCGCGCCCGCGTTGGCACAGCCTTAACCCGAGGCGTTGCTCCAGGTCGCTCATTTGCTGGCTGATGGCCGAGCGCCCGATGCCCAGCACGGTTTCCGCCGCCGAGAAGCCACCGCATTCCACCACGCTGCGGAAGATACGCAGCAGGCGAATATCGAAGTCACTGACTTGAGCCAGGGGATCGGGTCGGCGACTGCTCATAGTTTAGTGAATCCCTGACTGAAGGTTAGAAGAGTTGAATTTCACCGACTTTATCCCCGTGGCAATTTAGCTGCAACAACGCTTTTTCAATCCCGACGCTGCCTGTTGCCCTGCGAGGTTTTGCTGATGAACATGCCCGAAAACGCCCCATCGTCCCTGGCCAGCCAACTGAAGTTGGACGCGCACTGGATGCCTTACACCGCCAACCGTAACTTCCAGCGCGACCCGCGCCTGATCGTGGCCGCCGAAGGCAGCTGGTTGACCGATGACAAGGGGCGCAAGGTTTACGATTCGTTGTCGGGGCTGTGGACCTGCGGCGCCGGGCATACGCGCAAGGAGATCCAGGAAGCCGTCGCCAAGCAACTGGGTACCCTGGATTACTCGCCGGGCTTTCAATACGGTCATCCGTTGTCCTTCCAATTGGCGGAAAAGATCACCGACCTGACCCCAGGCAACCTGAACCACGTGTTCTTCACTGACTCCGGCTCCGAGTGCGCCGACACGGCGGTGAAAATGGTGCGCGCCTATTGGCGCCTGAAAGGCCAGGCGACCAAGACCAAGATGATTGGGCGTGCCCGTGGTTATCACGGTGTGAACATCGCCGGTACCAGCCTGGGCGGCGTCAACGGCAACCGTAAGCTGTTTGGCCAGGCGATGATGGATGTCGACCATCTGCCTCACACCTTGCTGGCCAGCAATGCCTTTTCCCGCGGCATGCCGGAGCAGGGCGGTATCGCCTTGGCCGATGAGCTGCTCAAGCTGATCGAATTGCATGACGCGTCGAACATCGCGGCAGTGTTTGTCGAGCCGATGGCCGGTTCCGCTGGCGTGCTGGTGCCGCCACAGGGTTATCTCAAGCGCCTGCGTGAAATCTGCGACCAGCACAACATCCTGTTGGTGTTCGATGAAGTGATCACCGGTTTTGGTCGTACCGGCTCGATGTTCGGTGCGGACAGCTTCGGCGTGACCCCGGACTTGATGTGCATCGCCAAGCAAGTCACCAACGGCGCGATCCCGATGGGCGCAGTGATTGCCAGCAGCGAGATCTACCAGACCTTCATGAACCAGGCGACGCCGGAGTACGCAGTGGAGTTCCCCCACGGCTACACCTATTCGGCGCACCCGGTGGCCTGTGCCGCTGGCTTGGCGGCACTGGATCTGCTGCAGAAGGAAAACCTGGTGCAGAGCGTGGCTGAAGTCGCGCCACACTTTGAGAATGCGCTGCACGGCTTGAAGGGCAGCAAGAACGTAATCGACATTCGTAACTATGGCCTGGCCGGTGCGATCCAGATTGCCCCGCGTGATGGTGATGCGATCGTGCGTCCATTCGAGGCCGGCATGGCTTTGTGGAAAGCCGGCTTCTACGTGCGCTTTGGTGGGGACACCCTGCAGTTTGGGCCAACCTTCAACAGCAAGCCGCAGGACCTGGATCGTCTGTTTGATGCGGTCGGCGAAGTGCTGAACAAGATCGACTGATTTCTCCTTCTATATAGAACAACTTTTCAGGAGCCCTGCATGAGCCTTATCCAGCATTTGATCAATGGCCAGTTGGTCAGCGAGACCGGTCGCACTGCCGATGTGTACAACCCGTCCACTGGCCAGGTGATTCACCAGGTGCCGTTGGCCAGCCGCGAGACTATTCAGAGCGCAATCGATTCGGCCAAGGCAGCATTTCCGGCCTGGAGGAATACGCCAGCGGCCAAGCGTGCCCAGGTGATGTTTCGTTTCAAGCAATTGCTGGAGCAGAACGAAGCACGTATCTCGCAGTTGATCAGCGAAGAGCATGGCAAGACGCTGGAAGACGCCGCCGGTGAGTTGAAGCGTGGGATCGAGAACGTGGAGTACGCGTGCTCGGCGCCGGAGATTCTCAAGGGCGAGTACAGCCGCAATGTCGGGCCGAACATTGATGCCTGGTCGGATTTCCAGCCGTTGGGCGTGGTGGCAGGCATTACACCGTTCAACTTCCCGGCGATGGTGCCACTGTGGATGTATCCGCTGGCGATCGTTTGCGGCAACTGCTTCATCCTCAAGCCGTCGGAGCGTGATCCAAGCTCGACGTTGCTGATCGCGCAACTGTTGCAGGAGGCTGGCCTGCCTAAAGGTGTGCTGAGCGTGGTGCACGGTGACAAGGGCGCGGTGGATGCGTTGATCGAGGCGCCGGAAGTCAAGGCGCTGAGCTTCGTCGGCTCGACACCGATTGCCGAGTACATCTATGCCGAAGCGACCAAACGTGGCAAACGCGTGCAGGCACTGGGCGGGGCGAAGAACCATGCGGTGCTGATGCCGGATGCGGACCTGGATAATGCGGTCAGTGCCTTGATGGGGGCGGCCTATGGTTCGTGCGGTGAACGTTGCATGGCGATCTCGGTGGCCGTGTGCGTGGGTGACCAGGTGGCGGATGCATTGATCGCCAAGCTGGTGCCGCAGGTCAAGGCGCTGAAGATCGGTGCGGGCACCTCCTGCGGGCTGGATATGGGGCCGCTGGTGACAGGGCAGGCGCGGGATAAGGTCAGTGGCTATATAGAAGACGGTGTGGCTGCGGGCGCTGAACTGGTAGTTGATGGTCGTGGCTTGAGTGTTGCCGGGCATGAAGAGGGGTTCTTCCTGGGCGGCAGTTTGTTCGATCGCGTGACGCCCGAGATGCGTATCTATAAAGAAGAGATCTTCGGGCCGGTGCTGTGCGTGGTTCGGGTGAATAGCCTGGAAGCTGCGATGCAGCTGATTAACGATCACGAGTACGGCAACGGTACCTGCATCTTCACCCGTGATGGGGAGGCGGCGCGTCTGTTCTGTGACGAGATTGAAGTGGGGATGGTCGGCGTGAACGTGCCACTGCCGGTGCCGGTGGCGTATCACAGCTTTGGTGGTTGGAAGCGTTCGCTGTTCGGTGACTTGCATGCTTATGGTCCGGATGGGGTGCGTTTCTACACACGTCGCAAGGCGATTACCCAGCGTTGGCCGCAACGGGCCAGTCATGAAGCGTCGCAGTTTGCGTTTCCTAGCTTGTAATAAGCGTTGAAAGCCGGCCCCTTGGGGCCGGCTTTCGTGTATTTGAGGCTTTTTTGATCGATATGACAGAAATATGAAAATAGGTGTTGACGGCAGATTCTGGAAGTCTATAATTCGCCCCACTTCCGGCGCAGTCGAAACGGAAAACTCCTTGGTAAACAAAGAGTTACGCAAGATTCGACAGCGGCCTGCTTCAGTTCATCGAAGCCCAGAAGGAGTTGGTAGAGCAGTGTCGTTTGGCTCTATTAACGTTTCGATCCTCTCGGTCGAAAGCGGAGAAAAAGAGGTGTTGACAGCAGCGTGTAACGCTGTAGAATTCGCCTCCCGCTAACGAGAGATCGGAAGCGCAAGTGGTTGAAGTTACAAAGGAAACTTTGAAAACTTCTGAAAATAATCACTTGACAGCAAATGAGGCTGCTGTAGAATGCGCGCCTCGGTTGAGACGAAAGATCTTAACCAACCGCTCTTTAACAACTGAATCAAGCAATTCGTGTGGGTGCTTGTGGAGTCAGACTGATAGTCAACAAGATTATCAGCATCACAAGTTACTCCGCGAGAAATCAAAGATGTAACCAACGATTGCTGAGCCAAGTTTAGGGTTTCTTAAAAACCCAAAGATGTTTGAACTGAAGAGTTTGATCATGGCTCAGATTGAACGCTGGCGGCAGGCCTAACACATGCAAGTCGAGCGGTAGAGAGAAGCTTGCTTCTCTTGAGAGCGGCGGACGGGTGAGTAATGCCTAGGAATCTGCCTGGTAGTGGGGGATAACGTTCGGAAACGGACGCTAATACCGCATACGTCCTACGGGAGAAAGCAGGGGACCTTCGGGCCTTGCGCTATCAGATGAGCCTAGGTCGGATTAGCTAGTTGGTGAGGTAATGGCTCACCAAGGCGACGATCCGTAACTGGTCTGAGAGGATGATCAGTCACACTGGAACTGAGACACGGTCCAGACTCCTACGGGAGGCAGCAGTGGGGAATATTGGACAATGGGCGAAAGCCTGATCCAGCCATGCCGCGTGTGTGAAGAAGGTCTTCGGATTGTAAAGCACTTTAAGTTGGGAGGAAGGGCAGTTACCTAATACGTGATTGTTTTGACGTTACCGACAGAATAAGCACCGGCTAACTCTGTGCCAGCAGCCGCGGTAATACAGAGGGTGCAAGCGTTAATCGGAATTACTGGGCGTAAAGCGCGCGTAGGTGGTTAGTTAAGTTGGATGTGAAATCCCCGGGCTCAACCTGGGAACTGCATTCAAAACTGACTGACTAGAGTATGGTAGAGGGTGGTGGAATTTCCTGTGTAGCGGTGAAATGCGTAGATATAGGAAGGAACACCAGTGGCGAAGGCGACCACCTGGACTGATACTGACACTGAGGTGCGAAAGCGTGGGGAGCAAACAGGATTAGATACCCTGGTAGTCCACGCCGTAAACGATGTCAACTAGCCGTTGGGAGCCTTGAGCTCTTAGTGGCGCAGCTAACGCATTAAGTTGACCGCCTGGGGAGTACGGCCGCAAGGTTAAAACTCAAATGAATTGACGGGGGCCCGCACAAGCGGTGGAGCATGTGGTTTAATTCGAAGCAACGCGAAGAACCTTACCAGGCCTTGACATCCAATGAACTTTCTAGAGATAGATTGGTGCCTTCGGGAACATTGAGACAGGTGCTGCATGGCTGTCGTCAGCTCGTGTCGTGAGATGTTGGGTTAAGTCCCGTAACGAGCGCAACCCTTGTCCTTAGTTACCAGCACGTTATGGTGGGCACTCTAAGGAGACTGCCGGTGACAAACCGGAGGAAGGTGGGGATGACGTCAAGTCATCATGGCCCTTACGGCCTGGGCTACACACGTGCTACAATGGTCGGTACAGAGGGTTGCCAAGCCGCGAGGTGGAGCTAATCCCATAAAACCGATCGTAGTCCGGATCGCAGTCTGCAACTCGACTGCGTGAAGTCGGAATCGCTAGTAATCGCGAATCAGAATGTCGCGGTGAATACGTTCCCGGGCCTTGTACACACCGCCCGTCACACCATGGGAGTGGGTTGCACCAGAAGTAGCTAGTCTAACCTTCGGGGGGACGGTTACCACGGTGTGATTCATGACTGGGGTGAAGTCGTAACAAGGTAGCCGTAGGGGAACCTGCGGCTGGATCACCTCCTTAATCGACGACATCAGCTGCTCCATAAGTTCCCACACGAATTGCTTGATTCATTGAAGAAGACGATAAAGAAGCAGCCCGAAATTGGGTCTGTAGCTCAGTTGGTTAGAGCGCACCCCTGATAAGGGTGAGGTCGGCAGTTCGAATCTGCCCAGACCCACCAATTTTGTGTGGGAAACGCCTGTAGAAATACGGGGCCATAGCTCAGCTGGGAGAGCGCCTGCCTTGCACGCAGGAGGTCAACGGTTCGATCCCGTTTGGCTCCACCACTACTGCTTCTAGACGTTGAAAGCTTAGAAATGAGCATTCCATCACTGCGATGGTGAATGTTGATTTCTAGTCTTTGATTAGATCGTTCTTTAAAAATTTGGGTATGTGATAGAAAGATAGACTGAACGTTACTTTCACTGGTAACGGATCAGGCTAAGGTAAAATTTGTGAGTTCTCTTAGTTGAGAAATTCGAATTTTCGGCGAATGTCGTCTTCACAGTATAACCAGATTGCTTGGGGTTATATGGTCAAGTGAAGAAGCGCATACGGTGGATGCCTTGGCAGTCAGAGGCGATGAAAGACGTGGTAGCCTGCGAAAAGCTTCGGGGAGTCGGCAAACAGACTTTGATCCGGAGATGTCTGAATGGGGGAACCCAGCCATCATAAGATGGTTACCTTACACTGAATACATAGGTGTAAGGGGCGAACCAGGGGAACTGAAACATCTAAGTACCCTGAGGAAAAGAAATCAACCGAGATTCCCTTAGTAGTGGCGAGCGAACGGGGACTAGCCCTTAAGTGGCTTTGAGATTAGCGGAACGCTCTGGAAAGTGCGGCCATAGTGGGTGATAGCCCTGTACGCGAAAATCTCTTAGTCATGAAATCGAGTAGGACGGAGCACGAGAAACTTTGTCTGAATATGGGGGGACCATCCTCCAAGGCTAAATACTACTGACTGACCGATAGTGAACTAGTACCGTGAGGGAAAGGCGAAAAGAACCCCGGAGAGGGGAGTGAAATAGATCCTGAAACCGTATGCGTACAAGCAGTGGGAGCCCACTTTGTTGGGTGACTGCGTACCTTTTGTATAATGGGTCAGCGACTTATTTTCAGTGGCGAGCTTAACCGAATAGGGGAGGCGTAGCGAAAGCGAGTCTTAATAGGGCGTCTAGTCGCTGGGAATAGACCCGAAACCGGGCGATCTATCCATGGGCAGGTTGAAGGTTGGGTAACACTAACTGGAGGACCGAACCGACTACCGTTGAAAAGTTAGCGGATGACCTGTGGATCGGAGTGAAAGGCTAATCAAGCTCGGAGATAGCTGGTTCTCCTCGAAAGCTATTTAGGTAGCGCCTCATGTATCACTGTAGGGGGTAGAGCACTGTTTCGGCTAGGGGGTCATCCCGACTTACCAAACCGATGCAAACTCCGAATACCTACAAGTGCCGAGCATGGGAGACACACGGCGGGTGCTAACGTCCGTCGTGAAAAGGGAAACAACCCAGACCGTCAGCTAAGGTCCCAAAGTTATGGTTAAGTGGGAAACGATGTGGGAAGGCTTAGACAGCTAGGAGGTTGGCTTAGAAGCAGCCACCCTTTAAAGAAAGCGTAATAGCTCACTAGTCGAGTCGGCCTGCGCGGAAGATGTAACGGGGCTCAAACCATACACCGAAGCTACGGGTATCACGTAAGTGATGCGGTAGAGGAGCGTTCTGTAAGCCTGTGAAGGTGAGTTGAGAAGCTTGCTGGAGGTATCAGAAGTGCGAATGCTGACATGAGTAACGACAATGGGTGTGAAAAACACCCACGCCGAAAGACCAAGGTTTCCTGCGCAACGTTAATCGACGCAGGGTTAGTCGGTCCCTAAGGCGAGGCTGAAAAGCGTAGTCGATGGAAAACAGGTTAATATTCCTGTACTTCTGGTTATTGCGATGGAGGGACGGAGAAGGCTAGGCCAGCTTGGCGTTGGTTGTCCAAGTTTAAGGTGGTAGGCTGAGATCTTAGGTAAATCCGGGATCTTAAGGCCGAGAGCTGATGACGAGTTATCTTTTAGATGACGAAGTGGTTGATGCCATGCTTCCAAGAAAAGCTTCTAAGCTTCAGGTAACCAGGAACCGTACCCCAAACCGACACAGGTGGTTGGGTAGAGAATACCAAGGCGCTTGAGAGAACTCGGGTGAAGGAACTAGGCAAAATGGCACCGTAACTTCGGGAGAAGGTGCGCCGGTGAGGGTGAAGGACTTGCTCCGTAAGCCCATGCCGGTCGAAGATACCAGGCCGCTGCGACTGTTTATTAAAAACACAGCACTCTGCAAACACGAAAGTGGACGTATAGGGTGTGACGCCTGCCCGGTGCCGGAAGGTTAATTGATGGGGTTAGCTAACGCGAAGCTCTTGATCGAAGCCCCGGTAAACGGCGGCCGTAACTATAACGGTCCTAAGGTAGCGAAATTCCTTGTCGGGTAAGTTCCGACCTGCACGAATGGCGTAACGATGGCGGCGCTGTCTCCACCCGAGACTCAGTGAAATTGAAATCGCTGTGAAGATGCAGTGTATCCGCGGCTAGACGGAAAGACCCCGTGAACCTTTACTATAGCTTTGCACTGGACTTTGAATTTGCTTGTGTAGGATAGGTGGGAGGCTTTGAAGCGTGGACGCCAGTTCGCGTGGAGCCAACCTTGAAATACCACCCTGGCAACTTTGAGGTTCTAACTCAGGTCCGTTATCCGGATCGAGGACAGTGTATGGTGGGTAGTTTGACTGGGGCGGTCTCCTCCTAAAGAGTAACGGAGGAGTACGAAGGTGCGCTCAGACCGGTCGGAAATCGGTCGTAGAGTATAAAGGCAAAAGCGCGCTTGACTGCGAGACAGACACGTCGAGCAGGTACGAAAGTAGGTCTTAGTGATCCGGTGGTTCTGTATGGAAGGGCCATCGCTCAACGGATAAAAGGTACTCCGGGGATAACAGGCTGATACCGCCCAAGAGTTCATATCGACGGCGGTGTTTGGCACCTCGATGTCGGCTCATCACATCCTGGGGCTGAAGCCGGTCCCAAGGGTATGGCTGTTCGCCATTTAAAGTGGTACGCGAGCTGGGTTTAGAACGTCGTGAGACAGTTCGGTCCCTATCTGCCGTGGACGTTTGAGATTTGAGAGGGGCTGCTCCTAGTACGAGAGGACCGGAGTGGACGAACCTCTGGTGTTCCGGTTGTCACGCCAGTGGCATTGCCGGGTAGCTATGTTCGGAATAGATAACCGCTGAAAGCATCTAAGCGGGAAACTAGCCTCAAGATGAGATCTCACTGGGACCTTGAGTCCCCTGAAGGGCCGTCGAAGACTACGACGTTGATAGGTTGGGTGTGTAAGCGCTGTGAGGCGTTGAGCTAACCAATACTAATTGCCCGTGAGGCTTGACCATATAACACCCAAGCAATTTGCTGACCTGAAAAGGCACCAGATTGCGGTGTGTGAAGACGAAACGAACCGAAAGTTCGAAGTTCACAAAACACCGAAAGCTATCACATACCCAATTTGCTGAAGCGAGGCCAACTGGCCACGACTCAGTACCCGAATTTCTTGACGACCATAGAGCATTGGAACCACCTGATCCCATCCCGAACTCAGTAGTGAAACGATGCATCGCCGATGGTAGTGTGGGGTTTCCCCATGTGAGAGTAGGTCATCGTCAAGATTAAATTCCGAAACCCCATTTGCGAAAGCAGATGGGGTTTTGTTTTGGGCGATCGAAAAGCGCAGGCGCAAGCGTGCTCATGCAGCACGATAACGCTGACGCGCACCGTCGGGCACACCGCCTCCGGCTCCAATTCCTATACTTGCCCCCAATCGCCCGACAAATTTGCACAGTTATTTCTGAACCAGACCACTAGAATAGGCACCTAACCTTTTTTAGAGTCAGAGCCCTATCTATGCCCGACCCGGTTGATACCCTCAAGGTGTCGGATTTACCACTGGACGACCTGGTTGCATGTCATGAGTGCGACTTGCTGATGCGCAAACCAACGCTTGCCCTTGGCGAAAAGGCCCAATGCCCGCGTTGCGGATACGAGCTTTACGCTCACCGCCACAATGTCGTTGAGCGCAGCCTTGCCCTCGTGCTCGCCGCGCTGTTGCTGTACATCCCCGCGAACTTTTTACCCATCATGCAGCTCAATCTACTCGGGCAATCCTCTGAGGACACCGTGTGGAGTGGTGTTGTCGGTTTGTTCGATACCGGCATGCAAGGCGTTGCCGCCGTGGTGTTCCTGTGCAGCATGGGTATTCCCTTGCTCAAGCTGCTTTGCCAACTGGCAGTGTTGCTCAGCATTCGCTGGAAGATGGGCCGCAGTTACGGGCTGTTGCTGTACCGCATCTACCATCATATGAAGGACTGGGGGATGTTGGAGGTCTATTTGATGGGGGTGTTGGTAGCGATCGTAAAACTCGCAGATATGGCTTCTATCACAATCGGTCTGGGGCTAGCCTGCTTTGTCAGCCTATTAATGGTTCAGGTTCTGCTTGAGGTGGTGATGTCGCCGCACCAGATCTGGCAAGCACTGTCAGGAGAAGATGATCATGCGGGCGATTGATGCAGGCATTCTGATTTGTACCGAATGTCACGAACTGAACAAGCAAGAGCCGGATGCCGATGAGCAATCCTGCAGCCGTTGTGGTGCGCTGATCCATGCCCGCCGTCCCAACAGCCTCACGCGCACATGGGCATTGCTGATCACCGCGGCCATTTTATATATTCCCGCCAACCTGCTACCGATCATGACCATCAACTCCCTTGGCCAGGGTGATCCCAGTACCATCATGTCGGGTGTCATCCAACTGGTGCAGCACGGGATGTTCCCCATCGCCGCCGTGGTGTTCATTGCCAGTATTCTGGTGCCGACATTCAAGCTGGTGGGCATTGGTCTGCTACTGTTCTCGGTGCAGCGTCACCAACCGCTGTCCGCGCAACAACGCATCATCATGTACCGATTTATCGAATTCATTGGCCGCTGGTCCATGCTGGATATCTTCGTGATCGCCATCCTGGTGGCGGTTGTAAACTTTGGGCGGCTTGCCAGCGTCGAGGCCAACCTCGGCGCAGCAGCCTTCGCCAGTGTGGTGATCTTGACGATGCTTGCCGCAGTAACTTTTGATCCCCGACTGATTTGGGATAACACGGAGTCGGACGACGACCATGAGTGATTTGCCTAAAGCTAAAACCCGACCGGCCTCGAATTGGTCGGCAATTTGGGTCCTTCCCCTGATTGCGCTGATCATTGGTGGCTGGTTGGGATGGCGTGCCTATTCCCAGCAGGGCATTGAAATCCAAGTGCGTTTTGAAAGTGGCGAAGGCATCCAGGCCAACAAAACCGAAGTGGTCTACAAAGGTATGTCAGTGGGCAAGGTCAAGACCTTGGCCCTTGACGATGAGGGCAACAATCGCGGGGTGATTGCCACCATCGAGATGAACAAGGACGTCGAGCAATACCTCAAGACCAACACCCGCTTCTGGCTGGTCAAGCCCAGTGTCAGCCTCGCCGGTATCACCGGCCTGGAAACCTTGGTCTCAGGTAATTACATCGCTGCCAGCCCAGGCGACGGCGAGCCGACACGCAAATTCAAGGCCCTCTCCGAAGAGCCGCCATTATCCGACGCCAAGCCCGGCCTGCACCTGACCATCAAGGCCGACCGTCTCGGATCGCTTAACCGTGGCAGCCCAGTGTTCTACAAACAGATCCAGGTCGGCCAGGTCAAAAGCTACCTGCTGTCCGAAGACCAGAGCACCGTTGAAATCAAGGTTTATATCGAACCAACCTACGCCAACCTGGTGCGCAAACACACGCGTTTCTGGAACGCCAGCGGCATCAGCATCGATGCCAACCTCTCTGGAGTGAAGGTGCGCAGCGAGTCCCTCGCCAGTATCGTTGCCGGCGGTATCGCCTTCGCCACGCCGGAGAACCGCAAGGACAGCCCCCCCACTGATCCGAGCCTGCCGTTCCGCCTGTACGAAGATTTCGACGCTGCCGCAGCCGGTATCAAGGTCAAGGTCAAACTTACCGACTTCGAAGGCTTGCAGGCCGGACGCACCCCGGTGATGTACAAAGGCATTCAGGTCGGCAGCCTGAAAACCCTGAAGATCGATCCAGACCTGTCCAGCGCCAATGCTGAGCTGACCCTTGACCCATTGGCCGAAGATTATCTGGTGCAGGACACCCAGTTCTGGGTGGTCAAACCGTCCATTTCCCTGGCCGGTATCACCGGGCTTGAAGCGTTGGTCAAAGGTAACTACATCGCCATCCGCCCTGGCGACAAAGGCAGTGCGCCACAGCGTGAGTTTGTCGCCCGGGCCAAGGCCCCGCCATTGGATCTGCGTTCGCCAGGCCTGCACATGGTGCTGTTCACTGACAACCTTGGGTCCCTGGATGTAGGCAGCCCGATTCTCTACAAGCAGGTCAAGGTAGGTTCGGTGCAGAGCTATCAGTTCTCGCGCAAGAACAAACAGCTGGTGATCGGCGTCCACATCGAGAAGGAATACGCCAATCTGGTCAACGGTTCGACGCGCTTCTGGAATGCCAGCGGCGTTACCTTGACCGGCGGACTCACCGGCGGCATCCAAGTGAAAAGTGAATCCCTGGCCAGCTTGATGGCCGGTGGTATTGCCTTCGAAACGCCGGAACCGAACGTACCGCTGAAAAAGCGTATTCCACGTTTCCGCCTGTTCGCCGACCGTGAGGCCGCCAACCAGCATGGCACCCTGGTGACCATCAAGGTCGACCGCGCCGATGGGCTGCGTCCTGGCACGCCTGTTCGTTTCAAAGGGCTGGATGTGGGCAAGATCGAGAGCGTCGACTTGAGCGCCGATATGCAGTCGGTATTGCTCGGCGCGCGTATCACCCAAGTTGCGGACCGCATCGCGCGCGTCGGCAGTCAGTTCTGGGTGGTCAAGCCTGAACTGGGCCTGATGAAAACCTCCAACCTGGAAACCCTGGTCACTGGGCAGTACATCGAAGTACAGCCTGCGGTGAAAAACGCCGGGCCACAAAAGAGCTTTGTCGCCCTGGACCAACCCCCTGAAACCGCCCACCAGGAGGCGGGCCTGAGCCTGGTGCTCAGTGCCGCGCGCCGTGGTTCGTTGAAGGAAGGCGTGCCGGTCACCTACCGTGAAGTCACCGTGGGCAAAGTGACTGGATATGAGCTGGGCCAGACCGCCGACCGCGTACTGGTCCACATCCTGATCGAGCCCAAGTACGCTCCCCTGGTACGCAGCGGCAGCCGCTTCTGGAACTCCAGCGGCTTTGGTCTCGACTTTGGCCTGTTCAAGGGGGCGACGGTGCGGACGGAGTCCCTGGAGACGCTGGTCGCCGGCGGCATCGCCTTTGCCACGCCCGATGGCGAGCGCATGGGGAGTGCGGCGCGACCGCAGCAAACGTTCCCGCTGTTCGACAAGTTTGAAGACGAGTGGCTGACCTGGGCGCCTAAAATCCCACTCGGTAAATAGACCTGGGCGCCGCTATCGGGAGTAAGCCCCTCCCACATTTTGATTTGTGAGCGTATTCAACATGTGGGAGGGAGCTTGCTCCCGATGGGGCCTCAAAGACGACGTAAAACCCAGCCCAAAAAAAAGGCCGCGATCGATCAGATCGCGGCCTTTTTGCATTTCAACGCCGAGCGTCAGACCTCATCCAATTCCGGCTCATCCGCCTGCACATTCACCGTGGCCTTCACCACATCGTGGCGGCGGATGTACTTCCAATCCGCCTCATCGATATAGATCCCGTTAGGTCCGCTGCCGCCCTCCAAGTCGATTGCGACCTGGGCTGAGACCTGCGGTTTCACACTGGCCAGGATCGGCACGAAGCCCAGTTGCAGGCTGGTCTCCAGCAATGCGGCCTGGTTCTTCTCGTCGATATCCGCGGCTTCATCGAGATAGTACGGCAGCCGTACGCGACCGGCCTGGTCGCGGTCCATCAAGTGCAGCAACAAATACATGTTGGTCAGCGCTTTGATTGTCATCGTGGTGCCGTTGGACGCGGCACCATCGATGTCGGTGTGGATCACCGGCTGACCATGCACCTTGGTGATCTCGAAGGCCAACTCGAACAAATCCTTGAGGCCCAACTGGTTATGGTTTGCCGCTACCAGGCGCGCCAGGTATTCCTTGGCCTCTTCGTTCTTGTTGTCCTGCTCGGCGCTCTGGCTGAGGTCGAACACCGACAGGGTTTCGCCTTCTTCATACTGACCGGCACTGTGGATGATCTGGTCGATATGCTTGAGGGCTTCCTTGTTGGGGGCCAGCACGATACGGAAGCTTTGCAGGTTGGACACCTGGCGCTTGTTGATCTCGCGGTTGAACAATGCCAACTGGTGCTCAAGGCTGTCATAGTCGCTGCGGATATTGCGCAGGGTCCGCGCGATATCGGTGACTGCCGCACGCCGTGCCTTGCCGAGGGTCAGTGCTTCATCGGTACGGTGCGCATAGGCGTTGATCAGCAGTTGCAGGCGACGCTCCACGTCATCCTCGCTGTCGAACTTGGCCACGCCCTTGAGGCGTACCTGGGCGTACAGCGCTTCGATCTGGCCATCAGCGCGCAGCAAGCCCTGCCAGCTGTCCTGATAGTCATTGAGCAGCGGCAACAGGTTGTCCATGGAGTCGTCGACCGGGTCCATGAACGGCGTGCCGAACGGCAAGTCCGCCGGCAGCAACTGACGACGGCGCAAGGCGTCATCCAGGGTGCGTTGCTTGGCTTCCATATCGCCGATCTGGCGACCGACCAGTTGCAGCTTGGCCGACAGTTGCTGGACACGTTCGGTGAACGCATCGCTGGAGCGCTTCAGTTCATCCTGGGCGGCTTCCATTTGCGCCAGCTGTTCCAGCTTCTCACCTTCTTCGGCGCTCAGGGTCTGCGCGCGGCGGAAGTCTTCGAGGGCTTTTTGTGCGTCCAGCACCTGCTGGTACAGCGCTTCAGTCTGGGTCTTGCTCGCGGCACGGTCAGAGGCCACGGCCTGCTGGGTCTTGAGCTGCTTGAGTTCTTTCTCCAGGCGTTCTTTCTGGTCACGCAATGCCGCGCGATCCGCCAGGGCCTGTAATGCCGGGGGCTCGATGTGCGAGATGTCGATGGACAGCCCCGGCACTTCGAAACGCTCGCCCTTGAAGCCATCCAGGATCAGTTCCAGGGATTTGACCCACTGGCCGTCCTCATCCAGCGTAATGCCATGCTCGCCCAACGGCAGGCTGAACAGAGAACTGTTGAACAAGCGCATCAGACGCTCGACATCCTGCTGTGAGAATTCTTCACGCAGTTTGGCGTAGCTATTGTTATCCGCGTGATCAAGCTGCTGCTTGACCGACTTCAAGCGTTTTTCCAGGTCGCGCAGACGCTCGTCCAAATCCTCGGCGCTGAACTGCCGTGACTGCGCCAGGGCGCCGGCCAGTTCATCGTGGGCATCTTTGGCCGCCAACAGCTGTTGTTCCAGCACCTTGACGTCATCGACCAGGGCAAATCGATGCTTGAGCACCGACAGCTCGCCCAGCCAACGCTGGATACCGCTGATTTCCCGCTCCAGGCGCATCAGCTCCTGGGTGCCGCCGCGCTGGTCGTTTTGCAGCGCGTCCTGCTCGTTGCGGTAGTGCTCGGCCTGGATGGTCAGCTCTTCCTTGCGCGCACTGGCGTAGTCCGACCAGGTGCCCAGCAGCGAATCCAGCAGCGGCGACAGGCGATGCAATTTGCCACGCAGGATGTCGCGCTGTTTCACACCATTGGCCAGTGCTTCAACCAGCGGTCCTGCGGCGACCAGGGAGTTGTAGTCCTGCTCCATGCGTCGCACGTCGCGGAAGGCTTCTTCACACGCGGCGATGTAATCGACACTGCCGGAGCGCAGGCTGTGCTCGAACGCATCGAGGAACAATTGCTTGAGCTTGGCCGCGGTGATTTCGCGCATGTGCAGCAGGTTGATAAACAGTGCGCGGAAGGTCTTCAGGCTCTGTTCGCTGGTGGAACGCAGCGGGATCAGGGTCAGGTCCAGCGGGATCGACGTGTGGCCGCCCACCAGCAAACGGCGTAGTTCATCGGGCTTGAGCTCGTAGGCTTTCAGGCCCTCGCGCTCCAGGTTGGTGAACAGTTCTTTCTGACGCAGGCAGGTGTCGTTTTTCTGATAGTGGGCCAGGTCCAGCTTGCCGGCGTAGGCGAAGAACTGGTGACCAAAGCCGCCTCCCGGGCCGCGACCGACCACGCCGATCACATGCGGGCCGTGGGGCAGGGAGACCTCTACGAGGATGTAGCTGGTGTCGGTGGCAAAGTAGAAGCGCCGCGATTGTTCCAGGGTGTACTTGCCGAAACTCATGTCCGACATGCGCGCCAGGATCGGGAACTGCAAGGCGTTGATCGACGCGGATTTACCCAGGTTGTTCGCGCCATACACCGACAGCGGCTCTTCCAGCGGGAACAGGCCCAGGCTGTAGCCGGCGGTGTTCAATAGGGCGAAGCGGCGGATGCCGTAGCGTTCCTTGCTCATGCGTCGGTCTCCTGTTCTTCGGCAATGGCGCGGGCCAGGGCGTCTTCTTCGCTTTCGTCGTCAAAATCACTCAAGTCCAACGGGTCATCGGTCTTCAGCAGTTTTTCATCGCTGTCTTCGTCGATGATCACCGGGGCAGGCAACGGCAACACGCTGTGCACGCTGGCCGCCAGGTCGCGGTCCTGCTGCACCGACAGGCACACATCGAGGAAGCGGTGCATCGGCGGCAGGAAGCGATAAATACCGTTGTCTTCGCTGGCAAAACCCAATTGGGTCATGCGGCGCATGATTTTTTCTTCGAGTTCTTCCTGGGTCTGCACTTCGGCCTGGATAAACAGGTCGCGGTACTTTTCCAACAACGAGGGCAGTTCGTCGCGGCCCAGGCTGCCACCGTCGAGCACGGCAATCGGGTCGCGGCCCTGGTCGGCCAAATGCTCGACGATGATGAAGGTGAACAACGCCAGGCGTTGGGCGGTCTTGTTCACCTGCGCGCTGGCAATGGCGGAGTCGGGTACGAAGTAGTAGAAGCCCCGGGTATCGCACACCAGCTCAAAGCCAAGGGCCTTGAACAGCGTACGGTACTGATCCTGGAAATTCGACAGTTGCGCGTACAGCTCCGGGTCGCGGCGGCTGACGTGGTAACCCTTGAACAGCTCGCGAAAAATCGGCGCCAGCTGGGACAGTTCGGATAGATCAAGATGCATAAGGAGTGCTCGCAGAATGCTCGGCCGCGTCAGGGCTGGCCGGGAGCAGGGCGAATGAGCGCAGGCTGACCTGGTGCTCGTGTGTGTGGTAATCGCGGCGTTCCAGACGCTCGCGCTTGAAGCGTTTTTCGCGGGACAGGCGTGAGAACCAATACAGCAATTCGTCGGTGGCGCCGTCCGGCTCCTGTTCCAGCAGCCAGGTCATCAGGTCCGGCATCGGCAGCGCGTCTTCGCAGCGTTCGAGCATTTCCTTGACCGTGCGCGGTGCGCGCTGGGCTTCGCCTTTATGGGACTTGTGCGCCTTGGGGAAACGCGCCGGTTTCGGCTCGAAGTTCGCCAGGGCGTATACGTAGGCCTCAACCTGACTCGCGCTGCCAAGGAAGGTGCTTTGCGGCCGGGTAAACATCGGCATCGCGGCCTGCGGCACGGCATCCAGGCCTTTGCGGCGGATGGCCGATAGCGCGAGTGCTGCGCCACGGGTCACGGCGTTGTGCCGACGTGCTTCTTCACGCAGTGGCAACAGCAGTTCCCGTGCGTGACGCAAGGTCAGTTGGGCGCTGGTCTGCATCTCGAGAATGCGCGCGTGGGTACGCAGCAGCATGTCGTCGTCCACCAGGTGGCCGAGGCGCTGTTGCTCGGTGAGCATGCGCAGCAGCACATTCTCCACCTTGCGCACGCCTTGCTCGAAGGCGCCGTCGGCGTTCACCAGTTGGATCATCGGTTCGACGTATTCATCCCAGGTCGCCAGGACTTCGGCATAACGCTGGCGCAACGGGATCTGCCGGTCGCTGGTCTTGGCGCGGTCGGCCACGGCAGCGAGGGCCTGTTCGTCGTTGGCGAGTTTTTTCAGTACGTCGCGCACACGCATGTCCAGCAGGCGCAGTTGCCGCGCCAGGTCGTGGCCATCACGGATGTCGAAGGCGTCCTGGATATAACCGGCCAAGCGCTCGAGGTGGCGCAGGTAAGCTTCGATTTCCAGGCACAGGCCAAGCCGGTGCTCCTTGCGAAGATAGGCGAGGAAGTCGTGGATCTGTGCATTGAGCTCGAAACGGTTCGGGCTCTTGGCGACAGGTACCAGGATATCCAGGCGAATCCACACGTCCAGCAGGCTGGTGATGTCCTGGGGCGTGCTGTCCAATTGTTGGGCGGCCAGTTGTGCGCGCAACTCGCCCAGGCTCAGCGTGCCTTGGTCGAAGTGTTCGCACAGTGGCTCAAGTAGGGCCCAGTGTTCGGCGAGGGCGCGCAGGACGCGCTTGGGTTCGATCATGGGAATGGCCGGCTGGTTGGCGATTAAAAGTCGCGATTGTACTGCATCAGGCGCGGGATTTATCCACAGCCGGTCAGTGCGCAGTGGGCGATTGTTACCGAACAGCGGTAGAATCCTCGTTCTTTACTTATCCACAAGTGGCCGAGCTGTGCTTATCGAGTCCCGACGTCGCGCTTACTTGACCGCCATGCAGGTGGTCAACTGGCTGCCCCGCACCGAACTGCCGTTTGCCGCCCCGTCGCGGCCCGAGTTGTTGCAGGCGCTCGATCCCTATGAGGCGTTCGAGACCTCCGGGGAAGAAGCCGCTGCGCCCGTGGCGGTGGTTAAGCCAGAGCCGCCTGTGCGGCCGGTGGTGGAGCGCGCCAAGGTCGAGGTGCCACGTCCGTCGCCGATGGCCAAGCCGGTAGTCGCTGAAGAGGCGGCACCCGTGGTCAAGGCGCCGGTCGTCCCGCCACCGCGTTTTGCCCTGCAATTGCTACGGGCCGGACGTTGCCTGTTGCTGGTGGAACTGCCTACCGGCGAGCGCTTCCAGACCCGTGACCCGGCCTACATGCTGCTCAAGGACATGCTGCGCGCCGCCGGCCTGCCCGACAGTCCGCAAATTGTCGGCGACCCCGTGCGTTGGCCGCTGCTGGTGCGCGGCACGATGGACCAGGGCCCGGAAGCCGCGCGGGATTTTGTCCAAGGTTTTGTCTCGGCGCGTTTGGAAGACGAACCCTGCGTGTGCCTCTGGCTGATCGGCCTGCCTGCCGTGCGCTTTGCCGGTGAGGCCAATGCCGAGGCGTGGTACCGCGAGCTGCAGGTCGAAGGCCTGGGCTCGGTATGGGCCCTGCCGGGCCTGGAATTATTAATGGAAGAGCCACAGCGTAAGGCTGATGTCTGGCAAGCCATGCGCCGGCTGATGGCGCGCTGGAAAACAACCGATGAGTGAGGCTTTATCCTTCCGCCCGATGACCGAGGCAGACCTCGACGCCGTGCTGAAAATCGAATACGCGGCATTCAGCCATCCCTGGACCCGCGGGATCTTTCTCGACGGGCTGGGCAAATACCAGATCTGGTTGATGTTTGAAGGCGAGCAGCAAGTGGGCCACGGCGTGGTGCAGATCATCCTCGACGAAGCGCATTTGCTGAACATTACCGTCAAGCCGGAAAACCAGGGCCGTGGCCTGGGCCTGGCGCTGCTGGAACACCTGATGTCTCGCGCCTATGCGGCCAACGCGCGGGAATGTTTCCTCGAAGTGCGTGACAGCAACACCGGCGCGTTCCGGCTGTACGAGCGCTATGGCTTCAATGAAATCGGCCGTCGACGCGATTACTACCCGGCCGTCGGTGGGCGCGAAGATGCGGTCGTCATGGCCTGCACCCTGGTCGACTAAATACATAGCCCAATGTGGGAGGGGGCTTGCCCCCGATAGCAGTGGACCAGCCAGCTCATCGAGTGACTGACACACCGCCATCGGGGCAAGCCCCCTCCCACATCTAGGACTACGTTTTGTCAGCGGTTACCGTCTACCGGATCGATATCCGCCAGTTCGGCCTCATCCAGGCCGTTACCACCGCCAATTTCATCTTCGTTCACGATACTCAAATCGTAATCCGCCGGATTATCTTCGCCTTCCTCCCTGGCATCCCGCGCGCCATCCTCATGGATCAAGTTTTCCGGGGTCAAATCATCACCGGTCTGCGCGGAGGGTGCGTCCTCGTCAAAGTCCAGCTCGCGCATCGAGCCCATACGATCTTCGTTGTCATCAATCGGTTCGGGCTGGGTAGCACCGTAGGGACGTCGTGATTCAGTCATGGCCAATCCTCATACTGTGGGGCTTATAGTGTGTGGACAGGCACTGCGCCCCAAAGATTCAAGCTGATTCATGTTTGTTATTCACCGGCAGGGCGTGACCCGGACGACGGGTTGTCAGTCACAAAACTGCGCATCATTCCTGAGGCTTTCCCTGATGAACGAATTACAAGACCTGCTTGATAACAACGAACGCTGGGCGGATGCGATCAAACAGGAAGATCCCGAATTCTTCGCCAAGCTCGCTCGCCAGCAGACCCCGGAATACCTGTGGATCGGCTGTTCTGACGCCCGAGTGCCGGCCAACGAGATCGTTGGCATGCTGCCGGGTGATCTATTCGTGCACCGCAACGTGGCCAACGTGGTGCTGCACACTGACCTCAATTGCCTGTCGGTGATCCAGTACGCGGTCGATGTACTCAAGGTCAAACACATCCTCGTCACTGGCCACTATGGCTGTGGCGGCGTGCGTGCATCGATGCAGGACCGCCAGTTCGGCCTGATCGACGGCTGGCTGCGCACCATTCGCGACCTGTACTACGAAAACCGTGACCTGCTGGCCCAGTTGCCGACTGAAGAAGAGCGCGTCGATCGCCTGTGCGAGTTGAACGTGATCCAGCAAGTGGCCAACGTCGGCCATACCAGCATTGTGCAAAACGCCTGGCACCGTGGGCAGAGCCTGTCGATCCATGGTTGCATCTATGGCATCAAGGATGGCCGCTGGAAGAGCCTGAACACCACCATCAGTGGCTTTGAGCAACTGCCGCCGCAATATCGCCTGCGCCCGTTGGGCGAAGCCTAACGGTATTCGGGGCCGCGCTTGCTCTCCAGCACGCGCAGCCCCTCGGCGTTTATCTGTTCCTCTCGGCCTTTGATCCAGCCCCGGCAGTTGGGCGCGCCACAGTGGCAGGCAAATTGATGGGGCAAGATGTCGCCGCTGTCGGCGTAATCGATGGTCAGCCAGCTTCCGACGGCAATCGGCACCACGGCCCATAGCTCCAGATAGTGGGTGTCGAAATAGACATTCGGGCTGCAAGAGTGACGCAGCAGGCCGCAGAACCATCGGTCGTACAGATGAATACGCGATGAGATCTGGAAGGTGTGCTGGCGCCGCTCGCTGAGGGCGTAGCCCGACACCTTGGCAATGCGCGTTCGGCTGTCAAAGGCGACACGGGCCTTGATCCCCGTGGGGTCGCCGTTTCGGTTGCGCACCACTTGAAACTGGCGGGTTGAGGGGTAGCCGCGCTCGAACAGCGATGTCGCAAAGGGATAGAGGCAGTCAGTCGCAACAGTTTTAGCCTTATCCATGGCTTGAGTCTTCATAACTCTCCTTGGTAGGGCTGCATCGACCTGCGGATGGTGTCTGACTGCCAGTCTTGCAGCGGATGGCCCGGCTCAAGACTCGCTTAAGATTGAACCGATTTCTACTGTCAGAGTTGACAGTAGAAATCGGTTTTTTTGCGCTCTAGAGCGCTGGAATGCCGATCGATGGGGTGGGAACGGCGTTTTTAAGCTGTTTGAGCTGTGACTTGATCGCGGGCGTGGCGCATTTGGCATTCGCCTGTTCGGGGCTCAGGTTGCGCACCGAGGTATAGAACAATTCACAGGTCTGTTCTTTGCGCGTGACCTGCCAGGTGTTCATGCATGCCTTGAGTAGCACATTCGGATCGCTCGCCGGTTTTTGCCCCATCCCGGCTTGCCAGCAGGCGGCACTCAGGTCCTGGCCCATCACTTTCAAGCCTGCTTCGTCAGCCTTCTGCTCGTCGCCGTCATAGGTGTCGGGGCTGGCCGCATACCAGATGTAGCTGGGATGGTTGGAGCCCAGGACCGACACGGTTTTACCCGCTTCCGGGCTGATTTGCGCCAGGCCCAGCACCCCCACGGTTTGCCCGTATTGTTGCTTGATCCAGCTGCGCACCGGCGCGCCGAACGCGACCATTGGCAATGAGCCGCTGGGCCGCACGCTCAGTTCCTTGACCATGCGGGTCTGGTAGTCGGTGAAGTAACCGTAGACGCTCTCCAAGTCCTTGCCGGCGTTGGACGGTGCGGCGATGGGCGCGATGTCGATGATGGTCTGGTAGGCCGGGGTTTCGGTGGCCGGTATGCCATTGTCGGTGAGCAAGGTGGCCCAGCGGTCGGTGGTGGCCGATTCCAGGTAATCCTGGGCCTGGGTCAGTGAGTAATCCGGGGGGAAGTGCAGCAGCTCAATGCTCTTGCGGTTTTCCAGGGCCATGCCCAACGGCAGGAACAGGTACCAGTTGTAGGCCCACTTGCCGTCGACGTTGAGTTTGCTGGCGCCCCGGTAGGCCAGGTCGGCGGTGTCGAGCAGTGCCGTCAGCGGGTGCCCGTAGCTGTCGGGTACGCCACTGAAGGTCGCGACGACCTGGCCCTCATGGGTTTTGACACTGACCTTGGCCCGACTGTAGCCGTCGCGTTGCAGGCTTTGGTTCAGGTAATGCTCGACGGTCTGCTCCAGCGTCCATGGACGAAAGCAGATCACGTTGCAGTTATTGGGGTAAGCGAACAACTGGGTCACCCGTTGCGGGCTACCCAGGGGTACTTCGATGTCGGCCTGTACCACCGCACTGGCCATCAGTGCGGCCAGGGCGAAGGACAGCCTGGTCGATTTGAACATACTTGATTCCTTGTCAGCGAAAGCCCGTCTGCGCGGGATGAAAGCCCACCTCCACACAGTAGCGGCTGACCGGGAAAACCGCGTCCTAAATCGTCGGGTGTGTCGTTATTGGATAAGCCGTCCTACACGCTGAACTGCAAGGCATTGCTCAAATCGCCCATGGGTTTCTGGCCGCGGGCAATCATTGCGTCATCCCGCTGCTTGAGGCCGTCCAAGGTCTCCAACTGGAAGACTCGGGTAATCAGGCGCAGGATCGACGCCGTGTCGTACACCGTATGGTCCACCGTGCCTTTGCGCGCAAAGGGTGACACCACCAGCGCCGGCACTCGCGTACCAGGGCCCCAGCGGTCGCCCTTGGGCGGAGCCACGTGGTCCCACCAGCCGCCGTTTTCATCGACAGTGACCACCACCACCATGTTTTTCCACTGCGGGCTCTCCTGCAGCACCTTCAGGGCACGCACGATATGGCGGTCGCCGGAGGCCACGTCGGCATAACCCGCGTGCATATTGAGGTTGCCCTGGGGTTTGTAGAAGGTCACGGCGGGGAGCTTGCCCGCCTCGGCGTCGGCGAAGAACTTGTTGGTGCTGGATTCGTCGCCCAAGCCCGCGTCGCGCAGGCGCTTGTCACGCTCCGCACGGTTTTCGGGCCCTTGCTGCTTGAAGTAGTTGAACGGTTGGTGGTGATACTGGAAATTCGGGATCTTCGGAATGCCGCCCGAGTCCTTGAATTGGTCCAGCGTCGCCTGCCAGGCCCCGGCGTACCAGGCCCAGTCGACGTTCTTTTTCGATAGCTTGTCGCCGATGTGTTCGTGGGTCTGCGGCACCAGCACGTTGGGCAGGTCGGCTTTGGCGTAGTCCGGGTTTTCCGGGTCGCGAATCCAGGTCGGCCAGTAGGGTGGGGCCAGGGTGTTCACGCCGTAACCGTCAGGGGTCAGCGCACTGGGGCCGAACTGTGGCGGGCCGGTCATGGCGCTGGCCGGGGATTTATCCAGGGGTTTGAGGCGCGGGTCAGTCGGATCATCGCTTTGCAGCGTGGCGATCTGCGCCTTGGCCACCGACTGCGCGGCATTCGGATAAAACGGCGCGGTGGCGCTGATCAGGTACTGGTGGTTGAGGAACGAACCGCCGAAGGCACCCTGGAAGAAGTTATCGCAGAGCACGAACTCCTTGGCCACGTCCCACAAGCGTAGGGAATAACGGCTCTGGGCGTAATGCCCCATCACCAGGCCACCGGAGTCGGCCCAGGCAACGAAACCATCGTTCTTGCCGCCGTTGATCTGCATCTGGTTCTGATAGAACACGTGCCACAAGTCGCGGGTGACCAGGCTCAAGGGCAGGTCTTCGGCGTTCGGGCCCTTGAGGGCGAACGGGGCGTTGGGCAGGTTTTCCTGGAATTGCACTTCGCTGGGGTAGGTCACCCCATCCACGCTTTGCGGGCCGACCTGCAACACACCGCCCCAGACGGGGGGCAGGGTGGTCAATAAGCTGCCGTCGCGGTCGCGTTGCTGCGTGTCGGCGGCAGAAAGCGCCGACAGCGGTTTCTCAACGCCGGGGAAGTCCGCAAACAGATTGTTGAAGCTGCGGTTCTCGGCATAGATCACTACCACGGTCTTCACCTGGTCGTGCAACGCCTTGTCCAGCTCCTGCGGTGTGAGCGGGCGTGCCACTGGCTTGCCCGGTGCTTCGCTGCCATTGCCGCACGCACTCAAGGTCGCGCCAACCCCCAGCACCGCCGCGCCCCCCAGGAAGCGCCGACGGCTGGTATCTACCGGCGGTTGGGCGATGGAGTCGGGGGCAGGGCGGTCTTCGTGATCGTCACTCATTGCGGGGAGTCCTTGCTGGCGAGATGTTGCAAGATATTTCGCAGGACGGTAGCAATGCAATGTGACGAAAGGAAGACAGGCGGGTGTCAAGGGATCACGGCAGACGCAATGCCAATTGGCTACCAGCCCGCAAGTACTCCACCTGCGCCGTCAGCGCATCCTTGACGATGGCTTCGCCTGTGTCGGTCAGTCTGGTTTTTTTGCATCAATGACACTGGTTTGCAGGAGTTGCATGGCGACATCCATGGCTTTTTGGAACGCTGTCACGTTGTTATGCCGGCCGAACGCCTGGACAACTGCACTCATGCGACGGTCAGCATCGTCGCGCAGGGCCTTGTACTCAACGAAGGAGACGTTGTCATCCCGATTGATGACGGCCTAGGTGTTTCAAAAGACCCTGCCGAATCTTCCCGATACTTCGCCAGGGCATTAGAAATGCTGTGATGAGCTTCATATGTCTACAGGAGGCGAGCGCTGCTAGACTGGCTCGATAATGGCTGTCACCGAGGTGAACCGTGAAACCTTCAACTGCCCTTGACTTACAGCGAGCCGCCGTCAGAGAAGTGGTGGGCCGTTTTCGCATCTCAAATCCCAGGGTGTTTGGATCTGTGTTACGAGGTACTGACGTAGAGGGTAGCGACCTTGATCTTTTGGTCGACGCCCCCCCCGGAACCACTCTTTTTGATCTGGGTGGGCTTCAGGTCGAGCTTGAGGATCTGCTCGGGGTCAATGTTGACTTGCTGACGCCTGCCGATTTGCCTGTGAAGTTTCGCGCAAAAGTGTTGGCAGAGGCTCGGCAGATATGACCTCGAACCGCCTTGGGGATTATTTGAATCACATCAGGCAGGCCGCAACTGACGCGATCACCTTTGTCGAAGGCTTGAGCAAAGAGGAGTTTCTGGAAGACAGGCGTACTCAACAAGCAGTGATCATGAGTTTGATCATCTTGGGTGAAGCGTCGACAAAAATCATGGATCAGCACCCGGAGTTCACGGTGGGTCATCCACAGATTCCTTGGCGGAGCATGCGTGGAATGCGCAATCGGATAGCCCACGGTTATTTCGATATCAACCTTGATGTGGTTTGGGACACAATCCAGAGCGCATTGCCCGATTTATTGGCGCGACTCCCCAGTGCCCCTGCATGAATGCACCTGTTGCAACAACAGGTGCGTCACCCGCAGATTAAGGCATCACCGGCGGCAAATACTTCAACGTCGTCCCCAACGCCCACAACAAAAACAACACCAGCGGCGTGTGCACCAGCAACTGCACGAATGAAAACCCGATCAAATCCCGCGCCTTCAACCCCAGCACCCCCAGCAACGGCAGCATATAGAACGGGTTGATCAGGTTCGGCAGTGCTTCGGCGGCGTTGTAGATCTGCACCGCCCAGCCCAGGTGGTATTGCAGGTCATTGGCCACTTGCATCACGTAAGGCGCTTCGATGATCCACTTGCCGCCGCCCGACGGGATAAAGAACCCCAGCACCGCCGAGTACACGCCCATCAACAGCGCGTACGTATCGTGGGAGGCGATGGAGGTGAAGAACGTCGAGATGTGGTGCGCCAGGGTCTGGCCGTCGCCGCCCTTGACCACGGTCATCAGCGCGGCGATCGAGCCGTACAGCGGGAACTGGATCAGCACGCCGGTGGTTGTCGGCACGGCGCGGGCCACTGCATCGAGGAAGCTGCGCGGGCGCCAGTGCAGCAGCGCCCCGACCATGATGAACAGGAAGTTATAGGTGTTCAGCCCCGAGATGGCGCTGATCGCCGGCTTGGTCGAGAACTCATGGAACAGCCAGCCGGCTGCCAGCAGCGCCAGCAGGATGGTCAGCAACGGGCTGTGTTCCAGCCATTCGCCAGGGCGGGTCGGGGCTTGCGGTTTGGGCAGGTTGAAGGCCGGGTCGACGCCGCAGGCCTTGGCGTCACGTGCGCTGTTCGGACCGGGGGCGGTGGCGTAGGCGATGATCAGCGACACCACGATCAGCGCCAGCAACAGCACGCCCGATTGCCACAGGAAGATCGTGTCAGTGAACGGGATCACCCCGGTGATCGACAGGATCGACGGCGGCAGGCTGGCCGGGTTGGCCTGCAATTGCGCGGCCGACGACGACAGCCCCAGCGCCCATACTGCACCGAGGCCCAGGTAGGCCGCCGCGCCAGCCGCGCGGTAGTCCATGCGTAAATCCGTCCGACGGGCCAGTGCGCGCACCAGCAACCCGCCGAACACCAGGGACAAGCCCCAGTTGAGCAAGGAGGCAACCATGGAGATCAGCGCCACCCACGCCACGGCCGAGCGACCGTTCTTGGGGATGCGTGCCAGGCGATCAATCAACTTCACCGCCGGCGGCGAACTGGCCACGACATAACCGCCGATCACCACAAAGGCCATCTGCATGGTGAACGGGATAAGGCTCCAGAAGCCATCTCCAAAGGCTTTTGCGGCTTCGGCGGGGGCGGCGCCCATGCCCAGGGTCGCCACAGCCACAATGATCACGGCGAGCGCGGCAAACACCCAGGAGTCAGGGAACCAGCGCTCGGCGAAGTTTGAACAACGCAGGGCAAATCGGGCATAGCGGCTTTCTTCGATAGCATTGGCCACGAGTCATTCCTCTTGTATTTATTATGGTTTTGGCAGTTTTACGGCATGTTCCGCTACGGCCATTGATATGGGAATGCAGTTATCTTCATCGATCCATGAGGAAAACAAATATATCCGCCGCGATTGCCATCAACCGGCTCAGCTCATAACCTGCACGCCATTTTGTTTGCCTGCCGAGCCTCAACATGACTGCCACCTCTGTTCTACAGGCGCAGCGTTTTTCTCGCTCCGACTACAAAACCCTGGGCCTGGCCGCCCTGGGCGGAGCCTTGGAAATCTACGACTTCATTATCTTCGTGTTTTTCGCGCTGACCCTCAGCCAACTGTTCTTCCCGCCCGAAATGCCCGAGTGGCTGCGCCTGCTGCAAAGCTTTGGCATCTTCGTCACTGGGTACCTGGCGCGGCCGCTGGGCGGCATCCTGATGGCGCACTTCGCCGACCATCTGGGGCGCAAGCGCGTGTTCAGCCTGAGCATCCTGATGATGGCATTGCCCTGCCTGCTTATCGGGATCATGCCAACCTATGCGCAAATCGGTTATTTCGCACCGCTGATCCTGCTGGTACTGCGCGTATTGCAAGGCGCAGCGGTGGGCGGCGAAGTCCCCAGCGCCTGGACCTTCGTCGCCGAACATGCACCACGTCATCACCGTGGTTACGCGTTGGGCTTCCTGCAAGCCGGGCTGACCTTCGGCTACCTGCTTGGTGCGCTGACGGCCACGTTGCTGGCGCAGGTCTTCACCCCGGCTGAAATCCTCGACTACGCCTGGCGTTTCCCCTTCCTGCTCGGCGGCGTATTCGGCGTGATCGGCGTCTGGCTGCGCCGCTGGCTCAGCGAAACACCGGTGTTCCTGGAAATGCAGGCTCGCCGCCAAGCCGCTGCCGAACTGCCGCTGCGCACCGTATTGCGCGACCATCGCGCCGTCTTGCTGCCGGCGATGATCCTCACCTGCGTGCTCACTTCCGCGGTGGTGGTCCTGGTGGTCATCACCCCAACCATGATGCAGAAAACGTTCGGCATGACGCCCAGCCGCACCTTCGCCTTGAGCGCCCTGGGCATCGTGTTCCTGAACATCGGCTGCGTGCTCGCCGGCCTGTTGGTGGACCGCATCGGCGCCTGGCGCGCGGTGCTGGTCTACAGTCTGCTGCTGCCGGTGGGTATTTTCGTGCTGTACGCCAGCCTGATCAGCGGGGGCATCTGGCTCGGCGCCGCGTACGCGCTGGCGGGCTTGAGTTGCGGTGTTGTGGGCGCGGTGCCGTCGGTGATGGTCGGCCTGTTTCCGGCGCAGGTGCGAGTATCGGGGATTTCCTTCACCTACAACATCGCCTATGCAGTGTGGGCGAGTACCACGCCGCTGATGTTGATCGCGTTGATGCCCACCAGCCCCTGGATTTGCGTGGGGTATTGCGTGGTGATGGGCGCGGTGGGGGTTGGGAGTGTGGCGCTGTTTGGCAAGCGCCACACCTTGACTGCCTGAGCGTCAGGTCAAGAAGTGCCACAGCAGCAGCGTACCGACCAAACCGACGACTGACACAATGGTCTGCAACACCGACCACACCCAAATCGTCTGCTTCAACTGCAGGCCAAAGTACTCACGGACCATCCAGAACCCGGCGTCGTTGACGTGGCAGAAGAACACCGAGCCGGCGCCGATGGCCAGGGCCACCAATGAGCTTTGCGTCGCCGCCAGCCCAGCCATCATCGGTGCGAGGATGCCGGCGGTGGTGGTGGTTGCCACCGTGGCTGAACCGGTGGCCTGGCGCAGGGCCACGGCGATCAGCCAGGCCAGCAACAGATACGGCATGTGCGCGCCTTCGGCGACCTTGCTGATGGTCTGGCTGACGCCGGCGTCGAGCAAGGTTTGCTTGAGGCCGCCGCCGGCACCGATGGTCAGCAGCAGTACGGCAATAGGTGCGAGGGCCTTGCGCAGGGTGTTGCCAACATCGGCGCGTGGCATGCCGGCGGCCCAGCCCAGGCAAACGACTGCGGCGATGACCGCCAGGCCAAGGGCAATCAGCGGTTCACCGAGGAACTTCAAGGTCAAGCCGAGCGTGCTGTCGGCCGGCAGCGCGACTTTGGCCAGGGTGCTGCCGAGCATCAGAATCACCGGCAACAAAATGATCAGCAACGACACGCCAAAGCTCGGCTGGCGCGGGGCCTTGGGCGGTGCGCTGAACAGCGCGCCGATGTCGGCCGGTTCATCCACGTGCAGGCGCTTGGACAACCAGTTGCCATACAGCGGCCCAGCCAGGATCACCGCCGGCACCGCCAGGCAGAAGCCCAGCAACATGGTCAGGCCCAGGTCGGCGTGCAACGCGCCCACCGCGATCAGCGGCCCTGGGTGCGGTGGCATCAGGGCGTGCAGGGTGGTCATGCCCGCCAGCGCCGGGATGGCGATTTTCAGCAGCGGCTGGTTCGAACGTTTGGCCATCACGAAGATGATTGGCACCATCATCACCAGGCCCACTTCGAAGAACAGCGGTAGGCCGATCACCATGGCCACCAGCGCCATTACCCACGGCAATGACTTGCCCTTGCCCAATCCGAGCAAGGTGGTGGCGATGCGGTCGGCCGCGCCGGATTCGGCCATCAACGCGCCGAGCATCGAGCCCAGCGCGATGATGATGCCGGCTTCACCGAGGATTGCCCCGGCGCCTTTGCTGAAGGCTTTGGCAACTTCTTCGGGCGGCAAACCGGCGCCGACACCCGCGATAAAGGTGCCGATCAGAATCGACAGGAACGGCGGCAACTTGGTCGCGCTGATCAGCACGATGATGCTGGCGATGGCCAACAGGACGCAAAACATGAGGCGGGTGTCGTGAACCATCCACGCAGCAGTCGATAACACCAAGACGGGACTCCTTATCGAACAGGTTGGGAAATATGTTTCTTTTTGTTTCCTGCTCGAAAAGCATACCTGATACAACTGTTCCAGAGCGTTCAAGTGCACTTTTGGTGCACCAAGGATGACGCGCTGCTGGCGCGCGGATGACAATTTTGCAACCTGTAGCGGTGACGTTGGCCTATAGCGCTATGATCCGCCGCACCCGTCTCAAGAGGATTTTCCATGAGCGCAGGACATAGCCACGCCCAGGTACGCGCCGGTCACGAACGGTTGTTATGGATCGCCCTCGGCTTGACCGGCAGCTTCATGATTGCCGAGGTCATCGGCGCGTTTATCACCGGCAGCCTGGCGCTGTTATCCGATGCCGCACACATGATGACCGACGCCCTGGCCCTGGGCATTTCCCTGGTGGCGATCCAAGTGGCCAAGCGCGCCGCCGACCGCAAGCGCACGTTCGGCTATGCGCGTTTCGAAATTCTCGCGGCAGCGTTCAACGCGTTGCTGTTGTTCGCCGTTGCGTTCTACATCCTCTACGAGGCGTATCAACGCCTGCGTGAACCCGCCGAGATCCAGTCCACCGGCATGCTGGTGATTGCCGTGCTGGGGTTGATCGTCAACCTGATCGCCATGCGCCTGCTCAGCGCCGCCAGTGGCGAAAGCCTGAATGTGAAGGGCGCCTACCTCGAAGTCTGGAGCGACATGCTCGGCTCCATTGGCGTGATCATCGCGGCGGTGGTGATTCTGTTTACCGGTTGGGGCTGGGTCGACTCGCTGGTCGCGGCCGCGATTGGTTTCTGGGTGTTGCCCCGCACCTGGACGTTACTCAAGGAGAGCATGAACGTGCTGCTGCAGGGCGTGCCAGACGGTATCGATATCGATCAGGTGGAGCAGGCTATTCGCAGTGTGCCTGGGGTCAAGGACGTGCACGACCTCCATATCTGGGCGCTCACCAGTGGCAAGAACGTGCTGAGCACGCACCTGGTGGCGGATTCGGCGTCCGGCACGGAACAACACATCCTCACCCAGGTGACGGAATTGCTGCATGAGCAATTTGATATTTCCCATGCGACGGTCCAGGTCGAAGGCGACGGCTTTGAGCATGACGAACATGACGAGGTGCATGCCTGATCCTGGCTAACGGATTTGTAATGTTCTGCCCACCGCCCTGATAAGTACCGAACGCTACAGTGCCCCGGCTTGGATTTATCCGCCATTCATGGGCCTGGAACTTTCGTTATGCCAACTGGTGCAAGAACATTACTGTGCTCGCTCGTCCTGTTTCTGGCGACGGCGCAAGGGGTCGGTGCACAGACCCTGACCCTCGACTCCGCGCTGCAAACGGCCTTCGCCAACAACCCGGAACTGGCCGCCGCGCGCTGGGAAATCGGGATTGCCGAGGGCGCTCGCCAACAAGCCGGCCTGATCCCCAACCCCGTGGCATCCTGGGATGCCGAGGACACTCGCCGCAGTACCCGCACCACCAGCGTCAAACTCAGCCAGACCCTGGAACTGGGCGGTAAACGCGGTGCGCGCATCGATGTGGCCACCCGCGCCCAGGACGCCGCCGCGCTGAGCCTGGAACAGCGCCGCAATGGGTTGCGCGCCGATGTCATCGAGGGTTACTACGGCGCCCTGCGCGCCCAGGAACGCCTCGACCTGGCGCAACGCTCGCTGGCCTTGGCCGAACGCGGCCTGGTGGTCGCCAACGGTCGCGTCGCCGCCGGCAAGTCGTCGCCGGTGGAGGCCACTCGCGCCCAGGTGCAGTTGTCGGAGATCCGCCTTGAATTCAACCGCGCGCAGATGGGCCTGACCGACGCCTATCGCCGCCTCGCCGCCAGCACCGGGAGTGCGGCGACCGACTTCCAGGCCGTCGCCACCCAAGGCCCTGCCACACCGCCATTGCCGTCCGCCGCGCACTTGCTGGCGCGCCTTGAACAGACCGCTGAACTGCGCCTGGCCGAACTGCAGATCCTGCAGGGCGAAGCCAGCATTGGCCTGGAAAAAGCCCAGCGTATTCCCGATCTTGATGTGTCCATCGGCAGCCAATACGACGCCAGCGCGCGCGAGCGGGTGAACCTGGTGGGGGTGTCAATGCCGATCCCGTTGTTCAACCGCAACCAGGGCAACGTGCTCGCCGCCACGCGCCGCGCCGACCAGGCCCGTGACCAGCGCAACGCCGCCGAACTGCGCCTGCGCACCGAAACCCGCCAGGCCCTGGACCAGTGGCAAACCGCTAATACCGAAGTGCGCGCGTTCAACCAGCAGATCCTGCCCGCCGCCCAGAGCGCGGTGGACGCTGCCACCCGCGGCTTCGAGATGGGCAAGTTCAACTTCCTCGACGTGCTCGACGCCCAGCGCACCTTGATCGCCGCGCGCACCCAATACCTCACGGCGACCGCCCAGGCCACCGAGGCCTGGGTACGTATCGAACGGATTTACGGCGACCTCGCCCGGTTCTGATTTTTCCTGGAGTCTGCTATGAACAAAACACACGGCGCGGCGCTTGCTGTCATCCTTGGCCTGATGCTGTCCAGCTTTGCAAGCGCCGAGGAGGAAGAGGGCACGTTGGCGCTCACCGCGCAGCAAATCGAAGCCGCCGGTATTCAACTGGCCCAGGCCCAACCCCGGCCGATCAGCACGCTGTTGTCATTGCCGGGGGAGGTGCGTTTCGACGAAGACCGCACCTCGCATATCGTGCCCCGCGCGGCCGGCGTGGTGGAGGCGGTGAAGGTCAACCTTGGCCAGGCGGTGAAGAAGGGCGAGTTGCTGGCGGTGATCGCCAGCCAACAGATTTCTGATCAGCGCAGCGAGCTGGCGGCCAGCGAGCGCCGGGTCGAACTGGCGCGCACCACCTTCCAGCGCGAACGCCAACTGTGGCAGGACAAAATCTCCGCCGAGCAAGATTACCTGCTGGCGCGCCAGACCCTGCAAGAAGCCGAAATTGCCCTGAATAACGCGCGGCAGAAGATGACTGCTCTCAGCGGTAGCGCCGTGCTGGTGGGCGGCAATCGTTATGAGCTGCGCGCGCCTTTTGCGGGCGTGGTAGTGGAAAAACACCTTGGCGTCGGTGAGGTGGTCAGCGAGACCAGCAACGCCTTCACCCTCTCGGACCTGTCCCAGGTGTGGGTCACGTTCGGCGTGTTTCCCAAGGACTTGAACAACGTGCGCGTCGGCAAGCCGGTGAAGGTCAGCTCCACGGAAATGGGCACCGAAGTACTCGGCACCGTGGCCTACGTGGGCAACCTGCTGGGTGAACAGACACGCACCGCCACCGTACGCGTGAGCGTGCCCAACCCCGATGATGCCTGGCGCCCTGGGCTGTTTGTGACCGTGCAAGTTGCCACGGATACCTACCCGGCCAAGGTCACCGTACCGCAAGCCGCGATCCAGACCGTCGAGGACAAGCCCTCGGTGTTTGTGCGCACCGCAGACGGTTTCGTCACCCGCCATCTGGAACTGGGTATCAGCGAAAACGGCTACGTCGAGGTACGCCAGGGCCTCGACGCCGGGGCGCAAGTGGCCACCGTCGGCAGCTTCATCCTCAAGTCCGAACTGGGCAAAGGCTCGGCCGAACACGCCCATTGATCCTGCGAGTGATTTCTCATGTTTGAGCGCCTTATCCAATTCGCCATCGAGCAGCGCATCATCGTGCTGCTGGCGGTGCTGTTGATGGCCGGTGTCGGCATCGCCAGCTATCAGAAACTGCCCATCGACGCGGTGCCCGACATCACCAATGTGCAAGTGCAGATCAACTCCGCGGCCGCGGGGTTTTCGCCGCTGGAAACCGAGCAGCGCATCACCTTTCCCATCGAAACCGCCATGGCCGGTTTGCCCGGCTTGCAGCAGACCCGTTCGCTGTCGCGCGCCGGGTTGTCCCAGGTAACGGTGATCTTCAAGGACGGCACCGACCTGTTCTTCGCTCGCCAACTGGTCAATGAGCGTCTGCAAGTGGCCCGTGAGCAGTTGCCCACCGGCATCGAAACGGCGATGGGGCCGATTTCCACCGGGCTCGGGGAAATTTTCCTGTGGACCGTGGAAGCCGAAGAGGGCGCACGCAAGGACGACGGCACGCCCTACACCCCGACCGACCTGCGGGTGATCCAGGACTGGATCATCAAGCCGCAACTGCGCAACGTGCCGGGCGTGGCCGAGATCAACACCATCGGCGGCTTCGCCAAGGAGTACCAGATTGCCCCCGACCCCAAGCGTCTGGCCGCCTACAACCTGACCTTGAGTGATCTGGTCACGGCGCTGGAGCGCAACAATGCCAACGTCGGCGCCGGCTATATCGAGCGCAGTGGCGAACAGTTGCTGATCCGCGCACCGGGGCAAGTCGCGTCCATCGATGACATCGCCAACATCGTGATCACCACGGCCGATGGCACGCCGATTCGTGTGCGCAATGTGGCCCAGGTTGAGATCGGCCGTGAGCTGCGTACCGGCGCCGCCACGGAAAACGGCCGTGAGGTGGTGTTGGGCACGGTGTTCATGCTGATCGGCGAAAACAGTCGCACCGTGTCCCAGGCGGTGGCGTCGAGGCTGGAGCAAATCAACCGTTCGCTGCCCGAAGGCGTGGTAGCCGTCACGGTCTACGACCGCACCAACCTAGTCGAAAAAGCTATCGCCACCGTGAAGAAAAACCTCTTCGAAGGCGCGCTGCTGGTGGTCGCGGTGCTGTTCCTGTTCCTCGGCAATATCCGCGCGGCGTTGATTACCGCGATGGTGATTCCCCTGGCGATGCTGTTCACCTTTACCGGGATGTTCACCAACAAAGTCAGCGCCAACCTGATGAGCCTCGGCGCGCTGGACTTCGGCATTATCGTCGACGGTGCAGTGGTGATCGTCGAGAACGCCATCCGCCGCCTCGCCCATGCCCAGCAACGGCACGGCCGCCTGTTGACGCGCAGCGAGCGCCTGCACGAAGTCTTCGCCGCGGCCAAGGAAGCCCGCCGCGCCCTGATTTTCGGGCAACTGATCATCATGGTGGTGTACCTGCCGATCTTCGCCCTCACCGGTGTCGCCGGGAAGATGTTCCATCCCATGGCCTTCACCGTGGTGATCGCCCTGCTTGGCGCGATGATTCTGTCGGTGACCTTCGTGCCGGCGGCGATTGCGTTGTTCGTCACCGGCAAGGTCAAGGAGGAAGAAAACCTGGTGATGCGCAGTGCGCGCCGCGCCTATGCGCCGGTGCTCGATTGGGTGATGGCACACCGGCCACTGGTGTTCGGCCTGGCGGTGTTGACCATCGTTGCATCAGGGGTGGTGGCCAGCCGCATGGGCAGTGAATTTATCCCCAGCCTCAGCGAGGGCGACTTCGCCCAACAGGCCCTGCGCGTGCCCGGTACCAGCCTGACGCAATCGGTGCAGATGCAGCAGCAGTTGGAAAAAACCTTGATGGCCCAGGTGCCGGAAATCGAGCGGGTGTTTGCCCGCACCGGCACTGCCGAGATTGCCTCGGACCCCATGCCACCGAATATTTCCGACAGTTACGTAATGCTCAAGCCCAAGGATCAGTGGCCTGATCCGAAGAAGTCGCGGGATGCCCTGATCGCCGATATCCAGCGCGCCAGTGCAATCGTGCCAGGCAGTGCGTACGAGTTGTCGCAACCGATTCAACTGCGCTTCAACGAGTTGATTTCCGGGGTGCGCAGCGACGTGGCGGTGAAGGTGTTTGGCGATGATATGGCGGTGCTCAACGCCACCGCCGGGGAAATCGCCGAGACCTTGCAAAGGCTTGGCGGCGCCTCGGAGGTGAAGGTGGAGCAAACCTCCGGCCTGCCCGTGCTGACCATCAATATCGACCGCGACAAAGCCGCACGTTTTGGCCTGAACGTCGGGGATGTGCAGGACACCATTGCGGTCGCCGTCGGTGGGCGCCAGGCCGGCACGCTGTACGAAGGTGACCGCCGTTTCGACATGGTCGTGCGTTTGTCCGATGCGCTGCGCACCGATATCGACGGCTTGTCGCGGCTGCTGATCCCGGTGCCTGCGTTGGCGGGTAGCGCGTCCGCGCAATTGGGCTTTATCGCCTTGTCCCAGGTCGCCAGCCTGGACCTGGTGCTCGGCCCCAACCAGATCAGCCGCGAGAACGGCAAGCGCCTGGTGATCGTCAGCGCCAACGTGCGTGGGCGGGATATCGGCTCGTTCGTGGACGAGGCCGAGGCGGCCATCAGCGCCCAGGTCAAAGTACCGGCGGGCTACTGGACCACCTGGGGCGGCCAGTTCGAGCAGTTGAAGGAAGCCTCCGAGCGCTTGCGCATCGTGGTGCCGGTGGCGTTGCTGTTGGTGTTCGGCTTGTTGTTCATGATGTTCAACAACCTTAAGGACGGGTTGTTGGTGTTTACCGGAATTCCGTTCGCATTGACCGGTGGGATCATGGCCCTGTGGTTGCGGGATATTCCACTGTCGATCTCGGCGGGGGTGGGGTTTATCGCGTTGTCCGGGGTGGCGGTGCTCAACGGCCTGGTAATGATCGCGTTTATCCGCAACCTGCGTGAGGAAGGACGTTCGTTGTCAATGGCGATCAATGAGGGGGCGTTGACCCGCCTGCGTCCGGTCTTGATGACGGCGCTGGTGGCGTCCCTCGGGTTTATCCCCATGGCCCTGGCCACTGGCACCGGCGCCGAGGTGCAGCGACCGTTGGCGACGGTGGTGATCGGCGGGATTATCTCCTCTACGTTGCTGACCTTGCTGGTGTTGCCGGCGTTGTACCAGTGGGCACATCGCCGTGAAGAGGAGGCTGCCTGACTTCTTTAAAAACACCGCAAAACCATGTGGGAGGGGGCTTGCCCCCGATGGCGGTGGGTCAGTTGATACAGGTGTCAGCTGACACACTGTTATCGGGGGCAAGCCCCCTCCCACTCTAGACCTGCGCTGTTTTCAGGTGCTGGGGAAACACCAGGTTGAACCGCGTGAAGCGCCCGGGCTGGCTGCTGACGTCGGCGTGCCCCTGATGCAGGTGCATGATCGACTGCACAATGGCCAGCCCCAGCCCGGTGCCACCTTCGGCGCGGGTACGGCTGCTGTCGGCGCGGTAGAAGCGTTCGAACAGGTGCGGCAAGTGGTGCGCTTCGATGCCGCGCCCCGGGTTGCCCACCGACAACGACACGCTCTGGTCGTAGGTCTCCACCAGCAGCAACACGCTGGAGCCTTCGGGCGTATGGCGAATGGCATTGGACAGCAAATTGGAAATGGCTCGCTGAATCATCAGGCGATCCCCCATGACCCAGGCGTCGCCGCGCAGGTTCAGGGTCAGGTGCTTGTCTTCGGCACTCAGGGCGAACAGCTCCATCACCCGTTGCGCTTCCTCGCCCAACGAGACCGGGCTAAACCCGGCCCGCGCCGCTGGGTGGCTGACCTGGGCGAGAAACAGCATGTCGGAGACGATGCGCGACAGGCGCTCCATTTCCTCGGTGCAGGATTCCAGCCCGGCCTTGTACTCCTCCAAGGGGCGGTCGCGGGACAACGTGACCTGGGCCTTGCCCATCAGGTTGGTCAACGGCGCACGCAGTTCGTGGGCCAGGTCGTCGGAGAACTGCGACAACTGCCGTACACCGTCATCCAGGCGATGCAGCATGAAATTGATACCCTGGGCCAACTCACCCAGCTCCTTGGGGAGGTTGTCCAGGCTCAGGCGATGGGTCAGGTCCTGGGTGCTGACCTTGGCCGCCACGCGGCTGAACTGCTGCAATGGGGCGAGCCCGCGTTGCACCAGCCACCAGGCGCCCATGCCGATCAGGATCAGCAGCAGCGGCAGGGCGATCACCGTGGAGCGCAGGTAGGCACTGAGCAACGCCTCGTCATCGGAGCGATCCAGTGACAGCAACACACGCACGTTTTCCCCGCTGTGCAATGGCAGCAGGCGGGTGGCACTGAGGATACGGTTGCCACGGTCGTCCACCCAGTTCAGGTAGGCCAGGGCCTTGCCGGCGGGTACGTCGAGCAACAGCGGCTGCTGGGGCTTGGCACCGACGCTCAGCAAGACCGGCGCATCGGCTCCGGTGCCCATGATGGTCAGGTAGATGTTGTCGTGGCCCATGATCAGGTCCAGCAGCGAATGGGGGCGGGCGCTGATGTCGTCGAGGTTGAGGCCCTGGCGCAGGCTGTGCTCCAGCTGCTCCAGCTTGTTTTCCAGCCCCCTGCGCGCAAGTTTCTCCAGTTCGTGGGTCAAGGCCAGGTAGGCCAGGGTCGCCAACAGCACGACCAGGCCGGCGCCCATCAGGCTGACCGTCAGGCCCAGGCGCATCGACAGGCTGCTGGTCCTCATGGGCGCGCCTCCAGCACATAGCCGACGCCGCGAATGGTATGGATCAGCTTGACCTCACTCTGGTCATCGACCTTGCCACGCAGGCGGCTGATGGAGACTTCCACTACGTTGGTGTCGCAGTCGAAATTCATGTCCCAGACCAGGGAAATGATCTGCGTGCGGGTCATCACCTCACCGGCCTGGCGCATCAACACGTGCAGCAGGGCGAACTCCTTGGTGGTCAGGTCGATGCGCCGGCTGCCGCGATAGGCGCGATGCCGACGCGGGTCGAGTTCCAGGTCCGCGACACGCAGCACGTCGGGCAACGGAATATGTTCGCTGCGCCGTAGCAAGGTGCGCACGCGGGCCAGCAGTTCGGGAAACTCGAAGGGCTTGACCAGGTAATCGTCGGCGCCCATGTCCAGGCCCTTGATCTTGTCGGCCAGCCGGCCACGCGCGGTCAACATCATCACGCGTTGATTGCCGTCGCGGCGTAGTTGTTCCAGTACCTCCCAACCGTCAGTGTTGGGCAGGTTGACGTCGAGGATCACCAGTTCATAGGTGTTCTGCCTGGCCAGGTGCAGACCATCGATGCCGCTGGCGGCACAGTCGACGACATAACCACTTTCGGTCAAGCCTTGCTGCAGGTAGTCGGCGGTTTTCTGCTCGTCCTCAACCACAAGGATACGCATGGGGATTTACCTTCAAGTGAAACGAAAGGAGATGACCTCATAGAGGCTTGAATGGGCGTAGGAAAACTCTGAAGCCTGAAGTAACTTTAGGGTCAAGCCGCGTCAGGCCGGTGCGACGATTCGTCACTGAACCGGCACACAAAAAAAACGCCCCGGCTGGGGCGTAAAAATTCATCTCTGTTCCAAAGGAGCTACACAAAAGCCGCAGAGATGAGATGTGTTCGATGTGCAGTATAAAAAGTGCAACTTAACGGGAAGGTGAGGCCGATATTACAGTTCTGACAGACTTCAACTTGTGAACAGATGTAGGGCATCGGCAAGTTAATGTAAGCGGGTGTCTTAGAGCACCGCCAAGGGATATTCGACAATCACCCGGACTTCTTCCAAGTCGGATTCAAACGAACTTGAGCGCACGGTGGCCTGGCGAAGTCGCAGCGACAGATCCTTCAAATTGCCGCTTTGCACCACATACTTGGCTTCGATATCCCGCTCCCAGCGACGTTGGTCGGTCAGCGGGTTGCCGGCGCCATCGCGGCGCATATACACCGCGTTGGCGTTGCTGTAGTCGGCGTCGGTGCCCTTGCCGTAACGGGTCATGAATGACAGGCCGGGAATGCCGAAGGCCTGCATGTCCAGGTCGTAGCGCACCATCCACGAGCGCTCCTTGGGCGAGTTGAAATCGCTGTACTGGATCGAGTTGTTGAGGAAGATCGAGTCCGACTGGCGCAGGTAATCGAAGTCGTCATCGCCGTTGTTGCGCTGGTGCGACACGGCCAGGCTATGGGCGCCAACCTTCACCCCGAGGCGGGCGCTCCAGATGTTGTTGTCGAATTGCCCGAGCAGCTTTTTGCCTTCATCCACCGCCTTGTAATAGTTGACGTCGCCAAACAGCGAGACGTCGTCATTGAGTGGGTAACTGGCGGCGCTGCCGACGTAGTACTGGTCCCAGGCGTCTTTCAGGCGGCTGCTGTACAGGCTGACGCTCAGATGCTTGTTGAGTTGGTAATCGCCGCCGAAATAGCCGATCCAGGGCGAGTCGACCGGGCCGGCATAAAACGTCGCGAAACCTTTGTTCATGCCGCTCTCGTTGGGCTGGCTCATGCCACTCAGGCGCCCACCTTGCACGCTCAAGCCTTCGAGGCTGGTGTTCTGCAAGGTCACACCGCGAAAACTCTCGGGCAATACACGCGAATCGCCGTAGGCCACCACCGGGGTCAGCGGGAATACGTCACCGGCCTTGATCACGGTATCCAGCACGCGCAGTTTCGCGGCGCCGCCGACTTTGCTGTAGTTGTCCTCGGGGTGGTTGCTGCTGTCCACCGGCAGGACGCCGAACGACCCCTTGCCACCGCTGCGGCCGGTGCCCGAGTCGAGCTTTACGCCGACCATGGCAAAGGCGTCCAGGCCGAACCCTACGGTACCTTGGGTGAAGCCCGATTCGAACTTGCCGATCAGGCCCTGGGCCCAGGCTTCGGAATAGCCATTGCCGGTGGGGCTGGACTGGCCCTTGCGATCATCGCGGTTGAAGTAAAAGTTACGCGCCAGCACGTTCACGCTGCTGCCTTCGATAAAGCCTTCGGGTGTGTCTTCCACGGCCACGGCTGCCAGGGGCAAGGCCGCACACAGTGAAAGGGGAAGTGTGACGTAACGGATACGCATGTTCAGCTCCTCGGTGTTGGCAGTTATCAGCTTCTTATGGAGGTGGGCGTTCTTATTGATCTGGCCCGGGCTGATAGTTGCAAACCGAAGATAACGGCTGCGTGGCGCGGACATTACAATTCTGGAAACTTGCGGCCACCTAACAGATAAGTAATGTTCCAGTGAACATGGCGTCAGGGTTCGCTGGTTAATCTCGGCACTGAACTTTCAGTCGAGGAACCTGTGATGAACTTTTATAAAACTGCCCTGGGTGTATTCATTGCCGTTCTGTCATTCGGTGCGCTGGCCGAAGGCGGCGGTGACCGTACCTTCGCCCTGATGATGGAGCGCAACGAACAAGCCATGGCCGCCTACGCCGCGAAACAGGGCAAGCCGGCGCCCGAGGTGCAGGCGTATCGCTATGGCCTGGAGTTGGACATTGCCAAGGTGGTCAACGTGACGCCGCCGATCCGCTCGTGTAACGCTGTACCGTCGCGGATGACCTATGAAGACTCCAACGGCAAGCTCAATACCCTGGAATACCAAGTGATGGGCGTGTGCCGAAACAACGGCAGTTAATGGCTCTGGAAAAACAATGGGGCGCAGCCTGGAACGGCTCTTCAGAAAACGCCGGCAGCGCCGATGCAGGTCAGGTCCCTCTCCCCTAATGACCATCGGTGCCCCATGTTCAACACCCGTTTGAAGCAGGAGCTGTCGGCTCTTCGCGAAGAATTGTCCAGCTTGCAACAGGTCAAGGAGAGCTTGGAAAGCGAAATGCTGTGCCTGACGCTGGACGCAGACGGCCGGGTGGAGTGGGCGAATGCCAACTTCCTGCAGGAACTTTCATACTCGTCGGGCAACCTGTTGGGACGCCCCATCGAAGACCTGGTGCCCGCCCATGTGCGCCAGGACGAATTTCAACTGCGTTTCAAGAACGCACTGGTGCGTGGCGAACACTTCGCCGGTGCCGTGCGCCTGATGCGGGGTAACGGCAAGGAAGCGTGGCTGCGTTCGATCGTGCAACCCGTACGCAGCTCAGATGGGCGCATCAAACATTTTTCGATGTATTCCAGCGACCTGACCCGCACCATCGAGGCCTCGCGCGAGCACGAAAACCTGATCACCGCGCTGGTGCGTTCCACGGCGGTGATCGAGTTTGACCTTGAGGGCCATGTGCTCACCGCCAACGACCTCTTCCTCAGCGGCATGGGATACAGCCTGGCGCAGATCCAGGGCAAACATCACCGCATGTTCTGCGAACCGCAGGAGTACAACAGCGCCGAGTACCAGCAGTTCTGGAACCGTTTGAACGCGGGCGAGTTTGTCGCGGCGCGCTTCAAGCGCGTGGACAGCCATGGCCGTGTGGTGTGGCTGGAAGCAACCTACAACCCGGTGCTGGATGCCAATGACCGCCTTTACAAAGTGGTCAAGTTCGCCACGGTGATCACCGACCAGGTCACTCGTGAGCAGGCGGTTGCCGAGGCCGCCAACATTGCCTACAGCACCTCCCTGCACACCGACGACAGTGCCAAGCGCGGCACCACGGTGGTGAGCCAGGCGGTCGATGTGATGCGCGACCTGGCCCAGCACATGCAACAGGCCGGCGACGGCATCGAAGCACTGAATGCCCAGTCCCAAGTGATCGGCAGCATCGTCAAGACCATCAGTGGCATCGCCGAACAGACCAACCTACTGGCACTCAACGCAGCCATCGAGGCGGCGCGAGCGGGTGAGCAGGGTCGAGGGTTTGCGGTGGTGGCCGATGAGGTGCGGCAACTGGCATCACGTACCAGCAAGGCCACCGAGGAGATTGTGGGGGTGGTGCGTCAGAACCAGGACATGGCCCGTGATGCGGTCACCCTGATGACCGACGGCCGCCTGCAAGCCGAACAAGGCTTGGCCCTGGCGGCTGAAGCCGGCACGGTGATCGTGGAAATCCAGGATGGCGCGCAGAAAGTGGTCAGCGCGGTCGGGCAGTTTGCCAACCAGCTGTCGAGTTGAGTTGTCAATGTGGGAGGGGGCTTGCCCCCGATGGCGGTGGGTCAGTCACCGATGCATTACTGTCAACGCCCTCATCGGGGGCAAGCCCCCTCCCACATTTTGATTGCATTTCAATCCCAGGGTCAGCGCCCGAGCATCTTCACCCAACGCGATGGCGGCATGCCGTAGGTGCTGCGAAATTGCCGGGTCATATGGCTCTGGTCGGTGAAGCCGGCGGTCATCGCCGCATCCACCAATGATTGGCCCTGGGCCAGCAAGTGACGCACCAGATCCAGCCGGCGCATGGTCAGGTAACGGTAGGGGCTGGTGCCGAACAGCAAACGGAAATCCCGCGACAAGGCCCAGCGATCGCGCCCGGCGTGATCGGCGATTTCATCCAGCGTGATGCTGCGGCCCAGGGCGCTGTGGATAAATTCGCGGGCGCGCTCGGCGGCCACGTAATCGAAGGTTTTGCGGCTGATAATGGCGCCGGAGGCGTTACTCAGCGCGTGGGCCAGATCGAACATCGCGTCCTGTTCCTGCAACGGGTCGATAGGGTTATCCAGGTTTTGCAATAACACTTCGCTGGCGCGGAACAGCCTTGGGTCGGTGGATAAACCGTTGGGGATAAACGGCAACGGCTTGCCGCCGAGGATCTGTTGGATCAGCGACGGCTCTACATAAATCATCCGGTACTTGAAGCCTTCGTCACTGCCGGCGTGGCCGTCGTGGGTCTCATCGGGGTGAAGCACCATGGTCGTGCCGGGCAGGCTGTGGATCATGTCGCCGCGATAATGAAAACTCTGCACGCCGAACAAGGTACGGCCGATGGCGTAGGTGTCATGGCGATGCGGGTCGAACGCGAAGCCGGCAAAGTACGCCTCGATACGGTCCAGGCCGCTGGCGTGCGGGGCGCGGTGCAGCCAGTCGAGAGTGGGGGTGGGTTTACCCATGGTGACTTGTCACAAAAAGAGGTGGAAACACGTTAACCCAGTCTGCGTCCCTTGTCTGCCGGGGTCTTGTACGATTGTGCAGGGGGCAGGCGAGGCCTATGATCGCGGTTCGTGCCCTGTGCTGATGGAGTTGCTCCCATGGATGTTCTCAACCCCGCCTACGTGGCACCGCTGGTCTCGCTGGCCCTGCTGTGGACGGTGGCAGTGGTCACGCCCGGCCCCAACTTCTTCAACACGGCGCAGCTGGCCGCCAGCTGTTCGCGCCGCCATGGCGTGGTGGCCTCGGCAGGTGTGGCCACCGGGACGATCATGTGGGGGTTGGCGGGTGGCCTGGGCATCAAGTCGCTGTTTACCGCCGCGCCGATGCTGTACCTGGCGTTCAAGATCATCGGCGGCTGCTACCTGATCTACCTCGGGTTGAAACTGTTCAAGCGCTCGGCTCCGGCCATGGGCCAGAGCCTGTTGCCGGACGAACCCCGGCGTTCGTTATTTTCCGCCTGGCGCCTGGGCTTGTTGGGCAACCTGTCGAACCCCAAGGCTGCACTGTTCGTCGCGACCATCTTCGCATCCACCATGCCGCCGTCACCGTCTCCGATGCTGCTGACCCTGGCGGTGATCACCATGGCGACCTTGTCGTTCAGTTGGTACTCCAGCGTGGCCCTGGTGTTTTCCAGCGCGCGCATGGCCAACCTCTACAGCCGTTCGCGTAAATGGCTCGACCGCTTTGCCGGTGGGTGCTACATGCTGTTCGGCGCACATCTGGTAGCGAATCGCTGACCACCCGTGGTAAGAAGCCTTACTTTCAAAAGCGAGGCGGATCATGAGCAAGTTGCGCGTAGGGATTATTTTTGGTGGCCGTTCGGCCGAGCACGAAGTCTCGCTGCAATCGGCGCGCAACATTGTCGATGCCCTTGACCGGTCACGCTTCGAGCCCATCCTGATCGGCATCGACAAGGCCGGCCACTGGCACCTCAACGACACCTCGAACTTCCTGATCAACCAGGAAAACCCGGTCCTGATCGCCCTCAACCAATCCAATCGTGAACTGGCGGTGGTGCCCGGCAAGGCCAACCAGCAAGTGGTGGAAACCTCAGGCAGTGGTTTGCTGGAACACATCGATGTGATCTTCCCCATCGTCCATGGCACCCTCGGCGAGGACGGCTGCCTGCAAGGTTTGCTGCGCATGGCCGACTTGCCTTTTGTCGGCTCTGACGTACTGGGGTCGGCGGTGTGCATGGACAAGGACATCAGCAAACGCCTGCTGCGCGACGCCGGCATTGCCGTCACTCCGTTCATCACCCTCACGCGCCGTACCGCGGCCCGCACCTCGTTTGACACGGCCGTGAATACGCTAGGCCTGCCGATGTTCGTCAAACCGGCCAACCAAGGCTCCTCGGTGGGGGTGAGCAAGGTCGCCAACGAAGCCGAATACCACGCGGCCGTCGAACTGGCCTTGGGCTTTGATGAGAAAGTGCTGGTGGAGTCCGCTGTCCAGGGGCGCGAGATCGAATGCGCCGTACTCGGCAACGATAACCCCATCGCCAGCGGCTGCGGCGAGATTGTGGTGAGCAGCGGGTTCTATTCCTACGACAGCAAGTACATCGACGACCAGGCCGCCCAGGTGGTGGTCCCGGCCGATATCAGCGCTGAAGCCAGCGAGCGAATTCGCCGCCTGGCGATCGAGGCCTTTGAGGTGCTCGGGTGCGCAGGGTTGGCTCGGGTCGATGTATTCCTCACCGATGACGGTGAAGTGTTGATCAACGAAATCAACTCACTGCCCGGTTTTACCCGTATCAGCATGTACCCCAAGTTATGGCAGGCGGCGGGGATGAGTTACAGCGAGTTGGTGAGCCGGTTGATCGAGCTGGCGCTGGAGCGGCATGCGGGGCGCAAGGGCTTGAAAATCAGCCGCTGAACATACCGAGAGGGCGCTGTGACGAGTGGCCCCGCCACAGGTGGGATGTACGCGCTCAGGGTTTGCGAGCGATCCACGAGTAGATCAGCGTCTTCGTCTCCTGCGGGTGATGGGTCCTTCGGCGGTAGCTGGCAAACAGCGGCGACGTGCAATACGTACACACTTCACTCACCTCGATCTGTTCGCGCCGAACCCCGGCCGCTTGCAGCAGCATCAGCCCATACCGGCTCAGGTCAAACCAGGCACTGTCTGTGTGTCTTGCTTGGGGGGGCGTGATGTGCGGCGCCAGCAGCGGTCGTGGTTGCTCAATGCTCCATGGCGCCCGGTCGTGTTGCCATAAGTGGCCCTGGTCAGCCTGGAACTCGGCAATGAACCCTTCGCTCACTTCATAACAACACGGTTTGATCGATGGCCCGATGGCGACCAGCAACTGATCGACGCCAATCCCTGCGTCGGCAAAGTGCTGCACGGTAGTGGCGACAATCCCGCGTTGCAGGCCTTTCCAGCCGCCATGAACGGCCGCTACGCGTTCGCCATTTTTGGCGGCGAACAGAATGGGCAGGCAATCGGCGGTGATCACTGCGATCGGCTGGTGATGGCCTGTATGTACCCCATCCGCCTCGATCGTATTGGCCACCTGGCCCGCCTGCCACTCAATCACCGCGGCGCTGTGCACTTGCTTGCAGATGAATACTTCATCTGGCCGCGATGGGTCGTCGATCAAACAAAAACCATGGTCGACACCCGCGAGGGCGCCGAGATTATTGGCCTGCTGCAAGGGGCTTTCTCCGCTGATTGACCTCAGTCACCGTATGCCTCGCCTTCCCGTCGAGGGTCCGCGCCGCCGCTCAGCGATACCTTACCCTGGGCGTCGCGCGTGCGAATGATCGCCTGGATACCGCTGGTCATCTCAATCTCGCTCAGCGCATGGCCCTTGTCCTTGAGTGCCTGTTTCAACACGGGGCTGAACAAACCGCTTTCCAGTTCGGTTGCGCCATTACGGCTGCCAAAGTTGGGTAGGCTGATGGCGGCTTGCGGGTCGAGGTTCCAGTCGAGCATGGCCACCAGTGACTTGCTGACGTACTCGATGATCTGCGACCCGCCCGGCGAGCCCAGTGTGGCCAGCAGCTCACCGCTCTGGCGGTCGAACACCAGGGTCGGCGCCATGGCCGAGCGCGGGCGTTTACCGGGTTGTACGCGGTTGGCCACCGGCTGGCCGTTTTCTTCGGCAATAAACGAGAAGTCGGTCATCTGGTTATTGAGTACAAAGCCCTGGACCATCAGGTGCGAGCCAAACGCGGCTTCCACCGTGGTGGTCATCGACACGGCGCCACCCCAGTCGTCCACCGCTACCACCTGCGAGGTGGAGATGCGCAGCGGCGAGCGGTCGGGGGCGTAGGCCACCTGGATACCGGCCGGCTGGCCGGGCTTGGCGATGCCCAGGCTGTGTTCACCGATCAGCGCGGCGCGTTGGGCCAGGTAGCTCGGCGCGACCAGGCCGGCCACGGGCACCGGTACAAAGTCTGCATCGGCCACATACAGCGCACGGTCGGCAAAGGCCAGGCGACCGGCTTCGGCGATCAGGTGCACGGCTTCGGGTACCGGCTCAAGGCCGGCCGGCGAAGCGCTCTTCACCGGCCTCATGGGGGCGATGGCCAGGCGTGGGTCGCGGGCCTCCAGCGCCTGCAATGTGCCCATGATCTGCGCGATGGCAATCCCGCCCGACGACGGTGGTGGCATGCCACAGATTTTCCAGCGCTTGTAATCGCTACACAGCGGCACGCGTTCCTTTGCCGCGTAGCCCTTGAGGTCGGTTGCCGACAGGCTGCCTGCATTGTGGTTGCCCTGCACCTTGCGGGCGATCTCCTCGGCAATCGGGCCGTTGTACAGCGCGTCCGGACCCTCCTGGGCGATGCGCTTGAATACGGCGGCCAGCGCCGGGTTTTTCAGCAGGGTGCCGGTGGCTTTCGGCGTGCCATCGGCATTCAAGAAATAGGCGGCCATGTCTGGCGAGTGCGGGATAAAGCGGTCAGCGGCAATCAGGCTGTGCAAGCGCGGGGAAATCGCGAAGCCCTGTTCCGACAGACGAATCGCAGGCTCGAACAGCTTGGCCCATTGCAGGCGTCCGGTCTTTTTGTGCGCCATGTCCAGTGCACGCAACACACCGGGCGTCGCCACCGAACGCCCGCCAATCTGCGCATCGGTAAACGCCATCGGCTGGCCGTCGGCCTTCAGGAACAAGCGCTCAGTCGCCCCGGCCGGTGCCGTCTCACGGCCGTCATACGCGTGCACGTTTTTTCCGTCCCACAGCATGATGAACGCACCACCGCCGATGCCGGACGATTGCGGTTCCACCAGGGTCAACACGGCCTGCATGGCAATCGCCGCGTCGATGGCAGACCCGCCCTGGCGCAGCATTTCACGCCCGGCCTCGGCCGCCAGCGGGTTGGCGGCGGCCGCCATATGGTGCTGGGCGTGCTGGGTGGTGAGGTCGGCGCGATAGCCCGACCCCAACTCCGGCGCCGGTGGCTGTTCGTTGACAGGGGGGTGGCAGGCCGCGAGGGCCAGGGCTGCGGCAATGATCGTCAACTGACGGCGGTAAATCGAAAACACGCGCTGAACTCCGTTCATTTTGAGAATGATCTGTTGTTCGTGGGTTACTGCGTTCTACAGGTAAATCGTGCCTTGCATATACAGCACGGCCTTGCCGGAAATGATCACCCGGTCGCCCTTGAGGACACAGCGCAACTGGCCTTTGCGTGTGCCGCCTTGCTCCGCCGTGAGGGTCGATTTGCCCAGGCGCTCGGCCCAGAACGGTGCCAGCGACGTGTGCGCCGAACCGGTGACCGGGTCTTCATTGACGCCCACGTTCGGCCCGAACCAACGAGAGATAAAATCAAATCGCGCGCTTTTGGCCGTCACTGCAATCCCACGCTTGGGCAGGCCCTTGAGTCGCGCAAAGTCTGGCGTGAGCGCGGCGACCTGGGCTTCGTCCTCCAGCAACACGATGTAGTCATCGGTGCCGAACACCTCGGCGCTTTCAATCCCCAGGGCGCTCAACATCCCGGCGGGCGGCTCACAGGGTTGCGGCGCTTTGGCAGGGAAATCCATCGCCAGTTCATCACCCTCGCGCGTGACCCGCAGCTCACCGCTGCGAGTGGCAAAACGCAGCACTTGAGGCGCATCCGGCAACTGGTGAATCAACACCCACGCCGCCGCGAGCGTGGCATGGCCGCACAGGTCCACTTCGACTTGCGGGGTGAACCAGCGCAACTCATAGAAGTCGCCACGGGGCACGAAGAACGCGGTTTCCGAGAGGTTGTTTTCGGCGGCAATGTTGTGCAGTTGCGCGTCGCTCAGCCATTCGGTCAGTGGGCACACCGCAGCGGGGTTGCCGCCGAAGGGGTGTTGGCTGAAGGCGTCGACTTGGTAGATGTCCAGTTTCACCGTGGTGTACTCCATGCGTGGTGGGAGGCTGGACACTAACAGCGGGCTCTGGGGAGCGTCAAAATACAGAAGGCGTGTTTTTTTGCGCGCATGCAAGCTGCAGGGAAGGGGGCGGCGGAGTTTTTTCTGTGTCTCAGAAAAAATGCCCCGACAGGCCGGGGCATTTTCAGGTCGCGGTTTACACAGTCCGGCGCTATTTCTGCGCGTGGTTTTGCTGGCCGCCACCGCCGATCTGCCACACGTAGGGCGGTTCGGTGCCATTGATCTCCCAGTCACCGATGATCCGCTCTTTATAGATCAATGGATTATGTGAGGCCGCTGTGCGCGCATTGCGCCAGTGTCGGTCGAGTTGCAGGCTCGTGCGTGCGGCGGATGCGCCAAGGGCGTTGAACAGGTCGCTGGTGGCGCGAAGCACCAGATCGGCAATCACCACTTGCGCTTGGGCCGACTCCAGCTCTGCCGCAATATTGGCCTCGCGTTCGGCTTGCGCATCCTTGGCGAAGTGCGCCACGTAGGCGCGTTGTGAGGCCTGTGCGGCGCGCAGGGTAGCCGCTTCGGCCGTGTAGACCTGCGCCGAGGCCTTGCCGACCACCTGCTGCACCTGCGCATCGTCACGCACCGCCGCGGCATTGCCATGGCTGAACACCCGGGTGCGAACACGTACCTGTTGGGCCACCTCTCGCACGGCCGCCTGCCCCGACCCGACCAGGACGGCCAGCAGGGTCAGTTGGTAAAACGCCGTTTGGTATTTAAAGCGCGTGGAGAAGTCGATCAGGTGGTCGTCTTCAACCACTGCGTTTTCAAACACGGAAGTGCCGCTGCCGGTGGTGCGCTGACCGAAGCCATCCCAATCGTCGCTTTGACGCACACCCGGTTGCTGCACGCGGACCGCCGCGATCACATCGGCACCGGTGTCATCCCGTTGGGCGTACAGGTCGATCCAGTCGGCGAACAGGCTGCCGGTGCTGTAGAACTTGGTGCCGTTGGCGACCCATTGCTCGCCCTGGCGGCTGATGCGGGTAATCACCTGGCCGATCTTCACGTCGCCGACTTCGGTCCAGGCATTGCCGACCAGCTCCCCGGCCACAAACCGCCCGAACCAGGCGTTCTGCGGGCTGAATGCCTGGGCGTTGAGGCGGTCTTCGACAAACGCAAAATGCCCGCGCAGGGCTTGTGTCACGTTGGAGTCGGCAGCCGCCAGTTCAATCAACAGTTGGAACAGTTGCGGCAGCGAGGCGCCGGCCCCGCCGAATTCGACCGGGACACGCACGGCGCCGAACCCGGCTTGCTTGAGCCATTTGATCGGTTCGAACGGCAGTGTGCGAGTGCGTTCGCGCTCGACCGCGCCCTCGGCAATACGCGCAAAGATCGGCCGAAAACGCGCGGCGAGCGCTGCGTAATCCGTACCGACAGACAGTGTGTTCAGCGTGGCGAAACTGGACATGGAATGGATTCCTCTTCAGCGCAGATAAGCGTCAAGTCAGGTCAGAGAATTTGGACGGTTTGGTGTGATCGGTGGCGTTGGCGCCGGTTTTGAATGCACCGCGATAACGTGCCGCCGGATGGTCGTCGGCGGCATACGGCGAAGTGCCGTCGAGCAGGTTTTCGCGCAGGGTGTCGCCCTCATAGGAGGTGCGGACACGGCCCCGGCGTTGCAGCTCCGGAACGATGAACTCAACGAGGTCTTCGAACGTGCCCGGGGTGATCGCATAGGCCAGGTTGAAGCCGTCGATACCGCCGACGTCCACCCAGCGCTCCATCTCGTCGGCCACCGTTTTCGGGCCGCCCACCAACACCGGGCCTAGGCCGCCGATGCTGCGGTGTTTGATGATGTCGCGTGGCGTCCACTTGCGGTCGGGGTCGGCGGTGGCGAGCAGTTCCAGCACCGAGCGGATGCTGTCGTTGTCGATCGCCTCCAGGGGTTGGTCCGGGTCGTATTCGGAAAAGTCGATGCCGGTCCAGCCGCCATAAAACGACAACATGCCTTCGCCATTGGCATAGCTCAGGTAGTCGCGGTATTTGGCTTGCGCGGCTTCATCGCTTTCAGCGGTGATCACCGTCAACAGCGTGAACACCTTGACCGAATCACGGCTACGGCCCGCTTCCACGGCGCGGTTGCGGATGTCATCGGACACCTCGCGCGCCTGTTCTGCGGTGGCCGGGCTGATGAACACCCCTTCGGCGTGCTTGGCGGCAAAGGCGCGGCCACGGCTGGAGGCGCCGGCCTGGAAAATAACCGGGGTGCGCTGTGGCGACGGCTCGGACAAATGGATGCCCGGCACATCGTAGTATTTGCCCTTGTGACCGATCGGGTGGACTTTGCTCGGGTCGGTAAAGATCCCGCGCTCACGGTCACGCAGCACCGCGTCTTCATCCCAGGAGCCTTCCCACAGTTTGTAGGTCACGTCCAGAAACTCATCGGCGATGTCATAGCGTTCGTCGTGCGAGATCTGTTGCTTGAGGCCCAGGTTGACCGCCGCGCTGTTGAGGTACGAGGTCACCACGTTCCACGCCACGCGGCCCTTGGTCAGATGGTCGAGGGTCGAGAACTTTCGCGCCAGGGCGTAAGGCTGTTCATAGGTCAGCGCCGATGTCACGCCAAAGCCCAAGTGCTTGGTGACGGTGGCCATGGCTGGCACTTGAAAGAAGGGATCGTTGACCGGCACCTGATCGGCGTCAAGCAAGGAGGTTTCCACCGAGCCGCGATAGATGTCATAGACGCCGACGACGTCAGCGATAAACACCGAGTCGAAATAGCCGCGCTCAAGCAGCTTGGCCAACTCCACCCAGTAATCAAGGTCTTTGTATTTCCATGCCTGGCTGTCTGGGTGACGCCAGGTGCCCGCGGCCTGATGACTCACGCAGGTCATTTCAAACGCATTGAGGATTATGCGGGAAGCCATAGTCGATTAACTCCAGTTGTCTTGATTCATGGGGCACGCACGGCGGTCCAATCGTGGTTTAAAGGGGTGATTGCATAGTTCATGCCGAGTGCTAAAGGGCTGTAATACCTGGGTTTTTGCCGGCTTTTGGGCTGGGCGCCTATCACTGGGTAACACTTTGTTGTTTTGGTGAATGGTGGCGAACACCGACCCTGCCTGGCCGTGATCGCGAGCCTCAGGAATAGAAGCTCGGCGTTGGCGGTTTCTGCTTTAAGGCCCACTCGCCGAGTTCGCGGATGCGGTAGTCCACCGGGTCGTGCAAGGTTTGGGTCCGCAGGTTTCGCCAGTAGCGATCAAAGCGCCGCGAGGCATGGGTGGCGCGGGCGCCTGTCACCTCAAACAGCCTCGAACTCAGGTCCAGGCCCACCCGGGTGGCATGGACCTTGGCGCTGCCGATGGCCAGGGCCAGGTTCGCGCGCTCCTCGGCGCGCAGCTGTTCGCCGCGGTTCCAGGCGTTGTCGAACAACGCGTTGGCCCGTTCTGCCAGGGCGCGTACCGCCTCCAGGCCGACCCAGAACTCGCCGTAGTGGGCTAGCACATATGGGTCGTCGACCGCCCGGTCGACCTCGGACTTGAACCAGGCGCGTGCTTCGTGGGTGGTGTAGTGCTGCGCCTGCTCAAAGGCGCCTTCGGCAATGCCCAGGAACAGGTTGACGAACGTCAGTTGCGCCAACAGCGGCCGCAGCCCGGAAAACACCGTGCTCAGCGGGCCCGGGTCCAGCAGCAGTTCATCCTCGGCCACCCGCACGCGTTCGAAACGGGCGCTGCCGCTGTCGGTCTGGCGTTGGCCCATATTGTTCCAGTCGTTGAGCAGGGTAATGCCGACGCGGTCGGTAGGGATCGCGGCGATCAGCAGTTTGCCTGCGCCACTGTCCTCCAACGCCGAGGCAATCAGCCGGTCGGAGTCGCTGGCGCCGGAGCAAAAGCTCTTCATCCCGGAAAACTCCCGCCCGCCGTCGATACGCGTGGCCACGGTACGGGTGTCCAGCGGGTTGAGGGCGTTGCCCCAGAACCAGCGCTGGCGGACGGTTTGTTCCAGCCAGGGCTGCCACTGATCGGGCCGCGAGAACAGGCGCACAGTGGCCAGCATCAAGTGTTGGAAACCAAACACGTGGGCCATCGAACTGTCGACCTTGGCGAACTCGCGCACGATGTTCAGCGTGTCGCTCCAACTGGCGCCGAGGCCGCCGAATTCACGGGGAATACTCAGGGTCAACAGGCCGCTGTCGCGCAGGGCATCACGCTCGCGTTTCGGCGTGCCGCCGCGCTCGTCACGCTCGGCAGCCGTACTGGCCCAGTCGGCCGCCAGGCGGCGGGCGACGAGCACAGGATCGTTGGGGGTGGTCACAGGGGAACTCCTTGAAGTTGAAAACGGCGCCGGGCCGCCCCTGGATGACGGCCGGTCCCAGCGTGTAGCGCGAGGTGTTCTACAGCCCAAACAGCCGGGCGGCATTGCCGTAGAGGACGTTGTCGAGTACCTCGGGTTTGAAACCCAGGCGCAGGACATCCTCGATGGATTGACGAATCGGGCGGAACGGATAGGACGAGCCGAACAGCAACTGCTCTGCCAGAAAGCCGTTGGCCGCCTGCACGTAGGCGTCGCTGCCGGGCTGGAACAGGTACATGTCCGGCACCAGGTAGATGTTCGGGTAGCGAAACGCCACGCCCAGCGCTTGCTGCACGTTGGGCCAGTAGCCGTGGTAGCAGACGATCGACAGCTGCGGGAACGCCCGGGCGACCTTGGCCAGGTGTTCGGGGTTGTTGAAGGCGGGGTCCGGGGTGGTCGGCCCGCTCATCAGAAACAGCGGAATGCCGTGTGCCTGCAAATGCTCGTAGATCGGCCAGTACAACGGGTCATCCGGCTGCCTGGCCGGTTCGCCAAACCCTGGCTCCAGGTCGATCCCGGCCAGGCCCAGCGCCGAGATGGCGCGCTCGATCTCGCCCAGCGCGCCGTCGATACCCTGCAGCGCCGGGTCGATGCTGGCGATGCCGAGCAACTCAGTGTGGTCGCGCACGATGCTGTGAATCAGGTCGTTGGGCAGATGCTGGCCGGGCGTGTGCCGACCGACCACCACCGCCCGGCTCAACCCGGCGTCGCGCACTTCATCGAGAAACCCCTGGGGTGTGCGCGAGCGGGCGAAGTGCTCGTCGTCGCCACGCGTGCCCACCCGCCGGTTCAGCCAGCGGGCGGTGGCGGTCTCGGCGCTGCCTGGGGTGGCGCCGAAAAAATCGTGCAGGTACGCCGGGCGGCAGCGCATATCAATCACGTTCATGCCGTGGCCTCGTCCTTGACCGATGTGTGGCCGGCCCGCACGTCGAACGCGCCGCCGGTGAGTACTTGGTCGCGGACCGTGACAGGCTGTTTGCCCAACAGTGGGAACACCAGTTCGGCAAAGCGGAAAGCCTCTTCCAGGTGCGGGTAGCCGGACAGTACAAAGCGGTCTACGCCGAGGTCGGCATATTCCTGCAGGCGCTTGGCCACGGTCTGAGGGTCGCCCACCAGCGCCGTGCCGGCGCCTCCGCGCACGAGGCCGACACCGGCCCACAGGTTGGGCGAGACCTCGAGCTTGTCGCGCTGTCCACCATGCAGGGCGGCCATGCGGCGCTGACCTTCGGAGTCCATCTTGGCGTAATTATTTTGCGCGTCGGCGATGACATCGTCATCGAGGTGGCTGATCAGTTCTTCGGCCGCCGCCCAGGCCTGCTCGTTGGTTTCACGCACGATCACATGCAGGCGCACACCGAAATGCAGCGTGCGCCCATATTTTTTCGCGCGCTCGCGCACATCGGCGATTTTCGCGGCCACGGCCGCCGGCGGTTCGCCCCAGGTCAGGTAGGCGTCGACCTGTTGGGCCGCCAGTTCATGGGCAGCAGGGGACGACCCGCCAAAATACAGGGGCGGGTGCGGTTGCTGTATGGGTTTGAAGAAGTTCTGCGCCCCTTCGACGCGCACATGCTTGCCGGTGAAATCCACCACCTCGCCACTGAGCAAGCGACGCCAAACGGTCAGGAACTCGCCAGCGGCTTCGTAGCGTTGGTCGTGGTCGAGGAAAATACCGTCGGCGGCCAACTCGGTGGCATCGCCGCCGGGTACGACGTTGAGCAGCAAGCGGCCGTTGCTGGCCTGGTCCAGTGTGGCCGTCTGACGGGCCGACGCCGTGGGGTTGCCCAGCGAGGTGCGCAGCGCCACCAGCAACTTCAGGCGATGGGTGACCGGTACCAGGCTGGCGGCGGTAATCCACGGGTCCAGGCAACTGCTGCCGGTGGGAATCAACCCCCCGTCATAGCCCAGGCTCTCGGCGGCTACCGCGATTTGCTGCATGTATTTGTTGGTGGCCGGGCGGCCGCTGTCGGATCGGCCCAGATAACGGGTGTCGCCGGACGTGGGCAGAAACCAAAAGATATCAAGACTCATCAACACGCTCCTCGCTGCAAAAATAAGAAGCCCGCTGCCTTGGGTAAGGTAAGACGGCAGCAGGTTGTGCAACGCAGGGCCGGCACGGCTCTATAGAGGCGCTTGTTGGAACAAGTCTGTGGCTGTGGCCGATAGTTCCAAGAGAGCAAGCATCGTACCAATTCGTTAACTTATTGATTTATAAAGTGATGATTGGTTTATGTGGGGCGATGACTGTCGCTGGAAGCGGGCAAGTGTTGAAGCGCTGTTGCCCGGCAAACAGTTGTGCGCAAAGAGAGAAGTGTTCGCTGGGCAACAGGCTTTAAGCAGGCTGTGCCAAATCAATACATGATTGTTTCCGCAAAATGCACATAACTAGTTGATAATTAACAATTTAAATCTTGGCATGGAGACTGCAAAAGTGGCTGTATAGCACTCTGAAGGAGAGTCCCCATGGCCCAGACACTGCCGCTGGCGTTGTTACAGCAAGGCCAAACCCGAGGTTCGGCGGTAGCCCTGCGCTACAAGCGCCTGGGCATCTGGCACGCCCGCAGTTGGAGCGAGTTGGCGCAGGATGTTGGCCGTCTTGCGGCAGCGCTGCATCAGCGCGGGTTCGGTCGCCACGACGATTTACTGATCATCAGCCAGGCGCGTTCCGAAGCTTTGTTGCTGGCCCTGGCCGCGCAGTGGCTGGGCGGCAGTGTCACGTTGCTGGACCCCGAACGCGACAACCGCGCATTGCTGGCCCGCCTGCGACCGAGCTTCGTGCTGGCCGAAGCCCTGGATGCCGTGCAGCAGGTCCGGCATGCCGATCTTCCACCCCGTGTGCTGCTGTTCCTCGACGGGCGCGGCCTGAATGCCGGTGAAGGGAAGGGGTTGAGCGCTTACGCCGATTTGTTCTCTGGCGTGGCGGCGGAACCGCCGGTCTGCGCGACTGAGCCGGCGGCTATCGCCTTCGTGTTCCATGCCGATACGCACGGGCCTTCCCTACGGTTGAGCCATGCGCAGCTGCTGGGGGGCGCCCGCAAGCTGGTAGCGCGCGAGCACCTGAGCGGCGCCGAAGAAGCCTTGGCGGCCCGTGTGTTCGCCGCCAGCGGTCAGGCGCGTTACCTGCTGGCGCCCTGGCTCTGTGCCGGGTTCTGCCTGAATTTCCCGGAAGCCATGGCCACGCGCGACACCGACCGCCGTGAGTTGGGGCCAACCCTGGTGCTGGGCACGCGTGAGTCCTATGCCCGTCTGGAGCAGTGGGCGCGAGAGCGTCTGCCGTTACCCGGCACGCTCGGTCATCGGTTGTACCGCTGGGCGATGGTGCCGGACGCGCAGGCTTTCCGCCGCTGGCTCGGCTACTGGCTGATCCGCAGACCCTTGCTCGATGTGTTGGGCATGAGCCGCCTGCGCGTGCCGTTGCTGGTCGGGCCCGCGCTGAGCCAAGAGAGCGCCGCTTTTTTTGGTGCCCTGGGCATCCACCCGGGCAACTGGCAGGAACCTTCCGCCCGGCAGGAACCTGCCGATACCCGCATCCCCCTGATTTCTCAATCCGTCTGACGAGCCCCATGAGCGCAACCACTGAATCCGAATTACTGCGGCTCGATGACATCTCCCTGTCGTTCAAGGGGGTCAAGGCCATTACCTCCATCAGTTTCGCCGTGAAGGCCGGGGAAATCTGTGCATTGATCGGCCCCAACGGCGCGGGCAAAAGTTCGCTGCTCAATGTGATCAACGGCGTCTACCAGGCCCAGAGCGGCAGTGTCACCTATGCCGGACAGGCCCGGCGCCGTATGCGCCCGCACCAGGCCGCCGAGCGCGGTATTGCGCGGACCTTTCAAAACATCGCGCTGTTCAAGGGCATGAGCGTGCTCGACAACGTGCTGACCGGCCGCAACCTCAAGCTCCGCAGCAGTTGGATCGAGCAGGTGCTGCGCCTGGGCCGTGCGCCTCGCGAGGACGACGAGCAGCGCCGTCACGCGGAAAAAATCATCGAGTTCCTGCGCATCCACCCCTGGCGCCATGTGCTGGTGGGCAAGCTGCCTTACGGCTTGCAGAAACGTGTCGAACTGGCCCGCGCCCTGGCCGCTGAGCCGAGGTTGCTGCTGCTGGATGAACCCATGGCCGGCATGAACGCTGAAGAGAAGGACGAGATGAGCCAATTCATCCGCGACATCAACCGCGAGTTCGGCACCACCGTGGTGCTGATCGAACACGACATCGGGGTGGTCATGGGCTTGTGCGACCACGTGGTCGTGCTCGATTACGGCCGCAAGATCGGTGATGGCACGCCCGAGCAAGTGCGTGCCAATCCCGATGTGATTGCCGCTTACCTGGGCACGCGGCGTTCCCGTGCGGAGAGCCACTGAACATGCAATTTTTCTTCGAAGTGCTGATTGGCGGGCTGCTGGCGGGCGTCATGTACTCCCTGGTGGCAATTGGTTTTGTCCTGATCTACAAGGCTTCCGGCGTGTTCAATTTCGCCCAGGGGTCGATGGTGCTGTTCGCCGCGCTGACCTTTGTCAGCCTGCTCGAACGCGGCTTCCCGTTCGCATGGGCGTTTGTCATCACGCTGGCGAGCATGGTGGTGCTGGCGTTGCTGATCGAAAAAATGGTGCTGCGGCCCCTGGTCAATCGAGCACCGATCATCCTGTTCATGGCCACGCTCGGGCTGTCCTACATGATCGAAGGTTTTGCGCAGTTTCTATGGGGGGCTCAAGTCCACGGTCTGGAATTGGGCATCGCCGATGAGCCGCTGGAAATCCGCGGCATGTTGCTCTCGCAATTCGACCTGTTTGCTGCCGGAACGGCGGCCACTTTGGTGATCGCCTTGTCGCTGCTGTTCAACCGGACCCGAGTCGGTTTGTCGCTGCGCGCGGTTGCCGATGATCCGTTGGCGTCCCTGGCCGTGGGCATCCGCCTGCCACGCATCTGGGCGCTGGTGTGGGCGGTGGCAGGTTTTGTCGGGCTGGTGGCCGGGTTGCTCTGGGGCGCTCGTCTGGGGGTGCAGTTTTCCTTGTCATTGGTGGTGCTCAAGGCCTTGCCGGTGTTGATCATCGGCGGTTTTTCCTCCATCGGCGGGGCGATTGTCGGCGGGCTGATCATCGGTGCGGCGGAAAAAGTCGCGGAGATTTACCTCGGCCCGGTCATCGGCAGCGGCATCGAAAACTGGGTGCCTTACGTCCTCGCCTTGCTGTTTCTGTTGGTGCGGCCTGCCGGGTTGTTCGGCGAGCGGGCGATCGAACGGGTCTGATTTTTTTCAAGGAATGCCTTCATGCTTTATCGAGAAGCCGGTCAACTGAGCACCTCTTATGCGATGGAACGGCGCACGTTCCGCTTGCGCCAGGACCGCGTGGGCCTGTGGCTGCTCTTGGGGTTTGCCTTCATTGCGGTGCCCTGGCTGGGCAATGACTATTGGTTCAGCGCGATTCTGCTGCCGCTGCTGGTGTTGTCCCTGGCGGGCCTGGGGTTGAACCTGTTGACCGGTTATGCCGGGCAGCTGTCCCTCGGATCGGCGGCGTTCATGGCGGTGGGTGCGTTCGCCGCCTACAACCTGCAATTGCGCGTGCCGGGTTTGCCGCTGCTGGTGAGTTTCGCGCTGGGTGGGGTGATCGCTGCGCTGGTGGCTGTGGTCTTCGGTTTGCCGAGCCTGCGGATCAAGGGCTTTTACCTGCTGGTGGCGACCCTGGCCGCGCAGTTCGTGGTGGAGTGGGTACTGACCCGGTTCAGTTGGTTTACCAACGACAACGCCTCCGGGGTCATCACCTCGCCACCGCTGCTCATCGCGGGGCTGGATTTCAGTTCGCCCCGTGGGCGTTATCTGTTGACCCTGGCGGTGGTCGTGGTGCTGTTCTGGCTGGGCAAAAACCTGGTGCGCAGCGAGTTGGGCCGCAACTGGATGGCTGTGCGCGACATGGACACTGCCGCCGCCGTGATCGGCATTCGCCTGTTCAAGGCCAAGCTGCTGGCGTTTGCCATCAGTGGCTTTTACCTCGGGGTTGCGGGTTCGCTGTGGGCGTTTGCCTACCTGGGCACGGTGGAGCCCCACGGCTTCGATCTCAGCCGCTCATTTCAAGTGCTCTTCATCATCATTATCGGCGGCCTGGGCAGTGTGCTCGGCAATGTCCTGGGCGCCGCTTTCATCGTGTTGTTCCCGATTCTGCTGGCCAACCTCTTCGGGCTGTTGCCCGGCGGGCTGATCGATTCCGGCCAGTTGGAAAACATCCAGAAAATGCTCTTTGGCGCGTTGATCATCGCTTTCCTGATCAAGGAACCCGAGGGCCTGGCCCGACTGTGGCAACGCTTTCGCCAACGGGCCCGGATCTGGCCGTTGCGTTACTGATTGTTCTCATCCCTGACCCCCATCCTTCGTTCACGAGGAACTGCCTTCATGACTCACCGCACACCGCTGCGTCGCCTGCTATTAGGCTTGGCCTTGATCACCGCCGGGCTCAGTGCCGGCGCTCACGCCGACAACGAACAGTACTTCCCCTTGCAGAGCTATCGGGTCGGACCCTACGCCGCCGGTGGCACCGGCTTCTTCGGCGGCTTTATCGACTACCTGCAATACATCAACGCAAAGGGTGGGGTGAACGGCGTCAAGCTGACCTGGAGCGAGTGCGAAACGGAGTATGTGGTGGAGAAGGGCGTCGAATGCTACGAGCGCCTCAAGGGTGGCCTTAATGGTGCGCCGGCCGCCGCGACCAACCCGTTGTCGGTGGGCATTGCCTACGCGACGCTGGAACGTTCGACCGCCGACAAATTGCCACTGATCACCATCAACCACGGTCGCACCGACTCCACCGACGGTAGCGTGTTCCCTTACGTGTTCCCGCTGCAGCTCAACCCGTATTCGGAAGTCTCGGCAATCATCAACTACATCGGCACGCGCGAAGGCGGGGCCGACAAACTCAAAGGCAAGAAGATCGCCGTGCTTTACCACGGCTCGCCGTACGGCAAGGAAACCAATGGCGTCCTGGAAACCCTGGCGAAAAACGCCGGTTTCGAACTGACCCTGCTGGAAGTGCCGCACCCCGGCAACGAGCAGCAATCGCAGTGGCTCAATATCCGTCGCCTCAAGCCGGACTGGGTGATCCTGCGCGGTTGGGGGGTGATGAATCCGGTGGCGCTGAAGTCCGCGCAAAAGGTCGGTTACCCGGTGGATCACATCATCGGCAACATCTGGAGCAACTCGGAAGAGGACGTGGTGCCGGCAGGCGCGGCCGCCAAAGGCTTCATTTCCATCACTACCCACCCTTCCGGCACAGATTTCCCGGTGCTGCAGGGCATCAAGCAAAGCGTGGTGGACGCCGGCAAGGGCAACCTGGCCGATCCGAAGCGCTTCGGTACGGTGTACTACAACCTCGGTGTGGTGAACGGCATTCTCAACGTCGAAGCCGTGCGCCTTGCACAGGCAAAATACGGCGCCAAGCCATTGACCGGCGAGCAGGTGCGTTGGGGCTTCGAACACCTGAACCTCGACGATGCGCGCTTGCAGGCATTGGGCGCCAAGGGCCTGGTGCAGCCGTTGAAGTTGTCGTGCGCCGATCATGAAGGCGGCGGTGCGGTGCGCTTTCAGCAATGGGACGGCCAGCGTTGGAACCTGATCAGCGACTGGGTCCAGGCCGACCGTGCGTTGTTGCGGCCGATCATCGAGGCTTCCGCCGCCCAGTACGCCAAGGAAAAAGGCATCACCCCGCGCAATTGCAGCCAGGAGCAATAAGGTCCGATGAGCCAGAGCCTATACGCCACCCCGCCCTTGCTGAGCGTCGAGCAGGTCGTCGTTTTCTACGAACAGTCGATCCTCGCCTTGCGCGGCGTAACGCTAAAGGTCGGCAAGGGGCAGATGGTGGCGTTGCTCGGGGCGAATGGTGCGGGCAAAAGCACCACCCTCAAGGCCATCTCCAGCCTGGTGCGCGCAGAGCGCGGTGAAGTGACCGAGGGCCGGGTGGTTTACCAAGGGCAAGTGGTCACCGATAGCGACCCCGCCAACCTGGTGCTGTCGGGGTTGGCCCAGGTGCTTGAAGGGCGACATTGCTTCACCCACCTGACGGTCGAGCAGAACCTGCTGATCGGCGGCTTTTCCGGGCGACCGTCGCGCAAGGTATTGAACCAGCGTCTGGAGCGCATCTACGGCTACTTCCCCAGGTTACGCCTGCTGCGCAAACGCCTGGCGGGCCTGACCTCCGGTGGCGAGCAGCAAATGGTCGCCATCGGTCGCGCGCTGATGTCCGAGCCGTGCCTGTTGTTGTTGGACGAACCGTCCATGGGCCTGGCGCCCCAGGTGGTCGAAGAAATCTTCGAGATCCTTGCCCGGCTCAATCGCGATGAGGGGTTGAGCCTGCTGGTGGCCGAGCAGAACATCAACATCGCCCTGGATTACGCGCATTACGCGTTTGTGCTGGAGAACGGTTGGGTAGTGGATGAAGGTTCGGCAGCCGAACTGGCGACACGTAAGCAAATGCAGAACTATTACCTGGGCGCTGCGCAGGCTTAGGCGGTGTTGCGTGTTGAAAAAGGAAAGGCCATAAGCCTTTCCTTTTTTTGTTTGTGCGCCAGACAAGTTTAACGTGTGTCAAGTGTTTGCAGTGCAACACCGAGTTCACAAAGTGCGGATTAATACGCCCGAAAAATAGTCGTTAAGTTAATCTAACTAATTGAAATATATAATTTTATTGGGTTGGCATGATTTTCGGATTGTTGCGAAAGGATCAACATTTTTTGCATCCCTACCGCCTTAATAATTTGAAGAGAACATCATGCGTAAAGTGGCCGCTTTGTCTGCGTTTTTTGCCGTTACCACGCCCGGTTATTCATGGGCCGACAGTGATAAAAATGAAAATGGATTTATTGAAGATAGCCATTTGAACATTCTCAACCGGGATTTCTATTTCAGTCAGGACTTCCGAAATGGCAGCAGTGCAACCAACCCTCACACGGGCGCGCCCCAGAGTCGCCGGGCGGAATGGGCGCATGCGGTGATCGGGCGCTTTGAATCCGGCTTTACCCAGGGCCCCGTGGGGTTTGGGGTCGATGCTTACGGGCAATTCGGGGTCAAGCTCGACGGCGGTGATGGCGTGGTGGGCAACGGTGTCGGCGGGCCGGGGTTGATTCCGCGTAAAGGCGACAATAACGGCGAGCCCAAGGATGAGTGGGGCAAGGCCGGCGGCGCCTTGAAGGTGCGAGCGTTCGATACGGTGGTCAAATACGGCGATGTATCCCCAACCAGCCCGGTACTCCATGCCGGTGATATCCGCCTGTTGCCGCAAACCCTGACCGGTCTGATCTTCGACAACACCTCCATCGCCGGCTTGAAAATTGAGGGCGGCAAACTGACGGCGTCCAGCGATCGCAGCGGCGTCAACCATAGCGGCGACCTGGGCACGGTCTACGGTGGTCGCTTGACCGGGGCGGATAATGTCCAGTACATCGGCGCGGATTATCGTTTCAACGACAACTGGAGTTTCAAGCTGCACACCAGCCGCCTGGATAACGTCTGGAACCAGTCCTTTGCCCGGGTCGACTTCAAGCAAAGGCTCACCCCCACCATCACGTGGGATACGGGGCTCAATTACTACCGCACCCGTGACAGTGGCGAGGCCTTGCTCGGGAAAATCGATAACGATAGCTGGAGTACTCACCTGGGGCTGAATGTCGGATTCAACCGTTTTCTGCTGGCATACGAGCAAGTGCGCGGTGACTCGCCGTTCGACTACGTGTGGAACACCTACGACCTGGAACTCGACAACGCCTCCCAATGGTCGGACTTCAACAACCCCAACGAACGCTCCTGGCAGGCCAGCTATACCTATGACTTCGCCGGGTTGGGTCTACCGGGGCTTAGCCTCACGGGCCGCTACCTGCGCGGTGACAACATTGATGGCACACGGGCAACGGGCGGCTACACGGCGTTCAATAGCGTCAGTGACGGCAAGCACTGGGAGCGCGATTTCTGGGCGAGCTACGTCGTTCAGAGCGGCCCGGCAAAGGACTTGAAGCTTCAGGTACTTCAAGCCACGCACCGTGTGGGAGGCGATTTCGGTAACTACGACTCCAACGTTGACGAGCTGCGGGTCATCGTCGAATACCCGTTGGATTTGCGCATGCTGTAACCGCGCCATCCATTCCTGCCACAGAGTGTAATGGCAGAAACAAGAAAGCCCGCACGAGGCGGGCTTCTTGGGGATTCATAGGCGGCTGTGAACGTCTATGGATCGGTGCTTGGAATAGGTCAGATGCGGAAACTGCCCACCAGATGCTTCAGCCGTGCCGCCTGCTGTTCAAGCGCTCGCCGACCAGGTTGGCGATTTCCATGCTGTCTTGGCTATGGCGCTGGCTGTCGCCCATGGTGCTGACCGAATCCCGCGCGCCGACTTGTCGCTCCTCGAGCATCTTTGGTGGCAATCACCGCCGAATATCGGAATTGGCTCAGCGTCGCGTAAGCCTTGTCTTTATCGATAGAGAGGCCGATGTACCCGTTGGCGGAAGGTAGCCCTTTGATTGGTGCGAAGGTCAGCAAGCGGGCTTGCCCGTTGAACTGGACCTCGGTCAGCTCGCCGGAAAGTTTCGGTGTGTGTACGGTACAAATCCGAAAGCGACTTCATGACCAGCGCTTTGTCCGGATGGACCAGTATCTTGCCCTGCTCGTTGATCAGGAACGCATACCCCATGCCGCCAAAGTTCAACGAGTTGATGAGTTCCACCAGGCCATCCAGCGCCAGATCGCCGCCGACCACACCGATGCTGCTGGAAACCTTACTGATGACACTAATGACCATCTTGTTGGTGGCCAGATCAATATAGGGCTCAGTCAGTATGGCGCCGCTGGCGTTCATACCGTCCTTGTACCAAGGGCGGGAGCGCGGGTCATAACCATCGGGCATCTTGGTGTTCGGACGAATACTGAAACTGCCGTCGACCTTGCCTAGGTAGTCGGTGAGAAAACTTGAGGTCACGACGCTCTCATCCATCAGCGTCTCGGCATTGGCAGGCTCCCTGGCAATGTTCTGCGCCAGATTCCTCACCAAATTAATCCGCCCCTCCAGCAGGTTGCGAATATTGGTGGAGGTAGAGTCACCCATTTCAGTCAAATAGTTTTCCAGGCTTAGAGATCTGCTAAGCGAGCTAGCGGTGCTCGTCCAGCGCGTTGGGTTACGCGTCAATCGAGGGCAAATGCTGTTCGATTACGCCTAGCCACCCCATACCCGGATATGTTTCAAAGCCTGGCGTTATCGAGTAGCCCTGAATGAGGTTTTTACTCAGGACGCTGTATCCGCTCGATTGGGTGGCTTTAGTCTTTAACTCGACGCTTTCGCCCAGATGATTCTGTGTATCTGAGCTAGCAATTATCCTGTGGTTGTCGTCGATTATCATCAATCGACTTCGCGGGCGTTCTTCTTCGCTCAAGCGAACTCCTTTTAGAACGGAATCGGCTTGATTTTTCCAGTCGAAAAAAATCCCGATAACGCCAATCGCAGGCGTCTGTTTACCGGCCTTGCTGCGCACAGCCGCACTGAATGCGCAGGTTTGTAAGTCGTTCAGAAGCGGCTCGGCAGTTACTTGGCCAGCGAAATACTGATCACCTGAAGAGTGAAGCATTGCTCTTTTAAACCAAGGCTCGTTCGCGACATTGGCTCCGATGACTCTGCCAAAGGTCCCAGGTCGGCCCGACGCTATGATTCGTCCACTGCTGTCAGCGACCCAGATATCTAAGTACACGGTGTAACTGTCGAGAATGATGCCAAGGCGTTCGCTGGCATAGACGCAGCTTTCTGGTGAGCGATTGGTCAGCGCGTCTACCAACGATGCATCAGTTGCCCACCAGCGCACGTCGCATGTGCGCTCGTAAAGGTTTCGATCGATGATCTCGATCATGTTAAGCGACAGATCAGCCAATCGCTGACCCCGTACGTCAAAGCACATACCGCGACCGAGCGCTGTCAGTTCATTGACCGAAACCTGCAAGTCTTCGGTCAGCCCGCTGGCAATTTTCGAGATACGTTCGGAGATATTTTTGACTTCTTCGGCCACAACCGAGAACCCCATCCCGGCCTTGCCTGCATGCGCCGCCTCAATGAGTGCATTGATTGCCAGCAATCGAGTTTGGCGAGTGATTGCCTGTATATCACTGACACCACGATTCGCCAGAGACTCCACTTCCCGGGAAAGGGAGACGATCCGTTCGGGTTCGATCATTTTCTTTCTGCTTCTACCAGTTATTGATGGCGGCAGTGGGTTGCTTATCAATGAACGAAGAAAATACAAAACTGGGCTATAGCTGCCCTCTAATCGAATGAAGGTTGGGACCCCTCTCACAACAAGATCGGCTGATTTCATTGGGCCATTAGGTGAATCCGAAAAAATTAATCCAAATATTCAAGCCCCGGATCCCTCTTGGCTTGGGTCGTAAGGAATGGGGCCCCCCTGAGCGCTGGCAAGAGCCTAGAGACTCAGCAGTTTGAATACGGCATTCTTGACGTGGTCAGTCCTAGGAGGGCAGGGCGGCGGTGCCGCATAGGGTTGACCCTGTGCGCATCGAGCGCCGAACCTAGACGGTTTCATTCAGAAAACTCAGTGCAGTGCAGGGAGTTGCTTCGGGTGGAGCAATCACATGAGCATCGTTCAGATCGGATAGATAGCTCTGGTTCTGGTTGTCAGTTGGGTTGCTACCCGTGAAATCCACTTGGTCTTGCACGGATCATCAGGAATATCATCTGCTAAGGGAAAAGACGATGAAGCTTAGTTTTTGGCAGTATATGAGGGGTTACGCAATTGGTATGGCAGCGTTTCACCTTTGGAAACTCTACCGAGGTGATCCTTTGCCAAATGTGCTGGCGAATTATGGAATTTCGCTTGTTCTCGGCGCGATTTTTTACGGGATCGGGACGGTTCTCATAGTGAAGCGCGACCAGTAAGGATGAATCGCTGCGCACCACCGGCCCTTGATTGGGATGCGTCTGCGCGTAGATCAGCCGCTTTCTGCCGAGCGAAAGCGCCGCCCACTTCCGGGTAGCCGCCAAGACCAAGCCATGACCATTTGCCGTCTGGCTTCTTGTAGCGTAATTCCCAGGACTTTTGGCCGTTTGGCTTGACCCTGAAATACAGCCCTGGCCTGTCTAGTTCGCGGTATGCCCCGGCCTCAGGCTCCAGGCTGGAAAGTGTCGTGCCAGCGAGAGGGCGCGTCGCCTGATATCGGTGCGTTTCATCCTTGTATGTCTTCAGTTCAATTATTTGTGAAACATACACGTGGGCATAGGCGGAGGGGGATGATAGGGGGATAGAGGTGAACAGCCAGAAACAAGAAAGCCCGCACTAGGCGGGCTTCTTGAGGTGATTCATAGACTGCTGTAGACATCTATGGATCGGTACTTGGTGGCTACACAGGGACTTGAACCCCGGACCCCAGCATTATGAATGCTATGCTCTAACCAACTGAGCTATGTAGCCAAGTGGCGCGCATTATTCGCGTAGAACGGAAATGCGTCAAGCGTTTTTGTTGAATTTTTATCTACGCTTTCAACTGTTTAACCGAAAAGCGCTGCGACGGCGACGAATGGCGAGGCGGGTGCAGGCTTTATAGCGTTGCAGATCCAAGGGGCGCGCGGGCTTGCTCGCCATAGCGCCGTCTCAGCCTGTACCTCCACCCATTGAACAGCAAGCCTGCTCCTCCATTGGGCTTTCGGTGATTTCCAGAGCGCGTTCTTGGCGATGGTGGTGTACGCACAGGAATCGGTACCAGACGATGTGGGGGGGATCGCGGGGGGGGCTTTGGGCTGCTGGCGATTTTTTTGCCACGCGCGGAAAAGGCCTGGATCGGTTGGGCAGATATCCCTGCCGCCCAACGGTTTCCAGCTAGGCTGGCTTACGGGTGCAGTGGGTTGTGGGTGACGCGCTTGAGTTGTTCACGCGCCCGTGACAAGCGTGAGCGCACCGTGCCAATGGGGATGTCCAGGGCGTCGGCAGTGTCCTGGTAGCTGCCGTCGGTCTCCAGTGAGGCGTACAACGTTTTGCGCATCTCCGCCGGCAGGTGCTTGATGGCGATCAGGGTTTTTTCCAGCCGGCGGTTGATCTCGAACTCCCAATCCAGGTTGTGGTTTTCCTCTTGGCCATGCCACAGCGCTTCATCGAATTCGCAATGCACCGGTTTGGCGTACAGGCGCCGAAAGTGGTTGCGAATCAAGTTCTGGGCGATTCCGCACATCCAGGTGCTGAGGGTGGCCTGGCCGCTGAAGCGGTCCCTGTTGCGCCAGGCTTCCAGGTAGGTGAGTTGCAGAATGTCGTCTGCGTCTTCGGGGTTGAGCACACGCTTGTGGATAAAACGTCGGAGTTTTTTCTGATGGTCGTCCGTCAGGTGGAGCATGAATTGAGGCGAGCCGCTGACAAAGTGAGCTAAAGCACCAATAGGGATATCCATGATTTTTTCCTCAGGGTAGACGCTATCGAAATGGTTTCGACGGAAAGCCCTTTAGCACTGCCTGTGCCAAGCGGAAAAAACACATAACTGATTGATTTATATAAATAAATATTCTGAAATCAGCCTGCTTTGCGCAAGGCTTTGCAAAAAGGCGCTTGAGTCCGTGCCGGTCTTTTCAAAAAGCGGGTCAAGAGGGGTTTCAATGGAACCGTAACGGGATTGTTTGCCACACAAGCACACACTTCCTGTCCTGGCACGCCCATGAAAGTCGAATCCCTCCCTGATGTGCAGAAGCTCCAAGGCCTGGATCAATCCGCCCCCGCTAGCGCCACCCGCCCCCAAACGCCTGCCGTGTCATCAGATGTCGACGCTCTCGCCAACCTCTTCAGTCAGGAAGTGGTGTCTAACAGCAAGGCCCTGAGTCAGCGTTCAATGGGCGTTCGAGTCACCCCGATGGAGCAACTGTCCCAGCTGTATGACCAGTTGGGGCATCCGGCCCAGGCTACCCTGGCCTCGGTTTCTCGACGTGTCAGGCTGCAATTGCTGCAGCAACCCAGTGTCGGCAAGCTGCTGGAACTCACCGGCAACGATCCGGCGCGTACCTACGTGGTACTCCAGCAGATAACGGCCCAGGCGGAAGCCGAGGTGCGCAAGACCGAAGCGGCATTGGCACGTGATGCCCTGGCCAGGCTGGAGATGCGCTACAAGCGAGAGATCCAGGCTGGCCTGAATATCGCCATGGCCTTGCAGGCGGCCAGTGATGACCCCCAGGAACGCCAGGCGGTGCGCGCGTTGTACTACGCCAGCGTGGTGGTGCGCCAATCCCTGGCGAGCATGATGCAGTCCCTGTTGGGCGTGTACGGCGGAGAGCAGTTCGCGACCGGGCTCAACGTGATGCGCCGCGCTCTGGCGGACGATATCGCGGCCTGTACTTCGTCGGTTCCGACGGCGCAGTTGCGCACGCTGCTGCAGGGGCTGCAAAGCTGTGGTCAATTGAGCGGGGTGTTGTGCAACTGCCAGTCGTTGATCCTGCGCCTGAAGGTCGAACATGACGCCGTGGTGCTGCTGCAGCGCCTGTTGGGGTATGCCGCAAATGGTATCGCCGCCTCTGAAGTCCAGCGCCTGGGGGAGGCATTGGTGGGGGAGGCGTCGAGTGGCAAGTTGGCCTCGCTGAACGCGCTCTACCCGATGCTCAAGGGGTTGCCATCAGTCCTGTGGCGCGATAGCCGTGGGCGCCAGGAAGGCCTGCATAACTTTTTGCTGGTGATGGATGAGCTCACCCGCCTGGAACAACTGCCGCCGCGACTTGGCGATGACGCGAGGGCCAAGGCGTGACGGCGCTGGCGTCTATCAACCGGGTGCTGCTGAAGGTCGCACAACGTGCCGAAGTGTTGGGCGCCGTGGTGGTGATGGCCATCGTGTTCATTTTTATCGTGCCGTTGCCCACCTGGCTGGTGGATATTCTGATCGCGCTGAACATCTGTATTTCCTGCCTGTTGATCGTGCTGGCGTTGTACCTGCCCGGGCCGTTGGCGTTTTCCTCGTTTCCGTCGATTCTGCTCCTGACCACCATGTTTCGCCTGGCGCTGTCGATCGCCACCACACGCCTGATCCTGCTGGAGCAGGACGCGGGCGACATCGTGGAGGCCTTCGGCAATTTCGTGGTCGGCGGCAACCTGGCGGTGGGGCTGGTGATCTTCATGATCCTCACCATCGTCAACTTCCTGGTGATCACCAAGGGCTCGGAACGGGTGGCCGAGGTGGCCGCGCGCTTCAGCCTGGACGCGATGCCCGGTAAGCAAATGTCCATCGACAGTGACCTGCGCGCTGGCCTGATCGATGGCGCGCAGGCCCGTGACAAACGTGAGCAACTGTCCCGTGAAAGCCAGTTGTTCGGCGCCATGGACGGGGCAATGAAGTTCGTCAAAGGCGATGCGATTGCCGGCCTGGTGATCGTGGTCATCAACCTGCTGGGCGGCTTTTCCACCGGGATGTTCCAGCACGGCATGAGCGCCGCCGATTCCATGGCGCTGTATTCGGTGCTGACCATCGGCGACGGCCTGATCGCGCAGATCCCCGCGCTGCTGATCTCCTTGACTGCCGGCATGATCATCACCCGTGTCGCCCCGGACGGACGCCGGGGCGTGACCAACATGGGCGCCGAAATCGCCCGGCAGATGACCAGCGAACCCAAGAGCTGGATGATCGCGTCGGTGGGCATGCTGGCATTTGCCGCATTGCCGGGGATGCCGACGGTGACGTTCATCATCATCTCTTTGATGACTGGGTCGATTGGCTACTATCTGGCGTACGAGCGTAAAAAACAGGAGCAGCAAGAGGGCTCGGATGGCGACGCCATCGCCCCGGAGCAAAACGGTGAGGAGGACCTGCGTTCGTTTGACCCGTCGCGGCCCTACCTGCTGCAGTTCCCCGCTGCGCTCAACGGTAGCCGCCTGGCAGTGGAGTTGATGCAAAGCATTCGCCAGACCCGCAATGGGCTTGTTGCCAACCTGGGCTTGACCCTACCCCCCTTTGAAATCGAGTTTTCTACGGTGCTGGCTGAGGATGAGCTGCGCTTTTGCGTACATGAGGTGCCTGTGCTCAGGGCCACTCTGGGGCCGTGGCTGGCGGTGGAATATGCCGCGCTCAGCGAGGTGCCGCATGACGGTGTACGCGGGCAGGTAGCACGGGAAGAAGAGGAGTGGGTGTGGCTGGCAATGGATCATCCGCTGCTCACCGATGAGCATCTGGAGCGGGTCACCGCGCAGAACTTGATCCTGGAACGCATGGAGCGCGCGATGATGCTCAGCGGGCCCCAGTTTCTTGGGGTACAGGAGAGCAAGTCGGTCCTTAGTTGGCTGGAAATAAGCCAGCCGGAACTGGTGCAGGAGTTGCAACGCATCATGCCGTTGTCGCGCTTTTCGGCGGTGTTGCAGCGTCTTGCCAGTGAAGGCGTACCGCTGCGGGCTGTGCGTTTGATTGTCGAGTCGCTGGTCGAGTACGGCCAGCATGAGCGCGAGCCGGATGCCCTGGCCGACTATGCGCGCATTGCCCTCAAGTCGCAGATATTCCATCAGTACAGCGAAGCCGACGGCCTGCATGCCTGGCTGCTGTCGCCCCAGACCGAGAACATCCTGCGTGAGGCGCTGCGTCAGACCCAGACCGGGGTGTTTTTTGCCCTCGACAATGACAGCAGCGCGGTGCTGATCAGCCTGCTCAAGCAAGCCTTCCCCATGCGCTTCAAGCGCAAGCGCGTGCTGCTGGTCGCGCAGGACCTGCGCAGCCCTCTGCGGACCCTGTTGTTGGAGGAGTTCAATCATGTGCCGGTGCTGTCTTTCGCCGAGTTGGGGAGTGCCTCGAAGGTCAAGGTGCTGGGGCGTTTCGATCTCGCCGGCGATGGTCAACTGCATGAGGCGGTGGCATGAGGCAGTGGCATGAGTGTGCGCGGTGATGACTGGCCATTTTCAGCGGTTTCGAGGGCCTGACCATGTTTGAGTTGCGCGTACTGAACGGCTTGCACCAAGGAGCCGCGTTGCCGTTATTTGGCGAGCAGTGGTGCATCGGCTCCAATGCGGAGGCCGATCTGGCGCTTTACGACCCGGGTATTGCCACGCGCCATGCCTGGCTGCGCCAGGTGGAGCAGCGCTGGTGCGTGCAGGCAGAAGAAGGGTTGCTGCACGACGACCAGGGGCAGGTGTTGGCGCAAATTGTTGACCTGGCCCTGGACCGGCCGTTTTCCATCGGCGCCATTCGGTTGTGTGTGTCGCTCACCGATCAGCCGTGGCCTGCGGAGCCTGCGCCTGAACCCAGTGTCGAGATGTTTGAGGTGCCCGCTGAGGCGCCGCCGGAGCTGCGCCTGAGCACCCTGCGCGGGCCTGCACAAAAACGCGTGATCAGTGGGCTGGTGGTATTCGCGGTGCTGGTTGCTGCGGTGGGCGTGATGAACGCCGGCGATCAGGATGTCCAGGCTTCACTGATGCCTGCGCCCGTGCAGAAAATTGATCTGGCCACCGTCGCTGAAGTGCGCCAGCAGTTGCTCAAGATGCTGAGCGAGCGCGAGTTGGCGCAACGGGTCAGCATGCAGGTGATCAATGGGCAGATCTCACTCAACGGTGACGTGTCATCGGAAGAAATGGCGCTGCTGTCGCGCATGCTCGGCCGTTTTGCCGAGCGTTTCGACACCCCCGTGCCGGTCATCAGCCGGGTGAGAGAAGGCAATAGCCAGCCGCCGTTCAAGATTACCCAGATTGTCGGTGGCCCGAACGGTCATGTCGTACTGGAGGGCGGACGCAGGTTGTTCCTTGGGGATGAAGTGGACGGGTTGCGCCTGGTCTCCATTGATAATGCCAAGGTGGTGTTCGATGGCCTGCGCCGCTATGAGGTGCGCTGGTGAGCCAGGACCTGCAGGACCGCCTTGACGCGTGGCAGGCACGCCAGGTCAGTCATCTGGCCAGCTTTGCGCCGGTGGCGGTGCGCGGACGTATCCAGCGCGTCAACGGCATGCTGTTGCAATGCCGGCTGCCTCAGGCGCGCATCGGCGACCTGTGCAAAGTGGATAAATACGGTGATGACAGCATGCTCGCCGAAATCATCGGCTTTGATCACCAGGATGCGGTACTCAGTGCCCTGGGCAACCTCGAAGGCGTGCAAGTGGGCGCCAGCGTGCAGCGCCTGGGCGTGCCGCATCGTGTGCGGGTCGGCCATGAACTACTGGGGCAGGTACTCGATGGTTTCGGTCGGCCGATAGCGGGCGAGGGGCCGGGGGCGTTTGTCGATGATGCCGACACCAAGGACGCGACCACGGTGCTGTGCGAAGCGCCGCTGCCCACTGAGCGCCCGCGTATTCATCAGGCGCTGGCGACGGGCGTGCGCTCGATCGACGGCTTGCTGACATTGGGAGAAGGCCAGCGCGTGGGGCTGTTCGCCGGTGCTGGTTGCGGCAAGACCACCTTGCTCGCCGAGATTGCCCGGAATGTCGAGTGCGATGTGATTGTGTTCGGCCTGATTGGTGAACGGGGCAGGGAGCTGCGCGAGTTTCTTGACCATGAACTCGACGACCAATTGCGGGCCAAGGCGGTACTGGTATGCGCAACGTCCGATCGCTCAAGTATGGAGCGGGCGCGTGCCGCCTTTACCGCCACGGCGCTGGCCGAAGGGTTTCGCCGCAAAGGCCAGCGGGTATTGCTGCTGATCGACTCCCTGACCCGTTTTGCCCGGGCTCAGCGTGAAATCGGTCTGGCTGCGGGTGAACCGTTGGGGCGCGGTGGTTTGCCGCCGTCGGTCTACAGCTTGTTGCCGCGTTTGGTGGAGCGCGCTGGCCTGACTCGCGAAGGCGTGATCACGGCGATCTACACCGTGCTGATCGAACAGGACTCCATGAGCGACCCGGTGGCCGATGAAGTGCGCTCGCTGCTCGACGGGCACATCGTACTGTCGCGCAAGCTTGCCGAACGCGGGCACTACCCTGCGGTGGATGTGCTGGCCAGCCTGTCGCGGATTCTGAGCAATGTGGCCGAGCCTTCGCACATACAAGCCGGTACCGCGCTGCGGCGCCTGCTGTCGGCGTACCAGCAGATTGAACTGATGCTCAAGCTGGGGGAATACCAGGCTGGCAACGACGCCCTCACGGACATGGCGGTAGACAGTCGGCAGGCAGTCGATGGTTTCCTGCGCCAGGATTTGCGCGAGCCTTCGCCACTGGCGTCCACCCTCCAACAACTTTCGGAGCTGACGGCGTATGTCCCTTTCTGAACTGGAGACCCTGCGCCGCCTACGCAGGCATCGCGCCGATCGCGCCGAGCGCGCGTTGCGTGAAGCGAAGCGGCACCAGCGCGCCCTGCAGGCGCACATCGAGCAGGCCGAGGACGCGCTGGAGCAGACACGGCAGCAGGAGGCCAGGCAAAGCGCGCAATTACTGAGCGAGCACCAGGGGCAGGTGGTGTCGGTGTGCATGCTCAAATCCTGGACGGCCAAAGAACACACCCTGTCCGCCGACACCCGCCGTGAGGAGGATCGTTTGCAGGGGCTGCATGGGCAGAAGGAGACGCATGTGATTGAAGTGGAACGCGCACAAAAGCAGGTCAACCAGTGCTTGCGCCAGGTCGAAAAACTCCAGGAGCTTTCTGCTTTGTTGACACGGGAGGTGCTATGACACAGGTCCCGGCAGGCAAGCCTGAACGCCCCCGCCCATTGCGTGACGAGCGTGAGGCGACGCCAGGTCTCGTATTCCTGTGGGAGCAGGGCCGGCTCTTTGCGAACCTGTGCGCCGGCGAAGGCGGCGGGGAGGGGTTCGGTAGTTCGTTGCACGCCACGCAGGCATCTGCCGATACGGCGATGGTCGAGGCGTTCGCCGAGCAATTGGTACCGCGCCTCAATGCGGCGTCTCAGTGGCCTTTGCAGGCAGTGTTCTATTTGCCGCGGCTGGGCCGCATCGACGTCAACGTACGGCGAGAGATGGGGGCGCTGCAGATTGAACTGGACCCGGAGGAAGAGCGCACGCGGTCGTGGTTGCGGGATATGCGCCAGCGATGCGAGGACCGCTTGAGCGCTGAGTTGAGGCGGCCAGTGCAGGTGTCGGTGACCCTGTCAGGCTGCCTATGATGATTTCGCCTTTGACGCTGCCTGTGGTCGACGGCGCCATCGTTGCCGCCTTGCGACGGCTGGGACGGGGGTTGCGGCTGTCGTATCAGGTGGCGGGCCAGCATGGCGAGCTGTTGCTGGAGCCGGGCCATATGCCCCGCGCGAACGGCTCTTTTGTTTTCGATACCGCCTGTGGGGCGCTGGCGTTCGGTAATCCTGGCCCGGTCCTCAGCTTGCTCGGTGACTGCCCGGTGACATTGGCTGAGCACGGCAATGACCCTGATGCGTGGTTCTGGGCGTTGTTTCAACATCAACTCAGCCCTCAAGTGCAGTCGTTACTGGGGTATCTGCGCTTGCAGGAAAGCGAGCAGCCACACGATTTCAGTTGTCGCCTGACGGTGAGGTTGGGCGAATCCCGAGTGGTGGACCGCCTCTCACTCGCGCCCGATACCTTCCTTGCACTGTGCGATGCGGGCCCCTGGCAATCGCTTGCCCCGTCGTTACCTCATTCGCTGACGCTCTCGGTGTCGGTGCTGCTGGGGCATTCGCAACTGCCTATCAGCCAGGTGAGCAGCGTACGCCCCGGTGACGTACTGATGTTGAAAAACCCGATGTTCAACGCCAACGGTGACGGGCGTTTGCGCGTGGGCCGCCAGGGCTTGCAAGGGAGGCTGGACCATGACACCGGGGTCTTGCGCTTTACTTTTTTTTCTATCGAGGAAATGTGTGTGGATGAGGTTTCAGCAGACCAGAACCAGGGCTACGAGTGGGCCGATCCGTCGCCAGCCACCGATCAAGCGCCTGTGGATATATTCGGGCGTGAGCCATTTGACGAACTGGCGATGGGCTTGAGCGTGCGCTGTGGCACGTTGCAGCTGACCTTGGGTGAGTTGCACCAACTCGCGCCTGGTGCCGTGCTCGGCGTCTCGGGGTACGCGCCGGGCATGGCGGGGCTGTATTACGGCGACCGGCCTATAGGGCATGGGCAACTGGTGGATGTGGATGGTCGCTTGGGCCTGCAATTGTCCCGTGTGATTTTTTCCCGATGAACTTCCAGGGGATCGACCCGCTTCTGCTCGCGCTGTTCCTGGGTGCCCTGTCATTGATGCCGATGTTGTTGATCGTGTGCACCGCGTTCCTGAAGATCGTGATTGTGCTGATGATCACGCGCAACGCGATTGGCGTGCAGCAAGTGCCGCCCAGCATGGCCATCAACGGTATCGCGCTGGCGGCGACGATGTTCATCATGGCGCCGGTGGGTTATGAAATCGCCGAGGCCGTCAAGGTAACGCCGGTGGACCTGAGCAGCGTGCACGCGTTTGAGCAGACCAGTGTCAACGCGATACAGCCCTTGAGGGCTTTTATGATGCGCAACACTGACGCGGACATCCTGACGCATTTGGTCGAAAACACCGCGCGCATGTGGCCCGCGGAAATGGCCCAGGCCGCACGTCGTGACGACCTGATCCTGCTGGTGCCGGCCTACGTACTGTCGCAATTGCAGGCGGGGTTCGAGATCGGGTTTCTGATCTATATCCCGTTTATCGTCATCGACCTGATCGTCTCCAACCTGCTGCTGGCGTTGGGCATGCAAATGGTTTCGCCGATGACCATTTCGCTGCCGCTCAAGCTGCTGCTGTTCGTGCTGGTTTCAGGTTGGTCGCGGTTACTCGACAGCCTGTTCCTGTCCTACCTCTGAGGCGCTTATGGACCCGATCATGCTGTTCAAGCAGGGCATGCTGCTGGTGGTGGTGCTGTCGGCGCCGCCGCTGATCGTCGCGGTGATTGTCGGTGTGCTGACGTCCCTGATACAGGCCCTGATGCAGATACAGGATCAGACGCTGCCTTTCGGCATCAAGCTGGTAGCGGTCGGCATCACCCTGGTGTTGACGGGACGTTGGATTGGCCTGGAGTTGATCCAACTGATCAACCTGACCTTCGACATGGTTGCCCGCTCGGCGCTGAACTGAGGTAACACCTGTGCTGCTTTATCTTGATTACTTGCCCAGCCTGGTGATCGCCATGGCGCGTATCTATCCCTGCGCGATTCTCGTACCGGCGTTTTGCTTTCAGCACATTCGTGGCATGCCGCGACATGTCATTGTGATGGTTGTGGCGTTGATGCCGGCCCCTGGGATTCATGCTGCGTTGGCGGGTGCGGATTATTCGCTGTTGATGATCGGCGCTCTGGTGCTGAAGGAAGCGGTGCTGGGCTTGTTGCTCGGTGTGTTGCTTTCGATGCCGTTCTGGTTGTTCGAGTCGGTCGGCGCGTTACTGGACAACCAGCGCGGGGCCTTGACCGGTGGCCAGATCAATCCTTCGCTGGGGCCGGACGCAACGCCCATCGGTCACATGTTCAAGCAACTGGCGATCTTCCTGCTGATGGTAACCCTTGGGCTTGGCGTCCCGACCCAGGTCATTTGGGACAGTTACCTGATCTGGCCTCCCACCGCATGGTGGCCGGTGCCGGCGGTCAATGGCTTTGGCGAGTTCCTGGGGCTGCTGGGCGATACCTTCATGCATATGATGCTGTACGCCGCGCCCTTTATCGCGGTGCTGTTGCTGCTGGAATTCGGGGTAGCGTTGCTCAGTTTATACAGCCCGCAATTGCAAGTGTCATCGCTGGCGATGCCCGTCAAATGCCTGGCTGGGCTGGCGTTCCTGCTCTTGTATCTGCCTCTTCTGCAAGACTTGATCATGGGCAGGATGAGTCTGTTGGGCGACCTTAAGCATTCTCTGGGCTTGATGTTCCAGGGGGCGCAGCCGTGAGTGACTCTGGGGAGAAAAAACACGCCGCGACTCCCAAGAAGCTGCGTGACCAGCGTAAGAAAGGCCAGGTTGCTCAAAGCCAGGACGTGGCCAAGCTTCTGGTACTGACGGCCTTGAGTGAAATTGCACTGTTCACCGCCGAAACCAGTATGCAGCGTTTTCAGCAACTGCTGGTGTTGCCCATGGCGCGCATGGGACAACCTTTCGTGCGCGCACTGGAAGAGGTCCTGTTCGAAGGCTTGCTGGTGTTTTTCTCTTTTGCCCTGCTGATGGTGGGGGTGGCCATCGCGGTCAAATTGATCAGCAGCTGGATGCAGTTCGGTTTCCTCTTCGCCCCGGAAACCTTGAAACCAGATTTCAATCGGCTCAACCCCCTTAACCAGGCCAAGCAGATGTTTTCCGGCCAGTCGGTGATGAACCTGTTGATGGGGTTGGCCAAGGCCGTGCTGCTGACGCTGATTCTGTACGTGGTCATTGGCCCGTCGTTGAGCGCGTTGGTGAGCCTGGCCAGTGGCGACCTGCAAAGTTATGTCTTGGCGCTGATGACGCTGTTTCGACACTTGCTGCACATGTGCCTGGGCTTGCTGCTGGTGCTGGCAATCGTTGACCTGGCGTTGCAGAAGTACTTTTTTGCCAAGCGCATGCGGATGACCCAGGTGGAAGTGGTCAAGGAGTACAAGGATATGGAGGGCGACCCTCACGTCAAGGGCCAGCGCCGTCAGTTGGCCTACGAGTTGGCGAATGAGGAGCCCAAGGTCAAGCTGCCCAAGCTGGAAGAGTCCGACATGCTGGTGGTCAACCCGACGCATTTTGCGGTGGCTTTGTACTATCGCCCTGGCAAGACGCCGCTGCCGCAGCTTGTGGAAAAAGGTACGGACGCCCAGGCCCGCAAACTGATCGACCGATGCAAGTCGGCGGGCATACCCGTGATTCAGTGTGTCTGGTTGGCGCGCACGCTCTACAAGCAGAAGTTGGGGGGCAACATTCCCCGTGAGACGCTGCAGGCCGTTGCTTTGATCTACCGTACTTTGCGTGAACTGGACGATGAGGCCAAGCGAGAGACCCTGGAGTTGCCCGAACTGGACCAGCGTTGAGCCATCGTGTGTTCAACGATTGCAGTGTCGATCCAGGGCTTCAAGTTCTGCGAGCGAGAGCAGGCGGCTGAGGATTTGATCCAGGGGAATATCGGTAGATACCACCGGGTGCCAGAGAATCAGGGCTCCCCCGGCATTCGAAAAGACAAAGCAGCCATCGAACGCCAAGGCCTGTTCGAAGCGGCGTTCCAGCACACGCTGGAACTGGCCGGCCTGTAAGACACGCGGTGCAATTTGCAGGGCCAGGCCGAGCTGTTCCCCGGCTTTCAGCGCACACAGGTGGATGCCTTTTGACAGGTGCAGGTGAGTGGCAGCGCCACTCACCAGGTCATTGAGGAGTACCCGACGATGTTCGGCGTCTGTGGGTATTTCCATAGGGGTCATCGTTCCAGCGAAACCGTCTGGTGATCCGAACGTTCCCCGGAGGGGCCGGGTTGCACACGCATGTGTTCCGGCCACCAGATCACCATCTTGTCGGCGCTCGATTGTGGACGTGAGCACGAGTCACCCCGGCAGGTGGGGGTGCAACCGGCGACAAACAGCACCAGGCTGATCAATGTAAAGCTGGAGAGTAGGCGAGTCATTCTGGTTTCTTTCCGTTAGGTGCGATCAACGAGGGACGAGAAACGCCAATGTGTTCGTCTTTCACCACAGGGCGCATGGCGATGAACACTTCCGCTTCTTCACCCGGTTTGAGCCAGGCACGCGGCCAGGCGGTCACTGCCAGGGTCTGCGAATTGCTGCACTCTTTCTCATCGATGCGCACATGGCGGTCGTACTGGTTGCGCAGTACCACGACGGCGACGTTGAATTGCGGGCCGACATACCATTGGCTGCGTTCGGTATTGAGTGCGAGCAGGTCACGGGTGGTGCACAAGGTATCCAGGCCCAGTGGCATCGGGGTCGCCTTGAAGGCTTTGGGGACTTGCCCGGTGACGAGTGTGGCCATGGCATGGATCAAGTCGTTGCGCTTGATTTCCGGTGCGTGGGGCGTCATGCGCCGTGCCAGTGGTTTGAGGGCTGTTTGCAGTTCCAACTGATCGGCCTGGGGCAAGTAGCGCGAAGGGTCGGCCTGGTCGCCAATGACCCTGGGCGTGATGATGAACAGGCGCTCGCGTCGATTGTTTTTGCGTTCAGTGGACGAAAACAGCGCCTTGCCCAGCAACGGGATATCACCCAGCAGGGGAATCTTGTTGAGCTGGTCAGTGTTATCGGTGACGTGGAAGCCGCCCACCACCAGCGAACGTTTTTCGGCCATGACCGCTTGGGTGCTGACCGCGCCCTTGCGCACATCGGGCCCGATGCGGTTGGGGTTGGATTCGTCGAAATTGCCGTCTTCGATATCGACCGCCAAGTGGATCTGATGGCTGCCACGCGAAGTGATTACCCGTGGGACCACCTGGAAGCTGGTTCCCACGGTGATCGGCAGGATGGTTGCCACTTCGGAGCCGGCCGTGAGGTACTGCGTGCGGTTGAAGTCGATCACTGCCGGTTGGTTTTCCAGGGTCAAGACGGATGGGTTCGACACCAGGGTCGCCAGGCCACGCCGCTCCAGCGCCCTGACAGCGGCAAAGAATCCATCCCGGTTATTGATCGCCAATTGCGACGAGGTGCCTGGGGCGATGTTGTTCACGCCGCCCTGGAAATTGCCATTGCGAAACCCCCAGTTCACGCCGAGCTCACGCATCTGCGTGCGTTCGATGTCGAGGATGATCGCGTCGATTTCCACCAACTTGCGCGCGACGTCCAACTGGGTGATCAGGTCGCGGTACATCGCGTGGCGTTCCGGCAAGTCGTAGATCATCACGGCATTGTTGCGCACATCGGCTTCGACGCGAATTCGCCCGGGCGAGACCCGTGAGCGCGGGGTCAGGGACATGCCCGGGTCGGCGGTCGCCTGGCTCGTCGGCGGGGTGAGCATCTGGCCCAATAGAGGGTTGCCGAGCCGGGGAAAGCCCTGGGCCAGGGGCGATATTACAGGGGCGCCTGACGCGGCTGAGGGGCGCTGGGTAACCTGCGCGGCAGCTGAGGGAGAGCGAGGTTCAAGCAAACCCTGCAGCATGCTGGCGATACCGGGGATGAGCATTTTCTCGCCGCGATAATCGATCTGGCGGTCTGCCGCATTGGCGAATTTCAGCGGGTAGGTCAGCACGCTCTGTTTTTCGTCGGTAGACCGGCGCTGGCTGCTGAATTGTTTGATCTGTTCTATGTAGCGCTTGGGGCCGGACACCAGCACCACGCCGTCCTCGGGCAATTCGCCCCAGCCGAAACGGCTATCGAGAAGGCCGATATCGGTGAGTGCCTGCTTCAGGTCGGCCACGGTTTCGCTCGACACTTCCAGGCGCGCGGACTCCTGCTGGTCCAGGGTGCTGATGTAGAGGGTGTTGTTGTACAAGTACCACTGGAAGCGGTGTTCAGTCCCCAGGCGGTCGAGCAGTGACTGCGGGGTATTCGCGCGAATCTTGCCGTTGACGTTGCCTTCCAGCAGGCCTTCGATCTGCAATTGCGTGCCAAACGTCTGGGCGAAATCATCGAGTACTTCGCGCAAGGGTTTGTGCTCGGCCTCGTAGGCGTAGGCGGTGTTTTTCCACTCTGGGGGGATGGCGGCAAGGCTGCTGTGCAGCGGCGCCAGCAAGAAGGGCAGGGCCAGCAGGCAACGCCACTGAGTGGGTTTTACGGCTGCAACGGGCGAGCATGAGCGCAAGCGGGGGTGCTTGTGGATCTTGTTAGGCATGGCAGGTTCTCGGTTTCAGTACGGCAACTTACGTAGCGAAAGGGACCTGGACGGGGGACCAGGCCTTGCCAGGCGCGCGACTACGCTGCGCCAGGTGTCGCGTTGGTTGAAAAGCGCTTCAAGGGATTTCAACAGGTGCTCCTGACTGCAATCCCGAGGCAGGCCTTGCAGCAGCCAGAGATGGCCGGTTGCGGGAGCCAGGGCCAGGGCGCCCTGGAAATGCGCGAGACTGGACTGACCGAGACGATGCCAAGACTGCAACGAGTAATGTTCGAGGCGTGAATGCGTCAGTTGAACGCCCAGAAGTACGCGGTGTTCAGAGCATTGCACGCTGACTTCATCGTCCTGTTCAAACAGCAGCACATGCTGTTCGCGGCCAGCCAAACAGTCAGCCAGTTTTTGCTGGCAACTACTGGATACCATTGATGACGGCTTTTATCGTGTCGTGCTTGTAGCTGAGATAGCTTGAGCTTGTGGCAAAACTGGACACCAGGTTCGACTTCACCTCGATCATCTGTTCAAAAAGCCGTTGAGCCTCTTCACCGCCTTCGCTGTTATCAACATCGGCGCTGATTTGACTGAGCTGCTTTTCGGCCTGGGCCTGCTGCCGGTAGTGCCTTATGAGTAAACGGTCATCAAACGTCATCGGGGTTTCTCCTCGTTGGGGCTACCCCTGAGTGGCAGCCGATTTGTGACAAGTTCCATCCACCGATTTATTTGTTTTAAAAAACAACCCGCCCTCGCCAAGTCGTATCGTTACTTGATATTGGCCTTGGGGGAGGGCGTCACCAGGTTGTCCAGGGTATCGGTCCAATTGATGTGAAACCCACCGTCTTCTGTTTCCAGGACCAGCGATTGGGCGGCGAGCGTGCTTTCGACTCGAAGCGTCCAAGGCACACCGCAATGGCGGCTGAGCCACTGTTCGACAGGCTCGCGGTCCAGTGGATTGCACAGCAAGCTCGCCTTGATCGGCGGCAACTGGGCATCCAGCAGCTTGTTGAGCAGCGCGGTGAGGCGTTGAGCGGGTAGGGTTTCTTCCAGGAAACTTCGGATCGCTGTGTTTATGACTGACGTCGCGACCTGCTCCAGCTTTTCGTACATCGCCTGGCGTTCCGATTCCCAACGATGCAGTTGGGCATTGGCGCGCTGCCAGAACTCATGCCCAGCGCTTTCCAGTATTTTTTCGCACTCTGCCTGTGCTTGGCAGGTGAGTGCTTGTGCGTGGGCTTCTGCCTGTTCGATCAATTGACGGGCCTGCGCATAGTCAGCCAGCATTTCTCTGGGAATCAGCGCCGTGGGCAGGTTGGGCGTGAGGGTGTGCAGCTCAATCGTGTGGGCGCAAAACATGGCTGGAGTTCTCGCGTGGGGCGTGCGGGGCATCATCGAAGGGAGCAGAGGTGGCGCGCCAGAGAGCGGCTTGCCACAGGGTGTCCAACCGGCCTTGACTATCCATCAGCTTGGGCTGCCGCTCGACTTCAAGTACCCGTGGGCGGGCAAAGCTCAAGCGCAATCGTCGCCAGATGGCGGGGGCCACCCATGCGCGCAGGTAGTGCAAAGGGTCGTCGATGTTCATCTGTGTCGGGTCGGGTGCCAGTGCCTTGGCCAGGCGCTGGCACCAGAGAAGTTGTTCCTGGTTCAAGCGGCTGTCGTTGGGCGCGTTGTAGACCTCATTGACCAACACCAAGACGAGGTCTCGTTGGGGGGCGCTGGCGAGGACCAGTTGCAGCAAGGCGGGCGAAGGGGCAGGGGGGAGCTCGGGTTCGATGTCGAACAGGAGGCTCATCCTGCCGTGATGACTGCGTGAAAGCGCCTCTGTTTGTTCAACGCCCGCATGAGTACGCCAATCCGGGTGGGCATGTTTCCAAGGCGAGGCCCACCATCGTACCCAGGCCAGATCCTCACTCATGGGCGTGATCGATTGCCGGTTTTGAGGTGGGAGCATGCATTGTCCTGCGCCGCCAGATCACCCATCCAGCGCCTGCCAGTACCAGGGCGACAAGAGGGGCGGTAACGCTGGTACGCCAGAACCCGAGGTCTTGTTCCGGCACCAGGAAGGGGCCGAGATAGGTCAGCTGTTGCTGCTCCTGATAGGCTGCCGCCGGTACGAAAACGACGGTCAGTTTTTGCGTATTGTCGATGGCCGACGTCATGCCGGGGATGCTGCTGGCCACCATCCTGCGTACCCTGGGGCGAATATTGTCGGGGTCCAGCCGAGGGTCATGCTTGATGAAAACGGAGGCGGATGCCGGTTGCACCGGTTCGCCGGGCGCCACCCGCTCCGGCAGCACCACATGGACGCGCGCAACGATGACACCGTCTATGTTCGATAAGGTCGCCTCCAGCTCCTGGGACAGCGCATAGATGTAGCGGGCGCGCTCTTCCAACGGGGTGGAGATGACACCTTCCTTGCGAAAGATATCCCCCAATGTCGAGCGGGTCACTTTAGGCAGGCCAACGGCTTCAAGCGTGCGGACCGCTCGGCTGATGTCATTTGCCCTGACACGAACGATGACTCCGTCTTTCGCCGGGACTTTCTGGGCACGGATCTGTTTGTCTGCCAACTCCGCAATGACTTCGTTGGCTTCCTGCTCGGATAATTGGCGATGAAGCTCTACGCTTTCACCGCAGCCCGCTAGCAGCAACACCGATGAAAAAAACAACGTAGTGGTTAGACGGCGGGACATACACCTACCCCATGCTGGCGACTTTATCGACGCCTTTCACGATTGCGCCGAGTACCTTGACGCCTGCCACCACGTTAACGTGCGATTCGGAAAGCGACTGGGCGAACTCATGTGCGTCCTTGGTTTTCTTGTTCAGGCTCATGTCCCGAAACCCCTTGGACACTCGTTTCGATAACGTCGCAGACTCAGCAGGCCCCAAGGTCAAGGGGAGGCCCATACCCGTGGGCGCGGTACCTTTGCCTGGCCGCTCGGAGAGGTTCAGTTGCGCGGTGAAAAAATTGCTGTCGGACGTCCCGTCGAGCGCAGCCGGCGTTTCAGCCTGAGTGATGGTGTTCCCGTTTCCCGGGCCCCCTGCGTTGTTGGTGTACATATGAACCTCCAGCGAGCGCGTCGATTGTTGCATCTGTTGGGCAGTGGAGACCTCCTCTGCCGGATGGGCAAAGGAGGTCGGTTCTTACTTAGGCGAATCTCAACGATTTTACGCGGCCCGCTTTTGCTGTAGTCAGTTCTTGCTCAGCGGTTTTTGCAGCCTCTTCGACAACTTTCTTTTCTTTGTCGGCGTTGATTCGGTCCAGTTGTGCTTGAGCGCCAGCGCTCACTCCACCGGTAGGTATTGAGGAGGACATAAGAGTTACCTTCGTATTTGTCTGGATTGAAGTGCGGACAACGCTTGTTCGTTGTCTTTAGTGTTCTGAGCAACAGTGCAGTTGCTCATTGGCTAGGTGGTCAGCGACAAGAAGAACGTTCCGGTATATAAATAAGTTATTTGTTTTTAATTATTTCTTGTGAAACCGGGGTTCATGCGCTTCGCGATGGGCGATCAAGTGTTATTGCAATGTTGATGGATTCATATTCAATATGCTTTTTGTTATTGTTTGTTTCGTAGCAAGGGCGCTCCGGTGGTTTGTTGCAGCACTTTGCATTGTCAGGAGGGGCATCGTTTTGCGGGGGGCGTTTGATGTTGGTGATTAAACTCATAAAGTTGTTGATCAGGGTTAAGCACATGAAGTTTTCCTGTTGGCGTGTGAGTTAAGTCGCTCTAGAGGCTCACACGTATGTGGGAAATGCCTTCTGCTTCGTTCCAGGCACCCTAAGCCAGTGATATTTCGAGTTGCTTCATCCGGTAGTAGAGCGTGCGTTTGGCAACACCGAGTTCTGCTGCAACGTTATCGACACTGCGTGCGTGACGGCGCAGCGATTCCTCTATCAAGGCTTTTTCAATTTGCTGCAACCTTGCCTTCAGGTTTATTGGCGTGCTCTGTCGATTGGCCAGCGAGGAGGAGAGCGGGGGCAGGCCCAATACGAATCGCTTGGCGGTCGAGCGCAACTCACGCACGTTGCCCAGCCACGGGTGGCACAGTAACTGTTGCAACAACGCGGGGGGCGGAGGTGTTGCGGAACACTTAAAGTAGTTGGCCTCCTGCTCGATCATGTCCATGAACAAGGGGATGATGTGTTCACGCCTGTCACGCAGGGGGGGCAGGTGGATGTTGACGACATTCAGACGGAAATACAGGTCACGTCTGAAGGTGCCTTGCTCCACCATTTCATGCAATGCGTGCTGGGCCGAGGCAATGACGCGCATATCGACCTGGATGGATCGGGTCGATCCAAGGCGCTCGACGCCACGAGATTCCAGTACCCGTAACAGCTTGGCCTGTAACGAGAGTGGCATGCTATCGATCTCATCCAGATACAAGGTGCCCAAGTGGGCGGCTTCTACAAAGCCGGCGCGGGATTGCAATGCGCCGGTATAGGCGCCGCTGTTGACTCCGAATAGTTGGCTTTCGGCAAGGGTTTCCGGGATGGCAGCACAATTGACCGCGACGAAGTTACCCTTGCGCCGCGATAAACAGTGAATGCGTTGTGCCAGGGTGTCCTTGCCAGTGCCGGTTTCTCCAAGAAGCAAAATGTCGATGTTAAGAGGGGCGGTATTGTTGATGGTGGTTTCGATGATGGGGCAGTCGGTGAAAGGTATATCAGTCATAAGTTCATACTGATTGAGGGCCGACATAGTGCGAGTGCTCCAATGCAGTTGTCGCTTTGTTGAAGTTTAAGTTGGCGGTGGGCGCTCGCAAGTAAACCGGAAAACAGCTGCATTGTCATCGTGTTTTCGAACTGAGTTAGCCTTTTTGGAATGTGAGATGTAGAAGATTTTTAATGTGCGAATTCTATTTGGAGCAGGCGGGAATTGTGGTGTAAGAAAAGTCTTAAATATGCTTTGAATGGTTTTAAAGTATGCATTTTTTTGAGGGCGGGCTGGAAATTGGCCACTGACGATATCTTTGTTAAAGATGCAGGGGAAGGCCGGGATGACAAATAGAACGCCCACAAAAAAGCCGATGCAGTGCATCGGCTTTTTATTGAAGCGGTAACGCTTACACGTTGAAACGGAAGTGCATTACATCGCCATCTTTAACGATGTATTCCTTACCTTCCAAACGCCACTTACCGGCTTCCTTGGCACCGGCTTCCCCCTTGAACTGGATGAAGTCGTTGTAGGCAATCACTTCGGCGCGGATAAAGCCCTTTTCGAAGTCGGTGTGGATCACGCCGGCAGCCTGTGGTGCGGTAGCACCCACTTTGACGGTCCAGGCGCGGACTTCTTCGACACCGGCAGTGAAGTAGGTCTGCAGGTTGAGCATTTCGTAACCGGCACGGATCACGCGGTTGAGGCCAGGCTCTTCCAGGCCCAGGGCCTCGAGGAACATGTCCTTCTCTTCGCCGTCATCGAGCTCGGCGATTTCCGCTTCGATCTTGTTGCATACCGGCACCACGATCGCGCCTTCTTCGTCGGCAATGGCCTTGACCACGTCGAGCAGCGGGTTGTTTTCGAAGCCATCTTCGGCGACGTTGGCGATGTACATCACCGGCTTGGTGGTCAGCAGGTGGAAGCCCTTGACCACGGCCTTCTCGTCAGCGCCCATGCTCTTCATCAAGCTGCGTGCCGGCTTGCCCAGGGTGAAGTGTGCGATCAGCTGCTCCAGCAGGCCTTTCTGGACCACTGCGTCCTTGTCGCCGCCCTTGGCGTTGCGCGCGACTTTCTGCAATTGCTTCTCGCAGCTGTCGAGGTCGGCGAAGATCAGTTCCAGGTCGATGATCTCGATGTCGCGTTTCGGGTCGACGCTGTTGGAGACGTGAATCACGTTCTCGTCTTCAAAGCAGCGGACCACGTGGGCGATGGCATCGGTTTCACGGATGTTGGCCAGGAACTTGTTACCCAGGCCTTCACCTTTCGACGCACCGGCCACCAGGCCGGCGATGTCGACGAATTCCATGGTGGTCGGCAGGATGCGCTTGGGATTGACGATGAGCGCCAGTGCTTCCAGGCGCGGATCGGGCATCGGTACGATACCGCTGTTGGGTTCGATGGTGCAGAAGGGGAAGTTCTCCGCCGCAATACCGGACTTGGTCAAAGCGTTGAACAAGGTGGATTTGCCGACGTTGGGCAGGCCGACGATGCCGCAATTGAATCCCATGGTGTTTCCCCTCGGTAAGAGTCAGGCCTTCTGGCTGTGCAGGTTTTTCATCGCGCGGTTCCATTCACCGGCGAAGATATCCGGCAGCACGCCGAGGGCAAAATCGATGCTGGCATCGAGTTTTTCCTGTTCGGCGCGTGGCGCACGACCCAGGACGAAATTTGAAACCATACTGGCAACGCCTGGGTGGCCAATGCCGAGCCGCAGACGGTAAAAATTATTCTGATTGCCCAACTGCGCGATGATGTCGCGCAGGCCATTGTGCCCGCCATGCCCGCCGCCCAGTTTGAGTTTGGCAACGCCGGGTGGCAGGTCCAGTTCGTCATGGGCCACCAGGATTTCCTCGGGTTTGATCCGGAAGAAGCCCGCAAGCGCCGCGACAGCCTGGCCGCTGCGGTTCATGTAGGTGGTGGGAATCAGCAGACGAACATCCTGACCCTGATGCGAGAAGCGTCCGGTCAGGCCGAAATATTTGCGATCGGCCACCAGGTTTACACCTTGGGCGTGGGCGATACGCTCAACAAAAAGGGCCCCCGCGTTATGCCGGGTCTGTTCGTATTCGGCGCCTGGATTTCCCAGGCCAACGATCAGTTTAATGGCAGTCACGACAGGGGCCCTTCCTTTGGAGTTGTGGATAACATCGCCGCAACCGGTGTGCGGCGAAAGTGGACAACAAAAGATCATTTACTCAAGAGTAAACGCCGCGTTATCGCCCGCTTTCTCGCTACGTTTCGGTCCGCGATGTTTCCTCAAGCTCCGGCAATACAGAGTGAATTACTCTGCAGCGCCTTCTTCAGCTTCTGGTGCAACGCGTGGAGCGTGAACGTTTGCAACAGCTTTGTCATCACCGTGAGCCAGTGCAACAAACTCAACGCCTTTAGGGGCTTTGAGGTCGGACAGGTGAATGATGTCGCCGATTTCCAGAGCCGACAGGTCGACTTCGATGAACTCAGGCAGGTCTTTCGGCAGGCAGGTCACTTCGATCTCGGCAACAACGTGCGAAACTTCGCCGCCTTTCTTGACCGGAGCGTCTTCACCAACAAAGTGTACAGGCACGATAGCGGTCAGTTTCTGGCCGGCTACGACGCGTACGAAGTCAGCGTGCAGCACGTGACCTTTAGCTGGGTGACGTTGCAGGGCCTTGATGATGACGTTCTGCTTGGTGCCACCAACGTTCAGCTCGATAATGTGGCTGTAGGCCGCATCGTTTTCCAGCAGTTTGGCAATTTCTTTGGCCAGCATGCTGATGGACTCAGGGGCTTTTTCGCCACCGTAGACGACAGCTGGAACCAGGCTTGCGAGACGACGCAGGCGGCGGCTCGCACCTTTCCCCAGGTCGGAACGCACTTCAGCATTCAGGGTAAAATCGTTCATGTTGTATCTCCAAAATAACCACATTCGCCCCAGCGTTTGCGACCAGCGCTAAAGGCGATATGGGCAAAAAAGCCCCGCCCCAACAGTATGCTGGGGCGGGGCGCTTTTCGTCAGTGAGGTGTTCCGTTGGTTTGACCCTTAACGGAACATCGCGCTGATCGATTCTTCGTTGCTGATACGGCGAACCGCCTCGGCAACTACCGGTGCGATATCCAGTTGACGGATACGCGAACAGGCTTGAGCAGCTGCGGACAACGGGATGGTGTTGGTCACCACCAGTTCGTCCAGCATTGAGTTTTCGATGTTCTCGATCGCTCGGCCCGACAGCACAGGGTGTGTGCAGTAGGCGAAGACTTTAGCCGCACCGTGCTCTTTCAAGGCTTTGGCCGCGTGGCACAGGGTGCCGGCGGTGTCGACCATGTCATCGACCAGAATACAGGTACGCCCTTCGACATCACCGATGATATGCATCACTTCAGAGTGATTGGCTTTCTCGCGGCGTTTGTCGATGATCCCGAGGTCCACGCCCAGGGATTTGGCAACAGCCCGTGCACGCACGACGCCACCAATGTCCGGGGACACGATCATCAGGTTTTCAAAGCGCTGGTCTTCGATGTCATCCACCAATACTGGGGAGCCGTAGATGTTATCTACCGGGATATCGAAGAACCCCTGGATTTGGTCAGCGTGCAGGTCAACCGTGAGGACACGGTCGATACCTACCACGGTGAGCATGTCAGCCACGACTTTCGCGCTGATAGCCACACGTGCGGAACGCGGACGGCGATCCTGACGGGCATAACCAAAGTAAGGGATTACAGCTGTGATTCGAGTCGCTGAGGAGCGGCGGAAGGCATCAGCCATCACGACGAGTTCCATCAGGTTATCGTTGGTCGGAGCGCAAGTCGGCTGAATAATGAAGACGTCTTTACCGCGAACGTTTTCATTGATCTCGGCGGTAATTTCGCCGTCGGAAAACTTGCCGACAGAGATGTCACCGAGAGGGATATGCAGCTGACGTACGACACGTCGAGCCAGATCGGGGTTGGCGTTCCCCGTAAAGACCATCATCTTGGACACGCGCAGTACCTAGAGGCTGAGGGTAACCTGGATGAGTATAGGAAAATGGCAGGGGCGGCTGGATTCGAACCAACGCATGGCAGGATCAAAACCTGCTGCCTTACCGCTTGGCGACGCCCCTGTATCTGTTGCAACGAGTACCCAGTACTCGATTCCTTTTAGAGCAGACTTTGCAGCTTGCGATGCAACATCGAAACGTTGCTTCCCTTTGCTACAAACCCTGTAAGGGTCTCTGTAAGAAGGGCCAAGACTTTATCAGCTTCAGCTTTGCTTGGGAAGCCCCCAAACACACAACTTCCAGTGCCGGTTAATTTTGCTTCGGTAAATTTACCTAACAAATTCAAAGCGTTACGTACCTCTGGATAACGCCTTGCTACAACCGGTAAGCAGTCATTTCGACTGTTTCCCTTGGGAACGGGGCGCACTTTAATGGGAGGAGAGTTACGTGTCAACAGTGGATCTGAAAAAATTTCTGCTGTACTTACAGATACTTGCGGGACAAGCACGACGTACCACGGCTCTTCGGGGTATTCGGGGGTGAGTTTCTCCCCCACGCCCTCGGCAAAAGCGGCGTGCCCGCGCACGAAAACCGGGACGTCGGCGCCCAGTGTCAGGCCCAGCGCAGCGAGGCGATCGAGGTCCCAGCCCAGCTGCCACAAGTGATTCAAACCCAGCAGTGTGGTCGCCGCATTCGAGCTGCCGCCACCGATGCCGCCACCCATGGGCAGGATCTTGTCGATCCAGATATCGATGCCGAGGGCGCATCCAGATTGTTCCTGAAGTTTTTTCGCCGCCTTCACGATCAGGTTGCTGTCGTGAGGCACGCCTTCGAATTCGGTATGCAGATGAATCACGCCGTCGTCGCGCAAGGCGAAGGTCAGTTCGTCGCCGTAGTCGAGAAATTGAAACAGCGTCTGCAACTCGTGATAGCCATCTTCACGGCGACCGAGGATGTGCAGCATCAGGTTGAGTTTGGCCGGGGAGGGCAGGGTCAGTTTCTGTGCTGTCACGTTATTGCCCCAGTTTGCGCGGTTGCCAGTCCTTGATCACCAGCGTGACGTCAAGGTCGGGGCCGTGCAGCTTGATGCGCTCGGGCAGCCAGTAGCCGTTCTGTTGCACGTAGCTCAAATATTCGACGTGCCAGCCATCCTGTTCCAGGGTGCCCAGGCGGCTGTCGCCATCAAGGCTCAGGCGGCTCTTGCTGTCAGGTGCCGGCAAGCCGCGTACCCACCACACCAAGTGCGAGACGGGCAGCTTCCAACCGATCTGTTGTTCCAGCAGATCTTCCGGCGAAGTCGCTTCATAACGGCCCTGGTTGGCCACTTCGAGGCTGACCTGCCCCGGTCGACCCGTCAGGCGGGCCGCGCCACGCCCCAGCGGGCCGGATAGGCGAATGTCGTAGTAGTCCTGGCGTTGCAGCCAGAACAGGGTACCGCTGCCCGAATCTTTCGGTGCCCGCACCCCGACCTTGCCTTCGATCTGCCAGCCATCGATGCTGCTGAGCTGATCCTTGTGTTGCTTCCATTGCGCCGGGTTGCCCTGGCCCTCAACGGATTCACGGGCGCCGAAGCCTGCGCAACCGGCGAGCAGGGCGATGAAGCTGAAAACGATAACGTGGCGCAAGAACATAAGCTTAAAGGGTCTCGGATCCGGTCAGGCGTTTGATGGTGCCGCGCAGAATGGCGCTTTCGGGTTGTTCCTTGAGGAACTTTGCCCAGATTTGTCGAGCTTCGCGCTGCTTGCCATTGGCCCACAGCACTTCACCCAGGTGTGCGGCGACTTCCTGGTCGGGGAAGCGTTCCAGTGCCTGGCGCAGCAGGCGCTCGGCTTCGTCCAGGTTTCCCAGGCGGTAGTTCACCCAGCCCAGGCTGTCGAGCACGGCCGGGTCTTCCGGGTTCAGCTTGTGGGCTTGTTCGATCAGCACCTTGGCTTCGGCGTAGCGTGTGGTGCGGTCGGACAAGGTGTAGCCCAGGGCGTTCAGGGCCATGGCGTTGTCCGGGTCGCGCTTGATGATCAGGCGCAGGTCTTTTTCCATCTGCGCCAGGTCATCGCGTTTTTCCGCCTGCATGGCGCGCGTGTACAGCAGGTTCAGGTCGTCCGGGTATTGCAGCAAGGCTTGTTGCAACACCTTCCAGGCGCGCTCGCCCTGATTGTTGGCCGACAGTGTCTCGGCCTGGATCAGGTACAGCTGGATCGCGTAGTCCGGTTCGGCCTCGCGGGCAGCCGCGAGGCGTTTTTCCGCCTCATCCGCGCGCCCGTTGCTCATCAGGATATCGGCCTGGCGCAATTGCGCGGGCAGGTAATCGTTGCCGGGGCCGACCTGGGCGTATTCGAGCAAGGCGGCCTGCGGGTCGTTGCGCTCTTCAGCGATGCGGCCCAGGTTCAGGTGCGCCGAGTCCACATGGCTTTCGCGGGCAATCAGGTCTTCCAGGTAGCCCTTGGCCTCATCCCAGGCCTTGGCTTCCAGGCACACCAGTGCCAGGGAATAGCGCAGTTCGTCGTCGTCCGGGTATTGCTGGACCAGGTTGGCGAACTGCACCTTGGCGTCCTCCATACGGTCCTGCTCGACCAGCGTGCGCGCGTAAGTCAGGCGCAGGCGTTTGTCTTCCGGGTACTTCTTGATGCTTTTTTCCAGCAGCGGAATCGCTTCCTTGCCGCGATTGAGGTTCTGCAGCAAACGTGCGCGCAGCAGGATCGGGGCGATCTCGCCGTCTTCCGGCGGGTTCTTCTCCAGCAGTGTCAGGGCGGCTTCGGGCTCGTCGTCCTGTTGCAGCAGCAAGGCTTTGCCGAACACCAGTTGGCTGTTCTTCGGGTGTTTTTGCAGCAGGCGGTCGAAACTCTTCATCAACCCGTTGCGCGTGTCCTGATCGGTGTCGGCCGCCGACAGCGCCAGGAAGTCGAAATGGGTGTCGCCCTTGCCCTGCAAGACTTTTTCCATATAGACCATGGAATCGTCATAGCGCCCCGCGCGCGCCAATTGAATGGCCGCCGCCCGCTGGGCTTCCAGGTCGTCCGGTGCGTTTTTCGCCCAGATCAGTGAGGTGTCCAGCGCCGCCTGGTCTGCCCCCAGGTACTCGGCGATGCGAAACGCGCGCTCGGAGATCCCTGGGTCCTGGGTGTTGATGGCCTGGGTCACGTAGTTATCCAGTGCAATATCGAAACGATTGCGCTGGCCGGCCAGTTCTGCGGTCAGCAGGCTGTACACCGTTTCTTCACTGAACGAGGAATAAACCTTGGGCTTTTCAGGGGCGGGGGTGCTGTCCTCCACCGGCGGTGTACCGTCCGGCGACACGGGTGCCATGGCCTGGCAGCCGCTGAGGAAGACAAAAGCAAGGAGCAACGCGGAGGATCTATTCATATAGGAAGAGGACGACTAACCTGCGGTCGGATCATCATGACACAAGCCTTCGGCCAAACATAACCGGGGCGCTCTTAATGCGTGTATTGCTGTCCCTGTAGGAGCGGCCTCGCTCCCGCGGTGACGTATTTATAGGCACAAGGTATAGGGACAATAGACGACGGTGGTTGTTCTGAATCTTTCGAAGTAGGACAATTGCCGGCTTCCCGACATCATCAGCGATATTGAATGGCCTTCCTCGCACTCGGTATTAACCACAAGACTGCCTCTGTAGACGTGCGCGAGCGCGTGGCGTTTACGCCAGAGCAGCTGGTTGAGGCGTTGCAGCAGCTCTGCCGTCTCACCGACAGCCGCGAAGCTGCGATCCTTTCGACCTGCAATCGCAGTGAGCTTTATATAGAGCAGGAACATCTCAGCGCGGATGTCGTGCTGCGTTGGCTGGCCGATTACCACCATTTGGACTTCAATGACCTGCGCGCCAGCGCGTATGTGCATGAAGACGATGCGGCAGTTCGTCACATGATGCGCGTCGCTTCCGGCCTCGATTCGCTGGTGTTGGGCGAGCCGCAGATCCTCGGCCAGATGAAATCCGCCTACGCCGTGGCCCGTGAGGCCGGCACCGTGGGGCCGTTGCTGGGGCGCCTGTTCCAGGCCACCTTCAATTCCGCCAAGCAGGTGCGCACCGACACCGCCATCGGTGAAAACCCGGTGTCCGTGGCTTTTGCCGCCGTCAGCCTGGCCAAACAGATTTTCAGCGACTTGCAGCGCAGCCAGGCCCTGCTGATTGGCGCCGGCGAGACCATCACCCTGGTCGCCCGCCATCTGCACGACCTGGGTGTGAAGCGTATCGTGGTCGCCAACCGCACCCTGGAGCGCGCGAGCATCCTCGCCGAGCAGTTTGGCGCCCATGCCGTGTTGTTGTCGGATATCCCGGCCGAGCTGGTGCGCAGTGATATCGTTATCAGCTCCACCGCCAGCCAATTGCCGATCCTCGGCAAAGGCGCGGTCGAGAGCGCGTTGAAGCTGCGCAAGCACAAGCCGATCTTCATGGTGGATATCGCCGTGCCCCGGGATATCGAACCCGAAGTCGGCGAGTTGGACGACGTTTACCTCTACAGCGTTGACGACCTGCACGAAGTGGTTGCCGAAAACCTCAAGAGTCGCCAGGGCGCTGCCCAGGCGGCCGAGGAAATGGTCAGCGTCGGCGCCGAAGACTTCATGGTGCGCCTGCGTGAACTGGCGGCGGTGGATGTGCTCAAGGCGTATCGTCAGCAAGGCGAGCGCCTGCGTGATGAAGAATTGACCAAGGCCCAGCGTTTATTGGCCAATGGCAGCAGCGCCGAAGACGTGCTGATGCAACTGGCCCGTGGCCTGACCAACAAGCTGCTCCACGCGCCGAGCGTACAGCTTAAGAAATTGACTGCCGAAGGCCGCCTCGATGCGCTGGCCATGGCCCAGGAACTCTTTGCCCTCGGTGAGGGCGCGTCAGATAGCTCTTCGGATAAAAAACCGCAATGAAAGCGTCACTGCTCAATAAACTGGACGTGCTCCAGGACCGTTTCGAAGAACTGACCGCCTTGCTCGGCGATGGCGAGGTCATCTCCGATCAGACCAAGTTCCGCACCTATTCCAAGGAATACGCGGAAGTTGAGCCCATTGTGGCTACCTATAAAAACCTGCTGAAAGTGCAGGCCGACCTCGAAGGCGCCCAGGCGCTGCTCAAGGACAGCGACCCGGACATGCGCGAAATGGCCGTGGAAGAAGTCCGTGAAGCCAAGGAAAAACTCGCCGAGCTGGAAGGCAACCTGCAACGCATGCTGCTGCCCAAGGACCCTAACGACGGGCGTAACGTGTTCCTGGAAATCCGCGCCGGCACCGGTGGTGACGAAGCGGCGATCTTCTCCGGCGACCTGTTTCGCATGTATTCGCGCTACGCCGAGCGTCGCGGCTGGCGCGTCGAGATCCTCTCCGAGAACGAAGGCGAGCACGGCGGCTATAAAGAAGTCATCGCCCGGGTCGAAGGCGACAACGTTTACGGCAAGCTCAAGTTCGAATCCGGTGCGCACCGTGTGCAGCGGGTTCCAGCGACTGAATCCCAAGGCCGTATCCACACGTCGGCGTGCACCGTCGCTGTGTTGCCAGAGCCGGACGAACAGGAAGCCATCGAGATCAACCCAGCCGACCTGCGGGTCGACACCTACCGCTCGTCGGGTGCCGGCGGCCAGCACGTGAACAAGACCGACTCGGCGATCCGTATCACCCACTTGCCGTCGGGCATCGTGGTGGAGTGCCAGGAAGAGCGTTCCCAGCACAAGAACCGTGCGCGGGCCATGTCCTGGCTGTCAGCCAAGCTCAATGACCAGCAGACCAGCGCCGCTGCCAACGCGATTGCCAGCGAGCGCAAGTTGCTGGTGGGGTCGGGGGACCGTTCCGAGCGTATCCGCACCTATAACTTTGCCCAGGGCCGGGTGACCGACCACCGGGTCAACCTCACGCTTTACTCGCTGGATGAAATCCTCGCCGGTGGTGTCGACGCGGTGATCGAGCCGTTGCTTGCCGAATTCCAGGCCGACCAGTTGGCGGCCATAGGTGAATAAATGACCATCATTGCCAGCCTCCTGCGTGCCGCAGAACTGCCCGACTCGCCCACCGCGCGCCTGGATGTGGAACTGTTGCTGTCGGCTGCCCTGGGTAAGCCGCGCAGTTATTTGCATACCTGGCCGGAGAAGATCGTCAGCAGCGAGCACGCATTGATCTTTGCCGACTACCTGCGGCGTCGCCGCGCCGGTGAACCGGTGGCCTATATCCTCGGCCAGCAAGGCTTCTGGAAACTCGACCTGGAGGTTGCGCCTCATACCCTGATCCCGCGCCCGGAGACCGAGCTGCTGGTGGAGGCCGCCCTGGAGCTGCTGCCGACGAGCCCCGCCAAGGTTCTCGACCTGGGCACCGGCAGCGGGGCCATCGCCCTGGCCCTGGCCAGCGAGCGCCCAGCCTGGGACGTCACCGCCGTTGACCGCGTGCTCGAAGCGGTGGCCCTGGCCGAGCGCAATCGCCAGCGCCTGCAGCTGACGAACGCTACGGTACTGAACAGCCATTGGTTCAGCGCCCTGCAAGGCCATACCTACGACTTGATCATCAGCAACCCGCCGTATATCGCCGACAACGACCCGCACCTGGTCGCGGGTGATGTGCGCTTCGAGCCCGCCAGTGCCTTGGTCGCGGGCCATGATGGCCTGGACGACCTGCGCCTGATCATCACCCAAGCCCCGGCCCACCTGGCGGCGGGTGGTTGGCTGTTGCTCGAACACGGCTACGATCAAGCCCCGGCCGTACGTGACCTGTTGTTGGGCGAGGGATTTGAGGATGTCCACAGTCGTGTCGACCTCGGTGGCCACGAACGTATCAGCCTGGGACGCCGTCCATGCTGAGCGATCAGGAGCTGTTGCGCTATAGCCGACAGATTCTGTTGCAGGCTGTCGACATCGACGGTCAGTTGCGTCTGAAAAACAGCCGCGCGCTTATCGTTGGCCTCGGTGGTCTCGGCGCTCCGGTTGCGCTGTACCTGGCCGCTGCCGGTGTGGGTGAACTGCATCTGGCGGACTTTGACACGGTCGACCTGACCAACCTGCAACGCCAGATCATCCATGACACCGACAGCGTTGGCTTGAGCAAGGTCGACTCGGCCATGCGCCGCCTGACGGCGATCAACCCTGAAGTCACATTGCTGGCCCATCGCACTGCGCTGGATGCCGACTCTCTGTCGGCGGCGGTGACGGGTGTGGATGTGGTGCTCGATTGCAGCGATAACTTTTCCACCCGTGAAGCGGTCAACGCTGCGTGCGTCGCCGCCGGCAAGCCACTGGTCAGCGGGGCGGCGATTCGCCTTGAGGGGCAATTGTCGGTGTTCGACCCGCGCCGCGCCGAGAGCCCCTGCTACCACTGTTTATATGGGCACGGCAGCGACACTGAATTGACCTGCAGCGAGGCCGGCGTGGTTGGCCCGCTGGTGGGCCTGGTCGGCAGCCTGCAGGCCCTGGAAGCCTTGAAACTGCTGGCCGGGTTCGGCGAGCCGTTGGTGGGGCGCCTGTTGCTGATCGATGCCTTGACCACGCGGTTCCGTGAGTTACGCGTCAAGCGCGACCCCGGTTGCAGCGTCTGTGGGACGCAGCATGGTTAAGGGCGCGCCAATTGGTGTGTTCGACTCCGGCATCGGCGGGTTGACGGTGCTGGAGGAGATTCAGCAGCTATTGCCCCATGAGTCGCTGCTGTACGTGGCCGACTGTGGGTACATCCCCTACGGTGAGAAAAGCCCGGCTTTCATTCTTGAGCGTTCCCGGCAAGTGGCGGGTTTTTTCCGTGAGCAGGGCGCCAAGGCGTTCGTGATTGCCTGCAATACCGCCACCGTTGCCGCTGTCGCCGATTTACGCCTGGATTACCCCGACTGGCCGCTGGTGGGCATGGAGCCCGCCGTCAAACCCGCCGCTGCCGCCACTCGCAGTGGGGTGGTCGGCGTGCTGGCCACGACCGGTACCCTGCAAAGCGCCAAGTTCGCGGCCTTGCTCGACCGGTTCGCCACCGATGTGCGGGTGATCACCCAGCCTTGCCCGGGCCTGGTGGAACTGATTGAAAGCGGTGACTTGAGCAGCCCGGCCCTGCGTCAGCTGTTGCAGGTCTACATCGACCCGCTGCTCAGTGCCGGCTGTGACACCATCATCCTGGGCTGCACCCATTACCCCTTCCTCAAGCCGCTCCTGGCGCAGATGCTTCCCGCGAGCATCATCCTCATCGACACCGGTGCTGCCGTCGCGCGCCAACTCAAGCGCCTGCTCGGCGAGCGCGACCTGCTGGCCACTGATCCGGCGCAGCCGGCACAGTTCTGGACCAGTGGTGATGTGTATCACCTCAGAAATATCCTACCGACACTTTGGAAACATCCTGGAGTTGTGCGAAGCTTCGGTTCGTGAAAATTTCGTTAAAAATCGCGATTAGAAGCTGAACTTCTGGCTACGCGTCAGCTTCTATTGCCCGTTAGTCTGTACAAAACCCTATAACTTCGTTCGGAAAGGATGTTTCTTATGAAGCGCTTGTTCTGTTTGGCTGCGATTGCGGCCGTTGTGGTGGGACACTCTTTTTCGGCGCAGGCCGCCGGCCTTGAGTTTGGCCTGGGGGCCACCAGTGATTCGACGCTGACCTATCGATTGGGGCTGACGTCGAATTGGGACAAGAGCTGGATGCAGAGCGATGTGGGTCGCCTGACCGGCTACTGGAGCGGCGCTTATACCTACTGGGAAGGTGATGAGCGTGCAGGTGCGAGCAGCCTGTCGTTCTCGCCAGTGTTTGTGTATGAATTCGCCGGGCAGTCGGTAAAACCCTACGTCGAGGCCGGGATCGGGGTGGCGGTATTCTCCCGCACACGCCTGGAAGACAACAACATTGGCCAGGCCTTCCAGTTCGAAGACCGTCTGGGCTTTGGTTTGCGCTTTACCGGCGGGCATGAGGTGGGCATTCGTGCCACTCACTATTCCAACGCCGGGATCAGCAACCACAACGACGGCGTAGAAAGCTACTCGCTGCACTACACGATGCCGCTGTAATTTCAGAACCCTGCAAAACCTGTGGGAGGGGCAAGCCCTGATGCCAGTCCGTTAAGGCTTTTTTGTAGGAGCGAGGGGGACGCCTGGTTCCAACAGAAGGCGATGTACGCTTAACTGGCAGGCACTAGGGGAAGCCCCCTCCCATATTGAGCGTTTCTTCGGCTTGGGATCAGCGATACGCCGTCGTAATCCCTTCACGCTCGACCAGGCACTCCGGCGCACCCATCTCAAACTCCCGGCAAATCAGCGGCCGACGCTCGTAAATCGTGCACATCATCGTGTCGCGATCCAGCGCCGCGCACCAGCCATCATCCAGGCGCAGCATCACCTCGCCGCCCCAGTCATCGGTATCGATATAGCGCTGCGGTACGCCGGTGTCGGTGATCAGCATGACTTCCAGCTGACAGCAGCAGGCCGCGCACGTTGAGCACGTCACGGTGGGTTCGGCGATTTGGGTATGCGGGATGTTGGTCATAGGCGCGCAGTGTAAGGCAAGCGGGTGACACAGGTGTGAAAGGGCTGACAGACGTCAGCGTGCCAGCCGGTGCAAGCCGACGAACACCGCCGCCCAAAGCAGCGCCAGCCCCGCCATGGTTGGCCACAATGCGTAGCCAAACTGCACGCCCGCCAATTGGCTCCCTGCGTAATACGAGAATGGCCCGCCGAAGGCTCCCAGCACAGCTGCACGCCACCAGGGCCGGGCGCTCCAGGCCAGGCAATGGCGCAAGGTGGTTGCCAGCGTCGCCCACAGCAGGATCAACCACAACGGAATCAGCGGCCCCGGCTCGTTGAACTGAAAAACGCCGAGGTTGCGCAGCAGCGTATCCAGCACCGTACCCACCAGCGTCACGCGGATGATCAGCGCAGCATCCTCGGCCCACGAACTTATCCACAGCAGGTGGACTGCCAGCACCGCCACCCCCACCAGCAGCCAGGGGCTGTCGCCGCCGAGTACGCAGGCAAGCCAGCTGCACTGGAACAGCGCGGCATTGGCGACGGTTTTAAGCACTGAACCGCCCGAGCAGGGGGGGCGTGATGGCCGAGGGCTTGGCCAGCAGTAACTGTGCGGTGCCGATGGTGCGCTCCATAAAGCCGCCTTCGCAGTAGCACAGATAGAATTCCCACAAGCGCAGGAAGTATTCGTCGTAGCCCAATTCTGTCAGGCGGCCATGGGCGCGGCGAAAGTTCTCATGCCACAGGCGCAGGGTTCGCGCGTAATGCAGGCCGAAATCTTCCATGTGCAGCAGGTTCATATCGGTGTTGCGGCTGACGATATGCAGCATGTTTTGCACGCTGGGCAGGGCGCCGCCGGGGAAGATATAGCGCTGGATAAAGTCGACGCTGTTCTTGGCCTGCTCGAAACGCTGTTCGCGAATGGTGATGGCTTGCAGCAACATCAGGCCGTCACTCTTGAGCAGGTGTGCGCATTGCTTGAAGTAGGTCGGCAGGAAGCGATGGCCCACCGCTTCGATCATTTCGATGGACACCAGCTTGTCGTATTGGCCGGTCAGGTCGCGGTAGTCCTGCAGCAACAGCGTCACCTGGTCCTGCAAGCCCAGGGCCTGGATGCGTTTTTCGGTGTAGGCGAATTGCTCCTTGGACAAGGTCGTGGTGGTGACCTTGCAGCCGTAATGCTGTGCGGCATACAAGGCCATGCTGCCCCAACCGGTGCCGATTTCCAGCAGATGATCGCTGGGCTTGAGCGCCAGTTTCTGGCAGATGCGCGCAAGCTTGTTCAGTTGCGCCTGTTCCAGGGTGTCATCGGCCGTGAGGAACTGCGCCGCCGAATACATCATGGTCGGGTCGAGGAACTCTTCGAACAGGTCGTTGCCCAGGTCATAGTGGGCGGCGATGTTTTTCTGCGAGCCTTTGCGCGTATTGCGGTTGAGCCAGTGCACACCTTGGGTGAACGGCCGCGCCAACTTGGCCAGGCCACCTTCCAGTGCATCGAGTACTTCCAGGTTGCTGACCATCACGCGTACCACGGCGGTCAGGTCTGGGCTGCTCCAGTAGCCATGGATAAACGCCTCGCCCGCGCCGATGGAACCGTTGGCCGCCACCAGGCCCCATACCGCCGAGTCGAGGATCTGGATTTCCCCGAGCAGGTGCGCTTCCCGTGCGCCGAAGACCTGGCGTTCGCCGTCCTCGATGATCACCAGTTGGCCATGGCGCAATTGACTGAGCTGGCGCAGCACGCCCTTGCGCAACAGCGCACTGGTCAGGCCGTTGATGTTCAGGCGGCTGGATTTGACCGATAAGCTAGGGGATTTCATGGCGGCGATCCTTGGTATAACCGACTGCTGTGCGAGAGGCGCCATCGGCGGCCTGATGGGAAAAAATCGGTATGCGCTTGAGTAACAGGCGCAGGGCCTGCCAGTAGATGGCCAGGCAGGTCTTCGCGGTCATCCACGGAAAACGCCACAGGTAACGGTGCAGGCTGGTGCGACTCAGTGCCTCTCTTTGCAGGCTCAAGGTCGCGTCGAAGATTTTTTGCGAGCCCTGCCAATCGGCCATGTGCACGCCAAGCCTGGCGGCGGGTGGGCTGAAGCTCATGCGGTATTCCAGGTTGCGCGGCAGGAACGGCGAGACATGAAACGCCTTGGCCACGGCGAAATGCTGGTGCTCGCCGGCGGCGAGGGCCTGGGCCGGGAGCACATAGTGATAGCGCTCGCGCCATGGGGTGTTGGTCACTTCACACAGGATCGCCGCCAATTGTCCGTCGGCTTCGAAGCAGTAGAAGAAACTCACCGGATTAAAAGCCAGGCCCCAACTGCGGGCCTGGGTCAGCAGGCAGATAGCGCCCTGGGGTGCACGCCCCAGGGCCTTGCCGACTTCCTGGCGCACGGCATCGCTCAAGCTCATGCCGTGGCGTGTGAATTCTCGCAGGTAATCCTGCTGGCGAAAGCCGAAGGGCGCCAGGCGACGCGTGCCGGCCAGGGGCGAAAGCCCAAGCACTTCGTCTTCTTCGCTCAGGTCCAGGTACAGCAGGCCGATGCGGTAGCGAAAGGCGTGGGCCTTGGGCGCGAACCGGCGATGGGCGATCCAGCCGCTGTACAGGGCGCTGTTCACAGGGTTTCTCCAAACGCCTTGCCCACGCGCAATGCGCTGACCACGCCGTCTTCATGGAAACCATTGGCCCAGTAGGCGCCGCAATAATAGGTGTGCTGCGCGCCGTTCAATTCTTCCCAGCGCGCTTGGGCGGCCACCGCTGCCAGGCTGTATTGCGGGTGGGCGTAGGTGTAGCGGGCGAGGATCTTCAGTGGGTTGATCATCGGCGTCTGGTTGAGGCTGACGCAAAACGTGGTGGTGCTGTCGATGCCTTGCAGGATGTTCATGTCATAGGTGACGGCCGCCTGGGTCTGCGCGTTGCCGGTCAGCCGGTAGTTCCAGCTGGCCCAGGCCAATTCGCGATCGGGCAGCAAGCGGGTGTCGGTGTGCAGTACCACGTCGTTGTCGGCGTAGGGCAGGGCGCCGAGGATTTGCTGCTCGGCCTGGCTGGGATCACCGAGCAGCGCCAGTGCCTGGTCGCTGTGGCAGGCGAACACCACCTTGTCGAAGGCTTCGGTACCGGCGGCGCTGTGGATGATCACGCCCTCTGCGTTACGTTCCACCCGGCGCACCGGGCAATCGAGGCGGATCTGTTCACGAAAGCTTTGCGTCAGCGGTTCGATATAGCGGCTTGAACCGCCCTCGATCACACACCATTGCGGGCGGTTGTTCACTGACAACAAGCCGTGGTTCTTGAAGAACCTTACGAAGAACTGCAAAGGGAATCCGAGCATGTCGGCCAGGGACATCGACCAGATCGCCGCGCCCATCGGCACGATGTAATGCTGGATAAACCGCGGGCCGTAGCCGCCGGCGGTGAGGTAGTCGCCCAAGGTCATGTCGGCGTTGATGCGTTGTGCTTGCAGGTCCAGCGGTGCTTGGCGATTGAAGCGCAGGATATCGCGCAACATGCCCCAGAACCCCGGCGACAGGATATTGCGTCGCTGGGCAAACAGGCTGTTGAGGTTGTTGCCGTTGTACTCGAAATTCGCGCTCTGGTCGCACACCGAAAAACTCATCTCGGTGGGTTTGAATGTCACGCCGATCTGCCCCAGCAGACGGATGAAGTTGGGGTAGGTCCAGTCGTTGAACACGATAAAGCCCGTGTCCACCGCATAACGTTTGCCCTCGACGGTGACGTTGACCGTGTGGGTATGCCCGCCGATGCGATCGCCCGCTTCGAACAGCGTGATGTCGTGGCGACGGCTGAGCAGGTAGGCGCTGGTCAGCCCGGCGATACCGCTGCCGATAATGGCGATTTTCACAGCTCGTCCTTTTTCGGCGGAGGGCTGCGCAGCATGCGTTTACCGATGATCAGTTGCGCGCGATCTGGCAGTTTCGACAGCGGCCAGAGCGTGGCGATGAACAGCGCCGGGAAGGCGATTTCCAGGGGGCGCTTGTCCAGTTTGGCAAAGATATGCCGCGCGGCCTTGTCCGCCGACCAGCTCAGGGGCATCGGAAAGTCGTTGCGCGCGGTCAGCGGCGTGTCGACAAACCCAGGGCTGATCACGGTGACGTCGATATTTTCCGGTGACAGGCTGACGCGCAGGGATTCGAACAGGTAACGCAGGCCGGCCTTGGACGCCCCGTAGGCCTCGGCGCGGGGCATTGGCAGGTAGGTCACGGCACTGGCGACGCCCACCAGGTGCGGCGTGCGCCCGGCGCGCAGCAGGGGCAGTGCGGCTTCGATGCAGTAGCTGCTGGCGAGCAGGTTGGTGCGCACCACATGCTCGACGATCGACGAGTCGAACTGCTGGGCGTCCACGTATTCGCAGGTGCCGGCATTGAGGATCACCGTGTCCAGCGAGCCCCAGGTCGCGCTGATGCGTTCACCGATTTCACGCACGGTCTGACTGTTGGTCAGGTCGCCCGCCACGATCAGCACCTGGCCGGGAAAGCGCTGGGCCAGGGCCTCCAGCGGCCCCTTGGAGCGCGAGCTGAGTGCCACGTGGGCGCCGCTGTTGAGCAGCTCCACGGCGAGGGAAGCGCCGATGCCACTGCTGGCGCCGGTCAGCCAATATCGACGGGGCGGTGTAAGGCTCATCCCATTCTCCTTTTCAGCCAACGGACCACACGGCCGATAATCGGCAAGTGCTCGTAAAGCAGCGCGCCCGCATCGAAATAGTCACGATGGCGGTACACCTTGTTCTCGCGCCACATCAGGTGCGAGCAGCCTTCCACCCGGATCACCTTGCCATCGGCCAGGCGCGGGTGGCAAAAACTCATTTTCCAGCGCAGGTAGCCTTCACCGTCGGCCACCTCGTCGACGCCCTGGAAGTCAAAGCGCAGTTGGCTGATGTTGCCGTACAGCTCGGCAAAGTAACGGTGCAGCGCCGGCAGCCCTTGCACGTCGTGCAGCGGGTCAGTGAAGGCGATGTCCTTGCTGTACAGGCTGTCGAGCAACTGCAGGTTGTGCTTGTCCAGCGTGGCAAAGGCCTGGGCGAAACGGCGCAGGAAGTCACTCATGCTCGGCTCCGACTGCCTGGCGCGATGGCAGGCTGCGGAAAGCCGCCAAGGCGCGTTCGCGCGATTGCTTGAGGTCGACGATGGCGCGGGGGTAATCGGCCACGCCGAACAAGCCGCCGACGGCTGCGGGGTTGTGCACTTCCTTTTTATTCAGTGCCGCCAGCTGCGGTAGCCAGTGCTTGATAAAGACGCCTTCGCTGTCGAATTTTTCCGACTGGCTCAGCGGGCTGAAAATCCGGAAGTAGGGTGCCGAATCGGTACCGGTGGACGAACTCCACTGCCAGCCGCCGTTGTTGGCCGCCAGGTCGCCGTCGATCAGGTGGCGCATGAAGAAGCGCTCACCTTCGCGCCAGTCGATCAGCAGGTTCTTGGTCAAGAACATCGCCACCACCATGCGCAGGCGGTTATGCATCCAGCCGGTCTCCAGCAGTTGGCGCATGGCGGCATCGATGATCGGCAGGCCGGTACGCGCTTGCTGCCAGGCGGCGAGATCCTGGGGCGCATCGCGCCAGGCCAGCGCTTCGGTTTCGGGGCGGAAAGCGCGGTGGCGCGACACCCGGGGGTAGCCCACCAGAATGTGTTTGTAGAACTCCCGCCAGAGCAATTCATTGATCCACGTGATCGCGCCGATGTCGCCGCTTTCGAATTCGCCCTGGTTGGTTTGCAGCGCGGCGTGCAGGCATTGGCGCGGCGACACCACGCCGGCCGCGAGGTACGCGGAGAGCTGGCTGGTGCCGGGTTTGGCCGGGAAGTCACGCTCATCCTTGTAGTCGCTGATCTGCTGGTCGGCGAAGGCGTCGAGGCGGCGGCGGGCCTCGTCTTCGCCGGCGGGCCATAGCGCGCGCAGTGTCTCGCTCGGTGGTTCGAACCCTTCGACCTGGTGAGGGACCGGGTCGCTCTTGAGCTTGAGTGCGGCTTGGGCCTTGGGCGTCGCCACTAACCGGGGTAAAGCAGTGTGCAGGCGGCTGTAGCACACCTTGCGGAACTGGCTGAACACCTGGAAGTAGGTGCCAGTCTTGGTCAGTACGCTGCCCGGTTGGAAAAGCAGTTGGTCCAGGTAGCTGTGGAAGGCCACGCCATCGGCGTCCAGGGCCTGGGCGACGGCCGCGTCGCGACGGCTTTCATGGATGCCGTATTCCTCGTTGACGTGCACCGACGTCACCGACAATTCCCGGCACAGTTGGCTCAGCACGGCAGGCGCCTGGTCCCAGGTCTCGGCGTGGCGGATCAGCAACGGAATGTTCAGCGCACCCAGCGCCTGGCTCAAGTGCTGCAGGTTGCGCAGCCAGAAGTCGACTTTGCAGGGCGCGTCATCGTGGGCCAGCCATTGCTGCGGGGTGATCAGGTACACGGCGGCCACCGGGCCCCGCTGGCTCGCGGCGGCCAGGGCGGTGTTGTCGTGCAGGCGCAAGTCGGTGCGCAGCCAGGTCAAATGCATTTAAAGAAGTCCACGCTGTATCAGACGCTGGTGGGCCGACAATGGGTCTTCGGCCACGAACAATTCCGGGGTGTCGCCGATTAATACGGCCAGCTCCGTTTGGTGGATGCATACCGTGGGTCCGACGATCAGTTTTGGGCAACTGACGCCGGCCAAAAGTTTTTCGAATGCCGACCAGTGGAGGGCTTTGCTCGAATAGAGCAACACGGCGCGCGGTTGCAGGTGTTCCACCGCCAGGGACAGTTCGCCGGCGGGCAGGGGCCAGTCGAACACCTCCACCGGGCAGTCGGCGCTGCTGGCCAGCCAGGCGCTGAGCCACACATGCGGTTCCAGGGGCAGGTCGGAATGGTTGATCAGCAGCAGTGGCGCGCCATGCAACTGGCGGTTGTTGTGATAGATGCGCGCGCCAAACTTGCTGCGCAGCCAGGACAGGAAAAACACCCGCTCCATCTGCGCGCCAAACTGGCCCTGCCAGCGTTGTTCCAGTTCATTGAGCAGCGGTAGCAGCAATTGCTCGCACAGGGTGCGCGGCGGGTACAGCGCCATGGCCTGGTTAAAGGCGTCGTCTACGCGGCGTTCGGCCAGTTCGCTGATGGCCTTCACCAGGTTCTGGCGCAGGGAATGCCATTCGTTTTCGACCGCCTCGGGGCTGACCTGGGCTGAGTCGATCAGGGTTTTCACCTGGCTGACGGGCACGCCACGGTTGAGCCAGGTAAGGATCGTGTGGATGCGTTGGACATGCTCGGCGCTGAACAACCGGTGCCCCTTGGGCGTGCGTTGCGGCACGATCAGGCCGTAACGGCGTTCCCAGGCGCGCAGGGTGACGGCGTTGACGCCGGTCTGGCGCGCCACTTCGCGGATCGGCAGCCAACCGTTCTCCAGGGCTTGGGCGATATCTTCGCCAGGTTCGTCGAGCAGGACGGCTTTGATGACACTGTTCATGGGTTAGATCGCATTACGCAGGCTGAGATTTTCCGGGTGCGGCTGCAAGTAGGCCTGCTGCGCGATGTAGCGATCCGGATGGAGGCGAAAGTGATGCTTGAGCAGCGTCAACGGCACCACCAGTGGCACGATGCCTTGGCGGTACTGGCCGATGACGGTCTGCATTTCCTGTTTGTCATCGGCACTGATGACCTGCTTGAGGTAACCGCTGATGTGTTGCAGCACATTGGTGTGGCTGCCGCGGGTGGCGCACTTTTTCAGGCCGGTCATCAGGTCACTGAAGTAGCAGGCCGCCAATTCGTCGAGGTTGGCATCCTTGGACATGCTGCCGAGCCGGTGGCCCAGGCTTTTGTAATGCATCAAGCTGTGGGCCATCAGCAAATACTTGTAGCGCGAGTGAAAGGCGAGCAAGCGGTGGCGGGTCAGGCCCTCGGCCAGCAGTCGTTGCCAGCTGGCGTAGACGAAGACGCGCGCCAGGAAGTTTTCCCGCAGGACCGGGTCATTCAGGCGGCCATCTTCTTCCACGGGCAGGTTCGGGTGGCGAGCGCAAAACGCCTGGGCGTAGATGCCGCGACCGCCGCCGTCCACCGGTGCGCCGTTCTCGCGGTACACCTTGACCCGCTCCAGGCCGCACGAGGGCGACTTCTGCATAAAGATGTAGCCGCACAGGTCAGTGTGTTCGGCGGCCATTTTCCGGCCGTATGCGTCAAGCGGCGCAGTGACGTTCAGTTCGCGGTGCACCGTGCCAACGGCCTGTGGCTGTTCGGCATCGCCCACCAGGCGAATGGTTTCACGGGGAATGCCCAGGCCGATCGCCACTTCCGGGCACAGCGGCACGAAGTCGAAATACTCGGCGAGCACCTCGCTGCACAGATGGGATTGTTTGTGGCCGCCATTGAAGCGTACGGTCTCGCCCAGCAGGCAGGCGCTGATGCCAATCTTCGGCTTGAGGGACGGGGTAATGGACATGGCCAAACCTCTGCAAAATTCCTGTACAAGGTATAAAACCTGTACAACTAAATCTCATCATAGGTTTAGCGCTGTACAAGTCAAATTATTTGTACAAGTATTTTGCGCAGGCTATTTCCAGCCGATGTGCCAATTCTCGGCGTTTTGCAGGGTTTGCCAGGCCAGGCGCTCTGTACGCCGGGTCATCACGGCTTGCAACTCGATGTCCAGCACGGTGCCTTCGTCGTCGCGAAACAGTTCAGTGACGAGGAAGTGCTTTTCCTTGTTGCGCGGGCTTGCTGCTGTCCATTTCGACAGCAGCAATTTGGCAGGATTGACGCGGTTCATCGCAGGTGCTCGATCAAGCGTCGCGCGGCTTCCTGGCCGCTGAGCCAGGCACCTTCCACCCGGCCTGACAGGCACCAGTCACCACACACGTACAAGCCCAGGTCGGCGTCGGCCAGTACGCCGAACTCATGGGCGCTGGACGGTCGTGCGTAGAGCCAACGGTGCGCCAGGCTGAAGGAAGGCGCGGGCATGGCGCTGTGCAGCAGTTCGGCGAAGGCGCCGTGCAGGTGTTCGATCACCGCTTCCTTGGACAGGTCCAGGTGCGCCTTGCTCCAGGCGCTGGTGGCGTGCAACACCCAGGTGTCGAGGGTGGCGTCGCGCCCCGGTTTGCTGCGGTTGCGTGCCAGCCAGTCGAGCGGGCTTTCCTGCACGAAGCAGCCTTCCATCGGCGTATCCAGGGGTTTGTCGAAGGCCAGGGCGATGGCCCAGGTCGGGTCCATTTTTACGCTGGCAGCGACACCCGCCAGCTTGGGCGCGGCGGCCAGCAGGGCGGTGGCTTGGGGGGCGGGCGTGGCGATGATCACGTGGCTGAACGGCCCATGATTGCCGCCGTCGGCATCCAGCAGGTTCCAGTGGTGCTTGCCTTGGAATACCTCGGTGATCCGGCAACCGAACTCCACCGGCAGGTCGTCGAGCAGCGCGCGGGTGATGGCGCTCATGCGCGGTGTGCCGACCCAGCGGGTCTGTTCATCGGGGGAGGGCGTGAGCTGGCCGGATTTGAAGTTATACAGCTGCGGTGTCCACTGCTCGGCCCAGCCGTTGCTTTGCCAGCGCTGCACTTCGTTGACGAAGCGTCGGTCGCGGGCGGTGAAATACTGTGCGCCCATATCCAACGCGCCGGCATCGCTGCGCTGGCTGGACATGCGGCCACCACTGCCGCGGCTTTTATCGAAGAGTTGTACAACGTGCCCGGCGTCTCGTAACGCTCGGGCGGCGGAGAGACCGGCGATGCCGGTACCGATGATCGCGATGGGGACAGTCATGGGAGGCCTCGTTTTACCGTTGGGTACAGACTACGCCGACACCAATAGCTGTACAATATTGTTTTTTGGTATAAGTTTTGGCGTACCTGATCGTTTGGCGTGGCCTATGGTTAAGACTGAGGCTAAAACCGTCTGTTTAAACCAATGTCACGCCCGATTACAAATTGATCCCTGCTTATAAAATAGACCAGTGATCGGCGGCGAACGTTACATGAGGAGCGTCCCATGCATATTTTGCTGACCGGCGGTACCGGCCTGATCGGCCGTCAACTCTGCCAACACTGGCTGGCGCAAGGTCATCACCTGACGGTGTGGAGCCGTCAACCTGCACAAGTCGCCAACGTGTGCGGCGACGCCGTGCGGGGTGTTGCCCGCTTGCAAGAGGTTATCGGCCCGGTGGACGCGGTCATTAATCTCGCCGGCGCGCCCATCGCCGATCGTCCCTGGACGCACAAACGCAAGGCATTGTTGTGGAGCAGCCGCATCAGCCTGACCGAAACCCTGCTGACATGGCTGGAAGGCCTGGCGCACAAGCCGCAGGTGTTGATTTCCGGTTCGGCCGTAGGTTGGTACGGCGATGGTGGTGAGCGCGAATTGACCGAGGCCAGTGGCCCGGTGCAGGACGATTTCCCCAGCCAGCTGTGCATCGCCTGGGAAGAAACCGCCCAGCGTGCCGAGGCGCTGGGCATTCGCGTGGTGCTGGTGCGTACCGGGCTGGTACTGGCGGCTGAGGGCGGCTTTTTGTCGCGGTTGTTGCTGCCGTTCAAACTGGCGCTGGGCGGGCCTATTGGTAATGGTCGGCAGTGGATGCCATGGGTGCACATCAAGGATCAAATCGCCCTGATTGATTTTCTTCTGCACCAGGGGGACGCCAGTGGTCCTTATAATGCCTGCGCGCCGCACCCGGTGCGTAACCGCGAGTTTGCCAAGACGTTGGGCCAGGTGCTGCACCGCCCGGCGTTCATGCCCATGCCAGCCTTCGCATTGAAGGTCGGGTTGGGGGAGTTGTCCGGTTTGTTGCTGGGCGGCCAGAAAGCTTTACCCGAGCGCCTGTTGGCCGCCGGTTTCACTTTCCAGTTCACTGAGTTGAAGGCGGCCTTGGACGACTTGTCCAGCCGCCTCTAGAGATAGGATGTTGCATGACGGATCACGCGTTGTTACTGGTCAACCTGGGGTCACCGGCGTCTACTTCGGTGGCCGATGTGCGCAGCTACCTCAATCAGTTTTTGATGGACCCTTATGTGATCGACCTGCCATGGCCGGTGCGGCGCCTGTTGGTGTCGCTGATCCTGATCAAGCGTCCTGAGCAGTCTGCCCATGCCTATGCCTCGATCTGGTGGGACGAGGGCTCGCCGCTGGTGGTGCTCAGCCGGCGCCTGCAACAGCAGATGACTGCGCAGTGGACCCAGGGTCCGGTGGAGCTGGCGATGCGCTATGGCGAGCCGTCCCTGGAAACCACCCTGACTCGCCTGGCCGCCCAGGGTATTCAGAACGTCACCCTGGCGCCGTTGTACCCGCAGTTTGCCGACAGCACCGTGACCACGGTGATCGAAGAGGCCCGGCGGGTGGTGCGCGATAAGAAGCTCAACGTGCAATTCTCGATCCTGCAACCGTTCTACGATCAGGCGGAATACCTCGACGCGCTGGCGGCCAGTGCTCGCCCTTATATAGAAGAGCACTACGATCACTTGTTGCTGAGTTTCCACGGCCTGCCCGAAGGTCATCTGAAAAAGCTCGACCCTACTGGCGCACATTGTTTCAAGGATGCCGATTGCTGCAAGAACGCCTCGCCTGAGGTGCTTGCCACCTGCTACCGCGCGCAGTGCTTCAGCGTTGCCCGGGATTTCGCCGAGCGCCTGGGCTTGCCGGATGGCAAGTGGTCGGTGGCCTTCCAGTCGCGCCTGGGCCGTGCGAAGTGGATCGAACCCTATACCGAGGCACGCCTTGAGGCGTTGGCCCAGCAAGGGGTGAAAAAGTTGCTGGTGATGTGCCCGGCGTTTGTCGCCGATTGCATCGAGACGCTGGAAGAAATCGGCGATCGCGGCAGCGAGCAGTTCCGCGAAGCAGGGGGCGAGGAGTTGGTGCTGGTGCCGTGCCTGAATTACAGCGAGCAGTGGGCGGTGGCGCTCAATACCCTGTGCGAGCGGGCGCCCGTTGCACTGTAATGTGGGAGAGGGGCAGGCCCTCATGCCAGTTAGTTAAGGAAGAACGCTGTAACTGTGGCTAGCGGGCTTTGCTGTGGCGAGCGGGCTTGCCCCGCGTTGGGCTGCGCAGCAGCCCCAGAACCAGCCGCTGAGGAGTGCCTGATACTCCGCATTCCGATTGATTGGGGCTGCTGCGCAGCCCGACGCGGGGCAAGCCCGCTCGTCACAGGTTGCTGTTTGCTTGTTCTATCTCTTAGCTGACTGGCATTAGGACAAGCTCCCTCCCACAGGCTTGATCGTGTTACAGGTTGAGGGTCAGGCTCACGGTGAAGTTGCGCGGTTCACCCGGATTGACCCAATAGCTGCTGTAGGACCGCTCGTAGTATTTCTCATCAAACAGGTTGTTCAAGTTCAGCCCCACGGTGACGTTGTCCGTGGCCTTGTAATGCGCGAGCAGGTCGACGGTGTGGTAGGCGGGCAGCTCGAAGCGGCCACCGGCTTCACCCGAGCGATCACCCACGTAGGTGAGGGCCGCACCCAGGTCTGAACCGCGCAATGCCCCATCCTGGAATTCATACACGCCCAACAGACTGCCGCTGCGCTTGGCTACGCCGAGCATGCGGCTGCCAGTCGGGATGGTTTTGTCACCCTTTGTCACTTCCGCGTCGATGTAGGCGAGGGCGCCAATCACGCGCACCGCGTCGGTCACCTGCCCGGTCACTTGCAGATCAAAGCCCTGGCTGCGTGCCTTGCCCATGGCGCGGTTGGTGTTGGTGGCCGGGTCCAGGGCCAACACGTTTTCCTTCTCGATATGAAAAGCGGCGAGGGTGGCGCTGAGGCGTTCGTCGAACAGCTCGCTCTTGATCCCCGCTTCATACCCCACACCTTCCTCCGGCTTGAAGGATTTACCGTCGATATCCAGACCGCTGTTGGGCTTGAACGACGTCGAGGCGTTGGCGAACACGCCGAGTTCAGGCGTGAGCTGATAGAGCAGGCCGGCGCGTTGGGTAAGGGCAGTGTGGGTCTGTCGGCTCTTGGTGTGGTTGCGGGTGAAGTCGTCGGTGCTTTGTTCGAAATGCTCCACGCGTGCGCCGATCATGCCGCGCAGGCGGTCGGTGAAGAGGATCTGGTCTTGCAGGTTCAGCGCCTGGCTTTTGGTCTGTTCGAAGAAGTCGGTACCGGAGCGTGCGCCGTTGGGTTTGGGCTGACCGTAGACCGGGTTGTAGAGGTCGATGGTGTAGCGGCTGCCGGCAATTGCGGTCACGCGCTCCTTCTTGCGGTAGTCCTCGTATTCGGTACCGATCAACAATTCATGCTGCCAACTGCCGATATCGAACAATCCCCGGAGCTCAAGCTGGGTAATGCTGTCATGCCAGCCCATGGAGCGTTCGCGGTAGCGGCGATCAACCGTGTGGCCGTCGGTATTCAGCGCACGGTTTTCCGATGCATCGCCCCACAGGCTCCCTTGTTTGTAGTGGCTGGCCAGGCGCAGTTTCCAGGCATCGTTGAGGTGGTGCTCAAGGGTGGCCTGGATGCGGTTGTTGTGGTTATCAATATCGCCGTCGTTGGGTTCGCCGAGGAAGGTGGAGCGCGATACGCCTGGGGCGTCGACGATGCCGCGGTCGAAGGTGGAACTGTGGCGTACGAATTCGCTTTCCACCAGCAAGCGGGTGTCCGGGTCAAGCTGCCAGCTGAATGAGGGCGCGACAAATACGCGCTTGCTCTGGACGTGATCGCGGAAGCTGTGGTTGTCCTCCACCGCCAGGTTGATCCGCGACAGCAGGTTGCCCTCGCTGTCCAGCGGCGTATTGACGTCGACAGCGGTGCGATAACGGTCCCAACTGCCGGCGCTGGTTTGCAGGGTGGTGAAGGCTTCAGGCTGAGGCTTTTTGGTGACGATATTCACAGTGCCGCCGGGATCGCCGCGACCATACAGGCTGGCGGCCGGGCCTTTGAGCACTTCGATACGTTCGATATTGGCCGCGTCCGGTGTGCTTGGGTAGCCCCGGTTGGCGCTGAAGCCGTCCTGGTAGAACTCCGAAGTGGTGAAGCCGCGCACGCTGTATTCGTAGAGCGTAAGGCCGCCAAAGTTGTTCTGCTTGGACACACCGCCGGCAAACTCCAGGGCGCGTTCCACGTTGGTGCTGCCCAGGTCCGTGAGTACCGAGGCGGGAATCACGCTGATGGACTGTGGGATGTCGCGAAGGGCGGTGTCGGTTTTGGTCGCGCTGGCCGAGCGGGTGGCACGGTAGCCTTTGACCGGGCCGGTGGCGGATTCGTAGGCGTCGGTAGTGACGCTGATGGTCTCCAGTTCAACGGTGTTTTCTTCAGCAGCGGCGGGGTCGAGCAGCAAACCCAAGGCCAGGCCAGCCAAGGGGGCAAGTTTTCGAGACGGCATGATAGAGCGTTCCAATAACGATATTGAAACAATATAACATGTCTAATGAGAATGAATTTGCTTTGAAATATGAGCTTACAGGTACCCGCGAACGGGTACCTGGCGCTGTGGTTTATTCCTCTTCTTTCACCGGCGCAGGCGGTGGGCGCAGGCCGATTTCCGCCAGCAGCTTGATCTCTTTACCGTTGCGCATCACCTGGATCGTCACCTTGTCGGTCGGCTTGATCCGCGCCACCTGGTTCATCGACTTGCGACCATCACCGGCCGGTTCGCCATTGATACTGAGGATCACGTCGCCCAATTGCAGGCCGGCTTTCTGCGCCGGGCCGTCGCGGAAGATCCCGGCGACCACGATGCCTGGGCGCCCGGTCAGGCCGAACGACTCAGCCAGTTCCTTGGTCAGCGGTTGCACTTCAATGCCCAGCCAGCCGCGAATCACCTGGCCATGCTCGATGATCGACTTCATCACTTCCATCGCCAGCTTGACCGGGATCGCAAAACCGATGCCCTGAGAGCCGCCCGACTTGGAGAAAATCGCCGTGTTGATACCGGTCAGGTTGCCGTTGGCGTCCACCAGCGCGCCGCCGGAGTTGCCCGGGTTGATCGCCGCATCGGTCTGGATAAAGTCTTCGTAGCTGTTCAGGCCCAGCTGGTTACGCCCGGTGGCGCTGATGATGCCCATGGTGACGGTCTGGCCCACGCCGAACGGGTTGCCGATGGCTAATGCCACGTCGCCCACGCGCAGGCCGTCGGAGCGTCCCAGGGTAATGGACGGCAGGTTCTTGAGGTCGATCTTCAGGACGGCCAGATCGGTTTCCGGATCGCTGCCCACCACGCGGGCCAGGGTTTCACGCCCGTCACGCAGGGCCACCACAATCTGGTCGGCGCCGGTGGTCACGTGGTTGTTGGTGAGGATGTAGCCTTCCGGGCTCATGATCACGCCCGAGCCGAGGCTGGACTCCATGCGCCGTTGCTTGGGCCCGTTGTCGCCGAAATAGCGGCGAAACTGCGGGTCTTCAAATAACGGATGCGCAGGTTTGTTGATGACTTTGGTGGTGTACAGGTTGACCACCGCGGGGGCAGCAATAACCACCGCGTCCGCGTAAGTCACTGGGCCTTGTACTACCGCGCTGGTTTGCGGGGCCTGTTGCAGGTTCACATCAAGGCTGGGCAAGCCCACCCATTCGGGGAAACGCTGAATAATCAGTATTGCGATCAGCACGCCAGCCAGTAATGGCCATCCGAAAAAACGCAGTGCCTTGAGCATCAAGTAAGTCCTGACAGGTTGCAGGGGGCGGGAGAGCGCCCATAATGTCGCGCATTATACGAGGCTGCGAGCGCCTCTGAACGGGATATTTAGGAGTCTTTTATGGCCGTTGCTTTGAGCACCCTCGTCGAGGAAGCGGACCGCTACCTTGGCAGCGCAAGAATTGCCGATTACTGCCCCAATGGCCTGCAGGTAGAGGGGCGTCCGCAAGTGATGCGCATCGTCAGCGGCGTGACCGCCAGCCAGGCATTGCTGGATGCTGCCGTCGAGGCGCAGGCCGACCTGGTGCTGGTGCACCACGGGTATTTCTGGAAGGGCGAGAACCCCTGCGTCACCGGCATGAAGCAACGCCGCCTGAAAACCCTGCTCAAGCACGACATCAGCCTGCTGGCCTATCACCTGCCGCTGGACCTGCACGCAGACGTCGGCAATAACGTGCAACTGGCGCGTCAACTGGACATCACCGTCGAAGGCCCACTGGACCCCGACAACCTCAAGATCGTCGGCCTGGTCGGGTCCCTGGCCGAACCCCTGTCGCCCCGCGATTTCGCCCGACGCGTGCAGGATGTCATGGGCCGTGAGCCCCTGTTGATCGAAGGCAGCGAGATGATCCGCCGCGTCGGTTGGTGCACGGGCGGCGGCCAGGGCTATATCGACCAGGCGATTGCCGCCGGTGTCGACTTGTTCCTGAGCGGCGAAGCCTCCGAGCAGACCTTCCACAGCGCGCGGGAAAACGACATCAGCTTTATCGCGGCCGGCCATCACGCCACCGAGCGCTATGGTGTGCAGGCGCTGGGCGATTACCTGGCGCGGCGTTTCGCCCTGGAGCACCTGTTCATCGATTGCCCCAACCCGATCTGACTAACCCCCATCAACCCGGTGGGAGGTAGGGCGATGTTCATGAGTCGGATGAGTCAAACCTGGGAGTATATTCATATACCGTTTCGATCTAGATCGCTCCCTGAATAGAAGAAGGTGCTGTGCTAGCATGCCCCGCTCGAACACGGCCCGCAGGCCGTCCATAAGATCGTTTTTCCGTGAGTAGCCATGGTCGACAAACTGACGCATCTGAAACAGCTGGAGGCGGAAAGCATCCACATCATCCGCGAGGTCGCCGCCGAGTTCGACAACCCGGTGATGCTCTACTCGATCGGTAAAGACTCCGCCGTGATGCTGCACCTGGCACGCAAGGCGTTCTTCCCGGGCAAGCTGCCGTTCCCGGTGATGCACGTCGACACCCAGTGGAAGTTCCAGGAAATGTACCGGTTCCGCGACCGCATGGTTGAAGAGCTGGGCCTGGAGTTGATCACCCATGTCAACCCGGACGGCGTGGCGCAGGGCATCAACCCGTTTACCCACGGCAGTGCCAAGCACACCGACATCATGAAGACCGAGGGCCTCAAGCAGGCTCTGGACAAATATGGTTTCGACGCAGCCTTTGGCGGTGCCCGTCGCGATGAAGAGAAATCCCGTGCCAAAGAGCGCGTGTACTCGTTCCGTGACAGCAAGCACCGCTGGGACCCGAAGAACCAGCGCCCGGAGTTGTGGAACGTCTACAACGGCAACGTCAACAAGGGCGAGTCGATCCGTGTGTTCCCGCTGTCCAACTGGACCGAGCTGGATATCTGGCAGTACATCTACCTGGAAGGTATCCCGATCGTGCCGCTGTACTTCGCCGCCGAGCGCGACGTGATCGAGAAGAACGGCACGCTGATCATGATCGACGACGACCGCATCCTTGAGCACTTGTCCGACGAAGACAAAGCCCGCATCGTCAAAAAGAAAGTACGTTTCCGTACCCTTGGCTGCTACCCGTTGACGGGCGCGGTGGAGTCCGAAGCCGAGACGCTGACGGACATCATTCAGGAAATGCTCCTGACGCGAACTTCCGAGCGCCAGGGCCGGGTCATCGACCACGATGGCGCAGGCTCGATGGAAGACAAGAAACGTCAGGGTTATTTCTAAGGGGTTGTCACCAATGTCGCATCAATCTGATTTGATCAGCGAGGACATCCTCGCCTACCTGGGCCAGCACGAGCGCAAGGAAATGTTGCGCTTCCTGACCTGCGGCAACGTCGACGACGGCAAGAGCACCCTGATCGGGCGCCTGCTGCACGACTCCAAGATGATCTACGAAGATCACCTGGAAGCCATCACCCGCGATTCGAAGAAGGTCGGCACCACCGGTGACGACATCGACCTGGCCTTGCTGGTCGATGGCCTGCAGGCCGAGCGTGAGCAGGGCATCACCATCGATGTCGCGTACCGCTACTTCTCCACCGCCAAGCGCAAATTCATCATCGCCGACACCCCCGGCCATGAGCAGTACACCCGCAACATGGCCACCGGTGCATCCACCTGTGACCTGGCGATCATCCTGGTGGACGCGCGCTATGGCGTGCAGACCCAGACCCGTCGCCACAGCTTCATTGCCTCGTTGCTGGGCATCAAGCACATCGTGATCGCCATCAACAAGATGGACCTCAACGGCTTCGACGAGCGCGTGTTCGAGCAGATCAAGGCCGACTACCTGAAGTTCGCCGATGGCATCGCCTTCAAGCCGAGCACCATGGCGTTCGTGCCGATGTCGGCCCTCAAGGGCGACAATGTGGTGAACAAGAGCGAGCGCTCGCCTTGGTACACCGGCCAGTCCCTGATGGAGATTCTCGAGACTGTCGAGATCGCCAACGATCGCAACTACACCGACCTGCGTTTCCCGGTGCAGTACGTCAACCGTCCGAACCTGAACTTCCGCGGGTTTGCCGGCACCCTGGCCAGCGGCATTGTGCACAAGGGCGACGAAGTCGTGGTGCTGCCGTCGGGCAAGAGCAGCCGCGTCAAATCCATCGTCACCTTCGAAGGTGAACTGGAACACGCAGGCCCCGGCCAGGCCGTGACCCTGACCATGGAAGACGAGATCGACATCTCCCGTGGCGACTTGCTGGTGCATGCCGACAACGTGCCGCAAGTCACCGACGCTTTTGACGCCATGCTGGTGTGGATGGCTGAAGAGCCGATGCTGCCGGGCAAGAAATACGACATCAAGCGTGCCACCAGCTACGTACCGGGCTCCATCACCAGCATCGTGCACCGTGTGGACGTGAACACCCTGGCCGAAGGCCCGGCAAGTGCTCTGCAATTGAACGAGATCGGCCGGGTCAAGGTCAGCCTTGACGCCGCCATTGCGCTGGACGGCTATGCGAGCAACCGCACCACCGGCGCGTTTATCGTCATCGACCGTTTGACCAACGGCACCGTGGCCGCAGGCATGATCATCGCACCGCCCGTGACCCACGGCAGTGCGGCGCAGCATGGCAAGTTGGCCCACGTGTCCACCGAAGAGCGCGCGCAGCGTTTCGGTCAGCAGCCTGCCACCGTGTTGTTCAGCGGCCTGTCAGGCGCAGGTAAAAGCACCTTGGCCTACGCGGTTGAGCGCAGGCTGTTCGACATGGGCCGTGCAGTGTTCGTACTGGATGGCCAGAACCTGCGTCACGACCTCAACAAAGGCCTGCCGCAGGACCGTGTCGGGCGTACCGAGAACTGGCGTCGTGCGGCGCATGTCGCGCGCCAGTTCAACGAAGCCGGCCTGCTGACCCTGGCCGCGTTCGTTGCACCGGACGCCGAAGGGCGTGAACAGGCCAAGGCGCTGATCGGTGCCGATCGCTTGCTGACGGTCTACGTGCAGGCATCGCCGCTGGTGTGCGCTGAGCGTGATCCGCAAGGGTTGTACGCGGCGGGTGGGGATAATATCCCGGGCGAGTCGTTCCCTTACGACGTGCCGTTGAATGCCGACCTGGTGATCGACACCCAGGCACTGTCCCTGGAAGACAGCGTCAAGCAAGTGCTGGAGCTGTTGCGTCAGCGCGGCGCGATCTAATTCAAGATCGAGCGCGGTCAACTGTGAGAGGGGGCTTGCCCCCGATAGCGGTGGGTCAGTAAAGCATGTACTGACTGACACACTGCCATCGGGGGCAAGCCCCCTCCCACATTTTGATCAATGTTTGTCTGGGTATTCGGTGTGGAGCCTGTCCAGCAGCGCATCCTTGTCTTCCCATAGCGTGTTGATCCAACCCTGGAACGCCGTCCTGTATTCCCCATCCTGCTCATAATTCTTGCCAATGAACTCGGCCGGAATCGGCACCTCTTCAAACTGCACCACCACGTCCTGCACATTCCCGCACAGCAAGTCCCAATATCCTGGGCGTCCGGCGGGATAGTGGATGGTCACGTTGACCAGTGACTTCAACTGTTCACCCATGGCATCCAGGACAAATGCGATACCACCGGCCTTGGGCTTGAGCAGGTAGCGAAACGGCGAGTTCTGCTGCGCGTGCTTGCCCGGCGTAAAGCGCGTGCCTTCGGCAAAGTTGAAAATACCTACCGGGTTGTCACGAAACTTCGCGCAGGTCTTGCGGGTGGTTTCCAGGTCTTTGCCTTTCTTCTCCGGGTGTTTTTCCAGGTAGGCCTTGGTGTAGCGCTTCATGAAAGGAAAACCCAGCGCCCACCACGCCAGGCCAATCACCGGCACCCAGATCAGTTCCTGCTTGAGGAAAAACTTGAGCGGGCGAATCCGTCGATTGAGCACGTATTGCAGCACCATGATGTCGACCCAGCTCTGGTGGTTGCTGGTCACCAGGTACGAGTGCTGGTAGTCCAGGCCTTCAAGGCCTTCAAGGCCTTTAAGGTGCCAACGGGTGCGGCGCACCAGGTTCATCCAACCCTTGTTGTTGGTTACCCAGGCTTCATGGGTGTGGTTCATCAGCCACTCGCTGAAGCGCTTGGCGAACGGCAGCGCCTTGAACAGCGCGACGACAAACAGGAACGAACACAACAGGATCGTATTCAGCGCCAACAACAGCGAAGCGATCACCCCGCGCGCGGCGGCAGGTAGAAAATCCAGCATTTAGATATCCATAGGTCGGTTGGCGGCTTGAATCGCCGTCAGGGCGATGGTGTACACGATGTCATCCACTTGGGCGCCGCGCGGCAGGTCATTCACCGGCTTGCGCAGGCCTTGGAGCATCGGCCCCAGGCTGACGCAATCGGCGCTGCGTTGTACCGCCTTGTGGGTGGTGTTGCCGGTGTTCAGGTCGGGGAATACGAACACGGTGGCCTTGCCGGCTACCAGGCTGTCGGGCGCCAGTTGCCGGGCGACGTTTTCGTTGGCGGCGGCGTCGTATTGCAACGGGCCGTCGATCAGCAGCGAGCTTTGCTGTTCGTGGGCGAGCAGGGTGGCTTCGCGGACTTTTTCCACTTCTTCGCCGCTGGCCGAGTCACCGCTGGAATAGCTGATCATCGCCACCCGCGGGGTGATACCGAACGCGGCCGCCGATTCAGCGCTTTGCAGGGCGATTTCCGCCAGCTCGGCAGCGCTTGGGTGCGGGTTCATCACGCAGTCGCCGTACACCAGCACTTGTTCGGGGAACAGCATGAAGAACACTGACGACACCAAGGTGCAGCCCGGCGCGGTCTTGATCAGTTGCAGGGCCGGGCGAATAGTGTTGGCGGTGGAGTGGATAACCCCGGAAACCAGGCCGTCCACTTCGTCCAGGGCCAGCATCATGGTGGCGATTACCACGGTGTCTTCCAGTTGCTGCTCGGCCATCGGTGCGTTGAGGCTTTTGCTCTTGCGCAACGCCACCATCGGTTCGACATAGCGTTGGCGGATCAGGTCCGGGTCGAGAATCTCCAGGCCTTCGGGCAATTCAATGCCTTGGGCGCGGGCGACCGCTTCCACGTCAGCCGGCTTGGCCAGCAGCACACAGCGGGCGATGCCCCGGGCCTGGCAGATGGCGGCGGCTTGGACGGTCAATGGCTCGCTGCCCTCGGGCAGCACAATGCGTTTGTTGGCCGCCTGGGCGCGTTGGATCAACTGGTAGCGGAACACCGCCGGCGACAGGCGCATCTCCCGTGGCGTGCCGCAACGCTGGTGCAGCCAGCGCGCATCGAGGTGGCTGGCGACGAAATCGGTGATGATCTCCGCGCGCTCGCGGTCATCGATGGGGATTTCCTTGTTGAGGTTGTTGAGCAGGTTGGCGGTTTCGTAGGAACCGGTACTCACCGACAAAACCGGCAGCCCAGCCTGGAACGCGCCGCGGCACAGATCCATGATGCGCGGGTCGGGCAGGGTATCGCTGGTCAGCAGCAGGCCGGCCAGGGGCACGCCGTTGATCGCGGCCAGGCTGACGGCGAGGATGATGTCGTCACGGTCGCCGGGGGTTACCACCAGTACCCCGGGCTTGAGCAGCTCCACGGTGTTACGCATGGTGCGCGCGCAGATGATGATCTTGGTCATGCGCCGGGTTTCGTAGTCGCCGGCATTGAGGATTTGCGCGCCCATCAGGTCGGCCACGTCGCGGGTGCGCGGCGCGTTGAGTTCCGGCTGGTAGGGGATGCAGCCCAGCAGGCGGAAATCGCCGCTGCGCAATAACGGCGAATGTTCTTTCAGGCGGGCCGAGAAGGCCTCCATGCTTTCGTCGGTGCGCACCTTATTCAGGATCACGCCGAGGACTTTCGGGTCTTTCGGGCCACCGAACAACTGGGCCTGCAATTCCACGCGGCCGGAGAGTTCGGTGAGTACTTCATTTTCCGGAGCGGAAACCAGGATCACCTCCGCATCCAGGCTCTTGGCCAGGTGCAGGTTGACCCGGGCCGCGTAGCTGGCGCTGCGGGTCGGCACCATGCCTTCGACGATCAGCACGTCCTTGCCCACGGCAGCCTGTTGGTAAAGGGTGATGATTTCTTCAAGCAACTCGTCGAGCTGGCCATCGCCGAGCATGCGCTCTACGTGGGCCAGGCCGAGAGGTTGGGGCGGTTTCAGGCCGTGGGTGCGGGCCACCAGTTCGGTGGAACGCTCGGGGCCGGTATCGCCGGGGTGCGGCTGGGCAATCGGCTTGAAGAACCCGACTTTCAGCCCGGCCCGCTCAAGGGTACGCACCAGCCCGAGGCTGATGGAGGTCAGACCCACACCAAAATCGGTGGGCGCGATAAAAAAAGTCTGCATGCGAATTCTCTGGAGGTGCATGGCTTCGGTGGCGCTCTATGGTTGAGTGCCTACCGGGAATCAGGCGCCAAGGTTATCGTTATTCGCGCTCCTGCGCACACCAGCCGCAGGCAAAGGGCTGGCCTATTTTTTCAAGGCGTTGCGTGGGCTCCAGCACCCAGACACGAGACTGCCAGGGCGGCTGGTGGCGCAGGTGCTGGGTGTGTCCACAGGACAGCTCGGCAACCCAGTGCAGGTCGTCGTCCTGGTGGAATCCGGTGATGAACGAGGCCGTTGATCGGTCCCGTCCGTCCGGGTTCTGTTCGCTTTCGGGCAAATCCTTGTTTAGACTTGTCCGTTCTTCATTCTTATGCAAAAGGTCTCGCCCCATGACGATCGCCGCTAACAAGGCTGTCTCCATCGACTATACCCTGACCAACGACGCTGGTGAGGTCATCGACAGCTCAGCCGGCGGCGCGCCGCTGGTCTACCTGCAAGGCGCAGGTAATATCATCCCGGGCCTGGAAAAGGCGCTGGAAGGCAAACAGGTTGGTGATGAACTGACCGTGGCCGTAGAGCCTGAAGATGCCTACGGCGAATACTCCGCCGAACTGGTCAGCACCCTGAGCCGCAGCATGTTCGAAGGCGTCGACGAGTTGGAAGTGGGCATGCAGTTCCACGCTTCCGCGCCGGACGGCCAAATGCAGATCGTCACCATCCGTGATCTGGACGGCGACGATGTGACTGTCGACGGCAACCACCCCCTGGCAGGCCAGCGCCTGAACTTCCAAGTGAAGATCGTCGCCATCCGCGACGCTTCCCAGGAAGAAGTGGCTCACGGCCACGTCCACGGTGAAGGCGGTCACCACCACTGATTGATGCACTGATCAGGTGGTAGCAAAAATGCCCCGACTGGTTCGGGGCGTTTTTTTGCCCGGAATTCCCCGTTTTTTTGGCTAGCGGGCTTGCCACAGATCACGGCCAGGACTTTTCAGGCACAAACAAAAATGCCCCGGACCTTTCGGTACGGGGCATTTCTTAACTGTTACGCAACCGGGGTTACGTGGCAGTTCTTACCACTTAGGCTGCTGCAGCAACGCTCAGAGCCTTGATGTGGCCATTCAGGCGGCTCTTATGACGAGCGGCCTTGTTCTTGTGGATGATGCCTTTATCGGCCATACGGTCGATAACCGGCACTGCCAGAACGTAAGCAGCTTGGGCTTTTTCAGCGTCTTTGGTGTCGATGGCTTTAACTACATTCTTGATGTAGGTACGAACCATGGAACGCAGGCTGGCGTTGTGGCTGCGACGCTTCTCAGCCTGTTTTGCACGTTTTTTGGCGGAAGGTGTGTTGGCCACCGTCGAGCTCCTCGAAAGACTTTTTAGGAAATAGCAAACAAAATAGGCCGCGAATCATGCCGATGACTTGATGGGTTGTCAAGGGCGGCTGATGCGAACTGCTGAGTGGTCGATCTGAAGAGGCGGGTGATTTATTTCCGGCGCTTGACCTGTAAACTCGCGAGCTTTGGCTCTGTGCTGTTGCAGGCGCGCAGTATCGCATATGTAGGCGCTTAGTTCGCCTGCTCTTTATCTATAGGCGCAAACTCTTTCAATGAATCTGCTCAAATCGTTGGCCGCCGTCAGCTCTATCACGATGATCTCCCGGGTTTTGGGGTTTGTGCGTGACACCCTGCTGGCGCGCATTTTTGGCGCCAGCATGGCCACGGATGCCTTCTTTATAGCGTTTAAGCTGCCCAACCTGCTGCGGCGAATCTTCGCCGAGGGCGCATTTTCCCAGGCGTTCGTGCCGATCCTGGCTGAATACAAGACCCAGCAGGGCGAGGAGGCGACCCGTACCTTTATTGCCTACGTCTCCGGCCTGCTCACCCTGGTATTGATGCTGGTGACCATCGCCGGCATGCTCGCCGCCCCCTGGGTGATCTGGGCGACGGCGCCCGGTTTCGCCAACACCCCGGAAAAATTCGCGCTGACCACTGATCTGTTGCGCGTGACCTTTCCTTATATATTGCTGATCTCCCTATCCTCCCTGGCCGGGGCGATCCTCAATACCTGGAATCGTTTCTCGGTGCCGGCCTTCGTGCCGACCCTGCTGAACGTCAGCATGATTATCTTCGCGCTGTTCCTTACGCCGTACTTCGATCCGCCGGTCATGGCCCTGGGCTGGGCGGTCCTGGCAGGCGGGCTGGCGCAATTGCTGTACCAACTGCCGCACCTGAAAAAGATCGGCATGCTCGTCCTGCCGCGCCTGAACCTCAAGGACACAGGCGTCTGGCGCGTAATGCGCAACATGTTGCCGGCGATCCTCGGTGTGTCGGTCAGTCAGATTTCCCTGATCATCAACACCGCGTTTGCCTCGCTGCTGGTCTCCGGCTCGGTGTCGTGGATGTACTACGCCGATCGTCTGATGGAACTGCCGTCCGGCGTGCTTGGCGTTGCCCTGGGCACGATTTTGCTGCCGACCCTGGCGCGTACCTACGCCAGCAAGGATCGCCAGGAGTACTCGCGCATTCTCGACTGGGGGCTGCGCCTGTGTTTCGTCCTGGTGTTGCCGTGCTCCCTGGCGCTGGGAATCCTGGCTGAGCCGCTGACGGTGTCGCTGTTCCAGTACGGGCAATTCGATGCACACGACGCCCTGATGACCCAGCATGCGTTGATTGCCTACTCCGTCGGCCTGCTCGGCATTATCGTGATCAAAGTGCTGGCGCCGGGTTTCTACGCCCAGCAAAACATCCGCACGCCGGTGAAGATTGCAATCTTCACGCTGATCGTCACGCAACTGCTCAACCTGGTATTCATCGGCCCGCTGGCCCACGCCGGTCTTGCCTTGGCGATCAGCGCCGGTGCCTGTATCAATGCGGGCCTGCTGTTTTATCAACTGCGTAAGCAGCAGATGTTCCAACCGCAGCCGGGCTGGGGGATGTTTGCGCTCAAGTTGCTGGTAGCGGTGGCGATGATGTCGGCCGTGCTGCTCGGGCTGATGCACATCATGCCCGCCTGGGATCAAGGCCATATGTTGGAGCGCTTCGTGCGCCTTGGCGTACTTGTCGTCGCCGGTGTGGTGGTGTACTTCGGGATGTTGCTGCTGCAGGGCTTCCGCCTGCGGGATTTCAATCGCAAGTCGCTGGGATAGAGACTTTGCCGTGATAAAACGATTGTTTTATCGATTCGACCCATTTGGCCTGCGCTGTTGCCTGTGATCCGGGGCCGGGTGTGGTTATAATCGACCACTTTATGAGCAAGAAGCGCGTTATGCAGCTGGTTCGAGGTCTCCACAACCTGCGCCCCCAGCATCGGGGCTGCGTCGCCACTATTGGCAACTTTGACGGTGTTCACCGTGGCCACCAGGCTATCCTGGCAAGGCTGCGCGAGCGTGCGGTCGAGTTGGGCGTGCCCAGCTGCGTGGTGATTTTTGAGCCGCAGCCGCGGGAATACTTTACCCCGGAAACGGCACCGGCCCGTCTGGCCCGCCTTCGGGACAAGCTGCAACTGCTGGCCGACGAAGGTGTGGACCGCGTCCTCTGCCTGGCCTTCAACCAGCGTTTGCAGAGCCTCAGCGCCGCTGAGTTTGTCGACCGTATCCTGGTCGATGGCCTGGGCGTACAGCATTTGGAGGTCGGCGACGACTTCCGTTTCGGTTGTGACCGGGTCGGCGATTTCGATTTCCTGCAACACGCCGGTGTCACCCAGGGGTTTACCGTCGAAGCCGCGCAAACCGTCGAACTGGATGGCCTGCGCGTGAGCAGCACCCAGGTGCGTAATGCCCTGGCCGCTGCCGACTTCGCCTTGGCCGAGCGTCTGCTCGGTCGCCCGTTCCGCATTGCCGGGCGGGTATTGCACGGCCAGAAGCTGGCGCGCCAACTGGGTACGCCAACTGCCAACGTGCAACTCAAGCGCCGTCGTGTGCCGCTGACCGGGGTTTACCTGGTGAGCGTCGATATCGACGGCCAATCGTGGCCGGGAGTCGCCAATATAGGTGTCAGGCCCACGGTTGCAGGTGATGGCAAGGCCCACCTGGAAGTTCACCTTTTGGATTTTGCCGGTGATCTGTATGACCGGCGTTTGACGGTGGTTTTCCACCAGAAGCTGCGTGAAGAGCAGCGTTTCGCCTCCCTGGAGGCGTTGAAAACGGCGATCAATGCGGATGTCGCCGCCGCCCGTGCACTAGCCGCACCTAGCGCCCATCGCTAACCGAAGAGCCTTAAATGACCGACTATAAAGCCACGCTAAACCTTCCGGACACCGCCTTCCCAATGAAGGCCGGCCTGCCACAGCGCGAACCGCAGATCCTGCAGCGCTGGGACAGTATTGGCCTGTACGGAAAGTTGCGCGAAATTGGCAAGGATCGTCCGAAATTCGTTCTGCACGACGGCCCTCCTTACGCCAACGGCACGATTCACATCGGTCATGCGCTGAACAAGATTCTCAAGGACATGATCATCCGTTCGAAAACCCTTTCGGGTTTCGACGCGCCTTATGTTCCGGGTTGGGACTGCCATGGCCTGCCGATCGAACACAAAGTCGAAGTGACCTACGGCAAGAACCTGGGCGCCGACAAGACCCGCGAGCTGTGCCGCGCCTACGCCACCGAGCAGATCGAAGGGCAGAAGTCCGAATTCATCCGCCTGGGCGTGCTGGGCGATTGGGACAACCCGTACAAGACCATGAACTTCAAGAACGAGGCCGGTGAAATCCGCGCCTTGGCCGAAATCGTCAAGGGCGGTTTCGTGTTCAAGGGCCTCAAGCCCGTGAACTGGTGCTTTGACTGCGGTTCGGCCCTGGCTGAAGCGGAAGTCGAGTACGAAGACAAGAAGTCCTCGACCATCGATGTGGCCTTCCCGGTTGCCGACGACGTCAAGCTCGCCGAGGCCTTCGGCCTGTCGAGCCTGGCCAAGCCTGCCGCCATCGTGATCTGGACCACCACCCCGTGGACCATTCCGGCCAACCAGGCGCTGAACGTGCACCCGGAGTTCACCTACGCCCTGGTGGACGTTGGTGATCGCCTGCTGGTGCTGGCTGAAGAAATGGTCGAGGCCTGCCTGGCCCGCTACGAGCTGCAAGGCTCGGTGATTGCTACCACGACCGGCTCTGCGCTGGAACTGATCAACTTCCGTCATCCGTTCTACGACCGCCTGTCGCCGGTGTACCTGGCTGACTACGTCGAGCTGGGTTCCGGTACCGGCGTGGTTCACTGCTCGCCTGCCTATGGCGTGGACGACTTCGTCATCTGCAAGAAGTACGGCCTGGTGAACGATGACATCATCAACCCGGTGCAAAGCAATGGCGTATATGCGTCTTCGCTGGAGTTCTTCGGTGGCCAGTTCATCTTCAAGGCCGACCAGGCGATCATCGACAAGCTGCGCGAAGTCGGCGCACTCATGCAAACCGCGACTATCCAACACAGCTATATGCACTGCTGGCGCCACAAGACCCCGCTGATCTACCGCGCCACCGCGCAGTGGTTCATCGGCATGGACAAAGAGCCCGCCAGCGGCGACACCCTGCGTGTGCGCTCGCTCAAAGCCATCGAAGACACCAAGTTCGTCCCGGCCTGGGGCCAGGCGCGCCTGCACTCGATGATCGCCAATCGTCCAGACTGGTGCATCTCCCGCCAGCGCAACTGGGGTGTGCCGATCCCGTTCTTCCTGAACAAGGAAAGCGGCGAACTGCACCCTCGCACCGTCGAACTGATGGAAACCGTGGCTCAACGCGTTGAACAGGAAGGCATCGAAGCCTGGTTCAAGCTGGATGCCGCCGAGCTGCTGGGTGACGAAGCGCCGCTGTACGACAAGATCAGCGACACCCTCGACGTGTGGTTCGACTCCGGTACCACCCACTGGCACGTATTGCGCGGCTCGCACCCGATGGGCCACGAGAACGGCCCACGTGCGGACCTGTACCTGGAAGGCTCGGACCAGCACCGTGGCTGGTTCCACTCCTCGTTGCTGACGGGTTGCGCCATCGACGACCACGCCCCGTACCGCGAACTGCTGACCCACGGTTTCACCGTCGACGAGACGGGCCGCAAGATGTCCAAGTCGCTGAAGAATGTGATCGAACCGAAAAAGATCAACGACACCTTGGGTGCCGACATCATGCGTCTGTGGGTAGCCTCGACCGATTACTCGGGCGAGATCGCCGTGTCGGACCAGATCCTGGCCCGCAGCGCCGATGCCTACCGTCGTATCCGCAATACCGCACGCTTCATGCTGTCGAACCTGACCGGTTTCAACCCGGCCACCGACATCCTGCCGGCCGAGGACATGCTCGCCCTGGACCGTTGGGCCGTGGACCGTACACTGTTGCTGCAGCGCGAGCTGCAGGAGCACTACGGCGAATACCGCTTCTGGAACGTGTACTCGAAGATCCACAATTTCTGCGTGCAGGAACTGGGTGGTTTCTACCTCGATATCATCAAGGACCGCCAGTACACCACCGGCGCCAACAGCAAGGCGCGCCGTTCGGCGCAGACCGCGCTGTACCACATCAGCGAAGCGCTGGTGCGCTGGATCGCACCGATCCTGGCCTTCACCGCCGACGAACTGTGGGAGTACCTGCCGGGCGAGCGTAACGAGTCCGTGATGCTCAACACCTGGTATGAAGGCCTGACCGAACTGCCGGCCGACTTCGAGCTGGGTCGCGAGTACTGGGAAGGCGTGATGGCCGTGAAGGTCGCGGTGAACAAGGAACTGGAAGTCCAGCGTGCGGCCAAGGCCGTCGGTGGCAACCTGCAGGCCGAAGTCACCCTGTTTGCCGAGGAAAGCCTGACCGCCGACCTGGCCAAGCTGAGCAACGAACTGCGCTTCGTGTTGATCACGTCCACCGCCAGCCTGGCACCCTTTGCCCAGGCTCCAGCGGATGCCGTGGCCACCGAAGTACCGGGCCTCAAGCTCAAAGTGGTCAAGTCGGCGTTCCCTAAGTGCGCCCGTTGCTGGCACTGTCGTGAAGACGTTGGCGTAAACCCCGAGCATCCGGAAATCTGCGGTCGTTGCGTCGACAACATCAGCGGTGCTGGCGAGGTTCGCCACTATGCCTGATGCAGCGGATCGTTTCGGACGCCTGGGCTGGCTCGTACTGAGCGTGCTGGTACTGGTCATCGACCAGGTCAGCAAGGCTCATTTCGAGGGTTCCCTGGAGATGTTCCAGCAGATCGTGGTAATTCCGGATTACTTCAGCTGGACCCTGGCCTACAACACCGGCGCCGCCTTCAGTTTCCTCGCTGACAGCGGTGGCTGGCAGCGCTGGCTGTTCGCCCTGATTGCCGTGGTGGTCAGTGCGGTGCTGGTGGTCTGGCTCAAGCGCCTGGGCCGCGATGACACCTGGCTGGCGATCGCCTTGGCCCTGGTGCTGGGCGGCGCGCTGGGCAACTTGTACGACCGCATTGCCCTGGGCCATGTGATCGACTTCATTCTGGTGCACTGGCAGAACCGCTGGTACTTCCCGGCGTTCAACTTTGCCGACAGCGCCATCACCGTCGGTGCAATCATGCTGGCGCTGGATATGTTCAAGAGTAAGAAAACCGGAGAGACCGTCAATGACTGATCAGGTATTGGCTGAACAACGTATCGGCCAGAACACGGAAGTCACTTTGCATTTCGCACTGCGCCTGGAGAATGGCGACACGGTCGACAGCACGTTCGACAAAGCCCCGGCGACCTTCAAGGTGGGTGATGGCAACCTGCTGCCGGGTTTCGAAGCGGCCCTGTTCGGTTTCAAGGCCGGCGACAAGCGCAACCTGCAGATCCTGCCGGAAAACGCCTTTGGCCAGCCAAACCCGCAAAACGTGCAGATCATCCCGCGTTCGCAGTTCCAGGATATGGAGCTGTCGGAAGGCCTGCTGGTGATCTTCAACGATGCGGCGAACACCGAGTTGCCTGGTGTGGTCAAGGCTTTCGATGATGCGCAGGTAACCATCGACTTCAATCACCCGTTGGCCGGTAAAACCTTGACGTTCGACGTTGAAATCATCGACGTTAAAGCAATCTGATCAACGACACACAATCATGTGTGGAGTGGGCTTGTGTGGGAGGGGGCTTGCCCCCGATAGCGGTGGTTCAGTCAAAGTTTGTCTACTGACCCACCGCCATCGGGGGCAAGCCCCCTCCCACCTATGATCTTCATTGTCGTTTGGGTCAGCGTCACGCCTGACCCAAAATAGCCGCAAGACACGAGGCACCGCATGCAAATCAAACTCGCCAACCCCCGTGGCTTCTGCGCTGGCGTGGACCGGGCGATCGAAATCGTCAATCGCGCCCTGGAAGTCTTCGGACCGCCGATTTACGTACGCCATGAAGTGGTCCACAACAAATTCGTGGTCGAAGACCTGCGCGCTCGCGGCGCGATCTTTGTCGAAGAGCTGGACCAGGTGCCGGACGACGTCATCGTCATCTTCAGCGCCCACGGGGTCTCCCAGGCGGTGCGTACTGAAGCTGCCGGGCGTGGCCTGAAAGTCTTCGATGCCACCTGCCCGCTGGTGACCAAGGTTCACATCGAAGTTGCGCGCTACAGCCGCGACGGCCGTGAGTGCATCCTGATCGGCCATGCTGGTCATCCGGAAGTCGAAGGCACCATGGGCCAGTATGACGGCAGCAATGGTGGTGCGATCTACCTGGTGGAGGACGAAAAGGACGTCGCCAGCTTGCAGGTGCACAACCCTGAACGCTTGGCCTTCGTGACCCAGACCACCTTGTCCATGGACGACACCAGTCGCGTGATCGATGCCCTGCGCACACGTTTCCCGTCGATTGGCGGTCCACGCAAGGATGATATCTGCTACGCCACGCAAAACCGCCAGGATGCGGTCAAGCAATTGGCTGATGAGTGCGACGTGGTGTTGGTCGTTGGCAGCCCCAACAGCTCCAACTCCAATCGGCTGCGTGAGCTGGCCGAGCGGATGGCGACCCCGGCGTACCTGATCGATGGTGCCGAAGACATGCAGCGCAGTTGGTTCGACGGTGTCGAGCGGATCGGCATCACGGCGGGCGCTTCGGCGCCGGAAGTCCTGGTGCGTGGTGTGATCCAGCAGTTGCAGGCCTGGGGTGCCACGGGTGCCGATGAGCTCGCCGGACGTGAAGAGAACATCACTTTCTCCATGCCCAAGGAGCTGCGGGTTCGCTCGCTGCTCTGAGTCCCAGGGTGGCGGCGTAGCCCCGGCACAAGGCCTGCTCGGTTTTATCGCTGCGCAGGCTGATGCGTCCGCTGGGCGCCAGTACCACCTGGAACAGGCTCTGTGCCTGATCCGTCGCACACACATGGACGGTGCCGGCACGGAATCCCCCGCCTGCAAACACAGGCTCGCCCAACCCGCTGAAGCGTACTTGGTGCTTGACGGGCCCGTTGCCCACGATCGGTACGCGTCCACTGTCCTGGCGCTCCAGTAATACGGGGTTTTTGTTGTCCAGGTGCCCGCGCCCGCTCACATCCACGATCACCCGCCACCCTCGACTCCAGTCGTCGTCCATCGCATGAATGATCACCGCTCGGTTGCGTGCGATGGCTTCGGTGCGGGCGTAGCGCATGCCGCCGGCCAAGGATTGCGCTGCGCTGTGCCGCTGCTGTGACTCAAGCAACCCCTTGAAACTTGGCACGGCCAGGTGAGCCAGGACGCCACTTATGATCAGCCCGAGTAGCAGCTCGATCAGGGTAAAGCCGCGTTGTGTCATATGCCGTCCCTCCTTGGACGCGGTAGATAATCAGATGGCAGGCTTAGGTATAGCGCCCTGAAGGGGGCGTTGAATGATGGCTTTTATGTCCAAAGTATTTCCCTATGTTCCGGGAGCAGCACGGTCGAAAAATCGCCGCTAGTCTTTGGCCGCACAGCAGGTTTTTCCTGCTTTTCCCTGGCCTTCGACATGGATGACGACGGTAATGCTTGCTTGCCCTGACGTTTTTCTAACCCCTGCTGCACCCGAGCACCAAACTGGCATGACGCTGATCGAGGTGTTGGTGGCGGTGTTGATACTCGCCGTTGGCCTGCTCGGCGCAGCGGTGGTCCAGCTCAACGCGCTCAAGTACACCGACAGCGCGCGAATGACCAGCCAGGCCAGCTTTATCGCCTACGACATGCTCGACCGTCTTCGCGCCAACTCGGGCGCGGACTATTCGTGGGGGCTGGCCGAACGTGCCCCTTCCGTCACTGCCGGGGCGAGTGTGCGTGACTTGGACTTGCACGACTTCGAAGCCAATATCGTCGGTTTTGCTGGTGAGAGCGGCCAAGGTTCGGTGGTCATGCGCGGCAATGAGGTGATCGTCAGCATCAGTTGGGACGATGGCCGTGGCGCAAACAGCGGTGGCGCGCGGGAAACCTTCACCCTGACCAGTCGCATCGCCAGCGAGCCGCAGGTGGGGCCATGAACCGCGCGGTACGTGGGTTCAGCCTGCTGGAGTTGTTGTTGGCATTGGCGGTCGGGTTGATGCTGGTACTTGGCGTCAGCCAGGTCGCAATCAGCGCTCGATCGACCCAGGCCACTCAGCAGTCAGCCATGCTGATGCAAGACGATGCGCGATTTGCGCTCGGCAAATTGATTCAGGACATTCGCCTGGCGGGCATGTTTGGTTGCCTGGATGCGGGCTTTATCGAGAATGCGCCGCAGGCCTTTGAGCGGCCGATCAGTTGGGCAGGGGCGGGCAGCTCAAGGTCCCTGACGCTGGTTACGGCGGATATTGGTGAAGGCAGCGGGAAGCCGGACTGGACGGTGTTGTCCGACTGCTCCGGTTCCGCCCAGGCCTATTCGGGCACGCCACCGCCCGCTGCACCGGGGCAGATTCGGTTTGGCATACGCCAGGTCACCTACACCTTTGAGTCGGGCCAGATGAAAGTCAGTACGCCAGCATCCCCGGCCAAGGCGGTGCTGGTGGATGGCGTGCAGGCGTTCGATATCAGTTTTGGCATGGCGGACCGACCGGGTTCGACACGCGTGGTGCGGTATGAGTCCAGCCCGCTCGATGCTTCATTGATCCTCAGTGTCCGCATTCTCCTCACGCTGCACGACCCGACGGAGCGCGTGAAGGCTCAAACCTGGAGCGTCGTTGCCGCACTGCGTAACCGGTTGGGGTAGGGCGCTCATGGGGCTTGATAAGCGTGTCGATCTTCGCCAGGCGGGCATGGTGCTGTTGATCAGCCTGGTATTCCTGCTGTTGTTATCCCTGGTGGGCTTGTCTTCGATGCAGGGGGCCGTGTCCCAGCAGAAGATCGCCGGCAGCTTCTGGCATCGCAATCAGTCGCTGCAAAGTGCTGAAAGCGGCCTTCGGCTGGGGGAGACAGCCCTGCGGCGGGCAGGTGGTGCGTGGCCAACATGCACGTCACTCGTGACCTGTGCACCGCCAGGCGAGGCGTCTTCGGTAACTGGCGCTGGGCCTCATCCCGTGTCCGCAGTGACCTGGGTTGCCATGACGGGTGGCCTTTACGCTATTCAATCCCTCGGCCCAGCTGTGGGGCTGGTTCATCTGCCGCCCGAAACCCCGGCAATGCTGTATCGGGTCACGGCTGTAGGGCTCAGCGGTCAATCACGCACTGTGCTGGAGGTGGTGTATGCGCGGGTCGGCGAAGGCAGTGGGGCGCGGTTTCAGCGAGTGTTGTGGCGGCAACTTTACTGAGGAATGGTGTCATGGGCATGGATAGCCGAGGTTTTACCCTGATTGAGTTGTTGATCGCGGTGGCGATCATCGCGTTGCTGGCTGGTATCGCCTACCCCGGGTATACCGGCCATGTCCAAAAGGTTTATCGCGCGGAAATTGTCGCGCTGTTGACTGAACAGGCCCAGCATCTGGAACGCTATTACACGAGGAACGGCACTTTTATTGACGCAAACGGCATCAGTGCCGGCAATGATCGCTATAGAATCAGCGTGGCATTGAACCCTCAGGCGTTCAGCCTGCTAGCCACGCCGGTCGTCGACTCAGTCATGGCGGGTGATCGTTGCGGCGAATTCAGCCTGACCAGTACCGGCGTGCGCAGTAATCCGGGCGCAGCACCTGACATGTCGCGTACGACGTGCTGGGGGCAATGATGAGAGTGTTCGATTGGGCGCCGGGCGCGCTTTTCCCTTTTTATCGGCTGGATCAAATGATGGCTAAGCAGCAAGTGGTGATTGTCGGTGGTGGAGTAATCGGCTTGTTGACGGCGTTCAACCTGGCCACCCAGGGGCGGGCGGTCGTCCTGTTGGAGCGAGCGGGGCTTGGGCAGGAATCTTCCTGGGCGGGCGGCGGTATTGTTTCGCCGTTGTATCCGTGGCGCTACAGCCCGGCGGTCACGGCGTTGGCCCATTGGTCCCAGGATTTTTATCCACAGCTGGCTGAGCGCTTGTTTGCTGATACCGGGGTCGACCCGCAGGTTCACACCACGGGGCTGTACTGGTTGGACTTGGAAGATGAAGCCGAAGCCTTGGCCTGGGCCGCGCGTGAGGGGCGGCCATTGAGCAAGGTGGATGTGTCGGCTGCCCATGATGCGGTCCCGGTGCTGGGTGGCGGCTACTCCCAGGCGATCTACATGGCGAACGTGGCCAATGTGCGTAACCCGCGCTTGATCAAATCGCTCAGGGCCGCGTTGTCGGCGTTGCCTGGGGTGACGATACACGAGCAGTGCGAAGTCGAAGGGTTTGTGCTGGAAGGCGACAAGGTAGTGGGCGTGAACACGGCCACAGGGCCGATTTTCGGTGAGCAGGTCGTGCTTGCGGCCGGCGCCTGGAGCGGGGAGTTGCTCGGCAAGCTGGGCCTGTCGCTGCCTGTGGAGCCGGTTAAGGGCCAGATGATTTTGTACAAGTGCGCGCCTGACTTTTTATCGAGCATGGTGCTGGCCAAGGGGCGTTATGCGATTCCTCGGCGTGACGGGCATATCCTGATAGGCAGCACCCTGGAGCATGAGGGTTTCGATAAAACCCCAACCGAGTCGGCGTTGGAAAGCCTGAAGGCCTCTGCCGTAGAGCTGATTCCAGCCCTGGCGGAGGCTGAAGTGGTAGGCCATTGGGCGGGTTTGCGGCCTGGTTCGCCGGAAGGGATTCCCTACATCGGCGAAGTACCAGGCTTCAAGGGGCTGTGGCTCAATTGCGGGCATTACCGCAATGGCCTGGTGTTGGCGCCGGCGTCCTGTCAGTTGTTTGCCGACTTGCTGCTCAAGCGCACGCCGATCATTGACCCAGCGCCTTACTCCCCAGCAGGTCGGATCAACGCTGGATAGACTTGGGGCCTTGCTCCAGATGCGCCTGGGTGCAGTACCACATCTGTCCGGTGCTCAACGCGCGATCCTTTGGCAAGTGCACGCCGCAGTGAGCGCAACGCACCATCAAGGCTGCATCGGGTTCGCCGGCCCGTTGCTGTCTGGCTGCGGGGCTTTTGAATTTGCGCCAGAACCATACCGCGGCAGCAATGACGGCAATCCAGAACAGTAGACGAAGCATGATGGGCAGTTTCTCGACAAGGAATGTGGCAGTTTAGCCAAGGACGTGGCGGGCGCACAGCGTAATAAATACGCGCCCATAAAAAAGGGAGCCACCAAGGGCTCCCTTTTTGCGTCGTGTCGAACGGTCAGTCGAACACGCCGAAGGTCATGTAGCTGAACCACGAACGATCCTGGTTGTTGCCCAAGGCTTGTGGCGTTTCTTCTTCGATCACATCACCATTTTCGTCATGCGGCTTGAGGTCCGAAGGAATCGCTTCCTTGGCGTCTTGGAACTGCTTCATCACGTCCTGGTTGGCGCGGGTTTCGCCCGGCGGCAGCGGTGGACGGGACTCGATCAGGCCCAAGGTGTACTTGCTCAGCCACGAACGGTTGTCTGCTTCGGCCACTTGAGGCACGAACTGGCCGTCTTTCAGGCTTGGGTGGTCCGGGTAGTTGAGCTTCAGGGTTTCCAGGCTGGTGGCCGCCAGGGCGTCCAGGTGCAGGCGCTGGTAAGCCTCGGTCATCACTGCCAGGCCATCACCCACCGAAGGGGTTTCCTGGAAGTTCTCCACTACATAGCGACCACGGTTGGCGGCGGCAACATAGGCCTGACGGGTCAGGTAGTAGTGGGCAACGTGGATTTCGTAGGAAGCCAGCAGGTTGCGCAGGTAGATCATGCGCTGCTTGGCGTCCGGCGCGTAGCGGCTGTTAGGGTAGCGGCTGGTCAACTGGGCGAACTCGTTGTAGGAGTCGCGGGCAGCGCCAGGGTCACGCTTGGTCATGTCCAGCGGCAGGAAGCGCGCCAGCAGGCCAACGTCCTGGTCGAACGAGGTCAGGCCCTTCATGTAGTAGGCGTAGTCGACGTTCGGGTGCTGGGGGTGCAGGCGGATAAAACGCTCGGCGGCGGACTTGGCGGCTTCCGGCTCGGCGTTCTTGTAGTTGGCGTAGATCAGCTCGAGCTGGGCCTGGTCGGCGTAGCGTCCGAACGGATAGCGCGACTCCAGGGCCTTCAGCTTCGCTGTGGCGCTGGTGTAGCTATTATTGTCCAAGTCTTTTTGAGCTAATTGATACAGCTCGACTTCGCTCAGGTTTTCGTCGACGACTTCCTTTGTTGACGAGCAAGCAGCAGTCATGGCGAGGATGGCGATCAGCAGCAGGTGTTTCACTTGCATGGCGGCTTGCGTCCCTATGACGGCCGCTGTCTTGGGCGGGGCCGTCCTGTTATGATGAGCGCCCCGTTGAAAGCCTCGGGGCAAAAGACGCCGTATTTAACCACAAGCGCGCAGCCGAAACCAAAGGCTGTGCCACGCCTAGTCTGAGCATGTCCGATAAAATTGAACTTCGCGCAGAGGTGCCGTCCGAATTGGGCGGCCAACGCCTCGATCAAGTCGCCGCACAATTATTCGCTGAGCACTCGCGCTCGCGCCTTTCCGCCTGGATCAAAGACGGCCGCCTGACTGTGGATGGAGCGGTTATCCGCCCGCGAGACATAGTGCATGGTGGTGCGATTCTTGAGCTGACTGCCGAGCAGGAAGCCCAGGGAGAATGGGTCGCCCAGGACATCGAGCTGGACATCGTCTATGAAGACGACGACATCCTGGTCATCAACAAACCCGCAGGCCTGGTGGTTCACCCGGCGGCTGGGCACGCTGATGGCACCTTGCTCAATGCCCTGTTGCACCACGTGCCGGACATCATCAACGTCCCGCGCTGTGGCATCGTGCACCGCCTGGACAAGGACACCACCGGCTTGATGGTGGTGGCCAAGACCATTCAGGCGCAAACGCAACTGGTTACACAGTTGCAGAGCCGCAGCGTCAGCCGCATCTACGAATGCATCGTGATCGGCGTCGTGGTGGCGGGTGGCAAGATCAACGCACCCATTGGCCGTCACGGCCAGCAGCGCCAGCGCATGGCGGTGATGGAGGGTGGCAAGCAGGCCGTGAGCCACTACCGTGTGCTGGAGCGTTTCCGCTCCCACACCCATGTGCGGGTCAAGCTGGAAACCGGCCGTACCCACCAGATTCGTGTGCACATGGCCCACATCAACTTCCCGTTGGTCGGCGATCCGGCCTACGGTGGTCGCTTCCGCATTCCGCCAGCGGCCAGTGCCACCATGGTTGAGTCGCTCAAGTCATTCCCGCGCCAGGCGCTGCATGCACGCTTCCTGGAACTGGATCATCCGACGAGCGGTAAGCGGATGAGCTGGGAATCGCCTCTTCCAGACGATCTGGTGTGGCTGTTGTCGCTGCTCAAGCAGGATCGCGAGGCGTTTATCGGATGAGTGACTGGCTGATTCCTGACTGGCCCGCGCCGGCTCAGGTCAAGGCCTGCGTCACCACCCGTGCGGGCGGCGTCAGCCTGGCGCCGTTCGACAGCCTCAACCTGGGCGATCATGTCGAGGACAGCCCTGAGGCGGTGTTCGAAAACCGTCGTCGCCTGACTGAAGCCTTTCATATCCAGCCGGCCTGGCTGCGTCAGGTCCACGGGGTGGTGGTGGTCGAGGCTGACCCGAGCCGTATTGCCGAAGCTGATGGCAGTTGGACCAGTACCCCGGGTATCGCCTGTACGTCCATGACGGCCGATTGTCTGCCTGCGCTGTTCTGCAACCGTGCCGGTACCCGCGTCGCCGCTGCCCATGCCGGCTGGCGTGGCTTGGCGGCGGGCGTCCTGGAGGCGGCTGTCGAAAGCCTGGAAACCGAGCCTGCCGATATCCTGGTGTGGCTGGGCCCCGCGATTGGCCCGCAAGCCTTTGAGGTTGGCCCGGAAGTGCGCGAAGCCTTCGTGCAACAGCTACCGGGTACCGCCGAAGCATTTGTGCCGAGTCGCAACCCTGGCAAGTTCATGGCCGATATCTACCAATTGGCCCGTTTGCGCCTTGCCGCACGCGGTGTCACTGCCATCTACGGTGGCGGTTTCTGCACCGTGACCGATCCCCGCTTCTTTTCCTACCGGCGCAATCCGCGCACCGGTCGATTTGCCTCCCTTATTTGGCTGGAGCGCTAGACTCTTCTGATCTGCGTCAATTGGCCATAGCTTGAATCTCCCAGAATCGGCCACATCTATAAGGCTATCTGGCAGGTTTCTTCATTCAGGATGTGTTACTCGCGAGCATGCTCGCTCATACATAGCTCCGGCCTGCTCAAAAGGAAGGTGACTAATGCGTATTGATCGTTTAACCAGCAAATTGCAGTTGGCCTTATCGGACTCCCAATCCTTGGCGGTCGGTCTCGACCATCCGGCGATTGAGCCTGCGCACTTGATGCAGGCGCTTCTGGAACAGCAAGGTGGTTCTATCAAGCCGCTGCTGATGCAAGTGGGCTTTGACGTCAACAGCCTGCGCAAGGAGTTGAGCAAAGAGCTCGACCAACTGCCGAAAATCCAAAATCCTACCGGCGACGTGAATATGTCGCAGGACTTGGCACGCCTGCTCAACCAGGCTGACCGCCTGGCGCAGCAGAAAGGTGACCAGTTCATCTCCAGCGAGCTGGTGTTGCTCGCCGCGATGGACGAGAACAGCAAGCTCGGCAAGTTGTTGCTGGGCCAGGGCGTGAGCAAGAAAGCCCTGGAAAACGCCATCAACAACCTGCGCGGTGGCGACGCGGTGAACGACCCCAACCATGAGGAGTCGCGCCAGGCACTGGACAAGTACACCGTCGACCTGACCAAGCGTGCCGAAGAGGGCAAGCTGGATCCGGTGATTGGCCGTGACGACGAAATTCGTCGCACCATCCAGGTTCTGCAGCGCCGCACCAAGAACAACCCGGTGCTGATCGGTGAGCCTGGCGTGGGTAAGACCGCGATTGCCGAAGGCCTGGCCCAGCGCATCATCAATGGTGAAGTGCCAGACGGCCTGAAGGGCAAGCGCCTGCTGTCCCTGGACATGGGGTCGTTGATTGCCGGTGCCAAGTTCCGTGGCGAGTTCGAAGAGCGCCTCAAATCCCTGCTGAACGAGCTGTCGAAGCAGGAAGGGCAGATCATTCTGTTCATCGACGAGTTGCACACCATGGTCGGCGCCGGTAAAGGCGAAGGCTCCATGGACGCTGGCAATATGCTCAAGCCCGCGTTGGCCCGGGGTGAGCTGCATTGCGTCGGTGCGACCACGCTTAACGAGTATCGCCAGTACATTGAGAAAGATGCGGCCCTTGAGCGTCGCTTCCAGAAAGTGCTGGTGGAAGAGCCGAGCGAAGAAGACACCATCGCGATCCTGCGTGGCCTGAAAGAACGCTATGAGGTCCACCACAAGGTAGCGATTACCGACGGCGCGATCATTGCGGCGGCCAAATTGAGTCATCGCTATATCACCGACCGTCAGTTGCCGGACAAAGCCATCGACTTGATCGACGAAGCGGCCAGCCGCATTCGCATGGAGATCGACTCCAAGCCGGAAGTACTCGATCGTCTGGATCGGCGCCTGATTCAACTGAAGGTCGAATCCCAGGCCCTGAAAAAGGAAGAAGACGAGGCCGCGAAGAAACGCCTGGAAAAACTCCAGGAAGAAATCCAGCGTCTGGAACGTGAGTATTCGGACCTCGAAGAAATCTGGACCTCGGAAAAAGCCGAAGTGCAGGGGTCTGCGCAGATCCAGCAAAAAATCGAGCAGTCGCGCCAGGAGCTGGAAGCGGCACGCCGCAAGGGCGACCTGAACCGCATGGCGGAGTTGCAGTACGGGGTGATCCCCGACCTGGAGCGCAGCCTGCAAATGGTCGACCAGCACGGCAAGAGCGAAAACCAGTTGCTGCGCAGCAAGGTGACCGAGGAAGAAATTGCCGAAGTCGTCTCGAAGTGGACCGGTATCCCTGTGTCGAAAATGCTCGAAGGCGAGCGCGACAAGCTGATGAAGATGGAAAGCCTGTTGCACCAGCGCGTCATCGGTCAGGAAGAGGCGGTGGTGGCGGTGTCCAACGCGGTACGACGTTCCCGGGCTGGCTTGTCCGACCCGAACCGTCCGAGTGGCTCGTTCATGTTCCTCGGCCCGACCGGTGTGGGTAAGACTGAGCTGTGCAAAGCCCTGGCCGAGTTCCTTTTCGATACCGAAGAGGCCATGGTGCGCATCGATATGTCCGAGTTCATGGAGAAACACTCCGTGGCTCGCCTGATTGGGGCTCCACCAGGCTATGTAGGCTACGAAGAGGGCGGTTACCTGACCGAAGCAGTGCGGCGCAAGCCTTACTCGGTGATCCTGCTGGATGAGGTCGAGAAGGCCCACCCGGATGTGTTCAACATCCTGCTGCAAGTGTTGGAAGATGGCCGCCTGACGGACAGCCACGGGCGTACCGTGGATTTCCGTAATACGGTGATCGTGATGACCTCCAACCTGGGGTCGGTACAGATCCAGGAACTGGTGGGTGATCGCGAAGCCCAGCGCGCTGCGGTGATGGATGCGTTGACCTCGCACTTCCGCCCGGAATTCATCAACCGGGTCGACGAAGTGGTGATCTTCGAGCCTTTGGCGCGGGATCAGATTGCGGGTATCACCGAGATCCAGCTGGGACGCCTGCGCAGCCGCCTGGCCGAGCGCGAGTTGTCGCTGGAGCTGAGCCGCGAGGCGTTGGACAAATTGATCGCGGTCGGTTACGACCCGGTGTATGGCGCACGGCCATTGAAACGTGCGATCCAGCGCTGGATCGAGAACCCACTGGCGCAATTGATCCTGTCGGGCAGCTTCATGCCAGGGACCAGCGTCACGGCGACCGTGGAAAACGACGAAATCGTCTTCCACTGAGCCTTGCCTGTATGGCGATAAGAGGAGGCCCCGCATTGCGGGGCCTTTTTTTTCGTTAGGGCGTTGAACTGTAAGGCAAAGGCTTGTAAAGTGCGCCCCGCAGCAACGTCAGCCCACGGGTTTCTTCTCCCCAAGGAGAAATCAGAAAGAAGCGCAAATCATTGTCTTAAAAGCAATTTAAAGGGTTGACAGGGGTTTTTAAGATTGTAGAATAGCGCGCCTCAGAGACACGAACGTAGCGATACGGACGGATCGAAGAGAAGGTTGTATCGCAGTAAAAGTTGTAAATTTGAAATGTGTAGTTCCGTGATAGCTCAGTCGGTAGAGCAAATGACTGTTAATCATTGGGTCCCAGGTTCGAGTCCTGGTCACGGAGCCAATTTCAAAACCGGGGTATAGCGCAGTCCGGTAGCGCGCCTGCTTTGGGAGCAGGATGTCAGGAGTTCGAATCCCCTTACCCCGACCATTTTTGGGTCGTTAGCTCAGTTGGTAGAGCAGTTGGCTTTTAACCAATTGGTCGTAGGTTCGAATCCCACACGACCCACCATTTTTGAGACCAGTTAACGCTGGAATCAGATCTTAAGATCAGAGGTCAAAAGCCCTGGTCGTGAAAGGCGACTGAAAGGTCGCCTTTTTTTACCGGGGTATAGCGCAGTCCGGTAGCGCGCCTGCTTTGGGAGCAGGATGTCAGGAGTTCGAATCCCCTTACCCCGACCATATTAAAAATCCTCGTATCGAAAGATACGGGGATTTTTTTTGCCTGGAATTATCTCAAATCCAATACAAAGCGAATATGGGAGGGGGCTTGCTCCCGATAGCAGTGTGTCAGCCACTCATTACTCAGCTGACTCACCGTCATCGGGCGCAAGCCCCCGCTCCCATTAGCCGAGCCCCATCAGGGACCGTGTTGTCAGTGAAGCTTGAGTCGCGGCTCGGTCCCGCGCCCGATCCTGCTGCCCAGCATCAGCATCGCCGTGCGGAAGACGCCATACAGCGCCATCTGGTGCATGCGGTACAGCGACACATAGAACATCCGCGCCAGCCAGCCTTCGAGCATCACGCTGCCTGTCAGGTTGCCCATCAGGTTACCCACCGCCGAGAAGCGTGACAGCGAGATCAGCGAGCCGTAGTCGGTGTACTTGTACGATGGCAGGTCCTTGCCTTCGATCCGCAGCTTCAACGATCTGGCCAGCAATGAAGCCTGTTGGTGCGCGGCCTGGGCGCGTGGCGGCACGTTGCGGTCGGTGCCGGGTTGCGGGCAGGCGGCGCAGTCACCGAAGGCGAAGATGTTTTCATCGCGGGTGGTTTGCAGCGTCGGCAGTACCTGCAGTTGATTGATGCGGTTGGTTTCCAGGCCGTCGATGTCCTTGAGGAAGGCTGGCGCGCGGATGCCGGCGGCCCACACTTTCAGGCTGGCCGGAATCACTTGGCCGCTGCTGGTGATCAGCGCGTCGGCCGTCACTTCGCTGACCGCCGAGTTGGTCAGCACCGTCACGCCAAGCTTCTCCAGGGTCTTATGCACCGGCCCGCCAATCCGCTCCGGTAGGGCGGGCAACACCCGTGGGCCGGCTTCGATCAAGGTGATATGCATGTTTTCGGGTTTGATGCGATCCAGGCCATAAGCGGCCAGTTCGTGGGCGGCGTTATGCAGTTCGGCCGCCAGTTCGACACCGGTTGCTCCCGCACCGACGATGGCGACGCTGATCTTTTCCACCACGTCGGTTTGCCCGGCATGGGCGCGCAGGTAGTGGTTGAGCAGTTGCTGATGGAAGCGTTCCGCCTGTTTGCGCGTGTCGAGGAACAGACAGTGTTGCGCCGCGCCTTCGGTGCCGAAGTCATTCGTGGTGCTGCCGACCGCGATCACCAGGCTGTCATAGCCCAGCACGCGCGCAGGCACCAGTTCGCGGCCTTCTTCATCGAGGGTCGCCGCCAGCTGGATTTTCTTCTGTTCACGGTCGAGCCCGCTCATGCGCCCCAGTTGGAACTCGAAGTGGTTCCATTTGGCCTGGGCGACGTAGTTGAGTTCGTCTTCCGAAGAGTTCAGCGAGCCGGCGGCCACTTCATGCAGCAAGGGCTTCCAGATATGGGTCAGGTTGGTATCCACCAGCGTGATGCTGGCGGTGCCGCGTTTTCCCAGAGTCTTACCCAGGCGGGTAGCCAACTCCAGGCCGCCGGCGCCGCCGCCGACGATAATAATACGATGGGTCATGGGGATATCTCGCAAGGCTAAAAGAAATCGGAGCAGTTACCCCCGCGAGCGCCAGGCAGCTCATAGCGTCAGGTAACTCAAAAGGCGGCTCAGCAGGCCGAGCCCAATCACCGCCACCAGCACCACCACAAGGAGCAGCCATGGCCGGAAAGGCTTGCGCTCGACTTGGTTCTGGGAGAGTTGCAGGTACTCTTCGACATGCTGTTGGTCATCGGGGTTCAGGCGGCTGGTCATAAAGGCCTCGTCAGGTAGACGTTGCAGAAGGGCGCCACGTTACAGTCGGTGGGTGGGCGCAAACGCTATAAGCGTAGCCTGTGCCCGTGTCACAGGCTGATGCCCACGTCGAACACTATGCTGCGGCCCAGGTTGTTGCGCAAGAAATCCGGCGCGTCCGGGTGGGCGAACAGCACCCGTGCAAACGTCGGCCCCACCAGTGACAGCGAACGCCAGCCCTGGCGCAGGTACTCGGTGGGCGGCGGGAAGTGACTGTTGAGGTCCAGGACTTCGCGCTTGAGGCTGGCAAACGCGACGATATCCAACTCGCCCAGGTCCATCCCGCGCTCTTTGTAGTTGTGCGCTTTTTTGCGCAGGGTCGGCGCCAGGCGCAACAGGAACTCATGGGCCGGAATTCGTCGCGGCTTGGCTTCGCGCCGAACCAGTTGGCTCAGGGAGAACGCACTGCGCCGACGCAACAGTTCATCGCGCCATTCGTCGTTCAGGCGCCGCCCCTCATCCAGTACGAAGAACACCTCGAAACTGGCGTCGCGAAACAGTACGTCCGGTGGTTCCTGCCCGGCGGCGTGAAACTCTTCGGCGCGGTACGGCACATTCAAGCCTTGCAGCAGGCGTTGGCAGACCCAACGCTCACGCTCCCATTTGCGGGCATTGGACAGGAACGCGTTGGCTTGTTCGGCCGCTACGGTGAGCAGGCGCAAATAATCTGAGTCATCCATGCATGCAGCTTAGCGTCCAAATGATGACGGCAGGAAGTCCCGCCGCAAAAGCTCGGTGTAGACTGGCCACTTGTCCGTTCTCCCTAGCATGAGGTGTGCAGTGAAGTTTTTTGCCGTGCTGTTGCTGAGTCTGTTGCCTGTCGGGGCCCAGGCCGTTGAGGTGGGCGAGCGCGTGGCGCCCTGGACCCTGTTGGATCAGTTCGATCAGGCCTACACCCTGGATGACCAGGCGCAGATCCTGTTGGTCGCCCGCAGCATGGACGCCGCCAAGCAGGTGGACGCGGCTTTGCAAGGCCAGCCCAAAGGTTATCTCGAGGCGCGCCACGCGGTGTTTGTCGCAGACATCCAGCGCATGCCTCGGCTGGTCGCCAAGTTGTTCGCGGTGCCGGCGATGCAAGCCTACAACTATCGGGTGATGCTCGACCGGGACGCCCGTATTGCTCCGCGCTATCCCGCGCCCGCGGATAAAGTGCTCTGGCTGCAACTGGATAACGGTAAGTTGATTGCTCAACACGAGTACAGCTCGGCCGCGGAACTGCGCCAAGCCCTGGAACAGGTCAAGCCGTGATCAGTGCGGCAGTGCTGGCGCCGGCAACCCTCGGCATCGGCTGGTTGCTGTATGCGCCTGTGCTGTTGTGGGCGATCCTGCGTTCGCCGTGGGTCGAGCTGTTCGCCGATCGGCGGCGTCAGCATTTGCTGTTTGGCACGGTGTTCGCGCTGTTCATGTTATGGCTGGTGCGGCGGGATTTCGACACCGGCGTCTCCTACCACTTTATCGGCATGACCGCCGTTACTCTGTTGCTCGATTGGCCGTTGGCAATTGTCGGCGGGTTTGCCGCCCAGTTGGGCTTGATGCTGTTGGGGCGCCAGGACCTGGCGGCGGTAGGCATCAACGGCCTGCTGCTGGTTGTGCTGCCCGTGCTGGTCACCGAAGCCTGCGCGTTGCTGGTGGAGCGAGCGCAGCCACGCAATCCCTTCGTGTATATCTTCTGTTCCGGTTTTTTTGCCGCTGCGTTGTCAGCCTTGCTCTGCCTGCTGGTGGGGCTGGGGTTGTTGTGGTTCGACGGGCGTTTTGCGATGCCGGAATGGCTGGAGGATTTTGTCGGTTACCTGTGGCTGATCATCTTTCCAGAAGCCTTTATCAACGGCATGGTGATCAGCGCGCTGGTGGTGTTTTGCCCGGAATGGCTGGAGACATTCAATCGCACCCGCTACCTCTCGGCACCCTGGAAGGACGACGATTCGCAGACTTGACCCAGGTCAAATCGCTCGCAGCGGGGCAGGCCCATGCTTTGCGAAACTTTTCCTGAGCAAGGCGGGAGTACAAATCATGAGTGTGTATGAGTGGGCACGGCAGGAGTTGCGCAGAAGCCAGGACGCGGCGCAGGAAATCGGTTTTGACCCAGGCTTGACTCTGCGCGCGATGCTCAGCGCCGTGGTGCAGCAGAGCAAGGGTGTGCGCAGTTTCGAAGACCTGGCCGACGAGTTGCAATACCTTGCAGAGAACCTCGACGACCAGCAGGAATATGCCTTTATGCGGCCTTAATGGCGCGGCGGCAGGTCTTCGGAAAACAGCTCGTCTTCGGCGTCCGGCGCCACGGGGATCTTGTGTTCCTCAGCGGCCCAGGCGCCCAGGTCGATGAGCTTGCAACGGTCCGAGCAGAACGGCCGGTTGAGGTTGGTCGCTTTCCATTCTACGGGTGCGCCGCAGGTTGGGCATTCGACGGTCAAGGGTTGGCTCATGATCGGCCTCCACGCAAAGTAAGGTAAAAGTGGTGCAGTCGCTCGACCTCGCTGTGCAGCCAGGCGAGGTCTCGGTCATTGACCAGTACGTCATCGGCATGCTTCAGGCGGTCTTCGCGGCTGGACTGGGCCTTGAGAATCGCCTGCACCTGTTGTTCGCTGATGCCGTCGCGCAGCAGGGTACGCTGAATCTGCAGGGATTGCGGCACATCGATCACCAGGATGCGCTGGGTCATGTGGTACTGGCCGGATTCGATCAGCAGCGGTGACACCAGGATCGCATACGGCGATCGGGCGCGGGCCAGGTGATTGCGAATCTCCTCGCCAATCAATGGGTGCAGCAAGGCTTCCAGCCAGCGGCGTTCTTCGGGGACTTCAAAGATCAGCTTGCGCAGCGCGGCGCGGTCCAGTTGGCCGTCGCGCTGCAGCACGCCGGCACCAAAGTGTTCGGCGATGCGGGCGAGCGCCGGACGGCCAGGCTCGACCACCCAACGGGCGGCGTGGTCGGCATCCACCAGGTCGACGCCCAGGTCGACAAAGTGCTGGGCCGCAGCGCTTTTGCCGCTGCCGATACCGCCAGTGAGGCCAAGGATCCAAGGTGTTGCAACAGAAGTGGTCATCTGAAACCGACAGACTGCAAATAGAAGTCGGTTATTTGACCACCCCAGAGCACGGCAATCCAGCCGGCAATTGCCAGATAGGGACCAAACGGCATCGGTGCCGAGATCTCAGCCTTGCGCAAGCGCATCAGAATCAGCCCTACGATCACGCCCACCAGCGAAGACATCAGTAGCGTCATCGGCAGAATCTGCCAGCCGCCCCAGGCGCCAAGCAGCGCCAATAACTTGAAGTCGCCATGGCCCATGCCGTCCTTGCCGGTCACCAGTTTGAACAGCCAGAACACTGTCCACAGACTTAGGTAGCCGATCACCGCGCCCCACAGTGCGTCCGGCAGTGCGGTCAGCAGGTCGGCGCTGTTGATGATCAGCCCCAGCCACAGCAGCGGCAGGACCAGGATATCGGGTAGCAGTTGGTGATCCACATCGATCAGGCTCATTGCCAGCAGCCCCCAGCTCAACAGCATGACTGCCCCGGCTTGCCAGCCAAAGCCAAAATGCCAGGCCACCATGGCCGAGATCAGCCCGCAGGCCAGTTCAGTGATGGGGTAGCGTGCACTGATCGGCTGCTGACAATGGGCGCAACGCCCCCGGAGCATGAGGTAGCTGAGCAGCGGGATATTCTCCCACGGGCGAATCGGGTGATTGCAGTGCGGGCAGCAGGAGTTGGGGTGCATCAGGTTGTAGGTGGGCCCGGCGGGGTCGGCGGGCATGCCGAGCACTTCAAGGGCTTGTGCGCGCCATTCCCGCTCAAGCATTTTCGGCAGGCGCCATACCAGTACATTGAGGAAGCTACCGATGATCAGCCCCAGTACCAGCGCCACTGCGACAAACGCCCATGGCTGCTCAGTCAGCAGCAGGTTCAAAACGCTGTACCGAGTTGGAAGACCGGCAGGTACATCGCAATCACCAGCGCCCCGACAATGCCCCCCAGCACCACCATTATCAGCGGCTCCATCAGGCTGGTGAGGTTGTCGACCAGGTTGTCGACTTCCGATTCATAGTGGTTCGCGACTTTTTCCAGCATGCGCTCGAGTGTGCCCGACTCCTCTCCGATGGCCGTCATCTGAATTGCCATGCCTGGAAAGAGACCGCTGGCGGCCATGGATTGGTTCAACTGCATGCCTGTGGATACCTCATGACGCATATGTTTGATCGCCTGCTTGTACGGCCCGTTGCCGACGGCACCTGCCACTGAATCCAATGCCTGTACCAGCGGCACCCCAGCCGCGAACGTGGTGGAAAGCGTGCGGGCATAGCGTGCCACGGCCGATTTCTTCAGCAGTGTGCCTGCCAAGGGGGCTTTCAACAAACCCGTATCCAGCCCCTGACGAAAGCCAGGGGCTACGCGATAGGCGTGGCGCAGCGCGAAAAAACCGGCCCCGAGGCCAAGCGCCAGAGCCCACCAGGCTTGCTGCATGAACGTGGACAGGCCGATGACGTGCAGGGTAAAACCGGGCAACTGTCGGTCGACTCCGGCGAACAGGTTCTGAAATTGCGGCACTACGTGGATCAGCAGGATGCTGCTGACCAGGCTCGCCACCACCAGGACGGCGATCGGGTAGGTCATGGCTTTCTTGATTCGCGCCTTTAGCTGCTCACTCTTTTCCAGGTGAGTGGCAACGCGCTCCAACAGCGTTTCCAATGCCCCGGCCTGTTCGCCGGCGGCAATCAGGTTGCAGTACAGGTCATCGAAATAGCGTGGCTGTTTGCGCAGCGCGGTCGCCAGTGCGGTGCCGGCGGCGATGTCCTGCGTCAACCCCTTGAGCAGTTCCTGCATCGGCCGGCTCTCGAAGCCGTCGCTGATGATGTCGAAGGCTTGCAGCAGAGGAATGCCGGCTTTCAGCAAGGTCGCCAACTGGCGGGTGAGCAGGGCGATGTCAGTGGGTTTGATCGGCGCGGCGAGGCAGGCCAGGCCGGGGAATTGCCTGCGCACGCTGCTGGGGCGGATCCCTTGCTGGCGCAGCTTTGCCTTGATCAGGGCGAGGTTGTGGCCCGTGGTGTGCCCGGACACCCTGTGCCCCTGGCGGTTGGTGCCTTCCCACGCGTAGGTCCTTGAAGCGTTGTCCATGTCCATTTCCGCACCCAGTTCGTCGAAGTTTTATAGCTTAGTCAGGTGACAAATTCGGGCGGCCTGGTGTTGCACGATAAAATGTCAGAATGTGCGTCTTGTGCGCGATGGGCCGCTCGCGGGTGAGTACACTGGCGCGGCTGTGAAATACGGGGTGCAGGACGCGCCTTGTCATGGGTTCTATTCTGGAGAGTGAATGTGATGCGTCAGAAAGGCTTTACCTTGATCGAGTTGTTGATCGTCGTGGCAATCATCGGCATTTTGGCCACCATCGGCTTGCCCATGTACACCACGCACCAGGCCAAGGCCAAGTTCACCGCGGGGCTGGCTGAGATCACCGCGTTGAAAGCCGGCTACGAGGATGTTTTCAACCAAGGCACCGAGCCGAAGCTGGAACTGGTCGGCGGCACCAGCCCGACCGCCAACTGCAAGATCGACGTGGCCGGGGATGTCGCCACCGGTAACGGTTCCATCAGTTGCGAAATACTCGATGCCCCGGCGCCGGTGCTGGGCAAGACCATCACCCTGACGCGCAGCGCCACCGCCGGCTGGAAGTGCGTGACCACCGCTGAGGCGAAATACGCCGCCAAGGGTTGTGATGCCAGCGGTGCTTAACGTCAAGCCCCGCACATGGATGTAAAGGTGGCCAATGTCGTTATCCCTGCAGCAGCGCGGCAATGTTTTCCTGGTGGCAGCGGTGTGCCTGTTGGTGCTGGGCATCTGTGCCCCCTTCAGTGGGCACGACCTGCAACGAGGGGTGCAGATTGCCCTGGGATTGTGTGCGGTGCTGTATGGGCTGTCGGTTTCTCCGATTGAGCGGCTGGTGGATCGGCCCACCGCCATAGGCCTGGTGCTGATTATCGGGCTGGGCCTGCTGTCTTCGGCCCTGGCCCACCAGCCACTCTGGGCATTCACCGAGGTGGCGCTGTTTATCGTATGTGGGGCGATTGCGCTTGCATTTGCCTTGCTTCGGCGCCACGGCGGTGAGCCTTTGGACCGCGTCCTGGTGCTGGTCGTGGTGCTGTTGTGCCTGATCAAATCGATCCAGTATCTGCATGCTGGCCTGCTGGTTATTCCCAGTGGTCAACGGTTACTGGACCCTGACCTGCTCCTGTCAGGTTTTGCCAATAAGCGTTTCTACGGTCAATTCCAGACCTTCACTCTGCCGTTGCTGGCCCTTCCCCTGCTGCTGCCCGGCGTCAGCCGTCCCGTACGAAGTGCGGTGTTGGCGTTGTTGTGTGTCTGGTGGTTGATCGCAATCAGCGGCGGCACACGTGGCACGTGGCTTGGCATGGCGATGGCAAGTGGGGTGCTGGCAGTGCTGGGGCCTTGGGGGCGGCGCTGGCTGGCCTGGCAGTGGGTGGCACTGTGCGGTGGGCTATTGCTGTATTGGCTCTTGTTCACGGTGCTGGTGGGGTACCTGGGCATCGAAGTTTCCCAGGCGGCAGCCGATCGCCTGACCACCTCTCTGTCGGGGCGCGGCCCGATCTGGTGGCAAGCGTGGCACATGCTGGTCGAGCATCCATGGTTGGGTTTTGGGCCGATGCATTTCGCCGATATTGCCAACAACATTGCTGCCCACCCCCATCAGGCGATCCTGCAATGGGCCAGTGAATGGGGCATGCCATCGGCCCTATGCGTGGCAATTCTGGCGTGGCGGGCGAGTTGGGCCACCGTTGGCGTACTCCGTGAACGGGCGCAATTTGCAACGTGTGCCGACCTGCTGCGCACCTGCCTGTTTGCGTCGCTGATCGGCGCGCTGACGCAGTCCATGGTGGATGGTGTGATCGTGATGCCTAACTCGCAGGTGTGGTTGGCGCTGGTGGTGGGCTGGCTGATGGCGTTGCATGCCTGGCGCACCCCGGCAACGCCCGCATTGCCCCTGGCCTGGGGCGCCTGGAACGTGGCGAGTGTGTTGGCCGTTGGTCTGCTGGTGTGGGTGGCCGTGCGTGACCTGCCGCATCTCCAGCAAGCGCAGCAGCGCTATCTGGATACCCGTGGCGGGTACCTGCAACCGCGCTTCTGGGCTCAGGGCGTGATTGCCCTCTCACCGCCGTAAGTTGCCGGACGCCCGATGCGGTGCTAGCTTTAGCCCACCGCCCGTGTAGCTCAGCCGGTAGAGCAGCGCACTCGTAACGCGAAGGTCGCAGGTTCGATTCCTGTCTCGGGCACAAAGGCAACAGTGTTTCAAAGGCAACGTTTTCAGATGATCCCAGAATGGTTCTGAAGGCCAGACGAGCCGGCATTCGTGCCTGTTCTTTTGTATCTGCGCAACCTTGATGACCCAGATGCATCCCCATTCCTCGATCTAAGAGAACAACATGACCACGACTGAGATGACCCAGGAAGTTCGGCACCAAGCAGCCCTCGACAAGTACATCGGGGAATCGCCGCAGCTTAAAGAAGAGATCAAGGACCTGAGCGCTGAAGATCAGCGTGACCAGATCCAGTGGGCATTCGAGGACGAGGCCGAGAGCCAGGGCTTGCAGCCTTGGGAGCTGACCCTCAAGTACACCTCGACACCGGAAGAGTTCGAAGCGGCACGGCTGGCCCTGCACAAGGAAGCGGCCGAGGTGCTGGGTGTCGAGTGGGAAGAGTACTGCGAGATGAATGACCTGGTGGTTTAAGCGCTTGCTTGTGTAGGAGCGAGCTTGCTCGCGAAAATCGCTAACGATGACGCGGGCTGCCTGGTACCCTGCGGCGTTCTCAGGTTTTTCGCGAGCAAGCTCGCTCCTACAGTTAAGGTGCTCAAATACTGAGGCGCATCGACAAATCCACCGCCTTCACATCCTTGGTCATCGCGCCGATGGAGATGTAATCCACTCCGGTTTCTGCGATGGGCAGCAGGGTGTTTTCATTGATCCCGCCGCTGGCTTCCAGCTTGGCCTTGCCGCCATTCAGGCGCACGGCTTCGCGCATGTCATCCAGGCTCAGTTCATCGAGCATGATGATGTCGGCGCCCGCCGCCAGGGCGTCGCGCAATTCGTCCAGGCTTTCCACTTCGATTTCCACCGGCTTGCCTGGGGCGATCTGGTGCGCGGCGTTAATGGCCTGGGCAATGCCTCCGCAGGCCGCGATATGGTTTTCCTTGATCAGAAAGGCGTCATACAAGCCAATACGGTGGTTGTGGCAGCCCCCGCAGGTCACGGCGTACTTCTGCGCCAGGCGCAGGCCGGGAAGGGTCTTGCGCGTGTCGAGCAGCTTGACCTGGGTGCTGGCGACAAAATCGGCGAGGTACTGGGCCCGAGTGGCTACGCCTGACAACAACTGCAGAAAATTCAATGCGCAACGCTCGCCGCTGAGCAGCGAGCGTGCCGGGCCTTCAAGGTGGAACAGCGCCTGGTTGGGGCTCACGCGTTCACCGTCGGCGACTTGCCAATGCACGGCGACCCGCGGGTCCAGCTGGCGGAACACCGCGTCTACCCAAGCGGTACCACTGATCACCGCCGCATCGCGCGTGATGATCGTGGCCTTGGCCAGCCGTTCGGCCGGGATCAACTGTGCGGTGATGTCGCCACTGCCGATGTCTTCCAGCAGTGCGCGGCGCACATTGGCTTCGATTTCGGCGGTGAGGTCGGCAAGACGGAGGTTCGGCATAACAGGCTCCACAAACAAAGTGCCCCGATTATAGGGGCAGCGCGCGTTTGAACCCAGCCACCTGCTCATTTACACGCCAATGACAGAGTTTGCTGGCGCAACGGCCCTCATTTGCAAGATAATCTCGCGCCTTGCAATTGGCGTCATAGCTTTGACGTACTGGTGATAACCGGAAAACCGCAGTGCCCAGCCGGCCCTGTACCCGATCGTTCCCCAACCCACACCGCCGTTTCAGGAGGCCAGGATGCACAATGACGGAAAGGTGGTGCCTATTCACAAGGCACAGGCCACGCCATCGCCGCTCGCTCGCCTGCCGGTGGTATTGCTGCAGGTTCGCGACAAGTCCGCGCAACAATTGCAGCAGGGCTTGCAGGAACTGTTCGATAACGCCGACGACACCCTGTTCGAAATGGCCGACAAGGCCCGCAACAACATCGATCACCATATTTTCTTTGAAGCCATGCGTGACTTGCGCCTCAAGCGCAAGAATTTCGAACGGGTGTTCATGGAGCAATTGTTCGAGGCCTTTGCCAACCTGGGCCAGGCTGGGCGCGGTGACCTGCAGTTGGTTCCGGTGGTTTCCTACGATACGGCGTCAGGCACCTCCAGCGATGACCGGGAAAAAACCGTGGCGTTGGAGGCCATGCTGGTTCGCGTGCGCCATCGCGATGGCTTGGCCCTGGGGCAATTGACCGCGCGCCTGAATGCATTGCTGGATAAGCACCTGGATGAGCGTGAGAACCCCCTGGGGCCGGCGTTGTTGTGTGAGTTCTTCCTGCGGGCAGGGCGCAGCCTCGGGGTGGAAATCCGCGTCAAGCTGATCATGCTCAAGCTATTTGAAAAGTACGTCCTCAGCGACGCCGACTACCTGTACGGCGAGGCCAATCAGTTGCTGGTTGCCACGGGGGTGCTGCCCGAGCTCAAGGCTGTGCCGTCGCGGCGCCTCGGCGGGCGGGCGACACGCGAGCATCCGCGTGAAGACAATGTGCCGACGTCCGATCAACCGGTCGACGAAAACGGCCAGCAAGCCTTTGCCGCCCTGCAGGAACTGCTGGCGGCCGTACGTGGCAGCGTGGCGCCCACCCTCGAAGCCAGTGCCGAACCTCAGCCGATTGCCACCCGTGACCTGTTGCGCCTGCTGTCGCACTTGCAGCAATACGTACCGGAGCCGGACGTCGAGGACGACTTCGACTTGCGCAACCAGCTTGAACAGCTGTTGACCCGGGTCAGTGTCAAGAGTGGCAAGTCCCGCGTGGTGGAGGATGCCGACGAAGACGTGATCAACCTGATCGCCCTGCTGTTCGAGTTCATGCTCAATGACCATGGCGTGCCTGACGCCTTCAAGGCCTTGATCGCACGCTTGCAGATTCCCTTGCTGAAAGTGGCGGTGCTGGATAAGAGTTTTTTCAGTCGCCCCAGCCACCCGGCCCGTCGGCTGCTCAATGAAATCGCGGCCATGGCCATGACCTGGAACCCGTGCGATGAGTATCAGCGCGACAGCCTGTACGTGCGCATCGAGCAGGTGGTACAGCGTTTGTTGAACGAGTTTGTCGAGGATCCGGCGATTTTTACCCAGCTTTTGACGGAGTTCTGCGCGTTTACCGCGAACGAGCGGCGCCGCAGTGAGCTGATCGAACAGCACACCCGTGACGCTGAAGCCGGGCACCTGCGTACCGAAGAGGCTCGCCAGCGCGTGGCGGATGTGCTGAACCGCCGGCTGCTGGGCAAAGTACTGCCGCGCGCCGTGGTGCAATTTCTCCAGCAGGCCTGGAGCCAGGTACTGTTGCTGGCCAGCCTCAAGCACGGCGAAGAGTCGGTGCAATGGCAGGCGGGGTTGCGGACCATGGACGAGTTGATCTGGAGTGTGAGCCTGCAGCAAGACACCGAGGCCGGGCGGCATTTACTGGAGCAACTACCGGGCTTGCTCAAAGCGTTGCGCGATGGCTTGACCAGCGCGGCGTTCGATCCTTTCAGTACGCGTGAGTTTTTTGTGCGGTTGCAGGCCCTGCATATTCAGCCGGGTGAGGGCGTCGAGACCCTGGTCGAAGTCAGCCAGCCGTTTGTGCTCAGCCCGGGCCTGCCCGACACCGCCGAGGACCTGCCGCTGGACGATCCCGCGCGGCTCAAGGTCCAGCAACTGCGTGTCGGAGGTTGGGTCGAGTTCCAGGCGCTTGAAGAACCCCCCCTGCGCTGCAAGCTTACGGCGATCATGGCGCCGTCCAACCGCTACATTTTCGTCAACCGCATGGGGCTCAAGGTCTTGGAGAAAAGCGTCGGCCAACTGGCGCTGGCGTTCAAGCGTGGCACCTTGCGCCTGCTGGACGATGGCCTGTTGTTCGACCGCGCGCTGGCAGCGGTGACGAACACATTGCGTCAACTCAATCGCGGCAAGTGATCGCACCCACCGGGTGGAACGCGGCATACTGGTCACACTTCGTCACGTTCAAGGATCCTGTATGCAGTTGGACCCCACCAGCGGCTGGTGCCAGGGCATTGCGCACTGCCCTTCGCCCAACTTCAACGAGCGCCCCACCGGCGAAATCTCACTGTTGGTGGTGCATAACATCAGCCTGCCGCCAGCGCAGTTCGCGACCGGCAAGGTGCAGGCGTTTTTCCAGAATCGCCTGGATGTCACGGAACATCCCTACTTTGAAGGGATTGCCGACTTACGGGTGTCTGCGCATTTTCTGATTGAGCGCGACGGCACGGTGACGCAGTTTGTATCGTGCCTCGACCGGGCCTGGCATGCCGGGGTTTCGTGCTTCGATGGGCGTGAGACCTGCAATGACTTTTCCCTTGGTATCGAACTGGAAGGTACGGATGACTTGCCGTTCACGGATGCGCAGTATGCGTCGCTGATCGACCTGACGCGCCAGTTGCTGGTGGCTTACCCCGACATTACCCGTCAGCGCATTTGTGGCCACAGTGATATCGCGCCGGGGCGCAAGACCGACCCTGGCCCCGCTTTTGATTGGGTACGCTTTCGTAGCGCCCTGCAGGATGGAGGACACGCACAATGAGTTTCCTGGTATTGGTGCTGGCCGTGTGGATCGAGAAATTCTCGGCCTTGCGCCAGCGGTTGCAGCGAGATGGCGGCTGGTTACGCGAGCTGGCCAAGTTGGAGGCAAGCCCGCGCATGGGCAAGCAGCCGTGGCTGATCCTGGCGTTGCTGGTGTTGTTGCCGGTGGCCTTGCTGGCCTTGCTGCTGCTGGTACTGGAGCCGGTGGCCTACGGCCTGTTGGCGTTGCCGGTGCACCTGTTGGTGGTGATCTACAGCCTGGGGCGGGGGGATCTGCTCGCCGGCCTCGGACCGTTTCGCGATGCGTGGCGCCGGGGCGACTTGCAGGCCGCCGAGCATGTGGCCGAGCGAGACCTGAAGATCGCAGCGGACAGCGGGGAACAACTGCTGGAACGGGTTCAGGGCCATCTTCTATGGCAGGCCTACCAGAGTTTCTTCGCGGTGATCTTCTGGTACTTCCTGCTGGGCCCTGTCGCGGCCCTGGCTTATCGCCTGCTGGCACTGGCCAGTGAGCACAGCCAGAACCCCTTGGTAGCCGAGCGTGCCGGCCAACTGCGCCATGCCTTCGACTGGTTACCGGTGCGCTTGCTGGCGGCCAGCTTTGCCCTGGTGGGCAACTTCGTCGCGGTCAGCCGTGTGATGCTTCACGAATTGCTGAGCTGGGACATCAGCGCCGCGCAGTTGGTCGAAAAAGTCGGTCTGGTGGCCGCTGAGATTCCGCCGCCGGTGGTGGGGGCTGATGGCATCAACAGCCTGGATCGCCTGTGGGAACTGCTGCTGCGTGCGGCGGTGCTGTGGTATGCCGGGTTCGCCATCTGGACGGTGCTGCCCTGACCTAGGAGGAGCCGGCCCGCCGGCTCCGTTCTCGTTAACCTTAAGTTACAAAACTCCCTTTCGATTTGAGCTATACAGACGGAGCGCCAAATAGTGGCTTTCTGCCGCCGCCCTGCGCCTCAAATAAAAATAATAGGAAGGGAGTTCACCCGTGAAGAGCTTGCTCTATCCCGCCGTCGCGCTGATGAACCGCCTGAGCTTCGGCATGAAGTTCAGCCTGATCAGTGTGCTGTTCCTGCTGCCCATGCTGGCGACCAACTATTTCCTGGTGCGTGATTCGTGGCGTGAATTCCAGGGCACCCGCATCGAACTGCAAAGCCTCGACCTGCTCGGCAGCAGCCTGGCCCTGCGCCGCGACCTGGAAACCCTCAACAACCAGGTGCAAATCAACGCAACCCTGGGCCAGTCCGGCAAGGCTGGCGACCTTGAAGGCAAGATCAGCACGTTGGAGCAGCATGTGTTGGCACGGGTGCAGGGGCTCACAGCCATGACCACCGACCCTGAGCAAATTGCCGCCTTCGATGCCAAGCGCGACGAATTGATCGCTGCCTTCAAGGCCCAGCAGCAGGAGTCCTCCCTGCTGAGTAAAAGCGCGCTGATCGGCAAGTTGCTCAACAAAGCGCAGATGCTCAGCCAGATCATCGCCAGCCAGGCCGGCTTGAGCCGCGACCCCCAGAGCGATTTGCGCCAGCTCAGCGAGCTGATCACCAGCATCACCCCGCAGGTCACCCAGACACTGGGGGAGGGGCGGGCGATGGGCGCCTATTCCCTGGGCCAGGGGTTCCTCAATTCGTCCTCCAGCACCCGCTTTGACGAGTTGCTGCAGCAACTGGAAAAACTCCACGCCGAATACGCCCTGAAACTCCAGGACGCCCTCGGTTCCAGCCAGGCCGCCCACGCTGCGCTCGACAGCCTGGCCAAGGCCAGCAATGCCAGCCTCAAGCAAGCCAGTGAGGTCTTCGAAGAGCAGGTGGTGATGGCTGAAACCCTCGACGCACCGTGGCAGGGTTTCTACGACAACGTCAGCCAACTGATGGCCCAGACCTATCAGCTCGATGAAGCCACGCTGGCGTTTCTCGGGCACCAGCTGGAGCAGCGCCTGGCGCAGTACCGTACGCACATGGTGGTGCTGGTGTGCGCCCTGGCGGCGGTGTTTTTGCTGATCTTCTATTTGTACGCGGGCTTCTATGCCTCCACCCGCACCACCCTGCGACGCCTGGGGGTGATGATGGACAAGGTGGCGGCGGGCGACATGACGGTCACGTTCGTCGCTCATAGTCGCGACGAGCTGGGGGAACTGGGCGAGGTGTTCAATGGCACCGTGGCCAAGATCCACGACCTGATCGAGCGCGTCGGCCACACCGTCGGCCAGGTCGAGCTGCAAGCCAGCCAAGTGGAGGCGGTCTCAGTCCGCAGCAACCAGGCGGTGTCCGGCCAGCGCAGCCAGATCGAGCAAGTGGCGACCGCCATGAACCAGATGTCCTCCACGGCCCAGGAAGTGGCGCGCAATGCGGCGGCGGCGGTCAGCAGCGCCCATAGCGTCAACGATGAAACCGTCAGCGGTCGTGGCCTGGTGCAATCCCAGCAAGGCAGCATCGCGCGCCTGGCCTTGGACATTGATGAGTCGGTGCGGGTGATCAACCAGTTGGCGACCGATAGCCAATCGATCAGCAGCGTGCTGGAAGTGATCAAGAGCATTGCCGAGCAAACCAATCTACTGGCGCTGAACGCCGCGATTGAAGCCGCTCGCGCCGGAGAGCAGGGGCGCGGTTTTGCGGTGGTGGCCGATGAAGTGCGCACCCTCGCGCGGCGGACCCAGCACTCCACCGAGGAAATCGAGCAGATGATCAGCCGTTTGCACAGTGGTGTCGACGCGGCGGTCAAGGCTATGGGAACCAGCCATGCCATGGCGAATGGCACGGTGGGGCAGTCGGAAAAGGTCCAGCAGGCCTTGGAAAACATCCTGGGTGCCGTCGGCATGATCGTCGATCAGAACCAGCAGATTGCGGCGGCCGTGGAGCAGCAAACCGCCGTCGCCCACGATATCGACCAGAACATCGTTGAAATCAATCGTGCAGGTGAACATGCCGCCCAGGGTGCCCATCAGGCCGAGGCGGCCAGCCGGCAGTTGTCGCGCCAGGTGATTGAGTTGAAGCAATTGATCGGCGCGTTTCGCGTGTAAGACTGTTGAGTAGGATGTTTCTTTTGCTGGAGTGGTACTTGTCTTGATTTTCTTGTACTTCGTCTTTGCTGCCGAGAATGGGTGAGAATTTGTTTCAGCCAATAATCACAGTCCAAGGGAGGCAAGACGATGACCGCTGCCATCGGCATCAAAGGGCACTGCGCCCATTGCGACATCACCTTCGAACTCAAGCCTTGGCAGTTGAATGCCATTGCCATTGAAGAACCCTTCGATTGCCCGTACTGCCATAGGATTCTGCAGTTGTGCTGCACCCGGCAACTGCGTCAGTTCAGGGCATTGGACCATTGGGCCTTGGTACGACTGAGCATGGTGGTGTTCACCTGCGTGGCCCTGATCGTGGCGTTGGTGGCAGAGTGGCTCGGGCTGATCAGCGTTATCGGGCAGTTGAATATTTCATTGCTGGTGCTGTTGGTGCATTTCCTGGTGGCACGCTACGCCCGTCATCGGCAGCGGATGACCTTGGACCTGCAAGTGGTCAGGCCGGTCAACGCCCTACCAATTGAACAACTCGCACGCATTGCGTGTGCTCGCTTCAGCCAGCAATAGCGGGCTGAGGCCCATGCGTTCGGCCAGCGCGGTGCAGATATCGGGCAAGTGTTGCGGGCTGTTACGCTGGCCGGGGTACATGGCGGGGGCCATGTCCGGCGAATCGGTTTCCAGCACCACTGCGTCCAGGGGCAGTTGGGCGAGCACCTTATGCATGCGCAGGGCCTGGGGCCAGGTGGCGGCACCGCCCAGGCCCAGCTTGAAACCCAGCTTGATGTATTCGCGCGCTTCTTCCCGGCTACCGGCAAAGGCGTGGATGATGCCGCCCCGTGGCAGGCGGATACGCTTGAGGGTGGCAATCACGGCGGCATGGCTGCGGCGCACGTGCAACAGCGCCGGCAGTTGGAAATCGACGGCCAGTTTCAGTTGGGCTTCAAACAGGTGTTGCTGGCGTGTGCGGTCCAGTTGTTCGAGGAAGTAATCCAGGCCGATCTCGCCGACGGCGCACAGTTGTCGATGGCCGTGCAGGCGGGTCAGCCAATCGCCCAGCTCCTTCAGGTCGGCGGGGCGATGGTCATCGAGGTACACCGGGTGCAGGCCGAAGGCGGCGAACAAGCCTTCATCGCCTTGCACCAGGTCCCACAACCGCTGCCAATTCTGCTGATACACCCCCAGTACCACCATGCGCTGCACGCCGAGTTGGCGGCTGTGGGCGAGGACTTCCCGGCGATCGCTGTCGAAGTCCGGAAAGTCGAGGTGGGTGTGGGTGTCAATCAGCTCCACGCTCAAGCCTCGTGAATACGCCGCTTGAAGGTCCGGCCGATGGCATGCACGCCGGGTTGGTACTGCTCTTCTTCGATGGCGGCCAGGGCCAGGCGCAACGCCGTGTCGGCGATCAACTGATGTTGCTGGGCCATGGCATTGACCGGCAACGGCAGGAAGTCCAGCAACTGCGTATCACCAAAGGTCCCCAGGCGTAGCGGGCGCGATCTGAGCGGGAAATCATGCAGCGCGTCGAACACCCCTTGCAGCAGCACGTAAGAGGTGGTCACCAGCGCGTCAGGCAAATGCCCCAGTTGATGGAGAAGTTGCTCCATCAGTTGGCGGCCACAATCGCGGCTGAAGGCCTCGCCCTGTTCGACGATCACTTCGCCGGTAAAACCTTGCAGTGCTTCACGGAAACCGGCGGCGCGCTCCTGGCTGATGCTCAACTCAGGCCGCGCACCGATCAGCGCGATCTGCTTGGGCACCGGTTGCAGCAGGCTGCTGGTCAGTTGCTGGCAGGCCTGGCGGTCGTCGCTGACCACCGAGCAGAACTGTTCGGCGTTCATCACCCGGTCGATGGCAATCACCGGCAAACCCTTGGTTTGTAACTCGCGATAGCTGTCGTCGCTGGCCGGCAGGCAACTGGCGACAAACAGCGCATCGCAGCGTCGGGCGCGGAACAGTTGCAGCAGTTGGCGTTCGCTGTCGGCATTGTCGTCGGAGCTGGCGATCAGCAATTGATAACCACGCGCGCGGGCGCCTTGTTCCAATAGCTTGGCGATCCGTGCGTAACTGGGGTTTTCCAGGTCCGGCAGGATAAAACCCAGCGTGCGGGTATGCCGGCTGCGCAGCCCGGCTGCCTGGGGGTTGGGCGTAAAGCCATGGGCTTCGACCACCGCACGCACGCGCTCGACGGTCGCGCTGCTGATGCGTTGCTGTTCGGCTTTGCCGTTGATGACATAACTGGCGGTGGTCACGGACACACCGGCCAGACGTGCGATATCACTGAGTTTCAAACCGGGATTTCCTTGTTTTTTAGAGCTGGCCCCGACATTTTGTCCAATCGTAACCGATTACTGCACACGACTAATGTCTCAGCTCAAGTGCCGAGTGGTTCTTCAAGGATGCGCAATTAACGCGTAATCTGCCATAAATTCTAGATTAAACGTTTCAGCAGGCGTATTTTTGCGATGTTCGCTACTGAGTGGCTACTGCCAATTGACTGCTCAGTCGCTTATTCATGATCAACTTTATACTGATTTATTCAAAACAATACCTAGTGCGCCCGCCGCACTAACTAGGAGAACGGCATGCTTGAGCTCACTCACGAGCAGATATCCATGGGCCAGGTGGCTGTGGATAAATCTGCTGCCTTGCACCTGCTCGCTGACCAGTTGGTGGCCGATGGCCTGGTCGCCGAGGGTTATCTCAGCGGCTTGCAAGCCCGTGAAGCCCAAGGTTCGACCTTTCTCGGCCAAGGGATCGCCATCCCCCACGGGACTCCCGAAACCCGCGACCAGGTATTTTCCACCGGCGTGCGCCTGCTGCAGTTCCCCGAAGGGGTGGATTGGGGCGACGGCCAGATCGTTTACCTGGCGATTGGCATTGCCGCCAAATCCGATGAACACCTGCGCTTGCTGCAACTGCTGACCCGCGCCCTCGGTGAAACCGACCTGGGCCAGGCGCTGCGTCGTGCCGGTTCCGCCGAGGCCTTGCTGAAGTTGCTGCAAGGCGCGCCGCAGGAGTTGGCGCTGGATGCACAGATGATCAGCCTGGGCGTGTCGGCCGACGATTTTGAAGAACTGGTATGGCGCGGTGCTCGTCTGCTGCGCCAGGCCGACTGCGTCAGCAATGGCTTTGCCGCGGTGTTGCAGCAAGTCGATGCGTTGCCCCTGGGCGATGGCCTGTGGTGGCTGCACAGCGAGCAAACGGTCAAGCGCCCTGGCCTGGCGTTTGTCACGCCGGATAAACCCATGCGTTACCTCGGCCAGCCGTTGAATGGTCTGTTCTGCCTGGCCAGCCTCGGTGAAGCGCACCAGGCTTTGCTGGAGCGCCTGTGCGCGTTGTTGATCGAAGGTCGCGGCCAGGAACTGGGGCGCGCCACCAGCAGCCGTGCGGTACTCGAAGTGCTCGGCGGCGAACTGCCGCCCGACTGGCCCAGTGTGCGCATCACCCTGGCCAATGCCCATGGGCTGCACGCGCGGCCGGCGAAGATCCTCGCGCAATTGGCGAAAAGCTTCGAGGGCGATATCCGTGTGCGTATCGTCGATGGCCCGGTGGGCGCGGTGTCGGTAAAAAGCTTGAGTAAGCTGCTCAGCCTCGGTGCACGGCGTGGTCAGGTACTGGAGTTTGTCGCGGAACCTACCATCGCCGGCGATGCGCTGCCTGCGTTGTTGGCGGCGGTGGAGGAAGGGCTTGGCGAAGACGTCGAGCCATTGCCGACCGTGGTGGCCCAGGTTGAAATCCTCGATATCGAACCGCTGGCCAGCGCGCCGTTGGCCGGCAGCCAGCTCCAGGCCATCGCCGCCGCCCCCGGCATCGCCATCGGCCCGGCGCATATCCAGGTGCTGCAACCCTTCGACTACCCGCTGCGGGGTGAGTCTTCGGCCATTGAGCGCCAGCGCTTGCAGGCCGCACTCAACGACGTGCGTCGCGATATCCAGGGCTTGATCGAACGCAGCCAGGCCAAGGCGATCCGCGAGATTTTCATCACCCACCAGGAAATGCTCGACGACCCGGAACTGACCGATGAAGTCGACACCCGCCTCAAGCAGGGCGAAAGCGCCGAGGCGGCCTGGATGAGCGTGATCGAAGCCGCCGCCAAGCAGCAGGAGGCGTTGCAGGACGCCTTGCTGGCCGAGCGCGCCGCTGACCTGCGCGACATTGGTCGCCGCGTGCTGGCACAACTGTGCGGTATTGAAACGGCCCAGGAGCCGCACGACCCCTACATTCTGGTGATGGACGAGGTCGGCCCATCGGATGTGGCGCGGCTCGACCCGGCGCGGGTCGCGGGTATCCTCACTGCCCGTGGCGGGGCGACGGCCCACAGTGCCATCGTCGCCCGTGCCCTTGGCATCCCCGCGTTGGTGGGCGCCGGCCCGGGCGTGTTGCTGCTGGCCGCCGGCACCCTGTTATTGCTCGATGGCCAGCGAGGCCGCCTGCATGTCACCCCGGACACTGCCACCCTGCAACGCGCCACCGTTGAACGCGACACCCGCGAGCAACGCCTGCAAGCCGCCTCGGCGCAGCGCCACGAACCTGCGGTGACCCGCGACGGTCACGCCGTGGAAGTGTTCGCCAACATCGGCGAAAGCGCCGGCGTAGCGAGTGCGGTGGAGCAGGGCGCCGAAGGCATTGGCTTGCTGCGCACCGAACTGATTTTCATGGCCCACCCGCAAGCGCCGGACGAAGCCACCCAGGAAGCTGAATACCGGCGTGTACTGGACGGCCTCGACGGTCGCCCGCTGGTGGTGCGCACCCTCGATGTGGGGGGCGATAAACCGTTGCCGTATTGGCCGATCGCCGAGGAAGAAAACCCCTTCCTCGGGGTGCGCGGCATTCGCCTCACCTTGCAACGCCCGCAGATCATGGAGGCGCAATTGCGCGCGCTGCTGCGCTCGGCGGATAACCGGCCGCTGCGCATCATGTTCCCTATGGTGGGCAGCGTGGATGAGTGGCGCGCAGCACGGGACATGACCGAGCGCCTGCGCCTGGAAATCCCGGTGGCCGATCTGCAACTGGGGATCATGATCGAGGTGCCGTCGGCTGCGTTGCTCGCACCGGTGCTGGCCAAGGAAGTGGATTTCTTCAGCGTTGGCACCAACGACCTGACCCAATACACCCTGGCCATCGACCGCGGCCACCCAACGCTGTCGGCCCAGGCCGATGGCTTGCACCCGGCCGTGTTGCAACTGATCGATATCACCGTGCGCGCGGCCCATGCCCATGGCAAATGGGTCGGTGTGTGCGGCGAGCTGGCCGCCGATCCGCTGGCGGTGCCGGTGCTGGTGGGCCTGGGCGTGGACGAGTTGAGCGTGTCGGCGCGCAGCATTCCCGAAGTGAAGGCGCGCGTGCGCGAATTCAGTCTGAGCGAGGCCCAGGGCCTGGCGCAAAAAGCACTTGCGGTGGGTTCGCCCGCCGAAGTGCGAGCCCTTGTGGAGGCCGTGTAGATGGCAAGGATTCTGACCCTGACGCTGAACCCGGCGTTGGACCTTACGGTGTGCTTGGCGCGCCTGGAGCCCGGTGAAGTCAACCGCAGCGAACCCCTGCAGACCCACGCGGCCGGCAAGGGCGTGAACGTGGCCCAGGTGTTGGCTGACCTGGGCCATCAAGTGACGGTCGGTGGTTTTCTGGGGGAAGACAACCCCCAAGCGTTCGAGGCGCTGATCGCTCGCCGTGGTTTTGTCGATGCGTTTATCCGCGTGCCGGGTGAAACCCGCAGCAACATCAAGATTGCCGAGCAGGATGGCCGCGTCACCGACATCAATGCGCCGGGCCCGCTGGTCAGCGAGCAGGCGCAGCAAGCGTTGCTCAACCAACTCATGCTGATCGCCCCCGGGCACGATGCGGTGGTGGTCGCCGGCAGTTTGCCGCGTGGCGTCAGCCCGCAGTGGTTCGAAGGCCTGTTGGTGCAGTTGAAAGGCCTCGGTTTGAAGGTCGCTCTGGACACCAGCGGCGCCGCGTTGCGCGCCGGGTTGAACGCTGGCCCATGGCTGATCAAACCCAACACCGAAGAATTGGCTGACGCCCTGGATTGCCCCACGGATTCCGTCGCGCAACAAGCCGACGCGGCTGAGCATCTACACGCGCGGGGCGTTGAGCATGTGGTGGTATCCCACGGTGCCGACGGCGTGAACTGGTTCAGCCCGGGCACGGCGCTGCAGGCCACGCCGCCCAAGGTCCGCGTCACCAGCACCGTAGGCGCGGGGGATTCGTTGCTGGCCGGCATGCTCCACGGTTTGCTCAGCTTCGATGTACCCGAAACCACCTTGCGCCGCGCCACGGCGATTGCCGCCATGGCGGTGACGCAGATCGGCTTTGGCATCAGCGATGACGCGCAGTTGGCGCGCCTCGAAAGCGGCGTCCATGTGCGCCCGCTGACAGAACAATAAGAGGGTTTGTGATGAAGTTAGCCATTGTTACCGCCTGCCCGAACGGTATGGTCACCAGTGTGCTGTGTGCGCGCTTGCTGGACGCTGCCGCGCAGCGCCAGGGGTGGAGCACCAGCGTCGAAGTGGTCGACGTGCAGCGCCCGGAACGGCAGTTGTCCCAGGCGATCATCGACGACGCCGAATGGGTCTTGCTGGTCAGCAGCACCCCGGTGGACATGCAGCGGTTTGTCGGCAAGCGCGTGTTCCAGAGCACTCCGGCGCAGGCGTTGCAGGACGTTGACGCGGTACTGCGCCGTGGCGCAGAAGAAGCCCGGGAGTATGTCGTCAGCCAAGCCTCGGTGGCGACGAAGCAGGCCCCGCGTATCGTCGCGATTACCGCCTGCCCGACCGGTGTCGCGCACACCTTCATGGCCGCCGAAGCCTTGCAGCAGGCGGCCAAGCGACTGGGTTATGACTTGCAGGTGGAAACCCAGGGATCGGTCGGCGCGCGCACACCGCTGAGCCCGCAGGCGATTGCCGACGCCGACGTGGTACTGCTGGCGGCGGATATTGAAGTCGCCACCGAGCGCTTCGCCGGCAAGAAGATCTACCGCTGCGGCACCGGCATCGCCCTCAAGCAGGCCGAAGCGACTCTTAATAAGGCCCTCGCCGAAGGCGCCGTGGAAAGCGCGGCCAGCGGTGCGGTAGCCAAGTCGGAAAAAACCGGGGTGTACAAACACCTGTTGACCGGTGTGTCGTTCATGTTGCCGATGGTGGTGGCGGGCGGCTTGTTGATCGCCTTGTCATTTGTGTTCGGCATCCATGCCTTCGAAGAAAAAGGCACCCTGGCAGCGGCCCTCAAGACCGTTGGCGACCAGGCCTTTATGCTGATGGTGCCGCTGCTGGCGGGCTATATCGCCTACTCCATCGCCGACCGTCCGGGCCTGGCCCCCGGCATGATCGGCGGGCTGCTGGCCGGTACGCTGGGCGCCGGGTTTATCGGCGGGATTCTCGCCGGTTTCCTCGCCGGCTACTGCGTCAAGCTGATCACCCGCGCGATACGTTTGCCGCAGAGCCTGGAGGCACTCAAGCCGATCCTGATCATCCCGTTGCTGGCGAGTTTGTTCACCGGCCTGGCGATGATTTACCTGGTCGGCCCACCCGTGGCGCGTCTGCTCACGGGGCTGACGGATTTTCTCAGCACCATGGGCACCACCAACGCGGTGCTGCTGGGCATTCTGTTGGGCGGCATGATGTGTGTCGACCTCGGCGGGCCGATCAACAAGGCCGCGTACGCGTTCTCCGTCGGCTTGCTGGCGGCATCGAGCGGCGCACCGATGGCTGCGACCATGGCGGCGGGTATGGTGCCGCCGATCGGCATGGGCATCGCCACGTTCCTGGCGCGGCGCAAGTTCGCCCAGACCGAGCGTGAAGCGGGCAAGGCCGCGATGATTCTGGGCTTGTGCTTTATCTCGGAAGGCGCGATCCCGTTCGCCGCCAAGGACCCACTGCGGGTGATCCCCTCCAGCATCGCTGGCGGTGCCCTGACGGGAGCGCTGTCGATGTACTTTGGCTGCAAGCTGGCGGCGCCCCATGGTGGGTTGTTTGTGTTGATCATCCCGAATGCGATGAACCATGCGCTGTTGTATCTGCTGGCGATCGTCGCCGGTAGCCTGCTGACCGGGCTGGTGTATGCACTGATCAAACGTCCGGAAGCGGTGGAACTGACGGCCGCGCCCGCCCAAGCCTGACGCCATGGACAATGTGGGTGGGGCGGTGTCATATCCACTTCATCCACGCGTGTTCAACTTGCCCTTTTGATACTCAAGAGGGCACCTGCATGAGCCACTTCGACCTTGGCCGTCGCCGCGTGATGCAAGTCGTCGGCGCCGGCCTGTTGCTGCCTGGCCTGGCGCCGGCGGTAATCGCGTCGGTCAAAGACCGTCCGCAACTGACCGATGGTGTGCAGTCCGGCGACCTGCTCGGTGATCGCGCGATGATCTGGAGCCGCAGCGACCGCCCGGCGCGGATGGTGGTGGAGTGGGACACCCGCAGTGTGTTCAGTAACCCGCGCCGATTCGTCTCGCCGCTGGCCGACAGCTACAGCGACTTTACCGCGCGTGTCGAACTCACCGGCCTGCCCGCCGACCAGGCGATTTTCTACCGCGTGCACTTCGAAGATGCCCAGACCGGCGTCGCCAGCGAACCGTGGTTCGGCCACTTGCGCAGCGTGCCGCAACAGCGCCGCGATATTCGTTTTGTATGGAGCGGCGACACCGTCGGCCAAGGCTTCGGGATCAATCCGGACATTGGCGGCATGCGCATCTACGAAGCCATGCGCCTGCGCTTGCCGGACTTTTTTATCCACAGTGGCGACACCATCTACGCCGACGGCCCGGTCCCTGCGCAACTGACCACCGAGGGCGGGCGCATCTGGCGCAACATCACCACCGAAGCCAAGAGCAAAGTTGCTGAAAGCCTCGACGACTATCGTGGTAACTACCGTTACAACCTGCTGGATGAAAACGTGCGGCGCTTCAACGCCGAGGTACCGCAGATCTGGCAGTGGGACGACCACGAGGTGGTGAACAACTGGTCGCCGAGCAAGCAGTTGGATGAGCGTTACCAGATCAAGGACATCAACACCCTGGTCGGCCGCGCGCGCCAGGCGTGGCTGGAATATTCGCCGATGCGCCGACAAAGCGCCGACGGTGGCGGGCGCATCTACCGCAAGCTCAGTTATGGCCCTTTGTTGGATGTCTTCGTGCTCGATATGCGCAGTTATCGCGGCCCCAACGACGACAACCTGGGCGGCGAAAAACCCTTCCTTGGCCGTGAGCAACTGGACTGGCTCAAGCGCGAACTCAAGGCCTCCCAGGCCCAGTGGAAGGTGATTGCCGCCGACATGCCTATCGGCCTCGGTGTGCCCGACGGTGAAGTCAGCCCCGGCGTGCCGCGCTGGGAAGCCATCGCCAACGGCGACCCAGGCCCGGCGCAAGGTCGTGAGTTGGAGATTGCCGAATTGTTGGGGTTTCTACGTGCCCAACAGGTACGCAACCACGTGTGGCTGACGGCCGATGTGCATTACTGCGCGGCGCACCATTACCACCCGGATCGTGCGGCGTTCCAGGATTTCGAGCCGTTCTGGGAGTTCGTCGCCGGGCCATTGAATGCGGGCAGCTTCGGTCCGAATCCGCTGGATAAAACCTTTGGGCCCGAGGTGGTGTTCGAGAAGGCCCCGCCGGCGCAGAACACCTCGCCGTTTGCCGGGTTCCAGTTTTTTGGCGAGGTGCAGATTGATGGGCAGACGGCAGAGTTGACGGTGATGCTGCGCGATCTGGATGGGGTTTCAGTGTTCGAGCAAAAGCTGCAACCGGTCTGACTTGGAATACAGTCAAAAACTGACTTGAAATACAGTCAAAAACTGTGGGAGGGGGCTTGCCCCCGATAGCGGTGTATCAGTCAATTCATGGGTTACTGACCCACCGCTATCGGGGGCAAGCCCCCTCCCACATAGGTTCTTCAGTGGCTAGAGGATCTCAGTACACGTCGCGACGATAGCGGCCCTGTTCGATCAGGCGCTCCACCACCTCGCTGCCCAGCACCTCATGCAGTACTTGATCCACCCCGGTCGCCATCCCCTGCAAGCTTCCACACACATAAATCGCCGCACCGTCCGCCAGCCATCGCCGCAACACGTCTGCCGATTCGCGCAGGCGATCCTGCACGTAGATCTTCTCCTCCTGATCCCGGGAAAACGCCAGGTCCAGCAGGGCCAGGTCACCACTGGCCAGCCAGCCTTGCAGCTGGTCCTGGCACAGGTAGTCGTGGGCGATATTGCGCTCGCCGAACAATAGCCAGTTGCGCTGTTGGCCGTTGGCAATATTCGCCTTGAGCAAGCTGCGCAGACCGGCCAGGCCGGTGCCGTTGCCGAGCAGGATCAACGGTACTGGCACCTGCGGCAGGTGGAAGCCGCTGTTGCGGCGCAGGCGCAGGCTGATCGCGGTGCCAATGGCGGCATGTTCGGTGAGCCAGCCGGAGCCCAGGCCCAGGCTGCCGTCCGGGTGGCGCTCCTGGCGTACGATCAGTTCGAGTACGCCGTCGCTGGCAATCGAGGCGATGGAGTATTCGCGCATGCCCAGCGGCACTAACGCGTCCACCAGGGCCTGGGCATGCAGGCCGACCAGGTGCGTGCGGTTGTCCGGCAGTTGGCGGGTTGCCAGGGCCTGGTCGAGGGTGTGCGGCAGGCCGTCGAGCAGGACTCCATCGCTGCCAGCCAGGCCCAGGCCCCCCAGGAAGCGTTCGATGGCCTGCGGGCCATTGCGTGGCAGGATTTCGACCAGGTCGCCGGCTTCCCAGGACTGGGGCGACGGGCTGGTGAGGCCGAGCAGGTAGACGGCCGAACCGGCGCTGCCACGGTTGAGCAGGGTGCGTTGGCTCAAGGTCCAGTTTTCATATTGGGCGGTCGGCCAGGCCGCCGTCGGTGCGTGGCCGGTTAACTGCCCCAGCTGTTGTTGCCAGTGCAGCAGCGCAGCGCTGTCGCCGCTGTCGACTTCCACCGGGGCGAACAACGGGGTGCCGCCCTGGTGGGTCAGCCAGAAATGCAGGCGCCGGGCAAAGCCGCAGAAGTGTTCGTACTGGCGATCACCCAGGGCCAATACCGAGTAGTTCAAGCCTTTGAGGGGCAGGTTCTGGCCCAGCACGCTGCGTTCGAAAACCCGCGCGCTGTCCGGGGCTTCGCCGTCGCCGAAGGTGCTCACCACAAACAGCGCATGTGCCGACTGGCGCAGGTCTTCGGGGCTTACGCTGCCCAGGGACTGCACCTTCACTGGCAGCCCCGCGGCCTGCAATTGTCCGGCGGTCTGCCAGGCCAATTGCTCGGCAAAGCCGCTCTGGCTGGCAAAACCGATCAGCCAGGCCGCTGCATCGCTGGGGTTGGCTGCCAGGCCGTTGCGCGCATCACGCACCTGGCGTTTTTTGCGGCGACGGTCGAGGTACAACAGCCAGCCGGTGATAAAGAACAGCGGCATGAGCAGCGAACTGACGGTGAGGACAATCCGTCCGACCAGGCCGAAGTAACTGCCGGTGTGCAGCGCATAGACACTGGTCAGCAACTGCGACTTGAGGCGCTTGCTGGCGTAGCGGTCATGGGATTTGACCTCGCCGGTGGCCGGGTCCAGGTTGAGCTGGTTGAGCGCGCGATCATGGGGGGAGTTTGCCAGCAGGTAATACACGATGGCCGGTTGCCCGGCGACCGCCGGCATGCGGATGTTGTAGGCGCTCAAGCCGGGGCCGGCGTTGCTGTAGATGCTGCTCCACATCGCGTCATAGTTGGCGACCGGCGCCGGCCCCTGAGGGGGTGGACCACGCTTGCGCATCCGCTCGTTCTGCGGGGCGTCGGACAACAGTTTGGTCACGCCTTGGTTGTACCAGTCGTAGGACCAGTACAGCCCGGTCAGCGCGGCCAACAGGTAAAACAGCAGGCACCAGGTGCCGAATACCGAGTGCAGGTCCCAGTTGAAGCTGCGGCCTTTTTTGCGCCAGTCCAGGGTCAACCACGCGCGCCAGCTCGCCACTTGGCGCGGCCAGCGCAGGTACAGGCCGGACAGGCAGAAGAACAGCAGGATCAGGGTGCAGGCCCCGGTGATTTGGCGGCCGGTTTCGCCCATGGCGAGGAAACGGTGCAACTGCAGGATAAAACCGAACACGTCCTGGCCGACGGCATCGCCCATATAGTCGCCGGTGTAGGGGTCGAAGTAGCGCATCTGGCCACGGCGTTCGCCGGGTGGCGGGGTGAAGGACACGCGCGCGGCGTTGCCGCTGTCACTTTCCACCCACAGCATCGAAACGGTCTTGCCTTCGGTGGCTTCGAGCTTGCGCACCAGTTCGGCGGGTGGCAGTACGCCGGCTTCGCGCTTTTGCACGAACAATACGCTGGGGTTGAGCGCGCGCAGGATTTCATCCTGAAACGAGACCGCAGCCCCGGTGATCCCCATCAAGGCCAGCACCAGACCGGCAGTGATGCCGAAGAACCAGTGCAACTGGAACAGGGTTTTCTTCAACACGTCGGACCGCCTCGTCTATCTGGATATGTAGGGCACGGCGCGCATTATGCCGTGGCTGTTCGAGAAACATTCTTTTTTACACGCAAAAAGCCCCACGCATCCGATGCGTGGGGCTTGGGCGAGCGGTTGACCGCCTTAGAAGTGGAAGCTGGTGGTCAACAATGCCGTACGGCCGGCTGCCTGGTTGGCGAAGTGGGTCGAGAACGCCTTGTCGTAGTAGGTCTTGTCAGTCAGGTTTTGCACGTTCAGTTGCAGGTCGACGTTCTTGGTCAGCTTGTAGCTGGCCATGGCGTCGAAGCGGGTATAGGACGGCACGTAGACTGTGTTGCCTGCGTCGCCGTAGACATCATCGACGTAGAACGCGCCGCCGCCGATGGTCAGTTTCGAGGTGATGTCGTAGGTGGTCCACAGGCTGAAGGTGTTCTTCGGCGTGTTCGGCATCTGGTTGCCTTTGTTCGAGCCCGTACTGACGACGCCGTTACGTCCATTGAGGCCGGCGCTGACCAGTTCGCTGTCGAGGTAGCTGTAGCCAGCGAACACTTGCCATTGTTCGGTGAGCTTGCCGCTGGCGGATAATTCCAGGCCGTCGACGCGGGATTCGCCGGCGTTCTGGTAAGTCAGGGCGTCGACCAGGATGCGGGTGTTTTTCTTCTCGGTGCGGAACACCGCAGCGGTCAGTGACAGACGATCGTGGAACAGGTCCCACTTGGTGCCCAGCTCGTAGTTGACGGTCTCTTCCGGTTGCAGGTCGCTGGTGGCGGCGCCCGCAGACAGTGGGTTGCCGTCGGCACCTTCACCCACCAAACCACCGGCTGGCGTTGCCGAGGTGGCATAGGACGCATAGATACTGCCGTTCTCCACCGGCTTCCAGACCAGGCCGGCCTGCCAGTTGAAGAACTGGCTGTCGTCCTTGATCTTGGTGCGGCCGGTGGTGGCATTGGTGTTGGCTTCGGTGTCGAAGGTGTCGTAGCGCAGGCCGACGTTCAGCAGCCATTGCGGGTCAAGTTCGATGGTGTCGAACACATAGGCGGCACGGCTGGTGGCCTTGGTGTTGGTGCCGTTGTAGTTGCGTGCGACGCTGCCGGTCCAGGCATCATCCGGGGTTGGGTTGCTCAGCGACGTACATTGGCCGCCCAGGCTGCCCTTGACCACGGTGCACGTCGGGTTGGCGTTGGGGCTGACCGTGTAGCCGCTGACGCGGGTTTCTTCGCCGGTGAACTCCAGGCCGGTGGAGTAAGTGTTCTTGAAGCCCAGCGCCTGGAAGCTGCCGAACAGATCGGTCTGGTTGGTGGTCGTGGTGGTGGTTGAGACACGGGTGTTGGCGCGGCGCCACACGGTGCCGTACTTGTTGACGTTGAGTTTGCTGTCGTCCGGTTGCGTGAGCACGTAGTCCTGGCCGGTGCTGCCATGGCGCAGGGTGTTTTTCAGCGTCATGGTGTCGTTCAAGTCGTGCTCGAAGGAAAACGTGCTGATGTCAGCGCGGGTCTTGCGGAAGTCGCGGCTCTTGAGGCCATAGAAGTTATTGCTGTCGCCACCGTCGTTGGGTTTGTCATGCACGTGAGCGGTGGCGGTCGAGGAGCCGTAGCCGTAGGGGATTCCCGAGTCCGGCAGGTCGTCGCTTTCCATGTGGTAGTAGCTGACGTTGACGCGGGTCGGCGTACCCAGGCCGAAAGTCAGCGAGGGCGCTACGCCCCAGCGGTCGTAGTTCACGGCGTCGCGACCGGCCACGTTTTGTTCGTGGCTCATCAGGTTCAGGCGGAACGCGGCGGTGTCGAGGAACTGACGGTTGACGTCGAGCACATAGCGGCGCGTCTGGTCGGAACCATAGGTGAAGCCACCATTGGTGAAGTCCCGCGCTTGTGGCGTCTTGCTCACCAGGTTGAGGCTGCCACCGGCCGAGCCGCGCCCGCCGAACGAGGAATTCGGGCCCTTGCTGACTTCAATGGATTCAATGTCGAAGATCTCACGGCTCTGGCCGCCGGTGTCGCGTACGCCGTCCAGGTAGGTGTCGCCCTGGGCGTCAAAACCACGGATGAACGGGCGATCCCCCTGTGGGTTGCCACCTTCGCCGGCGCCGAATGTAATGCCCGGTACTGTGCGCAAGGCGTCCTGCAACGAGGTGGCGGCGGTGTCCTTGAGTACCTGTTGCGGCACCACGGTGACTGAGCGCGGCGTATCCACCAGCGGCGCGGTGTACTTTTGCGAAGAGGCTTTTTCGACCTGGTAGGAGGTGTTGTCCTGTTCTTCGCCGGTGATGCTGGTAGCCCCCAGGGAGATGCTGTTGCGCTGGCCTTTCTGCCCGGTGTCTTCGGCCGCTTGCGCCAGGTGGGCGACGGAGTTGGCACCGAGGGCGACGCCGATGGCCGAAGCCAGCAGACGTGGTGAACTGGCAGGTGTTTTTAGAGTGGTGCGCGACATGACGTGTCCTTTCCCCAAGGATGTGAGGTCGCGAAATATAGGTGTAACAAGATTTTATATCAATTGAGATACATTGCTATTTGTACTGAATTTACATTCTTTACACTTTTGGCTTACGGTTTTTACACGCTCATCCGTCTAGGCGTTTTACAGAGAGGATAAGAATCAATACCATTGGCGCCTCTTCGTTCCCAGGTATCGTCCCATGCTGCTGCACATTCCCGGCCTGTTCTCTCGTGAGGAAGTGCTGCGCATCCGCCAAGCCCTGGAAACCGCCGATTGGGCCGACGGCAAAATCACCGCCGGGCACCAGTCCGCCAAAGCCAAGCACAACCTGCAATTGCCCGAAGGCCACCCCTTGGCCAAGGAAATCGGTGCGGCGATGCTCGAGCGCTTGTGGCAAAACCCGCTGTTTATGTCGGCAGCGTTACCGCACAAGGTCTTCCCGCCGTTGCTTAACTGCTACACCGCAGGAGGCAGTTTCGACTTCCATATCGACAACGCCGTGCGCCAGCCCAAGGGCAGCCATGAGCGGGTACGCACCGACCTGTCGTCGACGCTGTTCTTCAGCGACCCGGAGGACTACGACGGCGGCGAATTGGAGATCCAGGACACTTTCGGCCTGCAACGGGTCAAGTTGCCGGCCGGCGACATGGTGCTGTACCCCGGCTCCAGCCTGCACAAAGTCAACGCGGTAACTCGTGGCGCACGCTACGCCTCGTTCTTCTGGACCCAAAGCCTGGTGCGCGAAGACAGCCAGCGCACCTTGCTGTTCGAAATGGATGGCGCGATCCAGCAACTGACCGCCGCTGTCCCCGACCACCCGGCGTTGATCCAGCTCACCGGCACTTACCACAACCTGTTGCGCCGCTGGGTCGAGGTCTGAGCATGGGGTTTTTATTGCGGCGTGAAGAAGTGCTCAACGTCGAGCAATTGCAATCCATGCTCGATGACTCTCCCGTTCGAGCAGCCCAGGCGATCCTGATCGCGGCCAAGGAGGGTGTGGTCGACGCCCAGGCTTTACTCGGGCAAATCCTGCTGGAGGGCCGTGGTATCGAGTGCGATGAAGCGCTGGCACTGCGCTGGTTCCAGATCGCGGCCCAGGGCGGGCACCGGATGGCGCGCAATATGCTGGGACGTTGCCGGGAGCATGGCTGGGGGAGCGCCGTGGACGAAGCGGCGGCGGCCCGTGAATACCGGCTGGCGGCAGACGCCGGGTTGGATTGGGGGTTGTACAACTACGCCAATCTGCTGGCCACCGGGCGCGGTGTTGCCGAGGATCAACCCCATGCGTTGGCGTGTTATCGCCAGGCGGCAGAGCAAGGCCACGCCAAGTCGATGAACCTGCTGGGGCGCTATCTGGAAGAGGGGCAGTATTGCCCGAGGGATCTGGATGCTGCCGTGGCCTGGTATCGACGCTCAGCCGAAGCCGGCGATTTTCGTGGCCAGTTCAGTTATGCAGCGGTGCTGGCCGACAAGGGCCAGGTCGACGCGGCGCTGGAGTGGTTGCGCAAGGCGCTGGCCGGCGGGAACCTGAAGTTTTTGCGAGTGGCGCACAAGGCGCTGGCGGCGGCGAATGATCCGCAGATTCGGGCGATGGCTGATGCCTACCGACAACGGGCCGCGAGCCTTTCCTGAGCCCTAAAAAAAACCCATGACACGTCATGGGTTTTTTTCAGCGCAGCGGTCTTAAATGTAGTACGACTTCAACGGTGGAAAGCCATTGAACTCAACGGCGCTGTAGCTGGTGGTGTACGCACCGGTCGACAACCAGTACAAACGATCACCGATCGCCAGGTTCAGCGGCAGGCCGTACTTGTAGTTTTCGTACATGATGTCGGCGCTGTCGCAGGTCGGGCCGGCGATGACCACTTCTTCCATCTCGCCTTTCTTCTCGGTCCAGATCGGGAACTTGATGGCTTCGTCCATGGTTTCGATCAGGCCGGAGAACTTGCCCACATCCGTGTACACCCAACGCTCGACGGCGGTACGGGATTTACGTGCAACCAATACCACTTCACTGACCAGGATGCCGGCGTTGGCGATCAACGAACGGCCCGGCTCCAGGATGATTTCCGGCAGGTCGTCGCCGAAGTCTTCCTTGAGGAAACGGATGATTTCCTCGGCGTAGGTTTCCAGGCTGTTGGTACGGGTGATGTAGTTGGCCGGGAAGCCGCCGCCCATGTTGATCAGCTTGAGGTGGATGCCGTCTTCTTCCTTCAGGCGTTCGAAGATCACTTTGACCTTGGCGATTGCCGCGTCCCACACGCTGATGTCGCGTTGCTGCGAGCCCACGTGGAACGAAATGCCGTACGGCACCAGGCCCAGGTCACGGGCGAGGATCAGCAGGTCCATGGCCATGTCGGTCTGGCAGCCGAACTTGCGCGACAGAGGCCAGTCCGCCGTGGTCGAACCTTCGGTGAGGATACGCACATACACTTTCGAGCCCGGCGCGGCCTTGGCGATGTTGCGCAGGTCGGCTTCGGAGTCGGTGGAGAACAGGCGTACGCCCTTCTCGTAGAAGTAGCGGATGTCCTTGGATTTCTTGATGGTGTTGCCGTAGCTGATACGGTCGGCGCTGACGCCGCGGTCCATGACCTTGTCCAGCTCGTAGATCGAGGCGATGTCGAAGCTCGAACCCTTGTCTTTCAACAGGTCGATGATCTCGACGGCAGGGTTGGCCTTGACCGCGTAATACACCTTGGCGAATTCGAAACCGGCGCGCAGGTCATCGTAGGCCTGGCTGATCATCGCGGTGTCGATCACCACGAACGGGGTTTCTTGCTTGTCGGCGAACGCCTTCATTTTGTCAAAAGTGGCGCGCGCGAAATAATCTTCGACGTTGATCGACATGCTGGGAACTCCTAAGGGCAAACTGATTTGATCAATGGGTGCAACTGAACGTCCTCCGTATCCCCACTTTGGTTCGCCTACTTCCCAAGGCATGTCGCCGAAAGCAAAAAGGCCATGGGGCTATCGCTACCCTTGGCCTTGCTGTCTCGTCGTCAGTACTTGAGCCGGATGGATCGTTTCCAGCATGGACGTTCGGCGCGAACTTTAGGACGTGAGGGGCCATAGATCAACTAAAAATGTCGCGTTTTTGCACGCGTTCGTCGCGCGATGGCGTGCAGCTACTTATGTAACCGACACGTGTGACGGAATGATGTTCCCCGCTGAGTGGTAATTGAGGCGATTTCCCTGACTCACCGAGGGGCAAATGTGGGAGGGGGCTTGCCCCCGATGGCGGTGTGTCAGTCACTTCATCAGTCACTAACACACCGCCATCGGGAGCAAGCCCCCTCCCACATTTTTTACCGCGTTGTGTCAGGCCAGGGCAGTCTCTGCAGGCGAAACAATACTGGTCTTGCCCCCACGCGACTTACCGGAACTCAGGTACTCGGCAATCGACTCCTGGGTCACCTCACCCAGGAACACCCGCTCCGCATCCATCACCGGCAGCCACGAGCGATTGAACTCGTACATGCGTGACAACAGGATGCGCAAATGCTCGTCGTACGCCGCCGTGGCGTTGAACTCACGCAGGTACTGGCCGCAGGTGCCGGTCTGACGGTGCAGGTCGCGACGGCGTACATAGCCGAGTGCCTTGTTCTCGGTGCAGGTGACTACCACATAACGGCGGTCAGTTTCGTCCATCAGCTCCAGGGCCTCGGCCACCGGGGTTTCCGGGCTCACCGACGGGGCGTTGTCGGCCGCATCTTCAGCCTTCACCAGCAGCAGGCGCTTGAGGGTGCTGTCCTGGCCCACGAAGTTGCTGACGAACTCATCGGCCGGATGCGCCAGCAGGGTGTCCGGATGGTCGATCTGCAGCAGCTTGCCGGCGCGGAAGATGGCGATCTTGTCACCCAGCTTGATGGCTTCGTCGATGTCGTGGCTGACCATGATCACGGTCTTGTTCAGCGCGCGTTGCATCTCGAAGAACTCGTTCTGGATCATCTCGCGGTTGATCGGGTCGACTGCGCCGAACGGCTCATCCATCAGCAGCAGCGGGGCATCGGCCGCCAGTGCGCGAATCACGCCGATCCGCTGTTGCTGGCCGCCGGACAGTTCACGCGGATAGCGATGCAAATACTGCTTGGGCTCGAGCTTGATCATGCTCATCAACTCGCGGGCGCGGTCGTGGCATTTTTGTTTGTCCCAGCCGAGCAATTTCGGCACGACCACGATGTTTTCCTCGATGGTCATGTTCGGGAACAGGCCGATTTGCTGGATCACATAGCCGATGTTGCGGCGCAGGGTCACTTCATCCAGGTCGGTGGTGTCTTCGCCGTTGATCAGGATCTTGCCCGAGGTGGGCTTGATCAGGCGGTTGATCATTTTCAGCGTGGTGCTCTTGCCGCAGCCCGAAGGGCCGAGGAATACGCAAATCTCGCCTTCGTTGACGGTCAGGCTTACGTCGTTAACGGCGGAGACAGTTTTGCCGTTGCTTTGAAAAGTCTTGGTCAGGTTTTGAAGTTCGATCATTTGAGCAGTCCTAGTAGGGGGTGTTCGCCGCAAATGGCGGAGCGCGTTGGAGCTGTGATCCCGCCGGGCAAGGCGTGGGACGCAGGAAATGTCGTTTCCTTTTCAAGTCCCACAACGCAGCCCGGCGGGATCACAGCTCCAACCCGGAGGGCCGTGCCCCACAAAGCGCAATCCGTCGTTGCTCGTCGTTCATTTGAAGAAACCAAATCTCTCTCCTCGCGCCTAGTCTTGCGCTTTGTGGGGCGACGGCGCGCCCGCCATTTGCGGCGAACACCCCCTACTCGTCAGCGAGCGTTGCAGCCATTGCAGAAGCAGGTCGGCGAAGATGGCCAGGAGACTGACCAACACGGCGCCAACGATCAGCATCGACATGTCGCTGCGGCTGATGGAAGCCAGAATAAGTACACCCAGGCCGCCGGCGCCGATGGTGGCGGCGATGGTCATCACACCGATGTTCATCACCACGGCGGTGCGCACCCCGGCGAGGATCACCGGCACGGCGATGGGCAGTTCGACCATGCGCAGGCGCTGGCCGAAGGTCATGCCGATGCCTTTGGCGGCCTCGCGAATGCCCGGATCCACACTTGTCAGGGCCAGGTAGGTGTTACGCATGATCGGCAACAGGGAATAGAGGAATACCGCGGTGATCGCCGGCATCGGCCCCAGGCCCTGGCCGAATTTGGAGTAGAACGGCAGCAGCAGGCCGAACAGCGCGATGGACGGTACGGTCAGCAGCACCGTGGCGCTGGCTTGCAGGGGGCCGGCGAGGGTTGGGAAGCGGGTCATCAGCACGCCGAGGGGCACGCCGACGACAATCGCGAGGATGACCGCGATGCCGACCAGGGTGATGTGCTGCCAGGTCAGGTGCAGGACTTGGGCCCAATCAAGATGGGAAAAGGCGTTCAGGAATTCCATGTCTTCTCCTTCTTAGTTGATCGGATGTTGGCGCAGGAAATCGGCGGCAACAGCGGATGGGCTTTCATGGTCGACGTCGACCCGCGCGTTCAACTCGCGCATGGTCTTGTCGTCGAACAGCGCGGCCAGGGGCTTGAGGTCAGCCTCCAGTTGCGGATGCGCGTCCAGGTAAACCTGGCGCACCACGGGGGCGGCGGTGTAGTCCGGGAAGTAGTGCTTGTCGTCTTCCAGCAGCTTCAATTTGAACGCGTTCAGGCGACCGTCAGTGGTGTAGACCAGGCCGGCAAACACCTGGCCATTACGCAGCGCGGTATAGACCAGGCCGGCGTCCATCTGCCGGGTATTTTTGCGCGTGAGGTTCATGTCATACAGCTTGACCATGCCGCCCATGCCGTCGGAACGGTTGGCGAATTCGGTGTCCAGGGCGACCAGGCGCGTGCCTTTGGTTTTTTCGGCCAAGGCTTGGGTCAGGTCACTGATGCTGTTGATCTGCGGGAATTCCTTGGCGACGTTCTCGGGCAGGGCCAACGCGTAGGTGTTGCTGAATTTCGACGGCGACAGCCAGACCAGGCCTTTTTTCGCGTCGAGTTCTTTCACCCTGGCGTAGGACTGTGCGCTGTCGAGCTTCTCATCGACGTGGTTGTAGGCCACCAGCGACACGCCGGTGTATTCCCAGATCAGGTCCAGTTGCCCGCTTTCCTGGGCACTGCGTGCCAGGTTGCTGCCCAGGCCACCGGTCACACGGGCGTCGTAACCCTTGGTGCGCAGGTACTGGGAGGTGATTTCGGCGAGCAGGGTCTGTTCGGTGAACACCCGGGCGCCGATGCGGATCACGGGTTTTTCAGCGGCGTGCGCAAAACCTGCAAACAGCAGGACGCAGCTCAATATCAGAGTCAGTTTTTTCATGTGATTTCCTTTGCCGAGCCTTAAGACGGACGCAACCCGCGTTCCAGCCAGAGGCGGCTGGCCATGGTCACCAGGCCGTCGAGCAGCAACGCCAGCAACGCGGTGCACGCGGCGCCGAGCAGCAGTTGCGGCTGATTGTTCAGGGCGATGCCGGGGAAAATCAGGCTACCCAGGCTGTTGGCGCCAATCAGGAACGCCAGCGGCGCGGTACCGACGTTGATCGCCAGGGCCACGCGCACACCGCCGATGATGATCGGCACGGCGTTGGGCAATTCGACGCGAAACAGCACCTGGCGCGGGGTCATGCCGATGCCGGTGGCGGCTTCTTTCAGCGAGCCTTGAACGTTTTTGAGGCCTTCGTAGGTGTTGCGCACGATGGGCAGCAAGGAGGCGAGGAACAGCGCGAAGATGGCCGGGCCGCTGCCGATGCCGAGGACGCCGAGGGCGATGGCCAGTACGGCCAGGGGAGGGACGGTGTTGCCGATGTTGAAAATCTGCATGAAGCGTTCTGCGCGCCCGACCATGTTCGGTCGGCTGAGCAGGATACCGGCGGGGATGCCCACAATCAGGGCGGCCAGCATGGAGACCAGGACGAGAATCAGATGAGCTTGCAGGTAAAACAATAAATCGTCGCGGTACAGTTCGATCGTGTTGATGCCGATCCAGTGGACCAGCAGGGCCAGGAGAGCGACGACAACCGCTCCTCCTATCAGCCCTTTGCCATAGCGAATAGCCACAGGCGGACTCCTTTTTTCTTCTGTCGGCGAACACATTCCTTCGTGGCATGCCATTCCTGGCTGTCTTCGAATGTGGTCGCGAAAAGCAGCTTGCCAATGCCGGCAAAAGCGGCATGAGGTCAAGCCATGAGCGCAGCCTCGTCAGGCTAACTTGCTGATTTTTCAGCCCCTGTTCCGAGTGCGGTAGCAGGGGAGTGGACGTCTCTACCTTTTAAAAGGTTCCACACTTGGCAGTATTTAGCCACCCCCAATGGGGTGAACGGTGGTCCGCCAGCCTGGGTTTGCGCTATACTCGCCGCCCTTTTTTGACTCACCTGCCAGGCGATTTCCCATGACCCACCAGGCCGCCGAAGTCGCGAAACGCCGCACTTTCGCCATTATTTCCCACCCCGATGCCGGTAAAACCACCATCACCGAGAAGCTCTTGCTGATGGGCAAGGCAATCGCAGTGGCCGGCACGGTGAAATCCCGCAAATCTGACCGCCATGCCACCTCCGACTGGATGGAAATGGAAAAACAACGGGGTATTTCCATTACCACGTCGGTCATGCAGTTTCCGTATCGCGATCACATGATCAACCTGCTCGACACCCCGGGCCACGAAGACTTCTCCGAAGACACCTACCGCACCCTGACCGCGGTGGACTCGGCCTTGATGGTCCTCGACGGCGGTAAGGGCGTCGAGCCACGTACCATCGCCTTGATGGATGTGTGCCGCCTGCGTGATACGCCGATCGTCAGCTTTATCAACAAACTCGACCGCGATATCCGCGACCCGATCGAACTGCTCGATGAAATCGAAGCGGTCCTGAAGATCAAGGCTGCGCCGATCACCTGGCCGATTGGTTGCTACCGCGACTTCAAGGGCGTGTACCACCTGGCCGACGACTACATCATTGTCTACACCGCCGGCCACGGTCATGAACGTACGGATGTGAAAATCATCGAGAAGCTCGACTCCGACGAGGCCCGCGCCCACCTGGGTGACGAGTACGACCGTTTTGTCGACCAGTTGGAACTGGTGCAGGGTGCCTGCCATGAGTTCAACCAGCAGGAATTCCTCGACGGCCAGTTGACCCCGGTATTCTTCGGTACGGCCCTGGGCAACTTCGGGGTCGACCACGTGCTCGACGCCGTGGTGGACTGGGCGCCGCGCCCACTGCCACGCGTGGCCAACGAGCGCACCGTGGAACCGGTGGAAGAGAAGTTTTCAGGTTTCGTGTTCAAGATCCAGGCGAACATGGACCCCAAGCACCGCGACCGTATCGCCTTTATGCGCATCTGTTCCGGCCGATACGAAAAAGGCATGAAGATGCGCCACGTGCGTACCGGCAAGGACGTGCGTATCGGCGACGCCCTGACGTTCTTCTCCTCCGAGCGTGAGCAGCTTGAAGAAGCCTACGCTGGCGACATCATTGGCTTGCACAACCACGGCACTATCCAGATCGGCGACACCTTCACCGAAGGCGAAACGCTGGGCTTCACCGGCATCCCGCACTTCGCCCCGGAACTGTTCCGCCGTGTGCGCCTGCGCGACCCGCTGAAATCTAAGCAGTTGCGCCAAGGCTTGCAGCAATTGGCGGAAGAGGGCGCGACCCAAGTGTTCTTCCCCGAGCGCAGCAACGACATCATCCTCGGCGCTGTGGGCGTGCTGCAGTTCGATGTGGTCGCCAGCCGCTTGAAAGAGGAATACAAGGTTGAGTGCTCCTACGAGCCAATCACCGTGTACTCCGCGCGCTGGATCGATTGCAGCGATAAGAAGAAGCTGGAAGAGTTCTCCAACAAGGCTGTGGAAAACCTTGCGGTCGACGGCGGCGGTCACTTGACCTACCTGGCGCCGACACGGGTCAACCTGGCGCTGATGGAAGAGCGTTGGCCGGATGTGAAATTCCGGGCTACTCGCGAGCACCATTAAGGTCTGAGCGGTAAGGAGAAGGGCGAAGCTGTGATGGCTTCGCCCTTTTTTGTGGGACTTCCCGATGAGTGCCTATAGTGGCTTTCTAAATATTTATCTGTGGTTTTTTTCTTATAAAGCAGTAGTTCAATTCCTTCATATAAGTAGCTTTATTCTATTTCTTTGTTCGTCTTGATTTTCATGATGACAAGGGTTTTTCCTACGTCTAGCTTCTATGTCGCGCTACCCTATTTTATGGAGTAACTACAGATGGATAATGCTAATCCGGCAGCGGCGTTAAGAAGCGTGGAAGGAAGAGTCAATGAAAGGGTCGCTATTTTAGAACGCTACTACGATTTACTTTCACAAAGTTCTGCCGGTTTTGAACCGCCTAGTTCTAATGGCGGGTTCGAACCGTCAATGGAACTGCCGTTATTAAATGAGCCTATGCGCCAATTTCTTTCAGTAGCGACAGCGCAGTTTTTTGAGCTTGGAGAGTATAGGGACGTACCACTACGCTTGCTTGATCTGAGAGGAAATCCAAATACACAAACAACGAAAACACTTGCATCGACTCTGATAGTTGCTCGCGCTATCTGTCATATCCAGAAAACAGGGGAGAGGATTTTACTGTTTTCACCTTCCTCGGGAAATAAGGCAATAGCATTGCGCGACGCTGTACTGCGTGCCCTGCAAGCAAAATTGGTTGATGAAACACAACTGAGGATTATTACACTGACCCCAGCCCAAACTGTCGAAAAGCTTAGGTCTACAGAACTATATGACAACCCTAGGCTTCGTGCTCTAAATCCAATTTTCGTGCTAGATACGGACTCGCCAGAACGAGTGAAGGTGATCGGTCAGGGTTTTAAGGAGGCGTTTTCTAGGGCGGGGATCAGCGACCTAAAGTTATGGCATTCGCTACGCCTTGAAAACTACCGCTTTTCTGACCAAACCCGAGCGTTTTTTGACTTCGAATACGGAGACGCCTGGGATGTGGGCAGAAAAACAATACATGTGCATGCAGTCTCAAGCGCATATGGACTCTTAGGCTATTTGTCAGGCGTAAAATTTTTAAGGGAAAACAACCACGCTGTAGCATCGCCATCATTTCTATTGGTCCAGCATTTGGCTACAAGTGACATGGTACTCCACATGCTGGATGGTGATTTTTCCGGAACGTCTACGCCTCACTATTCACGTTTGGTCGGCGGACTATGGGGGCAATCAGCATCCCCACATTTTCCTGCTACGACTTGGAGTCCAAGTGAGGTCCTTGAACCAACTTTTTATACACATCAGCCTACTACTGCTGATGAGATGACTGCAGCAATAAGAGAAGGCGGCGGTTCAGGTATTGTTGTATCTCTTCATGAATGCTTGCAGCGTTATAGCGAGTGCGTGCAATTATTAGCGAATACGCCGGTGAAGCTACCCTCAGACCCTCGGGATCTCAAGGAGTGGTCATTAGTCATGGCGCTCTGCGGGTGTTTGAATGCAATTGATCGTGAATTATTAACGCCGAGTAACGGATGTACCATACATGCTTCTGGCTCCTACTCATGTCAGGATTATAAACGCATCCCTGCAAATGGTTTGACTTATATAAACACTGCTGAAGAAATGCTGGCGTTTTTTCGCTAGCGTTAATCATAAAGTTGGGTTGTGAGTATGTCGGTAGATAAGTTATGCCATTTTCGCGTTGTCAAAGGGTACTCTATATTAGGTGAAGAGGCTGAAATTACATATGTGGGTGTCAGAGAGGGTTTGGTCTATATTGCGCCGTTTATAGAAGAGCGTTTTTTCGAACGCTCATCTGTAGTCCGCCAAGGCGCTTTTGAATGGAGAGAGCTTGAATGCTTTCTGCAAATAGTCAAAAGCGAGATGTTATGTCTAATGGCCCCTAAGACGATCATTAGCCACTTTGCGCTGGACGGTGATGTTGTGGGGGTAAGTCGTATCCATCAGGCGGTTGATGTGTCTGGACCCTGGGATGACATAAAGAGCCAGCTGTCTAAAAGAGAGGGTAAGCGGCGAGAGCAATGTGTCGCTCAGGGATTTCATTACAATGTTTCGTTTGAAGATCATGATTTTTTTGAGTTTTATCACTCGATGCATTTGCCAACGATGAAGAGTCACTATGGAGATCTGGCGCGTAGCGTCGAGGAAAAAGAAGCATACGCTCGCTTGTTCAAACAAGGTGTGTTGTTTCGGATATACGATGCCAAGGAGTGGGTCGCGGGAAGCGTTTCGCAAATTGATAAGTCTGGTCGGATACTAAATGCGCGGCTAATCGGAGTTAAAAATGGGAGCGGTACTTATCGAGTTAACGGCTCTCAAAACTTTGTTTATCACTCAATTATAGAGTGGGCGGCGAATAATTCAGCTATTGACTATGTTGATTTTCAGGGGTGCGAGCCATTTCTGACTAAGGGGACGTTTCAATATAAGAAACGGTTTGGTACGAAAGCTGTTATTCCGGAAAATAATTTCGGTGATTGGCGTTTGCTTATTCGGATGGCAGCACTTAGCCCCTCAGTCAGGTATTTTTTAATAAATAACCCTCTGTTAATAGAGGCTGGGTGTAAGTCGTTAAAGGCGCTATATTTTTACGATGCAAATAATGTTGCGCGCTTAGATATTCCGTTCGAGTCAAGAGGAATAGATGGGGCGGTGTTTCGGGATTTGGATTCGCTATATGGTTAGGTTTAATTTCTTTGCCTCTCGACTTAACCCTTATTTCAGTCAAGTGGCTTGGGTGCTTGCATCACTGATTTTTATTAATCGAGTGAGCGCCATGGTCAAGCTGTTTATGGCGCTGTATCTCCGTCAAATTCTGGGTTTGCCATATTGAATGGGTCGGCTGGTTGTTGTCGGGTTATGGTGTCGGCCTTTTAGTAGGTTCGTTGGGTGGGGGCTTATTAAGTGATCATGTCCCTTGCGCAAAACTTACTCTAATACTTTTATTCGGATGTGGCATCGTACTGGTTCTCTTGGGGCTTAGTACGAATTTGTATGTGCTTGCTGGGCTTCTGGTATTAGGCGGTGTATTTGATGGGGCCATTCGAACGCTGCACCAACGTTTAATTATGGAATATTGTGACGTGATGGAAAGGCCTCGGGCCCAGGCATTGAATCGCGTCGCAGCGAATTTAGGAATGGCGGTTGCAGGGGTGATGGGCGGTGCATTAGCACAAATCGACTTTCGATGGTTGTTTTTTGTCAGTGCTGCGGTGATGTTTTCTGGGCTTCTGTGGTTTGCCTATTCGATTTTACATAGAGCTGTAGAAGTGCCGTGTGTTCCAGACGACTTCAATAAAACTTCCCAAAAGCCCTACAGAGACCGATCTTTTCTCTGGCTATTGGCGGCCAGCGTTTTACTTGGACTTGCCTTTGAACCGATCTACAGCATGCTTGGGAATTACTTGATTGACTACTATCACCTCGGTGCGGACTTTATAGGATGGCAATTTGCATTGAATGCTGGATTGATTGTGGTGCTGCAAATTCCAATTTCTCACTGGACTGAGCGCTGGGGGGCTCGTCGCCAGATTTTAACCGGCAGTCTGCTGCTTGCTGTTGGGCTAAGTATGTTGCCTTTTGGCTCTCACCCATTTTATGTTTTTATATCAACTGCACTTTGGACGCTTGGCGAAATTCTGTTTTTGCCGACCCTCAGCGTACTTGTTATGCAGTTTGCGCAATCTGGTAAAAGCGGGCATTACTTCGGTCTTTTTTCTGTTTGCTGGAGTGCCAGTGCCGTTTTTGGTCCGGCATTGGGCGGACAAATTTACGGTTTGTTCGGTGGGCATAGCATTTGGGTGGTAACAGCTACATTGGCAATGTGTTCAATGCCCTTTATCTATCAAGCCACTCGTTTCGAACCCGAACCCTTATAGATTCCTGGTATTTATGGAGACGCGTTGGCCGGATGTGAAATTCCGCGCGACCCGCGAGCACCATTAATTCCTGAGCGTCGCCAAACAGAATGTGGGAGGGGGCTTGCCCCCGATAGCAGTGTGTCAGCCCGTACATTGGGGGCTGGCACTCCGCCATCGGGGGCAAGCCCCCTTTCACATTTTTGCTTTCGACCAGGCAGGGGATTGGCAAGAATCCGGCATCGGGACTAGCGTCAACGCTGGCGGTACTAAACGGCCGCCGTGCGCGATTCACCTACTGACCGGACGGAATCAACCATGAATATTGTTCAACGCTTAGTGTTGTTGCTGAAGGTACTGGTGCTGTTGTCGTTGGGAATGTCGACGGCCTGGGCACATAACCCGGTGCAGAGTGGGGCGGCAGTGTCTGCGGCGCAGAGTGGGCATGGCAAGGTCCTGCAACTGGCCAAGTCCGAAGCGGAGCCAGGCGACGAGGGCCAAGGTGGCAGCAAGGACGATGACGACTCCACCACCGACGAGCCGGACGATGACAACCCGGATGATGAAGGCGATAGCCAGACGTAGACCTGGCAAAAAAAAAGCCCCTCCCGCCCGGTTGATGCGCAACCTGACGGGAGGGGCTGTAGAACGCGTTAGCCCCCAACCTCTGTAGGAGCGAGCTTGCTCGCGAAAAAACGGAGAGCGCCACGATAAACCTGAAAAGGCTGCGTTATCGTTGACGATCTTCGCGAGCAAGCTCGCTCCTACAAGAGGGTGGGGCTGCTTCAGGCCACGAATTGCTCCGCGTAGTGGCATGCCACCTGACGGTTATCCAACGGCCGCAACAGCGGCTCCTCACTGCTGCAACGCTCGGTCGCGTACGGGCAGCGCTTGTGGAAAGCGCAGCCAGGCGGCGGATTCAGCGGGTTAGGCAGCTCGCCAACGATCTTGATCTTCGGCTTGTTCGGGTCCGGGTGGATGGTCGGGGTGGCCGACAGCAGCGCCTGGGTGTAAGGGTGCAGAGGCCGGGCGTAGATGTCTTCCTTGGGGCCCACTTCCACCGGGCGGCCGAGGTACATCACCATCACGTCATCGGCCACGTGCTGCACCACCGCCAGGTTGTGGGAGATGAACACATAGGCGGTGTTGAATTCCTGCTGCAAATCCATGAACAGGTTGAGCACCTGGGCCTGGATCGATACGTCCAGTGCGGAGGTCGGCTCATCCGCCACCAGCACTTTGGGTTGCAGCATCATGGCGCGGGCCAGGGCGATGCGCTGGCGCTGGCCACCGGAGAACATGTGCGGGTAGCGCTGGTAATGCTCAGGGCGCAGGCCCACCTGCTTCATCATCGCCTGGACTTTTTCGCGACGTTCGGCGGCGGACAGGTGGGTGTTGATCAGCAGCGGCTCGCCCAGTTGATCACCGACCTTCTGGCGGGGGTTCAACGAGGCGTACGGGCTCTGGAACACCATCTGCACGTCTTTGCGCAATTGCTTGCGCTGGGCCTTGTCGGCGCCGGCGACTTCCTGGCCGGCGATTTTCAGGGACCCCGAGGACGGTTCCTCAATCAGCGTCAGCGCGCGGGCCAGGGTGGATTTGCCGCAACCGGATTCGCCCACGACCGCAAGGGTCTTGCCGGCTTCCAGCTCGAACGACACACCATTGAGCGCGCGTACCAGTGCGTGGCCCTTGAACAGGCCACGGGACACTTCGTAGTGACGGGTCAGGTCGCGGGCGGTAAGAACGACGGCCATTACGCCACCTCCTGGTTCAAGGGGTAGAAGCAGCGCGCTAGGCTGTTGGATTTAGGGTCAAGACCTGGGCGGGTCTGGCGGCAGCTTTCCTGCACGTACGGGCAGCGCGGCGACAGCAGGCAACCCTGCGGGCGGTCATAGCGGCCGGGCACGATACCCGGCAGCGTGGCCAGGCGCGTGGCGCCGAGGCTGTGCTCGGGGATCGCCTTGAGCAGCGCTTCGCTGTAGGGGTGTGCCGGGATGTCGAACAGTTGCGGCACCTGGCCGACTTCCACCGCCTGGCCGGCGTACATCACACACACACGCTGGGCGGTTTCCGCCACGACGGCGAGGTCGTGGGTGATCAGCACCAGGCCCATGTTCTGCTCTTTCTGCAACGCCAGCAGCAGGTCCATGATCTGCGCCTGGATGGTCACGTCCAATGCGGTGGTCGGTTCGTCGGCGATCAGCAACTTGGGCTCGCCGGCAATCGCCATGGCGATGGCCACACGCTGGCTCATACCGCCGGACAGTTGGTGCGGGTAGGCGTCCATCCGGCTGGCAGCGCCTGGGATCTCAACCTTTTCCAACAGCTCAATAGCGCGCTTGCGTGCTTGCTTGCCGGACATTTTCAAGTGCAGGCGCAGCACTTCTTCAATCTGGAAACCCACGGTGTAGCTGGGGTTCAGCGCGGTCATCGGGTCCTGGAATACCATTGCCAGGTCTTTGCCGACGATTTGGCGGCGCTGGCGGTTGCTCAGCTTGAGCATGTCCTTGCCGTCGAAGTTCAGGGCGTCGGCAGTGACGATGCCGGGGTGCTCGATCAGGCCCATCAGCGCCATCATGGTCACGGATTTACCCGAGCCAGACTCACCAACGATTGCCAGTACTTCGCCTTTGTCGACACTGATGTCGAGGCCATCGACCACCGGCACGGCGGTCTTGTCGCCGAAGCGCACGTTGAGATTCTTGATTTCTAACAGTGACATGGGAATCTCCTCAGGCGGCGTTCTTGAGTTTCGGGTCCAGCGCATCGCGCAGGCCGTCACCCATCAAGTTGATTGCCAGCACGCTGAGCAAAATGGTCAAGCCAGGCAGGCTCACCACCCACCAGGCGCGTTCGATGTAGTCACGGGCCGAAGCCAGCATGGTGCCCCACTCCGGGGTTGGCGGTTGTACGCCAAGGCCGAGGAAGCCCAGGGCCGCGGCATCGAGGATCGCCGAGGAGAAACTCAGGGTGGCCTGTACGATCAGCGGTGCCATGCAGTTAGGCAGCACGGTGATGAACATCAGGCGTGGCAGGCCGGCACCGGCCAGGCGTGCGGCGGTCACGTAGTCGCGGTTCAGTTCGCCCATCACCGCAGCACGGGTCAGGCGGACATAGGACGGCAAGGACACGATCGCAATGGCGATCACGGTGTTGATCAGGCCAGGGCCGAGGATCGCGACAATGGCAACCGCCAGCAGCAGGGACGGCAGGGCCAGCATGATGTCCATCAGGCGCATGATGGTCGGGCCCAGCAGGCGCGGGAAGAACCCGGCGAACAGACCCAGCAGGATGCCCGGGATCAGCGACATCACCACCGACGACAAGCCGATCAGCAGCGACAGGCGCGAACCCTGGATCAGGCGCGAGAGCAAGTCACGGCCCAGTTCGTCGGTGCCGAGCAGGAACTGGATCTGCCCGCCTTCCAGCCATGACGGCGGGGTCAGCAGGAAGTCGCGGTACTGCTCGCTCGGGTTATGCGGCGCCACCCAAGGGGCGAAGAGCGCGCAGAACACGATCAGCAACATGAACAGCAGGCCGGCGACCGCGCCTTTGTTCTTGGAGAAGGCTTGCCAGAATTCTTTGTACGGGGACGGATACAGCAGGCTTTGATCGACTGCTGACACGGGAGTAGGTGTGGTCATGGTCATGATCTCAGCGCTGGTGACGGATGCGTGGGTTGGCGAAGCCGTAGAGGATATCCACCACGAAGTTCACCAGGATCACCAGGCAGGCGATCAGCAGGATGCCGTTTTGCACCACCGGGTAGTCCCGCGCGCCAATGGCTTCGATCAGCCATTTGCCGATGCCGGGCCACGAGAAGATGGTTTCGGTCAAAACCGCACCGGCCAGCAGGGTGCCGACTTGCAGGCCAACCACGGTCAGCACCGGGATCAGCGCGTTACGCAGGCCGTGGACGAACACCACGCGTGCAGGCGACAGGCCTTTGGCCTTGGCGGTACGGATGTAGTCTTCGCGCAGCACTTCGAGCATCGACGAACGGGTCATCCGCGCGATCACCGCCAAAGGGATGGTGCCGAGCACGATGGCCGGCAGGATCAGGTGGTGCAGCGCATCCCAGAAGGCGTCCGGCTCGTCAGCCAGCAGGGTGTCGATCAGCATGAAGCCGGTGCGCGGCTCGATGTCGTAGAGCAGGTCGATACGCCCGGAAACCGGGGTCCAGCCCAGGCTTACCGAGAAGAACATGATCAGGATCAGGCCCCACCAGAAGATCGGCATCGAATATCCCGCCAGGGAGATGCCCATCACCCCATGGTCGAACAGGGATCCTCGCTTCAGGGCCGCGATCACCCCGGCCAACAGGCCCAGGATGCCGGCGAACAACAGGGCGGCCATGGACAGTTCCAGGGTCGCCGGGAAGAGGGCGGTGAACTCGGTCCACACGCTGGTCCGCGTGCGCAGCGATTCGCCAAGGTCGCCATGGGCGAGCTTGCCCACATAGTCCAGGTATTGCGCATACAGCGGCTTGTTAAGGCCGAGGCGTTCCATTGCCTGTGCGTGCATCTCGGGGTCGACGCGTCGCTCGCCCATCATGACTTCGACGGGGTCGCCGGGGATCATGCGAATCAACGCAAATGTCAGCAACGTGATGCCGAAAAACGTGGGGATCAATAACCCCAATCGGCGGGCAATAAAACTAAACATCTTGTGGTGTACCTCAATCAGCCGGTTAGGCAAGTCCGGCACCGTCAAGGTCGACGGTGCCGAGCGTTTTTCTTATTTACTTCACCTGGGTGGTGGCGAAGTTATTGGTACCTAGAGGGCTTTGGGTAAAGCCTTCTACGTTTTTGCGCATGGCGGTGAACAGTTTCGGGTAAGCCATGGGAAGCCATGGTTGGTCCTTGTCGAAAACGTCCTGTGCCTGTTCATAGAGTGCAGCGCGCTGGGCGGGTTCAGTGAGGGCACGCGCCTTGTCGATCAGGTCCTGAAATTCTTTATTGCACCAACGGGCGTAGTTTTCGCCGTTCTTGGCCGCATCGCAACTCAGGTTGGGCGTAAGGAAGTTATCCGGGTCGCCGTTATCACCTACCCAGCCTGCGGAAACCATGTCGTGCTCACCGGCTTTGGCGCGCTTGAGCATTTCGCCCCACTCCATGACCTTGATGTTGACCTTCAGGCCAACCTGGGCCAGATCCGCCTGCATACGCTGGGCGCCCATCATTGGGTTGGGGTTGGTCGGGCCGCCGTTGGCGCGAGTGAACAGGGTGAACTCGGTACCCTCCGGCACGCCGGCTTCCTTGAGCAGGGCACGAGCCTTGTCCAGGTCACGTGGCGGGTTTTTCAACTTGTCGCTGAAGCCCAGCAGTGTTGGCGGATACGGGCCGGTGCCCACGACTGCGTTACCTTCGCCAAACAGTGCTTTCGTATAGCCGGCCTTGTCGAACGCGATGTTGATCGCGTGGCGTACCCGCGCGTCGCTCATGTATTTGTGGGTGGTGTTCAAGGCAGTGTAGCTGGTGGTCATCGCTGCCAGACCATCGATCTTCAGGTTCGGGTCTTTCTTGATGCTTGGGATGTCATCCGGCTTCGGATACAGCGCGATCTGGCATTCGTTGGCCTTGAGCTTCTGCAGGCGCACGTTGTTGTCGGTGGTGATCGCCAGGATCAGCGGGTCGGCCGGCGGCTTGCCACGGAAGTAGTCCGGGTTGGCCTTGAAACGCACCTGGGCGTCCTTGGCGTAGCGGGTGAAGATGAACGGGCCGGTGCCGATGGGCTTGGCATTGAGGTCATCGGTCTTGCCGGACTTGAGCAACTGGTCGGCGTATTCGGCAGAGTGAATCGAGGAAAACGCCATGGCCAGGTCGGCCAGGAACGGTGCTTCAGGGCGGGTCAGGGTGAAGACCACGGTGTGGTCGTCAGTCTTCTCGACGCTCTTGAGCAGTTCCTTGAAGCCCATGCTTTCGAAGTAGGGGTAGCCCACGTTGGACTTGGTGTGCCACGGGTGTTTCGGGTCCAGTTGGCGCTGGAAGCTCCAAAGCACGTCGTCGGCGTTCAGGTTGCGCGTGGGTTTGAAGTAGTCGGTGGTGTGGAACTTGATGTCGTCACGCAGGTGGAAGGTGTAGGTCAGGCCATCGGCGCTGATCTCCGGCAGGGCCTTGGCCAGTGCGGGAATCACTTCGGTGGTGCCGGGCTTGAAGTCCACCAGGCGGTTGAACATGGTTTCAGCGGCGGCGTCAGCTGTGACGGCGGTGGTGTACAGGACCGGGTCGAAACCTTCCGGGCTGGCTTCGGTGCAGACCACCAGCGGTTTGGCCGAAACGCCGATCGCAACGCTCAACAGCGCAGCGGCAATAGCGGCTTGTAGCGGGAGCATTTTCATTCGGAGCCCTCTGCAATCGATGGGACCAGACAAGCGTAGACGGCGGGCTCGGATTGAGCCCGCCGTCTACCTGGCGCTAATTAAAGGATGTTGAACGGGATGGTGGTGACCAGGCGGAACTCTTTGATGTTGCCATCAGCTTGTTGCGCGCTGGCGCGGTGAGTCACGTAGGTGCCACGGATGGTGGTGGCCTTGAGTGGGCCGCTCTGAATCGCGTAGGACGTGCCAACGCCGTATTCCTGGTGTTTCTCGCCGTCCATCAGGCGCAGGTCGCTACGCGAAGCGCCGGCTTCACCGTAGGCGGTACCGTTGTAGTGAGTACCGTCGATGCCCCAGCCGCGCGCCGAGTAGACGTTGAACTTCAGGCCTGGCACGCCGTATTCGGCCATGTTGATGGCGTAGGCGACCTGGAAGGACTTCTCGTTCGGGCTGTTGAAGTCCGAGGTCAGGGAGTTGGCCAGGTAGATGCCGTTGGTTTCGTGCAGGTAGTCGAAGTACTCGTCACCGTTAACTTCCTGGTACGAGAAGGTCAGGCTGTGAGCCTGGTGGGTCAGCCCCAGGGACAACGAGTAAGTGTCGTTGTCGATGTTGCCCATCTTCTTGCTGCCGGTGTCGGTGGTTTTGTAGTAGTTCAGGCCGGTGGTCAGTGCCAGGGTCTGTGCATCACCCAGTTCGTGGGTAGCGCCGAAGTAGTACTGGTTCCAGAAGTCTTCAACGTTGGCGGCGAACACGCTGGTTTTCAGGCTTTTGAACGGCTGGTAGTTGAAGCCCAGGGTTTTGACCTTGTCGGTTTCCTGGCCATTGCCGTACTCGGAACGGAATTTCGACAGGCTTTGTTCGGTACGCGGCGAAACGCGATCGAAGATGCCGCCCTGGAACGACAGGTTGCTGAACTCTTCACTGTTGAAACTCACACCTTCGAAGCTCGAAGGCAGGGCACGGTTGCCGATAGTGTCGACGATTCCGCTGCTGAAGTTCTGGCGACCGGCGGTCAAGGTGGTGTTCGACACGCGGAACTTGACGTTAGCCAAGCCCAGTTTGCTCCATTGGCCTACTGCATCACCGTCGGAGTCAGCCAGGGTACGGTTGGAACCGCCCTTGATATCACGCTTGCTACGGTCCAGGACTACAGCGTTGTAGGCCGCCACTTCGGTGGCCACGCCCACGGTGCCTTGGGTGAAGCCCGAGGAGTAGTTGAGGATGGTGCCTTGTACCCAGTTCGTGCGGTTGGCGTCAGTGCGTGCCTGACCGTGCTTCTCATAGGTAAAGCGCTGGCCGCGGAATTTCTTCTCGCTGGAGAACCAGTTGCGAGTGGTACCACCCAGGCTTTGACCGTCGATAAAGCCTTTGGCTTCGCTTTGCGCGCTGGTGCCGGCCAGGGTGGTAGGCACGAAGTCCTGGCTCTGAGTGTCCGCATAGGCGGTGGCCGTGATGCTGCTGATGGCCAAGGCCAGAAGCGCTTTGCTGCTCAGTTTCATGGGTGAAGCTCCTTTGGTTCTCTTTTTTATGCCGGTCTTTTTAGGTGAACCGGCTATTGGGTGTGTAACTCGATCAAGCTATTGCAAACGTTTGCTGTAGGAAAATTCCCAAAACAAGGCTGCACGTTTGCGAGAGAGCCAACTTCGCTCTCTGCAAATCCGGTTATTTTTTTAGGGGGTGATACTGACGCCTGAGAACACGTTGCGGCCGAAGGGGCTCACTTTGAAACCTTCGACTTTGGCGCTTAACGGCTGGTTGACCGTCGAGTGGGCGACGGGCGTGATAGGCACCTGCGCTTTAAGCAGTTGCTGCGCCTGTTTGTACAGAACAGTCCTTTGTTCGCGGTCGGTGACGACCTTGGCTTGCTTGATCAGCTTGTCGTACGCCGGGTCACACCACATGGAGTAGTTGTTCCCGCCGATGGCGTCGCAGCTGTAGAGAGTGCCCAGCCAGTTGTCCGGGTCCCCGTTGTCGCCGGTCCAGCCGATCAGGCTGATATCGTGCTCACCGTTCTTGGTGCGCTTGATGTATTCGCCCCACTCGTAGCTGACGATCTTGACCTTGAGGCCGATCTTCGCCCAGTCGCTTTGCAGCATCTCGGCCATCAGCTTGGCGTTGGGGTTGTACGGCCGCTGCACCGGCATCGCCCACAGGGTGATCTCGGTGCCTTCCTTCACGCCGGCGGCCTTGAGCAGTTCCTTGGCTTTTTCCGGGTTGTAGGCGGCGTCCTTGATGCTGTCGTCGTAGGACCACTGGGTCGGCGGCATGGCGTTGACTGCCAATTGCCCCGCGCCCTGGTACACGGCATTGAGGATGCTCTGCTTGTTCACTGCCATGTCCAGCGCCTGGCGCACTTCAAGCTGGTCGAACGGCTTGTGGCGCACGTTGTAGGCGATGTAGCCGAGGTTGAAACCGGGCTTGGTCAGCAGTTTCAGGTTCGGGTCGGCCTTGAGGGCGTCGACATCGGCCGGACGCGGATGCAGGGTGACCTGGCATTCCCCGGCCTTGAGCTTTTGCACGCGCACCGAGGCGTCGGTGTTGATGGCGAAAATCAGTTGGTCCAGCTTGACCTTGCTCGGGTCCCAGTACTGTTTGTTGGCCACAAAGCGGATCTGCGAGTCTTTCTGGTAGCGCTGGAATACAAAGGGCCCAGTGCCGATCGGCTTCTGGTTGATGTCCGGGGCTTTGCCTTCCTTCAACAGTTGGGCGGCGTATTCAGCCGACTGGATCGACGCGAAGCTCATCGCCAGGTTTTGGATAAAAGCGGCGTCCACGGTGCCAAGGGTGAACTTGACGGTGTGGTCATCGATTTTCTCGATGTTCTTGATGTTGGTGTCCATCCCCATGTCCGTGAAGTACGGGAACTCGGTGGGGTAGGCTTTACGGAATGGATCGTCTTTATTGATCATCCGGTTGAAGGTGAACAGTACGTCGTCAGCCGAGAATTCACGAGTGGGCTTGAAGTACGGGGTGGTGTGGAACTTGACGCCTTCGCGCAAATGGAAGGTATACGTCAGGCCATCCGGGGACACGTCCCAGCTGGTGGCCAGGCCAGGAATCACAGCGGTGCCGCCGCGTTCGAACTGGCTCAGGCGGTTGAACATGGTTTCGGCCGAAGCATCGAAGTCTGTTCCGGTGGTGTACTGGCCAGGATCGAAACCGGCCGGGCTCCCTTCGGAGCAGAACACCAGGTTAGTTGCCGCATGGGCAAAGGGGGCGGCGGCCATAAGGCCAGCGCTCACTAATAACGGAAGGACTGCGTGTTTAAGCATGTTGGCCTCATGATTTGTTGTCATTTTTGGTGGTGAGGGCGACCTCGTGAGTCGGCCTGCGGATACTTATGCAGGGGCCATACCCATTGCAAGATGCTGAACGGTTGCAAGCGGCAAAGAGTGGTACGAACGTACACGAATGTCGCAATTATGAAAGTTTTGACACAAATGAGCATGTTTAGAGGGTTTTTTCGGTGCGCAAGACGCACCAAAAAGACCCATATGGCGCGCCTGGCGCACCCGGTTGGGGCGTGGCTGTTACTTATCTAGACTCACGCCGTAGAAAGGCGTCAATCCAAACGGGCTGATCTTGAAGTCTCGCACTTCTTTTCGCAGGGGTTGGAAAACCGTCGAGTTTGCAATAGGCGTTATAGGTACTTGTTCCTTAAGGATTTTTTGTGCCTGCTGATACCACTTTATGCGCTGCTCGCGATCGCTGCTGAGTTTGGCTTGCTGGACAAGTTTGTCGTAGCCCGGGTTACACCATTTGGCGTAGTTGCTGCCCTTGACCGCAGCACAACTGTAGAGCACGCCGAGCCAGTTATCCGGGTCGCCGTTGTCGCCGGTCCAGCCGTAAATCATCGCATCGTGCTCACCATTCTTGGCGCGCTTGATGTATTCGCCCCATTCATAACTGACGATGTTGGCCTTGATGCCGATCTTGTCCCAGTCCTGCTGGATCATTTGCGCCGACATGCGCGCATTCGGGTTGGAAGCCCGTTGCACGGTCATGGCCCACAGGTTGATGGTCGTACCTGGTGCAACCCCTGCTTCTTTTAGTAGCGCCCGAGCCTTGGTCGGATCGTAGGGGGCGTCCTTGATGGTCGGGTCATAAGACCACTGCGCCGGTGGCAAGGCGTTCTGCGCCAATTGTCCGGCGCTTTGGTAAACGGCCTTGATGATCGCGGGTTTGTCGATAGCCATGTCCAGGGCCTGGCGCACCTTGAGCTGGTCCAGCGGCGGGTGGGTCACGTTGTAGGCCAGGAAGCCCAGGTTGAAACCGGCTTGCTGTAGCACGCGCAGGTTGGGGTCCTGTTTCATCACCTCGATGTCGGCGGGGCGCGGATAGCCACTGACCTGGCATTCGCCGGCCTTGAGTTTCTGCAGGCGTGACGCGGCATCCGGGGTGATGGCGAATACCAGGTTGTCGAGCTTCACATCCTCGGGCTTCCAATAGTGCTTGTTGGCCACATAGCGAATCTGCGAGTCCTTCTGGTAGCGCTTGAACACAAACGGCCCGGTGCCTACCGGCTTCTGGTTGATGTCTTCGGCCTTGCCTTCCTTCAGCAATTGAGCCGCGTACTCGGCGGACTGCACCGAGGCGAAACTCATCGCCAGGTTTTGTACGAAGGCGGCGTCGACATTGTTCAGGTTGAAGCGCACGGTGTGCTCGTCGAGTTTGTCGACGCTCTTGATCGTGGTGTTCAGGCCCATGTCGGTGAAGTACGGTGACTCGGAGGGGTAAGCCTTGCGAAACGGGCTGTCGGCGTCCAGCAAGCGGTTGAAGGTGAACAGCACGTCATCGGCGTTGAAGTCGCGGGAAGGCGTGAAGAAATCGGTGGTGTGGAACTTGACGCCATCGCGCAGGTGGAAGGTGTAGGTCAGGCCGTCTTTGGACACCTCCCAACGGGTCGCCAGGCCGGGCTCGACTTCGGTGCCGCCGCGCTTGAACTGGGTCAGGCGGTTGAACACGGTTTCCGCCGAGGCATCAAAATCGGTGCCGCTGGTGTACTGGCTGGGATCGAAACCGGCGGGGCTGGCTTCGGAGCAGTAGACTAACGTGCTGGCGGCCTGTGCCAGCGGCATAAAGGCCAGCAGGCCAGCAGCGAGCAGCAGTGGTTTTAAGGTGATTCTTTCCATGGAGACTCCTGAAGTGGCAGGCATACAAAGTTGCCCAGACAAAAAACGGCGGTCACCGAGGTTACCGCCGTTCAGGCTTTTCAGGTCAGTCGAGAACGTTCTATCGTTATTACCCTACCGACAGTTGCAGGCGGGAATTCGAGGGACCTTCAATTTTGAATCGATCACCTTCTGCCCCGCTGCTCTTGCGGATCTTGAAAGTGCGCGTCGATGAGATGTCCATATCCTTGATGGGCTCGAGCTCAGCGGAGTCTGTATCAGTCAGCTTCCACTTGGCAGAGATCGTGACGTCGGCGTCTCCGGCCGCCGGGTTGTAGTCGATGAGAAAGTGACGGTCACCCGCACTGGTCAAGTAGTTGTCCTTGAGCAGGGGGGGACCCAGCTCCTGCCACGTGGACGCTGCTGCTCCCTGGTGGGCAACTTCGGAAATCCGCGCGCGCAGTTCTGGATCGGGCACTGCTTGTTCAAATTTGGCGAGGTTGTCTCGCAGGAAGCTGTCCTCCAGGTTTGCAGGTGGATTTTCAAAGCTGGCCTTGAGTTTGTTGAAGTCCATTTCAATTTCGTTTGCGCCAACGCGCAGCGTGTAGGGGCTACGGTGCAGGTCTTTGATGAAGTTCGGCGCGTACTCGCCGGCCCCGAACTCTGACGGGATTGCCCTTTCGGAGTCTGACACCGAATACACGCCGTCATTGGCCGCCCAATCGATCTTCAGCCTACGCTTGATCTCGCTACCTTGTTCATAGTGCTCACTGGAAAAAGTGAAGTTGGTTTTTGTGTCGGCATTGACGTACTTGTCAAAGATTTTTGCCCCTGCCATCTGGGTGCCATCTACTTCAACAAACTGACTCGAAACGCTGGGGACTTTGTTCAGGACTTCATCCTGGGTCGGTGCTGGGATCTTTTTTTTCCATGGCCACTCGCGGGCACCTCCTGGGCCGATACCCGGTGCCCACTCACCATCGCCGGTGGAATGCACGGTCATCACCGGCTTGCGGGTTTGTGGGTCGATGATCTGAACGTAGTCGTCGCGCAGTTTGAAGTCGCTTCTGATCTCGTAGACCTTGGGCATACCCGTAGCGTCGGTGTAGCGGATGAACCACCGGTCTACGCCGGAAGCATCTTTAAGCTGATGCATGCCTTTTGCATTTGCCTGCAAGCCTTCAATAACGCGTTCGCCATCCGGGATTGCATAGGCGCTGATATCGGCGGCCTGGGACGGGCGGAGACGGTTGGCAACGTTTTCCTCGGCGCGGGGCTTGATGTCGACGGGCTTTTCCGGGATTTCGCGTGAGGGTGGCGATAGTTCTTCTGCGGCATTCGCTGCGACGACTTCGCCCTCGGCGGCACCGGTGACTAGTTTGCTGGCGCCATGGACGACGCTAGGCAGTGCATTCAGCACACCGAACACAATATGGTCTGCGCCGCCTTGCTTGCCATGCTTGAGGTCGTCGGCGCCAACCCCGGCCTCCACTGCGCCGGCGGCAGCGTAAAACACCTCCAGCCCTATCGCCACTTCTGGCATGACCATGGCCAGCGGGGTCATCATCAAGGCGATTTTGCTGGTGTTCTCCAGCACTTCCAGGAGGGTGGCTTTGGTGACGTCGCCGTCCGTGGTGATCTCGGTTTCGGCGTCGGCGTATGAGCGTTCTTTCTGCCGCTGGGTCATGACCACGAACGGGTCGCCGGACAGTGGTTCGGTGGTGATGAATTGTTGCGGATCGAATTCGTTCAGCCGTTCGAGAGGCCCGGCATCGGGTGCATTTTTTTTGGTCCAGCCGCTGACACCGACCAACGTTTGATTGACGCCTTCGGAGAAGAAACGATCAGCTTGGTCGCGCAAGCGGAAGTGCATCGATAGCGCTTCACGCTTGACCGGGTCGACAGCCTGTTCAGCCAGCCATGTCTTCATCCGGGCGTGGCTGTCGAACGTATGAATCGGCGAGGAGTTTCCCGGGATGTACAGCAACGTACGGTTGATGGGGGTGCCGTCGTCACCCAATTGGGGCTTCTTGTCGGTGATGTAGAGCAAGTCCGTGGACTTGAAGCCGTTGATACTCAACAGCCCTACTTCCACATCGGGGTCTTTGCGGGTGGCGGGGGCCAGATCGTCCAGTTTCAGACGCTCCCAAGTGGTATTCGACGGCAGGCCGGCGGCGCGCATGACCAGGTCGGTATCACTTGCCTTCAAACTGTTGTTCTCAAATTGCCGCAGGGCAGCACCCACCAGGGATGCTTTGCTCATTTGTTCGTATTTGCTTTGATGGGCAGGCCAAAAGCTATTCAGGAAGTCGGTGTAGGGTTTGCTCCGTTCGGTGTTCCACACGATCTCCCGGAAGGCGGCTGGGGTCTCGCGCAGCAGGTTTGTAGCGCCATAAACCTCCCTCTGGCCGGGGGCCGCCCCGACAAAGATGCCTTCGTAGGTCTTCTGCGGCTGCGCCAGCGGGTCAATCTTATTCTCCAGCACCGACAAAGGGTTCAACGGCGCCATCCGGTTGAGCCAGGTGTGCAGGGTCGACCGCTGTTTTTCGGACTCCGTCTGGTGTTCGTCTTTCTTATTGGCGCGCTGTACGTTATGTAACGCGGCTTTGGTCAGCGATATCTTGTTTAAGACTTTGCCACCCCTGGGTTTTGGCTGCTTGGGGTCGTAGTTCAACGTGACAATAAACGTGTTATCAGGATCAATGTCCTTGCGCCACCGTGTTTTCAACTCGGCCTTGATAATTTCAGCGGTACTTTGGCTCGGCGTTTTAAAACCTTCAGTGGCTTTAGCGATGTATTTATCCACCCCTGGGTTATACGGTAGGCCGGGGATCAGTGTTTGGTGATGGTGTTTTCTCCTTGGGCTTTTTTGCCGGGGTGCATGTTCTGTGTTATTGCGGGAAGGCTGGGTGGCGAGCTCTGGTGAGGTGCGAGGCCCATTTGGCATGGATGTCGGAAGAGTGTTTGAGGCAGATGTAATCATTCGGTATCGATCTCCGTAAATTAGCCTCCCTGGCGATTATGTGTTCGATACTTGCGTGGAAAATGATCGTACTGACGTTCCTGCTTTTGGCTTTGTTCTCGTTACACATGGTTGCGGCTGACATCTACTGAAAAGACCTGGCGGCTGATTGCATGACTTCGTCGGATAAAGGCGCGTATTCAGCGTGCGGTAGGGGGGGAGAATGAAGAGGCGTGTAATGCGCCATGTGTTCTGATTTATGAAGTTACGGCTGCACCGATAAAAAAGGCGCGTCCTCAAGGCCGCGCCAGATGCCAATCTGTCAGAGAACGGGTTCGCTACTCAGTGAGTTTTCAGGAACCCATTTGCTTCAGTCAGTACTTTATTGTTGCAGCACTTCGATCACGCCATCGGCGGTCATGCTGACCTGGCTGGTGCCGGCTTCCACTTCAGGGGTAGGGGCCGAATCGGCCAGGGCACCTTTCATCATCATCCCGGCACGGGCGTAAGGCATGGGGTAACCATTGGTGTTGAGGTTCAGGTTGACGATCTTGTAGCCCTTGCCGCCCAGCGCATCGGTGGCCAACTGTGCGCGTGCCTTGAATGCGGTGACCGCTTCCTTGAGCAGCGCATCTTCACTGGACTTGCGCGTGGCGTCGGCGATGGTGAAATCCATGTTTTCCATCTTCAAGGTGTTCAGCAGTTCGCCGGTGAGCTTGGACAGCGCCGGGAAGTCCGCGCTCTCCAAGCGCAACGCGGCGCGTTCACGCCAGCCGGTGATCTTCTGGTTCTTGTTGTCGTAGATCGGGTAGCTGTTGCGGCTGCCCTGGCGCAGGGTCACGCCTTTGACTTCGCGGGCCTGGTCGAGGGCCTTGTTCAGGGTGGTAGTGATTTCGGCAGCGAGCTTGGCCGGGTCGCTGTTCTGGGATTCGGTGTACAGGGTGACGATCATCTTGTCGCGGGCCACCTCCTGGCTGACCTCGGCGCGCAGGGCAATCTGGTTGTAATGCAGCTCATCGGCGGCCATGGCCTGAAGGCTGGCGAGGCTGCCGACGCTGAGGGTAACGATGGCTGCACTGCGAATGAAACGAGACATGGAAGCTCCTTAGGGGGGTCGTATCGGTATGACTGTAGACGGTCACGTTGGGTTCTTCGGGTTTACACATTAGCTACAGGTTGGGGCGCTGCCGACGAACGGTCATTTGCCCGCCCTGCGTCAAAGAGCCACACACGCCGTGTCGGCGGTGCTGCTTCGTTTATACTCCTGCCGATCCGCCTGCAGCGCTCATCGGGAGAGCTCATGCTCGCCGCCGTAAAACTGACTTCCGCCACTCGCCAGAACCTCTGGCGCCTGACGTTCATTCGTACCCTGGTTCTGGCCGCGCAGGCCGGCTCCGTCGGGCTCGCCTATTGGTTCGACCTGCTGCCTCTGCCGTGGCTGCAATTGGGCGTGACCCTGTGCTTTTCCACCGTGCTGTGTGTGTTCACCGCGATCCGGCTGCGCACCACCTGGCCGGTGACCGAACTCGAATACGCGCTGCAACTGGCCTGCGACCTGTTTATCCACAGTGTGTTGCTTTATTTCTCGGGCGGTTCCACCAACCCGTTCGTTTCGTATTACCTGGTGCCACTGACCATCGCCGCCGTGACCTTGCCGTGGCGCTATTCGGTGGTGCTGTCGGGCATCGCGCTGACCCTGTACACGCTGTTGCTGGCGCAGTTCTACCCCTTGCAGACCTTCCCCATTGCACGGGAAAACCTGCAGATCTACGGGATGTGGCTGAGCTTCGCGTTGTCCGCTGCGGTCATCACCTTCTTCGCTGCGCGCATGGCCGAAGAGCTGCGCCGTCAGGAAGAGTTGCGCGCCATCCGCCGCGAAGAGGGCCTGCGCGACCAGCAACTGCTGGCCGTCGCCACCCAGGCCGCGGGTGCCGCCCATGAGCTGGGCACGCCGCTGGCGACCATGAGCGTGCTGCTCAACGAAATGACCCAGGACCATCACGACCCGGCGCTGCAAGAGGATCTCGGCGTACTGCGCGAACAGGTCAAGCAGTGCAAGCAGACCTTGCAGCAACTGGTGCGTGCTGCCGAAGCCAATCGCCGCCTGGCGGTGGAGATGCAGGACGTGACCCAGTGGCTCGACGAAGCCCTGAACCGCTGGCACCTGATGCGCCCCGAAGCCAGTTACCGTTTCCACCTGTTGGGCCAGGGCAGTGTGCCGCGCATGGCGCCGCCGCCGGACTTGACCCAGGCCTTGCTCAACTTGTTGAACAACGCTGCCGATGCCTGCCCCGAGGGCCTGGAAGTGCAACTGGATTGGGATGTGGACGACCTTACGATCAGTATTCGCGACCACGGCGCCGGTGTGCCGCTGGCTATTGCCGAGCAGATCGGCAAACCTTTCTTTACCACCAAGGGCAAAGGCTTCGGCCTCGGCCTGTTTTTGAGCAAGGCCAGCGTGACCCGCGCGGGCGGCTCAGTGAAGCTCTATAGTCATGAGGAAGGTGGCACGCTCACCGAGCTGCGCCTGCCCCGTGTCGCACGAGGAGATATCGATGAGTGACGAGATCCAAGTCGAAGGCGAAGAACTGCCGCATCTGTTGCTGGTAGATGACGACGCCACGTTTACCCGCGTGATGGCACGCGCCATGAGCCGTCGCGGCTTCCGTGTCAGCACCGCAGGCTCCGCCGAAGAAGGCCTGGCCATCGCCCAGGCCGACTTGCCGGACTACGCCGCGCTCGACCTGAAGATGGACGGCGACTCGGGCCTGGTGCTGCTGCCCAAGCTGCTGGAGCTCGACCCGGAAATGCGCGTGGTGATCCTCACCGGTTACTCCAGCATCGCCACCGCCGTCGAGGCGATCAAGCGCGGCGCTTGCAACTACCTGTGCAAACCCGCCGACGCCGACGACGTGCTGGCCGCCTTGCTCTCCGAGCATGCCGACCTCGATACCCTGGTGCCGGAAAACCCCATGTCGGTGGATCGCCTGCAATGGGAGCACATCCAGCGTGTGCTGACCGAGCACGAAGGCAACATCTCCGCCACCGCCCGCGCCCTTGGCATGCACCGCCGCACCCTGCAACGCAAGCTGCAGAAACGTCCGGTACGGCGCTGAACGAAGTCTGAACAATCTGCTTCAGGCTGCACGGCGCCCTGAACCGATCGTCTATGATCGGTTCAAACGCCTGTCATGTTTTTCCTACCGAGCCTGAACAATGAATCAGAACGCTGAGTACTCCGCGGTCAATGACGCGGTGCGTGGGCAGTTTTTCCGCCGAACCTGGGCGATGATCACGCCCTATTGGCGCAGTGAAGAGAAGGGCAAGGCCTGGTTGTTGCTGGCGGTGGTGATTGGCCTGTCGCTGTTCAGCGTGGCGATATCGGTATGGCTCAACCACTGGTACAAAGACTTCTACAACGCCCTGGAAAATAAGGATACCGCCGCCTTCTGGCAACAGATCATCTATTTCTGCGGTATCGCCACGGTGGCGATTCTCGGCGCGGTCTACCGCCTGTACCTGACCCAGATGTTGACCATTCGCTGGCGTGCCTGGCTCACCGAAAAGTATTTCGCGCGTTGGCTCAGCCACAAGAACTACTACCAGTTGGAGCAGGGCGGCTATACCGATAACCCGGACCAGCGGATTTCCGAAGACCTCAACAGCTTCACCTCCAATACCTTGAACCTGGGCCTGGGGCTGCTACGCAATGTGGTCAGCCTGGTGTCGTTCTCCATCATTCTGTGGGGCGTGTCGGGCAGCATTGAAGTGTTCGGTATCACCATCCCCGGCTACATGTTCTGGTGTGCCCTGGTCTACGCCGGAGTCGGCAGTTGGTTGACCCACTTGATCGGTCGACGCTTGATCGGCCTGAGCAACCAGCAACAACGGTTTGAGGCGGACTTGCGTTTCTCCATGGTGCGGGTGCGGGAGAATGCCGAGAGTATCGCCCTGTACAACGGCGAGCCTAACGAAAACCAGCGCTTGAGTGCGCGGTTCGGCAAGGTCTGGCATAACTTCTGGGACATCATGAAAGTGTCCAAGCGCCTGACGTTCTTCACCGCCGGCTATGAGCAGATCGCCACCGTGTTTGCGTTCATTGTGGCTGCACCGCGCTACTTCTCCGGCAAGATCGAGTTGGGCGAGCTGATGCAAATCAACTCGGCGTTCGGCAACGTGCAAGGCAATTTCAGTTGGTTTATCACGGCCTACGCCGACCTGGCCAGCTGGCGTGCGACCAGTGATCGTCTGCTGAGCTTCCAGCAGGCCATGAGCGAGAACGAGCAACGCCCTGCGGCCATCGATGTGCAGCCCCAAGGCGAACGCCTGGTGGTGCAGGGCCTGGGGATGGACCTGGCCGACGGCCGTCATTTGCTCACCGACGCCGACATGACCGTGGAACCGGGCGAGCGGGTGATGCTCAGCGGGCGATCGGGCAGTGGTAAAAGTACCTTGCTGCGTGCGATGGGCCACTTGTGGCCAGCCGGCCATGGCAGCATTCGCCTGCCGGCCAAGCGCTATCTGTTCCTGCCGCAGAAGCCCTACCTGCCGATTGGTACGCTCAAGGATGTGTTGAGTTATCCACAGGACGACAGCGTGTACCCGGCAGAACGTTATGCACAGGTCCTGGAAACCTGCCGCCTGCCGCACCTGGTCGCTCGCCTCGATGAAGCCAACCACTGGCAACGGATGCTCTCGCCGGGCGAGCAACAGCGCTTGGCCTTTGCCCGCGCGTTGTTGTTCGCGCCGCAATGGCTGTACATGGATGAAGCGACTTCGGCCATGGATGAAGAGGATGAAGCCACGTTGTATCAGGCGGTGATCGATGAGCTGCCTGGATTGAGCATCGTCAGCGTCGGCCATCGCAGTAGCCTCAAGCGCTTCCATGGGCGGCATGTGCGGATCGAAGGCGGGTTGTTGCAGGAGCAGCCCGTGTCCTGAGGCAGGGCGCGATCACTGCAGAGCGAGGCCCAACAAAAAGCCCGGCTGATCATCGATCAGCCGGGCTAATGAGATGGTCACCCCCACACCCTGCGAGGGCTACGCTTTCGCAGGGTGTTTTGTTTTTGGAGGCCATCATCATGAGCGAGTCAGCACTGATCGGGATCGATCTCGGCAAACATAATTTCCACCTTCTGGGCCAAGACAAATCGGGCCGCGAGGTGTTTCGCAAAAAGCTCTCGCGAGCGCAGATGATGCGGTTCTTCGGCAACTTGCCGAGCTGCGTCGTGGTAACGGAAGCCTGTGCCGGCTCTCACTTCATCGCCCGTCAGCTTGCGGCGATGGGGCATACGACCAAGTTGATTTCACCGCAGTTTGTCCGCCCTTTCGTCAAGGGCAACAAAAATGACTTTATCGACGCAGAGGCCATTTGCGAGGCGGCTTCCCGTCCGTCCATGCGCTTCGTTACGCCTAAAACCGAGTCTCAGCAAACCCTGTCTGTCCTGCATCGCATGCGCGAGTCGTTGGTGCATGACCGCACCAAGACAGCCAATCAGATGCACGGTTTCCTGCTGGAATTTGGCATCAGCCTGCCCAAAGGCTCAGCCATCATGAAGCGTTTGGCAGCTGTTTTGGCCGAGCATGAGCTGCCTGTGCGGCTGACAGTGCTGTTGCAACGCCTGCACGATCACTTCGTTTACCTGGATGAACAGATCAAGGAACTGGACAAACAACTGGCTTGCCAGCTGGCCGACGATGATCTGGGGAGCCGTTTGCTTAGCATGCCGTGTGTCGGTCCGATCACCGCCAGCCTTCTGGCTGTAGAAATGGGCGATGGCAAGCAATACCGATGCAGTCGCGATTTTGCGGCTTCAGTGGGCTTGGTGCCGCGACAGTACAGCACGGGCGGCAAAGCCAATTTGTTGGGGATCAGCAAGCGGGGTGACAAGCACCTGCGGCAACTGCTGGTGCAATGCTCCAGGGTTTACATGCAGAGGCTGGATCATCAGAAGGGGGCTTTGGCCGACTGGGTGCGAGCGCTGCTGCGCCGACGACACTCGAATGTGGTGGCCTGTGCCCTGGCCAACAAACTGGCGCGTATCGCTTGGGCGATAGCGGCTCACCATGCGCAATATGAAGCAGGGCCAGACGCCTTGAACGCCTGACCCTGCGGTTGTTGCAGTACCACAATTCACCCTTCAGGTTTTGCGATAGCTGAACAACGGATGACGTGAACGGCCTACCGGCCTGGCGAAGATCCTGACATAAAAATCGGCTTCAGAAGCCGACGGGCTTTTAAGGATCGTCAGGCGCGACTCTCATCGTGGCGCTGGGGCAAGCCCCAAACAGACGCCGGATAGATTTAAGCAAGCCAACCACATCGCCCGTTAATCAGTATTGCAAAAATGGGGGGGACCATAGATTTTTTACAGCGCTCGAAAAGGCTTACTTCTTCAAGCCGTAATGCTCATCCAGCATGCCTGGGGCGTTCGGCGTCTTTGGCGCGTAGTCCCGTGGCGGCTCCTGGTTTTCCCGTGGCGGGGTCAGGCGCTCCCGTGGGGTTTGCGGTGCATCGGAATGCAGCGCGGCCAGCAGGCGCTGACGGGTGATGTCGTCGAGTGCCAGGCGGTTGGCGCCATCGGCGAGGTGATCCTGTACTTCCTGGTAGCTCTGGGTGAGCTTCTTGACCAGGGTCGCGGTGGTGTTGAAGTGGGTAACAACCTCGTTCTGATAACTGTCAAAACGTTCCTGGATGTCATCCAACTGACGCTGCGTGCGGTTAGGCGCGGCATTCGGCAGAAGGCGAGCAACCAGGAATCCAATGGCGACACCGGCAACCAGGGCAAGAGTCGGCAACAACCAAACTAAGAGCGAGTGTTCCACGAGTCCTTCCTCTATAAACGGCTTTGCTTTACGTTAACGGCTCGGACCTGCGCTGTATACCGCGATTAAGCTCGCAATGATGCCATGCACAGACTTTTAGCTAGACGAGTCGACCCCTTGAGAGGTCACGGAGTTCATTCCTTGCTCATGCGTGAAACCCCCGTTTTGATCGATGGCCCAGTAGGCCAGTTGGAAGCCTTGTACCTGGATCACCCCGAGCCACGTGGCCTGGCGCTGATCTGCCACCCTAACCCGGTACAGGGTGGGACCATGCTCAATAAAGTCGTATCGACCCTGCAACGCACTGCCCGCGATGCCGGTTTGATTACTTTGCGTTTTAATTACCGTGGCGTGGGTGCCAGCGCCGGCACGCACGATATGGCCACCGGTGAAGTCGATGATGCCGAAGCGGCCGCCGCCTGGCTGCGAGAAAAACACCCGGACCTGCCGATCACCTTGCTTGGGTTTTCTTTCGGTGGTTATGTGGCGGCCAGCCTGGGCGGTCGCCTGGAAGCCAAGGGCGAAAAGCTCGCGCACCTGTTCATGGTCGCCGCGGCAGTGATGCGCTTGCGTGATACTGACGTGTTGCCTCAAGGCTGCCCATTGACCCTGATCCAGCCGGAAACCGACGAAGTGGTCGACCCGCAGACCGTCTACGATTGGTCCGCCGCCCTGAAACGTCCCCATGAGCTGCTGAAAGTGGCAGAATGCGGACACTTTTTTCATGGCAAGCTGACCGATCTCAAGGATCTGGTACTGCCGCGCCTCTCGAATTGATAGCAGTCTGACAAGCGATTACCCATGACGACTCGTACCCGTATCCTCACCGGCATCACCACCACTGGCACGCCGCACCTGGGCAACTACGCCGGTGCGATTCGCCCGGCGATCCTCGCCAGCCAGGACGCCAATGCTGACTCCTTCTACTTCCTGGCCGACTACCACGCCCTGATCAAGTGCGATGACCCGCAGCGAATCCAACGCTCGCGCATGGAAATCGCCGCGACCTGGCTGGCCGGTGGCCTGGACGTGGACCGGGTGACTTTCTATCGCCAGTCCGACATCCCGGAAATCCCCGAGTTGACCTGGCTGCTGACCTGCGTTGCCGCCAAGGGCCTGCTCAATCGCGCCCATGCCTACAAGGCGTCGGTGGACAAGAACGTGGAAACCGGCGAAGACCCGGATGCGGGCATCACCATGGGCCTGTACAGCTACCCGGTGCTGATGGCGGCGGACATCCTGATGTTCAATGCACACAAGGTGCCGGTGGGACGCGACCAGATCCAGCACGTGGAGATGGCGCGCGACATCGGCCAGCGCTTCAACCACCTGTTCGGCAACGGCAAGGAGTTCTTCACCATGCCCGAGGCGTTGATCGAGGAAAGCGTCGCCACGTTGCCGGGCCTGGATGGCCGCAAGATGTCGAAGAGCTACGACAACACCATTCCGTTGTTCACCAGCGCCAAGGACATGAAGGACGCCATTTCGCGGATCGTCACCGACTCCCGCGCGCCCGGCGAAGCCAAGGACCCGGACAACTCGCACTTGTTCACCCTCTACCAGGCGTTTGCCAGCAAGGCCCAGGAAGAAGCGTTCCGCGCTGAACTGCTGCAAGGCCTGGGCTGGGGCGAGGCGAAGAATCGTCTGTTCCAACTGCTGGACGGCCAGTTGGGCGAAGCCCGCGAGCGCTATCACCAGTTGATGGCGCGACCGTCGGATATGGAAGACCTGCTGCTGGTGGGAGCCAAGAAAGCCCGCGCCGTGGCCGCGCCGTTCCTCGCCGAGTTGCGTGAGGCGGTGGGCCTGCGTTCTTTCGTGAACCAGGCCGCGGCACCTGTGAGCACCAAGAAGAAAACGGCGAAAGCCGCGCGTTTCGTCAGCTTCCGTGAAGACGACGGCAGCTTCCGGTTCCGCTTGCTGGCGGCTGATGGCGAGCAGTTGCTGCTGTCGCGCAACTTTGCTGACGGCAAGGCCGCCGGCGCGGTGACCAAACAACTGCAGAGCGGTAACGCGCTGGATATACGCACCGAAGCCCTGGGTTTCAGCGTATGGCTGGACGGCGCTGCAGTGGCCGACAGCGCGTCATTTGCCGACGACGCAGCGCGTGATGCCGCCATCGAAGCCTTGCGCGTCGCGTTGACCCCCCTCGAGGATTAACCCGACCAAGGGTTGATTGCCATTATCCAGGGCCGTCGTTACAGTGACGGCCCGTTTTTGTTGCCTTGCTAACGAAATTATGACGCCCCTAGAACGATATCAAGCTGATCTGAAACGCCCCGAGTTCTTCCACGACGCTGCCCAGGAAACGGCGGTGCGTCATTTGCAGCGCCTGTATGACGACCTGGTCGCGGCCTCGCAAAGCAAGCCTGGGATGCTCAGCAAGCTGTTTGGCAAGAAAGACCGCACGCCGGTCAAGGGCCTGTACTTCTGGGGTGGCGTGGGCCGGGGCAAGACGTACCTGGTGGACACCTTCTTCGAAGCGCTGCCGTTCAAGGAAAAGGTCCGGACGCACTTCCACCGCTTCATGAAGCGCGTGCACGAAGAGATGAAGACCCTGCCGGGCGAAAAAAACCCGCTGACCATCATCGCCAAGCGGTTCTCCGAAGAAGCGCGGGTGATCTGCTTCGACGAGTTCTTCGTCTCCGACATCACCGACGCCATGATCCTTGGCACCCTGATGGAAGAACTGTTCAAGAATGGGGTGACCTTGGTCGCGACGTCGAACATCGTGCCCGACGGTTTGTACAAGGACGGTCTGCAACGCGCGCGGTTCCTGCCGGCCATTGCGCTGATCAAGCAGAACACCGATATCGTCAACGTCGACAGCGGTGTCGACTACCGCCTGCGGCACCTTGAGCAAGCCGAGCTGTTCCACTTCCCGCTGAACGACGCGGCGCACGAAAGCCTGCGCAAAAGCTTCCGAGCCCTCACGCCGGAATGCACCCAGGCGGTGGAAAACGATAAGTTGATCATCGAAAACCGTGAAATCATTGCGCTGCGCACCTGTGACGACGTGGCCTGGTTCGATTTCCGCGAGCTGTGCGACGGCCCGCGCAGCCAGAACGACTACATCGAGCTGGGCAAGATCTTCCATGCGGTGATCCTGAGCGGCGTGGAGCAGATGAGCGTCACCACCGACGACATTGCGCGGCGCTTTATCAACATGGTCGACGAGTTCTATGACCGTAACGTCAAGTTGATCATCTCGGCGGAAGTCGAGCTCAAGGACCTCTACACCGGCGGCCGCTTGAACTTCGAATTCCAGCGCACCTTGAGCCGCTTGCTGGAAATGCAGTCCCACGAGTTCCTGTCGCGGGCGCACAAACCCTAGGACCGACACCGTAAAAAATGTGGGAGGGGGCTTGCCCCCGATAGCGGTCTTTCAGTAACAGATGCACTGACTGATCCACCGCTATCGGGAGCAAGCCCCCTCCCATATTTGCTTACGCAGCCTGTTGGAACTGCTGGCGGTACTGGTTCGGCGACAGCTCGGTGTGCTGCCTGAACAACCGCGCAAAGAAACTCGCGTCGTCGTAACCCACCTCATAACTGATGGTCTTGATGCTCTTGCGGCTGCCCGAGAGCAAGCCCTTGGCGGTCTCGATGCGCAGGCGTTGCAGGTAATGCAGCGGCTTGTCGCCGGTAGCGGTCTGGAAGCGGCGCATGAAGTTGCGGATGCTCATCCCGTGTTCCCGGGCGACGTCCTCGAAGCGGAACTTATCGGCGAAGTGTTCTTCGAGCCAGTGCTGGATCTGCAGGATGATCACGTCCTGGTGCAGTTTCTGCCCGCCGAAACCGATACGCCCCGGCGCATAGCTGCGCTGTACTTCGTAGAGGATGTCCCGGGCCACGGCCTGGGCGATGTTGGCGCCGCAGAAGCGTTCGATCAAATAGATGTAGAGGTCGCAGGCCGAAGTGGTGCCGCCGGCGCAGTAGAGGTTGTCGGCGTCGGTGAGGTGCTTGTCCTGGTTGAGCTGGACCTGGGGGAAGCGTTCGCTGAAGGCATTGAAGAACCGCCAGTAGGTGGTCGCCTCCTTGCCATCGAGCAAACCGGCCTCGGCCAGCCAGAACACTCCAGTGGCCTCGCCGCAAAGTACGGCGCCACGGGTATGTTGTTCGCGCAGCCACGGCAGCACTTGCGGGTAGCGTGTGCACAGGGTGTCGAAGTCATCCCAGAAGGCCGGCAGCACGATGATGTCGGCATCTTCGAGGCCGCCGTCCACCGGCATGATCACATCACTGAAGCTGCGCACCGATTGTCCATCGGGGCTGACCAGGCGTGTTTCAAACCCTGGCGTCAGGCCCAGGCCTTGTTGCTTGCCGTAACGCAGGCTGGCGAGGTGGAAGAAGTCCTTGGCTTGCATGAGGGTTGAAGCGAACACCCGATCAATGGCCAAAATGCTGACGCGCCGCAGGGGCGTGGAGATTTGGTTAGACATAATTTCATTTATTCTTATAGGGGAAAGTGGTCACCAGACGGCTGGATCGTCTTATTTTTTGTCGCATGTGTCCAGTGTCCCGTGACGCCTTCCCGGCATAGGCTCTGTGGTTCGTCTTTGTCCGACAATCCACGCAGGTGACTCCATGATCCCCAGAACGTTGTTCAGCCCGGAACACGAACTCTTCCGCCAGAGCGTGCGCACCTTCCTTGAAAAAGACGCCGCGCCGTTCCATGGGCAATGGGAGAAACAGGGTTACATCGACCGCAAGCTGTGGAGCAAGGCGGGGGAGGCGGGGATGCTGTGTTCCCATCTGCCGGAAGCATACGGCGGCCTGGGCGCGGACTTTCTCTACAGCGCGGTGGTGATCGAAGAGATCAGCCGCCTGGGGCTGACCGGTATCGGTTTTTCCCTGCATTCGGACATTGTCGCGCCGTACATCCTGCATTACGGCAGCGAGGCGTTGAAGCACAAATACCTGCCCAAATTGATCTCCGGCGAGATGGTCACGGCCATCGCGATGACCGAGCCGGGCGCCGGATCCGATCTGCAAGGGGTCAAGACCAGCGCCGTTTTGGACGGTGATGAATACGTGATCAACGGCTCCAAGACCTTTATCACCAATGGCTTTCTCGCCGATCTGGTCATTGTGGTCGCCAAGACCGACCCCAAGGCCGGCGCCAAGGGCACCAGCCTGTTTGTGGTCGAGGCTGATACACCGGGCTTCGATAAGGGCAAGCGCCTGGAGAAAGTCGGCATGAAGGCCCAGGACACCTCGGAGTTGTTCTTCCAGGACGTGCGGGTGCCCAAGGAAAACCTGCTGGGGCAGGCGGGCATGGGCTTCGCTTATTTGATGCAGGAGCTGCCCCAGGAACGCTTGACCGTCGCGATTGGAGCGCTGTCGTCAGCCGAAGCGGCATTGCAATGGACGCTTGACTACACCCGAGAGCGCAAAGCCTTCGGCAAGGCGATTGCCGACTTCCAGAACACCCGGTTCAAGCTGGCGGAAATGGCCACCGAGATTCAGATCGGCCGGGTATTCGTAGACAAATGCATGGCGCTGCACCTGGAGGGCAAGCTCGATGTGCCGACGGCGGCGATGGCCAAGTACTGGGCCACGGACCTGCAATGCAAGGTGCTCGACGAGTGCGTGCAACTGCACGGTGGCTATGGGTTCATGTGGGAATACCCGATTGCCCGGGCCTGGGCGGATGCGCGGGTGCAGCGGATTTATGCCGGGACCAATGAAATCATGAAAGAGATCATTGCGCGGGCGCTTTGATTTTTTGCGGGTCTTGAATGCGTCATCGGGGGCAAGTCGAATCGTCGCACCGCCCCTCCCACACTTGGAATGCATTCCAATGTGGGAGGGGCGGTGCGACGATTCGACTTGCCCCCGATAGCGCTCTACAGATCAATCAAGGCGCCGGATTCGGATGATCCTTCTGAATCGCCTCAATCCCTTCCAGTACGTCCTTCGACAGCTTCAGATCGGCACTGGCGATGTTGCTGTCCAGTTGCTCCAGCGACGTTGCGCCAATAATGTTGCTGGTCACGAACGGCTGTTGCGTCACAAAGGCCAGGGCCATTTGCGCCGGGTCCAGGCCGTGTTCGCGGGCCAGTGCCACATAACGGCTGCACGCCGCTTCCGACTGTGGATTGAAGTAGCGGCTGAAGCGGCTGTATTCCGTCAGGCGCGCTTTTGCCGGGCGCGCGCCACCTTCGTACTTGCCACTGAGCATGCCGAACGCCAGGGGTGAATAGGCCAGCAGACCGCATTGTTCACGAATGGCGATTTCCGCCAGGCCCACTTCAAAGCTGCGGTTAAGCAGGTTGTAGGGGTTCTGGATCGACACCGCGCGGGTCCAGCCGCGCGCTTCGGCCAGGGCCAGGAACTTCATGGTGCCCCACGGGGTTTCGTTGGACAGGCCGATGTGACGGATTTTGCCGGCCTTCACTTGTTCGTCCAGTGCTTCGAGGGTCTCTTCCAGCGGCGTCAGGTTGTCTTCGTCCTTGTGCTTGTAGCTCAGTTGGCCGAAGAAGTTGGTGCTGCGCTCTGGCCAGTGCAATTGGTAGAGGTCGATCCAGTCGGTCTGCAGGCGCTTGAGGCTGGCATCCAGGGCTTCGACGATGTGCCTGCGGTTATGGCGCAGGTGGCCACCGCGGATGTAGTCGATGGTGTTGCCGGGGCCGGCGACCTTGCTGGCGAGGATCCAGTCGGCACGGTCGCCGCGGCTCTTGAAGTAATTACCGATGTACCGCTCGGTGGTGGCGTAGGTATCGGCCTTGGGCGGCACCGGGTACATTTCGGCGGTGTCGAGGAAGTTGATCCCTGCGGCCTTGGCCCGTTCGATCTGTGCAAAGGCCTCTGCCTCGCTGTTCTGCTCACCCCAGGTCATGGTGCCCAAGGCTATCGCGCTTACGTTCAGATCGGTCCGGCCCAGCTGTCGATAATCCATCGGGTACTCCTTCAGGGAAAACAATCATAAAAGCAGGTTGAATTTTTTTTCGCAATCTGCATAATTGCCCACCTCTTTCTGCAGTGGAAGTGATGCGCCGCCTGCCGAAGAATCTTGCCGTTGAACGGACGCGCCGACCCGAGCCCCCGATAGCGTCTGTATCCGGCTGCCTTTGACTTGTCAAAGTACGCACTATTCAGTAAGATCCGCCGTCTAATTTACAGGGCGGCCCCTGAGGCTATTAAAGAATGACAACTTTTACTGCAAAACCGGAAACAGTTCAGCGCGACTGGTTTGTCGTCGACGCCGCTGGTCAGACTCTGGGTCGTCTGGCCACTGAAGTCGCCAGCCGTCTGCGTGGCAAGCACAAGCCTGAGTACACTCCTCACGTTGATACCGGTGACTACATCGTGATCATCAACGCTGAGCAGGTACGTGTTACCGGCAACAAAGCGCAAGACAAAATGTACTACCGTCACTCCGGTTTCCCAGGCGGCATCAAGTCTTCCAATTTCGAAGGCCTGATCGCTAAGAAGCCTGAGGCCCCGATTGAAATCGCGGTTAAAGGCATGCTGCCGAAGGGCCCACTGGGTCGCGATATGTTTCGCAAGCTGAAAGTCTATGCGGGCGCTGCTCACCCTCATGCTGCTCAGCAGCCCCAAGAACTGAAGTTTTAACGGAATAGTTCATTATGTCGGCGACTCAAAATTACGGCACTGGCCGTCGCAAAACCGCAACCGCACGCGTTTTCCTGCGTCCGGGCACTGGTAACATCTCGATCAACAACCGCACCCTGGACAACTTCTTCGGCCGCGAAACTGCCCGCATGGTAGTTCGTCAGCCGCTGGAATTGACCGAGACTGTTGAAAAGTTCGACATCTACGTCACTGTTATCGGTGGCGGTGTAAGTGGTCAAGCTGGCGCAATCCGCCACGGTATCACTCGCGCTCTGATGCAGTACGACGAAACCCTGCGTGGCGCTCTGCGCAAAGCTGGCTTCGTGACTCGTGATGCCCGTGAAGTTGAACGTAAGAAAGTCGGTCTGCGTAAAGCGCGTAAGCGTCCGCAGTACTCGAAGCGTTAATTCGCTTTACGTTCCACAAAAACGCCCAGCCTCCTCACGGAGCTGGGCGTTTTTTATTACCTGCGATTTATGCACAAATTTCAGCGTGACAACTTGCCACATCCGTAGACCCCCTATACTACAAGGCCTGGAGCTGGAGCTCCGGGTAATTCCCTTGTCAGAGGTGGGGCTTTTCATTACCATTCGGCAAAATTTTTATAAGTTCAGATTTAATACTTAGTAGACGCCTGATTTAACAGGCCAAAAAGCTGATGGGAGAGGACTGAATGAGCAATGACGGCGTGAATGCAGGCCGGCGTCGCTTCTTGGTAGCAGCCACATCCGTGGTGGGTGCTGCAGGAGCGGTGGGGGCTGCGGTCCCGTTCGTGGGGTCATGGTTTCCCAGTGCCAAGGCGAAAGCCGCAGGTGCACCGGTGAAGGTGAATATCAGCAAGATCGAACCAGGTCAGCAGATGATTGCTGAATGGCGCGGCCAGCCGGTGTTCATTGTTCGTCGTACAGAGGAAATCCTGGGAAATCTGAAAAAGATCGAAGGCCAGTTGTCTGACCCCAAATCTGAGAAATCCGACCAACCCGCCTACGCCAAAAACGAAGTACGTTCGATCAAGCCAGAGATTCTGTTGCTGGTCGGTCTGTGTACCCACCTGGGTTGCTCACCAACCTTCCGCCCGGAAGTCGCCCCTGTCGATCTGGGCAAGGACTGGGTTGGCGGTTATTTCTGTCCGTGCCACGGTTCTCACTACGACTTGGCCGGTCGTGTCTACAAGTCTCAGCCTGCTCCCTTGAACCTGCCCGTGCCTCCGCATAACTACGAATCTAACGACATCATTGTCATTGGTCTCGATAAGGAGAACGCGTGATGAGCAAGTTCATGGATTGGGTGGATGCACGCTTCCCCGCCACTAAAATGTGGGAAGACCATCTCAGCAAGTACTACGCCCCGAAGAACTTCAACTTCTTCTACTTCTTTGGTTCCCTGGCACTGCTGGTGCTGGTCAACCAGATCGTCACCGGTGTCTGGTTGACGATGAGCTATACCCCCTCGGCGGAAGAGGCGTTTGCTTCCGTCGAATACATCATGCGTGACGTCGAGTACGGCTCGATCCTGCGCCTGCTGCACTCCACGGGCGCCTCGGCGTTCTTCATCGTGGTCTACCTGCATATGTTCCGTGGCTTGCTCTACGGTTCGTACCAGAAGCCTCGTGAGCTGGTGTGGGTGTTCGGCATGCTGATCTACCTGGCGCTGATGGCTGAAGCCTTCATGGGCTACCTGCTGCCGTGGGGCCAGATGTCGTACTGGGGCGCGCAGGTGATCATCTCGCTGTTCGGTGCTATCCCGGTGATCGGCAACGACCTGACCCAGTGGATCCGGGGTGACTACCTGATCTCCGGCATCACCCTGAACCGCTTCTTCGCCTTGCACGTAGTGGCCTTGCCGATCGTGATTCTCGGCCTGGTGGTGCTGCATATCCTGGCGCTGCACGAAGTGGGTTCGAACAACCCGGATGGTGTGGACATCAAGAAGCACAAGGACGAGAACGGCATCCCGCTGGACGGCATCCCGTTCCACCCGTACTACACTGTGAAAGATATCGTCGGCGTGGTCGTGTTCCTGTTCGTGTTCTGCTCGATCGTGTTCTTTTTCCCGGAGATGGGTGGTTATTTCCTCGAGAAACCTAACTTCGAACAGGCCAACGCCTTCAAGACACCTGAGCACATTGCCCCCGTCTGGTACTTCACCCCGTTCTACGCGATCTTGCGGGCGATTCCCGACAAGCTCATGGGCGTGATCGCCATGGGCGCGGCCATTGCGGTGCTGTTCGTGCTGCCGTGGCTCGACCGAAGCCCGGTCAAGTCCATGCGCTACAAGGGCTGGCTGAGCAAGATCTGGCTGTGGGTGTTCTGCATCGCGTTCGTGATCCTGGGTGTACTGGGCGTGTTGGCGCCGACTCCTGAGCGTACGCTGCTGTCGCAGGTCTGCACCTTCCTGTATTTCGCCTACTTCATTCTGATGCCGTTCTATACCCGGCTCGAGAAGACCAAACCGGTTCCGGAAAGGGTGACTGGCTGATGAAAAAGTTATTCGTTGCATTGATGCTTGCGGCGCTGCCGCTACTGTCCTTCGCTGCCGAGCATGGCCCGGAGCTGGAAAAAGTCGCTATCGACGTGTCTGACAAGGCTGCCCTGCAGGACGGCGCGCGTACGTTCGCCAACTACTGCATGGGCTGCCACAGCGCCAAGTTCCAGCGCTATGAGCGCGTGGCCGATGACCTGGGCATTCCCCATGAGGTAATGCTCGACAAGCTGGTGTTCACCGGCGCCAAGATCGGCGACCACATGAACATCGGCATGCAGCCGGCTGACGCCAAGACCTGGTTCGGTGCTGCACCGCCTGACCTGACCCTGGTTGCGCGCGTTCGCGGCACCGACTGGCTCTATGGCTACCTGAAGTCCTTCTACGAAGACCCGGCACGTCCTTGGGGTGTGAACAACCGAGTGTTCCCGAACGTCGGCATGCCTAACGTTCTGGTCGGCCTGCAAGGCAAGCAAGTGGTAGGATGCAAGCAGGTTCAGGTCGTTGAAGACGGCAAGAAGCAATACGATCCGTTGACCGGCACGCCTTTGACCCATGAAGCGTGCGATCAGCTGAAGATAGATACCCCCGGTGCACTGACTGACGAGCAGTTCGACGAGAAGGTCAAGAACCTGGTGACCTTCCTGGCCTACTCGGCCAACCCGGTCAAACTGCAGCACCAGCGCATTGGTACTTACGTCTTGCTCTACCTGGCCTTCTTCTTCGTATTCGCCTATCTGCTCAAACGCGAATACTGGAAGGATGTGCATTGATCCAACCGTAAGCAATTGCTGTTAATCTTGCGCGCCCAGCGGCATCTCTGAACCGTAGCGACCTGGACTCCAGGTACTACAGAGACGCTCTCTGGGCGCGCTCGTTTTTGAGCTTTCGATAATTTCAACAAGCGAGGAGGACCGCCATGGGCGTGACCAACCGGTTGGCCTGTTACTCCGACCCCGCCGACCACTATTCCCACCGAGTACGCATCGTGCTCGCAGAGAAGGGTGTCAGCGCCGAGATCATCAGTGTGGAAGCGGGACGTCATCCGCCGAAACTGATCGAAGTGAACCCTTACGGCAGCTTGCCCACCCTGGTCGATCGCGACCTGGCGTTGTGGGAGTCGACCGTGGTGATGGAATACTTGGATGAGCGTTACCCGCATCCCCCTTTGCTGCCGGTGTACCCGGTGGCGCGTGCCAACAGCCGCCTGCTGATCCATCGGATCCAGCGTGACTGGTGCGGGCTGGTGGATGTGATTCTGGATACCCGCAGCAAAGAAGCGGCACGTGTGCAGGCGCGTAAGGAATTGCGCGAGAGCCTGACCGGTGTTTCGCCGTTGTTCGCCGACAAACCTTTTTTCCTCAGCGAGGAACAAAGCTTGGTGGATTGCTGCCTATTACCGATACTCTGGCGTTTGCCGATTCTCGGTATTGAACTGCCGCGGCCGGCCAAGCCGTTGCTTGATTACATGGAGCGCCAGTTTGCGCGTGAGGCTTTCCAGGCAAGTCTGTCTGGTGTCGAACGCGATATGCGCTAAGGCTTAAGGAGCCGCTGATGAACTCCAGTCGACCCTACCTGGTCCGCGCGCTCTACGAGTGGATTGTGGACAACGATTGCACCCCGCACATGCTGGTCAATTCCGAATTTCCTGCGGTGCAGGTACCGCAGGGGTTTGCCAGTGATGGGCAGATTGTGTTGAACGTATCGCCCAGTGCAGTGCGCCACCTGCACATGGACAACGAAGCGGTGAGCTTCGAAGGGCGTTTCGGCGGCGTGCCGCATACGCTGTTCGTGCCGATCGGCGCCATCCTCGGGATTTACGCCCGGGAAAATGGCCAAGGCATGGTCTTTGATCTGGAATCCCCTTTCGAGGACGATGAAACGATCGAAAGCGAAGACTGCGATGATGTGCCACCACCGGATTCAGAGCCGCCGCGTCCAAGCGGTCGGCCGAGTCTGAAAGTGGTGAAGTAAGCCCCTGTAGCCAGCAGGCGAATAGGGGAATGCCTCGGCTTTGGCCGAGGCATTTTTTTGGACGATCAAAAGTGCCCCACGCTTTCGGTTTGAGTGCCTGGCGAGGCACGGTTATTGGGGTCGGCTTGCCAGTCAACCTGATTGATGTTGTCGAGGCTGCGGATCACACATTTCCACTCGATGGCCTGCTGCGCCGGTAGCGTTACGATGCCGCTCCATCGATTAGGGGTGCTGGGTTGCAGGGGGATCGCATGAGCAGGGTCCCATGCGCTCAGTTCCAGCGGTGAACCGACGGCGTAGACCGCTTGCCTGTTCCCTGGCTGAGCGTTGTCGCAATGCAGCGTGAGGGGGACATCCTGTGCCGTCGTGGCGGTTTTCCAAATGCGGATGCGTTGCCCGTCGGCATTCATAACGGGGGTGAAGTCGTCGGGGACTTTGTTCAAGTCGGAGTCCAAGGCCATCAGTATCCGCTGTTGAGTGCCATTGGTGGCGGCCACCAGGCCGGAATATTGGGTCTGGAAACTGATCGGTGAGTCGGCCCTGATGCCGGCACTCTTGCGCAGGGCTATGAGCGTGCGGATCAGGTTGCCACGCCCCCAGTCATACATGGCGGGCCAGTACACGACGGGTATTCCGGGGGCTAGGAGGATGTAGGCGTACGCGAGGTTAATCATCGGATCGGGCAAAGGCCAATGATGTTGACCACCATATTGCCCCGGCGAATAACCGGTATCGTGATTGTCTACGAATGTAACGGCGATTTCGCGCCAAGACTTGACGGGGTTGCCGTTGAGGCCGTGGCGCCATTCGGCGATGCTGCCGTTTTGCATGCGCTCCTTGAGGGCGAAATCGAACACGGCGCAGTGCGAGCGATCCGACCAATCCTTGAGTGCGTCCTGCCAACTGGCCTTGCTGCGCCAGTCGCTGGCGGGGAATTCGCCGGGGCTCTTCCAGAACTCGCCGACACAGAACGCCTGGTCGTTGAAGTTTTTCATCCACAGGTCGACCCGCTCAGGTGAGTAACCGCGTACATAGTCGAAGCGCAAGTCGTGGGCGCTGTAATTGTCCCGCAGGTTGCGAAACTCCTGCATGAAGCGTGGTGAAACCTCTGGGCTGGCGGTATTGAGGTCCGCCGCACCGTCCTCGAATGGATCGCCTTCATCGCAATCGCTGGGGGGCGTGCAGTCATTGCGCCACAGTTTGTAGCCCCGGGGGAAGCGCACCATCACGCCGGGAATCTTGTCGTTCATGTGATTCGGCACCACGTCATACATAACCTGCACGCCGGCTCTCGTCAGGGCCGTGGCAGCTTGCTTGAGTTCAGCGTCGGTGCCGTACGCGCTGTTTTTATCGAAATCGTTCCAGTAGTAGCCTTCACCTCCGCCCGAAGTACCTTTGGCCGGATCGCTCCAGCTGGACTTATCCACCCACACGGGCGGTAACCAGATCTTGGTGAAACCGTCCTGGCCGATAACGGGGGCCATTCGGGCAAGCACTTGGTACCACTTTTCAGGTGTGTTGCGACTGGAGTTCCAGTGAAAGCCTTGCAGGATGATGTCTTCGCCGCCGCCATTACGCAGGGGCGACGGGGCCCCGGTAGCGAAGTTCGTCAGCAGGCTCAGGAGAACGGTGCAGTAGAGAAGTTTGCATTTCATGACGGGTCTCCTGTTGATCAAAACAGGTTTAACTCTGCGCGGTATCGGAGGCGGCGTCTGCTGTGAGAAATGACAGCTCGTCGAGACGTTTTTGCACTAATCCCCAGGACACAAATAGCTAAATCTATTATCGAGCGCGCAGGGTTTGATGAAAGTCATGCCAGGAACGGTGATCGTACAACCGCCATGGGCTATGATGCTTTCTCAGTTCACCCACAAAGATGACCCGATATGCAAAATGCCAACACCGCCCCTCGTCTTCCCCGCAAGCGCCGCAGCCTTGCCCAGGAATTGGTCACGGTGTTGTCCGAGCAAATCCGCGACGGCCAGCTCAAGCGTGGTGACAAATTGCCCACCGAGTCGGCGATCATGGAGGCCCATGGCGTCAGCCGCACCGTGGTGCGCGAAGCCATCTCGCGCCTGCAGGCGGCGGGGCAGGTCGAAACCCGCCACGGTATCGGCACCTTTGTGCTGGACACCCCAAGCCCGAGCGGTTTTCGCATTGATCCGGCCACGGTCGTGACCCTGCGTGATGTGCTGGCGATCCTGGAGTTGCGGATCAGCCTGGAAGTGGAGTCGGCAGGCCTGGCTGCGTTACGCCGCAGTGATGAACAGCTGGCGGCCATGCGTGCAGCCCTCGACGCGCTGAATGAGAGTGCGGCCCACGCCGGCGATGCGGTGGCCTCCGACTTCGCATTCCACCTGGAAATTGCCCTGTCCACCGGCAACCGCTACTTCACCGATATCATGACTCACCTGGGCACCAGCATCATTCCGCGTACCCGCCTGAATTCGGCGCGCCTGGCCCATGATGACCAGCAGCACTACATGAGCCGCCTGAGCCGCGAGCACGAAGAGATCTATGAAGCGATTGCCCGCCAGGATTCGGATGCGGCGCGGGCGGCCATGCGCTTGCATTTGACCAACAGCCGGGAGCGGCTGCGCCATGCCCATGAAGAAGCGGAGGCGCAGCGGGGATAAATCAAGGCTGAATGACGTCTACGTGTAATTCGATATCATTGATTTTGTCTTCTTCGGTGATGATGTATTTCTTGTGTACGACTATGAACACAACGTTGGGTAGAAGCGCGAATTCAAGCCAATCACCTATATTGATGAAGCGATCAAACGAGACCTCTCTCCTTGGAATTTTCAGGTTTGCGGGGAAGATGACCTGGTATTTGCTGTCCATGGATACCTCTGCGTATTGATGGGTTTCCACGTATTGGGGGCTCAATCCGAGCGCAGAGATACTGTGAGAAATCACAGTTCTGACAAACGGCAGGCTCCGTGTGCCGATTTATCTGCTGCTGTGCGCCGAGGGGTATCCGCGTCGATGGCGTCGAAATTTGACCAACACCGGGAGCGGCCGCGCCATGCCCATGAAGCGGCGGAGGCGCAGCGGGGTTGAGCTATGTGGTGATGGTCAGCGAAATCGGCTCAGAGATGATCTGCATGTTGGACTCACTCTGGGCTATATAGCGTAGCAGCGTGGTTTGGTTCTTGAAGCGCAATAAATCCTGTTTTGGCACCTCGAGTTTCAGGTTCGAACGCCGTTGATATTGTTCCGTGTCCTTTTGCCATTCACCTGCGTCGATTTGGGCTCCCTCCCAAGCTGGCGCGTCCGAATTCGGGCCCAGGATCACGTACACCTTGCCCTTCGGAAAGAGCTCGGCATCGTTTGGAATGCTGACCACGAGCGGCCCTGTGAATGTGGAAAGGTTAACCTCTGCTTGGTCAAAGGGCCCTGTGATACGAATGTTCAGGCCGGGGACTGGATTCGTCATGATGAAATCTCCGTGGTTGTCACAGCGGTGGCCGGGTCAATTCAGGGGCCGGGTTTCTGGCCCCTGAGCAAACTTATCCACTGCAACGACATTGTCCGGAACTGTTAGAAATCCCAGTGTCGACAAACGGTATTCTTCAAGCTGGCGTATTCGGCTTGTAGTCCTTAAGCAACAAATACGTACTCCACCCCCACCAATCATTGGTCCAGTGCTTGTCGTTCAGGTCATTCACGTCCTTGCGCCGCAGTACCTTGTCCCCCTCCATCTTGAACAGTGGCGAGAAGTTGTTCGCCGGATTTTGCGCCGCGTTCAAATCTGGCACATGCAGCGGAGCCTTGAAGTTGGCCGGGGAGGGCGCTACGCCGCTGATAAAGGTCTCGAAGATTTCATCGGCTGAAGCCTGCACCGCACGTTTGACTTGCGTCCGGTTATCCGCGTCGATGGCGTCGAAGTAGCGTTTGTCGCCATACGCGTGCCACTGATCACCCAGGGCGTTGCGCACGTTGAGCCCGAACTTGCTGTCTTCGTCATGCATGAAACGGCTGATCAGCGAGCCCAGTTCGCCAGGTGTCACCACCGCTGCCAATTGTTTACGCGGGACCCGCAAGTGGCCTGCGGAGAACAGGTCGGTCAAGAAGTGATCAGCAAAACTGTTCATGGCATAGGCCAGTTCCAGTGCCTGGTCGGTGCCGGTTTGATGGGCGACAACGGCCTGTTGCAGGGCTGCCGTATGCCCGGCCAGGTACGCTGACAGCGCCCATTCGCCAAAGTGGTCGGCATTGTCCGCCGCCAACTTCAGGTAGCGGCCCAATGGGATCAATGCCGACACTGCGCTGCCGCCACCGGTGATGCGGTTCCACTCTTCCGACAACGTATCACCCAGGGCGTCGTAGGCTTCATGGGCTTGCTTGCCATCCTTGATTGCCTGGTTGACCGCGTTTATCTCCTTTTGCATCACCGCGAGGATCTTGTGAGCTTCTTCCCGTGAGGCGGGCAAAACCGCCAGGGAGTTGAAGGCGGCGATGAAGCGTTGCACGCGTTCGGCTGCCGAGGCGCCATCGCTGATGGGCTGGCCGGGAATCCCATAAAAGTCACCGCCCAGCGCGATCACTTGGCCGTAGGTCAGCGCCAGGCCGTTGGGCAGGTGCAGCTCGACTTGTCGCGCGGGAATCGCCGGGGCGTCCTTGACGAAGCGCAACAGGGTGTCATCGCCGATGGCGGTGTGTTCGCCACCTTCGAAGCGCAGGGTAGGCGGGTTTTTGGTGGGTGCTGCGAGTTCAAGACCTGACATGTTAGCTCCTTGCTATGCCGTAGGAATCTTCCTTGATAACTGTATGTATATACAGCAATCCGGAGAATAGAGGAAAAAATTCCTACGTCAAGAAGGTGAGCCTCAGCACCCTGTGCAAGCACGATCGATGAATTACAGTTGACGAATTATTTTATAGTTGTACGATGACGTACGACATCAACAGAACCAACAACAACCTTTCGCCAGAAAATCTTTGCCCAGGGTGTTCGAATAATGAATCCACAAGAACTGAAGTCCATCCTCTCCCACGGTCTGCTGTCTTTCCCCGTGACCGATTTCAACGCCCAGGGTGACTTCCACCAGGCGGGCTATATCAAGCGCCTGGAATGGCTGGCGCCCTACGGCGCCACTGCGTTGTTCGCGGCCGGCGGCACCGGCGAGTTTTTCTCCCTCGCTGCCAGCGAATACTCCCAGGTGATCAAGACCGCCGTTGATACCTGCGCCACCAGCGTGCCGATCCTTGCCGGTGTCGGCGGTGCCACCCGCCAGGCCATTGAATACGCTCAGGAAGCTGAACGCCTGGGTGCCAAAGGCCTGCTGCTGCTGCCGCACTACCTCACCGAAGCCAGCCAGGACGGGGTTGCCGCCCACGTTGAAGCCGTGTGCAAATCGGTGAAAATCGGCGTGGTGGTCTACAACCGCAACGTCTGCCGCCTGACCGCGCCCTTGCTGGAACGTCTGGCCGAGCGCTGCCCGAACCTGATCGGCTACAAGGATGGCTTGGGTGACATCGAGTTGATGGTGTCGATCCGCCGTCGTCTCGGTGATCGTTTCAGCTACCTCGGCGGCCTGCCGACCGCAGAGGTTTACGCCGCTGCCTACAAGGCCCTGGGGGTGCCGGTGTACTCCTCGGCGGTGTTCAACTTCATCCCGAAAACCGCGATGGATTTCTACCACGCCATCGCCCGTGACGATCACGCCACTGTCGGCAAGATCATCGACGACTTCTTCCTGCCGTACCTGGACATCCGTAACCGCAAGGCCGGCTACGCCGTGAGCATCGTCAAGGCGGGTGCCAGGATCGTCGGCTACGACGCCGGCCCGGTGCGCACCCCGCTGACCGACCTGCTGCCGGAAGAATACGAAGCCCTGGCCGCGCTGATCGACAAGCAAGGTCCGCAATAACTTATCTATAAGGCCGCTGAGCAATCAGCGGCCTTTTGCGTCAGGAGAAGATTCGTGTCCCAAGCCAAACGTTTTGAAAACTACATCAACGGTGAATGGGTAGCCGGTGCTGACTATTGCACCAATATCAACCCGTCGGAGTTGTCCGATGTGATTGGCGAATACGCCAAGGCTGATGTTGCCCAGGTCAACGCCGCCATTGATGCGGCCCGCGCTGCATTCCCTGCGTGGTCCACTTCCGGTATCCAGGCGCGCCACGACGCCCTGGATAAAGTCGGTAGCGAAATCCTTGCCCGCCGCGAAGAACTTGGCACCCTGCTGGCCCGGGAAGAGGGCAAGACCCTGCCTGAAGCCATCGGCGAAGTGACCCGCGCCGGTAACATCTTCAAGTTCTTTGCTGGCGAATGCCTGCGTTTGTCCGGTGACTACGTGCCGTCGGTGCGCCCGGGCGTCAACGTGGAAGTGACGCGCGAAGCCCTTGGTGTGGTCGGCCTGATCACCCCGTGGAACTTCCCGATTGCCATCCCCGCGTGGAAAATCGCCCCGGCCCTGGCCTACGGTAACTGCGTGGTGATCAAGCCGGCCGAACTGGTACCGGGCTGCGCCTGGGCCCTGGCGGAAATCATCTCCCGCGCCGGCTTCCCCGCCGGTGTGTTCAACCTGGTGATGGGCAGTGGTCGTGTGGTCGGCGATGTGTTGGTCAACAGCCCGAAAGTCGATGGCATCAGCTTCACCGGTTCCGTCGGTGTGGGCCGTCAGATCGCGGTCAGCTGTGTATCGCGCCAGGCCAAGGTGCAGTTGGAAATGGGCGGCAAGAACCCGCAGATCATCCTTGATGACGCCGACCTCAAGCAGGCCGTCGAGCTGTCGGTACAGAGCGCGTTCTACTCCACTGGCCAGCGTTGCACCGCCTCCAGCCGCTTGATTGTCACGGCCGGCATCCACGACCAGTTCGTTGCAGCCATGGCCGAGCGCATGAAGTCGATCCGGGTGGGGCACGCCCTGAAAAGCACTACCGACATCGGCCCGGTGGTTTCCCAGGCCCAGTTGGACCAGGACATGAAGTACATCGATATCGGCCAAAGCGAAGGCGCGCGGCTGGTGAGCGGTGGCGGCCTGGTGACCTGCGACACCGAAGGCTACTACCTGGCGCCGACCCTGTTTGCCGACAGCGAAGCCGCCATGCGTATCAGCCGTGAAGAGATCTTCGGCCCGGTGGCCAACGTGGTGCGCGTAGCGGACTACGAGGCGGCGCTGGCCATGGCCAACGACACCGAGTTCGGTCTGTCGGCGGGTATTGCCACCACGTCGTTGAAATACGCCAACCACTTCAAACGTCATTCCCAGGCCGGGATGGTGATGGTCAACCTGCCGACCGCCGGTGTGGACTATCACGTTCCATTTGGTGGCCGTAAGGGCTCATCCTACGGTTCGCGTGAGCAAGGTCGCTATGCGCAAGAGTTCTACACCGTGGTGAAAACCAGCTACATCGGTTCGTAATACGCAACATCCCCCTGTCAGGAGGGGGGCTGTCTTTCTGTAGGAGCGAGCTTGCTCGCGAAAAACCCAAGGGCTCCGCGTGCATCCCGAATGCCCGCGTATTCGTTGACATTTTTCGCGAGCAAGCTCGCTCCTGCAGGGGGCGGCATCCAAGAACACATAACTATTACCCGCAAAAAAAATAATTAGTGGGAGTACATCTACATGCAAGCGACCAAGCCAACCCATGTCCGCTATTTGATCCTGCTCATGCTGTTCCTGGTGACCACGATCAACTACGCCGACCGGGCCACCATCGCCATTGCCGGCTCCAGCCTGCAAAAAGACCTCGGTATCGACGCGGTCACCCTCGGTTATATCTTTTCTGCATTCGGTTGGGCCTACGTGGCCGGGCAAATCCCCGGCGGCTGGCTGCTCGATCGTTTCGGCTCGAAAAAAGTCTACGCCCTGAGCATCTTCACCTGGTCGCTGTTCACCGTGCTGCAAGGCTATGTCGGTGAGTTCGGTATCTCCACCGCCGTCGTCGCGCTGTTCATGCTGCGCTTTATGGTGGGCCTGGCCGAAGCGCCGTCCTTCCCAGGTAACGCGCGCATTGTGGCTGCCTGGTTCCCCACGGCCGAACGCGGCACGGCCTCGGCGATCTTCAACTCGGCGCAATACTTCGCCACGGTGCTGTTTGCGCCGCTGATGGGCTGGATCGTCTACAGCTTCGGCTGGCAGCACGTGTTTATCGTGATGGGCGTGATCGGCATCCTCTTCTCGCTGGTGTGGCTGAAGATTATCCACAGCCCGCGCCAGCACCCGATGATCAACGAAGCCGAGTTCAATCACATCGCGGCCAATGGCGCGATGGTCGATATGGACCAGGACAAGGGCAAGGGCAAGAAAACCGATGGTCCGAAGTGGGATTACATCCGTCAGCTGCTGACCAACCGCATGATGCTCGGGGTTTACCTGGGCCAGTACTGCATCAACGGCATCACCTACTTCTTCCTGACCTGGTTCCCGGTGTACCTGGTGCAGGACCGTGGCATGACCATCCTCAAGGCTGGGTTCATTGCTTCGCTGCCGGCGATCTGCGGGTTTATCGGGGGCGTGCTGGGCGGGGTGATATCCGACTACCTGTTGCGCAAGGGCCATTCCCTGACCTTCGCCCGCAAGGCGCCGATCATTGGCGGCTTGCTGATTTCCAGCAGCATCGTGGCCTGCAACTACGTCGACATCGAGTGGATGGTGGTGGGCTTCATGGCCTTGGCCTTCTTCGGTAAAGGCGTTGGCGCACTGGGCTGGGCGGTGGTGTCCGACACCTCGCCGAAACAAATCGCCGGCCTCAGTGGCGGCCTGTTCAACACCTTCGGTAACCTGGCCTCGATCACCACGCCGATTGTCATCGGCTACATCATCAGCACCACCGGCTCGTTCAAATGGGCACTGGTGTTCGTCGGCGCCAATGCGCTGGTGGCGGTGTTCAGCTATCTGGTCATCGTCGGCCCGATCAAGCGTGTCGTACTCAAAGAGCCGCCAAGCAAGGGGCCTGAGTTGACCAACCTAACCGAAGCGCATTCCTGAGAGGCCCCGTGATGCAGTTGATTGAACATGCCGACTCGCCGCGCTCCATTCGCCTGCACGCGCGCGACAATGTAGTGATCGTGGTCAACGACCAGGGCGTACCGGCCGGGACCGAGTTCCCGGACGGCCTGGTGACCGTGGATTTCATCCCCCAGAGTCACAAAGTGACCCTGGAAGACATCCCCGAAGGCGGTCAGATTATTCGCTACGGCCAGACCATCGGTTATGCCCTGGCGCCGATTCCCCGTGGCAGTTGGGTGCAGGAAGATCAACTGCGCATGCCCACCGCGCCGCCCTTGGACAGCTTACCGCTGTCCACCGAGGTGCCGCAGGCCCAGGCGCCGCTGGAAGGGTTCACATTCGAGGGGTATCGCAATGCCGACGGCACGGTCGGCACACGCAATATCCTGGGTATCACCACCACGGTGCAGTGTGTCACCGGGGTACTGGACCATGCGGTCAAACGCATCAAGGATGAGTTGCTGCCCAAGTATCCCCATGTCGATGACGTGGTGGCGCTGACTCACAGCTACGGCTGTGGGGTCGCGATCACCGCGACGGATGCCTACATCCCGATCCGCACTGTGCGCAATCTGGCGCGCAACCCGAACCTGGGCGGCGAAGCCCTGGTCATCAGCCTGGGCTGCGAGAAATTGCAGGCCGGGCAGGTGATGCACGACAACGATAGCTCGGTCGATTTGAGCGAGCCGTGGTTGTATCGGTTGCAGGATTCCAGCCACGGCTTTACCGAGATGATCGAGCAGATCATGGAACTGGCCGAAGTCCGCCTGAAGAAGCTCGACCAGCGCCGTCGGGAAACCGTGCCGGCGTCCGAGCTGATCCTGGGCATGCAGTGCGGCGGCAGCGATGCGTTTTCCGGGATCACCGCCAACCCGGCGCTGGGCTACGCCTCGGACTTGTTGCTGCGGGCGGGGGCGACGGTGATGTTTTCCGAAGTCACTGAAGTGCGCGATGCGATTTATTTGCTGACTTCACGCGCCGAAACCAAGGCTGTCGCCGAGGAACTGGTCCGGGAAATGGACTGGTATGACCGTTACCTGGCCAAGGGCGAGGCGGATCGCAGTGCCAACACCACGCCGGGGAACAAGAAGGGCGGGTTGTCGAACATTGTCGAGAAGTCCCTGGGCTCCATCGTCAAGTCCGGCAGCAGCGCGATCAACGGCGTGCTGGGGCCGGGCGAGCGCTTCAAAAGCAAGGGCCTGATCTTTTGCGCGACGCCGGCCAGTGACTTTGTGTGCGGCACCTTGCAGCTCGCGGCAGGGATGAACCTGCATGTGTTCACTACAGGGCGCGGTACCCCTTACGGGCTGGCCATGGCACCGGTCGTGAAGGTCTCGACCCGTACGGAGTTGGCGCAGCGCTGGCCGGATCTGATCGACATCGACGCCGGACGCATTGCCACCGGGCGCGCGACCATCGAGGAATTGGGCTGGGAGTTGTTCCACTTCTATCTGGACGTCGCCAGCGGTAAGAAGCAAACGTGGGCGGAGCAGCACAAGCTGCATAACGACATCACGTTGTTCAACCCGGCACCGATTACCTAGATCAGGTTGGCGGGCGTTGGAGGTTGCCCAGCACTGTTTGGATGTGTGCGTAGACCTGAGCGGGTTCGCTGGCGCGCAAGACATTGTCGGGCAATTGCGTCAGTGGCTGCTCGATAAAGTAGTCCGCGCAGACGAAACCGTCCACGCAGCCGTTCTTGTAGACCTGGAAGTCGGACGCACCGTCGCCCACGATGAGCGTTCGGCCTTTCAGCCTGCCAGCGGCACGCCATCGACGGACAATCTCCGACTTGCCCTTCGACGAGCTGAGCAGCGGAGAAGGGCGCGTGAGCAGGACGCGTTTGCCCGCCCACAAGAACTGGTTGGCCGCCACATTTTGGTGGGCGATACCCCATTCACGGGCCGTGGGTACGATCCACTCCGTGTAGCCGCCGGAAATGATATGCAGCCCTACACCGTCTTCTCGCAGCCGGCCAAGGGTTTCCAGCAATACGGCCGGGATGCTGCGAATGGCCTTTTCCACATACTGGTCGATGTGATGGGCACGCACATGGGTTGCCACGCTCATCAGCTTCAACAATTCTCCGATACTTGCTTTGCCGCTCAATGCTTTGGGGGCAATTCGCGCGATCCGCTCAAGCCGCTCGGCACTGTCCGGATGGTCGTGGAGAGCGGCTTTAAGCACTTCCACCGTGCTTTCGTGGTCGACCAAGGTGTAATCGAAATCAAAGATGATGTCGACGTCGTTGCCCATGCTCATCGCGTTGCTCGTTTGTCAGTGCTGCGGTAGGTGTATTTGTCGTCCCGGGTCCAGTGACAGGCGGCAATGGCTAAATGTTCGGCGATGCTTTGCTGAATCTGATCGGCAAACGCTTGATCGCTCTGATGTGCCGTGCGCACTTGTGGCGCCAGGTAGCTCATCTCGAACTCAATGCGCGGCATTGCCAGAAGACGCAGGAACTTCATCAGGCCTGAGGCGTGCAGCGGGTTGGCGGTCAAGCCGAACGGCACATTCAAGCGCAGGGCCAGTGGTACCACGGGCAGCCCGCGATTGAGCATTTCCGGGCGGAACCGGAACAGACCATGGCCATTGTTGATGGTCGTCTCGGGTGTGGTGTAGAGCGCAGTGCCGCTGGGCCTGCGACGAAATTCGCGGATGCGTCTGGCGAGCATTTTCTTGTCGCTGACTTTCCAGAACGTGCCACCGGAACATTTGAAGAGCAGGAAAGCGGTTGCGGCACCGAGGGGGCTGTCGGAGTTGGCTACCATGATGGTCGCTGAGGGCATGGCCAGCACTGGAAAATGATCGAATACACTGATGTGGTTGGCGGCGACGATGCAACCATCGGTATGCGCCGCGACTTGTTTCGGGGACATTTTGCACGTGATTTTCACGCCCAGGATGAACAGCAGTACGCGGTACATGAGTTGTTTGGCCGCTACGGGTAAAGGCCAGGCGATCAAGCTGATAAACACCACGGCCTGCAGACGGTTCAAGACAAGTGCGCAGCCCAGCGGCAGGTAAAGCCAGCGCCACAGGGCGCGACCCTTCCAGACCTGTGCGGTGCATAGGTCGGCAACTGAAGGGGAGTGGCAGGTGTTTTTTTCATTGGGCAAGGTCGGGTCTCTCTGAAAGGCAGGGGGCGTCATCAAGCCGGAGCGTGGCTGCGGGTCAGGCGGCGGGAGAATCGGTCGATACGTGCGCGATTCAATGGGCTTATTTCCATGAACCGTTCACGGGTCAGGTCGACTTTCAAATGCGGGCCGAAGGGTGTTTCCATGACAGTCCCGCTGATTTCCGGCAAATGCAGAAAGGCGCGGTTCATCTCCAGGGCGCGGTGATGCTTGATGTTGGTCAGGGTGTAGATCTGATCGAAGCCCAGTTGCAGGAAACCATGCTCCAAGGCCAGATGAATAGCCGTGAAGGGATAGGGGCTGCCCCAGTATTTTTTGAGAAAACGGTTGCCGAAGTTGATGCCGTATTCTTTTTCGGCAAACCCGGCATAACCGATGAAGGGCGAATCCAGGCCCAGGCTTACGGCCCAGCGTGACCAGCCTTGCTGGGCTATTTCCTGCTGGAAACGTGCGATTTCTGCAGCGGCCGTGTCTCGGTTGCGCGTGGTTCCTGCCGATATGTATTGCATGGTCTGCGGATCACCGAGGAGTTCAGCGTAACCCTCGATGTCGTCTTGGTCCCAGGTTCTGAGATATACGTTGTAAAGGTGGTTCACGTTTTGCCGCATTGGTTGTTTCCTTGCCTCACGACTTTCGTAACGAAGAAGGCGTTAGCTTGTGCCGAAGCGGGAACAACGCGGAGTTGCAAAATCTTTGTGTGTTGTAGGCAACGTTACCTTTCTAGGTAGGGACGATTTCAATCAAACCTCATGCGCGGGCCTGAGCTGGCTTATCATGAGCCTTTCCTGAACACAGGTTCCAAGGCCCGTTCTTATGCTGGCAATTTTCCTCACCACCCTCACCATCACCGCGCCGGTATTCGCCATGCTGTTCCTGGGGGTGCTGCTCAAGCGCATCAACTGGATCAACGACAACTTTATCCACACGGCTTCGTCCCTGGTGTTCAACGTCACCATGCCTGCGCTGCTGTTTCTCGGCATCCTGCACGCCGACCTGCATTCGGCGCTCAAGCCGGGTTTGCTGATCTACTTTGCCGTCGCCACTCTGCTGAGTTTTGCCCTGGCCTGGGGCTGGGCGATTTTTCGCTGCGCGCGCGAAGACCGGGGCATCTACACCCAGGGGGCGTTTCGCGGCAACAATGGGGTGATCGGCCTGGCGCTGGCCGCCAGCATGTACGGCGACTACGGTATTTCCCTGGGGGCAATCCTCGCCGCACTGGTCATCCTGTTCTACAACACCTTGTCGACCATTGTGTTGGCGGTGTACAGCCCGGTGATCAAGTCCGACCCGTGGAGCATCTTCAAGAGTGTGGTGGCCAACCCGCTGATCATCAGCGTGATCGTGGCCGCGCCGTTCGCCTATTTCCAGATTGGCCTGCCAGGCTGGCTGGAAAGATCCATGCAGTACCTGGCGGACACCACCTTGCCGCTGGCATTGATCTGCATTGGCGGCACCTTGTCCCTGGCGGCGTTGCGCAAGAGCGGCAATATGGCGCTGAGCGCAAGCTTGATGAAGATGGTGTGGCTGCCGGTAGTCGCCACGCTGGGCGCCTGGCTGCTGGGGTTCCGTGGGCCGGAATTAGGGATTCTGTTCCTGTACTTCGGTGCGCCGACCGCTGCGGCGAGCTTCGTGATGGCGAGGGCGGCCGAGGGCAACCATGAGCTGGCGGCGGCGATTATCGTGATCACTACCTTGATGGCGGCAGTGACCACGAATATCGGGATTTTTGTGTTGCAGGCGGGTGGCTGGATCTGAGTTTGGGGGGGCATTGCTCGCCAATGCTATCTGGCAGTCACTGCTGGTCGGCCTGATACGCCTCGATGACTTCCTGTGCCGCTCTGAACGCATCAATCGCCGCCGGTACGCCGGCATATACCGCGCAATGCAGCAGCGCTTCGCGGATCTCTTCCACGGTGCAGCCATTGTTCAGCGCGCCGCGCACGTGGCCCTTGAGTTCCTGCGGGCACTTGAGCGCGGTGAGGGCGGCGAGGGTGATCAGGCTGCGCGTCTTCAGCGGCAAGCCTTCGCGGTTCCACACACTGCCCCAGGCATGTTCGTTGACGAAGTCCTGGAGGGGCTGGGTGAATTCGGTGGCATTGCCCAGGGCGCGGTCGACGAACACATCGCCCATCACCTGGCGACGCATTTCAACCCCGGGCTTTTTCTGATCGGTCATTGCGATTCCCTCTTGTGTTGGCGGCGCCAGGCTCGCAGCGTGCTGAACAGCAGGAACACCACCAGCACTGGCAGGACGTAAAACAGCATCAGTTGTTCAAGCTTGTTGGCCAGCGGCATACCGGTGGTGAACGCCATCACATGCAGCCCATACGCCAGGTACAGTCCCAGCAGCACCAGGCCTTCGATGCGGGTCACACGGTAGCCGGTATAAAACACCGGCAGGCACAGCACCACCACGCCGAGCATCACCGGCAGATCGAAATCCAGGGCGTTAGGCGACACCGACAGCGGCGATGGCGCAAGCAGGGCCGTCAGCCCCAATACGCCCAGCAGGTTGAACAGGTTGCTGCCAATCACGTTGCCTACGGCGATATCCCGCTCGCCGCGCAGGGCTGCAATCAGCGAGGTGGCCAGGCACGGCAGGGACGTGCCAACGCCGATCAGTGTCAGGCCGATGATGCGTTCCGACAGTCCCAGGTCACTGGCTACATCCACCGCCGCGCCCAGCAACAGATGCCCGGCCAGTACCAGTACCAGCAGGCCGCCGAACATCAGCAATACACTGCTCAGCCAGGGCGCCTTGGCTACGATGTCCAGCGTGCGCGGACGGCGTGAATGGCGGGTCTGGTAGTGCAGCACGCCGAGGTAGGCCAGCAGGGCGCAGAGCAGCAGCAAACCGTCGATCGGTGTGAGCTCTTCGTTGGCGGCCAGGGTAAATACCAGCAAGCCGGCGAGGATCATGACCGGGATGTCCAGGCGCACCAGTTGGCGCGAGACCCGCAATGGAATGATCAGCGCTGACAGGCCCAGGGTGACGAGGATATTGAAGATGCTGCTGCCGATGACGCTGCCGACGGCAATATCGGTGTTGCCGGCCAGTGTGGCCTGCAGGCTCACGGTCATCTGCGGTGCGCTGCTGCCGAAGGCGACGATCGTCAGGCCGATGATCAGTGGGCGGACCTTGAGGCTGGCGGCCAGGCGCACAGCGGCACGTACCAGGATTTCGGCGCCGACGATCAGCAGCACCAGGCCGCTGACCAGTTCGAGCAGGCTCCAGGGCGAGAGGGCGGTTAATCCGAAAATGGCCAGGGCTCCGTCGTCAATTGTTCAGGGCTTGCACGCGAACCCGTGCGGTGCCGCTGCTCAGCATGCCCAGTTGTTCGGCCGCCTTGCGTGAAAGATCGATCAAGCGCCCACGAGTATGCGGGCCGCGATCATTGATGCGCACCACCACGGTTCTGTCGTTGTCGAGGTTGGTGACCTTGACCTGGGTGCCAAAGGGCAATTGCCGGTGGGCGGCGGTCAGGGCGTTCTGGTTGAAAGGTTCACCGCTGGCGGTTTTTTTGCCATGGTGCTTGGCGCCGTAATAAGAGGCGGTGCCGGTTTCATCGTAGCCGTTGGGGTTAATGAGGCCGCTGGCGCAGCCGGCCAGCAGGGAAAACAGGGCCAGGAGGCCGAATAGACGCTTCATTTCCAAGGTGCCCCCATTTCGAGTTTGGGGTGAGCTTATGTGGGAGGGGGCTTGCCCCCGATAGCGGAGTGCCAGTCACTGAATGCTTTGACTGAATCACCGCCATCGGGGGCAAGCCCCCTCCCACACAAGCCCGCTCCCACAGGGGTCCGAGTAGAAGTCTCACTCGGACCATTCATCGCAATCAGCCTTCGAGCTTGCTTTTCAGCAGTTCGTTTACCTGCTGCGGGTTGGCCTTGCCCTTGGAGGCTTTCATGGCCTGGCCGACAAAGAAGCCGAACATCTTGCCGCGCTTGGCTTCGTCTGCTGCACGGTACTGCTCGACCTGTTCCGCGTTGGCCGCCAGCATTTCGTCGAGCACGGCCGAGATGGCGCCGCTGTCGGTGACTTGCTTGAGGCCGCGTTTTTCGATGATTTCATCGGCGCTGCCTTCGCCACTGGCCATGGCTTCAAACACTGTCTTGGCGATTTTGCCGGAGATGGTGTTGTCCTTGATGCGCAGCAGCATGCCGCCCAGTTGCTCGGCGGTGACCGGTGCCTCGTCGATTTCCAGGCCCTGTTTGTTCAACAGGCTGCCCAGTTCAACCATCACCCAGTTGGCCGCCAGCTTGGCGTCGCCGGCAATGCTCACGACTTTTTCGAAGTAGTTGGCTTGCTCACGGCTGGACGCCAACACGCTGGCATCGTAGACCGACAAGCCGAACTGCTCCTGGAAGCGCTCGCGTTTTTGCTGCGGCAGTTCCGGCAGGGTGGCGCGGATGTCGTTGAGGAACGAGTCTTCCAGTACCACCGGCAACAGGTCCGGGTCAGGGAAGTAACGGTAGTCGTTGGCTTCCTCTTTGCTGCGCATGGCGCGGGTTTCGTCTTTGTTCGGGTCGTACAGGCGGGTTTGCTGGATCACCTTTCCGCCGTCTTCGATCAGGTCGATCTGGCGGCGGACTTCGCTGTTGATCGCCTTCTCGATGAAGCGGAACGAGTTGACGTTCTTGATCTCGCAGCGGGTACCGAACTCGACCTGGCCCTTAGGGCGGATCGATACGTTGCAGTCGCAACGTAGCGAGCCTTCGGCCATGTTGCCGTCGCAGATGCCCAGGTAACGCACCAGCGCGTGGATCGTCTTGACGTAGGCCACGGCTTCCTTGGCGCTGCGCATATCCGGCTCGGAAACGATTTCCAGCAACGGTGTGCCGGCTCGGTTCAGGTCGATACCAGTGGCACCCGGGAATTCTTCGTGCAGGCTTTTGCCGGCGTCTTCCTCGAGGTGGGCACGGGTCACGCCGACACGCTTGATGGTGCCATCTTCCAACGGGATATCCAGGTGGCCCTTGCCGACAATCGGCAGTTCCATCTGGCTGATCTGGTAGCCCTTGGGCAGGTCCGGGTAGAAGTAGTTCTTGCGCGCGAACACGTTGTGCTGGCCGATTTCGGCGTCAATCGCCAGGCCGAACATCACCGCCATGCGCACCGCTTCCTGGTTCAGCACCGGCAGTACGCCGGGCATGCCCAGGTCGACCAGGCTGGCCTGGGTATTCGGCTCGGCGCCGAACGTGGTGGCGCTACCGGAGAAAATCTTCGATTGGGTGGCGAGCTGGGTATGAATCTCCAGCCCGATCACGACTTCCCATTGCATAGTGTTCTCCTCAGAAGCCGGTAGGGGTGCGAGTGTGCCAGTCAGTGTTCAACTGGTACTGGTGCGCCACATTGAGCAGGCGGCCTTCCTGGAAATACGGGGCGAGCAATTGCACGCCAACCGGCAGCCCATCGACGAAACCTGCCGGCATGGACAAGCCTGGCAAGCCCGCGAGGTTGGCGGTGATGGTGTAGAGGTCTTCCAGGTATTCGGCGATCGGGTCGCCGGTCTTGGCGCCGATCTTCCAGGCCGGGTTGGGCGTGGTTGGGCCGAGGATGATGTCGACTTCTTCAAACGCCGCCATGAAGTCGTTCTTGATCAGGCGCCGGATTTTCTGCGCCTTGAGGTAGTACGCGTCGTAGTAGCCGGCCGACAGGGCGTAGGCACCGACCATGATCCGGCGTTGCACTTCGACACCGAAACCTTCGCCACGGGAGCGTTTGTACAGGTCGGTGAGGTTCTTCGGGTTCTCGCAGCGATAGCCAAAGCGCACGCCGTCGAAGCGCGATAGGTTGGAGGACGCTTCAGCGGGCGCGATCACGTAGTACGCCGGAATCGCGTGCTGGTTGTTCGGCAGGCTGATTTCCTTGATCACGGCACCGAGCTTTTCCAGCTCCTTGACGCTGTTGTGCACCAATTCGGCGATGCGCGGGTCGAGACCGGCGCTGAAGTATTCCTTCGGCACGCCGATGCGCAGGCCTTTGATCGAGGTATTGAGGCTGGCGCTGTAGTCCGGCACCGGTTCGTCGATGCTGGTGGAATCCTGCGGATCGAAGCCTGCCATGCCTTGTAACAAAATCGCGCAGTCTTCGGCCGTGCGGGCCAGGGGGCCGCCCTGATCCAGGCTGGATGCATAGGCGATCATGCCCCAGCGGGAAACGCGACCATAGGTCGGCTTCAGGCCGGTGAGGTTGGTAAAGGCCGCAGGCTGGCGGATCGAGCCGCCGGTGTCGGTGGCTGTTGCAGCGGGCAGGAAGCGCGCGGCGACCGCGGCAGCCGAACCGCCAGACGAACCGCCCGGGACGTGTTCCAGGTTCCACGGGTTTTTCACCGGGCCGTAATAGCTCGACTCGTTGGCCGAACCCATGGCGAATTCGTCCATGTTGGTCTTGCCCAGGGTCACGGCCCCGGCGGCCGCCAGCTTGGACACCACGGTGGCGTCGTAGGGCGCCTTGAAGTTGTCGAGCATCTTCGAACCGCAGCTGGTGCGGATGCCTTGGGTGCAGAACAGGTCTTTGTGGGCGATCGGTGCGCCCAGCAGTGCACCATTGTCACCGTTGGCGCGACGCACGTCGGCGGCCTTGGCCTGGCTCAGGGCCAGCTCCTCGGTGAGGCTGATGAAGCTATTGACCTTGGGGTCGAGCTCGGCGATACGCGCCAGCAGGGTCTTGGTCAGCTCTTCGGAAGAAAACTTTTTGTCGGCGAGACCGCGGGCGATCTCGGCCAGAGTCATGTGATGCATTGCAGGCTCTTTCCCTATTAGTCGATGACTTTCGGAACCAGGTACAGGCCGTTTTCGACCGCTGGTGCGATGGACTGGTAGGCCTCGCGATTATTAACCTCGGTCACGACGTCTGCGCGCAGGCGCTGGCTGGCTTCCAGCGGGTGAGCCAGGGGCTCGATGCCGTCGGTATTGACGGCCTGCATTTGGTCAACCAGCCCCAGAATGCTGTTCAGGGCTGCGGTGGTCTGTGGAAGATCGGCTTCATTCAGGCCAAGCGAGGCCAGATGAGCGATTTTTTCCACGTCGGAGCGTTCAAGCGCCATGGGATTCTCCAGTGGAAAACAGAACGGAGGGCGTCCGTGTGTTAGATTGTCGGAACACTACCGCATTTCTACGGTCATATGGCCGCGATTGTGGGGGTTGGTGCACAGAAAGTCGGCCAATTTAGCACATTGGCGCCTTGCCCAAAATCCCTGTCGTTGTTAGAGTTTGCCGCACTTTTTTACCCACGCGTTGCCTAGGGTCCCTTTCCCATGTTCAAGAAACTGCGTGGCATGTTTTCCAGCGATCTTTCCATTGACCTGGGCACTGCCAACACCCTTATTTACGTGCGCGAGCGCGGTATCGTCCTGAATGAGCCATCGGTTGTGGCTATTCGGACCCATGGTAATCAGAAAAGTGTCGTTGCCGTTGGCACCGAGGCCAAGCGCATGCTTGGCCGAACACCAGGCAATATCGCTGCCATTCGTCCGATGAAAGACGGCGTGATCGCCGACTTCAGCGTCTGCGAGAAGATGCTGCAGTACTTCATCAACAAGGTTCACGAAAACAGTTTTCTGCAGCCCAGCCCTCGTGTGCTGATCTGCGTTCCGTGCAAGTCCACCCAGGTGGAGCGTCGCGCCATCCGTGAATCGGCCCTTGGTGCCGGTGCCCGTGAAGTCTTCCTGATCGAAGAGCCAATGGCTGCTGCGATCGGTGCCGGCCTGCCGGTTGAAGAAGCGCGCGGTTCGATGGTGGTGGATATCGGTGGTGGTACCACTGAAATCGCCCTGATTTCCCTGAACGGCGTGGTGTATGCCGAGTCCGTGCGTGTAGGCGGCGACCGCTTCGACGAAGCGATCATCACTTATGTGCGTCGTAACTACGGCAGCCTGATCGGCGAATCCACCGCCGAGCGCATCAAGCAGGAAATCGGTACCGCTTATCCCGGTGGCGAAGTTCGCGAAGTCGACGTTCGCGGTCGCAACCTGGCCGAAGGCGTTCCACGTGCCTTTACCCTGAACTCCAATGAAGTGCTGGAGGCTCTGCAAGAGTCCCTGGCAACCATCGTTCAGGCGGTGAAGAGCGCCCTGGAGCAATCGCCGCCGGAGCTGGCTTCCGATATCGCCGAGCGTGGCCTGGTACTGACCGGTGGTGGCGCCTTGCTGCGCGACCTCGACAAGTTGCTGGCCCAGGAAACTGGCCTGCCGGTGATCGTTGCCGAAGACCCGCTGACCTGCGTTGCCCGTGGCGGTGGTCGTGCACTGGAAATGATGGATAAACACACCATGGACCTGCTTTCCAGCGAATAAGACCGTTGGTTGCACCATGTTTCGCCCGCAGGCAGCACTTTGCAGTGCTGCCTGTTGGCGTTTATCTTCTTCAATCTGCATCCAGGCCGGTTAGATGCCGTATGAATAAAGAGAAACTTTGCCTGGGAGGAGCGGCCTATTAAACCGCTTTTCGCCAAAGGCCCCTCATTGGGCGTGCGCTTGTTGGTGCTGGTCGTGCTTTCGGTCGCGCTGATGGTGGTCGATGCCCGCTTTGCACTGCTCAAGCCTGTGCGTAGCCAAATGTCGCTGGTATTGATGCAGACCTACTGGATCACCGACCTGCCGCAACGTCTCTACCAGGGCGTGGCCAGCCAATTCGGCAGCCGCACCGAGCTGGTCGCCGAGAACGAAAAACTCAAGACTGAAAACCTGCTGTTGCAGGGGCGCATGCAAAAGCTGGCGGCCCTCACCGAGCAGAACGTTCGGCTGCGCGAGCTGCTCAATTCTTCGGCACTGGTCAACGAAAAGGTCGAAGTCGCCGAGCTGATCGGCATGGACCCCAACCCCTTTACCCATCGCATCATCATCAACAAGGGTGAGCGCGACGGTGTGGTGCTCGGCCAGCCGGTGCTCGATGCCCGTGGCTTGATGGGCCAGGTGGTCGAGTTGATGCCCTACACCTCGCGGGTATTGCTGCTGACGGACACGACCCACAGCATTCCGGTGCAGGTCAACCGCAACGGCTTGCGTGCGATTGCCAGTGGCACCGGTAACCCCGAACGCCTGGAATTGCGCCATGTGGCCGATACCGCCGACATCAAGGAAGGCGACCTGCTGGTCAGCTCGGGCCTCGGCCAACGCTTCCCGGCGGGTTACCCGGTGGCGACAGTCAAGGAAGTGATCCACGATTCTGGCCAGCCGTTCGCCATTGTGCGCGCCGTGCCCACCGCCGCCCTGAACCGCAGCCGCTACCTGCTGCTGGTATTCAGCGACAACCGTACCCCGGAAGAGCGTGCCAACGACGCCGCACAAGCCCAGGAAGCGGAAGACAAGCAAAACGGCACCGCGCCGATCATTCCGGCAACCGTACCCAAGCCGGCGCCTGCCGCATCGGCCACACCGGCGCCCGCTCCGGCAGTAGCGCCCGTGGCCACGCCCGCCAAGCCGGCCGCTCACAGTGCGCGCGCGGTGAAGCCAGCGGCGACCAAGCCGTCGGCCACCACGCCCGCCACCACGACGCCTGCTGCGAAGCCCCCAGCCGCCGCCCCGGCAACCACACGGCAGAGGGAGGAATAATGGCCGGTACTCATTCGAGCAATGGCTGGATCGTCTGGCTGACCTTCGCCATCGGCTTGCTACTCAGCGTTTCGCCACTGCCGCAGTTCATGGAAATCCTGCGTCCGCTGTGGCTGGCCTTGCTGCTGGCATTCTGGTCGCTGAACCTGCCGCACAAGGTGGGCATGGTCACGGCGATGTTCCTGGGCTTGGCGGAAGATGTGCTCTATGGCACCTTGCTGGGCCAGAACGCGTTGATCCTGACCCTGATTACCTTTCTGGTGCTGTCGTTGCAGCAACGCCTGCGCATGTTCCCGATGTGGCAACAGTGCCTGGTGATCCTGGTGATCTTCGGCCTGGCGCAATTGGTGCAACTGTGGCTCAGCGCCTTGACTGGTAACCGCCAGCCGACCCTGGCGCTGGTATTGCCGGCCCTGGTCAGTGCGCTGCTGTGGCCATGGGTCAGTTTTGGCCTGCGCGGGTTACGTCGTCGCTATAAAATCAATTGAATGGATTGCGAGGCTCTGCCTGGTTATCGAACCCCACAGGGAGAGTCTGGAATGAATTCGCTTTATCTGGCTTCGGGCTCCCCGCGACGGCGTGAACTGCTGACCCAGATCGGTGTGCCTTTCACCGTGGTCAGTGCCGCCATTGATGAAACTCCCCTTACAAATGAATCCGCCGTTTCCTACGTCGAGCGTCTAGCGCGTGGCAAGGCAACGGCGGGTTTTGCTGCGCTTGGGCAAACGTCGGGCGCCTGTGTATTGGGTGCCGACACGGCAGTGATTGTCGACGGCCAGATCCTTGGCAAGCCGGTGGATCAGGCGGATGCCCTGGCCATGTTGCTGGCCCTGTCGGGGCGTGAGCATGAAGTGCTGACGGCGGTTGCCCTCACGGACGGTCAGCGTTGTGAAACTCGATGTGTAAGCAGTCGCGTACGTTTCCGGGGTATTTCTGTCGAGGAGGCTACAACCTACTGGCACAGTGGCGAACCCCAGGACAAGGCAGGCGGCTATGCTATCCAAGGGCTGGGCTCGGTGTTTGTGGCCGGGCTCAATGGCAGCTATTCCGCCGTGGTTGGCCTGCCCGTGTGCGAAACCGCGGAACTGCTTGGTCAATTCGGCATACCCTGTTGGCAAAACCTTACCGCGCGCTGAACGCCTGTACTTGCGCGCCAAGCCTTAAGCGATCGGTCACTATTGTGAAAACGCCTGAACGAGACCCAGCCATGAGTGAAGAGATTCTGATCAATATCACGCCGATGGAATCGCGCGTGGCGGTGGTAGAGAACGGTGTTCTGCAAGAAGTGCACGTCGAGCGCACCCAGAAGCGCGGGATTGTCGGCAACATCTATAAAGGCAAGGTCGTGCGCGTATTGCCGGGGATGCAGGCGGCGTTTGTCGACATTGGCCTGGACCGTGCCGCGTTTATCCATGCTTCGGAAATTTCCCTGCGCGAAGGCCCGGCGGTCGAAAGCATCAGTGCCTTGGTTCACGAAGGGCAGAGCCTCGTGGTGCAAGTCACCAAGGACCCCATCGGTTCAAAGGGCGCGCGCCTGACGACCCAGCTGTCGATTCCATCGCGCTACCTGGTGTACATGCCGCGCACCGCTCATGTGGGCATTTCCCTGAAAATCGAAGACGAGGCCGAGCGTGAGCGCCTGAAGAAGGTGGTCAGCGATTGCGTGGCGGCCGAGGGCATCAAAGAGGCGGGCGGCTTTATTCTGCGCACGGCGGCCGAAGGCGCCGGGGCTGATGAGATTCTCATGGACATCCGTTACCTGCGGCGCCTGTGGGACCAGATTGGCGCGCAGATCAAGACCGTTGGCGCGCCCAGCGTGATCTACGAAGACCTGGGCCTGGCCCTGCGCACCTTGCGCGACCTGGTCAGCCCGAAGATCGAGAAAATTCGCATCGACTCGCGGGAAACCTTCCAGCGCACCACGCAGTTCGTCGCCGAGCTGATGCCGGAAATTGCCGACCGCCTGGAGCATTACCCCGGCGAGCGGCCGATTTTCGACCTGTATGGCGTCGAAGACGAAATCCAGAAGGCCCTGGACCGCAAGGTGCCGCTCAAGTCGGGCGGTTACCTCGTTGTGGACCCGGCGGAAGCCATGACCACCATCGACGTCAACACCGGTGCGTTCGTGGGCCATCGCAACCTCGAAGAAACCATCTTCAAGACCAACCTCGAAGCCGCTACCGCGATCGCGCGTCAACTGCGCCTGCGCAACTTGGGCGGGATCATCATCATCGACTTCATCGACATGGAAGATGAAGAGCATCAGCGCCAGGTACTGCGCACCCTCGAAAAGCAGCTGGAACGCGATCACGCCAAGACCAATATCATCGGTATTACCGAGCTGGGCCTGGTACAGATGACCCGCAAACGCACCCGCGAAAGCCTGGAACAGGTGTTGTGCGAGCCGTGCAGCAGTTGCCAGGGGCGCGGTAAATTGAAAACGCCTGAAACGGTTTGCTACGAGATTTTCCGCGAAATCCTACGGGAGGCGCGAGCCTACCAGGCCGAAGGTTATAGAGTGCTTGCCAACCAGAAAGTGGTCGATCGGCTGCTGGACGAAGAGTCCGGTAACGTCGCTGAGCTGGAGGGGTTTATCGGACGTACGATTCGCTTCCAGGTTGAGACCATGTATTCCCAGGAACAATACGACGTGGTGCTGCTCTGATCCTCATTCGTTTCTTTCTACGAGATGCGCAGACCTTGATCTGCCGTCCGCTTACTGCCTTGAGGGTCGCCTGACATGGAGCGTCTGAAACGCTTTTTTGCCGCTTTGACCCGTTGGGGCCTGGGCTTGTGCGCCTTGCTGCTGGTATTGGCGGCGGTCTATGTGAGCCTGGGACGAGAATTGACTCCTCTGGTGGCCGAATACCGTGCGGACATCGAAGCCAAGGCCCAGGCCGCAGTGGATATGCCACTGCACATCGGCAGCCTGGAAGGGCGCTGGAGCGGTTTCGCACCGGTATTGCTGGCCCACGACGTGATGGTCGGCCAGGGCAGCAACGCCTTGCGCCTGGATCAGGTCGAAGTCGTGCCGGATATCTGGGCCAGCCTGATGGCCCGCGAAGTGCGCCTTGCGCACCTGCAAGTCAGCGGCCTGCAATTGAGCGTCAAGGAAGACCAGGACGGCCACTGGGCGCTGCAAGGCCTGCCGGTGCAGGATGACCAGCCGCTGGACCCGGAGCAGGTGCTCAAACGCCTGCAAATGGTCAAGCGTGTGTCGTTGCTCGACAGCCAGGTGACCCTGCAACCGATCGACCATGCCCCGCTGACCCTGACCTATGTGGGCCTGAGCCTGCACACCGGGACCACCCGCCAACGCCTGGATGCCCGCCTGACCTTGCCCGATGGCCAGCCCCTGGCCTTGAGCCTGCGCAGCCGTATTCGCGCAAGCCAATGGAAGGATGCTGAAGTCGACGCCTACCTGAGCCTGCCGCAAAGCGACTGGGCCAAATGGATTCCGGCCAAACTGACTCAACAATGGAAGCTCACGCAGTTCAAGGCGGGTGGCGAGTTCTGGCTCAACTGGGCCAAGGGTGACGTGCAGAGTGCTGTGGTGCGCCTCAATTCACCCCAGGTGAAGGGCAGCTACGCCGATCGCAAGCCCGTGCATATCGAAAACCTCGCCCTGACCGCGTACCTGCAACGCAATGAGCAGGGTCTGAAGGTATTGTTCGACTCGCTGGCGATGAACCTGGGCGAGACCCGCTGGGAATCGCGCTTGCAGTTGCAGCAGAGCCTGGCCACCGACCAGGCGCAGGAGGTCTGGAACCTGCAGGCCGATCGCCTGGACCTCACGCCCATTACGCCGTTGCTGAATGCCCTGGCGCCCCTGCCGGAAGGCTTCGCCAAGACCATCGAGCACCTCAAGGCCACTGGCCTGTTGCGCAATGTGCTGGTGGATTTCCGTCCCCAGGACACGACCGATCAGAAAGTCAGCTTCGCCGCCAACCTTGAGCGGGTGGGGTTCGATGCTTACTTTGGTGCACCGGCAGCGCGGAACGTATCCGGCAGCATCAGCGGTGACCTGGGGCATGGCGAGTTGCGCCTGGACAGCAAGGACTTTTCCCTGCACCTGTTTCCGATCTTCGCCAAGCCCTGGCAGTACATCCAGGCGAATGCGCGCCTGACCTGGAAGCTGGATAAAGAAGGCTTCACCCTGATTGCTCCCTATATCAAGGTGCTGGGGGAAGAGGGCAAGGTCGCGGCTGACTTCCTGATCCGCCTGCACTTTGACCCTGGCCAGGAAGACTACATGGACCTGCGGGTCGGCATGGTCGATGGCGATGGGCGCTTCACGCCCAAGTACCTGCCAGCGGTACTGAGCCCCGCGCTGGACGAATGGCTGCGCACAGCGATTCTCAAGGGCGCGGTCGATCAAGGTTTCTTCCAGTACCAGGGCTCGTTGAACCATGACGCGCTGCCGGCTTCGCGCAACATCAGCCTGTTCTTCAAGGTGCATGATGCAGAGCTGGCATTCCAGCCGGGCTGGCCGCATGTGAGCAAGGTCAATGGCGAAGTGTTCGTCGAGGAGAGTGGCGTACGCATCCTGGCCAGCAAGGGCCAGTTGCTCGACACCCAAGTCAAGGACGTCTACGTCAATATTCCCCACGCACCCGCGGGCAAGGACAGCCACCTGCTGCTCACCGGCGGGTTTGCCGGTGGCCTGGGTGATGGCCTGAAGATTCTCCAGGAAGCGCCAATAGGCACTGCCTCGACCTTTGCCGGCTGGAAAGGCGAGGGGGACCTGCAAGGCAAGCTGGACCTGGATATTCCGCTGGCCAAAGGTACCGAACCGAAGATCGTGGTGGATTTCCAGACCGACAAGGCGCGCTTGCAATTGGCTGAGCCGACCCTGGACCTGACGCAACTCAAGGGTGACTTCCGCTTTGATAGTGCCAAGGGCTTGAGTGGGCAGAATATTACGGCGCAAGCATTCGAACGGCCGATTAGCGCGCAGATTTTTGCCGATGGTAAGCCAGGTAATCTGAGTACCCGAATCACGGCCAAAGGCCAGGTCACGGTCAAGCGGCTGACCGATTGGTTGAAAATCAGCCAGCCACTGCCGGTGTCCGGCGACATTCCGTACCAGTTGCAAGTCAACCTGGATGGCGCCGATAGCCAATTGATGGTCAATTCCAACCTCAAGGGGGTCGCAGTGGACCTGCCGGCACCGTTCGGCATGGCGGCCAGCCAGGGGCGTGACAGTACGTTCCGCATGACCTTGCAGGGCGCCGAGCGTCGTTACTGGTTCGATTATGGCGAGCTGGCGAACTTCACCTTTGCGGCGCCGCCGGACAAGTTCAATGAGGGCCGCGGTGAGCTATTCCTGGGTGATGGCGATGCCGTGCTGCCCGCAGGCAAGGGGTTGCGCATCCGTGGCGTGCTTTCGGAGTTGGACATAGACCCGTGGAAGAAACTCGTGGACCGCTACGCGGGCAATGACCCTGGCGGCAGCGCCAAGCAACTGCTGAGCGGCGCTGACTTCAAGGTGGGCAAGCTGACTGGCTTCGGCAAGCAGTTCGACCAGGTCAACTTGCAGCTTGACCGGAAACCCACCGCCTGGGGCCTGCAACTCGACAGCCAGCAGGCCAAAGGCAGCGTGAACCTGCCGGATGCCAAGGGCGCGCCCATCGCGATCAACCTGCAGTTCGTGAAATTGCCGGCCGTGGACCCGACCGTCCAGGCAGACGAAAACGCCCCGGACCCGTTGGCCGATATCGATCCCAAGGGGATCCCGGCGCTTGATATCAGCATTGATCAACTGTTCCAGGGACCGGACCTGATAGGGGCCTGGTCGCTGAAAATCCGGCCAACTGCCAAGGGCCTGGCCTTTAATAGCCTGGACCTGGGCCTCAAGGGCATGCAGCTCAAGGGCGCGGGGGGCTGGGAGGGTGCACCGGGGGACAGCAGCAGTTGGTACAAAGGGCGCCTGGATGGCAAGAACATCGCCGATGTGCTCAAGGGCTGGGGCTTTGCGCCTACCGTGACCAGTGAAGATTTTCACTTGGACGTAGACGGCCGTTGGCCGGGGTCGCCGGCCTGGGTCGGGCCCAAACGTTTTTCCGGTAGCCTCGATGCCACTTTCCGCAAAGGCCAGTTCGTTGAAGTGGAAGGCGGCGCCCAGGCGCTTCGGGTGTTTGGCTTGCTTAACTTCAACTCCATTGGCCGCCGGCTGCGCCTGGACTTTTCCGACCTGCTCGGCAAAGGCTTGAGCTATGACCGCGTCAAGGGCTTGCTGGCAGCGAGCAACGGCGTATTTGTGACCCGTGACCCCATCACCATGACCGGGCCATCGACCAACCTGGAACTCAATGGCACCCTGGACCTGGTCGCCGACCGCGTGGACGCCAAGCTGTTGGTGACCCTGCCGGTCACCAACAACCTGCCGATTGCGGCGCTGATTGTGGGTGCGCCGGCCATTGGTGGCGCGTTGTTCCTGATCGACAAGCTGATCGGTGACCGCGTCGCGCGCTTTGCCAGTGTGCAGTACAAAGTGGAAGGGCCCTGGAAGGATCCGAAAATCACCTTCGACAAGCCATTCGAAAAGCCTAACTGAGACTTTCTGGAGTAGCCTGGAGCTATTCGTTTACGGAGTATCGGCCCATGTCGTTTGCGGTAATTCAGATGGTCAGCCAGAGCGATGTGCTGGCCAACCTGGCCCAGGCCCGGCGCTTGCTGGAGCAAGCGGCAGCGGGCGGGGCGAAGCTCGCGGTGCTGCCGGAAAACTTTGCCGCCATGGGCCGCCGTGACGTGGCTGATATCGGCCGTGCCGAGGCATTGGGTGAAGGTCCGATCCTGCCATGGTTGAAACAGACCGCCCGCGACCTCACCTTATGGATAGTTGCAGGCACATTGCCGCTGCCGCCCAGGGACCAGCCGGATGCCAAGGTCAACGCCTGCTCGTTGCTGGTGAATGACCAGGGCGAGATAGTGGCCCGATACGACAAGCTGCACTTGTTCGATGTCGACGTGGCGGATGCCCGAGGCCGTTATCGTGAATCCGATGACTATGCTTTCGGCAGTAATGTGGTGCTGGCGGATACGCCGGTTGGCCGCTTGGGCCTCACGGTATGCTACGACCTGCGTTTCCCCGAGCTGTACAGCGAATTGCGCGCGGCCGGGGCTGAGTTGATTACCGCACCTTCGGCCTTTACGGCGGTGACCGGCGCCGCGCACTGGGATGTGTTGATCCGCGCGCGGGCCATCGAGACCCAGTGCTACCTGCTGGCGGCCGCCCAGGGCGGTGTCCACCCGGGGCCCCGGGAAACCTTTGGCCACGCGGCGATTGTCGACCCGTGGGGGCGCATACTGACGCAACAGGATCAAGGCGAAGCGGTGTTGCTGGCCGAGCGCGACAGCAGTGAACAGGCGTCGATACGGGCGCGCATGCCGGTGGTGAACCATCGGCGCTTTTTTTCGCAGGGCGCGCAGCGGCCTGCTTCAGAACGATGAATTTAAGGCCAAACCTATGAGCGAGTTGTTGTCCTCAGTCAGTGAACACCTCCTGGCACCCGGTGGCGTGACCATCGAAAGTCTGCAAACCGTGCTCGGCGATCTGGCCGGACCGGGCATCGACGCGGCCGACCTGTATTTCCAGGGGCAGATTTCCGAGTCCTGGGCCCTGGAAGACGGCATCGTCAAGGAAGGCAGTTTCAACCTCGACCAGGGCGTGGGGGTGCGGGCGCAATCCGGTGAAAAAACCGGTTTTGCCTACAGCAACGCGATCACCTTGGAAGCGCTGGGCCTGGCCGCTCGCGCAGCGCGCTCGATCTCCCGTGCCGGTCAACATGGCACGGTGCAGGCGTTCAGTACCCAGGATGTGGCCCAGTTGTACGCGCCGGATAATCCGCTGGAAGTGATCAGCCGTGCGGAAAAGGTCGAGTTGCTCAAGCGTGTCGATGCCGCCACCCGCGCCTTGGACCCGCGTATCCAACAAGTCACCGTGAGCATGGCTGGCGTGTGGGAGCGGATCCTGGTGGCGTCCACCGATGGCAGCCTGGCGGCGGATGTACGGCCGCTGGTGCGTTTCAACGTCAGTGTGATCGTCGAGCAGAACGGGCGCCGCGAGCGTGGCGGTCATGGCGGCGGCGGGCGTACCGACTACCGTTATTTCCTCACCGATGATCGCGCCATGGGTTACGCCCGTGAGGCACTGCGCCAGGCGCTGGTCAACCTGGAAGCCATTCCGGCGCCGGCCGGTACCTTGCCGGTGGTGCTCGGTTCGGGCTGGTCTGGCGTATTGCTCCACGAAGCGGTCGGCCATGGCCTGGAAGGCGACTTCAACCGCAAGGGCAGTTCGGCCTACAGCGGACGCATGGGTGAGATGGTCGCCTCCAAACTGTGCACCATTGTCGATGACGGTACCCTGGCCGGGCGCCGGGGTTCGCTGACGGTCGATGACGAAGGTACGCCGACCGAGTGCACCACGCTGATCGAGAACGGCGTGCTCAAGGGCTACATGCAAGACAAACTCAATGCCCGTCTGATGGGCGTGGCACGCACTGGTAACGGCCGTCGCGAATCCTACGCTCACTTGCCGATGCCGCGCATGACCAACACCTACATGCTCGGTGGCGAAAGCGACCCGGCGGAAATCATCGCCTCGGTGAAGCGTGGTATCTACTGCGCCAATCTCGGCGGCGGCCAGGTGGATATCACCAGCGGCAAGTTCGTGTTTTCCACCAGCGAGGCCTATCTGATCGAAGACGGCAAGATTACCGCCCCGGTCAAAGGGGCAACGTTGATTGGTAACGGACCAGAGGCGATGAGCAAGGTGTCGATGGTCGGTAACGACCTGTCGCTGGACAGCGGCGTCGGTACGTGCGGTAAGGATGGGCAGTCGGTGCCGGTCGGCGTGGGTCAGCCCACCTTGAAGATTGACGCGATCACCGTGGGTGGCACAGGGTCGTAAACCGGGAGCTTCGGGTGGCGAAGACCGCCACCCGGGGAAGAGGATCAGCGCAGGCCGCGTTGAGTCTCGTCCAGCTCACGGATGTACTTGAAGATTTTACGGCTGGTGGCCGGCGCCTTGTTATGCGCCTGCTCGTGCTGGGCCTGACGGATCAGGGAGCGCAGTTGCTGGCGGTCGGCATCCGGATAGTCCACCACGAACTTCTCCAGTACCGCGTCATCGCCCGAGATCAGGCGGTCACGCCAACGCTCCAGGTTATGGAAGCGTTCATTGTACTGGCGAGTGGAGGCATCGAGTTGATCGAGCAAGGTCAGAATGGCGTCAGTGTCCTGGTCGCGCATCAGCTTGCCGATAAACATGATGTGCCGTTTACGCGCGATATTCGCGGTGTGCTTGGGCGCATCCGCCAGGGCCCGACGCATTTCGTCGGTCAGAGGCAATTTTGCAATCAAGTCCGGCTTGAGCGTTGTAAGGCGCTCGCCGAGGTCAACCAGAGCATGCAGCTCGCGTTTGACCTGGGTTTTGCTTTTCTCCCCATCGAGGGAGTCGTCGTAAGAATCAACCATGGTGGCAGTCCGCAAAGAAACGCCGCCATGATAACCAGTCGGGGGCCGCTTGTCCGGCCCGGTCGCTCGATGGCCTTAACCGAAAGCAGAATTTGAGTGGAGAAAACCATGAGTGCAGCCCAAAGCGTCGGTCCGCAAGCGTTACCGGCACTGCAGGAACAAGTCGAGCAGATCCTTGCCGAGGCCAAGCGCCAGGGGGCCAGTGCCTGCGAGGTGGCTGTGTCGCTGGAGCAGGGGTTGTCGACGTCGGTACGTCAGCGGGAAGTGGAAACCGTTGAATTCAACCGCGACCAGGGTTTTGGCATCACCTTGTACGTAGGGCAGCGCAAAGGCTCGGCCAGTACGTCGGCCAGTGGCCCGGAAGCCATTCGCGAGACTGTCGCTGCTGCGTTGGCAATTGCCAAGCACACCTCCGAGGATGAGAGTTCGGGCCTGGCCGACAAGGCATTGATGGCCAAGGACCTGAAGGATTTTGACCTGTTTCATGCCTGGGACATCACGCCAGAGCAGGCCATCGAACAGGCATTGATCTGCGAAGCGGCGGCATTCGATGCCGATGCCCGCATCAAGAACGCCGACGGCACCACGTTGAGCACCCATCAAGGGTGCCGCGTGTACGGCAACAGCCATGGTTTTATCGGCGGTTATGCCTCCACGCGCCATAGTTTGAGCTGCGTGATGATTGCCGAGGCCAATGGGCAGATGCAGCGCGATTACTGGTACGACGTGAACCGCCAGGGCGAATTGCTGGCGTCTCCTGCCAGCATTGGCCAACGCGCTGCGCAACGTGCCGCGAGTCGCCTGGGCGCGCGCCCGGTACCGACCTGCGAAGTGCCGGTGCTGTTTTCGGCAGAGCTGGCCGGTGGTTTGTTCGGCAGCTTTCTGGGGGCGATTTCCGGCGGCAACCTGTATCGAAAATCATCGTTCCTTGAAGGCGCGATCGGCCAGAAACTGTTTCCTGAGTGGCTGACCATCGATGAGCGTCCACACCTGATGCGCGCGATGGGCAGTTCGTCGTTCGACGGTGATGGCCTGGCGACCTATGCCAAGCCGTTCGTCGAGAAGGGCGAATTGGTGTCCTATGTCCTGGGCACCTATGCCGGTCGCAAGCTCGGTTTGCCCAGTACGGCCAACGCGGGTGGCGTGCACAACCTGTTTGTGACCCACGGTGATGAAGACCAGGCGGCGCTGTTGCGGCGCATGGGGCGTGGCCTGCTGGTGACCGAGTTGATGGGCCAGGGCCTGAACATGGTCACCGGTGATTATTCCCGGGGCGCGGCAGGTTTCTGGGTGGAAAATGGCGAGATTCAATTCGCCGTCCAGGAAGTCACCATCGCCGGCAATATGCGCGATATGTTCAAGCAGATCGTTGCCGTCGGGAATGACCTGGAACTGCGCAGCAACATTCGCACGGGTTCGGTATTGATCGAACGGATGACGGTCGCCGGTAGCTGATCCTTCCGACGCTTCACAAAAAAGGCGCGCCCTCCCGGAGATGGCGCGCCTTTTTTGTGGGCGCATGGTTGAAGGATGGGAAGGGTGACCTTGTTTTGATTCTCAATATCATTTAATAATGAATATCATTATTGAGTGAGTGCGGATCATGAGTACTGTCCTGCATGAGGATCCCTATCTGGAGAGCTGGCGCTGGATGAGTCGCCAGATTCGTTGTGGCCTTGATCCCAATGAACCTCGCCTGATCGAGCATTACCTCAATGAAGGTCGATACTTGGCGTGTTGTACCGCGACCCACCCGTGGACGATCGCCGAAACGGCATTTCGCCTGCTGATCGATACCGCCACTGATATCGCATTGCCCTGGCACTGGCGCTCAATGTGCCTGGACCAAGCCTGGCGACCGCTGCGCGACCTGGAAAAACTCTCCCACTGTGCCTGCCGCCTCAAGCGCTGGCAGACCTTTGCCTGGCAATTGGCGACCTGCGAATTGCTGCCGTCTATTTCTCATTCCGACCTAGTGCAAGGATCTAATGATGAGTAACACCCGTATCGAACGCGACAGCATGGGCGAACTGCAAGTCCCCGCCGAGGCCCTGTACGGCGCACAAACCCAGCGCGCGGTGAATAACTTCCCGATCAGCCACCAACGCATGCCGGCGCAATTCGTTCGTGCGCTGATCCTGGCCAAGATCGCGGCCGCCAAGGTCAACGTCGACCTCAAGCAGATCAGCGAAGGGCAGGGCAAGGCCATTGTCGACGCCGCCCAAGGCTTGCTGGAAGGGGACTTCATGCAGCACTTCCCTGTGGATATCTTCCAGACCGGTTCCGGCACCAGCTCCAACATGAACGCCAACGAAGTCATTGCGACCCTGGCCAGCCGTCTGCTGGGCGAGGTGGTCAACCCCAACGATCATGTGAACTGTGGCCAAAGCAGCAACGACATCATCCCCACCACCATTCACGTCAGCGCGGCGTTGGTGCTGCATGAGCAAACCCTGCCGGCCCTGCTGCACCTGGTACAGGTCATCGAGCAGAAGGCCATACAAGTGCACCCGTTCATCAAGACTGGCCGCACCCACCTGATGGACGCCATGCCCGTGCGCATGAGTCAGGTGCTTGACGGTTGGGCGCAGCAGCTCAAGGCCAATATCGGCCACCTGCAGGACCTGCTGCCAAGTCTGCAGGCGCTGGCGCAGGGAGGGACGGCAGTGGGCACCGGGATCAACGCTCACCCGGAGTTTGCTGCACGTTTCAGCCAGCGACTGAGCCACTTGACCCAGGTGCAGTTCACGCCTGGCAAGAACCTGTTTGCGCTGATCGGCTCTCAGGACACCGCGGTTGCCGTCTCCGGCCAATTGAAAGCCACCGCCGTATCGTTGATGAAAATTGCCAACGACCTGCGCTGGATGAACTCCGGCCCACTGGCCGGCCTCGGCGAAATCGAACTGGAAGGCTTGCAGCCTGGTTCCTCAATCATGCCCGGCAAGGTCAACCCGGTGATCCCGGAGGCCACGGCGATGGTTGCCGCGCAAGTCATCGGCAATGACACCGTCATCACGGTTGCCGGCCAATCCGGCAACTTCGAGCTGAACGTGATGCTGCCGATCATTGCCCAGAATCTACTCAGCAGCCTGGAGCTCCTGGCCAACGCCAGCCGCCTGCTGGCGGACAAGGCGATCGCCAGCTTCAAGGTCAACGAAGCCAAGCTCAAGGAAGCGCTGTCGCGCAATCCGATCCTGGTGACTGCACTCAACCCGATCATTGGTTACCAAAAGGCTGCTGAAATCGCCAAGAAGGCCTATCAGCAAGGCCGTGCGGTGATTGATGTGGCCCTTGAGCACACCGACTTGCCCCGTAGCCAACTGGAAGTCCTGTTGGATCCGGAAAAACTCACGGCCGGCGGCGTGTAATCACCGACCCTGCTTTGGAGGCTCACCATGGAGCACTGGAAACGCACGATCGAACGGGCCAATCGCTGCTTTATGCAGGGCGAATTGGTTGACGCTCGCGAGGCCTATCTGCAAGCCCTGGCCCTGGCCCAAGTGCTGTTCGAGCGCTGGGCGAACGCCGACGAAGCAGTAGCGGCTTGCGTCATTTCCCATCACAACCTGGCGGACTTGCACCTGCGCCTGAATCAGCCCGAGGAAAGCGCCGAATACCTCTGTGCTATTCACCAGCGCTTGCTGCAGGCCATGCAGGACGTGCGTCTGAGCCCGCAACTGCGCGAAGCGGCCTTGCGCCAGAGCAGCAAGACTTACGTCGAACTGTTGAATTTTATCAGTGATCACGGTGAGTACCCGCGCACCCATCGCTTACTGGGCGGTACTGCCGTGCAGCCGACCACGTCTCAATACGGAGCACATTGATATGAGCTACACCTTGCCTGCCTTGCCCTATGCCTACGATGCCCTGGAACCGCATATCGATGCGCAAACCATGGAGATTCACTACACCAAGCACCACCAGACCTACATCAATAACCTCAATGCTGCGGTCGAGGGCACCGAATTTGCGGGCTGGCCGGTGGAGAAACTGGTGTCCAGCGTGCAACAACTGCCGGAAAAACTGCGTGTGGCCGTAATCAACCAAGGCGGCGGCCACGCCAACCACTCACTGTTCTGGGCGGTGATGTCGCCTAAAGGTGGTGGCAAGCCCGATGGCGCGCTGGGAAAAGCCATTGAAGAGCAACTCGGTGGTTTCGACAGTTTCAAGGAAGCCTTCACCAAAGCCGCCTTGACCCGTTTCGGCAGTGGCTGGGCCTGGCTGAGCGTCACCCCGCAAAAGACTCTGATAGTGGAAAGCAGCGGCAACCAGGACAGCCCACTGATGAATGGCAATACGCCGATCCTCGGCCTGGACGTCTGGGAGCATGCTTATTACCTGCGGTACCAGAACCGTCGGCCTGAATACATCAATGCCTTCTACAGTGTCATTAACTGGCCGGAAGTTGCTGCACGCTATCAGGCCGCGCTGGCCTGACAGTCACCTCGATAACAAGATCTAAGGCCGACTATGGGCACTGAAACACTGGCGATCAGTAGCGTGCGAATGTTTCGTTATGCGTTTGGCTCGCTGCTGCTATTGGCAGGTACTGCATTGCTGGTGGCCCACGGGCTGGCCTGGCTGGATCTGGAGCCGCGCATCCTGCGCGCCTTGCAAGGCGGGGCGATTTGCGCGCTTGGCACGGCGCTGGGGGCGGTTCCGGTATTGGTGATTCGTCGGATGCCGGTGGCGTTGAGCGATACCTTGTTGGGCTTCGGTGCCGGCGTGATGCTGGCGGCGACTGCCTTTTCGCTGGTCGTACCTGGTATTGCTGCTGCCGAAGCCCTTGGCCTTTCGCCCTGGGGGGCAGGTGGGCTGATCAGCTTCGGCATCATGCTGGGGGCATTCGGTTTGTATCTGGTGGACCGCAAAGTCTCCGGCGCCAGCCCGGAGATGTTGGTGGGCACGCCGGATAAACCGGTGATTCCACCGCGCATCTGGCTGTTTGTGTTTGCCATCATCGCCCACAACATCCCCGAAGGCATGGCCGTTGGCGTTTCAGCCGGCGGCGGCATGCCGGATGCCGACAGCCTGGCCATGGGCATTGCCTTGCAGGATGTGCCGGAAGGGTTGGTGATTGCGTTGGTATTGGCCGGGGCGGGGATGTCGCGGGTCAAGGCCTTCCTGATCGGTGCGGCGTCAGGCTTGGTAGAGCCAGTGTTCGCCGTGCTTTGCGCCTGGCTGGTGACCCTGGCCGAGGTGCTGTTGCCGCTTGGCCTGGCGTTGGCTGCCGGGGCGATGCTGCTGGTGGTGACTCATGAAGTGATCCCCGAATCGCGGCGTAATGGCCACGAAAAGCTTGCCAGTCTGGGGCTATGTAGCGGTTTTTGCTTGATGATGGTGATGGATACCGCCTTGGGGTGAAGCCCCTGGCTTCACGCCCGCCTCAGCGGATGGTTTTACTCACCCTCATCAAAGAAGTTGTTGATCAGCTCCACCAGGGCTTCCATTGCTTCCTGCTCTTGCTCGCCCTCGGTGCTCAAATGAATCTTGGTGCCCTTGCCGGCTGCCAACATCATCATCGCCATGATGCTTTTGCCATCGACCATGGTCTCCGGTGTGCGCCCGGCGCGGATCTGGCAAGGGAACTTCCCGGCAATACCGACGAATTTGGCAGAGGCGCGTGCGTGCAGGCCCAGCTTGTTGATGATTTCAATTTCCAGAGCGGGCATCGCGCAGGTGTTCCTTTCAGCTGAGGTCGCGGTGGCGGACCTGGACATTCTTGAGGGTTTTTTGCAGCACCTGGCCCAGGCGTTCGGTCAGGTAGACGGAGCGATGGTGGCCGCCGGTGCAGCCGATGGCAATGGTGACATAGGCTCGGTTGCTCGCGGCAAAGCGCGGCAACCATTTGAGCAGGTAGCTGGAGATGTCCTGGAACATCTCCTCCACATCCGGTTGCGCGGCCAGGTAATCGGCCACTGGCTGATCCAGCCCCGACTGGTCACGCAGCTCTGGTTTCCAGTAGGGGTTGGGCAGGCAGCGCACATCGAAGACCAGGTCGGCATCCACCGGCATGCCACGCTTGAAGCCAAAGGACTCGACCAGAAATGCCGTGCCCGGCTCCGGCTGGTTCAGCAGGCGTAGCTTGATGGCATCGCGCAACTGGTACAGGTTGAGGCTGGTGGTGTTGATCTTGAGGTCGGCGAGGTCAATGATCGGCCCCAGCAACTTGGTTTCGTCCTCGATGGCTTCGGCCAGGGAACGATGGGGGCTGCTGAGAGGGTGGCGTCGACGGGTCTCGGAGAAGCGCTTGAGCAGGGTTTCTTCGTCGGCGTCCAGATACAGCACATCGCAATGAATGTGCTTGGCGCGCACCTCTTCGAGCAATTCCGGGAAGCGCGTAAGGTGGCTGGGCAGGTTGCGGGCATCAATCGAAACGGCGACCAGGGGCTGCGCCAATTCGGTGTGGATCAGGGCGCGTTCCGCCAACTCCGGCAGCAGCCCGGCGGGCAGGTTGTCGATGCAATAGAAACCGTTGTCCTCAAGAACGTTGAGGGCGGTACTTTTACCCGAGCCAGAGCGGCCGCTGACGATGATCAAACGCATGATTACTGCCCGTTTTGCTCATCCAGGACAACTTGGTACAGTGCCTCGTTGCTGCTGGCACTGCGCAGTTTGTCGCGTACGTCCTTGCGGTCGAGCATGCTTGCGATCTGCCGAAGCAGTTCCAGGTGCGCATCGGTGGCGGCCTGTGGGACCAGCAGAACAAACAGCAGGTCTACCGGGGCACCGTCGATCGCGTCGAAATCGATAGGCGCGTCCAAGTGCAGCAGGGCGCTGACAGGTGTGTCGCAGCCTTTGAGGCGGCAGTGAGGAATGGCGATGCCGTTGCCAAAACCGGTGGAACCGAGTTTTTCACGGGCAATCAGAGCCTCAAAGACATCTTGCATCTCCAGATCAGGCACTTCTCGGCTGATCAGGTTGGCAATTTGTTCGAGGGCTTTCTTCTTGCTGCCGCCCGGCGCGTTCACGAGGGAACGGCCGGGGGTCAGGATGGTTTCAAGTCGGATCATGGGTGGGGAGTGTTAGCGGCCGGTGCCCTGAAGGAGGCTCAACTGCTTTTCCTTATGCTTTTTGATTTGGCGATCCAGTTTGTCGGTCAGGTCGTCAATGGCGGCATACATATCAGTATGCTCGGCATTGGCGACGACTTCTCCGCCGGGTATACGCAAGGTGGCTTCAATTTTCTGCTTCAGCTTTTCGACAGTCATAATGACTTGCACGTTGGTGATCTTGTCGAAATGCCCCTCAATTCTTTTGAGTTTTTCGCCGATATAGGCGCGCAGCGGTTCGGTCACTTCCAGTTGGTGTCCACTGATGTTGACTTGCATACAGCTTCTCCTTCGTTGCCAGTGCATAAAGCGGCGGGTAGGAATACCCGCCACTGGAACGCTGTGGCCCGCCCGTCACATCAAACGCTTACGCTCGCTGGAAGGCGCGATCCCAAGGGACTCGCGGTACTTGGCGACGGTTCGACGGGCGACCTGAATGCCTTGTGCCTCCAGTAAACCAGCGATCTTGCTGTCACTCAACGGCTTTTTCTGATTTTCCGCCGCAACCAGTTTTTTGATGATCGCGCGGATCGCCGTGGACGAGCATTCGCCGCCTTCGGAGGTGCTGACATGGCTGGAGAAAAAGTATTTCAGCTCATATATGCCCCGTGGGGTATGCATGAATTTTTGCGTGGTCACCCGGGAAATCGTTGACTCATGCATGCCAACCGCTTCGGCGATGTCATGCAGCACCAGAGGCTTCATCGCTTCGTCGCCGTATTCCAGGAAGCCACGCTGGTGCTCGACGATCTGGGTGGCGACTTTCATCAGGGTTTCGTTGCGGCTTTGCAGGCTCTTGATGAACCAGCGCGCTTCCTGCAACTGGTTGCGCATGAAGGTGTTGTCGGCGCTGGTGTCGGCGCGACGCACAAAACCGGCATATTGCGGATTGACCCGCAGGCGCGGTACCGACTCCTGGTTCAGTTCCACCAGCCAGCGCTCGTTGTCCTTGCGTACGATCACGTCGGGGACGACGTATTCGGCTTCGCTGGACTCGATCTGCGAGCCCGGGCGAGGGTTGAGGCTCTGTACCAGCTCGATCACCTGGCGCAGATCGTCTTCCTTGAGCTTCATACGGCGCATCAACTGGCTGTAGTCGCGGCTGCCCAGCAGGTCGATGTAGTCCGTGACCAGGCGTTGGGCTTCGGCAAGCCAAGGCGTCTTGGCAGGCAGTTGACGCAGTTGCAGCAGCAGGCACTCGCTGAGGGTGCGCGCGCCAATGCCGGCGGGCTCGAATTGCTGGATGCGGTGCAGGACGGCTTCGATCTCGTCCAGTTCGATATCCAGTTCCGGATCGAAGGCTTCAAGAATCTCGTCGAGCGTTTCGTCCAGGTAACCCTGGTTGTTGATGCAGTCGATCAGGGTCACGGCGATCAGTCGATCGGTGTCGGACATCGGCGCGAGGTTCAATTGCCACAACAGGTGGCTCTGCAGGCTCTCGCCGGCGGACGTGCGGGTGGTGAAGTCCCACTCGTCATCATCGTTGCTGGGCAGGCTGCTGGCGCTGGTCTGGTAGACGTCTTCCCAGGCGGTGTCCACGGGCAGCTCGTTGGGTATGCGTTCGTTCCAGTCGCCTTCCTCGAGGTTATCCACCGTCGGGGCGGTTTCCTGATAGGAGGGTTCCTGCACATCGGGGTTGGGTTTTTGCTCGATGTTGTCGGCCAGCGGGTCTGCATTGTCGAAGTCGTCGCCTTCTTCCTGGCGTTCGAGCATCGGATTGGACTCCAGGGCCTCCTGGATTTCCTGTTGCAGGTCCAGGGTCGACAATTGGAGCAGGCGGATGGCCTGTTGCAGCTGCGGTGTCATCGTCAGCTGCTGGCCCATTCTCAGGACTAGCGATGGTTTCATGGCAGGGGCTTAACACCTTATTCGCCGGCGCAATGCGCCATCCACGACAGGGCGCGTGAGCGCCAAACATAAGCAAATTATATGCCTGATATCGGGGGCTTTGCCTAGAGCGCGGTAACAATAAAAATCCGGAGGTTTTTATTGACTCCCGCGCACCGTGGCCAACGGCCGTGACGCCAGGCTGCTTACAGGCGGAACTCGTGGCCCAGGTACACTTCCTTGACCAGTTCGTTGGCCAGGATAGTGGCGGAGTCACCTTCGGCAATCAGCTGGCCATCGTTGACGATGTAAGCTGTTTCGCAGATATCCAGGGTCTCACGGACGTTGTGGTCGGTGATCAGTACACCGATGCCCTTGGCCTTGAGGTGATGGATGATCTGCTTGATGTCACCCACCGAGATGGGGTCCACGCCGGCAAACGGTTCGTCCAGCAGGATGAATTTCGGCGCGGTCGCCAGGGCGCGGGCAATTTCAACGCGACGACGCTCACCACCGGACAGGCTCATGCCGAGATTGTCGCGAATGTGGTTGATGTGGAATTCCTGCAGCAGGCTTTCCAGCTCTTTGCGGCGGCCGTCGCGGTCGAGTTCCTTGCGGGTCTCGAGGATGGCCATGATGTTGTCGGCCACCGAGAGTTTGCGGAAGATCGACGCTTCCTGGGGAAGATACCCAATACCTGCGCGTGCACGGCCATGCATCGGCTGGTGGCTGACGTCCAGGTCATCGATCAGTACGCGACCTTGGTCCGCCTGCACCAGGCCGACGATCATATAGAAGCAGGTGGTCTTGCCGGCGCCGTTGGGGCCGAGCAGGCCGACGATCTGGCCGCTGTCGATCGACAGGCTGACGTCGCGCACGACCTGACGGCTTTTATAGGCCTTGGCCAGATGCTGGGCTTTCAGGGTTGCCATTACTCGGCCTTCTTCTTCGGCTGGATAACCATGTCGATACGTGGGCGTGGCGCAGTGACCTTACTGCCGTTGGCCCGGCCGGCATTGGCGACCTGCTTCACGGTGTCATAGGTGATCTTCTCGCCTTCGGTGGAGTTGCCATCGGGGCTGAGCACCTTGGCCTGGTCGATCAGGACGATGCGGTTTTGCTGGGCGTGATACTGGATGGTCTTGCCGTAGCCCTTCATCGGGGCGGTATCGGTAGCGGCCTGCTTCTGTTCGAAGTAGGCCAGGTTGCCCACCGAAGTCACGACGTCGATGTCGCCAGCGGGGGTGCGAGTCAGTGTCACCGTGTTACCGGTGATTTTCATCGAGCCCTGGGTAATGATCACGCCGCCTGTATAAGTGGCGACGCCTTGCTTGTCATCCAGTTGCGCATCGTCAGCTGAGATGTGGATCGGTTGCTGGCTATCGTTCGGCAGAGCCCAGGCGCTCACGCTTCCCAGTGCTGCGCCCAGACCGAGCAAAATAGGGAGGGTTTTAACGAGCCTCATACTGTCCTCTTACGTTCGATAGCAGGTGTATCCTGCTTTCTTTCAAATACGCTTTCATTCCCTTGCCAGTCGATACACCGCCAGCGCCGTCGATTCTAACGTCTTGCTCGGTCTGCGCATATTGCTTCTGTGGGAATACGGTCATGCGTGTGGTGGTAATAATGGTGTCGCGGTTCTGTGCGTCAGTACGTGCGACGCGCACCGAGTCGATCAGTTCCACCTGGGTACCGTCCGGGTTGACCTCGCCACGCTTGCTGGTGACGTGCCATGGGAACTCGGTGCCGCGGTACAGGTTCATGTCCGGATTGGTCAGCAGGGTGACCTCGGAGGCCTTCAGGTGCTCGACCTTGTCCGACGTCATTTCATATTGCACCTTGCCATCGGGCAGGAACTGCACGCTATAGGCATTGGTTGCGTAATAGTCGATAGCCCCTTCATCAACCTGCGCAACAGGCTGGTCGAGAAAGCGCTCCGGGCTGATATTCCAGTAGCCCACCGCCAGGAACAGCGCGGCGATGCCTGCGAATAGCAGGAAGTTGCGAATCTTTTTACTCAGCATAAAACGCTCTATAGGTAGGCGGCATGGGCCGCTTCGAGGCGGCCTTGGGCCCGCAGGATCAACTCGCAGAACTCACGGGCGGCGCCTTCGCCGCCACGGGCCGTGGTGATGCCGTGGGCATGCTCGCGAACAAACGCCGCCGCATTGGCGACGGCCATGCCCAGGCCCACGCGGCGGATCACCGGCAAGTCGGGCAGGTCGTCGCCCAGATAGGCGACCTGCTCATAGCTTAGGTGGAGTTGGCCAAGAAGCTCGTCCAGTACCACCAGTTTATCCTCACGGCCCTGATACAGGTGAGGAATCCCCAGGTTTTGTGCGCGGCGTTCCACAACCGGCGTTTTTCGGCCGCTAATAATGGCAGTTTGCACTCCCGCTGCCATCAACATCTTGATGCCCTGGCCATCGAGGGTGTTGAACGTCTTGAATTCGCTGCCGTCTTCGAGGAAGTACAGGCGGCCATCGGTCAGCACGCCGTCAACGTCGAAAATCGCCAGCTTGATGTGCTTGCCGCGTTGCAATAGGTCGCTGGTCATTTACATCACTCCTGCACGCAGCAAGTCGTGCATGTTCAGGGCGCCAATCGGGCGGTCATCGTTATTGACGACCACCAGCGCGCCGATCTTGTGGTCTTCCATGATCTTCAGCGCTTCGGCTGCAAGCATCTCGGGGCGTGCGGTCTTGCCATGGGGGGTCATCACCGCGTCGATGGTGGCGGTGTGGATGTCGATGGTGCGGTCCAGCGTGCGGCGCAAGTCGCCGTCGGTGAACACTCCGGCCAGGCGCCCGTCGGCTTCGAGGATCACGGTCATGCCCAGGCCTTTGCGGGTCATTTCCATCAGCGCATCCTTGAGCAGCGTGCCCCGTTGGACATGGGGTAGCTCATCGCCGGAGTGCATGACGTTTTCCACTTTCAGCAGCAGGCGACGGCCCAAGGCACCCCCTGGGTGGGAAAACGCGAAATCTTCAGCGGTAAAGCCACGGGCTTCCAGTAACGCCACGGCCAGCGCATCGCCCATGACCAGGGCGGCGGTGGTGGAAGACGTGGGGGCCAGGTTCAGGGGGCATGCCTCGTGGGTCACGTGAACGTTCAGGTTCACTTCGGCTGCCTTGGCCAGCGTCGATTCCGGGTTGCCGGTGATGCTGATCATCTTGATGCCCAGGCGCTTGATCAGCGGCAACAGGGTCACGATTTCGTTGGTGGTGCCGGAATTGGACAGTGCCAGGATGATGTCATCCTTGGTGATCATGCCCATGTCACCATGGCTGGCTTCGGCCGGATGCACGAAGAAAGCGGTGGTTCCGGTGCTCGCCAGTGTCGCGGCGATCTTGTTGCCGACGTGGCCGGACTTGCCCATGCCTACCACGACAACGCGGCCCTTGCTGGCCAGAATCATCTCGCAGGCGCGTACGAAATCTGCATCGATATGGGCCAGTAAGCCTTCTACGGCTTCAAGCTCGAGGCGAATGGTGCGTTGTGCGGATTGGATAAGATCGCTGGATTGGCTCATGTCTGAAATCGTATAGCCTGACGAAAAGTCGGCGATTATAACGGTAATGAGCAATTCCCTCACGCAAGTTCGTCAGGCTTTATTCTGCGGGTGGCATGAGATTCCCTCTCAGTAACATAGCCAGCAACGTTTTTTCCCTGTCCCCAATCTGAACAAGCGCTTTTCCGGCCTTGGGCGCGTTGTACCAGCAGTGATATAGTTCGCCGCCAGTTCGGTTCACCCAGCCCATACGTCTATCTATATCGCGCAATCGTGCAAACGTTTGTCGCCAATACGGTGTCTGAGTGAGAAGCTGCATCCCAAGGAGTTTAGATGAGTGCCGATAACGCCTACGCGGTCGAGCTGAAGGGCCTTACCTTCAAGCGCGGGACGCGCAGCATCTTCAATAACGTCGATATTCGCATTCCCCGTGGCAAGGTCACGGGCATCATGGGGCCTTCCGGTTGCGGCAAGACCACCCTGTTGCGGCTGATGGGCATGCAACTGCGCCCCAATGCCGGCGAAGTGTGGGTCAATGGCCAGAACCTGCCGACGCTGTCGCGTAGCGAGCTGTTTGACGCACGCAAGCACATGGGTGTGCTGTTCCAGAGTGGTGCGCTGTTCACTGACCTGGATGTTTTCGAGAACGTGGCGTTTCCGCTGCGAGTGCATACCCAGCTGTCCGATGAAATGATTCGTGACATCGTGTTGCTGAAACTGCAGGCCGTGGGCCTTCGCGGTGCCATCGACCTGATGCCTGACGAGTTGTCCGGTGGCATGAAACGTCGTGTCGCCCTGGCGCGCGCCATCGCCCTTGACCCGCAGATCCTCATGTACGACGAGCCCTTCGTTGGCCAGGACCCGATCGCCATGGGCGTGCTGGTACGCCTGATCCGCCTGCTCAACGATGCGCTGGGGATCACCAGTATCGTGGTGTCCCACGACCTTGCAGAAACCGCGAGCATTGCCGATTACCTGTATGTCGTCGGCGATGGTCAGGTGCTGGGGCAGGGCACGCCTGAAGAGCTGATGAACGCTGACAACCCGCGTATCCGCCAATTCATGACCGGCGATCCTGATGGCCCGGTGCCTTTTCATTTTCCGGCAGCGGACTACCGCGCAGATCTTCTGGGGAAGCGCTGATGCGCAAGACATCACTTATCGAAAGGGTTCGCCTTTTCGGCCGCTCCGGCATCGACATCATCGAAGTGCTGGGGCGTTCGACCATTTTCCTGTTCCATGCCTTGCTGGGCCGCGGTGGCATCGGCGGCGGCTTTGGCTTGCTGATCAAGCAACTGCACTCCGTCGGCGTGATGTCCCTGGTGATCATCGTGGTCTCCGGGGTCTTTATCGGCATGGTGCTTGCGTTGCAGGGCTTCAACATCCTATCCAGCTACGGCTCGGAGCAGGCGGTCGGGCAGATGGTCGCCCTGACGCTGCTGCGCGAGCTGGGGCCGGTGGTGACTGCCTTGCTGTTCGCCGGGCGCGCCGGTTCCGCGCTGACCGCTGAAATCGGCAACATGAAGTCCACCGAGCAGTTGTCCAGCCTGGAAATGATCGGCGTGGACCCGCTCAAGTACATTGTTGCCCCGCGCCTGTGGGCCGGCTTCATTTCCCTGCCGCTGCTGGCGATGATTTTCAGTGTGGTGGGTATCTGGGGCGGTTCGTGGGTGGCGGTGGATTGGCTGGGGGTCTACGAAGGCTCCTACTGGGCCAATATGCAAAACAGCGTGACCTTCAGCGGCGACGTGCTCAACGGCATCATAAAGAGCATCGTCTTCGCCTTTGTCGTGACCTGGATCGCCGTATTCCAAGGCTATGACTGTGAGCCCACTTCAGAAGGGATCAGTCGTGCCACCACCAAGACCGTTGTGTACGCCTCGCTGGCGGTACTGGGCCTTGACTTCATTTTGACCGCCTTGATGTTTGGAGATTTCTGATGCAAAACCGCACTGTGGAAATCGGTGTCGGCCTTTTCTTGCTGGCTGGCATCCTGGCTTTACTGTTGCTCGCCCTGCGAGTCAGTGGCCTTTCGGCCAGCCCTACCGCCGATACTTATAAACTTTACGCGTACTTCGACAATATCGCCGGTTTGACTGTCAGAGCTAAGGTGACCATGGCCGGTGTGACTATCGGCAAGGTCACGGCAATCGATCTGGACCGCGACAGCTTCACCGGGCGAGTGACCATGCAACTGGACAAGAAGGTCGATAATCTGCCGACTGACTCCACTGCATCTATCCTCACTGCGGGTCTGCTGGGCGAGAAGTACATCGGTATCAGCGTGGGCGGGGAAACAGCCCTGCTCAAGGATGGCTCGACCATCCACGACACGCAGTCGTCGCTGGTACTTGAGGACCTGATCGGTAAATTCCTGCTCAATACGGTCAATAAAGACGCCAAATGAGGAACCTGTTCATGATCTCTACCTTGCGACGTGGCCTGCTGGTACTGCTTGCGGCGCTGCCGCTGATGGCTAACGCGGCAGGTTCTGCGCACGAACTGGTGCAGGACACCACCAGCAAAATGCTGGCTGACCTGACTGCCAATAAAGAGCAGTACAAGCAAGACCCGAGTAAGTTCTACGACGCGCTCAATACCATTGTCGGCCCTGTCGTCGATGCCGAAGGCATTTCGCGCAGCATCATGACGGTCAAGTACTCGCGCAAGGCCACGCCTGCGCAGATGCAGACGTTCCAGGAAAACTTCAAGAAGGGTCTGTTCCAGTTCTATGGCAACGCCCTGCTGGAGTACAACAACCAGGGGATCACTGTCGATCCGGCCAAGGATGAGTCGGGTGACCGCACCAGCGTTGGCATGACCGTCAAAGGCAGCAACGGTGCGATCTACCCTGTGCAGTACACGCTGGAGAAGGTCAACGGTGAGTGGAAACTGCGCAACGTGATCATCAACGGTATCAACATTGGCAAGCTGTTCCGCGACCAGTTCGCTGACGCGATGCAGCGCAATGGCAACGACCTGGACAAGACCATCAATGGTTGGGCCGGTGAAGTGGCCAAGGCCAAGGAAGAAACCGATAAAGCAGCCGGGAAACCCGCGCAATGACCGAGTCGGCTGTTCGTATCGGCGAAGCCGGCGAGCTGTTCCTCAGCGGCGTGCTGGATTATCGCTCCGGGCCTGACCTGCGCAAGCAGGGCCAGGCGCTGATCAACGCGAGCACCGCGCCTGCGCTGGTGCTGGACTGCTCGGCGGTAACCAAGTCCAGCAGCGTCGGTTTATCGCTGCTGCTGTGCTTTATACGTGATGCCGAGGCGGCGAAAAAAACGGTCAGTATCCGTGCGCTGCCCGACGACATGCGTGAAATTGCCGAAGTTTCCGGTCTGACCGAACTGTTGGCGCATCCTTAATAAAGAAGCCCCCCGTCAGAGTCCTGCTATGCGGGGTTCGCAGGCGCGGGGCTTTTTTGTATGATGTGCGACCCGTGCGCACTGGGCGCCGATAGAGGTTGAGCATGCAGGCCCTAGAAGTTAAGAGCTTCCTTGAAGGAAAGCTGCCGGAAACGAAAGTAGAAGTTGAAGGCGAAGGCTGCAACTTCCAGCTGAACGTGATTAGCGATGAACTGGCGGCACTCAGCCCGGTCAAGCGTCAGCAGCAGATCTATGCCCATTTGAACCCGTGGATCACCGATGGCAGCATCCACGCGGTCACTATGAAATTTTTCAGCCGCGCGGCCTGGGCCGAGCGCACCTGAGCCCCCAAGGCGTCGAGATTCTTATGGATAAATTGATTATTACCGGCGGTGCCCGCCTTGATGGCGAGATTCGTATTTCCGGTGCGAAAAACTCTGCCTTGCCGATCCTGGCCGCGACCCTGCTGTGCGATGGCCCCGTAACCGTAGCCAACCTGCCGCACCTGCACGACATCACCACCATGATCGAGCTGTTTGGTCGCATGGGTATTGAGCCGGTAATCGACGAGAAGCTGTCCGTCGAAATCGACCCGCGCACCATCAAGACCCTGATCGCCCCGTACGAACTGGTGAAAACCATGCGTGCGTCGATCCTGGTGCTGGGCCCGATGGTTGCCCGTTTCGGCGAAGCCGAAGTCGCATTGCCTGGCGGTTGCGCCATTGGCTCGCGTCCGGTGGACCTGCACATCCGTGGCCTTGAAGCCATGGGCGCAACCATCGACGTCGAGGGTGGCTACATCAAGGCCAAGGCGCCGGAAGGCGGCCTGCGTGGCGCCAACTTCTTCTTTGATACCGTCAGCGTGACCGGTACCGAGAACATCATGATGGCCGCTGCCCTGGCCAACGGTCGCAGTGTGCTGCAAAACGCCGCTCGCGAGCCTGAAGTGGTCGACCTGGCCAACTTCCTGATCGCCATGGGGGCCAACATCACCGGCGCCGGCACCGACACCATCACCATCGACGGTGTGAAGCGCCTGCACCCTGCCACCTACAAAGTGATGCCGGACCGCATCGAGACCGGTACCTACCTGGTTGCTGCTGCCGTCACCGGTGGTCGCGTCAAGGTCAAGGACACCGATCCGACCATCCTGGAAGCGGTCCTGGAGAAACTGCGCGAAGCCGGTGCCGAAATCACCACCGGTGAAGACTGGATCGAGCTGAACATGCACGGCAAGCGGCCAAAAGCCGTCAACGTGCGTACTGCTCCGTACCCGGCGTTCCCAACCGACATGCAGGCGCAGTTCATCTCCTTGAACGCGATTGCCGAAGGCACGGGTGCAGTGATCGAGACCATCTTCGAAAACCGCTTCATGCACGTGTACGAACTGCACCGCATGGGCGCGAAGATCCAGGTCGAAGGCAACACGGCCATCGTTACCGGCACCGAGAAGCTCAAGGGCGCGCCAGTCATGGCCACCGACCTGCGCGCTTCGGCCAGCCTGGTGATCTCGGCGCTGATCGCCGAAGGAGACACCCTGATCGACCGCATCTACCACATCGACCGTGGTTACGAATGCATCGAAGAAAAACTGCAGATGCTCGGCGCGAAAATCCGCCGCGTACCGGGCTAGTCCCAGTAGCTGCGAAAACATCCACTGTGGCGAGCCCGCTCGCCACAGTAAGATGTTTTGCGGTTAACTGAGTTTGTCCCTGCTGAATACGATTTCAAGTCGAGGCTGTCATGGCCTCGATCTGTGTCTGGCGCCGTTTGCGACCGGACAGCAATAGCCTGATGAAGGACTGACATTTCCCATGTTGACCATCGCACTGTCCAAGGGCCGCATCCTTGACGACACCTTGCCGCTTCTGGCTGAAGCGGGCATCGTGCCGACCGAGAATCCGGACAAGAGCCGCAAGCTGATCATCCCTACGACCCAGGATGACGTTCGCCTTTTGATCGTACGGGCTACCGACGTGCCGACGTACGTTGAGCATGGCGCGGCCGACCTCGGTGTCGCCGGTAAGGACGTGCTGATGGAATACGGCGGCCAGGGCCTTTACGAGCCGCTGGACCTGCGCATTGCCCTGTGCAAGCTGATGACCGCTGGCCGTGTCGGTGATGTCGAGCCTAAAGGTCGCCTGCGCGTGGCCACCAAGTTCGTCAACGTCGCCAAGCGCTACTACGCCGAACAAGGCCGTCAGGTCGACATCATCAAGCTCTACGGCTCGATGGAGCTGGCACCGCTGATTGGCCTGGCCGACAAGATCATCGACGTAGTCGACACCGGCAACACCTTGCGTGCCAACGGCCTGGAGCCCCAGGATTTCATTGCCGACATCAGCTCCCGGCTGATCGTCAACAAGGCTTCCATGAAAATGCAGCACGCCCGTATCCAGGCGTTGATCGACACCCTGCGCAAGGCAGTGGAGTCTCGACACCGCGGTTGACTCACCCGCGTAGCTTAAAAGCTGCGCCCGTCTATCCGCCTCATAGCCAGAATTCTCAGGTGCCCAAGCGGAGCGAACGGTAGTTTAGGGCGCCTGAGTTTTTGCCAATTCTATTGAGGCCCTCGCTATGACCACGTCCACTGCAATTGCCCGACTCAACGCTGCCGACCCGGATTTCGCCCATCATCTGGATCATCTGCTGAGCTGGGAAAGCGTGTCCGACGACTCGGTCAACCAGCGGGTGCTCGACATCATCAAGGCCGTGCGCGAGCGCGGTGATGCAGCGCTGGTGGATTTCACCCGCCAGTTCGATGGCCTGGACGTCAAGTCCATGGCAGACCTGATCCTGCCTCGCGAACGCCTGGAGCTGGCCCTGACGCGCATCACCGCGCCGCAGCGCGAAGCCCTCGAAGTCGCTGCGACCCGAGTGCGCAGCTACCACGAAAAACAGAAGCAGGACTCCTGGAGCTACACCGAAGCCGATGGCACCGTGCTGGGCCAGAAGGTCACGCCACTGGACCGCGCCGGTTTGTACGTGCCAGGCGGTAAAGCCTCGTACCCGTCGTCGGTGCTGATGAACGCGATCCCGGCCAAGGTGGCGGGCGTGACCGAAGTGGTCATGGTGGTGCCGACCCCGCGTGGTGAAATCAACGAGCTGGTACTGGCAGCGGCTTGTATCGCCGGCGTCGACCGCGTGTTCACCATCGGCGGCGCCCAGGCTGTCGCGGCCCTGGCCTATGGCACCGAAAGCGTACCGAAGGTCGACAAAGTGGTCGGCCCCGGCAACATCTACGTCGCCACCGCCAAGCGCCATGTGTTTGGCCAGGTCGGTATCGACATGATCGCCGGGCCTTCGGAAATCCTCGTGGTGTGTGACGGCCAGACTGACCCGGACTGGATCGCCATGGACCTGTTCTCCCAGGCTGAGCACGACGAAGATGCCCAGGCGATCCTGGTCAGTCCCGATGCCGAGTTCCTCGACAAGGTTGCGGCCAGCATCAATAAGCTGCTGCCGACCATGGACCGCGCCGACATTATCGAGAAGTCGATCAATGGCCGTGGTGCGCTGATCCTGGTGCGTGACATGGAGCAGGCCATCGAAGTGGCCAACCGTATCGCACCGGAACACCTGGAGCTGTCCGTGGCCGACCCACAAGCTTGGCTGCCGTCGATTCGCCATGCGGGTGCGATCTTCATGGGCCGCCACACCAGCGAAGCCCTGGGTGACTACTGCGCGGGTCCCAACCACGTATTGCCGACCTCCGGCACCGCGCGCTTCTCGTCGCCGCTGGGGGTGTATGACTTCCAGAAGCGTTCGTCGATCATCTTCTGCTCGCCACAAGGTGCTTCCGAGTTGGGCAAGACCGCTTCGGTGCTGGCCCGTGGTGAATCCCTGAGCGCCCACGCCCGCAGCGCTGAATACCGCATCCTTGACGACAAGAAAGGTAATTGAGATGAGCAAATTCTGGAGCCCCTTCGTCAAGGACCTCGTGCCTTACGTACCCGGTGAGCAGCCGAAGCTGACCAAGCTGGTCAAGCTCAACACCAATGAAAACCCCTATGGCCCATCGCCCAAGGCGCTGGCGGCCATGCAGGCCGAGTTGAACGACAACCTGCGCCTGTACCCGGACCCCAACAGCGACCTGCTCAAGCAGGCCGTGGCCAAGTACTACGGGGTCGACGCCGGCAAAGTGTTCCTCGGCAACGGTTCCGATGAAGTCCTTGCGCACATCTTCCACGGCCTGTTCCAGCACGACTTGCCGCTGCTGTTCCCGGATATCAGCTACAGCTTCTATCCGGTGTACTGCGGCCTCTATGGCATCAAGTCCGACCCGGTGCCGCTGGATGAGCAGTTCCAGATTCGCGTTGCGGACTACGCCAAGCCCAACGGCGGGATCATCTTCCCCAACCCGAACGCGCCGACTGGCTGTGTGCTGGCGCTGGAGGCGGTGGAGCAGATCCTCAAGGCCAGCCCGGATTCGGTGGTGGTGGTTGATGAAGCCTATATCGACTTTGGTGGCGAAACGGCGATCAGCCTGGTCGACCGTTACCCGAATCTGCTGGTGACCCAGACCCTGTCCAAATCGCGCTCACTGGCTGGTTTGCGCGTGGGCCTGGCGGTGGGGCACCCGGACCTGATCGAGGCGCTGGAGCGGGTCAAGAACAGCTTCAACTCCTACCCGCTCGATCGCCTGGCGATCGTTGGCGCGGCGGCGGCGTTCGAGGACCGTGAGTATTTCGAGAAGACTTGCCAGTTGGTGATCGACAGCCGTAACAAGCTAGTCGCGCAATTGGAAGGCAAGGGCTTTGAAGTATTGCCATCGGCTGCGAATTTCATCTTCGCCCGCCACCCTCAGCACGACGCAGCGGGCCTGGCAGCCAAGCTGCGTGAGCAAGGGGTTATCGTGCGGCACTTTAAGCAGGAGAGGATTGCCCAGTTCCTGCGGATCAGCATCGGTACGCCGGAACAGAACCAGGCGCTGATTGATGGCTTGGGTGAGCTCTAAGCCACACTGAAGATGTAAAAATGTGGGAGGGGGCTTGCCCCCGATAGCAGTGTGTCAGTCGCTACATGTGTGACTGATACACCGCCATCGGGGGCAAGCCCCCTCCCACATTTGGTTTTGCGTTGGCAGTTAGAGCAGCGGTTCGTCAGGCTTTTTGTTCTTCCAGCCATCATTGCCCGGCAGCAGCAGGTTCAGACCAATCGCGACCACCGCACACAAGGCAATGCCCTTCAGGCCGAAGTCGTCCGGCCCCGTGCCGGTACCCACCAGCACACCGCCAATCCCGAACACCAGGGTCACCGACACAATCACCAGATTGCGCGCCTCCCCCAGGTCGATCTTGTGGCGGATCAGCGTGTTCATGCCCACTGCGGCAATCGAGCCAAACAACAGGCATAGAATCCCGCCCATCACCGGCACCGGGATGCTCTGCAGCAGTGCGCCGAACTTACCGATAAACGCCAGGCTGATGGCAAAGATGGCAGCCCAGGTCATGATCTTCGGGTTGTAGTTCTTGGTCAGCATCACCGCGCCCGTCACTTCGGCGTAGGTGGTGTTCGGCGGGCCGCCAAACAGGCCAGCGGCCGTGGTGGCGATGCCGTCGCCCAGCAAGGTGCGGTGCAGGCCCGGTTTTTTCAGGTAGTCGCGCCCCGTCACGCTGCCCACCGCGATCACGCCGCCGATATGTTCGATCGCCGGAGCCAGGGCTACCGGGACGATAAACAGGATCGCCTGCCAGTTGAACTCCGGCGCGGTGAAGTGGGGCAGGGCGAACCACGGTGCGGCGGCGATCTTCGCCGTGTCGACCACGCCAAAATAGAATGACATGGCAAAGCCCACCAGCACGCCGGAGATGATCGGCACCAGGCGGAATATGCCTTTGCCGAACACCGCCACGATCAGCGTGGTCAGCAACGCTGGCATCGAGATCAGCATCGCCGTCTGGTAATGGATCAACTCGGCACCGTCGCCGGATTTACCCATCGCCATATTCGCGGCAATCGGCGCCATGGCCAGGCCGATGGAGATGATCACCGGGCCGATCACGACCGGCGGCAGCAACCGGTCGATGAAGCCGGTGCCCTTGATCTTTACCGCAGCGCCAAGGAAGGTGTAAACGAAACCGGCCGCCATCACCCCGCCCATGGTCGCCGCCAGGCCGAACTGCTGCTTGGCGAGAATGATCGGGGTAATGAAGGCAAAGCTCGACGCCAGGAAAACCGGCACCTGCCGCCCGGTCACCAGCTGGAACAGCAGCGTGCCCAGGCCGGCGGTGAACAACGCGACGTTTGGATCAAGACCTGTAATCAGCGGCATCAACACCAGCGCGCCAAATGCCACGAAGAGCATCTGTGCGCCAGACAGGATCTGGCGCCAAAGCGGGTCGTTGAATTCATCCTGCATGCTCACGCGTCCTTCTGCTTGGTACCGAAGATCTTGTCGCCGGCATCGCCCAGGCCCGGGATGATGTAGCCGTGTTCGTTCAGGCGTTCATCGATGGAGGCCGTGTAGATCTGCACGTCCGGGTGGGCCTTCTCGACAGCGGCGATGCCTTCCGGCGCGGCCACCAGCACCATCGCGCGAATGTCCTTGCAACCGGCCTTTTTCAGCAGGTCGATGGTGGCGACCATGGAACTGCCGGTGGCGAGCATCGGGTCGATGATCATCGCCAGTCGCTCGTTGATTTCCGGTACGAGTTTTTCCAGGTACGTGTGCGCCTGCAGGGTTTCTTCATTGCGGGCCACGCCCACGGCGCTGACTTTGGCGCCCGGGATCAGGCTGAGCACACCTTCGAGCATGCCGATACCGGCCCGCAGGATCGGTACCACGGTGATTTTCTTACCGGCGATTTTCTCGACCTGGACGGGACCCGCCCAACCGGGGATCTCGTAGCTTTCCAGGGGTAAATCCTTGGTGGCTTCGTAAGTGAGCAACGCTCCGACTTCCTGAGCAAGCTCACGGAAGTTCTTCGTGCTAATGTCGGCGCGGCGCATAAGGCCGAGCTTGTGTCGGATCAGCGGATGGCGGATCTCGCGAGTGGGCATGGGAAAGGCTCCGGCGGCGGGCAAAAAAACCGGCCTAGATTAATCTATCCGAGGGTGTTGTCCTATAGACATCTAGTACGTTAGTCCATTAAGGCTTGAACGTTGCGCCTCACATGCGTACCTTTGCCCGCTTTTCTTGCCACAGCACCCCCTTGGAGAGCGCCATGTCCGCTGATCTCGAGCATATCCGTCAAATCATGCGCGAGGCTGACTGCCTGTACACCGAAGCGCAAGTCGAAGAAGCGATCGCCCGGGTCGGCGCACACATCACTCGCGAGATGGCCGATACCAACCCGGTGGTCTTCTGCGTGATGAATGGGGGCCTGATCTTTGCCGGTAAATTGCTGACTCATCTGCAATTCCCGTTGGAAGCGTCCTATCTGCACGCCACCCGTTACCGCAACGAAACCAGCGGTGGCGATCTGTTCTGGAAAGCCAAGCCGGAAGTCTCGTTCATCGACCGCGACGTGCTGATCATCGACGACATCCTTGATGAAGGGCACACCCTGGGCGCGATCATCGACTTCTGCAAACATGCCGGCGCGCGCAAAGTACACACCGCCGTGCTGATCGACAAAGATCACGACCGCAAGGCGCGTCCTGAGTTGAAAGCCGATTTCGTCGGTCTGCCGTGTATCGATCGCTACATCTTCGGTTACGGCATGGACTACAAAGGTTACTGGCGCAATGCCAATGGGATTTACGCCGTCAAAGGGATGTAAGGCATGACTCGCTTTCTTGACCAGACGTTGTTTGCCGAGTTGGCCGAGAAAGCGGCCGCCAGTTCCCGTGGCCGGCACCACCATAACTTCCATCAGATGGAAGAGCCGTGCCATCGCCTGGCGGTGGGCCTGCAACCCGATACGTATGTACCCCCTCACCGTCACCTGAGCGCGGACAAGGCTGAAACGCTGCTCGTGCTCAAGGGGCGCCTGGGCTTGTTGGTGTTCAGCGAGGCCGGCGAGGTGCTTGCCCAGCGTGTGATGCAGGCGGGCGGTGAGTGTTCGGGAGTGGATCTGCCACCGGGTGTGTTCCATGGCTTGGTGGTGCTGGAGCCCGATACCGTGATGTTCGAGTGCAAGGCCGGGCCCTATAGGCCGGTTGGTGAGGGTGAACTGGCTGACTGGGCGCCCCGCGAAGGCGATGCCGATGTGGCGCAGTATCAACGCTGGATGCTTGCCCACTTCGATTGAGCTACAGTGCTGGGCCATCTTCTGCGGAGCGGCCCATGAGCCTGTTGATACGCACCTGCGCCGCCCTGGCGCTGACCTTGAGCCTGCCCCTGGCCGCCGCGCCTGCGCCGATGCACAGTCAATTCCTGCCGCCGGACGACCTGGCCTTGCGCGCCGAAGCGCCTGACCAGCAGCAACTGCTGCAAATTACCGAATATGCAGTGGTGGTGGGTAACCAGCGTCAATCCACCCAGCAGCCGATTCCGGTGACCTCTCCGTTGATGATTCGACTCAAGGGCAAGTCCTTGAACAAGGGCGCGACCATCGCCCAGGTGGTCCTCAATTTCGATGCCGAAAGCAAAAGCCTGAAAAAGCCGGCATACGATGACAAGAGTAAAACCTTGACCCTGTCGTACCCGGTGACCCAGTACCGAGTGATTGTCGACTTGCTGCGCAATGACACGGTATATGTGCAGTTCCTCAGTTACGCCAATGGGCATATCTGGGCGGATTTGCATACCGGGGCTGTTCGTACCAAATAGCAAAAACACTGAAGAACCAATGTGGGAGGGGGCAAGCCCCCTCCCACAGTTTGATCTGCATTCATCAGGTAGGCCTCAGTTGGCTTTTGCGGTCTTGGAGCAACGGGAGTTGGACTGGTGTACTCGATTAAAAATGTGGGAGGGGGCTTGCCCCCGATGAGGGTGTGTCAGTTGATGCATCTGTGGCTGATCCACGGCCACCACATTGGTTCTTCAGCGCTTTCGAAGCCCGCGCCTCGCAGGTAGACTTCAAGCCCCGTGTAAATGTCTGCAGGCTGGAGTCGGTAATGCGTAAAGATAAGAAACAGGTGATTGGCGACGAAATCGGCGACGATCAAATCAAGTTGTTCCTGGACTTCGAGCCAGTTGACGCGACTTCACCGTCCCTGCACAAACTGATCAAGGCCTATCGTGGCCTGCGTATCGACGATTTCGAACGCTTCCTGGGCTTTTTCAAGGCTGCTGGCCTGGACCTGGACGGCAAGGACGAGCATGGCCAGACCTTTGTCGACCTGATCAAGGACCAGCGCAACGCCGCCGAGTACATCGAACTGATAGACAACGCCCGCGGCTGACGCTTGCGAGGCATAAAAAAACGCCCCGCTCTCAGCCTGAGAGCGGGGCGTTTTGCTTTTAACTGTAGGAGCGAGCTTGCTCGCGAAGAACGCAAGGGCACCCCGTTCAATCAGGTGCCCCGCATTATCGTTGACGATTTTCGCGAGCAAGCTCGCTCCTACAGGGGTGATCAAGCGTAGCTTTCAGCCTCGTTGCTTTGCTCTACAAGCTCCAGGCTGATGTTGTTCTGCGCATTGATCTTGCGATACAGCTCAGCATCGGTTTCCAACACTTTTTCCCGGGCCGGGAAGATCTCATGCAGCTTGGTGGCCCATTCGCCGGCAGTTTTTTCCGGGAAGCAGCGCTCGATCAGTTCCAGCATGATCGACACCGTTACCGATGCGCCAGGAGAAGCACCCAAAAGCGCCGCCAACGAACCGTCCTTGGCTGCAACCAGTTCGGTGCCGAATTGCAGCACGCCGCCTTTCTTCGGATCTTTCTTGATGATCTGCACGCGTTGGCCGGCCACTTCCAGGCGCCAGTCCTCGGCTTTGGCTTCCGGGTAGAAGCGGCGCAGGGATTCAAGGCGCTGCTCCATGGACTGCATCACTTCGCTGACCAGGTACTTGGTGAGGTCCATGTTGTCCCGTGCCACGGCCAGCATCGGCCCGATGTTGCCGGCGCGCACGGACAGCGGCAGGTCGAGGAACGAGCCATGCTTGAGGAACTTGGTGGTAAAGCCGGCGTAAGGCCCGAACAGCAGGGACTTCTTGCCATCGACCACGCGGGTGTCCAGGTGCGGCACGGACATCGGTGGCGAACCCACCGCGGCCTGGCTGTAGACCTTGGCCTGGTGGTGCTTGACCACTTCCGGGTTGTCGCAACGCAGCCACTGCCCGCTGACCGGGAAGCCGCCAAAACCTTTGCTCTCTTCGATACCCGAGGCTTGCAGCAGGGGCAGGGCCGCACCACCGGCGCCGAGGAACACGAACTTGGCGTCCACATCACGGCTGTTGCCGCTGTTGACGTCCTTGATGCTCACAGTCCAGCCCGCGCCGTTGCGCTTGAGGCCGGTCACGCGCTTGCAGTACTTGACCTGGGCGTCCGCCGAGCTGGTCAGGTGGCTGAGCAGTTGGTTGGTGAGGGCGCCGAAGTTGACGTCGGTGCCGTTCACGACACGGGTTGCCGCGATTTTTTCGTCCAGCGGGCGGCCTGGCATCATCAGCGGCATCCACTCGGCCATCTCGCTGCGGTCTTCGGTGTAGTGCATATCCGAGAACGCGTGGTGCTGGCTGAGGGTTTCAAAGCGCTTCTTGAGGAAAGACACGCCTTTTTCGCCCTGAACGAAGCTCAGGTGCGGCACCGGGCTGATAAAGGACTTGGACGAGCCAAAGGTGCCTTTTTTGGTCAGGTACGCCCAGAACTGCTTCGACACCTCGAACTGGGTGTTGATGTGCACGGCTTTCTTGATGTCGATGGAACCATCGGCGGCCTGGGGGGTGTAGTTGAGCTCACACAGGCCAGCATGACCGGTACCGGCGTTGTTCCACGGGTTGGAACTTTCCGCGGCACCCGAATCCATCAGCTCAACGACTTCCAGCTTGAGGCCGGGGTCGAGCTCTTTGAGCAGTACGGCCAGGGTGGCACTCATGATGCCGGCCCCTACCAGTACTACGTCGACTGCTTCGTTATGCGCCATTTAACGCGTCTCCAAAATCTGCAGCACCAAATTGACGGCATGGCTGCCAGGAGTGACGGGGCGGTTCACGTGTTGCCCCAGGTTACCCATGGCCAGGATCGCCATGTCCGATTCGCAATTCTTTGCAACTTCAGCGCACGCTTCCTGCCGGGCTAATCTGCCTATGAACGCATTCATGGGCGCCTGTGGCAATTCGACTTATGGTCAAAGCGTGCGATTCGTGCAACCAATCCGTAGCGGACAGGATCAAGCCAGCGTTTTTGAGGCGTGCTCGTTCCTGTGTGGTTGGGCTGTTCCAGACGCTGATGGTGCTTGTACAAACGCCAAACTATTCATTTGCTCGCCACACTCTTGTGAAGTTGTGAAAACCCGTTTTTTCACGCTCTTTTGAAGACGTGAACCTCAAAAAAGGGCTGCCCAGTCTGGCACCTGGCCCGCGACACCTCTGCCGACATGCGGCAAAACGGGCAAACAACTCAAGTGGCCGAGCGCAATGGCAGCTCTGGCAGATTCGGTAAAGAAGGGTGGTTTGCAAGGAAAACAGCAAGCGCGCCAGCTTCACTCGATCTGTGTGGGCGGCTCTCTGTGGGCGATTTTTGGGGGTTAATACCGAGGCATTAACGATGCTGCGAGGCCCGATCAGGAGACGTCCTTATAATCGGGGGGAGATTGTAGCGAAGAACGCTAAGGAAATGGGCGTGTTTTATGACTTTTATTAGGTGTTCGGTCAGGCGGCCAACGGCTGGTGACTTGGCGCCTGCGCAGGGCGCTGGCTGATGCGCGCGCGCGCTGGCAAGGGGTGGTGCATCCAGCTCAAGCGAATTTCGTCGATTTCCACCCAACCTTCGCCGACCGGCGGCAGGCTGCACTCTTTGAAGGCCTGGCAGCGGCCTTGGGCATCGAGCAGGGCGAACTGGCGAAGGGCGGGCTTGCGAGAGAACAGTGACCAGAGAAAATGCATGGGATCGACCTCCTTGGATTGAAACCAAGCATGCGCGCCCACGATGACGCACTCGTGTATCAGCGGTGACATATCTGTGACACCGAACCGCTACATCGCCAGCGGGTCATAGGTTGTAACTGGCGCTAGTTCCCGGCAATGGCCGCCCGCTATACTGCCGCGCTGTCGGTACTCGATTTCTGGAGAGAAGAGCATGTTGCAACGCCTGTTGTTCGGTTTGATCACTGTGACCAGTTTGACCCTGGTTGGCTGCGCCAACAGCCCGCAACAACTCAGCCCGCAGCCGATAATCACCACGCAGTTGGCGCCCGTGGGGCACGGCCAGCCGGTGTCGGTGCGTGTAGTGGACGGTCGTCCATCACCCACCCTGGGCTCCCGTGGCGGCTTGTACCCGGAGACCGCACTGGTGTCGGTGAACGCTGCCGACGTGCTGCCCAAGCTGCAAGCCCAGGCCGAAGCCGCCGTGCGCCTGCTGGGTTTTACCCCGGCCAATTCGCCGGGCGCCCCTCAGTTGACCATCACCCTGGCCGAGCTGAAGTACCAGTCGCCCAAGGACGGCCTGTATGTGACCGAAGCCTCTATTGGCGCGACGTTCAAGTCTGACGTCACTGCCGGCACCCGTCGCTACAGCGGCCGTTATGGTGCGTCCCTCAATCAGCGCTTTGGCATGGCGCCGAACCAGGAGACCAATACCAAGCTGGTCAGCGATGTGCTCAGCGACGCCCTGACCCGTCTGTTCAAGGACCCAAGCATCGGCTCCTTGCTCAGCTCGCAATAACCGCTCAATAAAAAACCGGGCCCATCGCTGGGCCCGGTTTTTTTATGCCTTCGGTTTCAGGCTGCGGTGTCGATACAAAAGTCCAGCAGGCTCACCCCCGTCAGCAAATCAGCCTCCGGCAAGTCTGCATGTTGATGCCCGCCAAGGGCGCAATACACCAGCCAGTGGCGGTCCTGGACGTTGAATGCCAGGCCGTCGACCAGCGCCTCCTGCTCATCGCTTTGGGCGATCAGATACAGCCGATCCTGGTTCTGCGCGTGCAACATGACAAGCTCCCGAGCGTTCGAAGGGCAACAGAGTGGCCTGTTAAGGTGACGTTCAGGTGACGCCGTAAATTACTGGATACATTAGCCGTCAATGGAGGAAGGAGTTGGACGGCGCAGGAGGTGACTATCCTTCAGGTTTGTATCTGAATGGATACCAGAATACTGATTCACCGAGGTGTGTGATGGCACTGCCCGCACTGCTGATCAATGCTGTTGCCTTATTAGTGGCCTGCCCGGGTGCAGTGCTGCTGTTCATTACCCGCTTTCGCGAGCAGCGTGCGATGGCCGACCTGGCTGCGCAGAGCGAAGAGCGCGCAATCGACCAACCGATGCTGTTTCTGGATGTGCGCACCGAACGGGCGCATCGCCTGGCCTATCGCATTGGCTTTGCCTGCCTGGGACTGTCGCTGGCCATGTCCTGGCTCAGCACCCACCTGTAAAAACACCACAAAACACCAGTGGGAGGGGGCTTGCCCCATCCCACCTTTTGGTTTCGGTGTTTACAGGGGGATTCCGGCTTTAACGCGGTACTGGTTGCGAACGGGCGTTGCATATTGCACCACCAGGAACGGCCGGTGCTCGGCCGGGCATTCATTCAAGCGCCGTTCCCACTCGGCTTTTGCCTTGGCCAGTTCGTCCGCCGGGAAGACATCTGCCGCCGTGGGCACCTGCAATTGTGGGTCGGCGTCGCTCCACTGGGCGTACGCCAGGTAGTGCACCGGGAACAAGCGATAGCCCCCGAGGATCTGCCGGTCCATTTCCGCCGCGAGCAGCTTGGTATCTTCGAAACGCTCGGTGATCGGCGCCGCGAAGTTCACATGCACACGACCCTTGTAGCCGGTGATGCCCAGCGCAATGCTCACATCGTCCTCGCCCGGCGCCTTGCAGTAGGTGCCGGTGGTGGCGCGGATGTACAGTTCGCGGGCCTTGGCAGCATCGCAGGGGTCGTATTCGTAGCTGATCGACACCGGCGTCAGGTTCAACGACTGGATCACCTCGGCAAACGGCTCGTCCTTGCGGCTGACGTGGAACATCTTCAGGATCGCCGATTCGGTGCGGTCATCCCCATCCTTGGCGCGGCCTTCGGCCTGGGCGATCCAGATCGACTGGCAGTCGTTGCGGATCGAATGGTTGATGTACGCCGACAGCAGCTGATAGGCCGCCATTTTTTCTTTTCGCCCAGTGATCGAGCGGTGCACGATAAAGCTCTTGTTCAAGCGCATCAGGTCGCTGACAAATGGCTTTTGCAGCAGGTTGTCGCCGATGGCGATGCGCGGTGTCGGCAGGCCGGCGTGGTACACGGCGTAGTTGACGAAGGCCGGGTCCATCACGATATCGCGGTGGTTGGCCAGGAATACGTAGGCGGTGCCCGACTTGAGTTGCTCGACGCCGGTGTAGGTCACGCCGTCGGTCGCCCGGTCAATGGTGTGGTCGACGTAGTACTCGACTTTGTCCTGCAGCGTGGCCACGGTGGTCACACCGGCGAATTCGCGGCGCAGCTTGCGGGCGATCATCGGCTTGAGCAGCCAGCCCAGGGCGCCGGCAAAGCGCGGGAAGCGGAAGTGGGTCAGGATGTCCAGAAAGGCCTTGTCACTGAACAGCCGGTCCAGTACTGCCGGGACTTCGCTGTCGTTGTAAGGTCGGATGGTATCGAATTCGCCCATCATGCTCTCTTGTTAGAAACGGCTAGGGTAAGTAGAGGAAATACCAGGGTGCGGCCGCAATATTGGCTCTGCCGTGAATAGCCCTGTAAATAGACCGGCGATTATACGCACAAGTCACTTGGGAGACCGCGATGCTGGAAGATGCGACGTACGATTGTCCTTATTGTGGTGAAGAGGTCGAGACAACGGTGGATCTGTCGGGGGGTGATCAGACCTATATCGAAGACTGCCAGGTGTGCTGCCGCCCGGTCACTTTCAATCTGCAGGTCCATGGTGACGAATGGATGCTGGAAACGCGCAGCGAAAACGAATAACGGGGGGCGCCCATGCAGCGAATCTACGAACCGGAAAACCTGATGGAAGGCGAGCTGCTGCAACAGATGCTCGCCAGCGAGGGCGTCGAGGCGCACCTGGTGGGGCGGCATTTGCTCGGCGGCACCGGCGAATTGCCGATTTTCGGGCTGTTGGGTTTGGAAGTGGATAATGACCAGGCCGCGTATGCTCGCGAGCTGATCACCGCTTATAACGGCGCGCAACCGCTGCCCGGCGATGAACCCGACAGCTTCCCCGACGTGTTGGTCTGTTAGGCTGTCGGTCGGTTTACCCCAAGAGTCGTGTTGCCCCATGTGTGGACGTTATGCCCTGTTTCGCTGGAACCCCTCATTTGCTGCCTTGCCGGGTTTTCCGGCAGACCAGCAGGCCCAGTGGAACATCTCCCCGAATGATTCGGTGCTGATCCAGCGCGCCACCGACGGCCAGCGCACCCTGGCCCGCGCCCGCTGGGGCCTGACCCCAGCGTGGCTGACCGACCTTTCCCGCACCCCGGCCCATGCCCGTGCCGAAACCCTGGCCGAGCAACCGATGTTTCGCGAGGCCTTTCGCCAGCGTCGTTGCCTGCTGCCGGCCAACGGTTTCTACGAATGGCGCGGCACCCAGCGCAAGCGCCCGTACTGGCTGACACCGGGCGAGGGTTCGACGCTGTTTTTTGCGGCGATCTGGGAAGCCTATCCGGTGCAGGAACAGGTGTGGCTGAGCACGGCAGTGGTGACCCAGGCGGCGCAGAGCCAGCGCCGGCCGTTGATTCTGGATGCGGCGGGGCAGGAGGCCTGGCTCGATCCTGAAACACCGTTGCATGTGTTGCAGGGCTTGTTGGCCAGTGAGCCGACCGCGTTGCGCGAGCGGGTACTGGCCAATATGGTGAACGATCCGAAGCTCAATGGCCCGGAGTGCCTGACGCCGGGTTGAGCCTGTGAGTGATCTGCGGCCTCATCGCGAGCAATGCCCGCGATAGGCCGCTCAAGATCGCCGAAAAGCTTAAACCTTGAACTGATTGATCAAGCGCCGCTGCTGCTCCGCCAGTTTGGTCAAATCCGCACTGGCCGCACTCGACTCATCCGCACCGCCCGCCACTTCATTGGCCACTTGGCCAATATTGATCACATTGCGATTGATGTCCTCGGCCACCGCGCTCTGCTCTTCGGCAGCGCTGGCGATCTGGGTGTTCATGTCGTTGATCACCGACACCGCCTGGGTAATGGTCTCCAGTGCTTCGGCGGCCTTGGCGGCGTGCTGCACGCTTTCGTCGGTACGGTTCTGGCTGTCTTCCATCACGCGCACCACTTCTCGCGTACCTTGCTGCAACTGCTGGATCATGGCCTGGATTTCTTCGGTGGCCTTCTGGGTCTTTTGCGCCAGGTTACGCACTTCATCTGCCACGACGGCAAACCCACGGCCTTGCTCGCCGGCCCGTGCCGCTTCAATCGCCGCATTGAGCGCCAGCAGGTTGGTCTGTTCGGCAATCCCACGAATGGCTGTGAGGATCGCGTTGATGTTCTCGCTGTCCTTGGCCAGGGTTTGCACCACGCCCACGGCCTTGCCGATTTCCTGGGCGAGTGCGCCGATCGAGCTCGAGGTGTCGCGCACAATGCGCATGCCTTGGCTCGCGGCCTGGTCAGCGTGGTTGGCCGCTTGCGCAGCCTGGGTCGCGTTACGCGCTACGTCCTGGGCGGTGGCGGTCATTTCGTGCACCGCGGTGGCGACCTGGTCGATCTCGACCATCTGTTTATGCACGCCCTGGTTGGTGCGAATCGCGATGTCGGCAGTGTGTTCCGAAGAGTCGCTGACCTTCTGCACCGAACTCACCACCTGGGTGATCATGCCCTGCAGCTTGATCAGGAAAGTATTGAAGCCGGTGGCAATCGCGCCCAGTTCATCGGCGCGATCACTGGTCAGGCGCCGCGTGAGGTCGCCTTCGCCCTGGGCGATGTCGTTGAGCATCGCCACCATTTGCTTGAGTGGGCGAGCGATGCCGTGACCTACCAGCCAGATCACCAGCAAGCCAATGCCAGCGATCAACAGGCCGACCATGGTCATGCCGAAGATATCGGTCTTGCGCTGGGTATTCAGGTCGCTTTGCAGTGTTTGCAGTTCGGCCATGACGGCGCTCAGGGGTAACTGCATCATCAGGGTCCAGCGCGCGTCGGTCTGACCGATGTTGAACGGCAGGAACAGTTCGATATGCCCGTGCTCATGGTCGATGTCGTACCGCACTTCGCCGACTTTCAGTTGATTGAGATTGGCCAGTTCGTTGCCGTCGAGCAGGTCGGAGGCTTTTTCACCGAGCTTGCTGGGGGCCTTGGTAGACGCCACCAGGCGCCCGTTGCTGGAGATCAGTGCCAGTTCACCGGCTCCGTTGTAGAGTTTTTGATCCGCGCTGGTGAGCATGTCCTGGATGAAGTTCACCGACAGGTCGGCACCGACGATGCCCTGGAAGGCGCCGTCAATCATGATCGGTTCGATAAACGAAGCCAGCATCACCATGGCGTTGCCGACCTTGTAAGGTGCGGGGTCGATGGCGCAGGGCTTTTTGCTTTCCTTGGAGCACAGGTAGTACTCGCTGGCGCGCACGCCCGTGGACAGCATCTTCTGATCGGCGACATCGGCGAGCTTGTCCAGGCCGAGGCTGCCATCCGCGTTGCGATACCACCAAGGAATGAAGCGGCCGTCGACACCCATGCCGACGATGGGGCTTTTCACGTAGGCAGCGTCGTTGTGATCGATCGCATTGGGTTCCCAGCCGATATAGGCGCCGAGGATTTTCGGGTTGCGCACCACGGTTTCGTGCAGCAGGTTGATCAGTTGTTCGCGGCCAATTTGCAAGGCGGCATCGCCCTTGGCGTCTTTCATGCCGAGCAGGGCGTTGGTGGTGGCCAGGCTTCTTGCTGTCACCAGGGGCGCCTCCAGTTCTCGCTGGATCAATGTGGCCTGGGTTTGCGCCAATGCAGTGAGGCGCTGTTCGATGATCTGCTCGAACTGTGCCTGGGTGCGGGCCTGCACCATCTCCTGTGTGCGGGCGCCGGCAAACAAGGCGTAGAGCACCAGCACGGCGACCACACTCAGCACAATGGCCCCGGCCAGTGCGGCGACGGAAAACTGAATCGACTTGAACTTCATGAAGGCTCCAGGCGCAGGGGGGGAAGGGCTGCTTGTTTATATCGGCCATGGACGCGGGAGGCATGAGGGTTTGCTCCACGAATTAATGCGAGGTGTCGCAAATGGAATGCTTGCCGCCGTTGTCGGGGTGTGGGATGTATCTGAAATTTAGCGGCTACACGTCTGGTGTATCTGGCGTCGATACAATTCACCGCCTACGATACGCGCCATGTTTTCAGGGCTTTTTTTCAGGGAGAGTATGTTGATGAAGAAATCATTGGCCGTAAGTGTGTTGGCAGCAGCGGTACTGCTGGCCGGGTGTCAATCGGTCAACACCACCAGCGGTGGCGCCGTTGGGGTTGAGCGCAAGCAATATATGTTCAGCATGCTGTCGAGCCAGGAAGTCGACCAGATGTATGCGCAGTCCTATCAGCAGACCCTGGGCGAAGCCAGTAGCAAAGGCCAGTTGGACAAGACCAGTGCCAACGCCAAGCGCGTGCAGGCTATCGCCAACCGCCTGATCGCCCAGGCGCCCACCTTCCGCCCGGATGCGGCGCAGTGGAAGTGGGAAGTCAACCTGATCAAGAGCGATGAAATGAACGCCAACTGCGGGCCTGGCGGCAAGATCTTCGTGTACAGCGCCTTGATCGACAACCTCAAGCTCACCGATGACGAGTTGGCCGCAGTGATGGGCCATGAAATCGCCCACGCCTTGCGCGAGCATGGACGTGAAGCCATGTCCAAGGCCTACGGCATCGAAATGGCCAAGCAGGGCGCCGGTGCGTTGTTCGGCCTGGGCCAGGACAGCCTGGCGCTGGCCGACACCGTGGCCAACTACGGCATGACCTTGCCTAACAGCCGCAGCAATGAGAACGAAGCAGACCTGATCGGCCTGGAACTGGCGGCCCGCGCGGGCTACAACCCGAATGCGGCCATCACGCTATGGAACAAGATGGCCAAGGCTTCGGAAGGCGCGCCACCGGAATTCATGAGCACTCACCCGGCCTCCGACAGCCGGATCGCCTCGTTGCAGGCAGCGATTCCGAAGGTGATGCCGCTCTACCAGCAGGCCAAAAAATCTTGATCCTGTGAAGGTCTAAATGTGGGAGGGGGCTTGCCCCCGATAGCGGTGTAAAGCCAGTGGAGATATCGACTGGCGCACCGCAATGGTGGGCAAGCCCTAACACCTGTCAGTTAAGAGATAGAACGGGCAAACAGCAACCTGTGGCGAGCGGGCTTGCCCCGCGTTGGGCTGCGCAGCAGCCCCAAAACACAACCCCGGAGCTGCCTGGCACCCTACAGCGCTCTTATTGGGGCTGCTTCGCAGCCCAACGCGGGGCAAGCCCGCTCGCCACAGTTACAGTGTTTCTCCTTCACTGGCAGGCATTAGGGCAAGCCCCTTTTCACAGTGGATCGCTTAAATCCAGCCGCTGCTCTGCATGGCTTTGTACACCGCCACAATCGCCAGGACAAAGAACGCCGTAGCCGCCAGTCGACGAATCAACGTCAGCGGCAGCTTCTCCGCTGCGAAATTCCCCGCCAGAACCACCGGGACGTTGGCAATCAACATGCCCAGGGTGGTGCCGATGATCACCAGCCACAACTCCGGATACTGGGCCGCCAGCATCACTGTGGCGATCTGTGTCTTGTCACCGATTTCTGCAAGGAAAAACGCAATCAGCGTGGTCAGGAATGGCCCGAATTTGCGCGTGGTACTGGCTTCGTCATCATCGAGTTTGTCCGGCACCAGGGTCCACAGCGCCGTGGCACAGAAGCTTGCCGCCAGGATCCAGTGCAACACCGCATCCGAGAAGAAACTGCCAAACCAGGCACCCACGGCACCCGCAGCCGCATGGTTGGCCAGGGTCGCGGCGACGATGCCGGCGATGATCGGCCAGGGTTTGCGAAAGCGCGCGGCAAGGATGAGTGCGAGCAGTTGCGTCTTGTCGCCGATTTCGGCCAAGGCAACGATTGCGGTAGGAACGAGTAGTGAATCCAGCATCAGGTAGTTTCCAGGGGGCGGGTCGACACGGCTATGACACGTACAGCCTTCCCGCCCCGGGTAAGGTGTGCGTGTCATAGGTCTTGTCAAACCCCGGTCCGTCTGTGCGGACTCCTGGGTCGCATACGCCATGGCCTGTTGACCAAGTATGTTGACGTATGCCGGACGAGCGTGGCGCTCGTGGGAGACTACTCCCCTAGGACGGAGCGGATTCTGCCTAGGCAAAATCCATTCGGCAAGCCTTCTTTTTCAAATGCCCATCAGGGGCGTTTGGCGCGGTAGATGCGAAAACCATTGCCCTCGGCCTTGACCGCACACACGCCCAGGTGCTCTTCGATCAACGGTTGGTACTTCAGGAAGCTATTCGCAACCAGGCGAAGTTCGCCACCTTTTGCCAGGTGTTTTGCCGCTTTTCGCAGCAGGTTTTCAGTGGCGAAATAATCGGTGTGCACCCCGACATGGAACGGCGGGTTGCTCAAGATGGCGTTCAACCCCATCGGTGCGGCGTCGATGCCATCACCGGTCAACACCTCGGCCTCCAACCCATTGGCGGCCAGGGTGAGGCGACTGCTGGCGGCGGCGAAGGCGTCCACATCCAGCATCGTTACGGTGTTGTGTGGGTAGCGACGCTTTACCGCCGCCCCTAACACACCGGCGCCGCAACCGAAGTCCAGCAAATGGCCGCTGGGCAGCTTGTCCAGATGCTCCAGCAACAGCTCGGTGCCACGATCCAGACGGCCGTGGCTGAACACACCCGGCAGGCTCACCACCTTGAGCGGCCCTTCGGCCAGCGGTACTTCGAACACCTGTGCCAGGCTCTCCAGCTCGAGCGCCTGGGGCGCATTGGCCACGGTGACTTGCCACAGCTGGCAATGCCGTGCGTTGTCGAGCTTGCGCGGTTTGCCAAAGGGCGCCATCTGCTTGGCGGCGCTTTCGATACCGGCTTTTTTCTCGCCCACCAGAAACAGCTCGGCGCCGGGCAGGCGTGCGGCCACGGCATTGAGCAGGTAGTCGGTGAGGTCCTTGGACTTGGGCAGGAAGATCACCGCGGCATCGAACCCGCGCTCGGGCGCATTCACGCCAAACTGGCTGCGCTCCGGGAAGCGTGCGTCGAGCGCCGCCTGGTCGCCGGCATGCCAGCACCAGCCGTGGGCGTTGGGCAGGCGACCGAGCAGGTCGTCGGCGGGCAAGCCCACCAGCAACAGGTTGCCTTGAAAAAGTTCGGCCTGACGAAGCAGTACTTCACTGCGCGGATCCATGGTCTGCTCCTTGAAAAGGGGCGCAGTTTATCAACTGACGACGCGCAGCGGGGCGCCGCTGAAAAAGCCCCTGGCGTTTTCCGCCAATTGGCCAACGATGCGCTGCCGCGCCTCGCGACTGCCCCAGGCGTTATGCGGCGTGACGATCAAGCGTGGGATATCACTGGCCAGCAGCGGGTTGCCGGCGACCGGTGGCTCGACACTCAGCACGTCGGTCGCCGCGCCACCCAGGTGGCCGCTGCGCAAGGCATCGGCCAGGGCCTGTTCGTTGATCAAGCCACCGCGCGCGGTATTGACCACAAACGCTCCGGGCTTGAGCAGCGCCAGTTCGCGGGTGCCGATAAAGTCGCGGGTATGTTCATTGAGCGGGCAGTGCAAGGTCAGCGCATCGACCTGCGCCAGCAATTCATCCAACGGCACGCGATCAGCACGGGCAGGGCGCCCGGGAATCGCGCCGAGTAGCACGCGCATGCCAAAGGCTTCGGCCAGGCGCGCCACGGCACTGCCCAGTTCGCCATGGCCCAGCAGGCCAAGGGTTTTGCCTTCCAGTTCGACGATAGGGTGGTCCAGCAGGCAGAACTGCTTGGCGTGCTGCCATTTGCCCGCGCTCACATCCTGCTGATAGTCCTTCAAGCGCGTCGCCAGGTTGAGCAGCAGCATGATCGTGTGCTGCGCCACCGACGGAGTGCCGTAGCCCTGGCAGTTGCTCACGGTGACGCCATGGGCGCGGGCGGCCTCCAGGTCAACGTTGTTGGTGCCGGTGGCCGACACCAGGATCAACTTGAGCTCCGGGCAGGCCGCGAGGGTTTCGCTGTTGAGCGGGATTTTGTTGCTGATGGCGACTTGAGCGCCTTGCAGGCGTTCGATCACATTTTGCGGCGTAGTGCCCGTCAACAGCTGCAAGTCGCTGAAACGACTGCGCAGCTCACTGAGGTCAAGATCTCCCAGGTCCAGGGAGGGGTGATCAAGGAAGACGGCGCGGCGATTGTTCGTCATCAACTGTACCTTTTGCGACAGGGTTCGAAGGCGTAATCTGCCGAGCCTATCAGATGAAATAATCCGTTACTTAATGGAGTGAGTATGTACGCCGCCGAGTTCTTGACCGTAGCCCTGATTCACTTGCTGGCGGTGGCCAGCCCCGGCCCGGATTTTGCGGTGGTGGTACGTGAGAGCGTGACCCACGGCCGTCGCGCCGGGACTTGGACCGCGCTGGGCGTGGGCTCGGCGATTTTCCTGCATGTGGGTTACTCGTTGCTCGGCATCGGCCTGATCGTGTCCCAGTCCATCGTGTTGTTCAACGCACTGAAATGGGCCGCGGCCGCGTACCTGCTGTACATCGGCTTCAAGGCCCTGCGCGCGCAGCCGGCCAAGCCTGCCGCCGAGGGCGAGTTGCACCGCGAAGCGGGCGAGCGCACCCCGCGCGGCGCATTTACCGCAGGCTTCGTCACCAACGGCTTGAACCCCAAGGCCACGCTGTTCTTCCTATCGCTGTTCACCGTAGTGATCAACCCGCACACGCCGCTGGCGATCCAGGCCGGTTACGGCGTGTACCTGGCGGTGGCGACGGCGTTGTGGTTCTGCCTGGTGGCCATGTTGTTCAGCCAGCAGCGTGTACGCGCCGGGTTTGCGCGGATGGGGCATTGGTTTGATCGGACGATGGGGGCGGTGTTGATTGCGATTGGGGTAAAACTGGCGTTCACCAGCGCGAAATAAACGCTGTACTCGAGTAAACACCATCCAGTGTGGGAGCAAGCCCCCTCCCACACTGGACCTCCATCGCTCCTGAATAATGGCTCAAAGCTAGCATTCCCCTGCCTCTACAAATCATTCCTTTGGCTGATTTGGCTGAAACATAACCTCTCTACAGTGCAGGTCTTCAAGCCAAGACCGTGCAGTCATAAAAAGGGATTCGTATGTTGCAGACCCGTGTTATCCCGCCCGCCGAAGGCGCCTACCAATATCCGCTGTTGATCAAGCGCCTGTTGATGTCCGGTACCCGCTACGAGAAGACCCGGGAAATCATCTACCGCGACAAACTGCGCTACACCTACCCCACGCTGATCGAACGGGTCGCGCGCCTGGCCAATGTGCTCACGGAAGCCGGGGTCAAGGCCGGTGACACCGTGGCGGTGATGGATTGGGACAGTCACCGTTACCTGGAGTGTATGTTCGCCATCCCGATGATCGGCGCGGTGATCCACACCATCAATGTGCGCCTGTCGCCGGAGCAGATTCTCTACACCATGAACCACGCCGAGGACCGCTTCGTACTGGTCAACAGCGAGTTCGTGGGGCTCTACCAGGCCATTGCCGGGCAGCTCACCACGGTCGACAAGACGTTGCTGCTGACTGACGCGGCCGAAAAAACCGCCGAGCTGCCCAACCTGGTGGGCGAGTACGAAACCCTGTTGGCCGCTGCCAGCCCGAAGTACGACTTCCAGGATTTCGACGAACATTCCGTCGCCACCACCTTCTACACCACCGGTACCACCGGCAATCCCAAGGGTGTGTACTTCACCCATCGCCAACTGGTGCTGCACACCATCGGCGTGGCGACCATCATGGGCTGTGTCGACAGCGTGCGTCTGCTGGGCACCAACGATGTGTATATGCCGATCACGCCGATGTTCCATGTGCATGCCTGGGGCCTGCCGTATGTGGCGACCATGCTCGGCCTGAAGCAGGTCTACCCCGGCCGCTATGACCCGGAATACCTGGTGGAGCTGTGGCGCAAGGAAAAGGTCACCTTTTCCCACTGTGTGCCGACCATCCTGCAAATGGTGCTCAACGCCAAGGCGGCCCAGGGCGTTGATTTTGGCGGCTGGAAAATCGTCATCGGCGGCAGTGCCCTCAACCGCACGCTGTATGAAGCGGCCAAGGCCCGTGGGATTCAGCTGACCGCTGCATACGGCATGTCCGAAACCGGGCCGTTGGTGTCTTGTGCCCACCTCAATGACGAGCTGATGGCCGGCACCGAGGACGAGCGCACCACCTACCGCATCAAGGCCGGCGTGCCTGGGCCCTTGGTGGAAGCGGCGATCATGGACGCTGAGGGTCATTTCCTGCCCGCCGACGGCGAGTCCCAGGGTGAACTGGTGCTGCGCGCGCCGTGGCTGACCGAGGGTTATTACAACGAACCGCAAAAGGGCGCCGAGCTGTGGGACGGTGGCTGGATGCACACCGGCGACGTAGCCACCCTCGACGCGTTTGGCGTGATCGACATCCGCGACCGCATCAAGGATGTGATCAAGACGGGAGGCGAGTGGATCTCCTCCCTGGCGCTCGAAGACCTGGTCAGCCGCCACCCGGCGGTACGCGAAGTAGCGGTGGTGGGCATCGCCGACCCGCAGTGGGGCGAGCGCCCGTTTGCCCTGTTGGTGGTGCGTGATGGCCATGTGATAGGGGCCCGCGAGCTCAAGGAACACCTCAAGCCTTTTGTCGAATTGGGCCATTTGAGCAAGTGGGCGATTCCGAGCCAGATCGCCGTTGTTACGGAAATTCCCAAGACCAGTGTCGGCAAGCTCGACAAAAAACGTATCCGCATTGACATCATCGAATGGCAAGCCAACAACAGTACGTTCCTGTCCACCCTTTGAGGTGATTTGCCGTGCCCTCGGGGCACGGCAGCGCTCTATCTCAACGCTTCACTTGTGATTTGCCCATTTTCAGCCATCCTTTCCGCGCCGGCCTTCGTCGGCGTGGCGAAAGGGCTGTGGTAGACGGGTTGGTGGTGCAAATCACACTTTAGAGGGATCAAGCGGTACCCCCTGCTGGCTATAGTCCCCCTCAGAGTTTTTCAAGGATGTTGCGCTTCGGGCCATGGGGGCCCGGTTGCCGGGCGGCATTGGAATCGTTGTATTCCGGCCGTTACATGCATCACAGAAAGAACTCACTGCCATAACAATAATGCACATGGAGTAGCGTCGATGACCTCAGTAAACCAGTTCTGGCGCCGGGCGCGATTGCCCCTGGCCGTCAGTCTCGCCTCTACGCTCGCCGGGCCCGCATTCGGCGTCAGTTTCAATATCGGTGAAATCGAAGGGAGCTTTGACTCGTCGCTGTCGGTGGGGGCGAGTTGGTCGACGGCCAAGCCCAACCGCGACCTGATCGGCGTCAACAACGGCGGCAAGGGCTTGTCCCAGACCTCCGATGACGGCCACTTGAACTTCAAGCGCGGCGAGACGTTCTCGAAAATCTTCAAGGGCATTCATGACCTGGAACTGAAGTACGGCGATACCGGTGTGTTTGTGCGTGGCAAGTACTGGTATGACTTTGAACTCAAGGATGAAAGCCGGGAGTTCAAAGACATCAGCGACAACAACCGCAAAGAGGGGGCCAAGTCTTCTGGCGGCCAGATTCTCGATGCGTTCGTTTATCACAACTATTCGATTGCAGATCAGCCAGGGGCGGTGCGCTTCGGTAAGCAGGTGGTGAGCTGGGGGGAAAGCACCTTCATCGGCGGTGGCATCAACTCCATCAACCCGATCGATGTGTCTGCATTCCGTCGTCCGGGCGCCGAAATCAAGGAAGGCTTGATTCCGGTCAACATGTTCTATGTGTCGCAAACCTTGACCGATAACCTGTCGGCGGAAGCGTTCTATCAGTTGGAGTGGGACCAGACTGTCACGGACAACTGCGGTACGTTCTTTTCGCAGCCGGACGTCGTTTCCGATGGCTGCAGTGACAACCTGCGGGTACTCAACAGTCGACGCTTCTTGCCGGGGGCTGTCCTTCCAGGTCTTGCCGCCAATGGTGTGGATGTCAATAACGAGGGCGTCCTCGTTCGTCGTGGTGCCGATCGTGACGCGCGCGATAGCGGCCAATTCGGTGTTGCCTTCCATTACAACTTCGAGCCGCTGGACACGGAGTTCGGTGCGTACTTCATGAACTACCACAGCCGTGCGCCGATTTTCAGTGCGCAGGGCGCGCCACAGTCTGCTTACACGGGGCCTATCGGGCTTCCAGGCACGTTGCGTCCGCTGGTTGTCGCGGGTAATTCCAACTATTTCATCGAGTACCCTGAAGACATTCGCCTTTATGGTTTGAGCTTCTCCACCACCTTGCCGACAGGCACAGCATGGAGCGGTGAGTTGAGCTATCGCCCTAATGCCCCTGTGCAATTGAGCACCACCGACATTCTCTACGCCGGTGTCACGCCGCTGCCAGGCTACGGGAATGCTTCTGTGTTGAAAGGCAGTCCAGGCCAGGATCTGCATGGCTACAACCGTAAGGAGGTCACCCAGTTCCAGACCACGTTCACGCACTTCTTCGACCAAGTGATGGGCGCCAGCCGCTTGACCACCGTCGCTGAAATCGGTGTGACACACGTGGGGGGATTGGAAAGCAAATCCGAGGCTCGTTACGGGCGTGATCCGGTCTTCGGCCCTGGTACGTTGCCTGGCGGTTTCTGTACTACGCTGAACAACTCGACTGCTCAGGGTGGGGGGCTAGCTAACGCCTCCAGCCTCAATACCAACTGCAATAACGATGGCTTCACCACTGCCACGTCCTGGGGCTACCGCGCACGTGCCATCTGGGAATACCCGGACGTCTTCGCAGGCGTGAACCTCAAGCCAAACGTGGCGTGGTCCCATGACGTCAAGGGTTACTCCCCTGGCCCGGGCGCCAACTTCGAAGAGGGCCGCAAAGCCGTCAGCTTGGGCCTGGATGCCGAATACCAGAACACCTACACCGCCAGCCTGAACTACACCAACTTCTTCGGCGGTGATTTCTCAACGGTGAATGATCGCGACTTCGTTGCTCTGAGCCTCGGCGTGAACTTCTAAGCACACTGCATTTCAGGAAGACCAGAACATGAAAATAACTAAAAGTCTGTTGCACGTCGGTGTGCTCGGGCTGTCGATCCTGGCGAGCAACGTCATGGCGGCAGTCTCGGCGGATGAAGCTGCCAAGCTGGGTACGACCCTGACCCCGATGGGCGCCGAAATGGCCGGTAACGCGGCAGGCACCATTCCTAAGTGGTCGCCGCTGCCGACCAATGCCGGCGCGGTCGATGCCCGTGGTTTCCTGGCCAACCCGTACGCCAGTGAACAACCGCAATTCACCATCACCGCGCAGAACGTCGAGCAGTACAAAGACAAGCTGGCCCCTGGGCAGTACGCGATGTTCAAGCGCTACCCGGACACCTTCAAGATGCCGGTCTACCCGACCCATCGCGGCGCCACCGTGCCGGCCGATGTGTTTGCCGCCATCAAGAAGAACGCCACCAACACCAACCTGGTGTCTGGCGGCAATGGCCTGGAAAACTTTGAAACCGCCGTGCCGTTCCCGATCCCGAAAAGCGGCGTCGAGGTGATCTGGAACCACATCACCCGTTATCGCGGCGGCAGCGTGACCCGCCTGGTAACCCAGGCCACGCCGCAAACCAACGGCTCGTTCAGCCTGGTGTATTTCAAAGACCAGTTCGTGTTCCGCGACAAGATGAAGGACTTCGACCCGAAAAACCCAGGCAACGTGCTGTTCTACTTCAAGCAGCAAGTGACCGCGCCGGCCCGACTGGCCGGGGGTGTGCTGTTGGTGCACGAAACCCTGGACCAGGTGAAGGAGCCGCGCTCGGCGTGGGTCTACAACGCCGGCCAGCGTCGTGTGCGCCGCGCACCGCAGGTGTCGTATGACGGGCCGGGTACCGCTGCCGATGGCCTGCGTACCTCCGACAACCTCGATATGTACAACGGTGCACCGGACCGCTACGACTGGAAGCTGGAAGGCAAGAAAGAAATCTACATCGCCTCCAACAGCTACAAGATCGACGATCCTAAGCTCAAGTACGCCGACATCATCAAGGCCGGCCACATCAACCAGGACCTCGCACGTTATGAGCTGCGCCGCGTCTGGCACGTGGTCGCGACCCTGAAGGAAGGCCAACGCCACATCTATGCCAAGCGTGACTTCTTCATCGACGAAGACACCTGGCAAGCGGCCGTGATCGATCACTATGACGGTCGTGGCCAACTGTGGCGTGTCGCCGAAGCCCATGCCGAGAACTACTACGACAAGCAAGTGCCGTGGTACGCCCTGGAAACGCTCTACGACCTGCAGTCCGGCCGCTACCTGGCCCTGGGCATGAAGAACGAAGAGAAGCAGGCCTATGATTTCGGCTTCACCGCCACCACCAGCGATTTCACCCCCGCGGCCCTGCGCCAGGACGGTGTTCGCTAAATTGCACTAGTGCCTCAATGTGGGAGGGGGCTTGCTCCCGATAGCGGTGTGACAGTCAGCGCATGCATTGACTGGTCCGCCGCTGTCGGGAGCAAGCCCCCTCTCACTTTTTGGTTGTGGCGATATTTCTTGTCGCAGTTATTTTCAGCCAATTGTTGCAAAGATCTACAAACCCTCCGCTTTTACCGCTAGTCTGCGGACATCTGCAATGCCGATAACAGCCTTCTACAAGAGCCCGGCGATGACTGATCTGTCTCGAATCCAGGGGCCTTCCAGCGCGGTCGTCCCGTCCCTGGAAGGTCGCTTCTACAGGCCGCCGCTGCCTGACGGCTACGTGCTGCGCCCCCGTCTGTGCGAACGGCTGAGTGCAGGGCTGGACGGGCGACTGTTGCTGGTCAGTGCACCCGCGGGGTTCGGCAAGAGCTCATTGGCGGTGGAGTTCTGCCAGGGCTTGCCGGCCCATTGGCAAAGCCTGTGGCTGGGCCTGAGCCCCCGGGACAACGACCCTGGCCGTTTCCTCGAGCGCCTGCTCGACGGGCTGCAACAATACTTCCCGCAAATCGGCGCCCAGTCCCTGGGGCTGCTGAAAATGCGCCAGCGTCATCAACCCTTTGCCTTTGAAGAATGGCTCGATGGCCTGCTCGATGAGCTGACCGTGCATTTGTCCACGCGCACGCCGCTGTTGCTGGTACTGGATGACTACCATCTGGCCCAGGGCCCGGTACTGGATCGCTGCCTGCAATTTTTCCTCAATCATTTGCCCGATGGCCTGGTGGTGCTGGTCACCAGCCGCCAGCGCCCGGACTGGCACCTGGCGCGCCTGCGCTTGTCACGCCATCTACTGGAGCTGCATGAACAGGATCTGCGCCTGACTCACGACGAATCCCTGGCCGTGCTGGATCGCCACAGCAGTTCATTGCGTGGCGAGGCGCTGGATAACCTGATCCGCCGCAGCGAGGGTTGGGTCGCCGGGCTGCGTTTCTGGCTGCTCGCCGCCTCCGAGGCCGGTAACGAAGGCTCTTTGCCGCAAAGCCTGCACGGCGGGGAAGGGCTGATCCGTGATTACCTGCTCGAAGAGGTGATCGATTGCCTGCCGCCCGAAGTGCAGGCCTTTCTGTTCGATACTGCCCCTCAGGAACGCTTTTGCAGCGAGCTGTGCGACGCCGTGCGCGAAGCCCATGACAGCGCGGAAATCCTGCGCTACCTGCAAGCCCACCAGGTCTTTCTGGTACCTCTGGACGAGCAGGGTCACTGGTACCGTTACCACCATCTGTTTTCGGACCTGCTGCGCACGCGCCGCGCCACCAGCACCGCGCTGTTACCGGCGGCCAGCCTGCACCTGCGGGCCTGCCGCTGGTTCAATGCGCAAGGCTTGATCGATGAGGCGGTGGAACAGGCATTGCGTGCCGGCCATCTGGATGTGGCCGCCAACCTGGTACAGAACCTGTCCGAAGAGCAACTGCTGGCCGAACAGAACGTCGGCATGCTGCTGCGCTGGAAAATGGACTTGCCCGATAGCCTGCTGATCAGTACACCCCGGTTGATCGTGCTCTATAGCTGGGCCCTGGGGCTGGCGTGCCAGTTGGATGCGGCGGAAGAGTTGTCCAGTTACCTCAGTCGCTTCCTGCCGGCACCGTCGGCCACGGCGCAGAAGTCGATGCTGGCCCAGTGGCTGGCGCTCAGCGGGATTATCGCCCGTGGCCGCGGTGACCGCGAATTGACCCAGCGTTATTGCAGCGAAGCCTTGGAAAGTTTGCCGCAGCGTCGCTATGGCCAGCGTCTGATGTGCCTGTCGACCTTGTCCAACCTGGCCATTGTCGACGCCGACCTGTGGCGCGCCCGCGGCCTGAACCGCGAGTCCCTGGAATTGGCGCAGCGGGTCGGAAACCCGCTGTTCGAAGCGCTGGCCCATTACGACCGTGCGCGAGTGTTGCAGGCGCGCGGCGAAATCCTGCGTTCCCTCGATGAGGTTCGCCAGGGCCTGCAACGCCTGCAGGGCCTGGCGCCGCAGCGGTTGTACGCCGTGCGTGCGCGATTGTCGCTCTATGAAGGTTATTTGCTGTTGGCGCGCTATCAGCCTGAGGCCGGCCTTGCTCGTCTGCGGGCCGGGCTGGTTGAAGCGCGCGCCTGTCGCGACATCAGCGTACTAATCGGCCATTGTGTGATCGCCAACTTCGAAGGGCGCCGCAACGACTTCCCCAAAGCCTTCGCCGAACTGGCCGAGGCCGAGCGCTTGATGCACATCTGGGACGTGCCGCCGATCTACTACCTGGCGATGATCACCCTGATCAAATGCGAATTGTGGCTGGCCCAGGGCCGCACCGACCTGGCTGATGCCTGGCTGACGCGGCTGGGGCAAACCTACAATGGTCAACACGCGGCTGCCGCGCCGGAGTTTCATCCGCACCTGCCGCAACATATCGGGCTGCAACAGGCCGCCCTCGATGCGATTCGCCATCAAGCGGATGCGGCGTTGGAGCGTCTCGAAGACCTGGCGCAACAGGCGCACAACAGTGGGCGACAAATGATTGCGCTGATGGCGCTGACCCAGCAGGCGCAACTGCTGCTGGAAAACGGCCAGGAAGCCAAGGCGCGGCCGGTGTTGGCGCGGGCGCTGGAGGCCGGCTCGGGAGGGGCATTGCAGCCGTTCCAGCGTTTGCTCGAAGGTTACCCGCAGTGGATGCGCGAACAGCTTGGCAAGGACCCTCACGGCTTGCTGAACCAGAGCCTCTTGGCGCTGCTGCCGGCCGTTGCGGTCGCGGAGCCGTCGCCTGGTCATGAAGTCCTGAGCGCCCGTGAATTGGCGGTGCTGCAATTGATCGCCCAGGGGTGCTCGAACCAGGAAATCAGCAACCGCCTGTTCATCTCCCTGCATACGGTCAAGACCCACGCCAGCCATATCAACAGCAAGTTGGGGGTGGAGCGACGAACCCAGGCGGTGGCGCGGGCGCAAGAGTTGAGGTTGATTGGCTGAAACGTAAACCTTACGGCGGGCGAGCTTGCCCGCGTTGGGCTGCGAAGCGCACCCAGTCTGGTTTAATAGTGCAATTATTTTGGCGATGCTCGCCGGAAAACGATAATTCATTTGCACTGGAGGACCGCCCATGACCACCGCCAAGCCGACTCTCATCCGTGAAACCTTCCCCGTCGGCCCGTTGCAGTGCAACTGCACCATCATCGGTGACCCCATCACTAAAAAAGCCATCGTGGTCGACCCCGGTGGCAACCACGAATTGATCCTGGCGCGCCTCGATGCACTGGGCTTGAAGGTGGTGAGCATCATCCACACCCATGCCCATCTCGATCACTTCCTCGCCTCCGGCCAGTTGAAGGAGAAAACCGGTGCCACCCTGCACCTGCACAAGGATGATCAGTTTCTCTGGGACAACCTGGAAATGCAGTGCCAGATGTTCGGTGTGCCCTACACTCCGGTGCCTTCGCCAGACCAATGGCTGGTCGATGATGAAGCGTTGGCCTGCGGCTGTGGCGTAGCGCTGCACACGCCGGGGCACACACCCGGTTCGATGAGTTTCTGGTTTGCCGATGCCAAGCTCCTGATTGCTGGCGACACCTTGTTTCGACGTGGCGTAGGGCGAACGGATTTGTGGGGCGGTGACCAGGCGGCGATCGTGCGTTCGATCAAGCAGCGGCTCTATACGTTGGATGAAGGCGCGACGGTGGTAACCGGTCACGGCCCGGATACGCGGTTGGGGGATGAGATGCGTGAGAATCCCTTTGTGCGCGCGTAATGGGGCAGGGGACGTCGGTAGTCCAGCTTTCGGCGCTGTGGTGTCTGGAGAATTGCTGTAGCAAAAACACAGGTCGCGTTCAGCCTGCTTCTGCTACGGTTTCTGTAGCGGTAATCCTGGCCAGTTTTTTGTTACAGCTCTGGATGCGGTTGCGGAATTTTTACCGTTTGTCGCGTTCCAAACTCGGCACAGGTCCATTGCCTATGTCCTCTGCACCACAGAATGCAAAAGTAGGAGCTTCCTTCATGTTCACTCCGCGTCGTCTGCTTGTTGTCGCTACTGCCGTAGCCCTGTTGTCTGGCTGCGCTTCACCTAATCCATATGACGGCAGCCAGGGACAGGCAAATAATGGATCGCAAGGCGGCATGAGTAAAACCGCCAAGTACGGCGGCCTTGGTGCCCTGGCCGGCGCACTGGCCGGTGCGGCCATCGACCATAACAACCGTGGCAAGGGCGCGCTGATCGGCGCGGTGGTTGCCGGTGCAGGTGCGGCTGGCTATGGCTACTATGCCGACCAGCAGGAAAAGAAACTGCGCGAAAGCATGGCCAATACCGGGGTTGAAGTTCAGCGCCAGGGCGACCAGATCAAGCTGATCATGCCGGGCAATATCACATTTGCCACCAACTCGGACGCGATCTCCAGCAGCTTCTACCAGCCGCTGAACAACCTGGCCAACTCCCTCAAGCAATTCAATCAGAACACCATCCAGATTGTCGGTTACACCGACAGTACCGGCAGCCGTCAGCTGAATATGGACCTGTCCCAGCGTCGCGCGCAGAGCGTGGCCAACTACCTGACCTCGCAAGGCGTCAACGGTGCCAACCTGAGCGCACGCGGTGCCGGTCCGGATAATCCGATTGCCAGCAACGCCGACGTTAACGGCCGTGCGCAGAACCGTCGTGTCGAAGTGAACCTCGGTCCGATCCCTGGCCAGCAGTACGGCCAGCCTGCAGGCCAGCAACAAGCGCCCCAGCAGAACAATCAATTCCAGGGCAATCCGTACCAGCAGTACCAATAAACGCCGGCCACTAAAAAGGGCGCTGTGCAGTCAATGCACAGCGCCCTTTTTATTGCGTTCAGATCAGTCGATGTATTCAAACACCTTCACAATTTTCTGCACGCCTGACACACCTTGCACCAGGTTGGCCGCGCGGGTCGCTTCCGCCTGGGTCAGCAAGCCCATCAGGTAAACGATACCGTTGTCGGTGACGACTTTGATGCGCGAGCCAGGAATCGCGTTATCGGTCAGCATCTGCGCCTTGATCTTGGTGGTCAGCAAGGCATCGTTGCTGATAGCCAGCAGGGTGATCGGGTCCATCACCTGCAATTCATTGTGCACCTTCTTGACCCGTTGAACGGCCGAGGCCGCTTGTTCGGCCTGGGCTTTCAGGTCGGCGCGCGGTGTTTGCCCGGCAAGCAGTACCACGCCGTTGAAGCTGGTCACGACGATACGCGACGCGCCGTTGCCCAGGTCTGGCGCGGCCTTGGCGATGTTGACTTCGACCTTTGTTTCGATCAACGAGTCGTCGATCTTGCTGCCAAAGGTACGGGTGCCCTTGTCGTCCTGGATGGGGGTGTCACGTGTCGCAGTGATTGCCGTGCTGCACCCGCTGATGCTGAGGCATAGCGTGATGGCCAATAGGCTGAGGCGTTTAACGGTCATTCTTCACTCCCGAACAGTTGGCTGTCGATCAGATCGCACAGGCAGTGGATCGCCAGCAGATGGACTTCCTGAATACGTGCGGTGACAGTGGCCGGGACGCGAATCTCCACATCCTCGGGCAACAGCAGCGACGCCATGCCGCCGCCATCGCGTCCGGTCAATGCTACGACAATCATTTCACGATCATGTGCGGCCTGGATCGCCTGAATAATATTCGCCGAGTTGCCGCTGGTGGAAATCGCCAGCAACACATCACCCGGTTGGCCCAGGGCACGGATTTGCTTGGAGAAGATTTCGTTGTAGCTGTAGTCGTTGGCGATCGAGGTGATCGTCGACGAATCTGTGGTCAAGGCAATGGCCGGCAGGCTCGGCCGCTCGCGCTCGAAGCGGTTGAGCAGTTCGGACGAGAAATGCTGGGCATCGCCGGCCGAACCGCCGTTGCCGCACGAAAGCATTTTGCCCTCGTTGAGCAAGGCATTGACCATGACCTGACTGGCTTGCTCGATGTGCGGTGCAAGTACGTCCATCGCCTGTTGCTTGGTGTCGATGCTGGCCTGGAAAAGCTGGCGAATTCGGGATTGCATGTCCATCTGTGTGACCTTAAGTAGCGCGGCTGTTTGGCACAGGTATGTGCAGCCCGCAAAGCAAAGAGCAAAAGTGTGTGGTGAAAATGTCCGGCGAATCAGCTGTCGAAGGCGTCTTTGAGCCAGGTCAGATCAGCAAGGCCTGCCGGTGTGCTTTCCATGGCAACCACATCGAAACGGCAGGGGGAGTCAGACCAGCGGTGCTCCTTGAGTAGGAAGTACTGCGCGGCGAGTATCAGCTTCTGACGCTTGCGCCCGTCAATACTGGCGAGCGCGCCACCCCATTGTGCGTGTTTTCTGTAGCGGACTTCGACGAATACTACTGTATCGCCGTCAAGCATGACCAGATCAAGCTCGCCGCGTTTACACAACCAGTTCTGCGCCAGAAGGCGCAGACCCTGTTGTTGCAGGTATTTCAGAGCTTGAAGTTCGGCATCCTTGCCGCTTTTTGCGCTGGACCGCTCAGGCATCAGCGTGGAGTATCAGGCAGGCGCTGGACCTCGCCGCCAACGAATTTCGCCCATGGCATCTGGCGGTCGACGCGCTGGTTGGGGCTGATACCCAGGCTGCCCGAAAGGCCATCAACCCGTGTATCCGGCAGGGCCTTGAGCTGACCCAGGCGTGGCGCCAGGCGGTAGGCATCGACACCCATTGCATACAGGCGGCCGAGGCTGCCATTGGCTTGTGGCCATTGCGCGGCGACCTGGTTGCGCAGCGGGTCGGTGGTGTTGAGCAGCCAAGGGGTTTCGCAGAACATCACGTTGGTCATGTCCAGGTACTGGTTCTTGTCGCCGCTGGCACTGAATACGTGGGACGTGGCGTACACCGGTACATCACCGGCGTATTGGAAGTTAAGGGTCGGCTTGATCTGCTGGGCCAGTTGCGGGGTCACGGCCAGGAAGATGAACTCGATGTCCTGGCGACGCGAAGGTTGCGCGGCCACGTCGGTGCCGACGGTGCTTTGCAGGCTCTTGGCGCGGCCTTCGCTTTTGCGCAGTTGGAACAAGTCGGCGATCTGCTGTGCAAGGGCGACCGGCTGGTCGACGTACTCGACGCCTACGACGGTGCCGCCATTGGCTTCCCAATCCTGACGGAAGGCTTTGTAGACGCGCTCGCCCCATTCGCCACGCGGCACCATGGCAGCGGCGCGGTGCAGGCCATCGGCACGGGCGCGACGTGAGACTTCGCGGGCTTCGTCTTCAGCGGCCAGGCCGAACTGGAACAGCTGGGCCGGGCTTTGATCGGTCTCGCTGTAGTTCAGTGCCAGGGTGGTGATCGGTAATTGCGGACGTGCGCTGAGCTGTTTGACCAGTGGTTTTTCCAGCGGACCGACGACCAGTTGCACGCCGGCAGCCTGGGCCTTGGCGTAGAAGTCGTCGAGGGAGGTCAGGCGCGAGCTGTCGTAGAACTCGATCACCGGCGGTCGCTGGCCGGCTTGCTCGGCCTGGTAATGCGCAGCCATGAAACCTTCACGCAGCGCCTTGCCGACGGACGCCAGCGGGCCTTCCTGTGGCAGCAGCAGGGCGATCTTGTTCAGGGGCTGGCTGGCGAGTTCCTTGAGCTTGGTCAGCGGGGTTGGCAGTTGCACGGCCGCCGGGTGCCCTGGGTTCTGCGCGCGCCAGGTGTCGATCGCCGCCTGTTGTTGCTCCAGGGTGCCAGCGCCCTTGACGGCCTGGGCCAGGGTGATCCAGCCGTCCATTGTCGGGTTGCCGCTGGCTTGCAGTTGCTCGGCCGGGAGTGCGGCAATCAACGTCCAGATGGCTTCGTGGTTGCTCTTGGCGGCATCACCGCTGAGCAATGGCGCCATGGCCACACGCTCGCGAGCCGCGGCCAGGGTCTGGCCATCGGCTTCATAGGCGCGAGCGTGCACGGTGCCGGTCCGGATCTGCTGCTCGGGCGGCAGGTCCTTCAGGCTTTGCAGGCTAGGGTGGTTCAGGGCGGTCAACGCAGCCTTGGGCTGGTTGCGCGTCATCGCCAGTTCGGCGGCCAGGGTGCTGGCAAAGATTTGTGCGGCGGGTTTGAGAACATCCAGCGGCACCTGCGCAAGGATCTGCGACGAGCGGCCGGGGTTGTTCTGGCGGTAGGCCATGTCAGCCGCACTCAGGCGCAGCAAGGCCGCCTTTTCTGGCGTCTTGGCGGTGGTCGCCTGTTCGAGCAGTTGCTCGATACTGGCATCCGGGGTCCGTGGAAGGTCGCCAAGGCTGGACGAGGGCGAGCTGGCGCAAGCGGCCAACAAGGCAGCGAGGCAGAGGGCGGAGAGCAGCCGCAGGCAAGCGATCATGTAAGTGTCCTGATACCGATCAAATTAGCGTGGAATTGTACCCAAGCACTGGCCCAGGCGCGATGTTACTGGCGTGAAACTGTCGATTTAGGTCGTGTAAATGTTGCGATTGGCTGTGCACGGCTGAAAAGGCATCGGCTTCGATGGCATATTTTCAAGGCGTCTACGCGCTACAATGTGGCTTTTGCCAACCATCGAGGTGTGCGTTTTGACTGCTCCAGGTCCTTTGAATTCCACTGCAGGCTCGCTTTTTGTCGTGGCGACGCCCATTGGCAACCTGGACGATATCAGTGCGCGGGCGCTGAAAGTGTTGCGCGACGTTAAATTGATCGCGGCGGAAGACACCCGGCACTCCCAGCGTCTGATGCAGCATTTTGGTATCAGCACGCCATTGGCTGCGTGCCATGAGCATAACGAGCGCGAAGAAGGCAGTCGTTTTATCACGCGCCTGCTGGCAGGTGATGACGTGGCGCTGATCTCCGATGCCGGTACCCCGCTGATCTCTGATCCGGGTTATCACCTGGTTCGCCAGGCGCGTGCTGCGGGTATCAATGTAGTGCCTGTTCCGGGCGCATGCGCGCTGATTGCCGCTTTATCGGCAGCTGGATTGCCCTCCGATCGTTTTATTTTCGAGGGCTTCCTGCCGGCCAAGGCGGTCGGGCGTCGTGCTCGGCTCCAAGCGTTAAAGGAAGAGCCGCGTACATTGATCTTCTATGAGGCTCCCCACCGTATTCTGGAATGCCTGCAGGATATGGAGCTGGTGTTCGGTGGTGAACGCCTTGCACTGTTGGCGCGGGAGATTACCAAGACCTTCGAGACCCTCAAGGGCCTGCCGCTGGAAGCGTTGCGCGCGTTTGTCGAGGGTGACAGCAATCAGCAACGAGGCGAATGCGTGGTGCTGGTGGCGGGCTGGAGTGCGCCAGAGTCCGAAGACGCGGTGGGCAGCGAAGCCATGCGCATCCTTGATCTGTTACTCAAGGAAATGCCCCTTAAGCGCGCGGCAGCCCTGGCGGCGGAAATTACCGGGGTGCGCAAGAATGTGTTGTATCAAGTTGCGCTGGATAAACAGAAAACCGAATAGTTCCGGGGGTAAGCCGGTATTTCGTCTGAAGGTGATGGCACTGCTATGCTTTTAGTACTTGTCCTAAGTCCCTCGTGCCGTTAACCTGCGCGGCGGAGAGTCGATTGGACAGTCGCTGCCTTCTATGAAAATTAGGAGGGGGAGGAAAGTCCGGGCTCCATAGGGCGAAGTGCCAGGTAATGCCTGGGAGGCGTGAGCCTACGGAAAGTGCCACAGAAAATAACCGCCTAAGCACTTCGGTGCCGGTAAGGGTGAAAAGGTGCGGTAAGAGCGCACCGCACGACTGGCAACAGTTCGTGGCTAGGTAAACCCCACTTGGAGCAAGACCAAATAGGGTCCCAAGGCGTGGCCCGCGCTGGGACCGGGTAGGTTGCTAAAGATGTCCAGTGATGGCCATCGTAGACGAATGACTGTTCAAGACAGAACCCGGCTTATAGATCGACTCTCCACCTTTTTCCTTCTGTCCGAATCTCGGGCAGAAAACCGGTAGTAACGCAAGAATCCCTCCCTGCTGAATCATTGGCAGATGCATCTTCGTAATACCAAAAAAATCTTATTCTTAATAAATTACATTAACTATGAGCCATAGCTCTTTGAGCTATTTGTGCTTGTTGGGCCCAAAACATCGCCGAACTCTGGTTTCTCCTCCCTTTACGCTCCTAAATCTCCGTTCTGTAAGGCTTTTCCTTGAATCCGCGCCTTGACGGTGTGGTGGCCGCATTCCTATAGTGTGCGCAAGTGGCGGAAAGTGGCACAAAGTGGGTTTTTTGAACGTAAAACGCTAAAATTTGGAGAAACGCATCTGTGTTTCGCGGAGCTAACGCTATCAGTCTCGATGCAAAAGGCCGTCTCGCCATGCCGAGCCGGTATCGTGACGAGCTCATTTCGCGAAGTTCCGGGCAGTTGATTATCACCATCGATGCCGTTGACCCTTGTTTGTGTGTTTACCCGCTCGATGAGTGGGAGTTGATTGAAACCAAGTTGCGCGCTTTGCCTTCATTGCGTGAAGAGAACCGCCGCCTGCAGCGTTTGCTGATTGGTAACGCCGTCGACCTCGAGCTCGATGGCAGCGGTCGTTTCCTGGTGCCTCCGCGTCTGCGCGAGTACGCCAAGCTGGATAAGCGCGCAATGCTGGTGGGCCAACTGAACAAGTTCCAATTGTGGGACGAAGATGCCTGGGACGCTGTTTCTGCAGCGGACCTGGCTGCTATTCAACAACCGGGCGCCATGCCTGATGAACTGCGTGATTTGATCCTGTGACTATTGATAGCGGCTTTAACCACATCACCGTACTGCTTGACGAAGCCGTTGAGGCTCTCGCCGTACGCGCGGATGGCTGCTATTTGGATGGCACCTTCGGCAGAGGCGGGCACAGCCGGTTGATACTCAGCCAGCTCGGGCCCGACGGCAAGCTCCTCGGATTCGATAAAGACCCCCAAGCGATTGCCACCGGGCAAGCGCTAGCGGCCGAAGACGGCCGCTTTGTCGTTGTGCAGCGCAGCTTTGCCGAGCTGGGCGCGGAAGTTGCCGAGCGCGGCATGGCGGGCAAGGTGGCCGGGGTTTTGCTCGACCTGGGCGTGTCTTCGCCGCAGCTCGATGATCCGGAGCGCGGCTTCAGCTTCATGAACGACGGCCCGCTCGACATGCGCATGGACCCGACCCGTGGTGTCAGTGCTGCCCAGTTCATCGCCACCGCGCCAGTGGAAGAAATCGCCCGCGTGTTCAAGGAATACGGTGAAGAGCGCTTCGCCGGGCGCATGGCCCGTGCCGTGGTCGAGCGTCGGGAAATCCAGCCGTTCGAGCGCACCGCCGACCTGGCCGAAGTGCTGAAAGTCGCCAATCCTGCCTGGGAAAAGGGCAAGAACCCGGCTACCCGCGCATTCCAGGGCCTGCGTATTCACGTCAACAACGAATTGGGCGATCTGGAAGCCGGCCTCGAAGCCGCGCTGGAAGCCTTGGAAGTGGGTGGTCGCCTGGTGGTGATCAGCTTCCACTCCCTGGAAGACCGTATCGTCAAACTGTTCATGCGCCGCCTGGTCAAGGGCGAGTCCGACAACCTGCCGCGCAACCTGCCGGTGCGTTTCGAAGCCTTCGTGCCAAAAATCAAAATCCATGGCAAAGCGCAGTTCGCTTCCGAAGCCGAACTCAAGGCCAACCCACGTTCCCGTAGCGCTGTCATGCGTGTCGCGGAGAAGTTGCGGTGAGCAAGCTTTTCGCCAAGCCCCTTCCGGGCGGCAGCTTTTTTATGCTGCTGCTGTTTATCGGCGTGCTGGTGTCCGCGATTGCGGTGTCCTACAGCGCCCACTGGAATCGTCAACTGCTCAACACCCTGTACGGGGAATTGAGTGTGCGTGATAAAGCCCAGGCGGAGTGGGGCCGGCTGATTCTGGAGCAGAGCACCTGGACGGCCCACAGCCGTATTGAAGTGCTGGCGACCGAGCAACTGAAAATGCACATCCCGGGCGCGGCCGAAGTTCGCATGGTGGCGCCATGATGAAGCTCGAAGGTGCACTTTACCCGTGGCGCTTCCGTCTGGTGCTGGGCTTGTTGGCCCTGATGGTCGGCGCGATCGCCTGGCGCATCATCGACCTGCAAGTGGTTGACCGCGACTTCCTGATTGGCCAGGGCGATGCCCGCAGCCTGCGGCATATTCCGATTCCTGCGCACCGTGGCCTGATCACTGACCGTAACGGCGAACCACTGGCTGTCAGTACCCCGGTGACTACCCTGTGGGCCAACGCCAAGGAACTGCAGGTGGCCAAGGACAAATGGCCGCAACTCGCCGCCGCCCTGGGCCAGGACCCGAAGGCCTTGGCCGAGCGCCTGGAAGCCCAGGCCAATAAAGAGTTCATCTACCTGGTGCGCGGCCTGACCCCCGAGCAGGGCCAGCAGGTGCTCGACCTTAAAGTCCCCGGTGTCTACGGCATCGAGGAATTCCGTCGTTTCTATCCGGCCGGTGAAACCACCGCCCATATGGTGGGTTTTACCGACATTGATGACCATGGCCGCGAAGGTGTGGAGCTGGCCTACGATGAATGGCTGGCCGGGGTCCCCGGCAAACGACAGGTCATCAAGGATCGGCGCGGCAGACTGATCAAGGATGTCCAGGTCACCAAAAACGCCAAGGCCGGTAAGCCCTTGGCGTTGTCGATTGACCTGCGCCTGCAATACCTGGCCAACCGCGAGCTGCGCAACGCGATCATCGAGAACGGCGCCAAGGCCGGCAGCCTGGTGATCATGGACGTGAAGACCGGCGAGATCCTCGCCATGGTCAACCAGCCGACCTACAACCCGAACAACCGTCGCAACCTGCAACCGGCGATGATGCGCAATCGTGCAATGATCGACGTGTTCGAGCCAGGTTCGACCATGAAAGCCATCTCCATGAGTGCTGCCCTGGAAACCGGCCGCTGGAAGCCCAGCGACAAGGTCGAGGTGTATCCAGGCACCCTGCAGTTGGGCAAATACACCATTCGTGACGTGTCCCGTACCGAAGGGCCGGTGCTGGATTTGACAGGTATCCTGATCAACTCCAGTAACGTGGGCATGAGTAAGGTGGCCTTCGATATTGGTGGCGAAACCATCTACCACCTGGCGCAAAAAATCGGCCTGGGCCAACCCACCGGCCTCGACTTCCCGGGTGAGCGCGTCGGCAACCTGCCGAACTATCGCGACTGGAAAAAAGCCGAGACGGCCACGCTTTCCTACGGCTACGGCCTGTCCGTCACCGCCATCCAACTGGCCCACGCCTTCTCGGTGCTGGCCAACAATGGCCGCATGGTGCCGCTGAGCCTGATCCACGTTGACGAAGCGCCGAAAGCCACCCAGGTGATCCCGGAAAACGTCGCCAAGACCATGCAAGGCATGCTGCAACAAGTGATCGAAGCGCCGCGCGGTGTATTCCGCGCCCAGGTGCCGGCGTATCACGTGGCAGGCAAGTCCGGTACGGCACGTAAGACGTCGGTGGGTACCAAGGGTTACGCCGAGAACTCCTACCGCTCGCTGTTCGCCGGCTTCGGCCCGATGAGCGACCCGCGCTACGCCATCGTGGTTGTGATCGATGAACCAAGCAAAGCCGGTTACTTCGGTGGCCTGGTATCGGCGCCGGTGTTCAGCAAAGTGATGTCGGGCACCCTGCGCCTGATGAACATCACGCCGGATAACCTGCCGCCGACCCAACAAGCGAACGCCGGACCACCGGCCGCTGCTGCCAAAGCCAATGGAGGGCGCGGCTGATGTCCTTGAGCCTGAACAAGATTTTTGCCCACGCCGGTCGCGATCTGCTGATTCGCGAGTTGAGCCTGGACAGCCGCAACGTACGCGCCGGGGACCTGTTCCTGGCGGTGCCGGGTGGCAAGTACGATGGCCGTGCGCATATCGCCGATGCCTTGCAACGCGGTGCGGCGGCCGTGGCCTATGAAGTGGAAGGCGCGACCGTGCTGCCGATCACTGACGTGCCGTTGATTCCGGTCAAGGGCCTGGCCGCGCAGCTGTCGGACATCGCCGGGCGTTTCTATGGTGACCCGAGCCGCCACTTGAACCTGATTGGCGTGACCGGTACCAACGGCAAGACCAGCGTGACCCAATTGGTCGCCCAGGCCCTCGACCTGTTGGGCCAGCATTGCGGCATCGTCGGCACCCTCGGCACGGGCTTCTATGGCGCGCTGCAAAGCGGCCTGCACACCACGCCAAACCCGATTGCCGTGCAAGCGACGCTGGCTGACCTGAAAAAGGCCGGAGCCAAGGCGGTCGCCATGGAAGTCTCGTCCCACGGCCTGCATCAGGGGCGTGTGACGGCCCTGGCCTTTGATGTGGCAGTGATGACCAACCTGTCCCGCGATCACCTGGACTACCACGGCACCATGGAGGCCTACGCCGCCGAGAAGGCCAGGCTGTTTGCCTGGAATGACCTCAAGTGCCGGGTGGTCAACCTGGACGATGCCTTTGGCCGCCGACTGGCTGCCGAGGACCACGAAGCTCGCCTGATCAGCTACAGCCTGGAAGACGCCAGCGCGTATCTGTATTGCCGCGAAGCCCAGTTCAATGACGAAGGCGTGCGTGCCACGCTGGTGACGCCACAAGGCGAACACCATTTGCGCAGCACCCTGCTCGGGCGCTTCAACCTGAGCAATCTCCTCGCCGCTGTCGGCGCATTGCTTGGCCTGGATTACGCCCTGGATGAAATTCTGCGCGTGCTGCCGAAGCTGGAAGGCCCCGCTGGGCGCATGCAGCGTCTGGGTGGGGGCACGCAGCCGCTGGTGGTGGTCGATTACGCTCACACCCCGGATGCGCTGGAAAAGGTCCTGCTGGCCCTGCGCCCCCACGCCAAGGGCAAGTTGCTCTGCCTGTTTGGCTGTGGCGGTGACCGTGACCGTGGCAAACGCCCGTTGATGGCTGAAATCGTCGAGCGTCTGGCCGATGGTGTACTCGTCACCGACGACAATCCGCGCAGTGAAGACCCGAGCCAGATTTTCGCTGACATCCGCGCAGGCTTCCAGGACGTGTCCAAGGTTGCCTTCGTCGCCGGTCGTGGCGCGGCCATTGCCCAATTGATCGCCAGCGCCAGCGCTGACGACGTGGTGGTCCTGGCCGGTAAAGGCCACGAGGATTACCAGGAAATCAACGGCCAACGCCATGCCTTCTCCGATCTGGTCGAGGCTGATCACGCCTTGACTGCCTGGGAGGTCGCCCATGCTTAAAGCCATGAAGTTCAGCGAACTGACCCAGCCCCTGTCGGGCCGTGTGCTGTCCGGTGATTGCAGTTTCAATGGTGTCAGCATCGACAGCCGCGCAATCAAGCCGGGCCAATTGTTCGTCGCCCTGGCCGGGCCGCGTTTCGACGGTCACGACTACCTGAATGAAGTCGCCGCCAAAGGCGCCGTCGGTGCTTTGGTGCAGCGCGAAGTGGCGGATTCGACCTTGCCGCAATTGCTGGTGGCCGATACACGCCTGGCCCTGGGCCAGCTCGGGGCGCTGAACCGTGCTGCCTTCGATAAACCCGTGGCCGCCATCACCGGTTCCAGCGGCAAGACCACGGTCAAGGAGCTGCTCGCCGGTGTCCTGCGTACGCGCGGGCCGGTGCTCGCTACACGTGGCAACCTGAACAATGATTTCGGCGCACCGTTGACCCTGCTCGAACTGGCCCCGGAACACACGGCGGCGGTGATCGAACTGGGCGCTTCGCGCATCGGCGAAATCGCCTACACCGTGGCGCTGACCAAACCCCACGTCGCGATCATCAACAACGCCGGAACTGCCCATGTGGGCGAGTTCGGCGGCCCGGAGAAAATCGTCGAGGCCAAGGGGGAAATCCTCGAAGGCCTGGATGCCTCGGGCACCGCTGTATTGAATCTGGACGACAAGGCCTTCGAGACCTGGCGTGTACGTGCCGCCGGTCGCAAGGTCCTGACGTTTGCCGTGCTGAACGCCACGGCCGATTTCCATGCATCCGACATCACCGTCGATGCCCGTGGCTGCCCGTCCTTTACCTTGCACACTCCGCAAGGGCGTGAGCATGTGCAGTTGAATCTGCTGGGCAACCACAACGTCGCCAACGCCTTGGCTGCCGCCGCTGCCGCTTACGCCCTGGGCGTTTCGCTGTTCGGTATCGCCACCGGCCTGGGCGCGGTACAGCCGGTCAAGGGCCGCACGGTGGCGCAACTGGCGACCAACGGCATGCGCGTGATCGATGACACCTATAACGCCAACCAGTCCTCGGTCTGCGCCGCCATTGACCTGCTCAAAGGCTTCGACGGGCGCAAGGTGCTGGTGCTGGGCGACATCGCCGAACTGGGCGATTGGGCCGAACAGTCCCATCGCGAAGTCGGTGTCTACGCCAGCGACAAAGTCGACGCCCTCTACGCCGTTGGCCCGCACATGGCTCACGCCGTCGCGGCCTTCGGCCCTGGCGCGCGGCATTTCGCGACCCAGGCCGAGTTGATCCAGGCGCTGGGCGTGGCTGAACACGACAAACACACAACCATTTTGATCAAGGGATCGCGCAGCGCGGTGATGGAAAACGTCGTCGCGGCCTTGTGTGGCTCAAGTACGGAGAAACATTAATGCTGCTGCTGCTGGCTGAGTATCTGCAACAGTTCCACAAAGGCTTCGCGGTCTTTCAGTACCTGACCCTGCGCGGGATCCTGGGTGTGCTGACTGCGCTGTCTTTGTCGCTGTTCCTGGGGCCGTGGATGATCCGCACCCTGCAGAACCTGCAAATTGGTCAATCGGTTCGTAATGACGGCCCGCAGTCGCACCTGTCCAAATCTGGCACCCCGACCATGGGCGGTGCATTGATCCTGTCGTCCATCGGCATCAGCACCTTGCTCTGGGCTGACCTGCACAACCGCTACGTGTGGGTGGTGTTGCTGGTGACCCTGTTGTTCGGCGCTATCGGCTGGGTCGATGACTACCGCAAAGTCATCGAGAAAAACTCCAAAGGGCTGCCAAGCCGCTGGAAGTATTTCTGGCAGTCGGTGTTCGGCCTTGCCGCTGCGATCTTCCTCTACACCACCGCGCCAAGCGCCGTGGAAACCACCTTGATCATCCCGATGCTCAAGGACGCCAGCATTCCACTGGGCATTGGCTTTGTCGTACTGACGTACTTCGTCATCGTCGGCTCCAGCAACGCGGTGAACCTGACCGACGGCCTCGATGGCCTGGCGATCATGCCGACGGTGATGGTCGGCGGTGCGCTCGGCATCTTCTGCTACCTGTCGGGTAACGTGAAATTCGCCGAATACCTGCTGATCCCCTATGTGCCGGGTGCCGGTGAACTGATTGTGTTCTGCGGCGCATTGATTGGTGCGGGCCTGGGCTTCCTGTGGTTCAACACCTATCCCGCACAAGTCTTCATGGGTGACGTTGGCGCATTGGCGCTGGGCGCGGCCCTGGGCACCATCGCGGTGATCGTTCGCCAGGAAATCGTGCTGTTCATCATGGGCGGTGTGTTCGTAATGGAAACCCTGTCGGTGGTCATCCAGGTGGCCTCCTTCAAATTGACCGGGCGCCGCGTGTTCCGCATGGCGCCGATTCACCACCACTTTGAACTCAAGGGCTGGCCTGAGCCGCGCGTGATTGTCCGTTTCTGGATCATCACCGTGATTCTGGTCCTGGTCGGCCTTGCCACCCTGAAACTGAGGTAGAAACGAGTGTCCCTGATCGCTTCAGACCACTTCCGCATCGTTGTCGGCCTCGGCAAGAGCGGCATGTCCCTGGTTCGCTTCCTGGCGAACCGGGGCAAGCCGTTTGCCGTGGCCGATACGCGGGAAAATCCACCGGAGCTGGTCACGCTGCGCCGTGACTACCCGCACGTGGAAGTGCGTTGTGGCGACTTGGATGTGGAGTTTCTGTGCCGTGCCGATGAGCTCTACGTGAGCCCCGGCCTGGCCTTGGCGACACCGGCCCTGCAAGCTGCAGCCGCGCGTGGCGTGAAGCTGTCCGGTGACATCGACCTGTTCGCGCGTCACGCCAAGGCGCCGATCGTGGCCATCAGCGGCTCCAACGCGAAAAGCACCGTGACCACCCTGGTCGGCGAAATGGCGGCTGCGGCCGGCAAGCGCGTGGCGGTGGGCGGCAACCTCGGGACACCGGCGCTGGACCTGCTCAGCGACGACGTCGAGCTGTACGTCATGGAGCTGTCGAGCTTCCAGCTGGAGACCACCCACGACCTGGGTGCCGAAGTCGCCACCGTATTGAATGTCAGCGAAGACCACATGGACCGCTACAGCGGCCTGCCGGCCTATCACCTGGCCAAGCACCGGATTTTCCGCGGTGCCAGGCAAGTGGTGGTCAACCGCCAGGATGCCCTGAGCCGTCCGCTGATGGGCGAGGGCTTGCCGTGCTGGACCTTCGGCCTGGGCAAACCCGACTTCAAGGCCTTTGGCATCCGCGAAGAGAACGGCGAGAAATACCTGGCCTTCGAATTCCAGAACCTGATGCCCGTGCGCGAACTGAAAATCCGTGGTGCGCATAACCAGTCCAATGCCCTCGCGGCCTTGGCGCTCGGGCATGCCGTTGGCCTGCCGTTCGACGCCATGCTGTCGAGCCTGCGTTCCTTTGCCGGCCTTGAGCATCGCTGCCAATGGGTGCGTGACCTCGATGGCGTCAGCTATTACAACGATTCCAAGGCCACCAACGTCGGCGCTGCACTGGCCGCCATCGAAGGCCTGGGGGCCGATATCAAGGGCAAGCTGGTGCTGATTGCCGGTGGTGACGGCAAGGGCGCCGACTTCAAGGACCTTAAAGGTCCGGTGGCCGCCCATTGCCGTGCCGTGGTGCTGATGGGCCGCGATGCCGACCTGATCGCCGCCGCCTTGGGGGACGCCGTGCCGCAAGTGCGCGCCACCTCCCTGGACGACGCTATCGCCCAGTGCAAGGCCTTGGCCCAGCCGGGCGATGCGGTGTTGCTGTCGCCGGCCTGTGCGAGTCTCGACATGTTCAAGAACTACGAAGAGCGCGGCCAGTTGTTCGCTCGCGCCGTGGAGGCCTTGGCATGAATATCAACTTGCGCAACATCATCAAGCCGTACCCTTCGCCGATTATTACCGGGCGCGGTATCGACCTGGATTTCCCGATGCTCGCCGGTTGCCTGGCGCTGCTCGGACTGGGCCTGGTGATGATCACCTCGGCGTCTTCCGAAGTGGCCGCCGTGCAATCGGGCAACACCCTGTACATGATGATCCGTCACCTGGTGTACCTGGTGATCGGCCTCGGCGCGTGCATCGTCACCATGATGATCCCCATCGCCACCTGGCAGCGCCTGGGTTGGCTGATGCTGATCGGTGCCTTCGGCTTGCTGGTCATGGTGATCCTGCCCGGCATTGGCCGTGAGGTGAACGGTTCGATGCGCTGGATCGGCTTCGGTGCATTCAACGTGCAGCCGTCCGAGATCGCCAAGGTGTTCGTGGTGATCTACCTCGCCGGTTACCTGGTGCGTCGCCAGAAAGAAGTGCGCGAAAGCTGGATGGGCTTCTTCAAGCCATTCATCGTGCTGCTGCCCATGGCCGGCCTGTTGCTGATGGAACCTGACTTCGGTGCCACCGTCGTGATGATGGGGGCCGCGGCGGCCATGCTGTTCCTCGGCGGCGTGGGCCTGTTCCGCTTCACCTTGATGGTGGTGCTGGCGGTCGCTGCGGTGACCGTGCTGGTACAAGCGCAACCTTACCGGATGGCGCGCCTGATCACCTTCACCGACCCATGGTCCGACCAGTTCGGTTCCGGCTACCAGTTGACCCAGGCGCTGATCGCCTTCGGGCGCGGCGAGTGGCTGGGCGTGGGCCTGGGCAACAGCGTGCAGAAGCAGTTCTACCTGCCGGAAGCGCACACCGACTTCGTGTTTTCGGTGCTCGCCGAAGAGCTGGGCGTGGTCGGTTCGCTGTGTACCGTCGCGCTGTTCGTGTTCGTGTGTGTGCGCGGCATGTACATCGGCCTGTGGGCCGAGAAGGCCAAACAGTATTTTGCCGCTTATGTGGCATATGGCTTGTCGTTCCTGTGGATCGGCCAGTTCCTGATCAATATCGGTGTGAACGTCGGCCTGCTGCCGACCAAGGGCCTGACCTTGCCGTTCCTCAGTTATGGCGGCAGTTCGTTGGTAATTTGCTGCGCCTGCCTGGGGTTATTGCTGCGCATCGAGTGGGAGAGTCGAACCCACCTGGGCAGCGAAGAGATGGAGTTCAGCGAAAGCGACTTCGCCGAGGAGCCGACCCATGGGCGCTAACGTGCTGATCATGGCAGGCGGCACCGGGGGCCACGTGTTCCCGGCCCTGGCTTGTGCCCGCGAATTCCAGAACCGTGGCTACACCGTGCACTGGCTGGGGACGCCGCGTGGCATCGAAAACGAACTGGTGCCGAATGCCGGGCTGCCGCTGCACTTGATCAACGTCAGCGGCCTGCGTGGCAAGGGCAAGTTGTCTTTGCTCAAGGCGCCGTTTGTGTTGCTCAAGGCGGTGTGGCAGGCGCGCAAGGTCATTCGTGAATTGAAGCCGGTGTGTGTGCTTGGCTTTGGCGGCTATGTGACAGGCCCTGGCGGTGTTGCCGCGAAGCTCGCGGGAGTGCCGGTGATCGTGCATGAGCAGAACGCCGTGGCCGGCACGGCCAACCGTTTGCTCGTGCCTTTGGCGGCGCGGGTGTGTGAAGCGTTCCCCAACACCTTCAGTGCCTCGGACAAACGTCGCACCACCGGTAACCCGGTGCGCACCGAGCTGTTCATGGCCATCGCCCGTGAAGCATTGGCCGGGCGCAAGGCGCACCTGCTGGTCCTGGGCGGAAGCCTGGGTGCCGAGCCGCTGAACAAATTGCTGCCGGAAGCGGTGGCGCAATTGCCTGTGCAATTGCGCCCGGAAATCTTCCACCAGGCGGGCAAGCATCACGATGAAGTGACCGCCGCGCGTTATCGCGAGGCAGGTGTGGAGGCCAATGTGCAGCCCTTCATCAAGGACATGGCCCATGCCTATGGCTGGGCCGACCTGGTGGTCTGTCGCGCTGGTGCGCTGACCGTCAGTGAACTGGCCGCTGCCGGGCTGCCGTCGTTACTGGTGCCTTTGCCCCATGCGATCGACGATCACCAGACCCGCAACGCCGAATATTTGGCCGGGGAGGGCGCTGCCTTCCTGCTGCCGCAAAGAACGACTGGCGCCGCCGATTTGGCCGCACGCCTGACCGAGGTTTTGATGCAACCGGAACGACTCAACAGCATGGCGAGCACCGCAAGCCGCCTGGCCAAGCCTGACGCAACCCGCACCGTGGTCGATATCTGCCTGGAGGTGGCCCATGGTTGAGAATCAGAAAGCCATGCCGCAACCAGAGATGCGCCGCATCCGCCGCATCCACTTCGTCGGTATCGGCGGCGTGGGCATGTGCGGTATTGCCGAGGTGTTGCTGAACCTCGGCTACCAGGTGTCGGGCTCCGACTTGAAAGAGTCGCCGGTCACCGATCGCCTGAAGTCCTTTGGCGCACAGATTTTTATCGGCCACCGCGCCGAGAACGCCACCGAGGCTGACGTGCTGGTAGTGTCCAGCGCTGTGAACACGTCCAACCCGGAAGTGGCCACCGCCCTTGAGCGCCGCATTCCCGTGGTGCCACGCGCCGAGATGCTGGCCGAGCTGATGCGCTATCGCCACGGCATCGCCGTTGCCGGCACCCACGGCAAGACCACCACCACCAGCCTCATTGCCTCGGTGTTCGCGGCCGGTGGCCTGGACCCGACCTTCGTCATCGGTGGCCGCCTGAATGCAGCCGGCACCAATGCCCAGCTCGGCACCAGCCGCTACCTGATCGCCGAAGCCGACGAAAGCGATGCCAGCTTCCTGCACCTGCAACCGCTGGTGGCCGTGGTCACCAATATCGACGCCGACCACATGGCGACCTACGACGGTGACTTCAACAAGTTGAAGAAAACCTTCGTCGAGTTCCTGCACAACCTGCCGTTCTATGGGTTGGCGGTGGTGTGCCTGGATGATCCGGTGGTGCGTGAAATCCTGCCCCTGGTCAAGCGCCCGACCGTGACCTACGGCTTCAGCGAAGACGCCGACGTGCGCGCGATCAATGTACGCCAGGAAGGCATGCAAACCTTCTTTACCGTGCTGCGTCCCGACCGCGAGCCACTGGACGTGTCGGTGAACATGCCGGGCAACCACAACGTGCTCAATTCCCTGGCGACCATCTGCATCGCTTCTGACGAAGGCGTCAGCGATGAGGCCATCGTCGAAGGCCTGTCGTGCTTTGCCGGCGTGGGCCGTCGCTTCCAGGTCTACGGCCAGTTGCCGGTGGAAGGTGGCGACGTGATGCTGGTGGACGACTACGGCCACCACCCGACCGAAGTCGCCGCGGTGATCAAGGCCGTGCGTGGTGGCTGGCCGGAGCGTCGCCTGGTGATGGTCTACCAGCCGCACCGCTACAGCCGTACCCGCGACCTGTACGACGATTTCGTCAATGTATTGGCCGATGCCAACGTGCTGCTCTTGATGGAAGTCTACCCAGCCGGTGAAGAGCCGATCCCGGGTGCCGACAGCCGCAAGCTGTGCAACAGCATCCGTCAGCGTGGCCAGTTGGACCCGATCTACATCGAGCGCGGCGTGGACCTGGCGCCGATCGTCAAGCCGCTGCTGCGTGCCGGCGATATCCTGCTGTGCCAGGGTGCCGGTGATATTGGCGGCCTTGCGCCGAAATTGCTCGCCAGCCCGCTGTTTGCAGCCGCGCAGGGGAAGTCGAAATGACCGTGAATTACGACGCCCTGTTCTCTACCATCGCGCCTGCCGACTTCGGCCGCGTGGCGGTATTGTTCGGCGGCAAGAGCGCCGAGCGCGAAGTGTCGCTCAAGTCCGGCAATGCCGTGCTTGAAGCCCTGCAAAGCGCTGGCGTGAATGCGTTCGGGATCGACGTGGGCGATGACTTCCTCGCCCGCCTGCAGGCCGAGAAGATCGACCGCGCCTTTATCATCCTGCACGGTCGTGGCGGTGAAGATGGCAGCATGCAGGGCCTGCTGGAGTGCGCAGGCATTCCTTACACCGGCAGCGGTATCCTGGCTTCCGCGCTGGCGATGGACAAGTTGCGCACCAAGCAGGTGTGGCACAGCCTGGGTATTCCAACCCCGCGCCACAGTGTCCTGTGCAGCGAAGACGATTGTATTTCCGCAGCCAAGGAACTGGGCCTGCCTTTGATCGTCAAACCAGCCCATGAAGGCTCCAGTATCGGCATGGCCAAAGTGAACTCGGCCGCCGAATTGATCGACGCATGGAAAGCGGCAAGTACCTACGATTCGCAAGTGTTGGTGGAACAGTGGATCCAGGGTCCCGAGTTCACCATCGCCACCCTGCGTGGCCAGGTATTGCCGCCCATCGCATTGGGCACGCCCCACACCTTTTACGACTACGACGCCAAGTACCTGGCTTCCGATACCCAGTACCGGATCCCGTGCGGCCTTGACGCAACCAAAGAACAGGAATTGATGGACCTCACGGCGAAAGCCTGTGAGGCGCTGGGTATCGCCGGTTGGGCGCGGGCAGACGTGATGCAGGATGACCAAGGGAATTTCTGGTTCCTGGAAGTCAACACCGCACCGGGTATGACCGACCACAGCCTGGTCCCTATGGCCGCTCGCGCCGCCGGTCTGGATTTCCAGCAGTTGGTGCTGGCCATTCTCGCAGCAAGCATTGAGGCTCGAGGCTAAGACATGAAAGGCGCATCGCTTCGTCATCAGCCCCCCGCACCCGGCCGCAAGCCGGTGCCACGGGGTGCCAGTCGAATGGTGGCTAAAGAGCCGATGTCGGCGCGCCTGCCGAAAGCCAACTTTGGTTTTATCAAGGCGCTGTTCTGGCCGGTGCTGCTGGTGGTGCTGGGCTTCGGCACTTACGAAGGCGCACAGCGTCTATTGCCGTATGCCGACCGGCCGATCACCAAGATCAGCGTGCAGGGCGACTTGAGCTACATCAGCCAGCAAGCGGTGCAGCAGCGCATCGGGCCGTTCCTCGCCGCGAGCTTCTTCACCATCGACCTGGCCGGCATGCGCCGGGAGCTGGAACAGATGCCGTGGATCGCCCATGCCGAAGTCCGTCGCGTCTGGCCGGACCAGGTGACGATCCGCCTGGAAGAACAACTGCCCGTGGCCCGTTGGGGTGACGAAGCGCTGTTGAACAACCAGGGCCAGGCGTTCACGCCGCGTGAGCTGGCCAACTACGAACACCTGCCGCAGTTGTTCGGGCCGCAGCGGGCGCAACAGCAAGTGATGCAGCAGTACCAGGCCTTGAGCCAGATGCTGCGGCCACTGGGCTTCTCCATTGCACGCCTGGAACTGCGTGAGCGGGGCAGCTGGTTTTTGACGACCGGGGCAGGCAGTTCCGGCCCGGGCATCGAGTTGTTGCTGGGACGCGACCACCTGGTGGAAAAGATGCGCCGCTTCATCGCCATCTATGACAAGACCTTGAAAGAACAGATTACGAACATTGCGAGCGTCGACCTGCGTTACGCCAACGGCCTTGCCGTCGGCTGGCGTGAACCGGCTGCGCCCACGGCAGCGCAACCCGCTGTCGCGAAGAATTAAGAAGAGGCAGGACCCATGGCAAACGTGCAAAGCGGCAAAATGATCGTCGGTCTCGATATCGGCACCTCCAAGGTGGTGGCGCTGGTGGGCGAGGTCGGGGAAGACGGCACGATCGAAATCGTCGGTATTGGCACGCATCCGTCCCGGGGCCTGAAGAAGGGCGTGGTGGTGAACATCGAGTCCACCGTGCAATCGATCCAGCGCGCCATTGAAGAAGCGCAGCTGATGGCCGGTTGCCGGATTCACTCGGCGTTCGTCGGCGTGGCCGGCAACCATATCCGCAGCCTGAACTCCCACGGCATCGTGGCGATCCGCGACCGTGAAGTCAGCTCGGCCGACCTCGAGCGCGTGCTCGACGCCGCCCAGGCCGTGGCGATCCCGGCTGACCAGCGCGTGTTGCACACCCTGCCGCAGGACTACGTGATCGACAACCAGGAAGGCGTGCGCGAGCCCCTGGGCATGTCGGGCGTACGCCTGGAGGCCAAGGTCCACGTGGTGACCTGCGCCGTCAACGCCGCGCAGAACATTGAGAAGTGCGTGCGCCGCTGCGGCCTGGAAATCGACGACATCATCCTTGAGCAACTGGCTTCGGCCTACTCGGTACTGACCGACGACGAAAAAGAACTGGGCGTATGCCTGGTGGATATCGGTGGCGGCACCACCGACATCGCGATCTTCACCGAGGGTGCGATCCGTCACACCGCCGTGATCCCGATTGCAGGCGACCAGGTCACCAACGACATCGCCATGGCGCTGCGTACACCGACCCAGTACGCCGAAGAAATCAAGATTCGCTACGCCTGCGCCCTGGCCAAGCTGGCGGGTGCCGGTGAGACCATCAAGGTGCCAAGCGTGGGCGACCGTCCACCGCGCGAACTGTCGCGTCAGGCCTTGGCCGAAGTGGTCGAACCACGCTACGACGAGCTCTTCACCCTGATCCAGGCTGAACTGCGCCGCAGCGGCTACGAAGATTTGATCCCGGCCGGCATCGTGCTGACCGGTGGTACCTCGAAGATGGAAGGCGCGGTCGAACTGGCCGAGGAAATCTTCCATATGCCGGTGCGCCTGGGCGTGCCCCATGGCGTCAAGGGCCTGGGCGATGTCGTGCGCAACCCGATTTATTCCACCGGTGTGGGCTTGCTGTTGTACGGGCTGCAAAAGCAGACCGATGGCATTTCCCTGTCGGGCCCGAGCAACCGAGACAGCTACCGCAGCGACGACGAGGCCAAAGCGCCGTTGTTCGAGCGGTTGCAGGCTTGGATCAAAGGCAATTTCTAACGAATTACCGCAACACCGCAACACGGCAAGAAAGCAGTAGGCGAAAAAACTAGAGAAAACGAAAGGAGAGGGAACATGTTCGAACTCGTAGACAACATCCCCGCCAGCCCGGTCATCAAAGTGATCGGTGTCGGCGGTGGCGGCGGCAACGCTGTCAACCATATGGTCAAGAGCAACATTGAAGGCGTTGAATTCATCTGCGCCAACACTGATGCCCAGGCGCTGAAAAGCATCGGCGCGCGGACCATCCTGCAATTGGGCACAGCCGTGACCAAGGGCCTCGGCGCTGGCGCCAATCCGGAAGTCGGCCGTCAAGCCGCCCTGGAAGACCGCGAGCGTATTGCTGAAGTGCTGCAAGGCACCAACATGGTGTTCATCACCACTGGCATGGGCGGCGGTACCGGTACCGGTGCGGCGCCAATCATTGCCGAAGTGGCCAAGGAAATGGGGATCCTGACGGTTGCCGTCGTGACCCGTCCGTTCCCGTTCGAAGGCCGCAAGCGCATGCAGATCGCCGACGAAGGTATCCGTCTGCTGTCTGAAAGCGTTGACTCGTTGATCACCATCCCCAACGAGAAATTGCTGACCATCCTGGGCAAGGACGCGAGCCTGCTGTCCGCGTTTGCCAAGGCTGACGATGTACTGGCCGGTGCCGTTCGCGGTATTTCCGACATCATCAAGCGCCCGGGCATGATCAACGTCGACTTTGCCGACGTACGTACTGTCATGAGCGAAATGGGCATGGCGATGATGGGCACTGGCTGCGCCAGCGGTCCGAACCGTGCACGCGAAGCCACTGAAGCGGCCATCCGCAACCCGCTGCTGGAAGACGTGAACCTGCAAGGCGCACGCGGCATCCTGGTGAACATCACCGCCGGTCCTGACCTGTCCCTGGGTGAGTACTCCGACGTGGGTAGCATCATCGAAGCCTTCGCTTCCGAGCACGCAATGGTCAAGGTCGGTACCGTTATCGATCCGGACATGCGCGATGAACTGCACGTGACCGTGGTTGCAACTGGCCTGGGCGCGAAAATCGAGAAGCCTGTGAAGGTCATCGACAATACCGTTCATACCAGCCACGCCAGCCAGTCGGCTGCCGCTCCAGCGCCTTCGCGCCAGGAACTGCCGTCGGTGAACTACCGTGACCTGGATCGTCCGACCGTGATGCGCAACCAGGCTCAGGCCGGTGCTGCGGCGTCCCGTAGCCCGAATCCGCAAGATGACCTGGACTACCTGGACATCCCGGCTTTCCTGCGTCGTCAGGCCGATTAATGGAATGTATCAGGGCTATGAAGGTGATTGGTGTTCAGCAAAGGTCTGGTCTGCTATTATCGCCAGCCTTTGTTGATACCAGTTCGCAATTTGCGCTGAAGCGGTCCAAGCCATGATTAAACAACGCACCCTGAAGAATATTATTCGTGCCACAGGTGTAGGTCTGCACTCCGGGGAGAAGGTATACCTGACCCTCAAGCCTGCACCTGTCGACACCGGCATCGTGTTTGTGCGTGCCGACCTGGACCCTGTGGTGCAGATTCCTGCTCGCGCGGAAAATGTTGGCGAAACCACGATGTCGACCACGTTGGTCAACGGTGACGTCAAAGTGGACACGGTGGAGCACTTGCTCTCGGCCATGGCCGGTTTGGGCATCGATAACGCCTACGTCGAGCTCTCCGCGTCCGAAGTCCCGATCATGGATGGCAGCGCTGGACCCTTCGTATTCTTGATTCAATCTGCCGGCCTGGAAGAACAGGACGCAGCCAAGAAGTTCATACGCATTCTGCGGGAAGTGACAGTAGAAGACGGCGACAAGCGCGCCACCTTCGTCCCGTTCGAAGGCTTTAAAGTGAGCTTTGAGATCGATTTCGACCACCCGGTATTCCGTGACCGCACCCAAAGTGCAAGCGTGGATTTTTCCAGCACTTCGTTCGTAAAAGAAGTCAGCCGCGCCCGTACCTTTGGTTTCATGAGTGACATCGAGTACCTGCGCAAGCACAACCTCGCACTCGGCGGCAGCGTTGAAAACGCCATTGTGGTCGACGCGGATGGTGTACTGAACGAAGACGGCCTTCGCTATGAAGACGAATTCGTGAAGCACAAGATCCTCGATGCAATCGGTGACCTCTACCTGCTGGGCAATAGCCTGATAGGCGAGTTCAAAGGCTTCAAGTCGGGCCACGCCCTTAACAACCAGCTGCTGCGCAAGTTGATTGAGCAGACAGACGCTTGGGAAGTCGTGACCTTCGAAGATGCCAGCACCGCACCGATCTCTTACATGCGTCCCGTTGCGGCGGTGTAAGTAACAACTCTCTTTCTTTAGTTTTGAAAGGCTGCCTTCGGGTGGCCTTTTTTTATGTCCGTTGCAACAGCGCCGCCCCCTGTAGGAGCGAGCTTGCTCGCGAAAAACCTGAGTGCGCCGCAATAAACCTGGTGCCCGCGTTATCGTTGACGTTCTTCGCGAGCAAGCTCGCTCCTACAGGGGCTAGGTTGCGGCATCGACAATGCAGTTTCGGCCACTGTGCTTGGCTTCATACAGCGCCTGGTCCGCACTCAGCATCAACGCCTCCAATGACATGCGGCTGCGTTTGTCCCAGGTGCTCATGCCGATGCTGACGGTAATCGGCCGTTCATCTTCCGCCACCCGTGGCAAGTGCTCGACGCTGCTGCGGATATGCTCGGCGATCAGCCAGGCGCCCTTGGCGTCGGTGTCGGGCAGCACCACCGCGAATTCCTCCCCGCCATAGCGCGCCGCCAGGTCAGCCGGGCGGCGGATATTGTTGCCGATCACCTGGGCCACGGTGCGCAACGCTTCGTCGCCGCCACTGTGGCCATGGCGGTCGTTGAACGCCTTGAAGTGGTCCACGTCGATCATCAGCAGTGTCAGCGGTTCTGTGGAGCGTTGGGCGCGATCCCATTCCAGACGCAGGCGCTCGTCAAGGACGCGGCGGTTGGGCAGGCCCGTCAGGGCATCGGTGGCTGCTTGTTCTGACAGCACTCTCTCCGCACGATAGCGCCGGCGCAGTTCCCGGCGCAGCATCCAGGTGAGCCACAACAGGCCGATACACAGGATGCCCGTGGCGCCGCTGGTGAGCAGCGCGACACGTTTCCAGGGGGCAAATACGTCTTCACTGGGGAGCGCCACCACCACGATCAGCGGCAGTTCGCCGACATTGGTGAACGTGTACAGGCGCTCCTTGCCGCTGATGGCGGAGATGGCCTGGAAGCTGCCGCTTCCATCGCGCAGCATGCGTTTGAAGTTCGGTCGCTCGCTCAGGTCTTTGTCGATCATGTCGCTTTCAAGCAAAGGTTGCTGGGCCAGCAGGATGCCTTTGTTGTTCAGCAGGTTGACGCTGCTGCCGTTGCCGATCGTCAGGGTGCTGAACAACTGGTCGAAATACGCCAGGCGCATGGTGGCGACCGCGACGCCGGCGAACTCACCATTGGGCCCCGACACGCGCCGGCTGAATGCCATGCGCCAGACCTGGTCGCAGTCGCAATGGATCTTGAACGGTCGGCTGATAAACAAGCCCGCCTGGGCGTCCTTGGCATGCACCTGGAAATAATCACGATTGGCAAAATTGCGCGGAGTGGGCTGCAGGGTCGAGGAGTCGGCGATCACCGCTCCGGTGGCATCCAACAACAGCACCTCACCCTTGAAAGGTGCCGCCATGGACAAGTCAAACTGCACCAGGTGTCGGATATTCGCGGCAACCTGTGACAGGTCCTCACGTTGCGTGGCGGTGATCAGTCCCTTGAGGGCCAGGTCGTACAACTCGACGTTTCGCAGTACATCGGCATTGATCAGTTGGGCAATGTTGGTGGTTGAACGCTTGGCCGCCTGCAAGGTGCTGGCGTGTTCGCGGATCAACAGTGCGGCGACGATGATCACAATCAGGACGACGGTGAGGCCGCTGCCCAGCATCAGCAATAGTTCGGGGTGTGCAGGTGAGGTGCGAGTAGGGCGTGGGCTCATCGGGCAGACTTCAGCGGTGACGATGCTGGCAGTTTAGTTCTACCCGATGAAAATTAAATACTTGGTTAAAAAGAAACTGTGCGCGTCAAAACACGTTGATCGGATAGTCGACGATCACCCGGTACTCATCCACATCCCGATCCACCGCCGAGTAACCCCGGCCGCCACGGTTGGTCGCCCATTGCAGGCGCACCGCCAGGTCCTTGGCCTTGCCGCCTTGCACCACATACTTCAGGTCGACATCCCGTTCCCAGTGCCTGGCGTCTTTGCCGTCTGCGCTGTACCAGGCGCTGTAGCCACGACTTTGCGGGTCGACCTTGGTCAGGTCGGTCTTGCCGCTGATGTAGGACACCGCCGAGGTCAGGCCCGGCATGCCGAGGCCGACGAAGTCATAGGCGTACTTGAGCTTCCACGAGCGTTCGTTGGGGCCGTTGAAGTCCGAGTACTGCTGGGAGTTGTCCAGGTACACGCTGTCGCCCTGGGTGATGTAGTCGAACGGCGTGTTGCCGTTGACCCGCTGGTAGGCGGCGGTGACGCTGTGGTTGCCCACGCCCACGGTGAAATGCAGGCTGTAGGTGTTGTTGTCGATGGCACCGAGCAGCGACTGGCCGGTGTCCTGGGTGTGGTAATAGTGCAGACCCGGATTGAGGCTGATCAGGTCGTTCAACGCGTAGGTGTAGTCCAGGTCGTAGTAGTACTGGTGCCACACGTCCTTGAGTTCAGAGGCGTAGAGATTGCTGGTCAGACCCGGGATGGCGCTGAACGACACACCGGCCCAATCCAGGTGCTGGCTGTCGGCGTGGTCCGGCAGTGCGCCGTAGCTGGTGCCGATGCGCTGATGGCCGCTCTGGTTGTAGAGCTTGGTGAAACTGGCCCGGCCACCTTCGAGCATCCAGCCGTCGAAACTGTGGTTGACCAGGCTCACGCCACGGAAGGTCTGCGGCAGCATGCGGGTCATGCCGCCGGCAATCACCGGGTTGTTGAGGAACAGGTCGCCCGCTTTCACCTCGGTGTCGAACGCCCGCATCTTCAAGGTACCGCCCGCCGTGGAGAACGAGCCGGGTGCCTTGCCGTTGCCGCTGCCATACGGAAGGATGCTGGAACCGTCGGTGCCGCCACCCCCGTCGAGCTTGAGGCCGAGCATGGCGTGGGCGTCCAGGCCGAAACCAACGGTGCCCTGGGTGTAGCCGGATTCGAAGGTGCCGAGAAAGCCCTGGCCCCACTCCTTGCTGTCATCGGTATGAAGATCGCGACGGTCGCGGTTCATGTAGTAGTTGCGGGTGTTGATATTGAGGTGGGCGCCTTCGACAAAACCGTCGGCGGGAGGCGCGTCTGCTGCATGGGCAAGAGGGACGATCGTTGCGGTAATCGCGAGAAATAACGGGGTGAACGTCAGCGAGTTCTTCACCGGTGGAGCTCCTTGGGTCAATCGGAAACGGCCAATGTCGTGGGGGTGTGCCTGGCCTTTTTTTACGGCAAAAAAAAGCCGCTGAAGTCAGCGGCTTTAAGACAGATTCCCAGTGTAGAGCCCTGGAAATATGTCGAGGGAAATTCGGGTAAGCGGGTCAGCTGTCTTTGCCGTCGCGCTCATCGATGCGTCAAATTAACGCAGGCGAGCGGTACGATACAGAGTGTAACAAGATAATGACTGTTGCCGAAATCGCAACAGTAGTGAGGGCCAAGCCCTAATACTTGTCAGTTAAAAGATAGAACGAGCAAACAGTCACCTGTGGCGAGCGGGCTTGTTGTGGCGAGCGGGCTTGCCCCGCGTTGGGCTGCGAAGCAGCCCCAAAACCAGGCACTGCGGTGTGTCAGTTAAAAACACATCGCCTGTAATGGGGCTGCTAAGCAGCCCAACGCGGGGCAAGCCCGCTCGCCACAGTCACAGTCACAGTTACAGTCACAGTCACAGTCACAGTTACAGTCACAGTTACAGTCACAGTCACAGTCACAGTTACAGTGTTCCTCCTTGACTGACTGGCATTAGGGCAAGCCCCCTCCCACATGTGACCGAGGTGTTTTCAAGATTTAGATTGGCAGGGTGATGCCAAAGGTATTGCCACCGGGCTCGCTGCGTACGAACACATCGCCGCCATGCATCAGCGCAATCGCCTTGACGATGGCCAGGCCCAACCCGTGATTCGCCCCGCTGTTGCTGCGCGACGCGTCCACCCGATAGAAGCGTTCGAACAGCCGTGGCAGGTGTTCGCTGGCAATCACTTCGCCGGGGTTGGTCACGCCGATCGTCACCTGATGTTCCAGCACTTCGATGTTCACGTCGATCACCTGCCCAGGCGCGGTGTGCTGCACTGCATTGCTCAGCAGGTTGATCAGCGCTCGGCGCAGGTGGGCTTTTTCGATCTGCACCTGGGCGTCGCCGTGGACCTGCACCTGGACCTGAGCGTCTTCGAGGATGAAGTCCAGGTAGTCGAGGGTGGTGGCAACCTCGTCGGCCAATGAGCTTTCAATCAGCTTGGTGGCCTTGCTGCCCTGGTCGGCGCTGGCGAGGAACAGCATGTCGTTGATGATCGAACGCAGGCGTTCCAATTCTTCGAGGTTGGATTGCAGTACCTCGAAATAATGTTCGGCCGAACGTCCGCGTGTCAGGGCAACCTGGGTCTGGCCGATCAGGTTGGTCAACGGCGAACGCAGCTCGTGGGCGACGTCGGCGTTGAACGACTCCAGGCGTGAGTACGCTTGCTCTACGCGGTCGAGGGTGGCGTTGAACGAGTTGACGAACTGACTCAGTTCCGGCGGCAGCGGCGACAGTTGCAGGCGCCCGGAGAGCTTCGGCGGTGCCAGCTTCTGTGCTTCATCCGAGAGTTTGCTCAGCGGCTTGAGGCCAATGCGCGACACCCAGAACCCCAGCAGCGACGCCAGTACCACGCCGACCAGTGCCAGGCTCACCAACGCCACCAGCAGATGGTGCTGGGTGGCACGGAAGTTATCGGTGTCGATGGCGATCATGAAACGCAGCGGCGGGCGTTGGTCCTTGGCCGGGAACTGGCTCACCAGTACCTTGAACGGGTATTCGCGCCCCGGCAGGCGCAGATCGCGCTTACCCGTCGGGCCTTCGGCGAAGGCGCGGATCAGCGCATCGGGGTTGCCATACTCGTAGTTCGGATCGCTGCTGACGACCCAAAAACGGATACGTTTGTCTTCCTCACCCAATAATTTGAGCTTGGCTTGAATCTTCGCCCAATGGTCCGGTGTACCGAAGCGGTTCACAGAGGATTCCAACACGCTGTAGCGCGCGTCCAGCTCCGCCCCGGGTAGCAGGCCCAGGCTGCGGTCCACCTGCTGATACAGCGCGCCGCCGATCAACAGGAAGATCAGCGCCGCCACGAGGGTGAACAGGCTGCTCAGACGCAGGGCAATGGAGTTAGCCGACACTGCGATTCTCCAGCACATAGCCCATGCCGCGAATGGTGTGCAGCAGCTTGTGTTCGAACGGCCCGTCGAGTTTGGCGCGCAGGCGCTTGATCGCCACTTCCACCACGTTGGCGTCGCTGTCGAAATTGATGTCCCAGACCATTTCTGCAATCGATGTCTTGGAGAGGATCTCGCCCTGGCGCCGCGCTAACACACTGAGCAGCGAGAACTCCTTGGCGGTCAGGTCCAGGCGCACGCCGTTGCGGCTGGCCTTGCGGCTGATCAGGTCGATCCACAGGTCGGCGACCGTCACCTGCACCGGCTCGTGGCCGCCGCTGCGGCGGGTCAGGGCTTGCAGGCGCGCCACCAGTTCGAGGAATGAAAACGGTTTGCCGAGGTAATCGTCGGCACCTTCGCGTAGCCCGCGGATACGGTCTTCCACGCGTTCACGGGCGGTCAGCATGATCACCGGTGTCTGCTTGCGCGCGCGCAACGCCCGCAACACGCCAAAGCCGTCGAGGCCAGGCAGCATCACGTCGAGCACGATCACCGCGTAATCGTTTTCCAGCGCCAAGTGCAAACCCTCGACGCCTTCGCGGGCCACGTCGACGGTGTAGCCTTGCTCCGTCAGGCCGCGGTGCAGGTAGTCGGCGGTTTTTTCTTCATCTTCAACAATCAATACGCGCATGAGCCTTTTGCTCCAGGGCGGTGCCTTGGCCTCAGTGTGTGGTCGCCAGCTCGGCAGCTGGTTTGGGCCGGTGGAAAAACTTTTCGAGGTACAAGTATATGACCGGTGTGGTGAACAACGTCAGCGCCTGGCTCACCAGCAACCCGCCGACCACCGCGATGCCCAGCGGCTGGCGCATTTCCGCGCCAGGGCCGGCACCGAGCATCAACGGCACGGCGCCGAGCAGGGCGGCGAGGGTGGTCATGATGATGGGCCGGAACCGTGTGACACAGGCTTCATAGATCGCCTCCTCTGGCGATAGCCCGCGTACGCGCTGGGCTTCCAGGGCGAAGTCGATCATCAGGATGCCGTTCTTCTTCACGATCCCGATCAGCAGTACCAGGCCGATCAGGGCCATGATCGAAAAGTCCTGGCCCATCAGCGACAGCATGATCAGTGCGCCCAACCCCGCCGACGGCAAGGTCGAGATAATCGTCAGCGGATGCACGAAGCTCTCGTACAGCACGCCGAGAATGATGTAGACCGCCACCAGTGCCGCCAGGATCAGCCACGGTTGGCTGGCCAGCGAACTCTGGAACGCCTGGGCCGCGCCCTGGAAGTTACCAATGATGGTGGCCGGCATGCCGATTTCATTCTTGGCCTGGTTGAGCATGATCACCGCATCCCCCAGCGCCACGCCGGGGGCGAGGTTGAACGACAGGTTGGCGGCCGGGAACATGCCGTCGTGGCTGATGGACAAGGGCCCTACGGTCGGCGGGTCGACCTTGGCCACTGCCGCCAACGGCACCATCTCATTGGTCAGCGGCGAGCGCAGGTAGAAGTAGTTCAGGCTTTCGGCCTTGCCGCGTTGCTGGGTGTCCAACTCCAGCACCACCTGGTACTGGTTGATCTCGGTCTGGAACTCTTTGATCTGACGTTGGCCGAAGGCGTCGTACAGCGCCTGGTCGACATCGGTGGCGGTCAGTCCGAACCGTGCGGCGGCCTGACGGTCGATGCTGATGTGGGTAATGCTGCCACCCAGTTGCAGGTCGTTGGACAGGTCGCGAAACGCCGGGTTGGCGCGCAGTTTTTCGGTGAGGCGTTGGGTCCAGGTATTCAGCGTCGGGCCGTCGTTGCTCTTGAGCACGTACTGGTATTGGGCGCGGCTCGGGCCGGAGCTGAGGTTGATGTCCTGGCCGGCGCGCAGGTACAGCACGATGCCGGGCACCTTGGCCAGTTTCGGGCGGATGCGGTCGATGAACTGGCTGGCGGACACATCGCGATCACCGCGGTCTTTCAAGGCGATCCAGAACCGCCCGTTGGCAATGGTCTGGTTGCTGCCGGTCACCCCCACCGAGTGGGAAAACGCCTCGACCGCCGGGTCGTCCTTGACGATCTCGGCCAGGGCCTTGTGCTTGGCGACCATGTCCGGGTACGACACGTCGGCTGCCGCTTCGCTGGTGCCGAGCACGAAGCCTGTGTCTTGCACCGGAAAGAAACCCTTGGGAATAAACACATAGCCGACCACGGCCAGGGCCAGGGTCACCACGAAAATGACGCCCATCGTGCGTTGATGGGCCAGGGCGCGGCGCAGGGTGCGTGCATAGCCGGCCAGCAGGCGTTCACTGAAGCTGGGTTTGTCGTGGGCAGGATGGGTTGGGGCGCGCATGAACAGCGCCGCCAGGGTAGGCGCCAGCGTCAACGAGACCACCACCGAAATCAGGATGGTCGAGGTCGCCGTCAGCGCGAACTCCTTGAACAACCGTCCGACCACGCCGCCCATGAACAGCAGCGGGATAAACGCCGCCACCAGCGAGAAGCTGATGGACACCACGGTAAAGCCAATCTCGCCGGCGCCCTTGATCGCTGCTTCGCGCTTGTCCAGCCCGGCTTCGAGGTGGCGGTGAATGTTTTCCACCACCACGATGGCATCGTCCACCACAAAGCCCACGGCGATCACGATCGCCACCAGGGTCAGGTTGTTCAGGCTGAAGCCCATCAGGTACATCAGCGCAAAACTGGCGATCAGTGACACGCCGAGCACGCTGGACACAATCATTGTGGCGGACAACTGGCGCAGGAACAGCGCCATCACCGCCACCACCAGCAAGATGGCGATCAACAGGGTGACTTCCACCTCATGCAAGGACGCACGGATGGTCTTGGTGCGGTCGCTCAATACACTGACCTGCACGGATGCCGGCAACATGGCTTGCAGGCGCGGCAGTTCCGATTGGATGCGGTCGACGGTCTCGACGATATTCGCGCCAGGCTGGCGCGAGATCACCAGGTTGACCCCCGGCGTGTCGCCGGACCAGGCCTGCACGTAGGCGTTTTCCGAACCGTTGATGACTTTGGCGATATCGCGCAGTTGTACCGGCGCGCCGTCCTTGTAGGACACGATCAGTTGGGCGTAGTCCTCGGGGTGGAACAACTGGTCGTTGGCCGACAGGGTCGACACGCTGTTTTTCCCGTAGATCGCGCCTTTGGCCAGGTTCAGGCTCGATTGCTGGATGGCCACGCGGATGTCGGCCAGGGTCAGGCCAATCGCGGCCAGTTTATCCGGTGAGGCCTGCACGCGAATTGCCGGACGTTGTTGGCCGGTGATGTTGATCTGGCCGACGCCGTCGATCTGGCTGATCTGGCGCGCCAGCAGGGTTTCCACGTAGTCGCTCAGCTCGGTGCTGGGCATGCTGTCGGAGCTGACGCTGAGGATCAGCACCGGGCTGTCGGCCGGGTTGACCTTTTTCCAGGTCGGCAGGCTCGGCATATCGCTGGGCAGTTTGCCGGACGCGGTATTGATCGCCGCCTGCACTTCCTGGGCGGCGGTGTCGATGCTCTTGTTGAGCGTGAATTGCAGGGTCAGGAGGCTGGAGCCCAGGGCACTGCTGGAGGTCATCTGGGTCATGCCGGGGATGGCGCTGAATTGCACCTCCAAGGGCGTGGCCACGGACGAGGCCATGGTGTCCGGGCTGGCGCCGGGCAGTTGCGCGGTGACTTGGATCGTCGGGAATTCCGCTTCCGGCAACGGCGCGATGGCCAGGCGCGGGAAGGCTATGATCCCGAGCAGCACCAGGGCAAACGTCAGCAGCAGGGTGGCGACGGGGTGATCGACGCACCAGGCCGAAGGTGAACGGCTGCCGTTCATGGCTGCACCTTGGCGTCGACGGTCTGGATCGTTTGTGGCGGGTCTTTGAGCACCTCCACCTGGGCGCCGGCCTTGAGGCGCGACTGGCCATCACTGACCAGCACATCACCGGCCTGCACGCCCGTGATGAGGTTGACGTCGCTGTTCTGGTAGGTCACTTGCACCGGCACGATCTCGACCTTGTCGCCGTTGACCCGGTACACGAAGTGCGAGTCCAGGCCGCGTTGCACCACGGTGGGCGGCACCACCAGCGCGTTCTTGTCGAGGGCGGTCTGGATCTTGATGGTCACCAGTTGCCCGGGCCACAAGCGTTGCGAGGGGTTGTTGAACTCGGCCTTGGCCCGCAGGGTGCCGGTGGTGGAGCTGATCTGGTTGTCGATCAGGCTCAAGTGGCCTTCGCCGAGCAGGTCGCCGGTCTGGCCGTCGGTGTCGGCGCCCAGGTAGGCGTCGACGCTGGCCTGGGTCGGCGCGGCGATCAGGCCTTGCAGGGTGGGCAGCATCTGTTGCGGCAGGGAAAACTCGACGGCGATCGGGTCGATCTGAGTGACCGAGAACAAGCCCTGGGCATCGCTTGTGCGCAGGAAGTTACCTTCATCTACCGTGCGGATACCCACGCGACCGCTGACTGGCGAGCGGATCTGGGTGTAGGAAAGCTGAACTTTCGCCGCGTCAATTGCAGCCTGGTTTCCCTGCGCGGTGGCCTTGAGCTGGTTGACCAGGGCTTGTTGCTGGTCGTAGGTCTGCTTGGACACGCCGTCGTCGATGCTCAGTTCCTTGTAGCGCTTGAGGTTGATCAGCGCCACTTGCAGTTGCGCCTGGTTTTCCCCCAACTGCGCCTTGGCCTGGTCGAGGCTGGCACGGATCGAGCGGTCATCAATGGTGGCGAGCAGATCACCGGCCTTCACCGGTTGGCCTTCCTTGACCAGTAATTGGGTGAGGATGCCGTCGACCTGGGGACGGATCACCACACTGTGCAATGACAATACCGTGCCGATCCCACTGACAAAGCGCGGGACGTCCTGTTGCACCACCTTCACCACCCGCACCGGGATCGCCGTCGGCGCAGCCAGCCTGGTCTTGGCCGGCCGGCCCAGGGCCCAGGCGACAATGGCCAGCACCACCAGGACACCGACGATCAGGGCAGTTTTACGTTGAATTTGCATGGAGTGGCGCGCCAGGGCAAAGAGTGGGAAGAGTGTAGGGGCTTTATAGCGCGCCAACCCGGTCAGCAAGGTGACTGCTAACTGACAGCGCTGTCAGTAAACTCCGACCATTCGTACAGGTGGTGGTTAAAGATCCGAAGGGCGCAGGTATACTGCGCGCCAGTGTGGCCCGCAAGTCGGCCCCGCATCATTTTTTGCACGCTCCGGAGCTTCCATGAATTCCCCGACACAACCCCCTGTTGAAGCGACCGACATCGTCGATCCGGCCAGCGCCGAAAGCGTTGAGAAGACCGAGATCCCGGCGTTCAAGTTTCCGTTCAAGCCGGGTGAACTGGCCGGGGCGAAAAATGCGGCCCAGCCTTGGTACAAGAACGGCGCCAAGAACGGCCACACCAAGTCGCCGGGCATGGCGCCACCGGGGACGCGTCGTTCAATGGGTAAACGCTGAGACTAACAAGTCGCACGCTGTGTCGACTATTGCCTACAGCGCGTGCTGATATTTCTGCTTGTAGGTCCGCGTCTATTTCTTGAAAGCTTGCACGACATTTGCTCCACCCCGGTCGGCTTTTACCGGGGGGCGGGGCGTGGTGAGGCTGGTTTTCCGGAAAAGGACGTCCCCGTGACCCTGAGACACCGCTGTGTGGCGCATACCTTATGGCTGTTGAGTGTGGTGTTCTGCACGGCAGCGGCGGGTGACCCACCCCGTCATGAAATTCGCTTCGCCGTCGCCGCACAATTTCCCCCGTTCCAAAGCCGCAATCAGCAAGGCCAACTGGTCGGGCTGAATATCGAACTGGGCAACGCTTTATGCCTGCAACTGAATGTGCGCTGTACCTGGGTCGACCAGGTGCTTGTGGAGAACTTCCCGGCCCTGGATGCCCACCAATTCGATGCGATCATGGGCATAGCCCAGACGTCGAAGCGGCGGCAATGGGCGAACTTCACCGAAGACCTCTATCCGTTCACCACACGCCTGGTGGCCCGAAAATCATCGGGCCTGCTGCCCAGCGTGCGGTCCTTGAAAGGCAAGTGTGTCGGCGTATTGGTGGGGAGCAACCGCGAAGCCTTTGCCCTGGCGCAGTGGGCGCCGAAAGGCGTTATCGTCAAGGGCTTCTGGCGCAATGATGAGCTGGTACGCAGCCTGGTGGCAGGCGATATCGATGCCACGCTGCAAGGCACCGTGGAAATTCGCGAAGCCTTGCTCGACAGCGCCGAGGGCCAGGATTTCGATTTCCTCGGGCCCGCGGTTTCCGGGGAATTGCTGGGCAGCGGTGTGGCGATCGCCGTGCGCAAGCCTGACACCGCATTGCGCAATGAGCTTAACGGCGCGTTGGAGCAACTGATGCACAACGGCGAATACCAGCGGATCATCCAGCCTTACCGCCTGGACGCCCCATTCTCCTCGCCGTGATGGCTAATAATTGCGCGGAACATGCGCTGGGAATGTCGCCCGCTATCGTGAGCGGGCCTGAAAGGCTAAGCCGCTCGCAACGGGATGAACGCATAATTGGCCGGCACCTCGGTGGCAATCTGCGCCCCGGCGTCGAGCAGCTGTTCGGCGATGTCCATCCCCGACACATGAAACACCCACTCATTGGCCACGCTCGGCTGGTCCGCCGCCCGCTCGATCGCTTGGGCAAACGCGCCCATGTCCGGCAGGTATGCGGTAAACCCATCGCCCTTGAGCGCCGTGGTCCGAATACCCAGCAAGGCGCACACCGCCTCCTTGGTCTGCACATCGTCACGGTCGGCCTGGCGCGAGCGGCGGATCAGTTCGGCCAGTTCCAGGTCCATCAACTCACCGCCGACGATCAGCGCCGGGCCCTGTTCCCAGGATTCCGGCGGGCAATCCTTGGCAGCCGGGTTCAGCGGGATATGCGGGTTGATCTCCATCGGGTAGATGCGGCACACCAGTGGCCGGCGCTCATAGATGCGACACAGGTTGTCTTCGTCAAGATTCCGGCAGCGTCCAGCGTTGTAGGCGGCAAATGTGATGGCCACGAACGCTTCGGTATTGCCGCTGGGCACCACCACTGATCGGCGTTCTGCGTGCTCACGTTGTGGCTGGGGCAGGCCCAGGCCATTGCCGAGAAAACCCTCCACCAGAACGATGACATTACCGCCGTCAGCCGCCCACTGTCGGGCTTCTTCGAGGGTCAGGGGGACATGGTGGTCGGTGCAGCATTTACCGCAACCGACACAGGAAAAATGAGTGTTCATGGCGGAACTGTCACCAGGCAAGGTCAGAAGGCACGCTCGAACGGCGACGGGTTATGACCTCTTTCCACCATTCAATGACTCTGGAAGCAAGTTATGCGCCAGCCTCTGTCAGTCCTCGACGACCACATCCCGCAGTACGAAGACCATGCCCGTACTTTCATACAGCTTGCGCGCGCGCAGGTTGCTTTCCAGTACCTTGAGATCCACATAGGGGTCACCGCGCTGCTTGAACACTTGGAAGGCATGCAGCAACAGGGCCCGGCCCAGCCCTTGGCCCTGGGCGCAAGGGTGAACTGAAAGGTTCTTGATGAAGGCGCTGGTCCAGCATTGGGCCACGCCGAGAACGCCTTCGCCGTTACTGGCGACCAGGCAGAGCGTGGGGTCGAATTCGGCATCGGTAATGAATTGGTGCCGCCAGGTTTCCAGCTGGGCGACGCGGCCACCGCCCTGGGCCTGGGTCATGCGCAATACCGCATGAATGGCCGGGGCCAGGTCGTCGCGATAATGATCCAACACCGTCCCGGCCGGCCATTGCGGCGCGGGCAGGCTGCCGGTGAGGTCGCGGCGTAGCAGCTGGAAATACTCGGCCACCGCCTACAGGCCTTTTTCGGCCACGGCCTTGGCGGCGACGACCAGGCACTTGGTCAGTTCCGGCGAGGAGAATTTGGTCAGCACTGCGTTGGCTCCGGCCAGGCGGGCTTTTTCGCTGTTCATTGCACTGTCCAGGGAGGTGTGCAACAGCACATAGAGGTCCTGGAAGTCCGGGGTTTCGCGCAAGGTACGGGTGAGGGCGTAGCCGTCCATCTCGGACATCTCGATGTCCGAGACCACCACATTGATCTGTTCGACCGTGCCTTGCAGCTCCAGCAACACGTCGATGGCTTCCTTGGCACTGCGTGCGGTATGGCAGGTCAGGCCGAGGTTGCGCAGGGTGTGCACCGATTGTTGCAATGCCACTTGGCTGTCATCGACCACCAGAATCCGCGCGTTGCCGAGCACTTCGGCCTCTTCCATGGTCAAGTCGGTCGGCGCCACTTCAATCGGCGCCGGCGCGATGGCGTGGATGACTTTTTCGATGTCCAGCACCTGCACCAGCCCGCCTTCCACCTGCGTGACCCCGGTGATAAACGAGCGGTTGCCGCCCGAACCGTAGGGTGGCGGGCGGATATCGGTGGTCAGGCAATGCACGATCTTGCTTACCGCCTGTACATGCAGGCCCTGTTTGGAGCGGCTGACGTCAGTAACGATCAGGCAACCACCGTCCGGGTCGGCCAGGGGCATTTCCCCCAGGGCACGGCTCAGGTCGATCACCGACAGCGAGGCCCCGCGCAAGGTGGCGATACCCTTCACATGGGGGTGGGACTCCGGCAGCTTGGTCAGCGGCGGGCAGGGGATGATTTCACTGACTTTCAGCAGGTTGATAGCCATCAGCTTGCCGCTACGCAAGGTAAAGAGCAGAAGCGAGAGTGAGTCTGCGCGGGCTTTAGTGGTGGACATAAAAACCTTCTGTGAATCAAGGATGACGAACTTCTATTGAGGGTTATCGACTTGGGCGGGCCAGGCTTTAACCGGATTTTGTGCTGGGGTGAATTCATGTGGGCGGGTCAACCCTAAAGTCAGTCAGTCAAGCGTACATTGCTTTCTCTTCTGTAGGAGCGAGCTTGCTCGCGAAAAACCTCAACGATAACGCGTGCTTCCTGAATGAACGCGGCGCCTGTGAGTTTTTCGCGAGCAAGCTCGCTCCTACAAAAAAAAGCCTTAACTGACTGGCGTTAGGTAAGCCCCCCGCCCACATCGGATTCCTGTCAGCCTTTCCAGACGTGTGGGTTAACCAGGTCCCGCGGGCGTTGGCCCAGCAGGGCCGCGCGCAGGTTGTCCAGCGCGCGGTTGGCCATGGCTTCGCGGGTTTCGTCGGTGGCCGAGCCGATATGCGGCAGGGTCACCGCGTTGCTCAGTTGAAACAGCGGCGATTCGCTCAGCGGTTCTTTCTCGTACACATCCAGGCCGGCACCGCGAATGGTGTGGTTTTGCAGGGCCTGGATCAGTGCCGGTTCATCCACCACCGGGCCACGGGAAATGTTGATCAGGATGGCGCTGGATTTCATCAGCCCCAGTTCGCGGGTGCTGATCAGGTGACGGGTCTTGTCGCTCAACGGCACGACCAGGCATACGAAATCCGCCTCGGCCAGCAATTGGTCCAGGCTGCGAAACTGTGCGCCCAGTTCCTGTTCCAACGCGGTCTTGCGGCTGTTGCCGCTGTACAGGATCGGCATGTTGAACCCCAGGCGCCCGCGACGGGCCACGGCCGCGCCGATATTGCCCATGCCGACGATGCCGAGGGTCTTGCCATGCACATCGCAGCCAAACAGCGGTGCGCCAACACTGGCTTTCCACTGGCCGGCCTTGGTCCAGGCATCCAGTTCGGCCACGCGGCGCGCGCTGCTCATCAGCAGGGCGAAGGCCAGGTCGGCGGTGCTTTCGGTAAGTACGTCAGGGGTGTTGGTGAGCATGATCCCGCGCTCGTTGAAGTACGCCACATCATAGTTGTCGTAGCCCACCGACACGCTGGAGACCACTTCCAGCCTGCTCGCCCCTTCGAGCTGTTCGCGGCCCAGCTTGCGGCCTACGCCGATCAGGCCATGGGCATGGGGCAGGGCTTCGTTGAACTGTGCATTGATGTCACCCAGCTTGGGGTTGGGCGCGATCACCTCGAAATCCTGTTGCAGGCGTTCGATCATGGGCGGGGTGATACGGCTGAAGGCGAGGACAGTCTTTTTCATTGCAGGCGGGCTCATCGACTACGGAAGAATGCCAAGCACGCTAACATTCCTGGTTACGATTGTCAGGACATGCACCGCTGTGGGAGATCCCGCTGAATCTCCGACTCAGCGCTGCCGCACAGCAACGCCTGTGGCGAGCGGGCTGTTGTGGCAAGCCCTAATGCCGTTCAGTTAAGGCTTTTTTGTAGGAGCGAGCTTGCTCGCGAAGAACTCACAGGCGCCGCGTTGATTCAGGAAACACGCGTGATCGTTGACGTTTTTCGCGAGCAAGCTCGCTCCTACAGAAGGCGATGTACGCTTAACTGAACGGCATTATGGCAAGCCCGCTCGCCACACCAACCCGCTCACTACACAAGTGGGGTCGTTTAATATCAGTTCGCCATCCGCACGCTGCCCAGGCTGCCGCTCACCTCATACGCCACCAGCTCCGCCTGGTGCGCCGCCAGAATCTCCGGCAGCGAGCCGCGCAGGTATTCCACCCACGTCTTGATCTTCGCATCCAGGTACTGGCGCGACGGGTAGATGGCGTACAGGTTCAATTCCTGGGACCGGTAGTTGGGCATGACCCGCACCAGCGTGCCGTTGCGCAAGCCTTCGATGGCGGCGTACACCGGCAGCAGGCCGACGCCCATGCCGCTGGTGATCGCGGTTTTCATCGCGTCGGCCGAGTTCACCAGGAACGGCGAGGTGTTGATCGCTACGCTTTCCTGGCCTTCGGGGCCGTTGAAGGTCCATTTGTCCAGTTGGATCACCGGGCTGACCAGGCGCAGGCACGCGTGGTTGAGCAAGTCATGGGGGCGTTGCGCGCAGCCCTTGGCCTTGACGTAATCCGGCGAGGCACAGGCGATGCTGTAGGTAATGCCCAGGCGCTGGGACACGAAACCCGAATCCGGCAGCTCGCTGGCCAGCACGATGGACACGTCGTAGCCCTCGTCGAGCAGGTCTGGCACGCGGTTGGCCAGGGTCAGGTCGAAGGTCACGTCGGGATGAGTCCGGCGGTAGCGCGCAATCGCATCGATGACGAAATGCTGGCCGATACCGGTCATGGTATGCACTTTCAACTGCCCGGCCGGGCGTGCATGGGCGTCACTGGCCTCGGCCTCGGCCTCCTCGACATAGGCCAGGATCTGTTCGCAGCGCAGCAAATAACGTTTGCCGGCTTCTGTCAGTGCGATGCGTCGGGTGGTGCGGTTGAGCAAGCGGGTTTGCAGATGGGCCTCCAGGTTGGAGACTGCGCGCGAGACGTTGGCAGTGGTGGTGTCCAGTTGGGCGGCGGCGGCGGTGAAGCTGCCGGCTTCGGCCACGCAACTGAAAGCGCGCATGTTTTGCAAAGTGTCCATGGAGTGTTCTCAGGGGAGATAACAAATTGTGACAGAAAGTTACGCCGTCCAGTGATCCCTACCAACGGATTATCGCCTGAACGGTAACAAAGATTCACAGGAATACCAGCTTATCGCCATTCCCCTGGCCGCCTAGAATTGCGCCACCTTCCCCGCAACACCCACCTCAGGAATTCGTTCGCCGTGCCGCGTCGCATCAGCAGAGAGCTGAAGACTCTCATTTACAGGGAGCTGAAGGCTCTCAGTGTTTGCGCCTTATCGTTAGCAATCAGCGGCTGCATCGGAACCGGAGGAATCGCCCCCCAAGGCCAGGCCCTCGACGCCAATCAATTGGCCACCGACGAGGCGATCCAGAGCGCCGCGCGCGACGCCCACTGGCCCACCGCCCAATGGTGGCAAGCCTACGGCGACCCGCAATTGAACCGCTGGGTCGACCTCGCTACGCGCGACAGCCCAAGCATGGCCATCGCCGCTGCTCGGGTGCGCGAAGCGCGGGCCATGGCCGGGATTGCCGAGTCGGCCGAGTCGTTGCAGATCAACAGTGACACCACCCTCAAACGCCACAACTGGCCGAACGATCAGTTCTACGGCCCGGGTGCATTGAGCGGTTCCAACACCTGGGACAACAATACGTCCCTGGGCTTCAGCTACGCACTCGACCTGTGGGGCCGCGAAAGCAACGCCACCGAACGTGCCGTCGACCTGGCGCACATGAGCGCGGCCGAAGCCCGCCAGGCTCAGCTGGAATTGCAGAACAACGTGGTACGCGCCTATATCCAGCTGTCGTTGCACTACGCCAACCGCGATATCGTCGCGGCGACGTTGGCCCAGCAACAGCAGATTCTCGATCTGGCCAATAAGCGCCTGAACGCCGGGATCGGCACCCATTTCGATGTCAGCCAGGCCGAAACCCCGCTGCCGGAAACCCACCGTCAATTGGATGCGCTGGACGAAGAAATCGCCCTGAGCCGTAACCAGTTGGCCGCGTTGGCGGGCAAGGGGCCGGGGGAGGGCGCGCAGTTGCAACGCCCCACGTTGTCCCTTGCGGCACCCCTGAAGTTGCCATCGAGCCTGCCGGTGCAACTGCTTGGCCAGCGTCCCGACGTGGTCGCCAGCCGTTGGCAGGTCGCGGCGCAAGCCCGTGGCATCGATGTGGCGCATGCCGGTTTCTATCCCAATGTCGACCTGGTCGGCAGCCTCGGCTACATGGCCACCGGCGGTGGCCTGCTGGGCTTTCTCGCCGGCAAGAAATTCAATTACAACGTCGGCCCGGCGATCACCTTGCCCATTTTCGACGGCGGCCGCCTGCGGGCAGAGTTGGGCGAGGCCAGCGCCGGCTATGACATCGCCGTGGCGCGCTACAACCAGACCCTGGTCAATGCGCTCAAGGGCATCAGCGACCAGTTGATCCGCCGCGAATCCATGGACAAGCAGGCGGGTTTTGCCGCGCAGTCGGTGGCCTCGGCGCAGAAAACCTACGACATCGCGATGATCGCCTACCAGCGTGGCCTTACCGACTACCTCAATGTGCTGAACGCCCAGACCCTGTTGTTCCGCCAGCAGCAAGTCGAGCAGCAAGTGCAGGCGGCCCGCTTGAGCGCGCATGCCGAACTGGTGACCGCCCTGGGCGGCGGCGTCAGAGCCGGCGACGACGTACCGCAGGACACCAGGACCCTCCCGAGCAAAACCCCTGCGGCGCTTGCCGTGTTTGATCACTGAGTAGGCGTTCATGACTCCCTTGCCTGCACCGCTGCGCTGGTTGCACTCCCTTGAGTGGCGCCGTGGCTTTTTCGACTGGGCACGCAGTGATGGCGTGACTTGGGTGTACATCTTCAAGGTACTGATCGCTGCCTTCCTCACGCTGTGGCTGGCCATGCGTCTGGAACTGCCGCAACCGCGCACCGCGATGATCACCGTGTTTATCGTGATGCAACCGCAGAGCGGGCAGGTGTTCGCCAAGAGCTTCTATCGTTTCCTCGGCACCCTCGCGGGGTCGGCGGTGATGGTGTTGTTGATTGCGTTGTTTGCGCAGAACACCGAGTTGTTCCTGGGGGCGCTGGCGATCTGGGTCGGCATTTGCACCGCTGGCGCGACACGCAATCGCAACTTTCGCGCCTACGGGTTTGTGCTCGCGGGCTATACAGCGGCGATGGTCGGCTTGCCGGCCCTGGCCCATCCCGATGGCGCCTTTATGGCGGCGGTATGGCGGGTGTTGGAAATCTCCTTGGGGATTCTCTGTTCCACGCTGGTCAGCGCCGCGATCCTGCCGCAGACCTCCAGCGCCGCGATGCGCAATGCGTTGTACCAACGCTTCGGCGTGTTCGCGCTGTTCGTCACCGATGGCCTGCGCGGGCGCAGCCAGCGTGAAGGGTTCGAGGCCACCAATGTGCGCTTTATCGCCGAAGCCGTGGGCCTGGAAGGGTTGCGCAGCCTCACCGTATTCGAAGACCCGCACATGCGTCGACGCAACGGCCGGCTCAGTCGTCTCAACAGCGAGTTCATGAGCATCACCACGCGCTTCAATGCCTTGCACCAGTTGCTCGAACGCCTGCGCGCCGACGCTGCCGATCACGTTGTCGCGGCGATCAAGCCGGGGTTGCAGGACCTTGCCGAAGTGCTCGACGGTTTCTCCGGGCGTGCCCTGACCAGCCCCGACGCCGCGCGCCTGGTCAACCAGCTGAGCGCCTACAAGGATGGCCTGCCCGCCAAGGTGCGCAGCTTGCGCGCGATCTTCCAGGAGGGGCACCCGAGCGAGGCCGAGCAGCTGGATTTCCATACTGCCTACGAGCTGCTCTACCGCTTTGTCGACGACCTGCACAACTACGCGCAGACCCACGCCTCCCTGGCCGACCACAGCCATGCGCGCGAACAGTGGGACGAAACCTTCAGCCCGAAAACCAACTGGCTGGCCTGCGCCGCCTCGGGCATTCGCGCATCGTTCATCCTGATCGTGCTCGGCAGTTACTGGGTTGCCACCGCCTGGCCCAGCGGCGCCACCATGACCATGATCGCCGCCGCCACCGTCGGCCTGTCCGCCGCCACGCCCAACCCCAAGCGCATGGCGTTCCAGATGGCCTGCGGCACGTTCATCGGCGCGCTGGTCGGCTTTGTCGAAATGTTCTTCGTGTTCCCCTGGATCGATGGCTTCCCGTTGCTGTGCGTGATGCTCGCGCCGGTGATCATCCTCGGCGCCTTCCTCGCTTCACGCCCGCAATACGCCGGGGTGGGGGTGGGCCTGCTGATCTTTTTCAGCACCGGTTCGGTGCCGGATAACCTCACGGTCTACAACCCCTACAGCTTTATCAATGACTACATCGCCATGATCCTCGGCATGCTGGTGTGCGCGGCGGCGGGGGCGATCATCCTGCCGCCCAACAGCCGCTGGCTGTGGCGCCGCCTGGAGCAGGACCTGCGCGAGCAAGTGGTGTATGCGATCAGTGGCAAGCTCAAGGGCCTGGCGTCGAGTTTCGAAAGCCGTACCCGCGACCTGCTTCACCAGGCCTACGGCCTCGCCGTCGGCCAGCCGCAGGTGCAGCGCGATTTGCTGCGCTGGATGTTCATGGTGCTGGAAGTCGGCCACGCGATCATCGAGTTGCGCAAGGAACAGGCGATCCTGCCGGTGCACCCGGCCTATGCCGAATCCCAGCCGTGGCGCCAGGCGATCCGGGTAATGGGGCGCTCGCTGGTGCGACTGTTCCTGCAACCCAGCGCGAGCAACCTGGAGCGCGGGCTGATTGCCGTCGACCACGCGATCAGCCGTGTACAGGCCACCGACGAACCCTTCGCCCCGCACTTCGACACATCCGCCCTGCGCCGGGTGAAGAGCTACCTGCACTTTATCCGCACCTCGTTGCTGGACCCGCAATCGCCGTTGGCGGCCCTCAAAGGATCCCCGCATGCCTCGTGAAATCGCCTTCCACGGCGTCTATATGCCGACCATGACCCTGATGTTCTTGATCGCGGCGGGCCTGGCCTGGGCGCTTGATCGCTTCCTGGCCGGGTTCGACCTGTACCGTTTTTTCTGGCACCCGGCGTTGCTGCGCCTGAGCCTGTTCGTTTGCCTGTTCGGCGCCCTGGCGCTGACCGTCTACCGTTGAGAATGCCCCGATGAAAAAGTTTTTCAGCCTGCTTGCGACCTTGCTGGTACTGGCTTTGGCAATCTGGATTGGCCGCACGCTGTGGGTGCATTACATGGAGACACCCTGGACCCGCGACGGCCGTGTGCGCGCCGACATCATCAACGTTGCGGCCGACGTCACCGGCGAAGTGGTCGACGTGCCGGTGCGCGACAACCAGTTGGTGAAAAAGGGCGACCTGCTGATGCAGATCGACCCCGAGCACTACCGCATCGCCGTCAAGCAGGCGCAGTCCCTGGTGGCGTCCCGCAAAGCCACCTGGGAAATGCGCAAGGTCAACGCCCACCGCCGTGCCGACCTCGACGCCCTGGTGATCTCCAAGGAAAACCGCGACGACGCCAGCAACATCGCCGACTCGGCCCTGGCCGACTACCAGCATGCGCTGGCGCAACTGGAAGCCGCCGAACTGAACTTGAAGCGCACGCAAGTGGTGGCGGCCGTCGACGGTTACGTCACCAACCTCAATGTGCATCGCGGCGACTACGCGCGCATCGGTGAAGCGAAGATGGCCGTGGTCGATATGAATTCGTTCTGGGTCTACGGCTTCTTCGAAGAAACCAAGCTGCCCCACGTGAAAGTCGGTGACAAAGCCGATATGCAACTGATGAGCGGCGAGACGTTGAAGGGGCACGTAGAAAGCATCTCGCGCGGCATCTACGACCGCGACAACCCGGAGAGTCGCGAGTTGATCGCCGATGTGAACCCGACCTTCAACTGGGTGCGCCTGGCCCAGCGCGTGCCGGTGCGGATTCATATCGATGAAGTGCCCGAAGGCGTGTTGTTGGCGGCGGGGATCACCTGCACGGTGATTGTCGACCCTCTCCAGCACTGAACATCTGCCGGGGTTGCCGGGTCGTGACCATGACCTACGGCCCAAACCTTACCAGCATGCGTTGTCCCACCCGCAGCGACTGCGGCGCCGGTTGATCGAACGCCAATATGCATTCAACCGTACGTGTATTTGCCCTGACCAAGGCGTCGTCTTCCAGGGTGCTGTTGCCCAGTACCGCGCTGATCCGCACCACATGGGCAGACAGCACAACGGAGCCTGCGGCGCTGTCATCGGTGACTTCGGCCTTCATCCCGGGGAGCACCACGCCGGTGAAGGACTCATTGAGCTCGGCCCTGACGATACGCGCCTGGTTCGGCAACAACACGAAGGCCGGCCCGGACTGTGCGGAGACCGCGGCGCCGGGTTGAATCAGGCGACGAACCACTTCGGCGTCGACCGGCGCGCGCAGACTGTGTTTCGCCAGTTCGTAGCGTGCCGCAGTCAGCTTGTTCGCCGCGACTTCAGCGTCTGTCTGGGTCTTTTCAATCTCGTCGCGCAAGCGCTCGGCGGCCTCGTGGGCCTCATCGGCACTCTGGCTGTCGCCGGCGCCTGCCTTGGCGGCGGCGGTCAGGCGGCTGGCCTGCTGCTCGGCAAACTTAAGCTGCCTTGCCAACTGTTTGGCTTGAGTCTGCACCTGTCGTTGCTCGGTCAGCGCGGCGCTGACCGCCAGCTGTGCCAGTTCGCTGTCCAACGTGGCGAGCAATTGGCCTTTCTTGACCTGCTCGCCCTCCGCCACCTTGATCTCGGCGACCACGCCGTCGCGGCCCACGCCGAGCTTGAGCAAACCGCCTTCCACATCGATACGGCCGCGAGCGACGGCCAGGTAGGCGGGGGCCGATGACGTCGGCTGAGGGGGCGCATCTTCACGGGAGCAGGCGCTCAGCAATACAAGTGCGGTATTCAGAAGCAGCCAAGAGCGAAGCGAACGCGCGTTCATACAGAATGTTCCTGGGTACCGACCGTAGCGGCCGGTGGGAAGGGAAGGGATTGATCGTTCAAAATGCGGCCGTCCTCGATGGTCAACACGCGGTCGGAGTTACTGATCAGGCGCGGATCGTGGCTGACGCACAGCACCGTGGTCCCGCGTGTGCGAGCGATGCGGTGCAAAATATCGATCACGATTTGACCGTTGGCCGCATCGAGGGCGCTGGTCGGTTCGTCGGCGAACAACAACTCGGGGGCCTTCGCCACGGCGCGTGCAATGGCTACGCGCTGCTTTTCGCCGCCGGACAATTCGGCCGGGCGCAATTTCATGCGCGGGCCCAGCCCGACATCCTCCAGCGCCTCGATGGCGCGTGCTCGGACTTCCGTGCTCGGCAGCCCCAGGTAGCTCAAGGGCAGTTCGACCTGTTGCTGCGCCGTCAAGGCTGGAAACAGGTTGAACCCCTGGAATATGAAGCCGGTGTGCCGCAGGCGAAAATACTCCAGGGCCCGCGTGTCGAGGCTTGAAAGGTCGTGCCCCAGGGCCGATGCGCTGCCACGGTCGGGCTGCTGCAAGCCGCTGAGAATCGCCAGTAGCGTGCTTTTGCCACAACCGGACGGACCTGAGATCAGGGTCAGCTCGCCGGGTCGTATCGCCAAGCTAATGTCATGCAGCACTGGGGTTACGACCCGCCCCGAGGTGAATGATTTACTGATATTGCTGGCTTGCAGGGTGAAGGGTGGGGCGGATGTCAGGAGGCTCATGGCAGTGCTATCTCAGAAGGCTGGCCGGGTCGGCATGGCGTAAGGTGCGGATGGCCGCCAGGCCCGACACAAGTGCCAGGAGCATGCTCAGGAACAGGCAGGCTACGGCCGCGACGGGCGAGAGCTGCACCGGCACGTTGTAGTGCGCCGCCAGGGCGAAGAACAGGCCTGCAAGCACCGAACTGCCCAGCAGCCCCAGTGCCCCGACCCAGAAAGCCTGCTCCATGACCACTTTGCGCAGGGCGTTCACGCCGACGCCAAGGGCGTTCAAGGTGGCGTACTCGCGGATGGAACCCACGACGGCGGCGACCAGCGTCTGGCTGGTGATGACCGCGCCCACCAGGAACACAATCGCGGCCAGAAACAGCACGCCGGCCCCGGCACCGGTGTCGAACATCCAATACATCTGCGAGCGTTGGGCGAACTGTTTTGCGGTCCATACCGCGTAGTTGCCGAACGCGCGGCCGTCGCTCAGGCGCGCGGCAACAGCGCCTGCCTGAGCGGGATCGCGCACTTTGGCCACCAGGTAGGTAATGCGGTCCGCCGCCGTGGTGGTGTCGAGCTGTCGGGCAGTGGCCAGCGACGCCAGCACGTTGACCCCGCCCAGCGCGCGCAGGCCGCTGGTGACGCCCACCACGCGCACACGTTGCCCGTTGATGGTCGCGGCGTCCCCCAGGTTCACGCCGAGGGTGCTCAGGTCGGCGCGGTCAACGATCACCGCGCCGGGCTCGGCCAGGCGGGCGCGCAGTGCCGTCGGCAGGGCGCGCGCAAACATCAGGCCGTCTGGCCCGGCGTCGATGCCGCTGACAAACACCGACACGCCACCGGTATCTCGCGCACCGCGCCAATCGGCGTCGACCCAGCGAAACGACTCGACGCGCAGTACGTCGGCGTCCATGCGCAGGCGCATTTCCACGCCCGCATCGATCGGTCTCCCGAGGTTGACGCTTTGCGTGCCGGGGTAACCGACCCAGAGGTCAGCCGTAGAGCCGGTGATATAGACGCTGGCACTGCCGAAAATACCCAGCACCAGCGCGGCCTGGAGCAACTGCAGCAACCCCGCGAAGCCCACGGCAATCATCGCGGGCAGGAAGCGCCGCCATTCGTGGACCAGTGTCAGACGGGCAAGCGCCACCATCAGTCAGCATCCTTCAAGGTCGGGTTCGGTAACGGCGCGCCGCCCAGGGCTTTATAAAGCGCGATGTAGGCGATGTCCCGTTCGGTGCTTGCGCTGTCGGCCTGTTGCATGGTTTGGAGCGCCTGCACGTTGGCGGTCGTCAGCTCCAGTGGGCTCATGAGCCCCAGGCGTGCCCGGTGTTGCAAGGCCTCCAGGTGGGTCTGTGTCGCCCTCTGGGCCTGGCGCGAGGCGTGCTCGCGCAGGCGCGTTTGTTCGAGGTCACTCAGGGCGATTTCGGCTTCGGCGACGCCTTGCAACACCGCCTGGCGATAAGCCAGAACCGCGGCCTGCAACAGGTGGCCTTTGGCGCGCGCGGTGGCGACACGTTGGCCCCAGTCGAACAACGGGATACTGATCCCCGGCCCTGCGGAGAAAATGCTGTTGCCGTTGGGCGTGTGCTTGCGGTTGCTGGCAATGTTCAGCGACCACTGCAATGAGGCGCCCAGGCTGAGGTGCGGGTAGATATCGGCACGGCTCATCCCCAACTCCCCGGCGGCCACGAGCACCTCGGCCTCGGCGTTGGTAATTTCCGGGCGTGTGCGCAGCAGGTCCGCCGGCACGCTGTTGAGTTGCCATTGGCCGAGTGCGGGCTGTGGTCCGGGCTTCAGCCAGCGAGGGTCGGGCCCGGGGCGACCGGCCAACAGCGCCAACTGCTGCACATGGCGTTGGATCTGTTGTTGTGGCGCGCTCAGTTGCCTCTCGGCCCGCGCCAGTTCAGCCTCGGCGTCCGCCACGTCAGCGTGCGGCGCCAGGCCAAGCTGCTCGCGCACACGCAGCAGCGCCAGTTTTTCCTGCTGCGCGTCACGAATGGCCGTCAGCGCGCGTTCGGCTTGTTGCGCCGAACGCAGCTCAACCCACTGCCGGGTGACCTCGGCGACCAGCGACACCTGGACGCTGCGCAAGTCGGCGGCCACCAGCGCCTGGTTACCCTCAGCGATGCGATCCGCGCTCTGCCTGGCCCCGAACAGTGGCAGTTCCCACTGCGCATCGAAGCCGATCAAGAAGTACGAACTGCTGGTGTCCGGGCTTATCGCGTCGTGGGTCTTGATCCCGAGCGAGGGCAGATAGGGGGCTTGCGCATGTTGGCTCAACACACGCGCAGCCCGCAGGCGCTCGACTGCGGCGGCGACGTCGAGGTTGTTTTGCAGTGCCTGATCCACCAGGGTGTCGAGTTCAGGATCATTGAATGCCTGCCACCACCGATTGAGGTCGGGCCTGGCCGGCGCCAGAGGGGACGGTGCGTTGCGCCATGCCTCGGGCGCGGGCGGTTTCAACGCGGGCAGAGGCGCGACCGAACAGCCTGTCACCGCAGTTAACCCCAGTGACAGTGTGAGCAGCGTCCGACAGGCGCGCGATGTGTTTGAAGGCTTGATAGGGGTCACCCAAGAGGTACCGGAACGGCTGTGCTGAATCGATGCGGACAGCGATCAACGACAAGCGGGCATGAGGTCTGAGCGCGTTGCGTCAGAAGTCAGCGCGTGACTCTAGCGAGAGTGTCCGTTCAGTTCTGTAGCGAAATTGTATTGACACCCATGAGGGGGACTCAGGGCGATGGGCTGCGCGCGCAAGCGTGGGGGAGCTTGCGCGCGTATTGGCGGGGTGTTGCCTGTGGGTTCAGGCCTGGCAGTACGTCTCGTGCAAATGACGCCACAGCAGCGCGCCGCTGGCCTGTTTCTCGAATACCACCGTGGCCCGGCGATCGGTCTGGGTGCCGCTGTCGTCGATCTGATGTTCGCGGTAACTGACGACGGCGCCGCGTGCATGCCGGTCAATGCCGATCAGTTCGCTCAAGGTGATCTTCAACCCTGGCCGCTGCCCGCCCAGGCGGGTGAACAGGTACTTGACCCCTGCCGCGTTCATGCGTGTGCCGGTGGAGGGCGCAATCATGCTGAACTCCGGCGAGAAGCGCGCGAGCAGCCTCGGCAGGGTGTCTTCAGGCGCCACGCCGGCAAACCATTGTTCGATCTCGACATGGGTCTGGATCACTTCCTCGAAAAAGTCGCTGTAGTCGATCATTTACAAACTCCTATTCAAACCAAAGCGTTTTTTCAACACGGTTTCCAATAATCCTTTGGGCAACAACGCCGCCATCAACGGCAACGCCCGACTGCCATTGCCCGCGCGCAACAGGCGCGGCGGCTGTGGTTGTTGCACGGCCTTGAGCACATCCGCTGCAAACACGCTGGCGGGGGTGGGCTTGTCCTGGGAGGCCTGGCTGCGTGCCCGGATACCCTCGCGCAACGGCCACCACGGCGATTGTTCGTTGATCAACAGCTCAGCCTGGGCCCCGGCGTTTTTTGCAAAGCTTGTATTAATGGCGCCGGGCTGCACTTCCATCACGCGGATGCCAAACGGCGCCAGTTCCATGCGCAATGCATCGCTCAGCGCATGCACCGCCGCCTTGGAGGCGCAGTAGGCGCCAGCGAACGGCGTGACCAATACGCCGGAAACGCTGCCGATATTCACCACCAGGCCTTTGCTGCGGCGCAGGGCCGGGAACAGCGCCTGGGTCACGCCGACGAGGGCAAATACATTGGTCTCGAACTGGCGCTGCATCGCCTCGGTACCGCCGTCGAGCAGCGGGCCCATGGCGCCGTAGCCGGCGTTGTTGACCAGCACATCCAGCTCGCCCAGTTGTTCGGCCAGGCGCTGCAATGCGGCGCTGTCGTTGACGTCGAGTTCGACGGCATTGAAACCCGCGGCGGCGAGGGCGGTGACGTCTTCCGGGCGGCGGGCGCTGGCCCACACGTTGAAGCCGGCGGATTTGAAGGCATCGGCCAGGGCGCGGCCAATACCGCTGGAGCAACCGGTGATCAGTACGTTGGGCATGGATCAGTCCTTTGTCAGTCCGAGAAACTGCCTTGCAGGTGCTCGGCGCGAAATTCCAGGGTTTGCGGGCGATAGCCGGGGCGCAGGGGCGGGGTGGGCAGGCAGTCGTCCCAGGTGGCGCCGGCCTGCAACTCGCCGGGGCCACGATAGCGGGGGGCCGCGTAGACGTTATCGGCCAGGTTGACCGTGTCACCCGGCGCATAGGCGGCGACGCGCCAGCGCAGTTCGGTCAGCGGTACGTCGTTGCCGTTGTTCAGGGTCAGTTTCAGTGGGCGGTCGGCGGGGCATTCCTGCGGCGCGTAGCTGATGCGCAACTCCAAGCGCGCCAGTTGCGAGGCTTCGCGGTTGTCCAGCCAGACCACCCAGACCGCGACAAGGCCCAGGCCGGCAGCGGCGGCAAGCGATACCGGCAGCGCCTTGGCCGGGTAGCGCAGCAGGAGGATCAACCAGGTGATGATCAGGAGAACGCCGAAGAACATGGAGACCACCTCGAATAGGGAACGAGCATCCTAACTTAAGCGTAGGTGGGATTGGCTACCTTGAGTGCTGTGGTGGCCGGGTGGGCCTCATCGGGGGCAAGCCCCCTCCCACACTTGAATGTATTCACAGATCAAAGGTGGGAGGGGGCTTGCCCCCGATGAGGCCCTCACAGCCAGCACAAATCCCCAACAAAAAGCCCCCACCCAACCCACTGCGGATAGGGGACGCAATGGGTTGGGCGAGGGCTTCTTGTACGACTGTTTTACTGCGCGATAGTTTTCACCGACACGCCACGTTCAACCGGCGTCGAGCGACCGTAGATATCTTCAAACCGCTCGATATCGTCTTCGCCCAGATAGCTGCCCGATTGCACTTCGATGATCTCCAGCGGGATCTTGCCCGGGTTGCGCAAGCGGTGCACCGAGGCGATCGGGATGTAGGTGGATTGGTTCTCGGTGAGCAGGAACACGTTCTCGTCACAGGTCACTTCGGCCGTGCCGCTGACCACGATCCAGTGTTCGGCGCGGTGGTGGTGCATCTGCAGCGACAGGCATGCGCCCGGCTTGACCGAGATGTGCTTGACCTGGAAGCGCCCGCCCATGTCCACCGAGTCGTAGGAGCCCCACGGACGGTAGACTTCGCAGTGGTTCTGGGTTTCGCTGCGGCCCTGTTCGTTGAGGGTCGCGACCATCTGCTTGACGCCCTGGACCTTGTCCTTGTGGGCAATCATCATCGCGTCCTTGGTTTCCACTACCACGATGTTGTCCAGGCCGATCACCGATACCAGCTTGCCGTTGCCATGGATCATGCAGTTCTTGCTGTCCTGGATCACGACGTCGCCCTTGGTGACGTTGCCGTTGATGTCTTTATCGTTGACCGCCCACAGCGAGGCCCAGCAACCCACGTCGCTCCAGCCGGCACTCAGCGGTACCACGCAGGCGCGTTGGGTTTTTTCCATCACGGCGTAGTCGATGGAGTTGTCCGGGCAGCAGGCGAAGGTGGCTTCGTCGAAGGTCACGGTATCGGCGGTCTGCTCGCTGCGTTCCAGGGTCAGCACGCAGGTGTCGTAGATGTCCGGATCGTGTTTTTTCAGCTCTTCGAGGAAACGGCTGGCGCGGAACAGGAACATGCCGCTGTTCCAGAAGTAACCGCCGCTTTTGACGAACTCGATGGCGCGTTTTTCATCGGGTTTTTCCACGAACTGTTGCACGCGGCTCACGCCTTCGGGCAGCAGCGAATCGTTGGTGGACTTGATGTAGCCATAGCCGGTTTCCGGGCGGGTCGCCGGCACGCCGAACAGCACCATCTCGCCTCGCTCGGCAGCCACGGTGGCCAGGGCCAGGGCGCGTTGCAGGGCTTTCTGGTCGTCGATCACGTGGTCGGCGGGCAGGACCAGCATCAATTCGTCGCGGCCTTCGTTGACCAGCATCATCGCGGTCAGGGCCACGGCCGGCGCGGTGTTGCGGCCGAAGGGTTCCATCAGGATGCGCTGGCTTTCCAGCTTGCGCGCGCTCAGTTGCTCGTTGACGATGAAACGGTGGTCTTTGTTGCAGACCACGATCGGCGCGTCCATGCCTTCGAATACCAGGCGTTCCAGGGTTTGCTGGAACAGCGTGTGCTCGCCGGTCAGAGCCAGGAATTGTTTCGGGAACTGTTTACGGGAAAGCGGCCAAAGACGTGAGCCGCTACCACCGGAAAGGATTACTGGGATCATGTGTTTCTCCTTGAATCAATTTGGGTCAGAGCTACGAAGGTTTGTCGTTTCACTCTTGTTTTTGTCTCGGTCCGAACTGACGCCTCTGTCCTCTGTAGGGGCGAGCTTGCTCGCGAAGAACTCCCAGACACCGCGTACATCCAGAATTTCCGCGTCATCATTGGCGATTTTCGCGAGCAAGCTCGCTCCTACAGTGGGGGGGCGTCAGTCCGGGAAATAGTTAGCGGGTCGACACGGGGCGTTTCACCCACACTGGCGACAGGCTGCTGCCGGAGCCGGTGACGTACAGCACCGCTGCCTCACCGCGCTCCAACGCAACCGGCTTCACATCGCCGACTTTCTTGTCACCGTCATACAACGCCAGGCTCACCTTCACCGGGTTGATTTCACGCTCGCCACGGCCCTTGGCCGCCACGGACTTGACCACTTCGGTCTTGCCGTCAGCGGTTTTCAGGGTCAGGGCCTTGTCGCTGAGGTTCTGTACGCGCACCAGGGATTTCTGCTTGTTCTTGAACGGCGGTTCTTCGATCAGCTGAGGCTGGCCGCTGCTGTTGTTGACCAGGGTGTAGTAGTGATCGGCGGCGAGCTTGACCGGTACGGTCTGGCTGCCGACCTTGGCGCTGTAGTCGCCGCCGGGCATGAAGCTGAAGTCGCTGCTGGCCAGTGGGGCCACTTCGTTGAGGTTGGTGCTGCCAACTGTCGCGCTGACTTCCTGGTTGGAGGCGTTATAGACGCGCACGAAGCTGGAGCCTTTCGGTGCGACAGGGCCGTACAGGGCGGCGTCACCACCGGCGAAGGCAGACATCGATACAACGCTCATGCCGGCAACCAGTGCCAGGGTCTTGGCGAGACGACGCGGAGTAGTAGTGAAAGTCATGTGAGTTACCTCTCTTTCAGTTTTGCGCCCGGTCGGGCGTCTCGGATTTTTGGTGTTTAACTGGGGTGTTCAGTGCCATGTTTTGTTGGCGCGAACCGGCTTGTTTAAGTTGCGCAACCCACGATGGGTCGGCATCACCGATTTCGTTGTTCACGGGCAGATAACGTTCAGGAAACTCCCAGATCAGCACTTGTGGCGGGCTGTTCTTGAAGTCGTCACTTTTCAGGTAGCTGAGCATCGGCAGGATCGGGCCGTGGCCGTCTTCGGCGTAGCTGACCACGTCGCTGCCCAGGGCTTGCTTGAGCGCACCGACGAAGTTCCAGTTGGGGTTGGCGCTGTAGCTGGTGCCCACCAGTGCTACCGGGGTTTCGCTGTCGGTGAACAGTGCGTCGTCGCCCTTGGTTTCGGCCAGGTGCGTCACGCGTTTTTCCAACGGCTCCTTCGGTGGCATCAGGTTTTCGAACAGTGGGTCCAGGGGCAGGAACAGACGCAGGTCGCCTTTATGCGGTTCGGTCTTTTCGGCTTCGGTGACAAAGCGCTGCGGTTCGCCGTTCAGTGGGGTTTTGTCGGCAATGGTTTTAGCCAACTGCTTGGCGGCGATTTCGGCGCCGTCCGGGGTCCAGTGGGTGTCGGTACGCAGGAACACTTGCTTGCCGCCCAGCTTGGCCTGTTGCAGCGGGCCCAGCAGGTCGGGGGCGATGATGTGGTCGGCGGCGACACGGGCGTGGAAGTCCTGGTACAGGTTGGCGTGGATACTTGCCGGTTTCACTTCGCCCAGGTGTTCCGGGTACAGGCGTACCTTGGCCGGAATGATCGCCATCACCAGCTCAATGCCTTGGGCCTTGAGTTTCTGGCGCACGCCTTCGACCAGGGCGTAGTTGCCTTCCAGGTTCTGGTCTTCGTTGACGGCGGGGTTGAACTCCTCGTCGCTGTACAGCCAGTGATCGCGACCCAGCACCACGCCAGGGCGGCCTTCATTGAACAGCTTGTAGTCCAGCGCGGCCCAGAGGTTGGTGCCGATGCGCTTGATCGGGAACTGGTCGTCGTAGTGCGTCTCGACGGCCTTGGTCCAGCGACCGTTGAGCACGGTCGCATCAGCGTTGGTGCTGAAGCCGAAGAAACTGCGCATCGACCAGGCGCCCAGGGCCAGCAGCACCAGCAGGAACAGTGCGATATAGAGGACGCGGAATGAACGGGTCATGGTCGGCTCCCTCAGAATTGGAAGTAAAGGAACGGCGAGAAGCTCTGCGCCGATAGTTTCAGGATCGATGCCACGAACAGCAGCAGCACCGCGGCGCGCATGGCGTAGCGTGGCCAGTCAGCGGTCCAGTAGGCCGGTTGCACAGCGGCGTCTTTACCCACGGTGAAACCAGGCTGGTGGATGCTGCCCGGGTCATCGCCAGGCACGGCCTTGATCAGGCTTGGGTCTGCCGGCTTGGTTTTTTCGGCGGGGCGGTTGGTGTAGAAGTCGCGCAGGCCGAAGAACGCCAGGGTTGCGTACGCCACCACCAGGGTTGCCACTTGCAGGCCCGTGAGGTTGGCGCGGTTGAGTTCCGAGAGCGACCACTCGCCAAAGCTGAACATCGCGCCGTACATACGGCCGGCCACATGCAGGTTTTCGGAGCGGAAGATGACCCAGCCCATCACCACCAGCAGGAAGGTGAAGGCCCAACGGACAACATTGAAACTGCGTGGTGCGGTGTTGAGGCCGATGGCTTTCTCAATCGCCAGCCACATGCCGTGCCAGGCACCCCACACGATGTAGGTGATGTTCGCACCGTGCCACAGGCCACCGAGCAGCATGGTCAGGAACAGGTTGCGGTAAGTGGTCAGCGTGCCTTTGCGGTTGCCGCCCAGGGTGATGTACAGGTAGTCACGCAGCCAGGTCGACAGGCTGATGTGCCAGCGCCGCCAGAACTCGGTGATCGACTGGCTGATGTACGGCTGCTTGAAGTTTTCCATGAAGCGGAAACCCATCATCAAGCCCAGGCCGATGGCCATGTCGCTGTAGCCGGAGAAGTCGAAGTACAGCTGCGCGGTATAGGCCAGCGCGCCAAGCCAGGCGTCGCCGGTGGTGGGGTTTTGTAAGGCAAAGCAATGGTCTGCCACCACCGCCAGGGTGTCGGCGATAAACACCTTCTTGATGAAACCCTGCATGAACCGCGTGCAGCCCTCGGAGAACTTGTCGAGGGTATGGGTGCGGTTATTGAACTGGTCGGCCAGGTCGCGGAAACGCAACACCGGGCCGGCGATCAGGTGCGGGAAGATCGCCACGAACGCCGCAAAGTCGATGAGGTTGCGCGTCGCCGGGGTATCGCCACGGTACACGTCGATGATGTAGCTGATGGACTCGAAGATGTAGAACGAGATCCCGATCGGCAGCAGCACGTGGGTGAGGATGAACGGCTCGAGACCCACCGACTTCATCATCACGTTGATGCTGTCGACACCGAAGTTGGCGTACTTGAAGTAGCCGAGGATGCACAGGTCGACGGCCACGCCAAGCAGCAGCCAACGTTGGGCCGGCTTGGTACGCACGCCGGCTGCACCGACCTTGAGGCCGATCCAGTAGTTCCACAGCGTGACGGCCGCGAACAGCGCCAGGAAGTCCACTCGCCACCAGGCGTAGAACACGTAGCTGGCAATCAGCAGCAGCAGATTGCGATAGCGTTGCCCGCTCAAGTAGTACAAGCCGAGAAAGATCGGCAAGAACAGAAACAGGAACACATTGGACGAGAAAACCATCCCGATCTCTCCATGTTTAACCAACAGTCAAGGGCCAGAGCCCCCCCAAACCCCCCCACGATGTCGGGGGAGGTTGTATTGCAATCTCACTGTCGAAACCGGCGTCAAATGTGGGAGGGGGCTTGCCCCCGATGGTGGTGAGTCAGTCACCGGATGCATCAACTGATACACCGCTATCGGGGGCAAGCCCCCTCCCACATTTTTACCGAGTTCACTCAGGAACCTTTGTTGCCTTTCTCATGTGTCGGGTCGTAGACCTTGGTCAGGTCGCCGCCGAGGCGGAAGGTCTTGAACGGTTGCATCCCGTGCTTGCGTTCGAGTACATCCGGCGCGCAGGTGTAGAGGGTGCAGAAGGGTTCGAGCCAGGCGAATTTCATGTCTTCCTTGAGATCCTTCATGTCCTGTTCCTTGCCGTTCTTCTGTTCGAAGATCTCTGGATCCTTGACCCCGGCCAGCACCTTGTCGCCCAGGCGCTTGAGCGCGCCGTTGTTTTCCTGGCGCAGGTCAACCCCGTTGACCAGGGCAAAACTGGCGATCATCGACAGCGGCGGCAGCGCGTAGTTGTGGTACGACAGGGCGCGTTGCTGACGCTTCAACTCGTTGGGCAAAAAGCCCTGGTCATCGACCTGGTTGACGCCGACCTTGTATTCCTTCACGGCCCAATCAAACAGGTCGCGACGGTTGGTGGCGATGGAGGTTGCCATCACCGACCAAGCGGCCCAGTAGGAGTGGTTGTTGGTTTTTTCCAGCGGCAGGTTGTCCCAGTCGCTGACCACTTGGTCCGCCAGCTTGTTGAACCAGGCTTCGATCAGTTGCGATTCTTGCTGGTGGTTGGCCAGCGGATGCGAGTCGGAGAACTTCAGGCGGACATAGGCCGAGGCCATGCTGCCCAGTGCCCATTTGCGCATGGACTTACCGGTGTGGTTGAAGTCCTTGGACATCAACGCGTCAGCCTTGGCCCAGCTGGTCAACCAGTTGAGCGTGCATTCCAACTGCTCTGGACGACCGTCGCGCATGAACTGCATCACGCGCTTGCTGGTGTCTTTTTCCAGCTTGGTGATGTCGGCGGTGCTGTCGCGAAAGGCTTTTTCCGACTGCACATTCAGCGTGGAGCGGGCCTTGTCGGAGCCTTCGTACTTGCTGCGAAATTGCAGTGGGCCGGTGTACGGCGTGGGCATGGCATCGCAGTCATTCTTGAAATCGCCGGTCTTGAACGCTTCAATCGGTGCGAAGTAGCCCTGGGGCGGACGCAGCGGCGCGGCGGCGCTGGCCGCGCCGGCGAAGATCGCCAGGCCCAGTAACGATGGAATCAGTAACTTCTGCATAGGTAACCTCATTGCCCGAGTGAGGCAGTCTTCTGACCGCCGCTAGGGAATACGTTGCGTGTGCAAATTTTCGCTTCGACCTTCTGCGCGGCAGCGCCCGCTTCGGGGCCCTGCACTTCCACGGCCAGCAAGTTCTGCGAGGCCCAGTCTTCATCGGTGCGCAGTTCAAAGGCGAAACGCCCGTCTGTATCGGATGTTTCGGGTTTCTCGATCTTGATGTCCTCGTGGCGCCCGTTCATGTACCAGAGGGTGGCTTGCAAGGTTTTCACCGAGGGATCGGCGAAGCGGATATCGACCTGATGGTTGGCATTGCGCAGGTCTTTGTTCGAACTGTTAACCAGCAATTCGTTCTTGCCGGGTTTCAAGGTGGTGCTGGCGCTCATCTGCGCGGTCTTGCCTTCGCAGCCGTTGTCCAGCAGCGCCATCATCTGGCGGTAGATGGTTTCCTGGTCGAGTCGATACAGCGGCGAGAATTCCCAGATCAAGATTTTCGGTGGGGTTTTCTGGAATTCATCGCTGCCCAGGTACTGGATCATCGAACCTTCCAAACCACCGCCGGGGAAGGCGACGTTGAGGATGTCGGCACCGATTTCCTCTTCGAGGAAGCCGGCGAAGTTGTAGTTCTTGCCGCTGTGGCTGGTGCCGACCAGGGTGATCTGCGGGTTGCCCGAATCGCTGAACAGGTCGCCGTCGCCCGCTTCGCCCTTGGGCTCGGTGGTGAACTGGTCCATGTACTGGATCGCGTAGCTGGTGCCGCACAGTTGCCCGGCCATGTTGTGCAGGGTACCGGTCTTGCCCATGCGTCCGGAGCGCTTGGTCTCGAACTCACGCTTGGGGATATCGGCAAACTCCGGCATCGCGCGTACCTTGGCACCGACGATTTTCGCGGTGCGCTGGGCGCCATAGGGGGTCCAGTGCTGGTCGCCACGGAAGTAGAAATCGTGGGCCGGCAATTCGTCCGGCAGTTGCTCGTTGGTCAACGGCGACAAGTCCGGCACCACGTAGCCCATCTTGGCGAAGCGGCCGAGCATGGTCTTGTAGTTGCTCAGGGCCTTGTCGAAATCGAACGAGGCTTTTTCTGCCGGGTTGAGCTTGTTGCGGTTCACCAGGCCACGGGTCGGCTGGTAGACCACCACCAGTTCCACGCCTTTGGCCTTGAACGCATCGTGCAGTTGTTGCATGCGTTTGTAGCCGGCGGGGCTGGTGTCGAATTCGGTGCGCAGGTCTTCCTGGGTACGGAACAGCCAGTCGCCCTGGGCTTGTACTAGGGTGGTGAAGTTCTGCTGGTAGCGCGTGGTGTAGTTCTTCGCGTCGTGGGCGGCCGGGCACAGGCTGCAGCACGGCTCGGCGGTAAAGGTCGGCGCCTTGACTTCATCGGCGCGCACGCCCTGGCTGGCCGCGAGCAGGCCGAGGGTCAGACCCGAGAGGCTCAGCAGTTTGATCATGTGTGGGTGCATAAGGGTCATCCTCAGTCCTGCATTTCGGTCTGGCGTTCGACAGGGTCGATCAGCACGGCTTTCTGCTGGCGCACCAGCAGGTCGAGAATTTCTTCCTGACGATCGCCCAGCACGCCGGAGAAGCTGATGCCGCTGGATTTGGTCGGCGCCAGCATCGACACGCGATACAGCTCGATACTCAACGGCGAGTCGATCGACAGCGGTCCGCTGCCGTTACCGGCCAGCTCACCGCCGACCACGATCAGCGAGACCTTGGCATCGAACGGGTCGAGGGCGATGTCGCGGTCGGTGTCGGTCAAATCCTTGATGTGGCCGTACACGCCGGTCAGGCCGTTGGCCATCGAGGTGTTTTCGTACAGCTTGATGTTCACGCTGTTACGGACCCGGATGCCGTGACGACGGTTGCTGATCACCTTGTTGCCCCACAGCAGGTTGTCGCCGCTCTCATAGAGGGTGATGCCGTCGGTGTGGTTGCGGTAGATCTCGTTGTCGGCGATCAGGTTGTTCACGCTGTTACGGTCGATCACCAGCCCCGACAGCTTGTTGTCGTAGCTGCGGTTATTGAAGATGAAGCTGTCGTTCACTTCCCGGGAAATGATGATGCCGTGCTTCTTCTTGGTGCCGTAGACGGTGTTGTCCGCGATGATCAGGCCGTGGGAACGGTCATGGGGGTCAATGCCGTAGACGATGTTGTCTTTATAGGTGTTGCCTTTGAGCACAAAGCCCGTGGTCTCGTAGCAGTAGAAGCCGTACCACATGTCCGAGAACTCGGAGTCGATGATCCAGCCGGTCGGCTCAGGACGCTTGAGTACCTTGGCCATGTTCGGCGTGTACTGGGAAATACTCACCCCGTACGACTTACTGTTGGCGTAGCCGAAGCTGGCCATCTTGGTGTTGGAGATGTAGGTCTCGGTGCCGCCCCAGGACAGCAGGAACGGGCGGAACGCCTTGGGCGACGTGAACAGCGCCGGGCCATTGGCTTTTTCGCTCCAGCCGGTGACCTTGGTATCGCGCACAAACAGTTGGCCGTCGTTGATCAGGAACGAGCCGGCTTCCTGGGACAGGCGCAGCTCCTGGGTCTTCTTGTCGATTTCCAGGATGCCCTTGCGCCCGACCACGATCGGCAGCTTGGCCAGGAACACGCCCGGCGAGGTTTCGCTCAGGTACTGCTTGGGCACTTTACCCAGCAGGTCCTTGAGGTTCATGTAGCCGTCGTCGACAAAAATGGCCTGGGGAATGCCGTGCTGGCGCACCACCCATTCGGCCATCTTGTTGTCGCCGCCGATGAAGTCCTTCAGGGCGTCTTCCTGCATCATGCGGCGGATGCTGATCTTGCCCGGCTTGGTTCTGACGATTTTCTTTTCCATCGCCGCGGCGGTGTAGCCCGACAGGTCCGGCAGGGCAGGCTTGGCCATTTCCAGCGGCGCGGTCGGCGGGCTGGAAATGGTGTAGGTCTTGGCCTGTTGCAGTTCTTTGGCGATGGTCGGCGCCTTGACCGGCTGCGCGGTATCGGCGAACGCTGTGGCACTGGCCATCAGCATCGCGGTCACCAGCAGGCATCTGCCTGTGAAGGGGTGAGCAATCATTGCGCGGGCTCCCATCAGAACTTCCAAATCACGTCGACAAAGGCGCGATGCATGTACGAGTCGACTTGGCTGCCATAGGCGTCGCCCGGTTTGAACACACCTGCACGCAAGCGCACCAGGGCCGACGGTTCGTCGATCGAATGGCTGAGCCCAGCCGGCAGCAGGCCGGTCTTGAAGTATTTGGTGACCACCAGGTCCATCTCCTGGCCCAGGTCTTTCTTGCCGTCTTCCAGGGGCAGGGACGTGCTGGACAGGATCGCGCCGGTCACGTCATCGGTGTTGTTCTGCACGGCGTCGATGCCGTTGCTGCCGACCGGCTTGTTGCCGTCGACGCGCCAGAACTTGTGGTACACCAGGCTGGCGTCATAGTCCTCGCGCAGCTGCCAGGAACCGAACAGGCTCATGGACTGCATGTTGTTCATTTCGCCGCGGAATGCTTCGCCGAAACGGTGGACGCGGGACTGGGTACCGGTCCAGTTCGAACGGTTGCTTTGCAGGCCGTTCTGCTCGTATTCGGCACTGGCACGCGAATAGGCGGCGCCCACTTGCCACTGCGGGTCAAGGCGCAGGCGCACACCCAGGTCGGTGGCCCAGCCATTCAGGTCATCGCTGCGCTTGGCGTTGGTCGGGCGGGTGCCGTCGGCGTTCAAGGCATTGACCGTGTCGCGGTTGCCCTGCATGCCGGTGACGCTGGCCCAGTAGTTGACGGTGTTGGTGTTACGCCAGTTGTAGGCGTCGCTGTTGGCTTCGATGCCAAGCCAGGTCAGGTCGCCGTTTTCGCGCTTGTCCAACGAGTCGGTGGGCACGCCCGGCTCGGGATAGTCGAGCTTGCCGTCGTCATGGGTATGGTGACCGCGCAGGCCGATCCACTGCCCCGGCGTCCACTGGTAGGACGCGTCGGCGTAGAAGTGCTGGCGGTCCTTGTCCTCGGGCGACAGTTCCTTGAGGTCGGTGCGGTATTCGCTGAAGCGTTCAGCGGCGCCGACATTGGCCTTGAGCAAGGTGGTGTCGAAGGTCCAGTTCAGCGCTTCGATATTGGTGTCGCGCCATTGGCCGTCGTCATTGTGCAGGCGTTGGCGACCGAGCTTGAGGATCTCGCCAGGGTAGGGCGTGAAGCCGCTGTAGCCGACCCAGAATTCGCGCATGGCCAAGTAGTTTTTCTTGGTCTTGCGGTCGTCGTTGGTGGTTTGCTGGTTTTCGTCATCCGCCGACTGTTGCAGGGTGTCGGTCTCGATAATGTCGCTCGAAGCAACCGCCTGGCCCATGGCATAGGCGCTCCAGTTGCCGCTTTCGCCGTAGATCCACGGGCGCAGGTCGAGGCCGATGCCGTTGACGTCGCCGCCTTTCTGGGTGCCCAGGTCGCGGTCGTCTTCGGACTGGCCGGTGATTTTAACGTCCATGCCGAAATTCTTGGTTTCAGTCAGTGCGGCCAGGGTCGGGCACGACCACAGCAGGGCAAAGGTCAGGCCGATGCCGGCCTGCACGAATGGATTGAGCTTCATAGGGATTCCTCGCCGTCTTCTTCTTGCAGGGCGTGCAGTTGCAGCGTGCTTTGGGCCAGGGTGCCGCGCGCGGCCAGTTCCTGTTGCACCAGGCGTTGGCCTTCGGCGCGTTGTTCCGGCGTCAGCGGGGCTTCGAGCTGCGTCGCCAACTCATTGGCCTCTGGCGTGTCCTGGGCTTTAGCCAACTGGCTGAAGACATAGGCGTTCAGTGGGTCGGGCTTGGTGCCCTTGCCTTGGGAAAACAATTGGGCGATGGCGAAGTCGGCGCTGTTCTGGCCGTTACGCGCGGCGGTGAGCAAATGGTCCAGGGCTTTTTGCGAGTACACCTTGCCCAGGTAGCCACGGCGGTAGATCTGGCCGAGGTAGTAATCGGCGGCCACTTCCTTGCCTACGGCTTTTTCGAAATGCGCTTCGGCCGCCTTGGCGTCCGCCGGCACCCACTTGCCTTCGTAGTAGAGCTTGCCCAGCAACAGCTCGGCGCGCGGCTGGTCGGCGGCGCGGCCGTTGTCCAGGTACTTCATCATCTGGTCGACGTCGCCCAGTTCCGGGAAGTCGTAGAGCAGTTGCGCCAGGCTGACCCAGGAAGCGGGGTAGCCGGGGGCGATTTTTTCCAGCAGGGCCTGGGCGGTCTTCTCGTCGGTCTTGCCCAGGGTTGCATCGCCCAGCACGCGGGCGACGCTGTCGACGCGCTGTGCGGTGACGGTGCCACGGCTGTAGCCGGCTTCCATTTGCTTGAGCAGCTCGGCTTGTTTTTCCGGCTCGGCTTTTTTCTGGTAGACCGTGGCCAGTTCGACGTAGCAGATGTCGGTGGTGTTCAGCGCGGCTTTGCAGATGCGCTCTACGTCATCCAGGTGCTGGTCGTAGGTGTCCTGGGTGCGATACAGCAGCACCTGGGCCAGACCGGCTTCCGGGTAACCGGCCGCCTGCCATTTGTTGATCTGCTGCTGGGCATTCACGTTGGGGAAACTGTGCGGGTATTGCAGGTACAGCATCGCCAGCGGGATCAGGGTGTTGCCTTCGCCATTGGCAAAGGCTTTTTTCAACAGGCCTTCGGCTTCATGGTGTTCGGCTTCGGTAGAGCCTGGCTTGGCCACCAGCAGGCGACCGAGACGGGCCTGGGCACGCGGCGAGGTATCCGCCGCTGCGCGGTAGGTGGCTTCGGCCTGTTTGATTTGCGCCGGATCGCGGGTGCCTACCTGGATGTCGGCCAGGCCCACCTGGGCCTCGCTGTAACCCAGGTCTGCCAGTTGCTGGTAATTCTGCTGCGCGGTGACGGTATCGCCACGCTTGAGCGCTTCATTGGCCAGGCGTTGGTCGGGCAGGCCGGCGCAACCGGCGAGGGCGATGGCCAGCGCCAGGGGCACCGGTAGGGTTCGAAGGGCGCTCATGATTAAAGACCTGCTGCCATGGCTTTATCGATCAGCCAGTTCAGGGAGGGGCCACGGTCGCTGGTCACTTCTACCGGGCGGCCGGCGTAGGTGCTGTCCAGGGGAGCATCCGGCTTGATCTGCACACGAATGTCAGAGGACAGGTCGGCGCTGTTCAGGCTGGTGCTGCTGACGATGGTGCCGGTGCGGACCTGCTCTTCGTCGGCGACCTGGAAGCTCACCGGGGTACCAGGGCGTACGTCGGCGAACTGGCGATAGGTGAAGCGTGCTTCCACATTGGCCAGGCTGCCGCGTGGCACCAGTTGGAAGATCACATCGCCCTTGCTGGCGTACTGACCGTCGGCCACCAGTTGCTGGGCCACGACGCAGTCGCATGGGGAGGTCAGGGTGCCGGTCATTTGCTTGCCGAACAGTTCTTCGACCTTGGCCGGTTGCAGCTGGTCTTCGTCGAGGTGGCCCTTGAGTACGTCGAGCATGCTGGTGCTGAAGGTGGCCAGTGGTGCGCCCTTGGCCGCAACCGCATCACCTTTGAGCAGGCTTTGCACGGTACCGTCGCGCGGCATGGTCACGTTCATGCCGGGTACGCTGACCAGGCCCGCCTGGGCGTGGGTAACGAAGTACATGCCGTACAGCGACTTGAAGACAAACCCGAACGCCGCCAGGCCCACGAGGAAGATCGCCAGGCTGAACGTCACGGCGCGCAGGCGGCCGAAGGCGCTCATGTTGCTGCCGCCATCCTTGACCTTGCGGGCCTTGGTGAAGTTGTCGCGTTGCAGGGTGGCGAGCACATCACCCATGGTCACGATGTCGCCGGACAAGTGCGAGGTGATCAGGTGGCGCAGGGTGGAAATATCCTGGGCGTCGAGGTTCTGGAACTGGCAACCGGTACGGCCGCTCTGGCGGTCGTAGGAGCGAATCTGCAACTCCACATCCATGGCCAGGCCGAGGTTATCGATGACGAATTGCAGGCGGCCCTTGTGCACTTCACCCACGGTCAATGGCTGGGTGGCGGTGAACGCCAGGCCGCCGGCGGACAGGTCGATCACGCGTGCTTCGGTCTGGGTGCGGTCAGTGTTGAAGAAGCGCAGCTTGGCCGGGATTTTGACCCGGGCATGTTGGCGCTGGGCTTCGGATTCGTGGACAACGTTGGCGTTTACTTGGCTGTTCATCAGGGCAATTTCCTAGAGTTAATTCAGGCTTGGCAGGGTCAGACCATCATCAGCAACACGGCGACGAAGATGCTGCCGGCGGAGAAGGTCATGGTCCGAGACGACCAGGTGTTGAACCAACGTTGAAAGCTGGCCAAATCGCGGGTCAGTTTGGTGTCCTGGCGGGTCCAGGACTGTTGATCAAGGCGGAAGAACACGTAGATCTTCACCAGCGCGCCCATGATCTGGTTGTAATAGAGAATCACCGGGTAGGCCGGGCCGATCTTGTGGCCGGAGCACGACAGCAGCAGGGTGAGGATCAGGCGGGTGATGCCGATCCACAGCAGGTAGGCGAGGATGAACGCGCCGCCGTACTTGAAGGTGGCGATGATCGCCACGGTCAGGCCGAGCAGGGAGGTCCACATCGACACGCGCTGGTCGAACAGCACCACGCTGGTGAACAGGCCCAACCGACGTACGCCCAGGCCCAGGGCACGGGAGTTCTGGCGCAGGTTGTTGCCGTACCAGCGGAACATCAGCTTGCGGCTGGCCTTGATAAAGCTCTTTTCCGGCGGGTGTTCCACCGTATTGATCGCGGCGTCCGGCACGTAGAACGTGTCGTAGCCCAGGCGCATCAGGCTGAACCAGCTGGACTTGTCATCGCCGGTCAAAAACTTGAAGCGGCCCAGGCGCCAGTGTTGCAGCGAGTCGCTTTCCACATCGGCGATAAAGCCCGGGTCAGTAACGACGCTGGCACGGAACACCGACATGCGCCCGGTCATGGTCAGTACGCGCTTGGACAGGGCCATGGAGCACATGTTGATGTGACGTTGGGCGAAGCGCAGTTTGTGCCACTCGCTCATGATGTAGCCGCCACGGACTTCGCAGAACTCGTTGGTGGTCAGGCCGCCGACATTGTCGAACAGCTGGAACCACGGCACGGTCTTGCGCACGACGCCTTCGGCAAGCACGGTGTCGCCATCGATCACGGCGACCACGGCACGCTCGTCCGGCAGGTGGCGGGAGATCGCGCGAAAGCCGAAGGCCAGGCCGTCGCGCTTGCCGGTACCGGCGATGCGCACGAAGTCGAGCTTGACGTGGTCAGGCGGGTTCATGCGTTCCCACAGGCTCTTTACCAGCAGCTCATCGGACATTTCCACCAGCGAGCAGACCACGGTGGTGGGGAAGCCGCACTCGATGGCCTCGCGAATCACCGAGCTGTACACCTGGGCTGTGGTCAGCGCGTCGATACGGAAGCTGGTGACCATCAGGAACACATGGGACGGGTCTGCGGCTTTGCCCAGCTTGCGCACTTTGCGGCGCAGGTGGGGGTAGACCACGTACAGGAACAGCATGCCGCGAAAGAAATGCGTCGCACCCATCGAGTAGCGCCAGATACCGACGGCGCCAATCAGGAAAATAAAATTCTTCGACTCCGAGTCGAATGTACTCGCCGGCAGCAGCAGGGCGAGTCCCATCAGCAGGCTGAGGAACAGCAGCCAGCCGGCGGATTGCAGTAGTACATGTTTTAACTTGGACATAAGCGTCATCCGGAAGGGAAGGAGGTTCCCGGCTGCAAGCGCTGGGGATGAAGACGCTTGCAGCCCGGAACTTGCCGTCGCTGTTACCAGCAAATACCTTCGGTGCGGCCGCTCACACTGGTGGCTTTGGACATGAAGCCCACCAGGTCGACCACTTGCTTGCCATCCGGCGCGTTATGCGCCAAGGCACGGAACTTCTCGTCACGGTTGCCGAGGATGATCACGTCGGAGTTGTTGATCACGTCGTCGAAGTCCGAATTGAGCAGGGACGACACGTGCGGGATCTTGCCTTCGATGTAATCTTTGTTCGCACCGTGCACACGGGCGTATTCGACGTTGCTGTCGTAGATGCTCAGGTCGTAACCCTTGCCGATCAGCATCTCGGCCAGTTCTACCAGCGGGCTTTCGCGCAGGTCGTCGGTACCGGCCTTGAAGCTCAGGCCCAGCAGGGCGACTTTGCGTTTGTCGTGGCCGGCGACGATGTCGAAGGCGTTCTGTACCTGGGATTCGTTGCTGCGCATCAGCGAGTTGAGCAGCGGCGCTTCGACGTCCAGGGAGCTGGCGCGGTAAGTCAGGGCACGCACGTCTTTGGGCAGGCAGGAGCCGCCGAACGCGAAGCCTGGGCGCATGTAGTACTGGGACAGGTTGAGGGTCTTGTCCTGGCAGACCACTTCCATCACTTCGCGACCATCGACGCCGACGGCCTTGGCGATGTTGCCGATCTCGTTGGCGAAGGTCACCTTGGTGGCGTGCCACACGTTGCAGGTGTACTTGATCATCTCGGCGACGGCGATGTCCTTGCGGATGATCGGAGCGTCGAGTTCTTCGTACAGCGACTGCAGGACATCGCCGGAAGCTTTGTCGAACTCGCCGATAACGGTCATCGGTGGCAGGTCGTAGTCGGCGATAGCGGTGGATTCACGCAGGAATTCCGGGTTGACCGCGACACCGAAGTCGACGCCGGCTTTCTTGCCGGAGCAGTCTTCGAGGATCGGGATCACCACGTTGGCGACGGTGCCCGGCAATACGGTGCTGCGCACCACGATGGTGTGGCGGGTGGTCTTGTCACGCAGGACAAAACCGATCTCGCGGCATACCGATTCGATGTAGTTGAGTTCCAGGTCGCCGTTTTTCTTGCTGGGCGTGCCGACGCAAATCATCGACAGGTCCGTATCGCGAATCGCTTCGGCGAAGTTGGTCGTACCGCGCAGGCGACCGTTTGCGATGCCTTGGCTCAACAGTTCGCCCAGACCCGGCTCAACGATCGGCGATTTACCGGCATTGATCAGGTCGATCTTTTCCTTGGAGATGTCTACGCCCACCACTTCGTGGCCACGGGCAGACAGGCAACCGGCACAGACTGCGCCGACGTAACCCAAACCAAATATGCTGATGCGCATCGCAATTACCTCTTTGTCATTGAAGACGGTATTTAAAACATGCCATTAGATGGCCGGAGTTCATGTTTGCAAGCGTCACAAATGCCGCGAAAGTTGGGCGAATAGACGCCGACTTGCCGCGTACAGGCATGTTGAATAACGAGTGACTAACTATTGCACTCAAGTTGTGCGCAACTTGGCCTTGTTATTGGGGCCTGCCCTCAAATGCAGCCAGCCTTCCTGGGAGAAGGGCCTGGCGTCAGTGCCGCAGGGCTTTGATAAAGGCTGCAAGCCTTTAAATATCAATGCCTTGGGTTATATCACTGACCCATTAGGGTAAGCACAGCCTTGGCCTATAGTGCGTGGCAATTCATCCTTGTCGCCGCTCTTAACTAATCGGTTGGTAAAGTGACCCCTGAGTCAAAGTTCAATGTGACAACTTCGCTACTTCCGTTGGTCGGCCATGTAAGTCATCTCTTACAGAAACAGAGAATTTCGTTACCGGTGGTATGAGCGGTGCTTTAGGACGAAGTTCCGGGCCACTCATCCTGTTTCCGGAAATTTCTTGAAATATTGGCAAAGATGGCACTGGTACTATATTGATAGCACTTGCTATTTGGGCCAGTAGTTACGGGGAGTTGGCGCGCGGGGATAGTTTTTTGCCACTAGTAATTAAAAAGTGGGGTGCCACTACGAAAAAAAATGACGAATGTCGAGTGAAAGAAATTTTAGAGAAGTGTCAGAATATTTTTTGACGCCAAAAAATTGGCTATTCCTGATCTGAAATGCACCTAAAATGTGTGAGGGGGCAAGCCCCTCCCACATGTGGATTTCATTGCCCGAAAGCCTTATTCCGGTGCGTGATCGCGCAAAAACACCAGCTTGTCCGGCTTGGACTGCTCTGCATTGAAGCGGTAGCCCTGCACCTCGAACTGCTTGAGCTGGGCCGGGTCATTGATACGCTCTTGGATCACGAAACGGCTCATCATGCCCCGGGCCTTTTTCGCGTAGAAGCTGATGATCTTGTACTGGCCGTTCTTCAGGTCCTTGAACTCGGTATTGATGATCCGCGCGTTCAGGGCGGTGCGCTTGACCGCCGAAAAATACTCGTTGGATGCCAGGTTGAGCAGCACGTCATCGCCTTGTTCGGCCAGCGCCTGGTTGAGCCACTCGCTGAGGCGCGTGCCCCAGAAGGCGTACAGGTCCTTGCCACGGGCGTTGGCGAGCTTGGTGCCCATCTCCAGGCGGTACGGCATCATCAGGTCCAGGGGGCGCAGCAGGCCGTACAGGCCCGAGAGCATGCGCAGGTGGTCCTGGGCGTAGCTGAAGTCGGCATCGCTGAAGGTGTCGGCGTTGAGGCCGGTGTACACGTCGCCCTTGAACGCCAATAAGGCCTGCTTGGCATTCTCTGGGGTGAAGGCCGGGGTCCAGCTGCCGAAGCGGGCGGCGTTGAGGCCGCCGATCTTGTCGGACACGTGCATCAATTCGCTGATCTGCGCCGGGCTCAGCTGGCGCAGTTGCTCGATCAGTTCCTGGGAATGATCCAGGTACTGCGGCTGGGTAAAGCGCTGGGTCGCGGGCGGGGCCTCGAAATCGAGGGTCTTGGCGGGGGAAATCACCATCAGCATGAAGTCGTCTCCTGTAATCGTGCGCGGATTCTAGGGGTTGCGGCGTTTTGACTCCACCTATGAAACCCATAGATGCCTCGATTTCTGTAGGAGCAAGCTTGCTCGCGAAAAACGAAAAGACACCGCGTTGATTCAGGATGCCCGCGTCAGCGTTAACGTATTTCGCGAGCAAGCTCGCTCCTGCAATGATCGGCTATAGTGCGCGACGACTCTGGAGAAGGAGACCCTGGTGCGAATTGCGCTTTTATTATCCGCTTGCCTGTTCTGCATGAGCGCCCAAGCGGCGCCGGTGGATGTAGCCAGCCTGGACCGTGGCACCTGGCCCGAAAAGCTCAGCAGCCCGGCGCTGTTCGATGTGGCTTCGCGTGCGGAAATCCTGATGTTTGCCCATAGCCTGATCGCCAGCGAAGCCCAGGATGACGCGGCGCTCAAGCAGCGCCTGGGGTTGAAGATCATCAACCTGGCGGCCATCGATGACCTGCGTCGCCAGCTCTGGCGGCGCTTGCTGGAGAACTACACCTTCGCCCAGCAGAGCTGTGAGGAAGATGCCTCGTTCTGCTACCTGGTGGAAAACATGGACGATCTGCGCGAGCAGGCGGGCAAGTTCGAAGTCGGCGAAAACTCCTTCTATATAGGCTGGGCCGGCCCGAGCCATGTTTTCCATGAGCGTTATCTGGATGAGCTGCTGCGCAAGGCCGCGCTATTCCCGCAGATCAGCAGCGAAGTCGCGCGTTTCGGCGATCACGAGCGCAATGGCGATGAACTCAACGACCGCCTGTTCCTGCTGACCTTCGACGGCGGGCCGGCACCGGTCAGTGGCAATACCGACTGGCTTACCGAGTACCTGCGCAAGCAGAAGATGAATGCCACCTTCTTCGTGCTCGGCAGCAGCCTGCAAAACCGTGTGGAGCGTAGTTCGGCTGCCGATGTGCAGGCGCTGTACCAGGGCCAGTGCGTCGGCATCCAGGGGTGGCAGTACCGTTCCCACAGCCATTGGGTCGACTGGCAGAGTTCGATCACCCGCAGTGCATCGCTGGCGCAGAACCTGATGCCGGAAAACTACGTACCGCTGTTTCGCCCGCCCTACGCTCAGCGGCGTGCGGACAGCCAGGGCTTCTTCCAGGCCCAGGGCCTGCAGGTGGCGTTGTGGGACATCGACTCCCAGGACGAGCCGGGCAAACTCAAGGCCGATGAGTCGGCGCAACGGGTACTGACGCTGATGCTGTTGTGGCGCAAAGGGGTGATTGTATTTCACGACACCCAGGACAAGGCGCGGGTGGCATTGCCGCTGTTGCTGCAGGCAACGGCGCAAAGTGGCCTGGGCTGGCAGGACTGCCACGAGGCGTTTCGCTGAAAAGATGAAGTGCCCGGCCCTGTTGGGGATGAGGCGTTTACGGGGAGATTTTGTGCGACATTTCGATGCAGGCGGACTTCCGACTTTAACGGGGTAGCTGGCACTCGGCTAGTGCTATTCGTCATCCTGAAAAATAAACTTCAAAAAACCGTCAAAGTGCTTTTTCCTGTCATGGGTTTTGCGGTATTACGAAGTCAGATCGCCGAAACCTGCAACACAGGTGGCGTCTTCCAAGACTCCTCATGTGGGCACTGCCCTTGATGTCACTCAAGGTGCGGTCGGTGGTCGAATCGAGGCGCAGCACTGTTGTGGTATTGCGTCGACTGGCTCCCACAAAGGTGACCGAGTATGGATGATCATGGACGTAACCCTTCTTCCGACCAGCCAATCCTTTATGTGCTTGATACCAATGTATTGATCCACGATCCAAACGCACTGCTCAACTTCGAAGAACACCACGTCGCCATCCCGATGATCGTGCTTGAGGAGCTCGACAAACTCAAAAGCGGGCACCACAGCGTGGCTGCCGAATGCCGCCAGGCCATCCGCCTGATCGACAAGACCCTGGGCGAAGCGTCACCCGAGGATGTTGAAGTCGGCGTGCCGATCCAGCGCGGCAAAAGCGGACCCAAGGGCTTGCTGTCGATCCTGATGAGCAAGCGCAGCGAGCCCAACAGCCTGCTGCCGGAAAACCTGAACGACAACAAGATCATCAACCAACTGATCGACCTGCACGCACGCGACAAGGACTTGCGCCTGGTGCTGGTGACCAAAGACATCAATATGCGCCTCAAGGCACGAGCGTGTGGGATCGCTGCCGAGGACTACAGTACCGACCAACTGGTCGACGACGTGTCGATGCTGTCCCGTGGTTATCACACCATGACCGGCTCGTTCTGGGACCGTGTCAGCAAGGTCGAAACCCGTCAGGACCATGGCCGCACCTGGCACCAGGTGCAACTGATCGACAACCTGCCGGCCGTGCACATCAATGAATTCATCATCGACGAACAGGGCTTCGTGGGCTGGATCAAAGAGATCCAGGTCGACAAGCTGCTGATCCTCGACCTGCATCAGGAGCCCCTGTTGCACCAGGAAGCCTGGGGCCTGAAACCGCGTGACATCTACCAGAGCCTGGCACTGTATGCGCTGCTCGATCCGGACATCCACCTGGTCAACCTGACCGGCGCCGCGGGCTCGGGCAAAACCATCCTTGCCCTGGCGGCCGCCATCGAGCAGACCATGGTGACCAAGCGCTATCGGCGCATCATCGCCACCCGCAGTGTGCAGGGCCTGGACCAGGAAATCGGCTTCCTGCCGGGCACCGAAGCGGAAAAAATGGAGCCATGGCTGGGGGCGATCACCGACAACCTCGAAGCCTTGCACATGGATGACGAAAACACCCATGGCAGCGTCGACTACATCCTCAGCAAAGTGCCGTTGCAGTTCAAATCCCTCAACTACATCCGAGGCCGCAGCTTCCAACAAAGCCTGATACTGATCGATGAATGCCAGAACCTTACGCCGCACCAGATGAAAACCATCATCACCCGTGCCGGCGCCGGTTCCAAAGTGGTGTGCCTGGGTAACCTGGCACAGATCGACACCCCCTACCTGTCCGCGACCAGCTCCGGGCTGACTTACCTGACGGAACGCTTCAAAGACTTCCCCAACGGCGTGCATATCGCGCTGCAAGGGGTGCCTCGCTCGATTCTGGCCGAATACGCCGAATCGCATTTGTAAACGTGGTCAGTGTGGGAGGGGGCTTGCTCCCTCCCACATTTGTTATGCATTGGGTTTACAATCGGTGCTCCTGATCAGGAGTATCCCTGTGCTGACTCATCTCGATTCCCAAGGTCGCGCCCATATGGTCGACGTCACTGACAAGTCCGTGACGTTCCGTGAAGCGGTGGCCGAAGCGCGGGTGCGCATGCTGCCCGAGACCCTGCAAATGATTGTCGACGGCGCCCATCCCAAGGGCGACGTGTTCGCCGTGGCCCGCATCGCCGGGATCCAGGCCGCGAAAAAAACCAGTGACTTGATCCCCCTGTGTCACCCGTTGATGTTGACTGGCGTCAAGGTCGAACTGAGCGCCGATGGCGCAGACTCGGTGCATATCGTGGCGCGCTGCAAACTCTCCGGGCAGACCGGCGTGGAGATGGAAGCGCTGACAGCCGCCAGTGTCGCCGCGCTGACGATCTACGACATGTGCAAGGCCGTGGACCGCGGCATGACCATCGAAAACATTCGCCTGCTGGAAAAACTTGGCGGTAAAAGCGGGCATTTCAAGGCGGATCAGGCATGAGCATCAACGTACTGTTTTTTGCGCGCTACAGCGAAGCGGTGGGCCTGGACTCACTGGAGATGGAGGGCGACTTCGCCACCGTCGACGCTGTGCGCCAGGCGTTGGCCAGTGATCCGGGCTTTGAAGTACTCAACGAAGCCAGCTTGATGTGTGCCCGTAACCAGGAGCTGTGCAATCTCGACGAACCGCTGCACGCCGGGGATGAAGTCGCGTTCTTCCCGCCCGTGACCGGAGGCTGAGCATGGCCATTCGTGTGCAGCCCGAGCCGTTTGATCCGGGTGCCGAAGTCAACGCGATGCATGCGGCGAATGTCGGCGTGGGCGCAGTGGTGAGTTTTGTCGGCTATGTACGCGACTTCAACGATGGGCGCGAGGTGGCGGGGATGTTCCTGGAGCATTATCCCGGCATGACCGAGAAAGCCCTGGCCAAGATCGCCGTCGAAGCCGAACAACGCTGGCCGCTGCTCAAGCTCGAAGTGCTGCACCGCATCGGCGCGCTGGAGCCGGGCGAACCGATTGTGTTTGTGGCGGCCGCCAGCGCCCACCGCCAGGCCGCGTTCGATGCCTGTGCGTTTGTGATGGATTACCTGAAGACCCGCGCGCCGTTCTGGAAGAAGGAAAGCACCCCTGAAGGCGCGCGCTGGGTGGAAGGGCGCAGCAGTGATCACGCTGCTGCCGATCGCTGGAAATAACCAGCCGAACACAGATGCAAATGTGGGAGGGGGCAAGCCCCCTCCCACATTTTTTATTGCATTTCAGCTTAAGGGCGTTTGCGCTCTACAGCCCGCAGCAAGTGCGTCGGCGGTGTCTCACAGCTGATCTTGCGACCCAGCAGCGCTTCGATCGACGGTAACTGATACGAGTCATCTTCGCCGGCAAAGCTGATCGACACACCCGCCGCGCCTGCGCGACCGGTACGGCCGATACGGTGCACGTAGTCGTCCGGCACTTCCGGCAGGGTGAAGTTGATCACGTGGCTGATGCCATCGATGTGAATCCCGCGCCCCGCCACGTCGGTGGCCACCAGCACGCGAATCTTGCCTTCGCGAAAGCCTTCCAGGGTCTTGATGCGCTTGTGCTGTGGCACATCGCCCGACAGTTGCGCGGCGTTGACACCATCGCGCACCAGGCGCTCTTCGATGCGGCGCACTTCGTCCTTGCGGTTGGCGAACACCATCACGCGCTCCCAGCCGTTGTCGTTGACCAGGTTATAGAGCAGCTTGTACTTGTCGGCACCGGCCACGGCATAGATGTGCTGTTCGACGTTTTCGCTGGCCACGTTCAGCGCTTCGATCTCGACGATGGACGGGTCGGTGGTCCACTGCTTGGCGAGGTTCATCACGTCTTCGGTGAAGGTCGCGGAGAACAGCAGGGTCTGGCGCTCGTTTTTCGGCGGGGTCTGGCGAATGATCTGGCGTACTTGCGGGATAAAACCCATGTCGAGCATGCGGTCGGCTTCGTCGAGCACCATCACTTCGACCATGTCCAGGTGCACGTCGCCGCGCTGGTTGAAGTCCAGCAGGCGGCCCGGAGTGGCGACCAGGATGTCGCAATGGCGGGCTTCGAGGTGCTTGAGCTGCTTGTCGAAGTCCATGCCACCGACGAACGTCATGACATTGAGGCCGGTGTACTTGGTCAGGTCGGCGGCGTCCTTGGCGATCTGCACCACCAGCTCCCGGGTCGGGGCGATGATCAGCGCGCGCGGTTCACCCATGTAGCGCTCTTTCGGCGGCGGGGTTTGCAGCAGCTGGGTGATGATCGAGATCAGGAACGCGGCGGTCTTGCCGGTACCGGTCTGGGCGCGACCGATGGCGTCTTTGCCCGCCAGGGTGAAGCCCAGCACCTCTGCCTGGATCGGCGTGCAGTACGGGAAACCCAGGTCCTGGATGGCGTGCATCAGTTCCGGGGCGAGTTTGAAATCGTGGAAGCGGGTCTTGCCTGCCTGGGGTTCGACGACGAAGTCTTCGAGTTTCCAAGGGGTGACAGGCGGTTTTGGCGCGCGTTCGCGGCGGGGTGCTTTTGGTTGGGGCGCCGGCTCGGGGGCGGCCTCGGCAGGTTTTGCCTGTTCAGGCGGCGTCACCGCTGGCTTTTTTTGCGAGGCGACAGGTGCGGGCCGGCCTGGCTGTTGACCGTCATGGCGGCTGCCGGGCGTGGGGACAGGAGCACTGGGAACAGGCGCGAGCGGCTCAGCCTCGCTTTTGCCGAACATCTTCTTAAGTGCTTTGAGCACGGTCATCTCATTAATTGGTTAAGGAATGTACGCCGGCCAGTGTAATGCAAGAATCGGGCGCGGCGTAGTGCGTCTGTCATACGGCTACATAAACGCTGGCTTTCAGCCCAGGCGAGCGGTCAACCAGGTGCCGATGTCGTGTATCTCCTCAGGTAACACTTCGTGGCCCATTGGGTATTCCTGCCATGTCACGGTGACACCACGGCTTTTCAAATGCTCATAAGCGCTGCGGCCCATGGCGTTCTGTACGACGTCGTCGTACTGGCCGTGCAGGCACAGGGTGGGAATGCGCTGCTGGCTGGCGGATAACTCCAGCTCATCCCCAAAGGTTGGAGCATAGGTGGAGAGTGCTATTACGCCGCCCAATGGCCCCTGCCATTGCTTGAACGCCGTGTGGAATACCACCGCACCGCCTTGGGAAAAACCTGCGAGGAAAACCCGCGAAGCGTCTATTCCGCTTCTCTTCTGCGTTTCGATCAAGCCCATGAGCATGTTGGCTGATTCGTCCAGCTCTTCCAGGCTGATCGAACGGGCCGGGCTCATGGCCTTGATGTCGTACCAGCTTGGCATTTCGTAACCACCGTTGATGGTCACCGGGCGAGTGGGCGCCTGGGGCAATACAAAGCGGGTCGACGACAAGGTTTCCTGGAGTGCCTCGGCCACCGGCAAAAAGTCGTAGCGATCGGCACCCAGGCCATGCAACCAGATTACGCAGGCGTCTGCGGGCTTGGCGGGCTGAATAATCAGGGGTTCGGTCATGGTTGCTCCATCTATGTGCGTGCGCTCCGATTGAGTGCATCGGAACGGTGCGCGACAGGTTGATCTGTTAAGAGAATGTCGCAAGGTTGAATGTTTTGCTATTGACCATGGGCTGAAACGACTCAGCCGGTACTCTGGTACGCGCCTTGCTATGTGTAGGTCGATGTCAGAACTTTCCTAGGGCGGTAACACTATCAGTGACTGCCGCCTGTGGGATAGCAACTGGAATTACTGCGACAACTTCATGCTGCTTGGCCCCAAAAAAAGCCAACACGGGTCAATATCGCCTCACAAGGGTGCGCTGAAGTTTTAGCTCCGACACAACAAGAGCAACTGGAGGTTTGAATGAAGGTATTGAAATCCACCCTGGCCATCGTAACCGCGGCCGCTGTACTGGGTGTCAGTGGTTTTGCCCAAGCCGGCGCCACCCTGGACGCCGTACAGAAGAAAGGCTTTGTGCAATGTGGCGTGAGTGACGGCCTGCCGGGTTTCTCGGTACCGGATGCCAGCGGCAAGATCCTCGGGATCGATGCGGACTATTGCCGCGCTGTGGCCGCTGCCGTGTTTGGCGACGCCACCAAGGTCAAATTCAGCCAGTTGAACGCCAAGGAGCGTTTCACCGCGCTTCAGTCCGGCGAAGTCGACATCCTGTCGCGTAACACCACCATGACCAGCTCCCGCGATGCGGGCATGGGCCTGAAATTCCCAGGCTTCATCACCTACTACGATGGCATCGGCTTCTTGGTGAACAACAAGCTGGGCGTTAAAAGTGCCAAGGAACTGGACGGTGCAACCATCTGCATCCAGGCCGGTACCACCACTGAGCTGAACGTTTCCGACTACTTCCGTGGTAACAACCTGAAATACACCCCCATCACCTTCGACACCTCCGACGAAAGCGCCAAGTCGCTGGAATCGGGTCGTTGCGACGTGCTGACCTCCGACAAGTCCCAACTGTTCGCCCAGCGCAGCAAGCTGGCCTCGCCGAAGGACTACGTGGTTCTGCCGGAAACCATCTCCAAGGAACCGCTGGGCCCGGTCGTGCGTAACGGCGACGACGAGTGGCTGGCTATCGTGCGCTGGGTTGGCTACGCCATGCTCAACGCTGAAGAAGCCGGTATCACCTCGAAGAACGTCGAAGCTGAAGCCAAGTCCACCAAGAACCCGGACGTCGCGCGTCTGCTCGGTGCTGACGGCGAATACGGCAAAGACTTGAAAGTGAAGAAAGACTGGGTCGTACAGATCGTCAAGCAAGTCGGTAACTACGGCGAAGTGTTCGAGCGCAACCTGGGCAAGAGCACCCCGTTGGAAATCGACCGTGGCCTGAACGCGCTGTGGAACAACGGCGGCATTCAATACGCACCACCTGTGCGCTGATCGCTGATGGTTCTATCACCCGGTGGGCCAACCGCCGGGTGATGTTCTGTTCCATTATTTCCGGGGCACTCCATGCAAAATCAAATCGGCGCACACAAGCAGAAGCTCAGCTTCAGCGATCCCAAGGTGCGTGCGTGGCTATTCCAGATCGTCACGATTGTGGCGGTGGTCTCGCTGGGCTGGTACCTGTTCAACAATACCCAGACCAACCTTCAACACCGGGGCATTACCTCGGGTTTCGACTTTCTTGAGCGCAGTGCCGGCTTCGGCATCGCTCAGCACCTGATCGACTACACCGAATCGGACAGCTATGCCCGGGTGTTCGTCATCGGCCTGCTCAACACCTTGCTGGTGACCGTGATCGGTGTGGTCCTGGCGACCCTGCTCGGCTTCATCATCGGCGTGGCGCGTTTGTCGCCCAACTGGATGATCAACAAGCTGGCGACCGTGTACGTGGAAGTGTTCCGCAACATCCCGCCGCTGCTGCAGATCCTGTTCTGGTACTTCGCGGTGTTCCTGACCATGCCGGGGCCGCGTAACAGCCACAACTTCGGCGATACCTTCTTTGTCAGCAGCCGTGGCCTGAATATGCCGGCCGCGCTGACCGCTGATGGTTTCTGGCCGTTTGTGGCCAGTGTGGTGCTTGCCATCGTGGCGATCGTGCTGATGGCGCGTTGGGCCAACAAACGCTTTGAAGCCACCGGCGTACCGTTCCACAAGTTCTGGGCGGGCCTGGCGCTGTTCATCCTGATCCCGGCGTTGTGCACCTTGGTCTTCGGCGCGCCGCTGCACTGGGAAATGCCCAAGCTGCAGGGTTTCAACTTCGTCGGCGGCTGGGTACTGATCCCTGAACTGCTGGCGCTGACCCTGGCGTTGACGGTGTACACGGCGGCGTTTATCGCCGAGATCGTGCGCTCGGGCATCAAGTCCGTCAGCCACGGCCAGACCGAAGCCGCGCGCTCCCTGGGCCTGCGCCCGGGGCCGACGCTGCGCAAGGTCATCATCCCGCAAGCCTTGCGGGTGATCATTCCGCCGCTGACCAGCCAATACCTGAACCTGGCGAAAAACTCTTCGCTGGCCGCTGGTATCGGTTATCCGGAAATGGTTTCGCTGTTTGCCGGCACGGTGCTCAACCAGACCGGCCAGGCCATCGAAGTCATTGCCATCACCATGAGCGTGTACCTGGCGATCAGCATCAGCATTTCCCTGCTGATGAACTGGTACAACAAGCGCATTGCGCTGATCGAGCGGTGAGGAAACGCACATGAGTTCGCATACGTTCAAACCTGATATGCCGCCGCCGAGCAAAGTCTTCGGGCCGATGGCATGGATGCGCGCCAACCTGTTCTCCAGCTGGCTCAATACCCTGCTGACGCTGTTGGCGTTTTACCTGATCTACCTGGTGGTGCCGCCAATCCTGCACTGGGCCATCCTCGATGCCAACTGGGTCGGCACCACGCGCGCCGATTGCACGAAAGAGGGCGCGTGCTGGGTGTTTATCCAACAGCGCTTCGGGCAGTTCATGTACGGCTACTACCCCGGCGACCTGCGCTGGCGCGTGGACCTGACCGTGTGGCTGGCCATCGTCGGCGTGGCACCGTTGTTCATCTCGCGTTTCCCGCGCAAGGCGATCTATGGCCTGGGCTTCCTGGTGCTGTACCCGATCATTGCCTACTTCCTGCTGCACGGCGGCATCTTTGGCCTGAGCAACGTGGCGACCAGCCAATGGGGCGGCCTGATGCTGACTCTGGTCATCGCCACCGTCGGTATCGCCGGCGCGTTGCCGCTGGGCATTGTGCTGGCCTTGGGGCGGCGCTCGAACATGCCGGCGATCCGGGTGGTCTGCGTGACCTTTATCGAGTTCTGGCGCGGCGTGCCGTTGATCACCGTGCTGTTCATGTCTTCGGTAATGTTGCCGTTGTTCCTGCCCGAAGGCATGGGCATCGACAAGCTGCTGCGGGCGTTGATCGGCGTGATCCTGTTCCAGTCGGCCTATGTGGCTGAAGTGGTGCGCGGTGGTTTGCAGGCGATTCCCAAGGGCCAGTACGAAGCGGCCGCGGCGATGGGCCTGGGTTACTGGCGCAGCATGGGCCTGGTGATTTTGCCGCAGGCCCTGAAGATGGTGATCCCTGGCATCGTCAACACGTTTATTGCGCTGTTCAAGGACACCAGCCTGGTGATCATCATCGGCCTGTTCGACCTGCTCAACAGCGTCAAGCAAGCCGCCGCCGACCCGAAATGGTTGGGCATGGCCACCGAAGGCTACGTGTTCGCCGCCCTGGTGTTCTGGATTTTCTGTTTTGGTATGTCGCGCTATTCCATTCATTTGGAACACAAGCTCGACACAGGCCACAAGCGTTAGGAGTTGTTGTTATGAGCGAAGCGATCAAACAGCCAGTGAGCCCTGAAGGCATTATCCAGATGCAGGGCGTCAACAAGTGGTACGGCCAGTTCCACGTGTTGAAAGACATCAACCTCAACGTCAAGCAGGGCGAGCGTATCGTGCTGTGCGGCCCGTCGGGTTCCGGCAAGTCCACCACCATCCGCTGCCTCAACCGCCTGGAAGAACACCAGCAGGGCCGCATCGTGGTCGACGGCGTGGAACTGACCAACGACCTCAAGCAGATCGAAGCGATCCGCCGTGAAGTCGGCATGGTGTTCCAGCATTTCAACCTGTTCCCGCACCTGACCATCCTGCAGAACTGCACGCTGGCGCCGATGTGGGTGCGCAAGATGCCCAAGCGCAAGGCTGAAGAAATTGCCATGCACTACCTGGAACGCGTGCGCATTCCAGAGCAGGCCCACAAGTTTCCGGGCCAGCTCTCGGGCGGCCAGCAACAGCGGGTGGCCATCGCCCGTGCGCTGTGCATGAAGCCGAAAATCATGCTGTTCGACGAACCGACCTCGGCCCTCGACCCGGAAATGGTCAAGGAAGTGCTCGACACCATGATCGGCCTGGCCGAAGACGGCATGACCATGTTGTGCGTGACCCACGAAATGGGCTTCGCCCGTACCGTGGCCAACCGCGTGATCTTCATGGACAAGGGCGAGATCGTGGAGCAGGCGGCGCCGAATGACTTCTTCGACAACCCGCAGAATGACCGGACCAAGTTGTTCTTGAGCCAGATCCTGCATTGATCGATGCTTGAAAAAATAAACCCGGCCTGGCCGGGTTTATTTTTGTCTGTTCATGAGGCCTTGAGCGCCTCATCTTCTGTGTTCACGGTATGAGTGAACCCCCGCAGGTCAGCGCCTTCGGCCAATACCTTGGCGTCGGCGAGCAAATGAGGGTAACGGTCCAATAATCGCATCAACAGAACCAGTGGCTTCGGTGGCAGAAGCTCACCGCGTTCATAACGTGAAAAAGCGTTGTGGCCGCCACCCGACAAGAGTTGCACGGTTTCTTTTTGCGTAAGGTGCAGCTTGCGACGGATGCGTTTCATCTCGTTGCCGATCATTGTCCGTGCGGCATGGACGAGTTCATCCCCTGCTTTTGCGTGGCGTTCTGCACTATCCGGGTCATACATGCCGTCGCCGCATGCATGGCATTCCCAGCCAGAAAGGTCATCGACACGACGCTCCATCCCTTTGACGCTGATGGTCTCGCTACGGCCCTCGAACCGAGTCATGCCGTCGGGCGTACCGCATATAAAGCACTGTTGAGTCTTCATGAGTTGCACTCCTTGAAGGAGATTACCGGTGGGTTACCGCCTGAGCGGTAAGTGACCTTTATGTAAATCTCCATGCCGTGTGAACTGATGTGGTACACGTCCTGCCAGACCTTATGGTCTGCATAGGTAGTCATTGATTTGTACAACATCCTGGTTTGCAATTGAAAAACGACTTCTTGCATTTCATGGATCTCAAAGCCGAGTTTCCTTCCTGTGCTCTTCGCCGTTGAGGTAAATGCCTTTTCCTTAAGCCGCCTGACATCCGCCTTGATCACCGCCAGATCGTAATGAGGTGTGTACTTTTCCATAAGACACCTGAGCCGGATAATTACCCTCTAAGGGTAATTTTACTAATCGAAAATACTGCTCCTTTTCCTGCCTAAGAACCCTAGTGCGTTGCCTTTGTAGGTAACTCTGAATAGGCTGTAGGAAAATTCATCCTATGATTGGACGAAAGCCAACATTCCATGACAGACATCGCCCCCCTGATCAAACGCTCCCTGGTGGACCAGGCCCTGGAGCAGTTGCGCTGGCGCATTACCGAAGGCAAGTGGGCCATCGGCGAGCGCCTGCCCACCGAGCCGGAGCTGTCGGCCGAGTTGGGCATCAGCCGCAATACCGTGCGCGAAGCCATGCGCGTGCTGGCGTTCTGCGGGTTGATCGACATCCGCCAGGGCGACGGCAGTTACCTGCGTTCGATGACTGACCCGCTGGGGGCCATGCGGGCGTTATCCCATTGCACCCTGGGACAGGCGCAGGAGACGCGGCAGATTCTCGAAGTGGAGGCCGTCGGCCTCGCTGCCGTGCGCCGTACCGAGGACGATCTCAACGGTCTGCATGAGGCACTCAAGGCCAGCGCCGAGCTGTACCACGGTGACCTGGAGGCCTATATCAGTGCTGACCTGGTGTTCCACGCACGCCTGGTGGACGCCGCGCACAACCCCGCCTTGAGCGAGCTGTACCAGTATTTTTCGGCGCTCATCGGCGCCCAGTTGCGCCAGACCCTGAACATTTCGCCGCGCCGCCAGGCGGTGTTCGACCTGCATATCGCCCTGCTCGACGCCGTGGAACACCAGGACCCGGAACGCGCCAAATCCATCTGCCGGCAGTTGATTAATGAGCCTTGAAGCCAAACGCACGCCCGAACTCGAAGAACTGTTGATCGATGCCGAAGCCGACGACGAGGTGGTGCAACACCGCCACCCGGTGGTGAATCGCCCGTGGCTGTTGCTGTTGGGCCTGATCCTGGTGGCCTTGAATTTGCGCCCGGCGCTGTCGAGCATGGCGCCGTTGCTGGCAGACGTTTCCAGCAGCCTGGGGTTGTCGGCGGCCAGGGCCGGTTTGCTTACCACCTTGCCGGTGCTGTGCCTGGGCCTGTTCGCACCCATGGCGCCGATCCTGGCCCGGCGTTTTGGCGCCGAGCGCGTGGTGCTGGGGATTTTGCTGACCTTGGCCGCCGGCATCCTCCTGCGCAGTGCTTTTGGCGAAGTGGGTCTGTTCGTCGGCAGCCTGGTCGCGGGCGCGAGTATCGGCATCATCGGCGTATTGCTGCCGGGCATCGTCAAGCGTGATTTCGCCAGGCAGGCCGGCGCCATGACCGGGGTCTACACCATGGCCCTGTGCCTGGGGGCAGCGCTGGCGGCAGGTGCAACGGTGCCCCTCAGTCATTATTTCGGCGATCGCTGGACCTTCGGCCTGGGCTTCTGGATTGTGCCGGCGCTGGTGGCGGCGTTGTTCTGGTGGCCCCAGGTCGGCCAGAAGCAGAGTGCCCACCAGGTCGCCTATCAGGTCAAAGGCTTGCTGCGCGACCCGCTGGCCTGGCAGGTGACCTTGTACATGGGCCTGCAATCGTCCCTGGCGTACATCGTGTTTGGCTGGCTGCCGTCGATCCTGATCGGCCGTGGCTTGAGTGCCACCGAAGCCGGGTTGGCGCTGTCCGGCTCCATCATCGTGCAATTGTTCAGTTCACTGGCCGCGCCCTGGCTGGCCACGCGCGGTAAGGATCAGCGCCTGGCCATTGTGGTGGTGATGCTGCTGACCCTCGGCGGCCTGTTCGGCTGCCTGTATGCGCCACTCGACGGGCTGTGGGGCTGGGCCATTCTGTTGGGGCTGGGCCAGGGCGGGACGTTCAGCCTGGCGTTGACCTTGATCGTGCTGCGCTCACGGGATTCCCATGTGGCCGCGAACCTGTCGAGCATGGCCCAGGGCGTCGGCTACACCCTGGCATCCGCCGGCCCGCTCGCGGTGGGGCTGATACACGATTGGACCGGCGGCTGGGCTGCCACCGGCTGGGTGTTCGCGGTCCTCGGCCTGGGCGCCGTCGTCGCCGGTCTCGGTGCGGGGCGGGCGAAATACGTGGGTGTCAGCAGCGAAGCCGTCTAGAGATACACCACCTCCAGGGTCGCGGAACCGTCCAGGGGGATGTCGGTGCTCAGGTCCAGGTTCTGCTTGGCATTGATCACCGCCTCCAGGGTCAGCGTGCTGGTCAGGGTTTGGATGGCGGCCGGGCCGTCGGTGCTGCCCTCGATGTCGGTGAACCCCAACAGGCTTCTGGCGCCGATGTCGATCGGGTTTTGATTGGCCGTGCGCCAGGCCGCGCCGCCGGTGGTGGATTCGGTGCCGAACACCTGTGGCAATGGGCTGGCCACGGTCTGCTTCGGGTCGAACTTGAGGGAGTAGACCCCGACCTTGTTGCCACTGTTGTCGTACCCCAGCCCGTAATAGATCTCGCTGTTGACGTGGGCCGAACCTTCGCGGTTGTCGCGCATGCGCAAGGCGTAGCGGCCGGGTGCATTGCAACTGACGGTCAGCGTCAGGGACTTGAGCGGCAGCCGGGTGCCTGTGGCCTGGTTGAGGTCTTGTTGGGATATCTTGCCGAATTCGACCAACCCACCGCCGGAAAACACCGGGGTGCAGGCCATGGGGGTGATCAGGCCTGTCACGCGCAAGTCGACGGTGGAGGCGGCCTGGGCCGTCGATACAGGGGCCAGCCACGCAACGGCGGTTAGGGCGAGCAGTAACGTTTTCATGGTTTAACTCCTATAAGTACTTCACGGTCAGGGTCACGGAGCCGTCTATAGGCGCTTCTTTTGTCAGCAACAACGTGTCGGTCGGGGCGATGATCGGCTGGATCGACAAGAGGGCGCTCAGTTGTTGTACCGGCGCCGGGACGGTCACGTTCCTGATGGGGGTGAACGCGCTCAGGGCGTGTGGTGACAGAATTGTCGACGGCGCCCATGTAGTAGGGCCGCTTGAGATGAGCGTGTACATCTCGACGCCGTCGGCCACGGCTGAATCGAGGCTCAAATTCAAGGCGCCCAGCCTTTGGTTGTCGTTGATCAAGCCCAGGCCGAACGAATGGCTTTGATCACCGGAATAACTGGAGCCCTGTCGGTTATCCCGGGGTTCCAGGGCCAGCAGGGTCGACGCCTGGCAGTCGATCGCCAATTTCAGGCTATGAGGCGGCAGCCGGGTGGGTTGATGGGCGTTCAGGTCCTTGGCGGCGATCTTGCCTACGTCATACACGCCACCATTGGACAGGCTGGGTTCACAGGCACTGGGGGTGAGCTGGCCGCTGACGCCCAGGTCAACAGTGGAGGCGGCCTGCGCCAGTGAGTTGAGCAATAGCGTCGTGAGGAGCAAATAGCGATTGAACATGAGGATTCCTGTGGCACTTAGAAGTAGATGATTTCCAGGGTGGCTGAACCGTCGAGTTCGATTTCGCCGCTGAGGTCCAGGTCTACGAGTGGCGCGATCACGGCGTTCAGGGTCAGCAGCGCGCTCAGGTTCTGCAGGGCGTTGGGCCCCTCCGTGCTGCCGGCGGTCGCGGTAAAGCCCAGCAAGCTGCGGGCACCCAAGGCGATGGGGGTGGCGCTGGCGCCGCTCCAGGCGTTGCCGCTGGTGGTGGAGTCGGTACGGTACATTTGGGGCAGGCTGTCGGCGGTGACCAGGGCCGGGTCGACGGTCAGCGCGTAACGGCCGATTTTCTGCCCGCGCGCGTCATGGCCCAGGCCGTAGGCGGTCTCGTCGACGCCGCCGGTGGCTGAGCCGCTTCGGTTGTCGTGCATCACCAAGGCAAAAGGCGTAGGCCCGTCACACGCGACGGTGAGGGTCAGCGGTCGGGAGGGCAGGGGCGTATCCCTGTCGTTGTTCAGGTCGCCGATCGATAACTTGCCAAAATCCACTGTCCCGCTGTTGGACAGGGTTGGCGTGCAGGCGGCCGGGGCGAAGCTGGCTTGCAGATGCAACGCCCGTGAACGGCCCGATGCGGGCGCGTCCACCAGCCCCTCCGTTTCCCAAGTGACGGCGTCGCGCACATGAGTGGCTGCATCGAGGGCCCAGGCGCTGACGTCCAGTTGCACGGAAAAACTGCTGCCGGTTGCGGGCTGGCCGTTGTACATCGGCACGATGCCGTGGTCAGCCCGCCACGTCAGCGTCGAGGCGACCGCCGCTGGCGCCTGGTCTTGCCCTGGCAGCAGGCCGAGTTCCACGGCCCGGCCATCCAGCACCCCGTCCCGCACCTGCACGCGGTAGCTGCCGCCTTCGGTGAAGCGCAAGCGCTCGGTACCGGCGGCCAGGGCGCGGTAAAACAGGCGCATGTCACTGGGTTGCGGGCAGTTCAAGGTCAGCGACAGACGGCGTTCGCCGAGCAATCGCTCTGGCGCAGATGCGGGGCCGCTGGCGCGTTTCATCAAGCCGAAATCCAGGCGCGACTGGCTGAGGTCCAGGCGGCAGTCGTCCTGTGCGTGGACGGTGCCGGCCAGGAGCGCCAAGGCGGCCAGGGCGTAGTGAAGGTTCATGATGGTGTCCTCAAGGAGTCTGGCAGCGCGCCGGGGCGGTTTCGTAGTACACGTGGGGGTCGGCCTTGGCGGGCAGTTCAAAGCGCAAGTGGCAGCGTGGCTGGCCGGGGGCCTTGATCCACAGCGTGCGGGTGTCGAGCACGTTGGGGATAAATACCTGGTTGTTTTCCTGGACCAGCGTGATGAACTCGCCGTCTTCGGTGGTCACCGCTGCGCCACGGGGCACGGGTCGGTCCAGGGTCAGCAGTGCGCGACGGGTCAGCGATACGCCGAATTCAACCCGGTCTACCGCGCCGCGCCCCGCCGATACCACGGCCAGTCCATTGCTGATGTCGGCATTGCGCGGCAATGAACGGGTTTGGACTTCCACCGGGCTACGGCCATAGGGGCTGAGCTGGGACGCCACGGCGTGGCCTTGCCAGTCGGTCCATACCGGGCCACTGGGGGTACTCACCTGCACGCCGGCCATCTCGCCCACCGACACCACGGCGAAGGTGTCGCGCACCGGGTAGGGCGAGAACGTCACCCCGCCGCCATGCATGACCACTGCGCCACGGGCACCGCCCTGGTAGCTTGAGCGCTCGGCATCGGAGCGGGTGTAGTTGAAATCCAGCTGGCTGTAATACGGCAAGGCAGAAAGGCCGAGGGACGACTCCACCTCACGGTCGCGGGTGTCGTGTTCCACGGCGACCCGGTAAGCCAACTGCTCATTGATCTGTTCGTTGAGGCCCAGCCCGGTGCGGTGTTCACCCCCCGAGTTGCGCACCCATGCCCGGCCACGGCGACTGTCCCCAAGCGGCACGCTGAGATTCAGGTACAGGCTGTTGTCATTGTGCTGGCGGCCACTGACTTGCCATTCGGCCGTGGCGGAAACGGACACACCGCGTACCTGGGTGCCCCACGACGCCAGGGCACGGCTGCTGCTGTCGCCCTGGAACGAAGACGACCGGGACATGCCCGCACTGAACGCACCCCACCCTGGGTGGGACCAGGAAACCGTGGCGCTTTGCTGGTCGCGGTAGCGTGAGCGTTGCTGTGGCTCGGTGTCGGTGACGTACGTCGACTCGGTCAGGTCGCGGTACCCCTCAGTGCGCCAGGAGTTGGCGGCGCTGACCGCCCAGCGCTCGTTCAACTTCTGCGACCAGGACAGGTCGGTCTGCACACCGCGCTCGCGGATTCGGCGCGTCGCCTCTGCGCCCACCACGGCCACTTGCACCTGGCTGTCCTGCCAGGGCAACAACCCCAGGCTCAGGCCCGCCGAACGATAATCTTCGGCCGCCAGTACGCCGCTGCCGAAGCTGACTTGCGGATGGAGTGATGCACTCCAGCCGGCGCTCACCACCCACGGCTCGGCGGCCTGGCCATCGCCTATGCTACGTACCCGCCCGGCGGCCACCGAGTAGCCGGGCGCAGGCAGGTCCAGGCCAAGCATGGCCGCGGGTACGGTGAAGCGGCGTTCCTCGCCGGTGGCTTCCTTGACGGTCACTTCAACGTCGGAGCGCCCGTTCAGGCGCGGCACATTGCTCAACGAAAAGGGTCCGGCGGGCACCACGGTGGAGTGGATCAAGGTGCCGTTCTGGCGAACTTCGACCTGCGCCGGCCCATTGGCGATGCCGTTGATCGTCGCGCCCTGGTTCTGCTCTTGCAGGGCCTGTTCATTGAGCACTTGTACGCCGGTGATTTGCGCGCCGGCGAGTACCGGGTTGTAGAGGTTGATCTGCCCGGCCTGCAGCACCGCCTGTTGACTGGCGAAGGTGCGTTGGGCGTAGGCGTCCAGGTGGGTGGTGCGCGAGACACGGTCTTGCCAGGTTTGTACCTGGCGACTGCGTACGATCCAGTCGCCCGCATTGAAACCGACCTCGGTATTGGCCGAGGCAAAACGGCTGGTGTCGTCGCTGTATTGGCTGTATAGCCCGGTGATGTCGTAATTGATCAGCGCGGCAAAACCGCCGGTTGAATAACCGGAAATGTCCTGCGTCAGCGGACGCAGCGCCTGGGTCGGTACCACCAGGGCCAGGCTCAGGCTGGCCGGGTCGGCATCGATCACGGTTTGTGGGTAGTCCTGGAGGAAGCCGTAGCAGCTGCTTTCCTCTGCCGGGCCGGTTGACGGCATAACCAACTGGCCGGCGTCGAGCAACGGTGGGTCGAAGCACAGCGCGCCGTGCTGATCGAAGCTCACGTCCACGCGGCCACGGCGCTGGCCGTTGACGCTCAGGCTGAGCGCATGGCGCCCTGGGGCGAACCGCGGTGCCTGCATCAACAGGCTGGCAAGCTCGGGGTCGATTCCCCGCTGACGCAACGTCTGCGGGTCGAAGGCGCTGGCCGTTGATGGGGTGTCCGCCCAGGCGGCGTTCGACAGCAGTATCTGCCCCAGGAACAATGGGATAAATGCCCGGCGTGGTGAAATGCCGGGCACGGCTTTGCCGTCACGGATGTTCATGACTGTGTTCACACAAGTGCACTCATAGGATGGAAAAACCGCCACGATTTCCTATCGCTGCAGGTCGTTTCCTGGTGGCCTTAGGGGTGGCCACTTCGTTTTTATTGGCGCCGTTACGTCCCTGGGCGGCGCTGAGTTACAGGCTGATCGCGGCGTCGTGAGCCGGTACTGCAAAGCCATATACCGTGGCCGGTTGCAGGCGTACGGTGGTGGCTGCCGCGCCATTGGTCGTCACCGTCAGTGTTTCGCCTGGCAACACGTAGGTGCGCGGCAACATGGCCGAGCCGTTGCCAGGCAGCAATTGCAGCTCCTGGGCCAGGCGTACCACGTACGGCGTGGGGTTACGCACGCTCAGTTGGTCATTGTCCAAATGCCAGGTCAGGCCCAGCCAAGGCTCGCGGTTACGCGCCAGGCCTTTGGGGTGAATGATCACCGGCAGGTTCTGGCGCACGGTCACACCCACTTGGGCGCGCCCGGCCCGGTTGGGGTCCTGCTGGGCAGGCATGCCTTCGAAAATCACCCGCTTGAGGCGCTGGGTCTTCAACGGCTCCTGGCTTTGCAGGATGAAACGCACCAACTGGCTTTTGGACGCTTCGACCCGGCTCAGGGGCGGGGTGACGAACAACAGGGTTTCGGGGTCCTCGGGGATGTTCTCGAGGGTCACGTGCATCAGGGCCACTTTGTTATCGGTGTTGCTCACTGACACAGAGGCTTCGCCATCTGCTTCATAGACGAGCACCACCGACGTGTCCGGCACCATGCCATCGGCCAGGCTGGCGGTGGCAACGCACAAGAGGCCAAGGGTAAGGCCGATCCAATGCCAGGTTGATAAAGAGCTGTACATCGTCATTACTCGCGAGGATTAGAGGTACTTGAGGTCCAGGGTGATCGAACCGTCGAGGGGGACTTCTTCTTTCAGGGTCAGGGTGTTGGCCGGGCTGATGGACGTGTCCACCCGCAGACTCGCCACCAGTTGGCGCAAGGGCCCGGGCAACAGCACGCCGGCCGGGGCGAATGCCATGAGTTTGCGTGGGTAGGCGTGGGGCTCGGGTGTCCAGGTGGCGCCATTGTCCGCCGAGGTCAGGGTCTGCAAGGTGGCGTTGTCCCCCACTGGGCCGCGCAGTGACAAACTGACGTGCCCCAGGCGTTCGCTCGGCGCATGGATGTTCATGCCCAAGCCGTAGAACACCTGCGGGTCCGGGGACGAATTGCCCTGGTTGTCGATGCCTGTGAGGGCAAACAGGGTTGGGCCTTCGCAACTGATGCTCAGCCCCATTTGCTGGTTGGGCAGCACGGTGAAGTCAGTCAGGTTCAGCGTGCGTGCCGGGATCTTGCCGTAATCGACCAGGCCGCTGTCAGACAGCGAAACCGAGCAGGCCTGGGGCGTGATGCGACCGGCTATATCCAAGTCCACGGCGGATCTGGCGAAGGAGGGCGTCAGGTGCAAGGCGAGCAAGGTAAGTGCCAAACAGTGGATAGGTCGATTCATCGGGCAAAATCCCTGTGGGGTTTTAGAGGTAATGGACTTCAACGGTACCGCTGGCCCGGAAGGCGACTTCTTCTGTCAGGGTCAGGCCGTCGGCACGGGCAATCTCCGCATAGATCTTCAAGTCGGTCGCAAAGTGCGTGCTGGGGATAGGCTGTGTCGGGTCGGTCGGATTGCTGGGGGCATGCATTGAGTCGCCGATATAAAACCCTTGGCCATTGTTACGGCTCCAGGTTTTGCCACCGTCTTCCGACTCGCTGATGTGTACGGTTTGGTTATCGGTCGTGGAGTTTTCAAAGAAGACACGGACCAGGCCGATCTTCTCTTGGGCCGGTGTCAGGCCCAGCCCCAAATACCAATAATTACTGCTGGTATCCGGCTGATTGTCGATGAGCTTGAACGCCATGGCGGTCGGGCCCTCGCAGTCGATTTTCAGCAGTAACCGGTTCTCTGCCAGCTTTGTTGTTGAGGTCTGGTTCAGGTCTTTCGCCGCCACCTTGCCGTAATCGATCTGCCCACCCGCCGATAGGCTGGGTGTGCAGGAGCTGGGGGTGATCAACCCCTTGACGCTCAGGTCGACAGTGGAGGCGGCGAATGCAGGTGCAAGACTGCCGAGCAAGCAACAGGTGATCAGGCTTTTAAGTGTGGTCTTCATGATGAGGAATATTCTTGGTAGAGGGGATCAGGGTCAGGGAATTACAGGTACTTCACTTGAAGGGTGGCGCTGCCATCGATGGGCACTTCGTCCACCAGGGGCAGGTCCTTGGCCGGTACCAGGGTGGTGAAGGCGCTCAAGCGGGCGTTCAGCACCTTGATGGCGATGGGCGTATAGAGGTCTGCCGGGGCAGCAAAAGCTGTGATACCGGCATGGCCCAGGTATGACGAGATCCGCCAACTGCTGCCGCCGTTGCTGGACATGATGGCGTGCACCGGTTGAGTGTCGGCCACCGCGTCGAACAGGCTGAAGGCGGCGCTGCCCAGCATTTGGTCGTCGTTGATGGTGCCCAGGCCATGGCTGGCGGGGTGAATGGCCGACGTCCCGGCGCGGTTGTCGACGGTGGTCAGGGTGAAGAAGGTGGCCGCCTCGCAATTGACTTCCAGCAGCAACTCGCCGGTTGGCAGGCGGGTGGGCTGCTCTGGGTTGAGGTCCTTTACCGTCAGCTTGCCGTGGTCGACGATGCCGCCGCTGGACAACGTCGGTGTGCAGGAACTGGGCGTGATGGTCCCGCCGACACTCAAACTGGTGCTGCTGGCCGCGAAAGTCGTGGGTGCGCAGGCAATCAGCAGGCTGGCCACGAGGCCTGAGGTGAATCTATCCATGGGTAATCGTCCTGATTGAAGACGGGAACCATCTGCAAGCCGGCCGCTGGCAGTGTGGCGCAACCGTCGATAGGGGGCTCCCATGCAGGGCTGGGAGGAGGGCGGTACGCTTCATGCCGGCGGGCTACAGGTACTTGACTTCAAGCGTGGCGAGGCCGTCGATTTCAACCTCTTCCTGGCCCATGTCCCAACTGTTGGTGGCGTTGATAAAGGTAGTGACCATCAGGTCTGCAGTGACGTTTTTGAGGGGGATAGGGCCCTCTCGACCGGTTGGCCTGTCACGAAACCCCAGCAGCTCCAAAGGACTGGTGATGGCTTCTTCATTGTTCATCCAGGTCAGGCCGCCATCCCTCGAGAGAATCGGGTAGAGGGGGCCGCCGTCGCCGTTGACAGGGTTCCCATACTCCAGATCGTACTGGCCGAGTTTTTGCGTACCGTTGACGAAGCCCAGGCCGAAACTATTCGAGTAGTTGGCCGAGCCTGCCCGGTTATCGGTTGCCTGGACCGCGAACAAGGTATGGGCGTCGCAGCCGATGGTCAGTTTCAAGACGGATGTAGGGAGACGGGTCCAATTGGTCGGGCTGAGGTCCTTGGCCGAAATCTTGCCGTGATCGACGACGCCATTAGCGGACAAGGATGGCGTGCAAGCCGTCGGGGTGATCAGGCCAGTGACGGTCAGGTCCACACTGCTGGCGGCAACCGCAGCACCTGAGGTGGCGAGCATGACGAGAGTGGCGAGTGCTGCTAGGGGCTTTTTCATGTTTTGAAGTTCCGGTGCAAGGCTTGCTGACGGCAGGAAAACAGGAGATGCCGTCTGGTTTTCAGCGACCGGCGTGATGGCTGGTCGTCCCTCTCCGTGGGATGCGGCGCAATTTATCGGTCGTCGATGTTGGCGCAAATACAACAATTACGAGAGTGAGTGGATCTTGCGCACGTGCAATAACTGATGTCGGAACGGGCTTGTCTATGTGTAGGTTTTATTAACTTTTCGTAGTTGTTGTATCGCCGGCACGCCTCGCTTCAAATATTTTCTTCCCTCTGATTAGTAAAAAAGATTCTCAACAGGATGGCTCGCCTTGCCGATATAGGCGTGCGGGCCACTGCCGCCGATCTATGCCTGTTTTGTAGGGGCGTTCCATCCAGGCCCGCGCATTGCGGTAAGTCGAGGTAGTCATGTCATCGGACATTCGCCCAGTCGACGGCGCTGGGGATGATCCGCTGCCGTCAAATGCCTCGCCTGCCCATTGGCAGGATTGCACAGTGCTGGTAGTCGACGACCATCCTGCCTATCGCATGATGATGAGCGCGATGCTGCAGCAGTTGGGGTTGGGCTGCGAGACCTGCGGTGATGGCCAGGCCGCGCTTGCCGCGCTCGATGGGCAACCGTTCGACCTGATCCTCACGGACTGCCAGATGCCGGTCATGAATGGTTATGCCTTGGCCCGTGAAGTGCGCCGTCGAGAGCGTGAGTCGATGGCCGAGCCCGTACCGATCGTTGCCTTGACCTCCAACCTTGGGCCGAATGAAGTCCACCAATGCCTGGACGCGGGCATCAATGCCTGGCTGATCAAGCCCCTGACGTTCGGTCAACTGCGCAATGTCTTGCTGTATTGGTTGGCGGACGGCACCCCACTGGTGACAGACGTGCCGCGCACCCGAGAAGAGGATTGGCCGACGCGCGCCAGGCTGGTGCAACTGTTTGGTAGTGCGCAAGTGCTGGATGGGATGCTGGCCAGCCTGGTGCAGGAGGTACGCCAGGATTTGCAAGCCTTGTCCCATGCCATGGCGCATGTGGATGCGGACCAGACAGCACAGCACTTGCACCGCCTGATCGGAAGCGTGGCGTTCCTGGGGGGCACTCCGCTGGAGGCGCGCGGCATCCAGTTGATCAGCGCTGTGACGCGTGATGGGGTGGCGTTGCATGCCAGGGCGTTGTTTGGGTTACGGCAAGACTTGGTTCGTTATGTGGAATATCTGAAAGCTCTTTAGTGTTGATGTGTAGGACTTTTATTAAGGTTTGCGTAGGTTTTTTCTGTAGCCGTGTTCTTTTTGTTTTGTAGGTGAAAATCTTGCTCTCATAGATTGCTGGGCCACCTGCTGCTGCTGCTGTTTTTGCCGGTTGTTGCGGGTTGCATCCGGCGCTATTTTTGCCCGAATCAAGTTGCCATCATGGTGGTTCTAATGCTTCGAGTAATTATTGCCGACGACCATCCGATTGTACGTATCGGCCAAAAAGTGGTGATTGAAGCCAACGGTCGCTGCAAAGTGGTGGGCGAGGCCGACGGGCCCGATCAATTGCTGGCGCTGATCGACAGCACACCCTGCGATATCGTGGTGACTGATTTCGCCATGCCGGGTAACCAGCAGGCCGATGGTTATAGCCTGCTGAGCCTGATGCATCGCAAGCACCCCGAGCTCCCGGTGATTCTGGTCACCATGTTCGCCAACGTCGCGACATTGCGCACGTCCTTCGCCCACGGCGCCCGGGCCATCATTGCTAAAAGTGCATCGGCCAGGGAGTTGCCTCAAGCCATTCAATCGATCAGCACCGGCAAGACGTTCATCAGCGAATGCCTGCGTCAGCAACTGGTGGAGGCGGGTACCGGGGATCAGCAAGCCGTGCCGCAATTGTCCGGCAAGGAGCGCGAGGTGGTGCGCATGCTCGCCAGCGGCATGACCGTCAGCCAGATCGCCGCGCGGGTCAACCGGAGTATCTCGACGATCAGCAAGCAGAAAAGCACCGCGATGAACCGGTTGTGTATTTCCACTGACGTGGATTTGTTCGCCTACGCCCGCAGCAGTGGGATGGTGCCCTGAGGTTGGCCAGGCAAGCGAGATAGAACGGACAAACAGTATCCCCTGGCGAGCGGGCTAGCTGTGGCGAGCGGGCTTGCCCCGCGTTGGGCTGCGAAGCAGCCCCACTAAGATCACCGCGCTGTTTCAGATGGACCGCGGCCTGAGGTTTTGGGGCTGCTGCGCAGCCCAACGCGGGGCAAGCCCTAATGCCGTTCAGTTAAGCGTACATCGCCTTCTTGTAGGAGCGAGCTTGCTCGCGAAAAACGTCAACGATCACGCGTGTTTCCTGAATCAACGCGGCGCCTGTGAGTTCTTCGCGAGCAAGCTCGCTCCTACAAAAAAGCCTTAACTGAACGGCATTAGGGCAAGCCCGCTCGCCACGACAAGCCCGCTTGCCACAGTTACAGTGTTCCTCCTTGACTGACTGGCATTAAGCAAGCCCACTCATTTGCACAGTGAATGACAGTAGCCTTGGCGGCGCGACCGGCTTATCGTGCGTCAACTCTTCTGACGCCAAAGGACCCCGCCCATGAGTGATGCCCATAACGCCCTGATCACCGAGTTCTACAGCGCCTTCCAGCGCCTGGATGCCGAAGCCATGGCCGCCTGCTACACCGACGATGTGGTCTTCAGCGACCCGGCGTTCGGCGAGTTGCGTGGGCGTGATGCCGGGGATATGTGGCGCATGCTCACCACGCGGGCCAAGGACTTTTCCCTGACGTTCGACCATGTGCGCAGCGATGAGCGCACCGGCAGCGCGCATTGGGTGGCGACTTACCTGTTCAGCGCGACCGGCAATACCGTGGTCAACGACATCGGCGCGCGGTTTGTGTTTCGCGACGGCAAGATCTGCGAGCACCACGACCATTTCGACCTGTGGCGTTGGTCGCGCCAGGCCCTGGGCCTCAAGGGGCTGTTGCTGGGCTGGTCGCCGGCATTGAAAAACGCGGTGCGCGCCCAGGCGCTCAAAGGCTTGAAGGCATTCCAGGCCGGTCGTTGATAAGATCAGCGCTCTTCTGGTTTGCCGAAATCGATTCGTGATGACTCCCACTCAAGCCAAACCCTGGTTCGTGTACCTGGTGCGTGCCGCCAATGGCTCACTCTATTGCGGCATCAGCAACGACCCGGTGCGCCGCTTTGCTTCTCATCAAAGCGGCAAGGGCGCGCGGTTCTTTTTGTCCAGCCCCGCCGTGGCGTTGGTCTACACCGAGCAGTGCGCGAGCAAGGGCGAGGCGCTGCGCCAGGAACGGCTGATCAAGAAGCTGAAAAAAAGTGCCAAGGAGTGCCTGGCCGCGAGTGGTTCATTGATTTGACTGATGGGTTCCCATCGTCCCCACGTACGGTTTTGCGGGCTAAGCTAGCGGTTCATTCCATTGAGCGGAGCCTGGCATGTCTGAGTTGATCCTGCACCACTACCCGCAGTCCCCCTTTGCTGAAAAAGCCCGCCTGCTCCTGGGGTTCAAGGGGTTGTCGTGGCGCTCGGTGCTTATCTCGCCGGTGATGCCCAAGCCTGATCTGACCGCCTTGACCGGGGGCTATCGCAAGACGCCGGTGTTGCAGGTCGGCGCCGATATTTACTGCGACACCGCCTTGATCGCCCGCCGCCTGGAGCAGGAAAAAGCGGCACCGACGCTGTTTCCCCAGGGCCTGGAACTGGTCACCCAGGGCTTTGCGGCCTGGGCGGATTCGGTGGTATTCGCCCATGCCGTGGCGCTGGTGTTCCAGCCTGAATCCTTGGCGGTCAAGTTTGCCAAGGTGCCGCCGCACCTGCTCCAGGTGCTGGTGGACGACCGCAGCAAACTGTTCAGCGGTGGCAGTGCGGCGCGGGTGTCCTTGGAGGTGGCCTTGCATCAATGGCCGGCGCTGGCCGGTCGCATTGAGCAGCAGTTGCAGCACTCGGTGGGGGATTTCCTGTTCGGTGAGCCTTCGATTGCCGACTTCGCCCTGGCCCATCCGCTGTGGTTCCTCAAAGGCTCGACGGTGACGGCGCCGCTGGTGGATGCGTACCCCGCTGTCGCGGCCTGGCTGGAGCGGGTGCTGAGCGTTGGTCATGGCACCGCCAGTGAGATGACTGCCGAGCACGCCTTGGAGGTGGCGCGAAACGCCACGCCAGCCGCGCTACCCGATGAACTGTTCGACGACCTGAATGGTTTCAAGGCCGGGCAGCCGGTGACGATCAGCGCCACGGATTATGGCGTTGACCCGGTGGCCGGCGAGCTGCGGTTTGTCGGGCGCGAAGAGCTGATCCTGCGGCGTACCGATGAACGCGCTGGCACCGTGCATGTGCATTTCCCACGCATGGGTTTCCGCATTCAGGCGCAATAAATAAAAAATATCTGCAAATAAATGTGAGGTTTTTCGACAGCCCATCCGTGTAGTGCTTGAAACTGCGATCTATTCGCATTAACAGCGTTTTCTACACGGGTTCTCACAGCATGAAGTCGACGGCGGGCGGTTGGGTAAAACAGTGGCTGGGAGCCTCGGTATTGACGGTGTCTGGGCTGGCATTGCTGCCCTTGAGCGTGGCGCAGGCGCAGGAGCAGCAAAGCGCCCAGTTCAACTTTGCCCAGGCCGCCAAGCCGCTGCCCCAGGCGCTGAGCGATTTCAGCCGGGTGACCGGCATCAGCGTGATCTACACCGATGAAGCCCCCTATGGTCTCAACGCCCCGGCGGTCAGTGGGCCGATGAGCGCCACCCAGGCCCTGCAACGCTTGCTGGGCGGCTCCGGCTTGACCTTCCGCCAGATCGACGCGCGCACCCTGGCCCTGGAACCGCTGCCCACCGACGGTGCGGTGAACCTCGGCGCGACCACCATCAGCGGTGTCGGCCAGGCCCAGGACAGCACCAGCTACCAGCCTCCGCCCACCAGTTCGGTGATGCGCTCCCATGCTTTGCTGCTGGAAACCCCGCAGACCGTCAACGTCGTACCCGCCCAAGTGTTGCGCGACCAGACCCCGCGCAACCTGGATGACGCCCTGGCCAATATCAGCGGCATCACCCAGGCCAACACCCTGGCCAGCACCCAGGACGCGGTAATGCTGCGTGGCTTTGGCGACAACCGTAACGGCTCGATCATGCAAGACGGCATGCCGGTGGTGCAGGGCCGCGCGCTGAACGCCACGGCAGAACGCGTTGAAGTGCTCAAGGGGCCATCGTCGCTGCTGTACGGCATCCAGGACCCGGGCGGCGTGGTCAATATCGTCAGCAAAAAGCCCGAGCTGAGCCAATCCACCGCTCTGACCGTGCGCGGTTCCACCTTTGGCGATGGCAAGAACGGCAGCGGTGGCAACCTCGATACCACCGGCCCCATCGGTGATTCGGGCCTCGCTTATCGCTTGATCGTCGACCATGAAGACGAAGACTACTGGCGCAACTTCGGCACCCACCGCGAATCGCTGGTGGCGCCGTCCCTGGCCTGGTACGGCGACACCACCAAGCTGCTGTTCGCCTACGAGCACCGTGAATTCCTCTCGCCGTTCGACCGTGGCACCGCGATCGACAAGTCCAACCACCCACTGGACATCCCCTCCACGCGGCGCCTGGACGAACCGTTCAACAACATGGAGGGCCGTTCCGACCTGTACCGTTTCGAGGCCGACCACGACCTCAACGACGACTGGAAGGCGCATTTCGGCTACAGCTGGAACCGTGAAACCTACGACGCCAGCCAAGTGCGCGTCAGCGCAGTGAATGACGATGGCACCCTGACCCGCAGAATGGACGGCACCCGGGGCGCGATCACCACCGACCGTTTCACCACGGCCAGCCTGGAAGGCAAGGTGAACGTGCTGGGCATGCAGCATGACCTGGTGTTCGGCCTGGATGACGAATACCGCAAGATCTACCGCGCCGACCTGATCCGCCAGAACTCGCGCGGCACGTTCAACTACAACAACCCGGTGTATGGCAACGAAGTCGCGGGCACCACCGTCAGCGCCGCCGACAGTGCCCAGACCGACCTGTTGCGCAGCGACTCGCTGTTCTTCCAGGACGCCATTCACCTGACCGACCAGTGGATTCTAGTGGGCGGTGTGCGCTACCAGATGTATGACCAATACGCCGGCAAGGGCGTGCCGTTCAAGGCCAACACCGATGGCAATGGCCAGGCCTGGGTGCCGCGGGCCGGCCTGGTGTATCGCTACACTGATGAGCTGTCGTTCTACGGCAGCTACACCGAGTCGTTCAAACCCAACTCCACCATCGCCGCCTTGGCCGATGGCAGCACGTTGACCGGCGACCTCACGCCGGAGGAATCCAAGTCCTGGGAACTGGGGGCCAAGCTCGACATACCTGGGCGCGTGACTGCCAGCGTGGCGTTGTTCAACATCGACAAGCGCAATGTGCTGGTGTCGGTGGGCTCCGGTGCCAACACGATCTACAGCATTGCCGGGCAAGTGCGTTCCCGTGGCCTGGAACTGGACGCCAGCGGCCAGTTGACCGACAAGTGGAGCCTGATCGGCAGCTATGCCTTCACCGACGCCGAAGACGTCAAGGACAACGACCCGACGCTGCAAGGCAACCGCCTGCAAAACGTGGCCAGGCACACCGGTTCGTTGTCGGTGGCCTATGACTTCGGCACTATTTTCGGTGGCGACCAGTTGCGGGTGGGGACCGGAGCGCGCTACGTCGGCGAGCGCGCAGGCGATGCCGCCAACGACTTCGATTTGCCGGGCTACACCGTGGCCGACGCGTTTGCCACCTATGACACCAAGATCGACGGGCAGAAGGTCAAGTTCCAGTTCAACGTGAAGAACCTGTTCGACCGCACCTACTACACCTCGGCGGCCAGCCGCTACTTCGTGTCGATAGGTGATGCGCGGCAGGTGTCGGTGTCCAGCACCCTGGAGTTCTAAAGCCTGGCGGGTTTGTTGGGGTTAGCAGGCTTGTTATGGCTAGCAGGCTTGTTGTGGCAAGCCAACTCGCCACAACAGGCCCGCTCGCCACAGGAGTACGGAGCTGTTAGCGTTGCGGCCACTAATGGCTTTGCGGAACACAGTACTGATGCACTTTGGGCGATGGCTACACCTGCTGTACGTGAGTTTTTTACTGGGGGGCTGTGCGAGTGTTTCGCCGCCTTCCACACCATCAACACTCGATCACCTGCTGGCCGATCCTGCCCTGAACGGCTCCACGGTTTCCGTCATGGTGCGCGATGCCCGCAGCGGCACCACGCTCTACCAGCACAATCCGCGCACGCGCTTGGTTCCCGCGTCCAACCTCAAGCTGCTGACCACGGCGGCGGCGATGGACGTGCTCGGGCCGGACTACCGGTTTTCCACGCAACTGTTGAGCGACGGCCGCCGCCAGGGCGAGCGCCTGATCGGCAACCTGTACCTGCGTGGCCTGGGTGACCCGACAACGCAGTTCGCCGACTACCAGGCCCTGGCCGCGCAGTTGGCCAGCCAAGGTGTGCGTCAGGTATCGGGTGACTTGGTGTTCGATGACACCTGGTTCGATACCGAGCGCCTCGGCGTCGACTGGGCCCAGGACGACGAAAGCACCTACTACGGTGCGCAGATTTCGGCGCTGACGGTGTCACCCGATACGGATTTTGATGCCGGCACCTTGCTGGTCACCGCCAAGGCGCCGCTCAGTGCCGGCCAGCCGGTGAGTGTGTCGATCAGCCCGGCCACCGACTATGTGCAACTCAGCAATCGTGCGGTGAGCGGCGCGGGCAACAACTACGCCATCACTCGCCAGCACGGCACCAACCTGCTGCAACTCAGCGGTGCACTGGCGCCGGGAAAGCAAAGCCGGCAGTGGGTGAGTGTGTGGGAACCGACGCAACTGGTGGCCAATCTGTTTGAGCAGGCGCTGGCGCAGCAGGGTATCCAGGTGTTAGGCCCTCGTGTGTTCGGGGGCGTGAGCCCAGCGACGGCGACGCTGTTGGCGGAGCATCGATCGGCGCCGTTGCAAGATTTGATCACGCCGCTGCTCAAGCTTTCGAACAACAACATGTCCGAAGCCCTGCTCAAGGCCATGGGCCGCAAAACCTCCAATGCGGGCACGGCGGTGGCGGGCGTGGCGGCAGTCGCGGCGTTTATGCAGCGCCAGGGCATGGACCCGGCGACGCTCAGCCAGGTGGATGGCTCCGGTTTGTCGCGGCGCAACCTGGTGTCGGCGCAAAATCTCACCGACCTGTTGCTGGCCGCTTCGAAACAATCCTGGTTCGACGCCTGGTACAACGCCTTGCCGATTGCCGGCAATGCCGAGCGCATGACCGGCGGCAGCCTGCGTTATCGCCTGCGGGGCACCGCCGCCGAAAACAACCTGCACGCCAAGACCGGCTCCATGGGCGGTGTGTCATCACTGAGCGGATACATTACCGACAGTGAGGGACGGCGCCTGGTGTTTTCAATGATCAGCAATAACTACATCAGCGACGCAGCCCCCATCCGCACCCTCGAGAACCGCCTGGCACTTGCCCTGGCCCAGTGGCACGACTAGCTCAGGGCTGGTAGCCCATCCGCCAACTCACGGCCCGGGTCGCCGCCAGCAAGCGCTGCGCCGCCGGGCCATCTTCGTCGGCGTGGAACAGTGAGGTGGGGCCGACCACGGTCATCACTGCAGCCACCTGGCCAACCGCGTTGAACACCGGCGCCGACAATGCATCCACCCCCGGCATCAGCAGGCCATGCACAAAGTGCAGGCCGCGCTGGCGGATCTGTTCGCAGGTGAGGGCATAAGCCTGGTCGTCGGCCAGGGCATGGGCGATGCCAGCCTCGATCTCGCGTTCACGCAATTCGACGGTTTCCCGCGACGGCAGGAAGGCACTGAACACCAGCCCGGTGGACGAGCTGAGCAGCGGCAGTACCGAGCCCAGTTGCGTCACCACCGTCACGGCGCGCACCGCCGGCTCGATCTGCACCACGGTCGCGCCCTGGTTGCCCCACACCGCCAGGAAGCAGGTTTCATTCAATTCGTCGCGCAGTTCGGCCAGGGGCAGGGCGCCGACTTTCAACACGTCCATACTGCCCAGGGCGGCCAGGCCCACGCGCAAGGCTTCGCGGCCCAGGCCGTAATGGTTGGTGGCGGTGTTCTGTTCGGCAAAACCGGAGGCGATCAACGCCTGGAGATAGCGGTGCACCTTGCTCGCCGGCATCTGCACATGTTCGGCCAGGCGCGACAGCGAGGTGGAGGGCGACAGTTCGGCCAGGGCCTTGAGGATATCGGTGCCCACTTCGGCCGAGCGGACTTTCTGTTTACCGGTGTCGCGGGGCTTTTCCATGGAGGGGCGGGAATCCGAGAGATGAGTGGGCGTCTTTATAGCTTGACGGTCGGCAGTGATCAAATTACGTTATGCGTAACTGGATTACGATAAAAACAACTTCCGCTAGAGGATGATCCATGAACCTCGAATACCTCTCGGGCTTCGGCAATGAATTCGCCAGCGAAGCCCTACCCGGCGCGCTGCCCGTCGGCCAGAACTCCCCGCAAAAAGCGCCCTACGGTCTCTACACCGAACTGTTTTCCGGCACGGCCTTCACCATGGTGCGCAGCGAAGCGCGCCGTACCTGGCTGTACCGCATCCAGCCGTCGGCCAACCACCCGGCGTTCGTCAAGCTGGAGCGGCAATTGGCCGGTGGCCCGCTGGGGGCGGTCACGCCCAATCGCCTGCGCTGGAACCCGCTGGAGCTGCCGAGCGAGCCGACGGATTTTATCGAGGGACTTGTCGGCATGGTCGCCAATTGCGCGTCGGAAAAACCGGCGGGCATCAGCATCTACCACTACCGCGCCAACCGATCGATGGAGCGCGTGTTCTTCAACGCCGACGGCGAGCTGTTGATCGTGCCTGAGCAGGGCCGCTTGCGTATCGCCACCGAACTGGGGGTGCTGGAGGTCGAGCCGCTGGAAATCGTCGTACTGCCGCGCGGCCTGAAGTTCCGCGTCGAATTGCTGGATGCGCAAGCGCGTGGCTACGTCGCCGAGAACCATGGCGCACCGCTGCGCCTGCCGGACCTGGGGCCGATTGGCAGCAATGGCCTGGCCAATCCCCGCGACTTCCTGAGCCCCGTCGCCCATTACGAAGACCTCAAGCAGCCCACCACCCTGGTGCAGAAATTCCTCGGTGAACTGTGGGCCTGCGAGCTGGACCACTCGCCGCTGAACGTGGTGGCCTGGCACGGTAACAATGTGCCGTACAAATACGATCTGCGTCGCTTCAACACGATCGGCACCGTGAGCTTCGATCACCCCGACCCGTCGATCTTCACCGTATTGACCTCGCCCACCAGTGTGCATGGCTTGGCCAACCTCGACTTTGTGATCTTCCCACCGCGCTGGATGGTGGCCGAGAACACCTTCCGGCCACCGTGGTTCCACCGCAACCTGATGAACGAATACATGGGCCTGATCCAGGGCGTCTACGATGCCAAGGCCGACGGTTTCCTGCCCGGCGGTGCATCGCTGCACAGCTGCATGAGCGCCCACGGCCCGGATGGCGAGACCTGCACCAAGGCCATCAATGTCGAGCTGGCGCCCCACAAGATCGATAACACCATGGCCTTTATGTTCGAGACCAGCCAAGTGCTGCGCCCGACCCAGTTCGCCCTGGAATGCCCGCAACTGCAACCCGCTTATGACGCGTGCTGGGCCTCGCTGCCCGCCACCTTCAACCCGAACCGGAGATAACCCATGACGCAACCAACGCTTGCCCGCAGCTGGGTCGCCAGTGCCAATGGTCACCGCGACTTCCCCCTGCAAAACCTGCCGCTGGGCGTGTTCAGTATCCATGGCTCGGCACCGCGCAGTGGCGTGGCGATTGGCGACTGTATTCTCGACCTGCTGGCCGTGCGCGATGCGTTTGACGGCGAAGCGCTTCGCGCCGTCGATGCCACCACCGGCGGACAGTTGAATGCCTTCTTCGAACTGGGCCGTGGCCCGCGCATGGCCCTGCGCGAGCGCCTGTTGGAATTACTGGGGGAGGGCAGCCCGCTGCAAGCGCGTGAGGCCCAAGTGCTACACCGCGTCGCCGATTGCCAGATGCACTTGCCGGCGAAGATCAACGACTACACCGACTTCTACGTCGGCATTGAGCATGCGCAGAATGTCGGCAAATTGTTCCGCCCCGACAACCCCTTGCTGCCCAACTACAAGTACGTGCCGATTGGTTATCACGGCCGCGCCTCGACCATTCGCCCCTCCGGCACCGACGTGCGTCGTCCCAAAGGCCAGACCTTGCCAGCCGGCCAGGCCGAGCCGACATTCGGTCCCTGCGCGCGCCTGGATTATGAGTTGGAGCTGGGTATCTGGATCGGCCAGGGCAATGCGATGGGCGATTCGATTGCCATTGGCGATGCGGCAGACCACATCGCCGGTTTCTGCCTGCTCAACGACTGGTCGGCGCGGGATATCCAGGCCTGGGAATACCAGCCGCTGGGGCCGTTCCTGTCCAAGAGCTTTATCACCAGCATCTCGCCCTGGGTGATCACGGCCGAAGCCCTGGAGCCGTTTCGCAAGGCACAACCGGCGCGGCCTGAGGGTGACCCGCAACCGTTGCCGTACCTATTGGATCAACGCGACCAGGCGGCGGGCGCCTTCGATATCGAACTGGAAGTGCTGCTGACCACGGCCGCGATGCGCGAACACAACCTGCCAGCCCATCGCCTGGCCCTGAGCAACACCCTGCATATGTACTGGACCGTCGCGCAATTGGTGGCGCACCACAGCGTCAACGGCTGCCAGTTGCAGGCCGGTGACCTGTTCGGTTCGGGCACGTTGTCTGGGCCCGAAGCCGGGCAGTTCGGCAGCCTGCTGGAGATGACCGAGGGCGGTAAGAAAGGGGTCGAACTGCCTTCCGGCGAAGTGCGCCGATTCCTCGAGGACGGCGACGAAGTCATCCTGCGCGCCCGCTGCAGCCGCGAAGGCTTTGCGTCCATCGGGTTTGGCGAATGCCGTGGCACCGTGGTTGCGGCGCGCTAGGAGGGCAGGGCAATGGAACTTTATACCTACTACCGCTCCACCGCATCGTACCGGGTGCGTATTGCCCTGGCCCTCAAGGGCCTGGATTACAGCGCTGTACCGGTCAACCTGCTGGTGCCGCCTGGCGGTGCCAATCACCAGCCCGCGTACCTGGCGATCAACCCGCAAGGCCGTGTGCCGGCCTTGCGCACGGATGACGGCGAGCTGTTGATTCAATCCCTGGCGATCATCGAGTACCTGGAGGAACGTTATCCACAGGTGCCGCTGCTGGCGCAGGACCTGGCGACCCGTGCCCATGCGCGCGGGGTGGCTTCGATCATCGGCTGCGATATCCACCCGCTGCACAACTCCAGTACCCAGAACCTGCTGCGCCAGTGGGGGCATGATGAGGCTCAAGTGCTGGAATGGATCGGTCATTGGATCAGCCAGGGCCTGGCTGCCGTCGAGCAGTTGATTGGCGATCAGGGTTTTTGCTTTGGCGAGCAGCCGGGGCTGGCGGATGTGTTCTTGATCCCGCAGTTGTACGCGGCGCAGCGTTTCAAGGTCCCGCTGGCGGCGTACCCGCGCATCGGGCGAGTGGCGGCGTTGGCGGAGCAACATCCGGCGTTTGTGCAGGCGCATCCGGCGAACCAACCTGATACTCCATGACGCTTGAGACTTGTACAGAGCACTGGTGGCCCCTAAATCACTGATAGCCAGCCCGATACTGCATTTACAGCGAGCAATATCACTGTGGCGAGCGGGCTTGTTGTGGCGAGCGGGCTTGCCCTAATGCCGTTCAGTTAAGCGGACATCGCCTTCTGTAGGAGCGAGCTTGCTCGCGAAAAACGTCAACGATAACGCGTGTTTCCTGAATGAACGCGGCGTCTGTGAGTTCTTCGCGAGCAAGCTCGCTCCTACAAAAAAACCTTAACTGAACGGCATTAGGGCTTGCCCCGCGTTGGGCTGCGCAGCAGCCCCAAAACACAGTCCCGGAGCTGCCTGGCACACTGCAGCGCTCTTATTGGGGCTGCTGCGCAGCCCAACGCGGGGCAAGCCCGCTCGCCACAGGACGGTGTGTTCCTGGAAAGAGGGTGTTCAATGCACCACGGAGTTGGGGGGCAGGTGCCCCAGCCGCTCGGTCAGGCGCAGGCGCTGGATCGGGTCTTCGCTGAGCAGCAGCGCATGTTCCAGGTCGAAGCGTTCGGCGCTGGGGCAGTCCAGGCGTTGGTACAGGCTGGCGCGCGCCAGGTAGTCGGCGGCGCTGGCATTGCCCAGTTCCAGCACGCGTTCGGCGTCGACCAGGGCCGCCAGCGGATCGTCATTGGAGAGGTGCAGTTGGCGCAGGTTGCGTGACAGGCGTTGCAGGATCGAACGGGGTTCGGCGGTGTGCAGGTGGTCTGATTGCAACTTGAGGTTGGGGCCATATTGGCGTTGCAGCAGCTCGCGGCAATCATTGGGGTAGAGGCGCCGACCGCCGCACGGATCGAGCAGGTGATCGGCGCCGGGGACTCGCAGCAGGAAGTGGCCGGGGAAGTTGACGCCGACCATGGGAATATTCAGGCGCCGCGCCAGCTCCATCGCGATCAGGCCCATGGCCAACGGTTGCCCGCGCTTGCGTTGCAGCACCTTGTCCAGCAAGGCAGCAGCGGGGCGCAGCGGGGTGAATTCGTCCTGGGCGAACCCCAGGTCATTCATGCGCCGCAGCAGCGGTTGACCGAGCTCATCCGCCGGTAGCATGGGCATGCCCACATTCACCTGTTGTTCCAGCGAGATCAGGTCCTGCAGGATCACCAACGGCTGCACCGCCGGGTCATGTTCGGCAGCAATCCACAGTGCTGCTTCAAACAGCGCGGGGGGTGAACGTTCCAGGCAGGCGAAAAAAGCTTGGCGCGGCTTCATTGCGTTCTCCGACGGATGCCTCCGTTTTAGCCTTGCTGTGAATTTTCGTCCAGTGGCTTGAGAAGGATCCTATCTGCTTATGTCGCAGGGCCTGCAAAACCGGGCGGCTTATTCCAGTGCACTTCGGCAGTTTTCTACCGCAAGCCTATACTTGGCGACACCAGACGTGATTCGGGAGCTCGACGATGTTTGCTCTCATGCACAGCTACCGCCTTGAATCGCTGCACCTGAGCATTGACCCGGTGACGGGGTTGAAGGCGGTCATCGCCATCCACAACAGCCGCCTGGGACCCGCTTTGGGCGGCTGTCGCTACCTTGCCTACCCCGATCACGAAACGGCCGTCGCCGATGCCGCGCGCCTGGCCCAAGGCATGAGCTACAAGGCCGCCCTGGCCGGGTTGCCGGTGGGCGGCGGCACGGCCGTGATCCAGCGCCCCGCCCATGTGGAAAGCCGGGCGGCGCTGTTCGAAGCCTTCGGCCGGTGCATCGAGCAACTCAATGGCCGCTACCTCACCGCCATCGACAGCGGCACGTCGGTGGCCGACATGGACTGCATTGCCCAACACACCCGCTTCGTCACCAGCACCACGGCGGCCGGCGACCCTGCGCCCCATGCTGCCATGGGGGTGTTCGCCGGCATTCGCACCACTGCCATGGCGCGCCTGGGCAGCGACAACCTTGAGGGCTTGCGCGTGGCGATCCAGGGCCTGGGCAATGTCGGGTTCGCCCTGGCTGAACAACTGCACGCCGCTGGCGCCGAACTGCTGGTCAGCGACATCGACCACGGCAAGGTGCAACTGGCCATGGAGCAACTCGGCGCGCACCCCATTGCCAACGACGCCTTGCTCAGCACGCCCTGCGACATCCTCGCGCCCTGCGGCCTCGGCGCTGTGTTCAACCGCACCAGCGTCGGCCAACTGCGCTGCGCCGCCGTGGCCGGCTCCGCCAGCGCACAACTGACCAACCTGCAAGTGGCCGACCAGTTGGAAGGGCGCGGCATCCTCTATGCCCCGGACTACGTGATCAACTCCGGCGGCCTGATCTACGTTGCCCTCAAGCACAGCGGCGCGGAGCTGCCGACCATCACCGCACACCTGTCGAACATCGGCACGCGCTTGACCGAAATATTCGCCCACGCCCAGGCCGAAAAACGCTCCCCGGCACGGGTGGCGGACGAATTGGCCGAGCGCCTGCTCTACCAATAACCAGGCATTAAAAAGGCCCTGAATCGATGATTCAGGGCCTGTTCAATTCGGGCTTTATTCCGCCGCGGCGTTGAGCAACTCGGACAACGCGTCCGGCTGGCTCTTGAACGCCTTGGCAAATACATCGCGGTTCTTCGCCATGTAGATCCCGGCCTCTTCAACCTGCTGCTCACTCAGGGACGGCACGGCTTTTTGCAACACTTCTGCTAGCAACTCGGCGAGTTCAAGCATCTTGTCATGACGGTCAGCTTCGGCTTTATCCATGAACAAACGCTCCAGATCTCGGCTGCTGCGGTATACCACTTCGACGGCCATTCACCACCTCACATGCCTTCACGATAGTTGTCTTTTGCTACTACTGTATCTATATACAGCGAAAAGCATATGCCAAACGCGCGGGTTTGGATAGCAGGATTTTCAATGTAGCTGCTAAGTGGGAGATTGCTACAACTGAGATTTCTGACCACCTGCCGGGATTTCGCTGGAAACATCCCAGGGTTTACCGTCCTCAATGGCCTTGATAAATCCGTTTTCGAATGACGTGCCTCATGTCATCCCGCCATCATCTCATGCCTACCCTGGCCTTTTTTCTGCATGCAGAACAACCGTCATGTCCAAACCGCATTATCCGGTCGAACCGACCTAAGGAAGTATCATCGTGAAATTCAACTGGGCCGAAAAGCTACGCCAGAACGTCCATGGGCTGGCCGAGTCCCTGGGTAATCTGTTTGTCGAGTCGTTCCACTACCTGGCGTTGTTCGCCATTGGTGCGGTGACCGCCTGGGCGGCGGTGATGGAGTTCCTGGGGATGCTGGAGAACGGGCACATCAAGATCGATGACATCTTGCTGCTGTTCATCTACCTGGAATTGGGGGCCATGGTCGGGATTTATTTCAAGACCAACCACATGCCGGTGCGTTTCCTGATCTACGTGGCGATCACCGCGCTGACGCGCCTGTTGATCTCCAACGTGTCCCACCACAACCCGCCGGACATCGGCATCATCTACCTGTGCGGCGGGATTCTGCTGCTGGCGTTCTCGATCCTGGTGGTGCGCTATGCCTCGTCGGCGTTCCCTTCGGTGAAGGTCGAAGGCCCGCGTCGCAAGGGCGAGGCGAACCTGGAAACCGAGAAGGGCGAGCTTTAAAGCCCGATGCTGAAAGGCAGGGCACGGGTGGGCGGTCGCTGCAATAGTTTGTGACTGTCCCCGTCCGTCATCACCGCCAGGATTTCCATGGCGCTATGGCCCTGCTCGATGGCAATGCCGAACTGGATGCTTTGCACCAGGCGTTTGAGCCGTTGCGGGTCGTTGCGTTGTTCGGCGCTGATCATGCGCTTGGCCACCACCCCCTTCTCGTTGGAGAGGGTGAGCATGATGCTGCCATCCAGCCGCTGGATGCTCAGGTTGACCCGGTATTGAGGGGTGAACGTGTCGGTGATGATCTGAAAAGGGTTGTCCATGGTGCGTTACCGCCTGATAAGAACATGCAGTCATTGACGACCGGCGTCTGGATTAGTTCGCGTTGCCTGACCACCGGCCACTCCGTCGCTGAGGTTTCACAACATCCGTTTGCCTCATCAGCCATACAGCAAGGGGCGTGCCGTACAGCGACCTCCCAGGCGTTGAAATCAGAATGTGGGAGGGGGCTTGCTCCGGATGACGGTGGATCAGCCAATGAATACTCGGCTGAACCACCGTCAGCGCAAACAAGCCCTTCCCGCCGTTGTGCTATGTTGTGCTGGCGTGCTGTGCGTCGTTTCAGGGCAATACAGAGAAAATGATCGCAGACAGCGCAATCAGCCCAATCACCACGACGAACACGTTCGATACTGGGGGGGATTTTTCGCGGATTGCACCCATGGGGAGAGGGGCAATTATAACGATCGCGGGGAAGTAAGAAGATGTAACTAACTCCCCACCCTACCAGCGTTTTTGCTCGTAGTCAGGGTTAATTTGTAATGTAGGATTTATCTTTGCAAAGGGCTTGAAATGTTCTTCTGAGTGCTCAATTGTGTAATCAAGAGGTCATGGTTTCACCACCCCGGTGTTGCAGTTTGTGATCTCTCGCGAGCTAGCTGAAATAAGGGAAGAACTATGCAAATCCAAGTCAATAGCGATAACCATATTGAAAGCAGCATCCGACTGGAGGAGTGGGTACGTAATACCATTGAAAGCACGCTCGAACGTTATGAAGAGGACCTGACCCGCGTTGAGGTCTACCTGCGGGATGAGAACGGCGACAAGCCCGGTCCCCACGATTTAAGTTGCCGCCTGGAAGCACGGCCAAAGGGCCATCAACCGCTTTCGGTACTGCATAAGGCCGATACCCTGGAGCAGGCGATCGACGGTGCAGCGACCAAACTGGATCATGCGTTGGAACATTTGTTCGGCAAACTGCAAGGCAAGCCCCGCGCTGCCGCTAAAAACCAGCCAATCAACAAAGTGAATGAAGACGCGCTGGAACAGGAATTCCTGGAAAACGAAAACGCTGTCATCAACGGCTGACCGTTTTTTCATCCTCCTACAAACGGGCCTGCATCTGCAGGCCCGTTTTCGTTTAGCCGCCGCGTCGGAAAAAATACCGGCTCAGCATCGCCAGCCCACCAGCCCCCAACCCGGCAAACAACATCGTCCAACCGGCGCCGTGGCGCAGGGCCGCCTGGGCATCGTTGAATGCCAGCCCCGTCGACTGCAACTTTCCTGCGGCGATGTGTTGGCTGATAGCCGGCCAATCCATTGCCGTGGTTGCAGGCAACACCTCGGCCAGTCGATGGCTGATCCCCAGCAACAGCACCAGCCCCATCAGCGCGATGTTGAGGGCCAGGGTGATCAGCCGTGCACTGAGGTCGATGCCCGAGGCCATGCCCGCCCGGTCGGCCGACACCGAACCGGTGGTGGTGTTGGTGGTGGGCGAGTTGGTCAGCGCCAGGCCCACGCCGGCGATCACGCAACTGAGCAGCACCAGCCCGATACGTGGGTGCTCGGCCGCGTTGACCGCGGCCATGGCCAGGAAGCCTGCGGCCATCAGGCCCAGGCCCAGCGGAATAATACGTTCGGCGCCATAACGCAGGGCCAGGGGCTCGGCCAACGGCGGTACCAGCAAGGTCGGCAGGGTGTAGGCGAGCAGCGCGGCGCCGGTGGTCAAGGTGTCGTAACCCAGGCCCGCCTGGAAGTACAACGGCAAGTAGATCATGAACGGCCAGAAGCTGAAGTTCATGCCGATTGAGCCCATCAACGCGCCGTTGAAACGCTGGATGCGGAACACCGAGAAGTCGAACATCGGGTGCGCACTGCGAAGCTCGACCGTGATGAACAGCAGCAAACCGAGCCCCGACAAAGCCGCCCAGCCGAGCATGGCGGGTGTGCCGAAGCCGTGCTCGCTGCCTTGGGTGATGAAGTACACCAGGGCAAACACCGACAGGGTCAAGGTGAGCATGCCGGCGATGTCCAGGCGATGGGCGGCCGGGTCGCGGGACTCCTGCACGCTGATGCGCAGCAGCACCAAGGTGAACAGGGTGAGCGGCACATGCACGAGGAACACCCAACGCCAATCCGCCATCGCCAGGATCAATGCGCCGATCATCGGCCCGAAGCCCAGGCCCACGCCGGCAATCACCCCCCATATCGCAAAGGCCCGTGCCCGCGCCGCGGGTTCGCGGAACAGGTGCGAGAGGATGGCGAACTGGCAAATCATCATCGCACCTGCGCCGATGCCCTGGACAAACCGCGCGGTGATCAGCAGCGACGCATCCTCGGCCAGCCCACAGGCCAACGACGCCAGCCCAAACAACCACAGGCACAGCACCAGCATGCGTCGGCGCCCAAAGCGGTCAGCCAGGGTGCCGGCGGCCATCAGCACGCTGGTGCAGGCCAGGGTGTAGGCGTTCATGATCCATTGGGCATCCTGGAAGCCGGTGCCCAGTTGTTGTTCCAGGGTGGGCAGGATGACCGGCACGCTGGAAATTTCCAGGCCGAACATCAGCGCGACCAGGCATACGGCGGTGAGTGCCAGGCCATTCCTGGCGGTGCGCGGTGGGCTGACGGCCGCTAACGTGGCGGTGGGTGGCATGGGATTCTCCTGTGAATGACGTGTCACGTTATTTTCAGGGGAATGTGATTCTTTATTCGTGATAAGTTTTCTTTCTATAAGGGACTCAAGGGCGACAATTGCACCATGGCCACCCCGCGTTTTGATGGCGTTGAACTGTTTCTCCAGATTGTCGAAAGCGGCAACCTGACCGAGGCCGCCGAACGGCTCAACCTCACGCGCTCGGCCGTCGGCAAAGGCCTGGCGCGCCTCGAGGCCCGCCTGGGAACCTGTCTGTTGCAACGCTCTACCCGCCGCCAGCGCCTGACCGAGGATGGCCAGGCTTACTACGAACATTGCCTGCGCGCCCTGGCCGAACTGGAGGCCGCCGAATCGGTACTGGAAAGCGGCCGGCAACAGCCGCGCGGCCGCTTGAGGGCGAGCCTGCCACTGGCGTTCGGGCACCACTACGCCGCGCCGGCACTCTGGGGCCTGATGGACCGATTTGCCGAGTTGGACATCGAGATTTCTTTCTCCGACCGGCTGATCGACGTGGCCCAGGAAGGCTTCGACCTGGCTGTGCGCATCGGCGCGCTGCCCGACACCGATCGCCTCAGCGCCCGCCGCCTGGGTGAGCAGGCCATCGGCCTTGCCGCCTCGCCGGCGTATTTGCAGCGCGTGGGGGCAATAGAGCGCATCGAGGATCTGGCCGGGCATCGCGGTATCGCCTACCGCTGCAGTGCCCCGCGCCGGGAGTGGGAGTTGAATGACGCCGAGGGTCGCTCGCACCGTGTGCGCGTCGCTTCGCCCTTGATGATGGATGACCTCCAGGCCGTGGCCGATGCCGCTATCGCCGGTGTTGGCCTGGCCTGGTTGCCGAGTTGGTTGATTGCGCACTATGTCCTGCGCGGGCAACTGGAGGCGGTCCTGCCGAGCTACCGCGACCAGCCCGCGCCGATCCATGTGATTTGGCCCACGGCCACGCATATGCCGGCGAAAACACGCTGCGCCATCGACGCCCTGGTCGCAGGCACGCCCAGTTGCCTGGCGGGCAGTTAGAGCCGGCCCATCAGGCGCGCGCATTACCAGGGTGGCGAGCGGGTTTACTGTGGCGAGCGGGCTTGTTGTGGCGAGCGGGCTTGCCCCGCGTTGGGCTGCGAAGCAGCCCCAAAACACAGCCCCGAAGCTACCTGGCACACTGCAGCGTTCTTATTGGGGCTGCTGCGCAGCCCAACGCGGGGCAAGCCCGCTCGCCACAACAAAGCCCGCTCGCCACAACAAAGCCCGTTCGCTACAGCAAGCCTGCTGGCTACAACACACGCCGCTTGCCACAGGCTGTTTGTCGCTCGAGCAGTCAGAACGCGATGGAGGTCTGTAGGTACACCGTGCGCGGCTCACCGATGTATTTGCCCTTGTTGTTATCGTCGAACGAGCGCGTGTAGTACTGCTTGTTGAAGATGTTCTTCACGCCCACCGCCACATTCAAATCCGACAGCTGCGGGCCGAAATCATAGGCCGCGCGGCTGCTGAGCAGCATGTAGCCGGGGATGCGCCCATTGGCACCGTCGGCGGTTTCGGCCTCGGTGTTGGCGTTGTCGGCGAACTGGCTGCTTTGGTAGCTGCTGTCCACGTTGAGTTTCCACGGGCCTTCGGTGTAACCCACGCCCAGGGTGCCTTTGTGCTTGGACGAGAAGGGCACGCGGTTGCCTTTGTTCGGCCCGTCTTCACGGATGGTTGCATCGACGTAGGCGTAGCTGGCGTACACATCGAAGCCGGCCAGCGCCGGGCTCAAGCCGTCGAGGGCATAGTTGATGCTGGTCTCGATACCCTGGTGACGGGTTTGGCCACGGGCGATCACGGAATCGTTGGTCTGGTTGCTTTCGTACTGGTTGTCGAAGTTGATCAGGAACGCGCCGATTTCCGCACGCAGGCTGCCATTGTCATAACGTGTGCCGAGTTCCCAGGTGCGGGCTTTTTCCGGTTTCACTTCGCCGCTGGTCACGCGGTTAGGCATCTGGCTGTACTGCACACTGCCGAACGAGCCCTCGGTGTTGGCGTAGAGGTTCCAGTCGTCCGTCAGGTGATACAGCACATTGAGCGCCGGCAGGGCGGTGTTGTAGTCGCCTTTGTATTTGACGTTGGTCAGGTTGTTGCTCTGCTGGGACTCGATCATCTCGTAGCGAATGCCCGGGGTGATGGTCCACCGGCCGATATCAATCCGATCATCGACGAAGAATGCATTGGCTTCGGTACCGCCGCGTGTGTCGCGGTCGTTGCGGCTGTCAGTGGTGGGGATTTGCTGGTTGTTGGCGGAAATCGGCGTGCGGTAGCGCAACTCATGCCCGGCTTCGTTGATGTAGCGATAGCCCACGCCCACTTCATGGCTGGTGGGGCCCAGGTCAAAGCCTTGGGCGAGGCGGGTTTCCAGGCCGCGTACCCAATATTCGCGCGGCGACAGCGAAAGGAACGTGCCCTGGTCCAGGTAGCCGCTGCGCAGGGTCTTGGTGAAGAAGCTGTTGACGGTGAACTCGCGGCGGTCCTGCTCGTAGCGATAGCCGACGTTGAACATCGTACGGCGGCCCCAGAATTTGTCGTAGGGGCGGGTCGACTGATACGGGTCGGCCTTGTAGTCCGCGACGTTCAAGCCCCCAGGCATGTCGGCCTGGCCTTCGTAGTACTGCGCCATGGCATTGAAGCTGTTGGCGTCGTCGAGCTGGTATTTGCCCTTGAGGATCAGATCGTCGATGCGTGTGTTGCTGTTTTCGCGCCAGTCGCCGCCACGGGTACCGGAGTACAGCAGCGCGCCGCCCAGGCCGTTGTCGGCGGTGCCGCCGGCCAGCAGGTTGGCGGTGCTCTTGAAGCCATCGTGGCTGGAGGAGGGGCTGGTTTCGGTCTGCAAGCCGCCTTTGACGGTGGGCGCATCCGGGATCGCACGGGTCACGAAGTTGACCACGCCGCCGACGTTCTGCGGGCCGTAGCGTACCGCACCGCCGCCGCGTACGACGTCCACGGCGTCCATGTTGCCCAGGCTGATCGGCGCGAACGACAGTTGCGGCTGGCCATACGGCGCGAACGGCACGGGGATGCCGTCCATCAATACCGTAGAGCGTGACGCCAGGCGTGGGTTGAGGCCGCGGATGCCGAAGTTCAGCGCCATGTCGTGGCTACCGGTGCCGTTATTGTCCGGAGCATTGACGCCGGGGATGCGGTTGAGCACGTCCTTGGCCTGGGTCGCGCCCTGGCGTTCGAATGCCTCACGGCGGATCACGTCACGCGCGCCGGGGTGTTCGAACACATTGGCTTGCGCCGCGTCGCCGAGCCAGTCGCCGACGACAGTGGACGTGCCGAGCTCCAACGTGGTCGGTGCATTGGCCGGTTGCAGGCTGTAGGCATTGTCGCCTTCGGCGCGGGCTTGCAGGCCGGTGCCTTCCAGCAGTGTTTGCAGCCCGTCGGCGGCACTGTAGTTGCCGGACAGCCCACGGCTCTGCAGGCCGGCTGTGACGTCTGAACCGAAGGAAATCAACACGCCGGCTTCGCGACCAAATTGATTGAGCGCCGTCTCCAGCGAGGCGGGCGCGATCTGATAGGTCTTGGTGTCGTCCGCCATTACCGATGGCAGGGCGGTAAAACTGAGGCTGGCGCCTAGCAGCAGTTGGCGCAAGGTGCGGGTGAGAAGGGGCGGTTGCTGGGGCATGAAGAGCGGTCCTGAGAAGGAAGGATCAAGGGGGCTTTCCTTCTCTGTCACGCGAGGTGCGGAAAACGGCTCACGGTTGCGCGCAATACTTCAAGCGCGTGCCTGAACGGTCACCCAGTAGCGGGTAAAGCGCCGCACCTTGACCGGCAGGCTGACCTCCAGCAGATCGAGAATGCGTTCACTGTCGTCCAACGGATAGCTGCCGGACAGCAGCAGGTTGGCGACTTGCGGATCGCAATTGACCTGGCCTCGGCGGTAACGGCCCACTTCGGCGAGGAAATCTTCCAGACGCATATGCGCGGCCACCAGCATGCCGTCGGCCCAGGCGCCACTGTTGGCGTCGGTGGGGCGTGGCGTATCCCAACCCTTGCGGGTGAAATTCACCTGGCGCGCGGCCTCGACCGTCAGCGGCAGGCCACTGTAGCGGTTGGGCATCACCTCGACCCGGCCCTCGAACACTGCCATGTGGGTATGGTCGTTGTACTGGCGCACATTCAGGCGAGCAGCCTGGCTGCTGAGCAGGCCCTGGCCGGTGAGCACCTGCAACGGTGTGTTGCCGGCGACACCGTTCAGCAGGATCTCGCCTTCGAGCAGACGGATCAGCCGTTGCTGGCCATCGAAATGCACATCCACCGCGCTGCCGGTATTGAGCTGCAACTGGCTGCCGTCGGCCAATTGCACCTTGCGGCGTTGGCCGACGGGGCTACGGTAGTCGGCGCTCAGGGGGGGCAGGATATGTTGCTGGCGCAGGCTCCAGGCCGCAGCCGAGCCGGCACCCAGGATCAACAGCAGCTTCAGCGCCTGGCGTCGGCTGCTGGATTTCGGTGCGTTCAACGCCGCATGGGCCAGGGGCGAGGGCATGTCGCGCAGGCGCTGGTTGACGCGCTGGATGTGGTCCCATGCCCGTTGGTGTTCGCTGTGGGCATTCAACCATTGCTGCCAGGCCGCCTGCTGGCGCGGGCTGAGCGCGCCTTGCTGCATCTCCATCAACCAGTGCACGGCTTGCTCGGCGATGTGGGTCGAGAAATTCATAGGGCGAAATAGCAGCGCATGGCGGCTTTATTCAGGTGGCGTTTGACGGTGGCGATGGAGATGCCCAGTTCGGCGCCGATTTGCGCGTAGGTCAGGCCATCGAGCTGGGCCAGCAGGAATGCGCGTTTGACGCGGTTGGGCAGGCCATCGAGCAGTTGGTCCAGTTCCAACAGGGTTTGCAGGATGATGGCGCGTTCTTCTTCCGACGGCGCGACCAGTTCCGGCATCTGTGCCAGCGTCTCGAGGTAGGCGCGCTCCAGGTCCTGGCGGCGGTAGAAGTTGAACAGCACGCGCTTGGCGATGGTGGTGAGGAAGGCGCGCGGTTCGACCAGCGTCGGGGTTTCCCGCGCGCTCAGCACGCGCACAAAGGTGTCCTGTGCCAGGTCGGCCGCGCTTTGCGGGCAGCCGAGCTTGCGTCGCAACCAGCCGGTGAGCCAGTGATGATGCTCGTGATACAGGACTTCGACGGTGTGGGACGGGCTCAACGTGAACACTCCGCAAGCATCGACATGCTTTAGAGAACAAGAATTGTTCGCATTGTAGGGCCCCGGAAGGGGTTCGGCAATCCGCTCGCACCGGTGTTTCATCCGTTGTGTTTTGCTTATGAGAATATTTATCATTAATATTGCGCGCTGACGAACCTGGCGCCTCCCGCATGAAAAGCAAAACCTCACTGCCCGTCTCCTATCGCCTCGCCGTGACCTCGCGGGTGCTGGCCGCCGTTGTTGGCGGTTATCTGATGGCTTCCCTGGCCAGTATCTGCCTGGCGCTGTGGCTGCCGACGTCCCGTGCCGATGCGGTGATCGTGGGGATGATGAGTTCGTTTGTGTTCTATCTGCTGGCGGTGCTGTGGTGCTTTGCCTGCCGCACGGCCGGGCGTGCCTGGCTGGGCGTGATGGCGCCCTGCGTCCTGTTTGCCACCCTGGCGGGCGCGGGTTGGTGGGTGGCACGCCCATGAAAGAGGGATTTCGCCAGGCCATGGCCTGGTTGCACACCTGGGTCGGGTTGATCTTTGGCTGGCTGCTGTTCGCGATTTTCCTGACCGGCACCTTGTCCTATTTCAAAGACGAGATCACCCATTGGATGCAGCCTGAAGTGCAGGTGCATGGGGTGGATGACGCCCGCAGCCTCGCGGTGGCGCAAGCCTATCTGGAGCGACAGGCGCCTACCGCTGCGCGCTGGTTTATTACCCTGCCCGACAGCCGCGATCCCGGCTTGTCGGTGATGTGGCAGGACAAGGTCGACCCCGGCAAGCGTGGCAACTTTATCCAGAAAGTCCTCGACCCGGTCAGCGGTCAACCGGTGCAGGTCCGTGAAAGCATGGGCGGCGAATTCTTCTATCGCTTCCACTTCCAGTTGCAAATGCCTCACCCGTGGGGCCGCTGGCTGTCGACCTTTGCCGCGATGGTGATGTTTGTCGCCTTGATCACCGGCATCATCACCCACAAGAAAATCTTCAAGGACTTCTTCACCTTCCGCCCCCGCAAAGGCCAGCGTTCCTGGCTCGATGGGCATAACGCGGTGGGCGTGTTGGTGTTGCCCTTTCACCTGATGATCACCTACAGCAGCCTGGTGATTTTCATGAGCATGGTGATGCCGGCGCCGATCATGGCCTCTTATGGCGACGACACCCGGGCGTTCTTCAGCGAAGTGTTCCCGGCCACCGACAATGCGCCGGCCCTTGGCCAGCCAGGTAAGTTGTTGCCCCTGGGACCGATGTACGTCCAGGCGCGGCAGCAATGGGCGGGCGGTCATGTCGGACGTGTGGCGGTGAATAACCCCGGCGACGTGAACGCGTCGGTGAATGTGTTCCGCGCCGGTTCCGACAGCGTGGTGCATGACTTCGGCAGCATCGTGTCGTTCAACGGCACCACGGGAGAGCAGGTGCGTGTCAGTGGCGAGCCGTCGTTGCCCGCTGTTATCGGCGGCAGTTTCTACGGCTTGCACATGGGCCATTTCGCCGGCCCGGTGCTGCGCTGGTTGTACTTTATCTGCGGCCTGGCGGGCACGGCCATGATTGGCTCCGGCCTGGTGATCTGGCTGGGCAAACGCCAGCTCAAGCACGTCAAAAGCGGCGTGATGCCGTTCGAGCTGAAACTGGTGGAGGTGCTGAACATCGCCAGCATGTCCGGGCTGATGATCGCCATCGCCGCGTTCTTCTGGGCTAACCGTTTGCTGCCGGTGAGCGTCGCCGAGCGTTCCACCTGGGAAGTGCAGGTCTTCTTTATTGCCTGGGGCCTGAGCCTGTTGCACGCCATGTTGCGTCGAGGTCGCCAGGGCTGGGTCGAGCAATTGAGTGTCGGTGCGCTGTTGTTTGTCGCCGTACCCTTGCTCAACGCAATCACCACCTCCGAACACCTGGGGGTGTCCCTGGCCAGGGGCGATTGGGCCATGGCTGGCTTCGACCTGACGTGCCTGGGCAGCGGTGTGTTCCTGGCTTGGGCGGCCTGGAAGATGCAACGCCGTGCCGCGCTTCCATCCAAGGCCGAGGGTGTGCCTTCGCTCAAACTCAAGCCGGAGGCGCACTGAATGCTCGTTGCTCTGCTGATGTGTTACGCCGGGTTCACCGCGTTGTGCCTGTCCACCGATCGTCACCATGGCGAGTTGCTGCACAGCAAACCCTCCCCGCGTCGGCGCTTGGGGTTACGCGCCGCCGGCTGGTTGCTGCTGACGGTGTCGATTTGGCCTGCGGTGGTGATCGCGGGGTGGGGCCAGGGCCTGGTGCAGTGGTGCGCGGTATTGATGCTCAGCGCATTACTGCTGGTGTTGCTGTTGCCGTATCGGCCAAGGCTGGCCATGAACCTGGCGGGCATCGGCCTGCTGGCCTGCCCCGTTGCAGCCGTCGCCACGCTCTGAGCCCGCCATGATGATCAGCCCGCCACCCGAACCCCAGGACAGCCCGCACACCGATGCGGCGGGTGGGCGCGCACATTTTCTACAGGTGTTCCTGTCCCAGCGTTCGCAGATGGAAGCCCTGGTCAGCCGTCGCGTGGGTTGCCGCGCGACGGCGGCCGACCTGGTGCAGGACCTGTTCCTGCGCTTCTGGCGCCGGCCCCTGGTACAGGTTGAAGAGCTCAGTACCTACTTGCTGCGCTGCGCCGGCAATATCGCCATCGACCACTTGCGCAGCGAAGGCGCCCGCGTGCGCAGCAACGAAGGCTGGCTGCCGGAGCAGCAGGATAACCAGGGTTCAGAACCCCAGGCGGCATTGGAGGCGGGCAACGACCTGCGCCATGTCGAGGCCGCCTTGCGCAGTTTGCCGGAACGCACCCGGCATATTTTCCTGCTTAACCGCATCCATGGCCGCAAGTACGCGGACATCGCCAAGGCCATGGGGCTGTCCCAAAGCGCGGTGGAAAAACATATGATGCGTGCCCTCGAAGCCTGCAAAGCCAGCCTTCGTGAGCCATCGCCTCCACGCACGCCAGGGAAAGCACCGTGAACGTCACCCCCACGCCCGACCAGGAACACGCCGCACTGGCCTGGCTGAGCCTGCTGCACGACCAGCCCAGCAGCGGCGACCAGGCTACCTTCAGCCGCTGGCTGCGGGCTGACCCGGCGCATGTGGAGGCCTATGCCCAGGCCCAGGTGGTGTGGGAATTGAGCGAAGTGCCGGCGCGCCTGTTGGCCGACGAAGAGGCCCTGGCCTTGCAGGGCTATCTCAATGCCATGAGCGCCAGCAGGCGTTCGCGAGTGGTGCGCTGGTCCGGTGCGCTGGCCACGGCCGCGTGCCTGCTGGTGATGGTGTCGATGGCCGCGGGTTGGCAGCCGTCGCGCTGGATCGATGACTTTGGCGCCGATTATGTGAGCGCGCCGGGGGAAGTGAAGACCGTCACCCTGGCCGACCAGTCCCAAGTCACCCTGGATGCCGACAGCGCCATCGCCGTGGATTTCAGCCAGGGCGAGCGGCATATCCAGCTGCGGCGCGGCGCAGGCTTTTTCAGCGTGACGCACACGGGTGAGCCATTCGTGGTGGCGGCGGGCAGTGGTGAGGCGCGGGTGCTGGGCACGCAATTCGAAGTGCGCCTGCAAGCGGCAGGGGCTCAGGTCACGGTGTTGTCGGGACGGGTGGGTGTGACACCTTCCAGGCAGGCTCAGCAGCAAATTCTTACGGCTGGGCAACAAGTGGCCTACGCCGAAGGCGTCGCAGAACCCCTGCACGCGGTCGACAGCGAATCGCGCCTGGCCTGGCGCGACGGCTGGCTCAACTACTACAAGGCGCCCCTGGCGGATGTGCTCAAGGACCTGGGCCGTTACTACCCTGGCCGCATCGTGCTGCTCAACGACGAGATGGGGGCCAAGCGGGTCAGCGGCAGCTTCCCGAGCAAAGACCCGCAGGCAGTACTGAACGCGTTGCAGGCGGTATTGGGCTTCGAACAGCACAGCCTGCTGGGGCGAATGATCGTGGTGCGCTGATTACTTCAGCGCGGCCATGATCTTCTCGGGGCTGTACTCGCGGATCAGCGTGCCGTTCACCGCCACGAACGGAATCCCGCCGCCGCCCAACGCTTCATAGGCCTGGCGTGCCTGGGCGTCCTTTTCGATATCGAGCGCCTGGTACGGAATGCCTTTCTGGTCGAGGAAGCGGCGGATCTGCTTGCAGTAGCCACACCATTGGGTGGCATACAGCACAACGTGGGCCGAAGCCCGCGTCTGCTCCGAGACCACCTGGGACGGGTTGAACAGCCGTTCGACCTTGCCCCAGTTCTGGATCACGACCACCACCAGCAACACCAGCAGGACTTTTTTAAAGACCCCGCCGAGCATCAGTTACGGCGCTTGAGCTGGTCGGTCAGTTGGGTCGGCAAGCCCTTGATGATCAAGGTGCCGGCGGCTTCGTCATACTCGATCTTGTCGCCCAGCAAGTGCGCTTCAAAACTGATGGACAGGCCCTCGGCGCGGCCGGTGAAGCGGCGGAACTGGTTGAGCGTGCGCTTGTCGGCGGGAATTTCCGGCGACAGGCCGTAATCCTTGTTGCGGATATGGTCGTAGAACGCCTTGGGCCGATCCTCATCGATCAAGCTCGACAGTTCTTCCAGGCCCATGGGTTCGCCGAGCTTGGCCTGGCTGCTGGCGTAATCCACCAGGGTCTTGGTTTTTTCGCGGGCAGATTCGTCCGGCAGGTCTTCGCTTTCGACGAAGTCGCTGAAGGCCTTGAGCAGGGTGCGGGTTTCGCCCGGCCCGTCGACGCCTTCCTGGCAGCCGATAAAGTCGCGGAAGTACTCCGAGACCTTCTTGCCGTTCTTGCCTTTGATAAACGAGATGTACTGCTTGGATTGCTTGTTGTTCTGCCACTCGGAGACGTTGATGCGCGCCGCCAGGTGCAGCTGGCCCAGGTCCAGGTGGCGCGATGGGGTCACGTCCAGCTCATCGGTCACCGCCACGCCTTCGCTGTGGTGCAGCAGGGCGATGGCCAGGTAGTCGGTCATGCCTTGCTGGTAGTGGGCAAACAGCACATGACCACCGGTGGAGAGGTTGGATTCTTCCATCAGCTTCTGCAGATGCTCGACGGCGGTGCGGCTGAACGCAGTGAAATCCTGGCCACCTTCGAAATAGTCCTTCAACCAGCCACTGAACGGGTGCGCGCCGGACTCGGCATGGAAGTAACCCCAGGCCTTGCCTTGTTTGGCGTTGTAGCTCTCGTTGAGGTCGGCAAGCATGTTCTCGATAGCGGCCGACTCGGCAAGCTCGGAGTCGCGGGCGTGGAGAACTGCGGGTGTGCCGTCGGGTTTTTTGTCGATCAGGTGGACGATGCAATGACGGATCGGCATAGGCTTCTCGGCTGGTTGAGCGGGGAGCGGTTGGCCTCCCCGAAAAGTTGCCCAGTGTACCGCACCCATTGGCCAAGACACGCGTCGAAGGGGTTTTGGATGCTCTCCGACGGGGTATATGCCTTTTTTTCACGGTTTAGAGCGATAAAGCTGACCAAATGGCTAGGTAGAAGCGGATATTTCCCCGTCTCTGTGCTAGTTTTGCCCCGTCTTACGCCATGACTCGGCGTTAAGCGTGCATTCAGCATCTGTCAGGTCGAACCAATCCCCGTTTCAAGCATCTATAACCCCGATCTCCGTGGTTATAGCCGGGGGTGCCAGGCCATGACGGTCGGGCTCGACGGCTGACACTGCACTCTGCAATATCCATATGAATTTGATAGGGAAGGAACACCACAATGGCTTTGACTAAAGACCAACTGATCGCTGATATCGCTGAAGCTATCGACGCGCCAAAAACCACCGCGCGCGCAGCTCTGGACCAACTGGGCCAGATCGTTGCTGATCAGCTGGAAAACGGCGGCGAAATCACTCTGCCAGGTATCGGCAAGCTGAAAGTGACCGAGCGTCCTGCCCGTACTGGCCGTAACCCTTCGACTGGCGCTGCCATCGAAATCGCTGCCAAGAAAGTTATCAAGCTGGTTGTGGCCAAAAGCCTGACCGACGCTGTTAACAAGTAAGACGCAGCAAAAAAAAACCGTGCTCCGGAGCGATCCGGGCACGGTTTTTTGTTGCCTGCGATTTTTTACCTGTAGGAGCGAGCTTGCTCGCGAAGGCCGTTAACGATAACGCGGCCATCCCGGATGAATGCGGTGTCTTGGCGTTTTTCGCGAGCAAGCTCGCTCCTACAGGTTGGCGTCAGCGCACCCAGCGCTGGCGCCAGATCTGCTGTTCGTTCTTGGTCTGGAAGGTCCAGGCCACGAAACGGCTCTGCTTCTGGCCCTGGGACATTTCCACCACCTGGCTTTCCAGCACACCGGCTTTTTTCAGTGCCGTTTCGATCGCGGGCAAGTTCGATGCTTTTGATACCAGGGTGCTGAACCACAACACCTTGTGGGCAAAATTCGCGCTTTCGGCGATCAGTTGCGTCACAAAGCGCGCTTCGCCGCCTTCGCACCACAGCTCGGCCGATTGGCCGCCGAAGTTCAACACCGGCAATTTGCGTTTTGGATCGGCCTTGCCCAAGGCGCGCCATTTGCGTTCACTGCCCTTGGTGGCCTCGTCCATGGACGCGTGGAACGGCGGGTTGCACATGGTCAGGTCAAAGCGCTCGCCCGGCTCCAGCAGGCCCAGCAGGATGTGCTTGGGGTTGGTCTGCTGACGCAGTTGGATCACCTTGTTCAGCCCGTTGGACTGCACGATGGCCTTGGCGGCTGCGACGGCTGTCGGATCAATCTCCGAACCGAGGAAGTGCCAGCGGTAGTCGCTGTAGCCAATCAGTGGGTAGACGCAGTTGGCGCCCATGCCAATGTCCAGCACCTTGACCGGCGCACCACGCGGGATCACACCTTCGTTGACGCTGGCCAACAGGTCGGCGAGGAAATGCACATAGTCCGCACGCCCCGGTACGGGGGGGCACAAGTAATCCGCCGGGATATCCCAGTGCTGGATACCATAGAAGGCTTTGAGCAGCGCCCGGTTGAACACCCGCACGGCGTCGGGGCTGGCGAAATCGATGCTTTCCTTGCCGTAGGGGTTGATGATCACGAATTGCGCCAGTTCCGGCGTGGTCTTGATCAGCGCCGGGAAGTCGTAACGACCCTGGTGGCGGTTGCGCGGGTGCAGGGTGGCCTCTTTACGCGGCACCACGGGCTTGGCCGTGGCGGCAGTTTTAGGCTTCTTGCGCGGAGGTTTGGGCGTGCTGGGGGCGGTCATGATGATTCTGGTGTTGGCTCAAAGTGGTGGGCATTGTCACACATCCTGAGCTCAACTCGGGCAAATGTGGGAGGGGGCTTGCCCCCGATAGCGAATCTATCAGCCAGGCTTGTGTTGACTGATCCACCGCTATCGGGGGCAAGCCCCCTCCCACATTGACTGTATTGCCAGCAAGGGATTGGGAAACGCCAGGCAAAAAAAGAGACCCGAAGGTCTCTTTCTCCACGGGAATCAAGCCTTACAGGCTGGAAATCCGCGCATGTTGCTCCGCCAATTTGCCCAGGGCCTGTTCAGCCTCGGCCAGCTTGGCGCGCTCTTTCTCGATCACTTCAGCCGGCGCCTTGTCGACGAACGCCGCGTTGGACAGCTTGCCGCCCACCCGCTGCACTTCGCCTTGCAGGCGTGCGATTTCCTTGTCGAGACGGGCCAGTTCCGCGCCCTTGTCGATCAGGCCGGCCATCGGCACCAGCACTTCCATGTCGCCGACCAGCGCGGTGGCGGACAACGGCGCTTCTGCACCTTCAGCCAATACGGTGATCGACTCCAGCTTCGCCAGCTTCTTGAGCAGCGCATCGTTTTCGCTGAGGCGACGCTGGTCTTCGGCACTGGCGTTCTTCACGAACACCGCCAGTGGCTTGCCCGGCCCGATGTTCATCTCGGCGCGGATGTTGCGCGTGCCGAGCATCAAGGTCTTGAGCCATTCGATATCGCTTTCGGCAGCCTCATCGATGCGCGCTTCATTGGCCACTGGCCAAGGTTGCAGCATGATGGTCTTGCCTTGGATACCGGCCAGCGGCGCGAGTCGCTGCCAGATTTCTTCGGTGATGAACGGCATGAACGGATGCGCCAGGCGCAGCGCCACTTCCAGCACGCGTACCAGGGTGCGGCGGGTACCGCGCTGGCGTTCGATCGGTGCATTCTCGTCCCACAGTACCGGCTTGGACAGTTCCAGGTACCAGTCGCAATACTGGTTCCAGATGAACTCGTACAAGGCCTGGGCAGCCAGGTCGAAACGGAACTGGTCGAGCTGGCGGGTCACTTCGGCTTCGGTGCGTTGCAACTGCGAGATGATCCAGCGGTCGGCCAGGCTCAGTTCGACGGCTTCGCCGTTCTGACCGCAGTCTTCGCCTTTATCCAGCACGTAGCGCGCGGCGTTCCAGATCTTGTTGCAGAAGTTGCGATAGCCTTCGACGCGGCCCATGTCGAACTTGATGTCGCGGCCGGTGGACGCCAGTGAGCAGAAAGTGAAGCGCAGGGCGTCGGTGCCGTAGCTGGCAATGCCGTCGGCGAATTCGTCGCGGGTCTGTTTCTCGATCTTCTTCGCCAGTTTTGGCTGCATGAGGCCCGAGGTGCGTTTCTGTACCAGGGTTTCCAGGTCGATGCCGTCGATGATGTCCAGCGGGTCGAGGACGTTGCCCTTGGACTTGGACATCTTCTGGCCCTGGCCATCGCGCACCAGGCCGTGGACGTACACGGTCTTGAACGGTACCTGCGGGGTGCCGTCTTCGTTCTTGACCAGGTGCATGGTCAGCATGATCATCCGGGCAACCCAGAAGAAAATGATGTCGAAACCGGTGACCAGCACGTCGGTGGAGTGGAATTTCTTCAGGAATTCGGTCTGTTGCGGCCAGCCCAGGGTGGAGAACGTCCACAGGCCGGAGCTGAACCAGGTGTCCAGTACGTCGTTGTCCTGTTGCAGCGCAACGTCCGCGCCCAGGTTGTGCTTGGCGCGTACTTCGGCTTCGTCGCGGCCGACATAGACCTTGCCTGACTCGTCGTACCAGGCCGGAATGCGGTGGCCCCACCACAGTTGGCGGCTGATGCACCAATCCTGGATGTCACGCATCCAAGAGAAGTACATGTTTTCGTATTGCTTGGGCACGAACTGGATACGGCCGTCTTCCACGGCGGCAATCGCCGGCTCGGCCAGCGGTTTGGTGGACACGTACCACTGGTCGGTCAGCCACGGCTCGATCACGGTGCCGGAGCGGTCGCCCTTCGGCACTTTCAGGGCATGGTCGTCAACGCTGACCAGCAGGCCGGCGGCGTCGAACGCGGCGACGATCTGCTTGCGCGCTTCAAAACGGTCGAGGCCGGCGTATTCAGCCGGGATCTTGCCGTCGATGCTGTCGTTCAGCGTGCCGTCCAGGTTGAACACCTGGCAGGCTGGCAATACGGCGGCGTTCTTGTCGAAGATGTTCAGCAGCGGCAGGTTGTGGCGCTTGCCGACTTCGTAGTCGTTGAAATCGTGGGCCGGGGTGATTTTCACGCAGCCGGTGCCGAACTCCGGGTCGCAGTAATCGTCGGCGATAATCGGGATGCGGCGGCCGACCAATGGCAGTTCGACGAATTTGCCGATCAGCGCCTGGTAGCGCTCGTCGTTCGGGTTCACCGCGACGGCGGCGTCGCCGAGCATGGTTTCCGGACGGGTGGTGGCGACGATCAGGTAGTTGTTGCCTTCAGCGGTCTTGGCACCGTCGGCCAGCGGGTACTTGAGGTTCCACAGGAAGCCTTTCTCGTCGTGGTTTTCCACTTCGAGGTCGGAGATCGCCGTGTGCAACTTGGTGTCCCAGTTGACCAGGCGCTTGCCACGGTAGATCAGGCCGTCTTCATGCAGGCGCACGAAGGCTTCTTTCACGGCTTCCGACAGCCCGTCGTCCATGGTGAAGCGCTCGCGGCTCCAGTCGACGGACGAACCCAGGCGACGGATCTGGCGGCTGATATTGCCACCGGACTGGTCTTTCCACTCCCAGATTTTTTCCAGGAATTTCTCGCGGCCCAGGTCGTGACGGCTCTGGCCGGTGGCTTCGAGTTGGCGTTCCACCAACATCTGGGTGGCGATACCGGCGTGGTCGGTACCCGGTTGCCACAGGGTGTTGCGGCCCTGCATGCGGCGGAAACGGATCAACGCATCCATGATCGCATTGTTGAAGCCATGGCCCATGTGCAGGCTGCCAGTGACGTTCGGTGGCGGAATCATGATGGTGTAGGACTCGCCCGCGCCTTGCGGAGCGAAATAATTCTCGGACTCCCAGGTCTGGTACCAGGAAGTTTCAATAGCGTGCGGCTGGTAGGTCTTATCCATGCGCGGCGGGACCCTAGTTGGCATTAATTCAGGAAAGCCGGCAAGTATAACGAGGGATAAGGCGCAGGGCGAGGCGAAGACAGGCTTAAGGCGCATGCGATCAAGTGTGGGAGGGGGCTTGCTCCCGATGGGGGCGTGTCAGTCGCTGCATGTATTGATTGACCCAGCGCTATCGGGAAGCAAGCCCCCCTCCCACAGGGGGGATGCGTAGGGCTCAGGACTGGTATTGGCTGAGCAACCGCTCCATCCGCGCATCCAGCCGGCGCTTGATCTCTGTTTCGATGTGTGGGGCGAAGTCGTCGATCACGTCCTGCATGATCAGTTGCGCGGCGGCGCGCAGTTCGTTGTCCAGGTGCAACAGCAGGGCATCAGGCGCCTTTTCGGTCGCTGGCGCAGCGGGCGCGGTCTCTACCACGGGGGCTGCGGCGACAGGCTCCGCAGCGGCAGGATTGCCCCCGACCATGTCGAACAGCAGCGGAATCTGGGGCTCGCCGCTGACGGTCTCGGTTAACAGCGGCGGTTGGAGGTTGTCATCACCCAGCAACTGACGGATCGACTCCAGGTCGTCCAGCAGGTGGTCATCTTTTTTTAGAGGGTTGGGAGTGTCCATCATGTGCTCAAAGTCGTTGTAGCCGGTGATCTTGCAGAGGATAGCCCTGTTCGCGATAGAAACGGAAACTCTCACGCGCGGCCTGACGAATAGCCGGGTCTTCCACCACCACTTCCGCCACGCGGGCGAATGCCTTGGCAAAAACCGGTACTTTCAGGTCGAGGTTGACCAGCAGGTCATGGTGGTCGCCGCAGCTGTCCCCCAAACCCAGGACGACCTGGCCTTCGGGTTCTGATTCGGCGGGACCATGGGGCACGAAGCTCTCGCCCTTGAAGCGCCACAGGCGGGCGTCCAGTTCGTCGCGTTGGCCGGCATCGCTGCAATGCAGGTAGATGCGGTGGCCCATGCGCCAGGCTTTTTCGGTGAGCTTGCAGGCAAAGTCCAGGCGCGCGAGCGGATCGGCGCTGGGCAATATATAGAAGTCAACTTGGGTCATTGCGGTTCCTGGAGCCCGAGGCGGCTATTGCGCCGCCCCGAGGTCACGGTTTTCAGGCCTTGGCGCGATCCAGCAGGTATTGGGTCAGCAGCGGCACCGGACGGCCGGTGGCTCCCTTGTCCTTGCCGCCGCTGGTCCAGGCGGTGCCGGCGATGTCCAGGTGCGCCCAGTTGAAGTTCTTGGCGAAGCGCGACAGGAAGCAGGCCGCGGTGATGGTGCCGGCTTTCGGCCCGCCGATGTTGGCGATGTCGGCGAACGGGCTGTCCAGTTGTTCCTGGTATTCATCGAACAGCGGCAATTGCCAGGCGCGGTCGTCGGCGGCCTTGCCGGCGCTGAGCAGTTGCTCGATCAACTCGTCGTTGTTACCCAGCAGGCCCGAAGTATGGGAGCCCAGGGCAACGATGCAGGCACCGGTCAGGGTGGCGATGTCGATCACCGCCTGTGGCTTGAAGCGCTCGGCGTAGGTCAGGGCATCGCACAGCACCAGGCGGCCTTCGGCGTCGGTGTTGAGGATTTCCACGGTCTGGCCGCTGAGGGTGGTGACGATATCGCCCGGACGGCTGGCACCGCCGCTCGGCATGTTCTCGGCGCAGGCCAGGATGCACACCAGGTTGATCGGCAGCTTGAGTTCCAGTACGGCGCGCAGGGTGCCGAACACGCTGGCGGCGCCGCCCATGTCGTACTTCATCTCGTCCATGCCCAGGCCCGGCTTGAGGCTGATACCGCCGGTGTCGAAGGTGATGCCTTTACCTACCAGGGCATAAGGCTTCTCGGACTTCTTGCCGCCGTTGTATTGCATCACGATCAGGCGGGGTGGCTGGTCGCTGCCCTGGCCCACGGCATAGAACGAGCCCATGCCCAGTTCCTTGATCTTCTTCTCATCCAGGACTTCGACTTTCAGGCCCTTGAACTCTTTGCCCAATGCCTTGGCCTGTTCGCCCAGGTAAGTCGGGTGGCAGATGTTCGGCGGCAGGTTACCCAGGTCGCGGGTGAACGACATGCCGTTGGCGATGGCCTGGGCATGGCTCACGGCGCGTTCGACTTCAGCCTGGGCGGCCTTGATGGTCAGCAGGGTGATTTTCTTCAGGGCACGGGGTTCGGCTTTCTGGCTCTTGAACTGCTCGAAGCTGTAGCTGCCGTCCACCAGGCTTTCGGCCAGCAGGCGGGTCTTGCCGTAGCTGTCGCGGCCCTTGACGATGATTTCATCGAGTGCCAGGGTCGCATCGCTGCCGCCCAGGCCCTTGAGGGTGTTGAGGATGCCGCTGATGATCTTGCGGAACGGGCGGTCGCCGAGCTCAGCGTCCTTGCCCACGCCGACCAGTAATACGCGGTCGGCCTTGAGGTTGGGCAGGCTTTGCAGCAGCAGGCTCTGGCCGACTTTGCCGGCCAGGTCGCCGCGCTTGAGCACGGCGCTGATGGCGCCCCCGCTCAGTTCGTCGAGTTGTTTGGCGGCGACGCCGAGCTTGCGGCCTTCGCCGATGGCGACCACGAGGGTGGCGGTTTTCAACGTTTCGGGGCTAACGCTTTTTACAACCAATTCCATTTTTCGGGTCCCTTATAAAGGTCGGTGAGCCTGGCGTGTGTACCCAGGCTTTAAAGCTTGGCGGCCAGTAGACCGCCAGCGACAAAGGCCGCAGTTTGAACCTCGCCGGCGGAGCCTGACAACCCTTGCAGCGCGCTTTGTGCATGCGTATGAGCAAGCTCCGTGACAGGCGTGGTCAATCACAGGATAATGCGCCATCTTTTTAGCCGGCCTGCATCAAACGGGCCGACTCAGTAAGCTTGCTTGTTTGGCCGCCTTAGCCTGACAACCCTGGAGTGTCTGGTTTGATCGTCTTCCGTTATCTGTCCCGCGAAGTCCTGTTGACCCTGAGTGCCGTGAGTGCGGTGCTGCTGGTCATCATCATGAGTGGTCGTTTCGTCAAATACCTGGCCCAGGCTGCCTCCGGCGCCCTCGACCCAGGCTCGCTGTTCCTGATCATGGGCTTTCGCCTGCCGGGCTTTTTGCAACTGATCCTGCCCCTGGGCCTGTTTCTCGGCATCCTGCTGGCCTATGGCCGTCTGTACCTCGAAAGCGAAATGACCGTGCTCTCGGCCACCGGCATGAGCCAGCAACGCCTGCTGGGCATGACCATGATCCCCGCTGCCGGTGTCGCCCTGATCGTGGCCTGGTTGAGCCTGAGCCTGGCTCCCCAGGGCGCCATGCAATTCCAGTTGGTGCTGAACAAGCAGGACGCCATGACCGAGTTCGACACCCTCGAACCGGGCCGTTTCCAGGCGCTCAATGACGGTTCCAGGGTGACCTACACCGAGACCCTGAGCGACAACCGCGCCAACCTCGGCGGCGTGTTCATTTCAGAGAAGCGCCTGGGGCAGGACAAGAAAGACCGTGGCATTTCCGTATTGGTCGCCGATTCGGGCCGCCAGGAAGTGCGTCCCGACGGCAGCCGCTACCTGATCCTGGAAAACGGCTATCGCTATGATGGCAGCCCGGGGCAGGCTGATTACCGTGCCATCAAGTACGACACCTATGGCGTGATGCTCGCCCGTCCGGATGTCAGCGACGAGGTCACCGATCGCGATGCCATTCCTACGCAGGAATTGCTCGGCAGCAAGGAGTTGCGCTCCATCGCCGAGCTGCAATGGCGCATTTCCCTGCCGCTGCTGGTGTTTATCGTGACCCTGATGGCCGTGCCGCTGTCTCGCGTCAATCCGCGCCAGGGCCGCTTCCTCAAGCTGTTGCCGGCGATCCTGCTGTACATGGCTTACCTGACCATCCTGATTTCCGCCCGTGGCTCCCTGGAGAAAGGCAAGCTGTCGCCGATCCTGGGCCTGTGGTGGGTACACGGCATGTTCCTGATGATCGGCCTGGGGTTGCTCTATTGGGAACCCATACGCCTGAAAATGAAGAGCCGTAGTGGCCAGAAGGAGTTGGCTCGTGGCTAAGCTCGATCGCTACATTGGTAGCAGCGTACTGATCGCCATCCTGGCGGTATTGGGCATCATTCTGGGCTTGGCGTCGTTGTTCGCCTTCATCGATGAAGTGGGCAACGTCAGCGACACCTACACCGTATGGGACGTGCTGAGCTACGTGGCCCTTACCGCGCCCCGTCGCCTCTACGACATGATGCCCATGGCCGCGCTGATCGGTTGCCTGATTGGCCTGGGCAGCCTGGCCAGCAACAGCGAGCTGACCATCATGCGCGCCGCCGGGGTTTCCATCGGCCGTATCGTCTGGGCGGTGATGAAGCCCATGCTGCTGCTGATGCTCTGCAGCGTGCTGATCGGCGAATACGTGGCGCCACCGGCCGAAACCACCGCCCAGGCCAATCGCGCCCTGGCCCAGGGGTCGGGGGATGCGCAAAGCTCCAAGCACGGCCTGTGGCACCGCCAGGGGGATGAGTTCATCCACATCAACGCCGTGCAGCCAGGTGGGCTGCTGATCGGGGTGACGCGCTACACCTTCGACAAGGAACGCCACATCCTGTCGTCCAGCTTTGCCAAGCGCGCCCAGTTCGCCAATGAACAATGGCAACTGACCGACGTCACCACTACCTATTTCCGCAATGTCGGCCAGGGCACCAAGGCCACCACGGAGGTGATCAATGTGCCGTCCGAGCAGTGGGACATCGCCCTGAAGCCGGAACTGCTCAATACCGTGGTGATGATCCCGGAAAGCCTGCCGATCTCCGGGCTGTGGGGCTATATCCACTACCTCAAGGACCAGGGCCTGAACAATGGCCGTTACTGGCTGGCATTTTGGGTCAAGGTGTTGCAGCCAGTGGTCACCGCTGCGCTGGTACTGATGGCGATTTCGTTCATCTTCGGTCCATTGCGCTCCGTAACCCTGGGCCAGCGGGTGTTTACGGGCGTGCTGGTGGGCTTCACCTTCCGCATCGCCCAGGATTTGCTCGGCCCTTCCAGCCTGGTGTTCGGTTTCTCGCCGCTGTTTGCGGTGCTGGTGCCGACCGCCATTTGCGCCCTGGCCGGGTTCTGGCTGTTGCGGCGCGCCGGTTGATGCTGCGCTTATGAACAAAAAATGCCCCGTTCGCAAGACCGGGGCATTTTTGTTCTGGTCAGCAAAGATGACGTTTGGCCTGAGCTTCAGGTACAATTCCCGGCTATTTTTCAGCGGGCAATCTGCCTGCAGCCTTTTTGAGTGTTGATCCGTGAGTGATTTGAGTCATATCCGCAATTTCTCCATCATCGCCCACATTGACCATGGTAAGTCGACGCTGGCCGATCGATTCATCCAGATGTGCGGCGGCCTTGCCGAGCGTGAAATGGAAGCCCAGGTTCTGGACTCCATGGACCTCGAACGCGAGCGCGGGATCACCATCAAGGCCCACAGCGTTACCCTGTACTACACCGCCCGAGACGGCATCAAGTACCAGCTGAACTTCATTGACACCCCAGGCCACGTTGACTTCACCTACGAAGTCAGCCGGTCCCTGGCGGCCTGCGAAGGCGCGTTGCTGGTGGTGGACGCGGGGCAGGGCGTGGAAGCCCAGTCCGTGGCCAACTGCTACACCGCCATCGAGCAGGGCCTGGAGGTCATGCCGGTGCTGAACAAGATCGACCTGCCCCAGGCCGATCCGGACCGCGTGAAGGAAGAAATCGAAAAAATCATCGGCATTGACGCCACTGACGCCGTCGAGTGCAGCGCCAAGACCGGCCTGGGCGTCGACGAAGTGCTCGAGCGCCTGGTCAAGACCATCCCCGCGCCGACCGGCAATATCGAAGATCCGCTGCAAGCGTTGATCATCGACTCCTGGTTCGACAACTACCTGGGGGTTGTCTCCCTGGTACGCGTGCGCCACGGCCGTGTGAAGAAGGGCGACAAGATCCTGGTCAAGTCCACCGGCAAGATCCACCTGGTGGACAGCGTCGGTGTATTCAATCCCAAGCACACCGCCACCGTTGATCTGAAAGCCGGCGAAGTGGGCTTCATCATCGCCGGTATCAAGGACATTCATGGTGCCCCAGTGGGTGACACCCTGACCTTGAGCTCCACCCCTGACGTCGACGTGCTGCCAGGCTTCAAGCGCATCCAGCCGCAGGTCTACGCGGGCCTGTTCCCGGTCAGCTCCGACGACTTCGAAGACTTCCGCGAAGCCCTGCAGAAGCTGACCCTCAACGATTCGTCGTTGCAGTACACCCCGGAAAGCTCCGACGCCCTGGGTTTCGGCTTCCGTTGCGGCTTCCTCGGCATGCTGCACATGGAGATCATCCAGGAGCGCCTCGAGCGCGAATACGACCTGGACCTGATCACCACCGCGCCAACCGTTATTTTTGAGTTGCTGCTGAAAAACGGTGAAACGATTTACGTCGACAACCCGTCCAAGCTTCCAGACCTGTCTTCGATCGAAGACATGCGCGAACCGATCGTGCGCGCCAATATTCTTGTGCCGCAGGAACACCTGGGCAACGTCATTACCCTGTGTATTGAAAAGCGTGGCGTACAGCACGACATGCTGTTCCTCGGTACCCAGGTACAAGTGACCTACGATTTGCCGATGAACGAAGTGGTCCTGGACTTCTTCGACCGTCTCAAATCCACCAGTCGCGGCTATGCTTCGCTGGATTACCATTTCGATCGTTACCAATCGGCTAATCTGGTGAAACTGGATGTGCTGATCAACGGCGACAAGGTCGATGCCCTGGCACTGATCGTGCACAAGGACAACGCGCACTACAAAGGTCGGCAGTTGACCGAGAAGATGAAAGAACTGATTCCGCGCCAGATGTTCGACGTCGCGATCCAGGCCGCCATTGGCGGGCAGATCATTGCGCGGACTTCCGTCAAGGCACTCAGAAAGAACGTACTGGCCAAATGCTACGGTGGCGACGTCAGCCGTAAGCGCAAGCTGCTTGAGAAGCAAAAGGCCGGTAAAAAACGCATGAAGCAAGTGGGCAACGTGGAAATTCCACAAGAAGCCTTCCTTGCGGTGCTCAGGTTGGATAGTTAGGTCCTATGTCGCTAAATTTCCCGCTGTTGCTGGTCATCGCCGTTGCCGTTTGCGGTCTCCTGGCGTTGCTCGATCTGGTGTTCTTCGCCCCGCGTCGGCGGGCGGCTATCGCGTCCTATCAGGGCAGCGTCAGCCAGCCCGATGTCGTGGTGCTCGAGAAGCTGAACAAAGAACCGTTGCTGGTTGAATACGGCAAATCGTTCTTCCCGGTGCTGTTCATCGTGCTGGTGTTGCGCTCGTTCCTGGTGGAGCCGTTTCAGATCCCTTCGGGGTCGATGAAACCGACCCTGGACGTGGGTGACTTCATCCTGGTGAACAAGTTTTCCTACGGGATTCGCTTGCCGGTGATCGACAAGAAGGTCATCGAGATCGGTGACCCGCAGCGCGGCGACGTGATGGTGTTCCGCTACCCAAGCGATCCGAACGTCAACTACATCAAGCGTGTCGTGGGCCTGCCGGGTGACGTGATTCGCTACACCAGCGACAAGCGCCTGTTCGTCAATGGCGAGTCGGTGGCGGAGAAATTGATCGGCACCGAGCCGAACACCTTGGGCAGCGCCGAGCTGTACCGGGAAAAGCTCGGTACGGTAGAGCACGAAATCCGCAAGGAAATGAGCCGTTACCGCGCAATGCCTGATGGCGAGTGGAAAGTGCCTGCCGGGCACTACTTCATGATGGGCGACAACCGCGACAACTCCAATGACAGCCGCTACTGGGATGACCCTACTATTCCCAAGGATCTGCTGGGCATGGTTCCCGACCAGAATATCGTCGGCAAGGCCTTCGCGGTCTGGATGAGTTGGCCGGAACCCAAGCTCAGCCACCTGCCGAACTTCTCGCGGGTCGGGCTGATCAAGTAAGACAGGCGGCGCTGTGATCACAGCGCCGAATGCTTTTCTGGGGCTTGGACATTTCCGGCCTCATGCAGCATCAACCAGGATTTGAATTTGAACACTGCGTCAATCGTCGATGGCCGCCGGTGCCACCAAACAGATATGGGTAAACCGTGAGCGTTTCTTTAAGTCGTCTCGAGCGTCTGCTCGGCTACACCTTCAAGGATCAGGAATTGATGGTCCTTGCCCTCACACACCGCAGCTTTGCAGGGCGTAATAACGAACGCCTGGAATTCCTCGGTGATGCCATCCTCAATTTCGTCGCCGGTGAAGCCCTGTTCGAGCGCTTCCCCCAAGCCCGTGAAGGCCAGCTGTCGCGCCTGCGCGCGCGCCTGGTTAAAGGCGAGACCCTGGCCGTGCTGGCCCGTGGTTTCGGCCTTGGCGAGTACCTGCGCCTGGGGTCCGGTGAGTTGAAGAGCGGCGGTTTCCGTCGTGAGTCGATCCTGGCCGACGCCCTTGAGGCGTTGATCGGTGCGATCTACCTGGATGCTGGCATGGAAGCGGCCAAGGAGCGGGTGACGGCCTGGCTGACGTCGGAAATCGAAAGCCTGACCCTGGTCGACACCAACAAAGATCCCAAGACCCGCCTGCAGGAATTCCTGCAGTCCCGCGGGTGCGAACTGCCACGTTACGAAGTGGTGGATATCCAAGGTGAGCCCCATTGCCGCGTGTTCTTCGTGGAATGTGAAATCACCTTACTGAATGAAAAAAGCCGAGGTCAGGGTGTGAGCCGTCGTATTGCCGAACAGGTAGCGGCCGCCGCAGCACTGATTGCCCTGGGCGTGGAGAATGGCCATGACTGATTCAACCGCAACACGCTGTGGCTATGTTGCCATCGTCGGCCGCCCCAACGTGGGCAAGTCCACGCTGCTGAACCACATCCTCGGCCAGAAGCTCGCGATCACCTCGCGCAAGCCGCAGACCACTCGCCACAACATGCTGGGCATCAAGACCGAAGGCGCCGTGCAGGCGGTCTACGTCGACACTCCAGGTATGCACAAAGGCGGCGAGAAGGCCCTGAACCGCTACATGAACAAGACCGCCTCGGCCGCGTTGAAAGACGTCGACGTGGTGATCTTCGTGGTCGACCGCACCAAGTGGACCGACGAAGACCAGATGGTCCTCGAGCGCGTGCAGTACGTCACCGGCCCATTGATCGTCGCGCTGAACAAGACCGACCGTATCGAAGACAAATCCGAACTGATGCCGCACCTGACCTGGCTGCAGGAACAACTGCCCAATGCCCAGATCATGCCGATCTCGGCCCAGCACGGGCATAACCTCGAAGCCCTGGAACGCGTGATCGCCGGCTACCTGCCGGAGAACGAGCACTTCTTCCCGGAAGACCAGATCACCGACCGCAGCAGCCGTTTCCTCGCCGCTGAACTGGTGCGCGAGAAAATCATGCGCCAAATGGGCGCAGAGCTGCCGTACCAGATCACCGTTGAAATCGAAGAGTTCAAGCAGCAGGGCAAGACCTTGCATATCCATGCGCTGATCCTCGTCGAGCGTGACGGCCAGAAGAAAATCATCATTGGCGACAAGGGCGAGCGCATCAAGCGTATCGGTACCGAAGCGCGCAAGGACATGGAATTGCTGTTCGATTCCAAGATCATGCTCAACCTGTGGGTGAAGGTGAAGGGTGGTTGGTCCGATGATGAGCGCGCATTGCGCTCCCTGGGTTACGGCGACCTGTAAGGTCTTGAGTACACCGCAGGACTGAAAGTGTGGGAGGGGGCTTGCCCCCGATAGCGGTGGGTCAGTTGATAGATAAGTGACTGAACCACCGCCATCGGGGGCAGGCCCCCTCCCACATTGGGTTTATGTTGTTTTCAAGATTGCCGTCAGCCGTGAGAACCCCATGTCCTCAACCCCACCTCCTAGCCAACTCGCCTACGTCCTGCACAGCCGCGCCTACCGTGAGACCAGCGCCCTGGTGGACTTCCTCACGCCTCAAGGTCGCCTGCGTGCGGTATTGCGTAGCGCACGGGGCAAGGCGGGCACATTGGCACGGCCCTTCGTGGCGTTGGACGTGGAGTTTCGTGGCAAGGGCGAGTTGAAAAACGTCGGCCGCCTGGAAAGCGTCGGCACTTCAGCCTGGCTCAATGGCGATGCACTGTTCAGCGGCCTCTACCTCAATGAGCTGCTGATCCGCCTGCTGCCCGCCGAAGACCCGCACCCGGCGGTCTTCGATCACTATGCTGCCACCTTGCTGGCCCTGGCCGAGGGTCGCCCCCTTGAGCCATTGCTGCGGGCATTCGAATGGCGCCTGCTCGATGACCTGGGCTACGGTTTCGAGTTGAACAACGACCTGCATGGCGAGCCCATCGCCGCCGACGGCATGTACCGCCTGCAAGTCGATGCCGGCCTGGAGCGCGTGTATCTGTTGCAACCGGGCCTGTTCCAGGGCACCGAACTGCTGGCCATGAGCGAAGCCGACTGGAGCGCCCCCGGCGCCTTGTCCGCCGCCAAGCGCCTGATGCGCCAAGCCCTCGCGGTCCACCTGGGTGGACGGCCGTTGGTCAGTCGCGAGTTGTTTCGAAAGCCCTGACATCCCCGTGTATGCTGTGCACCGTTTCTTTCCCTTTTCAGGAGCGCTTCCGTGACCACCAGCAATCGCATTCTTCTTGGCGTCAACATCGACCACGTCGCTACCCTGCGCCAGGCCCGGGGCACCCGTTACCCTGACCCGGTCAAGGCCGCGCTGGACGCCGAAGAAGCGGGCGCCGACGGCATCACCGTGCACCTGCGCGAAGACCGCCGTCACATCCAGGAGCGCGACGTGTTGCTGCTCAAGGACGTGCTGCAAACCCGCATGAACTTCGAGATGGGCGTCACCGAGGAAATGATGGCGTTCGCCGAACGCATCCGCCCGGCGCACATCTGCCTGGTACCGGAAACCCGCCAGGAACTGACCACCGAAGGTGGCCTCGACGTGGCCGGCCAGGAAGCGCGGATCAAGGCCGCCGTGGAGCGCCTGTCGAAGATCGGCAGCGAAGTGTCATTGTTCATCGACGCCGATGAGCGCCAGATCGAAGCCTCCCGTCGGGTCGGCGCGCCGGCTATTGAACTGCACACCGGCCGTTACGCCGACGCCACCACACCGACCGACGTGGCGGATGAACTGCAGCGCATCATTGACGGTGTGAACTGCGGCCTCACTGAAGGCCTGATCGTCAACGCCGGTCATGGCCTGCACTACCACAACGTCGAAGCCGTGGCCGCGATCAAGGGCATCAACGAGCTGAACATCGGCCATGCGCTGGTGGCGCATGCGCTGTTCGTCGGTTTCAAAGGCGCCGTCGCCGAGATGAAAGCCCTGATCCTGGCGGCCGCCAAGCACTAAAAACAGCGAAGATCCAATGTGGGAGGGGGCTTGCCCCCGATGGCGGTGTATCAGTCAGCAAATCTGTACCTGACCCACCGCTATCGGGGGCAAGCCCCCTCCCACATGAGAAGTCTTACTGTTTAGCCTTCGCAGGTGTATCGTATCTGCCCTTTGCAGGCCCTGCGCCTGCGGCAGATACGTGAGGTTGTTGTGTCCCGATCCTTTTCCCGTCGACAAATCCTGGGTGGTCTTGCAGGCCTGGCCGTAGTGGGCGTCGGTGCCGGTGGCGCCTACCGCTACTGGCTGGGGAAGGTCGCCGAAGCCGAAGCAGGGCACGATTACGAACTGATCGCCGCGCCGCTCGATGTGGAACTGGTGCCGGGGCACAAAACCCAAGCCTGGGCCTTCGGCCCGTCAGCACCGGGTACTGAACTGCGTGTGCGTCAGGGCGAGTGGCTGCGAGTGCGCTTTATCAACCACCTGCCGGTCGCCACCACCATCCACTGGCACGGCATTCGCCTGCCGCTGGAAATGGACGGCGTACCCTACGTCTCGCAATTGCCGGTGCTGCCCGGCGAGTACTTCGACTACAAGTTCCGTGTGCCGGACGCCGGCAGCTACTGGTACCACCCCCATGTGAACAGCAGCGAAGAGCTCGGCCGTGGCCTGGTCGGCCCGCTGATCATTGAAGAGCGCGAACCCACGGGTTTCAAGCACGAGCGCACCCTCAGCCTGAAAAGCTGGCACGTGGACGAAGAGGGCGCGTTTGTCGCCTTCAGCATTCCACGCGAGGCGGCGCGGGGCGGTACGGCGGGGCGCCTGTCGACCATCAATGGCGTGTCCCAGGCGGTGATCGACTTGCCGGCCGGGCAGATCACCCGCGTGCGTTTGCTCAACCTCGACAACACCCTGACCTACCGCATCAACATCCCCGACGTCGAAGCGCAGATCTACGCGCTGGATGGCAACCCCATCGAGCCGCGCCCATTGGGCAAGGAATACTGGCTGGGCCCGGGCATGCGCATCTGCCTGGCGATCAAGGCACCGCCGGCGGGCGAGGAGCTGTCGATCCGTAACGGACCCGTACGCCTGGGCACTTTCCGCTCAGTCGCCAACACCGACGCGCCCACCGAGTGGCCACCGGCGTTGCCGGCCAACCCGATTGCCGAGCCCGACCTGGCCAATGCGGAGAAACTCAACTTCAATTTCGAGTGGGTCGGTTCGGTGTCGGTCAACGTCGACAACGGCAAGCCGCCGAGCCTGTGGCAAATCAACGGTCAGGCCTGGGACATCACCGACAAGACCTGCGCCGACCGCCCGATTGCCAAGCTGGAAAAGGGCAAGAGCTACATTTTCGAATTGAAGAACATGACCCAGTACCAGCACCCGATCCACTTGCACGGCATGAGTTTCAAGGTCATCGCCTCGAACCGCCACAAGGTGATCCCGTATTTCACCGACACCTACCTGCTGGGCAAGAACGAACGCGCCCGCGTGGCGTTGGTGGCGGATAACCCGGGGGTGTGGATGTTCCATTGCCACGTGATCGACCACATGGAAACCGGCCTGATGGCCGCGATCGAGGTGGTGTGATGCGCCAGTTTCGCCCCACGGCGATCATCGACCGCAGCCGCGACCAGGACTTCATGCGCGAAGCCCTGGCGCTGGCCGCCCAAGGCGCGGCACTGGGCGAAGTGCCGGTGGGCGCGGTGCTGGTGCAGGACGGTGAAATCATCGGCCGCGGTTTCAACTGCCCGATCAGCGGCAACGATCCCAGCGCCCATGCGGAAATGGTCGCCATCCGCGCCGCCGCCCAGGCCGTGAGCAACTATCGCCTGCCCGGCAGCACGCTGTATGTGACCCTCGAACCGTGCAGCATGTGCGCCGGCCTGATCGTGCATTCGCGGATTGCGCGGGTGGTGTACGGCGCGCTGGAGCCCAAGGCGGGAATTGTGCAGAGCCAGGGGCAGTTTTTTACCCAAGGGTTTCTCAATCATCGGGTGTTGTTTGAAGGCGGTGTGCTGGCCGAGGAGTGCGGCACGGTGTTGAGCGAGTTCTTCAAGGCCCGCCGAGCCAAGCCCCAAATCTAACCAACACTGAAAATCCAATGTGGGAGGGGGCATGCCCCCTTCCACATTTGGATTTCTGTTGTTCCAGGAAGATCAGCGGTTACTTCTTGGCGATGATCACCGCCCGCATCGGCGCCGGCAGCCCTTCAATGGTCTTGCTGTGGTCCTCGGGATCGAGGAAGTCACTCAACGACTGATACTTCATCCACGCCGTCCCGCGCTGTTCCTGCACCGTGGTCACGCTCACATCCACGCAGCGAACATCACTGAACCCGGCCCGGCGCAACCACAGCATCAGCGCCGGCACCGACGGCAGGAACCACACGTTACGCATCTGCGCATAACGGTCTTCCGGTACCAGCACCTGTTGTTGATCGCCTTCCACCACCAAGGTTTCCAGGACCAGTTCACCGCCCTTGATCAAGGTGTCCTTCAGCGCCAGCAGGTGTTCGATCGGCGAGCGACGGTGATAGAAAACCCCCATGGAAAACACCGTGTCGAAGCCTTCCAGGTTCGCCGGCAGGTCCTCGAACGGGAATGGCAGGTGCCAGGCCCTGGGTTCGGACAGGTAACGCTGTACGGCCTGGAACTGGCAGAAGAACAGCCAGTTCGGGTCGACGCCGATCACGCTGTCGGCCCCTGCGCCGAGCATGCGCCACATGTAGTAACCGTTGCCGCAGCCCACATCGAGGATGCGCTTGCCTTTCAGGTCCAGATGGGGCGCCACGCGCGACCATTTCCAGTCCGAGCGCCATTCGGTGTCCACATGCACGCCGAACAGATGAAACGGGCCTTTGCGCCACGGGCTCAGGCCCATCAGCGCGGTGTGCATTTGCGCGCGGGTGGCGTCGTCGCAGGCGGTGTCCAACACCAGGCCATTGAGCAGGTCGATCTCGGTGGGCTGGATCTTCGGCAGTGCATCCAGTGCGCTCTGCCAGCGCTCCAGGTCGCCATGGCCCTTTTCCATCTTGCTATCGAGCTGCGCTTGCAGGCCCTGGGCCCAGACAGCCAAGGGAGTGCCGACCAGATGGCGGGCGAGGGGGGACAAATCAATCATGGCAAGGCAATCAACGAGGCAAAGTTAAGACACTGGAACCACGGCACGACTTTCGAAAACCCGGCCGCCAGCAGGCGTTCGCGGTGTTCTTCAAGGCTGTCGGGCTTCATGACGTTTTCGATGGCGCTGCGCTTCTGGGCGATTTCCAGTTCGCTGTAGCCGTTGGCGCGCTTGAACGCGATATGCAGGTCGGTGAGCAGTGCGTGCTCTTCAGGATCATTGAAACGCAGCTTTTCCGAGAGGATCAACGCACCGCCCGGCAGCAGTGCCTGGCGGATGCGCCCAAGCAACGCCAGGCGCTGCTCGGGGGCGATGAATTGCAGGGTGAAGTTCAGGGCCACCACCGAGGCGGGTTGGAATTGCAACCCGAGGATATCGCCCTCGATCACCTCCACCGGCAGCAGCTCCTGGAACATCGAGTCCTGGCCATTGAGGTATTGGCGGCAACGCTCGACCATCGCCGCCGAATTATCCACCGCGATCACCCGGCAGCCGTCAGTGCGCACATGGCGACGCAGGGCCTGGGTCACCGCGCCCAGCGAAGAACCCAGGTCGTAGAGCACGCTGTGGGGCTGGGCAAACTGCGCCGCGAGTACACCGAGGTTTTCGACGATGGTCGGGTAACCGGGCACCGAACGCTTGATCATGTCGGGGAATACCCGCACCACGTCCTCGTTAAAGGCGAAGTCCGGCACCTGGGGCAGGGGCTGGGCGAATAGGCGATCGGGTTCTTTGCTCACGGTTGTTCCGGCGACGAGGGGGAAAGGCCGGCATTTTAGCCAAGTTGCTCATCGGATGCGCGGGTTGTCTGATTTGTGGTAATGAGCGGGCTTGTCGAATCGTCGCACCGCCCCCATCGGGCTGCGCAGCAGCCCCGGACTATCAAGGCCACCGCGGCTTCTGGGTGAATGCCGATGCGGTGATGCCCCACTGTCCCAGCCAGTAAGTCACGATCAATAAATAGGGCGCGGCCTCGAATGACACCACAAATCGATTGATACCGATCAGGGTGTCGGAAAACACAAACGACGCGGCCCCTGCCGCCGCCAATGCGGCTGAACGCTTCGGCACCTCACTGCCCAGTCGGGCCAACGCACGCCAGAGCATGGCGCTGATCACCAGCGCGTAAATCACCACGGGTATCAGCAAATCACCGAGGCCGTGGGCAATCAGAATGCTCAACAAGATCGCGCCCACAGCGAGTGCCAGTACCAGCGGCAGCAGTGCCAGGCGGCGGCAGTCGCTGAAATACGCCTTGAGGTATGCCAGGTGGGCAAACAGAAACGCGCCGAGGCCGAAGATAAAGAGATCGCCCGGCCATGCCAGCAGCACATCGCCGACCAGGGAAAAAATCAGCCCAAGGCTGATCCAGCGTCGGTAGTCGGTCGGCGGTGCATCATGTAACCAGCCCAGCAGCGCCAGTACCGGCAATGGCTTGACCAGCAAGCAAAGCAGGGTGGCGTGGGTGCTCAGGCCATAGATAAAGGTACCGGCCCCCATCAGCGCAAGAATCAGCCATGGCATATCAGTTCACCGTGATGGCGCAGTCGAAGGTCTCGGCGGGTTCGGCTTCCGGTTCCCAGGGTTGCTGGGAGGTCAGGCGCAAACGTCCCTGGCCGGTGGCAAAGGCCTGGAAGCGCCATGTGGACTGGCCGCCACCGCCGATCACGCCGGACTCTTTGCTGTTGTAGACCTCGGGGCTCAGGGCACGCAGCACGCCACCCGCCGAATCCTGGATTGCCCAGCGGTAGCCAGTAGTGGGGTTGCTCGGCAGGGTGAGGATCAGGTTTTGCCCAGGTTTAAGCTGGAGCGGGCAGGCGCTCTGTTCTTCCACGGTGACGTTTTGCTTGGGGGCACTGGCGCACGCGGCCAGCAGGGCAAGGCTCAAGGGGAGAAGCAGGCGGGCAGCAGTCATGGGGGCTCCGTTCATTCACGACGAAGGGCGAGCATAACCGAAGATGAGACAAGGTGTGACAAGAGGCAGCAGAGCGCCCTTTGTGGTGAGCACGCTTGTTGTGGTGGGCACGCTTGTTGTGGTGTACAGACTTATTGTGGTGAACAGACTTGTTGTGGTGAACAGACTTGTTGTGGCGAGCAGGCTTGCCCTGCGTTGGGCTGCGAAGCAGCCCCTCTTAAAAAGACCCCATTCTTCCTGAAAGAATGGGGTCGTTGGTTTTGGGGCTGCTTCGCAGCCCAACGCAGGGCAAGCCTGCTCGCCACAGAGGCCAGCTCAGGGGCTAGAGGTTTATCAGAAGAGCACCTTCGCCACATCCGCAAAACGCTTGGCAAAGTGCACGGTCATCCCTTCCTTCAGATACTCCGGCAATTCCTCGAAACTGCCACGGTTCGGCTCCGGCAGGATCAGCTCGTGGATCTTCTGGCGCCGCGCCGCGATCACCTTCTCGCGCACTCCGCCAATCGGCAGCACATGCCCGGTCAGCGTCAGTTCACCGGTCATCGCCACGCCTTTTTTCGGCGGCTGGTTGCGCGCCAGCGACAGCAGCGCACTGGCCATGGTTACCCCAGCACTTGGGCCGTCCTTCGGTGTGGCACCTTCCGGCACGTGCAGGTGCACGAAGGCTTCGTCGAAGAATTTCGGGTCGCCACCAAACGACTTCAGGTTGGAGCTGATGTAGCTGTAGGCGATTTCGGCGGACTCCTTCATCACATCACCCAACTGCCCGGTGAGCTTGAAGCCGCGGTTCAGCGTGTGGATGCGCGTCGCCTCGATGGGCAGGGTCGCGCCGCCCATGCTGGTCCAGGCCAGGCCGGTGATCACGCCGGTGCCGGACAGTACTTGCTCGTTACGGAACACCGGCATGCCCAGGGAGGCCTCCAGGTCCTTGTTGCCGATCTTGATCACCGAGTTTGGCTCATCCAGCAGCTTGACCACGGCCTTGCGCACCAGTTTGCCCAGCTGTTTCTCCAGCTGGCGCACGCCGGCCTCGCGGGCATAACCGTCGATCAAGGCGCGCAGGGCGCCGTCGCTGATGGACAGGCTGGTTTTCGCCACGCCGGCTTTTTCCAGCTGTTTGGGCCACAGGTGGCGCTTGGCGATGGCGACTTTTTCTTCGGTGATATAGCCCGACAGGCGAATCACTTCCATGCGGTCCAGCAACGGCCCGGGGATCGAGTCCAGGGTGTTGGCGGTACACACGAACAGCACTTTGGACAGGTCCAGGCGCAGGTCGAGGTAATGGTCGAGGAATTCGACGTTCTGCTCCGGGTCTAGGGTTTCCAGCAGCGCCGAGGCCGGGTCGCCCTGGAAGCTTTGGCCCATCTTGTCGATCTCGTCGAGCATGATCACCGGGTTCATCACTTCCACGTCTTTCAACGCCTGCACCAGCTTGCCCGGCAGGGCGCCGATGTAGGTGCGGCGATGGCCCTTGATCTCGGCCTCGTCGCGCATGCCGCCGACACTGAAGCGATAGAACGGCCGGCCCAGGGACTCGGCGATGGATTTACCCACGCTGGTCTTGCCCACGCCCGGCGGGCCCACCAGCAGCACGATGGAGCCGGAGACCTCGCCTTTGTAGGCGCCCACGGCGAGGAACTCGAGGATACGGCTCTTGATGTCATCCAGCCCCGCGTGGTGCTTGTCGAGCACCTTGCGCGCGTGTTTCAGGTCCAGCTTGTCCTCGCCGTACACGCCCCACGGCACCGAGGTGGCCCAATCCAGGTAGTTGCGTGTGACCGCGTACTCCGGTGAACCGGTTTCGAGGATCGACAGTTTGTTCAGTTCTTCATCAATGCGCTTTTGCGCCTGGGCCGGCAGCACCTTGCCTTCCAGCCGTTGCTCGAATTGTTCGACGTCCGCGCTGCGGTCGTCCTTGGTCAGCCCCAGTTCCTGCTGGATGACCTTGAGTTGTTCCTTGAGGAAGAACTCGCGCTGGTGCTCGCCGATCTTGCGGTTCACCTCGGCGGAGATTTCCTTTTGCAGGCGCGCGACTTCGACTTCCTTGCGCAGCATCGGCAGCACTTTTTCCATGCGCTTGAGCATGGGCACGCAGTCCAGCACTTCCTGCAACTCGTTACCGGTGGCCGAGGTCAGCGCGGCGGCGAAGTCGGTCAGCGGCGACGGGTCGTTGGGGCTGAAGCGGTTGAGGTAGTTCTTCAACTCTTCGCTGTACAGCGGGTTGAGTGGCAACAGTTCCTTGATCGCATTGATCAGCGCCATGCCATAGGCCTTGACCTCATCGGTCGGCTCGGTGGGCTGGTGCGGGTATTCGACTTCCACCAGGTACGGCGGGCGGTGGTGCTTGAGCCAGGTGCGAATCCTCACGCGGGTCAAGCCCTGGGCGACGAATTGCAACTTGCCGTTCTCACGGCTGGCGTGGTGCACCTTCACCAGGGTGCCGTACAGCGGCAGGGCGGAGGTGTCGAAGTGCCGTGGGTCTTCCGGCGGGGTGTCCATGAAGAACAGGGCCAGGGAGTGGTGATCGGATTTGCTCACCAGTTCCAGGGTTTCGGCCCACGGCTCTTCATTGACGATCACCGGCAGCACTTGCGCGGGGAAGAACGGGCGGTTGTGGATCGGGATGATGTAGACCTTGTCCGGCAGGTTTTGCCCAGGCAGCGCCAGGCCGGTGTTGGTCGAATGGGATTCAGCGTTTTCGGGGTCGGCGTAATCTTGGAGGTCGATATCCGGCAATTCTTGCTGGTCGCTCATGGGGCACCTGCATAAGTAAGTATGCAGGTTAGATGGGGCGGGTCAGTGGTGGTTTCAATGGCGGGGGCGAGATAGCAACATATTGCATGAAATTACTGCGGCGGCTTGGTCAATGGGAAGGGGAAAACCCCCTCCCACATTGGGTTCGTGTTGAGTCAGCTGATTTTGTGCAGGTAGACGGGGAGTGGCTGTTCGGGAAGTACCGACAGCACCTTCAAGCGCTGCAACATCCGCTGCCGCGCCCGTTGCAAATGCTCACGCAGGTTCAACGCCGCCGCATCGAATGCGCCATGCAGCAGCAGCTCCAAAATCAAGCGATGTTCGGCGAGCATTGCCGGATCTGCGCCGATCCCCAGCAACCGATAGAAAATCCGGCTGATGATCATCGGGCTCTGGCCCTGGCGAATCAGCGCGGCGATCTTGCGATTTTGCAGGCCGGCGAGGCAGCGCTGGTGCAGGTCCTCTTCGATCTGCTCGATAGCTTCCAGGCTGCATTGCGGGCTGTCCTGAGCGTCCAGCACGCGTTGCAACATGGCTTCGAGCACCTCGCGGTCGAGGTTGGGCGCGCTCTGGCGCAGGGCTTCGGGTTCCAGGCAGGCGCGCAGTTCGTAGTCTTCGGTGACTTCGCGGGCGGTCAGCGGCCCGGCCAGCCATTGCGAGTAGGGCTCTTTTTCCACCAGGCCACGGTCGCGCAGGCGCATCAGCGCTTCACGCACCACTGCGCGGCTGACGCCGTAGTGGTCGGCGGCGGCCTGTTCGTCCAGGCGGTAATGGCCGAAGGCGATGCAGGTGGAGAGTGCCGCGCCGATTTCCTCGACGATGCGCTCGCCCAGCGGCCGCGTGTCCACCAACTCATCGTCGCCGTTCAGGCCCAGGTGCGCATGGCTCAGGGGCAGGCGCAGCGGCTCCAGGTCCAGCCCCTCGGGGTTGATCAGGTAGCCTCGGCCATTGAAGCGGCAGATCAGCCCCTCGGCATGCAGCAGGTCCAGCGCCTTGCGCACGGGCACGCGGCTGGTGCCGAACAATTCGGCCAGCGGCGCTTCCAGCAGCACCAGGCCATGACGGGCGGTGCCATTGACGATTGCATCACGCAACACCTGGTGAATCATGGCGTACCGGGAGGCCGAGGCGGACACTGCTTTCATTGATTTCTCAAGGGCGTGTAGGACGATGGCCGGGGATTCTCTCATAGATGGGTCTGTCACTCTGCGCCACATCAAGGGCACTTTTTTGGGGCCTTGCCTGTAGGAATGTTACTTTTTGCACCAAAATGTACTTATTAATAAAATATACGTTATTGGGTTAAGGGTTCGCGCTTAAAAGGTGAACCCTTTTTTTTGCCGTGTCGAAAGCATCTATACCGCAGCTCTGGACGAAAAAACCGAATCGCTCTCGCTCACGCACTGACAGACTGGCACGAAAGCTGCCTTTGTAAAATGTACATTTTATTAATATGTACGTTTTATGAGGTTCATGCTGATGTCAGACGCCACTTCACTGGCCGAGGATTTCGCCAGCGGTCGCAGCGACCCGGTGCAAGCCCTCGAACAGGCACTCGATCAAGCGAGCCAGTCGGCAGCTGTGTTTATCTGCCTGACCGCCGAGCGTGCCCGCCGCGAAGCCGAAGCCGCCGCCGCGCGCTGGCGTGCCGGCCAGCCCTTGAGTGTATTCGACGGCGTGCCGCTGGCCTGGAAAGACCTGTTCGACGTGGCCGGCAGCATCACCACCGCCGGTGCTGCGTACCGGCGTCATGCGCCGGCCGCTTTGCTCGATGCGCCGAGCGTGGGCCTGCTGTGCCGCGCCGGCATGGTCAGTGTGGGCAAGACCAACCTCAGTGAGCTGGCCTATTCCGGGCTTGGCCTGAACCTGCATTTCGGCACCCCGCATAACCCCCATGGGCGGGATCAGCCGCGTATTCCCGGTGGCTCGTCTTCGGGGTCGGCGGTGGCTGTCGCCGCCGGCATCGTGCCAATCGCCATGGGCACCGACACGGCGGGTTCCATCCGCATCCCCGCGGCCCTCAACGGCCTGGTGGGGTACCGCAGCAGCAGTCGACGCTACAGCCGCGACGGGGTGTTCCCCCTGGCGCACACCCTCGACAGCCTGGGCCCGTTGACCCGCAGCGTGCGCGATGCGTTGGCCATCGACGACCTGCTCCATGGTCGTATTTCCAACCACCGCGTCCGCAGCCTCAAGGGCCAGCGCTTTGTACTGGAACAGGGCCTGCTGGCCGACGTTGAACCTGCCGTGCGCAATAACCTGCTGCGCGGGGTGGAACGCTTGAAGGCCGAGGGCGCGTTGGTCGAGATGCGCCCCTGCGCCACCTTCCAGGCCACCTTGGCACTGATCCAGCAGCAAGGCTGGCTTGGCGCCTTCGAAGCCTTCGCCCTGCATGAAACCCTGCTCGACAGCGCCGACGCCGAACAGCTCGACCCGCGCGTACGCCGCCGCCTCGAAGCCGCGCGTTCGCTGCCGGCCAGCCGGTTGATCCACCTGATCGAGGCCCGTCAGCGCCTGCAACAACAACTGATCGATGACCTCGACGGCGCCCTGCTGATCACCCCCACCGTTGCCCATGTCGCCCCGGCATTGGCAGCGCTGGAAGCCGATGACGACCTGTTCGTCAGCACCAACCTCGCCACCCTGCGCCTGACCATGCCCGGCAGTTTGCTGGACATGCCCGGCGTGACCTTGCCCAGCGGCCATGATGCCCAGGGCCTGCCCACCGGGTTGCTGCTCAGCGCCCCGGCGGGGGAAGACGCACGCCTGTTGCGCGCGGCGTTGTCCGTCGAATCCCAACTGACTATCTAAGGAGACACCCCATGGCTAAAGACATCCTCTGTGCATTTGGCGTCGACGTTGACGCCGTCGCCGGCTGGCTCGGTTCCTACGGCGGCGAAGATTCGCCCGACGATATCTCCCGTGGCCTGTTCGCCGGCGAAATCGGCGCGCCACGCCTGCTCAAGCTGTTTGAACGCTACGGCCTGCGCACCACCTGGTTTATCCCGGGCCATTCGATGGAAACCTTCCCTGAGCAGATGAAAGCCGTGGCCGACGCCGGGCATGAAATCGGCGTGCATGGCTACAGCCACGAAAACCCGATCGCGATGACCGCCGAGCAGGAAGAAATCGTGCTGGACAAGTCCATCGAACTGATCACCCAGGTCACCGGCAAACGCCCTACCGGCTACGTCGCTCCGTGGTGGGAATTCAGCAAGGTCACCAACGAGCTGCTGCTGAAAAAAGGCATCAAGTACGACCACAGCCTGATGCACAACGACTTCCATCCCTACTACGTGCGCAAGGGGGATACCTGGACCAAGATCGACTACAGCCAGCACCCCGACACCTGGATGAAACCCTTGGTGCGTGGCGAAGAAACCGACCTGGTGGAGATCCCGGCCAACTGGTACCTCGATGACCTGCCGCCGATGATGTTCATCAAGAAAGCCCCCAACAGCCACGGCTTCGTCAACCCGCGTCACCTCGAAGAAATGTGGCGCGACCAGTTCGACTGGGTCTACCGCGAACACGAACACGCGGTGTTCACCATGACCATCCACCCCGATGTGTCTGGCCGCCCGCAAGTGCTGTTGATGCTGGAGCGCTTGATCGAACACATCCAGAGCCATGCCGGCGTGCGCTTCGTCACCTTCGACGAAATCGCCGACGACTTTATCCGCCGCCAACCGCGTACCTGACCCCAACCCTGTAGGAGCGAGCTTGCTCGCGAAAAGCCTGAGAGCACTGCGTGCATTCAGGATGCCCGCGTCATCGTTGACGATTTTCGCGAGCAAGCTCGCTCCTACAGAAAGCCCACTCCACCTCCCGAGGCGCGATTATGTCCATCTACAACAAGCTTGACCTGACTGGCTGGAAACCCCGGCAACTGACGTCCCAGGAAGTGCGCTTCGCCACCTGGATCGCGTTTTTCGCCTGGGTGTTTGCGGTGTATGACTTCATCCTGTTCGGCACCTTGCTGCCGGAAATCGGCCGGCATTATGGCTGGGGTGAAGTGGAACAAGCTGAAATCGCGACCTGGGTGGCGGTGGGTACCGCCGTGGTCGCCCTGGCCATCGGGCCAATCGTCGACAAGCTGGGACGCCGCAAAGGCATCATCTTCACCGTGGCCGGTTCCGCGCTCTGCTCGGCGCTGACCGCCATCGGCGGGGCATGGGGCAAGTCGCCGCTGATCCTGATCCGCTCGCTGGGCGGCCTGGGGTATGCCGAGGAAACCGTCAACGCCACCTATCTGACCGAACTGTATGGCGCGTCAGAAGACCCGCGACTGACCAAGCGCCGTGGCTTCATCTACAGCCTGGTGCAGGGCGGCTGGCCGGTCGGTGCGCTGATCGCCGCAGGTTTGACCGCGCTGTTGCTGCCGGTCATCGGTTGGCAGGGCTGCTTTATCTTCGCCGCGATCCCGGCGGTGGTGATTGCGATCATGGCGCGCAAGCTCAAGGAGAGCCCGCAGTTCCAGATCCACCAGCGCATCAGCGAGTTGCGCAGAAGTGGCGCGGTGAGCGAGGCACAGAACGTCGCCCTGACCTACGGCGTGGATTACGACGAACACAGCAAGGCCGGCCTCAAGGCCGCATTCCGTGGCCCGGCCCGTCGCGCCACCCTGGTGATCGGTGCCGCGCTGTTGCTCAACTGGGCGGCGATCCAGGTGTTCAGCGTGCTCGGCACGTCGGTGATTGTCAGCGTGCACCACATCTCGTTCGAGAACTCGCTGATCATCCTGGTGCTGTCGAACCTGGTGGGTTACTGCGGCTACCTCAGCCACGGCTGGATGGGCGACAAGATCGGCCGCCGTAACGTGATCGGCCTGGGCTGGATGCTCGGCGGCCTGTCGTTTGCCGGGATGCTGTTTGGCCCGAGCAACATGGCGATGGTGGTCGGGCTGTACAGCCTGGGCCTGTTCTTCCTGATCGGGCCGTACTCGGCGGCGTTGTTCTTTATCAGTGAAAGTTTCCCCACCAGCATCCGTGCCACCGGTGGCGCGATCATCCATGCGATGGGCCCGATTGGTGCCGTGGTCGCCGGGTTTGGCGCTACCCAGGTGTTGTCCGCCGGCAGCGATTGGCAGACCGCCGCGCTGTGGTTCGGTGCCGTGCCGTGCTTTTTGTCTGGCGTCCTGATGTTTGCCGCGCGCCATGTGCGCCCGGAAACCGTTCAGTAAGGAGTGATTGATGAGCCGTAAAGTTGCCTTGATTACCGGTGCCGCCAGCGGCATCGGCCAAGCCCTCGCGGTGGCCTATGCGCGCCGCGGCGTGGCGGTGGTGGGTGGGTATTACCCGGCCGACCCCCATGACCCGCACACCACGGTGTCCCTCGTGGAAAACGCCGCTGGCGAATGCTTGATGCTGCCGCTGGACGTGGGCGATAGCGCCTCGGTAGACGCGTTGGCCGCCCAGGCGGTGCAGCATTTTGGTCGCCTCGACTACGCGGTCGCCAACGCCGGCTTGCTGCGTCGCGCACCGCTGCTGGAGATGACGGATGCGCTGTGGGACGAGATGCTCAATGTCGACCTGACGGGGGTGATGCGCACTTTTCGCGCGGCGACGCGGCATATGAAGGAAGGCGGCGCGCTGGTGGCGATTTCGTCGATAGCCGGCGGCGTCTATGGCTGGCAGGAGCACAGCCATTACGCGGCGGCCAAGGCCGGTGTGCCGGGGTTGTGCCGGTCGCTGGCGGTGGAGCTGGCGCCGTTGGGCATCCGTTGCAATGCGGTGATTCCGGGGTTGATCGAGACGCCGCAGTCGCTGGATGCGAAGAACTCCCTGGGGCCGGAGGGCCTGGCCAAGGCGGCGCGCGCGATTCCATTGGGTCGGGTGGGGAGGGCGGATGAAGTGGCCTCGCTGGTGCAGTTTTTGACCAGTGATGCGTCGAGCTATCTGACCGGACAGAGCATCGTCATCGACGGTGGCCTGACTGTGCGCTGGCCTGACTGATGTACTCGATCCTAATGTGGGAGGGGGCAAGCCTCCCTCTGATCGAGCATAAATAAGGATTAAATCTTTTCATTAATCGACCGAATTTTTGTGGCGAGCAGGCTGTTGTGGCAATCGGGCTGTTCTGGTGAGCGGGCTGTTGTGGCAATCGGGCTGTTGTGGCGAGCGGGCTTGTCCCGCGTTGGGCCGCGAAGCGGCCCCTGACAAAGACACCAGCGCTGTGTCAGGTACGCCTCAGAGGCTGGTTTTGGGGCCGCTTCGCGGCCCAACGCGGGACAAGCCCGCTCGCCACAGAGGTAGTGGGAGCTCCCACATTGAAACTGTGTTTGATTCAGGAGAATTACCTATGCCCCAACTCACCCATCGCCGCGCCGTGATCACCGGCGCCGGCAGCGGCATCGGTGCCGCCATCGCCCGCGCCTACGCGGTTGAAGGTGCGCGCCTGCTGCTGGCTGATCGTAATGCCGCCAGCCTGGCCGAAACCGCCATCGCCTGTCGCAACCTCGGTGCCGAGGTCTTCGAATGCCTGGCCGATGTCGGCACTGTCGAAGGCGCCCAGGCCAGTGTCGACCGTTGTGTCGAACACTTCGGCGGCATCGATATCCTGGTCAACAACGCCGGTATGCTCACCCAGGCGCGTTGCGTCGATCTCTCGATCGAGATGTGGAACGACATGCTGCGCGTCGACCTCACCAGCGTGTTCGTCGCCAGCCAGCGTGCCTTGCCGCATATGCTGGCGCAGCGTTGGGGGCGGATCATCAACGTCGCCTCGCAACTGGGCATCAAGGGCGGCGCCGAACTGACTCACTACGCCGCCGCCAAGGCCGGGGTGATCGGCTTTACCAAATCCCTGGCCCTGGAAGTGGCCAAGGACAACGTGCTGGTCAACGCCATCGCTCCCGGCCCGATCGAGACGCCATTAGTGGGCGGTATCAGCGACGATTGGAAGCGCGCCAAGGCCAAGGAACTGCCCTTGGGACGCTTCGGCCTGGCGGATGAAGTGGCGCCCACCGCCGTGCTGCTGGCCAGTGAACCGGGTGGCAACCTGTTCGTCGGCCAGACCCTGGGCCCGAACTCCGGCGACGTGATGCCATGAGCGGGCGATAACCATGTGCGGACTCTGCGGACTGCTCGGCGAAGACCTGCACTGGAGCGACCCCCTGGGCGACGAACTGCCCCGGCGCCGAGAACGCCTGCGCCGGATCGCCGCGATCAACCAGGTACTGGCGGCGTTCCGGCTCAAGGTCGAAGACTTTCAGGGGGCCTCCTACCTGCTGCTGGGCGCTACCGGTAAACAGGCATTGGCCAGCGGGCTGGATCAACTCTGGCAGGCGGCCGAAACCATGCTCGGTCGCCCGCTGGATCCCCTCGACCCCCAACTGCTCGATCACTTGGAAAACAGCCCCCTGTAGGAGCGAGCTTGCTCGCGAAAAACGTCAACGATAACGCGTGTTTCCTGAATGAACGCGGCGCCTGTGAGTTTTTCGCGAGCAAGCTCGCTCCTACAGGGTGCGGAGATAAATATGAGCATCGCACTGAATGTCATCACCGGCTTCCTCGGCAGCGGCAAGACCACCTTGCTCAAGCGCCTGCTGCACGGCGAAAGCCTCGGCGACACCGCGCTGCTGATCAACGAATTCGGCGACGTCGGCATCGACCATCTGCTGGTCGAAGAGGTGGCCCCGGACACCGTGCTGCTGCCCAGCGGCTGCGTATGCTGTTCGATCCGTGGCGAGTTGAAAGACGCGCTGCTCGGCCTGTTGCAACGCCGCGTGCGCGGCGAAATCCCGGCCTTCAAACGGGTGATCCTGGAAACCACTGGCCTGGCCGACCCGGCGCCGATCCTGGCCACCCTGAACAATGACGTGCAACTGCGTGGGCGCTTTCATATCGGCCTGGTGATCACCCTGGTCGACGCCTGCCACGCCGCCCTGCAAGAACGCCTGCACCCGGAATGGCTGGCCCAGGTCGCGGCGGCGGATCGCTTGCTGCTGAGCAAGACCGACCTGGAAGGCGACTGCGCGCCCCTGCGCGCGCATTTACAGGCGCTCAATGCCGGTACGCCGATCCTCGATACCCATGACATCCACAGCGGCGACCAGTTGCTGCTCGGCGAAGGCTTGCGCAGCGCCGAACCCGCCGTGGAGGTCAGTCGCTGGCAACTGCACCAACCCACGGCCGCCACCCACGGCGCTGCGCAAGTGTGCTGCCTGACCTTCGACCAGCCATTGGATTGGGTCGGCTTCGGGGTCTGGTTGTCGATGCTGCTAAGATGCCACGGCGAACGAATCCTTCGCGTCAAAGGACTGCTCAACGTGAACGCAAGTTTGGCCCCCATCGTTATTCATGGTGTGCAGCACTGCCTGCATGCCCCGGTCCACCTGCCGGCCTGGCCAGGTGCCGAGCGGCAATCGCGCCTGGTTTTCATCCTGCGCGGCCTGGACCCGGCGCAGTTGCGTCGCTCGTTCGACGTGTTCTCACGGCGGTTCGCGGCATGATCACATTGCGCGTGCTCGGTACGTCGGTAACGCTGCTCGAATGCCTGCGTGTGCGGGCCGAACAGGAGTTGGGCATTCGCCTGGTGTACCAGGTGCACGATGTCGAACAGGCCCAGCGCATCGCAGTGATGCAGCCCGACAGCTACGACCTGTATGACCAGTGGTTCCACAACGTCGACTTCGTGTGGCCGGCGCGGGCAATCCAGCCCATCGACACCCGGCGCATCGCCCTGTGGCACGAGATCAACGACCTGCCCAAGCGTGGCCGCCTTTCGGCCCATGACCGCCTGGGCAGCGGCAGCGTGCCCAGCGAGCGCCTGTTCGTACAGCACGACGGCAGCCTCGGCAGCACCGTCACCGAACGCATCAGCATGTTGCCCCTGACCCACAATGCCGACAGCTTTGCCTACCGCCCCGAGCGCCTGCCCGAGGGTTTCAGCCACGGCAATGAAAGCTGGGGCTGGCTGCTCGACCCCGCCTGGAGCGCGCGCACCGCGTTGCAAAGCGACGCCGCCATCGGCGCCCTGGACGCCGCGCTGGCGGTGCAGGGCGCCGGGCTGGCGACGTTCAAGGACATCGGCAACATGAGCATCGAAGAGATCGATGTACTCGCTGACATTCTGGTGCGCAAGCAGAAGGAAGGGCACTTCGCGGCGTTCTGGTCGGACGATGAAGAAGCCGCGCAATTGATGCTCAGCCCGAGTATCGATATCCAGAGCCTGTGGTCGCCCACCTTGATGCGCTTGCACCGGGCGGGGGTGAAGTACCGTCTGGCGGTGCCCCGCGAAGGCTATCGCGCCTGGTTCGGCGGCCTGTCCCTGTCGCGGCATGCCCAGGGGGCGGTGCTGGATGCGGCGTATGCGTATCTCAATTGGTGGTTGTCCGGTTGGCCGGGCGCGGTGATGGCGCGCCAGGGTTACTACATCGGCAACCCGGCGCGCAGTCGCGACCACCTGAGCAGCGCCGAATGGGATTACTGGTATGCCGGCAAACCTGCCCGTGAGGAATTGCTCGGCAGCGATGGCTTGCCGCTGATTGATATCGGCGAAGTGCGCGACGGCGGTTCCTATGAGCAACGCATGGGGCATATCGCCGTGTGGAACTCGGTGATGGATGAGCACAACTACCTGGTGCGTCGTTGGGGGGACTTTATGCGCGCCCGTGGCTGACGGCCCGCCCAACGTTTGTCGCCAATAAAATGACAGCGAAGTCCCCGGTTTTATTGGGTGCACTTGTCCTTGCTCCCAGCTAATCTGCTAAAACTGAATATCCATCGGCGATGGATATTTTTTTGACGCCAGGTCAGCAGTTCGCGAGGGACGCGCTATGACACAGGGACGCAGTGGCATAAAACGACGAACGCTGCCAGAGGGCACGGCAATGGCGTGGCGCCACACGTTTCAAACTCGTATCGCCGGAGTGCTGGTGTTGCTGCTGCTGGTGGTGGTCGGCGCCACCTACCTCGCCGTCAAGGCCGCCACCTCCCAGGCTGTGGAAAACCAGGCCCAGGTCCAGTTGAAGACCGGCAGCCAGGTCTTCGAACGCTTGCTGGAACTGCGGGGTCGCCGCCTGCAATACGGGCTGGATTGGCTGACCGCCGATGGCCCCTTCAAGCAAGCCGTGATCGAGGGCCAGGCCACACCGATTCTGGCCGCCGTGCGCCGCCACGGCAGCGGTATCCGCTCCAGCCAGGTGTTTGTGCTGGGGCTCGACGGCAAGGTGATCGCCAGTACCTTGCCGCTGCTGAGTCGCGGTCAGCTGTTTCCCTACGATGCGGCGTTGCGCCAGGCACGGCGCAGTGGCTTGCAAATGTTGATCGTGGCCATGGACGGGCGACCCTACCTGCTGGTGCAGGATGAAGTGCTCGACCCGCTGCCCATTGCCCGAGTGGTCATGGGCTTCCCCATGGACAAAGGGTTCGCCCATGAATTGCGCTCCATGAGCAACCTTGAGGTGTCGTTTCTCAGTGTGCAGGACGGCCGTCCCGGCACGCTGTTCAGCACCCAGCCCGACGCCTACCAGGCCACTGTGTTCAACCTGTTGCGCGACACACACCTCGAGCGTGACGCACAGATCACGTTGTTTTACGGGCAACGCGTGCTCAGCCAAGTGCTGCCGCTGGCCAATAACGGCGATGGCGATGACGTGCGCGTGCTGCTGCAAAGTCCGCTGGACCATGCGCTGGAGTCCTTTGCTCCGCTGGACCGGCAGTTCCTCGGGATTGCCCTGGCGGTGCTGCTGGTGTCATTGGCCGGCGCGCTGTTCCTGGCGCGCCGTGTGTCACGACCGCTCAATGCGCTGGTGGAGGCGGCTGGACGCATTGGTGCCGGTGATTACCGCACGCCGGTGCGGGTGCGCAGCCACGACGAATTCGGCCTGCTGGCCCGCGCCTTCAACGCCATGCAAAGCGGTATCGCCGTGCGCGAGCGGCAACTGGCGCATAACGCCTTGCATGACCCGCTGACCGGCCTGCCCAACCGCGCCCTGGCCATGGAGCGCCTGGGCAGTGCGATCAGTGCAAGGCGGCCGGTGGTGTTGCTGTACCTGGGCATCGAGAACTACCGGGTGATCAACGAAGGCTTCGGTCCCGAGGGCGTCGAGGAAATGCTGCGCGAAGCCAGCCGCTGTCTGTCCATGAGCCTGTTGGCCAGCGACACGGCCGCTCGCATCACCGGCAGCGAATTTCTGCTGCTGCTGGAAAACACCGAGATCGACCGCGCCGTGGCCCGCGCCGACCGGCTGTATGCACTGCTCACCGAGCCCCAACGCATTGGCAATGACGAACTGCGTCACGAAGTCAGTATCGGTATCGCTGCGTACCCCGCCGATGGCCAGCAGGTGGAAGAGTTGATCGGTCGCGCCGCCATCGCTCGTCACGATGCGGCAGCGCTGCCAGGCTACCTGCAGATCTACCAGCAGGACCGCGACCTTGCGCACCAACGTCAGATCACCTTGATCCGCGACTTGCGCCGGGCCGCCGTCGAAGGCGAACTGTTCCTCTGCTACCAGCCCAAGCTCGATCTCAAACAGGGCGACGTGCGCCAGGCCGAAGCCCTGCTGCGTTGGCAGCACCCGAGCCTGGGCCTGGTGTCTCCGGCCGAATTCATCCCCTTGGCCGAGCGCACCGGCAGCATGCGCGGCCTGACCCAGTGGGTGATCGAAGAAGCCATCCGCCAGGTGGGTGAATGGGCACAGCGCGGTATGTCGATCCAGCTGTCGGTGAATATTTCGGTGGATGATCTGGGCGATGATGACCTGGCCACTCGAGTCACCACCTTGCTGCTGCAATACGGCGTATTGGCCCAGCAGTTGATTTTCGAGATCACCGAAAGCGCGATCATGCACAACCCGCAACAGGCCCTCAGTGTGCTGGACCGGTTGCGTGGTTGCGGCATCAGCCTGTCGGTGGATGACTTCGGCACCGGTTATTCGTCGTTGGCGCAATTGCAGCGCTTGCCGGTGCAGGAGTTGAAAATCGACCAGTCCTTTGTACGCAACCTCGACAGCACCAGTGGCGATGGAGTGATCGTGCGTTCCACCATCGAAATGAGCCACAACCTGGGGCTCAAGGTGGTGGCCGAAGGGGTGGAGTTCGAGCCGAGCCTCAAGCTGCTCAAGCTGTGGCATTGCGACACTGCCCAGGGCTATCTGATCAGCCGGCCGCTCAGTGCCATGGCGTTCGAGATGTGGATGCGGCGCGAGCGGGTACCGCTATAACGACGGGTGCAGTCCACCGCCTCTCCCATATTTTGATTTTCTTCGCTCATGAAAAAGGCGGCTACCTGTGAGGGTAGCCGCCTTGGTTTGCCGCCGATACAGCTTAATCCGGCAGTTTGAACGCCATCACGTAGTCACCCTGCTTGGTGCCCAGGGAACCGTGACCGCCGGCCATGACCAGCACGTATTGCTTGCCGTCCTTGCCGGTGTAGGTCATCGGGGTGGTTTGCGCGCCGGCTGGCAGGCGACCTTCCCACAGTTGCTTGCCGTTTTTCACGTCATAGGCACGCAGGTACTGGTCGAGGGTACCGCTGAGGAACGCCACGCCACCGGCGGTGGTGAAGGTGCCGCCCAGGCTAGGCACGCCCATGGTCAGGGGGATTGGCACGGGCGAGCTGTCGCGCACGGTACCGTTCTTGTGCATCCAGATGGTTTTGTGGGTGGTCAGGTCGACCGCTGCCACATAACCCCACGCCGGTGCCTGGCACGGCAGGCCCATGGGCGACAGCATGGCTTCGAGGATCACGCCGTAGGGCGCGCCTTTGTTCGGCTGTACGCCTTGGGTTTCGCTGATGCGCGGGCCTTGCTTGGCGATATCGGCGGCCGGGATCAGTTTCGATTTGAACGCCATGTAGCTCGGGTTCACGAAGGCAATCTGGCGTACCGGGTCGACGGAAATGCCACCCCAGTCGAACACGCCGAAGTTACCTGGGTACACGATCGAACCTTGCAGCGATGGCGGAGTGAAAGCCCCGTCGTAGCGCATGGACTTGAAGTCGATACGGCACAGCAACTGGTCGAACGGCGTCACGCCCCACATGTCGCGCTCTTTGAGCGGCGGTGGCATGAAGTTCAGGTCGGACTTCGGTTGGGTCGGCGAGGTGTGGTCGCCAGCGACTGCACCTTGGGGTACTGCCACTTCGTGGATCGGCACCACCGGCTGGCCGGTTGCGCGGTCCAGGACGTAGATGCTGCCTTGCTTGGTCGACGCCATCACCGCTTGCTTCACGCCTTCAGCGGTCTTGATGTCGATCAGCGAAGGCTGGCCGCCCACGTCCATGTCCCACAGGTCATGGTGGGTGAACTGGAAGGTCCACTTCACATGGCCGCTGTCGATGTCCAGGGCTGTCAGGCCGGCGCTGTATTTTTCCGAGTCTTCGGTACGGTCGCCGCCGTATTGGTCAGGCATCTGGTTGCCCATCGGCAGGTAGAGCATGCCGAGCTTTTCATCCACGGCGAACATGGACCACATGTTCGGCGAGTTGCGGGTGTAGGTCTTGCCCTCGGCCAGCGGGGTGGTGTCGTCGGGGTTGCCGCTGTCCCAGTTCCACACCAGCTTGCCGGTGTGCACGTCGAACGCGCGGATCACGCCGCTGGGTTCGTCGGTGGAGACGTTGTCGGTGACGTGGCCGCCGATCACCACCAGGTTCTTGGTCACGGCCGGTGGCGACGTGGAGTAGTAACCGCCTGGGGCGAAGCTGCCGATATTGGCACGCAGGTCGACCTGGCCTTTGTCACCGAAGTCTTCGCACATCTTGCCGGTGTCGGCGTTCAGGGCGATCAGGCGTGTGTCGGCCGTCGGTACGAAGATGCGTTTCGGGCAGGCATTCGGCGCGACGGCGGGGCTGGCGCTGCCGGTGGGGCTCTGCTCGGACGCGTAGACGGCGTCATCGTGATACGACACGCCACGGCAGGTCATGTGCGCCCAACCCTTGAAGTTCTCGGCACCTTCGGTGCTGATCTTCGGATCGAAACGCCAGATTTCCTTGCCGGTATCCGGGTCGAGGGCGATGACTTGGCTGTGCGGGGTGCATACGTAGAGCATGCCGTTGACTTTCAGCGGGGTGTTTTCCGCCGTGGTCTCACCCGGGTCGTTCGGGCCGGGGATGTCGCCGGTGCGGTAGGTCCACGCCGGGACCAGCTTATGGGCGTTTTGCGCTGTGATCTGCGCCAGGGGCGAGTAGCGATCGCCATAGGCGGAACGACCGTAGGAGTTCCAGTCGCCATCGGCCTGGGCCGGTGCCGCGCTGGCCATGCCCGGTACCGCGTCGCGGTCCAACTGGCCTTTGATCTCACCGGGGTTGGTGAACTGGCTGGCGATGGCTGCGGCGCCCGCCAGTACCACGGCCACGCTCAGCGCGCCGGTACCCAGCGGGGCCGGTTGGCCACGCAGCAACGGACGGCGAAACCATGGGAGCAACATGACGATACCCAAGGCGAACAGCAGTGCCAGGCGCGGCACCAGTTGCCACCAGTCCAGGCCGACTTCCCAAAGTGCCCACACGGTGCTGGCGAACAGCACCAGTGCGTACAGGCCCAGCGCAGCGCGGCGGGTGGCCAGCAGCAAGAGGCCGGTCAAGGTGATGCCGATACCGGCCAGCAGGTAGTACAGCGACCCGCCGAGCATCGTCAGCTTGATACCTCCGGCCAGCAAGGCCAGGCCCATGATCAGCAGCAAGACTCCAAGCAGCCTGGGCAGCAGGCGACTTGGACTTGAGGCACCGTCAGTGCTCATAGTTGTGTTTCTCCGTTACGTTGGAATTATGTAACCCCGTGCTTCACTGTAGATGACGATTCGGCGCGGGCTTGGTTCAGCGTTCATTCGGGTTTTTCTGTGGATAACTGGGTTATCCACAGGCGGGCGATTTATACCCAGGCGCAGGTCGGTGCAAGACAGCGCTGTCTCTGTTGCGAGGGGAATTCGGCAAGATGGGGTCGACCGGAGAGTGAAACGTTTCAGTTTATTGCGGCAAGGATAATGGGAGGACGCGCCGAGAGAAAGCGCAAATCGCAAGATGCATCATTTCCGATTCGGTAACAGTGATTGTGGCAAGCCCGAATGCCGTTCAGTTAAGGCAGAACACTGTAACTGCGGCGAGCGGGCTTGCCTGTGGCGATCGGGCTTGTTGTGGCGAGCGGGCTTGCCCCGCGTTGGGCTGCGCAGCAGCCCCAAAACCAGGCACCGCGGTGTGTCAGTTAAAAACACATTGTCTGTAATGGGGCCGCTTCGCGCCCCAACGCGGGGCAAGCCCGCTCGCCACAACAAGTCCGCTCGCACAACAAATCCGCTTGCCACACCAAGCCGGCTCGCCAGCTCCCACAGGTAGGATTCGCGGGTTTTTTTAGAAGGTGGTGCGTATGCCGAATTGCACGCTACGCCCCGGTGCCGGCGCGATGTCACGCAGGATCGAGCTGGCATACCGCACGGTCTGGTTGGTCAGGTTCTCACCGTTGACGAACGCCAGCCACTGGCTGCCTCCCACATTGAAGCGATACCCCGCGCTGGCGCCCAGGGTGGTGTAGCCATCGGTGCCGCTTTCGTTAGCTGGCACACGGCCTTGGCCTGCGGCATGTTCCACGTCGATGCGCGCCTGCCAGCGGTCCAGTTCCCATAGCAGGCCGCTGTTCAAGCGCAGCGGTGCAATACGCGGCAAGGCTTCGCCGGTGTCGAGGTTGGTGGCGCGGGTGTAGTCGCCCGACAGTTCCAGCGCGAACTTACCGTAGGCGCTTTCGCCGAGCTTCCAGTGATCCTGGGCTTCGAAGCCGGCGAAACGGGCGCGCACGCCGGAGTATTCATACTCAGGGATGCCGCCTGCGTCTTCTTCGCCTTCGTCGTTTAGCGTACGACCCGTTCCCAGCAGCCCGATGTAGTTGGAAAAGCGGCTGTAGAACACACCGAAGCTGCCCTTGTGGGTGCCATTGTCAAAGCGCAACGCCAGGTCGCTGGACACCGCCTTTTCTTTCTTCAGGTTGGCGTCGCCCAGTTCGTAGGTGCCTGTGGCGACGTGGGCGCCGTTGGCGTACAGCTCATAGAAGGTCGGTGCGCGTTCGGTGTAGCCCAGGGTCGCGGCCACGGACCAGACGGGTGTGAGGGTGTAGACCGCCCCGGACGACAGGCTGCCGGCGGTGAAGTCATTGGCCTTGTCGGCATTGGCGAAGCGCGCGTTGCCTTTGGCGTCCGGGTCCACACGGGTGTGTTCCAGACGCCCGCCGAGACTGAGTTTCAGGCGTTCGGTGGCCTGCATGTCCTCAAGGATAAACAGCGCGCCAGCGTTGGTGTCGGTTTGCGGCACGAAGGCTTCTTCACCCAGGGCCGAGAACTCATTGCGAGTCACTTGCGCGCCGACCACGCCGTCGAACGGGCCGATTGGCTGGTGGCGCGCTTCAACCCGCGCTTCATAGCCCTTGTTCTTGAAAATCGTGCCGGTTTCACCGCCTTCGATTTCGCGGTGTTCGTAGTCGGTGTAGCCGGCGTCGAGTTTCACCGAGGTAAACGGGCCTTGCAGGTTGCGCATCTCGGAGGCGAACGCGTAGTGATCCTGCTTCATGCGGATGCGCACATCCTGCTCGGCGGGGGAGCCGTAGTTACTGTCATAGCTGCTGTAGGACAGCCCGGCGTAACCATCGTCCCAGGTGTAGGAGCCGCCGACTGCACCGCCGTCCTGGCGCCCGTCACTGTTGCCCAGACGGCCATTTTTACCGGGGCCATCTTCGTTCTCAGGCGCATGGCGGCTGCGGGCAAAGCCTGGGATTTTCAGGTCGTTGAATTCCCGCGCGTTGGCGTCCAGGTGCAGGGCGAAGGTGCCATTGCCGGCTTCCAGTTTGCCGGCGCTGCTGCGCGTGGTGTCGGCGCCGCCGTAGCGCAGTTCACCGGCACCGTGGATGCCTTCGATGGCTTCGGTGGGGATGCGGTTGTCGAAGGTATTGACCACGCCGCCGATGGCGCTGCCGCCATACAAGAGGGCGGCCGGGCCACGCACGATTTCAATGCGCTCGACGTTGACCGGGTCCAGCGGCACCGCGTGGTCGTAGGACAGTGACGACGCGTCCAGCGCGCCGACGCCATTGCGCAGGAGGCGAATGCGGTCGCCGTCCTGGCCGCGAATGATCGGTCGGCTGGCACCGGGGCCAAAGTAGGACGACGACACGCCCGGCTGCTTGTTCAAGGTTTCGCCGAGGCTGCCTTTTTGTTGCAGGGTCAGGTTATCGCCTTCGAGCACGGTGGTCGGCGATGCGAGTTGTTCGTTGCCCAGCGGGTTGCCAGTGATGACCTGGGGGGGTAGTTCCAGGGCGTGGGCTTCGGCGCTGATCAACAGGGCGGCGGCCAGGGGGGACAGGCGCCAGAGAGGGGAGCGGGACATCATACATTCCTTGGCAAAACAGCAAAAAAGAGAAGGCTGAAACGGTAGTGAAAGGCTGGATTTTGGTAATTATTGTTACAATATAACATCTCTTTTTTGGCTGAAAAGGGGAACTTTTTCCCAGGGGCTATATTCAATGCGGTGCTTCCACCTGTACGCCCCGTCGGCTAAGGTGCGCGGCTGTGTTTCCTCTTTTTGCAAAAGGCCCGGCATGACCGCGACAAGCAACGACCCCCTCCACGGCGTGACCCTTCAGCACGTCCTCACCACCCTGGTGGAACATTACGAATGGGCGGGCCTCGCCGAGCGCATTGATATCCGCTGCTTCAAGAGCGACCCGAGCATCAAGTCCAGCCTCACCTTCCTGCGCAAGACCCCCTGGGCGCGCGAAAAAGTCGAAGGGTTGTACGTCAAGTTGATGCGCACCAAACGCCCGCTGGACTGATGACATGAAGCGGTATGTGGCGGCAGCGGCGCTGGCCGGTTGGACAGGGTTGGCGATTCAGCAGTACCTGATTTTCTATTCGCGCTGGCAAGCCGGTGCCAGCCTGTTGGGCGGGTTGATCAACTTTTTCAGTTTCTTCACTGTGCTCACCAACACCCTGGTGGTCGTGGTGCTGAGCTATGCGCTGGTCAACCGCGAGTCTGCCGCGAAGCGGTTTTTCCATTCACCCAGGATCAGCAGCGCGATTGCCGCAAGCATCATCGTGGTAAGCCTGGCGTACAACCTGCTGCTGCGGCATTTGTGGAGCCCCACGGGCTTCCAATTCATCGCCGACGAATTGCTGCATGATGTGATGCCGGTGTTGTTTTTTATTTACTGGTGGCGCTGTGTGCCCAAGGGTAGCTTGCGCGTCAGGCACATCGGCGCATGGGTGGTCTACCCGTTGGTGTACTTCGCCTATGCGCTGCTGCGCGGTGACCTGCTCGGGCAATATCAGTACCCGTTCATCGATGTGAGCACCCTCGGTTATCCACAGGTCTTTGTGAATGCGGGGGGGATCCTGGTGGGGTTCGTGGCAATCGCTCTGGGCCTGGTGGGGCTGGACAAAGTCATCAAGCCCCGGCCCTGACTCATTCTTCTTCAGTGCCTTCGGCACGCCAGTAACCGACGGCCTTGAAGAACGCTTGCATCGCCCTGGATCAAATCGCTTTCCTCCAGAAAAGTCAGCGTCGGGTAGATCACGCCTGAGCTGGGGGTGTAGGCGCCATCGAACAGGCTTTCGATCTGACAAATCAGCTCATAGTCATGACACGGCTGTTCGACGATCAATGCCGGCAGCAGCAGCTTAAGGTCGCCGGGCAAGCACCTCTGTGTGTATCAATATATAACTTGAGATATATCTTGTTATCTGTCCAAGGGCTACCCGCAGGTGGTCTTGGGAGGGGTGTTAATTATTTAACGCTTAAAGGCAATTAATACCGTCAACGCCCGTGTTTTTTTACCTTGGTGAGAACTTTCTTACATATTCGTTCTGCAAGTTATTCAGATTAATCTTCGAGTAGGCTGTTTCTTACAGTTCATTTTGATGATTTGATCGTGTTCGTTAATTTTCCTACTTCTCTTGGTGTTGCGGGGCTACGCAATGATGAGAAACGTACGGCTTACATAAATCCAATTGTAATAGAAGCTTTCCTGGCCTTGAGCGTGTCCTGATTTGCAATACAAATAATTGGAAAAGTAGTTTTGCGTGCTATTGCATGAATCGCACTTTTACCAAGAGGGAATCAGATACAGACACCTGTTCGGCGCTTGTTTGATAAGTCCTGCGCACTACTTCGGCAGGGTTTCCTTATGACGTTCATTGATGTGTGAGTATTGGCAAATGAAAACCAAAATGAAAACTGCGCTGTTGTCTATTGGCTTGTTGGTAGGGGCGACCTCCGTTGCTCACGCCGCAGATGGAACAGTGACGTTCATCGGTTCGGTCCACTCGGGCGCCTGTTCGATCAAACCTGACTCGGTGGATCAGACCGTTCAACTGGGGGCGATCGCAAAGCATCAGTTGCAGTCGGGAGGGAAATCTACTGCCCGGCCTGTGCGTATTGAACTTGAAGGCTGCGACTTGACCGGCCTTACGGATAAGACGGTGACCACCACCTTCACCGGGGCACCGTCCAGTGCCGTGCCGGGCGCAATCGGCACTGTGGGTGGCGCGGGCGGTGTGGGCGTCATGATGACCCATGGCGGCAAACTCATCGAACTGGGCGTCCCTACAACCCCGCAGGCCATTGGCGTCGGTGACAACACCCTGGAGTTCGGGGCCTACGTACAAGGCGCCGCTACGGATCCGATCATCCCGGGTAGTTTCAGTGCGGTAACCAACTTCACCTTGGCTTATCAGTAAGTTGTTCCCCCGCCACTCAGGTGGCGGGGGACACTGGCGGGAGATAACGGTGAAAACATTCATAAACCTCGCTATCACCTCTTCATTGGCGATGTTCATCAGCCCTTTGGTTTTCGCGCAGGCACCTGCACAAGGTGCTGGAGTCGTCACACTCGGTGGAGAGGTCATCGACTCAGCGTGCGGGCTGGAACTGGCCAGTGTCGATCAATCCATCGAGATGACGCCCGAGCCCATTGGCCGGCTCTTGCGGAACACGATAGGAGCCCCCCACCCCTTCCAGCTACGCCTGGTCAACTGCTCATTGACTCGACCTGACCCGTCGCGTCCGGGGGCAACGCTGCCTGATTGGCAGCACCTGCAAGTCACGTTCGACGGTCCTCGCGATAGAAACGGGCGCTCGTTTGCCGCCCTCGGTGATTCACAGGGGATTGCCATTCATATCTGGGATGCGGCTGGCCAAGAGAGTGTTCCGGGCGAGCCGATGGCTCTGCTTCCGTTGGCGGAAGGTGACATGACACTTCACTACACGCTTCGCCTGGTCGGAAACGGACTGCCGCTGATGCCTGGTGCTCACAGTGCCGCGGTGCGATTCAAGTTGGACTACTTTTGAACAGTGATGGGTTGCTTTCATGTTGAATGCGTCGAAGATCAAAAATAACCTCCGCCCGAGTCTCTTTGGCGGGTTGATGTCCCTGGCAGGCACTGTAGTAGCGGCCGGTGATATCGAGTTCAATACCGATGTTCTTGATCTCAGTGATCGCACCAATATTGACTTGTCTCAGTTTGCGCGTAGCGGGTTTATTCTGCCGGGCACCTACTCGATGGTTGTACAGGTCAATAGCCAGCCTATCGCTGAGCAGTCGGTGGCGTTTTATCCCCCTGACGATGATCCCAAGGGCAGCCAGGCGTGCTTATCGCCCGATCTGGTGGGGCAACTGGGCCTCAAAGAGTCTGGCGCCGCCCCGCTGACGTGGTGGAAAGGCGGCGAATGCCTGGATATTCAGGGGCTGCCGGGCATGGAAGTCAGTGGCGATCTGGCGAGCTCCACGCTGAATATCAACCTGCCCCAAGCTTACCTTGAGTACAGCGCCATCAACTGGGATCCGCCCTCGCGTTGGGATGACGGGGTGCCGGGGTTGCTGGTTGACTACAACGTGACCGCACAATCCAACCACGAGAAGAATGACAGGGTTCGCCATAACGTCAGCGGTAACGGAACATTGGGGGCCAATGCCGGGGCTTGGCGTCTGAGGGCGGATTGGCAGGGACGTGTCGACAAAGACCGCGAGCGCGCGTCCAGCCAACCGAAGCTGGAGTGGAGTCGTTACTACGCGTATCGCGCCATTCCCGAGTTGAAGGCACGACTGGTGGTGGGGGAGGACTACCTGTATTCGGACCTGTTCGACAGCTTCCGCTTTACCGGTGCCGCGCTCAATTCGGATGAAAGCCAGCTACCGCCGAACTTGCGAGGTTACGCGCCTGAAGTGGTCGGCGTGGCCAAAACCAATGCAAAGGTCATCATCAGCCAGCAGGGGCGTGTGCTGTATGAAACGCTGGTGGCGGCAGGACCGTTCCGTATCCAGGACCTTCACGACGCAGTCAGCGGCAGGTTGGATGTGCGCGTGGAAGAGCAGGACGGTTCGGTACATACCTTTCAACTTGATACGGCAGGCGTTCCTTACCTGACGCGTCCGGGACACATTCGTTATAAGTTGGCGAGTGGACGCCCGTCCAATCTTCAGTACGGGGCCGATGGCAATTTCTTCGGCAGCGGCGAGTTTTCCTGGGGGATCAGCAACGGCTGGTCTCTGTATGGCGGCGGTATCACCGATAACAACTACCATGCGGTATCGGGCGGGGTCGGTCGTGACCTGTTGGCGTTCGGCGCCATATCGCTGGATGCGACTCAGTCCCACGCCCGTGTGTGGAACGAGACACTCTCCGGCAAATCGTACCGGCTTCAATACTCGAAGAACTTTGAGCAATACGACAGCCAGATCACCTTTGCCGGGTACCGCTTTTCCGAGAAAAACTATTTGAGCATGAGTGAATACCTTGATGCCCGTCATTACGGCAGGAATGGCGAGCGCGCGGGGCTCAATGAGTATGGTGAGTACAACGGAAGTTGGAAACCTATTGGCGGTAGCAAGGCACTTTATACCGCGACGATCAATAAGCAGTTTCGCGACTTGGGCGCGACTGTGTATGCCAGTTACAACAAACAGACTTATTGGTCGCGCCCGGCCACTCATCGCTGGAACTTGTCGGCGTCACGTTATTTTAATGTGGGGAGCGTCAAGAACATGAACATGTCCCTGAATATGTTCCGCACCCAGGAATATAACTATAAGGATAATGGCATGGCGCTGACGGTCAGCCTGCCATTGGGGCCCTCCGGCACGCTGTCGCTGGACGCTAACAGGATTGCCGGCAAGAACAACTTTTCAACGCGCTACAGTGACCGCCTCGATGAGCGTAACAGCTACCAGCTCAGCGCAAGCGACAACGCCGCCAGTGGCTACCTGAGCCATATTGGCGACCAGGCCGACATCGATCTCAGCGTCAGTACACAAGAAGGCAATAAAAGCAGCATCGGTATGTCCGCGCGCGGCGGCGGCACGCTCACGCCTTACGGTGCGGCCCTCCATCGTACCAACAGTACGGGAGGAACACGCCTGATGGTCGATACCGCCGGGGTACCCGATGTGCCTGTGCGGGGTTACGGCACGCCGACCCGTAGCAATGCGTTTGGCAAGGCGGTCATCTCCGATATCGGCAGCTATCAGCGTACGGCGGCCAGTATCGACCTGGAGCGTTTGCCCAACACGGTCGAAGCCACTCAGTCGGTCACGCAACTGACGCTCACCGAAGGGGCTATCGGTTATCGATCCCTGGACGTGATTTCCGGTGCAAAAGCCATGGCAGTGCTTCGCCTGCCGGATGGCAGTTCACCGCCCTTCGGCGCGACCGTGAAAAACACAAAGCAGCAAGACACCGGGATTGTGAACGACGGCGGCAATGTCTACCTCAGCGGTATTCAGGCCGGCGAGCAGATGACTGTCAGTTGGGCAGGGGCCGAGCGATGCGTCCTCACGCTCCCGGTCGTTCTACCGGCTGATGGCTTGACCGATGCCCTGCAACTGGGCTGCCGCATGGTCGCCGCTGATCAATCCTTGCCCGAACCCGCGGACCTGACCGGGAAGCACATCCATACGGAGAACACATCCTCATGATGCTGAATACGCGCCTCACACGCCAGGCTTTCACGCTGCTGGCCCTGGGCTTGAGCCAGAGCGCCCATGCCGCTGTCGGCCTGGATCGTACCCGAGTGATTTTTGATGGTGGCAAAGATGCCACCAGCGTGAACATCACCAATAACAACACGCAGCTGCCGTATCTGGCCCAGGGCTGGATCGAGGATGAAGAGGGCAAGAAAATCACCACGCCCCTGATCGTCCTGCCGCCGGTTCAACGTTTGGAGCCCGGCAAACAAAGCCAGGTGAAAGTTCAGGCGTTACCCGCGGCCAAGTCGCTGCCCCAGGATCGGGAGACGGTGTTCTACTTCAACCTGAGGGAGATTCCACCGCGCAGCGATAAAGCCAATACCCTGCAAATTGCGCTGCAGACCCGGATCAAACTGTTCTATCGACCGCAATCCATTGCGCCCAGCCAGCAAGACTTGTCCAACCCCTGGCAGGAAAAGCTGATCCTGACCCGCGCAGGCGAGCGTTATCAGGTCAACAACCCTACGCCTTACTACGTGACCCTCGTGGATGCACGCAGCACCAAGGACGGCAAAACCGTGCCGGGCTTCGAACCCGTGATGGTCCCGCCCAAAGGTTCGTTGGACCTGGGGCCAACGGCCCAGGTACTCGGCACGAGCCCTTACCTGGCCTACGTGAATGATTACGGTGGCCGTCCGCTACTGGCCTTCACCTGCAGTGGCGACACTTGCAAAGTGAACGCGCACGCTTCAACGCCCAATGAGTAGGGCCTGCTGCCGGAGAACGTCATGAAGTCGCACACTGTGAAGGCCTTGGGTGGCCTGTTGCTGGCCTTTGTGGGGGGCGTGCACGCCGCGGATGATGTCGAAGGCATGAATGGAATGCTGAACATCTCCGGGGCCATGCATGAAACGCCCTGCAGCCTGGAGATGACATCACTGCATCAAACGATTGATCTGGGCGCTGTGTCGACCAGCCGGTTGCAACGCCCCGGCGATCAGGCCACTCCCGTGGCATTTCAACTGCGTTTTACCGACTGCCACCGCACCGCCGGCAGCATCCGCAGTGAACGGACGGGGAACCTGACATGGAGTGCCTTTCAACCCGTACTGTCGGTGGCGTTCCTCGCGCCGGCCGATGCCGATGACCCCCGGCTGGTCAAGGTGCAAGGTATCACCGGGATGGGGCTGCGGCTGACCGATGCACTGGGGCGTGACGTGCAGCTGGGGTCAAGGGGCGAACCTTTGTTCCTGCCCCTGGGCGGTAACACCCAGACCTGGCATGTACAGCCCACCCGCACTCCCGCGCCGCTGAGCAGCGGGGCATTCAGGGCCGTGGTGGATTTCAGGCTCAATTATGAGTAGGGGGAGAACGATGGCAACCGCAACCGGCCCGTGGGCCATTCTTATCGGTGCTGGGCTGCTATGGGCGCTTAGCCAGGGTGTGCAAGCTGACACCAGTTTGACCATCCGCGCGACCATCATCGCGCCGCCACCGTGTGTGATCAACAGCGGCAGTACGCTCAATGTGCCGTTTGGCAATGACCTGCTGACGTCGAGGGTCGACGGCGTGAACTATCGCCGGAATGTGCCTTACACCGTCAGGTGCGACTCGCCCTTCAGCAACGCGTTGACGCTGGAGCTCAAGGGCACTGGGGCTGCGTTCGACAATCGTGTGCTCGTGACCCGCAAGGCGGACCTGGGGGTCAAGCTGTTCGTCAACGGCGCTGACTGGCCGCTGAATACCGCCGTGAACTTTACCTACCCCAACGTTCCGGTCGTGCAGGCGGTCCCCGTCAAACGCGCGGGCAGCAAACTGACGGGAGGGGCATTCGATGCGGCTGCCACTCTTGTGGTCGATTACCAATGAAGAGAAACGATCAATGACATGTTGGCAGCAGCGAGCGTTGCTCGCCTTATGGTCGCTCGGCCTTTGCAGTGGTGCATCGGCCAACCTGACGTTCAGCGGAACGCTGAATGAGCCCCCGCCGTGCACGATTGATGCGGGCAACACGATTGAAGTCGATTTTGGCGATGTCGGAATAAAGCGGGTCGACGGGGTGAAATACCGCAGAGGGGTGGGTTACACCATCAGCTGTGGCGCCGACACGCTTCCCTGGCAACTGAAGCTGAGTGTCAACGGTACGGCAACGGCTTATGACCGCTCAGCGGTGCAGACCAGTGTGCCGGCGTTGGGCATTCGGATTTATCAGAACAACCTGCCATTTCAACTCAATACGCCATTGGATATCAGCCTGTCGTCACCGCCGGTATTGGAAGTGGTGCCTGTCAAACAGCCCGGCGCGACCCTGCTTCCCGCAAGGTTTGCCGCGGTGGCCACGCTATTGGCTGAATACGAGTAGGAGCTGAGTCCATGGGACATGAACGCGTTCATAGGGCTTGGCCATGTGCCGGGCTGGTATTACTGCTGACCTTGGGCCTGATGCCCCAGGGGCATGCGGCGGACAACCTGAGGTTCAAGGGCAATCTGGTTGAAGAGGCCTGCACGATCCGTCCGGGTGATGAGGCCATCACGCTGGAACTCTGGGACGTTACCAGCAAGCACCTTTATATCAACACACGTACACAGGGCAGGGGGTTCAAGCTGCACCTGGAGGACTGTGACACCACGATTGGCAACACGGTCACCATCACGTTCGGCGGCAGGGAAAACGCCGAGCTCCCCGGATTGTTCGCGCTGGATGGTGGAAGTGGTGCCTCCGGTATCGGGATCGGTTTAGAGACGCCGAGCAACAAGCCTTTGCCCCTGAACACCGTCAGTGACGAACACCGGCTGAGTAATGGCAGCAACGTGATTGAACTCAAGGCCTATGTGCAGGGTGAGCCTAAGGCCATCAGGGATCAAACCATCGGGCATGGTGCGTACCGGGTGACCTCGACTTTTACCCTGGACTATCCGTAGGCGTGAGTCGTCATTCGTAGGCTGAAAACAGCCTAAGTCAAACTTCAAGTCCCTTCTGGGCTGCTTTAAGCCCGGACAGATGTTCCGTGGACTGCGTTTGAGTATAGAAACAACGAGAGGTCAAAATGAAACGACTCTGTGGAACTACGGTGCTCCTTATGTTTATGGCGGGGGCTACGAGCGTGGAGGCTGCTCAATGCCGTGTGAATGGCGGACCGTGGATAGTGGTGGACGGGATTCTACCCCTGCAGGTCCCCGTCACTGTTCGATTGGGCTCGGACGCTACACGTATCATCCTTGAAGGGGTGAGGTTGGAGTGTCGATTCTCACCCGGTCAGGTTCAACCTGGACGAACGGATTATTGGTCAACGTCGGCACGAGTAGGTGCCCCTTGGACACCCGGTCCAAAATTCACAAACCAGAGTACCGGTCTACGAATAAACGGAGCGTTTTACAACACCCCTGTCCCGTATAACATTCGAGTATCGGATTTGCCCAATAATGGGAACGGTTACCCAATCGATGTGACGCCCTATATTTTGATACGCAACAACCCGACGAACCCTATCGATGTTCGAATAGGGGATGTCCTTGGGACATTACGACTCCTCCAGACAAACAATTATGACTCCACATGGACGGGGCTCTCGGTCACCTACACCGCGGCCAACAACTTCTCCATCTCCCCATCCACCTGCACGATCAACAATAACAATCCAATCGACATAGACTTCGGCAACGTCCACCAGCGCGCAATCGGCACCGACCCACTGACAACTACCATTCGAAGGGACCGCCGGCTCACCTACTCATGCCCGGATGGCGGCATCAACACACCGATCACCATCAGCTACAAAGGCACCCCATCGGCGTTTGATACACGGCTCCTCAGGATGAGCAATCCGGACGTGGGCACTGCCCTGGTTCGTGGCGGTTCTGCGGTGCAGGTCGGCGGTTCGTTCCTGACCCGTATTACCAACAGCGGGGGCGGTGACGATGTGACGTTTACGCTCGTTCGGCGAGCCGGGTCGCTGCCTGCCGCTGGACCCATAAGTGGCAGCGGCGTACTCGTGATGGGGGTGCCGTGAGCCACGATGAGGTCAGGTGTTTTTACGCTGGACTCGCGCACTTGTGAGCCTTCATTCATAGGCTGAAAACAGCCTTCGTCAAACTTCAAATCCCTTCCGGGCTGCTTAAAGCCCGGACAGATGTTCCATGGACGGCGTTTGAGTATAGAAACAACGAGAGGTCAAAATGAAACGACTCTGTGGAACCACAGCGCTCCTTATGTTTATGGCGGGGGCTACGAGCGTGAAGGCTGCTGAATGCCGTGTGAATGGAGGCTCGTGGCGGGTGATAGTCGGGGAACTCCCCCTGCAGGTCCCGGTTACAGTTACCCTGGCCGCAGATCGTACGAGGATCATGTTGGAAGGTGCACGGCTTGAATGCAGATTTTCCCGAGGCTCGCAAAGCCCGTCTTCACGACAGGACTACTGGTCAACGGGCAGTTCAACGGGGACGCCCTGGATACCGGGCATCAAATTCAGCGGCGAAGGGGCCGGTTTACGAATCAATGGAGCGTACCGAAATATCCCTATCCCGAGTGGAATACGGGTCACTACGCTGCCTGACAACATTACGGGTTATCCGATCGATATCACGCCTTATATTCTGGTGCGCAACAGTCCGTCCAATCCGCTCGATATTCGAATAGGCGATAATCTCGGACGCCTGCATCTCACTGTCACCAATAACTACAACTCAAGCACAGGCAGGATCAACATTACCTACAACGCTGCCAACAACTTCACCGTCTCCCCATCCACGTGCACGATCAACAATAACAATCCAATCGACATAGACTTCGGCAACGTCCACCAGCGCGCAATCGGCACCGACCCACTGACAACCACCATTCGCAGAGACCGTCGGCTCACCTATTCATGCCCGGATGGCGGCATCAACACACCGATCACCATCAGCTACAAAGGCAACCCATCGGCGTTTGATACACGGCTTCTCAGGATGACCAATGCGGACGTGGGCACTGCCCTGGTTCGTGGCGGTTCTGCGGTGCAAGTCGGTGGTTCGTTCCTGACCCGTATTACCAACAGCGTGGGCGGGGACGATGTGACGTTTACGCTCGTTCGGCGGGCCGGGTCGCTGCCTGCCGCTGGAGCCATCAGTGGCAGCGGCGTACTCGTGATGGGGGTGCCGTGAGCCACGGCAAGGCCAAAGCCACCGGTGACCCACGCCGGTAGCTTTGGCATTCCGTTCCGTGAATGCCGCAGGGGCACATCGACGGTGATGGGGCATGAAACGTTATCGAGCCTCACCCTTGCTTCACACTTCGTCGCTGCCGTCGGCGCGCCAATAACCGACCGCCTTGAGGTACGCCTCATCGACGTGATGCGTGTCCAGCAGCACCCGACGTACCTGGCGTGACAGCTTGGTTTCGGTCGCGACAAAACTGTACAGCGAGCCGCCCGGCAGGGTCAGGTTGCGCACCGTATCGAGCAGGTCATCCTGGCCGCGTATCACCCAAATCACGTCCACATCGGCAGCACTGTGCAACGCTTGTTGTTCTGCAGTGTTGTCGATTTCGATCACCGCCAGCACCTTGCGGCCCGCCGGCAATTCTTCCAGGCGCCTTGCGATAGCCGGGATCGCGGTTTCATCACCGATCAACAAGTAGCTGTCGAAGATATCCGGCACGATCAACGAACCCCGTGGCCCGCCGATGTACAGGTGCTGGCCGACCTGTACCTGCTCGGCCCAAGTGGACGCCGGGCCATCGCCGTGCAGCACGAAGTCGATATCCAGCTCGCCGATGCTCGAGTCAAAACGCCGGGGCGTGTAGTCGCGCATGGCCGGTTGCGGGCCATCGCCCTTGACGTTGAAAGTGGGACTTTCCAGCGCGGCTTGTTCGGCGGCGTTCTGCGGGAACAGCAGCTTGATATGGTCATCGGCGCCCAGGCTCACAAAACCTGCCAGCTCAGGCCCGCCCAGGGTGATGCGCCGCATGCGCGGGGTGATATCCACCACCCGCAACACTTGCAGGCGACGGCGTTTGATTTCGTGGCTGACGCGATGGATGGTTTGCGTATTCATTGGTTTTTCCCGTCTGCGATGGCTTGAGCGGTGCCGTTGAGCAGTGCCGCGACACGTACGATTTCTTCCGGGGTCCAGCGCCCGTGGTGCAGTTGCAAGGCGTGGCGCAGGTTGTGCACCGCTTCGTGGATCTGTGCCGGTCGATCATGGCCGCGCAGCGAACGCTTGCTCACATCAATGCGCATGCGCACGCCCTCCAGCGCCACGGCCTGCTCATTTAAAGAAAGACGACCGGCGTCGGTGATGGTGTAGCGTTTTTTTCCACCTTCGGCGTCGCCGCTGACCAGCTCGCTTTCTTCAAGGAAGGTCAGGGTCGGGTAGATCACGCCTGGGCTGGGGCTGTAGGCGCCGTCGAACATGGTTTCGATCTGGCGGATCAGGTCATAGCCATGGCACGGCTGCTCGGCGATCAGGGCCAGCAGCAGCAGTTTCAAGTCGCCGGGGGCGAAGACGCGGGGGCCACGTCCGCCGCGTTCGCGGCCGGGGCGTTTCTCGAAGCCGTCACCGTGCTCGTGGGGTTCGCGGTGGTGGGGGTGATGCTCTCTCATGGGGATACCCTCTGTTGTATTAAGATACAACGTAAGATATATCTTTAGCCCGTGCAAGCCTTCGCGACCGACGGTGCACGCTTGCACGGCCAGCGTTGGCATTCTGGGTTAAAAGTTATTATTAGAGTCATTATTCAGGTCGTTGACCCGGTTGAATAAGTTAATGCTTTTTGGCTTAATATCGTAATTCTTGTATTGTAAGTTTCTCCAGTTTGCCCACATGTACTTAGCAAGTAGTCTTGTTCCTACAGTTGAGTTTTAAGTTTTGGCTAAGTGCCATGTTTTTCTCTCGAGTGGCGTCTGGCTTGGGCTACGCCTTCGTGGGAAGTAGACTGCTTACTTGTGTTTCAACTCCGTGGATGATCTTCTCTCCCCAACTAATGCTCTTGGGGGAATATGCCGATTTCAAAAAAAACATTTGATGTTGGTAGTCCTAATTTGAATAACAGGTAACTTGCTATGTTCAAGAAGTTTGCACTTTCCGTTCCTCTGGCTGTTATGGCGATGAGTGCTTCAGTCACCTTCGCGGCGGGCGAGGCGAGCCATACCGTCACCCTCAAGGCCAACATCCCGACGACCGTGTTCCACGTTCAGCCACGTGACCCCAACTGGGGCCGCGACGAAACCATGAACTACAACCTGGTGAGCGGTGAGCTGGCACCGCTGAGCGCGATTTACGACATGCGTAATACCAACGGTTCCATCCATGCCTACATCGAAGGTGGCCCGGCCGTGCTGTTCAACGGTGATACCACCCAGAACATCCCGCTGACCACGACCTTGAACGGCGTCACCCTCACGGGCACCCCCCAGGAAGTGGTCAATGATGCCGACTCCACACCGGGCATCGGCGCTGAGTTGCGTATTGCAGCAGCCAAGCCTGGCGCCAGCCAGCGTGGTGCCTACACCAGCGTCATGCCATTGGTGTTTGACGCGGTACTGCCTGTAGGCCCTTGAAGGTGACGGGGGCCTGCTGAGTTCCGTGCTCGCAGGTGATGGTTTACAGGTCGGCCGATATTCCCCGGTCTGGCCGGCCTGTTTTTGCCTTGCAATCTGGTAATTAGAGTATCCGTCCATGTTCCCGATGACACCCATCGCGGTTGCCCTTGCGCTATTGATTTGCACGGGCGCCTTGGCGGCGCCGGCCACGCCCGCCATGGCGCCCGGCAGTCTGGTCGCCCAGGCCCAAGGCTTGCCAGCGGGTTTTACCGAGCATTTTTTTGAGGTTCCGCTGGCGGTACGCGTGGAGCTTGATCAGCAACTGTTGGGCGAGGCGTTGATCGTTCTGTCTAAAGACGATCGCGTGACACTGCTTGAGTTTACCGACACGCAGGGCAGCCCGGTGGCCGCGGCAACTCGTGACACCTGGCAAGCGATTCTGGAACAAGGCATTGCCTTGGGCGCATGCACTCAGTCATGCCCGCAGCAACTGGTGTCGGCGTTCTACAGCCTGGAAAGCTCCCAGCTGTCGATCATTACCCAAAACGTGGAGCGCGATGGGACAGCCCCGCGCTTTTACGAACTGCCCGTGGATGGCAGTCGGGGTTTGATACTCAACAACCAGCTCAACCTCAATGGCGGGCAGAGCCAGGATCTCGGTGGGCGCTACGGCCTGCAGGCCAGTTCCAGCCTGGGCAACTGGACCCAGATGTTCAACCTGCAAGTGGCACGTCAGAGCGGCGACGAAGAACACCTGCGCCATGCCATCCATGAGCTATATACCCAGCGTGAGCTGGAAGGGCGCTTCCTGCGCCTGGGCCACTTCACACCCAATTCCGATGGGCTTACCCGCCAGTTGCGCACCTTCGGCGCCAGTCCGGACACCGCGCTGGGCGTGATGTATGGCAGTTCCGACAGCCTGGCCATCAACAGCGCCAGGCCCAGCGTTTACCCGATCTACGTCACCGCGAACCGCCAGGCGGCCGTCGAGATTTATCGTAATGGCCTGTTGATCAATACCCAGGCGGTGGCCGCCGGTTTGCAGACGCTGGATACGCGGCCTTTACCGGGCGGGATATATGAGGTGGAGGTCCGCATGATCGAAGACGGCTTGACCGTCGGCACCACCCAAGAGCTGGTCTATAAGCCGAGTAATTGGCGCAACGTCGAAGACCGTTGGCGCTATAACGTCTTTGCCGGGCGCGAAACCAAACTGTTCAGCAATTGGGACGACCAGGCCTCGGGTGCGCTGACCACGGGCGCGTCGGTCAATTACCTGCTGCATCCACGGGTCATTCTCGGGTTGTCGGCTCGCGAGGTGCGTGAGCAATTGCAATACGGTGGTTCGATAGACTGGACCCTCTCCAACTACTCCAGCGTCTATGCGAACCTCTACAAAACCCAGGACCATGGCACGGGGCTGGACTTGCAGGGCCTGTATACCTTCGGCGCCACTAACCTGGTGTTCAGCCACAATCGCAGCTGGCTGGATACCCGCGATACCTTCGAAACCCTGCCGGACGGCACGCGTTTACGGCGCAACACCTTCGTCGGTGAGGCCAGTAATACGGCGCTGTCGGTGAACCACCGTGTCGATGAAAAAAACACGCTGAATGTGCGCCTGGCCTACAGCGAAGGCAACGTCGAAGGCGCCGGCCTGGACCTGGGCTGGAGTCGCCGCGACACACTGCTGGGCAGTGATGCCAACTGGCGCTTTGCGGTATTTGATCGTCCTGGTTCCAGTGCCACGAACGAACAGCGCAACCGGGGGGTGGATATCACCCTGAGCCTGGCGCTGGGCAGCGATGGCCGGCAGATTTCCGGCAGCGTCGGTACCCGCACGGCCCGTGACGGTGGGCGTGATAACAACGCGTCGGTCACCGTCCGACAGGACCTCACTGATCATGTGCTGCAGAGCGTGTCCGCCACCGCCATCACCGACACCTATGGTGTGGGCCTTTCAGGCATGGCCAGTTTCAGTACCGATTCAATCGGCGGCGATGGTTTTATCCAGCGCAGCTCCTTCAATGATGAGCTCACCGGTGGCCTGAACCTGAACAGCACCCTTGTGGCCGGTGCCGGCAAAATGGTGTTGAGCAATCAATACCAGGGCAACGGTGCGGGCATGATCGTCGATGTCGAAACCGACCTGGACGATATTGCCATACGGGCCGATGACCTGAACGGTGGCGGCACGCTTCTGCGTCCAGGGCGTAACTATATGCCGGTATCCGCCTACCGAAGCAGCAGCCTGAGTTTTGATTTCGAGGGCAACCACCCACCGGCGGCCAATATCCAACCGGCGCGCTCCGCTTATCACTTGAACAAGGGCGGCGTGGATTACCGCAAAGTCACGGTGATGAAAACCGTCAGCGTGTTGGGTCGCCTGTTGGACGCCCACGGCACGCCGCTCAAGGGGCATCAGGTGATCAACCACGCCAGCCGAGGCGTCAGCGAAGTGGACGGGTTTTTCTCCATGGAAATGACCACCAGCGCGCCGACCCTGGAAGTGCGTTACCAGAGCCAGTTGTTATGCCGGTTCCGCCTGGACCCGAATAACACCCCTGCCGAAAACGATGTGTTGATGATCGGTGACCTGCGTTGCACGCCCGATTCACTTGCCGACGCCACTCTTCAGGGCGCAACCGCCGGTTGATGGCGACCCAGACACTGCCAGTGGAATTTCTATGAGCCTATTCACAACCCTGAAAAAAACCTCAGCGCCGAGTGCATTGGCGCTGGCCCTGGTGTTTTCAAGCCCATTGGCACTCGCCTTCGTCGAAGAGGTGACGGCGGTGTTTCGTCCGGATCCCTCCAACCCGATGAGCAACAAGTTTAAAAACACCACCCCGGAAGGCGGCGTGTGCGCCTGGCATCCCCCGGCCATTCCCAAATGCAGGGCGTTAAACATTTTCGGCATCCGCAATACTGGCTTTAGCGCCAGTTCCAGTGGGCCGATTCTGGCCAATCCGACCGATCCACGTCAGGGCGCCTATTTCAAAGTGCCTTCCGAATGGCGTGATCTGCAAGTGACCCATGTGGGTACCGGCGAGGTGGAAACCGTACAGATGCGTATCGCCGGTGTCGGCGCGCGCTGGAATCTGCCACGTCCGCCGGGTGTGTCCGCGTTTATGACGGCCGAGACGCCCGGTTGGTCCACTTACTGGTATGGCGCCCCGGAGCCGTGCCAGCCGATCAACTATTTGGCAGCAGGCAACAACTTTGCGTTGTTTTTCTGGATCGTGCCGGAGGGCGCGGGGGCTTGCAGCGTAAAAAACGGCACCGAAATTCCGTGGTTCACCTATTCGCACCTGGAGTACGCCTACGAACTCAAGACCCCCAACCCGCTGACGATGAATACGGGGGAGTACCGTGGTTCACTCACCTATTCCATGGGGCCGGGTGGGGATTTTGACTTCGGCGACATCATGAAACCCGGCGACACAGTCGCCACCTTCAACTTCACCCTGAGCGTTGAGCACCAACTCAAAGTCGATATTCCGCCGGGAGGCAACCGTATCGAACTGTTGCCCCAGGGCGGCTGGCAAGCCTGGCTCAATGCTGGCCGCCGACCGGACAGGCTGTACCGGGACCAGACGTTCCGCCTGTCGGCGTCCTCGCGTTTCAAAATGCAGATGGAGTGCTCGCTGGTAATCGGCAACACCTGCGGCCTGCGTAACGGCAATGGCGACGAAGTGCCCTTGCAGGTTGCCGTGAGCCTGCCCTATGGCCTGCAGGATGGTCACGACCAAGCGGTGAACAAACGGCCATTGCGCCTGGATGGCAGCGGCACCGAACTGTTCCAGCCGTTGCAGTACGTCAACGATCGGCCCGCCATTCTGCATTTTGAAGTGGACCGGGCGAATGTGAGCCAGATGCTTGAACATCCCGGCACCACCTATTCGGGTGTCGTCACCGTGATTTGGGATTCCCAGGTGTAGGGCCGTTATTCCTACAGTCCATTTATGAGGCGTCGTTGAAATGAAGCATGCAGTGTTGTGGATCGGTGTGTTGCTGTTGTCCGTCAAGGCCCATGCGGGGCCGATGATCAATGTCGGGGTGGTGTATGACTATCTGGAGGCGGATCGCAGTTCCTTTCTCAAGCGGGTATTCAATGGGGGAACCAGCACCGCGTTCGTGAAGGTGGATGTGCTGGAAATCCTCTACAACGCCGATGGCACTTCCCAGGAAGTCGCCCTCCCGTCCCTGGCCGATGCTCAGGGCAACACCACTGGGCGCGATGGCTTGATGGCCAGCCCTGCGCGGTTGATCGTGCCCGCCGGTGGCCGCCAGGGCACCCGGCTGTTGTATCGGGGGGAGCGGGATAAGGAGCGTTACTTTCGGGTGCGGTTCATTCCGGTGGTCCCGCAAAAGGAAGACGATTTTGCTGTGACCGAGCAGGAACGCGCCGACTATAAAAACAACCTGGCGGCGGGCGTGAACGTGATGGCGGGTTATGGCACGGTGTTTTTCGTGCGCCCCAAACAGACGCGTTTCGACACGCAGGTCGACGAGACCGCCAGCGAGTACCGGTTGCACAACGCAGGCAACAGCGTGGTGGTGCTGGACGAATTTCGCGACTGCGCCATCGCTCGGGCCAGCGATTGCGCGCCCACCACCAAGCACCACATTCTGCCTGGCCGGCGCTTGACGTTCGAAAAGAAACCCGATCGCCAATACAGCTTTCAAATGATTGAAGGGCAGCAGAAACGGTCGATGACGGTCAAGGTTAATGGGTGAATACGATGCTCAAGCAACTGACAACCCTTGTCCTTCTGACCTTGCCGGCAGTCCCCGTGGCGTGGGCGTCTTTTATTCAGGAACGCCATAGCTTCGACGTGTCGGTAACCATTCCGGTGCGCGACGCTTATGTGCTGCCCTCGGAGTCCAACTGGATGGGCCAGGAGCAAGAGCTGGCCTGGAACCTGGTCACCTCGCAGCTCAGCCGCTTGCGCAAGCACTTCGACGTCAAGAACCTCAGTGGCGGTGTGGCCGCACGGTTGCTGGATACGCCCTATCTGCACAGCGGGCGACACCGTATCGACCTGCAGGTGATGTTCAATCAGGTTCCGCTGACGCTGGACAGTACCGAAGTGGTCGGCGCCGAGGTGGCCAGGACAGGCACGCGCGCCGAGCTGGAGATCGCGGCGATACAGCCCGACGACGGTTACCAGGGCGGCAGCTATTACGGCACCGTACACCTGATGTTCGACTTCCTGGCGCCTTAGGGCGTGTGCCCACCCGGTTGCAAATAGGGCATCAGGATCGGCGCCATGCCCTTGAGCACCTGCACGGGCAGCGCCGAGGTAAACGTGAAGTGCTGCGCCGAAGCGCCGGGCACAAAGGCGGTGAGGGTGCCGAAGTGATGCTCACCGATGTAAAACACAAAGGTCGCGGTGCGGTTGATGGATTTTGAGCTCAGGATCCGCCCGCCGCTGCCCATGGCTTCGATACGGTTATCGCCGGTACCGGTCTTGCCGCCCATGGCCAGCGGCGTGCCGTCGGCCAGGGTGAAACTGCCGGCCACGCGCTTGGCCGTGCCGGCGTCCACCACTTGTGACAACGCGCCGCGCAAGGCGGTGGCCACTTCACTGGGCATTACGCGCTTGCCACGGTTCGGGTCGTTGACCACGTAGGTTTCATACGGCGTGCCCTCGGCAAAGCGCAGGCTGTCGATACGCAGCACCGGCAGGCGTACGCCGTCGTTGAGGATGATGCCCATCAGTTCGGCGAGGGCGGCGGGGCGGTCGCCGGAGCTGCCGATGGCGGTGGCCAGCGATGGCACCAGGTGGTCGAACGGATAACCCACGGCCCGCCAGCGCTCATGTATCTCCAGGAACGCTTCGATTTCCAGCATGGTGCGGATGCGGCTGTCCCGCGCGCTTTGGTGCCGGCTCTTGAACAGCCAGCTATAGACTTCCTGGCGCTCGAATTCGCTGGCCTTGACGATCTCGCTGAAGGTCGCGTCCGGGTGGTTGAGCAGGTAGCCCAGCAGCCACAGGTCCAGCGGGTGCACCTTGGCGATGTAGCCTTGGTCCGGCAGATCGTAGGCGCCGGGGCCGTAGCTTTGGTAGAGCGTGGCCAGGCGTTCGTCGGTGAGCTTGTCGGTGGTCTTGATGCTTTTCAGGTGTGCGCGCACGAAGCTGTTGAAGCTTTCCTGGCTGGCCTGGGGCATCAGGTAGCGGTGCACGGCGGCCAGGCGGATCGCGGTGGGGTGCAGGCTGTCCATGAAGGTGTCGAGGCGCGACTGGGTGTCTTTGTTGCGGTACTTTTTCCAGAACTTGAGCAGGAACACCGTACCTTCGTGGTCGGCGAACCTGGCCAGGTATTCCTGGCGGCGCGGGTCGTTGTCGTCTTTGAGCAAGCGCGCGCTGTTGTCTTCGCCGGAGTAGGTGGTGTAGCGCACCAGGTCGCGCATCAGGCGAATGAAGGGCAGGTTGATCGACTCGCGCAGGGCATCGCGCAGGGTCGGGGTGCGGCCGTTGTCTTCGTTGCGAAAGTTATGGAAACGGTGCAGGCCGCCACCGGTGAAGAACGCCTCGCCGGGGTTGGCCGAGTAGGTGCGGTCGAGGGCGGCGTCGAGCATTTTCGACAGGTCGCGGTCAGTGTTGCGGATCAGGTAGTCCAGGGCCCAGCGGGAGAGTGGGTCTTGCTCGGGGACCGTGACTTTTTTCAACTCGGCGGGTGTCTGTGCGCGGTAGCGATCATGCAGTTCGGTGATAATTTGCAGGTAAGTGGTCAGCACCCGCAGCTTGGCGGTGGAGCCCAACTCCAGCTTGCTGCCTTCGTTGATGTCGAACGGTTGATCGGTGTTGTCGGTTTGCACCCGCACGCGCGCGCCATCGGGTGTCAGTTCGAACAGGGTGAAGCTGTAGCGCACCTGGGGCGTACTTTGCGGGGTGAGCAAACGCGGGCCGAGCAGGCCCGTTTGCCCGGCGAATACCGGGTCGGCCAAGTGCTTGAGGTAGTCGGTGGCCTGGGTTTGCAGGGCGTAGTCAAGGGTGCTGGAGGCGGCCAGGTCAAGGCGGTCGAGGTCATACAGCGGGCGGTTGAGCAAGGTGGCGAGACGGCTGCGAGCGACGTTGATCGCTTTGTTGGTCTCGACCGGTTGGATCGTCGGTTGCTGCTGCCAGTCGCGATAGGTGACGTGGCTGGCGAGGGCGGCCTTGGCCAGCGCCGGATCGATCACGTTGTTCTGCGCCAGCAGGCGGATATGGCTGTCGGTCAGTTGCGCCAGCTCCTCGCGGCCCTTGGTCAAATAATGCGAGGGTCGACGCTGGGCGATCATCAGCGACAGTACCTGGCGCAGCGCCAAGCCTTTTTTGGCCAGGTCTTGCGGTGCGTTGCCGGCCAGCAGGGCATTGACCTGGTTGAAGTCGGCGCCGTACCACACCCGCAGGCCTTCGGCCATGCCATGTACTTCGCCATGGCCCGGCACGGCCGACAGCGGCACGCTGTTGAGGTAGTCGCGCACGATATTCTGCCGGCTGCCCAGGGTGTTTGGCCCTGGCTGATAGGCGCGGACACTGGCGGAAATCATCTGGCGGATTTTTTCGCCGCCCGACAACGTCAGGCCATCGGGTGAATGACGATACTTTTCCAGTTGCGTGGCCAAGGTGCTCCCCCCCGCGGTTTGCCCAGGCAAATGCAGGAGTTTGGCCACCTGCGACCAGGCGGCCTTGGCGAAACGCGGCCAGTCCACCGCCGGGTTGGCCAGGGGTTGCCGGGGATCGAGCAGGTCACGGTCCTCGATAAACAACAGCGCTTGCACCACCAGCGGCGGGACCGCGGCGAAGCTGGGGTAGAGCTGTTGCGGGTAGGTGAAGGCGTACAGCGGCGTGCCGCGACAGTCAGTGATGCTCAGGCCGGCCTGGACTTTTTCCGCGTAGGGTACGAACAGCCCGTGTCGGGCGTAGTCCATTAACGCCGGGGAAAAACGCGCCTGCGCCTGGACCAGGTAATTGTGCTTGAGCAGGCGCGGTAGGAATTCATCGAGGGCGCTGTAACCCAGGCGCCGGTCAAACGGCCCGTCCCCCGGATAAACAACCGCGTCGCTGGGGCCGGGCTCCACGCGATAGGTCAGCGATGCCGCAAACGAACTCAGGTATTCGGCTTGCAGGCGCGAGGTGCGCATTTCCTGGCTGGCGGCCCAGGCCAGGGCCACCAGCGCGAGCAGCAGTACCAGCCATGCCACTCGCCACCACATGCTGTGCAAGCGGGGGCTTCGTGGCAATGGCGGTTGATCCGCGCTGTCGGCGTGTGCCACAGCGGGTTTCGAATCGGTTTGCCATAAAGCGCCCATAGTCGATTGATCCATTCACGCAGATTGATCGGACTTGGTTGAAGCTTAGTCGCTGCTGGCGCGGCGTGAAAATATTGTCCAGTCAGGTCTGTGGGCGTTTCAGGGCGGTGCGCAACAAGGTCAGCCAGCCGCGGTCGTGGGCCTGGACCCAGCGATAGGTGCCTCGGTCATTGAAAAATATGGACATGTCCTGAAGATACCAAGTGTGCATTTTGATCGTGAGCTGCGCCATGTAATCCCTGGCAGGGCTCACTATCCCCGCCCATGGATCGCAGATCCACAGGTCCGTCCAGGCGGCCTCACTGAAATCCACCGTGGGCGCCAGTGTCGGCGGCGGTGTACCCACGACCACGAACGCATGGGCGGGTGGCGTCATACCCCATACCCGCGCGGCGCCGCCGTTGAGCCGGATCAGCTCCGTCGCAACGTGGGCCATCTGGTCGCAATTGCCCGCGCCGGTCCTGAGGATCACCTCCGTAAAGTTGGGCTGGCCCACCCGGCTGTACTGCCACATCACCACGGATTCAGCGATATCCAGGCGCGCCATTTCTCCCGCGCCGACTCCGACGACATTGGACGGCCCGATACCGGTACTGTGAAGCAGGGCCACGGTGTGGGTATGGGCCTGTGTGGCGAGGTACTGGTTCAGCGTGTGCCCCGATTGAGGCGCGTAAGGTGCCCAGGTTTGCAGCCGTATCGGTTCGACCGCCACGCTCATCCCCAGGCGCCGGCCTTCGTCGCTGGCGTTCAGCAGCAGTTCGCGCTGCTTTATCACCCGTAACTGGCTGGCTTGTGCGCGAAGGAGTGCAATTTTTTCAGGCGTGAAATTGCGTTTGCTCAACTGCGAGTACAGCACTTCCAGGGTTGGCAGGTTGACCAGGGGGCGGCTTTGGATAAAACCACCGGCGCTCAGATAGTCGAGCTTACGTTTGCAGTACGCTCTGATCAGTTGCTCGTGTACGCCGCCCAGGCTGAAGTCCAGGCGATCGAGCCGCAGCGACGGGGCTGGATCGATGGCGATGACGTCGTAGAAGACGCCGGCATCGGCCTCCACTACCGTTCGCGACCTGGGCGCTGCCCCCGGAGGGTTGAGGTCGATCACCAGTGCGCGCAGGGTCCGGCGGTCATCGATAGCGTCAACCAGCCCCTCCAGTTCGACTACCCGGGTGTCGCGGGTGAGCAGATTGTCCACTTGATTGATGGGCAGGCCAAATTGCGGTTCATTTTCTATGAGTCGCCCGTTTACCTGGGCTTTATAAGCCAGCGGTGCGTTCATGGCCACCGGCGTCATTTCGAAATCGAGCACCTGGGGCGTTGCCTCATACAGCCTGCGGTTGTACACCAGTTTACGTTTGTCGGGGCCGACGGCGGGCGCGGGTATCAGGCGGATGTGCTCGATGGCCTGGGCCCTGCGTTGATGGATCGAGCTATTGAACGCCGCGAGCTTCTTGGTGAAGCAGATCAACGGGATCGGGCTGCGTTTGGTTCGAGTGGCGGCACAGGTGCTGTCGAAACCGTCCGCGGCCTTGAAGTAGGCCGGTGATGCCAGGTCGTCCAAGTGGGTGGGGGCGCGGTGATCGAGGCGCCGCACGGTGTTGCCGTGCAACAGGTCGGTGGCGTCGGAGCGTGGGATGAGCAGGGGCTGAGTCCCGAATAGACGGTCGGTCACCAGCGCCTCATACCCGTTGCTGGTGTGCATTGGGGTCACGCCGAGGGCGCTGTCCAGCCGGAAGTTATCCACCGCAGGGCCATAGGGCTTGGCGCTGAAGGGGTGGCAGGCGTGCCAGCGGTTTTTGTGCAGGATGGCGTTGAGGCGTACCAGGTCGCTGGTGTGCAACAGCGAGCCGCTGCCAATGTCGGCGCGGGCCAGCAGTTTCAGGTGATCGAGCAGCGGGATGTCGGCTACCAGGCGTTGAACTTGCCCAATGGCCGTATCGAGGATGCGGCGTGCGTCGACGCTGAGCTGGATCAGGCCGTTACGGGCCAGCCGGTAGAGGCCGGGAAGGCCATCCAGGGGGTTCAAGACGCTATGGAGAAAGGCCGTGCTCAAGCGACCTAGTTGGAGCAGCTTGATCGGCAGGGGCATCGTCCTTTTCAAGACCGCCAACGAGGCCTTGAGATAGCGCTGGGTGGGGAACAGCATCGTCAGCAGGTCGATAAAGCACGCATAACTTCCATCGATCATCCGGCGGGTGTCTCTGGAGGCGATGTCTTGGCTGCAGGACCAAAAGGGTACCAGGGATTTGAGACGGTCCAGCACGCGGTCCCAGCGTTGTTGAATGTGTTCGCGCTGTGTCGATCCCCGTGCTTGCCGACGCAAGGCATCGACTTCGAGGAAGAAATGCTCTTGCACGATGGCTTGGGCAATGGCGCGATTGACCGTTGAACCGTAGGTGAGCGGTGCCAACACGAGCGGGTCGGCAGGTGTCGAACGGCGCGACCACAATGTGTGGACGATGACCTTGGAGCGCACTCCCGGCCTGGGCTGGCGTCCGGTCGCGTACGCCTCCCAGTCCAGGGGCAGCTCATTGCCCTGCATCAGCGTGGTGATCGGACGGGTCGAGTGGGCGCCGCCGGTGGTCACCGGTATCGGCGTGCCTCCCTCATTGAATACCAGGGGCGGGCCACGGCGCTTGAGTGCGCGGTTCAACAGCGGGAAAAGCTCGTATTCGCACACCGTGGTGGGCGAGGTGCCGCGCAGGATCACGCCCATGCGGCCAATGCGGGCGATTTCCTGCTCCGGGCTGAGTAGCACGAGATCCTTGCCTGGTTCTTTTTTCAGTATCAGCAGCTGCAAGTCAGCCTGTTGCAGATGCAAGCGGTCGGCCAGGGGCAATTGCGCCAGCAGGTCTTCAATCGTGGCGCTGTAGGCCTCCTTCATGCGCTCGATATAGGCACCGAAGGCGTCGTCGAAGCGCTGATTGATGTCGCCCAGGCGCCCAAACGATTGACGCAGTTTCGCCAGGTCCACCTCAGGGTTGATGGACTGCCAACGGGTGTCGTCCAGCAGGCCATCCATGTGCAACTCCAGCAGAGAATGCAGGCTGTAGTTGCTGCGGTCATGATGATGCATTGGGAAGCGTAGGCTGCTGCCGGCGATCGGCGCGACGGGTCGCCACAGGCAGGCCGTGTCCAGCATCGGTTGCCCTGGAAAGACCTTTTCCAGGTCGGCCAGGGCAATGCCGCGACGGGTGGGCAGCTCGCTGGCGAAGGTGATCAGCGCATCTTTCAAGGCCTGCAGGCGCTGAGTGAGGCGTCTTTTCAGGGCCGTGATTTCGTCCGCCAGGTAGTGCCCATTCTCGCGCTCGGGCAGTTCGCCCTGGGCGATGGCCCAGTCCAGTAGCGTGCTGGTGGCGGTGTAGTCGCGCCACTGCTGTTGCTGGAGGGTCGCGGGCGGCTGGGACGCCAGGGCGATCATGTCATCGTAGGTCATGTGCTGCGTTGAACCGGGCGCCAGCGCCTGCGCCATCATCACGCCCTGCCTGAAGGTCATCCAGGTGATCGAGGTGCGATAGCGTAGGGTCATGGGCAGCGCCTGCACCAGAAACTCCGGCGCGACGCCGGCCAGCAACAGATGGGCCGCCAGTGGCGCGGCGGCGCTCGAGACTTTACAGGTGCGTACCAGGTGCAGCTCCAGGTCGCGGCGCAGATCGACAGGGGAGTGACCCCAGTGCGTGTCGGCGGCCAGGTTGAAACCGGCCAGTGTGTAACCGCCGTTGCCGGCCCCAGGGTCCAGGTCGAGGATCAGCGCGCTCAGCACCAGCAGGCCAAGGCTTGTCTGGCTGGCTGATTCGTCCGGGTGCTGCCCATACCAGTGCAGCGCCTCGATCAGTTGCTGGCCCAACCGACGCGCAGGTTCAAGGCTCAACAGGTGGGTGAGCAGGGCGTCGGCCTGCCGACGCACCTCGTCAGTGCTTTTGTCGTTCAGCAGCGTGCCGCACAGCCTGTCGAGCAGGCGTGGGGCGTTCTCCGGTTGCCCGTGGTTGACGCGTTGCACAATCGTTTCTCGTGCTTCGGTATTCAGCCGTACCGGGGACGGCGCCGTGGTGCTGAGCAGTGCATGGTAATCGCCGTAGAGGGAGCGTCGGGGCAGGTTCATTCGCAGGCTTTGCAGGGTGTCCTGGGCGTCGCCGGCCGTGTCCGGCGGGTCGAACTGGTGATGCTGCAACAGCTGTTCGAGGGTGAAGGGGCCACAGGCGGGACCGGCAGTGATGGCCGGGTGGCGCATGGCACCTGGGTGAAGCACGCTGGAGTTGCGGGCGGGGGTCAGTTCCACGCTGGCGGTATCGATAAGGGCGTCGCTGGGTTGGCCATCGATCAGGCCCGCCAACCCCACGGCCATGATGTCGCGGTCCTGGTCCAGGGCCAGCCATTGCAGGTGCTGCATCAGCGCGAGGTCGGAGTCGGCGAGGTCGTTGACCGGCAGTATCGCCAGCGGCGTCGACTGGCGTAGCGTGTTGACCAGTGTGCGGGCCTCTTCCGGGGTGTCGGGCACCGGCAAGTCGTGGCACCTCAGCAGTTGGGCAAGGCTGAACAGGCCACTCTGGTGGACGAAGGTGCCGAGTTGTTCGGCGACACTGATCAACGAACTCAGCCCGGCTTCTTCGGGCAGCTTCACCAAGAGTTCCACACCGATATCCACCAGCGTGCCCCAGGCGTTCTTGCCGCTGAGGCGCCGCGTGGCGGGATCGAATGTATACGCGCCGGGTTGCAGGCCCTGCACCAGGCCCAGGGCCAGAAATGCCGGGGTAGTGGTCAGGGTGTCGAGCAGGGCTGCACCGGTTTGCTGATGGGTGGCCCAAAACGAACCGGAGTCGAGCTTGAAGTAGGTCTTGTAGGAGGAATACAGGCTGAAATCTTCATCGTCGATCAAACCCTCCAGGCGGTCGGCGATCTGGCGCAGGTCCTGGTCCAGTCGCTTGAGCTGATCGTTCAGGCCCGACCTGGGGTGGGCGAAGGTGTCCAGTTGGTCCAGGGCCTGGGCGATGACCATCCGTTGCCCGCGATGCCGGGGATGGGGGTAACCGTAGAAATTCAGCACCTGTTGCGCTGGCAATTTCAGCTGGGTGGCGTCGCGTTCCACGCCCAGGCTGGCCAGGTCCAGTGGCAGTCGCGTGCGCACGTTCGGGCGGTCGAGCGTTTGCTGGTAGAGCCGCAGCCAGCAACCCAGTGATGAGTGGGCGGGTACCTCCACGGGGGTCGTGCGGGCATTTTTCAGGTGGTGGATCAACTCGGCCATCAGGCTACGGTCGGCTGCCTGGCGTTGTGCCTGGCCCTGCCTGAATACATCGAGGATGTCTTGCATGGTGTGCCTTCCTGGCAATTGTGAGTCGCCATCGTGAAGGGCCGGCGCCGGGCTGGATATCGCGAAGGTTCCGGTTTGCCTGTGGTCGGGTTCGGTGTTGTCAGTGTGAGGAGCCGGGTTTTATCGATGCCGGGTTTGACAGGGGCAGAGGCATGACTGTGCACCATTGCTGTGCAATACTCGCCGCCGTTTCCGGACGGCCAGGATTCGCTCCTCAAGCAAAAGCACTGGGTAAAAAGCGCTTTTGCCGCGACTTCCCGCTGAATCTTGTCGTTTATAGAGTGAAAAAAACTGGGTTGAGCTTTTTATACTGCCCCCCCACCGATCTGGCCCGACCAGACGCGTTCGCCCACGAGGCGCGCCCGGTGTGATGGCGTCATGGCAAACCCGTCGTGACGTCGTGCACGCGGTGACTCAATCCAATAACAAGACGAGGTTGTACCCCTATGCCAGTTGGCAACCACCTGCCCCATGGCGAGACCGCTCAGGGCGGTCCGCTCAAACGTGAATTGGGCGAACGGCATATCCGCCTGATGGCCCTCGGCGCCTGCATCGGTGTCGGGTTGTTTTTAGGCTCGGCCAAGGCCATTGAAATGGCCGGCCCGGCAATCATGCTTTCCTACATCATTGGTGGCCTGGCGATCCTAGTGATCATGCGCGCCCTCGGTGAAATGGCGGTGCACAACCCTGTCGCGGGTTCTTTCAGCCGTTATGCCCAGGATTATCTCGGCCCGTTGGCAGGCTTCCTTACCGGCTGGAACTACTGGTTCCTGTGGCTGGTGACCTGTGTCGCCGAGATCACCGCGGTGGCGGTGTACATGGGCGTGTGGTTTCCCGACACCCCACGCTGGATCTGGGCCCTGGCGGCCTTGATCAGCATGGGCGCCATCAACCTGATCGCGGTCAAGGCGTTCGGCGAGTTCGAGTTCTGGTTCGCCCTGATCAAGATCGTCACCATCATTGCGATGGTGATCGGCGGTGTCGGCATCATTGCGTTCGGCTTCGGCAATGACGGCGTGGCGCTGGGCATTTCCAACCTGTGGGCCCATGGCGGCTTCATGCCCAACGGTGTGCAGGGGGTGTTGATGTCCCTGCAAATGGTGATGTTCGCCTACCTGGGGGTGGAAATGATCGGCCTCACCGCCGGCGAAGCGAAGAACCCGCAGAAGACTATTCCGAATGCCATCGGTTCGGTGTTCTGGCGCATCCTGTTGTTCTACGTCGGCGCATTGTTCGTGATCCTGTCGATCTACCCCTGGAATGAAATCGGCACCCAGGGCAGCCCGTTCGTGATGACCTTCGAGCGCCTGGGCATCAAGACCGCCGCCGGCATCATCAACTTCGTGGTGATCACCGCGGCGCTTTCGTCCTGCAACGGTGGCATCTTCAGCACCGGGCGCATGCTCTACAGCCTGGCGCAGAATGGCCAGGCCCCGGCGACCTTCGCCAGCACCTCCAGCAACGGCGTACCGCGTCGCGCATTGCTGCTGTCGATCGGCGCACTGCTGCTGGGTGTGTTGCTCAATTACCTGGTGCCGGAAAAAGTCTTCGTCTGGGTGACCTCCATCGCCACGTTCGGCGCGATCTGGACGTGGGTGATGATCCTGTTGGCGCAGCTTACGTTCCGTAAACGCCTGAGCCCGTCGGAACAGGCCGGGCTGAAATACCGCATGTGGCTGTACCCGGTCAGTTCGTACCTGGCGTTGGCGTTCCTGGTGCTGGTGGTGGGCCTGATGGCGTACTTCCCGCAGACCCGTATCGCGCTGTACGTCGGGCCGGTGTTCCTGCTCGTGCTGACTGTGTTGTTCTACGTGTTCAAGTTGCAGCCGACGCAGACGGCCCAGGGTGAGGTCCGCCCGGTTTAACCGCGTGATCCGGGCGGGGTCATTGTCCAGGGGCAGCCACGGCGGCCCCTGGCGTGGTCACGGACGTCGCATGGCGTGAACCGCCGCTTCGGTCAACTGCCTGATCAGGCGCTGGCGTTCGGCGGTTTCCAGGTCGATCAGCGCTTGCAACCGGTCCAGGTATTCATCCGAATGCTTGTCGGGCACTTCCCGGTTCAACTGCTCTTTTTGGTACCGGGTCACGTTTTTGATCGTCATGAACGGTTCGGGGAACCGGCGTTCCAGGTACCTGAGCCAGAAGTCCCGAGTCTTGTACGACTCCAGCAGCAACGAGGGCGTGTCCAACGCGCGCAGCGTCTGTCGGGCGGCGGTGATATCGGCTTCGCGCACACCGTAGGTCTCCACGGTGTACAGCATCTGCTCGGTGGCAATGGGCAGGTTGAATTCCTCGCGTAGCCTGACCCGATAGAACAGTATGATTTCTGCCGGGTCCGGCGGGGTGTAGCGGGGAGTGTCGGCGTACGCTTGATTCAATCGACCGATGTGATTTTCGGCGAGTCGATCCAGGTGCTCGAGGAAATACACCTGCCTGGCCAGGCCCAGCAATTCCCGATCGATCCGATCCTTGTCGTGGCGAGCGAGGGTCTGGTGAGTACGGTACATCAGTTCCATGTTGCTGAAGGTCAGGATGGCGCCGTCGCCACAGGTACCCGCCGCATAGGTGTTGAGAAACACCGTTTCCCGCAGTTCGGTGGAGTCTCCCAGTGCATTGAGCAACCGCCAGACCCGCAGGCTCAGGTTCTTTTTGATCTGCCCGCCTTGCCTGTAATCCAGCGATTGGGTCAAGTCTGCCAGGACGCTGAATACATCATCGGATCGAGCACCTTCATGGCTGGCCAGTGCTTGCCAGAGTTCTGTCGCCGTTCCCCACTGAACCCGGTCCAGGGCATCGAGCCACGGCGTGACATCAGGCGCCACGGCCACGAGGTCCGCCGCAGCGCCCTGCATGCTGTTGCCCCTCTGGGCGTTGTACCGCGCGATACGTTGCCGGGTTTGATCCGACAGCGGGTTGCCGCGCAGCTCGATATTGCGGTTTCGCAGGAACGCCCCTGGATGGGTAAAGACCGCTTCGGGGATATCGGTGATCAGATTGTCCCGCAGGTTCAGGCTGGACAACTCGTCATGTGTGGCGGCGCCCACCGGCCATTGGCTGATACCGGTTTCCCTTAGATCGAGGGTATGCAGTTGGGGCATCCGAGTGATATCGGGAGCAATGCCCAGGGGGTTGCCGCTGAGCTGGAGGGCCTTCAGGTTGACCATGCCTGCCAGGCGGGTGGCGGAGTCTGGGGTCAATACAATCGCGTTATCGCTCAGGTTCAGAATGGTGAGGCTGGTCATGTCGGTGACCGAGGTGGGCAGCTCGGTTAACAAGCAGTCGAGGTGCAGGTAGCGAAGCCCGGAAAACTTGGCGAGGAACGCATTGCCGTTGGCGGGGAAGCGGTTGCCTGAGAGCCTCAAGTGTTCGATATGACTGAAACCGGTGGTTCCCGTGAGAAAGGACGCTGGGGGCAGATCGTTCTCGTCGAGCTGCAGTTGCAGCGACGAGGTATACATCAGGTGTTCCACGTATTGCTGCGGTTCTTCGCATCGCCAGGCCCGGCGCAATTGGTTGGCGATGTAGCGACGTTGGCCGAGGTTCAAGCCCAAGGGGTCTACCTGCGGGTCATCGATGGCTTGCGGCGTGTCGCTCCAGCGGGACAGCTCGATGTCCATGGTGCGGAATTCGGCCTGCCGCCGGTCCAGCTCGATCAACAGATCGGGTTCACTCAGGCCCAGGCCGCGGATCAGGGCATTGGCGGTAGTGTTGTCGAACCGGGGATACAATTCCTGCACCCGGCTCACCAGGTCTGGCGCTCGTTGGCCACCGAATGGCCAGAGCCAACTGAAAACGGGATACGCCAGGAATGAGCGGTCCAGGCCCATGGCCGGTTGCAGCCAGGGTTGCAGATGGGGCAGGCCCAGCAGGCTTTTCATTTCTACGCGCTGGGAGAATGCCAGGTTGGCGATCTGCGCCTGGAGCTCGGAAAGGTCGAGTTCGTCGGTGATCCCCAGTGATGTCCGTTCGCTAGCGCCCAGGGTCTGGACGATGGCCGGGAGCAGGTTGCTGCCGCTGCCGAGCGGAGCGGCAAGGGCCGTGCCTTGAGGGCTGTAGGGGTGGTAGACCGCGCCTTTCTTGACCAGCACTTTGCGGTTCGTGCCGGCCGCGTCTCCCGCACCTTCGATGCTGGGGCCGTTGAAATGCCTGTCGCGTACCTTAATGCGCAGGTCCGCGGGCCAACCGGTTACGGCCTTGAGCAGGTGCAGGGTGATCTTGTCGCTGTCCGGGTTGACCAGGCTGTCCATGTACAACCCTTCGAAGGCGCGATTCAAGCGCACTTCGTGGGCGGTCAGCCGGGCTTGTTCGGTCAGGCGCAGGCTGGTCTTGCCGTGTTCATGCAGTTGCTTGAGTTCGCGAGGGGTTGCATGGCCCAGGATGCCCTCGATAGCGCTGTTGGGGAGTTCGGCATGTTGGGTCTTGAATTGCTCTCGCAGTGCATGGGGACGGTACTGTTCACTTTCCTTGTAGAGCGAATCGAAGAGTTGGTTCGTGTGATCCTGTGCGAACGTGACGACTTTTTGCACCAGTTTGAACAGCCGCTCGTCAGCCAGGCTGGGCAACTCCCCGAGCAAGGCGTTGATCAGCGCGTCGTGGCGGGTGAGTTCGTTCAGTAACCGGCCTTCTTTGTAGTGTTGCTCGGTCACGTTGATCGTTTCAACGTTGGTCGCCTGCGTCGCGGGGTATTGGTAGCGCACCTGGTTCCGAGGGCCGAGGATCTGCAACCTGTGGCTGTCTGGCCACCCCGGCAACCCGGAGATAATCAACAGTTGCAGCTCCGGGTTGGCGTCCTTGCTGTTGGGGTCCACCCGCAACGCGTCGATGAAGTGTTGGATCTGTTGTTCGATCTTGAAGCGTTTGCTGGTGTCGGCGAGCAAGGGCGGTGCCGGGTGACCGGCGTGGTGGACCTCGCGCAGGACATGCGCCGGGGTGTCGGTCAGGGCCAGGATGCGGTTGGCCTGTTGCTGGGTGACCGTGTAGTGCGGGTGGCCCAGGCGATGGAACAACTGATGAGTGTCCCACGCCATCGGCTGCTCGCTGGCCAGCCGCCAGGCGCCCTGGCCGTTGTGCTCCAGAAGCGGGGTGTCGACCCCGAGTTTGCTGGGGTGTTTAAGCCGCCACTTGAACAGGGTTTTATCGAACGTGACCTGGTAAAGGCGGCCCGAAAGTGGCAGGTAGTCCTTGCCCTCAAGGGTGAAAAGCCCGTTGGCGCTGGGCGGGAGGTGCGATGGCAGCATCAGGTCGTGTTCGTACTGCATTAACGATCCATTGAGCAGGCTGACGAAACCTTCGGGGTTGCGTCGGGCGCTCATGGTATCGCCCAGGGTTTTGCGCAGGCCCTTGGCATCGGTGGCGCTGTTCATGCCCAGTAGTTCGCGCTCGTGAGGCTGGAGCACCGAGGCAATGGCCAGGTAAAAACTGTCGTGGGCGGGCGAGACGGGGATCTCTCCACCATTGGCAATGTCGTAGGCCTGGTAGAGACCGTTGGGGTAAAAGCGCAGGTTCACCGTGCGATCGTCCGGGCCGCTGGGCACGTAGGGTTTTCCCAGGGCGACCTCGGTGATCACGAAGGGACGCTTGAGTGTGCCGCGTATCAGGGAGCCGGCGATCTCCCTGGCCCATAGGTCAGTGTCTGCATTGAATTCGCGTGGGTGGTACAGGGCGTCGATGATCGCGTCGATGCGCAATGCGGTGCGGTGATGATCGATGACGTCAACAAACGCAGTGGGCAGTGTGCCGCCCGCGAGAAAAGCCTCCTGCTGGCGCGCCGTCAACGGGTGTTGGCCCAGTATCAGATCCAGGTTGGCGGCGGTCAGGGGCGGGTTGAGGTCGCGCAGTTTTTTCAGCAAGGGCGTGAGGGGGGCCAGGGACCGTGACACCTTGACCGGCAGAAACCGTCGGGCGCCGGGGGCGACGCTCAGTTCGGCTTTTTCGTAGCCCCAGTAATTGAACAGGGCCGAGAACAGGGTGAGCCTCTCGGTGCGTGCCAATGCCGCGACCTGTTGGCGCACGGTGCTGATGCGCTGGGCTTCGGAGGCGCCGGGCTGGCCTTCCTTGCCCAGGCTCGAACCCCCTGGCTGCTGGCGAATGATCAGTTCAAGCAGGTGTTCGTTGCTTTCGGGGCCAATGCTCTGTGGGCTCAGGCCCGTGTAACTGCCATCGTCACGGCGCTTGAGGTTGATGGTGTGCGGGCGCGATGGTGGTTGTCCGGTCTTGCCATAAGTCTCGATCAGCGTGCCTTGTGGGTCGTGGATGTTGAGCAGCGTGTCGGCCGGCCAGCCGCTCAATTGCGTCAGCAGGCAAAAGACCGCGCTGTCGGCATGCGCGGGCAATTGGCCGGGCAAGGGGAACTGCTCGATGACGTGCTGGATGACCCGGTCGACTTGCAGGCGCCTGACCCCTTCGATCAGGTTCAGTGGTGCAGCCTCGGCGCGCCAGACGTTATCCAGGGTGGTGCGCGTGGTGGCGGTGCTGCGCAGCATATGTTCAAGGTCTTGCGGAGTGAGGGGCGACGCGCCGTTGGGCAGCATGCGTTGCACCAACTCAAGGTTGGAGAGGGTATGGGCGTTCTGCAAATCGAAGGTCCACGCCTGGGTCGCCGGGTCGAAGACAATCGCCGGGGTATATCCGTCGGTGGCTTTGATGAGTACGTAGCGTTTGCTCAACGGGTCGAACCGGACCTCGACCAGCACGTCCATTTCGCCCTGGCACAGTTTGGCGTAGTGGCGTGCATTGAACGTATAGATGCCCAAGGCGTTGGGGGTGGTCCCGTCGACCAGGCGTTGATTGTCATGGGCATAAGGCTGGGCGTCGGGTTTCCATAGCCCATGGGTGCCGTCGGGACGTGTGATTTTTTGTGGGTGACCGAGTTTTTCCAGGTATTGGAGCATGCGCTGGCGATGGACGCGGCCCGCCGTTGAGATCAATTTGCCGCTGATCGCCAGGTCAGCGACATCGGCCAGCGCCGAGGCAAATCCACTGGCTTCGCCTTTAGCCAACTCATTCACGCCCTGGGCGACGCTGTAGGTCAGGCTGCCCATCACCGCGAGTTGCATGACCCGGTTCATGCCCGTGACGCCGCCGGGCAGGGGTGTCAGCAGCAATTGCAGCACTTCTGCGGCGATGGCTGCCACCGCGTCCTTGAGCGCTTGCCAGTCCTTCTCGGCGCGTGTTTCGGCCAGGGTATCCAGGTCTGCCTGAAAGCGCTGGACCTGCCGGTAGGTATAGGCCTGCACCAGGGAGACTTCACGACTGGGCTTGATATCAGTGCTGAAGCGGATGTTGTCGAGGGTTTTTTTCGGGAACGCGCGGTGAAATGCGTTATAGAGGCTCCCCCCCAGCCAGTTGAACCGTGTGAGCGGCTCCTGTTTGTCGATCAATGCTTTGAACACCGACATGCCGACCAGGGGCAATTGCCGGGCGAACCAGCTCAGGTCTTTGTGCTCGTGACTCTGGTGCAATTGCTCCCGAAACGCGCGTTCGGCAGCCTGGGCGTCTTCGTGGTAGCGCAGCGCGCCGCCGGGGCGGAAGGGGAAATAGGACAACACGCCCAGGCTGGCCACCCGGATCAAGAACAAGGGCGTGGGTATGCTGGTTTCCCAGGGCACGAAGGGCACCGCGATGATGGGTGTGACGCCGGAACTCAGGCTCAGGGTGTCGAACGGCAACTGTGGGCCGTCGCCGCTGATGGCGGCGTCCAGTCGGTTGAAGTGCTCCAGGGTGACGCCGGTGGTGGCGCGGTTGCGGTAGGCTTCGATGGCCTCGAAGCGCAGGCTGGCTTTGGCGCAAGCGGCGAATAAGGGGCGCAGCGGGCCATCGGCGGCCATGGCGATTTTGGTTTTGTCACGCAATTGGCCGCCCAGATCCAGTTCGCGAGCGACCTTGATAAAGGTTGCCGCGCTCAGGCTTCTGTCGTTGTCCGGCCCGACCACATAGCTGGCTTCGACCACGCTGAAACCCGAGTCGCCGTGGATGGCGTGGGTGAAGCCAAAGTTCAGACACGCGGCCTCCCACAGCGACAGCTGCTTGAGATGATCGATGTAATGAAAGTCGTATTGGGCCCGACGCTGTCGGGTGGTTCTTCGGGTTAACTCTTCCCTGAGGCTTATCGCCTCATCGGGTGGGTCCCAGGGGAAGGGTTGCTCGCGTTTCTCCTTGTAGCGGGTGAACAGGGTGTATTGCTCGGGGTCGCGCCCACCGAGTTTTTCCCGCAATTGCGCCAGGCCCTCGGCCTTGAAGTCCTGGGTATGGGCTTGCTGGGCGTCTTCCAGGGCCTTGTGGGCGTCCAATGCCTCGCGCTGCAAGGTGAGGTATCGCGTTCGTTCCTGCGCATTCAAGCTGCTCAGGGCTTGAATCACGTTGTGCTGGATCTGCTCGAGGGCCTGTTGTTGGGACCAGGACGCGCTGGACTGCAAGTTTCCTGATAGCCCATTGAGCAGTTGATAAGTGGACATGTGCCATAACCTTTCACGAAAGTGGAAAGGTTCATGGAAGCATCGCCCGCGGCCTCGCTGGCGCTAACTATTTGTTAGGTGGGCCGCGCGGGTGCGCAATGTTTCATCCAGGCACTTGTTGTAGTCCAGCCAGGCCGCCAGCAACGCCATGATCAACACGCCCGATAGCGCACTGAACAACTGCATGGCCAGCGCGTCGCCGGCCAGGGCATTGAGCATGTCAGCCAGCGGTGCCAACAGCACCCCCAGGCAGAACACCTCCAGGGAATAACGGCCCATGCGGCAGCACTGCTGCGCCAGCCAATGGTGGGCCCAGCGGTCATGGGGCAAGAGTTTGGCCGTGACATAAGCCAGGGCCAAAAAGTGCAAGAGACGCACGGGCGACAGGTCGGTTTTGCTGATGGGGTACAGCAGGTCGCCGAGTGCCGCTGGCATCAGGGCGTCATGGAACTCGGGCCAGCGCCAGGAGAGGGTCAGGAGCCCGGCCAGCAGCAAGTAGAGGGCGGCTGCGACAAACAAGGGCTGACGAAGCCGACCCTGTGTTTGCGCCGGGTGCGGCTGGCTGGCATGGATCGCCGCAGCGCCGCCGAGCACAAACAGCAACTGCCAGGTGACGGGGTTGAAGTACCACACACCGTCGGCAATCGCCCGCAGATTCCAGCCCAAATGCGGGGCCAGCAGGTAGACCGCCAGCGACACGCTGACTACCGCCCACGTGTTGCGCAGCAACAGCGGGAGCACCAGCGGCAACCCCGCCAGCAGCACGATATACAACGGTAGCGGGTCCATCAGGTTGGGCTTGAAGCGCAGCAACAGTTCATCGGTGAGGGCTTGCTGCGGGTGGGTGACGAAGTGCGTCAGGCCCATTTCTTCGACCAGGTCGCGGGTCTCCACATGGCTGTTGGCGAAGAAGACGATGCCCATCAGCATCGCCAACAGGAAGATATGCACCACGTACAACACCCAGGCGCGGCGCAGGATTTTCAACGAAGCCAGCCAGTAGCCGTCGCGTCGCAGGATCTTGCCGTAGGCCAGCACGGCGGCGTAACCGGCGAGGAACACAAACACTTCTGCCGCGTCGCTGAATCCGAAATTGCGCAGGGTGATTTGGCCGAGAGGGTTGTGGGGGACGTGATCCCAGAAAATGAAGATCAACGCCAGGCCCCGAAAAAAATCGATGCGTGGGTCGCGTCCGTTCAGCATGGCAGCGGGCTCTTGAACAATAGGTTTAGTAATGACCGGTGCAGGTGGGAGTTGTCATACGCCGCACGTCGGGCGGGCGCAGGTTGGCGGTATTTGTAAGCAATTGCAAAGGCTGGGTATTTCTGAATGTCTCAAGTCTACGGGTGGGCTACCTGTTAAGTCTGACAGTAGACGTATCGCGTTTGCCGTGGCCTGCTGGAACGGGACGCGACAGGGCAACGGTATGACCAGACTGTGGAAGGGATTCTCCCGCTATACGGCAATTGGTATCGCCAATACGGTGATCCATTGGCAGCTGTTTTTTGTCTTCAGGGTGGCGTTTGAACTCAATCAGGCTGCGAGCAACTTTTTCGCGTTTTGCGCCGCTGCGTCCTTCTCCTTCTATTTGAATGCGATTTACACCTTTGCCATGCCGGTGTCGCTGCCGCGTTATGCACTTTTCATGCTGTGCATGGGAGGGGTGAGCCTGGCCGTGGGTTGGCTTGCCGATCGCTGGCGCCTGCCGGGGCTGGTCACGGTGGTGGCGTTCTCGCTGGTGAGCCTGGTGTGCGGTTTCCTGCTGTCGAAGTGGGTGGTGTTTCGTGAGCGTGGGCAATGAAACTCTCTCTGGTGGTGCCGCTGTTTAATGAAGAGCAGGCGGTGAAAGTGTTTTACCAGGCTGTTCGACAAGAGCCCGCATTGCGCGATTACACGGTCGAGATCGTATTTATCAACGACGGCAGCACCGATCGCACCGCCGAAAACACCCGGGCGATCGCCTTGGTCGACCACGACGTGGTGTTGATCAATTTATCGCGTAACTTCGGCAAGGAAGCAGCACTGTTCGCCGGGCTTGAACATGCCAGGGGGGACGCCGTCATCCCCATGGATGTCGACCTGCAAGACCCGGTCGAAGTGATCCCGCAACTGCTGGCCGAATGGCAGAAAGGCGCGGATGTGGTGCTGGCCAAGCGCCGGGACCGCTCCACTGACGGCTACCTCAAGCGTCACAGTGCGTCGCTGTTCTATCACCTGCTCAACCATATCGCTTATCCCCACATCGAGGAAAACGTCGGCGACTTCCGGTTGATGGACCGCAAGGTCGTGGACGTGATCAAGGCCCTGCCCGAACAGCAGTTGTTCATGAAAGGCGTGTTGTCCTGGGCCGGTTTTGACGTGGCCATCGTCGAATACAACCGCGCCCCGCGTGTAATTGGCCAGAGCAAGTTCAACGCCTGGAAACTGTGGAACCTCGCGCTGGATGGCATCACCTCGTTCAGCACCTTGCCCCTGCGGTTATGGAGCTATATCGGTGGCTGTATTTCGCTGCTGGCATTGGTGTATGCCGGGTACCTGGTGCTCGACAAAGTGCTGTTCGGCAATGCGGTGCCGGGGTATCCGTCGTTGATGACGGCGATCTTGTTCTTGGGCGGGGTGCAGCTGATTGGGATTGGGATATTGGGCGAGTATGTGGGGCGGATTTATATGGAGGCCAAGCATAGGCCGAGGTATGTGGTGAAGGACGTGATACGGAGCAGAGCGACCGAGGAGGGCATGCGTCATGTGGAATGAACCGGTATTGACTAAAAAACAGGTGGTGGTGTTCTTCAGTGTGGTTTCACTGATTTATGTCTACCCCGTCATTCGCGCGGACTATGCCTATATCGATGACAGTTGGCGCTCTTTATTACTGGCGGGAGACGGTTGGAAAAATCAGGGACGAATCTTGCTGGAAGTGCTGCATAAGTTTTTAACCTTCACCGGCGGCACCACCAATATATTTCCTTTGCCATTATTGATTTCTGTATTTGCCATGGTTTTGGCTATGACACGCCTGACGTGCTGGTATTTTCCGACGCCAAGTTGGGTTGCCTGTCTGGTGGTATTGCCTGTTCTATGTAATCCGTTCTTTCTGGGTAATATCGCCTATCAATACGATGGTCCTGGAATGATACTGGCGGTGGCGGCGGTTATTTATGCGATCACCTGTACAGTCGAAAACGTGTTTCTGCGCGGGTTGGTGGCGGCAGTGTCGATGGCTGTAACGCTGGCGTTATATCAGTTGACGATTACCCTGTTCATCGGCCTTTGCTGTATTGAGTGCTTGTGGGGGGTGAGAAACAGGATCGAGGTCAATAGCATTCTGTATACATTGCTCCAGCGCGGGTTGCAGTTGCTCTGCGCAGGCTTGATCTACTATCTGACGGCTTATCAGTTCATCACCAGTCATCGCGGTGACAGTATCCTGTTCGACGCGAACTGGCTCAGTGTCGTACAAAGAAAGTTCCTATTTTCCATGGGCAGTATTTATTCACTGGCGAATGCCTGGAACGCTGCTTTGTTTGTGGGTTTGCTGGTTGTCGCGAGCGTGGGGTTATTATCCTGGCTTGCAAGTATCGCTACGCTGCAAGGCCGTCCGCTGGGGAAAATAGTGGTCTTGATTGCGTGCCTGGGCGTTCTACCGGTTTTGTTGTTATGTGTGCCAGGGGCTATCTTGTTTTTGGCCGAACCTAACTTGGATGCCAGAAACTATATTGGTTTTTCTGCCGTGTTGGTTTTGTTGCTGTTACTGAGTTACGACGTATTAGGCCGGGTCTGGAAACCATTGCGCGTGCTGTTAGTGATGCCGGTGCTGTTCATGTTTTCATTCTGCTACGCCTTTGGGCAGGTATTAATAGCCAAAAAAGAGCTGGAGACGGCCGTGGCCCAATACATTGCCTATGACATTGTTGCTCACGAGTCACTGAGCGCCGCACCGATTTTTTATTATGTCGGTCCCCTAACGGCGGGTAACTGGTTGCCACGAGGTCACGCGGCAATGACGTACATGCCATCCCTGAGGTATCTATTGAGTGATGCTAATACCTTGCTGCATCCTCAATTCATGACCCGGTTAGGCATCAATAATGTGGTGGAGGGTGACCGGGAGAATTTTGAGGCTGCCATCGCTGCTGGCAATCGCTATAGCCGAGTGGTGGACAGAAAGTTCTATTCGATTTACCTGACGGAGCAGGGCGGTTTTATTGTGTTCAAGGAAATTCTCGACCCTGAAGACTACACCCTGCAACTCAATGAAAAATGAGCGCAGGCATGGGCGCCGAAAGCCGGCGTCCATGCCTCGTTAAGCGGCCGTCACCTCATGGGCCTCAAAACTATCCGCCCGAGCCATCTGCCACATGCGCGAATAAAACTCGCCGTTCACTTCCCCAGTCAGCAACTCACCCGGCTTGAGGAACACATGCAACTGCGAGAACAGCTTGATCTCGGTGGCCGACATGCGTCGCACCAAGTGCTTGGCTGACAGCTGCGACGGATGGTCCAAACCCGCGGCAGCGAGCATTTCGGCGAGGGCCTTGAGGGTGTTGCGGTGGAAGTTGAATACGCGCTGGGCCTTGTCCGGCACCACCAGGGCGCGTTGGCGCAGTGGGTCCTGGGTGGCGACGCCGGTCGGGCATTTGTTGGTGTGGCAGCTTTGCGACTGAATGCAGCCGATGGCGAACATGAAGCCCCGCGCCGAGTTGGCCCAGTCGGCCCCGATGGCCAGCACGCTGGCGATATCGAATGCGCTGACGATCTTGCCGCTGGCGCCCAGCTTGATCTTGTCGCGCAGGTTCAGGCCCACCAGGGTGTTGTGTACGAACAGCAAGCCATCACGCAGCGGCACGCCGATATGGTCGGTGAACTCCACGGGCGCGGCGCCGGTGCCGCCTTCCTTGCCGTCGACCACGATAAAGTCCGGGAGGATGCCGGTCTCCAGTATGGCCTTGGCGATGCCCATGAATTCCCACGGGTGGCCCAGGCAGAACTTGAAGCCCACCGGTTTGCCGCCGGACAGTTCGCGTAACTGGGCGATGAACTGCATCAACTCGATCGGTGTGGAGAACGCGCTGTGGCGCGAGGGCGAGACGCAGTCTTCGCCCATCAGGATGCCGCGCGTTTCTGCGATCTCCTGGGTCACTTTGTGCTTGGGCAGGATACCGCCATGGCCGGGCTTGGCACCCTGGCTCATCTTGATTTCGATCATGCGCACTTGCGGGTTCTGCGCCTGTGCGGCGAAGCGTTCTGGGTCGAAGCGGCCGTCACTGGTGCGGCAGCCGAAGTAGCCGCTGCCCAGCTCCCAGGTCAGGTCACCGCCGTTTTCACGGTGATAGGGGCTGATGCTGCCTTCGCCGGTGTCATGGGCGAAATTGCCCAGCTTGGCGCCCTGGTTGAGCGCGCGGATCGCGTTGGCGCTCAGGGAGCCGAAGCTCATCGCCGAGATGTTGAACACCGACGCGGAATAGGGCTGCGTGCATTGCGGGCCGCCGACCATCACGCGAAAGGTGCTGGGGTCGCTCAGTGGCGCCGGACGCATGGAGTGGCCGATAAACTCAAAGCCCGACTGGTACACATCGATCAGGGTGCCGAAGGGTTTGTCGGCGGTTTCATTTTTGGCCCGTGAGTAGACCAGCGAGCGCTGGGCGCGTGAGAAGGGCAGGGCGTCGCTGTCGGATTCCAGCAGGTACTGGCGGATTTCCGGGCGAATCGCCTCCACCAGGTATCGGATATTGCCCAGGATCGGGTAGTTGCGGCGCACCGCGTGGGGGCTTTGCAGCAGGTCGAACAGGCCGATCAGGCTGAGGATGCCGGTGACTATCGTGATGGGCCACAACCATTCATATTCGATAAAAGGCAGGCTGGCGAGGGTGAAAATGACGCATACGGCAAAGAAGGCGTAACGGCTTAGCAAGGACAGGCTCATACGGTTACCTTGGGTTCGGACTCTTCAGGTCGGTGCCGCATTCTGCTCCCGGAGGGAAAGCCTGGACAACCGCCAAGCGCATTCAGCGTCTGAGCTGCCTCGGGATGGCGGGGCCAAGCGCATGCAGGCGGCGGCTGTCGGTGACCTCAAAGGTGGCTTGATTGTCGGTCGTGGAACTGCCGCCGACGAATAGGGTGAATGTGCCGGCTTCGACCACGGGCAACAAGTCATCGTCGAGCAGGGCAAAGTCTTCCGGGCCAAGGGTGAACTCCACGATCCGGGCTTCGCCAGGGGCCAGGTGTACTTTGCGAAAGCCTCGCAGTCGGCGGACCGGGCGCGCCACGCTGGCGACATCATCGCGTAGATAGAGTTGGACGATTTCGTCTCCCGTCCGCTGGCCCGTATTTGTCACCGTGACACGGACGTTCAAGGACTGGGTCGAGGCGAGGCGTTCGGTGCTCAGTTGTGGCGCCGAGTAGGCGAAGGTGGTGTAGCTCAAACCAAAACCAAAGGCATACGCGGGCGTCGGGGGCAAATCCAGGTAGGTGGATTCATACGCGTTTTGGCCTGTGGCCGGGCGCCCGCTGTTCCTGTAGCCATAGTAGATGGGGACTTGCCCCACACTGCGGGCAAAGGTGATGGGCAGCTTGCCGTTGGGGTTTACATCGCCAAACAGCACGTCGGCCACACCCTGCCCCATTTCACTGCCAAGGAACCAGGACTCCAGAATGGCCGTTGCCTGTTGGGCGCTGTTCGAGAGCGACAGCGGGCGACCGTTCATCAGGATGATCACCACGGGCTTGCCGGTGTCCAGCAGCGTTTGCACGAGCGCGTCCTGGGCGCCGGGCAGGCCAAGGTCGGCGCGACTGGCGGCTTCTCCACTCATGTCGGCGGTTTCGCCGAGTACGGCCACCACCACATCGGCCTTCTGGGCGGCCTGTTGTGCCGCTGCTATGCCTTGGGTGTCCAGGCTGGTAGGCGATGCTCCGGGGACGTAGGTCACTTGGGTGGCAGGGGAGACAGTGCGCTGTATGCCTTCCAGTATCGTCACGGTGTCGTTGGTATTTCCAGCCAAGGCCCAAGCGCCCAACGTGGCGTGGGCATCCGTGGCCAGGCTGCCCACCACCAGCAACGAGTGCAGGTCCTTGGGCAAGGGGAGCAGCGCGCCTGAATTTTTCAGCAGGACGATGGATTTCTGTGCCGCCTCGCGAGCCAGGGCACGGGTTTGCGGGGTCAAGGTCTGGGCACGTTCGCGGGCGGGGTCGCTGTAGCGATAGGGATTTTCGAACAGGCCCAGCCGCTGCTTGGCCCTGAGGATATGGCGTACGGCTTCATCCACGGTGGTGAGCGAGACTTGGCCGTTGCGCACCAGGTCGGGCAGGTTTCGGCTATAGGACTGGCTGACCATGTCAATCTCGACACCGGCGTTCAATGCCTTGCGCGTGGCATCCGCAGGACTGGCCGCCACGCCATGGGGGATGAGTTCATGCACGCCCATCCAGTCGCTGACGATGATTCCGGTAAACCCCCATTGGCCGCGTAACAGACCTTTGAGGAGGGGCGCGTTGCTGTGCATGGGAACCCCCGCGAGTTCCTCGAACCCTGGCATCACGGCATCCGCGCCGGCCTCTACGGCCGCCTGGAACGGCGGCAGGTAGACCTCTTGCAAGGTGCGTTGTGACAGGTCGGCGCTGTTGTAGTCACGTCCGCCTTCGGCGGCGCCGTAAGCGACAAAATGTTTGGCGGTGGACAGCATGAAGGACGTGTTGGGTGGCCCATCGCCGTGAGTCCCTCGGACTCTTGCCACCGCCAGTGCCGAACCCAGGAACGGGTCTTCCCCGGCCCCCTCGACCACCCGCCCCCAACGTGGGTCGCGGGTGATATCGAGCATGGGGGCAAAGGTCCAATGCAGGCCGCTGGCCGAAGCCTCCATGGCGGCTGCACGGGCAGTGCGTTGCGACAAGTCGGGGTCCCAGGCCGCCGCCTCGGCCAAGGGCACCGGGAATAGGGTGCGAAAACCGTGGATCACATCAAATGCAAACAACAGCGGGATATGCAGGCGCGAGCCTTCTACGACGCTCTGCTGCAATTGTCGGGTCCGTTCGGCACCGTAGATGCCGAGCACCGAGCCCACAGTCTGCATCGGCGGGTGGGTCAGGCTGCCCTGGTCAATCACCGGGCCGGTGACGGTGTCCACTGTCGCCAACTGGGTGAGCTGGCCAGCTTTTTCCTCTAGCGTCATTTGCGCCAGCAGCAGTTCAACCGGGTCAGTCTGTGCCGAGGCCGATAGCGCAAGGCAGACGAGTAGCAATGCCACGAGACGAATAGCCATGACAGCCTTCCCTGGCGGACAGTGTTTTTTGAGTGTCCAACGGGTGGGCGAAGCCGTCTACTGTCAGAAATGACAGTGCGGGACGGTTTTTTGAGTGGCGTCTGCCGGCGTGGGGTGAGTGGGCGGGGCCGGCTCCTGCTGTTGCCGGTCATTGGTCTTGTGGCGGTTTGTGGTTGAGGGGCAGCCTCGATCGCGTCGCGATTTACCTAGGCTTGGTTTGCGCTTTGGCGTTATTGCAATCGATCTAAAAAAGCCGAGCTGTACGGGGCGACTAGGCTGTTTGCCGAATGGGCAGCACCACCCGGAAGGTGGTGCCTTTGCCCACTTCGCTGCTGACCGTAATAGTCCCGTGATGTTTCTTCACAATCCCATACGACAGCGAGAGCCCCAGCCCCGTCCCTTCACCCACCGGCTTGGTGGTGAAGAACGGGTCGAAAATCTTTTGCAGGGCCTGCGGGGCAATCCCGCAGCCGTTGTCCGCGACTTCCAGCCAGATGGTGTCGCCTTCCACGCCGGTGCTCAGGGTGATGGTGCCGCGCTCCGGCCCCATGGATTGGGCCGCATTGATCACCAGGTTCATCACCACCTGGTTGAGCTGCGAGGCCAGGCACTCGATGTCCGGCAAGGGCTGGTAGTGCTTGACCACATCGGCCTTGTACTTGAGTTCACTGGCGACGATGTTCAGCGTCGAGTCGATGCCTTGTTGCAGGTTGGCCCACTGCCAGGTCTGGTCGTTGTCCACCCGTGAAAAGTTTTTCAAGTCCCTGACGATCTGCACCACGCGGTTGATGCCTTCCTTGGATTCATGGATCAGGACCGGAATATCCTCCTTGAGAAAATCCAGCTCCAGGCTTTCGCGCAAAGCCTTGAGCTGATCACGCTGCTCGCCCGATTCGATCATCTCCTCAGCCTGCCGGTAAGCGCCCAGCATCTGTTGCAGTTGGCTGAAGTAGCTGTCGAGGGTATTGAGGTTGGACGAGATAAACCCCACCGGGTTATTGATCTCATGCGCGACCCCCGCCGCCAGTTGCCCAAGCGACGCCAGCTTTTCCGACTGCACCAGTTGGCTTTCCAGGTGTTTGCGTTCGTCGATTTCGATTTGCAGCGCCTCGCTGGCGTGGGTCAGCGCCTGGGTGCGCTGCACCACCAATTGTTCCAGGTGGCTGTTTTGCAGCGAGGCACGGCGGGCCATGTCCCATTTGTTGGTCAGGGTGTTGGCCATCTGCTGGACTTCGATGTTGTCGAAGGGTTTTTTCAGGATCAGCAGGCGGTCATGGGCTTGCAGCCGGGCGAGCAAATCTTCCCAGGAATAATCCGAATACGCCGTGCACACCACCACTTGCAGGCCGGGGGCGACTTTCCATAGCTCCTCGATCGTCTTGGCACCGTCCCAGCCCTGGGGCATGCGCATATCGACAAAGGCCAATGCATAGGGAAGTTGCTTGGCCATGGCGGTGACGAGCAATGCCAGTCCCTCTTCGCCGCCATAGGCCGAGTCCAGCTCGAATGCCGGGGCGGCCGGTTGGGTACTGTCGCCGAACAGGGCTGACTCCATTTCATCGAGCACCTGGTTGGTCTCGATCGGCGGCGTCAGGATCTTGCGAAAATCGTCGTGGATCGACGGCGTGTCATCGATCAGCAAAATGCGCCGGTTAGGTGGTTGGTTCATGACTGACTTCCGGCCGGGTAAGAGGAATCTTCAAGGTGAATATAGCGCCTTGGCCCGGCCCATCGCTGTGGGCGCTGAGCTGGCCGTTCATTTCCAGGGCGGCCAGGGCACAGCTGTGCAAGCCGAAGCCGTGGCCTTCCTTGCGGGTGGTAAAGCCGTGGGTGAAGATCCGTGTCATGTTCTCTGCGGGTATACCTTCGCCGTCGTCCTTGACGCTGATCTGCAAGGTGTCGCCATCCACGGGCGTGACGGACAGGGTGATGCGGCGTGGCCGGTCGCTCAGGTTGGCCATGGCGTACTTGGCGTTGCTGATCAGGTTGACCATGATCAGCAACAGGCGATGTTTGTCCCCCAGGATCTGCGGCACGGCTGCGTACTCCTTGATCACCGTGACGTTATGACGGCTCAGGGCGCCTGCGTTCATGCGCAAGGCATCTTCCATCAAGGCACTGATATCCAGCGGCTCCAGCAGGCTGGATGCGCCCGCATAGGATTGCTGGGTGGAGACGATGTCCTTGATGTGGTCGACGCTCTTGCTCAGTTGTGCCAGCTCGTCTGTAAGCCCTTGCTGTTCAACGGCAATGGCGTTTACCAGTTGGTTCAGGTAGCCGGGCAACAGCTTGCCCTTTTCATCTTCGGTGAGGAAGGTGCCGAGGTCACCCTGGTGCTCGTTGATCAATTGCATGGCCTTGCCCAGGCCCTGTGCCTTGCTGCTGCGCAGTTTACGGGCAACCAGGTCGGCGGAGATGTTCACGCTGTTGAGCACGTTGCCGACGTTGTGCAGCACATTGGTCGCGATCTCGGCCATGCCGGCCTGGCGGGCATTGTCCATCAGCTCGCTCTGGGCATCCTTGAGCTGTTGAGTGCGCCGCTCGACGCGTTGTTCCAGGGTTTCGTTGGCGGCCTGCAAGGCGCGATTGACGCGGTTTATCTCGGCGACGCTGCGCAGCAGTCGAATCGCCAGGTACAGCAACAAGGCGACCAGCAGGGTCGAGAACACCAGCAGGTAGCGATGGTATTTCTGGTCGATGCGGTCGGCGGCCTGTTGATCCTGATTGAGGTGGGTGGTCAGTTCATCCAGGCGTTCGGCCACCGGGATGGCGGCGATCTGTTCGAGCAAGGTGTTGACCACCGGCTGCTCGCGCAAAATCAGTTCGATGTGATTGCTCAAAATGTCCACGGGGGCCTGGAACGCGCTGGGCAACAGTTCTTTGTTGACGTTCAGCTTGCCCAGGCCGACGAGGATGTCGGCGGCACGCTCGTCACTGGTGATCTGGGCGAACTCCATGCTGCTGAGCAGCAAGTCGTAGGTGTCGGTGGCCACGCTTTGCAGTTGCAGTTTGGCGGGCCCGTTCACCTGGTTGAACTGCGCCTGGATATCGTCTTCGGCCGTCGGCAGGAAGGCCAGGGAGTTACGCAACACCGCATTGTGGGATTTGAACTGGTCGACCCGCCGGGCTTTTTCCTGGATCGCCTCCCGGTAGGCTTGTTGGCTGGCTTGCCAGGCGCGCAGGTCTTCAGGGTTGTGGTACGAGTCATGTGCTTCCAGCTCGGCCCACAGCTGGGTCATTTTTGTGAGGGGTGTCACCAGCGGGTCGTAATTGTGGGTGATGGCGATCCTGGCCTTGAGCACCTCGCTGTCCCACTGTGCGTTGAGTTGCTGCAACTGGCGGATCAGGTCGCGTGACTGGGTGTAGGAGGCGGCCTGGTCGTTGGAGGACTTGATGTACAGAAAGACCAGTATCGAGGCCAGCAACATCGTCATGCACCCCAGGAACAATTGGCTGGCGCGGCGGCGGGAGAGGGTCATGATGGTCGGCTCATAGCGGTTTACCTGCCCATTCGCCGGTCAGTGTCTTGAGAAACTGGATGATCAGGTCTTTATCCTCCGCGGACGGGATACGGCCCAACTGGTACTTGAACATCACGTCGACGGCTTCCTCCAGGGTCTTGGCCGAGGCGTCGTGGAAATAGGGGGCCGTGACCGCGACATTGCGCAGGCTCGGCACCTTGAACACGTGACGGTCCTCTTCATCCTGGGTCAACAGGTAGCGCCCCAGGTCCGACTCGACAGGGTTGCCGCGCGCCTTGAAGTAGTCGCCCATCACACCGAACTTCTGGAACATATTGCCGCCGATGTTGATCCCCTGGTGGCAGGCAATGCAGCCGTAGTCCTTGAAGCGCTGGTAGCCGTACTTTTCCTGGATCGTCAGGATCTCGGTGTTGCCCAGCAGGTATTGGTCAAAGCGCGAATTCGGGGTGAGCAGGGTTCGCTCATAGGTGGCCAGGGCGTTTTGTACGTTGGCCGCAGTCACGCCATCGGGGTACGCGCCTTTGAACGCCGCCTGGTAGGCGGGCAGGGCGGAGAGGTTCTGCACCACGGTTTTCCAGTCGTTGCCCATTTCCACCGGGCTGATGACCACTTGTTCGATCTGCGCCTCCAGCGTGTCCACCCGGCCATTCCAGAACTGCTTGAAGTTCAGGCTGGCGTTGAACACCGTTGGGGTGTTGATCGCCACGGGCTTACCGTCGAAGCCTAGGGAGAACGGCTTGTTGTCGGCACCACCGGATTCCAGGCGATGACAGCTGGCACATGACAGGGTGTTATTGACCGACAGGCGCGGCTCGTTGAACAACTGGCGGCCCAGTTCGACCTTGGCCGGGTCGAGTTCCGGAACCGGCGGTAACGGTTTGAGCGCTTCGTCCAGCGGCGCCGCCACCAGCGGGGCTCCCGCGCCCATCCATAACGTGAGCAGGAGGCCAAGACGGTAAATTGGAACTTCGCTCAAACGAGCACTCCTTGCAGGCACGGGGCTATTGACGGGGCATCAGCGAGTCGCAACCCACCCGCAGCAACTGGGCAAAGTCCTTCGCGGGCAGGGCCTGGCTGAACAGATACCCCTGGCCCTCTTCACATTGGAGCGCCTTGAGGACATTCAACTGTTCGATGGTTTCCACCCCTTCGGCGATGATGTTCAACTCCAGGCTCTTGCCCAGGGCGATGATAGCGCTGATCAGCTGTTTGTCCCGGCTGTTTACAGTCAAGCCCTGCACGAATGATTGATCGATCTTCAGCACATCGATGGGGAAACGGCGCAGGTAGCTGAGGCTGCAGTAACCGGTGCCGAAATCATCCAGCGCCAGGCGCACCCCCATGGCCTTGATTTTCTGCAGGGTTTCGACGGTGTCGTCGACATTCTGCATCAGCACGCTTTCGGTGATCTCCAGCTCCAGCTGGGCGGGCGGCAGGCCGGTTTGCTCAAGGATGGCGGCCAGGTTAGCGACAAAATCCCGCTGGCGGAAGTCGAGGGCCGAGATGTTCACAGAGATGCACAGGGGAAACTGGCCCATCGAGCGCCAGGCCTGTGCTTGCGTGCAGGCTTGGCGCAACACCCATTGGGTGAGGGGGATGATCAGGCCACTGTCTTCGGCAACGGGTATGAAATCGGCTGGGCCGATCCAACCCGATTGCGGTTGAAACCAGCGTAAGAGTGCCTCGGCCCCGACGATGCGGCCGGATGTCAAATCCAGCTTGGGTTGGTAGTGCAGCACAAACTCGTCGCGTTCCAACGCCTGGTGCATCGCGCTTTCCAGGTCTTGCTGGTGCCGGGCGCGCAGGTTCATGTCCTCGGTATAAAACCTGAAGTCGTCCGGGCCATGTTCCTTGCTGGCGTGCATGGCGGTTTCCGCGTGCTTGATCAGCTCGACCGCCGTACCGCTGTCATTGGGATAAATACTGATGCCCAGGCTCGCGGTGACGCTCAGGTCATGGCTCGCGATATGCCGGGTGATGTTGATCGCCTTGAGCAATTTTTGTGCGACGTGCTGGGTTTGCCGAGGGTGCTGAATATCGTTGAGCACGATGACGAACTCGTCGGAGCCATACCGGAACACCGAATCCGACTCACGCACCGCTGCCACCAGGCTTTGGCTGACATGCTTGAGCACCTCGTCACCCACAGGATAACCCAGGGCGTTGTTGATGCGCTTGAACCGGTCCAGGCCAATGAAGATGACGGCCAGTTGAGTGTCGTGACGCCTGCCGAGGGCAATGGCCTGGGTCAATCGGTCGCCCAGCAGTGTGCTGTTGGGCAACTCGGTCAGCGCGTCGTATTGCAGCAGGTGCGACACCTTCAGCAGTTCCTGCACCCGTTCTTCAATGGTGCGCTCCAGGCCAATGACCTTGAGTGCGACGTCCTGGGCGAGCTGCCATTTCCAGGTGAGAGCGCTGGCCATCTGGCGTATTTCCAGGTGGTCGAACGGCTTTTTCAGGATCAACAGTTGGTCGTTGTACTTCAACCGCGCTTCGATCGCTTCAAAGGAATAGTCGGAATAAGCCGTACACAGGGCAATTTGCAGGTGGGGGTCGACGTTCCACAGTTGTTCAATGGTTTGCAGGCCATCCCAGCCAGGCGGCATGCGCATGTCGATGAACACCATGGCATACGGGGCGTCGGCCGCCAGGGCTTGGTTGACCAGGGCAAGCGCCTCCTGGCCCTGGTAGGCGGAGTCCAGCTCGAAGGCCTGGCGCAGCACTGGCGCGGTGCCGAACAGGGTTTCCTCGAGGCTGTCCATGGACGGCTCGCCGTTTGGATCGGCACACAGGATCTTGCGGAAGTCCTCATGGATCGAGGCCGAGTCATCGACGATCAGAATGCGACGGTTGGCCCGTCCTGAATCCGGGCTCATGGCGCACTCCCCAACTGCAAACGACTCGACGACATAACGACCCCTTCCCTGAGACTACGTTTAAGCACAGTGTTGGCCTTCGGTGACAGCATAGTCGAGCGCGCTTGAATTTGATGGCCAGTTGGCGTCAAATCACCCCGGTTCCTGCTGCACGATAGGCAACGCCAGTCGACCTGGCATCCGGTGACGGGTCAAGGTGTGACATAAGGGTTCAAGTTCGCTCAATTTTGTTTTATTCGAAGGCAGAGTCGCCATGGACGCACAACTCGCTACGACATCGCCCTATAAACCCACCATTCTGCTGGTTGACGACGAAGAATCGATCCTCAACAGCCTGCGTCGCCTCCTGCGCGGTCAACCCTACGAGGTCATGCTGGCCAGCAGCGGTGCCCAGGCCCTGGACATCATGGCGGCCCATCCCATCGACCTGGTGATGAGCGATGCACGCATGCCGGGCATGAATGGGGCCGAGCTGCTGGCCAGGGTCCATCAGTTGTACCCGTCGACCGGTCGCATCCTGCTGACGGGCTACGCTGACCTGCCGACCATCGTCAAGGCGATTAACGATGGGCAGATCGATCGCTATATCAGCAAGCCCTGGAATGACGATGAGTTGCAGTTGACCCTGCGCCAGTGCGTTGAGCACCAGCGCCTGGAGCGCCTGACCCGCGACCAGAACGAGCAATTGAAAGTGCTCAATGCCACCCTGGAAAAACGCGTGGCGGCGCGCACCGCCGAGTTGCAACAGACCGCCGACATGCTCGACCTGGCCTACGACGAGCTCAAGCGCAGCTATGTGACCGGCACCGAGGTGTTTTCGCTGTTGGCCAACCTGCGCTTACCCAAGCAGAAGCAGACCAATCGCCAGTTGATCGAATTGATCCGGGTGTATTGCAGGGCCCAGGCGATCGACGAAGCCAGTGCCCGCGACCTGGCCATGGCCGCCGCGCTCTACAACATTGGCAAGTTGAGCTGGAGCGACAGCATGATGGTCGCGCCATCGGACATGCTGCACAGTACCGATCGCGAGCGTTATCGGGCCTATCCGACCCAGAGCGAGTCGTTGCTGATGACCCTGGAGCCGATGAAGGACGCGGCACGCTTGATCCGCCATCACCAGGAGCGTTGGGACGGCACGGGTTTCCCGGACCACCTCAAGGGCGAGCAGATCCCCTCGGGGTCGCGGTTGTTGAAACTGGCCGTCGACTTTATCGAGTTACAAAAGGGCTTGATCCTCGAGCGGCAGATGAACAGCGATGAAGCGCTGCTCTTCATTCGCAAATATGCCGGCAAGCTCTACGACCCAGACATGCTGGAGGACTTTATCCACGCGTGCGCTGCCTTCCTCAGCGACGTGACGTTGGGCGACCCGAGCGTGAAGGCGCTGACCACCCGCGAACTGACCGAAGGCATGGTGCTGGCGCGCAATCTCAATGCCGATAACGGCATGTTGCTGCTCAACGCCGGCAAGGTGTTGAACCTGCCGCTGGTGGACAAGCTGATTGCGTTTGAAGCGATGGAAGGGGCCAAGTACACCGTGTTTATCAAAGACCCTGAAGAAGGTGCGCTGCTTTCCGATTGAGGCGCTTTCTGTGATCCTTGCGGCCCTTTCATTCGAGGCAGCCTGTACATGACCACTACGATTCGAATCGCCGCGGCCCTGCTGATCGGCGGCGACGGCCAAACCCTGCTGGTGCGCAAGCGTGGCACCCAGGCTTTCATGCAACCCGGCGGCAAGATCGACGCCGGTGAGCAACCTGTCCAAGCCCTGGCCCGTGAGCTGTACGAAGAACTGAACCTGCAGATTGACCCCGGCGCGGCCGTGTACCTCGGCCGCTTCTCGGCCCCGGCTGCCAACGAGCCGGGTTTCACCGTGCAAGCCGAGTTGTTCCAGGTACACATTGATGTACCGGTGAGCCCCGCCGCTGAAATCGAAGAGGTGCGCTGGATTGACCCGGCCGGTGATGGCGGCCTGGCGCTGGCGCCGTTGACCCGTGACCTGATCCTGCCGTTTTATCGCGAATCCCTGGCCAGCACTGTCTGACGGGGAGAGGGGTTCAGCGCACCGCGCTGACCCCGTCCAGCGTGGAAAACGAAGTGTCCTTGGCCGTCAGCAGGAAGTCGCGCATGTATGGCGCATCCAGCATGTCCGCACGAATCCCCGCATACAACGTGGCAAACAGCCCTTTCTCGCCCAGGCGCTTGGCCTTCACGTAACCGCGCGAGCTGTATTCATGCAGCGCCCAATGGGGCATGCCGCACACGCCACGACCGCTGGCCACCAGTTGCATCATCATCACCGTCAGTTCCGAGGTCCGCACCTGGGCCGGTTCCACGTCGGCCGGCTCCAGGAAGCGGGTGAAGATGTCCAGGCGGTCACGTTCCACCGGGTAGGTGATCAGGGTTTCAGTGAGCAGGTCTTGCGGCACGATGTAGGCTTTGTTCGCCAGCGCATGCTGGTTGGCCACGGCGAGCATCGCTTCGTAAGTGAACAGCGGCACATAGGTAATGCCCGGCAGTTCCAGTGGGTCAGAGGTCACCACCAGGTCCAGGTCGCCGCGAGCCAGGGCCGGCAGGGGGGCGAAGGCAAACCCCGAGGCCAGGTCCAGTTCGACTTCGGGCCAGGCGTCACGGAACTGGTCGATGGTCGGCATCAACCATTGGAAGCAGCTGTGGCACTCGATCGCCATGTGCAGGCGCCCGGCGGTGCCGCCGACCAACCGCGCGATATCGCGCTCGGCACCCCGCAGCAAGGGCAGGGTGGCATCGGCCAGTTGCAGCAGACGCAGGCCGGCGCTGGTGAACCGCACGGGTTTGGTCTTGCGCACGAACAACGGCATGCCCAGGCGCTCTTCCAGCTCCTTGAACTGGTGGGACAGCGCCGATTGCGTCAGGTGCAGGCGCTCGGCGGCTTCCACCAGGCTGTCGGCTTCGCGCAGGGCGTGCAGGGTCTTGAGGTGACGGATCTCGAGCACGGGCTCTCCATGAGGATATTTTGTGACAAGTTGCGATAGCGTGAGTTTGTCTCATGTTCGCGGGCCTGTCGACCACGACCACCGGGCACTCTTCATCAAACTGTCATGGAAGTGTGGCAGCGCGCTTGAACAAACTTCATCAGACTCGCGCTCTACTGGGGTTCTGCGTTTCGGTGTTTTTCATGCGCGTGTTGTTTTTACTGGCCGCTCTACTATTCGGCCTGCCGTCTTTTGCGGCTTCTCGATGTGATGTCAATGTCCCGACCCAAACGGTCGACCTGGCTCAGGTGAGCATCGCTTACCAGAGCATCGGCCGTGCGTCCGATCCTGCATTGCTGCTGGTGATGGGCCTGGGCGGGCAGTTGATCCACTGGCCGGATGAAGTGGTCGTCGCCCTGTGCCAGCAAGGCTTCCGGGTGATTCGCTATGACAACCGTGACGTTGGCCTGTCCACCTGGCGCCAGGCGCCGGCCAGCGCCAACCTGACTTTCGAAGTGCTGCGCTACAAGCTCGGCCTGCCGGTGGCGGCGCCCTACACCCTGACCGACATGGCCGACGATGCCCTGGGCTTGATGGACGCGTTGCAGATCCGCCAATTCCATGTGCTGGGCGCGAGCATGGGCGGCATGATCGCCCAGCACCTGGCCGCCATGGCGCCGCAGCGCGTGGAAAGCCTGACGCTGATCATGACCAGCTCTGGCGCTGAAGGCTTGCCGGCCCCGAATGCAGCGCTGGTGCAGTTGTTGTCGCGACGCAGCGCGCCGAATCGTGAAGTGGCGCTGGAGCAGCAGGCGGATTTGCTCGCGGCGTTGGGCAGCCCGAACGTGAAGGATGATCGCCAGGCGTTGTTGCACCAGGCGGCGCTGTCCTACGACCGCGCCTTCAACCCGGAAGGCGTGAAGCGCCAGATCATGGCGATCCTCGCCGAACCGAGCCGCGTGCCGCTGCTCAACCAATTGCGTGTGCCGACCCTGGTGGTCCACGGCACCGCCGACCCGTTGCTGCCGGTGATGCACGGCGTGCACCTGGCGGCGCATATCCAGGGCAGCCAATTGAAGTTGATTCCCGGCATGGCCCACCGTTTCCAGGAAGCGTTCAAGGCGCCGCTGCTGACGGCGGTTCTACCGTACCTGCAAGCCCATCGCGAAGATGCTGCACATTGGGCGCAGATTGACCTGGGCGAGCCTTCGAAGGTGTTGTGACATTGGTGTATCGTGCAACTTTTGTGGCACATGAATGCCAGCGAGGTTGCCTACCATGAGTACTCCCCTGAAAATCGATTTCGTCAGCGACGTGTCCTGCCCCTGGTGCATCATCGGCCTGCGTGGCCTGACCGAAGCCCTCGACCAACTGGGCAGCGAGGTGCAGGCCGAGATCCATTTCCAGCCGTTCGAGCTGAACCCGAACATGCCCGCCGAGGGGCAGAACATCGTCGAGCACATCACCGAGAAATACGGTTCCACCGCCGAACAGTCCCAAGCCAATCGTGAGCGCATCCGTGACATGGGGGCCGCGCTGGGCTTTGCCTTTCGTACCGACGGCCAGAGCCGTATCTACAACACCTTCGACGCCCATCGCCTGCTGCATTGGGCCGGGTTGGAAGGCTTGCAGTACAACCTCAAGGAAGCGTTGTTCAAGGCCTATTTCACCGATGGCCAAGACCCGTCCGACCACGCCACCCTGGCGATCATCGCCGAGAGCGTCGGCCTGGACCTCAAGCGCGCGGCCGAGATTCTCGCCAGCGACGAATACGCCGCTGAAGTCCGCGAGCAGGAGCAGTTGTGGATCTCCCGTGGCGTGACGTCGGTGCCGACCATCGTGTTCAACGATCAATACGCTGTCAGCGGTGGCCAGCCGGCCGAAGCCTTTGTGGGGGCGATTCGCCAGATCATCAACGAAGCCAAAAACTGAAGTCGAACACTGATCCAAATGTGGGAGGGGGCTTGGTCCCGTGGGGGCCTTCGGGCCGACCGCTTTTTGGGGTTTGGGTGAGTACATATCCGTTCCTGCGGTAACGGCCACTTAGGGTTCCGCCCTTACGGCGGGTCACTTTGGAAAAGAGCCCCAAAGTAACCAAAGGGCTCTTGCCCCACCACTCGGCACCTCGCTTAGGCTCGGTGTACCCTTACTCCGGCTTGAATCCGTGGGCCGCCGTCATGGGCCATCCCTGGCCCAGGACGGCTAACCCGGCGTCCTGCCGGGTTACCCACGGATTCAAGCCTGCGTTCGGCCAGCGTGGTTTAACGGGGCGCCTAAGATCAAAAGCCAGAGCAAAAGCAGAGCAAAAGCAGAGCAAAAGCAGAGCAAAAGCAGAATGAGGTCTACCTGACTTATGGATATATCTGACCTGTGGAGACCCAAATGTGGGAGGGGGCTTGCCCCCGATAGCGCCGGGTCAGTTAACAAATAAGTGGCTGACACTCCCTCATCGGGGGCAAGCCCCCTCCCACATTTTTACCGAGTACACCAGCTACAAATCCGGTCGGCTCTAAGGCCGCCGCGCTTTGGCTTTTGATCTTCGGCGCCCCGTCAAACACGCTGGCCGAACGCAGGCTTTGGAGCGTGGGTAACCCGGCAGGACGCCGGGTTAGCCGCGCTGGGCCAAGGATGGCCCATCGCGGCGGCCCACGCTCCAGAGCCTGCGTTCGGGCACACCGAGCCTAAGCGAGGTGCCGAGTGTTGGGGCGAAGCGTTTTTGGTTACTTTTGGCGCTCTTCCAAAGTGACCCGCTGTAAGAGCGGAACCGCCAGCCGCCGTTACCGCAGCAACGGATATGTACTCGGTCAAATCCAACCACATGGTCGGCCCGAAGGCCGCCACGGGACCAAGCTCCCTCGCCACAGACCGCTGAAAAAAGTTGTGTAGATACTTATGCCCCGATGAGGCCGCCATCGGGGCAAGCCCCCTCCCACATCAGTTCTGCGCAGGCTTCAAGCCTTCGCTCGTTCACCCGCTGGCCCGCCCCTTGCATTGACCCCCTAAAGCCCAGCCGGTATCCGGTTGGGCGCTGCCATTAGGGGTGAAACACTACCTTGAATATTCTTGACCTCGACCACAGCCTCACCGGTCAGGCGCCGATTGCCCAACGTTTGGCCAGTGGCCGCGCCAACCGTATCGACTTGCTGGACCTGGGCCCTAAATTACGCCTGTGGTCCACCGAAAAAACCTGGAAGCGCTTCGCCGAACGCCTGGCCCACCGGCCGCGGCCCACCAATGCGCGGCCGGAAATTCTATTTGTCGGCTCCGGCGATTATCACCACCTCACGCCGGCATTCCTCGCGGATTTGAAAGAACCTGTCAGCCTGATCCACTTCGACAACCACCCCGACTGGGTGCGCCTGGCACCCAAGCGGCACTGTGGTTCGTGGGTCAACCGTGCGCTGAAAATGCCGGCGATCCAACGTATCGTGACCCTCGGCCCGTGCAGCGACGACCTGCATAACCCGCAACTGCGCGGTGGCAACCTTGGCGCCCTCAAGCGCGGGAAATTGCAGCTGTTTCCGTGGCAGCACCCGCCATCGAAGGTCTGGGGCCGGGTGGGCGATGGTGCTGGCCACCAGCAGCAGGAAAACTACCTGCACTGGCGCAACCTGGCGGAGCTCGACTGGGCCGCCTTTCTGGACCAGATGATCACCAGTCTGCCCACCGAGGCGATCTGGATCACCATCGACAAAGATGTGCTGGCCAGTGAAGACGCAGCCACCAACTGGGACCAGGGCGGCATGCGCCTGACCCACCTGCTCCAGGCGCTGCGGGCCCTGGCGGCGCGCAAGCGGATCATCGGCATCGACGTGTGCGGCGAGTTCGCCACGCCGGTGTTCAGTAACGCGTTCAAGCGTTGGGAGGCCAAGTCCGACCAGCCGCCGCCGGAGCGTTGGAGCACGGAGGATTTGCAGCGCAACGCCGCCACCAATGAAGCCCTGATCAACCTGTTTGAGGAGCTGTTCCCGTGACCCTGACCGTGGTGTTGCTGGTGGCCTTTTCCATCGTGCTCGATGTGATCGGCCAACTGTGTTTCAAGATTGGCCTGGACCGCCTGCCAGCGCTGGAGGGTGAGTTTCGCCTGAATGCCTTCTGGGGCCAGGTGTTCAATGCGCCGTTGCTGTGGGCCGGGATCGGCGCCTATGCCATCGAGTTCTTCGTCTGGCTGGAAGCCTTGTCCCGTGCGCCGTTGAGCCTGTTGTTCCCGGCGGCGGCGCTGGCTTATTGCGGGGTGGTGCTGGCAGGCAAGCTGGTGCTCAAGGAAACCGTCAGCCGGCGCCGTTGGCTGGGAACCCTGGTGATTACCCTGGGGGTGATGTTGGTGGCGATTGGGAGTCAGGCATGAATACGCAGGATGTTGTGGTAGCGCGCCCAAGTGGCTGGTTGCACGGGCGCCTCGGCACCGTGGTGCTGTGGGCCTTGCTGATTTGTACCGAAAGCGCCGGGCAGTTGTTTACCAAGGTGGCTGGCAACCAACTGGGCCAGATGGATTTCAACTGGCAGTGGTTGTCCGAGGTGGCGCGCAACCCAGGGATTCTGGCGGCGATCGCCAGTTACATCGGGGCGTTTTTCGTGTGGATGCTGATTCTGCGGCGCAGCAGCCTGTCCCTGGCGTTCCCCCTGAGTTCGTTGGTGTTTGTGGTGGTGCTGCTCGGTTCGTGGCTGGGGCTGGGGGAACACATCAGCCTGCTGCATTGGGTGGGGGTTGCGGTGATTATCGGCGGGATCGCCCTGCTGGCCGAGGGCGAAGAAAACTGAAATCGCCCTTCCCGTAGCAGCTGGGTCACACAGCTGCTACGGGAGGGAGGTCAGGGTTTGCGGTGTGCAACCAAAAAGCCCAGGCCGTGTGACACTGGAATCGACTTGACCCCCGCCGCACGCTGTTGCTCGGCAATTTCCCGATGAAACGCCTTCATCTTGGTCCAGTGCATCTTGGGCCGGTAGTGGTGTTCGGCGTGGTAGCCGTTGTTCATCCAGATCAGGTTGTACAACCGGCTATAGGAACTCACGCCCCAAGCGATCGGCAGGTCCGGGTTGCCGCCGAAGTGCTCATAGTAGCCATTGAGCGATGACAGGCACTGGCCCAGGTACCAGAACGGCAATAGCCACAACACCGCCTGCCAGTTGTAGAACGCCAGGGCGATGTAGAACGCCACTGTCACGCCGATCTCGACCTTGACCCAGCGCGCATCCGCCGGGCGCTTGCGCTTCATTTCGTCATAGAACGGCTTGGGGTCGTCACGGAAGAAACTGAGGAAGGTATAGGCCCAGGGATTCTCCGGCTGCCCATCCTTGCCGCGCTGGTAGATCGACAGGGGGTCGATGGTGTGCCCATCCGGCCCCGGCAGATCGGCGTTACCGCGATGATGGCGGTTGTGGATATCGCGGTAGAGCGTCTGGGAAAAGCCGATGGTCACCGACAGCAACAGGTCGAAGGCGCGGTTCATCGCGCGATGGCTGAAGTAGGCGTTGTGGATCTGGTTGTGCGAGATGCTGTTGATGCTCCACGACAGGCTCACCGCGTAGAGCAGCGCCAGGGGCAACAGGGCCCACCCGCTCAGGCTATGAAAGGCGGTCACCTGCCAGATGACAAAAACGAAATGGGCCAGGCCCATCGTGATGGGGACCAGGTCCCAGAGCGAGTGGTGCAGCAGGCGGTAAGCGGGGCGAGCCATGAATAGCGTCCTGAAGAAATGAATTCCGGGGCGTCATTGCAAGGCTCAGACCAGTTTGTAAGAAGGTGTGTGCTTATTAGTCGAACTTGTAGCTGATGGCTGTCTGTACCTGGCCCTGGTTCACGTCCCCGGTCGCCTTGACGATAGTGCTATTGGCCGCCGAGCCCACCAGGTGCACCCAACTGGCGCTGGTCAGCAGCGACCAGTGGGACGCCAGGGGGAATTCAAAACTCTGGGTCAGCGTCATGTTCTGGAAGCCCGCGCTGGCGTTGTAGGCGCGAATGCCGGAGGCCGCGGATTCGTTGGCGTCCACGCCGAAATAGGTCTGGGTCTGGCGGGCGTCGGCAAAGTGCGCCATCAGGCCGGTGCTGCCAATAATCCCGCTGCCCAGTGGGTAACCCAACTCACCGCCGAGCTTACCCAGTACGCCACTTTGATCATGCCCGCCGCCAACGGCCTGGCCCACCTGGGCATACACACGCCAGAAATCGACCGGGGCGTATTGAACAAAGCCACCGATTTCGGCCATGTCCGAGACATTGCGCAGGCCGCGCAGTGAGCCGTTGGCCGTACGCCCCTGCAGGTAATTGATATAGGGGCCGGCGGTAAAACCGTTGGTATTGAGGGCGCTCCAGGTCAGGCCGTCATCGGTGCCCAGGCTGACGCTGCCCCAGTCGAGGTCCACGTAGGGGATTGGCCGCGTTTCGTAGCGACTGCCGGTCGGGTCATGGGGTTGATAAGCGATACCTGCGCCGACTTCGCCAGTGATGCCTTCTGCCAGGGCTGCGCTGGAAAAGCCCCAGAGTCCCAATAAACCGGCGAATACAGCAGAAGTAACCTTGAACATGGAGCGTTTCCTTATCTGGCCATGCGCGCATGAACGCGCGAAGGGGGGCCCTGGCGCAAGCACTCATCTTGTTTGTAGCAAGCTACAAAAATTGTAGCTCCTGCGACACATATCGCCCGAATTACCCGCCAAACCCCCAGCCCTGCTGGGCCCAGGCCAGTTGGCACAGTCCCTGCTCTACCCCTTCTGCAAGCGCACACAGCGCGCTCTTCTTCAAGCCCTCCAACTCAAGGACAGGCAGATGATCCACTGGCATATCGTGTGTGACTTCGACGGGACCATTACCCCCACCGATGTCATCGACAACGTCCTCCAACGCTTCGCGGGTCCCGAATGGGAAACCATCGAGCAGGAATGGTTGGATGGGCATATCGGTTCACGCGAATGCCTGAGCCGCCAACTGGCGCTGATCAAGGCCACCCCCAGCGAACTGCTGGCGTATTTCGACAGCGTCGAGATCGACCCGGACTTCCCGGATTTCGTTGATCACGTCATCGGCCTCGGGGCCTCCGTCGAAGTGGTCAGCGACGGCATCGAGCAGGGTATCGCGCGGATTCTGTCGCGCAACTACGTGACCCTGCTGCCGATCCTCGCCAACCGCCTGCGCCAGGTCGACCAGGACAGCTGGCGCATCGACTTCCCGTATTCCAGCGATGCGTGCCGCGCCGCGTCGGGCAACTGCAAGTGCAAGTCCACGCCGCGCAACAAGCGCGTGCTGGTGATCGGCGATGGCAAGTCCGACATGTGCGTCGCGTCCACCGCCGATTTCGTCTTCGCCAAAGGCAGCCTCGCTCAGTACTGCGAAGCCAACAACATTCCCCACGCGCGCTTCGACACCTTCGCCGAAGTGACCGCATTGCTGGCCAGGCTGCCCCAGGGCATTGCCGCCAACGCCACCACCTTTGCTGCGACTGACCTCTCTATTGAAAATCAGGAACTCTTCCACCATGTCTGATATCCGTATCGCTACCGCCGAAGACCAGGTGCTTCTGGATAAAGAAGCCAAGTACTGCTCGTACGGCGACACTGTCCACTACATCGAGCCGCCGCGCATTTTCAGCCGCTGCGAAGGCTCCTACGTGTGGGACACCGAAGACCAGGCCTACCTCGACCTGCAAATGTGGTACTCGGCCGTCAACTTCGGCTATGCCAACCCGCGCCTGAACAATGCGCTGAAACAGCAGATCGACACCCTGCCGCAAATCGCCAGCCAGTACCTGCACAAAGGCAAGATCGAGCTGTCGGAAATGATCGCGGTCGATGCCAAGAAGAAATTCGGCCTCGACGGTCGCGTCCACTTCAACGTCGGCGGTTCGCAGTCGATCGAAGACTCCCTGAAGGTCGTACGTAACGCCACCAACGGCAAGAGCCTGATGTTCGCCTTCGAAGGCGGCTACCACGGGCGCACCCTCGGCGCTTCGTCGATCACTTCCAGCTACCGCTACCGTCGTCGCTACGGCCACTTCGGCGAGCGTGCGCAGTTCATCCCGTTCCCGTACCACTTCCGCGGCCCTAAAGGCATGACCAAGGAAGAATACGGCAGCCACTGCGTGCAGCAATTCGCCCGCCTGTTTGAGACCGAATACAACGGCGTGTGGGACCCGAAAGTCGGCCAGAGTGAATACGCCGCGTTCTACGTCGAGCCGATCCAGGGCACCGGCGGTTATGTGATCCCGCCGATGAACTTCTACAGCGAGCTGAAGAAGGTTCTCGACCAGCACGGCATCCTGATGGTGTCCGATGAAATCCAGATGGGCTTCTATCGCACCGGCAAGCTGTGGTCGATCGAGCACTTCGACGTCAAGCCAGACATCATCGTGTTCGGCAAGGCGCTGACCAACGGCCTCAACCCGCTGGGCGGTATCTGGGCCCGTGAAGAGTTGATCAACCCGAAGGTCTTCCCGCCAGGTTCGACCCACTCCACCTTCGCCTCCAACCCATTGGGCACGGCGGTGGGCCTGGAAATGTTCAAGATGACCAACGAAGTCGACTACGGCGCGATGGTCATGGCCAAGGGCAAATACTTCCTGGAAGGCCTGCAGGACTTGCAGAAACGTTTCCCGATCATCGGCGACGTCGACGGCCTGGGCCTGGCCCTGCGCTGCGAAATCTGCGGCCCGGATGGCTTCACGCCAGACAAGGCGACCCTGGACTACATGGTCGAGGAAGGTATGAAAGGCGACATGGTGGTAGACGGCCGCAAGCTGGGCCTGATCCTCGATGTGGGCGGCTACTACAAGAACGTGATCACCCTGGCACCGTCCCTGGAAATCAGCTACCCGGAAATCGAGCTGGGCCTGAAGCTGCTCGAGCAATTGCTGGTGCGGGCGACCAAACGGTGAAACCGGCAGAGATCGACCTCGGTGAAGGTGATGCCGGCTTCGTTCTCGGTGAAGGTCCGGTCGGGATCCTGTTGATCCACGGCCTGACCGGCACTCCGACGGAACTGCGCCAGGTCGCCAAGGGCCTGGCCAAGGTGGGCAATTGCACGGTGTACGTGCCCACCCTGGCCGGGCACTGCGGTGACAACAGCGACCTGCAGGCTACCGGCTGGCTGGACTGGTACGAAGGTGTGCGCAAGACCTTCGCCCAGGTCAAACAGCGCCATGCACAGGTGTTTGTCGGTGGCTTGTCCATGGGGGCGGTGATGTCGATGTACGTCGCCGCCGAACACCCTGGGCAAGTCGCCGGGCTGCTGATGTATTCCACGACGTTGAAGTACGACGGCTGGAGCATCAACAAGCTGGCGTTCCTCACGCCGTTGCTGATGAAGATTCCGTTCGGCGTGCATATCTGCCGCTTCGAAGAGAAGCCGCCGTATGGCATCAAGAACGAACGCCTGCGGGCGATTGTCGAGCGGCAGATGAAGGAAGGGGAGAGCAGCGAAGCCGGTTTGTTGACCATGGAAGGCATCACGGTGCGCGAGTTGCACCGTATGAACGCCGTGGTCAAGAAGCGCATGCCCGAGGTCAAGGTGCCGGCGCTGGTGTTGCATTCCATCGAGGACGACATCACCAGCCGTTGGAACGCTGACTACGTGGAACGCCACCTCGGCGGGCCGGTGACCAAGATCCTGCTGGACAACTGCTACCACATGATCACCGTCGACCTGCAATACCGCCGCGTGATCGAGTTGAGTACGGAGTTTGTCGAGCGACACTCCGCACTCTCCAGCGAGCTGGCGGGTTGTGGTGAGCTGGCTGCTTGTGGCTAACGGGGTTGTTGTGGCTAGCCGGTTTGTTGTGGTTAGCCGGTTCGTTGTGGCGAGCGAGCTTGTTGTGGCGAGCGGGCTTGCCCCGCGTCGGGCTGCGAAGCAGCCCCTTCACAAGCAATGCTGAGGTGCCTGGGTTTGGGGTGGCTTCGCCACCCAACGCGGGGCAAGCCCGCTCGCCACAACAAGCCTGATCACCATAGCCACAACGCGTCCGCTTGGCACAGGCCATAACAAGGGAAATGATGTGATCACCACCCAAGCTTTCCCGACCGTCCGGGCCATCCCGCGCAGTGCCTGGAACGACTGCTTTCCCGGTGCGCTGGAGGACTGGGACTATTACGTCGCGGTGGAACACGCGGCCATCGCCGATTTTCAATGGCGTTACCTGGCGGTTTTTGAGAACGGCACGCTGGTGGCTGTGGCCGCCGCGTTCATCACCCATTATCGGCTCGACACCACGGTGTCGGGCGCCAGCAAGCGCTTGACCGAGCGTCTGGAGCGACTGTGGCCGGGTGTTTTGCAATTGGGCCTGTATGCCATTGGCTCGCCGGTGGCCGAGCGTTGCGACGCCGGGTTTGCCAGTGACGTGCCGCAGGGGCGACGCCCGCTGTTGCTTCAGCATTTGCTCCAGGCCGCCCGCCAGGATGCCGATGCGTTCGGTATCGGCCTGGTGGCGGTCAAGGATGCGCCGGCCAATGATCCGCACTGGGCCGACAGCTGCCGGGCGGCTGGTTTCCAGAGCATGCCGAGCCTGCCCACCGGGGTATTGCCGCTGCCCTATGGCTCGGTGGACGCTTACCTGGGGTCGCTGGGCAAGTCCACGCGCAAGGACCTGCGCCGCAAACTGCGCGCACCGGGCCCGCGTGTCGAGTGGCGACGCAATATCGACGACGTGCTGCCCGAGGTCATGCGCCTGTACGAGGCCACGCTCACCCGCGCCGACCTGCAGTTCGAGCGCCTGCCCGCCGGCTACTTCACCGGCGTGCTCGAACGCCTTGGAGAGCGTGCGGTCTGTGTACTTTACTGGGTGGACGCGCAGTTGGTGGCGTTCAACCTGATCCTGGTAGACCAGCATCGGTTGGTCGATAAGTTCTTCGGGCACGACGTCGAGTACACCCGTGACTACAACTTGTACTTCCGCAGCTGGCTGACCAATGTCGATTACTGTATCCAGCACAATATTGCAGTGTATGAGTGCGGCCAGGCCGGGTATGCCAGTAAGCTGCGCCTGGGGTGCGAGTTCGAAGGCAACAGCCTGTTCTTCCGCCACCGCAATCGGCTGGTGAACACCCTGCTCAAAGTAGTGAAGATTTTTATCCGACCGGATCGTTCCGACCCTGCCATGGCTGCTGCGATAAGCGAAACCTGATGATCACCAAGACCCGCCAGAAAGCCCGTCCCTTTGCCATTTCGCGCTGGAGCGTCCAGCGCAAGCTGGTGCTGGCGTTCTGGTTGGTCAGCGTCATCCCGACCATGATCGCGGCTGAGCTGGCCGCCACCACGTTGTCGCAGATTTTCGACAGCAACGTGCGCATCTGGCTGCAGGAGTCGACCAAGATCGTCAAGGACGAGATCGGTGACATCCTGCATGACAACGCGCGCATGGCTAAATTGTTCCTGCGCTACACCAGCCCGCCCTCCAGCCGGCAGGCAGCCAAGCACGACCGGCTGACCGCCGATATCGCCCAGGCGACGGATATCGACGTGGTGGCGCTGATTCGCACCAGCGACCACAAGCTGGTGTTCAGCACCGCCTCCGACGACATCGTCAAGCAGATCAGCCTGACCAGCAACGCGGTGTTGCAGACCGTGCAAGTGGCGGGGGTGAGTACCGGTATCGTGGTCTCGACCTTCGAGACCACCCGGGACGATGTCGACTATGTGTTGCTGGTGGCGACCTACCTGGACAGCAGCTTCCTGACCAGCGTGGCCGACGTGCATTCCCTCGACCTGCGTTTGTACCTGGCCAATCCGGGCGGCTTTACGGAAATCTTCTCGACCCAGCGCTTTCAGGATCACCCCTCGCGCATTCCGAAGAGTGTCGAGGCCGCATTGCGCAGCACCCGCCAGCCCAGCGAGCAGTTCACCAATAACTACAGCGGGTTGTACTGGCCGATATTCAATGACAATGGCGAGCTGCAAGGGGTGATCTTCAGTGGCCTGCTGCGGCATACCAGCCTGGTGGGGCTGGTGAACCAGAGCAATCTGTTTGTGCTGATTTTCCTGCTCAGTTCGGCGTTGTCCCTGGCGGCGGGGGTGCTGGTGTCGCGGCGCCTGACCCAGCCGTTGCGTGACCTGTCCCAGGGCGTAAGCGCAGTGATTTCGGGCAACTACACACACCGGGTGGTGGTCAGCGGTGGCGATGAGCTGGCGCAATTGAGCAGCACCTTCAACCATATGACCGAGCGCCTGGGCGAGCTGCATCACCTCGAGGCCCAGCTGCGTCGGCGTGACCGCCTGCATGCCCTGGGCGAGGTCGCCATGGGCCTGGCCCATGAAATCCGCAACCCGCTGGGCATCATCAAAACCGCCACCCAGTTGCTGCATCGTCGCTCCGACCTGCCGGAAAGCGACAGGCGCCATTTGGAATACGTGATCAGCGAGGTCAGCCGGATCAACGACCTGATCACCGAATTCCTCGACTTCGCCAAACCCAATCCGCCCTTGCGCGTGTTGCAGGCGGCGCGCCCATTGGTCGAAGAAATCCTCGGCTTCTGCGGCCCGGAGCTGGCGACCCACAACATCCAGGCGCAGATCGACGACCAGGCCCCCGGCGCGACGATCTATGCCGACGCCAAGCAGCTCAAGCAGGCGTGCCTGAACCTGATCCTCAACGCCATCGATGCAATGCCCGAAGGCGGGCGCCTGACCCTGGGCATTCGCACGGTCAACGACAACACCGTCATCAGCATCGCCGACACCGGGCAGGGCATTGCGGCGGATATGATCGAGCGCATCTTCACGCCATTCGTCACCACCAAGGCATCCGGCACCGGCCTGGGCCTGGCTAAAGTCTATTCGATCATGGAAAGTCATGACGGCAGCATCGAATGTGTCAGTGAGAACGATGCGGGCGCCACCTTCAGCCTGTACATTCCGGCTCATGGTGAAGACGACGCTGATGATGAGGAAAGTCATGACGCATAACGTATTGGTGGTCGACGACGAGCCCAAGCTCTGTGACTTGCTGTCCTCCGCCCTGGGCCAGAACGGCATCCAGGTGTTCACCGCGGGCAACGGCCTGCATGCGCTCAAAGTGCTGGACCAGGAAGACATCGACCTGGTGATCAGTGACTGGCGCATGCCCGGCATGGACGGGCCGGCGCTGCTGGCCGAAATCAAGGTGCGATTTCCCCAGGTACCGGTGATCGTGATGACCGCCTACAGCACGGTAAAAAATGCCGTGCAGTCGATGCGCAACGGCGCCTACGACTACATCGCCAAGCCGTTCGATATCGACGAGCTGGACATCACCGTGGCCAAGGCCCTGCAATTTCGCGACATCATGCGCGACAACGCGCGCATGCGTGCCGAACTGGATGAACACGCGCAGTTCGACAGCCTGGTGGGCGATAGCCCGGCGTTTCGCAAGGTACTGCACGCCGTGGACTCGGTGCGTGACAGTACCGCAACCATCTTGCTGACCGGCGAAAGCGGCACCGGCAAGGAGATGGTCGCCCGCGCCATCCACAAGCACGGCAGCCGTGCCGACAAGCCTTTCGTGGCGGTCAATTGCGCGGCGATCCCCGAAGGGCTGCTGGAAAGCGAAATGTTCGGTCATCGCAAGGGCGCCTTTACCGGCGCCGTGTCTGATCGGGTAGGGCGCTTTATGCAGGCCGACAAGGGCACGCTGTTTCTCGACGAAGTGGGCGATATGCCCCTGGCGTTGCAAGCCAAGATCCTGCGCGCCTTGCAGGAGCGGGTGATCGAACCGGTGGGTGACCCCCGCGAGCGCAAGGTGGACGTGCGTGTGATCGCGGCCACCAACAAGAACTTGCTGGAGGCGGTGGCCAACAAAGAGTTTCGCGAAGACCTGTATTACCGTCTCAATGTGTTTCCGATCCCGCTGCCGGCCCTGCGTGAACGTGTGGAAGATATCGCACCCCTGGCCCGGCATTTCGCCCAGACCCTCAGCGCCACCGCCGGCAAACGCATCACCGGCTTCAGCGCCGAAGCGTTGCAGGCCATGGCGGCGTATCACTGGCCGGGCAATATCCGTGAGCTGCAGAACTGCGTTGAGCGGGCGACTATCGTGGCCGCAAAGCCGGTGATCGAGGATATCGACCTGCCGGGTTACCTGTTTGCGTCCAAGCCAAGCGAGGGCGGTGTGACGGCGATCCTCAGCGACGGGCCGGGCATTCCCCAGGACCTGGATGCGGCGCTGGCCGAGGTCGAGAAAGCCTACATTCTTGCGGCGTTGCACGAGTGCCATGGCGTGCAGGCTGCGGCGGCGGCGAAGATCGGGATTTCCGAGCGCAGCTTCTGGTATCGGTTGAAGAAACTCGGGATCCAGATCGACAAGATAGTCCGCTGACACAACCGGGATAAAACGGTGGGAGGGGGCTTGCTCCCACAGTTGGATTGAGTGGTGTCAGGCGTGGACGCGTACCCACACGCTGACTAACACCGTCGCGGCCATCAGCCACGCTACCGCTGCTACGGCTAAAGAGGCCTCCAGCCGCATCCGATCCACCATCACGTACAACGTCGCCAGGTACACAAAATACGGAATGATCGACCACATCCCAAACAGGATCGTGGTCTTCAAATCGTCCACCGAGCGGCCCTTGCCGACGATGTAATGAGCGATCAGCGCAAAGGTCGGAAACAGCGGCACCAGCCCGGCGATGTAGTAGTTTCTGGTCTTGGCCAGCGCCGCCAGGATCAGCACCACTGCCGCGCCCAGTGCGGCCTTCAATACAAGATCCATCAGTGGCTCAACCCGTATTTCTTGACTTTGTCGAACAGCGTGGTCTTGGCCATCCCCAGTTCCTGGCTGGCCTGGGTCAGGTTGCCGCCGCTGCGTTGCAGGGCGTCGTTGAGCAGGTTGCGCTCGAAGGCTTCCACGGCCTCGGTAAAGGCCAGGCCCTGGCCGCCGCTGCTGGCGCCGCTTTTCTTGAAGGCGGGCAGGCCCAGGGCGAAGCGTTCGGCGACGTTGCGCAGTTCGCGCACGTTACCGGGCCAGTCGTGGCTCATCAGGCTGGACAGGGTCTGGTTGTCGAGGTCCGGCACGCTGCGGTCAAAGCGCAGTGATGACTGCTGCAGGAAGTGCTCGAACAGTTGCAGGATGTCTTCGCGGCGTTCGCGCAGGGGCGGCAGTTCCAGGGTGACCACGTTGAGGCGGTAGTACAGGTCGCTGCGGAACTGGTTGGCGCGGCTCAGTTCATCGAGGTTGGACTTGGTGGCGGCGATCACCCGGCAATCCACGGCCACGCTCTGGTTCGAACCCAGGCGTTCCAGGGTGCGCTCCTGCAACACGCGCAGCAACTTGATCTGCAGGTTGATCGGCATGCTTTCCACTTCATCGAGAAACAGCGTGCCTTGGTGGGCGTGTTCGATCTTGCCGATGCGACGTTTGCCGGCGCCGGTAAAGGCGTTGGCTTCGTGGCCGAAGATTTCGCTTTCGAACAGGTTTTCCGGCAGGCCGCCACAGTTCAGCGCAACGAACGGGTGATCGTGGCGCCGGCTGAAATCATGCAGGCAGCGCGCGACCAGTTCCTTGCCGGTGCCGGTCTCGCCTTCGATCAGCACGTTGGCCGAGGTGTCGGCGACGTTGGCGATCAATTCGCGCAGGTTCTGCATGGCCGGCGAACGGCCGATGATGCGGCCTTCAAGGGAATCGCGCTCGGCCAACTGGCGGCGCAGCGACCAGACTTCCCGCGCCAGCCCGCGTTGTTCCAGGGCGCGGCGGGCCACATCGACCAGGCGCTCGGGGGAGAAGGGCTTCTCCATGAAGTCGTAGGCGCCGTTGCGCATGGCGCCGACGGCCATGGAGATATCGCCATGCCCGGTGATCAGCACCACCGGCAGGCTTTTATCCAGGGCCTTGAGGCGGGTCAGCAGTTCCAGGCCGTCGATGCCCGGCAGGCGAATATCGCTGATGACGATGCCGGCAAAGTTTTCGTCGACGTGCTTCAACGCCTCTTCGGCACTGGCCACACCGACGCTGGGGATGTCCTCCAGCGCGAAGGCTTGCTGGCAGCCGAGCAGCACATGGGGGTCGTCTTCGACGATCAGGACGGTCAGGTCAGTGTTTTTTTCTACGTTCATGTCGACTCAGTTTTTTGAGCGCCCGCCAAAGGCAGGCAGAGGACAAAGGCCGTACCACCACTGGCTGGGTGTTCCACGGCGAGGTTGCCACCCGTGGCCGCCGCGAGGCTGGCGGACAGGGTCAGGCCCAGGCCGAGGCCTTGCTCGCCGGGTTTGGTGGTGAAGAACGGTTCGAACAGATGCTTGCGTGCCTCGGGGTCGATGCCGTGGCCGTTGTCGCGCACAAGCAGGCGATATTTACCGTCGGCGCTGCTGCCTTCGAGCCACAGTTCGGGGGCCGGTTGTGCCTGCATCGCATCGAGGGCATTGCCGATCAGGTTGACCAGGATCTGTTCCAGGCGTGTCTGGTCGATCTGCAAAAGGGCAGGGGAGAAGTCGCGGTGCAGGGTCAGCGGCAGGCTGTCCAGGCGTGCGCCGAGCACCTGGAACGCGGCGTCCACGGCCTTGCCCAGGTTGGCTTCGCCCTGGTCATCGCCACGCCGGGCGAAGGAGCGCAGGCTGGCGGTGATGCGGCCCATGCGGTCGATCAGTTCGTTGATGGTCTTGAGGTTGGCGCTGGCGGTATCCAGCGCCCCGCGTTCGAGGAAGCGCACCGTGTTGCCGGACAACGTGCGCAGCGCGGCCAGGGGTTGGTTCAGTTCGTGGGCGATGCTGGTGGACATCTGGCCGATGGCGGCGAGCTTGCCGGCCTGCACCAGTTCATCCTGGGCGCGGCGCAGGGTCTCTTCGGCCTGGCGCCGTTCGCGAATCTGGCCCTTGAGCCGTTCGTTGCTGGCGCGCAGGTCGGCGGTACGTTCGGCAATCCGACGTTCCAGCTGGCTGTTGGCTTCCTGCAATGCCTCCCGAGCGGCGAGGCGGGTGGCGATGACTTTGCGCCGCTCGTTCCAGGCAATCAACAGGAATGCCACCAGACCAAAGGCGACGGCCACCAGGATGCCCTGGTTGATTGCGGCGCGGCGCAGGTCGTTGAGCGGGGTGAGCAGGGTGAAATTCCAGGGTGTGTCGCTCAGCGGTCGAGTCTGGGCGAGGTAGCTGACCTCCCGCTCGTCCGCCACCACTTCGCTGTTGGCCGGGAAGGTCAGTTTTTCGGTGCCTTCGTTGAGGCGCTCGCGGGCCAGGGGTTCCAGCTCGTTGAGCGTGGCCCAGTAATATTGCAGGCTGTGGGCCAGGCGTTCCTTGGTCTCGTCACTCAGCGGTCGCACGGCCTTGAGGCGGCGGGCCGGGTCGCTGGAGAGGATGATGATGCCGTTCTCATCGCTGACAAATGCTTCGAGGCGTGCGCGCTGCCAGCGTTCTTCCAAGGCTTCGAGGCGCACCTTGACCACGGCGACGCCGATGATCTTGCCGTGCTCTTCCAGGCCGTGGGCCAGGTAGTAGCCGGGTTCGCCGTTGGTGCTGCCGATGCCGTAGAAACGCCCTGGCTGGCCGCGTACCGCGTTCTGGAAATAGGCCCGGAAGGACAGGTCTTCACCCTGGTAGCTGTCGGCGTCGCGCCAGTTGCTGGTGGCCAGCACCCTGCCGGTGGTGTCCATCACGTAGATGGCCCGGCTGCGGCTGCGTCGGTTCAGGCCTTCGAGGTAGTCGTTGACGGTTTTGCGGGTTTCTTGGTTTGGGTCGGCCAGCAGCTTGGAGACACTGGATTCCAGTTCCAGGAGGCTGGGCAGGTAGGTGTATTTGCTCAGTTCACTTTCGACCGTGCGGGCGTGCAACTCCAGTTGGCGCTCGCCGGTATCGCTGAGGGTGCGGATACCGTAGTACTCACTGATCCAGAAGCCGATGTAACCCAGGCCGACCATCAGGGCGATGATCAACGGCGGCAGGAATAGTTGGCGAATCAGGCGGGGCTTCACGGCAAGTGATGGCGGCGCGGCGCGATAGAGGTTGGGGTCGCATTTCATCACAGATGCCTTGGGTCAACCAGTTATGGTGACGATGTTTGTCCTGCTGCGAGCGGACTGATTGTGGCGAGCGGGCTTGTGGTGGGTGGGCTTGTGGTGGCGAGCGGGCTTGCCCCGCGTTGGGCCGCGAAGCGGCCCCAAACCAGCTACTGAGGATTGCCTGACACACCGCATTCCTCAGTACTGGGGCCGCTCCGCGGCCCAACGCGGGGCAAGCCCGCTCGCCACAACAAGCCCGCTCGCCCTCGCAGAAGGGAGCGCTGCTGTTTTTAGTGCTGCAGGATTTTCTCAAGGAAGTGCTGCGCACGCTCGGAGCGGGCGCTGATGTCGCCGAAGAATTCTTCTTTCGGGCAGTCTTCGATGATCTTGCCGGCGTCCATGAAGATCACGCGGTCGGCCACTTTGCGGGCGAAGCCCATTTCGTGGGTCACACACATCATGGTCATGCCTTCCTGGGCCAGTTGCACCATCACGTCCAGCACTTCGTTGACCATTTCCGGGTCGAGGGCGGAGGTCGGTTCGTCGAACAGCATGACGATCGGGTCCATGGCCAGGGCGCGGGCAATCGCCACACGTTGCTGCTGGCCACCGGAAAGCTGGCCAGGGTGCTTGTGGGCGTGGGCCGACAGGCCAACACGATCAAGCAGTTGCAGGCCTTTCTTGGTGGCTTCTTCCTTGCTGCGGCCGAGCACCTTGATCTGCGCAATGGTCAGGTTTTCGGTGATGGTCAGGTGCGGGAACAGCTCGAAGTGCTGGAACACCATGCCCACGCGCGAACGCAACTTCGGCAGGTCGGTCTTCGGATCGGCGATGGAAGTGCCGTCGACGATCACATCGCCCTTCTGGAACGGTTCCAGCGCGTTGACGCATTTGATCAGGGTGGATTTGCCCGAACCGGACGGCCCGCACACCACGATCACTTCGCCTTTCTTGACCTCGGTGCTGCAATCGGTCAGCACCTGGAAGTCGCCATACCACTTGTTGACATTCTTGATAGAGATCATACGGCAAACCTTTTTTGCAGACGCTTGACCAGCAGCGAGGCGGAAAAGCTGATGATGAAGTAGACGACACCGGCGAAGATCAGGAACTCATTGGAGCGGCCAATGATGTCGCCGTTGGAGCGGGCGGAGTTGAGGAAGTCCACCAGGCCCACGGTGTAGACCAGCGAGGTGTCCTGGAACAGGATGATGCTCTGTTGCAGCAGCAACGGGGTCATCTTGCGGAACGCCTGGGGCAGGATGATCAGGCGCATGGTCTGGCCGTAGGTCATGCCCATCGCTTGTGCGGCGGCCATCTGGCCCTTGGGGATCGACTGCACGCCGGCCCGTACGATCTCGCAGAAGTACGCGGCCTCGAACATCATGAACGCCACGACGCAGGAGGTGAATGCCCCGATTGGCGTGTCCTGGCCGGTGATCCAGCGCAGTACGAACGGTACCGCCAGGTAGAACCAGGTGATCACCAGCAGCAGCGGGATCGAACGGAAGTAGTTCACATAGGCGCCGGCCACGCGGGACAACAGCTTGTTGGACGACAGGCGCATCAGGGCCAGGACGGTGCCGATGATGATGCCGCCGACCACGCCCATGACCATCAGCTTCAAGGTCATGACCATGCCGTTCCACAGGCCCGGGATGGCGGGGATGATGCCGCTGAAATCGAATTCCATTATTTACCCCCCACGGAGATCAGGCCGGGCACTGCGACTTTCTTCTCGACCACGCGCATCAGCAGCATTAGGCTCATGTTCAGGGTGAAGTAGATCAGCGTGGCCAGGGTGAAGGCCTCGAACAGGTTGGCCGAGAACTCGGCGGTCTGCTTGGTTTGCGCCAGCAGTTCCATCAGGCCGATCAAGGACGCCACGGAGGAGTTCTTGAACACGTTGAGGAATTCCGAGGTAAGCGGCGGAATGATGATCCGGTAGGCCTGGGGCAGCAGCACGTTCCAGTAGATCTGCGGCAGCTTGAAACCCATGGCGCGTGCGGCCGCTTCTTGGCCACGTGGCAGCGCCTGGATGCCGGTGCGCACCTGTTCACACACACGGGCGGCGGTGAACAGGCCCAGGCACACGACAACGCTCAGGTAGGCCGAGGTGGTCGGGTTGAGGTCCTGCTTGTACCAGTCCTGCAGGTTCTGCGGCAGCAGGTCGGGTATCAGGAAGTACCAGATGAACAGCTGCACCAGCAGCGGTACGTTACGAAACAGTTCCACGTAGCAGGTCGCAATGCCCGATACGAGACGGTTTGGCACGGTGCGCATGACGCCCAGAATGGACCCCAGCAGCAAGGCGATAATCCATGCCACGACAGCGATGGCGATGGTCCAGCCCAGGCCGGCGATGTACCAGTCGAGATAAGTCTCGCTGCCCACGCCGGTGGACTTGAAGAACACGCCCCAGTCCCAGTTGTAATTCATTAGGGTCTCCCCTCGAGATCGATCGATGTACAAGCACCCGCTTGGGGAAGATCCTTTCCCGCCTGACGACGAACGTCAGGCACACGCGATCGGCTCGAAAACCGCCAGGTCGAGTGTTCCAAAATACAGCCAGCAGGTAGTAACAGACGCCTGAGGGAGCGTTGGCTCCCTCAGGAGATAAGGTTAGTCAGTATTTAGATCTTTACTTCCGGCGCCGGCTTGTCGGTCGGGTTCTTGATCAGTTCCTTGACCTTTTCGCTCATCGGGAAGTTAAGGTTCAGACCTTTTGGTGGGATCGGGCTTTCGAACCACTTGGCGTAGATCTTGTTGATTTCGCCGGACTTGTACAGGCCGACGATGGCGTCATCCACGGCTTTCTTGAAGGCTGGGTCGTCTTTGCGAACCATGCAGGCATAGGCTTCAAAGGACTGCGGTGTACCGGTAATGACCCAGTCATCCGGCTTCTTGGCCTTGGCCTCTTCACCGGCCAGCAGGGCGTCGTCCATCATGAACGCTACGGCACGGCCGCTTTCCAGCATCTGGAAGGACTCGCCGTGGTCTTTGGCGGAGATAACGTTCATGCCCATCTGCTTGTCGGCGTTCATCGCCTTGATGATGCGCTCGGACGTGGTGCCGGCGGTGGTCACGACGTTCTTGCCTTTCAGGTCGGCAAAGTCGGCGTAGCTAGGCTTGCCTTCCTTGTCTTTCTTGACCAGCAGGCGAGTGCCGATTTCGAAGATGTTGGTGGTGAAGGCGACTTGCTGGGCGCGTTCGGCGTTGTTGGTGGTGGAACCGCACTCGATGTCCACGGTGCCGTTCTGCACCAGCGGGATACGGGTCTGCGAGGTGACCAGGTTGTACTTGGTCTGCAGGTCGGGTTTGTTCAGGTCTTTTTTCAGGGCTTCGACGATGGCCAGCTGGATGTCGTGGGAGTAGCCCACTGGCTTGCCTGAAGCATCCGCAATGTAGGAAAACGGAATGGAGCTATCGCGGTGCCCGAGGGTGATGGTGCCGGAGTCGTTGATTTTCTTCAGTGTGCCGGTGAGTTCGGCGGCGAAAACTGGAGTGCTGATCAGAGCAGCAGCGATAGCTGCGCCCAAAATATGGGGAACGATGCGCATCAATACTTCCTCGACATTTGTTTTTTTTATGAAGCCGGCTAGACGGCTCTCTTGTACGGCGAATGCCCGTGACGGCTCCTGAGGCGTCCAAGGCAATCGTGAGAGAGTGTAGAGCATGAGTCGTGCCAGACCGGGAGGAAAAGGTTAACTGGTTGATTTATATCGAGATTAACTTTGCGTGACGGCAAATTTGCAACAGTTCGATCCGGCAAACCGAATCGGATGATGGATTGCGTTCGGAAAACCGAATGTGGAGGCCGGCATGAAAAAGCCCCTGGGCCACAGGGCGCAGGGGCTTTTGTACGACGGGTCCGTCAGGCTGCCTGGATGCGGCTACGGTTCTGTTCAACCTTGGACAGGTAACGTTGCACGTTGTCCTGTTCTTCCGGGGTGGTGAACAGGCCGAGCTTGGTGCGGCGCCACAGGATGTCCTGGGGTTGGGTCGCCCACTCTTCGGCACACAGGTAGTCGACTTCGCGGGTGTACAGGCCGCCACCCAGGTGGTCACCCAGGTCGGCCAGGGTGTGCACGCCTTCCAGCAGGCGCCAGGTACGGCTGCCGTAGGTGGTGGACCAGCGGCGCGCGATCTCGCTGGGTACCCAGTCGAATTTGGCGCGAATGGCCTCGGCCAGCGCTTCTGGCGTGGTCATGTCCTCGCCACCGGGCAGGCTGGCCGTGGCAGTCCAGCTTGGGCGCATCTGGGTGAAGTACGGTGCCAATTGCGCCATCGCCGATTCGGCGAGCTTGCGATAGGTGGTCAGCTTGCCGCCGAATACCGACAGGATCGGTGCTTCGCCCGTGCCGCCGGAGAGGGACAGGGTGTAGTCGCGGGTGATGGCCGAGGGGTTGTCCGACTCGTCATTGCACAGCGGACGCACCCCGGAGTAGGTGTGGACGATGTCGTCGCGGCTCAGCTGTTTCTTGAAGTGGGCGTTGACGACTTTGAGCATGTAGTCGGTTTCGCCTTCGGTAATCGCCACTTTTGCCGGGTCGCCGGTGTATTCGCGGTCGGTGGTGCCGATGATGGTCAGGTGGTTCAGGTAGGGAATGGTGAAGACGATACGCTGGTCTTCGTTCTGCAGGATGTGCGCGTGGGCGCCTTCATACAGTTTCGGCACGATCAGGTGGCTGCCTTGGATCAGGCGGATACCGTAGGGCGAATCGAGCTTCAGGTCTTCCTTGATGAACTTGGCGACCCATGGGCCGGCTGCATTCACCAGCGCCTTGGCGCGGATCGAGAACAGGCTGCCATCGGCGCGTTCCATGTTCATTTCCCACAGGCCCTTGCTGCGGTGGGCGCTGACGCAACGGGTCTGGGTGTGGATATGCGCGCCTTTTTCACGGGCGGCCATGGCATTGAGTACGACCAGGCGGGCGTCATCGACCCAGCAGTCGGAGTATTCGAAGCCTTTGGTAATTTCGCTTTTCAGCGGGCTGTCAGGGCCGAACTTGAGGCTTTTCGAACCGGCGAGCTTTTCCCGCTTGCCCAAGTGGTCATACAGGAACAGGCCGGCACGGATCATCCACGCCGGACGCAGGTGCGGGCGGTGTGGCAGCACAAAGCGCATTTGTTTGACGATGTGCGGTGCCTTGCCCAGCAGCACTTCACGTTCGGCCAGGGCTTCGCGCACCAGGCGGAATTCGTAATGTTCGAGGTAGCGCAGGCCGCCATGGATGAGCTTGCTGCTGGCGGAAGAGGTGTGGCTGGCCAGGTCGTCCTTTTCGCAAAGGAACACCGACAGACCGCGCCCGGCTGCGTCTGCTGCAATGCCGACGCCATTGATCCCGCCACCGATAACGGCAACGTCATAGACTTCGGCAAGCGGTGGAGCAGGCAAGGTAGAAGGGTTCATCGGCTGGCCTCGCGATCTTTTTCGTATTGGAATTCGAACATTAATGTTCATTTGCGAAAATGGTAGCTGATAAACGCGCCCACAGCCACCCGATTTCGATTGAAAAAACTCATCGAAGGGGCGAGAAAAGAAAATTTGTGAACATGAAACCGAGGCAGGCTTAGGCAATGGCCTGTCAGATAGATCGCCATCGGGGGCAAGTCGAATCGTCGCACCGCCCCTCCCACATTTGAGCGGGTTCACACATCAAAGGTGGGAGGGAGCTTGCCCCCGATGGCGTCAATGCAGGCGCTAGACCACTTCCAGGCGAACCTTATGCTGGTTCAACAACTGCACCAGCGCCGGTACGGGCTGCTGGTCGGTCACCAGGCAGTCCACCAGGCTGATCGGCCCCAGGCGAATCATGGCATTGCGCCCGAACTTGCTCGAGTCCGCCGCCAGGATCACCTGGCGTGCATTGGCGATGATCGCCTGTGACACCCGCACTTCCTGGTAATCGAAGTCGAGCAGGCTGCCGTCCTCGTCAATGCCGCTGATACCCACCAGGGCGAAGTCGACTTTGAACTGGTTGATAAAGTCCACGCTGGCCTGGCCCACCACGCCGCCATCACGGCGCACATTACCGCCGGTCAGCAACACATCGAAGTCGTCCTTGGCACTGAGCATGGTGGCGACGTTGAGGTTGTTGGTGATGATTTTCAGGTGATTGTGGTTTAACAGCGCACGTGCGATGGATTCGGTGGTGGTGCCGATGTTGATGAACAGCGACGCGTGATCGGGGATTTGCGCGGCGATGGCTTCGCCGATGCGCTGTTTCTCGTCGCGCATCTGGTCGGCACGCATGGCGTAGGCGGTGTTTTCGACACTGGAGTCATAGGCCGCGCCGCCGTGGTAGCGGCGCAGCAGATTGGCGTCCGCCAGCTGGTTGATATCGCGGCGGATGGTTTGCGGGGTGACAACGAATAGCTGCGCCATTTCCTCGATACTGACGTAGCCGCGTTCGCGGACCAGTTCGAGGATTTGTTGCTGGCGGGGAGGCAGATTCATGGGGCGTCCTTTGGGCTGCCATACAAAAGTGGCCCATGATGACGCAGGAATCTGCTCCCTGCCAGTTACAACCCTATATGGGTCCTGCGCTTGGCTTATTCAGCGCCTTCGTGGGGTTCCCAATCGCGGGTGCGGCTCACTGCTTTTTGCCAGCCGGCGTAGAGTTTCTCTTTGGCGGCTTCTTCAAGCTGAGGTTCGAATTCGCGCTCGATCACCGCCTTGCCACGCAGTTCGTCCAGGCTACCCCAGAACCCGCAAGCCAGGCCCGCCAGGTAGGCCGCGCCCAGTGCAGTGGTTTCGCGCATTTGCGGGCGCTCGACCTGGGTGCCGAGGATGTCGGCTTGGAATTGCATCAGGAAGTTGTTGGCCACTGCGCCGCCATCCACCCGCAGGGATTTGAGGCGTTCGCCGGAATCCTGCTGCATCGCGTCCAGTACGTCGCGTGTCTGGTAGGCAATCGACTCAAGGGCTGCACGAATAATGTGATCCACGCGTACGCCTCGGGTCAGGCCGAACAACGCGCCACGGGCGTAGGGGTCCCAGTAGGGGGCGCCCAGGCCGGTAAACGCGGGTACCAGGTAGACGCCATTGCTGTCCTTGACCTTGCCGGCGAAGTATTCGGTGTCGTGGGCGTCGTTGATGATTTTCAGCTCGTCACGCAGCCACTGCACGGTGGAACCACCGTTGAATACCGCGCCTTCCAGGGCGTAGGCCACTTCGCCACGCGGGCCGCAGGCGATGGTGGTGAGCATGCCGTGCTTGGATTTCACGGCCTTGTCGCCGGTATTCATCAGCAGGAAGCAGCCGGTGCCGTAGGTGTTCTTGGCCTGGCCCGGTTCAACGCACATCTGGCCGAACAGCGCGGCCTGCTGGTCACCGGCGATGCCGCCGATGGCAATGCCGCTCTTGGTGCGACCGTAGATTTCCGACGACGACTTGACTTCCGGCAGCATCTCGCGCGGCACATCAAGGATTTCCAGCATCTTCGCGTCCCACTCCAGGGTGTGGATGTTGAAGAGCATGGTGCGCGAGGCGTTGGTGTAGTCGGTGACGTGGGTCTTGCCGCCGGTAAATTTCCAGATCAACCAGCTGTCGACGGTGCCGAACAGCAGTTCGCCGTTGCGCGCACGTTCGCGGCTGCCTTCGACATTGTCGAGGATCCACTTGAGCTTGGTGCCGGAAAAGTACGGGTCGGTGACCAGGCCGGTGGTGTCGCTGATGTATTGCTCGTGGCCGTCACGCTTGAGCTGCTGGCAGATTTCGGTGCTGCGGCGGCACTGCCAGACGATGGCGTTGTAGATCGGGCGACCGGTGACCTTGTCCCAGACCACGGTGGTTTCACGCTGGTTGGTGATGCCGATAGCGGCAACCTGGTCATGGTGCAGGCCAGCCTGGGCCAGGGCCTCGACCATTACCGCGCTCTGGGTGGCGAAGATTTCCATCGGGTCATGTTCGACCCAGCCCGCCTGCGGGTAGTGCTGGACGAATTCACGCTGGGCGGTGCAGACCACGTTGGCGTCACGATCAAAGATGATCGCCCGCGAACTGGTGGTGCCCTGATCAAGGGCAATGATGTAGTTCTTATTCTGAATGTCGGTCATGTCGATTGCCTTGGACGAGAAATAAGGGAGTTGGAAACGGCCTGGATCACTAAAAGGGCAGTAGGGCCCAGGCGGTTGCTATCAGGAAATACGCGTTTCGCCGTTGACGGCGGCTTCTTTGGCCTCCGCTGCGGCAGGTGCGGCGCTTGGCAGATGGCGGGCAATCAGCCCGCGATAAGCCGCGGCACCGAGGCAAGCACCGACAATCGGCGCGAAAATCGGAACCAGGAAGTAGGGAATGTCGCGTCCGCCAGTAAAGGCCATTTCACCCCAGCCGGCGAAAAAGGTCATCAGCTTGGGCCCGAAATCCCGCGCAGGGTTCATCGCAAAACCGGTCAATGGGCCCATGGCGCTGCCGATGACTGCGATCAGCAAGCCAATCAGCAGCGGAGCAAGGGGGCCGCGTGGCAAGCCGTTGTTATCGTCGGTCAGGGCCATGATCACGCCCATCAGGATGGCGGTGATGACCATTTCCACCAGGAACGCCTGAGCGGTGCTCAACAGCGCATGGGGGTAGGTCGAAAACACCGAGGCTAGTTCCAGGCTGGCCTGGGTCCCACGCACCAAATGGTGGGTTTGTTCGTAATCGAAAAACAGATTGCTATAGAGCATGTACACCAGCGCCGCGGAGCAGAAGGCACCGGCGACCTGGGCGAGGATATAGAAGGGCAGTTTACGCTTGTCGAAATCGGCGAAAAGACACAGGGCAATACTCACCGCCGGATTGAGGTGAGCCCCGGAGATACCGGCGCTCAGGTAGATCGCCATGCTGACGCCGATCCCCCAGATGATACTGATTTCCCACAAACCAAAGCTGGCACCCGCGACTTTGAGGGCAGCGACACATCCTGTACCGAAGAAGATCAGAAGCGCAGTCCCCAGGAATTCGGCCATGCATTGGCTCGAAAGTGAAGGCTGTTGAAGTGCAGTTGTCATGGAAAACCTCAATTTGTTGTTCTTGTCAGGCGTCGGGCCTCAACGGGCCTTGCGCGATTTTCACCGTGTCGAGGATCCCCATCCTCGGCGCGGCTTACTGCTCGAATACTGCGGCTGTATTCCTACAGTATTCGGAAACGAAAAAATATAGACAAGAATGACGCCTGTCAAAGGTCGAAAGTGAACTATTAGTCATTTTCCAACTATAGGTTTGATGAATGATCACGCTCGTCACCGCAAGTGTTGACGGGAGTCAGGGGCGTACTAGAGCGTTTTGTGTGGGCTTGGCCTAGAATCTGTCCTCTGTTTGCCACGCCTGGAGCATGCATGACCCCTGCACTGGATTTGTTGAAAAAAGTTCGCGCCGAACATCGCATTCACAGTTATGAACACGATCCCAAAGCGTCGTCGTATGGTCTGGAGGCCGCGGAAAAGTTGGGTCTTGACCCGGCTCAGGTGTTCAAGACCCTGTTGGCGAGCAGCGAAAAAGGCGAGTTATTGGTGGCGGTGGTGCCGGTCGTCGGAAGTCTGGATTTAAAAGCCTTGGCCCATGCGGCCGGGGTGAAAAAAGTCGAGATGGCTGACCCGGCGGCGGCGCAACGGTCGACGGGCTACCTGTTGGGCGGTATCAGCCCGCTGGGGCAGAAAAAGCGCTTGCGCACGTTTATCGATACGACGGCGCAGCCGTTCGCGACGATTTTTGTCAGTGCGGGGAGACGGGGGCTGGAAGTGGAATTGTCCGCCGCAGTGCTGGCGGAACATACCCAGGCCAAATTCGCGCCGATTGGCAGGGCTTGATCAGTTACTTCCTGATCCTGCGTATTGCCTGTAAACCATGCCCCTGGGTTGTACCGGGGCAAGCCCTAATGCCGTTCAGTTAAGCGTACATCGCATTCTGTAGGAGCGAGGGGGACGCCTAGTTCTTGCTCGCGAAAAACGTCAACGATGACGCGTGTTTCCTGAATCAACGCGGCGCCTGTGAGTTTTTCGCGAGCAAGCTCGCTCCTACAAAAAAGCTTTGACTGAACGGCATCAGGGCAAGGGGAGCAGTTTGCTGTGCGACGGTGCTAAGTCGGGGGCCTCCCACAGTTCGACCCGGTTTCTTCAAATACTGCTGGCCGGGCTGTAGCGCCGTACGCCTGACTCGGACCGTGGTACCTGCGCCGCGACGCTGCCGCAGGCCTGGAACAGCACCAGGTGTTCAGCCGCGACGCGAATCCCGACATCCGCACCGACCTGATGGTCGGCATGGCTGGGAAAGATCGATTCCAGTTGTGCGCCGGTCGGCAGTTGCAAGCGGTACAAGGTCGATGCGCCGAGGAAGGTCTTGCCGACAATTCGCGCTTTCAAAGCGCTGTCCGGCGCGTAGACGATGTCGTCCGGGCGCAGCAACACGTCCACGGCGCCGCCGGTCGGCCAGGAGTAGGCACGATTGCCGCGCAGTTCGCCCAGCTCGGTATTGACGGATTCCGGGGTGCTTAGCTGGCCACGAATGAAATAACCCTGGCCAATGAAGCTGGCGACATAGGGCGTCAGAGGTTCGTGATAGAGGTTGTAGGGCGTATCCCACTGCTCCAGGCGGCCTTCTTTGAATACGCCGACATGGTCGCTCACGGCGAAAGCTTCTTCCTGGTCATGGGTTACCAGGATCGCACTGGTGCCGCGGGCTTTGAGGATGTCGCGCACCTCGTGGCTGAGCTTGCGCCGCAGTTCGCCATCAAGGTTGGAGAACGGCTCATCCAGCAGCAGCAGTTGGGGCTCCGGCGCCAAGGCACGGGCGAGGGCCACACGTTGCTGCTGCCCCCCGGAAAGCTCGTGGGGGAAGCGCTTGCCCAGGTTCTTCAGATTGACCAGCTCCAGCAGCTCGGCGACCACGCGGTCTTTCTGCGGGTGCTTGCGAATGCCGAAGGCGATATTGTCGGCTACGCTGAGGTGAGGGAACAGCGCGTAGTCCTGGAAGACCATGCCGATGCGACGTTTCTCTGGGGCAAGGGTGAAGCCGGCGCTGGAGATGACTTCGCCTGCCAGGCTGATTTCACCGTCGTGCACCGGTTCGAACCCGGCAATCGCGCGCAGGGTGGTGGTCTTGCCGCACCCCGAGGAACCCAGCAGGCAGCCGATGTCGCCGGCATTCAGGTGCAGGTTGAGATTCTGCACCACCCGTTGGTCTTGATAGCCGCATGCCAGATTGCGCAGGTTCAGCAGTAAGGACTGGCTCATGCGTGGTGGTACGCCGGCTCGACCAGGAACTCAAGCAGGGCCTTTTGCGCGTGCAGGCGGTTTTCAGCCTGGTCCCAGGCGACCGAACGTTGATCGTCAAGCAGGTCGAGGCTGATTTCTTCGCCACGGTGGGCGGGCAGGCAGTGCATGAACAGCACATCCGGCGCGGCCAGGTCGAGCAGGGCGCGGGTTACCTGGAATGGCGCAAACAGCGCCAGGCGCTTGGCGGTTTCGTCTTCCTGGCCCATGGAGGTCCAGACGTCGGTGCTGACCAGATGCGCACCGATCACCGCCTCGCGCGGGTCGCGCACAACGGTGACGCGGTCACCCGCCTGTGCCAGGAAGCGGGCGTCAGGCTCGTAGCCTTCCGGGCAGGCGATACGCAGTTGGAAATCGAACTGGATCGCCGCTTCTATATAGCTGTTGCACATATTGTTGCCGTCGCCGATCCAGGCCACAGTCTTGCCCTGGATCGAGCCACGGTGTTCGAGAAAGGTCTGCATGTCCGCCAGTAACTGGCAAGGGTGCAGGTCATCGGACAGGCCGTTGATCACCGGGACGCGTGAGTTGGCGGCAAATTCAGTCAGGGTGCTGTGGGCAAAGGTACGGATCATCACCGCATCGAGCATGCGCGACATGACGATCGCGCAATCGCTGATCGGCTCGCCACGGCCCAATTGGGTGTCGCGCGGCGACAGGAAGATGGCCTGGCCACCCAGCTGGATCATGCCGGCTTCGAAGGACAGGCGGGTGCGAGTCGACGACTTCTCGAAAATCATCCCGAGCACGCGGTTTTTCAAAGGCTCGAACAGTACGCCGCGGTTACGCAGGTCTTTAAGCTCAATGCCTCGACGGATCACGCTGACCAGCTCTTCGGGCGTGCAATCCATCAGGGAGAGAAAGTGCCTTGCGCTCATCATTAACTACCTTTTTGCAACAGACCGCAGATACTCAAAGCCTTGTTTATTGTGACAACGGGCGAGACCTGCGGCGAAAGCCGCACGGGGCGACGAAATAGGGGAAGGCGCGATCTTATAATTAAATGTCGCGTCTTACCAATAGGGCTACGGTTTTTAGGGGTGTTCAAGAAGGGCGCGAGAGCGCTTTTGAAGACGATTTCCTGACAGCAGCGGGTCATTTGTACACTGGCGTTACGACCTTTTGCAATCTGCGAGGCCGGGCCCAGGCCAGGCTGCGTCGCTTTCAGGGGCTGCGCAGGCGTTTTCTGAAACATTTGCTCACGCTTAGCCATGGCTTAGCCTGATGCTCGTCGATTCACAGGACGAACGTTGCTGGCGCCTCTGGCGGTCGCGGCCCATAGTTGGGCCAAAGCCCAATAAAGAGACTGGCCATGACCAAGACTCTCCATCACCGTGCCTGCCATCTGTGCGAAGCCATTTGTGGCTTGATCCTGGAAACCACCCGCGCCGACGACGGTAGCCTGGCCATTACCTCGATCAAGGGGGACCCGCAGGACACGTTCAGTCGCGGCCATATCTGCCCCAAGGCTGTGGCGTTGCAGGATATCCAGAATGACCCGGACCGCCTGCACCAGCCTATGTTGCGGGTGGGCAGCGAATGGCAGCCGATCCCCTGGGAAGACGCCTTTGCCCTGGTCGCCGAGCGACTGGCGGGGATCCAGGCGCGGCATGGGCAGAATGCCGTGGCGGTGTATCAGGGCAACCCCAGCGTGCACAACTACGGGCTGATGACCCACAGTAACTACTTTCTCGGCCTGTTGAAGACGCGCAATCGGTTTTCCGCAACCTCGGTGGACCAATTACCCCATCACCTCACCAGTCACCTGATGTACGGCCATGGCCTGTTGCTGCCGATCCCGGACATCGACCACACCGACTTCATGCTGATCCTCGGCGGCAACCCCCTGGCGTCCAACGGCAGCATCATGACCGTGCCTGATGTGGAGAAGCGTCTCAAGGCCATCCAGGCCCGGGGGGGCAAAGTGGTGGTGGTCGATCCGCGGCGCAGCGAGACGGCGGCGATGGCCGACCAGCACATTTTCGTGCGGCCTGGCGGAGATGCGGCGCTATTGTTTGGCTTGCTCAACACGCTGTTTGCCGAGGGCCTGACCCGCGACAGCCATTTGCCGGTTGAGGGCCTGGACGAGGTACGCCGTGCTATCGCCGGATTTACCCCAGAGGCCATGAGCCGTCAATGTGCGGTGCCTGCCGAGCAGATTCGCCAGTTGGCGCGGGACTTCGCCGCGGCGGACAAGGCCGTGTGTTACGGACGGATGGGGGTTTCGACCCAGGCGTTCGGCACGCTGTGCCATTGGCTGGTGCAATTGATCAACCTGGTGACTGGCAACCTCGACCGCGAGGGTGGTGCGCTCTGCACCAGCCCTGCAGTGGATCTGGTGGCCTCCACCGGCGGTGGGCATTTCAACCGCTGGCAGAGCCGGGTTTCCGGGCGCCCGGAGTACGGCGGCGAGTTGCCCGTGTCGGCACTGGCTGAGGAAATGCTCACCGAAGGCGAAGGACAGATCCGCGCCCTGGTGACAGTGGCCGGTAACCCGGTGCTCTCGACACCCAATGGGCGTCAGTTGGAACAGGCTCTGGACGGGCTCGAGTTCATGGTCAGTGTCGACCTCTATATCAACGAAACCACGCGATACGCCGACCTGATCCTGCCGTCCACCTCGGCGCTGGAAAACGACCATTACGACACCACGTTCAATATGTTCGCCGTACGCAATGTCACCCGTTTCAATCGCGCGATCCTGCCCAAGCCTGAGGGCGCGCTGCATGACTGGGAAATCTTTGTCGGGTTGGCCAAGGCTTTTGCGGCGCGGACCGGTGTGGCACTCAAGCCGACCCTGCCGCCGGCGCAGATGATCGATTTCGGGCTGCGCGCGGGTGCCTACGGTGATGCGTCCGCTCACAAATTGTCGGTGGCAGTGCTGGCGGACCATCCCCATGGCGTGGACCTGGGGCCGCTCAAGCCCAATCTTGCCGAGCGACTGAAAACGGCCAACGGCCGGGTGCAGGCGGCCCCTGCGGTGATCCTGGCAGACCTGGCGCGTTTTGTGGCGCAGCCGGTACCCGTGGACGACGAACTGCTGCTGATCGGCCGCCGCCATGTGCGCAGCAACAATTCCTGGATGCATAACTATCATCGGCTGGTGAAGGGCAAGCCGCGCCATCAGTTGCTGATGCACCCTGATGACCTGGCCAGCCGTCGGTTGAGTGATGGGCAGCGGGTGAGGGTCAGTTCGCGTATCGGCATGATTGAGGTGGAGGTCGTGGCCAGTTTGGACATGATGCCTGGCGTCGTCAGCTTGCCCCATGGTTGGGGGCATGGGCGTCCGGGGGTGCAGATGGCTATCGCCAGCACTCAGCCTGGGGCCAGTGCCAACGACCTGACCGACGAGCGGCAGTTGGATGAGCTGTCGGGGAACGCGGCGCTCAATGGCGTGCCTGTACAGGTCGCGGCCGCATAAGGTGCCCGAGCACCGCGCTGGAATTTTGCGTTACAATGCGCCACCGTGCCGACCTGTGAGTCGCAAAGTTCCAGCCGAGGTGTTCCATGGATATCATCGAAACGATCAAAGAGCAGATTGCCAACAACACCATTCTGCTTTACATGAAGGGCGCCCCAAACGCTCCGCAGTGCGGTTTCTCCGCGAAGGCGTCCCAGGCCGTCATGCAGTGTGGCGAGAAATTCGCCTACGTGGATATCCTGCAAAACCCGGAAATTCGCGCCAACCTGCCTAAGTACGCCAACTGGCCGACATTCCCACAGCTGTGGGTTGACGGTGAACTGGTCGGCGGCAGCGATATCATCACTGAAATGGCCGCTGACGGTTCGTTGCAGACGCTGATCAAAGACGCAGCGGCAAAAGCGGCAGCCAAGACTGAAGCTTGATGCTGGTGTAAAAGCGCGTAATAAAAAGCCCCGCTTCTCCTGAGAGAGCGGGGCTTTTTTGTACCTGTCGCTAAGGGTTATTCACCCATCTGCGATTGCAGGTAGTTCTCCAGGCTGACCTTGTCGATCAGGCCCAGTTGGGTTTCCAGCCAGTCGATATGTTCTTCCTGGTCTTCCAGGATATCCTCCAGCAGTTCACGGCTGCCGAAGTCGCCTTTGGTTTCACAGTGGGCAATGGCGGCCTTGAGGTCGCTGTGGCTCTTGCGCTCGAAGCCCAGGTCGCTGTTGATCATTTCCTGGGTGTGTTCGCCGATGTTCAGCTTGCCCAGGTCCTGCACGTTGGGCAGGCCTTCCAGGAACAGGATGCGCTTGATCAGCGCGTCGGCGTCCTTCATGGCCTTGATCGATTCTTTGTATTCGCGTTTGCCCAGCTTTTCGAGGCCCCAATCGTCATACATGCGTGCATGCAGGAAGTACTGATTGATCGCGACCAGTTCATTGCCAAGGATTTTATTGAGTTGCTGGATGACTGAGATGTCGCCTTTCATGACTGGGGTCCTGCCCTGTAATAGCTGTATATAGGGCGGAGTTTGAGTGTCGAAACCCCTACTGTCAAACCTAAGTTATTGAATAATAAATGAAAATTAATAGGAATAAGAATGTTTGTGTTCCGCGTCTTGACGCTAACTAATTGAAATACGGGCATAAAAAAACCGGACACTCTGTCCGGTTCTTTAAAACACGCTTATTTAAGCGTGTGTAAATTCTGCTGAGTAGGGGAGCGCGGCCTGGGCTGTTTGCAGCTGCGTCAGGGTTTCCCGTACCACTTGCTTGGCGAGGCAGGCGCATTTGCCGCATTGGCTGGCAACGCCGGTGGTTTCACGCACTTCTTTGTAGCTGCAGCAACCTTCATAGATTGCTTCGCGGATTTGTCCGTCGGTGACGCCAGTGCAGAGGCAGACATACATAAGGGAGAACCGTCGCGGGTTGAGGCTTAAGTGCGATGGATCTTAATGTTAACGAGAATGATTGTCAAAGTAGAATCGTAGGTCTTTAGGCTAAACGCCCGCGCGCTGACGAACGGTTTTTTCAGTGTATGATGTTCGGTCTTCACGAAGCGTGACTGCGTCACAGGTCTGTCGCTTAGGTGCGACAGACTCGAGGCCGGTCCTTTTACTTCAATCGTCACCCCCTACATCAGGAGATAACCCATGAGCGTACTCGTCGGTAAACAAGCCCCGGATTTCGACGTCCCAGCCGTCCTCGGCAATGGCGAAATCGTTGACAGCTTCAAATTGTCTGAAGCCATCAAAGGCAAATACGGCCTGGTGTTTTTCTACCCGCTGGACTTCACCTTTGTCTGCCCTTCGGAACTGATCGCCCTGGATCACCGCATGGCCGATTTCAAGGCGCGCAATGTTGAAGTGGTCGCCGTTTCCATCGACTCCCATTTCACCCACAACGCCTGGCGTAACACTGCCATCAATGATGGCGGCATCGGCAAAGTCCAATACACCATGGCTGCCGACATGAAGCACGACATCGCCAAGGCCTACGACGTTGAGTCCGAAGGCGGCGTGGCTTTCCGTGGCGCGTTCCTGATCGATGACAAGGGCGTTGTGCGCTCGCAGATCATCAACGACCTGCCGCTGGGCCGTAACATGGAAGAGCTGATCCGTCTGGTCGACGCCCTGCAATTCCACGAAGAACACGGCGAAGTCTGCCCTGCCAACTGGAAAAAAGGCGATAAGGGCATGAACGCTTCGCCTGAAGGTGTTGCGGCTTACCTGACCGAGAACGCTGGCAAGCTGTAAGCCAGATTCCGGGTAAAAAAAACCGGCCTGAGAGGGCCGGTTTTTTTATGCGCGGGCGATGAACTCAGTCGCTGAAGTCTTCCCAGCCACCCATCTGTTTCCAACGGTTGACGATACCGCAGAACAGTTCGGCGGTCTTTTCAGTGTCGTAGCGGGCCGAATGGGCTTCGCGTCCGTCAAAGTCGATACCGGCCGCCTGGCATGCTTTGGCCAAGACGGTCTGGCCATAGGCCAGGCCGGCCAGGGTCGCCGTGTCGAAGCTGGAGAACGGGTGGAACGGGTTGCGCTTCATGTCCAGGCGCGCCACTGCGGCGTTGAGGAAGCCCAGGTCGAAGCTGCTGTTGTGACCCACCAGGATCGCGCGTTTGCAGCCATTGGCCTTCAATGCCTTGCGCACGCCACGAAAGATATCGGTCAGCGCCGCTTCTTCACTGACTGCCATGCGCAACGGGTGATCAAGCTTGATCCCGGTGAACTCCAAGGCCGCGGCTTCGATATTGGCGCCTTCAAACGGTTCAACCCGGAAGAAGTGCGTGTGTTCCGGGAACACGAAGCCCTGTTCATCCATGCCAATGGTGGTGGCCGCGATTTCCAGCAGGGCATCGGTGGCGCAGTTGAAGCCCCCGGTTTCTACGTCGATGACAACCGGCAGATAGCCGCGAAACCGCTCGGCCATCGGGTGACGGGAGCCGCCACCGCTATGCTCGTGTTCGTCGTCGTAATGGTCTTCACTCACTTGCTTTCCTCCAGCAGGCGCCAGCGCAGTGTTTCACCGGCGCGCAGCGGGATAACAGTCAGCTCGCCAAACGGCAGGCTGGCAGGGGCGGTCCAGTCTTCACGGACCAGGGTAATGCGATCGGTATTCGCCGGCAGGCCATAGAAACGTGGACCGTTGAGGCTGGCGAAGCCTTCGAGCTTGTCCAGGGCATTGCGCTGTTCGAATGCTTCGGCATACAGCTCGATGGCGGCATACGCGGTGTAGCACCCGGCACAACCGCATGCGGCTTCCTTGGCGTGCTGGGCATGGGGAGCCGAGTCGGTACCGAGGAAGAACTTCGGGTTGCCGCTGGTGGCAGCGTCCAGCAAGGCCACCTGGTGGGTATTGCGCTTGAGAATCGGCAGGCAATAGAAGTGCGGCCGAATCCCGCCCACCAGCATGTGGTTGCGGTTGTAGAGCAGGTGATGCGCAGTGATGGTCGCGCCCACGTTGGCCGAGGCCTCGGTGACGAACTGCACGGCATCCGCCGTGGTGATGTGTTCGAACACCACCTTGAGCGTGGGGAACAGCTCGACCACGCGGCGCATGTGCTCGTCGATGAAGATCTTCTCGCGATCGAACACGTCGACGTCGCCACGGGTGACTTCACCGTGGATCAACAGCGGCATGCCAACTTCAGCCATGGCTTCGATGGCGGGCAGGATCTTATCGATGCTGGTCACGCCTGAGTCGGAGTTGGTGGTTGCGCCCGCCGGGTACAGCTTGGCGGCGTGCACGAAACCGCAGGCCTTGGCCTCACGAATTTCTTCGGGCTGGGTGCGGTCGGTCAGGTAGAGCACCATCAGCGGTTCGAAGCGGCTGCCGGCCGGCCGCGCAGCGAGGATACGCTGGCGATAGGCGTCGGCTTGCTCGGCATTGCGCACCGGAGGTACCAGGTTAGGCATGATGATGGCGCGGCCAAACGTACGCGCTACATCGGCCACGGTTTGGGGCAACGCAGCACCATCGCGAAGATGAATATGCCAGTCGTCGGGACGCAGCAGGGTCAGGCGGTCGGACATTGGGGATTCCAGGCGGGTCAATCTGGTGGGAATGCTACCGGAAAAGACTCTTGCAGGCACTCGCTATCAAGTTTTGCAGGATGCGACCGATATCCCTGGGTATGCCTTAACGATGTATGACGCTTTGAAGTGTTGTAGAAACCAGTGGAGCCTCCCGTGCGCCAGCATTATCTAGCCCTGCTCAGTGTGTTCGCCAGCCTGCCTGCGATGGCCCTCACGTTCCAGACACGTCTGGAAAATATTGAGTGGAAGGTGGAAGGCGACCAATTCGAGTGCCGCCTGACCCAGCCGATCACCGATTTTGGCTCGGGTGAGTTCGTGCGCCGGGCCGGCGAGCAGGCCACGTTCCGTTTGAAAGCCTACAGCGGCGCGTTGGGCGCGGGCTCGGCCACGTTGCTGGCGGCCGCTGCGCCCTGGCAACCGGGCCGGGGCGATATCAACCTCGGCGCCGTGCACGCGGGCAGTGGCGACGTTCTGTTCAACAGTTCCCAGGCCCAGGCCGGGCGCCTGTTCACCGGTTTGCTCGAGGGGCGCAGCCCGACCGTGCGGCATTACGCCCGCGAGGGCGGCTATTCGGAAATTCGCCTGTTACCGGTGAAATTCAACAAGGCCTATAACGACTATCAACTGTGCACCGCCAAGCTGTTACCGATGAATTACGATCAGGTCAAACAGACCGAAATCGGCTTCCCCGGTGGAGGCATCGAACTGGATGCTGCGGCCAAGCGCAAGCTGGCGGTGATTCTCGCGTTCATGAAAGCCGACCCGACGGTGAACCATATCGAGTTGAACGGCCACTCCGACAACAGCGGCAATCGCCTGACCAACCGCGATGTGTCGCGCCGGCGTGCCCTGGCGGTGATGGACTACTTCAAGGCCAATGGTATCCAGGAGTCGCAGATCACGATGCGCTTCCATGGCGAAAGCTACCCCCTGGCGCCTAATACCAACGCCGCCAACCGCGCCCGTAACCGCCGCGTGAACATTCAGCTCGAGCGCGTTGCCGTTCCGGACAAAACGGCGCCCCAGGCCAAGGCCCCCAGCAACCCTGCTGCCACGTCATAAGGTGCGACCATCGGTCGCTCGGTCGACATAATCTGTCGCTTTATCTTCATTTGCTGTCGCGCCCCTGTAAATTCACGGTTTTGGTCGGTAGAATCGACGCCTTTCCGTAAAAACCCGTGGAGTGATGGCATGGCCGACGTAAACAAGGTCGTTCTCGCGTATTCCGGCGGCCTGGACACTTCGGTGATCCTCAAGTGGCTGCAGGATACTTATAACTGTGAAGTGGTGACCTTCACCGCTGACCTGGGTCAGGGCGAAGAGGTCGAACCTGCACGTGCCAAGGCGCAAGCCATGGGCGTGAAAGAGATCTACATTGACGACCTGCGCGAAGAGTTCGTCCGCGATTTCGTTTTCCCGATGTTTCGCGCCAACACCGTCTACGAAGGTGAGTACCTGCTGGGTACTTCCATCGCACGCCCGCTGATCGCCAAGCGCTTGATCGAAATCGCCAACGAAACCGGCGCTGACGCCATTTCCCATGGTGCCACCGGCAAGGGCAACGACCAGGTACGCTTCGAATTGGGCGCCTACGCGCTGAAGCCTGGTGTGAAAGTGATTGCTCCTTGGCGTGAGTGGGACCTGCTGTCCCGTGAAAAGCTGATGGATTACGCTGAAAAGCACGCGATCCCGATCGAGCGTCATGGCAAGAAGAAATCCCCGTACTCGATGGATGCCAACCTGCTGCACATCTCCTATGAAGGCGGCGTGCTGGAAGACACCTGGACCGAGCACGAAGAAGACATGTGGAAATGGACCGTCTCCCCGGAGAACGCTCCCGACAAGCCGCAATACCTGGAACTGACCTACCGCAACGGCGATATCGTCGCGCTGGACGGTGTCGAAATGACCCCGGCCACCGTGCTGGCGACCTTGAACCGTATCGGTGGCGCGCACGGTATCGGCCGTCTCGACATCGTCGAGAACCGCTACGTGGGCATGAAGTCCCGTGGCTGCTATGAAACCCCGGGTGGCACCATCATGCTGCGCGCTCACCGCGCCATCGAATCCATCACCCTGGATCGCGAAGTGGCTCACCTCAAAGACGAGCTGATGCCCAAGTACGCCAGCCTGATCTACACCGGCTACTGGTGGAGCCCTGAGCGCCTGATGCTGCAACAGATGATCGATGCTTCCCAGGTCCACGTGAACGGCGTTGTACGTCTGAAGCTGTACAAGGGCAATGTGATCGTTACTGGTCGTAAGTCGGATGAATCGCTGTTCGACGCCAATATCGCCACCTTCGAAGAAGATGGCGGCGCCTACAACCAGGCGGACGCGGCAGGCTTCATCAAGTTGAACGCACTGCGCATGCGCATTGCGGCCAACAAGGGTCGCAAGTTGTTCTGAGTCTTTAAGATGGTGTGAAAGATGGCCCCTTTTTCAAGGGGCCATTTTTTTTACCTTGAAAAAGGTGGGAACCCCATATGTTTAAGCATTGTTTAATGCGGAATTTTAAGCGCTTAAAAAGTTGAGTTTGCGGGCGTAGCTGTTTTTAAAGGTATGAATGAATTATTTACACCTGATCAGGAACTATGTCTTACAGAAAATTCACTCACAAAAGTGCGGGGCAGTTGTAAGACGCAGAAAGTTCTGTAGGAAAATTAGGGTGTAAGTAGATATGTTAAATGGAACTGAAAGAGTCAGGCTTTTTTTGCCAGCTCGTACGCGTGAAGGCGACAAACAAGGGGCGTTTCCTGAAACTCCTGTGCGCCACGTTTACCTTCACCCCCTTATGTATTGGATATTTCACTCAAAATATGTGTGCCCCCGGAAAGGTCTGAAAGGCTCCATAAAACTCGATACATCCGCGTTGGTGATTTTTTGTAGGTTAATTCCTATCTGGTTGTGGGTTGGGTCTCTGCTTGCTGTTGCTCAGGGGGGAATGCTATGCCAACTAGGAAACGACTAGGCTATTGTGCTTGCTCTGAATAATTCGAACAGCGAAATTGGACTTTCTCATGAATAAAGTGCTGATCGTGGATGATCATCCCGTCATTCGTCTTGCTGTGCGTATGCTAATGGAACGCCATGGTTATGAGGTCGTTGCCGAGACCGATAACGGTGTCGATGCGTTGCAACTTGCGCGGGAGCATATGCCGGACATTGTCATACTGGATATTGGAATTCCCAAACTGGATGGTCTGGAAGTTATCTGTCGACTGTCCTCCACCAAACAGGCCACGCCGTTCAAGGTGCTGGTGCTGACATCGCAGGCACCCGGGCATTTCTCCATGCGTTGCATGCAGGCAGGGGCGGCCGGCTACGTGTGCAAGCAGCAGGACCTGACCGAGTTGCTGAGTGCTATCAAGGCGGTCCTCTCCGGCTACAGTTACTTCCCGAATCAGGCGCTGAACTCGGTACGTTCCACCATGGGCAACGCCAGTGAGGCGGACATGGTCGAGCGTCTCTCCGGCCGGGAGATGATGGTATTGCAGCAATTGGCGCGTGGTAAAACCAACAAGGAGATTGCCGATGGCATGTTCCTCAGCAACAAGACCGTGAGTACTTACAAAACGCGCTTGCTGCTCAAGCTCAATGCACGCTCCCTGGTCGACTTGATCGAGTTGGCCCAGCGCAACGGGCTGGTATAGGGGAGGGCGTCATCAAGGTAGATCGGCAGAAAAAAGCCTCCGCAAGGGAGGCTTCCGGCCGTCATCGGCTCTATCAGAGGTCGAAATCGTAGTCGGCCAGCTGTTTTTGCAAGCGTCGCTCTTCCAGGAGATTGTCGATAGTGCGGCGTTTGCTTAGATTGGTCTTGGCCACTTCTACTACAGGTGTTTCTGCCCCGTCGTCATCCGACTCAACGAGGTCGTCATCCACTTCCAGTTGTTCTTTGCCAGTGCTCATAAGGTTAACTCCGGGCTAAGACTGCCGTTGGCGCTCCTTATAACGATAATCCATGGATGGGTAAAAAAGATTTTTTCAATCGACTGATCGTAAAAATCAATGATTCCTCAATCGTCGGAGGTTTTTTCCTTGTACTCGCACAGGTCCTCGATGCGACAGCTGCCGCAGCGTGGCTTGCGCGCCTGGCAGACATAACGCCCGTGCAGGATCAGCCAATGATGCGAATCGAGCAGATAGGGCTTGGGAACAAACTTCATCAGCTGCTTTTCCACTTCCACCACATTCTTCCCACGTGCAATGCCGGTGCGGTTGCTGACACGAAAAATATGTGTGTCCACGGCCATTGTCAGCTGGCGAAACGCCGTATTGAGCACCACATTGGCTGTCTTGCGGCCCACGCCGGGCAGCGCTTCCAAGGCTTCGCGTGTTTGCGGTACTTCACCGCCATGCCGCTCCACCAGCAGGCGGCAGGTCTCGATGACATTCTTGGCCTTGCTGTTGTACAGGCCGATGGTCTTGATGTACTCGGACAAACCCTCAACGCCCAGGGCATAAATCGCCGCGGGTGTGTTCGCCACAGGAAATAGCTTGGCCGTGGCCTTGTTGACGCCCACATCGGTCGATTGGGCCGAGAGAATCACGGCAATCAGCAACTCGAATGGCGATGAATAGGCCAGTTCGGTCTTGGGTTCCGGATTGTCTTCGTGAAGCCTGCGAAAAATTTCCAATCGTTTTGCGGCGTTCATGGGGCGGGCGGCTCCTTGCTGGCGGTCAGCGTGATTTCGAATAGTGGGCCCAGGCTTGGCACCCTGCGAGCAGTAACCCGAGCAGGATAAACCCGGCAGGCATGAATGTGGTGGCGGTACCGGCGCGTAGCAACCCCAGCAGTATCAGCAGGGCGGCGAAAAGGCCAAACAGCCGCAGGCGTGCCTTGTGCTGGCCGGCCGCGAAGAAGCCGCCGTGTTCCAGTACTACGCATTGCACGCTGATCATGGCGAGATAGAGGCCCAGTTGCTGATAGGTCGTGAGTGCAAATGCCTGCAACAGTAACTGCACGACACTGACCAGGGTCGCGGCAAGCATCAGGCTGGCAATCAACCGTAAGGGGGCGCTGAGACGGGATCGCACACCTGCCATGACCAGGCCATACAGCGTCACGACTAGCACGGACAGCCCCAGGAAACTCAGGGCCTTGGGCAGCGTGTCACTCACTCCGATCAACGGTGTCAGCATCAGCGTATTGGCCAGGCCAAAGGCTTTAGTCATGGGCCGCGTGCTCCAGCAATGCAGATCGATGTTCGTCGAAAAAACGCAGCGCATCGTGGGCGGCATTGGACACCGCGCGGGAAGTCAGGGTCGCGCCTGCCATCTGATCGAATGTCGGGTCTTTCAGGTCGCTGCGGGTGCGGCCTTTGAAGGCGGCCAGCCAAGGGTTGCCGGGCTCACTGATATGGCCACCAAGGCTTGGGGTTTCCGAGTGCTCCAGCGGTTTGATTGCCAGCAGCTTACCGTCGCGGTCGATGGCCACCAGCAGTTCAATCGGCCCGCCGTAGCCGTTGGCTTGTAACCGCAGGATCACGGCGCTTGCCTGGCCGGCCAGGGTTGCCAGGTAGCCACCTTGAAGCTGGCTGTTTGACAAGGGTTGGGGAGCGATCGCCAGCGCCTGGTCCAAGGGCTGGTTGTCGTAGCGGTCCGCGGGTAGCAGGTCGAGCAGGGCCTGACGCTGTTGCGTCTGGGCTTGGAGCGCCGCATGGCCGGCGGTCAGGTGCTGCAGCCCCAAGGTCAAGGCGATGCCGCCCATGCTAATCAGCAGCGCCAGCAGCAGGCCTCGGGTGACTCTCATGCATTCACCTGCGGCTGTTTCGGTGCCACCAGGCGCTCCAGCGCGGGCACCGCCAGGTTCATCAGCAATACTGCGAAGGCTACCCCGTCCGGGTAACCGCCCCACGTGCGAATCAGATAGGTCAGCGCGCCTACGCCCGCGCCAAAGAGCAGGCGTGCCCGCGGGCTCCTGGGGCCCGATACCGGCTCGGTGATGATGAAAAAGGCGCCGAGAAGGGTGGCGCCGGTCAGCAGATGAAACAGCGGCGAGCCATGGGAATCCGAACCCGACCCGTTCCAGCACAGCAGGCTGATCACAAACAGGCTGCCCAGCATGCCAACGGGTGCATGCCAGCTGAACACGCGCTGCCATAACAGCCAGAGGCCACCCATGAGATAGGCCAGGCCGACCCACTCGCTGGCCCTGCCGCCGAAATGCCCAAATGCCGGGCTGCGCGCGAACAGCTCGTCGATGGTCAGGCTCTTGTTGATTCGCAGGGCATCCAAGGCGGTGGCCTGGGCCCAGGCATCCGGCGCCGCGCCGTGCAGGCCCAGAACCTGATTGACGCCGGCCAGCAGGTCCAGGCCATGGGGCGCCGGCCAGTGGCTCATGGGTTGGGGAAAGGCCACCAGCATCAGGGCGTACCCGACCATGGCCGGATTGAATGGGTTTCGATTGCCACCATACAAGTGCTTGCCCAGCAGCAACCCTCCGGTGACAGCGGCTACACACAGCCACCAGGGACAATAAGGTGGCAGGGCCAGGGCCAGCAGTGTGGCGCTGACCAGGCTGCTCAGGTCACGAACGCGCCGTCCTCGCAGGCGGTCGACACCCGCGTCCACCAGTAGCGCGCATCCCCCAGCCAAGATCAAATTGATCAACACCCCCCATCCGTACCACCAGCACAGTGCCACGACGCCCGGCAGCGTTGCGAGCAACACGCGCTGCAAGGCCTGCTGCGGATCAGGCGTTGTCATGGGCGTCCACCAGGCGCTGTGCCTCATCCAGCTTGCCTTGCGCCTCGGCCAATTGCTGCGGGTCGGCCTTCTGATCCTGGGCTCTCTTCAGCTCTGCGCGGCGCATGGCCAGTTGGATCTTGGCGCGCTTGAGTTCGGCGGTATTGCTGGGGGCAGCAGCCTTGGGGGTGCTGTTCAACTCCAGCGCGGCAAGTGCCTGCTCTGCGGCCTCGAACTGCTGTTGCAGGACGATCAATTGCGACTGCTGCTCAAACGTCGGTGGATGCCCGAACGCCTTCAAGGATTTGTGCAGTTGGGCGCGACTCATGGCCACGCTGATTTTCGCTTGCTTGACCGCTGCCTCCCTCGCCGCCTGGGCTTTATCGACCTGCACTGGCTCCGGCGCAGCGGTGTGTCTGGTCCGGGCCAGGCGTTCGGCGATCTTGAGCGCTTCTTCCCGTCGCAGACGTGCATTGCGTTGCTCAAAGCGCCGTCGTGCACGATCACGCTTGAGGCCGCGCTGACGGCGTTGGTCTTCGTTGGTGGCGAGGCCTCCGACGATGGGTAGCGCCGTGAGCAACGGGTGCATTTCGATGCAATCGACCGGGCAGGGCGCGACGCACAGGTCACAACCCGTGCATTCGTCGATGATCACCGTGTGCATCAGCTTGGCGGCGCCGACGATGGCGTCCACCGGGCATGCCTGGATGCACTTGGTGCAACCGATGCACTCGGCTTCGCGGATATACGCAACCTGCGCGGGTGCCTCGCCCCGCGTGGCGTCCAGTTCCAGCACCGGCACTTTCAGCAACTGTGCCAGCCCGGCGATGGTTTCCTGCCCACCCGGCGGGCACTTGTTAATCGCCTCACCCTGGGCAATACCTTCGGCGTAAGGCTTGCAGCCTGGGTGGCCGCACTTGCCGCATTGAGTCTGCGGCAGCAGCGCGTCGATACGTTGAATCAGGTTCATGCTTTGAACATTGCGTTGAAGCCGAAGAAGGCCACTGCCATCAGCCCGACGCTGATCAGTTCGACCGGCAGGCCGCGAAAAGGCAGGGGGATGTCGTTGTCGGCGATGCGTTGGCGCAAGTCGCTGAACAGGCTCAGCACCAGCCAGAAACCGAGCCCGGCGCCCAGGCTCAATGCGGCCATGTGCACCACGCCTTTATCATTTTGTGTGCCCATCACGACCACGGCCAGTACGCCGGCGTTACCCAGCAGCAGTGGCCACAGACCGTTGGTTACCAGGGCGGGGCGCACGCGCGTCAGCAGGCTGAGCACCGGGTGGATCAACAGCGCGGTCAGCGGCAAAAACACAAATAGCCGCAGTGTCGTCAATGCGAACGGCTGCAACAGATAGTGGTCCAGCAGATAACCCAGCACGCCGCTGAGCACCATCAATAGGGTGGTGGCGATCCCGAGGGCATGCAGCCGTTGGCGTGAGGCCAGGGCCAGCACCGGGTCGACCGCCAGCGGCATCTGCAACACGAAGTTGCTGATCAGGGCGGCGCTGACAAGGGTGAGGAACATATCGGTCATGGTCATGCCGGTTAAGCAAACAGGGCCTGATTATCCGGCAAGCGAGAAGGGGGTACTAGCTGAAAAGCCCCGTCGCCGTAACGACAGGGCTGTTTCGCCGGGCTTACTTGATGCGTTGACCCGGCTTGGCGCCGCTGTCAGGGCTCAGCAGGTAGATTTCTTCGCCGCCAGGGCCAGCCGCCATCACCATGCCTTCGGAAATACCGAACTTCATTTTCCGCGGCTTGAGGTTGGCGATCATCATGGTCAGGCGACCATTGAGCTTGGAAGGGTCCGGATAGGCGCTCTTGATCCCGGAGAACACGTTGCGTTGCTCGTCACCGATATCCAAGGTCAGGCGCAGCAGCTTGTCGGCACCTTCAACGGCTTCGGCCTTGACGATCAGCGCAACGCGCAGGTCCACGGCGGCAAAGGCGTCGAACTCGATCTCCGGGGAGAGGGGGTCCTTGGCCAGTTCACCGTTGCCCGCTGGCGTCGATTCGCCGGTATCGGTCTGGCTGGCGACCAGGTCTTCTTTCGAAGCGTCGGTCATGGCCTGGACTTTTACCGGGTCGATGCGGGTCATCAGCGGCTTGAACTCGTTCAGCGGGTGGTTGCCGAGCAGGGTGGCGTGGTCATTCCAGGTCAGCGGCGCGACGTTGAGGAACGCCTCGGCGTCGGCGGCCAGCAATGGCAGCACGGGCTTGAGGAAGATCACCAACTGGCGGAACAGGTTGACGCCGGTGGCGCAGATCGCCTGGACTTCAGCCTGCTTGCCTTCCTGCTTGTTCAGCGACCACGGTGCCTTGTCGGCGATCCAGGCGTTGGCGCGGTCGGCCAGGCCCATGATCTCGCGCATCGCGCGGGCAAAGTCGCGGGCCTCATAGGCATCGGCAATGCTTGGCGCGGCGGCCAGGAAGGCCTCGGTCAGTTCCGGCGCGGCATTTTCCGCCACCATCACACCGGCGTTGCCCTTGTGGATGAACCCGGCGCAACGGCTGGCGATGTTGACGACTTTGCCCACCAGGTCGGAGTTGACCTTCTGTACGAAGTCTTCCAGGTTCAGGTCGAGGTCGTCGACGCCACGGCCCAGCTTGGAGGCGTAGTAGTAGCGCAGGTATTCCGGCGACAGGTGGTCCAGGTAGGTGCGCGCCTTGATAAAGGTGCCACGGGACTTGGACATCTTCTGGCCATTGACCGTCAGGTAACCGTGTACGGCGATGCCGGTTGGCTTGCGGTAGCCCGAACCTTCGAGCATGGCTGGCCAGAACAGGGCGTGGAAGTTGACGATGTCCTTGCCGATGAAGTGGTACAGCTCGGCGGTGGAGTCCTTGCCCCAGAAAGCGTCGAAGTCCAGCTCCGGCGTGCGGGCGCAGAGGTTCTTGAAGCTGGCCATGTAGCCGATCGGCGCGTCCAGCCACACGTAGAAGTACTTGCCTGGCTCGTCGGGGATTTCGAAGCCGAAGTACGGCGCATCGCGGGAGATGTCCCACTGTTGCAGGCCGGCGTCCAGCCATTCGGCGATCTTGTTCGCCACGGCGTCCTGCAGGGTGCCGCTGCGGGTCCAGGTTTGCAGCATCTGCTGGAAATCCGGGAGCTTGAAGAAGAAGTGCTGGGAATCCTTGAGCACCGGGATGGCGCCGGAGATAGCCGAACGCGGGTTCTTCAGGTCAGTGGGTGCGTAGGTGGCACCGCATTTTTCGCAGTTGTCGCCGTACTGGTCTTCGGTGCCGCATTTTGGGCAGGTGCCCTTGATGAAACGGTCGGCCAGGAACATTTTCTTTTCCGGGTCGAAATACTGCGTGATCGAACGCGTGGCAATGTGCCCGGCGTCGCGCAAGCGCTTATAGATCTGGCTCGACAGCTCGCGGTTTTCGTCGGAGTGGGTCGAGTGGAAGTTGTCGAAGTCCACCAGGAAGTCGGCAAAGTCGGCGCTGTGTTCAGCCTGCACATTGGCGATCAGTTGTTCCGGGGTGATCCCTTCCTTTTCGGCGCGCAACATGATGGCCGAGCCGTGGGCGTCGTCCGCGCAGACATAGATGCATTGATTGCCGCGATGCTTCTGGAAGCGCACCCACATATCGGTCTGGATGTACTCAAGCATATGGCCAAGATGGATGGAACCATTGGCATAGGGCAGGGCGCTGGTGACGAGGATCTTGCGTGGCTCGGACATGGGGCTCGGCTACTTGATGAAACGGAGGTCGGCCACTATAAAGCGCCGGGAAATTTATTTCACCCCGTGGCGTTGTTTCAGCATCTTCCCTGTCTTCGAAAGCATGCCGTTAAGCCGCTGGAACGGTTAGGATAGCCGCCTGTTTCAGTCAGTCTTTTTTCGGGAGTAGCCCATGAGCGCCGTCAATCGCGCAGCGGTGGAAGCCGTTCTTCGCCAATACACCGACCCCTATTTGAACCAGGACCCGGTCAGTGCCGGCTGTGTACGCGCCATCGAGGTCCAGGGCGATCAAGTGTCGGTCCAGATGGAACTGGGTTATGCCGCCGGCCTGTTCAAGAGCGGCTGGGCGCAGATGCTGCAAATGGCCATCGAAGGCCTGGACGGCGTGGGGGCGGCCAAGGTCGACATTCGGTGCGTGATCGCGCCGCACAAGGCCCAGGCGCAGATCCCAGGCCTGGCCAACGTCAAGAACGTGGTCGCAGTGGCGTCCGGCAAGGGCGGTGTGGGTAAGTCCACCACGGCGGCCAACCTGGCCCTGGCCCTGGCCCGTGAAGGTGCGCGGGTGGGCATTCTTGACGCCGATATCTACGGCCCGAGCCAAGGCGTGATGTTCGGCATTGCCGAGGGCACGCGGCCGAAGGTCAAGGACCAGAAATGGTTCGTGCCGATTGAGTCCATGGGCGTGGAAGTGATGTCCATGGCCTTCCTCACCGATGACAACACGCCGATGGTCTGGCGCGGGCCGATGGTGTCCGGCGCACTGCTGCAACTGGTCACGCAGACTGCCTGGGGCGACCTGGACTACCTGGTGATCGATATGCCGCCGGGCACGGGCGATATCCAACTGACCCTGGCGCAAAAAGTCCCGGTGGCTGGCTCGGTGATCGTGACCACGCCCCAGGACCTGGCGCTGCTCGACGCGAAGAAAGGCGTCGAGATGTTCCGCAAGGTCAATATCCCGGTGCTGGGTGTGGTGGAGAACATGGCGGTGCACATCTGCTCCAACTGCGGGCATGCCGAGCACTTGTTCGGTGAAGGGGGAGGCGAGAAGCTGGCGACCCAGTATGGCGTCGAACTGCTGGCCTCATTGCCGTTGTCGATGGGTATTCGCGAGCAGGCCGACGGCGGCAAGCCTACCGTGGCGGCCGAGCCCGATGGCCAGATCGCGATGATCTATCAGGAGCTGGCCCGCCATGTCGGCGCACGAATCGTGCTGCAAGAGGCTGCGACGCAGGCCATGCCGACTATCACTGTCAGTGAAGATTGAGGGGGGCAGGATCGAGTCGGGACTGCCAAAGCGGCGAATTGCGCTTTTACGCAATGGCGCGTGTAAGCATTCGCTTACTTTTACGTAAGTGTTTGGTTTTTTTGCCCGCCCGTAGCGCCTCTAAATACCGGAGTGTTTTTCTATCTGATTGAAATATAACAACTATTTATTGTGTCTCGAGCAATGATAGCTGTCAGTCCAGCGGTTGGATCGCGTTGAACTTCGCCGGGAACTCTCTAAGATCAGCCCTGTGTCCACGGATTGGCACGGCCATCAAGGAACGATGGCTTGAAGGAACGTCGCAGGATGCGATTCATCAGGATGATGAAAAGGAATAAAGGGACTAGGGAAAAAATGTGGGCGGGTCATACCGCCCCTTTTTTTTGCCTGAAGAAAAGTGAGCGTCTACCCCTGAACGCAAAAAAGGCCCGGAAGGGCCTTTTTTTTGGACTGCGACGCTGTCAGCGCTCGAGTTCTTTGATCTTGCCTTTTTTGCCATCCCACTCTTCCGCGTCCGGCAGCGGTTCTTTCTTCTCGGTGATGTTCGGCCAGATTTCAGCCAGCTCGACGTTCAACTGGATAAATTCCTGCATGTCTTCCGGGACTTCGTCCTCGGAGAAAATAGCGACGGCCGGGCATTCAGGCTCACACAGGGCGCAGTCAATGCACTCGTCCGGGTGGATGACCAGGAAATTCGGGCCTTCGTAGAAGCAGTCCACCGGACACACTTCTACGCAGTCGGTGTACTTGCACTTGATGCAGTTGTCGGTGACGACGAAGGTCATTTCTAATTTTCTCCTCAGGCGGCGGCAGCGAAACCCCTTATGGTGGGGCTCGCGAGGTTCGAGAGCGATAGTCTGCGGACCAGGCTAAAAGCCCGCAGCATCCCAAACCGCGCGAGATAATATCAGCTTGCAAGCGTCTGCGTTAGACCCGTGTCTTCAGTGTATAGAGCATTTCCAGCGCTTTTCGCGGCGTCAAGTCGTCCAGGTCAAGCTTTGCCAACTCCTCCAGTACCGGATGGGGCAGGGTGGCGAACATATCACTCTGGTGTGGCGTGCTGGTTTTGCTGTTGGTTTTTTTCGGGCTCGCGACCACGGTTTCGTGGGGCAGGGCCGTGGCCTCCAGGCGGCTGAGGTGCTCGCGGGCGCGGGCGATTACGTCGTTGGGCACGCCCGCCAGTTGCGCCACGGCCAGGCCGTAACTCTGGCTGGCCGGCCCTGGCAGCACATGGTGCAGGAACACGATGCGCTCGTTGTGCTCGGTGGCATTGAGATGCACGTTGGCCACCAACGGCTCGCTTTCCGGCAACACGGTCAGTTCGAAGTAGTGGGTGGCGAACAGCGTATAGGCGCGCAGGTGCGCCAGGCGTTCGGCCGCCGCCCAAGCCAGGGACAGGCCGTCGAAGGTACTGGTGCCGCGACCGACTTCGTCCATCAGCACCAGGCTGCGGTCGGTGGCGTTGTGCAGGATATTCGCGGTTTCGCTCATTTCCACCATAAAGGTCGAACGGCCACCGGCCAGGTCATCGCTGGAGCCGATCCGCGTGAAGATGCGGTCCACCAGGGACAGTTCGCAACTGGCCGCCGGTACGAAGCTGCCAATATGCGCCAGCAGCACGATCAGGGCGGTTTGGCGCATGTAGGTGGATTTACCGCCCATGTTCGGACCGGTGATGACCAGCATGCGTGTATCGTCATCCAGCGACAGGTCGTTGGCGACGAACGGCGTGGTGAGCACCTGCTCCACCACCGGGTGGCGACCTTGCACGATGCGCATGCAGGGCTCGCTGACAAACCGCGGGCAGTTCAAGTCGAGGTTCAGCGCGCGTTCGGCAAGGTTGCTCAGTACATCCAGCTCTGCCAGGGCAGCGGCGGTGTCCTGAAGCGGCGCCAGTTGGCTGATCAGGTCTTCAAGCAGGTTTTCATAGAGCATCTTTTCCCGAGCCAGGGCGCGACTCTTGGCCGACAGCGCCTTGTCTTCGAATTCTTTCAGCTCTGGCGTGATAAAGCGCTCTGCGCCTTTGAGGGTCTGGCGACGCTGGTAATCGATGGGCGCCGACTCGGCCTGCTTGCTCGGCAACTCGATAAAGTAGCCATGCACGCGGTTGTAGCCGACCTTGAGGTTGGCCAGGCCGGTGCGCGCTTTTTCGCGGGCTTCCAGGTCGATCAGGAACTGCCCGGCGTTTTCGCTCAGGGACTGCAATTCATCCAGTTCGCTGTCGTAACCGGTCTTGAGTACGCCGCCATCGCGGATAATTGCCGGCGGGTTGTCGATAATGGCCTTTTCCAGCAACGCCGCGAGTGCCGGGTAGGTGCCGGCTGTGACGGCGAGTTGTTGCAGGTGGGGCGTGTCCAGCTCGGTCATTGCCACTTGCAACTGCGGCAGCGCGCTGAGCGCGTCGCGCAGGCGTGCCAGGTCACGGGGCCGCGCATTACGCAGGCCGATCCGCGCCAGGATGCGCTCGATATCGCCGATTTCCTTGAGCTGCGGTTGCAGCTTTTCAAAGCGATAGCCGTCCAGCAGGCAAGTAATCGACGTCTGGCGCGCTTGCAGGACGGTCAGGTCGCGTAGCGGGCGGTTCAGCCAGCGGGTCAGCAGGCGGCTGCCCATGGCGGTCTGGCAGCGGTCCACTACCGATTGCAACGTGTTGTCGCGGCCACCGGCCAGGTTGGTGTCCAGCTCCAGGTTGCGACGGCTCGCGCCATCGAGCACCACGGTGTCGTCCAGTCGCTCATGACGCAGGCTGCGCAAGTGCGGCAGGGCGGTGCGCTGGGTTTCCTTGGCGTAGCTGAGCAGGCAACCGGCGGCGCCGATGGCCAGGGTCAGGGTTTCACAGCCGAAGCCCTTGAGGTCTTGCACCGAGAATTGCTGGCACAGGCTTTTCAACGCCGAATCACGCTCGAAATCCCACGGCGCGCGACGCTTGGTCCCACGACGCTTTTCTGCCGGCAAGTCTTTTGGCCAGTCATCCGGGATCAACAACTCCACCGGGTTGATGCGCTCCAGCTCCGCCAGCAGGTTCTCCCAACCTTTGATCTCCTGCACGCTGAAGTTGCCGCTGGTGATATCCAGTACGGAAAGGCCGAACAAACGCTCATCGCCCAGGACGGCGGCGATCAGGTTGTCACGTCGCTCATCCAGCAGCGCCTCATCACTCACCGTCCCCGGCGTAATAATGCGCACCACCTGACGTTCAACCGGCCCCTTGCTGGTAGCTGGGTCACCGATCTGCTCGCAGATCACCACCGACTCGCCCAGCTTCACCAGTTTGACGAGGTAGCCTTCCAGCGAGTGGTAAGGAATCCCACACATCGGAATCGACTGCCCTGCCGACTGCCCGCGCGCGGTCAGGGTGATGTCCAGCAATTTGGCCGCCTTCTTCGCGTCTTCATAGAAGATCTCGTAGAAGTCGCCCATGCGATAGAACATCAACTGATCAGGGTGCTGGTTTTTCAGGCGCCAGTACTGCTGCATCATCGGGGTGTGGGAGGACAGATCGGACGTGTTTTTACTCATTGGATAGTAGGCAAATTCGTTGAAAGTGATGGGGCAAAGGGGGCGCTCGGCCCAGCATTTTTTGCGATGGGCGCAAGGTTAACACGCGAGGTCGGGGGTTCGCAGGTCGCAAGCGGGTAGGCGCGGCGGCATGGCATGTGCATAAAATATGCAAATTAGCATTTGCAAACCCAAAAAACTCCCGTCACTATCCGCGTTATGCAAAAACGCAACGTTTCTATCGTCTTAAGAGAGCTGCTGGACCGCGACCGGATCTCCCCCACGGAGCTTCACCGGCGTACCGGCGTGCCTCAATCCACACTGTCCCGGATCCTCAGCGGCAAGATCGTTGATCCGTCGGACAAGCATATTTCCCGCATCGCCGAGTATTTTCGCGTCAGCACCGACCAACTGCGCGGGCGCGCAGCGGTGGGCGCTTTGCGTGATGATGGACGCGACCCGATGCATTCGGAACTCAAGGACATAAGCCTGTGGGATGACGACACCCCTGTGAATGACGACGAGGTGTCGATCCCCTTTCTGCGCGAGGTTGAATTGGCTGCTGGATCAGGAAGATTCGTCATCGAAGAAAGTGAGAAGGCCAGCCTGCGTTTTGGAAAGCGCAGCCTGCGGCATAACGGTGTGCAGTTCGACCAGGCCAAATGCGTGACGGTACGCGGCAACAGTATGTTGCCGGTGTTGCGCGATGGCGCGACGGTGGGGGTGAATGCGGGCAAGAGCGCCATTGGAGACATCGTTGATGGCGACTTGTACGCCATCAATCACAACGGCCAACTGCGGGTGAAACAGCTCTACCGCCTGCCTTCCGGGATTCGCCTGCGCAGTTTCAACCGCGATGAGCACCCGGACGAGGACTACAGCTTCCAGGACATCCAGGATGAGCAAATCAGCATCCTGGGTCATGTGTTCTGGTGGGGCATGTACGCCCGTTAACCACCTTGTGTAAGACAAAGCCCGCTATCGAGCGGGCTTTTTTTCGCCTGCACAAAATCGTCAAACCCTTTGCCCATAAGGCTGAAAATGCATCTATGCATTTCTTTGCTGAAAATAAATGCATTTGTGCATTGACTGTATATGCATACATGCATATTCTTTGTTCCAAGCCAGCCAACAAGGCTTGGTGGAGGCGGCAAGGATGCTGCCAAGGAAGACAAGGAAGGCACGCAACATCGGCAAGGACGCCATCAGAGCGATGGCAAGGATGCCAGGTAACACCGGCAAGGATGCCGACGCTCTTTAGTGACACCGCTTCAACGAACAGGCAGCGATGAATCGGCCTCAACGGTTCAGAGGGTTGGCAACTGACCCGGGTGTGCAGCGTAAAGCACCAGAAGCAGTTATCCGGCAGACAGGGATCGTGGTCGGAAAAACATCGAGGAAAGGTCCGTACCGCGCCAGTAGCGCCGAAAGACCGAGGACCGCATTACTGAAAAGCCCGGGTAACCGGGCTTTTTGGAATGCCTACCTACACATGGAATTACCCAAGCGCCGGCACTCTGCCGGCATTGTTCAGCCAGGAGGCGTGACATGACAAACGAGCAGCAAGCGTTAGCGGAAATGCCTATCTGGCTGGTGATCGTACTGGCCCTGGTCGGCGGGGTCTCCGGCGAAATGTGGCGCGCCGACAAGGAGGGCGCGCGGGGCTGGTCGCTGGTGCGGCGCCTGGCCCTGCGGTCGGGAGCATGCATGGTCTGCGGGGTGTCGGCATTGATGCTGTGCTACGCCGCGGGGATGTCGATCTGGACTGCCGGCGCCATTGGTTGCCTGACCGCCATGGCGGGGGCCGACGTTGCCATCGGCCTCTATGAACGCTGGGCGGCCAAGCGCATCGGGGTCAACGAGACCCCGCCTTCCCGCCCGGATCAGCCGTAACCGTTGCAAGGACGCGACTACATGACACTTATCGAAAAACCTTCCCAGCTCCCCGTGGCGATTGGGGAAGCGCTCAAGCGCGCCTTTCCACTATTGCGCGTCGGCAATCATCAAGACTTCCAGGGCGCCAGCGACAGAACCGGTGTGCTGATTACCGTGGAGCGCAACGGCCCCGACGTTCGCTCCTTTGAAGGGCGCAAGGCCCACGCCTTGGCGGTTTCACTCCGCGTCACGGTTGCCAGCGGGGCTACTGCTTTTGACGCCTGTGACCTGGCCAGCCAATTGATGGACCTGGCGTTGGATAACCGCTGGGGCCTGCCGCCTGATCAGTGCGACCTGCCCACGGCCATCGTCGCGGCACCGACGGTACTCACCGGTAACGAAACGGATTACGACAGCTGGACCGTGTCCTTCACCCAAAACCTCTATTTCGGCCCGTCGCTGCTCGAAGATCCCACAGGTACGCCGTTGTTTGCCTGCACCTGGGAAGTCTCGGACATCGACGATCCGGATCAATATCGCCCGTTGCAGGAGTAGGCCATGTTCGACGCATTGTTACGCATGCAACTGGGGCCGATTATCGAGCGCCTGGCGGAAATGGAAGCCCAGCTCGAAGACCTGTATCGACGCGCGGATAGTTTCTGCCGCATTGGCGTGTGCCAGGAGGTCGACGCCGCCGGCAATACCTGCAAGGTCAGCCACGGTGAGTTGCTCAGCCCGGCGATCCGCTTCTTCAACCCCAGTGCCGGGGCGCAGAGCGAAACCCGCATTCCTTCCGTGGGGGAGCAATGTCTGTTGCTCAACTATGGCGGTGGAGAGGGCGGTGCGCAGTCTGTAGCCCTCTTCGGCCTCAACAGTAGCTTGTTTCCGCCGGTCTCCAGCGTTGCGTCATTGACCCGACGCCGTTATCAGGACGGTACCCAGAGCGATTACGACGACGCCAGCCACACCTTCAACTGGGCCAACGGCCCCACGACCCTCAGCGGTTCCCGCGAACAGGTCGAGGTGAAAGTCGGCCCCGCCACCCTGCAAATGACGGCCGATCACATCGCTGTGCAACTCGGTGCCGTCGGCCTGCTGCTGGACGCTGGCGGTGTGCACTTGAGCGGCCCACTGGTGGATCACCAGGGCCGTGTGATCAGCAGCGCATAAGGATTTGCCATGATCGGAATCGATAGGAACACCGGGGCAGCGGTCGATGACTGGCTGCAATTTGTACAGCGTGCCACCCGAGCGCTGACCACCCCCGTGGGCACTCGCCAGAAGCGCCCGTTGTACGGCTCGCTGATCCCGCAATTGCTCGGCCAGAACCTCGGTGACGATCTGCTGATCCTCGCCCAAAGCCACGCCGCGCAAGCGTTCTACACCACCCAGAACGGCATCGCCGATTTCCAACCCCAGGTCATTGTCGCCACGCGCCAGGGCGCAGGTTTATTGCTGCGTTTTGCCGGTACCTGGAAAAACCGCCAACAATCCTTCGAGGTCGTGACATGAGCATGCTGATCCCTGGCCAGAACCAACTGGCGGAGCCGGCGATTATCGCGGTCGATGAATTCGAACCGCTGCTGGCGGAGTTCAAGGCGTTCGTCGTCGACTACGTCGCCACCCGCGCGCCGCAAACCGCAGCCAAGCTCAAGGTCAGCCTCGATAACGAAAGCGAGCTGCTGACCCTGGCCCTGGAAGCGTTTTGCGTGCGGCTGCAAACTCATGAGCGCAAATACAACGCCCGTATCAAGCAGATGCTGGCGTGGTGGGCCACCGGCAGCAACCTGGATGCGCGCCTGGCCGACATGGGCCTGGAGCGCCAGGTGCTCGACCCCGGCGACCCGGCCGCCTTCCCGCCGGTGCCACCCACCCTGGAAAGCGACGACGATGCGCGCCTGCGCTATTACCTGGCACCCCATGCGCCGGCAGCGGGTTCGCGCATGCAGTACCGCCGCGAAGTGTTCACCCTCGGCGAGCGGCCGTCGGTCAAGGTGCAGAGCGCTACGCCGGGCGTGGTGACCGTCAGCTACGCCTTCGATCCGGACGGCTACGCAGCCCAGGTCAAGGATGGCAACGGGCGACGTACGGCTCCTGGCGAAGTGATGGTCACCGTACTGTCCAGGGAAGGGGATGGCACACCTTCCGCCGATTTACTCGACGGTGTGCGGCGACATTTCGCACGGCCGGATGTACGACCGGAAACCGATCTGGTCACCGTGCAGGCTGCGCAGATTCAACGGTACAAAATTCGTGTGGTGGCCAAGATCAATGCCGGACCGGATTCGGGCCTGACTCAAGTGGCTGCGCAGCAACTGCTGCAAACCTACGCCGACTCCTGTCATCGCCTGGAAGGCCGGGTCGACCCAAGCTGGATCGACTACGCCATCCACAGCGCCGGCGCGGCGCAACTGCACATCCTCGAACCGCTGGAGCCGATCATCAGCACGGCGTTCCAGGCCCCGTATTGCACGGGTGTCGAGGTGGAGGTGCGCACGCTATGAGGGATCCCAAAGCAAGCCTGTTGCCGGTCAACAGTTCGCCGCTGGAAAAGGCGTTGGACCTGGGGTTTGGCTATTTGCTGGAGCGCGTTACCCCACCGTTTCCCGAGCTGATGGACCCGGCCCGTACACCCGCGGCGTTCTTGCCTTACCTGGCGGCAGACCGCGCCGTCAACGAATGGAGCAGCACGGCCCCGGAGGCTGAGAAACGCTTGACCGTCAAACTCGCCTGGCCCACCGCGCGCCAGGCGGGCACCCGCCAAGCCCTGGAAAACGCCGCCAGGGGCCTGCAACTCACGCCCGAGGTGCGCGCCTGGTACGAGCAGGAACCGCTGGGCGTGCCCTACAGCTTTGCCGTACGGGCCTGGACCGAATTGCCCTACGGCGAGGTTATCGATGCCCGACTCGACCGCCGCCTGGCCGATGCCAAAAGCGAGCGCGACATCCTGTCGATCTCCGTGGGCCTGAGCGCCTTTGGCCGTCACAGCATAGGTGCCGCCACGCTGTGCGGTGAACTGACCACGATTTATCCCAACGTGCTGGCAGGGGTCGAGGCCTCGGGGCGCGCCTTTATGGCGGCCGGTCTCTACACCGTCGAAACCACCACCCTTTATCCACAGGAGCACTAAATGGCTGACTATTACACCCTGCTCACCAACGCGGGGATCGCCTACGAAACCGCCTGCAAGGCCGCCGGCGTACCGATCAAGCTGGCGCAGATTTCCGTCGGTGACGGCAACGGCGCCGTCTATAACCCCGACGCCAGCGCCAAGGCCCTTAAACGCGAAGTCTGGCGCGGGCCGCTGAACGCGCTATTCCAAGATGAGAAAAATGCCAACTGGCTGATGGCCGAAGTCACCATCCCGTCGGATGTTGGCGGCTGGTATGTACGCGAGGCCGGGCTGTGGACGGATACCGGGATCTTGTATGCGATCGTCAAATACCCGGAGTCGTATAAGCCGGTACTGGCGACGTCGGGATCGGGGAAAGAGTTTTATATTCGCTCGATTTTTGAGACGAGTAATGCGTCGATCGTGACGTTGTTGATTGATGACACCGTGGTGAAGGCGACGCGGGCTTGGGTGATGGATTACCTGGGCGAGCAACTGGCGAAGGGGACTTATACCAAGGCTGAGATTGAGGCGATGATTGCCAAGGCTTCGGCGTTGCCGGTGGGGGTTATGGTGCCGTTTCCACTGGGGACGGTGCCGCCGGGGTATTTGGAGGTGGATAACAGTCTGTTCAAGGATGACCTTTATCCGGATCTTGCGGCGTATTTGGCGAAGAGGTTTAACGTTACTGGTGATGCGGTGGGTTACACACGGTTACCGGAGTCGCGAGGGGAGTTTTTTCGGGGATGGGATCATGGACGCGGTATGGACCCTGGTCGAGCGGTCGGCAGTTACCAGGCTGATGCGTTCAAGAGTCATACCCATACGCCTCCAAATCAAACAGGAATCAGCTCTGCATCAGTCCCGACTGGCGCCAAGTCTCTCGGAGGCAATAATTACGACACGCTCTACAACGTAGGTTTTACAGGCGATACGGAGACCCGACCGCGTAACCTGGCAGTGATGTGGTGTATTAAGGCTTGGAACGCGCCAATCAATCAGGGATATATTGATATTGCAGCTTTGGAAAGTCAGATACGAGAACTCAGCCGCACACTAACAAATCAATTCAAGACAATATCTGATGTTAAGGCATCTAGGGCGATTAACGTCACCTATACCAATGCCACAGAAAGACCCCTCTACGTCAATATTGCCTTTGTTGCTACTGCCGTAAACCAAACTGCTTCAATTGTGGTTGATAGCACTTTGTTTATAGGGTCTTCATTTCCGAGCGCCGGTTTAAGTATGGCGATTTCCGCAATTGTTCCAGCAGGCTCCACTTATAAAGTCCCGTTGGGTAGCTACACTATTAACACATGGACGGAAATGCGCTGATGAACTATTTCATTAATGAAATTGGAGAGATATTTGCTTTTGATCAGGGAGTAAGTGCGCCTGATGGCTTTCGCAATATCTCGGAAGCCGAGGCTATGGCGCTGGCTGCCGGCCCCTCTCCTGCTTTTGATCTTGTAGTTGTTGAGCGAGCATGGCGTGATGATGAGTTGTTGGCGGTGACATGGCTGCGTGACCGTCATCGTGATCAGTTAGAAATGGAGGCGTCTACAACGCTTTCTGATGAGTACTTCATGCAGTTGTTGGTCTATATCCAGGCTCTTCGCGACTGGCCTCAATCGCCCAATTTCCCTAAAGCCGAACTTCGTCCAGTTGCTCCAATCTGGCTCGCTGAGCAAACCGAATAAACCCCATTCATCTGCCCCCCCCAAACCGCCCTTCGCGGTTTTTTTTCGCCTGGAGATTCTCTCTTATGCCCACTCGCCAAACCTACACCGTCCTCATCCCATTCCCCACCCACGCCGGCCACTGGTCCGTCGTCGGCGAGGAATTGGACCTGCTGGACATCGAAGCATCCGCCCTGCGCACCGCTGGCCGCCTGGAACTGACCAGCGTGCTCGCCGCGAAGGACACCACCCCGGCCAAAAAGGCCACCACCAAGAAGGCTGACTAATCATGGCTGAGGTTTTGAACTTCGAGCACAACGGCATCACCGTGAATGCCACTGAATCCCCCGAGGCCATGGGTGGCCTGGGTGACAACGTAATCGGCCTGGTCGGCACCGCGCCGAATGCCCATGCGTCGATCCCGAAAAACGCGCCGTTTCGCATCAACAGCTTCACCACCCAGGCGCTGCTGGACCCGACCGGTGCCGAGACCGGCACGCTGTTCCATGCCGTGTACCAGATCCTCAAAGTGGTGAAGGTGCCGGTCTATGTAGTGATCGTGGAGGAGGGCGCGACCCCGGCCGATACCGTCAACAATGTGATCGGCGGCAACGAACCGGTCACCGGTCGCAAGTTGGGCCTGGCGGCACTGGCCAGCGTGCCGGAAGACTTGACCATCATCGGCGCCCCAGGCTTCACCGGCACCAAGGCGGTGGCCGGTGAGTTCGCCGCGTTCGGCAAGCGCATCAAGGCCCGCGTGGTGCTGGATGGCAAGGACGCCTCGGTGGCCGACCAGGTGACCTACAGCGGCGAACTGGGCGGTGCCGACCTCGGTTTCGACCGTTGCCTGCTGGTGCACAACATGCCGTCGGTGTACTCCAAGGCGGCGAAGAAGAATGTGTTCCTATCGCCGTCGTCCCTGGCCATTGCGGCGTTGGCCAAGGTCAAGCAATGGGAAAGCCCAGGCAACCAGGTGACGTTCGCTGAGGACGTTTCCCGCGTGGTCGAGTACAACATCCTCGACACCTCCACCGAAGGCGACCTGCTCAACCGCTACGGCGTGAGCTACTACGCCCGCACCATCCTGGGCGGTTTTTCGCTGCTGGGTAACCGCTCCATCACCGGCAAGTTCATCAGCTACGTCGGCCTGGAAGATGCGATCAGCCGCAAGCTGGTCAAGGCCGGTCAGAAAGCCATGGCCAAGAACCTCACCAAGTCCTTCATGGACCAGGAGGTCAAGCGCATCAACGACTGGCTGCAAACCCTGGTCGCCGACGAAACCATCCCCGGCGGCAGTGTGTACCTGCACCCGGAATTGAACAGTGTCGAGAAGTACAAGAACGGCACCTGGTTCATCGTCATCGACTACGGCCGTTATGCGCCAAACGAGCACATGGTTTATCAACTCAACGCTCGCGATGAAATCATCGAGCAGTTCCTGGAGGACGTTCTCTAATGTTTACCAACCGAGTCAGACAGGCCATCGCGGCCACCCTTCAAGGCCTGCCGTTGTCCGCGACGGTGGAGGAGTTCACTCCGCCGAAGATCGAGTTCGACATGGAGCCCATGTCCGGCGGGCGCTTTATCGCCGAGGAAATGGCCAAGAGCGGCAAGGTGCTCGGCGCCACGCTGGTGCTGCAAGGCGCCGGCCCGGAAGTCATGCTGGCCCTGGGCGTGCGCCTGGGTGACGACATCCTGCTGAACGTGCGCGAAGCCGGCCAGGACCAGGACGGCAAGACCTACTTCACCTATCACACCGTCGGCGGCAAGCTCAAATCCCTGGCCGAGGCGAAGCTGAAGATGGGCGACAAGCCCACCACCACCCTGGAGCTGTCCTGCCGCACCTACAACCGCTTGGAAAACGGCATTCCGGTGATCGACATCGATGTGCGCACCCAGAAGTTCGTGCTCAACGGCGTCGACATTCTCGGTGATGCGCGCCGTGCTGTGCTGATGCCTTAACCCTTGGGGGCGGGAGTGCTCGCCCCCTATTTCACCAAGGAAGAGCCCCATGGCCTGGATGCCACCGCTGCACCTGCTGCTGTCCCCGATCACCACCGATACCGGCGCGGTGATCGACAAGATTCAACTCAAGCCGCTGTTCTACGCTGCGCAAAAAGAAGCGCTGGCCCGGGCCGGTGACGACGAGGACGACCAGTTTTTCGAACTGGCGAAACTCGCCACCGGCCTGTCGGAAAAAGAGCTCGACCAACTCAAGCGCCCGGACTACGTCAGCATCGCTCAGTACGTACACGAAATGTCGACGCGCCCTGCGTCGTTCTTTCTGGATGAGCGCCGGGAAGTAAGCCACGACGAGCCTGTCCACTTGCTGCTGCCTTTCGAGGCCGCCGGTCGCACCCTGACCGAGTTGCCTCTGGAAATGCCTGCGCTGCGCGCCACCAAGGTGATGAAAAAACTCGCCACCAACAAAGAGCGCGCCGAGTTCATCACCGCTCACTGCACCGGCCTGATGATCCCTGACCTTGCCGGCCTGACCGTGCCCGATTGGACCGAATTGCAGGAGCGCATCGACGATTTTTTAAATCAACCGGCGGCCTTCTTTCGCAACGCGACATCGACGTGATCCTCGATGTGGTGCCGCTGGTGTACTCGGTCAATGAAGCGGAGATCCTGGAGTGGGACGCCGCCAAAGCATTGCGCCGCTACGACATTGCGATCACTCGCCTTGGCGTTAAACAGGAGTAGAGCGGGATGCAAGAGACTAAATATGGGATCAAGCTCGCCCAGGAAGACTACCGCTGGATGATCGGCGACGCCGATCTAGGCAATGTGCTTGCACCGTTTTCCACAAGCGCTGTGGCGCCCGTGAGCCTGGATGCCGCAGCGCAGCCGCCGTTGGAGCTGCGCTCTGCGTTGGTCACACTCAGTGTGGATATCAACGCATTGACCCAGGAGCAGGTGCGGCTGCGTGAGGCGTTGGAGGCGCTCAACAGCACATTGTTCATCAATGGAAATTCCCTGGCGCCCAAGCAGGCCGACGTCACCGCGAGCGCGCCGGAAGAGAAGGCGAAGGAGCCCGCCGATGGTCTTGTGATGAGCGCGATCAAGGAGTCTGGAGACGAATTGTGGGACGCGTTCAAAAGCAAGCTCGCCGAAAAAGCCATTGATTTTGTCGCAGGTTCCCTTGGCAAGGTGTTCAAAGGGCGCAAAAACATCAGCGGGCGTAATACAGGATTACGTCGCCTGTTCGAGCAACCCGGCCAGGCTTTGGGCGGCTCGTCAATGGGTTTTCATTCGGGCGCGCCCTCACAAAACTATCCGGCTTTTGCCATGGCTAACCCGCCAGCGTCCGCGGCCAACCTGCCCTCGGGGGCCTTGACCGATGCCCTTGGCAAATTCGAATCCCTCGGCATCCGGCGGCTTGGGCCATTTAGGGTCGCCGAAGCCTCCCTGGACGTGATCCAAGGTGTACGCAACGGCGATGCACATGCCATCGGCTCAGGCCTGAGCACCGCCGGTGGCGCCTGGGCCGGCGCCTCCGCAGGTGCGGCCATTGGCACGATGGTTTTCCCCGGCGTTGGCACCGCTGTCGGCGGCGCAATCGGCGGCCTGCTGGGCAGCGAGGCAGGCGCTTGGATCGGAGACAAATTGTTCGGGTCAAGTGATCGCCTGCCAACACCCGGTGCGGTGAGTAAGGAACTCAGCAGTGCGCGCACGGACAACGTGCAAGTGACCCTCGCCCCGAGTATCCAGATCACCGGTGTCAACCCCGCCGATGCCCAGCAGGTCGTCAACCAGGTGATCCAGGCGCTGCAGTTTCAGTGTCTGCCGATGTTCAGCGACGCCCTCGGCATCCGACGCAATGCAGCACTGGCCGATTCTCCTGGAGGTGATTGATGCGACAACAAATGGTGCTCGGCGACTTTATTTTCGGTTTGTCTCGAGGATTTGCCTATTCCTCGTTGGTCCGTAACAGCGACGGTGGCTGGAGTGACCTGGCTATTATTGCCAGCAAGTCGCAGTCGCGGCAGAGCGGTCAGAAACTGGAAAAACTCACATTCAGCGGCACGGCCATGTACGGCGTAGGCATGCAGCGCCTGGACGAATTGCGCGCGCTGCAAAATGCGCGGGCGCCGTTGCCCCTGGTTGATGGCATCGGCCGTAACTGGGGCTTGTGGCGGATCAATTCGATCGTGGAAACGCAGAGCAATGTGATTGATGACGGCACCGCCATGGTCATGGCCTGGACGCTGGAATTGGAGGAATTCGTCAATGCGTAGAGTGCGAAGTATCGCCGGTGATTCGGTCAACCTGTTGCTTTATCGGGAATTGGGTCGTTGCGATGACGCGGCGGAAGAAACCCTTTGGCGCCTGAACCCCGAGCTTGCCGAATATGGCCCGGTGCTACCGGCCGGCGTGTGGGTGATCGTGCCTGAAATGCACGCGCGGCCGGTGGCGGTTCGCCCCGTTTTGGCCTGGGATTAAGGAGGCTGCATGGCACAGGGATTTACGCCTATCGTGGAGTTTTATGGCGCCAATGCGGCGCTGCTCAATCAGCGCTTGATGCGTTGGAGCCACACCGACGCGGCGGGCATTGAGACTGACCGGCTGGAGCTGACCCTCAATATCGAGGGCTTGGACGGCCTGCCCACTCTGAACGGCAAGATCGGCTTGCGTGTCGGTTACCTGGAATCGGGGTTGGTGGAGAAGGGCGAGTTTGTTGTCACCCAACGCACCCCGGTGCTGTTTCCAATGCGCTTGATGATCGTGGCCACGGCAGCGCCCTTCAGCGTGGTCGATGCAACGGGTTACCGTCAGCGTCGATCCGCCAGTTACGGCCCGACAACCCTTGGCGCGCTGTTTCGCCAACTGGTCAGTCGTCACGGCTATTCACCGCGAGTTGCGCCCGCGCTGGAGGGGATTGCGATCGCGCACATCGACCAGTCCAACGAAAGTGACATGGCGTTCATTTCGCGCCTTGCCCGCCTCTATAGTGCGGTCACCAAACCGTTTAACGAGCTATATGTGTTGGCCGAAGCCGGCCGAGCCAAGTCGCTCTCCGGCCAGTTGCTGCCGGAAGTGAAGCTGTCGGTGACTGAGGATAACCGCCCCGGTGAACAGAGCTTTATCACCGCCAAACTCGACGAAAAATCCCGCTCGAAATACGAAGGTTGCCGCGCCAGTTGGTGGGATGCCGCCGCCGGCAGGCAGCGTGTGGTTCAGGTGGGGAATGCTCCGTTCAAAACCTTGCGCCAACGCTACCAGAACGAAGCCGAAGCCCGCGCCGTTGCCGAAGGCGAACTACGCCGTGTGGGGCGTGAAAATTTGAAGTTGGTGATCGATTGCCCGGGCAATCCATTGTTGGCCGCGGAAGGGCTGTTGGTGCTGGATGAGAGCTGGCCGTCTTATATGCAGGGACGATGGTCGATAAAGCAGGTGGTGCATGTCGGCGATCCGGCGACGGGATACCGCAGTTCGATCACGGCGGGTGGGTTGTCGATATAGAGACTTTTCGAGAGTAAAACCAATGGTGATAACACTCCCCCAGCTGCTTGGCGTTATGCCGGATGCCCGCCTGAGAGCGGGCGTTTTTTTAACGCCCTTGAATGCGGCTTTCGTTCGCTTCGAGATTGACCGTGCGAAGCGCATCGCCGCCTTCCTCGCTCAGATCGGCCACGAATCCGGCGAGCTGCGTTACGTCCGTGAACTGGGCAGCGATCAATACCTGAGCAAATACGATACCGGCGGCCTGGCCGTACGCCTGGGCAATAGCCTCGAAGCGGATGGCGATGGTCAGCTGTACCGGGGCAGGGGGCTGATCCAAATTACCGGCCGGCGCAATTACCTGGCCTGTAGCCAGGCCTTGTTTGGCGATGATCGTTTGTTGCGTCAACCGCAACTGCTGGAGCAACCGCAATGGGCTGCCGAGTCGGCCGCCTGGTTCTGGCAGAGCAACGGCCTGAATGAGCTGGCCGACAAGGACCAGTTCACCACTATCACCCGGCGCATAAACGGTGGGCTCAATGGGCTGGAAAACCGCTTGCAGCTATGGGCGCGGGCGAAGGCGGTCTTATGCGTTACCTGACGGTTTGCCGGCTGATCGGCGCTTGCCTGTTGATCGCGCTGACTTGGCAGGTGCAGGCCTGGCGCTATGGTGCGCAGCTTGAGCGCGAGGCGTCTGCCCAGGCGCGGGCGTTGAGCCAGCAGCATCTAGTGGCTTTGCGTCAACAACAGGCGGAGAACGACAAACGGCAGGCGTTGGAACAACAGCTCAGCGCCAGCGATCAACAATACACTCGGGAGTTAAGCGATGCCCAACGTACTCAAGCAGCTCTGCGCGACCGCCTGGCCACTGCTGATGTGCGGTTGTCAGTCCTTCTCGACGCCAGCGACCCCGCCAGAGGCAGTACAATGCCCGCCACCCCCGCCTCCGGCGGCGTGGTTCATGCAGCCCCGCGAGCCCGACTTGACCCGGCGCATGCTCAGCGAATTATCGCCATCACCGACGACGGTGATAACGCCGTGATCGCCTTGCGTGCCTGCCAGGCCTATGTGCGTGCCGTTGCGCGTTAGTCTCTGGATACATGCTGCAACTTGCATGGTCGATAGGCTCCTGTAGGGTAGGCAAACGCCCGCCCACTCCAGGAGACGACCGTGAAAGAAATCACCCAACTTGCCGCTGAACTGGGTCGCCGTTTACAGGTGCTCAATGCCCACGTCACCACGGCTGAATCCTGTACCGGTGGCGGTATTGCCGAGGCTATTACGCGGATTCCAGGGAGTTCGGCGTGGTTCGAGGCTGGCTATGTCACCTATTCCAACCGGCAAAAGACCCGCCAGTTGAACGTGCCTGAGGCGCTGTTCGCCAAAGTCGGCGCGGTCAGCCAGGAAGTGGTGGAGGCGATGGTCCGCGGCGCACAGGAAAAAAGCCTGGCGCGTTTTGCCGTGGCGGTCAGTGGCGTGGCGGGGCCCGATGGCGGTTCGCCGGAAAAACCGGTGGGCACGGTGTGGCTGGCCTTCGGCGTCGGGGACGAGGTCACCGCTGAGCTTGCGCACTTCCCGGGTAACCGCGACGAGGTCCGCCGACAAACGGTAAAGGCCGCGCTGGAGGGCTTGTTGCGACGAGCTGCAGCAGAAATAGAAAATCAGGGGTAGGCGATCTCTGATCTTTGTGGAACAATACTGTCTACTTATACAGGTGTTGGCCGCCAGGCCTTATTGATTACGTGAGGACTTTAATGGACGACAACAAGAAGAAAGCCTTGGCTGCGGCCCTGGGTCAGATCGAACGTCAATTCGGCAAGGGTGCCGTAATGCGTATGGGCGATCATGACCGTCAGGCGATCCCGGCTATCTCCACTGGCTCTCTGGGTCTGGACATCGCGCTCGGCATTGGCGGCCTGCCAAAAGGCCGTATCGTTGAAATCTACGGTCCTGAATCTTCCGGTAAAACCACCCTGACCCTGTCGGTGATTGCCCAGGCGCAAAAAATGGGCGCCACTTGCGCGTTCGTCGACGCCGAGCACGCCCTTGACCCTGAATATGCCGGCAAGCTGGGCGTCAACGTTGACGACCTGCTGGTTTCCCAACCGGACACCGGTGAGCAAGCCCTCGAAATCACCGACATGCTGGTGCGCTCCAACGCCATCGACGTGATCGTGGTCGACTCCGTGGCTGCCCTGGTACCGAAGGCTGAAATCGAAGGCGAAATGGGTGATATGCACGTGGGCCTGCAAGCCCGCCTCATGTCCCAGGCGCTGCGTAAAATCACCGGTAACATCAAGAATGCCAACTGCCTGGTGATCTTCATCAACCAGATCCGGATGAAGATCGGCGTCATGTTCGGCAGCCCGGAAACCACCACCGGTGGTAACGCGCTGAAGTTCTATGCTTCGGTTCGTCTGGACATCCGTCGTACGGGCGCGGTGAAGGAAGGTGACGAGGTCGTTGGTAGCGAAACCCGCGTCAAGGTCGTAAAAAACAAAGTCGCACCGCCATTCCGTCAGGCCGAGTTCCAGATTCTCTACGGCAAGGGTATCTACCTGAACGGCGAGATGATCGACCTGGGCGTGCTGCACGGTTTTGTCGAGAAGTCCGGTGCCTGGTATGCCTACAACGGCAGCAAAATCGGCCAGGGCAAGGCCAACTCGGCCAAGTTCCTGCAAGACAACCCGGATATCGCGGCGACCCTTGAGAAGCAGATTCGCGACAAGCTGCTGACCCCTACGCCAGACGTGAAAGCGGCCGCCAATCGCGAGCCGGTTGAAGAAGTAGAAGAAGTCGACACTGACATCTGAAGCAAACGATGACTGTTGTACTGGATACACTTGTCGCCGTTCGGCGCACCGCAATGGACCTGCTTGCTCGCCGCGAGCATGGTCGAGTCGAGCTGACGCGTAAACTGCGTCAGCGCGGCGCGGAGCCTGAGATGATCGAGACCGCCCTTGACCGTTTGACGGAAGAAGGGCTGCTGTCGGAGTCCCGTTACCTCGAAAGCTTTGTCTCCTACCGAGCCCGTTCCGGCTACGGCCCCGCGCGGATTCGCGAAGAGCTGAGCCAACGCGGTTTGCAGCGCGCCGATATAGACATTGCCCTACGTGAGTGCGGTATCAGTTGGCAGTCGCAACTGGAGGACACCTGGCGCCGCAAGTTTGCCGGTCACCTTCCAATTGATGCCAGGGAACGCGCGAAGCAGGGGCGCTTCTTGAGTTATCGCGGTTTTTCGATGGAAATGATCAGCCGCTTACTCAGTGGTCGAGACATGGACGACTGAGCACCTTGCTGTGTGGTGAATGGGCTTGTTGTGTGGCGAGCGGGCTTGCCCCGCGTTGGGCTGCGAAGCAGCCCCAATAGCCTCACCCTCAATCTAAACCTGAACCACCAAAAACTGCCCCAAAAAAAGGCCCGCTATGAAAATAGCCGGGCCTTTTTGCGTTTCTGGATTCTGCGTCGCGTTTCTGGATTTCACGCCGGCTGCGGCGCTACTCGCTGTTGCGTCTTCCCCTGGGACTGCGCCCAGTTCTCCGGCAAGTTGATGTAGTCCACCAACTCCCGCAGCCGGCCCTGATCGCGTCCGTTGAAGTTGAACACCAGTCGCGTCAAATGGCTGAACCTCGGTTCATCATGCTCCTCGCCGGTATAGGCAAGCTGCTGGAACTCTCCACTCAACCGTAGGCTGGCGAACTCGTTCTGCAAATGAGCCAGCGCACGCTCGCTGAGCGGGTGATTCATGCGCACCACGAATTCACGCTTCAACCAGCGTGTGGAATGGAAGTTGGCATAGAACTGATTGATCTCTTCGACGGCCTCTTCAGCGCTGTACACCAGGCGTATCAGCTTGAGGTCAGTGGGGAGGATATAGCGATTGGCTTCCAGTTGATTGCGGATAAAGTCCAGGGCGCCCTGCCAGAAACCGCCTCCAGGTGCGTCCAGCAGTACCACGGGTACCAGTGGGCTTTTGCCGGTCTGGATCAACGTCAGCACTTCCAGCGCTTCATCCAGCGTGCCGAAACCGCCCGGGCACAGCACCAACGCGTCGGCTTCCTTGACGAAGAACAGCTTACGGGTGAAGAAAAAGTGGAAGGACAGCAGGTTCTCGGTACCATCGATGGTCGGGTTGGCGTGCTGTTCAAATGGCAGGGTGATGTTGAACCCAAGGCTATGTTCCAGGCCTGCGCCTTCGTGAGCCGCCGCCATGATGCCGCCGCCGCCACCGGTGATCACCATCAAGTCTGATCGGGCCAGCGCTGCACCGACTTCACGGGCCAGGGCATACAACGGGCTCTCGACAGGCGTGCGTGCCGAGCCGAACACCGTGACCTTGCGCCGGCCCTTGAACTGCTCCAGTACACGGAAAGCGTGGTCCAGCTCGCGGATCGCCTGCAAGGTGATCTTGGCGTTCCAGCGGCTACTGTCGTCCTGGGCCATGCGCAGAACGGTCAGGATCATGTCGCGATAAAGGGGGATGTTAGGGCTGTCAGGCGCAATCAGCTGGAGTTGAGCGTCGACCTGCTGTGTGAGGTCAGCTCCGTTTGCTTCAAAATGCTGAAGCAGGCGGTCATTCGGTTCGTAAGGCATTCAACGTCTCCTTCTTCACAGAGGCCAGGTCAACGACGAGATATTCGTCCGTCGCCACGACACTGCATGTGTCGCTGCATGCCCAAGGCAATGAACAATGTTCGCCAAGCGGCAAAGCGGGCTCTGTATGTTCCTTGTGATGTAAAAACCTTTGCACTGCAAGTTGCAGGAGGGCAACCCTCTTTTGCCCTGAAAATGTTACAGGACGGCGTGAAGACCGCTGTAGAAGGGCTGCTGGGATGACTTGATCATGGGCCGAAAAACCCTTGGCTGGCAACCGCTTATTGGTCGCTCATCACGCTAGTTTGACTGCCGCTGGAAACGGAATCGGGGAAATCGGCGCGCCGCTGGACAGCCGCGCGCGAGGGCCAAGCCACATTACTTTTTCTTTTTCGCCGCAGCCGGTGCCGGGCAATCTGCTTCCACGAACTTCACTGATGCCACAGGACGGTTGGTCTTGTTCTCGGTGATTTCGTAGCGCATCACCGCGCCCTTGGCCATCAGCTCGCGGTAGCCCTTGTTCAGGCATACGCTCTGACCCAGCTGGAAATACACTGCCTTGGGGTTGGCGCGCATCTGTTCGGCGCGATCAGGCAGCACGCTGAGGTGGTCGATCAGTTGCATCCCCTCAACGGTGTAGGCCACTTCCAGGGTTTTTTCGTCAATTTCCCGGGGCAGCTCCTTGTTGCTTTCGGCCGCGACGCTTTGCAGCTTCTTGTTCATTTGCGCCTCCAGCAACGAGGCTGCCTGGGCGCCCACAGGCAGGACCAACGCGAGCGCGACGGATGGGGCAACAAGACGCAGCATGGAACGCAGCATGAAACTCTCCTGATTCGGTTACTGGTGCATAGACCAGCCACTGCGCTATGCGTTCAGTGGCGCGCAATTATAGTGGACCCCTTGCCATGACAGCCAGGCGTATCGATGGGAAGTACGACGGGCTCTGGTAAACTGCGGCCACTTAAGCCCTTCTCGAGTTCCCCCAGTGTCGATTTCCTCTTCCGTGTGGCGCATCCAATGAGCCATGCCGTCTCCCGCCTGCGCACCCAACGCCTGGCGCGGGCCGTCAGGCCTTTTGTCAACCGTGGCTCCCGCGCCGAGCGCTGCCCCGGCTGCCGGGTGATCCCGCAATACTGCCTGTGTGCCTGGCGGCCTCAGGTCGAGGCCCGGTCTGCGATGTGCCTGTTGATGCACGACGTCGAACCGATGAAACCGAGCAACACAGGCTGGCTGATCGCTGATGTCATCCACGACACCCGTGCATTTGCCTGGTCGCGCACCGAGGTCGATCCTGAACTGCTCATCTTGCTCGCAGATCCGCAATGGCAGCCGTATATCGTATTCCCTGGCGAATTTGTCGCACCTGAGCGAGTGGTCAGCGAAGTCGTCGTAGGGGAGGGCAAGCGCCCGCTGTTTATCCTGCTGGACGGCACTTGGAGCGAAGCGCGCAAGATGTTTCGCAAAAGCCCCTATCTGGAGCATCTGCCTGTCCTGAGCCTGGCCCCGGAGCAACTGTCGCGCTATAAACTGCGGCGTTCCAAGCGGGATGATCACTTCTGCACCGCCGAAGTGGCCGCGCTGTGCCTGGAGCTGGCCGCCGACCAGGCCGCGAGCGAAGTGCTGGATGCTTATCTCGACGTGTTCAGCACCCATTACCTGGCCGCCAAGTTCCAGTTACCGCTGGACTTGGCAGACATCGTCCATACTCGTCTTGCACCCTATATCCCGGCGGTATAACCAGACGACGTTTGCATGATGGCACTGCAGCCCCACAACTCGCTAAAATGCCACGGGCGTAGTGCTTGACCCCCCAGGCTGCGCTGGGCATGCTGGGCGCCGATCAGGGCGCAACCGTGAGTTTTCAACGTCGTTCCAGGTGTTTTTGACGTTGAGCCTGCCCTGTGGCGATGGCTGCCTGGCCGTCGCCTTGTGTACTGGCGAACCCTGAACCCATCAGGGCTGCCATAAAAAACAGGATCATTTAATCAATGGCCACATACGAAATCCTGATAGCCGATGACCACCCGCTGTTTCGCAGTGCATTGCATCAGGCGGTAACCCTGGGCCTGGGCCCCGATGTCCGCCTGGTCGAAGTGGCCAGCATTGCCGAGCTGGAAACCCGCCTCACCGAAAAATCCGACTGGGACCTGGTGCTGCTCGACCTGAACATGCCCGGCGCCTATGGTTTCTCTGGGTTGGTGCTGCTGCGCGGGCAATACCCGCAGATTCCGGTGGTGATGGTCTCGGCCCAGGAAGAGGCCGACGTGGTGGTGCGCTCCAAGGAGTTTGGCGCCAGTGGTTTCATTCCCAAGTCCAGTTCCATGGAAGCGATCCAGCGTGCCGTGCGCGCGGTGTTGGAGGGCGATGTGTCCTGGCCGCCGCAAGCGTTTGAAGAAATCAACGTGTCCGACGAGGCCAAGGCCGCCCGTGATGGCTTGGCCAGCCTGACACCCCAGCAGTTCCGGGTGTTGACCATGGTCTGCGAAGGCCTCTTGAACAAGCAGATCGCCTACGAGTTGAGCGTGTCGGAAGCGACCATCAAGGCCCACGTGACAGCCATCTTTCGCAAGCTGGGCGTGCGTACGCGTACCCAGGCAGCACTGCTCTTGCAACAACTTGAGTCAATTTCGCAGCATTAAGCGGTCATTGCTTCACGCTTTTTTGACTTTGCTTGATCTAGTTTCCCCACTCCTTTGGTTCAGTTGCCTACATCTATGTCGCCTTTCAAGGGTCAAACCGGTATCAAACGTATCTTCAATGCAGGGGGCTACTCCCTGGATGGCCTGCGCGCAGCTTTCACCGGCGAGGCGGCTTTCCGTCAGTTGGTGTTGTTGAACGTCATCCTGATCCCTCTGAGCTTCTTCCTGCACGTCAGCCGCGTCGAGCGTGCGTTGCTGATTGCGGTATGCCTGCTGGCCTTGATCGTTGAATTGCTCAATTCGGCGGTAGAGGCGGCGATCGACCGCATTTCCCTGGACCGTCATCCCCTGTCGAAAAACGCCAAGGACATGGGCAGCGCCGCGCAATTCGTGGCTCTGACCATGATCACCCTGGTGTGGGCCGTGATCCTGATCTAAGGCTCAGGCAATGCTCGGCAGCACGATCTCGTCGCTGCGCTGTACCCCGGCGGTAAAGGCGCGGCACAGTTCGAGAAACTCGCGCATGGCCGAGGTCTGGTACTTCTGTTTATGCCAGATGAAGTAGAACTGCCGGGCCAGGTCCAGGTCCGGGGTTTCCACGGGCACCAGGCTGCCCCGGCGGAAGGCATCACGCAGCGCCAATCGGGAAATACAGCCAATCCCCAGCCCGGACTCCACTGCACGCTTGATCGCCTCGGTGTGTTCCAGCTCCAGGCGGATATTCAGCGCGCTGCGGTGATGGCGCATGGCCTGGTCGAAGGTCAGTCGTGTACCTGAGCCTTGCTCCCGCAGGATCCAGGCTTCATGGGTCAACGCTTCCATGGTCGCTATGCCGCGTTTGGCCAGGTGGTGCTGCGGCGCGCAAAACACCACCAGTTCATCCTCTACCCAGGTTTGCACCTCGATATCCGGGTGGCTGCAATCGCCTTCGATTAGACCCAGGTCAATTTCATAGTGGGCCACCTGGTGCACGATATTGGCTGTGTTCTGTACATGCAGCTTCACCTGGCTTTCGGGGTGCTGCTGCATAAAGCTGCCGATCAGCAGGGTGGCCAGGTAATTGCCGATGGTCAGGGTTGCGCCGACCGCCAGGGAGCCGAAACCGGACTTGCCGTTGAGCAGGTCCTCGATTTCCTTGGCCTGGTCCAACAGGGCCACCGCCTGGGGTAACAGCTGGTGCCCGAGGGCGTTGAGGCTCAGGCGTTTACCGGCGCGGTCGAACAATTGGCAGCTGGATTGACGCTCCAGCTCGGTAATCGAAGTGCTGGCGGCGGATTGAGATAAGGCCAGGAGACCAGCAGCGCGGGACACGCTTTCCTGCTGGGCGACGGCGACGAAGACTTGCAGTTGACGGAGAGTAAATCGCATATCGATATAACCGATAACCCTTATCTTAATAATCCAGTTAACAGATATTGTCGCCGCCATTAGAATGCTGTGCAATTGCGCACCTATCATTTGGCGCAGACCCATTTCCAGGAGTCCCCCGTACATGAGCAACATGAACCACGAGCGTGTCCTCAGTGTTCATCACTGGAACGACACTCTGTTCAGCTTCAAGTGCACCCGCGATCCGGGCCTGCGCTTCGAGAACGGTCAGTTCGTGATGATCGGCCTGCAACAGCCCAACGGCCGCCCGCTCATGCGCGCATATTCCATTGCCAGCCCGAACTGGGAAGAGCATCTGGAATTCTTCAGCATCAAGGTGCCGGATGGCCCGCTGACTTCCCAATTGCAGCATTTGAAGGAAGGCGACGAGATCATCATCAGCAAGAAACCGACAGGCACCCTGGTGCTTGACGATCTGAAGCCGGGCAAACACCTGTACCTGCTCAGCACCGGTACTGGCCTGGCGCCGTTTATGAGCGTGATCCAGGATCCGGAAACCTACGAGCGTTTCGAAAAAGTGATCCTGTGCCACGGCGTGCGTTACGTCAACGAAGTCGCCTACCGCGAATTCATCACCGAGCACCTGCCGCAGAACGAATTCTTCGGCGAAGCCCTGCGTGAAAAGTTGATCTACTACCCGACCGTGACCCGTGAGCCGTTCGAGAACGAAGGCCGCCTGACCGACCTGATGCGCAGTGGCAAGCTGTTCCGTGACATCGGCCTGCCACCGATCAACCCCGAGGACGACCGCGCCATGCTGTGCGGCAGCCCAAGCATGTTGGACGAGACCAGCGAAGTGCTGAACAGCTTCGGCCTGAAAGTTTCGCCGCGCATGCGTGAGCCGGGTGATTACCTGATCGAGCGCGCGTTCGTCGAGAAGTAAAGCAGTCAGGCCATGTGCTGACTGGGCAACACAGAAGATCTGAATGTGGGAGGGGGCTTGCCCCCGATGACGGTGATTCAGTCAACTTACATGTCGACAGACCCACTGCCATCGGGGGCAAGCCCCCTCCCACATTGGGTTTCCGGTTTATCCAGCCGGCACCACTTCCAGCACACAAATCATCCCAGCCTCGGGATAGTGCCAGCGCACATCCACATCCCAGAACTGCGCTCCATATTCGCGCTCAGGCCCAGGTGTCTGGTACGCCGGCCGTGGATCCTGCGCCAGGCACTGATCGATCAACTCCACCAACGGCTCCCCAAGGCGCTGGGCGTGGCCTTGTGCCTGTTGCAGCGCCGTCTTCAGCCATTGCACCGGAATCAGTTGCGGCGCACCACTGGCGATGCTGTTGCTGGCCGTGTCGATGATGTCGGCGTAGGGCACATACGGCTTGATATCCAGCACCGGTGTGCCATCGAGCAAATCAATCCCGGAAATCCATAGTCGCCCCGGCTCCACCTTGTCCAGCTTCACCACCGACTGGCCAATCCCATTGGGCCGATGGGTGGCGCGGGTGGCAAATACGCCCATGGACGTGTTGCCGCCCAGGCGCGGCGGGCGCACTTTCAAGCGTGGCTTGTCTTCCAGGGCCTGGTGGAACAGAAACAACAGCCAAACATGGCTGACCTGCTCCAGGCCCTGCACCGCCTCGCCCTGGTCGAACGGCGCGACCAGCTCCAGCACGCCCCGTGCGGCAGGCGCCAGTTGCGGCTGGCGCGGAATGGCGAACTTCTCCTTGAAACAGGAGCGCACGAAGCCGACGGGCGAGACGTGGTAACTCATGGTTTACGCGCGAACCCGCAGCGTCAGGCCCTTGAGGAAGTTACGCAGCAACTGGTCGCCGCACGGACGGTAGTTGGTGTGGCCGGCCTTGCGGAACAGCGCGCTCAGCTCCGGCTTGGACACCGGGAACTCGGCGGCCTTGAGGATGGCATGCATGTCGTCTTCCTTGAGTTCGAAGGCCACGCGCAGTTTCTTGAGGATGATGTTGTTGGTCACCGGGGTTTCGATCGGCTGTGGCGGACGGCTTTCGTCCTTGCCACGCTTGAAAATCACCAGGCCATCGAGGAAATGCGCCATGACCTCATCCGGGCAGAACACGAAGCCTTCTTCCTCGTCTTTCTTGAGGTAAGTCAGCAGGTCTTCCTTGGTCACGTCCATGCCGCCGAGCTTGATGATCTCGACCATCTTGTTGTCGCTGATGTCGAGCATGTAGCGCACGCTGCGCAGTACGTCATTGTGAATCATGGTGGGCAATCCTGGTTTTCAACAGTGGGCGCCGCCGGGTGGGGCGGCGCCTGGAAAGGGGGAGTGGCTTAGAACTTCTCTTTGCCGGACAGATAACGCCATTGACCTACCGGCACCTTGCCGATGGACACGCCGCCGATGCGGATACGGCGGATGGCGATGACCTTCAAGCCAACCGCTTCGCAGAACAGGGCGATCACGCCCGGTTGCGGGTTTTTCATCGCAAAGCGCAGGCGGTTTTCGTTCTGCCAGCTGGCTTTCACCGCCGGCAGCTCTTTGCCTTTGTAGGTCAGGCCATGGTTGAGGCGGTTCAGGCCATGGGCAACCATGTCGCCCTCGACCTCGACCACGTATTCCTGCTCGATCTTGGCGGCATCGGCGGTCAACTTGCGCAGTATCTTCCAGTCCTGGGTGAACACCAGCAGGCCGCTGGCCTTGGCTTGCAGGTCGGCGCTGGCGGTCAGGCGCAGGAAATGCCCCTTGAGCGGGCGCTTGCTGAAGCGGTGCTCTTCGGACAGCGTTTCGGCGCTGATCGAGGCCATGGCCGTCTCGGCATCCACCCCAACCGGCGCGTGCAGCAGGATAGTCACCGGCTCCGGCGCGGTGGCCTTGGCTTCAGGGTCCAATTCGACCTTTTGGGTCGTGACCTTGAACTGCGGCTCGTCGATCACTTCACCGTCCACCGAGACCCAGCCGCCTTCGATAAACAGCTCAGCCTCCCGACGGGAGCAACCGACCAGTTCGATAAGGCGTTTGGAGAGGCGTATGGGGTCAGTCATGACAAGGGCCGTAGCAAAAGGGGGCGGCTATTGTACCTGCCTGGAGCCGGTTAATCCCGGCTCCATTTCATTTAACCCTGGCGCGCCTGCTGCGGCGCCTGGCGCAAACGCAAATGCAGCAACGGATAAGGCTGCCCCAGGCCATCATGCTCAGTGCGTCCGATCACCTCGAAGCCTTGTTTGAAGTAAAAGCCCAGGGCCTGGGGGTTCTGTTCGTTGACGTCCAGCTCATCGGCATTCATGCATTCGATCGCGTACCGCAGCAATTGCCGGCCCAGCCCCTGGCCACGGTATTGCGGGTCGATAAACAACATCTCGACCTTGCCTGCGGCCACCCCGGCAAACCCGGTAATGCGCTGGCGCGAGTCCTTGGTGCAGATCAGCATCACCGAGTCCAGGTAGCGGGTCAGCACCAGGTTTTTCAGCAGCTCGATATAACTGTCCGGCAGGAAATCATGGGTGGCCCGCACCGAGGCCTCCCAGATCCTTGCCAACTGCGCGTAGTCGCTGGTTCTGGGTGTATGGATAACCGAATGCTGACGCATGCCCGCTGCCCCTTGCCGAAATTGGCGTCGATGGGCAAAACGATAGACCTAAAAAAGCCCCGCATCTTGTCCAGAGGCAGGGCTTTTGCACTTTATTTACAGGCGGAAGCGATCAGTCGCGTTTTTCAGCCCACAGGTCGTATTCGTCGGCGTCGGTCACGGTGCACCAGACCTTGTCACCTGGCTTCAAGCCCGTGGCATCGTCGATAAACACGTTGCCGTCGATTTCCGGCGCATCGAAGAAGCAACGGCCAACCGCGCCTTGTTCATCGACTTCGTCGATCAGCACTTCGATTTCCTTGCCGATGCGCAGTTGCAGGCGCGCCGAGCTGATCGCTTGCTGATGCGCCATGAAGCGCTCCCAACGGTCCTGCTTGACGTCATCCGGCACCACGGCCAGGTCCAGCAGGTTGGCCGGGGCACCTTCCACCGGCGAGTACTGGAAGCAGCCGACGCGGTCCAGCTGGGCTTCGGTCAGCCAGTCGAGCAGGTATTGGAAGTCTTCTTCGGTTTCGCCGGGGAAGCCCACGATAAAGGTCGAACGGATGATCAGGTCCGGGCAGATTTCGCGCCAGTTCTTGATGCGCGCCAGGGTCTTGTCCTCGAAGGCCGGGCGTTTCATGGCCTTGAGCACTTTCGGGCTGGCGTGCTGGAACGGGATGTCCAGGTACGGCAGGATCTTGCCGGCGGCCATCAGCGGGATCAACTCGTCCACGTGCGGGTACGGGTAAACGTAGTGCAGGCGCACCCACACACCCAGGCTGCTCAAGGCTTCGCACAGTTCGGTCATGCGGGTTTTCACCGGCGCGCCGTTCCAGAAGCCGGTGCGGTACTTCACGTCGACGCCATAGGCGCTGGTGTCCTGGGAGATCACCAGCAGCTCTTTTACGCCGGATTTGACCAGGCGCTGGGCTTCGTCCAATACATCACCCACGGGGCGGCTGACCAGCTTGCCGCGCATCGACGGGATGATGCAGAAGCTGCAGCTGTGGTTGCAGCCTTCGGAAATCTTCAGGTACGCGTAGTGACGCGGGGTCAGCTTGATGCCTTGCGGCGGCACCAGGTCGATCAGCGGGTTGTGGTCCTGGCGTGGTGGCACGACGTCGTGCACAGCGTTGACCACCTGTTCGTACTGCTGCGGGCCGGTCACCGCCAACACGCTCGGGTGCACATTGCGGATATTGCCTTCTTCCACACCCATGCAGCCGGTCACGATGACCTTGCCGTTTTCCTTGATGGCTTCGCCGATCACTTCCAGCGACTCTGCCTTGGCCGAGTCGATGAAGCCGCAGGTATTGACCACCACCACGTCCGCGTCCTGGTAAGTGGACACCACGTCATAACCTTCCATGCGCAGTTGGGTCAGGATGCGTTCGGAGTCAACCAGGGCCTTCGGGCAACCCAGGGAAACAAAGCCAACCTTGGGGTTGGCCTTTGCGATGGTGGTGGACATGTCTAACCTCGGTATTGAATGACGCCGCCAGTCGGGCATGACAGGGCTGCGGACGGGCGCTTGCTGCGCCTCTGATCAAAAAGTGCGCAATTCTAGCGACGGGCAACGCACTTGACCAGCTTTATGCAGGGAAATGCGACGAGTGCTGCGCTATGCTTCGCGCCGTTGCTCGCGGGGAAAGCCCTGGGTCAATAAAACGTCTGTTACGAGAAGTAAAACAGCGCATGCTAGGGTCAGCTTAGGCGCGTTGTTTATAAAAGACCTCAGGTCAAAGGGCAGGAGTGGTTGATGGGTCAGGCAAGTAGTCAGGCAGCGGGTGCCGAGCATTCAAACGCCAAGCCGATAGGCATGCTGGTGGCGGCGGTCGGGGTGGTGTACGGCGATATTGGTACCAGCCCGCTCTATACCCTTAAAGAGGTGTTTGCCGGCGGGTATGGGGTTTCAGTCAATCATGACGGGGTCTTCGGCATTCTGGCGTTGATTTTCTGGTCGCTGGTCTGGGTGGTGTCGATCAAGTACGTGCTGTTTATCCTGCGCGCCGACAACCAGGGCGAGGGCGGCATCATGGCCCTGACGGCGCTGGCGCGGCGGGCGGCGTCGCCGTATCCCAAGTTGCGGTCGGTGCTGGTGATTCTCGGCCTGATCGGTGCCGCGCTGTTCTACGGCGATAGCATGATCACCCCGGCAATCTCGGTACTCTCGGCGGTAGAGGGCCTTGAACTGGCCTTTGATGGGCTTGAGCGCTGGGTCGTGCCGTTGTCGCTGGTGGTGCTGGTGGGCCTGTTCCTGATCCAGAAACACGGCACCGACCGTATCGGCAAGCTGTTCGGCCCGGTCATGGTGTTGTGGTTCCTGGTGCTGGCGGGCCTGGGGGTGCATGGCATCAGCCAGCATCCGGAAGTGCTCAACGCGCTGAACCCGGTCTGGGGTGTGCGCTTCTTTGTCGTCCACCCCGGCATGGGCGTGGCGATTCTCGGCGCTGTGGTGCTGGCCTTGACCGGTGCCGAGGCGCTGTACGCTGACATGGGCCACTTCGGGCGCAAGCCCATCGCCCGTGCCTGGTTCGCCCTTGTGCTGCCGGCGCTGGTGCTCAACTATTTCGGCCAGGGCGCGTTGTTGCTGGAAAACCCCGAAGCGGCGCGCAACCCGTTCTACCTGCTGGCGCCGAGCTGGGCGTTGATTCCGCTGGTGGTGCTGTCGACCCTGGCGACGGTGATTGCGTCCCAGGCCGTGATTTCCGGTGCGTTCTCCCTGACTCGCCAGGCGATCCAGTTGGGCTACATCCCCCGTATGCACATCCAGCACACCTCCAGCGCCGAGCAAGGCCAGATCTACATTGGTGCTGTGAACTGGTCGTTGATGGTGGGTGTGATTCTGCTGGTACTGGGCTTCGAGTCCTCCAATGCCCTGGCTTCCGCCTACGGTGTCGCGGTGACCGGCACCATGCTGATCACCAGTATCCTGGTGTCGGCGGTGATGCTGTTGCTGTGGAAGTGGCCACCGCTGCTGGCGATTCCGGTATTGATCGGTTTCCTGCTGGTGGACGGCCTGTTCTTCGCCGCCAACGTGCCGAAAATCGTCCAGGGCGGTGCGTTCCCGGTGTTGGCGGGGATCGTGTTGTTTATCCTGATGACCACGTGGAAACGCGGCAAGGAACTGCTGATGGATCGCCTCGACGAAGGCGGCCTGCCACTGCCGATCTTTATCGGCAGCATCCGTGTGCAACCGCCCCATCGTGTGCAGGGCACCGCGGTGTTCCTCACCGCACGGCCCGACGCCGTGCCCCACGCGCTGTTGCACAACCTGCTGCATAACCAGGTGCTGCACGAGCAGGTGGTGTTGCTGACGGTGGTCTATGAGGATATTCCGCGGGTGCCGGCCGCACGGCGCTTCGAGGTGGATGCCTATGGCGAAGGTTTCTTCCGCGTGATCCTGCACTTCGGCTTTACCGATGAGCCGGACGTGCCTGAAGCGTTGAAACTGTGCCATCTGGACGAGCTGGATTTCAGCCCGATGCGCACCACGTACTTCCTCAGCCGCGAAACGGTCATCGCCTCGCGGATCAAAGGCATGGCGCGCTGGCGCGAGGGCTTGTTCGCGTTCATGTTGAAGAACGCCAACGGCAACCTGCGTTTCTTCAAGCTCCCGGTCAACCGGGTGATCGAGCTGGGCACCCAGGTCGAAATGTAAGAGGCCGCACCACGGGAGCCGGCAATCGGCTCCCGTTTTCGTTTCTGAACCCTGTGCAATCCAGCGTTGTCGACTAGGCTCTAAGCACTGTTGTGTAGGAGCGGGCTTGCCCGCGAAAAACGTTAACGGTAACGCCTCGATCCTCGATAAACGCGGTGTCTATGAGGCTTTCGCGAGCCAGCTCGCTCCTACAGAAGTGCCCAAAAGCCAAGAAGAGGTGCGCCATGAGTCAGCTGCTCGAACCCTATACCCTGCGCCAATTGACCCTGCTCAATCGCATTGCCGTGTCGCCGATGTGCCAATACTCCTGTGTCGATGGCCTGGCTAATGACTGGCACCTCGTCCACCTTGGCAGTCGTGCCGTCGGCGGCGCCGGGCTGATTTTTACCGAAGCCACCGCGGTCACCGCCGATGGCCGTATCACCGCCCAAGACCTGGGCTTGTGGAACGATGAACAGATCGCACCCTTGCAACGCATCACCCGCTTTATCGCCGCCCAGGGCGCGGTGGCCGGCATTCAACTGGCCCACGCCGGGCGCAAGGCCAGCACCCATCGGCCGTGGATCGGCAAGCATGGCAGCGTCAAGCCGGAAGACGGCGGCTGGGTGCCGGTGGGGCCGTCGCCGATTGCCTTTGACCCGAACCACACGCAACCCCGGCAACTGGATGACGCTCAGATCCAGCAAGTGATCAGCGACTTTGTCGCCGCCGCCAAGCGTGCGTTGACCGCGGGTTTCGAGGTGGTGGAAATCCACGCGGCGCATGGTTACCTGTTACATCAATTTCTGTCGCCCATCAGCAACCAGCGTCAGGACCAATACGGCGGGTCCTTTGAAAACCGTATCCGCCTGGTGCTGCAAGTGACCGAAGCGGTGCGCGAAGCCTGGCCCCAGGAGCTGCCGTTGTTTGTGCGGGTTTCGGCCACCGACTGGGTGGAAGACGGCTGGAACCCGGATGAAACCGTGGAACTGGCGCGTCGCCTCAAAGACCTGGGCGTGGACCTGATCGACGTGTCCTCCGGTGGCACCGCCGCCAATGCCGAGATCCCCACGGGGCCGGGCTACCAGACACGCTTCGCCGAGCGTGTGCGCAAAGAGTCGGGCATCGCCACCGGCACCGTCGGCATGATCACCGAACCGGCCCAGGCCGAGCACATCCTGCGCACCTGCCAGGCCGATATCATCTTCCTCGCCCGTGAACTGCTGCGTGACCCGTACTGGCCGCTGCATGCCGACGATGATCTCGGTGGGCGCAAGGCAATCTGGCCGGCCCAGTACCAACGGGCGACTCATCGCGACCAGCCGATTCATGAGTCTGATCTCAGGGATTGAGCCTTCATCCGCGCTCACAAAACCCACCCTGGCCCGGTGGGTTTTTTTTTGCCCGCAACTGTGGGACAGGGCTGTAGGTATTTATTCCTGACCCAATTATTTAAGTGAATACTCTAAAAAAATCCCACACGTCACGAGATTGTTTCTACGCTTAGGGTAAGTCTGATTCCTGGCCCAGGGAGTCAGCCGGTTTGTCTGCCGAAGCATTGCGCTTCACGGGAGGCGGGTAATGGGCACACGGAGTTTTGATCGATATCAGGAGAAACAGTCCATGGCCAAGTCCTATGGTGTAGCCGGTGTGGTGGTGTCTTTTCTGACCCGCAGGGTGTACTTGCGCGCCCAAAGGTTGAGTTCCGATGAAGCTGAATTACTGGCGCAGTATCGCGCCCTGACCGAAAGCGATCAGGTGGCGATGCGGTATCTGATTGGCGCGATGAAGAGCGTGTCGCGGTTCTGATTCGCCGCTGAACATGGGGGCGGGCTTGCTGCGGTGAGCAAGCCCGCGCCCATGTTCAAGTCAACGCATCATGTGTACTTACGCTGGTCCGGTGCCGGCGGGAAGTACTGGTACAGCCAGGTTTCGCTCAAGGTGCGGTCCTGGGTGCGGATAAACAAGCGCAGTTCCACCGGCTCCACGCTGTCGCTGGTCGGGTACCAGTCGAACAGAATGCGGTAGCCCTTGATGTTGTCGAGCACCAGCACGCTGAAGTCTTTCACTTCACCATGGGAACAGGTGACCACGGGCTCGATACCGGTGCCGGGTGGCAGGCGATCCAGGCCGCCGCCCTTGAAGTCCACGGCGAAACGGCGTGCCCAAACTGGCGGGTAATGCTCGCCCGGTGCCCACCCTTCGGTGAAACCGCCCATGCCGGAACGAGTCGCATCGACTTGCGCCAGCGGCGTGCTCACCGGCGGCAGGGCGCTCCAGTACAGTTTGTAGCCATAATTGAGCGAATCGCCGGCCGCCACGGGTTTTTTCGGCGTCCAGAAGGCCACGATATTGTCGAGGGTTTCGCCGGTGGTCGGGATTTCCAGCAGGTCGATCGAGCCTTCGCCCCAGGCGGTGGTGGGTTCGACCCACAGGCTTGGGCGCTTGCTGTACCAGTCCACGGTGTCCTGGTAGCTGGCGAACTCATGGTCGGTCTGCACCAGGCCGAAACCTTTCGGGTCGGTGTCGGCGAAGGCGTTGAATTGCAGCTTGGCCGGGTTGTTCAATGGGCGGCAAATCCACTCGCCATTGCCACGCCACATCGCCAGGCGGTCCGAGTCGTGGATTTGCGGGTGGATGGTGTCGCACATGCGCCGTTCGTGGGTGCCGCAACTGAACATGCTGGTCATCGGCGCGATACCCAGTTGTTCGATGGCGGTGCGCGCATTGATATTGGCGTCGATGGCCATCACCACCTGGTTGGCCTGGCAGTCGATATCAAAGCGATAGGCGCCGGTGGCACTCGGCGAGTCGAGCAGGGCGTAGACCACGAAACGCGTGGCGTCCTTGTCCGGGGTTTCGAACCAGAACTGCGTAAAGTCGGGGAACTCCTCGCGCTTTTTCGCGTAGGTATCAATCGCCAGGCCTCGTGCGGAAAGGCCGTACTGGCCGGTGGAATCCACCGCGCGGAAGTAGCTGGCGCCGAGAAACGACAGCACGTCGTGGCGATCCAGTTCCGGTGCCTTGAACAGCTTGAAGCCAGAGAAGCCCAGGTCGCCGGTCAGTTGCTGAGTGTCGACCGTGGTTTTTTCATAGTTGAACAGCGAAGGGCGGAAATGCACTTCGCGGGCTTCCCGGGTCTTCGGGTCGACACTGTGCATGCGCACCGGCGTCTTGAAGCCCATGCCAACGTGGAAGAACTGCACGTCCAATTGGCCGTTCAACTCCTTCCACAGCGAATGCTTGCCGTCGTAGCCGATGGCATTGAAATTCTGCGGGGTCATGGTCGCCAGTGTCGGCGGCAGCACCTGTTTGGTGTCTTTATATGCGGTCCCGGCGAGCTGTTTGGCCTGGGCCTTCAGCGTTTCGAAATCGAACGCCACGGCCTTGCCGTCGGCGGCACGGTTCCCGGCCCAGGCCTGCGCGGCCAGCAGGCCACTGGCTGACAATCCGGTGTAAGCCGCAATGGCCATGGATGCTTTAAGCAAATTCCTGCGGTGCATAGACACAACCTGTCGTGAGCAAATCCAGCGCCGTTCCTGGCACGTAACGGATCAAAAATAACGGTTCGGACATGCCTTCGACCAAACGCAACGGACATTAAACAGACGCCGGATAGCTTAAGCGGTTCTATGACGTAGGAAAAATGATTGATATCGGGGTGATGGCGCCGCATATGAAACAAGACATTTCCGGGCTGTGAGTGAACACATTACCCAACCATTATGAAGATCCAAAGGTGGGAGGGAGCAACCGGTATAAACCGGGGACATCGTTTACATCTCTAACCGGGGGAGGGAGATGGCGACGTCGTTGAGGACGTCGCGGTGGGTGATGTCCATGGGGGAAACCTGGGTTTTATCGCTGTAGGTGTTTCAACTGTAGGAGCGAGCTTGCTCGCGAAGAACGCAAGAGCACCGCGGTCAATCAGAATGTCCGCGTTATCGTTGACGTTCTTCGCGAGCAAGCTCGCTCCTACAATTAAAGCGTTAAAGCGTTAAAGCGTTAAAGCGTTAAAGCGTTAAAGCGTTAAAGCGTTTGGGCATGGATCAGTGCTTGAACATCACATGGCGAACCGTGGTGTAGTCCTCCAACCCATACATGGACATGTCTTTGCCATACCCCGACAGCTTCTGGCCGCCGTGGGGCATTTCGCTGACGAGCATGAAGTGGGTGTTCACCCAGGTGCAGCCGTATTGCAAACGAGCGGCCAGGCGATGGGCGCGCCCCACATCGGCCGTCCATACGGATGACGCCAGACCGTAGTCCGAATCATTGGCCCAGCCCAGCACCTGCGCCTCATCGGTGAACTTGGTCACCGACACCACCGGCCCGAACACTTCACGGCGCACGATCTCGTCATCCTGCTGCGCATCAGCCAACACCGTCGGTTCAAAGAAGAAACCGTTGCCTTCGACCGCCTTGCCGCCGGTGACCAGGCGAATATGCGGCTGCGCCATGGCGCGTTCGACAAACCCGGCGACACGGTCGCGGTGCTGTGCGGTGATCAGCGGGCCCAGCTCGGTGCTGGGGTCATCCTGCAAGCCGTACTTGATGCTGGCGACGGCGGCGCCGAGCTTTTCGACAAAGGCGTCGTAGATATCGGCCTGCGCATAAATGCGGCAGGCGGCCGTGCAATCCTGGCCCGCGTTATAGAAACCGAAGGTGCGAATGCCCTCGACGGCGGCATCGATATCGGCGTCATTGAAGATGATCACCGGGGCCTTGCCCCCCAGTTCCATGTGCATGCGCTTCACGTTGTCAGCAGTGCTGGCGATGATATTCGCGCCGGTGGCGATGGAGCCGGTCAACGACACCATGCGCACTTTCGGGTGAGTCACCAGTGGGTTGCCCACGGTAGGCCCACGACCGAAAACCAGGTTGAGTACGCCGGCCGGGAATATCTCCGAGGCGAGCTCGACCAGGCGCAGCGCGGTCAGCGGGGTTTGTTCCGATGGCTTGAGCACTACGGTATTACCCGCAGCGAGGGCCGGGGCGATCTTCCAGGCGACCATCATCAGCGGGTAGTTCCACGGCGCGATGGAGGCGATCACGCCCACCGGGTCGCGGCGGATCATCGAGGTGTGGCCGGGCAGGTATTCGCCGCCGGCCGAACCGCTCATGCAGCGGCTGGCGCCGGCGAAGAAACGAAACACGTCGGCAATCGCCGGGATCTCGTCGTTCAGCGTCGCGCTGTAAGGCTTGCCGCAGTTGTCCGATTCCAGCTTGGCCAGCTCTTCGCCATGGGCTTCGATCACGTCCGCCAGTTTGAGCAGCAACAGCGAACGATCCTTGGGCGCGGTCTGCGACCAGCTTTCAAAGGCCGCATCGGCGGCGCGCACGGCGGCGTCGACCTGGGCTTCGCTGGCTTCCTTGATTTCCACCAGCACGCGGCCGAGTGCCGGGTTGAAGATGGCTTGGATCGGGCCTTCGCCTTCGACCAGGTGGCCGTTGATCAAGAGTTTGGTTTGCATGGTTCAGTCCTCCTCAACACTATTGTTATGTCACTGAAAGAACCGGGTTCACATGTGGGAGGGGGCTGATGTACCGCCATCGGGAGCAAGCCCCCTCCCACATTTGAGCGCGGTGCCTTCAATAAAAAAGTTATTTACCGCCACTACCGGCCACGCTTTCACCGCCGCGCGTCAGGTAATAGGCCCCCAGAATCGGGAACATCGTCACGATCATCACCAGCATCGCCACCACGTTGGTCACCGGTACATCCCGTGGGCGACTGAGCTGGTTGAGCAGCCACAGCGGCAAGGTGCGCTCGTGCCCGGCGGTGAAGGTGGTGACGATGATTTCGTCGAACGACAGCGCAAACGCCAGCATGCCGCCGGCCAGCAGCGCCGAGCCGAGGTTGGGCATGATGATGTAGCGGAAGGTCTGCCAGCCGTCGGCGCCCAGGTCCATCGACGCTTCGATCAGGCTGTGGGAGGTGCGGCGCAGGCGGGCGATGACGTTGTTGTAGACGATCACCACGCAGAAGGTCGCATGGCCGACGATGATGGTGAACATCCCCGGCTCGATGCCCAGGGTCTTGAACGTTGCCAGCAGGGCGATACCGGTGATGATCCCCGGCAGTGCAATCGGCAGGATCAGCATCAACGACACGCCTTGCTTGCCAAAGAACTCACGGCGATACAGGGCGGCCGACGCGAGCGTGCCGAGCACCATGGCGATCAGGGTGGCGATGCCTGCAATTTGCAGCGACAGCTTGATCGCGTCCAGCACGTCGGGCCGGGCGAAGGCCACGCTGAACCACTTCAGGGTAAAGCCCTGGGGCGGGAAGCTGAACGCGGCTTCTTCGGTGTTGAAGGCGTAAAGGAAGATGATCAGGATCGGAAAGTGCAGGAACACCAGGCCGCCCCAGGCTGCAATCTTCAAGCCGAGTGATGATTTCTCAGAGTGCATCGAAGGCCCCCAGGCGTTTGACGATGGACAAGTACACCGCGATCAGCACGATCGGCACCAGGGTGAACGCCGCGGCCATGGGCATATTGCCGATGGCGCCTTGCTGGGCATACACCATGCCGCCGACGAAGTAACCCGGTGGGCCGACCAGTTGCGGCACGATGAAATCGCCCAGGGTCAGCGAAAACGTGAAGATCGAACCGGCGGCAATCCCCGGCACCGACAGCGGCAAGATCACCTGCATGAACGTCTGGCGCGGCTTGGCGCCCAGATCGGCCGAGGCTTGCAGCAGCGACGGTGGCAAACGCTCCAGCGAGGCCTGGATCGGCAGGATCATGAACGGCAACCAGATATAGACGAACACCATGAACCGGCCCAGGTGTGAGGTGCTCAAGGTGCTGCCGCCTACGCCGGGAATGCCCAGCACGAACTGCAACACCGGCTCCAGGCCCAGGTGCTGCACGAACCACTGCGCCACACCGCCCTTGGCCAGCAGCAAGGTCCAGGCATAGGCCTTGACGATATAGCTGGCCCACATGGGCATCATTACCGCGATGTAGAAGAACGCCTTGGTCTTGCCCGTGGTGTAGCGCGCCATGTAGTAGGCAATCGGGAAGGCCACTATCGCGCTGGCGATCGACACCACGATCGCCATGCTCAGGGTGCGCAGGATGATGTCGAAGTTCGACGGCTGGAACAGCGCGGCGAAGTTGGCCAGGGTCAGGTCCGGGGTGACCGCCATGGTGAAGTCGTCAAAGGTATAAAAGCCTTGCCACAGCAGGGTCAACAACGAACCCAGGTAGATCGCGCCGAACCAGATCAGCGGCGGCACCAGCAGCATCGCCAGGTAAAGGTTGGGCTTGCGGTACAGCAGGTTGGAAAACCTGCGCATCGGTGGTTGGGAAAGGGCCAGGCTCATGTCAGACCTCGCCTGCGATATCGGTCAGCGGAGTCATGGCTCCCCGCGCCCAACGGGCGGTGATGGGCTGGCCGACCTGATGGCCGCTGCTGATGTCCAGCCACTGGTTGTTGGCCTGGCTGATGTTCAGCGCCTGGCCGTTTTCCAGTTTCAATTCATAGCGGGTGGCGCTGCCCTGGTACTGAATGTCATGCAACAGGCCGCTGATTTCCACGTCGCCAGCCCCCAACGGGCCTTCGGCGAACCGCACGTGTTCCGGGCGGATCGAGAACGGCTGCGCACTGCCGCTGAGGCGCTGGGCCAGTTCACCGCGAATCACGTTGGAGGTGCCGACGAACTCGGCGACGAACACGGTGGCCGGCTTCATATAGAGATTGCGCGGCGTATCCACCTGCTCGATGCGACCCTTATTGAACACGGCCACGCGGTCAGACATCGACAGGGCTTCGGTCTGGTCGTGGGTGACGAAGATAAAGGTGATGCCCAGTTGGCGTTGCAGCTTTTTCAGCTCGCTTTGCATCTGCTCGCGCAGCTTGAGGTCGAGCGCACCCAGGGGTTCGTCCAGCAACAATACGCGCGGGCGATTGACCAGGGCGCGGGCAAGGGCCACGCGCTGGCGTTGCCCGCCGGAGAGTTGCACCGGCTTGCGCTCGCCATAGCCACCGAGGGCGACCATGGCCAGGGCTTCTTCGGCGCGCTCGAGGCGTTCGGGCTTGCCCACGCCTTTGACTTTCAGGCCATAGGCCACGTTGTCGAGCACGTTCATATGGGGGAACAGCGCGTAATCCTGGAACACGGTATTGACGTCGCGCTGATACGGCGGCAAGCCCGCGGCTTCCTCGCCGTGAATACGGATCGAGCCTGCGCTCGGCTGCTCGAACCCGGCAATCAGGCGCAGGCAAGTGGTCTTGCCGGAGCCGGAAGGGCCGAGCATGGAAAAGAACTCGCCGTCCTGGATATCGATGGAAACCCGGTCAACGGCTTTCACTTCGCCGAACTGCCGGGAGACGTGGGTGAATTGGACTGCAAGCGTCATGGTGCGGTGCTCCCAAAAGGCGCGGGTCGTCGCAGCGGCCCGGCCTGGACTTCTGAAAAATCAAAACATCTATGAATGCGGTCAATGTGGGAGGGGGCTTGCCCCCGATAGCGGTGGTTCAGTGACAGATAGGTTGGCTGACACATCGCAATCGGGGGCAAGCCCCCTCCCACAGGAGACCTATGTTGTCTGGGAAGCCTCAGCGGCCGCCCATGATCGCGATGTAGTCCTGGGTCCAGCGGCTGTACGGCACGAACTTGCCGCCTTCAGCCTGCGGGGTTTTCCAGAAGGCGATCTTGTCGAACTGGTCGAAGCCGTTGGTCTTGCAACCCTCGGCACCCAGCAGTTCGCTGCCGGTGCAGGCCGCCGGCACCGCCGGCAGCGAGCCGAACCAGGCCGCGACATCGCCCTGGACCTTCGGCTGCAGCGACCAGTCCATCCACTTGTAGGCGCAGTTCGGGTGCTTGGCCTCGCTGTGCAACATGGTGGTGTCGGCCCAGCCGGTGGCGCCTTCCTTGGGAATAGTCGAGGCGATCGGCTGCTTCTCGTTGACCAGGCCGTTGACCTGATAAGGCCAGGCGCTGGAGGCCACCACGCCTTCGTTCTTGAAGTCACTCATCTGCACGGTGGTGTCGTGCCAGTAGCGGTGGATCAGTGGTTGCTGGGCGCGTAACAGCTCAAGCACGGCCTTGTACTGGGTTTCGGTCAGCTCATACGGGCTCTGGATGCCCAGTTCCGGCTTGGTCGACTTGAGGTACAGCGCCGCATCGGCGATGTAGATCGGGCCGTCATACGCCTGCACGCGACCTTTGTTCGGCTTGCCGTCCGGCAGGTTCTGCGCCTCGAAGAGCACGCTCCAACTGGTGGGTGCTGTCTTGAACACGTTGGTGTTGTACATCAACACGTTCGGGCCCCATTGGTACGGCGTGCCGTAGGTTTGCTGGCCGACCACGTACCACGGCGCATCTTTCAGGCGCGGGTCGATGCTCTTCCAGTTGGGGATCAACGCGGTGTTGATCGGCTGCACACGCTTGCCGACGATCAACCGCAGCGACGCATCGCCCGACGCGGTGACCAGGTCGTAACCGCCCTTGGCCATCAAACTGACCATTTCGTCAGAAGTGGCGGCGGTTTTCACATTGACCTTGCAGCCGGTTTCTTTCTCGAAACCTGTGACCCAATCGTAGGCTTTGTCGCTCTCGCCACGTTCGATATAGCCGGGCCAGGCGACGATATCCAACTGGCCTTCACCAGCACCCACCGCCTTGAGCGGCTCGGCGGCGTGGAGACTGACGCTCGTCAGCAGCGCGGTGGTCAGGGCACTGAGCAGTGCGGTCTTGTGCGCGGACATGGGGGTTCCCTCTTCTTTAATTATGGTCGGGGCAGTTTTGTGCAACCGGTGACGCATGAGCTTAGTTGTTGTTTTAAAGGTGCTGGCCGTGGCGCGCCATGATGTGGCGCACCACGCTGTAGTCCTGTAGCGAATCACTGGACAGATCTTTCCCATACCCCGAGCGCTTCAAGCCGCCGTGGGGCATTTCGCTGACCAGCATGAAATGGCTGTTGATCCAGGTGCAGCCGTATTGCAGGCGCGCCGCCACTTGCATGGCCTTGTCCAGGTTCTGGGTCCACACGGAGGAGGCCAGGCCGTATTCCGAATCATTGGCCCAATCCACCGCCTGTTCCAGCTCCTCGAAGCGCGTCACCGTGACCACGGGGCCGAACACTTCGCGCTGGACGATTTCATCGTGCTGCTTACAGCCGGCGAGCAAGGTCGGCTGGTAATAAAAGCCTGCGCCGGAATGCACGGCGGCGCCGGTGATCCGCTCGATATGCGGTTGGCCGAGGGCGCGTTCGACAAAACTGGCGACGCGGTCGCGCTGGCGCGTACTGATCAGCGGGCCGAGTTCGTTGTCGGCATCGCGCTTGCCCGCAAAGCGCAGGCTGCTGACGGCGGCGCCGAGGTCGGCGACCAGTTTGTCGTGAATGCCCGCCTGGGCGTAGATGCGGCATGCCGCAGTGCAATCCTGGCCAGCGTTGTAGTAACCGTAGGCGCGCACGCCCTCGACCACGGCTTGCAAGTCGGCGTCGTTGCACACGATCACCGGCGCCTTGCCGCCCAATTCCAGGTGCGTGCGTTTCAGGGTTTTGGACGCGGCTTGGAGGATTTTCTGCCCGGTGACGATGTCGCCGGTCAGTGACACCATGCGCACCTTCGGGTGGCTGACCAGATGGCTGCCCACCCCTTCGCCGCCGCCACACAGAATATTGATCACCCCGCGTGGCAGCAGCGCTTTAAGGACGGGGGCAAGGGCGAGGATCGACAGTGGCGTGTGTTCCGAGGGCTTGAATACCAATGTATTACCCGCGGCGAGCGCAGGGGCGATCTTCCACGCGGCCATCATCAGCGGGTAATTCCATGGCGCGATGGAGGCAACGACGCCAATCGGATCACGCCGCACCATGCTGGTGTAGCCTGGCAGGTATTCGCCGCTGAGCTGGCCGGTCTGGCACCGCACGGCCCCGGCGAAGAAGCGGAACACATCGACGGTGGCGCTCAAGTCATCCTGGCGCGCCAGGTGCAACGGCTTGCCGCAGTTCAGGGATTCGAGGCGGGCCAGGTAGTCGGCCTGTTTCTCGATGGCTTCGGCAATGCCCAGCAGGATGTTCGACCGCTGCTGCGGCGTGGTCCGCGACCAGCCGGCAAACGCCCGGTGGGCGGCGAGGATGGCGCTTTCGACCTGCTCGGCGCTGGCTTCGGCGATCTGGGTGAGTACTTCGCCGGTGGCCGGGTTGAGGATCGGCTCGGCAAAACCCTGGCCCTGGACCAGTTCGCCGTCGATCAGCAACGCAGTGAGCAGCGGGGTGGGCGCGCCGGACATTTTTCGCGATCTCTTTTCTTGTGTGGCCATGGGCGTTCTCTTACGAGGGCCTGACCTTTCTCTTAGGGGATGAACAGAGACTAGAGGTCAAGCGCGAGGTCAACAAATACTAAATACTGAATGCCGCATTCGATTAAATAGATGGCTTGCGCGGGTGTGGCTGCTCACGCGCGACGGTCAGGAACGGATCGACCAGCGCCGGTCGCGCCGTGCCGCGGCGCCAGGCCAGGCCGACGTCAAGGGTCTGGCTGAGGTCGGCGATGGGTCGCGCTTCAATAATGTCGCCTTCCAGGGACCAGGGGCGGTACGTCATATCCGGCTGGATCGACACACCCAGGCCCGCCGCCACCAGGCTGCGCACCGCTTCGGTGGATGCCGTGCGCAGGGTCACGCGCGGATGCAGCCCGGCACCGGCCCATAGGCGTTGGGCGTTGTGGCCCATTTCATCGACGTTCAACTGAATCAACGGCTCGCGCGCGACATCGGCGAGGTTGATGCTGTCGTGCTCCAGCAGTGGATGTTGCGCCGGCAGCCACAGGCGGTGGGGCGAGTGGGTGAGCACTTCGGTCTGCAGGGCGTGGCGGTCTTCGAGGTTGGAGAGGATCAGCACCCCCACATCGATCTCGCCGCTGACCAGCAAATGCTCGATGTACGGGCGCTCGTCTTCCATTACGCGGATTTCCACATTGGGGTAGGCGCGTTGGAAACGGGTGAGCAGGTCGGCCAGGTAGTAGCCGGCCACCAGGCTGGTCACGCCGATGATCAATTGTCCGGCGACCTGGTCGGTGCTCTGTTGCAGGCTGCGCTTGGCGTTGTCGACGGTGGCCAGGATCAAGTGCGCCTGGCGCAGGAACTGATGACCCTGGTGGGTCAGGGTCATGCCCTTGGCGTGGCGGTTGAACAGGTTGACGCCGATTTCCTGCTCCAGTTGCTGGATCGCCAGGGTCAGTGTGGACTGGGAAATGAACGCGGTCTGCGCGGCCGCGGAGATCGAGCCGGTCTCGGCCACGGCGATGAAATGGCGGATTTGACGCAAGGTCATCATGCTGGAATTACCAGTGGGGTGTTTTTATCGATTTTCTCGAGTGTATATCGATTTAACCGAAGGATAGCCGCGTTACATCTGGAAGCACTCTAGATCGGGGGTTTTTGGCACTTAGTTTTACGCTGGGGGCCTATTGGTCCTATGAACCCTAGTGTCTGGAGGCTACGAATGAATACCCGTGGATTGCTCGATCAGTTGCTCAAGTCTGGCCAGGACATGTTGCAGAACAAGGCCAGCGGCCAGCGCAAGTCGGACGACAAAGGTGCCCTTGGCGGGTTGCTCGGCGGTGGCGGGCTCGGCAGCCTGCTCGGCGGCGCGGGCGGCGGCGCCCTGGCGGCCGGGGCCATGGGGTTGTTACTGGGTAACAAGAAAGCGCGCAAATTCGGCGGCAAGGCCCTGACCTATGGCGGGCTGGCGGCGCTGGGTGTGATTGCCTACAAAGCCTACGGCAACTGGCAAGCGCAGCAGGCCAGCGCGCCCCAAGGCGAGCCGCAGACCATCGACCGCCTGCCACCGGCCCAGGTCGAACAACACAGCCAGGGTATCCTCAAGGCATTGGTGGCGGCCGCCAAGGCCGACGGTCATGTAGATGAACGCGAGCGCGCGCTGATCGAAGGGGAATTCACCAAGCTGGACAACGACCGCGAATTGCAAAGCTGGCTGCATGCCGAGCTGAACAAACCCCTGGACCCGGCCGATGTGGCCCGTGCCGCCAGCACCCCGGAAATGGCCGCCGAGATGTACATCGCCAGTGTGATGCTGGTGGATGAGGAAAACTTTATGGAGAAGGCATATCTGGATGAGTTGGCGCGCCAATTGAAGCTTGAGCCTGGCTTGAAGGTTGAGTTGGAAAAACAGGTGAGACTCAACTCGTAGATACAAGGCGTACGTCGTTAAACCTGTAGAAGGGCCCACTCCCTCTTCTACTGGACTCCCTGTAGAGAGCAGGCTTGTCGTGGCGAGCGGGCCTGTTGTGGCGAGCGGGCCTGTTGTGGCAAGCGGGCTTGTTGTGGCGAGCGGGCTTGCCCCGCGTTGGGGCGCGAAGCGGCCCCATTACAGGCGATGTATTTTTAACTGACACACCACTGTGCCTGGTTTTGGGGCTGCTTCGCAGCCCAACGCGGGGCAAGCCCGCTCGCCACAACAGGCCTGCTCGCCACAACCGCTCGCTCGCCACAAAAATACGGTCGTTTAAGCAAGATTTTAATTATTTAAAATCAATAACTTATTTTATGTTTGAACAGGGGTGGCTGGCTCCCGATGGCGCTGCCCCCGTTTGTAGAGACTTCAACTGAACCACCGCTATCGGGAGCAAGCCCCCTCCCACAGGTTTTTTTTTACGTTCTGCGCGCGCCACATCAAAACCCATTGATAAATGAGGGCTTCTGCTCAGCTATACTCCCCTCCATTTGAATGGCCCTTCGAGGAAATACTGTGAAGAATTGGACCTTGCGCCAGCGAATTTTGGCGAGCTTTGCGGTCATTATCGCGATAATGCTGCTGATGGTCGTGGTGTCCTACTCACGGTTGCTGAAGATCGAAGCCAGCCAGGAATCGGTCCGCGACGATGCGGTCCCCGGGGTTTACCTCAGTTCGATGATTCGCAGCGCGTGGGTCGACAGCTATTTGCTGACTGTCGACATCATTGGCTTGCGCGACGAAAAGACCCTCACCAGTTCCGACAAGACCGACTACAAGTCTTTCGAAACGCGCATTGAACTGCTGATGGCCAGCTATGAAAAAACCGTTCATGGCCAGGCTGACCGCATGGAGTTCGATAACTTCAAGGCGTCGCACATCAACTACAACAAAGCGCTGGCCGAGGTGCTGGCTCGGATTGAGGCCAACGACCTGCCGGGGGCGAACGTGTTGCTTGAAGAGCAATTGACGCCGATCTGGACCGAAGGGCGCATGAAGCTCAACGACATCATCACTGAAAACAAGGACGTATCCGACCGGGCCACGGCGGCCATCGACGACGCGGTGCTGTCCGCCAAGATCAGCATGGCGGTGTCGCTGATCGTTGCCATCCTCGCCGCCGGCCTGTGTGGCCTGTTGTTGATGCGCGCGATCATGGCGCCGATGCACCGCATCGTCGAGATCCTCGGCGTCATGCGTACCGGTGACCTCAGCAAACGCCTGAACCTGGCGCGCAAGGACGAGTTCGGCGAGGTGGAGACCGGCTTCAACGACATGATGACCGAGCTGACTGCCCTGGTTGCCCAGGCACAGCGTTCGTCGGTGCAGGTCACCACCTCGGTCACCGAGATTGCCGCTACCTCCAAGCAGCAGCAGGCCACAGCCACTGAAACCGCGGCAACCACCACCGAAATCGGCGCCACTTCGCGGGAGATCGCGGCCACCTCCAAGGACCTGGTCCGTACCATGACCGAAGTGTCCACGGCTGCCGACCAGGCTTCGGTCGCCGCCGGTTCCGGCCAGCAGGGCCTGGCGCGCATGGAAGAGACCATGCACTCGGTGATGGGCGCCGCCGACCTGGTCAACGCCAAGCTGGCGATCCTCAATGAGAAGGCCGGCAACATCAACCAGGTGGTCGTGACGATCGTCAAGGTCGCCGACCAGACCAACCTGTTGTCCCTCAACGCGGCCATCGAGGCCGAGAAAGCCGGTGAGTACGGTCGGGGCTTTGCCGTGGTGGCCACCGAGGTACGGCGCCTGGCCGACCAGACCGCCGTGGCCACCTACGATATCGAACAGATGGTGCGCGAGATTCAGTCGGCGGTGTCCGCCGGGGTGATGGGCATGGACAAGTTCTCCGAAGAAGTGCGCCGGGGCATGTTCGAAGTGCAGCAAGTGGGCGAACAACTCTCGCAGATCATCCATCAGGTGCAGGCCCTGGCGCCGCGGGTGTTGATGGTCAACGAAGGCATGCAGGCCCAGGCCACGGGTGCCGAGCAGATCAACCACGCCCTGGTGCAACTGGGCGATGCCAGCAGCCAGACCGTCGAGTCCTTGCGCCAGGCCAGCTTTGCTATCGATGAGCTGAGCCAGGTGGCGGTCGGTCTGCGCAGCGGCGTGTCGCGTTTCAAAGTCTGATGAGCGACCTCGCGGCTAAACGCGGCGCCGTCCCGGCAGCGAAAAAGGCCTTGTTCCTGGTGTTCCACATCGGTGACGAGCGTTATGCCCTCAGGGCCACTGAGGTGGCCGAGGTGCTGCCGCGCCTGCTGCTCAAACCCATCGCCCATGCACCGCAGTGGGTCGCAGGCATCTTTGCCCATCGGGGCGCGATGGTGCCGGTTATCGACCTGAGCGCCCTGGCCTTCGGCAAACCGGCCCAGGTCCGCACCAGCACACGCTTGGTGTTGGTCAATTACCAGCCCGAACCCTGGCTCCAGGCCCGCTGGCTGGGGCTGATCCTGGAACAAGCCACGGACACCCTGCGTTGCGACCTGGGGGAGTTCAAGCCGTACGGCCTGGACAACCGCGCGGCGCCGTACCTGGGGCCGGTGCGTGAAGATGCCTTGGGCTTGATGCAGTGGATCGGCGTCAACGAATTGCTCACCGATGAAGTGCGCGCCTTGCTGTTTTCCGCCGAGCAAAGCCTATGAGCAACGACCCACGGTTTTTTGCGTTCCTGAAGCAACGCATCGGCCTGGACGTCGCTTCGGTCGGCGAGGCGATCATCGAGCGCGCTGTGCGCCAGCGTAGCCAGGTGAGCCAGGCGCAGACGGCGGATGAATATTGGCAGCACCTGCAACGTTCCCATGATGAACAGCAAGCGCTGATCGAAGCAGTAATCGTCCCCGAAACCTGGTTTTTCCGTTACCCCGAATCCTTCGCGACCCTGGCGCGGCTGGCGGTCGCCCGCCTGGCCGAGATCAAGCAAATGCGCGCATTGCGCATCCTCAGCCTGCCGTGTTCCACCGGCGAAGAGCCCTATTCGATCGCCATGGCCTTGCTCGACGCCGGGCTGGCACCGCACCAATTCAAGGTGCAAGGCATCGACGTCAGCCCGCTGTCGGTGGAGCGTGCCCGGCGCGGCGTGTATGGCAAGAACTCCTTTCGGGGAGGGGACCTGGCCTTTCGTGAGCGCCACTTCGTGGAGCACGCCGACGGGTTCCATATCGCCGACCGCGTACGCGAACAGGTACGCCTGCAAGTCGGCAACCTGCTCGACCCCGGATTGCTGGCGAATGAGCCCAGCTACGACTTTGTGTTCTGTCGCAACCTGCTGATCTATTTCGACCAGCCGACGCAAAAACAAGTGTTCGACGTGCTCAAGGCCCTGACCCACGTGGACGGCGTGCTGTTTATCGGCCCGGCCGAGGGCAGCCTGCTGGGCCGCCATGGCATGCGCTCGATTGGGGTGCCGCAGTCGTTCGCCTTCAGTCGGCAGGGCGCGCCGGACCAACCGGAGCCGGCCTTTGTGCCAAGGCCCATGCCGGCGCCGCCGCGCAGTGCTGCGCCGATTCCGCTCAAGCCACGCCCCTTCAGCACGGTTCGCCCCCATGGCGTGCCGATCAAGGCGCCGCCATCCGAGGCCGGTGACTTGCTCAGCCAGATCGCCACCCTGGCCAACGAGGGCAAAAGCGCCGAGGCCCGTGCGGCCTGTGAACGTTATTTGAATGCCCACCCACCGGTCGCCCAGGTGTTCTACTGGTTGGGGCTGCTCAGTGATGTGGCCGGCAGCGCCCTGGAAGCCCAGGGGTATTATCGAAAAGCCTTGTATCTGGAACCGCAGCACGCGCAGGCCTTGATGCACCTGGCTGCGTTACTCGAATCCCAGGGCGACAGCGCGGGGGCACGCCGCTTGCAGGCGCGTGCTGCCCGTAGTGAGCGAGCTGACAGTGAGTCCAAACGATGAGTAGCCCTGACGCACTCGACACCGCCGGCCTGGACCTGACCCTGGCCGACACCCAGGCCATCGATGATTGCTGGAACCGTATCGGCATCCATGGTGACAAGTCCTGCGCACTGCTGGCCGATCATATTCACTGCCGCAACTGCGCGGTGTACTCCGCCGCCGCCACGCGCTTGCTGGACCGCTACGCCCTGCAACAGGACGACCACCGCCGGGCAGCGGTCGAACTCGATCAGGATATCGTCACCCGTTCGTTGCTGATGTTCCGCCTCGGCGAAGAATGGCTGGGTATCGCCACCCGTTGCCTGGTGGAAGTGGCGCCGTTGCAACCGATTCACTCCCTGCCGCACCAGCGCTCCCGGGCGTTGCTCGGTGTGGCCAATGTGCGCGGCGCGCTGGTGGCGTGCCTGTCGCTGGTGGAACTGCTGGGCCTGGACGCCGCCGGCACCAGCGCTAGCGGTGGGCGGAGCATGCCGCGCATGTTGATCATCGCCGCGCAGGATGGTCCGGTGGTGGTGCCAGTGGATGAAGTCGACGGCATCCACGCCATCGATGAGCGTACCTTGAAGGCAGCCTCGGCCTCCGGCACCCAGGCCAGCGCTCGCTTCACCCAAGGGGTGTTGCAGTGGAAAGGCCGCAGCCTGCGTTGGCTGGATGAGGCGCAATTGTTGTCTGCCGTGACCCGGAGCCTCACATGACCCCCGACCAGATGCGTGATGCCTCGCTGCTGGAACTGTTCAGCCTGGAAGCCGATGCGCAGACCCAGGTCTTGAACGCGGGCCTGCTGGCCCTGGAGCGCAACCCGACCCAAGCCGACCAGCTCGAGGCCTGCATGCGTGCCGCGCACTCGCTCAAGGGGGCCGCGCGGATTGTCGGTGTGGACGCCGGGGTCAGCGTGGCGCATGTCATGGAGGATTGCCTGGTCAGCGCCCAGGAAAGTCGCCTGTACCTGCAACCCGAGCATATCGATGCGCTGCTGCAAGGCACCGACCTGCTGATGCGCATCGCCACCCCGGGCAACACCGTGGGGCCGGCAGATATCGAGGCCTATGTGGCGTTGATGGAGCGCTTGCTCGATCCGTCGCAGCCCGTGGCGAAAGTCGCCCCACCGCCGGAGCCGGTACCGGTTCCCGCCCCTGTGGTCGAGGCGCTGCCGCCTGAACCCGAGCCCGCGCCGCCTGTTATCGGCGAGCCACCGCGCCACAACAAACGCATGACCGAAGGGGGCGAGCGGGTCTTGCGGGTCACCGCCGAGCGCCTGAACAGCCTGTTGGACCTGTCCAGCAAATCCCTGGTGGAAACCCAGCGGCTCAAGCCTTACCTGGCCAGCCTGCAACGCCTCAAGCGGATCCAGAGCAACAGTGCGCGCGCCCTGGACCATCTCGATGGCCACCTCAAGCCCCTCGGCTTGCCCCTCGAAGCCCTGGAAGCCCTGGCTGACACCCGGCGCCTGTTGAGTGAAGCCCAGGCCCTGCTCGCAGAAAAAACCGCCGAGCTGGATGAGTTCGGCTGGCAGGCCGGGCAACGCGCCCAAGTGCTCTACGACACCGCGTTGGCCTGTCGCATGCGCCCGTTTGCCGATGTGCTGGCCGGGCAGGTGCGCATGGTGCGCGACCTCGGCCGCAGCCTGGGCAAGCAGGTGCGCCTGGAAATCGAGGGCGAAAAAACCCAGGTCGACCGCGACGTGCTGGAAAAGCTCGAAGCGCCGCTGACCCATCTGCTGCGCAATGCCGTCGACCATGGCATTGAACTGCCCGAACAGCGCCTGCTCGCGGGCAAGCCGGCAGAGGGCTTGATCCGCCTGCGCGCGTCCCATCAGGCTGGGCTGTTGGTGCTGGAGTTAAGCGACGACGGCAGTGGCGTCGACCTCGAGCGTCTGCGCGCCACCATCGTCGATCGGCACCTGGCCCCGCTGGAGACCGCCCTGCGCCTGAGCGAAGAAGAACTGCTGACGTTCCTGTTCCTGCCGGGCTTCAGCCTGCGGGACAAGGTCACCGAGGTGTCCGGGCGCGGGGTCGGCCTGGACGCGGTGCAGCATATGGTGCGCCAATTGCGGGGGGCGGTGGTGCTGGAGCAGACGCCGGGGCAGGGCAGTCGTTTCCACCTCGAAGTGCCGTTGACCCTGTCGGTGGTGCGCAGCCTGGTGGTGGAAGTCGGCGAAGAAGCCTATGCCTTTCCGCTGGCCCACATCGAGCGCATGTGCGACCTGGCCCCCGACGACATTGTGCAACTGGAAGGGCGCCAGCACTTCTGGCACGAAGGCCGGCATGTCGGCCTGGTCGCGGCCAGCCAGTTGCTGCAGCGCCCGCCGGGGCAAAGCAATGACGAAACCCTGAAGGTGGTGGTGATTCGCGAGCGCGATGCGGTGTACGGCATTGCCGTGGAGCGTTTTGTCGGCGAGCGCACCCTGGTGGTGTTACCGCTGGATGATCGCCTGGGCAAGGTCCAGGATATTTCTGCCGGCGCCTTGCTGGACGATGGCTCGGTCGTCTTGATCGTCGATGTCGAAGACATGCTGCGTTCGGTGGACAAACTGCTCAACACCGGGCGCCTGGAGCGGATCGCCCGGCGCAGCCAGCAGGCCACCGAAGCGCCACGCAAGCGGGTGCTGGTGGTCGACGACTCGCTCACCGTGCGCGAGTTGCAACGCAAATTGCTGCTCAATCGCGGTTATGAAGTGGCCGTGGCGGTCGATGGCATGGACGGCTGGAACGCCTTGCGCTCGGAAGACTTCGACCTGCTGATCACTGACATCGATATGCCTCGCATGGACGGTATTGAATTGGTCACACTCCTGCGGCGTGACACGCGCTTGCAATCGTTGCCGGTGATGGTGGTGTCGTACAAGGATCGCGAAGAAGACCGACGTCGGGGACTGGACGCTGGCGCCGACTATTATTTGGCCAAAGCCAGCTTTCACGACGACGCCCTGTTGGACGCCGTGGTGGAACTGATTGGAGGGGCCCGGGCATGAGGATTGCGATCGTCAATGACATGCCCATGGCCGTGGAAGCCCTGCGCCGTGCCTTGAGTTTCGAGCCCGCGCACCAGGTGGTGTGGGTTGCCAGCAATGGCCTCGAAGCGGTGCAGCGCTGCGCCGAACTGACGCCGGACCTGATCCTGATGGACCTGATCATGCCGGTGATGGACGGTGTGGAGGCCACCCGGCGGATCATGGCCGAGACCCCGTGCGCGATCGTGATCGTCACGGTCGACCGCCAGGCCAATGTCAGCCGTGTGTTCGAGGCCATGGGCCATGGTGCCCTTGATGTGGTGGATACACCGGCGCTCGGCGTGGGCAACCCCAAGGACGCGGCGGCGCCGTTGTTGCGCAAGATCCTCAATATTGGCTGGCTGATTGGCCAGCGTGGCAGCCGCGTACGCGCCGAAACCGCAACCCCGCGCAGCACCGGCAAACGCCAGAGCCTGGTGGCGATCGGTTCCTCGGCCGGTGGGCCGGCTGCCCTGGAAATCCTCCTCAAGGGCTTGCCCCGGGACTTTCCCGCCGCCATTGTGCTGGTGCAGCATGTGGACCAGGTGTTCGCCGCCGGTATGGCCGAGTGGTTGAGCAGCGCCTCCGGCCTGCCGGTGCGCCTGGCACGCGAAGGCGAGCCGCCACAAAGCGGCGTGGTGCTGCTGGCCGGCACCAACCACCATATACGCCTGTTGAAAAATGGCACGCTGGCCTATACCGCAGAGCCGGTGAACGAAATTTACCGGCCGTCCATCGACGTGTTTTTCGAAAGCGTCGCCAGCCACTGGAATGGCGATGCCGTCGGCGTATTGCTGACCGGCATGGGCCGTGACGGAGCCCAGGGCCTCAAATTGATGCGTGAACAAGGATATTTGACCATCGCCCAGGACCAGCAGAGTTCGGCGGTGTATGGCATGCCCAAAGCGGCGGCGGCGATTGATGCTGCTGTTGAAATTCGCCCATTGGATAGAATTGCGCCCCGATTGCTGGAGGTGTTTGCAAAATGATCCGTACCTCCGGCTGCTGGTTTGCAGGCAGTAATTCAGGTGACTGCACATGAATGACTTACAGATCGACGACATCAAGACCGACGAAAACGCCGCCATGGTGTTGCTGGTCGATGACCAGGCGATGATCGGTGAAGCCGTACGACGCGGCCTGGCCCACGAAGAAAACATCGACTTCCACTTCTGTGCCGATCCGCACCAGGCGATTGCCCAGGCGATCCGCATCAAGCCCACGGTGATCCTGCAGGACCTGGTGATGCCCGGCCTGGATGGCCTGACCCTGGTGCGCGAATACCGCAACCACCCGGCCACGCAAAACATTCCGATCATTGTGCTTTCCACCAAGGAAGACCCCCTGATCAAGAGCGCGGCGTTCTCGGCCGGGGCCAATGATTACCTGGTCAAGCTGCCGGATAATATCGAACTGGTGGCGCGTATTCGCTACCACTCGCGCTCGTACATGACCTTGTTGCAGCGTGATGCGGCGTACCGCGCGCTGCGGGTCAGCCAGCAACAGTTGCTGGACACCAACCTGGTGCTGCAGCGCCTGATGAACTCCGACGGCCTCACCGGCCTGTCCAACCGCCGCCACTTCGACGAATACCTGGAACTGGAGTGGCGCCGCGCCTTGCGCGACCAGACCCAGTTGTCGCTGCTGATGATCGATGTGGATTTCTTCAAGACCTACAACGACAGCTTTGGCCACGTCGAAGGCGACGAAGCCTTGCGCAAGGTCGCCGCCAGCATCCGCGAAGCCAGCAGCCGCCCCTCGGACTTGCCGGCGCGCTATGGCGGCGAAGAATTCGCCCTGGTGCTGCCCAACACCTCGCCCGGTGGTGCGCGGTTAGTCGCGGAAAAGCTACGCATGGCCGTCGCGGCCCTGAAAATCCCCCATATCGCTCCGACCGAAGGCTCCAGCCTGACCATCAGCATCGGCCTGTCGACCATGACGCCCGTGCAAGGCACCGATTGCCGACAACTGATCATGGCGGCGGACAAGGGGTTGTATACGGCCAAGCATAACGGGCGTAACCAGGTGGGCATCGAGTGACCTGAGGCCGCAACCGATCAGAATGTGTGAGAGGGCGTGCCCCCCCTCCCACATTTAACCCTGCGTAGTCTGCCTTTTCGCCAAGCGGACTGCCGTTTGCACCCGTTTGCCGTTATACTCGCCGGCTTTCAAAAGTTCGCCAACGAGTGCTGCCCGCCATGGAAATCAACCCGATCCTTAACACCATCAAGGACCTGTCCGAGCGCTCCGAAACTATTCGGGGGTATCTTTGACTACGATCAAAAGCATGAGCGTCTGACCGAAGTCAATCGCGAGCTTGAAGATCCGAGTGTCTGGAACAAACCTGAATACGCCCAGGAACTGGGCCGCGAGCGTTCTGCGCTGGCGCAGATCGTCGATACCCTCGACGAGTTGAACACCGGTCTGGCCGATTGCCGCGACCTGCTGGACATGGCCGTCGAAGAGAACGACGAAGGCGCAGTGGGCGATGTCGTCGCCGAGCTGGCCCGTCTCGAGGAAAACCTCGCCAAGCTTGAATTCCGCCGCATGTTCAGCCACGAGATGGACCCGAACAACGCCTACCTGGATATCCAGGCCGGTTCCGGCGGCACCGAAGCCCAGGACTGGGCCAACATCCTGTTGCGCATGTACCTGCGCTGGGCCGACAAGCGCGGTTTCGACGCCACCATCATGGAGCTGTCGGCCGGTGAAGTCGCGGGTATCAAGGGCGCGACCGTGCACATCAAGGGTGAATACGCCTTTGGTTGGCTGCGTACCGAGATCGGCGTACACCGCCTGGTGCGCAAGAGCCCGTTCGACTCCGGCAACCGTCGCCACACCTCGTTCTGCGCAGTGTTCGTCTCGCCCGAGATCGATGACAAGGTGGAAATCGAGATCAACCCGGCCGACCTACGGATCGACACCTACCGCTCCTCCGGTGCCGGTGGCCAGCACGTAAACACCACCGACTCGGCTGTCCGTATTACCCACGTCCCGACCAACACCGTGGTCAGTTGCCAGAACGAACGTTCCCAGCACGCGAACAAGGACACCGCCATGAAAATGCTGCGGGCCAAGTTGTACGAGCAGGAAATGCAGAAGCGCAACGCCGCTTCCCAGGCGCTGGAAGACACCAAGTCGGATATCGGCTGGGGCCACCAGATCCGTTCTTATGTGCTTGATGCGTCGCGGATCAAGGATTTGCGCACTAACATCGAACGCAGTGACTGCGACAAGGTGCTCGACGGCGATATCGACGAATACCTGGAAGCCAGCCTGAAATCGGGGCTGTAAACCGTCAGCCCGACCTCAAGTCCCCCGTCATTGGCGGGGGCAACGAACCTGTGATGGAAAATCTAAAGACATGAGCGACCAACAACTCGACCCGCAAGCCCTGCAACAGGAAGAAAACTCCCTGATCGCCCTGCGCAAGGAAAAGCTTGCTGCCGAGCGCGCCAAGGGCAACGCCTTCCCCAACGACTTCCGTCGCGATGCCTACTGCGAAGACTTGCAGAAGCAATACGCGGACAAGACCAAGGAAGAGCTGGCAGAGGCTGCGATCCCGGTCAAGGTGGCAGGTCGCATCATGCTCAACCGTGGCTCGTTCATGGTGATCCAGGACATGTCCGGGCGCATCCAGGTCTACGTCAACCGCAAGACACTGCCGGAAGAAACCCTGGCCGCCGTGAAAACCTGGGACCTGGGCGACATCATCGCCGCCGAAGGCACCCTGGCCCGTTCCGGCAAGGGCGACCTGTACGTTGAAATGACCAGCGTGCGCCTGCTGACCAAATCCCTGCGCCCGCTGCCGGACAAGCACCACGGCCTGTCCGACACCGAGCAGCGTTACCGCCAGCGCTACGTTGACCTGATCGTCAACGAAGATGTACGCCACACCTTCCGCGTGCGTTCGCAAGTGATTGCCCACACCCGCGCCTTCCTGATGAAGCGTGACTTCCTGGAAGTGGAAACCCCGATGCTGCAAACCATCCCCGGTGGTGCCGCAGCCAAGCCGTTCGAAACCCACCACAACGCGCTGGACATGGAAATGTTCCTGCGCATTGCGCCTGAGCTGTACCTCAAGCGGCTTGTTGTTGGCGGGTTCGAAAAGGTGTTCGAGATCAACCGCAACTTCCGTAACGAAGGCGTCTCGACGCGTCACAACCCTGAATTCACCATGTTGGAGTTCTACCAGGCCTACGCCGACTACGAAGACAACATGGACCTGACCGAAGAGCTGTTCCGCGAGCTGGCGCAACTGGTCCTGGGCAGCACCGACGTGCCATACGGCGACAAGGTGTTCCATTTCGGCGAGCCATTCGTGCGCCTGTCGGTATTCGATTCGATCCTCAAGTACAACCCTGAGCTGACCGCCGACGACCTGACCGACATTGACAAGGCCCGTGCCATCGCCAAGAAAGCCGGGGCCAAGGTGCTGGGCTTCGAAGGCCTGGGCAAGCTGCAGGTAATGATTTTCGAAGAGCTGGTGGAGCACAAGCTGGAACAGCCGCACTTCATTACCCAGTACCCGTTCGAAGTGTCGCCGTTGGCCCGTCGCAACGATGACAACCCGAACGTCACGGACCGTTTCGAACTGTTCATCGGCGGTCGCGAAATCGCCAACGCCTATTCCGAGCTCAATGACGCGGAAGACCAGGCCGAGCGCTTCATGGCGCAGGTGGCCGACAAGGATGCCGGTGACGACGAAGCCATGCACTACGACGCAGACTTCGTGCGTGCGCTGGAATACGGCATGCCGCCAACGGCCGGTGAAGGCATTGGGATCGACCGCCTGGTGATGTTGTTGACCAACTCGCCGTCGATCCGCGATGTGATCCTGTTCCCGCATATGCGGCCACAAGCGTAACCGTAGCGAAATCCGAAGCCGCCTTTTATAAGGCGGCTTTTTTATGGGGCGTCTATAAGCGTCAAGCAAACAGCGCCAGGTTTTTGAACTGTTCAAGGATGTGTGTCGTGAACCGCGTAACCGCTCAAGAAGGCGCCGCCGGCATTGCCGCTGCCGTGGCTGAAAGCGTCCAGTACCAGGGCCGCAAGGCCAGCCGTCGGGGCAGCGAGCAACGCAGGCAAGACATTCTCGATGCGGCCATGCGCATCGTGGTGCGTGAGGGCGTGCGTGCCGTGCGTCACCGCGCGGTGGCGGCGGAGGCGGGCGTGCCGCTGTCGGCCACCACTTACTACTTCAAGGATATCGACGACCTGCTCACCGATACCTTCGCTCAATACGTTGAACGCAGTGCCGCCTTCATGGGCAAGCTGTGGGTACGTAACGAAGGTTTGTTGCGCGAGATGGTTGCCTACGGCGATGGCAGCCCGCAGTCACGCTCGCAACTGGCGGACGACATCGCGCGGTTGACTGCCGACTACGTGCAGCGCCAACTGACCAACCGTCGTGAGTACCTGATGGCCGAGCAGGCGTTTCGCCAGGAGGCCCTGCTCAACCCGCGCCTGGCTGAGCTGGTGCGTTCCCACCAGCAGATCCTGTTGCAGGGCACCGGGCAGTTTTTTCAGGTATTGGGCTCGCGTGAGCCGCAACAGGATGCCAAAGTGTTGACGGCGATAATCGGTCGGATGGAATATCAGGGCCTGCTTGGCGGGCCAGAGCCTCTGGCCGCCGAAGAGATGCTTGAGATTCTCAAGCGTTACATGCATTTGGTGTTGGCCTCGGTCTGACACCGGGGGATGTTTGATGAATGCCTGGCGTGTCGCGGTAATCGCCTTGTCCTTCCTGCTGCTCAGCGGTTGCCTGGTGACCTTCAAGGATCCGCTGCCGACCCGCGAGGCAGCACCGCAGGCCCTGTTGGGCCAGTGGGCCAGCAAGAATGCCTGGGGCGAACCTCTCAACCTGCGCATCACCCGTGCCGGCGAACACCGTTACAAGGCCGTGAGCTACCCTACAGCCAAGCCCGGCCAGCGTGATGAATACCTGTTCAGCGTGTCGCGCCATGGCAATCGTTGGTACCTGTCGGCACCGTTACCCGCCAAGTTCGGTGGGCATTACTTCCTGGCAGGGTTCGAGTTCGACGAAAAGCACGAATTGGTGGTCTATAACCTCGACCTTGAGCAAATTCACCAAGCGATAGGCCAGCATGCCTTGCATGGCAGCACCGTGGACACCGTCGAGGGCCCCGGCGTGCAGGTGGACAGCCCCATGGACCAGGTATTTGCGTACCTGGATGACCCGGCCAATGCCGATGTGTTTGTGGAAGCCGTGCGCTACCGGCGCGTGGGCAAATAACGTTTAAAGGGGAAGCACCGGGTGGACGATTACCAGCAGACGATACGCACCTTGTCTGATCGCATTGTGCTGGCGCAAACACCGATCCGCGTCCTCGACGCCGTGAAATGGGACGAGAACATTCGCCAGGGGTTCCTCAAGGCCAAGGGCAAGGCCATGCCCGCCGTGGACCGCGACTACTACCTGAATCGCCCGCTGTCGTTCGATTCCAGCGCGGTCAAGCTGGAGTTCCAGAACATCGAGCGCGATATCACCCGCCGCCTCGGCCAGTTCAGCCCGGTGGGGCAGATCATGCGTCGCATGTGCCGCGAATACCGCATGGTGGTGCGTATGCTCGAGGCCCGTGGCACCGAGGATTTCGGCCTGATTTCCCAGGAACTGTACGGTGCCGCTTCCGATGCCTTCCATGCCGGTGACCCGACCCTGGCCGACCTGGGCCTGATGCTCTCCGACTACCTGAACAATATCGATGGCCGTGGCGACCTCAAGGACGAGGCCAAGACCCTTACCGCCAAGGATGCCGTGGCGTTGCTGCAAACGCGCTTGAACAAGGTGTTTGGCGAGGCCGAAGAAACCATCCGTGTCTTCGAGTCCGACGGGATCGTCGCCGACGCGGCGGCAGGCGCCGACTACATCAAGATCCGCGCCGATGCGATGTTCAATGAGCGTGATGTGCGTGCCCTCGAAGTGCATGAGGGCCTGGTGCACGTCGGCACCACCCTCAATGGCCAGAACCAGCCGATCTGCACCTTCCTGTCCAAGGGCCCGCCGTCTTCCACCGTGACCCAGGAAGGCCTGGCGATCCTGATGGAGATCATCACGTTTGCCTCCTACCCGAGCCGCCTGCGCAAACTGACCAACCGCACCCGCGCCATCCATATGGTGGAGGAGGGCGCCGATTTCCTGCAGGTGTTCGAGTTCTTCCGCGAGCAAGGCTTTGAAATGGCTGAGAGCTATGGCAACGCCAGCCGGGTGTTCCGTGGTTCGGTGCCTGATGGCCTGCCGTTTACCAAGGATTTGTCCTACCTCAAGGGCTTTATCATGGTCTACAACTACATCCAGCTGGCCGTGCGCAAAGGCAAGCTGGAACAAGTGCCGCTGCTGTTCTGCGGCAAGACCACCCTGGAAGACATGCGTACCTTGCGCCAACTGGTCGACGAAGGCCTGGTGGTGCCACCCAAGTACCTGCCCGAGCAGTTCCGCGACATGAACGCGCTGGCGGCGTGGATGTGCTTCTCCAACTTCCTCAACCACCTGAGCCTGGACCGGATCGAGGCGGATTACTCGAATATCCTGTAAAGGATGTACTGACGAAGCCGGCTCGAGAATCTGTGAGGGGCGGTGCGACGATTCGACTATCAGCGAGGCTTCAACGGATGAGAATCCTCGGCATTCTTTGCCTGCTACTCACATTGAGCGGTTGCAGCTCCTTGTTGTTCTATCCCGAGCCCGGCCTGCCGTTCACGCCGGAAAAAGCTCATCTGCCATATCGCGACGTCACCCTCACCACGGCCGACGGGGTCAAGCTGCACGCCTGGTGGCTGCCGGCCAAGCCCGGTGTGCCGCTCAAGGGCACCGTGCTACACCTGCACGGCAATGGCGGCAACCTGGCCTGGCACCTCGGTGGCAGTTGGTGGTTACCCGAGCAGGGCTATCAAGTGCTGCTGCTGGACTATCGCGGCTATGGGCTGTCCGAAGGCAAGCCCTCGTTGCCGGCGATCTATCAGGACCTGGATGCCGCCTTCGCTTGGATCGACAAGGCGCCCGAAACCCAGGCCCAACCCTTGATCGTCCTCGGCCAAAGCTTGGGCGGCGCACTGGCGGTGCATTACCTGGCTGTCCACCCCGAGCGTCAGGCCCGGCTCAAGGCCCTGGTACTGGATGGCGTACCGGCCAGTTATCGTGACGTAGGACAATTCGCCTTGAGCACCTCCTGGTTAACATGGCCGTTTCAGGTGCCGTTGTCCTGGCTGGTGCCAGACGGCGATAGCGCGATCCATGCCATGCCCAAGCTGACCGGTGTACCGAAATTGCTGTTCCACAGCCTGGATGACCCGATCGTGCCGCTGTCCAATGGCATCCGCCTGTATCAGGCCGCGCCGCCGCCGAGGGTGCTGCAACTGACCCGAGGTGGGCATGTGCAGACCTTTGCCGACAAGACCTGGCAAACCGTGATGCTGCGCTACCTGGATGACCCGCAACACTTCAATGGCCTGCGTCGCCTCGGCGAAATTCCGAACTACCCCATTCCTAAAGTTGACTCATCAGAGAGCCCGCAATGAGCGAAGAACGCAACATGATCCCGCTGATTCTCACTGGCATCGGCACTATCATCGGCACCGTTGGTTGCCTGTGGTACTACGGCTACCTGCACTTCGCCAAGCCGGAAGATGCGTTGCTGCTCAGTGACTTCACCATGCTCAAGACCGTGCCGGGCGAGGACTACAAGATCTCCCTGACCCCGGCCGCCCAGGTGGCGCAGTGCGTCGATGGCGTGTTGGTACTGTTTGATACCGAACAAAAAGGCCTGACGGGCGTATTGGTGAATAGCAAGAAACAGGCGGTGCGTTGCATGGGCCAGGAAACGCCACAGTTGCAGGAGTAGGGCCGAAATCTGCTGCCACCGTGTGAGAAACCGGCTTGGAGCGCTAGGAGCAAGAGCCCAAGTAAACCGCAGGTTTATAGTTCAAGGCATGTCAGAACCGAGAGTCGCCGGAACCATTTACAGTCGATTACCACAGATTTCGGACTGATCAGCGTCGCTGAATCGGTTCGTTCTAATTCATTAATCCGGAGTCGACTATATGAGCATAGGTGGTGTTGGCGGCAATTCTCCAATGGACGGTGTCGGTTCTCAGGGCAGTGGTTCGGGCCAAAATGAACTCGGCGCGCTCAAACAGCTGGCTGAGGCGCTGAAAAAGCAGATTGAAGCGATGCAAAGCCAGGGAGGTGGGGGCGCCGAAGGCGGTGGCGAACTTGATGAACTGAAGAAACTGCTCAAGGAGCTGATGGAAAAGATCGAGAAGCTGCAAGGCGGCCAAGGCGCCGATGGAAACAAGTCTGGTGCAGAAAGTGATTCAGGCAAAGTCCAGGCGACGGTCGAGCAGAGTAAAGTGTCGATCGCTTTCTGATGAATGTATCGTCACCAAGAACCCCGCCTATTGGCGGGGTTCTTTATGCTGCATCAGACGATCAGTAGGCGACGGACGAGCGCGGCTTGACCGGCTGGTTATCGTTGGAGATGGTCACTTCAACGCGGCGGTTCATGGCGCGGCCCGACACGCTGCCGTTATCGGCAACCGGGTATTCCTTGCCGTAGCCGGTGGTCACGATGCGGCGTGGGTCAACGCCCATCTTGATCAGTGCAACCTGCACCGAAGCGGCACGGCGCTCCGACAGGCTCTGGTTGTAGGCATCACTGCCGGTGCTGTCTGTGTAACCTTCGACGATCACCTGGCGATCCGGGTTTTCCTGAAGGAACTGAGCCAGCTTGTTGATGTTGACCAGGCCGCTGGCCTTCAGGTCGGCCTTGTTGGTAGCGAACAGCACATCACCAAAGGTCACCAGGGTGCCGCGCTCGGTTTGCTTGGCGTTCAAGCTGTCCTGAAGTTGCTTGATCTGTGCATCACGGGCTTCGAGCAGTGCACGGGCACGTTCGTCTCCAGCGTTTTTCAGCTTGGCTTCGGATTCGCGCAGCGCGATGGTGTCTTTGGCCACTTCAACGCGCTGGTTGGTCAGGTAGGCCAGTTGGTCAACTTTCTTCTGGTCTTCCTTGTCGCGGTAAGCCTTGTCGGCTTTGTCCAGCCAATCCTGGGCGTCCTTGGTTTCCAGGGCCGCTACTTTGGTGGCATTCGGGTTGGCTTGCAGGGCCGAGAAATTGGTCCGTGCGTTTTCCAGGTTCGCGTTTGGCGGGGTGGAGCAGGCCGCCAGGGCAACGCTCATCGCCAGCAGGGCAGGGATCATCAATTGTTTACGCATAGTCGTGTCGTCCTTTCAATTCGATATCGGGTGCAATGCAATCAGGTGCGGCGCTTTATTTCTGCTGGATAGCAGCCGGGCGCATGCCTTCCTGACGCAGCTCCTGAACAGCTTTCTGGGAATCCTTCACAGCCTGTTCGGCCTTGGCGGCCTGGGCTTTACGCTCGGCGACGCGAGCGTCCCACTCAGCTTGTTCGGCCAGGCGACGGGCTTCGTCGTAGTTTTTGTCGTGCATAGCGATCTCGGCTTGCTTGAGCTTGTCCTGGGCCGATTTCATTTCAACTGCTGCGTACTCGGTGCCGCCGGCGCTGACTGCGCTGTTTACCGCGGACTGAGTCACCGCGTATTGCTCGGTTGGCGGGTTGCCGGCGCAACCAGCCAGAACGAAGCTGGTGCCGATCGCCAGCGCGGCCAATTTAAGCCCGCGCAGGTGGTTAAACGAGGATTTGGCTGTGCTGGTCTTCATCGTCTTCAACTCCATTGGATAACTCCTGAAAAACATCAAAATCTATGTCACTGGTCAGTGGTTGCGGCGGCTGGCGGTAAAGCAACCAGTGCCCTTTCAAACGACTGTTCCAAGTGATGGCTTACTGGTTGTGACCGGAGGCTTTTTTCAAAAGTTCAGACGAGATGGCTATTTGCCTAAAAATAAATCTGACCGATTGGTCAGCGAATAAAAGATGGAACTTTTGCCGCGCGCAGGGGTACGCCGAGCCTCTGAGAGGCCCGGAATACCGGGGTTAAACGGGGGAGGAAAGGAGGGGGCTCAGTGCTTCTGCTCGTCGGTACTGGCCGACAAATCGTGCAGATAGCGTCGCGATAGACTCAGGAAGCGCGGGGTCGGGCCGACGTCTTCGTACAGCGGATCGCCCTCTTCGTCGGTGGCAATCACGTGCTGGCCCTTGATGTAGGGAAAGCTGGCTTCCAGCTCTTCAAGGGCGGCACCGATCAGCTCGCCGAGCAGTTCTTCGGTGTTGCGCTTGGGGTACATTTCGGCAATGGCCGCCAGCCTTGCGGCGGCCTCCACATCCAGATGGATCGCATATTCGGTCTTGGTCAAGCGACCCTTGGCGTTCTCTTCCCAATGCTGGGCCAGTTCTCGAATTTTCATGGCAACCTCAATAAAGCCTGCGGTAGCGGGCGGTGATGAGTGACCAGTCGCTCGCATGGATAACGCGACGACTCACAGTTGAGACTAGCTGCAAGTCACAAGGTTTAAAGTCTTGTCATAAAACCAGGCTGGCGGCACTCTGACAGATCTGCGCGTCCCGGATTTCTGGCTGGAGATTGGCTGATGAGTGATATCGATGCACGCTTGCGCGAGGATGTTCACCTGCTGGGTGAGCTGTTGGGCAATACCATTCGAGAGCAGTACGGCGATGATTTTCTCGCCAAGATCGAGCAGATCCGCAAAGGAGCCAAGGCTGACCGGCGCGGCGCCGTCTCGGATAAAACGGCTGGCGATGAACTGAGCAGCAGCTTGAACCAGTTGCAGGAAGACGAACTGCTGCCCGTCGCCCGGGCCTTCAACCAGTTCCTTAACCTGGCCAATATTGCCGAGCAGTACCAATTGATTCATCGGCGCGATGAGTCGCAACCGGCGCCCTTCGAAGCACGCGTATTGCCGGAGTTGCTGGCCCGCCTGCAACGCGAAGGCCACAGCAACGAGTCGCTGGCCCGCCAATTGGGGCGCCTGGAAATCGAGCTGGTGCTCACCGCCCACCCCACTGAAGTGGCGCGGCGCACCCTGATCCAGAAATACGATGCGATCGCCGCGCAACTGGCGCTGCAGGATCACCGCGACCTCACCACGGCCGAGCGCGAGCAGATTCGCGAGCGCCTGCAGCGGTTGATCGCCGAAGCCTGGCACACCGAAGAAATCCGCCGCACCCGGCCCACTCCGGTGGACGAGGCCAAATGGGGTTTTGCGGTGATCGAGCATTCGCTTTGGCATGCGATCCCCAATTACCTGCGCAAGGCCGACCATGCGCTGCATGCGGCTACCGGCCTGCACTTGCCACTGGAAGCCGCGCCGATCCGCTTTGCGTCCTGGATGGGCGGCGACCGTGACGGCAACCCGAATGTCACCGCGCCGGTCACCCGTGAAGTGCTATTGCTGGCCCGCTGGATGGCCGCCGACCTGTATCTGCGCGATATCGATCAATTGGCCTCGGAACTGTCGATGCAACACGCCAGCCCGGCGTTGCAAGCCAAGGTCGGTGACAGCGTCGAACCCTATCGGGCGTTGCTCAAGCAACTGCGTGACCGCTTGCGCGCGACCCGCAGTTGGGCTCAGGCTTCGCTGACTGTCGCCACCCCGGCGAGCGCAGACGTGTTGCAACACAACCGTGACCTGCTCGAGCCGCTGGAGCTTTGTTACCAGTCGCTGCATGAATGCGGCATGGGCGTGATTGCCGATGGCCCATTGCTCGATTGCCTGCGTCGTGCGGTCACCTTCGGCCTGTTCCTGGTCCGCCTGGACGTGCGCCAGGACTCCAGTCGGCATACGGCGGCCATGACCGAGATCACCGATTACCTCGGCCTGGGTCGTTACGAAGACTGGAACGAGGAGATGCGCATCAGCTTCCTCATGAAAGAGCTGGCCAACCGTCGCCCCCTGTTGCCGGGCTATTTCAAGCCGTCGGCGGACACGGCCGAAGTGTTGAATACCTGCAAGGAAGTCGCCGCCGCACCGGCCGCCTCCCTGGGTTCGTACGTCATCTCCATGGCCGGGGCCGCCTCGGATGTGCTGGCGGTGCAACTGTTGCTTAAAGAGTCGGGCGTGCAACGGCCGATGCGGGTGGTGCCGCTGTTCGAAACCCTGGCCGACCTGGATAACGCGGGCCCGGTGATCGAGCAACTGTTGCTGTTGCCGGGTTACCGCGCACGGTTGCAGGGCCCGCAGGAAGTCATGATCGGTTACTCGGACTCAGCCAAGGATGCCGGCACCACTGCCGCTGCCTGGGCGCAGTACCGTGCCCAGGAACGCTTGGTGGATATCTGCCGTGAGCAACAGGTGGAACTGCTGTTGTTCCACGGTCGCGGTGGCACCGTGGGCCGTGGCGGCGGCCCGGCCCACGCGGCGATCCTGTCGCAGCCACCGGGGTCGGTGGCGGGGCGTTTCCGTACCACCGAACAAGGGGAAATGATCCGTTTCAAATTCGGCCTCCCAGACATTGCCGAGCAGAACCTCAATCTCTATCTGGCTGCCGTGTTGGAAGCGACGCTGCTGCCACCGCCGCCACCGGAGCCTGCGTGGCGGCATTTGATGGATGAATTGGCGGCAGACGGTGTCAGCGCCTATCGCGCCGTAGTGCGGGAAAATCCGCAGTTCGTCGAGTACTTCCGCCAGTCGACGCCGGAGCAGGAACTCGGTCGCTTGCCTCTGGGCAGCCGCCCGGCCAAGCGCCGTGCCGGTGGTATTGAAAGCCTGCGGGCGATTCCGTGGATCTTTGGCTGGACCCAGACCCGCCTGATGTTGCCCGCCTGGCTGGGCTGGGAAGCGGCCCTGAGCAAGGCGCTGGAGCGTGGCGAAGGCGAACTGCTGGGGCAAATGCGCGAGCAGTGGCCGTTCTTCCGCACCCGCATCGATATGTTGGAAATGGTGCTGGCCAAGGCCGATGCCGACATCGCGCGGCTGTATGACGAGCGCCTGGTGCAGCCGGACCTGCTGCCATTGGGTGCGCATTTACGCGACCTATTGTCGCAGGCGTGCCAGGTGGTACTTGGCCTGACTGGCCAGTCGCAACTGCTGGCGCATAGCCCCGACACCCTGGAGTTCATCCGCCTGCGCAATACCTACCTGGACCCTTTGCACCTGTTGCAGGCCGAATTGCTGGCACGCTCCCGTCAACAGGAAGCGGCGCAGGACAGCCCTCTGGAACAAGCGCTGCTGGTGTCCGTGGCCGGTATCGCCGCCGGGTTGCGTAACACCGGCTGAGGTTTTTTGCGCGTTCTCGACGCCTTGCCGGTAAACCGTGACGACCGCCCTGAACGGGCGGTCGTTGTTTGAGCGGCCGGGTTGCACCCAGGCACACCCTACCTATGACGTATGCGCGGCGCGGGTTCCTCCGACTTTTGGCGGCTTGTGTGGTTAGGGCCTGCTGTGTATCTTGATCAGCCTTTGGCCGTTTGGGCGGCTTGGGCCCATATTTTTATGAGCCATATTTTTACGAGATTGGCCCCACGCGGCGAATCCGAGCGTCATCTCTATAAAAAATTGAGGAGCACATCGATGCGCGTCATTCTGCTGGGAGCTCCCGGGGCCGGTAAAGGTACTCAGGCAAAGTTCATCACTGAAAAATTTGGCATTCCACAAATCTCCACCGGTGACATGCTGCGCGCTGCGGTAAAAGCAGGCACCGAGCTGGGCGTTAAAGCCAAAAGCATCATGGATGCCGGTGGCCTGGTGTCCGATGACCTGATCATCGCATTGGTCAAGGACCGTATCGCGCAACCTGACTGCGCCAAGGGTTTCCTGTTCGACGGCTTCCCACGCACCATTCCCCAGGCTGAAGCCCTGGTGACGGCTGGTGTCGAGTTGGACGCCGTGGTCGAAATCGCGGTTGAAGATGAAGAAATCGTCCAGCGTATTGCTGGTCGTCGCGTTCACGAAGCCTCGGGGCGCGTGTACCACACCGTCTACAACCCGCCGAAAGTGGCAGGCAAGGACGATGTCACCGGTGAAGACCTGGTGCAGCGCAAGGACGACACCGAAGAAACCGTGCGTCATCGCCTGTCCGTCTACCATTCCCAGACCAAGCCGCTGGTGGATTTTTACCAGAAGCTGTCGGCTGCCCAAGGCAAGCCGAAGTACAGCCATATCCCTGGCGTTGGCTCGGTTGAAGCCATCACCGCCAAGGTGCTGCAAGCACTGAGCTGATCAAGTGATCGGCTTCATCGACAACGGCCCGCTTGCGGGCCGTTGTTGTTTATACTGGCGCACTTTTTTTCGACTTGGACACCGACACCGATGAGCACCCTGCTGGCCCTGGACACCGCGACTGAAGCTTGCTCCGTTGCCTTGCTGCACGATGGCAAAGTTACAAGCCACTACGAGGTGATCCCGCGTCTGCATGCGCAGAAGCTGTTGCCGATGATCAAGCAATTGCTTGAAGAGGCGGGCATTACCCTGTCTGCCGTGGATGCCATTGCCTTCGGCCGTGGCCCGGGGGCCTTTACCGGTGTGCGTATCGCCATCGGCGTGGTCCAGGGCCTGGCCTTTGCGCTGGAGCGCCCGGTATTGCCGGTGTCCAACCTTGCGGTGCTGGCACAGCGCGCCTTGCGTGAACACGGCGCGCAGCAGGTCGCGGCGGCCATCGATGCCCGCATGGATGAAGTGTATTGGGGCTGCTACCGCCAAATCGCTGGCGAAATGCGCCTGGTGGGGGTGGAAGCTGTACAGCCACCGGAGGCAGCGGTTTTGCCGGAGGATGCCAGCGGTGATTGGTTCGGTGCTGGCACTGGTTGGGGGTATGGCGAGCGCATGGGTGTGCCGCTGGTGGCCCAGGATGCCACCATGTTGCCCCACGCCGAAGACCTGCTGACCCTGGCGCGCTTTGCATTCGAGCGTGGCGAGGCGATTCCGGCCGATCAAGCCGCGCCTGTGTACCTGCGCGACAAGGTGGCGCAAACCAAGGCTGAGCGCGGGATAATTTGACGCCAAAAATGATGGCAATTTGGGGCAAAAGTCGCCAATCGTCAGAATTTGACCGCGTTTTTAAACCTTTTTCAAATTATGTGTTCTAGTTATCACCAGAGCATTTGCGCGCCACGGATCGCGCCACTAAAATGCCATCACCGATACCGAGTTCGCATGTATGCGCATAGACGGCTTTTCCTCACAGTCCTACCCCCTCAAGCGTAAGCCACGTAAGGCGAACGTCACGGTAGACGATTCCGTTGAGGACTCGCCGGACTTCATCGATGTCCAGTCTGAGGCATCGTCCAGCGCCCAAGGCTCCGCCAGCGCCCGTACCAGCGGTCTTCCCGCCCGTCAGCAAGATATGGTCTTCCCTCGCTCCATGAGCAAAAGCGTTGCCACCGCACTGGCCAGCTACCTGACCACCGCCGGTTTTGTTGAATGGGATATGGAAGTGCTGGGCCTCGATATTCATATCTGATGCGCCTGCCTTACTACATTGGCTGCCCGTCCTGGAGCGAAAACGCCTGGCGCGAGTACCTGTACCCTGTCGATGCGCGTTCCAGCGATTACCTCGCCCTGTATTCCCAGGTCTTCAACGCCGTTGAAGGCAATACCACGTTTTATGCTCGCCCCTCGGCCGCCACTGTGCAGCGCTGGGCCGAAATCATGCCTGGGGATTTTCGTTTCACCGCTAAATTCCCGGGTGATATCAGCCATGGCGGCGACTTGCGTGAGCAGTTGCCGGCGGCGGAAAGTTTTGTCGGCCTGATGAGCCCGCTGGGTGAGCGCGTCGCGCCACTGTGGCTGCAACTGTCGGCGAGTTTTTCACCGCAACGCCTGGGCGAACTGGCCGGGTTTATCGATGGCTTGGAGCGGCCCATGGCGGTGGAAGTGCGGCATCCGGAGTTCTTCGCCAAGGGCGATGCCGAGCGCATGCTCAACCGCCTGCTGCGTGACCGTGGTGTCGAGCGGATCTGCCTCGACCCGCGCGCCTTGTTCAGTTGCACATCCACCTCGGCTGCGGTGCTGCACGCACAATCGAAAAAACCCAAGGTGCCACCACGCCCGGCGGCACTGACGCTGTTTCCCCAGGTACGGTTTATCGGTCATCCGGAGCTTGAGGCCAACGACCCGTTCCTGCTCCCGTGGGTGGAAAAAATCGCCGGTTGGATTGAAGAAGGGCGCACGCCCTACATGTTCCTGCACACCTCCGATAACCGCCTCGCCGCGCAGTTGGCCCTGCGTTTTCACGACCAGCTGATGGCGCGCTTGCCGGGCCTGCCAGGCTTGCCGACCTTGTATCGGGAACCCGCGGCGGAGCAACTGGGGTTACTCTAGGGCTCCTTTCCCCGCCAGGAGTCAGTCATGGATGCCCAAACCCTTCGCGCCGAAACCTTCAAGGCCCTGCACGAGCGCGATCGTGCGTTCGTGATGCCCAACCCGTGGGACGCCGGCTCGGCGATCATGCTCGCCAGCCTCGGCTTTGAAGCCCTCGCCACCACCAGTGCGGGGTACGCGTTCAGCCTGGGCCGCCCGGATGCCGAGGGCGCATTGTCATTGGACGACACCCTGGTGAATGCCGGCATGATTGCCCGGGCCACAGCGTTGCCGGTGGCAGCCGACCTCGAAAACGGTTTCAGCGACACGCCCGAAGGCTGTGCCCAGACCATCCTGCGTGCGGCGGCGACCGGTATCGTCGGCGGCTCTATCGAAGATGCCACGGGCATTGCCGTCGACCCGATCTACCCTTTTGATTTGTCTGTCGAGCGTGTGGAAGCGGCTGTTGCCGCGGCCCGTAGCCTGCCGTTTCCCTTCATGCTGACGGCGCGCGCAGAAAACCTGCTGCATGGCCGCCTGGATCTGCCCGATACCCTGCGCCGCCTGCAAGCCTACGCTGAGGCCGGCGCCGACGTGTTGTACGCACCGGGCCTGCGCAGTGCCGAGGAGGTGCTGGCGGTGGTCAAGGCCGTTGCGCCCAAGCCGGTGAATGTGCTGATGTCCGGCGGCCTGAAACTCAGCGTGGCGCAACTGAGCGAGATGGGCGTCAAGCGCATCAGCGTTGGCTCCGCCATGGCGTTGGCGGCCTATGGTGAGTTCTACCGGGCGGCGCAGGAGGTGCTTGAGTCGGGCACTTTTACCTTCACCGAGCGTTCGATGTCGTATAGCCAGGCCAGCCAATTCTTCAAGAAATGATCGGTGCGTTGTTTCAAGTTCACGCGTGGGCTGCTGTTGCTGGCGGCTGCCTGCGCGTTGGGCTTACGCCGCCAGGCGCAGGTTCTGGGTGACCAGTGGGCGTGCCCAGTAGTAGTCGAAGTCCAGGGCCTTCTGCTGGGCCGCGAGTTCTTCGCTCGGGTACGGCGTGGCCGGTGGTGGCAGCAGGTCCAGTTCGAACTCGGCAATCGGCAGGTGCAGTGGACGCGGTTCCGGCGCTGGGCCTGGCTCGGGTAGCGGCTGGCCTGCGGTCAGGACAAGTGGGCGTACCCAGCTGCTTTCAAAGTCTTGCTGGCGCTGCTGGGCGACGATTTCTTCCGCTGGAAACGGGCTGGCCGGCGGGGGCAGCAAGTCGGTTTCGAATTCCGCGATCGGCAGGAACAGTGGCTCAGGTGGGGCGATTTCGGTGTCTTTTACGTCGCATTCACGCTGGGTGAGGATTTGCGACAACAGGTCCGCGCCTTCGCTGGGTTCAACCGCAGGGTCCACCGGGGCCGGCGCCTTGGCGGCGAGCGCGTCCGGCGTATCGCCGAGCTGCTCGGCCAACGCTCGGGCGAAGAAGTCCTGCCATACATGACTCACCCCGGCCAGCGCTTGAGTATTGCGCAGGCCGTAGTGGTTATGGGTCGGCAGTACACCGATGGTTAGGGGAAGAATGTCTGACATTTTTCTCGGTCGACGCTCAGCTCTGGCAAAATACCTGACTGTTGTTTTTATCGGCCGTTGTTTGCCGATCCTTAATATTTTTGAGCGTAGCGATTGATGAGCGAACAACCAGCGGCCAGCCGCATTCGGGTCGAGGCCTTGGCCGAGGGTTTCCAGGCCCGCGCCGAGCAGTGGGCTGAGCAGCTTGGCTTGCCTCTGTTACTGGCGGAGGCGGATTTCTCCCTGCAAGTGGGTGAGCATGGCCTGCAATTGCAACAGCTCGGGCCCGAGGCGCCGGGGCCGGTGCGTGTGGATTTTGTCGAAGGGGGAGCGGCCCATCGGCGCTTATACGGCGGGGGCAGCGGGCAAATGATCGCCAAGGCCGTGGGCGTTGCCCAAGGCGTGCGCCCACGGGTGCTGGATGCTACGGCGGGGCTGGGCAAGGACGCGTTCGTACTCGCCAGCCTGGGTTGTACCATTAGCCTGATCGAGCGCCAGCCGCTGATCGGCGCCTTGCTCGAAGATGGCCTGGCGCGCGGTGCGCAGGACTTTGAAGTAGCACCGATCGTGGCACGCATGGCGTTGCTCAAGGGCAACTCCATCGATGTAATGCTCAATTGGCAGGGCGAGCCGCCTCAGGTGATCTATCTCGATCCGATGTTCCCACACCGTGAGAAAACTGCCCTGGTTAAGAAGGAAATGCGCTTGTTCCGGCCATTGGTGGGGGATGATCCGGATGCGCCGGCCTTGCTCGCGGCGGCGCTGACGCTGGCCAGCCATCGGGTGGTGGTCAAGCGCCCGCGCAAGGCTCCATGTATCGAAGGACCGAAGCCGAGCCATGCGTTGGATGGCAAGTCCAGCCGGTATGACATTTATCCCAAGAAAGCGCTCAAGCCTTAAACGTATCCAGAGTGTCTTTGTGGCGAGCGGGCTTGGTGGCGAGCGGGCTTGCCCCGCGTTGGGCTGCGCAGCAGCCCCAAAACCCTACGCCTCGGTCTGCCTGAGTAAGCGTGGTGTTCTTACTGGGGCTGCTGCGCAACCCAACGCGGGGCAAGCCCGCTCGCCACAACAAGCCTGCTCAAGCCCACTCAAGCCTGCTCACGCCCGCTCAAACTCTATAGGCCCGCATAAACAACCCCACTACCTCCTGCACATGGGCTTCGGCCGCTTCTTCGCTCAGCCGGTCACCGCAGCCATACAGCAAACAGAAATTCGCCGCGCCCTTGAGCAGGCAGAAGAAGTGCTCGGCCGCGACCAGCGGTTTATCGATGTTCAGGGCACCGCTCTGATCAATCCGGCTGAGCAGGCGCTCCATGCCCTGCAACATGCGCATGGGCCCGGCTTCAAAGAAAATCTGTGAGAGTTTCACGTCCTGGTTGCCGGTGGTCATCATCAGGCGATGCAGGTTCACCGACTCCTCGCTGTTGATCAGTCGATGGAACCCGCGCGCGATATTCAGCAGCACCGTCTGCACAGGCACGCCCTCCGGCAGCTCGAAATACATTACCGGCAACTGTTCTTCGCACTTGGCCACCACGGCCGCGGTGAACAAGGTCTCTTTGTCGGTGAAGTGGCTGTAGACGGTCAGTTTCGACACGCCGGCCTCAAGGGCCACGGCATCCATGCTGGTGTTGGCGTAGCCATTGCTCAAAAACAGGATTTTCGCTGCTTCGAGGATTGCCTGGCGTTTTGCCATGTCCTTGGGACGCCCAGGGCTATTGGTGGATACAGGATTGTCGGACATTTTTACCTTTAATACTGGACTGGCGAGTTTGGTATTAATAACATACCGGCAAGTATAATTATTCCTAGCTCCATTTGCGAAAGGTCCTTCAGCATGCGCAGCTCTTTCCTGCCTCTTGCGTTGCCAGCCAGCCTGGTCTTCCTATTGGCCGCCTGTGGCCATGAAGAAGCGACCCCAACGTCCATTCGCCCGGCCATGGTGGTGCAACCGCAGCCATCGGCGCAGGCGATGGACAGCTATCCCGGGGAGGTGCGCGCCCGTTATGAGCCTGACCTGGCCTTTCGCATCGGCGGCAAAGTCAGCAAGCGGCTGGTGGAGGAGGGCGAGCGCGTCAAGGCCAACCAGGCGCTGGCGGAACTCGATCCCCAGGATGTGCGCCTGCAATTGGAGGCTACCCGTGCCCAAGTCGCGGCCGCCGAGGCCAACCTGAGCCTGGTGCGTGCCGAGCGTGATCGCTACAAGACCCTGATGGACCGTCAGATGGTCAGTCGCTCCCAGTACGACAATTCGGAAAATCTCTACCGCTCAGGTGTTGCACGCCTCAAGCAGATCAAGGCCGAGTTCGACGTGGCCAATAACCAGGCCGGCTACGCCGTGTTGCGTGCGCCACAGGACGGTGTGGTCGCCAAGCGCGTGGTGGAAGTCGGCCAAGTGGTATCCGCCGGCCAGACCGTGTTTACCCTCGCCACCGACGGTGAGCGAGAAGTGCTGATCAGCCTGCCCGAACAAGGCTTTGGTCGGTTCAAGGTCGGCCAACCGGTAGCGGTCGAGTTGTGGAGCCAGCCAGACCAGCGGTTTGCCGGACGTATACGTGAATTGTCCCCCGCCGCCGATCCAAAATCACGCACCTTTGCCGCCCGAGTCGCGTTCACCAGCGGCAAAGTCCCGGCCGAACTGGGCCAGAGTGCTCGCGTATTCATACAGGCCGACGGCGTTGTTCCGCTGTCGGTCCCGCTGTCTGCCCTCAGCGCGGAAAACGGTGCTTCCTACGTCTGGCGCGTACTGGCGGACAACTCCCTTAAGCGCACCCCGGTTCGTATCGGCGCCTTCGGTGAAAAAACCGTGCCGGTTCTGGAAGGGCTGAGCCCCTCTGACTGGGTGATTGCCGCCGGCGTGCACGTGCTCCATGAGGGCCAGCAAGTGCGCCCGGTGGATCGCTCCAATCGTGTCGTGAACCTGGCGGCCAACAAGGAGTAGTCCCCGATGGGTTTCAATCTTTCCGAATGGGCGTTGCGTAATCGCCAGATCGTACTGTTCCTGATGATACTTCTGGCAGTGGTCGGCACCTTGTCCTACACCAAGCTGGGGCAAAGCGAAGACCCGCCGTTTACCTTCAAGGCCATGGTGATCAAAACCAATTGGCCGGGGGCCACCGCCCAGGAAGTCTCGCGCCAGGTTACCGAGCGCATCGAGAAAAAGCTGATGGAGACCGGCGAGTACGAACGCATCGTTTCGTTCTCGCGCCCCGGTGAGTCCCAGGTCACTTTTATCGCCCGTGACGCCATGCGCTCGGCGCAGATTCCCGAGCTGTGGTACCAGGTGCGCAAGAAGATCAGCGATATTCGCCAGACCTTGCCGCCGGATATCCAGGGGCCGTTTTTCAACGACGAGTTCGGTACCACGTTCGGCAATATCTATGCCCTGACTGGCGACGGCTTCGACTACGCCGTGCTCAAGGACTACGCCGACCGCATCCAGATTCAGCTGCAACGCGTACCCGATGTGGGCAAGGTGGAGCTGCTGGGCCTGCAGGACGAGAAGATCTGGATTGAACTGTCCAACCTCAAGCTTGCCACCCTCGGCTTGCCCCTGGCGGCGGTGCAACAGGCGTTGCAGGAACAGAATGCGGTCTCCACCGCCGGTTTCTTTGAAACGCCGAGTGAACGTGTGCAGCTGCGGGTCTCCGGCAACTTCAAGACGGTCGAAGAGATCCGTGATTTCCCGATTCGTGTGGGTGATCGTACCTTCCGTATCGGCGATGTCGCCGAGATCCATCGCGGCTTCAACGACCCACCGGCACCGCGCATGCGCTTTATGGGCGACGACGCCATCGGCCTGGCGGTGGCGATGCGCGACGGTGGCGACATCCTGGTGCTGGGCAAGGCGCTGGAAGGGGAATTCGCACGCTTGCAGAAGAATCTCCCGGCAGGCATGCAGTTGCGCAAGGTGTCGGACCAGCCGGCGGCGGTGAAAACCGGTGTCGGAGAATTCGTTCAGGTGCTGGCCGAAGCGTTGGCCATTGTATTGCTGGTGAGTTTCTTCTCCCTCGGCGTACGCACTGGCATGGTGGTCGCCCTGGCGATTCCGTTGGTGCTGGCGATGACCTTTGCCACCATGTATTACCTCGGCATCGGCTTGCACAAGATTTCCCTCGGCGCCTTGGTATTGGCCCTGGGCTTGCTGGTGGATGATGCAATTATCGCCGTGGAAATGATGGCGATCAAAATGGAGCAGGGCTACGACCGGCTCAAGGCCGCCAGTTTCGCCTGGACCAGCACCGCATTCCCGATGCTCACCGGTACGTTGATCACGGCGGCCGGCTTCCTGCCCATTGCTACGGCGCAATCGAGTACCGGCGAATACACCCGTTCGATCTTCCAGGTGGTGACCATTGCGCTGCTGGCGTCATGGGTGGCGGCGGTGGTGTTTGTGCCGTATCTGGGGGAAAAACTCCTACCGGACCTGGCGAAGATTCATGCGGCCAAACACGGCGTCGACGGCCCGGATCCCTACGGCACGCCGTTCTACCAGCGCGTCAGGCGTTTGGTGGCGTGGTGCGTGCAGCGGCGTAAAACCGTCATTGTGCTGACCCTGCTGCTGTTTATCGGCTCGGTGGCGCTGTTCCGTTTTGTACCGCAACAGTTCTTCCCGGCTTCTGGCCGCCTGGAACTGATGGTCGACCTGAAACTCGCCGAAGGCGCTTCCCTGAGCAGCACCGCCGACCAGGTCAAACGGCTCGAAGCCTTGCTGAAGGAACATGCCGGCATCGACAACTACGTGGCCTATGTGGGCACCGGTTCGCCGCGGTTCTACCTGCCTCTGGACCAGCAATTACCCGCCGCCAGCTTTGCCCAATTTGTGGTGCTGGCCAAAACCATCGAAGAACGCGAAAGCCTGCGCACCTGGCTGATCGAAACCCTCAACGAACAATTCCCCGCCCTGCGCTCGCGCGTTACCCGCCTGGAGAACGGCCCTCCCGTGGGCTACCCGGTGCAGTTTCGCGTGACCGGTGAACATATCGAAGAGGTCCGCGCCCTGGCACGCAAGGTGGCGGCCAAGGTGCGCGAAAATCCCCACGTGGCCAATGTGCACCTGGACTGGGAAGAGCCGAGTAAAATCGTCTACCTCAATATCGACCAGGACCGCGCCCGTGCGCTTGGCGTGAGCACCGCCAACTTGTCGAAGTTCCTGCAGAGTTCCTTGACCGGCTCCAGCGTCAGCCAATTCCGGGAGGACAACGAGTTGATCGAAATCCTCCTGCGCGGCACCGTGCATGAACGTACAGAACTGTCGTTGCTGCCGAGCCTCGCCGTGCCCACCGACAACGGCAGGAGCGTGGCCCTGTCGCAGATCGCGACCCTCGAATATGGCTTCGAAGAAGGCATCATCTGGCACCGCAACCGCCTGCCGACGGTGACCGTGCGCGCGGACATCTACGGTAAGGAACAACCGGCGACCCTGGTCCAGCAGATCCTGCCGACCCTGGAAGGCGTACGTGCCGAGTTGCCGGACGGCTATCTGTTGGACGTCGGCGGTACCGTCGAAGACTCCGCCCGTGGGCAGAACTCGGTCAAGGCCGGCGTGCCGCTGTTCATCGTGGTGGTGCTGACCCTGCTGATGCTGCAATTGCGCAGTTTCTCACGCACGGCGATGGTATTTCTGACGGCGCCGTTGGGCTTGATCGGCGTGACATTGTTCCTGTTGGTATTCCGCCAACCCTTCGGTTTTGTGGCCATGCTCGGCACTATCGCGTTGTCGGGGATGATCATGCGTAACTCGGTGATCCTGGTGGATCAGATCGAACAGGACATCAAGGCTGGCCTGGCGCCGTGGCAGGCGATTATCGAAGCCACCGTCCGACGCTTCCGGCCGATCGTTCTCACAGCGCTGGCGGCGGTGCTGGCAATGATCCCGCTGTCTCGCAGTGTGTTCTTCGGGCCGATGGCGGTGGCGATCATGGGCGGGTTGATTGTGGCGACGGCGTTGACGCTATTGTTCCTGCCGGCCCTGTATGCTGCGTGGTTCCGAGTGAGGAAGGACGACGCGTAATCATGTTGGCCACCGTTTCAGCCTTGATGTTGCTACTGCTTGCCCCTGGCCCCACCAACACCCTGCTGTTCCGTGCCGGGGTGTTGTTCGGGTTCAGGGCGTCATGGCGGTTGGCGTTTATCGAATGCCTGGCTTACCTGCTGCAGGTCACAGTATGGGGCGTTGCATTGCTCTATCTGGCCGCCTATTCACCGTGGGCGCTGAAGGCGACACAACTGGCCGCGGCTTGCTACCTGCTGTATGTGTCTTGCAAGCTCTGGCAACGTAAAAGCAGTGACGTGGGTGCGGGCAAGGACCGCTTCACCGGGCTGTATTTCTTTGCCATGACGGTCATGAACCCAAAGGGTTTGCTGATGGTGTCTTTTATTGCGCCAGCCGACGCCTTTACTACTGCGCCAGGCTATGTCGCCTTCATGGGGACTTTGGCGTTGGTGGTGGTCCCGGTGGGGGCTGCGTGGGTGCTACTGGGAAGCCGATTCGAAGGGATGCCGAAGAGCTGGCTGACGCCATTGAAGATCAACCGTGCGACATCGGTTGCGATCGGTTGCTTCGCCACCCTGATGATGGGGCGACTGGCTGATTCGGTCATGCATTAGGATCGTTCCCCGTTGCAGGGAACGATCCTCTCGCAGCTTACAGCGCGCCAAACACCTTCTTCGCCAAACTGGTGGCCGCCGCCGCCGGGTTCTTGCGAATGGTTTCTTCCTGTTGCGCAATCATCTTGAACAAACCGTCCAGCGCCTGCTCGGTCACGTAGTTCTCGACATTGGCGCTCTTGGCGTCGACCGCACCGAAGGCCGCAGCCTTGCCAGCCAGGGCGTTGTACTGCTGGGCCACGCCGACCTTGTCGGTGGCGGCCTTGACGATCGGCAGGAACTTGGCGCGAATTTGTTCGCGGCTGCTTTTGTTCAAGTACTGGGTGGCCGAGTCCTGGCCGCCGGTGAGGATGCCCTTGGCGTCGGTCACGCTCATGTTTTTCACGGCGTTCACCAGGATCGGCTGGGCTTGGGTCACGGCCGTTTCAGCCGCTTTGTTCATGCTGTCTTCCAGTTGAGTGACCTGATCACCCAGCCCGAACATTTTCAGCTTGTCAGCGACTTTGCCCAGCTTGCCCGGCAAGCCGATCTTCACTTCGGGGTTGTTGCTGAAGCCGCCGGGCACGCCCAGTTGTTTCACGGCAATCTGCGCGCCTTGGGTCAGTGCGTCCTTGAGGCCGCCGCTGGCGTCGCCCTGGGACAGGCTGCCAAGGTCCAAGGCCATGGCGTTGGCGCCGAGCAGCAGGCCGGCGCACAGGGCAGTGAGGCGAAGGGAGTTACGGAGCATGGGCGCTTCCTTATGTTCGATGAATTCAGTGAGCGACCGCATCAACCCGCAGGCGCAGCGGTTGTGGGTCTTGGCCGTTGAGCTGCACGGCGTGCCGTTCGGTGGTGATAAACAGTAGCTTGCCATCCAGTTCGATGCGAGCGCTGAGCGAATAACTGTGGCCGGGCTTGACCTGGGCGAGGTCGTAGCTCAGGTGAAACGGCAACGGCACCTGGCCTTTGACCGGGCCTTTTTGCTCGGCCAGGGTCACGGCGGGCGCATCCGCCAGGGACACGTCCTGCAGGCTGACACTCAAGGTCGCCGTCGGCGGCAGGGCGATGCGTTGCAGGTAGAAGACCTCGCCGTCGAGGCTGGCCTTGGGCGCAGGGTGCATGGATTGGCAGGCTCCGAGCAGGGCGGTGAGGCCCAGGAGAATGATTTTTTTCATGGTGCGGCTCCTTGTAAGCGGCACCGGAATCCTTCCGGCACCTTATTCAATCTAGCGGCTTTCTTCAGGCTTGAGCGGGGCCGGTTCGACTGGCGCCTCCCCAGCACCATCCACGCGATGCAAGGCCACCTGGCGGATCGACAAGCGAATTTCGGCCGGCAGCACGCGCTTGGCGGCGCCTTCAGCCAGTTCGCCGAGCAGGTCGTGATAGCTCAATTTGCCGGCTTCATCGCGGCGCAGCACATCCTGCTCCAGCAGCGTCTGGATAAAATGTCGGAAAAGGCTCTTGTCGAAGAACTCCGGAGCATTGAGGCCATGCAGGATCGACAAGCGCTGGGCCATGATCGTGCACAGGTCTTCCAGCTCTTCGGCGCTGATACTGTTCTGGCCACTGTTGAGCAACAGCGAGATCGCCATGTAGAAGCGTTGCAGGGTCTGGGCGATGCTCTTGGACAGCAGCGTCAGCAATACAAAGTGCCGTGAACTCGGTGCCGGGCGCAGGTATACGTCGTTTTCGAAGCGCAGCAGCCCTTGCTCGATGAACGCTTCCAGCCACTGGTCGATCACCGTATCCAACTCTTCCAGCGACCAGCGGATAAACAGCTCCGATTGCAGGTACGGATACAGCGCGTGGGTGTAGCGCAGGATCTGCTCGCGGCTCATGCGCGAACTGCTCTGGAAGAAGCTCGCCAGCAGCGCCGGCAGGGCGAAGATGTGCAGTACGTTGTTGCGGTAGTAGGTCATCAGGACAGCATTCTGCTCGTCCAGGTACAGGATTTTGCCCAGGGCATCGCTCTGTTCCGACAACAGGTCCATGTCCTTGACGTGCTTGATCAGCGCCATGCCGTCGCCTTCGGGCAGCGTGGTGTGGGGCGAGTAGGGCACGCGGCGCAACAGCGCCAGGTACAGGTCCAACTGACGGGCCATGGCCTGTTCGTCCAGGGCCAGGCGCGTGGTGGACAGCAACGCCAGGGCCACCAGGTTCACCGGGTTGACTGCCGCGGCTTCGTTCAAATGCCGCGCTACCTGTTCGCCGAGGCGGTTGGTGGTTTCGTTGAGCCACGCCGGCTTGTAGTTCGGGCCCAGCTCCTGGGCGCGCCAGTCGGGTTGCTCGGCATCGAGGAATTCCGCCAGTTTGATCGGTTCGCCAAAGTTGACCGCGACTTGGCCAAAACGCTGCTTGAGCGCGCCGACCACTTTGAAAATATCGAAGATCGATTCTTTCTTTTTGCTCGCGCCACGCAGTTCGCCGAGGTAAGTGCGGCCTTCGAGTACGCGCTCATAGCCGATATACACCGGCACGAACACAATCGGCATGCGCGAGGAGCGCAGGAAGCTGCGCAGGGTGATTGCCAGCATGCCGGTTTTCGGTTGCAGCATGCGCCCGGTGCGCGAGCGCCCGCCTTCGACGAAGTACTCCACCGGGAAGCCCTTGGTGAACAGGGTGTGCAGGTATTCGTTGAACACCGAGGTGTACAGCGGGTTGCCCTTGAAGGTGCGGCGCATGAAAAACGCACCGCCACGGCGCAGCAGGCTGCCGATCACCGGCATGTTCAGGTTGATCCCGGCGGCGATGTGCGGCGGGGTCAGGCCGTTCTTGAACAGCAGGTAGGACAGCAACAGATAGTCGATATGGCTGCGGTGGCATGGGACATAGATAACTTCGTAGCCCTGGGCAACTTTTTGCACGCCTTCGATGTTATTGACCTTGATGCCGTCGTAGATCTTGTTCCAGAACCAACTCAGCACCACTTCCAGGAAGCGGATCGCGGTGTAGGTGTAGTCCGAGGCAATCTCGTTGCCATAGCGCAACGCCTGGGCCTTGGCCTTTTCGGGGCTGATCTTTTCGCGCTCGGCTTCGTCGGCGATGGCTTGGCGCACCAGCGGCATATTCACCAGGCCCTTCACCAGGTTGCGGCGGTGGGACAGGTCGGGGCCGATGACAGCGGTTTTCAGGTTACGAAAGTGCACACGCAGGATGCGCTGGGCCATTCGCACGGTGCGTTCGTGACCTTTATTGTGCTCGATCAATTCACGCAGGTTGATGGGCGCGGAGAATTGCACGCGGGTCTTGCGCCCGAGGATCAGGATGCTCAACAAACGACGCAGGCGCCCGGTGACGGCCCAACTGTCGGCAAACAGCAGTTTCCACGGGCTGGACTCGCTCTCGGGTGACTGCCCCCAGAACACGCTGACCGGAATGATTTGTGCATTCTCTTCGGCGTGCGCGGTGAGGGTGTCGACCAGGCGGGTCAGGGTTGGCGGCGCGCCGCGCTTGTCCTGGCGGCCGAGCCAATCGGGCTCGGGCGTGAGGTAGAAGAATGCCGCGGGCTCCATCAGCGGGCCCACCGACACCGGCAACACCGGGCGCGGCAGGCCGGCCTTGGTGCACTCGGCGTCGACTACGGCCAGTTCGGTCAGAGAGGGCGATTGCAGGACATAGAACACCGGTCGGCTGCGGTCGAGGTTAAGGGTTAGGGACGACTGGTTGATCGTCTCCGAGCGAACCCAGAGGTACAGCAGTCGGCGCAAGGTGCCAAACACCAGACGGCGGAACGGGGAGCGGGTCATAGGCGAGCTGCTTCAAGTGGGAAAAACCGAGCAGGTGCTCGGGCGGGTAGTGTGCCGTATTCGCCGAAAATCGGCAAAAAAGCAGCGATGTAAACTTGAGTTGATCGTTTTTGAGCCTGTCTTATACTCGGCAGTTCAACGCGACCGACTCAACAATAACAATCAAGTGGGGGTGAACAGATGGCAACGCGTGAAACCGGTAATGTGAAGTGGTTCAACGACGCCAAGGGCTATGGCTTTATCCAGCGTGAAGATGGCAAGGATGTGTTTGTGCACTACCGCGCCATTCGTGGCGAGGGCCATCGTTCCCTGGCCGAGGGCCAGCAGGTGGAATACGCCGTGGTGAGCGGCGAGAAGGGCTTGCAGGCAGAGGATGTGGTCGGTTTGTAATGCGGATTTGTTACACCGCAGGACCCATGTGGGAGGGGGCAAGCCCCCTCCCACATGTTGATTGTGGTTTACCGCTCAGGCTCAGGCAGTTTTCCAGGTGATCTGCTCTTCACCGTCTGTGCTGATGCGAATCCAGGTGTCGGCGCTTTCCTCACCTTCCTCCTCGACCCAGCTCCCTGGCGCGCAGCGCACTTCCACATTCAGCGCAGCAAACGCAGCGCGGGCGCAGGCAATGTCGTCTTCCCACGGCGTCTGGTCACTTTCCAGATACAGGCTGTTCCACTTGCCTACGGCTTTCGGCAGCCAGGTCACGGGCACGTTGCCGGCCTTGCACTTGTAGGTCTGACCCTTCTGCACCCAGTCGCTGCACGGGCCGAGGGCGGCGCCCAGCCAGGCGGCAATGGCCTTGTGGTCGACGTCGGCGTCCTTCAGGTAAATCTCGATATCGGGTTGGCGCATGGATGTTCCTCGTTGCGGGATTCGAAAATCCATTCGCGGATGCTTAGGGGGGGCGCAGTGCCCGAAAAGTCGGTTATTGAAGCACGAAATAATCGTAACGCATCGATACGGTGACCCGCAGCGGTTCGACGGCCTCAATCACCTCGCTACGGCGCTCGGCACTGGCGCGCCAGCCGTGGGGCGTCATGGCCAGCAGGTTAGCGCGGTCCTTGGGCTCAGCCAGGCTCAGGGTGAACTCCAGGGTCTCGCTGTGCGCCAGGCTCATGCCGTCTGGTACCAGTGCCAGGTGCTTGTCGTCGGTGTACTCGCGCACTTCGTCGTACAGGCGCTCGCGCAGTTCCATCAGGTGGCCGCGGGTGGGGCCGACTTTCATCAAGCCGCCGCCGGGGCTGAGCAGGCGTTTGGCCTCTTGCCAATCCAACGGGCTGAACACACTGGCGAGAAACTGGCAGCTGGCATCGGCCAAGGGTACGCGGGCCATGCTGGCGATCAACCAGGTCAGCGCCGGGTTGCGCTTGCACGCACGCTTGACCGCTTCCTTGGAGATATCCAGGGCGTAGCCGTCGGCGTGGGGCAGGGCGTCGGCGATCTGTGCGGTGTAGTAACCCTCGCCGCAGCCGATATCCACCCAGCGTTGCGGCGTGCGTTCGGCGGCCAGTTCGGCCAGGCGCTTGGCCACCGGGGCGTAGTGCCCGGCGTTGAGGAAGTCGCGGCGCGCCTCGACCATCGCCAGGTTATCGCCCGGGTCGCGGCTGTTCTTGTGCTGCACCGGCAACAGGTTCAGATAACCCTGGCGCGCACGGTCAAAACGGTGCCCGGCGGGACACGCCACGCCATTGTCCACCGCGTTGAGCGGTGCGCTGCAAATGGGGCAGGCCAGCATCAGGCGAGCAACTTGATCAGGGTCTGGTAGTAGATTTCGGTGAGCACGTCGAGGTCGCTGGCCAGGATGCGTTCGTTGACCTGGTGGATCGTCGCGTTCACCGGGCCCAGTTCGACCACCTGGGTACCCAGCGTGGCGATGAACCGTCCATCGGAGGTCCCGCCGCTGGTGGATGCCTGGGTCTCACGGCCGGTGATCGCCTTGATGCTCGCCGACACGGCGTCGAGCAGCGCGCCTGGCTCGGTGAGGAACGGCAGGCCCGACAGCGCCCATTCCACATGCCAGTCCAGGCCATGCTTGTCGAGAATCGCCGCGACCCGTTGTTGCAGGCCTTCGACGGTGGATTCGGTGGAGAAGCGGAAATTGAACACCGCCGTCAGGTCACCCGGGATCACGTTGGTGGCGCCAGTGCCGGAGTTGAGGTTGGAGATCTGGAAGCTGGTCGGCGGGAAGAAGGCGTTGCCGTTGTCCCAATGCTCGGCGGCCAGTTCAGCCAGGGCTGGCGCGGCCAGGTGAATCGGGTTCTTTGCCAAGTGCGGGTAGGCCACGTGGCCTTGTACGCCGCGCACGGTCAGGGTGGCGCCGAGGGAGCCGCGACGGCCGTTCTTGACCACGTCGCCCACCAGAGCAGTGCTCGACGGTTCGCCGACGATGCACCAGTCCAGGCGTTCCTTGCGTGCCGCCAGGCGCTCGATCACGGCCTTGGTCCCGTGGTGCGCCGGGCCTTCTTCATCGCTGGTGATCAGGAAGGCGACCGAGCCCTTGTGGTCCGGGTAGTCCTTCACAAAGCGCTCGGAGGCAACCAGCATCGCGGCCAGGCTGCCTTTCATATCCGCCGCGCCGCGCCCGCAGAGCATGCCGTTTTCGTCGATCAGTGCGTCGAACGGGTCGTTTTGCCACGCCTGTACCGGGCCGGTCGGCACCACGTCGGTGTGGCCGGCAAAGCACAATACCGGGCCGTCATGCTTGCCGTGGGTGGCCCAGAAGTTGTCCACGTCTTCGATGCGCATCGGCTCCAGCGCAAAACCGGCGTCGCCCAGGCGCTGCATCATCAGCTTCTGACAATCGGCGTCGATCGGCGTCACCGAGGGGCGACGGATCAGGTCGATGGCAAGTTGAAGGGTCGGCGAAAGATCGGCATGGGCCGTCATGGTAAAACTCCGGAAAGCGTGTAATGGGCGCAGGACGTAGGGTGGCGCAGATTCAGTGTGGGAGGGGGCTTGCCCCCGATGGCTGAGTGTCAGTCACTGCATCTGTTGACTGGCCCACCGCCATCGGGGGCAAGCCCCCTCCCACACAAAGCATTGGCCGAGGCCAAGACTCATAAAACGGCCGTTATCTTATAGCAAAACGGCGGCCAGAGGCCGCCGTTTAGTGCATTGCGCAAGTTTTTACGCGACGGTGACAGGCTCCACCTTCGGCGCCGGTTTCGGCAGCGACGACAGGAACGCCATGATCAATGCCGCCACGTACGGCAGCGATTGCACCAGCAGCATCACCACCCAGAAACGCATGTCATTGCTCGGCAGGCCCTGCACCAGGTAGATCCCCAGCGCCGCGCCCCACAACAGCAGCATGATGAACATTTCTTCGCGCGCTTCGGAAATCGCGACCCAAAAGCCGTGGTTATCCGCGTTTTTCGGTGTGCGAAAGAACGGAATGCTGGTGGTGAAGAAGCCATACAACACCGCCTTGGCGATGGTGTGGGACAACGCCAGGCCAGCCAGTGCGGCGCAGAACGCATCCTTGAGGTTCACCCCTACCGCACGGCGATACAGGAAAATGATCTTGCCAACCTTGAACACAAACAACGCCAACGGCGGGATCGCGAAAATCAACAGCGGCGGGTCGACCCGCGTCGGCACGATGATCATCGCCGCCGACCACAACAGTGCGCCGACGGTGAAGAAGATATTCATGCCATCTGCCACCCACGGCAACCAGCCCGCGAGGAAGTGGTAGCGCTGGCCACGGGTCAGCTCAGTGTCCTTGCCGCGCAACAGGCTGGCGGTGTGACGCTTGATGATCTGGATCGCGCCATAGGCCCAGCGGAAGCGCTGTTTCTTGAAGTCGATAAAGGTATCCGGCATCAGGCCCTTGCCGTAGCTGTCGTGGTAGTACGCCGCCGACAGGCCTTTCTCGAATACCCGCAGGCCCAGTTCGGCGTCTTCGCAGATGCACCAGTCGGCCCAGCCCAGTTCTTCGAGCACCGAGCGTCGGGTCATGGTCATCGTGCCGTGCTGGATGATCGCGTCGCGGTCGTTACGGGTGACCATGCCGATATGGAAGAAGCCTTTGTACTCGGCGTAGCAGAGCTTCTTGAAGGTGCTTTCGTTCTGGTCGCGGTAATCCTGCGGCGACTGCACCACGGCGATTTTCGGGTCAGCGAAGTGCGGCACCATGTGCTTGAGCCAGTTCGGCGACACGCAGTAGTCCGAGTCGATCACGGCGATCACTTCGGCATCCTTGGCGGTGTGCGGGATCAGGTAGTTCAGCGCGCCGCCCTTGAAGCCGGCCAGTGGGGCCACGTGGAAGAACTTGAAGCGCGGGCCGAGGGTGGCGCAATAGTCGCGCACCGGTTCCCACACGGCCGGGTCCTTGGTGTTGTTGTCGATGATCAGGACTTCGTAGTCCGGGTAATCGAGGGCGGCCAGGGCGTCGAGGGTCTGTTTGACCATCTCCGGCGGCTCGTTGTAGCACGGCACATGGATCGACACTTTCGGGCGGTAGTCCGAATCCCCCACTACCGGCAGGAATTCACGCCGACGCTTGTGGGTCCATACCGCTTCTGCCAACTCGTGGGCTTCGGTCAGCAACACGATGAACACGCCCAGCGCGCCCAGGGCCAACAAGATGCCGACGGTCACGCTGAACCAGGTGCTGTATTGCTGGCTGTAGTCGTAGCCGATCCACACCAATACCGAACCGCAGAGGAACGCGATAAAGGTCAGGAAGGTGCGGCCACGCTGGCGCAGGGCCGAGCCGTCGATCATCAATAGGGTCAGGGACAGCAGTGCAAGCACCACCGATCCGATCGCCAGGACGCGCCATTGCGGGATCGCAACTACCGGCCCTTCGAAGTTGAACTTCTGCTGGCGCGCGGCGTTGTACACGCCCCAGTAAGCGCCGGCCGAACCTTCGTCGCTGACTTTCCAAGGCTGGTCGAAAGCCTCGATCACGAAGTAGTTGTAGCCCTGGCGGTTCAGCTTGTTCACCAGCGTACGCAGGTAAATCGCCTGGTCTGCCGGGGACGATTCATTACCTCCGCGCATACGGCCGTTACTTGGCCAGCCAACTTCCGACAATAGCAGCGGTTTTTTCGGGAACAATTTCTTCAGATCCCTGGCGCGGTCGAGTACGTACTGGCCGGCCTTGTCCATCGGGATGTATTCCCAGAACGGCAGGATGTGCGCGGCAATCAGGTCGACGTGCTTGGCCAGTTGCGGGTTCTTTTCCCAGATATGCCATTGCTCGGAAGTGGTCACCGGTACTTTTACGGCGGCGCGCACCCGATCCAGCAGCACAATCAGCGCCTCGGGGGTGATCTCTTCACGGAACAACGCTTCGTTACCCACGACAACCCGCACGACGCTGCGCGAGCTGTTGGCGATCTCGATAGCCCGCTGGATTTCACGCTCGTTGCGTTCCAGGTCCGGGCTGATCCAGATCCCCAGGGTTACCCGCAGGCCGAACTCTTCCGCCAGCTTGGGGATGTCCCCCAGGGTGCCGTCGACCGAGTAGGTACGGATGTTGTCCGTCAGCTTGCTCATGATCTCCAGATCGCGACGCATCTGGTCGTCGGTCGGGTATTGGTCTTTCTGCGGGTACTGGCCTTGTTGAAACGGCGAGTAAGAAAAACCGGAGATCTGTTCAGGCCAGTTGGGGGTAGTGACCGGGCGGTTGATCAGCGCCCAGAAGCCGGTGAATAGCGCGGCAATTGCCAGCACCACCACCAGGTTGAGTCCAAATTTACGCGATGACATGGCGATTTCGGGTTCCAAAGGGTGTGGAACGAAAAGAGGTGTCGGCCTGCGCCGAACGGCGCGCATCCTACACCGGCGTCTCACTGAGCGTATAGCGGACAGCGAAAAGCCGGACGTTAGTCCGCGAATGTTCACCTAAGTTCTTTACTTGTAGCTTGAAGCTTAGAACTTGTCGCGGTGTGGCCCTATAATGCGCGCCGGTTTTTGGGGTAATGGTCATGAGCACAGAAGATCCGCGGTTTGCAGGCGTCGCCCGTTTGTATGGCATTGAAGGCCTGGACCGCTTGAAGGCGGCCCATGTGGCGATCGTCGGCGTCGGCGGTGTCGGCTCTTGGGCGGCGGAAGCCATCGCCCGTTGCGGCGTAGGGGAGATATCGCTGTTCGACCTGGACGATGTCTGCGTCAGCAACAGCAATCGCCAGTTGCACGCTCTCGACAGTACCGTGGGCAAGCCCAAGGTCGAGGTCATGGCCGAGCGCCTGCGCGGCATCAACCCGGACTGCACCGTGCATGCGGTAGCAGACTTCGTGACCCGTGACACCATGGCCGAGTACATCACGCCGAACATTGATTGCGTGATCGACTGCATCGACGCGGTCAACGCCAAGGCCGCACTGATTGCCTGGTGCAAGCGCCGCAAGATCCAGATCATCACTACCGGTGGCGCCGGCGGGCAGATCGACCCGACGCTGATCCAGGTGTGCGACTTGAACCGTACCTTCAACGATCCCCTGGCCTCGAAAGTGCGCTCGACCCTGCGCCGTGACTATGGTTTCTCGCGTACCGTGACTCGTCATTACAGCGTGCCGTGCGTGTTTTCCACCGAGCAACTGCGCTATCCGAAGCCGGACGGCAGCATTTGTTTGCAGAAGAGCTTTGTCGGTGATGGCGTGAAACTGGACTGCGCCGGCGGGTTTGGCGCGGTGATGATGGTGACCGCGACCTTCGGCATGGTCGCGGCGACCAAGGCGGTGGACAAGATCGTGGCCGGGGTGCGTAGGCCCTCGGAGCGGGTCAAACCCAGCTGAATCTCAGAACTTTACACCGCTCAAAATGTGGGAGGGGCGGTGCGACGATTCGACTTGCCCCCGATGAGCATGGGTATCTACGCAACTTTTCAGCCCCTGACAAATCTCCCTGTGGCGAGCGGGCTTGTCCCGCGTTGGGCTGCGAAGCAGCCCCAAAACCAGCCGCTACAGAGTGTCTGATACACCGCGTTTTTCTTGACTGGGGCTGCTTCGCAGCCCAACGCGGGACAAGCCCGCTCGCCACAACAGCCCTATCTGCCGCGCGTTCAGCGTTGAGCCAAAGTTGTGTAGATACCCATGCTCATCGGGGGCAAGCCCTCTCCCACATTCAGTTGTGTGTATGGCTGAGTTCGCGCATGCGCTGCAAGACCGCGTTCAGCCCATTGCTGCGCGACGGCGACAACTGGCGGGAAAGCCCCAACTGATTGAACCAGTCGGGCAAGTCGACCGCCTGCAATTCAGCCGCCGATAATCCGTTGACCCGCGCCAGCAGCAACGCCACCAAGCCACGGATCATCCGCGCATCGCTGCTCGCGGCGAATTGCCAATGACCCTGCTCCAGGCGCCCCACCAACCACACCAGGCTCTCACAGCCCTGCACCAGGTTGGCATCGACCTTATCTTCATTCGCCAATGCGGGCAGACGTTCACCCCACTGCATCAACATTCGCGCGCGTTGTTCCCAGCTGCCGACAGACTGGAAGGCTTCCAGCGCAGCCAGCGCATCCACTGGCAGGCTCACCGCAACATATCCAGCGCCTGGTCCAGGGCTTCAAAGAAGCGTTCCAGGTCATCGGAGTCGTTATACAGCGCCAGGGATACACGGATCGCTCCCGACAAATGCATCGCCTTGAGCAGCGGCATTGCGCAATGATGGCCGGCGCGCACTGCAATGCCTTGCTCAGTCAGCAGGTGGGCAAGGTCGGCGTTGTGCACGCCTTCGACTACAAAGCTGACCAACGCCACCTGTGGCGCTCCCAGTACGCGTACGCCGTTGCGAGCTTTCAGCCCGCGCAGCAGGTAGTCATGCAGGGCCGCTTCATGGGCGACCACCGCCGGCAGATCCAGGGAGTTCAGGTAGTCCAGGGTCGCGCCCAGGCCAATCACGCCGGCAATCGGCGGGGTACCGGCCTCGAAACCCAGCGGGGCAGGGCGAAAGCTGGCGCTGTGGTAGTCGGCCTGTTGCACCATTTCGCCGCCGAATTGCCAGTGGCGCAGGTGATGCAGGGCTTCGTTGCGGCCATACAGCACGCCGACGCCATCCGGGCCATACAGCTTGTGACTGGAAAATACATAGAAGTCGCAACCCAGGGCCTGCACATCATGCCGGCCATGGACGATGCCCTGTGCCCCGTCCACCACCGTCAGGGCGCCGTGGGCGCGGGCCAGCGGTAGCAGGGCTTCCAGCGGCTGCCAGGCACCGAGGACGTTGGATAACTGGCTCACCGCCAGCAGTCGCGTGCGCGGGCCGATCAATGCGGCGGCGGCTTCAAGGTCAATCACGCCGTCATCGCCCAGCGGCAATACCAACAGTGTGAGCGCGCGGCGTTTGGTCAACTGCTGCCAGGGCAGCAGGTTGGCGTGGTGTTCCAGGGCGCTGATGACAATTTCATCGCCCGCGTTGAATAAGTGCTCAAGGCCATAGGCCAGGAGGTTCAGCGCAGAGGTTGCGCCGTGGGTAAAGATAATTTGCCCGCTGTCGCCTGCATTCAGCCATTGTGCGACCTTGCTGCGGCTGTCCTCGAACGCCTGTGTTGCATGGGCCCCCGGCAAATGCTGGGCACGGTGCACGTTGGCAGCGCCATTGACGTAGTAATGGCCGATGGCATCCAGCAGGGCTTGAGGTTTTTGCGTGGTGGCGGCGTTATCCAGATAGGTCTGGTCTTGCCGTTGCAGGGTGGCGATGGCCGGAAAGTCGGCGCGCCAGGGAGAGGGCACAAGCATGGGGTCAAGACTCGTATAAGCGAACCGCGCCTCGAAGGCGCGGCCCGCTAGTGGCATCGAGTGGCTGCTTAGTTGTGAGCGTGCAGCGCTTCGTTCAGTTCGATGGCCGATTTGTGGGTTTTGCATTCCACGGCACCGGTCTCGGAGTTACGGCGGAACAGCAGGTCCGGTTGGCCGGCCAGTTCGCGGGCCTTGACCACCTTGACCAGTTGGTTCTTCTCGTCGAGCAGCGCAACCTTGGTGCCGGCGGTCACGTACAGGCCAGATTCCACGGTATTACGGTCGCCCAACGGGATACCGATACCGGCGTTGGCGCCGATCAGGCAGCCTTCGCCGACCTTGATCACGATATTGCCGCCGCCCGACAGGGTGCCCATGGTGGAGCAACCGCCGCCCAGGTCCGAACCCTTGCCGACGAACACACCCGCCGACACACGGCCTTCGATCATGCCCGGGCCTTCGGTGCCGGCATTGAAGTTGACGAAACCTTCGTGCATCACGGTGGTGCCTTCGCCCACATAGGCGCCCAGGCGGATACGCGCGGCGTCAGCGATACGCACGCCGCTCGGCACTACGTAGTCGGTCATTTTCGGGAACTTGTCCACCGAGAACACTTCCAGCACTTCGCCGCGCAGGCGCGCTTCCAACTGGCGTTCGGCCAGTTCATTGATGTCGATTGCGCCCTGGCTGGTCCAGGCCACGTTCGGCAACTGTGGGAACACACCGGCCAGGCTCAGGCCGTGAGGCTTGACCAGGCGATGGGACAGCAGGTGCAGCTTGAGGTAGGCCTCAGGCGTGGAGGTCAACGCGGCGTCTTCGGCCAGCACGGTGGCGACCAGCGGGTTGTGGCTTTCCGCCAGGCGGCTCAGCAAGGCTGCCTGGGTGGCATCGACGCCTTTGAGCGCATCCGCCAGTTGCAGGGCCTGGGCGACGGTGAAGGTGATCGCCTGGTTGCCTTCGCTGTAGCCAAGGATCGGCGCGATGGCGGCAACGATTTCAGCCGATGGGTTGAGCAAGGGTTGTGCGTAAAACACTTCCAGCCAAGCACCTTGGCGGTTCTGAGTGCCGACGCCGAAGCCCAGGCTGAACAGGGAATTGGACATGCTGTTACCTCTACAAAAATGGAAGGGCTGGCCTACTTGAGGGCCGCCGAATAACTATCTGGCTTGAAGCCAATCAGGGTTCTGTCACCGAGATCAAGCACCGGGCGCTTGATCATCGAGGGTTGTGCGAGCATCAGTTCAATGGCTTTCGACTGATCGAGATCGGCTTTGCGTTCGTCTTCGAGTTTGCGAAAGGTGGTGCCCGCACGGTTCAAAACCACCTGCCAACCGTGCTCGTTGCACCATTGGGTCAAGTGTTCGCGGTCGATGCCGGCCGTTTTGTAGTCGTGGAACTCATAGCTGACACCGTGCTCATCGAGCCAGGTGCGCGCCTTTTTCATGGTGTCGCAGGCTTTGATGCCGAAAAGGTGCAACGTTTTGCTTGAAGCGGTCAAGGAATTGCCCCCTTTTGGACAAATGAAACTGAAAGGTCACGGATTATGCCACGACCAGCGGCTTTGGGTGCCGCTCGTCAGCACCGTGCGACTATTGTGCAAAAGCCAGCACGCAGCATAGGTGGGTAACATACCCAGGTAATATGGCACTTCAACGGCCAGTTGTTGCCTGATGTGTGTCGTTGCAAGTCGATCGTCCGGGAAACCCGCGTTATGCAAACCGCCTACACCGTTCTTATCCTGCTGATGCTGGTCAGCGTTTCGCGTCTGGTGGGGCGCATCATCCCGCTGCCGTTACCCCTGGTGCAGATTGCGGCGGGTGCCTTGCTGGCCTGGCCCACGCTGGGGCTGCATGTGGCGCTGGACCCGGAGTTGTTCCTGTTTCTGTTCCTGCCACCGTTGTTGTTCTCGGATGGCTGGCGCATGCCCAAGCGTGAGTTGTGGCGCCTGCGCGGCCCGATCCTGACGTTGGCGGTGGGGCTGGTGCTGTTCACCGTGGTCGGTGCTGGCTACTTCATTCACTGGTTGTTGCCTGCGATTCCTTTGCCGGTGGCCTTCGCCCTGGCGGCGGTGTTGTCGCCGACGGACGCCGTGGCGGTGTCGGCCATTTCCCAGAACCGTTTACCTACACCCCTGATGCATATGCTCCAGGGCGAGGCGCTGATGAATGATGCCTCGGGCCTGGTGACCTTCAAGTTCGCCCTGGCGGCAGCGTTGACCGGCGTGTTTTCACTGGCGGATGCCAGCCTCACCTTTGTCCTGGTGGCCATGGGTGGGCTGGCGGTCGGGGTGGCGTTGAGCTGGCTGGTTGGCCGATTGCGCGCCTGGATGATCGCCCGCGGTTGGGATGATCCGGCCACCCACGTGGTTTTCATGCTGCTGCTACCGTTTGCCGCGTATGTGCTGGCCGAACGCTTGGGGGCTTCGGGGATTTTGTCGGCGGTGGCGGCGGGCATGATGCAAAGCTGGCTTGATCTGCTGCCGCGCCAGACCAGCACGCGCTTGCTCAACCGCAGTGTGTGGTCGCTGCTGGAGTTTGCCTTCAATGGCCTGATCTTCCTGCTGCTCGGCCTGCAACTGCCAGACATTATCAAGGCCGTGGTAAGCCATGAAGCCACGCTCTGGCCGACGTTGTTGTACCGCTGCCTGGACGTGATCGCGATTTTCCTGGTGCTGCTGGTGCTGCGATTTATCTGGGTACAGAGCATATGGCGGTTGTCGGGCCTGTTGCGGCGGCTACGGGGGAAAAGCGAGCTGACGTTGGTGCCTACTGCCCGTTCCTGTTGGCTGTTGACCATCGGCGGTGTGCGCGGGGCGGTGACCTTGGCCGGTGTGATGTCGGTGCCTTTGCTGTTGGCGCCGGGGCATGACTTCCCGGAGCGTGACCTGCTGATTTTCATCGCCGCTGGGGTGATCCTGCTCTCGCTGATCGCCGCCTGCATCGCCTTGCCGCTGTTGCTGCGCGGCATCGAAAAGAGCCCGGATGAAAAGCGCCACAACGAAGTGCGTGAGGCCTGGAAAAAAACCGCCGTCGCGGCCATCCATGCCCTGGAGGCAGATGAACCCTCTGAAACCGAAACCCAGGATGCCGCCCAGGCCGCGCTCGCCACTGAACTCAAGGCGCGGTTGATGTCGGAATACCGTCATCAATTGGAGGTGTTCAACGATTCGGCCGAGGCCCAGGCGCTCGCTCAGCAAATGGATCTGCTTGAGCGCAAGCTTCGGCTCAAGGCGCTGCGTGCGCAGCGCTTGGAGTTGTACAGCTTGAGCCGTCATCATCAGATTGGTGATGACGTCTTGAGGGAGGTATTGGCGGATCTGGATATGAGTGAGGCAAACCTGGGTCAAGTGAAATGACCCGTGAGGGGCTTACCGGCGACGCTGAATGAAATCCCGAATCCGCTCGGCCGCTTCCACGCACTCGGCCAATGGCGCAACCAGCGCCAGGCGCACACGGCCGGCGCCGGGGTTGAAGCCATCCACTTCGCGTGACAGGTACGAGCCCGGCACCACGGTGACGTGTTCTTCCACGAACAGGTCGCGGCAGAATGCAGCATCGTCGCCTTCCACGTTCGGCCACAGGTAGAAACCACCGTCCGGGCTTTGCACGTCCAGTACCGGCTTGAGGATTGCCAGCACTGCGTCGAACTTCTCGCGGTACAGGTCACGGTTGGCCTTTACGTGGGCTTCGTCGTGCCAGGCGGCAATGCTGGCCAATTGGGTCTGCACCGGCATTGCACAGCCGTGGTAGGTGCGGTAAAGCAGGAATGCCTTGAGGATATCGGCGTCGCCGGCGACAAAGCCGGAGCGCAGGCCTGGCAGGTTGGAGCGTTTGGACAGGCTGTGGAACACCACGCAACGCTTGAAGTCCTCGCGGCCCAGTTCCACGCAGGCGCTGAGCAGGCCTGGCGGCGGGGTTTGTTCGTCGAAGTAGAGCTCGCTGTAGCATTCGTCGGCGGCAATGACGAAGTCATACTCGTCGGCCAGCGCGATCAGTTTTTTCAGGGTTTCAACCGGGATCAGCGCGCCGGTCGGGTTGCCGGGGGAGCACAGGAACAGGATCTGGCAGCGTTTCCAGATGTCCGGCGACACGGCGTCGAAATCCGGGTTGAAACCGTTCGCATCCAGGCATGGCAGGTAGTGCGGCTTGGCCCCGGCCAGGAAGGCGGCGCCTTCGTAGATCTGATAGAACGGGTTGGGGCTGACCACCAGGGCATCGTCGCCGCGGTTGACCACGGTCTGGGTGAAGGCGAACAGTGCTTCGCGGGTGCCGTTGACCGGCAGGATATTGCGCGCCGGGTCGAGCCAGCCCTTGGGTACATTGAAGCGACGTTCGCACCAGGCACCGATGGCCTCGCGCAATGCCGGGAGGCCCAGGGTGGTTGGGTAGACCGCCATCTGGTCGAGGTTATCTGCCAGCGCCTTGGCTACGAATTCCGGGGATTTATGCTTCGGTTCGCCGATGGACAGCGCGATCGGGCGTTTGCCTGGGTTGGGCGTGACGCTGCCGAGCAGGGCGCGCAGTTTCTCGAACGGGTAGGGCTGCAGCTGGTTCAGGGCGTTGTTCATCGGTGGATCTCGTGCAAGGCGTTAAAAACTGGGGGCGGCGCTTTAAATGGTCAGTCGTGTCAGTTCGACACCGGGTTCCTGGGTCACGCTCAGCTGCTGGACGATCGCGTCCTGCAGGCGACGGCACAGCTCCGGGTCGGACAGCGGCTGGTTATCGGCGTCGGTGATGAAGAACACGTCTTCCACGCGCTCGCCCAGGGTCGCAATCTTGGCATTCTGCAACGACAGGTCGAACTCCAAAAAGATGCCGCCGATCCGTGCCAACAGGCCCGGACGGTCCGGCGCGCTGAGCTCCAGCACGGTCACCGGGCGCTGTGCATCGTTGGAGATGGTCACCTGGGGGGCGAAGGCAAAATGCTTGAGCTGGCGAGGTACCCGGCGCTGGATGATGGTCGGGTAGTCATCCGGGTTGCGCAGCGCTTCGGTGAGCCCTTCGCGAATCTTTTTGACCCGCGCCGGGTTGTCGCCAATCGACTCGCCTTCGGTGTCGAGCACGATGTAGGTGTCGAGGGTGAACTGGCTGCTGGAGGTGATCACGCGGGCGTCATGGATGTTCAGGTTGAGCTGGTCCATGGCGGCCACGGTCACGGCGAAGAAGTCGTGCTGGTCGGGCGCGTAGATGAAGATCTGTGTGCCGCCCTCGAATTCGCGCTGGGTGGTTTCCTTGATCAAGACCAGCGGGCCGCCATCGGCGGGTTGCTGGAGGATGGCGTCGCTGTGCCAGGCCACATCGCCGGCAGTGTGGCGCAGGAAATAATCATCACCCAGTTGCGACCAGAGCTGTTCGACGTCGTCCGGGTCGTTGCCGCCGCGCACCAGGATATCCAAGGCCGCGCTTTGGGTACGGCGGATCTGTTCTTCGCGGTCCACCGGGTTTTCCAGGCCGCGACGCAGGGCGCGCTTGGTCTCGGTGTAGAGTTGGCGCAACAGGCTGGCGCGCCAGGAGTTCCACAGCGTCGGGTTGGTGGCGTTGATATCGGAGACGGTCAGTACGTACAGGTAGTCGAGGCGGGTTTCATCGCCGACGATCTGTGCGAAATCGTGGATCACCTGCGGGTCGGATAAGTCCTTGCGCTGGGCGGTGGTCGACATTATCAGGTGGTTCTGCACCAGCCAGACAATCAGGCGGCTGTCCCACAACGGCAACTGATGGCGCTGGCAGAAGGCCTCGGCGTCAACCGCACCGATTTCCGAGTGATCGCCATGCCGGCCTTTGCCAATGTCGTGATACAGGCCGGCCAGGTAGATCAGCTCGGGCTTGGGCAGCTTGGCCATGAGCTTGCTGGCCAGCGGGAATTTTTCTGAGACCTGGGTGTACTGCAACTTACGCAGGTGCTTGATCAGGTTCAGGGTGTGGGCGTCCACCGTGTAGATGTGAAAGAGGTCGTGCTGCATCTGCCCGACGATAAAGCCGAACTCCGGCAGGTAACGCCCGAGGATCCCGTAGCGGTTCATCCGCCGCAGGTTGCGGTGGATGCCGATCTTGCATTTGAACAGTTCGATAAACAGGCTGGTGTTGCGGATGTCATTGCGAAAATCATCGTCGATCAGGTGACGGTTTTCCCGCAACAGGCGGATCGTATCGGCACGCACGCCTTTGATTTCCGGCTGCTGGGCCATCAGCACGAAGATTTCCAGCATGGCGAACGGGGTGCGGCGGAACACGTTGTCGCTACGCGCCTCGATATAGCCGTCGTGCAGCTGGAAACGCGCATTGATCGGCTGCGGTGGTGCTTCGTCTTCCGGGGCCAGGATCACTTCTTCGAAGTGCTGGATGATCAGGTCGCTGAGCTGGGCAATGCTCATGACCACCCGGTAGTACTGCTGCATGAAGCTTTCGATGCTGGTCTTCGCGTCTTCGCCTTCAAAACCGAGCAGGGTGGCGATGGACCGCTGGTGGTCGAACAGCAGGCGGTCTTCGGAGCGCCCGGCGAGCATGTGCAGGGCGTAGCGCACTTTCCACAGGAATTCCTGGGACGAGGCCAGCAGGGCGTTTTCGCTCTCCACCAGAAAACCCTCGCCGGCCAGGGCGCGCAGGTTCAGGGTGCCGTACTGGCGGCGGGCGACCCACAGGATGGTCTGGATGTCCCGCAGCCCGCCCGGCGAGCCTTTGACGTTGGGTTCCAGGTTGTATTCGGTGTCGTTGTACTTGTGGTGTCGGGCTTTCTGCTCGGCACGCTTGGCCAGGAAGAAATCCTTGCTGGGCCACATGTGTGCGGTGCTCGTGACTTCGAGCATGCGCTGGCGCAGGCGCTCGGGGCCGGCGATGGTGCGGCTTTCCATCAGGTTGGTGATGACGGTCAGGTCGGCACGGGCTTCTTCGGCGCATTCGTCGACCGAGCGCACGCTCTGGCCGACCTCAAGGCCGATATCCCACAACAGCGTCAGAAAACGCTCGATGGAATCGCGAAAGATCTCATGATCGGCACTGTCCAGCAGGATCAGCAAATCGATGTCGGAGTAGGGGTGCAGTTCACCACGGCCATAGCCGCCGACCGCGACCAGGGCGATATCGGCGTCTTCGCTCCAGGTGAACTGTTCCCAGGCCTTTTGCAGGATGTTATCGATGAACCAGGCGCGGTCCTCGATCAGCCGGCGAATGTCCCGGCCGCTGCGAAAGCGCTCGTCGAGCACCTCGCGGGCCTGGCGGATAGCCTTCTTGAAGGCGGCGATAGGGCTCGCCTTCAGCGCCAGTTCGGCCTGGAACTGGCCACGGTCGAAGAGTTCGGGATCCACCTGGGGCATTGATCGGCTTTCCTTTCTATCTATCAGTCAGTCAGAACACAGTGGGGGAAAACCTGGGCAGCCGTTACGCCGAAGCCGCACCCGAAATGCGTGGGATCGTGTCGTCCGCACGCAGGGTGAAGATTTCGTAGCCGGTGTCGGTGACCAGCAGGGTGTGTTCCCACTGGGCCGAGAGCTTGCGGTCCTTGGTGATGGCGGTCCAGCCGTCGCCCAGAACCTTGGTGTCGGCCTTGCCCTGGTTGATCATCGGCTCGATGGTGAAGGTCATGCCTGCCTTGAGTTCCATGCCGGTGCCGGCGCGGCCGTAGTGCAGGATCTGCGGTTCTTCGTGGAACACCTTGCCGATACCGTGGCCGCAGAATTCGCGGACGACCGAGAAACCGTTCTTTTCCGCGTGCTTCTGGATCACTTCACCGATGTCGCCCAGGCGGCAGCCAGGCTTGACGATCTCGATGGCCTTGTACATGCATTCCTGGGTGACCTGGGACAGGCGCTCAGCCCAGACCGGTACGGTGCCGACGTGGAACATGCGGCTGGTGTCGCCGTGGTAGCCATCCTTGATCACGGTGACGTCGATGTTCAGGGTGTCGCCGTCTTTCAATGGCTTATCGCCGGGAATCCCGTGGCATACCACGTGGTTGATCGAGGTGCAGATCGACTTGGGGAAGCCCTTGTAGTTCAGCGGCGCAGGGATGGCCTTTTGCACGTTGACGATATAGTCGTGGCAGATACGGTCCAGCGCTTCAGTAGTGACGCCTGGCTTGACGTGTTCGGCGATCATTTCCAGCACGTCGGCAGCCAGTTTGCCGGCAACGCGCATGCCTGCGATGTCTTCGGCGGTTTTCAAAGTGACGGTCATACAGGCTCTCTCTAGCGCGACGCGCTGAAATCAATACGGTTTGCGGGCGTGCGACAAAAGGTTACAGAATTCGCACAAGCCCAAAAAACGCGATTCTACCAGACGCGGGTGGCAAATCATGAGCGTCTGGTGATCGGTTCTCTCTATAAGGTGGGGCTATATTGGCTCTATTCAAAGGCTTGCGCAAAAAACGTCGTTGGCAAATGTGATTGCGGGTTTCGTTTTCGCCCTTGCTGTGGTATAAAATGCGCCGCTTTCCGGGGATACCCCGCAAAGCTTAAATCCACACACGTGTCGACACGATGACCTGGGTGCCGGAGGCCTTGATGCCGCTGGTTGGTCATTGGGATACGTGGAGGCCAAACCCGACTTATTAAGGAACTATCATGTCCCAAGTCAACATGCGCGATATGCTGAAGGCCGGTGTGCACTTCGGTCACCAGACCCGTTACTGGAACCCGAAAATGGGTAAGTACATTTTCGGCGCGCGTAACAAGATCCACATCATCAACCTTGAAAAAACCCTGCCAATGTTCAACGAAGCGCTGACTTTCGTAGAACGCCTGGCCCAGGGCAAAAACAAGATTCTGTTCGTTGGCACCAAGCGTTCCGCTGGCAAGATCGTTGCTGAAGAAGCAGCACGTTGCGGTTCGCCGTACGTCGATCACCGCTGGTTGGGCGGCATGCTGACCAACTTCAAAACCATCCGTGCTTCCATCAAGCGTCTGCGTGACCTTGAAGTGCAAGCCGAAGACGGTACTTTCGCCAAGCTGACCAAGAAAGAGGCGCTGATGCGCACTCGCGACCTGGAAAAGCTCGATCGTTCCCTGGGTGGTATCAAGGACATGGGCGGTCTGCCTGACGCACTGTTCGTTATCGACGTTGATCACGAGCGCATCGCGATCACCGAAGCCAACAAGCTGGGCATCCCTGTTATCGGCGTAGTCGATACCAACAGCAGCCCGGAAGGCGTTGACTACATCATCCCAGGCAACGATGACGCCATCCGCGCTATCCAGCTGTACATGGGTTCGATGGCTGACGCTGTTATCCGTGGTCGCAACCACGTTGCTGGTGGCACCGAGCAGTTCGTTGAAGAAGCTCCGGTAGCCGCAGCTGAGTAATTGACGCCCTGGCGTTGACTCAGTAAGCAAAAAGGGGGCTTGGCCCCCTTTTTGCCACCTCGAAAACCATTTGTCGGCAGCGCAGCTACATCATCTGTAACGTGCAGCGGCCTACAAGGGAGATTCGGGAAGAATTGATCGCCCGTTTGATCGGGTGGAATGGTTGAAAACCTATCCAAGAGGATTTTGAAATGGCAGAGATTACTGCAGCGTTGGTCAAAGAACTGCGTGAGCGTACCGGCGAAGGCATGATGGATTGCAAAAAGGCCTTGACCAAGGCCGGCGGCGACATCGAAAAAGCCATTGATGACATGCGTGCTTCCGGCGCCATCAAGGCTGCCAAGAAAGCAGGCAACGTTGCTGCTGAAGGCGCTATCGCCCTGAAGGAAGACGGTAAATCCGCAGTCCTGCTGGAAGTGAACTCGCAGACTGACTTCCTGGCCCTGCAGGACGACTTCAAGGCATTTGTTGCTGCCAGCGTTGAGAAAGCGTTCGCCGACAAACTGACTGACGCCGCTCCGCTGATCGAAGCTCAAGAAGCAGACCGTCTGGTACTGGTCGGCAAGGTTGGCGAAAACGTCAACATTCGTCGCCTGGTTCGCGTTGAAGGTGATGTTGTTGGTGGTTACCTGCACGGCAACAAGATCGGTGTAGCTGTTGTTCTGAAGGGCGGCACTGTTGAGCTGGCCAAAGACATCGCTATGCACGTAGCGGCCAGCAACCCTGAGTTCCTGCTGCCATCGGAAGTGTCTGCTGACGCAATCGAGCGCGAAAAAGCTGTGTTCCTGAGCCTCAACGCTGACAAAATCGCTGGCAAGCCAGAGAACATCGTTGAAAACATGATCAAAGGCCGTATCAGCAAGTTCCTGGCTGAAGCAAGCCTGGTTGAGCAGGCGTTCGTCAAGAACCCTGAAATCAAGGTTGGCGAACTGGCCAAGAAAGCCGGTGCTGAAATCGTTTCCTTCACTTACTTCAAAGTAGGCGAAGGCATCGAGAAGCCGGTCGACAACTTCGCTGAAGAAGTTGCTGCCCAGCTGGCTGCCGCCAAGCAATAAGACAGGTTCCCACTGTCGCCCGAAAGAGGCTGCCCGCTCACGCGCGCAGCCTCTTTTCAAATGGGAAGGCTAATTTTATTTGGCTTCCCCTCGGAACTGGCTTACAAAGCCGTGATCCGATGGCGCTGTGATAGCGTCCAGCTAGAGTGAACGCAAGCCGTAAACGGCTCGCCAAGAATTTTTAAAAATACGCCGCAGGAGAGATTCGCAATGGCTCAGCAGGGCAGTGGTTATCAGGCTCGCTATAAACGCATTCTACTCAAGCTTAGCGGCGAGGCCCTGATGGGCTCGGAAGAGTTCGGGATCGATCCCAAGGTGCTCGATCGCATGGCGCTGGAAGTCGGCCAACTGGTCGGCATCGGTGTCCAGGTCGGCCTGGTGATCGGGGGTGGTAACCTGTTCCGCGGCGCGGCACTGAGTGCGGCCGGTATGGATCGGGTCACGGGTGACCACATGGGCATGCTGGCCACTGTGATGAACGCCCTGGCCATGCGCGACGCCCTGGAGCGTGCCAATATCTCGGCAATCGTGATGTCGGCTATTTCCATGGTTGGTGTGACCGATCACTATGATCGCCGCAAAGCCATGCGTCACTTGAACTCCAAGGAAGTGGTGATCTTCGCCGCCGGTACTGGCAATCCATTCTTTACCACGGATTCGGCTGCTTGCTTGCGCGCCATCGAAATCGATGCTGACGTAGTGCTCAAGGCCACCAAGGTGGATGGCGTATACACCGCAGACCCATTCAAAGACCCGCATGCCGAGAAGTTCGATCATCTGACCTACGATGAAGTGCTGGATCGCAAGCTGGGCGTGATGGACCTGACGGCTATTTGCCTGTGCCGCGACCACAAGATGCCGCTGCGCGTATTTAACATGAACAAGCCCGGCGCCCTGCTGAATATCGTACACGGCGGCGCGGAAGGGACTCTGATCGAGGAAGGCCAACAATGATCAATGACATCAAGAAAGACGCCCAAGCGCGTATGCAGAAATCCCTGGAGTCTCTGAGCCACGCGTTCGGCCAGATTCGTACCGGCAAGGCGCACCCGAGCATCCTGGGTAGCGTGATGGTGCCGTATTACGGCGCCGACACCCCCCTGAGCGGTGTGGCCAACGTAACCGTAAAAGATTCGCGCACCCTGCAAGTCGTGGCTTTCGAGCGCAACATGCTCGCTGCTGTCGACAAAGCCATCCAAAGTGCCGGCCTGAACCTCAACCCGACCAACCTGGGCGAGTTGTTGCTGATCTCCATGCCGGCACTGACCGAAGAAACCCGCAAGGGCTTCACCAAGCAGGCGCGCAGTGCTGCTGAAGACGCGCGTGTTGCCGTGCGCAACATCCGTCGTGATGCGTTGGGTGACCTGAAGAAGCTGGTCAAGGACAAGGAAATCAGCGAAGACGAAGAGCGTCGCGCTATTGCCGATATCGACAAGCTGACTAAAGAAGCCGAGGCCCAGATTACCAAGGCTACCGAAGAAAAAGAAAAGGACCTGATGGCCGTATAAGGGGTCAGGACGCCTTCATGGAAAAGACCAAGCAGACTGTGCCCTCTGTGGTGCCGCGCCATGTCGCGATCATCATGGATGGGAATAATCGCTGGGCGAAGAAACGCTTTCTGCCTGGTGTCGCCGGGCATAAAGCGGGTGTCGATGCGGTGCGGGCGGTGATTGAGGTGTGTGCCGAGGCCAAGGTCGAAGTGTTGACCCTGTTCGCCTTCTCCAGTGAAAACTGGCAGCGGCCTGCCGAGGAAGTCAGTGCCCTGATGGACCTGTTCTTCAAGGCCTTGCGTCGTGAGGCCAAGCGTCTCAACGACAATAAAATCAGCCTGCGCATCATCGGTGATCGTTCGCGATTCCATCCGGATTTGCAGGCCGCCATGCGCGAAGCCGAGGCGATCACAGCTGGCAGCGACCGCTTTGTACTGCAGATCGCCGCCAACTATGGCGGCCAGTGGGATATCGCCCAGGCTGCGCAGCGGCTGGCTCGCGAAGTGCAGGCCGGCCATCTGCGCCCGGACGACATCACGCCCGAACTGTTGCAAACCTGTCTGGTGACCGGCGACCTGCCGTTGCCGGACCTGTGTATCCGCACCGGTGGTGAGCACCGCATCAGTAACTTTCTATTGTGGCAATTGGCCTACACCGAGTTGTACTTCTCCGACCTGTTCTGGCCGGACTTCAAACACGATGCCATGCGTAAAGCGCTGGCCGATTTCGCTTCCCGTCAGCGTCGCTTCGGTAAAACGAGCGAGCAGATCGAAGCTGGAGCCCGGGTTTAAATGCTTAAACAACGAATCATCACAGCACTGATCCTGCTGCCGATTGCCTTGTGTGGATTTTTCCTGCTCGACGGTTCCGGCTTTGCGCTGTTTATTGGCCTGGTTGTAATCCTCGGGGCCTGGGAATGGGCGCGCCTGGCAGGGTTCAGTACGCAGTTGCCACGCCTGGTCTATGCGGCGGTGGTAGCGCTGTTGCTGTTCCTGATGTACATCCTGCCGGACATCGCGCCCTGGGTATTGGGGGCGGCGGTATTGTGGTGGGCCCTGGCGACGTTCCTGGTGCTGACCTATCCGCGCACCAGTGCCCAGTGGTCCAGTGTCGCCTGCAAATTGGTGGTTGGCTTGCTGATCCTGCTGCCGGCCTGGCAAGGGCTGGTGGAGATCAAGCGCTACCCGATTGGTAATGAGCTGATCCTCGCGGTAATGGTGCTGGTCTGGGGGGCTGATATTGGCGCCTACTTTTCCGGCCGGGCCTTTGGCAAGCGCAAGCTGGCACCCGCCGTCAGCCCGGGCAAAAGCTGGGAAGGCGTGTATGGCGGCCTGGCGTTGACACTGGTGATCACGCTTGTTGTTGGTGTCGTGCGCGAATGGTCCATGAAGGAAGTCTTCCTGGCCCTGCTGGGTACGGCCATTGTCGTATTCATCTCGGTGGTGGGTGACCTCACTGAAAGCATGTTCAAGCGCCAGGCCGGGATCAAGGACAGCAGCAACCTGCTGCCGGGTCATGGTGGCGTGCTGGATCGCATCGACAGCCTCACGGCCGCGATCCCGATCTTTGCCGTGCTGTTGTGGATGAGCGCCTCGTGAGCCGCCTGCAACAGGTCACCGTGCTGGGCGCGACCGGTTCGGTAGGGTTGAGCGCCCTGGACGTGATTGCTCGTCACCCGGAACGCTATCAAGTCTTCGCGCTGACCGGCTTCAGCCGCTTGAGTGAGTTGCTGGCCCTGTGCGTGCGCCATGCGCCGCGCTTTGCCGTCGTACCCGAGGCTACGGCTGCGCGGGGTTTGCAGGATGATCTGCGCGCCGCGGGTTTGGCTACCCAGGTGCTGGTGGGGGAGGAAGGTTTGTGCCAGGTCTCGGCCGATGCCGAGGTGGATACCGTTGTCGCTGCTATCGTCGGTGCTGCTGGCTTGCGCCCGACCCTGGCGGCTGTCGACGCCGGCAAGAAGATCCTGCTGGCTAATAAAGAAGCGCTGGTGATGTCCGGCGCATTGTTTATGCAAGCGGTGCGTAAGAGCGGGGCGGTGCTGCTGCCCCTCGACAGTGAGCACAACGCGATCTTCCAATGCATGCCGGGCGACTTTGCTCGCGGCTTGAGCCAGGTCGGCGTGCGTCGGATCTTGCTGACGGCCTCGGGTGGTCCTTTCCGGCAGACGCCGTTGACTGAGCTGGAGCATGTCTCTCCGGACCAGGCTTGCGCCCATCCGAACTGGTCCATGGGGCGCAAAATTTCCGTCGACTCGGCGAGCATGATGAACAAAGGCCTGGAGTTGATCGAGGCATGCTGGCTGTTCGACGCGCGGCCTGAGCAGGTCGAGGTGGTGATTCACCCGCAAAGTGTGATTCATTCCCTGGTCGACTACGTGGACGGTTCGGTATTGGCGCAGTTGGGCAACCCCGATATGCGTACGCCGATCGCCAACGCCCTGGCTTGGCCGGAGCGTATCGACTCGGGTGTCGCGCCTCTGGACCTGTTCGCTATTGCCCGCTTGGACTTCGAGGCGCCGGACGAGCAGCGCTTTCCCTGCCTGCGTTTGGCGCGGCTGGCGGCCGAGGCGGGTAACAGCGCACCGGCAATGCTCAATGCGGCCAATGAAGTTGCGGTGGCGGCGTTTCTCGAACGGCGCATCCGCTTTCCGCAGATCGCGAGTATCATCGAGGATGTTCTAAGTCTTGAACCCGTGGTGGCAGTGAATGATTTGGGGGCAGTGTTCGAGGCGGATACCAAGGCCCGGACCCTGGCCGAACAATGGTTGAACCGCAACGCGCGTTAGTCTTTGGGCGCGTTTTAGCCTTCAGGCACTGGATTGGAATGCGGAGAAATTAGATGAGTGCGCTTTACATGATTGTCGGCACCCTGGTTGCTCTGGGTGTGCTGGTTACCTTCCACGAATTCGGCCACTTCTGGGTGGCGCGTCGTTGCGGCGTCAAGGTACTGCGCTTTTCCGTTGGTTTCGGCATGCCGCTGCTGCGCTGGCACGACCGCCGTGGCACCGAATTCGTGATTGCGGCGATCCCCCTGGGTGGCTACGTCAAGATGCTCGATGAGCGCGAAGGCGAAGTGCCGGCGGATCAGCTCGATCAATCCTTCAATCGCAAGACGGTTCGTCAGCGTATTGCGATTGTCGCTGCTGGCCCGATCGCCAATTTCCTGCTGGCCATGGTGTTCTTCTGGGTCCTGGCCATGCTCGGTAGCGAGCAGATTCGCCCGGTCATCGGTGCGGTTGAGTCGGACAGCATCGCCGCCAAGGCTGGATTGGTCGCCGGGCAGGAAATAGTTTCCATTGATGGCGAGCCGACCACTGGTTGGGGTGCGGTCAATTTGCAGCTGGTGCGTCGCTTGGGTGAGAGCGGCACCGTCAAGGTGGTGGTACGCGAGCAGGATTCCACTGCCGAGTCCCCGCGTGAGCTGGCCCTGGACCATTGGCTCAAGGGGGCCGACGAGCCGGATCCGATCAAGTCCCTGGGGATTCGACCCTGGCGCCCGGCCTTGCCGCCGGTCCTGGCCGAGCTGGACCCGAAAGGTCCCGCCCAGGCCGCAGGTCTGAAAACCGGTGATCGCCTGTTGGCCCTTGATGGTCAGGCGCTGGGCGAATGGCAGCAAGTGGTCGACCTGGTGCGTGTACGCCCTGATACCAAAATTGTGCTGAAAATTGAGCGCGATGGTGCTCAAATCGACGTCCCTGTCACCCTGGCGGTGCGGGGCGAAGCCAAGGCGGCCGGGGGTTACCTCGGTGCCGGCGTGAAAAGTCCGGACTGGCCGCCATCGATGGTGCGCGAGGTCAGTTTCGGGCCAGTGGCCGCGATTGGCGAGGGTGCAAAACGTACTTGGACCATGAGTGTGCTGACCCTCGAGTCCCTCAAGAAAATGTTGTTCGGCGAGCTCTCGGTAAAAAACTTGAGTGGGCCGATAACCATTGCTAAAGTGGCGGGCGCTTCTGCCCAGTCGGGTGTCGCGGATTTCCTGAATTTCCTGGCTTATCTGAGTATTAGTCTTGGGGTTCTGAATTTGCTGCCCATTCCGGTATTGGATGGGGGGCATCTGTTGTTTTATCTGGTCGAGTGGGCGCGTGGTCGCCCCTTGTCGGATCGGGTGCAGGGTTGGGGGATACAGATTGGTATCAGTTTGGTGGTCGGGGTGATGTTGTTAGCCTTGGTCAACGATCTGGGACGTCTGTAACGCTTCGCTGAATTGCGAATCTGCCGCATTTTGCGGCAGTTTGTTTATTGCCAGTTGGAATAAGAAAGGACTTCATGAAACGTCTGCTGCTAACTGCGGTTCTCACCGTATTGATGATCGCCGAAGTTCACGCCGAGTCCTTCACCATCTCCGATATTCGCGTCAACGGCCTCCAGCGGGTTTCCGCGGGTAGCGTCTTTGGTGCCTTGCCGTTGAACGTCGGGGAACAGGCTGATGACCGTCGCCTGGTGGAATCCACTCGTGCGCTGTTCAAAACCGGGTTCTTTCAAGACATCCAACTGGGTCGCGAAGGCAACGTCCTGGTCATCACCGTTGTCGAGCGACCCTCCGTCGCCAGTATCGAGATCGAAGGCAACAAGGCGATCTCCACTGAAGACCTGATGAAGGGCCTCAAGCAATCCGGCCTGGCCGAGGGCGAGATCTTCCAGCGCGCGACGCTTGAAGGTGTGCGTAACGAGCTGCAACGCCAGTACGTTGCCCAGGGTCGCTACTCCGCAACCGTTGAAACCGAAGTGATCCCGCAGCCTCGTAACCGTGTGGGCCTGAAGGTCAACATCAACGAAGGCACCGTGGCGGCCATTCAGCACATAAACGTGGTGGGTAACACCAAGTTCGCTGATGAAGACCTGATCGACCTGTTCGAACTCAAGACCACCAACTGGTTGTCGTTCTTCAAGAACGACGACAAGTACGCTCGTGAAAAACTCTCCGGTGACCTGGAACGCCTGCGCTCCTACTACCTGGACCGCGGCTATATCAACATGGATATCGCTTCGACCCAGGTGTCCATCACCCCGGACAAGAAGCACGTCTACATCACAGTCAACGTCAACGAAGGCGAGAAGTACAAGGTTCGTGACGTCAAGCTCAGCGGCGACTTGAAAGTGCCTGAAGACCAGGTCAAGGCGCTGTTGCTGGTGCAGAAGGACCAGGTGTTCTCGCGCAAGCTGATGACCACCACCTCCGAGCTGATCACCCGTCGCCTGGGTAACGAAGGCTATACCTTCGCCAACGTCAACGGTGTACCGACTCCGCACGATGATGACCACACCGTGGATATCACCTTCGTGGTCGACCCGGGCAAGCGTGCCTATGTGAACCGCATCAACTTCCGTGGCAATACCAAGTCAGCGGACGAAGTGCTGCGTCGTGAAATGCGCCAGATGGAAGGTGGCTGGGCGTCGACTTACCTGATCGACCAGTCCAAGACCCGTCTTGAGCGCCTGGGCTTCTTCAAGGAAGTGAACGTTGAAACCCCGGCCGTACCGGGTGTAGACGACCAGGTTGACGTGAACTACGCCGTAGAGGAACAAGCATCGGGCTCGATTACCGCCAGTGTCGGTTTTGCTCAGAGTGCCGGTCTGATCCTGGGCGGTTCGATCACCCAGAACAACTTCCTCGGTACCGGTAACAAGGTTTCCATCGGCCTGACCCGAAGCGAATACCAGAGCCGCTATAACTTCGGTTATGTCGACCCCTACTGGACAGCTGACGGTGTGAGCCTGGGCTACAACGCCTTCTATCGCACCACCGACTACAAAGACCTCGACGTTAACGTAGCAAGCTATGCGATCGACAGCCTGGGTGCGGGTGTCAACATCGGCTACCCGATCAGCGAGACCTCGCGCCTGACCTTCGGCCTCACCGCGCAGCAGGATGAGATCAAGACCGGTGTGTACACCGTGGATGAGATCTTTGACTTTACCCGTCGTGAAGGCGATAAGTTCCTGAACTTCAAGGCCTCTGCCGGCTGGTCCGAGTCGACCCTGAACAAAGGTGTACTGGCAACCCGAGGTCACTCCCAGAGCCTGACCCTGGAAACCACCACGCCTGGCAGCGACCTCTCGTTCTTCAAGCTCGACTACCGTGGCCAGTTGTTCCAGCCGCTGAGCGATAACTACACCATGCGCCTGCACACTGAGCTGGGTTATGGCGACGGCTATGGTTCGACCAACGGCCTGCCGTTCTATGAGAACTACTATGCCGGTGGTTTCAACTCGGTGCGTGGCTTCAAGGACAGCACACTGGGCCCGCGTGGTACCCCGAGCCGTGGCGCTGCCGTGACCGGTAACACCGGAACCGTGGCGGACACCGATACTAGTGCGCTGCCATTCGGTGGTAACGTGTTGATCCAGGGTGGTGCGGAAATTCTCTTCCCTCTGCCGTTCGTCAAAGATCAGCGGTCCCTGCGTACTTCGGTTTTCTGGGATGTGGGTAACGTGTTCGATTCCAAGTGCGAGCAGGTCACCAACCCAACGGGCGTGAAGTCCAACACCCAATGTAACGATGTGAGCCTGAGTAACATGGCGAGCTCCGTGGGTGTCGGCGTGACATGGGTGACTGCGCTTGGTCCGTTGAGCTTTGCTCTGGCCATGCCGATCAAGAAACCGGATAACGCTGAAACCCAGATTTTCCAATTCTCCCTCGGCCAGACGTTCTAAGCGTCTGACCCAAGATAACGACAACGGATTCTGTAGGAGTACATCGTGCGTAAGTTGACTCAATTGGTTCTGCTGGCAACTGTGCTGGTAGCCACCCCGGCCTTCGCCGAAATGAAAATTGCCGTCCTGAACTATCAGATGGCCCTCCTGGAATCCGATGCGGCCAAGAAGTACGCAGTGGATGCAGAGAAAAAATTCGGTCCGCAACTGACCAAGCTGAAAACGCTGGAAAGCAGCGCCAAGGGCATCCAGGATCGTCTGGTAGCCGGCGGTGACAAAATGCAGCAAGGCGAGCGCGAGCGTCTGGAGCTTGAATTCAAGCAAAAGGCCCGTGACTACCAGTTCCAGTCCAAGGAGCTGAACGAAGCCAAGGCTGTTGCCGACCGCGAAATGCTCAAGCAGCTCAAGCCCAAGCTCGACAGCGCTGTGGAAGAAGTCATCAAGAAAGGTGCCTTTGACCTGGTGTTCGAGCGTGGCGCCGTGATTGACGTCAAGCCTCAATACGACATCACCCGCCAGGTGATCGAGCGCATGAATCAGCTGAAGTAAGCCATGACCGCGACTATCAAGCTCGGCGAGTTGGCCGAGTTCCTGGGAGCTACCTTGCGTGGCTCCCCGGAGAAAGAAATCACTGGGCTAGCCACCTTGCAGGAGGCTGGCCCAGCTCAGTTGAGCTTCCTCGCAAATCCCCAATACCGTAAATACCTGGTCGACTGCCAGGCCGCAGCCGTGTTGCTGAAGGCCGCTGACGCCGAGGGTTATGCCGGGGATGCGCTGGTAGTAGCCGACCCATACCTGTCGTACGCGAAAGCATCGCATCTGTTTGATCCGAAGCCCAAGGCCGCTGGCGGTATCCATCCGTCGGCGGTGATCGCCGATGATGCCCAAGTCGACCCTGCCGCCAGTATTGGCGCGTTTGCAGTGATCGAGAGTGGTGCACGCATCGCTGCCGGTGTGACGGTCGGCGCACACTGCTTTATCGGTGCACGCTGCGAAATCGGCGCCGATGGCTGGTTGGCTCCGCGCGTTACCCTGTACCACGATGTGCGTATCGGGCAGCGCGTAGTGATCCAGTCGGGCGCCGTGATCGGTGGCGAAGGTTTTGGTTTTGCCAACGCCAAAGGTGTCTGGCACAAGATTGCCCAGGTTGGCGGTGTATTGATTGGCGATGACGTGGAAATCGGCGTCAACACGGCTGTCGATCGCGGGGCCCTGGCCGATACCGTGATCGGTAACGGCGTGAAGCTCGACAACCAGATCCAGATTGCCCACAACGTGCAGATTGGCGATCACACCGCCATGGCAGCCTGCGTGGGGATTTCCGGCAGCACCAAGATCGGCAAGCATTGCATGCTCGCTGGCGGTGTAGGGCTGGTAGGGCATATCGATATTTGCGACAACGTCTTCATCACCGGCATGACCATGGTCACCCACTCGATTACCGAGCCCGGTGCCTATTCTTCCGGTACTGCCATGCAGCCTGCGGCTGAATGGCGCAAGAGTGCAGCACGTTTGAGGCAGCTCGACGACATGGCTCGACGCCTCAAGCAGCTGGAAAAGCGTGTTGGGGACGTGCCCCCTGGCGGTAATGCTTCATCAGAAGGCTGATACCATTTCCATATCAAGTGTGCACAGCCGCTAGACTGCCTCCTTGATTTGCTAGCGGGGCGTGCGTTTAGTTCGCTCGCCCCCAATCTTTATTACAGGCTTCCCCCCGAAATGATGGACATCAACGAGATTCGCGAATACCTGCCTCACCGTTACCCGTTCCTGCTGGTGGACCGTGTAGTGGACCTGAACATTGAGGAAAAGCGCATTCGTGCCTACAAGAATGTCAGCATCAACGAACCATTCTTCAATGGTCACTTTCCCGCGCATCCGATCATGCCCGGCGTGTTGATCATCGAAGCAATGGCCCAGGCTGCCGGTATCCTTGGTTTTAAAATGCTCGACCTCAAGCCTGCCGACGGCACGCTTTACTATTTCGTGGGCTCCGACAAGTTGCGTTTCCGCAACCCCGTCACCCCGGGTGACCAGCTGATCCTGGAAGCCAAGTTCATCAGCTGCAAGCGCCAGATCTGGAAGTTCGAATGCCAGGCCTCGGTGGATGGCAAGCCGGTGTGCTCCGCAGAGATCATCTGTGCGGAACGCAAACTATGAGTTTGATTGACCCTCGCGCAATCATCGATCCGTCGGCCGTTCTGGCCGCCGACGTTGAGGTCGGCCCCTGGTCGATCATCGGCGCAGGTGTGGAAATCGGCGAGGGGACTGTCATCGGGCCGCACGTGATCCTCAAAGGTCCGACCCGCATTGGCAAACACAATCGCATCTACCAGTTCTCCTCGGTAGGCGAAGACACCCCGGACATGAAGTACAAAGGTGAAGAGACGCGCCTGGTAATCGGTGATCACAACATCATCCGTGAAGGCGTGACCATTCACCGTGGCACCGTGCAGGATCGTGCCGAAACCACGCTGGGTGATCACAACCTGGTCATGGCCTATGCCCACATCGGCCATGACAGCGTTATCGGCAACCACTGCATCCTGGTCAACAACACTGCGTTGGCGGGCCATGTGCATGTTGATGACTGGGCGATCCTGTCCGGCTTCACCCTGGTGCATCAGTACTGCCATATCGGCGCCCACAGCTTTTCCGGCATGGGCACTGCCATCGGCAAGGACGTCCCGGCATTCGTCACGGTCTTCGGCAACCCGGCCGAAGCCCGCAGCATGAACTTCGAAGGCATGCGCCGTCGTGGTTTCAGCGAGGAGGCGATCCACGCCCTGCGTCGCGCCTACAAGGTGGTTTACCGCCAGGGGTTGACGGTCGAACAGGCCTTGAATGAACTGACCGAGCCGGCTGCGTTATTCCCGGAAGTCGCGGTGTTCCGTGACTCGATCCAGGCGTCGACTCGCGGCATTACCCGCTGATCATGGCCAATCTGCGTATTGCGTTGGTCGCCGGAGAAGCTTCCGGCGACATCCTGGGTGCGGGCCTTATGCGGGCGTTGAAGGCCCGGCATCCGGCGGTGGAGTTCATCGGTGTGGGAGGCCCGCTGATGCAGGCCGAAGGGCTCACGTCATACTTCCCCATGGAGCGCCTGTCGGTCATGGGGCTGGTGGAAGTGCTGGGCCGTCTGCGCGAGCTGCTGGCTCGACGCAAGCTGTTGATTCAGACGCTGATCGAAGAAAAGCCTGACGTCTTTGTCGGTATCGATGCACCGGACTTCACCCTCAATATCGAACTCAAGCTGCGTCAGGCCGGGATCAAGACCGTGCATTACGTCAGTCCGTCGGTGTGGGCGTGGCGGCAGAAACGTGTACTGAAGATCCGTGAAGGCTGCGACCTGATGTTGACCTTGCTACCGTTCGAAGCCAGGTTCTACGAAGAGAAGGGCGTGCCGGTACGGTTTGTTGGCCACACGTTGGCCGATACCATCCCCCTGCAGGCAGATCGCGCCGCAGCGCGTGCCGAACTGGGCTTGGCCGACGGTCCGCTCGTTGCATTGATGCCCGGCAGTCGCGGTGGCGAAGTCGGTCGCCTGGCCAGTGTGTTTTTCGATGCGGCCGAGCGCCTTCAGGCGCTGAAGCCTGGCATACGCTTCGTATTGCCGTGTGCCAGCCCGCAACGTCGTGCGCAGATCGAAACACTGCTGGAGGGGCGCAACCTGCCGCTGACGCTGCTTGACGGCCAGTCGCACCTGGCCCTTGCGGCGTGTGACGCGGTGCTGATTGCCTCGGGCACCGCGACCCTGGAAGCCTTGCTCTACAAGCGCCCGATGGTCGTGGCCTATCGCCTGGCGCCGCTGACCTATTGGATTCTCAAGCGCATGGTCAAGAGCCCCTATATCTCCTTGCCCAACCTCCTGGCCCAGCGCCTGTTGGTGCCGGAGTTGTTGCAGGACGATGCAACGCCCGAGGCGTTGGCACAAACGCTACTACCCTTGATCGACGGCGGCGAAGAGCAGACCCGTGGTTTCGATGACATCCACCGCACCCTGCGCCGTGATGCTTCGAACCAGGCGGCTGATGCCGTGCTGACCTTGATTGGCCAACAACAGGAAGCCTTATGAGCACGCAAATGGGCCTGGATTTCAGTCTGGTTGCCGAAGCCCATGCGCTGGTGGCTGGCGTTGATGAAGTCGGGCGTGGCCCGCTGTGTGGCGCGGTGGTCACCGCGGCGGTGATCCTTGATCCGAGTCGCCCGATCCTGGGTCTCAACGATTCGAAAAAGCTCACCGAAGCGCGCCGTGAAAAACTCTACGACGAGATCTGTGAAAAAGCCTTGAGCTGGCATATTGCCCGGGCCGAAGTCGAAGAGATCGACGAACTGAATATCCTCCACGCCACCATGCTGGCCATGCAGCGCGCTGTCGAGGGCCTGCATATCACGCCCAAACTGGCGATGATCGACGGCAACCGCTGCCCGAAACTGGCGATGCCTGCCGAAGCGGTGGTCAAGGGGGATAGCAAGGTGCCGGCGATTGCCGCAGCTTCGATCCTGGCCAAGGTCAGCCGCGACCGTGAAATGGCCGCGTTCGAATTGATCTACCCCGGTTATGGCATCGGTGGTCATAAAGGCTACCCGACCCCCGTTCATCTGGAAGCCCTGGCTCGCCTCGGTCCCACCCCGATCCACCGGCGCTCGTTCGCCCCGGTGCGCCAGGCCTACGAGCTGCGCGAGAGCCCCAGCGAGGTTTAGTCGCGAGGCTGATGTTTTTGCCCAGGCCCGGTACAATCCCGGGCCTTGTTGTTTCTAAGTTTCTGGACAGGATCACTATGCCGGCTTCATTCGTTCACCTGCGCCTGCACACTGAATACTCCCTGGTCGACGGCCTGGTACGGATCAAACCCTTGGTCAAAACCCTGGTGGGCATGAATATGCCCGCGGTGGCGGTTACCGATCAGAACAACATGTGCTCCCTGGTCAAGTTCTACAAGAACGCCATGGGCGCTGGTATCAAGCCGATCTGCGGCGCCGACCTGTGGCTGTCCAACAAAGACCCGGATAACCCCCTGAGCCGCATCAGCCTGTTGGCGATGAATGGCGTGGGTTATCGCAACCTCACCGAATTGATCTCCCGCGGCTTTATCGACGGTCAGCGCAACGGCTCGATCATCATCGAGCGTGAGTGGGTAGCCGAAGCCAGCGAGGGCTTGATCATGCTCTCGGCGGCCAAAGAGGGCGAAATCGGTATCGCGCTGCTTGGCGGCAACCCGCAGGAAGCTGAAGTGTTGGCCCGCGAGTGGATGGCTGTCTTCCCCGACCGTTTCTACCTGGAAGTCCAGCGTACCAACCGTCCCAACGATGAAGAGCATCTGCACGCCGCCGTGGCGCTGGCCGACAAGTTGGGTGCACCGTTGGTGGCGACCAACGATGTGCGCTTTATCAAGAAGGAAGATTTCGAAGCCCACGAAACCCGTGTGTGCATCGGTGAAGGCCGGGCCCTGGATGACCCGCGTCGCTCGAAGAACTACAGCGAAGAGCAGTACCTCAAGAGCGCCGAGGAAATGGCCGAGCTGTTCAGCGACCTGCCCGAGGCCCTGGAAAACTCCGTCGAGATTGCCAAGCGCTGCAATATCGAGGTGAAGCTGGGCAAGCACTTCCTGCCCAACTTCCCGATTCCCGATGGCATGACCATCGACGAATACTTCCGCAAAGTCTCGTTCGATGGGCTTGAGGAGCGGCTCTCGGTCCTGTTGCCCAAGGACACCACCGAAGATTACGAAGCCAAGCGCCAGGTCTACGTCGACCGCCTGAATTTCGAGCTGGATATCATCATCCAGATGGGGTTCCCCGGTTACTTCCTGATCGTGATGGACTTTATCCAGTGGGCCAAGAACAACGGCGTGCCGGTAGGTCCGGGCCGGGGGTCAGGTGCCGGCTCGCTGGTGGCCTATGTGCAGAAGATCACCGACCTCGATCCGTTGGAGTATGACCTGCTGTTCGAGCGGTTCCTCAACCCGGAACGGGTCTCCATGCCCGACTTCGACGTCGACTTCTGCATGGACGGTCGCGACCGTGTGATCGAGTACGTGGCCGAAAAATACGGCCGCAACGCGGTCAGCCAGATCATCACCTTCGGTTCGATGGCCGCCAAGGCGGTAATCCGCGACGTTGCGCGGGTACAGGGCAAGTCCTACGGCCTGGCGGATCGCCTGTCCAAGATGATCCCGTTCGAAGTCGGCATGACCCTGGAAAAAGCCTACGAACAGGAAGAAATCCTGCGCGACTTCATCAAGGTCGATGAAGAGGCTGCCGAAATCTGGGAAATGGCGCGCAAGCTCGAAGGCGTCGTCCGTAACGTCGGTAAGCACGCCGGTGGTGTGGTGATCGCACCGACCAAGCTGACCGACTTTTCGCCGATCTATTGCGATGAAGAAGGCGGCGGCCTGGTCACCCAGTTCGACAAGGACGACGTCGAGGCTGCCGGCCTGGTGAAGTTCGACTTCCTCGGCCTGCGAACCCTGACGATCATCGACTGGGCGCTCAAGACCATCAACCGTGACCGTGCCAAGGTCGGTGAAGAACCGCTGGATATCGCGTTTATCCCGCTGGACGACAAACCGACCTATTCACTGCTGCAAAAAGCCGAAACCACGGCGGTATTCCAGCTGGAATCCCGTGGCATGAAGGAGCTGATCAAAAAGCTCAAGCCCGACTGCCTGGAAGACTTGATCGCACTGGTCGCCCTGTTCCGTCCGGGCCCGCTGCAATCGGGCATGGTGGACGACTTCATCAACCGTAAGCACGGTCGCGCCGAACTGGCCTACCCGCACTCCGACTACCAGTACGAAGGCCTCAAGCCGGTATTGGCGCCGACGTACGGCATCATCCTGTATCAGGAACAGGTGATGCAGATCGCCCAGGTGATGGCTGGCTACACCCTGGGTGGTGCGGACATGCTGCGTCGCGCCATGGGTAAGAAAAAACCCGAGGAAATGGCCAAGCAGCGCGGTGGTTTCATTGAAGGTTGCGCCACCAACAATATCGACGCGGACCTGGCCGGTAACATCTTCGACCTGGTGGAAAAATTCGCCGGTTACGGTTTTAACAAATCCCACTCCGCCGCCTACGGCCTGGTCTCATACCAGACCGCCTGGCTGAAAGCCCACTACCCGGCGCCCTTCATGGCGGCGGTACTCTCGGCGGATATGCACAACACCGACAAGGTCGTGACCTTGATCGAGGAAGTGCGCACCATGAAGCTGCGTCTCGACGCGCCGGACGTGAACGCCTCGGAGTTCAAGTTCACGGTCAACGACGAGGGCCGTATCATCTATGGCCTGGGCGCGATCAAGGGCGTCGGCGAAGGCCCGGTGGAAGCCATTACCGAAGCGCGCCAAGACGGCCCGTTCAAGGACCTGTTCGACTTCTGTGCCCGGGTCGACCTCAAGCGCATCAATAAACGTACCCTCGATGGCTTGATCCGCAGCGGCGCACTCGACCGTCTTGGCCCGTACTTCCATGATGAGCCGAAGGCCTACCAGGCCAATATCGACCGTAACCGCGCGGTGCTGTTGACCGCCATGGAAGAAGCGATCAAGGCCGCCGAGCAGACCGCCCGTACCCACGACAGCGGCCACGCCGACCTGTTTGGCGGGCTGTTCGTCGAAGAAGACGCGGATGTCTATGCCAACCATCGCAAGGCCAAGGAGCTGACCCTCAAGGAGCGCCTCAAGGGTGAAAAAGACACCCTGGGCCTGTACTTGACCGGTCACCCGATTGACGAATACGAAGGTGAAATCCGTCGTTTCGCCCGTCAGCGCATCATCGACCTGAAACCGGCGCGCGACACCCAGACCGTCGCCGGCATGATCATCGCGCTGCGCGTGATGAAAAATAAAAAGGGCGACAAGATGGGCTTTATCACCCTCGACGACCGCTCGGGCCGGATCGAAGCATCGCTGTTTGCCGATGCCTTCCACTCCGCCCAGTCGCTGTTGCAGACCGACGCCATGGTGGTGGTGGAAGGGGAGGTCAGCAACGATGACTTCTCCGGTGGCCTGCGCCTGCGGATCAAGCGGGTGATGAGCATGGAGGATGCGCGCACCAACCTGGCCGAAAGCCTGCGCCTGAAGGTGAAAACCGAGGCTCTCAAGGGCGATCAGCTACGCTGGTTGGGTGACCTGCTAAAACGTCACCGTGGCGCGTGCCCGGTGACCATGGAGTACACCGGTAACGACGCGAAGGCGATGTTGCAGTTCGGCGAGACCTGGCGAATTGATCCCGCCGATGGCTTGATTCAAGCTTTGCGTGACCAGTTTGGGCGAGACAACGTCTTCCTCCAATACCGTTGATGGCTCGGTAGATAGCCAGTTGCTGGCAATGAGCCTGATTGACGAAACATTTAATCTCGACCTAGACGCGCCTCTCCCTTAAGGTAGGGCGCGAATAGATAACCGGCTGGCCAGGCACCCCTTGGCCGTCGACCCAAGACGGACGCTTATGAACCCGAATTTTCTTGATTTCGAACAGCCGATCGCTGACCTGCAAGCCAAGATCGAAGAACTGCGCCTGGTCGGCAATGACAATTCGCTGAATATCGGCGATGAGATCGCTCGCCTGCAAGACAAGAGCAGCACGCTCACCGAAGACATCTTCGGCAAGCTGACCAGCTGGCAGATCGCGCGCCTGGCCCGCCACCCGCGCCGTCCCTACACCCTGGACTACATTCAGCACATCTTTACCGAATTCGACGAGCTGCATGGCGACCGCCACTTCTCCGACGACGCGGCCATCGTGGGCGGTATCGCCCGCCTGGACGGCCAGCCGGTGATGGTGATCGGTCACCAGAAAGGCCGTGAAGTGCGCGAGAAAGTACGTCGCAACTTCGGTATGCCGCGTCCGGAGGGCTACCGCAAGGCCTGCCGCCTGATGGAGATGGCTGAACGCTTCAAGATGCCGATCCTGACCTTCATCGACACCCCGGGTGCCTACCCGGGTATTGACGCTGAAGAGCGCAACCAGAGTGAAGCGATTGCCTGGAACCTGCGGGTCATGGCCCGCCTGAAAACCCCGATCATTGCCACTGTGATTGGTGAAGGCGGTTCCGGCGGTGCGCTGGCCATTGGTGTCTGCGATCAGCTGAACATGCTGCAATATTCGACCTACGCGGTGATCTCGCCAGAAGGTTGCGCGTCGATCCTGTGGAAAACCGCCGAGAAAGCGCCGGACGCCGCTGAAGCGATGGGCATTACCGCTGATCGCCTCAAGGGCCTGGGGATTGTCGACAAAGTGATCGCCGAGCCATTGGGCGGTGCTCACCGTGACCCAGTTGCCGCTGCCGCGACCATCCGCGCCGAGCTGGGCTCGCAACTGGCGATGCTCAAGAAGCTGGATAACGAAGCGCTGCTGGCCCGTCGTTACGAGCGTTTGATGAGCTACGGTCTCTAAGACCGCCGCAATACCAACATGTGGGAGGGGGCTTGCCCCCGATTGCAGAGTGTCAGTCAATGTAGCCAGTGACTGACTCACCGCTATCGGGGGGCAAGCCCTCTCCCACATTTGCTTTGTGTATGCTTGGCGAACGTATTCCAGATCAGAGGCGGTAACCTGTTATGAAACCGGCTCTGCCCGCCAGACTCTTGCAAACCCTGGCGCCCTGGCGCAACGCTCCGGCCTGGCATATCGCATTCTCCGGTGGCCTTGATTCCACTGTCCTGCTGCACCTTTTGGCCACCCTGGCAAAATCCGAAACATTGCCGCCCCTCAACGCTATCCATGTCCACCATGGCCTGCAGGCTGTCGCCGACGCCTGGCCAATTCATTGCCAGTCGGTGTGCGACAGCCTGGGCGTACCCTTGCGGGTCATGCGCGTGCAGGTGCAGTCCGGCGCCAGCCTTGAGCGTGCCGCCCGTGAGGCGCGTTACCAGGCGTTTACCGAGGTGACTGGGGTGGGGGAGGTGGTACTCACCGGCCAACATCGCGATGATCAAGCCGAAACGCTGCTGTTTCGCCTACTGCGCGGCGCGGGGGTGCGAGGGCTTGCCGCAATGCCTGCGCATCGCCCGTTGGCAGGTGGTTATCTGGTGCGGCCATTGTTGGATGTCTCGCGCGCCGAGTTGGAAGCCTATGCCAGTGATCATCAGCTCAAGTGGATTGACGATCCTTCCAACGCCGACCCACGCTTCTCTCGTAATTACCTGCGTCGCCGCGTGATCCCAACGCTGACCGAACGTTGGCCTCAAGCCGTCTCCAATCTGGCCCGCACGGCCGAACACCTCAGTGAAGCCCAGGCGTTGCTGGGCGAGTTGGCCTGCATGGATCTGCGAGCCGCCGATCAGCCTTCAGCGTTTCCTTGGCTGGTTTTGCCGTCATTGGACCTCGGCCCACTGCGCGAACTTTCCGATGCCCGCCAGCGCAATGCCCTGCGCCACTGGCTGACACCGCTGACGCGCTTGCCAGACAGCGACCACTGGGCAAGTTGGTTCTCTCTGCGAGATGCCAAGGCCGACGCTCAGCCCCTTTGGCGCCTGGCCGACGGTGAATTACACCGTTGCGGCGAGCGCATTTGGTGGCTGCCCTCCACTTGGTCGGATTTTTCCGACGCATCGGTGAGCTGGTCGCTGCCGCAAAACCCGCTGGTGTTACCCGGCAATGGGCGGCTGGAATTTATCGGCAAGGCTCCCGACGGTCCTCTGGAGGTCCGTTATCGCCGCGGCGGTGAAATGCTTGAGGTGCCGGGGCGTGGCCGGCGTGACTTGAAGCGTCTGCTTAACGAAAGCGGGCTGCCAGGCTTTGTCCGTGGCAGATTGCCGCTGCTGTACCAGGGCGAGCAATTGCTGGGTGTGCCCAGCCTCGCGGGGCTCTGGCCAGTACCGAGTGATAGCTGGCAATTGCACTGGATGCCACAGACCTGCGATCAAGGTTTGAGCTGATAGAGCCTTTCCGGTAGACTACGCTCCCTTCTTGATACAACTTCTGTGGATTCGCCTGAATCGCAGCAGTTGCCGATTACCAAGCAGTCTTTGCTGGGCGATTCCAAAAAATGTGTAGCGATCAACGTACCGGTGTTTCATTGCTGGTCTGTCACCACGCGGCGGTTTTTTTGAAAGGTGCACTGTGATTAATGCAGGTGATCGGGGGCTTCGGCCTTCCTTCGCTTTCCCCGGCGGCTCGGACCGCTTTAACGCAGACTTCTAGGGTTTTTCATGACGCGCTACATATTCGTCACGGGCGGTGTTGTTTCTTCATTGGGGAAAGGCATTGCCTCCGCTTCATTGGCGGCCATCCTGGAGGCGCGGGGACTTAAGGTCACCATGCTCAAGCTGGACCCATACATCAACGTTGACCCGGGCACCATGAGCCCGTTCCAGCACGGTGAAGTGTTCGTCACCCACGACGGCGCCGAGACCGACCTGGACCTGGGCCACTACGAGCGGTTCATCCGCACGACCATGACCCAGAACAACAACTTCACCACCGGCCGTGTCTACGAACACGTGCTGCGCAAGGAGCGTCGTGGTGACTACCTGGGTGCAACCATCCAGGTGATCCCGCACATCACCGACGAAATCAAGCGCCGTATCATCAAGGGTGCGGGCGATGCCGACGTGGCGATGGTCGAGATCGGTGGCACCGTGGGTGACATCGAATCCCAACCGTTCCTCGAAGCCATCCGCCAGTTGCGTTTCGAGGTCGGCGCCAAGCGCGCGATGCTGATGCACCTGACCCTGGTGCCGTACATCGCCACCGCGGGCGAGACCAAAACCAAGCCAACCCAGCACTCGGTCAAGGAACTGCGTTCCATCGGCTTGCAGCCGGACGTGCTTGTGTGCCGCTCCGATCACCCGATCGATATCTCCTCGCGTCGCAAGATCGCGCAGTTCACCAACGTTGAAGAACGTGCGGTGATTGCCCTGGAAGACGCCGACACCATCTACAAGATCCCAGGCATCCTGCATTCCCAGGGCCTGGACGATTTTGTGGTCGAACGTTTCGGCCTGCAATGCAGCGGTGCTGACCTGTCCGAGTGGGAAGCCGTGGTCGACGCCAAGCTCAACCCTGAGCACGAAGTCACCATCGCCATGGTCGGCAAGTACATGGAGCTGCTGGACGCTTACAAGTCGCTGATCGAGGCGATGAGCCACGCCGGCATCAGCAACCGTACCAAGGTCAACCTGCGCTATATCGATTCTGAAGACATCGAGAACCAAGGCACCGCGCTGCTCGAAGGCGTTGATGCGATCCTCGTTCCCGGTGGTTTCGGCCTGCGTGGCGTGGAAGGCAAGATCACCGCCGTGCAGTACGCCCGTGAGAACAAGGTGCCGTACCTGGGGATCTGCCTGGGCATGCAGGTGGCCGTTATCGAGTTCGCCCGTAACGTGCTGGGCTGGAAGGACGCCAACTCCACTGAGTTCGATCACTCCAGCGGCCACCCGGTCGTGGGTCTGATCACCGAGTGGGAAGACGCCACCGGCGCCGTTGAAACCCGTACCGAAACCTCCGACCTGGGCGGCACCATGCGCCTTGGCGCACAGGACTGCCTGCTGGAAGCGGGTTCGTTGGTTCACGACTGCTACGGCAAGGATGTGATCGTCGAGCGTCACCGTCATCGCTACGAAGTGAACAACAACCTGCTGCCGCAGATCAAAGCCGCCGGCCTGAAAATCTCCGGTCGCTCGGGTGATGGCAAGCTGGTTGAAGTGGTCGAGGCGCCGGATCATCCGTGGTTCGTGGCCTGCCAGTTCCACCCTGAGTTCACCTCGACACCGCGCGACGGTCACCCGTTGTTCAGCGGTTTCGTCAAAGCAGCACTGACGCAACATCAGAAGAAGGCGTAAACCTGATGGCCCAGAAGATCATTCGCGTTGGCGATATCGAGATTGCCAACGACAAGCCCATGGTGCTGTTCGGCGGCATGAACGTGCTGGAAAGCCGCGACATGGCGATGCAGGTCTGTGAAGAGTACGTAAAGGTGACCCAGAAACTGGGTATCCCTTACGTGTTCAAGGCCAGCTTCGACAAGGCCAACCGCTCGTCCGTGACCTCCTATCGGGGCCCGGGCCTTGAAGAAGGCATGCGGATCTTCCAGGACATCAAGCAAGCCTTCGGCGTGCCGATCATCACCGACGTCCACGAGCCTGAACAGGCTGCCGTGGTCGCCGAGGTGTGTGACATCATCCAGTTGCCGGCCTTCCTGTCGCGCCAGACCGACCTCGTGGTCGCCATGGCCAGGACCGGCGCGGTGATCAATATCAAGAAAGCCCAGTTCCTCGCGCCTCAGGAGATGAAACACATCCTGAACAAGTGCGTGGAAGCGGGTAACGACCAGTTGATCCTCTGTGAGCGCGGTTCGAGCTTCGGCTACAACAACCTCGTGGTGGACATGCTCGGTTTCGGCATCATGAAACAGTTTGAATACCCGGTGTTCTTCGACGTGACCCATGCGCTGCAAATGCCAGGTGGCCGCGCCGATTCCGCGGGTGGGCGTCGTGCCCAGGTATTGGACCTGGCCAAGGCGGGCATCAGCCAGTCCCTGGCCGGGCTGTTCCTGGAAGCCCACCCGGACCCGGACAACGCCAAGTGCGACGGCCCCTGCGCCCTGCGCCTGGACAAGCTGGAGCCATTCCTGGCCCAACTCAAGCAGTTGGACGAACTGGTCAAGAGTTTTCCGACGGTAGAGACCGCGTAAGCGCCATTTCTCCGTGTAGGAGCCGAGCTTGCTCGCGATGAGGCCCGATAGGGCACTATTACTGGCAAGTTTGTTCCAAGTATTGCAATGTGCGCGACAAGTTAAATCGAGCGGTATAGAGCGTTTTCGTCAACTTTGGAGTGTTTACAACAATGGCAAAAATCGTCGACATCAAAGGTCGTGAAGTTCTCGACTCCCGTGGCAACCCCACCGTCGAAGCCGACGTGCTTCTCGATAACGGCATCATCGGCAGCGCCTGCGCGCCGTCCGGTGCTTCCACCGGTTCGCGCGAAGCGCTGGAACTACGTGATGGCGACAAGAGCCGTTACCTGGGCAAAGGTGTACTGAAAGCGGTAGCCAACATCAACGGCCCGATCCGTGACCTGTTGCTGGGCAAGGACCCGCTGGACCAGAAAGCCCTGGACCACGCGATGATCAAGCTCGACGGCACTGAAAACAAAGGCAGCCTGGGCGCCAACGCCATCCTCGCCGTGTCCCTGGCCGCTGCCAAGGCCGCCGCCCAGGACCAGGACCTGCCGTTGTACGCCCACATCGCCAACCTCAACGGTACTCCAGGCGTGTACTCCATGCCGGTGCCGATGATGAACATCATCAACGGCGGCGAGCACGCGGATAACAACGTTGATATCCAGGAATTCATGGTGCAGCCGGTTGGCGCCAAGACCTTCTCCGAAGGCCTGCGCATGGGCACCGAGATTTTCCATCACCTCAAGGCTGTACTGAAGGCCCGTGGCCTGAGCACGGCGGTGGGTGACGAAGGTGGTTTCGCACCGAACCTGGCGTCCAACGAAGATGCACTCAAAGTGATCTCCGAAGCCGTGGCCAACGCAGGCTACAAGCTGGGCACCGACGTGACCCTGGCCCTGGACTGCGCGGCCAGCGAGTTCTATGAAGACGGCAAGTACAACCTGTCCGGCGAAGGCCAGGTGTTCAACTCCGAAGGTTTCGCTGAATACCTGAAGGGCCTGACCCAGCGCTACCCGATCATCTCGATCGAAGACGGCCTGGACGAGTCCGACTGGGATGGCTGGAAAATCCTCACCGACAAGATCGGCGAGAAAATCCAGCTGGTGGGCGACGACCTGTTCGTGACCAACACCAAGATCCTGAAAGAAGGCATCGACAAGAAGATCGCCAACTCGATCCTGATCAAGTTCAACCAGATCGGCACCCTGACCGAAACCCTGGAAGCCATCCAGATGGCCAAGGCTGCGGGCTACACCGCCGTGATCTCCCACCGCTCCGGCGAAACCGAAGACTCGACCATTGCCGACCTGGCCGTGGGCACCTCGGCGGGCCAGATCAAGACCGGTTCCCTGTGCCGTTCCGACCGCGTGTCCAAGTACAACCAATTGCTGCGTATCGAAGAGCAACTGGCAGGTAAAGCCAAGTACAACGGTCGCGGTGAGTTTCGCGGCTGATCAGTAAATGGTAAAAAGTCGTCGGGTTGCGTCGGAAAGATCACGACAGTGTGAATTTCAACGCTAATCTGGTGGCTATCAAGCACAAGCCTGGTTCTTCCAGGCTTCGTGCTATCAGTTGCTGTAAAAGTTTTGCATGGCGGTCTTTTTTCACTGGATACCCGATATTCGATGCGCAGTCCCAATTGGTTGTTCCTCGTCTTGCTCTTGTTGCTGGCTGGCCTGCAGTACCGCCTATGGGTGGGTAATGGCAGCTTTGCGCAGGTAAAAGACCTGACCCAGCAAATTGCCGACCAGCACGCCGAAAATGAACGCCTGCTGGAGCGTAATCGCGTGCTCGATGCCGAAGTGCTTGAGCTGAAAAAAGGCACGGAGACCGTTGAAGAGCGGGCTCGTCATGAATTGGGCATGGTCAAGGAGGGCGAAACCCTCTACCAGCTGGCCCAATGAACAACCGCTTGCCGGCCTTCTGGGCCGTCATTCCTGCCGCGGGCGTCGGTGCCCGTATGGCCGCGGACCGTCCCAAGCAATATCTGCAATTGGGCGGGCGCACTATTCTCGAACACAGCCTTGGCTGTTTCCTCGACCACCCATCGCTCAAGGGCCTGGTGGTCAGTCTTGCTGTTGATGACCCTTATTGGCCCAACCTGGCGTGTGCCGCCGACCCGCGTATTCATCGCGCGGACGGTGGCTCTGAGCGCTCGGGTTCGGTACTCAATGCACTGCTGCACCTCAATGCCCTGGGTGCCAGCGATGACGATTGGGTACTGGTGCACGATGCCGCGCGGCCCAACCTGAGCCGTGATGATCTCGACAAACTGCTGGGCGAGCTCGCGGACGATCCGGTGGGTGGCTTACTCGCCGTGCCAGCCCGCGACACCCTCAAGCGCGTGGATAAGCATGGCCGTGTGGTGGAAACCGTCGACCGCAGCCTGATCTGGCAAGCCTATACGCCACAGATGTTCCGCCTGGGGGCCTTGCACCGTGCGTTGGCTGACAGCCTGGTCGCCGATGCGCTGATCACCGACGAAGCCTCGGCCATGGAATGGTCCGGCCAGGCGCCGCGCCTGATCGAAGGGCGCTCGGACAATATCAAGGTGACCCGGCCGGAAGACCTGGAGTGGCTGCGGTTGCGGTGGGTGAATCGTTCACTGTAGGAGCGAGCTTGCTCGCGAAAAACGTCAACGATAACGCAGGATGCCTGGATTAACGCGGCGCTCTCAGGATTTTCGCGAGCAAGCTCGCTCCTACAGGGTTTTGCTAAGCCTCTACGCTGTACTCCGGCCGCTCGGCCAGCCCCTCCTTCAAGAAATCCACCAGCTTCCTGACCTTCGGCGACAAATGCCGCTGCTGTGGATACAGCGCCCACACCGCCGTATTCGGCGGTTGATGCGCCTCCAGCAACGACACCAGCGCGCCGCTGTGCAGATGCTCCAGCACGTAATAATCCGGCAGTTGGCACAGCCCCGCCCCTTGCAGCGCCGCATCCAGCACTGCCTGGCCACTGTTGCAGCGCCAGTTGCCCTGCACGCGTTGGGAAAATTCCCGCCCATCCTGGGCCAGTTGCCAGATATCCGAGCTGCCAATCAGGCAGTTATGCCGACTCAATTCCGACAGGCTATGTGGCCGACCATACCGCGCTAGGTAAGACGGCGACGCGCACAGGTACATACGCCTCGGGGCCAGCCGGCTGGCGACCATGCGTGAGTCTTGCAGGCGTCCCAGGCGGATCGCCAGGTCAAGGCCTTCGTGCACCAGGTCCAGTTGCCGATTGCTCAATTCGATATCCACCCGCAGTTGCGGATAGAGCGCCATGAACCGTGTCACCAGCGGCACGATAAAGCGTTCGCCATAGGCCACGGCGCACGTCATGCGCAGCATGCCCTTGGGTTCGCTACCCAGGTCGCCGACCGCGCGCAGGGCTTCTTCGCGACCGTCCTGCAAGCGCTGGCAATGTTGCAGGAAGGTCTGGCCGGCTTCGGTCAGGGTGACCTTGCGCGTGCTGCGATACAGCAGCCGCGTTTGCAGGCGTTCTTCCAGGCGCGCCACTTGCCGGCTGATATGGGACGAGGACACCCCCAGTCGCTCGGCTGCCGCAGTGAATTGGCTGCATTCAGCGACGGCGACGAACTCATCGATGCCTTCCCAGCGGTTCTCCAGCATGGTGATTGTCCCTGTACAGCAATAAAGTTTTGCTTTCGCTTGGATTATTAATCAGCGGAGCATGTTTTACACTCACCGTCTAAGTTTTTAACTCCCAGGAGAAACCCGGATGATCAAGTCCCGTGCCGCCGTGGCCTTCGAAGCCAAGAAACCCCTTGAGATCGTTGAAGTGGATGTCGCCATGCCCAAGGCCGGCGAAGTGCTGTTGCGCGTGGTCGCGTCCGGCGTTTGCCATACCGATGCCTACACCCTGTCGGGGGCTGACCCTGAAGGCATTTTCCCGTCGATCCTGGGGCACGAAGGTGGCGCGGTGGTTGAAGCCATCGGCGAGGGCGTGACCTCGGTCGCGGTCGGCGATCACGTGATCCCGCTGTACACCCCGGAATGCGGCAAATGCAAATTCTGCCTCTCGGGCAAGACCAACCTGTGCCAGGCCATCCGTTCGACCCAGGGCAAGGGCCTGATGCCCGATGGCACCACGCGTTTTTCCTACAAGGGCCAGCCGATTTTCCACTACATGGGCACCTCGACCTTCTCGGAGTACACCGTGCTGCCGGAAATTTCCGTGGCCAAGATTCCTAAAGAAGCACCACTGGAAAAAGTTTGCCTGCTCGGTTGCGGCGTCACCACCGGCATTGGCGCGGTGATCAACACCGCCAAGGTCAAGCCGGGCGACACCGTGGCCATTTTCGGCCTGGGCGGTATTGGCCTGTCAGCGGTGATTGGTGCGGTAAAGGCCAAGGCCGGTCGCATCATTGCCATCGACATCAACCCCGCCAAATTCGAAATCGCCAAGCAATTGGGCGCCACCGACTGCATCAACCCGAAAGACTACGACCGCCCGATCCAGGACGTGATTGTCGATTTGACGGACGGTGGCGTGGACTTTTCCTTTGAGTGCATCGGCAACGTACAGCTGATGCGTGCCGCCCTTGAGTGCTGCCACAAAGGCTGGGGCGAGTCGGTGATCATCGGCGTGGCCGGCGCCGGCCAGGAAATTTCCACGCGTCCATTCCAACTGGTGACCGGGCGCGTCTGGCGCGGTTCGGCCTTCGGTGGCGTGCGCGGCCGGACGGAATTGCCAAGCTACGTGGAAATGGCGCAGACCGGCGAGATCCCGCTGGACACGTTCATCACCCATACCATGGGCCTGGAAGACATCAACAAAGCGTTTGACCTGATGCATGAAGGCAAGAGTATTCGTACCGTCATCCACTTCTGAGGTCGGCCATGAGTCTGGAAAACCTGTCGTGCCAGAAAAGCTTCGGTGGCTGGCATAAACGCTATAAGCATCACTCCGACGTGCTCGGTTGCGACATGACCTTCGCCGTCTACCTGCCGCCACAGGCGGAGCAGGGCGGCAAGCTGCCGGTGCTGTATTGGCTGTCCGGATTGACCTGCACCGATGAGAACTTCATGCAGAAAGCCGGCGCCCAGCGCATGGCGGCCGAGCTGGGGCTGATCATCGTTGCGCCCGACACCAGCCCTCGTGGCCCTGGGGTGCCGGGTGATCCGGACAACGCCTGGGATTTCGGCCTGGGCGCCGGCTTCTATCTGAATGCCACCCAGGAACCCTGGGCCAAGCACTATCGGATGCATGACTACGTGGTGCAGGAATTGCCCGCATTGGTTGAAGCGCATTTCCCGGCTTCGGGCAAGCGCGGGATCAGCGGTCACTCCATGGGTGGCCACGGTGCGCTGGTGTGCGCCTTGCGCAACCCTGGGCGGTACCTCTCGGTGTCGGCGTTTTCGCCGATCAACAACCCAATGGATTGCCCGTGGGGTCAGAAAGCCTTTTCCCGCTACCTGGGCGAAGAGCGCTCCAAGTGGCGCGAATGGGATGCCTGCGCACTGATCAGCGAAGCCTCGGAAAAGCTGCCTCTGCTGGTTGACCAGGGCGACCGCGACGACTTCCTCGAGGTGCAGCTCAAGCCTGAGGCCTTGCTGCAGGCGGCGAAAGCGGCCAGCCACCCGCTCGAACTACGCCTGCAGCCTGGCTATGACCACAGCTACTTCTTTATCGCCAGCTTCATCGAAGATCATTTGCGACATCATGGTCGTGCTTTGCTCGGTTAATGTGAGGCAAAAGTAGGTAGAATCACGCCCTGAATTAAATCGGGGCGTTTTTTTATGCGTATTGGCCACGGCTATGATGTGCACCGTTTCGCTGAAGGCGATTTCATCACCCTGGGCGGCGTGCGCATCGCACATCACCATGGGTTGCTGGCTCATTCCGACGGCGATGTCGTGCTGCATGCCTTGAGCGATGCTTTGCTCGGCGCGGCTGCACTGGGTGATATCGGCAAGCATTTTCCGGACACCGACCCGACGTTCAAGGGCGCGGACAGCCGTGTCCTGTTGCGCCATGTGGTCGGACTGATCCATGCCAAGGGCTGGAAGGTCGGCAACGTCGATAACACCATCGTCGCCCAGGCGCCAAAAATGGCCCCCCATATTGAAGCGATGCGCGCACTGATTGCTGCGGATCTGCACATTGAACTGGATCAAGTGAACGTGAAAGCCACCACCACCGAGAAGCTCGGGTTTACCGGTCGTGAAGAGGGCATTGCGGTGCACTCCGTCGCCTTGTTGCTGCGCGCATGAATGACCTGCAACTGCTGGGCCCACGGGCCTACGGCGAGGCCTTGGGCCGCGCGGTACTGAAGGCGACGGCCGAAGATTTCCAGGTCGACGAAGTGCTGGATATCCCATTGACCGGCGAGGGCGAACACCTGTGGTTGTGGGTGGAGAAACGCGGCCTCAATACTGAAGAAGCTGCACGGCGTATCGCCAAGGCCGCTGGCGTCCCGTTGCGTACCGTCAGCTACGCCGGGCTCAAGGATCGCCAGGCGCTCACCCGCCAATGGTTCAGCGTGCAGTTGCCGGGCAAGGCCGATCCGGATATGAGCGCGGCGGAAAACGACACCCTCAAGATCCTGAAAACCGCTCGCCATAAACGCAAGCTGCAACGCGGTGCGCATTCGGCCAACGGCTTTACCCTGCGCCTGACGCAGTTGGCAGGTGATCACGCGGCTATCGACGCTCGCTTGCAACTGATCGCCCAGCACGGCATTCCCAACTATTTCGGTGCGCAACGGTTTGGCCACAATGGGGGCAATGTGGTGGACGCGCGTGAGTGGGCGGTCCGCAAGGCCTTGCCGGAGCAGCGCAATGTGCGTTCGCGCCTGCTGTCCACTGCGCGCAGTTTCCTGTTCAACAAAGTGTTGGCTGCCCGTGTCGCGGATGGCTCCTGGCAACGCGCCCAGGTGGGTGATTTGCTGGCCTTTACCGACAGCCGCAGTTTTTTCCCGGCGGGGGAGGCTGAATGCAGCGACCCGCGCCTGGCGATCCTCGACCTGCACCCGACGGGGCCACAGTGGGGCGAGGGCGACTCACCGACGACCGGCGCAACCCATGAACTGGAACAGGCCGTCGCCGCCAGTGAACCCGACCTGCGCGATTGGCTGGTGAATGCCGGCATGAGCCAGGAACGTCGCATTCTGCGACTGCCCATTGGCGGGTTGACGTGGCATTATCCCGGGCCTGACATTCTGCAATTGGAATTCGTCCTGCCGGCCGGATGCTTCGCCACTGTCTTGGTGCGCGAGCTTGTTGATCTGGTGCCGGTGGGGCAGACGGACAGCCCATGCGTATTCTGATATCAAACGATGACGGTGCCACCGCACCCGGTCTTGCCGCGCTTCATGCTGCGCTGGTGGATTATGCCGAGTGCGTGGTGGTCGCCCCGGACCAGGACAAGAGTGGCGCCAGCAGTTCGCTGACGCTCGATCGTCCGCTGCACCCGCAGATCCTGGCCAATGGCTTTATCAGCGTGAACGGTACCCCCACCGACTGCGTGCACCTGGCCATCAACAGCCTGTTGGAACAAGAGCCGGACCTGGTTGTGTCGGGCATCAACCTCGGTGCGAACCTGGGCGACGACGTGCTGTATTCCGGTACCGTGGCGGCGGCCCTTGAAGGCCGCTTCCTCGGGCGTACCTCGTTCGCGTTCTCGTTGGCCTCGCGTCAACTGAGCAATTTGCCGACCGCGGCCTATTTCGCGCGCAAGCTGGTGGAAGCCCACGGCTCCCTGGACTTGCCACCGCGTACGGTGCTCAACGTCAATATTCCCAACCTGCCCCTCGAGCATATTCGCGGCATCCAGCTGACGCGCCTGGGTCACCGCGCCCGCGCGGCGGCGCCGTTGAAAGTGGTCGACCCGCGTGGCAAGGAGGGTTACTGGATCGCCGCCGCAGGCGACGCCGAAGATGGCGGCCCCGGCACGGACTTTCATGCGGTGATGCAAGGCTATGTCTCGATTACCCCGTTGCAACTCGATCGCACCTTCAGTGATGCCTTCAGTAGTCTCGATGGCTGGCTGGAGGGCCTGCGCTGATGGCTCGTGAACAAGACGACCTGCTGCGTCGTGGCATCGGAATGACTTCCCAGCGTACTCGTGAGCGTTTGATCCAGCGTCTGTACGAAGAGGGCTTGTCCAACGCCCAGGTACTCGAAGTGATCCGGCGCACGCCTCGGCACCTGTTTGTCGATGAAGCCCTGGCCCATCGTGCTTATGAAGACACGGCGCTGCCGATCGGCCATAACCAGACGATCTCCCAGCCGTACATGGTCGCGCGCATGAGCGAACTGTTGCTGGCGGCGGGCCCGCTGGACAAGGTGCTGGAGATCGGCACCGGCTCCGGCTACCAGACGGCCGTGCTGTCACAGTTGGTGGAGCGCGTCTTCTCGGTGGAGCGGATCAAGGTGTTGCAGGATCGCGCCAAGGAGCGCCTGGTGGAACTCAACCTGCGCAATGTGGTGTTCCGTTGGGGCGATGGCTGGGAAGGTTGGCCGGCGCTGGCGCCTTACAACGGCATTATCGTCACGGCGGTGGCCACGGATGTGCCGCAGGCGTTGCTCGACCAGCTGGCTCCTGGCGGCCGCTTGGTGATCCCGGTGGGTTCCGGCGAAGTGCAACAATTGATGCTCATTATCCGTGAGGACGAAGGCTTCTCCCGGCATGTGCTCGGGGCGGTACGTTTTGTGCCGCTGCTCAATGGCCCGCTGGCCTGATCATTTGTGCGCGAGCAGTGAATTCTGTTGGCGGGGATGTGTCTTACGGCGGGGTCTATTGAGTCAACATCATCGGCAGCGGCCTTAAACATGATGCGTTTTTCGTTTCGGTCGTGTGCCGGTAAAAAGCCAATGCCCAGTTATACTTGCGTCATATTTCCAGCCTGATACAGGCGTTCATGTTCAGCCACCATAAAGGGAGCGGCGGGTGAGTCTCACAGGTCTTGCGCAGCGTATGAGTAAAACAAGCTTTCAGCGACTGGTGCTTGGCCTTGTCTTTAGTTCCTTATTGGCAGCCTGCTCGAGCGCGCCATCCGGTGGCGCGCGCGTGGTAGACCGTAATAACGCGGTGCCGCAAAAACCGACGGTTACCACTGGTCAGTATGTAGTACGAAAGGGGGACACGATGTTCTCGATCGCCTTTCGCTACGGCTGGGATTACAAGGCGCTTGCCGCCCGCAACAACATCCCTGTGCCCTACACGATACATCCGGGTCAGACCATTCGTTTCGATGGACGCACCGGTTCAACGCCTACGACAGTTGTGACAAGCTCCGGATCCTCGCCGTCGTCTTCGAGCAAAACCACGATCATCACTCGGCCTGCAGGCAGCGCCACGCCTACGGTTGCGAGCAAGCCGGCGCCCGCGCCGTTGCCGCCTGCGGGGCCTGCGCCGACCGGTTGGGGATGGCCCTCAAACGGAGTGTTAATTGGAAAATTCTCTTCAAACGGTAGTTTGAATAAAGGCATTGATATCGCCGGGGATTTGGGACAGCCTGTTTTAGCTGCGTCTGATGGGACAGTGGTGTACGCCGGGAGTGGTTTACGGGGCTACGGCGAGCTGGTCATCATCAAGCACAGCGATACCTACGTCAGTGCCTACGGTCACAACCGCAGGCTGTTGGTTCGGGAGGGGCAGCAGGTCAAAGTCGGACAGACAATTGCCGAAATGGGATCAACTGGTACGGACCGGGTGAAACTGCACTTTGAGATTCGCCGTCAAGGGAAGCCTGTAGATCCGCTGCAATTCCTACCCCGTCGTTGATATGTTGCACAGCCTGTTCCCTCACGTAGAAGGAACAGGCTCCAGCGTTGCCAAGGATAAAGGCGCCGCTTGAGCTTGAGGTCGAACTCACCAAAGGACTATAACAATGGCTCTCAGTAAAGAAGCGCCGGAGTTTGACATCGACGATGAGGTTCTCCTTATGGAGACCGGCATCGCTACGGAATCGATGTCGAATGAGGGACCTGCTGTACCTTCAGTTCGCACCAAATCCAAGAACTCCGCTGCGTTAAAGCAACACAAGTACATTGACTACACGCGGGCGCTAGACGCCACCCAGCTGTATCTCAATGAAATCGGCTTTTCCCCTTTGCTGACTCCCGAAGAAGAAGTCCATTTTGCGCGCTTGTCGCAAAAGGGTGATCCGGCTGGGCGCAAGCGCATGATTGAAAGCAACCTGCGTCTGGTGGTGAAAATCGCCCGACGCTACGTCAATCGTGGACTGTCCCTGTTGGACCTGATCGAGGAGGGCAACCTGGGCTTGATCCGGGCCGTGGAGAAGTTCGACCCTGAGCGGGGCTTCCGCTTTTCGACCTACGCCACCTGGTGGATTCGTCAGACCATCGAACGGGCGATCATGAATCAGACCCGAACGATCCGGTTGCCGATCCATGTGGTCAAGGAGCTCAACGTCTACCTTCGGGCGGCGCGTGAGCTCACACAAAAACTCGATCATGAACCTTCACCCGAAGAAATCGCCAACCTGCTGGAGAAGCCGGTAGGGGAGGTCAAGCGTATGCTCGGACTTAACGAGCGCGTGTCTTCGGTCGATGTCTCGCTGGGTCCGGATTCGGATAAAACCCTGCTGGATACCCTGACGGATGATCGTCCGACAGATCCTTGCGAACTGTTGCAGGACGATGATCTTTCCCAAAGCATTGACCAGTGGCTCTCTGAGCTCACGGACAAGCAGCGTGAAGTGGTGATACGTCGCTTCGGCCTGCGTGGTCATGAGAGCAGTACCCTGGAGGACGTAGGCCTGGAGATCGGCCTGACCCGTGAGCGGGTGCGGCAGATCCAGGTGGAAGGGCTCAAGCGCCTGCGTGAGATCCTGGAGAAGAATGGCTTGTCGAGTGAGTCGTTGTTTCAGTAACGACGCAGCTTGAATGCTTGAATGTGGGAGGGGGCTTGCCCCCGATGGCGATGTGAAGTGCGCCCCAAAAGCTGGACAGCTGTTGGTTAGGCTACAGCGGACCGGGTCCTGTACGCTACAGGGCTCAGTCCGCCAAGCTTCACTTTGATTCGCTTATGGTTGTAGTAATGGATGTACTCATCCAGCCCCGCTTGCAACTGCTCCACGCTTTCAAAGCTTTCCCGATAGTAGAACTCTGACTTCAGCGTGCCGAAGAAACTCTCCATTGTGGCGTTGTCATGGCAGTTTCCTTTGCGTGACATGCTTTGCTCCAGCCCTGCTTTTTCTAGCCTCTCCCGGTACTTTGGATATCGATAGTGCCAGCCTTGATCTGAATGCAGCATTGGCTTGCCGCCCTCAGGTAAGCCTTCAATAGCTTTTTCCAGCATCTCGCCCACCAAGGCATATTGGGGACGTATTGCCGTCTGATAGGCCACGATTTCTCCGTTGTACAAGTCCAAAACTGGGGACAAGTACAGCTTTTTGCCGGCCACTTTGAACTCGGTGACATCCGTCACCCATTTCTGATTCGGTTGCTCAGCCTCGAACTGACGAGCCAAGGTGTTGGGCGACACTTCGCCCATCGGCCCTTTATACGACCTGTATTTCTTAGGCCGCACCGTGCATTTCAGACCCAGCTCCCCCATCAGTCGTCGTACCGTTTTACTGTTGATCAGCGATCTTTCTTTACGTAGTTCTAGCGTCATCCGACGGTAACCAAAGCGGCCCTTATGCTCGTTTTGGATGGTCTGGATAGAAGCTTTGATCGAGGAAAATCGGTCCGCAACGCCCATCGCCTTGAGTTGGTAGTAGTACGTACTTCGCGCAAGGCTCACTAGCTTGAGCAAGTCACGCAAGGGAAAGTGTTGCTTAAGCTCACTGACTAATCGGGCTTTTTCTTCTGTTCTTTCTCCCGCCTCATCACCGCCTCGCCTAACTCCCCAAGCTTTTTTAGATAAGCGTTCTCCATCCGTAGGTATTGGAGCTCATCAAGTAACGTCTTGTGCTCAGGCTCAGGGCTGGTGAGTGGGGCAGCGGTTTTGCGTGGTTTAGCAGGTGGTTTAGGCATAGCGGTGCTCAGTCCTCTTTTCCCTGACTCCAGGGCTTCAATACCGCCACTGTAATACTGCTGTTGCCATCTGCCCACCTGAGTGGAATCCCCCAAGTTGAAAAGCGCCGCTGCGCGGCGCAAGGAAAGGGAGTCATCCCACATGCGCCGCAGAACAGAGAACTTGAACAAGGCACTGTAACGCTGGCCGGTACTGCTCAAGCTGGCCTCACCGTGTAATCGATAAGCCTCGACCCAACGACGAAGCAAGGTGGGGTCCATTTGAAATTGAGCGGCGACCCGGCGAAACCCTCGGCCTCGCTCAAGGAAAGCGGTGATGGCAGATAGCTTGAACTGCGTGGTGTACTTGCTCATGAAAACGCCCCAGAAATTGGATGGGTGTCCAACTTCTGGGGCGCACTTCAATGGTTCGGTCAACTCTGGATTGACTGGCACACTGCAATCGGGGCAAGCCCCCTCCCACATTTTTTTGTGCCAGGCATCAGGTTGGCGCCAGTACCAAATCCCAGGCATAAAAAAACCCCGCTTTTAAGGGCGGGGTTCTTTCGACTAAGTCAGTACAAGTTAGATAACTTGAACTTCTTCAGCTTGCATGCCTTTCTGACCGCGGGTAGCGATGAAAGAAACCTGTTGGCCTTCTTTCAGGCTTTTGAAGCCGTCGGATTGGATAGCTTTGAAGTGAACGAACAGGTCGTCACCGGATTGTGGAGTGATGAAGCCGAAGCCTTTTTCATCGTTGAACCACTTAACGGTACCAGTTTGGCGATTAGACATGGTGTATCTCCTTGGACAAAGTTAACTGCGACTCAGGAAAAGCCCTGGCCGAGACTGAGTGCAAAGAGCAGGAAAAATTCTTGGAGATGGTTGGATCGAAATTCAACATATCGTGTAGAGATTCTCAGTGACACAAGCAGCACAGTGGCGCCACCTTAACCCTTTTTCCGGAACGTGCCAATGGTATTTCCGAAGGTTTCTCTATTTTCGTGACTGGCGGTGGTATTTACAGTCGCCTGATGCGGTACGCCGGGCGCCGGCCCCGCGGGTTGCGGCTTATTGCAGGGCGCACATTCATCAACAAAAGCCCTGCGCCCTTTGAACCCCAACGCCGGCCCCGGTAAGATGCCCCACAGAATTTTTCCACCTCGCTATTCAGGACACCGCCATGAGCATCAAATCGGACAAGTGGATTCGCCGCATGGCGCAAGAGCACGGCATGATCGAACCGTTCGTTGAGCGCCAGATTCGCGGTGAAGGCGATGAGCGCGTGATTTCGTACGGTGTGTCCAGCTACGGCTACGATGTGCGCTGCGCCGATGAGTTCAAGGTGTTCACCAATATCAATTCGGCGATCGTCGATCCGAAGAACTTCGACGAAAAGAGCTTTGTCGACGTCAAGAGCGACGTATGCATCATCCCGCCAAACTCCTTCGCCCTGGCGCGCACCGTGGAGTTCTTCCGTATTCCCCGCGACGTGCTGACCATTTGCCTGGGTAAAAGTACCTACGCTCGCTGCGGCATTATCGTAAACGTGACGCCACTTGAGCCAGAGTGGGAAGGCCACGTGACCCTGGAGTTCTCCAACACCACCACCCTGCCTGCGAAGATCTACGCCAACGAAGGCGTGGCGCAGATGCTGTTCCTGCAGTCTGACGAGGCCTGTGAAGTGTCCTACAAAGACCGCGCCGGCAAGTACCAGGGCCAGCGCGGCGTCACCTTGCCACGCGCTTGATCGAAAGGTCTTACACGTCTAGGGAATTAGTCTGAGGGAAGTGACTCTATTGGGTGTACTGCCTCGGTACGTGCAAAACGTACCGAGCCACGCTTGAGGAGTACCTTATGAAGATCAATCCGCGAATCAGCGCCGAACTTGCCCGGCTTGAACCCAACCAGATTGGCGTTCTGGCCTGGTCCCTGATGGCCGATCCTGCTTATGCGGGCGGCATCCCCGGTCAACCCGATCCGGATTACCCGCAGCCCAGCGAACCCGGTGAACCGACACTGCCGGACGAGCCACCACCCGCGCCAGTTGCCTGAGATCTAACCGACTGGCCAGACCTCATGATCGCCGATAACAAATGTTCGGCGGTCATTCGCCCGTTCCACTGCAAAGCCACCGGTAAACGCGCCAAATGCCGGCAGCAGGCTGACGCGTGCGCCAAGCTGGAAGCACGGCAGGCGCAGACTCTGGCGGCCCTTGCCGCGCAAGCGATACACCGGATGCACATGCCCAGCCAACACGTGGTGGCTGGGGTGGGCGTGCGGTTCGTGTTGCAGGGCGAACGGACCCATCAGCAACGGCTCGGGGACCACCTCCATTCCCAGGTCGGCTGGCGGGTCGCCGGCGCGTTTGTCGTGATTGCCACGAATCAACGTCAGGCTCATACCCGCATGGCGCACGCGCCATGCCCTCAGCGCCTCCAGCGTGCCACTGGCGTGGGATCCGGGGCCGTGCAGGAAATCGCCAAGAAAGATTATTTGCACGCACGGTAGTGTTGATAGCAGTCGATCCAGGCGCCGCAGGTTCTCGGTGGTGGTTCCCTGCGGTACCGGCTGCCCCAGGCTGCGATAGGCTGAGGCTTTGCCGAAATGCGCATCGGCAATTAACAGGCACCGGTGTGCAGGCCAAAAGACAGCCCTGTCGGCCAGCAACCACAGTTCTTCTCCCTCAAGTGTCACCGAGCAAACCATCAGCGCTTCCCGTTATCCGCGACTTTTTCCAGGTCCTTGACCATCCGCGCAATGCGCTCCGAGAGTTTTTCCGAACTCAGGCTCTCGCGCATCCGTTCCACCAGCAGGGGAAAGGCCAGCGGCGTAGGCCGTTCGATCAGGTGCAGGTCCAGTTTCAGCGCCGACAGATGAAGCAACGTTTCTTCGAGTCGGCGAATATCCAACTCATCACGCAGGACTTCTTCCCCTGCCTGGGCCAGCAGCAGGTTTTGTGGGTCATATTGCTTGAACACTTCAAAAAACAAACCACTGGAGGCCTGGACCTGGCGCGTGCTTTTCGGCGCGCCGGGGTAACCTGCGAATACCAGCCCGGCGATGCGCGCGATTTCGCGAAAGCGGCGCAGAGCCAGTTCCCCGGCGTTCAGGCTGGCGATAACGTCCGTCAGTAAGTCCGCGGGGCTCAGTAATGCTTCGTTCAGCCTCAATGGCCAATCCACTTCAGTGGCGCTCAATAGCTCCAGCCCGTAATCATTGACGGCAATCGAAAACGTCACCGCCTGCTCTTGGCTGACCCGCCACGCCAGCAAGCTTGCCAATCCCAGGTGTACCTGACGCCCGGCAAACGGGTAAAGAAACAGGTGCCACCCCTCCCGCGACTTGAGGGCTTCGGCCAGCAGATGCTCACGGGTCGGCAGCCCGGACCAGCGCAACTGTGTCTGCAGCAGGGGGCGCACCGCCTGCATCTCCGGGCCTTGGAAGTGGCCCTGTGCCGCCGCATCAAAACGCTCGACGACGGCCTGCGCCAGCTCATTGGAGAGCGGCATGCGCCCGCCATTCCAGCGCGGCACAGCGGCTTTTTTCGCGGTGCCGCGGCGCACATAGGCGGTCATGTTTTCCACGCGCACCAGCTCCAGCAAGCGCCCGGCAAACAGGAAGCCATCACCCGGCTTGAGCCGCGCGATAAAACCTTCCTCGACACTGCCCAAGTGCTTGCCGCCGCCGCCCTTGCTCCAGAACTTCAGCTGGATACTGGCGTCGCTGACGATGGTACCTACGCTCATGCGGTGCCGACGCGCCAGCCGGGCATCCGGGACGCGCCAGATGCCGTGCTCGTCCGGCTCGACACGGCGGTAATCCGGGTAGGCGGTCAGCGATAGGCCGCCATGGCGAACAAACCCCAGGGCCCACGCCCAATCGGCGTCCGTGAGGTCGCGATAGGCCCAGGCCCCGCGGACTTCCGCCAGCAGCGCGTCGGGCGTAAAACCACCGCCCAGGGCCATGCTCACCAGGTGCTGTACGAGGACATCCAATGGTTTGTACGGCGATTCGCGCGCTTCGATGCGTCGCTGGGCAATCGCATCCTGGGCCGCTGCCGCTTCTACCAATTCCAGGGTATGGGTCGGCACCAGTGTCACCCGTGATGGTCGCCCTGGCGCATGCCCCGAGCGTCCGGCGCGCTGCATCAGGCGCGCGACGCCTTTGGCGGAGCCAATCTGCAACACGCGCTCCACCGGCAGGAAATCCACGCCCAGGTCCAGGCTCGACGTGCACACCACGGCCTTGAGTTGCCCATCTTTCAGCGCGCGCTCCACCCAGTCTCGGGTTTCCCGTGCTAGCGAGCCGTGGTGCAGGGCAATCAAACCGGCCCAATTCGGACGCGCATCCAGAATGGCCTGATACCAGATTTCTGACTGCGCCCGCGTATTGGTAAACACCAGGCAACTGCTGCAGGCATCTACCTCGGCCACCACCTGCGGCAGCATCTTCAAGCCAATATGCCCGGCCCAGGGGAAGCGCTCAGCGACGGGCGGCAGCAAGGTGTCGACCTGCAAGGGCTTGCTGGTTTGCCCCTGGACGTTGATGCCACCGCCTTGTGGGACCAAGACCTCCAAGGCGTGAGCCTGGTTGCCCAGGGTCGCTGAAATCCCCCATACCATCAGCTCAGGGTGCCAGCGCCGCAACCGCGCCAACGCGAGTTGCAACTGCACGCCGCGCTTGTTGCCGATCAATTCATGCCATTCGTCCACCACCACCAGGCGCAACTGCGCCAGGCTCGCCTCGCTGTCGGCGCGCGCCAGCATGAGGGTCAGGCTTTCCGGGGTGGTGACCAGGGCGGTGGGCTGACGCCGCGTTTGGCGCGCGCGCTCGTTGCTGCTGGTGTCGCCGGTGCGCAGGCCAACGCTCCAGGGAATCTGCAACGCCTCCAGCGGTGCTTCCAGGGCACGCGCCGTGTCGGCGGCCAGGGCGCGCATGGGCGTGATCCACAACACCGTCAACGGTTCAGCCGGGGCTTTGCGCTTGCCGTTGGTTGGCGGGCGGGTGATGGCGAAGCGATTGAGCGCGGCAAACCACAGGGCGTAGGTTTTACCGGCACCGGTGCTGGCATGCAGCAGCCCCGACTGCCCATGCTTGACCGCCGCCCACACGTGTTTTTGAAAGTCGAACGGCTTCCAGCCTTTGGCGGCAAACCATTTCTTGGCGAAGTCGATGGGTTTTGCCATACGGCGGCTGATATTCCGGAGGGTCTATTTCCACAGACCCTCCAGGCATCGCAAAGGTTTACTTCAAATTGCCACTCAAGAACTGCTGCAGGCGCTCACTCTTTGGATTGCCCAGCACATCCTCCGGCGCGCCTTCCTCCTCCACCAGGCCCTTGTGCAGGAACAGCACCTGGCTCGACACCTTGCGCGCAAAGCTCATCTCGTGGGTGACCATGATCATGGTGCGGCCTTCCTCGGCCAGGCCCTGGATCACCTTCAGCACTTCGCCCACCAGCTCGGGGTCGAGGGCCGAGGTGGGTTCGTCGAACAGCATCACCTCCGGCTCCATCGCCAGCGCACGGGCGATCGCTACCCGCTGTTGCTGGCCGCCGGAGAGGAACGCCGGGTATTGATCGGCCACGCGCGCCGGCAGGCCGACTTTGTCCAGGTAGCGTCGGGCGCGGTCTTCGGCGTCCTTCTTGCTGCAACCCAGCACCCGGCGCGGGGCCATGGTGATGTTCTCCAGCACGCTCATATGGCTCCACAGGTTGAAGTGCTGGAACACCATTGCCAGCCGCGTGCGCAGGCGTTGCAGCTCAGCATCGTCGGCCACGCGCATGCCGTGGCGGTCGCTGACCATGCGGATTTGCTTGCCATCGAGGGTCATGGCGCCGTCGTTGGGGGTTTCCAGAAAGTTGATGCAGCGCAGGAAGGTGCTCTTGCCCGAGCCGCTGGCGCCGATCAGGCTGATCACGTCACCGGTCTTGGCCTTTAGCGAGACACCTTTGAGCACTTCATTGTCGCCATAGCTTTTATGCAGGCCTTCAACGGTCAGTTTGTACATGGGGCATGCATCCTCAAGGCGAAAGTAGGTAGCCGCTGCGGTAGGCCTCTGAGCCTGCGACATGGCCGATGACCATCCCCGCAGTGGCCATGCGTCGCAGCGAACGGGCGTAAAGCAGGCCGGCCTGCTGGCAGTGCACCGGCGTTACGCGGTCAGTGATGGGGTCGATGATTTCGGCAATCAGTTGCCCGGCCTCCAGGTATTCGCCCGGCAAGGCACTGAACACCAGCAAGCCGCCCACCGGCGTCGCCACAGGCTCGACGCCCGCCAGCGGCGTGGCCGGGTAGGGCAGGTCGGGCAGCGGGGCGACGTCGCCGTCGATCGCACCGAAGTGAATCAGGTAGTCGATGATCGCCTGGCAATCGAGGCGGGCCAGGCCGTGGTTGACGTCACCTTGGCCGCGCAACTCGACCGTTACCGAAAAGCTGCCCATGGGAATCGGGAAGCGTTCGCCAAAGCGTTGCTGCAACTGCCACCACACCAGGGTGAAACACTCATCGAAGGACTGTCCGCCGGAGTCAGTGGCCAGCAAATTGGCTTCTGAGCCGATATAGCGCGCCAGCGGCTCCACCCGTGGCCAGGCTTCTGGCGTGGTGTACAGGTGCGCCACGGCTTCGAAGTCGCAATGCAGGTCCAGCACCATGTCCGCATCGCAGGCCAGGCGTTGCAGTGCGAGGCGCTGGGATTGCAATTGGGTCTCGGCGTTTTGCGCGGCCAACGCGGTGGACAGCGCAGTGCGGATCAGTTCGACGTTGTGCCGCGGGTCATCGCCCAGCAAGGCCTCGACCTGGTTGCCCACGTCTTCGCTGAGATCGACGAACAGGCGATTGAAGTTCTGCCCGCTTTCCAGTTCATAACGGCCCAACGGGATATCCATCAGCACTTGTTCCAGGCCCACCGGGTTGGCGATGGGCACCAGCACGACTTCGCTGCGCAAGCGGCCGGCCGCCGCCAGCTGCGCCAGGCGCACCTTGAGGTGCCAGGCCACCAGCATGCCTGGCAGCTCGTCGGCATGCAGCGACGACTGAATGTAGATCTTGCCTTCGGCCTGCTCCGGGCCGAAATGAAAGCTGTGAATCTGCCGCGCCGTGCCGGGCACTGGCGCGATCAGCTCATGAATCTGATGACGCATGAAGGCTCCTTAGTGACTCGGCCCGAGAAACGCCAGCCAGCGGCGCTCCGCCAGACGAAACAGACCGACCAGGGCAAAGGTCACGGTCAGGTAGATCAGCGCAGCGATGCCGAAAGATTGAAAGGTCATGAAGGTGGCCGAGTTGGCGTCCCGCGCGACTTTCAGGATGTCCGGGATCGTCGCGGTAAAGGCCACTGTGGTCGAGTGCAACATCAGGATCACTTCGTTGCTGTAGTAGGGCAGCGAGCGACGCAACGCCGACGGCATGATCACATAGGCGTACAGCTTCCAGCCGCTGAGGCCATAAGCCTTGGCCGCTTCGACTTCGCCGTGGGCCATGCTGCGGATCGCCCCGGCGAAGATCTCCGTGGTGTAGGCGCAGGTGTTGAGGGCAAAGGCCAGGACGGTGCAGTTCATTGCATCGCGAAAGAACGCATCAAGGACCGGTTGCGCGCGCACGGCGGCAATGCTGTAGATGCCGGTGTAGCAAATCAGCAGTTGGATATACAGCGGCGTGCCCCGAAACAGGTAGGTATAGAACTGCACCGGCCAGCGCACCAGCGGGTTGCGCGATACCCGGGCGATGGACAGCGGGATCGACACCAGGAAGCCGATGACCAGCGAGGCGCTGAGCAGCCACATGGTCATGGCCAGGCCGGTAATGTGCTGGCCGTCGCTGTAAAGGAAGGGGCGCCAGTATTGCTGCAAGAGTTCGATCATCGCACGGCCTCCCGTGAGCCTGCGGAGTAGCGACGTTCAAGACGACGCAGGACAAAGTTCGATGCGCTGGTGATCAGCAAGTAGATCAGCGCAGCGAGCACCAGGAAGTAAAACAGTTGATAGGTGCTCTTGCCGGCATCCTGGGCAGCCTTGACCAGGTCGGCCAGGCCGATGATCGACACCAGCGCGGTGGCCTTGAGCATCACCATCCAGTTATTACCGATACCCGGCAGGGCAAAGCGCATCATCTGCGGGAAGGTCACATAGCGGAAACGTTGCCCGCGCTTGAGGCCATAAGCCGTGGCGGCTTCCAATTGGCCGCGGGGGACGGCGAGGATCGCACCGCGAAACGTCTCGGTGAAGTAGGCACCGTAGATAAAGCCCAGGGTGATCACCCCGGCGCTGAAAGGGTCGATCTCGATGTATTCCCATTCCATGAAGTCGGTAAGACCGGTCAGCCAGGTTTGCAGGCTGTAGAAAATCAGCAGCATCAGTACCAGGTCGGGTACACCGCGAATCAGGGTGGTGTAGAGCTGGGCGGGGATGCGCAGGAAGGGCAGGCTGGAGAGTTTGGCACTGGCACCGAGCAAGCCCAGCAACACGCTGACGGCCAACGACAGCACCGATAGCTTCAGGGTCATCCAGGTGCCTTGCAGCAACAGCGGGCCGAAACCCTTCAAGCTGAATGCGCTCAGCCCGAGGGTTTGCAACAGATCTTCGAACATAAATCAGGACCTATGGCGATAAAAAAGCGCCCCTTCAACGAAGGGGCGCCCCAGGCATTATTTGCCGCTGTACAGGTTCAGATCGCCAAAGTGTTTCTTCTGGATGGTGGCGTAGGTGCCATCATCGTGTAACGCTTTGATACCTTTATCCAAAAGGGCCTTCAGTTCAGTGTTACCTTTTTTGATACCGACCGCGGTTTTCGACGGCAGCAACGGGTCATCGATGGCTGCGCTGACTTCGTAGCCCGCCCCGGCTGGTGACTTCAGGAAGCCCAGTTCGGCTTGCAGCATGTCCTGCACGGACGCGTCGAGGCGACCGGAGGTCAGGTCGGCGTAAACCTGGTCCTGATTGGCGTAGGCCTTGGTGGTTACACCGGCTTTATCCAGCACGGCCTTGGCGTAGGCTTCCTGGATGGTGCCTTGCTCGTAGCCCACGGATTTGCCTTTGAGCGACTCTGGTGTCGAGTAGCCGGCGCCTTTCTTGAAGACCAGCGAAGTCGGGCCGGAGAACAGCTCGTTGGAGAAGTCGATGGCCTTCATACGGGCCTCGGTGACAGTCATCGAGGAAATCACACCGTCGAACTTGTTGGCTTTGAGGCCCGGAATCATGCCGTCGAAATCACTTTCGACCCACTTGCACTTCACTTTCAGTTCGGCGCAGATCGCGTTGCCCAGGTCGATATCGAAGCCCACCAGGCTGCCGTCGGCAGCTTTGGACTCGAACGGCGCGTAGGAAGGATCGACACCAAAACGCAGTTCCTTGTATTCCTTGGCCAGCGCGGTACCGGCGGCCATGCACAGAGCCAGTGCAGAAAGGGTCAGCAATGCTTTTTTCATTATGTAATCCCTGGAAACCAAGATAAGCGCTTGTGGCGCGTTTAGGACTGTTACTGAACGGTGTCAGACGGATCACAAGTAGCAATTTCTGCACCATAGTTCCGAATGATCGTTTTAAAAGGTGGGAAGAGGGAGTTATAAGTATAGGAGATGCCCGAAAATGGGCATTGAAAACTGAGCGCACCATTTCGGAACATTTGCAGATCCCATTGTGGGTGGGCGCTAGCTCCCACAGGTGTTCTGCGTCAGGCCAGTAAGTCCTGCAGGGTGGCAAGGTTATCCGCCTCATCCACCGCCTTGTCCTGGCGCCAGCGCAACATCCGCGGGAACCGCACCGCTATCCCGCTCTTATGCCGCTTGGACAGGGCAATGCCTTCGAACCCCAACTCGAACACCATGCTTGGCGTTACGCTGCTGACCGGGCCGAACTTCTCCACAGTGGTCTTGCGCACGATGGCGTCGACCTTGCGCATTTCTTCATCGGTCAATCCTGAATACGCCTTGGCGAACGGTACCAAGGTACGTTCGCTGCCGGCCGGGCCGTCCCATACTGCAAAGGTGTAGTCGCTGTACAGGCTGGCGCGTCGACCATGGCCGCGCTGGGCATAGATCAACACCGCATCGACGCTGAACGGGTCGACTTTCCACTTCCACCACACGCCCATGTCCTTGGTGCGGCCTACTCTGTACAGGCCTTCGCGCGCCTTGAGCATCATGCCTTCCACCCCAAGCTGGCGGGAGGCTTCGCGTTGCTGGGCGAGGTCCTGCCAGGTGGTACCCGTCAGCAAGGGCGATGCCAGCAGCACGGGTTGGTTGCACTGGGTAATCAGCCGTTCAAGTTGGGTGCGGCGTTCCGCCTGGGGTTGGTTGCGCCAGTCGTCGCCCTGATGCTCCAGCAGGTCGTAGGCCAGGACCGCGACCGGAGCATCGTCGAGCACTTTTTTGCTCAAGGTCTTGCGGCCAATGCGCTGTTGCAGCAGCGCGAACGGTTGCACCGCGTCCTTCCACACCACGATCTCACCATCGATCACCGTGCCATCGGGCAGGCCGCTGGCCAGGCTGTGCAGTTCGGGAAAACGCTCGGTCACCAGTTCTTCACCCCGGGACCAGATCCACAGGCGGCCCTCACGCTTGACCAGTTGCGCGCGAATGCCGTCCCACTTCCATTCCACCTGCCAGTCGGCGGGCGAACCGAGCAGGGTGTCGAATTGCTCGACCGGCTGCGACAGTCCGTGGGCGAGAAAAAACGGATAGGGCTGTCCGCCCCGTTGGGCATGTTCGTCGGACGATTCGGCGGCGATCAGCTTGAGGTAGCCTTCGGCCGTCGGCCGGTTGGACAGGTCGGTGTAGCCCACCAGGCGCTGGGCTACGCGCTTGCTGTCCAGATCAGCCAGGGCGGCGAGGGCGCGGGTGACCAGCAACTTGGACACCCCCACGCGAAAGCTGCCGGTGATCAACTTGACGCACACCATCAGGCTCGGTTGATCCAATTGCGCCCACAACGCGGGTAAGCGTTCGGCCAGGTCCTGGGGCGAAAGGCCACGCAGCGGCAGGAGCTTTTCTTCGATCCACACCGCCAGGCCGTCATGGGAGGTGTAGGCCGATTCTGGCAATAACAGCGAAATCGTCTCGGCCAGGTCACCCACCGATTGGTAGCTTTCCTCAAACAGCCACGGGGCGATCCCTGAGGCTTCGGTGGCCATGTCTCGCAGCAGGCGGGTGGGTACCAATTGCCGAGGACGCCCGCCGGACAGGAAATACACCGCCCACGCGGCGTCTTCGGGCGGGGCCTGCAGGAAGTAGGCTTGTAATGCGGCAAGCTTGGCGTTGCTGGAGGTGGTGGCGTCGAGGTTGGCGTACAGCTCGGCAAAGGCTTTCATGGCGTGGTCTCTTCTTCGTCATCTCCGTATTCGGTGCTGAAGCTCTGGGCGTCCAGGCCTTTTTCCCGCAGGTGGCGCACCAGAACGCCGACGGAGCCATGGGTGACCATTACCCGTTCGGCGCCGGTTTGTTCAATGGCCCACAACAGTCCGGGCCAGTCGGCGTGGTCCGACAGCACAAAACCCCGGTCCACCCCGCGCCGCCGCCGTGTACCACGCAGGCGCATCCAACCGCTGGCGAAGGCATCGCTGTATTCGCCAAAACGGCGTATCCAGCTACTGCCGCCGGCGGAGGGCGGCGCGATGATCAGGGCTTGGCGCAGCAACGGGTCGGTCTTTTTGAAGTCGCCGGCGTAAAGGGTTTCGGGAATGTAGATACCGGCTTCGCGGTACACCCGGTTCAGCGGTTCGACTGCGCCGTGGCTGAGGATCGGACCGATGCTGGCGTCGATGCCGTGCAGGATGCGTTGGGCCTTGCCGAAGGAATAACAGAACAACACGCTGGCCTTGCCGGCCGCGATATTGGCCTGCCACCAATCATTGATGCCGGCAAAGATCTGCGCCTGGGGCTGCCAGCGGTAGATCGGCAGGCCAAAAGTGGATTCGGTGATAAAGGTGTGGCAGCGCACTGGCTCGAATGGCGCGCAGGTGCCATCGGGTTCGACTTTATAGTCGCCGGACGCCACCCAGACTTCGCCCTGGTATTCCAGGCGTACCTGGGCGGACCCAAGCACATGCCCGGCCGGGTGGAAGCTCAAGGTGACGCCGTGATGCACCAGTGGCTCGCCGTAGGCCAGGGTTTGCAGGTTGATGTCCTGGCCCAGGCGCGAGCGCAGGATGCCTTCGCCGGGACCTGCGGCGAGGTAGTGCTGGTTACCGGTTCGGGCGTGGTCGCCGTGGGCGTGGGTAATGACCGAGCGTTCCACCGGGCGCCACGGGTCGATGTAGAAATCACCGGCGGGGCAGTAGAGGCCTTCGGGCCGGGCGATGACAAGGTCCATGGGGCGTGCCGGGGGCAATGGGCTTATCAGTAGGAGGCAGGGGGCAGCGCAGAAGTTCTATCTGAATGCATGGGGGGCAAATGTGGGAGGGGGCAAGTCGCATCGTCGCACCGCCCCTCCCACATTTTGGAGCGTTTACTTGCCTGGGGTCAGGGTCAACCTGGGCTTCCCGTACACCTTATCGAAGTTCTGCGGCTGCATCGGGAAGCTCAGGTATTGCGCCTTGAGCGCGGCGTCGATGCCGTTGGCGTAGTGGGGGCTGGCGGGGTTGCCGGACTGGCCAATGCCACCCTGGCCCATCATCGGTTCCGCCTGGCCGAAATCGACGATCATGCGCAATGCCGGCACCTGGGTGGTGTTGAAATCCTGGCCCCAGCTGTACGGTGCCGGGTTCAAGGTGGTGTGGTCGCCACCGGAAGCCAGTGGTCCGCGAATCACTTGGCCGCTGGTGTTTTTCCAGGTGGTGCTGTGCAGCTTGCCCCATTGCCAGGCCTTGTGATCACTACCCAACTGGCTGTCGCCGGCCGTGATCGCGGCGGCCAGGCTGCGGGCGAGGATCGCCGGTTTGTCTTCTTTTTGCGCGGTGCGCACGTCATCCCAGAACGGGCTGTCTTCGCGGCCCAGCAGGTGGTCGGCCTGGGCGGCGTAGGACAAGCTGGCGTTACTGACAAAGGCTTTCCAGCTTGCGCTGTTTTCCGGGCCGAGTTCGTCGAGGAAGATCTGTTTGCTGCTTTCCTGCAGGAACAGCTCGTAGATCGCCGCGTCGGCGGAGGTGGGGGCCAGGCGACCGTCAAAGGCCATCAGGCGATTCAGCGCTTCCCGCGCCTTGGCCTGTTCAGCGGCTGGCAATGCATCGATCGCCTGTTTCAGGGGCTGGGCCATGCCCGGTGCCTGGAACATGTTCTTGAGCTTGGCGGCGAACGTGGTGGTCTGGTCGTATTGCATGGCAATCATGCTGCGGCTGTCATGCTTGCCGGCATTGGCCAGTTGCGCCAGGCGCTCGCTGCGCTCCGGCGCATCCCACGAGTTCGACAATTGCATGCCATAGCCACGCGGCGCGGTGCGCTGGTTGGCGGTGCCGATCCAGCCCTGGGCCGGATCCTGGTCGTACGGGTGCAGCATGGCGTCGGCGTAACCGTCCCAGTCGAAGCGCGCATCCCAGCCCGGCGAGGGCAACAGGCCTTCGCCTTCGCGACGGTTGGGGAAGCGGCCAGTGACCTGCCAGCCAATGTTGCTGGCGTCGGCGAACACCATGTTCAAGGCGATGGCGCGAATCTCGCGGGTCGCGTCCGAGGCTTTGCCGGCATTTTGTGCACGGGACAGGTCGAAGAACGCGTCCAGGCTTTTGTCGTCCTTGAAGTCGGCGGTTTGCAAGGCCAGGCCAAAACCACTGGTCAGTGCCTGGCTGCTGTTAAGCAGGGCGCCGTGGCGGGTTTCGTACACCACTTCACGAATCGAACGTTGGCCCTTGATGAAGAAGGTTTCGTTACGCACCCCAGCCGGTAGCCATTTGCCGTTGTTCTCGTAGTACAGCGCGCTGCCTTGGCGTTTGACCTTCTCCAGGAACAGGTCCTGGGTGTCGCCCTTGACGGCGCTCATGCTCCACGCGACTTTGCCGTTGAACCCCGACAACAGAGTTGGCAGACCGGCGATCGAGGCGCCGACCGCCTGGTATTTCGGGGCGCGGATCTGCACGTAGTTCCACGGCGAAGGCGCTTGCGGCTGGGCCGCGAGGTCGTTGGCCAGCAGGCTTTTGCCGCTGCGACTGCGTTGCGGGCCGATGGCCCAGTTGCTTGAAGTCGTCACCGCCAGGGAATTGAGTGTGCTCAATTGCTGGCTGACCGTGTCCAGCCCGGCCAGGCCGGTGATCTGGCTGAGGTTCACGCCCTTGAGCTTCTCCGCTTCGGCCAGGGGGATCGGTTCATCCGGTGCGCTTGGGGTGAGCCAGGCGAGTTTGTCGGCGCCGACTTTCTGGGCGAGTACCAGGGACGCCAGTTCTTCCTGCAGGTTGGTTGCCTCGCTGAAATTCAGCAGGCAGAACAACAGCGCCGAATCTTCCGGTTTCCAGTACTCGGGCTTGTAGCCGGTCTGGGCCAGGTCCGGCGGCAGCTTGTCGCGGTAGCGGAACAGGTAGGCGTTGACGCCACGGGCATACACTTCAAAGAAACGCTTGAGGCGCGGCGACGAGGCGTTATACAGCTCGCCCGCACTTTTCCTGAGGTTGACCGCGCGCATGAAGCGGTCGACATCCAGCACGTCTGCACCGGACATTTCCGCCAGGCGGCCTTGGGCCAGCAGGCGCAGCGTGACCATCTGGGTGATCCGGTCGCTGGCGTGTACATAGCCGAGGCTGAACAGTGCGTCGTGGAAGGTGTTGCTTTCAATCAGCGGCATGCCCTGGGAATTGCGGCGTATCGAAACGTTCTGCGCGAGGCCCTTGAGCGGCTGCACGCCGGCAACGGGGGGCAGGGTGTCCTGGGTGCTCTGGAGCTGGCAACCGGCCAGGCCCAAGGCACTGGCCACTGCCGCGGCAACGCCGAACCGGGGAAGAAAATGTGAGAGGGCTGGCGAGGCCATGGCAAAGCTCCTGCGGGGGGTAGCGTCAGTAAAGGCGCTACGTTAGTGAGCGCGGCGATACGACGCAAGCGGGAGTTTGGGGAAAGCGTCAGATCTTGAGTCTGTTCAAATCAAATGTGGGAGGGGCGGTGTGACGATTCGACTTGCACCCGATGGCGGCCTCTGGGCCGACCAGGATGTTGGGGGAATGGGGACATATCCATTGCTGCGGTAACGGCGACTTAGGGTTCCGCTCTTACAGCGGGTCACTTTTGGAAAAGAGCCCGGGATGCCGGCCCAGCCAAAAGTAACCAAAAGGGCTCTTGCCCCACCACTCGGCACCTCGCCTAGGCTCGGTGTGCCCGAACACAGGCTTGAATCCGTGGGCCGCCGTCATGGGCCATCCCTGGCCCAGGACGGCTAACCCGGCGTCCTGCCGGGTTACCCACGGATTCAAGCCTGCGTTCGGCCAGCGTGGTTTAACGGGGCGCCTAAGATCAAGATCAAGATCAAAAGCCAAAGCCAAAGCCAAAGCCAAAGCCAGAGCCAGAGCCAAAGCCAGAGCCTGAGCTATTGAGCATTTCGGCACTGTTATCGAGCGTTTCGGCACAGTAACCACGCTTTGCTCAACCTAGAATCGAGCTTCACTTTAGGACTCAGATGGAGTCGCGATGAAAATCAGATTAATCCTGCCTGCACTTTCCATGGCAGTGACATTCAGTGGATACGCTGCCGATTTCGTACTGACCAGCCGGGATATTGCTGACAATCGTCCGCTGACCAGTCGCGAAGTGTTCCAGGGCTTCGGGTGCGAAGGTGGCAACACGTCTCCTGAGCTTTCCTGGAAAGACGCCCCTGCGGGGACTAAAAGCTACGCGATCACTGTTTACGATCCCGATGCACCCACCGGTAGCGGTTGGTGGCATTGGACGGTGGTTAACCTGCCAGCTTCCACCCATAGCTTGCCAAGAGGTGTAGGGGCGAACTTGCCCGCAGGTGCCGTACAAGGGCGAACCGATTATGGCCAGCCGGGGTTCGGTGGCGCTTGCCCACCTGTCGGAGATAAACCCCATCGCTATCAATTCACCGTATGGGCATTGAAAGCCGATAAGCTACCGCTCGACAACCAGGCCAGCGGAGCCTTGGTAGGTTACATGCTCAACGCCAACGTCCTGGCCAAAGCGACCATTACTTCAACGTACGGACGTTAAGAACGATGCGCCCTTGTGACGGCATACAGCACCGGGAAAACATTATCGATGCATGTGTCATACGGGCGCGACAACCCCTCACCTTGCCAAGGGTGCCGGTGTTCGTGACCACCTTGTGTCGAGTGCGGCAGGGGGAAAAACTGTTGCAATGGGATGACCGGGAGATGCGCGCGGGGCCTCAGCATCTGATTCTGATGCCGGCCGGGCGCGAGCTTGGTATCTCCAACTTTCCTGGCCCTCACGGTCACTACATCGCCGATGCGGTGACCTTTCCCGTCTCGACATTACGTAACTTCAGCACCCGATATAGCCAGCAGATTGTGAGCGGTCGCGGTGCACTGAAGACCGATCTCTGCGTTCCTCTGGACAGGCACACAACCCAGGCATGGGAGCAGTTGTTGGCCGCCATCAATGGGAACGCCCCACAGGCACTATGCACACATTATGGGGAAGCGGTTCTTCTGAGCCTATGCCTTGGCGGCCAGGTCGGGCCTCTGCTGATGGGGCGCAACGATCCACTGTGTGAACGTGTGCAGCAACTGGTAATGGCCAGGCCGGAGAGAGATTGGACGGTCGCGAGCATCGCACAACACATGAACCTGGGTATGTCGACATTGCGCCGCCAACTGGCGAAAGAGGGTAATAGTTTCAGGAATATTTTGGAGGGTGTTCGACTGTCGACAGCATTACAACGGTTGCAAACAACTTCTCGCCCGATCGGTGAAATTGCCGGCGCCTGCGGTTATGCCTCGGCCTCACGTTTTGCTGTGCGCTTTCGCTCACACTATGGCCTGTCACCGCGTGAATTGCGGGCGGCGATTTGAGCATTTTCCTTCCCGTGCTTCGTACAGCCCGCCAATCGAGTGAAGCGCCTGCTCAGCTTGCCGTTCCAACTGCACCGATTCGTTGCCAGGGCAATCCAAGTACCCGTGCCTGAAGTGGCAAAACTTTGTAGCAGCTTACCGTCGGCTGCTACAAAGCTTTCGTGGATACCCATGGTTATCCGGGGCAGGCCCCACATGTGACCGGGTGGGTTTCAAGAATAATGCTCAGGACTTGGGCGGGTTGACCTTTTGCACCAGTTCGTAAGCGCGCAGGGTTGCCGGGCGTTCCTTGATACTGTTGAACCAGCGATGAACGTGTGGGAAATCTTCCAACCGCTGGCTCTGCCACTTGTGGGAAACGATCCAGGGGTAAATGGCCATGTCGGCAATGCTGTAGGCCTCACCCGCCACGAACGGACGATCCGCCAGGCGTCGATCCAGTACCCCATACAAACGCGCGGTTTCATCCACATAACGCTTGATCGCGTAGGGGACCTTCTCCGGTGCAAATTGGCTGAAGTGATGGTTCTGGCCCGCCATCGGCCCCAACCCGCCCATTTGCCAGAACAGCCATTGCAGTACTTCCTGGCGACCGCGCAGGTCCTGGGGAATGAACTGGCCGGTTTTTTCCGCGAGGTACAGCAGGATTGCACCGGATTCAAACAGTGAAATCGGCGCGCCGCCGTCGTTCGGGTTCTGGTCGACGATGGCCGGGATGCGGTTGTTGGGAGCGATCTTCAGGAAGTCAGGCTTGAACTGGTCGCCCTGGCCGATGTTGATCGGGTGCACCTTGTAGGGCAGCCCGGCTTCTTCCAGGAACAGCGATACTTTGTGACCGTTAGGGGTGGTCCAGTAATACAGGTCGATCATGAAGCTCTCCAAATGAGCGAATGCCTGCATGTATAGGTGATGATCGACGGGTCATAATTCAATGAAACATTTACGTCTAAGGTTAGAAGCCTTTCAGGCTGCGCTGTCTGCCCACACCCGCAGTGGCGGTTGCGCGCAGCACACCATAGCCTTCGGCTGAAAGCGTGGGGGCGCCTCCATTGCCTGGGCACATGGGGGGGAGCTTGATTCGTCGGGAGACGGGGGGAGGGGGTTGCAGTGCCAGCGCAAGTCCTGGACTTGGAGCGCCGTCAAGCATGTGGGAGTTTTGCTGCCCCTCGCAGGGAGTGACTCTATAAAGCCACCAGGACAGTTGCTCCCACATTTGGGGCTACCGCGCGGCTTACGCCCCGTGGCACTTCTTGAATTTTTTCTCACTGCCGCATGGGCACGGATCGTTGCGACCAACGTCCTTCAACGCATTGCGCACTGGCTCCTGGTGAGCGTGGCCGCAGTTCGGGCCGTGGACATGGCCGTGGTCGTGATCATGATGATCGTGATCGTGGTTGCAGTCAGGACCATGGACATGGGGTTGCTGAGTCATCGATGTCGCTCCGGAATAAAATCGCCGGGTATTATCTCGCCATTGTGGGCCACCTGCACGTCATACTCGATGAATAATCCGGTTTTCAGCTCGCCGTCCAGGCGATAAGGCACGGGCTGGTCGGGTTTTTTCAGCATCTGCACCACATCGCGTATCTGCGGCCATAGGTTGGTGCGCACCGACACCTTGAAGAACGCGTGGCCGCGCGGCGGTACGGTGAGCCACTCATTGGACTCGCCCTCGGTCAGCACAAAGTCGCCCAGGGTGACCTTGTAGATCAGGCCGCGCACGGTCAGGTCTGCGTCGTCGCGGTTGTCCACGCGGAAATACAGCTTGAATTTCTGCTCAAGCAACTTGGCCCGTACCACCTCCACTTTCACCAGGGAGACGTGGGGCGGCGGCGAGTCGTCTTCAAACCAGGAGGCGCAGCCCGTCAGAGTGAGGGTCAACGCCAGCATTAAGCTGTACATCCGGTGCATGGCGCTGTCCTGTCATGGGGTTAGAGGTAGCTGGCGCAGCACTTCTTGAACTTCTGCCCGCTGCCGCACGGGCAGGCATCATTGCGCCCGGCCTTCACGTCCACGGTCGGGTCGATGAAGTACCAGCGCCCCTCATTCTGTACGAAAGAAGACTGCTCGCGGTGGCTATGTTCGCCGGTGCTGTCATGCCAGCGCGCGGTAAACGTCACAAAGGCGTGTTCCGGCTGGCCGCCGAATACCTCGGAGCTTTCGACCTCAAGGCCCAGCCAGGTGCTCTGCAAGCTCCAGGCACTGATGGCGTCGCGGTCCAGGCCGGCCTGTTGCGCAGGCAATGTGGTGCTCACCAGGTAGTCGACCAGGCCCAGCACGTAGGCGCTGTAGCGCGAGCGCATCAGGGCGCTCGCGCAGGGCGCCGGGTGGCCAGCGTGATAATGGCCGCAGCAGGCATCCAGCAGGTTACCGCTGCCGCAGGGACATATGGATGTACTCATCGGGTTACCACCAATACTTTCCGAAGTTTTCCGGGTTGGCCCAGAAGCGTGCGTTGAGCCAGTCCGGCACCTGTTTATAGTCAAGCAGATCATAGGTGAACAACGTCAGGACCTGATCAAGGCGCTGGAAGCGCTCGCCGGCCTGCAGGGCCAGGGAGAAGAAGTCGGTGTCCTTCCAGTCGCAGGCGGCCAGGTCTACCAGTACCGCGATGCGGCTGGCGTTGAGGTTGCGAATGCCGCCAAGCAGGGTCAGTCCTTGAGGTTTTGACAGGTGCTCCAGGCAGTCGACCACCAGTGCCAGGTCAAAACGCTGCGCTGCCAGTTCCGCGGGCAATGCCCCAGGCTGTGCGATGAACACCTGGGTGTCTGGGTGCGCCGCCTCAAAGGCCTCCAGTGCCGGGAATTGGCTGGAGCCCAACAGCAGCAGGCGTTTGGGCTGGTGCAGATCGAGCAAAGCGGCCAGCGCTTGCTGGGGCGTACGGGAAGAAATACCAGCGGTCATCAGAGATCCTCACATCATGACCCTAGAGACTAGCGCGGCTGAGCGTGCGGGCCTAGAGCGGGCGGTAGCGAAAAGTCCTACAAGTACGGCGATCCTCAATGAATACGGGGGCGTGGCGTAGTGGCGCAGTTGAAAAGAGCCGTCTTTACTCCACCCATCGGCCCCCGCCGATCCCTCAGGAGAAATCAGATGAGCATCATGCGGACAGTTCTACCTTTGGTTCTGCTAACCGGAGTATTGACAGGTTGCGCAGGCTTGCAAAAAACCGATTGGCCCACCTGTGCCGCTGTCGGCGGCGTGACCGGCGCGGCGATTGGCGCGACGGAAAGCTCGGCCTACGCCGGTTATGGCGCATTGCTGGTCGGCGGCATGGCCGGCGCGTATTGCTGGGTTCATGGCGACGCGGATGAAGACGGCGATGGCGTGCCGGACAGCCGTGACAAGTGCCCGGGTACTCCGAAGGGCGTGCAGGTCGACGCCAATGGCTGCCCACCTGCGCCGCCAGCGGCGGTGGTAGAGGAAGTGGTGGTGGTCAAGGAAGAAACCATCGTGATTCGCGATGTGCACTTCCAGTTCGACTCGGCCAAATTGACGGCTGCGGACAAGACCAAGCTCGACACCATCGCCACTCGCCTGAAAAAGGAGGCCCCAAGTGCCCAACTGCGGGTCAGCGGCCATACCGACAGCGTCGGCAAAGACGCCTACAACCAGAAACTCTCGGAAAAACGCGCGCGCTCGGTCACCGACTACCTGATCAGTGCCGGCGTGCCTCGCAGCAACTTTGTGTCCGTGACCGGCGCGGGTGAAAGCCACCCGGTGGCCGACAACAAAACCGCTGAAGGCCGCGCATTGAACCGCCGCGTGGAAATCCAGATCAACCGCTGACAGCCCTTGCCCCTGTGGGATTCCACAGGGGCATTGTTGGCGATCTTCGTTGAAATCGCTCCTTTCTCAAGTTTTTTGATCCTTCACTGGCAAATCGCCTGTAGAAGTCGTTACTGTGCGCCCAAAGAAAAATTTGAAAACACTCAGGAGCCCCATGATGCGTAAGGTTTTTCTGTTGGCCCTGTTGGTCAGCCCCGTTGCCCTGGCCCAGAGCGTCAGTGTTGAAACCAATTCGTTGATGCGCCTGCCTTCCAGCACCAGCGTGTTGCAACTGGAGCGCCTGGACGTGGCGGATTACGGCACCTTGCTGATCCCGGCCACGATCAGCCAGGTCACGGTGGATCAACTGCACCTGGGCCGTGAGGCGCGCATTACCATCGCGCCGGGCAACACAGGGTTGCAGTTGCAAGTGCGCCAGGCGCAGTTGGAACACGGCAGCCAGATCACCTCGCGCGGTGCCCCTGGCACCCATGAAAAACCGGCCAAGGCCGGGCGCGACCTGACCTTGCGTATCAATGCACTGGCCGCTGAAACATTGTCGGTGGATGCCCGTGGCGGCGCGGGTGCACAAGGGTATGCCGGCCTGGATGGCGCCAACGGTGAAGACCCGGGTTGTACCTGGGGTTCGGCCGGGCGGGGGGCCAATGGAGATAATGGCGGCGACGGCCTTCCCGGTGCAGCGGGAGCGCAAGTACGCCTCGAGCTGCCGCAGGACTTTCCGAGCGAGCGGATCAAGGTCTGGGTCGATGGTGGCCCGGGCGGCTTGGCCGGTACGGCGGGTAAACCTGGCAAGGGCGGGCAATCCAAAGGCTGCCTGGTGTACCGCGCTGATGGCGGCGAAAAAGGCCGCCCAGGTTTGGAAGGCCAGCCGGGGCCAGCTGGGCCTGCGGGCTCTGTGACCATCCAACGACTTTGAGTCGTCGGGTCTGACGCCCTCGGGAGCACGTCGCACCGACCTGCTCCCGAGCCAGGTTGAAGGTCGCCTCAGAACATCGGCCGCGCCGAAGCAATCGCCACCAGCAACAACCCCACGATCAAATTGATCCCTACCAACTTGCGAATCTGCCCCAGCGCCGCCGCGCCCGCCGGCCAGTCTTCAGCCGCTACCGCCGTGCGCAGTTCCGGGAACTTCAACGCCTGGATGCGGATAAACAGCGCGGTCATCACCACATACAAGCCCATCATCACCTGCACATAGCGCGGTGCGGTCTCGAACCCGCTGAAGCGCAGGTGCAGCAGGCCAACGCCGCTGATCGGCAAAACCAGCACCGCCACCCAGACCCACACGAAAAAACGTTGAAACACATTTGCCCACAACTTGAGTCGGGCAGGGCCCTCAAGGGCCGCCACAGCGGCGGGGCGCAGGATCATCCAGGCGAAAAACATGCCGCCGACCCAGATCAGGGCGGCCAATACATGCAGGGTGTAGACGAGGCTGAAGACGGTCATTGTGGTACTCCGTTCTGCGCGGGATTAATTAGCGGGGTATGATAGCGGCCGATTCGAACCACTGAAAATTTATCCAGCGTTTTTTGCGCCCGACTATCCATGATCAGCACTGAACTCAAAACCACGATCCAGGGCGCCTATACGCGTTTTCTCGAAGCCAAGAGCTTGAAACCGCGCTATGGCCAACGCCTGATGATCGCCGAAGTGGCCAAGGTCCTCGGGGATATCGACACCGACGACGAAGGTCGCCGCGAAGGTGAGCCTGCGGTCGTGGCCGTCGAAGCCGGCACCGGTACCGGCAAGACCGTGGCCTACAGCCTGGCCGCGATCCCGACTGCCAAGGCCGCCGGCAAGCGCCTGGTGATCGCCACCGCCACCGTCGCCCTGCAGGAGCAGATTGTCTACAAAGACCTGCCCGACCTGATGCGCAACAGCGGCCTGAACTTCACCTTCGCCCTGGCCAAGGGGCGTGGCCGCTATATGTGCCTGTCCAAGCTCGACGTGCTGTTGCAGGAAGGCCATGCGCAAACCGCCACGGCGTCGCTGTTTGAAGAAGAAGGCTTCAAGATCGAGGTTGATGAAGTCAGCCAGAAGCTGTTTACCAGCATGATCGAGAAATTGGCTGGCAATAAATGGGACGGCGACCGCGACAGCTGGCCCACCGCCCTGGAAGATGCCGATTGGGCGCGCCTGACCACCGACCATAGCCAGTGCACCAACCGCCATTGCCCGAACTTCGGCCAGTGCGCCTTCTATAAGGCACGGGAAGGCATGGGCAAGGTCGATGTGATCGTCACCAACCACGACATGGTCCTGGCTGACCTGGCCCTGGGCGGCGGCGCTGTACTGCCGGACCCACGCGACACGCTCTACGTATTCGACGAAGGCCACCACCTGCCCGATAAGGCCATCGGCCACTTCGCCCACTACACGCGCCTGCGCTCCACCGCCGACTGGCTGGAGACCACCGCCAAGAACCTCACCAAGTTGCTCGCCCAGCACCCCTTGCCCGGCGACCTGGGCAAGCTGATCGAACAGGTGCCGGAGCTGGCGCGCGAGATCAAGACCCAGCAGCAGTTCATGTTCAGCGCCTGTGAACAGGTGGCCGACTTTAAACCTGGCGAAGACGTGGAGGGCCGAGAGCGCCCGCGCCATCGTTTTGTGGGTGGGCTGATCCCCGAGCACATGCGCGAAATGGGCGTTGAGCTCAAGAAAGGCTTTTCGCGCCTGACCGACCTGTTCACCCGCCTGACCGACCTGCTCAAGGAGGGCATGGACGGCGAGGTGAATATCGGCATCGCCAGCAACCAGGCCGAGGAATGGTACCCGCTGTTCGGCAGCCTGCTGTCCCGTTCCCAGGGCAACTGGGAGTTGTGGACCGCGTTTACCGCCGAAGACCCCGAAGACAACCCGCCCATGGCGCGTTGGCTGACCCTGTCGGAAAGCGGCGCGCTGTTCGATATCGAGGTCAATGCCAGCCCGATCCTGGCTGCCGAAATGCTGCGCCGTAACTTGTGGAATGTCGCGTATGGCTGCCTGGTAACCTCGGCCACGCTGACCGCCCTGGGCACCTTCGACCGCTTCCGCATGCGCGCCGGCCTGCCGAAAAAGGCGGTGACTGCTGTGGTGCCGAGCCCGTTTCATCATGCCGACGCCGGCGTGCTGCGCGTGCCCGACCTCAAGGCCGACCCTCGGGATGCGCCGGCTCACACGGCCGCCATCATCCGTGACCTGCCGTCCCTGGTGGAAGGTTCACGCGGCACCCTGGTATTGTTTTCCTCACGCAAACAGATGCAGGACGTGTTCGATGGCCTCGACCGCGACTGGCGCAAGCAAGTGTTTATCCAGGGCAACCTGTCCAAGCAGGAAACCCTGAACAAGCACAAGGCGCGGGTCGATGGCGGGGATTCCAGCGTGCTGTTCGGCCTGGCCAGTTTTGCCGAAGGCGTGGACTTGCCCGGTGCCTACTGTGAGCACGTGGTCATCGCCAAGATTCCGTTCTCGGTGCCGGATGACCCGGTCGAGGCTGCCTTGGCCGAGTGGATCGAGGCGCGGGGCGGCAACCCGTTCATGGAAATCTCGGTACCGGATGCTTCGCTGAAGCTGGTGCAGGCCTGCGGGCGCTTGCTGCGTACCGAAGAAGACCGCGGCACCATCACGTTGCTCGATCGGCGCTTGGTTACCCAGCGCTATGGCAAAGCCATCCTGAATGCGTTGCCGCCATTCAGGCGCGAAATTTCTTAAGCCACCGTGGGCGAATTCGCCCACTTCGTGGTCTATCTCACTGCTATCGCTTTATGTCATCAGGCCATTCACCGGCCGTTTGGGAGAACCTTGCTCGTATGATTCGCACGCTGCCCGCCCTTTTTGCCCTGCTGTTCGCCGCGCCCTTGATGGCCGCGCCCAGCGGGCAACAAACATTGTTCAACTTCGTCCGGCCTGCCGATGTGGTCAAGGTGGCGACCCAGGACGCCAGCCTGCCGCAATACAACGCCGAACAAACCCCGGAAGGCGAGGTGCTGCGCCGCATCACGTTCAACCCGGCCGCCGAACCGAGCCTGGTGCTGAGCCCGCAAAGCGGCGTGTGGGACTGGTCGCAGTCCGGCGCCATGAGCCTGCGTATCCAGAGTGCCATGGACTGGGCGTTGACCCTGTACGTCAAGGTGCAGAGCAACGACGGCAAGACCCTGGTCAGTCGCATCGACCTGCCTGCGGGCCCGGCCCAGACCCTGCTGGTTCCGTTGCAAGCCAACTCGCCGCTGAGCCAGGGCATGAAGGCGGGCCCGCCGATGCCGATCACCGTCGACGGCCAGCGCGTGTTGCTGGCCAGCAGCGCCGGGGAGATCGACCGCAGCCAGGTGGTCTCGGTGACCCTGTCGATGATCAAGCCCAATGTTGCGCAAAGCATCCTGCTGGAGCGCTTCGGCGTGCAGGACAGCGAGCCAGCGTTCAAGGCTGCCTACAGCAACCTGGTGGACGCCTATGGTCAATCCACGCGTGCGCGCTGGCCGGAAAAGGTCAGCAGCGACGAACAACTCAAGGCCGCCGCTGCCAAGGAGCAGCAACAGCTCAAGACGTGGCTGGCCGAGCGGGATAAGTCCGCACTGGATCAATACGGCGGTTGGAACAAAGGGCCGGCGTTCGATGCCAGCGGCTTTTTCCGCACCGAGAAACGTGACGGTCGCTGGTACCTGGTGACGCCGGAAGGCCACCCGTTCTACTCCCTGGGCGTGAACACCGTGGCGTCGGATAACAACCAGACCTACGTGGCGGGGCGTGAATGGATGTTCGGGGCGTTGCCCCAGGCTGGTGAACCCTTCGACAAGTACTATGGCAGCAGCGATCATCGCACCGGCAATGGCGCAGGCGAAGGCCGCAGCTTTGCGGCGGGGCGCTGGTACGATTTCTACCGCGCCAACCTGCAGCGCACCTACGACACTGATGGTTACGACCAGAAGCGCTGGATCAGCCACACCCTCGACCGCCTGCAGGCGTGGGGCTTCAACACCATCGGTAACTGGAGTGCGGCGGACCTGGCCACCGCCGACCGCGTACCGTACACCTTGCCGCTATCGATCGTCGGCGATTACGCCAGCATCAGCACCGGTACCGATTGGTGGGGCGGCATGCCCGACCCGTTCGACCCTCGCTTCGCCATGGCCACCGAGCGTGCCGTAGCCATCGCTGCCCGCGATCACCGCGATGACCCGTGGCTGATCGGCTTCTTTGCCGACAACGAATTGGCCTGGGCCGGCCCCGGTGATGATCCCAAGTCACGCTATGCCCTGGCCTACGGCACGTTGCGCATGACCACCGACGTCCCGGCCAAACGTGCGTTCCTCAAGCAATTGCGCGACAAGTACCGCAATGAAGAAGGCCTCTCCAGGGCCTGGGGTATCCACCTGGCGGGCTGGGAGTTGATGGAAGACCCAGGCTTCGAACCGCCGATGCCGAGTCCTGAGCACCCGGAAATCGAAGCCGACTTCAAATATTTCCAGAAAACCTTCGCCGACACCTATTTCAAGACCATTTCCGATTCGTTGAAGTGGCATGCCCCCAACCAGTTGCTGCTGGGTGGCCGTTACGCCGTGAGTACGCCGGAAGCCGTGGCCTCCTGTGCGCAGTATTGCGACGTGTTGAGCTTCAACATGTACACGCTCAAGCCTCAGGACGGTTATGACTTCGCTGCGTTGCGCGCATTGGACAAGCCCGTGTTGATCACCGAATTCAACTTCGGCTCTGCAGACCGTGGCCCGTTCTGGGGCGGTGTGACGCAGTTGGCCAGGGAAGAAGACCGGGGGGCGGCGTATGCGACCTTCCTCAAGCAGGCCATGGCCGAGCCGTCGATCGTCGGCGTGCATTGGTTCCAGTACCTGGACCAACCGGTTACCGGTCGCCTGCTGGACGGTGAAAACGGCCACTTCGGCTTGGTTGGCATTACCGATATCCCATTCCAGGGGTTTGTCGACAGCGTGCGCAAGAGCAACCTGGCGGCGGTCGACCAACTGGGCAAGGAAGCCGAAAAGGCCAAGGCGGCCAGTGCAGTGCATGAGCACGAAGGCGGCAACGCGCATGATGGCAAAGGTGCGGGGCAGGGCGCTGGGCACGCCGGCGGGCACTCTGGAAATGGTCATTGATTCAGTGGTGACGGGTTCACAAATCCTACAAGGGCTGGAACAATGTCAGCCACTTTTTATGGCGTTTTCCGAGGGGGCTTAGGTGCAGGTTCAGGGTCATTACGAACTTCAGTTCGAAGCGGTACGTGAAGCGTTCGCCGCCTTGTTCGATGACCCGCAGGAGCGTGGTGCCGGGCTTTGCATCCAGATCGGCGGGGAAACGGTAGTCGACCTGTGGGCCGGTACCGCCGACAAGGATGGTGCCGAGGCCTGGCACAGCGACACCCTCGTCAACCTGTTCTCGTGCACCAAGACGTTTACTGCGGTCACGGCCCTGCAATTGGTCGCCGAAGGCAAACTGAAGCTGGATGCGCCAGTGGCCGATTATTGGCCGGCGTTTGCGGCGGCGGGGAAGGAAACCATCACCCTGCGCCAGTTGCTCTGCCACCAGGCCGGATTGCCGGCGATCCGCGAAATGCTGCCCGCCGAAGCGCTATACGACTGGCAACGCATGGTCGACACCCTGGCGGCCGAAGCGCCGTGGTGGACACCGGGCCAAGGCCATGGCTACGAGGCAATCACCTATGGTTGGCTGGTCGGCGAATTGCTGCGCCGTGCCGACGGGCGCGGCCCGGGTGAATCCATCGTGGCGCGGGTTGCGCGGCCGTTGGGACTGGACTTCCATGTAGGGCTGGCGGATGAAGAGTTTTATCGCGTGGCTCATATAGCGCGCAGTAAAGGCAATATGGGCGATGAAGCCGCACAACGTTTACTGCAAGTAATGATGCGTGAACCGAACGCCATGACGACGCGGGCATTTGCCAACCCACCTTCTATTCTGACCAGCACCAATAAACCCGAATGGCGACGCATGCAGCAGCCGGCGGCAAATGGTCACGGTAATGCGCGCAGCCTGGCGGGTTTTTATAGCGGTTTGTTGGACGGTAGTTTGCTGGAAAGCGACATGCTCGAACAATTGACTCGTGAACACAGTATTGGGCCGGATAAAACCTTATTGACTCAGACCCGTTTTGGCCTGGGCTGCATGTTGGATCAACCGCAGTTGCCCAATGCAACCTTCGGCCTTGGCCCGCGTGCGTTTGGGCACCCTGGCGCGGGTGGTTCGGTGGGGTTTGCCGACCCTGAACATGATGTTGCGTTCGGTTTTGTGACTAATACGTTGGGGCCGTATGTACTTATGGACCCTCGTGCGCAGAAGTTGGTCGGAATATTGGCCGGTTGTCTGTAAACCCCTTGCTGTTTCACGTTTTTTTGTTACAAATGCAAGTATAAGAAGACGCTGAGCGAAATGTTGTAACTTTAATGTTCTGGAAGCGTCTGTTTAACGGGTCATCCAGACCCCCGGTTTTTTTCTCATTTTGTGGATATCTCATGTTATCGAACAAGTCCTTGGCACTGGCGCTGTGCCTCACTATTACTGGTTGCGCACAAACTCCACAAAATGATGCCGAAGGGGGGCATTGGTGGTCATTTGGATCTGATAAGGCTGCCACCAAGGACGCAGTGAGCCAAACCGACGCCAAGCCGGACGCCAAACCTGCCGCTGGTGCCAAGCCTGCTGCCCCGGTTGCTGCTGCCGCCGCCCCGGCCGCAGCCCCAGCCCCAGCCCCGGTTGCCAAGGCTGACACCGGCTCCAGCTGGTGGCCGTTCTCCTCCAAGAGCGCTGACGAAAAGGCCGCCGATGCCAAGGCTGACCTGACGGCCGACCTCAAGGCCGCGACGCCGGCACCCGCCGCCGCGCCAGCTGTCGCCAAGAATGACACCGAAACCCACTGGTGGTGGCCGTTCGAAAGCAAGCCCAAGCCACTGGCCAAGGTCGACGTGACCAACGTACCGATGCCCGACCCGAAAATCACCCAGGCCTGGCTGGACGACTATGAACCGCGCCTGCGCGCCGCTATCAAGGACAGCAACCTGCAACTGGAGCGCCGCGATAACGTATTGGTGGTGATTGCCCCGGTAGACGGCTCCTACAACCCGAAACGCCCGGCGATGTTGTTGCCGGTTACCCTGGGCCCGTTCACCCGCGTTGCCAAGGCTGTTGAAGCCGATCCGAAAACCGCCGTACTGGTGCTGGGCCACGTGGATGCCACCGGTTCCGCTCCGGCCAGCCAGGCGTTGACCAAGGAGCGCGCGCAGTCCATCGCTTCGATTTTCAGCCTCAGCGGCCTGAAGCAAGACCGCTTGATGCTGCGTGGCATGGGCGACCTTATGCCGCGTGCCGCCAACGACAGCAATCAGGGGCGTGCGCTGAATCGTCGCATGGAAATCATGTTCACTCAGCGTACAACGATGTTGGCCTTGCTGAGTAAGTACAACTCCGGCAAGACGCCACCTGTCGCTGAAATGGTTGCCGTGCAGGATGTTCCAGCGCCGGCACCGGTTGCCAAGACTGCGGCGAAAAAGGCGCCTGTCGCCAAGAAAGCCGCCGCCAAGCCAGCTGCCAAAAAGGCCCCAGCCAAGCCGGCTGCGAAGAAACCGGCTCCGGCCAAAGCCAAGGCTGCTACGCCGGCGGCGAACGACCAGGCGAAAAACTGATCCGTTGAACCAGAAGGATAAAGTCGCATGACCCAGGCACTGGCCGATATGCGCCGTGACTACACACGGGACGGTTTGAGCGAGGCCCAGGCCCCGGATGAGCCGTTTGCCTTGTTTCACCAGTGGTTTGCCGATGCGGTGAAAACCGAGCAGCCACCGGTGGAGGCCAATGCCATGACCCTGGCCACGGTAGACCAGGACGGTCGTCCGCACTGTCGCATCCTGTTGCTCAAGGGCCTGGATGCACAGGGCTTTACCTTCTTTACCAACTATCAGAGCGCCAAGGGCGAACAGCTCGCGGCGCGGCCGTTCGCGGCCATGACCTTTTTCTGGCCGACCCTGGAGCGCCAGGTGCGCATTGAAGGGCGGGTCGTCAAGGTGACGCCCGAAGAGTCGGACGCCTATTACCAGGTCCGCCCCCTGGGCAGTCGCCTGGGCGCGTGGGCTTCCCCGCAGAGCCAGGTCATTCGTGATCGCGAGGCGCTGCAGGAACTGCTCAAGGCTACCGAACAGCGTTTCAGCGACACCCAGCCCGACTGCCCCGAGCACTGGGGTGGCTACCGTTTGCTGCCCGAGCGTATCGAGTTCTGGCAAGGCCGCGCCAGCCGCCTGCATGACCGCCTGAACTATCGCCTGCAAGGCGCGGACTGGACCCGCGAGCGCCTGGCGCCCTGAGCGGCACCTTTCGTCATCTCTCCTGAATCAAGCCGATCACACCGAAGTCTCTGTTCAAGAGTCTTCGGGCGTGTAGTGCTGTGCGGCGTTCTTTAGCCAGAGCGGCAGGTCGTTCCGCTTGATCTTCAAGGCCCGGGCCTTCTCTAGCTGTTGCAGCATAAAGGCGCGCTTGTGCAGGTCGTTGCCCGCCAGGGACAGCGCCAGGTCGCGGTCTATCCAACGCCTGATGCGCACGTACAACCAACCATGGAAGTACAGACCAGCGGCGGTAATGACTACAATGATGAAATAATCCATGAAGTTCCTGGTTATGTTGAGCGTGCTACCGTTCGTCGGTATTTTGGGTACTGGCAGTCTGTACTCAGGCTGAATGAAAGCAATTTTCTGCCGGGCTTGCCGTGACAGGCGTCAAGCTGCAGCGTCTAATGAATACCTGTCCTTTGGAGTTGATGCTATGCGTAAGTCCGTTTTACTGGTTGCCTGCTTTACCACCCTGTCGCTGCTGCTGGGTGGCTGCGCTTCGAGTCTGACCGGCGACTCGTACTCCCGTGACGAAGCGCGTCGTGTGCAGACCGTTCGCATGGGGACCATTGAATCCCTGCGTCCGGTGAAAATCGAAGGCACCAAGACCCCAATCGGCGGCGCAGCGGGTGCAGTCATCGGCGGTGTCGGCGGCAGCGCCATCGGCGGCGGCCGTGGCAGTATCGTTACCGCAGTCATCGGCGCCGTTGCTGGCGGCCTGCTGGGTTCGGCCACTGAAGAAGGCCTGACCCGTACCCAGGGCGTGGAAATCACCGTTCGTGAAGACGACGGCAGCATGCGCGCCTACGTACAGGCCGTGCAGGAAAATGAAATCTTCCGCATCGGCGACCGCGTGCGCATCATGACCGTTGATGGCACCAGCCGCGTGACTCGCTAAACGTCAGTCGTAGAAACACAAAACCCCAACCGGGTGACTGGTTGGGGTTTTTTTATGGGGGCGGCCAGTGCGCGGCTGGCGTTGTGTCTGTCCAGGTACGCACGACCTGTGACGAGGGAGCAAGCTCCCTCGCTACAATGATGCGCGTCGCCGAACCTCTCAGGCCTTCTTGCGACTTGCCATCGCCGTCACGCCATACCCAATACATGCCGCCAATATCGACCCGGTCAGGATCCCCATTCGATCTTCCCCGGCAAACTCGCTGGCGCCCGGCACAAAGGCCAGTGAGCCGACAAACAGGCTCATGGTGAAGCCGATACCGCACAGGATCGCCACGCCAAATACCTGGCCCCAGTTGGCACCGCTGGGCAGGGCAGCGAGGCCGGTCTTGATGGCCAGCCAGGTGAGGCCGAACACGCCGATGGTCTTGCCGATCAGCAGGCCCAGGGCGATGCCCATGGGCACATGGTGGGTAAAGCTTTCCAGGCTGACGCCGTTGAGGGACACGCCGGCGTTGGCGAAGGCGAACAGCGGCAGGATGCCGTAGGCCACCCATGGGTGAAGCGCGTGTTCCAGGGTCAGCAGCGGCGAAGGTTCGGCATTCTTGGTACGCATCGGGATGCAGAACGCCAATGTCACGCCGGCCAAGGTGGCATGCACGCCACTTTTCAGCACGCACACCCATAGGATCAACCCGATGATCAGGTAAGGCGCGAGCTTGATCACACCTAGGCGGTTCATGGCAATCAAGGCGATCAAGCACATCCCCGCGCCGGCCAGGGCGGCACCGGAGAGGTCCGCGGAATAGAACACGGCAATCACGATGATCGCGCCAAGGTCGTCAATAATTGCCAGGGTCATCAGGAACAGCTTCAGCGACACCGGCACACGCTTGCCCAGCAGGGCCAGCACGCCCAATGCGAAAGCGATGTCGGTGGCCATGGGGATGGCCCAGCCGGAGAGCGCCGCCGGGTAATCCTTGTTGATCGCCCAGTAGATCAGCGCCGGTACCACCATACCGCCGATGGCCGCAGCGCCCGGCAGGACCACTTGCGATGGCTTGGACAAGTGGCCGTCCAGCAGCTCGCGCTTGACCTCCAGGCCGATCAGCAGGAAAAACAAGGCCATCAGGCCGTCGTTGATCCACAACAGCGCGGGCTTGGCGATGTTCAGCGCGCCAATCTGGGCCACCACCGGTACCTCGAGAAAGGCCCCGTAGAGGTGGGACAGCGGTGAGTTGTTGATGATCAGCGCCAAGGCGGCCGCCGCGATCAATAACAGACCGCTGGCGGCTTCCAGCTGGAAGAAACGGGTAAAAGTGCTACGCAGAGCCAAGGGATGCTCTCCAATCCAGATTCAATAGGTGGGTACCCTAACCCGTACTGTTAGTTGTTAAAACAAAAGTTATATTCTTATTTGTTATAAGGGATGGGGTACCCTGGCATTGCGCCAAAGCCTAGCAATTGTGTGTCCAATTGAGTCGTCACTGTATCTGTGTGCAGTGTAGGAAACATCCTAAGATTGGGGCTGAAATTCTTAGAGATCTTCCCTCATGAGTGACCATCGTCCCTGGGCCCGCGAAGCCATTCGCATCATTGAAGCGGACTTCCAGCGCAGCGCTGACACGCACTTGATACCTCTGCCGCTGCCGGGCTTTCCGGGTATCGAGTTGTACTTCAAGGACGAGTCCAGCCATCCCACCGGGAGCCTGAAGCATCGCCTGGCCCGCTCGCTGTTTCTGTATGCGCTGTGCAATGGCTGGCTGAAGCCCGGAGCACCGGTGATCGAAGCATCCAGCGGTTCGACGGCGATTTCGGAAGCCTACTTTGCGCGCCTGCTCGGCCTGCCGTTTATTGCGGTGATGCCTGCCACCACCTCCCAGGAAAAGATCGCCCAGATCGCTTTCTATGGTGGCAAGAGCCATCTGGTACAGGATCCGACGCAGATCTATGCCGAGTCCGAACGCCTGGCGAAGGAAAGTGGTGGTCACTTCATGGACCAGTTCACCTACGCCGAGCGCGCGACCGATTGGCGGGCAAACAACAACATCGCCGAGTCGATCTTCCAGCAGCTGCGCTTTGAGCGACATCCGGAACCGAGCTGGCTGATTTCCAGCCCCGGCACTGGCGGTACCACTGCGACCCTAGGGCGCTACGTGCGCTATCGCCAGCATTGCACCCGCGTATTGTGTGCCGATGCCGAGCGCTCGGTGTTTTTTGACTACTACCTCAGCGGTGACGCCAGCCTGCGCCTGGACTGCGGCTCGCGGATCGAAGGGATTGGTCGCCCACGGGTCGAGGCGTCGTTCCTGCCCAAGGTGATTGATGCGATGGTCAAGGTGCCGGACGCACTGTCGTTGGCGGCCATGCATTACCTGGCCGAGCGTTTGGGGCGGCGGGTCGGGGGTTCCAGCGGGACCAACCTGATTGGCGCATTGGTGGCGGCGCAGCAGATGAAGGCGGCAGGGGAGTCAGGTTCGATCGTGGCGATCTTGTGTGATGGGGGCGAGCGCTATGCCACCACCTATTACGACCAGGCGTGGCTGCTGGGGCAGGGATATGAATTGGATGGCTTGCTTACGGCCGTTGCGGCCAGTGTGGAGCGGGGCGAGCTGTTGCCGGCCAACATCCTGCGCGCAAATATCTGATCCGACGCAAAGCCTGATGTGGGAGGGGGTAGGTCCCACCGGCGTGAAATAACTTATTGATTATTAAGGATTAAATATTTCCTTTGATGACCGGTTTTTTGTGGTGATCGGGATTGTTGTGGGGCGCGGGTTTGTTGTGGGGGCTGGCTTGGTGTGGGGGGGCTGGCTTGTTGTGGCGAGCGGGCTTGCCCCGCGTTGGGCTGCGAAGCGGCCCCAATAAGGCCGCCGCGTTTATCCAGGCATATTAAATCGCCTGGTTTCGGGGCCGCTTCGCGCCCCAACGCGGGGCAAGCCCGCTCGCCACAACAAGCCAGCCCCCCCACAACAAACCCGCTCGCCACAACAAGCGAGCCCGCCACAACAAGCCCCTTGCCACAGGGGCCAGTTTGCTAGATGTCGTGGGTGCGGTGTTCTCAGGCTTCGATGCCGAGCATATCCCGCGCCAACGCCTCGGCAATCCGAATCCCATCAACCCCTGCCGACAGAATCCCGCCCGCATAGCCAGCGCCTTCACCGGCCGGGAACAGGCCTTTGACGTTCAAGCTCTGCATCGATTCGTTACGGGTAATCCGCAGCGGCGATGAGGTGCGGGTCTCGATGCCGGTCAGGACTGCGTCGTGCAGCGAATAGCCCTTGATCTGCTTTTCAAAGGCTGGCAACGCTTCGCGGATCGCTTCGATGGCGAAGTCCGGCAAGGCCAGGGCCAGGTCGCCCAGGCGCACGCCTGGCTTGTAGGAGGGTTCCACACTGCCAAGCGTGGTGGACGGCTTGCCAGCGATGAAATCACCCACCAGTTGTGCCGGTGCCTCGTAGTTGCTGCCGCCCAGGATGTAGGCGTGGGACTCCAGGCGCTCCTGCAACTCGATACCGGCCAGCGGGCCACCGGGGTAGTCCACCTCCGGCGTGATACCGACGACGATGCCGGAGTTGGCATTGCGCTCGTTACGCGAGTACTGGCTCATGCCATTGGTGACCACGCGATTCGGCTCGGAGGTGGCGGCCACCACCGTACCCCCCGGGCACATGCAGAAACTGTAGACCGAGCGGCCGTTCCTGGCGTGGTGCACCAGCTTGTAGTCGGCGGCGCCGAGTTTCGGATGCCCGGCGTATTTGCCCAGGCGTGCGGCGTCGATCAACGATTGCGGGTGTTCGATACGGAAGCCGACCGAGAACGGCTTGGCCTCCATATACACGCCCCGGTCATGCAGCATGCGGAAGGTGTCACGGGCGCTGTGGCCAAGGGCGAGAATCACATGCTTGGACAGGATCTGTTCGCCGCCATCGATGACCACCCCGTTCAACTGGCCGTCTTCGATCAGCACGTCGGTGACCCGCTGTTCGAAGCGCACCTCACCGCCAAGGGCAATGATCTGCTCACGCATGTTTTCCACGACGCCGGTCAGGCGGAAGGTGCCGATATGCGGCTTGCTGACATAGAGGATTTCTTCCGGGGCACCAGCCTTGACGAACTCGTGCAGTACCTTGCGACCGTGGAATTTCGGGTCCTTGATCTGGCTGTAGAGCTTGCCATCGGAAAAGGTCCCGGCGCCGCCTTCGCCGAACTGCACGTTGGACTCAGGGTTGAGCACGCTTTTACGCCACAGACCCCAGGTGTCCTTGGTGCGTTGGCGCACTTCCTTGCCGCGTTCGAGGATGATCGGCTTGAAGCCCATCTGCGCCAGCAACAGCCCGGCGAAGATACCGCACGGGCCGAAGCCGACGACGATAGGACGCTCGCTCAAGTCTTCCGGCGCAAGGCCCACCACCTTGTAGCTGACGTCCGGCGCCGGGTTGACGTTGCGGTCATCGGCGAACTTGAGCAGCAGGGCTGCTTCGCCCTTTACGTTCAGGTCGATGGTGTAGATGAAGCACAGCTCCGACGATTTCTTGCGGGCGTCGTAGCTGCGCTTGAACAGGGTGAAATCGAGCAGGTCATCACTGGCGATGCCCAGGCGCTGCACGATGGCGGGCCGCAGGTCTTCTTCGGGATGGTCGATGGGCAGCTTGAGTTCGGTGATTCGTAACATGACAGGATCCGGTGTGCGGCGTTTGGTGGGGCCGGCGGTTTTGCAAACCGGCGATTATAAGCCCCAACCGAGGTTTCCCGTCATGTTAAAACAGCGCAGGCGCCAATCAATCGTCGCGCGAACCGCCGAAAGCCGCGCAGCCGCGCTGCACTTGACCGTTGATCCGCAATTCGGCGGTCATGTGTTGCAGGCTGCCGCTGACGCTGTCGATACAGCGTTGCGGGGCGACCCACAGTTCGATGTGTTGGTTATTGGCTTCGGTCATCAGGTTGAAACGGCCGTCCCCCAATTGCTCTTCGACATAAGGCACCGCGAGAGGCGGCTGGCCTTCGCGCTCCAGCACCATGCCCTTGGCCGTGACGTTCATTGCCCAGGCCGGCTTATGGCCGTTTGCCCGCAGGATCATGCGCTTGAAGTCCGGGTCGTTGCAGGCCGATGTCGAGCGCTCGACGCGATACAACTGTTGCAGGTCCACCGAGCCCTGGGTGCCGCTGGCGACGCCGGAGAACTTGCCGCGCAAATCGGCAAACAGTGCGCCTTGCTGGCCGGCCAGGGAAGCGGCTTCCTGCAGGACACTGGTGCCGCCGGTGTCGTTGACGACGTAATCGCGTTGGTCGTTGCAAGGCTTGAACAGCAGTTTGCCGCCGACGGCGGTCAATTCGCCCTGCATACGGGTCAGCCCGGCGGTAGAGGGCTTGGCGGGCTCGCTTTCGAACATCTGGCAGGCGGCAAACAGGGGGAGCAAGGCAAATAAAGCAAAGGTACGGGCGGCACGCATTATCGGGTCTCCTGACAAGTGCCGCCACGTTACGCAGGCTGGCGATGCATCACAAGCCCGCGGCCCAGGTTCAGGCAATTCTTACAACGTGCCGATTCAGCCCACGATAAAGGTTTGGCCGGTCTGTAACCCTTCAACGCTTTTCGCGTAGGCCAACGCCACATCCGCGCCCGGCGCCGGTTTATAGCCACGGAAATACGGCGCGTAGCTGCCCATGGCTTCCAGCAGTACGGTCGGGCTGACGGAATTGATGCGCAGGCCCCGCGGCAACTCGATGGCTGCCGCTTTGACAAAGGCGTCGATGGCACCGTTGACCAGCGCCGCGGAGGCGCCCGTGCGGATCGGATCGCGGTTGAGAATGCCGCTGGTAAAGGTGAATGAGGCGCCATCGTTGGCGTACTCGCGGCCGATCAGCAGCAGGTTGACCTGCCCCATCAGCTTGTCGCGCAGGCCCAGTTCAAAATCGGTTTCGCTCATCTCGCCCAGCGCTGCAAAGGTGACGCTGCCTGCGGCACATACCAGGGCGTCGAACTTGCCGGTCTGTTCGAACAGCGCGCGGATCGAGGTGCTGTCGCTGATGTCCACCCGGAAGTCACCGCTGTTGCGACCGATGCTGATCACCTCGTGTCGCTGCGCCAGCTCTGCCTTGATTGCTGAGCCGACCGTGCCGCTGGCACCAATCAATAGGATTTTCATCGTGCGGTTCCTCCAGGGGGTAAGTGAAGGTTCAGTCTAGGCTGGCTTTTGAGGTGGATAAACGTGCTAATAGGCAACCTTTGGTTTTCAAATGGAAACAATCCATGAGCGAGATGGATGACCTGGCCGCCTTTGCGGTGTTGATCGAGGCCGGCAGTTTCACCGTGGCGGCGGAGCAATTGGGTTGCAGCAAGGGGCAACTGTCCAAGCGCATCAGCCAGTTGGAAGCGCAGTTTTCCGTGATATTGCTGCACCGCACCACGCGCAAGTTGAGCCTCACTGCCGCCGGCGCAGCGTTGTTGCCCCAGGCCCAGGCATTGGTGGTACAGGTGGATCGCGCCCGCCAGGCGCTGGCCCGGCTCAAGGACGATCTGTCGGGGCCTGTGCGTATGACGGTGCCGGTGTCGTTGGGCGAAACGTTCTTCGATGGCCTGTTATTGGAGTTTTCCAAGCAGTACCCACAGGTGCAGATTGAGCTGGAACTCAACAATAGCTACCGGGATTTGGCGCGGGACGGTTTTGACCTGGGCGTGCGCTCGGGGGCGATCGAACATGAGCGCCTGGTGGCCAAGCCGCTGCTGGCCTGGCATGAGATGACCTGCGCGAGCCCGGCCTACCTGGAGCAGCACGGCGAACCCCTGACCCCGGCGGACCTGGCCGCGCACAGCTGTTTGCTCAACAGTCACTACAGTGGCCGTGAAGAGTGGTTGTACCACCAGCAGCACGAATTGCTGCGGGTCCGCGTGAGCGGCACCTTCGCCTCCAACCATTACAACCTGTTGAAAAAGGCCGCACTGGTGGGGGCCGGTATCGCCCGCCTGCCGTCCTATGTATTACCCGCGGAACTGGCTGACGGCCGATTGCGCTGGCTCCTGCGCGATTATCAGACACGCAGCCTGCCGATGTACCTGGTCCACCCCTACCAAGGTGGCCTGCCACGCCGAACCCAGGTCTTGGCCGACTACCTGGTGGACTGGTTCAAGCGCAGTGGCGAGGCCCTGGATCGCCTCTAGCGATAGCGACGGGCGACCAGGTGATCGATGGACAGTCTGCCTGGCCCTTTGGCGACCAACAGTAGCAGCAGCGCGAGCCAGGTGCCGTGGGTGGGGTAGGCGTCGGGGTAGACGAACAGTTGGATGGTCAGGGTCATGCCGATCAGGGCCAGGGCCGAGAAGCGTGTGGCGAACCCGACCAGGATCAGCACCGGGAAGAAGTGCTCGGCAAATGCCGCCAGATGCGCCGCCACTTCCGGCGACAACAGGGGCAGTGCGTATTCGGTGCGAAACAGCGGCAATGTCGAGGCTGCCAGTTTCGGTGCACCGAATTGAAAAGTGCCGCTGACCAGGTCAATGGCAAAGCCTTCGACCTTGGTTTGCCCCGACTTCCAGAACACCGCTGCTATGGAGAAACGCGCGATAAAGGCGATCAGGCTGTAGGGGATTTGTTCGAACAGATGGACGGCCTGTTTGATCAGGCGCGCAGCGCTGGTGTTCATGGCGATACCTTGTGTTCTATGTGCAGGTGAGTGATGGCCTGGTGGCTGATCAGCAGCGACAGGCATTGGTGCAGGTCGAATTCGGCCGAGGCATCGAGGGCCTCTGCCACGGCCCTTTGCAGCCCTGTGCCGTGCTGCAGGCTGTTGATAAATGCCACCGAGCCGCTGTCGATGGCGAAGACCTTGACCTCCAGCCCTTGGCGCAGGACCAGGGCGCTTTGGGCATGCCAGGGGTTCAAGGAGGCGATGGCGCCCTCGGCCTGGTGCGCCGCCCATACCGCCACGACGGCGTAGGGGGAGGTCAACGTGGAGACGGACGGGTGCAGTTGCAGGCGTAACTGCCCCAGGTCTGTTCGTCCCTGCAGTTGCCCGATAACTGCCTGTGAGTCCAACGGTTCGGTGTCTGCCGCGTGATAAGCGCGAACCCGCAGGCGTTCCAGTCGCGCGATATCCGCCAGGTAAGGCACGCTCGCCGCAGGTTCGAAACCCTCGATAAAACTGGCCAGTGTGCCGCCATATTCGCTGATCAGCGGACTGTCGGGAGGGCATGCCTGGACGTAGAGGCCCGCCATGGCACGGAAAAAAGCATCGCCCACCAGTTGCGCCGTCACCGGATACGCGGTGGCCAATGCCTGGATCAATGAGCTGTGGACGTTGTTGCGATACACCGCGAAACGGCTGCCCGGGTCGGCGCCGTTGCTGCTGAACAGGCCGTCAGGGCAGGCAGGCTCAGGTGCCAGCAGGGCGGTGGTGAATGCATCGTGGAGGCTCATGGGGTCACCTGCGACAGATGCCATTGGGCCTGTTGCGCTTCAGCCATCAGCCTGTTGAAGGCCGGTACCTGGTGGTCCCGCTCGATCAACGTGGCGACCGGGCCGGTGCGTGCCAGTACCTGTTTGTACAACTGCCAAACGGCGTTATCGATGGGAGCGCCGTGATCATCGATCAGCAGTCGGTCACCCAGGCTGTCGGTGTCTTCGGCAAAACCGGCCAGGTGAATCTCGCCGACCGCCTGCAAGGGCAGGGCGTCGATATAGGCTTGCGGGTCACGTTGATGGTTGATGCACGACACGTAGGCGTTGTTGACGTCGAGCAGCAGGCCGCAACCGGTGCGGCGGATGATTTCGCTGATGAAGTCCGTCTCGTCCAGGGTTGAGCGCTGGAACTGCAGGTAGGTCGACGGATTCTCCAGCAACATCGGGCGCTTGAGCGCACTTTGCACGTGGTCCACGTGTTCGCACACCCGGTTCAAGGTCGCGACGTCGTAGGCCAGGGGCAGCAGGTCATTGAGAAACACCGGGCCGTGGCTGGACCAGGCCAGGTGTTCGGAGAACGAGTGGGGTTGATAGCGTTCGATCAGTTTGGCCAACCGCGCCAGGTGTTCGCGGTTGAGTGGGCCTTCGCCGCCAATGGACAGGCCCACGCCATGCAGCGACAACGGGTAACGCTCGCGGATCAGGCCCAGGTAGTGATGAAAAGGACCGCCGGCCACCATGTAGTTTTCGGCGTGTACTTCAAAGAAACCGATATCGGGAGAGGTCTCGAGCACTTCGATGAAATGCTCGTTTTTCAGCCCCAGCCCGACCCGCGGCGGAAGGCCGGGCACCTGAGCCAGTGAGACCGTTTGCAAGGATGAAAGCGTCATCATCAGTACTCAGGCTGGGCGGGGATCAGGACTTGGCGGTGAAGGCGGCTTCCTGGCCGAAACCGGTCGGCGAGGTGGAGCTGGGGGTTTGGGTGCAGGTACCGGCGGGGACCAGTTTCCAGGCGTTGGCCTGGTCCTTGGTTTTTGAAGTGCCGGCGCAGGAAGTACCGGCGCCGGCGGCGCAATCGTTCTTGCCGGCTTCGGCGACGCCGAAGCATTTCTGCATGTCGTCGGCAGCGTGGGCGGTGGTGGTCAGGGCAGACAGGCTCAAGGCCGAGCCCAGGGCGAGGGCGAGGGCGAGGGTAGCGGCGGACAGTTTGGTCGTCATGGTGGATCTCCAGCAGTAGGTTGAGGAGCGGGCTTGAATGCCTGCTTGCACCACTAGAGGCGGGAGGACGATGTTCGTTACAAGGCCAGACGAAATAATTTCAAACACTGCAAAAAAATGTGGGAGGGGCGGTGCGACGATTCGACTTGCTCCCGATGGCGGCACATCAGTCACATTCTCTGTGCCTGACACACTGCTATCGGGAGCAAGCCCCTCCCACATTGCAACCGGGTGTTAACCGCCCAGGTACGCCTCGCGAACCTTTGGATCGGTCAGCAACTGTTCACCCGTGCCTTGCATCACCACCCGACCGTTTTCCAGCACATAGGCGCGGTCAGCGATTTTCAGCGCCTGGTTGGCGTTCTGTTCTACCAGGAACACCGTCACTCCGTCCTTGCGCAGCTGTTCGATGATGTCGAAGATCTGCTGGATGATGATCGGGGCCAGGCCGAGGGAGGGCTCGTCGAGCAGCAACAGCTTGGGTTTGCTCATCAGCGCCCGGCCGATGGCAAGCATTTGCTGCTCGCCGCCGGACATGGTGCCGCCACGCTGGCTGAAACGCTCCTTGAGCCGGGGGAACAGGTGCAGCACCTTGTCCATCTGCTCCTGGTAGTCGCCCTTGTCGGTAAAGAACCCGCCCATGGCCAGGTTTTCCTCCACGGTCAGGCGCGAAAACACCCGTCGGCCTTCCGGCACCACGGCAATGCTCTTGCGCATGATGTGTGACGACTGCTGGCCCACCAGTTCCTCACCCATGTAGCGGATGCTGCCGCTATGGGCCTGGGGCGAACCGCACAGGGTCATCAGCAAGGTCGACTTGCCAGCACCGTTGGCGCCGATCAGCGTCACGATCTCACCCTGTCGCACTTCCACGTTGACGCTGTGCAGGGCCTGGATCTTGCCGTAGAAAGTGGAAACGTTTTCGAATTGCAGCATTTTACGCTTCCCCCAGATAGGCTTTGATCACTTCAGGATTGTCGCGGATCTGCTCCGGCGTCCCGTCGGCCAGGGGCGTGCCCTGGTTGATCACCACGATATGGTCGGAAATGCTCATGACCAGTTTCATGTCGTGTTCGATCAACAGCACCGTGGCGTTGTTTTCCTCACGCAACACGCTGATCAGCGCCTTGAGGTCTTCGGTTTCCTTGGGGTTCAGGCCAGCGGCCGGTTCGTCGAGCATGAGGATCCGCGGGCGGGTCATCATGCAGCGGGCGATTTCCAGGCGACGTTGCTGACCATAGGCCAGGGTGCCGGCAGGCCGGTTGGCGAACTCGGTGAGGTTGACCTTGTCCAGCCAGTACTCGGCGTACTCCATGGCCTCGCGCTCGCTCTTGCGGAACGCCGGGGTCTTGAACAGGCCTGCGAAGAAGTTGGTGTTCAGGTGACGGTGCTGGGCGATCAACAGGTTCTCGACCGCCGTCATGTCCTTGAACAACCGCACGTTCTGGAACGTGCGCACCACACCCTTGCGGGCAATTTCGTGACCGGCCAGGCCCTGGATCGGCTGGCCGTCCAGCAGGATGCTGCCACCACTGGGCTTGTAGAAGCCGGTGAGGCAGTTGAACACCGTGGTCTTGCCGGCACCGTTGGGGCCGATCAACGCCACGACCTGTTTCTCTTTCACGGTCAGGGCGACGCCATTGACCGCCAGCAAGCCGCCGAAGCGCATGCTCAAGTTTTCGACTTTCAGGATCTCGCGGCTCATTTGCGCAGCTCCATGTGTGGACGTTGCATGGGCAGCAGACCCTGAGGGCGCCAGATCATCATCAGCACCATCAAGGCGCCGAACATCAACATGCGGTATTCGCTGAACTCACGCATCATTTCCGGCAGCAGGATCATCACGATCGCGGCCAGGATCACGCCCAACTGCGAGCCCATGCCACCCAATACCACGATGGCGAGGATGATCGCCGACTCGATAAAGGTGAATGACTCCGGGGTCACCAGGCCTTGGCGAGCGGCGAAGAAACTGCCGGCGAAACCGGCGAATGCAGCGCCCAGGGTGAACGCGGAGAGCTTGATGATAGTTGGGTTCAGGCCCAGGGCGCGGCAGGCGATTTCATCTTCGCGCAGGGCTTCCCAGGCGCGGCCGATCGGCATGCGCAGCAGGCGGTTGATCACGAACAGCGCAGCCAGGGCCAGCAACAGGGCAACCAGGTACAGGAATACCACCTTGCTCACCGGGTTGTAGTCGATCCCGAAGTACTCATGGAAGGTCTGCATGCCTTCGGCGGCGGTACGGTCGAACGACAACCCGAAGAACGTTGGCTTGGGGATGCTGCTGATACCGTTGGGGCCACCGGTGATGTCGGTGAGGTTACGCAGGAACAGACGGATGATTTCCCCGAAACCCAGGGTCACGATCGCCAGGTAGTCACCGCGCAGGCGCAACACCGGGAAACCCAGCAGGAAGCCGAACGTCGCGGCCGCCATGCCGGCCAGGGGCAGGCAGATCCAGAAGCTCCAGCCCAGGTAGTGCGACAGCAGCGCGTAGGTGTAGGCACCCACGGCATAGAAGCCCACATAACCCAGGTCGAGCAGGCCGGCGAGCCCCACCACGATATTCAGGCCCAGGCCCAGCAACACGTAGATCAGGATCAGCGTGGCGATGTCGACCGCACCGCGTGAACCGAAGAACGGCCAGATCAACGCGGCCACGATCAGGCCGATGATGATGTAGCGCTGGGTGCGCGGCAGGGTGAGGAACTGGCTGACCTTGGGCGAAACCAACGGGCCACGGTTGCCTTTGAACAGGGCACCGACCTGCTGGGTAAACAGCACGCGCAGGAACATCAGCACCGAGCACAGGGCGATGATGGTCAGGGTCACGGGGCCAGTGCCATGCACTTCCAGGTTGATGCCGACAATGCTCAGCTTGAGGCCGAGTACCGGAAAGGCAACCGCCCATACCAACAAGGCGCTGAAAAACGCCGATTTAAGATATCTGCTCATACTTTCTCAACCTCCGGACGGCCCAGGATGCCGGTCGGACGGAACAACAGCACCAGAACCAACAGGCCGAACGCCACGACGTCCTTGTACTGGTCGCCGAAGATATCGGCGCCAAACGCTTCGGCCACACCCAGCACCAGGCCACCGAGCATCGCGCCCGGGATACTGCCGATGCCGCCCAGGACCGCCGCGGTGAAGGCCTTGAGGCCCACCAGGAAACCGGCGTTGGGGTTGATCACGCCGTACTGCATGCTCAGCAACACGGCCGCGACAGCTGCCAGCGCGGCACCGATCACGAAGGTCAGGGCAATGATGTTGTTGGTGTTGATGCCCAGCAGGTTGGCCATCTTGATGTCTTCGGCACAGGCCCGGCAGGCGCGCCCCAGACGGGAGCGAGAGATGAACAGGGTCAGGCCCAGCATGGCCACCAGGGTGACCACGAAGACCAGGATCTGCATGTAGGAAATCAGGACTTCTTCCGCGCCACCCGGGCCGAAGGAGAAGCTCCCAGGGATCAGGTTGGGGATGGATTTATCCTTGGAGTCCTGGGACAGCAATACGGTGTTTTGCAGGAAAATCGACATGCCGATGGCGGAAATCAACGGGATCAAACGGTTGCTGCCCCGCAAGGGACGGTAGGCGACCCGCTCGATACTGTAGCCATAGGCACTGGTTACGACGATCGACGCAAGGAATGCAGCGGTCATCAACAGCGGCAGTGAGTGGATACCCATCATGGCCAGCCCGGCAAGGGCGATGAAGGCCACGTAGGAGCCAATCATGTATACCTCGCCATGGGCGAAGTTGATCATTCCAATGATGCCGTAAACCATTGTGTAGCCAATGGCTATCAAGGCATAGGTGCTGCCAATGGTCAGGCCATTAACCAGCTGTTGGAAAAAATGATAGATCTCAGGCATTACAACGCTCCTAAAAACCCGATACGCATTTCACTGGTGGAGTCATGTTCCGGCCCTGTGCTGTGTTCTGTGAGCACATTTGCACAAAGCGTTTGCCAGCGAACCGCTGGTGACGGTTTTAAGATTTTCAGGTGAGCCAGCGCCCGGATCGCGGGTGACAGGCCCATAAACCTCGTAAAACAAAGCCCACTGCTCTCACAGTGGGCTTGTTGACCAGTAACGCCTGGCTTACTGAGGGGAAACTTCGGTTTTTGGTTTACCGAAGTGCCATTCGTAGACCACGAACTTGAAGTCCTTCAGGTCGCCCTTGGCGTCGAAGCTCAGGTCGCCGGTAGGGGTCTTGAAGGTGCCCGCGTGGATGGCGGCTGCCACTTTGGCGGTGTCTTCGCTCTTCGCGGCAGCGATACCGCCAGCGATGACTTCAACAGCGGAGTAGGCCGGGAACACGAATGGGCCACTCGGGTCCTGCTTCTTCTCGGTGAACTTCTCGACGATGGCTTTGTTGGCCGGGTCGGCGTCGAAGGATTTCGGCAGGGTGACCAGCAGGCCTTCGGAGGCGCCTTGGGCGATTTGCGAGATGGAGTCGTTGCCGACGCCTTCTGGGCCCATGAACTTGGCGTTCAGGCCTTTTTCCTTGGACTGGCGCAGGATCAGGCCCAGCTCTGGGTGGTAGCCGCCGTAGTAGACGAAGTCGACGTTGGCTTGCTTGAGCTTCTGGATGATCGAGGAGAAGTCTTTGTCGCCGGCGTTCAGGCCTTCGAAGACGGCAACTTTTACGCCTTTCTTCTCGAGGGTCTGTTTGACGGCGGTGGCGATGCCTTCACCGTATTGCTGCTTGTCGTGCAGCACGGCAACGATTTTCGGCTTCACGTGGTCGGCGATGTAGTTGCCAGCCGCTGGGCCTTGGGCGCTGTCCAGGCCGATGGTGCGGAAGATCAGCTTGTAGCCACGGGCGGTGATTTCCGGGCTGGTGGCAGCCGGGGTAATCATGATCACGCCTTCATCTTCATAGATGTCGGACGCTGGTTGAGTGGAGCTGGAGCAAAGGTGGCCGACCACGAACTTGACGCCGTCGTTGACCACTTTGTTGGCTACGGCAACGGCTTGTTTAGGGTCGCAGGCGTCGTCGTATTCCTTGGCTTCCAGCAATTTGCCGTCTACACCGCCTTTGGCGTTGATGTCTTCGATGGCTTGTTTGGCGCCCATGAACTGCATGTCGCCGTACTGGGTCACAGGGCCGGTTTTAGGGCCGGCAATACCGATCTTGATGGTGTCAGCTGCGAACGAATGGCCGGCAACCCCAGCCAGGACCATAGCGGCAAACAGTTTGGAAATCTGCTTAGTAGCCTTATTCATAGTGCTCCACTCTTACTGTTGTATTTTTTATAGTTCTAGCGGCCTTGTGAGCTGCTGAACCGGATCAGATATCTCGGATATCCCCCCGGCAGTGCCCTGGCAACTGTACCGGTACAGTGTAGAGCGCCGGTTGATCGCTTGAAAAGCTGGCTGCTGGGGGCAAAACCCGGACGTGTCGCTTAAATGAAAGAAAAAGACAGAATTGCGGCGGGGTGATGCCAGAGTCTCGGGCAATCCTTGGCTTTCCTGACAGTTTCAATCGTTGACTCATTTGCAACTGGGTTTTTCTACAAGAGCCGCGACGTTATGATTGCGCCGATTTTTACTCAGGTGAACTCCCATGACGCAAGAACCTAGCACCCTCTATGCCAAGCTGCTCGGTGAAACCGCCGAAATTTCCTGGAAGGAGCTTGAACCGTTCTTTGCCAAGGGTGCCCTATTGTGGGTCGACGCCAGCGTGGATTTGATCGAGGCGGCCGAAGGCATGGCCGAGGATAATCGTGACAAAGTCGCTGCCTGGCTGGCCTCGGGGAGCCTGGGCGAGGTGTCTGCGACGCGGGCACTGGACCTGGTGGAGCGTGATCCGAGCCTGTGGGCCGTGGTGGTATCGCCGTGGATTCTGATCCAGGAAAGGGCGGCGTAAGAAAAGGTTGCACCGAAAAGGTGCGTCTTTTGTGCCCGCCTAAGTGTGTAGCGGAGTAACCGCCGGGCCGGTGATGGCATCTTGCCGTAGAGAAAGGTCACAGGTGAGGGTGACGTGCGCGTCATGGGAACAGTTTTGCGGGGGCTGAAACGCCGTAGGAATTGTTTCCGGGTGTGAGTCGATCAGGGTGGCGAGGGAGCAGGCTCCCTCGCCACACCAGCCTAGCCCGTCTTGCCGGTATGGTTATTCAGCGAGATCACCTTGGTCTTGCCGATCCGGTGACGGTAGATCTCACGCAAATACTTGATCGCCTTCTTCACGCAATCCCGTGACAGGCGAATGTCATTGATCGAGACAAACTTGTCTTTGTCATTGATCAGCTCCCGGTACTTCTTCTCGTACATCGGCTTGATCGCGTACCAGTTGGTATCGAGGATCTTCGCCGGGTTTTCAAACTCGTTGAGCAGTTGATCGATCCGGTCTTCGTCGAAATCCTCGTGGATGATGAAGTCCAGGATCGAGTTGTCCAGCGTGTCATCGAAACGGTACGGGTTACGCGCAAAGCAGCGTTTGATAAATGCCACGATCAGCGTCAGGAAGTCATCCGACAGGCACGGGCTCTTGGCGATCAGGGTGGTCAGCGACAGGTTTGCCGAGGCGCCGATTACCAGTGCGTAGCGTTTCAGGGTGGTGTTGGGGAACAGGCTGTTGAGGTGGGTCTTGAGCCGGTTCAGGTCCATGTAGGACAGCTTGTAGTCCTTGGGCAGCGAGACGATGGACACCACCGACGAGCAGTTCTTGAAGAAGTGCAGGTCATGCAGCGCCGCCGCGTCGTAGCCGGAGTTCTTGTACTGCTCCAAGGAGGCCTTATAGCGCTTGGACTCGATCGGCAGCAGGCTGATGCCTTCGATGGCCTGGGTGACCTTGTTGAAGTGTGGCAGGTCGATCGAGCGGAAGAACAGGTCGTCGATGTTCAGGCGCTGCGGCTCTTTTTCGAAGACCTTGAACTTGTCATTCGACGGCGCCGGCGTTTCCGGGACCACCGATTCGGCGTAGGCAATCGCCACCGGCCCGGCCAGGCTCATGAACAGGTCGTTGGCGTCGAGGCGGATAGTCTCGCCAATGTCGATGCCGGCACGACGGAAGTAGTTCTGGTCGTAGTCGGTGGTCACCGCCTGGGCGGTCAGGATGTTGAAGATCTGCTGGGAGATGTACTGGTTGGCGTGTTTTTCCATGGCATTGACGTCAATGTTCTGGATATTGCCGTCGTCGCTCTCTTCGGCGTAACGCATGATGTCGTTGGAGATCAGCATCATCGCGTTCCAAGGGCGAATACGCCCCTTCACACTGGCTTCGCTGCTGTCTTCATTGTCGAAGTTGTATGAGAAGTCCCATTCTTCCGACAGGTACTTGCACAGCAGTCGCCCAGCGTTGATATGCAGCGCCTCGGACATTTCGCTGCGGTGGTCGGAAATATTCGGCAGCACACAGATGCCGCTGGTGAAGATCGGCTCGAAGACAAAGGCGTGGCCGCTCTTGCTGTCGTGTTCGTCGGCAGGCTTGGTGTCGAACGTCTTGTTCATGTACGAGTGTTGCTGGGCCAGGCCGAATTCGGACGCCATGCCCGAGCCGGTACCACCGCCGGCACTGAAGATCGAGAAGTACAGGCGCGATTGGTTGGCCTTGATGCCACAGGAGTCGATGAGGTACGAGTGGATCATCTTCCAATCGGGGCTGGAAAAGCGCTGGGTGTCTTTATTAAGGATGATCTTGGCCAGGTATTGACCAAGGATCGGCGCGTTACCGGCGCCACCGGCATGGACTTCCGAGAGGTCCATGATTTTCATCTTGCTGTAGTCGCGCAGAAAGCCGCTTTTCTCGCCCTTGCGTGAGAAACGGATGCGCCCGGCGATGTCCTTGTCCAAGTCACCCAGCATCACCAGCGGCTCCACCAGGAACACGGGTTTGCTGGCCTTGCCGCCGCCCAGGCGCAGGTTGTTGCGGATCCATTGGGCCGGGCTGTAGCCCTTGTCGAGGGTTTTATCTTCGGTACTGAATTCGTTCAGGTAGAACTTGCGCGCGTTGTACACCAGTTCCGCCACGTCCAATGCGATGTTCGAACCGCAGCGGCCCAGGCCGATCAGGCACACCGACGGGAATTCCTGGTCGCTGTGTGGCTCGCCGTCGCCTTCCAGGTGGGGTGGCCGCGGGAACACCATGTCGCGCAGGCCATCGAGGTTATCGAGGATGCGGTCGGTATTGGTTTCGGTGAAGTACAAGTATTGCTGGGCGGCCAGCGGGCGGGCGCTGCTCAATGACTTTGAGCCTGGGGTTTTTTCCGCAGGGGCTGTCGGCAACACGTCGGAGACCACGGTGGCAGGGTTATTTTTAGAAGTCATTGGGCGCCATGTACCTGGACGGACGGCTGAAAAATATCAAATAGCCATCAATGAATGAGAGTTCGCGACTTTGCAGTGCGTCCTTATCCGGTGTAGTCGGGTTTAACCCTAGTTTTTTAAGGGAAAACCTGGCCGGACTCTGATTAATCGGCCGTTTGTCGGCGTTCTTTAGGTAAGTGATGGCGAAATGCCAAAGAATCGGCGTCATCGGATTGGCCTGATGACCGAGGTGGAGCCGGTACGAGCGGTGGCGGGGTCCTTCGGCGATGGCGTGTACTTGGCGCCGGCAACACTGAAGGGGGAGAGCGGAGTGCGCCTGTGGATACCTTGGATGACCCCGATGATATCGCGGGCAGGCACCGCCGGACTCAGCAGGTAGCCTTGGATGAAGTCACAGCCATGCTTGAGCAGCAGTTCGAATTGCGCCTGGGTTTCCACCCCTTCGGTCACGACCTGCAGGTGCAGGGTGTGGGCCATGCCGATAATGGCCTGGACGATTTCGATATCGGCGTTGGACTTGGGGATGTCCTGGATGAACGAGCGGTCAATCTTCAAGGTGTTGAGCGGCAGGCGCTTGAGATAGGCGAGGGAAGAATAGCCGGTGCCGAAGTCATCGATGGCCAGGGACACACCCAGGGCGCGGATCTGTCGCAACAGTGCCAGGGTGCTGCTGATATTGCCCATCAATGCATTTTCGGTGACTTCCAGTTCCAGGCGGTTGGCGGCGATCCCGCTGAACCGCAGGGCATCTTCGATTTCATCGGCCAGCTCATCACGTGTCAGGTTCAAGGCTGAGCAGTTCACGGCCATGGTCAGCTCGGCGTAACCCTTGTCCGACAACAGGCTCAAGTCGTGGCAGGCCTGGCGCAGTACCCAGTGGTCCAGTTCGGCAATCAACCCGTTGCTTTCGGCAATGCCGATAAAGCGCTCGGGTGTCAGCAAACCGTGTTGTGGGTGCTGCCAGCGTACCAAGGCTTCCAGGCGGGTGACCTTGCCCCGTTTCATGTCGAAAATCGGTTGGTAGAACAGCACCAGTTCGTTGCGGGCACGCAGGGCAGCGCGCAACTGTTCTTCCAGTTGCAGTTCGAGGAAGGCGCGGGTCTTCAGGTTGGAGCTGAAGAAGTTCAGGCTGTTACGGCCTGAATCCTTGGATTGGTACAGCGCCAGGTCGGCGGTTTTCAGCAGTTCTTCGCAGGTCAGTCCGTCGTCGGGAAACAGGCTGATACCGATGCTGGTGGTCATCACCATGCGCCTGCCGGCGAGTTCGACGGGCTCTTTCATTTTTTGCATGATGCGCTGGGCCAAATGCTGCGCTTCGTCGCGGTGGTGGATGTTGATGAGGATGCAGAACTCATCGCCGCCAAACCGCGCGACCACATCGGCGTGGCTGCGCACCGAGCTCTTGATATGCCCGGCCAGTACGCTGAGCAACTGGTCGCCCGCGTCATGCCCGAGGCTGTCATTGATGCGCTTGAAATGGTCGATATCGAGGAAAATTACCGCCAACATGCCGTCGTGAGCGGTTTTTTCCGCGAGTTTCTCCGCGAAAATCTGATTGAAGCCGCGGCGATTGAGCAGGCTGGTCAGCGCATCGTAATGGGCCACCTGTTGCAGCGAGGCGCGGGCCTGGTCCAGTTCGTCGAGCAGGGCGTTGACCCGGCGCAGGTCACGTTCCTTGTGTTGCAACTTCTTGTCCGCCAGGGCCGCGCTGATGCTGCTACCAATCACCAGCAGTGTGATCACCGCCACTGACAAGCCCAATTGGATGGGGTTATTGTCCAGCGGCAACGAAAGGTCGGCCCCGGCGGGTACCAGCATTTGCATGGCCGCCATGCCGGTGAAATGCATGCTCAGGATACCGGTGCCCAGCATCAGGCTGGCGGCGTATTTGAGCAGTTGATGGAAGGTGCCCATGCCATTGCGCAGGCAGATCGACAGCAGCAACGCCGCGAGGCTCGCGGCAATGGCGATCCCTACCGAAGCCATGAACAGTCCCGGTTTGAAGTACAACTTGGCCTCGGAATCCATGGCCGACATGCCCACGTAGTGCATCAGCGCGATGCCCAGGCCCATCCAGACCGATGCCAGCAGGTACTGGTGAAGGCGCAGTTGCGCGTGACTGAGGGTTTGCATGGCGAACAGCGAGGCGATCAGGGCGATCACCAACGAGGCGAACGTCATGATCAGTTCGTAATGAATGGCAATGGGCGCCTGGAACGCCAGCATGCTGATGTAATGGGTAGACCAGATACCGCCCGCCAGGCAACCCGCGCCCAGCCAGCGCCAGTGGCGGCGGGCGGTGGGGTCTTCGACATGGCTGACACGTTCTGCCATGTCCAAGGTGCCGAAACCGGCCGCACAGGCGACCAGGTAGGCCAACAGCACCAGAAAGGGGTTATGGCTGCAATTGAGTAGTAGGTGCCCGTTCCCTGGAAGATCGATAAAAAAGTGCAGACCCAGCCATTCCATAGCGTGTCCCGTCATAGCGTCTCGTCACTGCCTACGGCGATGACCTATGAGGTCGAGTATAGAAGCCTCGCGGAATTTGCCATCAATAATGGCACTTTGCTTTGAATGATTTTGGCATGCCGTCCATAGCGTTTGATGCTAAGCGCTGATGGGCAACTCCAGCTCGAAGGGCGGTGCCTCCAGTGGTGCCAGACCAAACGCGGCGCGGGCGGCGTCGCAATCGAGGTTTTGCACGCCTTGGTTCCACGACGAATCGAACTCACGGCACACGCTGGAGCGCTGCTCGTAGATCGTGCAACGGGTGGCCTGGCCCACTTCGCCCTCAAGGCTGCAGCAGCGTGCGGGTTTCTGGTCGGTACCGATCATCGCCACGCGCGTGGGGTTGATCTGGATCACCAGGTCATCGGGCACGGTGCCTCCTGACGAGGCGCACTCCCCCCAGAAGAAAGACACACGAAAGTGTGAACAACAGGCACCGCAATTCAGACACGGACTGGCTTCGGACATGGGCGTCATCGATTAGAAAGGGAAGTGGGGTTGTGACAGGAAGGCTCGCCATTCTAATCGTGCCGTGGCCATTGGGAAGAGGGGAGCGCGCTTATATTTTCCGTAGGGAAAGTCCCGTAGTTCCGGGTGAAATCATGCCCTATCAGCTTTACGAATCATTACAGACAACCGCGACGTGTCTGACTATGTTGCAGGGACCTGAGCAGGATGCATCGGGCATCGCAGCTCTCATAACAATAAAAGAGACGGACCCATGCAGAACTCGACCCAAGCGGAGAATGCCTGGCGCATTCTGTTCCTGCTGTTCCTCGCCAACCTGTTCAATTTCTTCGACCGCACCATTCCTGCGATCATCATCGAGCCGATCCGCATGGAATGGCACCTGAGCGACTTTCAGCTCGGCATCATCGGCACCGCCTTCACCATCGTCTACGCCATTGCCGGCCTGCCGCTCGGGCGCCTGGCCGACACCGGTTCACGCAGCAAACTCATGGGCTGGGGCCTGTTCGCCTGGAGCGGGCTGACGGCGATCAATGGCATGGTCGGCAGTTTTTGGACCTTCCTGCTGGTGCGCATGGGCATCGGTATCGGCGAAGCCAGTTATGCGCCGGCGGCCAACTCGCTGATTGGTGACCTGTTCCCGGCCCACCGCCGCGCACGGGCCATGGGGATCTTCATGCTGGGCCTGCCCTTGGGCCTGCTGCTGGCGTTCTTTACCATTGGCGCGATGGTCAAGGCGTTCGACAGTTGGCGTGCGCCGTTCTTTATCGCGGCGGTGCCGGGGCTGATCCTGGCGGTGTTCATGTTCTATATCAAGGAGCCCAAGCGCGGCGCGGCAGAAACCGTGCAGGTCTCCCAGGAACGCGTCGACCGCCCGATCCGCCGCGTGTTGGCGGTGCCGACCTTCCTCTGGCTGGTGCTGGCCGGGCTGTGCTTCAACTTCGCCACCTATGCCTGTAACTCATTCCTGGTGCCGATGCTGCAGCGCTATTTCCTCATGCCATTGCAGGAAGCGGCCGTTGCCACAGGGGTGATTGTCGGCGTCACCGGCTTGGTGGGCCTGACCTTGGGCGGCTGGATTGCCGACAAGATCCATCAGCGCATTGCCAATGGTCGCCTGCTGTTTGCCGCGTTCAGTTTGATCATCTCCACCGTCACCACCGCCTGGGCCTTGCATGCCGGGCGTATTGAAATCGGTGTGTTCGTCGCACTGTTCAGCGTGGGCTGGCTGTTTGCCTACAACTTCTATACCTGCGTGTACACGGCGATCCAGGACGTGGTCGAACCGCGCCTGCGGGCCACGGCGATGGCGCTGTTTTTCGCTGGGTTGTACCTGCTGGGCGGCGGCATGGGGCCGATTGTGGTGGGGGGCTTGTCCGATCACTTTGCGCATTCGGCGATGTATGCGGCGGGGGCTGAGCAGATGACTGAGGCTTACAAAGCGGTGGGGTTGCATGACGCCATGTATCTGATCCCGGTGGCGCTGTTCCTGACCATGCTGTTTCTGTTCCAGGCCTCGCGCAGTTTTGTGCGCGATGCCAAGCGGATGAAGGAGGGGTTGGCGGCGGTGGAGGTGCCGGCTGCTGCTGCTGCGACGGCGTGAAACCGTGGTGACTCTATCGGGGGCAAGCCCCCTCCCACATTGATCAGTCAACTCGGTCAACTGTGGGAGGGGGCTTGCCCCCGATGAGGCCCGCAAAGCCAAAGCTGTTCTCAAGTGAATAAAAAAGGCCCGCATTGCGCGGGCCTTCTATTTAGCAGGGCAGGGCAGCAATCAACCTGCCACCAACACCCGAATCGCTTCCAGTCGCAGCGCCGCCTTGTCGAGCATGGCCAGGCCTTGTTCGCGTTGCTGGCGCAGGGCAACCAGTTCGCTGTCACGCACGGTCGGGTTGACCGCTTGCAACGCGGTCAGGCGCGCCAGTTCTTCGTCGGTGTCCGCTGCCAGGCGGCGCTTGGCCTCGGCCACACGCTCGGCGTGGCGCGGGGTGATTTTCTCTTCACCGGCATTGATGCGTGGTGTGAGTTGGTCGCGCTGGGCCTGGACGAACTTGTTGGCGCTGGCTCGTGGCACGCTTTCGAGCTGGTCGTTCAGGGTTTCGAACGAGACGCGACCGGACAGGTCATTGCCGTTGGCGTCCAGCAGGCAGCGCAGCGCGGCCGGTGGCAGGTAGCGGCCCAGTTGCAGCGAGCGCGGGGCAACCACTTCGCTGACGTAGAGCAGCTCCAGCAGTACGGTGCCCGGCTTGAGCGCCTTGTTCTTGATCAGCGCCACGGCGGTGTTGCCCATGGAGCCGGACAGCACCAGGTCCATGCCACCCTGCACCATCGGATGTTCCCAGGTGATGAATTGCATGTCTTCGCGTGACAGCGCCTGGTTGCGATCGTAGGTGATGGTCACGCCTTCGTCGTCGCCCAGGGGGAAGCTGGCGTCGAGCATTTTTTCGCTGGGCTTGAGGATCAGCGCGTTTTCCGAATGGTCTTCGCTGTCGATGCCGAATGCGTCGAACAGGGTTTCCATGTAGATCGGCAGGGCGAACTGGTCGTCTTGCTCAAGAATGGCCTCCACCAACGCATCGCCTTCACCCGCACCGCCGGAGTTGAGCTCCAGCAAGCGGTCGCGGCCGGTATGCAGTTCCTGCTCCAGGCGCTCGCGTTCTGCACGGGCCTCGTCGACCAGGGATTGCCATTCGCCATCGTCGGCGTTTTCCAGCAGCGGCAGCAGGCGCGGGCCGAACTGATGCTGCAAGGCGTTGCCGGTCGGGCAGGTGTTGAGGAAGGCGTTCAGTGCTTCGTGGTACCACTGGAACAGGCGCTCTTGCGGGCTGGTTTCCAGGTAGGGCACGTGCAACTCGATCACATGCTTCTGGCCGATCCGGTCCAGGCGGCCGATGCGCTGTTCGAGCAGGTCGGGGTGGGACGGCAGGTCGAACAGCACCAGGTGGTGGGAGAACTGGAAGTTGCGGCCTTCACTGCCGATCTCCGAGCAGATCAGCACCTGGGCGCCAAACTCTTCATCGGCGAAGTAGGCGGCGGCGCGGTCACGCTCGAGGATGTTCATGCCCTCGTGGAACACCGTGGCCGGGATGCCGGAGCGCACACGCAGGGCGTCTTCCAGGTCCATGGCGGTTTCGGCGTGGGCGCAGATCACCAGGACCTTGGTGCGCTTGAGCATTTTCAGTTGGTCGATCAGCCACTCGACCCGTGGGTCGAAACGCCACCAGCGGTTTTCTTCCTCGACGTCCGGCTGCGACTGGAAGCTGACTTCCGGGTACAGCTCGGCGTGTTCGCCCAGTGGCAATTCGAGGTATTCGTCCGGGTTCGGCAGCGGGTAGGCGTGCAGCTTGCGCTCCGGGAAACCTTGTACGGCGGCACGGGTGTTGCGGAACAACACGCGACCGGTGCCGTGGCGGTCGAGCAACTCGCGCACCAGGCGCGCGCTGGCTTCGGTGTCGCCATCGTTGACGGCGGTCAGCAGCGCTTCGCCTTCATTGCCGAGGAAACCCTGGATAGTCGTGTGCGCGGCCGGGGAGAGGCGGCCCTTGTCGAGCAGCTCCTGCACGGCTTCGGCCACCGGGCGATAGTTCTCGCTCTCGGCGCGGAAGGCCTGCAGGTCGTGGAAACGGTTCGGGTCGAGCAGGCGCAGGCGCGCGAAGTGGCTGTCCTGGCCCAGTTGTTCCGGGGTGGCGGTGAGCAGCAGCACACCGGGAATCACTTCGGCCAGTTGCTCGACCAGGCTGTATTCCGGGCTGGCCTTGTCTTCATGCCACACCAGGTGGTGGGCTTCGTCGACTACCAGCAGGTCCCAGCCGGCGGCGAACAGCGCGTCCTGGGCTTTCTCGTCGTCCACCAGCCACTCAAGGGCGACCAGGGCCAGTTGGGTGTCTTCGAACGGGTTGGCGGCATCGCTTTCGATAAAGCGTTCTTCGTCGAACAGCGCAACCTGCAGGTTGAAGCGGCGGCGCATTTCCACCAGCCACTGGTGCTGCAGGTTTTCCGGGACCAGGATCAGCACACGGTTGGCGCGGCCGGACAGCAGTTGGCGATGGATCACCAGGCCGGCTTCGATGGTCTTGCCCAGGCCCACTTCGTCGGCCAGCAGTACCCGCGGCGCGATACGGTCGGCGACTTCGCGGGCGATGTGCAATTGGTGGGCAATCGGCTGTGCACGTACGCCACCCAAGCCCCACAGGGAGGATTGCAGCTGGCGGCTGGTGTGTTCCAGGGTGTGGTAGCGCAGCGAGAACCAGGCCAGTGGGTCGATCTGCCCGGCGAACAGGCGATCGCTGGCCAGACGGAACTGGATGAAGTTCGACAGCTGGGTCTCCGGCAGGGTGACCTGTTCGTTCTGCCCATTGAGGCCGTGGTAGACCAGCAGGCCGTCGACGTCGTCGACTTCTTGCACGGTCATTTTCCAGCCTTCGAAATGGGTGATGCTGTCGCCCGGCGAGAACCTCACGCGGGTGAGGGGCGCATTCCGTAGCGCATACTGGCGCGTATCGCCAGTGGCCGGATAGAGCACGGTCAACAAGCGGCCGTCCTGTGCCAGAACGGTGCCTAACCCCAGCTCTGCTTCGCTGTCACTAATCCAGCGTTGCCCCGGTTGATACTGCTGCGCCATGCTGCCTGACTCCCGCCGTGAAAAAGCCGACTATCTTAACGGAACAAGGCCCTCATCCAAAGGACTCTGACAAAAACTACTGCGTTTGCACGGTGGTCCGCTGCTGAATCGACGGGTGGCGGGCACTTGCGAGTGTCGACTGGGTCACAGGTTGGCGTGCTTGAGCTCAAGTCGCCCTGCAACCCGCCGACAGCCTGTTGATCAGGAGAATAATCACTATGCTGCCACCCATGCTGCCCGTCAGTGTTGTGCCGGTCACGTCACAACTCGACCCGGTGCGCCAGAAGCCGGACATCCCGCCCGTGGTGCCCGTGCAGGCGGGCTCGAACGAAAGCACCATCGACCTGAAAAAGGGCGATGCCGAGCAGTCGACCTTTTTGCTGCGCGAAGAACAGCGCCGCCAGCAAGAGCAGCAAAAGCGCCGGCGTGAAGCCGACGCGGACGCGGAGCAGCACCTGGCCATTCCTGGTGATGTGCTCAACGCCGACAACACCGTACCGGTGGTGCCGCTGATTGAAGACGCGCCGCGCCAGGGGCTGTGGGTGGACGTCGAGGTTTAATCGCGCAACTCGCGCAAGGCTGTCAGCAGCACCTCGATATCGTGGTCGTTGTTGAAGGGGCTGACGGAGATGCGCGCGATGCTGCTCAGGCCGCGCGCCTGCATATCCAGCGGGGTGTAGGCCACACCGTTGGCGCCGATGTTGATTCGCTTCAATCCCAGCCGCCGCTTGAGTTCGAAGGCGTCCCAGCCGGCGAGGTTGAAGGCGATCAAGCCTGAGTGCGTAGCGCCCAAGTCATGCAAGGAAATGCCCGGTATCTGGCGCAGTGCTTCACGGATCCGCGCGCTGGTCTGCCTGACGCGCTCCCAGGCCCGCTCGATCCCCAGTCGATTGATCTCCTGCAGCGCGTTACCCAGCCCCGCCAACAAGGCGGCGGACACTTCGCTGGTTTCAAAGCGCCGGGCGTCGTTACGCAAGTCGTAGCCGTTGGCGTTCCAGGGGGCCGAGAACACATCGCGCTGGGCGGGGTTCAGGTGCTGGAGAAACGCTGGCCGCACATACAGCAGCGCCGTGCCGCGCGGCCCGCGCAGGTGCTTGCGGCCGGCCGATTTGAGCACATCGCAGTGCAGCGCCTGCACATCCACCGGTACCTGGCCGACAGCTTGACCCGCGTCGACAAAGTAGGGAATGCCATGGCGCCTGGCGACGGCGCCGATGGCTTGGGCGGGATTGATCAGGCCGCCATTGGCCGGGAGCCAGGTCAGGTCGATCAGCTTCACGTTTGTATCGATCATCGCTTCCAGGGCCACCGGGCAGACCGCGCCGGTTTCATCGCAGGGGATGACCTCGACCCGTGCGCCGGCGTGCACAGCCAGTTCCATGCTCGCCAGGTTACCGCCCCATTCGTGGCGGCCCACCAAAATGCGCTCGCCCGGCTGCCAAGGGCCGAGTGCCTGGAACGCCATGCTCCAGGCTGTCGAGCCGCTGCTGGCAAAGGCAATCGACGAGGCGGGCGCATTGAGCAATTGCCCGGCGGCGCGGCGGGCTTGCTCTATCAGGGCCGCACCGTGTTCGCCGGCTTCCATGGGGCCGTCGCGAGCTTCACGCTGTAATTGTTCGATGATGGCATCGAGGGTTGCCTGGCTGGGTAAGGACGCGCCGGCGTGATTGAAATGCACGATGCCGGATAGGCAGCCAGGGGTGTTGTCCCGCAGTTGCTGGACTTCAAGCGGGCTCACGGTTGCAACTCGAAAATGGCGTCCACTTCCACCGCCACGCCGGCGGGCAGGCTGGAAACGCCGACGGCGGTGCGTACATGCCGGCCTTTTTCGCCAAGGGCATTGACCAGCAGGTTGGATGCGCCGTTGGCGACGCCACTCTGCTGCTTGAAGTCGGCGCTGCTGGCGATAAACACACCCAGGCGCACTATGCGCACCAGGCGCGACAGGTCGTCTTCCAGCGCCGCGCTCAATTGCCCCAGCAGGCCCAGCGCCGCCAGCTGTGCGGCCTGGGCGCCTTCTTCATCGCTGAGGGATTCGCCCAGCCGGCCCACATAGGCAGGTTTGCCCTCCACCAGAGGAATCTGTCCGGAGATGAACAGCTGGTTGTGGCTGATGACATGATTGATGTAGTTGGCCGCCGGTTGGCTGGGGGAAGGCAGCGTCAAGCCAAGGGCGTGCACACATTGGCGGATGGAAGTGCTCATGTTGAATCCTCTTGGGTCGGGAGGATTCAGCATGGTGGCCGTGGTGTTCGGCGACAAACGGATAGATCTCATGGGACGTATCGAAATAACTCACGCGTCGGTGCAGGCTTGCTGCAACCACTCGCTGAAACAGCGGGCGGCCTCATTGGCAGGGCCCTGGGGGGTAATCAGCCAGTAACCGATCGCGCTGTGATAGGGCGGCCAGTCGAACGCCTCCACCAGGCTGCCGTCCTGGAGCCTGCGCTCGATCAAACGGTGACGCCCCATGGCGATGCCCTGGCCGGACACGGCGGCTTCGACCACGATGTTGTAGTCGTGCAGCATCACGCGGGGGTGTTGATCGAGGTCGACTCGATAATGCGCGGACCAATCCGTCCATTCGAATGGCCGGTGCGAGGTGGCCATCAGCAAGGGACCGTGATGCAGTTGGCTGGCTTTGAATGCCGGGCTGCATACCGGTGAGAGTATTTCGGGCATCAGCCGTGTGGCCTGCACGTCGGGCCAATCGCCCTTGCCGTAACGGATGGCCAGGTCGATCGTTGTTCCGTCGACGTTCGCCAATTGAATCGCCGGCAACAGTTCCACCTGGATATGCGGGTAACGGTTGAGAAACCCGGCCAGGCGCGGTGCCAGCCATAAGGTGGCAAAGGATGCGAGCAGGCCAATGCGCAACACTGTGGCGCCAGGGGCGACCCGTTGGGTGCGGGTGGCGGCGGCGATGGCATCGAGGGCGGGGCGGATTTCGTCGTAATAACGCTGGCCGTCGGCTGTCAGGTCGATCGCGCGGGTACGTCGGATAAACAGCGGCTTGCCCAGGTGCTGTTCGAGTTTTTGCACCTGGTGGCTCAAGGCGCTCTGGGTGACCGACAACTCATTGGCCGCCTTGATAAAACTCAAGTGCCGTGCCACTGCTTCAAAGGCGCGCAGGGCGAGCAATGGGGGAAGGTCCTTGAACAGTGCCACCTGGGGGGCCTCCGGGTGCGGGCTTAAAGTGCCGATTTTGGGCGATGCCTCGCCTTTTGTCGCTCGCTGATTTGCCGCCGGACGGGGGAGGCCGCATTATTGAGGCACTCCCGCCATAACGTAGCCAAGCCATGAGTGATGACGACAAGCTGATCGACCTGAATGCCGAACGTGCCAAACGTGTGCATGACCTCAATGACAAACGCCTGAATGAAGTGCGCCAGGCATTTGAACAGGCGATGCCCTTGGGGAAAGTTAAGAAAAAGCCGAAGAACAAACCGAAAAAGCGTTGAAAGGGCCTGCATTTATTGATGCAGGTCAGTTATTACCCTTCTTTACGCCCCGTTGAGGGCGACATTGATCCTCGTCAATTTTCCAGAGTGCCTTCTCCATTAACTTAGCCCTATCGCAACAGGGCAAGTGCAGGAGGCCGGTCATGTTTTTCGATAATGTGGTGTTCGCCGGGGTGCTGACTGTAAGCCTCATGGTGATGTTTTTTGTAGGGTTTGGATTTTTTATCTGGAAAGACGCACATAAGCGTAAAAAACCATAAGTTTTTCCGGATTACATGAGCACGCAAGGCATTTTGGGCGACTTCGGTCGCCCTTTTTTTTGCCTGCGATTTAATCAACACCCCATTTGAACTGAGTCCGGTGGCGTAGCAGTTTAAGGACGGGACACACGCATAAAAAAAGGTGCGACCCTCGCAGGTCGCACCTTTATTTTTTGCGGGTTGGCTATCAGCTACCCAGTGCCTTGGACGCCAACCAGAACAACCCGGCCGACAGGCCTACGGTGGCTGGCAGGGTCAACACCCAGGCCATCAGGATGGTCTTTACGGTACCGCCTTGCAGGCCGCTCTTGTTGGCAACCATGGTGCCGGCGACACCGGAAGACAGTACGTGCGTGGTCGAAACCGGCAGGCTGAAGATGTTGGCCAGGCCGATCATGCTGGCGGTGGTGATCTGCGCCGACATGCCCTGGGCGTAGGTCATGCCCTGCTTGCCGATCTTCTCACCGATGGTCAGTACCACACGCTTCCAACCCACCATGGTGCCGAGGCCCAATGCCAGGGCGACCGCGAGGATTACCCAGAACGGCGCGTACTCGGTCGTGGCGGTCAGGTCTTTGCGCAGCTTGTCGAGGTCGGACTTCTCACGCGCATCCAGGCCCGGCAGCTTGCCGACTTTCTTCGCGGTGTCATCCAGGCATAGCAGGTAGCGACGTACCTCTATGCGCTGGTCGGCATTCAGCGAGTGGTAATCGGAAACGCCTTTCAAGGTGTCCACGAGCGCGTTGATGGTCGGCTCGGTCTGCTGCGGGTTGCAGCGGAACTTGCCCGGCAAGTCATCCTTCACGCTTTTCCCCAAGGCCAGGAACTCGCCCAGGGTTTCGTGGTTGCGCTGGTAGAACTGATTCAAGTGCACGGTGGCGTCGCGGGTGCGCTCGATCTGGTAGGTGGTGCTGCCCAGGTCGAGGACGAACTGTGCCGGTACGATGCCGATCAGCACCAGCATGATCAAGCCGATACCTTTCTGCCCATCGTTGGAGCCGTGCACGAAACTCACGGCCATGGCGGAAATCACCAGGACCAGGCGGTTCCAGAACGGCGGGTGTTTCTTGTCGTCGAGCTTGCGGCGCTGGTCCGGGGTCTTGTGCATCTTCGACAGCGGGCGCCACCACTTCAGGCCGAGCAGCACCAGGGCGGCAACCAGGAAGCCGGCCATCGGCGAGAACACCAGGGAGGCGCCGATATCGATCGCTTTCTGCCAGTTCACCCCGTCAGCCAGGGGAATGTCATTGATCAGGGCGTTGGCCAGGCCGACACCAAGGATTGAACCGATCAGGGTGTGGGAGCTGGAGGCGGGGATACCGAAGTACCAGGTGCCCAGGTTCCAGGTGATCGCCGCCGCCAATAAAGAGAAGACCATCGCCAAACCATGGCCGGTGTTCACATTGATCAGCAACTCCACCGGCAGCAAGTGCACGATGGCGTAGGCGACACCGACACCACCGAGCAACACGCCGAGGAAGTTGAACACCCCGGAGAAGAACACGGCCAGGTGCGGCGGCATGGCTTTGGTATAGATGACTGTGGCCACCGCATTAGCGGTGTCATGAAAGCCATTGATGAACTCGAAGGCGAGGACAAAGGCCAGGGCGAGCAACAGGCTCACGAGAACCCAAGCATCCAGTCCGCTGAATAAATCGATCATGAAGGTTTTCTGACCCGGTCGTAAGGGGGCGCGATTATGCCAGAAAACCTCGGTAATCGATGCACTAGCTGCTCATTGGTAACAATCTTCATTGAAAAAACACGGGCAAAAGGTGCTCATCCCAGGCTTTTCGGGGCTTTGGCAAGTCTTTGATTTATAAAGCGCACAGCTGAAAAGGTGCGGTTTTGTCACCTTATCGTCATGTCTGAAACATTTGTACGAAATTTCCCTGGGGCGGCAGGGTGCTGAGCCGTGGAGGCTCATGCAAGGTGCCCTCCGCCGGCAATAAGCCGGCAGAGACAGCAAGACCCTGAGGACTCGAACCGAAGTGCTTATGGCTCTTCGGCCTTGAGTTCCTGTTCAATCTTTTGGATTTCCTGGGCAAAGGCCTGATCGAGCAGACTGGCTCGTTTGCGCCATGGCTTGCGTTCTGGCTCAGGCTGGGCGGCGTAGGTGGTGACTTCCCCGCCGTAAACGTCCTTGTAACGTTGCTCCTGGCGCTCAAGTTCCGCGCGCAGTTCATCTTTCGTCACAGTGCTACCTAATTGAGTTGAGTTTAATTACCGTGCAGCGGTGGAGCTGAAAATTGCCCTCGGCGTATTTCAATGTTGAACAGTCAAACTGTTCAAGTTTGAATAATTGACCAAAGGTGACTTCGTTAAACCGGTAGTGATAACCGGCGACGCGTTCCGCATGCACCGCCTGCGAGCTCCGATCCCGATAGTGATACCGGGCTGACCTCTGCACAGGTTGCATTATAGCGGCGCATTTGAATAACTCTATCACCATAAAGTTAAAAAACGTCAACTTGCTGTGAGAGTTTTGTTACATGTACGCGTCAGTATTTCGCTGGAAAACCGGCGCCATCATTTTTGCGCTCTTGTAAAAGTTGTCGCGGCCTGTCCGATATTTCTCTACGTCCAGGTTGATTGCGATAATCGAATGATCGTCCGATAATCGCCCAATGTTGTTGGCCCAAGCTTGTGCCTCGCGTCTGGCACGGCTTTCAATAGTGACCAACCCTTCCAGCGGTTGAAAATAAGAGAAAGGATCCGGAAATGAACGATCAATTGCGCAACTCCTTCGCGTCAGCGGCGCCGCCGATCGTGGCTTCGCCCGCCAAGCGCATCCAGGCGTTTACCGGTGATCCAGACTTCATGACCTCCCTGGCCCGTGGCCTGGCCGTGGTGCAAGCGTTTCAGGAGCGCAAGCGGCACCTCACCATCGCCCAGATCAGTCACCGCACCGAAATCCCCCGCGCCGCCGTGCGACGTTGCCTGCACACCCTGATCAAGCTCGGCTACGCCACCACCGATGGGCGTACTTATTCGCTGCTGCCCAAAGTCCTGACCCTGGGTCATGCCTATTTGTCCTCCACGCCCCTGGCGGTCTCTGCGCAACCTTACCTGGACCGTATGAGCGAGCAGCTTCACGAAGCCTGCAACATGGCGACCCTTGAGGGCGACGACATCCTCTATATAGCCCGTTCCGCCACGACCCAGCGCCTGATTTCCGTGGACCTGTCGGTGGGCGGGCGCTTGCCGGCATATTGCACGTCCATGGGCCGCATCCTGCTTGCCGCGTTGGATGACGCCTCGCTGCAGGACTACCTCGACCACGCCGACCTGCAAACCAAGACCAGCCGCACCCTGACCACCCCCGAAGCCTTGCTCGAATGCCTGCAACAAGTACGGCAGCAGGGCTGGTGCATCGTCGACCAGGAGCTGGAGCAGGGCCTGCGCTCCATCGCCGTACCGGTGTACGACGCCTCGGGCCAGGTATTGGCCGCGTTGAACGTCAGTACCCACGCCGGGCGGGTCAGCCGCAGCGAGTTGGAGCAGCGCTTCCTGCCGAGCATGCTCAGCGCCAGCCGCGAGTTGAGTGCGCAATTGTTTGCTTAAGCTGTTCGGTGACCGCACAGATCCCGGTTTGATGAATTGACGGTGTTTCCCCTGGCTTATTACTGTGCGGCAGCGCTCTAGCGCCACAATAATAACGACGACCCCAGGTCGTCAGCCCGCCATCGGTGTGGAATAAAAACAATGAATCAACCTTCTGTCGGCACCACACTGGACGTCCAGGCCTTTATCAATGCCCAACCCTTGTCACGTTATCAGTGGCGCGTGGTGATCCTGTGTTTCCTGATTGTCTTCCTCGATGGCCTCGACACGGCTGCCATGGGGTTTATCGCGCCTGCATTGTCCCAGGACTGGGGCATCGACCGCGCCAGTCTCGGTCCGGTGATGAGTGCCGCATTGATCGGCATGGTGTTCGGCGCCTTGGGCTCCGGGCCACTGGCTGACCGCTTCGGGCGCAAAGTGGTGCTGGTGGGGGCCGTGCTGGTGTTTGGCGCCTTCAGTCTGGCCTCGGCCTACAGCACCGATGTCGATCAATTACTGGTGCTGCGCTTCCTGACCGGGCTGGGCCTGGGGGCCGGCATGCCGAACGCCACGACCCTGCTCTCGGAATACACCCCGGAGCGCCATAAATCGCTGCTGGTCACCAGCATGTTCTGCGGCTTCAACCTGGGCATGGCCGGCGGCGGGTTTATCTCCGCCAAGCTGATTCCGGCATTCGGCTGGCATAGCCTGTTGATGATCGGCGGAATCTTGCCGTTGATCCTGGCGCTGGTGCTACTGGTGTGGCTGCCGGAATCGGCGCGTTACCTGGTGGTGCGCAATCGCGGCACCGACAAGGTGCGCAAGACCCTGTCACCCATTGAACCCAGCCTTGTCGCCCAGGCCATGGCCTTCAGTGTCCCCGAGCAAAAAACCGTCAAGGCGCGCAACGTGTTTGCGGTGATCTTCTCCGGCACCTACAGCGCTGGCACCTTGTTGCTGTGGCTCACCTATTTCATGGGCCTGGTGATCGTTTACCTGCTGACCAGTTGGCTGCCGACCCTGATGCGCGACAGCGGCGCCAGCATGGAACAGGCAGCGTTTATCGGTGCGTTGTTCCAGTTTGGTGGTGTATTGAGCGCGGTGGGCGTGGGCTGGGCGATGGACCGCTTCAATCCCCACAAGGTCATTGGCACTTTCTACTTGCTGGCCGGAGTGTTTGCCTACGCGGTAGGGCAGAGCCTGGGCAATATCACGTTGCTCGCGACCCTGGTGCTGATCGCCGGGATGTGCGTCAACGGCGCGCAGTCGGCGATGCCGTCCCTGGCTGCGCGCTTCTACCCGACCCAGGGCCGCGCCACCGGTGTGTCCTGGATGCTCGGCATCGGCCGCTTCGGCGCGATCCTCGGGGCCTGGATGGGCGCCACCTTGCTGGGCCTGGGCTGGAATTTCGAGCAGGTACTCACGGCGCTGGTGATCCCGGCGGCATTGGCCACGGCTGCGGTGGTGATCAAGGGCATGGTCAGCCACGCCGACGCAACCTGAGGCCTGGCACGCTCAAATGTGAGAGTGGGCTTGCCCCGACAGCAGTGGGGCGGCCAATACATCGGGTGGCTGATACACCGCTCTCTGGGGCAAGCCTCCTCCCACGTTGACCGCGTTTGGCTGAATGATTAGCGAGGTAACAATCTGTTCGATAATCGAACGCTGAGTCGATTATCGGATTGTTTGGCCCATTTCCCCGGCTTAATCTTCAAGCACTTCGGCGCCACCTCAGCGCCTTTTACGATCAACACCGGGAGCCCAACCCCATGGCTGAAATTCTCACCTTGCGTGATGCGGTCAAGCGCTTCGTGAATGACGGCGATACCGTCGCCCTCGAAGGCTTTACCCATCTGATCCCTACGGCGGCAGGTCATGAAATCATTCGTCAGGGCAAGAAAGACCTGACGCTGGTACGGATGACGCCTGACCTGATCTATGACCAGTTGATCGGTGCCGGCTGCGCACGCAAGTTGATTTTCTCCTGGGGTGGCAACCCCGGCGTGGGGTCCTTGCACCGCCTGCGTGACGCGGTCGAGAAGCAATGGCCGCAGCCGCTGGAAATCGAAGAACACAGCCACGCCGACCTGGCCAATGCCTACGTCGCCGGTGCCTCTGGCTTGCCGTTCGCGGTACTGCGCGCCTACGCTGGTTCCGACCTGCCCAAGGTCAACCCGCTGATCAAGACCGTCACCTGCCCCTTTACTGGCGAAGTGCTGGCGGCGGTGCCATCGGTGCGTCCGGACATCACCGTGATCCACGCGCAAAAGGCTGACCGCAAGGGCAACGTATTGCTCTGGGGCATTCTCGGCGTGCAGAAGGAAGCGGCCCTGGCCGCCAAGCGCTGCATCGTCACCGTGGAAGAGATCGTCGACGACTTGAACGCGCCGATGAACAGCTGCGTGTTGCCGACCTGGGCCCTGACCGCGGTGTGCCATGTGCCCGGTGGTGCGCATCCGTCCTACGCCCACGGCTACAACGAGCGTGACAATCGTTTCTACCAAGCGTGGGATCCAATCGCCCGCGATCGTGGGACCTTTACCGCCTGGATCGATGAATACATCCATGGCACTGCCGACTTCAGTGAATTCCAGGCCAAGCTGGCTACCGCGCAGGAGGCCAAGTAATGGCTTACTCGACCAACGAAATGATGACCGTCGCCGCCGCCCGCCGCCTCAAGAACGGCTCGGTATGCTTTGTGGGCATCGGCCTGCCATCCAAGGCGGCCAACCTGGCGCGCCTGACCTCGTCGCCGGACGTGGTGCTGATCTACGAGTCCGGTCCGATTGGCGCCAAGCCCAGCGTACTGCCCCTGTCTATCGGTGATGGCGAGCTGGCGGAAACCGCTGACACGGTCGTGCCGACCGGTGAGATTTTCCGCTACTGGCTGCAAGGTGGGCGCATTGACGTGGGCTTTCTCGGTGCAGCCCAGGTCGACCGCTTCGGCAATATCAACACCACCGTGGTCGGTGACTACCACCAGCCCAAGGTACGCCTGCCGGGTGCCGGTGGCGCGCCGGAAATCGCCGGCTCGGCCAAGAGCGTGCTGATCATCCTCAAGCAGTCGTCGCGTTCGTTTGTCGACAAGTTGGACTTCATCACCTCCGTCGGCCACGGCGAAGGCGGCGATTCGCGCAAACGCCTGGGCCTGCCGGGTGCCGGCCCCGTCGGAATTATCACCGACCTGTGCATCATGGAGCCGGAAGAGGGCACCCATGAGTTCGTGGTCACTGCACTGCACCCTGGCGTTACCCGCGAGCAAGTGGTGGCGGCCACCGGTTGGCCCATCCGCTTTGCCGACCGGGTGGATACCACCGAGGAACCCACCGAGGTCGAACTGACCGCGCTGCGTGATCTGGAAACTCGCACCGCCGCCGCCCACGGCCAAGCACCGGGAGAAGCCTGATGCGTGACGTCTTTATCTGTGATGCGATTCGTACCCCTATCGGCCGGTTTGGCGGGGGCTTGGCCACGGTGCGTGCCGATGACCTGGCGGCGCTGCCGATCAAGGCACTGATCGAACGCAACCCTTCGGTGGACTGGAGCGCGGTCGACGAAGTATTCCTCGGCTGCGCCAACCAGGCGGGTGAGGATAATCGCAACGTCGCACGTATGGCGCTATTGCTGGCAGGCCTGCCTTCAAGCATTCCCGGTGTGACCCTCAACCGGCTGTGCGCCTCGGGCATGGATGCGATCGGCACCGCGTTTCGTGCGATTGCCAGCGGTGAAATGGAGTTGGCGATTGCCGGCGGCGTCGAGTCGATGTCCCGTGCGCCCTTCGTGATGGGCAAGGCCGATGCAGCGTTCTCGCGCAGCATGAAGCTGGAAGACACCACCATTGGCTGGCGCTTTATCAACCCATTGATGAAGGCCCAGTACGGTGTCGACGCGATGCCGCAGACCGCCGATAACGTTGCCGATGATTACCACGTGTCCCGCGCCGACCAGGACGCCTTTGCCCTGCGCAGCCAGCAACGTACCGCTGCCGCCCAGGCGGCCGGGTACTTCGCTGAAGAAATCGTGCCGGTGCGGGTCGCCCATAAAAAAGGCGAAACCGTGGTCGATCAGGATGAGCACCCACGCGCAGACACCACCCTGGAAACCCTGGCGCGGCTCAAACCGGTGAACGGCCCGGACAAGACCGTCACCGCCGGTAATGCTTCTGGCGTCAACGACGGTGCCGCCGCGCTGATCCTGGCGTCCGCCGATGCGGTGAAAAAACATGGCCTCACTGCCCGCGCTCGTGTATTGGGCATGGCCAGTGCCGGTGTCGCGCCACGGGTCATGGGCATCGGTCCGGTGCCGGCGGTGCGCAAGCTGGTGGAACGCCTGGGCCTGGCGGTTACCGACTTTGACGTGATCGAACTCAACGAAGCCTTCGCCAGCCAAGGCCTGGCGGTGCTGCGTGAATTGGGCATCGCTGACGACGCGCCCCAGGTCAACCCGAACGGCGGCGCTATCGCCCTCGGCCATCCCTTGGGCATGAGCGGTGCACGGTTGGTGTTGACGGCTTTGCACCAGTTGGAAAAAACCGGTGGCCACAAAGGCCTGGCGACCATGTGTGTGGGCGTCGGCCAAGGCTTGGCCCTGGCGATTGAACGCATCTAATAAGAGAGGACAGCTCCATGACTGATAAGCCCGGTTACCGGCGCCCTCAAGCGGGCACCCAACCTGAGTACCTGCACCCGCCCTACCAGTCGACGAACCTGCGTTCGCCGTCCAAGCCGTTGGTGTTCCTGCCCCATTCGCTGTCGGAAATAACCGGCCCGACCATCGGCGCCGAGCGAGTCAGCGAGAAGGATAACGACCTCACCGCCCAACACGACGGCGAGCCCCTGGGTGAACGCATCATCATTCACGGTCGCGTGCTGGATGAAAACGGCCTGCCGGTGCCGGGCATCCTCGTGGAGATCTGGCAAGCCAACGCTGCCGGTCGCTACAACCACAAGCGCGACCTGCACGACGCGCCGCTGGACCCGAACTTCACCGGCACCGGGCGCACGGTTACCGACGCCGACGGCTGGTACCAGTTCCAGACCATCAAGCCCGGCGCCTACCCATGGGGTAACCACCACAATGCGTGGCGCCCTGCGCATATCCACTTTTCGCTGTTCGGGCCGAGCGTGCTGACGCGCCTGGTCACGCAGATGTATTTCCCCGGCGACCCGCTGCTGGAATACGACCCGATCTACAACTGCGTGCCGGACACCAGCGCCAAAGAGCGCCTGATCGCGCGTTTCGATCTGGAAAAAACCATTCCTTCCTATGCCCTCGGCTACCGCTGGGACATCGTCCTGCGTGGCCGTGATGCCACGCCGATGGAGAAATGAGATGACACTCAATGCGACCACGTCCCACACCGTCGGGCCGTATTACCACATTGGCCTGACCTGGCTGAATCGCGAAGCCCTGGCCAACGCCGACACCCTCGGCGAACGCGTGGCGATCAGCGGGCAGGTGGTGGACGGCAACGGTGATGTCGTCAACGACGCCATGCTCGAAGTCTGGCAGGCCAATGCCGCCGGCAAATACGACCACCCGGAAGATGAGCAGGACAAGGCTGTCGATCCCAACTTCGAAGGTTTTGGCCGCGTACCGGTGGACGCCGAAGGGCGGTTCCGCTTTACCACCATCAAGCCGGGCAGTGTGCCGGGGCTGAAAGGCACCACCCAGGCGCCGCACCTGGTGGTACTGGTGTTTGCCCGTGGCCTGGTGAAGCATTTGCTGACGCGGATCTATTTTGACGGCGAGGCGTTGAACGGGGATGACCCGTTGCTGGCGTGTGTGCCTGCCGAGCGGCGGGGTACCTTGATTGCCAAGACCGATGCGGACGGTGTGTATCAGTGGAATGTGATTTTGCAAGGGACAGATAAGGAAACGGTGTTTTTCGATTATTGAGTCGCTTGTCAGGGCCCTATCGGGGGCTTGCCCCCGATAGGGCCGGTTCAGGCACTGAGTACTCAAATGTCTGCTTGCGGAACATGGTTGTTGCAAAGTATGTCTAGGCTATAACCGTTCCCACTGAGTGAAAAAACATGACAACAACGACAAGTCACTACACCGGAGAAGAACGCAGCAAACGGATCTTTGCCATCGTCGGCGCTTCCTCCGGCAACCTCGTCGAATGGTTCGACTTCTACGTCTACGCCTTCTGTGCCATTTACTTTGCCCCTGCGTTTTTCCCCTCGGACGACCCTACGGTCCAACTGCTCAACACCGCTGGCGTATTCGCCGCCGGGTTCCTGATGCGACCCATCGGCGGCTGGCTGTTTGGCCGGGTTGCCGATAAGCACGGGCGCAAGAATTCGATGATGATCTCGGTGCTGATGATGTGCGCCGGCTCCCTGGTCATCGCCTTCCTGCCCACCTACAAGGATATCGGCGCCTGGGCGCCGGCCTTGCTGCTGGTGGCGCGGCTGTTCCAAGGCTTGTCGGTGGGGGGGGAATACGGCACCACCGCAACCTACATGAGTGAAGTCGCGCTCAAGGGCCAGCGTGGGTTCTTCGCCTCCTTCCAGTACGTGACCCTGATCGGTGGGCAACTGCTGGCGGTGTCGGTGGTGGTGATCCTGCAACAGATCCTCAGCGAAGAGGAACTGCGCGCCTGGGGCTGGCGCATTCCGTTCGTGATTGGCGCCATCGCGGCGGTGATCTCCCTGCTGCTGCGTCGCAGCCTGAAAGAAACCACCAGCAAAGAAATGCGTGAAGACAAGGACGCCGGCAGCATCGCCGCGCTGTTCCGTGACCACAAGGCCGCGTTTATCACCGTGCTCGGCTACACCGCCGGCGGTTCGCTGATTTTCTACACCTTTACCACCTACATGCAGAAGTACCTGGTGAACACTGCCGGGATGCACGCCAAGACCGCCAGCTACATCATGACTGGCGCGCTGTTCCTGTACATGTGCATGCAGCCGCTGTTCGGCATGCTGGCTGACAAGATCGGCCGGCGTAACTCGATGCTGTGGTTCGGCGCCCTGGGGACCCTGTGCACGGTGCCGATCCTGCTCAGCCTGAAAACCATCAGTAGCCCGTTCCTGGCGTTTGTATTGATCACCCTGGCCTTGGCCATCGTCAGTTTCTACACCTCCATCAGCGGCCTGGTGAAAGCCGAAATGTTCCCGCCACAAGTGCGCGCCCTCGGCGTGGGCCTGGCCTATGCGGTGGCCAACGCGATCTTCGGCGGCTCGGCGGAATACGTAGCCTTGGGCCTCAAGTCCATGGGCATGGAAAACACCTTCTATTGGTACGTCACCGGCATGATGGCGGTGGCGTTCCTGTTCAGCCTGCGCTTGCCAAAACAGGCGGCGTACCTGCACCACGATCTGTAAGGGATGAGTTATGACACTGCGCACGAGCAACCAATTGTTCGACGCTTACTTCACCGCTGACAGCATGGCCGAGGTGTTCTGCGACCAGGGACGCTTGCAGGGCATGCTGGATTTCGAAGCCGGGTTGGCGCGGGCCGAGGCCCGGGTTGGGTTGATCCCGCAGGCCGCCGTGGCGCCGATTGCCCAGGCGTGCCTGGCATCGCTGTATGACGTGGATGCCCTTGGGGTGGCGATTGCCACCGCGGGTAATTCGGCGATTCCCTTGGTGAAGGCACTGGGCAAGTTGATTGCCGCTGAAGACCCGAGTGCCGAGCGTTATGTGCACCTGGGGGCGACCAGCCAGGACGTGATGGACACCGGCCTGGTTTTGCAGTTGCGGCGCGCGGTGGCAATGATCGAAGCGGACTTGGCGCGCTTGGGCGACGTTCTCGCCGCCCAGGCGCAGCGTTATGCCGCCACACCGCTGGCCGGGCGTACCTGGCTGCAGCACGCGACGCCGGTCACCCTGGGCATGAAGATCGCCGGTTGGCTGGGCGCGGTGACGCGCAGTCGCCAGCGCCTCACGCAACTCAAGCCACGCCTGCTGGTGCTGCAGTTCGGCGGCGCCTCGGGCACCTTGGCCGCGCTCGGCGTCCAGGCCATGCCGGTAGCCGAGGCCCTGGCCGCCGAATTGCAACTGAGCTTGCCGGAGCAACCCTGGCACACCCAGCGTGATCGCCTGGTGGAACTGGCCAGCGTGCTCGGTTTGATCGCCGGCAGCCTCGGCAAGTTGGGACGGGATCTCAGCCTGCTGATGCAGACCGAAGCGGCGGAAGTGTTCGAGCCATCGGCACCGGGCAAAGGTGGCTCGTCAACCATGCCCCACAAACGCAACCCGGTGGGCGCCGCTGTGCTGATCAGCGCCGCTACCCGCGTGCCCGGCCTGGTGGCGACGATGTTCAGTGCCATGCCCCAGGAGCACGAACGCAGCCTGGGCTTGTGGCACGCCGAATGGGAAACCCTGCCGGAAATATGCCGACTGGTCTCCGGCGCCTTGCAACAGGCGTTACTGGTGAGCGAAGGCTTGGAAGTCGACCCCGAGCGCATGACGCACAACCTCGACCTGACCCAGGGCCTGGTGCTGGCCGAAGCCGTCAGCATCGTATTGGCCCAACGCCTGGGCCGCGATACCGCGCACCATCTGTTGGAGCAATGCTGCAAGCGCGCCGTTGCAGAAGGTCGCCACCTGCGTGCGGTACTGGCGGACGAAGCGCAGGTCACTGCCGAACTCTCGGCGGCTGAACTGGACCGCTTGCTCGACCCGGCGCATTACCTGGGCCAGGCCCATACCTGGGTCAGCCGCGCTGTCACCGAACACTTTGCATTGACTGCCTGAGGAGGCCACTGTGGCATTTGTACAACTCGCCGAAGGCGAACTGCATTACCAACTGGACGGGCCTATCGACGCACCGGTACTGGTGCTGTCCAACTCACTGGGCACCGACCTGCACATGTGGGACATCCAGATCCCGGCCTTTACCCAGCATTTTCGCGTACTGCGTTTTGACACCCGCGGGCATGGCAAATCGCTGGTCACCGAGGGGCCCTACAGCATCGAGCAGCTTGGCCACGATGTGATCGCGCTGTTGGATGCGCTGGATATTCAGCGCGCTCATTTTTGCGGGCTATCCATGGGGGGCCTGATCGGCCAATGGCTGGGGATTAACGCAGGCGAGCGTTTGCAGCGCCTGGTGGTGTGCAACACCGCTGCCAGCATCGGCACGCCGGAGATCTGGAACCCACGGATCGAGATGGTCCTGCGCGACGGCGCGGCAGCCATGGTGGCCTTGCGCGATGCATCGATTGCACGCTGGTTCACCGCCGATTTTGCGACGGCCAACCCGCACCAGGCCAAGCAGATCACCGATATGCTTGCCGCGACTTCGCCCCAAGGTTACGCGGCCAACTGTGCCGCCGTGCGTGATGCGGATTTCCGTGAGCAGTTGTCGAAGATCAAGGCGCCCACCCTGGTGATTGCCGGTACCGAAGATGCCGTCACCCCACCGGCCGGTGGTCACTTTATCCAGCACCATGTGCAGGGCGCCGAGTACGCCGAGTTCTACGCCGCGCACCTGTCCAATGTGCAGGCCGGCGCTGCATTCAGTGACCGGGTGATCAAATTCCTGCTGGCCCGCTGAGGCCGCTGTTGTGGCGAGCGGCTTGTTGTGGCGAGCGCGCTTCCTGTGGCGAGCGGGCTTGCCCCGCGTTGGGCTGCGAAGCAGCCCCAATACGGACGCCGAATTATTTCAGACAGACCGTGGCACCTGATTTGGGGCCGCTTCGCGCCCCAACGCGGGGCAAGCCCGCTCGCCACAGGTGATCGAGTTGAAATCTAATTGAACCAGGAGTTTTTTGTGGACGAGAAACAACGTTATGCCGATGGCCTGCAAGTGCGCCGCGAAGTGTTGGGCGATGCGCATGTCGACCGCAGCCTCAACGCCCTGACTGAGTTCAACAGCGAGTTCCAGGAAATGATCACCCGCCACGCCTGGGGTGATATCTGGACCCGCCCCGGCCTGCCACGGCATACCCGCAGCCTGATCACCATTGCCATGCTGATCGGCATGAACCGCAGTGAAGAACTCAAGCTGCACCTGTGCGCCGCCGCCAGCAACGGGGTAACCCGTGCTGAGATCAAGGAAGTGCTGATGCAGAGCGCGATCTACTGCGGGATTCCGGCAGCGAATGCCACGTTTCACCTGGCGGAGTCTGTATGGGATGAGTTGGGTGTCGAGTCGCGGGAGTGATCAGTGGGCGTCGGCATCCCATACCCAATTCCATACGCCCGGCAGATGCACCGGTTCGTTCACATCCTTGACCGTACGCGCCAGCGCCGCGCGTTCCAGCACGGCATGGTCGGTGTAGAACGGTTCGGCGGCGGTCTTGATACCGTTGATCCGCGCGCTGTCCATCAGGATCTGCAGGTACTCCTGCAGATGCCGCGCGGTGTAGCGGTTGATGTCGTGGAAGGTCACGACCACCGGTATTACGCCGTCCACCGTTGGCAGTTCGCCCAGGGCAATACGTTCGCGCACCACTGACAGTTGCCGGTACAGGTTGGCGCGGCGCCGTGGGCTGGCGTTGAAGCCCCAGATCTTGCCGTCGTTGGCGCTCAAGTCGGTCAACAGCACCTGCATGCCATGGCGCTGGTAGGCGGCATAGGTGCGTCGGTCGTAGTTCCAGAATGGCGGGCGGACCAGGGTCGGCGGCGTGCCGGTGATCCCGGCAATGTCGGCTGCGCCCTGGCTGAGGGTGCGTTCCAGCTCTGCATCGCTCAGCCAGCGATGGTTGGTGTGAAAAGCCGTGGCCGTGTGGAACGCCAGGACATGGCCACCCGCGTATTCACGTTCCATGGTCTTGCGGCCCCGCGCACTGCCACCGGAGCGGGCCGCTTCGGTCTGCAGGAAGAACACCGCCTTGATGCCCGGTAACACCGGGTTGTTTGCCAGGTCAGCCAACACTGAACGGCTCGGGTTGTTGTAGCCCGAGGCGCTGGGCCCGTCATCGAAGGTCAGCAGGAAGCGGATCGGCGCCTGGGCTTGCAGGCGCTGTTCGGTCTGCGGTGTCAGGGCGATGGGCGCACTGATGCAGCCGCCGAGGCTCAAGGCCAGGCTCAGTAGGAGGGAAGCGAGGACGAAGGATTTCATGGTGTGGGCTGGCTCGTCTGGAGGCCGCCATTGAGTGAACTCAGTGGCGGCAGGCGCGCACCATACCGTAAGTACGGCGCCGGTTTACAGCAGACTTATCGGGTAGCTGACGATCAACCGGTTTTCATCGAATTCGTTGTTGCTGTAGTCGCGGCGCATGCTGGAATTGCGCAAGCGCATATTGAGGTTTTTCAACGCGCCGCTCTGCACGGTATAGCCCAGTTCGGTCTCGCGGCCCCATTCCTTGCCGTCGGTAATCGTGCCGGTGTGTACGTTGCTGCCGCTGATATAGCGGTTCATCAGGGTCAGGCCGGGCACGCCGAGGGCGGCGAAGTTGTAGTCGTGACGTACTTGCCAGGACTTCTCTTGGGCGTTGTCGTAGCTGGAGTTGTAGCTGTCGTTGGCCAGGGTGCCGCCGCTGGTGCCGTTGACGCGCATCCACGCGCTGTTGCCGGTGAGTTTTTGCAGGCCGACGTAGAAGGTGTTGCCGCCGTACTTGGCGGAGAACAGACCGGACCAGGTTTTGTTGTCCAGGTCGCCTGCGCGAGCGCTGCCGTCGTCCTTGCCATAGAAGAACCCGAGGTTGGCGCCGAGGGTCCAGTCGCCAATGGGCTGGCTGTGGATCAGGTTGACGAACTGCTGGCTGTAGATGTCCTTGAGCTGGGCGTTCCACAGGCCGATCTGGGTGCGTTTGTCATTGAACAGGTATTCGCCGCCCTGGAAGTTGAAGCGGTCCGAGGTGAACGCGGCTTTGCCGAACATCGACATGTCGCTCATGCTGCTGTCGTCACGCGGGCTGTTGGCGCGGAACTGGCCGCCGTAGAGGGTCAGGCCGTCGATCTCTTTGGAGGTGATCTGCCCGCCACGCAGGGTTTGCGGCAGCGAGCGGCCGTCATCGGCGCGCAGGATCGGCAGCACCGGCATCCACTCGCCGACCTTCAGTTCGGTCTTGGACATACGCGCCTTGAACGCCACGCCCAGACGCCCGAATTCATCCGCAGGGCGGCCATCGTGGTCCAGCGGCAACAGCTGGGTGCCACCCGTACCGCGCCCGCCATCGAGCTTGAGCGAGTACAAGCCCAGCACATCCACGCCAAACCCTACGGTGCCCTGGGTGAACCCGGATTTGGCGTCGAGAATGAAACTCTGCGTCCACTCCTGTGCACCGCCCTGGGCCTTTGTAGGGTTGGTGTAATTGCGGTTGAAGAAGAAGTTGCGCAGGTTGAGGTTGGCATTGGCGTCTTCCAGGAAACCGTGTTCTTCGGCGGCGACGGGAAGGGCAAGGCTGGCGACAGCGGTAGCCAGCAACAGCTGGCGAGGGTGAAAAGTGCTCATGGCGTTGGACCTGTTGTTATTGGGGGTTATGCAGGTGGCGGCCATGGTGCGGGGCGTTGTGGGGGCGATGAAAGTGGGGCTGGGCGGGTTTTGGGCGATGATCGAACGCAAGTTGCCGGGCGCTGGGGCCCGGCATTTGCGGGTTATCGTTTGGGCAGGTCGAAGTGGGTCCAGGGCACCGCCGGCAGGTAGTGTTGCGCCGCGACGATCAGCGCCACCATCACCACCAGGAACACCACTTGCAGGGGGCTCCAGAAGGCCCAGTGCAAACCGTTCAGCCACGGGTAGCCTTCGCTGAATTTCTGGCTCATCTGACCGATACGCGTCTTGTGCAACAGGTTGATCAGGACCATGCCCGCGTAGGTGAACATGCCCAGCACGCCGAGCATCAAGCCGCAGGCCACCAGCATGATCGCCTGCGGTACCCCGTGGCGAATGACCAGCCAGTAGCCATTGGGGTTGATTCGCTTGGGGATCAGGTACTGGCTCAGCCACACATCCAGAACCCGATAGGTTGAACTCATCCCGGCCCACATTTGGGTGACGCGAAAGCCAACGGCCGCCGGCACGAACGCCATCAGCATGAAAATGACCAGCGACATCCCGTCCATTCTGTCTGGCTTAGCGTGGGCGATGCTCAGGCCAAGCCCCAGGGCGAAGATGGCCCACAGCCGGATAAACACCTGGGTGTAGATCGGCCGGGGCACGAATTTGCGCCAGAAGAACAGATCGCTGTGGGGCAGTCGTTCAGCCAACTGCGGGTAACGCCAGGTCAATACTTGCGCCAGGTGCTGGCAGGCGTTCCATTCGTTTTCGCCAAAGCCGTCGATCATGCGTTTGTGTTGCGTGGCCGACATGGGCGTCAGCAGTAGACGCGCCGCCAACGCATCCGGGGATGTGCGCCGCAGATCCTGAGCCTTGTCCTGCAGGTTGGCAAAGAAACTTTCCTGCTCGCAACGCGACACCAATTCGCGCCACATCCACGCCGGTTCCGGGTACACGCCTTTCTCGTCGTCCCAACCGAATGCCTGGCACACGCGCTCGAACAGCGGCACGCTCCATTGGGTGTCATGCAGCAGGTGCAGGACGATGCGCTGCCACTGCTGTTGCAGGTCGAACACCCGCAGCCAGGGCTGGTTGGTGTATTGAGTGAGCTGGGTGATGAACTCGCGCTCGGCCTTTTGCTCCAGCAGTTCCTGCAGGGTGCGGCGGTAGTCTTGCAGCAGCTCGCCGGTCAGCGCTTCGTATTGCCACGGGGTCATGGCCACCTGCTGCCAGGGGGTCAGCCATTCCAGGTGTTGCACGGCCCAACCGACGATGGCACTGCGTTCGCCCGGTGCTTCGAAACAATGGCGCAACAGCCCGGCCTGGAATGCATCGGTGCAGCCCTGTTGCCGAGCCTGCGCCCAGCGTTCATCGAGGTTGTGCGCGTTAAGGCCGCCAAGCAATGCCTGCGCCGCGTCCGGTGTGGGGGCTTCGAGGGACGCGGGGCTGACGGGGCTGACGTCCATCAGTTCGGCCAGGTCGTTCAGGTTTCCGTAGACCGCTTCGGCTACGGGCGCCTGGACGCGTTCTTCCCCTTCGTTATCCGCCCGCCAGCGTGCTTCACTCAACGCGTGTTCATAGGCTTCGCGCAGGCGCTGGAAGCCTTGGGCATCGTCGTCCGGGCGGTAGCTTTTGAGCAGCCGCGCATAGCTGCGCTTGATGCTGCGCTCGTCGGCGTCATCCGGCAGTTGCAGTACGTTCCAGCAATCCATCGGTATTCCCTCAGCGCCAGAACCCGTTGTCGAGTTGCTCAAGTTGACGGGTCAGTTCGCTGCGGGCATCGCGGATGCGGCGTTCGTCCTGGGTGTCGAGTACCTGCTGGAACTGCGCCGCCCAATGCCCGAGCTGTTCGCGCAGTTCGCCGAGGTTTTCCTGGTAGAGCCGTTCGAGGCGGGCGACGAGCACGGTGTTGACCTGCTGGTCGCGTGGGTGAACCTTCAATTGCGCCAGGGCTTGCAGGCGTTGCTGGATCTCCTGCGGGCTGAGCACGCCGGGGTTGTTTTCGATCACCAGCGAATGCTGCTCGCCGGTCAGCGGGATATTCACCTGGGCTTCCAGCAGGCCGTTGTTGTCGTAGGTGAAGCGCACGTCCAGGGAGACCTCGCCGGCCTTGCGCTTGGGCACCGGAATATCCAGTTGGCCCAGCTCGATGTTGTCTTTGACCAGACGGCTTTCGCCCTGGTAGATCTTCAGCAGCACGTGGGTCTGGTCATCGCGCAGGGTGACCACGTTTTTGACCCGGCTGACCGGCACGCTGCTGTTGCGTTCGATCAATGGCAGGTAATGGCCGCTTTCGATATAGCCGCCGTACTGGTTCGAGATTTCGATGCCCAGGGTGTAGGGGCACACGTCGGTCAGCACCACTTCTTCGAGGGCGGCGGAGCGCGCCTTGAGCGCGGCCTGGATCGCCGCGCCGTGGGCCACCACCTGGTCGGGATCGAGGCTGATGGAAGGGAAGCGCCCGAACAGGCCAGCGGCGAGCTTACGTACCAGGGGCATGCGCGTGGTACCGCCCACCAGCAGGATTTCATCCAGGTCGCCGACCCGGATCCGCGCGTCGCGCAGGGCGCGTTCGATCGGTGCGCGCAGGCGTTCCAGCAGTGGCGTGTAGAGCTTGGCCAGTTCCTGCTGGGTGATGGTCTTCACCCATTGCTGGCCGTCGACGCGCAGGGCGAATTCGGCGCTGTCATCCTGGCCCAGGGCTTTGCGCACGCGCTCGGCTTCGCGGCGCAGGGCTTGCAGCACAGTGCTGGTGGGCGGGAAACCCGTGGCGTTACGTTGGCTGTCGACAAAGTGTTCGAGCAACAGGGTGTCGAAGTCTTCGCCACCGAGGAAGTTGTCGCCGGCGCTGGCGCGTACTTCCATCACCCCGTCGAACAGCTCGATGATCGACACGTCGAAAGTGCCGCCGCCCAGGTCGAAGACCAGGAACGAGGTTTCTTTATCACGTTGATGCAGGCCGTAGGCCAAGGCCGCGGCGGTCGGTTCGTTGATCAGTTTTTCAACGTTGAGCCCCGCCAGTTCACCGGCGATGCGCGTGGCCTTGCGTTGGCCGTCGCTGAAGTAGGCGGGCACGCTGATCACCGCGTCGGTGACGGTTTGGCCGTAGGTGCGCTCGATGTCTTCCTTGAGGCTTTTGAGCACCAGCGCCGAGAGTTCTTCGGGGCGGAACGAGCGGTCGCCCAGGCGCACTTCGGTGGCGCTGCCCATGTAGCGCTTGAACAACGAGGTCGTCAGGTGCGGGTGGGTGTGCAGGCGCTCTTTGGCGGCCTGGCCTACCAGGACACGGCCTTGGTCGTCCAGCCCGACCACGCTTGGGGTCAGCAACTGGCCCAGGGCATTGGGCACCATTTCGGCGGTATCACCGCGCCAGACTGCAGCGAGACTGTTAGTGGTCCCCAGGTCGATTCCTACGATCATTACGACAAGCTCCCTCTGTGGTCTGTAAGAATCTGTGACAGATTTTACCCTGAAAGGTTGAGCGGAAAGCAAGGCGGGAGAGCGTGGGGACGAGTGCGATTATGGTGCTGAGCCCGCTCGCCACAAAACATTCCGGTCAGAGCAGGCACCGATGACCAGGCATAAAAAAACCGCTTCCTGCGAGGGAAGCGGTTTTGTTTTACAGCGCTGCTATCAGAACAACTTCAGCTTCGGCGCTTCTTCTTTCAACGGCTCGTTCTTCGCCGTCTGCTCGTTCCAACCACCGCCGAGGGCCTTGTACAGGTTGACCTCGCTGGTCAGTTGCGCAAGGCGATCGGTGATCAGCGATTGTTCGGCGCTGAACAGTTGGCGCTGAGCGTCGAGGAACGTCAGGTTGCTGTCGACACCGATGCGGTAGCGACGCTCGGCCAGGCGGTAGTAATCCTGGTTGGCCGCGACGAAGCCGCGTTGGGCATCCAGTTGCTGCTTGTAGGTCTCACGTGCGGCGAGGCCGTCGGAGACTTCCTGGAAGCCGGTCTGGATCGCCTTCTCGTAGTTGGCCACGTTGATCTCTTTCTGGATCTTCGAGTAGTCCAGGCTTGCGCGCAGGCTACCGGCGTTGAAGATCGGGATGTTGATCTGCGGAGCAAACGACCAGGTACCCGAACCGCCCTTGAACAGGCCGCCCAGGGTCGGGCTTGCGGTACCGGCGCTGGCGGTCAGGCTGATGCTTGGGAAGAACGCTGCACGGGCCGCGCCGATATTGGCGTTAGCCGCCTTGAGGTTGTACTCGGCCTGCACAATGTCGGGACGACGTTGCAACAGGTCCGAAGGCAAACCAGCCGGCACTTCGCTGAGCAGGTCATCCGACAGCGGCTTGCTGGCGAGATTCGCTGGCAGCCCGGTGCCCAGCAGCAGGGTCAGGCTGTTTTCGTCCTGGGCCACCTGGCGGGTGTAGCGTGCCAGTGCCACGCGGGCGTTTTCCACCGAGGTCCGCGCCTGGCTCAGGTCGAGAGCCGAGGCCACGCCAACTTCGTTGCTGCGCGAGGTGAGCTTGAAGCTCTGCTCGTATGCGCCCAGGGTGTCCTGGGTGAGCTTGAGCAGTTCCTTGTCGGCCTGCCAGGTCAGGTAGGCGTTGGCCACGCTGGCCACCAGGCTGATCTGGGTACTGCGCCGTGCCTCTTCGGTGGCGAAGTACTTTTGCAGGGCTTCTTCGCTCAGGCTGCGTACGCGACCGAACAGGTCCAGCTCATAGGAACTGATCCCGAGGCCGGCCGAGTACTGGCTGGCGATAGTTGCTTCGCCGCTCTGCGACAGCTTGGCCGGGGTGCGCGAACGGCTGCCGCTGCCTGTAGCCGACACAGCGGGGAACAGATCAGCACGCTGGATCTGGTACTGCGCGGCATAGGCGTCGATGTTCAGGGCCGCGACACGCAGGTCACGGTTGTTCACCAGTGCGGTCTGGATCAGCTGTTGCAGGGCCGGGTCATGGAAAAACTGCTTCCAGCCCTGCTCGGCAGCGGCCTGGCCCGGCGCCTGGGCCGACGAATACGCCGGCCCTTGTGGGAACTGAGCTGCCACCGGCGCTTCGGGGCGCTGGTAGTCAGGGATCAGCGAGCAGCCACTGAGCACGAATGCCGTGACCGCCAGGGAAAGTAGCGACTTGCTCATTGGCCAGCCTCTTTAGGGGTTTCAGTAGTAACAGTCTTTTTACGCTCGCCAGCAGCGGACACGGTTGCGAAGAACAGTGGCACCCAGAAGATCGCGAGCACAGTTGCGGTGATCATACCGCCAATTACGCCGGTACCGATTGCATGCTGGCTGCCCGAACCCGCGCCCGTGGACACGGCCAGCGGCAGTACGCCGAGCATGAACGCCATGGACGTCATGATAATCGGGCGCAGACGCATGCGGGACGCTTCGATGGCAGCCTCGACGATACCTTTGCCCTGCTCATGAAGTTCCTTGGCGAACTCCACGATCAGGATGGCGTTTTTCGCCGCCAGGCCCACCGTTACCAGCAAGCCCACCTGGAAGAACACGTCGTTGGACAGGCCGCGCAGGCTGGTGGCGATCAGAGCACCGATGACACCCAGCGGTACCACCAGAATCACCGCGATCGGGATCGACCAGCTTTCGTACAGTGCCGCGAGGCACAGGAACACTACCAGCAGCGACAGGGCGTACAACGCAGGTGCCTGGGAGCCGGACAAACGTTCTTCATACGACAACCCGGTCCACGAATAACCAACACCCGCTGGCAGGTCCTTGGCGATACGCTCGACTTCCGCCATCGCGTCACCGGTGCTGTAGCCCGGTGCCGGAGTACCGAGGATTTCCATCGCCGCTACACCGTTGTATCGCGAGAGCTTCGGCGAACCGAAGATCCACTTGCCCGACGAGATGGACGACAGCGGCACCATCTTCCCGGAGGTGCTGCGCACGTACCATTTGTCCAGGTCTTCCGGGGACATACGGCTGGCGGCATCGCCCTGTACATACACCTTCTTCACACGACCACGGTCGATGAAGTCGTTGATGTAGCTGCCCCCCAAGGCAATTGCCAAGGTCTGCTGGATGTCTGCCAGGCTGATGCCCTGGGCACTGGCTTTCTCGTCATCGACGCTCAGCTCGTACTGCGGCTCATCGTTCACGCCGTTGGGACGCACGCCTGCGAGGATCTTGCTTTGGGCGGCCGCACCGAGGAACTGGTTACGCGCTGCCATCAGCTTGTCGTGGCCGACGCCACCCTGGTCTTGCAGGAACACGTCGAAACCGGTGGCGTTACCCAATTCCAGAACCGAAGGCGGCACGATGGCAAATACCATGGCGTCCTTGAAGGCACCGAAGAAGTAGCCCTGGGCACGCTTGGCCACTTCAAACACCGACTGGGTCGCGTCACGCTCGTCCCACGGCTTGAGCATCACGAAGGCGAGGCCCGAACTCTGGCCACGGCCGGCGAAGTTGAAGCCGTTTACGGTAAATACCGACTTCACGGCCTTGCCTTCGCCTGGCTCGCCTTCCTTGTCGTTCAGCAGGAAGGCACGCATATCGTCGATGACTTTTTGTGTGCGTTCAGCCGAAGAGCCGACGGGGGTCTGCACCTGGGCAAAGATCACACCCTGGTCTTCATCGGGCAGGAACGCACTTGGGATACGGGTGAACATCCAGATCATGCCCAGCAGGATCAGCGCATACACCAGGAACGCTGGAACCTTGTGCTTGATCATGGAACCGACGCCGCGCTCGTACTTCTGTACGCCGCTATCGAAGGTGCGGTTGAACCAGCCAAAAAAGCCGCGCTTGGGTTGGCCGTGTTTTTCCGGATCGATCGGCTTGAGCATGGTGGCGCACAAGGCCGGGGTGAAGATCAGGGCAACCAGTACCGACAACGCCATGGCCGAAACGATGGTGATGGAGAACTGTTTGTAGATCACACCGGTGGAGCCGCCGAAGAACGCCATCGGCAACAGGACCGCCGACAGTACCAGGGCAATACCCACCAGGGCGCCCTGGATCTGGCCCATGGATTTGACCGTCGCCTCCTTCGGCGACAGGTGCTCCTCGGCCATGACCCGCTCGACGTTTTCGACCACCACGATGGCATCGTCCACCAGCAGGCCGATGGCCAGGATCATGCCGAACATGGTCAGGGTGTTGATGGTGAAGCCGAATGCCGCGAGGATCCCGAAGGTACCCAGCAGCACCACCGGTACGGTCATGGTGGTGATGATGGTGGCGCGGAAGTTCTGCAGGAACAGGAACATCACCAGGAACACCAGCACGATCGCTTCGACCAAGGTGTCAACCACACCGGAGATCGACTCGGTTACGACCGGCGTGGTGTCATAAGGCACCACGGCCTTCATGCCAGGCGGGAAGAACGGTTCCAGCGATGCCACGGTGGCGCGGATGGCCTTGCCAGTGTCCAGGGCGTTAGCACCCGCCGCCAGCTTGATTGCCATGCCGGATGCCGGCTTGCCGTTGAACTGCGCACTGATGCTGTAGTTCTGGCCGCCCAGTTCGATACGGGCAACGTCGCCCAGGCGAACCTGAGAGCCGTCGGCGTTCACCTTCATCAGGATCTTGGCGAACTCATCTGCACTTTGCAGGCGTGTCTTGCCGATGATGGTGGCGTTCAGCTGGGTGCCGGGCAGGGCGGGCAGGCCACCCAATTGGCCAGTGGCAACCTGGACGTTCTGGGCCTGGATGGCGTTGCTGACATCCACCGGCGTGAGCTGGTAGTTGTTCAGCTTGGCCGGGTCGAGCCAGATACGCATGGCGTACTGCGAACCGAAGACCTGGAAGTCACCTACACCCGCAGTCCGGGAAATCGGGTCCTGGATGTTGGACACGATGTAGTTGGACAGGTCGTCCTTGGTCATGCTGCCGTCTTCCGACACCAGGCCGATCACCATCAGGAAGTTCTTCACTGACTTGGTTACGCGGATACCCTGTTGCTGCACTTCTTGCGGCAGCAGTGGGGTCGCCAGGTTCAGCTTGTTCTGCACCTGGACCTGGGCGATGTCCGGGTTGGTACCCTGGTTGAACGTCGCAGTGATGGTCATGCTGCCGTCGGAGTTACTGTCCGAGGCGACATAACGCAGGTTGTCGATACCGTTGAGCTGTTGTTCGATGACCTGCACCACGGTGTCTTGCACGGTTTGTGCAGACGCGCCAGGGTAAGTCACCTGGATGTCGATGGCGGTTGGCGCAATGGCCGGGTACTGGTTGATGGGCAGCTTCAGGATCGAAAGTGCCCCGACCAGCATGATCACCAGGGCAATTACCCAGGCGAAAATGGGACGGTCGATAAAAAATTTCGACATGGATTACTCCCCTTTGCCAGCAGCGGCAGCAGGAGCAGCGGTGCCAGCGGGCTGGGCGTTGCCGGCGTCCTTGACCTTGACTTCGATGCCCGGCTTGATGAATTGCAGGCCTTCGGTGATCACACGGTCACCGGCGTTCAAGCCTTTTTCCACCAGCCAGTAGGCACCCGTCGTACGGTTGGCCACCAGTTCACGTTGCTCGACCTTGTTGTCGGCATTGACGATCAGCGCTGTCGGGGTGCCCTTGAGGTCGCGGGTCACGCCTTGCTGCGGCGCCAGGATGGCCTTGCTGTTCACGCCGGCTTGCAACTGGGCATGTACGAACATGCCCGGCAGCAGGGTGTGGTCAGGGTTGGGGAACACCGCGCGCAGGGTCACCGAGCCGGTGGTCTGGTCGACCGACACTTCGGAGAACTCCAATTTACCGTCCAGGCCATAGCTGCTGCCGTCTTCCAGGGTCAGTTTGACCTTGGCGGCGTTGGCGCCGGCTTTCTCCAACTGGCCGCTTTCCAGGTCGCGGCGCAGTTTCAGCATTTCAGCCGAGGACTGTGTGACGTCGACATAGATCGGGTCCAGTTGCTGGATCACGGCCATGGCATCGGCCTGGCCATTGCTGACCAGCGCGCCCTCGGTCACCGAGGAACGGCCAATACGCCCGGAAATCGGCGCGAACACCTTGGTGTAGCGCACGTTGATCTGGGCGGTTTGAACGTTTGCTTCGGCGGTCATGCGGTTGGCGACAGCGGTGTCGTATTCCTGACGGCTGACGGCTTGTTCGTCGACCAATTGCTTGTAGCGATCCGAGATCGACTTGGTCTGCGTCAGGCTGGCTTGTGCGCTTTTAAGGGTGGCCTCATAGACCGAGGGATCGATCTGATAAAGCTGCTGGCCTTCTTTCACATCCCCGCCTTCCTTGAACAGGCGCTTGAGGATGATGCCACTGACCTGAGGGCGAACTTCCGCGATGCGGTAGGCGGTGGTGCGGCCTGGCAGCTCGGACGTCAGGGTGAAGGCTTGCGGTTGAAGGGTGACCACGCCGACCTGAGGAATTTGAGCGGGCGGAGCCGCCTCTTCCTTTTTACATCCGCTGAGCAGCGATGCCAGGGCGACGGCAGTGACCAGAGCGGTAACAGCTGGCTTAAGTTGCATGAAGATCCTCGGGTCAGGCGCGCAGGGTGCGCACAAGAAGTGTGGAAGGGTAAAAAACAGGTTGTGAGTAGATAAGTAGCTTGCTACGCAATATACTTACGTTCATGGTTGTTTGTAAACTCTTGACAGGTTTCGCGCAATGTTGACAAAGCAACGCCCAAAGCCTCGATTCTAGTACGTTCGGCGCCCATGACGGTGTCGTCCCACAATTTATTCAGATGATCGTTACCGCCTATTAAAGCCGCGTTACCGATAGTCTCAAGTATCCCGATTGAGGTTTTACTGCCATGGTTCGTCGCACCAAAGAGGAAGCTCAGGAAACGCGCAACCAGATTCTCCAAGCCGCCGAGCATGCCTTTTACGAGCGCGGTGTTGCGCGGACCACGCTGGCGGATATCGCGGCGTTGGCCGGGGTGACGCGGGGCGCCATCTATTGGCATTTCAGCAATAAGGCCGATTTGTTGCAGGCGATGCTGGAAACCCTGCACGAGCCCCTGGATGAATTGGCGCGCGCCAGTGAAAGCGAGGATGAGGTTGACCCGTTGGGGTGCATGCGCAAGTTGCTGATTCATCTGTTTCATCAAGTGGTTCTGGACCCGAAAACCCGACGCATCAATGAGATTTTGTTTCATAAGTGCGAATTCACCGATGAAATGTGTGACATGCGCCGCCAACGCCAGACCCACACCCTCGAATGCAACCTGCGCATCGGCCTGACACTGCGTAACGCGGTGAACCGCGGGCAACTTCCGGAAAACCTCGACACTGTCCGAGGGGCAGTGTGCCTGCATGCCTACATCGACGGGCTGCTCTGGCAATGGCTGCTGGTGCCTGACAGCTACGCGTTGCATCAGGAGGCAGAGCGTTGGGCCGACATAGGGTTGGATATGCTGCGCCTGAGCCCTAACCTGCGCAATTAAGACAAAATGTGTAATTGCGTCAGATTGTGTCAACAGTAAAGCCTAAGGACAGTCAATCGTCCTTCTGCCTGATTGATGGAGTGACTTTATATACGGGCTGGCGGGCGGTTGATAGGTAGCCGCCTAAGTATTTTGTAGCGATTTTGTTTCGGTTCTGTGAAGCAATGTAGCCAGAACCTGCACGCAGCCAACAATGAGGGAGGGGGCTTGCCCCGATGGCAGTGGTTCAGTCAACACATACTGTGACTGACGCACCGCCATCGGGGGCAAGCCCCCTCCCTCATTTGGTCTTAGGTTTCGGCCGATTACAGCGGCAGGGTCGGGTAGTCGATGTAACCAACTGGCCCTTTGCCGTAGAAGGTTTCCGGGTGCGCTTCGTTCAACGGCGCATCGGCCTTCAGGCGAGCCGGCAGGTCCGGGTTGGCAATGAACGGTATGCCGAAGGCCACCGCATCCGCCTTGCCCGAGGCCAGCCAGGCATTAGCGCTGTCCTTGGTGAAACGTTCGTTGGCGATATAGGGGCCGCCGAAGGCTTTTTTCAGTTGCGGGCCGAGGCTGTCGGCACCTTCCTTTTCACGCGAGCAGATAAAGGCGATGCCTCGCTTGCCCAGTTCGCTGGCGACGTAGGTAAAGGTTTCCGCCAAGTTGTCGTCACCCATGTCATGGGCGTCGGCGCGGGGTGCCAGGTGCACGCCCACACGGCCGGGGCCCCAGACTTCGATGGCGGCATCGGTCACTTCCAGCAACAGCCGTGCGCGGTTTTCCAGGGAGCCGCCGTATTGATCGGTGCGCTTGTTGGTGCTGCTTTGCAGGAACTGGTCGAGCAGGTAGCCGTTGGCGCCATGGATTTCCACGCCGTCGAAGCCGGCGGCCTTGGCGTTCTCGGCACCGGTGCGATAGGCGTCGACGATGTCGGCGATTTCAGCGGTTTCCAGCGCGCGTGGTGTCGGGTAGTCGGCCAGTGGGCGCACCAGGCTGACGTGGCCTTTAGGCTGGATGGCGCTCGGGGCCACCGGGGTCTCACCGTTCAGGTAGGACTCATGGGAGATGCGGCCAACGTGCCACAGTTGCAGGAAGATCTTGCCGCCCGCGCCATGCACCGCCTTGGTCACATTGGCCCAGCCGCGCACCTGGTCGTTGGACCAGATGCCCGGGGTGTCCGGGTAGCCCACGCCCAGCGGCGTCACGGAGGTGGCTTCGCTGAGGATCAGCCCGGCGGAAGCCCGTTGCACGTAGTACTCGGCCATCAGCGCGTTGGGTACGCGGCCGGCATCGGCACGGCAGCGGGTCAGCGGCGCCATGATGATGCGGTTCGACAGTTCCAGGTCGCCCAGTTTGATCGGATCGAAAATAGTCGTCATGGGATAACACCCTTCTGTTTGAAGTTGATCAGTTGGTCGCAGGGGCCAGGTCGGCATCGCCGCTCTGACGGAAAGTAATCAGGGTTACCAGCAGGGCCAGGATCGCCAGGGCCGCAGCCGCCAAGGGCACGCTGGTCAGGCCGAAACCGTGGGCAATCACGCTGCCGCCGACCCAGGCGCCGAGGGCGTTGCCGATGTTGAAGGCGCCGATGTTCAGGGTGGACACCAGGTTCGGTGCGGCCTTGCCGAAGGTCACCACGTTGATCTGCAGCGCAGGTACGGCGGCAAATGAAGCGGTGGCCCACAGGAACAGGGTGATCTCGGTCGGGATCACGGCGACGCTGGTCCAGGTCAGTGCGGTGGAGACCACCGCCATGCTGATGAATACGCCAATCAGGGTGGCCGCCAGGCGTTTGTCCGCCAGCTTGCCGCCGATGATGTTGCCCACGGTGAGGCCCAGGCCGATCAGCAGCAGGGTCCAGGTCACGCCCTTGGGCGATACGCCGGTGACATCACCAAGCAGTGGTGCCACGTAAGTGAAAAGGGTGAACATCGACGCGGCGAACAGTGCCGTCATGCTCAGCGACAGCCAGATGCCAGCCCCTTTGAGGGCGGCCAGTTCGGCACGCATGTCGAGTTTTTCTTCGTCCCGCTTGGCCGGCAGGAAGCGGATCAGGCCGATCAAGGCGATCACGCCAATGACGGTCACCGCCCAGAAGGTCGAGCGCCAGCCGGCTTGCTGGCCCAGGGCGGTACCCAATGGCACACCGAGTACGTTGGCCAGGGTCAGGCCGGTGAACATCAAGGCGACGGCCGAAGCGCGTTTGTTGGCCGGCACCAGGTTGGCCGCCACCACCGAACCGATACCAAAGAACGCACCGTGGCACAGCGCGGTGACCACACGGGCAAACATCAGCACGTTGTAGTCACTGGCCAGGGCGCAAAGCAGGTTGCCGATAATGAAGATGCCCATCAACGCTACCAGGGCAGCCTTGCGTGGCAGCTTGGCGGTCGCCAGTGCCATGAACGGTGCGCCGATCGCCACGCCCAGGGCGTAGCCGGTGACCAGCCAGCCGGCACCGGGAATCGACACACCCAGGTCCGCCGCCACATCGGGCAACAGGCCCATGATGACGAACTCGGTGGTGCCGATGGCGAAGGCGCTCAGGGCCAGGATGAGGAGCGAGAGGGGCATTTGGGTTTCCTTGTTAAAGCGGTGCGCGCATTTCAGAACTGACTTCAGGGCTGAGTTCAGTAACGAGTGCCGCGAGAAAAGCCTGGATGGTTTCCTCGTTGCGTTTGAAAAAGTGCCACTGCCCGGCCTTCTGGCTGCTGATCAATCCCGCCCGTTGCAAGGTGGCCAGGTGGGCCGACACGGTGGACTGGGACAAGCCGCAACGCTGGTCGATCTGGCCGGCGCAGATACCGTATTCGTGGTTGTGCAGTTGCTCGGGGAACTGCACTTTCGGGTCTTTGAGCCAGGTGAGAATGTCTCGTCGTACTGGGTGTGCCAGAGCTTTTATTATTTCGTCGAGGTCAATGGACATGGCAGTTGCTCGGTTTCGTAAAGCGTTATATCGCGATGAAGCGAACTTTAAATCGATACATCCCGATATACCAATATGATTTCGGTCTTAGCCAAGACTGAATCGGTATATCGGGTTATAACGATACGTGGGTCGCAGTGATAGACTGCGCACCATGAATTATCTCGCACATCTGCACCTGGGCGGCCAACTTCCTGCTCAACTGCTGGGCAGTCTGTATGGCGACTTTGTCAAAGGCCGCCTGCAAGGCCAGTTCAGCCCGCCCATCGAAGCGGCGATCCAGTTGCATCGCTCGATCGACCGCTTTACCGACAGCCACCCGTTGGTCGGCGAGGCGTTGTCGCGCTTCAGCCTGACCCGCCGGCGCTACGCCGGGATCGTCCTCGATGTGTTTTTCGATCATTGCCTGGCGCGGGATTGGGCGCTGTATGCCGAGCAGCCCCTGGAGCGCTTCACCTCGCAGGTGTACCGCGTGCTCGCGGCCGAACCGCAATTGCCGGGACGGTTGGCGCAGATTGCACCCTTTATGGCGGCGGATGATTGGCTCGGTTCGTACCGGGAGTTCGCGATGATGGAGCCGGTGTTGCGCGGGATTTCGCGGCGGCTCACGCAGCCTGATGAGCTGGGGCATGCGATGCAGGAATTGCGGATTCTGTATGAGCCGCTGAGCAAAGACTTCAGTGCGTTCTACCCGGAGCTACAGGCGTTCGCACAACGCCAACTGAATACCGGGATCTAAATGTGGGAGGGGGCTTGCCCCCGATAGCGGTGGTTCAGCCAATGAATCTGTTGACTGACACACTGCCATCGGGGGCAAGCCCCCTCCCACATTGTTGCCCGTGCCCGCTTCAGGCCGCGAAGGCCGGCCGAACCGCAATCTGTTCTGTTTCCGGCAGGGCCCCAAACAACGCCTTCTGCACCGCCTGCTGCGCCTGGAACGCCAGCGCCGCGCGTTCCTGCCCGGCGCAGGCAATCGGCTTGAGCACATGGATTTCCACGTCGCCCTGGTCATTGCCGAACAGGCGCATCAGGTGCGAGAGCAAATCATCATCGCCAATAAACGGTGCCAGCGGGTCCACTTGCCCGTCGCGCAGATAACGGATCGCCACCGGTTGCAGCGATACATCGGCATCGATCGCACTGGCCAGCAAGCGCCCGTGAAAGGTACGCAGGCTGCGCCCGTCGGTGGTGGTGCCTTCGGGGAACATAAGCAGCGGGTGCTGTTGCTCCAGGTGGCGGGTCATTTGCTTGCGGATCAACTGGCTGTCGCCCGAACCGCGACGGATAAATAAGCTACCGGCCTTCGCCGCCAACCAGCCGGCCACCGGCCAGGTGCGCACTTCGGCCTTGGACAAAAACGACATCGGCGTGACCATGCCCAGCAGCGGGATATCGGTCCACGACACGTGATTGCTCACCCACAGCATCGGTGTCTGCGGCAACTCGCCGTGCACCGTCACCCGGAAGGGCAGGGCATTGGTCAATCGCGCCATAAAGAACCGCGACCAACGTTGGCGCCGCACCATCGAGTTAGCCACGCCCAGGCGCTCGAACACACCAAACACACTGGCCATGCTCAAGCCCAGCGCCACCACCAGCAGCACGCGGGCGATGCGCCCGTACACGCGCAGGCGGCGCATCACATGGCCGCCTTGAAGTGGCGTGCGTAACGCGGGCACAGTTCATCGCGCTTGAGCAGGATAAACACGTCGGCCACTTGGAAATCCTCATCCCAGCACGGCTCGCCGCAGATCTTCGCACCCAGGCGCATATAGGCCTTGAGCAGCGGCGGCATTTCCGCGATCACGTTGGACGGCAGATCCAGCGCCGGCAGAGGTTTTTTCGGCTCGGCGCGCAGATGTTCGTTGCACAGGTAGCGTTCGCGCAGGCGTTGCATGATGGCGTGGGCCTGGATGCCGCCGTCGTGCATCGGGATGCTCGCACACCCCATCAGGTAGCTGTAGCCGCCCTGGTTAAGCACCTCGGCCAACTCGCCCCATAACACGGCGATGGTGCCGCCGTTGCGGTAGGCGGGGTCGACACAGGTGCGACCGATTTCCAGGATCGGGCCCTGTAAATGCAGGAGGCCATGCAGGCTGAATTCTTCTTCGCTGTAGAACCGACCCAGGCTGCTGGCGGCCTGGTGGTCGAGTAAACGGGTGGTGGCGACCAGTCGACCGCTGTTCAAATCCCGCACGCCGATGTGGCTGCAGTGAACATCATAGTCATCCATGTCCAGCCCCAATTCCGCGCCTTTCAGCTTGGCGTTGAATTCGCCGCTGAACACGTTGAACCGCAGGGCCTGGGCTTCCTGCAAAGCCTTTGCGCCAACCAGGCGTTCGGCTTGCAGACGGCGTTCATTGCCGGTGTCGCTGATGCGGGCGATCTGAGTCATGGCGAATCTCCGAGTGCCAGCCACCTTTCGGCCGGTCGACTTGTTTGTCCAAACTCAGGCTATGTAGGCTCGGTGTCATCTCCATGAAGTTCCGGTGACGCTTAGATGACAGCCCTCCGTGTCGCCAATCTGTCATCGGCCTCGGCTAGGCTCGCGGGCTTGAACGCCCCCTTGAGTTTGTGTCCATGGTCCGAGGCCTGTTGTGCGTTGCCCTGCTGTCAGTCACCGTTACTGCCCATGCTGAAACCTGGCCTGACAAGGAGTGGGCCAAGGCCCCGCCGCTCTCCGGTCCTGCTGTCGATGCCTTGAATGCCTATGCATTCCCCGCGCGTGACGACACCCATCGCCAAGGTATTCGAACCGACGCGCTGCTGGTGATTCGCGATGGCGCAGTCGTCTATGAGCGCTACGCCGAACCCACCACCGCGAGCACGCCGCACTTGACCTGGTCGGTCAGCAAAAGCCTGATGGCGACGGTGCTCGGCGTGGCCTATGGCGAAAAACGCTTCAAGTTGACTGACCCGGTGGCGCGCTTCTATCCGCCAATGAAACAGCACCCGACGGTCAGCATGGCCGACCTGCTGCACTGGGCCTCGGGCCTGGATTGGCAGGAAGACTACGAGTTCGCCCCGCTGAAATCCTCGGTCGTCGCGATGCTCTATACCCGTGGCCGCGCCGACATGGCGGAATTCACCGCCGGCATGGACGCCGCCAGTGCACCGGGCCGGGTCTTCCGTTACTCCAGCGGCGACAGCAACCTATTGTCCGCGGCCCTCAAAGGGATGCTCGGCCACAAGGCCTACATGAGTTACCCCGGGGATGCGTTGTTCAAGCCGTTGGGTATTCACAACGCCACCTGGGAAACCGATGCCGACGAAACCTTTGTCGCCTCGTCCTACGCCTACCTCACCGCGCGCGACCTGGCGCGCGTCGGCCTGCTGATGGCGCGCGACGGCCGCTGGGGCGATCAACAATTGCTGCCCGAAGACTGGGTTGCTTTCAACCGTAAACCTTTCGACCCATACAAGGCCGGCCAGGACGAAGCCGTCCCCGGCGGCCATTGGTGGCTTAATCGCGAAGTGCAGGGCGCTGCCCGACCCTGGCCCGATGCCCCCGCCGATACCTTCGCCGCCCTCGGGCACTGGGGGCAGGCGCTGTATGTGATGCCGGATGAGCACCTGGTGATCGTGCGCTATGGCGATGATCGCGACGGCAGCTATCGCCATAACGAACTGCTCAAGCGCGTGCTTGCGGCGGTGCAACCATGATTCGTCGTCGGCCGTTCACCAGCCTTTTTCTCGTGCTGTTGCTTGCCCTGTTGGGCTGGGTCTGGCACGAGCGCGTCAACCTGCAAGCCTTCCCCGACATCATCGCGGCGTATACGGCCAAGGAGTACTGCTCGTGCCGGTATGTGGCGGACAATCCAGCCGAGTATTGCCGGGGGTATGTGAAGCAGTACGTGCCGATCAGTGCGTTCACCGATGACCCGAAGCGCAGTGAAGTCACCGCCAGTGGATTGGGGCGTACCCATACCGCCAGATGGTTGGGCGAACACCAGGGGTGCCGCCTCATCCCCTGAAACGTCATACCCGATGTGGGGGCGGCTGTGTCAGTTACATTGCGCCCGGCAGGCGGCACAGTTAAGGTTCGTTCAGGTTTTTCGCCCCACGAGTCCTTAATGTTCAACGCGTCTGTCATCAAACCCCTGGCCTTCGCCGTGCTGGCCGCTGCCGCAGTGCCTGCCCATGCCGACTGGTACCTGGATAACGAATCCTCACGCCTGTCGTTCGTCACCACCAAAAACACCGAGATCGCCGAGGTGCAGCGCTTCCTGGTGCTGCACGGCAAGGTCGACAGCAAGGGCGCTGCGCAATTGGAGGTGGAGCTGGAATCGGTCAACAGTGGCATCCCGCTGCGTGATGAGCGCATGCGCAATCAACTGTTCGAGATCAAGACCTTCCCTGAAGCGCTGATCAGTGCGCAGATCAACCTGCAACCCATCAATGACCTGGCCCCTGGCGCGCAATTGGAATTGCGCCTGCCCATGAGCGTCACGTTGCATGGCAAGACCCAGACCTACAACGCCGAGCTGCTGGCCACGCGCCTGGATGACCGGCGTTTCCAGGTGGTCACCCTGGAACCGTTGGTGTTGCACGCCGAGGATTTCGACCTGGCACCCGGTGTGGCGGCATTGCGCAAGGTGGCTGGGCTCAAGTCGATCAGTTTGTCGGTGCCGGTGGGTGCGGTGCTGATCTTTACGGCGCGCTGACGTGAGCGGCGCAGTGTTCCCGTGGCGCAGCGCCAACCGGTTCGAGTTGTTGATCGACGGCCCGCAGTTTTTTCCGCAGATGCTGGTGGGCATTGCCCGGGCAGAGCGTCAGGTGGAGCTGGAGCTGTACCTGGTGGAAGCCGGGGCCTGCGCCGAAGCCATGGTGCAGGCGCTGGTGTTGGCGGCTGGGCGTGGCGTGCGGGTGCGTTGCTTGTTTGATGATTACGGCAGCCTGGCGTTTACCCTCGGGTTGCGCAAACGCTTGACGGATGCAGGGGTGGAACTGCGCTTTTACAATCGCTTGAGCTGGCGGCGCTGGATGCGCAACCTGTATCGCGACCACCGCAAGCTGTTGCTGATCGACCAGCAAATCGCCGTGGTCGGCGGCACGGGCGTGACCGATGAATTCTGGACCCCAGGGCAAGACACCGCTGACTGGCATGAAGTGATGGTGCAGATCAGCGGGCCGCTGGTGCTGGATTGGCAGGCGTTGTTCGACCGGCAATGGCACGCGAACAGCGCGCGCCGGGAGTGGAAGCCCGCCACTCATTTCGGTTTGCCGCGCCTGCCCAAGGTGCCCGCGACGGGGCCAGGCCTGGGGCGCGTGGCGTATGCCGATGCGCGCCAGCACCGCGACATCCTGCAATCGTTGATTCGCGCCTTGAACAGCGGCAAGCACCGCATCTGGTTGGCCACCCCGTACTTCCTGCCCACCTGGGGGGTACGCCGTGCCTTGCGCCGAGCGGCGGGACGCGGGGTCGATGTGCGTCTGCTGCTCACCGGGCCACGCACCGATCACCCCTCCGTACGCTATGCCGGGCACCGTTATTACCCGCGCCTGCTGCGCTCGGGTGTGCAGATATTCGAGTACCAGCCGTGCTTCCTGCACCTGAAGATGGTGTTGGTGGATGACTGGGTCAGCATCGGCTCATGCAATTTCGACCACTGGAACCTGCGCTTCAACCTGGAAGCCAACCTGGAAGCGTTGGACCCTGAGTTGACGCGGGACGTGGTGGACAGCTTCGAGCGGGATTTTACCCAGAGCCAGGCGGTGAGCCTGGAAGCGTGGAAATCGCGGCCGTTGTGGCGGCGGGTGAAGCAGCGGGTGTGGGGCTGGATTGATCGCTTGGTGGTGAACGTGCTGGATCGGCGCGGCTAGCAAGAACACTGAGATCAAATGGGGGAGGGGGCTTGCCCCCGATAGCGGTGATTCAGCGACAGATCTGCTGGCTGATACACCGAAATCGGGGGCAAGCCCCCTCCCACATTTTTTGACCGTGTCAGGTGTCAGAGCAGTTCGAAGGTCTGCTGCTGCACATCCTGGGAATCCAGCCCGATCTGGACATTGAACTCGCCCGGCTCCGCTGCGAACTTGAGCTGGGTGTTGTAGAACTTCAGGTCTTCCTCGGTGATGGTGAAGTGCAGCGTGCGCTCTTCACCGGCCTTGAGCATGATTTTCTGGAAGTTCTTCAGCTCCTTGATCGGGCGGATCATCGAGCCGGCCACGTCCTGGATATACAACTGCACCACGGTTTCGCCGTCCACCTTGCCTGTGTTGGTCACGGTGACACTGGCGTCGAGCTTGCCGGTCTTGTTCAGGGTGGTGGAAGACAGCGCCATGTCCGAGAGGCTGAACGTGGTGTAGCTCAGGCCATAACCGAACGGGAACAGGGGCCCAGTGGTGTCATCGAAGTACTGCGAGGTGTAGTTGCCCGGCTTGCCTGGGGTGAAGGGCCGGCCAATGGTCAGGTGGTTGTAGTAGGTCGGAATCTGCCCCACCGAACGTGGGAAGGTGATCGGCAGCTTGCCCGACGGGTTGTAGTCACCGAACAGCACGTCGGCGATGGCATTGCCGCCCTCGGTGCCGGCGAACCAGGTTTCCAGGATCGCGTCGGCTTGCTGGTTCTCTTCGAGAATCGACAGCGGGCGGCCGTTCATCAGTACCAGCACCAATGGCTTGCCGGTGGCCTTGAGCGCCTTGATCAGGTCGCGCTGGCTTTGCGGGATATTCAGGTCGGTGCGGCTCGACGATTCGTGGGACATGCCACGGGATTCACCCACGGCGGCGACCACCACATCGGCATCCTTGGCGGCCTTGACCGCTTCATCGATCATCACCTGGGCAGGGCGCGTGTCATCCACCACTTCCGGGGCATCGAAATTGAGGAAGTTGAGGTAGTCGACCACGGCCTTGTCATTGGTGATGTTGGCGCCACGGGCATAGATGATCTTGCCTTTTTCGCCGATCACCGCGTTGAGGCCGTCGAGCAGGGTCACCGATTGTGCCGGCTTACCGGCGGCGGCCCAGCTGCCCATCATGTCGATGGGCGCCTTGGCCAATGGACCCACCAGGGCAATGGTCGCGGATTTCTTCAGCGGCAGGGTACCGTTCTGGTTCTTCAGCAAGACCATGCTGCGGCGCGCCACGTCACGCGCTTCGGCGCGGTGCAGGCGGCTTTCGGCATAGGTGTCGGCCGGGTCGTCCTCGGCCTTGCCGATACGCAGGTACGGGTCTTTGAACAGGCCCATGTCGTACTTGGCGCCAAGCACCTCGCGCACGGCGTTGTCGATGTCGCTTTGCTCGATCTCACCGGACTTGAGCAGCCCTGGCAATTCCTTGCCGTACAGCGAGTCGTTCATGCTCATGTCGATGCCGGCCTTGATCGCCAGCTTGGCGGCTTCACGCCCGTCCTTGGCCACGCCGTGCTTGATCAGCTCGAAGATCGCACCGTGGTCGCTGACGGCCAGGCCCTTGAAGCCCCAGTCCTTGCGCAACAGGTCGTTCATCAGCCAGGTGTTGGCGGTGGCGGGTACGCCGTTGATCGAGTTGAGCGCCACCATCACGCCGCCGGAACCAGCCTTGATCGCCGCGTGGTACGGGGGCAGGTAGTCCTGGTACATCTTGACCGGGCTCATGTCGACCACGTTGTAGTCGCGCCCGCCTTCCACGGCGCCATACAGGGCGAAGTGCTTGACGCTGGCCATGATGCTGTCGGCATTCGCGGGGCTGGTGCCCTGGAATGCCTTGACCATCACTTCGGCGATGCGCGAGACCAGGTAGGTGTCTTCGCCGAAGCCTTCGGAGGTACGGCCCCAGCGCGGGTCGCGGGAGATGTCGACCATCGGCGCGAAGGTGATGTCGAGGCTGTCGGCGGCGGCTTCCTGGGCGGCAATGCGCCCGGACCGGCCGATGGCGTCCATGTCCCAGCTGGAGGCCAGGGCCAGGCTGATCGGGAAGATCGTGCGGTGGCCGTGGATCACGTCATAGGCGAAAAACATCGGGATCTTCAACCGGCTGCGCATGGCCGCGTCCTGCATCGGACGGTTTTCCGGGCGCGTGATGGAGTTGAACGTGCCACCGATGCGGCCGGCGGCAATTTCCTTGCGGATCAGCTCACGGGGCATTTCGGGGCCGATGCTGATCAGGCGCAATTGGCCGATTTTTTCATCGAGGGTCATCTGCTTGAGCAGGTCGCTGACGAAGGCGTCCTTGTCTTTAAGCGCAGCAGGCTTTGTTTCTGCCCAGACGGGGTGGGTGGCCAGAGTGGCAACAAGGCCGAGCAAACACAGCTTCTTCATGAATATCCTTTTTCGGCTCACTGCACAGCGCTAGCGCTGATCGGCCAAAATGTGGGGAGCGTCTATTGTTGTTCGGGTGTTGTTCAGATAAATGCAGCACACTCTGAACTCTTTTTCGCGCTGGGCATCTTTGTAGCTGATTGGCTCGATGCATTCCAGTGGTGGCGGATTATGCCCCAAGCGCGCGGTTTATAGGGTTAGTCGTCAAATTCCATCAAGATTGGCCAGGAGAAACACCATGCAAGCAGCACAAGGTTACCGCTGGGGCTTGAAAGCCGCGGCGTTGTTATTGATCAGCAGCGTGCTGAGCGGTTGCGGTATCAATACCATTCCGACCCTGGATGAGCAGGCCAAGGCGGCCTGGGGCCAGGTGCAGAACCAGTATCAACGGCGTGCCGACTTGATCCCCAACCTGGTGGAAGTGGTCAAGGGCTATGCCACCCATGAGCAGGACACCCTCACTGCGGTGATTGAGGCGCGGGCCAAGGCCACCTCGATCCAGGTGGATGCCAGCACCCTGGATAACCCGGAAAAACTCAAGCAGTTCCAGCAAGCCCAGGACGGTTTGAGCAGTGCGCTCAGCCGCTTGATGGTGGTGTCCGAGCGCTACCCGGACCTGAAGGCCAACCAGAACTTCCTGGCCCTGCAATCCCAGTTGGAAGGCACGGAAAACCGTATCGCCGTGGCGCGTCGCGACTTTATCCAGGCGGTGCAGGCCTACAACACCGAGATCCGCACCTTCCCTGGCCGCCTGTGGCACAGCGTGATGTACAGCGACCTGCCGATCCGCGCCACGTTTGAAGCCACCAGTGCCGATGCCGATAAAGCGCCGCAAGTGAAGTTCAAATAAGGCTGCATTGAGGTGTCGATGCGTTTATTACGGATAGGCCTGGCGCTGTGGTTGCTGGCATGCGTCGCTTCGGCCCAGGCGGCGTTGACCTTCCCGGCACTGACCGGGCGGGTGGTGGATAACGCCCAGATGCTCGACCCGGCGACGCGCCAGCAATTGACCGAGCAGTTGCAGGCGCTGGAGCAAACCACCGGCGACCAGATCGTGGTGGTCACGGTGCCCGACCTGCAAGGCGTGCCTATTGAGGACTACGGTTACCAATTGGGCCGCCAGTGGGGTATTGGCCAGAAGGGCAAGGACAACGGCGCGTTGTTGATCGTTGCCCGCGATGAGCGCAAGTTACGCATCGAAGTCGGTTACGGCCTGGAAGGTACGCTGACCGATGCGCAGTCCTGGGTGATCATCAACCAGGTGATCACGCCCAAGTTCAAGGCCGGCAATTTCAGCCAGGGTATCAGCGACGGTGTAGCCGCCATGATCCAGGTGGTGGGCGGTCAGCCGCTGGCAGTGCCGGCCCATGTGGCGGATGCCAACTTTGCCAAGAATAATCCCGGGTTTTCCATCGGCTTGTTTGTCCTGCTGATCGGCGTGTTGTGGTTGTGCAATCGCCTGGGCCTGCCGGTGGGGGCGATCCTGCTCGCGATCCTCAGCAGCAGTGGACGCGGCGGTGGGGGCGGTGGCGGTGGCGGCGGCGGTTTCCGAGGCGGCGGTGGTGGCTTCGGCGGCGGCGGCGCGTCGGGCGGCTGGTAATGACAATAACTAGAAAAGAGCATCTACAACCATGGCATTACTGACTGAACACGAGCAGCGCCAGGTCGCCGAAGCGATCGCCCGGGTCGAAAAAACCACCGACGCCGAACTGGTGACCGTGCTGGCTGCCCGTGCCGACGATTACGCCTATATCCCATTGCTGTGGGCCAGCCTGATCGCGTTGGTGGTGCCGGGTGTGGTGCATTACCTGTCGGGCTACCTGACCATGTACACCTTGCTGCTGGCGCAATGGGCGACGTTCATCGTGCTGTGCCTGGTGTTTCGCCTGCCCAAGGTCACCACGCGCCTGATCCCGCGTTCGGTGCGCCATTGGCGCGCGTCGAACCTGGCGCGCCGGCAGTTCCTGGAGCAGAACCTGCACCACACGCTGGGCAGCACCGGGGTGCTGATTTTTGTCAGCGAGGCCGAGCGTTATGTGGAAATCCTGGTGGACGATGGCATCTCCAGCCGCCTGGATGACAGCCATTGGGAGGGGATCGTCAAGGCGTTTACCCAGCAGGTCAAACAGGGGCAGACGCTGGCTGGGTTTATTGCTTGTATCGAGGCGTGTGGCGAGTTGCTCAAGGTGCATGTGCCGGTGACTCAGACACGTAATGAACTGCCCAACCGCCTGGTCGTGCTCGAATAGAACATCCAACACTGGAGATCAAATGTGGGGGAGGGCTTGCCCCTCCCACATTGGGTTCCAAGTGGTCAGGCGCAGTACCGTTGATCAAATAACCCCGTGCCCTAAACCCCCATCCCCCCTAAAATGCCCGGCATTCCCTGCCCGAGGCGTTTTTGTTCATGTCCGTTACCGCTCAACCTGCCCGCCCTGCGCCGGATCATCATGCCCAGTTCATCGAACTGCTGAGCGCAAGCCTTCAGCACGACGCTTTTATCAAGCTGGTGCTGGCCAAGTACGTGGGTGAGGACGCCGAGCTGCAACGGCTGATCATCAAGCCGGTGACGGTCAAGGAACAGCCGTGCCTGTCCTTCGTATACCGCTACAAGACCCGCGACATCACCAAGAACTTCCCGGTGGCCGATGGCGTGGCGGCGATTGCCGAGCTGTTGCCGGCTTCGTTCAAGAACGCTCACTTGCTGGCACTGACCGACGAAGCCCAGCTCGAATACAGCAAAAAGAACAAAAGCTCGCTGTTCAAAAGCAAACCCCAGCAATTGCGCGAAGCGCCGTCGGCCGAGCATAACCGCGAGAAGCATCGTTTCCTCGAGTTGAGCCGACCGTTCCTCTTCGACCTGGGCGTGACCGACGCCAAGCACGCGCTGATCCCGTCGATGTCGCGCAAGTGGAAGCAGATCAACAAGTTCATCGAAGTGTTCAGCCATGCGCTGACCTCGTCACCGCTGCGGCTGGACGGGCCGGTGCGCGTCGCTGATTTCGGTTCGGGCAAGGGTTACCTGACGTTCGCCATCCATGACTACTTGCGCAACACGCTCAATGTCGAGGCTGAGGTCACTGGCGTTGAATTGCGCGAAGACATGGTGACCTTGTGCAACACCGCCGCTGCGCGCCTGGACCACCCAGGGCTGGTGTTCAAGTGCGGTGACGTGCGCAGCGTGGCACCGAGCGAGCTGGACGTCATGATCGCCCTGCACGCCTGCGACATCGCCACGGATTACGCCATCCACACCGGTATTCGTTCCGGTGCGTCGATCATCATGTGCTCGCCGTGCTGCCACAAACAGATTCGCCTGCAGATCCAGAGCCCGGTGCTGTTAAAGCCTATGCTGCAATACGGGTTGCACCTGGGCCAGCAGGCGGAAATGGTCACCGACAGCCTGCGCGCCTTGTTCCTTGAAGCCTGTGGTTATGAGACCAAGGTGTTCGAGTTCATCTCCCTGGAACACACCAACAAGAACAAGATGATCCTGGCGGTCAAGCGCGCCGAACCGCTGGACAATGCGCAGTTGCTGGAGAGAATCCAGGAGTTGAAGGCGTTCTATCACATCTCCGAACACTGCCTGGAAACCCTGCTGCGCGCGGATGGCTACCTGATCTGACCGCCGCCCCCTGTAGGAGCGAGCTTGCTCGCGAAAAGCCTGAGAGCACCGCAGGCTTTCAGGTTTCCCGCGTTATCGTTAGCGACCTTCGCGAGCAAGCTCGCTCCTACAGGGGGCTGGCGCAGCCTGCACCGCCGTCTTGCGCCCCAGCATCACCGTCACGATCACCCCACAGGCAAACACCCAGGTAATCGGTTCGATATGTTCCCCAAAGAACAACGCCGAAAATGCAATGGTGAAGAAGATCTGCAGCAGCTGAATCTGGCTGACCCGCGCAATGCCGCCCATGGCCAACCCGGCGTACCAGGCAAAGAATCCCAGGAACTGCGAGAACAGCGACACATAGCCGAACGCCCACCAGGTGCGCATCGAAATCGCGCCCTGGTGCTGCGCCGCCAGGTACCACACCGGGCCGATCAGCACCGGGGTCGACAGTACCAGCGCCCAGCAGATGACCTGCCACCCGCCCATCTCCTTGGCCAGCCGACCGCCTTCGGCATAACCCAGGCCGCCCACCGCAATGGCACCGAGCATCAACAGATCGCCGGCTTGAATGCTGCCGGCACCGGTAATCAGCGCATAGCTCAATACCAACGCGCTGCCCAGTGCGGCGCAGGCCCAGAAGGCTTTCGACGGCCGCTCATGGGACAGCCACGCTGCATACAAGGCCACGCACAGTGGTTGCAGGCCGTTGACCAGCGCGCCATGGGAGGCCGGTAACGTTTGCATGGCCCAGGCTGACAGCACCGGGAAACCGAGGATCACGCCTGCGATCACCAGGCACAAACCGCGCACCTGGCGCCAGGTTGGCCAACGCTCGCGGCGCCACAGCAACAGCGCCGCCGCCGGAATCGCCGCGAACAACGCACGGCCCAGGCCGTTGAGCAACGGGTGGATTTCCTGCACCACGATGCGGGTGAAGGGCAGGGTCAGGCTGAAGATGATGACGCCCAGCAGGCCGAGGGCCATGCCGGTGTTTTCGCGCGAGCTCATGGGGAGAACCGAAATCTAGAGGGCTTCAAGGGAAGCCCATCTAGCCACAACCCCCGGCGATTGCGGGCCTACAGCTGGGTGCGGATTTATCCGTACAGTTGCTGTTGTGTGGGCGCTGTCGAGTTTCAGTGAGTCTGCGATGGGCGCACCGCAGACTTACTGATAAACCGCGTCGCCTGTATCGCGGGCAAGCCCTAATGCCAGTCAGTTAAGAGATAGAGCGGGCAAACAGGTCACCTGTGGAAGAGATGGAACGGGCAAACGGTCATCTGTGGAAGAGATGGAACGGGCAAACAGGTCACCTGTGGCGAGCGGGCTTGCCCCGCGTTGGGCTGCGAAGCGGCCCCAAAACCAGGCACCGCGGTGTGTCAGTTAAAAACACATCGCCTGTAATGGGGCTGCTCCGCAGCCCAACGCGGGGCAAGCCCGCTCGCCACAACAGGCCCGCTCTTCACAACAAGCCCGCTCTCCACAGTTGCAGTGCCAGTCTTCAGAAGAAACGTGTGACGCTGATCTTGGCATCGCGTCCTTTGGTGTAGGCACGATCACCGCTCAGCGCCGGACGGAAGTTGTTGTTGAACAGGTTGTCCACGGTGAAGTTCACCTCGGTGCCTTTCAGGTAAGCCTGTTGCGGTGCCCATTTCGCGAACAGGCCCTGGGTGTTGTAGCGCTTATTGCCATACTGGTCGTAGAACAAGTCGCCGACACTGCTGCCGGGGCCGCCGGAGTATTTGTCGCTGGGCAGGCGAGTGGTTGCGCCGATGAACTGCCCCGTCCACCCCACCTGGGCATCCCAGGCCGGGATGTGGGTCCCCACCACCAGCACCCACTTGGTCGGCGGAATATCGCGGGCCGCCACATCCGGGCCCCAAGGGTTGGTATAGGCACCCTCGTGTTGGCCGGTGGCATAGGCGAACGATGCCGAGCCGAACAGGTAGGTGGAGTTATAGAGCGTTTCGAACTCGAAGCCCTTGATGGTCAGCGCGCCGATATTGCGGTAGTTGGACATCGCCCCCGGTGGGCAAGCGTTGGCAATTGTGCCGCCGTTGATGGCCTGGTTCTGGCAGCCCACGCCCGTGGCCTTGAAGATTTCGTCTTCGACTTTGTTGTGGAACAGAGTGGTGCGCAGTTGCAGGTTGTCGTCCTGGGCGATCAGGTTGTCGAAGCGGGTGATGTTACCCAGGGTGATCGAGGTGATGCGCTCCGGGTCGAGGTCGACGCTGGTGGCTGTGCGGTTGCCCAGGCCCTGCACTTCGTATTGCTCGTCGATCACTGGCGCCCGCCAGGTCTGGCTCCAGTTGGCGAACAGGCCGACGTTCGGGGTCACCGTCCAGAACAACGCCAGGCGCGGCGACCAGCCGGTGTAGGTGCGATCGCTGTAGTCATGGCCGACGGCGGGGTCGGGGTTGCTGTAGTACGGTGCATCGTTGGCCTCGCCGCGATTGCGTACATGGTCGTAGCGCAGCGACGGGGTGATCGTCACATCGCCCAGGGTCACCGCGTCCTGGATGAAGAAACTGTTGGTATCCACCTTGCCGTGGGGCATGAAGCCCGGTTGAAAGTGCCCATAGTTGTAGCGTGGCGTGTTGTAGGTGGTGCCTGGCATCCACATCTCGGTTTCGCGGATGTGCTTGCGCAACTGCCCACCGATAGTCACCGCATGCTGCAACGGCCCGGTGTCAAACAGGCTGACGTTACGGATGTCGAGGTTCTTGTCGGTGTAGGACGTGTCCATCTTGCGCCCACCCGTGGCCAACTGGAAAAACGCCGTGGCGTCGCGCTCGTCAGTCTGCTCGGTGTTGGACTGAGAGTACTTGACGGTCAAGTCCACCAGCGGGTTGTCCAAGGGTTGGTATTCATACTTGCCCGACCAGGTGGTGTCGACGGTGTCGCGGTGTGCCAGAAAGCGCTTCAACGCGCCTTCGTAGCCGTAGCGGTTGATGTTGGCCTGGGTCGGCGGTGTCGGGTAGCTCGCGGCGGAAAAGGGTGTCCAGCGATTGCTGTGGGAACGCGAGTACGACAGGCCGAGACTGTGTTCATCGGTGAAGTGGGCATTGACCTTGAACAGCTTGCCGTCCACGTCCTGGGCGGTGTTAGGCAGGCGTTGGGGGTTGATCGGGTACTGGTTGTTCTCATTGGGCAGCTTGGCGGCCACCTTCATGTCACCACCGTCGCGTTGGGTCAGGTAAGCCAGCGCATCGAACCGGCCATCGTCGGTGCGGCCATACACGGCGCTGCTATAGACCTGTTCATGGTCGTTGCTGGAGTAACCGTACTTGAGCATCGCACCGCTGTTGCGACCGTCCTTGAGCAAGTCCGGGGCGTCCTTGGTGGTCATGTTGACCGTGCCGCCAAAACCGCCGTTGCCGGTAAACGGCGAATTGGGGCCTTTCTCGACCTCGATGCTTTTGATCAGCTCGGGTTCGATAAATACCGTGCCTTGCTGGTAGCGCTCGAAGCCGCTCTTGGTGGCACCGTCGACGGTCATCGGTACATCCTCGGCATCGCCGAAACCACGGATGTTGATGGTCTGGCCACCGGGTTTCAGCGAGCCACCCTGGCTGACCCCTGGCAGGGTCTGCAACAGGCTGGGGATGTTATTGGCTTGGTAGCGGTCGATGTCGGCCTGGCTCAGGGTGGAGCGGTTCACGGTGCTGGAGTCGACTTCATTGCCCGTGCCGATCACGCTCAAGGTGTCCAGCTGGATCGCGCCGCTCTGGGTAGTCTTGCCCGCATCGGGGCGTACGACGTAGGTAGTGCCGACCTTGATCAGGGTGAACTCACCAGGGGCCAGCAGGGTGCGGATCGCCACTTCCGGGGTGAAGTCACCATTGAGGGCCTGTGCCTGCACGTTCTTGAGCAGTGTTTCATCGAACAGCAGCTGGATCTTCGTCTGCTGCGCCACCTCGCTCAGTGACGTGGCCAGCGACTGGGCCGGCAGGTGCAGCGTGAACGACTCGGCCTGGGCTGTGAGGCTGAACGCCAGGCAGGTGGCAAGCAGGGTCGGTTGAAGCAACAGGTGCGAAGCGTGGCAAGGCGCGCGAAACATGAAATCCCCCGGGTGGCCAAATAGCCAAAAAGGTGTGCGTATCAAACACAGTCGGGAGGAAGACGGGGCAGGCTAAAAAAACCACACGTGCAAATGCAAAATATTCTCAAGTACGGTTTTTGTATTATTTGCTCGGCTCAATGCTTATCACGCCATCGGCTGAAGCCATGACTTTTACCGGCAGCAGGGCGGGCAGGGCATTGAGTAAGGCGTCTGGATCATTCACATCGAGATTGCCCGAGACCTTCAGGTGTGCCACTGCATTGCTCACCTGCAACGGTGCCTGCGGGCGGTAAAGGCTCAGTTCATCGATCAGGCTGGCCAGCTCGCGGTTGCGGAACGACAGGTGTCCACTGCGCCAGTCGGCCACGTCTTCGGACGTGAGGGGTTGTTGCTGCACGGTGCCCTTGGCGTAGTGGTAGATGGCGCGTTGCTGGGCGCCGAGCAAGGTGACGGCGTTTTTGGCGTCCGGCTCGAAGGCGACCTGGCCATGGGCGACGCTGACCACCAGTTGCTGCGGGCTGCGGCGCACATCAAAAGCCGTGCCCACCACCCGCACATTCGCTTCGCCGGCTTGTACGAACAACGGCCGTTCCTTGTCAGCAGCGACCTCGATATACAACTGGCCCTTGTCCAAATGGATGATGCGTTGGTGGGCGGTGAAGTCGACGCGCAGGCGGGTGTTGGCATTCACATACAAGGTGCTGCCATCGGGCAGGTCCAGGGTACGCACGCCCTTGGCGTGGGCCGCGACCTGGCTGTGATACAACTCGCGCGGTGCACCCAGATGCGTGGCCAGTACGGCACAGAGCACGGCGGCGGCGGCGGCGAGGGCCGGGCGCCAGAAGGCTGGTTTGCGCGGGGGCAGCGCCACGGGTTTGCTCCGTTGCTGCAACTGGGCGAGGTCCGCCCACAGCTGCTCGAATTCGGCATAGGCGCGGGCGTGGGCCGGCACGGCTTGCCAGGCGGCAAAAGCCTTGCGGTCGGCGCGCCCCGCATCGCTACGGTTGCGTGCAAACCAACTGGCGGCTTGGGCATCGATGGCGTCGCTCGCTTCGATGTCCAGGGCGTCGATGTCGCTCAGGCGGTTCATTCGGGCTGCTCCGTGCCGAGGTCGGGTTGAAGGCGTCGCTTGCAATGCAGCAGGGCAAAGGCGATGTGCTTTTCCACCATGCTGGTCGAAATGCCCATGCGCTCGGCGATCTGTACCTGGCTCAGGCCTTCGAAGCGGTGCAGCATAAGGGCTTCTCGCCTGCGCGGCGAGAGCTCGGCGAGGACTTCTTTCAACTGTTCCAGGCGTTGCAGGCGTTGTGCGGCGACCATGGGGTCGTTCTGCTCGTCAATGACCGGCTCGGCATCCTTTTCGGCCTGATCGGCGTGGACGGTTTGTCGTACCTTCTGTTTGCGCCAATGATCGCGCAGCAGGTTGCGCGCCATCTGGAACAGAAACGCCCGTGGCTGCTCGACCTTGGCGCGGTCGCGGTAGTCCAGCCACTGAGTAAAGACATCCTGGGTCATGTCGGCCGCGTCGCTGGCGTTGTCCGTGCGTTTGCGCAGGAAATACAGAATGTCTGCATAAAACCCGCGAAAGGCATCGGCCGACAACGGGTCGGGCTTGGGACGAGACATGGATATCCTTCTTGACGAAGCACGACGTGGAAAAGTCGTGAATTCTATCGAGAATCATTATCATTTGTCTCTATTTAAAATGTTGGAGGGGGCTTGCCAGTCAGTTGAGGAGGAACACTGTAACTGTGACGAGCGAGCTTGTTGTGGTGACCGCGCTTGTCGTGGCGAGCGGGCCTGTTGTGGCGAGCGGGCTTGCCCCGCGTTGGGCTGCGAAGCAGCCCCAATAAGGCCCCCGAGTTTATCCAGGCATATTGAATCGCCAGGTTTTGGGGCCGCTTCGCAGCCCAACGCGGGGCAAGCCCGCTCGCCACAGGTTACGGTTTGCTCGTTCTATCTCTTAATTGACTGGCACTGGGTCAAGCCCCTCCCACATTGGATCGCGGCGTCAGCGCAGCAATGTTTTCAGCTGTTCGATTCCGGCCTCGCCCAACGGGAATACCGGCAAGCGGGGATCACCCACCTCCAACCCGGTCAAGCGCAACCCGGCCTTGATCGTCGCCGGCAACCCGCCCTTGAGGATGAACTCCAGCAACGGCAACTGCCGATAAAACAGTTCGCGCGCCTTGCTCAGGTCATTGGCCAACACTGCCGCATACAAATCCAGGTTCAGTTGCGGGATCAGGTTTGGCGCCGCCGTGCACCAACCCTTGGCCCCGGCCGTGAAGGCTTCCAGTGCCAACGGGTTGCAGCCGTTGTAGAACGGCACGTCGCTGCGCTGGTGCAACTGGTGCATGCGCTGAATATCCCCGGTGCTCTCCTTGACCATGGTGACGTTGGCGACCTGTTTGATAATGCGCAGGATCAAGTCCACCGACATGTCCGTGCCGCTGGTAGCCGGGTTGTTGTAGAGCATGATCGGCAAACCGATGCTGTCGCCAATCGTGGCGTAGTGGGCGAGGATTTCCGCCTCGCTGAGTTTCCAGTACGAGGCCGGCAGCACCATCACCACATCGGCGCCATGGGCCTCGGCGTAACGCGCGCGGCGTACGGCCTTGGCGGTGGTCAGGTCGGACACGCTGACAATCGTGGGCACGCGCCTGTCGACTTTTTGCAGGCTGTAGGCGCTGACTTCGTCCCACTCGGCCTCGCTCAGATAAGCGCCTTCACCGGTGCTGCCCAAAGGCGCGATGGCATGCACGCCGCTGGCGATCAAGCGGTCGATGGAGCGGCCCAGGGCGTCGAGGTCAATGCGTTGGCCGTCGGTGCTGAATGGGGTGATGGTGTAGCCGATGATGCCGTGAATGGTTGGGCTGGACATGGGAGGTCTCCGGTCGAAAAAGGGCAATCAATTCAGGCAGTCGGCGTGCTTGCGCAGGTTCTGCCGGGCGTAGTAATTGAACGCAGCGCCATGACGCTTGGGCTTTGAGATCCAGTCATGGGCCTCGCGTCCCAATGCCGGCAGGATCGGCTTGAGGGTGCCGGCGGCCATCGCCAGCAATTGCAACTTGGCCGCACGCTCGATCAACTGCGCGATCACGCAGGCTTCCTCGATATTTGCCCCGGTCGACAACTGGCCGTGGTGCGAAAGCAAAATCGCGCGCTTGTCAGCCAGTGCCGTGGTGATGATTTCCCCTTCTTCATTGCCCACCGGCACCCCTGGCCAGGCTTCCAGGAACGCGCAGTCCTCGTACAGCGGGCACAGGTCCATATGGGATACCTGCAGCGGCACTTCCAGCATCGACAGGGCGGCGATGTGCGTCGGGTGGGTGTGAATGATGCAGTTCACATCCGGCCTTCCACGGTAGACCCAGGTGTGAAAACGGTTGGCCGGGTTGGGGATGCCGTGGCCTTCCAGCACCTCGAGGTCTTCGTTGACCAGCAGCAGGTTGCTCGCGGTGATTTCGTCAAAGCCCAGGCCCAGTTGCTGGGTGTAATAGGTGCCAGGCGTGGGCCCGCGCGCGGTGATCTGCCCGGCCAGGCCGGAGTCGTGGCCGTATTCGAAGAGGATGCGACATGTGAGCGCCAGCTTTTGCCGGTCGGTCCACGTATTATCCGCCAGGGTGTTTTGCATCTGGATCAGCGCTTGCTTGACCAGTTGGTCTTTGGGGAGTGCTAATGTCTTGGCCATATCGGTGTCCTTTGGGTGGTTCAATGGACGTCGGATTTGCTGGTCCCCCGCTGCTCGCAAGGTCGTTGGGTGAGGCAAATGACACTAAAGATGCTATATGACACTTTGTGTCATTAGCAAGCACAGCTCTTCGCTTTCTGCATGGATTAACCGCAGCGCATGTCTATCCGTTTGAAATTATTGAGAAAAAAACTCGGCGTGACGTTGGAAAACCTGGCCGAAAAATCCGGGATGACCAAGAGTTATCTGTCGAAAGTCGAGCGCGGGCTCAACACACCGTCGATTGCCGCTGCGTTGAAACTGGCCAAAGCGTTGAACGTGAAAGTGGAAGAACTGTTCAGCGAAGACAGCGTCAGTCTCGACAGTTACAGCCTGGTGCGCAGCCATGAGCGGCCCGACACCGCGCCGGGTTATGCGGTGCTGGCCCATCAGGTCAGTGAACGCAGCCTGTTGCCTTTCATCATTTACCCGCCGGCGGAGTTCACCGACAAGACCTTCAAGGAACACGTGGGGGAGGAATTCCTGTTCGTGCATGAAGGCCAGGTGGAAGTGGACTTCATGAATGAACGGGTGATCCTGGAGCGGGGCGATGCCCTGCATTTCAATGCACAGAAGCCCCATCGGCTTCGCTCGGTGGGGGATGTGCAGGCGCAGTTGTTGGTGGTGGTGCACAGCGCTGAAGAGTGACCGCGCTGACGGCTTGAAAGGCGATCAATGTGGGCGGGGGGCCAGCTCCGTCCCATAGGTTGCTCAGCGTTCCACCGGTACCGACAGTGCTGGATGACCCAACGGATGCGTGCGCGCCGCAAAAAACTTCAGCTCCACGCCGCTGCCGTCAAACAACTCCGAATACCGCCGCTTCTGCTGGCGAATGAACCCGTCGCTGCGTCCCGACACCGAGATCGCCAGAGTGGTCGGGCTGGCCTGGCGAATCGCATCCACCAGGTGTTTATCCTGCGGCCCCAGGTCGTGGCCGAAGATGCACAGCGCGCCGGCATGGGTGAGCAACTGCTCATAGCAGAACGACAGGTAATCCGAACTGCGGATGGTCTTGAGCTTCTCCTGCACCTTGCCTTCGCTGACAAACAACGGCACATCGTCCAGGGTCTTGATCGTGTTGTTGATCGCGAAACTGCTGAGCAGGGTGCTGTCGGTGCTCGGCAATTTGCGCGCGGTGCCGTCGAGGTTGCGCACCAGGTGCAGGCCGCCGTGCAGGTAGAGAATGCGTGGTGCATCGGTGCGGGTATTGCGCAGGTCGAAGCTGGCGTCGGCGCTGCGGAACAGGTCGTCGATGCCCGGCGTGTGCAGGATCGCCCAGTAGTTGAGCAGGTCGTAGTTGCTGGTGAAGACCGTGGGGTAGCTGGCCAGCTCGGCGTTGATCGTCGCCAGCGTCGACGGCTGCACCAGGCGCCATGGGATGTGCACGGCGTGGATGGTGTTGATCAGCGCTTCCTTGATTGCGTAATAGCGATTGCGCGGCGCCGCCGAGCTGACGGCCAGCGCCTTGTTGACCCGGCTGGTGGTTTTCAAGGCGCCCAGGGCCTGTTCGAAGCTGCGGGTTTGCAGGGCGTCGAACACACTCAGCTCGGATTGGCTCAGGGGTTTTTCTTCGACGGTGCGGGCGTTTTCGAACAGCGAGTCGTAGGCAAAGTCCTCCCAAATCGCCCGGCTGGCGCCGTTGCCGATCAGAATCCCACTGAAGTCGATGGTGCTGCGCAGCGCGCTCCAGTCTTCAAGGTGGGCGTCAATATCCTGGAAATCCTTCATCGCGGTGGGTCTACTCGAAATCGGCTGGACGCAGACTTTATCATGAGCGAGGGTTGATCCTGGTCAAGGTGCACCATGCGCTCTCAGTGGATTCTGTCGGCATAACGCCTCTGAGGATTCGCCATGAGCAGTACCTTCTTCATTCCCGCCGTCAACATCATGGGCACTGATTGCCTCGACGAAGCGATGGTTGCCATCCGCAACTACGGTTTTCGCAAGGCCCTGATCGTCACCGACGCCGGCTTGGCCAAGGCCGGCGTGGCCAGCATGATCGCCGAGAAACTGGCGATGCAGGACATCGACTCGGTCATCTACGATGGCGCCAAGCCCAACCCCAATGTGGAAAACGTCGAGAAAGGCCTGGCGCTGTTGCAGCAAAGTGCCTGCGATTTTGTCGTGTCCCTGGGCGGTGGTTCGCCCCATGACTGCGCCAAGGGTATCGCCCTGTGCGCCACCAACGGCGGGCATATCGGCGACTATGAAGGGGTCGACCAATCCAGCAAGCCGCAACTGCCACTGGTGGCCATCAACACCACCGCCGGCACCGCCAGCGAGATGACCCGGTTCTGCATCATCACCGACGAAACCCGCCACGTGAAAATGGCCATCGTCGACCGCAACGTCACGCCGCTGCTGTCGGTCAACGACCCCTCGCTGATGGTCGGCATGCCCAAGGGGCTTACCGCCGCCACCGGCATGGATGCGTTGACCCACGCCATCGAAGCCTACGTATCCACGGCCGCCACGCCGATCACCGACGCCTGCGCGATCAAGGCCATCGAGCTGATCAGCGCCAACCTGCGCCTGGCCGTACGCGACGGTACTGACAAAGCCGCGCGGGAAAACATGGCGTATGCCCAGTTCCTCGCCGGCATGGCCTTCAACAATGCTTCCCTGGGGTTCGTGCATGCCATGGCCCACCAACTGGGCGGCCTGTACGACCTGCCCCACGGCGTGTGCAACGCGGTGTTGCTGCCCCATGTGCAAAGCTTCAATGCCAGCGTCAGCGCCAAGCGCCTGAGCGATGTCGGCCGTGCACTGGGCGCGGACATCAAGGGGGGCTGTGCGGAAGAGGGCGCCCAGGCTGCCATTGCCGCGATTCGTACATTGGCCCTGGACGTCGAAATCCCAGCGGGCCTGCGTGAGCTGGGGGCCAAGTTGCAGGATATCCCGCTGCTGGCGGCCAATGCATTGAAGGATGCCTGTGGGCTGACCAACCCACGACGGGCTGATCAGCGTCAGATCGAGGAGATCTTCCGCAGCGCATTCTGATCCTTGCTGTGGCGAGCGGGCTTGCCCTTTGGGCAAGCCCTAATGCCGTTCAGTTAAGCGGACATCGCCTTCTGTAGGAGCGAGCTTGCTCGCGAAAAACGTCAACGATAACGCGTGTTTCCTGAATGAACGCGGCGTCTGTGAGTTCTTCGCGAGCAAGAACTAGGCGTCCCCCTCGCTCCTACAAAAAAACCTTAACTGAACGGCATTAGGGCAAGCCCGCTCGCCACAGGTCACTGTTTGCTCGTTCTATCTCTTAACTGTCACCAGCAGGCTCGCCATGCCCCCACTCATCGTCTTCAGCCGCCCCGTGGGCGCGACGAAGTGATTGAGCATCAACGTCTCTACCCGATACGCCCCTGCAAAATCAACGGTGCGCGGGTGTTGAACACCATGATCGCCCCATCGCCTGAGCCTTGCGCCGATGCCGCGTGCAAATAGCGGCTGATGCCGACTGGGGCAAGGAGGGCCGCGCTGCAAGCAAGGGCGGGGTGGTGGTGCGTTTCAAGAACGGACGATTCCTATTTGGGCGCTAAGCTACTGGCAGCACGCTACAAGCTGTTAGTGTATTTGTCTTTAGCGTGCCGTTGATGGCAGGCCATTGAAGGTAAACCTTATGAGAGTCTTGTTATTCGGCGCCACCGGCATGGTCGGCCAGGGCGTCCTCCGTGAGTGCCTGCTGGCCGCGGATGTGCAGGAAGTCGTGGCCGTCGGCCGCACGCCGCTGGCCCAGGAGCACGGCAAGCTGCATCAGGTGTTGCACAGCGACATGCTGGATTTCCAACCCCTGGAAAACCTGTTGCAAGGTTTTGATGCTTGCTTCTTCTGCCTCGGCGTTTCGTCGGCGGGCATGAATGAAACCAAGTACACCCACCTCACCTATGACCTCACCCTTGTCGCCGCCAGTACCCTGGCTCGGCTTAATCCGCAGATGACCTTTATCTACGTGTCCGGCGCGGGTACCGACAGTTCCGAGGCGGGCAAGTCGATGTGGGCGCGGGTCAAGGGCAAGACCGAGAACGCCTTGCTGCGCCTGCCGTTCAAGGCGGTGTACCTGTTCCGGCCGGGGGTGATCCAACCGTTGCATGGCGTGCGCTCGAAGACGCCGTTGTACCAGTTGTTCTACACGGTCCTCGGGCCGTTGCTGTCGGTGGTGCGTGGGATCAAGCCGGGCTGGGTGGTCAGCACCGAGACCGTGGGGCGGGCGATGCTGGCGGCGGTGCGTAACGGCGCGCCGCAAGCGGTGGTGGAACAGGCCGAGATCAATCGACTGGCTCGCGATACACCCTGAGCCCTGTGCACCCGTGCGGATCAGCCTGCCGTCACCAGTGTGCGGGCGGGTGTGGCACTGAACTGGATCAACGCCACGCCGCCTATCAACAAGAGCGCTCCCAGCACCCGGGGCGTGGTCAGTTGCCGTTCTACCAGGCCAAACAGGCCGAAGTGATCCAGCAGCAGCGACGCTAGAATCTGCCCGGCCATGGCCAGGGCAATAAACCCCGACGCACCCAGTTTGGGCAGCAGTATCAGTGCCAGCGAGATAAAGCACACACCCAATGCGCCACCGGCCCACGTCCACAGCGGTGCCTTGCTGATAAACGCCAGGTTCGGCAACGGCAGGCGCAGTGCGACGATCACCGGCAGCAGCACGATAATGCTCACCAGCAACGACGCCAGCGTCGCCCACAGCGGGTGGCCGAGACCGCGACCGAGGTTGGCATTGATCGCACTTTGAAACGGCACCACCGCCCCGGCAATCACCGCCAATAGCAACAAACCAGCCCAATGCAACGTCGTCATGTCGAATCTCCCAGAGGTTTTGCTGGACTCTAGGCTATTCGTCACGCAAATTTAAATTCCAATTCCTTATGCCAGGCATGCAGCTGATGAATGATCTACGGCGCATCGACCTCAACCTGTTGGTGATCCTCGACGCCTTGCTTGCCGAGCAGCACGTCACCCGTGCGGCGGCGCGCCTGCACCTGAGCCAGCCGGCGGTCAGCCATGCGTTGGCGCGCTTGCGTGATGTGCTCGGTGATCCCTTGCTGGTGCGCCAGGGGGGCACGTTGGTGCCGACTGCCCGCGCGCAGGAATTGGCGACTCCGTTGGCCGAGGCCCTGGCCCAGGTGCAGGCACTGCTGGCACCGAATCAGTTTGACCCGGCCTCGGCCAAGCGCCGGTTTCGCGTGGCGATGTCGGACTACAGCGCGGCGATTTTCCTACCGGGGCTGGTGCGAGCCTTGCGTCACGAAGCGCCGGGTATCGACCTGCAGATTGTCCAGGCCAGCCGCGAAGGCATGGTGGAGGGCGTGCTCAATGGCGACCTCGACCTGGCCGCTGGCGTGTTCCCCGACATGCCCGCCGAACTGCGCAGCTCGCCGTTGTTCGAAGAGCATTACACCTGCCTGGTGGACCGCGACAGCCTGCCGGACAGCGGTATCCTCGACTTGCCTACCTACCTGTCGCGGCCCCATGTGTTGCTGGAAATGCGCGGCAGCGGCACGCCGGAAATCGAGCGCGCGTTGACGGCGATTCGTGAGCGGCGGCATGTGGCGATCAGCCTGCCGCACTGGGGCGTGGCACCGCAGTTGATTCGCGGCACGGACCTGATCCTGACGGTGTCATCGCGGGGGTTGCTCAACATCGACCATCGGCACCTGCTGACCGTGCCGCCGCCGTTTCCTATTCCCTCGTTTGCCTTTGAGCTGGTGTGGCATGGGCGGCGGGGCGGGGATTCGGGATTGCAGTGGTTGAAAGACCAAATGCAGGGTGTATTGTCCGAAAACCACCGCTAACAGGGACGAAACAACATGCTCACCGGCCTCAACCACCTGACCCTGGCCGTCACCGATCTGCCTCGCAGCGTCAGCTTCTACCATGGGCTGTTGCAACTGAAGCTGGAGGCCACCTGGGACAGCGGCGCCTATTTGTCATTGCCGGGCCTATGGCTCTGTTTGTCCCTCGATCCTTTACGCGACTCGAATCCGGCGGCCGACTACACCCACGCTGCGTTTACCGTCGCAGCGTCAAATTTCACCGCACTGGTCGAGCGCCTGTGCGCCGCCAACGTACAGGCGTGGCGCGACAACCGCAGCGAAGGCGCCTCGTTCTATTTTCTCGACCCCGACGGCCACAAGCTTGAAGCCCATGTGGGCGACCTGGCCTCGCGCCTGCAAGCCTGCCGCGACAAACCCTATGTCGGCATGAAGTTTTACCCTTAGTACTGGAACGTGCAGAATCCAGCCACCTTCACATCCTCTGTCAGAGTCGCGCCCATGACCCTTTCCTTGCTGTTCGCTGTGCTCGCTTCGGGTTTTATCTACGGGATTACGCCGGGGCCGGGGGTACTGGCCGTATTCGGCATCGGCGCCGCTCGTGGTCGCCGGGCCGGGGCGGGGTTCCTCTGCGGGCACCTGCTGGGCGATGTGCTGTGGTGCAGCACCGCGCTGGTGGCGATTGTCGGCGCGCGGGAAGTCGGCAGCAGCGCGTTCGATGTGCTGGGCGTGCTCAGCGGCCTGTACCTGTTCTGGCTCGGCTGGCGCGCGATTCGGACCCAGCGTCGCAACGGCGATGCCCCCCAGGGCGCGGCGCGCCATCCGTTCTGGCACGGTATTGTGTTCGGCCTGACCAACCCCAAGGCTTACCCGGTGGCCGTGGCCACGTTCACTGCGCTGCTCTCCAGCCGTGCCGAGTTGCTGACGTGGTCGATGTTGCCTTCGTTGATCTTCCTGAGCTTCGTCGGTGGCCTGCTGGCCTATGCCATTCTGATCGGTGTGGTGGGTGCCCAACGGGTGCGCACGGTGTATCAACGCCATGAAATCCTGATCACCCGACTGTGCGGCGTGATGTTCATCGGCTTTGCTATAAACGCCCTGGCCCATGCGTTACCGGGGCTGTTTGGCAGCAAACCGGCTTGAGGTGGCGACGACCGTTCGTCGCAACGGCAAGTTTTTTCTAAACCTTTGCCGCCCGGAAAATTCGAATCCAGGGTGGGGTGTATTCCCCCCGCACCTATTTTTGCCCTGGAGGAACCTATCATGAGCCGAGTGGCTATCCGGTTACGCACCGCCAGTTTCGCGATGCTGCTGGGCCTCGGCGCCAGCAATGCTTTCGCCCAGTCGCCTGCTGAGTTCATCGAGCAGGCTTCGGCCAAAGGTATGGCCGATATCGAGACCAGTCGCATGGCCCACGCCAAAACCTCGTCCCAGGAAATCAAGGACTACACCATCGAGGTGATCAACGAGCGCACCCTGGCCAACCAACATTTGGCGGCGATTGCCAAGAAGCTCGACTTGCCGGTGGCCCCACGGGAGAAGATCGTCGACAAAGCTGAAACCCTGATGCCCGAACTCAAGGAGGGTGACTCCTTCGACGCCGCCTACACCGCACAACAGGTCAAGGAAAACGAAGAGGCCATCGCCCTGTTCAAGCGCGAAGGCGCCGCGTCCGATGTCCCGGAAATAAAAGCGCTGGTGGATGAAACGCTGCCCAAGCTGGAAGAGCGCCTGCAAAAGGCTCGTGCCCTGGCATCCACCTACGGCAAAGGTCATCAAGGCGATGGTTGAGGCCTTTACTGCTTAGGAAAAACGGCGGTTGGAGCTGATCCTACCGCCGTTTTTCATGCCTGGTTCAAATCGGTCTTGGTGGGGGCCGCATCGTCGGCAGCGTGACCGCAGCTGCTGTTCAGGCTGACGCTGCCGGTTTTGCCAATGCTGCGGTATTCCTGGCGTAGCTTTTCCAGTTCTTTGCGGTCCAGGCCGTCCAGGCTCAACACGGCATTTTGCGCGTCCTTGGACACGCGCAGCAGTTCATCGATCTTGATGTGCAGGATGTCGTTATCGCGGTTTTGCGTGTTTTGGATCAGGAACACCATCAGGAAGGTGATGATGGTGGTCGAGGTATTGATGATCAGTTGCCAGGTGTCGTTGTAGTGGAAATACGGCCCGCTCAGGCTCCACAGGAAAATCAGCGCGACGGCCGCGTAGAACGTCCGGGCACTGCCAGCCCAGCGGGACAGGGATTGTGAGACTGCGGAGAATTTCATGACCGGTTTCCTTAAGGGGAGGTGATGAAGTGATGGACCGCAGCGCAGTGCTGAAATTTCTTTTTACAACTGGTCTCCTGAACAAAGGGGACGTTTTTGCCGCGGCGCGTTTCAGAACACCAGTTCGGCCTGGCCGCCGCCTTCCAGCGCGAGCAAGTATTGCTTGGCCTCCAGCCCGCCAGCGAATCCGGTCAGCCCGCCTGACGCGCCGATCACCCGATGGCACGGAGCAATGATCGAGATCGGGTTGCGACCATTGGCGGCTCCCACGGCACGCACGGCTTTCGGGTTGCCAATCTGCTGGGCGATCTGGCTGTAGCTGCGGGTTTCGCCAAAAGGGATCGTCAGCAATGCCTGCCACACCGATTTCTGAAAATCGGTGCCGGTGAAGTCCAGTTCCAGCTCGAACCGGTGACGGCTGCCGGCGAAGTATTCGTGCAATTGGCGCTTGGTTTCCAGCAACACCGGGTTGTGATTGGCCTCATGCAATTCACCCAGGCGTACGCGGTTGGCGCGCTCGCATTCCCACAGGATGGCGCTGAGCTTGCCATTGCGCGCCACCAGGGTGAGCTCGCCGACGGGGGAGGGCATGAGTGTGTATTCGTAGCGCATGAGTGGGCTCCTCGACAGGCGGCGTTAAAAGGTTCAGCGCTACTGTAGCGCCATCGGCTTGCCTGGAAACTGCGCTTCTTGCGGTCAAATTCGCCTTGAGACTAAAAATTCCAGTAAAGCCAGTTGGCGAAATACGGCCACCAGTAGAGCCGCGCGAGCATGTAGAGCGCCATGAGTACTGAGGCGGTGCTCAGCATGACCCATGAAACGGCATTGAGCAGAGTGACTATCAGCGCGAACATCGTCACGCGTCGACTGGCGTGGTGCCAGGCAAACCTTACGCCATAGGCCGACGCTGCAATCACTCCCAGCGCCAGGAACAGGCCAAAGGGAAATGGCAGCCTCACCCATGAGACCAGGAAGGGCAGAACCAGCACCCAACCGACCACCTGGCGCAGTACGGGTTTGGGGGTGGATTGTTCAGGCTCAAGCATTGCGGGTATCTCACTCTCACGGCTAACGGGTTGACAGTATTACGGTGCTCATTTGTGGGTGCATTCAGACTTTGCTGGCGTTGCAGCTACCTCATCGATCACCGCCATAAAGGCCTGGACCGACAGGTTCGACTCCTCCTTGCGCGTCAGCACCAATAACTTTGCACAGGCATCCACCTCCACCAGTGGCCGATACGTCACCCCCTTGTTCATCAAGCTTTGCGTACAGGCCGGCACCAGCGCCACTCCTTGCCCGGCTGCCACCAGCGCAATGATCGAGGTGATCTGCCGCCCGGTCGGCCCCGCGTACAGGGGCACGCCGTGGTGGCGGTACAACTGCTCGATGGACTGGTTCAGCCCCGAGCCGTAATCGGCCGGGAACAGAATCAACGGAAATGCGCTGAGCCGCGCCAGGCTGATTTCGGCCTGGCTGGCCAACGGGCTGTCACTCGACACCGCTGCCACCAAGCGTTCCTCGCCCAACGACAGCGCTTGCACCGCGTCGTTTTGCGGCAACAGCCGGCTCAAGCCGATATCCAGCCGCCCGTCGGCCACTTGCGCACCAAGGCTGCCGGAGGCGCATTCCACCAGGGTCAGTTGCACATCGGGAAAGCGCTGGGCAAAGGCCTGGATCGCTTGGCTGAACAGGTCCGACAGGGCGATTGAACTCACATAGCCCAACGCCAGTTGCCCGGCCGTGCCCGCAGCCAATTTAGTGGCGATCACTTGTGCCAACTCAACCTGTTCCAACACGCCACGGGCGTAGGGCAGGAACGAGCGGCCCTGGGCGGTGAGCGTCACCGTGCGGCTGGTGCGATCGAACAGCTTGAAGCCCAACTCTGCCTCCAGCGCTGAAATCTGCCGGGTCAACGGCGGCTGGGCGAGGTGCAGGCGCAGGGCGGCGCGGCCGAAGTGCAATTCTTCGGCGAGCGTCAGAAAGTAACGCAGCTTGCGTAGGTCGAGCATCCTGGTCCTTGGGTATTGATCGGTCGGAAAACGGTATTGGTCACGATCATGCCGCTCATTCTATAAAAGCGTCACAAAATAAAACGAGAGCTTTCATGAAACCGCGCCTGCATTGTGCCCGCCTTGCCCTGTTCCTGTGTGGCTGCGCGGCGTTTCTCAACCTCTATGCGACCCAGAGCATTCTCCAGACGTTTGCCGAGTACTTTCATATCAGCGCCAAGGTCGCGGGCTGGAGCATTACCGTCACCACCCTGGCGGTGGCCGTCACGGCGCCGTTTGTCAGCCGTCTGACCGGGCGCTTCGAACAGCGCACGGTGATCGCCGTGGCTGCGCTGCTGTTGGCGGTGCCGGCGTTGATGACGGCCTATGCAGACAGCTTCGCCGAAGTGCTGGTGTGGCGCTTGATCGAAGGCATGTTGATTCCGGTGGTGTTCGCCACCAGCGTGGCCTACATCGGCGATCGCTGGCAGGGCGGCACGGTGACTGAAGTCACCAGCTTGTATGTTGCAGGCACCGTATTGGGTGGGTTCGCCGGGCGCTTCGTCACCGGCGTGATGACCGAATATGTAGGCTGGCGCGAAGCCTTTGAGTTGCTCGCGGTGCTGAGCTTGATGGTCGGCGGTTTTATCCAGTTTTTGTTGCCGGCCAACAACCGCCCACGCACCGAGCAGGCTAAAGGCTCTTCGTCAGGTGGGTTTCGCCGGCCGTTGCTGGCCGCTTATGCCGTAGGTTTCTGCGTGTTGTTTTCGCAAGTCGCGGCGTTTACCTACGCAGGTTTGTACTTGGGCCTGCCGCCATTCAACCTTGGGCCTGCAGCATTGGGGACGCTTTACATGGTCTTCCTGCTGGCCCTGTTCGTGATCCCCATCGCCGGGCGCCTCAGCAAAGCTCGCCCTCACGCCGAACTGCTCAGTGTCGCTGCCATGCTGGGTGTCAGTGGCTCGGCCCTGACCCTGCTGCCGTCCCTGTGGTGCATCGTAGTGGGCCTGGCGCTCAGTTCCACCGGCGTGTTCTTGGCCCAGGCTGCCGCCAATGCGTTTATCACCGCCACCGCGCGCGATAACAAGACGGGCGCTGTCGGGGTGTATCTCACCTGTTATTACCTGGGCGGCAGTTGCGGCGCCATCGTCCCGGCGCTGATCTGGGATCGCTGGGGCTGGGGCGGCTGCGTGGTGCTGATCATCGCTTTCCAATTGCTGACCTTGTTGATCGCCTTGACCGGCTGGAAGCCCCTTAAACCTGAGCTGATTCCTACACCATGAACGACACTGTCGCTTTGCCTGCTTGCGAAACGTCCCGCCGCCGCCGTGCGTTGATCGCCGGTTGCAGCGCCCACGCCGTGCATGATGGCCTGACCGATGTCATCTACGTCCTGTTGCCGATCTGGCAGGCGCAATTTGTCTTGTCCTATGCTCAGGTCGGCCTGTTACGCGGTGCCTACTCCGGGGCGATGGCCGTGTGTCAACTCATGGCCAGCCGCGCCGCCAAACGTTGGGGGCGGTTACCGATGCTGATCGGCGGTACCGCGCTCGCGGGCGTCGCTTATTTGCTGGTGGGCCAAGCCACCGGGTTGACGCTCTTGTTGCTCGCGCTGCTCCTCGGTGGGCTCGGCGCCAGTACTCAACATCCATTGGCTTCCTCGATGATCACCGATGCCTATGAAGAGGGCGGCGGGGTCAAGCAGGCCCTGTCGCAGTACAACTTCTCTGGCGATATCGGCAAAACCCTGATCCCCGGCCTGGTCGGCTTACTGCTCACCGTGGTCAGTTGGCAGGCCAGCGCCACCGCTCTGGGGCTGCTCGGCCTGGCGGCCGCGGGACTGCTGTGGTGGCTTATCCCCACCCAGGTATCCGCGTCCACGGTCACGAAAAAAGCCAAGCCCCTCAGCGGCAACGGCTCTGCCACCGGCCTGCGCGCGCTGATCCTCATGGGCACCCTCGACAGCGCTGTGCGCATGGGTTTCCTCACCTTCCTGCCGTTTCTGCTGCAAGCCAAAGGCGCCGGTACCGCCGGCATCGGCCTGGCCCTGACCCTGCTGTTCATCGGCGGCGCCTTCGGCAAACTGCTCTGCGGCTACCTCGGCGCACGCATCGGCATGATGAAGACCGTGTGGATCACCGAAGCCAGCACCGCGCTGCTGATTGTCGCGGCGGTGTATCTGCCGCTGAGCGGGTTGATGGTGATGTTGCCGCTGCTGGGGTTGGTACTGAATGGCACCTCCTCGGTGCTGTACGGCGCCGTGCCCGACCTTGCCGGCGCGGGCCAGCGCGAACAGGCGTTTGCGCTGTTCTACACCGGTACGATTGGGGGGGGCGCGCTGGCGCCGGTGGTGTTTGGCGCAGTGGGGGATGCGCTGGGCGTGCCGGTGGCGGTGATGGTGTTGGCGGGGATGTTGTGTGTGACGTTGCCGTTGGCGTGGGTGGTGCAGAGGGGCGGTGTTGAGGTTTAAAAGGCTCACTCTCCAGTACTTGGCATTTTTTGCTTAAATGCCACGGAGTCGAACGGCTGAGGTTCTCGACTGGACTCACCCATCGCCAGTTCTGCCCGAATTTTCTCACGGGCTTTGGCCGCAAAACCGGCAGCCCTTAGGCGCTCTGATTTATCACCCTCTGCAATAACCTGAGAAAGGTATTCGTGGATGGCTTCCTCGCTGTCGAGCAGGTCAACAAGATCGAAAGCGGTCAATGGCTGAGTCATGATTAAACCTGCGTATGCATTTTTGGTGGGGTGGGGCTATCGAGAATGATGTGGGTGGTAGATTGAATTCAAACGGTCTTCAACGGCTATTTGTTGCCAAAAGCTTCAATTTCTTCACGCTTTGAGCATGGGTTTTAACCTTGCGGCATTGCCTACATAACGATCAGACTCGTCCGAGTTGTGCGCCTTGGGCGACCTCTTTAAGGTTCGTCAGCCGCTGCCCATCAGCGGTCGGGTTTAGTAGCCCGATACGATCAACGACGTACAGCTGCTCTTATGGTGGCTGCACGCAGGGCGTCTTCGGGCGCGCCGGTTTCGTTGATTCGCCGGTCTACTAACCTGCGTACAGCCGCCACCCATTGTTTAGTAGCTCTGGTATGCGGTCCCTAACGAGGATCAACAGATGTGTACTGATTCATGCAACCCTGCCGTAAAACTGTTCAGCGTCCGTCCCGAAATCGACACTCAAGCGCTGCTCGCCAACGCCTACGAAACCATCGCCGGTGCAGGTGCCATGACCCACGAGTTCGTCGAAAGCCTGCCCTCTCAACAGCGCTACCTGGCCCTGGCCATTGAGCAAATGATTGAACTGGGCCTGCTGCTGGTCGAGGCTGTTCAGGACCGCGTGGACCGAGCCGCGTAGGTCACCCGTACGGTGTAAACGGCTTGCCTTCCCAGGCCGCCCATACCACGGGGGAGGGGAGCCAGCATTTAGGGTGTCGCCGCCAGCGAAAACGGAACGCGCAACGCACCGATAGGCCCTTCACGCGTGCCGCACATTTCATCGTGAACGCAGTGTTGCACCAGTACGCAAGGAAACGGCGGAACCCGCTGCAACAGGTCGCGTAAATGCGTGGTGGACCCAATGCGCATCGGCTTGCCGTGATCGTCCAGTAACGTCGCCTCGACGTGCTCCAGCCTGATGCGAGCGATATAGAAACCGCCCTCCAGGGACAGCAACTCCAGCTCACGTATTTCGCCTTTCTCGGCCAGCTCGGTGAGCATTTGCATATTCATGATTTACCCTCGCTCGGGGTTCATTGGCGACGAAAGAATAACGTGACCTGGCCCCACTCGACACCGAACTTGGACATGCTCGAGCGGTTGATCAAGGTGTCTTCGTCCATCAGGTACATCCAATCGTCAAAGCTGACTTCATACACCGAGCCATCCACCGGCAGATTGAGCCGGTAGCGCCAACGCAGCGCATTACCCGCTACTTCGCCGATGGCCTCGCCCACCACATCCCCAGCTCGTCCGCGCCAGCGCCCTGGGCCGTCCGGCGTCAGCGTCCACACCCGTTGCTGGCGTGTGCCATCGCTGTACAGGAAGCGCTCATCCAGAATCAACGCGTTGCCCTCGTGCCGGCTGGCAATATTCACCTCAAAGCGCTTGGCCACTTCCCCGGAACGCTTCTGGAAGATGCCCCAGGCTTTCACGGGTTTACTGAAGAAACGCTCCAGATCCAGTTTCGGTTGCTGGTCGGCGTAGTGGTCGACCTCAACGTTGCTGCAACTGCTCACACTCAATGCCAGCAACAGTGAAACCCATAGACGCGTCATGACCAGGCTCCTTGAACGTGCGAGGCGCGATGCCAACGCCCAGGTCTGATACTTGTACATATTTTATTGTTTGTACATGTTTTTGAGTGCGAGAGGGATATTGAAGTTTCGGGCATTGCCTACGCAATCATCGGAAGCGTCGGTGTTGTGCGTGTTGGACGAGGTACTTATGGTTTGCCAGCGACTACCTGCGCTTGACCGCGGCTGTATGCAGGGCATCTGGAACGTGCTGGTATCCGGAAAAAAGCCACCCCGCTTGCCCACCTGCGTGCAGTTGCTAACCCCATGGATCAAATGAGAATGGGTGGAGCAGGCCTTACAAAGCACCAGAGGGGAGAGGAGTGGTGGAAAAAGTCTTATGTGATCGTTTGGTGCAAAGTCTGTGGCAGATGGGCGAAGTCGTTCGAAGTGAACATGGGTGCGTATCGCGTTCTACCTCACTCAATAGGGGCAAGTCCGGGAGACGAGGCCTGAGGATAGGCGTCAAGTCGGATGTGCTAGGATTCACTGATACAGAGGGATGCATCGTGAACAAACCGGTTCAACCAAAAAGCGCGCAGCTGACCGCCGACAAGGTGTCGGCTGCTTTGTCAGACGCCGACGCGGTGGTTGAGCGACATGCCTCGAAAAGCCTGGCAAGTAGTGCGCTCAGTCGCACGAGTGGGCTTAGGACTCGTTCAATGCGTGCTATGCATCTTTCGAATGTGGAACGCGAGTTGGCAGAACTCAAGAAAGTTGTAGCAGCACTGGCTGTGCGCTCTGTCGTCCATGAAGAAATGGCTTTTGATTTGGACCATTACGGCGTCACTGTGCTTGATGCGGGTACCGCACACCAACTGTTGGATACACCACCGGAGCCGACAGAGGCTCTTCAAAAATTGCTCGCCTTGCGCTAAGGCCGCTCAATGGATTTTATTACCGTTGATTTCAACAAGTCGATTGACCGTTCTGCTTTCGATTGTGAAATTCACCCAGCGCTAAACACTTATATCGCCCAACATGCAGGGCAAGACGAAAAACGCAACGTTTCTCGAACCTTCATGTATATCGAAAAGGGTATTTTGCTGGGCTACTACGCTTTGGCCAATGCATCTGTTGCAGTTGACGAATTGAATGAAGACCAAAAAAGAAGAATGCCCGGATACCCCATGCCGGCGGTGCTTTTGAGTCGCTTGGCGATTGATAAAAGCAGGCAGGGCGTGGGGCTGGGCCAGCGGCTCATGTCTGACTTCTTCAGGCGGGTTTACACGGTGTCCAAACAGTCGGGCGTAGCATTTGTCGTCGTCGATGCGAAAGATCAGAGGGCTGCGAGTTATTACCAGGCTAAGTTGGGTTTCGTGGCGTCAACGAATAACCCCAGGCGTCTGATATTGTCCACGGCAACTCTGATAAAAGGATTCCGAGCTCTGGCTTGAGCTGCTGGTGAGCAGGAAGAATAAGCAGGGGCGTTCCCCAATAAAAAGCTGATTCTGGAAAACCCATAAAAAAACCGGCCACCAAGGACCGGTTTTTTTATGCATTCCCCGCCAAAACCCTGCTGGCGTGGAATCTATGTCTGAGTGGAGCGGGTGAAGGGAATCGAACCCTCGTTATCAGCTTGGGAAGCTGGAGTAATGCCATTATACGACACCCGCTCAGAGCGGCTGACTTTGTACCAGATGTGCGCCTGGATTTGAAGTTTTTCTTCGAAAAATGTGCAAGTTGCAGGCACTTGCCCTGGCGACGAACGGAGCCGATGTAGGAGCGAGCCTGCTCGCGAAGAACTCAAGAGCGCCGCGTTCAACCAGGGAGCGCACGTCATCGTTGGCGATCTTCGCGAGCAAGCTCGCTCCTGCACGGTATTTCAGAGAGCAAAGGCATGCTGCGTCTGGCCTTGGTGATAACGCAATCGGCCGACCTTGCGCTCAGGTTTCAGGAAGCCCACCACCGCCTCCCGAGTGTCCCGGCACGCCGCCTTGTGCTCCATGTCCAGGAAGTGCCCGGTGGCCTGGATGGTGCTGAAGCTGCTCTTGGCCACGTATTGGCCGAACTGTGTGGCATCCTCGGCGCTGGTGTATTCGTCCCATTCGCCGTTCAGGAACAACACCGGTACGTCGATTTGCCGCGCGGCCTTGAGGTAGCACAGGCGATCGCTGTGCAGCACCTGGCTGATGTGAAAGTGCATCTGCCCATATTCGTGCTCGGCCAGGCTGCTGACATGCTTGTAGTTGAAACGCTTGAACAGCGACGGCAGGTGTTTACCGATGGTGCTGTTGACCAGGTGACCCACGCGGTCGCGGTCGAGGTTGCCGAGGTAGTCGACGCCACGCTCGAGGTAGTCGCGCATCGGTGCGTTGATCACCGGCGAGAACGAGCTGATCACGGCCTTTTCCACGTGGCGCGGGCGGGCGGCGAGGGCGACCAGGGTGGCGGCTCCGCCCCAGGAAAACGACAGCACGTGTTCGGCGGCGAAGTGGTCGATGAGTTCCAGGAGGATCTGGCCTTCAACTTCCTTCGTCAGCATCTGCTCATGACGGTTATGGATTTTGGAACGGCCGGCGTAGGGCTGGTCGTACAAAACCACATTGAACTGCGGGTACAGGCTTTTCACGGTTTGGGCGAAGGATGCCGTGGTGGCCATCGAGCCGTTGACCAGGATGATGGTCTTTTCAGCAGCATCCGCGCGATAGAACTCCGTGTAAACCCGATACTGACCCTGTATATCCAACACAGCGATTTCTGGCCTCATGTCGTAAGACTCCTGGCAAGCGGGTAGGGCGCACAGATCACTCTGCACGAGCTTTGTGACAGGTAGGCATACGCCTGGAAGATGAGGGCCCATGTCGATCCGATGACGGCTGGCCGACGGGTGTTGTTATGGCGGGCTGTTTGCCTGGGAGGCCCGTAGATCAAGCGCGGGCGGGGCAAGGTGTTTCTTGGAGGTTATAGGCGACTCGTCAGTCATAATTTGGCTGACGATTTGATTCAAGCAGTAGACCGGGGATGCCGCAAGTCACACAAATGGGTTTTTGCCATCACCGGCCGAACGGTCGTCAGACCTGTCGGATTTCTTCCTCGGACAGCGTCCGATACTCGCCCGGCGCCAGGGCTGCATCCAGTACCAATGGGCCCATTCGCTCACGGTGCAGGCCGACCACTTTGTTGTTGAAGTGCCCGAACATGCGCTTCACCTGGTGGTAGCGGCCTTCGATGATGCTCAATCGTGCCAGGCGTGGCCCCAACAGCTCCAGCTCGGCCGGTTGAGTCGTCAGGTCTTCAAACGCGAAATACACGCCTGCCGCAAAGGTTGCCGCGTATTCGGGGCCGATGGCCTGCTCCGTCTCTACCCGATAGACCTTGGGCAGCTTGGTCTGCGGTTGCGTCAGGCGCCGCGACCACTGGCCGTCGTTGGTGATCAGCATCAGGCCGGTGGTGTTGAAATCCAGACGACCGGCGATATGCAGCTCGCTTTTGTCCGGTTCATCCAGCCAGTCGAGGACCGTCGGGTGTTGCGGGTCCGAGGTGGCGCTGACGCAGCCCTGGGGTTTGTGCAGCATGAAATAGCGCGCCGGTTTGCCTGTCTGTAGCACCTCATCGTCAACACACACACGGCTGAATTCGCGTACTTCATGGTGAGGGTCACTGACTGCCACGCCATCTACCGTCACCCGCCGCTCGACCAGTAACACGCGCACTTGCTGGCGATTGAAACGCGGCAGGTTGCTGAGGAAACGGTCAACGCGCATGGCGAAGCTGCTCATCCACCTGAGCGCAGCGCGGGCACAGGCAGGCCTGGTTGCGCACGTCATCGGGCAGCGCTTCAAGCACCGCCGGGTCGATGGTGACGCTGTAGCACCAGCAAGGCTGGTCGGCGGTGCGTGGGTCGGCCAGGGTGCAATCGTTGCGGGCACCACAGGCGGGGCAAAGGGTTGGCGTGGTCATGGTCGGTGGGGGCAGGGCCTCGAAAGTCCCTGCACGATACAGCGCCGGTCAGTCCCGTTCCAGCACCACGACCCGTTGCCCGGCGCCAATGCCGCTGCCCGGTTGCACCGGGATTTCCCGCACCGCTCCGGCAAAGGGCGCCAGCACGGGGATCTCCATTTTCATCGACTCCAGAATCACCAACACATCACCGGCCGCCACCCGCGCGCCCACGCTCACCTGCACCTGCCAGAGATTGCCGGCGATAGGGCTGTCGATGCTGTGTTCATTGGTCTTGAGCGGCGTGTCTTGCGCCGCTGGCGCCGCGAGCTCCTCGCTGTCGAAATGCGCCTGGCCGCTGGCAATCCAGCGTTCGCGTTCGGCATTGAAGGCGTGCTGCTGGTGCTCACGAAACGCGTCGATGCTGGCGGCTTCCCGTGCGAGAAACGCTTGGTAATCCGCCAGGTTCAGCGTGCTTTGTTCGATGCTCAGCTCGAAGCGTCCCAGGGGGAAATCCCGGCGAATCCGCACCAGCTCATCCGCGCTCACGGGATAGAACCGAATCTGATCGAAGAAGCGCAGCAGCCAGGGTTTGCCGTCAAACGCCGCCACTTCGCGATAACGGTTCCACATCTGCAACGTGCGCCCGACAAACTGATAACCGCCGGGGCCTTCCATGCCGTACACGCACAAATACGCGCCGCCGATGCCCACCGAATTTTCGGCGGTCCAGGTGCGGGCCGGGTTGTACTTGGTGGTCACCAGCCGGTGGCGCGGGTCCAGCGGCGTGGCCACCGGCGCGCCGAGGTAGACGTCGCCCAGGCCCATCACCAGATAGCTGGCATCGAACACGGTGTGGCGCACCTCGTCGAGGTTGGCCAGGTCGTTGATGCGGCGGATGAACTCCAGGTTGCTCGGGCACCAGGGCGCGTCCTTGCGCACAGTGGTCATGTATTTGTCGATGGCCAGCTGGCACGCCGGGTCGTCCCAGGACAGCGGCAGGTGGACGATGCGCGACGGCACTTGCAGGTTTTGCCGGGTGCACACCTCGGTCCATTCGTGGCCGATCAGTGTCAACAGGTCGGCCAGGGGCAGTTGTTCCGGCTGGTAGTGGATCTGCAACGAGCGGATGCCCGGGGTCAGGTCGATCACACCCGGCAGTGCGCGGGCTTCCAAGGCTTGCATCAGGGCATGACCGCGAAAGCGCAGCACCAGGTCCAGCTCGGGTGCGCCGATTTCCAGGAGCAGGTGGGTGTCGCCGGCGAGGCGGGCGACCAGGCGGGTGTCGGCTTGGCCGATGTCCAATACCACCGGTGATTCAATCGCACAGTGAGACTGAGTCGCCTGCGTCGCGGGCAAGCCCGGCTCCCACGTTTGATCCCATTTCAGGGCAAGGTCGCGGGCGGTCTTGAGGTCCACCGGTTCAAAGCGAATCTTGTCTCCCGCCTTGAGCTGGCCGAGCTGCCAGAGGTCCGCCTCGATCACCGTTACCGGGCACACAAAACCGCCCAGGCTCGGCCCATCCGGCCCCAGGATCACCGGCATGTCTCCGGTGAAGTCCACCGCGCCGATGGCATAGGGGTTGTCATGGATGTTTGAGGGATGCAGCCCCGCTTCGCCGCCATCCGTACGTGCCCAAAGAGGCTTTGGCCCGATCAGCCGAACACCGGTGCGGCTGGAGTTGAAATGCACTTCCCACTGCGTGGCGAAGAAGGTGTCGATGTACGCCGGCAGGAAGTATTCCGGCGCGCCGTGGGGGCCATAGATCACCCGCAGCGTGCGGACCTCGGGCAGCGCTTGCGCGCCCCGTTGTTGCCCGGCGCTCAGGTCTTCCAACGGCAACAGATGCAACACATCGCCCGCCCGTAAAGCGCGCCCACCATGCCCGCCAAACTGGCCGAGGGTAAAGGTGCTTTTGCTGCCCAGGTAGTCTGGCACTTGCAGCCCACCACGCAGGCACAGGTAACTGCGCGCACCGGCGCCGGCGAGGGTGCCCAGGCTCAGGACCGATCCGGCCTCAATCAACAGCGCGGTGTTCATTGGCACTGCTCGATCATTCAACAGCAGCGGGATTTGCGCTCCCGTCACCGCAACAACCGCCACGCAATTGAAGCGCAATATCGGCCCGCTCATGGTGATTTCCAGCGCCGCGGCCCCCTCGGCGTTGCCCAGCAGGCGATTGCCCAGGCGCAGCGCGCGGCTGTCCATCGGCCCCGACGGCGGCACGCCCACGGCCCAGTAGCCGAGGCGGCCGGGATAGTCCTGCACACTGGTTTGCGTGCCTGCACTGATGACTTCAACCGTGTTGGCCACGTAGACCAGATCCTCCAGGCAACGGGTCCACGGCTGGCCATTGGCGAAGGGCGCGGCGAGCAGGATCTGGCGCAGGTAATCGCGGTTGGTTTCCACGCCGTAGAGCTGGCTATCGCTCAGTGCCTGATGCAGATCCAGGCGCGCCTGTTCGCGGGTGGGCGCCCAGGTGATGAGCTTGGCGATCATCGGGTCGAAGTAGGGCGGGATCTCACAACCGGCCTCCACCCAGGTGTCGATCCGCAAGCCCTCGGCCACCGGGAAATCCACACAGGTCAGCAAGCCGGGGCTCGGCTGGAAATCCCGCCCTGGGTCTTCGGCATACAGGCGCGCCTGGATCGCATGGCCTTGGGGTTGCAAGACCAGCGTCTGCAACGGCGGCATTTCACCCGCCGCCAGTTGCACCATCCAGCGCACCAGGTCCACGCCCCACACCTGTTCGGTGACGCCGTGTTCCACCTGCAAGCGCGTGTTCACTTCGAGGAAGTAGAAGCGCCCGTCAGCACTGTCATAGATAAATTCCACGGTGCCGGCGCTGCGGTAATTCACGGCCTTGGCCAGGGTGATGGCGGCTGTGCACAGGGCCTCTGCCATGCCGTCGGGCAGGTTTGGCGCCGGGGTTTCTTCGAGGACCTTCTGGTTGCGCCGTTGCACCGAGCAGTCGCGCACGCCGAGGGCGATCACTTCACCCGCGCCGTCGCCGAACACCTGCACTTCCAGGTGGCGCGCATGCTCGATGTACTTCTCGATAAACACGCCCGCGTCGCTGAAATTGTTCTGCCCCAAGCGCTTGACCGCCTCGAACGACTCGCCCAACTCCAGCGCACTGCGGCATACGCGCATGCCGATGCCGCCACCGCCGGCCGTGCTTTTGAGCATCACCGGGTAGCCCACGGTGTCAGCGGCCAGCAAGGCGGCTTCAAGGCTGTCGAGCAACTCGGTGCCTTCCAGCAAAGGGATCTGATGTTGCCTGGCCAGGGCACGAGCGGTGTGTTTGAGACCGAACACCCGCAGCTGTTCAGGCGTGGGCCCGACAAAGGCGATGCCTGCCTGTTCACAGGCCTCGGCGAAGGCTGCGTTTTCGGAAAGAAAGCCGTAGCCGGGATGAATCGCCGTGGCGCCGCAGGCCTTCGCTGTGGCGAGGATTTTTTCCACCGCCAGGTAAGTTGCGGCTGCTGCGCCTTCACCGAGGCTGTAGGCCTCGTCGGCTTGCTGGATATGCAGGCTCGCCGCATCGGCTTCGGCGTACACGGCGATGCCTTTGACTTGCAACTCGCGCAAGGTGCGCAGGATGCGGCAGGTGATGGCGCCACGGTTGGCGATCAACAGTTTTTCGAACATGGCAAAACCCTGCGGGCCGTCCCGCAAAGTGAGGGAGCACTGCGGTCGTCCGCAGTGTGTGGTTAGTGTGGGAGGGGGCCACCGCTATCGGGGGCAAGCCCAATGCCTGTAGGAGCGAGGGGGACGCCTAGTTCTTGCTCGCGAAAAACGTCAACGGTAACGCGTGCATTCTGGATAAATGCAGTGCCTGTGAGTTCTTCGCGAGCAAGAACTAGGCGTCCCCCTCGCTCCTACAGTGCATTAGGGTTCCCTCCCACATTGGATCTCTAGCGTTTTTGCAGGCATTGCCCGGCTCGGGATTGGCACAGGGCAAACAACCATTTACGCAGGCGCTTGAGTTTCAGTTCCATACCAACAGCTCCGCCGGGGTCGGGTTGTAGGCGTTGCACGGGTTGTTCAACTGCGGGCAGTTGGAAATCAGCACGATCACATCCATCTGCGCACGCAGGTCGACGTACTTGCCGGGCGCGGAAATCCCGTCTTCAAAGGTCAGCCCGCCGTCTGCCGTCACCGGCACATTCATAAAGAAATTGATGTTCGGCCCGATGTCGCGTTTGCCCAAGCGACCATCGTGGGCGCAGGCGCGCAGGTAGTTGTCGCGGCAACTGTGCATGTAGCGTTTTTCCAGGGCGTAGCGCACGGTGTTGCTCTCTTGGGCGCAGGCGCCGCCGAGGGTGTCGTGGCGCCCGCAGGTGTCCTCGACGATGGTCAGCATCGGTTGGCCGAGGTTGGAATACAGCACGCTGCCGGTGCCCAGGTACACGCTGTTCTGCCGACGCAAGGTGCGCTGTACATCGTAGCGTTCACGCGGGTTTTTCACGCTGTAGAACAAGGTGTCGACCGCCTGGTTGCCCTCAAGATCGAGGATGCGCAGGGTCTGCCCGGCCTTGACCTCCATCAGCCACGGCTCGCCGGCGGGAATGGTTGCGCGGTACACCGCCGCATCAGGTTGTTTCATTGCGATAGACATGACAGTTCCTCAGGCGAACAGGCGGTCGGTGTTGATAAAGCCACGCTCGTTTTCCGGGCGCGAAGTGCGGCAGTGTTCGGCGACACTTTTGTCGGCGTTCATCCAGCTGAGTTTCAGCGGTTGTGGGGCGTATTGCGGGTTGGGGTCCATCGGGTGTTGCAGCGCGGTGAGCACCACCAGGGTGTCCATCGGCGCGTAGAGTTCGATGTAGTCGCCGGCCTTGGAATTACCCGGCACAAAGTGCAGGCCACCGTCGCTGTCCACGGTGACTTTGCTGAACAGGTTGAGGGTCATCAGCAGGTCGGACAGGCCCAGCCCCCATTTACCCAATTCCACCAACAGGTTGTCGGTGCCGTTGCGGAAGAAGCCGTTGCGCAGTTCCTGATAACGGCCCTGGCCGTACTTCTCGGCGACTTCGGCGGCGCACAGCACGCCGCCGATGCTGTCGCTCCAGCCGCAGGTGTCGGCGGTGATCGCGGCCAGCACGCGGCCCATGTCCGAGTACAGGCAGTGGCCGGTGGTGAGCTTGGCGGTGTGTTGGCATTTGAGGCTGTCGGGCAGGTTCAGGCGCTCGGTTTTTTCGTTGGCGTTGAGCAGGGTCAGGCTGACGTTGGCGCCGCCGCGAAGATCGGTAAGGCGCAGCAGTTGGCCGCGCTTGAGCACGAACGAACGGTGGCCGCCGCCAGGCAGCATTTCTTCGGCGAAGGGTGGGAACAGTAGGGTGGAATCGGTCATTTGGAAGTGGCTCCAAGTTCGGCGGCGAGCGCCTTGCGGCGTTCGCTGTTCAAAGGGATGTCGTAGGTGATGCGCGCGCCATAGGCGCCGGGGGCGTGGGGGTCGACGCGCACCTTGTCGAACACCAGCAGGCGCGTGCCGAGGCTGAAGCCTTCGCTCAGGTCATGGGTGACCATGAACACCGTCAGCCGGGTTTCGCGCCACAGTTCCAGCAGCAGCTGGTGCATGTCTTTGCGAATTCCCGGGTCGAGGGCGCCGAAGGGTTCGTCCAGCAGCAATACGCGGGGCTTCATGATCAGGGCCTGGGCGATGGCCAGGCGTTGTTGCATGCCGCCGGAGAGCTGCGCCGGGTATTTGTCCAGGGCGTGGCCGAGGCCGACCTTCTGCAACAGCGCGGCAGCCTGTTCGCGGGCGTCCTTCTTGGCTTTACCGAATAACCGGCCCAGCAAGGGAGAACGCGGCAGCTCCAGGCCGAGGGCGACGTTATCCAGCACGGTCAAGTGCGGGAACACCGAGTAGCGCTGGAACACCACGCCACGGCTGGCATCCGGCTCGGCGGCGAGCGGTTGGCCATCCAGCAGGATCTGGCCCTTGCTCGCGGTTTCCTGGCCCAGCAGCAGGCGCAGGAACGTCGACTTGCCGCAGCCCGAAGTGCCGACCAGCGTGCAGAACTCGCCCTCGGCGACCTGCAGGTTCAAGCCTTCCAGCACCACTTGATCACCGTAGCGCTGCCACACATTGTTGACGCTGATAAAGCTCATGCGCGCGCTCCTTCGTACCAAGGGAACGCATGCCGGGTCAGGGCCTTGAGGCCCCAATCCATCAACCAGGCGAGCAGGGTGATCCACACCACGTAAGGCAGGATCACGTCCATCGCCAGGTAGCGACGTACCAGGAAGATCCGGTAGCCCAAGCCGTCCGTGGAGGCGATGGCTTCAGCGGCGATCAAAAACAGCCACGCCGAGCCGAGCATCAGTCGCAGTGAGATCAGCAGGCGTGGCAGCAATTGCGGCAACACCACGCGCAGCATCAGGGTCCAGGTGGAGGCGCCGAGGGTTTGTGCCTTGACCAGCAGTTCCACCGGTATTTCCCGCGCGCGCTGTTCCAGGTCACGGGCCAGGCAGGGGGTGACGCCGATGACGATCAGCATCACTTTGGACAATTCCCCCAGCCCGAACACGATGAACAGAATCGGCAGGATCGCCAGCGGCGGTACCATCGACAGCACGGTCAGCAACGGTGACAACGGCGCGCCAAACAGCGGCAACGTGCCGGCGGCAATCCCCAGGCACAGGCCGGCGAGGGCGCTGATGCCCAGGCCGATCGCCAGGCGGCGCAGGCTCGATGCGCTGTCCTGCCAGAGCACGTACTCACCGGTACGGGCGTCGGCGTTGAACGCCAGGCGCTTGACTGCGTCAATCATTTGCCCGGCACCGGGCAGCAGCTTGTCGTTGGGGTTTTCCGCCAGGCGCTCGGCCGAGCCCACGAAGTAGGCGAACAGCAGCAGGGTGAACGGCAGCACGACCAACAGCAAGCGGCTGGAGCGCTCCGGAACACGGTTGATCAGGCGCATGGCCAGGTCCTCTTACAGCTTGCCGTCGGCGGCCATCTGCACGTAGCTGGGGTCGAATTGCAGCTTGAGGTTGGCTTTGTCACCGCTGGTCACGCCGTTGGCGAAGCGCATACCCACCGCGCTGGCGTCCTTGGCGCCTTCACCCAGCAAGCCGTGTTTGAACGAGAACTCGGCGACTTTGCCCATGGTGGCGGGCAACTGTGGGCTGGTGGCGAAGGCCAGGGCTTCCTTGGGCGTGGCGAACAACTTGGTGGTGTCCAGTTGCGACTGGAAGCCCGCAAGGTCGGTGCCGGAAGCCTTGGCCATATGTTCCAGGGCTTCGGTGCTGGCGGCGCCCTTGGCATTCATCAGGGCGACCACTTCAAACCAGGCGCCGGTCAGTGCTTTGCCCAGCTTGGGGTTGTCCTTGAGGACCTGGGTGTTGACCACCATCATGTCCATGATTTCGCCGGGCACTTTGCTGGAGTCGAACACTTGGCTCACGCCAGGCTTGGCCTTGATCTCCGAGAGCATCGGGTTCCAGGTGGTGACGGCCTGGACCTGGTCGGTGTTGAAAGCGGCGGCAATATCGGCGTCGGAGGTGTTGACCACTTTCAGGTCTTTTTCGCTGAGGTCCGCCGACTCCAGTGCGCGGGCCAGCAGGTAGTGAGATACCGAAAGTTCCACCAGGTTGACGTTCATGCCCTTGAGGTCGGCCACGGTCTTGCCGGTGCCCTTGATCACCACGCCGTCGTTACCATTGGAAAAGTCGCTGATCACCAGCGCGGTGCTGTCTACGCCACCGGCGGCGGGGATGGTCAGGGCGTCCATGTTGGTCATGGTGCAGCCGTCGAACTGGCCGGCGGTGTACTGGTTGATCGATTCGACATAGTCATTGAGTTGCACCATGTCGATGGTGATGCCGTACTTCTTGGCCCACTTGTCGAGGATGCCTTGGCTGCCGGCATACTCCCATGGCATCCAGCCGGCATAGATCGTCCAGCACACGCTGAAGTGGTCTTTGGCAGCGGCTTGGGTCTGGAAGCTCAGCACGGCGGCGAAGGCGGCGGCGAGCAGGGCGGGTAAACGGATCGAGGGCATTGGGGCTTCTCCAGTTGATCAAGGGCGAGCAGGAGCAACGCGGCACCGTGAACGGTGGCTTGTCTCCCGGGCTTTTATCCCGCCGTGTAACCTCAACTGGAGGTCGCCAACTCTCGGACCAGCCACTCGCTTTTCGCGAGCCGGAACCCTAGTCGGCCATTGCAAATTGTGGTGCCGCGAACCTGTATCAATCCTGCACGCAAGAGATAAAGCGAGAGTCGTGCCAAGTGGCTTCGATGCCCGGCTGTTCAGCCGGGCGGGCGGGAGAGGAAGGCGTAGAAGCGGGGGGTGTGCGCCACGCGGGTGCGCCGGCGCACTGCTATGAGGCGCTTACAGCTGGAATTTGCTGACCAGCATATTGAACGAGGTGGCCAGCCGCGACAGGTCCTGGCTGGAGGCGTTGGTCTGGTTGGCACCGGCGGCGGTCTGGGTCGACAGGTCCTGAATGTTGAGCAGGTTGCGATCCACTTCACGGGCCACCTGGGCCTGTTCCTCGGACGCTGAGGCGATCACCAGGTTGCGCTCGTTGATACTGGCCACGCTGGCAGTGATGCGCTCCAGCGCCTGGCCGGCATTTTGCGCCAGGGTCTGGGTGTTGTTGGCCCAGCTCAGGCTCTTGTTCATGGCGGCCACGGCGCCATCGGCGCCTGCCTGGACTTCACCGATCATTTTCTCGATGTCCACCGTGGAGGTCTGGGTGCGATGGGCCAGCGCCCGCACTTCATCGGCCACCACCGCAAAACCGCGACCTTGCTCACCGGCACGGGCGGCTTCGATGGCGGCATTGAGGGCCAGCAGGTTGGTCTGGTCGGCAATACTGCGGATCACATCAATCACCTTGCCGATTTCGCGCACCTGGCCGGCGAGGTCGGCGACCGATTGGGTCGAATCGTTGATCTCCACCACCATCGCGCTCATGCCGGACACGGCCTGCTCGACTTGCTGGCGGCCGTCCTCGGCTTCGGTGGTAGCCTGGCGCGACGCTTCCGAGGTCGATACGGCGTTGCTCGCCACTTCGTCGACCGCTGCGGTCATCTGGTTGACAGCGGTGGCAGCTTGTTGGATTTCGTCATTCTGGCGGGTCAGGCCACGGGTGCTTTCATCGGTGACCGCGCTCAGCTCTTCGGCTGCCGAAGCGAGCTGGTCGGAGGCGTTGGCGATTTCCGTCAGCGTACTTTTCAGGCCGCCTTGCATATCGGATAAAGCCATCAGCAATTGCCCCGCTTCGTCGGTGCGGTCGGTCGTGATGGCTTGGGTCAGGTCACCCTTGGCGATGCGCTGTGCGTTCTCAACCGCTTGTGCGATAGGACGGGTGATCAGGCGCGTGATCAGCACACCGGTGATGATCGCAATGATGAAGGCCAGGACAATGCCGCTGATCATCCAGGTCAACGCGCTGTCACGCAGCTCGTCGGCGGCGGCAGCGCCTTCCTTGATCTGGCGGTTATTGGAATCGACCATCACGCGGATCAAATCGCGCGCCTGGCGGAACAATTCATTGTTGGTGCTGTTCAGCTGTGCGCGGGCCTGCTCGATCTGGCCACTGTCGAGCATCGACATAATGTGTTCGGAGTTGCTGGTGTAGGTTGGCCAGATCTGGTCGAGCTTGTCGCCGGCCGCCCGTTCGTCGTCTTCCAGGGGCGTGGCGCGGTAGGTGGCGTAGGCGCTCTGGCTGCGTTTGAGTTCGTTGGTGATGTCCTGGCGCACACGGTCGCGGTCTTGTTGGGAGACGTCGCCTTGGCTCGCATCCATCAAGCGGTACAAACCGCGGTTGTGGGCCACCAGGCCATTGAGGGTAGCGGAGGTGCTGCTGACGGACACCAGGTTATTGGAGAACGTCAGTTCCAATGCATTGGCGAGGCGGACCACGCTTTTGATACCCAGCAGCCCGACCCCGAGGGTGACCAGTGCACACAATAAAAATGAAAGCAGCAGTTTGGTTGAGATTTTCATGGCTCGGATCCGGCAAAAGTGGCGAAGGGCGCACGTTAGAGCCTCCCTGGCTTGCGCGATGTCATAGTGACATCATCGCAATCGAGAAAGTTTCGGGCCAGAAAAATTTACTGAATCGATAAATCTGGTGGGTGGATAAGCGCTATGTCGCAGCGCGTCTGAAGGGGTGTGGCCGCACTTGGCATTGATGTATCAACTTGTAACCAAAACGCACCAGATTCGGTTTTTGATGTCAGATGTTTCGTCATTCAGTGAAAGCTGAATGCCGCCCCCCAGCGTCGCTGGAGGTGCTCTTTCGCGGTCCAGGAGGCCGCCATGTATCGACGACTGCTGATCAGCGCTTTACTCGGTCTGACCCTTTCCGCTTGTGTGCCTTACTACGATGGAGGCCAAAGCTACTACCGTTCCGAGGTCTACACCTCGCCGGCGCCGGTTTATTACTACGGCGGCGGACCTGTGTACCGGCGCGACTATTATCCGTCGCCTCGCTACTACGCGCCGGCACCGCGTTATTACTCAGCGCCACGTTATTACCAGCCAGCACCTCGCTATTACCCGTCAGGACCAAGGGCGGGTTACCGGCCTTACCCGAACCAGGGCTGGGGTGATCGTTGGAACAATGGCGGGCATGGACGCGGTGGCGATCATGACCGTGGAGGTGGCCGCGGCGGTCACCGTTGACAGGCCCATACCATAACTGTGGCGAGCGGGCTTGCCCCGCGTTGGGCTGCGAAGCGGCCCCAAAACCTGGCGATTTAATAGGCCTGGATAAACGCGGTGGCCTTATTGGGGCTGCTGCGCAGCCCAACGCGGGGCAAGCCCGCTCGCCACAGCAAGCCCGCTCGCCGCAACGAGCCCGCTCGCCACAGCAAGCCCGCTCGCCGCAACGAGCCCGCTCGCCACAGCAAGCCCGCTCGCCGCAACGAGCCCGCTCGCCACAGCAAGCCCGCTCGCCGCAACGAGCCCATTCACCACAACAAGCCCGTTCGCCACAGGCTTATTGTTTGCTCGTTCTATCTTGGCATTCGTGCTTGAAACGCCGTTTTTTATGGGCGCAAAGCGTCAGTAATCGGATAAGTCCGCCAGTGGATGCCGGCCTTCCCACGCCTTGGTGAAATGCGCCTGCACCACGGCGTCCGGGATGGTATTGATATCCGGCCAATGCCAATGGGGTGTCTGGTCCTTGTCGATCAATCGCGCACGTACCCCTTCACTGAATTCCGGGTGGCGGCAGCAGTTCAGGCTCAAGGTGTATTCCATCTGGAACACCTCGGCCAAGGACAGGTGACGGGCACGCTGGATCTGTTCCCACACCAGGTGTGCAGTCAGCGGGCAGCCTTCGCTCAATGTCTTGCCGGCGCGGTTGAACAGCGGGTCGGCGTGGTCGCGCAGCGGGCTCAAGGCGCGCCAGGCACTGCGTACATCACCGACGTCCAGCCACGCGTCGATCTGCGCCCGACGCGGCAGCCATTGGGCTTCTGGTTGCTGGCCGACAGCTTCCTGGGCCAGGGCCTTGAGCAGGCTGTTGAGTTGCATCGCGGTCTGTTCCTGCCAATTCAGTTGCAGCAGGCCTTCAATCAACTCGTCCTGTTGGTCATCGCGCAGAAAGCGGTCGGCCAGGCCCAGGTCCAGCGCGTCACGGCCATTGATGTGCGCGCCGGTAAGGCCAAGGAACAACCCCAGCTTGCCCGGCAGGCGCGACAGGAACCAACTGGCGCCCACATCCGGGTACAGGCCGATGCTGATCTCGGGCATGGCCAGGCGGCTGCTCGGCGTGACAATCCGTATGGCCGCGCTTTGCAGCAGGCCCATGCCACCGCCCAGCACGTAACCGTGGCCCCAACAGATCAGCGGTTTAGGGTAAGTGTGCAAGCGGTAGTCGAGGCGATATTCCGCGGCAAAAAACTGTGCGGCCAGGGCGGGCACTTCCCCCGGCTGCTCGCGGCAGGCCTGGGCCAGGCTGCGCACTTCGCCGCCGGCGCAAAACGCCTTGGGCCCGTTGCCACGCAGCAGCACGCAGACAATGTTCGGGTCTTTGGCCCAGGCCTCCAGGCGATCAGTCAGGGCCAGGATCATCGGCAGGGAGAGCGCGTTGAGGGACTTTTCAGCGTCAAGGCTGGCGATGCCGACGCGGGCGCCGTTGCTGCCGGTCAGTTCTTCGAAGTGCAGGTTCATCGTGACCTCAATCGAGAAGGTGAAGGATCAGTATGATCGCTTCGTGGGAAAGTGCCGGTGGTGTGTCAGATCAATTGACAAGCAGGGCCGGCTTTCCTAGGGTTCGCCTCATTCTTTTTTACAAGACAATTCGAACATGACTGAAGGCGACCGTATCAAACTCGAACCCAGCTGGAAACACGCCCTGCGTGATGAGTTCGATAAGCCCTACATGGGCCAGTTGCGCGAGTTCCTGCGCCAGGAACATGCCGCCGGCAAAGAGATCTACCCGCCCGGCCCACTGATCTTCAACGCGCTCAACTCCACACCGCTGGACAAGGTCAAAGTGGTAATCCTCGGCCAGGACCCGTACCACGGCCCCGGCCAGGCCCACGGCCTGTGCTTCTCGGTGCAACCGGGGGTGCCGGCGCCGCCGTCGCTGGTCAATATCTATAAAGAGCTCAAGCGCGACCTGAACATCGACATCCCCAACCACGGCTACCTGCAAAGTTGGGCCGACCAGGGCGTGCTGATGCTCAACACCACCATGACCGTGGAGCGGGCCAACGCCAACGCCCATGCGGGCAAGGGCTGGCAGTTCTTTACCGATCGGATTATCGAGGTGGTCAGCGAGCATCAGCCGCACCTGGTGTTCCTGCTATGGGGCGCTCATGCACAAAGCAAGCAGAAGCTGATCGATGCGACCAAACACCTGGTGTTGACCTCGGTGCACCCGTCGCCGTTGTCGGCGTATCGCGGGTTCCTGGGTTGCGGGCATTTCAGCAGGACCAACAAGTTCCTGGAGCAGAATGGCGAGGCCCCGATTGAGTGGCGTCTACCGCCGCTCTAAGGCCAAGCACATCCAGAATGTTGGAGGGGGCAAGCCCCCCCCTCCCACATTTGAAGGTTTAGGTCTTTTGCGGCTGACGGTTCCAATGCCTGAACAACGGTTCCGCCAAAAACAGCACAAACAACAACCGCATCACCTGCATGGCCGTCACCAACGGCACCGACAGTTGCAGGGTCTCGGCCGTAAGGCTCATTTCGGCAATCCCGCCGGGCATCATGCCCAGGGTCAGCGAGCGCAGGTCCAGCTGGGTGAGGGCGCTCAAACCCAGCGCCGCCAATGTCGCCAGCGCCATGGTCAGGGCCGTGCCGATCAAGGTGCGGCCCATGAATGAGGGGGCGCTGCGAAAGAACTGCCGATTGAAGTGGCAGCCCAACCCGCTGCCAATCAGCCATTGGCCGATCTGGCTGCCGCCGTCGGGCAAGCCGATATGCAGGTCCCACACCACACTGGCCGTCGCACTCACCAGCAACGGGCCGAACAGCCATGGGTTGGGCTGGTGTAGACGTTGCCAGCCCCACGCCACCAGTGCGCCGATGGGGAACAACAACGCCAGCCATGCCCAGCTCACGGGCGCCGGATGAAACTGCGGTGCGCCGCCGTCGAGCAGATACTTGAAGATCGCCGGCACACACAGCACCACCACCAGCACGCGCAAACTCTGCCCCGCCGCGACCCGGCTGAGCACCGCGCCATTGCGCGCGCCGAGGTTGACCATTTCACCGGAACCGCCCGGCATGCTGGAGAAAAACGCGGTGGCGCGGTCTTCACCGCTGCGGCGCATCAACCACACGCTGACCACGCTCGACAGGCTGGTGACCAACGCGCCGAAGAAGATCAGGCCGAAGTGGCTCATCACCTGTTCGATCACCAGTGGGGTGAAGTGCAGGCCGATGCCGATACCCACCACCCATTGGCCGCATTTGCGCCCGCCGGGAATCTCCGCCAACTGCCACGGCGTCAGGCAACGCACCAGGATAATCGCCAGCAGCGAGCCGACCATATACGGCAAAGGCCAGCCCACCAGGCTGGCCAGGTAACCGCCGGCCAAGCCGACCAGCGGTGTTCCCCACCATTGCTTGAAGGTGACCTCAGACATCGGCCACGGTACGACGCTGTTGCGCCCGTTTGCGCCAGATACGCAGCAGCGGCATGAACAGCATGATGGCGGTCAGTATCCACACGCCAAAGGTGATCGGGCTCGACCAGAGGATCTCCAGCGCGCCGTTGGAGATCGACAGCGCACGGCGCAGGTTCTGCTCCATCAGGCCGCCAAGGATAAAACCGAGCAGTACCGGCGACAGCGGGAAGTCCAGCTTGCGCAGGATGTAGCCGAAGATGCCGATACCGACCATCAGGAACAGGTCGAAGGTGGTGGCGTGCACCGCGTACACCCCGATCGCGGTGATGATGGCAATCACTGGCACCAGCGCCCAGTTCGGCACGGCGAGGATACGTGTGAAGATGCGGATCATCGGGATGTTGAGGATCACCAGCATGATGTTGGCGATGAACAGCGAAGCGATCAGGCCCCAGACGATGTCTGGTTGCTGTTGGAACAACAGTGGGCCTGGGGTGATGTTGTACAGCGACAGCGCGCCGATCATCACCGCCGTGGTGCCCGAGCCGGGAACGCCGAGGGTCAGCATCGGCACCAGGGCACCGCAGGCGGACGCACCGATGGCGGTTTCCGGCGCTGCCAGGCCGCGCATGTCACCCTGGCCGAACTTGCCACTGGCACCGGCCAGGCGTTTTTCGGTCATGTAGGCCACGGCCGAGGCCAAGGTGGCACCGGCGCCCGGCAGCACACCCATGATGAAGCCCAGCAGGCCGCAACGAATGTTCACCACGAACACCGAACCCGCTTCCTTCAGGTTGAACATCATCCGTCCGGTGGCTTTGACTGCTTCCTGGCCACGGTGGGTTTTTTCCAGCAGCAACAGGATCTCGCTGATGGAGAACAAGCCGAGTACCAACACCACGAACTGGATGCCGTCGGTGAGGTGAATGTTATCCCCGGTAAATCGGTACACGCCGCTGTTGGCGTCGATGCCCACCGCTGACAGGAACAGGCCGATCAGTGCCGCGACAAACGTCTTCAGCGGCTTGTCGCCGGCCATGCCACCGAGGCAGACAATCGCGAACACCATCAGCACGAAATATTCCGCCGGGCCGAAGGCAATCGCCCACTTGGCCAGCAGCGGCGCAAACAACACCATGCCGCAGGTGGCGATGAACGCGCCGATGAACGAACTCCACGCCGACAACGACAGGGCTACGCCGGCCAGGCCTTTGCGGGCCATCGGGTAGCCGTCGAGGGTGGTCATCACGGTGGAGGCTTCGCCTGGGATGTTGAGCAGGATCGAGCTGATACGGCCGCCGTATTCACAGCCCAGGTACACGGCTGCCAGCAGGATCAACGCCGATTCCGGGGGCAGGCCCAGGGCAAATGCGATGGGGATCAACAGCGCCACGCCGTTGATCGGGCCCAGGCCCGGCAGCAGGCCGACCACGGTGCCGATCAAGGTGCCACACAACGCGGTCACCAGGTTGTAGGGGGACAGCGCAACGCCGAAGCCCTGGCCCAAATAGCCAAAAGTATCCATATCAGTTCTCCAGAACGTCGAGCAGGCCGAGGGGCAGCGGAACATCCATGGCTTTATCGAACAGCAGATAAAGACCGATGGCCATCAGGCTGACGATCACCATGCTGGGCACCCAGCGGCCGCCATACAGGCGCGCCATCGGAATGCCGATCAGCATGCTGCTGAGGATGAAACCCAGCGATTCGAAGGTGGTGGCAAACACGATCAACAGTGTCACGCACACACCGATCTTGATCAGGGTTGCGCGGTCCAGTGCCGGTTCTTCCTCGGTGTGCTTGGTTGGCTGCGGGCGGAACAGCATGTAGATCAGCGCCAGGCTCATCAGCCCGAGCATCAGCAGCGGGTAGGCCCGAGGTCCCACGGGCTCGTAGGAAAAAGACGCCTGATACGGCCAGGCCATCAAGGCCAGCGCGGCGCATGCCACGAGCAGCATGGCGGCGAAAATGCGTTGTAAGAGCATTGGAAACTCCTTGGAGACTCTTGTCGGCGCGAGCTTGCTCACGAAGAACGCAAGGACGCCGCGTGTATCCAGGTAGCACGCGTCATCGTTGAAGTTTTTCGCGAGCAAGCCCGCTCCCACAGAGGGGCGATTACTGGATCAGGCCGAACTCTTTGGCCAGCACTTTGTAGTCAGCCACCTGTTTCTTCACGTAGGTGTCCAGTTCCGGGCCGGTCATGGCGAACGGGAACAGTTCGCGCTGGTCACGCAGCTTGGCAAAGTCGTCGGAGGCCAGCAGTTTGTCGAACGCGTCTTTCCACCAGGCATAGTCCGCATCGCTGACCTTTGGCCCTAGGTAGAAGCCACGCACCACCGGCCAGACGATGTCGTAGCCTTGCTCTTTGGCGGTCGGAATATTTTTCATTTCCGGCTCGTCCAGGCGCTCTTCGGAGAATACCGCCAGCAGGCGCATGTCACCGCTGAGGATATGCGGCATGGAGTCGGAGATGTCGGTGCTGCCCACCTGGATATGCCCACCGAGCAGGGCCGTGGCGATTTCGCCGCCGCCTTCGAGCGCCACGTAGCGCAGCTCGCGCGGGTTGATCCCGGCCGCCTTGGCGATCAGCGCGGTTTGCATCCAGTCCTGGCTGCCGACGGTGCCGCCGGAGCCGATGACCACGCTGCCTGGATCTTTCTTCAGGGCCTTTACCAGATCATCGAGGGTCTTGTAGGGCGAATCGGCTTTTACTGCGATGGCGCCGTAGCTGGTGCCGACTGCCGCCAGCCAACGTACGGCGCTCTCGTCGAAACGCCCGAACTTGCCCTGCGCCAGGTTCAACAGCGAACCGCTGGACCAGGCCACCAAGGTGCCGCCATCCGCCGGGCGCTGGGCGACCACCGCGTTGTACGCCACCGCGCCCACGCCGCCGGGCATGTAGGTCACGCGCATCGGCTTGCTCAGCAGCTTTTCGTTGACCAGCGCGCTTTGCGCCAGTTTGCAGGTCAGGTCAAAACCGCCGCCGGGGGAGGCCGGGGCGATGCATTCCGGGCGCTTGGGTTCGTCAGCGGCCAGCAGTTGGCCAGCGAACAGCATGCAGCCGGCGGCGAGGGCAAATTTACGCAGTGAAGGGGTCATGGTTATCTCCGTCGTTGTTGTTATGAGTGGCTTACCAGGCACTACTTACCAAAGCGCGACGCTGTAGCTGACCAGCAGGCGCATTTCATCCGCATCACGGGCTGAATAGTTGGAGCGATAAGTCGCGTTGCGCAGGCGCACGGCCACATCCTTGAACGTGCCGCTTTGCACCACGTACTTGATCTCGCTGTTGCGTTCCCACTCCTTGCCGGTCTCGCCGTTCTTGAGTTTGATGTTGTCACCCGAGAGGTAACGGCTCATGAAACTCAGGCCGGGAATGCCCAGCTTGGCGAAATCGTAGTCGTAGCGTGCCTGCCAAGAGCGCTCTTCAGCGCCGGCAAAGTCGTTGATCTGCACGAAGTTGACCAGGTACGGGTCGCTGCCATCCACATAGGGAAACGCGCTGTCGCCGGACATGTGCTGGTAGCCGGCGCTGAGCTTATGGCCATTGAGGGCATAGCTGAACAGGCCGTTGAGGGAGGTGTTGTCGATCTTGCCGCCACGCGCGCTGCCGGTGTCATCGCTGACGGCCAGGCGCAGGTCGGCGCCGAAGGTGCCGGGGCCCATCGGGCGCGCGGCAACCAGGCCGAGGAAGTGCTGGCGGTACACGTCGTCGAGCTGGGCAAAGTGGTAGCTGCCGGTGATCTTGTCAGCGAACTTGTAGTCCACTCCGCCGAAGTTGAAGTGCTTGCCGGTGGCGCCGCTGACGAAGCGGCTGTTCTTGTTGTTGAGGGCGATGTCCTCGTAGTTGGTATCGTCGCGGTCCTTGGCTTTGTCCAGGCGGCCGCCGGTGAAGACCAGGTTCTTGAATTCCTTGGAGGTGACCAGGCCACCGTTGAAGGTCTGCGGCAGGATGCGGCCGTCGTTGGGCTTGAGGATCGGCAGCTCGGGCATCAGTGCACCGATCTTCAGCTCGGTGGCGGAGATCTTCATTTTCCCGGTCAGGCCCAGCTTGGCGTACTCGTTGGCGGCGCGGCCGTCGTCGTGGGTGGGCAACAGGCCGGTGCCGGTGCGGTCGGGGCTGGAGTCGAGCTTGACCCCGAGCATGCCCAGCGCATCTACGCCAAAGCCCACGGTGCCGTCGGTGTAGCCCGATTGCAGGTTGAGCATGAAGCCCTGGGCCCATTCGTCGCGCTTGGATTGCTGGGCGCTGGTGCCGTCGCGAAAGTCACGGTTGAAGTACATGTTGCGGGTTTCCAGGGTCGCGCTGCTGTCTTCGAAGAAGGCAGCCTGGCTAAGCGGCGAAAAGCCGGCAAAGGCAGCGGCACTGGCAAGGGCGGTGTGGGTCAGGCGGGAAAAACGCACAGGCGGGAAAGCCTGGGGCTGTGTCGACAGCATCGTTGTGCACTCCGTTATTGTTCTTATTTTGGCGAAAACGCTTCGAGGCGTTTTTCGGTCGCTACGGATCAGGTAGCGCGGCAGGCATGACCTACCGTGGCTGGATGCTAAAGGGCGAAGCTTTCACTAACCTTTCAGTTGGCTTTCAATGTTTTCGGGCTTCACAGGCCAGGCCGCGCCTGTAAACTGCCTCGCAAAGCGTGGCGCCGACCACCCCCGAACGAGGTAGAAATCCATGCGTGTCCTCCTGGTTGAAGACCATCTGCAACTGGCCGAAAGTGTCGCCCAAGCGCTCAAGAGCACGGGGTTGACTGTCGATGTGCTGCACGATGGGGTGGCCGCGGACCTGGCCTTGAGCAGTGAGGAATACGCAGTGGCCATCCTTGATGTCGGCCTTCCGCGCATGGACGGTTTTGAGGTGCTGGCGCGCTTGCGGGCGCGTGGGAAAAATCTGCCGGTGTTGATGCTGACTGCGCGCAGTGACGTGAAGGACCGCGTGCATGGCCTGAACCTGGGGGCCGATGATTATCTGGCCAAGCCATTTGAGCTGACGGAGCTGGAAGCGCGGGTCAAGGCGTTGTTGCGGCGCAGCGTCCTGGGCGGCGAGCGTCAGCAAACCTGCGGTGTGCTGGTCTATGACCTCGACACCCGCCGCTTCACGGTAGGCGGCGAGCTGATGACGTTGACCTCCCGCGAGCAAGCGGTGCTTGAAGCGCTGATCGCGCGGCCCGGCCGAGTCATGAGCAAGGAACAACTGGCCTCCCAGGTTTTTGGCCTCGACGAAGAGGCCAGCCCCGATGCCATCGAAATCTACGTACACCGCCTGCGCAAGAAACTCGATGGCCAACCCATCGCCATCGTGACCTTCCGTGGCTTGGGCTACCTGCTGGAAGCCCGCGATGCATAAGCCCAGCAGCCTGCGCTGGCGGTTGCTGTGGAACCTGGCACTGCTCATGGTGCTGTTGATGCTCGCCAGCGGCATGAGTGCCTACTGGAACGGTCGCGAAGCCGCCGACACGGCCTATGACCGCACGCTGCTGGCCTCGGCACGCACCATTGCCGCCGGCTTGACCCAGGTGGATGGCACCCTCAGCGCCAATGTGCCGTATGTGGCCCTGGACACCTTTGCCTACGACAGCGCCGGTCGCATCTATTACCAGGTCAATGACATCGACCAGAAGCTGATCTCCGGTTATGAAAACCTCCCCGGCCCGCCACCTGGCACGCCGCGTACCGACGATTACCCGGCGTTGGCGCGCTTCTATAACGCCACGTACCAGGGCCAGCCCGTGCGTGTGGTCAGCCTGCTCAAGGCTGTCTCCGAGCCGAACATGAACGGCATGGCGGAAATTCGCGTGGCCGAGACCGATGAAGCCCGGGTCAGCATGGCCCGCAGCCTGATGGCCGACACCTTGCTGCGCCTGGGCATGCTCGGCATTGGCGCGTTGCTGCTGGTGTGGTTTGCGGTGAGTGCGGCGTTGCGCCCGTTGGAGCGCCTGCGTACGGCCGTGGAAGAGCGCCAGCCCGATGACTTGCGGCCGTTACCGTTGGTGGAAGTGCAGCTTGAGTTTGGCCCGCTGGTGCGCTCGCTCAACCATTTCACCGAACGCTTGCGCGGGCAGTTCGAGCGCCAGGCGCAGTTTATTGCCGACGCCGCCCATGAACTGCGGACCCCTTTGGCGGCGCTCAAGGCCCGCCTTGAACTGGGCCTGCGCAGCGACGCCCCTGCGACCTGGCGTAGCACCCTGGAAAGCGCGGCCCAAGGCACCGACCGCCTGACCCATCTGGCCAATCAATTGCTGTCGTTGGCCCGTATTGAAAACGGCGCGCGGGCGATTGCCGAAGGCGGCGCGCAGTTGCTGGACCTCAGCCAATTGGCCCGTGAACTGGGTATGGCGATGGCGCCGTTGGCCCATGCGCGTGGGGTTGCATTGGCCTTGGAGGCGGATGAGCCGGTGTGGTTGCGCGGTGAACCGACATTGCTCAATGAGCTGCTCAGCAACCTGGTGGATAACGCCCTGGCCCATACGCCTCCCGGCGGCAATGTGATCCTGCGGGTCACGGCGCCGGCGGTACTGGAAGTGGAAGACGATGGCCCTGGCATCCCGCTGGATGAACGGGATCGGGTGTTCGAACGCTTCTATCGACGTAGCCAACAGGGCATGGGGTCCGGCCTGGGGCTGGCGATTGTCGGCGAGATCTGTCGGGCGCACCTGGCGCAGATCAGTTTGCACGACGGGGAGCAGGCAGGGTTGAAGGTGCGGGTGAGTTTTATCGCCGGTTGATCAATCAAACATCGAGCGCGCTTCATCGAGCTCGGCGCGCAAGGCATCGCTGTAAAGATCGACTTGCAGCTTTTTCATCGCCGGTACGCTGGAGATGGGAACGTCGGCCAGGGGATGATCGGTACCGCGGTAGCAGTACAGCACCGCGACTTGGACGATGTCGACGTAATCGAGGTGGGCAGAGTCGCGCTCCAGGTCCAGGTATTGGCCGGGCAGTTTTGCCAGCATCTCCGGGAAGTCCCACCGACCGAGGAGTTTGTCCCCCAGTTGCGGGTGGATGCTGTCAATCACGTGGTTAAGGCTGACCGGGTCTGAGAGCAACTCGTAGTGGTCTTCGGCGTAGGTCAGGATCGGCAGCACGCCGATCTGGTGGACCAGGCCACCCAAGGCCGCCTGGTCTGGCTTGAGCTGGCTGTGGTTGCGGCACAAGGCATAGCTGACACCGGCCACTTCCAGGCTGCGGCGCCATACGTCGCGCATTTTCTGTTCAACCACATCGGAGCGGGCGTGGAAGATCTGTTCCATCACCAGGCCGATAGCCAGGTTGCTGCTGTAGTTGGTGCCCAGCCGAGTGATGGCTGTGTGAAGGTCGGTCACTTCCTGGGTCGCGCGCAGCAGCGGGCTGTTGACCACTTTGATCAGGCGTGCCGACAGCGCGGTGTCGCGACCGATCACCTTGCTCAAGTGGCTGATGCTGATTTCCGGGTCTTCAGCGGCCTGACGAATGTTCAGGGCCACTTCCGGTAATGTCGGCAGAACCAGGTCATCGTTGTCGATGGCCTTCACCAAAGCCTGTTGGACTTTTTCCTCCAGCTTGTTCATTCATGCTCTCTAGGGTGTTGCAAAAGGGTACGGCGATCAGCGCTGGATCTCTCGATCCCGGTCGAGTAGGTAAGGCAGATCAAGCAGTTGCAAACCGGGGCCTTCCAGTGTGCCTACATGAACATCGCCACTCTCGGCTGCTTCGGCTTGCAACACGGCCAGAAGTTCAATCCCCTGGTGTGCTTTTGCCGCGATTACCACTTCCCCGATCGCACTGGTGTGGCTGGGGGCAAACAGTGGAGTGCCTGGCTCGGGCAGTTCAGCGGCATCCAGGCTCAGGCGGTACAGGCGGCGCTTGAGCTTGCCCAGGTACTGCATGCGCGCGACGATTTCCTGGCCGGTGTAGCAGCCTTTCTTGAAGCTGACGCCGCCAACGGCTTGCAGATTGAGCATCTGTGGAATGAACAGTTCGCGGGTTTGCGCCATCACCTGGCCGATACCGGCGCGGACCTGGCCCAGCAGCCATTCATTCAAGGCTGATTCTTTCAATTGAGCGCTCAATTGGCTGCGCACGGCTTCTGCCTGCTCGGCAGGTACCCAGAGCTCAGCGCGGCCGGGTGAGACGCGAATGGCGATCAGCGCTTCGGTACGCGCCACGCTATCGGTCTCGGTGGGCAGCACCAGGCCCAGGCTGGCGAGGGCCGCGTCTGCATCCGACAGGCCGAACCGTACCCAGGCGGCACTTTCGTCGGTGAGCTTGGATTTTGAGAACACCGCGTACTTTTTCAAGTCCGCCAGTTGCGGCTCCAACAGCTCGGTCGCCATGGCCAGCAACACCCCGTCACCTTGCAACAGGATGCGGAAGCTCGACTGCATGCGCCCTTTTTGGGTGCAGCGCGCGCCGAGGCTGGCCTGGGTATCGCTCAGGTAATTGAGGTTGCAGGTCAGTTGTCCCTGCAAGAACTTGGCAGCGTCGGAGCCGCGGACGGCGAGAACGCCTTCGTGGGACTGGGGGCAGAAAAAAGCAGAGTCAGCCATGGGTCATCGCAGGTCAAAAAGTCATGGGTGCATCATAGAGGGGCGCCCGGCAAATGGATAGTTTCTGTAAGGGCGACCAAAGCCGACTGTTCCGGTGCCGTCGGGCCTGTATACTTGCGCTCTATTTGAGGAGCGCTCCATGGTCGAAGATGTAGAACTCAATCGCCTCTACTGGCACAGCCGCCGCGGCATGCTTGAACTGGACGTGTTGCTGGTGCCATTCGTCAAAGAGGTTTACGCCACTCTCAACGAGGCGGATCGCGCCTGTTACGTGCGGCTGCTGGAATGCGAAGACCAGGACATGTTCGGCTGGTTCATGGAGCGCGCAGAGTCCGAAGACCCGGAACTGCAACGCATGGTTCGGATGATCCTGGACCGTGTCCAGCCCAAGTAATCGCTTTGAATGCCGCTGGCAGGCCTCACGGCTGATGCTGGCGGTGTATCTCCTGGCCCAGCTGTTCGCGTTGGGTGCCTTGCTCGTTATCGACCTACCGTTCTCCAGCCTGGCTGGCTTGCTGTGCCTGGCGCATGGGGCTTGGGTTGTGCCGCGCCATATCCTGCTGACACACCGCTCGTCGATTCGTGGCCTGCGCCGCGACGAAGACGGCTGGCAGTTGTGGAGCGCGGCGCGAGGCTGGCACAGCGTGCAGTTGCGCCCGGACAGCCTGGCCTTACCGCTGATCGTGGTGTTGCGCTATCGCGTGCAGGGGGAGTGGCGAGTCCGTTCGACCTGCGTGCCGAGGGATTCGCAGGGCGCCGATGTGCACCGGCGCCTGCGCGTTCGCTTGAAATTCAGCCGCCGTAGGTGGTTGGCACCAGGATAGTGTCGCGGGCCTCGGGCAGCATCTGTGGGTAGTCGAGGGTGTAGTGCAGACCCCGGCTTTCCTTGCGTTCCATGGCCGAGCGGATCATCAGTTCCGCAACCTGGGCCAGGTTGCGCAATTCGATCAGGTCACGGCTGACCTTATAGTTGCTGTAGAACTCATCGATCTCATCCAGCAGCAGGCGCACCCGGTGTTGAGCCCTTTGCAGGCGCTTGTTGGTGCGCACGATCCCCACGTAGTCCCACATGAAGCGCCGCAGCTCGTCCCAGTTGTGGGCGATGATCACGTCTTCATCCGAATCGGTAACCTGGCTGGCGTCCCAGCGGGGCAGGGCGGCAGGCACAGGAATGCGCGGCAGTTGGTCCAGGATGTCCGCCGCGGCCGAGCGTGCGTAGACGAAGCATTCGAGCAGCGAGTTGCTGGCCATGCGGTTGGCGCCGTGCAGGCCGGTGAAGCTGGTTTCGCCGATCGCGTACAAGCCAGGTACGTCGGTGCGGCCATGTTGGTCGACCACCACGCCGCCGCAGGTGTAGTGCGCGGCCGGCACTACCGGGATCGGGCCCTTGGTGATGTCGATGTTGAAGGCCAGGCAGCGCTCGTAGACCGTTGGGAAGTGGGTCTTGATGAAGGCTTCGGGCTTGTGGCTGATATCGAGATAGACGCAGTCGATGCCCAGGCGCTTCATTTCATGGTCGATGGCGCGGGCGACGATATCCCGCGGCGCCAGCTCGGCGCGCGGGTCAAAGCGTTGCATGAAGCGCTCGCCATTCGGCAGTTTCAGGTGGGCGCCTTCGCCGCGCAGAGCCTCGGTGATCAGGAAACTCTTGGCCTGCGGGTGATACAGGCAGGTGGGGTGGAACTGGTTGAATTCCAGGTTGGCCACCCGGCAGCCTGAGCGCCAGGCCATGGCAATGCCATCGCCGCAGGCCCCGTCGGGGTTGCTGGTATAGAGGTATACCTTGGCCGCGCCACCCGAGGCGAGGATGGTGAAACGCGCGCCGTAGGTATCGACTTCGCCGCTGGTGCGGTTGAGTACGTAGGCGCCGAGGCAGCGTTCGCCTTCCAGGCCCAGGCGTTTTTCGGTGATCAGGTCGACGGCGACGCGTTGCTCGAGCAATTCGATGTTGGGGCGTTGGCGGGCCTGGTCGAGCAGGGTCTTGAAGATTGCAGCGCCGGTGGCATCGGCCGCATGAATGATGCGTCGATGGCTGTGGCCGCCTTCGCGGGTCAGGTGGAATTCGAAACCACCGTCGTCGCTCCCCGCGTGTTCATCGCGGGTGAATGGCACGCCCTGGTCGATCAGCCATTGGATCGCTTCGCGGCTGTGCTCGACGGTGAACCGCACCGCGTCTTCGTTGCACAAGCCGGCGCCCGCGTTGAGGGTGTCTTCGACGTGGGATTGCACTGTGTCGGTGTCGTCCAATACCGCGGCGACACCGCCCTGGGCCCAGAATGTCGAGCCGTTGGCCAGGTCGCCTTTGCTCAGTACGGCAATGCGCAGGTGGCTGGGGAGGGTCAGTGCAAGGCTCAGGCCGGCCGCGCCGCTACCGATCACCAGGACATCGTGTTGAAACTGTTGGCTCATTGGAAGGATTCCGCAAAAAGCGATCCGAAGGATTGGTGCAAACAGGACGCCTGGATCGGCGAATCAAAGGGGCACACGGGCCACTAGTATATAGAGGGGGGGAGCGGCACAATAGTCGGGCATTCGTGGCAATGTGAGATTACGGTGCACGGCCAGGGTAAAATCGGCCAGTTATTGAAACGGGAACTTTTTGCATAAGCCCCGACTCAATAGCAGGTTGCCCGGAAGCTGGGAAAACGTTGAGTTTATTGGCCCGTCGGGAGCATTGGACGCGTCAGAAAACCGACGACAAGATTATTCGCGCAGTCGGCGTTGCCCGTACTGCGTTTTTCGTGTGTGCCAAATCAGTGCATGCCGGAAACTTGCTTGGAGGGGGAGAACTTTTGCGAAAAGTCCTAGTCTATGTTTGCAAGCCTGATCGTTTAGTTATGCAAGCCTCCTTCAAGTACAACGAGGAGTGTTCATGCTAACCCAGGAAGAGGATCAGCAGCTGGTCGAGCGCGTTCAACGCGGCGACAAGCGAGCTTTTGATCTGCTAGTGCTGAAATACCAGCACAAAATTCTCGGGTTGATCGTGCGGTTTGTGCACGACACCCATGAAGCGCAGGACGTTGCACAGGAAGCTTTTATCAAGGCATACCGTGCACTGGGCAATTTTCGCGGGGATAGTGCGTTTTACACGTGGCTATATCGCATCGCCATCAACACGGCGAAGAACTATCTGGTGTCTCGCGGACGCCGCCCACCGGATAGTGATGTAAGTTCAGAAGATGCAGAATTTTACGATGGTGATCACGGCCTCAAAGATCTCGAGTCGCCGGAGCGTGCATTGCTGCGCGACGAGATCGAAGGAACCGTTCATCGCACAATTCAGCAACTGCCAGAAGATTTGCGTACGGCGTTAACTTTACGTGAATTCGATGGTCTGAGTTACGAAGACATTGCGAGCGTCATGCAGTGTCCGGTGGGGACTGTAAGGTCACGGATTTTCCGGGCCCGGGAAGCCATCGATAAAGCCTTGCAACCGTTGTTGCAGGAAAACTAAAGACAGCGGCGACAGCCAAGAGAGGAACCGCCATGAGTCGTGATGCCCTGCAGGAATCGCTGTCCGCAGTGATGGATAACGAAGCGGATGAACTGGAACTTCGTCGAGTGCTCAACGCATTTGATGATGCCGAAACCCGTGACACCTGGTCTCGTTACCAAGTTGCTCGGGCGGTGATGCACAAGGATCTCCTAATCCCTCGTCTGGATATTGCTGCGGCCGTTTCTGCTGCACTGGCTGATGAAGCCGTTCCGGCAAAAGCTGCACGTGGACCGTGGCGTAGCCTGGGTCGTCTGGCAGTGGCTGCTTCGGTGACTGTTGCCGTATTGGCCGGTGTTCGCCTGTACAACCAGGACGAGATCGCCGGTGCCGAACTGGCCCAGCAGACCCAGCAGCCGGTCATGGCCGGTCCGCAAGTCAAGGGCCCGGCTGTACTGGCCGGCTACAAGGAAAGCTCCGAAACCACTGGCCCAATGGCCAATGGCGTTCTTCAAGGGCAATCCGGCTGGCAGGACCAGCGTCTTCCAGGCTACCTGCGCCAACACGCCCAGGAATCGGCCTTGAAAGGCACTGAAAGCGCTTTGCCATACGCTCGCGCAGCAAGCCTGGAAAACCGCTGAACCGTTAAGGAGCCCTATGCGCGCCATACCGCTCCTTACGCTTTTGCTTAGTGGCTGGTTTGCACTCCCCGCCCACGCCGATGAAGCCCAAGACTGGCTGACTCGACTTGGGCGTGCAGAGCAGCAGCAAAGCTTTCAAGGGACGTTCGTCTACGAGCGTAACGGCAGTTTCTCTACCCATGACATCTGGCATCGTGTCCAGGATGGCCAAGTCCGTGAGCGGCTTTTGCAGCTTGACGGTTCGGCTCAGGAAGTCGTGCGCGTAGATGGCCGGACACAGTGCGTCAGTGGCACATTGGTCGCAGGTCTTGGTAATTCGCGTGACGCGCCTTCGCGTACGCTTGATCCGCAAAAACTCACTCAATTCTACGAGCTGGCCGTTATCGGCAAATCTCGCGTGGCCGGTCGTAATGCAGTGATTGTGTCGATCACCCCGCGCGACCAATACCGTTATGGGTTCGAGTTGCATCTGGACCGTGAGACTGCCTTGCCGCTCAAGTCCCTGCTGCTCAATGACCAGGGCCAATTACTCGAGCGCTTCCAGTTCACGCGACTGAACACTGCGGTCCTGCCAGATGACCGTGACTTGCAGCCCAGCAGCGAATGCACGCCTATTGCAGTCGTCAACAGCAAGGCGCCTGAAGTCGAGGCCACGGAGGCCTGGCACCTTGAATGGCTGCCTCCCGGATTTCAGTTGACCAGTCGCAGTACCCGTAAAGACACCCAGACCAAAGCAACCGTCGATAGCCTGATGTACGAAGATGGGCTGGCGCGTTTTTCGGTGTTTCTTGAGCCGATCAGCGACGTAAGCGTGTCGGAAACTCGTACACAGCTAGGCCCTACGGTTGCTGTGTCTCGCCGCCTGAACACGGTGGAGGGAGAAATGATGGTGACGGTCGTCGGCGAAATCCCGATTGGCACTGCCGAGCGCATCGCGCTGTCGGTACGCGGTGATAAAAAGCCAGTGACCAAGCCGTGAGTCGTTAATCTTATGTTCATCCTGACCTTTCACTCTAAGTCCCTGCCAGGTTGGTTGCCGAGAGACATGAAATGTCCGGATCAGCATTTTCACTTGCAAAAATCCCTCATGTTTTTTATAGGTCAGGGCATGTCGGCTCTGGCCTTGTTTTGTTCGCGGAACAAAGATGTCGGTCGCAGTTTCCGGCGTTTTTTGAACCCTGTCGCTCAACCCTGCTCGTCGTAACGGGAGCTGTATGTCGATACCACGTTTGAAGTCTTACCTATCCATAGTCGCCACGGTATTGGTGCTGGGTCAGGCCGTGTCCGCGCAAGCGGTCGAGCTGCCTGACTTCACTCAATTGGTTGAGCAAGCCTCGCCTGCCGTGGTGAATATCAGTACCACGCAGAAATTGCCGGATCGCAAAGTCTCGAACCAGCAGATGCCCGACCTGGAGGGCTTGCCGCCGATGCTGCGCGAGTTCTTCGAGCGTGGCATGCCGCCGCAACAGCGATCCCCCCGTGGTGGCGGTCAGCGTGAAGCGCAATCCCTGGGCTCTGGCTTCATCATTTCGCCGGATGGCTACATCCTCACCAACAACCATGTGATTGCCGACGCTGACGAGATTCTGGTGCGCCTGGCCGACCGCAGTGAGTTGAAAGCCAAGCTGGTCGGCACCGATCCTCGTTCCGACGTGGCCTTGCTGAAAATCGATGGCAAGGACCTGCCGGTGCTGAAACTGGGCAAGTCCCAGGACCTGAAGGCAGGGCAATGGGTAGTGGCAATCGGTTCGCCGTTTGGCTTTGACCATACGGTGACCCAAGGTATTGTCAGCGCCATCGGTCGCAGCCTGCCGAACGAAAACTATGTACCGTTCATCCAGACCGACGTGCCGATCAACCCGGGCAACTCCGGTGGTCCACTGTTCAACCTGAACGGCGAAGTGGTGGGGATCAACTCGCAGATCTACACCCGTTCCGGTGGGTTCATGGGCGTGTCGTTCGCCATCCCGATCGACGTGGCCATGGATGTTTCCAACCAGCTGAAAAGCGGTGGCAAGGTCAGCCGTGGCTGGTTGGGCGTAGTGATTCAGGAAGTGAACAAAGACCTGGCTGAATCCTTCGGCCTCGACAAACCGGCGGGTGCCCTGGTCGCGCAGATCCAGGATGACGGCCCTGCTGCCAAAGGCGGCCTGCAAGTGGGCGACGTGATCCTGAGCATGAATGGCCAGCCGATCATCATGTCGGCAGACCTGCCGCACCTGGTGGGCGCACTCAAGGCAGGTAGCAAGGCCAAGCTGGAAGTGATCCGTGAAGGCAAGCGCCAGAACGTTGAACTGACCGTTGGCGCGATCCCTGAAGAAGGCGCGACCCTCGACGCCCTGGGTAACACCAAGCCGGGCGCCGAACGCAGCAGCAATCGCCTGGGTATTGCCGTGGCCGAGCTGACCGATGAGCAGAAAAAGACCTTCGACCTGAAAAGCGGCGTGGTGATCAAGGAAGTCCAGGACGGCCCTGCGGCGTTGATTGGCCTGCAGCCAGGTGACGTGATTACTCACCTGAACAATCAGGCGATCGACAACACCAAGCAGTTCACCGACATCGCCAAGGCGCTGCCGAAGAACCGTACGGTATCGATGCGGGTATTGCGTCAGGGCCGTGCCAGCTTCATTACCTTCAAGCTGGCTGAGTAACACAGCCCAATAAAAAAGCCCCGCCTTCGTTCAGCGAAGACGGGGCTTTTTTGTGGGCGATGGGTTTAACTCATCATCCCTTTGACCAGGCGTTCCTGCTCGATCAGCTCGCGCTGGCGTGCATCGATGCGGGATGACAGGGGGAAGTTGTTGCCGGCGCGGCGCTTGGCAAAGTCCAGCTGCTGGATCGCCTGCTGGAAATCGCCCACCAGTGCAAAGTACTCGGCGCGAGCCTGATGCAGGCCGATGATGTTGCCGGACAAGCCGCGCGTCTCCGCGACCTGATACCACACGTCCGGATCGTCCGGGCGGGACTTGAGCAAGCCGTCCAGGGCTTTTTCTGCATCGGCGGTGCGGTTCTGCTTGAGCAGCAAGTCAACCCGCACCTGGTTCAGCGGATAGTTGCCGGGGTACTGGGTAAGCATCCGGTCGGTCCGTTGCTGGGCATCCGGCAAGTGATTGCTGGTGATGTCCAGCTCGATTTGCGCAAGGTTGTAGGTGATATCGTTGGGGGCCTTGGCCAGCAAAGGGGCCAGGTTTTCCCGGGCTTGCTTGAGCTGGGTGCCCTTGATCTGGGCAATGGCCAGGCCATAGCGCGCCACATCGTTCTTCGGGTTCTCGTCCAACTGTGCCTGAAAGCGCTTGGCGGCCAGCCCAGGCGTGTCTTCGTATTGCAACTGCACCCGTGCGCGAATCAACTGATAGCGCAGACTGTCTTCCTTGCCACCGGGCTTGGCTTGCTCCGCGCGGTTGCGGGTGTCGGCGATCCGCGATTCGGTTACCGGGTGAGTCAGCAGGAATTCAGGGGGCTTGGCGTCGAAGCGGTATTGGCGCATCAGGCGCTCGAACATGGTCGGCATGGAGCGCGGGTCATAACCGGCTTTTTCCAGGTTGAGGATGCCGATACGGTCGGCCTCTTGCTCATTCTGGCGAGAGAACCTTCGTTGTTCCTGGATCGCGGCGGCCTGGGTGCCGGCGATCGCGGCAATACCGGCATCGCCGGCACCTGCGGCGGCAGCAATGATGCCGCCAAGCAGGGCGGCCATCATCGGGATCTGCATGTGTTGCTGTGCTTCCACGCCTCGGGCGAAATGGCGTTGCGACAAGTGAGCCAATTCGTGAGCCAGCACTGAAGCGTACTCACCTTCGGTCTGCGCATTCAGGAACAGGCCGCCGTTGACCCCCACAATGCCGCCAGGTGCGGCAAAGGCGTTGAGCTGCGGGCTGTCGATCAGGATGAACTCCAGGCGCCGGTCATTGACCTGGCTGGTCTCCACCAGCTTGTACACGCTGGTTTCGACGTAATCCTTGAGCTGCGGATCGTTAAGCTGTGAGACCTGGCCGCGCAGGTAAGCCAGCCAGGCACGACCCAGTTGGTATTCCTGTTGTGGCGAGACAATGGCAGAGCTGGCGTCGCCAAGTGACGGCAGGTCGTCAGCGAAGCCTGGAGAGGCCAGCAGGCAAGCCAGCGTCAGCAGGGTGGGGCGCAAGAAAGTCATGCACAGAGCCTTTGGACAAAGAGCTTACTGTAGCCGGACACTGAGCTTCGGACCAGATATTCTAAGCACCCCGAACGCTGCCCGGAGTAAAACCATGACCGACGCTGTAGCCTTTGATGCCGAACTCGATGCCAGCGGCCTCAATTGCCCGTTGCCCTTGCTCAAGGCCAAGTTGGAACTCAATCGTTTGGCCAGTGGCGCAATACTCAAGGTGATCGCCACGGACGCAGGCTCCCAGCGTGACTTTCGCACCTTTGCCAAACTGGCAGGCCACACGTTGTTGCATGAAGAAGATGCAGCCGGCGTCTACTGTTACTGGTTGCGCAAGGCCTGAGCCGTTTGCCCCCCATTGTCTGAGGTTGATTGATGTTCAAGGTGTTACGAGACTGGATTCAGTGTTACTTTTCCGATGAAGAAGCCGTGGTGCTGGCGGTCCTGCTCTTCCTCGCGTTCACCGCCGTACTCACCTTGGGCGGCATGCTCGCGCCGGTGCTGGCGGGGATGGTGCTGGCCTACCTGATGCAAGGCCTGGTTACCACCCTGGAGCGTCTGCGCTTGCCGGGCGCGGCGGCGGTGGGCTTGGTGTTTGCCTTGTTCATGGGGTTGCTGCTGGTCTTTATCGTGATCGTGGTACCGCTGTTGTGGCACCAATTGATCACCCTGTTCAACGAGCTGCCGGGCATGCTCGCCAAATGGCAGTCACTGTTGCTGCTGTTGCCGGAGCGCTATCCGCACCTGGTATCGGACGAGCAGGTGCTACAGGCCATCGAAGTGGCCCGTGGCGAGATCGGAAAATTCGGCCAATGGGCGCTTACTTTTTCCCTGTCCAGCCTGCCGCTGCTGGTCAATATCATGATCTACCTGGTGCTGGTGCCGATCCTGGTGTTCTTCTTCCTTAAAGACCGCGCAATGATCGGTCGCTGGGTCAGTGGCTACCTGCCGCGCGAGCGGGCGCTGATTACCCGGGTGGCTGAGGAGATGAACCGGCAGATTGCCAACTACATTCGGGGCAAGGTCATTGAGATCATTATCTGTGGGGGCGTGACCTACATCGCCTTTATCGCCCTGGACTTGAACTACGCAGCGCTGTTGGCCTTGCTGGTCGGCATTTCCGTGGTGGTACCGTATGTCGGCGCCGTGGTGGTGACGGTACCGGTCACATTGATCGCCCTGTTCCAGTGGGGGTGGAGTGACCAGTTCATCTACCTGATGGCGGTGTACGGGATTATCCAGACCCTGGACGGCAACGTGCTGGTGCCGCTGCTGTTCTCCGAAGCCGTCAACCTGCACCCGGTGGCAATCATCTGCGCGGTATTGTTGTTCGGCGGGTTGTGGGGATTCTGGGGGGTGTTCTTTGCGATTCCCCTGGCAACGCTGTTCAAGGCGGTGCTGGACGCGTGGCCGCGGCAGGAGCCGGTGGTGGCGCCTTTGTTATAGCGGCAGGGCGAATTGTGACGAGGGCGCTTGCTGCCTTTTTATTGGAGCCGCTTCGCAGCCCAGCCGGAGCAAGCGCCCTCGTTACAGTGGCTCGCGCTGCTGATCAAGCCTTGTTCAAAGCCTGCGCCGCCGCCAACACGGCGTCCACATGCCCTGGCACTTTCACGCCGCGCCATTCCTGACGCAGCACTCCTTCACTATCGATCAGGAACGTGCTGCGATCCACACCCAGGTATTCCTTGCCGTATAGCTTCTTCAGCTTGATGACATCGAACAGTTGGCAAACCGCCTCGTCCTTGTCGCTGATCAGCTCAAAGGGGAATGCCTGCTTGCCCTTGAAGTTCTCGTGGGACTTCACGCTGTCGCGCGACACGCCAAACACCTCGGTGTTGGCGGCCTTGAACGCTGCGTACTGGTCACGGAAACCCTGGCCTTCAGTGGTGCAGCCCGGGGTGCTGTCCTTCGGGTAGAAGTAGATCACCACTTGCTTGCCCTTGAGGGCTTTGATGCTGAAGGTCTGGCCGCTGGTGGCCGGGGCTTCGAAATCGGCTACGGGTTTGTCGATGACTACCGCCATGGAGGGTTCCTTACATTGGGTTCTGTGGGCGCCAAGGCTCGATCAGCGCGTCAAGGTTCAAGGCATCGGCGAAGTCCAGGAACTGGTCGCGCAACCAGCTGATCTGCACGCCGGCCGGCAAGGTCACGGTGAAGGTGGCATTGAGCATGGTGCCGCCGGTTTGCGGGGCCTGGTACGTGTCGCAGGTCAGGTTCTCCAGTTCGACGTTATGGTCGATAAAGAACTGGCACAGCTCATTGACGATGTCCGAGCGATAGGCCGAGCTGACATACGCGACATAAGGCAGGGCCTGGGGACGGTTCTCCAGGGCGGCGCTGCGCACCACGTTGACGGTGAAGTCGTGCTTCTTGGCCAGGCCCGGCAGGCCAGTCTCAAGGCGCGCCAGGGCGTCCCAGGTGCCGGAGATCTGCAACACCAGCGCACTGCACTCGCCATGGCGGGTCAGGCGCGAGGTCACGACGGCGCAGCGGTTTTCATGGCTGGCGCGGCACAGGACGTTGGTCAGCTCCATGGGGTTGGCGCCGAGGGCACTGATAACAAGGAATTGTTCGCGAACTGTGGGGGTGGACATGCAGCCTTCCTAAAACGATGAGCGGTCGATACGGTGAGGGCTGTATCGATCAAAGCATGAAGGGTAGCGAAAAGCGTCGCCAAGGGATAGGAGGTGGCGTTTTCATTGCGTGATCGGCGGGTTTTTACCCCACCGCGACCCCCACTTTCGCGCAATGATGGCATTGCCCGTCGTTTAGTTGATCCAGAACGCATCCTCAGGCGGTACTTCGCTTGTACAAGCATCTTGGCGCCAGTACCATTACGGCTCTCTTTTTCCGGCAGGAGCGGTTGCATGATTGCGGGCAGTATGGTGGCACTGGTCACACCCATGGATGCACAAGGTCATCTCGACTGGGACAGCCTTGGCAAACTGGTGGACTTCCACCTGCAAGAAGGCACCAACGCCATCGTGGCGGTCGGCACCACGGGTGAATCGGCCACCCTCGATGTGGAAGAACACATCCAGGTGATCGAATTCGTGGTCAAGCGTGTCGCGGGCCGTATCGCCGTGATCGCCGGTACGGGCGCCAATTCGACGCGTGAAGCCATCGAGCTGACCAGGAACGCCAAGAAAGCCGGCGCAGATGCCTGCCTGCTGGTGACCCCGTACTACAACAGGCCGACCCAGGAAGGCCTGTACCAGCACTTCCGTACCATTGCCGAAGCCGTCGATATTCCGCAGATCCTCTACAACGTACCGGGCCGCACCGCGTGCGACATGAAGGCTGAGACCGTGATCCGCCTGTCCACCGTGCCGAACATCATCGGCATCAAGGAAGCCACCGGCGACCTGCAACGTGCCAAGGACATCCTGGCCGGCGTGCGCAGCGACTTCCTGGTGTATTCCGGTGACGACGCCACGGCAGTCGAGCTGATCCTGCTGGGCGGCAAGGGCAACATTTCCGTGACCGCCAACGTGGCCCCCCGCGCCATGAGCGACATGTGCGCAGCCGCCCTTGCTGGCGATGCCGTGACTGCCCGTGCGATCCACGAGAAGCTGATGCCACTCAACAAGACACTGTTTATCGAATCCAACCCTATTCCCGTGAAATGGGCGCTGTTCGAGATGGGCATGATGCCGGACGGTATCCGTCTGCCGCTCACCCGTCTCAGCGAAGCCTTTCACGAACCGCTGCGACAGGCCCTGCGCCAGTCCGGCGTCCTGGTTTAATTGAGGAAGCACTACGCATGAAGCGATTGGCCGGACTTTCCGCACTTGCCTTGATTATCTCCAGCACCAGTGGCTGCGGTTGGATCTGGGGCCCGGAAGGCTACTTCCGTGACCGCGGCAGCGATTACCTGGAAGCACAAGCAACCAAACCGATGCAATTACCACCGGACGTCAATGTTGCCAAGCGCCTTGACCCGTTGCTGCCGATCCCGCGTAACGTGGCCGACGACACCACCAAGGGTGAGTACGTAGTGCCACGTCCACAGCCGATCTCGGCCGTGGCGGATGCCAGCGACTACAGCTTGCAGAAGAGCGGTGACTCGCGTTGGATCGTGGCGCAGCGCCCACCTGCCGAAGTCTGGCCGGTGGCCGTGCAGTTCTTCCAGGACAACGGTTTCCGCATCGACGAGCAGCGCCCGCAGACCGGTGAGTTCACCACCGCATGGCAGCAAGGCAGCGAGCTGTCCGCCAACATGGCCAAGCGCCTGCAGGCCGGTGGCGTCGCGGCTGACAGCGAAGCCCGTGTGCGTGTGCGCATCGAGCCTGGCGTACAGCGCAATACCAGTGAAGTCTATGTGGTCAGCGCCGAGCGTCCTGCCGGCAGCACGTCCAACGTCGAGTTCACCAACCGCTCGGTCAACACCGGCGTCGATGCCGCCTTGGTCGACGAGATGCTGGCCAGCATGAGCCGTATTTCCGAGAAGGGCGGTTCCGTTTCCCTGCTCGCGGCACGTGATTACGACACCCCTAGCCGCGTCAGTCTCACCGAGGACGGTAGCGGCAACGTGGTGCTGAACCTGGGTGAAGACCTGGACCGTGCCTGGGCCAGTGTGGGTCGTGCTTTGGAACAAGGCCCTTGGCGCGTTGAAGACATCAACCGCAGCCTCGGCCTGTACTACATCAACGTGGCTGAAAAAGCCGAGAAGAAAGACGACGAGCCTGGTTTCTTCGGCAAGTTGTTCGGCAGCAAGCCGACCAAGGAAGAGATCGAAACCCGCGCCGAGCGTTATCAGGTTCGCCTGAGCAAGGTTGGCGAAACCGTACAAGTCACCGTCGAGAAAAACATCAACACTGTTGCGCCCGCTGAAACAGCGCGCAAAGTGTTGGGCGTGATTCAAGACAACCTGGGCTGATCCGGTGCGTTTTGCCGTTCTCGGCAGCGGTAGCCAAGGGAACGGTACGCTGGTCGCCCACGACGACACGTACGTGCTGGTTGATTGTGGTTTCTCCTTGCGGGAAACCGAGCGGCGCCTGCTGCGCCTGGGGGTTCACCCCTCGCAGCTGAGCGCGATCCTGGTGACCCACGAACATGCCGACCACGTGCATGGCGTGGGTTTGCTGTCTCGGCGCTACAATCTTCCGGTGTACCTCAGTCGCGGTACGTTGCGCGGGATGCGCAAACCCGTTGAACCCGCAGGTTTCCTGGCGGGTGGCGAGCAACTGCAGATTGGCGCGTTGAGCATCAATGTGATTGCCGTGGCGCACGACGCCCAGGAACCTACGCAGTATGTATTCAGTGATGGGGAGCGGCGCTTCGGCGTGCTCACCGACCTGGGCTCCTACTGTGCCAAGGTGCTGGACGGTTACCGGAACCTCGATGCCTTGATGATCGAGTCCAACCACTGCCGAGACCTGCTGGCTCGCGGTCACTACCCGTACTTTCTCAAGCAGCGGGTGGGGGGCGAACTGGGACATTTGAACAACCACCAGGCGGCGTACCTGGTGTACGAGTTGGGCTGGCAAGACCTGCAACACCTGGTCCTGGCCCACTTGAGCAGCAAGAACAACCTGCCGACGCTTGCCCGGCAATGTTTTGTCGACACCCTTGGGTGCGACCCGGACTGGCTGCAACTGGCCGATCAAGATTCAGGGCTCGACTGGCGACACATCGCCTAGCCCACCTCACTCAAAGCGGAGCCCATCATGGAAAAACGTGAAGAACTCTACCGCGGCAAAGCCAAGTCGGTGTACAAGACCGACGACGCCAACCGCCTGATCCTGCTGTTTCGCAACGACACCTCGGCGTTCGACGGCAAGCGCATCGAGCAACTGGATCGCAAGGGCATGGTGAACAACAAGTTCAACGCCTTCATCATGCAGAAACTCGAAGCGGCCGGCATCCCGACCCAATTCGACAAACTGCTGAGCGACAACGAGTGCCTGGTCAAGAAGCTGGACATGATCCCGGTGGAATGCGTCGTGCGTAACTACGCCGCCGGCAGCCTGGTCAAGCGCCTGGGCGTGGAAGAGGGCCTCAAGCTCAACCCTTACACGTTCGAGCTGTTCCTGAAGGACGACGCCAAGGGCGACCCGTTCATCAACGAATCCCACGTCGTGGCGTTCGGTTGGGGCACCGCTGAGCAACTGGCGCGCATGAAGGAGTTGTCCCTCAAGGTCAACGACGTGCTGAGCAAGCTGTTCGACGACGCAGGCCTCCTGCTGGTGGACTTCAAGCTGGAATTCGGTGTGTTCCACGACGGCTCTATCGTCCTGGGCGACGAATTCAGCCCGGACGGCTGCCGCCTGTGGGACAAGGACACCAAGAAGAAGATGGACAAAGACCGCTTCCGCCAGGGCCTCGGTGATGTGATCGAAGCCTACGAAGAAGTCGCCCATCGTCTCGGCGTACCGCTGTAATCGACGCAAGCATCTGATAGCACGGAAAAAAATCTCTATTCGAGCTTTGCTTCCACGAAACAGGCTGTTATGATGCGCGCCGTTGGAGAGATGCCAGAGTGGCCGAATGGGACGGATTCGAAATCCGTTGTACCTTCACCGGTACCTAGGGTTCGAATCCCTATCTCTCCGCCATTACATAGAAAAAGCCCCGTAGCTGAATAAGCTACGGGGCTTTTTCGTTTCCGGGTATTCGCTTGGCAACGGCCGAAGCACATCTATTTTTTTGCGCCTCACCGAATAACTTTCCCCGCTGCGGTGTTCACTACTCACACCATCAGGGAATGCCCATGAACATACCGACCGACCGCTACGACCGTTGGACCCGCATCTTCCACTGGCTCACCGCTGCCGTGGTGATCTTCATGTTTGCCAGTGCCCATCTCTGGGAAAACCTGGAGAAGGGCACGCCGCTGCGCAAAGGCCTGCAATCGCTGCATATCTCGCTCGGCATTGCGATGGCGCTGTTGATTGTCGTGCGGATCGCCTGGCGATTGATTGCGGGTCATCATCCAAAGTCCGACAGTCCCCGGGCGCTTAACCTGCTGGCGAAAATGGCGCATGGTTGCCTGTACCTGTTGCTGTTGGCGCAGATCGTCCTGGGCTTTATGTTTCGCTGGGCTCAAGGCGAGCCGTTCAATTTCTTCGGGCTGTTCCCCATTCCTGCTCCCGTTGTGATTGATCACGAATGGAGGGGCGCCCTGGGTGGTCTGCATGACAATGTGGCATGGGCGATCATCCTGCTGGCGGGCCTGCATGCCGCGGCTGCGCTCTGGCATCACGTTGTCGTCGGCGACAACACGCTGCGCCGTATGTTGCCCGGTTCAGGTAATGCGCTTCAAAAGTGATGTTCGCTGTTGCACCTCCCCATCGTTACGGAGCATGACAACCATGAAAAACCGCCACGAACACCCCGTCACTTACCGCACCGCGCTGTTCTTCAGTGCTTGCATGGCCGCCGCTTTACTCGCAGGCCCAGCTCACGCCTCCGGTGACGAATCGGCCCCGCCCAAGCCTAACTGCCCGAAAGGCCAGGTCTGGGATACCAAGAGCGGAAAATGCGTGCTGCAAACCAGCAAAGCCACTTCGGACGCCGACCGTACCGATTACGCCTACCGCCTGGCCAAAGATGGGCGCTACGACGAAGCCCTGGCATTGCTCGATACCCTGCAAAACCCGAACACCGCCAAGGCTCTCAACTATCGCGGCTATGCCACGCGCAAACTGGGGCGCACCGATGAAGGTATCGGTTATTACCTGAAGTCCGTCGCGCTCGACCCCAACTACGCGCAGGTTCGCGAGTACCTGGGCGAGGCCTATGTGATCAAAGGGCGCGTCGACCTAGCGCAAGAGCAACTGGTGAAAATCAAAGCCTTGTGCAGCACCACCTGCGAAGAGTACCAAGACCTCGCCGAAGCTATCGCCGCCGCGCCACAGGCTTGAAACCGATGAGTGAACCGACAGGGGGCAGCCATCACCAGAGAGGCTGAGTTTCGTCGCGAGCTGGGCCTGTTGTTGCCGCGTTTATGGCGATATGGGTTGGTGTTGTCGCGGCAAAAGCATCTGGCCGAAGACTTGGTGCAGGCGACCTGTGTGCGAGCATTGGAGCGTGCCGGGCAGTTCGCGGCCGGCACGCGCCTGGACCGCTGGCTGCTGTCGATCATGCATTCCATCTGGCTCAACGAGGTGCGTTCGCAACGGGTACGCCAGGGGCAGGGGTTTGTCGAAGGTGAACAGGCGTTGTCCTTCGATGGCGAGAGCCAGGCTCAGGATCAGGTATTGGCCGCGCAAGTGATCAAGCTCGTTAACGGGTTGCCTGAAGCACAGCGGGAAACAGTGTTTCTGGCGTACGTCGAAGGGCTTTCCTACAAGGAAATTGCCGAGGTGCTGCATATTCCCGTCGGGACTGTGATGAGCCGGTTGGCCGCCGCCCGCTTGAAACTGGTGCAGACCACACCCTCTGCGGCCCAGCAGGATAAATCCAGCGGAGAACGGCGATGACTCAGACTAACGTACCGTCCGATGAGTGGTTGGTGGCTTATCTGGATGGCGAGCTGGAGGTGGAGCAGCGGGCGTTCATCGCCGATCAGGTCCGCACGGACCCGGTGCTGGCTGCACGCCTGGAGGCTTTGCAGTGCGCTGACTTACCCTTCAAGGCCGCCTTCGACTCGGTGCTGGGTCAAGCACCTACCGCGCGGATGCAGGCAATGCTCAACGCCTTGCCAGCGGCACAAGCCCCAGCGCTGAGTCGACGTCGCTTCCTGGCCGTAGCCGCCGGTTTTGCCGTGGCAGGCGCAGTTGCCGACCGCCTGTTCATCAGTTGGCCTCGCGCGCAATCCGCTCAAGGCTGGCGTGCCTCGGTTGCCGAATACATGGCCCTGTACACACCGCAGACCCTGGAAAACCTCAGCGCTGATCGCGCCTCTCACATCGCCCAACTCAATGGCGTGGGGGCACAATTGGGGCTGCCGTTATCTCCAGAGGCGGTAACTCTGCCCGGCGCCGAGTTCCGGCGTGCGCAGATCCTCGACTATGAAGGCGTAGTGATCGGCCAATTGACCTACCTGGATCCGCGCCATGGTCCATTGGCACTGTGTATCACCGCCAGCCAAAAGGGCGCGCAGCCCGTCGCTACCGAGCAGCGCCGAGGCATGAATGTGGTGTATTGGGCCAGCCTGTCCCATGGCTTCATGCTGATCGGGAGAAACACATTCGAGGATTTGCAGATCATGGCCAGCCGCGTCGAACGGACGTTAATAGCTTGAACCCGGTGAGCCGGCATCGTCTGCTGCACTCGCCAACCGCCCCAACAGCGACTCAATGAACACCGTTTCCGCTCGACTCATCTTCTGCTCCCGATGCCACAGCAAGTGGATATCCACATCGGCAATCCCCTCATCCGGCGGCAGCCGCCACAGCAGCCCGTTCTTCACATCTTCCGCCACCACGTGAACCGGCAGGCAGCCCAAACCAAACCCGGCGATCACCAGGCGGCGTACCTCTTCCAGGCTGGACGACGACGCCACGATCCGCCCGCTGAAGCCCTGCTGATCACGAAAGATCGTCAGCGGCGATAGCATCCCGCCGATTTGATCACTGGTGAAACTCACGAAGTTCTCCGACTGCAAATCCCCCTCCGCCAATCCGCTGCGTCCGAACAGGGCATGGTGCTGTCCGCAAAAGAACGCGTAGCGCTGGCGCAGGAACAGATGCTGCTCCAGCCGTGGCTGTGGTCGACGGTTGAGGCTCAGGCCCAGGGTGGCGGTTTTTTCCAGCAGGGCGGCGACGATGTCGGAGCTGCGCATCACCTCTACTTCCAGGTCGACCCGTGGATGTTCACGATGAAAGTCCGCGAGAAACTCATCGAAAAGGTCCGAGTTGATCCGACTGATCATCAGCAAACGCACCTTGCCGATCACTTCATCGCCAGGTTTCTGCAGGGCGTTGCTCATCTGCGAGACCTGGCCGTACATCTCGACGGCAATGGCGAAGATCTGTTCACCGGCCTCGGTCAGTACGAAGCGCGGGCCACGGCGGGCGATGAGTTGGCAGTCGAGTTGTTCTTCCAGGCGCTTGAGGGCCTGGCTGATCGCCGGTTGGGTCAAATGCAGGCGGGCGGCGGCGCGGCTGATGCTCAGTTCCTGGCCGATCACGCGGAAGGTGCGCAGCAGGTTCCAGTCCAGGCGGTCGTTGAGCAGGGGGTGAATATCGCGACGGGGTTCGGACATGGCGCGGCTCAATAATAAGCAGAATTTATAATTGGAATAATAAATAGAAAATTGACTAATCATAGCCCCGCGACGATAAATCACCCCTGACAAGCGCCATCAGAGCGCATGCGTTCGACCTTTCTCCTGCCAAAAAAATAACCAAAGGAGCCCGCCCCATGAAGCCTTCCGCTTCGCCCCAGCCTCGCCGTGCTGCGGCCGCCGCTTTTATCGGCACCATGATCGAGTGGTACGACTTCTACATCTATGCCACCGCCGCGGCGTTGGTGTTCGGTCAGCTGTTTTTCCCTTCCGAAGACAAATTGTTCAGCACCATGGCTGCGTTCGGCACCTTTGCCGTAGGTTTTTTCGCGCGGCCGTTGGGCGGCATCGTGTTCGGGCATATCGGCGACCGCATTGGCCGCAAGAAATCCCTGGTGATCACCCTGGTCATGATGGGCGTGGTCACCGTGTGTATCGGGCTGCTGCCAACTTACGCGCAGATCGGCGTCGCGGCGCCGGTCATGCTGGTCCTGCTGCGCATCGTGCAAGGTATTGCCGTCGGTGGTGAGTGGGGCGGTGCGGTGCTGATGGCCGGTGAGCATGCGCCCAAAGGGCGGCGGAACTTCTTCGCGTCCTTTGCCCAACTGGGCAGCCCGGCAGGGTTGATCCTGTCGCTGCTGGCGTTCAGCGCGGTGACGCGTTTGCCGGAAGAAGACCTGCTCAGTTGGGGCTGGCGCCTGCCGTTCCTGGCCAGTGCCTTGCTGCTGATCGTGGGCCTGGCGATTCGCCTGGGCGTAAACGAATCCCCTGAGTTCCTCGAAGACCAGGCGCTGGCGCAAAAGGCCCGGGCGATCAAGCCCGACCAGGCCCCGGTGATCGAAGTGCTGAAAACCGCGTGGCGCCCGTTGTTGCTGTGCATTGGCGCCAACACCCTGGGCATCGCCGGCGTGTATTTCACCAACACGTTCATGATTGCCTACAGCACTCAGCAACTGGGCTTACCGCGCTCGTTGATTCTGGAGTGTTTGTTCTTCGTTGCCATCATCCAGTTCTGTGTCCAGCCGCTGGCGGCCTGGGTGGCGGAGAAGGTCGGCGCCACGCGGTTTCTCTGCGCGATGACGGTACTGGCGATGGCTTCGCCGTACCCGATGTTCGTGCTGGTGAGCAGCGGCCAGGCGCCGTTGATCATCCTCGGCATCGCCCTGGCCGTGGTGTGCATGGCCTCGTTTTATGCGGTCATCGCCGGCTTTGTCAGCGGCCTGTTTGAAACCCGTGTGCGCTATACCGCGATTTCCCTGGCCTATCAGGTGTGCGGTGCGCTGGCCGGTGGTCTGACGCCATTGATCGGCACCTGGCTGGCCCATGCCTACCAGGGCCAATGGTGGCCGATGGCGGTGTTTTACAGCCTGATCGCGGCGGTCTCGCTGGTGTGCGTATTGGCGTTATCGCGCCGCCACGCCACCGCCCACCGTCTCGAAATGGCCCCAAGTGTCTGAGGGGAGATGGGTAATGTTGAAGATTAATGGCCCGCGCCTGTGGGCCAGCCTGATGGCCATGGCTGAAGTGGGTGCGACCGCACGCGGCGGCAGTTGCCGCCTGGCCTTGAGCGCTGAGGACCAGGCCGGTCGCGAGCTGTTCAGCCACTGGTGCACTGCGGCGGGGCTGACCTTGAGCGTGGATGCCATCGGCAACCTGTTCGCCCGCCGCGCCGGGACGGAGGAGGACGCCGCCCCGGTGATGATGGGCAGCCACCTCGACACTCAGCCGGAGGGCGGGCGTTTCGATGGTGTCTACGGTGTGCTGGCTGGCCTGGAAGTGATCCGCAGCCTTGACGACCACGGTATTCAAACGCGTAAACCGTTGGAAATCGCCGTATGGACCAACGAGGAGGGCGCCAGGTTTACCCCGGCGATGCTTGGCTCGGCGGTCTTCACTGGCGCCCTGGCGTTGGACAAGGCCCTGGCCAGTGTCGACGTGGATGGCATCAGTGTGGCCGAGGCCTTGCGCGCCATCGGCTACCACGGTGAGCGCGCGTCAGGTGGTGCGGTGGATGCGTATTTCGAAGCGCATATCGAGCAAGGCCCGATCCTGGAAGACAACGCCAAGAGCATCGGCGTGGTCACTGGTGGCCAGGCGATTCGCTGGCTCGATGTGCGCGTCACCGGCATGGCGGCGCACGCAGGCACGACGCCGATGCCGCTGCGCAAGGACGCGCTGTATGGCGCTGCGCAAATGATCCAGGCGCTGGAAAGCCTGGCCAAGGATTTCGCTCCCGAGGGCCTGACGACCGTTGGTGAATTGAGCATCGCCAAATCCTCCCGTAACACCATCCCCGGGCTGCTGCATTTTAGCGTCGATCTGCGCCATCACCGCGACACCGACCTTGATGCCATGGAACAGCAGGTGCGCAAACAGTTGCAGGCCATCGCCGCGCAACGTGGGCTGGACGTCACCATCAGCCCCCATTGGATCAGCCCGGCGACACCGTTCGATGCGCAATGCGTGGCCTGCGTGCAAGCCGCGGTGGACGCCTTGGGCTACAGCCAGCAGCGGATCGTCAGCGGCGCCGGTCACGACGCGATTCACCTGGCACGCTATTGCCCCACCGCAATGGTCTTCATCCCCTGCGTCGGCGGCCTCAGCCACAACGAAGCCGAAGATGTATTGCCCGAAGACGTGCGCCAGGGCACCGATGTATTGCTTAACGCCGTGTTGGCTCGCGCCGGCCAGGCCACATGACCACTCATACCTGAAGACTGGCGCCGTCCCGCTCAAACAGGGACGCAGTGTTCATCCAGGAGCCTCTTATGCGTACGTTTTTCCACCCCGAACAGCTGCTGCACCATCCGCGCAGCTACTATTCCCGCGGCCAGATGCGCACGCCGCAGGAAGTCCCCGAGCGTGCCCGCAACCTGCTGCTGGCCGCGCAAACCCTTGGCTTCGATATTCAACAACCGCAGGATTATGGACTTGAGCCCCTGCTGGCCGTCCACGGCGCGTCTTACCTGACTTTCCTCCAGCAAGCCCACGCGCTCTGGAAAGAAATCCCCGAGGACTGGGGCGACGAAGTCATGTCCAATATCTTCGTGCGCGAGCCCAACGCCCTGCGCGGCGTCCTGGCCCAGGCTGCGCGCTACCTGGCCGACGGCAGTTGCCCGGTGGGTGAACTCACCTGGCGCTCGGCGTATTGGTCAGCCCAAAGCGCCGTCGCCGCCGCCAGGGCCATCCTCGACGGGTCGCCCGCAGCCTATGCACTGTGTCGCCCGCCAGGTCATCACGCGCGCTTCGATGCGGCAGGCGGCTTCTGCTACATCAATAACGCGGCCGTCGCGGCACAGGCGTTGCGCGAAGGCTTCCAGCGCGTCGCCATCCTCGACACCGACATGCACCACGGCCAGGGCATCCAGGAGATTTTCTACGACCGCGACGATGTGCTCTACGTGTCGATCCACGGCGACCCCACCAACTTCTACCCCGGCGTCGCCGGCTTCGCCGAAGAGCGTGGCAACGCCGCCGGTGAAGGCTTCAACCTCAACCTGCCGATGGCGCACGGTGCCAGCGAGGCGGTGTTTTTTGCACAACTGGAGCGGGCACTCAAGGCAGTCAAAGACTTCTCGGCGCAGGTGCTGGTGTTGTCCCTGGGCTTCGATATCTACGAACTCGACCCGCAAAGCAAAGTCGCGGTGACGCGCCAGGGGTTTGCGCAGTTGGGAGCCTGCATCCGTGGGCTGGGGTTGCCCTGTGTGATCGTGCAGGAAGGGGGGTATCACCTGGAGACGCTGGACAGTAATGCCCAGGCGTTTTTCGACGGCCCACAGGCTTGGAGCATGTAATCAGGCCGCTTTCAAGGGGCTGAAACTGAAAGCCTGCTGGGCTCCATGCCCCGCCGGCGTTAAGGGGTTGCCAACCAACGTGGAACTCGTTGGCAACACTTTTTTTCGTGGGGCTAAAGTACTGCCCCGGCAGGCCGAAACGCTCTCATACGATGTCATATCCCTAAAAAGAGAGCCGCCAAACATGTCCCTTCGCAGCCTGTCCATCGCCCGTCGCGCGGGCTTGGGTTTTGCCCTGATTGCCTTGCTCGTCGCCCTGTTGGGTTTTTTCGCGCTCTCGAACATGGCCAGCATTCGTGCCAGTGCGGTGCAGGTGGAAAGCGGGCTGGTGCCCAAGATGCGCATGGTGGCGGACATTCGCGAAATCATGCTGCGCATTCGTACGATTTCTTTGCGCATGGCGCTGGACCCGAACCCCGCGAGCATCCCGCAATACCGCAGCCAGATGGACACTCGTAGCCAGGACCTGGCCAAGCGGCTGGCCGACCTCAACGCGGTGATCGACACCCCCGAGGTGCGCGCGTTGTATGAGCAGTTCCAGGTCTCGCTGCGCCAATACCAGCAGGGGCTGGCCCAGTCGTTTGTCCTGGCCGACCAGCAGCAGGGCGCCGAGCTCAACAAGTTGCTGCTGGTGGACATGAAAACCGTGGTGGATGGCTCCGGAGCCCAACTCAACGCCCTGGCCGACTACTACAACGCGCAGATCAACCAGCAGGGCCAGGCGGCTGAGGCGCAGTACGGCCGGTCGCGCACGATGGTCTTCGGTTTTGTGCTGCTGGCCGCGTTGAGCACCGTGGCGCTGGCGTGGTTGCTGACGCGCAGCATCATCGGCCCCCTGAGCCATGCAGTGCGGACCGCAGAAAACGTTGCCCGAGGCGACCTGACCCAAACGGTGGCGGTGACCGGCGACGATGAAGTGACCCGCCTGCTCGTGGCACTCCAGAGCATGCAAGCCAGCCTGCGCGGGACCTTGCAACTGATTCGCCAGTCGGCCGGTCAGTTGGCGTCTTCCGCCACCGACCTCAATGGCATCACCGACCAAAGCAGCCGCAGCCTGCAAAAACAAACCGCTGAAATCGAGCAGGCCGCCACGGCGGTCAACGAGATGACCTCGGCCGCAGATGAGGTGGCGCGCAATGCGGTGTCCACCTCCGAATCCACACGCCTGTCCAATGAAACGGCGCGCGAGGGCCAGCACCGAGTGGGCGAAACCGTCAGCGCCATTGAAGCCCTGAGCACCAACATCGGCGAAACCTCGACCCTGGTACAGAACCTCGCCGAGCAATCGCGGGATATCGGCAAGGTGCTCGACGTGATTCGCTCCATCGCCGAGCAGACCAACCTGCTGGCCCTCAATGCCGCTATCGAAGCGGCGCGGGCCGGTGAGTCCGGGCGTGGTTTTGCGGTGGTGGCGGACGAAGTGCGTGCACTGGCCCACCGTACCCAGCAATCGACCCTGGAAATCGACCAGATGGTCACCGCGATGCGCACGGGTTCCGACCAGGCACTGACATCGATGCAGTCGAGTACCCAGCGCGCCACTGACACGTTGGCCCTGGCTGAAGGAGCCGGTGGTGCGTTGAGCCAGATCACCGACTCCATCGACCAGATTCACCAGCGCAACCTGGTGATCGCCAGCGCCGCCGAGGAGCAGGCCCAGGTGGCCAAGGAGGTCGATCGCAACATCGTTAATATTCGCGACCTGTCTGCCCAGTCGTCTTCCGGCGCCGGGCAGATCAATGGGTCGAGCCGTGAATTGGCGCAGTTGGCGGTCGCCCTCAACGAGGCGGTGGCACGCTTTCAGCTGTAGTGACGTGCGCCGTGAGTGGCGGCGGGCAGGAAGGCGCTAATTCAGCGTCGGTTCTTCCTCGATCTTTATATTGACCGCTTGCCACTCACCCCCCGGCCCCCGTTCCAATTCGTAGCTGACGATTTGCCCCTCGCGCAGCACTCGACCGCCCTGGGCGGTGCTGCTACGAAAGAACACGTCTTGCGTATCATGGACGGCAGTTTCGCTGCTGATGAAAATTGCAGTCTGTGGAGTTGTTCTGGACATGGCCGTTCTCCTTTTTCAGTGCAATACATGGCCCGTGGTGGGCGGGGTGAAGCGGTCATCCAACGGTTTATCAACCGACCACTTGGACTTTGTCGGCCTGCATGCCTTTTTGCCCTTGCACCGCTTCGAAGCTGACTTTCTGTCCTTCTTTCAATGACTTGAATCCAGTGCCTTCAATCGCCCTGAAGTGTACGAACAGGTCGGGCCCATCATCCGGAGTGATAAACCCATAGCCTTTTTCATCGTTGAACCACTTCACCGTGCCGTTCTGTCTGTTGCTCATTGTTCGTACCCTCTAAACCCTTGTGTCCTGATGCGCGCCGATGCAACGCGACATACTTAATAAAAGCCCCGCGCCTGCCAGTCGTCAACACGGCGCGAGACCAACGGTACTGTCATTTCTGACAGGTTTTCAGGCCGTCAAAGCGCGCCATACTGCGCAGTTTCATGCTGAAGACCCGCAGTGTTCGGGCGGCCGTCCGCGCGCGCATGGCGCCCTGTCGTCGCCCATACGATAATGCCGGCATTCCGATTCCCACTGGCCATCCTCCGTGATCATCAATTTCGACCTCAACGACCTCCAAGCCTTCCGCGCCGTGGTAGACAAGGGCAGTTTTCGCGCCGCCGCCGAGGCCATCCGGATTTCGCAGCCGGCCCTCAGCCGCCGTATCGAAAAGCTTGAATCCGCCCTCGATGTGAAGCTGTTCGAACGCACCACGCGCCGGGTCAGCCTGACCATGGTCGGGCGTGCATTCCTGCCTCAGGTCGAGCGCATGCTCGACGACCTCGACATTGCCCTGATGGGCATCAGTAACGTGGCGTCCACGCGCATGGGCGACGTCACCATCGCCTGCGTGCCGTCTACGGCGTATTACTTCATGCCCCACGTGATTTCCGAGTTCCACAAGCTGTACCCGAAGATTCGCCTGCGGGTGCTGGACGCCAGTGCCGGTGAGGTGTGCAGCGCAGTGGGGAGTGGCGAGGCGGATTTTGGCGTGAGTTTCAGCGGCAGCCTGGCCGATGAAGTGGAATTCGAGTTGCTGATGCAGGAGCGCTATGTACTGGCGTGTCGTCGGGACCACCCGTTGGCCGGACGCGACAGCGTGACCTGGGCCGAGGCCTACGAGCACGACTACATCACGGTGGACAAGACGTCGGGCAACCGCGCCCTGCTGGACCAGGCCTTGCACGGCGTGCGGGTGAAAAAACCGAGCGTCTGCGAGACACACCACGTGACCACGATGATCGGCTTGGTGGAGGCGGGGCTGGGGGTGGCGATGGTGCCGTCGATCGCCATGCCGGCGGGCGAACACCCGATTCTGGTGAGTGTGCCGCTGGTCGAGCCGCCGGTGATGCGCAACGTGGGCTTGATCAAGCGTCGCGGGCGGACATTGCCGCCCGCGGCGCTGGAGTTGGAGCGGTTGGTGCGGGAGATGCCGTTTCGGTCAGCGTGACACCGAGTCCAGGCCGGTGGATTGCACCAGCGGTTGTGCCTCGGGCGAGGCCAGGTACCGCAACAGTGCCTTGGCCTGGGCCGGGTGTTCGGCGTTAACCGGAATGCCCGCCGCAAAGCGTGTCACCGACTGCACGTCTTCCGGGATCTTGCCCACGTAAGTCACCCCCGGCACCGGCAACAGTTCCGCGACCTGTTGCAAGCCCACCTCGTATTCACCCTTGGCAACCTTCTCGGCCACCGGGATGCGTTCGATCATGCTGCCCTTGGCGGGCATGCCGAGTTTCTTGAACAGCTCCTTCTCGACATACACACCGCTGGCGCTGTCCGAATACGCTATGGACTTGGCCTTGAGCAGTACGGCCTTGAGCTCGGCGTCGGTGCCAATCGCCGGTTTCGCCGCGCCTTCTTTCACCACCAGGCCGATGCGCGAATCCGCCAATTCCACGCGGGACGCCGGGTCGACTTTGCCTTGCTTGATCAACTCATCCAGGGCGTAGCCGACCATAATCACCACGTCGGCGTGTTCGCCACGGGCCAGGCGGTTGGGAATCGCTTCCGGCGCCTTGCCCATCGAGGGGCCGAGGATCGTGTCGAGGGTATCACCGCTCTGTTTGGCGTATTGCGGGCCCAGCAATTTATACGCCGCAGTGAAGCCACCCGAGGTCATGACCTTGAGTTCTTCGGCCTGGGCCGTCAGTGCCAGGGTGCCGAGGGCCAGGGTCGTCAGGGTCTTGAATAGCGTCTTCATCACACGGCCTCCTGCATCACTTGCCCACGGGTGTTGGCCCGGCGATACAGCGCCAGGGTCGAGCACAAGGCGCACAGCGCGGCAAACATCATCCAGTAGGCCGGGGAGGCCTTGTCTTCGGTGAGGTGGATGAACCAGGTGGAAATCGCCGGAGTGAAACCGCCAAAGAGTGCGGTCGCCAGGCTATAGGCCAGGGAGAAGCCCGCCACGCGCACTTCCACCGGCATGATTTCGGTCAGCGCCGGGATCATTGCGCCGTTGTACATGCCATAGAGGAAGGAGAACCACAGCAGGACTTCCAACATATGCGCAAAGCTCGGCGCGTTGACCACGTAGGACAACGCCGGGTAAGCAGTGAGAACCGTCAGCACGGTCATGGCGACCAGTACCGGCTTGCGGCCAAAGCGGTCGCTCAAGGTGCCGCCGATGGGCAGCCAGACAAAGTTCGACACGGCCACCAGCAAGGTCACCAGCAGTGCATCGGAGGTGCTCAGTTGCAGCACGGTCTTGCCGAAGGTCGGCGCGTACACGGTGATCAGGTAGAACGCCGTGGTGGTCATGGCGACCATCAGCATGCCGCCGATGACCACAGTCCAGTTCTTCGCCAGGGTCGCCAACACTTCGCGCATGGTGGGGCGATGTTTGCGGTTGGCGAACTCTTCGGTTTCCTCCAGGTTGCGGCGCAGCACGAAGATGAACGGGATGATCACGCAACCGAAGGCGAACGGGATACGCCAGCCCCAATCGGCCACCACGGCCGGTTCCATCCACACATTCAGGCCATAACCCAATGCGGCGGCCACCACGATGGAGATCTGTTGGCTGCCCGATTGCCAGCTGGTGTAGAAGCCCTTGCGGCCGGGCGTGGCCATTTCGGACAGGTACACCGACACACCGCCCAGTTCTGCGCCGGCCGAGAAACCTTGCAGCAGGCGGCCGATCAGTACCAGCAACGGGGCCCACAGGCCAATGCTGTGATAACCGGGCACCAACACGATCAGCAGCGTGCCGCTGGCCATGATCGACAGGGTCACGATCAACCCTTTGCGGCGACCGACGTCGTCAATGTAGGCGCCCAGAATGATCGCGCCCAATGGCCGCATCAGGAAGCCTGCGCCGAACACGGCGAAGGTCATCATTAATGACGCAAACTCATTAGCGGCGGGAAAGAACGCGGCAGCAATGTAGGTGGCATAGAAGCCGAACAGAAAGAAGTCGAACTGTTCGAGGAAGTTGCCCGAAGTCACGCGGAAAACCGCACCAATTTTCGAGCGAGCGGCGTCAGGCCGAGAAGGGCTATTCATGGTTTTGTGTCTCCAGCGTTCTTTTAAAGTGCTTGTTTCGCTTAAGACCGCGGATAGTGGCTGACACATTTAGAAATGATAAGTGAGTTATTTGGATGTATTGATGCGTGCAGATTATCAATCCGCGAGCCCGCCCCAAATGACTGCCGTGTTCTATGCTTGCAGGTGTGTCCAATTCTTACGGATGGGAGGTGGCTATGGGTAATGAACAGAAGCGTCAAGAGCAGCCGAAGCGTGAGCAACCCCGGCGACACGAAGAGGAAAAACCCCAGACCTGGAAGCATCCGGACGACGGAACAGAGCTGTCCGAGCGGGATCAGGAACGTCCGCTCAAGCCCTGATCAATGTTCGATCGAGGGCAAAAAGCAACCTTGATGGGCCATGAACTGCCTCCACGAATAGCGCTCCGTGGGGGCAGGTGTTACCTGGGTCGGGCTCTCGAATTTAACCAGCGAGGCACCGGTATCGGCATTAATCACCTCAACGCGACACCAGCCGCTGTCGCTGTCCGCAATCCCGCCTTTGAGCAGGTAACGCCCCTGGGCGGCGAACTCAGTGTTGAACTCGATCACACAGCGCCGCCCGGCGCTCGCCAGGCCCGACACGATCAGGTGCAGCGCTTGGTTGGCGGCGATGTCCACGTAACCGTCGGGGCGCGAAGTGGTGCCGTGCACGGCAAATAATGCGGTTTCCTGACTCGGCGTTCCCACCCTGCCTTCCAGGCACTCATGATCCGTCGAAACGCTGACAGACAGCCCTTCGTTGTAGCTGTCGTGGGTGCTCAATTCACTTTTGACCTGTGCTCGGGGGCCGTCGAGCGGTGCCTTATAGGGCGCCATGGCCGTGCATCCGGCCAACAGCAGCGGGAGCACAACGCAGTGGATTTTCATCAGGGGGTCAGCGTCCATTCCAGAGGGTATTCATGATCAACAGGGGCCAACTCTGTGACAAGTGTGCTGTCGTGGGTTTGGGAAATTATTTGACATATTTGATTTGTGATCACATATTGTCGCCATAAGAACGACAACACAGGTTTGCCTCATGACAGATGGTCCGCTTCTCCTGCCCACCCTGCGCCAGGTGTCCCGCGATACCTTGCAAGACCAGGTCTATCGCCAGATCCGCGAAGCCTTGATGAGTGGCCGTTTCCAGCCTGGCCAGAAACTCACCATCCGTGGCCTGGCCGAAGCGCTTGGCTCCAGCCCCATGCCAGTGCGCGAAGCGCTGCAACGCCTCAGTGCCGAAAACGCCTTTGAAGTCACGGAAACCTCCCGTCTGCGCGTACGCATGATGACGGTCGAACGCCTGCGCGAAATTCGCGATGCGCGGGTCGCCCTCGAAGGGCTGCTGGCGGAAAAGGCCGTGTTGCTCCTGCAAAAGGCTGACCTCGACGAAATCACCGACCTGTGCGAGCAGATGCAGCACGCCGCCGATGAAGTCGACGTGTCGCGCTACCTGTGGACCAACTTCGCGTTCCACCGGCGCATCTACGCTGTGGCCCAGGCCGAATTGACCATGGCCGCCGTGGAAAACTTCTGGCTGCACATGGGCCCCTGCTTTGCCCTGGTCGCCCCCGATAAAGCTCACCTGCAACGCTCGATGGAGGCGCATACGCGCATCGTTGAGGCCCTGGCTGCCCGCGATGGCGCCGGTGCCCGCGCGGCGGTGACCGATGACATCATGCAGGCCGCCGACTCCCTGGCGCGCCTGCTCGTCAAGAACGACCGTTCGCGGTCGTCTGCTTCAGGAGGTAAACGGGCATGAGTGTCCTACAACGGTTGCAGCCCTATCCTGGGTTACGTGTGTTGATTTCCGGCGGGGCTGCCGGCATCGGTGAAGTCGTGGCGGCGGCGTACCTCGAAGCCGGCGCCCAGGTGCATGTGTGTGATGTCAGCGAACCGGCCCTGGCGGCCTTTCGCGATAAATACCCAGGCACCGTCGCCACGCGTGCCGACGTCAGCGAGGCCGCGCAGATCGAAGCCGTGTTCACGGTGCAGCGCGAGCAATTCGGCGGCCTGGATGTGCTGGTCAACAATGCCGGGATCGCCGGGCCCACCGGCGGGATCGATGCGATCAGCGACGCCGAATGGCAAGCCACCATCAACATCAACCTGACTGCGCAATATCGGTTTGCCCACCACGCGGTGCCGATGCTCAAGGAATCCTCCCACGGCCACCTGTTGCATATCGCCTCGGTGGCGGGGCGCCTGGGCTACGCGTGGCGCACGCCGTATGCGGCGACCAAATGGGCGATTGTCGGCCTGATGAAATCCCTGGCCTCGGAGTTGGGCGAGAGTGATATCCGCGTCAACGCCTTGCTGCCTGGCATTGTCGAAGGCCCGCGCATGGACGGTGTGATTCGCGCCCGTGCCGAACAGGTCGGCGTGCCGGAAGCCGAGATGCGCCAGGAGTACCTCAACAAGATTTCCCTCAAGCGCATGGTCACCGCCGAAGACGTCGCGGCCATGGCCTTGTTTCTCTGTTCGCCTGCCGCCCGCAACGTGACCGGCCAAGCGATCAGCGTCGACGGTAACGTCGAGTACCTGTAAGCCGCACGCGCTTCGCCAAGGAAGAACCCACCGCTGCACCGGGATTTTTTTTCATAAGAATAAAAGTCGGAGAATCGTCATGCCCAAAAATCGCCCTGTGATCATTACATGCGCCGTCACCGGCGCCATTCATACGCCGTCGATGTCGCCGCATTTGCCGATCACAGCCCAGGAAATCGCCGCCGCTGCCATCGGTGCCGCCCAAGCGGGTGCGGCCATTGTCCACCTGCATGCCCGCGACCCGCTTGACGGTCGCCCCAGCCAGGACCCGGCGCTGTTCGCTGAATTCCTGCCGCACATCAAGGCCGCCAGCGACGTGGTGATCAACATCACCACGGGTGGCGCGCCCACCATGGGCGTGGAAGAACGCCTGCAACCGGTGATGCAGTTCAAGCCGGAACTGGCCTCGCTGAACATGGGCTCGATGAACTTCGGCCTGTACGAAATGCTCAACCGCTTTACCGAGTTCAAGCACGACTGGGAACGCCCGTACCTCGAAGAAAGTGACGACCGGATCTTTCGCAATACCTTCCGCGACATCGCCCATATCCTCAATTCGTGCGCCGAGAACCGCACCCGTTTCGAGATCGAGTGCTACGACATCGGCCACCTCTACACCGCCGCGCACTTCCTGGAGCGGGGCCTGCTCAAGCCGCCGTTGTTTATCCAGTCGGTGTTCGGCCTGCGGGGCGGCATCGGTGGTCACCCCGAAGACCTGGCGCACATGCGGCGCACCGCCGACCGCCTGTTTGGCGATGACTACGTGTGGTCGATCCTCGGTGCCGGGCGTGGGCAAATTCCGCTGGCGACCATGGGCCTGTCCATGGGCAGTAACGCCCGTGTCGGCCTGGAGGATTCGTTGTGGGACGGCCCAGGCAAGTTGGCGGCGTCGAATGCCGACCAGGTGCGGCGCATTCGCACGGTGATCGAAGCCCTCGGCCATCGCGTCGCCACGCCGGATGAAGCGCGGGAAATCCTCGGGCTCAAGGGGCGTGACCAGGTCAACTTCTAACCCACAACTGAGGTCGCGCCCCGGTGATATTCACCGATCCACTGTAGGAGCGAGCTTGCTCGCGAAAAACGCCAAGACACCGCGTTACACCAGGCAGCACGCGTTATCGTTGACGTTTTTCGCGAGCAAGCTCGCTCCTACAAGGGGTTACCCATCTGGGCGTGGCCTGCATCCCGCACAACAACAATAAGGGGATCACACCATGCGTATCGAAGTGCTTGTGGACGTCAAGACCACCCTGGGCGAAGGCCCGGTGTGGGACGTCGAACAACAACGGCTGTACTGGATCGACAGCGCCGACGGCCGCATCCTGCGCTGCACCGAAGACGGCCGCGAACTGCGGGCCTGGGACGTGGGCCAGAAGATCGGCTCCATGGCCCTGCGCCATACCGGCGAGGCGGCCATCGTTGCCCTGCAAAACGGCGTGCACAGCCTGGACCTGGCCAGTGGCGAACTGGCCCTGATCCAGGACCCGGAACCGCACCTGCCGAACAACCGCCTCAACGACGGCAAGGTCGACCGCCAGGGCCGCTTTGTCTTCGGTTCCATGGACACCCTGGAAGACAGCCCCAGCGCCAAGCTCTATCGCCTCGACCCCGACCTGAGCCTGCACACCCTGGACGAGGGCATCATCGTGTCCAATGGTCCGTGCTGGAGCCCGTCCGGCGAAACCTTCTACTTCTGCGACACCTGGTCCGGCGAGATCTGGGCGTATGACTACGACCTCGCCAGCGGCGCCGTGAGCAACCGACGCACCTTCGCCAAGGTCGATACCGCCGCTGGCGGCGCGGCCGACGGCTGCACCGTGGATGCCGAAGGCTGCCTGTGGCAGGCGCTGGTCTATGCCGGGCAACTGGTGCGCTACACCCCTGATGGGCAGGTCGATCGGGTGATCCCGATGCCGGTGAAAAAGGTCACCAGCCTGACCTTCGGCGGGCCGAACCTGGACACCCTGTTCGTGACCTCCATGGCCAGGCCGCCGCTGCCGCGTTTTCCGGCCGACGGTCAGCAGCGCGGTGCGTTGTTCGCGATCAGCGGGCTGGGCGTGCAAGGAATAGCCGAGCGAAGGTTCGCCAGCTAGCGCGTTTTTTCAACCAGGCACCTTCCTTCCGCAACCTTGTGTCAGTGCGCGCCCTCGCGCGCCTGGAGAGGCCCATGGCAACTTTAAAAAAAGCGTCGCTGCGCAGCATTCACCGGCATTCCTGGGTGTCGCTGCTGGTCTGCTGGATGATCTGGATCCTCAACGCCTACGACCGTGAGATCGTGTTGCGGCTGGGGCCGACCATCTCCAAGCATTTCGATTTGTCGGCTGATCAGTGGGGCACCGTGGCCACGGTGGTCATGCTCGCGCTGGCCTTGCTGGATATCCCCGGTTCGATGTGGAGCGACCGCTACGGCGGGGGGTGGAAACGTGCGCGGTTCCAGGTGCCGTTGGTGCTCGGCTACACGGCGATTTCGTTTCTGTCGGGCTTCAAAGCCTTGAGCGGCAACCTCGCGACGTTTATCGCCCTGCGTGTCGGCGTCAACCTTGGCGCCGGCTGGGGCGAGCCGGTCGGCGTGAGCAACACCGCCGAATGGTGGCCGGTGGAGCGGCGCGGGTTTGCCCTGGGCGCGCACCACACCGGTTACCCGATCGGCGCGATGCTCAGTGGCATCGTCGCCAGCTTTGTCATCACGGTGTTTGGCGAGGACAACTGGCGCTACGTGTTCTTCTTCGCTTTCGTGGTCGCGCTGCCGCTGATGATCTTTTGGGCGCGATATTCCACTGCCGAGCGCATCACCGCGCTGTACGTCGACATCGCCGCCAAAGGCATGACCCCACCGGACAACACCCCGGCCAGCCAGATCAAGGGTGATGCCTGGCGCACCTTTGTCGCCACCTTGCGCAATCGCAACATCGCCCTGACGGCGGGTAACACGATGCTCACGCAGGTGGTGTACATGGGCGTCAACATCGTGCTGCCGGCCTACCTCTACAACATCGCCGGGCTGTCGCTGGCGGAGTCGGCGGGGATGAGCGTGGTGTTCACGCTCACCGGCATTCTCGGGCAACTGGTGTGGCCGTCGCTGTCGGACATCATCGGCCGCCGTACCACCCTGATCATCTGCGGGCTGTGGATGGCGGCGAGTGTCGGCGCGTTTTACTTCGCCAACACCCTGACCCTGATCATCGTCGTGCAACTGCTGTTCGGCCTGGTGGCCAACGCGGTGTGGCCGATCTACTACGCAGTGGCCTGTGACTCGGCCGAGTCGTCGGCAACCTCCACCGCCAACGGCATCATCACCACGGCGATGTTTATCGGCGGTGGCCTGGCGCCGGTGCTGATGGGCAGCCTGATCGCCATGGGCGGCGGCTGGACCACCTTGCATGGCTACACCGTGTGTTTCTTCGTGATGGCCGGCTGCGCCCTGGGCGGTGCTGTGCTGCAACTGTTTTCCCATCGCCCGCGGGCCATGGCCGTGCAACTTCAACCCTAGAACAACATTGATGCGCCCCCCAGCCAGGCTGGCGGGGCGCCAGGAGGAACTGCCCGATGACTACCGCCACCCCGGCCCGCGAACCGCAGGCGCTGAACAAGCTGATGTTCGCCAAGCTGATGCCCTTGCTGATCATCGCCTACATCCTGAGTTTCCTCGACCGCACCAACATCGCCCTGGCCAAGCACCACCTGGACGTCGACCTGGGCATTTCCGCCGCGGCCTACGGGCTGGGGGCGGGGCTGTTTTTCCTCACGTATGCCCTGTCGGAAATCCCCAGCAACCTGATCATGCACAAGGTCGGCGCGCGGTTCTGGATCGCCCGCATCATGGTGACCTGGGGCCTGATCTCGGCGGCCATGGCGTTTGTGCAGGGCGAGACCTCGTTCTACGTGTTGCGCCTGCTGCTGGGCATCGCCGAAGCCGGTTTGTTTCCCGGCGTCATGCTCTATCTGACGTACTGGTTCAACCGTGAACAGCGGGCGCGGGCCACCGGCTATTTCCTGCTCGGCGTGTGCTTTGCCAACATCATCGGCGGCCCGGTGGGCGCGGCGTTGATGCGCATGGACGGCCTGCTCGGCTGGCACGGCTGGCAGTGGATGTTCCTGCTCGAAGGCTTGCCGGCGGTGGCATTTGCATGGGTGGTATGGCGCAAGTTGCCGGACCGTCCGAGCAAGGCCCCGTGGTTGACGGCGGACGAGGCGCGCGGGATCGAACAGCGTATTGCCCAAGAAACGGAAGAGGGCGCCGGCGAAGGCGGGCACTCGTTGAAAAACTGGCTGACCCCACAAATCCTGCTGGCGATCTTTGTGTATTTTTGCCATCAGATCACCGTCTACACCGTGATCTTTTTCCTGCCGAGCATCATCAGTAAATACGGTGAACTGAGCACCATGAGCGTCGGCCTGCTGACCTCGTTGCCGTGGATCGCGGCGGCACTCGGCGCGGTACTGATCCCGCGGTTTGCCACCACGCCGGGGCGTTGTCGTCGACTGTTGGTCACGGGGTTGCTGACCATGGCGCTGGGCCTGGGCATTGCGTCGGTGTCGGGGCCGGTCTTCAGCCTGTTGGGCTTCTGCCTGTCGGCGGTGATGTTTTTCGTGGTGCAGTCGATCGTGTTTCTCTACCCGGCGTCGCGGCTCAAGGGCGTGGCGCTGGCCGGTGGCCTCGGGTTCGTCAACGCCTGTGGCCTGTTGGGCGGGTTTGTCGGGCCTTCGGTGATGGGGGCGATCGAGATGAGTACCGGCAACGCGATGAACGGTTTGAAGGTGATCGCCGTGGTGCTGGTGGTCGCCGCGCTGGCTGCGCTGCGTTTGCGTCAGGGCCAGGAGGTGTATCAGACGAGCAATGAGGTCGGAAACCCCGAAGCGAGTACCAGGTAAGCCACCACGGCTGCCAGGCATAAACCGACGAACACGCGCAGCAATGTCCTGGCAGTGGGGTGGGCGATGAACTTGACGGCCCACAGCAAAACCCCGCTGACTAGGACGCTTAAGGCGAAAATGAACAGCACGACAGTATTCCTGTGACCCTGGACTGCTGATTTATAGTCCCAAAGCCCCAGGATGAACAGTGCGCGCATAGACGCAGCTCCTCGAGCTTTCTAAACTGCGGCTTGTCGTGGGGAAAGGGCAGGCGCCGATGAATCGCAATGAATTACGCAAGGCCGACATCAACCTGATGGTGGTCTTCGAAGCACTGATGCTCGAGCGCAATGTGACGAGGGTGGCGGAGAAGCTGTTTCTCGGCCAGCCGACCATCAGTTCGGCGCTTAACCGTCTGCGGACCTTGTTCAACGACCCCCTGTTCATTCGTGTCGGCCACCGCATGGAGCCCACGGCCCGCGCCGAGGAGATCATCCAGCATCTGTCACCGGCCCTGGATTCACTGTCTTCGGCCCTGAGCCTGACCCATGATTTCGACCCATCCATTAGCACCATGACCTTTCGCATCGGCCTGTCCGATGATGTGGAGTTCGGCCTGTTGCCGCCGTTGCTGCGTGCCTTGCGCCAGGAAGCGCCGATGGTGGTGTTCGTGGTGCAGCACGTGGACTACTGGCGTATCCCCGACCTGTTGGCCTCCGGCGATATCACCGTCGGCATCACCCAGACCCGTGGCCTGCCGGCCAACGCCAAGCGCAAGCTGCTGCGCCATATCCGCCCACGCCTGCTGCGTGCCGACGCTTCTGACAGGCCGCTGACCCTCGATGAATATTGCGCGCGGCCCCATGTGCTGGTGTCCCACACCGCCAACGTGTCGGGGTTCGCCGATGAGTGGCTGGCGGAAATCGGCCGCAAGCGCCATGTGGTGCTGTCGGTGCCGCAATACAGCGCGCTGCCTGCACTGCTGGCCGGTACTGACCTGATCGCCAGCCTGCCGGACTACACCGCCGAAGCCATGGCCGTGTCCGGCAACCTGTTCTGTGAGCCGTTCCCGTTCGAGACGCCGACCCTGGACTTGTCCATGGTCTGGCTCAGCCATGTGGACACCGACCCGGCCGAGCGTTGGGTGCGTTCGCGGCTGGAGGCGTTCATGAGTGATCGCGGCCTGGGGAAGAAGGCCTGAGGCTTTTATCCGTGGTATATCTACGAACCTTCCTACGAATGACTCGGAGTCATCCATGCCACACCTGAACCTGGAATACACCGCCAACCTGACCAACCTGGCCGTCGAGAAGACCCTGTTGCGGCTCAACAATGTGCTGATGGCGTCCGGGCAGTTCGGTTCCGAGTTCGATATCAAAAGCCGCGCCGTGAAGGTCGAGAGTTTTCAGGTGGGTACCTCCCTCAGCCCACGCGGTTTCGTCGCGGTGAAGCTGTCGCTGCTCAGCGGGCGGTCGCCGCAGGTCAAGCAGCAATTGTCGCAAAGCCTGCTGACCGCATTGCAGGATCTGGGCGACTGGCCGGCGGATATACAGGTTCAGCTCAGCGTGCAGCTGGTCGACATGGATCGCGATTCCTACAGCAAAGTCGCTATCGGCTAACCCCCCCACAGGGGGTTAGAGTAATCCCTGGTCCGCGCACACCTTCACCACCTGTTCCCTGAACCAGGTATTGGCGCTGTCCTGCCCACTGCTTTCATTCCATTGCATATCCAGGGTGAACCCCGGCAACCCGTTGGGCGCCTCGCAATGGCCGAACACCTCCGGCTGTGCCAGCAGCTTCTGCACGCGGCGCGGCAGGGTGACGATAAAGTCGGTGCCGGTGATCATCTTCAAGGCGGCGCTGTAGCTGTTGGCCCGGGCGATCACCTGGCGCTTGTGGGCCTGGCGCGCCAGCCAGCCGTCGATCATGTTGGTGTCGGAGGTCCACGGCGTGGGGAACACATGGCGTCGTTCGACGAAGGATTGCAGGCTGAACGTCGACTCCCGGGGCGCCGCGCATTTGTCGAAAACGCACACCAGGTCGTCCTCCAGCAGCATCTGGGTCTTGAAGTCCTTGTGGGCGCGATGAAAGTGCGGGCCGAAGCAGATCACCAGGTCGAGGCGGCCTTCGCGCAGGTCATCGGCGGGGATATCGGCTTCCAGCTTCTGCACATTGACGATCACCGGCAGGTCGGCCTGGTCGAAGTTTTTCAACAGGCGCGGCAGGATCAGTTGTTCGAAATATTCCGGGGCACAGACATTGAAGGTCACCGCCTTCTGCGTCGGGTCGAAGGCCTGGCCACCGGCGTGGCACAGGTTGATGCTCTCGAGGATCTTCTGCACATGGCCGTACATGGTGGTGGCCTTGTACGTCGGACGCATGCCCGCCCGCGTGTTGATAAACAGCTCGTCTTCGAAGCTGGTGCGCAGCTTTTTCAAGCTGTAGCTCACGGTGGACTGGCTGACGAACAGCGTTTCTGACACCTCGGTAACGCTGCTCTGGTCGTAGACGGCGATAAACACCATCAAGTCCTGCATATCAAGCTTTCTGAGCAAGTTACTGTTTAGCATCCATTCCATCCGGTAAGCCTTGGCACTGTGGCAGCGCGCGACGAGGGCAAAAGCTTAACGGAACGGACGTACCAATAGAAAGCTCTGTAGGTCGTTTCTATGTTTCGTGTGGGACAAATACTGTTTGCAACACGACCTCAGCGAATATGTTGTGCGTACTGCTTGGGGTTGAAGCGCGTGACGATCAGCAGCATCACCACGATCACTGCCGTCAGCGACCACCAGGCCCATTCGAAGCTGCCCAGTTGATCGCGGATCATCCCGGCGATCAGGGGGGACAGGCCGGCGATCAGGTAGCCAATGCCTTGCACAAACGCGGTGAGGCCGCCGGCGCGGCGGGGGTTGTCGAGGTGGTCCAACGACAGGATCAGGCTCATCGGGAACAGCCCGCCAATGCCCAGGCCCAGCAGGCACGGCCACAGCAGGCTGAGGTGTTGCGGGCTGATGATCAAGCCGCAGAAACCGAGGATGATCAGCACCAGCAACACGGCCACCACCCCGCGTTTGTCCTGGCGGCGGTTGGCGATGGCCGGGGTGACCAGGCCGGACACCACCTCCATGGCGGTCAGGAACCCCAGCAGCAACCCGGCGTGCTGTTCGCTCCAGCCTTGCTCCACGTAGTACGGCGCCAACCACGCCAGCACGCAGGTGTAGGACGCGGTGCCCAGGCCAAAAAAGACCGCCAGCAACCAGGCGCGACCATTGCCGAAAAATGATTCCTGCGGGCCGCCGCTGGCCTGGGGCAACGGCGCCAGGCCCGAGCGCTGCCCACACCAGAACACCACGGCCACCAGCGCGAGCAGCGCCCAGATGGCCAGGCCGATACGCCAGCTGCCGGTGTGTACCTGCACGAACGGCGAGAACGACGCCGCCAGCGCCGCGCCGCCCATGATGGCGGTGACGTACAGGCCCATGAACAGCGAAACGTTGTCACTGAACCGCGACTTGATCAGCGCCGGCATCAACGCCTGGATCATCGCGATACCCACGCCGGCAGCGATGGCGCTGACGATCAGTTCGAGCGCCGAATCCAGGAACAGCCGCGACACCGTCGCCAACCCAATCACCAGCAGCGACAGCACAATGCTGCGATGCTCGCCAAAACGCTTGGCCAGGCCCATGCCGAAAAACATCGCCAGGCCCATGGCCATGACCGGCAACATGGTCAGCAACGCCGCACTGCTGAAGCTCAACGGCACCTCGCCGCGAATCGACGACAACAACGGCCCCACGGCGGCCATCGATGGGCGCAGGTTAAGGGCGACGAGTACCACGCTGATCATCAGCCAAACGGCGGTGGTGGGTTTTGCCTGAACGTTTTCCATGGGCCTGCCTTGTGGGAACAAGGGCGAATCAGGCCACGCATGGGGGAGGGGGGCAAATGAGAAAGTCGCTGGGGCTATCTAAAAATTGCAGTTAACGGACACACCGCCAATCAAAATGTGAGAGGCCCACCACCTGTTTGACATAGCGCTGCAACCCCTGTGGCGAGCGGGCTTGCCCCGCGTTGGACTGCGCAGCAGCCCCAAAACCAGCCGCCCCTGCAACGTCTGATACACCGCATTCTGCTGTATTGGGGCTGCTGCGCAGCCCAACGCGGGGCAAGCCCGCTCGCCACAGGGGCTGCCGTTTGCTCTGCGCCGTCAGTGAGACCGAATCACATGCTTGATCTCCTGAAACGTCGCCAGCCCCCACGGGCCCAGCTCACGGCCGATACTGCTCTGCTTGTAACCACCCCACGCGGTTTGCGGGAAGATCACCTGCGGGGCGTTGATCCACACCATCCCGGCCTGCAAGGCATTCGCCACGCGCTCGGTGGTCTCGACGCTACGGCTGACCACGCTGGCCACCAGGCCGAACTCGCTGTCGTTGGCCAGGGCAACGGCCTCTTGCTCAGTGGCAAAAGGTCGTACACACAGCACCGGGCCGAAGATTTCTTCGTTCCACAACGCACTGTCCAATGGCACGTCGGTAAACACCGTCGGGCGAATGAAGTAGCCTTTCGCCAGATTCGCCGGGCGTTCACCGCCACACAACAAGCGTGCGCCAGCCTCAACGCCGCGCTGGATATGCCCCAGCACCCGCTGATACTGCGCACGGTTGATCAGCGCGCCCATTTCCACGTCCTCGGCAAACGGGTCGGCCACGCGAATGCCGTCAGCCCGAGCCTGCAAACGTTGCAGGAATTCATCCGCCAGGCTGTCCGCCACCAGCACGCGACTGGTGGCCGAACACATCTGCCCTGCGTTGAAAAAACCACCGCCACAGGCCAGTTCCACCGCCAGGTCGAGGTCGGCATCCGCCAGCACCAGCAATGAGGATTTACCGCCCAACTCCAGGCTCACACCCTTGATGGTTTCGGCGGCGCGTTGCATCACCTGCACGCCCACGGCGTTGCTGCCGGTGAAGGAAATCTTGGCCACGCGACGGTCTGCTGCCAGCGGCGCGCCCACGGCCAAACCGGTGCCGCAGACCAGGTTGAACACACCCGCAGGGAAGCCGGCGGCGGCAATGATTCGCGCCAGTTGCAACTCCGCCAAGGGGGTGACTTCCGACGGCTTGAGCACCACGCAGCAGCCGGCGGCGAGGGCTGGGGCGAGTTTCCAGGCGGTGGTGACCATCGGGAAATTCCACGGCACGATCAGCCCCACCACGCCGCACGGTTCGCGGCGCAGGCGGGCGCTGAAGGCATCGCTGGGCAACGCCACCGGACAGTCCTGCGCGGCATCCATCCCTTCGGCGACAGTGGCGTAGTACTCGAAGGTGGCGATCACGTCGTCCACATCGATCCCCGCTTCAAACAGGGGCTTGCCGTTGTTGCTCGACTGCAACTGCATCAGGGGTTCACGTTGCTCGCTGACACCCTGGGCGACCTTGCGCAACAGGGCGCCGCGCTCGCGCCCGGTGGTTTTTGCCCAGTCGATAAACGCCGCGCTGGCAGCGTCGACCGCCTGGGTCACGGCACGCGCGTCACCCACGCTGACCTGCGCCAGGCAGGCCTCGGTGGCCGGGTTGATCACCTCCAGCACCTCATGGCCCGCGCGCCACGCCCCATCGATATACACACCGTTCAATACCGCACTCATACCGCCACCTCGTTCATCCACAGCCCTTGGTCGATTTCAATCAGTGTCGGCCCCTCGCGATCAGCCGCGGCGCGCAAGGCCATGCGCAGCGAGGCGGGGCCTTGGATGCGTTCGGCGGCACAGCCCAGCCCCTTGGCCACGGCGACGAAGTCCGGGGTGTAGATGTCTACGCCGACCGGCTCGATGGCACGGTTGAGCATGTATTTCTTGATTTCTTCATAGCCCTGGTTATTCCACAGCAGCACGATAATCGGCGTGCGCGCTTCCACCGCGCTGGCCAGTTCCGGCAGGCTGAATTGCAGCCCGCCGTCGCCGATCAGGCACACCACCGGCTGCCCATCGCCACGCCCGAGCCAGGCGCCGATGGCGGCGGGGAGGGCGTAGCCCAAGGTGCCGTAGCCGGTGGACGAATTGAACCAGCGGCGTGGGTGGTCGGGGTTCAGGGTCAGGTTGCCGCTGTACACCGGTTGGGTGGAGTCACCCACGATCACCGCGCCGGGCAGCGCTTGCAGGACCGTGTTGAGAAACACGCTTTGCGCGCGGGTGGCGGCGTCCCAGGTCGGCGTCAGGTCGGCCCACAGCCGCGTCACGCGTTGAGCGCCCCAGTCGTTGCGGCGAGGCGGCAGGGGTTGGCGGTTGAGTTCGGCCAGCAAGGCGTCGGCGGCGATGTGTGCGTCGGCCACCAGGGCCACCTGGGGCGGGTAGTTGCGCACGGTCTGGTCGGGGTCGATATCGATGCGCAGCAATGCGCCAGGGATCTCGAAGCCGCCGGCGAAGGTGACGTCATAGTCGGTCTCCGCCAGCTCCGTGCCAATGGCCAGCACCACATCGGCTTCGGCAACCAGGGCGCGGGTGGCCACCAGGCTTTGCGTGGAACCGATCAACAACGGGTGCGCGCCGGGCAGCATGCCCTTGGCGTTGATCGTCAGGGCGACCGGTGCGCCGAGGGTTTCGGCCAGGCGGGTCAATGCCGGGGCGGCATCGATGGCGCCACCACCGGCCAGGATCAACGGGCGTTGGGCGGCGGCGAGCAACTGGCTCATCTGCTGGATCGCCGCCGGCGCCGCACCGGCACGCGCGATGCGGACTGGCGCAGTGTCCAGCAGCGCATCGGCGTTTTCCACCAACACATCCAACGGAATTTCGATATGCACCGGGCGCGGCCGAGCGGCCTGGAACAGTGCAAACGCGCGCGCCAGTACCGCTGGCAATTCTGCCGCCGACATCAGGGTATGGGAGAACGCCGCCACGCCGGCCATCATCGCGCCCTGGTTCGGCAGTTCATGCAGTTTGCCGCGCCCGCCGCCCAATTGGCTGCGCGATTGCACGCTGGAAATCACCAGCATCGGGATCGAGTCGGCATAGGCCTGGCCCATGGCCGTGGTGATATTGGTCATGCCGGGGCCGGTGATGATGAAACACACCCCCGGCTTGCCGCGGGTGCGCGCATAACCGTCGGCCATAAAGCCGGCACCTTGCTCATGACGCGGGGTCACGTGGCGGATGCTGGAGCGGGCCAGGCCGCGGTACAGCTCCACGGTATGTACGCCGGGGATACCAAACACCTGTTCCACGCCGTAGCGTTCCAGGAGGTGGACCAATACTTCGCCGCAGGTCGCCATTGATGTCGCTCTTGTCGGGGATTCGAGGCGGTATTGGAACGGTTGGCCCGTAGCGGTAACAATCGATAAAAAGTCATACTAGCCATGTCCCCACGTCATGGCTCAGCCCTTATGAAACGCCTTCCGCCGCTGCCCGCGTTGCATACCTTCTGGGTCACTGCACAGTGCTGCAATTTCACCCGTGCTGCCGAGCAACTGCACATCACCCAGGGCGCGGTGAGCCGACAGGTCGCCGGGCTGGAAAGCCACCTGGGTTATGCGCTGTTCCTGCGCCAGGCACGCGGCCTGAGCCTGACCGACGAAGGTCGCGAATGGTCGCTGCGTGCGCAACAGGTGTTTGGCCTGCTGGGGGATGCGGTGGAGCAGATCGGCAGCCGCCGCGCGACCCTGCAACTCAAGGCGTCCACCTGCGTGATGCGCTGGCTGTTGCCGCGCTTGATGCAATGGCAACGGGAGCGCCCGGATGTGCCGGTGGAGCTCACCACCACCGTGGCTTACACCGTGGATTTTCGCCGGGAGCGATTCGATGCGGCGGTGATCTACGCGCCCATCGCCGAGCAATCGGCCGAAGCGCGGCATTTGTTCGATGAGCAACTCACCCCGGTCTGCGCACCGGCGCTGCTCGCCGGTTTGCACACCCCGGCGGATTTACAGCAACAGGTGTTGCTGCACCCCACGCGGGATGAGCGCGATTGGGCGAGGTGGCTCAAGGCGGCGGACACGCGGTTGAGCAATTTGAGCCAGGGGCATCATTTCGAGACGTTGGATTTGGCGATGAATGTTGCCTCGCAGGGCTCCGGGGTTGCGATGGGCGACAGTGCGTTGATGGGCGAGGATCTCAAGGCGGGGCGGTTGGTGATGCCGTTTGAACTGCGGGTGCCGACGGGGAAGGGGTATTACCTGGTGTATCCACCGGGAACGGTGCCGTCGGCCGGGCTCGAAGCGCTGATGGATTGGTTGGTGAGCCAGGCACAATTTCCAGAACACTGAAGGGCAAATGTGGGAGGGGGCTTGCCCCCTCCCACATTCCTTGACCGAGTTGCCTCAGTAACCGACGGTAAAGCGCTGGCGCGAGTGCTTCGGTGTTTCCACTTCGTCAATCATCGCGATGGCGTAGTCGGCAAAGCTGATTGAGCTTGTACCCTCACTGCTCACCAGCAAATCGTCCTGGCCCAGGCGGAATTTACCGGTGCGTTCGGTGCCATCGAACAAGGCCGACGGCGACAGGAACGTCCAATCCAGCTCTTTTTCCTGGCGCAGCACGTCGAGGAACGCCGCACCGGCACTGGCTTCGGCTTTGTATTCGGCAGGGAAGCCCTCGCTGTCGATCACTCGACCGCCACCCGGCAACAGCAGCGAACCCGCACCGCCCACCACCAGCAAGCGTTTAACCCCGGCTTTCTTCACCGGCCCGATCACGGCGCTGGCGGGCAGGGTGGCGAAGTGAGCCGCGCTGATGACCACGTCGCTGCCCGTGATGGCCTGTTGCAAGGCTTCGGCATCCAGTGCATCGACTTGTTTGACCGTGACGCCAGGGCGCACGGCCAGCTTGTCGATGTTGCGCGCCAGGGCGATGACGCTGTGCCCACGACGCAGTGCTTCTTCCAGCAGTTGGCTACCGGCGCGGCCGGTGGCTCCAATGATTGCGATCTTGCTCATGACGTTCTCCAGTACGGTTAAGGTTTGAAACGCTTCACCACTTCATTTCGCCCTTGGCGACCTTGGCGCTCAGGTCCAGCGAGCTTTCGTCGGCGAGGGTCGGGTAACGCTTTTTCATCGCCGTGATCAGCGCGGCGGAATCCTTGGCCTTGGCAGTCTCGGCGTCGAAGGCCTTGATGTAGTCGGCGGTGAAGGCCACCGACTTCAGCGACGGGTTACCCAGGAAGTGCCCCGGAATCACCGTGCGCGGTTTCAGGTCTTCGATGCGTTGCAGGGTGGCCAGCCAATCCTGGTGGGATTGTGCGCTTTGGGTGTCCGCCATCCACAGGTGGATGTTGTCGGCGACGACCACACCGCCGACCACGGCCTTGATCGACGGAATCCAGACAAAGCTGCGATCCGGCTGCGGGCCGTCCAGGCCGATGACCTGCAGTGACTGCCCTTCAAGGCTCAGGCTATGGCCTTTCAACACCTGCGGCACGACGGTTTTGCCTGGCTTGTCGGCGCCCATTTTCGGGCCCCAGAATGCCAGCTTGCCGGCCACGGTGGCGTTGATATGGTCGACCACCGGTTGTGGCGCGACCACCTGGGCGTCGGGGAACGCGGCGGTCAGGGTGTCAAGGCCGAAGTAGTAGTCCGGGTCGCCATGGCTGATATAGATGGTGGTCAGGTGTTTGCCGCTGGCGCGGATTTTCTGCACCAGTTGTTCGGCCTGGCCCTTGCCGAATTGCGCGTCGACGAGGATCGCGTCTTTCGCACCGCTGACCAGCACCGAGCTGACGGGGAAGATCGCCGCCTCGCCGGGGTTGTACACGTCGAGGCTCAGGTCGGCCGCCGCAGCATGGGCGGCGAAGGCCAGGGCGGCGGTGGTCAGGGTCAAGCGCTTGAGGGTCGAGAGCATCGGGCAGTCCAGTCATCGGTAAAGGATGCACAGAGCTTAGTTGCACCAAACCCAACAAAAAATGCGATGCTGGGACATAGTTTGTTTCTAAAATCGGGCAAATCATGGATCGTCTTCAAGCAATGCGCGTGTTTGTCACGGTGGTGGATTTGGGCAGCCAGTCTGCCGCGGCCGACCATCTAGACCTGTCGCGCCCGGTGGTGTCGCGCTACCTGGCCGAACTCGAAGACTGGATCGGCGCGCGCTTGCTGCACCGCACCACACGCAAGCTCAGCCTGACGGCGGCCGGGAGTGAAACCCTGCCGCGCTGCCGACAGCTGTTGGAACTGTGCAGCGACATGCAGGCCGCCGTCAGCGAGCCGGATGACGCGCCCCGGGGTCTGCTGCGCCTGAGTGTGAGCACCTCGTTCGGCCAGGCGCAACTGGCCGAAGCGATCGCCGAGTACGTCCAGCGCTACCCGTTGGTGACCGTCGACCTGCAGATGCTCGACCGCACGGTGAACCTGGTGGACGAGCGCATCGACCTGGCCATTCGCACCAGCAATGACCTGGACCCCAACCTGATTGCACGGCGCCTGACCATCTGCCGTTCTGTGGTGTGCGCCACGCCGGCGTATCTGCGCGAACATCCGGCCCCGCAGAAAGTCGAGGACCTGGCCCGGCACAACTGCCTGACCCACTCGTACTTCGGCAAAAGCCTGTGGCATTTCGAAGAACACGGCGAACATGTATCGGTGCCGGTGCACGGCACTATCACCGCCAACGAAGCCAGCACGTTGTTACGCGTGACGCTGGCCGGGGCGGGGGTGGCGATGTTGCCCAGCTACCTGGCTGGCGATCATATCCGCCGTGGCGAGCTGGTACGCCTGTTGCCCGAGGCCGAGCCGCGACACCTGAACATCTACGCGGTATATGCCTCGCGCAAACACATGCCCTCGGCGTTGCGCAGCCTCCTGGATTTCCTGGTGCAGAGGTTTCCGGAAGAGCCTTCGTGGGACAAGGGGCTCTGACGCAACATCAGCCGGTTGAATGGCGTCCAATAATGGCAACTTGCCCTGGCTGGCCTATGCTTTAAACAGCACCTTCCAATGTTGTTCAGAGGTGAGGGCCATGACCATAAAAACCAGAAAATACCTGATGATTTTTACCCTCAGCGCATTGGCCACGGCGCTGTACGGGACTGCCGCCTACCGCGTCGAGCAAACCCGTATGCAGCCGAGCTTTGCGATCAGTTGCCATCAGGATCAATGCGTTCCGCACACCGGTAGCTTCAGCGCCTTGCGTTGAAAAGCGCAGTCGGTGTGGCTGGCTGTTATTGGGGACGCTTCGCGCCCCCAGCGTAAGCGAGCCAGCTGCCAGCGTCAGGTGTGTGCCGTTTCGGACTTGAGCTGCTCGCGAAACGCCTTGGGCGAAAACCCGACACGCCGGCGAAACAGCCGGGAGAAGTTGGTCGGGTCGGAAAACCCCAATACCTCCGACATCTCATTGATCGTCATGCTGGTGTAGGTCAACAGGCGCTTGGCCTCCAGCAATTGGCGGTCATGCATGATCTGCAACGCGGGCTGCCCGCCCAATTCCCGACAGGTGCCGTTCAAGTGTGAGACCGATATCCCCAGCTTGTGAGCCAGGTCTTCGATCTTCGGGTGCTCGCGGTAGTGCTGCTCCACCAACTGGGTAAAGCGCCGAAAGTATTCACGCCCCCGTGGTGCCCGTGGGTGGCGGCGCTGGATGGCCTGGCGACTGATCCATACCAACAGCACGCTGACCAGGGCGTGCATCATCATGTCCCGGGCCGGTTGTTCATCGGCATATTCGTCCTGCAGGCGGGCGAACAGGTTGTTGAGGTAGTCGCTGTCCTCGCTGGCCGGGTAATTGCCCAGGATCTGCAAGCCGTCCACCGCCGCGCCCAGTTGCGCTTGCAGGTGGCTGACCAGCGGCGCCGCCAAAGTCACCACGTAACCTTTCACGTCTTCGGCAAAGCGAAACCCATGCACACACAGCGGTGGCAGCACCTGCAAGGTCGCTTCGTTGAGCGTGGTGCGCTGGCCTTCGATTTCCAGTTGCGCCTGGCCTTGGTGCACGTACAGCAACTGGCACAGATCCGCATGCCGGTGGGGCTGGATTTCCCACTGGTATTCCCGACTGCGCCGAGAAATGGTTTCGCAGTGCAACAAATCAGGCGTCGGCCATTGCTGGCTTTCCCCGTAAAGCTTGAAGACCGGAATCGCGGAACTGGCAGGTTTGGTCATGGTTTCAATCCGATACTCAGGATAGTGGTTCGGTAATCGCACCGATTGGCAAAAAGCGCAGACTTTGACGCAGTTTTCACCTTCTTATAGCGGGCACTCAAGTGAAAAATGTTCGCAGCAAGACCAATGACAACTCTTTCACCTGATCCGTTCGGGTGAAGCTGGCGGGCCATAAAAATAATGAAAACGTTGAAAACCCAAGTCGCCATTATTGGCGCCGGTCCCTCCGGACTGCTACTCGGTCAACTGCTGCATAACGCCGGTATCCAAACCCTCATCCTTGAGCGCCAGAGCGCCGATTATGTGCAGGGCCGCATCCGTGCGGGGGTGCTGGAACAAGGTATGGTCGACCTGCTGCGCGAGGCGAGTGTGAGCCAGCGCATGGACGCCGAAGGGTTGGTCCATGACGGCTTCGAACTGGCGCTTGATGGCCAGCTTACCCACATCGACCTCAAGGCGCTCACCGGCGGCCAGTCGGTGATGATCTACGGCCAGACCGAAGTCACCCGCGACCTGATGGAAGCGCGTGCCGCTGGCGGTGCCATCACCCTCTACGAAGCCCGTGACGTCCAGCCCCATGACCTCAAAAGTGATCGACCCTGGCTGACCTTTGAGCATCAGGGCGAGACGTTCCGCCTGGAGTGCGATTACATCGCCGGGTGCGATGGCTACCATGGCATCGCTCGCCAATCGATCCCGGCCGAATCGTTGAAGGTGTTCGAGCGGGTCTATCCCTTTGGCTGGCTGGGTATCCTGGCCGATACGCCGCCGGTACATGCCGAACTGGTGTACGCCAAGCATCCACGCGGCTTTGCCCTGTGCAGCATGCGCTCACCGACGCGTAGCCGGTATTACCTGCAAGTGCCCGCCGATGAGCCCCTGGGTGAATGGTCGGACGAGCGTTTCTGGGATGAACTCAAGACCCGCCTGCCCAATCACCTGGCCGAGCAGTTGGTGACCGGGCCATCGATCGAGAAAAGTATCGCGCCGCTGCGCAGTTTCGTGGTGGAACCGATGCAATACGGACGCCTGTTCTTGCTCGGGGACGCGGCCCATATCGTGCCGCCCACCGGGGCCAAGGGCCTGAACCTGGCGGCGAGCGATGTGAGCACGCTGTATCGCATTTTGCTCAAGGTGTATGGCGAGGGGCGGGTGGAGTTGCTGGAAAACTACTCGGCAATCTGCCTGCGGCGGGTGTGGAAGGCCGAGCGGTTTTCCTGGTGGATGACCTCCATGCTGCATCAGTTTCCCGAGGCGGACGGGTTCAGCCAGCGCATTGCCGAGAGCGAGCTGGCCTACTTCAGCAGTTCACAAGCCGGTCGCAGAACCATCGCCGAAAATTACGTCGGACTTCCTTACGAAGCTATCGAATAGCCTGCTATCGTATCCAGCATTCCCGCGGGCCGCCTTTTCCCGCGGGGCTTGCTCGAAGGTTCTGCCGTGACCCAGCTCAATCAGCCCGCTCCCTCCGTTCCCGCCGTGCGCAGTGTTCTCGTCTCGTTGATGATGGCGATTTTCCTCGGTGCCCTGGACCAGACCATTGTCGCCGTGTCCATGCCGGCCATCTCCGCGCGGTTCCACGACGTTGACCTGCTGGCCTGGGTGATTTCCGGCTACATGGTGGCAATGACCGTGGCGGTGCCGATCTACGGCAAGCTCGGCGACCTGTACGGGCGCCGGCCGATGATGCTGATCGGCATGGGGTTGTTCACGCTGGCGTCGCTGTTCTGCGGCATGGCGCAAAGCATGGAGCAACTGGTGCTGGCGCGGATTCTCCAGGGCATTGGCGCCGGCGGGATGATTTCGGTGAGCCAGGCGATCATCGGCGACATCATCCCGCCACGCGAGCGCGGGCGCTACCAGGGCTATTTCAGCAGCATGTACGCGGTGGCCAGCGTGGCCGGGCCGGTGTTGGGCGGCTACATGACGGAGTACCTGTCGTGGCGTTGGGTGTTCCTGATCAACCTGCCCTTGGGCGCCGGCGCCTGGTACGTGGCCCATCGCACTCTGGTGGGGCTGCCGTCGCCGCAACGCAAGCCGATCATCGATTACCTTGGCACCGTGCTGATGATCATCGGCTTGACCGCGTTGTTGCTGGGCATCACCGAAATCGGCCAAGGCCATCCGTGGCGCGATGATGATGTGCTGGGGTTGCTGGCGTGTGCACTGCTGGCGTTGAGCGTGTTTGTCTGGCATGAGCGCCGCGCGCCAGAGCCATTGCTGCCGATGCACCTGTTTGCCAACCGCAGCGCGGTGCTGTGCTGGTGCACGATTTTCTTCACCAGCTTCCAGGCCATTTCCCTGACGGTGCTGATGCCGCTGCGGTTCCAGACGGTGACCGGTTCCGGTGCTGACAGCGCGGCCCTGCACTTGCTGCCGCTGGCGATCGGCTTACCGATAGGCGCCTACTGCGCCGGGCGCATGACCTCGGTGACCGGCCGCTATAAACCGATGATCGTCAGCGGCGCGTTGCTGAGCCCCTTGGCGATTCTCGGCATGGCTTTCAGCGCGCCCCAGGCGGTGGGGGTGACAGCGCTGTTCATGCTGTTGTGCGGGATCGCCGGCGGCATGCAGTTCCCCACCTCGTTGGTGGGGGTGCAGAACTCGGTGGAACAGCATGATATCGGTGTTGCCACCAGCACCACCAACCTGTTCCGTTCCCTGGGAGGCGCGGTGGGGGTGGCCTGCATGTCGGCGCTGTTGCTGGCGCTGCTGCAGGACTCGAGCTTCGCTCACCTGGCCAGTGGCGCGCTGATGGTCGAGGGCAGCTCCGGCAACGTGCTGCTCGATGGCCTGAACGCCGCTCCAGGCCCGGCGCAGGATGCCCTGCGCGGCGAGTTGGCCGTGACGTTTCGGCATTTGCTGATGGTCAGTGCGGCGGTGTCGCTGCTGGGGTTGGCGGCGGCGATTGCGATGCCGAACCGGGTGTTGCGTGGTCGTGAAGACAAGGCTAAATGACTGACGGGGCGCCGTTAAAAGGGGGGCTGGAAAGTCAGTTCTTATTAAGACTTAAAAGTTTTCCCTGAACGGCCGGATTTTTGTGGTGAGTGGGTTGTTGTGGCCAGCGGGCTTGCCCCGCGTTGGGCTGCGCAGCAGCCCCAAAACCAACCACCCCGGCAATATCTGATACACCGCATTCTACTGTATTGGGGCTGCTGCGCAGCCCAACGCGGGGCAAGCCCGCTCGCCACAACAAGCCCGCTCGCCACAACCACAGAGGGGCAAGCGGGACTTCCCATTCCAAGTCCCCTCAGGGACTGTAGTAACCCACCGCCACCATGAAATGCCCGGTCTTGCGCACATACGCATGCTTGTGTTCGACCTTATTGGTCACCGGATTCTTCCAGCGGTATTTGTATTCACCCTGGCCCTGCTCCGCCATCATCTTCAGGATCGGCTCGCCCACCGGCTTGCCATCCGGGTCCTTGATCTTGCTGAAGTCGGTGTTGATCAGTCGCAGGTTGGTGCCATGGGCGACATAACGCTGGGTGTTCAGGTCCACGACGAACACGTAGAGATCATCTTGCAGGAAGCCACCCTGCAACGAGTTGATCGCCTTGAGCGTGCCGGCTTCATCCTTGACCAGCGCCGTCACTGCCTTGTCCCGCAGGGCCCGGGCCTGTTCCGGCGTGGCCCGCGGCAGGTAGTAACCCACCGCCACGATGCGTTCGCCCACGCGTTGGTAAAACACATGCTTGTGCTCGACCTTGCCGTCGTTCCAGTTCTGCCAACGGTAGTCGGCCTGCTGGATACCCTGGCCTTCCGGCACCTTGAGCGCGTCCTTGAACGACTGGCGCAAATCCGGCCCCAGCACCTCGGACACATCGCGACCGATCAAGGCCGAGGAGGGCCCGCCGCTGGCCAGCAATACGCCTTGGGTGTCGACCACGAACACGTAGCGGTCATGGTCGACAAACTCACCCTGGCGGCTGAAGGCTGCGAAGGCCTTGTCGCCATTACTCTGGTAGTAAGCCAAGGCTTTTTCCAGCAGGGCCTTGGCGGCATGCGCGTCTTCATCCTGAGTGGTGGTGGCGTGCACCTGGCTCATACCCAACAGCAGCAGCCAGGTGATGCGCAGCAGTCCCTTCATGACCCATCCCTCATTCTTATTGATGTGACCACAGCTTAGACGGCTGTGGCTCAGGGCGCCGCCAGCCATTGATTGACGATGCCATCGTAGACCCCGGTGGCCACGCTCAGGTGCAACCACTGGTCGACGTAACTCTTCCACGCCACATCATCGCGGGGCAGCAGGAAGGCTTTCTCGCTGTACTGCATCTGCCGCTCGGGGTTGACCGCGCACAGTCCGGGCTTGAGCTTCTGCTGGTAACGCGCTTCGCTGGCGTCGGTGATCATCACGTCAGCCTTGCCCGCGAGCAGTTCGTCGAAGATCGTCACGTTGTCATGCAGGCGTATCTGCGCCTGGCCCAAGTGGGCGCGGGCGAACACTTCGTTGGTGCCGCCTGCCGGTTCGATCACCCTGACCTGGGGTTGGTTGATCTGCTCGACGGTCTGGTAGCGCTGCACGTCCGCGCAGCGCACCAGCGGAATCTTGCCGTCTACGCCGAGCGCCTGGCTGAAGAAGGCCTTTTTCTGGCGTTCCAGCGACACCGAAATGCCACCCACGGCGATGTCGCAACGTTGGGCGAGGAAGTCCGGCATCAAGGTTTTCCAGGTGGTAGGCACCCACTTGATCTGCGCATTGAGGCTCTTGGCCAGGGATTCGGCCATGGCGATATCAATGCCTTCATACCCGCCATCGGCACGCAATGAGGTGTAGGGCTTGTAGTCGCCGGTGGTGCAGACGGTCAGCGTGCCGCGCTGGAGCACGTCGTCGAGGCGCGAGGAGGGGGTGTCGGCCAGGGCGCTGGTCGTCACGCTTGCCAGTACACACAGGGCTAGAGAAGCTTTCATGCGATCTTGTCCTCGGGGGCGTTTTTTTGTAGGCGCGAGCTGGCTCGCGAAGAACTCAAGGGCGCTGAGTTTAGCCTGGCTACTGGCGTGATCGTTAACGACCTTCGCGGGCAAGCTCGCTCTTCCAGGGCGACGCGCAGCAGGGGGGCGAATGTTTAGCCAACGCGCAACCAAACTCCGTCAAGCCTGAATTTAACCGCCTGTGCAGGCATGTGACGCTGCCGGGCATCTCCATCACTGTGATTCACCCATGGACGGTTCCCCCGACACTTACCTCGAGACCTTGCCTGGCGCGTGTGCGCCGAGCGGTCCCACCGATGTCGAGGCGTTACCCTCCGAATTGGCTTTCTGGGCCCTGTTCCACTGCCGACATGCGCGCCCACCAGATACCCCTCTCCTACGCTGACCCTCTCCATAGATGACGCACACGTGTGCGCATCTGCCCGGCGGCGCCTGTGCGCCTGCCTGACGCAACCGTATGAGAAACCCCATGAGTGTGTTTGCCTGCCTGCACGAAGCCCAGTCTTTCCTTGAACAGCATCCGCACATCGAGATGTTCGAGCTGTTTATCCTCGACAACAACGGTGTGCCGCGCGGCAAGTTATTGCATCGCGACGAACTGCTGGCGGTGTATGAAAGCGGTCGCCCGTTGCCCAGCACGATCCTGGGCCTGACCATCAACGGCGATGACGTGGAAAATTCCGGCCTGGTGTGGGACGTCGGCGATATCGACTGTCGCGCCTACCCGATCAGCGGCAGTCTGCAACCCATGCCCTGGCGTCTGATTCCCACGGCGGCGGTGCAAGTCAGCATGCACCCCACCGAAGGTTTGCCCGCGACCGTGGCCGACCCCCGGCATTTGCTGGCCAGAGTGATCGACGGGCTCAAGGCCGACGGCTACTACCCGGTGATGGCCGCAGAGCTGGAGTTCTACCTGCTCGACCAGAAACCCGACAGCCACGGCCGCCCGCAGCCTGCACGGGATGTGGATGGCGGTCGGCCGCGCTCGACCCAGGTCTACGGCCTGCGCGAGCTGGAGCAGATCGAACCGTTTCTAGCCGACCTCTACAGCGCCTGCAAGCTGCAAGGCATTCCGGCACGCACGGCGATTTCCGAATACGCCCCGGGCCAGGTGGAGATCACCCTGGAGCATCGCTACGACGCCCTGCAAGCGATGGACGAGGCGGTGCGCTACAAACGCCTGGTCAAGGGCGTGGCCCATCAGCACGGCATGACGGCCTGCTTCATGGCCAAGCCATTCGACGACCTGGCGGGCACCGGCATGCACATGCACGTCAGCCTGGCCGACGCCGACGGCAACAACCTGTTCGCCAGCGACGCCGCCGACGGTACCCCGCTGCTGCGCCACGCCGTGGGCGGCATGCTCAGCACCTTGCTCGATTCGCTGCTGATGTTTTGCCCCAACGCCAACTCCTATCGCCGCTTCCAGACCAACAGCTATGCCCCCCTGGCCGCCACCTGGGGCGTGGATAACCGCACCGTCAGCCTGCGCGTCCCCGGCGGCCCGGCTCACTCCCGGCATATCGAACACCGCATTTGCGGCGCCGACGCCAACCCCTACCTGGCCGCTGCCGCGATCCTGGCCGGCATTCACCGTGGCCTCCGCGAACAACGCGACCCCGGCGCCCCGGTGGAAGGTAACGGCTACGCCCAGGCCCAGGAATTGCTACCCACCGACTGGCTCACCACCCTGCGCGCACTCGAAGGCTCAAGCTGGGCCCAGGAGGCGTTTGGCCGTGAGTTTCTGGGGGTGTACCTGGCGGTGAAGCGCGCCGAGTACCGGCAGTTCATGGGGGAGGTGGGAGAGCAGGATTGGCGCTGGTATCTGCATCAGGCCTGACCGGATTGACGGTAGTGGCGCCTTCGACCTTTTTTTCACGTTGCGATGGGTAAGCTGCGAATCAAGGTCGTTCACTACTGTTTCACTCATATGAGCCTGTGATGTCGTCACAACCCCTTTCTTCGATCGAGATTGAATACGCCGAACGCTGCGACCGTGAGCATGCCAGGGTCTGCGGCGACACGCGCCCGCCCGGGCTGCGTCGGCGCCTGGCATCGTGGCGCGACCAGTGGTTGGTGCGCCAGGCGCTGAAAGTCGCTGGCGAGCCCGGCCTGATCCTTGACCTGGCCTGTGGCTCGGGGCGGTTCTGGCCGGTGTTGGCCGAGCACGTCAACCGGGTGATCCTGGCCTCGGACAACTCCCAGGGCATGCTCGACCATGCCTGCACCCATCACCCGGCGTCGTTGCTCAAGCGGGTCAAGACCTTCCAGGGTTCGGCGTTTTCCATCGGGTTGTCGGCAAATGCGGTGGATTGCATTTTCTGCCTGGAATTGTTTCGCCATGTACCCAACAGCGAAGCGCGCCTGGCATTGCTGAGCGAGTTTCATCGGGTCAGTCGCGACACGGTGATCGTGTCGGTGGCCTCCCGTGACCGTGTGGAGGGCGAGTTCCGCGAGGCCGGCTTTAAAGTCCTGAGCTACCAGGAGTTCCTGCCGGGCTCAAGCCTGTGGCGGGTCTACGTACTGCGCAAGAAAGGATAATTCGATTCTGTCGGACTATTCTTCACGTCCTGTCGGAGTTTTCATGGTTGCGTGTGCACTGCGGGTGCTCGCAAGTCCCCTTCGCGATATATACTGCGCGCCATTCTTCAAGGGAGAGCCGTGTGGCCATCGATATTCACTGGATCTGCGACAACGATAGCCTCGGCCAGCATTGCGCCGAATGGCAGCAGTTGCCATTCGTCGCCCTCGACACCGAATTCATGCGGGTCGATACCTTTTATCCCATTGCCGGGCTGATCCAGATTGGCGATGGCCAGCGTGCTTACCTGATCGACCCCCTGACCATCGACAATTGGCAACCCCTGGCGGCCTTGCTGGAAAACCCGGCGGTGATCAAGGTGGTCCACGCGTGCAGCGAAGACCTGGAAGTGTTGCTGCGCCTGACCGGCAGCCTGCCGGTGCCGTTGTTCGACACCCAATTGGCCGCGGCGTACCTGAACCTCGGGTTCTCCATGGGCTATTCGCGCCTGGTGCAAGCCGTGCTCGACATCGACCTGCCCAAGGGCGAGACCCGCTCGGACTGGCTGCAACGCCCCCTGTCCGAAACCCAGGTGAGCTATGCCGCCGAAGACGCGGTGCACCTGGCCGAGGTCTACATCCGCCTGCGCCCGCAACTGTCGGATGACAAATACGCCTGGGTCCTGGAAGACGGCGCCGAGCTGGTGGCCAACCTGCGCCGCGAAGTCGACCCGTACGAGGTGTACCGCGAGGCCAAGCTGGCGTGGAAATTGTCCCGTGCCCAACTCGCCGTATTGCGCGAGCTGTGTGCCTGGCGCGAGCAGCAAGCGCGTGCCCGCGACCTGCCACGCAATCGCATCATTCGCGAACACTCCTTGTGGCCCCTGGCCAAATCCCAGCCGGATAACCTCGCCGCGCTGGGCAAAATCGAAGACATGCACCCGCGCACCGTGCGTCAGGACGGCCAGTTCCTGCTGGACCTGATCAAGCGTGCCGGCAGCGTGCCCATGGACCAATGGCCGCCCGCCGTGGCTGAACCGCTGCCGGTGGACGCCGCCACGCTGATCAAGCAACTGCGCGCCCTCGGCCAGGCGTTCGCCGAGCGCCTGGACATGGCGCCGGAACTGATGCTGCGCAAGAAAACCCTCGAAGCCCTGGTCAAAAGTGGCTACCCCGATGGGCCTTATAAACTGCCAGACTCGCTGCGTGGCTGGCGCCGCGAGTTGATGGGCCAGGCGCTGCTCGACAGCCTGGCCACTGCCGGAGAACAGCCTTGAAACGTATCTGCTCCATCTATCGCAGCTTGAAAAAAGACGGCATGTACCTCTACGTGCTGAAAAGCGACGCTCTGGAGCGCGTGCCGGAGCCGTTGATGGTTGCGTTCGGCAAGCCGCACCACGCCTTCGACATGGTGCTGACGCCGGAGCGCAAGCTGTCGCGCGAAGACATCATTGTCGTGCTGGAAAACCTCGACAAGCAGGGCTACCACCTGCAAATGCCGCCGGCCGAGGACGAGTACATCGAGCACTTGCCCGAAGAGCTGTTGCGACGCAACGATCCGATGTGATCGGTCAGTGCCCTGTCCAGGGCACCGTATTCAACGCAATCGTATGAGTGGGCGGTGGCCGTAGGGAAGCGGGCGGCCGTCTGCACTGTTTTTGAAAGGTTTGAACCATGCGTGTTCTGATTGCTGAACAGGATCACCCGCTCTACGCCCAGTTGCTGAGCGAAGCGGCCCCTGACCTTGAGGTGTTGACCAGCGGCGATTCGGCCGAACTGTCGCGCCTGGCCGCCGACTGCCCGGTGTGGCTGGGCCAGCCGGACCTGCTGGCGACCCTGCTGCGCCAAGGCCACCACCCGCAGTGGCTGCAGTCGACCTGGGCCGGCATTACGCCGCTGCTGGCCGACGGCCTGCCGCGCGACTATCGCCTGACCCGCGCCGTGGGCATTTTTGGCCAGGTCATGGCGGAGTTCGTCCTCACCTACATGCTTGGCCATGAACGCGAAGTGCTGGCGCGCCTGGTCAGTCAGGTCGAGCGCAAGTGGGACAACCGCATGGGCCAGAGCCTGGCGGGGCGCACGGCGCTGATCGTCGGCACCGGTGATATCGGTCAGCGCGTGGCCGAGTTCCTGGTGCCGTTTGGCGTCAAGCTGTACGGCGTCGCCAGCACCGCTCGGGAACAGGCGCCGTTTATCGAAGTGGCCGGGCCTGATCAGTTGGGCCGCCTGGTGGGGGAGGCGGATTATGTGATCAACCTGCTGCCCAACACGCCCAATACCCATGACCTCTACGACGCGGCACTGTTCAAGCAATTCAAGCCGACCGCTTTGTTTATCAACGTCGGGCGCGGTGTGGCCGTGGTCGATGCCGACTTGGTCGAGGCCTTGAAGGAAGGGCACCTGGCCGGCGCGGTCATCGACGTCTGCCGTCAGGAACCGCTGCCGCAACGCCACCCGTTCTGGACCGCCTGGGGCCTGCTGTTGACCGGGCACAGCTCGGCGCCAACCTCGCCACGGATGATGGTGGATCTGTTCGTGCAGAACGTGCGCGCGTATCAGGCCAAGCAGGCCTTGCGCGGCGAAGTGGATTTCGAGCGCGGTTACTGACCTGACGCGGGAAAGAATGTGGGAGGGGGCAAGCCCCCTCCCACAGTTTCAGAGGCTGAAGTCACCTTCCGACACCAGCTCGCTCAACGGCTTGCGCGGGCTCGGCACTTCACGGCCTTGCAGGTACTCAGGCAGGGTCGACTTGTCGCCCAGCTTGCCCACGGCTACCGCCGCATGCAGTGCGTAACCCTCAGGAATCTTCAGCTCTTTGCGGGTCAGCTCCTGATCGAAGCCGGCCATGCCGTGGGTGTACCAGCCGCTGAGGCTGGCTTGCAGCGCCAGGTGGCCCCAGGCCGAGCCGGTGTCGAAGGTGTGCCACAGCGCCGGGGTTTCTTCCGTGGCGCCGGGGGCGATGAAGTCGGTCTTCGAGGCGATGATCACCAGGGCCGACGCATGTTGTGCCCAGCCACGGTTGAATTCGTTCAGCAGGCCGAGGAAACGCTCCCAGTCCGGCGTGTCACGGCGCGCATAGAGAAAGCGCCATGGCTGCGAGTTGTAGGCCGACGGCGCCCAGCGGGCGGCTTCGAAGAAACTCAGCAAGGTTTCCTGCGGAATGCTTTCACCGGTAAAGGCGCGCGGCGACCAGCGTTCGGTGAACTGGGTGTGGATCGGGTAATCGGCAACGCGTGGGTTTGTGCTCATGAACAGTTCCTGACGACGATGATGGGTACGGTTGGACAGGCAGGCGCAGATTCAAAAAAACGGCGCACCGATGCGCTCGGCGAAGGTTTTTTCAAGGCTCCATAGGGCATCGGGGCAATGCGGTCACGCATTTATGGCTCACGATACGGGGCCTTTGCGGCCCACAAAGCTACTGCGATGAATAGTCGCTGACAAGTCTTGCAACACCGCCAGTCGTAAGCGCTTGGCCGCGGGGGCCATGGGCACTAGACTGGCGGCCTTTTCACATTCCGATACTGATGTAGAGCCATGGCCGCCAAAGTCGAACCCTTCTGGATACGCAAAACCCTTGAGCAGCTCGACCAAGAGGAGTGGGAGTCGTTGTGCGACGGCTGTGGCCTGTGCTGCCTGCAAAAGCTTGAGGACGAAGACGACAACAGCGTCTATTACACGCGCATCGCCTGCAAACTGCTGGACCTGAAAACCTGCCAGTGCACCGACTATCCCAACCGCCGCGACTCGGTGCCTGACTGCATCCAGCTCACCCCGGGCCAGGCTGACCAGTTCAAATGGTTGCCGCCCACCTGCGGCTATCGCCTGGTCAGCGAGCGCAAGGACCTGCCGCTGTGGCACCACCTGGTCTGCGGCGACCGCGACGCCGTGCACCACGAACGCATTTCCCAGTCGGGGCGCATGCTCAGCGAAGGCAGCGTGCCCGAAGATGACTGGGAGGATTACCTGATCTTCCGCGCCGGCTGAAAAAGGAGTGTGTATGACCGTGGGAACCAAGCTGGCGACAAGCCTGGTGTTGCTGACGCTGAGCATGCCGGCGTGGTGCGCGAAGAAAGTCGACCTGGATTATCACGTCAAGCTGCTGCCCCTGAGCGATCAGGCCGAAGTCCGCGTGAGCCTGTCCCAGGGTTCGGCGGTGCGCAGCCTGAACTTCGACCTGGGCCATGACGGCGACTACAGCGACTTCAAGGCCGATGGGCAATGGAAAGTCAGTGGCCACCGTGGCGTGTGGCAGCCCAGCGCCGACAAGGCCAGCCTGACCTACCGCGTACGCCTCACCCACGCACGCAAGCCGGGCCTGTATGACACACGGATGACGCCGAGCTGGGCGCTGTTTCGCGGTGAAGACCTGGTGCCCACTGCACGGCTTGACCAGCAGGATGGCGTCGAGCTGGTGTCGCGCCTGGCGTTCGAGCTGCCGGCCGGCTGGAAGAGCGTCGAAACCGCCTGGCCGCGCATTGGCAAGAACAAGTTCCGCATTGACAACGTTTCACGCCTGTTCGACCGCCCCACTGGCTGGATGCTCGCCGGCAACCTGGGCAGCCGCCGTGTGCGCCTGGGCGAAACCGAAGTCACAGTGGCCTCGCCCAAGGGCCAGGCCATGCGCCGCATGGATGTGCTGACGCTGCTGACCTTCGTCTGGCCGCAAGTGGAAACCGCCTTTCCACGCCATCCCGCCAAGCTCCTGGTGGTCGGCGCCAGCGACCCGATGCGCCGGGGTGTGTTCTCTTCGCGCGACTCGATCTACCTCAACAGCCGCACGCCGTTGGTCAGCGAGAATGGCAGCAGCCCGTTGATTCGCGAAGTGGTGCAGGCGATTGGCCGTTTCAACGACCATGACACCAGTGACTGGATCAGCGAAGGCCTGGGAGAGTACTACGCCATTGAACTGGTGCGCCGTGCCGGAGGCATCACCGATGAACGGTATGCGGCGATACAGGCCAGGCTGGCCAAGGAAGGCAAGGACGTCACCAGCCTGCGCGGCGAGCACGTCAGCGGAGCGATTGTGGCGCGGGCCGTGGTGGTGATGCAGGAGCTGGACCGCGAGATCCGCGTGAAAACCCACAACAAGCGTTCCCTCGATGACCTGGCCCAGGCGGTGATGCGTGCGAACAGCATCACTACCGCGGAGTTTGTGCAGTTGGCCGAGAGCATCATCGGCGAATCGTCGGTGGTGCTCGACAGCAAGTTGTTACGCTGAAATCCGAGCCATGCATCAAGCAACATGTGGGAGGGGGCAAGTCCCTTCCCACATTTGGATCCCCACCTCACCGAAGGCTTGGATCACCCCGCGGTTTTTGTAGCCTTCTCAGCCGCCACTTCGGCCTTGGTCTTGAGGTTTTTCAGCTCTGCACCGGCGCGTTCGATCTTGGTGCGTACGCTGTTCATTTCCTGGCGACCTTGTTCCAGCTTGTCCTTGAGCGTGCTGTGTCCGGTAAAACCACGGGTCAGTGCCACCCCCCCAATGGCCACCTGAATCAGCCCGAAAATCCCGCCACGACGCAGGCCTTTGCCAACCATTATCACGCCACCCGCCACCGAGCCGATGCGTTCCCAGCCATGCACGTTCTGTGTGGGGCGGGTTTCAAAAGGGGTGTGTTCGATGATGGGTCGCAGGGATTTGCTGTCGCTCATGATCTGTCTCCAACAAGGGCTAGTGATATGCAGCTGACTGTTTGCAGGCGGCGGATGTTCCCGAAAAATCAGTACTTGGGCCCCGAGCGGGTGTTATTGCCCTTGGCCAGGCGGTCGTAGAGCACCACGTTGACAGTGGCGGCGAGGTTCATGCAGCCGGTGGTCGGGATGTAGATCACGTCTTCGCACCAGTCGCGAATCTCTTTATCCAGCGAGCCGTCTTCCGGGCCGAAGATATACAGCGCGCGGTCGGGGTGGGTGTATTCGGGCAGCGGGCGGGCGCCCTCCACCAGCTCGACGGCGACGGGGATGCAACCGAGCGGCAGGATCTTCTTCAGGTCATCGATACCGATCAACGGAATGTCGTGGTGGACCTTCTTGGTGTCGGTGATGAAATCCCGGGCGCGCTCGTAACGCTTGCCGGTGTAGAACACCGAGGCCACGCCGTAGCAGCCGGCGGCACGCATCACCGAGCCGACGTTTTCGGGGGATTTTGGGTTATACAGACCGATGCAGCTGTAGCGTTTATTGCCCACGGGGAAGGGTGCCTTGGATAAAAGCGGCGATTATACGGGCAATGGCGACGACTTTGGGCCGAGCAGGCTTTCTGTGGTGAGCAGGCCTACTGTGGCGAGCAGGTTTGTTGTGGCGAGCGGGCTTGCCCCGCGTTGGGCTGCGCAGCAGCCCCAATAAAGCAAAATGCGGTGTATCAGATATTGCAGGAGCGGCTGGTTTTGGGGCTGCTGCGCAGCCCAACGCGGGGCAAGCCCGCTCGCCACAAATAGATAGCGCTGTGCCCGCCACAACAAGCCTGCTCACCACAAGGATTTCAGTCGTCTTTCTTCATCAACCCCGCCAACGCCGCAAACGGGTTGTGCGTGGCCTTGGCAATCGTCGGGCTGCTGGTGGAGCCTTCGCCGAAGTACTGCTGATCGGTGTAGCGCGAGTGTTCGTTGTCGTGGCAATACAGGCAGAGCAGTTCCCAGTTGGAGCCGTCCTGGGGATTGTCATCATGATTGTGGTTACGGTGGTGTACGGTCAGTTCACTCAAGCGTTTGCCGGCGAACTCACGGGCGCAACGGCCGCACACGTGGGGGTACATTTTCAGGGCTTTGTCGCGGTAGCCCATTTCCCGGTCGCGTTGGGCATCGGCAAGGATGCGGTCCAGCTTGGCGGTGTGGGAGGGCGGGTTGGTCGAGCTCATCATGGCTCCTGGCTGTTTGGTGGGTCACGGATAGCGTTGATTCTAGCCGCTTGCGGGGCAAATGACCGCTGGCTTTTTCAGCAACCGTACAGCCTGGCGCCGGCGATCGTTTGTAGTATCGGTTCACTCAATTCATAAGGATCTGAAACCTATGCATTTACCTACATGGACAGTTGCACTTCTACTCTGCGCCCTCACGGCGCAAGCCCAGGCGTTCTCCACGCCCAAGCCCGGCCAGGTGATCGAGGTGGCCCTCGACCAGTTGCACCCCACCCAGGCCGTGGTGGGGTTCGACCAGATCTACTACAGCCTGGGGCTGTTTGCCGACAAGCCCGCCAAGGTCTTCGATGAGTACTGCGAAACCAATGGCCAGGGCGAGGCCGACAAGGTGCCCGGCAAGGCTGACCTGCACCAGCCCGACAGCTTCACCTGCAAGGACCCGGTGGGCACCCATCCCGAGGACATGAAAACCGTGGTGGTCGGCCCAGCCGGGCAGCTGTACCTGACCGACGGTCACCACAGTTTCACCACCTTGTGGGAAGTGCCCGGCGGCGGCCCGCGCTTGAAGATGTGGGTCAAGGTCACCGACGACTTCAGCAACAGCCCGAACATGGCGAGCTTCTGGCAGCGCATGGAAGCGGCCCGCAAGGTCTGGCTCAAGGACAACCAAGGCCAGACCCTGCCACCGGAGCAACTGCCGGCGCACCTGGGGTTCAAGAACCTGCAGGACGACACCTTCCGCAGCCTGGTGTATTTCACCCGCAAGGCCGCCTATGGCAAGCCGGATGCTGGGGAGATCGCGCCGGAGTTCCTGGAGTTCTATTGGGGTAACTGGCTGCGCACGCAGGTGGACCTGGGCCAGTACAACCTGAACAAGAAAGGCGGCTACAAGGATGCCATCGAAGCGGTGGCCAAGCGCATGGTCAGCCTGGCGCCGGGTTCACAGGTGGGGGATAGCGGCTTTACCGCCCATCAACTGGGCGGCATGCCCCAGTTGGACCGCGATGAGTTGGAGAAGACCTTCGACAAAAAAGTGCCGTATGTGATCGATTACCGCAAATCCCACCACTGATCGGGGATCAAAAATGTGGGAGGGGGCTTGCCCCCGATAGCGATGGATCAGTCACTGCACCTGGCACTGATAGACCGCCATCGGGGGCAAGCCCCCTCCCATATTGGATTTTCAGCGTTTGGTTAATGGTGCTCAGCCCTTGAGCTTTTCCGCAATCCAGATGGTGTGCCGGGTGCCCTTGTTGCCATGGGCGAACACCTGCACTTCCTCGGCCTTGAAACCGGCCTTGCGCAGTTTGTCGCTGAACAGCTTGTCGGCACTGGCCGACCATACGGCCAACACGCCCTTGGGCCGCAGGGCCTTGGCGCAGGCCGCCAAGCCACCGGCGGAGTAAAGCCAGCTGTTGGCTTTTTGCGTGAGGCCTTCGGGGCCGTTGTCCACATCGAGCATGATCGCGTCAAAGCCCTGGGGCTCGGCCTGCAGCACCTTGGCCACGTCTTCCAGGCGAATCAGCGTGCGCGGGTCGAGCAGCGGGCGCCCGGCTTTTTCCCCCAAGGGCCCGCGGTTCCACTCCACGACGCCCGGCACCAGTTCAGCCACCACCACCTCGGCGGTCTTGCCCAAATGCTTGAGCGCCGACGCCAGGGTGAAGCCCATGCCCAGGCCGCCAATCAATACCCGCGAACCGGGGCGGCCGGCGACTTTTCGGCAAGGAATTTCCGCCAGGGCGTCTTCGGAACCGTGCATGCGCGTGTTCATCAACTGGCCGCCGTCACCGCCCTGGATCTTGATGACAAAATCTTCACCGTACTCGAACAGGCACAAGGCACCGCCGTTATCGGGGATCGGGGTGGTGTCGAGCAGAACGAAACGTTTCATGGAAATCTCATTGGGAAGGGCATTCTTGCGCGGTTGGGAGTAGCCTTACGACATTCCGGTCAGGCCATGGAGCCATCGATGAAGTGCAGCATTCTAACGGTCATTGTGTTGAGCGCGCTCGCATTGGGTGCGGCGCAGGCTCAGGAGTTACAAACCGTACCGGTCGCGCCAGCGCCAACCCCAGGCGCACCGGGCACCCCGACGCCGACGTTGTACCCGCAAGTCACCCCGCCGGCCGTGCCCAAGACCAACGGCTCCCCCGCCTTGGCGCCGATCGTATTGCCGACGCCGCCGAAGGACCAGACGGTGCCCGGCTTGCAGCAGAACGACAGCAAGCCGAAGTCGCCCGGCGGTTAAAACTGTTGGGACAGTAATTGCCCATCGGCCATGCGCAGGCGCTTGGACAACGCGATGGCGATTGCGCGGATGATCTTTGCCGCCACACGGGGCGTTTCATTGAGCATCTTTTCCAGGGCGTCCTTGCCCAGGCTCAACAAGACGCAGTCGCTGGCGGCCACGCAGCTGGCGGAACGTCGCTCGCCGTCGAGCACCGCCATTTCACCGAAGGCCCGGCCACTGCGCAGGGTGGCGATGGTCAGGCGTTGGCCATTGTGGTTGGTTTTCTGTACCGCCACCTGGCCACTGTGGAGGATGCACATGAAGGTGCCAGCATCGCCCTCGAGGAAAATCACCTCGCCCTCGGCAATGCTGCTGATATTGAAGTAGCCGGCGGCGACGTGAAAGTCTTCCGGCAACAACGGGTCGAACAGGCCGCAGTCCATGAGCATGTCGCGGATTTCGGTGTTCATTAGCGTCGGTAGTGCCATGGCTGCAATCTTGGTCCATCAAAGGTGGCGGTCCTGTGTTCAGACAGGACCGCTCCGCGAAGTTCCTTACACCAGCCCCAGCACCTTGAACACAAATGCATATTCGAGTGCTACGTCACGAATTCCCTGGTAGCGACCGCTCATCCCGCCGTGGCCGGCGCCCAGTTCGGTCTTGAGCAGCAGCAGGTTGTCGGAGGTGGCGGTCGCCCGCAGCTTCGCCACCCACTTGGCCGCTTCCCAGTACTGCACGCGGCTGTCGTTGTAGCCAGCGATCACCAGCGTGGCCGGGTAGGCCTGGGCGCTGACGTTTTCGTACGGCGCGTAGGCCTTGATGCGTGCGTACACCTCGGGCTCCTCGGGGTTGCCCCACTCGTCGTACTCGGTGATGGTCAACGGCAGTTCCGGGTCGAGCATGGTATTGAGCACGTCGACGAACGGCACTTCGGCAATCGCCGCCTGGAACAGCTCGGGGCGTTGGTTGAGCACCGCGCCGATCAACAGGCCACCGGCACTGCCGCCGCTGATCACCAGTTGCTGGGCGGTGGTCAGGCCCTCGGCGATCAGGTGTTCGGCACAGGCAATAAAGTCGCTGAAGGTGTTCTGCTTATGTTCCTGCTTGCCGTTGCGATACCAGGCTTCACCCAGCTCGCCGCCGCCGCGCACATGGGCAATGGCGAACGCCACGCCACGGTCCAGCAGGCTCAGGCGGGCGTGGGAGAACCACGGGTCCAGACTCTGGCCGTAGGCGCCGTAACCGTAGAGGTACAGCGGCGTCGGCTTGCCGAGTTGGTCGCGCTTGACCACCAGGCTGATCGGCACCTGGGTGCCATCGGCGGAGGTGGCCCACAGGCGCCGGCTGACGTAGTCATCGGCGTTGAACACGCCTAGTACCGGGGTTTCCTTGAGCACCTGCTGCACGCCGCTGGCCAGTTCCAACTGGCGGACCTGGGCCGGGCGGTTCAGGGCTTCATAGCGCAGGCGGATCTTGTCGCTGACGAATTCCAGGCTGTTCTGGACGTAGAGGCTGTAGGCGGCGTCGGGTAATTCCACGCGATAGGCCGGCACGCCTTGGGGGTGTACTTCGATCACCGGCAGGCCGCCGATGCGCAGGCTCAGGGTCATGGCGTAGGCGTTCAGGCTGACGCCGTCGAGCATCACCTCGTCGCTGTGGGGGATCAGGTTCTGCCACTCATCCTCGGTTGGCACGTCGCCAATGTCGGTCGCCACAAACAGGGCGTAGTTGATGCCATCACGGTTGCTGCGGATAAACCAGGTCCACGCGCCATTCAGTTGGCCGTGGTCGACATCGTATTCATGGTCCTCGACCCGTGGTGCCAGGCAGGTGAAGTCCAGGTGCGGCTGGTTGGCGTCCAGGGCCCAGATTTCGCTGGTGGTCTTGCTGCCCAGGGCCAGCAGCAACTGGCGCTCTGAGCTGGAGCGGTAGCAGTGCAGGAAGAAACGCCCGTCGGGCTCATGGAACACTTCCTGCGCGGCCGTACCATCCAGGCGGTAGCGATACAGCTTGTGTGGGCGGTGGGTGTCATCCAGCTCGCCGAAGAACAGGGTCAGGCTGTCATTGGCCCAGGTCATGCTGCCGTCGCAGTTGTCGAACGCCAGTTCGCTGACTTTGTCGGTGGCCAATTCCTTCACGTACAGGGTGTAGATCTCTTCGCCATTGGTGTCGAGGCTGTAGGCCAGGCGCTGGTGGTCGGGGCTGATGCTGAACGCGCCGAGGGAGAAGAAGCCACCGTTGGCCAGGGCGTTGGGGTCCAGCAGCAGCTCTTCGCTGCTGGCGTCCACCTGGTTGCTGTCGTCGGCCGGGCGGCGGCAGCGGTAGTGGCGGGCATACTCGTCACCGGCGGTGGTGCGTGTGTAGTACAGGTACGGGCCCCAAGGGGAGGGCAGCGACAGGTCGGTTTCGAGGATGCGCCCCTTGATCTCCTCGAACAGGGTTTCGCGCAGGGCCTGCTGGTCGGCGAGTTGGGCTTCCAGCCAGGCGTTTTCGGCCTTGAGGTAATCGAGCACTTCAGCGCTGTCACGCTCTTGCAGCCAGGCGTACGGGTCCTGGCCTGGGGCTTTGCGGGCAATCGGGGCGGCAGTGATGTGGGTCGATGAAGGCATGGATCACTCTCTGTCTGGCGGATGGTGGCAGCCATTGCAGCCGCGACACGCAAAAGCCGTTATCATAGCCGCCTGTTTGCCTACGTTGCCATGGACACCATGACCGAGAACGACTATCTGACCGCTTGGGGCCTTTACGCCTTCGCCGCTTTGGGCTGCCTGTTGGTGTGGTGGCGCATGACCCGCTGGATCTGGCGTTGGTTGCGCGAGCCGCTGCAATTGCTGATGGCGGTGCTGCTGTTCAGCCCGACCATCGTCGATCCGGTCAAGACCCAGTTCGCCCCGGCCGTGGCCATCACCGCGATGGACCTGGTGCTCAAGGTCGGCAATAACGCCTGGCGGGCCGTCTCCGATCTGTTCATGTACACGATGATCGCCTTTGGCGTGTATATCGTCATCGTGTTGATCCGTTGGCCCATCGAGCGTGCCGCCAAGGCCCGCCGTGAGCGCAAGGCCGCGGTCGATGCCGCCTTGGCTGCCGAGCCGGAAGACGAAGACGATGAACCGTTCCGTCGCCCGGCGCCGGTGAGCGGTATGCGGGTCGAACCGCGCCTTTAACGTAGTCCGCCCTGCAGCGAGAGCCCTGGCATGTGTGAATTATTGGGCATGAGTGCCAACGTCCCCACCGATATCGTATTCAGCTTTACCGGGCTGATGCAGCGCGGCGGGCGTACCGGGCCCCATCGCGACGGTTGGGGCATTGCCTTCTACGAAGGCCGTGGCCTGCGCCTGTTCCAGGACCCGGCCGCCAGCAGCGAATCGGAAGTCGCGCTGCTGGTGCAGCGTTATCCCATCAAGAGTGAAGTGGTGATCGGCCATATCCGCCAGGCCAACGTCGGCAAGGTGAGCCTGGCCAACACCCACCCGTTCGTGCGCGAACTGTGGGGGCGCAACTGGTGTTTCGCCCATAATGGCCAGTTGGCGGACTTCAACCCGCGCGCCACGTTCTACCGCCCGGTGGGTGATACCGATAGCGAGGCGGCGTTCTGCGACCTGCTTAACCGCGTACGCGAGGCATTCCCGGAGCCAGTCGATATTGAGCAGATGCTGCCGGACCTGATCGCCGCCTGCGCCGAATACCGCAGCAAAGGCGTGTTCAACTGCCTGCTCAGCGATGGCGACTGGTTGTTCTGCTACTGCTCGACCAAACTGGCGCAGATCACCCGACGCGCCCCGTTTGGCCCGGCACGCCTGAAAGATGTCGACGTGATTGTCGATTTTCAGGCCGAAACCACCCCCAATGATGTGGTCACGGTGATTGCCACCGAGCCGCTGACCGACAACGAAAACTGGACCCGCTACGAACCGGGCCAATGGAGCCTGTGGCGACGCGGTGAATGCGTCAGCCAGGGCATTACCGAGTAGGGACATCGATTATGTTGCTCAGCTATTTGCGACTGGTGCTGTTTGCCATTGGCTTGTTGGTCGGTGTGCAAGTGCCGGGTTTTATCAACGACTACGCCAAGCGCGTCGAAGCCCACCTGATCGAGGCCCAGACCGGCCTGCGCGGGTTTGAGTCCACTGCGCAGCAGTTCTTCAATGGCGACTTGCAGGCCCTGGTGGCCCACTACCGCGCCAGCGACGACCCGGTGTTCCAGAGCGATGCCAAGAGCCTGGGGGCGATGCTCGATCGCCAGGTGGCGTTGGACAAGCAATTCCAGGCCATGCAAGGCCCGTGGTACATCCGCGCCCTGCAAGTGGCGGTGGCCGCCGACCCGGATATTCGCCTGGAAACCTGGAACGGCTACAGCTACCAGATCCTGCTGACCCCCGAGGCCATGGGCTGGGGCCTGGGTGGGGCGATGTTGCTGTCGTTTGGCCTGGAGTGCCTGTTCCGCTTGATCGACTGGGTGGTGTTGGGCGGCAAGCGCCTGCGTCAGAGCCGGCCGATTGAAGAGCGGGACCTCAAGGGCCTGTAACGGTCACCGCAAGTCTAAATGTGGGAGGGGGCTTGCCCCCGATGGCGGTGGTTCAGTCACTGATGTATTGACTGACACACTGCTATCGGGGGCAAGCCCCCTCCCACATTGGATTGGGTTCCTTCAGTTGCTGAGCACCATCCGCTCTTCGCCAACCTCTTCGGCATACCTGGCCACCACCTTCTGGCACAACCCCACAATTTCCTCCACCAACTCCACCCCCACGCGCCACGACACCACCACCTGCAAGTTCGGCAGTTTCTGCGCCATGGGCAACATCACCAATTCACCGCGTGCCAGTTCTTCGATGACCAGCACGGGTGGCAGTGCGCCAATCCCGAAGCCATCGCGCAGCAGGCGGGTAATCGCCGATACCGAATTCACACAGTTCATCCGTGGCGCGGCAACGCCATTGGCCTGCATCAGGCTGAGCACGTCCTGATGGGGGTGGGAGTTTTTCGAGTAGGTGATGATGCGTTCCTGGGCCAGTTCGGCGAGGGACGCGTAGTCGCGGTTGTAGATCGATTGGCTGGCGACGATCCAGGCCATGGGGTGGCTGGCCAGTTCCAGGCTGCGCACGGTCTCCAGGCGGAGCAGGTCAGTTTGCAGGATCAGGTCGAGGAAGCCTTTTTGCAGCTGATCGCTGAGGTTGAGTGCGGTATCGGCGATCAATTCGATTTCCACCCGCGGGAACTGGTCCATCAATTCGGCGACCAATGGGCTCAGCCAAGTGTGGATCACCGTGTCCATCGCGCCGATACGGATGCGCCCGACCTTGCTGCTGGTGGTCTCCAGGGACTGCTTCAGGCCCTGCATGGTCACCATCATCTGCTCGGCATAATCGAGCACCTTCAAGCCTTCCGGGGTCAGGCTCACGCCCCGCGAATCACGCAGAAACAGCTTCACCCCCAGTTCGCTCTCCAGCACCGCAATGCGGCTGGAAATCGAGGCCTGGGTGGTGAACAGCTTCTCGGCGGTCAGGCGAAAACTCTTGAGCTTGGCCACCCAGACGAAGGTTTCGAGGAACTTCAAATTCATGGGATCAACTTTTTCTTATGCATGGATCGGTTTTTATTAGTTGGACGCCGCACCGGGCAAACGCCAAAAATCGAGCCATTCCACGATAAGCGTCGTTGGGGTATCAGGACAAGTTGCGAGTTCTGTGTAAAAAATCCCACACTACAAAAAAACAAAGCCTACAGGAGCAACCACCGTGAGCCGCCTGCTATTGAACTGCGACATCGGCGAAAGCTTTGGCAACTGGACCCTGGGTCTGGATGCCGAGGTCATGCCGTTCATCGATTGCGCCAACGTGGCTTGCGGTTTTCATGCCGGCGACCCGAGCATCATGCGCAAGACCGTCAGCCTGGCCCTCAAACACGGCGTACAGGTCGGCGCGCACCCGGCGTACCAGGACCTGCAAGGTTTCGGCCGCCGTTCCATGGCCTACACCCCCCAGGAAATCCAGGACCTGTTGCACTACCAGATCGGCGCGCTGGAGGGCATCTGCCGCGCCCAGGGCGGGCGTGTCAGTTACGTCAAACCCCATGGCGCGATGTACAACGACATGATGGCCAACCCGGCGCAGTTGCGTGCAGTGATCCAGGCCGTGGCCGCCTACGGCGACCTGCCGCTGATGCTGCTGGCCACCCGCGACAACAGCGCGGCCCAGGCGCTGGGTGACGAATACGGGGTGATCCTGTGGTTCGAGGCGTTCGCCGACCGTGCCTACGATCCCAACGGTCATCTGGTTTCGCGTCAATTGCCGGGTGCGGTGCACCACGATCCGGAGGTCATCGTCCAGCAATCCTTGACCCTCTCCCGTGGCGAACCCCTGACCGCCAGCGACGGCAGCCCGTTGGTCTTGCAGGCCAACACCCTATGTGTGCACGGTGACAACGCCAGTTCGATCGCCGCCGTGCAGCGCATCCGCGAGGCATTGAAGTCAGCATGAAGCCACGGATTGAAGTGGTGGCGATCGACTGCCTGATGGTGCGTCTGTTCGAGGTGATTGCCGAAGCCAACATGCCGTGGATGCTCGCCGCCACCCAGCGCTTGCGCAGCGGTTTTGGCACGGCGCTGGTGGATCTGGTGCCGTCCTACACCACCTTGATGGTGCATTACGACCTCACTGCGTTGAGCCCGGCGCAAGCACGGGGATTGATCGACCAGGCGCTGACCGGCCTGCAACCCCAGGCCCAGGGCAGTGGCCAGTGCCATGTGCTGCCGGTGTGGTATGACCTGAGCGTCGGGCCTGAGCTGAGCTTGCTCAGCCGGCGCAGCGGCCTTTCGGTGGAGGATGTCATCCGCCGCCACAGTGCCCACGAATACCAGGTATTTGCCCTCGGCTTCGCTCCCGGTTTTGCCTTTATGGGCTTGGTGGACGAAGCCCTCGCCACTGCGCGTCTCAACACCCCGCGCAAACGCGTGGCGGCCGGCAGCGTGGGCATTGCCGAACGGCAAACCGCCGCCTATCCGGTGGTCTCCCCTGGTGGTTGGAACCTGATTGGCCGCACCCCGGCCAAGTTGTTTGACCGCGAGCGCGACGGCTACAGCCTGATGCAACCGGGCGACACGGTGCGTTTTGCCGCCGTCAGCCACGCCGAGTTTATCAACCTGGGTGGCGATGACACGCCGTTGGAGGCGCAGGCATGAGCCGCTTGATCATCGAGGCCAGCACCCCGCTGTGCTTGTTGCAGGACGCCGGACGTTTTGGCGTGCGCCACCTGGGCGTGACCCAGGGCGGTGCGCTGGATTGGGTGTCGATGTCCTGGGCCAATTGGCTGCTGGACAATGCGCTGGATGCGCCGGTGGTGGAAATTACCCTCGGCGGCTTTACCGTACAGGCCGAGGAATATTGCTTGCTGGCCTTGGCCGGCGCGGACCTGGGCGCCTACATCGATGAGCGTGCGATCAGCCCTGGGCGCAGTTTTATCCTGCAAAAGGGTCAGCGTTTGCGCTTTACCCAACCGTTCAGCGGCGCGCGGGCTTACCTGGCTGCACCGGGTGGGTTTGATGCGCCGGATGTGCTGGGCAGTTGCGCCACCGTGGTACGGGAGGAACTGGGTGGCTTGAACGGCTTTGGCGAGGCGTTGGCCGAAGGCGCGCGGTTGGCCTATTCCGGTACCGGCGCAGCGATGAAAGTGCTGAGCACGCCGGCGTTGCCAGCCAAGGCGCCGCTGGATGTGATCGTCGGCGCCCAAATTGGTCAGTTCAGCGGCCAGAGCCTGTTCGATGCCTTCAATACCGACTGGACTCTGGACAGTCGCGCCGACCGCATGGGCATGCGCTTGCTGGGCACGCCGTTGCAGTACCAGGGGCCGTCACTGATTTCCGAAGGGATTCCGTTGGGCGCGATCCAGGTGCCGCCGGATGGGCAGCCGATTGTGTTGCTCAATGATCGGCAGACGATCGGCGGCTATCCGCGCCTGGGCGCGTTGACGCCACTGGCGTTGGCGCGCCTGGCGCAGTGCCTGCCGGGGGAGAAGGTGAGGCTGGCGCCGGTGGTGCAGGAAACGGCGCATCGGCAGCAGGTGGATTTTTTACGCCGGTTCATTTGAGCGCTGTTATGGCGCCCGAATGACGGTCAGGATTAGTCTCACATGCCTGATGGGCATTGCCGTCTTGGTTCGAGTGGGTGCATGTGGAAGTCTTAGTGCTTCATTCACTAGGGTTCCAACATGCGCTACTTGAAAATCTATGCACAGGATGTCCTCGATAATGATGTGCCCGATGTGGTCAGTCTGGAGTTTCATGACGATACCCACACCCCGACTCTCGTCCGGCAGGCCACGGCCTTCGATATTACCGATGACGGGCAGCTGGATTGGGTGATTGCCGATGATGTGAACCAGGATGGCGTCATCGATGCCGTCGACCGGGCACTGGCAATTGAACTGGCCCAATTGTTTGTTGAGTTCAATTGGTTCAGCCTCGACGCACCTTTCGACAAATACTTAAAGGTGTTTGCCCGCGACTTTGGCGGCAACGGCATACCCGACACCGTGCGTCTGCACTTTCACCAGGGCGAGGGCGCACCTACGGATGAAAGCATTGTCTACACCGCGGCGATTTACGGGGACGACAATGGCCTAGGCAGTGTTTCGATCAATCAGGATGTCAATAATGACGGCAAGGTCACCCACAAGGATGCTGAATTGCTCAAACAGTTTTCCGCGCTGTTTCTGAAGTTCGGTTGGATCGACGCCGAGCGCTGCTGAAAGCAAACCTGTAGCTTCGAGGGCTACAGGTTGCGGCTACTTCGACAAAAACCGCATCCCTTCTTCCAGCCCGCGCAAGGTGAGCGGATACATCTGATCCTCGACCAGCTCCCGCACAATCCCCGTCGATGCCGTATAACCCCACGTATCCTTGGGATACGGGTTAATCCAGATCAGCTTCTTGTACTTGGCCATGAAGCGCTGCATCCACACATACCCCGGCTCTTCATTCCAGTGTTCGACGCTGCCGCCGGCCTGGGTAATTTCATACGGTGCCATCGACGCATCGCCGATAAAGATCACTTTGTAGTCGGCGCCATACTTGTGCAGCAGATCCTGGGTGGAGGTGCGTTCCGACGTGCGGCGCTGGTTGTTCTTCCACACCGACTCGTACACGAAGTTGTGGAAGTAGAAATACTCCAGGTGCTTGAACTCGGTCTTGCACGCCGAGAACAGTTCTTCGCAGATTTTTACGTGGGCATCCATCGAGCCGCCGATATCGAACAGCAACAATAGCTTGATGGTGTTACGCCGTTCCGGGCGCATCTGGATATTCAGCAGCCCGGCATCGCGGGCGGTGTGGTCGATGGTACCGTCGATATCCAGCTCTTCGGCAGCGCCCTGGCGCGCGAACTTGCGCAGGCGGCGCAGGGCGATCTTGATATTGCGCGTACCCAACTCGACCTGATCGTCGAGGTTCTTGTACTCGCGCTGATCCCAGACTTTTACCGCCTTGCCCTGGCGCTTGCCAGCGTCGCCGACGCGAATGCCTTCAGGGTTGTAGCCGCCGGAGCCGAACGGGCTGGTACCGCCGGTGCCGATCCACTTGTTACCGCCTGCGTGACGTTCCTTCTGTTCTTCCAGGCGTTTCTTGAACGCTTCGATCAGCTTGTCCAGGCCGCCCAGGGACTGGATCTGCGCGCGTTCTTCGTCGCTCAGCGAGCGCTCGAATTCCTTGCGCAGCCAGTCTTCGGGGATCAGCGCCTGCAGGTGGTCGTCGAGCTTTTCCAGGCCGTTGAAATAGGCGCTGAAGGCGCGGTCGAACTTGTCGAAGTGCCGCTCGTCCTTCACCAGGATCGCCCGGGCCAAGTAGTAAAACTCGTCCATGTCGGCGAAGGTCACGCGCTGCTTGAGCGCGTTGATCAGGTCGAGCAGCTCGCGCACCGACACCGGCACCTTGGCGGCACGCATCTCGTTGAACAGGTTGAGCAACATTAGCGATTACCGCGACGGCTCATGAACGCCAGACGTTCCAGCAACTGCACGTCTTGCTCGTTCTTGACCAAGGCACCGGCCAGGGGCGGGATGGCCTTGGTGGGGTCGCGCTCGCGCAGCACGGCTTCGCCGATATTGTCGGCCATCAACAACTTGAGCCAGTCCACCAGTTCGGAGGTGGAGGGCTTTTTCTTCAGGCCCGGTACTTTGCGCACGTCGAAGAACACGTCCAGCGCTTCGCTGACCAGGTCTTTCTTGATGTCGGGGTAGTGCACGTCGACGATCTTTTGCAGGGTGGTGCGGTCGGGGAAGGCGATGTAGTGGAAGAAGCAGCGGCGCAGGAACGCGTCCGGCAGCTCTTTTTCGTTGTTGGAGGTAATGATGATGATCGGGCGTTTCTTGGCCTTGATGGTCTCGTCGATTTCGTAGACGTAGAACTCCATCTTGTCGAGTTCTTGCAGCAGGTCGTTGGGGAACTCGATGTCGGCCTTGTCGATTTCATCGATCAGCAGGATCACCCGCTCTTCGGACTCGAAGGCTTCCCAGAGCTTGCCCTTCTTCAGGTAGTTGCGCACGTCGTGCACCTTGTCCACGCCCAATTGCGAGTCGCGCAGCCGGCTGACCGCGTCGTACTCATACAGGCCCTGGTGGGCCTTGGTGGTGGACTTGATGTGCCAGGTGATCAGCTTGGCACCGAAGGATTCGGCCAGTTGCTCGGCGAGCATGGTCTTGCCGGTGCCCGGCTCGCCCTTGACCAGCAACGGGCGCTCCAGGGTGATGGCAGCGTTGACGGCCAGTTTCAGGTCATCGGTGGCAACGTAGGCCTGGGTGCCTTCGAACTTCATCGGTCATTCCTCGAATTCATCAATGCCCGGACTATACCGCGCGGCCCCGGCGACTGTGAACGCAGACGGGTTATTCAGTCTCTGAATGGCGGGTCACACATCCATTAGGCGCGTGGTTCAGTCAGCACTGGGCTTGGGCTGTTCATAGCGCGCATTGAATGCTTGGATAAAACCGTTACGCAAAATCGCCAAAAATGCAGAGAACGCGCTGACATTTTGCTGATGCACGCTGCCACTGAGTTCCACGCGGGTGGCGAACTGGTTCTTCGCCTGGTTCTTCAGCACGGTCTCGCTGGTGCCCACCACGGCCTCCCAGATCGAACGAAAGATGTTCTTGTCCTTGTTCTCCACATCCTGCTGCCAGTCGAAGACCTCTACATCACGCAGCAGCGGCTTGATGTACCCGGTCAATTGGCCTTTTTCCGCCTGGGCCTCGATCACCACATCCCCGGTACCGGCCTTGAAGTCGAACTTGCCATAGGCCGAGGCGAAGTCATTCATGCGCTTGAGCTGCAAGTCCCTGGCGCGAAAGCGAAACTCGAAATTCTCGAAATTGCTCAGCGGGTCGAAGGTGGCGGTGGCTTCCAGCGGGGCCTGGCCTTGCAGCAGGGCCTTGCCGTCGAACCGCGCGTCGCGCCGGCCTTTGACGTTCACCACATTGGTCAGGTTGTAGAAGCTGGCGTTGACGTCGGTCGCGTCGATCTTCACCACGGGTTTGGAACTGAAGTTGTGGAAGGCGATCTTGCCGTCCTCAATACGCACCTCATCGAGGGTGATGGGGGCCAACTTACTCAGCTGCTCGCGCCAGTCGGTGCCTTTACCGGTCTGGGAGGCTTGCTTGTTGGCGCCGCCGTCGACGAAGTTCACTTCGGGCTGGATAAACAGCACTTTGGCCACCACCGCGTGGTCGTACCAAAGAGAGTGCCAGCTTACTGCCAGGTCGATCAGCGGCGCCTTGACGAACGGGACGGGCACCTTGCCGTCGACCTTGATGATCTCAAGGCCGTTGATCCTGTACGCGCCACGCCACAGCGCGAGGTCCACGTCGGTAACCTGGCCGCGGTAATCGCCCATGTCGGCGAGCTTGTCATTCAGGTAGTTACGCACCAGATAGGGCAGCGCGATGCTCACGGCGACCAGGACCACCAGTAATCCGGCAATGGTCCAGAGTGGCCAGCTGTAGCGACGTTTCATGGGGCAGTTCTCCTTGCGGGTAGGAGATGGACTGTTGGGACACGCGCAACGTTCCTCTGACTGGACGCTTGGCGGCACGAGGCATACCCTTGGAACCTTTCTTGAAATCGCCCAATAGGACCCGCCATGAGCCGCATTTTTGCAGACAACGCGCACTCCATCGGTAACACGCCCCTGGTTCAGATCAACCGTATCGCACCGCGTGGCGTGACCATCCTGGCCAAGATCGAAGGGCGTAACCCAGGTTATTCGGTGAAGTGCCGCATTGGCGCAAACATGATCTGGGACGCCGAAAGCACCGGCAAACTCAAGCCGGGCATGACCATTGTCGAGCCGACTTCCGGCAATACCGGTATTGGCCTGGCCTTCGTTGCCGCGGCCCGTGGCTACAAGTTGGTGTTGACCATGCCAGCGTCCATGAGCATCGAGCGGCGCAAAGTGCTCAAGGCCCTCGGTGCCGAACTGGTGTTGACCGAACCGGCCAAGGGCATGAAGGGCGCGATTGAGAAAGCCGGCGAAATCCTCGCCAGCGACCCGGCCAGCTACTTTATGCCGGCCCAGTTCGACAACCCGGCCAACCCGGCGATCCACGAGAAAACCACCGGCCCGGAAATCTGGAACGACACCGATGGCGCCGTGGATGTATTGGTGGCGGGGGTGGGGACGGGCGGCACCATTACCGGTGTGTCGCGTTACATCAAGAACATCGCGGGCAAGCCGATCCTGTCGGTGGCCGTCGAACCCATGGTGTCGCCGGTGATCACGCAGGCGCTGGCCGGTGAGGAGATCAAGCCCAGCCCGCACAAGATCCAGGGCATCGGCGCCGGGTTCGTGCCGAAAAACCTCGACCTGTCGATGGTTGACCGTGTGGAACTGGTGACCGATGAGGAATCCAAGGCGATGGCCCTGCGCCTGATGCAGGAAGAGGGCATCCTGTGCGGTATTTCCTGCGGCGCGGCCATGGCCGTGGCCGTGCGCCTGGCGGAAAAACCGGAAATGCAGGGCAAGACCATCGTGGTGATCCTGCCGGACTCCGGTGAGCGCTACCTGTCGAGCATGCTGTTCAGCGATTTGTTTACCGACCAGGAAAACCAGGCTTGATGTGATCGCCTGTGGCAAGTAGATGGGGTTATTGTGGGATGAGCAGGCTTGTTGCGGCGAGCGGGCCTGTTGCGGCGAGCGGGCCTGTTGTGGCGAGCAGGTTTGTTGTGGCGAGCGGGCTTGCCCCGCGTTGGGCTGCGTAGCAGCCCCAAAACCACGCACCGCGGTGTGTCAGTTAAAAACACATCGCCTGTAATGGGGCCGCTTCGCGCCCCAACGCGGGGCAAGCCCGCTCGCCACAAGAGGTGGGCTTGCCATACCAAGCCCGCTCGCCACAGCAGCGTCGCTTGCAATGTTTGATTTGTGTCAGCCGGCCCGCCCGGGCCTTCTGCATAATGGCCCAAGTGTTTATCATGGCCGGCTGCTACGTCTGGTTTCCCGTTGACGGGAGGTTGCTGGCCAGGCGCTTATTTCCAGGAGTTGCTGCATGACCTTTTCTTTGGCCGCCAAACTGTCGGTGTTGCTGGTGTTTATCGGCAGCACGCTGTATGTGCATCTGCGCGGCAAGGCCCGTTTGCCGATGTTGCGTCAGTTCGTCAACCATTCGGCGCTGTTCGCCCCGTATAACGCCTTGATGTACCTGTTCTCGGCGGTGCCGTCCAAGCCGTACCTGGACCGTAGCAAGTTCCCGGAACTGGACGTGCTCAAGGACAACTGGGAAGTGATCCGCGAAGAGGCCATGCACCTGTTCGACGAGGGTTACATTCGCGCCGCTGAAAAGAACAATGACGCCGGTTTCGGTTCGTTCTTCAAGAAGGGCTGGAAGCGTTTCTACCTCAAGTGGTACGACAAACCGCTGCCATCGGCCGAGGCGCTGTGCCCGAAGACCGTGGCATTGGTCAGCAGCATTCCCAACGTCAAGGGCGCAATGTTTGCGCTGTTGCCCGGCGGCAGCCACTTGAACCCGCACCGCGATCCGTTTGCCGGGTCCCTGCGTTATCACTTGGGGCTGTCCACGCCGAACTCCGACGACTGCCGCATCTTTGTCGACGGCCAGGTCTATGCCTGGCGCGACGGTGAGGACGTGATGTTCGACGAAACCTACGTGCACTGGGTCAAGAACGAGACCGAGAAGACTCGCGTGATCCTGTTCTGCGATATCGAGCGGCCGTTGAGCAACCGCCTGATGACCCGCATCAACCGTTGGGTCAGCCAGCAACTGGGGCGCGCCACGGCACCCCAGAACCTGGATGATGAACGCGTCGGCGGCATCAACCAGGCCTACGCCTGGAGCAAGACCTTCAGCGACAAGTTCAGCGGTGTGGTCAAGCAGTGGAAGCGCAAGCACCCGAAGGCTTACCGCATTGCGCGGCCGGTGCTGGCGGTGGTCGTCCTGGTACTGCTGTGGAAATGGCTGTTCGGCTGATCTGATGTGGGAGGGGGCTTGCCCCCGATGGCGGTGTGTCAGGCTAAATATTTTTGCCTGATCCACCGCTATCGGGGGCAAGCCCCCTCCCACATTTGACCTCCAGCGATCTTTAGCTGGCGATCAACTGGCGCAGCACATAGTGCAGGATGCCCCCGGCCTTGAAGTATTCCACTTCATTGAGGGTATCGATCCGGCACAACACCTCGACCTTCTCGCTGCTGCCATCCTCCCGGGTAATCACCAGCGTCAGGTTCATCCGCGGCACGATCTCCACGTTTGTGAGCCCCAGGATGTCGATCTTCTCCTTGCCGGTCAGCTTCAGCGCCTTGCGGTTCTGATCCAGCTTGAACTGCAGCGGCAGCACGCCCATGCCCACCAGGTTGGAACGGTGAATCCGTTCGAAACTCTCGGCGATCACCGCCTTGACGCCCAGCAGGTTGGTGCCCTTGGCGGCCCAGTCGCGGCTTGACCCGGTGCCGTATTCCTGGCCGGCGATCACCACCAGTGGCGTGCCGCTGGCCTGGTACTGCATGGCGGCGTCGTAGATCGACATTTTCTCGCCCGTGGGGATATACAGCGTGTTGCCGCCTTCTTCGCCACCGAGCATTTCATTGCGGATACGGATATTGGCGAACGTGCCGCGCATCATCACTTCGTGGTTGCCCCGGCGTGAGCCGTAGGAGTTGAAGTCGCGCGGTTCCACACCCTGTTCACGCAGGTAGCGGCCGGCAGGGCTGTCGGCCTTGATATTGCCGGCCGGGGAGATGTGGTCTGTGGTCACCGAGTCGCCCAGCAGCGCCAGCACGTTGGCGCCCTTGATGTCTTTGATCACCGGCAGTGGCCCGCCAATGTCATCGAAGAACGGTGGGTGCTGGATGTAGGTGGAGTCCTTCTGCCACACGTAGGTCGCGGCTTGCGGCACTTCGATTGCTTGCCACTGCTCATCACCGGCAAACACTTCGGCGTATTCCTTGTGGAACATGACGGTGCTGACCTGGGCCACGGCATCCGCGATTTCCTGGCTGCTCGGCCAGATGTCCTTGAGGTACACCGGATTGCCATCCTGGTCGTTACCCAAAGGCTCGCTGCTGATATCGATGCGTACCGTGCCGGCCAGGGCATAGGCCACCACCAGGGGCGGGGAGGCCAGCCAGTTGGTTTTCACCAGCGGGTGCACGCGGCCTTCGAAGTTACGGTTGCCGGACAGCACCGAAGCGACGGCGAGGTCGGCTTTCTGGATGGCTTTTTCAATCGGCTCGGGCAACGGCCCGGAGTTGCCGATACAGGTGGTGCAACCGTAGCCCACCAGGTCGAAGCCGAGCTTGTCGAGGTATTGGGTAAGACCGGCGGCCTTGTAGTAGTCGGTGACCACCTTGGAACCCGGCGCCAACGAGGTTTTTACCCAGGGCTTGCGGGTGAGACCTTTCTCCACGGCCTTTTTTGCCACCAGCCCGGCAGCCATCATCACGCTGGGGTTGGAGGTGTTGGTGCAAGAGGTGATGGCGGCGATCACCACGGCGCCGTTTTTCAGGCGATAGGTGTGGCCGTCGTCTTCATAGTCGGTTTCGCCGACCAGATCGGCATTGCCCACGGCGACACCACCGCCGCCTTCACTTTCCAGGCGGCCTTCTTCCTTGTTGGTGGGTTTGAATTGCAGGTCGAGGAAGTCACTGAAGGCTTGGCCGACATTGGGCAGCGATACCCGGTCCTGCGGGCGTTTTGGCCCCGCCAGGCTGGCCTCGACGCTGCCCATGTCCAAGGCCAGGCTGTCGGTGAACACTGGCTCCTGGCCGGCGTTGCGCCACAGCCCCTGGGCCTTGGTGTAAGCCTCGACCAATTTGACGGTTTCAGCCGGGCGACCGGATAGACGCAGGTAGTCCAACGTCACGTCGTCCACCGGGAAAAAGCCGCAGGTGGCGCCATATTCCGGGGCCATATTGGCGATGGTCGCGCGGTCCGCCAGGGGCAGGTCGGCCAGGCCGTCGCCGTAGAATTCGACGAATTTGCCCACCACGCCTTTTTTACGCAGCATCTGGGTAACGGTCAGCACCAGGTCGGTGGCGGTAATGCCTTCTTTCAGCTTGCCAGTGAGCTTGAAGCCGATCACTTCCGGGATCAGCATCGATACCGGCTGCCCGAGCATCGCGGCTTCCGCTTCGATACCGCCCACGCCCCAGCCCAATACGCCAAGGCCGTTGATCATGGTGGTGTGGGAGTCAGTCCCGACCAGGGTGTCGGGGAACGCATAGGTACGGCCGTCTTCGTCCTTGGTCCACACAGTGCGGCCAAGGTATTCGAGGTTGACCTGATGGCAGATGCCGGTGCCCGGCGGCACCACGCTGAAGTTGTCGAAGGCGCTCTGGCCCCAGCGCAGGAAGGCATAGCGTTCGCCGTTGCGCTGCATTTCGATGTCGACGTTCTGTTCGAAGGCACGGGTAGTGCCAAACTTGTCGACCATCACCGAGTGGTCGATGACCAGGTCCACGGGGGAGAGCGGGTTGATACGTTGCGGGTCGCCACCGGCCTTGGCCACGGCAGCGCGCATGGCGGCGAGGTCGACCACGGCGGGAACGCCGGTAAAGTCTTGCATCAATACCCGGGCCGGGCGGTACTGGATCTCTCGGTCGGACTGGCGCTCTTTGAGCCAGGCAGCGATGGCCTTGAGGTCGGTGCCGGTGACGGTCTTGTCGTCTTCCCAGCGCAGCAGGTTTTCCAGCAGCACTTTGAGGGACATCGGCAGCTTATCCAGGTCGCCCAGGCTCTTGGCGGCTTCGGGCAGGCTGAAATAGTGATAAGTCTTATCGTCGATTTGCAGGGTTTTAAGGGTTCTCAGGCTATCAAGGGATGACATTACATGACTCCTTATGGTCCGCACGGCTACGGACCTGACGGGACTAACAGAGCTATCAAACTAGCCCTGTTTTCAGTAGCTGGCTAATTACTGGACTCTATGGACAGAACCAAGGTTCCGAACTCGGCTATCATGCGCGCGTTTTCATGACAGGCATTGCGATAGCGCAAGTCAGTTGATTCACCAGGAGAGTCGATGAACACCCTTTTTATGCACTGCCGTCCGGGGTTTGAGGGCGAAGTCTGTTCCGAGATCGCGGAGCACGCCGCACGCCTGAATGTTTCGGGCTACGCCAAGGCCAAGACCGGCAGCGCCTGCGCCGAATTTGTCTGCACCGAAGAAGACGGCGCCCAGCGCCTGATGCACGGCCAGCGTTTTGCCGAGCTGATCTTCCCCAGGCAGTGGGCGCGCGGGGTATTTATCGATTTGCCGGAAACCGATCGCATCAGCGTGATCCTCACGCACCTGCGCGATTTCCCGGTGTGCGGCAGTGTGTGGCTAGAGATGGTCGATACCAACGATGGCAAGGAACTCTCGAACTTCTGCAAGAAATTCGAAGTGCACCTGCGCAAAGCCCTGTTGGGGGCCGGCAAGCTGGTGGACGACCCGAGCAAGCCGCGCCTGCTGCTGACCTTCAAGAGCGGCCGCGAAGTGTTCATGGGCCTGGCCGAGTCGAACAACTCGGCAATGTGGCCGATGGGCATCCCGCGCCTGAAATTCCCGCGTGACGCGCCCAGCCGCTCGACCCTGAAGCTGGAAGAGGCCTGGCACCACTTTATCCCCCGCGACCAGTGGGATGAGCGCCTGCATGGCGACATGACCGGTGTCGACCTCGGTGCCGCCCCCGGTGGCTGGACCTGGCAACTGGTGAACCGTGGCATGCTGGTGACCGCCATCGACAACGGCCCCATGGCCGAAAGCCTGATGGACACCGGCCTGGTGCAACACCTGATGGCTGACGGCTTCACTTTCGTGCCCAAGCAGCCCGTGGATTGGATGGTGTGCGACATCGTCGAGAAGCCGGCGCGCAACGCCGCGCTGCTGGAAACCTGGATCGGCGAAGGCTATTGCCGTGAGGCCGTGGTGAACCTGAAGTTGCCGATGAAGCAGCGTTACGCCGAGGTGAAGCGCCTGCTCGAACGCATCGAAGAGGGCTTCAAGGCGCGTGGTATTCGGGTGGAGATCGGCTGCAAGCAGCTGTACCACGACCGTGAAGAAGTGACCTGCCACCTGCGTCGGTTGGTGGATGTGAAGAAAACCAAGGCCCGCTAAACTGAGCGCCGGTTTCAGGAGTAGACAATGAGCGATATTTTCGACACCGCCGTTGATGGCACCCTCGACGCAACGGGCCTCAACTGCCCGGAGCCGGTGATGATGCTGCACCAGCACATCCGCGACCTGCCGCCTGGCGGCTTGCTCAAGGTGATCGCCACCGACCCGTCGACCCGCCGCGATATTCCCAAGTTCTGCGTATTTCTCGACCATGAACTGGTGGAGCAGCAGGAACGGGCCGGGACCTACCTGTACTGGATTCGCAAAAAGGTTGATTAAGCCCGTGCCTTGTCCAGGCGAATGCGCCGCCGCGCGCTGCGGGCCAGGCGCACCACCAGCATCCCCGCCGCGCAGCTGAGGCCGACGATCAGCCCCTGCCACAAGCCGCTGGGGCCGTTGGGCGCGCCCAGCCATTCGGTCAGCCCGAGGGCATAGCCGACCGGCAGGCCCACGCCCCAATAGGCAAACAACGTCAGCACCATGGTCACCCGCGTGTCCTGATACCCACGCAGGGCACCGGCGGCGGTGACCTGGATCGCATCGGAAAACTGGAACAGCGCGGCAAACACGATCAGCATCGATGCCACCTGTACCACCCGTGGGTCCGCTGTATAGATCGTGGCGATCTGCTCGCGAAACAGCAGCATCAGGCTGCACGACAGGCAGGCATAGGCCAGCGCAGTGCCCATGCCGACCCCGGCCGCGAAGCGTGCCTCTCGCGGTTCCCCGCGCCCCAGGGCCTGGCCGACGCGCACGGTGACCGCCATGCTCAGGGAGTAGGGGATCATGAACACCAGCGAACTGAAGTTCAGCGCGATCTGGTGCCCGGCCACCACGGTGGCGCCGAGGCTACCGATCAACAGGGCGATCACCGCGAAGATGCTCGATTCGGCAAAGATCGCAATACCGATCGGCAGGCCGATGGCCAGTACGCGCTTGATCACCGCCCACTGCGGCCAGTCGAAACGCTTGAACAACTCGCTGCTCTGATAGGCCGGCGCCCAACGGGTCCAGGCCGCCATGCCGAGCATCATTACCCACATCACGATTGCCGTGGCCCAGCCACAGCCGACGCCACCCATGGCCGGCACGCCGAAATGGCCGTAGATGAACACGTAGTTCAGCGGAATATTCAGCGCCAGCCCGCTCAGGCCCATGACCATGCTCGGGCGCGTTCGGCCCAGGCCATCGCTGAAGCAGCGCAGCACGTAGTACAGCGCGACCGCTGGCATGCCCGAGGCGATGCCATGCAGGTACCCCATGCACGGCTTGATCAGCGCGGGGTCGACGTTCATCGCGTGCAGGATCGGTTCGGCGCTGATCAGCATCAGCAACGCGGTCAAGCCGACGATCAGCCCCAGCCACAGTGATTGGCGCACCAGCGGGCCGATTTCCCGGAACGTGCCCGCGCCGAAGCGCTGGGCGACTTTGGGCGTGGTGGCCAGCAGGGTGCCGGTCATCAGCAGGAACACCGGAATCCAGATCGAGTTACCCAGGGCCACGGCCGCCAGGTCCATTGGGCTGACACGCCCGGCCATTACCGCATCGACAAAGCCCATGGCAGTGGTTGCCAGTTGGCCGATCATGATCGGCAAGGCCAGGGTCAGCAGGCTGCGCACCTCGCGGTTGATGCGGGCGGGGCGGGTGAGGGGGGCGGTGATGGCAGCGTTCACGTACGGGGTGTCCAGGAAAGAGCACAGGACGGCGGATTCTACGCCTTGACGCGATAGTCAGGAAAAAACCTGTGTTAGGGATTTGTAAACGATCCTCCAGGCACTCTTCACTCCTGGGATCCACGGTGTGACACCGAGCGCATCCCTGTACACTGCTGATCCGCGAAAGGAGCCTGCCATGCTGATTGTTGCCGACGAAAATATCCCGCTGCTCGATGCCTTCTTCGAAGGGTTTGGCGAAATTCGCCGGGTACCCGGGCGCTCCATTGACCGTGCCACGGTCGAGCAGGCCGATGTGCTGCTGGTACGTTCGGTCACCAACGTCAACCGCGCCCTGCTCGAAGGTTCGGCGGTGCGTTTTGTCGGCACCTGCACCATCGGCACCGACCACCTGGACCTCGATTACTTCAAACAGGCCGCGATCCAGTGGTCCAGCGCCCCCGGCTGCAATGCTCGCGGCGTGGTGGACTACGTCCTTGGCAGCCTGCAAACCCTGGCCGAGATCGAAGGTGCCGACCTCAACCAACGCACCTACGGTGTGGTGGGTGCCGGTGAAGTCGGCGGTCGCCTGGTCAAGGTGCTCAAAGGCCTGGGCTGGAACGTGCTGGTGTGCGATCCGCCGCGGCAGATCGCCGAGGACGGTGACTACGTCAGCCTGGAACAGATCATCGAACAGTGCGACGTGATCAGCTTGCACACGCCACTGACCAAGTCCGGCAACGGTTCCACCTGGCACCTGCTGGACCGCCAGCGGCTCAACCGCCTCAAGCCTGGCACCTGGCTGATCAATGCCAGCCGTGGCCCGGTGGTCGACAACGCAGCCCTGCGCGACGTGCTGCTTGAACGCGAGGACCTGCAAGCGGTGCTGGATGTATGGGAGGGCGAGCCGGAAGTGGACGTCGACCTGGCTGACCTGTGCGTGCTGGCTACGCCGCATATCGCCGGCTACAGCCTGGATGGCAAGCAGCGTGGCACGGCGCAGATCTACCAGGCGTTCTGTGCGCATCTGGGCCAGGAAGCGAGCATTCAACTCAGCGATTTGCTGCCGCCGCCCTGGCTGGCCGAGGTGCACTTGAATGCATCGACCGATCCCGCCTGGGCTTTGGCGACGTTATGCCGCAGCGTGTATGACCCGCGTCGGGACGACGCAGATTTCCGGCGTAGCCTCGTAGGAACCGTCGAGGAGCAGCGCAAGGCATTCGACCTGTTGCGCAAGCACTACCCTGAGCGTCGCGAGATTGACGGCTTGAAGGTGCGCATCAACGGGGAGTCGGCGGTGTTGGCGAATATCGTCCAGGCATTGGGCGCAAGCGCCCTGTAGGAACGCTATTACTGTGGCGAGGGCGCTTGCTCCCGTTGAACTGCGCAGCCGTCCCATTGTTTGGGGCCACTTCGCGGCTCAATGGGAGCCAGCAGCCTGGCCACAAAAAAACCGGCCACCAGGACCGGTTTTGAAAGAGTTCAGGCGCTTCAGCCTTGCTGCGCAGGCTTGACCAGGCGTTGTTCCAACTCGCGGCATGCTTGCTGGATCATCTCTTCGGTAATCTGCACTTCGTGGCCCTTGGCGTCGATGTACGAGCAAGGCAACTGCTGCGGTTGGCGGATCACTTCAATCTTGGCATCGCTGCTATTTTGCAAGGTCATAGCCTGTCTCCTCATCAGGTTGTGTACCTACTGTAAAACCCCCGCGTGACCGCGCTGTTACAACTCCTTGCACAATCATCGGTTCGAGCCCCCAGTCCAGCAGAAACCTCCGCGGATTTCCAGCGGGACGTTAGACCGATAGCCTCTAGGCATCAGTATCGGTGGGCATAATTAATCTGACTCATTGCTGTTACGAAAGTTGTTATTTGCCCAAGTTCCCCCCATGTGGTGTACACGTTCCTCAACGGTGATGCCCTCCATGTTCTCAGTCCGACAGCGCCGCGCGATTCGCCTGGCCAGCCGCTTTATCGCGCCCTACCGCTGGCAGGCCCTCGGAGCCCTGTTGGCGCTGATCGTTACCGCCGGCATCACTTTGTCCATGGGGCAGGGCATTCGCCTGCTGGTGGATCAGGGCTTCATGACCCAGTCGCCACACCTGCTCAACCAGTCCATCGGGCTGTTCATGATTCTGGTGCTGGGCCTGGCGGTGGGTACGTTTGCACGCTTCTACCTGGTGTCGTGGATCGGCGAGCGGGTGGTGGCCGATATTCGTCGCCAGGTGTTCAATCACTTGATCTACCTGCACCCCGGCTTCTATGAAAACAACCGCAGTTCGGAAATACAGTCGCGACTCACCACCGACACCACCTTACTGCAATCGGTGATCGGCTCGTCGCTGTCACTGTTCCTGCGCAATGGGTTGATGGTCATCGGCGGCATCGTGTTGTTGTTCATCACCAACCCCAAGCTCACCAGCATCGTTGTGGTCGCACTGCCGTTGGTGCTGGCGCCGATCCTGATCTTTGGCCGCCGCGTACGCAGCCTCTCGCGCCTGAGCCAGGACCGCATCGCCGATGTAGGCAGTTATGTGTCCGAGACCCTCGGCCAGATCAAGACCGTACAGGCCTATAACCACCAGGTGCAGGACGAACGACGCTTTGCCGTGACCGTCGAGGAAGCGTTCAACACCGCACGCAAACGCATCGCCCAACGCGCCTGGTTGATCACCCTGGTGATCATGCTGGTGCTGGGGGCCGTGGGCGTGATGTTGTGGGTCGGCGGCATGGACGTGATCAGTGGGCGCATTTCCGGCGGCGAGCTGGCGGCGTTCGTGTTCTACAGCCTGATTGTGGGCAGCGCCGTCGGCACCCTCAGCGAAGTGCTCGGCGAACTGCAGCGCGCTGCCGGTGCGGCGGAGCGAATCGGCGAGTTGTTGCAGTCGAGCAACGATATCCAGGCTCCCGCCACCGGCACGGTGCACTTGCCGGCGCGGGTCAGCGGCCGTATGGAACTGCAAGACCTGCGCTTTTCCTACCCCTCGCGGCCGGACAGCTACGCCATCGACGGGTTGAGCCTGACCATCAACCCCGGTGAAACCCTGGCGCTGGTGGGGCCGTCCGGTGCCGGCAAGTCGACGATTTTCGATCTGTTGCTGCGCTTTTACGACCCCCAACAAGGCCGCATCCTGCTCGAAGGCCGCCCCTTGACCGAGCTGGACCCGCTGGACCTGCGCCGCCACTTCGCCCTGGTGTCGCAAAGCCCGGCGCTGTTCTTCGGCAGCGTCGAGGAGAACATCCGCTACGGCAACCCGGCGGCGACCCGTGAACAGGTCGAAGCCGCGGCCCGTATTGCCCACGCCCATGATTTCATCCTGCAAATGCCCGACGGCTACCAGACCCACCTCGGCGACGGCGGCATGGGCCTTTCCGGCGGCCAACGACAACGCCTGGCCATCGCCCGCGCATTGCTGGTGGACGCGCCGATCCTGCTGCTGGACGAAGCCACCAGCGCCCTCGATGCACAGAGTGAACACCTGATCCAGCAGGCGTTGCCGCAATTGATGCAGGGCCGCACCACGCTGGTGATCGCGCATCGCCTGGCCACGGTGAAGAACGCCGATCGGATTGCGGTGATGGACCAGGGCAAGCTGGTGGCGGTGGGTACGCATCAGCAGTTGATTGCGAACAATCCGCTGTATGCGCGGTTGGCGGCGTTGCAGTTCAGTGACGCCGTAGAGGTCGCAAAAAACGAGGCCTAGCGTGATCTACGCAGGGGAGGCTGTTGTGGCGAGCGGGCTTGCCCCGCGTTGGGCTGCGAAGCAGCCCCAAAACCTGGCGATTTAAAATGCCTGGATAAACGCGGTGGCCTTATTGGGGCCGCTTCGCAGCCCAACGCGGGGCAAGCCCGCTCGCCACAACAAGCCTGCTTGCCACAACCCGCCGTGCTAGCCACTACAAAGCCCGCTCGCCACAGGCTTTTCGTCAGCCATTGTCACTGATCATCAAAATACCGCTCATGCCAATCCACCAACGGCTGTGGTGAGTTGAGCTTCTGTCCGTAGATCACCGAATAAGACAGCACGTTCTGTACATATTGACGGGTTTCATCGAACGGAATGCTTTCCACCCACACGTCGAAACTCAGGTGGTCGGCGCCGCGCAGCCATTGACGCACGCGGCCGGGGCCGGCGTTGTAGGCGGCGGAGGCGAGCACGCGGTTGCCGTTGAACTGGCTGTGTACCTGGCTAAGGTAGGCCGCGCCGAGCTGGATGTTTTTATCCGGGTCCAGTACCTGGGCGGGTGAGGCCAGGGGGATACTGAACTTGCGCGCGGTGTCCTTGGCGGTGCCGGGCATCAGTTGCATCAGGCCGCTGGCACCGACGCCGGAGCGGGCGTCGTCCATGAAGGCGCTTTCCTGGCGGGTGATAGCGAACACCCAGCTCGAATGCAGGCCGCGAACCTTGGCTTCGCGCACCAGGGTGTCGCGGTGGGCCATCGGGAATCGGATGTCCAGGTCGTCCCAGTACTGAGCCTGGCTGATGGTGCGAATCGCCGGGAAGTACCACTTCATGTCATAGGCCAGCTTGGCCTGGGCGACCATTTCGTCACGGTCAAAGTGACGGCTGACGTGGTACCACTCGCGGCGACCGTCCACCACCTGGCCACGGGCATAGAACTCGAGGGCACGGCGCACGCCGGGGGTGTTGCGCACCTTGTTGATCAGCGCCTGGCTCATCAACAGCGGCTTGTTGATCAACTGGTACGGCGCCTTGGAGCGGTCAGCGGCGAGGAAACCGTAGAAATCCCGCTCCCTCGCCAGGTTCTTGTACAGCACCAGGGCTTGCGGGTTTTTCGGCTCGGCCAGTTCCAGGCTGCGGGCCTGCCAGTAGCGCCAGCGATTGGTGGTGGCCAGGTCTTGTGGGAGTTTTCGCGTCAACTGATAGGCATCTTCCCAGCGGGCCAGGCGCAGCAGCAGGCGCAGGCGCCATTCGGACACGGTGTTGTCGCGCAGTTCGGGGTCGTACTTGGTCATCACCTCAAGGGCGCGTGGATCGAAGCGCTTGGCCAGGGTCAGGCCGATTTCACGAGCGATCGCCACTTTTTCGTCACGGGAGAAGTGCATGCTGCTGGCATAGCCGTCGAGCAGGGCCATGGCCTTGTCCGGATCCTGGCGAGCCAGGCGGCGCAGGCCCAGGCCCACGGCGTCAGACATGGCTTCGGTGGCCGGCAGGAAGCGCGAAGGATCACTGAGCATGTCGGGCTTTTGCGCCACGTCGACCATCAGGCGGCCTTGGGCGCCGAGGGTCGGCAGGGTTTTCACCAGGCTGTTGGCCAGCGCGTAGTTGCGCGCTTCGGCAGCGAGCTTGGCGCGGTCCCAGATTTTTTGCTCGGTGAGCTGGCCGTCGGCGGCCCATTGACTAAAGGTGGCATCGCACGCGGCGGGCTGGGATTTGCCGGTCATCCACAGTTTTTCGGTGGTCTTGTAGCCTTCGGCTTTCAAATTGTGGGTGAGCTGGAACTGGCCATGCAGGCAGTCCAATTCAACGAAATTGAGCTTGGCATCGTAGTACTTTTCAAAGGTCTGCCAATCACCACGATCGGCCAGCCAGCGCAACCAGCGCAGTTTCATCCAGTTGGCCTGGGGCAGGTCGCCGTTTTTCGCAAGGAACTGTTCGATTTCCTCGTTGCTGGCGGTCTTCAGGCGGGCGGTCAGCTCGTCGTACGCCAGGTAGGGCGTCAGCGGGTAGTCGGCCAGGGCCTGGCTGTATTGCATGTAGGGGCCGGTATCGCCCTTGGCCAGTGCACGCTTGGCTTCATCGTAATATTGACGTTGAGTGGTGAGGTCCACGGCCTGCGCGGATTGAACGGCAGTGGCGGAAAGAAGCAGACAAGATAAAAAGTTGAAAAGGCGACTGCGCATGAGACGTCCGTGCAGAGAAATCACGACTAGCGCCGGCACCGCCGACACTGATTGCCCCTAGCTTAGCCTTTTGCCAGCGGCCGGTGAAAGCTTTGCCGGCCGGTTGGTTGAAGATCGCCGGAAATGTCCTACAGAACGTATCAGCAGAGAAAATGGCGACCGCATCCAGCCCTCAAGTCAGGTAGAATGCGCGCCCAGTTTTTGGAGAAGCGTATGACCCTGCTCAAATTCAGCGATGTGTCCCTTGCTTTCGGCGCTATGCCGTTGTTGGACAAGGTGTCCTGGCAGATCGCCCGTGGTGAGCGGGTGTGCATCATCGGCCGCAACGGCACCGGCAAGTCCAGCATGATGAAGCTGGTAAAAGGCGACCAGAAGCCCGACGACGGCTCTGTGTGGCGTGCCCCGGGCCTCAAGATCGGCGAATTGCCGCAAGAATTGCCGGTGGCCGACGGACGGACCGTGTTCGACGTGGTTGCCGAAGGCCTGGACGGCGTTGGTGAGTTGCTTGCGCAGTACCACCATCTGGCGCAGAACTGCGTCACCGAAGAAGACCTGGACAAGCTGATGCACGTCCAGCAAGACCTCGAAGCCCGCGACGGCTGGCGCCTGCAGCAACTGGTGGACAGTACCCTGAGCCGCCTGCAACTGCCGGCCGACAAGACCCTCGCCGAATTGTCCGGCGGCTGGCGTCGCCGGGTGTTGCTGGCCCAGGCGCTGGTGTCCGAGCCGGACCTGCTGCTGCTCGACGAACCGACCAACCACCTGGACATCGGCGCCATCGCCTGGCTGGAAGAAGCCCTCAAGGATTTCCAGGGTGCCGTGCTGTTCATCACGCACGACCGTTCCTTCCTGCAAAACCTCGCCACGCGCATCCTCGAACTGGACCGTGGTGGCCTGATCGACTGGAACGGCGACTACGCCAGCTTCCTGGTGCACAAGGAAGCCGCACTGTCCGCCGAAGAAACCGCCAACGCCCTGTTCGACAAGAAACTGGCCCAGGAAGAAGTCTGGATCCGCCAGGGCATCAAGGCGCGCCGTACCCGTAACGAAGGCCGCGTACGTGCCCTGAAAGCCCTGCGCGTCGAGCGCAGCGAACGTCGCGAGCGCACCGGCAAGGCCAATATCCAGCTGGATACTGCCGACAAGTCGGGCAAGCAAGTGATGGTGCTGGAAAACGTCAGCTTCCATCACCCGGACGGTCCGTTCCTGATCAAGGACTTCTCCATGGTCCTGCAACGCGGCGACCGTATCGGCTTGCTGGGCGCCAACGGTACCGGCAAGACCACCTTGCTCAAGCTGATGCTCAACGGCCTGCAACCGACCAGCGGCACCGTGGAAGAGGGCACCCGCATCGATGTGGCCTACTTCGATCAGTTGCGTCACCAGCTGGACCTGGAAAAGACCGTGATCGACAACGTTGCCGAAGGCCGCGACTTTATCGATATCGACGGCCAGAGTCGCCACGTGCTGAGCTACCTGGGTGACTTCCTGTTCAGCCCGCAGCGTGCCCGCACACCGGTCAAGGCCTTGTCCGGTGGTGAGCGCGCGCGCCTGCTGCTGGCCAAGCTGTTCAGCAAGCCGGCCAACCTGCTGGTACTCGACGAACCGACCAACGACCTCGATGTGGAAACCCTCGAACTGCTGGAAGAGGTCTTGCTGACCTTCAACGGCACTGTGCTGATGGTCAGCCACGACCGGGCATTCCTCGACAACGTGGTCACCAGTACCCTGGTCTTCGAAGGGGAAGGCAAGGTGCGTGAGTACGTCGGTGGTTACCAGGACTGGCTGCGTCAGGGCGGTTCACCGCGCCTGCTGGGCGTGACCGAGAGCAAGTCCGGCAAGGCCGACCTGACCTCCGCCGTTGTCGCCCCGGTGGCCGCTGCCCCGGCCCAGGAAGCTGCCCCGGCGGCCAAGAAGAAGCTCAGCTACAAGCTTCAGCGTGAGCTGGAAGCCTTGCCGGGTGATATCGAGGCCAAGGAGCAACAGATCGCGGCTGTGGAAGCGCAAATGGCCGACGCGGGTTTCTACCTGCGCCCGGCGGCGGAAACCGCCAAGGTCATCGCTTCCCTGGAGACGTTGAACCAGGAGCTGGAAGCGCTGGTTGAGCGTTGGGCTGAGTTGGATGCCTGATTGATCCAGATGCATTAAAAAACCCGGTGTTCATTTGGATGAACACCGGGTTTTTCATATGAAATGCGATTCAAAATGTGGGAGGGGGGCTTACGAGCTTTTGACCAGCCTTACCGCCAGGACGTCGCACGGCGCGCCATGCAGCACGTCATTGGCCGTGGAGCCCAGCAACAGCGCCAAACCATGACGGCCATGGCTACCGACCACGATCAGGTCACAACCCTTTTCTTTGGCCAGGTGGTGGATTTCCTGGCGAGGTTGGCCGTAGGTCAGGTGGCAGTCTTCCTTTTTCAGGTGCGGGTACTTGAGAATCAAACGGTCCAGACGCTCCTTGGCCTGGTCGAATTGTTGTTGCTGCAATTGGGAAAGGTCCATCGGCACGTCACCGCCAAAGGCCATGGCCATGGGCTCGACGATATGCACCAGCGACAGTACGGCACCATTGGCCAATGCGGATTCCTGCGCGCGCTTGATCACTGGATCGCACTCTTCGGTCAGATCGACAGCGACCAGAATATGTTGGTAGGGCATGAGGCGTTCCTCTAGGGGGACTGCAATAGATTCAGTATGGCTGCTTTCAAGCGGATGGGGTTGCGTGAGATCAAATCCGCTCATCTAGAAATTCGGGAGTACACATATGACGGTCTGGATAGTGGTGTCAATCCTTGTGGTGGTTCTGAGCCCCCTGGCATGGCTGCGCCCGTCGCGCCACCAGAGCGGGCGCATGGCCCTGCGCATGGAGGCGCGACGCATCGGCCTGGCCATGCAACTGGCACCTCAGGAGTGGCCGCACTGGCTCAAGCAGGAGCCGCCGAGCCCTTGCGCGCAGTACCACCGGCCGCGACGTGGCCGTACGCCAGACACCTGGAGTTACTGGCAGCTGGAGCCGGGTGTGTGGGTCAATCAGTGGCAGGAGGTGTGCGTCGATGAGAAGCTGTTGCCGCATTTCGCAACGCTGCCGGCCAACGTCTATAAAGTCGAGGCGGATCGTCAGATGGTCACTTTGTACTGGGGTGAGAAGGGCGAGGCGAGTGACTTGCAGGCCATTGATAAAGTGCTCAAGGCCCTGGCATGAGGCCTTCGGGTAAACCATAGGCAATAAAAAGCCCGACATCATCATCGGGCTGGAGTTGGCCAGGCAGGCCGGTAAATCTGTGTTTCATGCGTCGGATGTTCATCCAGGCGCGTTACGGTTGTCGCTAGCCTAGCGGCATATCCCGATCTGTACAGCGTTTTCCCGCACTTTTTTGATTATTGATTTCGTGAATATTGAAATATTGACGAGGCGCAGGCCTGGGGCGGGGGTTCTGAAATGACTGGAAAGTCGCGTTTTTCCTAGCCTTTCGAGCGATTGACAATTGCCTGGAATTGGATGAAGGTGACGTACCCAAATCAAACGGGCGTATGAATTGAGCGTTTGTCTGTCAGACGTCTCATACAGAATCCCGACTATCGCATTGGCGGGTGTGCCTGGCGCATTGGGGTGAGCATTGACGAAATGATCAATGTCTAACCAGAGGCCAGCGTCCGGTGTGTACTGTTCAGCTTCCATATCGTGGAGATCAGTTGATGATTTACGAAGGTAAAGCCATCACGGTTAAGGCTCTTGAAAGTGGCATCGTCGAATTGAAATTCGACCTCAAGGGTGAGTCCGTCAACAAGTTCAACCGTCTAACCCTGAACGAACTGCGTCAGGCCGTAGACACCATCAAAGCAGATGCTTCGGTCAAGGGCGTGATCGTCTCCAGCGGCAAGGACGTGTTTATCGTCGGCGCTGACATCACCGAATTCGTCGACAACTTCAAGCTGCCCGATGCCGAGCTGGTGGCTGGCAACCTCGAAGCCAACAAGATTTTCAGCGATTTCGAAGACCTCAACGTGCCGACCGTTGCCGCCATCAATGGCATCGCCTTGGGCGGCGGCTTGGAAATGTGCCTGGCCGCAGACTTCCGCGTCATGTCGGCCACTGCCAAGATCGGCCTGCCTGAAGTCAAGCTGGGCATCTACCCAGGCTTCGGCGGTACCGTGCGTCTGCCGCGCCTGATCGGTGCCGACAACGCCATCGAGTGGATCGCCGCGGGTAAGGAAAATAAAGCTGAAGACGCGCTGAAAGTCGGTGCCGTCGACGCTGTGGTTGCCCCGGACAAACTGGCCGAAGCTGCACTGAACCTGATCAAAGGCGCCATCAGCGGCGAATTTGACTACAAGGCCAAGCGTCAGCCGAAGCTGGAAAAACTCAAACTCAACGCCATCGAACAAATGATGTCGTTCGAAACCGCCAAGGGTTTCGTGGCCGGCCAGGCCGGTCCGAACTACCCGGCGCCGGTTGAAGCGATCAAGACCATCCAGAAGGCCGCGAACTTCGGTCGCGACAAAGCCCTGGAAGTGGAAGCGGCGGGTTTTGTCAAACTGGCCAAGACCTCTGCTGCCCAGAGCCTGATCGGCCTGTTCCTGAACGATCAGGAACTGAAGAAAAAGGCCAAGGCCTACGACGAAGTCGCCAAGGACGTGAAACAGGCCGCCGTACTCGGCGCCGGCATCATGGGTGGCGGTATCGCCTATCAGTCGGCGTCCAAAGGCACGCCGATCCTGATGAAAGACATCAACGAACACGGTATCGAGCAGGGCCTGGCGGAAGCCGCCAAGCTGCTGGTGGGCCGCGTTGATAAAGGTCGCATGACCGCTGCGAAAATGGCTGAAGTGCTTAACGGCATTCGTCCTACGCTGTCCTACGGCGATTTCGGCCATGTCGACCTGGTGGTCGAAGCGGTTGTCGAGAACCCGAAGGTCAAGCAAGCCGTACTGGCTGAAGTGGAAGCGCAGGTCAAAGACGACACTATCCTGGCGTCCAACACCTCGACGATCTCCATCTCGCTGCTGGCCAAGGCGCTCAAGCGTCCGGAAAACTTCGTCGGCATGCACTTCTTTAACCCGGTGCACATGATGCCGCTGGTGGAAGTGATCCGTGGCGAGAAGTCCAGCGAGTTGGCCATCGCCACCACCGTTGCCTACGCCAAGAAAATGGGCAAGAACCCGATCGTGGTCAATGATTGCCCGGGCTTCCTGGTCAACCGCGTGCTGTTCCCGTACTTCGGCGGTTTCGCCAAGCTGGTCAGCGCCGGTGTGGACTTCGTGCGCATCGACAAGGTCATGGAAAAATTCGGCTGGCCCATGGGCCCGGCGTACCTGATGGACGTTGTCGGCATCGACACCGGTCACCACGGCCGCGACGTGATGGCTGAAGGCTTCCCGGACCGTATGAAAGACGACCGGCGCTCGGCGATCGACGCGCTCTACGAGGCCAAGCGCCTGGGTCAGAAAAACGGCAAGGGCTTCTACGCCTACGAGACCGACAAGAAGGGCAAGCAGAAGAAGGTCGCTGACCCGTCGGTCCACGAGGTGCTTGCGCCGGTCATCTATGAACAGCGTGAGGTGTCCGACGAGGACATCGTCAACTGGATGATGATCGCCCTGTGCCTGGAGACCGTGCGTTGCCTGGAAGACGGCATCGTCGAGACCGCTGCCGAAGCCGATATGGGCCTGGTATACGGTATTGGTTTCCCTCCATTCCGTGGTGGTGCGCTGCGTTACATCGACTCGATCGGTGTAGCCGAATTCGTTGCCCTGGCTGATCAATACGCTGATTTGGGCCCGCTGTACCACCCGACCGCGAAGCTGCGTGAGATGGCCAGGAATGGCCAGAGCTTCTTCGGTTAAGTGCCCAGACGACTAGAGCGAGAATATTTATGAGCTTGAATCCAAGAGACGTCGTGATTGTCGACTTCGGTCGCACACCGATGGGCCGCTCCAAGGGCGGCATGCACCGCAACACCCGCGCTGAAGATATGTCGGCGCACCTGATCAGCAAATTGCTGGAGCGCAACGTCAAGGTCGACCCGAACGAAGTCGAAGACGTGATCTGGGGCTGCGTCAACCAGACCCTGGAGCAGGGCTGGAACATCGCGCGCATGGCGTCGCTGATGACCCAGATCCCGCACACGGCCGCCGGCCAGACCGTCAGCCGTTTGTGTGGCTCCTCGATGAGCGCCCTGCACACGGCCGCCCAGGCGATCATGACGGGTAACGGGGATGTGTTCGTGGTCGGTGGCGTGGAGCACATGGGCCACGTCAGCATGATGCACGGCGTCGATCCCAACCCACACATGTCGCTGTACGCGGCAAAAGCCTCGGGCATGATGGGCCTGACCGCGGAAATGCTCGGCAAGATGCACGGCATTACCCGTGAAGCCCAGGACGCGTTCGGCCTGCGCTCCCACCAGTTGGCCCACAAGGCAACGGTGGAAGGCAAGTTCAAGGATGAAATCATCCCGATGAACGGCTACGACGAGAACGGTTTCCTGAAACTGTTCGACTACGACGAAACCATTCGTCCGGACACCACCCTGGAAAGCCTGGCGGCCCTCAAGCCTGCCTTCAATCCGAAGGGCGGCACCGTGACGGCGGGTACTTCGTCGCAAATCACCGATGGTGCCTCGTGCATGATCGTGATGTCGGCGCAGCGTGCCCAGGACCTGGGTATCCAGCCGCTGGCGGTGATTCGTTCGATGGCCGTGGCGGGTGTGGACCCCGCAATCATGGGCTATGGTCCAGTACCGGCGACACAAAAAGCCTTGAAGCGTGCGGGCCTGACCATCTCCGATATCGACTTCTTCGAACTCAACGAAGCTTTCGCTGCACAGGCCCTGCCGGTGCTGAAAGATTTGAAAGTGCTCGACAAGATGAACGAGAAGGTTAACCTGCACGGCGGTGCGATTGCCCTGGGCCACCCATTCGGTTGCTCCGGTGCGCGTATTTCCGGCACTTTGCTTAACGTGATGAAGCAAAATGGCGGTAACCTCGGGGTTGCAACCATGTGCATTGGTCTTGGCCAAGGCATTTCCACCGTCTTCGAACGCGTCTAAGCGTTGAGTTGACGGAAGCCGGGGCCCAGTGCCCCGGTTTTTGTTTTTTGGAATTTTTAATATTTTTTTTCAACAAATTTTGTAAGGGGGCCAGAGCATGAAAGTCGAACCAGGGCTCTACCAACATTATAAAGGTCCGCAGTACCGCGTTTTCAGCGTGGCACGGCATTCCGAGACCGAAGAAGAAGTGGTGTTCTACCAAGCACTGTATGGCGATTACGGCTTTTGGGTGCGCCCCTTGAGCATGTTCCTCGAGACCGTCGAAGTTGACGGCGAGCAGGTCCCGCGCTTTGCTTTGGTCCAGGCCGAACCCAGTCTTTTTTCAGGGCAATAACGGCAGGCCGCGCAGAATGCTGCGCTTGACCTCACCTTGTTGCCACTATATATAGCGTTGCCGCGTCAGGCGCCAACTGCCTTTCACTTCTCGAATTCAGGAATTTTCCGATCCATGGGCAAATCGCTGGTCATTGTGGAATCCCCGGCTAAGGCCAAGACCATCAACAAGTACTTGGGCAACGAGTACGTGGTGAAGTCGAGTATCGGCCATATCCGAGACCTGCCCACCAGCGGTTCGGCTAGCGCCAGCAAGGAGCCTGCCGCCAAGCGCGGCAAGGCGGCCGCGGGCGAAGGTCCGGTGCTCAGCCCTAAAGAGAAAGCGCGCAAGCAGCTGGTCTCGCGCATGGGGGTGGATCCGGAACATGGCTGGAAGGCCAAGTACGAAATCCTTCCGGGCAAGGAAAAGGTCATCGAAGAGCTGCGTCGGCTCGCCAAGGATGCAGACACCATCTATCTCGCAACGGACTTGGACCGCGAAGGGGAAGCCATTGCCTGGCACCTGCGGGAAGCCATCGGCGGCGATGACAGCCGCTACAAGCGTGTGGTGTTCAACGAAATCACCAAGAAAGCCATCCAGGAAGCCTTTTCCAAGCCGGGCGAGCTGGACATTGACCGCGTCAACGCCCAGCAGGCCCGTCGTTTCCTCGACCGCGTCGTGGGCTACATGGTCTCGCCACTGCTGTGGGCCAAGATCGCCCGCGGCCTGTCCGCCGGCCGTGTGCAATCGGTAGCGGTCAAGCTGGTGGTGGAGCGTGAGCGTGAGATCCGTGCGTTCAACCCCGAAGAATACTGGGAAGTCCACGCCAACCTGGGCACTGCCAAGGGCGCCAACGTGCGCTTCGAAGTGGCCCGTGAGAAAGGCGAGGCGTTCAAGCCGCTGAACGAAGCCCAGGCCATGGCCGCGCTGGAAAAGCTCAAGGCTTCCAGCTACAGCATCGTCAAGCGCGAAGACAAACCGACCAGCAGCAAGCCGTCGGCACCGTTCATTACCTCTACCTTGCAACAGGCCGCGAGCAACCGCCTGGGCTTCGGGGTGAAGAAGACCATGATGATGGCCCAGCGTCTGTACGAAGCTGGCTACATCACCTATATGCGTACCGACTCCACCAACCTGTCGCAAGACGCGGTGGCCATGGCGCGCACTTATATTGAAAGTGAGTTCGGCAAGAAGTACCTGCCGGAGAAGCCGAACGTCTACAGCAGCAAAGAGGGCGCCCAGGAGGCTCACGAAGCGATTCGTCCTTCCGACGCCAACACCGAGCCAAGCAAGCTGAGCGGCATGGAACGCGACGCTGAGCGCCTCTACGAGCTGATCTGGCGCCAGTTCCTGGCCTGCCAGATGCTGCCGGCGCAATACCTGTCCACCACCGTCAGTGTGGGCGCTGGCGACTTCGAGCTGCGCGCCAAGGGCCGTATCCTCAAGTTCGACGGCTATACCCGCGTGATGCCGCAGATCGCCAAGCCGGGCGACGACGATGTACTGCCGGACATGGCCCAGGGCGATACGCTCAAGCTGATCAAGCTCGACCCGTCCCAGCACTTCACCAAGCCGCCGGCGCGTTATTCGGAAGCCAGCCTGGTGAAAGAGATGGAAAAACGCGGTATCGGTCGTCCTTCGACCTACGCCGCGATCATCTCGACGATCCAGGACCGTGGCTACGTTGCCCTGCACAACCGTCGTTTCTATTCGGAAAAGATGGGCGATATCGTCACCGAGCGTCTGTCCGAGAGCTTCTCCAACCTGATGGACTACGGCTTCACCGCCGGCATGGAAGAGAACCTCGATGACGTGGCCCAGGGCGAGCGCGACTGGAAAAACGTGCTGGACGAGTTCTACGGCGACTTCAAGAAGAAACTCGAAGTGGCCGAAAGCCCCGAGAGCGGGATGCGCGCGAACCAGCCGGTGATGACCGACATCCCGTGCCTGACCTGCGGCCGTCCGATGCAGATCCGTACCGCTTCCACCGGCGTTTTCCTCGGTTGCTCGGGTTACAGCCTGCCACCGAAAGAGCGTTGCAAGGCCACCGTCAACCTGGTGCCGGGAGATGAAATCGCCGCCGACGACGAGGGGGAGTCCGAATCGCTGGTACTGCGTGGCAAGCACCGCTGCCCGATCTGCAACACGGCGATGGATGCCTATCTGCTCGATGAGAAGCACAAGCTGCATATCTGCGGTAACAACCCGGATTGTGACGGCTATGAGATCGAAGAGGGCAGCTACCGCATCAAGGGCTACGAAGGCCCGAGCCTGGAATGCGACAAGTGCGGCAGTGAGATGCAGCTCAAGACCGGCCGCTTCGGCAAGTTCTTCGGTTGCACCAACCCGACGTGCAAGAACACCCGCAAACTGCTGAAAAGCGGTGATGCGGCGCCGCCGAAGATGGACCCGGTGAAGATGCCCGAACTCAAGTGCGAGAAGGTCAACGACACCTACATCCTGCGTGATGGTGCTTCGGGCCTGTTCCTGGCCGCCAGCCAGTTCCCGAAAAACCGCGAGACCCGTGCACCATTGGTGCTGGAAATCGTGCCGCACAAGGACGAGATCGATCCTAAGTACCACTTCCTGTGTGAGGCGCCGAAGAAGGACCCGGATGGTCGCCCAGCCGTGATCCGCTACAGCCGCAAGACCAAGGAGCAGTACGTGCAGTCCGAAGTGGACGGCAAGCCGACCGGTTGGAAGGCGTTCTACGACGGCGGTAAGTGGAAGGTTGAGGACAAGCGCCAGGGCGCTTGATCCTATACTCTGCTAACGCTAAAAGCCGTCTGTATAGACGGCTTTTGCTTGCTGCGGGATCGAGGAGGGTGCTTGGTCCTTACTCGCGAAGGTTGTTGATGATTACGCGAAAAACCTGATGCCGAACGGCGCTCTGAAGTTTTTCGCGAGCAAGCTCGCTCCTACATAGCCAGCATCACGCTTATTCGTTGTGGAGATTGCCGTTATGGCCAACGAACTCTATACCCGTACCAACCAGAAAATTTACTTTGCGGGTTTGTCCCTGGAAGCCCTTGGCCGTGCCGAGCAAGGCAAGGAGATGAACGCGATTGCGCTGGTTCAGGCTGGGCGTGAAGCCGCGTTGTTCCACCTGTATGGTGCGTTACTGGGCTTGTGTCATGAGATCGCGGGGTTCTACCGCTTGCCCCAGGCCGGTTCGCCCCGTGCGGAAATGATCATGAATCGTGAAGTGCTGGAAAGCATGGCGATCCCTGAACTGGCCGAGTTGGTGGAAATGGCCCAGAGCCCCGACAGCTGGGTCGCGCGTCTGCTCAAGGCCCATGCGGATATGTTTCAACCGCCCCGTGTTCCCCATGTGCCCAAGGGCGATGTGACCCAGCCCTTGATCGTGGCGGTTGCGTTGGAAGAGGAAGAGCCCAAGCCTCTGAGTCGCGAAGAGTTGGAAGGCTGGCGTCAGGAGCTGAAAAAGATGGCGTTGCGCTTTCGTGAAGGTTTGAACGAGTGCTGAGCGTTGGTCGGATTCATATGGCACCGTTCATCAAGCCGTAAAGAAACCTCTTCAGAACCTCAACGAAGCCGGGCGGATGACTGATATAATCCCGGCCTTTCGTGGAGAACAGACTTTTATGCCAACGTCCTTTCTGGAAATTGTTGAATTGCCTGACGGCCGAATCGAGCTGCGCCGGGCGGAGGACGAGGGTTCTCTGGTTATTCTGGATTTTTCCGAGGATGCCAAGGTGTTCCTGCAAGGCCAGCACGTGGAAGTGGCAAAAGCCATGTTGAGCGTCGGTGTTCAGATGGCAGGCCGCTTGGCAGAAGGCGAACCTGAGAAGGAAGACGGCCCACGGGTTCTTCACTGAGTCCTGTGAGGATCGGGCTTGCTAGGGCAGGTGGGTTTGTCGTGGTGAGCGGACTTGCTGTGGCAGGTGGGCTTGCTGTGGCGAGCGGGCTTGCCCCGCGTTGGGCTGCGAAGCAGTCCTAAATAGATCAATGCGGTATATCAGGTATTCCACGGTGTCTGGTTTTGGGGCCGCTTCGCAGCCCAACGCGGGGCAAGCCCGCTCGCCACAGCAAGCCCGCTCGCCACAGCAAACCCACCTGCCACAGCAAGCCCGCCTGCCACAACGAGTCCACCTGCCACAACGAGCTCCTCCGCAGGCTCATCGCATTATCCCAATCGAATATTCAAGCTCTGAGCATCACCTGTGCGCGCAGCACTGATCAGCTGCTGCTTGGCGCTGGCATTCAATGGGTTCAGCCAGCTCACCACTGTATGGCTACGACCCAGGCGCAAGGCTTCGCAGGTCAACTGCTGGGCGCTTTGCGCGCCGCGCGGTTGCAGCAGCAGGATGCGCTCACGGTTCAGGCCGGCGTCCCGTAGCCAGGCCTGGGTCAGGCTGGCGGGCGGGGCGATCAGTGTCAGCCAGCGTGCGTCCTGTTCCTCGCTCAGTTCGCGCAGGATTGGCGCCAGCAGGCTCAGGCAGCTCCCGGCAGCACCGCGCAACGACAATTCACTGAACGCCTCAGGCTCGGCGCTCCAGGGCGCCTCGACCGTTTCCTTGAGGAGGGGCGCAAGGGGTTGGGCCATGAAGGCCTCGAACAGCGACAGTTGTGTGTGTTGTGGGGTGTGCACGAGCTGCATGATGCCTCCTTTAGCGGCGAATGACGCCGACGCTCAGGCCTTCGATCACCAGGTCCTGGTCTTTCAGGTTCACTTCAATCGGGGCGAACTCAGGGTTCTCGGCTAACAGCCAGACCTTGCTGCCTTCGCGCTTGAAGCGTTTGACGGTGACTTCATCGCCGATGCGGGCCACCACGATCTGGCCGTTACGCGCTTCGCGGGTGGTATGGACGGCCAGCAGGTCACCGTCGAAAATGCCCACGTCCTTCATGCTCATGCCATGGACCCGCAACAGGTAGTCGGCGCGAGGATGGAAGAAGGTCGGGTTGATGTTGCAGGATTCCTCGACGTGCTGCTGCGCCAGGATCGGCGCACCGGCGGCGACGCGACCGATGATCGGCAGTGTCGATTCGTCGGCCTTGGCTTCGAAGCCAGGGATGCGAATGCCGCGCGAAGCGCCTGGGGTCATCTCGATCGCGCCCTTGCGAGCAAGGGCCTTGAGATGCTCTTCGGCGGCGTTGGGGGATTTGAATCCCAGTTCCAGCGCAATCTCCGCTCGCGTCGGCGGGTAGCCGTTGTCATCGAGGCAGCGCTTGATAAAAGCCAGAATCTCAGCTTGGCGTGGCGTCAGTTTTAGCATGTTGATCGCTCTGTCTTTTTATACAGTGACTGGGATTATATACAGTGAACTGCGCTTGGCAATCATCCTTTTCTGCCATGGCGCCGGACGGTCATTCGTCAGCCGTCCTACAAGGCATAGGTAGCGCTGCCTACAGACCTGGAAGGATGTGATTAAATAGCGCTGAAACAGATGACTGCCCGGCCGGAAAGCGAACCTGCAGGCTTGACAAGACACAACTTGAAACGTATGTTTCAAACAAGTGTTTGTCAGGCGGAGTAGCCATGGCCCAGTCGGAAACCGTTGAACGCATTCTCGATGCTGCCGAGCAGTTGTTCGCGGAAAAAGGATTTGCTGAAACTTCATTGCGGCTGATCACCAGCAAGGCCGGGGTCAACCTCGCCGCAGTGAACTACCATTTCGGCTCGAAAAAGGCCCTGATCCAGGCGGTGTTCTCGCGTTTCCTCGGGCCGTTCTGCGCCAGCCTGGACCGTGAGCTCGAACGACGCCAGGCCAAGGCCGATCCTAAGCCAAGCCTGGAAGACCTGCTGGAAATCCTCGTCGAACAAGCCTTGGTGGTTCAACCACGCAGTGGCAACGACTTGTCGATCTTCATGCGCCTGTTGGGCCTGGCGTTCAGTCAGAGCCAGGGTCACCTGCGCCGCTACCTCGAAGACATGTACGGCAAGGTGTTTCGTCGCTATATGTTGCTGGTCAACGAGGCCGCACCGCGCATCCCGCCGATCGAGCTGTTCTGGCGCGTACATTTCATGCTCGGTGCGGCGGCGTTCAGCATGTCCGGGATCAAGGCGTTGCGTGCGATTGCCGAGACCGACTTTGGCGTGAACACCTCGATCGAGCAGGTGATGCGCCTGATGGTGCCTTTTCTCGCCGCGGGCATGCGCGCCGAAAGCGGTGTCACCGATCCTGCCATGGTCGCCGCTCAATTGCGCCCGCGCAGCAAATCCATTCCCATCCCCGCCAAGGTTTGACCGCCCTGGGTGTGCGTGGCCGCTAGCATCCGCTAAGCTAGCCGCCCATGCCGAATTCAGCTATTTACACACAACCCGTTGCTCCCGCCGCGTTGATCGCGCCGCGTGAGGGTAGCGGGTTGTGTGCGTTATTTAAGGAAGGTTTATGACTGCTGCCCTGCAAGGTTCTTTGATGGTCGACGTAGCCGGCACCTGGCTGACGGCCGAGGATCGCCACCTGCTGCGCCAGCCGGAGGTGGGCGGGTTGATCATTTTCGCGCGCAATATCGAGCATCCACGCCAGGTGCGAGAGCTGAGCGCGGCGATCCGTGCCGTGCGCCCGGACCTGCTGCTGGCGGTCGACCAGGAAGGGGGGCGCGTGCAGCGCCTGCGCCAAGGCTTCGTGCGCCTGCCGGCCATGCGTGCCCTGGCGGATAACCCCAACGCCGAGTACCTGGCCGAACAATGTGGCTGGATCATGGCCACTGAAGTGCTGGCTGTCGGTCTTGATCTCAGCTTCGCCCCTGTGCTGGACCTGGACTACCAACGCAGTGCCGTGGTCGGCACGCGCGCCTTCGAGGGTGACCCAGCGCGTGCCGCGGTGCTTGCCGGTGCCTTTATCCGCGGTATGAACAGCGCCGGCATGGCCGCCACCGGCAAGCACTTCCCCGGTCACGGCTGGGCTGAAGCCGATTCCCATGTCGCCATTCCTACTGACGAGCGCAGCCTGGAGCAGATTCGCAGCCATGACCTGGTGCCCTTCGCGCGCCTGAGCCAGCAATTGGCGGCCGTGATGCCCGCCCATGTTATCTACCCGCAGGTTGACGCTCAGCCCGCCGGCTTCTCGCGTCGCTGGTTGCAGGACATCCTGCGCGGTGAGTTGCAGTTTGACGGGGTGATTTTCAGCGATGACTTGTCTATGGCCGGCGCCCATGTGGTGGGAGACGCTGCCAGCCGTATCGAGGCCGCGCTGACGGCGGGCTGCGATATGGGCCTGGTGTGTAATGATCGTGCGGCGGCTGAACTGGCGCTGAGTGCGGCCCAGCGGATGAAAGTCACGCCATCGCCGCGGATTGCACGGATGCGCGGGCAGGCGATGGCTTCGACGGAGTATAAGCAGGACCCGCGTTGGCTGGTGGCGCTCGGTGCGCTGCGGGATGCGCAGTTGATCGATTAAGTGTCGCGTCCATCGCGGGCGTGCTCGCGATGGCGCTCTTGCCGTCAGCGCTTCTCTTGCTTATTAGGCAGCGGTGCAAAGAGCGCCTCGATATCGTCATTGCCCAACTGCCAATCCCCGGTCGTCCGACCGTCCAGCACGCCCGCCGCCAGGTCGGACTTTTCCTTCTGCAGATGCTGAATTTTCTCTTCCACCGTGCCGCGGGCAATCATCTTGTACACAAACACCGGCTTTTCCTGACCGATGCGATACGCCCGGTCGGTGGCCTGGTTTTCCGTGGCGGGGTTCCACCACGGGTCGTAGTGAATCACCGTGTCCGCTTCTGTCAGGTTCAGGCCCACACCACCGGCTTTCAGGCTGATCAGGAAAATCTGCAGCTTGCCGCTCTGGAAGTCCTTCACCGGAGTGCGCCGATCACGGGTCTGGCCGGTGAGCAGCGCATAGGCGACACCGCGCTTTTTCAGTTCGGCTTCGATCAGGCCCAGCATCGAGGTGAACTGGGAAAACAGCAGGATCCGGCGCCCCTCGGCAAACAACTCTTCGAGCATCTCCATCAAGCTATCGAGCTTTCCCGAACTGCTGCCACGGGCGGGCAGGCTGGCGTCGTTGATCAGTCGCAGGTCGCAGCACACTTGGCGTAACTTGAGCAGGGCTTCGAGAATGATGATCTGGCTGCGTGCCACACCCTTGCGGGTAATTTCGTCGCGGACCTTTTTATCCATGGCCAGGCGCATGGTTTCGTACACGTCGCGCTGGGCTTCGTTGAGGTCGACCCAGTGGATGATCTCGGTCTTGGGCGGCAACTCCGTCGCCACCTGCTCCTTGGTGCGGCGCAACAGGAAGGGTTTGATCCGGCCGTTGAGGTGTTGCAGTCGCACATCGCTGCCGCGCTTTTCGATGGGCGCGCGGTAATCGCGGTTGAAGCTTTTAACGTCACCCAGCCAGCCCGGCAGCAGGAAGTGGAACAGCGACCACAACTCACCCAGGTGGTTTTCCAGCGGCGTGCCGCTCAGGCACAGGCGCTGCCGTGCATTGAGCTGACGTGCTGCCTGGGCCGCCTTGCTCGAAGGGTTCTTGATGTACTGGGCTTCATCGAGGATCAGCACATGCAGGGGCTGGGTGGCGAGGTGCTCGATGTCCTTGGGCAACAGCGCATAGGTGGTCAGCAGCAGGTCATAGTCCTGCAATGTGGCGAAGTGCTTTTTGCGCGCGGCACCGTACAGCGCCAGCACCTTGAGTTGCGGGGTGAAGTGCGCGGCTTCATCGAGCCAATTGGGTATGAGGCTGGTGGGCATCACCACCATGCAAGGCCGGTCCAGGCGCCCGGCGATTTTCTCGCTGAGAATATGCGCCAGGGTTTGCAGGGTTTTGCCCAGGCCCATGTCATCGGCAAGAATCCCGCCGACGTCCAGTTGGCGCAGTGACTGCATCCAGCTCAAGCCTTCCAGCTGATAGGGGCGCAACGTCGCGTTCAAGCCTTCGGGCGCGACACAGGTGAAGTCCTTGATATCCCGCAGACGCTGGGCGAAGTTGCGGATTTTTTCGCCGCCTTCCCATTGCAGGGGCAGGTCTTCCAGCGGGTTCAGGCGAATCGCATCGGCCTTGGCCAGGCGCAGGGTGGTGGTGCCGGGGTCCTGCAGGTAGAACTCGCCCAAGGTGGCCAGCACGGGTTTCAAGCGGCCATAGGGCAATGCCACTTGCAGCGGGCCATGGCCGCCATTGGGCAGGCCGGGGATATTCACCAGGATCAACTCTTCGTCGCGGCGCCGTGCGAGTTTCTCCGGGTTGAGAAGCTCGGTGTGCGAGCGCATCAGGTTGAGCAGGATCGGCAGCAGGCTCAGCCGCTCGCCATTGACGATGATCCCCAGTTCCAGGTCGAACCAGTCGCGTTCCGGCGCTTCATCGACGGTGGCGTACCAGTCGTCCACCGGGCTGAGGTCGAAGCCGAAGTCCTCGTCGATCTGCAACTCCCAGCCTTCGGCGCGCAGCGTCGGCGACGAGTTGAGCGTGAAGTTCAGCCAGGCGCTGTCATTGACCATCTCGAACAGTTCGCCGGCGCTTTCCGGCAGGGCCTTGCTCTGGCGCGTGGCGATCTTGAAACCGAGCAGGCGCAGTTGTTCGCGATAGGGCTGTTCCAGCTCGGGATGACGCTTGATACGCAGGCTTTGGGTTTCCTGGCGCACGATGATGTCGGCGTTCTTTTGCCCGCTGACATAGTTGCCCAGATAGTTGAACGACAGTGCCGCACGGTGCTGGATATAGCGCTGCATCTTGCCGTTGCGCGGCTCGAACGCGCTGAATTCGACGCTGGCCAGCCACAGCCGTGGTACTGGCAGCACGTCCTCCATCACCACCTGCGGCAGTACCACGCGGTTATCCAGCACCGCCTGGAGTTTTCCCAGCAGTTCGGCATCCTGGGCGGCGGCGGGGTAGGCCAGGGTTTCCTGGACCTTGAGCAACACCGCCGCGATATGTTTGCAGTTGGTATGGACCGGGCAGGTGCAGCGGCTGTCCACCAGGATCAGCATGCCCTTGGCGGACTCGCGCAGTGAAATGGTCTGCCGATAGACGTTGCTGCCCGAGCCTTCGCAACTGGCGATGATCGTGCTGTCACCGGACTCGACGATACGTACGCGGTTCTCCAGGGCGTAGCGCCGCCCACGCTCCAGGCTTTGCTCTTTGAAGCGATTGGCCCACGAAGGGGCCAGGGGTTTGGTCAGCGACGACGTCAGGGGCATGGCGCTGGATCAGTCCTGAATATCGGGCGGTGGTGCGCTGGGTTGTTTGACGGTCAACGAGGTGATCTTGATCAGCAGCGCCAGGCGGCCGCCGTCCAGGTAGTTGAGCTGGTTGTTCTTGGTGCGCACGTCCTTCTGGCTCAGGTGTTCGCTGGCGATCACGCTGCCGTTGCTGTCGAACTGGTTGACCCAGAAGTCGGCATCGATATCGGTAAAGCGCCCCAGTTGCAGGCTCAATACCCCTTCGATGGGGAATTGGCCAAACTGTTCCGCCCCCTCGGCGATCGCGATTTTTACCGGCTGCTCACCCAGGTTCTGTTCCCAGGCTTTATGGGCGAGCACGGTGTAGTTGGCGTCGGCGCGCAGTTTGTCGGCGATGTTGGCCAGGCGCGGCGGGCTCATTCTGTCGCCCAGGCGCACCGCGCCGGCATCCCAATCTTCCGGTGCGGCGCGGTTGCTCATCTCTGGCTCCGCGTTCTGGCGTATCAGGATCATTTCAACCTGGTACAGGCTGTCGGCAAATGCCGAGGGTGCAAGTACCACTAACAACAGGCTCAGAATGCGGAACACGCGCATTGGGGCGTCCTTCAAGCAGATTTCGGGATGAGGCGCTCGAACAGCGCCTCCAGGGTATTGAAGCGTTCTTCGGCGCGCTCCATCGGCACCATGAACTTGAACAGCGTAGCCCCTTCGAACTTGTAGCGGTTGGGCTGGCCCTGGATCAACTTGATCAGTACCAACGGGTCCACCGGCGTCTGCGCTTCGAACTCGATGCGCCCGCCTTGCGGCCCCGCGTCGACCTTCTTGATCCCCAGTTGCTCGGCCTGCAATTTGAGCAAGGTCAGGCGCACCAGGTTCTTGGTCGGCTCGGGCAACAGGCCGAAGCGGTCGATCATTTCCACCTGCAGGTCCTTGAGGCCTTCTTCGTCGGTGGCCGAGGCGATGCGCTTGTACAGGATCAACCGCGCATGCACGTCCGGCAGGTAGTCCTCGGGAATCAACGCCGGCAGGCGCAGGTTGATCTCCGGGCCACCGCCCAGGGGTTGGTCGAGGTTCGGCTGCTCGCCCTTGCGGATGGCTTTCACCGCGCGTTCGAGCATCTCCATATACAGGGTGAAACCCACGGCCTGGATCTGCCCGCTCTGGCCGTCGCCGAGCAGTTCGCCGGCGCCGCGGATTTCCAGGTCGTTGGTGGCCAGCACAAAACCGGCACCGAGGTCCTGGGTGTTGGCGATGGCTTCCAGGCGCTTTTCGGCGTCGCCGGTAATTTGTTGGCGCGGTGGTGTCAGCAGGTAGGCATACGCCTGGTGGTGACTGCGCCCGACCCGGCCGCGCAACTGATGAAGTTGTGCCAGGCCGAACTTGTCCGCGCGTTCGATGATGATGGTGTTGGCGCTCGGCACGTCGATGCCGGTCTCGATGATGGTCGAGGCGATCAGCACGTTGAAGCGCTTGTGATAAAAGTCGCTCATCACCTGTTCGAGATCGCGTTCGCGCATCTGCCCGTGGCCGATGGCAATGCGTGCTTCCGGCACCAGTTCGGCGAGTTCGGCCGCGCATTTCTCGATGGTCTTCACGTCGTTGTGCAGGTAGTACACCTGGCCGCCGCGCAGCAATTCGCGCAGGAGGGCTTCCTTGACCGTGCTTTTGTTCTGCTCCATCACGAAGGTGCGCACCGACAGTCGGCGTGCCGGCGGCGTGGCGATGATCGACAGGTCGCGCATGCCCGACACCGCCATGTTCAGCGTGCGCGGAATCGGTGTGGCGGTGAGGGTGAGAATGTCCACCTCGCTGCGCAGGGCCTTGAGCTGTTCTTTCTGGCGCACCCCGAAGCGGTGTTCTTCGTCGATGATCACCAGGCCCAGGTTCTTGATCTTCACATCGTCCGACAACAGCTTGTGCGTACCGATCACGATGTCGATCTTGCCTTCCGCCAGGTCGGCGACGGCGGCATTCACTTCCTTGGTCGACTTGAAGCGGCTCATCACTTCCACGGTCACCGGCCAGTCGGCAAAGCGGTCGCGGAAGCTGTTGTAGTGCTGCTGGGCGAGCAGGGTGGTGGGCACCAGGATCGCCACTTGTTTGCCGCCGTGCACCGCGATGAAGGCTGCGCGCATGGCCACTTCGGTCTTGCCAAAGCCCACGTCGCCGCACACCAGGCGGTCCATCGGCTTGGGCGCGAGCATGTCGGCGCGCACAGCTTCGATGGTGGTTTGCTGGTCTGGGGTTTCTTCAAAAGCGAAGCCGGCGCTGAAGGTGGCGTAGTCGGCTTTCGGGTCGGCGAACGCGTAGCCTTCGCGCGCCGCACGCCGCGCATAGATGTCGAGCAACTCGGCGGCGACGTCGCGCACCTGTTCGGCGGCCTTGCGCTTGGCTTTCTGCCAGGTTTCGGAGCCCAGGCGGTGCAATGGCGCCAGGGCGTCGTCGCTGCCGGTGTAGCGCGCGATCAGGTGCAGGTTGGCCACCGGTACATAGAGCTTGGCGCCTTCGGCGTACTCCATGGTGAGGAATTCGGCGGCCTGGTTGTCGATTTCCAGGGTCTGCAGGCCCAGGTAGCGACCGACACCGTGGTCGATATGCACCACCGGCGCGCCTTCGCGCAGCTCGGTGAGGTTCTTGATTACCGCGTCGTTGTTGGCGTCGGCGCGTTTTTCGCGACGGCGACGTTGCATCACGCGCTGGCCGAACAGGGGGCTTTCGGCGATCAGCGCCAGGGCCGGATCGTCCAGCAGCAAACCTTCATCCAGTGGCGCGATAGTGATCGCCAGGCGGTCCTTGCTGGCGACGAAGTCCGGCCAGCTGTCGACGGTTTTCGGACGCAGCTTCAGGCGTTCGAGCAGTTCAAGCAGGACTTCGCGACGGCCGGCGGATTCGGCGGTAAACAGCACGCGGCCAGAGAAGTCGCCAAGGAAGTTGGACAGTGCTTCCAGGGGCTGGTTGGCCTTGGCCTGGATCGCCAGGTCCGGCAGCACGTGCGCGGGGAAGCGCTCGCGGCCGACGCCGGGCTCCACGTCCTGTTGGCTGGCGACCACGCGCGGCCAGTTTTTCAGGCGGGCGAAGCAGTCTTCCACCGGCAGGAACAGCTCGGCGGGCGGTAATAAAGGACGGGATGGATCGACGCGGCGTTCTTCATAGCGGTTGCGCACATCGTTCCAGAAGTTTTCCGCCGCTTGCTCGATGCCTGGCAGCGAGAACACCTGAGTGTCCTGAGGCAGGTAATCGAAGAGGGTGGAGGTTTCGTCGAAGAACAGCGGCAGGTAGTACTCGATACCGGCCGGGGTAATCCCGCTGCTCAGGTCCTGGAAGATCGGGCAGCGACGGAAGTCGACGTCGAAGCGCTCACGAAAGCGCGCCTTGAAGCGGGTCACCGCGTCCTTTTGCAGCGGGAATTCCCGTGCCGGCAGCAGCTTGATCGACTCGACTTTATCAATGGAGCGCTGGTTCTCCGGGTCGAAGGTGCGCAGGGTCTCGATTTCGTCATCGAACAGGTCGATGCGGTACGGCAACTTGCTGCCCATCGGGAACAGGTCGATCAGCGCACCGCGTACCGCGAACTCACCGTGTTCGTACACCGTGTCGACGCAGCGGTAGCCGCTGGCTTCCAGGCGCGTGCGCATCTGTTCCACATCGAGCTTCTGGCCGATATCCAGCACCAGGCTGCTGCCCAGCAGGAACTTGGTCGGCGCCAGGCGGTGCAGGGCGGTGGTGATCGGCACCACCAGCACGCCGTGGGCCAGTTCCGGCAGGCGGTACAGGCTGGCGATGCGCTGGGAGATGATGTCCTGGTGCGGCGAGAACAGATCGTAGGGCAGGGTTTCCCAGTCAGGAAAATGCAGCACCGGCAAATCGGGGGCGAAGAAGCTCAGCTCCTGCTCCAACCGTTCGGCGCTTTGGCTGTCGGCGGTGAGCAGCAGGGTAAAGCGCTTGGCTGCGCTGGCAGCCTCGGCAATGGCCAGGCTCAGGGCGGCACCGGGCAGGTTGCCCCAGTGCTGTTTACCTGCCGCGGCAGGGAGTAGCGGTAGACGCAGAACGGGCACGGAAGGTTGAGCTCCAAGCGTTGCGACAAAGTCGGTAATTGTAACGGCCCAAGGTGCCGCCTGTCAGTTGCTGACTGTGCCTATTACGGTTTGTAGGAAATGTGGTGGCTAAGACAAACAATGCCGGGTTTTGACTCAATATGTAGTGCCAAAATGTACGTGGTTTTCGGAGGGTTACGGACAAGTCGCCTGACTCGCTCCACTAGTGGCCTTCTGAAACCCGCGTATTTACTGGGCTGCAGCGGGGTGGCTTTTTCAGGGTGGGGCTTTTTGTTGTAGGAGGCGCATTGCTCCGGGGGCGGTCGGGCGGCATAATGTAGCCCCTTTTTTCAGCCCCTACATGTGGAAGGTTCCCGTGACTCAGAAGCCCGACCAGTGTCTTGGTGAATGGATCGACCGTGAAGCACTCGCAGAAGCGATGATCCCGCTTATCGGTCAGCTGTACCGCAATAACAATGTGGTGAGCTCGATCTATGGCCGCAGCCTGATCAACCAGTCAGTCATCGCGATTCTCAAGGCGCATCGCTTTGCTCGCCATCGTTCTGCCGACGACAGCGAACTCTCCGTCCACGAAACATTCCCCCTGCTCAAGGCCATGAGCGAGCTCAAGCTCGGCGCGGCTTCGGTGGACCTGGGCAAGCTGGCCTATAAATTCCGCAACGAAGGCAATGGCCGTACCGCCGAGCAGTTCGTCCGCGAAGAATTGGCCGACGTGGTTGGCCAGCAAAACGCCTCGGCCCGCAAAGGCACCGACGTGGTGCTGTACGGCTTCGGTCGTATCGGCCGCCTGCTGGCGCGCATCCTGATCGAAAAAACCGGTGGCGGCGACGGCCTGCGCCTGCGGGCCATCGTGGTGCGCAAAGGCGCCGAGAACGACCTGACCAAGCGCGCCAGCCTGCTGCGTCGCGATTCGGTACACGGCCCGTTCAACGGCACCATCGTCATCGACGAAGAAAACAACACCATCACCGCCAACGGTAACCTGATCCAGGTGATCTACGCGAAGAACCCGACTGAGGTGGACTACACCCAGTACGGCATCAAGGACGCCCTGCTGGTGGACAACACCGGTGTTTGGCGTGATGCCGAGGGCCTGGGCCAGCACCTGACCTGCCCGGGTATCGCCCGTGTCGTGTTGACCGCGCCTGGCAAAGGCAAGCTCAAGAACATCGTTCACGGCATCAACCACACTGAAATCACCGCTGACGACAAGATCGTGTCCGCCGCTTCCTGCACCACCAACGCCATCGTGCCGGTGCTGAAGGCAGTGAATGACAAGTTCGGCATCGTTAACGGCCACGTCGAAACCGTTCACTCGTACACCAACGACCAGAACCTGATCGACAACTTCCACAAGGGCGATCGCCGTGGCCGTAGCGCCGCGTTGAACATGGTGATCACCGAGACCGGTGCTGCCACCGCCGCTGCCAAGGCCCTGCCTGAGCTGGCTGGCAAGCTGACCGGTAACGCGATCCGTGTGCCGACGCCGAACGTGTCGATGGCCATTCTCAACCTGAACCTTGAGAAGGCCGCTACCCGTGAAGAAATGAACGAGTACCTGCGCTACATGGCGCTGCACTCCGATCTGCATAAGCAAATCGACTTTGTTAATTCGCAGGAAGTGGTATCGACCGACTTCGTTGGCTCGCGTCACGCGGGTGTAGTCGACGCCGAAGCGACCATCAGCCAGGACAACCGCGTTGTGCTGTACGTGTGGTACGACAACGAGTTCGGCTACAGCTGCCAGGTGGTTCGCGTGATGGAAGACATGGCTGGGGTCAACCCGCCGGCATTCCCGCGCTAAGCATCAGCAGAATATGAAAAAGCCCCGACTGGTTCGGGGCTTTTTCATGTCTGCAGGTTCTGTGGTAGCCGGTTGGGCCTCTTGCTCAGGCGCCGCCAGCCACCGAAGCCTGCGCCGTGCGCAGTTCATGCCGATTGCCCTTGAACAGCACCAGGGTCGCAATCAACCCCAGCACTGCCGCGCCACTCAGCCAGATCCCCGGCGCCGCCTTGTTATCCAGCACGTGGATCAAGTAAGTGCAGGCTGCCGGCGTAAACCCACCAAAGGTGGCCGTTGCCAGGCTGTAGGCCAGGGAGAATCCGGTGGTGCGCACCTCGATCGGCATGATCTCGGTCAGCGCCACCACCATGGCGCCGTTGTACGAGCCATACAGGAACGACAACCACAGCAGCACAATCAGCAGATGGCTGAAGCTCGGGTTGGCCACCAGCCACGACAGCGCTGGATAAGCCGTGAGGATGGCCAGGATGGTCGCCGCCAGCAGCAGCGGTTTGCGCCCGATCTTGTCGGACACCGCGCCCATCACCGGCAGCCAGATAAAGTTGGAGATGCCCACGCACACCGTCACCAGCAATGCATCGAAGTCTGACAGGTGCAGTTCGGCCTTGCCGAAGGTCGGGGTGTAGGCGGTGATCAGGTAAAACGACACGGTGGTCATCACCACCAGCGCCATGCCGGCGATGACGATGCCGAAGTTCTGACCAATCGAGCGCACAATTTCCTGCAGGGTCGGGCGGTGTTTACGCGCCTGGAATTCCGGGGTTTCTTCCAGCGAGCGGCGGATCACAAAGATCACCGGCACAATCAGGCAGCCGATCAGGAACGGTACGCGCCAGCCCCAGTCACCCATTTGTTCCGGGCTGAGCCAGTGGTTCAGGCCGACGCCCAACAGGCCGGCGAAGACCACCGCCGCTTGTTGGCTCGCGGACTGCCAACTGACGAAAAAGCCCTTGCGGCCGGGCGTGGCGATTTCCGCCAGGTACACCGACACACCGCCGAGCTCGACACCCGCCGAGAAACCTTGCAGCAGTCGGCCCAGCAACACCACCAAGGGTGCGGCGACGCCCAGGGTGGCATACCCGGGGACGCAGGCAATCAGGATGGTACCGGCGGCCATCAGCGCCAGGGTGATCACCAGGCCTTTCTTGCGGCCGTGGCGGTCGATGTAGGCGCCGAGGAAGATGGCGCCCAACGGGCGCATCAGGAAGCCGGCGCCGAAGGTGGCCAGGGACAGCATCAGCGAGGCGAAGGCGCTGTCGGTGGGGAAGAAGGTCTTGGCGATGGCCGTGGCGTAGAAGCCGTAGACCATGAAGTCGAACATTTCAAGGAAGTTACCGCTGACAACGCGAAAGATCGCTTTGCCTTTGCCCGTGGTCGTGGCCATGGTCATTCACTCATCTGGCTTTCTTATGGGTAGTCCTGGGTCGCTACTCGTCCTGGCTGTAATATTGAGCAGTTTTGTAACAATATGTGTATCGGCCCCTACAGGCAACAGAAACCGTTGGCAAGCGGGCTAATTGCCGCAGGCGTCGCGCTGGAAAGAGATCAGTGTGGGTTCAATTGAGAAGGGTGTTGCGCACACTGTCGGACAGGCCGTTTGGTGCGAGCCATATGCCCAGGTAAGCCTTGGCCAACTCGTCATTGCGACTGCTGAACACCACCTGGCCGTTGATCTCCAGGCTCAAGCCACGCCCTCGATGCAGCTCCAGCGCGTAACGGTCACCGTTGCGGATATCGCGGAAGGTGCCGTGCAGCTTGTCCACCTCAGGCTTCAGGCGGGCGAGGGCGTCTGGGGGCTGCTGGCGCGTCAGGGTGGTCGTGGCGGCCTTGATTACATCGTTGCGGTCGATATCGCGGAAGTAGTACAGCGCCAGGCGCAGGTCCTGTTGCTGGTCCCAGGCCTGCTTGGCGCTTGCATTGGCCGGGGCATACAGCGCGGCCGCGTAGACATCCGCCCAGAGATACGTCAGCACCGTCTGGTTTTTCAGCACCAGCGTCGGGGAGTGCGCGGGGAAGTTTGCCAGGGTGAGACGATCTGCCTCATTGGCCTGGGCCGGGACCGTGAGCATCAACAATAAACAGATCAACACATGCCGCATAATGGCCCGTCCTGAAGGGGTGACTGCCTGCAGGTTAATTCAATTTTGGACGGCGAAGCGCTTTATGGACAACCTGAGGCAACTGGCGATTTTTTGGGGATGTGTGCTGCTGGCAGGGTGTGGCGGCGACACGCTGGAGCACTTTGGCGGCCCGACCATGGGCAGTACGTATTCAATCCAGTACGTCAGGACATCCGCTACCCCGGGGCCGGAGGCGGTCCAGCGCGAGGTGGAAAGCATCCTGCAAACCGTCGACCGGCAGATGTCGACCTACCGCAGTGACTCCGATATCGAGCGTTTCAATCAATTGCCGGCCCACAGTTGCCAGCCCATGCCCGCATCGATCCTGCAACTGGTGCGCACCGGCGAGCAATTGTCCCAGGCCAGTGACGGTGCCTTTGACCTGACCGTCGAGCCGCTGATCAACCTGTGGGGCTTCGGCCCCCAGGCTCGCCAGGTCAAAGTCCCCGACGCCGCGACCCTGGCCAAGGCCCGCGAGCAGGTCGGCTACCAACACCTGCGTATCGATGGCCAGCAGTTGTGCAAGGACGCCGCCGTCGAAATTGACTTCAACAGTATCGCCGCCGGCTACGCAGTGGACCGCATTGCCGAGCGCCTGGCTGCCCTGGGCATCCGCAGCTACCTGGCCGAGGCCACCGGCGAACTCAAGGCGGCCGGGCGAAAACCTGATGGTTCGGCGTGGCGTATTGCGCTTGAAGAGCCACGGGATGACCTACAGGTCGCGGAAAAAATCATCAACGTTGACGGCTTCGGTGTGTCCACATCGGGTGACTATCGTAATTATTTCCAGCAGGATGGTCGGCGTTATTCCCACACCCTCGATGCGCGCACCGGCGCACCGATCACTCATCAACTGGCGTCGGTGACCGTGTTGCACCCATCGGCGCTGATGGCCGACGGGCTGTCCACCCTGCTGCTGATCCTCGGGCCGCAGCAAGGCTGGGACTACGCCGAGCAGCACCAGGTGGCGGCATTTTTTGTGATGCGCGAGGGGGATGGTTTCGTCACACGCAGTAACAACGCATTCGAGCAGTTGACGGCGGTGAAACCGTAACGAGTGCTGTGTAGTAAAGGCAAAACTGGCCTACGACGCGACCAAGGGTTAATGTGCGCGGCGTTGAGCCTTATATAGACTGTGCCCCGGTTCACACACTTGAGCCAAATTGTCCTTCATGACCGCTGGCCGCGGCATGATTTAGCCAGGCGTCCAACCGTACGCCAGGCCTGTTCTGAGGAGTACGCATGGCTGTCTACAACTACGACGTGGTGGTACTGGGTTCCGGCCCGGCTGGAGAAGGTGCGGCGATGAACGCCGCGAAGGCAGGGCGCAAGGTGGCGATGGTCGATAGCCGTCGCCAGGTCGGCGGTAACTGCACCCACCTGGGTACCATCCCGTCCAAGGCATTGCGTCACTCCGTTCGCCAGATCATGCAGTTCAACACCAACCCGATGTTCCGGGCCATTGGCGAGCCGCGCTGGTTCTCGTTCCCGGATGTGTTGAAAAGCGCTGAAAAAGTCATCTCCAAGCAAGTCGCCTCGCGTACCGGCTACTACGCCCGTAACCGCGTCGACCTGTTCTTCGGTACCGGCAGCTTCGCCGACGAGCAAACCGTCGAAGTGGTCTGCGCCAATGGAGTGGTCGAGAAACTGGTGGCCAAGCACATCATCATTGCCACCGGCTCGCGCCCGTATCGCCCGGCGGATATCGATTTCCACCACCCACGTATCTACGATAGCGACACCATCCTCAGCCTGGGCCACACCCCACGCAAACTGATCATCTATGGCGCCGGCGTCATTGGCTGTGAATACGCCTCGATCTTCAGCGGCCTGGGTGTGCTGGTCGAGCTGGTCGACAACCGTGACCAGTTGCTGAGCTTCCTCGACTCGGAAATCTCCCAGGCGTTGAGCTACCACTTCAGCAACAACAACATCACTGTGCGCCATAACGAAGAGTACGATCGGGTCGAAGGCCTGGACAACGGGGTGATCCTGCACCTCAAGTCCGGCAAGAAGATCAAGGCCGACGCCTTGCTGTGGTGCAACGGTCGTACCGGCAACACCGACAAGCTGGGCATGGAAAACATCGGGGTCAAGGTCAACAGCCGTGGCCAGATCGAGGTGGACGAAAACTACCGCACCTGTGTGACCAACATCTATGGCGCCGGTGACGTGATCGGCTGGCCGAGCCTGGCCAGTGCCGCCCATGACCAGGGTCGTTCGGCCGCTGGCAGCATCGTCGACAACGGCAGCTGGCGCTATGTGAACGACGTACCGACCGGGATCTACACGATTCCGGAGATCAGCTCGATCGGCAAGAACGAACACGAACTGACCAAGGCCAAGGTGCCTTACGAAGTGGGCAAGGCGTTCTTCAAGAGCATGGCGCGTGCGCAGATCGCCGGTGAGCCGCAAGGCATGCTGAAGATCCTGTTTCACCGCGAGACCCTGGAAGTCCTCGGCGTGCATTGCTTCGGCTACCAGGCTTCGGAGATCGTGCACATCGGCCAGGCCATCATGAACCAGCCGGGCGAGCAAAATACCCTCAAGTATTTCGTCAACACCACCTTCAACTACCCGACCATGGCTGAAGCCTATCGGGTAGCGGCCTACGATGGCCTCAACCGGCTTTTTTGAGCGGCTCCGGCCGGTGGCCTGAGCCGGCCGGGGAGACCGATTTCAGTAATTCTCGAGGGTGGCAGTGGCCAAACCGGGAAAGTCTGTAATCAGGCTATCTACGCCGAAGTCGGCGAGCCTGCGCATCAGCGCAGGTTCGTTGACTGTCCACACGGACACGTGCAAACCCTGGCGCTGGGCTTTTTCCAGGCGTTCGGGGGTGCACAACGTCCAGTTCAATGCCAGAAACTCACAGCCGTAGTTTTGCGCGACCTTCAAAGGATCGAGCCAGGCGTACTCCGCCACCAGCCCGCGTGACAGGTCTGGGGTGAGTTCAACCGCCGCTTTTAATACTTCCCGCGAGCTTGAGGTCACGGTGACCTTGTCCATGATGCCGAAACGCACGGCCATTTCTCGAATCGCCAGCACGGTGGTCGCGGCGCGGGTGCGCGAGGCACTTTTGACTTCCAGTTGCCAGTGATCGAAGTCGCACTTTTCAAATAGCTCCTCCAGGCGCGGGATCGGGCACGGGTTGACCCAGCCGGGGCCGCCTTTGCGCGCGTCCATCTTCGTAAGGTCCGCCGCCGAATACTCGACGACTTTGCCACGCCGGTCGGTGGTGCGCTTGAGGGTTGGGTCGTGGATGACCATCAGCTCACCGTCCATGGACAGGTGCAAATCCAGTTCGCAGCGGCGTACACCGTGCTTGAGGCACTGCTGGAAGCTGGTCAGGGTATTTTCCGGTGCTTCGCCTTTGGCTCCGCGGTGGCCGTAGATCAGGGTCACAGTTGCTCCTTTACGCCAGGTTTTCTGGCAGGGTCATACGAATTCAGGTGTCTTTGGCGTCGCTTTGTTCCCGCGCCAGGCGGCGTTCCTGTGCCTGTTTCTGCAGGATATAGCGCGCCAGCAATTGGCGTTGGGCATCGGTCATGGACTCGAATTCCGTGCCCACGTCAAAACCGTCGCCCTTGGGGTCGCAATGGGTAACGCGCGCGCGCAGCAGCAGGCCGAGTGCCTGGGGCATCAGCACCAGCTTGACTGCCAGGTGAGCGCCGATGGCGAGGGGCGTGGGGTGCTGGAAGTCGATCCCGCCTTCGGAAATGATCACCGGCTGTGGGGCGCCGACTTCATCGCGCAAGCTTTGCGCCATGATTTGGCTAAGCAGGTCCAGGCGTTTGTTCTGGACTTTGAGGAAGGCCGCGAGGGTACGATCTTTATCACTGAGCTGACGTAACAGGTGCTGGGCTTCGAATTCGCTCAGGTGCAGTTCACTGAGCAGATTGAATAGTGGGGAAGCATCCAGCAACACTTCCTTGCTCGCCGCTTCCGGGGCAGACAGGCTTTTGATTTGAAGTGCGATCATGTCGTCGATACGGTAGTATTCGCGGCGCTCTTCTTCATCTAATGTCGACATGGCGAACCCCAGGTAACGGTAATGGTCTGAGTGTAAAGCTGCTTACCAGACCCCGCCACCGGGACGTCTTCTTTTCCTCCGAACAAGCCCCGACATGTTCAGACCTCTCTTCGTATTTATCGGCACGCGTTATACCCGTGCAAAGCGTCGCAATCATTTTGTGTCGTTTATTTCCTTGACCTCGATGATCGGTCTCGCCCTCGGCGTGGTCGTGATGATCGTGGTGCTGTCGGTGATGAACGGCTTCGATCATGAGATGCGCACCCGCGTGCTGGGCATGGTGCCCCACGCCACCATCGAGTCGGGTGAACCGATCAGCGACTGGCAAAGCCTGGCCGACAAGGTCAAGCAGAACCCCGAGGTGCTGGCGGTTGCGCCGTTCACCCAGATGCAGGGGCTGCTGACCAACGACGGCAAGGTGCAGAAGATCCTGCTCAATGGCATCGATCCGGTCCAGGAACGCAAGGTCTCAATCATCGACAAGTTCATGTTGCAGGGCAAACTGGACGACTTGTCGCCCGGCAGCTTTGGCATCGTGATCGGTGACAAGGCCGCGGCCAAGCTGGGCGTGGGCATTGGCGACAAGCTGACCTTCGTCGCCCCGGAAGTCACCGTGACTCCCGCCGGCATGTTCCCGCGCATGAAGCGCTTTACCGTGGTGGGTACCTTCCACGTCGGCGCCGGCGAGATTGACGGTTATCTCGGCCTGACCAACCTCACCGACCTGGCTCGCCTGCAACGTTGGCAGCCAGACCAGGTGCAGGGCCTGCGCCTGAAGTTCAACGACCTGTTCGACGCACCGCGCGGCGCCTGGGAAATCGCCCAGCACCTGGGCGAAAGCCAGTACTACGCCCGCGACTGGACCCGTACCCACGGCAACCTGTACCAGGCCATCCGCATGGAAAAAGCCATGATCGGCCTGCTGCTGCTGCTGATCGTCGCCGTTGCGGCCTTCAACATCATCTCCACCCTGGTGATGGTGGTGAACGACAAGAAGGGCGATATCGCTATCTTGCGGACGCTGGGCGCCACGCCGGGGCAGATCATGGCGATCTTCATGGTGCAGGGCACGGTGATCGGCGTGGTCGGCACCTTGATCGGTACCGTCGTCGGGATCTTGGCCGCGCTGAATGTCAGCGCCGCCATCGCCGGCCTGGAAACCCTGATCGGCCACAAGTTTCTCAACGCTGACGTCTACTTCATCGACTACTTGCCGTCCCAGGTTCAGGCCCCGGACGTGCTGATGGTCGGCGGCGCCGCGTTGGTCCTGAGTTTCCTTGCCACCCTGTATCCAGCCTGGCGCGCGGCACGTACCCAGCCAGCACAGGCCTTACGTTATGAGTGAATCGGGCATGAGTGAAAAAGCAATCCTGAGCTGCCGCAACCTGGGCAAATCCTACGAGGAAGGCCCGGAATCGGTTGTGGTGCTGTCCAACCTGCAACTTGAACTGCACCCCGGCGAGCGCGTGGCAATCGTCGGCAGTTCCGGTTCCGGCAAAAGCACCTTGCTTAACCTGTTGGGCGGCCTCGATACGCCGTCCCAGGGCAGCGTATGGCTGGCCGGCGAAGAGTTGTCTGCCTTGAATGAAAAGGCCCGTGGCCAACTGCGCAATCGCTCCCTGGGCTTTGTGTACCAGTTCCACCACCTGCTGCCGGAATTCACCGCCCTGGAAAACGTGTGCATGCCGTTGTTGATCGGCAAGACCGCGATCCCGGAAGCACGCCAGCGGGCCAAGGCCCTGTTGGAGCGTGTCGGCCTCGGCCACCGCCTGGAGCACAAACCGGCCGAATTGTCCGGTGGCGAGCGTCAGCGTGTGGCGATTGCCCGTGCCCTGGTGAACAACCCAGGCCTGGTGATGCTCGACGAGCCCACCGGCAACCTCGACTCCCACACCGCCCAGGGCATCAAGGACTTGATGCTGGAGCTGAGCACCCAGATGCGCACCGCGTTCCTGGTGGTGACCCATGACATGAGCATGGCCCGGCAGATGGACCGCGTATTGCACCTGCAGGAAGGTCATCTGGTCGCCATCTGACCTGTTTCAAGCCTGGCGCCGGGCGCCGGGCTTTTTCATTTTTTCAGGCGGTGCAAGCGAATGTTCAGACCGTTATCGATTTTCATCGGCACGCGCTATACCCGCGCCAAGCGCCGCAACCGTTTTGTTTCGTTTATCTCGATGACCTCGATGATCGGCCTCGCCTTGGGCGTGCTGGCGATGATCGTGGTGTTGTCGGTGATGAATGGCTTCCAGCGTGAAATGAGCTCGCGCATCCTCGGCATGGTGCCCCACGCGACTATCGTCGGCGTGAACCCGATCGACGATTGGCAGCCGGTGGCCGCCGCCGCGATGAAGAATCCCGAAGTGACTGCCGCCGTACCGTTCACACAGATGGATGGTATGTTTTCCTACAAGGGGGCGATGCAGCCGATCGAGATCAGTGGCGTCGACCCGGCCCAGGAAGGCAAGGTGTCGATCGTGGCCCAGCATATCGTCAAGGGCAAACTGGAAGACCTGAAGCCCGGCGAGTTTGGCGTGGTGGTGGGGGAGATCACCGCGCGGCGTTTTCGCCTGAACGTGGGTGACAAGCTGACCCTGATCGTTCCGGAAATCAGCAGCGCGCCGGGTGGCATCACGCCGCGCATGCAGCGTCTGAATGTGGTCGGCATCTTCAAGGTCGGCGCCGAGCTGGATGGCTCCATGGCCTTGATCCATATGGCCGACGCCGCGGAAATCCAGCATTGGCAGCCGAACCAGGTGCAGAGCGTGCGCCTGGCGGTGAAGGACTTGTACGCAGCGCCCAAGGTGTCGGCGGACATTGCCAGCAGCCTGGGCGCGGCCTACAAGGCTGACGACTGGACCCACACCCAGGGCAGCCTGTTCAGTGCGATGAAAATGGAAAAGACCATGATCGGCCTGCTGTTGCTGATGATCGTCGCCGTGGCCGCGTTCAATATCATCGCCACGCTGATCATGGTGGTGAACGATAAGGGCGCGGACATCGCGATCCTGCGCACCATCGGCGCCACGCCAGGGCAGATCATGGCGATCTTCATGGTGCAGGGTACCGTGATCGGGATCGTGGGTACCTTGATCGGCGGCGTGCTGGGGGTGATTGCGGCACTGAACGTCAGTGAGCTGGTGGGCTGGCTGGAGCGGGTAACCGGGCAGCATATCTTCAGTTCAGACGTGTATTTCGTCAGTAACCTGCCTTCGGAACTGCAAGGTGGGGATGTGTTGTTGATTTGCTCGGCAGGGTTTGTGTTGAGCTTTTTGGCGACGATTTACCCGGCGTATCGGGCGGCTAAGATTGAGCCGGCGCATGCCCTGAGGTATTCGTAATATTCAAGACCGTTATCGGGGGCAAGCCCCCTCCCACAGGTTGAATGTATTCACAAATCAAAATGTGGGAGGGGGCTTGCCCCCGATAGCGCCGGTACAGCGTGCATCAATCTCCGGCAGGCAACTCAATCACAAACCTTGTCCACCCCGCCTCAGACTCACAATAAATCCTCCCCCCATGCGCCCGCACAATCGACTGGGTAAGCGCCAGCCCCAGCCCCGCATGTTCGCTGCTGCCTTCATGCCGCGCCGGGTCCGCTCGGTAGAACCGGTCGAACAACCGCGGTAATACGTCCGCCGGTATGCCTTCGCCGCTGTTCTCCACTGTCAGCGTCACGCCTTGTGCACCTTCCTCCAGATGCACCCGCACCTCGCCGCCCGCTGGCGTAAAGCGCAGCGCGTTATCCAACAGATTCGACAATGCCCGGCGCAGCATGCCGCGATCGCCGGTGGTGTGGGCCGTTCCCTCGCGCACCAGGCTGACCTGCGCGTCTTCCGCCAGCAAGACGAAGAACTCCAGCAGCGCATCCACTTCGTCCGCCAACCTCAACGGCTCGCGCTTGGGCGTCAGCAACCCATGATCAGCCTTGGCCAGGTACAGCATGTCATTCACCAGCTGCGCCATCCATTGCAGCTCTTCCAGATTACTGTGCAGCGCTTCGCGGTAATCCTCCAGCGGGCGCGGCTGGGTCAGGATGACTTGGGTCTGGGTCAACAGGTTCGACAGGGGCGTGCGCAGTTCATGGGCAATGTCGGCGGAGAAGGCCGAGAGGCGTTGGAATGCATCGTCCAGGCGGCCGAGCATGGCGTTGAAGGCTTGGGCCAGTTCCGCCAGTTCCACCGGCATCTGCTGCTGGGGCAGGCGTTGGGTCAGGGAGTGGGCCGACACGCCGGCGGCCACTTCACTCATGCGCCGCAAGGGGCGCAAGCCACTGCGCGCGGCCCAGGCGCCGAGCAGTGCGGTGGCCAGGGCCGAGAGGCTGACGGTGAGCCAGATCAAATGTTGCATGCGTTGCAGGAAGTGCTGGTGGTGGGTGATGTCGAGCATCAGGCTCAGTTGCGGTGAGTCGGGTTGGCCCGGGCTCAGTGGCGCGTTGTACACACGGTAGTCGGTTCCGGCGTTTTGCAGGCTGTACAGGCCAGGCTTCTCGGGCAGGGGGATGTTCGGCGCGCCGTCAAACCAGCGCTGGCCAGCGGCACTGATACGCAAGGCGAGGTCGGGTTGGCGGTTGAGTTCGGCGCGCAGTTGCGCTTCGCGTTGTACGAATGACTGCACGGAGTCGACGCCCTGCAAGGTGCTGCGCAGCGCGACCAACTTGCTGTCGAGCAGTTGCTGGTCCAGCTCGACGAAGTGCGCTTCGCTGGCCTGGTTGAACAGCACCCCGGCAATCAACGACACCACGGCGGTGCAGGCGGCAAACAGCAGGGCCAGCCGACTGGCCAGGGACAGGCGCTTGATCAACTGCATCGTTCTTCCAGTACATAACCCATGCCGCGCACGGTGTGGATCAGCTTGGTGGGGAAGTTGTCGTCGATTTTCAGGCGCAGGCGGCGGATCGCGACTTCGATGATGTTGGTGTCGCTGTCGAAGTTCATGTCCCACACCTGGGAAGCGATCAGCGACTTGGGCAGCACTTCGCCCTGACGGCGCAGCAGCAGTTCGAGCAGGGCGAATTCCTTGGCGGTGAGGTCGATGCGCTGGCCGCTTCGCTCAACCCGGCGGCGGATCAGGTCCAGGCGCAGGTCGGCCAGTTGCAGTGCGGTGTCCTGGGGGGCGCTGCTGCCACGGCGTAACAGGCTGCGCACCCGCGCCAGCAGTTCGGAGAAGGCGAACGGCTTGACCAGGTAGTCGTCAGCGCCCAGTTCCAGGCCGTGTACCCGGTCTTCCACCGTGTCGCGGGCGGTGAGGAACAGCACCGGGATATCCAGGCCGGCGCTGCGTACCGCCTGCAGGATCTGCCAGCCATCGCGACCGGGCAGCATCACATCGAGGATCAACAGGTCGTAGTCGCCCGTCAGTGCCAGGTGCTGGCCGCTGGTGCCGTCGGCCACCAACTCGGTGGTAAAACCGGCCTCGGCCAGGCCTTGGCGCAGGTATTGGCCGGTCTTGGGTTGGTCTTCGACGATCAGCAGTTTCATGGGCAGCTCTTGGCAGCGGGTCACGACGGGCTTTATACCGCGCTCGGCAGGGCAGGGGCGCAACCTGACAAAGTTGTAATCTAGCAGTCAGCTGGCTGGCAGCGAGGTCATCTTAGAGTGCTATCCAGGCTGATCCCACACCTTTGGAGAATTGAGATGGTATTGCGTAACCCCCTGTTGTTAGCGGGCTGCCTGTTGGCCTTGAGTTTCGGGGCGGCGGCTGAAACGGCTCACACCTATGCATTTGGCCAGCCAGCGGCTGCCGACAAGGCCACGCGCACCGTGGAAGTTACATTGCAGGATATTTCCTTTTCGCCCAAGTCGTTGGACGTAAAGGCCGGTGAGACCGTGCGCTTTGTGCTGGTCAACAAGGGCCAGTTGCTCCACGAATTCAACCTGGGTGATGCCGCGATGCATGCCGAGCACCAGAAGGAAATGCTACAGATGCAGGCCAGCGGCATGCTGAATACCACCGGTATGGGCAAGATGGATCACAGCGCCATGGGGCACGGTGATATGGGCGGCATGGGTGGTATGGGGGGCATGAAGCACGATGACCCTAACAGCGTGCTGGTCGAGCCCGGCAAAACCGCCGAGCTGATCTGGACGTTCACCAAGGCCACTGGCCTGGAGTTCGCCTGCAACATACCCGGGCATTACCAGGCGGGCATGGTCGGCAAGCTCAACGTCGAATGAGCGCTTGTTAAGGGCGGGGGCAAAGGCTGGTAGACTGGCGCGGTTTATTTAGCCAGGTTTCCGCCATGCATCCCGCTGCCGAACATTCGCCGCTGGGCAAGTCCAGTGAATACATCTCCACCTACACCCCTTCGTTGCTGTTCCCGATTCCGCGCGCCGCCAAGTGGGCCGAACTGGGCCTCAGCGCCGAGACCCTGCCGTACAAAGGCGTGGACTTCTGGAACTGCTTCGAATTGTCCTGGCTGCTGCCCTCGGGCAAGCCGGTGGTGGCCATCGGTGAATTCAGTATTCCGGCTGACTCGCCGAATATCATCGAGTCCAAGTCCTTCAAGCTGTACCTCAACTCGCTGAACCAGACCGCGTTTGCCGACACGCAGAGCCTGGAAGCCACGTTGCGCACCGATCTCAGCGCCGCAGCCGGCAGACCGGTGGGCGTGCGCATCCGCAGCCTGGGCGAGGTGGAAGCCGAAGGCGTGGTGGCCCTGCCGGGCACTTGCATCGATGATCTGGATATCAGCGTCAGCAACTACGAGCACCCGCGCCCGGAACTGCTGCGTTGCGACGATTCGCGTGTGGTGGAGGAAAGTGTGCACAGCCACTTGCTCAAATCCAACTGCCCGGTCACCAGCCAGCCCGATTGGGGCAGCGTGGCGGTGGAATATCGAGGGGCGGCGCTGGATCACGCCAGCCTGTTGGAATACCTGGTGAGCTTTCGCCAACACTCAGATTTCCATGAGCAGTGCGTGGAGCGGATCTTTCTCGACCTGCAGCGTTTGCTCAAGCCAGAGAAGCTGACGGTGTATGCGCGCTATGTGCGGCGGGGTGGGTTGGATATCAATCCGTACCGCAGTACTGAGGATGTGGCGTTCCAGAACGTGCGCCTGGCCCGTCAGTAAACACGTGTGGGAGGGGGCTTGCCCCTCCCACATTTTGGTTCTGTGTCTGGCTTGGGGTCGGGTCAGATGCCCATATTGCCCAAGGTGATCATAATATTTCGCAATGTCCCGGAAATCACCGGGTGCTCAGCGTCGAACTCTATGGCAGCTTGACTCACATCGTCGGAAATACTAGGTGGCTGGGTGGCCGGTTCCAGCTCCAGTTGTACTTCGAACTTGGCGAGCAAGGCTTCCAGCGCTTCACGTTTTTCGGCTGGCAGCGGCGGTTCCTGTTCCAGTTGCTCGCGCAGGATATTGACCTGTTCTTGCAATTTTTCGCGGGCAGGCATGGCGTTCTTCCTTTTATCGATAGGCACTGGCATAGACCACGGCACGCCGAGAAAGGTCTACGGACTGACCGGTAGATTAATCCACCGGGGCCGAATGTGCATGATCTCGATCAGGGCTTCTCGCCTTTGAGCTGGCGCAGGCTGATGTCCGCCAGGCAGGTGCCGAGCTCGCCGAGATGATCGATCACCGAATGCACCCCCAACCCATACAGTGCCACGGTAGCCTTGCCGCGCTTGTATTCGCGCTGCTGCTCGGTCAGCGCCTGCCATTGCTCGGGCGCCAGGCCGCACAGTGAACCGCAGGACGCCAGGCCGATGGTCCACAACCCGGCATTCAGGCCCGATTGCAGCAAGCGCGGCTCGCCGCTGACCAGCACGCAGCCTTCCAGGCGTGGGATATTCAATTCCATCAGCGCTTGCCAGCACGCATGGGGCGCCGGCCAGCGGATGGAGGAGGGGGATGCGGCCTTGACCCAATCGGGCAGGGCCGCAGCCAGCGGGGTGGTCACCGAGGGTGGCAATTCATCCAGCCAGGCGCAGGGCACGCCTTGCTCTTTCAGGCTACGCAGAATCTTCAGCGCGCCGGGCGTAACTTCGGAATGCGGGGAGAACGAATCGGTGCGCGCCTGGGAACCGAAATCCACCAGGCAGCCACTCAGGCCAAATAACACGGCAGTCAAGGCGGGAGCGGTGGCGACGGCAATTTCGGCGTGAGGCATTTCTACATCCCTGAAATAGCTCCAACGCTATCGGGGTGGGATGACAAGTCGATGACACTGGCGTTAATTGTAGGAAAATTGTCCATTTCAGAGCCTGTCGTTTCTTGGCAGCTGCCTAAATCCACACTTCCGTCATATACTGACGGCCTTATTCAGGGCATAGCGCCCATGACAGACCATTCAAGGAGCAAAAGCTATGCGCTGGAGCCACTACTTCGCTCAGTTGTCGGTGTGTGCCACTGTCCTGCTGGTGCCATTCGCCGCACAGGCAGCGTCGGAAGATGACCCATGGGAAAGCGTCAACCGCCCGATCTTCACTTTCAACGACACCGTTGATACCTACGCCCTCAAGCCATTGGCCCAGGGCTATCAGTTTGTGACCCCGCAATTCATGCAAGACGGCGTGCACAATTTCTTCCGCAACATCGGCGATGTCGGCAACCTGGCCAACAACGTGTTGCAGCTCAAGCCGCACGCCGCTGGCGTGGACACCGCTCGCTTGCTGATGAACACCACCTTCGGCGTGCTGGGCTTTATCGATGTCGGCACCAAAATGGGGCTCAAGCGCAGCGATGAAGACTTCGGCCAGACCCTGGGTTACTGGGGCGTGGGCAGTGGCCCATACGTGATGCTGCCGTTGCTGGGTCCAAGCACCCTGCGCGATGCGCCGTCCAAGTATGTGGACACCTACACCCAGCCATATCGCTATATGAACGATATCGGCTGGCGCAACAGCACCATGGGCCTGAATATCGTCGATACCCGCGCCAGCCTGCTCGAGAGCGAGAAGCTGATCACCGGCGACAAGTACACCTTTATTCGTAACGCCTACCTGCAGAACCGCGAGTTCAAGGTCAAGGACGGCAAGGTCGTCGACGACTTTTAAGCTGTGATATTTTGAAATGAAAAAAAGGCGACCCTGGCGGTCGCCTTTTTTATGTGCGGTTTCAGCGCATTTTCAAGATCTTAAGCCCCAGTTGTTGCTCTTCGCCTGCCGTTTTGGTCCATACCACTTCGGTGTCAGCCTCCAGGCCTTTGAGAGCCGCGTGCTCTGAATCAATGCGCACGGTGAGCAGGTCTCCCACGTTGAACTGACGCGGTGCCTGCACCTGCATCCCGGAGCTGGAAAGGTCCACGCAAACCCCGGCAATCTCTTGGCCCGCGTGGATCAACGCCACGTCGGCATCCACTCGCATGCGGATGAAGTCGCGTTTTTCAGCGTAGTCGCGCTCGTATTCGCTCACAGCTTCCATCCTTACATTGTGTTGTGGTTTTAAGGGTTCTTATAACTCCCGGTGATTTGCGATGTAAAGACGCCCGGCGACCATCGGCATGAGCTTGAAACACCAGGCGGATGGGAGTACCGTCTGCGCCTTAGAAGGGCACCTCTGCTTTACAGTTGTGCGTGGGCAAAAAGCCTATGCTTTGTAGGACAGAGAGGCTAGAAAGCGAATCCAGTAGAGTGAGCCCGGCCTTTGCCGAGTCGCCTACGCCAACCTAATTCTGGCGCCGTTTGCCCACATGCAAAAAACCAGTGCCACGCTGCTGATAATCGATGACGACGAAGTAGTGCGCGCAAGCCTTGCGGCCTATTTGGAAGACAGTGGGTTCAGCGTCCTGCAGGCCAGCAATGGCCAACAGGGTCTCCAGGTATTCGAGAGCGACCAGCCCGACCTCGTGATCTGCGACCTGCGCATGCCCCAGATGGGCGGCCTCGAGCTGATCCGCCAGGTGACCGAGCGCGCCCCGCAGACGCCGGTGATTGTCGTGTCCGGCGCCGGGGTCATGAACGATGCTGTCGAGGCCTTGCGCCTGGGCGCCGCCGATTACCTGATCAAGCCCCTGGAAGACCTGGCGGTGCTGGAGCACTCGGTGCGTCGTGCCCTGGATCGTGCACGCCTGCTGCTGGAAAACCAGCGTTACCGCGAAAAGCTCGAAACCGCCAACCGTGAACTCGAAGCCAGCCTGAACCTGCTCCAGGAGGACCAGAACGCCGGTCGCCAGGTGCAGATGAACATGCTCCCGGTCAGCCCCTGGACCATCGACGAGTTCAAGTTTGCGCACCAGATCATTCCGTCGTTGTACCTGTCGGGTGATTTTGTCGACTATTTCCGTGTCGACGAGCGCCGCGTGGCGTTCTACCTGGCCGATGTCTCTGGCCACGGTGCTTCCTCCGCTTTTGTGACCGTGTTGTTGAAATTCATGACCACACGGCTGTTGTTTGAATCCAAGCGCAATGGCACCTTGCCGGAGTTCACTCCCTCCGAGGTGCTGGGCCACATCAACCGAGGCTTGATCAGCTGCAAGCTGGGCAAGCACGTGACGATGGTGGGCGGCGTGATCGATGAAGAAACCGGTCTTTTGACCTACAGCATTGGTGGTCACCTGCCGATGCCGGTTTTGTACACACCTGACAGTGTGCGCTACCTGGAAGGACGGGGTCTGCCCGTTGGCTTGTTCAATGAAGCCACCTATGAAGACCACATCCTGGAGCTGCCACCGACCTTCAGCCTGACGCTGATGTCCGATGGCATCCTGGACCTTCTTCCAGAGCCTACACTCAAAGAGAAAGAAGCCGCCTTGCCCCAACGGGTCAAGTCGGCGGGCGGCAGCCTGGATGGCCTGCGGCAGGTTTTTGGATTGGCCACGCTAGGGGAGATGCCGGATGATATCGCCCTATTGGTGTTGAGCAGGAATCTTTGATGAGTACCGGAAGAATCCAATTTGCCGAGCAAGACGGGACCTTTGTCCTGAAGTTTGTCGGTGAAGTGCGCCTGACCTTGTGTTCGGCGCTGGATGCGACGATTGAGCGGATTTTCACAGCGCTGAACTTCTCGGCGATCGTGATCGATCTGACCGAAACCCGCAGCATCGATAGCACCACCCTTGGGCTGTTGGCCAAGTTGTCCATTCTGTCTCGGCAGAAGGTCGGCCTGTTGCCCACCGTCGTCACCACCCACGAAGACATCACCCGGCTGCTGCAGTCCATGGGCTTCGACCAGGTGTTCAACATCGTTGACCGCCCGATCCCTTGCCCGGAATGCCTCACCGACCTGCCGGTCCAGGACCAGTCCGAGGAGGTTGTGCGGGTCAAGGTACTGGAAGCGCACAAAATCCTGATGGGCCTCAACGAGTCCAACCGCGAAGCCTTCCACGACCTCGTCAACGCCCTCGAGCGTCACTGATCCCTCTGTAGAACACATTCCAAATGTGGGAGGGGGCTTGCCCCCGATAGCGCAATGTCAGGCCATGTATTCCTCGCTGACCCACCGCCATCGGGAGCAACCCCCCTCCCACAGTTGAACTGAGATCGGCTTGCGATCGATACAAAAAAGGGCGGTACCCTCACAGGTACCGCCCTTTTTGCCGTCTCTGTCCGTTTACAGCTTGGCGGACAACAGCGCCTCAAGCTTCTCCTGGTCCCGAGCAAACTGACGAATACCCTCTGCCAGCTTCTCAGTCGCCATTGCATCCTCGTTGGACTCCCAACGGAACTGCGCTTCAGTCAAATGTACCCGCGCCTCTCCGGCATGGCCAGGCGACAACTTGCGCTCCAGCTTGCCTTCATCCGCCGCCAGCTTCTCCAACAGGTCCGGGCTGATCGTCAGGCGATCACACCCAGCCAACTCTTCGATCTGACTCAGGTTACGGAAGCTCGCACCCATCACCACGGTCTTGTAGCCGTTGGCCTTGTAGTAGTTGTAGATGCGCGTCACCGACTGCACGCCAGGATCATCCGAGCCGGTGTAGTCGTTGCCATTGGCTTTTTTGTACCAATCGTAGATCCGGCCTACGAATGGCGAAATCAGGAACACACCCGCTTCCGCGCAAGCCACAGCCTGGGCAAACGAGAACAGCAGGGTCAGGTTGGTCTGGATGCCTTCTTTTTCCAGCTTCTCCGCCGCGCGGATGCCTTCCCAGGTGGAGGCGATCTTGATCAATACGCGGTCGCGGCCGACGCCGGCCTTGTCATACAGGTCGATCAGACGGTGCGCGCGCTTGAGTACGGCGTCAGTGTCGAACGACAGGCGGGCATCCACTTCGGTGGAAATACGGCCTGGTACCACTTTGAGAATCTCTTGACCCACCGCTACCGCAAACCGGTCGCTGGCCAGGCCGACATCACCGTTGCAGTCCTGCACACACTCATCCAGCAGCTTGGCATAGCCCGGAATGGAGGCGGCCTTGAGCAGCAGGGAAGGGTTGGTGGTGGCGTCTTGCGGCTTGAGCTTGGCGAGGGTGGAAAAATCGCCGGTATCGGCTACGACGGTGGTGAACTGCTTGAGTTGTTCCAGCTTGGAAGTCATGGGCGTGCTCTGTCCTATGGGTCTGATGACATTACCCGAGCGCCGACAGGCGCTCAAGGGCGCAAATGCGTTCGATCGTTTGCGAGGGCAACAACCTGAAAACAGCCGTTTGAATGACGGGCCTTGCTGCTGAATAGGAGGCCAGAACGGCCCACAGGTTCAACCCAATTGCCCGATAACACTTGGATAGCGCCTTCATGCCAACTGACGCCTTCCCTGGTATGCACCGCACCCAATGTGGGAGGAGGCTTGCCCCCGATATAGGTGTGTCAGTTCATCAATAACCAACCAACGCCCTGCAAGCTATCCAATCAACGCCCTTCCAACAACGCCCCTGCCTGATCCAACAATGCCAACGGATCCGCAGCCCTATGAATATCCACCGACAACAACTGCCTGAATCTGCGCGCCCCAGGGAAACCGGTGCCCAACCCCAACACATGCCGCGTCACATGATGCATCGCCCCACCCGCCGCCAAATGCTCAGCGATATAAGGCCGCAACTGCGCCAACGCCTCCGCCCGGCTGATCACCGGCGCTTCACTGCCAAACAACTGCTGATCCACCTCCGCCAGCAGATACGGATTGTGATAAGCCTCCCGGCCCAGCATCACCCCATCAAACGTCTGCAAATGTTCATGACACTGCTCCAGCGTCTTGATGCCGCCGTTGAGAATAATCTCCAACTCAGCGAAGTCCTGCTTCAACTGCGCCGCCACGTCATAGCGCAAGGGTGGAATGTCGCGGTTCTCCTTTGGCGACAACCCTTCCAGAATCGCAATCCGAGCATGCACCGTAAAACTGCTGCAGCCCGCGTCCTTCACCGTCCCGACAAAGTCACACAACTCGGCATAACTGTCCCGCCCATTGATCCCGATGCGGTGCTTGACCGTCACCGGAATCGACACCGCATCGCGCATCGCCTTCACACAATCGGCCACCAAGGCCGGGTGAGCCATCAGGATCGCGCCGATCATATTGTTCTGCACCCGATCGCTCGGGCAGCCGACGTTCAGATTCACTTCGTCGTAGCCAGCGGCCTCGGCCATACGCGCACAAGCGGCCAGGTCAGCGGGGACACTGCCGCCAAGCTGGAGCGCCAGAGGGTGCTCGGCTTCGTTATGGCGCAGGAAGCGGTCATGGTCGCCATGGAGGATTGCGCCGGTGGTGACCATCTCGGTGTAGAGCAGGGCGTGCTTGGAGAGCAGGCGCAGGAAGAACCGGCAGTGGCGGTCGGTCCAGTCCATCATCGGGGCGACGGAGAAGCGGCGGGAGAGTGGGGCGGTTTGTAGGGGCATGGGGGATCTGAGTTAGCGAGGCGAATGTGGCGCAGTTTATCAGGGATGCATCGTGGGTGTCGGGGAGGCGTGTTCCGCGCCATTCACTACTCAACAGCTAATAGACCTGAGCGCGCTGCTTGTCGACCGAGCCCAGGAGCAAGTCGCGCTCAGGTCGGCACAGTCGCAGCCTGACACCCAACCCCGCCGCCTTGCCTCAAGGCGGCAACCTGAACCCACCCTGTCACCCCGCAAAGTTTCATGGTTCCCTGCGCTTTTGAGGTCTACGCTCCTCCTGAGCGAGGCTCCTCGCGCCTCCAGGCCACAGGGAACTGAAAAATGATCTCTAACCTTGTCAAAGTGATGATGATTGCTGGCACGCTGCTGTTGGGTGCTTGTTCGTCGGGTTCGTCGGGCGTGAGCCGCGACCCTTGTTTTTCAGGGGGATGCCAAGCATTTGGTGACCACAGCCCCAACAAGGCCGCCAAAATGAGTTTCGGTGGCAGTGGGCTCGGTAGCAGTTATGGTGAGTATGGCTCAGGGTTGCTGCATGATGACTGATGGGGTAGCTGAGCGGTCAGAGATGCGCTGACTGGCCAGGAGCAGGTCATTTGAGTGCCTTATCCCCTGAGCCTGTCGCAGGGGAGGCTCATGGGGTGACGGTGAAGTAGCGTCCGTGGCCATCGTTGCCGCAGTAACTGGTTGAGACGGGGCGGGTTTCTTGTTGGAGACCTGCACCGCTGAGTTCGACCAGGGCGATGGAGCATTTGGAAGACATAAAGTTCTGCTTGATAAATTCGAGACTGGCCTCGTAATCCTTCCCGGCCTTTGGGACGAACTGGATGGTGGGCGGATAACAGTAGCCGTTATCGGTTTTGTAGCTGATGTCGACCAACACCGGCTGGTTTGCGGGGAGTACGAATTCGTCGTAGCCGAGCCGGTCGGATTTAGTGGCGTTTGTATGTGCGGTGGCGGGCATGCCAATCACGCGGTTCTGGTAGTCCTCAGCCTTCATGCCTAGCACATCGGAGCCGCGCCATAGGATATAGCGCTGTTTTGGATCATGGTAACGCGTAGCGATACTCCCCTGCAGGCGGCCGTTCTCCGGGTGATTGTAATAGGCTTCGCAGGTTTTTCCGGGGATGTAGGAGGCCGGTTTTTCTGGTGCGGAGAAGATGCGAATACGAGCACTGGCGGCGGGATCGTACTTAGCCGCTTCGGTATCGTTGCGCAGGTTGGTCTTTTCGTAGCTGCAGCCGTTAAGAAGCAGAGCGCCAGCTGTGAGTAAGTACCACTTCATGATTTCACACCCTTCCTTGTCGTTGTGATTGCCAGTTCTGTCTGATGTAAAGAGGCCTAATCTTACATACGTAGTTGTCGTGGTAAAACAGTGCTGTTGGGCAGGATAGAGCCGAGAAGAACGCTTGATTCGTTTTCATAAAAGCGTGCCAGCACATCCGTCAGCCAGTAATCGCTCGCCCTCGATATCCACCTTGTTCGTAAAGGTTCAGCGCAGCAGTGGCTACCCTTGGAACCGGGTGGAGCAGGGGGGAGTGAGGCGCTTTCTTTGGTAACGTAGACCAACCTGTACCCCTCGACATTTCCATGGCGCCAGCACGGCCGTTCCTATGATCTTTCGCAAGGAGCGTCCTATGCCAATAGCCCCTCTTTCACCTGCGGAAAACCATCGAGTCCCCCGATAAAAATTATCGTGAAAAAAACGAAGCGTAGTGCAATAATGGCTGTAGGCCATTATTTTACGTTGCTGAAGTATTTTTGATGAAAACGACTTTTTCCGCGAAATTGTTTATTGTTTTTATTGCTTCACTGTTGGCCGGTACTATTTATTACTTGATTAAAGAATTCGCGTAGTCGTTTTCACGATCAGACGGATGGTTGGTGCTGTCGTTTTAAAAACCTGCCTACTACGAATAAGCTGCCCAGGAAAAAACCTAGAAATGCGCCTAGAAAAGCGTATTTGTTCAGGCTTTTATTGTTGGCAGTTTTAACTTCATCGAGTGCATTGAAAGCACGCAGACTGTCCGTTGGCTTGAGGGTGGGAAGGTTGAGGGCGATTGCTTCAACGTTGGCTGCGCCCAGCGCAGATTGCAGCTGGCTGACAGCCAGTTGCTGAGTGGCAGCGCTGGCGGACGCGATGTACAGAACAGGCTCATTCTTGCCCGTCTTGGGCGCAGCCTCTTTCAGTGCGATGGATCTGGACGCCATGATTCCCATGGCGGTATAGAACGCATCGTTTTGTATGGAGCTGTAGAGCTTGGCTTCCGATGCTTGAGGGGGAACGATGGTCTGAGCGTCTTTGATCGGCACTTCTTTATAGAAACTATAAAGTGAAGGCTTGGTGATATAAGTGCTGGCAACCCATTGTTCGGGTGAGGTTGCATAGGCCCCTAGCGAAATGGCGACGCCCGCTAAAGTAGTGGCGATGATGGTTTTTTTACTTGTCCATAAAGAAAGAAGAATAGGCAACAAGTCTATTTCATCATTACAAGTACGCGTGTTTGGTTTCGTTAGACTGCTCACGAAAAATTCCTATTTTTACATTTTTCGAATTGTAAAATGAAAGTGTTCAATATGCCATTTTTGAATCTAAAAACTGAAAGATGTGAGCCATTCCTATTCAGCGGGAGCCTATTAACGGGCCCGGCTCATTCAAACCTGAAACCCGACTGCGGCTGATAGAAGTTTCCTGATTTCTGAGCACTCACCGGCATACGATCATCCGAACTGCATAATCGCTCACGTTTTGGCCAACCGGGATCTAAAAATGCGCTGAAGCGCGTCAAGGCCATGCTGATCATCGGTACGATGGCGCTGAGCGCCTGTTCAGGCCTCAGCACCAGCACGTGTTTTTCCCTGGGAGCCCAATCGCTTGATGGTCATAACCCCAGCAATGCCAAGTAAGGTGAGTAGTAGCTGCCGCCAGTACAGCTCGGGCATGCTGCACGACGACTGATAGCGCGATGGAGCGAGCGGGTGGGCTTTATTAGTGCCCACCCTGCATGCGCCGCGCGACCAGGTAAATGCCCAGGCCAACCAGTGCCGTTGCCGCGCCGATGTAGCCAGTACTGGTCCACCCATACCCAGCCGTAATCGCCATCCCCCCAAACCACGGCCCCAGTGCATTCGCCAGGTTGAACGCCGCGTGGTTCGACGCGGCTGCCAGGCTCGGTGCCTCATGGGCAATATCCATCAAGCGGATCTGCAACGGTGCGGCCAGCGACACCATGGTGCCCACCAGGCCCATGCTCAGCAGCACGCCCCATAGCGATGAGGCCGCGAAGGAGAAGAACAACAGCACCGCCATCGACCACACCAGAATCCAGCCCACCGCGCGAAACTGCATGCGATCAAACAGCTTGCCGCCGGCGATGTTGCCGATAATTCCACCGACGCCAAACGCCGCCAGGCCAAATGGAATCCATTGTGGCGAGACTTTGGTCACTTCCAGCATGGTCGGCGCCAGGTAGCTGAATACGCAGAACATCCCGGCAAAACCGATGGCGCCAATCGACAGCGCCATCCACACTTGGGGTTTGGTGAAGGCGCGCAGTTCCTTGCGCGGGTCGCTGCGTTGTTCGTCGTGGCGGTGGGGGACGAATTGCCAGACCAGGGCGATGGTGAGGAGGGCTATCACGCTGACCAAGGCAAATGCAGAACGCCAGCCCAGGTGTTGGCCGAGGAAGGTCGCGATGGGGTTGCCGAGCAGCATGGCCAGGGTCAGGCCCATCATGACCCGCGCCACGGCGCCGGCGCGTTTGTGGTTGGGCACCATGCTGGAGGCGACCACGGCGGCGATGCCGAAGTAGGCGCCGTGGGGCAGGCCGCTGATGAAGCGGAAGGCGACCAGCGAGCCGAAGGTCGGGGTGAAGGCGGTGGCGAGGTTGCCCAGGGCGTACAGGCCCATCAGCAACAACAGCATATGTTTACGCAGCAGCTTGGCGCCGAGGATGGCCAGCAGCGGTGCGCCGACCATCACGCCCAGGGCGTAGGCGCTGATGGCGTGACCGACCTGGGGTTCACTCAGGTTCAAGTTGCGGGCGATGTCGGGCATCAGGCCCATGATGGCGAATTCGCCAGTACCGATCGCGAAGGCGCCCACGGCCATGGCAGCTTCCATTTTGGCGGCACTGCGCGCGGGCAGCACGTGCCCGGGTGTTTGCTGGATAGTCATGGGTAACTCTATTGGGATGAACGGCACGAAGGACAGCCGCCGATGCTACGCAAGCAGCGACGAAGGTGTCTAGAACAGCCTTTTTTGACAGAGTTCAGTTTGATTAAACACCCTGTGACCCCACGTCGCGCTTGCCACGCTTGACAGCGGCGCGGCAAAACCCGCGATTTAGAGCTGTCAATTGGCCAAACGACGCATAAACGCCGTTTAGCGTGATATTCTGCGCGCCATCTTGGTCTGGTCTTTCCCCGGTACGTACACCCGTATACGTCCCGGCGGTCGGCTGTCGCCCAGGTAGCTGAAGCCAATAATGATAAGAAGTCAGCGCAGAAGGGACATAAAAGTGAGGTCGATACGTCGGCCTTGTGTGCCCACCCTGCGGTCTTGAAGTGAATGCGCAAACCCCTCGTGCGTTGCCTGGCGCAGCGTGAACGAGGGTTGCCCATCATCAGGGGCAGTGGGGCGGATGGCGTTTTATCATAGGTGCTACCGATGTTTAAGAAAGTAAACACGGCCCTGCTGGGGCTGGCTTTGTCGATGGGGATCACGTCCGTTCACGCGGAAGAGGCAAAGAAAGTCGATGTGCTGCTGATCGGCGGCGGCATCATGAGTGCGACCCTGGGTGTATGGCTCAATGAGCTGGAACCAGGCTGGTCGATGGAAATGGTCGAGCGCCTCGACGGCGTCGCCGAAGAAAGCTCCAACGGCTGGAACAATGCCGGTACCGGTCACTCGGCCCTGGCTGAGCTGAACTACACCCCGGAAGACAAGAACGGCAACGTTGAGATCCCGAAAGCGGTCGAGATCAACGAAGCGTTCCAGATCTCCCGTCAGTTCTGGTCCTGGCAGGTCCAGCAGGGCGTGCTGAAGAACCCGCGTTCGTTCATCAACTCCACACCGCACATGAGCTTTGTGTGGGGCGATGACAACATCAAGTTCCTCAAGAAGCGCTACGAAGCCCTGCAGGCGAGCCCGCTGTTCGCCGGCATGCAGTACTCCGAAGACCCGGCGCAGATCGCCAAATGGGTTCCGTTGATGATGGAAGGGCGTGACCCGAACCAGAAAATCGCGGCCACCTGGACCCCGATCGGCACCGACGTGAACTTCGGCGAGATCACCCGCCAGTTCGTCGCTCACCTGCAAACCACGCCGAAGTTCGACCTGAAACTGTCGAGCGAAGTGCAGGACATCACCAAGAACGCCGACGGTTCGTGGCGTGTCAGCTACAAAAACCTGAAAGACGGCACCAAGACTGAAACCGATGCCAAGTTCGTGTTCATCGGCGCTGGCGGCGGTGCCCTGCACCTGCTGCAGAAGTCGGGCATTCCGGAAGCCAAGGAATACGCGGGCTTCCCGGTTGGCGGCTCGTTCCTGGTCACCGATAACCCGGCCATTGCCGAGCAGCACCTGGCCAAGGCCTACGGTAAAGCTTCGGTTGGCGCGCCACCGATGTCGGTTCCGCACCTGGACACCCGCGTGCTGGATGGCAAGCGCGTGATCCTGTTTGGCCCATTCGCGACCTTCTCGACCAAGTTCTTGAAAGAAGGCTCGTACCTGGACCTGCTGACCAGCACCACCACCCACAACATCTGGCCAATGACCAAAGTCGGTATTCGTGAATACCCGCTGGTCGAGTACCTTGCCGGCCAACTGATGCTGTCGGATGACGACCGCTACAACGCCCTGAAAGAGTACTTCCCGAACGCCAAGAAAGAAGACTGGCGCCTATGGCAAGCCGGTCAGCGCGTGCAGATCATCAAGCGTGACGAAGAGCAGGGCGGCGTCCTGAAACTCGGTACCGAAGTGGTCAGCTCCGCCGACAACACCATTGCCGGCCTGTTGGGTGCATCGCCAGGCGCATCGACTGCGGCGCCGATCATGCTGACCGTGCTGCAGAAAGTGTTCAAGGACAAGGTTGCGACCCCTGAGTGGCAGACAAAACTGCACCAGATCGTGCCAAGCTACGGCACCAAGCTGAACGACAGTCCTGAAGCTGTTGCCAAGGAATGGGCCTACACCGCCGGTATCCTGCAACTGACCCCACCGCCTGCGATTCCGCAACTGACTGCTCCAAAAGCCACCGAGGCTGCCAAGCCTGCGGCCGCGCCGAGCAAGCCAGCGTCTGACCTGGCGCTGTAAGCAACGCCTGATATCAGGTAACGCTTAAAAAGCCCGCTGAACCGGTAACGGTCAGCGGGCTTTTTGTGCGCGGCTGTTTAACTGTGGGTGTGCTCCCGGCTGACCGGAGGCAGTTCAACCGTGCGCTCGGCCGCGGCCAGGGCCGTCCTCAACCCGGCCTTGTCCAGCGGCACGCAATACGCCGGTTTGGCGCGCTCGAACCGCCAGCTTTCATCCAGGTTGCCGGCGTCCACGGCATCGAAGCCCAGCTCGTCGAGTAAGCCGATCACCTGGGCTTTCGCGCCAGCATCATCGGCGGCCACCGGCAATGCGCGGCGGTCAGGGGCACCGTGGGGGCGGGCGTGCTCGGTCAGGTCGGTCGCGAAGATCGCATTGAACACCTTGACCACCTTCGAATGGGAAAAATGCTCGGCGAGCAGCCGGCTGGTGGTGGTTTCAAAACGGTCGAGCGCGGGGAAATGCCCGTCACGCTCGGGGTAGTAGTTGTTGGGATCCAATATTGTCTTGCCCTCCAGCCACTGCGCGGGAATGCTGCGGTAATGCTCAAACGGAATCGCCACCAGCACCACGTCACCGAACTGCGCGGCATCTTGCGCACTGCCCACTTTGACGCCGCGAATACCGCTGAGCACGCTGCTCATGGTCTGCGGGCCACGGGAGTTGCTCAGCATCACCTCATGCCCGGCAGCTAAAGCCAGCTGGGCCACGGCACGCCCGATAAAGCCCGCGCCAATCACGCCAATCTTCATGGTCTTGCTCCTTTTGAACAGGGGAGCCGTTATGATGATTGGCAACTGTTTGGCGATAAATAATTGTTATGGCGTGGGTGTTGTTACTGGGAGTAGGGAATGATGGACCGTCTATCCAGCATGAATGCCTTTGTGGTCGCCGCCGAGTTGGGCTCATACGCCCGCGCTGCCGAGCGCTTGAACATGTCGGCGCAGATGGTGGCCAAACACGTTGCCGCGTTGGAGCAGCGCCTGGGCGCGCGCTTGCTCAACCGCACCACGCGTCGACAAAGCCTCACCGAGTTGGGCAGCGCGTATTACGAGCGGTGCAAACATATCCTGACAGAGGCCGAGGCGGCTGATTCCCTGGCGCAGATCATGAATGACACGCCGCGTGGCAAGCTGAAAATCACCGCGCCGGTCACTTTCGGCTCCTACAGCCTGATGCCGCTGATTACCGCTTTTTTGCGCGATAACCCGCAGGTGCAAATCGACCTGCACCTCACGGATCGTTTCGTCGATTTGGTGGAGGAGGGCTATGAGGCGGCGTTTCGCATCGGCCCGCTGGCCACCACCGGTTTGACCGCCCGGCCACTGGCGCCTTACCGCCTGGTGGTCTGCGCGGCGCCGGCGTACTTGGCGGCCCGCGGCATGCCGCTGGCGCCGGCCGACCTGGAGCACCACGAATGCCTGGGCTACGCCTTCTGGTCACGCCCCGCGGATCGCGAATGGGTGTTTTACCAAGGCTCGACACCGCACACAGTGAAGGTCGCCAGCCGGTTGCAGATCAATGAAAGCCGGGCGTTGATGACAGCCGCGCTGGACGGTTTTGGCATCGTCCTGGGCCCGGAAGACTTTCTGCGCGCGGCATTGGCCAGGGGCGAGTTGGTGCAGGTGCTGCCGGACTTCGAGGCTCCCAGCCGGCCAATGCATCTGGTCTACACCGCCCACCGCCAGCGTACCGCCAAGTTGCGAGGGTTTGTCGAGGCGGTGCTGGAGCGTTTCGGCCCGGCATGAGGGCGAAGAGGTGCAAACGCCGCGGTGTTGCGGGTACGCCTGAAGCGACCGGCCGTCGCGTGCGCTTTTTGAGGCGAGTGGGTTCAGCAACCTGACAGACACCACCTGTTAAAAAAGAACCCAGGCCATGCAGGAGCGCGGCTGGAACCAGGGGGCATTTTTTACTGATACAGGTGTTGGGTGTTAGCGCCCGAGGGGTTTGTATGTTGTTACGTTATGCAGCATTGGCGGCCATGGTTGTCGCCGCATCCGGGTGTGTGCAAGAGCGTGTCGTGCATGAGCGGCGCCCGGTGCAACGTGAGTATGTCGAGGTGGTCGCGCCACAGCCGCCGCCGGTTCAAGTGATTGAAGTCGAGCCTGCGCCACGCTACGGCTATATATGGTCGCGCGGTTACTGGCGTTGGGACGGTGGGCGCTACGTCGCGGTGCATGGCCATTGGGAGCCGGTGCGCGAAGGCTATCGCTACGTGCATCCGCACTGGGTGCAACGCAATGACGGTTTCCACTGGCAGGTGGGTGGCTGGGTTCGCTGAAGCCCTGCCTAGGTCGGCTTCTTCGTACCCAGGAGCCGAACCTCCCGCAACAGTGCCGCCCCCAGTTGGTCGGTGCCCAGTTCCCGATAGCCCACGGCCTTGACCTCACCGTTTTCCTCGGCCTGGATGAGGATCACCGGGGTTTCCTTGCCGGTCGTTTCATCCACATGCATGGCGTACTGGGGAATATCCACTTTGATCGGGGTGCCCGCCGCCTGGCCTTTGACATTGATCAGGAAGGCGGCACACCCGCTGTCGACATCCGCACTCGTGGCGGAGCGGCCGCTGACAAAGCAGGTGGGCGGCAAGTCGGGCCAGGCGATGGTGTCAGCCAGGACGAGGGTCGGCGTCATGACCAGGGCTGCGAGAAGAAGCGTGCGCACGTGAGGCGTTCTCTGGATCAAGGGAAGATGCGGTTTTACCAAAGCCTGCTCGCTGCCGCAACGCTGCGATCGCGGGTGGGCAGCAGGGTCTCCAGTACCCGCCCCCACTCCACGATTGCCTGGGCCGCTTTCTGGATATGGGTGAGTCCGAACAGGTCAAACCCTGGACCGAACGTCACTCACACCCTTCCATCGGGTCCCCAGCGATACAAACCATGGCCGACCGCAGTGCCGGTTTATTGCACCACGCGGTAGCACGGCACATAGGCCGCGCCGCCTGGCAACTTCATGCGGTGCTGGGCGACGAAGGCCTGTAGCAGCTCGTCCAGCGGTTGCATGATGGCCGGGTCGCCGTGGATCTCGTACGGGCCGTTCTGTTCGATCAGGCGAATGCCCTTGTCCTTGACGTTACCCGCCACGATTCCTGAGAACGCACGGCGCAGGTTGGCCGCCAGCTCATGGGGCGGCAGCGTGTGGCTCAGTTGCAGGCTGGCCATGTTTTCGTGGGTCGGGTCGAACGGGCGCTGGAAGCCTTCGTCGATCTTCAACAGCCAATTGAAGTGAAACGCGTCGTTGCGCTCGCGCCGGAACTGCTTCACCGCCTTGAGCCCGGCGGTCATCTGGCGAGCCACTTCGGCCGGGTCATCGATGATGATCTGGTAGTGCGCCTGCGCTGCTTCGCCCAGGGTTGCGCCGACGAAGGCGTGCAGTTGCTGCAGGTACGGCGCGGCGTGTTTCGGCCCGGTGAGGATGACCGGAAATGGCAGGCCACGGTTGTCCGGGTGCATCAAAATACCCAGCAGGTACAGGAACTCTTCGGCCGTGCCGGCACCGCCTGGGAAGATGATGATGCCGTGGCCGACGCGCACGAAGGCTTCCAGGCGCTTCTCGATATCCGGCAGGATCACCAGCTCGTTGACGATCGGGTTCGGCGCTTCGGCGGCGATGATGCCGGGCTCGGTCAGGCCTAGGTAGCGCCCGCCGGTGATGCGTTGCTTGGCGTGGGAAATGGTCGCGCCCTTCATCGGCCCTTTCATTACGCCGGGACCGCAGCCGGTGCACACATCGAGGCTGCGCAGGCCCAGTTCGTGGCCGACCTTCTTGGTGTATTTGTATTCTTCGGTGTTGATCGAGTGCCCGCCCCAGCACACCACGATCTTCGGCTCGACACCCGGGCGCAGCGTGCGCGCATTGCGCAGCAGGTGGAACACGTAGTCGGTGATGCCCTGTGAGTTGCTCAGGTCGATGCGCTGGCTGTCCAGCTCGTTCTCGGTGTAGACGATGTCACGCAAGGCGCTGAACAGCATCTCGCGGGTGCTGGCGATCATTTCGCCATCGACGAACGCATCGGCCGGCGCGTTCAACAGTTCCAGGCGTACGCCACGATCCTGCTGATGAATGCGCACTTCAAAGTCTTTATAGGCGTCGAGGATGGTCTTGGCGTTGTCGATATGCGCGCCCGTATTGAGGATGGCCAGGGCGCATTGACGGAACAGGGTATAGATGCTGCCGGAGCCGGCTTCGCTCAGTTGCTGGACTTCACGTTGGGAGAGTGTTTCGAGGCTGCCCTTGGGGCTGACGGAGGCGTTGATGACTTGACGTTGGGGCATTCTGGTTCCTTGAAAGCGCAGCCACCGCGCCCTTCAGCGGGGCGATGGCTTGAGAATGGTGGGCGCCGAATTCGGTCGCACGAGACGGTTATTCTGGCCGCCTCGCGGGCAGGGCGCAAACACCGTCCAGCACCATCATGCCGCAGAACTTACTGAATCAGCTTCCAGTTTTTGTAGAAAACCCGACGCAGGGTGAATACCAGGCCGGCAAAACCCGCGATCACGGCGTTGAGGACCGAGGGCAGCAAGGTCGGCCGCACGATATCAATGAACAGGCAGTAACGTTTTGCGTCGTTCTTGTTGAAGGACGCATGCATCAACGTGTCATCGAAAATAAACAGCGGGTCGTCGTGCCAGTAATGCTTGTGCTTGCCGACCTGGATATACACGCCGTCATGGTGAGGCGCCGGCGCCATGTTGTAGAGCACCCGGAACATCATGCGCAGGGGCCCGAAGTGAAAGGACGTCGAGCGGTTTTCGTTGAACACCGAAACCCCGATGGTCTTCACGAACGGCAGCTTTTTACGCAGTTCCGGGATGTCCAGGGTGGTTTCGATCGGGCGGCCATACCACTGGAAAAACAGCATGCCGCGTTTCTTCTCGGCCATGCGCTCGTCCAGGTAGCCGATGATTTCATCCTTGTGGGCCATGGCATCGTTGATCACCTGTTGCAGGTCTTCACGCCAGGCGGGCGGCAGGTCGCGCATCGTGTAGACATGGCGATTGCGGCTGCTCAGCAGGTCGAACAGGGTGTTGAACGGCGCCAGCAGCCAGGTATTGCGGCCGCTGCCGATGAAGTATTTCTTGAAGGTATCGCGGTCATACAAGCCGTTACGCAGGAAGTCATAGACACCGCAGACCAGTACCAGGCCGAGAAAGACCGCCGTGGTCAGGGGGAACAGGAAAATAAACAGCAGCACGCCGAGCACCCAGGCGATCGACACTGCTTTCTTGCGTAACGCGGACTTGCTCATGAAACTCAGCTCCAGCTGGACGCCATTCGACAGGTACGGTTCCGTGGCTGCGAGTGGTGGGGTTTTGAAACATATTGAAACAACCCCGCCATGATAAGGCGTTATCAGTCGGTTGGGCGTTTTAAATATTGCAAAATTGTGAAGGGATTGAACAAATTTTCACGAATAGCGTTTGCTGCGAAAACGGCGCAGGACGCGTGGCGATACCCCGGACGTTAGCAGGGATGCGCAGAAAAGCGCGGCGCCGATTGGATTTTGTAAACAGAAGATTTGCGACTATCGTGACGCTTCGGTTTTTTGGACGTCATAGACCGGTACGATTGAAGTTGAATGGCCACCATTGGCCTTCGGCACCTTGGAAGAGGCAGAAATTTTATGATCATCAAACCGCGGGTTCGTGGCTTCATCTGTGTGACCGCTCACCCTGTTGGCTGTGAAGCGAACGTCAAGGAACAGATCGACTACGTGACTCAACACGGCGTCATCGAAGGCGGCCCGAAAAAGGTGCTGGTCCTCGGTGCTTCCACCGGTTATGGCCTGGCCGCGCGCATCAGTGCCGCGTTTGGCTGCGGCGCCGACACCCTGGGCGTGTTTTTTGAGAAAGAAGGCGAAGAGGGCAAGTTGAGTTCCGCCGGCTGGTACAACAGCGCCGCGTTCGAGAAGTTTGCCGTCGAAAAAGGCCTGTACGCCAAGAGCATCAACGGTGATGCGTTCTCCGACGAGATCAAGCGCCTGACCATCGACACCATTAAGAAAGACCTGGGCAAGATCGACCTGGTGGTCTACAGCCTGGCCGCGCCACGCCGTACCGACCCGCAGGGCGTGGTGCACAACTCCACCCTCAAGCCGATCGGCAAAGCCGTGACCCTGCGTGGGATCAACACCGACAAGGGCGTCGTGGTCGACACCACCCTGGAACCGGCGACCCAGGAAGAAATCGACGGCACCGTGAAAGTCATGGGTGGCGAAGACTGGCAGCTGTGGATCGACGCCCTGCGTGACGCCGATGTACTGGCCGAAGGCGCCAAGACCACTGCGTTCACCTACCTGGGTGAGAAGCTGACCCAGGACATCTACTGGAACGGTTCCATCGGCGAAGCCAAGAAGGACCTGGACAAGAAAGTCCTGACCCTGCGCGACAACCTGGCTGCGCTGAAGGGCGACGCTCGTGTGTCGGTACTCAAGGCCGTGGTGACCCAGGCCAGCTCGGCGATCCCGATCATGCCACTGTACCTGTCGTTGCTGTTCAAGGTGATGAAAGAGCAGGGCACCCACGAAGGTTGCATCGAGCAGGTCTACGGCCTGTTCAAGGACAGCTTGTACGGCAGCCAGCCGAAGCTCGACGCCGACGGCCGCCTGCGCGCCGACCTGGCCGAACTGGAGCCGAAGGTCCAGGACGCCGTGGCAGCACTGTGGAACCAGGTGACCGACGACAACGTCAACGAGATCAGCGATTTTGCCGGCTACAAGGCTGAGTTCCTGCGCTTGTTCGGCTTTGAGATCGATGGCGTGGACTACGAGGCTGACGTGAATCCGACCGTTAAGATCAACGGCCTGGTCCAAGCCTAAACACGCTCGAAAAAAATGTGGGAGCGGGCTTGCCCGCGATCGCGGTTTGTCAGTGCTGGATGTTTCGGCTGACACCCTGCAATCGCGGGCAAGCCCGCTCCCACATTCGTTGTGTGTTAAGCCTTTGCCGCTGCCGCCATCGATCTGCCAGACTCCATCGGCTATCAACTCACGCTAACGGAGGATCTGATGACGATTCGTGCAGTCGTTTTTGATTTTGGCGGTGTCCTGTTCGATTGGAACCCGCACCACCTGTACCGCAAGCTGATTGCCGACGATCACGAACGGCAGTGGTTCCTCGACACCATCTGTACCCAGGCCTGGAACACCGAGCAGGACGCGGGTCGTACCCTGGCCGAGGCTACGCGCAGCCTGGTCGCGCAATACCCCCAGCACGCAACCTTGATCACGGCCTATTACGACCGCTGGCATGAAATGCTGCGCGGCCCGTTACCGGAGGGCGTGGCCATTCTCGAGGCGTTGCATCACGCCGACATGCCGCTGTTCGGGCTCACCAACTGGTCGGCCGAGACGTTCCCCTATGCGCGGGCCAACTACCCGTTCCTGCAGTGTTTTCGCGACATCGTGGTCTCCGGCGAGTTGAAGCTGATCAAGCCGGATGCCGCGATCTATCACGCCAGCCTCGCCCAGGTGCGTGCCCACCTGCCGGATATCCAGCCGAGCGAAGTGGTGTTCATCGACGACGTCGCCGGCAATATCGAGGCGGCTGTCACCTTGGGTTGGCAGGGCATTCATCATGTGTCCGCCGAACGCACGGCCGCGCGCTTGCGGGAATTGGGCGTGGGCTTTTAGCGCGCCCACTGTTCCATGACGAAATCCACAAAGGCGCGCAACTTGGGCAGGCGATAGCGATCCTGGGGGTACAGCAGGTGCATGGGGCGGCTGGGCAGTTGGTAGGTGGTCAATAGGGCCACCAGCTTGCCGGTTTGCAGGTCGGGCTGCACCAGGGCATCCGGCAGCATAACGATGCCCATGCCTTGCACTGCGGCCTGGCGCAGGGCTTGCGAGCTGTTGATGGTCAACGAGCCCGATACTGGAATCTCCACCTCGCCCTCATCCCCGGTCATGCGCCACAGTTTGTCGGCGTTGCGCCAATCGTCGGTCGACGGGTAGGCGAATGCCAGGCAGTCATGCTGTTGCAGATGCTCGGGCACCTGTGGCATGCCGTGTCGCGCCAGGTAATCCGGCGAGGCGCACAGAGTCATGGTGTAATCCTGCATGGGCCGTGCGATCAAGCTTGAGGGTTCCAGTTCACCCAGGCGGATCGCCACGTCGAAACCGCTGTCGACCAGGTCCATGCGCTGGTTGCTGAGCACCACGTACAGCTTGATCTGCGGGTAGCGCCGGGAGAACTCGCTCAAGGCCGGTGCCAGGCGTTCGGTGCCGAAGGCGGGGGGCGCCGTGATGCGCAGGGTGCCGCGGGGGACGTCGCTGTGGGCCTGTTCGGCCAATTGCTCGGAGTCGGCCACCAACCCCAGCACTTCCAGGCAACGCTGGTAATACTGCCCACCGAACTCCGTCAGGCTTTGCTTGCGCGTGGTGCGCTTGAGCAGGCTGACTCCCAGCCGTTGCTCGAGCGCGCGCAGGTGGTTGCCGACCATGGTGGTCGACATTCCGCAGGCGTGGGCGGCGGCGGTCATGCTGCCGCTCTCGACCACTTTCACATACACCGACATCGCCTGGAATAAATCCATTATCAAGCCCTGGTTCAAAGTCATTGCAGGAAAGTGCAGTTTATCCAGCTCAGGTGGCTAACGATACTGGGATCGTCCCCACGATGCCCTGGAGCTTGCCACCATGACCGCCGCCTGCCTGATGACCACCTACCAACCCCTGGCCCTGAGCTTTACCCGTGGCTTGGGCACGCGCCTGTGGGACCAGCAGGGGCGTGAATACCTGGACGCGGTGGCGGGCGTGGCGGTGACCAACGTTGGGCACTCCCACCCAAAACTGGTAGCAGCCATCAGCGAACAGGCCGGCTTGCTGTTGCACACCTCCAACCTCTACAGCATCGACTGGCAACAACGACTGGCCCTGCGCCTGACCCGGCTGTCCGGCCTGGACCGCGCCTTCTTCAACAATTCCGGTGCCGAAGCCAACGAGACGGCACTGAAGCTGGCGCGCCTGCATGGCTGGAAAAAGGGCATCGAGCAGCCGTTGGTGGTGGTGATGGAAAACGCCTTCCACGGCCGCACCCTCGGCACCATGGCTGCCAGTGACGGACCGTCGGTACGCCTGGGCTTCCAGCGTTTGCCGGGGGATTTTCTCAAGGTGGGTTTTGGCGACCTGGCAGCCCTGGAGGTGCTGACTCAGCAGTTCGGCCCGCGGATTGCCGCTGTCCTGTTGGAGCCTATCCAGGGCGAAAGCGGCGTGATGGTCGCGCCGCCGGGTTACCTGAAAGCCTTGCGCGATCACTGCTCGCGCCATGGCTGGCTGATGATGCTCGATGAAATCCAGACCGGCATCGGACGTACTGGCGCTTGGTTTGCCTTCCAGCATGAAGGCATTGTTCCGGACGTGATGACCTTGGCCAAAGGCCTCGGCAACGGCGTGCCTATCGGCGCGTGCCTGGCTCGGGCTCACGTGGCCGAGCTGTTCACGCCGGGCAGTCACGGCAGTACCTTTGGCGGCAATCCGCTGGCGTGTCGCGTCGGCTGCACCGTGCTCGACATTATCGAAGAGCAGGGGCTGTTGCAGAACGCCGCGCAACAGGGGGAGCGCCTGCTGGCGCGGTTACGGGTGGAATTGAATGAGCACCCGCAAGTGCTGGCGATTCGCGGGCAAGGCCTGATGATCGGGATCGAGTTGGCCAGTCCTTATCGCGACCTGGCCCAGCGTGCCGCCCAGGAGCATGGGCTGCTGATCAATGTGACGCGGGGCAAAGTCATTCGGCTGCTGCCGCCGCTGACCCTGGAGGCCAAGGAGGTCGAGATGATCGTGCGCGCCATCACGCGTTTACTGGATTGAAATGGGATCTGATGCCCGTCAGTTAAGCGTACATCGCCAGCGGGCTTGCTCGCGAAAAACGTCAACGATAGCGCGTGCTTCCTGAATGGACGCGGCGCCTATGAGTTTTTCGCGAGCAAGCTCGCTCCTACAAAAAACCTTGACGGACTGGCCCCCCCCACACAACGGATCCCGGTGATCTTCAACGGTCACTCCCATTCAACCACTCCTGGTTCATCGTCTCGGTGTCGCCCAAGTACTCCAGCAACCAACGCATGGCGGGGGACACCTTGTTCTGCGCCCACGCCACGCACGACGGGCTGGCGGGGAAGGGGCGGCTCAATTGCAGGGCCACCAGTTCACCGCGTTCGATCCAGGGCAGCACTTGATGCGCTGGCGCCATGCCAACGCACAGGCCATCGCGCAGGCAGTCGATCGCCGAGGCCCAGTTAGGCACCACCAGGCGGCGCTGGTTGTCCAGGGTCCAGGTGTCGCGCTTGGGCAGGTTGCGTGACGTATCGGTCATGCACAGCGAGGCGAAGGGGCGCAGTTGGTCGTCATTGAGCAAGCCTTCGATGCCGGCGAGCGGATGCTGGCTGCTGACCACGCACAGCCAGTTCAACAGCCCCATGTCGCGAAAGGTGAAGTGACTGGCCACCGGCACCGCGCTGGTGGCGCCGATCACAATGTCGGTACGTTCATCGGCCAGGGCGTCCCACACGCCGTTGTACACCTCGTATTCCAGCAGCAATTCCACCTCGGGAAACTGTCGATAGAAATCCAGCACCAATTGCCGGCAACGCTGGGGTTTGACGATGGAATCCACCGCGACCTTCAACTGGCCGCTCCAGCCGTTGGCCACCTGCTGGCACAAGCGCCTTGTGCCGAGCATTTTTTTCATCACGCCCCGCGCTTCATCTATAAATAGACGGCCAGCGGGGGTGAGTTCGACATCGCGATGGCGCCGCACAAACAACGGCACGGCCAGCCACTCTTCCAGTTGGCGCACCGTATAGCTGATGGCCGATGGCACGCGGTGCAGTTCCTGGGCCGCAGCGCTGAAGCTGCCGTGACGCGCGACCGCATCAACTACATCCAGGGAGTATTCGGACCACATACACACTGCCTTCAAAAATATTGATAGATTTGTCCAATTATTATCGCTTCACAGGGATGTTGCCAGCTTCATAATGAGCGGCAGTCAGCAAATAGTTTGATGGCAGGATCTATAAGGCTTCAATGAAAAACTCTTTTGGTTTCACCTGGTATCTGGCGGGGCTGAGCATGCTCGGTTACCTCGCCATGGACATGTACTTGCCGGCGTTTGGCGCCATGGGCGAGCAATTGCAGATCGGCGCCGGCGCGGTGGGCGCCAGCCTGAGTATTTTCCTCGCCGGCTTTGCGGTGGGGCAGTTGCTGTGGGGGCCGTTGTCTGACCGACTCGGGCGCAAACCGATCCTGGTCACCGGCCTGAGCCTGTTCGTGCTGGGCTGCGCGGGGATGTTCTGGGTCGAGACGGCGCCGCAGCTGCTGGCCTTGCGCTTTATCCAGGCGATTGGCGTGTGTTCCGCCGCGGTCAGTTGGCAGGCCTTGGTGATTGACCGTTACCCAGCTGACAAAGCCCACCGTGTATTCGCCAGTATCATGCCGCTGATGTCATTGTCGCCGGCCCTGGCGCCGCTGTTGGGCGCGATGGTGTTGAATCACTTTGGCTGGCAGGCGATTTTCGCGGTGTTATTGGGTGTCTCGCTGCTGTTGCTGCTGCCTACGTTATTCCTACGTGCCTTGCCCAAACGCCCTGCCGCAGAGGGCGAGCCTGCGCGCCTGGGCTACGGGCAGTTGCTCGGCTCTCGGGTATTCACCGGCAACGTCATGATCTTTGCGGCGTGCTCGGCCAGTTTTTTCGCCTGGCTGACCGCGTCGCCCTTCATCCTCGGTGACATGGGCTACAGCCCCAATGACATCGGCTTGAGCTATGTGCTGCCGACCCTCGCCTTCCTGGTCGGTGGCTACAGTTGCCGCAGCGCCTTGCAGCGTTTCCAGGGCAAGACACTGTTGCCGTGGTTGTTGGTGGCCTATTGCATCAGCATGGTGGCGTTGTACCTGGTCGCCACCTTGACCGTGCCGACCCTGACCACCTTGCTGATCCCGTTCTGCCTGATGGCCCTGGTCAATGGCGCCAGCTATCCGATCGTGGTGGCGAATGCGCTGATGCCCTTTGCAGAAAATTCTGGCAAGGCCGCAGCGCTGCAAAACACCCTGCAATTGGGGCTGTGCTTTCTCAGCAGCCTGGTGGTGTCGTCGATGCTCGAGCAGCCGTTGTTGATCACGGCACTGGTGATGCTGGCGACTGCGCCGTTGGCGGTGCTGGGTTACTGGCTGGCGCGGCCGAAAGCAGGCCGCTCGGAACTGGTAACGGATCTGAACCTGAAGTGACACTGCGTTTCAGTCTGTGGGAGGGAGCAAGCCCCCTCCTGCATTTGACTCCCCCTAGAAGGTCACTTCCATATTCACCGTCGGCGTCGATGTGCGGCTGCCCCGGCCGCCATCCACACCGAATTTGTTATGCCAGTACTCGTAGCCCACCCCAAGGTACAGGTTCGGCTTAACACTTTTACCCGGCCGTACCGCCACCATCAGCGCGGTGCGTAGCAGGGTTTCGGCTGCGGTATCGCGGCCGTGGAAGTCCTCGCCCTTGTCTCCGACGTGGTTGATGAACCCCTGGAACCTGGCCCCATGGTTGCCGATCTCGAACGGGCGCATCCAGGTCAGGTTGAGCAGGTAAGTGTCGTCAAACGTGTGGTTTGACTCTTTCGCGCCGGGAATGCCGGTGTGGTTCCGTTCCTTGTAGTACATGAGGCTCAGGTCCAGCACGCCGACGGTGTTGAACTTCAAGGTCGGGCCGAGCACCAGTGCGCGTTTCCTGGCTGAGGCGAAGTTGTTGTTGCGGTTGGCATCGAAGCCCAGGGTGAAGGCGTAATCCTTGATCAACCCGGTACCCAGCGGCGTATCGAAGACGCGAGAGGCATACAACTGGTGCCGATACACCGCGTACACCTCACTGCCGCCGTGGTCGGTGCCCTTGCGCGGGTCGCGGCTGTCGGACAGGAACACATCCAGGTTCAGGAAGTGACTGCCGTACTGGTAGCCGCTGGCGTGGGTAAAGCTGTAGATGCGTTTACTGAATGCATCGGGGTTGTTCGGATTGGTGAACTGCTGGCCGTAGCGAAATCCTACGCTGTTGTTCATCCATTCCATCGCGACGGCCTCCCCACCGCCGAGGAGCGTCAATGCCACGGTTGCGCCCTGTAGTGCCTTTTTCATGGTTTTAGTGTCCTTTGGCGTTCTGGCTCATGTCGGCCGGATTGTTTTTGTAACGCCGATGGAGGGTATCTTGTTCGATTGATTGTATACAACTCTATGGACATCCAGTCCTTACATTGCATACAGTGGCCGCACAACAAAAACAGAGAACCCCTCACCATGACTATCCCGAAGGCGTCACCGCAGCGGCCGGAAGATGAGAATCTTGGCGTCGCCGCCAACCTGGCTTACGGCCTGCAGCATGTGCTCACCATGTACGGCGGCATCGTTGCCGTACCGTTGATCGTCGGCCAGGCGGCTGGGTTGTCGCCGGCGGATATCGGCCTGTTGATCGCCGCGTCGTTGTTTGCCGGTGGCCTGGCCACCTTGCTGCAAACCCTTGGCCTGCCGTTTTTTGGCTGCCAGTTGCCGCTGGTACAGGGCGTGTCGTTTGCCGGTGTGGCAACCATGGTGGCGATTGTCGGCAGTGATGGCGCTGGCGGGGTGCCAGCGATTCTGGGGGCGGTGATGGCGGCGTCGTTGATCGGGCTATTGATTACCCCGGTGTTCTCGCGGATCACCCAGTTTTTCCCACCGCTGGTGACCGGTATCGTGATCACCACCATCGGCCTGACCCTGATGCCCGTCGCGGCGCGGTGGGCCATGGGCGGCAACAGCCGCGCAGCCGACTTCGGCAGCATGCCGAACATCGGCCTGGCGGCGCTGACCCTGGTGTTGGTGTTGCTGCTGAGCAAGATCGGCAGTGCGACTATCTCGCGGTTGTCGATCCTGCTGGCGATGGTGATCGGCACGCTCATTGCGGTATTGCTGGGCATGGCCGACTTCTCCGGTGTCACCCAGGGGCCGATGTTCGGTTTCCCCGCGCCATTCCATTTCGGCATGCCGACCTTTCATGTGGCGGCGATCATTTCCATGTGTATCGTGGTGATGGTGACCCTGGTGGAAACCTCGGCAGATATCCTGGCGGTGGGTGAGATCATCGACACCAAGGTCGACTCCAAACGCCTCGGTAATGGCCTGCGTGCCGATATGCTGTCGAGCATGTTCGCGCCGATCTTCGGTTCGTTCACCCAAAGTGCATTCGCCCAGAACGTCGGCCTGGTGGCGGTGACGGGGGTGAAGAGTCGGTTTGTGGTGGCGACCGGTGGGCTGTTCCTGGTGATTCTCGGCCTGCTGCCCTTCATGGGGCGTGTCATTGCGGCCGTACCGACCTCGGTACTGGGCGGTGCCGGGATCGTGCTGTTCGGCACCGTGGCGGCCAGTGGTATTCGCACGCTGTCCAAGGTGGATTACCGCAACAACATGAACCTGATCATCGTCGCCACGTCCATCGGTTTCGGCATGATCCCCATCGCTGCGCCGAGTTTCTACGATCATTTTCCCAGCTGGTTCGCGACCATTTTCCACTCGGGCATCAGCTCGTCGGCGATCATGGCGATCCTGCTGAACCTGGCGTTCAACCACATCACCGCCGGTAACTCAGACCAGCAATCAGTGTTCGTGGCAGGGACGGAGCGCAGTTTGTGCTTCCAGGATGTGGCGGCCTTGCGCGAGGGGGATTACTTCAGCGGCGGCAAGTTGTTTGATGCACAGGGTCAGGAGATTCCACTGGTGGCGCAGGTGTCGAACAAAGCCGCGAGGCCGGAGACCAGCGACGTCTAGACGGTAGGAGGGGGGGGCGAGCTGCAGTGGCCAGTGGGCTAGTTGAGGCAAGTTGGCTGATTGTGGCGAGCGGGCATGTTGTGGCCAGCGGACTTGCTGTGGCGAGCGGGCTTGCCCTAATGCCGTTCAGTTAAGAGTACATCGCCTTCTGTAGGAGCGAGCTTGCTCGCGAAAAACGTCAACGATAACGCGTGTTTCCTGAATCAACGCGGCGCCTGTGAGTTTTTCGCGAGCAAGCTCGCTCCTACAAAAAAGCCTTAACTGAACGGCATTAGGGCAAGCCCGCTCGCCACAGGGATATTCCAATTTGCTGAGCGATGGCCCTGCACATTTTTACCTCAGCCAGCCTTGAGGGCTGTGTGCGGCGTCGAGCACGCCTCATCCAGGAACTTCACCACCGTGCCCATGCACGCCTGGCGCTCTTCCACATGGGGCATGTGGCTGGAGTCTTCAAACAGCGCCCAGCGCACATCCGCGATTTCGTCCAGGAACGGCTTGACCACCAGCGGCGTCGCCTCGTCATGCCGGCCGGAAATTACCAGGGTCGGCACCTTGATCGCCGACAGGCGGCCGATCACGTTCCAGTCCTTCAGGCTGCCAATCACGTGGAACTCGGTAGGGCCGCTCATGGCGTGGTACACCGTCGGGTCGGCATCGACCGCGGCGAAGGTGCGGGCTACCTCTTCAGGCCAGGGGTTGACCCGGCACACGTGCTGGTCATAGAAAATCCGCGAGGCGGCGAGGTATTCCGGGTCTTGGTAGGTGCCGGCCGTTTCATGCTTGAGCAGGGTTTCATGCACGCCTTCGGGCAGCAGTTTGCGCAGGCGGTTGGCTTCGCTGACCCAGGTGCGCATGCAGGTGGGCGAGTTGGCCGGGATGAAGGCGCGCAGGCCCTTGGGTTGCAGGATCGCATGCTCACTGCCGAGCATGCCGCCCCAGGATTGCCCGAGGATCGCGTAGTCATCGCTGATTTGCAGGTGGTCCAGCAGGTTGTTCAGCTCATCGAGGAACAGGCTGACGGTCCAGAAGGAGGGGTCTTTGTCGGGCAAGTGGGTGGAGCGCCCATTGCCCAGTTGATCGTAGTGGATCACGGCATGACCGCTGGCAGCGACGTCCTTGAAGGCGTCGACGTAGTCATGGGTGCAGCCGGGGCCCCCATGGATGATCACCAACGGTGTGCGGCCGGTGGTCAGGTCGCCAGTGATGCGGTACCAGGTCTGGTAAGCGCCAAAGGCCGCATACCCTTCGCGGATTTTTTCGATGAATTCCATTTCGTACCCTGCTCTGAAAAAAAGGATCAGGGACACGATAATCGGCACGCGATGTTTAGGTAACTAGCAAAACAGCTAGGTTTTGCCGAAGGTTCAGTCTTCCAGCAAGCGATAGTGGGTTGCGCGAACCACTGCCTGGACCCGGTTCTTTGCGCCTAATTTGTGCATCGCCGACGCCAGGTGCAGGGTGACCACTGCCAGGGAACGGCTCAATTGGGTGGCGATTTCGGCGGCGGTCAGGCCATCGGCGGCCCATTTCAGGCACTCGCGCTCACGTTTGGTCAGGCGAATATGCGGGTAGGCACGTAGCTCCTTGCTGAATAATGGGTAGGCCGCTTCCTGCAAGGCATGGGTAATCAGGGCGAAATCCGACAGAGTCTGCTGCGCATCCCGCAGCACCACGCTCGCCTTGCCGGTGCGCAGACCGGTCAGCGAGGCAAAGCCGCCGCGGGGCAGGTGGATCGGCACGCTGACGCCGCAGGTCAGCTGGCGGTCATGCAGGTAAGAAGACACGGGTGCGTGGCAGGGGTCGATGATCTGCTGCAGGGCGGTCTGGGCTTTGGCGTCATAGGACCAGACAAACGGCGAAACCGTGCTCAAGGCCAAGTGCTGCACGGGGTCGATCTGGTAGAACCCTTCGCTGCACCACAAGGCATGCCAGTCGGGCGGGGTGTTGCGCAATTCCAGCACCGAGGGGGTGATGAGCTCGCCATTGAGGTCGATGGGCACCGGGGTGTAGTCATACACCAGCGCATCGAAGCCCAACTGCTGGGCGAGGTCGAACGTATTGTCCATCTGTTCATCCAGGCTCCTGCCCGGCATCAGACGGTTATTGAACGCAGTTAGCTTGGCCAGCATCCGTTCTGCTCCCGAATTCATTTGAATCTCGACTTGCGGCAAGTAGAATGCCACGCCCCGGCGAAGGACTGCCAGGCCAAACCTATAAGAAATACTAGGTTATGGACACACGGCATCCTCGGTAGTGTTGGCCTGATTAACGGCCGCTACCCGCCAGGCCGATACAACACAAGGAATGTATGCATGTGGCGTGAAATTGCCCCCGACCAGCAGTACAACGTGCAAGTCGACGGCCATAACCTCGTGGCCTACAGCTTTGGTGACGGCGATGAGGTGCTGCTGTGCCTCAACGGCGGTCCTGGCCTGCCGTGTGACTACTTGCGTGACGCCCATGGCTGGCTCAAAGACCATAACCTGCGAGTGGTTGCATTCGATCAGCTTGGCACTGGCGCTTCAGCCAGACCGACCGATGTTTCCCTGTGGGAAATCCGCCGTTATGTCGAAGAAGTCGAAACCGTGCGCCAGGCCCTGGGCCTGGGCCGTGTGCATTTGCTCGGCCATTCCTGGGGCGGCTGGCTGGCGATCGAATACGCTATCCATTACCCCGCCGCCCTGAAAAGCCTGATCCTGGAAAACACCGTCGGCGACATCCCGCACCTGTCCCAGGAACTGGAACGCCTGCGCGGCGCCCTGGGCAGCGAAACCGTGGCGATGATGCAACGCCATGAAGCCATGGGCACCCTGGACCACCCGCAGTACCAGGCGGCGATCACCTTGCTCAACTACCGTCACGTGTGTCGTCTGGACGAGTGGCCGGCACCGGTCAAGCGCTCCCTGGATGACTGGAACATGGGGCCCTACGAAACCATGCAGGGGCCGAATGAATTTCTCTATATTGGCAACCTCAAGGACTGGAACCGCATCCCCGAGATGGCCGATTTCAAGATGCCGATGCTGATCACCACCGGTCAGCATGATGAACTGACCCCGGCCTGCGCCATGCGCATGAAGCTGGCGGCTCGCCACGCCGAGCTGCATGTGTTCCCCAACAGCAGCCATATGCCCTTTTATGAAGAGCCTCACGCGTACTTCCCGGTGCTGCTGGACTTTCTTGCTCGCCATCGAGGCTGACGAATGAACCTGGCGCGCTACCGTTTTGTACTGTCCCGGCCCCTGCAATTGTTGCCGGTGCTGTTTGGCATCAGCCTGATCACCTTTGTGCTGGTACGCTCGATTCCCGGCGACCCCGCCCGCGCGCTGCTGGGCTCGCGCAGCACCCCGGACGCCTTGCTGAAAATCCGCGCGCAGTTCGGCCTCGACCAGCCGTTGTGGCTGCAATATTTCTACTTTCTCAAAAACCTGCTCAAGGGCGACCTCGGCCAATCGCTGCTGTACAAGGTCGATGCCCTGAAGCTGATCGTCACCCGCATCGAGCCGACGTTGGTGCTGGTCCTTGGCAGCGTGGTGCTGGCGCTGTTGATCGCGATACCGCTGGCGACCTTGGCGGCGCGGCATAAAGGTGGCTGGGCCGACAACCTGATCCGCGTATTCACCACGGTCGGCCTGGGCATGCCGGCATTCTGGCTGGGCTTGATGCTGATCCTGTTGCTCAGCGTGCAATGGGGCTTGTTCCCGGTGTCGGGCTACGGCCGCACCTGGCTGGACAAGGCGCACCATATGGTCCTGCCATGCCTGACCATCGCCCTGGCGTTGTCCGCGGTGCTGGTGCGCAACCTGCGGGCGAGCATGTTGATGGAGTTGCAGGCCGACCATGTCACCGCCGCCCGCGCCCGGGGGTTGTCGGAGGCTGCGGTGTTTCGCCGGCATGTGTTACCCAATTCCCTGGTGCCGGCGGTCAACCTGCTGGCGGTGAACATCGGTTGGTTGATCAGCGGCACGGTGGTGATCGAAAGCCTGTTCGCCATTCCCGGCATCGGCCAGTTGCTGGTCCGTGGCATCTTTACCCGCGACTACATGGTGGTGCAGGGGGTGGCCATGGTGCTGGCCTGTGCGACGGTGGTGGTCAACTTTGTGGCGGATGTCGTGACCGTCGCCCTCGACCCACGGGTGAAAATGCAATGAACAGCCGCTCGTTGATTGTGCCCTGGCGCTTGCGCTTGCGGTTTGGCTTTCGCAATGGCCGGCTGACCGCCGCGTGGGGCCTGGCGATTCTGTTGGCGTGGTTTGCCTTGGCGCTGTTCGCGCCGTGGATCGCGCCCTATGACCCGATTGCGCAGAACACGGATCTGAGCCTGCTGGGGCCAAGCCTTGCCCATCCGTTTGGCACGGACAATTATGGTCGTGACATCCTTTCGCGGGTGATCTGGGGCGCGCGCATTGACCTGCAATTGGCCATTGTCGGGGTGATTTTCCCGTTCATGATCGGCACCTTTGTCGGTGCGGTTTCCGGCTACATCGGCGGGCGTTTCGACAATTTCTGCATGCGCGTGATCGACGTGGTCCTGGCGTTCCCGTTCCTCGTATTGATGTTGGCGATCATGGCCATCCTCGGCCCGGGCTTGAAGAGTTTTTATATCGCCATGGCACTGGTGGGCTGGGTGTCGTATGCGCGGCTGATCCGCTCGCAGATCCTGGTGCTCAAGGAAAGCGACTTTGCCCTGGCGGCCAAGAGCCTGGGCTTTGGCCACGGGCGCATCCTGTTTCGGCATTTGCTGCCCAACGCCCTGTTTGGCTCGATTGTGTTTTCCATGTCTGACGCCGTGCTGGTGCTGCTCAATGGGGCGGCGGTGAGCTACCTCGGCCTGGGTGTACAACCGCCGACCGCCGAATGGGGCACCATGGTGGCCGAAGGGCAGGCCTTTATCACCACGGCCTGGTGGCTCTGCACCTTCCCGGGCCTGGCCATCGTGACCCTGGCCATGGGCTTCAGCCTGTTGGCCGACGGTGTGGCGCAAGTGCTGGGGGATCGAACATGAGCCTGCTTCAGGTACAGGACTTGAGTGTGATCGCCCATAACGCCGGGCGTGATGTCACCCTGGTCGATCGTGTGTCCTTTGACCTGGCCGAAGGTGAAATCCTCGGCCTGGTGGGTGAAAGCGGCTCGGGCAAGACGATGGCCTGTCGCGGGCTGATGCGCTTGTTGCCGTCGCCCAACCTGCGGGTGCAAGGCGGGGCCGTGCGCCTGGCCGGCCGCGATTTGTTGCAGCTGGATGACGCCGGCATGCGCGCAGTGCGTGGCGGGCAACTGGGTATGATCTTCCAGAACCCCAGCAGCCACCTCGACCCGCTGATGCGCATTGGCGAGCAGATCGCCGAGGGTATTCGCCTGCATCAAGGTGCGTCGAAGAAAGACGCGCGCCTGCAAGCCATCGACGTGCTGCGCCAGGTGGGGATCCCTGATCCCCAGGCGCGGGTCGACAACTATCCCCATGAGTTTTCCGGCGGCATGCGCCAGCGCGCGATGATCGCCGTGGCCCTGGGCTGCAACCCGCAGGTGTTGATCGCCGATGAGCCGACCACGGCCCTCGATGTGACCGTGCAGGCGCAAATCCTGCGCCTGTTGCTGGACCTGCGCGACCAGCGTGGCCTGTCGATCATCATGATCACCCACGACCTCGGCGTGGTGGCGCAGACCTGCGACTCCATCGCCGTGATGTACGCCGGTCGCCTGTGCGAGCACGGCAGCAAATACGACCTGCTGGCCCACCCCCGGCATCCTTACACCGCTGGGCTGATCGACTGCCAGCCTGCCCACAGCAGCGGGCATGCGTTGCTGCGCACCATCCCAGGCCAGCCGCCGCTGCTGGATGCGTTGCCCGCCGGGTGTCGCTTCAACCCACGCTGCCCGCAGGTCGGCGACCTATGCACCCAGCAGCTGCCTGAAGGCTCGCGTGTGGCCTGTCACTATCCTTTGGGAGATCGGCCATGAGCCTGTTGCAGATCAAAGACCTGGAGGTGCGCTTTGCCGCGTCTGGCACTGGCGTGTTGGGTTTGAACAAGCAGTGGGTGAGGGCGGTGAACGGGGTATCGCTGAACCTGGCGGCGGGCGAGACCCTCGGCCTGGTGGGCGAATCCGGCAGCGGCAAGAGCACTCTGGGCCGTGCGATTCTGCACCTCAACCCGATCAGCGCCGGCCAAGTGTTGTTCGACGGTATTGATATGGCCCACGGCAGCGCCATCGATATCGCCCGGCTGCGCCATGAAACCGCGATGATTTTCCAGGACCCGTATGCCGCGCTGAACCCGCGCCACACCATTGGCGAAACCATTGCCGAGGTGCTGCGGGTGCAACGCAAGGTCCCCGCGCAACAGATTCCGGCTCGCGTCAACGAACTGCTCGACCTGGTCGGCCTGCGTCCCGAACTCGCCGAGCGCAAACCCGGCGCGCTCAGCGGCGGCCAGTGCCAGCGCGTGGGCATCGCCCGTGCGCTGGCGGTGGAGCCGCGTTTGATCATCGCTGATGAGTGTGTGGCGGCGCTGGATGTGTCGATCCAGGGCCAGATCATCAACCTGTTGCTGGAACTGCAACAGCGCATGAACCTGGCGATCCTGTTCATCGCCCATGACCTGGCCATCGTGCGCCGCCTGTGCGACCGCGTGGCGGTGATGTACCTGGGCAAGATCGTGGAGGAGGGCCCGGTGGAGGCGGTGTTCACTTCGCCGCGCCATCCGTATACGGCGGCGCTGATCCAGGCGATCCCGGAGATCGATCCGCATCGGCCATTGCCTACGGAACCCTTGCCGGGTGAGCCGCCCAGCCCATTGAATGTCCCCACCGGCTGTGCGTTTCACCCGCGTTGCCGGTATGCCAAGGCCCTGTGTTCCATGGTGTTGCCGCCGACCCATTTCCTGCACGAGCATCGGTACAGTTGCGTGCTTGAAGAACCGTTGACCCTTTCTGCCGTCCATAAACAAGGAGTTATGACATGCAATCCCGCCACTTGAAGTTGCTCGCTGCTGCGACGTTAACCGCCTGGTCCCTCACTGCCGGGCTGGCCCAGGCCGCCGGCGTACTGACCATCGGTTGCCGTGAAGACAGCACCACGTTTGACCCGATCAAAAGTGCGCAAAACCGCGACACCTGGGTATTCGCCAACGTCTACGACACCCTGGTGCGTGTCGATAACCTGGGGACCAAGATGGAACCGGGGCTGGCCGAAAGCTGGGATATCTCCAAGGACGGCCTGACCTACACATTCAAACTGCGCGAGGCGAAGTTCTCCGACGGCTCGCCGATCACCGCTGAGGATGCGGCGTTCAGCCTGTTGCGTATCCGCGACAACAAGGCTTCGCTGTGGAGCGACCCGTTCAGCCTGATCAATACGGCCAAGGCCACCGACCCCAAAACCCTGGTCGTGACGCTGAAAACCCCTGCGGTCGCCTTCCTCTCGCAACTCGCGTCGCCGACGGTATCGATCCTGTCGGAAAAAGCCATGACCAAGATGGGCGAAGACGCCTACGCGGAAAACCCGGTGACCTCCGGTGCGTTTACCGTGGACGAATGGCGCAAGGGCGATCGGGTGATCCTGAAAAAGAACCCGAACTTCTGGCAGGCCAAGAACGTGAGCCTGGATGGCGTGGAGTGGGTGTCGGTCACTGACGACAACACGCGCATGCGCATGGTGCAGAACAACGAGCTGGACACGGCGATCTTTGTACCGTTCTCCCGGGTGGAAGAGCTGAAAAAAGACAAGAACGTGGTGATCCACTCCGACCCGTCGACCCGTGAAGACCACCTGCTGATCAACCACGAGCACGGCCTGTTGGCCAAGCCGGAAGTGCGTCAGGCGCTGGACATGGCCATCGATAAACAATCGCTGGTGAAGACCGCCACTTACGGTCAAGGCACCGTGGCCTATTCCTACATTCCAAAAGGCTCGCTGTACCACTACGCCAACAACCTGCAGCGCCCGTATGACCCCGCCGCCGCCAAGAAGCTGCTGGCCGATGCCGGCGCCAAGGACTTGAAGCTCAACTATGTGGTCAACGCCGGCAACGAGGCCGACGAGCAGATTGCGGTGATCATCAAGGATCAACTGGCCAAGGTCGGCGTCACCGCCAACCTGCAGAAAGTCGACCCGACTCAAAGCTGGCAGATGCTGGTGGACGGTACTTACGATATTTCAGTGATGTACTGGACCAACGACATCCTCGACCCTGACCAGAAGACCACCTTCGTACTGGGCCACGACACCAACCAGAACTACATGACCCGCTACAAGAACGACCAGGTCAAGGCGCTGGTGGCCGCGGCCCGCATCGAGGCCGACCCGGCCAAGCGTGAGCAGATGTATATCGACCTGCAGAAACTGGCGAAACAGGATGTGAACTGGATCGACCTGTACTACAGCCCGTACATCAACATCTCGCGCAAGAATGTGAGCAACTTCCTGCAAAACCCACTGGGACGCTTCACCCTTGAGGAAGTGGTGAAAAACTAAGGCCCAGGGAACACCGCAATAGAAATGTGGGAGGGGGCTTGCCCCCGATGGCAGGGTGTCAGTCACTGTATCTGTGGCTGACCCACCGCCATCGGGAGCAAGCCCCCTCCCACATTTGGTTTTACTGCGCGTCGAACGCCTGCCCATTGATCCCGGTACTGTCCGGCCCCATCAGGTACAGGTACACCGGCATGATTGCTTCCGGTGCCGGGTTATCCGCCGGGTTTTCCCCTGGGTACGCCTGGGCCCGCATGCTGGTGCGCGTGGCGCCTGGGTTGATGCTGTTGGCCCGTACGGGCGCAACTGTGTCGAGCTCGTCGGCCAGGGTTTGCATCAGGCCTTCAGTGGCGAATTTCGACACGCCGTAAGCCCCCCAATACGCACGGCCCTTACGCCCGACGCTGCTGGAGGTGAACACCACCGACGCATCCTGGGACAGCTTGAGCAGGGGCAGCAGCGTACTGGTCAACATGAACATGGCATTCACGTTGATGTGCATCACCCGCATGAAGTTCTCGCCGGACAACTGCTCGATCGGCGTGCGTGGGCCGATGATCGAGGCGTTGTGCAGCAGGCCGTCGAGGTGGCCGAATTCTTTTTCGATCATCGCGGCCAGCTCATCGTATTGATGGGGCAGGGCGGTCTCCAGGTTGAACGGGATGACCACCGGTTGTGGGTGGCCGGCGGCTTCGATCTCGTCATACACCTGGGCCAGGTTGGCTTCGGTCTTGCCCAGCAACAGCACGGTGGCGCCATGGGCCGCGTAGGTTTTCGCTGCCGCCGCGCCAATCCCGCGACCCGCACCGGTCACCAGGATGACCCGGCCTTTGAGCAGTTCTGGACGTGCAGAGTAATCAAACATAAAAAGCCTCGACAGAATTCAGTAGGTTGCAAACACCCACATTGGATCTTCCTTAGTCAGTAGAGCGAGTGAGCCATCAGCAACTGCACAGCGCGTTATCCAGCACCTTGCGCAGTTCCAGCGGGTGATCCACTACCACGTCCGCGCCCCAGTGACGTGGGTTGTCGTCCGGGTGGATATAGCCATAGGTCACCGCTGCGGTGCGGGTGCCGGCATCGCGGCCGGATTCGATGTCGCGCAGGTCATCGCCCACGAACAGCACGCTGGCCGGGTCCAGGTCGAGCATCTTGCACGCCAGGATCAGCGGCTCGGGGTGCGGCTTGCTGTTCGTCACGTGGTCCGGGCAGATCAGCAACGCCGACCGCTCGGCCAGGCCCAGTTGCTGCATGATCGGTTCGGCAAAGCGCACCGGCTTGTTGGTGACCACGCCCCAGATCAGCTTGGACTTCTCGATGTCTTCCAGCAGCTCGGCCATGCCGTCGAACAACGCGCTGTGAATCGCGCAGCCCTTGAGGTAGCGCTCCAGGAATTCCTGGCGCAGCTCTTCAAAGCCTGGGGATTCCGGGTCCATGGCGAAGGTCACGGCGACCATTGCCCGTGCACCGCCGGAAATTTCATCGCGGATGTGCTGGTCGTTGACCGGCGCGAGGCCGCGGTCAGCGCGCATGGCCTGGCAGATGGCGATAAAGTCTGGCGCGGTGTCCAGCAAGGTACCGTCCATATCGAAGAGAACCGCTCGCAACTTCACAGGCTCACTCCTCGCGCAGGGTCTGGATCATGTAGTTGACGTCGACGTCGCTGGCCAGCTTGTAGTGCTTGGTCAGCGGGTTGTAGGTCAGGCCGATGATGTCCTTGACGGTCAGCCCGGCCTGGCGGCTCCAGGCACCCAGCTCGGACGGGCGGATAAATTTCTTGAAGTCATGGGTGCCGCGCGGCAGCAGCTTCATGATGTATTCAGCGCCGATGATCGCGAACAGGTAAGCCTTGGGATTGCGGTTGATGGTGGAGAAGAACACCTGGCCGCCCGGCTTGACCATGCGGAAGCAGGCGCGGATCACCGAGGACGGGTCCGGCACGTGTTCCAGCATCTCAAGGCAAGTGACCACGTCGAACTGCTCGGGCAACTCGTCGGCCAGGGCTTCGGCAGTGATCTGGCGGTATTCCACGCTCACCCCGGATTCCAGCTGGTGCAACTGGGCCACGGCCAGCGGCGCTTCGCCCATGTCGATACCCATCACGGTCGCGCCGCGCTGGGCCATGGCTTCACTGAGGATGCCGCCACCGCAACCGACATCCAGCACCTTCTTGCCGGCCAGGTTGACGCGCTCGTCAATCCAGTTGACCCGCAGGGGGTTGATGTCGTGCAGGGGCTTGAACTCGCTTTCGCGGTCCCACCAGCGGTGCGCCAAGGCTTCGAATTTGGCGATTTCGGCGTGGTCAACGTTGCTCATGGTGCATCCTCTAAAACTGATAAATCGGTTTGCCGGTGCTGAACGCACGGGTTCAGCAGCGGCGTTATGCTTAGTGCCCGCTGATGCGTCTACCCCAGGCAATGGCCGTGGCGGTCAACTGTTGTTCATCCATGCGGGTCAATTGCCGGTCGTCGAGCAACTGCTTGCCGGCGACCCAAAGGTGTTTCACGCAATCGCGTCCGGTGGCATATATAAGTTGTGAGACCGGATCGTAGATCGGTTGTTGCGCCAACCCTGAAAGATCGAAGGCCACGATATCCGCTGCCTTGCCGACTTCCAGCGAACCTATCTCGCTCTCCAGGCCCAGGGCCCGGGCGCCGTTGAGGGTCGCCATGCGCAGGGCGCGATGGGCGTCCAGCGCGGTGGCCGAGCCGGCAACGGCCTTGGCCAGCATTGCAGCCGTGCGGGTTTCGCCCAACAGGTCCAGGTCATTGTTGCTGGCGGCGCCATCGGTGCCGATGGCCACGTTGACGCCAGCCTGCCACAGACGCTCCACCGGGCAGAAGCCGCTGGCCAGTTTCAGGTTCGATTCCGGGCAATGGATCACGCTGGTGTTGCTTTCTACCAGCAAAGCCAGGTCATCCTCGCTGATTTGGGTCATGTGAACGGCCTGGAAGCGCGGGCCCAGCAGGCCGAGGCGGCCCAGGCGTGCCAGCGGGCGTTCGCCGGTCTGCTCCACCGCTTGTTGCACCTCATGCGCGGTTTCGTGCACATGCATATGGATTGCGGCGTCCAGCTCCTCGGCGATCACCCGGATCTTTTCCAGGTTGGCATCGCTCACGGTGTAGGGGGCGTGGGGGCCGAAGGTGATCCTGATGCGTGGGTGATGCTTGAGGTCGCCGAACAGCTCGATGCCCTGGCGCAGGGCTTCATCGGCGGTGCTGGCGCCGGGAATCGGGAAGTCGAGGATCGGAACCGCGATCTGTGCGCGCATGCCGCTGTTGTGCACGCATTCGCTGGCGACCTTGGGGTAGAAGTACATGTCCGAGAAACACGTAATGCCGCCCTTGAGCTGTTCGGCGATGGCCAGGTCGGTGCCGTCGCGCACGAAGGCTTCGTCGACCCACTTGGCTTCGGCGGGCCAGATGTGTTTTTCCAGCCAGGTCATCAGTGGCAAGTCGTCGGCCAGGCCGCGAAACAGGCTCATCGCCGCATGCCCGTGGGCGTTGACCAGGCCTGGGCTGAGCAGCATGCCCGGCAGCTCGCGGACTTCACGGGCCGAAAGCTTCAAGGCCGTCGCCCGTGGCCCGATAAAGGCAATGCGCCCATCGCGAATGCCCAGGGCATGCTCCTTGAGCACCACGCCGGCAGGTTCGACAGGTACCAGCCAGGTCGGCAGTAGCAATAAGTCGAGCGGGGCGGCAGTGGGGGTCATCGAAGGCTTCTTCCTGGGCAGCTATAAAAGAAGCGCGAAGTATACCCGAGCGTCCTGGCTGGCGGATCGCTATAATCGGCGGCTTTTGTTCATGAGAGCGGGGTGAGGGATGCGCGATCGACTGTTGGCCGCGGAGAAAGTGAAGGCCATCGATTGGCGTGATGGCGCACTGCACCTGCTCGATCAGCGTGTGTTGCCCTCGCGGGAAAGCTGGGTGAGCTGCTCCACGGTGGAGGAGGTGGCTGCGGCCATTCGCGCCATGGTGGTGCGCGGCGCCTCGGCCATCGGCATCAGCGCCGCCTATGGCCTGGTGCTCGCCGCCCGCGAACGCATCGCAGAAGGCGGCGACTGGCAGGCCGCGTGGGAAGAAGACTACGCACTACTGGCCGCGACTCGCCCGACCGCCTCGAACCTGTTCTGGGCCCTCAAGCGCATGCGCGACCGCCTGGACCGCGTCAAAAAGCACGCCGACCCGCTGGCGATGCTGGAAGCCGAGGCTATTGCAATCCATGAAAGCGATCGTGAAGCCAACCTTGTCATGGCCCAACTGGGCGTCGAACGGATTCGCAAGCACCAAGGCAATGCCCAGGCGATCCTGACCCACGGCAACGCGGGCGCGTTGGCGACGGGAGGCTTCGGCACGGCCCTCGGCGTGATTCGCGCGGCCTTCCTGGAGGGGTTGGTCGAACAGGTCTACGCCAACGAAACCCGGCCCTGGTTGCAAGGCTCGCGCCTGACCGCCTGGGAGTTGGCGGGCGATGGTGTTCCGGTGATGGTCAATGCGGATTCGGCGGGCGCGCATATTCTCAAGACCAAGGGCGTCACCTGGGTCGTTGTCGGCGCCGACTGTATCGCGGCCAATGGCGATGTGATCGGCAAGATCGGTACCTATCAACTGGCGGTGTGCGCCATGCACCACGGCGTACGGTTTATGGTGGTGGCGCCGAGCTCGACCCTCGACCTGATGATGGCGACCGGCGATGACGTGGCGCTGGAAGAGCGTGATGCCGATGAATTACTGGAAGTCGCGGGCCAGCGCTTCGCCGCCGATGTGAGTGCCTATAATCCGGTGTTTGACGTGACCCCGGCCGACTTGATCGATGTGATCGTGACCGAAAAAGGCATCGTCGAGCGTCCTGACACGGTCAAGCTGGCCAAGTTGATGTGTCGTAAACGCCTGCATTGATGGCTGCGGTGTTTGTGAAATGGCTATCGGGGGCAAGCCCCTCCCACACTTGAATGGTGAGCGCAGTCAAAATGTGGCAGGGGGCTTGCCCCCGATTGGCCCTGAAAGTCAATAAAACCCTCCGATCCGCCCTCAAAAAAAAGCACCACCCCATCTCTGAGCCCCTCTCGTCCTCTTCAAGCCTGTCATCCGTCAAATTACTAGTCTCCATGCGCATCAGGGGGATAGGTGCGTGGCGGCGATTGTGATAACATCCGGCGGTTTCCAGGGTCGCCCCGAGGGGGGATCCTTAACGCGCAGATCCGTGTCATAACTCGTTGATTTGTCGTAAGTCGTTGTCAGGCACCATGCCGGCAGCGACGAGCTTCGTTCGTCCCATATGGATGTGACGAGGTTTCACCCGAAAAAGGAATCAGGCTTCTCATGGGCGAACTGGCCAAAGAAATCCTCCCGGTCAATATCGAAGACGAGCTGAAACAGTCCTACCTCGACTACGCGATGAGCGTAATTGTCGGTCGGGCACTGCCTGATGCGCGCGATGGCTTGAAGCCCGTGCACCGGCGTGTGCTGTTCGCGATGAGCGAGCTGGGTAACGACTGGAACAAGCCGTACAAGAAATCTGCCCGTGTTGTCGGTGACGTGATCGGTAAGTATCACCCTCACGGCGACACCGCGGTGTACGACACCATCGTTCGGATGGCCCAGCCGTTTTCCCTGCGCTACCTGCTGGTAGACGGCCAGGGCAACTTCGGTTCGGTCGACGGCGACAACGCCGCGGCCATGCGATACACCGAAGTGCGCATGACCAAGCTGGCGCACGAGCTGCTGGCCGACCTGCATAAAGAAACCGTGGACTGGGTGCCGAACTACGACGGCACCGAAATGATCCCGGCGGTCATGCCGACCCGTATTCCCAACCTGCTGGTCAACGGCTCCAGCGGTATCGCCGTGGGCATGGCCACCAACATCCCGCCGCACAACCTCGGTGAAGTCATCGACGGTTGCCTGGCCCTCATCGACAACCCTGAGCTGACCGTCGATGAGCTGATGCAATACATTCCCGGTCCGGACTTCCCGACCGCCGCGATCATCAACGGTCGCGCCGGTATCATCGAAGCCTACCGCACCGGTCGCGGCCGCATTTACATGCGTGCCCGCTCGATCATCGAAGACATCGACAAGGTCGGTGGCCGCCAGCAGATCGTTATCACTGAGCTGCCTTACCAGCTGAACAAGGCGCGCCTGATCGAGAAGATCGCCGAGCTGGTCAAAGAAAAAAAACTCGAAGGCATCACCGAACTGCGCGACGAGTCCGACAAAGACGGTATGCGCGTGGTGATCGAGCTGCGTCGCGGCGAAGTGCCCGAGGTGATCCTCAACAACCTCTATGCCCAGACCCAGCTGCAAAGCGTGTTTGGTATCAACGTGGTTGCACTGATCGACGGCCGCCCACGCATCCTGAACCTCAAGGACCTGCTGGAAGCCTTCGTGCGTCACCGCCGCGAAGTGGTCACCCGCCGTACCGTGTTCGAACTGCGCAAGGCTCGCGAACGCGGCCACATCCTGGAAGGCCAGGCGGTTGCGTTGTCGAACATCGACCCGGTGATCGCCCTGATCAAGGCTTCGCCGACGCCGTCGGAAGCTAAAGAAGCGCTGATCAAGATGCCGTGGGAATCCAGCGCCGTAGTGGCCATGGTTGAACGCGCGGGTGCCGACTCTTGCCGTCCAGAGACCCTGGACCCGCAATACGGTCTGCGTGACGGCAAGTACTTCCTGTCGCCGGAACAGGCCCAGGCCATCCTTGAACTGCGCTTGCACCGCCTGACTGGCCTGGAGCACGAGAAGCTGCTGGCCGAGTACCAGGAGATCCTCAACCAGATCGGCGAGCTGATCCGCATCCTCAACAGCGCCGTGCGCCTGATGGAAGTGATCCGCGAAGAACTGGAAGTGATCCGTGCCGAATACGGCGATGTGCGCCGCACCGAAATCCTCGATGCGCGCCTCGACCTGACCCTGGGTGACATGATCCCGGAAGAAGAGCGCGTCGTGACCATCTCCCACGGTGGCTACGCCAAGACCCAGCCATTGGCTGCGTACCAGGCCCAGCGTCGTGGCGGTAAAGGTAAATCGGCTACCGGCGTGAAGGATGAGGACTACATCGCTCACCTGCTGGTCGCCAACAGCCACACCACGCTGCTGCTGTTCTCCAGCAAGGGCAAGGTGTACTGGCTGAAAACCTACGAAATCCCGGAAGCCTCCCGTGCCGCCCGTGGTCGTCCGTTGGTCAACCTGCTGCCGCTGGACAGTGATGAATACATCACCACCATGTTGCCGGTCGAGGAATACACCGAAGGTCATTTCATCTTCATGGCCACCGCCAAAGGCACCGTGAAGAAGACCCCGCTGGAATCCTTCAGCCGTCAACGCAGCGTGGGCCTGATCGCCCTGGAGCTGGACGAAGGCGACGTATTGATCAGCGCGGCCATCACCGATGGCGAGCGTGAAGTCATGCTGTTCTCCGACGGTGGCAAGGTGACGCGCTTCAAGGAATCCGACGTTCGCGCCATGGGCCGTACCGCCCGCGGTGTGCGTGGTATGCGCCTGCCGGAAGGGCAGAAGCTGATTTCGATGTTGATCCCGGAAGAAGGCAGCCAGATCCTCACTGCTTCCGAGCGTGGTTATGGCAAGCGTACGGCCATCAGCGAGTTCCCGGAGTACAAGCGTGGCGGCCAAGGCGTGATCGCCATGGTCAGCAACGATCGCAACGGCCGTCTGGTCGGCGCGGTCCAGGTGCTCGATGGCGAGGAAATCATGCTGATTTCCGACCAGGGCACCCTGGTGCGTACCCGCGTAGCTGAAGTCTCGAGCCTGGGCCGTAACACCCAGGGCGTGACGCTGATCAAGCTGGCCAAGGACGAAAAACTGGTCGGCCTGGAGCGTGTCCAGGAGCCGTCGGAAGTCGAAGGTGAAGAGCTGGAAGGTGAAGAGTTCGAAGGTGAGGTGATCGCAAGCGGCGATGACAACGTCGACGAGCCAACCCTCGACGCTGCCGCAGACGAAGAAGAACCGCAGGAATAAGCGGACATACAGGGGGCGGATGAAGATTCGCCCCCTTGTTGTTTGTCCCCTTTGAAATAACAACGCCGCCCCCTGTAGGAGCGAGCCTGCTCGCGAAAATCGTCAACGATAACGCGGGCTGCCTGATACGCCCTTGCGCTCTCGGGTTTTTCGCGAGCAAGCTCACGCCTACAGTGTTTGATTTCAGTCCCACCAGATCAGAGAGATTGGATGTGAGCAAGAGAGCCTATAACTTCTGTGCCGGTCCCGCGGCGCTTCCTGAAGCAGTCCTGCAGCGTGCGCAGGGTGAACTCCTCGACTGGCATGGAAAAGGCCTCTCCGTGATGGAAATGAGCCATCGCAGTGATGAGTTCGTGTCCATTGCCACCAAGGCCGAGCAGGACCTGCGCGACTTGCTGGACATCCCTTCCGACTACAAAGTGCTGTTCCTGCAAGGCGGCGCTAGCCAGCAGTTCGCCCAGTTGCCGCTGAACCTGCTGCCGGAAGACGGCACTGCCGACTATATCGACACCGGTATCTGGTCGCAGAAAGCCATTGAAGAGGCTTCGCGCTACGGCCATGTCAACGTTGCCGGCACCGCCAAGCCCTACGACTACTTCGCGATTCCAGGTCAGAACGAATGGAAGTTGTCGAAGGACGCGGCCTACGTGCACTACGTGCAAAACGAAACCATCGGTGGCCTGGAGTTTGACTGGGTGCCTGAAGTGGGGGATGTCCCGCTGGTGTGCGACATGTCTTCGGACATTCTTTCGCGCCCTATCGATGTGTCCAAGTACGGCATGATCTACGCCGGCGCGCAGAAGAACATCGGCCCGAGCGGCATCCTGGTCAACATCATCCGTGAAGACCTGCTGGGGCGTGCCCGCTCGGTGTGCCCGACCATGCTCAACTACAAGGTCGCGGCTGATAACGGCTCGATGTATAACACCCCGCCGGCGTTCGCCTGGTACCTGTCGGGCCTGGTGTTCGAGTGGCTGAAAGAGCAGGGCGGCGTGGCTGCCATTGGCAAGCTCAACGAAGAGAAGAAGCGCGTCCTGTACAACTTCATCGACGCCAGCGGCCTGTACAGCAACCCGATCAACCTGACCGACCGCTCGTGGATGAACGTGCCGTTCCGCCTGGCCGATGACCGCCTGGACAAGCCGTTCCTGGCCGGTGCCGACGCGCGTGGCCTGCTGAACCTCAAGGGCCATCGCTCAGTGGGCGGTATGCGCGCCTCCATCTACAACGCTGTCGACATCAACGCGATCAACGCGCTGGTGGCCTACATGGCAGAGTTCGAAAAGGAACACGGCTAATGTCTGAGCAAGAACTCAAGGCCCTGCGCGTGCGCATTGACAGCCTGGACGAGAAAGTCCTGGAACTGATCAGTGAGCGCGCGCGGTGCGCCCAGGAAGTGGCACGGGTGAAGATGGCGTCCCTGGCTGAAGGCGAAGTGCCGGTGTTCTACCGGCCTGAGCGCGAGGCCCAGGTACTCAAGCGCGTGATGGAGCGTAACAGGGGGCCGCTGGGCAACGAAGAGATGGCGCGGTTGTTCCGCGAAATCATGTCGTCGTGCCTGGCCCTGGAGCAGCCGCTGAAGGTGGCGTACCTCGGTCCCGAGGGCACGTTCACCCAGGCTGCTGCCATGAAGCACTTCGGTCACGCGGTGATCAGCAAGCCGATGGCCGCCATCGACGAAGTGTTCCGCGAAGTGGCCGCCGGCGCGGTGAACTTTGGCGTGGTGCCGGTGGAAAACTCCACCGAAGGCGCGGTCAACCACACGCTGGACAGCTTCCTCGAGCACGACATGGTGATCTGCGGCGAAGTCGAGCTGCGCATCCACCACCACCTGCTGGTGGGCGAAAACACCAAGACCGACAGCATCAGCCGTATCTATTCCCATGCCCAGTCCCTGGCCCAGTGCCGCAAGTGGCTGGACGCCCATTACCCGAATGTCGAGCGCGTGGCGGTGTCCAGCAACGCCGAAGCGGCCAAGCGGGTCAAGGGCGAGTGGAATTCGGCGGCGATTGCCGGTGATATGGCCGCTGGCCTGTACGGCTTGACGCGCCTGGCCGAGAAGATTGAAGACCGTCCGGACAACTCCACGCGCTTTCTGATGATCGGCAGTCAGGAAGTACCGCCGACCGGCGACGACAAGACGTCGATCATCGTCTCCATGAGCAACAAGCCTGGCGCGCTGCATGAGCTGCTGGTGCCGTTCCACGACAACGGGATTGACCTGACGCGCATCGAGACCCGTCCTTCGCGCAGCGGTAAATGGACGTATGTGTTCTTTATCGACTTCATCGGCCACCACCGCGATCCGCTGGTCAAAGGCGTGCTGGAGAAGATCAGTCAGGAAGCCGTGGCACTCAAGGTGCTGGGCTCTTACCCGAAAGCGGTTTTGTGAGGCTTTAACATGAGTGGCAACTTCCTCGCCCTGGCGCAGCCGGGCGTGCAACAACTGTCGCCTTACGTTCCGGGCAAGCCTGTGGACGAGTTGGCGCGTGAGTTGAACCTGGACCCGGCGAAGATCGTCAAGCTGGCGAGTAACGAGAACCCACTGGGTCCGAGCCCCAAGGTATTGGCGGCGATTCGTGAAGAACTGGCCGAACTGACCCGTTATCCGGATGGCAACGGGTTTGCCCTCAAGTCCTTGCTGGCGCAAAAGTGCCGGGTCGAGCTGAACCAGGTCACCCTGGGCAATGGTTCCAACGACATCCTTGAGCTGGTGGGGCGTGCCTATCTGGCACCTGGCTTGAACGCGGTGTTCAGCGAACACGCATTTGCGGTCTACCCGATCGTCACTCAGGCCGTCGGTGCCGAGGCGCGTGTGATTCCTGCCAAGGATTGGGGTCACGACCTGCCAGCGATGCTGGCAGCCATCGACGCCCAGACTCGCGTGGTTTTTATCGCCAACCCGAACAACCCGACCGGTACCTGGTTCGACGCGCAGGCGTTGAATGACTTCCTGCAAGACGTGCCTGAGCACGTGCTGGTTGTTCTGGACGAAGCCTATATCGAGTACGCCGAGGGCAGTGACCTGCCGGACGGCCTGGATTTCCTGGCGGCCTACCCGAACCTTCTGGTGTCGCGCACCTTCTCCAAGGCTTACGGCCTGGCGTCTCTTCGGGTCGGCTACGGCCTGTCGACGGCGGTCGTCGCTGATGTGCTGAACCGCGTGCGCCAACCTTTCAACGTCAACAGCCTCGCCCTGGCGGCGGCCTGTGCGGCGGTGCAGGATACCGAGTACCTGGAAGAAGGGCGCCGCACCAACGAAAGCGGCATGCTGCAATTGCAGGAAGGCTTCCGTGAGTTGGGCCTGGGCTGGATTCCGTCCAAGGGCAACTTCATCTGCGTCGACCTCGGCCAAGTGGCCGCGCCAATCTTCCAGGGCCTGCTGCGCGAAGGCGTGATCGTTCGCCCGGTGGCCAACTACGGCATGCCGAATCACCTGCGTATCACCATTGGCTTGCCGGCTGAAAACAGTCGCTTCCTGGAGGCGCTGGCCAAGGTTCTGGCTCGTGGTTGATGTCACTGCATTGCAACCTGTTGTGCCTATGATCGGTCGCCTGGTGGTGGTCGGCCTGGGTTTGATCGGTGGTTCCTTCGCCAAGGGCCTGCGTGAAAGTGGATTGTGTGGCGAAGTGGTGGGTGTGGACCTCGACCCGCAATCGCGCAAGCTGGCGGTAGAACTGGGCGTCGTGGATCGCTGCGAGGCGGACCTGGCGCTCGCGTGCCAGGGCGCGGACGTGATCCAGCTCGCCGTGCCGATCCTGGCCATGGAAAAACTGCTGGCGCTGTTGGCCGGCATGGACCTGGGCCAGGCGATCCTGACGGACGTCGGCAGTGCCAAGGGCAATGTGGTGCGTGCAGCGCAACAGGCCTTTGGCGGCATGCCGTCGCGTTTTGTACCGGGCCATCCGATTGCCGGTTCCGAGCAGAGCGGGGTGGAAGCCTCCAATGCGCAGCTGTTCCGCCGCCATAAAGTGATCTTGACGCCGCTGGAGCAAACCGACCCGGCCGCGCTGGCCGTGGTGGATCGTCTCTGGCGTGAGTTGGGGGCGGATGTGGAGCATATGCAGGTCGAGCGCCACGACGAAGTGCTGGCGGCGACCAGTCACCTGCCTCATCTGCTGGCGTTTGGCTTGGTGGATTCGCTGGCCAAGCGCAACGAGAACCTGGAAATTTTCCGCTACGCCGCGGGTGGCTTCCGCGATTTTACGCGGATTGCCGGCAGCGACCCGGTGATGTGGCACGACATCTTTCTCGCCAATCGCGAAGCGGTGTTGCGCACCTTGGACACCTTTCGCAGTGACCTCGACGCCTTGCGCGACGCGGTGGATGCCGGGGATGGCCATCAATTATTGGGCGTGTTCACCCGTGCGCGGGTGGCACGTGAACATTTCAGCAAGATCCTGGCGCGCCGGGCCTATATGGAAACCGCAGTGAACGCCGATGACCTGACTTTCATCGCCAACCCGGGTGGCCGCTTGAGCGGGCGCATCCGGGTGCCGGGTGACAAGTCGATCTCCCATCGTTCGATCATGCTCGGTTCGTTGGCCGAGGGCGTGACGGAAGTCGAGGGGTTCCTTGAGGGCGAGGATGCCTTGGCGACTTTGCAGGCGTTTCGCGACATGGGCGTGGTGATTGAAGGGCCGCACCATGGGCGCGTGACTATCCATGGTGTGGGGCTGCATGGCTTGAAGCCGGCGCCAGGGCCGATCTATCTCGGCAATTCCGGCACTTCGATGCGACTGCTGTCCGGCTTGCTGGCGGCGCAGCGCTTCGACAGCGTCCTGACCGGCGATGCTTCGCTGTCCAAGCGCCCGATGAGCCGCGTGGCCAAGCCGTTGCGGGACATGGGCGCGGTGATCGAGACCGGACCGGAAGGGCGTCCGCCGTTGACCATTCGCGGCGGGCAGACGCTGAAAGGCCTGGCCTATGCGATGCCGATGGCGAGTGCGCAGGTCAAATCCTGCCTGTTGCTTGCCGGGCTGTATGCCGAAGGTAAGACGTCGGTGACCGAGCCAGCGCCGACCCGTGACCATACCGAACGGATGCTGCGCGGCTTTGGATATCCGGTGGTGGTGGAGGGCGCGACGGCGTCGGTGGAATCAGGCCATGGGCTGACCGCTGCCCACATCGAGGTGCCGGGGGATATTTCGTCTTCGGCGTTTTTCCTGGTGGCGGCGTCGATTGCCGAGGGTTCCGAGTTGTTGCTGGAGCATGTGGGCATCAATCCGACGCGTACCGGTGTGATCGATATCCTGCGGCTGATGGGCGCAGATATCAGCCTCGAAAATCAGCGGGAAGTGGGCGGTGAGCCGGTGGCCGACCTACGGGTTCGTGCTGCTGTACTCAAGGGTATCGAGATTCCCGAGGCGCTGGTGCCCTTGGCGATCGACGAGTTTCCCGTGCTGTTTGTCGCCGCGGCTTGCGCCACTGGGCGAACCGTCTTGCGCGGTGCCGAGGAGCTGCGGGTCAAGGAGTCTGACCGCATCCAGGTCATGGCCGATGGTCTGCTGGCGCTGGGCGTGAAGTGTGAACCCACCCCTGATGGGATTATCATTGAGGGTGGCCCGATGGGGGGTGGTGAAGTCCATGCCCACGGCGATCATCGGATTGCCATGGCGTTCAGCGTGGCGTCCCTGCGGGCGACGGCGCCGATTCGTATCCGTGACTGCGCCAATGTAGCTACATCTTTTCCGAACTTTCTTACACTGTGTGCCCAAGTCGGCATCCGTGTTGCCCAAGAGGCTCAATTGTGAATATCAAAGCACCGGTGATTACCATCGACGGGCCAAGCGGCTCGGGCAAAGGCACGATCGCCGGCATCCTGGCCAAGCGCCTCGGCTGGTGCCTGCTGGACTCCGGCGCGCTGTACCGCCTGCTGGCATTTGCCGCACGCAACCATGGCGTCGACCTGACCAACGAAGAATCCCTGAAACTGCTGGCGGCGCATCTCGATGTGCAGTTCGTCGGCGCGACGGAAGGTCATCCGCAGCGCATCATCCTGGAAGGCGATGATGTGACCGACGACCTGCGTAATGAACAAGTCGGTTCCTGGGCTTCCCAGGTCGCCGCGCTGCCGGCCGTACGCGATGCACTGCTGCAGCGCCAGCGGGCATTCCAGGAGCCACCGGGCCTGGTGGCAGACGGTCGCGACATGGGGACCGTGGTGTTTCCTGAGGCACCGCTGAAGATTTTCCTGACCGCCAGTGCCGAGGAACGTGCTCGCCGCCGCTACTTGCAGTTGAAGGGCAAAGTCGATGGTGTTAGTCTGTCGAGTCTGCTAGATGAGATCCGTGCACGCGATGAGCGTGATACCCAGCGCGCAGTAGCCCCGCTCAAACCGGCGGCTGATGCCATACAGCTGGATTCCACGGAGTTGTCCATCGAGCAGGTGCTGGAACGCATCTTGAGTGAAATCGCCATTCGCGATATCGCCGGGTGATCAAGAAGGCCGCAGGGGACCAGTCATAGTCCTGCGGTGGCTTCTTTTAACTGAAACTGACCCACACCGTCTGGGGTGTGGAGATGGGCGTATTCTTCGCCCTTATCAACAGGAATTAAAATGAGCGAAAGCTTTGCGGAACTCTTTGAAGAAAGCCTAAAAACCCTGAACCTTCAGGCAGGCTCCATCATCACCGGTGTTATCGTTGATATCGATTACCAAGCTCGCTGGGTAACCGTTCACGCTGGTCTGAAGTCTGAAGCTCTGATCCCGCTGGAACAGTTCTACAACGATGCTGGTGATCTGACAATCAATGTCGGTGACGAAGTTCACGTTGCTCTGGACTCGGTTGAAGACGGTTTCGGTGAAACCAAGCTGTCCCGTGAAAAAGCCAAGCGCGCTGAATGCTGGATTGTTCTCGAAGCAGCCTTCGCAGCTGAAGAAGTGGTCAAGGGCGTTATCAACGGTAAGGTTAAAGGCGGCTTCACAGTCGACGTTAACGGCATCCGTGCGTTCCTGCCAGGTTCTTTGGTCGACGTTCGTCCAGTGCGCGACACCACGCACCTGGAAGGCAAAGAACTCGAATTCAAAGTCATCAAGCTCGACCAGAAGCGCAACAACGTTGTCGTTTCCCGTCGCAGCGTGCTGGAAGCAGAGAACTCCGCCGAGCGTGAAGCTCTGCTGGAATCCCTGCAGGAAGGCCAACAAGTCAAAGGTATCGTCAAAAACCTCACCGACTACGGCGCATTCGTCGACCTCGGCGGCGTGGATGGCCTGCTGCACATTACCGACATGGCTTGGAAGCGTATCAAGCATCCTTCCGAAATCGTCAACGTTGGCGACGAGATCGATGTCAAGGTTCTGAAATACGATCGCGAGCGCAACCGTGTTTCCCTGGGCCTGAAGCAACTGGGTGAAGACCCATGGGTTGCTATCAAAGCCCGTTACCCAGAAAGCACTCGCGTCACCGCGCGTGTAACCAACCTGACCGACTACGGCTGCTTCGCAGAGCTGGAAGAAGGCGTGGAAGGCCTGGTACACGTTTCCGAAATGGACTGGACCAACAAGAACATCCACCCTTCGAAAGTCGTACAAGTCGGCGACGAAGTGGAAGTTATGGTTCTGGACATCGACGAAGAGCGTCGTCGTATCTCCCTGGGCATCAAGCAGTGCAAATCTAACCCATGGGAAGATTTCTCTGGCCAGTTCAACAAGGGCGATAAAATCTCCGGCACCATCAAGTCGATCACCGATTTCGGTATCTTCATTGGTCTGGACGGCGGCATCGACGGCCTGGTTCACCTGTCCGACATCTCCTGGAACGAAGTGGGCGAAGAAGCTGTTCGTCGCTTCAAGAAGGGCGACGAGCTGGACACCGTTATCCTGTCGGTTGACCCAGAGCGCGAGCGCATCTCCCTGGGTATCAAGCAGCTGGAAAGCGATCCGTTCTCCGAGTACGTTCAAGAGAACGACAAAGGCGCAATCGTTAAAGGCATCGTGAAAGAAGTTGACGCTAAAGGCGCCATCATCACTCTCGCCAACGATATCGAAGCGACTCTGAAAGCCTCCGAAATCAGCCGTGACCGCGTTGAAGACGCGCGCAACGTTCTGAAAGAAGGCCAGGAAGTAGAAGCCAAGATCATCAGCGTTGATCGTAAGAGCCGCGTGATCCAGCTCTCCATCAAGTCGAAAGACGAAGTGGAAGAGAAAGAAGCTATCCAGAGCCTGAAAGCTGCTCCGGAAGCTGAAAAAGGCGAGACCACCATGGCCTCCCTGCTGCGCGAAGCAATGGCTAAGCAGAACTAAGTTCTGTAACGCTATAAAAAGGGGCGACTTCGGTCGCCCCTTTTTTTGCCTGAAATTTGTTGAATCAACCATCTAGAACCAAGACGTGTTGGCGGCGGTCTGAAGTGACTATAGTCTTCAGAAGCGATCCCCGTGTTGCTGACTCAATAAGGATTTGGATGAACAGGCTTATCGTCATATGTGCAGTGGTAATGCTTGCAGGCTGCTCCGCCACCAGCGCCAAGACCCACGCCAAGCGCGGTGCCAGCGGTATCGAGGTCGACTGCTCGGGCCTTGGCAACAACTGGGATAAGTGCGAGAAGCGCGCCGCCCGTGAGTGCAAGATGCAGGGCTACAAGGTGATCACCCGGTCCAGTGACGCCAAGGATGAGGGGGGTGACTATCTGTTCGGCTGGAACCCGGCAGGGGCGGTGACTCGGACGATGTTGGTGATCTGCAATTGAGGGCGCAATGGAGGTCTTGCGGCTGTTTATCCATCCTGGAGATAGTTTGATACATGGGCTGTTCAAATTCATCAAGTCATGCTAAAACCTTCGAAGCGCTTTTCCTAGCTGCTTGAAAAAGAAGGGAAAAATATGACGAAGTCGGAGTTGATCGAACGAATTGTCACCCATCAAGGGCTGCTCTCATCCAAGGATGTAGAGCTGGCTATCAAGACTATGCTTGAACAGATGTCGCAGTGCCTAGCTACCGGCGATCGGATTGAGATCCGTGGGTTTGGGAGCTTTTCGCTGCATTATCGTGCGCCTCGTGTAGGTCGTAATCCTAAAACAGGTCAGTCCGTCAGCCTAGATGGGAAGTTTGTGCCTCATTTCAAGCCGGGGAAGGAATTGCGGGATCGGGTGAATGAGGATGAGGAAGAGGGCGTTTGATCGACTTTCAGGAGAACGTGATGCTAAGAGCCAGGCGCTTTTTAGTGGTTGTATCTGTTTTATTCTTCGCGCTCGGCGTTGTTTTTTTTGTGCTGGAAAATCAGCAAGGTACGACACTGTCATTTTTCGGCTGGTCTACCGTTGAGCTGCCTGTTTCGGTTTTTACGACCTTGGCGCTAGTGGTGGGGATGATCATTGGCCCGATGTTGGGGTTGGTAGTCGGTCTTAAGAAAGCTCGCCCGAAGACCTGATGCGGTTTGCAGAATACTGTCCTTATGGTCTGGGTGGCCCAGTAGAAGGTCGAGGCGCCCATCCTGTTTTTATGAGAGGGGGCTTTTACTCGTTTAATGGGGTTATTGAGCTTCTATCTGTATGAAATATTTCGCCGTTCCAGGACAGTGGCCGGTCAGCGTTACTCCCCTTCGTGGTGCGGGGATCGATCCCCATCCTCCTCATTGCCTTTAAGGTATATTGTTACGCATCCTGCATCAGTGTTCGCTTTTGACTTTAAGGATGCAGGCCTTAAAATAGCCACCAATTTCCATGCCCTTCATTTTTAACTGCACCACACAAAGCTTATTTTTCGGCTGTTTGCTAACAAGCTTCGACGTTTTCCTTGAACCTCTTCACTGTTGAGCATTCCGGGGCGGCATGTTGGCTTTGTTGGTCTGCAGGCATTGAGGTGAGTGGCCGACTAGAAGCTTGTCGTGCTGTGCGTGTTGCTTAGGACTTAATATGTTCAGCGGAAAAACGCTTCTTATCACCGGTGGCACCGGTTCATTCGGCAACGCCGTCCTAAAGCGCTTCCTCGACAGTGATATTGCAGAAATCCGCATCTTCAGTCGCGATGAGAAGAAGCAGGATGACATGCGCAAGCGCTACGCCGACACCAAGCTCAAGTTCTACATAGGTGATGTGCGCGACTATCAAAGTGTGCTCAATGCCACGCGGGGTGTGGACTACATTTTCCACGCGGCCGCACTGAAGCAGGTGCCTTCCTGTGAGTTTCATCCGATGGAAGCGGTCAAGACCAACATTATCGGCACTGAGAATGTCCTGGAGGCCGCTATCCAGAACACGGTCAAGCGAGTGGTTTGCCTGAGTACCGACAAGGCTGTCTACCCTATCAATGCCATGGGTATCTCCAAGGCGATGATGGAAAAAGTTATGGTTGCAAAGTCCCGTAATGTGAATGATGCCAAGACCGTTATCTGCGGTACCCGCTACGGTAATGTGATGGCTTCACGGGGCTCTGTCATTCCTTTGTTCATTGAGCAGATTCGTGCAGGTAACGCACTGACGTTGACTGATCCAAACATGACTCGCTTCATGATGACGCTGGCGGATGCTGTCGATCTGGTGTTGTATGCTTTCGAGCACGGTCGCAATGGCGATCTTTTTGTTCAGAAAGCACCTGCTGCGACCGTCGAGACCTTAGCCAAGGCACTGACTGCAATGGTCGGCAGACCTGAGCACCCCATCCAGATCATCGGCACTCGCCATGGCGAAAAACTCTTTGAGGCGTTGTTGAGTCGTGAAGAAATGGCCTGCGCTGATGACAAGGGAGATTACTACCGCATTCCCCCCGATCTGCGTGACTTGAACTACTCAAAATTTGTAGAGCAGGGTGAAGAAAAGATCTCCCGTACCGAAGACTACAACTCCCATAACACTGAGCGGCTGGATGTAGCTGGCATGCAACAGTTGCTGCTCAAACTTGAGTTCATGCAAGCGATCCAGCGTGGCGAACTCGCTACGCCGGAGGAATGAGTGATGAAGGTACTGATCACCGGAGCCAACGGTTTTGTCGGCAAGAACCTGATTGCGCATTTGAGCGAGCGTAGTGATATCGAAGTTGTCGCATTTACCCGTGATAACAGCATCGCACAACTGCCAGCGTTGGTTGCCGAGGTGGATTTTGTATTCCACCTGGCAGGCGTCAATCGGCCGCAATCGTCCGATGAGTTCAAAGTGGGCAACACTGACCTCACGCTGGCGCTATGTGAGGCCATCAAGGAAAGTGGCAAGCTCACTCCGGTGCTCTACACCTCGTCGACGCAGGCTGGCCGTGATAATCCCTACGGTGTCAGCAAGTTGGCTGCTGAGCACGCATTGCACGATCTACAGGCGAACTACGGGGCCAGGGTGCATGTCCTGCGCCTGCCCAATGTGTTCGGTAAGTGGGCGCGACCTGACTACAACTCGGCCGTGGCGACTTTTTGCCACAACATCACCCGAGGCCTGCCGATCCAGGTCAATGATCGACAAGCGATGGTCAGCCTGGTTTACATCGACGATGTCGTCGACTGTTTTATCCAGATAATGGACTCGAGTCTACATCACGGCTCTGAGGCTCAGGTGAGCCCGGTTTACAGCATTTCCGTCGGGGAGCTGGCGGATCAGTTGTACGCGTTTCGCGACAGCCGCGACACGTTGATCAGTGAGGCCGTTGGTACAGGCTTGGTGCGAGCGCTCTACTCAACCTACGTCAGTTACCTGCCCGTAGAGCAATTCACTTATGACGTTCCGAAGTATGGCGACCCGCGCGGTGTTTTCGTTGAAATGCTGAAGACCAGGGACAGTGGGCAGTTTTCCTACTTCACCGCGCACCCTGGCGTCACACGTGGTGGTCATTACCACCACAGCAAGACAGAAAAATTTCTGGTAATCAAAGGCAAGGCCTGCTTCCGTTTTCGCCATATCGTATCGGGTGAATTCCATGAGCTGTTCACTCAGGGTGAACAGCCTCGGGTGGTGGAGACGGTGCCTGGTTGGACTCATGACATTACCAATGTCGGCGAAGACGAAATGATCGTCATGCTCTGGGCTAACGAGATTTTTGATCGTGAGCGGCCAGACACCTTTGTGATGCCGGTGGCTACTCAAGCTTGAGCATGGGTGCATCAGGCAATGCATGGTGCGAACAGCTCCGATGCCAATGATTCTGGAAGAGTGTTGAAATGAAAAAGCTGAAAGTTGTCACGGTCGTGGGGACTCGTCCCGAAATCATTCGCTTGTCGCGGGTGATTGCCAAGCTGGATGAACACTGTGAACACATCCTGGTGCATACCGGGCAGAACTACGATTACGAATTGAACGAGATTTTTTTCCAGGATCTCGGTATTCGTAAGCCCGATCATTTTCTCAATGCAGCGGGCGCGAGTGGTGCGCAAACGATCGGCAACGTGATCATTGCGGTGGACCAGGTGCTGGAAGAGGTGAAGCCAGAAGCCCTTCTGATTCTCGGCGACACCAACAGCTGCATGGCGGTGATTCCGGCCAAACGCCGTAAAATCCCGACATTTCACATGGAAGCAGGCAATCGCTGTTTTGACATGCGTGTTCCTGAAGAGATCAATCGCCGCATCGTTGATCACACCGCAGACATCAACCTGACCTATAGCAGCATCGCGCGTGATTACCTGCTGAGCGAAGGATTGCCGCCGGATAGGGTGATCAAGACCGGTAGCCCTATGTTTGAAGTGCTTAATTATTACCGTGATGGCATCGAAACGTCGGATGTACTAGGGCGGCTCAGTCTGGAAGCCGGCAAGTTTTTCGTGGTGAGTGCCCACCGTGAAGAAAACATTGATTCCGACAAAAACTTTATCAAGTTGGTCGGCGTGTTGAACACCGTTGCTGCCCAGTATGATTTGCCGGTGATCGTGACCACGCACCCTCGTACGCAAAAGCGCGTTGACGCGATGGGCGTAACCTTTCACAAGAATGTGCAATTGCTCAAGCCGCTGGGGTTCAAGGACTACAACAAACTGCAACTGACGGCCAAGGCGGTGCTATCGGACAGTGGCACCATCAACGAAGAGTCATCGATCCTCAATTTCCCTGCACTGAATCTGCGTGAGGCCCATGAGCGGCCTGAAGGGATGGAGGAGGCGGCGGTCATGATGGTCGGACTGGAAGTTGAGCGCGCCCTGCAAGGCCTGCAGCTCCTGGAAAGCCAGGCAACTGGGGCGGAGCGGACGTTGCGGTTGGTTGCCGATTACAGCATGCCAAATGTTGCCGAAAAGGTTGTGCGGATCATCCATAGCTATCGTGACTACGTTATGCGCACTGTATGGAAGCAATATTGATTGGATAGCCTCTCCCAGGAAAAACCACTGAAGATTCTGGTGGTGACCCAGTATTTCTGGCCCGAGAACATGCGTATCAACAACATGGTCGAAGGCTTTGTCGCCAAAGGTCATGATGTGACGGTGCTCACGGGTCTACCTAATTACCCGGAAGGGCAGATTTTTGCCGATTTTCGGAGTGATCCTACGCAGTTTTCCAATTATCAGGGAGCCCATGTGATCAGGGTGCCGATGTTGGTGCGAGGTAAGGGCAATTTCACGCTGGCCATGAATTACCTCTCGTTTTTCAGCAGTGCCTCAGTCATTGGCAGTTACAAACTGCGTGGTCAGTCGTTCGACTCCATCTTTGTGTATGGCGTGTCGCCTATCATGGGGGCGATCCCTGCTCTGTTGCTTGGGCGATTGAAAAGGGCTCCGGTACTCATATGGGTGCTGGATCTTTGGCCGGAAAGCCTTAGGGCGGTTGGGGTTGTCGAAAGCCCGAAATTGCTTGGACTGGTTGGCAAGGTGGTGTCCTGGATCTACAACCGTACTGATTACCTGTTGTTGCAGTCGCGTTCGTTTGACCAGAACGTCAAGGAGTACTGCACACGTGCAATTGGCGCCGATCGGTTGGTGTATTTCCCTAGTTGGGCCGAGGATGAGTTTTCCGGAGAGGTGCAGGGACCTTCGGATCTACTGCAGCGTGACGATGCCGTATTTACGATCCTTTTCGCCGGTAACATCGGCGATGCTCAGGATTTTCCAGCCATCATGGCCGCAGTCAAGGCTGTCGAAGCCGATCTGCCTGTACGCTGGGTGATTGTGGGGGATGGTCGGGCAAGTCAATGGCTGACCAAACATGTGGCGGAAAACCGCATGGACAACGTGATGCTGCTTGGTAGGCATCCCTTGGAAAAAATGCCGGCGCTGTTCGCCGTCGCGGACGCCTTGCTGGTTTCGTTGAGGACTAATGATGTTTTCGAGAAAACCATTCCAGGCAAGGTTCAGGCTTACCTGGCTTCGGGGAAACCCGTAATTGCCATGATTGACGGCGAAGCGGCCAAAGTCGTTGTAGAGTCCGGTGCGGGAATGGTGTGTGGTTCGGGCGATGCTCAAGGATTGGCGCGTATCGTGCGCACCATGGGCGTCTTACCCAAGTCCGAGCTTGAGAACATGGGCCTGCAGGGCAGACGTTACTACCTTGAGCATTTTTCCAAGGACACTTTGTTCGACCGTCTTGAGGCGCTATTTAGAAAAGCGACCTTGAGGCGTAATGATCGATGACCAGAACCCTTTGCTCATCAATGCGGTTCATGACGGCGAAGCGTTACCTGTGTAAAGCGCCTGTCAGGTCTAACCAGCCCTTTTGCCCGTATCTGTTTCAGGAATTGTTTGCGAAATGACCATCTGGTTTGTGTTTGCCGCAGTACTCCTAGCGTCGCTTCTGTTGACCTGGGTACTGCGTCGCTATGCTTTATCGCGTAGCTTGATGGACATTCCCAATGGTCGCAGTTCGCACTCTGTTCCCACGCCGCGAGGAGGGGGGGTCGCAATCGTGCTGACTTACCTGGTGGTGTTGGTGCTCGTGGCGCTTGCCGGCTGGGTCAGTTGGAGTGCTGCATGGCCATTGCTGGGGGCGGGAGTATTGATCGCCGTGGTTGGGTTTCTCGATGATCACGGCCATATAGCTGCCCGTTGGCGTCTATTGGCCCATTTCGGCGCCGCCATTTGGGCGTTGTGTTGGATGGGAGGGCTGCCCACGATCAGCCTGAGCGGGGTTGAATTGGACCTCGGGTGGTTCGGGCATGTGCTGGCGGCTCTGTATTTGGTCTGGATGCTGAACTTGTACAACTTCATGGATGGTATTGACGGCATTGCCAGCGTCGAGGCCGTCTGCGCTTGTTCAGGGGCGTGCTTGGTGTACTGGCTGACAGGACTGGAAAGTCTCATGCTCGCACCGATGTTGTTGGCGGTCGCCGTGCTTGGATTTTTGTACTGGAACTTTCCCCCCGCGCGCATTTTCATGGGCGATGCGGGGAGTGGCTTCTTGGGGGGCGTGATCGGCGTGTTGTCACTGCAAGCGGCCTGGGTGGCCCCTCAGATGCTGTGGGTGTGGCTGATTTTGCTGGGCGTATTTGTTGTTGATGCCACCTTCACCTTGGGGCGACGCCTGTTGCGGGGGGATAAGGTATATGAAGCGCACCGCAGTCATGCCTATCAGTATGCATCGCGCCAGGCCGGGCGCCACTTGCCAGTGACGCTGACGGTGATGGCGATCAATCTATTGTGGTTGCTGCCTATCGCTCTCTTCGTTGGCTTGGGCTTTGACGGTGTTATTGGGCTACTGGTGGCGTATGTTCCGCTTATAGTGTTGGCGATCAAGTTTCATGCGGGCGAGTTGGAAAAAGTGTGATTGTTGGTTGGGGCTGGTGTTTGAAAAGGTTGCTGCACACGTACGTGACTGCCATTTTTTGCTGGCAGTACTAGGGACTGAGGTATAAAAGGGTTTATGGATAGTCTACGTGCCCGATTAGTGGGCTTGCCGCGCAGGCATAAACGTTTCTTGCAAGTAGTGACCGACATCGTCCTGGTGTGGGGGGCACTGTGGCTGGCATTTGTCGTTCGCCTGGGGTTTGATGACCTTAACAATCCCTTCGTAGTTCATTTTTGGCTGTTTCTCAGCGCGCCGGTTATTGCCATCCCGCTATTTATCCACTTTGGCATGTACCGGGCGGTCATGCGTTATTTCGGCAATGACGCACTGATTGCAATCATCAAGGCCGTGAGCCTCTCTGCATTGTTGCTGGCGCTGGTGGTGTACTTGTACAGCAATCACCAGACGGTGGTGCCGCGTTCGATCGTATTCAACTATTGGTGGTTGAGCATGGTCATCATTGGCGGCCTGCGCCTGGCCATGCGTCAGTACTTTCAGGGCGACTGGTTTACCGCGGCGCAACACGTGCCGTTCACCAGTCGTGATGATGGTTTGACTAAGGTCGCTATTTACGGTGCCGGGGCTGCGGGTAATCAATTGGTGGCCGCCTTGCGGCTAGGGCGGGTAATGCGTCCGGTGGCCTTCATCGATGATGACAACGGGATCTCGGATCGCATCATCTCGGGGTTACAGGTGTACAAGCCCAAGCGGATCCAGCAGATGATCGATGAGACGGGCGCCGAAGAGCTGTTGCTGGCCATCCCGTCATCTACACGGGCTCGCCGTCGAGAGATACTGGGTTATCTGGAGGGATACCCGCTGCATGTGCGTAGTGTTCCCGGTTTCATGGATCTGGCCAGCGGTCGCGTCAAAGTCGATGACATCCAGGAAGTCGACATTGCCGACCTGCTGGGTAGGGACCCTGTACCTGCGCAGCCCGAACTGCTGGAGCGATGCATCAAGCACCGTGTCGTGCTGGTTTCTGGCGCGGGCGGTTCGATCGGGTCGGAGCTTTGCCGGCAGATTCTCACGCTGGAACCCACCAGCTTATTGTTGTTCGACCATAGTGAGTACAACCTCTACTGCATCCTTTCCGAACTTGAGCAGCGAGTTCAATCAGAATCGTTGAATGTGACGTTGCTACCCATCCTCGGTTCGGTGCGGCATCAGGACAAACTGCTGGAGGTCATGAACACCTGGTCAGTTGATACGGTCTACCATGCGGCAGCCTATAAGCATGTGCCCATGGTTGAGCACAATATTGCCGAGGGTATCCTCAATAATGTGATTGGCACCCTGAATACTGCGCAGGCCGCGTTGCGGGCGGGTGTCGAGAACTTTGTGCTCATTTCAACCGACAAGGCTGTGCGGCCAACCAACGTCATGGGCAGCACCAAGCGGTTGGCAGAGCTTGTGTTGCAAGCCTTGAGCAAGGAGTTGGCGCCGACGTTGTTTGGTGATGCATCGAATATCGCGCGCGTCAACAAGACCCGTTTCACCATGGTTCGCTTTGGCAACGTACTGGGTTCGTCAGGTTCAGTTATCCCGTTGTTTCATAAGCAGATCCAGGCGGGAGGCCCTTTGACGGTGACTCATCCGAAGATAACCCGCTATTTCATGACTATTCCCGAGGCGGCGCAACTGGTTATCCAAGCGGGCTCGATGGGGCAGGGGGGCGACGTTTTCGTGCTGGATATGGGTGAGCCTGTAAAGATCGTAGAGCTCGCAGAAAAGATGATTCATCTCTCGGGCCTGAGTATCCGCTCCGAGAAAAACCCGCACGGAGATATCCTGATTAGTTTCAGTGGGCTGCGTCCTGGTGAAAAGCTATATGAAGAGTTGTTGATTGGCGACAACGTGGCGCCAACCCGTCATCCAATGATCATGCGAGCCAATGAAGAGCTTCTGGGGTGGGAAGTACTCAAGGGTAGGTTGCAGGGGTTATTGACGGCTGTTGAGGAGGGCGATTTTGCGCTCGTCAGGCAACTCTTGAAAGACACCGTCAGTGGCTATAGCCCGGAAGGTGAAATCGTCGACTGGATGCACATTCAGCGACACCGCGAAGTCTGATCATCTTGTCAACGCCCTGATGGGCCTATGTGGGCCCATCAGGCGTCGCGTAAGGGAAAACTTTGGTTAAAGCTTCCAAAGCTTCTTGTTCAGTCTGAAGCTCGAAAGGTAGACGAACAGTCTCGATATGTTCATGAACCTATTAGGGCCTACGATGTAAAGAACAGCCTTTAGTAACGAGTTGATGACCTGAAGTTTTCCAGAATGATTTTGTGCATCACCAAACCCCGCCGATTTGTATGGCCCGCCTGTTTCGAACAAGTAGTTCTTTTTGGCAAATTGGTAGACGGGGCCGCTGGCATCGAAAGGCTCATGGCCAGCAGGCAGCTCATCCAGTACGCTGGCGTAGGCCCTTCTCAGCGTAGGCGAAATGTATTTCCCGTTGCTCATATAATCAAAGGCGTAGACTGCGCTGGAAGGAAAGGCTGAAAAGCTGGAGAGTCGTTCCTTGTAATAGAAACTGACTTCCAATAGGTCTTCACGTTTTTGCTCCCTTCCCGCAAATGCTCGCTTGCTCAAGAGCTCCGGATGTTTCTCGTCAAATGAACTGAAGTGGAAGAAAATCAACGGGAACTCCCCGTTTACCGTATAGCCTCCCTGGCCATCAGGGGACAGGGTGCGCTCATGGCTATTCCAAAAAGCCATGTTGTAGCCAAGATTGAACGATACGTGCAGGGTCGGGAAGAAGCATGGCGCGATGCTGACCCACTTCTGATCGGTCGATAGCCCGAATTGCGTTTCGAAATAGCAATGCTCCAGGCAGCGTTCATTCCACCACTGTAGAAAGCGTATCCCTTCTGGCGTATTGGAAACTGCGTAGAAGCCCAGGTTGAAGGAGCCAAAGCGAAGCATCCCGACATCACCCTCGACATGAGGCGTGACGTAGTGGGGCGTTAGAATGATGTCACGCTTACCGAGTTCGTCCCATAGGCCATCTAGGCGGCTGAATACGCACGTGTCGGGGTCAAGGAAGATAACCTTCTCGTGCTGCTCAAGCAGCTTCAAAGTGATCCAGGGCTTGAGGCTGGTGCTGAACTCCACGATGTCGTATTTGAAGGCGTAGTGCCGGACATCTGGCAATCCGATCTCTTCAACCCAATGGAACTCTGCCAGGTGAGTTGGGAGATCCATCTCGACCTTGCGATCAAAAATATAAATCTTCAGTTTAGGTTGACCGAATTTAACCAGCGACTCGGCCAGCACCAACGCTTTGGACAAGTAAGCTAAGTTACACACAGTAAAAATGGCTGAGCGCTCGACGGTCATGCCTTTTTCATCAGTCACGTTTAAATATTCCTAATGTATTGATTACCCTGACGAGGATCTGAGAAGTGCAATAGAGGGTCAGTAATCTTGTGATTCTGAGCGCGAAGCCGAACTGGCAGCTCATGAGCGCAGAAAAAATAAGTTTTAGGTTCGAGGATACCGTGTCTTTTATTCTGGACCATGAGTACGCCCGCATTGAATACGTGCGACCCGCAATACGGTAGCGGCTGTCAGCCTGCTCGGTGATATGGTCGAAGCCAGGTGTAGCTCCGCAGACGCCAATTCGGTAACCCTTGTTCAAGGAGTCCAGGCAGAGTTTATAATCCACGCTGTCGACAAAGTAGCTGCAATCCATCCAGTCAAGGGCTTTGAGTTTATCCAGGAAATAAAGACTGCCGCTGTTGATCAGTAGGGGCACGTCCCGTACTGACGCGCTTCCATCGGCCTTGAAAGCGATCGCGCTGAACGAATTGTAAGCGTCGAGGTTGTCGGTATAGTTTTTTTCGACATAGGTCAGTGTTTCTTCGTTGAATCCCGTGTCCTGATCAAAAAACAGAAGCGCCGAGTGGCCCCGCTGATAGGCATTGGCACATACTGTTGATATACCGATTCCCAGCCCCAGATTTTTACCACAGGTAAAATAGTGGATCTGCGGAGAATGTTCGGCAAATTCTCGCACGCTGGCATTATCAGGTGAATTGTCGAATATATAGACTTCAAACCCGTTTGCCGAAGTCAATTCAAGCCTGCGCAGTAATTCAACGCCGGCGTGATAGACAACAATCCCTACTGCAATCTTACGTGTCATGCCATACCTTTGATATGTGGAGCCGCCCGAACCAGGTCACGTTTAAACACTTAACCATTTGCTCTCTTTATCGCTCCATACTTTCACGACCCTAGCGGGGCTACCCACGGCGATGACGTTGCACGGGATATCTTTGGCGACGACGCTATTGGCACCGATGATAGACCCACTGCCAATGGAGGTGTTCGGCAATATGACGACATTGTCCCCGATCCATACGTTGTCGCCAATGGTCACAGGGCCACTGCTGGACAACTTTCGTTCGAAAGGTGTTTCGTAGGGGCTGGACTGGTCCTCCCCCGAGTATGAGCCGTGGGAGTGGTCTGTAATATGGATTTTGCTGCCCATCAAAACATTACTGCCGATGGTGACCCCATTACAGCACGCAATATGCAAGTGGTCGCTGGCAGAAAAATTCTCGCCAATTTCGATACAAGGTTGATAGGTGAAGCTGATGTATTGAGAGATGGCATGTAACCACAGCCCTTCACCAACTCTGAAGTTATTGCCTAATGTGATGTGTTCGAGGCCAAAAACCTTGGGGGCGCGGCCAAGGTACGCAAGACGCCCTGCTCTGGGCAAGATGCGAAGATGAATGAATGCACGCCATACCAATAGCATTCGACCTACCAGTAGCGGAATAATGAACAGATGGTGTTGCTTTAGTTTCTCAAGGACGTATGACACCGCAGTTTACTCGTGCTGGCATGCATTGACAGATAAAAGCTGAGTGCAAGGTAACCTAATCGCGTGGCGATGGGGGGGGATTACGCGTCCGCCGCAGGTACAGCTCGGCCAAGCCTTTGAGCAATGGTTGCGGAAAAACGGATATCACCATTACTATCCAGCCAGGGTAGTTCACCGCTAACCTCAAGACCTTCCGATACTCCCTGTAGACGCGGTAGTTTAACAACCCTCGCGACCTCAACGAAACCATGCCTTTGACAGTGAAAGCGCCTGACACTTCGCCAAAGCGCGTGCATGCCTTGAGCTTACTTGCGAGTGAATAACTGACAGGCAATGAGAGGATGAAGTTTACCCAACTAGTCAGGCCGATCTTGAAAATTTTGTCGGTGTGGGCCCAGCTGGTTTTGGTCAATCGCTGGTTTTCAAGTGACTTAATGGAGACTTGGTGTAGCCAGTGGATCATGAATGGGCGTCGTGCAATAGATTCGAAGATGATTCCCGTTTGTATGAAGTTGGAGTCGGTATAACGGGGGAAGTTGGCGCTCGCTATCATCGACTTATTATAGATCAGACAGCTCATGCAGCTCATCAAGCCGCCAAGATCTTCGAGTAATGTATCGGCATCCTGATAGGTGGTGCTTGGAATATCAATTTTCCCCACCAGATTGACCAGCACGGCATCGTATGTCTTATCGGTTGATAGCAGGTTCAAGACGGTTTCAATGTCTTTGGCATGGATTTTCGAAGTGTCACCTAGCAGCCAGGTGTATTCCGTAGTTGAAAGCAATAGTGCGTTTTGGAAGTTTAGGTCGGCTCCCAGGTTTTCACTGTTTCGTGAATAGTGCAGCAGGGGGTAATCGGCTTTCCACTTTTCAACGATCGTTGCCGTGTCGTCGGTCGAGGCGTTGTCCGATATAAATATTTGAATGTTGTGTTTTCTGAATGCTGGTATGTGCTCAGCCAAAGAACAGTCAAGAAAATCTGCACGGTTATACGTGGGCAGGGCGATCGATAACAACGGGTTAGGTTGCAGACTCATGGCGACGGCCTTTTGAATGATCGGAAAATCCAGTAAACCCATGGCAGGACAAGCAGGTAGGCACTGACGAAGCCGGAAAACAGGTATTCGAATGGAAGGTATTTTGCCGCCAGCCATGTCGTGATCGCCACATACAGCCCATTGCTCACCGATACCATCACGAGCGGCTCTTTTTTATGTGCTCTCATATAGATGGCCATCGCGTTGATGGTCAATTGCAGCAACCAGCCTACGCAGACCATCAACAAAGAGGGGGTCGGCAACAGACGGTTTTCTACGAGGGGATGGTCTTTCATAAACCAAGTGAAGGTAAACAGTGCCGCCATGCCTGCGACGTAAGTCATGATGGACAGCGAAATCCCTTTTTTGAAAATTCTATCCAGTTGCAGAGTATTGCTCTGCGCCGCGAAAATATTTATTTTTGGCGTGATAATGGTTATCCAGATATTGGCGATACTGAACATGGCCATACAAACAGCAATCGACAAGCCCACCTGGCCTGCTTGTACTGCGCCGTGATAGTTGAACGTGAGCGGTGTGAAAATCGATAGAACGAAGTATCCACTTATCCAGCTCAGTGCAAACCGCCACATGAGCGGCATGATTTCCTTGAACCATGGATGGCTATTTAGCCTGGCCAGCCTATACAGTTGACTGAGCATGGCCTTGTAGCGACGAAGGATGATCACGGAACCGGCCAGCGCGCTTGCCAATAAAGAAAGGGCCAGTGCATACAGGTTGGCGCCGGTGATCAGCAGACCGACGCTGACTAGGACACTGATGATGCTGATGTGAAAACGAATTTTTTGAATATCGCCTACGCTGTCGCAGCCCTCGATAAACGACAACGCAATGCTGTTGATAAAGACCAGGACTGATGCAGCCCCATAAAGCAGCCATGGGAGCTGCCAATTGAGGGCGACGTTCTTGCCACTTAGGATATAGTAGCCTATCGCAAGCACAGCGGGGAAAACGACCAGTGCCATCACGGTCGCCCACCTCATGGCAAAGGACAGCAGTGTCGCGAGGCGGCTGATATTTTCAGGGGGGCCAGAGAGTTCTTTCTGGCTATTGAATTTAAGGTGAGCGAACTCATGTGAGGCGAATAAAAGCAATACCGCAGAAAACCCCATGTCTGCAAACACGGCGAGTGCAGCCATACTGATAAACGTATACCAGTAGCCTTGCGCTTCAGGTGATAAATAGATTGGCACCAATATCAGCAGGGCTGGGCCCGAGAGCAGTCGCCAAAGCTGATTGATTGCAGTGTTGCGGAAGTCGTGATTGAGTATTTTTTTTAAATTCATTTGAAGAGTTGAGAACGTTCGATTTCATGTGTCAACCCATCAAGGGAGTTGAAGTGGGGTCGATAGCCCAATGTCGCTGCAACTTTGTTCTCGGAGTAGTAGTGCTGCTTGGTGCCGGTGGCATTGAGCGCTGGCGATGCGCCCTCGACAGTGAACTGCAGACCAAAATTTTCGTGAAGATGATTCAGGATTGAAAATTTATCGGTGGAGCCCTTTGTATAGCAATCGACGGCCAGATTGATATCACCACTAAACCTCAGCGTGTTGACTATCAAACCGTAAAAGTCGACGGGTGTTATGTAGTCGCGATATATATTAAGCGCTGACGTAGTCAATACGGTATTTTCATGAATAGCGCGCAGAGCGTCTGTGATGAAATAACGCGCACTCAAGTCCTGCGACCGGCTGAAATAATTGAACACCCGGACGTCAACAATGTTGTGGTCTGTATAAGTCCGATGACGTGCCTCGGCATAAAATTTTGCCACCGCATACCAATCCGTTGCTTTCAGGTTGTTTAGGTCGAATAAAGCAAGGCTTTGAGCATTTACGGGGGCGTCAAAGTTGCAACCATAGGCGGCACCGCTGCTCAGGAACAGGTAGCGGCACTTGTTATTGATTTTAAGATAGTCCAGTGCCAGCTTGTCATATTCATAGGTCACCTCAAAAATGGCTGAACCCATCTTCACCGCCAGAGCAGGATCGCCGATCCCGACAAAGTTGATAATCGCATCGAAATGGGTTTTGGTATTAAATTCGGCGTACTCGAAGACGTTGATTCTTCTCTGTTCTGCCAGCGTCAATCCGGACGCATCGAGTTTGTTCTTGTCGCGCAAAAACAGGCCCAGTGTGCAGTCTGTATCCGCCACCAGAGAGCGAGTCAGGTCTTTGGCAATTTGGCTGTTTGCGCCAAATATTGCGATATGCATCAGCGTGGCGTCCGTGGTTTTTCAGGCAGTTGTTCATCGATCGACCGGCCAAACTCAAGCCGAGGCCGACATTCCCGGGCGTCAGGCATCATCAATTCGATCAGTGCGGGCCGAGGTGACTCAACAAATGACCTGACCTGCGCCGTAAACGCATCGTGTGTGGTGGCCACTGAGGACTCAATGCCATAGGCCTCGCCTATGGCTTTGAACTGAGAAGTGTAGCCATTCCAGTAGGTCGACGAGTTGCGCCCCTCGAAATACATTTCCTGAAAGCCGCGAACCATTCCCAGCGAGTGGTTGTTGAATACGACCACCAGCACGGGCAGCCGGTCGCGCGCGATGATGTCCAGCTCTTGGATATTGAGCTGGGCACCACCATCGCCGGTGATGACGATCACAGGTTTTTGACCTGCGTTGCATACGCCTATGGCGGTTGGAATCGCAAAGCCCATGGTGCCCAGTCCACCGGAGTGATGCATGGATTGGTCACGGCTCAGGCGTAGTGTGTGGGCGGCCCACATCTGGTTATTGCCCACGTCGGCAACATAATCGACGGCGAGCCCTTTGGTCTGCTCGGCCAGAGCCGAAAAAATCACAAAGGGACTGACGGACCAGTCGGTGTACTCGTCGATGAAACTGCGCTCGAAATCAGTTCGTAACTGATCCGTCCACTCAGGCCATGCTGCGTTTTTCGGCAGGTTGGATATAGTGAACCCAGCGAAAAATGTGTTCAGGTCCATCACATGGGACGAATGCGCCTGAACCCGGTTGTTCAGTTGCCCTTCCATCAGGTCGATTTGTACGATCCTGGCCTTGCGCGCGAAGTCCTCGGGTTTTGCACCCGTTTGGCGAACATCCATGCGGCTGCCCAGTACCAGCAGGAAGTCACAGTTTTGCACTGCGTAATTGGCGGCGCGCGTACCATAAGCACCCAGCATTCCTAGGTAATTGGCACTTGCCGGAATCTTTTCCGCCCCTTTCAGGCTGGCGACAAAGGGAACTCCTGATGTTTCCAGTTGTTCGAGCCATTGCGCAAAGCTACGCGTATTGACTGCGCCCCCGCCCAGCAAGATCAACGGTCTCTGTGCGGATGCCAGAGCTCTGCCGACCGCCTCTATGTCAGATGTGTGCATCTTAGTCACAGCCTGTTCGGCCTGAGGGGCCAGCAACGCTTTCACCCGAGCGTCATCAATTTCGGCCCGCTGGATATCCATCGGAATATCCAGCAACACCGGGCCTGGGCGTCCTTTCCTGGCGATATCAATGGCTTCTTGCAAGCATGGGAGCAATTCGTCGACATGTCGGATCTGGTAAGCGTACTTGGTGATGCTGCTGACCAGCGCCACGCTGTCGAGCTCTTGGAAACCCTGCTGACGGATGTTTTTCTCGCCTTTGAGTTCGTAGGTGTTGACCTGGCCTGTCAGGAATACGCAGGGATGGCTGTCTAGCCAGCAATCGGCGATGCCGGTGATCAAGTTGGTGGCCCCCGGCCCGCTTGTGCCCAAGGCGACGCCGAGTATTTCGTGGTGGGTTGCACGCGCGACTGCGGACGCAGCAAACGCTGCTGCCTGCTCATGGTGAACAGAAACCAGCTTGGTCTTGCCCAACTGGTTGATGCTGTCAACCAGGTGCGTGATCATTCCGCCGATCAGTTCGTAACCATACAGAACCTTGTTCTGTGCAAGAACCAGCGCCACTGCATCCGATGCTTTCATCGTTTAGAAACCAATCCCGAAGAATTCTTCCAGTTTCTCGCCAACAAAGTCGAAATGCTCCTGCCCCAACGACGGTTGTACGCCGAGCCAGAAGGTCTGGTTCATGGTGCGATCGGTATTGGTCAGTTCACCCACTACGCGGTACTCCAGGTTCTGGAAGTAGGGCTGTCGGGTCAGGTTGCCGGCGAATAGAAGGCGTGTGCCGATTTTGTGCTGGTCAAGGTACTTGAGCAGGTCGACACGGTTGACGCCACTGCTTTCCTTGAGTGTCACCGGGAAGCCGAACCATGAAGGGTCGCTATTGGGGGTCGCTTCGGCGATCTCGAGGAATTCGGACAGGCTGGACAGACGCTCCTTGAGCAACTTGAAGTTGCGCTTGCGCGTGTCAATGAAATCCTGGGCCCGCTCGAGTTGGGCCAGGCCGCAGGCGGCCTGCATATCAGTGATTTTCAGGTTGTAACCCAAGTGTGCATACACGTACTTGTGATCGTAACCTTGAGGCAGGCTGCCGTATTGCTGGCCGAAACGGTCGCCACAGGTGTTGTCGCAACCTGGCGCGCAGTAGCAATCACGGCCCCAGTCGCGGAACGACTCGGCAATCACTTTGAGCATCGGGTTGTTGGTGAACACCGCTCCGCCTTCGCCCATGGTGATGTGGTGGGCGGGGTAGAAGCTGAGGGTGGCGATGTCGCCGAATGTGCCGACCAGCTTGCCGTCGTAGGTTGCACCCAGGGCGTCGCAGCAGTCTTCCACCAGCCACAGGTTGTACTTGTCGCACAAAGCCTTGACTTTGCCCAGGTTGAACGGGTTGCCCAGGGTGTGGGCCAACATGATCGCTTTGGTTTTTGGGGTAATGGCGGCTTCGATCAGGTCGGCATTGATGTTGTGGGTGGCCATGTCGACGTCGACAAACACCGGGATCGCGCCAAATTGAACGATGGGGTTGACCGTGGTCGGGAAGCCCGCTGCCACGCCAATCACTTCGTCGCCCTTTTTGATCGCCCGCTCGCCAAGTTTGGGCGAGGTCAGGGTGCTGAAGGCAACCAGGTTGGCGGAAGAGCCGGAGTTGACCGACAGCAGGAATTTGACTCCGATGAATTCAGCCAGTTTTTTCTCGAATTCAGCATTGAAGCGGCCGGTGGTCAGCCAGCCGTCCAGGGAAGCCTCGACCATCAGTTGCAACTCTCGCGCACCGATCACTTTGCCGGACGGTGGGATAACGGTCTCGCCGGCCACGAACGGCTTGCTCGCCAATGCGACGTTGGCATATTGCTCGACGAGCTTGCTGATTTCCTGGCGGAGCATATCGGGTGTCATGAAAAATCCTGCTAAAAAATAGAGTTAGTTGCTGTTGGCACGCATGGCGAGCATGTAGGCGTTGATTTCATCCAGGCAATGGGCCTGCATGTCGTTGCCGCTCAACCAGGCGCGATGCCAGGTAACAATCCGGGCGAGCGCGGTTTCAAGGTTCCAGCTGGGCGTCCAGTGCAGGTGCGCGCGTGCCTTGGAAATGTCCAGCTTGAGGTAGTTTGCCTCATGCGGCTGCGGGTCCTGGTCCAATTCCCAACTGGCCCCCGTACCCCAGGCCTGTACCATGTGATCAAGGATCCACTCCACCGGGCGTGCATCTTCATCCTTGGGGCCGAAATTCCAGCCTTGGGCAAAGCGATGCCCAAGAGTCCAGAGGTGTTCAGCCAAGACAAGGTATCCACTGAGCGGTTCCAGCACGTGTTGCCATGGCCGGGTGGCCTTCGGGTTGCGTATTGTGACGGGTTGTCCCTTCTCGAAGGCACCGAGAATATCAGGTATCAGCCGGTCTTCTGCCCAATCGCCGCCGCCAATCACATTGCCCGCCCTGCCGGACGCCAACGCTGCGCCTTGCGGATGGTTGAAAAACGACTTGCGGTAGGCACTGGTGATCAGCTCTACGCAGCCTTTGCTGTTACTGTAGGGATCATGGCCGCCCATGGGTTCGTCTTCACGATAGCCCCATTCCCACTCGCGGTTCTCGTAGCATTTGTCGGTGGTGACGTTGACGATAGCCCGCAGGTTGGGGCATTGCCGCGCGGCTTCGAGCACGTGCAGGCTGCCCATCACGTTGATGGCGTAGGTCTCGACCGGCTCGCGGTAAGACAAACGGACCAGTGGCTGTGCCGCCATATGGATTAGCACGTCGGGGTTGAAGCTCGTCATGCTATGGGTGATGGCCGCAAGGTCGCGAATGTCGCCCTGCTCTGACTCCATGCCTTCGGCCACCCTGGCCTCGACGAACAGGGCAGGGTGGGTTGGCGGCGCCAGGGCAAAGCCCTTCACCTGTGCGCCCATGCTAGTCAGCCACAGTGACAGCCAGCTGCCCTTGAACCCCGTGTGGCCGGTCACGAAGACTCTTTTGCCTTGCCAAAAGGCAGGAGAAACGGTCGACTTCATATTCAGTCCCAGGATTTCCAGGGCGCTTTGCCCGACTGCCAAAGCTCCTCCAGATAGTGTTTGTCACGAAGGGTGTCCATGGGCTGCCAGAACCCCGGGTGTTCGTAAGCCATGAGCTGGCCTTCGGCAGCAAGTTTCATCAGCGGCTCCTGTTCCCAGGTAGTGCTGTCGTCCTCCAGGTACTTGAGCACTGTGGGGCTCAAGACGAAGAAACCGCCATTGATCAGGGCTCCATCACCCTTGGGTTTCTCCTTGAAGTTCAGCACTTGGCCTTTCTGGATATCCAACGCGCCGAAACGGCCGGGCGGGAATGTTGCCGTGAGCGTCGCCGCTTTGCCGTGCGACTTGTGGAAGGCCAGGGTCGCGCTGATATCAAGATCGCTGACGCCATCACCGTAGGTGAAGCAAAAGGCTTCTTCGTCTTTGACGTAGTCGGCGACGCGACGCAGGCGACCACCGGTCATGGACTCGTCGCCGGTATCGACCAGGGTGATGTTCCAGTCTTCGGCGCGTTGGTCGTGCACCTTCATGGTGTTGTCGCGCATATTGAAGGTGACATCGGACATGTGCAGGAAATAGTTGGCGAAGTACTCCTTGATCACATACCCCTTGTAGCCACAGCAGATAATGAAGTCATTGATGCCATGCGCGGAGTACATCTTCAGGATGTGCCAGAGAATAGGCTTGCCGCCAATCTCGACCATGGGTTTTGGACGTACGCTGGTTTCTTCGCTTAGCCGCGTTCCCAGGCCACCGGCCAAAATAACTGCTTTCATGCTGTCTCCGGGTCAATTCGAGCTTACAAAGGCATCAGAATGGAAATGTTTGAGGGGCAGGCCAGCCTGAGTCAGCAGCTCGCGTGCAGCGTGGATCATGGCTTCGGAGCCACAGGCATAGACCGAGGTGTCGGCCAGGTCAAGACTTTCTGCAAGGACGGCCTGTTGAACGTAGCCTGTTGCACCTGGCCATTGTGTGTCCGCGCGTGAGAGCACGGGGCGGTAAGTCAGGCCCAGCGATGGGAAATCAGGCTGCCAGTACAGGTCCTGTTCCGTACGGCCGCCCCAGTAAACGTAAATGCACTTGCCGCGGAGTGTTTCCGGTGCAGCACTCAAGGCTTCAAGCATGGCCTTGACCGGGGCGATTCCGGTTCCGGTTGCCATGAACACCAGATTCGTAGTGCTGGCACCGCGTAGGCAGAAGGTGCCCAGCGGGCCTTCCAGCCTGAGCAGGTCGTTGGCTTGAGCTTCACCAAACCAGTACTGGCTCATGACCCCATCGGGTACGTGGCGGATATGCAGTTCCAGCTTGGCATCCTCACGTACGGCATTGGCGATGGAGTAACTACGGCGCACGCCATCTTTGCCTATGACGTCGATGTACTGCCCCGGAAGGTAGAAGAGTGCGCTTTTTGGAGGGGTTCTGAGGACGACCCGTAGCACGTCGTCCGCCAGGCGTTCCAGGATATCGAGGCGGCAAGGCATGGTTTTGATCTGGATGTCGGCCAGCAAGCCCAGGTCTTCGAGATCCAGCTCGACATCGGTGACGGCAGCCCGGCAGCAAGTCAGGATGGCACCGCAGGCACGCTCTTCTTCCGTCAGCGCGAGTTCCGGTTGCACCACCTCTGTATCGCCTTGAAGCACGTTGGCCTTGCACACGCCACAACGGCCGGTACGGCAACTGTATTCCAGCACTATGCCTTGTGACTTAGCGCAATCCAGAAGGCTCTTGCCAGGGTCAGCCGTAAACGACTTGTGGTTCGACAGTGTAACAATCGACATGCGTCAGGCACCACGCTCAGGGTTGGCGTCACAAGGATTCGATTTATCCGCTGGAATGTGGGGAATGACCCACATCTGCCCAATACTTTTGATACCCATGTACGTATACATCTCCTGTCGTCATTACCCCGAAAGTCATAAAACATTCAGTGCGCAGACTACGCCCCTGGCGGGGACATTTTTCGTAGAGTTTAAAGCGGATAGAAGCTGCTGGCAGTAGGGCGCGCCAGCTGAATCGCATACACAACTCGCGGCAACATCGCGGCACTTTGCTGCTTATTGAATAGCGGACTGCCCATTGGTGGCGGCAATTCTACCTGCTTGGGACCTTAACTGGAAATGCAGGATAACCGGGGGGCTGCGCAGGCCGTTTCACTGGCATTGCGGGTTGGGGTCATACGTTGTTACCCACCTGTTTTTGACTCCTTCCAAACATCACCTAAGTTTGAAAAGCAGCTTCGGAAAGCTGCTTTTCTCTTACCAATGTCATGGAGCGTCACCAATGCAAAACACCTACCTCTCCTCCCTAATCTTCGCCTTCCTCACCACGCTCTCCGTCACCACCACCGCAGCCCCGTCGATCAAACCCGAACCCCCAACCCCCATGGCGGCGCAGATGGTGCAGGCCGAGCAAGCCGCCAAGGTCAACCTGAATGCCGCCGACGCCGAAACCCTGCGTCGTGATCTCTTCGGCATCGGTGCCGCCAAGGCCAAGGCGATCATTGCCTACCGCGAAAGCAACGGGCCGTTCGCGGCGGTGGATGAGTTACTGGAGGTAAAGGGCATCGGCAAGGCGCTGTTGGAGAAGAACCGCGAGAGGCTCTCGATCAACTAAGGGGAGGAGGCCGGTCACTGACCGGCCTTTTCGTTTTCTGGAATCTGCGCCTTCAGGCTCTCCCGTGCCACTTCCATGATGCGCGCGGACAGTTCCGTATTCTCGACACTCCTGGCCAGTACCAATGCACCCACCAGGGTCGACATCATCACCAGGCTTTGCGCATCGCCACGTCCATCACCTAACGCCGTTTCAATCTGCTTGAGCCTTGCGCCAAGCACGTCGTCGGTGGTTGTACTCGGTTGGCCCCTCAGGCCCAGTTCCGAAGACATGGTGGGCAGCGGGCATCCCTGATCCGGTGAGGTCAGGTGCCATTCCGACAGGTAACTATCAATAAATGCCTGCAGCGGCCGTTCCTGGCTGAACAGCATTTCGCAATGGGCATCCAACTCCGCCGCGGCCGCCTGCAGAGCTTTCTCCACCAGTTCATCCTTGGATTTGAAGTGCGCATAGAACCCACCGTGGGTCAGGTTCAGCGCTTTCATCAGCGGTTGCAGGCCGGTGGCGCTTATACCGTCGCGGCGAAAGCGTGCGGAGGCTTCCTTGATGATGCGTTGGTGGGTCTGGGCTTTACGGTCGGGTGAGTAACGCATGAGGTTGCCTCGTGAGACGTGGCGGCACTTTAACGAAAGTTGTTTCTTTTTACACATCTACTCGGCGCTATGGGCTTTGGCATGAAACGTGATTACGTCTTCCGCATGGATTGTTCAACAATCGTGAGGTGATGATGACGCTCAGTTTGTCTTTAGCTGACCAGATTGCCCTGGAGCTGCGGGCCGACATTATCGGTGGCCGGCTTTTGCCAGGGATGGCGTTGGTCGAGGCGGATCTGGTCAGGGCCTACAACGCGTCGCGCAATACGATTCGCGAGGCGTTGCATCGTTTGGGGCAGGAGGGCTTGACCCGCTATGTGCGTAACAAAGGGGTGATGGTCCGCCGATTGGAGCGCGAGGAAGTGCGTGATCTGTTTGTCGTCCGCCGCACCTTGGAGTTGCAGGCTATTGCCCAGAGCGGCGCGCTGACGGGGGATCAGTCCGAGCGCATGCAGAACGCGATCGAGGCCACGACCCTGGCTCGCGAGCGCGAGGATTGGCGGGCGGTGGCGACCCACAGCCTGTTGTTCCATCAACAGATTGTCGGGCTGATGCGCAGCCCTTTGTTCGATGAGTTTTTCGCCCAGGTGATCGCTCAGTTGCGCCTGGTGTTTTGCGCGGCGCCCGATGAGCAGCGCTTCCAGTCGCCCTGGCTGGAGCGCGATCGTGAGATCTACGCGTTACTGGTCCAAGGCGATAAACCCGCGGCAGGTGATGCGATGCGCGTGTATCTGGAGGATTCGGAACGCCTGTCGTTGGCCCTGTTTACCCACCCCTGATCGAGGATCTGAATCATGTACAAAGACTATCCGGCCGCTTATCAGGTCAGCAAAGGTTCGGCGTTGCAGGTCGACGTGGCATTTTACGAGCGCATTCGTGAACGAAAAGACCAGCGTACGTTGATCGAGCAGTTCGAGGTGCCGATTCGCACGGGGAGGGCGTGGAAGGTGCCGGCCGGGCATGTGTTTCGTGTCACCACGCCGGTGGGGCCGCAGGTGGGCGACTTCAACGTGTGGAACGCCAACGACCCGCGCGAACGTCTGTGGGCGGCGCGTACGCGTCAATTGCAGGGCGCGCATGTCAGCACCCATGACCGGCTATGGTCGAACCTGCCATTTCTGCGGCCCCTGGTGACCATCACCGATGACAGCCTGGCGAGTTATGGCATCGACGAGCATGGCGGTCGCCTGCACGATTTGCTCGGCACGCGCTGTGATCCCTATGTGAACCGCATGCTCACGGGGGAGGATTTCCATCATCACTGTCACTCAAACCTGACTCGCGCGGTGCTGCCCCACGGCCTGACGGAATTCGACGTGCATGACGTACTGAATATTTTCCAGTGCACAGGCCTCAATCACGACGATATGTACTTCATGAAAGCCTGCCCAGCGCAGAAGGGCGATTACCTGGAGTTTTTTGCCGAGATTGATTTGCTGTGTGCGCTGTCGACCTGCCCGGGTGGCGATCTGTCGTTGCCGATGTGGGGGCCGGATGCACAGGACCCGCTGACGGTGTGCCGGCCGCTGGGGGTTGAGATCTATCGGTTGGAGGATGAGTTGTTGAACGGCTGGAGCCAGCCGGAGCGTGCTGCCTATAAGGGGCAGCACGGGTTGCATATTGCCAAGGCGGCTTGGGAGTAACCCAAGGTTCAACGATCCTGCGCATCCTTGGCATCCGCCTGGGCATTGCGCTCGGCCACGCGTTTGCGTTGTTCGTCGGTAAGTTCCACCTTGTTGGCGCTGTCACGCAGCATCATCAACCCACCGACGATCGACCCGATCGCAACCACCAAAATCAACCATGCGTACCACGGCATAACGCTCTCCTTGAGGCAGATTGCCGTGGGAGAGTTTTCCCACGGTAATAACTGCTTTGAGTAACAGGCTTTCTGAGTAGTTCAGTGTAGGCCTGTTCCGCCTCATTAACCTTAGAGCCCGGTCAACATTGCGTCCGCTGGCGCATCCGCACGATCCTGCGCGGTCAACTGGAAGTAGATGAAACCCGCCACCATGAAACCCAGGAAGATCAAGCCGATCAGCGCGTTGAACCAGGCCATGGCCACCAGGCATACCACCGCCAGCATCAGCGCAATGCCCGGCACGATCGGATAACCCGGTGCGCGGAAGGTGCGCTCCAGCAGCGGCTCGGTTTTGCGCAGTTTGAACAGGCTGAGCATGCTCATGATGTACATCACGATGGCGCCGAACACCGCCATGGTGATCATCGCCGCGGTCAGTGTCATGCCGCCGAGGTTGATCAGGCCGTCGCTGTAGATCGCCGCGATGCCGACCACGCCGCCGGCGATGATTGCCCGGTGCGGTGTCTGAAAGCGTGACAGTTTGGCCAGGAAAGACGGCAGGTAACCGGCACGGGCCAGGGCGAAGAACTGGCGCGAGTAGCCCAGGATGATGCCGTGGAAACTGGCCACCAGCCCGAACAGGCCGATCCATACCAGCATGTGCAGCCAGCCGGAGCTTTCACCCACCACGGTTTTCATCGCCTGTGGCAGCGGGTCGTTGATATTCGACAGGGTGCGCCAGTCACCCACGCCGCCGGCGAAGAACATCACGCCCATGGCCAGGATCACCAGGGTCAGGATGCCGCTGATGTAGGCCTTTGGAATGGTGCGCTTGGGATCTTTTGCCTCTTCAGCCGCCATGGCCGCACCTTCAATGGCGAGGAAAAACCAGATGGCGAAGGGGATCGCGGCAAACATCCCGGCAATCGCCGGGGCGCCGAAGGTGTCGGAACCGGCCCAGCCGTTCAGTGCGAAATTGCTGAAGCTGAAGGCCGGGGCGACCACGCCCATGAACACCAGAAGCTCGGCGACAGCAAGCACGCACACCACCAATTCGAAGGTGGCGGCGAGTTTCACGCCGAGGATGTTCAGGCCCATAAAGACGATGTAGGCGCCGACGGCCGCGTGTTTGGGGTCCAGTGCCGGAAACTGCACGTTCAGGTAGGCGCCGATGGCCAATGCGATCGCAGGCGGTGCGAAGACGAACTCGATCAAGGTCGCGAGCCCCGCGATCAAGCCACCTTTCTCCCCGAAGGCGCGACGGCTGTAGGCAAACGGCCCACCCGCATGAGGAATCGCCGTCGTCAGCTCGGTGAAACTGAAGATAAAGCAGGTGTACATCGCCGCGACCATCAATGAGGTCACCAGGAAGCCCAGGGTCCCGGCAACGCCCCAGCCATAACTCCAGCCGAAGTATTCACCGGATATCACCAGCCCGACGGCGATGCCCCATAAGTGCAGGGTGCCTAGGGTGGGTTTGAGTTGTGTGTTCATCGTGATGCGCTCCGTGAACGGTTTGGAATGTGATTCAAGGTGTTGCAGCGGACATGCCATGCCTCCCAACCGTGTCGTAAAGCGGCGCAACTGTCGTCTGGGGGATGGTTTGGCGTTTGAAATTTTCCGGTATTGCACCAGATAAGTGCGGGGGTGGCTGGGAGGGCCTCATCGGGGGCAAGCCTCCTCCCACATTTTGACCGGTGTACGCAGGCCAAGTGTGGGAGTGGGCTTGCCCCCGATGAGGCCCTCCAATCCAGCACAACCCCCCCTGTAAACCCCGCATAAACCCACTCTTTACGCCGTCTTTACGCCCCGACCACCCCGTCGCTCTCGTTCCTTTACACCACTCCTGCCGACAATTGCCCCACACGCGGCACTCGCCGCTAAACGGAGAGACTTCCATGAGCGTTCTGGACGGGGTGTCACTGCTATTGGCCGTGGCGCTGTTCATTTATCTGCTGGTTGCGCTGTTACGCGCGGATCGGAACTAGGAGCGGGCTATGCACAGTTATGACTATTGGCTGATCATCGCCTTCTTTGCCGTGGTGCTGGTGCCGGCGCCGTTTCTGGGTCGGTTCTACTACAAGGTGATGGAAGGCCAGCGCACTTGGCTCACCCCCGTGTTCGGCCCGGTCGAGCGTGCGTGTTATCGCATTGCCGGGGTAGATGAGCAGCAGGAACAAAGCTGGCAGAAATACATGCTGGCCTTGCTCGCGTTCAACCTCGCGGGCTTTTTGCTGTTGTTCGCGATCCTGCTGTTCCAGGACTATCTCCCACTGAACCCGCAGAAATTGCCGGGTCAGGAATGGACCCTGGCCTTCAACACCGCGGTCAGTTTCATGACCAACACCAACTGGCAGTCCTACAGCGGTGAAGCCTCCCTGAGCTACCTCAGCCAGATGGCTGGCCTCACCGTGCAGAACTTCGTCAGTGCCGCCACCGGCCTCGCCGTCCTGGTCGCGCTGTGCCGTGGGATCGGTCGCAAATCCACCCAGACCCTGGGTAACTTCTGGGTCGATATGACCCGCGCCACTCTCTATGGTCTGTTGCCGTTGTGCCTGGTGCTGGCGCTGTTCCTGGTGTGGCAGGGCGTGCCGCAAACCTTCGCCCATTACGTGGATGCCGTGACCCTGCAAGGCGTGGATCAAGTGATCCCTCTGGGCCCGGCGGCGAGCCAGATTGCGATCAAGCAATTGGGCACCAACGGTGGCGGTTTCTTCGGCGTCAACTCGGCGCACCCGTTTGAAGACCCGACCGCCTGGGCCAACCTGTTCGAGCTGGCCTCGATCATCCTGATCCCGGTGGCGCTGGTGTTCACCTTCGGCCACTACGTCAAAGACCTGCGTCAGAGCCGTGCGATCCTCGGCTGCATGCTGGCGCTGTTCCTGATCGGCGGCGCGACGTCGCTGTGGGCCGAGTACCAGCCCAACCCGGCGCTGAACAACCCGGCCGTGGAACAGACCGCACCGCTGGAAGGCAAGGAAGCGCGCTTCGGCACCACCGGTACCGTGCTGTGGTCGGTGACCACCACCGCGGCGTCCAACGGTTCGGTCAACGGCATGCAGGACAGCCTCAACCCGCTGAGCGGGATGGTGGCACTGGTCAACATGATGGTCGGCGAAGTGATCTTCGGCGGCGTCGGCGCCGGCATGTACGGGATGCTGCTCAATGTGTTGATTGCCGTATTCCTCGCCGGCCTGATGATCGGTCGCACCCCGGAATACCTGGGTAAGAAGTTGCAAGCCAAGGAAGTGCAATTGCTGGTCGTGACCTTGATGGTGATGCCGATTGGCGTGCTGGTGCTGGGAGCTATTGCCTCCAGTTTGCCTGGCCCGGCCAGTGCCATCAGCAACCCCGGCCCCCATGGTTTCAGTCAATTGCTCTATGCCTATACCTCAGCCAGTGCCAACAACGGTTCGGCGTTTGGCGGTTTCAGTGCCAACACCCCGTTCCATAACTTGATGTTGGGCCTGGGCATGTTGATCGGTCGTTTCGGCTACATCCTCCCGGTACTGGCCCTGGCCGGCAGCCTGGCGATGAAGAAAACCGCACCGATTGGCCAGAACAGCTTCCCCACCCACGGCCCGCTGTTCGTGACCCTGTTGACCGTGACCATTTTGCTGGTGGGCGGCCTGACCTTCCTGCCAACGCTGGCGCTAGGCCCCATTGCTGAACACTTGAGCATGGGTTTCTGAGGGATATGAAAATGAATATGCCTGCAAAAAACGCGACCCCGGTCAAACACCAGGAACCCGCCAAAACCGCTATTTCCGCCCTGTGGCGCCCGGCGCTGGTCCAGGCGTTCGTCAAGCTCGACCCACGCCAGTTGCAACGCTCGCCGGTGATGCTGGTGGTCGAGCTGACCGCGATCCTCACCACCGTGCTGTGCTTTGTGCCGGACACGGCGGTGCCGACCTTCGTCGCCGTGCAGATCGCCGTGTGGCTGTGGTTCACCGTGCTGTTCGCCAACTTCGCCGAAGCCTTGGCCGAAGGGCGTGGCAAGGCCCGCGCCGACAGCCTCAAGGCCGGCAGCGAGGGCTTGAGCGCGCGCCGCAAGGAAGCCGATGGCAGTTTCAAGGTCGTGCCGGCCACCAGCCTGCGCAAAGGCGATGTGGTGCGCGTCGCCGCCGGGGAAATGATCCCCGGCGACGGCGAGGTCATCGAAGGTATCGCGGCGGTCAACGAAGCGGCGATCACCGGTGAATCCGCCCCCGTGATCCGCGAGTCCGGCGGCGACCGTTCCGCCGTCACCGGCAACACACGCCTAGTCTCGGACTGGCTGCTGATCCGCATCACCGCCAACCCTGGCGAGTCGACCCTGGACCGCATGATTGCCCTGGTGGAAGGGGCCAAGCGCCAGAAAACCCCCAATGAAGTCGCGCTGGATATCCTGCTGATCGGCCTGACCCTGATCTTCCTGTTGGTGGTAGTGACGCTGCAACCGTTCGCTCACTTCGCCAATGGCAGCCTGCCCTTGGTGTTCCTGGTCGCCCTGCTGGTAACGTTGATTCCGACCACCATCGGGGGCTTGTTGTCGGCCATCGGTATCGCTGGCATGGACCGCCTGGTGCGCCTCAATGTCATCGCCAAGTCCGGCCGCGCCGTGGAAGCGGCGGGGGACGTGCATGTGTTGCTGTTGGACAAGACCGGCACCATCACCTTTGGTAACCGTCGCTGCTCGGCCGTGGTCGCGGCACCGGGTGTGAGCGGACGGGAGTTGGCCGAAGGCGCACTGCTGGCCTCGCTGGCGGATGACACGGCGGAAGGCAAATCCATCGTCGAATACCTGCGGGCCTTGCACCCTCAGGCCGAGCCGTCCCTGGATGAATTGACCGCCGTCCCGTTCACCGCTGAAACCCGCTTATCTGGCGTCGACTACCAGGGACGCGTGTTCCGTAAAGGCGCCGTGGATTCGCTGCTGGCGTTTATCGGTCAACCACGCAGCGACCTGCAACCCGCGCTATCGCGGGAGATCGACAAGATCGCCCAGAGCGGTGGCACACCGTTGCTGGTGTGCGCCGATGGCAAGTTGCTGGGGGCGATCCATCTCAAAGACGTGGTCAAGCCTGGCATTCGCGAACGTTTCGCCGAACTGCGCAAGCTGGGGATTCGCACCGTGATGGTGACCGGCGACAACCCGCTGACCGCTGCTGCGATTGCGGCCGAAGCCGGCGTGGATGACGTACTCGCCGAAGCCACTCCAGAGAAAAAACTCGCACGCATTCGCCATGAGCAAAATGACGGTCGCTTGGTTGCCATGTGCGGCGACGGTGCTAACGACGCCCCGGCGCTGGCCCAGGCGGACGTCGGCATGGCCATGAACGACGGTACCCAGGCCGCTCGCGAGGCCGCGAACATGGTCGACCTCGACAGCGACCCGACCAAGCTGCTGGACGTGGTGCAGATCGGCAAGGAATTGCTGGTGACCCGTGGCGCGCTGACAACCTTTTCCATCGCCAACGACGTGGCCAAGTACTTTGCGATCCTGCCGGCGCTGTTCGCCTCGATCTACCCGCAATTGGGTGTGCTCAACGTGATGCACTTGCAGAGTCCGCAAAGCGCGATCCTCTCGGCCATCGTGTTCAACGCGCTGATCATCGTGGTGTTGATCCCCCTGGCCCTGCGCGGTGTACGGGTGCAAGCGGCGAGTGCGGCGGCATTGCTGCGGCGCAATCTGTTGATCTACGGGTTGGGCGGGATCCTGGTGCCATTCGTGGGCATCAAGGCGATCGACATGCTGCTGACTGCGCTGCACCTGGTTTGACCCGATACCCGTGGGCACCATCCCCCGTGCCCACAGGTTGCAAAGACCGAATTGAGGAGTTTGAAATGTCCAACATAATCCGCCCGGCCCTGAGCCTGCTGGTGCTCATGACCCTGATCACCGGCGTCGCCTACCCACTGGTGGTAACCGGTGTCGCCCAAGTTGCCTTCCCGGACCAGGCCAACGGCAGCCTGGTGCGCGACGCCAGCGGCAAGGTGCGTGGCTCCAGCCTGATCGCCCAGGATTTTACCGGTGACAGCTGGTTCCACCCACGCCCTTCGGCGGGCGCGTTTGCTACCGTGTCCAGCAGCGCCAGCAACCTTGGCCCAAGCAATCCGGCGCTGGCCACCCGCGTGTTCGACGATGCGAACAAGCAACTGGTGCCGAGCCAGGGCCCAGTGCCTCTGGTGTCGCTGACTACCTCTGGCAGCGGTCTTGATCCACACTTGCCACCCGAGGCGATTGCCTATCAACTGGCGCGGGTAGCGGCCGCGCGGAATGTGCCGGTGTCCACGCTGCAACGCTTGCTGGATGCGCATATCGAAAGCCCGCTGGTGGGGCCGCCGGTGGTGAATGTGCTGGCGCTGAACATGGCGTTGGAAAAACTATGATCCTCTGCAGGCGCGTGCTTGCTCGCGAAGGTCGTTAACGATGACGCGGGCGTCCAGCATGAACGCGGCGCTCTTGAGTTTTTCGCGAGCAAGCTCGCTCCTACCCTAAATTGTTGAAGGACCCCTGCATGAGCGACTCCGGCCGCGCCGATGCTTTCCTAGCCGATCTGCCCCGGGACGGGCGTGGTCGGCTCAAAGTCTTCCTCGGCGCCGCGCCGGGGGTAGGCAAGACCTACGCCATGCTCCAGGCGGCGCACACCCAGTTGCGCCAGGGCGTCAAGGTGATCGCCGGCGTGGTCGAAACCCACGGCCGCGCCGAGACCGAGGCCTTGCTCAGTGGCCTGCCGCAACAACCGTTGCTGCGCAGTGAATACCGTGGCGTGATGCTCGAAGAGATGGACCTCGACGGCCTGCTCGCCGCCAAGCCCCAACTGGTGCTGGTGGACGAACTGGCCCACAGCAACGCCCCTGGCAGCCGCCATGAAAAGCGCTGGCAAGACATCCAGGAGCTGCTCGCGGCTGGCATCAACGTGTTCACCACGGTCAACGTCCAGCATCTGGAAAGCCTCAACGACCAGGTGCGCGGCATCACCGGCGTACAGGTGCGCGAAACCCTGCCGGACTGGGTGCTGCAAGAGGCCGACGAACTGCTGCTGATCGACCTGCCGTCCCGCGAGTTGCTGGAGCGTCTGCGTGACGGCAAGGTGTATGTGCCCGAGCAGGCCCGCGCGGCCATCGACGCATTTTTCACCCAGACCAACCTGATGGCCTTGCGCGAACTGGCGATGCAAACCGCCGCCGCCCACGTCGATGATGACCTGGCCCAGGGGTATCGCCAGCTCGGCCAGGCCGCGCCAGCGGTGCGCGGTCGTTTACTGGTGGGGATTGATGGAGATGCACAAGCCGAGCGCCTGGTGCGACATGCCAGCCGCGTGGCCCAGCGTCGGCATTTGCCGTGGAGCCTGGTGCATATCGACAACGGTCGCGCACGGGACGAACAATCGCGCCTGCGCCTGCAAAATGCCCAGCAACTGGCCGAACGCCTGGGCGGTGAAGTGGTGCTGCTGCGCGCGGGCGAGGTGGCCAAGACGTTGATCCAGCATGCCGCCGAACGTCGCGCCAGCCTGTTGCTGGTGGGGCAGTCACGGCCACGCTGGCGGCGCCGGCTGTTCGGTGGGGGGCTGGCGGCGCGGTTGTTGCGGAATGCGCACGGCCTGGAAATCAGCGTGCTCTACAGCGACGACATGCCGCCGCCGCCTCGCCTGCCGGAGGTGCATGGGCTGGTGTGGTTCGATTACGCTTTGGCGGTTGTCGCGACGGTCGTCGCGGCGGCCGTGGCCTGGGGCGTGTCCAGTGTGTTGCCGCTGCCGAATATCTCGCTGGTGTTTCTCGCTGCGGTGTTGCTGGTGGCGGTGCGTAGCAGCCTGGGGCCGTCACTGGTGTGTGCGGCGTTGTCGTTCCTGACGTACGACTTCCTGTTTATCCCACCCCGTTTTTCCTTCGCCATCCAGCGTGAAGAGGACGTGCTGACGTTGCTGTTCTTCCTGCTGATGGCGGCGCTCACCGGCAATCTTGCTGCGCGACAACGCCGGCAGCTGCAGGCTTTGCGCGATACCCAGGAAGAAACCAGCGAACTGCTGGACCTGTCGCGCAAGCTTACGGCGGCCACGGATCGCCAGGCGGTGATCAGCGCGGCGGCCCATCATCTGGAAGGCTGGAGCGACCTGGACTTGTGCCTGGTCAATCGCGACGGCCAAGGCGATTGGAAAGTCGAGACCGGTGGCCCGCTGGTCTTCACCGAAGCCGAGCGCGCTGCCGCTGATTGGGCCTGGCAGCACGATCAACCCGCCGGCAAAGGCACCGGCACCTTGCCACTCGGGCGTTGGTGGTGGTGGCCGCTGTCAGGTGAAGAAGGCCCGCTGGGCCTGCTCGGTGTCAGTGCAAAACCGGGTCTGGAATTGAGCGGCCAACGCCGTCGCCTGCTGACGGCCTTGAGCCAACCACTGGCGCAGGCGTTGGCGCGGGCGCAACTGGCGCAGGAACTGGAGTCGGCGCGCCTGCACGGCGAAACCGAGCAACTGCGCAGCGCCTTGCTCGCCTCGGTGTCCCATGATTTGCGTACGCCGTTGACCTCCATGCGTGGCAGCATCGACAGCCTCCTGGCGCTGGGTGAAGCTATCCCGCTGGAGGATCGCCGCGAGTTGCTCGAAGGTACCCGTGACGAAGCCGAGCGCCTCGACCGCTACATCCAGAACCTGCTGGACATGACGCGCCTGGGCCACGGCGCACTGAAGCTGGCGCGGGATTGGGTGTCGCCCGGCGATATCGTCGGCAGTGCCCTTGGCCGTCTGCGTGCGGTGCTGGCGCCTTTGCAGGTGAGCACTGATGTGCCGCCGGAACTGCCGTTGCTCTATGTGCATGCGGCCTTGATCGAGCAAGCCCTGGTCAACGTGCTGGAAAATGCCGCGCGGTTCTCGCCGCCCCAGGGACGTTTGCAACTGAGCGCCGGAGTGTCGGGCAACCAGCTGTTTTTCGCCGTGGCCGATGAGGGGCCGGGGATTCCCGAGGACGAGCGCGCGAAGATTTTCGATATGTTCTACACCGCTGCCCGGGGCGATCGGGGCGGGCAGGGCACCGGGTTGGGCCTGGCGATCTGCCAGGGCATGGTCGGCGCCCATGGCGGGCATATCAGCGTCGCCGATGGCATTGACGGGCGGGGCACCTGCATCACCTTGTTCCTGCCGTTGCCGGCACAGCCTGGCCTGGAGCGCGAGGCGTGAGCTACTCTCTTTTTTTTTATGGATTTTGATTGGACACCATGAGCCAGACCGCGACGATTTTGGTCATCGATGACGAACCGCAGATTCGCAAATTCCTGCGCATCAGCCTGGCCTCCCAGGGGTACAAAGTGATCGAGGCCGGCAGCGGCAACGAAGGCCTGGCGCAGGCGGCATTGAGCAAGCCGGACTTGCTGGTGCTCGACCTTGGCCTGCCGGATATGGACGGCCAGCAAGTGCTGCGCGAGTTTCGCGAATGGTCGACGGTGCCGGTCCTGGTGTTGTCGGTACGGGCCAGTGAGATACAGAAGGTCGAGGCCCTGGATGGAGGCGCGAACGATTACGTCACCAAACCCTTTGGCATCCAGGAGTTTCTCGCCCGGGTGCGTGCATTGCTGCGTCAGGCGCCTGCGGGAGAAGCCCAGGAAGCGGCCTTGAGTTTCGGCCCGCTGACGGTGGACCTGGCTTATCGTCGCGTGTTGCTGGATGGCGAGGAAGTGGCGCTGACCCGTAAGGAGTACGCAGTGCTGGCACAACTGGCACGCCACCCCGGGCGGGTGATTACCCAGCAGCAATTGCTCAAGGACATCTGGGGCCCCACCCACATCGAAGACAGCCATTACCTGCGCATCGTGGTGGGCCATCTGCGCCAGAAACTGGCGGACGATCCGACGCAGCCACGGTTTATCGTGACCGAGGCGGGGGTAGGGTATCGGTTGTTGGGGGCTTAGCCCTCAGCCCCAGCACACCGTTCAGCGCTGTTCACTTTCATAGCGATCCAGCGTATCGCTGGCAATCTCCCTGCCCAGGGCGATCAACTCCGGCGCCTTGTAGAACTCGAAAAACCGACACACCCGTTTCGGCACGTTGATCAGGATATCCGGCGGATAGCCGGCGATCTTGTACTGCGCCAACGACGTCTGCATCACCTCGAAGCTCTGGTTGATCAAGTCCAGCAGCGACGCCGGCCCGACGTTATCGATGATGAACGAGCCCGTGGCCGATTTCGGCGCCCCGGCCTTTTCGGGCGCGGCGGCAGGTTGCTGGGATTCGGGTTCAGCCGATTCCAGCCATGGGTTGATCTCGGCCGCCTGGGCCTGCAAGGCTTCCTGTTCCAGCTTCATCAGTTGCTCGGCCTGCTTGCGGCGAAACGGCAGGTGCGAACCCAGTGACTTCGCCAGGCTGTTGAACCGGCTCTTGAATGCCGGCGGGCGTGGGATCACGGGTAAATGGTAGTGCTTCTGGTTGGTGGCGTTGAGGTTCACCGCGATGATCAGGTCGCAATGGCTCGACACCACGGGCACGATCGGCAGCGGGTTGAGCAGGCCGCCGTCCACCAGCATGCGGTTGCCCTGCATCACGGGCGTAAACAGGCTGGGGATCGCCGCCGAGGCACGCATGGCCTGGTGCAGGCAGCCTTCCTGGAACCAGATTTCCTGCTGGTTGGTCAGGTCGGTGGCCACGGCCGTGTAGGGGATGCGCAGTTCTTCGATATTGATTTCGCCAACGATCTTGCGGATTTGCCCGAAGACTTTCTCGCCACGGATCGCACCGAGACGAAAACTGACGTCCACCAAGCGCAAGACATCCAGGTAGTCGAGGCTTTCGATCCAGTTTCGATACTCATCGAGCTTGCCGGCGGCGTAGATCCCGCCCACCACCGCGCCCATGGAACAGCCTGCGATACAGGCGATGTCGTAGCCGCGCCGTTCGATTTCCTCGATCACCCCGATATGGGCGTAGCCCCGGGCCCCGCCGGAGCCCAGCACCAAGGCAACACGCTTTTTCATGGTCGATGTCCTTCATTAAGCAGGCGCTCACAATGCACCCATTGAGGGGGCTGCTTCAATCTTCATGAACCGTGCAATAATTTTCCAGAATAGCGCCTCGGCTCGGGTATGCTCTGGCAATAGGCGCTTCTGATTTCAGGCTATGGATAAGGCACTTTTCCTTGTAGGCAACGTCTACACCGTACGACTGTTTTTCTTATTTTGAGGTGTCATCGATGAAAGCCTGGATGTGTGTGCCTGTGATCATGTTGGCCCTGGCCGGTTGCGCCGGGAAAACCGCATACCGCGACAGCTGCGGCACCCAATTGGATGCAGCGTGGAAAGAGTTGGACCTGGCCAAGGCCGAAGGCTTTGCCGGCACCGTGAGCTATTCCAAGGCCTTGTCCCTGTTGACAGGCGCGAAGACCCAGCAACAGTTTGAAGCGTTCGAAGGCTGCTCCAACAAAGCTGAAAAGGCGCGGTTCTATATTCGTGAGTCGCGCGCTGGGCGTTGATCCCAGGGAGCGAATAGGGTTTTTCATCGAGAAGTGAGGGCAGGATGTCAGCTTTGGTCGATCAGTTAGTCGCTCAGGTCATTGGCCTGGAAGTAGGGTTACTGAGCTGCCAGGCTCGCCTTGCCGCCGTTACCGATGATGAAGCCCTGCATGATTTGCGCACTACCGTGCGACGCCTGCGCAGCTTGTTGCGCCCTTTGCGTGGGCTGCCGGGCGTCGAACACCTTGAATTGGCCGCCAGCACGGTCGGCCAATTGACCACTCCGCTGCGTGACCGTGAAGTACTGGCCGCCTACCTGCACCAGCATGGTCACCACGACGCCGCCGACCGCCGCCTGCGGCTGCAGCCCGATGCCTACCGCCAGGTGGCTCAAGGTCCTGAGTTGGCTCACCTGCTGCAAATTCTCGATGCATTCCCACGGTTTATCCGAGCGTCCCAACACCAGAAATTGCTCAAGGGCTTGCGCCTGCGCATCGAGAAACGCCTGGCCAAGCAATGGCAGAAACTCGACGAAGCACTGAAGGATCCCAGCCATGATCGCCACCGTTTGCGGTTGCTGATCAAGCGCGTGCGCTATGCCGCCGAAGCCTATCCCGAACTGGACAAGCTCCCGGCCAAAGCCCTGTCGCGCCTGAAGGATGCCCAAGGCGCGCTTGGCGATTGGCATGATTGCTGGCAATGGTTGGCCCAGGCCGAACATCAAGCCGATCTGCAGCCGTGTGTCGCGGTATGGCAACGGACCATGGTCAAGGCTGAAGGGCAGGCGGACCGAGTGCTGGATAAGCTCAGCGCCGATTGTTTTTAAACCGGTCCGGCTTTTGGCCGGAATAGGCGCTGTACCTGGCCGTCACGATGGTTAAGATCCAGCATCGGTTTTCTTGATGTGAGGTCGCCATGCGCTTTAGTGATTTGCTCGACGCTGCCCGTAGCCACCCGTTGGATATCACCATCCCCGCAGAATGGGCCCAGGGCCGTGCGACCTTCGGCGGCCTGGTCGTCGCTTTGCAATACGAAGCTTTGCGCGCCCACGTGCCTGCCGATCGGCCATTGCGCTCGCTGGCGGTTACCTTCGTCGGTCCGGTTGCGCCCGATGTACCCGCAAGCTATCAAGTCGAAGTGCTGCGCGAAGGCAAGGCGGTCAGCCAGTTGCTCGGTCGTGTGGTGCAAAACGGCGAAGTTGCGACGCTGGTGCAGGCCAGTTTCGGCGCGTCCCGCGAGTCGCAGATCTTGGTCGGGAGCGAACCGCCACCGACGTTCAAGCATTGGGATGAGTGCCAGGAACTGCCGTATATCAAGGGCGTCACCCCCGAATTCATGCGGCACCTGGCGATGCGTTGGAGTGTCGGCGGCCTGCCATTTACCGGCAATAAATCCCGTGACATGGGCGGCTGGGTTCGGTTACGTGGGGATGTGAAAGAAGAACCACTGACCGAAGCGCACATCCTCGCACTTGTCGACGCGTGGCCACCGGCCTTGCTCCCGCACCTGAAGAAACCGGCGCCGGGCAGCACCCTGACCTGGACCATCGAATTCATCCAGCCGCTGCAAAACCTCACCACCCTCGACTGGTGCCAGTATCTCGTCAACATCGAACACGCCCGCGACGGCTACGGCCACGCCGCCGCTGCGCTATGGAGCCCGACCGGCGAACTGATCGCGATCAGCCGCCAGACCGTGGTGGTCTTCGCCTAAGCCGGCTATCAGTGGTGGTGGCGCTGACGCCAGGCGCGCCACCAGCCACCGCTCAACACAAAGCGCGGGAAGGTCACGAACTGCTCGACAACCAGGCGCTGTACGGCGTCTTTACGGTCACTGAACGGCTCGCTGGCTTGAACTTCCAGGCGATGACCCTGCCGCTGCAAGCCCAGGCCGGCGAGGATACCGACAACACCCACCGCAAAACTGGCCAAGCTCAGGCTGAATACACCGGAAACGATCAACAGGAAGCCGATGATAAACATCGGCACGGCGATCAGGTGCAGCGCCAGGTTTGTCGGGTGCTGATGGTTTTGCGGGTAGTTGCGCCATTGCCAGGCGGGGAGATTGGGATGACGTTTGCCCATGATGGTGAATCCTCTGTCCGTTGAAATAACATGGGGAGAGTTTAGGTGGGGGTGGGGCGCGTGGGCGAATTGGGGTTGGCTATGGGGTCTATAGTTAGCACGAAATAATAGGTATCGACTAGCAGTCCGGTATTCAGCTCTTCTGAGAGGGCACACACGTAAAGTAAATAAAATGAATGTCGCACTCCTAAACTCATTACCTATGGATATATTCGTGAACACCGTTTTGCTGAATTTCTTCCAGGTTTATTTTGTGAATGGTTTCGTTTAGGGAAGGCAAGTGTTTTGAGTGGCAAATGAGCTGGGCGACACTATGTGTTTCTGCATCATAGAACCTGAAGGAAATACGGTAACGGGGACGCCCATTTATTTAATGGAGCAGTGAATCGAATGTTCAGGTTATAAATGGTTCTGCTCCTGTATTCTGTGCTTTTTTCGTTAAGTTCGACTGGGTCGAGTGCGATGCTTTTGGATATGATAAATATTTATTTGAAGAAGTAATCGTCCGGTCCGTTTATGTAAACGTTAGGGTCACTAAGTGAAATGAATTTAGCTTTGAATTCTATCAGCGCACTGTCGTTGGTTGCTTTGAATTTGAAATGGTTATTTTGTTTTTCTATTGTTACAAAAAACTCTTTATGAATAGGTATGTTTTGTATTTTTAAATCTTCGATTTCGTTGCAGGTTATACCTATTCTGCAGGTGTTGTAGCCTTTGTTTTTCCATTTTTCAGGAAGCTTGTCTGGGAATTCGGGTATGTCGAAGCCCAGTCCGACACAAGGCTGATCATTTTCTATTCTTAAAGAAAAAAGAGCAATTTTACCGATTTTTATAGGAAGACTAAAGATCTTACTAAAAAATATGCTTCCGTCTAATTCGTTCCAGTGTTTCATTTTTATTTCCTAAAAGGATAGTGTTTCTTTGCCTTTGGAATATATCCTTTCCGAGGCTTCTCGATGGGGCGCAAGTTGAAGTGCGATGAATGGTCTCCGACGCCATCTATCCTGCCGAATTTGTGGCCGGCAGAGTGGTCTTGAATAAGGATTTTTGAGCCGTCTGGTCGTGTAAATTTATAAACTCTTGTATTAATCGCTCTGCCGGTTTCATCTAAAACTGTTTTTTTGTTTTTGTCCGTCATTTTTTCAATCGTGTATTGTTTGGCTTTTCCAGTTTCTGGATCTACGACGATATCAGGGCTCTGCATCATGGGTATATTGGCATCTCTTTTGGCTTCTCTGAACGCACCTTTGCGAGAAATATCGGGGGCGTCCGGTTCATCCGGTATTTTACAAGCGAGCTGTTTTTTTCCTTTGGGCGGACAGTTGGCGTTCAATCCTAGAGGATCTATCCACCCCGTAGGATTGGGCACGTACTGGTACCCGTTAATCCCACCCGCCAACTTCACCGGATCCGGTGTCAGGTAACGACCAACATCCGGATTGTAGTAGCGATGGCGGTTGTAGTGCAGCCCGCTTTCCTGATCGAAGTACTGACCCTGAAAACGCAGTGGGTTGTCGACTTCTCCGATGTCTAGCCGGGTGATTTCGCCGTAGGCGCGGTAGTGCGCGGACCAGACGATTTCACCCTCGGGGTTGGTGAGTTCCTGCGGGGTGCCGAGGTGGTCGAGTTGGTAGTGGTAGGGCTTCGTTTCTTTTGGACCGAAGCCTTCCAGCAGGGCGAGCGGGCGAAAGCTGTCCGGTTCGTAGAGGTAGCTGCGATGCTTTTCGGCGTGGTGTTCGGCAACCAGTTTGTCGCCTTGCCAGAAAAACTCCGTGGTGATGTTGTCGACCGTCTTGCTGATTCGCCGCCCAAACGGGTCATAGCGATAGCTCGCGGTTTGGCCGTTGGGCTGGGTAATGCCGATCAGCCGATGCTGGCAGTCGTAGCGGTATTCGGTGACGAGTTGGTGACCCTTGTCGCGGCGTTCGCGGATCAGGTTGCCGAAGGCGTCGTAGTCGTAATGGCGGTCGCCCTGGATCATCAGGCGGTTGCCGGCGACGATGTCGGGGCCGGGGCGGTCTTGCATGAGCAGGTTGCCGGCCGGGTCGTGGGCGAAGCGTTCGTGCGGGTCTTGCGTGTGGTCGGCGCGGGTGAGGCGGGCGAGGGGGTCGTAGTGGTAGTGGTGTTCGCCTTTGCGGCTGTCGACTAAACGGGTGAGGTTGCCGCTTTTGTCGTAGTCGTAGTGGCGTTGGTAGAGGGGGGTGTCCTGTTGCGCGACGGTGTGGGCGTGCAGGCGGTGTTGTTCGTCGTAGTGGTAGTGGCTGAGGAGCTGGCCCTGTTGGCGTTGGTGTTCTTGGCCGGCCTTGAAAAGATGAGAGGTCAGCAGTGCGCCATTTAACTCGACGGTGGCGAGGTGGCCGCCTTTGCTGTGGTTGAACACCACGCGGTTGTTGTCGGGCAGGCGCAGGTTTTGAAGCTGACCGCAGGCGTCGTAGCCATAGCGCAAGGTGCCCCAGCCTTGGTGTTCAGCGGTCAGGCGGTTTTGTGGGTCGTATTCGTAGGCTAACGCCCAGTGACCGTCGTCGACGCTGAGGAGGTTGCCTTGGCGGTCGTAGGTATATTCAACAAGGTTACCGTCGGGCAGGGTTTTTCGTACGAGGCGACCGGCGTGGTCTCGCTCATAACGAGTAACGAGCTGACTGCCATCGTCGCCGTGTTCGGTCTTTTCCTGCAGGTTGCCATTGAGGTCATAGGCATAAGCCGTACGCTGCCCATCAAACCCGACTTCCTGTTGAATCAGGCCGTTGGGGTGATAGGCAAGCCGATAGGTCTCGCCAACCTCGTTTTCGATCTCGGTCAGCAGTAACCGGGCGTTGTCGTAGCGGTAGTGGACCTGGGTGCCATCGGCATTGATACGGCGGCTGATCAGGTGCAAGCCGTCGGCGTATTCGTAGCGGGTGACACGCCCGAGTTCATCGCGTTCGGCGGTGATTTTTCCGTAGGGGTTGTAGCTGTATTCGCGCGTAGCGCCGTCCGGTTGAGTTAGCTTGACCAGGCGCCCGGCGGCATCCCATTGGTACTGGGTCAGCGCGCCATGCTCATCCTCGCGGGCAATCTGTCGACCCAAGTCGTCATAGCGATAGCGCCGCACACCGCCATTGGGCAGCGTCTGCTCCAGCAGTTGCCCGTGCTCATTCCACACCAGCCGTTGGCAGCTGTGATCCGGGTGCCAAACCCCCACCAGTTGTCCGTATTGGTCGTAGCTGTAGTCAGTGACATGGCCGTCGGGATCGATCTTACGAATGACATCGCCCTGGTCATTGCGCTCGTACTTCCAGACCGCCAGACCCCGTCTTACAACCCGTACGAAGCCATTGTCATGCTCGTAGGACGTCGGCTCGTCATCCCCCGGAAACAGCGCGACCAAGCGCCCGGCTTCATCGTACTGATACGCCGTCACCGCCCCCAACGGGTCCTGCTCGACCGTCAGCCGACCTTTGTCATCGTAGGATTTGAAGTGCTGCGCACCGTCCGGATCAATCCGCTGCACCAGCCGCGCCCGGTCGTCATGGACATACACTTCCTGACTGCCATCGGCGTTGTGCACCGTGACGCGACCGTCCTCGCCCCAGACATAGCGCGTGTCCATCTGCGAAAAACTGGCCCAATGCCGGACACATCGCGCCGCCTTGCCAGACCGTTCCCACGCCCAAAAGAAACTCGCCCCACCGGCCAAGCCACGCTCAAGAATCACGTGCTGCTCGTCGTACCGATAAATTTCGCTTTCGCCGACGGCATTGGTCGCGCAAACCAGTCGGCCGGCATCGTCATAGGCGTAGGCAACAACGTGCTGCTCCGTCACCCATACGTAGGGTTCATGCCCCTTGGCGCGCTGAACCTGGTAGTCCACCGCCACAATGCGGCCCCGTTCATAGCGCAAAAACAGCGACCGGCCCGCGCCGTTATCCAACCGCTCAATGCGCCCCAATACGTCGCGGAAAATTCGCAGGCGGTTGTCATACGCGTCACTGATCGAGACCAATACACCGTCGCGAAAGTGATAAAACCGCGCCGCCTGGGCCAGCACCAGTTCATCCGGCGAAGCGCCCAGATAGATCGCCGCTTCAGCCAGGCTGTTGGTGATCGCGGGGCGAGCCGCGGTGGGCAGCGGGAACTCAGTCGTGCGGTTTTCATGGTCAATCCAGACGACCGAATCGCCCACCACAGAAAGCCTGTGCGCCAGCGAATGACTCCAGCCAAAGCCCAGCCCGCCATCCACTTCCACCGCACTGGTGCGGTACAACCGGGTCCACTCGAAGGGCAAGATCCCGTCCAGCGTGCCATCGGTGAGGGTGAGCAGCTCCTCGCCGGTAACCATCGACACAGGGCAGCCGTTGGTTACGGTTTTATCCGAAGACGCGGCAGCATCCCCCGCAGGGTTTTTCCCCGAAAGAGGCGCATCATCCACGTGCTCTTGCCGGACCAATACCGTTTGCTGGCGCTTGTTTCGAACCGCCGGCACCGGGTTCGAAACCACGTGCTCCCCAGCCTTCAACGGCGCCACCGGTACAGTCTTGATCGCTGTCGCCGGGCCACCGAGCAGCACAGGCTTCAACGCCTCGGCATGCGCGTCCAACTTCGGCCCCACCAACTGATCGGCCAGCATCTCCATCCACTGGCGCGCTCGTCCGGATTTGATATGCCCCAGCACCTGAGCGCCCAGGCGAATCTGCACGCCCATGCCACGGGTCGCCCAGATCAGCAATAGATTGATCAACACCTCGCCGGTGATCTCGCCCAGCACTTCATACATCTCGGGCGGTGGTAGCAGGCGTATCCAACTGACCATGGCCGACACGTAGATAAACAGCAGCGGCTCATCGCTGAGCACCAACAGCCCCTTTGCGATGGCGTCGTTGCCCAGCCTCAGCAGTTCATCAAGTTCGGCCTGGGTGATGTACTGCAGCAATTTCTCGCCGTTGGCTTTGAGGTTCGCCAGCAAGTCATACAGCTGCGTAATGTTGTCCCACAGGTTGTAGAGCGCCTTGGCTATCCCGGTGGAAAAGGCCAAGCGCTGCATCGCGCTGCGCTCGAACCGCGTAGCGTTGGCGAAGTCGTCCCACTGGGGCTGGAAGGTCTTGGTCCATTCGTCACGCAGGTGACCTTCCAAGCCCGCGATCACCGACTGATAAGACGCATACAGCGCCTTGACGTGATCCTTGGAAACGTTGGGATAGAAGGTGATTTGGTACTGCTGGTTGCGATCACACTCGGTGATTTCGAGGATGCCGCTGGGACCGATGGTTCGATGGAGTGGTGCGCCGAGCGGGCCGCCGTCCTGGGTAATGGCTTGCAGCATCACCGGCGTATTACCGATCGGCACAAACCGAGTGCTTTCGAACATATGCACCAGAGTCAACGATCTCTGGGTATTGCACATGGCGACCGTTTTACTTGGGGCGTTGGAAGAAGCCGGCGCCACCAACGCCACCTCTTCCCCAACTTTGAACACCTGCTCCACTGCCAGTGCCGAAACGCTCCAGAAGCTCTCGGCCCACTCATCAAAGGTGTTCAGGCAACCGCGCAAGTCACGAAAGACGCGCTCAACGTCCGGCGCCTCGGCATCCATGGGGGCCAGGACAAAACTGGCAATGACGGGAATCAAGAGGCAGCCCCGACAACCGGGGCATTAACGGGTGGGTACATCGGCGGTCCCTCGCACTGAATGATCAGGCGAGAGACTTTGGAGAGGTTCGTCAGGTAAAGAAGTCGGCGCTATTCGCCAGGACGGCTAGGAGGGTTCGCCAAAACTTCGGGTAAACGGGGAGTCGATCGTAGGAGTCGGATTATAGGTGGAGAAGCCCTACAGCTTCAGTTGCCCAATCGCCTTGCTCAACTCCCCAGCCAAGGTCGCCAGCTCATTGCTGGTGGTCGCCGAATCCACCGTCTGTTGCACGGTGTTTTCGGTCACATCACGAATGCTCACTACCGCTCGGTTCATTTCTTCGGCCACATGGCTTTGCTGCTCGGCGGCAACGGCGATCTGGGTGTTGCTTTCACGCATCTGCGCCACGGCGCCGGTGATTTCGGCCAGTGCTGCGCCGGCTTCCTGGGCCTGCTGTACGCAGTCGTCGGCCTTGAACGAGCTTTCCTGCATAAAGTCTACGGCGTCGCGGGTGCCGGCCTGGAGGGCCGAGACCATGCGGGTGATTTCGTCGGTGGAACTCTGCACGCGCTTGGCCAGGTTACGCACTTCGTCGGCGACCACGGCGAAACCCCGGCCCATTTCACCGGCGCGGGCGGCTTCGATGGCGGCGTTGAGGGCGAGCAGGTTGGTTTGTTCGGCAATGCTGTGGATCACGCCGACCACGCTGTTGATCTTCTGGCTGTCTTCGGCGAGTTTCTGGATCATCTCGGCGGTCTGCTGCACGCCGCTGGACAGCCCGGCAATCGAGTGTTGCACCCGGGTCACGACTTCCTGGCCGCTGCCGGCGAGGGTGTCGGCGGTCTGGGACAGGTCACGGGTCGCGCCGGCATGTTGGGCGATGTGGTAGACGGTGGCGGTCATCTCGTTGATCGCGGTGGCGGCCTGGTCGGTTTCGCTTTGCTGGCCGAGCATGCCGTGCTGCACCTCGTTCATGCTGCTGGCCAACCGTGCGGCGCCGTCGTCCAGGAGCTTGGCGGTGCGCGCCACGGTGTTGACCACCCGCTGGTAGCCGGCTTGCATGGCGTTGAAGGCGCTGGCCATCTGGCCGACTTCATCTTTGCAGGCCAGAGGCACGCGGGCTGAGAGGTCGCCGGTCTTTTCGACGTGCAGCATCACATCCTTGAGGGTGTTGAGCTGGCTGAGCAGGAAGCGAATCAGCAACTGCGAGGCGCAGAGCATCGCCAGCATCAGGATCAGCACGGCGATGGCGTAGTTGGCGAAGCGTTCACTGAACACCTGGCTCAGGCTCGGTGCGTAGGCGAGCACGGCGACCTGTTGCCCATCGGCGCGCGTGATGACTTCGGCGCCCATCAGTGGGTTTTCGCCGAACAATGGCAGGTGATTGAGTTCGACCCAGCCGCTGGCGCTGTTCAGGGCTGACAGGTCTTGATCGGCCATTTGTGGGGCTTGGCCACGGGCAAATGTCAGCCAAGACTCACCCTTGGGCAGCGCCTTGTCGGCTGGCCACGCACCGAGCAGGCGCGCCTCGGTTTGTGCCGCGGCTTGGGATGCATGGCTGCGCGACTGCTGTTCCAGATGCACTGCATACAGCACCAGGAGCAGGGTGGTGATAAAGGCGACCGCGTTGACGGCCCAGAATTTGTACTTCAGCGAGATATTGCTAAGCCAGGCACCCATGGAAGGTTTTCTCTGATAGCGGAAACAGCATTGGCAAGGTGCCATTATAGTGCCGCTATTGAGGAAAATCATTTTGACGTGGGTCAATGCGCCGCATCAATCCACGACAGGCAGCCCGAAAAAGGCGCGGGCGCAGGCGGTGCTGTGCCGGGCCAGGTCTTCCATGCTTTCGTTGCGGTGCAGGGCAACTTCGCGCAGCACTTCTGGCAGGTAGGCCGGTTCATTGCGACCGTTTTTTGGCTTGGGGCGCAGCGTGCGCGGCAGCAGGTAGGGCGCATCGCTCTCCAGCATCAGGCGGTTTCGGGGTATTTCCCTGACCAGTGGGTGCAGGTGTGTGCCACGGCGCTCGTCGCAGATCCAGCCGGTGATGCCAATGTGCAAATCGAGGTCGAGGTAGCTGAACAACGCTGACTGTTCGCCGGTAAAGCAATGCACCACGGCGGCAGTCAGGTGGTCGCGGTAGTCCTTGAGGATGTCCAGCAGGCGCTGGTTGGCGTCACGTTCGTGCAGGAACACTGGCAACTTCAGTTCGACGGCCAGGGCCAGGTGCGCCTCCAGGACTTTCTCCTGCTGCGGGCGCGGGGAAAAATCACGATTGAAATCCAACCCGCATTCGCCTACGGCGCGAACGCGCGTTTCGTTGAGCAAGCCGCGCAGGCGCTGGTCGCTATCACCGTTCCAATCGCTGGCGGCGTGGGGATGGATGCCGGCGGTGCTGAACAGGCGTTGCCCGCTTTCATCGAGCTTTATGCACAACTCCAGCGCTTGTTCGCTACCCTCGATGCTGGTGCCGGTGAGTACCAATTGTTGCACGCCAGCGGCATAGGCTCGGTCAAGAACGGCCTGGTGCTTCTCGTCGAAACTGGGGTTGGTCAGGTTGACGCCGATATCAATGAGTTGCATGGTGCTATCTCCGCCTGCGGCCGGAAAGCATATCAGAGCTGTAGATTTATAAGAAAAACTAAGAACTACAACGAGTTATAGCTGTCTTTGAACGTCGCAAGCGACATTGTGGTTGGCGAGTCGCCCTGCCTGATGCCGCCGTTGCGTGCCTTGCCAGCGCATAAAGCGCTCTGTTTCTGACCTCCAGTCCTGCGTTTTTCGCGAAGGTGCTGGCCAGTATTCTTTCCGGAGAGCGGATGATCCGACCCTCGGCGTTGCTTATATTGTGCCTGACGTTACTGCTGCCCATGGCGGCGGTCGCGCGTCTGGACGGGCCGCTGGAAGTGACCAAGCCCAGCAAGGTCCGCGACCTGGCGGAGATTCGCTCCAGTCGCACCCTGCGCGTGCTGGTCAACCAAAGCCGCAACAGTTCCGGTGAGATTCAGGGCCAGGCCATTGGTGTCGAATACCATCGCCTGCGCGCCTTCGAGCAATACCTCAATGGCCATGCCCGTGACGGCCAGGAAATCAACCTCAAGATCATCCCCAAGGCCAAGGATCAACTGCTCGGTGCGCTGGCGCGTGGCGAAGGCGACCTGGTGGCGCCAGGTGAGTTGCTGGATATGAAGGCGGCCCACAGGATCAGTACGAGTGACCCGATCGCCAGCGGTGTGCCGTTGTGGCTGGTCGGGGTGAAGGGCGAGCGACGGTTTACCAAGCTGGAGCAACTGTCCGGGCGCACCCTGGCGCTGACCACCGGCAGTGCAGCGGCGGATGCCATCAGCCAGGTCAATCAGAAACTGGCCCTGCACAAGCAGCCGCCGATCAAGGTGGAATGGGTCGACCCGACGCTGGCCGTGGAGGATGTGCTGGAGATGGTCCAGGCCGGGATATTCCACCTGACCATTGTCGAGAAGCCGATTGCCGAGCGCTGGTCAAAGATCCTGCCCAAATTGCGCTTCGACAAACAGGTGGTTATCAACGAGCCGGGTGATGAGTACTGGTTCGTGCGCCAGGATGCTTCGATGCTGCGGGCGAGTATCGATCGTTTCCTCAAGAGCTACCGAACCCCTTCCGATCAGGATGTGGCGTTCCAACGGATCTATCGTCGCCTTTATCAAGTACGTAACCCATTGGCCCGGATCGACCGCCAGCGCCTGGAGAAACTGCGCCCCATCCTGCAAAAACACGCGCGCGAGCAGGGCATGGATTGGCTGAACCTCGCCGCACTCGCCTTCAAGGAGTCGGCACTCGACCCGGGCGCGCGTAACAGCGGCGGGCCCACGGGGTTGATGCAGATCACGCCTTCGGCGGCGCAGCGGGTGGGGGTCAATAATATCGAAAGCCTCGACAGCAACGTGCAGGCGGGGGCGCGCTACCTGGCGATGATCCGCCGCAAGTTTTTCGCCAGCCCCAAGCTTAACGAGCGCGAACGCATGGCTTTTGTCCTGGCGGCCTACAACATGGGGCCGGAGCGGGTGCAGGGCATGCGCACCGAGGCGAAACGCCGGGGGCTTAACCCCAACCAGTGGTTCTTCCAGGTTGAACGCATTGCCATGGAGCAGGTGGGGATGAGCGGCGTCAGCTATGTTAATAGCGTCAATAAGTACTATCTGGCGTTTGATCGGGAACGGGAGTCCCTGGAGCCGTCGGGGCCAAAAATCGCCTCACGAAAATAATCGAATATATCGATATTTATAAGGCATTTTTTCGGCTTTTATCATTGCCTAAACTGATTAATATAGCGGCCAACCAACCCCTACTTTAAAAAGGATTCGCACCATGAGCCCACTGATCAAAAACCTCCTGTCCACCCGTGCCGGTTATGGCCTGACCATTCTACGCATCGTCGTCGGCATCATCTTTGCCGCCCACGGATCGCAAAAGCTCTTTGGCTGGTTCGGTGGCTACGGCTTGGCGGGCACTGCCCAATGGATGGAAAGTATTGGCCTGGCGCCAGGCACCTTGATGGCGCTGTTGTCGGGAGGGACCGAGTTCTTCGCTGGCTTGGCGTTGATCATTGGCCTGTTGGCACGCCCTGCGGCATTGGGCCTGACCATCCTGTCGCTGGTGGCGATCTTCTCGGTGCATATCCACAACGGTCTGTTCATGGCCAACAACGGTTATGAGTTCGCACTGGCCCTGTTGGGCGGCTCGCTGGCGGTGCTGCTGGAAGGCGCTGGCAAACTGTCTGCCGACCGCGCCATCGCCCACTGATCCTTGCGCAAAACCCTGGAAAGGCCCGCCTGTGCGGGCCTTTTCGTTGCCTGGGATTCTTGACACCGCCCCACCGGCTTCTCTAGGATGCTGCCCATGCGCCGATTTAAACAGCTAATTGCGGGGCGCCACTGGGACTCGATGCAGCCCGACAGAAGTCAGCTCTCATTCAAGGAGCGTGCTTCGAAATACCGCTAAAGCGCTGGTTCGGTGTTGCCTCTCACCTGCCCGCAGACTTTTGAGGCAGAGACTCGACACGATGAATGCACTACGCCCCCTCATACGCCTGGCCCCGATCACCGCGGACCTCACCCAACGCAATCCAAAAATACTCCTGGGCGGTAAGCACCAGCCGACGCTATTGCGTTACCTGGACGGCTGGCCACGTCGCACCGGCCGGCCTTCGGCATTCCTGATCCAGTTTGTCGAAGATGGCGATTCCCTCGCACGCTTCGCCAGCAACAGTTTTGACCTTGCGGTGATCCAGGCCCCCACTGCTGGCGACGCTGCCGAGGTGATTCGCCAGTTGACGCGCATTGCACGACAAGGCCTGATTGCGCGCCGTTGAGCCTTCAGTACAGCGCGGTGGCAGGTATCGGCCGATGGCGACGCTGCCATCGAAACAGCCCCGCGGCAAGCAGGCAGAGCAATGCAGGCATGGGTGCTATCACCAACCATTTCACCTTGCGCTCCAGGCGATGCAGCGGCGCGTAGGCCTCCATCCTCAGCGCATGCAGTTCCATCGGTAAGCGCAAGCGCTCTTTGTTGAGTGCTTGCAACTGGGTATTGGTATCGACCACCTCGGTGCCGAGGGCCGTCGCCTCGGGGTTCAGGCGCTGCCATTCCTTTTCGGTTTGCGCCAGTCGTCGCTCAAGATCGTTCGCCCGAGTTTGATAGGCGTGTGCGGTGGTTTCGCGCAGGTTGGCCAGTGTTTGCAACGAACGCGTCATCACGCGTGGTCGAATGTCCGCAAGTACAGAAGGGGCTGCCAGGTTATCCAGTGTGTTCAGTACAAACAGGCTGTTGCCGTGTGGTGCCGAACTGCTGATTTCCTCGCTGAGTACATCCGTGTCGGCAACCACCACGACATGGATCTGGGCGGCTTTTTGCAGGCCGGGTGGCCGCCCGTCAATGCCGTCAGGAAACGCCGAATAAGCCGCCCCCTCAATGCGAGCCGCGATGACGTGATGTTCGCCTTGTGGGACGATTTCGCTGTCCGGTGCGCCCGGTTCCAGCAAGGCTGATTGCTTGGAGCTTTGCAACAGCGGGGTGAAGGTGGTCCGGCTGTTGTCCAGGGGAAGAAGGGCACCGCTGTTTGACACCGTCACCGATTCCAGTTTCCAGGTGCTGACGTCGCTCTCGTTCATCGCTTCTCGCGGCAGCGTCAGCAGGCCGGGTTCATGCTCCGATGAGGCGTAGGTACGATCGAGCAGTATCTTGTCGCTTTGCATATGGATACCCCACGCAACAAGCAGCCCGTCAAGCCTGGAGGCAGTGGGGGGGGGCTCTGGATCCATATCGCTCAGTGGATCGATAAACATCAATAACTTGCCGCCTCCCAGTACAAACTGGTCTACCGCGTAAAGGGTTTGTTCGGACAGCATGCGCGGGTGCACAAGCATCAGGGTTTTGATACGCGCAGGGATAGGGTGGGCACTCGACTCCAACTCGATAAGGTCAAAGTGGCCACGCAGTTCTTGCACGAGCGGCTCGATCAGCTCTCCTGCCGGCAGCCCTGATAGCAGTCCGATAACAGGAGGGGTGGGGTGGAGCAACTGGCTGATCAGGTGGCTGATTTCATACTCCAGTAAGTGTTCCCTGTCCGGTCTGAATGATTCGATGCGCTGTGCGGCCTGACCGTCGCGGGTGCCGATCAGGCCCAGGAAACCCTGCTGATCGTCGAGGCCATAAAGCCCCGCTTTGTAGGCGTCCTCTGAAAAAGGTGCGGGATCAATAATATGCAGGTTGATCCTGCCTCTGGCCGCTTGTTCGAAGGCCTTCAGTTTTGCTTCGACGCGTTTGCCGTACTGTTTCAACGTATTGCTCTTCAAGGCGGGCTTGCTGGCGTTGAAATAGTAAAAGTCCAGTGGGCTGTCCAATGTGGCAAGTAATTGCATTACGGCAGGCGACAACGAATTGTTTTTTTGTTGTGAAAAGTCCCAGCGTAGATCAGGAAGTTTAACAACCCACACCAGATTGAATGCCAGGAAAAGTAACAATATGACACTCAGCGTCATACCGGTGCGCAGAGCGGATCGCATCGAGAACGCTCCTTCTCAGCTGTTTTTATAGTTGAGGGTAATAGTTGTCGCGCAGAGAAAGGCAAACATCATACTGATGAAGTAAAGGCTTTCATGGAGGGTCAGCAAGCCGTGATCGATGATGCTGAAGCGCAACGATGGACTAAGGGACATCAAACTGTCGAGAACCCATATTGGCGCTTGATGTTCAAGAGCATCAAGTACGGAGGCCAAACCACTGGCCGCCGACAGCAGGCTCAGTGTCAATAGGAAAATGACCAGGCGCCGGCTGGTTAATACGCAAATAAAACTACCTACAGACAGGTAACTGCCGGCCAACAACCAACTGGCCAGAAATTGCGAGGCAATCAGCATGTTATCCGCCGGTCCCAGTACATTGACTGCCATCACCATCGGAAACATCAGCACTAATGCCACGCCAGTGACAACCCAGGCTGCGAGAAATTTACCCATCACCAGTGGGGTGGGTTTGATAGGCATTGTTTTTATCAGGTCGCCAAAGCCGCTCCCGTGCTCGTCCGCCCAGAGTTGCGTCGACAGGGCTGGGATCAGTAACAGGTACAGCCAGGGGTGCCATTCAAAGACGGCCTGCAAATCACTGCTGTTTCGCTCCAGCAGTTCGCTGGTGTGCAACCCCAGTGATGCCGAAAGCACCAGGAAGATGGCGATGCTCAGGTAGGTGGCCGGTGAAGAGAAATAGCTTGCAAGCTGGCGCTTGAAAACGGGGAGCAGCAGTTTCAAAGGGAAGCCTCTTGGCTCAAGTGATGAACAACATCATTCAGGCGGCCTGGCTCCAGTTTCAGTGAGTGTATTGGCCAGTGCCGGTCGGTAATCAGTGCGCTGACAGAGGGGTAAATGGTGTGGCCTGGCATTGCGAGAACGGTCACCGTGCCAGGGCTGTGGCGATCCTCTTCGATACCTGCAACGCCTGGTAGTACCGCGAGGGCCAGTAAATCAGGCGCGGACTCCGAGGCCAGGGTCACGGCGCGGAAGTGCCGGGAGCTACGCTGCAACTCGGGCATCGGCGCATCCGCCAGCAGGCGTCCACCGCCGATGACCAGGGCACGGGTGCAGATGCCGGCCAGTGCTTCGCAATCGCGTGAAGCGACGATGACGGTCATTTCTTCGGTCAGGGACTGGATAAGTGTCCTGAGCTTGCCTTGCTGATGCGGCGCCAGGCCGTCAAAGGGTTCGTCCAGCAACAGGACCCCTGGGTCATGCAGGATGGCCTGGGCAATCGCGACTTTGCGCTTGAGACTCGGGGGCAGTGTGTGGATCGGATAGCTGAGTACCGATGACAATTCGAGCCGGGTGACGGCGCGTTCCACCCGACTGCGCTTTTCGGCACCCTGGAATCCGCGGAGGGAGGCGATGTAGTCGAGCAGGTCCCTGATGGACATCCTGAGATGGTTGATGCCGGACTCGGGCTGATAACCGACGGCCATGCGGGCTTGGTGTGCATGGGTTTGGGGATCGAACCCCAGAATGTTCACCTGCCCTGAAGACGGGCGGAGTGAACCCGCTATCATCTTCAGAAGTGTGGTTTTACCTGCGCCCTCCATTCCAAATAATCCAAGGCATTCTTGGCGCTTGGCAGAAAATGAAACATTACTGATGACAGTCTTTTTACCCTGGGCGGTTGCAGAAGCTGAGTGCAACACGGTTATTGATTTGAAGCTGGAGCATGATGCCGCATAGCCATGGCTTCCTGCATCACCTCGCCCATGACTTCGATCGGGCACTTGAAATCGAAGCGTTTACGGGGGCGCATATTCAGCTCCAAGGCGATGGCATTCAATTGCTCTTGACTGTGTACCGACAAGTCAGTCCCCTTGGGCAGGTACTGGCGGATCAGGCCGTTGATGTTTTCGTTGCTACCGCGCTGCCAGGGGCTGTGCGGGTCGCAGAAGTAAATAGCGACCCCTGTCTGCTGGGTGATTTCAGCATGCCGCGCCATCTCCCGGCCCTGGTCGTAGGTCATGCTCTTGCGCATCGCCAGCGGCATGCTGTTGAGCGCTGCACTGAAGCCCTCCATCGCCGAGGTCGCCGTTGCGTCGTTCATCTTCATCAGCATCAGGTAGCCACTGGTGCGCTCCACCAACGTGCCTACCGACGAGGCGTTGGCCTTACCCTTGATCAGGTCGCCCTCCCAATGCCCCGGCATCAGCCGGTCTTCGATCTCTGGCGGGCGAACATGAATGCTGACCATCTCAGGGATCTGGCCGCGCCGATCCACGCCACCAGAGCGCGGCCGGCGCGTCGTCTTGCCTTGGCGCAGGCAGACGATCAGCTCCTTGCGCAACTCGCCGACCGGCAAGGCATAGATCGCGTTATAGATCGTCTCACGACAGACGTAGGCATCTCTGAGGTTGGGTATGGTCATGCTGCGCAGCTTGCCGGCAATCTGCTCGGGAGACAAACGCTTACGCAGCATGTGGGCCACCAGTTCGAAGCGCTCGCTGCCCGGCACAAGCTTGCGCTTGGGGCGACAAACCTGGCGCCGAATGTTCATCTGTTGCTGGGCGCAGCGGGCCGAGTAAGCACCACTACTGCCTCGATTGCGCTTCAGCTCTCGGCTGATGGTCGAGGGCGACCTGTCAATCAGGCGAGCAATGCCGCGCAGGCTGAAGCCTTGAGCTTGACTGAGTTGAATGATGGCGCGCTCTTCGACGCTGAGTTCGGAATAGGACATAGGGGCAGCACCGTACCGGAAAGGTCAGGTGTTGCACTCAGTTTTCGCGGCCGCCCTGGTATTTGGTCAGGCTGCTTATCTCGATCATTATGTTTTTCTGCTGATTGTTCGGGGTGTATATGAAGAGGAAAGCGCCTTGGTTGAGAGGGGCAGGGGCTCGGATTTAAAAATGGTACTTTTAATGTCTGAGATTGGAAATGCTGAATTACGTTAATAAGACAAGTCCTACGTTCAGGATTAGAGTGCGCTGAAACAATCGTTCGGTGACTAATGCGTATTAATGGTCAGATGTTTATCTGATGTTTAAATAAGACTTGCTTATCGTCATGAGGCCCGACAACCATGATGCTTTTACGTACCCTTGTTCTTGAACGCTCCGGTGAGGATGCTCCGGTCAACGGTGCACTGCTCTGTGGTTTCGCTGTTCCTCAAATTGCCTCGAACTTTCTTGTCTATAGTCTCGATGAAGAAACGGAGCCTGGGAACTCGCGGGTATACGTCGCCGCATTGCGTAAGAAACTTGAGCGGTATTTTCTGGGCGGCGTCGACGCTCAGGAAGACCTGCAAGTTGCAATGCGGGTATTTAAACAAATATTGACCCTGGCAGCGTCAGGTGCCAGATCCGGCAACGCTACTGAAACCCAGATTCCCTATCACTTTGTCGATTTGAAAGGCTGCAAGTTGCCCCCTGCCAGGCCAGAGGATCATCATTCCGTAATTATCAAGAAAGCGTTGGTGATGAAGGTGATCACCCTGGGCACTTCTGCTCCTGCATCACCGGCCATCGAAAGTGCCACTTTGATTGTGCCGTCCATTCGTTTTTCTTCGCAGATGGTCTCGCCGCCCAAGGTGGCGAGCCAGCCTGACTCGGCCCAGCCGCCCCTGCTTGAACAACTGGCGGAGCCTCAGCCGGAACCCCAGCCGGAGCCTCCCGTAGTCCCTGCATCAACTGAGCTGGCGCCTGTTCCTCCGGTGCTTGGTGCGCGACCGACGTTGGGCGCCCAGCCGGAACACAATTCGTTGTTTGAGGTGGACAGCACCCTGACGAACCTTGCACGCGTTGCCCAGGATTTGACGCAACAGAAACAGGTTGTTCTCAAGCAAGAGGAGGCACTTGAGCAATGGCGCGTCCGGTTGCAACAGGACCAGGCGGATCTGGAGCAGAAACGTCAGGAACTGGTTAACCGAACATTGGAAAAAGAAGCCACCCTGCAGTTGCAGGCCCAGGCGCTGGACAGCCGTGAAGCCCAGTTGGCGAATGATTCGAGCGCGCAGCAGCATGAGCAGCGCCAACTTGATGAGCGTGCTCATGCCCTTGAAAAGCGTGTCTCCGAGATCAAAAGCCAGGAGTCGTTGGTTCACCTGCGGGCGGAGAAGGTGTCGGTTACGATTGCGCAACTGTCTGGCCTGCGACAAAACCTGCACGCAATGCTGACCGAACTGGATCAGACCCTGGACTGTCTCGCCAAGACTGAGCTGGCTCAACCCAGCGACGATTTTTGGGCGATCTCGGTTTGACCTGATAGTGACCGTCGGCCTGGCAACTTTGTCGCGTTCATTTATCATCACTCTCTGTTCGCTGACGCCTGGCCTTGATGCTGCGGCGTATTGGAATCAATGGACATTGCCTGGGGATGCACGCGTTTGAGTACCAAGCTGATTACCAAAGAAGGTCATGAGGCGCTGAAGAAAGAGCTGGATTACCTGTGGCGAGAAAAGCGGCCGGATACCACACGCAAAGTGACCTGGGCCGCTTCCTTGGGAGACCGCAGCGAAAACGCGGACTACCAGTACAACAAGAAGCTGCTGCGTGAGATCGATCGGCGGGTGCGCTACTTGCGCAAACGCCTGGAAGACATGCGCGTGGTCGAGTACATGCCCGAGCAGGAAGGGCGAGTCTTTTTTGGTGCCTGGGTCGATATTGAAAACGAGCAGGGTGAGACCAAGCGTTTTCGTATTGTCGGCTATGACGAGATTTATGAGCGGATGGATTACATTTCCATCGATTCGCCCATGGCTCGCGCGTTGTTGCGCAAGCAAGTCGATGATGAGGCCATCGTACAGACCCCGAGTGGCGAAGTGTGCTGGTGGATTACCGGTATCGAGTATGTGAAGTAGGCAAGGATGGCCCGTGCTCTGTGAAGAGCACGGGCCATCGGCGTTTCAGCCTTCGCGTAATACCGTCAGTGGGCTGGCATTCAGCGCGCGGCGCGTTCCGAAGACCCCGGCGCCACCGATCAACACGGCACCGATCAGTGGCAGGAGCAACAACCAGGGGTGCGGGTGCCAGGCCAGGTCGAAGGCATAACGGTACAACACCCAGGTCACCAACTCGGTGCCCAGTGCCGCAAGCAAGCCACTGACTGCACCCAGCAAGCCGAATTCGATGCGCCGTGCCTTGACCAGCAACTTGCGTTCCGCGCCTAGCGCACGCAATAACGCGCCCTGACGGATTCGCTCATCCAAGGTCGCCTGCAAGCCGGAGAACAGCACCGCCATCCCCGCGGCCAGGACAAACAGCAGCACATATTCCACCGCCAGGGTCACTTGGGCGAGGATGCTGCGCAGTTGTTCCAGCAGGGCTTCGACCTGCAGGATCGTCACGGCCGGAAAGGCGCGTGACAGGTCGACGATCTGCTGGTCGTGGCCGGGGGCCAGGTAGAAGCTGGTCAGGTAGGTGGCTGGCAAGTCCTTCAAGGTGCCCGGCTGGAAAATCATGAAGAAATTGGGCTGGAAGTTATCCCAATTGATGGTGCGCAGGCTGGTGACCCGCGCTTCACGATTTTCACCGCCGACACTGAACACCAGGTGGTCATCAAGCTTGAGCTTCAAGCTTTGTGCGACCTTGGCTTCTACCGAGACCCCGGGGATATCATCGGGCGCTTGTTGTGCCCACCAGGCGCCGGCGGTGAGGGTGTTGCCCGGTGGAAGGTCGGCAGCCCACGTCAGGCTCAGGTCACGTTGCACGGCACGATCGCCGCTGGAGTCCTTGCTGACAATTTCCTGTACCGGCTCGCCATTGATGCTGATCAGTCGGCCTGGCACCACCGGATACAGCGGCGCCGATTGTGCCTGCAGGTCCAGCAGGCGTGCACCAAAGGCTTCCTTGTCGGCGGGCAGGATGTTCAGCGCGAAGTAGTTGGGGGCGTCCTTGGGCAACTGGTTTTGCCAGGTGTCGAGCAACTCGCCGCGCAGCAGGGCGATCAAGCCCATGGACAAGAGGATCAGGCCGAACGCCAGGGACTGGCCGGCCGCCGCCAATGGGTGTCGCAGCAACTGGCCCAGGCCCAGGCGCCAGGGCAGGGACGCGCGGGCCAACAGGCGGCGCAGGCTTTGCAACAGCAGCAGGAGCAGGCCGCCGAGGATCAGCGCGGCGACCACGCCCCCGCCCAGCAAGGCGAAGGTCAGCACCAGGTCAAGGCTCAGGCGCCACATGATCAGGCCCAGGGCGAACAGCGCCGCGCCATAGACCATCCAGGTGCTGGAAGGAATAGGCAGCAGGTCGCGCCGCAGCACGCGCAGCGGCGGTACACGGCCCAGCGCCGCCAGTGGTGGCAGGGCGAAGCCGGCGAGGGCAACCAGCCCGGTGCCGATCCCGGCAACCGCCGGTAACAGCCCGCCCGGTGGTACGTCTGCGGGGAGCAGGTCGTGGAGGAAATAGAACAGGCCGAACTGCGCCAGCCAGCCGAGCACGGCGCCGGTCAGGCTGGCCAGCAGTCCCAGTACGCTCAGTTGCAGGCTGAACAGCAGCATGGTTTCGCGGCGTGACAAACCGAGACAACGCAACAACGCGCTGGCATCGAAACGTCGGCTGGCAAAACGGTTGGCCGATAGCGCTACGGCGACCCCCGCCAGCAGCACGGCCACCAGGCTGGCCATGTTCAGGTAGCGTTCGGCCTTGCCCAGGGCGCCGCCGATCTGCTGGTTGCCGTCCCGCGAATCCTGCAGGCGCTGGTTGGCGGCGAGCCCTGGCTTGACCAGGTCACGATAGGTTTGCAACGCCGTGCTGCCTTGCGGCCCACGCCACAGTTCGCGGTAGCTGACACGGCTGCCGGGTTGCACCACGCCAGTAGCGTCCAGGTCCGCCAGGTTGATCATCACCCTCGGTGTGAGGCTGTAGAAATTGCCGGCGCGATCCGGTTCGTAGGTCAGTATGCGGGCCAGGCGTAGGGTCTTCATGCCGACATCGATGCTGTCGCCAACCTTGAGGCCCAGTGCCGTCAGCAACCGCGCTTCCACCCAGGCTTCACCAGGTTTCGGGCCGCCGCCTGGGGTTTCATCCCCAAAGGGAGCGGCTGCGCTCTTCAGCTCGCCGCGCAGCGGGTACTGCTCGTTGACCGCCTTGATGCTGGAGAGTTGGATGCCGCTGTCGGCGGCGATGACGCTGGAGAACTCCACGACGCGCGCGTGATCGAGGCCCAGTTCGGTGCCGGAGCGGATCTGCTCCGGGCGTGCGGGCGAGCTGCCTTCAAGTACCAGGTCGGCGCCAAGAAACTCGGTGGCCCGCAACATCATGGCGCCGTTGAGGCGCGCACCGAAGTAACCGATGGCGGTACTGGCCGCCACGGCCACCAGCAAGGCGAAGAACAATACGCGCAATTCGCCGGCGCGGGCATCGCGCAGTAATTGGCGCATGGCAAGACTGAACAGGCGCAACAGCGGCAAACGTGCCATCAAGGCTCCAGGGGCGCGACCATCAGGCCGGCTTCAAGGCGGATCAGGCGTCGGCAACGATGGGCCAGACGCTCATCATGGGTGACGAGCACCAGGGTCGTGCCGTTCTCTTTATTGAGCTCGAACAGCAGGTCGCTGATTCGCTCGCCGGTATGGCTGTCGAGGTTGCCGGTGGGTTCATCGGCAAACAACACGTCCGGTTCGGCGGCGAACGCGCGGGCGATGGCCACACGTTGTTGCTCGCCCCCGGACAGCTGGCGCGGCGAGTGGGTCAGGCGTTGGCCCAGGCCGACGCGTTCGAGCAAGTGCTTGGCGCGCTCGCGAGCGTCTTTGCGGCCATCGAGTTCCAAAGGCAGCATGACGTTTTCCAGGGCGTTGAGGCTGTCGAGCAACTGGAAGGATTGGAAGACGAAACCCACGTGCTCGGCGCGGATGCGCGCGCGCTGGTCTTCGTCGAGGCTGCTCAGGGCTTGGCCGGCAAGGGTGACTTCGCCGCTGCTGGGCAGGTCGAGCCCGGCCAATAGGCCGAGGAGGGTGGATTTGCCGGAACCCGAGGCGCCGACGATAGCCAGGCTATCGCCCTGGTTCAGTTCCAGGCTCAGTTCGTGCAGGATAGTCAGTTCACCTTCCGCGCTGGGAACCACTTTGCTAAGGTTTCGCGCGGTGAGAATGCTTGCGCCCATGGAGAATCCGATGCGAATGTGGTTTTTGAGTGCTGGCCTGGCCTTGATGTGCATGGCCCAGAACGCAGCGGCGGGTACAGTCCTGATCGTTGGCGATAGTATCAGTGCCGGTTTCGGACTGGATACCAGCAAAGGGTGGGTAGCCTTGCTGGAACAACGGCTCAAGCACGAAGGTTTCGACGACAAAGTGGTCAACGCCTCCATCAGTGGCGATACCAGTGCCGGAGGCCTGGCGCGGCTGCCGGCGGCGCTTGCAGCGCATCAGCCGGACGTTGTGATCATCGAACTGGGAGGCAATGACGGCTTGCGTGGGCAGCCTCCCGCACAATTGAAACAAAATCTTGCATCGATGATCGACCAGTCCAAGTCCAAGGGCGCCAAGGTGCTGCTGTTGGGCATGCAGTTGCCACCCAACTACGGCCCGAGATACACCCAGGCGTTCGCCGAAGTCTACGGTGCGCTGGCCAAGGAGAAGAGCGTCCCGTTGGTGCCGTTTTTTCTCGACGGGGTCGGCGGCCATCCCGAGTTGATGCAGGCCGATCAACTGCACCCGGCGGTCGGCGCCCAGGGCAAGTTGCTGGAAAATATATGGCCGACGCTAAAACCGCTGCTATGACGCTTTTCTACCGGCAGGCTTTCGGCTAAGGTGGCGCCCCCCCGATTTGGAGCCCTCGATGTCGCGTCCTGCCTGGTCCTTGTTTAACTACCAACTGATCGAGCCGGACGAGCAGCTGGATCTGTTCGCCTGCCAGGAAGTCCGGGTGCATCTGGTCGCGCGTCAACTGGAGTTGGGGGGCTCGATCGACCGCACGCTCTGCGGCACGTTATTGCCTGCGCAGCCACGCTGGTCGTCGGTGGATCGCTCGATCTTCCAGGACCAGCGGCTGTGCCCTCTGTGCCGGGCGATCCTCGAATCCCAGAAGCGCGGCACGCCGCCAATCTGGCCGGAGCTGCGTTTCGAGCTGTAGGGGCCGCGACAAGCTTGCAGCTAGCCGCCCGCTTCACGTATACAATCGATTTTTACCTACCCGTCGTTCTGCGAAGGATTTACCGGATGTTGTCGCGCCTTTCCGTCGTCACCTGCTGCCTGTCTCTTGCTGCCCTGTGTGCGTCTGGCTCTGCCGCCGCCTTGCAGTTGCCCTTGCCACCACCCGGTGAAGACATCGTCGGCCAGGTCCAAGTGATCAAGGCCAAATACGAAGACACCTTTGCCGACCTGGGTACCACCTACGACCTCGGGTACTCGGAGATGGTCGCCGCCAACCCGGGCGTCGATGCCTGGTTGCCCGGCGCGGGCACCGAGATCGTGCTGCCGACGCAGTTCATCCTGCCGCCAGGCCCTCGCGAAGGTATTGTGATCAACCTCGCCGAATACCGTCTCTACTACTATCCGAAGGGCCAGAACGTCGTCTACACCTTCCCGCTGGGGATTGGTCGTGAAGGCTGGGGCTCGCCGGTCGCCCATACCAGCATTATCGCCAAGACGCCGAACCCGACCTGGACCCCGCCCGCCTCGATCAAGGCTGAGCATGCCGCCGAGGGCGACCCGCTGCCGAATGTTGTGCCCGCCGGCCCGGACAACCCCCTGGGGCCGTTCAAGTTCACGTTGGGCACGCCGGGTTACCTGATCCACGGTTCGAACAAGAAGTTCGGTATCGGTACGCGTACCAGCCATGGCTGCTTCCGCATGTTCAACAACAACGTGCTGGAGATGGCCAGCATGGTGCCGGTGGGCACGTCGGTGCGCATCATCAACGATGCCTACAAGTTCGGCAGCCGCGGTGGCAAGGTGTACCTGGAAGCGCATACGCCCCTGAACGACGACGGCACCCCTTCGGTGGTCGACAAGCATACAGCGGTGATCAACGCCCTGCTCAAGCGTGAAGACCTGGCCAATCACCTGCGGGTGAACTGGGATCAGGTGCGTGATGTGGTGGCTGCCGAAGATGGCCTGCCGACTGAGATCGGTGTGCCGAGCGCAGCGCCGATGGTGTCGAGCACGCCGATCGACCTGCAGCAGTAAGCCTGCTTGACCCAAATCCCGCTTCGGCCTTGCGCCGGGGCGGGATTTTTATTGCCTGTTCCCGCCGGGAGCGTGAAATTCAGGCAATAAAAAAGCCGATCCAAAAATGGATCGGCTTGATAACAACCCCGAAGGATTATTACTTCTTGCTTGCTTTTTCAAGCATGCGCAGAGCGCGCTCGTTAGCTTCGTCAGCAGTCTGTTGTGCTTTTTGAGCAGCAGCCAGAGCTTCATCAGCTTTACGGTAGGCTTCGTCTGCACGAGCCTGGGAGCGAGCTGCTGCGTCTTCAGTTGCAGTCAGACGAGCTTCGGTTTCTTTGGAGACGCTGCTGCAACCGGTAGCCAGAACTGCGGCCAGAGCCAGAGCAGAGAATTTCAGAACGTTGTTCATCGTGTTCCCCTTCAAGGACTTTCTATTAAATGGCTACTTTCTCAGGGTGAGCTAATAGCCGGCGTACATACTACCCATTACTTGTAGTAAGTAAACTGACGTAGCGCAAGAAGCAAAAAAAATTCTTGTGCCGAATCTATTTTGGCTAATCTTTTGGCAGTTTGTATAAAAAGTGTTCAATTTTTTGCAGTCGCAGGAGGATTGAGGCCGGGCTGAAATCGCCGCCCCGCATGCGTTAGGCCTTGTAAATAGATGAAGATTTATATAAAGAAGCTGACACTTTCGTTCCGGTCACCGTTACCGCCCCAGGCATCTTTTGCGCATGTAGAGGTGACTTTAAGAGCGGCAGTTCGTCTCAAGGTTCAACTGCCGGCAATGTTCAGGCTATCGGTCACCGGTTGATCGAGGCTCTTTCTATATCCACCAGTGGCAGGGATGACGAGCGCGCCTTGAGCAATTGCGGGATTGGTGCCTACTATTCTCTACGTGCTGGTTGTGAGCGCTCAGGGTTTTCTCGTTGTCGAAACCGGCACGGGGTGGCGTAGATGTTCCTTCGCCGGAAAAACATCGGTAAGGTAGGGGTCAAAATTCAAGACCCGCGAGGAGTAGTGATGAGCGAGGCGTTGTCCATCCACCATGACCAGGCTGGTCATCAGTTCGAGACCAATGTGGACGGTCATCGTGCCTACCTGACCTACATGGACCTCGGGAAGCAGACCCTGGATATCTATCGGACCTTCGTGCCCAACGCACTGCGAGGCCGTGGCATTGCGGCCGCGTTGACCGAGGAGGCGCTGAAGTTCGCCGAAGAAGCCGGTTATACGGTGATCCCGTCGTGCTCCTATGTCGAACGCTACATGGAGCGGCATCAGCGCCACTCCGCTAAACTGTAAGGCAGTGACAGCACCATGAAAAACGCCGGGCCATGGCCCGGCGTTTTTGTGTGCGCCCAATTCAGATACAGGTGCGGTCTCAGTTGCGTTTGCGCTTGGGCAATACGTCCTTGAGCTTGGCATGCATGCTGCGCAGGGTGTTCTCGGTGGCAGTCCAGTCGATGCAGGCATCGGTGATCGACACGCCGTACTGCAGGTCGGCGAGGTCCTTTGGAATCGCCTGGCAACCCCAATTCAGGTGGCTCTCGACCATCAGGCCAATGATCGACTGGTTGCCCTCGAGGATCTGGTTGGCAACGTTTTCCATCACCAACGGTTGCAGGGCCGGGTCCTTGTTGGAGTTGGCGTGGCTGCAATCGACCATGATGTTCGGCTTGATCTTGGCCTTGGCCAGCGCCTGTTCGCACAGCGCAACGCTGACCGAATCATAGTTGGGCTTGCCGTTGCCACCGCGCAGCACCACGTGACCGTAGGCGTTGCCCTTGGTGGTGACGATGGAGACGCCGCCTTCCTGGTTGATCCCCAGGAACCGGTGAGGGCTGGAAACCGATTGCAGCGCGTTGATCGCTACGGTCAGGCCGCCGTCGGTGCCGTTCTTGAAGCCCACGGCTGAGGACAGGCCGGACGCCATTTCGCGGTGGGTCTGGGATTCAGTGGTGCGCGCGCCGATGGCCGACCAACTGATCAGGTCCTGCAGGTACTGCGGGGAGATCGGGTCGAGGGCTTCGGTGGCAGTGGGCAGGCCCATTTCGGCCAGGTCCAGCAGCAACTTGCGACCGATATGCAGACCGTCCTGGATCTTGAACGAGTCGTCCAGGTACGGGTCGTTGATCAAGCCTTTCCAGCCGACGGTGGTACGCGGCTTCTCGAAATACACGCGCATCACCAGGTACAAGGTGTCGGACACTTCCGCCGCCAGCACCTTGAGGCGCTCGGCGTATTCGTGGGCAGCCTTGAGGTCGTGGATCGAGCAAGGCCCGATGACGACGAAGAGGCGGTGGTCAGTGCCGTCGAGAATGTCACGGATGACTTCGCGACCCTTGGTGACGGTCTGCAGGGCAGCGTCGCTCAAGGGGATTTCGCGCTTGAGCTGATCAGGTGTGATCAGCGTCTCGTTGGATTCGACGTTAAGGTCATTGATCGGTAAATCAGCCATCGTGTTACTCGTCAGGGTCACGGGTGCCGGCCGCCAGCCATCCCCGTGCGGCGGAGCACAGCATGATTTGAATGCAGGGGGGAGGAACCTTAGCGCGTAACACGGGCCCGCGACAATGGGCAAAGCCGGCTTTAATCCAGTGCTGGCTGCACGAGCGCCTCATGGGAGAACTCGCCGGCATGGCGCGAAACCCATTCGCGGGCCAGTGCCTCGACCTGCTGGGGCGTCGGCTCTGTGTCTACGTGCAGGCGGCAGTAGCGTTCGATCTGGCACACTTGCTCGCCCATTCTTGCACCGAACAAGGCATGTTCATCGGTAAAGGCAACCCCCACGCGATAGCCACTGCCAGCCTTGCGACACCACGCCACATAGCCCGGATAACGGGCGCTGGTGCCCAGTGAGGGAATGCGAAACTCGATCGCGGTACCCTGGCGCCAGGCGCGCGGGCAATTGCAGGCGATGCCACTCAGGCCGATAGTGTGCAGGCGTTGGCGGGGAAGGGGGGGAGCGGGACGTTGGATCAACAGGGCAGCGACATCATCAGGGTGAGGTAAAAAACGACCCATGTACACGGACTCCGAGCACCGTTCAGTTGACGGCGGTGGCAGCAGTATAGTGAAGGAACAGGTATTGACCGACCTGGATATTGACCAGCAATTGCTGGCTTTGCCAGGCATTTCGCTCGTCGTGTTCGTCAGCGAGGGGTGTTCCAGTTGCCGCTGGGCACGCCAGCAGGTGCCGGGCTGGCGTTTGCCCGTGGACCGGGTGTGCTGGGTCGATGCCGGGCACAACGGCGGTGCGGTGGAACGCTACGAGATCTTTCATTTGCCGGCGCTGTTCGTGGTGTGCGAGGGTCAATTCCTTGGGCAAATACACACACCGATCGTGGCTGCCGAGCTTGCCGACGCCATTAATCAAGCACTTACCCGTACTCCAGAGGATTTGCCATGACCGTACAGTCGCCCCGCATCGGTATTATCGGCACAGGTGCCATCGGTGGTTTCTATGGCCTGATGCTGGCGCGCGCCGGGTTCGACGTGCACTTCCTGCTGCGCAGCGAATATGCGGCGGTCAGCGAACGTGGCCTGCACCTCAACAGTACGGTGCATGGCCGCTTGCACCTGCACCCGATGCAGGCCTATGCCCGCGCCGCTGACATGCCGCCGTGCGATTGGCTGCTGGTGGGCACCAAATCCACCGGTAACCCGGAGTTGGCCCCCACCCTTGCTCAGATCGCGGCGCCGGACGCCAAGGTCGTGTTGCTGCAAAACGGCCTCGACGTCGAAGACAGCCTGCGCGAGCACTTGCCGTCGTCGCTGCATCTGCTCGGCGGCCTGTGCTATATCGGCGTGCATCGCTCCGGGCCCGGCGTCGTCGAGCATCAGGCCCTGGGCCGGGTCAACCTGGGGTACCACAGCGGTACTGCAGCCAACGATGAAGCCCGTCAGAAAGCGATTGTCGAAGAGGGCGCCGCGTTGTTTCATCAGGCGGGCATTGAGTCTCAGGCCATGGCCAACGTGCACCTGGCGCGCTGGCATAAACTGGTGTGGAACGTGCCCTACAACGGTCTCTCCGTGCTGTTGGGCGCGGGAACCACGGCCATGATGGCGGACGAATCCAGCCGGGAACTGATCCAGGCGCTGATGGCCGAAGTGGTGCAGGGCGCCCATGCCTGCGGCCATCAAATCCCGGCCAGCTATGCCGAGCAGATGTTCACCATGACCGAGACCATGGACGACTACCTGCCGAGCATGTACCACGACCACGTGCACAAACGCCCGTTGGAGCTGGCCGCCATCTACGCCCGGCCACTGGCCGCCGCCAAGGCCGCCGGTTGCGAATTGCCGCGGATGCAGGCGCTGTACCAGGCTTTGAGTTTTATTGATCGGCATAACCGCTGATTCGGAGGAAAGCACATGGCGAATGGACTGGGCGACAAACTGGTGCTGGCGATTTCATCGCGGGCGCTGTTCGACCTGAGCGAGAGCCATAAGGTCTACCTGGCCGAAGGGGTCGAGACCTACCGCAAATACCAGATCGAACATGAGGAAGAAATCCTGGAGCCCGGTGACGCCTTCCCGCTGGTCAAGAAGCTGCTGAGCCTCAATGCCAGCCTGGGCCGCGCCCGGGTCGAGGTGGTGCTGGTGTCGCGCAACAGTGCCGACACTGGGTTGCGCGTGTTCAATTCGATCCAGTATTACGATCTGGATATTTCCCGCGCAGCCTTCGTAGGAGGGCGTAGTCCTTATCCTTATTTGGCGGCATTTGGTTGCCATCTGTTTCTTTCCACCCATGCTGAAGATGTGCGCAGTGCCCTTGACGCCGGGTTTGCCGCTGCGACGATTTTGTCGGGCGGTGCACGCCGGGCGTCGAGCGAGGAATTGCGGATCGCGTTTGACGGGGATGCGGTGCTGTTTTCCGATGAGTCCGAACGTGTCTACCAAAGCGGTGGCTTGGCGGCATTCCAGGCCAGCGAGCGCGAGTCGGCGCGCCAACCGTTGCACGGTGGTCCGTTCAAAGGCTTCCTCGCCGCACTCAACCTGTTACAGCGTGAGTTTCCCGACGAGGCGTGCCCGATTCGCACGGCCTTGGTCACAGCCCGTTCAGCACCGTCCCACGAGCGCGTGATTCGTACCTTGCGCGAATGGGATATCCGCCTGGACGAATCGTTGTTTCTTGGCGGGTTGGAAAAATCCGCGTTTCTGGAGGCCTTCGCCGCCGATGTGTTTTTCGATGACCAGGCCGGTCATTGTGAGAAAGCCAGAGAGGTGGTGGCCACCGGGCATGTGCCCCATGGCATCAGTAATGAGGTGAAGATTCAGGCCGAGAGCTAAGTCAGTCGAACTCGCCGAGGCGCTGCTAAGCTCATTCAATCCCCGCCATCCTGGCAGTCCAGGAGGTTCTATGATTCGTTCGATGCTGTACGCCACGGACCTTGGTCTGTATGCGCCTTATGTGATGCAACATGCACTGGCGCTGGCGCGAACGTTCAAGGCCGACCTGTATGTGATCCATGTGGTCGAGCCCATCGGCTTGTTCGCCGAATCGGTGTTGCAGAGCTACCTTGATGAGAAAGCCCTGAACGAATGGCAGAGCCAGGGGCTGACCACGGTGATGGCGACGATCGAGCAGCGTGTGCTGGAGAGTTTTCGCGAAGAGTTGGGGGAAGGTGCGCTGGACCTGAAGTTGATCCGTTCGGTACGAGTGATCCAGGGGGACCCTTGCGAAGTGATCCTTGGTCAGTCACAGAAACTCTCCGTGGATTTGCTGATCGTAGGTAGTCATACCCAAACCGTCGGGGTGGCAACACCCTTGGGGCGAACCGCTGCGCGAGTGCTCCAGTTGTCCCAGGTACCGGTCTATCTGGTACCGCTGTTGCAGCGTCGGCGCAGTGATGACATGTGATCGGTCAATGAAGGATAAAAAGTTCTAGATTTATCTGTCGAACCTTTAATATAGTTATATACCGTCGCTGATACCCGTGGCGTCTATCTGCTTTGAGGGACACATATGAAGCTTCAACAACTGCGCTACATCTGGGAAGTGGCGCACCACGACCTCAACGTTTCCGCTACCGCTCAAAGCCTTTACACCTCGCAACCCGGTATCAGCAAGCAGATCCGCCTGCTCGAAGACGAGTTGGGCGTCGAAGTGTTCGCACGCAGCGGCAAGCACCTGACCCGTGTCACTCCAGCCGGTGAGCGCATCATTACCACCGCTGGCGAGATCCTGCGCAAAGTCGAGAGCATCAAGCAGATCGCCCAGGAGTTCTCCAACGAGAAGAAGGGGACCCTGTCGATCGCCACCACCCATACCCAGGCGCGTTATGCATTGCCGCCGGTGATCCGCGATTTCATCAAGCAGTACCCGGACGTGGCCCTGCACATGCACCAGGGTTCGCCGATGCAGATCGCCGAAATGGCGGCTGACGGCACCGTCGACTTTGCCATTGCCACCGAGGCCCTGGAGTTGTTTGGCGACTTGGTGATGATGCCGTGCTACCGCTGGAACCGCTGCGTTGTCGTGCCCCAAGGTCACCCGTTGGCCAAGCTGCCGAAGCTGACCCTGGAAGCCCTGGCGGAATACCCGATCGTGACTTACGTGTTCGGTTTTACCGGCCGTTCCAAGCTCGACGAAGCCTTCAGCCATCGCGGTCTCACGCCGAAAGTGGTGTTCACCGCGGCCGATGCCGACGTGATCAAAACCTATGTTCGCCTGGGCCTGGGCGTGGGGATTGTCGCCAAGATGGCGGTCGACACGCAGCTCGATAAAGACCTGGTCGTGCTCGACGCCAGCGAGTTGTTCGAGTCCAGCGTGACCAAGATCGGTTTCCGTCGCGGTACTTTCCTGCGTGGCTTCATGTGCGACTTCATCGAGAAGTTCGCTCCGCACCTGACCCGCGAAGTCATGGCCAAGGCGATCCAGTGCCACAACAAGCAGGAACTGGAAGAGCTGTTCGACGGCGTAGAATTGCCCGTCCATTAAGTGGTTTATCTGGCCTCGGTAACCGTAAAGTGTTGCCGGGCGCCTGCCACCAGAATCTCCACCTCATCACCTTCGAACTTGCCCAGCAGGCTTTTGCCCAGCGGGGAGCGCGGGGTGATGACGGTCACCGGTTGCCCCACCACATCCACCTTCAAGCCCGCCGCATCCGGTGCCAGGAACAGCCACTGCTGGCGGCCATTCTCGTCCTCCAGGCCCAGTAGCGTGCCGACTTCTATGCCACGTTGATCATCGTACGCACGCAGTGGCAGGTTCTGGCACAGCGCCAGCGACTGCTTGATTTCCTCGACGCGTTTGGCCTGTCCGGCCGCCAGGTAAGATGCCTCCAGTCCGAGGGTGTCGTATTTGTTTTCGGCGATATTTTCTTCGTGGGTCGCGGTTTCGTAGGCGGTCTGCGCGGCGCGCTGTGCAATATCGAGGTCGACGGTGAGTTTTTCCAGAATCAACTGGAGGACGGCGTGTTTATTCATGGCTGTGCTTGATCATTCGCAAAATTGCAGGACATTGGCCTTGCTCTTTTCATTCGGCGCGTTCTGGTCCTGTTGCAACCAGAACTGGCATTTTGGGTTGGACAGGTTGCGCGCATTGTTGCGCGCCTGGTCCAGGGTCTGCTGTTGTTCCTGCTTGCGAAGGTTGTCTTGATACTGCTCGAACATACGGTTGGGTGGTTCCGGTGCAGCAGGGGCCGGTTTGCCGAGTTGCTGAACGGCCTGGGCTACGGGGGCCAGGCTTTGCGGGAACAGGTAGCGCGACGCCAGCCAAGTGGTCAACGCAATGGCGATGAACCCCAGCCACACGCCGAGGGCGATGGCGACACACAGCTTGAGCAACGACAATGGGCGATCAGACATGGCGGCCTCCTGGCAGGCATTTGTGGCGTGGCGGCGATTGTCGCACAGCCACTGTGCAGAATAATCGCGATCAAGCCTTCTGCATCAGGGCATTTATGCGGACAATCGAGCCTTTGAGCGTTGGAGCCCGGAATGAAAGCCCGCTGGGATATTTTTTGCAGCGTCGTCGACAACTATGGCGACATCGGCGTGACCTGGCGCCTGGCCCGGCAACTGGTGGTAGAGCACGGTTGTGATGTGCGTTTGTGGGTCGATGACTTGCGGGCGTTCGAGCGCCTGTGCCCTGAGATTGACGTGCAGTCGGGGCAGCAATGGCAAGAGGGCGTTGACGTGCATCATTGGCCGGCGGATTGGGCTGCCACGCCGTCCGCCGATGTGGTGATCGCCGCTTTTGCCTGCCAATTGCCCCCTGACTACATGGAAGCCATGGCCGCGCGCGCGCGTCCGCCGTTATGGATGAACCTCGACTACCTCAGTGCCGAGGACTGGGTGGTGGGTTGCCATCGCCTGCCTTCGGTGAAGTTCAAAGGGGTACAGAAGTACTTCTTTTTCCCCGGTTTTCGGCCGGGTACCGGTGGTCTGTTGCGCGAGGCCGGTTTGCTGCAACAGCGCCAGGCGTTTCAACAGGATGCCGCTGCGCAGCAACAATTCCTGCGCTCCTTGGGCGTACTTCCTGCAACCGGTACGCGGCTGATGTCACTGTTCGCCTACGAAAATGCCGGCCTCGCCAGCTGGCTTGACGTTCTTTCGACGGATGGGCGTGCCACTCATCTGTTGGTTCCGGAAGGCCGCATCCTCGGTGATGTGCAGCGTTGGCTCGGGGTCGATGGGTTGGAGGCGGGGGACGTCCACCAGCGCCAAGCCCTGACCGTGCAGGTGCTGCCCTTCGTGCGCCAGGAGCAATATGACCGCCTGCTGTGGTGCTGCGAGTTCAATGCCGTACGTGGCGAAGACTCCTTCGTGCGCGCCCAGTGGGCCGGGCGTCCTTTGCTGTGGCACATCTATCGCCAGGACGAAGACATCCACCTGGACAAGCTCGACGCCTTCCTGCAGTTGTACACCGCTGCATTATCGCCGGCCGCCAGGGCGGCGTTGGTTGCGCTTTGGCAGGCCTGGAATACGGACGGCGATATGGCGCAGCCGTGGAAAAGACTGCTGGAACACTGGCCGGAAGTGAGCGCACACGCCGAAACGTGGTGTCTGGAACAAGGCTTGCAGGCCGATCTTGCGACGGCGCTGGTACAGTTTTATGAAAGTTGGATATGATACGCGACCTTGATTTTTGTAAACCCCATCCAAATTTCGGATATCTGCAATGAAAACTGGTAAAGAACTGAAACCCGGTATGGTGATCCGTATCGACAACGATCCTTGGTTGGTTCAGAAAGCTGAGTTCACCAAGTCGGGCCGTAACAGCGCGATCATGAAGACCAAGCTGAAGAACCTGCTGACCGGTTACAAGACCGAAACCGTTTACAGCGCCGATGACAAGCTGGACGACGTGATCCTCGACCGTAAAGAAGCGACCCTGTCGTTCATCAGCGGCGACGCCTACACGTTCATGGACACCACTGACTACACCATGTACGAGCTGAACGCTGAAGACATCGAAGCCGTTCTGCCGTTCATTGAAGAAGGCATGACCGACGTCTGCGAAGCTATTTTCTTCGAAGAGCGCCTGGTTTCCGTAGAGCTGCCGACCACCATCGTGCGTAAGGTTGCCTACACCGAAGGTTCCGCTCGCGGCGACACTTCGGGCAAGGTGATGAAGCCTGCCAAGCTGGCTAACGGTACCGAGCTGCAAGTTGCCGATTTCATCGAAATCGACGACCTGATCGAAATCGACACCCGCGAAGGTGGTTCGTACAAAGGCCGCGCCAAGAAGTAATTCTGGCCCCGCTGATACGAAAAAAAGCCCGACCTTGAGTCGGGCTTTTTCGTGGGCGCTGCTTTTTACTTCAGGTGTTGCTTCAGCTCCTGCGATGCCTGCAGCAAGGCCGAACGCACCGCTGGCACTTGGCTGACCACATTGAGCAAGCCGTAGTCGTGGATCATGCCGTTATAGCGCACGGCGGTCACCGGGACGCCGGCCTGGTCCAGCTTGCGCGCATAGGCTTCGCCCTCGTCCCGCAGCACGTCGGCACCGGCCGTCTGAATCAGCGCGGGCGGCAAGCCCTTGAGCTGATCGGTGGTCGCCCGCAACGGCGAGGCATAGATCTCGGCCCGCTGCTTGGCGTCGGTGGTGTAGTTGTCCCAGAACCATTTCATCATGTTCCTGGTGAGGAAGTGCCCTTCGGCGTACTGGTTGTAGGACGCTGTCTCGAAGTTGGCATCGGTCACCGGCCACAGCAGCAACTGGAACTTGATCGCGGGTGTGCCCTTGTCCTTGGCCATCAGGCTGACGACGGCTGCCATATTGCCGCCGACGCTATTGCCCGCGACCGCCAGGCGTTTGCCGTCGACGTTGATGTCCTTGCCGTGCTCGGCGACCCATTTGGTTGCGCCATAGGCCTGGTTGATCGCCACCGGGTAGTGAGCTTCCGGTGAAGGCGTGTAGTTGACGAAGACCGCCACGGCTCCCGAACCCACCACCAGATCGCGCACCAGGCGCTCGTGAGTCGGGTAATCGCCCAATACCCAGCCGCCGCCGTGGAAGAACATGAACACCGGCAATGTGCCCTTGACCCCGGCTGGCCGCACGATGGTCAGGCCCAGCGGCTGGCCATCGACCTGGATGGTCTTCTGGCTGACGTCCGCCTTGGGCAAGGTCAACTTCACACCCGCCTGAGCTCCCGTCAGCACGGCACGGGCGTCCTTGGGCGTCAGTTGCTCCATCGGCTTGCCGGTGCCGGCGTTCAAGACATCGAGGAATGCCTGGGTGTTGTGCTCGACATCATCCGTCGCCGCGAACGCGTGGGTGATGGACAGGGCGAGCAGGGTGCCAGTAAGCGCTTTGCCAAATCTGTTCATGTTCTTCTCCAGGTGTCGCAGCAGGGTTAGACGGTTACGTGCAGGCGCACATCGACGTTGCCACGGGTGGCGTTGGAGTAAGGGCAAACCTGGTGAGCCGCGTCGACCAGGCTTTGCGCATCGTCCTGAGCCAGGCCGGGCAGGCTGATGTGCAGGTCGATGTCCAGGCCGAAACCGCCGGGGATCTGGCCGATACCGACATGAGCCGTGATCGAGGCGTCATCCGGGATCTTGCGTTTGGTCTGGCTGGCGACGAATTTCAGGGCGCCGATAAAGCAGGCCGAGTAGCCGGCGGCGAACAGTTGCTCAGGGTTGGTGGCCTGGCCACCGGCACCGCCCAGTTCTTTAGGTGTGGAGAGTTTGACGTCGAGGATGTTGTCGCTGGAAACAGCACGACCGTCACGGCCGCCAGTGGAAGTGGCTACTGCGGTGTAGAGAGTTTGCATGGTGTGGTCCTCTTGGTTTTCAGCGCTAAATGTTTGCGCGCTAAGTAGTTGGTGAAGCGAATGTATAGCGCTAATGTTTTGTGCGCAAGATAAATTTACAAATATTTTTGTGGGGCGCTACAAAGCAATATGGGAGGGCGCTTGCTCCCGATGGTGGTGGGTCAGTCAATAGATTGGTTGACTGACCCACCACCATCGGGAGCAAGCGCCCTCCCACATGTTGAGTGTTTTGCTGTTGTGTTTAGATCGCGTTCTGCAGGTTGCCTCGCAACGCAATCAAATCCGCCTGCAACTTGCGCAGCTGCTCCAGCTCCAAGCCGCTGGCACCGAGGATGCACTGTGGGACCCCCATGGCCTTTTCCTGCAAGGTACGCCCGGCCTCGGTCAGTTCCACCACGACCACGCGTTCATCTTCGCGGCTACGAGTGCGGCTGAGCAGGCCCTCGGCTTCCAGGCGCTTGAGCAGGGGCGTCAGCGATCCTGGATCAGTCAGCAGGCGGCTGCTGATTTCGCCGACGGTCAAGCCATCTTCTTCCCACAACACCATCATTGCCAGGTACTGCGGGTAGGTCAGGCCAAGCGCTTGCAGCAGTGGCTTGTAGACCTTGGTCATCAGCAATGACGTGGAGTGCAGGGCGAAACACAACTGGTTGTCCAGCAGCAGGGATTCGCAAGGGGTGGGATTTTTGCTCATGGCGGGGCCTCGAAAAAGCGTCAATGGCCTGGAATCTAGCGGGCAAATCTTTAATGCGCCAGATAATTCTGGCCGAGCGGTCAGGCCAGTCCGCTTTGCAATGCCAGATCCCAGGGCGGCACGGGGCTGAAACGGGATTTCAGGTATTCCAGCAACAACCGGCTGCGTGCATTCGGCTGTTGCTCCAGGCGCAGCGCATAGATCCCGGTGGTTTCCGGGCTGGGCAGGCCGTTTTCACAAAACAGTGGCAACAATTCGCCACGCACCAGGTATTCACTGGCCAGCCAGGTCGGCAGGTGGGCGATACCCAACCCGGCGAGGGCCCCTGACAGCAGGGCTTCAGCGTTGTTGGCGCTCATGCGGATACGTTGCGGGCGATAGGTGGCGCGGCGCCCGTCCAGTTCGAAGCGCCAGGCAAACATCGGCGCCAGGCCATCCCAGTCCAGGCCGTCGTGTTCGCTCAGTTCCCGCGGATGAGTCGGCGTGCCGCGGCTTTTCAGGTAGGCCGGGCTGGCACAGGCGATGCGCACGATACTGGCAAGCGGCGTGGCAATCAGCCGGGTATCGACGATATGCCCGGCGCGCAATATCAGGTCGACCTTGCCCAAATGCGCGCCCTGCATATCGACAAAACTGTCGATCAAATGCAGGTGCACATCCAGTCCCGGATACACATTCAGGAAGTCTGCAATCACCGGTGCCAGATGCCGTCGCCCGAAAGCCGCCGGGGCGTCCACGCGAATCAATCCTTCCGGCGCGTGGCTCAGGGAGACGGCTTCGGCTCGCGCCAGTTGCAACTCGCTGACAATCCGCCGCGCCCGCTCGGCAAAGGCCAGGCCGGCCGGTGTCGGCACCACCGCATGGGTGCTGCGCTGGAACAAGCGGCTGCCCACCGAACTTTCCAGGCTGTCGATGCGCCTGGCCACCGCCGAGGGCGTCAGTGGATGGCGGCGTGCGGCCGCGGAGAAGCTACCCGACTCCAATACATCGAGGAACAGGCTCAGTTGGTCGGTGAGGGTATTGGGGTTCATGGGCAAATGCTTGTGCGAAATTGGCACAGCCATTGTGCGTCGCTATGCGTATCCGCGCCAGGGCCGACTGCGTAGCATGCAAGGCCTGGGATTTGTGGAGTGGCAAGTGGTGTTGGATTTAGCGATGTACTTGGTATTGGGCGCGGCCCTGGGCACGATGGGCGGTTTGTTTGGCATCGGGGGCGGGCTGATTGCCATCCCGGTGCTCGGCGTATGGTTCGGCCTGGATCAGCAGATTGCCCAAGGCACTGCCCTGGTGATGGTGGTGCCCAACGTGATGCTCGCCCTGTGGCGCTATCACCAGCGTAACCGTATCGAGCTGCGCCACGCATTGCCGCTGGGTGTGATGGGTTTCAGCTTTGCCTGGCTGGGCTCGATCTGGGCGGTGGGCCTGGATGCCGGCGCGATGCGTATCGGTTTTATTGTCTTTCTGGTGGCATTGTCAGCCTACAACCTGGTGCGCATGTTCACGCGTAATGCACCGCCGACTGCGCAGATGCGTTATTCCTGGCCATGGCTCGGGGTGTTGGGTGCCGTCTCCGGGTCCATGGGCGGCTTGTTTGGCGTGGGCGGCGCAGTGGTTGCCACGCCGGTGCTGACCAGTGTGTTTGGCACCACTCAGGTGGTCGCCCAAGGGTTGTCCCTGGCCCTGGCGCTGCCGAGCACGAGCGTCACCCTGGCCACCTATGCCTGGCACCATGAGGTCGACTGGATGATCGGCATCCCGCTGGCGGTCGGTGGCCTGCTCAGCATCAGTTGGGGCGTGAAAGTCGCCCATGCGCTGCCGGAGCGGTTATTGCGGGGGTTGTTCTGCGGCTTCCTGGTGGTGTGCGCGGTGATGCTGACCTTTAAAGTTTGAAACCTTCGACGATGTAATCGGCCAGGCAATCGGTGATGGGCGAGGCCATCAGCGGGTTACGCAACAAGCGCAGGTTCATCGACGGCAAGGGGGGGAAGCCGTCGTCGCTGCCGAGCACACGCAGGTCGTCGGTGACCAGGCTTTCCATGCTGACCATGGCCGCGAGGCCGGCGCTGACCACGGCCTGGATCGCCGCCCCGTTGGAGCTGTGATAGGCCAGGCGATAATCCCGTCCGGTCGTCTCCAATGCTGCGCAGGCCCACTGGGTGTAAAGGCAGTCGTCGCCAGAAACGGCCAGTGGCAAGGCGTCGTGTTCGTCCGTGCAGAAGCACGGCGCTGCCGCCCACACCATGCGCTCGGTGCGCAACAGCTCACCGAGATCGTTGCCCGGCTCGCGACTGATCACCGTCAACGCCAAGTCCTGTCGCTGCATCAGCACCGTTGAGGACTCACAGTGCATCTCGATCTGGATCAGTGGGTAAGCCTTGGAAAACTGTTTGAGAATGCCAGGCAGAAAACGCATCACGTAGTCATCCGGCGTGCCGATCCGTACCAGCCCGACCATATGGGGCTCGCGCAACGTGTTGAACACTTCGCTGTGCAGTTTCAGGATGCGCCGCGCATACCCCAGCAGCACCTGGCCTTCGGGCGTCAGCCGTACCTGGCGACCGTCGCGCTCGAATAACTTGCGCTGCAACACATCCTCTTCCAGGCGCTTCATCTGCATGCTCACCGCCGACTGGGTGCGGTTGACTCGTTCGCCCGCACGGGTAAAACCGCCCAGGTCGGCGATGGCGACGAAGGTGCGTAGCACTTCGGTGTCGATGCTGGGGTAGCCGGACAATTGATCAATCTCCGAGATGTATTGCATAAGAAACATTCGTTGGATTGATCATAAGGCCAGGTACACACTCGCGTCATCCCCACGGGAGGGCGAGAAGATGAAAGGTCAAAGAGGTTTTGTGTGGCTGGCGAAGCGGCCGCTCTTCGGGCTGTTGCAGACGCTCGTGCGTTGGCAGACGCTGCGTCATGAGCGTCAGTTGTTGGCGACGTTGAGCGACGCGGCGCTCAAGGATATCGGGCTTAGTCGTGCCGACGTGGTGCGGGAAAGCCACTGGCATTTCTGGGAAGACCCGCTGCGAAAATGACCTGGGATGCAGTAGGGTAGGTCGCGAGCACCCAAGGAGATGTCCATGCCCGCTGAACTGTCCTTTTCCCTCAAGCAAGCTCGACGCATGGCGCTGGCCGCCCAGGGATTTTCCGGGCGCCCGGCGCCTGCGCTGATCAGGGCCGCGCACCTCAATCGTGTGATTGAGCGCCTCGGTGTGTTGCAGATCGATTCGGTGAACGCCGTGGTGCGCTCCCACTACCTGCCACTGTTTTCTCGCTTGGGCACTTACTCCCCTTTGCTGCTTGAACAGGCCGCCTGGAGTCAGGGGCGACGGCGCTCGCTGTTCGAGTATTGGGGGCATGAAGCTTCGTTGCTGCCGATGGCGTTGTACCCGCTGATGCGCTGGCGCATGCAACGGGCGCAGCAGGGGCGGGGCATCTATCAGCAGATGGCGCGGTTCGGGCGTGAGCAGCAGGCCACGATCCAGCGCGTTCTGAAGATCGTCGAGCAACAGGGCGCCCTGGGTGCCGGCAGCCTGTCGACCCGCGAAGAGCGTGCCGGCCCCTGGTGGGATTGGAGTGATGAAAAGCACGCGCTCGAATGGCTGTTTGCCGCAGGCCTGGTCACTGTTGCCGGCCGGCGCGGGTTTGAGCGGCTCTATGATTTGCCGGAGCGGGTGATTCCGGATGAGGTGCTTCAAGCCTCGGTGAGTGAAGCCGACGCCCAGCGTGGTTTGTTATTGCACAGCACGACCGCGTTAGGCATCGGGACTGAAAAAGACCTGCGCGATTACTTCCGTCTGGACCCTGCCGACAGTCGCAGTCGCCTGGCTGAACTGGTGGAGGACGGGCAATTACTGAGCTGTCAGGTGCAAGGTTGGAAGCAGCCGGCGTATTGCCTGCCCGAGCCGAAGGTGCCACGCAAGGTGTCGGCCAGCGCATTGCTGTCGCCGTTCGATTCGCTGATCTGGGAGCGTAGTCGCACCGAGCGGCTGTTCGATTTCCGTTATCGGTTGGAGATCTACACCCCGCAGGACAAGCGGGTGTACGGCTACTACGTGCTGCCGTTCTTGCACAACGAGCGCATTGCCGCGCGAGTCGACCTGCGTGCCGAACGCGCCAATGGGCGCCTGGCCGTGCACGCGGTGCACGAGGAAGAGCCGGGGCTGGATGAGGAGGGGATGCAGGCGTTGGCGCTGAACCTGCGGCAAATGGCCGACTGGCTGGGGCTGGAACACCTCCAGCTCAATTGCCAGCGGCCCAGTGCCGCCCGGTTGCGGATAGCCATGCTGCACTTGTAAGCGCACGGTACTTGTGTGGTGAACAAGCGTGTTGCGGCAAGCGGGTTTGATTGTGGCGAGCGGGCTTGCCCCGCGTTGGGCTGCGAGGCCGCCCCAATAAGGCCACCGCATTTCTTCTTGTTGAACCGGGAGACTGGTTTTAGGGCCGCTACGCGCCCCAACGCGGGGCAAGCCCGCTCGCCACAGTTACAGCGTGTCTGCTTAACTGACTAGCGTTTGACCTGTTTCAGTGTTTCGGCAATCAGGAACGCCAGCTCCAGCGACTGATCGGCATTCATCCGTGGGTCGCAGTGGGTGTGGTAGCGATCCGACAAGCCATCCTCGGTAATCGGCCGCGCGCCGCCGATGCATTCGGTGACATTCTGTCCGGTCATCTCGATATGAATCCCGCCGGCATAGGTGCCTTCGGCTTCATGCACTTGGAAGAACTCCTTCACCTCACCCAGGATCTGCGCGAAATCGCGGGTCTTGTAACCGCTGCTGGCCTTGATGGTGTTGCCGTGCATCGGGTCGGAGCTCCACAGCACCTGCTTGCCTTCGCGCTGCACCGCACGCAGCAGCGCAGGCAGGTGGTCACCGACCTTGTTGGCACCCATGCGCGCGATCAGGTTCAGGCGGCCGGGGTCGTTGTCCGGGTTGAGGATGTCGATCAAGCGGATCAGGTCATCCGGGTTCATGCTCGGGCCGACCTTGACCCCGATCGGGTTGTTGACCCCGCGCAGGAACTCGACATGGGCGCCATCCAACTGGCGGGTGCGATCGCCGATCCACAGCATATGGGCCGAGCAGTCGTAGTAATCGTTGGTCAGGCTGTCACGGCGCACAAAGGCTTGTTCGTAATTGAGCAGCAGGGCTTCGTGGGCGGTGAAGAAGCTGGTTTCGCGTAATTGCGGCGAACTGTCCATGCCGCAGGCGCGCATAAACGCGAGCGTTTCGTCGATACGGTCCGCCAACTGGCTGTACTTCTCGGCCAGGGCCGAGTTGGCGATAAAGTCCAGGTTCCACTTGTGCACCTGGTGCAGGTCGGCAAACCCGCCCTGGGCAAATGCGCGCAGCAGGTTGAGGGTGGCGGTGGACTGGTGGTAGGACTGCAGCAGGCGGTCCGGGTCCGGCACACGGCTTTTTTCGTCGAAGCCGATGCCGTTGACGATATCGCCACGGTAGGCGGGCAGGGTGATGCCGTCGATGGTTTCATCGTTGGATGAGCGCGGCTTGGCGAACTGGCCGGCCATGCGCCCGACTTTCACCACTGGGCAACCGGCGGCGAAGGTCATCACGATCGCCATCTGCAACAGCACCTTGAAGGTGTCGCGGATTTTCGCGGCGGAGAATTCGGCGAAGCTCTCGGCGCAGTCGCCGCCTTGCAGCAGGAATGCACGACCCTGGGTCACTTCGGCAAACTGACGGCGCAACTCGCGGGCTTCCCCGGCGAACACCAGCGGCGGGTAGCTGGCCAGGTTCTGCTCCACTTGCAGCAAGTGTGCAGCGTCCGGGTACTGGGGTTGTTGCTGGATCGGCAGGGCGCGCCAGCTGTCGGGGCTCCAGGGTTGGCTCATCATGAACTCGATTGGCTGATTGACGGTCGGACGCCAATGTTATCAGCAATTAGTGCGTGACCTGTTGCCGCCGGTTGGCTGACAATCGCGCCTTTGCCATGCGGTAAACCCTTTTAGGAGTAGTGATGACCGAGGAGCGTGTCGAGCGCCTGCTGGCCGAAGTCCATGATGATTTCGGCATGATCCGTGTGCTCGAAGTGGCCGATTACCGTTTTCTCGAGTTCGGCGATGCCATCGAGCAAAGCTGTGTGTTCACCGCCGACCCGAGCTGGCTGGAGTACGACTACACCCGCGCGATGCTGATTGGCGCGTTGTGCCATGAACAGCCGGAGAGCGCGTTGTTCCTCGGTTTGGGCGCCGGTACGTTGACCCAGGCCTGCCTCAGGTTCCTGCCGCTGGAGGATGTCGAAGCCATCGAGCTGCGCCCCGATGTGCCGCGCCTGGCCATCGAGTTCCTGGGGCTGGACGATGACCCGCGCTTGTACATCCGTATCGGCGATGCCCTGGAGTTGCTGGATACTGCCGAAACGGCAGACCTGATTTTCGTCGACCTGTACACCGATGTCGGTCCAGGTGTCGGGCACCTGGCCTGGACATTCCTGGAAAACTGCCAGAAGAAACTCAACCCCGGCGGCTGGCTGGTCATCAACCAGTGGGCCACCGACGATGGCAAGCCGCTGGGTGCGGCCTTGCTGCGTGGGTTGTATCACCGGCATTACTGGGAACTGCCGGTGAAGGAGGGCAATGTGATCCTGCTGGTGCCGTCGGAGCTGGATCAGGTATTGGACATCGACGCACTGACGGCCCGCGCCGAAGCCTTGGCGCCGCGCTTGGGGTATTCGTTGCAGCCATTGATCAAGGCGATTCGGTCCGCGACCTAGTTGTCTGTACCGACGCCATCGGGGGCAAGCCCCCTCCCACATTTGAAATGAGTTCCCAATGTGGGAGGGGGCTTGCCCCCGATGGCGTCGCTACTGCCAACTCAAATGCCCTTGAACACCCCCGGCCGCTTCTCGACCATCGCCCGCACGCCTTCTTTGGCATCCTCGCTGTTCAGCAATTTATCCACCATCGGCGGTAACGCAGCCGCCGCCACGGTTTCGCCTTCCATCCGCGCCAGGCGTGCCGACATCAAGGTGGCCTGCACGCCGAGCGGTGCCTGGCGCGCAATACGGCTGGCCAGTTCAATGGCGCGGGGCAGCAGGTCTTCGCTGGCCATGACCTCTTGCACCAACCCCAGGCGCAGGGCTTCGTGGGCGTCGAACTCATCGCCGGTGAGCAGCCAGCGCATGGCGTTCCCCCAGCCGGCGATCTGATGAAAGCGCAACGTCGCACCGCCAAAGGGAAAGATCCCCCGCTGGACTTCCATCTGCGCGAAGCGGGTGTTGCTGGCGCAGAGATTGATATCCGCTGCCAGCATCAACTCGATACCGATGGTCAGGCAGTAGCCCTGCGCGGCGACGATCACCGGTTTGCTGACCCTGGGGCCGGCGAATACCCCCCACGGATCACAGCCCCCCAGCGGGGGCTGCCAACCCCCCGCCATCACGCCGCTGACATTGGCCAGGTCCAGCCCGGCGGTGAAGTGGTCGCCATGGGCAAAGACCACCGCCACCCGAGCCTCATCGTTTCGATCAAATTCGCCATAGGCCAGGCTCAGCTCATTGAGCAGATCCAGGTCAAAGGCGTTGCGCTTGGCTACCCTGTCCAGGCCTAACAGCAGGACATGGCCCCGGAGTTCACGGCTGACGCGGCTGCTGCTGGCTTGATTCATCGGGTGTGCCCTCGGGCGCAGGGAAAGGTTTCAGACCAAAGGTCTCACGGGGGAGGTGAACCGTTTAAGTGTTCTGGCCAACAGGGCCGGGCCTTTGAAAAATAGACCCTGCCGCACTTAACTGCAAAGGCTGTGACGCGGTGCGGTTTATCGGCGCTTGGCGATAAAAAAAGCTCCCTTTTTCAGCTATTTCCGGTATAGTGCGCGCCGGCCTTTAACCGGGCCGCGTTTAGGTAGCGCAATTCCCCGAAGTCAGCTTCGGCTGCACGTCCGCACAGCGGACTCTTCCTTGACGAATCTTTTTCATTCATTCGTTTTCGCAAATCCCCGCCGACAAAGCAGCCAGGGCGACTCTTGAGTCTCAACACGGCATGCGCAGCTTTGGAGCATGGGTCTTTGCGGATGCACTTAGAGGCAGACCCATGACCCAGGAAACCGGCGGCTTCGCCGCTTTTAATCTTAACCCGAACATTCTTGCTGCCGTCATTGCGACCGGCTACGAAGAACCTTCGGCGATTCAGCAGCAATCGATCCCGATCATCATGGCCGGCCAGGACATGATTGGCCAGGCGCAAACCGGTACCGGCAAAACCGCCGCGTTCGCCCTGCCTATCCTGCACTGCATCGATCCTGCCAAGCGCGAACCGCAAGCCCTGATCCTGGCGCCAACTCGTGAGTTGGCGCTGCAAGTAGCAACCGCTTTTGAAACCTACGCCAAGCAAATGCCGGGCGTTACCGTTGTGGCCGTCTATGGCGGTGCGCCAATGGGCCCACAACTGAAAGCAATCCGTAATGGCGCACAGATCGTTGTCGCCACCCCGGGTCGCCTGTGTGACCACCTGCGTCGTGACGAGAAAGTCCTGTCGACCGTGAACCACCTGGTTCTGGACGAAGCTGACGAAATGTTGAAGCTGGGCTTCATGGATGACCTGGAAGTCATCTTCAAGGCACTGCCACCGACCCGTCAGACCGTACTGTTCTCGGCCACCCTGCCACAGTCGATCCGTGCCATTGCCGAACGCCATCTGCGCGATCCGCAACACGTTAAGATCCAGACCAAGACCCAGACCGTTACCGCGATCGAACAGGCTCACCTGTTGGTTCACGCTGACCAGAAGACCTCGGCTGTATTGAGCTTGCTGGAAGTCGAAGACTTCGACGCCCTGATCATGTTCGTGCGCACCAAGCAAGCGACCCTGGACCTGGCCAGTGCCCTCGAAGCCAAAGGCTACAAAGCCGCTGCGCTGAACGGTGACATCGCCCAGAACCAACGTGAGCGCGTGATCGACTCCCTCAAGGATGGCCGTCTGGACATCGTTGTGGCGACCGACGTTGCTGCCCGTGGCCTCGACGTTCCACGTATCACCCACGTGTTCAACGTTGACATGCCTTACGATCCAGAGTCCTACGTTCACCGTATCGGCCGTACTGGCCGTGCCGGTCGCGAAGGTCGTGCACTGCTGCTGGTGACTCCGCGTGAGCGCCGCATGCTGCAAGTGATCGAGCGTGTCACCGGCCAGAAGGTTGCCGAGGTCCGCCTGCCGGATGCCCAGGCCGTTCTCGATGCCCGCATCAAGAAACTGACCAACAGCCTGGCGCCGCTGGTGGCTGACGCTGAATCGACCCACGGCGACCTGCTGGACCGCCTGACCGCCGATATCGGTTGCACCCCGCGTGCCCTGGCCGCAGCCCTGCTGCGCAAGGCCACCAACGGTCAGGCCCTGACCCTGGCAGCCATCGAGAAAGAACGTCCACTGGTTCCGAACAGCGCGCCACGCGGTGATCGTCCAGAGCGTTCGGGCGACCGTCCAGACCGTGGTGATCGTGAGCGTCGTGCTCCGGTCCCATTGGCTGAAGGTCGTGCTCGTTGCCGTACCGCGCTGGGCGCGCGTGACGGTATCGCGGCCAAGAACCTGCTGGGCGCTATCCTCAACGAGGGTGGCCTGGCACGTGAAGCCATCGGTCGTATCCAGGTCCGTGACAGCTTCTCCTTGGTGGAACTGCCGGAAGACGGTCTGGAAAAACTGCTGACCAAGCTGAAAGACACTCGCGTTGCCGGTAAGCAGCTCAAACTGCGTCGCTACCGCGAAGATTGATCCGCCCTTGGGCTGATTGATCGCACATAAAAAATCCCCGACTGGTTCGGGGATTTTTTATGTCATGTGGAAAAGGGGTGGGCCCCCACATTTAGATCTCCATCAGCCAAAACGATAGATGTCCATGCCCAGGGCCCCCAGGGTGAAGCCTTGGTGCGCCACGCTGAAGGGCCCCCCGGCACCCCGCGCGAAGTACAGGGGCAACAAATGCTCATCGCTGGGATGGCTGCGCACTGCATGGGGCGCCTGGCGGCGATAATCGTGCAGCGCGGCTTCGTCATTGGCAGCGAGCTTGTCCACCACCCAATCGCGGAACTCCCGCGCCCACGGTTCGATGCTCTCGGGGCCGGCGTGCCAGTTCAGTTCACCCAGGTTGTGGGTGATGCTGCCGGAGCCGATCAGCAGCACACCTTGTTCGCGCAGGCTGGCCAGAGCATGCCCGACTCGTGTCTGCAGGGCAGGGCCCATGCGACTGGGGAGGGAGACCTGTACCACTGGAATATCCGCCGCCGGGTACATCAGCGACAACGGTACCCATGTGCCATGGTCGAACGGGCGATGCTCGTCGATGCGGGCATTCAGGCCATCGGCATGCAACAGTTCGACAATTTCGGCGGCCAGTTGCGGATCGCCCGGCGCTGGGTATTGGACCGCGAACAATTCGCGCGGGAAGCCGCCGAAGTCATGCCAGGTTTCGGGGGCGGCGCCGCCGCTGACCAGTAGTTCCTGGCTCTCCCAATGCGCCGACACCACCACGATCGCCTTGGGCCGTGGCAGTTCAGCGGCCAGGCGCTGCAGGGCCGGGCCGCTGGCACCCGGTTGCAGGGCGAGCATGGGCGAACCGTGAGAGATAAATAGGCTGGGGAACATAGGAGGGATCCTGAGCGTTAATATGGCGCTATCTTCAATCAGATCATTGATCTAAATCTAATATAAGTTTTAGCGCCTTTTGATCGAATTTTCAGGGTGATTTATGGAGCCTACATTTTGGCGGGAGCGCTGGGCGCGCAATCAGATCGGATTTCACTTGCCGCAGGTCAATCCACATCTGCAACGGCATTGGCCGCAACTGGGCTTGGCGGATGGAGCAAAAGTGTTGGTGCCGCTGTGTGGCAAAAGCCTGGACCTGGTGTGGCTGGCCAGCCATGGGCACCCCGTGCTGGGGGTGGAGTTGTCGGAGCAGGCGGTGCAAGCCTTCTTCAGCGAGCAGGGGCTGACGCCACGTATCAGCCAGCATGGCGTGTTCAGCGTGTATCAGGCTGATGTGATCGAGGTGTGGTGCGGCGACTTCTTCGCCCTCGATGCTGAGGCCGTGGCCGATTGCTGCGCGCTCTATGATCGCGCGGCGTTGATTGCACTGCCGCCGCTGATGCGGGCGCAATACACCGAGCATCTCAATCGCCTGCTGGGTTCGGGCTGCAAGGGGCTGCTGATCACCCTCGATTACGATCAGACGCAAAAGGCCGGCCCGCCCTTTGCGGTCACCGATGAAGAGGTGAAAGTATTGTTGGGCGCACATTGGACCTTGGACATCCTCGAGGAGCAGGACATCCTGGGCGATAGCTGGAAGTTCGTTCAGGACGGCGTCACGCGCCTTGAAGAGCGTGTCTACCGCCTGACCAAGGGGTAAATCGCACGCACAAAAAAAGGGGCGATCAGATCGCCCCTTTTTGCGTGACTGCGGGTTATCAGCCGCGACGACGCAGTGCGTCGATCCGCTCTTCCAGCGGCGGGTGGCTCATGAACATGCGTGCCAGGCCCTGCTTGATACCGCCGTTGATGCCGAATGCGGTCAGGCTGTCCGGCATATGCACCGGCAGGCCCTGTTCGGAGCGCAGGTGTTGCAGGGCTGCGATCATCGCCCCGGTACCGGCCAGGCGGGCCCCCGCTTCGTCTGCGCGGAATTCGCGTTTGCGCGAGAACCACATCACGATCGCGCTGGCCAGGAAGCCCAGCACCACTTCGGCGAAGATGGTCGCCACGAAATAGGCAATGCCACGGCCTTCTTCGTTCTTGAAGATCACCTTGTCGACAAAGTTGCCGATGATCCGCGCGAAGAACATCACGAAGGTGTTCACCACGCCCTGGACCAGCGCCAGGGTGACCATGTCACCGTTGGCCACGTGGCCGATCTCGTGGGCCAGTACCGCCTTCACTTCATCGTACGAGAAGCGTTCCAGCATGCCCTGGCTCACTGCAACGAGCGCGTCGTTCTTGTTCCAGCCGGTGGCAAAGGCGTTGGCTTCATAGGCCGGGAAGATCCCGACCTCGGGCATCTTGATGCCTGCCTCGCGGGACAACTGCTCAACGGTTTGCAGCAGCCATTGCTCGTGGCGGGTACGTGGCTGGGTGATGACCTGGGTGCTGGTGCTCATCTTCGCCATCCACTTGGAAATGAACAGCGAGAACAGCGAGCCGGCAAAACCAAAGACCGCACAGAAAATCAGCAGCTGATTGAGGTTCAGATCAACCCCGTTGGCCGCCATGAACCCGTTGAAGCCGAAAAGGCTCAGGGTGATGCTGGCAATCAGCACGACCGCCAGGTTAGTGGCCAAGAACAGCAGGATGCGCATCATGGTTGTAGAGTTCTCCTCATGCTTAATATGTCGCGTACTGCGGGGTATATAAGGTGCGGCCTGGGGTGATTCAACCGAGCGACTATTTCAAACTGTGTCCTACAGCCTGAATGTAAAGCCTTGAAAGGATTTTCCGACAAGAAATCTCGCATGTTATCGGTCTCCCATCCCCTTGCCGCCCTGTAATTACAGGGGGTAGATGCTTTGCAGGGGGCAACGGACCTGCCGGGGAGAATGAAGGCAAAGAAGTGTTGCCAGATAATCGCTGTACGACCGAATGCCGGTCGTACAGCGCCATGGCCCTTACTGGCGATAGGACTTGAGGAAGTTGCCGATACGACCAATGGCCATTTCCAGGTCATCCACACGCGGCAAGGTCACCACGCGGAAGTGATCCGGCCACGGCCAGTTGAACGCTGTGCCTTGCACCACCAGCAGCTTTTCCGACAGCAGCAGGTCGAGTACGAACTTCTCGTCGTTGAGAATCGGGCAGACCTTCGGGTCGATCCGCGGGAAGGCATACAGCGCGCCCATTGGCTTCACGCAACTGACTCCCGGGATATCGTTGAGCAGTTCCCAGGTGCGGTTGCGCTGTTCAAGCAGGCGGCCCTGGGGCAATACCAGGTCGTTGATGCTCTGGTAGCCACCCAGCGCCGTCTGGATCGCATGCTGGCTCGGTACGTTGGCGCACAGGCGCATATTGGCCAGCATATCGATGCCTTCGATGTAGCTCTGGGCATTGTGCTTGGGACCGGAGATGGCGATCCAGCCGGAGCGGAAGCCCGCCACGCGATAGGACTTGGACAGGCCATTGAAGGTCAGGCACAGCAGGTCCGGCGCCAGGGACGCGGTGCAGATATGCACGGCGTCGTCGTAGAGGATCTTGTCGTAGATCTCGTCGGAGAACACTACCAGGTTGTGTTGGCGTGCGAGTTCGAGCATGCCCTGCAACACTTCCCTGGAGTACACCGCGCCAGTGGGGTTGTTCGGGTTGATGATCACCAGGGCCTTGGTGTTCGGGGTGATCTTGGCCTTGATGTCGGCCAGGTCCGGGAACCAGTCGGCGCCCTCGTCGCATAGGTAATGCACCGGATGGCCACCGGCCAGGGTCACCGCGGCGGTCCACAGCGGGTAGTCGGGCGCTGGCACCAGCACTTCGTCGCCGTTGTTGAGCAAGGCCTGCATCGACATCACGATCAGCTCGGACACGCCATTGCCCAGGTAGATGTCTTCAATGCCAACACCTTCGACCTGCTTCTGCTGGTAGTACTGCATGACCGCCTTGCGCGCACTGAACAGTCCCTTGGAGTCGCTGTAGCCTTGGGCGGTGGGCAGGTTGCGGATCACATCCTGGAGAATTTCGTCCGGTGCTTCGAAACCAAAGGGCGCCGGGTTGCCAATGTTCAGCTTGAGGATGCGATGGCCTTCCTCTTCCAGGCGCTTGGCGTGCTTGAGCACTGGGCCGCGAATGTCGTAGCAGACGTTGGCGAGCTTGTTCGATTTGCTGACCTGCATGGCGATGTGATCCTGAAAATGAACGATCCAGACGGTGCGGAGCCTACCGTGCCGGGAATCCTGCGTTGGTGCACCCATAAATACGTTTGAATGCCGCTAACGCGGGTGCCAGACTGGCGTGTTGAAGAGGCGCAATCATACGTGCCGCCTGGTTCATGGAAAAGACACAGATCAGGCTTTTTAAGTTGCCGAGGTGTATCGATGGAAAAGTTGCAAAAAACGGTTGAAGAGTGGAAGGCAATGCTCGATCCAGAGCAGTACAACGTGTGCCGGCTCAAAGGCACCGAGCGGCCTTTCAGCGGTAAGTACAACGACACCAGGACGGACGGCGTGTACCACTGCATATGCTGCAATGAGCCACTGTTCGACTCCAAGGCCAAATTCGACTCCGGGTGCGGCTGGCCGAGCTTTTATGAGCCGATCGCCGACAGCGCGATGATCGAGATCCGCGATGTCAGCCACGGCATGATCCGCACCGAAGTCACCTGCGCCAAGTGCGATGCGCACCTTGGGCATGTGTTTCCCGACGGTCCGCCGCCGACGGGCCTGCGTTATTGCATCAACTCGGTGTGCCTGGACCTGGTGCCACGTTGAGCGTGAGGCGTCCCTGTGATGTCGGCAGGGACGATCTATGGCGAGGTATCAGTCCGATCAATTAAATTGCACGCAATTGAATTGAGCGCTATGTTTTCGCTTCTCTCCCGATTCGAGGCACTGCCATGAGCGACAACCTGCTGAGTATCCCTTGCACCACCATCAAGGGTGAGCAAAAGACCTTGGCCGATTACGCCGGCAAGGCCATCCTGGTGGTCAATACCGCCAGCAAGTGCGGTTTTACCCCGCAGTACAAGGGGCTGGAGCAGCTTTGGCAGACCTATAAGGACAAGGGCCTGGTGGTGCTGGGGTTCCCCTGCAACCAGTTCGGCAAGCAGGAACCGGGCAACGAAGGCGCGATTTCCGAGTTCTGCGAGCTGAACTTCGGCGTCAGCTTTCCACTGTTCAAGAAGATCGATGTCAACGGCAGCGCGGCCCATCCCCTGTTTGTGCAGTTGAAAAAACAGGCGCCGGGCCTGCTGGGCTCCAAGGGCATCAAGTGGAACTTCACCAAATTCCTGATCGGCCGCGACGGTCAGGTCGTCAAGCGCTTTGCCCCGACGACCAAGCCGCAGGACTTGACCCAAGAGATCGAAGCCCTGCTCAAATGACTGGCGTACCTTCCGTGTCCCTGGCCCTGGACGACCAGCTGTGTTTCAAGCTCTACGCGGCGTCGCGGGCGGTGACACGCGCCTACAAGCCGATGCTGGACCAGTTGGGCCTGACGTACCCGCAATACGTTGTGATGCTGGTGCTGTGGGAATGGCATGACGCAGCGGCGACCCAGGCCACGGTCAAGGCCCTGGGTGAGCGCCTGATGCTCGATTCGGGCACCTTGACGCCGTTGCTCAAGCGCCTGGAGCAGCTTGGCGCCGTGAAGCGCCAACGCAGCCTGCGCGATGAGCGTGAAGTGCATTTGAGCCTGAGCGAAGCCGGGGTGCAATTGCGCGGCCAGGCCCATCAATTGAAAACCCGATTGCTGTGCGACAGCGGCGTCGACCTCAACCAGGCCGACGCCCTGCGCGACGGCCTGGACCAATTGCTGGCTCAGATCAGAGCGTTGTCGCCTTAGGCACCCACAGGTCCAGCAGGGCGTTGAGTTCTTCCCGGCGGAACGGCTTGGCCAGGTAATCATTCATTCCCGCGGCACGGCAACGCTCGCGCTCCTCCGACAGCGCGTTGGCCGTCAAAGCGACAATGGGCAGGTCTGGCCAGCGTCCGCTGCGGCGAATCTGCCGGCTGGCTTCGTAACCGTCCATCACTGGCATGTTGCAGTCCATCAGCACCATGTCGAAGGGGCGCTCTTCTAGGCACTTGAGCGCCTCGCCACCATGGGCGGCGACGATCACTTCGCACCCCAGCTTGCTCAGCATGCCCTTGGCCACCAGTTGATTGACCGGGTTGTCCTCCACCAGCAGGATCCGCGCGCGGTTTGCAGGCGGCGCGGCGTCGAGCGGGATGGACTCAAGGATCAGTTGTGGATCACTGCGCAGGTTGCGTTGCAGGATCTGGTACAGCGCGGTACGGCTCAACGGGCGAGCCTGTTGCTGTAATGGCGCCAGCGCCGCGACTTCTTCGCTGGGCATGAAATTGCCATAAGCGGTCACCAGCAGGATCGGCGCCGTGATCGCCGGCCGCAGGCGAAACAGGCACTCCGGGCAGTCGGTGATCAGCAGGTCCGGGGCTTGCCCGCTCAAATCATCATCCAGGGCACGACAATGGGCGGTCAGCCCCCAGTGGGGCAGCAGGGTGGTGAGCAGTTCCGTCAGGCCGCTGCCGGCGTTGGTAATGACCAGCACTTCACCTTTGAGCGGCGGTTGCCGGGTGGCGGGCAAATGGGCTAGCAGGGGCAGGTCGGCGCAGAACTGGCTGCCAAAGCCGACCTCCGAACTGATGCTCAACCGCCCTTTCATTGCCTCGCACAGGTTATGGGTCAGTGCCAGGCCCAGGCCGGTGCCGCCAAACTGCCGGGTAATCCCCGCGCCGGCCTGGGTGAACGGTTGGAAGATCTTGACCTGTGCGTCCTGGGCAATGCCGATACCGGTATCGCATATATCAATTTTGACCCGGCCATCGTGGGCGCTGAGGCGAACATCCACACGGCCAAAGCGCGTGAACTTGAGGGCGTTGGACAGCAGGTTACTGACGATCTGCCGCACGCGCGTCGGATCGCCGAGCACCTGGGCCGGAAACTGCGGGTCGATCAGGCACGTCAGTTCGACACTGGGCGCGGCGTTCTGCGACAGCAGGTTGGCGGTGTCTTCCACCAGCGAGCCCAGGTCGAAGGGGATGCGTTCCAGCTCCAACTGGCCGGCGTCGAACTTGGACAGGTCGAGAATATCGTTGAGCAATTCCACCAGTACTTTGCCGGAGTCGTGGGCGATCGACAGTTGTTGGCGCTGTTCGGCGGTCAGCGGGCTGTCCAGGGACAGTGCGATCATGCCCAGCAAGCCATTGAGCGGTGTGCGGATTTCGTGGCTCATATTCGCCAGGAACGCCGCCCGCGCCTGGGCCATGTTCAGGGCGGTCAGCTTTGCGGCCTGTAGTTCCTCGTTGGACTGGCTCAGGCGCTGGTTGCTGGCCTTGAGCTCAAGGGTGCGGGCGGAGACGATGTCCTCGAGTTGCCCCAGGTACTCGGTGAGACGGTCCTCGGCGTGGCGACGCTGCTGTATCTCGGTTTCCATGTTTTCGAATTGCTGGTTGGCGACGTTGACCAGCACACCGATTTCATCGTGTTCATGCCCTGGCGGGCAGTCCAGGCGTGCCTGTTTACGGGTGCTCAGCTCACGAATGATGCGCACCAGGGGCTGGGTCAGCATGGTGTAGAACAGGCCCAGCAAGATCCCCGTCAGCAGCAGGCTGCGCGCGAAGCCGTTGAGCAAGGTGATTTCGGCGCGACGCAGGAAGCGACTGCCAAAAGCGTAGGTGTCAACGTCCAGGCGCAACACGCCCAGGGCTTCGTTGGGCATATGGCTGAGGAAAAGGCGGTCTTCAAACTGGCGGTTGGCGCCGAACAGGAAGTCGCTGAAGGGCCGATACGGGCTTTCCTTGCGCGGTCGGTCGACGTCGGCCAGCACCACGCCGTTGTTGTCGATCAACTGTGCGTGGATGATAGCGGGGGAATGCAACAAACCCAGGGTCAACTCCTGGGCCAGTTCGGCGTCAATGTTGTAGGCAATGCGAGACGCGGGGTTATGGCTGATTTCGATCAGGGAACGAATTTCACGGTTGATGGATGCGTCTTCGCTGGCATAATCAATGCCGATTTGGATAAGGCTGAGCAAGGTTCCCAAGACGAAACCGACCAGCACCGTCAATCTGGCTTGTTTATAAGACAAGCGGTGGGCGAACTTGATATCCATCGAGTGTTGAACCACTTCACGTGTCCCTTCGCCCGGCAAGCATAGCTGAACATCCACAGGCTCTGGCTTGCCCGGCACGAATCGTTAGGTTTTATGGGGGCAGCCCCCAGCAGTCAGCCGTAGGGTTGCCAATACGCCATCTTTTGCAAGAACTTGCCAGAGGAATAGTCGTGGATTCTCGATTGAATGCCTTTCTTGAGCGTGCCGACGCTGTGCTCGCTCGCCTGGAACCCTTGTTACCCGCTCCGCGCCAAACCATCGACTGGAACCAATGCCTCGCCGCCCGGTGGCAGCGTGACGGTCGCAGCGGCTTTTTGCTGCCCCTGGACGTGAGCCTGGACATGCGCTTGTCTGACTTGATCGGCGTCGACAAGCAGCGTGAACAACTGGCGCGCAACACCCAGCAGTTTCTCGACGGCTTGCCGGCCAACCATGCGTTGCTGTGGGGGGCGCGCGGCACCGGTAAATCGTCCATGGTGCGGGCCTTACTCGCCCAGCACGCCAAGGCCGGCTTGCGCCTGATCGAGATCGAACGTGATCACCTGGCTGACCTGCCGCGCGTGGTCGAGCAATTGCTCAAGTTGCCGCAGCGTTTCATCCTGTTCTGCGATGATTTGTCGTTCGAGGCTGGCGAAGGCGACTACCGCGTACTCAAGAGCGTGCTCGACGGATCCCTGGAGCAGGCCCCGGAGAACGTGTTGCTGTACGCCACGTCCAACCGTCGTCACCTGGTGCCGGAAAACCAGAGCGACAACGACAATTGGAAGCGCGTGGATGGCGAGCTGCACCCCAGTGAAGCGGTGGAAGACAAGATCGCCTTGTCCGACCGTTTTGGCCTGTGGTTGTCGTTCTACCCGTTTTCCCAGGAACACTTCCTTAACGTGGTCGAGCACTGGATCGGTGAGCTGGCGAACAAGGCCGGCTTGCCGTGGCAGCGCGATGAAGCCCTCGACATCCTCGCCGTACGCTGGGCCACCGGGCGTGGCAATCGCAACGGCCGGTGCGCGTATCAGTTCGCCCGTTACTGGGTGGGCCTTAAATTGCTGGAGCGTCAACCATGATCGATTTGCAACAGGCCGGTACCGGTCTGGATGGCTATGCCCTGTTGTGCGCGCAGCTGGAGTCGCTGCTGGCCGATGAGCGGGATTTCATCGCCAATAGCGCGCAGTTTTCTGCGTTCTTGTTCAACCAGCTGGACGACCTGAACTGGGCCGGCTTTTACTTCAACCGCAATGATGAATTGGTGCTCGGCCCGTTCCAGGGCCAGATCGCCTGCGTGCGTATCCCCTTCGGTCGTGGCGTATGTGGGGCGGCCGCGGCAACGCGGCAAACCCAGCGAGTGGAAGACGTGCACGCGTTCCCCGGGCATATCGCCTGTGACAGTGCCTCGAACAGTGAGCTGGTGGTGCCGCTGGTCAAGAACGGCCAACTGATTGGCGTCCTCGACCTCGATAGCCCTTCGCTGGCCCGCTTTACCGTGCAGGACCAGGCCGGTATCGAACAGTTGGCGGCGATTTTCCTGCGGTTGACCGACTGCTGACAGGTGGCGGCAGGCGCGAGCGGTCAAGCTCGCGTCTGCCTATCCCGATGAATTCAGGCTGTTGAGCTGCATGTGCAGCATTCTCTCCATTTCCAGCATGCATTTCTCCAGGGCCTTGATACCGGTTTCGATCACGCGGTGGTCATCGCCTCGGGCGCATGCCTGTTCCAGTGCTTCGCACTGACCGGCCAGCCCGACGGCCTGCACGATGCGGGCGGCGCCCTTGATCTTGTGGGCTTGCTCGATGATGTCCTGGGGCGAGGCCTGTCGAACCAACATCGCGACGAGTTCCTGGCGGTCATGGGCGCTGCTGCTCAACAACTCCTCAAGTAGGCGTCGACTCAACTGTGGGTCGCCTCCCGTCAGGGCGTCGAGGCTGGTGAGGTCCAGCTGCATGGCCGGCCGTTGTGGCTCGATCTGCGCCAGTTGCCGCTCCAATGCCGTGAGGCTGATGGGCTTGAACAGGCAATCATTCATGCCCGCTTCGGCGCAGCGCAGTTTCTCTTCGGGCTGGGCATTGGCGGTAAAGCCCAGCACGACACAAGCGGGCAGTTGCTCTCGCTGCTCATATTCGCGGATCGAGCGGCATAGCTCATAGCCGTTCATGATCGGCATGTTGCAGTCGGCGATGACCAGGTCGAAGTGTTCCTGGCGCCAGGCCTGGAACCCGGCCGCGCCGTGCTGGGCGGCGGTGAACTGATGGCCGAGGTAACCGAGTTGCTGGCACATCAGCAGGCGGTTTGCGGGGTGATCGTCCACCACCAGCACATTGAGCACCGGCGCCGGTGCCGCTGCTATGGGCTTGGATTCGTCCGCGGCCTCGACCGGCAGCAGGCGGTTCATCTTCAGGCTGACATGCACTTGGGTGCCCACCATCGGCACGCTGCTCAGGCTCAGTTGCCCGCCCATCATTGAACACAGGCTACGGCAGATGACCAGCCCAAGACCCGCGCCACTCCTGGCCAAGTGGCCGGAATTATCGGCCTGGGCGAAGGGCTCGAACAGGCGTAGCTGGTCGTCCCGGCTGATGCCGATGCCGGTGTCCTCGACCACCAGCTTGAGCTCGACCTGCTGGGGCATTTCGGTGGCTTGAACGTCCACCTTGATCTTTACCTGGCCACGTTCGGTGAATTTGATTGCATTGCTCACCAGGTTGGACAGCACCTGCTTGAAGCGCAGTGGGTCGATCAGCACATCGGTGTCTTCGAGTTCAGGCTTGAACTCCAGCAACAGACTCAAGGTTTTCTGACGCGCCAGGCCGTCGAACACGCGGACCACCGATTCGATCACTTCCTTCAGGTTGACCCGCTCGGGGGCCAGGCTCAAGCGGCCGGATTCGATGCGCGCGATGTCGAGGATGTCGCCGATCAGCTCCAGCAAGTCCTTGGCCGAGTTGTAGGCGACCTCGATGGCCGGTCGATCGAGGTGACCCTGGTCGGCGCGCTTGAGGGTCAGCTCGAGCATGCCGATCACCGCGTTCATCGGCGTGCGAATTTCGTGGCTCATGGTCGCCAGAAACGTGCTTTTGGCCCGGTTGGCCTCGTCGGCCTGCTCCTTGGCGGCGCGTAGTTCATCGAACAGTTGGCGCCGTTCGCTGATGTCGATCCAGCCACCGATAATGCCTTGGACCTCACCGGTTGAGTCGCGGTAGGGCAGGATCCAGTGGTAGATCGTCAGTTTTTTTCCACGGATGTGCAGCGGGCGATCCAGGATCATTGGGTCGCCTTGTTCCACGACGCGCAAATAGTCCGCATGGTACTGCGCGGCCTCCGATTCCAGCGCCGCACCGATCTGCACCACACTTTTGCCGATCACGTCCTCGCGCTTGGCGTCGAACACCTGCAGGTAGCTGTCGTTGCAGGTCTGCAGCAGGCCGTTGCGGTCGCGTACATAAATCGGGTGGGGCGTTTCGTTGACCAGCGCGCGCATGAACTCGAACTGATCGTTAAGGGCGCGCTCAGCCATTTGGCGGTGCTTGATCTGGCGACGCATGTAGGCGTTCCAGGTCAGGGAAATCAATAGCAGCAAGCCGGTGCCGATGATGATCTGGGCGATCAAGTGGTGGTAATTGCGCCAGTAGCTGTCGGAGGCCGCGGTGTAGCCCCGCCAGCGACTGTTGATCACGCCCAGTTCATCCGGGGCGATACTCAGCAGGGCCTTGTCGAGGATTGAACTCAGTTCGGTGGCATGGCGTGAGGTCGCCAGGGAAAAGGTGGCCGGAAGAGTGCCGATGCTGGTGCTGATTTGCAGTTTGTCCTGGAACATCGGCGATGACAGGAAATAGTTGGCGATCACCAACGAATTCACCGCACCCTCCACCTGGCCCTGGGCGAGCAGCTCCGAGGCTTTGAAGGTGTCACTGGTCTCCACCAGGCGGATCAGTGGAAAGTCCCTGCGCAGGACCGCATGCAGCGGGTTGCCCTGGGTGATCGCCAGGCGCTTGCCTGCCATCTGCTCCAGGTTCGAGGGGGCGCCGGGCTCTTTGCGTGTCAGCAGCACGTAGGAGTTTTCCAGGTAGGGCCGGCTGAAATCCAGTTGCGCTTCCCGTTCGACACTGGGCGTCATGGCCCCGATGATGTCGGCGTCGTGGTTGCTGACCTGTTCGATCATCGCGTGCACATCCCGCCCGCGCTGGATCTCGAAGCGCAGGCCGGTGCGCAGGCGGATCAGCTCCAGGAGGTCGGCGGTAATGCCGCGAAAATTGCCGTCCGCGTCGAAAAAGGTCAGGGGCGCGAAGGTTTCGTTCACCAGCACTTTCACCACGGGATGCTCTTTGAGCCAGCGCTCCTCGCGCGGGGTCAATTGCAGTTTCTTGTCGGTTAGCAAAATATCGCTGCCGGCGCTCCAGCGCTTGGCGATGCTCTCGCGCTCGTTGGTGGGCACGGCCGCCAGCACTGCGTTCACAATGCCCAGCAACACGTGCTGGTCTCGGCGCAGGGCAAAACTGAAGCCATAGGCTTCATGTTTGCCGAAGTTGGCCATGTGAATGTTCTTCAGGTAGCCCTTGTTGATCATGTAGTGGGTCGAGATGGTATCGCCGAGAAACACGTCTGCCTGGTCGAACGCCACCGCATTCAGGGCATTTTGATAAGAGGGATAGGTGCTGATGATTGCATCGGGGTACAGCTTCTCCACTTCGCTCAGGGGCAGGTAATGGTAGACCAGGCTCAGGCGCAGCCCAGCCAGGGCCTCGCTGAGGCTGCGTGTCTCACCCTCCCGAGTGACCAGCACCGGTTGATCCACGGCATAGGGGGCTGACAGGACCAGGTTCGGATTCGCGGCCTCGAAGCCGTTGGAGGAGCCCAACAAGTCAATCTCGCCTGCTTCGAGGGCCTGGATGGACTTTTCCCGTGACGGGTAGCGCATCACCTTGATCGGCAAGTCCAGCGCTTTGGCCAGCAACCCGGCGTAGTCGGCAGTCAGCCCTTCGTAGTCGCGACCACTGGAGGTGAGGTCGAAGGGCGGGTAGTCAGGTGCCGCAGCGCCTAACACCAGTTCGCGTTTGTTCTGTAGCCACTGCCGCTGGGCAGTGTCCAGTTGGGAGTCCAGTTGAACGCCGACTGCGCGACTCAACAAGGTGAAGTGTTCCGGTTCTGTTTGAACGGCGAGCACGGCGGTGCTCAAGCACATGCCTGCGCTCAATATGATCAAATAGTCCTTTATACGCCTGGGCATCCGCTTTCTCACACTAGCGCGTTTCGTTTTGCCAACTCGATAAGTTCTACCAAGGACTTGGCTTTGAGTTTTTGCATAAGCCTCTTTTTATAGGTGCTGACGGTCTTGTTACTTAGAAACATGCCTTTGGCGATTTCTTTATTGGTGCGGCCTTGTGCAAAAAGTTGCAAAACCATTAATTCCCGGTCATTAACGGCCTTGAACAGTTCCAGCTCTTCGGAATTACCTTCCGAGCCGCAAGCGTTCAATGCCTGGCTCGGGAAATAGTTATAACCCGATAATACCGCGCGAATCGCACTCAGCAATTCACTCAGGTCGCCCTCCTTGCACACATAGCCGTCGGCGCCAGAGCGCATACAGCGGGTGGCAAACAGGGTTGGGCATTGTGCCGTCAGGATGAGGGTTTTCATCGGGGTGTTCATGGCGTTGAAGCGACAGAGTACTTCGAGGCCATCAAGTTTCGGAATACTGATATCCAGAATGATCAAATCCGGAAGGCATTCGCGAACCATTTGTATCGCATCACAACCATTATCCGTTTCGCCGACGACCTTATAACCTTCATGTTCCAACAACATTCGAATCGCCAGCCTGATAACAGGGTGGTCATCGATGATGAAAACTGTGTTCATAATCACATTCCATGCAAGTGCAAATAAAGCGGGCACATTAGCTCAGAAGCTGAGGAAGGAGCATGAAGCTCAAGGGGAATAGGTACAAAACAGGAAAAATCCTACATTAAAAAAGGTATCGTCTTACGAGTTGCTGAGGCTTTGTGGGTGTTTGTGTCTGAGCATGGGGAGCGACGGGGCTCCTGTCGCTGCCAATGTTTTAGTAGCCGGGTTGTTGTAAGTTTTTCTTATATGAACATGTTTAAATTCCTACATTTAGAGTGGCGGGTATCAAGTCGATCAGTTCGTCGCGGTTTAACGGCTTTGCCAAGTAACCCAGCAATGGCAAGTTACGTTGCAGGGCTTGGGTATTCAGGTTTTCCAGTTCGAGTGCGGGCAAGCCGCTGAGCAAGATGGCTCCCACGATAAAACCTCCGCGACTGGCGATTTCGACCAACTCCAGCCCTGGCAGGTCGGGCAGGCATTGGTCGCACAGCATCAGGTCGAAGGGCTGTTCGCACTGCGTCATCAGCCGGATCGCCTGTTCGGCGTTTTCAGCCAGGGTCAACCGGTCGAAACCGAAGCTGTTGAGCAGGCACTGGGTCGCCAGCAGCTGAAAAGGGTGATCCTCCACCAACAGGAGGCGAAGGCGATATCTAGGCATAAGAAGGGCACACGGTGAGTCAAGCGGCGATTGGGCGGGGCGTAGGAACGTCTCGCCATGCCCCCTAAGAGGGTGCGTGATTATTCATCGGCGGTTTGTACGAATTCGATCAGGCCGCTCTGTTCCCATCGTAGGGAGATTCTTTTCAGGGAACAGACGCGTGATCGAAAACATTATTGAGGGCTTGAGCGCCCGGTCATTTCCCGCGCCATCTCAGTGGCGTAGCTGTCGGTCATGCCGGCGATGAAGTCAATCATTCGCAGGAACGAGGCGTGCAGCGACCAGGCCGGATCCGGTGCGCTATTGCCGAGCAGATCGAGGATGCGTCGGTTCTTGAACGACGGCGTGCGCCCGCCATGTTGCTCAAGGGCTGCCCCACAGAAGGCGTTGAGGAGAATTTCCAGCGTGGTGTAGGCGCCGATTTCATGCAGGGTCTTGCGTTTGTCCTGGAAGATCTTCTTGCGCGCCATGTCTTTGGCATCCAACACGCAACGCTTGGCGGGGCCGTGCATATGCTCGACCAGGTCACCGGGCAGCATGCCTGCCAGCAAGGCGTCCTGCTGTTCGACAAAGGCCCGCGCCGCCGCATTGGTCAGGTGTTCGATGGCCTTGCCGCGCAGGATCGCCAGTTTGCGTCGGCGCGAATCCTGGGCGCCGAGTTGCCGATAGGTCTGCGGCAGGTCGTCGCCCACCAGGTCGAGGAGCAGCGACTCGACCTCGGCGTATTGCAGCAAGTCCATTTCCAGGCCGTCTTCCAGGTCGATCAAGGCGTAGCAGATGTCGTCCGCCGCTTCCATGAGGTACACCAGCGGGTGGCGGGCCCAACGTTGTTCTTCGAGTTGCGGCAGGCCGAGCTTGTGGGCGATCTGTTCGAGGATCGGCAGTTCGCTTTGATAGCAGCCGAACTTGTGCTTCTTGTAGCCCAACGAGTCCGCGTGGCGCGCGGTCCAGGGGTATTTCAGGTAAGTGCCCAACGTGGCGTAGGTCAGCCGGGTACCGCCGTCGAACTGGTGGTATTCCAGCTGCGTGAGTACCCGAAAGCCCTGGGCGTTGCCTTCGAAATTGAGGAAGTCGTTGCGCTCGGCCGTGCTCATGTCGTCCAGCCAGCCGCGCCCGGCCGCCTGCTGGAACCAATGGCGAATCGCATCTTCGCCCGAATGCCCGAACGGCGGGTTGCCGATGTCATGGGCCAGGCAGGCTGATTGCACCACCATGCCCAGGTCGCTCGGGTCGCACCAGTCGGGCAGGGCGCTGCGTAGCGTTTCGCCCACGCGCATGCCCAGTGACCGTCCGACGCAGCTGACTTCCAGTGAATGGGTCAGGCGCGTGTGGATATGGTCGTTGCTCGACACAGGGTGCACTTGGGTCTTGCGGCCCAGGCGGCGAAACGCGCCGGAGAAAATGATGCGGTCGTGGTCTTTGTGAAACGGGCTGCGGCCCAGTTCTTCCGGGCTGTGCAGCGGTTTACCAAGACGTTCGCGGGTCAGTAGGGTGGGCCAATCCAAGGCGGGTACTCTCCGTGCGGTGAATGACCCGCCCAGCTTCCCGGTTCCGCCTTGGCGGGGCAAGCAAAAATCTACAGGCCGACCGCGTCGATATCGATCAACAGCAAGCGCTGGCCATTATCGAAGAATTGTCCGGCGGTCAGGCAATACTGGTTGGTGGTGGCATCGCGGTAGGTCGAGGACAGCGTCAGGCGCCGCTCCTCCCAGCCTTCAGCCAGCAGATGATAGAAGTATGGGCGCCACGACCAGTTGTGGCCCAGATAGCGGCTGTCGGCTTGCCAGGCGTCCTGGCGCCATTCGAAGTTGGGCGTCAGTTGGGTGCCATGGCGGTCGCATTGGTAAAAGCGCAACAACCATGGATAGTCCGGCAGTTGCGGCAGCTGGCTCAGTGGCGCCTGGCCCTGGGCCCAGGCCTGCAGGATGCTCATCAGCTCGGCCAATTGCCGGCGCAGTTGCATGACGCGCCCGCGCTCCGCCAGTTTCTGCTGGACGTACGCGGCACGCAGTTGGGCAAAGCGCGGCACGAAGGCATCGGTGGCAAACCAGTCCAACTGGGCCTGGGCGAACAGATAACCTTGCACATAACGCGAGCCACACTCCAGGGCGAAGCTCAACTGTGCCTCGGTTTCCACCCCCTCGGCGATGATCCAGCAGCCGGTTTTTTCCGCCATTTGCGCCAGGGCGCGCACCACTTCGCTGCTGGGGCCTCCGCGGGCGGCTTCCTGGAACAGGCGCATGTCCAGCTTGAGAATGTCCGGCTGCAAGGCCAGTACCCGGTCGAGCTGGGAATAACCGGCGCCGAAGTCATCGATGGCAATGCGCGCGCCGGCCTCGCGATAGCGCGCCACCACATCGGCCAGGCGCTGGATATCGCCGCCCAGTTCAGTGATCTCGAACACGATACGGGCCGGGTCGACGTCATGGGCTTTGAGCTGTTGCAGGCTGGGCAAGGCCTGGCCGACGCGCAAGCGGTTGATCCAGCGCGGCGAGATGTTCAGGCTGAGGAACCAGTCCTGCGGCACCTCATGCAGGCGGCTCAAGGCGTTGTCACGAATCTGCCGGTCCAGGCGACGCAATGCTCCGCCTGGGGTGCGCGGGTCGGCAAAGAGCGGGCCGACGGAGAGCAGGCGGCCATCAGCCTGGCGCAGGCGGCCGAGGGCCTCAACGCCGGCAATGCGTCCGGTGGCGGTGTCGATAAACGGCTGGAAGCAGGCGAGCGGTTGCCCGTCAATCACGGGGCCTCCTTAAAAGCGTTGGCGAAAAAAGACCCGGCCCTCGCAGGAGGGCCGGGTCGTTTCTGTTTGCAAGAATGCAGCCAGCAGGGCTCAACCTTTGCGTGAAGCGCCTTGCATGGCCAGTTTGATCAGTGGAATCAAGCCAGCGCCCAGTCGCACCAGGCGGGTCAGGCTACTGATGCTGCCGCCCTTGGCACCCTTGCCGGTAAAGAAGCCGATCAGCGTCACCGCCGCCACGCCCCACAGCGGCGCGTGCTTGATGCCGAGGCTGTCCTGCCAGTTATGGCTCATGTTGCGCACCTTGGTCAGGGGCAGCATCAGTTGCTGGGACTCGTGGCGGATTTCCTGGCGATGCATTTCCATGCGCAGGCGGATCAACGCCTTGCGCATTTCCCGACGGGTCGTGGAGGGCGGGATTTCATTCAGGCTCATGGCAACAGGCGTTCCCGATCATTGGCCAGCTCTTCGAGCGTGGCGTGGAACGGCGTGGACTCATCGAACACCGCTGCTTTCAGGCGCACGCCGCAAAAGGCTGCCGCCAGGGTATAGAACACGCAGAGGCAGACGATCCCGGTCAGGCGGTAGCCGGTGTCCCATACCAGGATCATCACCAGGGTCGACAACCCCACCAGCAACAACAGGGCAAACACCAGCGCCAGGCCGGCAAACAGCAGCAGGCTGACCGTGCGCGCCTTCTGTTCCTGCAATTCGATACCAAACAGTTCGACATGGCTGTGCAGCAAGCCCAGCACAGCCGCACCCAGGCGCCGTGAGGTAGAACTTGGGCCCGTTGACGAGCCGGATTCGCCGATAGACATGATTTAGCGCCTTGTAGCCAACAGGCCGATCAGAAAGCCCACGCCGGCGGCAATGCCCACCGACTGCCAGGGGTTGGCCTGCACGTAATCTTCCGTTGCCGTGACGGCGGCCTTGCTGCGCTCGCGCAGGGAATCTTCGGTCAGTTGCAGGGTTTCGCGGGCCTTGAGCAGGCTGTCGTGGATCTTGGCGCGCAGCTCGTCGGCCTGGTCGCCGGCCAGGATGGCGGTGTCGTCGAGCAACTTTTCGGTATCGCTGACCAGGGTTTGAAAATCCGCCATCAGTATTTCTTGAGCCGTCTTCGTCGTTTTGCTGGCCATGGTTATCTCCGTGAGTGGCTGATCTATGCGTGTGGTTTCGAGTCACCGGTGTCGGTGAAGGTTCATTGCAATTGTGTGGTACAGCTTTTGCTTTGCCTTGGTGCGCCTGCCCCTGGGCCTGCGCTGAATCTGGGCGGTCGGGGCTCAAGCCTACAAAAACCTTACCCAAAATAACTGAAACTCGCGGAAAAACCCTGTCGGGGATGGCCCGTTGTGCTGATCGCTGCGCTAAAGCGGTTCACACCCTCGCAAGAGGGGTGGGGCCGCTGGTGCCAATTTAGTGCGCGATTCGCTGGCTTGAACCGCTTTGGTGCTTTTTGCCTTTAATGCAGGCCTGCCAACCTCCATGGAAAATTTGCAAAGCGCGGTGGACACTCTTGTCCATAGCTCCAACACTCTGTTCATCCTGATTGGTGCGGTCATGGTCCTGGCCATGCATGCCGGTTTCGCCTTCCTCGAAGTCGGCACCGTGCGCCAGAAGAACCAGGTCAACGCCCTGTCGAAGATCCTCAGCGACTTCGCCATCTCGACCCTGGCCTATTTCTTTATAGGCTATTGGATCTCCTATGGCGTGAGTTTCATGCATCCGGCAGCGGTGATCAGTGTCGATCATGGCTATGGCCTGGTGAAGTTCTTCTTCCTGCTGACCTTTGCCGCCGCGATCCCGGCGATCATTTCCGGGGGCATTGCCGAGCGTGCAAAGTTCGCTCCGCAGTTGTGCGCGACGGCGTTGATCGTAGCCTTCATCTACCCGTTTTTCGAAGGCATGGTGTGGAACGGCAATTTCGGCCTGCAAGCCTGGTTGCTCGCGACCTTTGGTGCCCGCTTCCATGATTTTGCCGGGTCGGTGGTGGTGCATGCCATGGGCGGCTGGCTGGCGCTGGCGGCGGTGCTGTTGCTGGGGCCGCGCAATGGACGTTATCGCGAAGGGCGCCTGGTGGCGTTTGCGCCGTCGAGTATTCCGTTCCTGGCGCTGGGCTCGTGGATTCTGATTGTCGGCTGGTTCGGCTTTAACGTGATGAGCGCCCAGACCCTGGACGGGGTCAGCGGCCTGGTGGCGGTCAATTCGTTGATGGCCATGGTCGGTGGCACCGTGGCGGCCCTGGTGATCGGTCGCAACGACCCCGGCTTCCTGCACAACGGCCCGCTGGCCGGGCTGGTGGCGATCTGCGCCGGTTCCGACCTGATGCACCCGGTGGGCGCTCTGGTCACGGGGGTGGTGGCCGGTGGCCTGTTTGTGTGGTGCTTTATCGCCGCCCAGGATCGTTGGAAAATCGACGATGTACTGGGCGTGTGGCCGCTGCATGGCCTGTGCGGCGTGTGGGGCGGCATTGCCTGCGGCATCTTCGGCCAGGCGGCCCTGGGCGGTTTGGGCGGCGTGAGCCTGCCCAGCCAGTTGATCGGTACGGCCCTCGGCGTGGTCGTGGCGCTGGGCGGCGGCCTGCTGGTGTATGGCGTGATCAAGCACGTACATGGGCTGCGCCTGAGCCAGGAAGAGGAGTATTACGGCGCGGACCTGTCGATCCACAAGATCGGCGCAGTCAGTCAGGATTGATCGGCGCCTCTTCGTCAGTGCCCGGGTGCGAATAAAAGCCGTGCAGCAGGCGGTAGCGGTTATGTCGCACTTCATCCACCCGCGCCTGCACCTGATGGTCCGGCAGGCCCAGCAGGATCAAGGCGTGGGAGGCGAGCATCAGGCTCGACTCCAATAGCTCCGGCACCACTTCGCTGGCGCCGGCGGCTTTCAGCTCGGCCAGTTGGCTGTCGTCGCGGGTGCGCACCAGGATCGGTACCTGCGGGTTGATCCGGCGCGCCTCCTTCAGCACCGCCAGGGCCACATCGGTATTGTCCACCGCGATCACCACCAACCGCGCCCGCTCCAGGCCGACCGCGCTGAGCAAGGCGCCACGGCGGCAGTCGCCGTAGTGCACGCTGCTGTCTTCGGTGGCGGCTTCCTGCACCCGTTCCGGGTCATCATCCAGGGCGATGTAAGCCTGTTGTTCCCGACGCAGGAAACGCCCGATGGATTGGCCGACCCGCCCGTAGCCACAGATCACCGCATGCCCGTGCAATTGGGCGTTGAGCGCGGTGATGGCTTCCAGTTGTACTTGCTGGTTGGGTTTACGGTGCAGCCGCAGGGCGATGGCCGGTGCGGCGCGCAACAGCAGTGGGGTCAGCAGCATCGAGCAGAAGGTCGCGGCGAGCAGCAGGCCGTTGAATTCATCGGGTATCAGCCGGCCCTGTTGCATCTGCGCCATCAATGCAAAACAAAATTCGCCGCCCTGGGCAAGGGCCAGGCCACTGCGCCAGGCGGTTTCGCTGTCGCTGCCACGCAGCTTGACCAGTGCGGCCACCACACACCCTTTGACCAGCATCAGCGTGAGGGTCAGGCCGAGGATCAGCAGGCTGTGGCTAAGGAACAGTTGCAGGTCGATCAGCATGCCGATGCTGACGAAAAACAGCCCCAGCAGGATGTCGCGAAATGGCCGGATATCCGCTTCGATCTGGTGCCGGTAGTGGCTTTCTCCCAACAGCATGCCGGCCAGAAAGGCGCCGAGGGCAGGGGAGAGCCCAAGCAAATGGGTGAGCCAGGCCGTCAGCAGGACGATCACCAAGGCCAGCAGCACGAACAGCTCAGCCGAGTGGGAGGCGGCGACTTCATGGAACAGGCGTGGCAACAACCAACGGCTGGCGAGCAACAGGCCAATGAACAGCACCCCGGTCTTGCCCAGGGTCAGTGGCAGCGCCCAGTACCAGGCCTGTTCACTGCTGCCGGTAAACACCGGCACCAGCGTCAATAGCAGCACCGCGACCACATCCTGGAACAGCAACACGCCAATCGCATTCTGGCCATGGCTGCTGAAGATTTCTCCGAGGCTGGTCAGCTCCTTGCTGACGATGGCCGTGGAGGACAAGGCCAGCCCGGCGCCGAGCAACAGTGCGACGCCGGGCGCGAGCCCAAACCCCATCAACAGGCCTCCCAGCAGCATCCCGCAGCCCAGTACCTGCAAGCTGCCCAAGCCAAACACCACGTGGCGCAGGGCGAGCATCTTGGTCAGGGAAAACTCCAGGCCCAGGGAAAACAGCAGGAACACCACGCCGAGTTCGGCCAGGTCGGGCAATGCTTCACTGTCATTCACCCAGTCGAGGGCGGTCGGTCCCACGGCCAGGCCCACGCACAGGTAGCCCAGCACGGGGGGCAATTGCAGCCGGCGAAACAGCGCAATCACCACCAGGGATGAGGCCAGAATGATCAGCAGGTTGGCGAACACAAGCATCTCCGTTGCAGGGCGAGCGGACAAAAGGCCGTGAGAGTGGCTGAGTCAGTTATAGGCCATGGTGATCTGGGTCAGGGTTTTATTGTGGTCGGCGGGCTTATTGTGATTGATGAGCTGCCGTGGCAAGCGCGCCTATTGTGATGTTTGTGGCGAACGGGCTTGTTGTGGCGAGCGGGCTTGCCCCGCGTTGGGGCGCGAAGCGGCCCCAATAGAACCCCCACGTTCCCTCAGGCAGAAATACGGTGTTTGGTTTTGGGGCTGCTGCGCAGCCCAACGCGGGGCAAGCCCGCTCGCCACAGGCAGTTTGCTCAACGCAGTAAGCCTGCCACAAAGGGCTGCCTCGCCACAGGTTTTCGTCAGGCTTAGAATGCTCGTCTACTTACTGATCAGGTCCATTCGTCATGCTTCCTGAATGCCAGCTGTTCGGCACCCTGGGTTGCCATCTTTGTGAAATTGCCGAGGCCGAAATCATTCCGCTCGTCGAACACGGGTTGCTGGTCGAGTTGGTTGATATCACCGACCCCGAAGACCTGACCGACGCCTACGGCCTAAGGATTCCGGTGCTTCGACGGGTAGATACCGGAGCTGAACTGGATTGGCCTTTCGACACTGAGCAGGTTGTCGCCTTCCTGCGCTGACGTTTATGCGATGGCGAGTTTCCGAATATTACGTTACTGTATGTTTGTACAGCGATTGAATAGAGGGAACGCCCGTGGTGAATGTTGAACAACTGAAAAGCAGCGTCAATCGCATGTCCGCCGATGTCGTGCGCGACGCGGTGAACGAGCTGCGCCTCGACGGCCTGGTCACGGAAGGCAAGACGCCGTTTAACAAAGTGCATTTCAATACCTGCTTTGCGGAGATCGAGGCGTTGTTCCAGCGCGCCGGTTACCACAAGCAGCTGGATGTGGTGGGTTACCAGGGCTTGCTCTACGCGTTGTACGACCCCGGCCGCTGGGAGGCGGTGGACGTGCTGCGCTGGCTCAAGGAGTTCACCGAGGCGGCCAGTGCCTCGCCGATCCTGCGCGCGGAATTGGCCAAGGCCTGAGATCCGCCCTAGGCTTGATCCCGCTCCATGCGGGATAATGCCGGCCTGTTTTTCCAGGTTTCGAGCATCGGCATGTCCACTTCCGGTTTTTCCGCGTCCCAGCACCAAGCCAGCACTTTGTATTTGCCTCCCGGCTCTTGGGCGACGGTCCTGGAGTGCCTGTGCGGGCATTTCCCGGCGATCAGTCGTGAACATTGGCTGGACCGCATTGCGCGGGGTCGGGTGCTGGATATCAACGGCCGCCCGATTCCGCTGGACCTGGCCTACAAGGAAGGCCTGTGCATCTATTACTTCCGTGAAGTGCCCAACGAAAAAGTGATCCCGGTGCAGGAAACCATCCTGTATGCCGACGAGCACTTGGTGGTGGCCGACAAGCCGCATTTCCTGCCCGTGACCCCGGCCGGTGAATATGTCGAGCAAACCCTGTTGCGTCGCCTGATTCGCCGTCTGGATAACCCGTCGTTGGTGCCCCTGCATCGCATCGACCGGCATACGGCGGGGCTGGTGCTGTTCTCGGCCAATCCCCACAGCCGTTCGGCCTACCAGCAACTGTTCCCCACGCGCCGGATCGATAAATTCTACGAAGCCATCGCCCCGGCCTTGCCGAACCTGACCTTCCCCCTCGTGCATAAAAGCCGCCTGGTCGATGGCGAACCGTTCTTCCGCATGCAGGAAGGCGAGGGTGCCAGCAACACCGAAACGGCGGTTGAAGTGCGTGAAAAACACGGCGACTTATGGCGTTACGGCCTCTTCCCTGTGACCGGTAAGAAGCATCAGCTGCGCGTGCACATGACAGCGCTGGGGGCGAGTATCTGCAACGACCCGTTCTACCCAGAGGTGATCAAGGATGCCGTGGACGACTACGCCAACCCCTTGAAACTGCTGGCCCAGGGGGTGCGTTTTATCGACCCGGTCAGCGGTGAGGCGCGCAGTTTCCGCAGCCAGATCACCCTCCACTGGTAACCCCCGGAAACGACAAGGCCCGCACGCGGCGGGCCTTGGGTGCAAGCGCTGGGCTTACAGGTCTTTAACGGTGCGAACCTGGTCTTTGTTGATGCGGGTGCGCTTGCCGTCAAGCTGCTCGAATTCGTAGAAACCCGTATCTTCATTGTATTTCGGGGTGTCGACGGCCTGGATTTCGCGACCGTCATTCAGGGTGATCACTGTTGGCGAGGCGCAACCTGCAAGGGTAGCGAGGCCCAGTGCAAGCATGAGAGCGGCGATGGTCCGTTGAGTCATGAGTGTGTCTCCGAGAGAATTCTTTTTGAGTGCTGACTCTGTGACGTGTAAGGCGTCGACAAAGTTCCTTGTGCGAGGTTCATTCTGACACGCCAGGCTGCGTGTGTAACAGCGCGGGTGTGTTCAGGTTGGCCAGGCGCGGGTCATCGGGCGGGCAGCCCAGCCCCACGCCACCCAGTTGCAGGAAGAGCTTGCGCGGACTGCGCTCACCGGCTTGCCAACCCCGTTCTACCTCGGTTTGCAGGCTGGTCGGGATGATGCAGATCAAGGGTTCCCAGAACTCACCGTGACGCACCATCACCGGCAGCTGTGGATGCTGTTGTGCAATCCTACGCAGGTCGGCGAGCAGTTGGGCATCGAGGTGCGGGACATCGCACGGCAAAACCAGCAAATGTTCATGGCGTGCGGCGGCTAATCCCGCGCGGACACCCGCCAGCGGCCCGGGAAAGTCCGGGCTGTCGTCATTCACCAGTTGGTCGGCGTAGGGCGCATACCGGTCCTGGTTGCGATTGCACGAGATGATCAGGTCGTCGGTCAGCGGCCGGACCAGGCGCTGCAAGTGCGCGATCAACGGCGCGCCGTGCCATTGGAGCAGACCTTTGTCCTGGCCGCCCATGCGTTGGCCGCGGCCACCGGCCAGCAGCAGAATCGAACAGGGCAGGGGCGAAGAATCATCGGGCATGTGGGTTCCGCAGCGGCAGGTAAATGGGGGCCTGTGATATAACATCGGGCTGTTCCTTCGACAACCGGACCGTGCCATGAAAGCCAAGGCAGATGCGCCCTTCGTACCCCTGAATATCGCTGTACTGACCGTCAGCGACACCCGCACCCTGGACACCGACACGTCGGGCCAGGTGTTCGTCGACCGCCTGATCGCCGCCGGCCACCACCTTGCCGAACGCGTGCTGCTCAAGGACGACCTCTACAAGATCCGCGCCCAGGTCGCCCACTGGATCGCAGAAGACGTGGTGCAAGTGGTGTTGATCACCGGTGGCACTGGCTTCACCGGTCGCGACAGCACCCCGGAAGCCGTGAGCTGCCTGCTCGACAAACAGGTCGACGGCTTCGGTGAACTGTTCCGGCAGATCTCCGTGGCCGATATCGGCACCTCCACCGTGCAATCCCGCGCCCTGGCCGGCCTGGCCAATGGCACCCTGGTGTGCTGCCTGCCCGGCTCTACCAACGCCGTGCGCACCGGGTGGGACGGTATCCTCGCCGAGCAGTTGGACAACCGTCACCGCCCCTGCAACTTCGTGCCGCACCTCAAGCAGGCCGAACCCTGTGAATCCCGTGGATAAGCCGGGCAAGACCGGTGCCCTGATGCCGGTGGAAGACGCACTGCGGCAATTACTGGACATGGCTGAAGCGGCACCGATCCGCGAGCAGGAAGTATTGCCCCTGGCCGAGTGCGACGGTCGGGTATTGGCGCAAGACATGGTCTCGACCCTCGACCTGCCGCCCTGGCCCAACAGCGCCATGGACGGTTACGCCGTGCGCCTGGCGGACTGGACGGGAGAGCCGCTGGTGGTGAGCCAGCGCATTTTCGCAGGGGCCGCGCCGCAGCCCTTGGCCCTGGGGACCTGTGCGCGCATCTTCACGGGAGCGCCAGTGCCCGAAGGCGCGGACTGCGTTGAGATGCAGGAAAACGCCGAGGTCCATGCCGATGAGCGCGTCAGCTTTACTCAGCCGCTGCACGTCGGCCAGAACATTCGCCCCCAGGGCCAGGAAACCACGGTGGGCGAACGGGTACTGTCCGCTGGCACACGCCTGGGCCCGATCGAACTGGGCCTGGCGGCGTCGCTGGGCCACGACTGCTTGAGCATCTTGCGCCGTGTGCGCGTCGGGGTGCTGTCCACCGGCGACGAATTGATCGAGCCGGGTTTGCCGTTGGGCCCAGGCCAGATCTACAACAGCAACCGCCGCGTGCTATGCAGCTGGCTCGAACGCCTGGGCTGCGATGTGATCGATGCCGGTATTCTTCCCGATGACCTGGAGCAGACGCGTACCCGCCTGGCCGGCATGGGCCATGTCGACCTGATTCTGTCGACCGGCGGAGTGTCGGTGGGCGAGGCGGACTTCCTTGGCATCGCCTTGCGTGAAGAGGGTGAACTGGCCTTGTGGAAGCTGGCGATCAAGCCGGGCAAGCCGCTGACCTTTGGTCACTTCCGCGGCGTACCGGTGATCGGCCTGCCGGGCAACCCGGCATCGACCCTGGTGACCTTTGCCCTGTTGGCACGGCCTTACCTGTTGCGCCGCCAAGGTGTGGCAGAAGTTGAGCCGCTGCGTTTCGAAGTGCCTGCGGGCTTCACCTGGCCCAAGCCGGGCAACCGCCGCGAATACCTGCGCGGGCGCATCGAGCAGGGCCGGGCGATCATCTATCGCAACCAGAGCTCCGGCGTGCTGCGCAGCGCGGCGTGGGCGCAAGGGTTGGTGGAGGTGTTGGAGGGTACGACGCTGGAGATGGGTGATCGCGTCAATTTCATCCCCCTGAGCGAAGTCCTGAATTGACCTCAAGCTGAATGTCGACTTAGCGCTGTCGCGCAGTAACCATGGACCCCCTGTGGTGAACGGGCTTGCTGTGGTGAACGGGCTTGTTGTGGTGAGCAGACTTGTTGTGGCGAGCGGGCTTGCCCCGCGTTGGGCTGCGCAGCAGCCCTAAAACCAGGCACCGCGGTGTGTCAGTTAAAAACACATCGCCTGTAATGGGGCCGCTTCGCGCCCCAACGCGGGGCAAGCCCGCTCGCCACAACAAACCCGCTCGTCACAACAAGTCCACTGGCCACAACAAGTCCGCTGGCCACAAAGATGCGTACATTCAGTAATCGTCGCCACGCTCGGTCACATCCCGCTCCACGGGCCCGGCATCCGGGTCGTACCCCACCGGAAACTTGCCCTTCAACGTCCAGGCAAACGCAATGATCTCGGCGATCGTGCGGTACAACTCCTCCGGGATACTGTCCCCCAGTTCCATGCGCGCGAGCAGCTTGACCAGCTCTGCGTTTTCATAGATCGGCACTTCATTTTCCCGCGCCAACTTGAGTATCGCTTCGGCCAGGGCATCGTCGCCCTTGGCGGTCAGGGTCGGCGCTTGCTGGCCGTCGTATTTGAGCGCAATTGCCTGGCGCGGCGGGTTGGAGTTTTTCATGCGGTTTCATCCACCCAGCGTTGTTCCAACCCGGTTTTTGGCCCGCTGGGTGGCGTGCCCAGGTGGCAATCCAGATCGCCGACGTTGAGCCCCGATGACACCAGGCGCTCGCGCAGGCTGCCCAGGTGGCTCTCGATCAGGCTGGCGGTGAAGGGGCGCGAGGCCCACAACTGGCTGGACAGCTTGCCTTGGGTCAGTTGCGCCTGGACCTGCAACGGCCCCAGCGGCTCCATATCGAAGGCCAATTCGACGCGCCAGAGCATCTGCTTGGGGTCCTTCTTTTCTTTACGTTCAGGCTGTTCCTTGTCCGGCGTCGGCTCTTCACGCTGGAACTTGACCTGCAACGGCACGATGTCTTGCAACGTGCGCATGGGGATTTCCAGTTGCCAGGTGGTTTGCAGCCGGCCATCGGCAGTGGTACCGGTTTGCTCCAGGCTCGACAGCTGGTGGCTCTGCAGGCGCGAGATCGCCCCGGCGGCCAGGCGCAGCAGGTTTTCCAAGTCGCCTTCACCCTCCAGCTTTGCCATGAGCCGTTCGGGCAGCGGGAAACTGGCGGGTATTTGTCGGGCGCTGACCTGGCCCAGGGTGTTCAGCGGGCTACGCACAAAGTTCGGTAAGACCTGAGCCAGGGTGTTGGCAGCGAGGATGGCACTCAAGTTGGTGTTGGCCGGCAGGGCCGGTACCAGGTCGGCGACCAGGCGCAGCAGCGCGCCCTTCATATCCAACGGCGGTACCTGCGGGTTTTGCCCCGCGAGTAATTTGGCTTCGAGAAAGGCCCCGCTGTTCTGGATCACCTGCGCCAGCACCTTGGGGTTGCTGACCTGCGCCAGGTCGGGCAACGCGGCCAGCAAACGCTCGGCGGCCGCGCGCAGGTCGGCCGAGGTGCTGTCACTTTTCGGCAGGTTTTGCAGCGCAGTGAACACCACATCCAGCGAGCCCTGGCGACTTTGCTGGGTGGCGAGTTGCTGGGTGACCGCCAATTGATCCTTGAGCCCGCTCAACGGCACGAAGTTCAGGGTTTGCGCGTTCTGCACCACGGCGCTGAGCAAACTGCCTACGCGCAAGGGTTGCGGGCTTTCCACGGTCAGCGTCGCGCCAGCCAAGGCGTTATTGAGCACGGTCACCAGCGACCGATAGATCGCCGGCTGCGTGGTGCCCTGGGGCAGGGCCTGGGTGGTCAGCACCTTGGCCTGCAGCAGGGTGCCTTCCGGCAGCTTGGACGTATCGATACGGGTCAGTGCGGCGACATTGGCGCTCAAGGCTTGTTGCAGGCTGATGGCCAGGTTGCCGGCCGGGGTCTGGCTGACCGATACGTTAGTGCCCAGCGGCAAGGGCTGCGGGCTGCTGGCCTGCACCAGGGTCTGGCGGCCACCGTCCAGGGTCAATTTGAGCAACAGCTGAAACGCCTCGCCCCCTTGTTTCAGGGCGAGAACCTCGGCGTTCACGGTTTTACCCGGGTCGATCAGCCCGATTTGCGGCTCCAGCAGTTTGAGCAAGGCACCTGGGGCAGGCGCGGGGCTTTGCCCGGCCACCGGGGCGGGAGGAAGCGTAGGAAGGTTGATCTCACCGGTCATCGCGCGCGTCGTCTCTGGGAAATTGCCCTCTTTAGCGTAGGGCATCGCATGTATAATGCCGCCCGTCTGCAAAGAGAGCGGTAAAAACCTCACAACTATTTGATCCAGCTCTCTAAAATCGGTCGCCAAAGCCGTTATTGTGCTTCTTTCTATAACGGCCGCTGCACCGCCGACTTGAACCGTAAAGGCCCGCGATCTCTTGACCAGCCCTCTTCTTGAAGCCGTAGCGCTTGCCTGTGAACGCGACCTGCGCCTGCTGTTCGAACACCTCGAATTGCGTCTGGCTGGCGGTGACATGGTGCAGATCAGCGGCCCCAATGGCAGCGGCAAGACCAGCCTGTTACGCCTGTTGGCCGGGCTGATGCAGCCGACGGCCGGTGAAGTCCGGCTCAATGGCAAGCCGTTGAACGAACAGCGCACCGAGCTGGCCCGCAACCTGGTCTGGATCGGCCACGCCGCCGGTATCAAGGACGTGCTCAGCGCCGAAGAAAACCTCAGCTGGCTCAGCGCCCTGCATCACCCTGCCTCCCGCGATGCCATCTGGCAGGCCCTGGCCGCAGTCGGCCTCAAGGGCTTTGAAGACGTTCCCTGTCACACCCTGTCCGCTGGCCAACAGCGTCGCGTGGCCCTGGCGCGCCTGTACCTGCCGGGCCCGCCGTTGTGGATTCTCGACGAACCGTTCACCGCCCTCGATAAACAAGGCGTCGCCCAGCTCGAAGAGCACCTGGCCCGTCACTGCGAGCAGGGCGGCATGGTGGTGCTGACCACCCACCACACGCTGGTGCGTATGCCCGCCGGCTACCGTGACCTTGACCTGGGCCGGTGGTCGCTATGAGTGTGTTCGCCCTGCTGGTCGCACGCGAAGCGCGGTTGTTGTGCCGCCGCCCGGCGGAACTGGCCAACCCGCTGGTGTTCTTCGCGATTGTGATCGCATTGTTCCCGTTGGCCGTCGGCCCCGAGACTAAACTGTTGCAAACCTTGTCGCCGGGGCTGGTGTGGGTGGCGGCGCTTTTAGCCGTCCTGCTCTCGCTGGATGGGCTGTTTCGCAGTGATTTCGAAGACGGTTCCCTCGAACAGTGGGTCCTTTCGTCGCACCCCCTGCCACTTCTGGTACTGGCCAAGGTACTGGCACACTGGGCTTTTTCCGGCCTGGCGCTGGTGCTGCTCTCGCCGTTGCTGGCGATGATGCTAGGGTTGCCCACTGAGTGCCTGCCGGTGTTGCTGCTTTCCTTGTTGCTCGGCACGCCGACCCTCAGCCTGTTGGGGGCGGTAGGCGCGGCGCTGACGGTAGGTTTGAAGCGCGGAGGCCTGTTGCTGGCGCTGTTGATTCTGCCGTTGTATATCCCGGTGTTGATCCTGGGCAGCGGCGCTTTGCAAGCCGCGCTCATGGGCATGCCGGCGACCGGTTACCTGCTGTGGCTGGGTAGCCTGACCGCCCTGGCGGTAACCCTGACACCCTTTGCTATAGCGGCCGGCCTGAAGATCAGCGTCGGCGAATAATGAGGTCTGGCCAAGCGTTCTAAACCTTAGCCAGTAAAGACCCTGAGCTTCCCGTGACGACGGGCAGCAACCGTGATGGAAACAGCAATGAACTGGACCTGGTTTCACAAGCTCGGCTCGCCTAAGTGGTTTTACGGCATCAGCGGCAAGCTGCTGCCGTGGTTGAGCGTCGCCGCCATTTTGCTGATCGGCATCGGCCTGGTCTGGGGCCTGGCCTTCGCGCCGCCGGACTACCAGCAAGGCAACAGCTTTCGCATCATCTATATCCATGTGCCCACCGCGATGCTGGCCCAGTCCTGCTACGTGATGCTGGCGGTGTGCGGCATCGTCGGCCTGGTGTGGAAGATGAAGCTGGCGGACGTCGCCCTGCAATGCGCCGCGCCCATCGGCGCGTGGATGACCGCCGTGGCGCTGGTCACGGGCGCGATCTGGGGCAAACCCACCTGGGGTTCGTGGTGGGTGTGGGATGCACGACTAACGTCCATGTTGATCCTGCTGTTCCTGTACTTCGGTCTGATTGCCCTGGGCAACGCGATCAGCAATCGTGACAGCGCCGCCAAGGCCTGCGCGGTGCTGGCGATTGTCGGCGTGATCAATATCCCGATCATCAAATACTCGGTGGAGTGGTGGAACACCCTGCACCAGGGCGCCACCTTCACCCTCACCGAAAAGCCGGCCATGCCCGTGGAAATGTGGGCACCGCTGCTGCTGATGGTGCTGGGGTTCTACTGTTTCTTCGGCGCGGTGCTGCTGATGCGCATGCGCCTCGAAGTGCTCAAGCGTGAAGCCCGCACCACGTGGGTCAAGGCCGAAGTGCAAGCCAGCCTGGGAGCGCGTGGATGAGTTTTGCTTCTTTCAGTGATTTTCTCGCCATGGGCCACCATGGCCTGTATGTCTGGACGGCCTATGGCATCTGCCTGGCGGTGCTGGCCCTCAACGTCGCCGCGCCGATCCTGGCTCGCAAGCGTTACCTGCAACAAGAGGCGCGTCGTCTGCGCCGGGAGACCGAAAAGTGAATCCGCTGCGTAGAAAGCGTCTGTTGATCATCCTTGCCATCCTGGTGGGCGTCGGCATTGCCGTCGGCCTGGCCTTGAGTGCCCTGCAACAGAACATCAACCTGTTCTACACCCCGACCCAGATCGCCAATGGCGAAGCCCCGCAGGACACGCGCATCCGCGCCGGCGGCATGGTGGAGAAGGGCTCGCTCAAACGCTCCGGTGATTCCCTTGACGTCACCTTCGTGGTCACCGACTTCAACAAGGCCGTGACCATCACCTATCGCGGCATCCTCCCGGACCTGTTCCGCGAAGGCCAGGGCATTGTCGCCCTGGGCAAGCTCAACGCCGACGGCGTGGTGGTGGCGGATGAAGTGCTGGCCAAGCACGACGAGAAGTACATGCCGCCCGAGGTCACCAAGGCGTTGAAAGACAGCGGCCAACCCGCTCCAGCACCCGTCAAGGAGGGCTAAGTGATGACGTCCGCACTGTTTATTCCAGAGTTGGGCCAGTTGGCGATGATTCTCGCCCTGTGCTTTGCCATCGTGCAGGCCGTGGTGCCGTTGCTCGGCGCCTGGCGCGGCGATCGCCTGTGGATGAGCCTGGCGCAGCCGGCCGCCTGGGGCCAATGTGCATTCCTGGTCTTCGCGTTCGGCTGCCTGACCTACGCCTTTATGACCGACGACTTTTCTGTCGCCTACGTGGCCAATAACTCCAACAGCGCCTTGCCCTGGTACTACAAGTTCAGCGCCGTGTGGGGCGCCCACGAAGGGTCGTTGCTGCTGTGGGCCTTGATTCTCGGCGGCTGGACGTTCGCCGTGTCGATCTTCTCGCGGCAATTGCCACAAGTGATGCTGGCGCGGGTGCTGGCGGTGATGGGCATGATCAGCATCGGCTTCCTGCTGTTCCTGATCATGACCTCCAACCCGTTTACCCGCATCCTGCCGCAGATCCCGGCGGACGGGCATGACCTCAACCCGTTGTTGCAGGACATCGGCCTGATCGTGCATCCACCGATGCTCTACATGGGGTACGTGGGTTTCTCGGTGGCTTTTGCCTTCGCCATTGCCGCCTTGCTCGGCGGGCGCCTGGATGCGGCCTGGGCGCGCTGGTCGCGGCCCTGGACCATCGTGGCCTGGGCCTTCCTCGGCATTGGCATCACCCTCGGCTCCTGGTGGGCCTACTACGAGCTCGGCTGGGGCGGCTGGTGGTTCTGGGACCCGGTGGAAAACGCCTCGTTCATGCCGTGGCTGGTGGGCACCGCGCTGATTCACTCCCTGGCCGTTACCGAAAAGCGTGGCGTGTTTAAGAGCTGGACCGTGTTGCTGGCCATCGCGGCATTTTCCCTCAGCCTGCTCGGCACCTTCCTTGTGCGTTCGGGCGTACTGACTTCGGTGCATGCGTTCGCGTCTGATCCTGCGCGCGGCGTGTTTATCCTGATCTTCCTGCTGTGTGTGGTGGGGGGCTCACTGACCCTGTTCGCCCTGCGCGCGCCCGTGGTCAAGAGCCAGGTGGGCTTTAACCTGTGGTCGCGGGAAACCCTGTTGCTGGGCAATAACCTGGTGCTGGTGGTGGCCGCCTCGATGATCCTGCTCGGCACCCTGTACCCGCTGGTGCTGGATGCGCTGAGCGGCGCCAAGCTGTCCGTCGGGCCGCCGTACTTCAACGCGTTGTTTATCCCGTTGATGGGCCTGTTGATGGTGGTGATGGCGGTCGGCGTGCTGGTGCGCTGGAAAGACACCCCGGTCAAATGGCTGGCGGGCATGCTGATGCCAGTGCTGCTGGGCAGCGTCGCCTTGGCGGTGATCGCCGGAATCGCCTATGGCGATTTCAACTGGGCAGTACTGGCCACCTTCCTGCTCGCCGCCTGGGTGTTGCTGGCCGGTGTGCGCGATATTGTCGACAAGACCCGGCACAAGGGCCTGATCAATGGCCTGCCGACCCTGACCCGCAGCTACTGGGGCATGCAGATCGCCCACATCGGCATCGCCGTGTGCGCCCTGGGCGTCGTGCTCTCCAGCCAGAACAGCGCCGAGCGCGACCTGCGCCTGGCACCGGGCGAGTCCATGGACCTGGCCGGTTATCACTTCATCTTCGAAGGCGCCAAGCACTTCGAAGGGCCGAACTTCACCTCCGACAAAGGCACCATCCGCGTCGTGCGCAACGGTAAGGAAGTGGCCGTGCTGCACCCGGAAAAACGCTTGTATACCGTGCAGAGCTCGATGATGACCGAAGCCGGGATCGACGCCGGTTTCACCCGTGACCTCTACGTCGCCCTGGGTGAGCCACTGGGTGATGGCGCCTGGGCGGTGCGCGTGCATGTCAAACCGTTCGTGCGCTGGATCTGGTTCGGTGGGTTGATCACGGCGGTCGGTGGTTTGCTCGCGGCGCTGGACCGGCGCTATCGGGTCAAGGTCAAGAGCCGGGTGCGTGAAGCCCTCGGTCTGCAAGGAGCGGCGGTATGAAGCGTTGGTTGATGGTCGTGCCGCTGGCGGTGTTCCTGCTGATGGCGGTGTTCCTGTATCGCGGGTTGTACCTGAACCCGGCCGAGTTGCCCTCGGCCATGATCGGCAAGCCGTTCCCTGCCTTCAACCTGCCGACGGTACAGGGCGATAAAACCCTGACCCAGGCCGACCTGCTGGGCAAACCGGCGCTGGTCAACGTGTGGGGCACCTGGTGCATCTCCTGCCGCGTCGAACACCCGGTGCTGAACAAGCTTGCCGAGAAGGGGGTGGTGATCTACGGCATCAACTACAAGGACGACAACGCGGCGGCCTTGAAATGGCTGGCCGAGTTCCACAACCCATACCAGTTGGATATCCGCGATGAAGACGGCAACCTCGGTTTGAACCTCGGCGTCTACGGTGCCCCGGAAACCTTCTTTATCGACGCCAAGGGTGTGATTCGCGACAAATACGTCGGCGTGATCGACGAGGTGGTGTGGCGTGAGCAACTGGCCGCCAAGTACCAGGCACTGGTCGACGAGGCCAAGCCATGAAGCGTCTGTTAGCCGCTGCCGTACTGGCGCTGGGCTTGGCCGGTGTGGCCCATGCCGCCATCGACACGTACGAATTTGCCAAGGACGCTGACCGCGAACGTTTCCGCGAATTGACCAAGGAACTGCGCTGCCCCAAGTGCCAGAACCAGGACATTGCCGATTCCAACGCGCCGATCGCCGCCGACCTGCGCAAAGAGATCTTCCGCATGCTGGGGGAGGGCAAGGACAACCAGCAGATCATCGACTTCATGGTCGACCGCTACGGTGATTTCGTGCGCTACAAACCGGCCCTCACCGGCAAGACCGCGCTGCTCTGGTTCGGCCCCGCCGGGCTGCTGCTGACCGGGGTGGTCGTCATGGCCGTGATTGTCCGCCGTCGCCGCGCCGCGCCTACCGATGGCTCCGACGCGCTATCCCCCGAAGAGCGTAAACGCCTCGACCAATTGCTGGACACCAAGACTGATGATTGATTTCTGGCTCGCAGCCGGGTTGCTGCTTCTGATTGCCCTGAGTTTCCTATTGATCCCTGTGTTGCGCGGCCGCCGTGCCCAGCGTGAAGAGGACCGCACGGCGCTGAACGTGGCGCTCTACCAAGAACGCGTGGCCGAGCTGCAAGTGCAGCAGGACGAAGGCGTACTCAACGCCGCGCAACTCGACACCGGCCGCGCCGAAGCTGCCCGCGAGCTGCTGGCCGACACCGAAGGCGTGGAAAAACCCCGCGAGTCGCGCCTGGGCAAACCCTTGCCATTGTTGGCGGCGTTCCTGGTGCCGGTGCTGGGCGTTGTGCTTTACCTGCATTATGGCGCCAGCGACAAGGTCGAACTGACTCGCGAATTCTCCCAGCCGCCGGTGTCCATGCAAGACATGACCCGCCGCCTGGAACGTGCTGCCGCCGCGCAACCGGACTCTGCCGAAGGCCTGTACTTCCTCGGGCGTGCCTACATGGCACAAGACCGTTCGGCCGATGCCGCCAAAGTCTTCGAGCGCACCGTGGCCCTGGCCGGGCGCCAGCCTGAGCTGTTGGGGCAATGGGCCCAGGCCCAGTACTTCGCCGACAACAAACAGTGGTCGCCCAAAATCCAGGCCCTGACCGACGAAGCCCTGAAGCTGGACCCCAAGGAAGTCACCAGCCTCGGCCTGCTCGGTATTGCCGCGTTTGAAGGCCAGCGCTATCAGGAAGCGATCGACTACTGGAGCCGCCTGCTGGCCCAACTGCCCCCGGAAGATAATTCCCGTGTCGCCCTGCAAGGCGGGATTGACCGCGCGGCAGAGAAGCTGAAAGAGAGCGGTGGCACCGTCGCCCAAGCGCCTAAGGCGACGCTGAAAGTTCGCGTGGATCTGTCCGCCGACGTGAAGGCCAAATCCCTGCCGGGCGACAGCGTTTTCATCTTCGCCCGCGCGGTCTCTGGCCCGCCGGCGCCTTTGGCGGCCAAGCGCGTGACCGTCGCCGACTTGCCCGTCACCGTCGAACTGGGCGATGCCGACGCGATGATGCCGCAGTTGAAACTGTCCAACTTCCCCGAAGTCCAACTGGTTGCGCGCATATCCCGGGCCGGTCAACCGACCACAGGCGAATGGATCGGCCGCAGCCAACCCCTGGCCAGCACCACCACTGCGCTGCAGCAGCTGACCATCGACAGTCCGGACCAGTAATTCGAGGAAACGCCTATGACCGCATTTGCACGTATCACCTTGCTCAGCCTGGTACTGGGGCTGAGCGCTTGTGCGGTCCACCGACCTCCCGCGCCCACCGGCCCGACCATCCCGCCGGGCCCATCGACCCAGCCGAGCACCAGGCCCTCCGGCCCGGTGACCCCGGCACCGAAACCTGTGCCAACCTCGTCACCCACCTTCGCCCCACCCCCCGGCGCCGCCAGCCACTGGGACGGCAAGATGCAGGTATACGTACTGGACGACCAGCCTGACACCTTCTACCGCCAGCGCACCTACTACCGCTGGAGCAACGGCTGGAGCCGCTCCATCAGCCCCAACGGGCCTTGGGAAGACACCGACGTGCACGGCGTGCCGCCGGGGTTGAGCAGGCAGTACGCCCAATGACAAAAGCCGACCTTCGGGTAATGCCAGTCATTACCCTGTAACTGTGCCGAGCGTGCTTGCTGTGCTGAGCGGGCTTGTTGTGGCGAGCGGGCTTGCCCTAATGCCGTTCAGTTAAGGCTTTTTTGTAGGAGCGAGCTTGCTCGCGAAGAACTCACAGGCGCCGCGTTCACTCAGGAAACACGCGTTATCGTTGACGTTTTTCGCGAGCAAGCTCGCTCCTACAGAAGGCGATGTACGCTTAACTGAACGGCATTAGGGCTTGCCCGCGTTGGGCTGCGAAGCAGCCCCAAAACCTGGCGATTTAATATGCCTGGAGAAACGCGGTGGCCTTATTGGGGCCGCTTCGCAGCCCAACGCGGGGCAAGCCCGCTCGCCACAACAAGCCCGCTCGCCACAGGTTACTCTTTGTTCGTTCTATCTCTTGACTGACTGGCATCAGGGTTTAGATCTGCGCGCTATCAAGCCACGGCGCGGAGAGGTGATCGAACGCCACCCGAAATCTGTGTAGCGCCGGTCCTAACGATGAGGCGGCATAAGAAAGAACGAGCCGTACGCAGATTGGGCGCCGGGGGATGGAAACCCGGCAGGGGCATGCCCTCCTGCGTACAGCTCGCTCGACATCATGCGTGCCCGATCCAGGGCGAGCCGTAGGAAAAGTCTTGTTTTGCCCCGGCCCAGGCTATATCGGCGGATGTGCCGACATTCCCTCGCTGCTGGGTCGGTATGGAATCGACCGCTTTCGCCCAATGATGGCCGCGTCGAACGTGATGCGCGGTGGGGCGTACTCGGGTAGTGTGGCCACCTCCGGCCTGGCGACCCAACGGTTGCTGGATAGACTTTCCAGTGATGACGACGCGAGCAGCCGACGGCAAGCCCAGAGCTGTAAAGGCGTCCTGTAGTGCAACACATATGGCGACAAGCAAAGAGGGTGTTTTCATGGCAGGCAGGTTGATCTATCTCATCGGGCCATCGGGTTCGGGCAAGGACAGCCTGCTGGATGCGGCACGACCCCGCTTGGCCGAGCGCGGCTGCCGCTTGGTGCGCCGCGTGATTACCCGTTCGGCGGAAGCCGTGGGCGAGGCCGCGCAAGGGGTGAGCCCCGAACAGTTTGCCGCGATGGAGGCCGAGGGCGCGTTTGCCCTGAGCTGGCAGGCCAATGGGCTGTCCTACGGGATTCCCAGGCAAATTGACGAGTGGCTGGCGGCGGGGGAGGACGTGTTGGTCAATGGCTCCCGTGCGCACCTGGCGCAAACCCGTGAGCGCTACCCGACGTTGCTGGTGTTGTTGCTGACGGTTGACCAGGTCGTGTTGCGCCAGCGCCTGATTGCGCGTGGGCGTGAGTCTTTGCCAGATATTGAAGAACGCCTGGCGCGCAATGCGCGGTTCACCGCGCAACTGATCGCCGGCAATGAGGCAGGACTGTTTGTGCTGGATAACTCCGGCCCATTGGAGCACACCGTCGAGCGTCTGCTGTGCTGCCTCGACCAAGGGCACTCGGCGTGTGCTTGACCCTGCTGGGCCGGTAACGTGCGGCAAATCCCGGTCGAGTGCGCCGGCGCGTACCGGGGGGTTTCAGGGTGTGCCCCATGCCGACCCTTACGACTATTACGCACGTTTGCGCCGCGTCGACGAGCTGTTATTCGACACCGACCTCCGGATGTGGATCGCCAGCCGCACCAGGAGCGTCGAGGCAGTGCTGGCACATCCTGATAGTGGTTGAATGGACCTATCCCACGGTTCAAGCGTGCAGTGCTAAGCCAATAACCCTTCCACATATTCCACAAACGCCCGCGCCTTGGCGCTCGTCATCCTGCCTGTGGGGAACACCGCCCATAGATCCCGTGCGCATCCCAAGAAGGATCTGCCGCTGGGCACCGTCAGAAGCATCAGGAAACGCGCCGGGTTGTTTCAGTTTTAAGGAGAGCATTCATGCAATACCCAATCTGTATCGAATGGGGCGATGACTTCACCGCTACCGGTATCCAGATCCCCGATATTCCAGGCGCCGTCACTGCCGGGGACAGTTTTGAAGAAGCGTACAACGCTGCTGTGGAGGTCGCGCACATCCGGCTGCAGGAGATCGCCGCAGAGGGTGGGGTGATTCCGATGCCCACGTCGGTGGCCGATCATTACGCCCACGCAGACTATGCGGGGATGGGCTGGGGGATGCTGGAGTTGGACATCTCGCCCTATCTGGGCAAGACCGAGAAGGTCAATGTGACCTTGCCCGGCTATGTCATCCAGCGCATCGACCGGTATGTGCGCGAGCACAAGGTCAAAAGCCGCTCGTCATTTCTGGCGGACGCGGCTTTGGAGAAGTTGGTGCGCTCTTAGGCGGTGGCGACCGCCGCCTGCCGCGATGCACTGAGGAAGCGCAGTAACGCCAGCAACGGGAACGCGCTGCCCACCAGCATCACGCCCAGCCAGCCGCCGTGTTCGTACACGCTGCTGGCAATCGCCGAACCGAAGGCGCCGCCGATGAAAATGCTGGTCATGTACAGCGCGTTCAGGCGGCTGCGGCTGTTGGCGTCAAGGGCGTAGATGGCGCGTTGGCCGAGGACCATGTTCATCTGTACGCAGAAGTCCAGGACCACGCCGGTCACCGCCAGGCCGATCACGCTGTACAGCGGGTGGACGAAGGCCGGCAGGAAGCTCAACACCGCAAAGATCATGGCCAGCAGCGAAGCACGGTGGGTGTGGCCGGCATCGGCCAGGCGCCCGGCGATGGGGGCGGCGATGGCACCGATGGCGCCGACCAGGGCGAAGATCGCAATCTGGGTCTGGCTCAGGCCGTGGTTGCGCACCAACTCCAGCGGGGCGGCGGTCCAGAACAGGCTGAAGGTGGCGAACATGCAGCCTTGATAAAAGGCGCGTTGGCGCAGCAGCGGTTGATCACGCAGCAAGGTGCCGAGGGAGCGCAGCAGTTGGCCGTAACTGGCGGAGTGATCCGGTTGACGCTTGGGGATGGTCAGCATCAGCACCACGCTGATAAACGCCATCAACGCTGCCGCCGCCATGAACATCGCCCGCCAGCCAAAATGATCCGCCACCACGCTGGACACCGGCCGTGCCAGCAGGATGCCCAGCAGCAGGCCGCCCATGATGCTGCCCACCACCCGTCCCCGCGACTCGGCCGGCGCCAGGTGCGCGGCCAATGGGATCAGGATCTGCACCGACACCGAACTGAAGCCGATCAGCAGCGACACCAGCAGGAACAAGTTCGGCTGCTCGGTGAACGCCGCGCCCAACAGGCTGGCAATGGCTACCACGGTGGTGGCGATCATCAGCTTGCGGTTCTCCAGCAAGTCACCCAGGGGGACCAGGAAAAACAGGCCCAGGGCGTAGCCGATTTGCGTCAGCGATACGATCAGGCTGGCCATCGCCGGCGTCAGGCCGATGTCCGGTGCGATGAGTTCGATGATCGGTTGTGCATAGTAGATATTGGCGACGATGGCGCCGCAGCAAAACGCAAACAGCATCACCATCCCGCGGGTCATGGTGCTTGCAGCGTATGAGGTAGCGTTCATGGTGTTCTCATAAAAGCGAAGGAAGATGGCGAGCGAGAATAAAGACAAGGCCCGGCGGGCAGTAGGCCGTTTGTGGTGATAACACTCATGCCGGGCATTAATGACTGAAACGTTAATTTTCGGGTCGAAGGGCAATGATACATTCAGTCATAACTGCCGAAACAGGAAATCCAGTGCCATGAAGATCACGCTGAACAAGATGCTCCTGGCGTCAAGCCTGGCCGCCGCGATGGCCGTCGGCCTCGCCCACGCCGCGGAGGCGCCGCGGGTAGGCGTGCGCGGCGCCATCACCGCGATGGACGGCGACGCCATGCACGTCAAGGTCAACAGTGGTGAAGAGGTGACTGTGCACCTGACCCAGGCCACCCAGGTCCGCGCCGTGACCCTGGCCAAGATCGATGAGATCAAACCGGGCAGCTACATCGGCTCGGCCGCCATGCCCAACGCCGACGGCACCCTGACCGCCCTGGAAGTCCACGTGTTCCCACCGGCGATGGCCGGCACGGGTGACGGGCATCGGGCGTTCGACCTGAAGGAAGGCAGCAGCATGACCAACGGCACCGTCGGCGACCTGGTCGTCAGTAACGGGCGCACATTGACGGTGAAGTACAAGGGCGGCGAGCAGAAGATTGTGGTGCCGGAGGATGTGCCGATCGTCAACCTGGAGCCAGGAGACCGTAGCTTGCTTAAACCGGGGGTCAAGGTGGTGTTGTTCGCGGCACAGGGCAAGGACGGAACGATCACGGCCCAGGCGATTTCCGCCGGCAAGGATGGCGTGACACCGCCGATGTAACACCAACCACAAAACTAAATGTGGGAGGGGGCTTGCCCCCGATGGCGGAGTGTCAGTCGACAGATGTCTCACTGATGCACTGCCATCGGGGGCAAGCCCCCTCCCACATGTTTACCGCGTTTCTTCAGTTATTGACCGGAATAGATCTGGTCGAACACCCCACCATCATTGAAGTGGGTCTTCTGCACGGTACGCCAGTCACCAAAAGTCTTCTCCACCGACAGGAAGTCGACTTTCGGGAAGCGGTCGGTGTACTTGGCCAGCACCTTCGGGTCACGTGGGCGCAGGTAGTTGTTGGCCGCGATTTCCTGGCCTTCTGGCGACCACAGGTACTTCAGGTAATCTTCAGCGGCCACGCGGGTGCCTTTTTTCTCGACCACTTTGTCGACCACGGACACCGGCGGCTCGGCCTCGGCGGAGACGCTTGGGTAGATCACTTCGAATTGATCGCGGCCGAATTCACGGGCGATCATTTCCGCTTCGTTTTCAAAGGTCACCAGCACGTCGCCGATCTGGTTGGTCATGAACGTGGTGGTGGCTGCACGGCCGCCGGTATCCAGCACTGGCGCTTGCTTGAACAGCTTGCCGACAAACGCCTTGGCCTTCTCTTCATCACCGCCGTTCTTGAGCACATAACCCCAGGCCGACAGGTAGGTGTAGCGGCCGTTACCCGAGGTTTTCGGGTTGGGCACGATCACTTGCACGCCATCCTTGAGCAGGTCAGGCCAGTCTTTCAGGGCTTTGGGGTTGCCCTTGCGCACGATAAACACGGTGGCGGAGGTGAACGGTGCGCTGTTGTTCGGCAGGCGTGTTACCCAGTTGTCCGGTACCAGCTTGCCGTTGTCGACCAGGGCGTTGATGTCAGTGGCCATATTCATGGTGATCACGTCAGCCGGCAGGCCGTCGATCACCGAGCGCGCTTGTTTGCTGGAACCGCCGAAGGACATCTGCAACGTCAGCTTGTCGTTCGGGTGCTCGGCTTCCCAGTGCTTCTGGAAGGCGGCGTTGTAGTCCTTGTAGAAGTCGCGCATCACGTCATAGGAGACGTTGAGCAGGGTGACCGGTGCAGCCTGGACGGCGCCCGCCAGGGCAAGGCCGGCGGCCAGGAGAGAGGCGCTAACGAATTTTTTCACTGCTCATTCCTTGTTGTTCGAGAAGAGGGGGAGGCACATTGCCAGCGACTATAGCTGGGGCGGCATAGTCGTTTAAAGATTAAAAAGAACTTTGCTTATTCCACTTTCTTAAAAAGATTGCTGCCGCAGCGCGAGCAAAATGCTGCGTTGGGCTCGTGGCTGTCCTTCTTGCACACCGGGCAGTCGGTGTGCAGTTGCTCGCCACGCATGGCACTGGCCAGCTCCGCGGTAAAAATACCCGTGGGCACGGCAATGATCGAGTAACCGGTGATCATCACCAGCGAGGAAATCACCTGGCCCAGCGGTGTCTTTGGCACGATATCGCCGAAGCCCACGGTGGTCAGGGTCACGATCGCCCAATAGATGCCTTTGGGGATACTGGTAAAGCCGTGTTCCGGGCCTTCGATCACGTACATCAAGGTGCCGAACACCGTCACCAGGGTGCACACGCTCACCAGGAACACCACAATCTTCTGCTTGCTGCCGCGCAGCGCCGCCATCAGGTAGTTGGCCTGCTTGAGGTAGGGGCTGAGCTTGAGCACGCGGAAAATCCGCAGCATGCGGATGATGCGGATGATCAGCAGGTACTGCGCGTCGCTGTAATACAGCGCAAGGATGCCGGGCACGATGGCGAGCAAATCCACCAGCCCGTAAAAGCTGAAGGCGTAGCGCAACGGCTTGGGCGAGCAGTACAGGCGCAACCCGTACTCGATCAGGAAGATCAGCGTAAAGCCCCATTCAATGTAGGCCAGCACATCGGCGTAGTTCTGGTGGATCTGGTCGATGCTGTCGAGCATCACGATCACCAGGCTGGCGAGGATGATCAACAGCAGGATGCCGTCGAAGCGCCGTCCGGCGACGGTGTCGCTCTGAAAAACCATGACGTAGAGTCGCTGACGCCAGTCGTTGTTGCTGTCCATAAAGCCCGCCTGAATCGAATATCGAGCAAGCCTAGGGGGATTCAAAGGGGCTGTCCATGCGCGGTTTCCGAAGCACGCGAAGGCTGGCGCGCACCAGCCAGCAGGCGAGGATGAACGGCGCGGTCAGCGCTGGCAGGTGCAGGGCGGCAAAGCCGGGCGTGAGGATGATGGTCAGCAGGATGCCAAGCAGCGGCAGCCACGCTTGGCAACGCACCTGGCTGAGCGCCAACGCCGCCAGCGCAGGGTTGTAGCTGTGCAGGCCGAGCAGGGCGCTGGTGGGCTCCTTCAGCCACAGCGCAAGCAGCACGCCGGCACTGGTGCCGGTCAAGGCCCATATCGCGGAGCGTCGATTCGCCAGCCACAGGCCGAGGGCAATCAGGGCGCCGGCCTGGGGCTGATCCAACAGCATGATTTGCGCGAGCCCGGTCAACGGCGCGGCGCTGAGGGAAACGATGTCGGGTTGGGCCGGGGTAAGCGTGCTCGCGGGGACTGTTCCCAGCAGCAACCAACCCAGGCCGACAAAAGGCGCGGTATAGGCCGGCAAGTCATCGGGCTGGCTGGCGCGTTTCAACCATTGCCGCATCAGGATCGCACTCAAGCCGCCGCACGCCAGGATCAACGGTGGCAGCACGGCCGTCCAGGCGAACTGCTGACTGATCAACACGCCCACTAACACGCCGTTGTAGCTATAAAGCCCGGCCTGGCGCTCAGCCTTGGGATAACCGCGACGCTGGGCCGTGAGCAAGCCCGCCACGCCACCCAGCAGCGCGCCACCGAGCAAAGCCGGGGCGCCGATCAGGATTGCCAGCAGGCACAGCAGGCCGCACAGCGGATGGCGTTGCAGGACAATCTGGCTGAAGCCGTTGAGCAGGGCTTCGGCCCAGTCGGGGCAGGTTGGGTTGGGCATGGTGGGTATTCAGTGGGACCGAGTTGCCCCCGATGGGGCCCTGACAGGCGCTAGATCAGCGTCTCGATGCGCAGCGAGTTGGTCGACCCCGGCTGCCCAAATGGCACCCCGGCGGTAATCACCAAGGTATCCCCGCGTTGCGCCATGCCCTGGGCCTGGGCGATCTCCAGCGCCGTCGAGCACACTTCATCCACCTGGCGCAGCCGGTCATTGACCACCGAGTGCACGCCCCACGCCACGCTCAAGCGTCGCGCGGTCGAGAGGTTCGGCGTGAGGTTGAGGATCGGCGCCACCGGCCGTTCCCGCGCCGCGCGCAAGCTGGAGCTGCCCGACTCGCTGTAGTTCACCAGCACCGCCACCGGCAGGATGCTGCTGATGCGCCGGATCGCGCAGCTGATGGCATCCGACACCGTGGCATCCGCCTTGGGCCGGCTGACGTCGAGTTGGGCCTGGTAGTCCGGGCCGTTTTCCACCTGGCGGATGATCTTGCTCATCATCTGCACGGCTTCCAGTGGGTACTCGCCCGACGCCGTCTCCGCCGACAGCATCACCGCATCTGCGCCTTCGGCTACCGCATTGGCAACATCGGTGACTTCGGCGCGGGTCGGCGCCGGGGAGAAGCGCATGGATTCAAGCATCTGCGTGGCCACCACCACCGGTTTGCCCAACTGGCGGCAGGTGCTGATGATGTCCTTCTGGATTTGCGGCACGCTTTCGGCCGGTACCTCCACGCCCAAGTCGCCTCTGGCCACCATGATCGCATCGCTCAGTTCGGCAATTTCGTGCAGGCGCTGCACGGCCGAAGGCTTCTCGATCTTGGCCATCAGGAAGGCTTTGTCGCCAATCAGCTCGCGGGCTTCGCGGATGTCTTCCGGGCGCTGTACGAATGACAGTGCCACCCAGTCCACGCCCAGCTCCAGGCCGAAACTCAGGTCACGACGATCCTTGGCGGTCAGCGGGCTGAGTTCCAGCAGCGCCTGTGGGACGTTCACGCCTTTGCGGTCAGACAGTTCGCCGCCATTGAGTACGGTGGTGTCGATGGCATCGGTGTGCCTGGTGATCACCCGCAGGCGCAGTTTGCCGTCGTCCAGCAGCAGGTCCATGCCCGGTTCCAGGGCCTTGATGATTTCCGGGTGGGGCAGGTTGACCCGGCACTGGTCACCCGGCGTCGGGTCCAGGTCCAGGCGCAACGCCTGGCCACGCACCAGTTGCACTTTGCCCTCGGCAAAACGCCCGACCCGCAGCTTCGGCCCTTGCAGGTCCATGAGGATGCCCAACGGGTAATTGAGCTGGCGCTCCACCTGGCGAATCCATTGGTAGCGCTGGGCGTGATCGGCATGCTCGCCGTGGCTGAAGTTGAGGCGGAAGATATTCACCCCGGCTTCCACCAGTTCGCGGATGTGATCGATACCGTCGGTGGCCGGGCCCAGGGTGGCGAGGATTTTGACTTTCTTGTCAGGCGTCATGTTGGGCAGTCTCAAGAATCAGAATGGCGCGAAAATCGTTGACGTTGGTGCGGGTCGGTTCGGTGATGATCAAGCCGTCGAGGGCGGCGAAGTAGCCGTAGCCGTTGTTGTTATCCAACTCATCGCTGGCTGAAAGGCCCAGCGCTTCGGCACGCGCGTAACTGCACGGGGTCATGATGGCGCCGGCGTTGTCTTCCGAGCCGTCGATGCCGTCAGTGTCGCCGGCCAGGGCGTACACGCCGGGCAAGCCCTTGAGGCTATCGGTGAGGCTCAGCAGGAATTCCGCATTGCGCCCGCCACGGCCATCGCCACGTACGGTGACGGTGGTTTCGCCCCCCGAGAGGATCACGCACGGCGCCGCCAGCGGTTGGCCGTGCTGCACGATCTGCCGCGCGATACCGGCGTGCACCTTGGCCACCTCCCGCGCTTCGCCCTCGAGGTCGCCGAGGATCAGCGGGCTGAAACCGGCCTGGCGCACTTTAACCGCGACGGCTTCCAGGGATTGCTGGGGGCGGGCGATCAGTTGGAAGTGGCTGCGGGTCAGTATCGGGTCGCCGGGCTTGATGGTTTCTGACGCCGGGTTTTGCAACCAGCTGCGCACGGATGCCGGGGTGTCGATGCCGTAGCGGTTGAGGATCGCCAGGGCCTGTTGTGACGTACTTGGGTCGCCAACGGTCGGGCCGGAAGCGATGACCGTGGCCTGGTCACCCGGCACATCGGAAATTGCATAGGTATAGACCGTCGCCGGCCAGGCGGCCTTGGCCAGCCGCCCGCCCTTGATCGCCGAGAGATGCTTGCGTACGCAGTTCATCTCGCCGATGGTCGCGCCGGACTTGAGCAGGGCCTTGTTGACGGCCTGTTTGTCGGCCAGGCTGATGCCTTCGGCGGGCAGGGCCAGCAGGGCAGAGCCGCCACCAGAGAGCAGGAAGATCACGCGATCGTCTTCGCCAAGGTGGCTGATCAGTTCGAGCACTCGCTTGGCCACGGCCAGTCCGGCCGCATCCGGGACCGGATGCGCGGCTTCGACCACTTCGATTTTCTGGCACGGCGCGCCGTGGCCATAGCGGGTGACCACCAGGCCGCTGACTTCACCTTGCCAGCAATTTTCCACCACCAGCGCCATGGCGGCCGCGGCTTTGCCGGCGCCGATCACGATCACCCGACCGCTGCGGTCGGCGGGCAGGTAGGGTTCAAGGACTTGCCGGGGGTGGGCAGCGTCGATGGCTGTGGCAAACAGCTCGCGAAGCAGGTGTTGCGGATCGACCGACATAAGCGGGCTCCGGGGAATTTTTATTATTGGAAAGGTGGTGCAACCTGTAGGAGCGAGCTTGCTCGCGAAGGTCGTTAACGATAACGCGGGTAACCTGATACCCAGTGGCGCTCTCGGGTTTTTCGCGAGCGCGCTCGCTCCTACAGGGGACTGTGTAGAGGGGTTATTTATCGCGAATCGAGAAATTCGCCATATGCTCCAACCCCTTGATCAACGCCGAGTGATCCCAGTTACCGCCGCCAATCGCCGTGCAGGTGCTGAATACCTGTTGGGTGCCGGCGGTGTTCGGCAGGTTGATCCCCAGTTCCTTGGCCCCGGCCAGCGCCAGGTTCAGGTCCTTCTGATGCAGGTTGATGCGAAAGCCCGGATCGAAGGTGCCCTTGATCATGCGTTCGCCGTGCACTTCGAGGATCTTCGACGAGGCAAAGCCACCCATCAGCGCTTCACGTACCTTGGCCGGGTCGGCGCCGTTTTTGGCCGCGAACAGCAGCGCTTCGGCCACCGCCTGGATATTCAGCGCGACGATGATCTGGTTGGCCACCTTGGCGGTCTGGCCATCGCCATTGCCACCGACCAGGGTGATGTTCTTGCCCATGGCCTGGAACAGCGGCAGGGCACGCTCAAAGGTCTGCGGTTCGCCGCCGACCATGATGCTCAAGGTGCCGGCCTTGGCGCCGACTTCACCGCCGGACACCGGGGCATCCAGGTACTGTGCGCCGGTCTCGTTGATCTTGGCGGCGAACGCTTTGGTCGCAGTGGGCGAGATCGAGCTCATGTCGATCACCACCTTGTTCGGCGACAACCCGGCAGCCACGCCGTCGGCGCGGAACAGCACGTCATCGACCTGCGGGGTGTCGGGCACCATGACGATGATGAACTCGGCTTCCTGGGCAACTTGCTGCGGGTTGGCCAGGGCCACGGCACCGGCTGCGATCAGTGCTTCTGGCGCCTTGCCGTGATGCTCGGACAGGAACAGTTGGTGACCGGCTTTTTGCAGGTTGGCAGCCATGGGTTGGCCCATGATGCCGGTGCCGATAAATCCGATTTTAGCCATGATGAAATCCTCTTTTTATTAGCGCGGTCCGCCAGACACCGCAGATTCAAGGTGGGAGGGGGCTTGCTCCCGATAGCGGTGTGTTAGACGAAATGGTGTTGACTGACTCGCCGCCATCGGGGGCAAGCCCCCGCCCACATTTTGGTTTTGGGTGGTGCCTGTCAGATGGCGTTATGGGTTTTGAGCCAACCCAAACCCGCTTCGGTGGTGGTCAACGGCTTGTACTCACAGCCCACCCAACCCTGGTACCCAATCCGATCCAGATGTTCGAACAGGAAGCGATAGTTGATCTCCCCAGTCCCCGGCTCATTACGCCCCGGGTTATCCGCCAGCTGGATATGGTTGATCTCACTCAGGTGCGCGGCCATGGTGCGGGCCAGATCACCTTCCATGATTTGCATGTGATAGATGTCGTATTGCAGGAACAGGTTGGCACTGCCCACCTGCTCGCGGATCGACAGGGCCTGGGCGGTGTTATTCAGGTAGAAGCCTGGAATATCACGGGTATTGATCGCCTCCATCACCAGCTTGATGCCCACTGCTTGCAGTTTGTCGGCGGCGTACTTGAGGTTGGCGACAAAGGTTTTTTCCAGGGTTGCATCATCAACGCCCTGGGGCCGGATACCCGCCAGGCAGTTGACCTGCGTATTACCCAGCACCTGGGCATAGGCGATGGCCAAGTTGACCCCCGCGCGGAATTCCTCGACCCGATCCGGGTGGCAGGCCAGGCCGCGTTCGCCCTTGGCCCAGTCACCGGCCGGCAGGTTGAACAGCACTTGGGTCAGGCCATGGGCATCCAACTGTGCCTTGATGTCGGCTGAGCTGAACTCGTAGGGGAACAGGTATTCCACCCCACTGAAGCCTGCCTCGGCAGCGGCTTTGAAGCGAGCAAGAAAGTCCTGTTCGGTAAACAGCATGGACAGGTTGGCGGCGAAGCGCGGCATAGGGTTCTCCTTAATCGAGCAGGGAAATGGCGGTCGGCGCATCATTGCCGACCAAGGCCAGGTCTTCGAATTCATTGACGGCGTTGATCTCGGTGCCCATGGAAATATTGGTCACGCGCTCCAGAATAATCTCAACGATCACCGGGACCTTGAATTCTTCGATCATCGCCTCGGCCTTGCGCAACGCCGGCGCAATCTGGCTCGGCTCGAACACGCGCAGGGCCTTGCACCCCAGGCCTTCGGCAACCGCGACGTGGTCCACGCCATAGCCGTTGAGTTCCGGGGCGTTGAGGTTGTCGAAGGACAGCTGCACGCAGTAGTCCATTTCAAAGCCACGCTGGGCCTGGCGGATCAGCCCCAGGTAGGAGTTGTTCACCACCACGTGGATGTACGGCAGCTTGAACTGCGCGCCCACGGCCAGCTCTTCGATCATGAACTGGAAGTCATAGTCGCCGGACAGCGCCACCACTTTGCGGCTCGGGTCGGCCTTGACCACGCCCAGCGCTGCCGGGATGGTCCAGCCCAATGGGCCAGCCTGGCCGCAGTTGATCCAATGGCGTGGCTGGTAGACGTGCAGGAATTGCGCGCCGGCAATCTGCGACAGGCCGATGGTGCTGACGTAGCAGGTGTCTTTGCCGAACACCTGGTTCATCTCTTCGTACACCCGTTGCGGCTTGACCGGCACGTTGTCGAAGTGGGTCTTGCGGTGCAGGGTGGCTTTGCGCTGCTGGCAATCATGCAGCCAGGCGCTGCGGTCCTTGAGTAAGCCTGCGGCTTTCCACTCGCGGGCCACTTCGATAAACATCGTCAGGGCGGCGCCCGCGTCGGAAACAATACCCAGGTCGGGGGTGAAGACGCGGCCGATCTGCGTCGGCTCGATGTCGACGTGAATGAATTTACGCCCCTGGGTGTACACCTCCACCGAGCCCGTGTGGCGGTTGGCCCAGCGGTTGCCGATGCCCAGCACCACATCTGACTTGAGCAGCGTGGCGTTGCCGTAACGGTGGGAGGTTTGCAGGCCGACCATGCCCACCATCAGCGGGTGATCGTCCGGGATGGTGCCCCAGCCCATCAGGGTCGGGATCACTGGAATGCCGGTCAGCTCGGCGAACTCCACCAGCAGCTCGCTGGCGTCGGCGTTGATCACGCCGCCACCGCTTACCAGCAGCGGGCGTTCGGCCTGGTCCAGCAGTGCCAGGGCTTTCTCCACCTGGATGCGTGTGGCCAGGGGTTTGGCCAGGGGCAGTGGCTGGTAGGCGTCGATATCGAATTCGATCTCGGCCATCTGCACGTCGAACGGCAGGTCGATCAGCACCGGACCGGGGCGGCCGGAGCGCATTTCGTAGAAGGCTTTCTGGAACGCGTAGGGCACCTGGCCGGGTTCCAGGACGGTGGTTGCCCATTTGGTCACCGGCTTGACGATGCTGGTGATGTCCACGGCCTGGAAGTCTTCCTTGTGCATGCGTGCCCGCGGCGCCTGGCCGGTGATGCACAGGATCGGGATCGAGTCGGCCGAGGCGCTGTAGAGGCCGGTGACCATATCGGTGCCCGCCGGGCCCGAAGTGCCGATGCACACGCCGATATTGCCGGCCTTGGTGCGGGTGTAGCCCTCGGCCATGTGCGAGGCGCCTTCAACGTGGCGAGCAAGGACGTGATCGATGCCACCCACTTTCTGCAAGGCCGAATACAGTGGGTTGATCGCGGCGCCTGGGATACCGAAGGCGGTGTCCACGCCTTCACGGCGCATCACTAAAACGGCGGCTTCGATTGCTCTCATTTTGCTCATTGTTTTGGTGCCTCTTGCGTTTTGTAATTGTATACAAGTGGTGTTTGTCCAAAGTGTATTCACGGCGAGCGACATAGGTCAATGCATTTTATGTGCGGTCCTTTGCGTTCGTCGGAAGGCAGTTTTTCGACGGATGGAGGGTTTGTTAAGAAATATTGTATACAATAAATAAAATAATTGTGTTCTATTTGTTTGATCGAGCATCTGATCAAACAGACCTCCACGGCGTTACCCATAACAAGATAAGGACGGCACCATGAGCGCTTTAACCTTGAAAATTGCCACCCAACTGGCCAGCCAGGCCCTTACCGCTGGCCGTACGATTTCAGCCGCGCCGCTGACCATCGCGGTACTGGACAGCGGCGGTCACTTGATCACCTTGCAACGGGAAGACGGTGCCAGCCTGCTGCGCCCGCAAATCGCCATCGGCAAGGCCTGGGGGGCGATCGCCTTGGGCAAAGGCTCACGCCTGCTGGCGCTGGATGCGCAGCAGCGCCCGGCGTTTATCGCGGCGTTGAACAGCCTGGGGCAGGGCAGCGTGGTGCCGGCACCGGGCGGGGTGTTGATTCGCGATCAGGCGGGGTTGGTGTTGGGGGCGATCGGGATCAGTGGGGATACGTCGGATATTGACGAGCAGTGTGCGATCACGGCGATCGAGGGGGTGGGGTTGATGGCGGATGCGGGGGTGTCAGCTTGAGGATTGGGTGACTGTCAGGGCCTCATCGGGGGCAAGCCCCTCCCACATTTTGAACTGCGAACATGGTCAAAATTGTGGGAGGGGGCTTGCCCCCGATTGGCCCAGGCCCCCCGGTGTATCAGTCCGGCTCACACCCCTTGAGCACCAACCGAATAATCGTCTGCGCCGCGGCTTCATAATCGGCCTCATCCAGCTTGGCTTTGCCGGTCACCGCCGAGATCTGCCAGTCAAAATCCGCATATGTCTGCGTCGCCGCCCAGATGCTGAACATCAGGTGATTTGGATCGATCGGTGCAATCAACCCGCGATCCACCCAGCTCTGGATGCAGTCGATATTGTGCTTGGCCTGGGCGTTGAGCTGTTCAACCTGCTCGGTGCTCAGGTGCGGGGCGCCATGCATGATTTCGCTGGCGAACACCTTGGAGGCGAACGGCAGGTCGCGGGAGATACGGATTTTCGAGCGGATGTAGTTGCTGAGCACCACCGAAGGCTCACCCTCGGGGTTGAACGGCGTGGAAGCCGCCAGGATCGGCTCGATAATGCTCTCGAGCACCTCGCGGTAGAGGTTGTCCTTGGACTTGAAGTAGTAATAGACGTTGGGCTTGGGCAACCCGGCCTTGGCGGCGATGTCGCTGGTCTTGGTCGCGGCGAAGCCCTTGTCGGCAAACTCCTCGCTGGCCGCCCGCAGGATCTTTTCTTTGTTGCGCTCGCGAATGGTGCTCATAAAGTGCTCAGTCTCACAGATACTGTTTTTTTTTGACGGCGTCTGTTGCCGCCATTCTGCGTCGCCGCTCCTCCCCCTAGCGAGCTATGAGTCGTCGCGGCTCCTTGCCTGACGACAACAGCCACTCGCCAAAAGAGAAACGTATCTATGAAACTGAGCACGGGATGTTTCCTTGCCAGGACAGGCGGTCGGGCATGGTAGCACCGGCTTCGCGCGAGCCTCAAGAATGCGCCATTGCCGCGCTTTCCCTGGGCTGCGTTTGCCATTACCGTATCGGCTCTTTTGCAGTGGTCGATTGCCGATGGACACCTCTGAAAAAAACGTGATTACGTCCCTGGATGTGGCCCGGCATGCCGGTGTTTCGCGCTCGGCGGTGTCGCGCACGTTCACCCCGGGTGCCAGCGTGGCCCCCGCCACCCGCGAAAAGGTGCTGGCCTCGGCCAAGGCCCTGGGTTATCAGGTCAATATGATTGCCCGCACCATGAACAAGGGCAGCAGCAACTTTGTCGGTGTGGTCACTGCCGGTTTCGACAGTGCGTTTCGCGCCAGCCTCTTGAGCCCCATCGCCCATAGCCTGAGCCGTCGTGGCTTGATGCCCTTGTTGATGAATGCCGATGACCCGGCGCAGCTTGAGCAGTCGTTGCATGCGTTGCTCAGCTACCAGATTGCCGGGGTGATCCTGACCTCGGCCTCGCCGCCGTTGTCGGTGGTCCAGCATTACCTGGATCGGCAGATTCCGGTGGCGATGATCAACCGTGGCCATGAACTGGCCGGGGCTGAAGTGGTGGGCAGTGATAACCGCGCCGGTGGGCGTATGGCTGCCGATGCCTTGCTCAAGGGCGGCGCGCGGCGCCTGGCGTTTGTGGGCCAGGGCGCGCATAACTTCAGCAGCCGCGAGCGCTGGCTGGGGTTTTCCCAGCGCCTGGCCGAGGTGGGGGTCGAGGCGCAGACGGTGTTTAATGAAACCCCGGGTTATCAGGGCGGCATGCAGGCGTTGCTGGCGTTGTTCAGCCAGGGGGAGGGACCGGACGCGATCTTCTGTGCAACCGATATGCTGGCACTCGGGGTGATGGACGCATTGCGCTTTACGTTGCACCTCCAGGTGCCGCAACAGGTGCAGGTGATCGGCTTTGACGATATCGCCCAGGCTGCGCAATTGGCCTACGACCTGACCACCGTGCGCCAGGACAGTGTGCAACTGGCGCAACGCGCCGTCGGTGCTATTGTCGCGCGGGGGGAGAACTTCATGCGGGTCGCTGAATTCGAGCCGGTGCCTGTGACCTTGATCGAACGCGGCACGACGAAAATTCAGAAATAAAATTTCAATAATAGCTTGAAGAGAAAATTTATTTCGTGTTGTATGGGCAGTAATCGGTGAATGGCCGGCCTCCCCAAAAAGGCGTGCCTTCACTTTTTTTTCCCGAACGATTGCACACGTGTGCAATCGACGCTGAAGGTAAGGCTTATGACACAAGCAGAGACATTACCGCGCCTCGATCATCTGGCCGCGCGTTACGCGCTGGTGCGTCAGGTCGCGATGGAAGCCGCGCGGCGTGGCATGACGTATTACCAGCAGCGCGAGCAATTGCATGTTGAACATAAAGGGGCTGTCCCCCAGGACGTGGTCAGCATCGCCGACCGCGAGTTGGAGGTGTTTATCAAGGCGCGCCTGGCCGAGCAGTTTCCCGAGGATGGCTTCGTGGGCGAGGAGGGCGGCGCGGCCGGCTTGCAAGCGCGTTGTGTGTGGGTGGTCGACCCCATTGACGGTACCAGTTGCTTCGTCAATGGCCTGCACACCTGGTGCGTGTCCATCGGCCTGCTGGTGGACGGTCAACCCTGGCTCGGTGCCGTGGCCGACGCCAACCACAACGAGCTGTTCCACGCCTGCCGCGGCCTGGGCGCCTATGTGAATGACACGCCGATCCGGGTCAGCCCGGCCGCCGATATTCGATACGGTGTGACCGGCGTCGGCACCTCCCACCGGCGTGGCAAGGAGCACTTCATCCCGTTTCTCACTGGCTTGCTGGAGGGCGGCGGCATGTTTATTCGCAATGGTTCCGGCGCGCTGATGATCGCCTACGTCGCGGCTGGGCGCCTGGTGGGCTACTACGAAACCCATATCAACAGTTGGGATTGTGCGGCGGGGTTGGTGCTGGTCAGTGAAGCCGGTGGCCGTTGCAGCGATTTCCTGCGCGGTGATGGTCTGCTCGGCGGCAACCCGTTGCTGGTGGCCAGCGCCCAGGTGTACCCGCAACTGGCCGAGTTGATCGGCCCGTCACTGGAGGCTTGAGCCCTTTTTACGATCTGCGTTTGAACGTACAGCGAATAATAACAATAGGAGACTGTCCGCCATGAATTCCCTGCTGTCCTTGTTCCATGCCGCGCCTGCGCGACCTCTGGTGGCCGACCCCGATGGGCGACGTTTTCGCCGGGTGCGTTGGCTGACCTTTTTATCCATGTCCCTGAGCTATGCGCTGTTCTACGTGTGCCGGCTGTCCTTCAATGTGGCCAAGCCGGCGCTGGTGGGGCAGAACCTGCTCAGCCCAACGCAACTGGGCATGATCGGTTCCGCGCTGTTCTTCACCTATGCCGTGGGTAAGCTGGTCAACGGCTTCCTGGCCGACCATGCCAATGTGCGGCGCTTCATGATGCTCGGGTTGTTGATCAGCGCGGTGGTCAACGCCTGCATGGGCCTGACCACCAACGCGATCATTCTCACCCTGGCCTGGGGTCTGAACGGTTGGGCCCAGTCCATGGGCGTGGGGCCGTGCGTGGTGTCGTTGTCGCGCTGGTACGCCGACAAGGAGCGCGGCACGTTCTATGGCTTCTGGTCGATTGCCCACAGCCTGGGCGAGGCGTTGACCTACATCGCAGTCGCCGCCGTGATCGTCACCTGGGGCTGGCAGTACGGCTATTTCCTGGCGACTGCCATGGGCGTGCTCGGTATGTTGCTGATCTACCTGTTCATGGCCGACTCGCCGCAGAGCGCAGGCTTTGCAGAAGTGGACGGTGGCCGCGAAGAAGTGCTGTTGAAGACCGTCGGCAAGTGGGGCGCGCAATTGGCACTCCTGAAAAATCCGGCGCTGTGGCTGCTGGCCCTGGCCTCCTGCCTGATGTATATCGGCCGCTATGCGGTGATTTCCTGGGGCGTGTTCTTCCTTGAAAACGCCAAGGGCTACAACACATTGTCGGCTTCGGCGCTGATCTCCATCACCGGTGTATTCGGCATTGTCGGCACGGGCCTCAGTGGGCTGGTGTCCGATCGCTTCTTCGATGGCCGGCGTCATGGCCTGGCGATCCTGTTCGGCTTGATGAACAGTGCGTCGCTGGGGATGTTTCTGTTCCTGCCTGGGGGCCACTACTGGCTGGATGCGCTGGCCATGATGTTGTTCGGCCTTTCCATGGGCGCGTTGCTGTGTTTTCTCGGCGGCTTGATGGCCGTGGACATTGCCGCCAAAAGCGCAGCCGGTGCAGCGCTGGGCATGATCGGCATTGCCAGCTACGCCGGGGCAGCGGCGGGCGAGATTCTCACCGGGGTGTTGATCGAACACGGCACCACCCTGGCCCAGGACGGCAGCAAGCTGTACGACTTCCATACCCTGTCGCTGTTCTGGCTGGGCGCTTCGCTGATTTCGGTATTGATGACCGCGCTGTTTTCCGGGCAAGTTCACCGCCGTAAACGAAAACAACAGCTTTTGATCGATACCCCGTTAACTAACTGACTACCTCTTGGTTTCACCCGTTCCGAGTCATCGGAAGCCGTACCGCTGTGCGCGTAAAACAGCAAAGTTGTCGTGTCATCCACAATAAAAATAACAGGTAAAAACATGAAGAAATTGAGCGCTGGACATCATAAGAAAGCATTAAGGCGATATTCGTTTATTGGTCTGGTCATTGCCTCTAGCACCACCCAGGCGCTGGAACTGGACTACCAGCACCAGTATTCGGAAGTGGAGCGTGAGCATAAGGACAAGGTGATGCTGACCCAGGCCCTGGACAATGGCCTGGCGTTCTCCTTCGAAGCGGTGATGGCCACCGCGCCTGACAGCGACGGCCAGCCGGGCAAGGCGTTTTCGCGGCTGACCAAGGAAGAACTCAAGGCCAAGGTCAAGTACAGCCACAAGTTGGGGGCCAAGTGGAAGGTCAAGCCCAAGTTCACCTATGCCGACGGCAAGGATAAGAAATCCTATAAGCCGTCGTTGAAAGTATCCTATGCCATCACTGATAAGTTCTCCATTACCCCGGGGTATTACCACAAACTCACGCGGTATGACGAAGAGGGCAAGGCGGATAAACACGACGATGCGCTGGAGTTGGGCGCCAAGTACAAGTTTGGCCTGTTGTCGGTCGGTGTCGGGCGCAAGCAGATATACAGCAATCAGATTGTCTTCGACGGTACACGCCAGAATTACAGCAATAAGCTGCTGTTCGAATACAAACTCACCAACTACTTGACCCCATACCTGGAAGTGGCCGACGTGTATGTCGACAAGAACACTGACCAGCGCCAGGCCCGCTACCGCGTGGGCTTCTCCTACGAATTCTGATGAAAGGAACCTGAGCATGACCCTATTCAATCGTATGGGCCTGGCTGCGGCTGCGCTGACGCTATGCACCGGCCTCCAGGCTGCCGAAGCCAGCCATTACGTGCTGGAAAAAGCCGTGCAGGTCAGCCGCCATGGCGTGCGCTCACCCACCGATACCGACAAGCTGGTCAAAGCTACCGGCCGTGCCTGGACCCCATGGCTGGTGCAGGATGGCGAACTGACCGGCCATGGCTACCTGGCCGCCAGTTACATGGGCGCCTGGCAAGCGGCGTATTACCGCGATGCCGGCCTGTTGGCCAGTGGCTGTCCGCAAGCTGGGAGCCTGGTCGCCGTGGCCAGTCCCAAGCAGCGCACGCGTTCCACCGCCGCCGCGCTGCTCGATGGCATGTTCCCCGGCTGCGGCGAAAAAGCCCTTGCACGCAACAAGCCAGACCCGTTGTTCCAGACAGATGAAATGCCTTTCGCCAAGATCGACCCGGCCATCGCCAAGGCCCAGATCCTGCAAGCCCTGGGCGGTAACCTGCAAGCCGCCGAGGAGCGCCTGCGCCCGGACCTGGAGCGCCTGAAAAACGCGGTGTGCGAAGTGGGCAAGGCGTGCCCGTTCTTCGACACGCCATGGGCCTTGAAAGAAGGGGATGGCGGGCGGTTCAAGATCAAGGGGCTGGATAAGGCGTCGTCGATGGCCGAGACCATTCGCCTGCAGTACAGCGAGGGCATGCCCCTGACCGATGTCGCCTTCGGCCATGCTCGCGATGCTGCGCAAGTCTCGGCCCTGGGGCGTCTGCACCGGGCCAAATACGACTTCATCAACGACACGCCGCACATTGCCAGCCGTGGCGGCTCGCAGTTGATGAACCAGATTGTGCTGGCCCTGGAACAGGGCACTCCCTTGGAGAAAAATGATCCGCTGGGCAACCCGCCGCCGGCGCGCCTGTTGATGCTGGTGGCCCACGACACCAATATCTCGCACCTGCGCACGATGCTCGGGTTTACCTGGCAACTTGGCGAGTATCAGCCGGGCAATATCCCGCCCACCGGCACCTTGGCGTTCGAGCGCTACCGCGACACCCAGACCGGTGAGCGCTTTATCCGCACGCGGTTTATCACCCAGGGCATGGATCAGATACGCGCCCTGCAACGTCTGGGGCCTGAGCATCCACCGTTGCAAGCCGACTTCGATCAGCCAGGCTGCCAGCACACCGCTGTTGGTACCCTGTGCCCGATGGCGCAGTTTGTCGAGCGCACGGGTCGCGCCATTGACCGCACGGCGCTGACCGCTTACCGCTATCCCTGATCCGGCATGGCCATTCCCGTTCGTCCAGCGTGGGAATGGCCCTCCGTAGACCCGACACAGGACACCGTTATGTTCGCTTGCTTCGTACGATTGACCCCCTTGTTACTGGCCGGTCTGGTTTCACTCCAGACCCAGGCCGCGCCCGCCGACGGTTTTGTGCTGGACAAGGTGGTGCAGGTCAGCCGCCACGGCGTACGCCCGCCCACCGACAGTGCGAAACTGGCCAAGGTCACCGGTCGCGGGTTGCCCAATTGGTCGGTGCCGGATGGGCATTTGACCGGCCACGGTTACGCAGCGGCCGTGGAGATGGGCCGCTATCGTGGCCAGGTCTTGCGCGCCGCCGGCCTGCTGCCCAATGGCTGCCCGGCGCCCGGTGAAGTGTTTGTGCGCGCCAGCCCCCTGCAACGCACCCAGGCCACGGCGTCGGCGTTGCTCGATGGCCTGTTTCCTGGCTGCGGGTTGCAACCGAGCGTGGTGCAGGGCGATAAGGATGCGCTGTTCCAGGCCGACAAAATGCCTTTCGCTCGCCTGGACCCGCAGCGCGCTGAAGACAGCGTGCTGGCCCGCATGGGCGGTAGCGTGGCCGGTGCTCAAGCCCGTTACCACGAGGCTGAACAGCAATTGCGCAAGGTGATCTGCGGTACGTCCGGCGCGTGTGCCTACGCGGCTGAGCCTTGGCAATTGACCCAGGATGAAGACGGTCGCCTGGCGATCAAGGGGTTGAACACCCAAGCCAACCTCGGCGAGACCTTTCGCCTGGAGTACAGCGAAGGCTTGCCGCTGGATCAAGTCGCCTTTGGCCATGGGCGCAGTGCGCAGCAGGTGTCTCAACTGACTGCGTTGACCAAGGCCAAGTACGACTTCATCAACGACAGCCTGTACATCGCCAGCCGCGGTGGTTCGCAACTGATGAACCAGATTTCCCTGGCGCTCAAACAAGGCACGCCACAGGCCGCGCCAGACCCCCTGGGCATGCCGCCCGACGCGCGTTTCACCCTGCTGGTGGCCCATGACACCAATATTTCCTACCTGCGCACGCTGCTGGGGTTTCGCTGGACCCTGGGGGACTACCTGGAGGGCAATATCCCGCCGGTGGGCAGCCTGCAATTCGAGCGCTACAAGCAGGTCGCGAGCGGGCGCTATTTCCTGCGGGTGGCGTTCGAGGCGCAGTCCCTGGAGCAGATTCGTCAGTTGACGCCGTTGTCGATGTCTCAGCCGCCGTTACACGCCGATATGGCCGGTGCTGAGGGCTGTGTCGACACAAACGCGGGCGTACTGTGTCCATTAGCCAGTGCCTTGCAACGGCTGGATCGAAACATCGATCGCACCGCGCTGACGCCTTACCACTATCCATAACCCCCCGAGCCTCCTATCCTCGGCAAAACTTTTCCGAGGAGCGGAACATGGCAGGAAGCAGCTTACTGGTACTGATCGACGACATCGCCGCCGTCCTCGACGATGTCGCCCTGATGACCAAGATGGCCGCCAAGAAGACCGCCGGCGTGCTCGGCGATGACTTGGCGCTCAACGCCCAGCAAGTTTCCGGTGTGCGCGCCGAACGGGAAATTCCGGTGGTGTGGGCGGTGGCCAAGGGCTCGTTTATCAACAAGTTGATCCTGGTGCCCACTGCGCTGTTGATCAGTGCCTTCGCGCCCTGGGCGGTGACGCCGTTGTTGATGCTCGGCGGCGCCTACCTGTGTTTCGAAGGCTTTGAGAAACTCGCGCATAAATTCCTGCACAGCAAAGCTGAAGACCAGGCCGAACACACGCAATTGGTCGAAGCCGTGGCCGACCCGGCAACCGATCTGGTGGCCTTTGAAAAGGACAAGATCAAAGGGGCGATCCGCACCGACTTTATCCTCTCGGCGGAAATCATCGCTATTACCCTCGGCACCGTGGCCGATGCGCCCTTGATGCAACAGGTGATCGTGCTGTCGGGCATTGCCATTGTCATGACCATCGGCGTCTACGGACTGGTGGCCGGTATCGTCAAGCTGGATGACTTGGGCCTGTGGCTCACCCAGAAGCCCGGCCAGATGGCGCGCAGTATCGGCGGCGGGATCCTGCGGGCGGCGCCGTACATGATGAAGAGCTTGTCGGTGATAGGGACGGCGGCGATGTTCCTGGTCGGCGGCGGCATCCTGACCCATGGCGTGCCGGTGGTGCATCACTGGATCGAGGGCGTGAGCCAGAGCACCGGTGGATTGGCGTGGTTGATGCCGACGTTACTGAATGCGGTGGCGGGGGTTATCGCTGGGGCGCTCGTATTGGCGCTGGTCAGCGTGGTGGGCAAGATCTGGAAAGCGCTCAAGGCATAAATCGCCGACACAAAAAAAGGCCATTCAATCGAATGGCCTTTTTTGTCGGCGTTATTTACTCGGCAATCTGCAACTTGCGTGATTCGGTATAGATGTAGCGCACCTTCTCGTACTCGAACGGCGAGTTCATCTGACCGTAGCGGAAGCTGGTCTGGTAGCGCTTGTCCACGGCACGCAGGGCCCAGATTTCCGGGTGGTTGGAGCTGACTTCGGAGACGTTCAGGAAGTTGATCTCGGTTTCGGCACCGTAGTCGACGATCAGGCCGGTGGTGTCGCGCAGGTTCGACGGGCCGAAGATCGGCAGCACCAGGTAGGCGCCGCCGGGTACGCCGTAGAAGCCCAGGGTCTGGCCGAAGTCTTCGCTCTGGCGCGGCAGGCCCATGGCGGTAGCCGGGTCCCACAGGCCGGCGATGCCGATGGTGGTGTTGAGCAACAGGCGCCCGGTGGTTTCCAGGGAGCGATGGCCCTTGAGCTGCAACAGGCTGTTCAACAGATTGGGGACGTCGCCCAGGTTGTTGAAGAAGTTGCTCACGCCGGTCCGCAGGAAGCTTGGCGTGACGTAGCGGTAACCGTCGACCACCGGCAGGAACACCCATTGGTCGAAGCGGTAGTTGAAGTGGTAAACGCGGCGGTTCCACGACTCCAGCGGGTCATACACGTTGAGTGCGGTGAGCGACGAACGCTCGAACTCGCGTTGGTCCAGGCCCGGGTTGAACTTGAGTTTGGTCAGCGGTTCCTTGAAACCGTCGGAATCTACTACGGTCGGTGTGTGGGCCTTGCTGTTGTCGGCATTGGCCACGCCTGCGCACATTAAAGCGGCGAGCAGAAGAAGATATTTAGCCACGGAAGAACTCCAGCATGGCGTCGGCGTTGACGCGGTAATTGAGGTTGCCGCAGTGGCCGCCCAGTGGGTAGACGGTCAAGCGATCGCCGAAGGTTTTACGTAGGAAACCGAGGTCGCCGGGGCCCAGGATCACGTCGTCGGCATTGTGCATGACGGCAATTTTCGGGCTGTCGTGCAGGTAGTCCTTGAGGGCGTACAGGCTGACCTGGTCAACCAGTTGCAACAGACTGCCGCCATCGGAGCGGGCGCGCCACATCGGGATTACCTGCTCAGTGAGGTAGCAGTCGAAGTCGCATTGCAGCGCACGCTTGAGGAATGGCGTGAGGCTGGTGCCTTCGGTGATCGGGTACTTCGGCGGGATGATCAGGCCGCGGCGGTTGATCAGGTCCGAGGTGAAGGCGATGTCGGCCGCCGAGAAGCGAAACGAGGTGCCGATCAGCATGGCCATCTGTTCGTTGGTCAGGTGCTGCTTGGAGTTCTGGAAGTCGTAGAGCAGGGCATCGTTGAGGTCGATGTAGCCCTTTTGCTGGAAGTAGCGGGTCAGTTTATTCAGCACCAGCTCATAGAAAGTGGTGGTGTTGTTGATGCCCTTGACCTCGGTCTGTACCAGCTTGTCGAGGTTGGTGACCGAGGTATACAGGTTGACCGGTGGGTTAAGCAGCAGCACTTTCTTGAAGTTGAAGCTGCGACGGGTCTCGTCGAGCTTGCTGACAAACGCCGCGTCCAGGGCGCCAAGGCTGTAGCCGGTAAGGTAGAAGTCGGTCACCGGCAGCGAGGCGTTCTGTGCGCGCACGGCCTGCATCACGCGGTACATATCTTCGGCATCTTCCTGGCTGATGCCGGGGGTGGCGAAGCGCGAAGCCGAGGCGATGAAGTCGAAGCTGGTCGGCGAAGACAATTGCACCACGTGGTAGCCGGCCTGGTAATACAGCTTTTTCAGGTACTCGTTGATGCTGCTGTCAAAGCGCGCGCCGGTGCCGGCGATCAGGAAGATCAGCGGCGCGGCGCGATCCTGCTTGGCGATGCGGTAGGTCAGTTTCTTCACCGCCCAGAAATTGTCGGGCAGGCTGAATTCGCGCTCGGGGCGCATGTTCAGGGTGTAGTCGGACTGGTTGATCTCGTCGTCGGTCGGCAGTTTGGGCCGAAGGTCAGGCGGAGTGGTGGCGATGGTCGCTTCGAACGGGTTCGTCAAAGGGAAGCCATAGCTGGCTTGGTCAATGTCGACGGCCAGTGCTGACGCACTCAAAAATAGGCTGCCCAGCAAGGCAGCACAGCGCAAGGAACGGAGCATGACTTAATCCCTAAGAGGAAACGTGCTGAATGAAGTTCGCAGGCTATGACCACCGCGTTGCCACCGAAGTGCCAGCCTTCGGCACGAAAAGTCGGAAAAAAACGTCGGAATCGGGGTAATAGTCGGCAGACGATACACTTTGCCACGTATTGGTGAACACTAATTGTGTGTATGTATCTTGCTAACGGCCGCTGGCGCATTAAGCTGAGCGCCGTTTTTGCCTTTCGGAGTGCTCCATGTCCCGCCGCTTGCCGTTGATCCTGCTGCTTATCGCCCTGCCGTTATGGCTGGCTGCCAGTTATGCCGCACGTTACGGCTTCATGGAGGATGGCCAGTGGGTTGGCATCTGTGCCGATGAGGCCAGCCGCTGGGAATGCCAGGTGCGGTCGAACCTGGGCTTGATGATTCACTTCAAAGTGATGGGCTGGGCTGCGTTGGTGACCTCGGTGCTGGCGTTTTTCGTGCCGGGTCGTGCGGGGTGGGGCTTGGCCGTGTTGGGCCTGGTGTTCGGGTTCCCGGCCCTGGCGTTGTACAACACCACGTTTGCGGTGTTTGCGGTAGTGATTGCCGGGTTGCGGTTGGTCAGGCAGCCGCGGGGCGCCTGATAGGGCTGATCCGAAGCGTAGCCCCCTCCCACATTTGTAAGGAGAGGGCGACAGCCGATGGCGGTCTTAAGCCTTGCGCATCCGCAAGCACCGCCACAAGGCCACTACCATCAACACGCTGACCAGCGCCCAGCCCCATGCCTGCTGGTTGAACAGCCCTTCGCGGTACAGCTGCGGCGCAATGCCGGCACCGATGATAAAGGTCAGCAGGGCAATTTCCCGGCGCGGCCCGGTCACCGGGCGAACCAGATAGACCAAGGCGGGCAGTACCAGCGCGGCACTTGGGAAGCTGCGATAACGTGGGTCGAACACCAGTGCCAGCATCATCACCGCGCCCGCGAACCCGGCCGTCGCCACCAGCCAACCGGCGCGGTGCTCCAGCCAGTCGAAGGCACGCGCGCGCCAACCATGGCGAGTGCTCAGGGCCAGGGCGGCATGGGCCAGCACCAGCAGGTTCAGCGCCACCAGCAAGCCGGCCCATACCCACTCATCATTAAAGCGTGCGGTCACGCGGGTGAGTTCGGCCCAGGTGCCGATAGAGCAGGCCGCGACGCCCCCCAGCAGCGGCAACAACCAGGCAGCGCGGGTGCTGCGGACGCGGCCACCGAGCACCAGGGTACCCAGCAGGATAAGCCCGCCCATGCCCAGCCATAGTGGCCAGTACGGCACATTGGTCACCGGGCCAGCAAGGATGCCCTTGTCCTGGCGATCCGCATCGAACAGGCCCCAGTAGCCGCCTACGGCACCTTCGCTGGCGCGCTTCCACGGTTGGTCGAAGGCTTCGATCAGGTTGTAGCGCCAGCCGTTGGCCTCAGCCATGGCGACAAAACCACGCATGAACTTGGCTTCATTGACTCGGCTCGGCACGGCGGTTTCGCGCTGGCGGCCTTCGCTCGGCCAGCCGGTCTCGCCGATCATCACGTCCTTGGGGGCGAACTTATTGCCGAAGGTCTGGCGCACATCCCCTACATGCTTGAGCGCCTGGTCGATGCCCGACGGGTCATCTTCCCAGTACGGCAGCAGGTGAATGGTCAGGAAATCCACCGCCGGGGCGATTTCCGGGTGTTGCAGCCAGAACTCCCAGACATCGGCGTAGGTGACCGGCTGCTTGATCTGGCTTTTGACTTTATGGATCAGCTTCACCAACTGCGCGGCGGTGACTTCCTTGCGCAGCAGGGTTTCGTTGCCGACGATCACCGAGGTCACCACGTCGGCGTTGGCATTGGCCGAGGCGATCAGGGCGTCGACTTCTTTCTCGGTGTCGACGGGGTTGCTGTTGACCCAGGCGCCGATCATCAACTTCAACCCATGCTTGCGCGCCAGGTCCGGCAAGGCTTCCAGGCCGGTCATGGAATAGGTGCGGATGCATTCGAAGCGGGTGGCGAGCAGGGCCAGGTCGGCGTCCATGCGCTCGGGGCGCAGCGTGAACGGCTGGTCGAACGGCGATTGGTCCTTGTCGAATGGCGTGTAGGACGCACATTGCAGTTTGTGGCTGGCGCTGGCGACGTCCGGCAGGACCACCGGCCGGCCGAGGCCATACCAGTAGCCGACAAGGGCAAGCACGGCAAGGATCAGGGCGAAGCAATAGGGCAGGGCAGGGAAGCGGGCATTGGCGGGCATGGTCGGCTTATCTGGGGGAGCAAAGGCGCGCATCTTACCCGGATTTAGCCCGTCCCAGTGCAGCAGCATAATTTTGACATGCAAAGTTCGGGCGGGATTGTGGCGCTATGTCCTACAAAATGACTTGCTGGCGATGTGATGTCGTTTCTTGCTTACCTGAGGTCGCGGACAGAGCAGGTCGAAGATTGGCGCAGGTTGATGATCGAAGTGTCAGCACTCCACTGATGTCGCAACAGCCGAATCGATGCGCGTGAAGGGGGCGCGGTGCACCACATAACAACAGGTTGACGTCGCTCGGCATCCGTCGGGCGCAGCACTTTCGGGGAAGTACTATGAAGATGCGACGACTCTTGGGCGCAGCTGCCACTCTGGTAGTTGCGATGGGCTCCACACTGGCCAGCGCCGACAGCAAGACCCTGAGCATCGGCTACGTGGACGGCTGGTCCGACAGCGTTGCCACCACCCATGTGGCGGCAGAGGTGATCAAGGAAAAGCTCGGTTATGACGTGAAACTGCAAGCGGTCGCCACCGGGATCATGTGGCAGGGTGTGGCCACCGGCAAGCTCGACGCCATGCTCTCCGCCTGGCTGCCCGTGACGCACGGTGAGTACTGGGCCAAGAACAAGGACAAGGTGGTCGACTACGGCCCCAACTTCAAGGATGCGAAGATCGGCCTGATCGTGCCGGAGTACGTCAAGGCCAAGTCCATCGAAGACCTCAAGACCGATACCACCTTCAAGAACAAGATCGTTGGGATTGACGCCGGTTCAGGCGTGATGCTCAAGACCGACGAAGCCATCAAGGCTTATGGTCTGGACTACAAGCTGCAAGCCAGCTCCGGCGCCGCAATGATCGCCGAACTGACCCGTGCCGAAGACAAGCAGGAATCCATCGCGGTCACCGGTTGGGTGCCACACTGGATGTTCGCCAAGTGGAAACTGCGTTTCCTGGACGATCCAAAAGGGATTTATGGTGCTGCTGAAACCGTCAACAGCATCGGCAGCAAGGGCCTGGAGAAGAAAGCGCCGGAAGTCGCGGCCTTCCTGAAGAAATTCCAATGGGCCTCCAAGGACGAAATCGGCGAAGTCATGCTGGCCATTCAAGAGGGCGCCAAGCCTGATGCAGCGGCCAAGGATTGGGTTGCAAAGCACCCTGAGCGTGTAGCCGAGTGGATCGGTAAGTAACAGACCCTGATATACCCTTGTGGGAGGGGGCTTGCCCCCGATGGCAATCTGTCAGCTATCGATGTGCTGGCTGACACACTGTCATCGGGGGCAAGCCCCCTCCCACATTAATTTCATCCCCTGCAAATCCTCCTGCATTCTCCCGATCCCTCGCTACACTCGATCTAAGACTAAGGTCGTCTGGAACCTCTACGGCAGCCGCATACAGTGGATACGTTCCAATAATAAAAAAGCTGTGCTGCGAGGATAAAAACAATGAACGACAGCATTTACCTCTCGATTCAAAACAGCCCGCGCTTCAAGGAGCTGGTGAGAAAAAGGGAAAGGTTCGCCTGGATTCTCTCGGCGATCATGCTAGGGCTTTACTCCGGATTCATCCTGTTGATCGCCTACGGGCCGCAAATACTGGGCGCCAAACTCAGCCCCGGTTCATCCATCACCTGGGGAATCCCCATCGGTGTCGGGCTGATTGTCTCGGCCTTTGTCCTCACCGGCATCTACGTACGACGCGCCAACGGCGAATTCGACGACCTGAACAATGCGATTCTCAAGGAGGCTGCGCAATGATCCGTCGTCTATTGGCTGTATTCGGCGCTTCGGTCTTCGCGCCCGCTGTCTGGGCGGCGGATGCATTGACCGGTGAAGTGCACAAACAACCGCTGAATATTCCAGCGATCCTGATGTTCGTGGCCTTTGTCGGCGCGACATTGTGCATTACCTATTGGGCGTCCAAGCGCAACAAGTCGGCGGCCGACTACTACGCGGCCGGCGGCAAGATCACCGGTTTCCAGAACGGCCTGGCGATTGCCGGCGACTATATGTCGGCCGCGTCCTTCCTGGGGATTTCCGCACTGGTCTACACCTCCGGCTACGATGGCCTGATCTACTCGATCGGCTTCCTGGTGGGCTGGCCGATCATTTTGTTCCTGATCGCCGAGCGCCTGCGTAACCTGGGCAAATACACGTTTGCCGACGTGGCGTCCTACCGCCTCGGGCAAACCCAGATCCGCAGCCTGTCGGCGTGTGGCTCGCTGGTGGTGGTTGCGTTCTACCTGATTGCGCAGATGGTTGGCGCGGGCAAGCTGATCCAGCTGCTGTTCGGCCTGGATTACCATGTGGCGGTAATCCTGGTGGGTATCCTGATGTGCATGTACGTGCTGTTCGGCGGCATGCTGGCAACCACCTGGGTGCAGATCATCAAGGCCGTGCTGCTGTTGTCCGGTGCCTCGTTCATGGCGCTGATGGTGATGAAGCACGTTAACTTCGACTTCAACATGCTGTTTTCCGAGGCGATCAAGGTTCACCCTAAAGGTGAGGCGATCATGAGCCCCGGCGGTTTGGTGAAAGACCCGATCTCGGCATTGTCCCTGGGCCTGGCGCTGATGTTCGGTACTGCCGGCCTGCCGCACATCCTGATGCGCTTCTTCACGGTGAGCGATGCCAAGGAAGCGCGTAAGAGCGTGCTGTATGCCACTGGCTTTATCGGCTACTTCTACATCCTGACCTTCATCATCGGCTTCGGCGCGATCCTGCTGGTCAGTACCAACCCGGCGTTCAAGGATGCGGCAGGTGCCTTGCTGGGCGGTAACAACATGGCGGCGGTGCACCTGGCCAATGCGGTGGGCGGCAGTATCTTCCTGGGCTTCATCTCGGCCGTGGCGTTTGCCACCATCCTGGCAGTGGTAGCCGGCTTGACCCTCGCGGGTGCCTCGGCGGTGTCCCATGACCTGTACGCCAGTGTGATCAGGAAAGGCAGGGTCAACGAGAAGGACGAGATCCGCGTCTCGAAGATCACCACCATCGCCCTGGCGGTGCTGGCTATCGGCCTGGGTATCCTGTTCGAAAGCCAGAACATTGCGTTCATGGTCGGCCTGGCGTTCTCCATCGCCGCCAGCTGTAACTTCCCGGTGTTGCTGCTTTCCATGTACTGGAAGAATCTCACCACCCGTGGCGCGATGATCGGCGGCTGGTTAGGCCTGGTCAGCGCGGTGGGCCTGATGATCCTGGGGCCAACCATTTGGGTCTCGATCCTGCACCATGAGAAAGCGATCTTCCCGTACGAATATCCGGCGTTGTTCTCGATGATCATTGCGTTCATCGGTATCTGGTTCTTCTCCATCACCGACAAGTCGGCGGCGGCAGTCAAGGAACGTGCGCTGTACTTCCCGCAGTTTGTGCGTTCGCAGACTGGCCTGGGGGCGAGTGGGGCGGTTTCTCACTAAGGTAGTAGCTGGATAAGGAAATGCCCCGGTCGAAAGGCCGGGGCATTTTTTTGTCTGGGGTTCCGGGTTGTCTGTACCAATGTCATCGGGGGCAAGTCCCCTCTCACCGTTAACCGAGTACATCATTTGGAATGCAGTTCAATGTGGGAGGGGGGCTTGCCCCCGATGGCGGTAGACCAGGCGGCACAAACAAAAACGGCCTCCACTGAGGGAGGCCGTTTTCGGTGCAACTAAGCGATGCTTACTTGCGATCTTCCAGCTTGGTGATGTCACGCGACTCGTAGCCGGTGTACAGCTGGCGCGGGCGGCCAATCTTGTACGGGCTGGAGAGCATTTCTTTCCAGTGGGAGATCCAGCCCACGGTCCGCGCCAGGGCGAAGATCACGGTGAACATGCTGGTTGGAATGCCGATCGCCTTGAGGATGATCCCCGAGTAGAAGTCGACGTTCGGGTACAGCGAGCGTTCGATGAAGTACGGGTCGGTCAGGGCGATCTCTTCCAGGCGCATGGCCAGTTCGAGTTGCGGATCGTTGTTGATGCCCAGTTCCTTCAGCACTTCGTCGCAGGTCTGCTTCATGACGGTGGCGCGTGGGTCGCGGTTCTTGTAGACCCGGTGACCGAAGCCCATCAACTTGAACGGATCGTTCTTGTCCTTGGCCTTGGCGATGAACTTGTCGATGTTCGAGACATCGCCGATTTCATCGAGCATGGTCAGTACGGCTTCGTTTGCACCGCCGTGGGCAGGGCCCCACAGTGCGGCGATACCGGCGGCAATACAGGCGAACGGGTTGGCACCCGAAGAGCCTGCCAGGCGCACGGTAGAGGTGGAGGCGTTCTGCTCGTGGTCGGCGTGGAGGATGAAGATCCGGTCCATTGCCTTGGCGAGTACCGGGCTGATCGGTTTGATCTCGCACGGGGTGTTGAACATCATGTGCAGGAAGTTTTCCGCGTACGTCAGGTCGTTGCGCGGGTACATCATGGGTTGTCCCATGGAGTACTTGTAAACCATTGCGGCCAGGGTCGGCATCTTGGCAACCAGGCGGATCGCGGAAATTTCGCGATGCTGCGGGTTATTGATGTCGAGGGAGTCGTGATAGAAGGCAGACAGGGCGCCAACCACACCGCACATGACGGCCATCGGGTGGGCGTCGCGGCGGAAGCCGTTGAAGAAGGTCTTCAACTGCTCGTGAACCATGGTGTGGTTCTTGACGGTGCTGACGAACTGGGCTTTTTGCTCGGCTGTTGGCAGTTCGCCATTTAGCAGCAGGTAGCAGGTTTCCAGGTAGTCCGATTTTTCAGCCAGTTGCTCGATCGGGTAGCCCCGGTGCAGCAAAATGCCATTATCGCCATCGATATAGGTGATCTTCGACTCGCAAGAGGCGGTCGACATGAAGCCTGGGTCGAAAGTGAAACGGCCCGTGGCCGTCAGGCCCCGTACGTCGATAACATCGGGACCAACGGTGCCGGTTAAAATGGGCAGCTCGACGGGGGCTGCGCCCTCGATGATCAACTGCGCTTTTTTGTCAGCCATGTGGCCTCCTATTTATGCTTCAAATCATCAGACAGACCCCCCACGCAGGGCCCGCACCACTATAGTGAGATAAATTCAGATGTCAATTTGCCTAAAGTCTTGCTCCAGAAGGCTTTAACCGTACTTTTTCCTCGAAATTGACTGCCATTTACGCCTTTTATCCCGCCAGCGCAATCCGCTATTAGGGTGAGGTGCGCGCGTTGTCATTAGTAACCTAACTGTCTATACTCGGCCACCGACCGCCAAGGGCTTTTGGGCTTGCTTTCATTGGGGGTCGCACTCCCTGGGTGGTGCTTACCTGACCAGTGCACTCCCCTACAACTTTGCCCTGATTGTTAGGGGCTCTTCAGTGTGAAAAAAAAGCCGTGAAGAATAGCCAACGACCTGTAAACCTTGACCTAAGGACCATCAAACTCCCCATCACCGGCGTTACGTCGTTCCTGCACCGTGTTTCCGGCATCATCCTGTTCCTGGGCCTGGGCATCATGCTTTATGCATTGAGCAAATCCCTGGGTTCCGAGGAAGGTTATGCCGAGGTGAAGGCATGCTTGACCAGCCCGCTGGCCAAGTTCGTAGCATGGGGCCTCCTGTCCGCTCTGCTTTATCACCTGGTAGCCGGCGTGCGCCACTTGATTATGGATATGGGCATCGGTGAGACGCTGGAAGGCGGCCGCCGCGGCTCGAAAATCGTCATCGCCATTTCCGTGGTGCTGATCGTTCTGGCAGGAGTTTGGATATGGTAACCAGCGTAACGAATCTGTCGCGTTCGGGCCTCTATGACTGGATGGCACAGCGTGTGTCTGCGGTCGTTCTCGCGGCTTATTTCATTTTCCTGATCGGATACCTCGTCGCAAACCCGGGCATTGGCTATGAGCAATGGCACGGGTTGTTTTCCCACAATGCGATGCGAATCTTCAGTCTGCTGGCCCTTGTAGCCCTGGGCGCTCACGCCTGGGTCGGCATGTGGACCATCGCGACCGACTACCTGACGCCGATGGCGCTGGGCAAGCCCGCGACCGCAGTACGGTTTCTCTTCCAGGCAGTATGCGGCGTCGCGATGTTCGCTTACTTCGTCTGGGGTGTGCAGATTCTTTGGGGTATCTGATCCATGGCTAACATTCCAACTATTTCCTTCGACGCCATCATTATTGGTGGTGGCGGTGCTGGCATGCGCGCAGCGCTGCAGCTGGCTCAGGGCGGTCACAAGACTGCCGTGATCACCAAGGTGTTCCCGACGCGTTCCCATACCGTATCGGCCCAGGGTGGCATCACCTGCGCCATCGCGTCTGCCGACCCGAACGATGACTGGCGCTGGCACATGTACGATACCGTCAAGGGTTCCGACTACATCGGTGACCAGGACGCTATCGAATACATGTGTCAGGAAGGCCCGGCCGCGGTGTTCGAGCTGGACCACATGGGCCTGCCGTTCTCCCGTACCGAGCAGGGCCGTATCTACCAGCGTCCATTCGGCGGCCAGTCGAAGGATTACGGTAAAGGCGGCCAGGCTGCCCGTACATGCGCCGCCTCCGACCGTACCGGTCACGCGTTGCTGCACACCCTTTATCAGGGCAACCTGAAAGCCGGCACCACGTTCCTGAACGAGTACTACGCGGTTGACCTGGTGAAAAACCAGGACGGCGCATTCGTCGGCGTGATCGCCATCTGCATCGAAACCGGTGAAACCACCTATATCCGCGCCAAGGCGACTGTTCTGGCGACCGGTGGTGCAGGCCGTATCTACGCTTCGACTACCAATGCCCTGATCAACACCGGTGACGGCGTCGGCATGGCACTGCGTGCTGGCGTGCCGGTACAGGACATCGAAATGTGGCAGTTCCACCCGACCGGTATTGCCGGCGCTGGTGTACTGGTTACCGAAGGTTGCCGTGGTGAAGGTGGCTACCTGATCAACAAGAACGGCGAGCGTTTCATGGAGCGCTATGCTCCGAACGCGAAAGACCTTGCCGGTCGTGACGTTGTAGCCCGTTCGATGGTCAAGGAAATCATTGCCGGTAACGGCTGTGGCCCGAATGGCGATCACGTGCTGCTCAAGCTCGATCACCTTGGCGAAGAAGTGCTGCACAGCCGCCTGCCAGGTATTTGCGAGCTGTCCAAGACCTTCGCGCACGTTGATCCGGTCGTTGCCCCGGTTCCGGTTGTTCCGACTTGCCACTATATGATGGGCGGTGTTCCGACCAACATTCATGGCCAGGCGATCACCCAGAACGCAGACGGTGTGGACGAGATCATCCATGGTCTGTTCGCCGTGGGCGAAGTGGCTTGCGTATCGGTTCACGGCGCCAACCGCCTGGGCGGCAACTCGCTGCTCGACCTGGTGGTATTCGGTCGTGCTGCTGGCCTGCACCTGGAAAAGGCGCTGACCGACGGCATCGAATACGATGACGCTACCGACGCCAACATCGAAGCGGCCCTGGCACGTCTGACCGCTCTGAACGAGCGTACTGATGGCGAGGACGTGGCTACCCTGCGTCGCGAGCTGCAAAGCTGCATGCAGAACTACTTCGGTGTATTCCGTACTGGCGAATACATGCAGAAGGGTATTGCCCAGCTGGCTGACCTGCGCAAGCGTATCGCCAACGTCAAGATCAACGATAAGAGCCAGGCGTTCAACACCGCTCGTATCGAAGCCCTTGAGCTGCAAAACCTGCTGGAAGTGGCCGAAGCGACTGCGATTGCCGCTGAGGTTCGTAAGGAATCCCGTGGTGCTCACGCTCGTGAAGACTATGAAGATCGCGATGACGAGAACTGGCTGTGCCACACCCTGTACTTCCCGGGTGAAAAGCGCGTTGCCAAGCGTGCCGTGAACTTCTCGCCGAAGACGGTTCCGACGTTTGAACCGAAGATTCGGACTTACTAAGGGTGGCTGCCATGTTGAAAGTCAGTGTTTATCGCTACAACCCTGATCAGGACGCTGCGCCGTTCATGCAGGAGTTCCAGGTCGATACCGGTGGTAAAGACCTGATGGTGCTGGATGTATTGGCCCTGATCAAAGAGCAGGACGAAGGTTTCTCCTATCGTCGCTCTTGCCGTGAAGGTGTGTGCGGGTCCGACGGCATGAACATCAACGGCAAGAACGGCCTGGCGTGCATCACGCCGCTGTCCGCCGTTGTTAAAGGCAACAAGCTGATCGTTCGTCCACTGCCAGGTTTGCCGGTTATCCGTGACCTGGTCGTCGATATGAGCATCTTCTACAAGCAATACGAGAAAGTTAAGCCATTCCTGCAGAACGACACGCCGGCTCCGGCCATCGAACGTCTGCAGTCCCCGGAAGAGCGTGAAAAGCTCGATGGCCTGTACGAGTGCATCCTGTGCGCTTGCTGCTCGACGTCGTGCCCATCCTTCTGGTGGAACCCGGACAAGTTCCTGGGCCCAGCCGCTCTGCTGCAAGCGTACCGCTTCCTGGCAGACAGCCGTGACACCAAGACTGCCGAGCGTCTGGCTTCACTGGATGACCCGTTCAGCGTATTCCGCTGCCGCGGGATCATGAACTGCGTCAACGTATGTCCCAAAGGCTTGAACCCGACTAAAGCCATTGGTCACATCCGTAACATGTTGCTGCAAAGCGGCGTGTAACTGACGTTGTAGCAAAGCAGGACCGTTGTGCCCGTAAATGCTGCGGCGCAGGCTTCAACCGGCGCCGTAGTTTTAACTTGAGCAGCGACTTACAAAGCCGCGGCTCTTATTTTGAAGAAATGAGACAAGCAGGGGCATTCGGGTTGGTACCCGAACTATCAGCGTGATCCTAAGTGGCTTGTTTTGGTCGCTGCACTTGGCCTTTTGCAAGCAAACTCGGTGTTTTCGCCGGTGGTGTCCCCAAATCGAGGGTGACCAAGCATGCAAGAAAGCGTGATGCAGCGCATGTGGAACAGCGGCTATCTTTCAGGTGGTAACGCTGCCTATGTGGAAGAGCTTTATGAGCTCTACCTGCACGACCCTAACGCTGTGCCAGAAGAATGGCGCACCAAATTTCAGACGTTGTCTTCAGACGGCAACGCTGCCACCGATGTATCGCACGCAACAATTCGCGATCAGTTCGTGCTGCTGGCAAAGAACCAGCGCCGCGCCCAGCCGGTTTCCGCCGCAAGCGTGAGCAGTGAGCACGAGAAGAAGCAAGTTGAAGTACTGCGACTGATCCAGGCCTACCGTATGCGTGGCCACCAGGCGGCCCAGCTCGACCCGCTGGGGCTCTGGAAGCGTCCTGCACCTGCAGACCTGTCGATCAATCATTACGGCTTGACCAATGCCGATCTTGATACGACCTTCCGTGCCGGCGACCTGTTCATCGGCAAAGAGGAAGCGAGCCTACGCGAAATTCACGAAGCGTTGCAGCAGACATATTGCCGCACCATCGGCGCTGAGTTTACGCACATCACCGATTCCGAACAGCGCCACTGGTTCCAGCACCGCCTCGAAGGCGTGCGTGGCCGTCCGGTGTTGTCCGCCGATGTGCGCAGCCACCTGCTTGAGCGTGTGACCGCAGCCGAAGGTCTCGAAAAATACCTGGGCACCAAATACCCGGGCACCAAGCGTTTCGGCCTGGAAGGCGGCGAGAGCCTGATTCCGATGCTCGATGAGCTGATCCAGCGTTCCGGTTCCTACGGCACCAAGGAAATCGTGATCGGCATGGCCCACCGTGGCCGCTTGAACGTGCTGGTCAACACCTTTGGCAAGAACCCGCGCGAGCTGTTCGACGAGTTCGAAGGCAAGAAGAAGGTCGAGCTGGGTTCCGGTGACGTTAAATACCACCAGGGCTTCTCGTCCAACGTGATGACCACCGGCGGTGAAGTTCACCTGGCCATGGCCTTCAACCCATCCCACCTGGAAATCGTTTCTCCAGTGGTCGAGGGTTCGGTCCGTGCTCGCCAGGATCGTCGTAACGATTCCACCGGTGAAAAGGTCCTGCCGATTTCCATCCACGGTGACGCGGCATTCGCCGGTCAAGGCGTGGTCCTGGAAACCTTCCAGATGTCGCAGACTCGCGGCTTCAAGACCGGCGGCACCGTTCACATCGTCATCAACAACCAGGTGGGCTTCACCATCAGCAACCCGTTGGACGCGCGTTCCACCGAGTACGCCACCGACGTTGCCAAGATGATCCAGGCGCCGATCCTCCATGTGAATGGTGATGATCCGGAAGCCGTGCTGTTCGTGACCCAACTGGCTGTCGACTACCGCATGCAGTTCAAGCGTGACGTGGTGATCGACCTGGTTTGCTACCGCCGTCGCGGTCACAACGAAGCCGATGAACCAAGCGGCACCCAGCCGTTGATGTACCAGCAGATCACCAAGCAGCGCACCACCCGTGAGCTGTATGCCGAAAGCCTGATCAAGGCCGGTATCGTTGATGATGCGCGTGTTCAGGCGAAGATCGATGAATACCGCAACGCGCTGGACAATGGTCTGCATGTAGTAAAAAGCCTGGTCAAAGAGCCGAACAAAGAGCTGTTCGTTGATTGGCGTCCGTACCTGGGTCACACCTGGACGGCGCGTCACGACACCTCGTTCGATCTGAAGACCCTGCAGGAACTGTCCGCCAAGCTGCTGGAAATCCCGGATGGCTTCGTGGTACAGCGCCAGGTTGCGAAGATCTACGAAGACCGTCAGAAGATGCAAGCCGGCGGCCTGCCGATCAACTGGGGTTATGCCGAAACCATGGCGTACGCGACCCTGGCGTTCGAAGGTCACCCGATCCGCATGACCGGCCAGGACATCGGCCGTGGTACGTTCTCGCACCGTCACGCGGTATTGCACAACCAGAAAGACGCGGGCACCTACATCCCGTTGCAGAACCTGTACGAAGGCCAGCCACGTTTCGACCTGTACGATTCGTTCCTGTCCGAAGAAGCCGTACTGGCGTTCGAATACGGTTACTCGACCACTACGCCTAACGCGCTGGTGATCTGGGAAGCCCAGTTCGGCGACTTCGCCAACGGCGCACAAGTGGTGATCGACCAGTTCATCACCAGCGGTGAGCACAAGTGGGGCCGTCTGTGCGGTCTGACCATGCTGCTGCCACACGGTTATGAAGGTCAGGGCCCGGAGCACTCCTCGGCCCGTCTGGAGCGTTACCTGCAGCTGTGCGCCGAGCACAACATCCAGGTGTGCGTGCCGACCACCCCGGCGCAGATCTACCACTTGCTGCGTCGCCAGGTGATCCGCCCGTTGCGCAAGCCGCTGGTAGTGCTGACCCCGAAATCGCTGCTGCGTCACAAATTGGCCATCTCGACCCTGGAAGATCTGGCGGATGGTTCGTTCCAGACCGTGATTCCAGAAATCGATACGCTGGACGCCGCCAAGGTCACTCGCCTGATCCTGTGCAGCGGCAAGGTCTACTACGATCTGCTGGAAAAACGCCGTGCCGAAGGCCGCGAAGACATCGCCATCGTGCGTATCGAGCAGCTTTACCCGTTCCCGGAAGATGACCTGATGGAGATCATCGCGCCTTACACCAACCTCACGAATGTCGTGTGGTGTCAGGAAGAACCGATGAACCAGGGCGCGTGGTACAGCAGCCAGCATCACCTGCGTCGCAGCATCGGTAACCACAACAAGGCCCTGGGCCTGGAGTATGCCGGTCGTGATGCTTCTGCTGCACCTGCTTGTGGTTATGCGTCGATGCACGCCGAGCAGCAGGAAAAACTGCTGCAAGATGCTTTCACTGTTTAACGCCTTCGCGCTGACTGAAACCGAATTTTAAGGACCCACAGATAATGGCTATCGAAATCAAAGCCCCGTCATTCCCGGAATCGGTTGCCGATGGCACCGTTGCCACCTGGCACAAGAAACCGGGCGAGGCCGTCAAGCGTGACGACCTGATCGTCGACATCGAGACTGACAAAGTCGTACTGGAAGTGTTGGCCGAAGCCGACGGCGTCCTGGGCGCAATCGTTGCCAACGAGGGCGACACCGTCCTGTCCAACCAGGTCCTGGGCTCGATCGAAGAGGGCAGTGCCGCCGCCGCTCCAGCCGCCGCTGCACCGGCTGTCGCTGCTTCGGCTCCAGCTGCCGCACCGGCTGCTGGTGGTGAAGACCCAATCGCTGCCCCGGCTGCGCGCCAGCTGGCGGAAGAAAACGGCATCAACCTGGCTTCCATCAAAGGCACTGGCAAAGACGGCCGTGTGACCAAGGAAGACGTGGTTGCTGCGGTTGAAGCCAAGAAAAACGCTCCGGCTGCCGCGCCTGCCAAGGCTGCTGCCCCAGCTGCCGCTGCGCCTGTGTTCGCTGCCGGCGACCGCACCGAGAAGCGCGTACCGATGACCCGCGTGCGTGCCACCGTGGCCAAGCGCCTGGTTGAAGCCCAGTCGAACATGGCGATGCTGACCACGTTCAACGAAGTCGACATGACCGAAGTCATGGCCCTGCGTTCGAAGTACAAGGATCTGTTCGAGAAGTCCCACAACGGCGTGCGCCTGGGCTTCATGTCGTTCTTTGTGAAAGCGGCCACCGAAGCGCTGAAGCGCTTCCCGGCAGTCAACGCTTCCATCGACGGCAGCGACATCGTCTACCACGGCTATGCAGACATCGGCGTTGCCGTGTCCAGCGACCGTGGCCTGGTGGTTCCGGTTCTGCGTAACGCCGAGCTGATGAGCCTGGCTGAAATCGAAGGCGGCATCGCCGGCTTCGGCAAGAAGGCCCGTGACGGCAAGCTGACCATCGACGAGATGACCGGTGGTACCTTCACCATCACCAACGGTGGTACCTTCGGTTCGATGATGTCGACACCGATCGTCAACCCGCCACAAGCCGCAATCCTGGGCATGCACAACATCATCCAGCGTCCGATGGCCATCAACGGCCAAGTCGTGATCCGCCCAATGATGTACCTGGCGCTGTCGTACGATCACCGCCTGATCGATGGTAAAGAAGCCGTGACTTTCCTGGTGACCATCAAGAACCTGCTGGAAGACCCGGCTCGTCTGCTGCTGGATATCTGATAGAAGCAGCTGCAGGCCTCGAGTGACAGGCTGCCGGAGAAGGCAGCCGGGCTTGGGGCTTGCGGCTTGAAAGCTTGCTGCTAAATAGAGGAACTATTTTCATGTCGCAGAAATTTGACGTTGTAGTGATTGGTGCAGGCCCTGGCGGCTATGTTGCCGCCATCAAGGCCGCACAATTGGGCCTCTCGACTGCTTGCATCGAAAAATACACCGACAAGGAAGGCAAACTGGCATTGGGCGGTACCTGCCTGAACGTTGGTTGCATTCCTTCCAAGGCGCTGCTGGACAGCTCCTGGAAATTCCACGAAGCGCAAAGCGGTTTTGCCATCCACGGCATCAACCACGCTGGCGTGACCATGGACGTACCCGCGATGGTCGGCCGTAAAGCCAACATCGTCAAAGGCCTGACCTCTGGCGTTGCGACCCTGTTCAAGGCCAACGGCGTCACTTCCCTGCAAGGCCACGGCAAACTGCTGGCCGGCAAGAAAGTTGAAATCACCAAGCCAGATGGTTCGGTAGAAATCATCGAAGCCGAGAACGTGATCCTGGCGCCAGGTTCGCGTCCAATCGACATTCCACCGGCACCTGTTGACCAGAAAGTCATCGTTGATTCGACTGGCGCCCTGGAATTCCAAGCCGTGCCTAAGCGCCTGGGCGTGATCGGCGCTGGCGTGATCGGCCTGGAGCTGGGTTCCGTCTGGTCCCGCCTGGGTTCCCAGGTCACCGTGCTCGAAGCCCTGGACACGTTCCTGCTGGCCGCCGATACCGCGGTGTCCAAGGAAGCGCTGAAAACCCTGACCAAGCAAGGTCTGGACATCAAGCTGGGCGCTCGCGTGACCGGCTCGAAGGTTAACGGCGAAGAAGTCGTTGTGACCTACACCGACAAGGATGGCGAACAGACCATCACGTTCGACAAGCTGATCGTCGCCGTGGGTCGTCGTCCAGTGACCACCGACCTGCTGGCTTCCGACAGCGGCGTGAACATCGACGAGCGTGGCTTCATCCACGTTGACGATCACTGCGCTACCACCGTTCCTGGCGTCTACGCCATTGGCGACGTGGTTCGCGGCATGATGCTCGCGCACAAGGCTTCCGAAGAAGGCATCATGGTTGTCGAGCGCATCAAGGGCCATAAAACCCAGATGAACTACGACCTGATCCCATCGGTTATCTACACCCACCCGGAAATTGCATGGGTCGGCAAGAACGAACAGCAGTTGAAAGCTGAAGGCGTTGAAGTTAACGTCGGCACCTTCCCGTTTGCCGCTTCTGGCCGTGCCATGGCAGCCAACGACACCGGTGGTTTTGTCAAAGTCATCGCTGATGCCAAGACTGACCGCGTATTGGGCGTCCACGTGATTGGCCCAGGCGCAGCAGAGCTGGTTCAGCAGGGCGCAATCGGTATGGAATTCGGCACCAGTGCCGAGGACATCGGCATGATGGTCTTCTCCCATCCGACCCTGTCCGAAGCGTTGCACGAAGCCGCGCTGGCAGTGAATGGCCATGCCATCCACATCGCCAACAAGAAGAAGCGCTGAACGAGATAATAAGAAACCACGGCGGTTGCCCGTCGTGAGCCTTGCGCGCAAGACTCACCGCGGAATATCCGCTGGACGCAGTCTTGCGCAGCTTGACCGGGCCCAAGTCCGGCAAGTTGCGTAAGCAGCAGTCACAGGTGGCGCGGCACTCATAATGAGCGCAGCGCCGAATGCGCAGTACCTAACGAAGACGGTAAAAAGCATGAATCTTCACGAGTATCAGGGTAAGCAGCTGTTCGCTGAATACGGCCTGCCAGTTTCCAAGGGCTACGCAGTAGACACCCCGGAAGCAGCAGCAGAAGCTTGCGACAAAATCGGCGGCACTGAATGGGTTGTCAAAGCCCAGGTCCACGCTGGTGGTCGCGGTAAAGCGGGCGGCGTTAAGCTGGTTCGCAGCAAAGAAGACGCCAAGGCCTTCGCACAGCAGTGGCTGGGCAAGCGTCTGGTGACTTACCAGACTGATGCCAATGGCCAGCCAGTCACCAAGATCCTGGTTGAATCGTGCACTGATATCGCTAAAGAGCTGTACCTGGGCGCTGTCGTTGACCGTTCGAGCCGTCGCATCGTGTTCATGGCTTCCACCGAAGGTGGCGTGGACATCGAGAAGATCGCTCACGAAACCCCAGAAAAAATTCTGAAAGCCACGATCGATCCACTGGTTGGCGCTCAGCCATTCCAGGGTCGCGAGCTGGCTTTCCAGCTGGGCCTGGAAGGCAAGCAAGTTGCCCAGTTCGCCAAGATCTTCGTAGGTCTGGCCAAACTGTTCCAGGATCACGATCTGGCCCTGCTGGAAGTGAACCCGCTGGTGATCAAGGCTGACGGCGATCTGCACTGCCTCGACGCCAAGATCAACATCGACGCCAACGCCATGTACCGTCAGCCTAAGCTGAAGACTTTCCACGATCCGTCGCAGGACGATCCGCGCGAAGCGCACGCTGCCAAGTTCGAACTGAACTACGTAGCCCTGGAAGGTAACATCGGTTGCATGGTCAACGGTGCCGGCCTGGCCATGGGTACCATGGACATCGTCAACCTGCATGGCGGCAAACCAGCCAACTTCCTCGACGTAGGCGGTGGTGCTACCAAAGAACGCGTAACCGAAGCCTTCAAGATCATCCTGTCCGACTCCAACGTCGCTGCAGTACTGGTCAACATCTTCGGCGGCATCGTTCGTTGCGACATGATTGCCGAAGGCATCATCGGTGCAGTGAAAGAAGTCGGCGTTAAAATCCCGGTTGTTGTTCGCCTTGAAGGCAACAACGCTGAACTGGGCGCTAAAGTACTGGCAGAAAGCGGTTTGAACATCATCGCGGCTACCAGCCTGACCGACGCTGCTCAACAAGTTGTCAAAGCTGCGGAGGGCAAATAATGAGCGTCCTGATCAATAAAGACACCAAAGTTATCTGCCAGGGTATTACCGGTTCGCAAGGTAGTTTCCACACCCAGCAAGCCATCGAATACGGCACCAAGATGGTTGGCGGCGTAACGCCGGGCAAAGGCGGCACCGAGCACCTGGGCCTGCCCGTGTTCAACACCGTGAAAGACGCTGTAGCTGCCACTGGCGCCACCGCCAGCGTGATCTACGTTCCAGCTCCTTTCTGCAAGGACTCGATCCTGGAAGCGGCATTCGGCGGCATCAAGCTGATCGTGTGCATCACCGAAGGCATTCCTACCCTGGACATGCTGGACGCTAAAGTTAAGTGCGACGAGCTGGGCGTAGTCCTGATCGGCCCTAACTGCCCAGGCGTGATCACTCCAGGCGAATGCAAGATCGGCATCATGCCAGGTCACATTCACTTGCCAGGTAAAGTCGGTATCGTTTCCCGTTCCGGCACCCTGACCTACGAAGCTGTGAAGCAGACCACTGACGCCGGTTTCGGTCAGTCGACTTGCGTCGGCATCGGCGGTGACCCGATTCCAGGTTCGAACTTCATCGACATCCTGAAATTGTTCCAGGAAGACCCGAAGACCGAAGCGATCGTGATGATCGGTGAGATCGGCGGTTCGGCTGAAGAAGAAGCGGCTGCCTACATCAAGGCACACGTGACCAAGCCGGTTGTTTCCTACATCGCTGGTGTGACTGCCCCTGCTGGCAAGCGCATGGGCCATGCTGGCGCAATCATCTCTGGCGGCAAAGGCACTGCAGACGAGAAATTCGCTGCACTGCAAGACGCAGGCGTTAAAACCGTGCGTTCGCTGGCAGACATCGGCAAGGCCCTGGCCGAGCTGACCGGTTGGGCTGTCAAGTAAGCCTCGCGCTTAACTGACGCTTTACCAGGCAAAGGCCACCTTCGGGTGGCCTTTGTGCGTTCTGAGTTTGTTCATTTGCCTGTATTGCCAAATTAGGTATGAAAACGCGACATGAAAGTGTCGCTTATCGGACAGTCCGCCCCGCAACAGTGCGTTCGTCAGGCTAATTCTGTACCCTAGCCGCCTCTTTATGCGCCGACATCCCAAAAGGAAGCCGCGCGCTAGACCCGTCGGTCCCCATAAGGGCCGGCCGTATTTCCCTCATCCATAGGGAATCCCTCTCTAAATTCCGATTCAGTAGTGTGGTATTTCCTCAAATGAAAGTGTTGAAAAGCCAGGATATCCTGGCGTTGGGCTTCATGACTTTTGCCCTGTTCGTGGGCGCTGGCAACATCATTTTCCCGCCTATCGTTGGTTTGCAGTCCGGGCCTCATGTCTGGATGGCGGCGTTGGGCTTCCTGATCACTGCGGTCGGCTTGCCGGTGGTCACCGTGATTGCCCTGGCCAAGGTCGGTGGCGGCATGGACGCATTGAGCAGCCCGATCGGCAAGATCGCCGGCGGCCTGCTCGCGGCGGCGGCGTACCTGGCGGTAGGGCCGCTGTTCGCCACCCCGCGTACCGCGACCGTGTCTTTTGAAGTGGGCCTGGCGCCGCTGACCGGCGAGAGCCCGCTGGCGTTGTTCCTCTACAGCTCGGTGTATTTCCTGGTGGTGTTCTTTGTCTCCCTGTACCCAGGCCGGCTCCTGGACACCGTGGGTCGCTTCCTGGCGCCGCTGAAGATCATCGCGCTGGCCATCCTCGGCATTGCCGCGTTTGCCCTGCCGGCCGGTGAGGTGGGTGTCGCCACCCCGGAATACGTTGCTGCACCGTTCTCTCAAGGCTTTATCAATGGTTACCTGACCATGGATACCCTGGGGGCACTGGTGTTTGGCATTGTGATCGTCAATGCGATCCGTTCCCGTGGTGTTGAATCGCCCAAGTTGATCACCCGCTACGCGATCATTGCCGGGTTGATTGCGGGCGTAGGTTTGGCGCTGGTGTACATCAGTTTGTTCCGCCTCGGGGCGGGCAGCCATGAAGTCGCTGCTGGCGCAGCCAATGGTGCGGCTGTATTGCACGCCTATGTGCAACACACCTTCGGCTCCCTGGGCAGTGGTTTCCTGGCGGTGTTGATTTCGCTCGCGTGCCTGGTCACCGCCGTCGGCCTGACGTGCGCTTGCGCCGAGTACTTCAGCAAAATCCTGCCCCTGTCCTACAAGACCCTGGTAGTGATCCTGGCGCTGTTCTCGCTGTTCGTGTCGAACCTGGGGTTGACCAAGCTGATTGCGTTCTCGATCCCGGTACTCACCGCGATCTACCCGCCGTGCATCGTGCTGGTGGCCTTGAGCTTCTGCAAAGACTTCTGGCAGGAGCAGGGCCGTATCGTCGGGCCGGTGATGCTGGTGTCGTTTATCTTTGGCTGCATCGACGCGCTCAAGGGCGCCGGCCTGGCGGGCTGGATGCCTTCGCAGCTGGCGAACCTGCCGCTGAGCGAGCAAGGCCTGGCCTGGCTGGTGCCGTCGGTGATGACGCTGGGTGTGGCGGTCGTCATTGATCGCATGCTGGGTAAGCGCAGCGAAGCCATCGCGTAACACGCGGGTTTCATGCAATACAGAAATGCCCCGTATCAATCGATACGGGGCATTTTTTATGCTTTATGAAACTACACCTTCTAAAGTTGGAACTGGATCAGTGTGGGAGGGGGCAAGTCCATCCCACCTTTGAACCGCATTCCGCCATCATTCACCCTGTAATAGGACCCGCATGTCGTTCGTCGAAGCCAATCAGATCCACCTGCTTGCTGCCCTCTGGTTCATCCTGTGTTGGGGTGGCTACACCCGTTATGCCACCTGGAAAGCCCGAGACACCGCGTGCCTGGCCAGCGTGCTGCATTTGTATCGCGAGGACTGGATGCGCCGCATGCTGCTGCGTGACAACCGGATCGCCGACGCCAGCGTGATCGGCAATCTGGAGCGTAATGCCTCATTTTTCGCCTCCAGCACCTTGATCATCCTCGCCGGCATTCTCACGGTGCTGGGTGCTTCCGAGCGGGCGGTGTCATTGCTGGCGGACATCCCCATGGTGCAGCAGGCCTCCCAGGGCATGTCGGAGATCAAGCTGCTCTGCCTGGCGCTGGTCTTCGTCTATGCCTTCTTCACCTTCAGTTGGTGCATGCGCCAGTACAACTTTGCAGCGGTGCTGGTAGGTTCGGCGCCGATGATCGGCGAGCGGCATGTGTCCGAGCAGGAGCGAAAGGCATTTGCCTTGCGAGCGGCACGGGTTATCTCGATGGCAGCCAATCAGTTCAACTTCGGCCTGCGTTCTTATTACTTCGGCATGACCATGCTGGCGTGGTTTGTCAGCCCGTGGTTATTCATGTTGATGAGCGGCGGGGTGGTGCTGGTGCTGTATCGCCGAGAGTTTCATTCCGACGTACTGCAAGTGATGGTGTATACCCAGACGGATACGCCACCTCCTGAAGCGCTCAAAGAAGTGGCTTAGGCTGGATCAGCGTATTAATACGGAGAGTAAAGAACAGCAGACAAAGTAAAGCCCGCTATTTAAGCGGGCTTTCTTTTTGCAGCGAAGCTAATTCAAGCCGCGGTCTCAAGAACCGGTGGCTGGGGTAGCGGGTGCAGCTTCTTTCGCAGCGGCTGCGTTCGATTCAGCCTGAGCTTTGGCAGCATCGGCGTTTTCTTTCGCAGCGTCGTTCACTTTATCCTGAGCTTTGGCCATATCTTTCTGAGCTTGCTCAGAATGCGCGGCGGCATCTTGGGCTTTGTCTTCGGATTTTTTATCGCAGGCAGCGAGACCGAGGGCAGCGGCCAACATCATGGAAATAGCTAAAGTCTTGCGCATGGGGTGTTTCTCCTTATTGAAGATATCTACTGGCCTTTCGAACGTGGGGGGCCAGCATTAGTTCCTTTTATTGCGTAGATATATAAACCTCGCGCGCCAAGGAACTTTCGCCCGTGGCGCCCACTCCGCGGATCAACACTAATAAGAGTCTGGAACGAATGACCGAAAATCCACTGTTAGCGCGTGCCACACGCTTTGTATCGGCGTTGCGCCATTGTCAGGTCCTGGGTATTACCGTTCATCACGCAGATGGAGAGGGTATGACGCTGGTCCTGCCCTACGGGCCGCACATAGTCGGAGACCCCCTGAGCGGGGTGATCCATGGCGGCGCCTTGACCTCGTTGATGGACACTGCCTGCGGCATGGCCACCCTGTGTGTCTTGCCGGAATTCGAGGTGTGTCCGACCCTGGATCTGCGTGTGGACTACATGCATCCGGCCGAACCGCACAAGCCGGTGTACGGCTTCGCCCAGTGCTACCGGGTGACCAGCGATGTGATCTTTACCCGTGGCTTCGCCTATCAGGACGACCCCCAGCAGCCCATTGCCCATGTGGTGGGCACGTTCATGCGCATGGGTAAACGCCTCAAGGGCACGCAGGGATTGGGCAGCACTGTCCAGGGAGAGAAAGCATGACGCACCGGTTCAAAACCCGACTCGAACAAGCCCATCAGCGCGGTAACTACGCGGTGCTGCTCGACCTGATCCCCTACGCCAGGCTGATCGGCATCGAGTGCACCCGCCTGGGCGATGAATTGTTGTTCCGCATGCCGGCCAACCAGGACAACATTGGTAACCCCATATTGCCGGCACTGCACGGTGGCGTGATTGCCGGCTTTATGGAACTGTCGGCGGCGTTGCACCTGCTGGTGTTTACCGGTGCGCCGGGGCTGCCGAAGATTATCGATTTCTCCCTGGATTACCTGCGTGCCGGGCAGTTTCGCGACACCTATGCCAAATGCCAGGTATGGCGCCAGGGCCGTCGCGTGGCCAATGTGGCGATCACCGCCTGGCAAAGCACCCCAGCGGAACCGATTGCCACTGCGCGTGCGCATTTCAAGATTGAGGAAGTGGCCCGCCCTTGAAATCCTGGTCTTAGCCCCCAACTTTGATGACAACCCGCCGCCAACCCTCTAGGGCGCGGCCACTGCCATCCAATTGGAGTTTGATGACCATGAGTGTGGAAACTCAAAAGGAAACCCTGGGCTTCCAGACCGAGGTGAAGCAACTGCTGCACCTCATGATCCATTCGCTGTATTCCAACAAGGAAATCTTCCTTCGCGAATTGATCTCGAACGCCTCTGACGCTGTCGACAAATTACGTTTCGAAGCCCTGTCCAAGCCTGAGTTGCTGGAAGGCGGCGCGGAACTGAAAATCCGTGTGAGCTTCGACAAGGACGCCAAGACCGTCACCCTCGAAGACAACGGTATCGGCATGAGCCGCGAAGAAGCGATTACCCACCTGGGGACCATCGCCAAATCCGGCACCGCTGACTTCATGAAAAACCTCTCGGGTGACCAGAAGAAAGATTCGCACCTGATCGGCCAGTTCGGCGTGGGCTTCTACTCCGCCTTCATCGTCGCCGACAAGGTCGAAGTGTTCAGCCGTCGCGCCGGCCTTGACGCCAGCGAAGGCGTGCATTGGGCTTCGAAAGGCGAGGGCGAGTTTGAAATCGCCACGATCGACAAGGCTGACCGCGGGACCCGCATCGTGCTGCACCTCAAGCCCGGTGAAGACGAGTTCGCCGATGGCTGGCGCCTGCGCAACATTATCAAGAAGTACTCCGACCACATCGCTCTGCCGATCGAATTGCCGAAAGAGCAGGCTGCTGCCGAAGGCGAAGAAGCGCCAGCGGTTGAGTGGGAAACCGTCAACCGCGCCAGCGCGCTGTGGACCCGTCCGCGTACCGAGATCAAGGACGAGGAATACCAGGAGTTCTACAAGCACATCGGTCACGACTACGAAAACCCGCTGAGCTGGAGCCACAACAAGGTTGAAGGCAAGCTGGAATACAGCTCGCTGCTGTACGTGCCGGCCCGTGCGCCGTTCGACCTGTACCAGCGTGAAGCGCCGAAGGGCCTGAAGCTCTACGTGCAGCGGGTGTTCGTGATGGACCAGGCAGAGTCGTTCCTGCCGCTGTACCTGCGCTTTATCAAGGGCGTGGTCGACTCCAATGACCTGTCGTTGAACGTGTCGCGGGAAATCCTGCAGAAAGATCCGATTATCGACTCCATGAAGTCGGCGCTGACCAAGCGCGTGCTCGACATGCTGGAAAAACTGGCGAAGAACGAGCCTGAGCAATACAAGGGCTTCTGGAAAAACTTCGGCCAGGTCATGAAAGAAGGTCCGGCAGAAGACTTCGCTAACAAGGAAAAAATCGCCGGCCTGCTGCGCTTCGCATCCACCCAGGGTGACGACGGCGAGCAAGTGGTGTCCCTGGCCGAGTACCTGGCGCGCGCCAAGGAAGGCCAGGACAAGATCTACTACCTGACTGGCGAAACCTACGCTCAGGTCAAGAACAGCCCGCACCTGGAAGTCTTCCGCAAGAAAGGCATCGAAGTGCTGCTGCTGACCGACCGCATCGATGAGTGGCTGATGAGCTACCTCAACGAATTCGACGGCAAATCTTTCGTCGATGTGGCGCGTGGCGACCTGGACCTGGGTAACCTGGACTCTGAAGAAGAGAAGAAAGAGGCCGAAGAAGTCGCCAAGGCCAAAGAAGGCCTGGTTGAGCGGATCAAGGCGTCCTTGGGGGATGCGGTCAGTGAAGTGCGGGTCTCCCACCGTCTGACCGACTCCCCGGCGATCCTGGCTATTGGTGAGCAGGACCTGGGCATGCAGATGCGCCAGATCCTCGAGGCCAGCGGCCAGAAGGTGCCGGATTCCAAGCCGATCTTCGAATTCAACCCGGCTCACCCGCTGATCGAGAAACTCGACGGCGAGCAGAGCGAAGAGCGGTTTGGCGACCTGTCGCACATCCTCTTCGACCAGGCGGCCCTGGCCGCTGGCGACAGCCTGAAAGACCCGGCCGCCTATGTGCGCCGACTGAACAAGCTGTTGGTTGAACTGTCGGTTTAACACCGTTGTAGAAAAACCCGCTTCGGCGGGTTTTTTCGTTTGGAGGCGCGAGCAAGCTCGTTCCTACAGCCCATTTCCGTTCTAGTGATCTTCAACTGGAGAAAATGATGAGCCAAGTCACCGTGCGTTCCGTGGTCTATCAGATTGATGGCCAGTCTTATGAAAGCCGCCTGGCGTTTGATGCCAGCCACAAAGGTCCGTTGCCAGGCCTGCTGATGGCGCCGAACTGGATGGGTGTGAGTGCGGGTGCCGAGGAGATCGCCAAGCGCGTTGCCGCCAAGGGCTACGTGGTGCTGATCGCCGACCTGTATGGGCAAAAGGTTCGCCCATCGAATGGTGATGAAGCCGGCGCGGCGATGATGCCATTGAAAAACGACCGCCCGTTGCTGAATAAGCGTATGCAGGCAGCCTTGGAGCAGTTGCAGGGCCAGGCCGAAGCCGCCGTGGATACCTCGAAGCTGGCGACCTTCGGTTTCTGCTTTGGTGGTTGCTGCTCGTTGGAACTGGCGCGTACCGGTGCGCCGTTGAAGGCTGCAGTGTCGTTCCACGGCACCCTCGATACGCCGAACCCGGCGGATGCCAAGAACATCAAGGGCTCGGTGCTGGTGTTGCATGGCGCTAGCGACCCGTTGGTGCCCAAGGAGCAGTTGCCGGCCTTCGAAGATGAAATGAACGCGGCCGGTGTGGATTGGCAACTGCTGAGCTACGGCGGCGCGGTGCATTCGTTCACCGATCCGCACGCCAATGTGCCGGGCATGATGATGTACGACGCGAAGACCGCTGCGCGGGCTTTCCAGTCGATGCACAACTTGCTGGATGAAGTGTTCAAGGGCTAAATCTTCAGCGTCTGTTCCGGCCTGATCGGGGGCACGCGCCTTCCCACACTTGATTGGATTCACACGGTCAAAATGTGGGAGGGGCGGTGCGACGATTCGACTTGCCCCCGATAGCTATCTCACAGGCAACTCAATTCTTTCTGACTCCCCCGGCACCGTCGGCCAATCCCCTGCGGCCCAGCGCTGCCTGGCCTGCTCAATCCTGGCCGGGTCACTCGCGACAAAATTCCAGTTGATCCTTCGCGGCCCATCCAGCGGCGCGCCGCCAAACACCACCAGGTGGCAATCGCTCTCGACAGACAGCGTCATTTCCTGGCCGGCTGGCAATACCACCAGGCTGTGCACCTCAAGTGGCTCACCGTCCAACTGAGCTTCACCCGCCAGTACGTACACCGCGCGTTCCTCGTGTTCATCCGGGATCAGCAAGGTAGTGGCCGGCTGCATCTGCACCTCGGCATACAACGTGGGCGATAGCACCGGTACCGGCGATGTGAGGCAGAAGCCACTGCCGGCGATCAAGCGGATCTGTACGCCCAGATTGTCACTCACTGGCAGGCTTGCCGCGGGGTGATGGCTGTAATGGCCAGGTCCGCTCTCATGATCCTTGGGCGAGGCCAGCCACACTTGCAGGCCGTGCAGGTTGGATCCCTTGGTCTTGAGCGGCTCCGGCGTGCGTTCGATGTGGGCAATCGCGCTGCCGGCGGTCATCCAGCTGACATCGCCAGCTTGCACCACCTGGTCCGACCCTAGGCTGTCCTTATGCTGCAATGCGCCGTCGAACAGGTAGGTGAGGGTGGACAGCCCGATATGCGGGTGCTGGCGGACATTCATGCCGCTGCCCGGTGCATAGTGGGTGGGCAGCATATGGTCGAAGAACACAAAGGGTCCGACACTGCGGCATTCGCGCGACGGCAGCGGGCGCAGGATGGGTTGGCCTTCGACATCTTCGGCGCGAGGGCGGATCACGGTGAGGGTGGTCATGGTGCGTCCCAGTCTGAGCGGGTTAGATGATGCAGAGCATAACCCGCTCGACGGGAGGTTGCTGCTATTGGCTGAAGGCGCCTTCGGACAATTGAGTCTCAATGGTGACTTCGGCGGTAGTCATCAGCTTGTGTACCGGGCAACGGTCGGCAACACGGTGCAATTCGTTGCGCTGCTCGTCGGTGAGCACGCCCTTGAGGGTCAGCTTGACGTTGAGCTTGTACTTGCCCTTTTGCTCCTCGGTCGCATCGTGGGTGACTTCCACGGTGACGCCCGTCAGCGGGATGTCCTTTTTCTGTGCATAGAGCTTGACGGTCAAGGCCTTGCAGGACGCCAGTGCGGCATCGAAATAATCGTGGGGAGAGGGCGCTGAATCGTCGCCCCCAAGGCTTTTGGGCAGGTCGGTGAACAGCTCATGGTTATTGATATTGACGCTGTGACGAAAGTTATCGTGGTTCAGCGTGTTGACGGTAACAGGCATGGCAAACCTCACTAAGGGGGCAGGATGAAGGTCTTGCAGTTATAGAGCATGCTGGCACTTAGGTGTTCCGTGTTTTTCGTGATGAACCCGGATGTATCACCCAAGGTCTACCCGTATCAGCCCCTATCGAGGTGTTACCGTGCCCTGGACCCGCCTGAGTCTAGCCCTGTTGCTCGCTGCCAGCAGCCTTGCCGTACAGGCTCGCGATTATGCCTACAGCGATGCGCACCTGCATTACGTGGACTTCTTCCAGGAAACGGCGGGCATGGACAAGCTGCTCAAGGCGATGGCGGATAATCGCATTGAGCATGTGATGATTTCCGGCATCCCTGTGGCGAAGAAATGGCATGAAGACGAACCCAAGCGCCCGCGCTACTACGCCGGCGATGACGCGGATGCCTACTGGTACAGCGCCACCGATGTCATCGTCGCGGCAGCGATCAATGCACTGACGCCGGAGCAACGCTCGCGCTTTCATCCGTTTCTTTCCGGCTTCAACCCCAACGACAAGAATTCCGCCGCCCATATCCAGCGTATGCTCGACCTCAACCCGGGGCTGTGGCAAGGCATTGGCGAAGTGTTTACCCGGCATGATGACCTGACCGCGCTGACTTCCGGTGATACACCGCGGGCCAATAACGAAGCCATGACGCGCATCTATCACCTGGCCGCCGAAAATGACCTGCCGGTGATGTTGCATTCCAACATCACCTCCAAGCGCGAGCGCAACCCGCTGTACCTCGCTGAAGTCGAACAACCGCTGCGTAATCATCCGCACACTCGGTTTATCTGGGCCCATGCCGGTACCAGCAAGGAAATCCATCGCCATCAGGTGCAGATGGATTTTTTGCTGCCCACGCTGAGCCGCCTGCTGGAGGCGTACCCCAATCTGTATATCGACCTGTCCTGGAGCATGCTCACGCCGTATTTGCTCGATGAGGCGGGTAAGCCCCGGCCGGAATGGGTTGCGCTGGTAGAGCGCTTCCCGGAGCGCTTTATGCTGGGGTCGGATGTGGTAGGGCGTTTCAACAAGCTGGGTAAGGAAATGCGGGGCTTTGATCCCTTCCTGAATGCGTTGCCTGAGGAGGTTGCGCACAAGGTGGCGCGGGATAACTTTCTGGCCATCCTGCCCAAGCCCCGTCGCGGCGGTTAGATTGAGGCGGGCGTGCTCGCGATGCAGTCGACACCGTTTGAGATTTCATCAGCCAAAAAAAAGCCCCGAACCAGTCGGGGCTTTTTCATGTGATCAACCTGCGGGGCTTACTTGCCCTGCCAGCGTTTCAGCACCAGGGTGGCGTTAGTGCCGCCGAAGCCGAAGCTGTTGCTCATCACGGTGTCGACTTTTACGTTTTCCACGGTCTTGGTCAGGATCGGCATATCGGCCACGACCGGGTCGATCTCTTCGATATTGGCCGAACCGGCCATGAAGTTGCCTTCCATCATCAGCAGGCAGTAGATCGCTTCGTGAACGCCGGCGGCACCCAGGGAGTGACCGGACAGGCTCTTGGTCGAGCTGATGGCCGGGGCCTTGTCACCGAATACCGCACGTACGCCTTCCATTTCCTTGGCATCGCCGACCGGAGTCGAGGTGCCGTGGGTGTTCAGGTAGTCGATCGGGGTATCCACGGTTGCCATTGCCATCTGCATGCAGCGGATGGCGCCTTCGCCGCTTGGCGCAACCATGTCGTAACCATCGGAAGTGGCGCCGTAGCCGACGATTTCCGCGTAGATCTTCGCACCACGGGCCAGGGCGTGTTCCAGCTCCTCGACTACGACCATGCCGCCGCCGCCGGCGATGACGAAACCGTCACGCTTGGCGTCGTAGGCGCGGGAGGCTTTTTCCGGGGTGTCGTTGTACTGGGTGGACAGGGCGCCCATGGCGTCGAACAGGAACGACTGGCTCCAATGTTCTTCTTCACCGCCACCGGCGAACACGATGTCCTGCTTGCCCAGTTGGATCTGCTCAACGGCAGTACCGATGCAGTGAGCACTGGTCGCGCATGCGGAGGAGATCGAGTAGTTCACGCCCTTGATCTGGAACGGCGTGGCCAGGCAGGCGGAAACGGTGCTGCCCATGGTCCGCGTAACGCGGTACGGGCCAACGCGCTTCACGCCTTTTTCGCGCAGGATGTCCAGCGCTTCCATCTGGTTCAGGGTGGACGCGCCGCCGGAGCCGGCGATCAGGCCGGTGCGCACGTTCGAGACCTGGTCAGGGCTCAGGCCGGAGTCGGCGATCGCATCTTTCATGGCCAGGTAGGCGTAGGCGGCAGCGTGGCCGACGAAGCGGTAGATCTTGCGATCAATCAATTCTTCGAGGGGCAGGTCGATGGAGCCGGAAACCTGGCTACGCAGACCCATTTCGGCATATTCCGGGTTGAATCGGATGCCAGGGCGACTTGCACGCAGGTTAGCGGTGACGGTCTCTTTGTCATTGCCCAGGCAAGAAACGATGCCCAGACCAGTGATAACGACGCGGCGCATGCGGATAACCCTTAAAAGTTGTCAGTGGAAGTGAATACGCCGACCCGAAGGCCTTCGGCAGTATAGATCTCGCGACCGTCGACGCTCACCGAACCATCGGCGATGGCCAGGTTCAGCTTGCCCCGGAGGACGCGCTTGATCTGAATGTTGTAGGTGACTTTCTTGGCGGTCGGCAGGACCTGGCCAAAGAACTTCACTTCGCCCGAACCCAGGGCGCGACCGCGGCCCGGCAGACCTTGCCAGCCGAGGAAGAAACCGACCAGCTGCCACATGGCGTCAAGGCCCAGGCAGCCCGGCATGACAGGATCGCCTTCGAAATGGCAGGCGAAGAACCACAGGTCCGGGGTGATATCCAGCTCGGCGACCAATTCACCTTTGCCGTACTTGCCACCCTCTTCGCTGATATGGGTGATGCGATCCACCATCAGCATGTTCGGGGCGGGCAGTTGCGCGTTACCTGGGCCGAACAGCTCACCGCGACTGCAGCGCAGCAGGTCTTCCCGAGTAAAGGCGTTTTGTTTGGTCATGCGAGCTCCTCAATAATCCCATGCGGCAGGGTAGGGCAAATCTTCCCGAACCGACTGAAGCGTTCATGCCTCATCTCGGCAGCCTACACATAGACTATTGCGTTGTAGTGAAAGTCACAGCGTCAAGGCACTGAATGTACACTTGTTCACTGAAATTTTAAACCGGACCCGTTTATAGGCCCGTTCGGGTGCCTAAGACTGCCGCACTTTCGTGTTTCACGCCAGTCGGACTTGGCTGATGGCGCTGAGCTATTGCACCCAGCGCTGCAGGATTTGCTGCAAATCCGTGCGTTTGAACGGCTTGGCCAGGTAATCGTTCATTCCGGCAGCGAGGCAGGCTTCACGGTCGCCCTGCAAGGCATTGGCGGTGAGGGCGATTATCGGCAGGTCGGCGCAGCCCGGCAGTTGGCGAATCTGCCGGGTGGCCTCGTAGCCGTCGATCAGCGGCAGTCGGCAATCCATCAGGATCGCGGTGAATATGAGGCTCTCGGCGCTGCGGATCGCTTCGGCGCCGTCGGTGGCCAGGCTCACCTCGAATCCGAGGCTGCGCAGCATGGCTTCGACCACCGTGCGGTTGACCGGGTTGTCCTCCACCAGCAGCACGTGCCGGCCTTCGCCGGCGCCGGCTTTGCCTTCGGCATCCTGGGCAATGGCCGGCAGGCTGTGCTGGTCGATGGCCAGGGGGATTTCCAGGGTAAACACCGAGCCACGGCCTTCTTCGCTCTGGGCCCGCAGGGTGCCCCCCATGCGTTCGGCCAGGGTCCGGGCGATTGGCAGGCCCAGGCCGGTGCCGCCGTAACGTCTTGAAATGGAACTGTCAGCCTGCTGGAACGCGTCGAACATCAACTCCAGGCGCTCGGCAGAAATGCCGATACCGCTGTCGCGCACGGTGCAGGTAAACCATAGCAGTTCATGGTCGAGGGTTTGCCATTGGGGTTCGACGCTGACCGTGCCGTGCTCGGTGAACTTCAGGGCATTGCCGATCAGGTTCACCAGGATCTGGCGGATACGCGTGGGGTCGCCCAGCACCCGCAACGCCCCCATGCCAGGCGGAATCGGTAGGGTCAGGGCCAGCCCGCGCTGTTGGGCGCTGTGCTGGAAGGCCTGGGCACAGCTATTGATCAGGTCCGCCAGGTTGAATGGAATATGTTCCAGCTCCAGGGCGGCGCGTTCGATGCGCGAGAAGTCGAGGATGTCATTGATGACCTTGAGCAAATGCTCGGTGGACTCGGACGCCAGCGCCGCGTATTCGGTCTGCTCCTCGGTCATTTCGGTGGTTTCCAGCAGTTGCAGCATGCCCAGCACCCCGTTCATGGGCGTGCGCAGCTCATGGCTCATCATTGCCAGGAATTCCGACTTGGCGTTGTTTGCCCGTTCAGCTTCCTCCCGGGTCTGGATCAACTGGGCCATGGCCTGCTGCTGTTCGCGACTGGCCTGGTTGAGGCCTGCGGCCAGGTTGTTGATATGCCGAGACAGGTCGCCCAGCTCCGAATCATCCACAATCGGCAGCGGCGTCTTGTAGTCGCCTTGCTGGATGGCTTTTACCGCGTTGCCCATCGCGCTGATCGGTTGCGACAGGCTCGCCGCCAGGCGCCTGGCGAGCAGGAAGGTAAACAGCAGGGCGAAGAGGGCCAGGATGCCGGCCTTGAATAGGATCTCCTGCTGGCGCTGGCTGAAGGCGTCGTTGGACATGCCGACGATCACCCGACCCAGGTAGTCGGCGCGGGGAGCCTTGGGTTCGTTGAGGTTGTCCTGGAAAAAGTCATTGCCCAGCTGGATATGTTGCAGGCGAATCGGCGCCTGGAACACTTTTACCGACAGCGAGCGGTCGTGTTTTTCCGAGGGTTGTTCGACGTACACCAGGATGTTCTCAGCGCTGTCCTGGATCTCCAGAAAGCGCACATGGGGGGTGGCCAGCGTCGCGCGCAGCAGGCTGTCGAGCACGTCGTTGTTGCCGGAGATCACCCCGTATTCGGTGGCGGGGGCCAGTTGGTTGGCGATCAATTGGCCGGTGTGGTCCAGTTCCTGGCGCAGGTCCTGGATACGCACGAAGGTGAAGAAACTGATCAGCAGCAATGTCAGCAACAGCGCCGGGCCCAGGGTGATGAGCTGGGTGCGGGTGTTGATGTCCCAACGACGACGCAGAGTCATGGGCGTTTTTCTCCTTCGGCCAGGCGGGCGGCGACGTTGGCTTCGTCGACCTGTTCGATGCCCAGTGAGCGTGCGACTTGCGGGTTGCCCACCACTTTGAAGTGTTCCGGGTACAGCGCGCGCGGCCAATTGGCCGGCGAATGGTCAAGCAGGCGGTCGAGCACGGCGAGCCAGTCGGCCTGGTCACTGTAGGTGCTGGCCAGGCTGCCAGCCTTGACGAACCCGGCGTTGGGGCCCACCAGCGGCAATTGCCGGGCGTAGCTGCTCAGCAGCAGGTTCTTCGCGGTTTTCGGGTTATACAGCTGCGGGTCGTCGAGGCCGAGCAGCACGTCACTGTTCTTGAACAGGTTCAACAACGGCCGGCTGTCATTAATGTTGTCCCACCGCTGCGGCACGATCTCCAGGCCCAGGGGCGCTGCGTACTGGGTCAGCTCAGGGAGCAGGAATTCGCTGTCGGTGCCGTAAAGCACGCCGATGCGCCGCGCCTGGGGCAGGATGCCGGTGATCAGGCGTAACTGACGATCCAGGGGCGGGTCGCTCCAGAGCAGGCTGATCCTGGCGGGCAGGTTGCTGCCCAGGCGTTGCCGGGCTTGCAGGCGGCTGATACGCAAGACCAGGGTCGGCGGGCCCTGGGTGTCCTGCAGGCGCCAGTCGAGGCCGGGCAGGTCCAGCAGGATCAGGCGGGTGCCGGCGGGCAAACGGTTCGGCGCCGGCAGGTCCTTGAGGGGAGTAAAGGTCACGTGGTCTTCGGGACGCTGGCGGGCCAGTGCCTGGGCGAAGGCCTGGACGCCCGTGCCGTCTTCGGCGGCGGTCAGCAGGATGTCGGCACCCCAGGCCGACCCGGTCAGCAGCAGGCATGCCAGCAGCACACAGCGCTGGCAAAACCTTGAGATAAAAAAGAGGGTCATCCTTGACTGATCGCCCATGTCAGAACTCTAACTCCGCGCTGAAGTAGAGTACGTGGCGATGGTCATAATTGTTATCGGCCCAGGTGGTGGGCTGGTTGTCGAGGCGTGTTTGCAACATACCGGCCAGCTCCACGTTGGCTTTGCCCAGGGCAAGGCGCTTGGCCACCCGCAGGTCGACCCGTTCGAAGCGATATTGGTTGAGTGCGTCGTCGCCATAGTAGAACAGCGCGCTGGACCAGCCTTGCCCCCATTCGCGCAGCCAGCCCGCCGAGCCGCTGTTGCGCGCAGTCTGCGCCTTGTCCCGCGGGTTGCTGGTGGTGGCGTCGACGTAAGCGTAGGTGAGCCGCAGGCGGTCGGCGTTGCTCATGCGCCAGTCGAACTGTGATTCGGCGCCGGTAAACCGCGAACTGTTGGCGTTGCTGGCAATGTATTGGTTATTGCGCAACGGCGAGCTGATCATGTCGGTGATTTCGTCGTAGAACAGTTTCACGTCCATGTTCAGTCCGAGGTCGGCAAAAAAGCCGTTATAGCCCAGTTCCCGTGATTTCATCAGCTCTTTATCGAGGTTTCCGGGGCCGCGTGTCACTACAAAGTATTGCCCGGAATTCTGCCCGTAGGTCGGGGAGCTGAGGTTGGTGACGCGGTAGCTCCAGTTGACGTTGTTCTCGAACATGTCCGGGGAACGGATGGCTTCGGAGTACACCGCGCGCAGGCCGTGGCGCGGGTTGATCAGGTAGTTGACCGCCACCCGTGGCGTCAGCGAGTTGCCGCTCAGGTGGGTGTCTTCATACATGGCACCGCCTTGCAGCAACCAGTGTTCGCTGGCGCGCCATTCCAGTTGGCCGAACAGGCGCCAGGTGGTGTCGTCCAGGGTGCCATTGAAATAGGTGTCGGAGTCGGCGCGGTCGTAGCGATAGTTCATGCCGCTGACCAGGCGCAGGCTGTCGGAGAGGCTCAGGGTGTCCTGGACCTCCAGGTCGTAGCGGCTTTCGCGAGTGCTCTGGTCGATATTGCCGCATACCGGGTCTTTACCACCATCGCCCCATTGCCTCAGCACTTGCTCGGCTAGCGCCTGCTCGGCGCTACTGCCAGGCGGTGGCTTGTCTGGAGTGTAAGCGTCCATGTGCCGGGCCAACTGTTCGGCGTAGTTGGGGTTCAGTTGCCACAGGCGGGTCAGCTCCGGGCTGAACGACACCTTGGCGTCACAGGCTTTCCAGACCTGCCGGCGGTCCCATTGTTGCGCTGAGCCCTGGACGTAGAGGCTGTGCTCGGGGTTGAAATCGAAGTTCCAGCGCAGCGAGCCGGCATAGTCCTTGGCAGTGACGTCGGAGTTGTCACCGCCTTCGGTAATCCCGGCAAATACAGGTGTGTAGGTATAGGGACGCTGGTTGGTCCCTTCCTTGGCGTTCAGTTGCCAGTCGATACTCTGTTGCGCGTTCAATGTCTGGCTGACCGCCAGGCTGAAGCGGTTAAGACGCCGACCGTCACGGCGGTCGGCGCCCACGGCATCGCTGTCGAAGCCATCGTCCTGCTGCCCGGACATGGACAGGCGCAAGTCACCGGTTTCCCAGCCCACGCCCTGGCTGGCATAGAAATCGTTGATCCCCCGTTCGCCACGAACCACTTTCACCCGCGTGCCATGGCTATTGGCCGGCGCGCGCGTGAGGATATTGACCACGGCCATCAACGCGTTGGCGCCGTAACTGACCGTATTGGGCCCACGGAACACTTCGATGCGCTCGATATCCTCCATGGCCACCGGGATATCGCTCCAGTCCACGGTTGCCAGGCCCGCGCGGTACACCGAGCGTCCGTCGATCAGCACTTGCATGCGTCGCGCATCGCTGGCGCTGGTGCCGTGGTAGTTCACTGCCGCCTGGTTACCGGTGGTGTAGCCCACCATCATCCCCGGCACCAGCCGCAGCAGCTCGGCGATGTCTCGCGCACCACTGGCCTTGATCAGCTCGCTGTCGATCACGGTCATGCTGCCGGGCACGGCGGCGGCCGATTGCTTGAGGCGCGTGGCGGTGAGGACCTGGGGCAGCGGCTGGCTGTCGAGGAACAGGTCGTCGGCACACACAGCGCCGCTGAACAGCAGCAACCACCACAGGGATGAACGGGGAGGAGGGCCCAAATACACGGCACGGCCTTGATAATTACGGATAGCCGCCCATGTTAACTGAGGCGGGGCCATTTGCCAGTCGCCACCCTTGCAATTACTTCACACAGGCATGGCATTTTCCGACAGGCGTGCGAATTGACACGGGGGCTGGCCGCAAGCGGGTCGGCCCGTATAATGCCGCCATCGCCACTGGTATGGATTAACGGATTGCATATGACTGAACAGCGCCCTATTGCGGTCCTGGGAGGCGGAAGTTTTGGTACCGCCGTGGCTAACCTGCTGGCTGAGAACGGTCACCCGGTGCGTCAGTGGATGCGTGATCCCGAGCAGGCCGAGGCCATTCGCGTGCATCGGGAAAACCCCCGTTACCTCAAAGGCATCAAGATTCATCCGGCGGTCGAGCCGGTTACCGACTTGCAGGCCACGCTGGAGGCGTGCGAGCTGTGCTTCGTCGCGCTGCCTTCCAGCGCCTTGCGTTCGGTGCTGGCGCCGCATGCCGAGCGCCTGGCGGGCAAGCTGCTGGTCAGCCTGACCAAGGGCATCGAAGCGCACACCTTCAAGCTGATGAGCGAAATTCTCGAGGAGATCGCTCCGCAGGCGCGCATTGGCGTGTTGTCCGGGCCGAACCTGGCGCGGGAAGTGGCGGAGCACGCGCTGACCGCCACGGTGATCGCCAGTGAAGACGAAGCGCTCTGCGAGCGTGTCCAGGCGGTACTGCATGGCCGGACCTTCCGGGTCTATGCCAGTGGCGACCGCTTCGGTGTCGAACTGGGCGGTGCGCTGAAAAACGTCTACGCCATCATCGCCGGCATGGCGGTGGCCCTGGGCATGGGGGAAAACACCAAGAGCATGCTGATCACTCGCGCCCTGGCGGAAATGACCCGTTTTGCGGTGAACCAGGGGGCCAATCCGATGACCTTCCTGGGCCTGGCGGGCGTGGGCGACTTGATCGTCACCTGTTCGTCGCCCAAGAGCCGTAACTACCAGGTTGGCTTTGCGCTCGGCCAGGGTTTGAGCCTGGAAGACGCCGTCACACGCCTGGGTGAAGTGGCCGAAGGGGTCAATACCCTCAAGGTGCTGAAGGCCAAGGCCCAGGAAGTCGGGGTGTATATGCCGCTGGTGGCCGGCTTGCATGCGATCCTGTTTGAGGGGCGCACCTTGAACCAGGTCATCGAGTTGCTGATGCGCGCCGAGCCGAAAACCGATGTCGACTTTATTTCCACCAGTGGTTTCAACTGAGGAACGCGTCATGAACGATCCGAAAGCAGCTCCCAAGTACGAATCCATTGCCTTGCGCATCCTGTGGATGCTGGTGTTTGCCCTGGTGTGGCAAGTGGCGCAGTTCCTGCTCGGTGCGCTGGTGGTGGTGCAGTTGGTTTACCGCCTGGTCTACGGCGCACCGAACCTGGGCCTGATGAACTTTGGCGATAGCCTCAGCCAGTTTCTCGCGCAGATCGGCCGCTTTGGCAGCTTCCACACCGAACAAAAGCCATGGCCGTTCGCCGATTGGCCAACCCCGCGCGCGCCGGAAGGTGAAGCCGCCCACAGCGTGCCGCCGGCACCGCACCCGGTGCGCGACGAGGAGCCGAAGCTATGAAGTTGTGGGTGTTGCGTCACGGTGAGGCCGAGGGCCATGCCCGTACCGATGCCGAGCGCGAACTCACCGAGCATGGCCGTGCCGAGGTGTTGCGCAGTGCGGCGCACCTGATCGGCCAGCCTGTGGACGCGATCATTGCCAGCCCGTACGTGCGGGCGCAGCAAACTGCGCAGTTGGTGCGGCAGGCGTTGGGTTTTGAAGCGGACATCCGCACGGTGCCTTGGCTCACGCCGGAGGGCAATCCGCTGGAGGTTCTGAACAAGCTCGACAGCGATGACAATGTGCTGCTGGTCAGCCATCAGCCCCTGGTCGGCAGCTTGATCAGCTTTCTGCAGCATGGTCATCAGCGTCAGCCGCAGCCCATGCACACCGCCAGCCTGGCGGAGCTAGAGGGCGACTTCCCGTTGGCGGGGCTGATGAGCCTGGTCAGTGTGAAGAATCCGTAGGCTTTCTCGCGGCTTTGTGTGTGCTATATAGTCAACCAAGCAAGTGCTTGGTTGGCTATCGCCGGATCACAAAGGAGCGCGTCCCATGCCTGTCGCTTTTCGTTTGCCGTTGCAAGTCTTCTACGAACGTGAAGCGCGGCACCCGCGCCAACCTTTTCTTGTCCAGCCCATCGGGGGTGGTGCGGTACAGACCCTCACCTGGGGCGATGTCGGCCACCAGGCACGCTGCGCTGCGCATTGGCTGCGCGCCAGGGAGCTGCCCCAGGGCTCGCATATCGCTCTGATCTCGAAAAACTGCGCGCACTGGATCATCGCTGACCTCGCGATATGGATGACGGGGCATGTCTCGGTGCCGCTCTATCCCAACCTCACCGCCGATTCCGTTACCCATGTGCTGCAGCATTCCGAGGCCGTGCTGGTATTCATCGGCAAGCTCGATGACTGGCCGACCATGGCCCCCGGCGTGCCTGCCGGCATGCCCACCATCAGCCTGCCGCTTTGCCCGGCCGGCGACTTTGATTACCGCTGGGCCGACCTGCAAGCCTGTTCACCGATCCAGGATGATCCGCTACCGCCGGCCTCGGCCCTCGCCACCATCATTTATACCTCCGGCACCACCGGCCTGCCCAAAGGCGTGATGCACAGCTTCGGCGCCCTGGGCTTTGCCGCTACGCACGGCACTGAGTTGTTTGGCCTGGGGGAGGGCGATCGGCTGTTGTCCTACCTGCCGCTGTGCCATGTGGCGGAGCGGATGTTTGTGGAAATGGCTTCTATCTATACCGGGCAAACCGTTTATTTCGCTGAAAGCCTCGATACTTTTCTGACGGATCTGCGTCGGGCGCGGCCCACGGCGTTGTTTGGCGTACCGCGTATCTGGACCAAATTCCAGATGGGCGTCTATGCCAGGATCCCGGGAAAGCGCCTGGACAGGTTGTTGCGCCTGCCATTTATCGGTAAGCGCGTGGGCCATAAAGTCCTCGCCGGCCTGGGGCTCGACGCGCTGCGCATTGCACTCTCCGGCGCGGCGCCCGTACCTGAGGCCTTGCTGCGCTGGTATCAGCGCCTGGGTCTGGATGTGCTGGAGGTGTATGGCATGACCGAGAACTGTGGCTACTCCCATGTGTGCCGCCCTGGCCAGCAGAAGATCGGCTGGATCGGCCTGCCGTGCCCCGGCGTTGAAGTGCGCATTGACCAGGCCGGTGAAGTGCAGGTGCGTAGTGGCGCGACCATGCTGGGCTACTTCAAGGACGCGCAAAGAACGGCTGAAGTGCTGACCGAGGATGGCTTCCTGCGCACTGGCGACAAGGGGGAGCAGGACGCCGACGGCCGCCTGCGCCTGACCGGACGGCTCAAGGAAATCTTCAAGACCAGCAAAGGCAAATACGTGGCCCCGGCACCGATTGAAAACCGCCTGGCCGAACATGCGCGCATCGAACAGGTATGTGTGGTCGGTGACGGCCTTACCGCGCCCATGGGCCTGTGCGTGCTGTCAACGGTGGGCCAGCCCGATGCGCGCCATGCCTTGCAGGACAGCCTCGAGCGTTGGCTGGAACAGGTCAACGCGGCCTTGGACAAACATGAGCGTTTGCGGCAGTTGGTGGTGGTAAAAGACACCTGGGCGGTAGAAAACGGCTTTCTGACGCCGACCCTGAAGATCAAGCGCAACGTGATTGAATCGACTTACGGTCCACAGTTTCAGGTGTGGAGCGAGCGCACCGAAGTGATTCTGTGGCAGGATTAGGGCCATCATAAAACCAACAAGGACAACGGTATGAGCCTGTGGCGCACCCAACCCAATATCGAGCAACTCAACGCGAGCCAGAAAAACACCATTGGTGAGTTGCTGGATATTCGTTTCGAAAGTTTCGACGACGAGTCCCTGACCGCCAGCATGGTGGTTGACCATCGCACCCACCAGCCCTACGGCTTGCTGCACGGCGGGGCGTCGGTGGTGCTGGCCGAAAGTGTCGGCTCCATGGCCGCCTACCTGTGCATCGATGCCAGCAAGTTCTATTGCGTGGGCCTGGAGGTCAACGCCAACCACCTGCGCGGGGTGCGCAGCGGGCGGGTGACGGCGGTGGCCAAGGCGATTCATATCGGCCGCACCACGCAGGTGTGGGACATCCGCCTGACCAACGATGAAGGCAAGACCAGTTGTGTCTCGCGCCTGACCATGGCCGTGGTGCCCCTGGGCGAGACCCCGCCGGCGCGATAGGCGTGGCGTGAGTGTCATCATTCCTGGCGGTTACGGTCATTGCTGTCCGAGCCAGGCGTGGGACAATCAGTGTCTGTTTTTTGTCGATGGAACCGGTATGTCGCAGCCTGTGTTTTTTGCCCACGCCAATGGCTTTCCTTCCGCTACCTACGGCAAGCTGTTTGCCGCCCTGGCGCCGGAATATGCCGTGGCCCATCTGCCGCAGCACGGCCACGACCCCAGGTTCCCAGTGGACGATAACTGGCAGAACCTGGTGGACGAACTGATCCACCATCTGGAGCAACAGCCAGAACCGGTGTGGGGGGTAGGCCATTCCCTGGGCGGTGTACTGCATTTGCATGCGGCCATGCGCTGCCCGCAGCTGTATCGCGGTGTGGTGATGCTCGATTCGCCAGTGCTGACCCGCGCGGACCGTTGGGTGATCCGTGCCGCCAAGCGCTTTGGCTTTATCGATCGCCTCACGCCGGCCGGGCGCACCCTGGGGCGTCGCGAAGAGTTCACAGACCTGGAGGCCGCGCGCAGTTATTTCGCGGGCAAGACCCTGTTTCGCGGCTTCGACCCGGAATGCTTCGACGCCTATCTGCAACACGGCCTGCACCAGGTGGGTGATCGCCTGCGCCTGCGGTTTGACCCCGCTACCGAAATCAGCATCTACCGAGGCGTGCCCCACACCAGCCCAGGTCAGGTGCGCCAGTTGAAAGTGCCCTTGGCAGTGGTGCGAGGTCGCCAGAGCCGGGTGGTGATGCGTCATCATGCCAGCGGCGTCGACCGCTTGCCCATGGGCGAAATGCTCACCATGCCGGGCGGCCACATGTTTCCCCTTGAACGCCCCCAGGACACTGCAACCTTGATCAAGAACCTGTTCACTCGTTGGCAGACCCGCGAGCGCAGTTGCGCATGAGTACGCCGGTCGAAGAGGTTCGCCTGAGCTTGCCGCATATCGAATTGGCGGCGCACCTGTTCGGCCCCGAGGATGGCGTGCCGGTGATCGCCCTGCATGGCTGGCTGGATAATGCCAACAGCTTTGCGCGGTTGGCGCCGAAGCTGCAGGGCTTGCGCATCGTCGCACTGGACATGGCCGGGCACGGGCATTCGGCGCATCGCCCTGTCGGAGCCGGTTATGCCTTGTGGGATTATGTCTTTGACGTGCTGCAAGTCGCCGAGCAACTTGGCTGGAAACGTTTTGCATTACTTGGCCACTCTCTAGGCGCCATCGTCTCGTTGGTACTGGCCGGCGCCTTGCCGGAGCGCGTGACGCACCTGGGGTTGATCGACGGCGTGATCCCGCCGACCGCCAGTGGCGAGAATGCCGCTGAGCGCCTGGGCATGGCGTTGCAGGCGCAACTGAACCTGCGGGACAAGCGCAAACCGGTCTACAGCACCCTGGAGCGTGCGGTCGAGGCGCGCATGAAAGGGGTGGTGGCTGTCAGCCGCGAAGCCGCGGAACTGCTGGCCCAGCGCGGTTTGATGCCGGTGCCGGGCGGTTACACGTGGCGTACCGACAGCCGCCTGACCCTGGCGTCGCCGATGCGTCTGACTGATGAGCAGGCGATGGCGTTCGTGCGCAGAGTGAGTTGCCCTACGCAATTGGTGGTCGCGGCTGACGGCATGCTGGCGAAACATTCCGAATTGCTTTCTCAACTACCCTTTACGGTCACAACGCTGCCGGGAGGCCATCATTTACACCTGAATGATGAGCCGGGCGCGGTCCTTGTTGCAGACTGTTTCAATCGGTTCTTCCACGCGCCTTGACTTGGCGCGGGCAACTGCCGAGGCTGGGCGGATTGAAAGGGAGTCAACCATGTACGATCTCAACACCGATCTTGAAACTGCTGTGACCTCCGATGGCCAGGGCTTGCCGATCCGATGAGCCTGCGTAAAGGATGTATCCGTGCCCTCGGCCTGTGCTGTTTCAGCCCCTTGGTGTTCGCCGCCGATGTGCCGGGAAGCCAGGATTTACCTGCCGTGTCCCGCCAGGTTGATGCGCAAATCGTCGATTACCGCCCCGCTGAAGAAAAGGAACGCATCTACCCCATGGGCGCGATCCGCAAGATCAGCGGCCAACTGCGCTACGAAGGCCAGGCCACTGCCCGCGGGCGAACCACGGCGATCACCTATGAACTGCCCGCCGAACACACCTCCAGCGCCGCTTTCACTGCCACGCGCGAAGCCTTGCAGGCCAAGGGCGCGCAACTGCTGTTCTGGTGCCAGGCCCGCGATTGCGGCGAAAGCAGCCTGTGGGCCAATGAAGTGTTCGGTAATGCCAAGCTGGTCGGCGCCGACGGCCAGCAGGAGTACCTGCTCTTGCGCCTGGCCGCCCCGCAGGAAAACTCCCTCGTGGCGCTGTACGGCATCACCCGGGGCAATCGCCGGGCTTATCTGCATGTCGAGCAAATAGACGCCGGCGCACCGCTCGGCGAGCTGCTGCCAACCTCCGCCACGCTGTTGCGAGAGCTGAAAAGCACCGGCGAACTGGACTTCCCGACCTTGGGCACAGACCCTGACGCCACCTGGTTGACCTTGATATCCCGCGGGTTGAACCTCGACACCACCTTGCGTGTCAGTTTGACCGGCCCTACTGCCGAAGCGTGGCGCCAGGCCCTGGTTGACAGCGGTGTGCGGGCTACGCGGCTGGAGACCGGCACGGATCAAGCCAAGGGTCTGCACCTGCATCTGATACGCTGACCGTAACAGGGCGAACGGACCCGTGCCGTTCGCCTAAGCTCTCCTCCTACAGCCTTTTGCTAGAGATACCCCATGCTCAATAACGATCGCCTGCTGGTGCAAATCCTGCTGCTGGTGCTGTTCGGTGCCAGCTTCTGGGTGATGGCGCCGTTTTGGTCGGCGCTGTTCTGGGGCGCGGTGCTGGCGTTTGCCAGTTGGCCGCTGATGCGTCTGCTCACCCGTTGGCTCGGCGGTCGTGAATCCCTGGCCGCCGGCATCCTGACCCTGGGCTGGATGCTGCTGGTGGCGGTGCCATTGGTGTGGCTCGGGTTCAACCTGGCGGACCATGTGCGTGATGCGGTGGCGCTGATCAAGGATATTCAGGTCGACGGTTTGCCCGCGGCGCCGACCTGGCTGGGTTCGATCCCGTTTGTCGGCGAGCGGTTGGTGGCGATGTGGGACAGCATTGACCAGCAGGGCGCGGCGCTGATGGTCAGCCTCAAGCCGTACCTGGGGCAGGTCGGGAATTGGCTGCTGGCGCGCAGTGCGCAGATCGGCGGCGGCATTCTGGAGCTGACCCTGAGCCTGGTGTTCGTGTTCTTTTTCTATCGTGACGGGCCGCGCCTGGCGATGTTCGTGCACCGCTTGCTGGAGCGCCTGATTGGTGACCGTGCCGGTTATTACATCGAGTTGGTGGCTGGCACCGTGCAGCGCGTGGTCAACGGCGTAATCGGTACCGCCGCCGCCCAGGCGTTGCTGGCGCTGATCGGCTTCCTGATCGCCGGTGTGCCGGGCGCACTGGTATTGGGTATTGTCACCTTCCTGCTCAGCCTGATCCCCATGGGGCCACCGCTGGTGTGGATTCCGGCCACGGCCTGGCTGGCGTGGAAGGGCGATTACACGTATGCGGTGTTCCTCGGCGTGTGGGGCACGTTCATCATCAGCGGCGTGGACAACGTGCTCAAGCCGTACCTGATTAGCCGTGGCGGCAACCTGCCGCTGGTTATCGTGCTGCTTGGGGTGTTCGGCGGGTTGATCGCCTTTGGCTTTATCGGCCTGTTTATCGGCCCGACCCTGTTGGCGGTGGCGTACAGCCTCTTGATGGATTGGAGCGCGACCCAGGCCCAGGGGCGGCGTGATGACAAAACGCTGTAGAGGCTTGCAGTCGCTACGGCTTCAACTCCCCCTAGCGGCGGGGGAGCCACATGACGGCGGTGAGGCCGCCGCCCGGAGTGTCTTCCAGGCTCAGGCGGCCGCCGAGGCGCTCTACCGCGTCCTTGGCGATTGTCATCCCCAGGCCGACGCCGCCGGAGTTGCGGTTGCGTGAGCCTTCCAGCCGATAGAACGGTTCGAACACCGCTTCGCGTTTATCCGCCGCAATCCCCGGCCCGTGGTCGATCACACGGATAATCAGGGCCTCGCGGCTATCCTGCAGTTCCACACGCGCCGTGCCAGCGTAGCGCAGGGCGTTGTCGATCAGGTTGTTCAGGCAGGAGCGCAGCGCCATGGGCTGCACCTGCAAAGGCGCGCAGGTGCCGGCAAACTGCACATCGGAACCTTGGTCCTGGGCGTTCTCGCTGAGGGACTCCACCAGTGCCTGGACGTCGAGCCAATGTCGGGTTTCGCTGGTGCGTTGTTCGTGCAGGTAGCTCAAGGTAGCGTCGAGCATGCCGATCATGTCGTCCAGGTCCTGGCGCATCTGGCCTTGCAGCTTGGTGTCTTCGATCTGCTCCAGGCGCAGCTTGAGGCGTGACAGCGGGGTGCGCAGGTCATGGGAGACCGCGCCGAGCATGCGTGCACGCTGGCTGACCTGCTCGCGAATGCGCTTTTGCATCAGGTTGAAGGTCGATGCCGCCTGTCGGGCTTCCCTGGGGCCGGATTCGTCGAGGGGCGGGCTGTCGAGGTCGAGGCTCAAGCGTTCGGCCGCCGCACTCAGGCGCTGGATCGGTCGGCTCAACAGTTTGGCGCCGTACCAGGCCGCGATGATCAACGAGATGAACTGAAACGTCAGCGGTACCACCGGGCCACCAAACCACGGGCGACGATGCTTGTGCAGGGGCTTCATCGTGCCATCGGGCTGCTGCACAAAGGTTTCTGCAGGCGGTGGCGGCGGCGGGCCGTAGTGGTGAAACCAAAAGAACGCCAGGCCATGGGCCAGCACAATCGCAATCAGCAACACGCCGAACAGCCTGCCGAACAGCGTGTTGAAGGTGTTGCGCATCAGCCGATATCCCGCGCGTCGAACAGGTAGCCTTCACCACGCACGGTCTTGATCAATTGCGGTGCCTTCGGGTCATCGCCCAGCTTCTGGCGCAGGCGTGAAACCAGCAAGTCGATGCTGCGATCAAACGCCTCGATAGAGCGCCCACGGGCGGCATCCAGCAATTGTTCGCGGCTGAGCACCCGACGCGGCCGCTCGATAAATACCCACAGCAGGCGGAATTCGGCGTTGGACAGCGGTACCACCAGGCCATCGTCGGCCACCAGTTGGCGCAGCACACTGTTCAGGCGCCAACTGTCGAAGCGGATGTTGGCGCGCTGCTCAGTGCGGTCATCGCGTACCCGGCGCAGGATGGTCTGGATACGCGCGACCAGCTCACGGGGTTCGAACGGCTTGGACATATAGTCGTCGGCGCCCAGCTCCAGGCCGATGATGCGGTCAGTGGGTTCGCAGCGGGCGGTGAGCATCAGGATCGGGATATCCGATTCGGCGCGCAGCCAGCGGCACAGCGACAGGCCGTCTTCGCCCGGCAGCATCAGGTCGAGCACCACCACGTCGAACGTTTCCGCTTGCATGGCCACGCGCATCGCGGCGCCGTCGGTCACGCCGCTGGCGAGAATATTGAAACGCGCCAGATAGTCGATCAGCAGTTCTCGGATCGGCACATCGTCGTCTACGATCAGCGCTCGGGTATTCCAGCGCTTTTCATCGGCGATCACCGCGCTTTTTTGCTCGTCGTTCACAGAAGCCGAAGGGGTATGCATAGTGCGATCATCTGCCTGGTTGTAGCGGTCAGCATAGGCGCCCAGCCCCATGGCTGGAAGTGCTGCACGGTGGGTCGTGCGGGCGAGCCTAGCCTTGGGGCGTGTTGAGGGCATGTCGTGAATGTATCGGCTTTGAAATAATTCGCCGAAAAGGCCTGTCCGACGGCGCCTGGTCAGTATTTACCGATCATCGGATCCCGCAACGGCGCCGCTTGCGCTACAATCCGCGCCGATTTCGACTTGCCTGAGAGCCTATTCCAATGTCCGTCTGCCAGACTCCTATCATCGTCGCCCTGGATTACCCCACCCGTGACGCCGCACTGAAGCTGGCTGATCAGTTGGACCCGAAGCTTTGCCGGGTCAAAGTCGGCAAGGAACTCTTCACCAGTTGCGCCGCGGAAATTGTCGGCACCCTGCGTGACAAAGGCTTCGAAGTGTTCCTTGACCTGAAATTCCACGACATCCCCAACACCACTGCGATGGCGGTCAAGGCTGCGGCTGAAATGGGCGTGTGGATGGTCAACGTGCACTGCTCCGGCGGCCTGCGCATGATGACAGCCTGCCGCGAAGTGCTGGAACAGCGCAGCGGCCCCAAACCCTTGCTGATCGGTGTCACCGTGCTGACCAGCATGGAGCGTGAAGACCTGGCCGGCATCGGCCTGGACATCGAGCCTCAGGAACAAGTGCTGCGCCTGGCCGCCCTGGCCGACAAAGCCGGCCTGGATGGCCTGGTTTGCTCGGCGCTGGAAGCCCGGGCCCTGAAGACCGCTCACCCGTCGCTGCAACTGGTGACCCCGGGCATTCGCCCGGCGGGCAGTGCCCAGGATGACCAGCGTCGTATCCTGACGCCGCGTCAGGCACTGGATGCAGGCTCTGATTACCTGGTGATCGGCCGTCCGATCAGCCAGGCAGCCGATCCGGCCAAAGCGTTGGCGGCGGTAGTGGCCGAGATCGCCTGATCAGTCACCGATCAAAAATATGGGAGGGGGCAAGCCCTTCCCATATTTACAGCGGTTGTCGATCAGTCGACCTTGAGCACCAACTTGCCAAAGTTTTCCCCGTTGAACAGCTTCATCAGCGTCTCCGGGAATGTCTCCAGCCCCTCCACGATATCTTCCTTGCTCTTGAGCTTGCCCTGGGCCATCCAGCTGGCCATTTCCTGCCCGGCCGCCGCAAAGTTCGCCGCATGGTCCATCACCACGAAGCCTTCCATACGCGCGCGATTGACCAGCAATGACAGATAATTGGCCGGACCTTTCACGGCCTCCTTATTGTTGTACTGGCTGATGGCGCCGCAAATCACCACACGGGCTTTGAGTGCCAGGCGGCTGAGCACGGCGTCGAGAATATCGCCGCCGACGTTATCGAAATACACATCCACGCCTTTGGGGCACTCGCGCTTGAGAGCGGCGGGCACGTCTTCGTTCTTGTAGTCGATGGCGGCGTCGAAGCCCAGCTCATCCACCAGGAACTTGCACTTGTCGGCACCGCCGGCAATGCCTACCACGCGACAGCCTTTGATCTTGGCGATCTGCCCGGCAATGCTGCCGACCGCGCCGGCCGCGCCGGAGATCACCACCGTTTCGCCAGCCTTGGGCGCGCCGGTGTCCAGCAGGGCAAAGTAGGCGGTCATGCCGGTCATGCCCAGTGCCGAGAGGTAGCGGGGCAGGGGCGCGAGTTGCGGGTCGACCTTATAGAAACCACGCGGCTCGCCCAGAAAGTAATCCTGCACGCCCAGGGCACCGTTTACGTAGTCCCCCACTGCAAAGTTCGGGTTGTTCGAGGCAATCACCTTGCCCACGCCCAGCGCACGCATGACTTCGCCGATACCGACGGGGGGAATGTAGGATTTGCCCTCATTCATCCAGCCGCGCATGGCCGGGTCGAGGGACAGGTATTCGTTGTGCACCAGCACCTGCCCTTCCTGGGGCGTGCCCACGGGCACTTCCTGGTAGGTGAAGGTTTCCCGCGTGGCTGCGCCGACCGGGCGTTTGGCAAGCAGGAACTGGCGGTTGGTCTGGGCGGTCATGGCAAGGACTCTTTAGAAATGAACCTGAGTGATAGACCCAAGATGGCCTGGAAGCAAGGTTGTCCGAGGCGGGCGAATGCCCGCCGATAGGCCGTGATGATAGTGCACCACGACGCCTTATCACTGCGACGCATACAGCCTCAACCGGCCTTCTGATAGTGCTGACGCGCCTATCCGGCTGTTGGCTAGACTCGTCCCACGGTAACTTTTCCTAAAGGACATCCTCCATGAGCATGACGTTTTCCGGCCAGGTCGCCCTGGTCACTGGCGCCGCCGCCGGTATCGGCCGCGCGACCGCCCTGGCATTCGCAGGTGAAGGCTTGAAGGTCGTGGTAGCCGACCTGGATGTGGCAGGGGGCGAGGGCACCGTCGAGCTGATCCGGCAGGCCGGTGGTGAAGCGCTGTTTGTGCGTTGCAACGTCACGCTTGAAGCGGATGTGCAGCAACTGATGGCGCAGACCGTCGCCGTGTATGGCCGCCTGGACTATGCCTTCAACAATGCGGGCATCGAGATCGAGAAGGGCAAGCTGGCCGACGGCAGCCTGGATGAGTTCGACGCCATCATGGGCGTCAACGTGAAAGGGGTTTGGCTGTGCATGAAGTACCAACTGCCGTTGCTGCTGGCCCAGGGCGGCGGTGCGATCGTCAATACCGCATCGGTGGCGGGGTTGGGCGCGGCGCCGAAGATGAGCATCTACGCTGCCTCCAAGCATGCGGTGATCGGCCTGACGAAGTCGGCGGCCATCGAATATGCGAAAAAGAAAATTCGTGTCAACGCGGTATGCCCGGCGGTGATTGATACCGATATGTTCCGCCGTGCCTATGAAGCCGACCCGCGCAAAGCCGAATTTGCAGCGGCCATGCATCCGGTAGGGCGCATCGGCAAGGTCGAGGAAATCGCCAGCGCCGTGTTGTACCTGTGCAGTGATGGGGCTGCCTTCACAACTGGCCATGCGCTCGCGGTGGACGGTGGCGCGACGGCAATCTAGGACTCCGTGCAGCGCGCCATTCGAAAAGGCATGAGGCGCTGTGGGGCGTTTCCAGAGCTGGCAAAGCGCCGCGTGTGAATGTGTATCACCAGGTAAATAAGCTAATAAAATCAATACTTTAATAAAAGTTGTCGGCCGGTTTGGCTGGGCTTCTGTGCTTAACTGTTTGAGGTTGAATAACAGACAGTTGAAGTGAGTGGCTCATGGATTTAGGGATCGATCGACAAGCCCTTGTACCGGTGGTGCAGCAAATCGTCAGTGCGGTGGCGGAATGGATTCGCAAGAGCGGGGTCAGCCCCGGTACCCGCTTGCCGTCCATCCGCCAGTTGGCCCTCGACAACTTGCTCAGCCAGTCCAGTGTCATCGAGGCATTCGAACGCATGGTGGCCCAAGGGGTGCTGGCCTCGAAACAGGGGGCGGGGTTCGTGGTCGCGCGTCCTCCCACCGTCCACGAATACCACTGGTATGAAGGCGCGGAACGGGAATGGGGGGACTTTACCGATAGCCCATTGGGTGAACTGAAACTGGGGTGTGGCTGGTTGCCGGACGCCTGGCGCGAAAGTGATGACATCAGCTATGCGATTCGCGAAATCTGTCGCACCGATACCGGCGGTTTGTTCAACTACAGTACGCCGCTGGGGTTGCCGGCGTTGCGCGAGCAGTTGCTCAAGCGCCTGACCCAGATCCGCGTGGCCACCAGCCTCGATCGCATTCTCACCACCCAGGGCGCCAGCCATGCCCAGGACCTGTTGATACGCACCTTGCTCAAGGCGGGCGACACCGTCGTGGTCGAGACCCCAGGCTATGGCAACCTCTATCGCCAATTGGCGCATCATGGCGTCACGTTGCTGGAAGTGCCTCGGACCCGTGGCGGCCCGGACATCCCGGCGCTGGAGGCGCTGCTGCAACGGCATCACCCCACGTGCCTGTTCATCAACAGCCTCTATCACAACCCCACCGGCACCAGCCTGTGCCGCGCGGTCGCCGAGCGTTTGCTCGAACTGGCACGCCGCGAGGATTTCCTGATCATCGAAGAGGATGTCTACGGCGACCTGCAACACGCCAGCTGCACGCGACTGTCGGCGCTGCCCCATGATGACCGGGTCATCTATGTCTCGAGTTTTTCCAAGACCCTCAGTAGCGCCTTGCGGGTGGGCTACCTCAGCGCCAGCACCGCGCTCATTGCCCGCTTGGCTCACCTCAAGACCCTGACCGGCATCGGTACTTCGCGCTTTGCCGAGGCGGTGGTTGCCACGTTGCTGGCCAATGGTACCTACCGCAAGTGGGTGCAGCGCCTGCGCAAACGCCTGGGCACGCAGATGACCGCCACCTTGCAGGTACTGGAGGATGAGGAATGGCAGGTGTTTGCCGTGCCGGCCGGCGGGATGTTCCTGTGGGTGCGGCCTGCCGTGGCGGATCGTTCGCGGCTGCAGGCATATGCGCGCAAGTTCGGCGTCTTGTTGTCACCGGGGGCGCTGTTCAACCCGACGGGTGAATCCAGTGAGTGGCTGCGCATCAATGTGGCCTATGCTGATGATCAACGGGCACTTGCGTTATTCCGCGCCTTGGGCCCTACCAGATCGACCTCGACCATTCTGAAAACGACGAGCGTGTAGCTTTTTGCCATTATTCCGGCGCCAACAGCTTGTGCTCAATGCCTTGGGGTTGCGAATCTCGCTTCTTGTAAACCGGGCTTATGGCATCTGCCATTGCAAGAGGATTCAAGTGCAATGATTTCGGCCGTGCAACGACGTTTCGCCAACCTCGGTATGGCGAAAAAACTGGGCTTGGGCTTCCTTCTTGTCCTGCTGCTGACAGCTTTGGTGGCGGCCATCGGTGTGTGGTCCCTGCAAACCGTTGGCCAGCGTTTCGAAGGCCTCAAGGCAATGTCTTCGCTCAACAACGGCCTGTTCAAGGTGCGCTTGATCGAGCAGGACTACGCGCTGCACGCCGACCCCAAGGCTGTCGATGCCCTGCATGAGAGCGTCGACGCGTTGGCGGCGCTGGCGGCCAGGCTCAAGGCAGAGTCCGCCGCCAATGTGCCAGTGATGACCGATGTGGAGCAGGCCCTGGCGGCTTATCGCAAGGCATTCGATGAGTTTGTCGAGCTGACCCAAACCAAGGACCTGGCCCTGGAAATGGCCACTTGGTCGGTGTCCAGCGTGGCCAATAACCTCGACGTGTTGCAGGCCGGCCTGGCGGACGATGGCGCGTATGGTCTCAAGGAGAGCCAGGGCAAGGAAGGTGCCGAGTTTATCGAGCAGGCGGGGCAGGTCAGCCAGGTCTCGCGCCTGATGTTGCAAGCCATGAACGAAGCCCATGTGCGCCTCGACCAGAGCCGCAAGGCCGACGCCGATGACTCTCAGCAGGGCAAGATCGAGCAGGCCGACCAGGCCCTGGCCCAGGTCGAACAACTGAAAACTTCGGTCAAGGACCCGGGTTACCAGACGGTGCTTAACGAAGTGTCCGGGCATATTGCCTCGTTCAGTGAAAAGCTCGGTGAATACACCGGCCTGCTGGCCCAGGAAAAGGTGGTCTACAAGCAGTTGCATGACCGCGCCGATCAAGTGGTCAGCCGAGTCAACCAGGCCTACGCCACCGAAGACCAATCGATGCAGGCGCAACTGAAGGAAAGCGCGATGTTGATCGTTGGCTCGTCAGCCTTGGCATTGTTGGTGGGGCTGATCGCTGCCTGGGTGATCACCCGGTTGATCGTGGCGCCGCTGCGAAGTGTGATTGCGGTGGCCCAGCAGATTGCCGCCGGAGACCTGAGTGGGCGCATGGAGGTTGATCGCCGCGATGAGATCGGCCAACTGATGCAGGCCATGCAGCAGATGGGCAATGGCCTTAGCCATATGGTCAGCGGGTTGCAGGCGGGTATTGAGCAACTGGCCAGTTCGGCGCATACGTTATCCAGCGTGACTGAGCAGACCAACGTCGAGGTCAGCAGCCAGAAGGAAGAAACCGAGCAAGTGGCGACCGCGATGAACCAGATGACCGCCACGGTGCACGATGTGGCGCGCAACGCCGAGGAGGCTGCACAAGCGGCGCAGACGGCGGATGACAAGGTCGACAGTGGCCAGCAGGTGGTACGCCAGAGTTTGCAGCGCATAGAGTTGCTGGCCACCTCCAGCGCCCACGCCAGTGCCAGCATCGACAGCCTGAGTACGGAAATCCAGAACATCGGCACGGTGTTGAGCGTGATCAAAAGCGTGGCCGAACAGACCAACTTGCTCGCCTTGAATGCGGCAATCGAAGCGGCCCGAGCCGGCGAGCAAGGCCGTGGTTTTGCGGTGGTGGCCGATGAAGTGCGCGCGCTGGCCAAGCGCACCCAGCAGTCGACCGAGGAAATCGAGCGTCTGGTCAGCACTCTGCGTGCTGCGGCGCAGTCGTCGGTGCAGCAGATCCAGCAGAGTGGCGAGCTGGTGAAACTGGCGGTGAGCGATGCGCTGGAAACCGAAAGCGCCTTGGGCAGCATTGCCGTCGCGGTGTCATTGATCCAGCAGATGAACCAACAGATCGCCGCCGCTGCCGAGCAGCAGAGCTCGGTGGCCGAAGAGATCAATCGCAGTGTCACCAGCATCCGCGCGAGTGCCGATCAATCGGCATTGAGTATGCAAGGCAACGCCGCGTCGAGCATCCAGCTGGCGCAGTTGGGGGCGGAGCTGAAGGGGATGGTGGGGCACTTCCGCCTTTGATCGCCGCGTGCTGGCGGCGATCAAAGGGCAGGGCAATCAGGCGTGGTTGGCGAGGAAGGTCAGCAGGGCTTCATTGACGAAGTCCGGATTCTCCCGGCTGGAGATATGCCCGGCGTTTGGGATCAGGGTCAGGCCGCAGCCAATCAACTTGGCCATGGCGTCGGACTCGGCGGGTGGGCGCGGTTTGTCCTGCTCGCCGCACATCACCAGGGTGGTGTCGGCATCCAGGCGTGGCAATTGCTCCAGCACATCCGAGCGGCTGAAGATCAGCCGGCCCAGGGGCACGATGCTGTGCAGCAGGCGTTCCCGGGAGAATGACTGCAGGGCCCTGCGATAGTCCTGGTACAGCGCGGATTCGCGGTCGATGCCGGGGCGGAAGAAGATCGGCGCGATGACATCCAGCAAGGGCTCGGGGATCGCGCCGGTGTCTTCGATCATCTTGAACAGCGAGAAATAGTACTGGCGCGTGGCTTCGGGCTCGGCGCCGAGGTAGGTGTCCATCAGCACCAGGCTGTTGACGCGCCCAGGTGCCTGCAACGCCAGGCGTGCGCCCCACATGCCGCCGACCGACAGGCCGACCAGGTTGACCTGGGCAATTTCCAACTGGTCGAGCAGGGCCAGGGCCTGGCGCGCCAGGTCGTCGAGGGAGCGGGTTGACGCGGGCAGCGGGCCCGACTCGCCGTGCCCCCACAGTTCGGGGACGAGCACGCGGTACTGTTGCGACAGGGCTTCAATCTGCGGCGCCCACATATCGCGATCCCACAGGTAGCTTGAACCCAGGAGCACCGCTGGGCCGTTACCCAGGTCGAGATAGTGCAGCGGTTGTCCATCAATCACGGCGACAGGCATAGCAGGCCTCTAACTTCACGGAGTGAGGGGCACTTTTTTACGCTAGTCGAGAGCGGGGGGATAGGTACAAAGTGATGGCATGTGGCGACGGCGGTCGCCACATGGCGGTGGGGATCAGTCGTAGATGACTTTCTTCTTCCACTCGGCGTCGGCGTCGACGACTTTCAGGCCTTCCGTCAGTTCGTTGACTTCGTCTTCGGCAGGCTTGCTGTTGGTCAGCACCGTGGAGTTGGCGCGAGCCAGCTGCGACTCCAGCAATTGCAGCTGCGCACTGTACAGCACCGGTTCGGGCTGTTTGCGCAGGTACTGTACGCCACGTTCGAAGGCCAGGCGTGCCTGGCCCGGCTGGCCTTGCTGCAAGGCATGCTGGCCGAGGTTATTGAAGAACTCGATATGCAGCAGCACCAGGATATGCCGAATTTCCTTTATCCAGTGCTTGGCCTCGTTGGTCGGCAGGAAACCATCCTGGGCGGCGCGGGTGACCTGGCCGTGCAGGGCTTCCAGCAGGAAACGCACGTCCTTGGCTTTGGTTTCGGTCTGGATCGGGGCGGGCGGGTTGTTGACCGGAATCGACTCACCCTGGGCCACCAGGGCATTGAGCTCGGCGATCCGTGCCTTGACCGCGGCGTTGGTCCTATTGAGGTGCAACAGGCGTTGGTTGACGTTGAGTTCCAGGCGGGTCAGCAACAACTTGAGCGCCGGGGTCATCAACTGGCCAGGGAAAGTCTCGGTGATTTCACCGCAGCGACGCAGCCGATCATTGAGTTCGATCTCGGTGCGCTTCTTTTCCAGTTTGTTGTTTTCCACCACGTGGTTCATGTAGCCAATGGCGATCAGTATTACGATCCCGGCTATTACCAGCAGGGTGATCATGAGTGGTGTCACCGGTGTGACCTCTTTATAGGGTTTGCTGTTGAGTGTAGTGACTGGAACAACCGACGGATAGGACTCTTCGACCAGTTGCCCAGGTAGTTTCTTCTATATAGGTCAGCGCTCCCTGCATGGATGCACATTGCCATCATTTGCTGGAGCGAACTATAGCGTCTTGTAGGGCGTCAGAATATAGGCGTCAAGGGGCGGACGGGCAGAATGCCTGAGCAGGCCGGTAAACGGGGGCGAAGTCATTGATTTAAATAAATTTATCCTTGGGGGTTGACGACCTTTCAATCCATCCATAGAATGCGCGCCACTTACAGCGTAAAGCACACAGCGAAACGCGGTAGGGAGTGAATGTTGTACGTGTGTCCCCTTCGTCTAGTGGCCTAGGACACCGCCCTTTCACGGCGGTAACAGGGGTTCGAGTCCCCTAGGGGACGCCAATGCGGGAATAGCTCAGTTGGTAGAGCACGACCTTGCCAAGGTCGGGGTCGCGAGTTCGAGTCTCGTTTCCCGCTCCAGATAGTGATCTACAGACTTCTACTGACGTCTGTAAGTCGTTGAAAAGAGGGGCTTTGGCCCCTTTTTTCATTCCAGCGAGCGCCACGGAAATCCACCCACAGCTACCGTTTTTGAGTGACCAATTGAGGCACAAGAATACGGTTGGGACGGCTACCGGATAGTTGCTGGGGCTGAGCGGGAACCATGACGAGCATTAGGCCTAAGTCATAACTTAGGAGCCTCGAAATGGCACTCTCTGATCTGACAGTCCGGCAGGCAAGAACCACCGGCAAGCGCTACACCCTCTCCGATAACGACTGCCTGGGCCTGATGGTCTCTGCCGCAGGCGGCAAGTCGTGGATCTTCCGATACTACTGGCTGGGCAAGCAAAAGCGCATGTCCCTGGGTGGCTATCCCGCCCTCAGTCTGCGCGAGGCCCGCGCCGAGCGGGACAAGGCTCAGGTTCTGCTCGCCAAGGGCATTGATCCCCAAATCGAACGCGACCAGCGCCGGCACGCGGCCAAGCTGGCGGGCGAATACACCTTCAAGAACGTCTTCGATGCTTGGGTCGAGCATCGCCGCAAGGAACTCAAGGAAGGCCGTCAGAGCACGCTTTCGCAGATCCTGCGCATCTTCAACAAGGACGTGCTGCCTACCCTGGGGAAGATGTCGATCTACGACATTCGACGGCCCCAGCTCGTGGGCGTCGTGGCGGCGATCGAGAAACGCAAGGCGTTCACCACCGCCGAGAAGGTCCGCACCTGGTTCAACCAGATGTTCCGCTATGCCCTGGTCATCGCCGAAGGGCTGGAAGTCAATCCGGCCGCGGACCTGGACGTGGTGGCCGAGCCCAAGCCCCCGGTGGCCCACAACCCCTATCTGCACCTGCCCGAGCTGCCCGAGTTCCTTCAGAAGCTCCGGCGCTACAACCCCCGGGGCTGGCAGACCCAGCTTGGCGTCCGGCTGCTGTTCCTGACGGGGGTGCGCACGGGCGAGTTGCGCCTGGCCGAGCCTGAGCAATTCGACCTCGACCGCGGCTTGTGGATCATCCCGCCGCAGGTCGTCAAGCAACTCCAGGACGAAATGCGCAAGGCCGGCAAGCGGCCGCAGGACGTGCCGCCCTACATCGTGCCCCTGTCCCTGCAGGCCATCGAGATCGTGCGCTATCTCCTGGGCGTGATGCGTCCAGCGCAGAAGTACCTGCTGTCGCATCGCAGCGAACTCAAGAAGCGCATCAGCGAGAACACCCTCAACAAGGCCGTGCAGCTCATGGGCTACGAGGGGCGCCTGACCGGCCACGGCATCCGCGGCACCATCTCGACCGCGCTCAACGAGATCGGATACCCGAAGATTTGGGTGGACGCTCAGCTTTCGCACTCCGACCCCAACAAGGTGAGTTCGGCCTACAACCACGCCAAGTACGTGGAGCCTCGGCGTCGCATGATGCAGGACTGGGCAGACCGTCTTGACCTGCTCGAACAGGGTGAAGTCGAAGCCGCGAGCGCGCATCTGACCATCCGTATCGACGGGGTGCCGGCAATGGCGGAAGTGGAGGAAGTGGTGGGCGCGGTCTCCACGACTGCTGAGCCTGTTGTCCCCGGCGTGCCGCCCGTGGTGGCCACGCCTATCGTCGTGACCCCCAACAGCGGCGGAATCATGTTCCAGCGGCTGTCGCAGGTGCCGCCGCCTCCGGTGCATGCCCCGGAGCCGGAAGTCTCCGCGATCCAGCGCGAGCGCGAGGAAATGCTGGCCATCTACGAGTCGCCGAACAATCTGCCGGTCCCGCTGTTCGGCAAGCTGGCCGGGAAGTCCAAGGACCAGATCAACCGCGAGCTGAAGGCGGGCAAGCTGCTGTCGATCAGCCTGGGCAACCGGGGGCAGCGGGTTCCCGACTGGCAACTGGTGCCGCTCAAGCACAAGCTGGCCCAAGTGCTCATGAACCAATGCCCGCACGCCGATTCGTGGGACCTGTACCGCATGCTGACCCAGCCTCACCCCGACCTGGGTGATCGTGCGGCCATTGATGCGGTCACGCCAACGAACGTGCCCGCAATCATCCGGGTTCTCATGGGCGACTACCAGCACCATGCGGATGTGCCCGAGGCCGTTGCCCCGCGGCCCATCCCCGAGGACGTGCGGCAGAGCGTCCGCCGACTGGTGGACAGCGCAGCGGTGCTTGAAGGGGTCTAGTCCGGTCTAGTCCCATGCTGCAACCTATGGCCGGGATGAGACGGCTCCGGCCTATAGGAGTGCCTGCTACAGGGCGCCTGCCTCGGCGATCTGCAGCGCCCTGCGCTCGAAACGCTTGGCAGCAGAATCTGCTTGCGCGTGGGGCCGTTGGAGGTACGTCACGATCTCATAGGGGCCATCGGCGAGCGGTCGCATGCTTACCCCCCATTGATGGGCACGCTCGATGCGCGATTGCGCGCATACGCCGATGCCGTAGCCGGCTGAAACCCACAGCGCCATCATCTCGAATGAAGTTGCAGGCAGGATGTTCTCTTGGTCCACTGGCATCAGGGAGGCCAACCTCTCGTCCAGCAAGGGACAAGCCTCCGCCTGCCAGCGATAGATTGGATAGTCCTGAAGATCGGAGATGGTGAGCTTCGCCTGATCAACCAAACGGAACCGCGGTGGTATCGCGACGGCCATGCTTTCGCACCACAGCCTCCGGCTACTCGTCAGGTGATCCCCCGCACTGCTAAGAGATAGCCCCGCGTCGTAGCGGCCCTCATGCAGGCCCGTTACCAGCTCTTGATCCGAAACTTCACGCACGGCGATCGCGACACCCGGCTCGTGCGCTCGCTGCAGTGCAAGCAGCGCCGACAGCCGTGAAGACGGCACACCTGGCGCTATGGCGAGTGTGAAATTCGGGGACGGTCTGATGGCGTTGTGCATGGATGCCCCCAAGAGGCAACGGGATCGAAAAGAGCAGCCGACATCATACTCAAGAGATATCTTTAACGTGGTTAAAGATCAGTGATTCCATGACGCTTCTGCGAATGCAGAAGCGCACTATTCGGCCTGGACGGCCCGCCGGAGTAACCACCTATGAGTCCGCACCGGCGTTGGCGTTCGGGCAAGCGGTGCGAGCCGCTCGCCTGGCTCAGGGGATTGCTCAGGATGAGTTCGCGGGCTTGGCGGGGATCGCGCGCTCGCACATGGGCAAGATTGAGCGCGGCGAGCACATGCCGACACTCGCTCTCATTCTAAAAATTTCCCTGGCTCTCAAGATCAGCTCGGCCGAACTGATGACGGCCACGGAGCGCAACCTCTACCTTCAGGGCGATGCGTGACGCCGGATGTGGCGCAGGCGTCGTAGCTAATCGCTCTTTGGCGAACGCAAACGCTCGATGAAGCGCTCTACGGGTGCGGATAGTCCGCTACCGCCTTCGGGCCGAAGCAGGTAGGTGATGATGACGGCCGAATCGAGCGCCAACGGCCGGATCACCACGTCGGGACGTTGACACGCCGCGATTCGGGTCGCCGTTGCGAAGCCGATGCCGTAACCAGCTCCGACCAATGTGAGCATCATGTCCAGCGACGAGACATGCTCAACGATGGTGGACTCGCGCTCCAGGGGATGTAGCAGCCGGGTCAATTCGCGGCAGTAGCCCTCGCAAAGCTGCGGATCGCACATCACCAGCGGGTAACTCACGAGTTCACGTAGCGACACTTCCTTGTGGGCCAGCAACGGGTGCCGGATCGGCACGGTCACCACCAGCGGGTCCTGCCAGATGGGCTCCGTCACCAGTCCGTCGCCGACGTCCGCGGTGTGTGCGAAACCGATCGCGAAGTCGCCGGATCGCAGTCCCCGCAACTGTTCCGCCAGGGTGACCTCGGAGAGCCGTATTTCGATCTCCGGCTCCTCCTGGCGGCACAGGGCAAGAAGTGCAGACAGCCGCGGGTCGATGGCGCCATCGGAGATGGCGATGCGCACGCTGCCTCTTAGGCCTGCGGCGATCGCCCTGACGTTTTCTCGTGCCTGCTCCAGGTTGGTGAACAGCCTGCGAATGTCCTGAAGGAAGGTGGTGCCCGCTGGCGTCAACCGCGTTCCCCGCCGATCGCGGTCAAAGAGCAGCACCCCCAGTTCGTCTTCCAATTCCTTGATCGTGCGGGACAGCGGCGGCTGCTCGATGTGCAAGCGCTCCGCAGCACGGGTGAAATGCAGCTCTTCGGCGAGAGCCACGAAGCAGCGCAAATGACGAAGTTCCATGGGCACGTCCTTCAGCAATCCTGGTCATTGGGTTGGCCACGGCGCATTGCTGCCGAAGTGCGCTTAGAGGGGGCGACGTAGTGCTGGGTCCCTCTTCAGGGCGAGGAAAAAGGCCATCGGTGTATCTGAATAAGAATACATATGTTCATGTATTAACTCAAGTCAAGGGCGGTAGCAACTGTTTCGGAACGTGACGCCGAAGCCAACCCGCTCAATGCTTGAGCGGCTAAGGCAGTACTGACGCCAAAGTAGCGCGAGCCCACAGAGGGGCTCGCGAGATGTAGGACTGAAGGCGCTCTGCCTTCATGGAAAGGCCCAAATCAGGCCGGGTTGATTTCCAACGAGCCACGGTTGATCTGGTCGCGTTCCATCGACTCGAACAAGGCACCGAAGTTTCCTTCGCCGAAGCCCTCGCGGTAGTTGCCCTTGCGCTCGATGAACTCGAAGAACACCGGGCCAAGCAGCGGCTCGGAGAATATCTGCAGCAGCAGGCGGGGCTGGCCGCCTTCGGTCGTGCCGTCGAGCAGAATGCCGCGCGCCTGCAACTCGGGTACGGGCTGGCCATGGCCGGGCAGGCGCTTTTCCAAGTTTGCGTAATAGATGTCGTTGGGGGCGGTCAGCAGCGGGATACCGGCCATCTGCACGCGGTCGAGCGCATCGAGTAGGTTGTCGCACAGCAGGGCGATGTGCTGGATGCCCTCGCCGCTGAACTGCATCAAGAATTCCTCAATCTGGCCGCCGCCCTGGCGTGCTTCCTCGTTCAGCGGGATGCGGATCAGGCCGTCCGGCGCGCTCATCGCCTTGGAGGCTAGGCCGGTGTACTCGCCGTTGATGTCGAAGTAGCGGATCTCTTGGAAGTTGAAGAACTTCGTGTAGAAGTCGGCCCAGTACTCCGACTCGCACAAGCGCAATCCCATGGACGTGTTCCGCGCGTCTGTCCAGAACTGGCCAGAGGTTGTGGAGTGCCATGCGCTGACCGGCGACATGGACTATCTGCTGCGGGTGGTCGTCATGGACATGGCTCACTACTCCCGCTTCGTGCTCGACACGCTGCTCAAGCACCCCAGCGTGCAGGACTGCAAGACCAGCTTCGTGCTGGATCGCGTAAAGAGCACCACGGCCTTGCCCCTATGAGCATTCGGCCGGTTGGTGTGGCGGGGATGCAAATAGCGATTGACCTTCCAACGGTGGCAAGGAGCACACTTCAAACACCCCAACCCGAAAGGAGTTTTCCATGCAATTCCATCTCGAAGACATGACCTGCGGCGGCTGCGCCCGCACTGTGACGAAAACGATCCAAATGATCGACCCCAACGCCAAGATCGTCACGGACCCGCCGACCCGCCGTGTCGAGGTCCAGACCTCGGCCTCGCAAGAGCAGATCGCCGCGGCCCTGAGCGAAGCTGGCTTCCCGCCGCGCGCGCAGTAACACCGCATCGTGGCCGGCATGCACACAGGACGGCCGATGCGAGCACGTGCGCTGCGCCGTACCTGGCGCGGCGCTCAGTGCATCCCAAGGTAGGCCGACCTTGGCCACAGGGCCATCGCCACCATCATCAGGTTCTCGGTCAGGGACACGAAGCCCAGCGGCACGTTGCTGTCCCCGCCCACGCAGGCGCACTTGAGTTCCCGGCGATCGACATAGACCGCCTTGAAAACCGACACGGCCCCGACGGTCCCGATGAACAGCGCCAACGGAATCGACACCCACATCCCCACGCCCGCGACCATCTGGACGCCTGCGATGGCCTCCGCGAACGGGTAGAAATAGGCATACCGAACCCAGCGCTTGGCCAGCAGGTCGTCGCGAAGCCGTCCACGTCCTTGAGCTTCTGCAGCGCCAGGAGGCACATGGCAAAGGCCACGAACCACTCTGCCGCCTGAATGCTCTAGACTTGGCCGAAGGCCGCCCAGCTCGCCGCCAGCGCCATTGCGGCCGCCGTGGCGAACAGCGCGATCACAGGGGTCTAGGTCACGGCGTTCTTGTCCTTCACGGACATGCCGAAGAATTTGCGTAGGTCGTCGTAGCCGCCCACGCGCCGCCCGTTTATGAAGACCTGGGGCGTGGTCTCGATGCCATGCTCCTTCTTGAACGCATCCGTCTGCTCGCGGCTTGCCAAGTGTTTGTCCTCGACCTCGTAGCCCTTGCGGTTGAGCAGATCGAGCGACTTCAGCCCGTAGGGGCAGGTATGGCCGGGCATGACCATTCGGTAGAGCGTGGCTAGCTTGGGCGCAGACATGCAGGACTTCTCCTGTGGGACTTTCCATGGGCCGGCCGTCACGGATTTAAGGACGTTGATGACCTTTCCAGCCTAACCGACGACCGTGCAAAGGGAGTGTAGACACCTGGCTCGCGGGTTGGTCTGGCCCACGGGTTGGTTATCTGGCGGCAATGCCGTCAGTCCTCCATCTGCCAGAGCAACCCTGCCGCAGGCCGGTGCGCCTGAGGCAGCACGCAGGCTCCTAGTGGTTCTCCTTGGCATGGTTGATCGTGTACTTGGGGATCTCGACGGTCAGGTCTTCGGTCGCAACGATGGCCTGGCAGCTCAGCCGCGACTGCGCCTCCAGTCCCCAGGCCCGGTCGAGCAGATCGTCCTCGCATTCCTCGACTTCGTTTAGAGAATCGAACCCCTTGCGCACGATGCAGTGACAGGTCGTGCAGGCACAGCTCATGTCGCAGGCATGCTCGATCTCGATGCCGTTGTCCAGCAGGGCCTCGCAGATCGAAGTGCCTGCTGGCACGTTCAGTTCGGCTCCCTCAGGCGCCAGTTCAGGATGGGGCAAGACGGTGATTTTGGGCATATCTCTCCTGGCTGCTCAGTGCGCACACGGCTTTTTTCCTGCTGCGTTGGCTCGCGCGCGGCGCGGCACTGCGCCAGTGCGCGCTTCGGGCTTGTTGTCACTGATATCGGGCTGCTCCAGCGTGTGCAGGATCGGGCAGTCGGGCCGTTCGTCGCCGGCGCAACACCGGATCAGCGCCTTGAGCGTCGCGGCCATCTCCAGCATGCTCTCGATGCGCCGGTCCAACTCGTCGATGTGTTGCTGGGCCAGACGCTTTACATCAGCACTCTGGCGCGACTTGTCATTCCACAGTCCCAGCAAGTCCGTGATCTCGGCCACCGAGAAGCCGAGGTCGCGCGAACGCCGGATGAAATGCAACCGGTGAACGTCGTCCTGGGTATAGGCGCGGTAGCCCGAATCGGTGCGGTCAGCCGGAGGGATCAGACCGATTTGCTCGTAGTAGCGGATCATTTTGGCCGAGACCTTCGAGGCCTTGGATGCTTCACCGATGTTCATGGTGTTCCTCCTTTCTCAATGAGCGGTATCCGCCGCCAGCGGCGGCTGGAAGCGGCGCAGGCGCAGCGCGTTGCCGAGCACGAACACGCTGGACAGCGCCATCGCGCCAGCCGCGAAGATCGGCGACAACAGCACACCGTATGCGGGGTACAGGACGCCAGCGGCCACCGGGATCAGGGCCGTGTTGTAGCCAAACGCCCAGAACAGGTTCTGGCGGATGTTGCCGATGGTCGCCTTGGACAGCGCGATGGCGTTGGGCACGCCCTGCAGGTTGCCCGACATCAGCACTACGTCGGCCGACTCCACCGCCACGTCGGTGCCGGTGCCGATGGCCAGGCCCACGTCGGCCTCGGCCAGCGCCGGGGCGTCGTTGATGCCGTCGCCCACGTAGGCGATCTGGCCGTGGCTGGCTTTCAGCCGGCGCACGGCTTCGACCTTGCCCTCGGGCAGCACTTCGGCCACCACCTCGTCGATGCCCAGTTGCTTGGCGATGGCCTGCGCGGTACGCGCGTTGTCGCCGGTGATCATCGCCACCTTCAGGCCGAGCTGGTGCAACGCGGCAATGGCCGCGGGCGTGCTGGACTTGATCGGATCGGCCACCGCGATGATGGCGGCCAGCCGGCCGTCGATCGCGGCGTACAGCGGTGACTTGCCCTCGTTGCCCAGGCGCTCGGCCGTGCGAGCGAAGCTGCCCACGTCCAACCCCAGCTCACGCATGAAGCGATCGGCACCGACCTCGACACGCGCGCCGTCCACGGTGGCGCGCACGCCCATGCCCGTGACCGAATCGAAGTCTGTCATCGTCGGCAGCGCGATGCCACCTTCCACGGCCGACTCGACGATGGCGCGTGCGATCGGATGCTCCGAGCGCGATTCGACAGCGGCGACCTTCGCCAGCACCTGGTTGCGGTCAAAGCCGTCGGCAATCTCCAGGTCGGTCAGGACCGGGCGGCCCTCGGTCAGCGTGCCGGTCTTGTCCACGGCCACCACCTTGGCGTCCTTGAGCAGTTGCAGGGCTTCACCCTTGCGGAACAGCACGCCCATCTCGGCGCCCCGGCCCGTGCCGACCATGATGGAGGTCGGCGTCGCCAAACCCATGGCGCAAGGGCAGGCAATGATCAGCACCGCCACGGCATTGACCAGCGCGAAGGACAGCGCGGGCGACGGGCCGAACACCAGCCAGACCAGGAAGGTCAGCACCGCGGCCAGCATGACGGCGGGCACGAACCACAGCGTCACCTTGTCCACCACGGCCTGGATCGGCAGCTTGGAACCTTGCGCCTGCTCGACCATGCGGATGATCTGCGCCAGCATGGTCTGACCGCCCACGGCGGTGGCACGCAGCGTCAGCGCACCCTTCTGGTTGACGGTGCCGCCGACCACGGTGCTGCCTTCCGCCTTTTCGACGGGAATCGGCTCGCCGGTGATCATCGACTCGTCCACGAAGCTGCGGCCCTCGGTCACTTCACCATCGACCGGCACGCGCTCGCCGGGGCGCACTTCCACGATGTCGCCCTGCGCCACGTCGTTGATCGGGATGTCCACGATGCGGCCGTCGCGCAGCACGTGCGCCTCCTTGGCCTGCAGGCCGATCAGGCGCTTGATGGCCTCGGAGGTGCGGCCCTTGGCCCGTGCCTCAAGAAAGCGGCCCAGCAGGATCAGCGCCACGATGACGGCTGCCGCCTCGTAGTACACGTTCACCGTGCCGGCCGGCAGCAGACTGGGCGCGAACGTGGCGACCATCGAATAACCGAAGGCCGCGGCCGTGCCGACCGCGACCAGCGAGTTCATGTCGGGACCCAGGCGGAACAGCGCCGGGAAGCCCTTCTCATAGAAGCGCCAGCCCGGAATGGCGAGCACCAGCAGGGTCAGCACGAACTGCAGATACCAGCTCTGCTGGATGCCAATGGTGGAAGCCACCCACTCGTGCATGCCGGGAATCATGTGCGAGCCCATTTCGAGCACGAACACAGGCAGCGCCAGCACGGCGGCCAGGGTCAGGTCGCGCTTGAGTTCGGCGCGCTCGGCGTCCTTTTTCTCGGCAGCTTCCTCGTCGGCCTGCATGCCTGTATCGACCGGGCTGGCCTCGTAGCCGACCTTATCGACAGCAGCAATCAGATCCTGCACGGATGCTACGCCACGCACGGTAGCGCGCTCGGTCGCCAGATTGACCACAGCCTCAGTGACGCCCGGCACCGCCTTGAGCGCCTTCTCGACGCGGCCCACGCACGAAGCGCAGGTCATGCCTCCGATCGCCAGCTCGATGGTGCCCTGAGGCACGTCGTACCCTACCTTCTCGATCGCCTGGATCAGCGCCATGCGATCGACAGGACGGTTCAGGCGAATGTCCGCTCGCTCGGTGGCGAGATTGACAGACACGCTTGCCACGCCCTCGACCTTGGCAAGGGCGGCCTCGACTCGGCCGACACAGCTTGCGCAGGTCATGCCCTCGATGGGCAGGCTGATTGCCGCTGCTTGGGCGCCAGCACTACTCGTTGTTGCCATGCTCATGGTGTGCTTCCCATAGTTGAAATTCGACATGGAGGGAGCTTAGGGTTTACCATCGTGGGAAGGTCAAGCGCTTTTTCGGATGCTGTCAGGTTTCAGAAATGACCCGGTGCACGGGGAACGGAGGCCTTGCCTGCCAGGCTCGCACTGGTTCTTTGCTGCGCGCGCCTAAGCGGCCGCTGCCTTGTTAATTCTGAAGGGCGAAAACAGCCATTCGAGGTTAGGAAATATTTTAAAAATGAATACAAGTAAGCCATTCAGTACCCCACCGAAGGGTCCCAGCGCCGATTTGGAATCGCTGTCACAGAATGACGTGACCATCTTGGCTGAGACATTCCGCCTCCTGGGTGACCCGTCCCGGCTGAGAATCATGCTGTGCTGCATGAAAGGCTCTTCCTCGGTCGGGGACATCGCTGAAACCCTCGAACTCTCGCAGTCGCTGGTGAGCCACCACCTGCGGCTGCTGCGCGGTGCTCGCCTGGTCAAGGGCGTGCGCCAAGCCAAACAGATCTTCTATGAGGTGGCGGACAAGCACGTGAACCAGGTGCTGCTGGATATGGCCACCCACATCGCGGAAGACCACAACGACGAGTAACTGTTGGGCATAGCATGCCGTTGCGGCGTGGCCTACGTTCCATGGCGATATGCGCCCCACCGCCCGCAGCTGCGTTCGGTGAGGTGGTTTGGATGCCGCTTCCGATCAATCAGAAGTTGAGCGCGCGCTTGTCCACGGCCAGCGAGGCCTCTTTGAACGTCTCGGAGAGGGTCGGATGGGCAAAGCAGATGCGGGCGATGTCTTCGCTGCTGGCCTTGAACGCCATGGCGATCACGGCCTCGGCCACCAGTTCACTGGCCTGCGGGCCGACCACATGCACGCCGAGTATCTCATCAGTGGCAGGATCGGCGATCACCTTGACGAGGCCCGGCGTGTCGCCCAGCGCACGCGCGCGGCCATTGGCCATGAACGGGAAGGAACCGATTCGATAGGCGGTGCCCTGCTCTTTGAGCTGCTGCTCGGTGCGGCCTACCCAGGCAATCTCTGGGCTGGTGTAGATGACGTTGGGGATCGTATTGAAATCGACGTGACCGTGCTGGCCGGCAATGCGCTCGGCCACTGCGACACCTTCCTCTTCCGCCTTGTGCGCCAACATCGGGCCACGCACCACGTCACCGATGGCCCAGATGCCGGGCACACTGGTGCGGCATTCATCGTCCACCAGCACGGCGCCGCGCTCATCCAGTTGGAGTCCCACGGCGGCCGGATTCAGGCCTTCGGTGTTGGGCACACGGCCGATAGCCACGATCACTTTGTCTGCCTGCAAGGACTGCGTCTGGCCCTGGCTGTCGGTGTAGTGAATAGTCACGCCAGCCTCGGTTGCATTGACTTCGCGAACCTTCGCACCTAGTTCGATCTTCAGGCCTTGCTTGTCGAACGCCTTCTTCGCCTCCTTGGCGATGGCTTGGTCGACGATTGGCAGGAAGCTGGGCAAGCCTTCGAGGATCGTGACATCCGCCCCCAGGCGGCGCCAAACGGAGCCCAGCTCCAGGCCGATCACGCCGGCACCGATGACGGCCAACCGATCGGGCACGGCCGCGATGTCCAGCGCGCCGTCGTTGGAGAGCACGACCCGCTCATCGAACGGTAGGTTGGGGAGTGGCCGCACGTTGGAGCCTGTGGCAACGATGATCTGCTTGCCCACCAAGGTAACAGCCTCATCGGCGGCGACGCTCACCTCGAAGCCACCATCGACAGTCCTGGTGAAAGACGCCAGGCCGTTGAAAAACTGGACCTTGTTTTTGCGGAACAGATAAAGGATGCCTTCGTTGCTGGACTTCACGACCTGATTCTTACGTTCCAACATCGTGGTCACATCCATGCGCAGATCACCCGTGGAGATGCCGTGCGTGCCAAAGTGGTGCTTGGCTTGTTCAAAGTTCTCTGACGACTGCAGTAGCGCTTTCGAAGGGATACAACCGATGTTGTTGCAGGTGCCGCCAGGTGCTGGCTTTCCGTCCTTGTTCTTCCAGGCATCTACACAAGCGACCTTCATGCCTAATTGGGCAGCGCGAATGGCCGCGATGTATCCGCCTGGGCCGGCACCGATAACAATGACGTCGAAATGCATTTCCATGATTTACATCTCCAAAGTTTTTGAGGAAATAGTGAGCGCCTATGTCGCGCCTTTTGTCAGGTGGTCGCCAGATTACAGCTCGTTCCCTGACGATCACGTTGAACACTACGGCAGAACGAACCGGGCGCTCGCGGTATTGCCCCCACGTTCGACTTGGACGACGGCCTTCGTGCCCTTGGCTGCGGCGAAGGTCCCGCTGCCTTCGAGGCGGCTTCCGTCCGCGGCAGGCGTGAGTTGCACCTCCTGCTTTTGTGAGCCGGTCAACAGTGTGAGCTTGGCTTTGGTGTTGCTTACATTGACCTGCTTGCCGTGGTCGCGCAGGTAGAGTTGCGCTGCTGCGGGCTGAACGACCAACTCGTAGTCCACGTCCCGGACTTCGGTCACGACGCCACCATGCAGCGGCTTGTGGTCATGCGCGTGGTCATGGTCGCCTGCGGCGAAGGCGGTGACGGATGCCAGGGCGAGGGCGGTGCCGGCCGTGAGGGAACGAAATCGAACAGACATGAAAGCTCCTATAGGGTTACGGTGGTTGAAATCGGGTGACAGAAGGCGTTGCATCAGAATGCCTCCGCGTCGCGGTCGTCCAGCAGGCGTTCGGCAGGCTTGCGGCCGAACAGCCAGAACATGGCGGGTGTAAGGAAGGTGTCTAGCAGCGTGGAGCTGACCAGCCCCGAGAAGATCACCACCGCGACGGGGTGCAGGATCTCAGTACCGGGTCGGGACGCCTCGAACAGCAGCGGGGCCAGCGCGAAGGCCGTGACCAGCGCGGTCATCAGAACCGGGGAAAGCCGTTCGAGCGAGCCACGCACGATCATCTTCTGGTCGAAGTCCTCGCCCTCCATGCGCATGAGGTTGAGGTAGTGGCTCACCTTCAGGATGCCGTTGCGCACAGAAATACCCGCGAGCGTGATGAAGCCGACCAGGGCGGCCACGGACAACGGCTGGCCAGACAGCCACAGCCCCAACACGGCGCCGACCAGGGCCAATGGAATGTTCACCATGATGAGCGCTGATAGGACGACCGACTTGTAGCGCGTGTACAACACCACGAACATGAGCGTCAGGGAGACGATGGACAGCAGGCCCACCAGTCGCGAGGCTTCCTCTTGTGCCTGGAACTGGCCGCCCAGCGTGATGAAGTAGCCTTCGGGCAAGCGCACTTCTTGGACGACGCTGCGTATGTCGGCCACTACTTCGGACAGCGGCCGTCCCTGAGCGTTGGCCGACAAAACTATGCGTCGACGGCCATCGTCGCGGCTGACCTGGTTGGGGCCGTCGCTGTCTTCGATGGTGGCAAGGCGCGACAACGGGACCCGACCCATGGGCGTGTCGATGAGGATGCGGCTCAAGCCCTCAATCGACCGCGCCTGCTCGGGCAGGCGAACCACCAGCGCGAAGCGGCGGTTGCCCTCGATGACCTCGGTGATCTTTTCGCCTTCGACCAGGCTTTGCAGCGTGGACAGAATTTGCGGTGCGGCCACGCCGTAGCGTCCCGCCGCCGCATAATCCACGCGGATTTTGATCTGCGGCGCTAGGACCTGCTTTTCGATCTCCAGGTCAGCAAGCCCCGGAATTCCGGCCAGCTTGGCGCGCAGCAGATCCGCCTGCCCGCGCAGGACGTCCAGGTCCTCGCCGAACACCTTGATGGCGATCTGCGAGCGCACCCCCGACAACATGTGGTCGATGCGGTGCGAGATCGGCTGGCCAATGCCGATGGAGCCGGGCAAGTGAGCCAGACGCGAACGGATGTCGGCGGTGATCTCCTCCATGGAGCGCTTTAGCTCCGAGGCGGGCAGCAGGCCCACGTCCAGCTCGCTGACATGCACGCCTTCGGCATGCTCGTCCAGCTCGGCCCGTCCGCTGCGCCGGCCCACGTGCTGCACCTCTGGCACCTGCGCGACCAGCAGCTCGGCTTGCTGGGCAAGCGCCGAAGATTCGGCCAGCGTCACACCGGGATTCAGGCGCAGGCCCACCAGCAACGTTCCTTCATTGAACGGGGGCAGGAACGTGGTCGGGAAGAATGGCACCGCGGCGACAGCCAGTGTGACAGCCACAGCGGCCATGCCAAGGGCGGCACGCGGCCGCTGCAAGACCCGCTGCAGGCCGCCCTGATAGCGCGTCTTCAACCAGGCTAGAAGCCGAGTGTCGCCATGGTCCAGCGTCCTCATCTTGGGCAGCAGGTAGTACGAAAGCACCGGAGTGACCGTCACAGAGACCAGCAGCGAGGCCAGCGTGGAGACGATGAAGGCGATGCCCAGCGGCACGAACAAGCGCCCCTCCATCCCCGGCAGCGCGAACAGGGGCAGGAACACCAGCACAATGATCATCGTGGCGTAGAGAATCGCCGAGCGAACCTCCATCGAGGCCCTGGCAACGATGACCAGGGGCGTCAGCCGGTTCTCAGGGTGGCGGGTGCGGTCCTCCTTGAGCCGCCGCATGATGTTCTCCACATCGACCACAGCATCGTCCACGAGACCGCCGATGGCGATCGCCAGCCCACCGAGCGTCATGGTGTTGATTGATAGGCCGAAATAGTGGAACACCAGCCCGGTCACGAAGATCGAGGCAGGAATCGCGGTCAACGCGATCACCAGGGGGCGCAAAGTGCCCAGGAAGAAGAACAGGATCACCGCCACGAAGACCGATGCGCCGATGAGCTTGCCTTGCAGCGTGCTGATGGACGCCTCGATGAAGTTGGCTTGTCGGAAGGTCACCTGTGGCTCGGCCATGCCAGCCGGCAGTGAGCCCTTCATGTCCGCCAACGCTGACTCGATCGAGCGGGTCAGTGCAATCGTATCGGCCGTGGGCTGCTTTTGGATGCCCAGGATCACGGCTGGCAGGCCCTCGAAGCCCGCATCGCCGCGCTTGATGGCTGGCGCAAACTGAACATCGGCGACCTGGTGGAGCAGGATGGGTTGGCCCGCACGCACCGCGAGAGGCAGGTTACGCAGGTCGTCGAGTCGGGACGTGCGGCCCAGGTTGCGGATCAGGTACTCGCGGCCATTGATCTCCAGGAAGCCGCCGGAAGTGTTCGCGGAGAAGCCCTTGAGAGCCGCATCCAGATCGGACGCAGTCACGCCCAGCTCTGACATTCGCGTGGTGTTGGGCTGGACCTGGAACTGACGGACCTCGCCTCCGATCGGGATGACTTGGGCAACACCAGGTATGGCCATCAGCCGGGGGCGTAGCACCCAGTCCGCGTACTCGCGAGTGTCCATGGCCGACAGCGGCGGGGCTGCGTTCTTCTGCCCTGAGGGCTTGGCACCGATGGGGATTGCAATCTGCATGATCTCGCCCATCACTGAGCTGATTGGCCCCATAGTGGGCGTCACGCCCGGGGCTAGCCCTTCCTCCATGGACGTCAGGCGTTCGGAGACCATCTGGCGCGCCCGGAAGATGTCGGTCTTCCAGTCAAATGTCACGTAGATGAAGGAAAGCCCGGCGCTGGAGACCGAGCGCACGCTTTCGACGCTGGGCAGGCCGTTCATGGCCGTTTCGAGCGGGAACGTGATGAGTTGCTCGACTTCTTCGGCAGCCATGCCGCCAGCCTCCGTCATGAGAGTGACGGTCGGCTTGTTGAGATCGGGAAAGACATCTACCGGCGTGCGCGTCAGGGTGAACGCGCCATACGCCATCAGCACCAGCGCCCCGATGATGACCAGGAGCCGGTTTCGTAAGCTATTTTCGAGAAGCCACTTGAACATGGAATGGTGCCCCTCAACGAACTTGATTGATCAGGGACGCGCCCTCGACAACCACGCGGTCGCCGTCCGCCAGGCCCGAAGTGACAGCGATGGATGCACCATCCAAAGGAGTGATGTTCACGACACGCGGCTCGAAGCGCTCGGCCTGGTCTTTGACCCAGACGATGTTCTGGTTGGCAGGGTTCTTCATCAGCGCACCGGAAGGCACGCGGTAGCCAGGTACCGTCGTCGCCTCTTGCACGAAGACCACCACCGGCATACCGACCGCCAAGCGCGAGAGGCTTTCGCTGGTGCCCTTGAACAGCATGGGCAGGGCCTGCTCGCGCAGGCTGCTGGCGGCACCGACGAAGCTCAGCGGCACCTTCTGACCGCCTACTGCGAGTGCAGCACCGGCCAGGTTCTGTGCCATTGCCGGATCGTAGGCAAGCGCCTCGATGCGCAGTTGGGTCGGATCGACCACCTCAAACACCAGTTCGCGCGCATCCACGACCTGCCCGGCAACTGCGGGGCTGGATGCGATGACGCCGCTGACTGGGGCCTTCAGTACGTCCCTGCCGGCGAGGCCCCCGCTCAAGGCGCGGGCGCGTTCGGTCAGGCTGTTCACTTCGCTTTCGGCTGCTTCGATCTCCTTGCGGGGCACGGTCTCCGACAGCTCGCGCAGCCGGGCCAAGCGCTTCTGCGCGAGCGCTTGGCCCGCACGCAGCTCGGCAACCTGGGCCATCTGGCCTGAGCGCTCCAGCACACCGCTGGCCGGTTCGATGTAAGCCAGCACCTGGCCCTTGCGCACGGATTGGCCGATCTGCGGCAGACCATCCGGCCCGGGCACCAGCCGGCCCATTACCATTGCCTGGACCTTGCCGCCTGTCGTCGGGTCCATGATTACTTTGCCAGCCAGTTCATGGCTGCGGGCCAAGGGCTCCTGCTTGATCAGCTGGGTGCGTACACCGATCTGACGTTGCGACGGTTTCGGAAGAAACACGCTGCCATCAGGCTGGCGCTGGGGGCCATTGGAAGACGCAGCCGGCGCTTCGTCGCCGTGGTCATGGCCGTCGTGAGCGAACGCGGGAGCAGCCAGAGCCAATGCAGCCGCCATGGCCGTCGTCATTAGGAAACGGAAGTTGCGCTTCATGCTGCACCTCGCAGTGCACCGTTGGTGCGTGTACGTCTGCGCAGCGCCCACGCTAGGACACCGACGCCGAGGACTGCGGCACCGCCACCTAGTACGACCACACGGCCGGATGCGACGGCATGCTCGTGTTCGGCGTCTTCGCTATGAACATCGAGAACGCCCGTCAACAGGTCCGATTGGCCCTGCGCAGTAATAGTGGCCATGATTGAGGTCTCGCCATCGGATAGCGGCTCAGTCAGATCGGCCTCGAACTCTCCAACCCCGTGTGAGCTGACCTTTACCTGTTGACCACCCAGCTCGAGGGTCAGCTCGCCATCGGTCACCGGCCGGTTGTCGGCAGCATGGTCGAGGTAGAGTGTGAGACGCTGGCCGTTCAGCACACCCACCAGTTCGAAGTCATCGGAAACTGCGGCAAAGCGCGGAAGCGCGGCCGCTGCGGGGGCAGGAGCGGCTTCGCCATGGTCATGGCCGTCGCCGGCCCACGTTGCGCTACTGCCAAGCAGGAGGCTGGACAAGGCAGCTGCACGCCAGAAAGAGGATTGCGACATTTCTAAGGTTCCAGGATGGTTGAGCGCGCGCCGATCAGCGCGTGCCGGAGATGTCAGTGAAAGTCTCGGTCGGCTGCGGCAGCGTGCCTTGTGCCTGCAACAGGGACGAGATGGCCGCGGCATGCTCCACCTTGGCGAGCAGCGCCGCGCGCTCGGCCTCGGTGGCCTCCTGCTCGATGCGAAGGCGTGTCGGCATGTCCGTCTCGCCCATCGCGAACGACTTTTGGTAGAAGGTGCGCGTTTGTTGGGCTAGTCGCTGGCGCTCCGAAGCGGCCTGCATCTGGGTGCTGGTTGCCAGTTCGCGCGATTGGGCAGTTCGAATTTCCGAGAGTAGCCGGGTGCGCTGGGCCGCGAGTGCCGACTCAGCCTCCAGTGCCTGCGCATTGGCGCTGGACAATTACTCGGTATGACGGCTACCCGTACCGAAGGGAATGCGCACACCCACCGTGATCGTCTGGTTGTAGCGTTCGCCGTAGCCGCCCCGATCCCGCGTGGTCGCCAGGGTCAGTTCGGGGTTGGCGTACTTCTGATGGGACACCAGTTCCGCAGAGCGGCGGGCCGCCAGCGCCTTGTGCTGCAGTTCCAGCAGCGCAGGGTGGTTACCCAACAACGCGCCGGACGGCTGTGCCGATGCCGGTTGAACTCGGACACCTGACTGCTCCGGCTGCGCGGAATCGGCCTGCGACGGGATACTCTCGATGCCGGTCAGTGCCAACAACGCCTCGCGCTGCGTGATTTCTTCGGCCTGAGCAATGGCCAGGGCACTACGAGCCGACGCCAAGGCGCCATCGGCCTGGTTTCTGTCGGCTTGCGCCAGGTCGCCCGCGCGAACCCGGCGAGCCACATCTTGCGCCAACTCGTCCGCGCTGCGGGTGCGATCCTGCGCCGCCACCAATTCGGCCTGGGCACGCTGCCATGCCCACCATGCCTGGCGAACCTGTCCGGCCGTGCGTAGCTTGGCGGCCAGCATCCGGCTGGATAGCGCGAGGCTTTCCGCGTCCGCCCAGCGTGCCGACGAGGCGCGCTCACCAGGCATCCAAAGGGGAATAGCCACCCCGACTTCATATTCGCGCTGTCCGTTGCGGTTGTTGAACCGATCAGTTTTGGTGGAGGCTTCCAGCGCCATCGGACCTGCCACCCAACTGCCGGCCGTCTCTTGGCGTGCTTGGGCGGCCTGCTGCCAGGCGCCTTCTCCAGCGGCTTCTGGCTGCCGCTGCCAAGCTGACTCCCACAATTGGGCGACCATGTGGCTGTCTGGTCTGGATGGGACGTGAGGGGCGGCTACTGGCTGGGCTAGCACGGTGCCGGCCCAAAGCGTGGATACCGCCCATATCCATCCCTTGCGTATGTCTTTGCGAAGCATTCAATTCTCCATCGGTGTTGCATCAGTACTTACCCCCGGCTGGGTGTTCTCTTTCCGAGCAAGTGCTTGTCGTTGAAAAGCCACTGTTCACTGGCTTAGATATGAACAATTGTATATCTATTCATATGAATGGGAAAGAAAACCTTACATCCTTTGAGCACCAATCGCCTTAGAGAGGGCGTCGGGCGCAAGACATCGAGAGGCGAGGTGGGGCTAATCCACTGCGCAAACAGCTATGCAGACTCCTTGAGCATATCCCCCGGGGGGGGATATGATTGCTGCATGAAAGAGATGCACAAGCACACCAGCCACCCAGATCTCGTGAAACGGCTCAAGCGCGCCGAGGGTCATCTGCGACACGTCATCGGGATGATCGAAGGAGAAGAAACCTGCCTGGACATCGCTCGCCAGCTCGCTGCGGTGGAGAGCGCCGTCACAGCGGCCAAGCGCGTCCTGATCCATGACCACATCGACCACTGCCTATCTCATGATGAGGACTCCGTTCTAGCCGAAATGAAGGCGCTAACCAGACTGCTCTGAGGTCTCTCGATGCTCTCCGTCCTAAAGAACCGCACCTACCGCCACCTGTTCACCGCGCAGGTGATCGCACTCGTCGGCACAGGCCTGATGACGGTAGCGCTCGGCCTACTTGCCTACGAGCTGGCCGGGGCCGATGCAGGTGCGGTGCTCGGGTCGGCGCTGGCTATCAAGATGCTGGCCTATGTGGGAGTCGCTCCAGTCGCACAGGCCTTCGCCGACCAGTTCCCGCGACGGTCATTGCTCGTAGCGCTGGACCTGGTACGAGCGGTTGTCGCGATCTGTTTGCCCTTTGTCACCGAGGTCTGGCAGATCTATCTGCTGATCTTTGTCCTGCAAGCGGCATCCGCCGGCTTCACGCCGACTTTCCAAGCCACTATCCCGGACATCCTTCCCGATGAAGAGGACTACACGAAGGCGCTGTCGCTGTCCCGGCTGGCCTATGACCTGGAAAGCCTGATTTCCCCGATGCTGGCTGCTGCGCTGCTGACCGTCATCAGCTTTCACAACCTGTTCGCGGGAACAGTGCTCGGTTTCCTCGTTTCAGCCGCGCTCGTGGTCAGCGTGCGGTTGCCCACAACTATTCCCGGACCGCGCCGCGGCATTTGGGATCGCACGACCCGCGGCACACGCATCTATCTCGCTACGCCACGCCTGCGGGGCCTGCTGGCGATCAGCTTGGCCGTCTCGGCGGCGGGCGCCATGGTGATCGTGAACACGGTGGTTCTCGTGAAGGCGCGCTTTGGCCTAGGCGAGGTCGAAGTGGCGTCGGCACTGGCGGCATTCGGAGGCGGTTCGATGGTGGCAGCCTTCGTTCTGCCATCCTTACTGGAAAAGGTGGCCGACCGAACCGCGATGCTCACCGGCGCTACCGTACTGGTCGTGGGCACGGGGATCGGCGCACTGCTGCCGAGCTATGCATTGTTGCTGCCGCTGTGGTTGATCATCGGCTTTGGCTACAGCGTGGCGCAAACGCCATCCGGCCGTCTTCTGCGCCGCTCGGCCCATGCCGAGGACCGTCCTGCGATCTTCGCGGCACACTTCGCGCTGTCGCACGCCTGTTGGCTCATCTGCTACCCACTTGCCGGCCGCTTCGGCGCGGTCATGGGCTTGCCATCGACCTTCATTGTCATGTCCCTGGTCGGCTTGGCCGGCGTGGCGCTGACGCTCTGGCTGTGGCCGGCCAGCGACCCTTCTGACGTGGCGCATGACCACCCCAGCTTGCCGCCGGATCACCCTCATTTACGCACACACGCAGACCAAGGCAGGCACCATCACCAGCTGATTCTGGATGACCTGCACCGTATCTGGCCGAAAGGATAGGCACATTTTCTCGTTGCGGCATCACAACGCATGGCTTCGGAGGCTGAGAAGGGTGAGCGAAAATATATCACATGAACACATATTCATGTGTTATATTTCGCCATAGTCAAACACTCAACCAGCAGAGGCGCCCATGTCCCAATCCAATGCACATGACCATGGTCACGACCATGATCACGACCACACCCCCACAGTGACGAGCGCCAACGAGCGCAAGGTTCTGGTTTCCTTCTTCCTGATCTTCGGCTTCATGCTCGTGGAAGCTGTCGGCGGCGTGCTGTCGGGCTCGCTAGCCCTACTTGCCGATGCTGGCCACATGCTGACCGACGCCGTGGCACTTGCCCTGGCTTACGCTGCCTTCCGATTCGGTCGCCGCGCAGCCGACAGCAAACGCACATTCGGTTACCTGCGCTTCGAGGTCATCGCCGGCTTCCTGAACGCCGTGACCCTGTTCGCGATCGTCGCATGGATCGCCTACGAGGCGTGGGAGCGGCTGCAGGCGCCGCCCGTCATCCTCGCCGGCCCGATGATGATCGTCGCCGTGCTCGGCTTACTGATCAACGTCCTCGTGCTGTGGATCATGACCCGCGGCGAAACCGATCACGTCAATGTGAAAGGTGCCATCCTCCACGTGATGGGTGACCTGCTCGGCTCTGTCGGCGCCATCGTTGCAGCGATCGTCATCTACTTCACCGGCTGGACTCCGATCGACCCCATCCTGTCGGTTCTAGTAGCGGCGTTGATTCTGCGCAGCGCCTGGAAGCTCCTGGCCAAGTCGATCCATATCCTGTTGGAGGGTGCGCCAGAGGACGCTTCGCCGGAAAAGGTGGAACAAGGCCTGATGAGCACTGTGCCCGGCCTGGCGGCTGTCAGCCATGTTCACGTGTGGCAACTCACTTCCGGTCGCACGATGGCCACGCTACACGTTCGACCCAACGTGGACGAGGAGGCGCGAGCTGTGGTCAAGCGCGTCGAGGCGGTGCTGCGAGAGCAGTTCAGCATCGAACACGCCACAGTCGGAATCGACTGGAACTCGGAGGCTGACGAGAACATCTGCAGCCTGCAACCCACGACAGGCCGTCAGGACCACAGCGGCCACGACCACAGTGAGCACAATCATGACCATGACCACTCCGCTCCCGGTCACAAGCATTGAGGCCGTGCTAGACGGTTCGCAGTTCACTTGAGGGTTTGAATCCATGACATCCCGCAAAACCACCAGCGCCGCTATTGTGCAATGTTCGACCTCTAACCACGGCACGACCACTGATGTCCTCGCACTATCGCAAAGTGACGTCGCTGTTCTGGCAGAGACCTTCCGCCTGCTGGGCGACCAATCGCGATTGAAAATCCTGTTGCAGTGCATGCGCGGATCGGTCGCAGTGGGCGACATTGCTGGCTCGCTAGACCTGTCGCAGTCCTTGGTCAGCCATCACCTGCGCCTGTTGCGCGGCGCGCGCCTCGTGCGCGGCGAGCGCCAAGCCAAGCACATCTTCTACGGCATTGCCGACCAGCACGTCAGCCAGGTACTCCAGGACATGGCGGTTCACATTTCGGAGGACAGACACGACGATTGACTGAACATGTGAGTGCGCGCCGGCCTACGCCTTCAAGGGGTAGGCTTTTTTTGGCTATTAATCTAGAGAGACACCGGCGCGCCTTGCTGAATGCCTAGAAGACCCCAAGCAAAAAGCACTCTAAAAATAAACACTTGAACATATCTTCATGTGTGTTATTATTTGTCTACGGGGTATCCGAAAGGCGTAAGGACCACGCCATTATTTTTAACGTCAAGGAGTATTGACCATGTCCAAGAAAATTCGCTTTGCTGTTCTGCTTTCCGCACTTTTTGCTGCTGGAGTAAACGCTCAACCGTTCGCCGCAGATATGACACGGCAACAGGTCCAGGAGGATCTGGCTGCTTGGAGGCAATCTGGGTTGGAAGCGTTGTCTCGCGGCGAAAGCGGCCCGGATACGTTCAGCCCTCAATACCAGGCTGCCTTTCAGCGCTACTTGCAATTGACCCAAGGTGATATGTATCAGGCGCCCTCAGCAGGAAAGACTCGTGCTGAAGTGATGGCTGATTTGGAACTGTGGAAAATCTCCGGCATGCACGCGTTCACCTCGCGCGGAATCACCACCGCTTCGCACACCCAAGCCTACCAACAAGCCTACGAGAGCCATCTCCAGCTCAAGCTGGGTGCGGCTTACAAGGCTCCGGTGGCATTGACTCGTGCTCAAGTAAAGAGTGATTTGGCAGATTGGCAGGTTGCGGGAATGGCTGGATTCTGGGCTGGTGAGCAGACGCCTGATACCTATAGTGATGCCTACCGCACCGCATTTGAAACCTACCAGATGCTGCGCAACAAAAAATGACTTAATGGCAGCTGCATAAAGCAGCGGTCGGATGGTTCAGCCAGAAAGAGATTCTTTCTTTTTTTTGAATAAACATACAAACAAGTGTTCATTTGTTTGCATAACATTCCGATCGCTGATTTGTGCGTCCTGCCACGGCGATTACTCAGAGAACCAGGAGATTGATATGTCTTTGGAAACATTGGACGGCACAGGAGCGCAGGACGAACAACTGGGCTTTCGGGTCGAAGGTATGGATTGCGCCAGTTGCGTCGGCAAGATTGAAACAGCGCTTGGTCGAATTGATGGCGTATCAAATGTACAGGTTAATTTTACAAATGAGACGCTGACGTTGACGCGCAGCACAAGTAGCCGAAATACTGCACGCGACATTGCCAAGAAAATCCGGTCCCTGGGCTTCGACGTGCAGGCACTGCCCGCGTCCGAAATGTCCGCAGCACCTGCACCGTGCCATGCGGCCCACGCGCATGACCACGCCGGCTGCGGCGGCCACCATGACCATGGGCATGCCCACGACCACGGGCACGATCATTCGCACGGCAAAGCGTGCGGTGATGACCATGGGCATGGCCATGCTCACGGCCATGCCCATGCCCATGACCACGGTCACGATCACGGGGCCTGCAGCGGGCATGACCATGCGCCGGCCTCTGCCTCCCGTGGAGCACCCAGCACGCCCCCCAACGTGTCCATGCGCGTCGAGGGCATGGACTGCGCCAGTTGCGTCGGCAAGATCGAAACGGCGCTCGCTCGCATGGATGGCGTGTCCGATGCCCGCATAAACTTCACCGCAGAAACGCTGGAATTGACGCTCGCGTCTGGCGGCCCCACGCAGCTCGGCCACATCGAGAAGACCATCAAGAGCCTGGGCTTCGGCGTCTCCGACGTGCGCCGCCATGATGGCTCAGCACCCGCGGCCCCAGCAGCAGCATCGACGGCGCGCCATCAGCGCTGGTGGCAGACGAAGAAAGGCAAGCACGTGCTGGGCCTGGGCGGCCTGATGGGCTCGGCCTACGCGATCGCGCAGTTCGTTCCTGGCTACGCTGAATGGATCTTCGCCGCTGCGGTGATCGCGGGCGTGCTGCCGTTCGCTCGCAAAGCCTTCGCGCTGGCTGTGTCAGGCTCGCCGTTCTCTATCGAAACGCTGATGGTCGTCGCCTCGCTGGGCGCGCTCGTGATAGGCGAGGCCGAGGAAGCTGCTGCCGTGGTGTTCCTGTTCGCGATCGGCGAGCTGCTGGAAAGCGTGGCCGCCGGCCGCGCGCGCGCCGGCATCAAGGCGCTGGCCTCCCTGGTGCCTAAGACGGCGGTACTGCTCGATGCCGCGGGCGGGCAGCGCGAAGTGCCCGCCGCTTCCCTGCGCGTGAGCGACCGCGTGCTGGTGCGCCCTGGTGACCGGGTGCCTGCGGACGGCAAGATCCTCCGCGGTGAAAGCAGCCTGGACGAGTCGCCTATCACCGGCGAGTCCGTACCGCGTCAAAAGGCTATCGGTGCCGACGTGTTCGCCGGCTCCATCAACGTCGATGGCGTGCTCGAAGTACAAGTCGAGAAGACGGCATCGGACAACACCATTTCTCGCATCATCCAACTGGTGGAGCAGGCGCAGTCCTCCAAGGCGCCCACGGCTCGCTTCATCGAAAAGTTCAGCCGCTACTACACCCCTGCCGTCATGGCCATCGCGGCGTTGATCGTGGTGGTTCCGCCACTTGCCATGGGTGGCGACTGGGGTACCTGGCTGTACCGCGGCCTCGCACTGCTGTTGATTGCCTGCCCATGTGCGCTGGTGCTCTCCACACCGGCGGCCATCGCCTCGGGCCTTGCGGTGGCCACGCGACGGGGCCTGCTGATCAAGGGTGGCAACGCGTTGGAAACCATCGGCCGCGTGCGCGCCATTGCCTTCGACAAGACTGGCACGCTGACCGAGGGCAAGCCGCGCATCACCGAGGTCCTGCCCTTCGGGCTGTTCAAGCATCAACAGGTCCTTGCGCTTGCCGCCGCTGTCGAGTCCGGCTCAAACCATCCCTTGGCGAAGGCCATTGTCGCCCATGCCAAGAGCCTGGACGTGGCGATTCCCCAGGCCACGGGCGCATCGGCCATTGCCGGCAAGGCGGTGCGCGCCACCGTGAACGGCAGTGCGCTCGCTGTCGGATCGCCCGCCCATGCGGAACAGACGGCCACGCTGACAGCCGCGCACCGCAGGGAAATCGACAAGCTGGAGGATGGCGGCAAGACCGTGGTGGTCCTGTTCGACGAAGCCAGCAAGAACGTTCTGGGCCTGCTGGCCCTGCGCGACGAGCCCCGCCGCGACGCGCGCGAAGGCGTGGCCCAGCTCAACGCCATGGGCGTGCGCTCGGTCATGCTGACCGGCGACAACCGCCGCACCGCGCAGGCGATCGCCGGCAAGCTGGGCATCGAGTGGGAGGCCGAGCTGCTGCCGCAGGACAAGCTGCGCTTGGTCAACGAGATGAAGCGTGATGCCAAGGTGGCGATGGTCGGCGACGGCATCAACGACGCGCCGGCCCTGGCGACCGCCGACGTGGGTATCGCCATGGGCGGCGGCACGGACGTGGCGCTGGAAACCGCCGATGCCGCGCTGCTCAAGAGCCGCGTCACGGACGTGGCCCACCTGGTGGCCCTGTCGCGGGCGACGATGGCCAACATTCACCAAAACGTCGTATTCGCCATTGGCCTCAAGGGCTTGTTCCTGGTCACCACCGTGTTGGGTATCACCGGCTTGTGGGTTGCCGTGCTGGCCGACACCGGCGCCACGGCCCTGGTCACGCTGAACGCACTGCGCCTGCTGCGCTTCAAGGGCGCGCCGGAGGCCAACCACGGCGACGACGCCGGGCGTCCCACCACCTTGTCCGTGCCGTCTGCCCGCTGAGGCAACAAGAGGGCTTGACCTTGCCGTCGTTGTAACGCCTAGCCTCCACACAAATGTCTGCAGAGCGCTTCGGAAGGGCCGGAGTCCTGCATCCAAGAAAGGGTCACTTCCATGCGTAAAAAAAATCAGAATCATTGTGGTGGCAGGCGTCATCGCAGCCGTCGGGGGGATAGCGATCGCTGCCCGCGACGCCAAGGACGAGGGCAAGGCCGCGGCGCCCCCGGCGGGCGCGCCGATGGCGCCGCAGGTGCCCGTGGCCGAGGTCATTACCCGCACGGTCGCGCCATCGGCCGAGTACACCGGCTTCCTGGCCGCGCCCAAGACCGTCGAGCTGCGCTCGCGGGTCGGCGGCGCCGTCGATGCGGTGAGCGTTCCCGAAGGTAGCCTCGTGCGCAAGGGCCAACTGCTGTTCCAGATCGACCCGAGGCCGTTCCAGGTTGCGCTCGACACGGCCGTGGCGCAACTGCGTCAGGCCGAGGTGCTGGCCAGCCAGGCCCAGGCCGACTTTGACCGCGCCGAGCGCCTGGTGGCGACCGGCGCCGTCGCGCGCAAGACCTATGACGATGCCGCCTCCGCACGCAACGCGCGCCAGGCTCAGGTGCAGGCGGCTAAGGCCGCCGTTGCTGCGGCTCAGCTGGACCTGTCCTACGCCCGCGTCACTGCGCCCATCGCCGGGCGCGTCGACCGCGTGCTCGTGACCGAGGGCAACTTGGTCAGCGGTGGCGGCGCCGGCGCGGCCACGCTGCTGACCACGATCGTATCCATCGACCCGTTGCACGTGTACTTCGACATTGATGAGGCCACCTATCTCAACGTCGTCAGCCGCTCGCGGCCCGCTGCGGGCGCCGGTAGCAAGGCTTCGCTGCCCGTGCAGGTCGGGCTGACCACGGACAAGGGTTTCCCGCACAGGGGCGCGCTCGACTTCGTGGGCAACACCATTGACCGAAGCACCGGCACGATCCGCGCGCGCGCCGTTGTGCCCAACCCGGATGGGCGCATGGCACCCGGCATGTTCGCCCGGGCCAAGCTGTCCACCGGCGCGGCGCGCGAGGCCGTCCTGATCGACGATCAGGCCGTGGGCACCGACCAAGGGCGCAACTACGTGCTGGTCGTGGGCGAGAACAACCAGGCCCAGTACCGGCCCATCGAACTGGGGCCGGTGGTGGACGGGCTGCGCGTCATCAACGGCGGCCTGCAGGCCGGTGAGAAGATCATCATCAAGGGCCTCGTGCGCCCCGGCATGGCGGTCACGCCGCGCATGGTGCCCATGCAGGCGCCCGCGGCACCGGCCGCCGGCGCGACCGGCGCGACCAAGGCTGCGGCAAACGCTCCGGCTCCCGCTGCGGCGCCTGCCAAGGCCGGTGGCGCGGACCCCGCCAAGGCTGACGGCGCGGCCGGCTCGGCGGAGGCCCGCAAATGAATTTCCCCCGCTTCTTCATCAACCGGCCGATCTTCGCCATCGTCCTGTCGGTGCTGATGCTGATCGCGGGCGCGATCAGCTATTTCCAGCTCCCCCTGAGCGAGTACCCCCAGGTCACGCCGCCGACGGTGCAGGTCACCGCCAGCTATCCCGGCGCCAACCCGCAGGTGATCGCCGACACCGTGGCATCGCCGCTGGAGCAGGCGGTCAACGGCGTGGAAGGCATGATGTACATGCAGTCCCAGATGTCCACGGACGGGCGGATGGTGCTGACCATCTCGTTCGAGCAGCACATCGACCCCGACGTCGCGCAGATCCAGGTGCAGAACCGCGTCTCACGCGCGCTGCCCCGGTTGCCGCCCGAGGTCCAGCGCATCGGCGTGGTCACCGACAAGACCGCGCCCGATATTCTCATGGTGGTGCATATGCTCTCGCCGGGGGACCGCTACGACCCGCTGTACGTGTCCAACTACGCGATGCTCAACGTGCGCGACGAACTGGCGCGCCTGCCGGGCATCGCCAACGTGATCATCGGCGGTGAAGGCGAGTACGCAATGCGCGTCTGGCTCGACCCCGAGAAGGTCGCATCGCGGGGCATGACCGCCAGCGATGTGGTCGCCGCCATCCGCGAGCAGAACGTGCAGGTCGCAGCCGGCTCGATCGGCCAGCAGCCGAATGCGTCGGCCGCCTTCCAGGTCAGCGTCAATGCGCTGGGGCGCCTGACCACCGAAGAGCAGTTCGGCGACATCGTGATCAAGGCCGGCGCCAACGGCCAGGTGACCCGCCTGCGCGACGTCGCACGCCTGGAACTGGGCTCGGACAACTACACCATGCGCGGCCAGCTCGACGGCGAGAACGCGGTCGGCCTGCAAATCCTGATGACGCCCGGCTCCAATGCCCTGGACACGTCCAGCGCGGTGCGCGCGACGATGGAGCGGCTGCAGGCCAAGTTCCCCGAAGGCATCGAGTACAAGATCGCCTACGACCCCACAGTCTTCGTGCGCGCCTCGCTCCAGTCCGTCGCCGTCACGCTGCTGGAGGCCATCCTCCTGGTGGTGATCGTGGTGGTGCTGTTCCTGCAATCTTGGCGCGCGTCGATCATTCCACTGATCGCCGTGCCGGTCTCGCTGGTCGGCACGTTCGCGGTGATGCACATGTTCGGCTTCTCGCTGAACACGCTGTCGCTGTTTGGCCTCGTGCTCTCCATCGGCATCGTGGTGGATGACGCCATCGTGGTGGTGGAGAACGTGGAGCGCCACATGGCGCTGGGCGAATCGCCCAAGGATGCGGCGCGCAAGGCGATGGATGAAGTGACTGGCCCGATCCTGGCCATCACCTCGGTGCTGGCAGCGGTCTTCATCCCCTCGGCGTTCCTGTCGGGGCTGCAGGGCGAGTTCTATCGCCAGTTCGCGCTGACCATCGCGTTCTCGACCATCCTGTCGGCGATCAACTCGCTTACGCTGTCGCCAGCGCTGGCCGCCATCCTGCTCAAGCCGCACCACGGCGCGGCCAAGCCCGATCGTCTCACGCGCATCATCGACGGCGTGTTCGGCGGCTTCTTCCGCCGCTTCAACCGCTTCTTCGATCGCGCCTCGAATTCCTACGTCGGGGGCGTGCGCCGCGCGGTGCGCGGCAGCGCCATCGTGCTGCTGCTCTACGTCGGCTTCCTGGGCCTGACCTGGCTGGGCTTCCACAAGGTGCCTGCGGGCTTCGTGCCGGCCCAGGACAAGTACTATCTCGTGGGCATCGCCCAGCTTCCGACCGGCGCCTCGCTGGATCGCACCGAGGCGGTCGTCAAGGAGATGACCAAGATCGCACTGGCTGAGCCGGGCGTCGAGAGCGTGGTGGCCTTCCCGGGCCTGTCGGTCAATGGACCGGTGAACCAGCCGAACACCGCGCTGATGTTCGCCATGCTCAAGCCCTTCGATGAGCGCAAGGACCCGTCGCTGTCGGCCTTCGCCATCCAGGGCAAGCTCATGGGCAAGTTCAGCCAGATCCCGGACGGCTTCGTTGGCATCTTCCCGCCGCCGCCGGTGCCGGGCCTGGGTTCGATGGGCGGCTTCAAGCTGCAGATCGAGGACCGGGCGGGCCTGGGTCCCGAGGCGCTTGCGCAGGCACAGGGCCAGATCATGGGCAAGGCCATGCAGGCGCCCGAGCTGGCGAACATGCTCGCCAGCTTCCAGACCAATGCGCCGCAGTTGCAGGTGGACATCGACCGGGTGAAGGCCAAGTCGCAGGGCGTATCGCTGACCGAGGTGTTCGACACCCTGCAGGTCAACCTTGGCTCGCTCTACGTCAACGACTTCAACCGCTTCGGTCGCACCTACCGGGTCATGGCCCAGGCCGATGCGCAGTTCCGCATGCAGGCTGAGGACATAGGCATGCTCAAGGTGCGCAATGCAGCGGGCGACATGATCCCGCTGAGCGCGATCGCGACCATCGAGCGCAGTTCCGGCCCCGACCGGGTGATGCATTACAACGGCTTTCCCTCGGCCGACATCAGCGGCGGGCCAGCGCCGGGCTACTCGTCCGGCCAGGCCACCGCCGCGATTGAGAAGATCGTGAGCGAATCGCTGCCGGACGGTATGACCTACGAATGGACGGACCTGACTTTCCAGGAAAAACGGGTTGGCAACACGGCGATCTACATCTTCGCGCTGGCGGTGCTGCTCGCCTTCCTGTTCCTGGCGGCCCAGTACAACAGTTGGTCGCTGCCGTTCGCTGTGCTGCTGATTGCACCCATGGCGCTGCTCTCGGCGATCGCCGGCGTCTGGCTCTCTGGGGGCGACAACAACATCTTCACGCAGATCGGTTTCGTGGTGCTGGTCGGCCTGGCTGCCAAGAACGCGATCCTGATCGTGGAGTTCGCCCGCGCGAAGGAAAGCGAAGGGGCCGATCCGCTGGCAGCCGTGCTCGAAGCCGCGCGCTTGCGGCTGCGCCCGATCTTGATGACGTCGTTCGCCTTCATCGCTGGCGTGGTGCCGCTGGTGCTGGCCAGCGGTGCGGGCGCCGAGATGCGCCACGCCATGGGCATCGCGGTGTTCGCCGGCATGCTGGGCGTGACGGTATTCGGCCTGGTGCTGACGCCGGTGTTCTACGTTGTGGTGCGCAAGCTGGCGCTGCGCCGCGAAGCGCGCCATGCCCGTGGCGGCATGACCGACCAGCACGCATGACGGCCAGGAGGACATACGACATGAAAACATCTTTCGCATTCACACGACCCGCCAGGACGCTGGCGCCGCTCGCCCTCGCGGCGGCGCTGGCTGGCTGCTCCATGGCACCGAAGTATGACCGGCCCGCAGCGCCGATCGACACGGCCTATCCCTCGGGCGCGGCCTATGTGGAACTGGCGGCCGCGACGCCCGACGACGCGATCACGGCCGAGATCGGTTGGCGGGACTTCTTCCGCGACCCGCTGCTGCAGCAGTTGATCGGCATTTCGCTGGAGAACAACCGCGACATGCACAAAGCCGCGCTCAACGTGGAGGCGGCTCAGGCGCTGTACCGTATCCAGCGTGCCGAGATGCTGCCGAACCTGGGCGTTTCCGCCCGCGGCGCGTCAGAGCGCGTACCGGCCGACCTCAGTACCACGGGGCAAAGCGACGTGCTCCGGCGCTACGACGTGGCCGGGGTGACGGCCGCCTGGGAGCTGGACCTGTGGGGCCGCATCCGCAGCCTCAACGACCGGGCGCTGGCGTCCTACCTGGCCCTCGACGAGACCCGCATCGCCACGCAGATGAGCCTGGTGTCCGAGGTGGCCAGCGCCTACCTCACGCTGCGCGCCGACCAGGAACTGCTGCGCCTGACGAGCGACACCCTCGCCACACAGAAGCGCTCCTATGACCTGACCACCCAACTGGTGGAAGCGGGAAATTCCACGCAGCTCGACCTGCGCCGCGCGGAGATCGCGCTGCGCACCGCCGAGGCCAACCGCGCCGCCTACACGCGGCAGGCGGCCAAGGACCGCAACGCGCTGGTGCTGCTGCTGGGCCAGCCGCTGACGCCGGAGCTGTCCCGGCAGCTTGACGAGGCCGTGGCGCTGCCGGACGACATCGTGCCGACCGACCTGCCGAGCGGCCTGCCGTCCGAACTGCTCGCGCGTCGGCCGGACATCCGCGCCGCCGAGCAGATGCTGATCGGCGCCAACGCCAACATCGGCGCGGCGCGGGCCGCGTTCTTCCCGACGATTAGCCTCACGGGCTCGGCGGGCACGGCCAGCGCTTCGCTGGACGGCCTGTTCGATTCGGGCTCGCGGGCCTGGAGCTTCCTGCCGCAGATCACGCTGCCCATCTTCCGCGGCGGCGCGTTGCGAGCCAATCTGGACGTGGCACAGGTACAAAAGAGGATCGAAATCGCCAACTACGAGAAGTCTATCCAGGCGGCCTTTGCTGAGGTGGCTGACGGCTTGGCGGGCAAGCGCACGCTTGATGAGCAGATCCGCTCGGAGCAGCTCCTGGTAGCGGCTAGCCAGAAAGCCTACCAACTAGCCGAGCAACGCTTCCAGGAAGGCGTGGACGACAACCTCACCTTGCTCGATGCGCAACGCACACAGTACGGTGCGCAGCAGACCCTGGTGCGCACGCGCCTGACGCGGCTGAACAACCTCATCCACCTCTACAAGGCGCTGGGTGGCGGCTGGACTGAGCACACGGTGCAATCGGGCGCCACCGGGCAACCATCCGCCCGGTCGCCGGGATAAGGGCTATGCGCAACGGCGGCGTTCCCCATCGTTGCGCACGGAGAACCGGATGAGGATCGGTGAACTTGCGCGCTTGACGGGCACCCCCCCGGAGAACATTCGGTTCTACGAGCGGGAGGGCCTGTTGCAAGCCCCGGAGCGGTCACGCAACAACTATCGGCGCTATGGCCCGGCCCATGTCGAACGGCTTCACCTGATTCGCAACTACCGTGCCTCGGGAATCGGCCTGGATGACGTGCGCCGCCTACTGGGTTGGGCACATGAGGGGTTCCTGGAACCTGAGCTGCTAAGGCAGGCTGTCCAAGGCCATCTCGCCTGTGTTGAGGAACGCATGGAGCAACTGATCCAGGTGAAAGAGCACCTGCTCGCATTGGCCCTGCACGGTGCTGCTTCCGCCGGGGCTTCCGAGGATGGACCGGCTCGCGATGGTTCGTGAGCATCGCATGTCCATATAACTGAATATATATTCATGCGTGTAATATTTCCGGCCAGACAAACGAATAAGAAAGACGCCCATGACCGACCAGAGCATCACGCGCCGAAACATCGGCGTTCTCACCGCCGCGCAGGCGCTCGGCGGCGCCAGCGCGCCCATCGTGATGTCGCTGGGTGGGCTGGTCGGCCAGCAGCTTGCCAAGAATTCGGCCTGGATCACCTTGCCCGTGAGTCTGTTCGGCCTGGGTCTTGCCATCGGCACCTTGCCTGCCGCCTTCATCATGCGGCACCATGGCCGCCGCAACGGATACGTGGTGGGGGTCGGCTTCGGCGTGGCCTCGGGCCTGATCGCCGCGTTGGGCATCATGCTGGCCTCGTTCTGGATCTTCTGCGCCGGCACCTTCCTGGCGGGCTTCTACGGCGCGTATGTGCAGAGCTACCGCTTCGCAGCCGCCGACACCGCCGAGGACGCGCTTAAGGCCAAGGCCATTTCCTGGGTCATGGTGGGCGGTCTCGCGGGCGCCATCATCGGGCCGCAGTTGGTGATCTTCACGCGCGATGCGGTAGCGGGCACGCCCTACGTTGGCAGCTTCCTCAGCCAGGCGCTGCTGCCGCTGATCGCCTTGCCGATCCTGCTGATGCTGCGCACGCCGAGCCAGACCCAGGCCGAAGCAGTCGCCGATAGCGGTCGGACGGTGCTGCAGCTCTTGGCGATGCCGCGCTATCTGCTGGCCGTGGCTGCGGGCGTGGTGTCCTATGGGGTGATGGCGTTCGTGATGACGGCCGCGCCGGTGGCGATGGTCAACCACGGGCATTCGGTGGACAACGCCGCCCTAGGAATACAGTGGCACCTGCTGGCGATGTTCGGGCCGAGCTTTTTCACAGGACGACTGATGGTGCGCTACGGCAAGGAGCGCGTGACCGCCGTCGGCATGGTGCTGCTCGCCGCCTCCGGGGTGGTGGCCCTGGGCGGGCTCGGCCTGTCCCACTTCTGGGGCTCGCTGGCGCTGCTGGGCATCGGCTGGAACTTCAGCTTCATCGGCGCGACGGCGATGGTCACCGATTGCCACACCCCGGCCGAGCGCAGCAAGGCGCAGGGCATGAACGATTTCTTCGTCTTCGCCGCCACGGCGGCCGTGTCGTTCCTCGCGGGATCGATCCTGCACAGCTCGGGCTGGCAGGCGGTCAACTGGATGATCTTCCCGGCCCTGGCGCTGATCCTGGTGCCGCTGCTGTGGCAGGCCGCGCGAAAGCCGGCGCTGCCAGCTCCGGTCTGATCGGAGCGGTGCAAGAGGCGCTCCGCGCAGTGGGTCGCCTCGGCCGCTACAGCACCTGCTTCCACTGGCGCAGCCTCGACAGCGCGTCGTCGTAGGCGGTGGAGGTGAAGAACTGGATCTTGCGCCCGAGGGTCTTCATCGGGCTCAACGCGGGATCGAAAAGCGAGGCGTTCGAATGGTGCGCCACGCAGTCGAGCACCCGGTCCTGTCCCTCCGTGAGCATGGCTTCCAGCTCGCGAAGGTCTCTGCCCGCGAAACGGCGCTGGAAGCCGGCAGAAAGACGCTCGGCCCGCTGCGCCATCGCACTCGGCGAGTAAAAGGACGCCGAAGGTCCAGGCGTCCGATCATGCGCGAACTGCAGGATCATCGTGTTCCAGACGATGACGTCCACCAGGATCATTGCAGCGCTGGTGTGACGGCGCTGTTCTTGCCAGATCATGGCGATGTGCCTGTAGTGGTCCGCGGGGACCGTGGCGGTTACCACCTCCAGCTTTCGGTGGCTGGTGCGAACCTTATCTAGGAGTTCTTGTTTTGTAGTCGGTAGCTTCATTCGGAATCCTTAATCCATTGAGAATGCGCGTGTTTGTTGGTCGGCATGCGCTCCCCTATTCGAGTGTTGAGATAACGCATGCGTAACACTGAGTATTCCGACGTGGCTAGTTGCGCTCCCTGCGACTAATAAGCCACTGATGGCACTATGGGGCTTGCCATCGTTGTAACGTCAAGCGGGTGATGCGCGACTGCTCGGCGAGGTCAGCTATTCATGGAACGCCGAATGCACGGGTCCGACTTGTGCTACGGCTGAAGCTGCTTCTGCATGGTGTTGTGGTTGTAGTAATCGCTTGCGTAGACAATTTTTCCGTTCAAAACGCGGAAAAAACTCGCACCGAAATAACTGATATTCGTGCTGGAGGGTGACGTCTCGCCACTGTTTCTCTTGGTGGCGGTGAATTCCCATTCAATCGCTACGCCATCGTCGGATGAAATCGGTTGCGAGCGGATTTTCATTTTTCGATCAGGCAAAATTTGCTTCAGAAACTGCGAGACTTCGGTGATGGATTCCGGCCCGGTGCGGGGTACTTCATTACTAGTATTGAAATAGACGACGTTGGAGTCGAGAACTTTTTTCATATCATTGGTTTTCCCGCTATTCCAAGCTTCAAGGTATTGTCGAACCACTTTCACATTCTCTGGCTCTTGTGCTTCCTGCGAGGTGGCGCTATAGGCGAACGGGGCCAGGATAAGAAACATGGCTCCCAACGCCTGCACTGAGCGATGGCGCAGGCCCTTTGACGATTGAAATGAATGGGATGCCCAAGTGTGCTGCATGTGTTTCATAGCCGAGATTTTCTAAAGTCTGTTGAAATGAAGCCCGATTCAAAAAAATCGGTAGGTAATTTCTCTGCCATTAAGCTAATAAGGTTATGCTGTGATTGACTCCGAGTTGCTGTAACGGGACAACGGATTTCTATATGTACTTCGGTGAATAATGTCGGTTAATAGCGTTGGTGAGATGGTGTATCCCTGTGTCGGTAATTGGCTCGAGACTTGGGCTAATTGATTGTGCTCTGCTTGGTGGATTGCGCGGTTTCGGAAGGGGTTTCTGGATAAGCCGTTTGCCACCCCCCACCTAATGCCTTGGCTAGGCTGACCATGTTGAGCGCTTTCTTGGCCTTACTTTCGATCAACTGGTCTTCAGCCAAATAAAGCGACCGTTCGGCGGTTAGCAACGTTAGGTAATCAATCGTTCCAACCTTGCGTTCTCTCAAGGCGCGATCGTAGGTCAGTTGGCTGTCTTCCTGTGCCCTCATCAAGGACTCCTCGCGAACACCTTCCTGATGGGTTTGGGTCAACGCATCTTCGACATCGCGGAAAGCGATCTGGACCTTTCGCTGGTAGTCCAGCCTTTGGCCTTCCGTGGTTGCCTTCGCGGCACGAATGCGCGCCTCGCGTTGCCCTGAGTCAAACAAAGTTTCCGAGCCTGCCAGCGTCACGCTCCAGATCAGGCTCCCGGCTGAAAAAAGTGAACCGTAACCGCTCGCCGCTGTTCCCAGTGTCAGTGGGATCCGGAAGCGGGGAAAGAGATCGGCAACGGCGACATTGGCTTTGGCTGTTGCCGCGGCAAGTTTTCGTTCCGCTGCCCGAATGTCGGGTCGATCCCGTAGAACCTGGGAGGGAATGGACACAGGCAACGCTGGGGGGGCGGGAACCGGAGAGGTGGATTGCGCCAACTCGACTTGCCAATCGCCGGGAAATCCGCCGACGAGAACGGCAATTGCGTGAGAATGTTTGCTCACCCTGGCATGCCAGATCGGCAACTGCGCGACCGCGGCCTGCCATTCCGCGTGTGCCTGCGTGAGACTAGATGCGTCAACGATCCCTGCACTGCGAAGACGCACATTCGTGTCGTAGGTGGCCTTAGTACGTGCGACATTGCGTTCAGCGATCGCCAAGCGCTGTTGCTCCGAACGCAGCTCGATGTAGTTTGACGCAATTTCGGCCAGCAGGCTCGTGAGAATGGCCCGCCGATCCTCCTCAATGCTTCCTGCGGTAGCATCAGCCGCCTCAATAGACTGCTTGATTCGCCCGAACAGATCAGGCTCCCAACTTGCCTCAAACTCGACTGTTTGGGCGTTAGACACGCCAATTCCTCTAGGCCAATCAACGAGTGGACTACTGCGTTGATCCAAGGTACTCGCTGCAATGCCTAACTTCGGCCCACGATCCGCAGAAATGGCATCGCGCTCGGCGCGCGCTGCCAGCAGGCGCTGCGAGGCGATTTTGAGGTCAAGATTGTTTGCAAGCGCGCGGTCAACGAGACGATTGAGTAGAGGGTCGTTGAAGGCTTTCCACCACGTCTGAAGCTCGGCCACATTGTCGGAGGCATGCTGCATTTTCTCCTGCTCGGCCCAAGCGTTCGGCACGAGTGGTACCGGCTTTTCGTAGCGAACGGCGTGAGGAACTGCACAACCGGATAACAATGCGAGGACGATGGCAGCTGTAATTGGAATTCGCATGGCAACCTCACAGGACCTGTTGAGCCCAAGCGAGCAGACGCCCCTTGGGGATTGACGTGCCCACGGCAACACTGCACGTCATGCCGGCAGCAAGCCTCACGTCGGGAGGCACCTTGTCGATATGCACACGCACCGGGATGCGTTGGGCCAGTCGAATCCAGGTGAAGACTGGACTGACGCTCGGCAGGCCATGCTGATCGGAGTAGTCGTTGGTGTCCGCCACGCCGCGACCAATACTGGAAACGTGACCTTGGATCAGTGAATCGAAGCCCATGAGACGAATTTGCGCTTGGTCTCCGGGAGCGATATGCCTGAGCTTGGTTTCCTCGAAATATCCGGTAATCCAGAAACTGTCCGGATCTAGGATCGCGACCTTGCTGGTACCCTTGGTCGCATAGTCGCCAGTGCGTAGGTGGAGATTTGTGATATAGCCGTCAACGGGTGCCACGACCGTCGCTCGCCTGACATCTAGCTCGGCTTTGGCCAGCTCAGCTCGTACACGATCCACTGCCGCCCGCACTGCACGCACGTCACCGTTGGCTTGATCGATTCTTTCGTTGGCGATGATGTCGCCACCGAGCGTATTGCGCCGTTTAGCAAGATTCATCTTAATTGCGAGGTCGGCTTCATGCTGCTCAAGCTCAGCCTTCTTCTCCATAACTTCAAGTTCGAGATCCTCAGTGTCAAGCCGGTAGAGCACGTCTCCCCGGTTCACATGCTGGTTGTCCTTGATCGCGACTTCGACAACGGTGCCGGAAACTTCCGGGGCAATCTGTACAACTTCGGCACTCACGCGCCCGTCGCGCGTCCAAGGGGAAACTACATACTCGCGCCATAGCACCGAGATCAGCCATGCCATTCCAGCGACTGCCAGAAGCGTGAGAGAAATCCTGAATAGAGGTTTTAATGTCATTTTCATAGAAGACTCGGAATCAGAATAAAAGGACGAAGGCTGTGATGATCGATACGAGTAGGGAGAACTCAAACAATGCCGGATGCCAAAAAAGCCGTATCACGCCTGTCCTCGCCAGCACCGGGCGGATTCCGAGAAATAGCAGCCACGCTACGACGATGTAGAAGAGCAGCGGAGGCATGTAAATGCCCGCGACTGAAAATTCACTTAACATTGCGAGTTTCTATCGTTGGTGGCGAACCAGTCGCCGTGAAGTTCGACTAACCCACCCATATCTCGGATGCAGGCGGAAATACGATGGATAGCCCTTCGATTCGTCTGGTGGGTATCTGCAGAAGCGTGGACGACTTCACTGATAACGGCCAGACGCTTGCCCGTCCCTTGCGTGGGATTCCCGGCCTCGTTCAACGCCTCGGACGCTTGTTGTCGCACCGAGGCGGGCACCTCAGTATCCTGCAGCGTTAGGTGCAGCCTCGCCGAGGACCGACCTAAATGCAGCACACCAACACACTTGCTCAGCAGCGTAGAGGCGTAATCTTTATCTCCTTTTAGGTTCGCCACAATCCCGGCCAATCGATGGTGCTGCAGGTGTTCCCACACTAGCCGCGGCCCGCTGTATCCGCTACTGATCAACTGGCGGACATCGTTGCGAATCGCATTGCTTAAGCGGCCGGCATTTCTGCGCGGATCGTGCGGTAGGATCAGTTTTAGGACATAGACGGTTGCGATAACTGCGATCATCCAGCCAAGCGCGTAATTGAAGAACGCTGACATGTCGTAACTCATCAGGTTTTTCTCTCCAATCAGCGTGTTGAAGGCGACCAGGTATCCCATTCCGGCAAACGCATAGTTTGGTTTCGTGATTGCGTAGAAGCCAGCGATCCAGAATGGCAGCATCACAGCGATCATCAACGGAAAGCCCTGCACATGTGGTAGCAGGAAAAATCCGCATAAGAAGGCAGGCGCTATGGCTGCCGCCGTACCTTTGACGAAGGACACTGCGCCTGCAACCGGGTTGCCTGTCATCGCCATGAGAATGCCGTAAGGAGCAAGCAGCAAGATCGCAGTTTGCCAATTGCGCCAGCCCGTCAGCAAACCCAGTTCGCCGACGAGAGTGATGAAGATCAGTGCGCGGATTCCGTTTTTGATCGCGCTATGCCAGTCCCGATGAAAGCGAAAGCTGGCAGTACGGTGCGCACGCGGGCTGTGCAGTTGGACCAACCCGATGAGTGCAGCCTCCCAGTCGCTGATCACTTCTATCAGACGGTCCAGTTTGATGAGTGCGGTGGAACTTCCTCCTTGCGACTCGGTCTCGTCCACCATCCGGTTTAGCCTTCGACGAAGCTGAGCCACTTTTTTAAGGGCCTCTTTAAGTTGGCTTTCTTCGCCACTCTCGACCAGCTCGATGGCTTGGGCTAGCAACTCGACAGTTTGGCCCGCTGCCGCGCGCTGGGTGTGGTCTTCCATATCCAGTCGTATGGAGGACTCCGTCGCTCCTAGGAGTGCGCCAAAGAGTGCGGCCAGGCCATCCCTGACGGCAACGGCACGAACGGCGACCTCCGGTGACTCCGCGCGGCTGACTTCGAGGAGGTCGTCAATGGCAAACAGTGCGGCGATCTGCTCGGGTGTGGCTTGGGAGGCAGGTTCGCCGCCATTACGAGTCCGCGCAAGGATGAGCCGACCCACTTTCCCCAATTGCAAAGCGATGGCCGACTCCAGCTTCTCACGTGTTGCACGGCGTGAGAACAGGGCGCTGACCACGCCAAGACAGACGACACCGACTGCAACAGTCGCTATACGGGTTGCCACACCGTTGAAGGCATGTGCGGGATTTTCCAGTACCTCATAAGCCGCGAACCCAACGGTGTAGCCAAGGACCGCAAAGGTGGTCGAGCGGAAGTGGCGCGATACGGTCGCCGCAGCGCTGCACATGCCCAGCCACAGGCCATAGCCGATCAGAAAGAGTGCCGGCGCCTGAATGGTCAGACCCAGCAGAACGATAGCGGCAATCCCGCCAATGATCGTTCCGGCCAGGCGCGACGCGCCCTTGCCGAGCGTGGCACCTTGACTTGCGCTGGCGACGAGCATGACCGAGTTCGCCGCTGAATAGGCGCGGTCTAGTTGGAGCGAATAGGCCACGGCATAAGTCAGCGCGACCGCAGCCGCGGAGCGGAATACATAGGCCCAACCCGGCGTAAGCACGTTCACAGAAGTCAGCGCCGTGAGCGCATGTTGCGCATAGCTCCGACCTTTCAGAAGCAACATGTTCATTGATATTTAGATCCGTGGGCTCGAGGCTCAGGCAAGCCAATCGTTAGGAGTCGTTGAGCAATATGAATGATTGCAACTATTGCTATTTAAACATACTAACATCCTATGTATAGGAAGGGAAGTGACAGCCTAGGAAGGGGGGCATGGCGAGATCGCCACACGTGTAGCGCTGCGTTTGGGGGCGGCTTTCACAGCCGAGGCATTCGAATGTTTGCGGTCGCCGGAGGCCGTGTGGAAACCCCTTGTCAACTTGAAGATACGTCCGGTAAAGTTTGCGGACGTATTGAACGCAGAGGTCAACATGCCCAGATACATCGAGAGTCAAGACAGGCAGCAGGTCATGCTGCTGCCGGAGTGCCTGGGCGGCTCATGAACGAGTTGGAGTTGCGGCCTTGGAGTTCAGCGGCATACAGCCCCCCTCCAACGCCCCTCTGCGCTGTTGAAGCTCCACCTATGCGGTTAGATGCATCACCAGATGCGAATGCGCTATTATTGGGTGAATCCATGTTGGATGATCCTATCTTTTGAGTATTACCGAATCGCGATGACTGATGGCACCACACTTCCGCACGCGCCGAGGCGCTCCCTGGTCGACACGACGATTGAGCTGATCCGCCGTCAGATCGAGAATGGCGTCTGGCCGGTGGGTGAGAAGATTCCGAAAGAGCAGGAACTGGCTGACATGTTGAACGTAGCTCGCAACACCGTGCGGGAAGCTATTCGCGTGCTGTCGCATGGGCAGGTGCTTGAAGTTCGGCAAGGAGATGGCACCTATGTGCGCACCAATGTCGATCCTGTCGAGGTCGTGCGTCGTATTGGCCGTTCGAGCCTGCGCGAGCACCTTGCGCTACGCTGCATGCTCGAAATCGAATCCGCGCGGCTGGCAGCTATCAACCGCTCCAAGGCGGACTTGGCGATGTTGCGCCGTCTCCTGAAGGCGCGCGGGGAGCAAAGCGATCATGAATCGCGCGCCTTGTTCGTGGACGCCGACACGGCCTTTCACTGTGCCATTGCGCGGGTATGCGGCAATAATGCGCTGTCCGAGTTGTACCGCTACTTTTCGAACTCCGTTCGAATGAACACTTTGGCCGTACTGGAGGATGAAGACTTGCCTGAGCCTGGCCTGGATGTCCATGAGGCGATCGTCGATGCGATCGAATGCCAAGACCCAGACGGAGCCGCAGAGGCTGTGCGTAATGTCATGGCACCGCTGGTCACCGCGCTGAATCATCGTTCGGCGTAAGGCGAACTGCCCCCGTTTCACCCCAATACGGAGCCTTGCCGATCCTTCGCCGTCGACACGCCGGGTGCTCAGGTTAGTCGCGCCTTTAAGCAGTTTTGTTCAGAACGATCCGGAAGACCACATCCAGCTTGTCGTGGGGCAGGAAGCAGCATCACGAGACTTCTATCGGGCGATAGGATTCACTGCAGCTTGCACATTTCTCGCTCCATCGTCAGGCTATCTTGTCGCCCGACGATGGATAGCGAGGGATAGATCGTGCAGTCAGAGCTTGTAGCTCAGCGTCAGCATAAAGTTGCGCGGCGCGCCATAGACGACTTGGTTGTAGAACCCGCTCATAAGCGTGTAGCGCCGATCGGTTAGGTTGTTGACGGTCAGCATCAGGTCTATGTTGCGTGTTGCCCGATACTTGGCCATCAGGGATGGCTAGTGCGTAAGATTTCTGTTCCACATTGACGCTGGCACCTTGCGGGTTTGTTGCGCTCTGGTAAGTGCCGCTTTGCCACGTCACCCCCCCGCCAACGGTCAACTTAGACCAATCGCCGGGAAGCCGATAGGTGGTGAATAGACGCGCAGTTGTGCGCGGAAGGTACGCACTTAGCCGCTCGCCCGTAGCGTCAGTGGAATTGAAGTGGGCAACGCCCCCATAGATGTTCCAGTCATCGGCCAGTTCCCCCTGGAGGTCGAATTCGACACCTCTCGACTTTGTCCCATTCACGGTGTGATACGCCCACGTACCATTTGGTAGTGCGTAGTTTTCCGCCTGCGCCAAGTTATCGAGCCGCGTTTCAAACAAGGCGATCGAAGCATTCAGGCGCCCGTCTAAATATTCACCCTTCAACCCGACTTCGGTGTTTTTCCCATTGGTTGGCGGGAGCACCTGGTTGTTGACATTCCGGTAAGACGACTGCGGATTGAAAATTTCCGTGTAACTCGCATAGGCTGAGTAAGTGTCGTTGATGTCGTACACGACACCTGCATATGGGGTGAACTTGGCAGTCTTTTTGTAATGCGTAGATGTGATGCCGTCGAATTCGTCGAGTTTATAGTTGTTGAATCGCCCGCCTAGAATAGCTTTCAGGGAATCCGTTAGGGAAAGGCGCACGGCGCCATAGACGCCGCTTTGTTCGATAGTGGTATGCGTGCTGGTGAAACCGTTCGCTGCGAAATTTGGTTCAGGATACTGGCCGTCATAGCCGAAAATACTCGGCATAGGCGTTAAAGGATAAACAAATCCACTGTTGTATTCATCCTCCGTTCGACGAGACGCCAGAACCCCTAGGACCAGTTCATGCTTGCGGCCAAGTAACTCGAATGGACCACTGACCATTGTATCGAAGCTGTTCTGCCTGGACGGAGTTGAATCAGAGATCGCCAGCGGGATCATCCCCAAGCCAGTGTCTCGGTCTGGATAACCGAGTGGCGAGAGGAGTCGAGCATTGGACTTCGACCGCTGATTGGTAATGGTCGCGTTCAGTTTCCAGCCATTTTCGAATCCGTGTTCGATACCAATGAACGCGTTTTCTAACCGGTTGTCCCAGCGGGCCCAATCAGGCGCCATGGATTTCGAGCGCGACCAATTTGTGTTTGATCCATCGCTAAACCAAAGCGGCACGCCGCCCCAGGTGACGCCTTTGGGCTTGATGTCCTGATAGTCATAGCCCATGCTCAGCACGGTATCGGGAGTGAGATCGACCTCGACTAAACCAAAGAAGGCGTTCTTCTTCTGCTGGTATCGATCTTGATATGAATGCCGATCTTGAGTGACGCCCACGATTCTGGCGCGAACACGGCCATCCTCGGTCATCGGAGTGGAGACATCTAGCATGCTGCGATAGTTGTCCCATGATCCTGCGCTCACCGAGGCATTTGCTTGGAACTCGCGCGTCGGCCTCTTTCTCACCAGGTTGATCGATGCAGACGGGTTGCCTGCGCCCGTGAGCAAGCCCGTGGCGCCGCGCACGATTTCGATGCGGTCATAGAAGGCCGTGTCTAGAAAGCTTGCGCCATTGACGAAGCCGGTCGGGATACCGTCGTATTGGAAGCTATCAATAGAAAAGCCCCTTGCATGGAAAGTCACTTGCTCGCTGCCCAAGGTGCGAGAGCCGACGCCTGTTGACTGTGCTAAGGCATCCTGAATTGTGTTGAGCTGCTGATCCTCCATGTGCTGCCGGGTTATGACAGTTACAGCCTGGGGCGTGTCCCTGATGGCAAGTGGCAGTCGCGTGGCGGCAGACGTGCGTGGTGTGGTGTAGGAATTTGAACCTTCGGTGGTCTCCGAGGAGGTTTCCCCGGTGACCGTTACCGCTGGGAGCGTTACAGCCTCAGGCACCTCGCCCTTTCCCGGGTCACCCAGCCCTTGTGCATCTGCCCCTGGCGCGGCCAGCACCAGCGCGAGACTGAACGGGCCGATGACCTTGCGACCCACGTAATTCGTGCTTGTAGCACGCGATTTATGTTCTGACTTTTTCATGGCGCGGGCCGCTCATACCGAATCGTTCATGCGACCACCGGCGAGAACGTGCCGGCCCAGACTCTCTGCCTCGTCACGGCTGGCGCGCGCGGCTTGCGGCGTGCCAAAGGCCTTTACGAGCATCGGCAGCATTTCCTCCAACTGCGCTCGCTTGGTCGGTTCGGGTTCTACATGTATGAGCGCCAGCAAGATGCCGTCCAGCATCTCCTTGTGGCTTTTCAGCCAAGCACCGCGCATGACGCGATCGTCGTGTGCCTCGTCCGGCCCGCCTGCGACGTAGATGAGGACAAAGGGCTTGCCGCGAGCGAGGAACTCATCCATCTCCGCGCACCAGGGGGCGCCGTAGCCTTCGTAGATGCTGGAGCCTTCGAATCGGACTATAGGGAAGTCGCTGGCGTCGTGAACTTTTGGCTGTTGCTGTTGCGACATGGTCTATTCCTTTCAGTTGATTTACATCCTAACATCCTACCTTATATTGAGATCTATTCGCAATTGGAAAATGGTTACTTGTCCTAGTGTTGCATCCGGGCACATGTGAGTCCGCCATATTGACCTTCCAACCATTGGAAGCAATACAGTGACCACATCATCAAGGTCCAAGGAGAATTTTCATGAATCTAAACAAGCTCAGTCTCATGTTCATTGCTGGCGCCGTGCTGGTTGCTGGAGGTTTGACAGTCGTCCAAAGCGGCCTGGAGTCCTCCGGCAAAATTGAACCGCCGACCAGTGCCAGCGGCGGACATGGGCATGACATACCTTCCAGCATGTCCGCGATCAATAGCCCCTCCACCATTGCCTATCGTGCCGTGACCAATGAGATGCACGCGGGAATGGGAGCGCAGTTCACTGGCAACGCCGACGGCGATTTCATGCGCGGCATGATCCCGCATCACCAGGGCGCGATCGACATGGCCAAGGTGGCGCTGCAGTACGGCAAGGACCCGGAGGTTCGCAAGCTCGCCCAGGACGTCATCACCGCGCAGGAAGACGAGATCGCCATGATGAAAAAGTGGCTGGGCGACAACGGCCAGCAGGCGACGACCGGCAGCTCGGGCGATGCCTCGACGGCCGCCTATCGTGCCGGCAACGACCGCATGCATGCGGACATGATGATCGACTTCAGCGGCGACGCAGATGTGGATTTCATGCGCGGCATGATCCCACACCACCAGGGCGCGATCGACATGGCCAAGGTGGCGCTTCAATACGGCAAAGATCCAGAGGTCAGCAAGCTGGCCCAGGAAGTCATAACCGCGCAGGAAGGCGAGATTGCCATGATGAAGAGCTGGCTAGCCGCTCGGGGCAAGTGAAGGTGCGACTATGCCCCAGGCCAACACCCCGTACATCCTCATCTACAGCACTCCGACGTGCCCGGACTGCCGGGCGCTGAAGGCGTGGCTGTCCCAGCAGGGCATCGCGTTTGAAGAGCGCGACCTGACCGACCCGAAGATTTCCGCGGAGGCTAAGTCACGAACCGGCGTGCGTGTGGCCCCGATCACGATCGTCGGCGACGACGTGTTCTATGGCACCTTCGCGAGCCAGAAGCCGAGGCTGATGAAGGCGCTCGGTCTTCAGTGAACCGCTGAAGGAAGACCGTGGTCACAGGCGGAGTCGCCGGTGCGGACCCCAGACCCTGTAAGCGCTGTTGCGGACGCGTCTGCACGCAAAGTCCAAGACCGTGGGGCATTCTTCGCCGACGACGCTCGGAGCTTTCACCTGCGGTCGTTGACATCACGAGAGGAAGTTTTATGCGATCGATATCATCAGCCACCTCCCTGCACGTCGCCATTTCGGAGGGCATCACAGTCGCCAACGACCTGCCGTTCGTGCTGTTCGGCGGCATCAACGTCATCGAGGATCTCGATACGACCCTGGCTGCGGCCGAGCACTTCGTGGAGGTGACGCGCAAGCTGGAAATACCCTTCGTTTTCAAGGCGTCATTCGACAAGGCCAATCGCTCGTCGATCCATTCTTTCCGAGGTGTCGGCCTGGACGAAGGGTTGCGGGTCCTCGATGCGGTCAAGTCGCGGTTCGGATGCCCAGTCTTGACCGACGTGCATGAGGTTGAGCAGGCCGTGCAGGTCGCAGCCATTGCCGATGTACTGCAAGTTCCGGCCTTCCTGGCCCGGCAGACCGATCTGGTGGTCGCCATTGCTCGCACCGGTCGGGTAGTGAATGTCAAGAAGCCGCAGTTCCTGAGCCCGGGCCAGATCAGGCATGTCGTCCACAAACTGCACGAGGCTGGCAACCCGCGCGTCCTGTTGTGCGAGCGTGGCACGCAGTTCGGCTACGACAATCTCGTCGTGGACATGCTGGGCTTCCGCGAAATGAGCCTTGCCAGCGGTGGCCTGCCACTGGTGTTCGACGTCACCCATAGCCTGCAGCGGCGAGAAGCGGATGCGTTGGCTTCGGGTGGGCGTCGCCAACAGTTGCCCGAACTCGCGCGGGCCGGCATGGCGGTCGGCATCGGCGGTTTGTTCCTCGAAGCACACGCCGACCCGGCGCATGCACGCTGTGACGGACCCAGCGCTCTGCCACTGGACGCGCTCGAACCGCTGCTGCGGCAGGTCAAGGTGGTGGACCAACTCGTCAAGTCGTTCGAGCCTCTTCGGATCGACTGAAGCCTGCCACCCGCTCAAACAGAACGTGTGGCACTTCCCCCTTAGTCGGCTATTTGAGCGACAGATAAGGATTGTTCGGTGGAACGGCATCGAATATGTGCGATGGATCTTCGAGCAAATATCCATGCACCTGGCGCGTTTTGCGAGGCCCCATGACCTCGCACGTCCTGATGTTCAGACCCGATGGCTGTTTCCTGTGGAGTCCGAGTTTTTCAAAGCGCTTCTGCACCCACTGCCAGTTCTGCAGGGCCGCGTCCTTTGCAAGCGGCCCAATGTTTGGATGCTCTTGTGCGTAGCGCTGGAAAATACCAGGGCTGATCAGGTAAACCGTGTCGGACACGGTATGTACCAGGGCCTTGGCGTCATTGATGATGAGCTTGCGGGTCTGGACGGCCTGTTTCAGCCAGGCCATGAAATGCTCGCCCGATGGCCGCCCGGTAAATGAGGCGGAATCGTGCGCGGCAGGCGCGGCGGTCGGCGCCGAAGGACCAGGGGCCGATGCGGGATGGTCGAGCGGCGCCGCTGCATCGTCGGCACCCTCTGGCGGGGCTTCGACGGACTGCTCCGGCTCAGGCGTTGCCTCGAACATCGCCAGCATGCTTTCCAGCGGGTCGGCCGGATTGCGCTGCGGGCTGGGAGGTATGGCGCGACTCCCGCCCGACTGATCTGGATGGCTGCTTGCTGCAGGCTCCTTCTCTGTTGCCGCCGCTGTTCCGGGTCGCAGTGCAGCGTCGTGCGCGGACGGGCGCGGCCCGTCCTCGGCCTCGCCGGCGTTGTCCACGGTCACGGTTCCCGCAAATGGGCTGGGTCGCTCCGAGGGCTCCCAGATCAGCGCCGGGGCCAGGCGCAGGAGCGTGAAGGCATGGGACCAGCCACTCTCACTGGTAATAGTTGCGCGCCAGATGGCCTTGCCGGAGGCGGTGGGCTGCAACATGGCATGATCCTGTAGCACGTTGAACACGGCCGTGTTGTTCGCGGGGATGCCATCGACCCCCTGGGACAGCAGGTGCGCGCGCAGCTTGTCCGAGACTGTCTTGCTCACCAGCCACAGCGCGTCCTCGGTGAGCCAGCCATCGGAGGCTTCGGGCTGGTTCAGTTTCAGCTCTTCCTTGAGCAGGTAGCGCAGCCCGTTGACCAGCTTGCGTTGGAGCGAGTGCTTGGGCGCGGCCATGGCACGCGCGGGATCGCCGCCCAATTCCTGAGCGACGGAGGCGCGGTCAGCCTGCACGACCAGCTCGCCCAGTACCCCGGCGTGCTCGTACTGCCCGGCCAGAACGTAGAGTAGCGGCGCCCACAGGGAAGGATAGCCACTGAGCCAGTCCAGCAGATCGCGGTCGAGCAGTTGCCGGTAGAGCAAGCCTGTCGCGGCGCTATGGAGCCGGTACTCGCGGTCGTCGCGGTAGCGGAAGCGGTACGGTTGGCGCAGCGGGCCGTGCCATGGGTGCCAGGTGCTCCCGTCGGCCAGCTCGACGTGCAGATCGACGGCAACCTTGCCGATGTCATGAAGCAGTGCGGCATAGGCGACGGCCGCAGTCCAGGCTTCGGCCTGCGCCGCTTGGTCTTCGGGGCTGGCCCCGATGGGCAGCAAATGGGACTGCCGCAGCTTCAGGCTGTAGGCGACGATTTCGAGGCCGTGATCGAGCATACCGCCCGGGTAGGCGTGGTGGTGCGCTTCGGAGGCCGGGAAGACCTGGACCAGCTCGGCGTATCGCTCCAGTGGCGCGCGGTACAGGGTGGCGAACTGCCGGCGCGAGAGCGAGGTGCGCTGCCAGATGTGTTCCAGCAGCTTCTGCCGGCGCGGGGTGGCCAGCAGCGATGCGGCCGACTCCGGCCGCATCAACCCTTTCGGGAGGTCGATGGCGGGGGCTGGAGACGTCGCGGCAGCGACCGGAGGCCGTTTCCGCTGGAACAGGGAGAGCATGTCGATGTCCTGATAGCGGGCCGGGCGGGAGGCCTTTTTGCCTTTTCGGGATAGGGCCTTTCCCCTTGCATCCCATTCCCTTGCCGTTTCGACCCTTTGGCCTTTCACCGTTTCGGTATAGCTGGGCCTGAGTTGCGGCTCCAGCGTCAATGCGGAACCCGCACGAATGGATTGGACGGCGAATTGGCGCTGGCCCCGGCCTATGCTGCCGGGACGCTACACCGCCAGGTGGGCTCCCACTCAGGCGATCAAGTTGACAAAGGCGACAAAGGCGACTAGAGTGAGTCTTGTCTCAAACCTACCTGGGAGTTGACCATGCCCACTGCGATCGAATTCATTGCCGACCGGCTGCCGCGCGTCACGGTGGAGGATGTGCGACGCTTCGCCGATACCGTCGAAATCCGGGATGCCCCGGCTTTCGCGGCCGAGTTGCAGGCGTTCATCCACGAGCGCGTGGAGGCTGTGACGCTGCCCGCTAACCTGGAAGGTGAAACGGTGGCGCAGGCCTTGCAGCGCAAGGCGGCCGCGTTGCGCTCCGACACGCGCTGGGCACCGACTGAAACCGACGTCCAGAGAGGCCGCGCCGTGCTGCTGGAAGCCTTCAATCAGCCGGACAACCTGCCGCCTGCCGAGTTCGCCAAGCTGGCGGACAAGTCGCGCCAGCAAATCTACAAGGACATCCTCGCCCGTCGGCTACTGGCGCTGAACGTGGGGCCGCGCGGCCAGAAGCTGCCCGACTGGCAGCTCGACCCGGTGAAGCAGCAGTTGACCCAAACCGTGCTCCAGGAGGTCGAGGGCATCGACCACTGGACGATCTACAGCGCGCTGTCCGAGCCGCTCGAAGGCTTGGGCGGTCGCTCGCCGGTGGATGCGGTGACGCATGGCACGATCGATGACGTGGCCGAGGCCGTGTTCAACGTGCTGGGCGTCCAGGTGCATTGAAGCGAGATCGCCATGAGCCACGAGCTGCCTTCGTTCCTGATCGATGACGGTGAACTGCTCCAGCATGTGAGCCGCGTCGTCTATCGGGGCAGCCCGCTGTACTATGGCCGCAGCAGCACGAATCGCTACGATGACCCGGCGGGGGCCTACGGCGTGCTCTACCTGGGGCGCGACCTGCCCACGGCGCTGATGGAGTCGGTGTTTCACAAGCACCAGTGGCTTGCGGACACGCAACGCTCGATCGCGCTGAAAGAAGTCCAAGCCCGGATGGTGCGCGCAGTAGGCGTGATGGACGACGTGCTTCTGGCCGATATCACGACGCCGGGCGTCATGGCGGGCTACTTCGGCCTGAACCTAGAGCAGTTGGCCAGCCGCGACTACACGCACACGCAGCAGGTGTCCGCCCAGGTGCATGCGATGCTCGCAGATGACGGCCAGGCGCTGTTCGACGGGGTGCTCTATCCGTCGCGCAACAACTATCCCGCTAAGAGCATCGCCCTGTTCGAGCGTGCGGGAGCGAAGGTTGGCGTCATCGAGGACATCGACCTGGTGGACCACGTGGACTGGCCGCATTTTGTTGCCACCTACCGCATCGGCGTTGAACCTGACCCCGGCCCGGTGGGGCCGGATGACGAAGCGTCCTGAAGCAGCAAGAAAACACATTGAAGCCGCAAACCGAATGAAGTGGAGCAAACTGGAATAGGCATTCCTTAACAGCAGGATACGACCATGAACACGACGACCCGCACCAGCACCGCAGAACGCCTCGGCCGCGCCTTTGGCCGCGGATGGCGCGCCTATGCGCGCGGCGAACGGCGGGCGTCGAATTGGCTGGTATTCAGGGGTGTGCCGCGAGCTGGTGCTACCGCACTTGTGTGGGTCTTCAAGCTGGCTGTGCTCGGGGTGCTGCTCTACGTTGCTTTCTGGTTCGCACTCGTGCTGCTGGGCGTGGTGGTGGCAGGATGGGCTATGAATCAGCACCATCCCGATGAAGAAGGGTTTGAACTGCAGTACCCAACCATTGAGGAACTGCGGGCCACGCCTGGCTACGATCCCAACCTGTACAACGATACCTCCCACGAGATGTACCAAGACGACTGACGCCGAAGGTCATTCGATCATTTGAGCTTGCCGCCTGAGACAGCACCTGCTCCTTTGCCGCCAGCGCTTCCTGCATCCTTTGTGGCAGTGGCGAAGGTGTTGGCGATTGCACCGGCACGTACACCGACCCAGGTGAGTGCGCCAATCCAGAACGTAGGCAGGACGATGAACATGGTGCCCATGACGAACATCAGAAGCATGTCGCCAAAGGCATTGTTCAATCCCACCAGCGGGTCGAAGTTGGTGTGCGGCCGATTCCACCCGAAGCCCCAGCCGTAAAGCGCATCGAGGATGGTGCTGTCGATCCAGCGGGCGAGCTGGAACCAGAAGTCCACGAAGAACAGCGCGAACTGCACGACGCTGACGGTGACGACCGTTTTCAGGTCATAGGTGCCGATGACCAGCACGAGCGGGATGCAGATGACCAGCGCCATCTTGAGCAAGGCGAGGACCATGGGCAGAGCCTGTCTCACGACGTCCATGGCAGGAAACGCGGCAATCGCGCCGACTGCCATGCCGACGTCGCCCGTGGCGCGCGTCACGATGTTCGGCAGGGTCTTGTCGATCTGGCCGCCGTAGTCCGTATAGACGCTGCCCTGGTTCAACTTCTGCTGCCGCGGGGAGGCGATGGCGCGGATCACCGAGTCGTCCACCTCGGCCCGGCTCAGGAACCCGGCCCAGCCCGCCAGGCGATTCAGCAGGCTCGGGTCCACCTGTCCCAGCAGGCGTGCCCGCAGGCCGTTGCTGCCATCGGCCCACCACTGCCTACAGTTCGGATAGCCGCCGCCGCTGGCCACCTGCGCAAGCCCGGCATCGCGGTTGCTGTCGTAGGGCCAGTCGTCGCGCGGCGTGCTGGAACGGTACGTGTCGTAGTAGCCGTTGGTGTCGGTGAAGAACCTCGATCCGATCCAGGTCACGTCGTGCATCTGCTGCTCATCGAGCTGAGGGCGCTGCATGAACAGTTTGGCCCGCGCAGGCCCATAGCAATCCCGCGAGAAGTCCGCCACTTCCTGGGCCAGCACCGGGTCGTCAATGCGGGTCGCGTCGATCTCCATGCGCATTTGCCGCAGGTCCGTACCACATGGGATCGCCGCCACCGAGGCGCTCGTGACAGCGCGCGAGAGCGCGTGCATGAAGGCCCACCAGACCGGCACCTTCGCGGACTGGTTGTTGATGGTGCTGAAGGACTGTGACCAGCCGGTATCCGTGGGCTGTGGCACGCTGACCTGGCACTGGGCCGAGCGCGAGCTGTCGTACTGGATGGTGTTGAGGTCCACGTCGATGAACGGAATGCCCGCGAACATCACCACCACGATGGCGACGAAGACCCGGTTCTCGATGCGGACGGCCGAGAGCAAGCCCTTGTTGCCTTCGTCGGCACCTTCCGCACGGGCCTTCAGCCACTCCTGCACGATGATGGCGACGAAAGGCAGCGCGAATACCCCGCTGGACACCAGCACCGCCCAGATGCCGTTGTTGACGATCCAGGACACGAGGGTGAGGTAGTACTCCAGATAGTCGGTCGTGAAGAGCGTCATGGTCCCGATCTCCCCTCAAGCGGCCTCCATCAACAGGCTGGTTTCCAGCGCGACGATGGCGACGACGCTGGCGACCTCGGTGCGGATCAGCCGGCGCCGCGCCTGCCCATCTGTCCCGCTTTGGTCTTCGCGGGCGAGCACCCGGCGGCGCATCCAGAACCATCCATAGGCCGTTGCCGCGTACACGCACAGCCGCCAGATGAAGAAATACCCTGCGGAGGCCGTCAGCCACCGTTCCCAGCCTGCAACGCTGCCGACTAGGTAGATGCCCGCGACGTTCGCCCCCACGGCGGCGGCAACGATCAGCACCAGCCACAGCAGCGTCTTCGCCGCGCGCCGGCTGAACAACCAGCGCAGCGGCCGCCAGGCCATGCGCGCCGGGCTCATGGCCGACTCCCCGGGTTGCCCTTCTGGAGCTGGTCGAGACGGTCCGGCACAGGATCGCCCTCGTAGATGCCGCGCGAGCCGGCCGCACGTGCGCCGTGGCGCTGGATGATCGCCATGGGTGAGTTGTTCGCCAGCTCGCGCCGCAGCTCCAGTTCGGTCTTGAGGTTGCGAATCTCACGGTCGAGCGTGTCGCTCTCGTGGTTCACCGCCTCAACGGCAAGCTCGTTGGCCGCGACGTTGGGCTCCTTCTTGCCCGTGAGCAGCGTGCGCTGCAGCAGCAGCGCTTTCTCCAGCACGGACGCCAGCGCGACTTCGGACGCCAAGCGCTGCGACAGCAGGTGCTGGTCGGGCTCGTCGCGCAGCGCCTCGATCACGCCGCGCGTGATCGGCAGCGACGCGCTGCCAGCTTCGCGCAGGTTCTCCGGCGTCGTGTTCTTGGCCTTGGTCACCAGGTCCTGGAGCGCCTGCAGCTTGGCGTCGTACTCCTCCTGGATCAGCGGCGTGAGCCCGACGCCCGGCGTCGTCTCGGTCTTGGTGCAGGCATCGCACGTGCGCTGCTCCTTCTCGCCGAGCACGCGCGTGGCCCACTCGACGGCGGCCTGCGGAGAGGCCCAGGTCTGGCACGAGAGGCTGCTGCAACTGGCCGGCGCGATGGATGAGGTGTCGGTCACGCCGCGGCCGTTGACCAGGTTGTAGCCGGCGCGGGTGACATCGCCGACGACCTTGATCGCGGGCTGGCCGGAGCCGCCCGCGTTGCTGCCCCCGACCCACGGCACGCCGTCATTGCCGCGGCGCGTCTCGGCTTGCTCGATGGCCGAGACCGCATCCGTGCTCGACACGGCATCGCGCAGCGCCAGCCCTTCGGCCATCTGGCTCCAGCCGAGCTGGCCGCCCGCCATTTCGGCCATCTTCTCGGCCATGGCACGGCACGTCAGCTTGCTGCGGTCGAAATCGAGTCGCGCCTGCAGCACGCCATTGGTGAGCAGGTTGTACAAACCGGGATCGGCCCGCTGGATGATCAGCGCGGGCAACGATGCCACCGCACTGGTGGCACTCTGGATCACCGACGACATGATTTGCTGGAAGCCGTTGGTGATGCCGTTAAGTTGGTTCTTCAACGTGGTCTGGATGCTCATGTCGCCGCAGATCAAGTTGCTGTTCCAACCCACGCCGACACCGAGAGAGCGCATGCCGGCCGCACGGCCCATCGACACGGCGTTGCCGCCACCGATCGAGTACATGACGTCATCGCCGATGACACTGCCGCTGGTCTGGTAGCCCAGTTGACCCCAGGCCACGCCGCTGCCCAGCGCGAGGGCGCCGGCCAGCGCCAGGACGATCTCCGTGCGACGTGCCCGGCGGGAGAACGGATTGAATGCAGGACGGAACTTCATGGCACCACCTCAGAGAAAATCGACGCTGCCCAGGAACACTTGGCCCCGGCGTTCGCAGCAGGCATACGGCCGCCACAGCGCCCATGCGTAGTCGCCTTGCTGCGCCTGGGTAAGAAAGCCGCTGCGCGGGAAGACCGTGCAGGACGACGACAGGACGGGCGTGAGTTCTTGCCACTTTCCGGTCGAGGCATCGCCCTCCATCAGCGCGCCTGCCGGCCAGTAGCCGTCGCGGGAGTTGGCAAGCAACGGCTGATAGACGTGGATCTGCCCCCGGCGCGTGACCACATCGCCTGCACGCTGGGCCACCACTGCGCCGGCCTTGAAGTCGTCGGTCTGGTGCAGGAAGCCGCCACGGGGATACACGTTGCCCCACAGGTTCATCGTGGTGCGTGCGCCGACCTCACGCCGGCCCGGAATCAGCGCTTCCGGGTAGGCCATCTCGGGCACGTTGTAGCGCCAGGCCAGCGTGTCCAAGGTGCTGAGCAAGTACGGCATGAACGCCGTGCCCGCGCCCTCGCAGAAGTAACCCGACGACGAGACGAACTGGTTGAACACCTCGACGCCGGGGTGGCCGATAACGTCCGAGTTTTTGAACTTGGCGAGGTTGTTTTCGTGATCCTCGTTCGTGGTTCCATCGCCGCCCGCTTGGGCGGACGGGTTGGGCGTGCTCATTGCCCGGACCTCGACCCAGGGGTTTTCGCCGGTATTCGAGTACGACGACACCACCGCATCGGGGATGTAGTGGCGCACCTTGATGGACGTGCGCACCGTGCAGCCGGTCCAGGTGCAATAGAGCCAGTAGCAGATGCCAACGACGCGGTATTCGAGGCAGTCGGGTGACGCTACCGAGCCGACGATGGTGGCAGTGTTGAGGGCGTAGCTGCCCGTGGCGCTGAGCAGCAGCAACGAAGCCACGCCAGCATGCAGACGGCGCATCAGGTCGAATGGTCGGGTCACGGCTGGGTCCTCCGGTGCTGCTCGATGCGCGCGACAGCGCGAGCCACATCCGACTCGCCATAGACCACATAGCGCCTGTCCACCACCACGGCCGGGAGGCTGGTGATGCCGAGACTCCATGCGTCGGTAACGCTTTGGTATGCGGAAGCGATGCGTCGCTGCAGATCGGCACCGCCGCCATTCAGCCGGCGCTTGACGATGGCCGTCGCCTGTTCGGGGTCGGTGGGCAGTCCCGCGGAAAGCTCCGCTTCAATCCTGTGGGCTTCGTTCAGTTCGATCAGCCGCTCGCCGCCCATGGTCTTGACCGGGTGGCGGCTGTCGGTGACGACCACCACGTCGGCGGCGAAGGTGGCCGGGCTGAAAACGGCCAGGGCTGCCGGCAGCGCCACGGCCAGGCCGAGGGTTCGCCAGCCCGGCGCGAACCTGGAAAGAGATGCTGGCATGTCGCGTGCCCTTGAAGTTGATCAGAGCAGTAGTCAAACGCGAAGCCGACGCGGCCCCAACAAACAATGCGCATCGCGCACTGCCCGCATACCTGCTTGTCTCGCGCCCATGAAAAAGCGGAGGCCGAAGCCTCCGCGTGGATCAAGGAGCGGGCTACAGCAGACCGGATTCCGCGAACGAGTATGGAGCGCCTTGGCCGACGATGATGTGGTCCAACACTCGCACATCGATGAGCGCCAACGCAGCCTTCAGTCGGTCGGTCAAAGCGCGATCCGAGCTCGACGGCTCAGTGCATCCCGAGGGATGCTGGTGCGAAAAAATCACCGCGCCGGCATTCAGCTCCAATGCACGCTGCACGACAGCGCGCGGATAAACTGCAGTCGAATCGAGCGTGCCCTTGAACATCGGCTCATAGGCCAACACCCGGTGCTGGCTGTTCATGAACACGATGGCGAACACTTCGTTCGGTTCTGCGACGAGTTTCAGACGCAGATAGTCCTTCACGGCCTGTGGCTGGCCAAGAAGCGGCCCGGCCTTGAAAACACGTTGTTCCAGCAGCGCGATGGCCTGCCGGATGATCCAATCATCAGATTGGGACGCTGGGGCAAAACGTGGCTCCACGCAGGAGTCATTTACGACGAGAGACATGGCGGACCTCCAGAATGTGAACGGAGGACGCCACCCCAGGAGGGCAAGCCCTCCTGGGGATGGAAACAGCGGAACAAGGTGCATCCACCACCGCGCAGCGGTGATTGTTCGCAGCCAGGATGCGAAGCGAACGGGTAGCGGTCAGTGCGGCAAGCCGCGCCGTAGCCTCCAAGACCGAGGGCTACCTGGGCATGTCGCCGACAACGTCGGCAGGCATTTCGGATGTGGGGATGGTGGGTGCGGCCGCCGTGTCGCTGGCCGAGTTCCCGGTCGCCAGCATGTCAATGGCCGACAGCAAGGCATCGCCCTCGATCGGCCCCTGCAGCAGGATGGTCTGACCCGTCTGGCGATCGAGCAGCCGCAGCGACGGCGTGGCGGTCACACCGCTCTTGGTGGCTTCAGCGGCCTGGGCGCGAATAAGCACATCTGGCCGCTCGCTCGCCAGGCACCGCTCGACGGCCGGCGTCGATGCGGGGTAGCGCAGGCCATCGGGCAAGCCCTGGCCGTCGCTGCGCGTGTGGGCATAGACCCATTCGATCGCCTGCCAGAACGCCGCATGCCCGCCACCTTCGGCGGCGCACTCGGCCAGACGCGCCTCGGCCGACGCGGCGGGCTCGTGTGCGGCCAGCGGCTGGTGGTGCCATTGCAGGGCCACGTCGGTGTTGTTGCCGACCCAGCGCTTGAGCTGCGGGAAATACTCCCGGCAGAACGGACATTCCAGGTCGGCATAGAGCGTCAGCGTGAAGCGGCCCTCTGGGTTGCCCATCTGCCAGGGTGACCCCGGCGTCTGCGTCATGCTGACCGGCGAGGGCGACGGCGCTGAGGATTCATCGGGCGACCGGGGGACGAGCCAGATCAACAGCAATGCGACCAATGCAGCGGCCAAGGCCCAGGGCCAGCGGGGACGCCCGTTGCGACGGCGGAACACCTGGACCTGCATCGGAATGGAAGGACGTTTCGGTTCCATGGCGTTCTCCGGCTTAGTAGGGCAGTTCCAGGGCTGGCGAATCGATGCCGCGTGCCTGGTCGATCTTCTCGGCCACCTTGAAGGCCGCCTCCAGTTCGGAGCAGCCGTATTGCTGCATGAGCTGGTAGCGCTCGGCCTTCTCTTCGGGTTCGGTCTGCGCGAGCGCGAGGTACAGGCTCGGCGGCACGGCACGGAACAGCACTTCCATGCTCTTGGAGAGGATGACGCCCTCGGTGAATTTCCCCGCCTCTTTGCGCGCCGACAACATTAGCGCCTTCTGTGCTGGGCTGAGTTCGCGGAACCGCGCGATCTTCTCCACCTCATCCGGGGGCATCGACAAGCAGATCCACCACTCGATCATGTTGAGCATGGGCTCAGCTGCGCGCGGCAGATCGTCGATGTTCTGCGTGGCCAACCAGAACCATGCGCCCAGCTTGCGCCACATCTTCGTGATCTTGACCACGTAGGGCGCGAGCAGTGGGTTCTTCGTGATGATGTGTCCTTCGTCGGTGACGTTGATGATCGGGCGTCCAAGGTATTGGTCGCGCTCGGCGATGTTGTTCACCGTGCTGATCAGGCTGATGTAAGCGATGGAGAGCTGCGCGTTGTAGCCCTCGCGGGCGTATGTCGCGAGGTCAACCAAGGTGATGTCGGCTTCGGGCCACGGCGTGCCGTCGCGGTCGAACATTTCGCCGTCCGTGCCTTGACAGAACATGTCCATCGCATCCGCCATCTCCAGCAGCCGCACGCGGCGCATTTCGGGCAGCGTCGGGTCCTGGCCGCGGGCGCGCAACGCGTTGCGCACGTCGCGCGTAAGCACCGTGCGTTTGTCGGCCACGCAGTGCTCGGCGGCGTCGAGGATGCACTGACGGATCAGCGAGCGGTCAGCCCGTGTCATCCGGGCTTCCTCCTTGTCCTCTCCGCCCGTGATCATCAGCCGCGCCGTGATCTCCAGTTCGCCGAGCACGTCGCGCTGCTCGTCCGCCTCCATGGCCGAGGCATCTGGTGGCGGGTCTTCATCCAGCGCGTCGGCGTCGAGCGTCTGCACGTCGCTGGGCGTCTCGATCAGCCGACGCGCGTCTGCGAATGGCGCGAGGCTGATGCCCGAACCTGGGGCCAGCTTGACCCGGTTTACCGTCAGCCCGAGCCTGCGTGCGAAGTCGCTGAACAGGCCGAAGCTGTTGCCAGCCTCCACGATGAACAGCCGCGGTCGGTAGATGGCCGTGACCTGATTCAAGAGGTTGTTGAGCGTGGCGCTCTTGCCGGAGCCGGTGGGGCCGAACAGGAACAGATGGGCGTTCATCTGCCGATCCAGGCGGCTGAGCGGGTCGAAGGTGATCGGCCCGCCACCGCGGTTGAACATCGTGATGCCCGGGTGCCCCGTACCTTGAGCGCGGCCCCACACCGGCGACAGGTTCGCCGCGTGCTGAGCGAACATCAGTTGGGTGTACCACTTGCGCCGATCCTGGCCGGGGTTGTAGCAGCATGGCAGCCACCGCAAGTAGCTGTTGAGCGGCGCCACCTCGTCGTCCTCGCGCACCGGCTGCAAGCCAGCATTGAGCATCACGTTCGCCAGGTCCAGGCCGCGCCGGTCCAGTTCCGCTTCGTCGCGTCCGCGCAGGTAGAATGCCAGCGTCCCCCGGTAGAGCTTGTGCGCGCTGCCGATGAGGGAGCGGGCTTCCTGCACGTCCTTCAACGTCTGCTCCGACGCCAGCGTCTCGCCCACGGCCTTCTTCGCCAGGTGGTTGAGATCCGCTTCCAGGACATCCTGCGGCGTGGCGACCATCGTGAGACACAGCAAGGTGTCTTCCGGCATCTGGTCGAACAGCGTGTTGATGGCATCCCCTTTGCGGGTCTCGCCGGTCAGGTGTCCGGTGCCGGGCGGCATGCGCAGCCGGTCGGTGATCAGCACGCGGTGCGGCATGCCGTCGAAATACCAGGTGCCGTGCTCCACGTCGGAGCGTGGCTGGCCGAAGAACAGCCGCTGACTGAAATCCCGCCCGCTCGCCAGCTCGATTTCGCCGGCCTCGCTTTCTTCGGTGCTGTCGGGGTAGCGCGCCAGTGCATAGAAGCGCTCCTGATCCTCGGCTCCAGGCCCGAGCATCGCGGGGCGCGGATTGAACCACCGCAGCAGCCAGTCGTGGACGTCGGCTGCGACCATGCGCCGTGCCTGGATGCCGGCGTTCGCCAGGCCGCCGCACAGGCGGTCGCAGACGATGTTCAGCATCTGCTCGGGCGTCTGGCCGCGGCGGCTTGCCTGCCCGGTGGCACGGCGATAGATCACCATGCGCACCCGCCGCGTCTGGCCGCGCCAGCGCAGCCGCGTGACCACCGTGTCCTCGAACAGGCCGCCCGGCTTGGCGACCGCGCGCAGATGGTGGCCGAAGAAGCGCAGGTAGAACTCGGTGAACGCAGTATCGCGGGCGCGCGGCTGCACATAGTCGCGCAGGGTCTGCATGTACTGGTCGAAGCTGGGCTCGTCCTGGGCGTAGAGCTGGAGCACCCAGGGGTTCTCGTCCAGCTCATCGAACGAGTCCTGGAGCGCGTTCTCCAAGGCATCGCGGGCATGCGCGAGCCAGCCGGGCTCCCGCCCCTCGGTGCCCAGCGGCACCAGCTCGTAGAAGGCAGCGACCGACTGCCCATCCTCCAGCAGCATGGACTTCGACTGCGGCAAGAACTCCACCCAAGGCAGCAGTTCCGCGAACGACGGCGCGACGTCGTACAGCGCCTGCTCGTCGGCTACCGTCGCCGGCCTGCGGCCCTGGACCGCTGCGCCGGGTTCAGGGACGCCGGCCTGGCGCAAGGCCTCGACGTGGCGCTGCCAGCCGTCCGGCTTCTCTTCGTCGCCGGTGCCGGATGCGGCCAGCTTCGGCCAGGGAAGTTTCCAGCGCATCAATAGTCCTCCAGCCGTTCACCGGGCATGGCGTACTGCACGCGCTGGTACAGCGGGAAGACCGTCGTGTAGCCCGGAACCGGCACGGGGTCCGTGCCCGCTAGGTGCGGGTACACATACATGACGAGATCGGGGTTGGGCAGGCGCTGGAACTGGCGATAAACCTCGTTGCGCGCCAAGCGCGTGTAGCGCATCTGCTCGACGGGCGCAGCCTGCACATCGGCGTCGGTCAGCGGCCGGCGCAGGCTCTGGCGCGCGTCGAGCAACTGCCGGCGCGCGACCTGGCCGGTGCCACTGCCGCCGCCACCCGTTTCCTGCTGCCAGATGTCCATCATGGTGCGGTCGCTATGGGTCAGCAGTTCTTCCTTGCTGGTGGCGCAACCGCCGAGCACGGCGACGGCCGCGGCCAGCGCGAGGCCCTTAATCGAGTTCGAGCGCATGGCTTTCTCCTGCACGGTGATCGACGCGCCGGCCTTCGGGGTCGTGATCGATGGCCAGCGGCTTTTCGAGGTGGACGGCAACCTTGGCACCAGGCTGGACATAGACGGAGGCGAAGGCCTGGCCGTAGAGCTTGTTGACCCAGGCCGACATGTCCCGGACGCCGCCCGCGAGGATCTGGCCGACTGCTTCCTTGCCGCTGATGCCCACGGTGCCGATGGCGCCGTCCGAGCCGACGTAGGACATGCGGCCGCTGTCGCTCTCGATGAGCGAGGCCACGCCGGCACCGGCCGCCGTGATCAGGGCCTGCGAGCCGAGGTACTGCTGGGCGTTGCTGCGCCGTTCGCCACTGACGCAGGGGATGCCGTGCGGATCGCTGATCCAGCCCAGGCCGTCGCGCTGCTGGTTGTTCTGCTGGTTGCCTTCGCGGTCTTCGGGGATGGTGCGGATCGTGCCGTCGTTGAAGACGAAGGTGATGCTGCGTACCTGGCCGCGCACGCACGAGAGCGTCCAGTCACCCGATGCGGTTCCGCTGAACACGGCGCCGGCCACGTCGGGAATATCAATCCCGTTGGCCGTGAGGTTGTCCGGGCCGACCAGCACCTTGAAGGGGTACGGATCGTTCACCGTCCCGTCGATCGGCACACGACCGATCAGCGCGGTCATCGCGACCGACCCCATCAGCGTTGAGTTGGTTGGCACGGTATAGACCGGCTTGGCGCTCTTGACGCCTGCCGCACGTGCGCCGGCGTTCGCCACGGTTTCCGCGGTCGTTTCCAGCGTGCTTTGCGCCGGGCCGAAGCTCGTCGGGAAGCTCATGCCGCTGCCCGTGCCACGACTGCCGTTGCGTCCCTCGGCCTTCTTCGCGTCGTCCGGTTCGACCCAGCGCATGCCGCCTTCCATGTCGGCCTCGTCGCCATCGCGCAGCCCCAGGCCCACGGGCAGATCGGCATGGCCGCCGCCGCGCCCGCCGATGCTGTCCAGACGCCGCTGCAGGTCGGCGAGCAGCCCTTCGGTCTGCTGGCGCGCGCTGGCCGCCTGTTCCTGGTCGCGGCGCAGGTTGGAGCGCTCGGATTCGAGGGCCGAATTGATGCGCTGATCGATGGAGTTCTCGCGCTGGCGCAGCCGCTGGTTTTCCTCGCGCTGCGACTTGTTGTCGGTCAGCGCGGTCTGAAGCTCGGTGCGCAACTGCTTTACCTGGGCGACGAGCGTTGCCACTGTATCGCGGGGGGTATCGCCTTCGATGCCCAACGCCTTCATTTCCTCGGGTGTGAGCTTGGCGCCGGCATCCGGGGCGAGCGGCGCCGACGAGCTTCCACCCGAAAACAACCGGATGGCGACGAACAGCACTAGCAAGGCGACCGGGATCATCAGCCACTTGAGCAAGCCGTTACTGCGCATGGCGGGCCTCCTTGCCGTCGCCGGCTTCAGCTTCCGGTTGCGGCAGATGCACGGCCGGGTCGAAGCGGTGGATCGCCGGCAGCAGCGACTGCGCCAGGCCGTGCCCTCGCGTCACCAGGTACAGGACGGTCGTGTCCTCGGGCGTTCCGCGCGGGCCGAGCGCCTCGTGCTGGAAGGTGGCGGTGAGGAAGTCGCCTTGCAGCACGCGCGGGTCGAGCGTGATCCTGCCCGCGCCGGTGTTGGTCAAGCGCACGGCAGTGACCCACTGGTCTTCCAGACGCCACGACGCGAGCGCGACCGCGCGCACCGGCAGCGTCGGCATCAGCGTGCCGAGGTCGAGGTCACGGCGCAGGTTGACCCGCATGACACCCGGCAGCGGCTCCACGGTGCGCAGCGGCGCATAGAGGTTCTGCGCAGCGAAGCGCGTCAGGACGACCGGCACGGGGGTTTCGCGCCGCGCCGCTTGAGCGCCTGTCTGATCCTGGGCGCGTGCCGGGGCCTCATCGGCACCGCCTGCCTGATCGCCGTAGCGCGCCGGGGTGCTGCTGCCCTCGACGATGCGCACCGGCTCCAGCTCGGCCTCGCCGTCCTTGGGCGGCTCGGCCGCGATGTCGAGCAGGATCAGCGCGCCCGTGTCGGCGTCCTGCAGTTGCAGCCGCGTGGGCTCGATCGGTTCGCTGGCGCGCAGGTACACCGCGCCGCCCGCGCTCTGCACGCGCAGGCGTTCGCCCGCGCCCGCAGGCACGCCCACGCGGACGTTCCGGTCGATGAACACGATGCGCTCTTGGCCCACCCTCAGCGGCACCGCGAGCGGCATGCGTTCCCAGCGCAGAATTTCGACCGCCTGGACAGCGGCGGGCATGGTGGCCGAGGCAGCCACGGCTAACAGCCCAAGCAGCGTGAATACAGGATGCTTCATGGGGTGTTTCCTCCTTGGGGCGCTTGCGGAGACAGGCCGCCAGGCGCCGGGCGCGACGGCTCCGGGGCGCTGATGCGCTGGGGGGCACCGTCGTAGCAGTCAAGCGCCAGACCGAACGGGTTGCGGGCGGGATCAACGTCCACCCGCGTGACCTTCACCGGGTAGCGCACCAAGGCCCGCTTGACCTGCTCGGCGCCGTAGTACTCGTCGGCGGTGATGTCCAGCCTCACCACCCAGTCGCGGTCGGAGACCACGCGCACGCGCGCCGTGGGGTCGTCGCCGTAGCCGCGGCCGGGGATTTCGTAGATACCGCGCACGCGCTGGCGCAGCTCGCCCGTGCTGCGGCGATAGTCGTAGTCCGCCCGCAGGAAGGCCTGGCAGGACGGGGTGAGGTACGGCGAGAGCGTGTGGAGGTTGCGCGCGTAGTCCTCTTCGCCGTTCGTCGGCCAGCGGTTGAGGGTCTGGAACACGTAGAACGTGAACGCATAGACCGATTCGGGCGGAACTTCCCACCACTTGCGGGTACTGCCGGAGCGCAGGTCGGGCGGGACGTGGATGGTTAGGTCGCGCGGCGCGCTCCACCAGCCGCCGCCCATGACCAGAGCGACGATGACCAGCGCGCCGGCACCCAGGCGGAGCGTCTTGATGTGCGCCTGCAGATGGGTGATCTCGTTCTTGAAGCGGCTCATCGTGCCCCCCTTGCAACAGACCTTCGGGTGGTCCAGAAGCCGGAGCGTGAGATCAGCACATGGCCGCCCACCCAGCCCGCCGCCAGCGGGTGGCGCGTGGCGATGCGCCATTGCAGTTGCCGGTACAGCCAGGTGTCGGGGCGCCCGCGCTTGAGGCGACGCAGGATGCCGCCCCCGATGAAGACGCCGAAGGCCACGCCCAGCACGACGAACGTGGGCGCGAGCGCGATCGTGCGGAACACCCAGGACAGCGGCGCACCGACCAGCAGGCCGGCGGCGCCGGACAGGCCGCAGCAGATCCACAGCTCGTCGGCGGTGAGGCCGCGCACAACAACGGGATGGCGGTTGAGCCGGTGCGGAAGGAACGTGACCGTCCCGTCCGCACGGACGTGCTGCTGCTCGGACATACCAGCCTCGCCTTACAGGATGCCGGTGGCTTCGGTGAGCAGCCAGATGCCGATCACGAGCAGCACGGCGCCGATGGCGACCGTGAGGCCGAACTGGCCCCACGTCTTGCGGCCGGTGTGGATCTCCGCGTAGGTGCCGTAGGCGTGGTAGCAGACGCCGATAAACATCGACGCCACGACCAGCAGGGCCACGAGCATGATGATGTCGTAGCCGTAGTTGCGGATCGTTTCCATGATGCCGTTGCCGGTGCCGCGGGTCGGGTTCTCCAGTTGCGGCAGCCCCTGCGCGAACGACAGCGCGGGCAGCGCGGCGGCGCCCAGGGCCACGGCGGCACGCTGGGAAAAACGGGACGTGAGGATGCGGTTTTGCATGGTCAGGCCTTTCAGGTCAGGAGAGGAGGAAGAAACTCAGGACGAGGTACATCGCGACAAAGCGGATGCAGACGCCGAGGAACTGGCGCTGGTTGAGGCGGCTCTCTGACCACCCCACGTAGGCCGTTCGGATGGCCCAGACGCCCCAGACGAGCAGGACCGCGAACACGACGCCGACCAGGACGGTCGCCATCGCCGAAGGCGCGATGCCGCTGTTGGCTTGAAATGCCGAGACCTGGGCGCCGTTCATGGCTTGGCCTCCGCGGTCGTCGGCGATGGAGCGACGGTCCGCTCGGTGCGGTAGTCGCCAGCCAGTTCAGCGGGGTCGCGCGGCTGGGCACGCGACGGTGTGAGGTGGGCCTGGATGCCGGCGCGCACGCGCGCCAAGTCAGCCAGCAGCCGCGGGTAATCGAAGTGGTAGCGCTCGCCCGGCTGGATGGGGGCATGCGCGGCGCTGTTGGTGACGGTGCGCTCCAGCGCGTCGAGTTGACGCAGCGCGGCGACCAGCTCCTGGCGCTGCGCGGGGGGCTCGGCCAATGTCATCGGGGACTGGCCCAGCAGGAGGGCCGTCACGAAAAAAGTGGGCACGCCGCGATGCGCGGCGCGCTGCCAGATCGGAGCCAACATCGCGCCATTCCTGTGTGATCAGCAATGGGTTGATCGTGGGCAACGAGGGGCTTTTAGGCCGCAAACAATAGGAACCTGCGGATGACCGGATTGATGGTCTAGAGGTACTTCTTGAAGCTGCCTGCGGTCAGGCTCACGGCCAGTCCCAGCAAGGCGGCGCTCGGCAGCAGGATCAGGAGTGGATGCACCGAGATCGGCAAGGCCAGGTACGTGACCCACGGCAACACGGCCAGCGGCATCAGGCTCGCCTTCGCCCGGTGGTAGATGAAACCGGATTCCCGGCCCGCGCCGAACCGGCGCACGTCCCGCCGTACCAGGCCGTCGATCAGACCGACGAATGCCGCGGTGAAGATCAGCGGCAGCGTGAGCACCAGGACCAGCAGGCGCACCAGGAAAGTGAGCGTCGTGAAGGCCGCAGCGATCAGGTAGCTCTCGGTCCAGACATAGACCTGGCTGATGTAGTACCGGAAGTTGCGGGTCTGCCCATGGCTGGGCGCGCGGGCGCGCTCGGCGGTCTGGCTCATGCGCTCCAGCAGCCCCGAGCGCACGAACACCCATTCGTAGCCGGTATCCACCAGCTCGTGCGCCGTTCGGCCCGGCTCCTGCACGACGACGCTGCGCGTGAAATGGTTGGACAAATGCCCCAGCTCGTACTGCAACATCTGCTGGGAGTGGCGCCAGCCTTGGTCCTTCCAGAACAGGTGCATGCCGACGCACTCGACCACGATCGAGAACAGCAGCGAGCCGATCAGCACCCCGAGCAGCCGGAACGGCAAGGTGATGGTGCCGACGATCAGGCCCTGGCGCTGGTTCTGCTCCCGCTGCGCGGTCGAGGCGGCGTCCTTCATGACGAGGCCTCGTTGCCGGCGCTGTCGTCGGTGGCTGCCGGGCCAGCTTCGGTCGGCGTAGCCTCATCCAGCAGGTCCTTGGGCAAAGCCCCGTCCTGCGGGGCCGGAGAACTGGTGAACTCCCACCACTGCGTGGCTTCGCTGTAGCTCTGGCGCATGTACCCGGCCAGTTGCTGCAAGTCCGCCGGCATCACCTCGTCCGGGTCCGGCGCCGGCAGCGGCATGCGCACTTTCCAAAGCTGACCACCCTGCAACAACGCGAAGCACTGGCCCTTGGGCAAGCCGACGACGTGCGACGGCTCGATCATCGGCACGCTGGACATGCTGATGCGGTCCTGGGTGTTCGACGTGAAATCCGTCGCCCCGCGAATGTCCGAGCTGTCGGTCGCGCCGCTGACGATGGTGGTCGTATAGACCTCGACCTTCGGTAGTTGCCGGGTCAGCAGTTCAGCGGTCGCGGTCTCGCGCACGCGCAGCATGAACAGGTTGTTGAAGTTGCCGATCACCTGACCGGCCTTGGCGCGGTTGCCAATGCGGGCCTCGATGTCCGAGAGGGTCTGCGTGTACGCGGTGACCTGGAGGCCTGCGCCACCGCCCTTGTTGATCAATGGGATGAACTCATCGCCCATCAATTCGTTGAACTCGTCGGCGTGGACATTGATCGGCACGCGCGCACCGGCTGAAGCGCCCGGCAAGCCATCGTCAATCCCGTGCTTGTAGATGTGGCCTGCGACCGAAACCAGGTCGGAGAACATGGAATTGCCGACCGCTGCGGCGACCTCGGCGTCGGACAGCGCGTCCAGGCCCACGTAGACGACGGCGCGCTTTCGGATGACCTGCATCCAATCGAAGATCGGGCGCGGGTCGGCCAGGTCGGAATAATTCGGGGCCAGAAGCTGGGAAATCTTCCCGCTGGTGAGCTTCTCCAGCAGCGGCAGCAGGCTGGCGACGATCTTGTCGAAGTACGTCTTGTCGTAGCGGACGGCAGAGCGCAGGCCGTCCAGCACCGGGTCGTAGTTGCGGGCCTGGGAGAGGTACTGCTCCAGCGCCACCACGCGCTTCTCGCGCCCGATCATGTTGCGCGGGATGTTCTTCTCATTGAGCTTGGCCTCGATCTGAACGATCACCTCCCAGGCCTTGGGCTCGGTCTTGGCGAAGTAGTGCTGGGCGTACTCGATGAACAGCGCGTCGATGTTGATGACGTGCCGCTGGATCAGCATGTAGTCCGGGCGCTGCCCCAGTTCCACCAGGGCGCGGGCGATGATGTTGACGAAGCGCCACGCGAACTCCCTGAAGGCTGCGCTGTTGCCTTCGCCGGAGAGCTGGCCCGCGATGCGGGTGGCGACTTCCGAGATGCGACCGAAGCGGCCTACGGCGTTGTAGCGCGCGGAAATGTCCGGCCAGCCCAAATGGAAGACATAGAACTCGCCTTCGCGGCCCGCGCGCTTGGCCTCGACATACATCCGCTTCAGGAGATCGGCATCTCCTTTGGGGTCGATGAAGATCACGACCTCGTGCTCGCCCGCAGAGTTCGTGCGCCGGATGTCCTGCGTGACGAACAACTCGGCCAACCGGGTCTTGCCCACGCGCGTGGTGCCCAGTACCAGCGAGTGCCCGACGCGCTCGCCCAGCGGCAGGCTGACGTCCACCTCCTCCGGTTCGATTCCGTGCAGGCGCGGCAGGCCGCCCACTGGCGGCAGCGGCCGCACCGGGTTGCAAGGTACGTCCCAGCCGGTGAGTTTCGACAGCCGGGACAGCGGGAACGGCGCGAACTCCAGCCGTTCCTCCAGCCTGCGCGCCAGCCGATAGGCCGGCGTCGGCTCGACGTAGCGCCGAAACTCCGGCCGGTACGTCTGCATGAGCCTATGGGTGTGTTTCTGCTCCCACAGGAACCCGCGCCCCACGAATAGGCGCTGCTGGCTGACCGGCACGTCCTTGCTGGTCATCACGTAACGCGGCAGACGGCGGATGTTGCGCCGGTAGCGCAGGATGATGCGGGCATCGCGGTAGCGGATCGCGCCGTAGGCGCCGAACGCCAAGGCGCTGCCGATGCCCATGGCCGGGCTCAGCGCGAGCGACCATGGGGCCACCAGGCACAGAAACGCGGCGCCTGCACACGCCGCGACGGTGTATAGCTCCACCGCTGGGCGTAGCAGAACCTCGACCGGCTGTTTGCCCGACATGGCTTCATTGCTCGATGCCGGTGGCCGTGATCAGCGCCGGGTAGTGCCGCAGGCCCAGGCGATCGGCCAGGTCGTCGCCGGCCACGGGCGCGAGCGGCACGCCCGGCACCAGGGCGCGCAGCCGCGCCAGGCCCTGCGCGGTCTCGACGTTGACGACCAGGCCGACCGCGCCACGTTCGCGCAAAGCGGCGGCGCGGCGCTGCAACCAGGCCCGGGAAGCCTCGTCGTCGCCGATGACCACGAACGGCCGCAGGCCGGGCGCTTCGATCACCCGTCGCGCGACGGTGCCGGGCGTGAGCTTGGCGCTGCGCACCGGCAGCATCGCGGCTTCGTCCGCCCGTGTGGCAGGAACCTGGGGCGTCGGGATGGACGGCCGCGCCGGTGCGTTGGCGCGCGGCTGGAGATTCAGGGCTTCGTAGTACGGCAATGCCGACGTGCCGCCACGGTCCTCGACAACGATCAGTGGCTCGCCGGCACGCGAGGCCAGCGGCAGGCCTGACAGCAGCATGAGTAGGCCCGTGAACGCGAGATGGGCGGGATGGGGTTTCGTCATGGGGAGGTCTCCTGGCGCGCCGCGAGGACCGCGGCGGCTGGTCGCGTGCCCTGCACGCGGGCAAGGTGGCGCGACACGCTGCGCCGATAGCGGGCGGCGGGCTCGCCGCCTGCGGGGCGGTGGTAGCGGCCGATCGCCAGCAGCCAGTCCTCGCCGGGGGTGTGCTGCTCCTTCAGGATCTCGGCGGCAACGGCCAGGTTGCGATACGGATCCAGCAGGTCGCACGCGCCGGTAAAGCGGTGCTTGTGGTAGCCGAGGTTGATCTGGCCCAGGCCCGCATCAATGCGCGTGTGCGGCGTGGCGCGCATCGCCTGCTGCAGGCCAGCGCAGGCGTCGGCGCGCGTGGCGAAGCGGCGCGACTGGCCGGCGACGTTGAGGGACCACGGCCACGGCACCAGGCGCCCGTTGCGCCGGATGCCGCTCTCCTGCAAGGCCACGGCGTAGAGCACGGTCGAGGGGATGCCTGCGCGCTGGGCGGCAAGCTGGTAAGCCGGTGGCGGAACCTCCTGGGCCAGGGCGGCAACGGCATACAGGCCGGCAGTGAGCACCAGTGCGCGCAGGGGCATGGCTACGGCTGGCGCTGCCATTGGCCGTTCACTTCGCGCACGGCGGCGGGCAGATCGCCGGGCAGGCCCAGTGACAGCCAGCGGCCGCCGTCGTGGTTGAGCGTGATGCTGCCGGCGCGCACGCGCGCCGGGTCGATCTGCGCGCGCTTGGCCCAGTCGCGGATGCGCGCGTCATCCTGGCGGCTGCCCACCATGTACAGGTCGAACTCCGCGCCCGAGGATTGCAGGCGCTGCACGAGCTGTCCGCAGGCTGCGCAGCCGTCCTTGACGAACACCGCCATGCGGCCGCTGCCGCGCAAGGGACTGCTGGATGGGCCGGCGCCCGGCTTGTCGTCGGGCAGGTTCACGCGCTGCATCCCCGGATTCAGGCGCTGCCAGGCCTCGTCGTAGGCGCGCTGGTAGGCGAGCAGCTTCTCGACGCGGCGCGCTTCCACCTGCACCTGCAGTTCCGCATAGCGGCGCCGTTCTTCGTCCGTGCGAGCTTCGATGCCCAGGGCGGACAGCGGGTCCAGGTTGGGCGAGTAGATACCCAGCGGCCCATCCATCAGCTCGCGGTAGCGTGCCCATTCTTGTGGCTGCAAGCCCCATTCGGTTGCCACCCGGTCGTCCAGCACGCGGGCGGCCAGCGGGCGCTCCTGGCTCTGTGCGTTGCGCGCCGAGGTCGTTGCGGGCTGCTGCGCCCAGGCGGGCCATTGCGACGACGCCACCAGGACCGCGAAAAGGAGGATCGACGGCTTCATGGGGTGCTCCGGTCAGGGAATCGCCACGCGGCGGGTCTGGTTGCCGGCCTGGAACACTGCGGTGTTGCCCTCGATCGCCTGCAGGCGCCACGGGCCGACCGCATCCCCGGGCAGCAGCACCTGAAGTTGGGCGGGCGTGAAGTCCCCGATGCTCGGCGCGACGGACACGCTGCGCTGGCCGGCGCGCAGTTCGGCGCCGACGACGCGGAATGGCAGCGGCGGCAGCTCGGTCTTGGAGGCGGCGGACGTGCGCGATGCGCGCCGCTGGGCGGGTGCGGTGGCACGCGCGGCGGCTTGGCGCGCCTTGATCTGCTCGACCTCCGCGCGCAGCGCCTGGAGGTCGTCGGCCGCTGCGTAGCCACTGAGAGATTTCTCGACCTGGGCCGCGCGTGCTTCCAGAATCTGGCGGGTGTCTTTGAGGTCAGCGTCCGTCGCGACGGCCGGGCGCTGCTGGATGGCCTCGATCGTCTCGGCCAAGCCAGTTGCCTGCGCTTCCAGGCGTTGCAGGCGGGAATCCAGCCGCTCCTGGTCGGCCTGGTCGCTGAGGGCCTGGTAGCCCAGGGCCGCCAAGACGCTGAGGAAGATCAACCAGAGCCACATCAGGCTCTGCACCACCACGGCGGCGGTCGATCGCTGGGCAGGTTGCGGGGCGTTCATGGCTGGCCTCCCGAAACCATGGGTGCCAGCGGGAACGTCTGCACCGCCTCGGTGGCGGGTGGCTCGGATGGGGACTCGGCGACCGCGCGATCGCCGGGCCGCTCGAAGCAGATTTGCCGTGCGCGGTCATCCGCGTGCAGTTCCCAGGCCGGGCCAGCCAGCGTGAGCAGCGCATCGCGCAAGGTCATGGGGCCGAGGTGCAGGTGTACCGCCGGCAACGGCAGCGCGTACAGCTCGATCACGGCATGCGCGGTCTGGCACAGGCCATAGCCGCTGCGTTTGAGCACGTGCCGAAGCCCATCCCCGACCGTGGCGCGGGCATCCTCGGGCATGGACACGTCGATGGTCTGCAACAACAGGTCGCGCTGCGCCGCCATGGGTGCCAGTTCGACCAGTGTGTAGCGGGCGTAGCGCACGACCGGGATGTACTCGGAAGCCTCGGGTTCAGGCGCGGCCAAGACTTCCGCGATGGTGTCGGGCGCGACCGGCGCAGTCGTCGTCGCGCAGCCACCGGCCAGCACCGACCACAGCAGGCCGAGAAATCCCGCCAGAAGGCGGCGTTCGGGATAGTGAAACCACGGTGGAGAGGGGCACATAGCTCGGCGTCCTGAAACATCCAGCCCTCACCATCGCCGCTCAGGCCGCGAGCGGCAGCAAACAATGCGAACCAGGCAGCGTCCGATTTACCGGGAGCGGCAAAAAAAACGGCCCCGAAGGGCCGTAAGTGGAACGTGTCATGCGGCGACAAGCTGCCGGGCCAGTGCGACCTCGACGGAATCACCGTCCTGGTTCAGGACATCGAGCCCGGATTCGGGCACGTCGCCCGAGGTGGACTGCGAGACCATGATCTTCTTGGCCATCAGCTCCAGGCAGGTCATCTGCGAGGAACCGGCGTAGCCGAGGTAGATCACACGCACGGGCTGCTTCTGCCCGATGCGCCAGGAGCGGCGTGCCGCCTGCTGGAGCGAGTACACGTTGTAGCCCGACTGCATGAACACGATCGTCGGGAACTCCAACAGGTCCAGCCCCGTCTTGACCAACTCGGGGTTGGTGATGAGCACGTCGATGCCACGGTCCAGTTGCTCGGCGATCCAGTCTTCGCGGCGGCTGGCATCCACGCTCGCGCGCAGCACCGCCACCTTGAAGCCTTCCTGCTCCAGCAACACCTTCAGGCGCGACGTGGTGTCGCGCGTGCCGGTATAGACCGTGTAGGCCAGGACCTTGCGGCCCTGCGCCTTCTCCTCTTTGCAGATGTCGATCAGCTCACGCTCCTTGGGGCTGATCTCGAACTCGTTGAACTGAGCCGGGACAAACGCCAAGGTGTTGCGCGTGCGCGGATGCACCACGGTCTCCGACCGGAAGCAGCAATCCGGCCAGGCCAGCAGCACGTTGAGGACCACACCCAGCAAGGTCGTATCGCGTCGCGCCAGAGCCTGTTTCAGCTCCGCGGTCAGCCGACCCGCCAGATCGCGGTAGGCCGCGGCTTGCGCCGTGTCCATCGCGACTTCACGGAACTCCTCGTCATACGGCGGCAGGACGTTGCCACCGATGTCCTTGAGCTTGAGAAAGATCGTGAACGGCAGGATGCAGCGCAGCACGCCCTTGGGGCCAAACCCCGGGGCCTTGACCGTGCGCACCGATACCTTGGTGCCCTTGGCCGTCTTGTGCGCCGTGCCGGTGCTCTCGGAGTAGATGTCCTTCAACACCCCGTGATCGCGCATGAACGCCATCGCAGCCGAGGTCATGCTGCCGCTCGTGGTCGGGCGGTAGCCGTCTTCGATCATCCGCCCCGGAAGGGCTCGGAACAGCAGGTGGAACAGGTCGTCCCCGTAGCCGCCCATCAACGTGCCGGTCAGCAGCAAGGTCTTGCGAGCCTTCGCCGCCAGCACGCCCATGGCCTGGCCCTGGGCACTGCCCCCGTTCTTGTACTCATGTGCCTCATCGGCGATGAGCAGGTCGAACGTGCCTTGCGGCAGGTAGCGTTTGATGAACTCGGACGGCTGATAGCCGCCCTCGCCAAAGCCGAACTCCATGTTGGCCATCGCACGTTCCATGCGCGTGGCCTGACGGTCGGAAAACACCAGCTCGCCGTTGCCATCCATGAGGTTGATGAACTCATGGATGTTGTCGCCGAGCATCGACGCCAGGAACCCGTCACCGAACTTTTGCATCAGCTTCTGCGCGGTGACCTCTCCGATGGTCGGTATGCGCTTTAAGGCTTTGAGCACGGCCGAGGACTGGTCGCTGCCGGACAGACTGCGCGGGCGGATCAGTGTCCACAGGGGCGCGGCGCAGTGGCCGCACTTCCTGCGGCACTCCTCGGCTTGGAGCGCGATCGGGTTGACCGGCTCGCCGTCGAGGTCGGTGATGACCGTGCCGCAGTCCGGGCAGGCCGCCACGTCGCCGTGGCGGGTGCGCCGCGTGGTGAAGACAGGCTTCCAGTGAAAGCCCATCCGCATCCTGACGCGCCCCAGGACGAAGAACTCCTGGCCCGTGGGCTGCACGCCCAACTGCTCGCGCAGCTTGATGAGCTTGACGAGCGTATCCGGCCCGTTGAGTACCCACACCTTGGCACCGGCCACCGTCTCCTGGATCTCGCGCCGCCACTTGTAAACCAGGTGGGGCGGCGACAGCACCAGAGTGCGGCGATAGCCTTCGGCGTTGAGCACGGCGGCCGTGGCAATGCCGACGGTCGTCTTGCCGCAGCCCATCTCGCCATTGACGATCGCAGCACGTTCGCCACGGTCGATCAGCAGCTCGGCGGCGGCGTGGACGACTTCGGCCTGGGCTGGGAACAGCTTGCGCTTGAGGCTGGCGACCACCAGTTGCCGGTGCGCCTGCGGTTGGCCGGTATAGACCGGCGGATTAGCGCTGTTGAGGGCGTCGAGTAGTTCGTCGCCGAACTCGCCGACAAAATCCTGAAGGCTCAGGGTCAGAGGGGAAGATTCCGCGTCGAGCAGTTCGCCCTGTACGGGCGCGGATTCAGCGGCAGTGGTTTCGAGATCGAGGGACATGGTGATGCTCCAAAGAAAAATGGGGCATGCACCACCCCCAGCGGGGCAATGGCATGCCCCGTGGTGGGAAGAGAATCGACGCGTGGCTGAGGGTGGTTGAAGGTGCTGGCCTGGGCGGCCCGCAGGTGAACCGTGCTCAGTCTTCGGACGGAAGCACGATGACGGTTGCGCAGCGCTGCGAATCGGTGACGATGCGAATGGCGAGCCCCGGATGGATCACGTAGTGCGATTCCAGCGACGCGCCCGATTGAAGCGCGCTGCTGTTCGTCTGCCATTGCTGGATGTTGACGTCGCCCCAGTCGCCACGGGTGTGGCGCCTGAAGTACGGGATCGGGTCCAGGCGACCCGCGCGGACCAGGCGGTCTACACCTCTGCTGAAGATGAGCGCCCCGATGGGGAACGCCAGCCGCTGGCAGTAGGTTTCGATGCGATGCGATGCCATGGGCTCCTCCTTGATGAGTCATTGAGCCACGACACCCCTGCCGGAGTGAAGTGGCTCCGTCAGGTGGATGAGGATGACGATGTGGGGCCTCAGATCAGGTCCCGCTCTTCGGGAAGCTGGACCACCGTGGTCTGGTGGTCCTCGCTGGTCTTGACGATCAGCGCCAGGTCCGGCGTGATCCTGAACTGCGAGATCATTAGGTTGTCCTGTTGGATCGCCACGTCGTTGGCTTGGCGTGTGGCCTCATCGATCTCGCCCCAGTCCCCGCGCACATGGCGCTGGACATAGGCCAAGGGGTCGATCAGGCCTCGCCGGGCCAGCCAATGCACCTTCTCGCTCAACTTCAACGTACTCGGTGCGAACAACGGTTGCTTGTGCGGCGCAGGCCGCTTGAACGGATTGGGGATCATGGTGTTTCTCCTTCGAGTTGGTACAGCAGGACGGCAGCGCGTCCGGTGGATCAGCGAATGGTCAACACCTCGCCCCGTGTCGCGGAGCCAGGTGTCATGTCCCACGCGCGGATGACGGGAACGAACTTGTCGGTGAGGATGCGGGTCTCGGCGATGGAGCCGTCTTCGCGTTCGGTGAACTCCCGCTGGAGCGTCTTGTCCTTGTGGGTGTCACCTTTGACGACGAGCACGCGCCCGGTCTTGGAGCGCACAACCCCCGAGATCGCACCCGCGGCCAGAGCCAGGGCGAGATGCCAGCGGGACAAGGCCCGCGCCGGTGGACGCAGCGATTGCTGCGCAGCCCCCAGGTGCGTGTCCTGCGATGGCCACAAGCCTTGCAGCCTGCCAACCTCATCGGCGAACTGCTCGGGCTCCATCGTCACGCGGAAGAAATGCTCTGGCTCGGCCGGGCTGGCGGGGACGATGTACGGCAGGAACGGCCACTCGCTCGGCAGTTCCTCGGCTTCGACTTCGCCTTGCCCTACCTGCAACAGCAGATTGCGCACGGCCTTGACGCCATCGGGCACCTGCTCGCGCTGGCGCACCCGGCGTCCGAAGATCACCACCTGCTTGAACTGCGTCTCCACCGCTCGGTAGATGCGCAGGTCCGTGTAGTGGCGCGTCAGCCAGCCGACCAACTCCGCGTCGAGCACGTAGCCGGGGACGATGAAAACCAGCACGCCGCCGTATTGCAGCAGCGAGAGCGTGCGCTGGTAGAACAGCTTTTCAAGGCGGGCACGGCCCTGGCCCTGATAGCCGATGTTGCCGTTGACGTCCTTGGACAGGTCCCCATACGGCGGGTTGAGCCAGAGCAGCCCGAAGGACTGCTTGGAGACCATCGTGTCCATCAGGTCCGCGTGCAGGCAGTGATCGACCAGGCCGCGGGCATGGCGCGCCCGCTCCGCGTCGAACTCGACGGCGAACGCCTTTGCCTGCTCGCGCCCGAGGGCATGGGCGGCTTCGGCGATCGCCACGCCTTCGCCGGCGCAGGGATCGAGGATGCACATCGGCCCGTCGCTGGGCATCAGTGCGTTGAGCGCTCTTTCGAGCGTGGGTTCGTCGGTCGGGAAATATCCGTTCTTGACGAAATTGCGGGCGAGCCGCGGGAACATGAGGGCCATGGAAGTCTCCTGGTTGGCGGGGATGAAACACGGAAGTACGCCAAGGCGTGCCTCCGAGGGTGGGTCAAGCCGCTACCGCTTCCGGCGTCCAAATCTTGGCCGGATACGGATAGGCGGTGAGCGCGTCGCTGCGGATCAGGGAGCCGAGCGCCAGGGTCAGCGCCGGCACGTCGATGGCGAGCCGATGGCCTTCCAGCGGCCCGAGGGCGAACGGAAGGCGGGCCAGCATCTCGCGGGTTTGCAGCAGTTCCAGCACGGTCTCGCGCCAGTGATCGAGCAGCGGCAACGGGCAGGTGTCCCGCACCAGCATCCACAGGCGGTCAAGCCTGTGGGCGCTGTCGCGTGGCAGCAGTGCCAATGCGCTGGCGTTGGCCTTGTCGGGCTTGACGCAGCGCCGGTCGAACAGCCACACGTTGGACAGCGAGCCGAACAGCGTCCGCCGGTACGCGCGCGTGATGCGCTTTTCCAGGCGATCGACGTTGCCGATGAATACCGGGACGCTGCCGCCCTGGTCGGTGATGACGTGGAACTGGTCCAGTCCCTGCTCGTCGCGCCCGAGGGTCAGGCGAGCGAGGAACTGCTGGACGGCGGTGTCCCGCGCCCAGATGGACAGGAAGATCAGGTTGCCCTGGTCATCGCCGACGCAGGCGTCGGCCATCACGTCCGGGCATTCGTCGATGCGGTACAGCGTGGAAGAAGTGTTTGCGGGCATGGTGGTGTCCTCGGATGAACGGGAACAGCACCGCCCGCTGGGGCAAGTACTGCCCCAGGGGGTGGAAGAAAACCGCTCAGTCCGGCTCGAACTGCCGGGTGTGCGGGTTGAAGTGAAGCGGCTCGTCCGCCGAAGTGATCGGCGTGAAGCCTTCCAGGTAGATGTTGTTGAGGTACTGGTCGCGGTAGGTCAGTGCCTGCCGTGCCTGGTCCTCGGTGAGGCCGTTGTCGATGAAGTACGCCAGCATTTCCTCGTCGGAGGACACTTCGTCGTTGGACAAACTCCCTTCAACGAGTGCCAGCAACGAGGGCGGAAGCGTTGCCAGGATCGGGTCCATGTCGGTTCCTCCTGGCTCAGGCCATCGACGCCGCGGCGGATGCCGCGGATGCCGTGGGTGTGCGCCGCCGGGCGTGGTAGGCGCGAACGCCTGCACGCCAGTCGGCGGACTGCTCCGGTGCGAGGTCCAGATAGGACAGCGGGCACGTGTAGTAGTACGGGTGCATGGACTCGTCCAAGGACTTGTAGCCCCACTGGCCGCCGCTTCGTTCAAGCAGATCGCAGCGGATGTAGCGCAGGGACTGGCCCGGTGCGAGATCACGATGCACGCCTTCGACCTTGGCGGTCACTTCGGCGACGGACCACAGCACGTTGCCGCGCAGGGTGTGAGCGATGACCTTGACGCTGGCGCGCTCGGTCTCTTGCGGTGCGATCAGTTCCGCGATCAGTTCGGACCGCGATTGGTTTGAGAAATACCAGCCCATGAGAGGCCTCCTCGAAAAGTTGAGCTGAAGGCCTCCCCGTGGGGAAGAACCCCCAGCGGGTGATGGAATGCCGCATCTGCGGCGAAGGAACCTATGCGTCGCCCTCAATCCCAGTCGTCATCGTCTCGATCACAACCGGCCGGGCAGTAGCCGAACTCGATCCCGTGCGAGCAATAGCCATGCTCCGCATTCCAGTCCTGGGTTTCCTGCCGTTCGGCAGGTGTTGCGTAGTCCCATTCCTGGGCCGCGATTTCGAGAGCCTGAGCACGTTGCTCATCCGGCAAACGATTGGCCTGTGCGTCGATCGCCGAACTGAAGAGCGTCACGTAGTGGTCGTAGGACAAGCCGCAACCGCGCTGGGCGTGTGCGGCGGCCGCTTTGCAAAGGTCCCGCCACGCGGGTTCATCCAGCGTTGAACGCGGGGTATCGCAAGCGATGGTGGACATGATGGAGACCTCCAGAAAATGGCCAGGGCCTCCCCCGCATGGGAAAGGAACCCCGGCGGGTGGATGAAGAACACCGCGCATGCGGCGTCTGCGATCACGCAGGTTTTGGTTCGGCCTGGCGGCTCCACTCCTGCGTCTTGAAGTCCAGCGCGTAGCCCAGCTCGCCCAGGCGGGCGATCTGCGCGCGCAGGGTGCGGCGGTCGATGGTCGAATCCAGTTTCACGGACTCGCCCAGCGGCCACAGCAGGCCGAAGAGCGCGGCGTCACCGTCTTCGGTGCTGCCGGGGGCAGCGGCCGTAGCAGGCGGTGGCGCATCCACGCCGAAGGGCGTGGTATCGACCAGCGGGTCCGCGGACGCCTGCACGGGTGCGGGCTTGGCGGGCCTGGACGCTTTGGTGGGCTTGGCCGGCGTTGCCGCAGGCTGCGCCCCTTGCTCTTCATCGAGCGGATCGACGTCCTGGGTGGCGAAGCTGCGGGCTTCGTCGCGGCTGAGTTTGTCGATGCCGTTGAGCGTCATGCCGTCGAGGCTGGCACGGATCTCGAACCGCATGCCGCCGCCGACCGGATAGGACTTCGGGAAGATGTACCTGATGATGAATTCCCCGTCGTACTTGCCTTCGGGGTACTGCTCCAGCTCCGGGTCTTTGACCTCGAAAGTACCGAGGTGCGTCGCGAGGCGGCCAACCGTGAACGGGCCGTTCTTGCCGCGGATGGTACGCAGCGTGAGCTGGCCGGGGACGACGATGGGCGCAACAGATTTCTCGGAAGCCGATGGGGTTGCCATGATGGTTCTCCTGATGATGAATGACGGGCCGCCGACGGCACCCGGTGGATGAGAGGAAATGGCCTCGCCCGAGGTGGGCGAGGTCCGCGTGGCATCACGCCTTGAGCTGGCGCATGCCTTCGGCCAGCAGCCACAACGCCCGGTTCAGGCGCAGGTTCTGGTCGATGCCTTGCACCGGACGGGTGCGCTGATTGCGGCCGTTGGCCGTGCGTCCGTTCAGGCCCCCTTTGACTAGGTTCTCCTGGACGCGGTTGAAGACGGCCCACAGGTCGTTCTTGCGGTCGTCCCATCGCCGAGGGGCCAGCAGTTGGCTCTCGGTGACAGGCGTGGACTTGGCCGGATCGTCGTACTTGAGTGCGAGCGCAGAGTTCGCAAAGACCTCCGCTTCGCCCTCATCGAGGGTGATGGTGCGCATCGCATCGCGCGCGTTATGCACGCGCTCGAAACCTTCGAGGACTCCGTAGGCACCTTCGATCACCTGGCTGGCCACGTCGCCCTTGTGGGGAACGCGGATGTCTGCGGTGGTGTCACCGCAAACCAGGCCGTTGTGGCAGACGAACCGGAACATGCCGGCGAGCATCTGATAGCTGCTCGTGCCGTCATGGCTGTTGAGCAGGATGATCTCGTTCGCCTCGTCGCCGTTGATCTGGCTTGCATGGCGAAGTCGGATGAGGTGCTTCGTGTACTCGCGCCGGTCTTCGTTGCGCACGCGCGTCTGACACACCATGAAGGGCTCGAAGCCCTCCTGGCGCAGCTTGGTCAGCACGGTCGAGGTCGGTATGTAGGCATACCGATCGGACCGGCTCCCATGTGGAGCGTCGGCGAAGATCGACGGAACGACGGCACGAATGCGGTCGTCCGAGAGTGGGCGATCAGAGCGCAGGATCGGGGATTGCGGAGCAAAGCGGGATACCAGAGACATGGCTGATCTCCTTTGAGAAATTCGACAACCGCGTGGCCGTGAGACCACGCGGAACTCGGGGGATGAAATGCGCAAGCACGCGTCCTGGGGACGCGGCGTACGTGGGGAGGAAAAGCGACAAGGCCCCGTGAGAGGCCGTGCCGGATCAGAACGAAGCAGCCAATGCCGGCTCCTGCTCCTGGACTTGCGCCTCGGGCTCGCGCTCGGCGGGCTCGGTGGCCGTGTCGATGGCATCGTCGGCTTCGGACGCGGATGCGTCTTCGGCCGGCGGCGCCTCGGCTTGCGCCTGGCTCGTCGGATAGACCTGGGTGCCGTCGATCTTGATGAGACCGATGTGGACCAGCGTCGATTCCAGGCTGGCGGCCGGTTCCCCGGCGTGCTCACCCTTGGTGCGGATGTACGGATCGATCTTCATGTCGTTCAGACGGAAGGCGATCAGCACCTTGCGGTCACCCTCGACGGCCTGAACGCACCGGCGAACCAGGTGCTCGGCTTCCGGGGTGGCGACGATGGTGTCGAAGTACCGATACTCCGGTTCATCGACAGGCCCGGCCAGTGCCGCGACGGTGCAAGAGAGGAACGAGTCGCCAGCTTTTGGGGTGACGTCCTTCACACGATTGAGATAGCCGATGCCGCGGGTGATCAACTCGTGCTGCTCGATCGAAGCCAGTTCGGCCCGGTCGATCAGTTCGGCCTTGAGCAGTCGCGCCTTGAGGGACGCGGCGGCCTGACCCTTCTGCTCACCCTTGTCGCGGATGTACACATCGCCCCACAGGTCACCGAGGCGAAAGCGCACCAGCGGGCGCTGCTTGGGATCGTCAACGCCGATGTAGCGCTGAACGAGCTTCTTGGCCTCGGCACCCGAGACCTTGACGTCGAAGTAGCGGTAGCTGGGGTCCCGGGCGGGGCCGACCAGCGCGGCGATGGTGCATGCCAGGAAAGGCTGCGCACGGCGGCCGCCCCGGACGGGCACTTCACGGACACGCTGGATGTAGCCGATGCCCGAGGTGTGGAGGTCGAAATACGATTTCTCGTTGGACGTGGTGTTCATGGTGAATCTCCATTGGGATGAAGCGGAGACACACCGGCCCACGCATGCGGGGAAGGTGCGTGACCCCGCGGTGGGTTGATAAGGCGAAAGCATCCGCCACCAGAGGCTGGTGGCCGCTCGCGGAAGGATGCGGTGCGAGCTGGCTCGGTCACGCAGTGGGAACTGCGCCGCAACCTCGAAGACCGATGGTTGCCTGGCATGTCGCTGACGACGTCAGCAGGCATGGGGCCAGCATGGCGGGGCCTCGCGCGCGCGGCAGCAATCAATCGGCACCCGGGCGCTTCCCTTTGTCCGCGCCACCCGGCGCCTGTCACAGGCACTTGGCGCCGCGCAGGTGCTCGGGGGTATCGGCGCGCGGACGGCCGGGACGGCTCCAGGCGCCGCCACCGCGCGCGCCGATCAGCCGCCAGCCGGCGGCGCGCAGGCTGGCGCCACCTTCGTCGGGCATGGTGTAGGTGAGCAGGCGTATGTAGCCCAGCGCCCTTGCCGCCTGCCAGGCCGCGCCGTAGAGCTTGCTGCAGGCGCTGGGTGTGCCGTCGGTGCACAGCCGCGTGACTTCCAGCGTCCAGGTGCCGCGCGACCGGGCGGCCGACAATGGCCACGCCGTGGATCAGGTCGCTGTCGCTCAGCGTGACGGCCAGGGCGAACTTCGCGCCCTGGACCGGGCGGTGGTGGCGATGGTGCGACAGAACGAATGCATTGGCCGTGCGCAGCGACACCGGTAGGAGGTGCAGCCTCGGCGAGGTCGATGGCGTGTTCATGCGGTTGTCTCCGGTGGCATGCCGGCGTTGTGGCCGGCGGGGCGTGCCTCGGCGGCTGGAGACAAACGCGCACGCGCGGCGATGGCGGCGGTGCGAACAAAAGAAGGCCCCCGATGCGGGGGCTGCGAGGCGGTTGCCGCGTCAGGCGGGAGGCACCACTGCTAAGGACAGGTGCGTGGCGGTGGCGGAAAGCACGAGATCGTCCGCCGAGTGCTGGAGGCGCGTGAACAGGCCGTCCTTCGGGTCGAAATACTCCGCGAAGTCATCGCCGCCCAGCTCGCGGCCGGCGAGGTGCCACCAGTCATCGAACGGGTCGGTGTCCGGGTTGCATCCGACGGCGTAGGCGAGCAGTGCCTGGCGCCCATCCGGGCGACGCTCCCCACGCTCGGCGAGGAAGTACACGCCCTGATCCTTGACCAGGACAATGCGGCACTGATTGGGGACGTCTCAGAAAACGGAAAAAATCGTACGCTAAGCCGGTTGCAGCGGTCGTAGCGGCCTGAACTTGCCCGCGCCGATCTTGGCGCTGCTGCGCCAGAGGTAATCGCCGGTCAGGTTGATGTGCTCCCAGCCCAGCGGCGACAGGTACTGCAACAGGGCGTCATCGACAGTCTGGCCGTGACCGCGTAAGGCGTTTGAGGCCCGTTCCAGATAGACCGTGTTCCACAACACTATGGCCGCCGTCACCAGGTTGAGGCCGCTGGCCCGGTAGCGCTGCTGCTCGAAACTGCGGTCGCGGATTTCGCCCAGCCGGTTGAAGAACACGGCGCGGGCTAGCGCGTTGCGGGCTTCGCCCTTGTTCAGTCCGGCATGCACGCGGCGGCGCAGCTCGACGCTTTGCAGCCAGTCCAGGATGAACAGCGTTCGCTCGATGCGGCCCAGCTCGCGCAGCGCCACGGCCAGGCCGTTCTGGCGCGGGTAGCTGCCGAGTTTCCTGAGCATCAGCGAGGCCGTCACCGTGCCCTGCTTGATCGAGGTGGCCAGCCGCACCTTGGCGTTGATCGCCTTGCCGGACGCCTGGAACTGCTGCTGATGCTTGTGCTTGGCAGCGTTGAACAGCTTGCCCAGGATGCGGTCGTGCAGGTCGATGATTTCGTCGGTGACGGTGGCCATGCCCTCGATGGCGAGCGCACCAGGGTCGCGTAGCGGCGCTGTGCCTCGAACTTGGCCAGATCGGCGGGCGTCATCTGGCCGCCTTCGCGGGCGATCTTGAGCAGGCGGTTCTGGTGCACCGACCGCTCGATGCCGGAAGGCAGGTCGAGCGCCTGCCAGGCTTTGAGGCGCTCGATGTGTTCGAGTATGTGGCGCGAGTTCGGCTTGACGGGCGACTGGCGCAGCCAGGCCAGCCAGGTCGTCTTGCCGTTGTCGTGGCGCTTGAGCAGATCGTCGAGGCGGTGCCGGTGGGTGGCCGACAGGGGATCGGACAAGGCCGCGTAGATGCGGCGGTTGGCGCGGCTGTAGGCGTTCATCGAACACCTCCCTTTTCCTCATCCGGCGCAACAGGACAGTTGCTTCACGTCCTTGTTGAAGGTCTGCGCCGCGAGCTTCAGTCCCTCGACCATGGTCAGGTAGGGGAACAACTGGTCGGCCAGCTCCTGCACGGTCATCCGGTGGCGGATCGCCAGCGCGGCCGTCTGGATCAGTTCGCCCGCTTCCGGCGCGACCGCCTGTACGCCGATCAGCCGCCCTGAGCCAGCTTCCGCCACCAGCTTGATGAAGCCGCGCGTGTCGAAGTTGGCGAGCGCCCTCGGCACGTTGTCGAGCGTCAGCAGCCGGCTGTCGGTCTCGATGCCGTCGTGGTGCGCTTCCGCCTCGCTGTAGCCCACGGTCGCCACCTGCGGATCGGTGAACACCACCGCCGGCATCGCCGTCAGGTCCAGCGCCGCGTCGCCGCCGGTCATGTTGATCGCGGCGCGCGTGCCGGCCGCCGCCGCCACATAGACGAACTGCGGCTGGTCGGTGCAGTCGCCGGCAGCAAAGATGTGCGGTGCGCTCGTGCGCATGGCGCGGTCGATGACGATGGCTCCCTGCGCATTGACTTCGACGCCTGCCGCTTCAAGGTTCAGGCTGCGCGTGTTCGGCGCGCGACCGGTGGCGACCAGCAGCTTGTCGGCGCGCACTTCCCCCTGCCCGGTGGTGAGCACGAATTCCCCGCCCGCATAGGCAACGTGGCTCGCCTGGGTGTGGTCCAGCACCTCGATGCCCTCGGCGCGGAAGGCGTCTGTTACGGCTTCCCCGATGGCCGGGTCTTCTCGGAAGAACAGCGTGCTGCGCGCCAGGATCGTGACCTGGCTGCCCAGCCGGGCGAAGGCTTGCGCCAACTCGACCGCCACCACGGAGGAACCAATCACGGCCAGCCGCTCGGGGAGCGAGCTGCTTTCCAGCGCCTCGGTGGAGGTCCAGTGGGGTGTGTCCGCAAGGCCCGGGATTGGCGGAAGCGCCGGGCTCGCGCCGGTGGCAATCAGGCAGCGGTCGAAGTTCACCTCGTGCGTGCCGCCGTCAGCGGTCGCCACGGTCAGCGTGCGCGTGTCCCTGAACCGGGCCTCGCCGCGCAGCACGGTGATGGCCGGAGTGCTTGCCAGGATGCCTTCGTACTTGGCATGGCGCAGCTCCTCGACGCGGCCTTGTTGCTGGGCCAGCAGCCGCTCGCGCAGTACAGCGGGCGCTGCGGCCGGCAGGCCAGCATCGAACGGGCTTTCGCGGCGCAGGTGGACGATGTGCGCGGCGCGGATCATGATCTTGGACGGCACGCAGCCGACATTGACGCAGGTGCCGCCGATGGTGCCGCGCTCGATCAGCGTGACGCGGGCGCCTTGCTCCACGGCCTTCAAGGCAGCCGCCATCGCCGCGCCGCCGCTGCCTATCACAGCCACGTGCAGCGCTTGTTCACCGCCAACATGCTTCGTTTCGCCACCGAGCCAGCCCAGCGCCTTGTCTAGCAGGCCGGCAGGCTTGTTCGGCGTGTCGGTAAGCCGTGCGCGATAGCCGAGCGTGGCCACTGCGGCAACCAGCGGGGCCACGCTCACGCCTGCATCCGCCTCGATTTCGGCCTGCCGCTGCGGATAGGACACCGAGGCCGCGCGCACGCCGGGCACGTTCGTCAAAGCCTGCTGGACGTGCTCGGCGCACGACGTGCAGGTCATGCCTTCGATGTGGAGGGTGATCGCCTCGGCCATGATTACGCCCTCACTGCTTGACGCTGGACGGGTAACCCGCGTTTGCGGTGGCCTTGGTCAAGGCGTCGGCATTGGTCTTGGCCTCGTCGAAGGTGACGACGGCCTCCCGCTTCTCGAAGCTGACTTCGGCCTTCTCGACGCCGGCGACCTTGGACAGAGCCGTCTTGACCGTGATCGGGCACGCGGCGCAGGTCATGCCGGGCACCGACAGGGTGACGGTCTTGGTGGCAGCCCAGGCGGGCGCGCTTAGAGCGGCGGCCAGGGCGATGAGGGTGGTGAGGGTGGTGAGTTTCTTCATGGTGATCTCCTTTCAGTAGAACAGCGGCAGGACGTAGGGAAACGCGAGGGCAACCAGAACCAGGGCGGCCACGATCCAGAAGATCACCTTGTAGGCAGTCCGCACTTGGGGCACGGCGCAAACGTCGCCGGGCTTGCAGGCATGGGCTGGTCGGAAGATGCTGCGCCAGGCGAAGAACAGCGCGATGAGCGCTGCGCCGATGAAGATCGGCCGATACGGCTCCAGCACGGTCAGGTTGCCGATCCACGCGCCAGAGAAGCCGAGCGCGACCAGGACAAGGGGGCCGAGGCAGCAGGCCGAGGCGAGGACGGCCGCGACGCCGCCGGTCGCCAGTGCGCCGCAGCCGTTCTTGGGTTCCGACATAAGGTTCTCCTTCCGGGACTTCGCTTGATGCTGTAACGTTACTTCCGTAGTCAACTACGGAGTCAAGCGCCATGGAGAACGCTCAAGAGAATCTGACCATCGGGGCCTTCGCCAAGGCAGCCCGGGTCAACGTGGAGACGATCCGCTTCTATCAGCTCAAGGGCTTGCTACCCCAGCCGGAGCGGCCCTACGGTCGCATCCGCCGCTACGGGCAGGCGGACGTGGCGCGGGTGAAGTTCGTGAAGTCAGCCCAGCGCCTGGGATTCAGCCTGGATGAAGTCGGCCAGCTCCTGAAACTGGAGGACGGCACCCATTGCAGCGAGGCGGCCGAACTGGCTGCTCACCGGCTGGCCGATGTGCGCGCACGCATGGCGGACCTCACGCGGATGGAAGAGGCCCTGTCGACGCTAGTGAGAGAGTGCAACGCGCACCATGGCAATGTTTCCTGCCCGTTGATCGCAGCTTTGCATTGCTGCTAAAGGGCCCACTTCGGCTCTTAGCGTACGATTTTTTTCCGTTTTCTGAGACGACCCCTGATTGGCGATGGCTTCGGTCAGCACGGGGCGCAGGTCAGCGCCTTTGAATCGCAGTGACATGGATGAAATCTCCTGTGTGGAAGAATGAGAAAGGCCTCCATCCGATGGGATGAAGGGCCTGTAGTGCACGCGGCCGGAACGGCTGGAACGCCGTGGCGGATGCCTCGGGTCAGCCGCAGGACCGCCCGGTTTCGCTGCGGGGCGTCATGCCGGGACGGCCTGGCGCTTGCGGGCCGCTTTCGCGTCGAGGATGCTCACGTCGATCTGGCGCCAGCGCCCGTCGTCGATGAGCCTCTCCAGCACTTCGCCGAGCATGTCGAAATACACCTCGTCGTGCCGATCGACCAGTTCGACCGATTCACCGTTCTGACGGTGCAGTTCCACCACGTAGGTGTCTCCGCCGCGGTCGTAGAGGATCGTCACCCGGCCCTCGAACTTCGCGGTCGAGACCGTGAAGCTGATCGCCGGCGGGGTCTCGATGATCTTGGAGGGCGTGGGATCGACCCAGGTGAAGTCGCGGGCACCGGCATCCACCAGCATGTGGGTGATGCGCCGGAAGCGATCGGGGGCCGGCATCTCCTCCAACTGCTCGATGAGCTGGCCCAACTCCATGCACTGCGGCGTGGGAATGGGCAGCTTGGCCGGCGCCGAGCCGAGGATGTGCCTCGTGATGGTGTACGGCGTGCCGTCCGAAGTCTCCTCGGTGATGACCTCCGGCGTGTCCGCGCGCAGTCCGTCGAAGCGACGACGGGCATAGGGTTGGACATGCACCTTGGCGCCTTCGGCAGGAACCGTGGTCACCAGGCTGGGATCGAGCACCGCGAACTCGGAAGGCTTGAGCTTGACGACGATGGCATCGTCGGTCGCGGCGACCACCTTGCCGTCGAAGGGTTGGGGGTCGATGGCGAAGCCCAGCGTTGAGGACAGCGGCTGATCATCGAACACGCGGTACTTGAACGACCGCACGTTGCGGGGCACATGGCCTGCGACCAGCGAAGGCATCATGGATTTGATGAGGGAACGATCCATGGGGAAACTCCTTGAGGAAAAACAAGGGATTCCCCGCCCGCAAGGGAGAGGTCCCTTGTGGGTGGCGTGGATGGACGCGGTAGGTCCGTAGGAAGAAACGACCAGCACGGTTTCCCGCGCTTGCAGCCTCGAAGGTCTCGACTGCCTGGGCATGTGCCGGCAACGCCGACGAACATGGGGCAAGCATGGCCCTGGGGCGGTCTGCCTGCCCGCAGGAAACGGCACCGCACCACAACCGTTTTCCTGTGCTGCGGGCAAGAAAAAGCCCCTCGAAAGGGGCTGGAGGAATCAGGCTTGGTACACGAAGTAGTGCTCGCGCTGACGCGGAAAGAACACGTGTTTCCACGTGTCGCCGCTTGTGTTGCCACCGTCGAAGACGACCATTTCGTAGTCGTCCACGTCGGTGTCCACCAGGTCGGCGCTGGCGATATGGCGCATGTGCAGCGTGCCGCTCATGCGCTCGAATACCAGGATCTGGCCGATGGCATCTTCCTGGCTCATGGCGTTGACGCAGGCTCCGAGTTGGTGCTCGAAGTCGGATGCGGGTGTGATGAGGTCGGGGAACATGGGATCGCTCCTGTGAAAGTGCGCCGGCCCGGCTCTCTGGCGGGAGACCGGGCCGGCATGCGGTGAGGACAAGGAAGGCCGGGGATGTGTGTGGCAGCTATTCGCCGGCCAGCGATAGGCCCGGCAACACGGGTGCGTCGGCATCGAGGATGAGGATGCGCACGTCGGCCTGGCCGGCCAGTTCAAGGATCTGTGCCAGCTCGTCCGGCATGCCCTTGCTGCGGTGCTCCTGCCGAAGCTGCTCGGCGGCGATCCCCTCGACGTCCTGCAGGTGCTGGTCCGTCCAGGGCGTGGAGATCAGCTTGACGCCGATCGCCGGGCTGTAGGGAATCCGGAACGCGATGAACAAAAAGGCCTCCGGCGTCGCGAGGTCAGCCAGGTTGGCCAGGTACTGGCCGGTTTCGCGGCTGATGTGCGCGCTGCTGATTTCCCAGCACCGGCTGTAGTAGCCGGTCTCGAAGCTCAACCGCTGCACGACTTCCCGTGCGGCCTCGGCCGAATAGGTGTCGCCAATGTGGACGGGGCGGCCGTCGAAGTCGTCGCCGTGGATCGCGTACACCACGGCACCCACCATGCCTTCGCCGCTGCCCCCTTCAGCCGCGTCGCATTCGGCGATCAGTGCGGCGCCGACAGGTTCGGTGCCAGTCCTGACCACCGCGAAGTCGCTGGTGATGATGCAAGGAGAAGAAACCAGCGCCGCGTCGCAGAGGTGCTGCTGGCTCGGGTGGATGTTTCGCCAAACATGCGGGCTTCCGTCCTCGTAGCTGATGGACAGCGTGCGGACGATTTTCAGATTCCAGTAGCCGCGTAGAAAGGGATTGGGATTCTGGGACATGGGATTTCTCCAACAGAATAATGATGGAGCAAATCCCCGCCACCGGGAATTGACCCCGGTGGGTGGAAAGAAAGGAAACAGCGTCAGGTGACGCTGATCGTTGGCGTTTGGGCCAATCGCTCGGCGACGCGCCGGCGCAAATTCATGCGGAATGGCTCGTCGCTGACGCCCGCCAGCAGATTGATGGTCTCCAGCGCGATCAGGGCCGAAGCCTCTTCGATGTCGGCGGCCACAATGGTCTTGCGCAATTGGTCGCCGAGCTGGAGGGCCTGGGAGGAGGAGCTGATGAAGCGGACCTCGCGGCTCAGGTAGCAGCCGTTGCCGCCGAACTCGAACAGCCGCGGCTTGCTGCAGTACCAGCAGCCCTCGAACTGGATGGCGGTCAGGTGGTGCCCGTCATCGAACCGGGTGGCGATCAGAAACAATGCGTCGAGATCGGCGGTGTCCTCGAACGAATGACGGTCGATCAAGTTCCCCAGCTCTTCGTCCTCATCGGCACGGAAGTGCACGGCGAGCAGTTCGAGCAGCGGCGGGATCGACAGCCCTTCGTCGTCCGGCATCGGAATACCGAGTTGCGTGGCCAGGTCTTCCAGGCCATCGAGCACGTCCGGCCATTGCGGATTGGTGGTCTCGGCGATCTGGGCGATGTAGGCCTGCCCGTTGCCGGGGTGGCTCTCGTCCAGCGCGAAGGCGCCGAACAGCGCCTGGATGACGGGCGTCACACGGTCGAGCACGAGAACGCCGGTGGCTTCGTAGTAGTTGTTGGCCATGAAGGCTCCTTTCGATGAATGAACGGAGCCAGCCCTTGCGGACGATGGCATCCGCAGGGGAAACCGCCTGATGCCGGATGGCGCTGGGCGGGGAGAAAACGCGAGGGACATGGCCTCGAACGAGGCGCATGTCCCTCATGGGGTCCCGTGAACGCAGTGATGAAGGTGTGCCAGGGACCGGCTCACCAACCGCTGTAGTTCAGCAGCAGGTCGGCGATCACCTGGCGACGTTGCAGATCGAGACCATCGAAGTCCGACAGTCCTTGGAAGTGGCAGCGCTTGAGCATGGCACCGCCCTCGCGCGCGTTGTAGAAGCTGAACATGGCGGACAGGAACATGCGTTCCCCGCTGCTCAGGACGCCGAGTGCGTCGTTGGCACGCAGCATGTCGGGACGCAGATCCCACTTGCTCTTTGCCTGGTTCAGGCCTTCGCGCGTGCCGTCGCCAAACCATTGCGGGCCTGCGATCTCGACGCCGCGCTTCCAGACCTCGAAGAAGGCTTGGGGCGCGGCGGCGAAATGCTGCTCTTCCCGCATGATCTGATCGACGACTTCCTGGGGCAAAAGCTGGTTCATGACGTGGTTCCTCCAGTTGGATCAGGGTGTGGCGAGCTGGGACCAGCCGCCTCTTTCGAGGGCACGTTGAGCCGCGGCATAGCTGCGGAAGTACTGGCAGGATTCCCGCGAAACGGGACCTTCTGTATCGCGCGTGCCGATGTAGTGGCCGGCGGCGCTATGCAGGATTTCGAGCGGCAGGAACTTGCCGCAATGGATCAAGGCCAACTGGCCGAAAGAGGCTTGCTGGGACATGGACGGGCTCCTTGGAAAAAGCGGGGCCTCGTCCCTCACGGGATGGCAGCTCCCGCACGCGGTTGAGAAAAAAGCATCGGCGTCACGGGTGACGCGCGTCCGCAGACTCGATGCGATGGCGGACTGGCGGGTAGCGCGGAAAGAATCCGCGGCAGCCTGGAAACTCTGGCTGCTGGCATGGTGCTGACGAATCAGCGACACATGCGGGCAGCTTCATGCGCGAGGCGAGCCGCGTCAGCCGGAAATCGGCATTTGCAACAGCCCCGATTGGCGAACGCGGAAAAAAGAAAGCCCCGCAATAAGTGCGGGGCTGTCAGGAGGATGAGGCGAAACTGGGTCAGCGAGGCCTGTCGCCCAGTACATGCTGCTTCCACAGGGCGAATGCCTCGTCCGGTCCCAGCTCTGCGAGGATGACGATGGGCTGGCCCCGACGGGCACGCAGCGATGCGAAATACGCTGGCCGGTCGGCGATGGCGTTGAGCTTGATGCCCTTTAGGAACAGCAACTGGCGGGGGCGAACTTTGGTGGTAACGCAGGCATGATTGCGCTTGTTTGGGGCAAAAGGGCCAGCGAAGCGGGCGGACACGGCCAGAAAACCGCGACGAACTACTTGTACTTGCCAGGCGAGGCGAACGGGTGACATCAGCATATCGCTATGCGGTAAAGAAGACCGTCCTAAAGCTTGCAGGATCCCGGCATAGCTTCATCATCACCTCTCCGTGACGGCTCATTGGAACGAAAAAGGCCAGCATCGCCGTGATGGACTTTCATAATTGCCAGGTCAACTGGCTTGCGTGCTGTTTATTCACAGCAAGGCATTGCGACGTCGTTGCAGCAATCGCCGCCATCGCAACAGGGCGTTGCAGCAAAAGCGGCGGTGGGCGCTAGCATGAGGGCCAAGCCGCGGCCGCTCATGCTGGGGGCCGTTCTCTTCAGATTGGTGTCCTGCACCGTGTGCATTGCGAATTTCCGGATCGTCCCAATGTCACTGGGACTCCTTTGTGGCGGCCGGGTTCTCCACGCTCATGAACGACTGGGCCACCAGCGCGATCGCCCCGCCCACGATGGCCATGTCAGCGATGTTGAAGGCGGGCCAGTGCCAGCCGTGCAGGTGAAAGTCGATGTAGTCGATAACGTGCCCGCGCGTGGCGCGGTCGAACGCGTTGCCCAATGCGCCGCCCAGAATGAGGCTGTACGAAAGGCCTTCCGTTTTGCGCAGCGGCCGGGAGAGCAGCCATGCGAGCCATGCCGATATTGCGAACGCGATCGCCAGAAAAAACCACCGCTGCCAGCCGCCCGCGCCAGCAAGGAAGCTGAACGCCGCGCCGGGATTGAGAGCGTGAACTAGGTTGAAGAATGACGCCACCTCGTGCGACCAACCCAAGGGAGTTGTCGCGTCAATGTAGCTCTTAGCTGCCTGATCGCCGGCGAATATAACGATCGCGAGTGAGTACCACTGCGTCTTGCGAAGAGATGGTTCATCCATTGTTCATGCCGCCTTGAACTTCAGGAGGCGCAGCCCATTGACGACAACCAAAAGACTTGCCCCCATGTCAGCGAACACAGCCATCCACATGGTGGCATGCCCTGTGAACGTCAACGCAAGGAACACCGCCTTGATGCCAAGGGCCAGAACGATGTTCTGCGTGAGGATCGCCGCAGTGCTACGCGACAGCCGGATGAAGGCGGGGATCTTGCGCAGGTCGTCGTCCATCAGGGCGACGTCGGCTGTTTCGATCGCGGTGTCGGTGCCGGCCGCGCCCATGGCGAAGCCGATGTCGGCACGGGCGAGCGCGGGCGAATCGTTGATGCCGTCGCCCACCATGCCCACCTGGCCCTCGCCGCCGACCAGGCTTTCGATGGTCTTGAGCTTGTCTTCGGGCAGTTGGTCACCACGGGCTTCAGAGATTCCGACCTGGGCAGCGATGGCCGCGGCCGTGTGCTGGTTGTCCCCCGTCAGCATCAGCGTGCGCACACCCAGCGCCTGCAGGTCGGCCACCGCCTCACGGCTGGTTTCCTTCACGGTGTCGGCCACTGCAAAAATGCCGAGCACGGTCGCATCGTCCATCAGCAGGATCGCTGTCTTGCCTTGGCGCTCCAGGGTCTCCAGCCGAGCCTGGAGCGTCGCTTCGCTCAGGCCCAGCTCCTGGGCGAGCCTGTGGTTGCCCATGTGCAACATGCGCCCGGCGACGCGGCCGCGCACGCCGCGGCCAGGCAGCGCCGCGAAGTCGTCGACCTCGTGCAGCGCGATGCCGTCACGGTTCGCCTTGCGGGCGATGGCCTGAGACACAGGATGGTCCGAGCGTGCCGCGAGGCTTGCGGCCCAGGCGGCAACTTCCTGCGCCTCGCCGATCAGCGGCACGAAGTCGGTCTGCTCGGGCTTGCCATGTGTGAGTGTGCCGGTCTTGTCCAGGGCCAACGCCTTGAGCTTGCGCCCGCCCTCCAGGTAGACGCCACCCTTGATCAGGATGCCGCGTCGGGCGGCAGCGGCCAAGCCGCTGACGATGGTGACCGGCGTGGAGATGACCAGAGCGCAGGGGCAGGCGATCACCAGCAGTACCAGGGCCTTGTAGACCCAGTCAAACCATGCGCCGCCGAAGGCGAGCGGCGGCACGACGGCAACCAGCACGGACACCGCGAACACCGCCGGCGTGTAGACGCGGGCGAACTGGTCGACGAAGCGCTGCGTGGGCGCACGGCTGCCCTGCGCGGACTCCACGGCATGGATGATGCGCGCGAGCGTCGAGTCGCTGGCGCCTGCGGTCACCTTGTATTCGAAAGAGCCGGTCTCATTGATGGTTCCGGCGAAGACCTGGTCACCTTCGGCCTTCTCGACGGGCAGGCTCTCGCCGGTGATGGGCGCCTGGTTGATGGCCGATCGACCCGAGGTGATCAGGCCGTCCAGTGCGATGCGCTCGCCAGGACGCACGCGGACCACCGCGCCCTTTGCGACCTCCTTGGCCGGCAGCTCTGTCCATGAGCCATCGGCCTGCCGCACGGTCGCGGTCTCGGGCGCCAAGTCCATCAGCCCCCGAATGGCGTTGCGGGCGCGGTCCAGCGACTTCGCCTCGATCACTTCCGCCAACGCGAACAGGAACATGACCATGGCGGCCTCCGGCCAGTGGCCGATCGCCATGCCGCCGGTGACCGCGATGGCCATCAGGGCGTTCATGTTCAGGTTGAGGTTCTTCAGCGCGATCCAGCCCTTCTTGTAGGTGCTGAGGCCGCCGGTGAAGATCGAAACCAGTGCCAGCACGATCACGGCCCAATGATTGCCGTCGTTGACCCAGTACACGCCTTCGGCGGCCACCGCCGCAACGCCCGAAACCGCCATCGGCCACCAATTGGTCTTGTGCGCGGCCACCGGGGCATCGCGCGGCTCATCAGTCCTCTGGACCTCGGCTTCCATGCCCAGCGATTCGATGGCTTCGACTGCCGGCTTGATCGCGTCGGGTGTGTGCCGAACCGTGAGCGTGCGCTGCATCAGGTTGAAATCCATTCCCTGCACGCCCGGCATGCCTTGCAGCTTGCCGCGGATCAGACTTTCCTCGGTCGGACAGTCCATCTTCGCGATGCGAAGTACCGTGGTGGCTGTCTGCATGTCCTGCCGCGCAGCCTGCATTCCAATGGAAGCAAGCGCCTTCTCGATCGGCGCTGAGGTCGCCAGCGTGTGCTGGACTCCCAGCACACGCTGCATCAGATTGAAGTCGAGCGCGGTCACACCCGGCAGCTTGCCCAGCCGGTCGCGGATCAGCGCTTCTTCCGTCGGGCAATCCATGTTCTCGATCCGGTACGTCACCCGCTCGCCGATCGGCGGCGCGGAAACGGCAGCGGTTGGTTGCTGCTGCAGGGCCGAGGATGGGATCACAGCCGCGGCTTCGATCGGCCCCGTGTGGCCGAAGGTCTGCTCCTTGGCGCGCATGCCGATCGAGGCCAGGACCTGCTCCATCTGCGCGCGTGCCTGAGCGAGGTGTTTCACCGACAGGGTGCGCTCAGCGAGGTCGAAGTCGAGGTCCTGAATTCCCTCGACTGCCCCGAGGTGCGAGCGGATGAGTTTCTCCTCGCTCGGGCAGTCCATGTTCTCGATGCGGTAGGTGGTCGACACGGCGGCGTCTCGGACAGCCTGAGCCTTCATGCCCACCGAATTCAGCGCTTGCTCCAAGGCATCGGCCGAGACTTCGCGGTGCGAAATGGTCAACAAACGCTGCGGAAGATCGAACAGGAGCCGCTCGACACCGGGCATGCCCTCCAGCGTTCGCCGCACCAGTGCTTCCTCATTGCGGCAATCCATGTTGCTCACGTGGAAAACGGTGGTTTCAGTGCTGGCCTGCTCACTGGCGCACGCCGTCTGTTGGCCATTGCCGCCGGAGCAGGCGCATGGGCTGGAAGGTTCTTTGTTCATAGATCGCTCTTCATTGACAAGGTTTTCCCCGGATGCCATCATTAGAAAACCTCTAGTAGATATAGAGTCAAGTTTTTTATAGGAAGCAACCATGATGCGGATCGGTGAACTGGGCAAGAAGGCAGATTGCTTGGTGCAGACCGTGCGCTTTTACGAGTCAGAAGGCTTGCTGCCCGAGCCTGCACGTAGCGAGGGCAACTTCAGGCTCTATGACGAAGTCCATTTGCAGCGCTTGCTGTTCATCCGCCGCTGCCGGGCGAAGGACATGACGCTGGATGAGATCCGTCAACTGCTGAACTTACGGGATCGGCCAGAGTTGGGCTGCGGCGAGGTGAACGCGCTGGTCGACGCTCATATCGCGCAAGTGCGGACCAAGATGAAGGAATTGCGCGCCTTGGAGCGCGAGTTAATGGATCTGCGACGCTCCTGCGATAGCGCCCGAACCTCGCGCGAGTGCGGCATTCTCAACAGCTTGGCCGAGCCCGCCTGAAGCTCGAGCGTGTCATCGGTGCTGGAAGTGATCGGGTCCAGTTCTGAGAGCCACGTGCCGCGCTCCATCATGCGAAAGCGCGCGATTCTGACGTTTTGAGACGGCGTGCGACCGAGGGCGTGGCCCACAGGAGCCAGCGCGAGCCGGACGACCTGCGCGCCGCAATCTCCGCCACCTTACGGGTTCTCCAGGCCAGACCGAGCATCGCGGCGTGGCTGCGCAGGTGCAGGTGCAGGCCAAGGTAGCAGTGCGCCACGACGCGGCCCGACTCATGGGCACGCCACGCAACTCGCGATCGCTTCGCAAGAAGCCGCAAGGCCCGACTCGCGCAAGAATGCGACGTGGGCAAGATCGTATAGCCAGCAGCGCAAGCGTTTGCCGCTGCTGGCCGGCTCCGGAAGGGATAGACAAGCTGCGGGCCGTAGTCCATTGGAAAGTCCATCTTTCTTGAGTGTCACTCTTTGGCGCCCAGCGTGTGCTTTTGCGACCGGAAAGCGCTGAACAAGTGGCCCCCGGGCATCCAGAAATCGCCGTAGTTGACTTGGGCGTCTTCGTGCTCACGCTTGTGATGCCAGCGATGGGCTTCAGCCACCCCGATCAACAATCCCAACGGCCCGACCCGGTATCCCAGATTGGAGTGCTGGAAGGCCAGATGCACGACCAAGAAGCCGAGCCATGCGCCGACGGCCAACCACAGCTTGGAACGCCGCTACTGGCTCAACGGGGAGTGGAAAGGCCGCCCGCCCTCTAGCAAGGCGGCACAAGCGAGCGCGACGATCACTGTGAGTAGCTCCGTCGGAAAAGACGGCCGGCCGGTCGCGAGCTCGCCGAAGAGCACAACCGCAGTGGCGCCACGGATCAGTGGATAGCAGCCATACCGGATGACAGTCGCAATGAAGGGGGCGCATTGGTGCTCATCTGTTCTGTCCTAAAGCTCTGACTGGATTGGAAAACCTTCTAGCTACGGTAGAGTCAAGGGCGTCCGGGAAGACCCTGTGGCAAGTTCGTTGCATCTGCGCCTTGACTCTCCAGCCGCTACAGGCTTCAGCATCCATCGATTTGGAAGGAACAATGCATGGCTGAAAACCACAGAAATCACGAAAACGACGAGTTGGGCCGCCTAGATGCGAGCGATGCGAAGGACCGAAAGATTCTTCTGACTGTGTTGCTGATCAACCTGACGCAGTCCGCCGCCGGCATTGCCCTTGGCATCTGGGCTGGCTCTACGGCGCTGATGGGCGCCGGGTTGGACAACCTCGCCGATGCGTCGGTCTATGCGGTTAGCCTGTATGCCGTCGGTCGTGCGGCAACGGTCAAGGTGGGCGCGGCCCGCTTGTCGGGTTTCTTGCTAATCGGCCTGGCCGCGCTGCTGCTGTTGGAAGTCCTACGCCGCTTCGCTGGAGGGGAAGAGCCTGTCGGCCCAGCCATGATGGCCATGGCCGCGCTGAACGCGGCTTTGAACCTAGTGTGCCTCAGACTACTGCGCCGCCATCGCGGGGAAGATGTGAACTTCAAGGCGTCAGCGATCTTTACCAGCAACGACTCCATCGTCAATGGTGCGATTGTGCTGTCCGGGGTGCTGGTGATGGGGTTCGGGTCGAACATCCCGGATCTGGTGCTGGGCGTCATCGTGGCCGCAATCGCAGCGAATGGGGGGCGGGAAATCCTGCGCGAAGCATCGGAAACAGCTCGCCGTAAGGCGGGCACATAAGGCATGTTTTCGCCCAGTTCATCCCGAGGTTTACCTCTGCAAAAGAGGTAGTCCAGCCTTTGGGCTACGGCCTCGGCTGCAGCCGAGCGTACCATTGGCGATGGCCGCGCGATAGGCGGGCATGCCGTTCTCGACCTCCGTCTGCCGTACAGCAGCGGTGCGCAAGGTTGAGGGTGCATGTCGTCTCTCCTGTTCGTGTGGCCCAGGCCAATGGCCGGGCCGGGACGTTGATGGGCAGGAGAATGGCGCCGAAGGCCCAACGGCCTTCGGCTCGGGAGAAAAGAGGAACCACCCGTGGGCTGATTGGCAGGCCCGGTCGTCGCTAGAACCGTCTGCTCATCAAGCAATCACACCCGGCCCATGTCGTGGCTGGGGCCGGCATCGTCTGGCGCACATCCGCGCACAAAGGGAGCCCGTTTTTGCACCGGCGGGCACCGGCACCGATTACCGCTGACCACGAAGGGTCTCCCGGTGGCTCGTGCAGCCTGGCAAGCCACCGGGAGACCCTTCGCAGAGGGCGGAAGAAACGCAGATCAACAGAACGCGCGTGGTGCGGCTCGCAGAGAAGCTACCTTCAGGTCCCGCGGCCGGGGACGGCTGGGCGGGACGCGCACACGGATCAAGAAGGCGTTGCGCGCTGGGCGTCCCGCAGGGCATGCGGCGGAGTGCGGGACAGGGGCCACGCCGCCGAAGGCGGGCACGGCTCACGGGGAACGGGGGCGGTCAGGAGCCTTTGCGGCCGCTACGGCGCGGGCGCGAGGCGCCGCGCTTGGAGCTGCCGGATTCGACTGGCAGCGTGCCTTTGCAGTCCGGGTAGCGGCTGCACGACCAGAACGGGCCGCTCTTGCCGCTGCGCTGGCGCGTGGGTGCGCCGCACTGCGGGCATGCCGGCCCTTGGGGAACCTTGATGGACAGGGAGGCGCTGCCGTACTGCGCAATCAACTGCGAAATCCACGCGGCCTGCTTGCCGATGAACACGTCCAGGGTGAGCTGTCCGGCCTCGATCATGTCGAGCGCCTGTTCCCAGACGGCGGTGGTGCCAGGGTCGGCAATCGCCGCAGGCACGGCATCGATCAAAGTGAAAGCCGCATCCGAGGCGCGGATGGCGCGCCCCTTCTTCACGAGGTAGCCGCGAGCGATCAGGCCGCCGATGATGTTGGCCCGCGTCGCTTCGGTGCCGATGCCAACCGTATCCTTGAGCTTCTGCTTCAGGCGGGGATCGGACACCAGCTTGGCGACGCCTTTCATGGACTTGACCAACTCGCCTTGCGTGTACGGTTTGGGCGGCAGCGTCTTGAGTGCCTTGAGATCGACGTCGGCCACCTGGCATGCCAGGCCCTCATACAGTTTCGGCAGCGCGGGCAGCACCTGGGCGCGGACCGCAGTATCGCCCTCGCCATCACCGTCTTCGGCCTGCGGCTCGGCGAGCACCTGGCGCCAACCCGGGATGACAACCTGCTTGCCCGTGGCCGCCAGGTTCTGCCCCCCGCACGAAAACTTGGCCACAGTGCGGTCGAACTCGTGGTGAGGGAGGAACTGCGCCAGGTAATGCGACCGGATGAGCCTGTACACGGCCAGTTCCTTCTCGCTCATGGCGGAGAGCTTCGCCGGTTCGAGCGTCGGGATGATGCCGTGGTGCGCCGTGACCTTGCCATCGTTCCAGGCGCGCGAGCGCTGCGAGCGGTCGAGCTGGCCCATGATCGAGCGCAGCGAGGGATCGGTCTTGAGCAGGCTGTCGAGAACGGTGGGCACTTCGGCAAACATGCTCTCGGGCAGGTAGCCGGAGTCCGAGCGGGGGTACGTCGTGGCCTTGTGCGTCTCGTACAGGGCTTGGGCAATCTCCAAGGTTTCCTGCACGTCCAGCCCAAGCTGCTTGGAACACACTTCCTGCAAGGTGCCCAGGTCGAACGGCAGCGGCGGGCCTTCGCGGACACGCTCAGTCTCCACCGACACGACGTGGGCACTGCCCGCAGCGCGGATCTGCTGCATGGTCTGCTGTGCGACCGGCTGCCGCAGGCAGCGGCCTGCGTCGTCGGTGCACGCATCGGGTGGAACCCATTGCGCGGCGAAAGTCGAACCGCCTGCGAACAGGGACACGGCGATGGCCCAGTATGGTACGGACACGAAGCGCGCGATCTCGCGGTCGCGGTCCACAACGAGCTTGAGCGTCGGGGTCTGTACGCGGCCGACCGACAGCACGCCGTCGTAACCCGCCTGTCGCCCCAGCACCGTGAACAGCCGGCTCAGGTTCATGCCCACGAGCCAATCCGCACGGGAGCGCGCCAGCGCCGAGTGGTACATCGAAAGCGTCTCGGCCGAAGGCCGCAGCTTGCCCAGTGCCGCCCGAATGGACGCATCGTTGAGCGCCGACAGCCACAGGCGTTCGATGGGGCCGCGGTAGCCGCAAAGCTCCACGATCTCGCGGGCGATCAATTCGCCCTCGCGGTCGGCATCGGTGGCGATAACCAGGTGAGTCGCCTTCGCCAAGAGCGCCTTGACGACCTTGAATTGCGTGGCGGTCTTCGGTTTGACCTCGACCCGCCAGTGCTGGGGAATGATGGGCAACTGCTCAACGGACCATCGTTTGAGCTGCTCGTCGTAGGCCTCGGGCGGCGCCGCCTCCACGAGATGGCCGATGCACCAGGTGACCGTGACGCCGGAACCGTTGAGGCAGCCTTCACCGCGCTGCGTGGCGCCGAGAATCCGGCCAATGTCTTTGCCCTGGGAGGGCTTCTCGCACAAGAACAGCCGCATATCCGTCCATCCCGATTCCTGTTGTTCATGGAGTTGCTGGGATCGAGGATGCCGAGCGCAGCCCCTGGCAGCAGCAAACAAGCCGCATGCGGCAGCGACCGCTTTCACGCCGATGAAATGGCGAGTGCGGGGAAGGTGCGTGGCCGGAAGTGTGCGGGCCGAGAGCCGCGATTTCCGGGAGCGCGCGTGGAACTCGGTGGACGTTGGTGGAGCTATCCCCTGGGGATAATTCGCAGCGCATGGAGGGCGGCGAAGCACTGCGGCAGCCGCCCTCCATGCCCGATCACTTCCTGCGCTTGGTCTCTTTCGGCGCCGTCGATTCCTGGGTGGCCTGGGGCTTCGGCTCTGCCTCCTGTGGCTTCGGGCTGAGGGCCACAGACTCGATGCGGTACGGCAGGATGCCGACACTGCGCGCGTTGACCTGCCAAGTCTCACGCGGCTGATCTTCGTTGTCCGTCCAGGGGTCGCGCTCCATGCGGCCGACGACCAGCACCCGCATGCCCTTCTGGTAGAGCTGCTGCCAGCGGTCGGCGTCGTGGTGCCAGAGTTCCACCGGCGCCCAGAAGCCGCCGCGGTCCTCGAACTCGCCGCCCTTGGTGGGGACGGGGTTGTCGAAGTACACGTTCAGCCGGAGCAACCGGCGAGGATCGTCGTTGCCATTGGGGAATTCGCGGTACTCGGGAGGCGATCCGATGTTGCCCTCGCCGATGAATTGTGTGCTCATGTTGGAATCTCCGTGGTGGTTGAAATACCCGTGCCTCGTTGGGCTCGGGCGCGTGCTCGGATGGCAGGCGCAATCACCGATCGCGCACTGCGGCAGGAACGGACGCGAGCCGGCGCAGGTAGGTGTTGTCCGCCTGCGCGGCCTTGCTGGCGCATTCCTGTGCTTGCCTGCCCAGGGTGTGCAGCAGGCTGATCTGCATGTTCAGCATGACGCGCTGCAGTTCGATCTCGTGCAGGTCGTGCAGCAGGTTGACCGGCGTGCTGGGGCTCGCCATCAGCTCCTGCCACAACGCCACGCCCATGGCCGATCGATCGTGCTTGCGCCAGCGAAGAAAGGTCGTGCCTGCGCCAGTGGTCTGCTGGGCCAGCTCGACGGGAAGCAGGTGGAAGGGATGCCCGCACGCCTGTGGCAGCACCTGTCGCTGCGCCAGGGCAATCAACTCGTCGCGCATGGCGAAGCACTGGCTGGCCCAGGCCTCGAAGTCCCCTTTACCTTTAAAAGGCTTTAAAAGGCCTTTTAGAGAGGCCGCGTGTTCCAGCCGCATGAAGGCTGGCTGTTCCAGACGACGGAAGTAGCGCGGTTCGCGGTTCGGGTCGCTCATGCCGGTTCGTCCTCGCCGGCGGCTGTGGACTTGGCCTCGGCCGAATCGGCGGCAGCGCCTTCGTCGGTGGGAGATGCGGCTGCGGCAGCGCTATCACCACGCTGTTGCAGACCACGGCGCACGACGGGCGGCGCAAACTTCGAGCGGCGCATGCCTTCGAGCACGTCCTGCGGCAGTTCGCCGAACTTCTCCAATGCTGCCCGAGCTGCGGCGTTCTTGGCCGCGAAGTCGTCGCGGGTGCAGCCCGAGTAGCGGTATTGCTGGGCCAGGCTGAACAGGCTGCGCAGCGCGTGGGCACCTTCGTTGAGCCAGCGCTCCAACGTCGAGCGATCGATCAGCGCGGTGTGGTGGGCGAGGATCAGCTTGCGGGCGATGTCGTCGTAGTCGGCCAGCAGATAGACGGCGGCAAAGCCGAGCTGCGCGTTCACGAACAAGGGGAGCTTCACCGGCTGCACGTTGAGGTTCTCACCCAGGCTCAACGCCGCAGGCACGCCGGCCAGTGCCTGGTCAACCTGCTCGCGCAGCGATTGCAACGTGGTCCTGGTCTGGTCGAGCTTTTCCTCGATGCGCAACATCCACCAGTCGCTGTACGGGTCGTCCTGCTCCGAGCCGCGCTTCATCTTGTTCATCACGGCGATGTAGCCGTTCAGGCCGACGATGCCGGGTCGCCCCTCGGCGGCGGCGCGGCCATGCCAGATGCGCGAGGCGTGGTGGGTGTGCAGCGTCAGCGACATCGCGCTGCGCAGGGAGCCGAGGTTGAGTTGCAATGGTTCGTTGCTGGTTGCCATGGTGATCGCTCGCTGGTGGACAGGGAGCCGCCAGCATCCGCATGCAGCGGAAGGCAGTCAGTCAACAAACCGAAATGAGCCGACCCCCGGTTCTGTGCGCGCTGGCGGCGCAGCGCGCAACGGTCCCCTGGGGACCGCTCCGCAGATGGGCACTCACATCGGCGTTCCCGTCCTCGGTTGTTGACGGTATGCGTGCTGCACCGCACGTCGCGCTGCCGTTCGACACGATCCTTCGCCGCGCAGCCGTCCCCAGGGGACCGTTCCGTTGAGCGCCATGGAGGTCTGCTTCATGGTCTTGCATGCGCTCTACTCAGGTTTTGCGCAGCATGTCGCGCCGTCGCCCGGCGCTTCACCGCACAGCCGTCCCCAGGGGACCGTTTCTGCCGACCGCCATGGAGATCTACTTCACGGCTTTGACAAGCCCTGTGCTCAGGATTTGCGCAGCAGATCGCGCAGGCGCTCGATGTGCTGCCGGGCCACCTCGGGCGGCACGACGTTGCGCGGCGGCTCGGTTGGTGGCGCTCGCGCCGCCGATGGTGTTGGCGGTGCCGGGCCGGTCTGCTTGGCCCAGGCATTGAACTCGCCGCGCATGGCGCGCTGGATGATGCCGAACAGATAACCGGCGGGGTTGCGGATGCCATGCTTGCCGCACCGTGCGGCCCATTCGTCCAGCACGGCCTGCCGCAGGGCAGCGTCCACCTGCTGCAACGCCATCTTGGCTCCGGCCTGCTGTTCCGCCTTCAGTTCCGCGAAGCGCTTGGGCCATTGCAGGTCGCCCAGCGCACGCGCCTGCGCGGTAGTACGTACTTCATCAATACGACTACTACGTACTGTACGGTCCTGCTTCGAATTCCGAAGAGCGCCGTCTGGCGCGGGTTTCGGCCCTGCTTCGGATTCCGAAGATGGGCGATCGCCATTCCGAAGAAGGCTCGCGGGCCCTTCTTCGGAATCGTGGACCGCATCCTCCTGTGGATAACTTTCGGAGGCGGTGATGCCCTGGTCGGCCAGGCGCTCGGCGAGCACTTGCAGCCGCGACGGCAAGGTGCGTCCGGACAGCATCGGGTCGTCCGCGATCTCCTGGAGGGTGTTGAGTCCCACCACCTGGACGGCCTTGGCCGAATGCCCCAGCGACTGGCTGACCAGGGCCAGGTAGTCGGCGTCGAGTTGCATCGCCTCGAACGGCGTCAGCGGTTCGTCGTGCAGGACGTAGAGGTTGCCGAGGATGCGACCGGTCTTGGGGTCGCGCCGTCGTCGCACGAGGCTCAGCCAGCGCGTCAGGCGCAGCAGCGTCAGCGCCCGCGCCACGGTCTCATGGGAGGCCTGGCCTGCGCAGGGCATCGACGCCAGCCAGGGGCGCAACTGCTCATAGGTGGGAAATGCCGTGACGCCATCGTCGTTGAGCATCAATCGGAACACCTGCCAGGCGTTGCGCTCCAGCGGTGTCAGGCGGCGGTCGAGGAACAGCCGCCGCGGCACGCTCTCGTGCCGATTGCCACTGAACAGGAAGGCGTCGCCGGACGTAGGAGGCGTGGGCGTTGGAGCAGGCAGGGACGCGGGAGCGCCAGAGCTGGACTTGGGCGCGAGGTCCTTCAGCGCAGCGTCGAACAGGTCGGCGAGTGCGATGGGGCCAGGGCGCTGGGCTCGTGGGGCGGTGTCGTCCACGGCCATGGCCTAGCCCAATCCCTGATCGACCCAGTTCCTGATCGCGGCCCAGACCACCGAGAGCGGCAGCGACATGCCCTCGGCCAGGTCCATGGCCGCATCGAGAATCGAGGTCTCGTCCTCCAGATCGACGTTCCTGCTGCTGGTCACGGCTTTCCATTGCCGCCACAGTTCGGTGTCCTGGGTCTCGTCCAGGACGGGGTGGCGCCCCTTGCGCTTGGGCAGGCCGAGGATCTCCCGCCGCAGGGCGACTTCCTGATGGGTCAGGCCATAGAAGCGGCTGACCATCTCCGTGCTGGCCCCCAGCCGCAGCATGCGATCGACCGTGGCGATTTCCTTCTCCACGTCCTGTGCCTGGTTGAGCAGGCGCTGCAGCACTTCGCGGTTGACCGTGACCGAGCACCACGAGACGCTGGCGTTGGCCAGCACGCTGATCAGCGCGGGGTGCTTGAGCGCATCCAGCTCGGCCTCGCCGAAGCCCATGGCCTTGCAGCGGCGCAGTTGGCCGTTGCGAAGGTCATACAGCGCCTGGGCAATCACGGCCTGGTTGAGCGGATGCGATGTGGACATGCGGCCTCCCTCGCTCACGTCCCGGGCGCCGTGGTGCCGGCTTCCAGGTCCAGCAGACGCCGGGCGAGGCGCAGCAGCCGAAAGAGCTTGACCAACGCCGTGTCGCTCAAGCGCCTTGCGCCGCTGCCATGGCCTTGGCTCTGGCCGTGCAACAGGGTCGGCAGGTCGGCGGCGAGCTGCGCGCCGTCCAGGCCCGCTTCGGCGACGGGCTGACCCGTCAGGGAAGTGAGCAGCGTCAGCACCGCGCGGCCGAGCGGCGACGGGGCTTGGCCGCGGGCGCGGCACGCAAACCCGATGCCATCGGCGCGATCCTCGATGCACTCGTCCAGGCCTGCCTCCCCGGCGATCTCGCGCGCGAACTGCGCGATGTGGATGCGCAGCCGATCGGGCGTGTCCAGGCCGGCGTCGATGTACCAGACGTCGGAGATCGGATAGAGTCCGCCGGCTTGCACCGGGATGGACTGCAGCACGCTCGCCGAGAAGTCGGGCGGCAGCGCATCGCCCAACTGGTCGGCGACCATGCGCTGGATCGATTGGAGCCGTTCTGTCGTCGGTGCTGGCGAGACGATGTGCTCGCGAAGCAGATCGCCCGGTGCGGCCGGCTGGCTTCCCGTGGCCGCTTCGCCAACCGCCGTGTCGTCGTGGCGCAAGGTGGGCTCGGACGCCGGAGGGCTGGCGGGTGGAGGACCGGCCGCCGCTGCAGGCGTGGCGATGGACGATGCTGCGCCCGGCGGAGTCGGCGTGCCGGCGGTGGGCGAAGGCAACGCCGGCTGCGCCGCAGGTGGCGTCGGGTCACTGACCAGCGCCCGGTGGCGGCTTTCCGATTCGGTCAGGTCCAGCGCCAGCACGTCGTAGCCGATGCCCAGCAGCTCGGACATCTGGCCGATCAGCTCGTCTTGCACGCGCTGCGGCGCGAACTCGTCGCCCTGCGTGTCGAACTGCGCCAGCACCTCCTGAAAGAAACTGTCGAAGTCCAGCGGCAGCGAACGGTCCTTGGCGTAGTGCTCCCAGGTGCGTTTGCAGGCCGTGCGCATGACCGACAGCCGCTCGACCTGGTGGCGCCCCAGGCCGCCATAGAGCACAGTGGGAATGGCGGGCAGCAGGTAGCGCACCGCGTCGGCCATGCGGGTGATGTGCGACCGCTGGACGGGGAAGCCATCGGCCGCCAGGCGGCGGGCCAGTTCCGACTGGCTCAGGGCGGCGCCGCTCTCCTGCTCGTAGAACTCCCGTGCTTTCTCGACGCCGAGCGCGCGCTCGATGAACGTGAGGCCGCCGCGCAGTTCGTTCTCGGCAAGATGCCCGGTCAGCGCGACGATTTCACCGCGCTCCGGCCATGGTCGGAACAGGCACGATATGCGGAAGAAGCGTTCTTCCTTGGTCTCCGACCAGAGTTCGCGCAGGATCGCCAGTCGCGTGTTGCCGCCGTTGCGGATGATGTAGTGGTCCTCGCCGGGCCTGCGCGTGATGGCCGGCGCCGCGTCCAGGCCGCGCTCGCGGATGGATGCCTTGATTTCCTCGTAAGCCGGGTTGCGCTTCATGCGCGGGTCATGGTCGTAGGGCCGCAACTGGTCCAGCGTCACGACCATGGGCGTGTCCGCGATCGGGTCGCTCAAGGCCGTAGCCGCTGGGCCGCTGCGCTCGAAGCCGGCCGCGAGCAGCTTGCCTGCCATGTCCTGCGAGGTCATGTCAGCCATGGCCGCACCCCTCGCAGTCCCCACGACCGCCGGCCGGCGCCATGCGGGCCTCTCGCTCGGCGCGGCGGATCTGCGCACGGGCGTTCAATTCGGCCCGGTGGTCACTCGCTGTCGAACTCGTGTAGATCGCCGCGCAGCCGGCCTTGGTGAACTTGAGGTGCCCGCCCGGCGTGCGCTTGACGTGCCAGCCCTCACCGACCGCGAACTCGATCAGGGCGCGCAGCCGCTTGTGGCCGCGGGCCAGCTCATGTGCGTTCGCCATGGGGCCTCCCAGGATCAAGAGGTCGCTGCGGGCGGCCGGATACTTGAGCCAGTCGGTCCTGCCATTGCGGGAACAACTCGCTGGCGAGCGCGCGCATCGTGTCGAGCGCGGCAGGGGCGACTCTGCCGGGCGGCTGGCGGTGCTCGACCCGATGCACCGGCAGGCCGCGCGTTGCGGCACGTGGATACGCTTCTATGGCCGGCACGTCGGTGGCGAGCACGCGGATGCCGGCGCTGTCCTGGAACAGGTCGCGCAAGGCCTGCTGGATCAGCCGTGCGTTGGCGGACACCGGGTGGACGCGGTTGATGAGCAAGTGCAGCGGCGGCGGTTCGATGCCCAGGTGCCGGTACGGCGCAATGTCTTCGAGCAACTGCATGGTGCCGCGCCGCAGCTCGCGTGCCGCGAGGATCTCCGGCGTGACGGGCGACAGCGCGAGATCGGAGGCGAGCACCGCCATCTCCAGCAGCACGGAACGCGCGCCCTGGGTGTCGATCAGCACCAGGTCGTAGAGGGGAGCAAGTGCTGGCAGCAGATGCCGCAACCGCAGGCGGCCATCCGGCGCATGCAGCAACAACGTGTTCAGCTCGCCCCGGTGGTCGTCGGACAGCACCAGGTCCAGGCCCGCGATGATCGTGCGGGACACGAGCTGGCCAAGGTCGCGCTCGTTGAAGGCCAACAGCTCATAGATGCCGCCCGGCGCGCGCTGGGTCAGTTCGTAGTAGGAGGACAAGGTGGGCTGCACGTCGAGATCGAGCAGCAGCACGCGCAGGCCCGCGTCCGCGGCGAGCCCGCCCAGGTTGGCGGCCGTCGTGGTCTTGCCGACGCCGCCCTTCGTTGAAATGATGGACACGACCTGCATGGCGCTCTCCGGCTGGGAATGGGAAGTCCGCGGGAGAGCGGGTCAGGTCCGGTGGTTGAGGCGCTCGGCGATCCACTGGTCGATTTCGATCGAATCCCAGCCGACAGCGCGCACGCCCAGGCGCAGCGCCTGAGGGAACTGGCGCTTCTTCATCAGGTTGTAGATGTGGGCGCGTTTGAAGCCGGACTTCGCTTCGACTTCATCGAGCCGCAGGATGCGGCGCTCGTTCGGCGGGAGTACAGGGGTCTGCGACATGGCGGTCACTCCTGAACGCTCGGTGGCGTTTGTTGGCGTGACCTCTATTCAATAGACCTGGCTGCGGAAAGACATTGCAAATGCAATCTCCGCGATTGCACATACAAGCTGGATAACCTCATGCGCTTGCGCTACGAACGTACCTCTTAGCGTTGGCGAACTTTCCGTTTAAGGTGCGCTCAGTGATGCCCATGGTGCCGCCGTAGTGGGCGACCAATGCAGAGACAAGGGCCTCCTGCGTTTTGAAGCTGGAATAGGGCACGCCTGAAGGCGACTGGCTCAGCATCAGCGTCAACATCCCTCCAATGATGTTGAGATAGGTCGTTTCCGCCCGTTCGCTGATCTCGCATTGCTTGGATGCCAACAGCACCGAGGATTGCTTGAGTAGCGTGTCGTGCTGCTCCTGCAGTTCTCGCATCTCACGTCGGGCTTGTTCAAGCGCGGCCTGAAGGGCCAGCCGCTCCACGAGGATCGCCTGTCCTGTTTCCATGGTGATGAAAGGATGCGCCATGCGTTCGCCACGGCTGAACAGAAATCCTGGCCGGTGCTCGGGATAGTGGGTGCGCATCCAGCGTTTTAGATCGACATGGCGAACAGTCAGATCCAGAGAATTGAGCAGGTTCGGATCATTGAGCGTGATCCCGTTCTTGCCGTAGGGCAGCTCTCCGTTGAGGATGCCGTCATAGATACGTTCCGAGTGCAGCCGGCACTCATTCCATCGAGGGCAGTTCAGCGACCGAGGCAGGACACGCGGTGACGCGATCGTGGCCAGGATCATCGGGAGATACCGCAGCAACCCAGCCCATCGGATGGCCGCCTCGATGGGACGATAGAACACCTTTGATGTTGAAATGTCCTTGTGCATGTCTTCGTCTCCTTTCGGGTGCGCTACATCACCGGCTCCTTTCTTGCCCAAGGGCTGTTGTGTCGTTATGGCCTGCGACGGACGCTTGAGGCGATGCCCTAAGCGAAGGCGGAGGAGGCCATTGGCGTCCGCCGCAGGTGGCCTTGTCTTGCTTGATATGCAAGAATCGATCAGTTGCCGGCCCATCGAGCGATGAGGACGCAAGCTCGATATTGGCGCTCACGGTACCAGCGTCATAGGTGGCGCAAAGCCCATCAAGACCGATTTGGTATGGTCTGATATCCAGACGGTTCAAGACCAGCGAGTTGAAGCGTTCGACGCCCCTACGTCCAGTTGGGGACTGGAAATCAGCGGTTAGTGATGCATCGCTCCACATGCTGATATATCGACAAAGTATCTGCCGCAGTACCAGTGACCCTGCCAGGTTGCCCCAGCACATAGGAGACGGAGATGGCTGAACATTCCCATGAACATCAACATCACACATCCGGTCAGATGGGTAAGCACGGCCGACCATACGCCAAGTTCTGGGTGAACATGGTGTTGGGCCTCGTCGTCATGTACTTCGTAATGTTCAGCATGATCGACGGCGCCAGGGACTTCAGAAACAATCTCAACATGCTCTACATGGCGGTCACTATGTGGGCGCCAATGGGCATCTTCATGCTAGCGACAATGCCCGGCATGTTTCCAAACCGGCGGCTCAATCTCGTGCTGTACGGCTTGTTTGCCGTTCTCACACTCGGTTCTTTTGCCGCTACCCGTGCTCAAACCGGAATCGGCGATCGACAGTTCATCGCGTCTATGGTCCCGCACCATTCGGGAGCGATCCTCATGTGCCGCGAGGCGCAGCTCTCAGATCCGGAACTCGTCAACCTATGCCAAGCGATTTCCGATGGCCAGCGCGCGGAGATCGAGCAGATGAACCGGATTGCTGCACGCCTTCGTTGAGGCTGGCTGCCACTACACTGGCGCCGCGTTGCGCTCCGGCGAAGTTAGCCGCAGCGATGTAAAGATGAGTACTTGCGGTGTTCCGATGCCGGCGGTTGTGTCCTACAGCCGTCCAGGTGCCAGGTAGTCCACGCGACACCACCCCGCGCTGCCTGCGGAGCGAGCGCAAGTCATGATCGTCGCAAGTTGGAGTTCGATAGCGAACCCGCTCAGCAGCTGGACGCATCAGGCGTAACGACGGGTGGATGGATCATCCTTGGACGCTGGTGGAAGTGGTTGGATGAACTTTGTTGCCGAGGGCGAAAAACAAGGCTATAATTGAGTTCTTCGCTGATCACCACAGTGGAGAAAGTGATTGGGAAACAGAGACTTAGCGCTCTAGTGCATGACTCGTTTCCCGCTCCAATTTTTAAGCAGTGTTGCCCTCGGGCGGCACTGAGTGAAACCAGGACCACATCTTCGGGTGAGGCCTCTGGGCACTGGAATACACACCATGTGTTTCAGTAGCGTGTCCCCTTCGTCTAGTGGCCTAGGACACCGCCCTTTCACGGCGGTAACAGGGGTTCGAGTCCCCTAGGGGACGCCATTTGCGGGAATAGCTCAGTTGGTAGAGCACGACCTTGCCAAGGTCGGGGTCGCGAGTTCGAGTCTCGTTTCCCGCTCCATATTCAATGAAAACGCCGATCAGTGATGATCGGCGTTTTTTTTTGCGTGGGATTTATGCCGGCCGAAAAAAGCCCGCCATCGCGGCGGCCTCATTCGGCTATCAGAGCTTCGGTAACTGCCCGATACGCCCCATCATTTCAGTAACGATCTGCAGATCCAGCAAGAACTGGTCGACCGTCTTGAACTCTTTATTGGTGTGGCCTGTGTACTTAACGTCGAGCCTGGCCAGGCCGAACTGCACGCCATTGGGTAGGTCATGCACCGAGGTTGAGCCGGCAGAGGCGCCGAATTTTCGCGGCATGTCGAGGTTTTCGCTGGCTACGTCCAGCAAAGCCTTGACCCACTCACCCTCGGGGTCGCGGAACATCGGTTCGGTCATCAAGTAGTCCACGTCCATTGCAATGGCGTTCTTCGTGCTCCAGGCGCCCAACTTGTCGGCAATCTCGGCTTTCAGCACGTCCAAACGTTTTCCCTTTGGTACGCGTAGGTTGACCGTCAGCGTGAAGGTCTTTTCGTTCATTCCGATGAAGGTCAGTGATGTAGTCAGAGGCCCCATGAAAGTGTCCGAAAAGCCAATACCCAGTTTGCCTCCCAGATAATCCAGCCCCCAGTTGTCGGCAGCGTAACGCGCGGCATCGGAAATATGGTTTTGCTTGAGTGCGATGTTCCCGTCCAGGCTGTGGATGAAGCCCAACATCCTGGAGACGGGGTTCACACCGGATTCGGGTTCTGATGAATGCGCAGACACGCCGGTAACGGTCAGTTGGACTTCCTTGCCGACGACTTGGGCGATTACGTTGAAATTATCGCCATTGCGCCTCGCATATTCGTTACCCGTCTTTTGCAGGCGGGCTGCCAATTCAATCGGATTTTCCCCCACCAGTATGGCAACCGAGGTCAGCGGGATCTGGTTGGCGGCGAGACCTCCGGTCATGGAGATGATTTCGGCGCCGTCGCCCTGTGCAGTACGTCGGGCAAAGTTCGCGGTGACAGTGCCATAGCCTTTCTCGGCAATGACCACCGGATAACCGCCATCCAGAGCCACGTTGTAGTGGGGCGTAGGGTTGCGTTCAAAGTAGTAGGCGATTGCATCGCCGGCGATTTCCTCAGTGGTATCGACCAGCAGCTTGAAGCTTCTCGCCAGCGGTAGCCGCTCCTCCTGGATGACCTTCATGGCGTAGAGCGCCACCACGATGCCATTCTTGTCGTCCTCCGTGCCTCGGCCATACAAGCGGTTGCCGACCTGGGAAACCTTGAATGGGTCGAGCCGGGTGCCGTCTTCCAATACCCAGTCCTGCGGATTGGCGGGCACGACGTCGGCATGCGCGTGAATGCCCACGACTTCATCGTCGGCGCCGTTGAGCGAGACCTCGAAAACGCGGTTGTCGATGTTGCGAAAGGAGAGGTTGAATGATTCTGCCAACGTCTTGAGTGTGTTGCCCATCTTGATGAATTCAGGGTTATCGTGCTGGGCAACCCCCTCCACACGAAAGGTCGGAATGGCCACCAGTTCGCGCAGGGTGCCAATGGCCGCGTCGCCGTACTTCAATCGGGCATAGAGGCCAAGCAGGCGATGAATCTGGTTTTGCTGTGCGGTGGAAAGTGCCTTGCCGTCAAGGAAACCGCTGATTGCCGCGCCGAGGTCGCTTCTCATGGGTGGGGCGCTCACGCCCAGCTGTCTCAGGAACTCACGGAAGTCAGTGGGCAATGTTTCGCTGAAGTGCGTGAGGATGGCGCGGCTTTGTTGCGGGGAAATATTGGCCTGTACGGGCAGGGTGAATGCTGCAAGGGGGACTACCAGGGCAGCGATGAGCAGGTGCTTAAGTGATGACTTCATTGTTGTGGCACTCCTATCTTCGTAGGCAGTTGAGATTGCCTGCCGAAGCTAACACCGTGAGGTAGAAGGACGGGTGCTCAAAACAAAATGAGATGTTTCCTACGAGCGTCTTACCCATGCAAAAACGCCGCTCGGTCAAGGGCGGCGTTTTTGTTTGTGCGCGGCCAGGCAGCCAGCGCGATGGACCCGCCAGGACGGCGGATCCGAGGGGGGTCAGAGCTTCGGCAGTTGCCCGATACGGCCCATCATTTCGGTAACGATCTGCAGGTCCAGCAAGAACTGGTCGACGGTCTTGAACTCGTTGTCGGTGTGCCCGGTGTATTTCACTTCCGGGCGCGCCAGGCCGAACTGCACGCCGTTCGGCAGCTCATGTACCGACGTCGCGCCGGCCGAGGTCCCGAACTTGTGTTCCATGCCCAGGTTTTCGGTGGCCACCGCCAGCAGGGCCTTGACCCACTCGCCTTCGGGGTTGCGGTACATCGGTTCGGCGATTGAGTAGGTGAAGTCCACTTTGACTTTGGTTTTCTTGTCCCAGGCGCTCAGCTTGTCGGCAATCTCGGCTTTGAGTTTTTCCGGCGACTTGCCCTTCGGCACGCGCAGGTTCACCGCCAGCTTGAAGGCTTTGTCATCCAGGCCGACAAACGTCAGCGAGGTGGTCAGCGGGCCCATGAAGTCATCGGCGAAACCTACGCCCAACTTGCCCCCCAGGTAATCCAGGCCCCAGTTATCCGAGGCATACCGCGCGGCGTCGGTGATGTGGTTGTGCTTGAGGGCGATCGTGCCGTCGACGCTGTGGATCAATTCCAGCATGCGCGCCACCGGGTTGACGCCGGACTCCGGTTCGGACGAGTGCGCGGACACGCCGGTGACGGTCAACTTGACGTCTTTGCCGTCGACCTTGGCGGTGACCTCGAAATCGCCGCCGTTGCGCTTGGCGTATTCAGCCCCGGCCTTTTGCAGGCTGGCGGCCAATTCGGCCGGCTTGTCGCTGACCAGGGTGGCGACTGAAGCCGACGGAATCTGGTTGGTGGCCATGCCGCCGGTCATCGAGATGATTTCCGCGCCTTTGCCTTCCCCCTTGCGACGCGGGAAGGTGGCCATGACCGTGCCATAGCCTTTCTCGGCAATCACCACCGGGTAACCGCCATCCAGTGCCAGGTTGTACTGCGGCGTCGGGTTGCGCTCGAAGTAATACGGGATCGCATCCCCCGACGTTTCCTCGGTGGTGTCCACCAGCAGCTTGAAATTGCGCGCCAGTGGCAGTTTCTCCTCCTTGATCACCTTCATCGCATACATCGCCACCACAATACCGTTCTTGTCATCCTCGGTGCCGCGGCCATACATGCGGTCGCCAATCAGCGTGACCTTGAACGGATCGAGCTTTGTGCCGTCCTTGAGTACCCAGTTTTCTGGCGTGACTGGCACGACGTCGGCGTGGGCATGAATACCGACCACTTCATCGCCGCTGCCCTCCAGAGAGATTTCGTACACGCGGTTGTCGACATTGCGGAAGCTCAGGTTGAAAGCTTTCGCCAGGCCTTGGAGCTTGTCGGCGATCTTGAGGAATTGCGGGTTTTTGTACTGCGGCAGGCCATCCACGTTGAAAGTCGGGATTTCCACCAGCTCGCGCAGGGTTTCGAGGGCGGCCTTGCCGTACTTCACGCGGGTGTAGATACCCAGCAGGCGATGGATTTCGTTTTGCTGCTCGGCGGTGAGGGGCTTGTTGTCGAGAAATGCACTGATGGCCGGGCCCACGTCGCTGGTTTTGCCCAGCTCGCCCTTGGCCAGGGTGCCGAGGAAACCACGAAAATCGGTGACGGAGGTTTCGCTGAAACTCTTGAGAATCGCCGTGCTCTGTTGCGCGGTGATGTTGGCGAAGGCGGGCGAAGTAAAGGCCGAAAGACTGGCCGCGAACAGGGTCGCAACGGCCAATTGCTTAAGTGGAAAGTGCATGGAGGGACGCATTCCTTTGCAGGTAGTGAGTAGGACGTTTCTGATCGATCTGTCAGAAACATTTCCACACACTACCATTACTCAGGTGTCCCTGGTCAATGCTGGCCAGGATGGGGCGCCGGGTACTCATCGGTGACGTTCAAGGCTCTTGCGTAGGGCCCGTCCCACAGCTGCTCATGCAGATCCCCTATACGCCTGGCCATCATTTCACTGCGCATCACCACTTCCAGATTGCGCGAGTTATCCAGGTAGCCACCCAGCCAATTGCTGGTACCCACCCACGCCACTTTCCCGTCGATCTCCAGGGTCTTGCTGTGGATGACCCGCGCGTAGGGAATAAACCCTTGCTTGGCCTCGGGCAGGGTGACGATCTTGATCTGCACGTTGGGCAGTACCGCCAGGCTTTTCAGGTACGGCAGCTCCAGTGCGTCGGTGTTCCAGTTCGACACCATCAGCTTGATCGACACCCCCCGCGCGGCGGCCGCTCGCACGGCGTTGTCGATCACGGCGTAATACGGGCGGGTTTTATCCGGGCCGTAGGACAGCGGCGCGTAGTCGAGCAACTGCACGCGGACTTCGTGTTGTGCTTCGCTGAGCAGGCGTGGCAGTTCGAGTTGTGAATCACCCACGCCCGGCGGGTTGTAGCGTTGCGGGCTGGCCACCAGGTAGTTGCCGGTGCGCGCGGGTGCTGTACCGGCGGCCGGCAGGGGCACGGGTTGGTGCTCGGTGAGGGCGGCCTGCGCTCGCCAGTCCTGGTCAAAGATCGCCTGTACCTGGCTTACCACCGGGGCGTCGGTGATCCGCAGTCCGGTTTCATGGATATGTTCCAAAGAACGCCAGTCGAAATTCTGGCTGCCGATAAACGCCTGTTTGCCATCGACCACCATGTATTTGGCGTGGAGGATCCCGCCGCTCAGTTGTCCGTACGACAACACGCGTAAGCTCAGGTTGGGAATCGCGCGTAAGCGTTCCAGGGTGGAGGCTTCTGACAAGCGAATGCCTTTTTCCTCCAGCAGGAAGCGAATCTTCACGCCGCGTTTGCCAGCGGCTTCCAAGCGTTCGATGACGCTGTCCATCACCGAGCCGGGGTGATCCACCGCGTAGAACTGGCCGATATCGATCGTACTTTTGGCGCCGTCGAACAGCTCGATCCACACCGGGCCCGGCTGGCGCAGATCGGCGGTGCCCAACGCGGTATCCACCGGCACGGTGTGCACCAGTTCAAACCCCGGAATCGAAAAATCCGCCTGGACCAGCGGACTCATGAGCAAGCCGGCGAGGCCTGCGATGCGCACTTTCAAGGAGAGGGACATAGCGGTCTCGAGTCAGAAAAAGAAGACGGGCGCATCACGCGCCCGTCCCAACACTTACGCAGTACGGCTGTGCAACGCCGCAGGCACCAGATGCGGCACTTCACCCTGCACACGGGCACCGGTGGCGGCGCGAATCAGCAGGATCTTCAACTGATCGTTGATGCGCTCCAGGCTGTCCTGGAAGAAGTTGTGGAAGACCACGCAGAACAGTGCAATGGCGATCCCCAAACCGGTGGCGAACAACGCGGTACCGATGCCACCGGAAATCTGCCCTGGGTCGGACACACCCGCCGAGGCCAGCGCCTTGAACGTGTCGATGATGCCGAGGATGGTGCCCAGCAAGCCCAGCAGCGGCGCGGCGGTGGTGATGGTCTCGATGATCCACAGGCTGCGGGCGAGTGGCGCGCGGGTGGTCAGGTATTGGGTTTCGATCACGTCATCCAGGTCCTTGCGCGAACCGTGGGAGGCCTTCTGTGCCAGCACCGGCACCACCATGCTTAATGGCAGGCTGTCGCGACGCGTCAAGCTATCCGGCAAGTCGCGCTCGCTGTGCACCTGGGCGCCCAGTGCCGCGGTCAAGGCGCGTGCCTGGCGGCGGACGTAGGCGAAGTAGATGCCTCGTTCGATGGTGATGAAGATGGCGATGGCCATCGCGGCATACATCACATAGAAGGTGATGTCGTGGAGCAGGTTCATGTCCATGTTCACTTACCTCGCAGTTAGAAATTGGCTTCCAGGGACACCGTCACGGTGCGTTCCAGGCCGACGATGTAGGCCGGGTCGCCGTCGCGGAAACCACCGTAGGTGGCGGCGTTGGTCTTAGTGGTGTACACCCCGTCCAGGTACTTCTTGTCGAACAGGTTGTCGACGTTCAGGCGCAGGGTCGCGTCCTTGACCACCTTCTTGTCCACCGGCAGGTAGATACCGGCGCCGGCGTTGAACACGGTGCGCCCGGAGATGGCTTCGTCGTTGGTCAGGTCGCCATAGAGCTTGCTGGTGTATTTGCCGCCGAAGGTGCCGTAGAAGCGCCCGTCGTCATACCCGATGTTGGCTGCCAGCATGTTTTTCGGCACGTTGGCGAACTGCTTGCCGCTGGTGGGCAACAGGATCGCTTTGCCGGCGTTGTAGACGGTCAGGTCATCCTGCTGCTCGGCCTTGGTGTAGGTGTAGGAGGTGTAATAGTTGAAGTGGTTGGGCAGCAGGCCGCTCCACTCCAGCTCCAGCCCGCTGTTGTTGACGGAGCCGGCGTTGATGTCGGCGAAGTCGCCGTTGATGTCCTTGGACGACACCTGGCGATCCTTGAACTGCATGTAGAACAAGGTGGCGGCCACGGTCATGTCGTCGCCGGTGAAGCGCCAGCCCAACTCATGGTTCCAGCTGGTTTCCGGCTTGGAGTTGATCGAGTCCACACCCTTGTCGTACAGCACGTAGTTCTGCGGGATACGCATGTTGCGCGACAGGCTGTAGAACAGTTGGTCGCGTTCATCGAGCTGGTATTTGAGGCCAGCGTTGGGCAGCAGTTTGTTGTAGCTCTGGTTACGTTTTTCGGCTTGTTCGGTGAGGCTGCCGTGGTTGGTACCGTCACGCTTGACGTTCATGTACGCCAGGCCGGCCACCAGGGTCCAGTCGGGGGCGAAATACCAGGTGTCCTGTGCCCAGACTTTCTGTGCTGGCGTGACGGTGAAGCGGTCGCGACCCTGCACGGTATTGCCGTTGGCATCGACCACGGCGTCGCCGTCCGGCCAGGTGTCGGTGGGTTTGCCGTTGTTCTTGAGCGCAATGAACGGTTGGGTCTGGCTCTGCCGCGCGCGTTCGTACCAGTAGCCGAATTGCAGGCTGTGTTCTTCCAGGTCCCAGTTCAGCTTGGTGGTAATCCCTGGTCGCCACGTCTGCGTGCGCGAAGGGCGGTAGTACACGCCGGTGGTGGAGGAACCGTCGGCGTTGTATTGCGCTGCGGTAGGCAGGTTGCTCAGGTCGAATACGCCGCCAGCGTTCGAGCCACGGTTGAGTGCGTAGCTCGACGAGTTGACGCCGCTGCCGTTACCCCAGAAGTAATACGGGATCACCGACAGGGCCAGGTTATCGGCCAGTTTGAACTGGGTGTTGAGCACGCCGGTAAAGGTCTGGAACGGGTTCTGCGCCAGGGCGTAGTAGCTATTGAGCTTACCGTTGCTACCCACGGTCGGCGTGGCGGGGTAGGGGTCGTACTTAGGGCCGTTCTGTTGGAATTGGGCCTTGGTCAACTGGCTATAACTGTTGTTGTCCTGCTCGTGGTACTTGAGGATCAGGTTGGCGGTGTTGCCGTTGCCCGCATCGAAGAAACTGTTCCACTCGACCTTGTCCGCCCGCACGGCACCTGAACCACGCCACATCTCGCCTTCGGTGTGGGACACCGATAGCCAGTTGCTCAGGCCATTGACCTCGCCGGTATTGAGACGGGCGAAGGTCTTGCGCGTGGCGTTGCTGCCCATGATCTGTTTGACGAACGCGCCGGTTTCCTTGGTCGGGCGAATGGTCACGATGCCGATATTGCCGCCGCTGGAACCGATGTGCGGGCCGTCGGATTCGGCCGAGCCCTGGGTGACGAAGATCTGGTCGATGTTTTCCGGGTCGCCCAGCAGGTTGGAATACAACGCGTAGTTGCCGGAATCGTTGATCGGCATACCGTCCACGGACATCCCCACCTGATCGGAGTTAAGCCCGCGCATGGTGAAGCGAAAGCCCGAGAGGCCGGTGTTGTCTTCACTGGAGATATTCAAGCCCGGGGTGTACTTGAGCTTGTCGATCGCATTGCCGGTGGCGGTCTGTTTATCCAGGGCCTCCTTGGTCACGGTGGAGCGAGCCTTGATGCTTTCTTCCTGCACCATATAACCGCCACCGGCAGTGGCTTTGCCCTGAACCCCAATGGTCCCGACATCGCTGTCGCTGGTGTCGGCCATGGCCATGCCGTGGCCCATGCTTGCGGCAACGAGTGCCAGATGAATCCGTGTGAACCTCATCACTGTCGTCCTGGTGTCGGGTGCTTATTGCACGCTGTAGTTGAAGGTGGCGGTGAAGCGCTGCTCATTGCGCCCCCCGAAGGCTTGCTCGGGGAACGGCTTGACTTGCTTGATACGACGCAAGCTGTTGGTGGCGGCCCGGTTGAGCAACATGCTCGAGGCCTGGGTTTGCAAGCCGGAGTCGAGTACCCGACCCTGGCGGTCTACCAGCAGCCAGATCACGACCTCGCCGGTGGGGCGTTCGAGGGAGGCCTGGCGTCCGGTGGGGTATTGCTTGTAGGTGTCCAGCTCATTGCGCAAACCCTTGAGGTAACCGCCTTCCAGGGCCTGGCTGTCGACTTTCGGTGGCGCAGGCGGTGCGGGTGTCGGCGCCGCCGGGGCAATCACGGGGGGTGCCGGTTTGGCGGCGGCTACCGGTGGCGCGGTGGGCGCGGTTTTGGTGATCACCGGTTTGGGTTGCGGTTTTGGCTTGGGCTTGGGTTCCGGCTTGGGCGGTGGCGGCGGTGGGGCCTCTTCGTCCTCGATCACGGGGGGTGGCGGCTCTTGTTCCACCACCGGTTCCGGCACCACTTCGGGCTCCGGTTCGACCAATGCCAACTCGACCGCCGACTCGTCGTACACCGGCTCGACTTTCAACGTCTGGGACTGGATACCCAGTGCAATCAGCACCAGGGCGATCAGGGCCGGCACACTGCCGAGCAGCTGACGCGCACGAAACAGGACGTACATGATCAGGACTTACGCGTGGCAATGGACACGGAGGTAAAGCCACCCATACGCAGGGTGTCCATCACCTCGACCAGGCGCGACACTTCCACGCCCTTGTCGCTGTTGACGATGATCGTCGACTTGGTATCGGGCTTTTCTGCCGCCTTCAGCGCCGGTACCAGAGCGTCGACCGTAAGGTCTTTGCCGTCGAGTTGCAGTTGGCCTTCCAGGCCCAAGGTCAGGATGAATTTGTTCTGTGGCTTGAGCTGTTGTGAGCTGCTGGCGCTGGGCAACTGGGTCTTCATACCGAGCGCCGGAATCACGTTCAGGCTCACGAGTACGAAAAACACCAGGAGGAACATCATCACGTCGATCATCGGGATCAGTTCGATGTGTGCCTTGCGCTTCTTGGGTTCATCCCAGGTTCTCATTCCGCTACCCCGTTATTGAATTAGGGGCGACACGCTAGCAATGAAAAATGACCGAACGGTTAACTTTAGTTGACGTTTTGAGGGCTCTAGGACGCGTCTTACAGACGACTTACCGGTCATTTACGGGGTGTAACCAAACTGACACTCACCGGGGGCATTCTCAAAAAATTTACATCGAGGCGCCCCTGGAATGAGTAGCCAATTGCCACATCTCTCCACCTCGCGACTGCTGTTGCGAGCGCTGGAAAAAGCCCAGGCCGAGACGTTGTGCGCCCTTGCCAACGGGCCGAACGTTGCCGACAACACGGCCAGCATTCCGTCGCCGTACACGCTGGAAGACGCCCATGGTTTTATCGACGGCATGCAGGAAAAATTTCGTTCCCTGGGCTTGATTAGCCTGGGCATGCATCGGCGTGACATAGACGCGTTGGTGGGCATCGTTAGCCTGCGCATCAACGCTACTCATCACTACGGGCACTTGGGTGGCTGGGAGTCTCGGTCATGAGCGGCGAGATTGATCTTGGCCGCCGCCGGGTACTTGCCGGGCTGGCGGTGGCTACCACGTTTTCGATTCTCAGCCCGTTCGCCCGCAGTGCGGGAGTCGACTATCCGTTCACCTTGGGCGTGGCGTCTGGCGATCCGCTGCCAGATGGCTTTGTGATCTGGACACGCCTGGCGCCGTTGTTCAATGCGGTCGATGGCCAGGGTGGCTTGAGGCGTGCGGTGCCGGTGCGTTGGCGAGTGGCCAGCGATGCGGCGATGACACGCATTGTGCGCCAGGGCGAGGTGATGGCCACCGAGCGGTTTGCCCATTCGGTGCATGTGGAGGTCGCGGGGTTGGTGGCGGGCAGGCCGTATTGGTACCAGTTCGAGGGGCTGGGGGCGCAGAGCCCGGTGGGGCAGTCGCGTACGGCGCCGCCACGGGATGCGATGGCATCGGCACACGTGGGGTTTGTTTCGTGCTCGCACTGGGAGCGTGGTTATTTCAGCGCCTATCGCCACTTGGCGGCGGAGCAACCCGACCTGGTGTTCTTCCTCGGCGACTACATCTATGACAATTCCTATGCGGCCGATTCGGGCAAGATCATTCGTCCCCATGGCAGTGGCAATGCGGTGAGCCTGACGGATTACCGCAACCGCTACGCCCTGTACAAAACCGATCCGGACCTGCAGGCGCTGCACGCCGCGGCCCCCAGCGTGGCCACCTGGGACGATCATGAGGTGCAGAACGACTACGCCAACCGCTGGTCCCAGGACCCCAGGATTCCAGTGGCACAATTTCTCCAGCAACGCGCAGCGGCCTACCAGGCGTTCTACGAACATATGCCGCTGCGCGCCAGCAGCCTGCCCCACGGCTCGGACATGCGTATCTACCGACGCCTGGACTATGGACGATTGGCGCGTTTCCACGTACTCGACGGCCGCCAGTATCGCTCCGAACAACCGTGCATCCTCGCCAATGGCAGCCACCAGGGGCATGTAGCGGCCAATACGTGCGCCGACTTGCGTGACCCAGGGCGCACGATGCTGGGGTGGCAGCAGGAGGCCTGGCTGGACCAGGGCTTCGCCCAGTCCAAGGCGCAGTGGAATGTGATCGCCCAGGACCTGCTGGTGGCACCGCTGACCCAACGCGACCTGACCAGCCACATGCCTGGGCGCTGGACCGATGGGTGGGATGGCTATATGGCTAATCGTTCGCGGATGCTGGCGTCCATCGAGCGTCATCGGGTCAAGAACCCGGTGTTCTGGGGCGGCGATATCCATTCGTTCTGGGTCACGGACCTGCATGCCGATGGCGATCGCCCGGATTCACCGGTCGTCGCCACCGAGTTTGTCGGCACGTCGGTGACGTCCGACGGGCCGCCCTATGACGCCTTCACCCAGATCCTGCCGCTGAACCCCCATGTGAAGTTTTTCGACAGTCGCCAGCGGGGCTATGTGTCGGTGGCATTGGAGGCGCGAAAGATGCTGACGAACTTTCGGGTGATTACCGATCCTCGCGACCCGGCAGCCACCGTTTCGACGCTCAAGTCGTTTGTAGTGGAGCCGGGGCGGGCAGGGGCGATCATGGTCTAGGGCGTGCTTTTATCACTGAGTTTGCCGCTGATGGGTTGTGTCAGTTGATTTCGTAGCGAACGGACAACGCGCCCTTTTTCTCCGACAGCGCCAGGATCGTCACCTGGCCCAGCTCGCTCAACGCTTGCACATGGGTACCGCCGCAGGCATAGGCGGGCAGTTCGCCAAAGCCGACTTCCCGGGTGCCATCTTCCAGCGTCATATGGCGCGGGAAGTCGGCGGCGATCCATTGGTTGACCTGCTGCTGAATGGCTTCGGCGTCCATGGTCTGGGCCTGTTCGCCACGAATAAACGTGATCTTGCCTTCGCCTGGCCAATGGTGCGCCTTGATCGGCATCCAGCCGAGTGTTTCGCCGACATTGCCGATCAAGTGGCCGGCGGAATGCAGGCGGGTATGCAGGGTGCGACGTTGCTCATCGACCCGCGCCGTGATCGGGCCCGGTTCCACCGGCTGGTCGACATAGTGCACCACGCGATCGGCCTCTTGGGTGACCCGCACTACCTGACTGCCGCCAAGCCAGCCCGTGTCGAACGGTTGGCCACCGCCCTGGGGGTGGAAAATCGTCGATAGCAGGATGACGGCAAATTGCCCTGCGTGCGGCGTGCAGCTCAGCACTTCAAGCTCGGCTGTGAGGTGGTCGTGGGTGAAAAACAGGCGCTCGGTCATTCTCTACATCCGCATCAAGGTTCTGCGGGCAGTATAAATAGTGCGTGAATGAGTGATAATCCGCTGAATTATCAATGGACCTGTGCGTCATGAGCATCAATCTTCCCTTGCCGCTGCTGGGTGAAATGGCGATCTTCGTCAAAGTGGTGGAAGCCGGCAGTTTCTCCGCAGCGGCGCGGCAATTGAGTGTTTCGCCGTCGGCGGTGAGCCGGAGTATTTCGCGACTCGAACAGGCGCTGGCGACTCGCCTGCTGCAGCGCACCACGCGCAAGTTGCGTTTGAGCGAGGGCGGCGAAGAAGTGTTCAAGCGTTGCCAGGAGATGGTCAACGCGGCGCGCTCGGTGATGGAAATCAGCGGCCAGTTCACCCACGAGCCCGAGGGCCTGGTGCGGGTCAGCGTGCCCAAGGCGGTGGGGCGTTTTGTGGTGCATCCGCATATGCCGGAGTTTCTGCGGCGTTATCCCAAGGTGGATGTGCAACTGATCCTGGAGGATCGGCATGTGGACCTGATTGACGACAACGTCGACCTGAGCATCCGCATCACCGACAGCCCGCCGCCTGGGCTGGTGGGGCGGCAACTGCTGCCCATCGAGCACTTGCTGTGCGCGACACCCCAGTATCTGGCCGAGCACGGCACGCCTGGCCATCCCCAGGATTTGTTAGGACACAGTTGTATCTACCTGGGGGAAACCCCGGGGGATTCACGCTGGAAATTTCGCCAGGGCGGCAGGGCGGTGACGGTCGGCGTGCGTGGGCGTTATGCGGCAAACCACACGGGCGTGCGGCTCGATGCCGTGTTGCAGCATGTGGGGATTGGCAGCTTGCCGTATTTCACCGCGCGGCATGCCTTGGAGGAAGGGCGCTTGGTGCAGGTGTTGCCCGCGTGGGATTTTATTGCGTCCTACCATGGCCAGGCGTGGTTGCTGCATTCGCCAACGCGGTATCTGCCGCCGAAGTTGCGGGTGTTTATCGATTATCTGGTGGCGTGCATGGCGAAGGAGCCGACGTTGAGCCCCCGCTGAATCTCTGACGTAGCGCTGTCGTACAGCAAACTGGAAACCCTGTGGCGAGCGGGCCTGTTGTGGCAAGCAGGCCTGTTGTGGCGAGCGGGCTTGCCCCGCGTTGGGGCGCGTAGCGGCCCTAATACCAGTCTCCCAGTTCTACCAGAAGAAATGCGGTGGCCTTATTGGGGCTGCTTCGCAGCCCAACGCGGGGCAAGCCCGCTCGCCACAACAGGCCTGCTTGCCACAACAAGCCTGCTTGCCACAACGGGCCCGCTCGCCGTAAAAAAGCCGTCATTTAAGAAGATATTTTAATTCTTAATCATCAGTGACTTATTTGAGGGTTGAGGGGCTTGCTCCCACATTCAGTTCAGCAGTGCCTTGAAGGATCAGTGCTTGCTCTGGTCCTGTGGCATGGCCAGCAGTTGCTTTTCCTGGTTCCAGTCGAACGGTTCGTCGTTCTGTTCGGCTTCGAAGCGACGTTCTTCCAGGGCCTCGTACAGGTCCAATTCTTCGTCGGGCATGAAGTGCAGGCAGTCGCCGCCAAAGAACCACAGCAGGTCGCGCGGCACCAGGTGGGCGATCTGCGGGTAGCGCAGGATGACCTGGCTCATCAGGTCCTGGCCCAGGTACTGGCTTTCGATCGGGTCGATCGGCAGCAGGGCGCGCAGTTCGTCAAAGCGTTCGAGGAACAGGGTGTGGCTTTCCTCGGGCACCTGTTCGGCTTCGCCGACGGCAACCAGGATACTGCGCAGGTGGTCGAGCAAGACGAGATGATCGGCAACGACGTTGGACACGAGATAAGTCCTCTAAAGCAAAAACGGGCGCAGGAGTATATAGCCCCAGCGCCCGTTTTTATATGACCGCTGGACTCAGCGGACCTTGCCCTCTGCCTGGGCCAGTTCTTCCTTGCTGAAATCATCCACGTCGATCACCTTGCGCCGTGCCGCCTCGGCGTCGCGCAGGGTCTGCGCTTCGGCCGGTTGCAGCACCCCGGCGTGCAGCGCCGCGTCGATGGCAGGCTCGCCGGACGTCGGTTTGACCTGGCCGCTCTTGAGCGCAGCATGCAGTTTCTTTTGCAGCGGATGACTGGCGCCGAGCAGGTCGTAGGCGTGTTGCAGGGCGCCTACGGGATCGTCCACCGATTGCGGGCGATAGCAGCCGGCCAGCAACTCCTCGAGCGTCGGGTCGCCCTTGGCACGGCCGATGACCGCGGCCACCTCGGCATCCAGCGCATCGGATGGCCCCGTATGGCGACGGCCGAACGGGAATACGATCACCCGCAGCAGGCAGCCAAGCACCTTGCTCGGGAAGTTGCTCAGCAGTTCATCCAGTGCGCGCTCCGACTCGCCGAGGCTTTCTTCCATGGCCCAGGTGAACAGCGGTTCGAGGTGGTCCGGCGAATCCAGGTCGTGGTAACGCTTGAGCGCCGCCGAGGCCAGGTACATATGGCTCAGCACATCACCCAGGCGCGCTGACAGGCGTTCGCGGCGTTTCAATTCGCCGCCCAGCAGCATCATGCTCAGGTCGGCGAGCAGCGCGAACGCGGCGGCCTGGCGGTTCAGCGCACGGAAGTAGCGCTGGCTCAAACGGTTGCCCGGGGCTTTTTCGAAATGCCCGACACCGAGGTTGAGTACCAGGGTGCTGGCCGCGTTGCTCACGGCAAACCCGATGTGCTGCATCAGCAGGCCGTCGAACTCCTTCAGGGCCTGGTCGTGGTCTTCGCGACCGGCCAGGGCCATTTCCTTGAGCACGAAGGGATGGCAGCGAATCGCGCCCTGGCCGAAGATCATCAGGTTGCGCGAGAGGATATTCGCGCCCTCCACGGTGATGAAGATCGGTGCCCCCTGCCAGCTGCGACCCAGATAGTTGTTCGGGCCCATGATGATGCCCTTGCCACCGTGAACGTCCATGGCGTGGCTGATGCACTCGCGGCCGCGCTCGGTCAGGTGGTACTTGAGGATCGCCGACAGCACCGAGGGTTTTTCCCCGAGGTCGACGGCATTGGCGGTGAGCATCCGCGCACTGTCCATCAGCCACGCATTGCCGCCGATACGTGCCAGGGCTTCCTGGATACCTTCGAAGGCCGACAGCGGTACGTTGAACTGTTCGCGCACCTGGGCGTATTGGCCGGTGACCAGGCTGGTGAACTTGGCGGCGCCGGTGCCGACGGCGGGCAGGGAGATCGAGCGGCCTACCGACAGGCAGTTCATCAACATCATCCAGCCCTTGCCGAGCATTTCCTGGCCGCCGATCAGGAATTCCAGGGGGATGAACACATCCTTGCCCGAGTTGGGGCCATTCATGAATGCCGCGCCCAGGGGGAGGTGGCGGCGGCCGATGTTGACCCCGGGCGTATCGGTCGGGATCAGCGCCAGGCTGATGCCGAGGTCTTCTTCTTCACCCAGCAGGTGGTCCGGGTCATGGGCCTTGAAGGCCAGGCCGAGCAGGGTCGCGACAGGGCCGAGGGTGATGTAGCGTTTTTCCCAGTTCAGGCGCAGGCCCAGGGTTTCCTTGCCTTCCCATTCACCCTTGCAGATCACCCCGGTGTCGGGCATGGCGCCGGCGTCGGAGCCCGCCAGCGGGCCGGTGAGGGCGAAGCACGGAATATCGTCGCCACGGGCCAGGCGTGGCAGGTAGTGGTTGCGTTGTTCGTCGGTGCCGTAGTGCAGCAGCAGTTCGGCCGGGCCGAGGGAGTTGGGCACCATCACCGTGGAGGCCAGGTCGCCGCTGCGGGTGGCGAGCTTCATGGCCACCTGGGAGTGGGCGTAGGCGGAGAAACCCTTGCCGCCATATTCCTTGGGGATGATCAGGGCGAAGAAACCGTGGGTCTTGATGTGCTCCCAGGCAGCGGGTGGCAGGTCCATGGCCTGGCCGATTTCCCAGTCGCTGACCATGGCGCAGAGGGCTTCGGTGGGGCCGTCGATGAAGGCCTGCTCTTCTTCGGTCAGTTGCGCCTTGGGGTAGGCCAGCAGTTTGTCCCAGTCGGGGCGACCACTGAACAGTTCGCCGTCCCACCACACGGTGCCCGCATCGATCGCGTCGCGCTCGGTCTCGGACATCGGCGGCAGGACTTTCTGGAACCAGCTGAACAGCGGCTTGGTGAAGTATTGGCGGCGCAGGTCTGGCAGCAGCAGCGGCGCGGCGACAAGGGCGATCAGCACCCAGAAGATCAGCAGCAGCCAACCCGGTGCGTGGCTCCAGGCGCCCATCGCCAGCAGGTAAACGGCGACCACGCCCAGGGCAGGCAGAGGCGCGGTGCGGCGGTGTGCCAGGTAGGCAATGCCGACCACCAGAACCAGTATCCACAACAACAGCATATTCAATCCTCCATGAAACCAGGGGCAAAACCACCATTGAGCTTAGTCGGCATCCGAGAAAGCGCGGTGATCAGGCGTTACGAGTGGTACTGGGAACACCGTGGGATCACCGATCACCAGGCGCCGACATTTGGCCGATTCGTCGTTATCTCCATGGCACACCTGTCGTTAAACTCCAGGCTTCCCTCGGAGATCAAGCTCATGGATACGTACCTGAGTCCCAGCCGCTTCATCGATAGTGACCACCCTGCCGTGGTGGAGTTCGCCGAAAAACACCGCGGTACCCGCACGGTTTTAAGTGACCAGGCAGTCGCCCTGTATTACGCCGTACGGGAGGCGGTGCGCTACAACCCCTACACCTTCAGCCGCGACCCAGGCACCTTGAACGCCAGCTTCGCCCTGGCGGCTGCCGAAAGCTATTGCGTGCCCAAGGCCACCTTGCTCGCCGCCTGTGCGCGGCACTGCGGCATTCCGGCGCGCATCGGCCTGGCGGACGTGCGCAATCATCTGTCGACGCCGCGCCTGATTGCGCTGCTCAAAAGTGATGTGTTCGCCATGCACGGCTACACCGAGCTTTATTTGAACGGCCGCTGGGTCAAGGCGACGCCTGCGTTCAACCAGCAATTGTGTGAGCTGTTCGATGTGCCGCCGCTGGAGTTCGACGGGATCAATGACAGTGTTTTCCATGCGTTCAACCGCCAGGGGCAACGCTCGATGGAATACGTGGTGGATCATGGGCAATTTCCCGATGTGCCCGAGGCTTTCTTCTTCGCCCATCTCCAGCAGTGTTACCCGCACCTGTTTACCGACGACATGCCGAGCCTGCTGGGCGATCTGCGCAGTGATTTAAGCCGCGCGTGAAGCGGCGTATGCTGCTGCGTTCATCCAGCCATGTTCATTCACAATAAGGCACGGTCATGCTGAAAATCTGGGGTCGTAAAAATTCATCAAACGTCAGGAAAGCACTGTGGTGCGCCGAGGAACTCGGCCTGGACTATGAGGCAATTGATGCGGGCGGGGCTTTTGGCGTGGTCGACACGCCGCAATACCGGGCGTTGAACCCCAATGGCCGGGTGCCGGTGATCGAAGATGGCGATTTTGTCCTGTGGGAGTCCAACACCATCGTGCGTTACCTCTGCGCCAAGCAGGCATCCAGCTGGTACCCGAGCGACCTGAAGGCGCGGGCCAACGCGGAAAAATGGATGGATTGGACCACGTCGACCCTCGCCGAACCGTTCAAGAGCGTGTTCTGGGGCATTGTGCGCACGCCCGCTGACAAACAGAACTGGGACACCATCCACGCCGGGCGCCAGGCCTGCATCGATGCGCTCAAAACCGTCGACCAGGCCCTTGCCACCCAACCCTACCTGTCAGGTAATGAGATCGGCATGGGTGATATCCCCCTGGGCTGCTTTATCTACGCCTGGTTTGAAATGCCCATCGAACGCCCTTCGATGCCCCATCTAGAGGCCTGGTACCAGCGCCTGCAACAACGGCCGGCCTACCGCAAAGCGGTCATGACCGCGTTGACTTAATACTGACTATTAATACAGGTGACTGTACTTGTGCGGCGCGGGCAAGCACCATGCTTGTCATGCGCCGCCGTTGAACTACGTGGGCTGCGCCCTCATCTATTGTTCCTATTCCCTTCTTTGGTGCGTATTCCGATATGAGTTCCGCTCTGTCCATCCGGCAGCTAACCAAAACCTACGGCAACGGTTTCCAGGCCCTGAGTGGTATCGATCTGGACGTTGCCGAAGGTGATTTCTTCGCCTTGCTTGGCCCCAACGGTGCCGGCAAATCCACCACCATCGGTATCCTTTCGACCCTGGTCAACAAGACCAGCGGCACGGTGAATATTTTTGGCCACGACCTGGACCAATCCCCGGCGGCGCTCAAGCGTTGCATCGGTGTGGTGCCCCAGGAATTCAACTTCAACCAGTTTGAAAAGACCTTCGACATTGTCGTGACCCAGGCCGGTTACTACGGCATTCCGGCGAAAATCGCCAAGGAACGCGCCGAACAGTACCTGACCCAGCTGGGCCTGTGGGACAAGCGCGACGTGCCTTCGCGTTCGCTCTCCGGCGGTATGAAGCGGCGCCTGATGATCGCCCGCGCGCTGGTGCACGAACCGCGCCTGTTGATCCTCGATGAGCCCACCGCCGGGGTGGACATCGAACTGCGTCGCTCGATGTGGACCTTCCTCACCGAGCTGAACGAGAAAGGCATCACCATCATCCTCACCACCCACTACCTGGAAGAGGCCGAGCAGCTGTGCCGCAACATTGGCATCATCGACCACGGCACCATCGTCGAGAACACCAGCATGCGTAACCTGCTGAGCCAGTTGCATGTGGAGACGTTCGTGCTCGACCTGAAAAACAACCTGTCGGTACCGCCGCAACTGGTTGGCTACCCGACTCGCCTGGTCGACGGCCACACCCTGGAAGTCCAGGTGGACAAAGCCATGGGCATCACTGCGTTGTTCAGCCAATTGGCGACCCAGAACATCGAAGTGTTGAGCCTGCGTAACAAAACCAATCGCCTTGAGGAGTTGTTCGTGTCCCTGGTGGAAAAAAACCTGGCGAAGGTGGCGGTATGAGTTCTGAACTGCAACCCAACCTCGTCGCGCTGCAGACCATTGTCTATCGCGAAGTGAAGCGCTTCACCCGGATCTGGCCGCAGACCCTGCTGCCACCGGCGATCACCATGGTCCTGTACTTCGTGATCTTCGGTAACCTGATCGGCCGGCAGATCGGCGACATGGGTGGCTTCACCTATATGGAGTACATCGTGCCCGGCCTGATCATGATGTCGGTGATCACCAACTCCTACGGCAACGTGGTCTCCAGTTTCTTCGGCAGCAAATTCCAGCGTTCCATCGAAGAACTGATGGTCTCGCCGGTGTCGCCACACACCATCCTGATCGGCTACACACTGGGTGGCGTGCTGCGAGGCTTGATGGTCGGTGTGATCGTGACCTTGCTGTCGCTGTTCTTCACCCACCTGCAAGTGCACCACCTGGGGGTCACCCTGTTGGTGGTGGTGCTGACGGCGACGATCTTCTCGTTGCTGGGGTTTATCAACGCAGTGTTTGCACGCAACTTCGACGATATCTCGATCATCCCGACGTTCGTGCTGACCCCACTGACCTACCTGGGCGGGGTGTTCTACTCCATCACCTTGCTGCCGCCGTTCTGGCAGACCGTGTCCCTGGCCAACCCGGTGCTGCACATGGTCAACGCGTTCCGCTACGGCATCCTTGGGGTGTCGGACATCAAGATCAGCGTGGCGATCACCTTCATGATCGTGGCCACGGTGGTGTTGTATATCGGTTGCGCGAAGTTGCTGGTGAGCGGGCGCGGGATGCGTACCTGAGCACCGACCTGAACGTGGGGAAAAATGGGGGGAGGGGGCTTGCTCTCCGATAGCGGTGGATCAGTCAGTGCAAGGCTGACTGTCAGGCCGCTATCGGGAGCAAGCCCCCTCCCACATTTAGATGTGTGTCAGGTCTGCAATGCCAGCTCGATCAGCTCGTGCAGTTCTTCAACCGTCAGCGGTGTGCTCGAGAACAGAATACGAAACACCGTCGGTGCCGCCAGCAGGTTGATCAGGTGATCCACGCTGGGCGGTGGCGGCGTGTCGTGCGGGTAGCGATCGACAATCGCCTGGAACTGCCCGCTGAGGATGCTCACGCAGTACCCAGGCGTAGCCCGGCACTGCACATCGCGCATCATGTTGCGCCCCGGCTCCGAACTCATTTCATCCAGGTATTGCTCGGCCCAGGCTTGCAGGTCGCCACGCAGGCTGCCGGTGTTGGCCGGCTCGCTGTCGGGGCGCATGCGGGCCAGGGCCACGTCCGCGAGCAACACGGAGAGGTCGCCCCAGCGTCGGTAGATGGTTGAGGGGGTGACGCCCGCGCGCGCGGCAATCATCGGCACGGTGACACTGGAACGCTCATGGGTTTCCAGCAGTTCACGCACCGCCGAATGGACGGACTCTTGTACCCGGGCACTGCGGCCCCCCGGGCGGAGGCCTTCTTTTATCGCCATGGGTGTGACCTTAACACAAAGAATTTGCTTTAAGCCCTGATCGGTCGCACACTGCGCAAAAGCAAAATATTAGCTTTAGCGGAGCGTGCCCATGTCCAACCTGACTTCACACCGTTCCAGCCTGGTGTTCCTGGCGATCACTTTGCTGACGTTCCTGGCGGCTTCCAGTGCGCCGACGCCGTTGTATCACCTGTATCAGGAGGGCCTGCATTTTTCAGCGGGCATGCTGACCCTGATCTTCGGGGTATACGCTTTGAGCCTGCTGGTGGCGTTGCTGACCGTAGGTTCGCTGTCGGACCACCTGGGGCGCAAGCCGGTGATCTTCACCGCACTGCTCCTCGAGATGCTGGCGATGCTGCTGTTTATCCATGAAGACAGCGTGGCCTGGCTGATCGCCGCGCGGACCCTGCAAGGTTTCGCCACCGGCATGGCCACGGCGGTACTGGGTGCCGCGCTGCTCGATACCGACCGCCAGCACGGGCCGCTGATCAACAGCGTCGCGCCCTTGCTGGGGATGGCGTGTGGCGCCATGGGGTGCAGCCTGCTGGTGGAATTCGCGCCGTTTCCCACCACCTTGATCTACTGGACACTCTTGAGCCTGATGGTGTTGCAGGCCGTGTATGTGTGGCGCCTGCCGGAAACCGTCAGTCGGATCCCTGGCGCGTTGGCCTCGTTGTGGCCCACCTTGCATGTGCCGCTCCAGGCGCGCCGCGCGCTATGGATTGCGCTGCCGGTGGATATCGCCGTGTGGGCCATGGGCGGGTTCTATCTGTCCCTGGCGCCTTCGCTGGTGCGGGCGGCCACGGGGTCGACGTCCAATCTGATCGGCGGCGGGCTGGTAGCGGTGTTGACCTTGAGTGGTGCGCTGATGATTTTCAGCCTGCGCAATCGCCCGGCGGACAAGACCTTGCGCCTGGGCGCCGTGTTGCTGGCGGTGGGCGTCGCGCTGATCCTCAGTGCCGTGCACGCTGCCAGCCTGCCGTTGTTTTTCCTTGCGACGCTGATCGCCGGCAGTGGTTTTGGGGCCGGGTTCCTCGGCGCCTTGCGCAGCGTTGTACCATTGGCCTTGCCCCATGAGCGCGCCGGCTTGATGTCGGCGTTCTACGTCCTGAGTTACCTGGCGTTCTGTGTGCCATCGCTGTTGGCGGGCAACCTGACGCGCACCTTCGGGTTGATCGCGACCACCGATGCGTATGGCGTGTCGCTGATCGTGCTGGCACTCAGTGCCTTGGCGGCGCTGCTGCTGCAGGATTACACCCGCACCAAGGCGACATCGAGCCCGTGATGCGCTCATAATCGGCGATCTCCGACCGCCTTGAGATTCAAGCATGAAGATCATCCGCAGCAAGGACTTCACCGGCAGCCGCGCCTGGGAGGCGCTGGATATCGCCAACATGAACGGCATCACCACCCGTTTGCACTGGACCGACCAGCCGTACCGCTGGCACGTCAACGATGGTGAGGAAGTGTTCGTGGTGCTCGATGGCCGGGTGCATATGCACTACCGCGACGGCGGCATGGAGCAGTTGGCTGAGTTGGCCGTGGGCGATATTTTCTACGCCGGCGTCGGCACCGAACATGTGGCGCATCCCCAGGGCCCTGCGCGCATCCTGGTGATCGAAAGCGAAGGCAGCGTTTGAGTGCATATCGGTAAAACAGATAACAGTTAGAGATATTACCCGTTATATAGATATTCGATCAGGTTCTACCATGGCCTCAACCTCATGCGAGGAAGAGGATTGCCATCATGACCTGCTCGAATACCATCAGCTACAAGCCCTTCAGTCACCTGGCCCGTCCCCGGGAAGTGATTCGCCAGTTCACCCCCAACTGGTTTGCCGCGACCATGGGCACCGGCGTGCTTGCGCTGGCCCTGGCTCAATTACCGTTCGACCTGCCGGGTTTGCGCGCCATTGCCGAAGGGCTGTGGCTGTTCACCATAGGCTTGTTCCTGCTGTTCAGTGCCCTGTATGCGGCGCGTTGGGTGATGTTTTTCCACGAGGCCCGGCGGATTTTCGGGCACTCCACCGTCTCGATGTTCTTCGGCACTATCCCCATGGGCCTGGCGACCATCCTTAACGGATTGTTGTTGTTCGGCCTGCCACGCTGGGGGAGTGATGTGCTGCCCCTGGCCGAGCTGCTCTGGTGGCTGGATGTGGCCATGTCCCTGGCCTGCGGCGTGCTGATCCCGTTCATGATGTTCACCCGCCAGGAACACAGCATCGACCAGATGACCGCCGTATGGCTGTTGCCGGTGGTCGCGGCCGAAGTGGCGGCGGCCAGTGGTGGCCTGCTGGCGCCGCATCTGGTCGACGCCCATTCGCAACTGGTGATGCTGGTGACCAGCTACGTGCTGTGGGCGTTCTCCCTGCCGGTGGCGTTCAGTATCCTGACCATCCTGATGCTGCGCATGGCCTTGCATAAATTGCCTCACGCCAATATGGCCGCATCGAGCTGGCTGGCCCTCGGCCCCATCGGTACCGGTGCCCTGGGTATGTTGGTGCTGGGCGGCGATGCGCCGGCGATCTTTGCCGCCAATGGCTTGCCCGGCGTCGGTGAAATGGCCAACGGCCTGGGCCTGGTGGCGGGTATGACCCTGTGGGGCTTCGGCTTGTGGTGGATGCTGATCGCGGTGCTGATCACCCTGCGTTACCTGCGCGCCGGTATCCCGTTCAACCTGGGGTGGTGGGGTTTTACCTTCCCGCTGGGGGTATATGCCCTGGCCACGTTGAAGCTGTCGAGCCTGTTGCACCTGGGCTTCTTCAGCGCATTTGGCAGTGTGCTGGTGGGCGCGTTGACGCTGATGTGGCTGGTCGTTGCCAAGCGCACTGTGCAGGGCGCCTATAAAGGTGAGCTTTTTGTTTCGCCGTGTATTGCAGGACTAGGGAATAAGTAAGCGCGATTAGGTAAAGTCGTGGCCTGATCAATAACAGGCCACGCAGGAACACGGACGATGAGCCACCCCTCACAATTCACCTTGCTGCGCACACGGCGTTTCCTGCCGTTTTTCATCACCCAGTTGCTGGGCGCTTTCAACGACAACATCTTCAAGCAATCGCTGATCCTGGCGATTCTCTACAAGCTCACCATCGACGGTGACCGCTCGATCTGGGTCAACCTGTGCGCGCTGTTGTTCATCTTGCCCTTCTTCCTGTTCTCGGCGCTGGCCGGCCAGTTTGGCGAGAAATTCAACAAGGATGCGTTGATCCGCGCGATCAAGATTGGCGAGATTGTGATCATGGCCGTCGGCGCGACGGGCTTTCTGTTCAATCACCTGGAACTGATGCTGCTGGCGCTGTTCGCCATGGGCACGCACTCGGCGCTGTTCGGCCCGGTGAAGTATTCGATCATGCCCCAGGCCCTGCACGACGATGAATTGGTGGGCGGCAACGGTCTGGTGGAGATGGGCACGTTCCTGGCGATCCTGGCCGGCACCATTGGCGCAGGGATCATGATGTCTTCCACCCACTATGCGCCGGTGGTGTCGGCGGCGATCGTCGGCGTGGCGGTGCTGGGTTACCTGGCCAGCCGCAGCATTCCGCGCGCGGCGGCGTCCACCCCGCAACTGCGCCTGGACTGGAACATCTTCAGCCAATCCTGGGCGACTTTGCGCCTGGGCTTGGGCCAGACCCCGGCGGTGTCGCGCTCCATCGTCGGTAACTCATGGTTCTGGTTTGTCGGCGCGATCTACCTGACGCAAATCCCAGCCTATGCCAAGGAGTGGTTGTACGGCGACGAAACCGTGGTGACGCTGATCCTTACGGTGTTCTCGGTGGGCATCGCCCTGGGCTCGATGCTGTGCGAAAAACTCTCCGGGCGGAAGGTGGAGATCGGCCTGGTGCCGTTTGGCTCCTTTGGCCTGACCGTGTTCGGCCTGCTGCTGTGGTGGCATTCGGGCGGCTTCCCGCAGAACGTCCAGGCCAATGACTGGCTGGCGGTGCTCAGCTACGGCCAGGCGTGGTGGGTGTTGTTGGATATCCTCGGCCTGGGGGTGTTTGGCGGATTCTATATCGTGCCGCTGTATGCACTGATCCAGTCGCGCACCGCCGAGCACGAACGAGCGCGGGTGATCGCCGCCAACAACATTCTCAACGCGCTGTTCATGGTGGTCTCGGCGATTGTCTCGATCCTGCTGCTGAGCGTGGCCAAGTTGTCGATTCCTGAGCTGTTCCTGGTGGTGTCGTTGCTCAACATCGCGGTCAACGCCTACATCTTCAAGATCGTCCCCGAGTTCACCATGCGCTTCATGATCTGGCTGCTCAGCCACTCTATGTATCGCGTGGAGCATCGCAACCTTGAGCTGATCCCGGATGAAGGCGCGGCGTTGCTGGTGTGTAACCACGTGTCGTTTGTCGATGCGCTGTTGATTGGCGGCGCGGTGCGTCGGCCGATTCGCTTCGTCATGTACTACAAGATCTACCGCTTGCCGGTGCTGAATTTTATCTTCCGCACCGCGGGGGCGATCCCGATTGCCGGGCGCAATGAGGATATCCAGATCTACGAAAAAGCCTTCACGCGGATTGCCCAATACCTGAAGGACGGAGAGTTGGTGTGTATCTTCCCGGAAGGCAAGTTGACGGCTGACGGCGAGATGAACGAGTTCCGTGGTGGCGTGACGCGCATTCTTGAGGAGACCCCGGTGCCGGTGATCCCGATGGCGTTGCAGGGGTTGTGGGGGAGTTTCTTCAGTCGCGATCCGAACAAAGGCTTCTTCCATCGCATCTGGTCGCGCGTCGTGCTGGTGGCGGGTGAGCCGGTGGAGGGTCCGACGCCTGCCAGATTGCAGGAGGTCGTTGGCGCTTTGCGGGGGAGTGTCAGGTAGTTCTGTGCTGGATGTACCGGCCTCATCGGGGCATGCCCCCTCCCACATTTGATCACGTTGTTCTGACGATCGCGGTCTAGTGTGGGAGGCGGTGCGACGATTCGACTTGCCCCCGATGGTGGTAGTGGCCTAAGCGCTGATCTTGAGCCCGACAAGCCCGCAAATGATCAACGCCACACTGGCCAGCCGGAACAACGCCATGGATTCCCCGAACAGGATAATCCCGGCAATCACCGTGCCCACCGCTCCCACGCCAGTCCAGATGGCATAGGCGGTGCCCAGCGGCAGCTCCTTCATGGCCAGGCCAAGCAGGCCGAGGCTGATGGCCATGGCGGCAATCGTCAGCGCCGTGGGCAGCGGCTTGCTGAAACCGTCGGTGTACTTCAGGCCGACGGCCCAGCCGACTTCAAACAAGCCGGCAAACAATAGAATGATCCAGGACATGATGACCTCCCTTGCAAAAGCGGGGTCGTCCCCTGATGTGCGCTCGAGAGCGTCGCGAGGTCGTCCCCGCGAAGCTCGGTAGAGTGCCGAAAATGGATCATGCGATCAAGTTTGCGGGGTGTTTTCCAGCATGCGACGGTCTTCCTTCTCGCTCATGCGGCGGAAGTAGGTCGATAGCAACGCCCCGGAAATATTGTGCCAGACACTGAACAGCGCGCTCGGCACCGCCGCCAACGGAGAAAAGTGCGCGCTGGCCAATGCGGCGCCCAGCCCGGAGTTCTGCATGCCCACCTCCAGCGCCAGCGACTTGCGTTGGGCTAATGGCAGTTTGAACACGCGGCCGGTGAAGTAGCCCAGCAGGTAGCCGAAGCTGTTATGCAACATCACCACGGCCATGATCAGCAGGCCCGATTCGGCGATCTTCGCCTGGCTCGCCGCCACTACTGCGGCGACGATGATCACGATGCTGACCACTGACACCAACGGCAGCACCTCCACCGCATGGTGCACCCGCTCGCCGAGCACGCGTTGCGCGACAACGCCGAGCACGATCGGCAGCAGCACCACTTGCAGGATCGACCAGAACAACTCCATGAACGACACCGGCAGCCAGGCCGAGGCCAGCAGCCAGATCAGCGCCGGGGTGAGCAGCGGGGCGAGGAGGGTGGTGACGGCGGCGATGGCCACCGACAGCGCCAGGTCGCCACGGGCCAGCCAGGTCATCACGTTGGATGAGGTGCCGCTTGGGCAGCAGCCGACCAGGATCACCCCAACGGCAATTTCCGGCGGCAGGTGGAAGGCCTGGCACAGCAGCCAGGCCACGCCCGGCATGATCACGAAGTGTGCGACTACGCCCAGGGCCACGCGCCACGGGTGGCGAGCGACTTCGGCGAAGTCTTCAAGTTTGAGGGTCAGCCCCATGCCGAACATCACCAGGCCCAGCAGCGGGACGATGGCGCTTTTCAGGCCGATGAACCCGTTGGGTTCGAAGAAGGCCAGCACGGCAAATATCAACACCCAGTAGGCGAAGGTATTGCCGACGAAGCGGCTCAAGGCGGCGAGTGCGCGCATGGGGGTGTCCTTTTTTATTCGATTTTTGAAATGCAAATGCGATCAAATGTGGGAGGGGCGGTGCGACGATTCGACTTGCCCCTCCCACATTTTGATCTTCACACGGCTTAGATGCCCTGCGGGGTTTCTTCGCCGCCGAGGGCTTCGATCAACGCCGGCAGGAAGTCACCGAAGGTCAGCATCATCAGGGTGAAGCTGGCATCCAGTTGGCCCAGGGCTTCTTCACCACCGTCCTGTTCCGCCTGGTCTTGCAGCAGGTCTTCGAACTTCAGGCGCTTGACGGTCATCTTGTCGTCGAGCATGAAGGACAGCTTGTCCTGCCAGGCCAGGGACAGTTGGGTCACGACTTTGCCGGTGCTCAGGTGCAGCTGGATTTCTTCGCTGGTCAGGTCCTGGCGCTTGCAACGCACGATGCCGCCGTCTTCGTGGGTGTCGCGCAGTTCGCATTCGTCGAGGACGAAGAAGTCATCGGCCGGTTTCTGGGTGGTGACCCAGTCGGTCATGATGGCGGTTGGCGCGGTTTTTACGGTGAGTGGGCGCACCGGCAGGGTGCCGATCACTTCACGCAGGGTGGAGAGCAGGTCTTCGGCGCGTTTCGGGCTGGCCGAGTTGACCAGGATCAGGCCCTGTTTCGGCGCGATGGCGGCGAAGGTCGACGAGCGGCGGATAAAGGCGCGCGGCAGGAACGCCTGGATGATTTCATCCTTGATCTGGTCCCGTTCCTTTTTATAGACCTTGCGCATTTGCTCGGCTTCGATTTCCTCGACTTTCTCTTTGAGGGCATCACGCACCACGCTACCCGGCAGGATGCGTTCTTCCTTGCGCGCGGCGATCAGCAGGAAGTCACCGCTGACGTGGACCAGGGGAGCATCCTCACCTTTGCCGAAGGGGGCGATGAAACCGTAAGTGGTCAACTCCTGGCTTGCACATGGGCGCGCCAGTTTGGTGGCCATGGCCGCTTCCAACGCCTCGGCATCAACAGGCAGATCTTGGGTCAGGCGATAGATAAGCAGGTTCTTGAACCACATGGGGTGAGTCTCTCCTTTATACAAAGGGGGGCATTATTCTCTTGATAGCGGCTGAGGCCAACCCTGCCTAAGCCATTGGAAGCTATCAAAAAAAAGATTTAAGAAAGTGCTTGCCAGACCTGGGGTCGCTCCGTAGAATGCGCGCCACACCGAAACGAAGGGTGATTAGCTCAGCTGGGAGAGCATCTGCCTTACAAGCAGAGGGTCGGCGGTTCGATCCCGTCATCACCCACCATTCGCTTCAAGTGTTACGCGCAGCGGTAGTTCAGTCGGTTAGAATACCGGCCTGTCACGCCGGGGGTCGCGGGTTCGAGTCCCGTCCGCTGCGCCATATTCGGTCACCTGGAACGCTGAACGCCAGGTACCACAGGAAGCCCGCTCATCGAGCGGGCTTTTTGCTGTCTGGGGTTTATGAACACGCTCCGGCAGACCAAAACGCCGCCGATCATTTCCGATGATCGGCGGCGTTTTTTAGGCGCGGATCAGAAATCCCACCGCGTGCTGACCATGAAGTTACGCGGTTCACCGTACAAACTCGGTGTTTTCGGGGCCGCGCGCGCTGGTCGAAAATTTATTTCAAATAAATTGCATTTAAATCAACACATTGCAGATTTTTCGTATATGATGCGCCCCACACCGAAAGTGAAGGGTGATTAGCTCAGCTGGGAGAGCATCTGCCTTACAAGCAGAGGGTCGGCGGTTCGATCCCGTCATCACCCACCATTCGCTTCAAGTGTTACGCGCAGCGGTAGTTCAGTCGGTTAGAATACCGGCCTGTCACGCCGGGGGTCGCGGGTTCGAGTCCCGTCCGCTGCGCCATATTCGGTCATCTGGAACGCTGAACGCCAGGTACCACAGGAAGCCCGCTCATCGAGCGGGCTTTTTGCTGTCTGGGGTTTGGCAAAGCGGCTGGAAGAATTCGTCCGGCAAGCAGTAGAACGCGATGCGCTGTTCATCGGGCTTGACCCCGAAAATCCACGTGTTCCTGGATGTCGCCGCCGAACGCCTGTTCACAACCCCATCAGCCGATAGCCCACCTGCAACTCGGTAATGAAGTACTGCGGTTGAGCGGGGTCCTCCTCCAGTTTCTGGCGCAGGTGCGCCATGTGCACCCGCAAGTAGTGGGCGCGATCCACGTAATCCAGGCCCCACACCTCCAGCAGTAGCTGGCGATGGGTGAGCACCCGGCTTTGGCCGCGCACCATCGCGCAGAGCAGGCGGTATTCGATGGGTGTGAGGTGTACCGGTTGGCCCTTGCGCCAGACCTCATGGGTGGCGAGGTCGACTTCAATCTCGCCAAACGCCACTTTGCTGGTGGCCGCCACGCTGCCAGTCTGCCCGTGCCGGCGCAGTTGGGCGCGGATGCGGGCGAGCAACTCGGGCACGCCGAAGGGCTTGGTCAGGTAGTCATCGGCACCGGCGTCCAGGGCGGCGACTTTTTCTTCTTCGCGATCACGTGCCGACAGCACCAGGATCGGCACCGCCAGCCAGCCGCGCAGCTCGCTGATCAGTTGCTTGCCATCGCCATCCGGCAGGCCGAGGTCGACGATCACCAGGTCCGGCTGACGGCTGGCGGCGTGGATCAAGGCGCGCTTGACGCTATCGGCTTCGAACACCTGGAACCCTTCGTCTTGCAGGGCGATGCCGACAAAGCGCCGGATATTGGCTTCGTCCTCAACAATCAGAATACGTGCAGTGTTCATAGGGATTCCATGGACGGCGGAGTGCCCGCCGGTAGCGTGATGATGAAATGCATGCCGCAGGTACGCCCCGGGTTGGCCTCGATACGCCCGCCGTGTGCCTCGACAATACGTTTGGCCAGCGCGAGGCCCAGGCCGATGCCCGTCACGGAAGACTCCTGTTGGCCGCGCGCAAACGGTTCGAACAGATTGGCCGGGGCCCGACCCGGGCCGGTGTCGCTGACCATCAGCACGATGCTGTCCGACGTGGCGTGGGCCGCGACGCTGATGGTGGTGCCCGGTGGGGTGTACTTGGCCGCGTTGTCCAGCAGGTTGACCAGCACGCGTTCGATCAACAGCGCGTCGACGTCCACCAGCGGCAACCGCGCGTCGAGCGAGGTGTGCACCTGATGCCGCGCCAACGGCTCGCGCAACTGGCGCAGGGCGCTGCCGACGATTTCTTCAAGGGAGTGCCATTGCCGGTTCAGGCGCACGCCGCGTTCCTGCATGCGCGCCATGTCCAGCAGGTTTTCGATCAGGCGCTGCATCGACGTGGCTTGTTCGTGGATGCCGTGCAACAACTCGCGCAACGGCCCCGGTGGGGCGTGGGGCAGGGCGGTGTCGGCGGCACCGATCAAGGTAGTCAATGGTGTGCGCAGGTCGTGGGAAATCGCCGCAAGCAGGGTATTGCGCATTTTTTCACCCTCCATCTGCACCAGGGTGTTTTGCGCCACCTCGACAAAATGCACGCGCTCCAGGGCAATCGCCAGTTGGCTCATGCAGGCTTCCAGCAGGCGGCGTTCCTGTGGGTCGTTCAGCCGTTCGCTCTGGGCCAGTTCCAGCACCAGCACACCGCGTACGCGCATAGGCGCCTTGAGCGGCAGGTAGCAGCCCTTGGCCGCCGATAGGGTGTCGGTGCCGTGGCCGGCGGCATGGCCGTGGTCGTAGGTCCATTGCGCGATGCTGTCATCCATCGGCAGCCCGCCTGCGCCCACGCTGTGTACGCCATCGGCGGCGTCCGGCAGGGCCAGGCCGACGCGGGCTTCGAACACGCCGCTGAACGTGCGCAGCGCGACTTCGCTGATTTGTTCCACGGTCAACGCTGCCGACAAGTCACGCGCCAGCCGCGCCAGGGAGGTGGCACGGCGTTCGCGCGCGGCGGCGGTGCGCGCTTCGTGGCGCAGGCGTGCGGTGAGTTGCCCGGTGATCAAGGCGATGCCGAGCATCAGCGCAAAGGTGAAAAAATACTGGGTGTCAGTGACCGTGAAGGAATAGCGCGGCTGCACGAAAAAGAAGTCGAAACACAGCACCGCGAGCATCGCTGCCCACACGCCGGGGCCGCGTCCATACCGCAAGGCCACCAGCACCACCGTGAGTAAAAACAGCATGACCACGTTGGCCAGGTCGAACACTTGCAACAGCAACGCGGCGACGGCGCTGGCGGCGAAACAGGCAAGGCTGGCCCACCCATAGGCCAAGGCCCTGCCCGGCACGGGCGCAGGTTTTTCGAGGATCGGGGGCCTGTCGGGCACAACCCCGTGGGCCATCACGATCTGGTCGATTTGCGGATGATGGTGGCTGATCCGGTCGCTGACCGATTGATGCCAGAACCGCCAGGCCTGGCGCGGGTGATGGCCCAGCACCAGACGATTGGCGTTGTGCTCACGGGCACAGGCGACCAAGGCTTGCGCCACGTCCATGCCCGGCAACGTGGCCGTATCGGCGCCGAATTCGCTGGCCAGGGCCAAGGTTTTAATCGCGCTCAGGTAGCGCCTGGCACCGCGCCCCTGGGCGGAGGCGACATGCACGACAATCCAGTCCGCCTCCAGCTTTTGCGCCAGGCGCGCCGCTTCACGCACCAGGCGTTCATCGCCGGCATCACCGGCCACACCCACCAATAGCCGTTCGCGGGCGGGCCACAGGGTCTTGATCGACTGTTCGCGACGGTACACGCGCATCTGCGTGTCGACCCGATCCGCCGTGCGCCGCAATGCCAATTCGCGCAGGGCCAACAGGTTCCCCTTGCGGAAAAAATGCTGCGATGCGCGTGCCGCCGCAGGGCCCAGGTACACCTTGCTGTCCTTGAGGCGTTGCAGCAGATCGTCCGGCGGCAGGTCGACCACCACCACTTCGTGAGCGTTATCGAACACATGGTCCGGCACGGTCTCGCGCACGCGAATGCCGATAATGCCGCTGACCAGGTCATTCAGGCTTTCCAGGTGTTGCACGTTGAGGGTGGTCCATACATCAATGCCGGCGCTGAGCAGTTCTTCCACGTCTTGCCAGCGTTTGGGATGGCGCGAACCGGGGATGTTGCTGTGAGCCAGTTCATCCACCAGTACCACGGCGGGATGGCGCAGCAGGGCGGCGTCGAGGTCGAATTCGGTGAGGGCGAACTCACCGTGCAGGCGGTGGGCGCGGGGCAGTTGCTCCAGGCCGTGGAGCCGTTCGGCGGTCTCCGCACGGCCATGGGTTTCCACTACGCCAGCCAGTACGTCACGGCCCTGGGCGACCTCGCGTTGCGCTGCTTCGAGCATGGCGCAGGTCTTGCCCACGCCGGCGTTGGAACCGAAATAGATACGCAATTTGCCGCGCAAGGCGGCCTGTTCTTCCTGTTGCACCCGCGCCAGCAGGGCGTCGGGGTCGGGGCGTGCATCGTTTAAGGCGGGCATATTCTTCCTCTAGTTGTCTGTAGGCGCGGGCTTGCCCGCGAAAAACCTGAGGGTGCCGTTGGGTGTCAGGTTTCCCGCGTTATCGTTAACGCCCTTCACGAGCAAGCTCGCGTCTACAGTGGATGGGGCGCTATACGAGGCCCAATCCCGTCAGCAGCAGGTCGATCAGCTTGATCCCGGCAAACGGCACCAGCACCCCGCCCAGGCCATAGATCAGCAGGTTGCGGTTGAGCAAGGCCGCCGCGCCGATCGAGCGGTAAGTCACGCCGCGCAGGGCCAGGGGAATCAACGCGACAATGATCAGCGCGTTAAAAATCACCGCGCTGAGAATCGCCGAGTTGGGGCTGCTCAGCTGCATCACGTTCAACGCACCGAGCTGGGGATAGGTCGCGACAAACGCCGCCGGGATGATCGCGAAGTACTTGGCCACGTCATTCGCCACGCTGAAGGTGGTGAGGGCGCCGCGGGTCATCAGCATCTGTTTGCCGACCTCGACCACTTCGATCAGCTTGGTCGGGTTGCTGTCCAGGTCGACCATGTTGCCGGCCTCTTTGGCGGCCTGGGTGCCGCTGTTCATCGCCACCGCCACGTCGGCCTGCGCCAGTGCCGGCGCATCGTTGGTGCCGTCGCCGGTCATGGCCACCAGCTTGCCCTGGGCCTGGTAGTCGCGGATCAGTTGCAGCTTGTCTTCCGGGCGGGCTTCGGCGAGGAAGTCATCCACGCCGGCCTCCACGGCAATCGCGGCGGCGGTCAGGCGGTTGTCACCGGTGATCATCACGGTCTTGATGCCCATGCGCCGCAACTCGGCGAAGCGCTCCTTGATACCGCCCTTGACCACATCCTTGAGCTCGACCACGCCCAGTGCCTTGGCGCCATCCGATACCACCAGCGGCGTGCTGCCGCGGCGTGCCACTTCATCCACCTTGGCCTGCAAGGCAGCCGGAAAGCTGCCCCCCAAGGCTTCGATATGACTGCGGATCGCGTCGGCTGCGCCTTTACGAATCGCCCGGCCTTCGGGCAGGTCGACGCCGCTCATGCGCGTCTGTGCAGTGAAATGTACGAAGCTGGCGCCCAGGGCGTTGATGTCCCGCCCACGGATGTCGAACTTTTGCTTGGCCAGGACCACAATGCTGCGGCCTTCCGGGGTTTCATCGGCCAGCGAGGCCAGTTGCGCGGCGTCCGCCAGCTCGGCTTCTTTCACCCCTGGCGCCGGCAAAAAGCTGCTGGCCTGACGGTTGCCCAAGGTGATGGTGCCGGTCTTGTCCAGCAGCAGGACGTCGACGTCGCCCGCCGCCTCGACCGCCCGCCCGGAGGTGGCGATGACATTGGCCGACATCATGCGGCTCATGCCCGCCACGCCGATGGCCGAGAGCAGGCCGCCGATGGTGGTCGGGATCAGGCACACCAGCAAGGCCACCAGCACCGTGGCGCTGACCACGCTGCCCGTACCGCTCATGGCCACGGCGAAGATCGAGTAGGGGCTCAGCGTGGCAATTACCAGCAGGAACAACAAGGTCAGGCCCACCAGCAGGATGGTCAGGGCGACTTCGTTCGGGGTTTTCTGACGCTTGGCCGATTCGACCATCGAGATCATGCGGTCCAGGAACGATTCGCCAGGGTTGACGCTGATGCGTACGACCAGCCAGTCCGACAGTACCCGCGTGCCGCCCGTGACCGAGGAAAAGTCACCACCGGCCTCGCGAATCACCGGCGCCGATTCGCCGGTGATTGCGCTTTCGTCCACCGAGGCGACGCCTTCGATCACGATACCGTCCAGCGGCACCAGGTCGCCGGCTTCGATCAGCACCACCTGATCTTTGCGCAGCAGCGTCGCTTCCGTCGGCAGCCACGCCGCGCCGTGCTTGGGCTGTTGCAACAACTTGGCCAGTGTCTGGCGTTTCATCCCGCGCAGGCTCGCGGCCTGGGCCCGGCTGCGGCCCTCGGCCAGGGCTTCGGCAAAGTTGGCGAACAGCACGGTGAACCACAGCCACAAGGTGATGCTGAGGATAAAGCCGCTGGGCGCTTCACCCTGGCCACCGAGGGACTGGAACCACAGCAGCGTGGTAAGGATGCTGCCCAGGTACACCACGAACATCACCGGGTTTTTCCACTGGGCCTGGGGCAGCAGTTTCTTGAACGCGTCCGCACAGGCGGTCAGCACGATACTGCGATCAAACAGAGGTAAACGAGCATTCTTCATGGGGGAAATCTCTTACTCACTGGCCGCAATGGGGGGCTGACGCGATGGCAGGCGAGCGTCCAGCGCAAGGTTGAGTTGCAGCACATTGACCCGTGGTTCGCCGAGCAAACCGAGGGTGCGCGCGGTGGTGTGGGCGTTGACCAGTTGCAGCAGCTCGGCTTCGGGGAGTTGCCGCAGGCGGGCGACCCTTGGCAGTTGCAGCCGCGCGTTGGCCACCGAGATATGCGGGTCGAGGCCGGAGGCGGAGGCGGTGACGGCGTCCACCGGCACTTGCGCGTCGGTGGCCAGGCCGTTGTCCTGGCGATAGGCCTGGACGCGTGCGGCGACCTGGTCCACCAGCTTCTGGCTGGTGGGGCCCAGGTTGCTCGCGCCGCTGGAGCCTGCGTTGTACGGCTGCGAGACGCTTTTGCTCGGGTCTTGCGGGTCGGCGCCGAGGGTCATGCTCGGGCGGCCGTGGAAGTATTCCGGGCGGGTGAAGTGCTGGCCGATCAGCGCCGAGCCCATCACCAGGCCGTCGCGTTCAAGCAGCGAACCCCGGGCCTGGAACGGAAACAACAGCTGTGCGGCAACGGTGGTGAACGCCGGGTATGCGAGCCCCGTCAGCAGCATGAAAAAAACCGCCGAAACCAGCACTGGGCGCAACAGCCCTTTGAATATCGATTGAGTCGTCATCCAGGTGTCCTCAGTTGTACGTCTGGCCGGACAGCAACTGCAGTTGCTCCACCAGCGGGCCGAGCGCGAGCGCCGGCAAAAAGGTCAGGCCGCCCACCACCAGCACCACGAACACCACCAGCAGCATGAACAGCGGGGTTGCGGTGGGGATGGTGCCGGCGCCGGCAGGCACGGTTTTTTTCATCGCCAGGGAGCCGGCCACGGCCAGCATCGGCAGCAGGGTGAAGAAGCGCCCGATCAACATCGCCAGGCCGATGGTGGTGTTGAAAAACGGCGTGTTGGCGTTCAATCCGGCAAAGGCCGAACCGTTGTTGGCGGTGCCCGAGGTGTAGGCGTACAGCACCTCACTGAAACCATGCGGGCCAAGGTTATTGAGGCTGGCCATGGTGTCGGGCCAGAGGGCGGCGAGGGCGGTGAAACCAAGGATGCTGATGGGGTGCGCGAGTACCGAGAGCATCACCAGTTTCATCTCCCGGGCTTCGATTTTCTTGCCGAGGAATTCCGGGCTGCGGCCAATCATCATGCCCACCAGGAACACGGTCAGCAGGGCGTATTGGATCAGGTTGATAAAGCCCACGCCGTCGCCGCCGAACACACAGTTGAGCATCATCTGTGCCAGGGGCACGAAGCCGCCCATGGGGGTCAGCGAGTCATGCATGGTGTTGACCGAGCCGGTGGTGGCCGCGGTGGTGGTGGCGATAAACAGGCTGCTGTCGGCGATACCGAAACGCAGTTCCTTGCCTTCCATGTTGCCGCCGCTTTGTTCCAGCGACAGGGTCTGGTTGGCACCTGCCTGGGTCAGCAGCGGGTTGCCGTTTTGCTCGGCGCCGTAGACCAGTGCGAGGAAGCCGATGAACAACACCAGGAAGGTGCCGAAAAACACCCAGCCCTGACGGCGCTGCAACAGCATGCTGCCAAAGGTGTAGGTCAGCGCGGAGGGGATCAGCAACATGCTGAGGATGTGCAGGGCGTTGGTCAGCGGTGTCGGGTTTTCGAAGGGGTGGGCGGCGTTCATGCTGAAGAAGCCGCCACCGTTGGTGCCGATATGCTTGATCGATTCAAAGCTGGCCACCGCACCGACAATCAGTTGCTGCTGCGCACCTTCCAGCGTTGTCGCCAGTGCCTGGGAGGCGAAGGTTTGCGGCATGCCCTGCCACACATAGACCAGCGCCATGCCCACGCACAGCGGCAGCATCACGCGGTAGAGCGTGCGGGTGAAGTCGACCCAGAAATTACCGATATCGCCCGAACTGGAACGGCTCAAACCGCGAATGAAGCCGGCTGCCGCGACCACGCCGGAGGTGGCGCCGACGCACATCAGAAAGGTGATGACCGCCATCTGGCTGAAGTTCGACAGGCTGGTTTCACCCGAATACGCCTGCCAGTTGGTATTGGTAATAAAGGACACTGCGGTGTTGAACGCCAGGTCCGGGGTTTGTGCGGCCAGCCCCAAGGGGTTGATCGGCATCACCGCCTGCAGGCGCAGGATGAAATAACCGAGCAGCATCATCGCCGCGTTCGATAACAGCAGCGCCGAACCGTAGCGAGCCCAGTTCATGCTCTCCCGTGGGTCAATGCCCAACAGGCGATAGGTACAGCGTTCCGGCAAGGCATGCTGCGTCCCGGTAAACACCCGGGTCAGCCATTTGCCCATCAATACGGCGAGCCCCGTCATCAACCCCAGGACCAGCGCAAATTCCAGCACAGTGCTTAACATGTCGTGGCTCCGTTCAAATCTTGCCCATGGCGACAATGGCCATGGCAGTCGCAACAAAAAACACCAGGGAGATGCCAATAAACATCAGGTCGTACATGGCGAACTCCCTAGAATTTTTCTGCGCGAATAAGGGCATAGCCCAAGTAAGCGAACAGCCCCACGGCACAGAAGCCGCTGGCGATATAGATGAACGTGAGTGTGAGCACGGTGTAACTCCCCTGAATGAATAAGCCGCAATGGCGGACGCGGGGGAGGTTAAGCGCTGGGGTATCAAGCTCGGGCACTGATTAGTGGCCCCGGTATTAAGACGGTATATAGACGAGGTTTTGCCGGACGAACGAAAACAAGGGATAGCCCGCCGCCCGGGTATCCCTTGAAAAACTGGGGTTCTGCTGATTTTGATGGCCTGCTTATTTGGCCTTCTTTTTCTTCTCGCTACGGGTGGCGAGGTGTTCGAAACAAAACGCGGCGGTGCCAAAGAGCGCAATCATTGACAGGACAACCATGCCTAAAGTTGAACTTTCCACGATGACTTCCTACGGGGGGTGGGGGGTAGGAAGTGACGGTAGAGTGTCCGGGGTTAGTTGCTCAATAGAGGCGACATAATCGTTATGGCGAATGGGCAAACTATACGAACTCTTTACGAAAAGCAGAACAGCACAGCCTCTGCCTGATCTAATGCAATCTAAATGGGGGAGGCTCCCCTACCCCTGTGGCGAGCGGGCTTGCCCTAATGCCGTTCAGTTAAGGCTTTTTTTGTAGGAGCGAGCTTGCTCGCGAAGAACTCACAGGCGCCGCGTTCACTCAGGAAACACGCGTTATCGTTGACGTTTTTCGCGAGCAAGCTCGCTCCTACAGAAGGCGATGTACGCTTAACTGAACGGCATTAGGGCAAGCCCGCTCGCCACAACAACCCGGTCGTTTAATGGGGAGGTTTCAATTCTTAATAATCAATAAGTTATTTTTGAGGGGCGTGCTCCCACCACTTGACGGAGTCCAGCCCCCCCAACCTTACAAGTTGCGGTTGTGCCGATAATCACTCACCGCCTCATACACGGCTTTACGCAAGCGATTGATCCCCCCGATGGGCCGGTGCGCCTCTACCCCAAACCACGGGTTGAACGACTGGTTGTCGCACGCCAGGTTAAGCGCGGGTGTATCGAAATCCTGTGGCGGGATCTTCACCTTCGCCACGGTTTCATAGGGCGCATCGCTTTCCTTCCATTCGATGCTGGTGTCTTCGATCGGCATGTACTTCTGCGGGTTCTGCCGCTGGATCTGCAGCACGAAACACGCCGGTACGCGATCGGTGGACAACTGCTGGTTCAAGGCACTGCGCAGGAAATTCGGCAGGTCCTGGTTCTGTTTCGGCAGCACGTATTCCGGGCAGCTCTGCGGGTCGGGCGCGACACGGAACTTGGCGTTGGCCGCACCGAACTTATAGGGCGAAACCGAAAAGTAGGTGGTCTGCGTTGGGCTGGCCGGCGCGGGGGCCAGGGTCGCCAGGGCGATAAACAGGTGGCGCACTTGCCAACTGCGTGGGTCGGCCTTGGGGAAGAATGCCAGGACCTTCTTGCCGTCGGCCTGGGCGCCGATGTTCTGCGCGTATTCAGCCACATCGCTGACAAAGAAGTTCGGGTGGCTGAACATCACGAAGTCCTGTTCGGCCCGCGCCTGCTGGTCCGCCAGCAGCTGCTTACCTGGCACATCGAGCAGTTTGAGCGCCATGCCGCGCGCATCGCGGATGCTGTCGAACTGCGGGTAGGCGTTGCCGTTGGACAGGCGCATCATCGCTTGCCAGGTCTTGCCCGGCTCAGCGAAGACGCCCTGGCGCAATGCCGGGTCGAGGTCGGCGGGCACGCTGACTTCGGCCTTCACGCAACCGTGGGCCTTGGCATGGGCATCGCGCAGGTAACGCGTGCCTTCGCGGTGCTGGTCAACGATGCGCACAGCGGTCTGGATAATGCCTTGGGTCATCGCCGCTTCACCGGGCGGGATCTGCTCATCCGGCGACACCGGGCCGCTGTGCTGCCAGGCAAACCACGCCGTGCTCGCCAGCCAGCCGAGCAGGCCCAGGCCCACCAGCCACAGCAGGGTCTTGCCGAGAAACGCGCCGATGCGCAGCCACAGGCGGGCAAGCAGGGAAGGTTGGTCGTATCGAGATCGGATCATCATGGCAGTTGTTGCTCCAGCGGGCCGCCCAGCACTTTCAGGTATTCCAGCAGCGCCCAGCGTTCCTGCGGCAACAAGCCACGGCCGATGACGCCATTGCCACGTTGGCCGGCACGGAATTCGTGGCCGCTGTTGTGGTTGCCGGTGATTTTGGTATCGAACAGGAAGGCATTCTTGAAGGCTGCGGTCTCAAAGCCCAGGTGACGCGGGTCGTAGTTGAAGGTGCCTTTATAGAAGGTGGTACTGCGTTCGTCCTGGGGCGAGAGCAATTGGTAGATCGTCGGCACGGAGCCGTTATGCAGGAACGGTGGGGTGGCCCATACGCCGGCCAATGGCCGCGCCTTGTAGGCGCGCAACTCGCGCACGCCGATAGGCAGGCCGTAACCGTCCAGGCGCGGCCGCTCGGCCGGGGTCACACCGGCAGCGCGGTAGGCGTGGTCCTCAACGAAGGCGGTGACGTAGGCCAGGCCCTTGGCCACCGAGACTTTTTTCAGGTCCAGTGGTTCGGTGGGCGTGGGGTGCAGTTCGACATTGAGCTTGGCCAGTTCCGCAGGGTCCCATTGCAGGGCGCTGAGGTCATAGCGCTGGTCGGCAATGTTGCTGGCGGTGCCCGGGTCGGTCCCGATGTAGTCCACCGGGAGCATCTTCAGGTGCTGCACCGGGCGGCCCTGTTCCTGGGTGACGGCCGGCACATGGCAGCCGGCGCAGTTCTCGGTGAACAGCGCACGGCCTTGGGCCGCGAGGGGCTTGTCGATGGCGCCGAACAGATCTTCCGGCCAGGTGGGGGGCTTGAGGCGTTGCAGGGTTTCTTCGATCAGGTTCAGGTCGCGCACGCGTACGCTGGACGGGTAGCGCGCATCGCCCTGGAGCGGCTGGCCGGCGCCGTCGAAGAACGTCAGGGTAGCGCCCACGCCGAGGGCTTCGCCGATATTGCGGGCCATGGGTTGCTGGGCTGAACCGTTCCATTGCACCCAGTCGAAGGTCCAGATATCCCACAGTTGCGGGTAGTCCACAGGTGCGTTGGCGACGCGGTAATTATCCGGAGAAATGGCGTCGCCGAAGCTGGCGTTGGCGATGCGGCCAAAGGCGTCGGTGCGTCCCGGGCCTTCTTCGGTGGGGTAGAGGCCGCGATGGGTGTCATTCCAGGCGACTTTGAGGAACCGGTTCAGCGACTGTTTGAAGTCCTGGCGCAGTTGCTCCTTGTTGTGATCGTCGTAATCGTGACCCAGCACGTGGCGGGCGAAACGCTCGAATTTCCACGGGTTGTAATACGTTGCCGCGAGGCTGGCCACCAGGGCCTGGCCGAAACTGCCGCCGCGCAAGGTGGGCACGCTGGAGGGCAGCACGTGCTGCGCGGAACCCCCGTCGATACGCAGGGCCTGGCCGTTGAAGTGAAGCTCGCCGGTGTGGCAGGCGGCACAGGTGATATCCAGGTATTCGCTGGGGTCGTCGGCGTTCTTGTGTCGGGCGAAACCCACGGGCAGGTTGCCGGGGTTCTGCGCGGTGGGCACTTGCTTGGGGTCTACCAGGAAACCGAAGCGCGCCAGGTACTCGGGCGTGGCAAAGCGCTGATCGGAAAACGGCAACTCCAGGGCAGTGAACCAGTCGTAATGCAGGCCCTTGACCTGGGTGCCCTGGGGCGTGAAGTAATAGGTCTGGCGGTCGGTGGCACTCCATTGATCCTGGTAGTGCACCTGCTTCACGGGGACGTAGTCCGGCAACTTGGGATTGACGGTGTAATAGATCACCACGGCCAGCAATAAGGCAAAAATGGCGAATATCAGCAGTAAAACACGGGAAAAAATGCGCAAGATGGCTATCCTTGTCTCGGCCTTGTCGAGGGGTTGCGTTGTTATGCCACTACGCCACAAGTGCGGCAAGTGGCCATGAGGCTGGTAGTAGGCGGACCCACGATCCATCGCGGGGGCCCATCATGAATGAAAATGCTTTTAAACACGTGAACTTATCAGAAGTTTCCTGCTCACATGCCGGTAGCCATTGGTCGTGGCCGCCTGATAAGCTCGCGACTTTATTCAAATGCCCTTTTGGCGCATGAACAAGGAAATAGCATGAAACAGCATCGGTTGGCGGCGGCGGTGGCCCTGGTTAGCCTGGTACTTGCGGGTTGTGATTCGCAGACCAGCGTAGAGCTGAAAACCCCGGCGCAGAAAGCTTCCTACGGCATCGGCCTGAACATGGGCAAGAGCCTTGCCCAAGAAGGCATGGATGACCTGGACTCCAAAGCGGTAGCCCAAGGCATCGAAGATGCCGTTGGCAAGAAAGAACAGAAGCTGAAAGACGACGAACTGGTTGAAGCGTTTGCCGCACTGCAGAAGCGTGCTGAAGAACGCATGGCCAAGATGAGCGAAGAGTCGGCAGCCGCCGGCAAGAAATTCCTCGAAGACAATGCCAAGAAAGACGGCGTCGTCACTACCGCTTCCGGTCTGCAGTACAAGATCGTGAAGAAGGCCGATGGCCCTCAGCCTAAGCCTACCGACGTGGTGACCGTTCACTACACCGGCAAACTCACCAACGGCACGACCTTTGACAGCTCCGTGGATCGCGGTAGCCCGATTGACCTGCCGGTCAGCGGTGTGATCCCAGGTTGGGTCGAAGGCCTGCAACTGATGCACGTTGGCGAGAAGGTCGAGTTGTACATCCCGTCCGACCTGGCTTACGGCGCCCAGAGCCCGAGCCCTGCGATTCCAGCCAACTCCGTGCTGGTATTCGACCTGGAGCTGCTGGGCATCAAGGACCCGGCCAAGGCTGAAGCCCCTGACGCACCAGCCGCCAAGAAGTAATCGGCGCCTGAACACCCAACGCCCCGTCTCGACGGGGCGTTGTCGTTTCTGCGGTTCCCCCATTCACGGCTCCGCCAATCCAAACGAACGTCCGCAACGTGAAACAGTCTGATATAAGGTTCGAGTACGGCTATCCGCACGCAAGCGCCAAGTCAATGAATTCTTGGGTTTTTTTCATGTGCGCAAAAAACGCCCGATCTGACTGCAAGCCTTGTAAACCGTGGCTTTCAGCCAGGAAAACGGGCTCTGTTCACAAGGTTATCCACAATTTGTGTGGATAACCTTTTCTGTTGCCTGGAACTGGAGTGACGAATGAAACCACCCTTCAATTTCACCCGCTTCCTGCCCATGGCCGCTCGCCTGCTCGGCCGTGGACGGTTGCCGACCCTGCTGTTCGCCGTTGCCGCCAAGGGCTCAAGCCAGGGGAACCGCTTGGGCAAACTCAAGGATGACCTCAAGCTGCTCCAGTCCCTGTGCCTGGCCTACTGGCGCGGCGAGTACCGTGCGATCAGTCCCAAGGCGCTGGTTTCGGTGGTGGCGGGGCTGATGTACTTCCTCAGCCCGGTTGATGCGATCCCGGATTTTATCCCCATGTTCGGCATGCTCGACGACATTGCGGTGCTGGCATGGGTCATGAAGACCCTGGAAGGCGAACTCAGCGCCTTTCGTGCCTGGCGTGAGGCGCAGCGCCCGGAAAAGCTCGCCGTGGTCGAGCGGCTGCCTGCGACACCGGCCTTGCTGGCCAATGAAAACCCGCAAAAAAACTGACGACAGTGCTATCCCCCTGCGACCTTTGTGGCTGTTAGGATTACACTCTTAAGAAGGTGCTTAAGGAAAGTGCTTACTTAGTAAGTGTTGTTATCCTACGGGGCGGTCATGGATATTCAGATAATTTCACGGAATGGCGAACCCGAATATGCGGTGTTGCCATGGGATCAGTACCAGGCGCTGCTAAAAGCTGCCGGTCAGCAACAGCCTACGTCACCTTCGCCTTCTACTGCCCAAGCCGCTGTCGCCCAGGACCTGCGCCCGCTCGCTGACCTGCGCGGCTTGCGCGAAGCCAAGGGCCTGGCCATCGAGACCCTGGCGCGTACCGTGGGTATCAGCCCCTCGTATCTTGGATTGATCGAAAGTGGTGAACGCCAGCCGGATGCCGCGATCCGCCGCAGCCTGGCCTGGGAACTGGGCGTTGCAGGTTGGAGGGACGAGTCTTGAGCTTACGTATCAGCCGTCAACACTGGGATGGGTTATTGAATGAACTGGACCAGGCGCGCCGCCAGCGCCATCTGCTGACCTACCGCGCACTGCTGGAGCGCCTGCAATTTCCCACGCCGGCCATGCAAACCCTGGCCGCCGCGCTGGAACACCTGGCTGCGCTGGACGCCAAGGCCGAGCAGCCGTTACGCAGCTCCCTGGTGATCAGCCAGGGCGCCAGCCGCCTGCCGCGCACCGGCTTCTTTGAGTGCGTGGAGCGCCTGGGGCGTTTCAGCGGGCCATCCGATGGGGTGGCCGCCGCCTCCTGGCACGCCTCGGAAGTGGTGCGCGTATTCGAATACGAGTACCCGGAGTCCGCCGAGGCCTAAAGCGCCTGTGGCAGTAAATCCAGGCTGTCGATCACGTGGATGCTGTAGCCGGCCACATCCTTGGCGTGGTGTTTGGCCTGGGATGCCAGTTCGGCCAACTGGCTGGCATCGAGTTGTCCACAGGCCTGTGGATATAAATGCACCACGCCGATGGACAGCGACAGCAACGCAAACTCCTGGCGTATACCTTGGCGGTTCAGGGCCACGAAGCAGCCTGCATCCAGATGCTCGGCGCGGTAGAAACGTCGGCACTGGGTGTGAAAGTCGTCCAGCAGTTGGTTGAGCCGCTTGCGCCAATCCTGCGGCCCCAGCACCAGCAAAAAGTCATCGCCACCGATATGCCCGACGAAGTCGCGGCTGGGGTCGACCCGGTCGTTCAGGCATTGTGCCAGGCACAACAACACCTCATCCCCACGCCCGTAGCCGTAGATATCGTTGAACGGCTTGAAGCTGTCGATATCCACATAGCAAATCACCGACTCCCGTTGCTGTTGCAACAGCCGCGTCAGGCACTGCTGGATCGGCACATTGCCCGGCAACAGGGTCAACGGGTTGGCGTAGCGCGCTTGCTGGATTTTCAGTTCGGTGATCAGCTTGAGCACGTCGATCACCCGGCCCAGGCCCAGGTAGTCGCCGTTGAGCGTGATGATGAAATCCTCTTCGATGCGTTGCCGGGCGCGGCTGGTGAGCAGCCGGCTGACTTGCTGCAAGGATTGGCTCAGTTCCACCGCCAGAAAATCAGTGCTCATCAGGCGGCTGATCGGCTTGCGCGCGAAGAGGTCGGTGGCAAACGGCTTGAGCAGCGCATCGGACAACGAATGCCGATGCACGATACCGACCGGATGGCCACGCCCATCCAGCACCGCCAGCGAATTGAGGTTGGCCTGGCGCCGGAAAGATTCCAGCACTTGGGCAGTGGCGGTGTCCTGATCCACCGCCGGTTGTTCGTTGAGCAGCGCGCTGAGGTCGCTGGCTTCCTCGCTGAGGGCAATATTGGCGTTGTCGGGCTTGGGCAGCATCAGGCGTGCTTCTTGCGGCGGGTGTTCCTGCGGGCGGCAAAGCAGGTACCCCTGGACCAGGTCGACCCCCATCTCGGTCAGCACCGCCAGTTCCTCGGGCAGTTCGATGCCCTCGGCGATCACCTGCGCGCGAGAGGCCCGGGCGATTTGCAGGATGGAGCCGACAAACTCACGTTTGAGCGCGTCCTGATGAATACCATCGATGAAGTGCCGGTCGATTTTCACGTAATCCGGGCGTAACTCCGACCACAGCCGCAGGCTGGAATACCCGGCACCCAGGTCATCAAGGGCGATGGCGAAGCCCATGTCACGGTAATGATGCAGGGCGGTTTGCAGCACGTCGAAATCGTCGGTGGGTGTCTGCTCGGTGAGTTCGATCACCACCTGGCTCGGTGGAATGCCGAAGTCGCGCAGCAGTTGCAGGGTGCGTCCTGGTTGGTGCGCCGTTTCCATCAGGGATTCCGGCGAGATATTGAGAAACAGCTTGCCCGGCAGCTTCTGGTCGCTGAAGCGGCGGCAGGCGCTCTCGCGGCAGGCCATTTCCAGTTCACTGAGGCGCCCTGCGTGGCTGGCCACGGCGAACAAGGCGACAGGGGAGTGCAGCGGGCTGTTGGACGGGCCACGACTGAGGGCTTCGTAGCCGAGGATGCGCCGTTCTGACAGGCAGATGATCGGTTGGAACAGGCTGTGCAAACTGCCTTGAGCCAGGATAGAGCCCAATGCATTCAGCTGTTCGGTCATGGTCATGGCGATCTCGATCGAAAAAAAAGGACCGCAGGCATTAAGCCTACGGTCCTTCATTTCACGACAGAATGATGTCTATATGATGACACTCTGCTGAGCGATCACATTAAATCGCCATCATTTACTGCTTGGCCACCTGCTTGCTGACTTTCAGGTAGTCCAGCAGGATCCGGCCTGTCTCGGCCAGGTAGGCGTCGTCTTCCGGCTTGGTTTTATCCGCCTCGGTCGGCAGCGCATCTTCATCTTCTTTCTTCAGCTCCTTGAGTGGCTCTTCGCCCTTGGCCTTGCGGCGGACGTTTTCCAGTACCAGTTGCTGATTCTCGATGTCGCTGTGCTGCTTGCGGCGATCCACTTCGTTGAGGCTGACGGTTTTCTCTTCCATCAACTTCTTGGCCAAAGCCAGTTTGTCGCGGATAAACACGAACTCGGCATCCTTGGCGGAGCGGATGTCGTGGTCGGCCTTCAACTGCGCCAGGAACGGTTTGAACGGGTCTGACGCGGGCTTGATCGCGGGACGGATGGTGTCCCACGGCATGGCCTCAGGCAGTGCGCTCTCGCCGATTTCCTTGGTATCGATGATCGATGGGAAGTCGATGTCCGGCAGTACGCCCTGATGCTGGGTGCTCTGCCCGGAAACCCGGTAGAACTTGGCCAGGGTCAGTTTCAGCTCGCCATGGTTGAGCGGCTGGATGGTCTGCACGGTGCCTTTACCGAAGGTCTGGCCGCCGATGATCAACGCGCGGTGATAGTCCTGCATGGCGCCAGCGAAAATCTCCGAAGCCGAGGCCGAGAGGCGGTTGACCAGCAACGCCATCGGGCCTTTGTAGAAGGCGCCCGGGTTCTCGTCTTCGAGCACGTCGACACGGCCGTCAGCATTGCGTACCAACACGGTCGGGCCCTTGTCGATAAACAGGCTGGTCAGCTCGGTGGCTTCCTGCAGGGAACCGCCGCCGTTGTTGCGTAGGTCGATGACCACGCCGTCGACTTTTTCCTTCTGCAGCTCGGTAAGGATTTTCTTCACGTCGCGGGTGGTGGACTTGTAGTCCGGGTCGCCGGCACGGAAGGCCTTGAAGTCCAGGTAGAAGGCCGGGATTTCAATCACGCCCAGCTTGTAGTCCTTGCCATCCTGCTTGAGGTTGAGGACTTTCTTCTGCACGGCCTGGTCTTCGAGCTTCACCGCTTCGCGGGTGATGGACACGATCTTGCTGGTCTGGTCGTTCGGCGCATTGGTGTGCGGAATCACTTCCAGGCGCACCACGCTGCCTTTCGGCCCACGGATCAGCTTGACCACTTCGTCCAGGCGCCAGCCGACCACATCGACCATCTCTTTGTCGGCCTGGGCCACACCGATGATCTTGTCGGCCGGAGCCACTTGCTTGGTCTTGTCTGCCGGACCCGCCGGCACCAGGCGCACGATCTTGACCTGGTCATTGTCGCTTTGCAGGACGGCACCGATGCCTTCCAGCGACAGACTCATATTGATATCGAAGTTTTCCGCGTTATCTGGCGACAGATAATTGGTGTGCGGGTCGTAGGACATCGCAAAGGTATTGATGTAGGCCTGGAAGATATCTTCGGCACGGGTCTGGTCCAGGCGCGCCAACTGGTTCTTGTAGCGCTTGGTCAACAGTTCCTGGATGGCCTTGGGGTCTTTGCCGGCGATCTTCAGGCGCAGCACTTCGTCCTTGACGCGTTTGCGCCACAGGTCGTCGAGCGCGGCAGTACTGGTCAGCCAAGGGGCGTCCTTGCGATCCACCAGAAGGGATTCCTTCTCGGTGAAGTCGAGCTTGTCGACGCCTTTGTTCAGCTCCGCCAAGGCGAAGTCCAGACGCGCTTTGACGCGGTCCAGGTAGCGCTTGTAGATGGTGAAGCCGGGTTGCAGGTCACCGCTCTTGAGGAAGTCGTCGAACTGGGTCTTCCACTTGTCGAACTCAGCGATATCGCTGGCCAGGAAGTAGCTGCGCGACGGATCCAGCAGCTTGAGGTAGCTGTCATAGATGATCACCGAGCGCGCGTCGTCCAGCGGCGGCTTGCTGTAGTGATGGCGCTTGAGCAACTCGACGACGTTAAGGCTGGCAATCACCTCATCGCGATCAGGCTGAAGATTGTCCCAGCTATTGGCTGCGAACGTATTGGTCGACATCGACGAGAGGCCGAGACCAATGAAAAGAGCGAGGGCGGTGCTGGGGAACAAATGCTTCATGCTGATTCGACGCGGGGGCAATTGATAACGCATATTAGGCCGTCTTTGAAGTCGCCGGTTCCATATGGGCCGGTCGCATAATGCAAAAAGCCCGACGCTACAGCTACGGGCTCAGTCCAGACTCACTATGGAGGCACTGTGAAAGCATTGCAAGGCGTTGAAGGTCATGTGGAGTGGGTTGAGGCGCCAAGTCCTACGTGCGATGTAGGCCAAGTTCGCATTCGCGTGGCGGCTGCGGGGCTCAATCGCGCCGATTTATTGCAGCGGGCGGGGCTCTATCCGCCGCCACCGGGCGTCAGCCATGTGCTGGGCCTGGAGTGTTCCGGGGTGATCAGCGAAGTCGGGGCCGGCTCGTCCTGGCAAGTGGGCGACCGGGTCTGCGCGCTGCTGGCCGGTGGCGGCATGGCGGAAGAAGTGGTGGTGGATGCTCGCCATGTACTGCCCGTGCCGGAAGGCCTGTCGCTGGCCGAAGCGGCGGCGTTGCCTGAGGTGTACAGCACGGCGTGGCTCAATCTGTTCCAGCTGGCAGGGCTCAAGCCTGGTGAAAAAGTGTTGCTGCACGCGGGCGCCAGCGGCGTGGGTTCGGCGGCGATCCAGCTGTGCAAGGCGTTTGGCAGCCCGTGCTGGGTCAGCGTCGGTTCGGCGCAGCGCCTGGCCTACTGCGAAGACCTCGGGGCCCAGGGCGGTGTGGTGCGCACCGATGGTATCGAAGGGTTGCGCGATTTCGGGCCGTTCGATGTGATCCTCGACCCGGTCGGCGGCAGCTACGCGGCGTTGGACCTCAAGCTGCTGGCCCTGGACGGGCGCTGGGTGTTGATCGGCCTGATGGGGGGCCGCGAGGCGCAGCTGGACCTGGCACAGGTGCTGGGCAAGCGTATTCAGTTGTTGGGCTCGACCCTGCGCAGCCGTGATGATCAGTTCAAGGCTGACCTGTTCAGTGATCTGAGCCAGCAGGTGTGGCCGCTGTTCGCCGAAGGGCGCTTGAGCCCACAGTTGGCCAAGACGTTTCCGATCAAGGATGCCGAGGCGGCGTTTGCCGAGTTGGCGACCAACCAGATTGCCGGGAAGTTGGTGTTGGTGATTGACGAAAGCCTGACCTGATCCGGGATTGAAATAGGGTCAAGGTGGGTGGAGGCTCGCTCCCGATGGCGGTGGGTCAGTGAAGAATTCTTCATCTGGCACACTGCCATCGGGAGCAAGTCGAATCGTCGCACCGCCCCTCCCACATTTGGATTTCGGTCGAATCAGACCCAGTGGTGGATCGGCCAGCCGGCCTTCTCGGCGTGCTCGCGCAGCACCGGATCCGGGTTCACCACCTGTGGGTGATCGACTTTCAGCAGTAACGGCAGATCATTGCGCGAATCCGAATAAAAGTACGCCCCTTCCAGGGTTTCTCCTTCCCGTTCCAACCAATCCAGCAAACGCGTGATCTTGCCTTCGCGGTAGGTCAGCACACCGACGGTACGGCCGCTGTACGCGCCATGGCCGACGTCCAGATCGATCCCGAGCACCTCATCGATACCGATACGCGCCGCAATGGGCGTGACCAGGTGGGTGCCCGATGCGGAGATCACCAGGACTCGGTCGCCGTTCGCCCGGTGGCGGGCGATGGTTTTGGTGGCGTCGCTGTAGATCAGCGGCTCGATCACATCTTCGACCCACGGTTCGACCAGATGCTCGATTTCCTCCGGCGTGCGGCCAATCATCGGCTCCAGGCTGAAGTCCATGAAGTCTTCCATGGCCAGCTCGCCCCGGCTGTAGGCGTCCATCAGTTCGTTGTTCTTGCGCATGAACGACTCCGGGTCGACCCAGCCGAGGCGGCCCATCTGCTCGCTCCACAGGGTGGCGCAGTCACCGTGGATCAGCGTGTCGTCCAAATCAAAAATTACCAATGCCATCCGTCATGCTCTCTCAGTCAATCGTTGTTGCTCAGGCTACTTCACACAGCGCACTGGGGTCGATGGAAAGTGCCAGGCGCTGGCCGTCCGGGTGCAGGTCGTCCGCCGAGCGGTTGAGCACGTCCACCACCAGTTCCACGCCACGGGCTTCGATGCGGTAACGGATCACGTTACCCAGCAGGCTGTGGCTGCGCACCAAGGCGTCGAGTTCGCCGCTGCGGCTCAGTTCGATGGCTTCGGGGCGAATCGCGATACGCCCACTGATCGGGCGTTGCAGCAGTTGGCTGGCCTTGTCGGCATCGAGCAGGTTGTAGTTGCCGATAAACCCGGCGGCAAATACGTCCACGGGTGCGGTGTAGAGGGTTTCGGCGTCGCCGCTTTGCACGATCTTGCCCTGGTTCATCAGGAAGATGCGGTCGGACATGGTCAGCGCTTCCTCCTGGTCATGGGTCACGAAAATCGTGGTCAGCCCCAGTTCGCGCTGGATCTGGCGGATCTGTTCGCGCAGGTGCTTGCGAATGCGTGCATCCAGTGCCGACAGCGGCTCATCGAGCAGCAGCAGGCGCGGGCGCGTGACCAGCGAGCGGGCCAGGGCTACGCGCTGGCACTGGCCGCCGGACATCTGGTGCGGATAGCGCCCGGCCAGGTCCTTGAGTTCCACCAGTTGCAGTACTTCCTGCACGCGCTTGTGGCTGTCGTCGGCATTGACTTTCTGCATGCGCAGGCCGAAGGCGACGTTCTGTTCCACGGTCATGTTGGGGAACAGCGCATAGCTCTGGAACACCATGCCGATCTGCCGCTTCTGCGGGCTCAGCGGTACGATGTCCTGGCCGTCGAGGAGAATCTGGCCGCTGTCCACCGAGGTCAGGCCGGCGATGCAACGCAGCAGGGTGGATTTGCCGCAGCCGGACGGGCCAAGCAGGGTGACGAACTCGCCCTTGGCGATCTCGCAGTTGATGTCGCTGAACACCGGAGTGCCGGCGTAGCCTTTTTGCAGGTGTTGGACGCTCACGAAGCTCATTGGCTTTTGTCCTTGTTCAAGATATTGGCGGCCCAGGTCAGCACCAGCACAAAGAAGAAATAGGAAATCACGACGGCACTGGTGAAGTGGCCGCTGCTGTTGCGCATGTTGTTGAGGTACACCTGCAGGGTCTCGTAGCGTGTCCCCACGAGGATATTGGCGAACACGAACTCACCGAACAGGAACGAGAACGACAGCAGCAGGGCGACCATCAAGCCTTTGCGCAGGTTCGGCAGCACCACCAGGATCGCCGCCTGCCAGGTGCTGGCGCCGAGCAGTTGCGAGGCGTCCATCAGGTCGCGCAGGTTGATGGCTTGCAGGTTGTTGGTGATCGCGCGGTACATGAACGGCAAGGCCACGGTGAAGTAGCAGCCGATCAGAATCCACGGCGTGCCCACCATCGCGAATGGGCCGGAACCATACAGTTGCAGCAGGCCCACCGACGACACCACCGGCGGCACCGCGAAGGGCAGCAGGATCAGGATATTCATCAGCGCATCGAGCCGGGGGAAGTGGTAATGCACCACAAACAGCAACGGCAAAATCAACACCACCGACAGGATCAGCGCACCCACGCATACCAGCAAGGATTGCCCGAAGGCCATCAGGAAGCGCGGGTCACTCCACAACTGCACATACCATTTCACCGTGAAGCCGGCGGGCAGGATGGTGGCCGACCAACTGCTGGCGATGGAATAGACGAAGGTGCCGATCAGCGGCAATACCAGGATCGCGAACAACAGGTACACCACTACGCGATGGTAGAGGGCGGCGGGGCCGGCTTCAGCGCGAGACATGGTAGCTCCTCTTGAGCAGCAGTTGATGGACTACCGTGACCACGGTCATCAGTGCCACCAGCACGACGGCCAGGGCACTGGCCAGGTTCGGGTCGAGTGACACGTCGCCGGACACCAGGCCCGCGATGCGGATCGGCAGCACGTTGAAGTTACCGGTGGTCAAGGCATAGACCGTGGCATAGGCACCCAGGGCGTTGGCCAGCAGGATCACGAACGTGCCGAGCAGCGCCGGCGCCAATACCGGCAAGCCGATATGCCGCCAGAACTGCCAGCCATTTGCGCCCAGCAACGCCGCCGACTCACGCCAGTCTTCGCGCAGCGCATCAAACGCCGGGTAGAGCAGCAGCACGCCGAGGGGGATCTGGAAGTAGGTGTAGAGGATGATCAACCCGGTCTTGGAATACAGGTTGAAGTCCTGGATAAGCCCGGCCTGCTTGAGCATCAAGGTGATGCTGCCGTTGAACCCCAGCAGGATGATGAAGGCAAACGCCAAGGGCACGCCGGCGAAGTTGCTGGTCATGTTGGCGAAGGCGGTGACGAAGTTACGCAGCGGCGAATCGACGCGGCGCAGGGAGTAACTGCCCAGGGTGGCGATGATGATCCCGAAGATGCTGGAGTAGAAGCTGATCTCCAGGCTGAACTGGATCGCTTGCCGGTAGAACTTCGAACTGAAGATGCGCGTGAAGTTGTCCACGCCCCAGCCGGACTCTTCCGTTTGCAGGCTGTTGATCAGCACCCACACCAGTGGGGCAATCTCGAACACGATGAAAAACAGTGCGAATGGCACCAGGCATAGCAACGCCAGCCATTTGCCGCGGGTCATAGCGTTCATTTAAGCAGCTCCCGGCATACCGGTTTGTCGTGGGGGACGCCCAGCAGTTCGCAGACGGTGCCGCACAGCTCGGTCTGTTTCGGTGCGGCGCCGGCGTCCAGGCTGAAGGCGTCGCCGATGACGAACAGCGGCACTTCGCGTTCTTCCGGCAGCAGGCCATTGTGGGAACGGTCGTTGTTCATGCCGTGGTCGGCGGTCACCAGCACCTGGTAACCGGCATCGAGCCAAGCTTGCAGGTAGTCGGCCAGGATGATGTCGGCCGCGCGTGCGCTGTTGCGGTACTGCGGTGTGTCGAGGCCGTGCTTGTGGCCGGCGTCGTCGATGTTCATCGGGTGCACCACCAGGAGGTTCGGCGCGTGCTTGAGCCGCAGGCTCTCGGCGTCGGCAAACAGGTGTGAATCCGGGTAATGGTCATTCCAGTAGAAATGCCCGTGCTGGATCGCCAGCGCCTTGTCGTCGGTATGACGGTCACGGGCGGCGATAAAGGGCGTGCGGTTATACAACTCGCTGACCCAGTGATAGGCCGCTGCCGCCGTGGTGAGACCGGCGTCGGTGGCGTAGTGAAAGATGCTGCGCTGGTTGGACAGGCGTGAAACGTTGTTGTGCACGATGCCGCTCTGGATCGGTGGCACGCCGGTGAGGATGCATTCATACAGCGGACGGGACAGGGCAGGCAGTTCACATTCCAGCTTGTAGAGGGCTGCGCGTCCTGCGCCGACATAGGCCTGCAAGTGCCCCATGGCGTGCCTCGCAACCTCAAAGTTGAGGCCGTCGAGCACGACAAGGATGACAGTGTGCTTCATGGGGGAGAACGCTCCGCGGCAATAGACTTGACTCAATTTCCCTGGAGGAACGAGGTCAAAAGTGTGGGAGGGGGCTTGCCCCCGATAGCGGTGTGCCATTCAACGGATTGGTTAGCTGATCCACCGTCATCGGGGGCAAGCCCCCTCCCACATTGGATCTCCACTGGAGCTCCAATGTGGGATAAACCCTTACTTCATTTCTACGATGACCTGCTCATTCCACAACTGCGGCAATTTCTTGGAAGTCGCTTCCCAGGCATCGGCATCCTTGATCGGCTGCGGGTTGGCCTTGGTGTACTGCTCGCCCGGGATCAGGTTCTTGGCGATGTCGGCCGGTAGTTTCAGGTCGGTTTCGGCACGGATCGGACGTGCGTTGCCACGCGCCAGGTTGAGTTGGCCGGCATCGCTGAAGATGTATTCGCGGGTCAGCTTGGCGGCGTTCGGGTGCTTGGCGTATTTGTTGATGATGGTGGTGTAGCCGGATTTCACTGAGCCGTCCGATGGGATCAGCACCACGTAGTCAGCCGGGTTGGCCATCTTGGCCTTGTAGCTCAGGCCGTTGAAGTCCCAGACCACACCCACTTCGACTTCGCCTTTTTCCATGGTGGCGATGGTCGGGTTGGACAGTGACAGGCGGCCTTGCTGGGCGATCTTGGTGAAGAATTGCAGGCCAGGGGCGATGTTCTTCTCGTCGCCTTTATTGGCGATGGCGGCGGCCAGCACGCCGTTGGCGGCTTGTGCCGCGGTGCTTACGTCACCGATGGAGACCTTGTATTTGCCGGTCTGCAGGTCGGCCCAGCTGGTGGGGATTTCAGACCCGTGCAGCAACTTCTTGTTCACGATAAAGGCGATGGTGCCGGTGTAGGCCAGGGCCCAGTGACCGTCTTTGTCTTTCGCCCAATCCGGCACCTGGGCCCAGGTGGACGGTTTGTACGGCTGGGTGACTTCCTGTTTCACCGCGATCGGGCCGAAGGCCGCGCCCACGTCGCCGATATCGGCGCTGGCGTTGTCTTTTTCGGCCTTGAACTTGGCGATTTCCTGGGCCGAGCTCATATCCGTGTCGATGTGCTTGAGGCCGTAGGTCTTGGCCAGGTCTTCCCAGGTGCCTTTCCAGTTGGCCCAGTCATCGGGCATGCCGACGCTGTTGACGGCGCCTTCCGCTTTCGCGGCGGCTTCAAGGGTTTTTAAATCGGTATCAGCGGCCATGGCAGCGGTGCACATGGCAATGGTCGAGCCTAACAGTGATGCCAGGAAAAGCTGTTTCATCCGAAGCTCCTTTGGGCGTTTTCAACGCGGCGTTTTATACGAACGTTAGCGGTGGTGTTGGTCTAGGTCAGCAATACCTGAGCCAATCTAGGCTCGATGGATGACAGTTTCATGTCGATGTCGTTTTTAAAGCGCTGATGTCGCACAGTGCAGACTTAGCGTAGACCATGCTCAAGTGCCCGCAGACTCTGGACTTGGCCGATGTATTGCAGGGTGGCGCAGGAGGCACGATGCGGACTGTCATCTGTCGGTCATCTGTAATGCCTAGGCTGGCACGTAACAACAGAAGCCCAAATAACGCGCGGTTTATGCACCTGAACGGTGCTGGTCTAGTCCAGATAGGTAACGTTGATGCGTGATGAGGCAATCAAGGCGGTGACATCCATCGGCCTGGCGCTGCAAGAGCAGATCGACCACGGTTTGTTGCCGCCTGCAAGCAAACTGCCCGCCGAGCGCAAACTCAGCGAGTTGTTTGGTACCACTCGAATTACCGTGCGGGAAGCCTTGTTACAACTGGAGGCCCAGGGGCAGATCTATCGCGAGGAGCGTCGTGGCTGGTTTGTCTCGCCCCCCCGGCTGGCCTACAACCTGATGCAGCGCAGCCACTTTCACGCCATGGTCAATGACCAGGGACGCGTGGCGTCGACCGAGGTCATCAGCGCGCGGCTGCAACCGGCGTCGGCGGCAGTGTGTGCGTGGTTGCAGCTGCCGGCCTTGTCCAGCGTGATCCAGATTTGCCGGAGCCGACGGATCGATGGGCGGCTGGTGTTGTATGTGGAGCACTACCTGAACCCGCACTATTTCCCGGGGATTCTGGAGTGCGACCTGAATCAGTCGATGACCGAGTTGTATGCGCGCAAGTACGACCTGCACTACGGGCGGGTGCGTTTCGAGATTGTGCCAACCTCATTGCCGGTGGAAGCCGCCGCGGCGTTGCGCGTGTCGGTGGGCAGCCCGGGCCTGCGGATTGCCCGGGTCAACTATGACCAGCACCAGCGCTTGATCGACTGCGACCTGGAGTTCTGGCGGCATGATGCGATTCATGTCGGCGTGGATGTGGTGTGATCGGGAGCTTCCTGTAGGAGCGAGCTCGCTCGCGAAAAACCTGAGGGCGCCGAGGTGGATCAGGCTGTCCGCGTTAGCGTTGACGTCTTTCGCGAGCAATCTCGCTCCTACAGTGAGTGCTTTGTGAGTGCCTTGATCACTTGATCCACATTGGTTTCCAACTCCGATACCGGGTCCGCGCCGTCGACGTTCAACACCAGCAACTTCGAGCCGCCTGCCGTGACGGCGGCGTTCACGGCGTCACTCGGCTGACGATGATGCAGCACCACGGCCACGTCGTTTTCCTTCAGCTCGGCACTGAGTTTTTGTAATGCCTCAGGCGTCCAATCCGCATCGGGCCGGGCATCGGTGCTGAGCAGTTCCAGATTCAAACTGCTGATCAGATACCCAAAGTGATCGCTCAAGCTCACCACGCTCAGGTTGTCCGCCTGGGCCAGTCGCGCTTCGCTGTCGGCAGTGAGCTTGAGCAGGCGTTGCTTGAGGGCGGCGAGGTTGGCGTCGATCTTTGGCTTGGCGGCGGGGGCCAGGCGGCTGAGGTCGGCGGCCATTACGTCGGCCATGCGCCCCATGTTATTGCTCGATTGCCAGGGTTGGCTGTTCAAGCCGTCGGTGACGCCCGGTTGCACGGCGATCCCCGGCAAGCCGCCGTCCACCGGGCGTGCGGCGTCCACTTCGACAATACGGATATTGCTGCGCCGCGCCACGGGGTAGAGCGGATCATCGGCCCACAGCGAGCGCAGGCCGATGGCGGCGTCGGCGTCCTGGGCCAGCGTATTGAGCGCCGGTGCGCCACGGCCGGTGAAGTAGGACACCTGGCGCGAGCCTGGCAGGTTGGCCGGGGCGGCACGTTCCAACTGCACGTCGGTGCCCTTGAGCAGCACCGCTGCCAAGCCATAGGTGATGGGCAGCGAGGCCAGGACCTTGATGGGTTTGGCCGCGTGCATGGCCGGCCTGGCGACGTCGGCGGCTATCAGCGGCGGGGTGATCAAGCAGGCGATGGCCAGGGTCAGGGGGGGGAAGAACGCGCGCATTATCCAAGGTTCCCTTTGAGACTGGGCACGGTGCCGCGCGCAATGGCGGCACAGGCGAAGGCGATACCGGCCACGAGGATGATCGCGGCGCCGGAGGGGATCGGCAGGTCGAAGATGATGGGCAGCAGGATCCCGCAGAGGGTGCTGAGGGTGGCGATCACCACTGAGATCCAGAAGAATCCCTTGAGCGATTGGCTCAACAGGCGGGCCGCCGCGGCCGGGATCACCAGCAGCGCACCGACCAGGATCGCGCCGATGACCTTGACTGCCGCCACGGTGATCAGGGTCACCAGGATCACGAACAGGTAGTCCAGAGTCTTCACCGCCACACCGCGTACCGCGGCCAATTGCGGGTTGAAGCTGGCGAGCATGATGCGGTTGTACAGCGGCAGCGCCAGGGCCATTACCAGCGAACCTACGACTGCCAGTACCAGCAGGTCATTGCCGTTGACCGTCAGTACCGAGCCAAACAGCACGTTCTCCAGGATATGCACGTTGATCTTGCCTGCCAGGATCAGCAGCAGGCTCGCGCCCAACGCCAGGGACACCGACAGGAACACCCCGATCAACGTATCCGGCGCCAGGCCGGTGCGGTTGCGCAGGTAGTTGAGCAGGATGCCGAACAACAGGCAGTAGCCAAACAGGCTGCCGTACGGTCCGGTATAGGGTTCTCCGAGCAGGATGCCCACCGCAACGCCGGTCAGCGCCGCATGGCCGACCGCTTCGGAGAAAAACGCAAAGCGCTTGACCACCACCAGCGTGCCCAGGCCGCCCAGCACCGGGCCGATCAGCAGGCCAGCGAGCAACGCGTTGACCACAAAACCATAGGCCAGGGCTTCCGGCAGGTAACCGGAAGAGGCCCAGCCCTGGACCATCAAGCGAAACGCTTCATAACTCATTGCGCCGGGCTCCGAGGGTGGGTAGAGAACAGGGTCAGCAGGCGATCCGGGGTCAGAGCCTCCTTTGGCGTGGCGTCGAACAGCACACGGCGGTTCAACCCGGTGACGCGGTCGGCTAGGCGACCCACGGCCTCCAGGTCGTGCTCGATCCACAGCACGGTGATCCCGGCCAGGCGCCAGTCGCTCAGCAGCCGTTCGAACACTTGGATACCGGCTTCATCGAGGGCCGACATCGGTTCGTCCAGCACCAGCAAGTGCGGGGCCGGAATCAGCCCCTGGGCCAGCAGCACGCGCTGACGCTCACCGCCGGACAGCGCACCCATGCGGCGCTTGCGCTTGTCTTGCATGCCGACCCGTTCCAGCGCCTCGCCGATGGGGCCGGCGTAATGCTTCGACAACCCAAGGAACGCCGGGCGCCGCTGGCACATGGCAGCCATGAAATCATCCACGGTCATCGGCAAGCCCCGGTCGAATTCCAGGGCCTGGGGCACATAACCGATGGTGCCGGGCACCGTTGGCCATTGCAGGCTCAAGTGGCCCTGATGCGGCGTCTGCCCCAGCAGGGTCTTGATCAGCGAGCTTTTACCGCCGCCGTTGGGGCCTACCAGTGCGTGGATGCTGCCCGGCTGCACCTGGAAACTCACGCGATCGAGAATCGCCGTGCGGCCGAGGGTCAGCGTCACCTGGTCGAAGTCGATCGTTGGCCCGACGCTGGCCACTTTCAGGTGTTCCGCCACCGTCATGCCCCCGACTCCTGGATCGCCCGTACCACGGTGTTGAGGTTGCCGGTCATTTCCACTTCGTACTTCTCAGCGCTGTATTCACCGTAGGAAATATGCGAAAGCGGGTAGAGCTTGACCCCGGATTCGCGTTGGATGGTGTCGACATAGGTGGACGGGAAATCCATTTCCGAGAAGATCACCTTCACGTCCAGCGCCCGCAGTTCATCGATGGTTTTCTTCAACTGGCTGGGGCTGGGTTCGATCCCGTGGGCCGGTTCGACCACCGCGGTGACTTCCAGGCCGAACTCGCGCAGCAGGTAGTCGTAGGCCGCGTGCACGGTGGCGACACGCAGGTCCGGGTTGGGCGCGCGGGTCAGCTTGGCCAGGGCGTCGGCGCGCATCTGGCGTAGGCGTTTGCCGTAGGCACGGGCGTTCTGGGTGTAGGTCTTGGCGTTGTCCGGGTCGAGCTTGCCCAGCTCGCGGGCGATGTTGTTGACCTGGGCAATCGAGGCACTGATCGACAGGAAGGTGTGCGGGTTGACCACCTTGCCGGCACCGCGCGCCGCATTGCCGGTGGCGGCCAGCAACGGCACGTTGGCGTTGGCCTCGATCACCGGGATAGCCGGGCGCTCGCTGGTGGCAATCATGCGGTCGGCGAAATCGTCATGGCCGACGCCATTGAGCACGATCACATCCAGGGTGCCGATGCGCTTGATGTCTTCGGCGCGCGGCTCGTAGGCATGGGGGTTGAAACCGGCCGGAATCAGCGGCACCACCTCGGCCTTGTCGCCGACGATATTCGCCACGTAGCTGTAGTAAGGGTGCAGGGTGATGCCGATCCGCAGGCGCTTGGCGGCCTCGGCGTTAGCGAGGGGCGCGAGCATCAGGCTGAACAGGCCAACCAGCAACAGGCGTAACAGGGGAGATGAAATAGACATGGGCAATCGATCTTCTCGTTCAGTGACGGTGCTGGCGGGTGACGCCGGTATCGAATTGCGCGACCACCTGCTGCCAGCCGGCTGCGATCAGCGCCTGGTCAGTGAGGTCGGAAGGGGCGGCGAGGTCTGCGCGGCGGTTGAGCCAGATGTCCGGCTCGGCGCCGTGCACGCGCATCAGCAGCGAGCCACTGGTGGTCGGCGCCTGGCTCAGTCCCAGGTAGGCCGTATTCGCCAGCAACTGCCAGCGATGGTCACCACGACTGACCGAACTGGCGTCGCGGGCAAACGGCGCAAAGCCTTCTTCGGCCAGTTGTTCGGGGCCAGGCAGGGCGCTTTGCTCTTGTTGCAGCACGTGGATTTCATCCAGCGTTACCCGCAGGTCGGCGTAGATGCCTTGTTCGGCGGCGCTCAGGTCACGGCGGGCATCCAGTTGATGGCTGGACACGGCGGCCACCACCTGGGTTTCACCGTGCAGGGCCACCACCGTGCCGGCCACCGCGAGGATGATCAGGCACAGCAGCAGGACGTAGAGGGTTTCATGGCCGGCACCGGCGGGGCGTACAACCTGTGTGGTACTCATTGAGGCTGGATATCCGCTTGGTCGATTTCCACCACGTGGCCGGGGCCCGCATCAAACAGCACATAGAACTCGGCCGCGGGCTTCTTGAAGGTCAGGGTCGAGTCCTGGCCGAGCTTGCCGGGCAGCAGGATGGTCTCGTCGTAGCCGATCACGTCCAGGGTCACGCCGGGGGCGCCACTGCCGTCGGAAAAACCGCCGGTACACTGGATCTGCTCACCGGGGATTTCCTTGCATTCGCACATCGGGTTGTGGGCCAGGGCAACCGTACTGAAGCAGGCGCTCAGCAACAGAACGCCACAGGCGCGGGTCAGGCGCATCAAAGTCATGGTTTAACTCCTTGCTTGTTCAGCCAGGCAATGGTTGCAGGCGAGGCCTGGCTCAAAGGAACGGAACCCTGGTGCATCGTGCCGTCCCAGCCTTCCATGGTGACCCACAGTTCGGCGTCGACCGGCGTGCGCTCAGGGATGGGCAGGGCGGCGCCCATGCGGTAGGGCGTGCCGAAGAAGATCACCCCGGCGGCCCGCAGGCTGCGTGGCTTGCCGATACGCAGGTAGGTGGCCTTGACCTGCTCGGCGCAGGTCGCGCACAGGGCGGCATTGAAGGACTTCATCGGGCCGGCCGGGTCCGGGCGCGGGCCTTCGTTGCGGAATTCGGCGAGCTTCAGGCTCCATGGCCCGACCTGCACGTCACCGACCACCCGTTCGCCAAGGCCGGTGTCGCCACGAAACAGCGCGGCATCGGCAAAGTACTTGGGCATAAAGCCCAGGGGCACCAGTAACAGCAGGACGTTGATGTGGAAACGCCATTTCAGCCAAAAGGCCCGAAGCGGTGAAGGCGGGGTCGCGGCAGCGGGCTTGCTCATGGGTTGGCCTCCGAGGTTTCGGCTGGCATGGCCGGGATAGACGCCGGCGCACGTTGGGTCTTGGCTTCGCGCTTGAGGGCATTGAGGGTGGCCAGGGCGGTGCGCTTGGTCCAGATCAGCAGGCCGCTCAGCACCATCATGCTCATGATCAGGCCGAAGAACGCCCAGATCAGCTTGATCCACAGCCCGCCAAAGTCGCCGGTGTGCAGCGGGCGCATGGATTCGGTGACGAACTCCAGCTTCGAGCGGTCGGACAACAAGTGCGCGGCGGCGATTTCCCCGTCATAGGGGTTGATCTGCGCGGTCTGGTACATCAGCGGGTACCAGCCGCGCCCGCCGATCTGCAGGTGGCTGTAGGCATTGAGAGGCAGGCTGACGAAACTCGCCTCCAGGCCGGGAATACGCTGGGTGGCGATCTTGATCGCCTCGTCCACCGGAATCATGGGGGCCGGTACACCGGGTGCAGACAGCGGCACCTTCTCGCGGGCAATCACCGGGATCACCGGTTCAGTGGAAATCGAAATCTGGTTGTCCCCCAGGATCGCCCGGATCAAGAACCAGATACCGGTGATGGAGATCACCGCAATGAACCAGATCGACCAGATACCGCTCAAGCGATGGAAATCACCCCAGAAGATCCGCGCACCGTGGCGGATACGCAGGGTCGGGCGCAGGAAGCCCTTCCAGAACCGCTTGTACACCACCAGCCCGGTGACCAGCGACGCCAGCAGCGGAATACCGAGCGCCGACACCAGGTACCAGCCCCAGCTGTAGCCATTGGTGAACGGCACCAACCACCAGCCGTGCAGGGCGCGGGTAAATTGCTGGAAGTTGAAGGCCGGGCTGATCCCTTGGATGACCCCGGTGTACGGGTTGACGTAGACCTCGACGGAGCGCCCGTCGGGGTAGCTGAGGTTGACACTCAGGGCAAAGTGCGACTCATCCGGGCGGCTGATCGACTGCACGATCACCTCGGGCGCGTCACGCTGGATGGCGGTGATCACCTGGTCGTAACTCAGCAGTTCGGCGTCGTCCGACGGCTGGCTGGCACGGATATCCGGGTTGGCCAGCCAGACGATCTCCTGGCTGACCACCGCCAGGGTGCCGGTGACGCAGACGATCAGTACAAAGAACCAGATGGGCAACGCGAGCCAGCTGTGTACAAGAAACCAGAGTTTTGAGCGTGACTTCTTCGACATGTGAATGAGGGTCTTGATCGGAGGGGGCATTGAAGGCCCGGAAAAGGCCGGTCGTAGCTTTTGCTGACGCGACAGGCTGTATCTAAGTTAAGACGGATGAGAATGAGAAATCCCTAAGCGGGATATGAAAGAAAATGTTTCAGGTTCATATTCAGGGCGCTTTATCGCCTCCATCGAACACGAAACATGTTCCAAGCCATCACCCAGGCGCCATTGCTGCTGGGCCTGGATGCAGTTGGCAGCACCTTGCAGTGCAGCGAAGCGATCAAGGCATTCGAACGCGGCCACCTGCAAGCCAACCCGTGGCTTAACTGACCCACGGCCAAACAAATGTGGGAGGTCCCGCTCAATATCCGACTTAGCGCTGTCGCGCAGCAAACTGGAACCCCTGTGGCGAGCGGGCTTGTTGTGGCAAGCCCTAATGCCGTTCAGTTAAGGCTTTTTTGTAGGAGCGAGCTTGCTCGCGAAGAACTTACAGGCGCCGCGTTCATTCAGGAAACACGCGTTATCGTTGACGTTTTTCGCGAGCAAGCTCGCTCCTACAGAAGGCGATGTACGCTTAACTGAATGGCATTAGGGCAAGCCCGCTTGCCACAAAAATTCGGTCGTTTAAGGGAGGATTTTAATTCTTAATAATCAATAAGTTATTTTGTTTTATAAGAGGAGGTTTGCTCCCGATGGCCGTACATCAGTCAATTAAATGTCAACTGATCCACCGTTATCAGGAGCAAGTTGTATCGCCTCATGGACTTCAGCCTTGCTTGAACATGTCCATGGCACGTTCGCGGATCTGTGCTTCGGTCAAATCCTCCTTGCGCGTGGCCAGGAACCACAGGTGACCGAACGGATCCTTCACGCTCGCCGACCGGTCGCCATAAAACTGGTCCTTCGGTTCGGACACTACGGTGGCGCCTGCCGCCACGGCTTGCTTGAATTGCGCGTCCACATCGTTCACATACAGGTGCAAACCGACACTGGTGTGCTCGCCCGGATTACGCAGGGCCATTTCCTCGCAGGGTGAGCCCAGCATGATCGCCGAGTCGCCAATGCGCAGCTCGGCATGGCCGACTTTGCCATCGGGCATATCCAGGCGCATGACCTGTGTGGCGCCAAAGGCTTTTTTGTAGAAATCGATGGCATCACTCGCTTTGTCGATGCCCATATAAGGCGTGACGCTGTGGTAGCCCTCGGGAATAGGCTTAACGCTCATATCGTTCTCCTTGATTGTGGTTGTGGAGGGACGGCCTTTTCACTATAGGCCACGCCGATCGTGGCTTGCAGGCAGCCGACGAGGTGTCGGCCGGACAGCATCGGCGACCTGTGCATGCCGTGGCGGCAAGGCGTTCAATCGCGGTGAACTGCGCCAGTTCATCCTGACGCGTGACGAAAGTGATATCGCACCGGGTTTCTAAAACCCATGGCGATCAAAGGGGGGGCGCATTCCCAACTCAGGATTGCGGCGTGGGTTCCAACAGCTGGGCCCCAGGCCCATGTTCACCGAGCTGGTCAGCCTGATTACGCAGCGGGCACGCTTGCAGCGACAAACACCCGCAGCCAATACAACCACTGAGCTTGTCGCGCAGCAGTATCAACTTGTTGATGCGCTCATCCAGATCCTCTCGCCACAGCGCCGACAAACGCTCCCAATCCTCAGTGGTCGGCGTACGACCATCCGGCAGCGTCTGTAATGCCTGGCCAATCGTCGCCAGGGGAATGCCCAAGCGCTGGGCGATCTTGATCACCACCACGCGCCGCAATACATCCCGTGGGTAACGGCGCTGGTTGCCAGCGTTACGGTTGCTCTTGATCAACCCTTTGGATTCATAGAAGTGCAGCGCCGTGACCGCAACGCCACTGCGCGCGGCCAATTGGCCGACGGTGAGTTCCTTGTTGAGCATGAAAAACTCCAGAGAAGCGCTTGACCTTGACTTAACTAGAGGTTTTACCCTGCGTGGCATCGAATCGCAAGATTCTGCCTACAGAGAAAGGGGAGTGTTCATGCAGGTATCAGAGAAAAATCGCAGCTTCACTCAATTGATCGAGTTTCAGATCGAACCCCGGCAACAATCTGCCCTGGTGGCAGCCCTGACTATTCAGAGCGAACGTCTGGCCCAGGGCCATGGCGGCTTTATCAATGCGAGTGTGCAGGTCAGCGATGACGGACGACGGGTGCTCAATTACCTGCAATGGCGCTCGCGTGAAGACGGCGAGGCGGCCTTCAAGTGTTTCGAGCATGGAGAGGAAGATTTCTGGACATTGATTCGCGCCCACCAGGCCACGGCCGTGACCTTCGGTTCGTTCCAGGTGCTGCGCAGTTTCGAGCGCAGCCATGACAACGCGTTGCACTGTCGCCTAAATGGATAGGTGCAGCATGCGCTCGCCTTGCACGTTTTCGCCGGGGCGGCGCTTGTTTACCGCCAACTCGCCGATCTTGATCAGGCGCGTGCGTGTGACGTTGCGGCTCAGACCCAGCAGGTTGGCGGTATGGACCTGGTTGTAATGGCTGAACCGGTAGGCGGCGCGTAGTAACGCGTCTTCGACCTTTTCATGCAGGGCGCCGGCCTGTTCTTCGAACAGTTTTTGAAAGGCCCGTTCGAGCAAGGCTTCGGCACTGTTGTCGGTGTTGTGCTGGCTGTCGTCCTGACGCTCGATACGCATGTTCGACAGGCGCAGGTCGTCGCGTTCGATCACGCCATTGCGGCAGATCAGCAGAGTGTGGTGGATCACGTTTTCCAGTTCGCGGATGTTGCCCGGCCAACTGTAGCTTTTGAGTTTGTGCTCGGCTTCGCGGCTGATGGTGATCGGGCCATAGCCCAGGCGCTGGCTATAGGCTTCGATAAAATGACGGGTCAGCGGCAGGATATCGCCGGGCCGCTCCCGCAGCGGGCTGAGTTCCAGGCTGACCACATCGAGCCGGTAGTAGAGGTCTTCGCGGAAATGCCCGGCATTGATGGCTTTTTCCAGTTGCACGTTGGTCGCGGCGAGCACACGCACATCAATGGGAATGCTTTTGCGCGAACCGAGGCGCACCACTTCCCGCTCCTGCAATACCCGCAACAATTTGACCTGGATCGCCATCGGCAAATCGCCGATTTCATCGAGGAACAAGGTGCCGCCGTCAGCCTCTTCGAACCAGCCGGCCTTGGCGCTGAGGGCACCGGTAAAGGCGCCTTTTTCATGGCCGAACAATTCGGCCTCCACCAGGGATTCAGAGAAAGCCCCGCAGTTCACCGCCACGAACGGCCGGTTGCGTCGTGCGCTGAGGTTATGAATATGGCGCGCCACCAGCTCTTTACCGGTGCCGGTCTCGCCGATGATCAGCACGCTGGCTTCGCTGGGCGCCACTTGCTGGATATGGTCGAGCAGCGCCTGGGATTTCGGGTCTTCGAAGACCTGGGCTGTGGCGCGGATCGAGGTCGCGAGGGCGGGCGAGGGCGGTAGGGTTAAAAGCTGCATGGGCACCTCTCTTAGGAATAGAACGTGGGAGTCGGCAGGGATTGGTTCAAGGCCCAGTCCCCGAGTTCGTGGAGTTTGTAGTCCACGGGGTCGTGCAGGGTTTGCGTGCGCAGGTTGCGCCAGTGGCGGTCCAGGCGCAGCGAAGCATGGGTGGACCGCGCGCCGGTGACTTCAAACAAGCGGCTGCACAGCTCCAGGCCTTGGCGGGTGGCGGCAACCTTGGCGGTGGCGATCGCGATGGCCAGTTGGCCGCGTTCGTTTTCGCTGAGGCCGGGGCCTTTGGCCCAGGCGTGGTCGAGCAATTCGGCGGCGCGTTCCACCAGCAGGCGCACACCTTCCAGGGCCACCCAGAACTCACCGTAGTGGTGCAGCACGTAAGGGTCCTGGCGCACGTCCTCGGCGCTGGATTTGTGCCACGAACGGGTTTCGGTCAGGGTGTAATGGCGTGCTTCTTCGAAGGCCCCTTCGGCAATCCCGAGGAACATATGGGTAAAGGTCAGTTGGGCGATCAGTGGGCGCAGACAGGCGAAGGGTGTGCTCAGCGGACCGGGGTCGAGCAGCAGTTCCGATTCCTCCACGCGTACCCGTTCGAAGCTGGCACTGCCGCTGTCGGTCTGGCGCTGGCCGATATTGTTCCAGTCGTTGTGCAGGGTGATGCCGCTGCGCCCGCTGGGGATGGCGGCGATCAGCAACTTGCCGCCAGCGCTTTCATCCACGGCCGAGGCGATGAGCATTTCTGAATCGCTGGCGCCGGAGCAGAAGCTCTTCTTGCCGGAAAATTCGCGCCAGCCGCCGAAATCCTTGACTACCGTGCGTGTGTCCAGCGGGTTGAGGGCGTTGCCCCAGAACCAGTTCTGGCGCGCGGTCTGTTCGAACCAGGGTTGCCATTGGTCCTGGCGCGAAAACAGGCGCACGGTGGCGAGCATCAGGTGGTGGAAGCCGAAGACATGGGCGATTGAGCTGTCGACCTTGGCGAACTCGCGCACGATGCCCAGGGTGTCACTCCAACGTGCGCCGAGGCCACCGTATTGGGTGGGAATACTCAGGGCCAGCAGGCCGCTTTGGCGCAGGGCATCCCGTTCGGTTTTCGGCGTGCCACCGCGTTCGTCGCGTTCGACGGCGGTGAGGGCGAAATCGGCGGCCAGCAACTTGGCGGTCTGCAAAGGGGAGGGCAGGACGCTGTGGGGTTTGGCTGTCACGCGGTGTTCCTCAATGTCTATTTGGCAATGAAGGCCAAAGGTGGGAGCGGGCTTGCCCCGATAGCGGTGTGTCAGTTGCCAGTTACGGGGCTGACCCGCCGCAATCGGGGGCAAGCCGCCTCCCACCTAAGGCAGGCTTCATTGATCTCAGGGCTTGGCGGGCAGTACATCGTTGGCGATCATTTCGCCGAACGGCCCCGTCAGGTTGGTGATGCCGCGCCCGGCCAGGCTGGAATAAGGTTCCGGCAATAACGGGAACACCAACTCGGCAAAGCGATACGCCTCTTCCAGGTGCGGGTAGCCGGAGAAGATAAAGCTCTCGATGCCCAGGTCTGCGTATTCCTTGATGCGCTCGGCCACTTGCTGCGGGTTGCCCACCAGCGCGGTACCGGCACCACCGCGTACCAGGCCGACACCGGCCCACAGGTTGGGGGCAATTTCCAGGTTGTCGCGGCGCCCGTCGTGCAGGGCGGCCATGCGGCGCTGGCCTTCGGAGTCAAAGCGCGAAAACGATTTTTGTGCCGCGGCGATGGTGTCGTCGCTGATGTGCTCGATCAGTTTGTCGGCGGCTTTCCAGGCGTCTTCTTCGGTCTCGCGCACGATCACATGCAGGCGGATGCCGAACTTCACGGTGCGGCCATGACGCGCGGCCCGTTCACGCACATCCGCGAGTTTTTCCGCGACGGCGGCCGGGGGTTCGCCCCAGGTCAGGTACACGTCCACCTGTTCGGCGGCGAGGTCATGGGCGGCGTCCGAAGAACCGCCGAAATACAGCGGTGGGTACGGCTTCTGCACGGGCGGGTAAAGCGCCTTGGCATTCTGCACGCGCAGGTGCTTACCCTCAAAGTCCACCGATTCGCCCTGCAACACACGGCGCCAGATCTTGAGGAATTCGTCGCTGACTTCATAGCGCTCGCTGTGATCGAGGAAGCTGCCGTCGCCACGGTTTTCGTCGGGGTCACCGCCAGTCACCACGTTGATCAGCAAGCGGCCATTGGACAGGCGATCGAGGGTCGCCGCCATGCGCGCCGACACCGTGGGCGAGATGATGCCCGGGCGAATCGCCACCAGGTAGCGCAGGCGTTCTGTCAGGGGGACCAACGCCGAGGCGATGACCCAGGAGTCTTCGCACGAGCGGCCGGTTGGAATCAGTACGCCGTAGTAGCCGAGGCTGTCAGCCGCTTGGGCGACCTGTTTCAGATAGTTGAGGGTGACTGGCCGCGCACCTTGGGTTGTGCCCAGGTAATGACCGTCGCCATGTGTTGGCAGGAACCAGAAAACATCCATGACAGATCCTTAAGCGATTTTCAGCAGAGAAGTGGAGTGCGCGGCAAACAAGGGCGCCGCGCGTTCTGCAGCAAGACGAATACGGCCCTTCAAGGGCTCGCTGGTTATTTGGTAGTCGGTGAAGTCGGCTTCGGTGGCATACACGCCAATCGGCAAGGTCAAGGCCTGGAAGAAGCTGAATAACGGCCGCAGTTGGTGATCGAGGACCAGTGCATGGCGATCGCTGCCGCCGGTGGCTGCGAGCAATACCGGCGTGTTGATCAGCGAGTTGAGGCCGACCAGGTCGAACAGGTGCTTGAGCAGGCCGGGATAAGAGCCGCGATAGACCGGTGCGGCGACGATCAGCAGGTCGGCTTGCTCGATGGTCACCAGTTGCGCTTCGATTTCCGCTGGCAGCTCATCGCGCGACAGCGCGCCGCCCAGTGGCCGGGCTATGTCGCCCAGTTCGATGAGGGTGGTCTGGATCGGTAGCAGGCTGGCCAGTTCGGCGAGTACCGCTTGGGTCAGCACCAGGGTACGGGACGGGCGCCAGGTTCCGCCGGAGAGGGCAACGACATTCAGGGGACGGGTCATGAACAGTTCCTTTTCAACAGTGGTTCATTGCGAGTGAAGTACGTGAGCTGAGCAAGAGCTGTACCAATGGGCGCAGACCTTGCCGGCTGCGGGTTACAGGCTCACTGCTGAAAAGTGTTGCTGTTGTCTGCCTGGTGAATTGTTGAATGACTGTTGCCTGCGCAACAGTTGCCTGGCGAACACTGGGGCCCGGCGTGCAGCTAGTTATAGTGGGTTGTTTTTATTCCGTAAATGAACGTATTTCCATATTAATAGATCGTAAAAGAATATGCTGGCCTGGTTATCGAGGGTGTCGCGGCGGGTGATAGCGACTATCACGGACGATGATTTTTCACTGTGCGGGGGCGGGAGTAGCCTGTGTTCATTGACTTAAACCTCCTTCGCAGAGCCTTCGCCATGAACCAGTCACTCGCTGTTTGCGTATTACTTGTCGCTTCCTTCCTCACCGGCTGTGCGACACATCCCTCACCGGAATCACGTCCTTACACCGCTGAAGAAACCAAGCAATTGGCTCTGGAAGCGCTGAGCCGTCGCGGCTTGTCGTTTGATGAATACCAACAGCAGCGCGCCGCACTGACCGGCCAGCCACAGAAGCCCTTCGGTTTTGATCGCCAGGGTGAAATGAATGCCGAGCGCAGCGTGACCTTGCATGGGCGCCCCAGTTGAGTGGCTGCGCCGTGCTGAAGAACCCGAGGTTTCCCTTAAGGAATCTCGGGTTTTTTGTTTGCCATGGAGCGACTTCAGCCTGTTAAGCTGAATTTCAGGAGCGTTCCTACGCACATTTACATAAAGTCATCCTTTTCTAATGGCATTTGACCAGGTAAACCTGACCACCTCTGTTCCGGTCGATGCCCCTGAGACGCTGCTCTCGGGAACCTGCTCTGCGAGTCTTTAACGTCATGAATAAACGTCCGCTGTATTTCGACTACGCCGCCACCACGCCGGTGGATGAGCGGGTCATCCAGGTGATGGTCGAGTGCCTGGGCTTCAATGCCAACTTTGGCAACCCTGCGTCCAGTTCCCATGCGTTTGGCCAAGCGGCCCGGCAAACGGTTGAACAGGCACGTCGCCAGGTGGCCGAGCTGGTGGGCGCCGAGCCAGGACAGATCGTCTGGACCTCCGGAGCCACTGAATCCAACAACCTTGCGATCAAGGGCGTGGCCCAGGCGCGTGGCGTGGCGGGCGGGCATATCATCACCAGCCAGATCGAGCACAAGGCAACCCTGGATACCGCGCGTCAGTTGCAGGACGCCGGGGTGGCCGTGACCTACCTGGTGCCGGATGCCGATGGCTTGATCAGTGTCGAGGCGGTCAGCGAAGCCTTGCGTGAGGACACCTTCCTGGTGTCGCTGATGCTGGTGAACAACGAACTGGGTACCCTCAATGACATTCCGGCGATTGGCGCGCGAGTGCGGGCGCAGGGTGCGTTGCTGCATGTGGACGCGGCGCAAGGGGCGGGCAAGGTGGCTATCGACCTGACGCAATGGCCGGTGGACCTGATGTCATTTTCCGCCCACAAGCTGTACGGTCCCAAGGGCATCGGCGCGTTGTATGTCGGGCCTCGGGCCCAGCAGAAGGTATCTGCGCAGATTCATGGCGGTGGCCATGAGGGCGGTTTGCGTTCCGGCACCCTGGCGACGCATCAAATCGCGGGCATGGGGACGGCGTTTGCCTTGGCGGCGGAGTCTTTTGCGGAGGAGAAGGCCCGGATCGTGGCTTTGCGCCAGCGCCTGCTGGATCAGTTGGCACCGGTGGCAGGCGTACGCCTCAATGGCAGCCCGGCGCAGCGTATTCCGCACACCCTCAGCCTGACGTTCGGCGAAGGCGAATTCAATTCTGCCGCCCTGAGTGCCGGTATCGCCTTTTCGGCGACGTCGGCCTGCAACTCGGCCAGCAATGCACCGTCCCACGTCCTTCTGGCCCTGGGCCATGATGCACGCTCCGCCGCTCGAACCATTCGCCTGAGCCTGGGCCGGTTTACCACCGAACAGGATATCGACCAGGCTGTGCAATTGATCAAGGCCGCCCTTGCCAGTGCACCGGCGTTCTGGGCGGTCTGATTATCCATTTGCAGCACATAACAATTATTCGTGGTTAGCAGGAGACACAATGAGTACGCAGCCTTTGACCCATGGAACGGTGCCCCAGCGCCTTGCGCATACCCGTGAACTGATGAGCCGCGAGGGCATTCACGCCCTGCTGGTGCCGTCGGCCGACCCACACTTGTCCGAATACCTGCCCGGCTACTGGCAGGGTCGCCAGTGGTTGTCGGGGTTTCATGGTTCGGTCGGGACACTGATTGTCACCGCGGACTTCGCCGGTGTCTGGGCTGACAGCCGTTACTGGGAACAGGCGAGCAAGGAGCTCAAGGGCAGCGGTATCGAGTTGGTAAAACTGCAACCCGGCCAACCCGGTCCGTTGGAATGGCTGGCCGAACAAACCCCGGAAGGCGGTGTGGTGGCGGTCGACGGTGCGGTCATGGCCGTGGCCTCGGCGCGAACCCTGGGCAGCAAGCTGGCGGAGCGTGGCGCGCGCTTGCGTACCGATATCGACCTGTTGAATGAGGTCTGGCAAGACCGGCCGCCGTTGCCGAATCAACCGATCTACCCGCATCTGCCGCCCCAGGCCACCGTTAGCCGTGGCGAGAAACTTGCCGCACTGCGCAGCAGCTTGAAAGAGCGGGGCGCCGACTGGCACTTCATTGCGACGCTGGACGACATTGCGTGGCTGTTCAATCTGCGCGGCGGCGATGTGTCGTTCAACCCGGTGTTTGTGTCCTTTGCCCTGGTCAATCAGCAGCAGGCCACCTTGTTCGTGGCGCTGGGCAAGGTCGATGCCGAGTTGCGTGCCACGTTGGCGCGGGACGGTGTGACGCTGCGCGATTACAGCGAAGTGGCTGATGCATTGCGTGCCGTGCCGCCGGGCGCCAGTTTGCAGGTTGATCCAGCACGTGTGACTGCCGGTTTGCTTGAGCATCTCGATGCGGGGGTCAAGTTGGTCGAAGGATTGAACCCGACCACGCTGGCCAAGTCTCGCAAGAGCTTGGCCGATGCTGAACATATCCGCCAGGCCATGGAACAGGATGGCGCGGCGTTGTGCGAATTCTTCGCCTGGCTCGACAGCGCCCTGGGGCGTGAACGCATTACCGAGCTGACCATCGACGAACATTTAACGGCGGCACGCGCCCGTCGCCCGGGTTATGTTTCACTGAGTTTCAACACTATTGCGGCCTTCAACGCCAATGGCGCCATGCCGCATTACCATGCCACTGAAGAAGAGCACGCGCTGATCGAAGGTGATGGCCTGCTGTTGATCGACTCGGGCGGCCAGTACCTGGGCGGCACGACGGATATCACGCGGATGGTGCCCATCGGTACGCCGAGCGAGGAGCAGAAGCGCGACTGTACCCGGGTACTCAAAGGTGTGATCGCCCTGTCCCGTGCGCATTTCCCCAAGGGTATCCTCTCGCCGCTGTTGGATTCGATCGCGCGGGCGCCGATCTGGGCTGAGGGCGTGGACTACGGCCACGGTACCGGTCACGGCGTAGGCTATTTCCTCAATGTGCATGAGGGCCCACAGGTGATCGCCTATCAGGCCGCGACCGCACCGCAAACCGCGATGCAGCCTGGCATGATCACCTCGATTGAGCCCGGTACATATCGCCCAGGCCGTTGGGGCGTGCGCATCGAGAACCTGGTATTGAACCGTGAAGCGGGCAAGACCGAGTTTGGTGAGTTCCTCTCGTTCGAAACCCTGACCTTGTGCCCCATCGATACACGTTGCCTGGAGCCATCGTTGTTGACGGCTGATGAGCGCCAGTGGTTCAACGCCTACCACGCCGAGGTGCGGGAGCGTTTGAGCCCATTGCTAAGCGGTGCCGCGCTGGAGTGGTTGCAGGTCCGCACTGCCGCTATTTGATCGGTTGCGGTTCAGGGGGGCGACAGCGCAATGCCGAGCCCCCATTCAATCGTTGCCGCCTAAGACGGGTTCGCAAGGGGACGTTCAAGGGCGGTCGACGATCGATATGTTGCCAAGGGCTTCCCGTACAAACTCCAGACGGTCTTGGCCGAAAAACAACTGATCTCCTACAAACAGGCTGGGCGCACCAAACACCCCGCGTTGAACGGCTCGTTCGGTGTTGTCCTTGAGGGCGGCTTTTACGACTTCATCGTTGGACAGGGCCAATATTTGTTCCGGATCGAAACCCTGCTCAGTGAGGACTGTGGCCACGACGGCGGGGTCTCCCAAATGACGGCCTTCTACCCAGAGAGCGTGGAACAGGCAGTCGATGAAGGCCTGGAAGCGTTCAGGTTGGTGCATTTGCATGCCGGTAACTGCCCTCATCAATACCAGCGTATTGATAGGGAAGTGCGGGCTGAACTTGAGCACAACCTTGTAGCGTCGGGCATATCGCGCCAGGTCATCCAACAGGTAGCGACCTTTGGCGGGGACGGTGATCGGGGAAGCGTTGCCGGTCGCCTTGAATACGCCCCCTAATAGTATTGGCCGATACACCAGCAGTGCGCCGGTTTCGGCGCACAGGGCAGGGAGTTGGGTATACGCCAGGTAAGTGGCGGGACTGCCGAGGTCGAAGAAGAACTCCAGGGGCTTATCCATGGTTGCTGCTCGCTGCTTATTGTTATGGGAGGCGTGACTACCAGGGCTCGTTCCAGGGGCGCAGGTCCAGTTCGAAAGTCCAGGCGTCCCGTGGCTGGCTATGTAGGAACCAATAGTTATCGGCGATATGGTCGGGGTTGAGAATGCCGTCCTGATCCTTGAGGGCATATTTCTGCGGAAAATTGTCGCGAATGAACGCGGTATCGATAGCGCCGTCCACCACCACGTGGGCGACGTGGATACCTCGGGGGCCTAATTCCCTCGCCATACTTTGGGCGAGGGCGCGAATTCCGTGCTTGGCGCCGGCGAACGCGGCAAACCCTGCAGCTCCACGCAGACCTGCCGTGGCGCCGGTGAACAGGATGGTGCCGCGGTTGCGCGTAACCATGCGTTTGGCGACTTCGCGGGCATTCAGGAAACCGGAGAAACACGCCATCTCCCAGATCTTGAAGTATTTGCGCGCCGTTTCTTCCAGGATGCTGCAGGGGACGTTGGCGCCGATATTGAAGACGAGGACTTCGATAGGGCCCAGTTCGCTCTCGATCTGTTCGATCAGTGCGATAACGTCTTCTTCTTTGCGCGCATCGCAAGCAAAACCATGGGCTTGGCCGCCCGCCAGCTGGATGCTGTCCACCAGCGGCTGCAGTTTGTCGGCGCTGCGACGGGTGACGCAGGCCACATACCCCTCGCGGGCAAAGCGTTTGGCAATGGCGCTGCCGGTTGCATCGCCCGCACCCACTACCAAAACGATTTTCTTGTTGTGCGTCATGGGAACTCCTTTGGCTCGGTGATCAAGCAGGAGTGTAGCCACAGCATCGCAAAGGGCAGGTTTGTGTCAGGAATTTGATCGGAGCAGTCGGGGACTGCTCGGGTGACTACTTACAGATGACGATCATGCTGCGGCTGGTGTAGCCAGCAGGGTTGAGGCCGAAGGGGTAGTCCCCAGGCTCCTCGGAATTGTCACCGGATTTGGCGATAACCCGGTAGCCCTTGGCTCCGCAAGAATTGGTGGCACTGGTGTAGCACTGGTCCCAGGAGGACGACAGGCCCGAACAGTTGATATGCAGCCCTTTTTTGCCCCGCTTCACTTCTGTCTTGGTGGTCGCGGCACAGCCAGCAATGGCCACGACCATGAACAGTATCAAAATTCGCTTCATTCCTATCCTTAATAGCCGCTCCGCAAAAAAGCCTGGAGCTGGCCTTACTCGCTCTCGATTGTAGCGTTCGGGCTGTCCTTGTCGAAATTCTCCATGAATGACATTGGTTTACCGACTAAACATGGCCTAAATGAGCGGCAAATACCAGAGCTACCTCGAAAGATGATTAGTCGGCGGGCACCAGTGGTTTGGATTCATTGCGCATGGTCAATGTGGCGCCTACGGAGGCCATGATGATGCAGGTGATGGCCAGCCATTGGGCGAGGGATAAGTGCTCATGCAGGAAAAACAGGCCGGAAAGCGCGCCGAACGCGGGCTCGATGCTCATCAACGTACCGAAGGTGCGGGCGGGTAGTCGGGTCAGGGCGACCATTTCAAGGGTATAGGGCAAGGCGGTGGACAGAATGGCGACGCCAATGGCGATAGGGATCAGGGCGGGTGTCAGCAGTGCAGTACCGGCATGGACGATACCAATCGGTGCGACGAAGAGGGCGGCAATCATGACGCCCAGCGCGGCGGTTTGTACGCCGTTGTCGTTGCCGGCTTTTTGGCCAAACAGGATATACAGCGCCCAGCAGACGCCCGCACCCAATGCGTAGCCCGCGCCGATCAAGTCAATGCCACTGCTGGCTTCCCCCATCGGGATCAGCAGGAGCAGGCCAATGATCGCGAGGGCAATCCACAGGAAGTCCACCGCTCGCCGTGATGCATAGATAGCCACGGCGAGGGGGCCCGTGAATTCGAGTGCTACTGCAATGCCCAGGGGGACGGTGCGCAAGGACATATAGAAGAGGAAGTTCATGCCGCCCAGCGCCATTCCGTAGACGATTACGGTGCGCAGGGACTTGGCCGTCAGCTTTGCGCGCCAGGGGCGCAATAGAAGCAGCATGATCACGCTGGCGAAAATCAGGCGCAGGGTCGTGGTGCCTTGTGCGCCGATGATAGGGAACATGCTCTTGGCCAGCGAAGCGCCGGACTGTATGGAGGCCATGGCGATTAACAGCAGGCCTACTGGAAACAATGCCGAGGCCAGGCTGCGGGGTGGGGTGGTCATTGAGGTGTGTCGTCCAAGGTCATAGTAGAGAAGCAGAGGTCGCTATGATGCTGAACTGTTGAGTAATGAGCAATATATTGCCCAACTATCGCTGCCAAACGTCCTATATAGAAGGAATGTCAGGTGTTTTCGGTGGTTTGATAGAAATTCCAAATAAAGGGTTGACGGCAGATTCTGGAAGTCTATAATTCGCCCCACTTCCGGCGCAGTCGAAACGGAAAACTCCTTGGTAAACAAAGAGTTACGCGAGATTCGACAGCGACCTGCTTCAGTTCATCGAAGCCCAGAAGGAGTTGGTAGAGCAGTGTCGTTTGGCTCTATTAACGTTTCGATCCTCTCGGTCGAAAGCGGAGAAAAAGAGGTGTTGACAGCAGCGTATAACGCTGTAGAATTCGCCTCCCGCTAACGAGAGATCGGAAGCGCAAGTGGTTGAAGTTACAAAGGAAACTTTGAAAACTTCTGAAAATAATCACTTGACAGCAAATGAGGCTGCTGTAGAATGCGCGCCTCGGTTGAGACGAAAGATCTTAACCAACCGCTCTTTAACAACTGAATCAAGCAATTCGTGTGGGTGCTTGTGGAGTCAGACTGATAGTCAACAAGATTATCAGCATCACAAGTTACTCCGCGAGAAATCAAAGATGTAACCAACGATTGCTGAGCCAAGTTTAGGGTTTCTTAAAAACCCAAAGATGTTTGAACTGAAGAGTTTGATCATGGCTCAGATTGAACGCTGGCGGCAGGCCTAACACATGCAAGTCGAGCGGTAGAGAGAAGCTTGCTTCTCTTGAGAGCGGCGGACGGGTGAGTAATGCCTAGGAATCTGCCTGGTAGTGGGGGATAACGTTCGGAAACGGACGCTAATACCGCATACGTCCTACGGGAGAAAGCAGGGGACCTTCGGGCCTTGCGCTATCAGATGAGCCTAGGTCGGATTAGCTAGTTGGTGAGGTAATGGCTCACCAAGGCGACGATCCGTAACTGGTCTGAGAGGATGATCAGTCACACTGGAACTGAGACACGGTCCAGACTCCTACGGGAGGCAGCAGTGGGGAATATTGGACAATGGGCGAAAGCCTGATCCAGCCATGCCGCGTGTGTGAAGAAGGTCTTCGGATTGTAAAGCACTTTAAGTTGGGAGGAAGGGCAGTTACCTAATACGTGATTGTTTTGACGTTACCGACAGAATAAGCACCGGCTAACTCTGTGCCAGCAGCCGCGGTAATACAGAGGGTGCAAGCGTTAATCGGAATTACTGGGCGTAAAGCGCGCGTAGGTGGTTAGTTAAGTTGGATGTGAAATCCCCGGGCTCAACCTGGGAACTGCATTCAAAACTGACTGACTAGAGTATGGTAGAGGGTGGTGGAATTTCCTGTGTAGCGGTGAAATGCGTAGATATAGGAAGGAACACCAGTGGCGAAGGCGACCACCTGGACTGATACTGACACTGAGGTGCGAAAGCGTGGGGAGCAAACAGGATTAGATACCCTGGTAGTCCACGCCGTAAACGATGTCAACTAGCCGTTGGGAGCCTTGAGCTCTTAGTGGCGCAGCTAACGCATTAAGTTGACCGCCTGGGGAGTACGGCCGCAAGGTTAAAACTCAAATGAATTGACGGGGGCCCGCACAAGCGGTGGAGCATGTGGTTTAATTCGAAGCAACGCGAAGAACCTTACCAGGCCTTGACATCCAATGAACTTTCTAGAGATAGATTGGTGCCTTCGGGAACATTGAGACAGGTGCTGCATGGCTGTCGTCAGCTCGTGTCGTGAGATGTTGGGTTAAGTCCCGTAACGAGCGCAACCCTTGTCCTTAGTTACCAGCACGTTATGGTGGGCACTCTAAGGAGACTGCCGGTGACAAACCGGAGGAAGGTGGGGATGACGTCAAGTCATCATGGCCCTTACGGCCTGGGCTACACACGTGCTACAATGGTCGGTACAGAGGGTTGCCAAGCCGCGAGGTGGAGCTAATCCCATAAAACCGATCGTAGTCCGGATCGCAGTCTGCAACTCGACTGCGTGAAGTCGGAATCGCTAGTAATCGCGAATCAGAATGTCGCGGTGAATACGTTCCCGGGCCTTGTACACACCGCCCGTCACACCATGGGAGTGGGTTGCACCAGAAGTAGCTAGTCTAACCTTCGGGGGGACGGTTACCACGGTGTGATTCATGACTGGGGTGAAGTCGTAACAAGGTAGCCGTAGGGGAACCTGCGGCTGGATCACCTCCTTAATCGACGACATCAGCTGCTCCATAAGTTCCCACACGAATTGCTTGATTCATTGAAGAAGACGATAAAGAAGCAGCCCGAAATTGGGTCTGTAGCTCAGTTGGTTAGAGCGCACCCCTGATAAGGGTGAGGTCGGCAGTTCGAATCTGCCCAGACCCACCAATTTTGTGTGGGAAACGCCTGTAGAAATACGGGGCCATAGCTCAGCTGGGAGAGCGCCTGCCTTGCACGCAGGAGGTCAACGGTTCGATCCCGTTTGGCTCCACCACTACTGCTTCTAGACGTTGAAAGCTTAGAAATGAGCATTCCATCACTGCGATGGTGAATGTTGATTTCTAGTCTTTGATTAGATCGTTCTTTAAAAATTTGGGTATGTGATAGAAAGATAGACTGAACGTTACTTTCACTGGTAACGGATCAGGCTAAGGTAAAATTTGTGAGTTCTCTTAGTTGAGAAATTCGAATTTTCGGCGAATGTCGTCTTCACAGTATAACCAGATTGCTTGGGGTTATATGGTCAAGTGAAGAAGCGCATACGGTGGATGCCTTGGCAGTCAGAGGCGATGAAAGACGTGGTAGCCTGCGAAAAGCTTCGGGGAGTCGGCAAACAGACTTTGATCCGGAGATGTCTGAATGGGGGAACCCAGCCATCATAAGATGGTTACCTTACACTGAATACATAGGTGTAAGGGGCGAACCAGGGGAACTGAAACATCTAAGTACCCTGAGGAAAAGAAATCAACCGAGATTCCCTTAGTAGTGGCGAGCGAACGGGGACTAGCCCTTAAGTGGCTTTGAGATTAGCGGAACGCTCTGGAAAGTGCGGCCATAGTGGGTGATAGCCCTGTACGCGAAAATCTCTTAGTCATGAAATCGAGTAGGACGGAGCACGAGAAACTTTGTCTGAATATGGGGGGACCATCCTCCAAGGCTAAATACTACTGACTGACCGATAGTGAACTAGTACCGTGAGGGAAAGGCGAAAAGAACCCCGGAGAGGGGAGTGAAATAGATCCTGAAACCGTATGCGTACAAGCAGTGGGAGCCCACTTTGTTGGGTGACTGCGTACCTTTTGTATAATGGGTCAGCGACTTATTTTCAGTGGCGAGCTTAACCGAATAGGGGAGGCGTAGCGAAAGCGAGTCTTAATAGGGCGTCTAGTCGCTGGGAATAGACCCGAAACCGGGCGATCTATCCATGGGCAGGTTGAAGGTTGGGTAACACTAACTGGAGGACCGAACCGACTACCGTTGAAAAGTTAGCGGATGACCTGTGGATCGGAGTGAAAGGCTAATCAAGCTCGGAGATAGCTGGTTCTCCTCGAAAGCTATTTAGGTAGCGCCTCATGTATCACTGTAGGGGGTAGAGCACTGTTTCGGCTAGGGGGTCATCCCGACTTACCAAACCGATGCAAACTCCGAATACCTACAAGTGCCGAGCATGGGAGACACACGGCGGGTGCTAACGTCCGTCGTGAAAAGGGAAACAACCCAGACCGTCAGCTAAGGTCCCAAAGTTATGGTTAAGTGGGAAACGATGTGGGAAGGCTTAGACAGCTAGGAGGTTGGCTTAGAAGCAGCCACCCTTTAAAGAAAGCGTAATAGCTCACTAGTCGAGTCGGCCTGCGCGGAAGATGTAACGGGGCTCAAACCATACACCGAAGCTACGGGTATCACGTAAGTGATGCGGTAGAGGAGCGTTCTGTAAGCCTGTGAAGGTGAGTTGAGAAGCTTGCTGGAGGTATCAGAAGTGCGAATGCTGACATGAGTAACGACAATGGGTGTGAAAAACACCCACGCCGAAAGACCAAGGTTTCCTGCGCAACGTTAATCGACGCAGGGTTAGTCGGTCCCTAAGGCGAGGCTGAAAAGCGTAGTCGATGGAAAACAGGTTAATATTCCTGTACTTCTGGTTATTGCGATGGAGGGACGGAGAAGGCTAGGCCAGCTTGGCGTTGGTTGTCCAAGTTTAAGGTGGTAGGCTGAGATCTTAGGTAAATCCGGGATCTTAAGGCCGAGAGCTGATGACGAGTTATCTTTTAGATGACGAAGTGGTTGATGCCATGCTTCCAAGAAAAGCTTCTAAGCTTCAGGTAACCAGGAACCGTACCCCAAACCGACACAGGTGGTTGGGTAGAGAATACCAAGGCGCTTGAGAGAACTCGGGTGAAGGAACTAGGCAAAATGGCACCGTAACTTCGGGAGAAGGTGCGCCGGTGAGGGTGAAGGACTTGCTCCGTAAGCCCATGCCGGTCGAAGATACCAGGCCGCTGCGACTGTTTATTAAAAACACAGCACTCTGCAAACACGAAAGTGGACGTATAGGGTGTGACGCCTGCCCGGTGCCGGAAGGTTAATTGATGGGGTTAGCTAACGCGAAGCTCTTGATCGAAGCCCCGGTAAACGGCGGCCGTAACTATAACGGTCCTAAGGTAGCGAAATTCCTTGTCGGGTAAGTTCCGACCTGCACGAATGGCGTAACGATGGCGGCGCTGTCTCCACCCGAGACTCAGTGAAATTGAAATCGCTGTGAAGATGCAGTGTATCCGCGGCTAGACGGAAAGACCCCGTGAACCTTTACTATAGCTTTGCACTGGACTTTGAATTTGCTTGTGTAGGATAGGTGGGAGGCTTTGAAGCGTGGACGCCAGTTCGCGTGGAGCCAACCTTGAAATACCACCCTGGCAACTTTGAGGTTCTAACTCAGGTCCGTTATCCGGATCGAGGACAGTGTATGGTGGGTAGTTTGACTGGGGCGGTCTCCTCCTAAAGAGTAACGGAGGAGTACGAAGGTGCGCTCAGACCGGTCGGAAATCGGTCGTAGAGTATAAAGGCAAAAGCGCGCTTGACTGCGAGACAGACACGTCGAGCAGGTACGAAAGTAGGTCTTAGTGATCCGGTGGTTCTGTATGGAAGGGCCATCGCTCAACGGATAAAAGGTACTCCGGGGATAACAGGCTGATACCGCCCAAGAGTTCATATCGACGGCGGTGTTTGGCACCTCGATGTCGGCTCATCACATCCTGGGGCTGAAGCCGGTCCCAAGGGTATGGCTGTTCGCCATTTAAAGTGGTACGCGAGCTGGGTTTAGAACGTCGTGAGACAGTTCGGTCCCTATCTGCCGTGGACGTTTGAGATTTGAGAGGGGCTGCTCCTAGTACGAGAGGACCGGAGTGGACGAACCTCTGGTGTTCCGGTTGTCACGCCAGTGGCATTGCCGGGTAGCTATGTTCGGAATAGATAACCGCTGAAAGCATCTAAGCGGGAAACTAGCCTCAAGATGAGATCTCACTGGGACCTTGAGTCCCCTGAAGGGCCGTCGAAGACTACGACGTTGATAGGTTGGGTGTGTAAGCGCTGTGAGGCGTTGAGCTAACCAATACTAATTGCCCGTGAGGCTTGACCATATAACACCCAAGCAATTTGCTGACCTGAAAAGGCACCAGATTGCGGTGTGTGAAGACGAAACGAACCGAAAGTTCGAAGTTCACAAAACACCGAAAGCTATCACATACCCAATTTGCTGAAGCGAGGCCAACTGGCCACGACTCAGTACCCGAATTTCTTGACGACCATAGAGCATTGGAACCACCTGATCCCATCCCGAACTCAGTAGTGAAACGATGCATCGCCGATGGTAGTGTGGGGTTTCCCCATGTGAGAGTAGGTCATCGTCAAGATTAAATTCCGAAACCCCATTTGCGAAAGCAGATGGGGTTTTGTTTTGGGCGGTCGAAAAGCGCAGGCGCAAGCGTGCTCATGCAGGACGACAACGCTGACGCGCACCCTCGGGTTGGCATCCCACCATCCTGATGGCATGTTGGCCCGAGTGACGCCTGGCTGTTGGAGCATAGATACCCATCTGAATTTTGACTCAGCTACACAAAACAACTCTTCCAGAGTGCCGTTGGGGAAATCGATGCAAAGTGTTTCTTCATTTTTGGTATGGTGCAGCACATTTTCACAAGGATTGATTTTTCATCCGCAGGACGCGGCGTCGACCTTCTTCAACGAGATGCTGTAGAAATGCCTGAACCCATACCGATTAAAGATCACGAAAAAGAAAACCGTTTGGTCAACAAACGTCTGCTCGCCTGCGCGCTGTTGGTGATTGGCATCACCTGTGCCTTGGTGGGGCGCATGTATTTCCTGCAGGTAGTGCAGTTCGACTATCACTCGACGATTTCTGAAAACAACCGGGTCCATGTCCTGCCCATCACGCCCACCCGCGGCCTTATTTATGACCGCAACGGGGTTGTGCTGGCTGACAACCGTCCCAGCTACAACCTGACCATTACCCGCGAGCGCACCACGGATCTCAAAGGTGAACTCGACGCCATCGTCAACCTGCTGCACCTGCCCGCCGAAGACCGTGCCGTGTTCGATAAGGCACTCAAGCAAGCACGCCACCCCTTCGTCCCTGTCACACTGTTTTACGAGTTGACGGAAGAGCAGATCGCCGTATTGGCGGTGAATGAATTCCGGCTTCCCGGGGTCGATGTGGAGCCACAGTTCGTTCGCCACTACCCGCTGGGTGCGCACTTCGCTCACTCCATCGGCTATGTCGGCCGTATCAACGAAAAAGAATCCAAGGCCCTGGATTCGGTGGAGTACCGCGGTACGCAATCCATTGGTAAAACCGGCATCGAGCGCTTCTACGAGTCTGAACTGCATGGTCATGTCGGCTATGAAGAAGTCGAGACCAATGCTCAGGGCCGGGTATTGCGCGTGCTGAAGCATACGGACCCGATCCCCGGCAAAAACATCGTCCTGAGCCTGGACGTCAAACTCCAGGAAGCGGCTGAAGAAGCCCTGGGCGATCGTCGTGGTTCGGTGGTCGCCCTTGACCCGCAAACCGGCGAAGTACTGGCCATGGTCAGCAAACCGAGCTTCGACCCGAATCTGTTCGTTACCGGTATCAGCTTCAAGGAATACGCCGCGCTGCACGACTCGATCGACCGGCCACTGTTCAACCGCGTATTGCGCGGGCTCTATGCCCCAGGCTCAACCATCAAGCCGGAAGTGGCGATTGCCGGTCTCGACAGTGGCGTCGTCACAGCCCAAACCCGCGTCTTCGACCCCGGTTACTACCAACTGCCGGACTTTGACCATAAATACCGCAACTGGAACCACAGTGGCGACGGCTGGGTGGACATGGACGCGGCCATCATGCGCTCCAACGATACCTACTTCTACGACCTTGCCCACAAGCTGGGGATCGACCGCTTGCACGACTATCTGGCCGAATTCGGCCTTGGCCAGAAGGTCTCACTGGACATGTTCGAAGAGTCCGCCGGCTTGATGCCATCCCAGGCCTGGAAGCGTGCAACAAGGCGCCAACCCTGGTTCCCGGGTGAAACCGTGATCCTCGGAATCGGCCAGGGCTATATGCAGGTCACGCCGCTGCAACTGGCTCAAGCCACCGCGTTGATCGCCAACAAAGGTGTGTGGAACCGACCGCACTTGGCCAAGACCATCAATGGCGTGCCGCCAGTGGATGAGAACCCCATGCCCAACGTGGTCCTCAAGGATCCGCGCGATTGGGAGCAGGTCAACCACGGTATGCAATTGGTAATGCACGACCCGCGCGGTATCGCCCGGGCTGCTGCGCTTGGCGCCCAATATCGTATTGCTGGCAAGAGCGGTACCGCGCAGGTAGTGGCAATCAAGCAGGGGGAGCGCTACAACCGCAACAAGACCCTGGAGCGCCATCGCGACAACGCCTTGTTCGTCGGCTTCGCACCAGCGGAACACCCGAAAATCGTGATCTCGGTGATGATCGAAAACGGCGAGGCGGGCGGACGTGTGGCAGGCCCTGTAGTGCGCCAGATCATGGACGCCTGGCTACTCGACCAGGAAGGCCACTTGAAGCCGCAATATGCGACCCCGAGCAAGGCGCCGGGCGACCCGCACGTCTGACGAATCAAGTCTTCCACTCATCCCACTGTTCCACGCCCTCATAAGTCAGCCACGGCACATCATGGGCCGTCCAGATGTGCGAGGTGGGCCTGACGCCCGGATCATCATCCAGCGTCGCCACCCGCACAATCACATGCGGCTGAAACTCACGTTCAGCGATCAGATGTGAGCCGCAGCGCGAGCAGAAATGCCGGTGCTTGCCCGGCGAAGACTCAAACGACGACAGCAGGTCCTCACCTTGCGTCCAGCGAAAATGCTTGCGCATCACGCCGGCTGTGGCCACGAACGCAGCCGCATGCACTTTGCGGCAGCTGTCGCAGTGGCAGTGGCTGATGGGCATGTCCAGGCTGTCCACTTGATAGCGCACGCCTTTACAGAAGCAACTTCCATTCAACGGGTCAGTCATAACCTATGGCCGGGTCAAGGATGGGGTCATCATCATCGCGCACAACCGAAGTTTGCGCATTGGTCGATGTCGCCTACTGTCAATGGAGGAGGTGACTTATGCATGTATTAGATCGCATAGAACGAAAAGTCCTGCTGAACGCTTCACGTAAACAAGTATGGGCGGCACTGACCGATGCCGAACAATTCGGTCGCTGGTTTGGCATTGCCCTCAAGGGCAAGACCTTTGTTGCCGGGGAGACCATCGAAGCACCGATTACCTATCCTGGTTACGAACATGTGGTGTGGAAAGCCAAGATCGAGCGCATCCTGCCGCAAACGTTGTTCTCTTTCTGGTGGCATCCGTTCGCGGTCGATAAGACTGTCGACTACGACCAGGAGACACCCACCCTGGTGGAGTTCACGATTGAAGACCGCGCGCCTGGCATTCTGCTGCGGGTCGTTGAGTCGGGCTTCGACGCCATTCCCGAGGCTCGCCGTCAGAAAGCCTTCAAGATGAACTCCCGTGGATGGGATGAGCAGATGGGCAATATCGAAAACTATCTCAGCCAAGCCCGGCAGGCTTGACCCAAACGGGCATCATGGGCGATGCCCGTTTCCAGCTTCTTGTAGACGTCGATGGCTGCCGACACCGTGGCCACCCTCTGATCACCGGTTGTTCGCCGCAAACGTTCGGCGTTTAGACGTATGACAGGTAGAATCACGCCCTGAAAGCGATTCCTGAGGTGCGGTACGGTGGATTTACAGCAGGGTTTTGTCCTGACCCGGCATTGGCGCGACACCCCTGGGGGCACGGAGGTCAGCTTCTGGCTGGCCACGGACCTTGGGCCACGGTTTATCCGCCTCCCCGTGCAAACCTCGGTGATGTTCATTCCCGAGGCCCACCGCAAGCCGCTGGATTGGTTGCTCAAGGATGAGCGCGATATCGAGTTGCGGCCGTTGCAACTGTGCGACTTCCATCACCGCCCGGTCCTGGGCCTGTACACCCGTCAGCACCGTCAGGCGATGGATCTGGAAAAACGCCTGCGCACCGCCGGGGTGGATGTCTACGAAGGCGATGTACGGCCCCCCGAGCGCTACATGATGGAACGCTTCATCACCGCCCCGGTGTGGTTCGGCGGCACGCCGGATGCCAGCGGCACGCTGCTCGACGCGCAGATGAAACCCGCGCCGGACTACCGCCCGTCGCTCAAGCTGGTATCCCTCGACATCGAGACCACGGCCCAGGGCGATCTCTACTCCATCGCCCTCGAAGGTTGCGGCGAACGCCAGGTGTACATGCTCGGTCCACCGAACAACACCGACGCAGTCGACTTCAAGCTCGACTACTGCGAGACCCGCGCCCAATTGCTCGAACGCCTCAATCAATGGCTCGCCACCCATGATCCCGATGCCATCATCGGCTGGAACCTGGTGCAGTTCGACCTGCGCGTGCTCCACGAACATGCCAAGCGCCTCAAGGTGCCGCTGCTGCTTGGCCGTGGCGCCGAGCCCATGGCCTGGCGCGAACATGGCAGCCGCAATCACTATTTCGCCGCGGCGGCGGGGCGCTTGATCATCGATGGTATCGAAGCCCTGCGCTCCGCTACCTGGAGCTTTGAATCCTTCAGCCTGGAAAACGTCGCGCAAACCCTGCTTGGCGAGGGCAAGGACATCTCCACGCCGTACCAGCGCATGGACGAAATCAACCGCATGTTCGCCGAAGACAAGCCCGCCCTGGCGCGCTACAACCTCAAGGACTGCGAGCTGGTCACGCGGATTTTCGAGAAGACCGAGCTGCTCAAGTTCCTGCTCGAACGCGCCAGCGTCACCGGGTTGCCGGCCGATCGCAACGGTGGCTCGGTGGCCGCCTTCACGCACTTGTACCTGCCGCTGATGCACCGCCAGGGTTTCGTCGCGCCGAACCTGGGCGACAAGCCGCCCCAGGCCAGCCCCGGCGGTTTTGTCATGGACTCGCGCCCCGGCCTCTACGAATCGGTACTGGTGCTCGATTACAAAAGCCTCTATCCGTCGATTATCCGCAGCTTCCTGATCGATCCGGTGGGCCTGATCGAGGGCCTCAAGCACCCGGACGACAGCGAGTCCGTGGAAGGCTTTCGCGGTGCGCGCTTTTCCCGCACCCGGCATTGCCTGCCGTCCATCGTTGCTCGTGTTTCCGAAGGTCGCGAAGAGGCCAAGCGTGAACACAATGCGCCGCTGTCCCAGGCGCTGAAAATCATTATGAACGCCTTCTATGGCGTACTCGGCTCCAGTGGTTGTCGCTTTTTCGATACGCGGCTGGCCTCGTCGATCACGATGCGCGGCCACCAGATCATGCGCCAAACCCGCGCGCTGGTCGAAGCCCAGGGCTATGAAGTGATCTACGGCGACACCGACTCCACCTTTGTCTGGCTCGGCAGCGCTCATTCCCAGGCCGATGCCAGCCGCATCGGCCGGGCACTGGTGCAGCACGTCAACGCATGGTGGCGCACGCATTTGCACGATGCGTTCGGCCTGCAAAGCGCCCTGGAACTGCAGTACGAAACCCACTTCACCCGCTTCCTGATGCCCACCATCCGTGGCGCGGAGGAGGGCAGCAAGAAGCGCTACGCCGGCTTGGTGGTGCGCGCTGATGGTAGCGAGGAGATGGTCTACAAGGGCCTCGAAACCGTGCGCAGCGACTGGTCGCCCCTGGCCCGGCAATTCCAGCAGGAACTCTACCAGCGCATCTTCCATCGCCAGCCCCACCAGGACTATGTGCGCGACTACGTGCGGCGCACATTGAACGGCGAGCTCGACGAATTGCTCATCTACCGCAAGCGCCTGCGCCGCCAGCTCGATGACTACGAACGCAACGTCCCGCCTCACGTGCGTGCTGCGCGCCTGGCCGACGACTACAACGACCGCCTGAACCGCCCACGCCAATACCAGCGCGGCGGCTGGATCAGCTACGTGATCAGCGTCAATGGCCCCGAACCACTGGAAGTGCGCCAGGCGCCGATCGACTACGACCACTACGTTACCCGCCAGTTACAGCCGGTGGCCGATGCGATTTTGCCGTTCGTGAATGATGATTTCAGCACCCTGGTCGGTGGGCAAATGGGCCTGTTCTAAAACACTTGCCTCGTCCGGGTGAGAGCCTGCACTCTTGTTCTCTGACGACCATCCGACGGCGCCGCCCCATGACCCACATCACCCTGACCGGCCACACGGTCGAGCTCTTGCCCCTGCAGCGTGAACACGCGGCCGCCTTGCTCGACGCAGCCGCCGACGGCGAGCTGTGGAACCTCAAGGTCACCCATGTACCGGGCCCGCACACGGTCGATCAATACATCGACACGGCCTTGGCCGGACGTGATGCCGGCACGGTTATCCCATTTGCCGTCGTGCGCCGGGACACCGGCCGGATCGTCGGCAGCACGCGGTTCTGGAAGGTTGACCGGGTCAATCGCAAGCTGGAAATCGGTCATACCTGGCTGGCGCAGTCCACCCAAAGAACCGCGATCAACACCGAAGCCAAGCTCTTGCTGCTGACTTACGCTTTCGAAGTCCTCGATTGCGTGCGCGTGCAATTCACCACCGACGAACTCAACGAAAAATCCCGAGCCGCGATTCTGCGCCTGGGCGCCGTCCAGGAAGGCATCGTGCGCCACGAACGCATCATGCCCGACGGTCGCAAGCGCAACTCGGTACGCTTCAGCATCATTGATTCGGAATGGTCGCAGGTGAAGGCCAACTTGCAGGCAAAGCTGCTGCGATAAGGAGGAAGCACCTATGTACACGCTCTATGGCACAGACGAGTCGGGCTCCTGCATGATCGAAATCGCCCTGCAACGTTGCGCGGTGCCCTGGCAACGGGTGGACGCCAGTTCCTGGCAGGACGGTGCGGGCAGCGAAGCCCTGGCGCGCATCAACCCGCTCAAGCAGATCCCCACCCTGGTCACGCCCGATGACCAGGTGTTGACCGAAAGTGCGGCGATCCTGATCCACCTGGGCCTGGAGTATCCCGACTCGCACCTGCTCAGCGGCGACCGTGCCCAGATCATCAGGGGCCTGGTATACATCGCTGCCAATTGCTACTCGGCCATCGGCATCCTCGACTACCCACAGCGTTGGCTGGGGGATGCGGACCCGGCAGCACAAGCACAATTGACCAGCGGCACGCGTCGCTACCTGCACCATGCCTGGGTGGTGTTTGCCAATCAGTTCGCGGGCCAGTTGTTTGCCCCGAACCAGGCGCCGAATGCCCTGGGCATCATGGCGGCGGCGGTGTCGCGCTGGGACGAGGCGCGGGAGGCCCTGAACTCCCTGGCTCCAGGCTTTGCCCAGACCCTCGTGCGGGTGGATGCCGACCCCATTGTCGCGCCTGTCTTTGCGCGACATTGGCCCGAGTGGAAGGTCTCGTAATGTTTCCGCAATCAAAGGAAACAATGAGCATTGAACAGGCCAAAACCCTTGCGTAGCGGGCGCCCTGACCTACGCTTTCTTAAAGTGATGTAGGAATCATCCTTGAATTTGACTGTCGCAGACATGAAACTCAAGAACCCTGCATGGAATTCAAAGGAGGTGCGCATGCTCATCCGGTCGCTGACCCTGGCTACCTTGATGGCTTTTACGGGGCCGCTGTTGGCTGCTGATGATATCAACCCGCTCAAGCAGGACTTGGGCAAAGCCCGGCCACTGGTGGTGGTGGAGCTTGATTCCGGTAATGCCACCTTGGCAGACCTGAAGAGACAACTGGACGAGCCTGCCACCAAGCAGTCGTTTGAAGAGCGCAACATGGTGTTCTACACCATCAAGTTCGGCAGCATCGGTGCCGAAGGGGAGAAGTTCGCCAAGGATCCCAAGGACAACAAGAAGCTCACTCCACCTGAAACCAATGCGCTGATCCGTGCCCTCAAACTGGGTGCCGGCAGCGGCACCAAAGTGATCCTGATCGGCAAGGACGGCGAGAAGAAAGTCGAGAAGACCGTGCCACCGGATACCCTCGACCTGAAGGCGTTTTTCAGCGCCATCGACCAGATGCCCCAGGCTGAAAAAGAAGCCGCTGCCGTCGCAGAGCCCGAACCTGTGGCGCCCACTCCGGCCAAGGGCACCAAGCCAGCCAAGCCAGCCAAGCCCGGCAGCAAGCCTGCTCCGCAACAACTGGATGACTGATCCAAAAAACCTGTGGGCGCTCGCGCCTACGGGTTTTTTTACGCCTTGCGCAGGGCAAACGGAAAGTAGAAAAACCGCAAGAACGCCACCCGCTTGATCACTTCCCCAATCAGCAACGGCGCCCCCACCGCCACCACAAACCCCACGCACGCCGCAAAAAATGCAGGCAGGCCCAGGCGCTCCATCAGGTCGAAGGTCTTGTGCTGGATTTCCCCATGGAAGATCAACAGGATCAGGGTCGACTGGCCGATGTAGGTCATCGCCCGGGTGATCAACGGCGACACCATCAGCACCCGCGCCAATGCCCAGCACAGGTAGACGCCAATCACCGCCAGCAAGCTGGTCCATAGCCAGTGGTCGTAGCGCCGTTGCGCCAGGTCCATGGTGTCGTGGCTATAGATGAACACCGCTGCGAACAGCACCACCGAAATCAGCAGCGTCAGCAGCGAGCCCTGATGCCTGCGTAACCTGTCGCGCAGCAGGTAACCGTAAATGAAATACGTGCTGCTGATCAGGGTGATATCGAGGCTGAACGGTAAGCCGGGCAGCACCCAGGTTTGCCCTCCGACGGTGACTGGCAGTTGCCAGAAGAAGGGCAACATCCAGATGCCGATCAGCAAGGGCACCAGCATCAGCACGCAGCTCACCGCCAGCGACAGGCGTTCGATCAGCCGTAGCACGACCCAACTGAACAGGATCGCCACCCAGAAATGCGGCAGGAACCACAACGCTTGCCAGGGGATAGTGTCCACCGAGGCATACAGCACACCGCCGATATCCGGCAGCAGTGGTTGGCCGCGCAGCAGGTCGCGCACGATCACGTAGGTCAGCAGGGTGAAGAAAAACGGCTTGAGCAGGCCGTCCGCCTTGCGGACCGCCATCTGCGTGAAGGCTTGCTCCGGCTTGAAAAATACCCCGGACAAAAAGAAGAACAGCGGCAGCACGAACGACGCCAGGATCGGGTACAGCAGGTCCGGGGACGAGGCGACGAACCAGCCATGGGCGTAGACGATTATCAGGATGCCAATGCCCTTGGCGATATCCATTTGAATCCAACGATGTTTCACCTGACCACCCCCTATTCATAAACCCCACATTCCTGGGAGCGCTTCGCACCCTCGAGCAAGCGTGCTCGCCACAATTGGCGTCATGCCTTGCGCCACGGTTTGAGCCACAGGCCCATGGCCAACAACACTGTGGCACCGGCCAGGGTGCCCAGCGCCAATTGCAGCCACACGCCGTCAATCCGAAACAGCCACAGCGCCGCCAGCCCCATCACCAGCGTACTGAGCAACCCGTGTCGCACCCACGGCAAGGCACCGAGCAACCCCTGGCGCTGCATCAGCAACAGCGCGGTGCCGATCACCCCGGCCAGTGCCGCCAACGGAATACCCGCCAGTCCGAACACAAAGGGCAGGGCACCCAGCAACAGCACATTGACCAGGCTGCCAAGCACCTCGCAACGCAGCGGCTGGCGCGTATCGCCAGCGGCATAGGCATACCGCGCAAGCAAGGCGTTCCATGCCCCGAACACCAGCGGCGCGGCGAACCATGCCAGCAACCAGGGCAGCGGCGAGTCGGCCGATTGCCTGGGCAACAGCAACGCCACCAGACTCGGCGCCGCGGCCACCAGGCCGACGCCAGCGGGCAGGGTCAACATGCTGGCGGTTTCCAGGCCGCGCTTGAGCAGGGCCAGGCGCTCATCGCCCTGGCGCCGGCTCATCATGCCCAGCAGCACCTGGTTGAGGCTCATCAGCGCAATCAACGGCAGGTTCATCAGCTTGCGTGCCAGGTTGACCCACGTCACCGCGCCTTCGCCCAGCAGCGACGCCACCAGCCGCTCGATCAGCGCCAGGCCCTGGCTGGCACCATTGCTCAGCAATAATGGCCCGATGCGTTGGCCCAACTCCCGCAGCGGTGCAACCGACAACTGCCAGCGCCACGGTCGCCAGCCCTGGCGCCACACCGACGGCAACAGCGCCAACGGCATCAACAGGCTGCCCGCCAGGCACGCCAGGGCCAGCGTGTGCGGCTGCGTCGCGGTGCCTGCCAGGGCGAGGTAAATCACCGGCGGCAGGTTGAACAGCAGGGAGCCCAGCCCCGCCAGCACAAAGCGCTCGCTGGCCTGCAACGGAATACTGAACAACCCATGCAACATCAGCCCAGGCACGCACCAGGCGACAATCTGCAGGTTACTGCCAGCCAGCGTCGTGGCGCTCGCCGCCAACCCCGGGCCCAGTACCTGCACCAGCCAGGGCGCCAGCAGCGTCAGCAGCAGGCTGGTGCACAGGGCAATCAGCAGCAGCGCTGGGAACAATGCCGCCAGCCAAGCCAGCCGCTCAGCGGCCTTGCGCGCCAGGTACAGCGGCAGTGCGGCGGCACTTAACACGCCCCCGGCCAACGACATGCGCAACGCCTCGGGCAAGAACAGCGCGATCAGGAACGCATCGCTGCGCTCCCCTGCGCCCCAGGCCGCCACCAACAACCATTCGCGGGCGAACCCCAGGCACAGGCCGAGCAAGGTAGCCAGGGTCAGCCACGCCGCAGAGCCGAGCATCAGGGACGCACGCCATCGAGCAGCGGCTTGCGATAAGCCACGCCCTTGAGCGGCGGCAGGCGCGCCGGAAACAACCGGCGCGCCTCCAGCACATTGATCCCCACCATCAGCCAGAACAACGCCACCATCACCACCGCAAAGCTGAAGTAGTGGTCAAACAAGCCGCTGACCAGCGCTGAGAGAATCCCGGCGGTGGTGCCTAACCACAGCGCATTGTCCTTGGTCAGGCGGATCGGGCCTTTTTCCGGGCGAGCTTCGCGCCACCAGCGCACGGTCACGGCGACAAACAGCAGCATGCCCACCAGGCCGATCTTGTAGATGTAGTTCAGCCACAGGTTGGAGATCCCCAGCAGGTGCGTGCCCGGCACCGGTGGGTCGACCTTGAAGCCGATACCCAGCGGGTACGCGGCAACCGCCTGGGGGAACAGGCGGTATTCATCGAAACGCACTTCGGTACTGGCGTTGTCCGATGAGAAAATCGTCGCCAGGCGCTCCTGCAACGGCGGATACGCCATCACCAGCGCCACCGTCAGCGCCGCGCCGATCATCAACAGGCGGCCGGTATACGGCACGCGACGCGTGGCCATCCATATCAGCACCAACGCCAGGCTGACCATCGCCCCCCGACTGCTGGCCAACAGCAACGCGGCCGCGCCCAGGCACGCCACAGCCAGGCCCAGTGCGCGTTTCCAGCCTCGTTCAGTCATGCCATAGCAGAACGCCAACGGCAGCAGCAACGCCATGATCCCGCCGATGGCATTCGGGTGAGTCCACGGCGAGCCCATGCGCGATGACATGGCCTCCAGGCCGAACTTCAACATGTCGTAGTTGGCGTAGTTGAACAGCCCCAGGAGCGGCGCAATCCCCGCCCCCGAACGTGTGCGCACGAACACCGCAATCGACAGCACCAGCATCGCCAGGGTGCCCAGCAGCAAGGCGATCACCAGGGATTCACGCTGCTTCTGGTCCACCAGCAATTTGGCGGCAAGGAACACCCCGGACAGGTTCAACAGCCAACGCAGCCAGTTGGCCAGGCCGCTGGCATCGGCGTGGGTGATGACCTGGCCGACGATAAACGGGAACACGCTGAACAGCATCAGCCCCAGCAGCATCTGGTCGGTGGGCCGCCTCGCCAAACCGGGGGTGTCGGGCAGGCGCGACAGAAACCCGTGCCACATCACCGCGCCCCAGGTCAGGGCCAGGATCGCCTCGCTGACGGTGGTGCGAATGCCCAGGTTGACCGTCGAGTACGGCATGAAGGTTGCCATCGCGGCGAACAGCAGCAGGCCCCAGAGCGGAAAACGCAAGATGGTCACCGCCGCCGCCAGGCCGATCACTGCGAGAAAGGCCTTGGCCGGTGACAACAGCAGGGCCAGGGCGCCGAACAGCACGCCAAAGAGGACGGCGACGAGACCGGTCAGGTTCAGCCTCACGTCAATTCCTCGATCAATTCGGCGAGGCGCTGGCGATAGGCATGCTGATTGAAGCGCGCAGCCCATTGACGCCGCTGCTCGGGTGGCTCTTCATCGGGCCGCTCGGCCAGCGTCACCATCAACTGCACCAGCGCCGGTGCATCGGTGGGCGAAAAACGCGGCGCCGACGGCGGGGTGATTTCATCCAGTGAGGTACCGCTGGCCACGGCCACCGGCGTGCCGACGCTCAGGGCTTCGATCACCGGCAAGCCAAAGCCTTCGGCATAGGACGGCTGCCACAGGCGCGACGCCTGGCGGTACAGCGCCTGCAACTCGGCATCCGACACGCCGCTCAAGGCGCGAACCCCCGGCAAGCTGCGCTGGGCCTCGGGCAAATGATCGAGGCTGCCCACCAGTACCAGCTCAGGCACGCCAGGGGATTGGCGGCGCGCCTGCTGCCAGGCGTCCACCAGGAACGGTACGTTCTTGCGCAGTTCCCGGGTGCCCACCAGCAGCCAGTAGCGTTCGGGCAGTTGGCGGGCGGCCAGGTCCGCCGCCCGTTCGGTAAAACCATCGACCTGGTTGGGCAGCACACGAACCTTGCCCCCGGCGTTGGGAAATAACCGCACGGTTTCATCGGCGCTGTACTGCGACGGTGTCCACACCCGGTCAGCGCTGTGGACTGCGTAGGCAATCGACAGGCGATCGCTGGTCTTGTAGATCAGCGCCTTCAAGCGGTTGGCGTGGTAGTTGTCCAAGGTGATCTGGAACAGGTCATGCAGCAGCACCACCGTGCGCAACCCCCTGGGCGTGGGCGGCAGTGGCAGGCCCATATTGAAGGTGCTGATGTACACATCGATGTGCTGTTCACGCAACGCCCGGGGCAAAAAGCCGGCTTCGAAACGCAGGCGATTGTGCGGCTGGTGCATTGCGGTCTTGGCGCAGCCCCAGTCGGGGCAGTGGGCCTGCAAGCGGGTTTGATCGCCCAGCGGCGCCACGGTAAAGCGTTCCAGCTCGATACCCGGCAGCGTGCGCAGGGCGCTTTCCAGCGCATACACCTGGCGACTGATGCCCGATTGCGGCGAGGTGCCGACGGTGCGGTAATCCAGGCCTACGCGCATGCGGGCTCCTTTTGATTCAGCGGCGACAGCGTGGCGTACACCTTTTCCAATTGGCTGGCGGCGACGCTCCAGTCATGGGCGCGGCGCACGTAGGTGCGGCCGGCTTCCCCCATGGGCGCGGCAGCGCCGGGAAATTGCAGCAGGCGCACCACGGCATCCGCCAGGCTGGTCGCGCTTTGCCCGCCGAGGTAATCCAACCCCTCTACCAGATCGAGGCCCGACACGCCCTGATCGGTGCTCGCCAACGGCAACCCGGCCGCGAGCGCCTCCAACACCTTGAGCTTGGAGCCGCCGCCATGACGCAACGGCGCGAGAAACACCGAACAGCTCGATTGCAGGGCCAGCAGGTTCGGCACAAAGCCTTGCCATTCGATACGCGGGTCCTGCCAGCGTTCGCGCCAGCGTGTGGGCATGCCGAAACCACACACGCTCATGCGCGCGTCCGGGCAGTGCTCCCAGACCTTGGGCAGGATCTCATCCAGCGCCCACTCAATCGCATCCACATTGGGGGCGTATTCATAGTTGCCGAGGAACAGCACGCGACGCGCCGACGGGTCGGGCCGGGCGCTGGCGAAGTATTGGCAGTCCACGCCATTGACCACCACGGGCACCGGCTTGCCAGCGATTTTTTCCAGGACCTGGGCATCGCTGTCGGTCACCGCCACTACCTGCGTTGCCTGGCGCATCACCCGGCGTTCCCAGCGGGCGTAGCGCCATTGGTCGTAGCGAATAAACGGCAGCGCCCATCGTGGCAAGCGGTCGTAGGTCGCCGCACCCAGGGCCGATTCGACATTGTGTTCGGTCAGTACAAAGGGTTGGGACTTTCGCGCCAGCGCCTCTTCATAGGGCTGGAAGCTGTAGCTGTGCTCGATCTGCACCACGTCCCAATGTTCATTGAGCAATTGGCTGAAGGTGTCCTGCAAGGCTCCCGACAGGCCATTCACGCTCGCCAGCAACGGGTAGGGCGCCAACAATCCGGCCACCAGGGTCTTCACGCTGCGCAATGGGCGGCGCGGCAGGATGATCAGTTGTTCGAGGAAGGCTTCCAGCACCTGGCGATCGGCCAGCGACACCGGGTGCTTGTCATGCAGCAGCAAGGTGATCCGATGCCCGCGCGCCGCCAGGCTGCGCAACAGGTGGAACTGGCGCGTCTTGCCGCCGCTGGTGGCGGGCCAGGGCGAGTAGGGCAGGATCCATAAAATGCGCATGGCTGGCCTCAATCCCATAACAGAATTTGCAGGTTTGGCTTGACCGGGAGGGTCAGCCCATTGGTGCCGCTCACCGGGGTTTGCGTGCCGCGCAGCGGGTCATAGAGGGTTGCGCTGGCAAGGTTTGGCAGGTGTGCGTTACCCCCCTGGGCCGACCAGAAGAACCACAGCTTGCGCCCGTCGGCGCGGGTCCAGCCGATGCTGAACATACCGTCGGGCCATGCGTCGGTGGTGGGCGGGTCGCCGGGGGTGAGCGTTGGCCCGCTGACCTCGAGGAAGTGTTTCAAGGCGGTGTAGACCGGCTTGGGGTTGGCTTCGATGTCGAGCAAACCATAAGACTGATCGCGCACGCTGGCGCGCGGGTCGAGGTCGCTCAAGGTAAACAGGAAGGTGCGGTCGTAATCCAGCGCGCTCATCAGCGCCAGGCGGCGCACCACGTAATCCGCTTGGCCTTGGAGGGTAATGAGGTCCTGGGCGTCTTTGGGCCCGGTGTAGGTTGACCAGCCCCATTCGGTGCTCCACAGGGTTTGCACGCCGCTGTTACGCAGGGCCTGGTTGAGCGCGCGGGTCTTGGCGATAAAGTCCAGGTTGGCGGGGTCGTTGCCCTCGGGCAATTGGGTGTAGGGGTGATAGGCGATCACCGTGTTCAAACTTGCGACGCCCAGGGCACCGAGGGCGCTGAACAGGTTCTGGCCGTTGGGCATTTCACCGAAGAACGCCATGCCGGCGGCCACCACCGGTTTATTCGGGTCGACCGCCCTTAGCGCGGCGGCGGTGGCGGTAAGCAGTGTGGCGTAGCCGGCCGGGTCTGCCGCAGGGCGCCAGAAACCCAGCAGGTTCGGCTCGTTCCACACCTGCCAGGCGTCGACGCTGGGGTAACGCTGGGCCAGCAGCGCCATGCGTTTGGCGAATACGTTCGGGTCTTTGGGCGGGTACTGGTCCTGGTAGGGCGCACCGGCGCGCGCGGTGGTGGCGAAGGGTGCCGAACCGACCAGGTAGAACACCGACTTGAGTTGGTTGTCTTGCAGCTTGCCGACCAGTTGATCCAGCGTCGCGACCTGGTACTGGTTCTCGGCCGGCTCCAGTTGGTCCCAATGCAGGTCAAGGCGCACCCATTCCAGCCCGAGCGCCTTGAGGCGGTCGATCTGCTTCTGGTAACGCTCAGGGGCAAACCACAGGAACTGCGCGTTCACTCCCAGGAAGTCCTTCCACACCACCACCTTGCTGCCCTTGAGCACATGGCTCTCGGCGTCGGCCTGGCGGTCCCACAAAAACGCGCTCAGGCCCAGGGCGGCGACCACGGCCAGGGTGGCAAGGCAGGTACGTTTACGCGCCATGGTCGGCTCCTGCAACGGCCTCATCGAACAGCTGTACAAACTTTTGCGCGGTCAACGGCCACAGGCGCTCGCGGCCGATTTCCCCGGCGCGTTCGGCCCAGTCCCGAGCCAGCGACGGCGTGTGTGCCAGGCGCAACAATTGCGCGCTCAGCGCGGCCACATCGCCCTGGGGATAGATCGCCCCGTTGCCGCTGGCGACTTCTTCGGCAAACGCCCGCGCATCCGACGTGATCGCGCCGCGCCCACAGGCGGCCGCCCAGGACAACGCGCCACTGGTGCCACGCTGGCGCCCCAGCAGCCCGAGTTTTTTCGATTCGCGATAGGGCAGCACCATCACATGGTGCGCCTGGATCGTCTGGGCAATCTCGCTGGCCGGCAGGTTCAGTCGCCAGTCGATGGTTCCCGTCAGGCCGAGGTCGGCGATCTGGCGGGTCAGTTGCTCCAGGTAATTGCCGCCTGCGCCAAATGCCATTTCGGCGGCGGTGCCACCGGCCAGGGTCAGGCGAATACGCTCACGCCTTTCGGGGGCTTGCTGGAACACGGCGGCCAAGGCCTGCAACAAGTCCTCAATACCTTTGCCTCGGTAGATAAAACCGAAATACAGCAGGCGCAGTGTCTCCAGCGGCGGCAAAGGGGCCGCGGCAATGGACAGGTTGGCATGGTTGATCACCGCCACTTTACCCGCCGGCAGTTGCATGCGTTGGCTCAGGCACTCGGCGCCCAGTCGGGTCAGGGTCACCAGGCGGGTCAGGCCCTGGGCAACCTGGCGTTCTTCGCGCAAGGTCAACGGGTCTGCCAGCACCACGGCCCCCTGCGGCAAGGGGCTGGGCAAACGTGCCAGCAGGTTGAGCGGGAAGGGCAGGTGCTCACGCCGCCAGACCAGGCGTTCCGGGTCGTGCACGGTGGCGGTCAGTGCCAGGTGGGGGTAGGCCCGGCGCAGTGCGCGCAGGGCCAGGAACTCGCCCAGGCGTCCACCGCCCAATTCGGCGTGGACCAGGTCCACCCGGCGCCAGTCGAACGCGGCGACGGCCTGCCGGATCGCTTCGCCAGTGCCGGCCACGCCGCTCAACGGGGTCAACACCTCCACACCCAACTGCTCCAGTGCCGTCTTGAAATGGTTCGCGTAGTCGGCGATCCCGTTTTTTTCCGGCGGCAAAGGTGCGAGCAGGGCGATGCGCATCAGAGTGCCCCCTGGTACTTGGCGATGGTTTGAAGCACCTTGGCCGGTACTTCGAATTTACGCCGGTTGATGATGATGCCGTCGACTTTGCCGAATGCGGTATTGAGGATCGACAGCGCATGCTCCACCACCGGCACCGTGCTTTTCTGCGCTTCCACCACCAACGCGATCAGGTCCGCGCGCCGCAGCGTGATGAACGCGTCGCGGTTGTCCAGCAGCGCCGAGGCATCCAGCAGCACCACCTCACCAGGCGCCGCCGGCTCCACGCCGCCGACGCGTACGCTGATGCCGTTTTCCTGCAGCAATCGGCGCAATTGCTCCACCACGAACGTCACCCCCTCGCCGTGGCGCGCCGAGGTCAGCCCCAGTGTCATCCCGTGTTCGGCGATGCGCTCCAGTTGCAGCAAACCGTACAGCCGGTAGATGCTCGCATTGAACGCGTTGGTGCTTTGCGCGGTGCTGGTGTCCAGCTCCGGCAGGGTGGTCCATAGCGGCAGGCCGAACTTGCGTTCTACCAGGCCGCCGTCGTGGATGCGCTGGTCGAGCAGGTAGCACAGGTAGATCACCAGCAGGCCGACGACGATGGCGAACGGGATCGCCAACACCAACATCATCAGGGTTTTCGGGAAGATGCGGCCGGGGTTCAAGGTGGCTTCTTCGATCACCGCGATGTTGCTGATCTGGCTGTTGTCCAACTCACGGTCGATGCGCGATTTTTCCAGGTTATCCACGTACAGCGCATAGTTGCGTTCGGTGGCACTCAGCTCGCGGGCCAGGCGGGCCAGTTCCGGTTCGATCTCCAGGGCTTGCTTGCGCTGGCCTTCAAGGTTTGCCAGGTGTTTCTGTTGCTGCACCAGCTGGGTACGCAACGCCAGGTTGTTGCTCGACTCATCCAGCAGCACCCGCTGCAGGTGGATTTCCAGGGTGTTGGGCGCACGGTTTTCCGAGCTTTGCACCGTGTTGCTTTCGCCTGCGACCTGGGCCTGCATCGCGCGTATCGAGGCATCCAGGGCTTTGACCGGCGGCGCGTTATCCGTGTAGGTGCGCATCATGTCGGCCCGTTCCAGCAGCTTCTGGTTCAGCAGGCGACGCAAATCCTGCTGCTGCGGGTTCAGTGCGATCTGGCGCACCGTGGTCACTTCCTTGGGCTGGGTCTTGAGCTGAGCGCGGGTGCTGGCGATGGCGCTGTCGGAGGAAGCGATCAGGCGCGTGGTATTGAACACTTCGCCGCGCAGCACGTTGATGCGTTCGGACAAGTCTTCCAGGCGGTCGGTGATGCTCGCCGCGCCGATCTGGTTCAAATGCGTAAGGATCTGTTGCTTGTAGCGCTTGATCTCGGCGGCGCTGGTGGACACCTGGCCCTCATAGAAGGTGTACAGGCTCTTGCGCCCCAGGGCCTGGGTACGCTCGTTGATGTAGGTCTCGACCCAAGCCTTGACCACCGCCTGGGCGATGTGCGGGTCGCCCCAGGTAAAGGTGATGTCCATTACCGTGGAGCCGGCGGCGTGGCTCACCTCAAAGCTCTTTTCCAGGCCGGCGGCCAGGCGTTCCACCGCGGTGGTTTTTTCAATCACACCCACGGTTTCCAGTACCACGCGCAGGCCATCGAACACCGCGCCCACGCCCTCCTTGATGTAATGCTTGGTGCGCTTCCAGAAGCCCTCCGGCGGTGGCGCGTTGTTGATCACTTCCAGGTAGTGCTCGGCCACCGCGCGCACGATCGGGCGCCCGGTCAGCAGGCGTTCCTCGTCGACAATCGGGTCGCGCTGGGTGCTGGGCATCACCAACGCCTGGCGGTTGCTGATCTCGATCGGCAGTGTCGAATCACGTCCTGGCTTGACCAGCAGGCGCGCGGTGGATTCGTACTTGGCCGGCAGTAAAAAAGCGCCCAGCAGGATGATCACCAGCGCGGCAATCGCGGCCAGTTTGAACTCACGCCGGAAGATGAAGAACAGGCGCAGCAGGTCACGAAAAGAACGGATCTCGATCATGGGATGTCGCTCCTTCAGTTACTGCCGCTGCTGGTTCGGGTGTAGTTGTAGCCAACCCCAATGGACTTGGTGAACGGGATCAGTTGGTTCATGTAGGTATCCACTCCCTGGATGCGTTCGCCGACGTTGGATTTGGGCACGAACACCACGTCGCCGCGTTGCAGGGCTACGGGTTTGCGCCCGCTGGTGCCGGTCTTGAGGAACTGGCTGAAGTCCAGGAAGTAGGCGTGGTAGGCGCCTTGGGCGTCTTCGCGCAGCAGCGCGACCATGCTCGCGTTGCCGGCCTGGCTGACACCGCCCGCACCGACAATCGCCTGTTCCAGGGTATTGGCCGTGGCGATCTGTACCGCCGTGGGGTTGTTCACCGCGCCGCCGACGATTACCGAGTTGCCCGGCGCCTGGTTGATATTCACTGTCACGCGTGGCTCGCGGTACACCGGCGCCAGGCGTTCAGTCAGTTCCTCTGCCACCTCGGCGGGCGTACGCCGCGCCACCTGGATCGGCCCCAGGAACGGGTAGTTGATCTTGCCGTCGTTCTGCACCGTGTACAGCGTCAGCTCGTAGATCGTGCTGACGTTGAACGCCGACAGGGTCGGCATCTCACCGGCATCACGCACGATGCGCAACTGGTCGCCGACGCGAATGCGTTCCACCGCCGGAGGCAACTGGGCGAGCTGTTCGAGAGCGCGCTTGCCGTCTTCGACGGTCTGGTCGTCCGGTGGCACGATACGCGCGGGAGTGTTGCAGGCGGTCAGGGCCATCAAGGCCAGGACGAGCACGGTGTGTTTCATCAAGGGGGACCTCCTGTAGGTCATGATGCTCACCTCCAATAGCCGGGGAACATGCTGATGCGCCGCTTGAGGGCGACGGGGAGGCGGCGCTCCAGTTGGCCCAGCCGATAGCCGAGCAACTTGAACGCGCTGCGCACCAGGACTTCGGGGACGCGGTGCAAGGCACCGGCCTTGCGCAAGGCCGCCAGCTCGGCCAGTACATAGCGTTTACCTTCACCGCCGGCATCGCCGAAGGCCTCGCGGATCCACGGCTCGCGACCGTAGAACACGCCAATGTCGAAGTAGCGGTGAAACTCATCCATCAGCCGGTAGTCGTGGGAGTGGTACACCCGCGCCGTGGCGGCGTAGCGCACTTTGTAACCGTCGAGCAGCAGGCGTGCTGCCACAAACGCGTCTTCGCTGCCGATCACATCCACAGGGAAGCCGCCGACCGCCTCCAGGGCGCTGCGCCGGTACACGGAAAACGAGTCGGAGCTGAAGCAGGTCTTGATCCCCAGTTCCGGCGCATCGGCCAGGCTCTTGCTGCGGCTCTGGGGCGGGTAGTTGAAGTGCCGCGACTGCGCGCCCAGCACACCGGCGTCGGGGTGTGGTAATTGGCGGCCGTAGGCCACGCCGTTGAGCGGGTCTTCCTGCAACTCGTGCAGCAGATTAGCGAAGGTCTGCGGGTCGGCGGGAATTGCGTCCTGGGTCATCACGATCAATGCGTCGCCGTCCACCTGTTCACTGGCCCAGCGTCGCGTGCCGCCATGGTTGAACGTGCTGGCGTCGATCACCTCGACCCGCGCGCCAAACGCCTGAAAGCGCGCCGCGGTGTCATCGCTGGAGGCACTGTCCACCACCAGCATCTCGTCCGGTTGCAGGGTTTGCATCGTCAGGGCGGGCAACAGGCGCGCCAAATGACTGGAGGCGTTGCGGGTCGGGATGATCAACGCGGTGCGCATATCATTTGTTCACGTCGAGGGGCGCGCGCCCGTAGATGTCATCGAAGCGCACGATATCGTCCTCCCCCAGGTACTCGCCGCTCTGCACCTCGATCATCACCAGGTCGATGATGCCCGGGTTGCTCAAACGGTGTTTGTGCCCGGCCGGGATGTAGGTCGACTCGTTGGCGTTGATCAAGAACTCGCGCTCGCCATTGGTGATCTGTGCCGCGCCGCTGACCACCACCCAGTGCTCGCTGCGGTGGTGGTGCATCTGCAACGACAACGATGCCAGGGGCTTGACCACGATGCGCTTGATCTTGAAGCGGGGGCTTTCCTCCAGAACGGTATAGGTGCCCCACGGCCGCGTCACGGTACGGTGCAAGCTGTACGCCGGGTGGTTCTGGCGCTTGAGTTCGGCGACGATGTAGCGCACATCCTGGCTGCGATGGGCGTCGGCGATCAGCAGCGCGTCGGGGGTGTCGACGATGATCAGGTCGCGCACGCCCACCGCGCCCAATACACGCTTGGGCGAGTCGATGTAGCAGTTGTGCACGTCGTGCAGGATCGCTTCGCCATTGACCTGGTTGCCCTGGGCGTCATTGGGGGTGAGTTGGCGCAGGGCTTCCCAGGAGCCGATGTCGCTCCAGCCGATGTCGCAAGGCACCACGGCCACGTGCTGGGATTTCTCCATCAGTGCCACGTCGATGGAAATGTCCGGTGCGCTGCCGAAGGCATCGGCGTCCAGCTCTCGTTGGCGCGAGGTTTTATTCTGTAGGCTTTGGCTATGCGCCAGCGCAGCGCTGGCCGCTTCCAGGACGTCGGGAGCATAGGTCGTCAGTTCGTTGACCAGGGTGCTGGCCTTGAAGCAGAACATCCCGGCGTTCCACAGGTGCTTGCCACCGTCGAGGTAGGCCTGGGCCGTGGCCAGGTCGGGTTTCTCGACAAAGCGTTTGACGCGATACCCGGCGCTCAAGGCCTCGCCTTGCTCGATGTAGCCAAAGCCCGTCTCGGGGCGATCGGGCTGGATACCGAAGGTCACCAGGTAGCCGGCTTCAGCCAGCTCGCGGGCCTGGCTCACGGTGGCGGCGAACGCGGTTTCATTGAGGATCAAGTGGTCGGCCGGCATGACCAGCAACGGCGCGTCGTCGCCGAAATGCTCCTGTACATGCAGTGCCGCCACGGCAATCGCGGCGGCCGTGTTGCGACCGAACGGCTCCAGCAACAGGTCCAGGGGCAGGTGCGCCTTGTTCACCAGCCGGTAGTCATCGAGGGTGCGAAACAGCAGGTCGCGGTTGGTGACCGTGAGTACGCTCTGCACGCCGGGCAGGCGGCTGGCGCGCTGGAAGGTTTTCTGCAACAGGCTCTGGCCATCGCGCATGCGCATGAAGGGTTTGGGCATGTTCTGCCGCGACACCGGCCACAGCCGCGTGCCCGAACCACCGGAAATGATGCAGGGAATTAATCCGTCGAGGGGATTCATCAATAGACTTCCTTGGTGGAAAGGACGGCCGGGACCGTCATGAAGACGATGTACAAGTCAAACCACACCGACCACTTGGAGATGTACTCCAGGTCGTACTCGACACGTTTCTGGATCTTGAACAGCGTGTCGGTCTCACCGCGGTAGCCGTTGATCTGCGCCCAGCCGGTGATTCCAGGCTTGACCCGGTGCCGCGAGCTGTATTCGCTCACCGCCACTTCGAAGGGAATACCGGCGGCCTTGGTGGCCGTGGCGTGGGGGCGCGGGCCAACGATCGACATGTTGCCCAGCAGTACGTTGAACAACTGCGGCAGCTCGTCGATGCTGGTCTTGCGGATAATGCGTCCGACCCGGGTGATACGTGGGTCGTGACGGGTGGTCTGGCGTTCGGCGGTGAAGTCGCTCTGGTCGGTGTACATCGAACGGAACTTGAATACGCGGATTTCGTTGTCGTTGTAGCCAAATCGATTCTGGCGAAACAGCACCGGGCCCCTGGAGTCGAGCTTGATCGCAATCGCGGTCGCCAGCATCAACGGTGACAGCACCACCAGCGCCAGGCTTGCCAACAGGCAGTCTTCCAGGCGCTTGATCACCGGCGACCAACCGCGCAGTGGCAACTGCGAGGTGTTGAACATCAGGATGCCACCCACTTCGCTGATGCGGCTGTGGCCATAGCGCAAGGCGGCCATGTCGGGCACCAGCATCACGTTCACCGACATCTGGCGCAGGCGATTGACCAGCCCATGGATACGCTGTTCGGCCGCCCAGGGCAGGCAAATCATGACCTGGTTGACCTGCTCGGCGCGGATCAGCTTTTCCAGCTCGCGGGTGTTGCCCAGCAAGGGCAGGTTGCTCAACGATTTGGGAATGCGCTCGGTACGGTCATCGATAAAGCCGATCAGGCCCGAGCGGATATCGCCGTTGCGTTGCAGGTGATCGGCGACGTGCACGGCGGTATCGGTGAAACCCAGGATCACCGTGCGTTGCAGGTACATGCCGTGGCGCATCAGCTGGCGGTACAGGCGCAGCATGAGCAGGCGCTCAAGGCAGAACAGCCCCAGGCTGGTGATGTACCAATACACCAGGTTGCGCGGGGTCAGTTGCGGGAAAAACTGCAGGATCTGGTACATGAACAGCAGGATGCAAAACGCTGCCGACCAGGCCTTTATCTTGGTGCGCAAGCGCAGTCGATTGCTGAACAGTTCCTCGGAATAAATACCGAGAGCCTGGAACAGAATAATGGTCAGGATCGCGAAAAACAGCAGCAGGCCGAGAAAGTGGGAGCGCAGTTCAGGGGCCATCGGGTCGATGAAAAATACCAGCACCAACGGCGGCAGGATAGCCGTCAGGCCATGGATCGATTTGACGAAAACAACAAAAAATTCAACAAAACCCGCACGTGTTAAAAACAAGCTGTCGACGGACGACGTCTCTGGCATAAAACATCCCTCATTGCACTCCAGACTTCTCTGTCCGGTTCTTTATTCAATAAGGCGGCGGGCCACTTTATTGAGGGAACGTCGAACGACGGCAACTCTGGATAAAACGCAACCGCCCATTCATATGAGTGGAATGTGCGGGGTGGTGACTAAAGGAGTGGTCCCTTTGTGTGCTATGTCAACGAATTGACGATGTTGCGGAAGTGTTGTGATAGACGCTTTAGGCGATATTCTTTTGGCATTTTATTGACGATCCTTGTCCAGGCACTCGGTGATGGCGTGTGTTTTTGAGTGTAGGAACAAATGTGAGATTTTTCCTGTTTAACGCGAGAACCTTTTCCAAAGAGAGGTAGGAAAAGGGGACAAGTATGGGTTGATCAGGAGCACAAAGTGCCCAGCCGCCGGGCTTTCGTTGGTTCGGAAGTTGTCTGCGGAACTTACGCTTAAATGATGCGGTTCATCCAGGAAGTTGTCCTGGGAAGCGGTGCCCACTGTTTGATAATAGTGTTTGGCGAACAGGTGAGTGCCCGGCAGTGTGAGCGTCCAAACGTTATTCATGCTGTAGTCGATGACCCGTACGTGCGGGATTGTATCCAGCACAATTTTTTGTTTGCGTCAGGTTCGCTGCTTAATCTACGGGCTTTCCCGGTGGATGGGCCGAGCATGATAGATCTCGCAACCTTGGCGGTTTTTTCCGGTGCTGTTGTGCTGTTGCTGTTATCGCCGGGGCCGAACATGGCGTTCGTCATCAGCCACGGCATAACCCATGGCTGGCGCGGTGGCGCGGCCTCGGCCCTGGGCATCGGCGTAGCGGACCTGCTGCTGACGGCATTGACGGCCATGGGCGTTACGGCCTTGGTCGCGAGTTGGCCACCGTCATTCGACTTGATTCGCTATGCCGGCGTGATTTACCTGCTGTGGCTGGTATCCAAGACCTTGCAGGCAAAGCCCGGTGGGGCAGCTACCCAGGTCGAACGCGTGCGGTTGGGCCGTGTATGCGTACGGGCCATGCTCAACAGTTTGCTCAACCCCAAGGCGCTGTTGTTTTTCGTGGTGTTCCTGCCGCAGTTCGTGCGCCCCGAAGCAGGCCCGATCGCGACGCAACTGTGGGTGCTGGGCGGCGTGCTGACCTTCATCGCCGCCGTGTTTCACCTGGTGCTGGGGGTGTTTGGCGGGGCGGCCAGCCGGTTTTTCAGCGGCCGCCCCGGCACCGCCACCCTGCAGAAGTGGGGCCTGGCCACGGTGCTGACGGTGTTGGCCGTGCGCCTGGCGCTGATGGCCCGACCGACGTGATGGCTTGTTGAAGAAAGTACGGTCCCCCTGCTCATCGCTGCTGGCGATCAACCGAGGCCCCTACACAAGCCACACTGGCCGCGAGCCGCGTCGTCAACCCAGGCGCGCTGCCGCCCGCGCCACAATCTCAGCGCGGGTCTTGCGCGATTCGGCCGTACGCTTGTTGGCTTCTTCCAGCACAGCGGTGGGCGCCGTGTCTGGGCGGCCGGCATTGAACGGTGGCGCCGGGGCGTATTCGATCTGCAACTGCACCAATTGTGCCGCCGCTTCGCTGTACAACTCCGCTGCCAGGGTCAGGGCGAAGTCGATGCCGGCGGTGATGCCGCCGCCGGTGAACAGGTTGCCATCGCGCACCACGCGCTCCTGTACCGGGATCGCGCCAAGAGGGGCGAGCAGGTCGTGGTAGGCCCAGTGCGTCGTCGCCTTGCGCCCGCGCAACAGGCCCGCCGCGCCGAGCACCAGCGAACCGGTGCACACCGACGTCACGTAGCGCGCGGTCCGGGCCTGGGCCTTGAGGAAGTCCAGGGTTTGCGGATCTTCCATCAACGGGCCCACACCGGAACCGCCGGGCACGCAGAGCACATCCAGGTTCGGGCAGTCGGCGTAGGTCATGGTCGGGGTAAAGACCAGCCCGGTGCTGGACGTGACCGGAGCCAGGTCTTTCCAGACCAGGTGCAACTGTACGTCCGGCAACGAGCCCAATACGTCGTACGGGCCGGTAAGGTCCAGTTGCTGGATGCCGGGGAACAACACAAAGCCGATCTGCAAAGTCATGAATGACGCTCCGATAAAGGGGTGGACGGCTTCACTCTAGAGGCCTAGGCTTTGGCGCATACGCCATTGAGCCCACGAATCACGCCAATCATGCCCAGACTTGTTCACGTACTCGCCTTCGACAATGCACAAGTGCTCGATGTCACCGGGCCGCTGCAAGTGTTCGCCTCGGCCAATGACCTGGCGCGCCAACGCGGTTTGCCGCTGCCCTATGCCGTCACGGTGATCGCCGATCAGGCACAACCGGTGATGACCTCCGCTGGCCTGGCGCTGGTGGCCGAGCCGTTGCCTGCGGTTGACCAGCCTTGCGACACCCTGCTGATCGCCGGCGGCTGGGGCGTGTACGGCGCCGCCGAAGACCCGGCGCTGGTGGATTGGGTGCGGGAAAAATCCCGGCATACCCGACGCATGGCTTCGGTGTGTACCGGTGCGTTTCTGCTGGCCGCCAGCGGTTTGCTCGACGGCTGCCGCGTGGCCACCCACTGGACGCGTTGTGACGAGCTGGCGCGCAAGTTCCCCGCGCTTCAGGTCGAGGCCAACCCGATCTTTATCCAGCAAGGCACGCTGTGGACCTCGGCCGGCGTGACGGCCGGTATCGACCTGTGCCTGGCGCTGGTGGAAGAAGACCTGGGCCGCGCCGTCGCCCTGGAAGTGGCGCGGCATTTGGTGGTGTTTCTCAAGCGCCCCGGCGGCCAATCGCAATTCAGCGTGACCTTGTCGTTGCAAAAGGGCGACAGCCGCTTTGCCGAATTACACGCCTGGATCGCCGAGAACCTGACTCTCGACCTGAACCTCGCGACCCTGGCCGCCCAAGCCGGCATGAGTGAGCGCAGCTTCGTGCGCCACTACCGTGCCGAAACCGGGCAAACCCCGGCGCGTGCGGTCGAGTTGATCCGTGTTGAGACTGCCCGCCGGCAACTGGCGGACAGTACGGCATCGATCAAGCGCATCGCCGTGCAGTGCGGCTTTGGCTGTGAAGAGACGCTGCGCCGCAGCTTCCTGCGGGCCTTGGCGGTGACGCCACAGGCCTATCGCGAACGTTTTTCGCCAGTGGCCTAGGCAAGCAATTCCAACAGCGCTTCAAGGGTCGCGTGTGGCGCTTCCTGGGGGATATTGTGGCCCACACCGGCCAGCACCTGCCGGCGATAGACACCGCTGAAGTGCGCCACGTCGTCGTCCTTCAGGGGGATCGCCAGCCCATCCATGAGTTCCAGCAGCTCCTGCCGGTATCTACACAACTTTTCAGCCCCTGACACATCTTCCTGTGGCGAGCGGGCTCGTCCCGCGTTGGGCTGCGTAGCAGCCCCAAAACCAGGCACCGCGGTGTGTCAGTTAAAAACACATCGCCTGTAATGGGGCCGCTTCGCGCCCCAACGCGGGACGAGCCCGCTCGCCACAACAGCCTCATCTGCCGGGCATTCAGCGTTGAGCCAGCGTTGTTTAGATCCCTATGGCGTGATAGGGGAAGCCGTGCAGCAGGGGTACCGGCTCACTGTCAGTGGGGCCGTGGGCGACAAGCGCCACTCCTGCGCCAACACCCCCAGCACACACAGGCGACCTCAGGGCTGCCACACCGTCTTCTCTCCACTCAACTTGCGATCCAGGAATGTCGCCGCGCTGATCAACGCCAAGTGGCTCAACGCCTGGGGGGTGTTGCCCAAATGCCGTGCCTGGCTGTCGAACTCTTCGGCGTACAACCCCAGCGGGTTGGCATAACGCAGCAACTGTTCGAATTCCAGGTGGGCCTTTTCCACCTGGCCGGCGCGGGCCAGGCATTCGACGTACCAGAACGAGCAGGCGGCAAATGCGCCTTCGGTGCCTTGCAGGCCGTCGATCTGGCTGTCGTCGTTGCGATAGCGGTACACCATGCCGTCGCGTACCAGGCTGTCCTGGATCGCTTCCAGCGTCGACAGCCAACGCGGATCGGTGGCGGCAACAAAGCGCACCAGCGGCATCAGCAGCATCGAACCGTCCAGCGCGGTGCTGCCGATATGCTGCACAAAATGCCCGCGCTCTTCGTTCCAGAAGTTGCTCCAGATGTCGGCGTAGATCGCCTGGCGTGTCTCGTCCCAGCGCGCGAACGGGGCCGGCAGGGAACGCTTGGAGGCCAGGCGGATCGCGCGGTCCAGGGCTACCCAGCACATCAGCCGCGAATGCAGGAAGTGATGCTGCTCGCCGCGCATTTCCCAAATGCCCACGTCTTTCTGGTTCCAGACTTCACAGACCTGGTCGGCCACTTCCACCGTGTGTTTCCAGCCTTCGTGGGAGATGGCTTCGCCGTATTTGTTGACCAGGTACACCGCGTCCATCAACTCGCCGTAGATGTCCAACTGCACCTGGTCGAAGGCTTCATTGCCGATGCGCACCGGGGTCGCGCCGCCATGGCCGCTGAAGTGATCAAGGGTGGCCTCGGGCAGCTCCTGGCGGCCGTCGATGCCGTAGAGGATATTGATTTTGGTCGGTTGGCCACAGCAGTCGCTGACCCGGCCTTTGAGCCAGCGCATGTAGGCGTTCGCTTCATCGATGAAACCCAGGCGCATAAAGGCGTAGACCGTGAACGAGGCGTCGCGGATCCACGTGTAGCGGTAGTCCCAGTTACGCTCGCCGCCGCGGGTTTCCGGCAGGCCGAAGGTGGCGGCGGCGATGATTGCGCCGTGTTTGCGCGAGGTCAGGAGCTTGAGTGCCAGCGCCGAGCGGTTGACCATTTCGCGCCAGCGTCCGCGGTAATTCGATTGGGCGATCCAGCTGCGCCAGAAGCTCAGGGTACGTTGCAGGTACAGGTCGGTGCAGGCGTTGGTGACCCGGGGGTCGTCCTCGCCACCGAGGATGAATTCGGCGCTTTCTTCCTGGCCGAGGGTAAACGTCGCCACGGCGGCCTGGTTATCCAGTTGCAGCGCATGGCTGCCCGCCAGGCGCAGCCCAGGCTGGCCATCAGCGGTGAACAGCACGGCGTTTTCATCGGCGCTGGCGTGAGTTCGCGCCCGCGCATAGTCATGGCGCACAGCGCAGCGCAGATGAATCGTTGCCGTTCCGCTGACCACTCGCACCCGGCGAATCAACAGGGGCAGGTCGTCGACGGCTTCACTGACACACAGCAGGTCGGTCACTTCCACTACCGCCTCGTCGCTGAGCCAGCGGGTTTGCAGCACGTTGGTATCGGGCAGGTAGATCTGCTCGCGGCGGGCCTCGGGCAGGTTCGGGGTGAGTTGAAAAATGCCGGCCTCGGGGGTGTCGAGCAGCGAGCAGAAAATCGATGGGCTGTCGAATTCAGGCCAACAGAAAAAGTCGATGCTGCCCTTGTCGTTCACCAGGGCGGCGCTGCGCATGTCGCCGATAATGCCGTGGGCATCGATGGCGCTTTGGGGCTCTTTGTTCAAATCAACCATTGCCACGAAACTCCGGATAAAGGCTCATCCCGCCATCAATGAAAAGGGTACTGCCCACCACATAGTCCGAGGCGTCACTGGCCAGCCAGACCACCGCATTGGCCACGTCTTCCACGTCGCCCACACGCCCATACGGAATCAACTTGAGCAGCTCTTTTTCAGCCGCGCCCTCAGTGGCCGCCTGGTTGATCGCCGTGCGAATCGCTCCTGGGGCAATGCCGTTGATACGGATGCGTTGCTCGCTAACTTCCTGGGCGAGGGTGCGCATCAGCATCTCCACGCCGCCCTTGGACGCGGCGTAGTTCACATGCCCGGCCCAGGGGATCAACTGGTGCACCGAACTCATGTGGATGATCTTGCCCGCCGCTCGCGACACACCATCACGCACGCCCTGGCGCTGGAAAATTCGCACGGCGGCGCGGGCGCAGAGGAACTGGCCGGTGAGGTTGACGCCGATCACCGTGTTCCAGTCGTCGAGGCTCATGTCGACCAGGTTCGCGTCTTTTTGCAGGCCGGAATTGGCCACCAGGATGTCCAGGTGGCCAAAGGCTTCGAGGCTCTTCGCGAACAGGCGTTCCACGTCGGCCTCCTTGGACACATCGCCACCGATGGCAATCGCCCGGCCGCCGTCGGCATTGATCTGTGCGGCGAGGGCCTCGGCGGGTGCCGCCTGGGCGTTGTAGTTGAGCACCACGGCCGCACCGGCAGCGGCCAGGGCCTTGGCTGCGCCGGCACCGATGCCGGAGCTGGCGCCGGTGACCAGGGCCACTTGTTGCTGCAATGAAATCTGCATCGACCATCCACCGTATTGTCAGAGTCCTTTCAGCTGACTGGCGGCGCGGCGCGGAAGTTCACCGGATGTCTTGAGCGCGACGACAGCTGTCTCTTTCAATCGTTTTCGCCAGCGTGCTTTTCGCTAGACTCAGGGCCTGTTGACGCGAGACCCGCCCATGACTGCCCAATCGTCTCCCAGGCCGTGGCTTGAAGCCTATGCCGACAATTACCACAACGATGAGGTGGTGCACGCCCATTGCCATGCCGAAGCCCAACTGATTCATGGCGTCTCCGGGGTCATGCTGGTCAGCACCGCGCAAGGCAGCTGGCTGGTGCCTTCCGGGCACGCGCTGTGGGTGCCCGCGGGGACGGCCCATGAGATTCGCATGGCCGGTGACGTGCATATGCGCACACTGTTCCTGGCGCCGGATGCCGAGCCCGAATTGGGCCGAGTGTGCCAGGTGATTGAAGTGTCGGCGCTGCTGCGCGAACTGATCGTCGCCGCCACCTTGATCGCCGGGCAGAACAGCCCGCGCATGCAGGCGATGATCGAGCTGATCCGCATGGAGCTGCTCACGGCGCCCGTGGTCGCGATGCATGTGCCGGTGCCCGCCGAGGCGCGGTTGGCGCGGTTGTGCACGCACTTTATCCGCAACCCTTCCGATGACAGCAGCCTGCAAGCCTGGGCCGACATCCTGAACATGAGTACACGGACCCTGAGCCGGATTTTCCAGCGCGAACTGGGCATGAGTTTTGGCGAATGGCGCAAGCGCGCGCGGCTGGCCCTGAGCCTGAAATTGCTGGCCCAGGGCGTCTCCATTCTGGAGGTGGCGCTGGAGCATGGCTATCAAAGCCCGAGCGCCTTCAGTGCGATGTTTCGGCGAGCGATGGGCTACCCGCCGAGTCATTTCCGCCCGGGGGCCTGATTCGCTCATCCCGGTGTCTGTCCGGCGACGACACATGGCCTGGGTGCGCGCGAAACCCGTGGGGCGACTGCCTATGCTGCAAGGCCCTTTCTTGAACGAGCCTTGTGATGCCCAGCTCTGTGATTGTCGCCTTACACCGCACACCGCTCGCGGTTGTGTTGAGTGCGCTGGTCGCGTGCGGCCACGTGCCGTCGACCCAGGTCACCGCGCAGCCCGCGCCACGCTTGTCGGTGGAAACCAGTGACGCGCTGCCCGACCATTGGTGGCAGTTGTACCGCGACCCGCAATTGGATGCCCTGGTGGAAAAGGCACTGCGTGAGAACAAAGACCTGGAGGCAGCCGGTGCCCATGTCGATGCATTGCTCGCGCAGTTGCAGCAATTTGAAGGTGAACGCCGTGCCTCGACGATGTTGTCCTATGGCCTGGACTATGGGCGCAGTCGTGATGACCAGACCCTGGCCAAGGCCTCTGGCCAGTCAGCGGATGGGCAGTGGAGCCATACCCCGCAATTTTCCCTGAGCTACACCCTGGACCTGTGGGGCGCGGTGCGCTATCGCATTGCCGCCGCCCGCGCCGATGCCCAGGTGGCACGGGCGATGGAAGATGAGTGGCGCGTGACCGTGGCGGCGCAGACCGCCAGGGCCTATGCCCAGGCGTGCGTCTACACGCAACAGGCGCAGGTGCAACGCCATTCGGTGCAATTGCTGGAGCAGAGCGTCGACATCACCCAGCGCTTGCGCCACGCCGGTGCCGCCACCGAACTGGACGTCGCGCGCCTCCAGGGCTTGCTGGAAGAAACCCGCTCGCCCTTGCCCATGTTCACTGCCCGGCGCCAGAGCGCGCTGTATGAACTGGCCGCGCTCAGCGGCCAAACCCCGGAAAAGGTGATCGCCTTGCGCTGTGCCCAGGCGCCGCAATTGCAGGCACCGTTGCCAGTGGGCGAGGGCTGGGCGCTGGTGCAACGGCGCGCCGATATCCGTCGCGCCGAAGCGCGGTTGCGTTCAGCCACAGCGTCCACGGGCGTTGCCCGCGCGCAGCTTTATCCGCGTATCACCTTTGGCGCCATGTTGGGCTCTTCGGCTGCCAGCCTGGGTAAGCTGGGCAATGCTGATGCTGTGGTGTACGGCATTGGGCCCTTGCTGTCCTGGCAGTTTCCCGACCGGCAGATCGCCCATGCGCATATCAGCCAACGCCAGGCCGAGACCCACCAGGCCCTCGCGCAATTCGATGCCACGGTGCTGGGCGCGCTCAAGCAAGTCGAGCAAGCCTTGGCCCTGTACCAGGGCGAACAGCAGCGTCGCCAGGCCGTTGCCGACGCTCTCGATAACAGCCGTCGCGCCTTCGACCTGGCCCGGCGTGGCTTCCAGGCCGGTGGGCTGGATGCCTTGCAACTGCTCGACAGCGAACGCAACCGGGTCAGCCTCGAGGCACGCCTGGCCCAGGTCGACCTGCAATTGATCAACCGTCAGATCGACGTGTTCCAGGCCCTGGGTGGCGGCTGGCAGCGTGACGATCCAGCGTCTTCCCTCACTGTTAATACCCTCGGAGCTCGCCCATGAACCAGGCAATTGAAGTCCTTCCTCCTACGTTGATGCAGCGTCATCGCCGGGCACTGGTCAGCGCTGTTTCAGTCGCCGCTTTGCTGGGCGTCGTAGGGGCTGGCGCCTGGTGGTGGAACCTGGGCCAATACTTGGAGGAAACCGATGATGCCTATGTGCGCGCCGACTGGGTGGCAATCAGCCCGCGGGTGGCCGGTTACGTCAGTGAGGTGCTGGTCGATGACAACCAGGCGGTCAAGGCTGGAGATGTGCTGGTGCGTATCGATGCACGGGATTACACCGAGCGCCTGCACAGTGCCGAGGCGCAGTTGCAGCAAGCACATGCGGCGGTCACCGCGCAGCAGGCACGCCTGGACACCTTGGACGCACAATTGAGCGAACAACAGCAACGCATCGTTCAAGCACGTGCAGCCCTCGACAGCGGTGAGGCTGAAGCGCGACGGGCGCATTTGGACTACCAGCGCTATCGCGACTTGGTGGCACAACAGGTGGCCAGCGCGCAGCACCTGGAAACCGTGAGCGCCAGCCAGGCCCAAGCCCTGGCGGCGCTGGCCCAGGCGCGTGCCCAGGTCGCGCGCCAGCAGGCGCAGGCACAGGTTATCCAGGCGCGTCGACAGCAAGCCCAGGCCCAGTTGCTCGAGCGCCAGGCGCATATTGGCGAAGCCCAGGCCAGCCTGGCCCTGGCCCGTAATGCCTTGGCCGATACCGCCATCCGTGCGCCCTTTGATGGCGTGGTCGGGCAACGCAAGGTGCGGCGCCAGCAATACGCAACGCCGGGTCTGCCGCTGTTGGCCGTGGTACCGGTGACCCAGGCTTATGTGATCGCCAATTTCAAGGAGACCCAGCTGCAGCACATGGCACCGGGGCAGGCGGTGGAGATTGCGGTGGACAGCTTCAGTGGCCAGCACTGGCAGGGTGAAGTCCACAGCATCGCCCCCGGTTCCGGCGCCGTGTTTGCGCTGTTGCCGCCAGACAACGCCACGGGCAATTTCACCAAGATCGTCCAGCGTTTTCCGGTGAAGATCCGCCTGGTGCAGCGGGGCGGCGCGAGCCCGCCGATCCTGCCGGGCATGTCGGTGATCGCCACGGTCGATACCCGTGGGGAGCGTGCCCATGGAGGCTGAGGCGCATTCGTCCCAGGTCTCGCTGCGTGCCTGGGTGGCCGTGATCGGCGGGCTGTTTGGTTGTTTCATGGCCGGCATGAACGTGCATGTCACCAGCGCCGCGCTGCCGGAAATCGAAGGCGCCCTGGGGGCGACGTTCGAGGAAGGCTCGTGGATTTCCACCGCATACCTGGTGGCGGAAATCATCATGATCCCCCTCACGGCCTGGCTGGTGCAGGTGTTCTCGCTGCGCCGCGTGATGCTGGTGGGCTCGGGCCTGTTCCTGGTGGCGTCGGTCGCCTGTTCGCTGGCGCCAAACCTGCAAACCATGATCGTGATCCGCGTGGTGCAGGGCGCGGCCGGGGCGGTGCTGATTCCGTTGTCGTTCCAACTGATCATCACCGAGTTGCCGGCCAGCAAGGTGCCGCTGGGCATGGCGCTGTTCAGCTTGGCCAATAGCGTGGCCCAGGCGGCCGGTCCTTCCATGGGCGGGTGGCTGACGGACATGTATTCCTGGCGCTGGATTTTCTACCTTCAACTCTTCCCCGGTATCGCGTTGCTGGCGGCGGTGGCCTGGTCCATCGATCGTCAGCCCATGCAACTGAAGCTGTTGCGCCAGGGCGATTGGTGGGGAATTGCCTGCATGGTGCTGGGCCTCGGTGCGCTGCAAATCGTGCTGGAGGAGGGGGGGCGCAAAGATTGGTTCGGCTCGCCGTTCATCGTGTGGATGACGTTGTTGGCGGTGGTGGGGTTGATCGGCTTTGTTGCCCGTCAGTTAGGAGGGCGGCACGGGTTTATCAACTTGCGGTTGCTGGGGCATTACAACTTCGGGGTGGCCAGTGTGGCGATGTTCATTTTCGGCGCCAGCACCTTCGGCCTGGTGTTCCTGGTGCCCAATTACCTGTCGCAACTGCAGGGCTACAACGCGCGGGAAATCGGGGTAAGCCTGATTCTCTACGGGCTGGTGCAACTGGTGATGGCGCCGTTCTTGCCACGGCTGATGAAGTGGCTGAGCGCCAAGCTGCTGGTCGCTTCGGGCTTCGCCATCATGGCGTTGGGCTGCTGGATGGGCGCCCATCTATCGACCGACAGTGCCAGCAATGTGATCGTGCCGTCGATCGTCGTGCGCGGCATCGGCCAGCCGCTGATCATGGTGGCCTTGTCAGTACTCGCCGTGCAGGGGTTGGCGAAGGCGGAGGCGGGCTCGGCGTCGGCGGTGTTTTCGATGCTGCGCAACCTGGGTGGTGCCGTCGGCACGGCGCTGCTGGCGCAACTGGTGGTGGTGCGTGAGCGGGTGCATGCGGCACGCATCAATGAGTCAGTCACGGTGTTCGACCCGGCCTTGCAGCAACGCTTGCCCGGTGAGGGTGTGTTGCAGGCGCAATTACCGGACCAGCAATGGGCCTTGCAGATATTGGATCAGGGCATTCATCACCAGGCGTTCCTGATGGCCTACAGCGATGCGTTCTACCTGGCATGTGTGGCCTTGACGCTGTGTGCCGTGGCGGCGTTGATGTTACGGCGCGGTTGAGGCTTGACCCCAGTGAAGTCCCTCAAGAAAGTGATGCTTTTCGATCTTAAAAATCAATAGGTTGCGTATTATTGAATGCATGCGCTGCTTAAGGGATTGGCACTGAGATTCGAGCCGATTAGTCGGAACGCTTGAAAGGAAAAAAGTAGTGACTATGCACAACGTAGTCTGGATGAAGCGTTACCGCGCAAGGTTGATTTTTGTCATCTGTCTCATCGTGGCTATCGCTTTGGTGGTTCTCGCGCGGCTTGACACTTATGGTCTGGATCGCAGGGCCAGCGAACCTTTTGCATTCGACGCAAATGGACTGCGCCTGGCCGGCACGCTCTGGCTTCCTGACCACGCAGCGACAGCGGCAGTCGTTCTGGTTCACGGAGATGGCCCCCAGGATCGCACGTCGCAGCAAGGTTACGATCCCCTCATCAATGCGCTTCTCGATGCAGGTATCGCGGTTGCTTCGTGGGATAAACCAGGCATTGGGGCGTCGCAGGGGAATTGGCTCAGCCAGTCCATGGCTGATCGCTACGTGAACGCGCGCAGCGCGTTGTCCGCCTTGCGCAGTAAGCTGCAAGGAATCCCTGTCGGTGCGCTTGGGTTTTCTCAAGCCGGCTGGGTACTGCCCCGCTTTGCGTCGGGTGAGGCCGACTTTCTGGTGCTTGTCGGCGGTGCGGTATCCTGGCAACGGCAAGGTGACTATTACACTCGGACGCGGTTGCAACGCACTGGGATGTCCGAGCGTGACATTGACACAACGATGGCTGAGATGGCCGCCGCCGATGATCGCTTGTTTGCCTCTTCGCAGGTGCCGTCGGCTGCTCTTCTGGACGGTATAAGCCCAGAACGATGGGCTTTTGTACGGCGAAATGTGCACGAAGATGCGACCAGCGCCTTGAAAAAACTCGATATACCACTCCTTGCGTTGTGGGGGGCGGACGATCTGAATGTCGATCCCGAAGCCAACCCAGCCCTCTATCGAAAGACAGTTGGGGGCAACCATCCAGCCAACCGGATTGAAGTCATACCGGATGCAACTCATGGGCTACTGAGGGCGGCGTCTTACAACACCCAACTCACCAGCGAATGGTCCTGGTTCACCACGATGAGGTTCCTGATGGAAAGTCGTCATGCCTACGCACCAGGCGCCCTTGAAACGATAAACGAGTGGGTTCATGCAAGATCCGGCCAGTAGATGCGCTGGCTGCTAGCAGTTCGACTGCATGCGGCCAACCACTCGGCAAGCGATGCAGGAGCATCAAGGGTTTTGATTGTCGAGGTGCCGTTTAAACGCGTCGAGCGCAGTAACAATCAGAGGGCCTATCACCGGGTCGGTGGTGATGCCCTCGGCGCTCAACTCGCTGGACAGGAGGTTAACCGACATCGACGCCTCCTCGATGACGCGGGCGGACATCGTATCCAGGACCAGCCGCAATGCGGCTTGCGCATGACTGGCTCTGGGTGAAGCGTTGAACAGCGCGACAGGCTTGCCTGGGAACTCTTCACTGCTCACGAGCCAATCGAGCATGTTTTTGAATGCGCCGGGAATACCTCGAGCGTACTCGGGGCATGAAAACAACAGCCCATCCGCTTGCCCGATAATTGAGCGTAACTCGATGATTGTCTCGGGGGGATCCTCGAGCAGATCCGGGTTGAAGTGAGGCAATTTACCGATACCGTCGTACTGTGCGACCGATACCCCTTCGGGGCATAGACGCTCCGCTGCTTGTAGCAAAATTGAGTTGGAGGAGGCCTGACGCAGACTTCCCGAGACAGCAAGCAAACGCACCATTTCAGCACCGTTCGTGGTTCATCAATCGGTGAAGTTTCGCACGAGCCGGACTGCATGGACTATTGCTGCATAGCCATGCGGCAATGGACATCTTCTTCCCTCTTGCGGCTACGAACGAATGTGTTTACAGGATGAAAATCTATTCATTGGATTCAGGGAGAGGGTTGGTCGGATGTATAGGTGCACCCATCATCGCACCGAGCGCATAAGCAGGGACAGCAAAGCCCGCTTGGCTGACGCTGGCGTGCAAGTCTGCGGGCTACTGGCGCAGTTGTTTTGGGGAGGCGTTCAACAGGCGGCGCATAAGTCGCCGTAGGGCCGTGGCATCCTGGTATCCCACCTGTTCGGCGATAGATTCAACAGAATATCTGCTGGTTTCCAGCAGCACGCGGGCCCGGTTGAGTTGCACACGCTGGATCAAATATTGGGTTGAAAGGCCGGTAGCTTTTCGAAGGTGTCGGGACAGCGTTCGCTCAGACATGCCTGCGTACGCTGCAAGGCTCGGGACACTGGGCGGATGGGGCAGGCATGTTTCGATGTAGGCGGTGAGGTTAGCGACCAGTGTATTGCCCTGGGCCATGATTGCTGGGTTGATGAAGGGGGTCTGTAGCTGTCGGCCGTCGAGCAGAAGCGCTTTGCCCACATAGTCGGCGAGCTCCGGCGACAGGCGTCTGCGCAGCAGGTGCAGCATCAGGTCAGTTTGCGCGAAGGCCGCGCCTGCGGTCGTCAAGGGTGGGTCGCAGAGCACCATGACGTTGGGGTCGACAATGCAGTCAGACGCGATGCTCGACAGCCAAGGGGCGAGCCACCAGGAGGTCGTTACCTGTCGACCATCGAGTAATCCTGCGGCATTCAGGAGAAAGACCGCCGAGCACGACGCTGCAATCTCCCTGCCTTTATCCGCATGAGCCTTCAGCGCCGGCAGTATCTGACGTACCCAGTCTTCCTCAAGACGCTGCAGCAGCGTGTCGAAGTCGCTGATGCCAAGGCCTGGAATGACCCAGCAGGAGTTGTCCTCGACGTCTGTTGTCAGTTCGTCAACCAACAGGTGCATGCCGTGCCCTAGCACAACCAGCCCCGACTGCGGCCCACAAACTCGCCAGCGTGGCACGGCAAGGCCGTGCCGTTGCGCAAGTGTTGCGGCGGTGCCGAGGATGTCCAGGGTCGCTGCGACGCTTGAAGCGAACGCCCCAGGAAAGATGAGGATAGTGAAATCGTACATTGTCCGATTGTGCCCGAAAACAGACGAATCGGTCACTTATGCGCTGAAGAGATAACTGGCCCAATGGCGTTTCCAGTTAACAATGAGGTTTCGCCATGCCAAACATTCTGATCAAAGTACCTACCGGAGCTTTCAATCAGCCACAGCGCCAACAGCTGCTTCGACGCGTGAGCGATGTGGCAATGGTTAACGAGCATATGGGCGATGCCCCTCAACAGCGTGCGTTGTGCTGGGTGCTCATCGAGGAAGTTCAGGCTGATGAATGGCTGTGTGGGGGCGTTGCTCCTCATGCCCGGTTTGTCCCATGCATGGTCGTCGTCAAGGTACCTGCCGGCGTTCTGGATGCGCCGATGCGCCAGCGCTACGTGCGTGAACTGCATGGCGCACTACAATCGAGCCAGGCAGTGGGGGATCAGCGCCAGTTGCTGAGCTCTATACAGATCCAGGAGGTTGTTGACGGAACCTGGGGGGCGAATGGTGATATTTGGCATTTGGCCGACTTCACCCGTGCAGCCGGATACGGGCATCTATAGGCCCTCCAGACAGCTTACATCTGAACCTCCATGTCTTCTTACGTGCCCCTGTCTTCAGTTGAAATGTCTTCACCGTCACCTGGGCGGCGTCAGCCCCGAGGCATTCGAAAGTGCCTCACTTCGAGGCTGGAAAACATCTACGGAGGCGGGGGCGATTCACTGGGCGAGCCACGTACTTTCTTCGTACGGGCCAGTGTCGGGTTCTGACTCTGGGAGGAAGGAGAAAAGTCGCAGCACCACGCTGTGTTTTTTTTCGCGTATCGATCCGATCTCCTACCGATCAGTCGGCGATTTGATGCCGACTGGAGGAACTGAATCAGACATGTCCGCCACACAGAGGTTGCCTGCATTCCCTTATTGGAAGCCGGTGAACCCTGTAATACAGCCGGACTGGAGATTCAAAAAATGGCGGTATCAGCCCTCGATAAATCCGTGTCTCATTCGCCCCCTAATTCGTCGTCCTCCAAAGCCGAGACCAAGGTCAAGGACACTGTCGCCTCCCAGGGTGATGGGCAAAAAGGCGCACGTATCGCATTCAACCCGGGCGGCGACAAACCTGGCAAATTGTTTGCCAACAAAGAGCTTGCCCAGCACCGAGAAGGTGGGAGCGGGGCGCAGGGTGAAAGTCGACAGACACCGGCGTCTGGGACCCTCAGCCAAATCACGCAAAAAATGAAGGGCTGGTGCGGTGGGCAGCGACCGCCCAAGCCGGTCCCGTGCAAGCCCGACCCTTGCTACAGCAAGCCGCCGGAGCGACCTACGCCGTGCAAGCCTGACCCTTGCTACGGCAAACCACCGAAGCCGCCCAAGCCGGTCCCCTGCAAGCCCGATCCTTGCTACAGCAAGCCACCAGAGCGACCTACGCCGTGCAAGCCTGACCCTTGCTACGGCAAACCACCGAAGCCGCCCAAGCCGGTCCCCTGCAAGCCCGATCCTTGCTACAGCAAGCCACCAGAGCGACCTACGCCCTGCAAGCCTGACCCTTGCTACAGCAAGCCACCAGAGCGGCCTACGCCGTGCAAGCCCGACCCTTGCTACAGCAAGCCGCCGGTGCGCCCCACGCCCTGCAAGCCTGATCCTTGCTACGGCCACAAGCCCGACCCTGTGTACTCACAGAAGAGCAACGACGATCTGGCACGCCAGCTGTTGAACAACTTCGATGCCTTCAAGGATCCGAAAACGCCGTGGTTCGTCACCACGCAGGGTCTTTCGGACATGGCCAACAAGCCGTTGACCGGTAACCCCGCCCAGGATCAGAACATCCGCCTGGCGCGTGAGCTGTTAAGGCGCCCGGAAGTGGTGAACGCATTGGATCGACACAGCTCCACCGGCGCGCTGGATGGCCTGATCGACCGGCAAAAAATTCAGATGACCCTCAGCAGCCAAAGTCCTTTGAAATACCAGGATGACTCGCGGTTGGCGCAAGAGATGCTCGAGCATTTCGAGGGATTGAAGGCCCCGGCCAACCCGGGCTTCATCAGCATCGACAAGTTGCACGGGCTCGCCTCGTGGCCGACGAGCGATCCGGTTCATGGACGCCTGGCCTGGATTGCGCAGGAAGTCCTCAAGCGCTCCGAGGTGAAGGAAAACATGGACGGTGGGGATTACTGGGGCAAGGACGGCTGGATTCACTGGGACACATTGCGCCAGATGTCCCGCGGATAAACGTGCACCGCAGAGTAATTCATTGAGCGGGAGAATCGCCACGAACCCCTCGTGGCGCATTCCCTTGGGGGGCCCTATGACTTCGACTTCGTTCAACGCTGGTCAGTCTGGATACCGACAGTCTGCCAGCGATCAAACCCATGCGGAGGCTCAAGAGCCCACTTGCGACAAAGCCCCCGCGCAAATACTCCATGCTTATGAGACCCAGCGCATGAAGGACTTTGCCGGTCAGCGCAGGTTCCAGGCGCCAGTGGCTGACGATTTTGCCCGAGGCATGCTTGCGCCCGGCCAGGAACTTGGAAGGGACGCTCAACCCCTGGCGTCGCTTCGTGGTGTCATGGTCTCGGTGATGATTGGGCTGAGGTCCATGTGCAGTGGGCAAAAGGCCGAAAACAACCGCGCGGCGCCTCCTCACGACCGCGACTGATCGGCCATCGTGGTGCGTGCGTTTACATGCTGTCATCGCTATTCGCTCGTCCTCCGGAACTATTGCGATCGCCCAGCCACACATCGGTGGCTTGACTGGTATCCATCCGCGGAGCTCGGCCACCTTGGCAGTGGGCGCCAGACAAGCTCGGATCTGGAAAAAGTTGGAGATAATGCATGAAAATTGATGGTGCAATACCTCTCGGGCGGCCAGCGGCCATGGGAGGGGCAGAGGTGCAACCGGTTTTGCCGGCGCCCGTTGTTCACACGCCGTGCGAGGAACCCAGTCTCGCACCGGACGCGCGGCCACGGCGTCCGGTGCTGTTGCGTGGGGCCTTGTCGGCGTTGCGCTACCAGGCATTACAAAATCCACCGGCTGCGCGCGCGAATACGGTCCCACCCGGTCCTCACTCCACCGATAGCCAGTTGGCGGGCGAGCTGGAGAAAAACTTTGGTGAATTGCACTCGTTTTTCAAGGAAGGGCGCCTGACGCAGTCGTCCTTGCATCGCATCGCTGCTGAAGCGTTGAGGGGAGAGTAATGTGCGGGACCGCATGATCCTGATGGTCAGGGAAATTCTCAAGCGTCCGCCTCTTAACGACGCAATCATCGATTGCGAGGGGTACATCACTCGCGACAGCTTGAGGGTGGCTGCTGCAACGCTGCTGGGCAACAGTACGCCAGGGGCCTTCAGCCAGGATCCTTTCCAGGGGCAGGGCAATGCCCTGGTTGTCGAGGCCCTGCAAGGTCATTTCACACAATTGAAAGACCCGACCAAGGATCGCAAGTTTTTTTTTGAAGCGCTTGAGTACGTGGAAATTGCGCTGCTCAAAACCGTGATGAATGACCCCGATGCCATTGATTCACTGGGCTTGCCCATACTGGAGCCTTGCACTGGCCTGCCCAGGAAGAAGTACAGCGAACATTGCGTGTACATGGCGAAAAATATTATCGAGCGCCCGGGGTTACTGCGTTCGCTGGAGCGTGCCAACCACACGCGCCTGTTTGGTTGGCCCCGGTATGAGGGTTGGCTCAGCAATAAGAGTCTTGAACGCTGGCTTGAACAGTACAAGGCGCATAAGGCCAGGTAGCCCTCGATCCGGGCTTATTGCCTTGAGTTGCCTTATACCTTGAGGATCTTGCCACTGATGGCCACACCCGCCAGCAGCAGCGCGATCAACACAAAGGCGGTGCTCAGGCTACTGCCGTGGGCGATAAAGCCGATCATCGCCGGGCCTGCGAGTATGCCGGCATAGCCGAGGGTGGTGATGGCTGGCACGGCGATATGTTCAGGCATGACGGTCTGCTTGCCGACCGCGGTATACAGCACCGGCACGATATTCGAGCAGCCGGCGCCCACCAGGGCGTACCCCAGCAGGGCGGTTTCCCACGCAGGGAGCAGGGTGGCCAGTAACATGCCCGTGGTGGCCAGCGCACCGCCGATCATGATGACGCGGGTGGCGCCCAGACGCCGCACGATCGCATCACCGGTCAGGCGTCCGGCCGTCATGGTCAAGGCAAAGGCCGCATAACCCAGGCCGGCATAGGCTTCGTCCAGGCCGCGTTCGGCGCTGAGGAATACCGCGCTCCAGTCGAGCACGGCCCCTTCGGCCAGAAACACGATAAAGCACAGGCAGCCGATAAACAGCACGACGCCGTGCGGCACCGCAAAGGCCGGCCCCGAGCTTTCACTGCCATAGGGCAAGAAGTGTGGCCCAGCCTTGAGCAGTGCTGCCGCCATGATGACGATCACTACCAGGGTCGCCTGCAAGGGCGACAAGCCCAGCCCCAGCATCCCGGCAACGCCCGCAGCGCCGACGATGCCTCCCAGGCTGAACAAACCATGGAAGCCCGACATCATGGTTTTGCCGCTGGCGCGCTCAACGATCACCGCTTGCAGGTTGACCGTGGAATCCACCGTGCCCAGGCCTGCGCCAAACAGGAACAGCCCGGCGATCAACAAGGGGATCGAACTGACGGTGGCCAGCATCGGCAGGGCCAGGCAGATCAGGATCGTCCCGGCGGTCAGTACGCGTCGGCAACCGTAGCGCGAGGCCAGCGCGCCCGCCACGGGCATGGCAATGATCGAACCCACCCCCAGGCACAGCAGCAACAGGCCAAGCGTGCCTTCATTCAACTGCGCGCGCGCCTTGGCATACGGTACCAACGGCGCCCAGGCGGCGATGCCGAAGCCAGCGATAAAAAAAGCGATACGGGTCGACATTTGTTCCAGCCGACCGGGAACCACGGGCGCTGGGGTGGGGATGGCAGTCATGAAAAATCCTTGGTCTTGCGTTCAATGAACGATGTCCGGCGCGACATCCTTGCATATCAAGCCGTATCGAGCGAGTCAGGGTTCCCCTGGTTTCAGGTTTGCTGCCCAGGCGGTGAATTCTTTTTTTACAAACACGGAACGCTGTGGACCTGATTTGCCACACAGAGCCTGTCGAGTTTGTAGGAGGTGGCCTGGAAGATGTGTAATTCCTGTGAGAATGGATGAACCCCAGCTTTCTTGTGGTGGATGACCACCTTCCAGCCCACCTCCCACAGCTCGACCATTCTGTAATACGCTGCTGCCCCGGTGAGTAGGCAACTGGATGGACGAGCTGATGAAAGTTCTCAGGCAGGCGGCAGCATGACCCTGTTCTACGATGCACGCGGCAATATCTATGGGGTCGTCAACCCCGCCTTTTTGCGCAGCCGGGGTGTGGGTGTGCCCGATAGCGCCGCCCTCGCGGCGAGTAACCGGGAGGCATGGGCGGCATCGGCCATCGCCTCCGAATGCGGTTGGGGTTCATTGCCGCGTCCGGCCGACGCCAAGGCCCATCGCTGTGATGGGCTGCTGGTCGGGCCGTTTCAGGCTGAGCCGCCGTTCGATCTGTTGATCGTCAATACCGATGGCTCCCTCGCCGAGCGCAGTGGCAACGGCTTGACCATCTTTGCGCAGGCGTTGACCGACCAGGGGTTGATGACCCAGGGCTGTGAACTGCGGGTGCATCACGACAAATCGGATGCCGCGTCGCCGGTGGCTACGTCGGTCGAGCCCGCACGGTATGGGCCGGTCGATGGGTTCTGGCTGGCCTTGGGGCAGCCTGAGTTCGGGCCCTTGGCCGTGGGGGCGGTGGGCGTCGAGCCCGTGCGGGTGGAGGCGCATGGGTTCAGCCGGGTGGACACGTTGGTGGCAATCAATCCGCACTGGGCCTGCAGTCAGTTTGTGCGGGTCGGCAACCCTCATTGCGTCACACTGGTCGACCAGGTTTCGGCATTGCCGGACAACCCTTCGATGCACCAGCCCGCATTGTTCCTCGCCCTGCAAGCCGTTGCCTTCGCACCACCTGTCGGTAGCGGCCAACCCTGTGCCGCCGGCATTAACCTGCAATGGGCGGCGCGTGATCACGGCAACCGGGTGTTGGCGCGAGTCTTCGAACGGGGCGAGGGACCTACGGCGTCGTCGGGCACCAGCGCCAGCGCTGTGGCATGCGCGGCGTGGCGGGCCGGTTGGGTTGAGGGCGGTGAAGTGGCCGTGGTCATGCCGGGCGGCACGGCGCCAGTGCGTTTGCAAACGCAGGCCGAACGCTTGCTCGGCGTCAGCCTGTTTGGGACGGCGCGACCACTCCCCGCAGCGTAGGCGAACCGTTGTCGGCTTTAATTGATGTGGGCTAGTTCTTTAGCGGTTAGTTATTTAGATGTAAGCCTGTGTCGTACTTTTCTTATTGTTGATCACTGGTTGAATGGCTGTATTTAATATTTAGCAAAAGACACTTCCATCCTCATCGTACGAATATTCTGTTTTATTTCTGACCGGCCGAATTTCCGACGGAGACGCTAAGCTTTCGGGCGTTCAGGCGCTTTTTCTCTGCAACTCGATCGATGTTGCGAGAGAGAGTATTTCAGTCAGAAAGTGGATGGCGGGTAACAACGGATGGTTAATGCGTTTGTTTCGTCACGTTTCAAATTAATAGTTCCAGGCATAAATACAGACTTTCAAGTACTGGCTTTCAACGGCAGCGAGGCCGTCGATCAGCCGTACTTCATTGAGGTGCAACTCGTCAGCGAAAACCCTTCCCTTGACCTGGAGCGTTTGCTTCACCAACTTGCCTATCTGGACTTCGGCGAGGCCGATCAAGGCCTGCATGGGCAGGTCTACGCCATTGGCCGGGCTGATCCGGGTGTTCGGCTCACCCGCTACCACCTCACCCTGGCACCGCGCCTGGCCAGCCTGGCCTACCGGCGCGACCAACGCATCTTCCAGCAGCGCAGTGTGCCGCAGATCATCATGGCCGTCCTCGAGCACCATGGCATCCTGGCCGACGCCTATGCCTTTGAGCTCGGCCCGGTGGTCTATCCGCCGCGCACATTCTGCGTGCAATACGCGGAAACCGACCTGCACTTCATCCAGCGCCTATGTGAAGAAGAGGGGATTCACTACCATTTCCGCCACAGCGTGAACAACCACCTGCTGGTATTCGGGGATGACCAGACGGTGTTTCGACGCTTGCCACAGCAGCGTTACTGCGCCTCGCCTGATCCAACGACCGAGGCGCGGGGCGTCCAGCGTTTCGACAGGCGCCTGGAAACCCGCAGCCGGCAAACGGTGAGCCGCGATCATGACTTCGAACACCCAGCGTTGCGCCTGCAGGAACAGGCCGGCACGGTGTCTGCTCAACCGCTGGAAGACTATGACTACCCCGCTGGTTTCACTGGCCATGCGCGGGGTGTGCAATTGGCGCGTCGAGGCCTGGAGCGCCATCAGAGCGACCGTCATCGGGCATCGGGCCAGAGCGATCAACCCGTATTGCGCAGCGGTCATTTCCTCGACCTGCGTGACCATCCGGACCCGGCCTGCAATGACTTGTGGTTGCTCACCTCGGTGCGTCACGAAGGTTATCAACCGCAAGTACTTGAAGAGGCGGTATTTGAGCCAGGGGCCTTCCAGGGCTATCGCAACCGCTTCACCGCGACGCCCTGGCGCGCGGTGTATCGTCCGCCCCTCAAACATGCCAAGCCAACCATCAAGGGCAGCCAGACCGCTACGGTGACCGGGCCTGCGGGGGAGGAGGTGCATTGCGATGCCTATGGCCGGGTCAAGGTGCGCTTTCATTGGGATCGCCTGGACCCGACGGATGATAAAAGCAGCGCCTGGGTGCGCGTGGCCACCGGTTGGGCCGGTGCCGGGTTTGGCGCCATGATGATTCCCCGGGTCGGCATGGAGGTGCTGGTGATCTTTCTTGAAGGCGACCCCGACCAGCCGCTGATCAACGGCTGCCTGCCCAATGCGCTACGCCTGCCGGCCTATTCGTTACCGCAGCACAAGACCCGTAGTGTGCTGCGTACCTGCAGTTCCCCGGGAGGCGCAGGCGGCAACGAGCTGCATCTGGAAGACCGGTGCGGCGAGGAGCTTATTTACCTGCGCGCCCAACGTGACCTGGAACAACAGGTCGGCCATGACAGCCGGCTGGAGGTGGCCGGGGAGCGACGCGAGATCATCCACGGGTTAAGTACGGTCCGCCTGGATAACGAGGAGCATCGTCACATCACCGGTGATCGCAAGGTGGTGTTGCAGGCGAACGACCACCTTGACGTACAGGGCGAGAGCCGGACCTATGTGAAGCAGACCCTGGTGGTCGAAGCCGGACAACAGGTGCATATCAAGGCCGGTGCCAACCTGGTGATCGATGCGGGCGCACAACTGAGCCTCAAGGCTGGCGGAGAGCACCTGGTGCTGCAGGCAGGAGGGATTTTCAGCAGTCGGCCCATCAGCCTTGGCGGCTCACCGTCCGAAACCCGTGCTGCGAATGCCTCGCCTGTTACCGGCAGCCTGAAAGTCGCCGCCGTGCAAGGCGTCATCATGGACCTGGCGCGGCAACTGGGCGCGGACTTCTGCCCCCTGTGCGAACGCTGCCGTGAAGGCCAATGCGACATGACCGGGAGGGCGGCTTGATGCCGATGCTTCCCAACCGCTGGATGGCCCGACAACAACAGGCAGGACGCCGGATATGCCTGATGCTCGATGGTTACAGCGCGGCCCGCCAGCCCATGTTGGCGGCCCGCGACCTGTCGCACTATCGCTGTCTCTACAGCGAGACCGTCGCGGCAGAACTGGCGAACACGGGCCCCGTACTCCTGCTGCTGGGGCCGATGAGCGAGCCCGCATTGGTCGACCTGTTGCAACACCCCGAAGCCAACTGGGGGTGGCTGGGCAGCCTGCCTGACGACGACTTGACCGGTGTGACAGCGCATTGGCGCGAGCGGCTGATGGTCGGGCCCGAAGGGGAGCAGGCGCTCTACCGTCTTCACGATAATCGCACCCTGGCCCGTGCCCTGGCCTACCTGCCCACAGCGCTGTGGCCGGAATTCCTCGGGCCACTGATCAGCGTGTGCTACTGGCACGAAGGAGGTTGGCGCCATGGCGAAAACCCTGCCCCCGGCCACTACCCGGTGCCTGTGCCGGTGCCATGGCTGAACACCCCGAACCCTCAGGCCGACGCCATCCTGCACGCCAATATCCTGCGATACCTGCTGGCCGAACACAGTGAAGACCTTGCCGCACTGGTCGAGTTTCAAGACCCCAGGGCGTGGCTGAGCCAAGTGCTGGAGCAGGCTCGCGCCTGGCAATGGCACGCGCCGGAGCAGCTGGAATTCCTGGTGGTTCGACGGCTGAAGGAGGCGACTCGCAACCGTGTGATCTGTTGGCAGCCGCGAGCGGGTGAGGCGCCAGGGGAGCATTTTGAACGGCTGGTGGAGCAATGGCGTGGGGAGGAGCGCAACCATGAGTAGATGGATAGGCGGTGCGTTGTTAGTTGTTGCCCTGGTGTGGCTCCCTGGGTGTACGGGGAAGAGAGGTGAGCATTTTACGCTGGAGGTGGATATGCCGGCGGAGTTCAAAGTCAAAACGGCGGCCAACTACCATCCCGCCCCTGGTGAGACTTGCACGTTGCCGCAGCGCCGGGGCAGGCGTCCTGAGCGCAAGGTGTTTTTTACTGAATACAAACCCGTGGCCAGTCGGGTGAGTTATGAGTTGCCGCTGACTGAAACAGTAGACGGCTGCCCGCTGGTCGTGAGTAGTGTGGTGTTTGATTTTTATGCGAAGTGGGGCAAGCGGGATACGGATGTTGGGGGGGATATTGCAGGTATCTCCATTCAAGACCGCTTAGAAGACAAATTGCCGACGATGCCTGAGTCACGCGTGCACGAATTGTCAGGGCAATGTCAGTGGTTGTTTCGGACGGTGGGCCCACAGCACGCAATCATAAAGGTCCTTAAATGCAATTCATTGAGCGAAGGGGGGCAGTTACAGAAAACACCAGCAGGAGGCGTTGTACAGCGGGCTCAACTGACGGGAAAAACACTTAGGATGGCCCTACACGTTATTGGTGAAGAACGACCTTACATGGGAGATAACTGGATTCGTTTTCCCCAAGGCTGGAGGCGCTGCCGAGGGAAGAGCTTAGAAGATCAAGACGCGTTCTGTCGGGGTAATACCACTGACTTCAAGTCTTTCAAAATGCCAGATGGGCGTATTTGCGACTGGTATCCACACTGTACTGAATAAGGATGTTCAGCATGGCAATTGAACAATGGAAGCGCGCTTTTTTTAATGGAACGATGCCTGCTTGTGCGTTACGAGGAGGTTGGCTGAGTTTTTGTCTGGTAGACGAGTTAGGTGATGGGAAAGCCTATGGTGGGCTTGCTTATGAAATGGCTGATTGTGCAGGACAGCGATACAAAGGGCATTTGGACGGGCAAGGATTCGCAAGGTTGGAGGACATATGTCGAGGGCCAGTCGTACTGGTTTTCGATGCATTGTATGACGCGGAGGAGGGGTACTACCCAACCTTGCTGAAGCGAGAGAGATATCCAATACCTATCACCAATCTCCAGGTTCGAGCTGAAAAAACGCGCTTCAAGCATTTGGGTGGTGAACGTAACGAGCAAAATCCTGCGTGCCGATTGGGGGATCAGTATTATCAGGTTGAAGTGCGTGATTTGGTTCGGCACGTTGCTCATTTACCACCCCTTACGCCGAGTGCGCATGGTGTTCAACGCCACGCGTTAAAAATGATGGCCGACTTGGGGTTCGGCCCACCTGAGCCAGTTCTTTCAGGGGTTGTGCTTTTTCCCAACCGACACACCGTTCTTGAGGTCCGTCCGTTGCGGGCATTGCGCCCCATGCTTTCCATCGATGATCGGTTTTGTGCGTTAAATCTATATCAGTTGGCGCTGATGTCGACCTTGAGTTACTGCGATTTTGGTCAGCAACCTCCAAAGAAACCATTGGATCAAGTCAGCTTTCCATTGGAACCCAGTGTTGGAAATTTGTTTGCGGAGAAGCTCTCGGGGTATCACGAAGCCTGGAAAGTTGATGGGGAACAGGTTCAGCGTTTTTATCCGCTGTATGAGGAAGTCCCGTACTCCCTTCGCTTTGAAATATTGCCCTTCGATCCTGAAATTTATCCTCAGAACCGGGCTGAATTAGGAGCGGTACAGGAACATCCTGCGTATTTGCATTTTTTTGACGATGATAAGTTCGGTACCGATACGCAAGCTTTCATCAGTCACCACGATGAGGTGGTCCTGATTGCGATACGCGGCACTGCCAGTGCTGCTGATGGGCTGAGAGACGCCAATGCCCACCAGGTGGATTTTGCCGACGGCGTGGGCAAAGCCCATGAAGGGTTTTATCAGGCATACCGCGCCATGCGAGATTTTGTATTGCGCTATCTCGACCAGTTCTATCGCAGCCAGCGCATCGTGATATGCGGCCACAGTCTGGGCGGAGCAATTGCCTTGCTGTTAGCAGAAGGGCTGCGGCGCGCCCCGGATCGTAACTACACTCCTCTCCTCTATACCTACGGCGCCCCCCGCGCCGCCGATTCCAAATTCACCGACGGTGCCTCAGCCCTGGTCCACCACCGCATCGTCAACCATAACGATCCCGTCCCCAGTGTTCCCGCGCCCTGGATGAACACTACCGCCAAACTCTGGATCCCCGGCGCCGTGACGTTATTCAGTGCCCCTACGCCCGGGGGCCTGTTGTTCGCCGCTGGCCTGGTGCGGGTTGGTGGCAATCCCTACCAACATCATGGCGAACAGCAGCACTTCATGCCGATCACATTGGAGGATGGCACGCAGGCGTCGGTGTTGTGGAAACCCGGTTGTGAGTCCATCCAGGAGGCCGCCTGCAATCGTGCGTTGCAACTGCACGGCGATATGCCCGACCGTGACAACTTGCTCAAACAGCTGTTCCAGGCCGACCAGCATTTCATGACCGCCAGCTACATCCCCGCCGCCTGGGCCACGTTGCGCCGCTGGCAGCACACCCTGGAGAGCCAGGGGCCTTTGGTCACACCGAGGGAATACGCGTTGCTCGACCATGCGCTGGAGACCATGCGCCAACAATTGCGCGACAAGAACCGCGAGCTTGAGCAGCGGCGTCCGCCGAACCAGCGTGGCCAGGCCCATGAGCACAATCAGGCCCTCAATGCCGAAATCGACCGCTTGAACACCAGCCGCGAGCGGCTGCACAGCCTGCGCTGGCGCCGTCTCGAGGTCCGTGACGTGTATGGCAGTCATAGTCACTCCGCCAGCCTGCAACCGAGTCTCAAGCGTTGGTTCAGCCACCGGGAAAACCGTGAGCGTTCGCCGGTAGCGAGTGTCCCGTCCCCCGTTCATGGTGACCGGGGGAGGGTGCACTCGCTGGATATCGACTCGATCGTTTAGCCCACTCTTTACAGGAACTCGACCTGCGCCGGCCGCCGCTTCATCAACACCTTGCCATGGCGGATCGAATACAGCGGCAGGCCCTGGCTGCGAATCACCTCATAATCGCTGTCGGCCGACAGGATCAACAGGTTGGCCGGCCGCCCAGGCTCCAGGCCGTAGCGCTCGCCCAGGGCCATGGCTTTGGCGCTGTTGTCGGTGACCAGGTCCAGGGCGCTTTGCAGGTTACGGTAGCCGAGCATATGGCAAATGTGCAGGCCGGCTTCCAGCACGCGCAGGATGTTGCCGTTGCCCAACGGGTACCAGGGATCGACGATGGAGTCCTGGCCGAAGCACACGTTCATGCCGGCTTCGAGCAGTTCGTTGACGCGGGTGACGCCACGGCGTTTCGGGAAACTGTCGAAGCGGCCTTGCAGGTGAATGCTTTCGGTGGGGCAGGAGACGAAGCTGATCCCGGAATGCCCCAGCAGGCGAAACAGTTTGGCGCAGTAGGCGTTGTCATAGGAACCCATGGCCGTGGTGTGGCTGGCAGTGACGCGGGCACCCATGTCACGGCTGCGGGCTTCCTCGGCGAGGACTTCAAGGAAGCGCGAGTGTGGGTCGTCGGTTTCGTCGCAGTGCACGTCCACCAGGCAGCCGGTACGTTCGGCCAGGTCCATGAGGAACTTCACCGAACTCACCCCTTGGTCACGGGTGTATTCGAAGTGCGGGATGCCACCGATCACGTCGGCGCCCAGGCGAATGGCTTCTTCCATCAGTTCGCGACCATTGCGGTAGGACTCGATGCCCTCCTGGGGAAAGGCGACGATTTGCAGGTCGATCAGGTGCGTGCTTTCTTCACGCACTTGCAGCATGGCCTTGAGCGCCGTGAGGTCCGGGTCGGTGACGTCGACATGGGTGCGAACATGCTGGATGCCATGGGCGGCGAGGGCCTGGATGGTTTTCTTGGCGCGGGTGCGGGTGTCTTCCTCGGTGATGGTGGCCTTGCGTTCGCCCCAGCACTCGATGCCTTCGAACAGGGTGCCGCTCATGTTCCAGCGCGGCTCTCCGGCAGTCAGGGTGGCGTCGAGGTGAATATGCGGTTCGACGAACGGTGGCGTCACCAGGTTACCGGCAGCGTCCAGGTCGTCGGGCCCTGCAGTTGGCGACCCCGTTTGCGCAGTGATACTGGCGATCCGGCCATGTTCCAGGTGCAGATCATGCAGGCCTTCACGGTGGCGCAGGCGGGCGTTGATGATGTGCATGGGCAAGTTCCTCTTGGCTAAAACAATCAGGCAGACAGCCGCCAGATCATCAGGGCGATACCGATGTCCAGGCGGTCGTATGAATTATCCAGCGTCAGCCCGCACAGGGCTTCGATGCGCTGGACGCGGTGCGTCAGGGTATTACGGTGAACGGCCAGGCGCTGGGCGGCGGCCACAAGGTTACCATTCTCATGAAACCAGGCTTCCAGGGTCGGCATCAGGCTTGGGCCATGATGCCGGTCATGGCGCAGTAACGGGCCCAGGCGCTCATTGAGAAACTGATCGAGCAGCGCGCGATCACGAACACCGCTGAGCAGTTTCAGCACGCCTAGTTCGTCATACACGCACAGCCCGGCGCGCTCGCTGAAGCGTCGCGCGGCGGTCAACGCCTGGCGTGCTTCCTCCTGTGCCAGGGCCAGGCGCGCGGGCGGGTGGGCGGCGGCGCTCAGGCCGATAAACACTTTCAGGGGCGCCAGGCGCAGGTTCAATGGCTTCAACCAACTGGCCAACTGCTCGCGGTTGGCCAAGGCGGCAACGGCATCCGCGGCCGGCAGCAACAACGTCCATTGCCCGGCCCTCCCGAGGACGGGTATCGACGCCGAATACTGACGCAGGCGCCGAGTAATGCTTTCGTGTTGCCGAGCCAACTGCGCTTCCATGTGCCCGGCATCGCCTTGGGTAAACAATGCGTCGCTGCCCTCCAGCTGTAATTGCACCACTTGCCAATGCCCTGCCAGCGACAGGCCCAGTTGGGCGGCGCGGTGCAGCAGGAGGTCCAGGGATTGAAAGTCGCCGGCCAGCAAGCGTTCCAGCACATCGTGCCGCGAACGCCCCAGTTGTTCGGACTGGATCAGCGCCGAGCCGATCGCCTGGGTCACCAACACCATTTTCAACGAGTAGGGCTGCTCGATCAGGGGCAGGCCAGCGGATTCGGCGGCGTCCAGCAAGCGCTGGGGGATCACCTGAATATAGGCGGGGCCGGTCAGGATCACCAACCCGGCCACTTGGCGCTGACAGGCTTCGTCCAGCAGTTGCAGGAGGTTGGCCTCATCCCGGGGGTGGTTGATACCGGTGACGAACACCAGTTCACCGCCGAGCACCCATTCGGCGATCCCAGTGTTTTCGGCCACATACGGCCAGCGCACCACGTTATCCAGGCCGGCCGAGCCAGCGCGCAGGCGCATGGACTCCAGGCCCGGCAGGGCCAGCACATCGGCAAGGGTCAGGCTCATGCCTGGGCGTCAGCCAATGGCGTGCGCACACGCAGGACGGCGGTGAGCACCACGTAGGTCAGCGACGCCGCCACAATCCCCACCAGCGGCGCGACCCAGGGTGAGTTGAATGCCAGCAACGTACCCACGGCGTACGCCACCAGGCCCGGCCAGTTGAACGCGGGCAGGCGCGCCTCTGCCAGGCGCGGGTACTGGCCGCGATAGCGATAGAAGAAGTCCGCCATGATCACGCCGCCGATGGGCGGGATCACCGTGCCCAGCAGGATCAGGTAAGGCACCAGCAGGTCGTACATGCCCAGCAGGGCGAGCAGGGTGCCGATCACCGCACCGGCGAGGGTCACGGTCTTGCGACGTCGGGTGCGCAGCAGGTTGCAACCGGCGACGGCGAAGTTATAGATGGTGTTGTCCTGGGTGCTCCAGATGTTGAGCAACAGCATGGCCATCGCCGCCATGGCAAAACCTTGCAGCAGCAAGACTTCCACCACATCCGGTTGCTGATAGACGATGGCCCCATAGGCGCCGATCAATACCATCAGGCCATTGCCGACAAAGAAGCCGATCAGGCTGGCCAGTACCGCGACCTTGGCCGAGCGGGAAAACCGTGTCCAGTTGGTGGCCTGGGTCGCGCCGCTGACAAAGGTGCCGAACACCAGGGTGATCGCCGTGGACAAGTCCAGCGTACCGCTCGGCACCACCGCCAGCAGGCCGTCCAGCCCGCCGACCTTGACGGTCGCCACCCACATCGACAGAAACAGCAGAATGCCCATGGCCGGCACCGCGATGTACGACAGAATCTCCAACCCTCGATAGCCCACATAGGCCGTGGCGCAGAACACCAGGCCAAACAGCACCATCAGCGCCAGCACACTGCCCTGGCTCAGCTCGAAGTATTTGCCCAGCACCACGGCGGCCGTGGCGGTGCCCCAGGCATACCAGCCGATCTGGGTGAAACCGAGGATCAAGTCACTGAGCTTGCTGCCCACTTCGCCAAAACAGAAGCGTCCCATCAGCACTGAATTCAGCCCACTCTTGAAGGCGATGTAACCCAGGCCGGCGGCGTAGATGCCCAACAGCAGGTTACCCAAGGCCACGACGCCGAGCATGTCGATGAAACTGAAGGCCACCCCCAGCTTGCCGCCGGCAAACATGGTTGCGGTAAAAAACGTGAAACCCAGCAGCACCATGGCGGTCGACGCCAGCCCCTTGCGCGCATGCATGGGGACTTCGCTGAGGGGGTAATCGTTGCCTGGATCTTGCTGCGTCATGTGCCTTGCTCCCTGAATGAGTGACGCAGGCCTATTGCACCGCGCGTGCCACATTCGCCGCAGTGAAGGACGCATGGCGGGCGTTGTGCAGTGTGCACAGTATTTATAGCCAATCAGGGGGGCGCGCGCGGGCAGGAGTGTTCTGTGTGCCCAATCGGGCACGAAAGCGGTGCAGCGGTGATACAAATTGGATCAGTCGAACAGGGTCTGGGTGGTCTCGCCGCGATGAAAGGCAAACGCCGCTTCCAGATCACTTTCAATGGTGCGGCCACGGGACAGTGGCGGCAGGTTGTCCAGGGCGAAAAAACCCACCTCGGTGGTTTCAAAACCCGCCGCGGGTGCCAGTTGGTCGACCCGCTCACACAGGAAATACAGCTTGTAGAAGTCCCGCACATCCGGCCGGTACAACCCCTTGGCCTTGTGCGTCACGCTGTACAGCGCGCGTGCGGTCACGGTCAGCCCGGCTTCCTCGCGAATTTCCTTGATGATGTTTTCTGCCGCCGACAAGCCGATATCGGCGTAGCCCCCTGGCAGGGCCCAGCAACCGTCGGTCAACTCGCGCACCAGCAGGATCTTGTCACCCTCGATCACCGCGCCGCGCACATCGATCATCGGCGTGGAATAGCGCTGGGCAAAATCGCTCACCAACCCGGTGATGCGCTCCAGCGGCACATTGCCCAGTTGCGCGAGCATGCTATGGGCAATTTCGGCAATTTCTTCCAGACGCTCGCGCTCGAAATCGTCGGTGCAAAAATGCAGCCCGGTGGAAGCCAGTGCCTGCAAGCGTTTGGCCTGGGCCAGCCAGATGTTTTCCATACGAACCTCGTGGGTGACTGAACAGGGGCAGGTCCAAGCCTGTAATACCGGGCATAAAAAAACACCGCAAGGGTGATGCGGGTCAATCAAGGGATAGAGCGGGTCACCGCTAACCTGTGGCGAAGGCGCAAACGCCCTCGCCACAGTGACCGTGTTCTTCCTTGGCTGACTGGCATTACCGCCAGGGTGTTTTGTACCGCATGGGTTTATTCACCGCGATAGATGCAGCCGCTGGTGCAGGTCTCATGGATGCGAATGGCGCTGAGCTCCGGCAGCAGGGGTTTGAGTTCGGCCCAGATCCACTTGGCCAGTACTTCGCTGGTCGGGTTTTCGAGGCCCGGGATGTCGTTCAGGTAGTTGTGGTCGAGGCGTTCGTAGAGCGGCTTGAAAATCGCCTTGATCTCCGAGAAGTCGCGAATCCAGCCTGTATGAGGGTCCAGGTCGCCGCTCAGGTGGATCGCCACCTTGAACGAATGCCCATGCAGGCGCCCGCACTTATGGCCTTCCGGTACATGGGGCAGGCGGTGGGCGGACTCGAATGTAAATTCCTTGAAGATTTCCACAGTATTTTTCGGCTCGGTCAGGTTTCTGGCAGGCGGCGAGTTTAACAGCTACATCACACGTCGCGCATACCGTCCCTCTGCAGGCGCGAACAGGCTCGCTCCTCCAGGAGAAAGGCGTTGGGTCAAAGGGCTTGCAAGCGCTCGCCTAATCCACCGTTATCGGCCAATGCCAGAAACTCATCGCCCAATCGCTGGCTCTCGCTCATCGCGGTCTGCCAGTACCGGTTACGACTCGGGTCATCCCCCATGAAGCGCTTGAAATCGCTGCGATCCGGCAGTTTGCCGTGTGGCAGGCGGGCCAGGTAGTCCTTGGACGGCGCCAGCAGCAACACATCCTGCAAGCCTTGTGGGTTGCTGCGCCGCCACGGCAGGCCCTTGTCGAACCAGCCGGGGATGACCCGGTCGGTGAAGTGCGGGTACAGCACGATGTCGTCGCCGTGGTAGGGCAGGTCCAGGTGATAGTCCAGCAGGCCGCCGTCGCGGTAGGTGCCGGCACCCGCTCCGGGCAGGTCGCGTACGCCTTGCATCACCATGGGGATCGAGCCGGAGGCCAGCAGCGCCTGGCGCAGGTTGCCCAGGTCCAGGGTGAGGAAGCGCGACGGAAAATCCTTCAACGGATGCACCGGCGGCGCCTGGCGGGGGTCGTGGACGATCAGTCGTTCGAAATGCCGCGACAGCCGCGCGCGGCCACGCAGGTTGTCGGCAATCACCGACGACAGGCCGAGGCCAAGACGCCCGCGATGGTCATCGGCGAGCAGGCCGTGGCTCTTGACGACCATGATGTTCAATCGATAGTTGGGGGTGTCCAGCACCTGGGCATCACGTCCGGCCAGCAGGTCATCGAGCATACGCTGGCAGCTCTGGCTGACGTCGGCCATGGTGACGCCCTTGGCAAAGCGTTGTTCGTTGTACAGTCGGCCGAGGTCGAGCAAGCCTTGCACCGGGTCGGGCAGGCAGGCACTGGCAAAGCGCCAGGAGCCGATCGACGCGCCGATCAGCGCGCGTTCCCGGGGCGCGCGGGGCAGCCAGTCGCCGAACAGGGCCAGGTCCAGGCCCTGGATGCCCAAGGCTTTAGGGCCGCCGGCCGCGCCGGGGAGGGTGCCGACGTCGGCCGGCTGCAGGCCCTGTTCGCGAATGCGGGTGAACGCACGTTTACCGGCCTTGAGCGTCAGGGCGGGAAACTTGATATGGATGGCTGTCATACCGGTCTCTGTTGAGGCAAGTTCAGGGGCGAGGTTGCTCGCGAAAACGTCAACGATAACGCGTGAATCCTGGATACACACGATGCTGGCGAAATCTTTGTGACCGCGTTTGCGCATACTCGTAATTGCCATGGTGGCAATTCAGTTTCAGTTAAGTTGCAGCCGTTACCGTGACCGGCGTAGGAAAACATCGTGTAACGGAGACTTATCATGAAGCGCCTCACAGCTCTGGTCGCCGCCGCTATCATCACGTCCACGGCGACCCAGGCTGGAGCCGTGGACCCTGACAAGCCACTGACCGTGCCCGCCACTGTTACAATTGTCGCCTTTGATCAACTGGACGCCACCGCCCTGGCCCTGCATCCCGGCTCAACGCTGTTGGACACCGATCTGGATGAGGCCTATGGCAAGTACATCTATGAAGTCGAACTGGAAGATGCCCACGGTATCGAATGGGACGTTGAATTGGACGCGCTCACCGGGCAAGTTCTCAAGAATCATCAGGATACGTAATGAAGGTATATCGACGTGCCACGGGTTTGGCGGTGCTGGTGCTCCTGGCATTCTGCTCAAGCCTGTCGGCCCGTGACCTCAACCAGGATGAAGCCTTGGCGCTACGCCAGCAGGGCGTGATCCTGCCGCTGGAGCAACTGTTGCAGCAGGCCATGGCGCGGCACCCCGGCTCGCGGTTGCTGGAGGCGGAACTTGAGAAAAAACATGGCCAGTACGCGTATGAAGTGGAACTGGTGACCACCGAAGGCGTGGTGCGCGAGATTAAGCTCGACGCCACGACCGGTGCGCTGATCAAAGACGAGGAAGACTGATGCGCCTGCTGCTGGTGGAAGACAACGTACCCCTGGCCGATGAACTGCTGGCTGGGCTGCAACGCCAGGGCTATGCGGTCGATTGGCTGGCGGATGGGCGCGACGCGGTGTATCAGGGCCGCAGCGAGCCCTATGACCTGATCATCCTCGACCTCGGCCTGCCTGGCTTGCCGGGGCTGGAAGTGCTGGCGCAATGGCGCGCAGCCGCGCTGGCCACCCCGGTGCTGGTGCTCACCGCCCGGGATTCCTGGGCCGAGCGCATCGAGGGGCTCAAGGCCGGCGCCGACGATTACCTGAGCAAACCCTTTCACCCTGAAGAACTGCACCTGCGCATCCAGGCGTTGTTGCGCCGTTCCCATGGCCAGGCCAACCAGCCCACCCTGCAAGCTGCCGGCCTGCATCTGGACGAGGGCCGCCAGTGCGTGTTGCGCGACGGCGAGGAAATCCAACTGACCGCCGCTGAATTCCGCCTGTTGCGTTATTTCATGCTGCACCCGGAACAGATCCTGTCGAAAAGCCATCTGGCCGAGCATCTTTATGACGGCGAGACCGAGCGCGACTCCAATGTGCTGGAAGTGCACGTCAACCATCTGCGCCGCAAGCTGGGCCGCAGCGTGATCGAAACCCGGCGCGGCCAGGGCTACCGGTTTGGCGCCAGCCCTGCATGAAGTCGATCCAGCGACGCCTGAGCCTGGGGCTGATCAGCGTGATGGTGATCGTCGGCGTGGTACTCGCGCAAACCAGCCTGTGGTTGTTCGAGGCCGGTTTGCAGCGTTACCTGGAAGCTGGCTTGCGTAACGACAGCGAGAACCTGTTGGTGGCGCTGGTGCGCGGGCCCAACGGCGTGCAGTTGGATGAGCACCGCCTGTCGCCGGCGTATCAGCGGCCGTTCTCCGGGCATTATTTTCGTATCGATTTTGCCGACATTCACTGGCGCTCCCGCTCGCTGTGGGACCAGGAACTGCCCCGGCTCCCCGAGACCGGGCTCAAGGGCAACCTGCAACTGGGGCCGGAGGGCCAGCAGCTGCTGGTACTACGCTCGGACTACAAGCGCTTTGGCCAAGCGATTTCGATCAGCGTGGCCCAGGACTACACACCGGTGCGCGAAAGCTTCCGACTGATGCGCCAAATCGGCCTGGTGCTGGGGCTGGCGGCGCTGCTGCTGGTGCTGATCCTGCAACGAGTCACCGTGCGCCGGGCGTTGCGCCCCCTGGAAACCGCGCGCAACCAGATCGCCCAATTGCAACAGGGCCAGCGTTCCCAGCTCGACACCCAGGTGCCGCTGGAACTGGAGCCGCTGGTGGCGCAGATCAACCACCTGCTGGCTCACACTGAAGACAGCCTCAAGCGCTCGCGCAACGCCCTGGGCAACCTGGGGCATGCACTGAAAACCCCGCTGGCGGTGCTGCTGAGTGCGGCCTCCAGCGAGGCGCTCAAGGACCACCCCGAGTTGCGCAAATTGCTTCGTGACCAGTTGGAGCAGGTGCAGCAACGCCTCAATCGTGAACTCAACCGTGCGCGCCTGGCCGGCGAAACCCTGCCGGGCGCCTTGTTTGATTGTGAAAAAGAACTGCCCGGCCTGCTGGCCACGTTGAACATGATCCACGGCGACCACCTGGACCTGAGCCACCACGTCGCCCCGGGCCTGCAACTGCCGTGGGATCGCGAAGACCTGCTGGAGCTGCTCGGCAACCTGCTGGACAACGCCTGCAAATGGGCAGATGCCGAAGTGCGCGTCAGCGTCAGCGAGACGCCACACAGTTACCTGCTGACGGTGGAGGATGACGGCCCTGGCATTCCCGAGACCCGGCGCGACGAAGTGTTCAGCCGTGGTACACGTCTCGATGAGCAGACGGACGGCCATGGCCTGGGCCTCGGGATCGTGCGGGATATCGTCGAGGTGTGGGGCGGGGTGTTGCAGTTGCAGGAGAGCGAGTTGGGCGGCTTGAAGGCGTTGATCGAATTACCCAAGCGCCATGGCTGACATACCTTAGATAAAAATGTGGGAGCGGGCTTGTTGTGGTGAGCAGGCTTGTTGTGGCGAGCGGGCTTGTTGTGGTAATGGGATGGACGCCCCCTTCCTAACGGCATCTATGTGCCAAAGTTAAAGTGTTACCCACACTTAACGGAAGGGAGCGTCCTCATGAAGCTTACGACTGTTTCGGTTGACTTGGCAAAAGCCCTGTTTCAACTTCACGCGATCGACGAACAAGGAAAAACGGCGCTAAGGAAGCAGCTTAAACGTGAACAAGTTGTACCGTTTTTTGCCACGTTAGAGCCGTGCCTGGTGGGCATGGAGGCATGTGGCGGAGCCCACTACTGGGCAAGAAAACTGCAGGCACTTGGTCATACGGTCAAGTTAATGGCACCGAAATTTGTGAAGCCCTATGTGAAGTCGAACAAAAGCGATGTAGCTGACGCAGAAGCAATCTGTGAAGCCGTTACTCGGCCCAACATGCGCTTTGTGCCGATCAAGACGGTAGAGCAACAAGCTATTCTGGCCGTGCATCGCGCACGGCAGGGATTCGTAAAGGCCAGAACGGCACAAGCTAATTCGATTCGTGGACTTCTTGGAGAGTTTGGCGTGGTCTTGCCGCAGGGCATTCGGCATATTACCGAGCGTTTGCCGGGCATTTTGGAAGATCGTGACAACGCTCTTCCTCGATCTTTGCGCCAACTGATGCAGCGTTTGAGTGAGCATTTCAAAGAGCTGGATCGACAGGTCGTCGAGTTGGAACGGGAGATTCAACAATGGCATCGCAGCAATGAAGACAGTTGCCGCCTGGCAGAAATACCAGGAGTCGGCCCGCTCACTGCAACCGCGCTAGTGGCGTCAGTGGGTGATGCGAAGAATTTCACTAATGGTCGGCAAATGGCAGCATGGCTGGGGTTGGTGCCACGACAACATTCCAGCGGAGGAAAGCCCACGTTGTTGGGGATCAGTAAACGGAGCGATGGTTATTTACGCACTTTGCTGGTTCACGGCGCTCGGTCGGTGGTTCGAGTGGTGGAGAGTAAAACAGATCCTTCGGCGGATTGGCTGAAGGGGTTATTGGCTCGTCGGCACACCAACGTTGCAGTTGTTGCTCAGGCTAATAAAACTGTCCGGATAGCCTGGGCACTATTGGCCCATGGCAGCAAGTTCCGAGCCGACTACACCCCTGATGTAACAGGGGCGTAGCCGGCTCGGTGGAATCAAAAAGTGGTGCGTTAGAGGGAGTATTTCCAAGGTTGCTCAGGCGATCATGACGTGATGGCAAGACAGGTAGGACCGGGATCGGGTAACTCTGCTCCGCTCACAGCGCTTCGAGCGCGTTGTGGTGATAAGAGCCCGATCAGCGAATTCCATCAGGGACAGAGGCATAGCCTCACTTAAAGTCCGGATGTATGGCTGCAACCTTATCCCGTCTGTGTTTTCACGAATTGAGCGCTTGGCATACTGGGGGCGTCCATGTATGAGCGGGCTTGTCCCGCGTTGGGCTGCGAAGCGGCCCCAAAACCTGGCGATTTAATATGCCTGGATAAACGCGGTGGCTTTATTGGGGCTGCTGCGCAGCCCAACGCGGGACAAGCCCGCTCGCCACAACAAGGCCACTCGCCACAAGCCCGCTCGCCACAACAAGGCCACTCGCCACAAGCCCGCTCGCCACAAGGCCACTCACCACAACAAGCCCACTCACCCTAGAGGTCACAGTCGGCTGTGCGACAGCGCCACGTCGACGAGGGTGTGGGGCCTCTCACATTGGACTGCCTTCGACCCTCAGACGCGGAACTGGTCCATCAACCCCTGCTGCTGGTTGGCCAGGCTGTTCAACGCCTGGCTGACCCGCGCCGACTCATTGGCCTGCTCCGACAGCGACTCGGTGACATCGCGGATCGTTGCCACATTGCTATTGATCTCTTCGGCCACCGCACTTTGCTCTTCGGCGGCGCTGGCGATTTGCAGGTTCATGTCGCTGATCACCGTCACCGCGTCGCCGATCTGGCGCAGTGCGGTGACCGCTTCGCCCACTTGTTCGACGCTGCCCTGGGCCTGGCGATAGCTGTTGCCCATGGCGCCGACCACGTCGGTGGTGCCGCTTTGCAGCTGTTCGATCACCAGGCGGGTTTCTTCCACTGACTCCTGGGTCCGTCGCGCCAGGTTGCGAACTTCGTCAGCCACTACGGCAAAGCCACGGCCTGCCTCACCGGCGCGGGCAGCTTCGATGGCAGCGTTAAGGGCCAGCAGGTTGGTTTGCTCGGCAATGCCGCGAATCACTTCCAGCACCGAACCAATCTGCTCGCTGTTGGCCGCCAGGCCTTCGACCTGGGTCATGGCCGTGCTCATGTCCGCAGCGAGGAGCCCGATGTTGGTGGTGGTGCGGTCGATTACCGTCAGACCGTCGCGGGTTGCCTGGTCGGCATCCCGCGCCGCTTGGGCCGCCTGGGCCGCGCTGCGGGCGACGTCCTGGGCGGTGGCGCTCATTTCATGGGAGGCGGTGGCCACCTGGTCGACCTGGCGGTATTGCTGTTCCATGCCGGCGCTGGTTTGGCTGGCAATCGCGGCGGACTGGTCGGCGGTGCCACGGGCGTCCTGCACCGAGCGTTTGACCTCGGCAATGATCGGTTGCAGCTTGTCGAGGAAGCGGTTGAACCAGCCGGCCAGTTGGCCCAGTTCGTCTGGCTTGTCATAAGCCAGGCGACGGGTCAGGTCGCCTTCGCCGCTGGCGATGTCTTCGAGCATGTGCGCCACACCGAGGATCGGTTGGGTCACGCTGCGCGCCATCAGCCACACCAGGATCAGGCCGATCACGGCGGCCAGCAGGCCCAGGCCCAGTTCCAGCAGGGTGCCGCGGGTGTTATCGGCATCCATCTGCGCCTTCAGTGCTTCTGCCGGCCCCACCAGGACTTTTTCCGGCACATCCAGTAACACTCCCCACGACTTGCCACCGGGAATCGGCGCGAACGGCGCCAGGACCTTCAGTCGATGGTCGGTGCGCAGGCTGCTGATTTGCGTACTGCCGGCCAGGGCGCTGGTCAGTTGTGCGCCGTTGGCGCTGTCGACCTGCTCAAGGCGCTGGCTGAGCTTGCTGGCGTCCGGGCTATAGCCGGCAAGCAGGCCGGTGGGGCTGAGGATGCTGACCTGGGTCTGCCCGTCATACAGCTTCTCGCTGGCCCGTTGGCTGATGCTCTGCAGGCTGTTGAGGTTGATGTCCACCGACAACGAGGCGATGACTTTGCCGTTGACCATCAGCGGGAAGACGATGCTGGTCATCAGCACGTTCTGCCCGTCGATCCGATAAAAATAGGGTTCGATCACGCACGGCTTGAGGGTGGTGCGTGGGCAGGTGAACCAGGCGTTGGCTTTTTCACCGCTTGGGCCGACGGATGTGTCGGTCATGTCGCTTTCGGGCAGCGGCATCGACGTCAGTTTGCCCGGCGTCGGTTGCGACCAGTACAGGGCGAACCGGCCCTTGTCGTTGCTGCCCAGCTCTGCCTGGTTGGCGAACAGTTCGTCCTTGCCGTCCAGCGCATTGGCTTCGAACACCAGGGACAGGCCCAACAGGTCCGGGTTGGCCTGCAGTGCAGCCTTGACCTGGCGGGTCAGGTCTTCGCGGGTGTCGAAAGCGTCGAGGAAGCGTTTCTCGGCCTGTTCGCGCAGGAACAGCACCTGGCGGGAAAAACCGTGGCCGTACTGGTAGGCGTCCATGAACTGCTGGCGAATGCCCAGCGCCTGCACATCGCCTTGCGCCTCGATACGCGCCTGGGCGGCTTCATCGAGCATCTGCATGCTCGAAACCTTGACCTGTTCGGAGCTGTGCTCCATGCGATACAGCGACAGACCTACCAGCAGGGTCACGATCCCCAACAGGCAAAGGCCGGCGAGCAGGGTGATTTTCCATTGAATGGAGAGCTGTCTGAGGGACATCGCGGAGCATCCTTAACCTGAAAACACAAAGAACCCCTGTATCGACCGCTGCAAGTTTTTCTTTATTCAAACGTTCAATTTAAATCTAGCAGCGGCGTCGTTTTTTGACATGCGGCCCCGCCTGCTGCAAAGTGCGCGCCCTCTAATAAGACCTCCTTGAAGCCTGCATGCTGGCCGCCATTACCGTGGCCGCACGCGTGGGCATGCCTGTTTTTATGTTTCTGTCTTGAGGTAACCATGATTAACGCAGTCATCGCCGCGGTCGGCACCATGCTGGTGCTCAGCCTGTCCCGCGTGCATGTGGTCATTGCCATCATTGTCGGCGCCCTGGTGGGTGGCCTGACTGGCGGCCTGGGCATCGAGGCCACTCTCCAGGCCTTCAATGGTGGGCTGGGCGGTGGCGCGACCGTGGCGTTGTCCTACGCATTGCTCGGCGCTTTTGCGGTGGCCATTGCCAAGTCCGGCCTGGCCCATGCCCTGGCGGACAAGGCGTTGATGTTGGTGGACCGCCAGGAAGCCACGGGCGGCAGTCATGTCAAATGGGTGTTGATCGGCCTGTTGTGGGGGGTAGCAATTGCTTCGCAGAACATCTTGCCCATCCATATCGCTTTTATCCCACTGCTGGTGCCACCGCTGCTCTACGTGTTGACCAAGCTGCAACTGGATCGCCGCCTGATCGCCTGTGTGATGACCTTCGGCCTGATCACGCCGTACATGTTCCTGCCGGTAGGGTTCGGCAATATCTTCCTCAACCAGATCCTGCTGGCCAACGTGGCCAAGAGCGGCGTGGACATCAGCCAGGTCAATGTCACCCATGCCATGGGGCTGCCGGCGTTAGGCATGGTGGTTGGCCTGCTGGTGGCGGTGTTTATCAGCTATCGCAAGAAACGCGTGTATGACCTGGAGAAAATCGAGCGGGTCGAGCAAGTGGCGGTGCAGTACAACCCGCTGACCCTGCTGGTGGCGGGTGTGGCGATTGCCTCGGCGTTCATTATTCAGCTGTGGCTGGATTCGATGATCATCGGCGCCCTGGCGGGGTTCCTGATTTTCTCGGTGTCGGGCATCGTGCGCTGGCGCGAGACCGACGATTTGTTCACCGAAGGCATGAAGATGATGGCCATGATCGGCTTCATCATGATTGCCTCGTCGGGTTTTGCCGAAGTGCTCAAGGCCACCGGCGACGTGCGCTCCCTGGTGGAAGCCTCGGCGGCGTTTATCGGGCATAGCCGTGGGGTTGGGGCGTTGTTGATGTTGCTGGTGGGCCTTCTGGTGACCATGGGGATCGGTTCGTCGTTCTCCACCGTGCCGATCCTGGCGGCGATTTTCGTGCCGCTGTGCGTGCAATTGGGCTTCAGCCCGCTGGCCATAGTATGCATCGTCGGCACGGCCGGCGCCCTCGGCGATGCCGGCTCGCCTGCTTCGGACTCCACCCTGGGCCCGACTTCCGGCCTGAATATCGACGGCCAGCACCACCATATCTGGGACACCGTGGTGCCGACATTTCTGCATTACAACATCCCGCTGCTGGCGTTTGGCTGGCTGGCCGCCATGATCCTCTGACCGGCATGTTGCACCGCCCTGGCTCGCGAAGAACGTCAACGATAACGCGGCAAACCTGACACCCTGCGGTGCTCAGGTTTTTCGTGAGCACGCTCGCTCCTACAGATATTTCTCAATTGGCCGCTAACCTCTTTAAGTCGCCACTAATAAGAGAGAAAAGCCATGCGTCTGAGTTTGAAGGCCAAAGTCCTGTCCCTCGCCGTCGTGCCGGTGCTCTTGTTTGCCCTGGTGATCAGCCTTACCACCGTGTCGATCCTCCAGGGGCAAGCGCGTAACGAGGTGGATGAAACCCGCCAGCGCCTGCTCAACGACGCCAAGGCCACCCTGAAAAGTTATGTAGAAGTGGCCATGACCACCATCAAGCCGCTCTACGACGCGGCGGCCCCCGGCGATACGGCGGCGCGCGCCGAGGTGGTCAAGCTGCTGTCCAGCACCAGCTACGGCAAGGACGGTTACTTCTTTGGCTACGACTCCGAGACCATCCGCCTGTTCAAGGGCAACAGCCCGGACGGCGTGGGCAAGAGCTTCAAGGACAACCGTGACCCCAACGGCGTCTACGTCAACCGTGACCTGGTCAAGGTCGGCAAGGATGGCACCCACTACCTGCAATACAGTTCGACCCAACCGGGCCAGACCGAACTGGTACCCAAGATGGGCTACACCGAATACCTGCCCAAATGGGACATGGTGATCGGCACGTCGGTCAACCTGGACGGCATTGAAGCCCAGGTGGCGGTGGTCGAGGCCAAGGTGGAAAAACGCATGGAAGGCGTATTGCTGAGCATCCTCGGCGTGGCCGTGGTGGTGTTGCTGGTGATCGCCGCCGTGGGCGTGGTGCTGGCCAATACCATCCTGCGTCCACTGCACCTGATGAAAGCCAACCTCGACGACATCGCCGCCGGCGAAGGCGACCTGACCCGCCGCCTGGCCATCACCAGCCAGGATGAACTGGGCGACCTGGCTGGGGCGTTCAATCGGTTTGTCGACAAGATCCACGGCCTGGTGCGCCAGATCACCGAAATGACCGCGCAACTCACCGGCCTGGTCAGCCAGGTGTCCGAGCAGGCCCAGCGTTCAGAACAGGCCATGGAGCGCCAGCGCCACGAGACCGACCAGGTGGCCACGGCGATCAACCAGATGTCTTCCGCTGCGCAAGAAGTGGCGCGCAGTGCCCAAGGTGCCTCCGTGGCCGCGCAACAGACCGACGCCGAAGGCCAGGCCGCCAAGCGCGTGGTGGACGGCAGCATCGCGCAAATCCATGCGCTGGTGAACGATATCCGCAGCAGCGGCGTGTCCCTCGACAGCTTGAAGCAGGATGTATCGTCGATTGTCATCGTACTGAGCGTCATCCGCTCGATTGCCGAGCAGACCAACCTGTTGGCCCTCAATGCCGCCATTGAAGCCGCCCGGGCCGGGGAGGCCGGGCGGGGTTTCGCCGTAGTCGCCGACGAGGTGCGCGCGCTGGCCAGCCGTACCCAGACCAGCACTCAGGAAATCCAGGGCATGATCGACCGCCTGCAAAAAGGCACCGAGGCCGCTGTCGATGCCATGCGCCGCTCCAGCGATGCCGGTGACGGCACTTCGGCCCAGGCCAACGAAGCCGGGGCGTCACTCGACACCATGGCGCAGTTGATCGGCACCATCAATTCGATGAACGCGCAGATCGCCAGCGCCGCTGAAGAGCAAACGGCAGTGGCCGAAGAGATCAATCGCAGCGTGCATCAGATTGCCGTGGCTGTGGACAGCGTGGCCGATGAAACCCAATTGGGCGCCCAGACGTCGCGTAGCCTGGCTGATCTGGGCCAGCGCCTGGGGCAATTGGTCGGTCAGTTCAGGATCTGAGCGGCTACACGATGTCGCGCATCAACAGGCCGTAGCGCAAATCCATCTCGGCTGGCAGGGGGACATACACTGTGTGTCCATCCCCCGGCGCCACCTCGATAGCCTCGCCCTTGGCGTTATGCAACGTGGCCAGGTCGAAGTGAAAGTTGCCGGCAGGGGTCATCAGTTCCAAGTGATTGCCCACCGCAAAGCGGTTTTTCACCTTGACCTCGGCCAACTCGCCACGGCGCTCGCCGGTCAACTCCCCGACAAACTGCTGGCGTTCGGAAACCGAGCTGCCGTTCTGGTAGTTCTGGTATTCGTCGTGGACATGACGGCGCAGGAAACCTTCGGTGTAGCCGCGCTGGGCGAGGGACTCCAGGTTGGTCATCAGGCTACGGTCGAATTCACGCCCGGCCACCGCATCGTCGATGGCCTGGCGGTACACCTGGGTGGTGCGCGCGCAGTAGAAGTGGGACTTGGTGCGGCCTTCGATCTTCAGTGAGTGCACGCCCATATGGGTCAGTCGCTCCACGTGCTGTACGGCGCGCAGGTCCTTGGCGTTCATGATGTAGGTGCCGTGTTCGTCCTCGAAGGCGGGCATGTGTTCGTCGGGGCGATTGGCTTCTTGCAACAGGAACACCTGGTCGGTCGGTGCGCCGATACCCAGGGTTGGCTCGGGCTGATATTCCTGGACGATATCGCCGGTGGCATTTTCCACTGCGGGCGTGGCCTGGTATTTCCAGCGGCACGCGTTGGTGCAGGTGCCCTGGTTGGCGTCGCGCTTGTTCATATAACCCGAGAGCAGGCAACGCCCGGAATAAGCCATGCACAACGCACCGTGCACAAACACCTCCAGCTCCATGGCCGGCACTTGCTGGCGGATCTCGCCGATTTCTTCCAGGGACAACTCCCGCGACAGGATCACGCGGCAGATGCCCTGCTGTTGCCAGAACTCCACGCTGGCCCAGTTCACGGTGTTGGCCTGCACCGACAGGTGGATCGGCATCATCGGGAAATGCCGGCGCACCAGCATGATCAGCCCCGGGTCGGACATGATCAGCGCATCCGGGCCCATCGCGATCACCGGGGCGAGGTCCTTGAGGAAGGTCTTGAGCTTGGCGTTGTGCGGCGCGATGTTCACCACCACGTAGAAACGCTTGCCCAGCGCGTGGGCTTCCTGGATGCCGAGCGCCAGGTTGGCGTGGTCGAATTCATTGTTGCGCACTCGCAGGCTGTAGCGCGGCTGGCCGGCATAGACCGCATCGGCGCCGTAGGCGAAGGCGTAGCGCATGTTTTTCAGGGTGCCAGCGGGGGCGAGCAGTTCGGGAGCGAGGGTAGGCTGCATGGTCGGCACTTGGGGCAAAAGTGCAGCAGGGTAGTGCAAGCCGGCGAAGGCTTTATTGATCTGGGTCTACGCTTGCAACAAAGATGGCACTCGCAGGGGGCGCAGTGGACTAAGCATCAGGGCGCACACGCGCGCCCTGCTTTTTTGACATGGATCGGACATGAACGCGACCAACCTGCAATTCAAAACCCTGTTGCTCTTACTGGTCCTGGTGACCATGGCCTTTATCTGGATTCTGTTGCCGTTCTACGGCGCGGTGTTCTGGGCGGTCATCCTCGGTATCATCTTTGCGCCCTTGCAGCGCCGGCTGCAGTTCAAATTTGGCTGGAATCGCAACCTCACGTCCCTGACGACTCTCACGGCCTGCCTGATCATCGCGATCCTGCCGGTGATCATCACCAGCGCGTTGTTGGTACAGGAAGGGGCGACGCTGTACAAGAACATCGAGAGCGGCAAGTTGGACGTGGCCGGTTACATCGAACAGTTCAAGAACGTCCTGCCACCTTACTTCCAGCACCTGCTGGATCGCTTCGGCATGGGCAACCTGGAGGGCTTGCGCGAGAAAATCGTCAAGAGCGCGATGCAGGGCAGCCAATTCTTTGCCACCCAGGCGTTCAGCTTTGGCCAGGGCACGTTTGATTTCCTGGTGAGCTTTTTCATCATGCTGTACCTGCTGTTCTTCCTGCTGCGCGACGGCCCGGAGTTGGTGCGCAAGGTGCGTACCGCAGTGCCCTTGGCCGAACCGCAAAAGCGTCGCCTGCAACTCAAGTTCAACCGCGTGGTGCGTGCCACGGTCAAGGGCAACGTCCTGGTGGCCGTGACCCAAGGAGCGCTGGGCGGTTTGATTTTCTGGTTCCTGGATATCCCCAGTGCGTTGCTCTGGGCGGTATTGATGGCATTTCTATCGCTGCTGCCGGCCGTGGGCGCGGGGATCGTATGGGCGCCGGTTGCCGTGTATTTCCTGCTCAGCGGGGCGATCTGGCAGGGTGTGGTGCTGGGCTTGTTCGGCGTCTTTGTGATCGGCCTGGTGGATAACGTGCTGCGCCCGATCCTGGTGGGCAAGGACACCAAGATGCCCGATTACCTGATTCTGATCTCGACCCTGGGCGGCTTGTCAGTATTTGGCCTCAACGGGTTTGTGATCGGGCCGCTGGTAGCGGCATTGTTCATGTCCAGTTGGGCGCTATTTGTCGAAAGCAAGCCCCGGGTCAAGCTGCCACTGCCCTGATTCTCAGGCGTGGAGCCGGACATGGGTCGCGTGTTGCAGTTGTTTTTCTGCGGCCGACAACGAGGTGAGCGGGCCGCTGATGGGCTCGCCATCACGGACCACATACCAGCAGGCAAGCAAGCCGGCCTTGCGAAGGGGCGCGGGGACGGCGCTACCGATAACGGACATGATCTGAACAGTGGGCATAAATACCTCCAATCGCTATGGAGGTCACCTTACGGGGTGCAGGCGTGCAGGAAAAATCACCTGGCTCGATAGTCGACATCAACGCCAGGCGTCAATCCACCACTTGATCGAGCATGCTCACGACTTCCTGCTCGCTGAGCAGGCCCTTGCGTACCAGGTTTTCCGTAAGCAATGCCAGGAACTTCGCGCTGCGGTGGCCTTCGAGGTGCTTGAGTTCAGTCAGGGCGCTATAGACCCTGCTGGACGTACAGAGGCCGGCGGTGCGGTGTGGGTTTTGTGTGGGCATGGTCAGTCGTCCTTGTTGTTTTGGGGTGGACTGGTTTAAGAGTGAGGGGGTGTCGTGACGTAAACATGACAGCGCGAGCCCCGGTCGGGCAAGTAGACTTTCGATCTGAATGATGTGGGATTGCTGCTTGGCCGTTGTCTTCAAAGCGACATTGGCCTCCCGAATCCAGCCTTTTTCGCCCGAAAAAAAGCCCCGCGTGTGGGCGAGGCCTGTTCAGGTGTGTCAATTCAAACTTACCAGCCGCGGCCATAGTAGCCATGGGGCGGGCCGTAGTAACCGCGGGGAGGGCCGTAGTAGCCGCGTGGCGGGCCGTAATAGACGGGCGCCGGACGGTAGTAAACCTGTTGCTGCACATACACCGGTGGCGGCGGGGCGTAGTAGACCGGCGGCGGAGCGGCATACACCGGCTGCGGCTGGACGTACACCGGCTGCTGCACATAGACCTCACGCGGCTGGCTGGCAACGACGGAGCCGACGACGGCGGCACCGACAAGAGCACCCAAAACGGCCGGGCCACCCCAACCACCACCGTGGGCTGAGGCTTGGCCTGCCATAGCGAGTGCGCCGATAAGCAGGGCGATCTTGGGGAGTTTACGCATCATGGTCATTCCTCGGTTAGCCCCTGCGCTTGTGGTCTGCAATCAATAGACTCAAGGATTGTCGCGGGGATACTTTTAAGACAACGTATTTCTGAAAAACAGCACAGCCACTAGGTAAAGGTTGTGTAAGGTCTGTACCCATTTGCTTACTTAAAGGAGCTTGCGATGCAGATGCACCCCAACAAGGACACCCAATTGTGCATGTCACTGTCGGCGCGCCCTGGGAATTTTGGCCTGCGTTTTCATAACCATCTGTACGAGCAGTTGGGTTTGAACTTCTACTATAAAGCCTTCAGCAGCCAGGATTTGCCCGGTGCGATCGGCGGTATTCGCGCCTTGGGCATTCGCGGTTGCGGGGTGTCCATGCCGTTCAAGGAAGCCGCCATTGCCTTAGTGGACGAACTGGATGATTCGGTTCAAGCCATTGACTCCCTGAACACTATCGTCAACACCGACGGCCACCTCAAGGCCTACAACACCGACTACATCGCTATCGAACAACTGCTGAAAAAACACGGGGTGCCACAGGATTCGACCTTTGCCCTGCGTGGCAGCGGCGGCATGGCCAAGGCCGTGGCCAGTGCCTTGCGTGACGGTGGCTATGCCCATGGCGTGATCGTGGCGCGCAATGAGGCGGCGGGGCGGGCATTGGCGCAGAATCTTGGGTACGAATGGCGGGCTGAACTGGGTGATTTGCGCCCACGGATGCTGATTAACGTAACGCCGATCGGCATGACCGGCGGGGCCGAGGCGGACGCGTTGGCGTTTGAGGCGGATGCCGTTGATAAAGCCGAGACAGTGTTCGATGTGGTGGCGATCCCCGCCGAAACGCCGTTGATTGTGCGAGGGCGGGCCAAGGGCAAGCGGGTGATTACTGGCCTGGAAGTGATTGCGATCCAGGCGCTGGAGCAGTTCGTCCTGTACACCGGCATTCGACCGACTCAGGAACAGTTCGAAAAGGCCGTGGTGTTTGCCCGAAGCTGAAGAACGCTGGTGATCAAATGTGGGAGGGGGCTTGCCCCCGATGGCATAGGTATCTACACAACGTTGGCTCAACGCTGAATGCCCGGAAAATAGGGCTGTTGTGGCGAGCGGGCTAGTCCCGCGTTGGGCTGCGTAGCAGCCCTAGTCAAGAAGAACGCGGTGTATCAGACACTCTGCAGAGGCTGGTTTTGGGGCTGCTACGCAGCCCAACGCGGGACTAGCCCGCTCGCCACAGGGAGATTTGTCAGGGGCTGAAAAGTTGTGTAGATACCCATGCCCCGATGACGGTGTATCAGGCAATGAATGTATTGACCGAACCACCGCTATCGGGGGCAAACCCCCTCCCACATTTTTGACCGTGTCAGGCCTGTTCCAGCTGTGCCAGGCGCTCTTCCAGCGCCGCAATCCGTGCTTCAAGCTCTTCAATACGATCCAGCGAGACCGCGCCGGCAGAGCGCTCCACCGGGCTCCCCCGCGCCGCGATAATCGCCTCGATATCCGCCGGGTCCCCCAGCGCATGGGTATAGCGATCTTCCCGCTGTCCGGCCTGACGTGGCACCAGCAGCGCCAATCCGCGTGCGATCAGGCGCTCCAACTGGTGCACCACTTGCTCGGCATCTTCGAAATCATGCATGCGCCCGCTGCGGGTCAGCAGTTCATTGACCGTCTGCGGTCCGCGTAAAAACAGCAGCCCGGTCAGGATCACCTGGGCCGGCACCAGCTCCAGCGCCTTGTCTACCCGATGCTCCCAGCGGTCGGCGCGACTGCCCATCACCAATCGGGTAAAGCCCTGGCCTTCGAGTGCGCGCAGGCTCTGGCCGACCTGGCCTGGGCTGAGGTTCATGACGGGTTCGCGGCTGGTCTTCTGGTTGCAGGCCAGGACCAGGGCGTTGAGGGTCAGGGGATAGGTTTCGGGGTTGGTCGCCTGTTTTTCGATCAGGCAGCCCAGGATGCGGATTTCCGTGCTGTTCAGGCGCGGCTCAGGAGTGTCGGTGTCGTGCTCGGCGGTCATCGCGCTTTCCCTATGCAGTGAATGGGGGCGTTCTCAATGGGTTTCCCTACCCCGTTGTCGCCTTAAAGCAGACCAGGCCCGGCGCGGCGGGGAATCTAATTGAGAACGCCCCCGCCTAGCCTAAGCCGGAAAAAATAAAAGACAAGCGCTCGGCATGGCTATAATCGCCGCTGGTTCCAACCCTGCCATTACCGATGAGACTGTCATGACTATTTCCCTGTACGCCGCCTCCGTCCCAGTCTTCAAGCAAATGCTCAACGCCCTGAGCGATGTGCTGAACAAAGCCGAAGCCCACGCCACCGCCAAGAACATCGAGCCTAACGCCCTGCTGCAAGCGCGCCTGTTCCCGGACATGTTCCCACTGGTGCGCCAGGTGCAGATCGCGGTCGACTTCGCCAAAGGTGTTTCCGCACGCCTGGCCGAGATTGAAGTGCCGAAGTACGAAGACAGCGAAGTGACCTTCGCCGACCTGCAAGCGCTGATCGCCAAGGTCCTGGCGTTTGTCGACACCATCAAGCCTGAGCAGATCGACGGCAAGGAAGGCATCGAAATCATCACCCGCCCAGGCACTCCGAAAGAGAAACGCTTCACGGGCCAGTCCTACCTGCTGACCTACGGCCTGCCGCAGTTCTTCTTCCACGTCACTACTGCTTACGCATTGTTGCGTCACAACGGTGTGGAAGTGGGCAAGCGCGACTACATGGGCGCGTTCTAAGCCTATAAAAAAATCTATGGTCCCCCCATTTTTGCAATACTGATTAACGGGCGATGTGGTTGGCTTGCTTAAATCTATCCGGCGTCTGTTTGGGGCTTGCCCCAGCGCCACGATGAGAGTCGCGCCTGACGATCCTTAAAAGCCCGTCGGCTTCTGAAGCCGATTTTTATGTCAGGATCTTCGCCAGGCCGGTAGGCCGTTCACGTCATCCGTTGTTCAGCTATCGCAAAACCTGAAGGGTGAATTGTGGTACTGCAACAACCGCAGGGTCAGGCGTTCAAGGCGTCTGGCCCTGCTTCATATTGCGCATGGTGAGCCGCTATCGCCCAAGCGATACGCGCCAGTTTGTTGGCCAGGGCACAGGCCACCACATTCGAGTGTCGTCGGCGCAGCAGCGCTCGCACCCAGTCGGCCAAAGCCCCCTTCTGATGATCCAGCCTCTGCATGTAAACCCTGGAGCATTGCACCAGCAGTTGCCGCAGGTGCTTGTCACCCCGCTTGCTGATCCCCAACAAATTGGCTTTGCCGCCCGTGCTGTACTGTCGCGGCACCAAGCCCACTGAAGCCGCAAAATCGCGACTGCATCGGTATTGCTTGCCATCGCCCATTTCTACAGCCAGAAGGCTGGCGGTGATCGGACCGACACACGGCATGCTAAGCAAACGGCTCCCCAGATCATCGTCGGCCAGCTGGCAAGCCAGTTGTTTGTCCAGTTCCTTGATCTGTTCATCCAGGTAAACGAAGTGATCGTGCAGGCGTTGCAACAGCACTGTCAGCCGCACAGGCAGCTCATGCTCGGCCAAAACAGCTGCCAAACGCTTCATGATGGCTGAGCCTTTGGGCAGGCTGATGCCAAATTCCAGCAGGAAACCGTGCATCTGATTGGCTGTCTTGGTGCGGTCATGCACCAACGACTCGCGCATGCGATGCAGGACAGACAGGGTTTGCTGAGACTCGGTTTTAGGCGTAACGAAGCGCATGGACGGACGGGAAGCCGCCTCGCAAATGGCCTCTGCGTCGATAAAGTCATTTTTGTTGCCCTTGACGAAAGGGCGGACAAACTGCGGTGAAATCAACTTGGTCGTATGCCCCATCGCCGCAAGCTGACGGGCGATGAAGTGAGAGCCGGCACAGGCTTCCGTTACCACGACGCAGCTCGGCAAGTTGCCGAAGAACCGCATCATCTGCGCTCGCGAGAGCTTTTTGCGAAACACCTCGCGGCCCGATTTGTCTTGGCCCAGAAGGTGGAAATTATGTTTGCCGAGATCGATCCCGATCAGTGCTGACTCGCTCATGATGATGGCCTCCAAAAACAAAACACCCTGCGAAAGCGTAGCCCTCGCAGGGTGTGGGGGGGACCATCTCATTAGCCCGGGGGCGTTCTTCAATGAACGGCCCCGGGCTTTTTTACGCCTGGAGTTCACGCAGGCAGTTCTTCCTTGCCCAGGCACGCGGCCGCGGTAAACAACACATCCGTGGACGAGTTAAGTGCAGTCTCCGCCGAATCCTGCAACACACCGATGATGAAACCGACCGCCACCACCTGCATGGCAATTTCGCTGGGAATGCCGAACAGGCTGCACGCCAGGGGAATCAGCAGCAGTGAACCACCGGCCACCCCCGAGGCTCCGCAGGCACAGACTGCCGCGACGACGCTGAGCAGTACGGCGGTGGGCAGGTCGACGGCAATCCCGAGGGTGTGCACGGCAGCCAGGGTCAATACGGTGATGGTGATCGCGGCGCCGGCCATATTGATGGTGGCGCCCAGGGGGATCGACACCGAGTAGGTGTCTTCATGCAGGCCCAGGCGTTTGCTCAACGCCAGGTTCACCGGAATATTCGCCGCCGAGCTGCGGGTGAAGAAGGCGGTGATGCCACTTTCGCGCAGGCACATCAGCACCAGTGGGTACGGGTTGCGGCGCAGCTTCCAGAACACGATGGCCGGGTTGATCACCAAGGCCACGAACAACATGCAGCCGATCAACACCACCAACAGGTGCGCATAGCCGAGCAGGGCGCCGAAACCGGAAGTGGCCAGGGTCGAGGCCACCAGGCCGAAGATACCCAGCGGCGCAAAGCGGATCACCACGCGCACAATCAAGGTGACGCCGTTGGACAGGTCGTCGAGTACGGTGCGGGTGGTTTCGCCGGCATGGCGAATCGCGATCCCCATGCCGATGGCCCAGGCCAGGATGCCGATGAAGTTGGCATTCATCAGGGCACTGATCGGGTTATCCACCACGCTGAGCAGCAGGCTTTGCAGCACCTCGCCGATGCCGCCGGGGGCGCTCACCGTGGCGTCATGGGTGGCCAGTACGAGGAACGAGGGAAACAGGGTGCTGGCGATCACCGCAACGACTGCCGCGGCAAAGGTGCCCAGCAGGTACAGGAACAGGATCGGCTTGATGTGGGTTTCCTGGCCGTGTTTATGGTTGGCGATCGACGCCATGACCAGCACAAACACCAGGATCGGCGCGACGGCCTTGAGCGCAGTGACAAACACTTTGCCGATAAACCCGGTGGCCTTGGCGGCTTCGGGCAACAGCAGGGCCAGCAGGATACCGGCGATCAAGCCGATGACGATTTGCGTGACCAGGCTGACACGCGCAAGTCGTTGAAAGAGGGAAGGGGCAGCAGTCATAAAGTTGTCTCTGTTTTTTTAATGGGTGCAGCAGGGCGGGCGGAAAGGGCTGTAGGAAACAGGTCGCGAAGTCTAGCATGCTGCACGAACTGTCCCGGCCAATGCGGCAATGCGTCACCGGCCGGGCGCCGGTCTTAGCCAAGTCCGGACATGTTCTGTTAAGATTCCGGCCTCTCATCTTTCCTCTCCGTCAGCGAGCCCCCAGGGCAGTCGTTGATGTCGTCGTTTCTGGAGTTTTCATGCTGTTTCCGATCCTGCTGCTGTCGGCCGCCGGCTTTACCGTGCTGACCACGGAATTCATCATCGTCGGCCTGCTGCCGTCGATTGCCCGCGACCTGAATGTCAGCGTGTCCCAGGCTGGGTTACTGGTGACCCTGTTCGCGTTCACCGTGGCGGCGTTCGGCCCGTTTCTCACGGCCTACTTCGCCCGATTCCAGCGCAAACGCCTGTTCATCACGATCCTGGTCATGTTCGCCGTGGCCAATAGCGTGGCCGCGCTGGCGCCGAATATCTGGGTCATGTCCCTGGCCCGCTTGATCCCGGCCTTGGGGTTGCCGGTGTTCTGGGCCCTGGCCAGTGAAACCGCGGTGGATATCGTCGGCCCCGAATTCGCCGGGCGCGCCATTGAGAAGATCGGCTTCGGGATTGTCTGCGCCACGGTGTTTGGCATCCCGGTCGGCACGCTGATTTCCGATATGTTCGGCTGGCGTACGGCGTTTGCCCTGCTTGCGGCCATCGCGCTGGCCAAGGCCTTGCTGCTGTACATCTACCTGCCCGTCACGAACGCCAAGAACGAGCAGGTCACCTTGCGCTCACAGTTCAAGATCCTGCGCAGCCCGCTGATGCAGGGGCATATCCTGCTGTCGATCCTGGTGTTCAGCGGCATGTTCACCGCCTACACCTACCTGGCGGACATCCTCGAGCGCCTGGCCGGGTTCGACGGTACGCTGGTGGGCTGGTGCCTGATGGGGTTCGGCGCGGTCGGCCTGATCGGCAACTCCCTCGGCGGGCGCGCGGTGGATCGTCACCCGTTGATCGCCTCCATGGTGTTTTGCGGGTTTATGATCGCTGGCATGGTGGCCGTGGTGCCCGCCATTCATTCGACAATCGGGCTGGCGGCGGCGATGGCGGTGTGGGGCGTGACCCAGGCGGCGATGTTCCTGGTCAGCCATGTCCGCCTGATGAAGGCCGCGCCCCATGCGCCGGCGTTTGCCGCGTCGCTGAATATCGCCGGGGCCAACCTGGGTATCGGCCTGGGGGCCATGGTCGGTGGGCATGTCATCGACACCTTGGGCCTGGGCAGCCTGGGCTTTGCCGCCTCCGGGTTTATCCTGGTGTCGATCCTGCTGGCGCTGTGGCTGATGACGGCCAAGCAACCGGCTGCTTCCAACGCCTGAGCTGTCAGGGCAGGGCGGTGAACAATTCTCGCCGCGCACCCTCGGTAATCGCCACGATGCCGGGGTGCTTGACCTTGCGCTCCACCGAGATCGCGTAGAACGACTCGCTCACCGCATCAGTCTGGCCGATCAGCGCCACGCCGTACTGGCGCACGACCTCATCGGCGATCACGCTGGGGGCGATAAAGATACCGCTGCCGGATTGGCCGAATGCCTGCATCAACGCGCTGTCGTCGAACTCGCCGATAATCTTTGGCTGGATCTTCTGCTCGGCAAACCAGCGCTGCAAGCGGCTGCGCACCACCGTCTCCGCCCCCGGAATCAAGAGCGGCGCGCCATGCAAGCATTGTGGGAAATCGCCGCCATGCCGGTCAGCCAGTGCCTGGGTGGCGAAGAAACTGATGCCACATTCCCCCAGTTTCTGGCTGTAACCCTTGATGTCCAAGTGCGTTGGCATAGGGCTATCGGAAATGACCAGGTCCAGGCGCTGGATCGCCAGGTCGGCCAATAAACGTTCGAGTTTGTCTTCACGGCAGGTGATGCGGATCGGTTCGCTTAGCTCCATGGTCGGTGCGATCAGCCGGTAGACGATGGACTTGGGCACCACATCCGCTACCCCGACCCGGAACACAATCTGCTGTTCATTGGGTTGCGCGCGCAGCATCGCTTCCAGTTCATTGCCCGTCTGGAACATCTGCTCGGCATAGGGCAGGGCCTGGCGACCCGCTTCGGTCAGCTCCAACTGGCGGCCTACCCGTTGAAACAATGCGACACCAAAGGTTTGTTCCAGCAGGCTGATCTGCCCGCTGATGGTCTGCGGCGTGAGGTTCAGTTGCTCGCAGGCGCGCACGATGCTGCCGGTCTTGGCTACCACCCAAAAGTAATGCAGTTGTCGGTAATTGAGCATGGCACCCTACACTTCGCAAAAATCGAAGTATACGCGAGAAAAATACGAATTTTCCTGAACTGTTCGCCTGCATAGAATGCCTCGCTATCGCGGGGCCACTATTTGGACCCAATGGTTCTAACGAGGAAGACATCATGAAACTCAACTCCCTGGGCGCTGCATCGCTGCTTGCGCTTTCATTGGTGGTGGTCAGCGGTTGTGATCAAGTCGAAAAAAGCGCGCAGCAAGTGATGGGCAAGGCCACCGAGCAGGCCAAACAAGTCATCGATGAAACCCACAAGGCCGCCGAACAGGCCTTGAGCGAGGCGACCCAGGGCCTGATCAGCCCGGAAAAAAAGGATGACCAGCCAGAAAACGCGCCGCAATCGGACAGTAAAGAAGCTTAACTTCCCCCGAACAACGTCAGGACTGACCTATGGATTACCTTTTACAACTGGCCGCCAGCCCCACCGCCTGGGTCGCCCTGGCCACCTTGATCGTCATGGAAATCGTGCTGGGCATCGATAACCTGATCTTTATCTCGATCCTCACCAACAAATTGCCGGAGAAGCACCGGGCCAAGGCTCGTCGCATCGGCATCAGCATGGCGCTGGTGCTGCGCCTGGGCCTGCTGAGTACCATCGCGTTCATCGTGCAGTTGACTGCCCCGGTGTTCGAGATATTCGGCCAGGCGTTTTCGTGGAAAGACATGATCCTGATCGCCGGCGGCCTGTTCCTGGTATGGAAGGCGACGACCGAAATCCATCACAGCATGGACCCGGAGCCGGAAGAGAAGGCCAGCACCAGCAATGTCGTGGCCATCGGTTTTGCCGCCGCCATCGGGCAGATCCTGTTGCTTGACCTGGTATTTTCCATCGACAGCATCATCACTGCCGTAGGCATGACCGAGCACTTGCCGATCATGATCATTGCCGTGGTGACATCGGTCATCGTGATGTTGGTGGCGGCTGAACCGCTGGCCAAGTTCATCAACGACAACCCGACCGTGGTGATGCTGGCCCTGGGCTTCCTGATCATGATCGGCATGACGCTGATCGCCGAAGGTTTCGGTGCCCATGTGCCAAAAGGCTATGTATATGCGGCGATGGCGTTCTCGGCGGCAATCGAATGCTTGAACATCGCGCGGCGTAACCGGCACAAGCGTTTGCTCGCTGCCCGTCAGTAACGGCTGGAACAAACAGGCCGGCTGCGCTCATCCGAGCCCAGCCGGCCTTTTGCTGTCTGCTAGAATCGGCCCACTTGATAGCTTGAGGTCCACCATGAACGAGCCGATTCGACTTACCCAGTACAGCCACGGTGCGGGTTGCGGCTGCAAGATTTCCCCCCAGGTGCTGGAAGTGATCCTGGCCGGCAGCGGAGCACAGAACCTTGACCCCAAGCTGTGGGTGGGTAACGCCTCGCGCGATGATGCGGCGGTGTATGCCATCGATGATGAGCGTGGAGTCGTCTCCACCACGGATTTTTTCATGCCGATTGTCGATGATCCCTTCGATTTCGGTCGCATTGCCGCCACGAATGCCATCAGCGATATCTACGCCATGGGCGGCGACCCGCTGATGGCCATCGCCATTCTCGGCTGGCCGGTCAACGTGCTGGCCCCGGAGATCGCCCGCGAAGTCATCCGAGGCGGGCGCTCGGTGTGTGACGAAGCCGGCATTCCGTTGGCGGGTGGGCACTCCATCGATGCCCCGGAGCCGATCTTCGGCCTGGCCGTGACCGGCATCGTGCAAAAGCGCCATATGAAGCGCAACGACACGGCCACTGCTGGGTGCCAGCTGTACCTGACCAAGCCTCTGGGCATCGGTATCCTCACCACTGCCGAAAAGAAGGGCAAATTGCGTGAGGCGGATATCGGCCTGGCCCGTGACTGGATGTGCACCCTCAACAAGCCTGGCAGTCGCTTCGGCAAGTTGGCTGGCGTGACCGCGATGACCGATGTCACCGGTTTCGGCCTGCTGGGGCATCTGGTGGAAATGGCTGACGGCAGTGGCCTGACTGCGCGCATCGAGTACGAAAAGGTCCCACGCCTGCCTGGCGTGGAGTACTACCTTGACCAAGGCTGCGTCCCTGGCGGCACCTTGCGCAACTTCGACAGCTACGCCAGCAAGCTCGGGCGCCTGCAGGAACTGCACAAGCGCGTGCTGTGCGACCCCCAAACCAGCGGTGGCCTGCTGATCGCTGTCAGCCCCGACGGTGATGCCGAGTTTCACGCGGTCGCGGCTGAACTGGGCCTGGCTCTTGAGCCGATTGGCCAGTTGGTGGAGCGACAGACCAACGCGGTAGAGGTGTCTTGATGGCCACTGACATCACCGATTACCGCGATATCTTCCTCAACGACCGACCCATGATGGATACCCGCGCGCCGATCGAATTCAGCAAAGGCGCGTTTCCCGGGGTGATCAACCTGCCGTTGATGACCGACGACGAGCGCCAGCGCGTCGGCACCTGCTACAAGCAACAGGGCCAGCAGGCGGCAATCGTGCTGGGCCATGAACTGGTGTCGGGGGCGATCAAGGCCGAACGCATCGAACAGTGGGCACGATTTGCCCAGGCCCATCCCGACGGTTACCTGTACTGCTTTCGTGGCGGGCTGCGCTCGCAGATTGTGCAGCAATGGTTGAAAACCGAGGCCGGTATTGAGTACCCCCGTGTCGGCGGCGGCTACAAAGCGATGCGCTCCTTTCTGCTCGACACCGTCGAGCGCGCCACCGCCGAGTGTGATTTCGTGCTGCTGGGGGGCATGACCGGCGCGGGCAAAACCGAGGTCCTGGGCCAGTTGCGCAATGCCTTGGACCTGGAAGGCCACGCCAACCACCGGGGTTCCAGCTTCGGCAAGCGGGCCACGGCGCAGCCGTCCAATATCGACTTTGAAAACCGTCTGGCGGTAGACCTGCTGAAAAAGCGCGCGGCGGGCATCGAGCAGTTCGTCGTCGAGGATGAAAGCCGCATGATCGGCAGTTGCGCACTGCCGTTGCCCTTGCACAAAGGCATGCAGTCCTTTCCGATGGTGTGGTTGGAGGACAGTATCGAAGGGCGCGTCGAGCGAATCCTCAACGATTACGTCGTCGATCTGAGCGCGGAATTTATCGAGGTGTTTGGCGAGCAGGGCCAGGCGCTGTTTGCCGAGCGCTTGACCCAGGGCCTGGCCAATATCTACAAGCGCCTGGGGGGCGAGCGCTTCCAGCGATTGCAGGTGATTCTGCAGGAGGCCCTGGCGGAACAGGCACGCACCGGCGTCGTGGATTTGCATCGGCTGTGGATCGAAGGTTTGCTGTGCGAGTACTACGATCCGATGTACGCCTTCCAGCGTGAAAAGAAAGGCGCACGGATCGAGTTCTCCGGCGAGCAGGGCGCGGTGCTGGCGTACTTGCGCGAGCGTAGCGCCCGGCGCGGTTGACAGGTGGGTTTCCGGTGCCTCATCGCGGGCTTGCTCGCGATAGGGCCGTCAGCCTCAACGAAGCGTTAGAGGATCACGGCACCGATCAATCCGCACACCACGCCCACCAGCATGGTCAAGCCGGCCACCGTCACCAGCACCCGCGCATCGAAATCCTTGCGCAGCATCAACAGCGACGGCAGGCTCACGCTCGGCAAGGTCATCAGCAAGGCCACGGCGGGGCCGGTGCCCATGCCCAGGGTCATCATGGTTTGTACGATGGGGATCTCTGCCGCTGTAGGAATCACAAACAGCGTGCCGACAATCGCCAGCGGTACCAGCCACACCAGGCTGTTGGCCATGGCGCCGTCCACATGGGGAAACAGCCAGACCCGCGCTGCACCGAGCACCAGCACCGCCAGGATATAGATCGGTATCGTGCTCCAGAAGAGCTGCCACAGGGTACGCAGCCAGCGGCTCAGGAACGGTTGCGACTCCGTGCTGCTGGCTTCGGCTACAGCCTCCAATGCCGCTTCCGGCACCTGTTCAGGCCGGGCGATGCGCTGTGCCACCATCGACACCCCCACCACCAGCACAATCCCCGCCACCAGCCGCAACGCCGTAAACCCCCAGCCCAGCACAAACCCCATGAACACCAGCGTGGCCGGGTTCAGCACCGGGTTGGCGATCCAGAACGCCAGCGCGGCGCCCACCGACACCCGCTGGCGGCGCATGCCTGCCGCGACCGGTGCCGCGCAGCAACTGCACATCATCCCCGGCAAGGCGAACAGCCCGCCGCGCAAGGTCGAACCCAGCCCGGCGCGGCCGAACAGGCGCAACAGCCAATCGCGAGGGATCAGGACCTGCAGCAAGGAACCAAGGATCACCGCCAACACAGCGGCTTTCCAGATCGCCAGGAAATACACCTGGGCATAGGCCAGCGCCGCGGCCAGCGGCGAGCTTTGCTGGTCATTGAGAATCGAGGCGCCGATGCTGTGGTTATCGGCGGCCACAAATGCCTTGAGGTAATAAGGCGACCACTTCACGTAGTAGAGGCCCACGCAGGCCACCAGCAGGAATAACGTTGGTTTCCACCAGAATGACCAGCCTCGGTTGGGCTGGGTGGAGGTGAGGTTGGGCATGGAAAGGTTCCGCAGGCGAGTCAAGAACGCAGCATCATACGCCCTTGCCTTCGATCATACCCACGCTCCTGCGTGAGCAAAGCTCAAGCCGAAACGCTGCGCTTCAGAGATCGGCGCTGGCCTGGGTCGCCTGTGGGCAAGTTTCGTCGCCGTTATTCAGCCCTTGCTTGTAGTTACGGCTCAGCAACGAGGCCTTGCCGTTGTGCCAGGTCAGCGTCAGCACATACAGCGTGTCGTAGTCACTGCCGGACCAGTCATTGGTGATGGTGTGCTTTTCGCCCACCGCTTCACTGGCCACCTTGTTGATCAACTCCGGCAGGTAACCGTGGGACCAGGCGGTGTAGATGATGGCGTTGTGGTACTTGTCTTCCACCAGTTCGTCGGCGAGGGCGCTGGTGTCATTGGCCGAAAACTTGATGTTCACCGGCAGGCCGAGCTTGATCGCGCTGGGGCTGATGGTCATCAGGGGGCGAATGTAGCTGTACGAGTTATCTTTTTCGCCTTCTTCGATATTGCGCGTGGGGTTGGCGGCAAACACGAAGTTGGCCTTGCCGAATTTTTCCGGCAATACAGTGGCCAGGTTCATCGCACGGTTCAGGCCCTGGCAATTGAGCTGGCCCAGGCCGCCGGCGGGTTTTTCGCCGTGGCGCAGGAAAACCAGGGTTTGCACGCCATCCACCGGTTGGGCGCGGCTTTCGCGAGCGTCGAGGGCGGCGACCATGGCGGCGCTGACCAGCAGCAGCGGCAGCGTAATGTAGGAATAGCGTTTCAGTCGTTGTACATGGCGCAGAGGCTTGATCTTCATTGTAGGTTCGAGTCTTCATGCGTCAGGTTAAGGCGGACAAGCCTGGCCCCAGTCACGCCGATGGCGTCCTGCGGTGTGTTCCCTGTCGATACAGCGAGGTGCCTCCATTTACCGTTCGGGCGCATGTAAGAGTGCGCTTGGGCACTTTGGTTCGCCCGTGCGGGACATTAGCCCGCCAATGTTGCGCAATGATGACTTATGCACGACGGCAGGCGGGTGGCTATCATGGTGACTTTCTGCCTTGGGGTTTCCCGATGAATTCGCTCGCTGCCTTCCCGATCAACAGCAAATGGCCCGCCCAGCACCCTGAGCGCCTGCAGCTGTACTCGCTGCCCACGCCTAACGGAGTCAAGGTCTCGATCATGCTCGAAGAGCTGGGCCTGCCCTATGAAGCGCACAAGGTCAGTTTCGACACCCAGGACCAGCTGTCGCCCGAGTTCATGTCCCTGAACCCCAACAACAAGATTCCCGCGATCATCGACCCCAATGGCCCCAGCGGCCAGCCGTTGGCGCTGTTCGAGTCCGGCGCGATCTTGATTTACCTGGCGGAAAAGACCAGCCAACTGCTCTCGGAAGACCCGGCCACCCGCTACGAAACCCTTCAGTGGCTGATGTTTCAGATGGCCGGCATCGGTCCGATGTTCGGCCAGGTGGGGTTCTTCAACAAATTCGCCGGTAAGGCCTACGAAGACAAACGCCCGCGCGACCGCTACGTCGCCGAATCCCGACGCTTGTTGGCGGTGCTGGAGAAACGCTTGCTGGGGCGTACCTGGATCATGGGCGACGACTACAGCGTCGCCGACATCGCCACTTTCCCGTGGATTCGCAACCTGATCGGCTTCTACGAAGCGGGCGATCTGGTCGGCATTGCCGACTTCCCCAATGTACTGCGCGCGCTGGACGGTTTTGTTGCCCGGCCAGCCGTGATCCGTGGCTTGAACATTCCGAGCTGAGCATGCCGACTTTCGATTTCAAACAACTGGATGTATTTAGCCGCGAGTCGCTCAAAGGTAATCCGCTGGCCGTGGTGCTGGGCGCCGATAGCCTCAGCGACCAGCAAATGGCCGACTTTGCCCGGTGGACCAATCTCAGTGAGACCACATTTTTGCTGACACCCCGTGATCCACGGGCCGACTACCGCGTACGAATTTTCACTACCTTGAAGGAGCTGCCATTCGCCGGGCACCCCACATTGGGCAGTTGCCATGCGTGGCTCCAAGCCGGAGGTATCCCCAAGGGCGAGGAGATCATCCAGGAATGTGAAATCGGCCTGGTGCGTGTCCGCCGTCAAGGGGATGAACTGGCGTTTATTGCGCCGCCGTTATTGCGCGACGGCCCGGTGGAAGCGCCATTGGTCGAGCGCGTGCGCCTGGCCTTGGGCCTGGAGCCGCAAGCGATTGTGCGCAGCCAATGGGTTGATAACGGGGCCGATTGGCTGGCGATAATGTTGGCCGATCGCAATCAAGTCCTAGGCTTGCAGCCAGACTATTCGCAACTGCTCGGTTTGGCCGTGGGTGTCATAGCCCCTTGCAACCCAGCCCACGATGACGTGGAGGCGCACTTTGAAGTGCGTGCCTTTGTCGCAGGCGATGGCGCCCAGGAAGACCCGGCCACCGGCAGCTTGAATGCCGGCATTGCGCAGTGGCTACTGAGCGAGGGGCTGGCGCCGGAGCGTTATGTGGTCAGCCAGGGCACGGCCATAGGGCGTGCGGGGCGCATTCACATCGAGCGCCAGGGCGATGAAATCTGGGTCGGTGGGGCAGTGGCGGTGTGCATCGAAGGGCGTCTACAGCTCTAGATCAATGAATTATTACGAGCCTGGCAATACACTGTTGGCCCCTGGGCATTTGTGCTGCCGGGGCCAAGGGGCATAAGCTTTCGCCCCAAAGTTTTCAGTCTTCAGTCAGGAAAGCCATGACCAGCCAGTTCCCCCAAGCCCGCCCACGCCGCCTGCGCCGCTCCCCGGAACTGCGCAGCTTGTTCCAGGAAACCGAGTTCACCCTCAACGATCTGGTATTGCCGATTTTCGTCGAAGAAGAAATCGACGACTTCGTGCCGATCACCAGCATGCCGGGGGTGTTGCGTATTCCCGAGAAGAAGCTGGCCCATGAGGTCGAGCGCTATGCCCGTGCGGGGATCAAGTCGGTGATGACCTTTGGCGTGTCCCACCACCTGGACGCCAGTGGCAGTGACACCTGGAAGGAACGCGGGCTGGTCTCGCGCATGTCCTCGATCATCAAGGACGCCGTGCCGGAAATGATCGTGATGTCCGACACCTGCTTCTGTGAATACACCGACCACGGCCACTGCGGCGTAATGCACGGTGCCCACGTCGACAACGACGCGACCCTGGTCAACCTGGGCAAGCAAGCCGTTGCCGCCGCCCGCGCCGGAGCCGATGTGATTGCACCGTCGGCGGCGATGGACGGCCAGGTCCAGGCGATTCGCCGCGCCCTGGATGACGCCGGGTTCACCCATATCCCGATCATGGCCTACTCCACCAAATTCGCCTCGGCCCTCTACGGCCCGTTCCGCGAAGCCGGTGGCAGCGCGCTCAAGGGCGACCGCAAGAGCTACCAGATGAACCCGATGAACCGCCGCGAAGCCGTGCGCGAATCGCTGCTCGACGAACAGGAAGGCGCGGACGCGCTGATGGTCAAACCGGCCGGTGCCTACCTCGACATCATCCGCGACATCCGCGAAGCCTCGCGCCTGCCGGTGGCGGCGTATCAGGTCAGCGGCGAATACGCGATGATCAAGTTCGGTGCCCAGGCGGGGGCGATTGATGAGGATCGGGTGGTGCGTGAAACCCTCGGCTCGATCAAACGCGCGGGTGCGGATTTGATCTTCACCTACTTCGCGATGGACTTGGCGTTGGCCGGTATCTGAGAACAGTGCAAACCCTGTGGCGAGCGAGCTTGCTCGCGTTGGGCTGCGTAGCAGCCCTAAACCCCTGATTTACCTTAAATACTTCATCTCCCTGACTAACTGCATTCTGTGGCATTTGAATTTTGTGATTGGGTGAATGAGATTTTCTTCAATCGTTGGTCTGAATTTTATTTGTTTATTTCGGCTGTATAATTAGTTTTTATTTGTTGTTCATAGCTTCTGCATTGTATTTGTCAAGGCAGTCAAGCAAGACTTTCATGAATTGCCTTTTGTCAGTTATTTCGTCGTTGAAATAAGTATCAAAAAGATAAAATACGGACTCGAAGTTTTCGTCTGTATTTAAGAAGTGCCGGATGGTGTTGATATGCCATTCCCTTTCGTCTTTCTTGTATTTGATAAATTCAGGTTTGGTAAGTGTGTCAAATAACTCGGCGAGTTCTTTGTCATTGTTTATATTTTTTGATGCAATGAAGATCTCTCTTTCGGAGTCGTCAAGGTTTTCGATGTTGTAGGTGAATAAAAGGCTGCGGAGAATTGAAAGTTTAGGCTGATGTTTCATATCAGTAGTCCGTATAGGCGGTAATTGGGTTTCCGTCTGTATCTAGTATTACTGTTGCTTTTCGTTGTTTTCCATATTCAAATGTGTCTTTTTTATAGCCCTCTCCGATTTTTTCCCCATGTCCGTGGGATCGCGAGATGTTTCGAAGTTGGTACGTCTATATGTTGTCTCGGCACAAAAAAATTAGCCTATAAATAGTACTGCCCCCCTTTCTGATAACTATCTGGTCGTAAGCTTATCAAGCTTTACCTGTCGCTCCGCACGTGTCAGTTTCGGTGAGGCGGGTTCTCAATTTTATTCCCCGAGTAAGTGATTTTCGAGTTTTTGGAGTACGTGATCCAGCCATAGTGGTCCTGAAGCCCATTGATTTGGATAATAATAGTAACAATACTGCTTATGTAACAGATTTTCTTGGAAACCTGACTCGTTTGTGTAAGAAGTAATTAGGTCTAAAATTTGATTTCTTACAGTCAATACTACATCGGTAGGCGACTCGAGTAGAAAGCTATCAATGACCTCGTCAGCAGAGGCATGATTTTCTGTCCAGTCCTGATTAAAGTAGGCGCCAAAAAAATGTTGAAGTTCTGTTGAGGTTTTGTTCATTTTTATATTGCGAGACAAAGGGGAGGCAGAGGGATGGATTTATTTGATTGAGAACAGTGAGTTTGAACTTAAGCCTATTAATAGTTTTGTCCCCATTTTTCTGTTCCCTTTCTGGTCTTGCATGACTGGGGTCGCTTCGCCGTCCAGTGCGAGCAAAGCCTGCTCGCCACAGGTCGTAGGCATGATCTGAAAAGTTGTTCTTTCGACTTATTTAAAAAGGTTTAATTGAGTTTTTCATAGTCTTTCGCGCCTATTGAGGCTAGCCAAGTCTTGAAAAAATCAATTTGTACTTGCGGATCGTTTGTTAGGTTGTTTTCTTCGTAGTCAAATAAATGAACTATATTGTCTTGATCTGCGTGTTTGCCTAGTGTCATCTCGTATGCGACGAGTCCCGCGCTCATCTGAGAAGCCATTCTTGAAGGCATGACGTTTATCTTTGCGCCCTTGCACAAAAATGTCATGTGTGGGAATTCCGCTCTGACTTTTGCCAAGCACACGTATATGTCTTTTCCTTGATAAAGTTTTCTGAAGTTATTGGATTCTGAAAACCACATCAGCCTATTTACGGGGTCATATTTTACGGTTGTTTCGATTTTTATATTATTACGTATGACCTGAATTTTTTGGTATTCCATTTTTTATTTCTGCTGAGCCTTCTCGAGTGAGTGATTTATGGTTTGTCTAAATTGATTTAGCCCATTTGTTACCATAAAGAATGTGCTCGTTAACATCGTTAGTCAGTTCGTTTTCTTCATAATCGAATATGCGGACCAGCTTGGCCTCTGGATCGCCCATTTCAACTTCGTATGCCACGATTCCACTTGACATTTGGGATGCCATTGCGGACGGGTAGACATTTATTTTAGAGCCTTTGCACAGGAAAGTTATGTCGCTGAACTCTTTTCTTAATAAACCAAAACAGATGAAAATATCTGTATCGGTATATGTTCTTTTTGCACCATTGCTAAATATTATGGAGAGAGAGGGTATGCTTCCGTCATATTCAATGGTGGCCATTTCTCTAAGAGAATTATTAATTATGGCTATTTCTATGCTTTTCATTTTTTATTGTCTATTTGGATTGATTGGCGAATAGCCTTTATGTGTGCCGTTATCGTGAAGTGGGGGGCATATAAGGTATCTTTAGTGTTTATCCGTTCGAGACAAAGGGCGGTGGATTTGTTTAATTGCTGCTTTTTTGCGATTACTGAGTGTTACGGTATTGCCTCAATCGACCGAGCAGCGTTCTCATGAACATTTGCTGATTAATTACAGGTTCACCGAAATAAGTTGCCATTGTTTTGAATATTGAGTCGAAGTTGTCTCCGATGGATAAATAGTGTTCGATCGAGTCAATGAACCACTCTTGCTCCTGTTTAGTGTGTGACAGGAATTCCGGTTTGGTCAGTTCGTCAAGTAGTTCAATAAGCTCTTTTTCATTGTTTATATTTTTTGACGAAATAAGATTTTCTCTTTTTAAATCATCCGTATTTTCAATGTCATAAGTGAACAGTAGTCCGCGAATTATTGACATGCTTGGTTTGTTTTTCATTTTTATTCCTCGGTGTAAGCCGTTTTGGGATTTCCATTTTTGTCCAGTATTACTCGAGCTTTGCGTTGTTGACTATATTTGATTTCTTCGCTGGAATACCCTTCACCAATAATTTTTCCCATGTCTCCGTTTCTTCTGAAGATCAGCTGTGCTCGATATATCGAGTTCAATTGATCCCTGTGACTAGGGACAAAGGGGCGGATTTATTTGACTGAAAACAGTGAGCTTTAACTTAAGCCTATTAATAGTTTTGTTCCCATTTTTCCGCATTTTTCCAAGGCCAGGCGAAACTCCGTGGTGACCCATTTCTTGAGGCAAGCGAGTTCCTGTGGCGAGCGAGCTTGCCTCGCGTTGGGCTGCGTAGCAGCCCCAAAACCGACACCGCAGAACTACCTGAAACCCCGCATTGCCCTGACTGGTGCCGCTTCGCAGCCCAACGCGAGCAAGCTCGCTCGCCACAGCGTTTTGGGCTGTCAGGGAAAGTGGTGGTGTTACCACGTTGACTGGTCTTCGAGGCTGGCTTTTTGCAGGTCGTCTTTCCATACCTCATTGGCTAGCCGGTAGATATCGGCGAAGAAGCCTCTAGGGTCGGCGATTTCCGTTTCGTCCCAAGCCATAGTTATGTGTTCGTCGTAATCACTTTCGAATTCTCTCGCAAAGTCAAAGTCGGGTTTGTCTAGCACACTCCTGAGTGCAGACATCAACACGAAGCGATGCCTGTAGGAGAGATACATAAGATCCTTAAGAATATAAGAAATTATAATTATTTCTCTGTCTTTTTCATTGTTAGGGTTGTACTGTCGTAATTCTTTTTCGACCGTGTTCTCAAGGTCGTATATCGATAAAGCTCCTAATATATGAGAGATGTTAGGGGCGTAGGGAGTATTCATGAATGGGCACTTCAGCATCGTCTGCTCACTTAGGGAATGCGGTAAATGGTCGAGTTGGATTGTTTCTATCAAATCTGACCTCTGCTCTGTCCATGTTTTCAATGTACTTAGGATCGTTTACGTCTCGGCGGTTAGGTTTGTAGCCGCGTCCGGCTCCGGGTAGCTCGACTATAACCACGGGGTTACCTCCTCCATCAAGACCTGTAGGAAATGGTGAATTGCCTTGCATCCTGCCCATGGCTTTATTTATAGCGTGAAGCTGCATTCCCCAGGTTTTAAATTGGGAGCTGGAATTGATAGTTTCTCTTTTTCCAGTGGTTGGACTTGTTCCATCAATAGATCGTTGCTTTAAAGCGTTGTCTGGTATCTCCGGGCCATGCTTTTCAACCGAGTGCATATCGTATTTCTGTTCCCAACCCAGTACTTTTTGTTTTGCATTTGCCTCTTTCAGTTCATCTATTCTCGCCTGTCGTTGAGTGCGCGTCAGTTGAGGTAGAGCTGGCGCGCCTTCATTAACGCTAGACTTCGGAAGGATAGGAGGAGCGCCAGGCTTGCATTCGTCACCAGGGCAGGTGCTTAAACCTAGTGGATCCACCCACCCCGTAGGATTGGGCACATACTGGTACCCATTGATCCCACCCGCCAACTTCACCGGATCCGGTGTCAGGTAACGACCAACATCCGGATTGTAGTAGCGATGGCGGTTGTAGTGCAGCCCGCTTTCCTGATCGAAGTACTGGCCCTGGAAACGCAGTGGGTTGTCGACTGTTCCGATGTCGAGCCGGGTGATTTCGCCGTAGGCGCGGTAGTGCGCGGACCAGACGATTTCGCCCTCGGGATTGGTGAGTTCCTGCGGTGTGCCGAGGTGGTCGAGTTGGTAGTGGTAGGGCTTCGTTTCTTTTGGGCCGAAGCCTTCCAATAGCGCCAGTGGGCGAAAGCTGTCCGGTTCGTAGAGGTAGCTGCGATGCTTTTCGGCGTGGTGTTCGGCGATGAGCTTGTCGCCTTGCCAGAAAAACTCGGTGGTGATGTTGTCGACGGTTTTGCTGATTCGTCGCCCAAACGGATCGTAGCGATAGCTCGCGGTTTGGCCGTCGGGCTGGGTAATGCCGATCAGCCGATGCTGGCAGTCGTAGCGATACTCGGTGACGAGTTGATGGTCTTTGCCGCGCCGTTCGCGGATCAGGTTGCCGAAGGCGTCGTAGTCGTAGTGGCGGTCGCCCTGGATCATCAGGCGGTTGCCGGCGACGATGTCGGGGCCGGGGCGGTCTTGCATGAGCAGGTTGCCGGCCGGGTCGTGGGCGAAGCGTTCCTGCGGGGCTTGCGAGTGGTCGGCGCGGGTGAGGCGGGCGAGGGGGTCGTAGTGGTAGTGGTGTTCGCCTTTGCGGCTGTCGACTAGACGGGTGAGGTTGCCGCTTTTGTCGTAGTCGTAGTGGCGTTGGTAGAGGGGGGTGCCCTGTTGCGCGACGGTGTGGGCGTGCAGGCGGTGTTGTTCGTCGTAGTGGTAGTGGCTGAGGAGCTGGCCCTGTTGGCGTTGGCTTTCGCGGCCGGCGTTGAACAGATGGGAAGTGAGCATTTCTCCATTCAATTCAACCGTGGCGAGGTGGCCACCTTTGTCGTGGTTGAAGGTGAGGCGGTTGTTATCGGGTAAACGCAGGTGTTTCAGCTGACCGCACGCGTCGTAGCCATAGCGCAAGGTGCCCCAGCCTTGGTGTTCGGCGGTGAGACGGTTTTGGCTATCGTATTCGTAGGCTAACGCCCAGTGACCGTCGTCGACGCTGAGGAGGTTGCCTTGGCGGTCGTAGGTATATTCAACAAGGTTACCGTCGGGGAGGGTTTTTCGTACAAGGCGTCCGGCGTGGTCTCGCTCATAACGAGTAACGAGCTGACTGCCATCGTCGCCGTGTTCGGTCTTTTCCTGCAGGTTGCCGTTGAGGTCGTAGGCGTAAGCGGTACGCTGCCCATCAAACCCGACTTCCTGCTGGATCAGGCCGTTGGGGTGGTAGTCGAGCCGGTAGGTCTCGCCAACCTCGTTTTCGATCTCGGTCAGCAGTAACCGGGCGTTGTCGTAGCGGTAGTGGACCTGGGTGCCATCGGCATTGATACGGCGGCTGATCAGGTGCAGGCCGTCGGCGTATTCGTAGCGGGTGACTCGTCCGAGTTCATCGCGTTCGGCGGTGATTTTTCCGTAGGGGTTGTAGCTGTATTCGCGCGTGGCGCCGTCCGCTTGGGTTAGCCTGACTAAGCGCCCGGCGGCATCCCATTGATACTGGATCAGCGCGCCATGCTCATCCTCGCGGGCAATCTGTCGACCCAAGTCGTCATAGCGATAGCGCCGCACACCGCCATTGGGCCGCGTCTGCTCCAGCAGTTGCCCGCGCTCATTCCACACCAGCCGCTGGCAGCTGTGATCCGGGTACCAAACCCCCACCAGTTGTCCGTATTGGTCGTAGCTGTAGTCGGTGACATGGCCGTCGGGATCGGTCTTACGCGTAATGTCGCCCTGGTCATTACGCTCGTACTTCCACAGCGCCTGACCCCGGCGCACCACGCGTACGAAGCCATTGTCATGCTCGTAGGACGTCGGCTCGTCATCCCCCGGAAACAGCGCGACCAAGCGCCCGGCTTCGTCGTACTGATACGCCGTCACCGCCCCCAGCGGATCTTGCTCAATCGTCAGCCGACCTTTGTCATCGTAGGATTTGAAGTGCTGCGCACCGTCCGGATCAATCCGCTGCACCAGCCGCGCCCGGTCGTCATGGACATACACTTCCTGACTGCCATCGGCGTTGTGCACCGTGACGCGCCCGTCGTCACTCCACACATAGCGCGTGTCCATCTGCGAAAAACTGGCCCAATGCCGGACACATCGCGCCGCCTTGCCAGACCGTTCCCACGCCCAGAAGAAACTCGCCCCGCCGGCCAATTGCCGCTCGAGAATGACGTGCTTATCGTCGTAGCGGTAAACCTCGCTTTCGCCGACGGCATTGGTCGCCGAGACCAGCCGTCCAGCGTTGTCATAGGCGTAGGCAACAACGTGCTGCTCCGTCACCCAGACGTAGGGTTCATGCCCCTTGGCGCGCTGAACCTGGTAGTCCACCGCCACAATGCGGCCCCGTTCATAGCGCAAAAACAGCGACCGGCCCGCGCCGTTATCCAACCGCTCAATGCGCCCCAATACGTCTCGGAAAATTCGCAGGCGGTTGTCATACGCATCACTGATCGAGACCAATACTCCGTCGCGAAAGTGATAAAACCGCGCCGCCTGGGCCAGCACCAGTTCATCCGGCGAAGCGCCCAGATAGATCGCCGCTTCAGCCAGGCTATTGGTGATCGCGGGGCGAGCAGCGGTGGGCAGTGGAAACTCAGTCGTGCGGTTTTCATGGTCAATCCAGACGACCGAATCGCCCACCACAGAAAGCCTGTGCGCCAGCGAATGACTCCAGCCAAAGCCCAACCCGCAATCCACTTCCACCGCACTGGTGCGGTACAACCGGGTCCACTCGAACGGCAAAATCCCGTCCAGCGTGCCATCGGTCAGGGTGAGCAGCTCCTCGCCGGTAACCATCGACACCGGGCAGCCGTTGGTGACGGTCTTGTCCGAAGACGCGGCAGCATCCCCCGCAGGGTTTTTCCCCGAAACAGGCGCATCATCCACGTGCTCTTGCCTGACCAATACCGTTTGCGGGCGCTTGTTTCGAACTGCCGGCACCGAGTTTGAAACCAGGTTCTCACCCGCCTTCAGCGGTGCAACAGGTACAGACTTCGAGATCATCGAGCCGCCGAGCAACAACGGTTTCGCCGCTGCCACATGGGGCTCCAACGTCGGTCCTGCAACCTGCTTGGCGAGCAACTGCAGCAGCTCCCGCGCCCGTCCGGACTTGACCTGGCTCAGCACCTGGGAGCCCAGGCGCACCGCAACCCCCATCCCGGCCGTCACCCGAATCAGCAGCAGGTTGATCAGCACCTCACCGGTGATCTCGCCCCACAGTTCATGCATTTGCGGGGGCGGCAGCAGGCGCATCCAACTGACCATCGCCGACACATAGATGAACAGCAGCGGCTCATCGCTGAGGATCAGCAGGCCATGGGCGATCTTGTCGTTGCCCAGCTTCAACAGCTCATCGAGCTCGGCCTGGGAGAGGTATTGCAGCAGCTTTTCGCTGTTGGGCTTGATGTCCTTCAGCAGCTCATACAGCTGCGTAATGTTGTCCCACAGGCTGTAGAGCGCTTTGCCGATACCACTTAGGAACGCGGTCTCCAGCAGCCTGCGCCGGTCCAGTGGACTGGTGTCCGTATAGCCTTGCCACTGAGCTTGGAAAGCGCCGGCCCACTCTTCACGCAGGCGCACTTCCAGCTCGGCGATCACCGACTGATAAGACGCATACAGCGCCTTGACGTGATCCTTGGAAACGTTGGGATAGAAGGTGATTTGGTACTGCTGGTTGCGATCGCACTCGGTGATTTCGAGGATGCCGCTCGGGCCGATGGTTTTGTGGATCGGTTCACCCAGCGGGCCGCCGTTTGGATCAACGCGTTGCAGCACCACCGGTGTATTGCCGATGGGGACGAAGCGCGTGCTCTGGAACATATGCACCAGCGTCAGCGTGCCATCGGCCCGGCATGTGGCGACGGTGCTGCTCGGATAGAGGGAACGGGTCGTCGGTGCGACCAGCGCCACCTCATCCCCTACCTTGAATACCTGCTCGACATCGAGTGCCGAAAAGCTCCAGAAGCTCGCCGCCCAGGTGTCAAAGGTGTTGAGGCATTCACGAAAGTCGCGGAAGACGCCTTCAACGTCGACCGTCTTCACGTCCATTGGGGTCAGGACTAACCTGCCAATGGCCGGGTTCAAGCGGCAGCCCCCGCCATCGGGGCCTCAATAAAAAACGCCATCTGCAATCCCTCGCACTGTGTATTCAGGCGAGGGACTTTGCAGATGTTCTCAGGGAAGGGGAGTAGAGGTTATCCGGCGATCGGGTGGGACGTTTCGTCTTCTTTCGGCCCAGCTCGAAAGGGCTTTGCGGCCCGGCGAATGTAAGCTTTCAACGCTGCGCAAATGCCAGGTTCAGCCCCAACCCCGCAAACGCCGCCGCAAAACTGCGCCGCAACCAGTTCTGCACCCGTGGCGACTCGACCACCGTACGGCGGAACCCGTTGGCCAGCAGGCCATAGACCACAAACACCGCAAAGGTCATCGCCATGAACACGCCGCTCAGCACCAGCATTTGCAGGGCGGGCGCGGTGCTGCCTGGGGTGACGAACTGGGGCAGGAAGGCCAGGAAGAAAATGGTCAGCTTGGGGTTGAGAATATTCAGCAGGAAACCGCGGACCATCAAACTGTGTGCAGTCGCGACCGTTGGCGCGTCGTTCATGGCGAAGGCCGAGCGATCCCGCCAGGTGGCATACGCCAGGTACAACAGGTAGGCGACGCCGGCGTACTTCAACGCTTCGAAGGCCAGCGCACTGGTGTGCAGCAGCGCGGACAGGCCAAGCACCGACGCCAGCAGGTGGGGGAGGATGCCCGCCGTGCAGCCCAGGGCGGCGAAGACGCTGGCGCGCTTGCCGGCCGTGAGGCCTGTGGACACGGTGAAGATCACGCCGGTGCCGGGAATCAGCACGACAATCAGGCAGGTGACGAAAAAGTTCAGGCTAAGCATGGCATTCAAACTCCGTGTAGGAATGGTCGTTGATAGATCCTGTCACGTTCGACCCGGGAGGGCGAGAGGGGCGATTGGCGAACCCGCGTTAGACTTACCGGTCGAACCCCGCAATGCCTGACCATTGTCTTTCAAGGAAGCCCCATGTCCGTACGCTGCCTGATCCTGTGCCTCACCCCCTTGCTGGTGCTGGCCGGCTGCTCTACATCGCGGGCCCCGCAACAGCCGGAGCGCAGCGAGGCTGAGGTGAAAGCGCAGATCGTGCGACTGCTGCCCTCAACGGTGGCGGACCGGAATGGGTGGGCCCAAGACATTTACACGGCCTTCGACACCCAGAATATCTACCCCAGTACTGAAAATATCTGCGCTGTGTTGGCGGTGACCGAGCAAGAGTCCACCTACCAGGTCGACCCGGCAGTACCCGGCATGGGCAAGATCGCCCAGGATGAAATCCTGCGCCGTGCCGGTAAGGTCCATGTGCCGGCATTTGTCGTACGCAGTGCGCTGCAATTGCGTTCACCCACCGGCAAGTCCTACGCCGATCGCTTGAACGCCGCGCGCACGGAGAAAGACCTCAGCGGTATTTTCGACGATTTCATCAGCATGGTGCCTTTGGGCAACACGCTGTTTGGCGGTTTCAACCCAGTGCACACTGCTGGGCCCATGCAGGTCAGCATCGATTTTGCGCAAAAACACGCGCGGGGTTATCCCTACACGGTGGAGGGGACGATTCGCCGCGAGGTCTTTACCCGGCGTGGCGGCCTGTATTTTGGTATCGCCCATTTACTGGGGTATCCGGTGAGCTACGAGCAGCCGCTGTATCGCTTCGCCGACTTCAATGCGGGTTGGTACGCCAGCCGTAATGCGGCGTTCCAGGCTGCTGTCAGCCGTGTCTCGGGTAAAGAACTGGCGCTGGATGGCGACCTGATCAACTACGGTTCCTTGTTGCCCGGCACCACCGAACTGGCGGTGCGCTCATTGGGCGCGAAGCTTGACATGCGCAACCCCAGCATCCGTAGCCAACTGGAGCAGGGTGAGCAGCTGGATTTTGAAGAAACAACCCTCTACACACGGGTGTTTGCCCTGGCCGACAAAGCTGCTGGCAAGCCGCTGCCCCGGGCGATCCTGCCGGGCATTGTGCTCAAGAGCCCGAAGATCACCCGTAACCTGACCACGGCGTGGTTTGCCAAGCGCGTGGATGAGCGGTATCAGCGTTGTATGAAGCGCTGACACCGAATCACTGTGGCGAGCGGGCTTGCTCTGGCCAGTAGGCTTGCTCTGGCTAGTAGGCTTGTCGTGGCGAGCGGGCTTGCCCCGCGTCGGGCTGCGAAGCAGCCCCAATAAAGCAGAATGCGGTGTATCAGGTATCTTTTGGCTCCTGATTCCGGGGCTGCTTCGCAGCCCGACGCGGGGCAAGCCCGCTCGCCACAGCAAGCCTGTGCGACACAACGAATCTGCGCCATAGCCACACCCACAACCACACCACCGGAAACGCCAGGATCACGAACGGCAGCACGTAGCTGGCGCGCTCCAGGGCGTCTGCGGTGCCGTCCACCAGGTTCGTGCCCAGGTTGCTGAACATCCGGCTGAAGCGTGACGCTGGATTCGCGCCGTCGGAGGAGCGGAAGTTCAGCGTTACGCGGTTGGTATCGAGGCGATGTTGCTGGCCGGCAGCGACCTGGGCCAATGCCTGCAACTCGTTTTCGATGCCCGCTTGCTCCTTGCTCAAGGCGATCAGGTCGCTGACGGTGATGTCTTTGCGCTTGGCCAGTTCGTCGAGGCGTTGCTGCTGGGCTTGCAGCCGATCCTGGCGACGGCGCACATCGGCGACCGCATCGGCCAGGTCTTCGGCGCGGGTGATGCGCTGCCCGAGTTTGCCGCCTTCGGCAGCCAGGGTGACCATCGGTTCCACGCCGCCAGGCGCGATGCGCAGGATGATCTCGCCGCCATTACCGTCTTCGGTGATGCCGAGGATATTGCAGGCGCCAAACCGCGCGGACTCGCAGGCTTCGCGAGTGGCCTGCATGCGTGGTGCGAGCAAGGCGCCAGGCAGGGCCAGGGTCAACTCATGTTCATAGGCCAGTTGCGCGCCGGCCCGGCCTTGTTCGCCGCTGATCACCGTGGCGCGGGAGTGGTCCTTGGGCGAACAGCCGGCCAGGGCGAGGCCGGCGAACAAGATCATCAGAGGCATGCGGAGCGGGTGGGAGTTGCCGTCCAGGTGGCGCATTGCGATTCCTTGAGGTGTGCAGGAGACATTGGCGGCGATTAAAGCGGGTCTGGCCAATTAACGCAAAGCATCCCAGGGGATTTGCAGCGCTGATGGTGATGGCCGTCGTTTCGGACCCGGCGTACACCTCAAGCCTTATTCCAGGGACGTACTCGCCATGATCGCTCACGCTGTGCCCGAAGGTTTTGTCTCGCTGCCCCGAAGCAGTCCACTCCTTGACCTGCTGGGCCCGGCGTATTGCCGGGGGGAGGGCCTGCAACTGGAGATCGGCTTGCGTGCCGACAACCGTCACGCCAATGGACGCGGCACGGTGCATGGCGGGGTGTTGGCGACGCTGGCGGATATCGGCATGGGGTATGCCATGGCGTTTTCCAGTGAGCCGCCGTTGCCGTTGATTACGGCAAGCATGACGGTTGATTACCTGGGAGCGGTGCAGGTGGGGGAGTGGATCACCGTGCGCTTGGAGCATCACAAGCGGGGGCGGCAGATGGCGTTTGCCACCGTGGGTTTGCGGGTGGGGGAGAAGGTGGTCGCGCGGGCTAATGCGGTGTTTGCCGTGCCTCAATCTGACAGGCAATGAAGAGCTGATGTGGGAGGGGGCTTGCCCCCGATGAGGGTGGGTCAGTTAATACATCTGTAGCTGACCCGCTTCTATCGGGAGCAAGCCCCCTTCCACAGTAGGACTGTGTTTTTTCAGGGAAGCCGCGTAAAGAAAAGGCCTGGCTTTTCGTGGAGCCGGGCCTTTTCAGTGTTGCTCTTTTATCAGCTGCGTTCGAGTGCCAGGGCCACGCCTTGGCCGCCACCGATGCACAGCGTCGCCAGGCCTTTCTTGGCGTCGCGCTTGATCATTTCATGCAGCAGGGTCACCAGTACGCGGCAGCCTGAAGCACCGATCGGGTGGCCGATGGCGATGGCGCCGCCGTTGACGTTGACCTTGTCGGCGTCCCATTCCAGCTCTTTGCCCACCGCCAGGGATTGTGCGGCGAAGGCCTCGTTGGCTTCGATCAGGTCCAGGTCGCCCAGTTTCCAGCCGGCCTTGTCCAGGCAACGACGGGTCGCCGAGACCGGGCCGATGCCCATGATTGCCGGGTCGACGCCAGCATTGGCGTAGCTGGCGATACGGGCCAGCACCGGCAGGCCCAGGGCCTTGGCTTTGTCCGCGCTCATCAGCAGCACCGCAGCGGCGCCGTCGTTGAGGCTGGAGGCGTTGCCGGCGGTGACACTGCCGTCTTTCTTGAACGCCGGCTTGAGCTTGGCCAGGGATTCGGCGGTGGTGCCGGCGCGCGGCTGTTCATCCACTGCAAAGGCAATCGGGTCGCCCTTGCGCTGGGGAATCAGGATCGGCGTGATCTCATCGGCAAAGCGCCCGGCTTCAATGGCGGCCGCGGCTTTTTGCTGGGACGCGGCGGCGAAGGCGTCCTGGGCTTCACGGCTGATACCGTATTTGTCCACCAGGTTCTCGGCGGTGATGCCCATGTGGTAGTCATTGAACGCATCCCACAAGCCATCGGTGATCATGCTGTCGATCATCTTGGCGTGGCCCATGCGCAAGCCGGTGCGCGCAGCAGGCAACACGTAGGGAGCAAGGCTCATGTTCTCCATGCCGCCAGCGACGATCACCTCGGCGTCCCCGCAGCGGATGGCCTGGGCGCCCAGGTGCAGGGCCTTGAGGCCCGAGCCGCAGACCTTGTTCAGGGTCAGGGCGGGTACGGCATGGGGCAGGCCGGCCAGGATCGAGGCCTGGCGCGCCGGGTTCTGGCCTGAGCCGGCGGTGAGCACCTGGCCGAGGATCACTTCATCGACTTCGGCCGGGTCCAGGCCGGTCTGCTCCAGCAGGCGACGGATCACGGCAGCGCCCAGTTCCGGTGCCGGGATGCTGGCCAGCGAACCTTGAAAGCTGCCCACGGCGGTGCGGGTGGCAGCGACAATCACGACGTCTTGCATGGAATCAGTCCTCACTGGAAGTGCATTTCTGGAACGTTGTCCGGGACGATCAGTTTACCGGCGGTCTTGCTCACAATCTCTTCAACGCTGACGCCAGGTGCGCGTTCCTTGAGGACAAAAGCGCCATTTTCGATTTCCAGGTAGGCCAGGTCCGTCAGTACACGCTTGATGCAGTTCGCACCGGTCAGCGGCAGGCTGCATTGGCTGAGCAGCTTGGACTCACCGTCCTTGGACGCGTGGGTCATGATCACGATGATGTTTTCTGCGCCGGCCACCAGGTCCATGGCGCCGCCCATGCCTTTGACCAGCTTGCCGGGGATCATCCACGAGGCGATGTTGCCGTGGACGTCGACTTCAAACGCACCCAGCACGGTCAGGTCGACGTGGCCGCCGCGAATCATTGCAAAGGACTCGGCGGAGGAGAAGATCGAGGCGCCGATACGCGCGGTCACGGTTTGCTTGCCGGCGTTGATCATGTCGGCATCAATGGTTTCTTCGGTGGGAAACGGGCCCATGCCAAGCAGGCCGTTTTCCGATTGCAGCATCACTTCCATGCCTTCGGGGATGTAGTTGGCCACCAGGGTCGGAATGCCGATGCCGAGGTTGACGTAAAAACCATCCTGCATTTCGCGGGCGACGCGTTGAGCCATTTGTTCGCGGGTGAGAGCCATGGTGACTTCCTCTTATTGTTCTGGACGTGGATTATTTGCGGACGGTGCGCTGTTCGATGCGCTTCTCGAAGGTGCCGCAGATGATCCGGTCGACGTAGATGCCAGGGGTGTGGATCTGCGACGGTTCCAGTTCGCCCGGTTCGACGATTTCCTCGACTTCGACCACCGTGATCTTGCCGGCGGTGGCGGCCAGCGGGTTGAAGTTCTGGGCCGTGTGGCGGTAGATGACGTTGCCGAAGTGGTCGGCTTTCCATCCCTTGACGATGGCAAAATCACCGGTGATGGACTCTTCCATCAGGTAGGGGCGGCCATTGAATTCACGGGTTTCCTTGCCTTCTGCGACGGGCGTGCCGACACCGGTGGCAGTGAAGAACGCTGGGATGCCAGCACCGCCTGCGCGCATTTTTTCCGCCAGGGTGCCTTGGGGAGTCAGCACCACTTCGATTTCGCCGCTGAGCAATTGCTTCTCGAACAGCGCGTTTTCACCGACGTAGGAGGCGATCACTTTGCGGATCTGTTTTTCTTCCAGCAGCACGCCCAGGCCGAAACCGTCGACACCGCAGTTATTGGAAACCACGGTCAGGTCGCGGGTGCCTTTGCGCTTGATTTCGGCGATGAGGTTTTCCGGAATGCCGCACAGGCCAAAACCACCCGCGAGCACGGTCATGCCGTCTTCCAGGCCTGCCAGCGCTTCTTCATAGGACGCCACGCGTTTATCGAAACCTGCCATATGCACCTCTTTTATTGTTTGTGGTCCAGCCATTGAACGAAGTGTTGCGCCGACGGATTGATTTGTTAAGTTGTTTTTTAAGGTTGATTGATTTAGAAAACAGCATAGTCGAGCCGTCTACGGAGTAGCCTCATGACAGTTAAACAGATGCGTGCCTTTCTTGCCGTGGCCCAGAGCCTGAGTTTTGCCGCTGCCTGCGAACGCCTGCACCTCTCCCAATCGGCCTTGAGCCTGACCATCAAGGGCCTGGAAGAAGGGCTGGGCGGGCGCTTGTTCAGCCGTAATACACGCAATGTCGCGCTGACACCCGAGGGCGAATCCCTGCTGCCCCTGGCACGCCGGCTGATGGCTGACTGGGACAATGCCGAGGACGAACTGCGCCAGTTGTTCACCCTGCAGCGGGGGCGGGTAACGGTGGCCGCGATGCCGTCGTTCGCCGGTAACCTGTTGCCGCCGATCCTGAAGATATTCCGCGCACGTTACCCCCAGGTGAATGTGACGGTACACGACCTGATCAACGAACAGGTGCTGGAAATGGTGCGCGACCGCCAGGTGGAACTGGGCGTGGCGTTTGAGCCGGCGGAAGGCTCGTCACTGCTCTTTACCCCGCTGTACCTGGACCGCTTCATTGCCGTGGTGCCTGGCGATTCACCGCTGGCGCAGTACGCCGAGATCGATTGGCAAACCCTGCTGGAGCAACCGTTTATTACCTTGCAGCGGCCCTCTACGGTACGGGTGATGCTCGAAGAACACCTGGGCGCTTTAAAACGCAAGCTACCGGTGGCATTGGAGAGCCACCAATTGGCAACCGTGGGCAAGATGGTTGCCAGCGGCTTGGGCGTCAGCGCGGTACCGGCGTTATGTGCGCAGCAGATGCGGGAGGCGGGAGCCCATTGCATTACCTTGACCGACCCGGTGATAGAGCGGCCGATTGGGGTGTTGACCAAGCCGGGGTATGAACTGTCAGCCGCCGCGCAGGCGTTGTTTGACATCTTTCGCGATGAGGCGGGGAAGGGCCGGTTCCCGCTGTGACGCTTGCGTCAGCGCCGGTTTATATGAATAAAAAATAATCGCGCGCATAAAAAAGTCCGCTCGGCTAACCGGGCGGACTTAATGTTGTAATGATTTTTTATCAGCAGTATTTATCAATCACTTTAACTTGCGATTGGCCCTTGATGTTCTGCCATTCGGTATTAAGTGTATGGAACACTTGCTCGATAAAGTTACGATCGGCAGCCGCTTTTTTACCGACATAACCCTGGCCGCGGCGGTACATCCGCAGGCGCGCCGCCAGTTCACGGTTATTGCGGTCGAACTCCGCTTCTTCGGTGTGGGGCGCCAGGCAGTCAATTTTGACTTCGCCCGATTTACCAATCCACAGGATATGGTCGTCGAGTTTGTCTTTCTGCGCTGCGAACATATCAGCCAATTCATCGATAGTTGGTTGGTTGTTCAGATTCATGTGTAAGCCCCTTGACCAGTTGGCGATCTATCAATTGATTCGTTAATACACGTTTAAGTTGTCTCCGGTTCCGAAAACCGGGCGTCAGCGACTGTCTGCCGAATACGGGCAGGGTCTTGAACCTGATGCATGTAGTCTTGCTGATGAACTGCTACGCAATGGTTTCATAACGAAGACAAGCAGCGTTTGAGCTCCTTGTACCGATCCTTTCGGGCCGGTCAGCTTCATCAATCTGCCTTGTGGGCAGTGCACATCCGGAAAAAACAGCTCGGCGGTCAGACGAGCTTGTTCAAAACGCTTGTTGCCAACGCTCCCGATCCGGGAGACGTCTAGATCATGCAAGGACAAAAAGGTTACGTCAACGGTTATGTAGTGATTATTTTCGATCACTACATAAATCGCCGTGGGGACGGGAGGATGCAGGAGAAGGTGACTTGGGCGTCATTTTTTGTGCTGATTAGTCGCCGGCGCCAAGTGGCCATTCAGCGCTTGACCCTGGTGGGAGGGGGTAACTCGAATCGTCGCACCGCCCCCTTCGACGGGTTGATCTGTGGTGTCTTTAGGCTCCCAGCCGCTCGGCCAGCAAAGGCAACAACCGCTCACAAGAGGCTTCGATTTTCACCTGCAAGAGCTCATCGCCTCGGGTCTTGCCCAGGTTAATGGCGATCACCGGCTTGCCCTGTTCGACCATCGCCTTGCACAGGCGAAATGCCGAATAGGCCATCAGCGAAGAGCCTACCACCAGCAAGCCCTCGGCCTGCGCCACTGCGGCCATCGCCCTGGCCGCCGTGGCCGGCGCGACGTTCTCGCCAAAAAACACCACATCCGGCTTCAGTCGTTCGCCATCGCAATGGGGGCAGTGGGGTACCTGGAACTGCTCTTCGAAGGTCGGGTCAAGCAAGGTGTCGCCATCAGGCGCCTGGACGGCATGCACCTGCGCCAGGTAGGGATTGGCGATTTCCATTTGCCGCTGAACGCCATCGCGGGGGCTGCGTAGCTGGCAATCCAGGCACAGTACTCGATGCAGGCTGCCATGCAGTTCGATGACATCGTGGCTACCGGCCTGATCATGCAGGGTGTCGACGTTTTGCGTGATCAGGCCACTGATGCGCTGGCGTTGCTGCAGGGTCGCCAGCGCGCGGTGGGCGTTGTTCGGTTGGGCGATACGTACTCGCGGCCAACCCAGCATTGCCCGCGCCCAGTAACGGCGTCGCGCTTGCGGTGTGGCCAGGAACTCCTGGTACATCATCGGCGCCTTGCCCCGGCGTACGCCTTCGCTGTCACGGTAATCGGGTATCCCCGACGACGTACTGATCCCTGCACCGGTCAACACCAGAAAGCGCCGTTCGGCCAGGGCCCGGTGCAGGGTGTCGAGGTGATCCTCTTGATGTTCCAGCGTGTCGAGCATGGGGTCCCCTATTCGCCGCGGATGTATTGCTCCAGCTGTTTGATCAGGTCGGCCTGGTCGGCAATGGCTTCTTTTACCAAGTCACCGATGGAGAGCAGGCCCAGCAGTTTGCCGTCTTCGACCACCGGCAGGTGGCGCAGGTGACTGTCGGTCATGATGTTCATGCACTCATCGACCTTTTTATGGGTGTCGACGGTGATCACCGGAGAGCTCATCACCTCATGGACCTTTGTAGTGACCGACGACAGACCCTTGAGCATGATTTTGCGCGCGTAATCACGTTCGCTGATGATGCCTACCACCACGCCATCCTTAACGACCGGCAAGGCCCCGACGTTTTTCTCCGACATCCGGACCAGTGCTTCAAACACGGTGTGGTCGTGTTTGATGACATGGACTTCCTGGTTTTTCTGGTCCTTGGCTTTGAGCACTTGTGCAACGGTTTTCATGGCGACCACTCCGGTTTTTTTTAGTTAGTCTGGCTCCCCCTACAGAATCCTAGACGGCCCGCGCGGCGGCAAGGTCCAAAGCGGCGTTAAACCCGTCGAAAAACGTCATTCGCCGGTTTTTTTTACCTTTCATCCCGCATTCGCTGGCTTTTTGCCGCGCTTGGGGCTGCCGGCGGTCTTGCGGGGTGCGGCCTTGCGCTTCTTTTTCCACGGTGCGGCGCCTCGGCCCGCCGGGCTGGCCGGCCCCATGATGGTCATGCGCATGCCGTTGCAGCGCGCCACCTGCTTGCTCATCCAGGCCGCCTGTTTGGCGACGAATTCTTCCAGGCTCATCTCGCCGCTTTGCACCATGTCCAACGCCTGCTCCCAGATCGCGGTGGTGCCGGGGTCGGCGATGGCGCGGGGTACCGCGTCGATCAGGCTGAAGGCTGCCGGGGTTGCCGACAAGGCCTTGCCGTTCTTCACCAGGTAACCCCGGTCGAGCAACCCTTGGATAATGCCGGCGCGGGTGGCCTCGGTGCCGATGCCGGTGGTGTCCTTGAGTTTTTGCTTGAGCAGTGGGTCTTCCACCAGTTTCGCGACGTTTTTCATCGCCTTGATCAGGTCGCCTTCGGTGAAGGGTTTGGGCGGTTGGGTCCACAGGTCCTTCAGGTTGACCTTGGCCACTGCGTATTCCTGGCCTTGCACCAGTGTTGGCAAGGCCTGGGGGGCCGGGGCTTCGCGCCCCTTGGCCGGTGCGAGGGCTTCGGGCAAGGCCCGTTTCCACCCCGCTTCGATCACGACTTTGCCCACCGCGCGTAACGCCTGGCCCGCGCAGTCGAAATCCGCCTGGGTGCGATCGTATTCGTGGTTGGGCAGAAACTGCGCCAGGTAGCGCGCGCGAATAAGGGTGTAGACCGCGCGGTGCTTGCCGGTGAGTTGGCCAACGTCCTTGCCGGCCCCGGTGGGAATGATGCCGTGGTGGGCGCTGACCTTGGCATCATTCCAGGCTCGTGAGCGGCGCTGGGGGTCGATATGCGGCATCAACTCGTTCACTGCCGCATCCGCGCGGCCCAGCGCGGCGAGAATCTTCGGCGCTTCGCTGTGCTGGCTCAATGGCAGGTAGCCGCAGTCACTGCGCGGGTAGGTGATGACCTTGTAGGTTTCGTAGAGGGATTGGGCGATATCCAGGGTTTCCTGGGCGCCGAGCCCGAGCTTCTTCGAGCAGATTTCCTGCAGGGTGCCCAGGTCGAAGGGCAGGGGGGCCACTTCGCGCATGCGTTCGGTGCGCAACTTCACCAACTGTGCGCGGGCGGCCTGGGTCATGGCGTCGGCGGCGTCCCGGGCGAGTTGCGGGTTGAGGCAGCGGCCCTGGTCGTCACAGGCGTCCTCGGCGGCGCGCCATTGGGCGGTGAACGTCATGTGCTCATGACGCAGGTCGACATCGATCGCCCAGTACGCCACCGGCACGAAGTCGGCGATGCTGCGGTCGCGGTCCACCACCAGGCGCAACGTCGGGGTTTGCACGCGCCCCACTGGCAGCACGCCTTGGTAGCCGGATTGACGGCCGAGCAAGGTAAACAGGCGGCTCATGTTCATGCCGATCAGCCAGTCGGCGCGGGAGCGGCCCAACGCCGAGTGATACAGGCTGAAGGTCTCGGCACCGGGCTTGAGTGCGGCCAGGGCCTTGCGAATGGAGGCGTCGTCCAGCGCCGACAACCATAGCCGCTGGATCGGCCCGCGATAACGGCAATGTTCCACCAGCTCCCGGGCGATCATTTCGCCTTCACGGTCGGCGTCGGTGGCGATCACCAGTTCCTGGGCTTCCCCCAGCAGGCGCTTGACCGCCTTGAATTGGCTGGCGGTCTTGGGCTTGACCCGCATTTTCCATGTTTGCGGGACGATCGGCAGATCGGCGAGCACCCAGCGTTTGTACTTGGCGTCGTAGGCGTCGGGCGGGGCGGTTTCCAGCAGGTGGCCGATGCACCAGGTGACGGTGACTCCGCTGCCCAGCCAGCAACCGTCGCCACGGCGACTGGCGCCGAGCACGGCCGCGATATCCTTGGCCTGGGAGGGTTTTTCACAGAGGAACAGCCGCATGGTCAGCCCATTCGATACAGAGTTGAATGGGGAGCAGGATGGGCAAAAGACGGGAAATGATCAACCTTTATCTGGATGGATATACAGCTATTTGTGTGGCGCTGGAAAAAATGTGGGAGGGGCAGCCTCCCACAGGGGATCTCCTGTGTTCAGAAGATCGGTTTAGTTGTTATCGATATCCACATGCCGCGTTTCCTTGAGGCAGAACATCCCCACGATCAGGCTAACGCCAGTCACCGCTACCGGGTACCACAGGCCATAGAAGATATCGCCGGTGTACACCACCAGGGCAAACGACACGGTTGGCAGGAACCCACCAAACCAGCCGTTACCGATGTGGTAAGGCAGGGACATCGAGGTGTAGCGGATGCGCGTCGGGAACAGTTCCACCATCAGTGCCGCCAGCGGGCCGTAGCACATGGCTGCGATCAGGATCAGCGCGACGATCAGCACCACCACCATCACCTTGTTGACCTGGGCCACATCCGCCGAAGTCGGATAACCCGCCAGCGCCACCGCGCCACGCAGGGCGGCTTCGTCAAAACCATCGATACGCACTTCACCCACGCTCACTTGCACCGGGCTGCCGGCCGGGGCGGCGGCGCTGCTGTAGGGCAGGCCTTGCTTGACCAGGAAGGTCTTGACCTTGTCGCAGGGGCTGTCGAAACGCGCCTTGCCTACCGGGTCGAACTGGAAGGTGCAGGTGGCCGGGTCGGCCAGTACGGTGATTGGCGCCTGGTGGCTGGCCTGGTCCATCGCCGGGTTGGTGTAGTGCGCCAGGCTCTTGAAGATCGGGAAGTACAACGCGGTGGCCAGCAGCAGGCCGAGCATCAGCACCGGCTTGCGTCCAACCTTGTCCGAGAGCCAGCCAAAGAAGATAAAGAACGGCGCCCCGATCACGACGCTGATGATCAACAGCATGTTGGCCAGGGCCGGGTCCATCTTTAGGAACTGCGTGAGGAAGAACAGCACATAAAACTGCGCCGCGTAGAAGGTCACCGCTTGCCCGCCGTTGATGCTGAACAGCGCAATCAGCACCACCTTGAGGTTTTCCCATTTGCCGAAGGACTCACGGATCGGCGCCTTGCTCGCCTTGCCTTCCTCTTTCATCTTCAGGAAGGCGGGTGACTCATGCAGGCTCATGCGGATCCAGGTGGAAATGCCCAGCAGTACGATGGAAAACAGGAACGGAATGCGCCAGCCCCAGACTTCGAACTGGTCACCGGTGAAGTAACGGCATGCCAGTACCACCAGCAGCGAGAGCAGCAGGCCGAGGGTGGCAGTGGATTGAATCCAGCTGGTGTGGAGGCCGCGTTTGCCGACCGGCGCATGTTCGGCGACATAGGTGGCCGCACCGCCATATTCACCACCCAGCGCCAGGCCTTGCAGCATGCGCAGCACGATCAGGATGATCGGCGCCGCGATGCCGATGCTGGCGTAAGTGGGCAACAGCCCGACGCAAAAGGTCGCGACGCCCATCAGGATGATGGTGACGAGAAAGGTGTATTTGCGTCCGATCATGTCGCCCAGGCGACCGAATACCAGGGCGCCGAACGGTCGTACGACAAAGCCGGCAGCAAAGGCCATCAGGGCAAAGATAAACGCCGTGGTGTCGTTGACCCCGGCAAAGAACTGTTTGCTGATCACCGCCGCCAGGGCGCCGTAGAGGAAGAAGTCATACCACTCGAACACCGTCCCCAGGGACGAGGCGAAAATGACTTTCCTTGATTCGCTGGCGGTACTCGGGCTGACCGCCGAGCCCAGGACTTGAGCATGTTCTGACATCGGGTATCCCTCACAGTGATTATTTATTGTTGTTCCACTGTCGGCGCCAACCTCGGCGCCGGTCTGTTTTCCGTTCCTCAGCAGGAGCGGACTTGCTCGCGAAAATCGTCAACGATTACGCGGGAAACCTGGCTGAACGTGGCGCCTTTGCATTTTTCTCGAGTTGGCTGCTGGCTCCTGCAGTATTCGGTGAAAGGATCAACTGCGCGGCTTTCTCGGCGATCATCAGCGTCGGTGAACAGGTATTGCCGGATGTAATGCGCGGCATGATCGAGGCATCGGCGATGCGCAGGCCGGGCACGCCATGCACGCGCAGTTGCGCGTCGACCACCGCGTCCTTGTCATCGCCCATGCGGCAGGTGCCCACGGGATGGAAGATAGTCGTTCCGATGCGCGCGGCGGCTTCGTGCAGTTGCTCTTCGGTTTGCAACGCATCGCCGGGCAGGTACTCCACGGGTTTGAACTGGCTGAGAGCCGGCGCCGCCACAATGCGCCGGGTCAGGCGAATGGCATCGGCAGCGACGCGCAAGTCTTCCGGATGGCTGAGGTAATTGGGCTGGATCAGCGGTGCATCCGCCGGGTTGGCTGAGCGGATATCGATGCGGCCGCGGCTGTGCGGGCGCAGGTCGCAGACCGACGCGGTAAAGGCCGGGAAGGCATGCAGCGGCTCGCCAAAACGCTCCAGGGACAGCGGCTGTACATGGTATTCAAGGTTGGCCGAGGTCTGTTCCGGACCGGAGCGGGCAAACGCACCGAGCTGGCTGGGCGCCATCGACAGCGGGCCGCTGCGGTCATACAGGTAGCGCAGGCCCATGCCCATCTTGCCCCACACGGTGCCGGCGATCTGGTTCAAGGTGCGGGCGTTTTCCAGCTTGTAGATCAGCCGCAGTTGCAAGTGGTCTTGCAGGTTGCCGCCGACACCCGGCAGTTCATGCACCACGTCAATGCCCAGCGGCTTGAGCACATGGGCGGGGCCGATTCCCGAGCGTTGCAGGATACCCGGCGAACCGACGGAGCCGGCGCATAGCACGATCTCCTTGCGGGCTTCCCAACTGACCTGCTGGCCGTGCTGGCGCCCGAGTACCTTGGAGGCGCGGCCGTTCTCCAGCAGCACACGGTCGACCTCCACCTCGGTCAGCACGGTCAGGTTAGGCCGTTGGCGGATCGGCTTGAGAAATGCCTTGGCCGCATTCCAGCGTACCCCGGCCTTCTGATTGACCTGAAAGTAGCCGCAGCCTTCGTTATCGCCTTGGTTGAAGTCGCTGATGTTGGCAATGCCGCTCTGCGCCGCGGCGTCGCGAAACGCATCCAGGATCGGCCACGACAATCGTTGTTGTTCTACCCGCCATTCGCCGCCATCGCTGTGGAATTCCGAGCCGCCGGCAAAATGGTTTTCGCTCTGCTTGAACAGCGGCAGCACGTCTTTCCAGGCCCAGCCGGCGTTGCCTGCCGCCGCCCAGCCGTCATAGTCCTGGGCCTGGCCGCGCATGTAGATCATGCCGTTGATGGAGGAACAGCCCCCCAGCACCTTGCCGCGTGGATAACTCAGTGCGCGGCCTTGCAGGCCCTCCTGGGCTTCGGTCTTGAAGCACCAGTCGGTGCGCGGGTTACCGATACAGAACAGGTAGCCGACGGGGATATGGATCCAGGGGTAATTGTCGCGACCACCGGCTTCGAGCAGCAGCACGCGGTGGGCGGGGTTGGCGGACAGTCGATTGGCCAGCAGGCAACCCGCGGGGCCGGCGCCTACTACCACGTAATCGTATTGCGCAGCTGCAATGGGCATCTGAGGTCTCGCTTGTTTTTCTTATTGGCTCCATCCTAGTTGTTAGTTTTCGTCTTAAAAATGTTAGTTTTTACCCAGCTGCTGTGCGTTTTTAAACAGCGCTGCCGGTTGGCGCCAGCCCCTTTGGCGAACGAGCTTGTTGTGGCGAGGCTTAAGTCATTATTTATGCCCAAGGGAGAAAGGCGACATGTTCGACTGGAATGACCTGCGATATTTCCTGGAGTTGCAGCGCAGCGGCCGCCTGCTGACTGCCGCACAGCGCCTGAAAACTACCCACGCCACGGTGGCGCGGCATATCGAGGCCATCGAGAAAAGCCTGGGTACGGCGTTGTTTGTGCAGCACGCCCAGGGCTACGAGCTGACGCCTGCTGGCGAAGCCTTGCTCAAGCACGCCGAAGCCATGGAAAACGTCGCGCTGCTGGCCGAAGACGAACTCACCCACAGCGCCGCCCCGCTAGGCAAGATCCGCCTGGGCGTGGCCGAGGGCCTCGGCGTGATGTTCCTCGCCAGCCGCATGGGCGGGCTGTTCGAGCGCTACCCAGGGTTGGAAGTCGAGCTGGTGGCGGTGCCGCGCTTTGTCAGCATTCTCAACCGCGAAGCGGAAATCAGTATTCACCTCGAACGCCCCAGCGTCGACCAACTGGTAACGCGCAAGCTCACCGACTACCGCCTGGCCCTCTACGCCAGCCGCGCCTACCTGGCGCGCACGCCACCGATTGAAAAACGCGAAGACCTCGCGGCCCATTCATGGATCGATTACGTCGACGACCTGCTGTTCAGCCAGGAATTGAAGTTCCTTAGCAGTTTCTGCCGTAACCCCAAGGTGGTGTTCCACAGCACCAGCGTGATCGCCCAGCACCAGGCGGCACGCTCGGGGTTGGGGATTGCCGTGTTGCCGTGCTTCATGGCCGCCGGCGACCCCGACCTGGTGCCGTTGCTGCCGGGGGAGGGGATTCAGCGCAGCTACTGGATCAGCTCGCGCAGGGAGTTGCACAAGTCGGTGCGGCTGCGGGTGTTGTGGGATTACGTGGTGGAGTTGTGCGCGCGGGAGCAGCCGCTGCTGCTCGGCGAATCCAACTGAAGAAACCGGATCAACAATGTGGGAGGCTCCGCTAAATCTCCAACTTGGCGCTGTCGCGCAGCAAACTGGAACCCCTGTGGCGAGCGGGCTTGTTGTGGCTAGTAGGCTTGTTGTGGCGAGCGGGCTTGCCCTAATGCCGTTCAGTTAAGCGTACATCGCCTTCTGTAGGAGCGAGCTTGCTCGCGAAAAACGTCAACGATAACGCGTGTTTCCTGAGTGAACGCGGCGCCTGTGAGTTCTTCGCGAGCAAGCTCGCTCCTACAAAAAAGCCTTAACTGAACGGCATTAGGGCTTGCCCCGCGTTGGGCTGCGAAGCAGCCCCAAGACCAGCCGCCCCGGCAATATCTGATACACCGCATTCTGCTTTATTGGGGCTGCTTCGCAGCCCAACGCGGGGCAAGCCCGCTCGCCACAACAAGCCGGCTCGCCACAACAAGCCGGCTCGCCACAACAGCCCGTTCGCCGCAAAAATGCGGTCATGGGGGCAGCCTCTTCCCACTTTTGATTTGTGGTGGTGGTTAAGTCGGGTCAATCGCGCAATACGAATTCCGCACTGCCCAATCGCTCCCCATTCACCAGCACATGCACCTTATGCCTGCCAGGGTAGTGCTTACGCGTGGTCAGTTCGCGGATGTGCTGCTCGCGGCTGATACGTTGATGTTCACCCGCCGCCAGCGTGAAGGCCTTGAGCTTGAACACCTTGGCCGCGCTGTGGCCGGCGCTTTTGACATAGTCGATGGCGTAGTCCACCACCAGCTTTTGCGCGGTGGCGGCGGTGGACTCCAGGCTGAACGACAGGTTGATGCGCTCGCCCAGTTTGATGACCGCCGGGGAGACGTTCAAATGATGAATCTTCACCTCGGCCTTGGCCCCTGCGCCCATGATCGTCAGTGCCCGGGTGTTGCCTTGCTTGATCAAGCTGCGCAGTGCATGGCGGGCAATCCAGGCGGTGTGGGGGTTGTCGAGGTTCCAGCCTTCAATCAGGCTGAGCACCCAGTCCGGGTGGTCCTTGGTGATGTCGTTGAGATGGTTGGCCACGGACTTGCGCACGTAGAGGCTGCTGTCGGCCTTGAGGTTGTCTAGGATCGACGCGCACAGCTCGGGGTTGGCCTGCACTTCGGCCAGGCGAAACGACCAGGGCAGGCGTGGCCGCGAGCCCTCGCTGGCGAGGCGACGTACGTGTTCGTTGGTATCCCGCGACCACTGTTGCATCACCGCCAGGGTGCGGTGGAAATCGTGCAACAGGAAGTGCCGGATGGCGAATTCGGCCGAACCGAACGTGGTGAAGTATTTGAGCGCGGCCATGGAGCGCTTGAAGTCATCCCGGCCGTAACTCGCCACGTAGTGCGGCAGGAACAGGCTGACAAACCCGCTGTTCAGGCGCGGCGCCAAGGCGTAGAGCAATTTCAGGGTCTGCGGGTAATCCAGCGCGATTACCGCGTGCAGGCTCTCGCTGACCCGCGCCATGCGCTGCATCACCGACAACTCGGCCAACCCGGCCTTCGCATGCTTGAGGAAACCCTTGGCGTCGAACGCCGGATACACCGCGCTCATTTCGGTGGCGATGTGTTGCAGGCGTTCGACGTTGAAGATTTCCTTGAGGGCCGGGGCGCTTTGGTCGGTCATCGGTGATTCCTGTGGGGGTTAGAGAAACCAGCGGTACTCCCGCGCGTTGATCTCTTGCTGAAACGCCAAGTGATCCTGACGCTTGTTTTCGCAGTACACGTCGACAAATTCCGCCCCCAGCTTATCGCGTACCACGGGGTGATGTTGCATGGCGCGCACGGCGTCGAGCATTTCCAGGGGGAAGTCGGCGCCGCTGGTGCGGTCCTCGTTCAGCGGTGTGATGGGTTCGCGCTTGGCCTCCAGCCCATGTTCCAGCCCGGCCAGGATCGCCGCCAGCACCAGGTACGGGTTGGCATCGGCGCTGGCCAGGCGGTGTTCGATGCGCAGGTTGCGTGGGTCGGACTCGGGAATGCGCACGCACGCATCGCGGTCTTCAAAGCCCCAGCTCGCACGGGTTGCCGCGTTGACCGTACCGCCCAGGCGGCGAAAGGCGTTGTGGTTCGGTGAGAATATCGGCATGCAGTGCGGCAGTAACTCCAGGCAGCCGGCAACGGCATGGCGCAGGGGTTGCTGCTGGTGCGCCGCGAGCAAGTTATTGCCGGCGCCGTCATAGAGGCTGACATGCACATGCATGCCGCTGCCGGGAAATTGCAGGTAGGGCTTGGCCATGAAGCTGGCGCGGTAGCCATGCTTGAGCGCGACGCCACGGGTGCTGCGGCAGAACAGGGCGGCCCAGTCGGCGGCACGCAGGCCATCGTCCAAGTGGCCGAAGTTGATCTCGAACTGGCCAGGGCCGAGTTCGGCGGTGATCACCGTGATGTCGATGCCCTGGTCCTTGGCGGTTTGCGCCATATCGTCGAGCACTTGCGAGAAACGTGACAGCCGTTCGATATGCAGGTTGGGCTGGTCATCGGCGTCGTCGCTCAACGGGTCACGGGCATATTGCGGCAGGCCATTGTCGAGCTTGCGGTCGAACAGGTAGAACTCCAGCTCAAACGCGACCACCGGGTGAATGCCTTTGTGGTGCAGACGCTCCAGCACCTTGGCCAACACTTCCCGAGGCTCGAATTCGATGGGCGCCTCGGTGCCGTCCGAGGTGATCAGCATCTGCCCCAGGGGCTGGCTCTCCCAGCTCACTGGCTTGAGCGTGCCTGGCACCAGGCGGCGGTTGGCGTCGGGGTCGCCGTCGTTGAAGCAGTAGTCGCCGATCTTGAACAGCCCGCCCTGAGTTCCCAGCAGCACGGCATTTTGCGGCAGTTTCAATGGGCCGCCGGCGGCGACTTTTTCCAGCATCTCCACCGGGTAGCGCTTGCCGTAGAAATGCCCGGGGATGTCCAGGGCGATCAGGTCGACGTAACGCACGTCGGGATGGTTCTGGCGAAAGGTCCGTACTTCGGCCAGTAACGTGGAGGCATGGCTTTTCACGGGTGTTGCTCCTAGTTGTAGACCCACAGCACGCGGGCGGGCAGATCGGTCAGGTTGGCATAGCGACAATGGGCGTAACTGGCCAGGTGGAAGCTGTCGCCGGGGCCCAGGGTCACCGATCCGGCTTCGCCTTCCACCCACAGCGTCAACTCGCCTTCCAGTACAAAACCGGCCTGCTCGGCGCGGTCGCTCATGCTCTGTTCGCCGCTGTTGGCGCCGGGGGCCAGCAGGCTGTCGAGCATCGAGAACGCGCCGTTCATGCTGGGCGAGACGAGGATGTCGGTGATGCCGTTGGCGTAATACACCGTGCGCCGCTCATTCGGGCGGGTCACCCAGTCCACGGCCTTGGGTTTGGGCCGGCTGTAGAAGTAAGTGGTTGGCACATCGAGGGCGTGGCTGATGGCGGTCAGATCCGCCACGGTCGGGCGCGACAGGCCACGCTCAACCTGGGACAGGAAGCCCACCGAACGCTCGATTTTTCGCGCCAATTGGGCGAGGGTGAGCTTCTTGTGCTTACGCAGGTCGTGGATCAGCGCAGCCAGGGTGGCGAGTTCTTCTTGTTGGCTCATGAAATTTATGTCGAATAATTTCATGAAAAATTACAGGATTAATTTCACGCAGGCAATGCCCATGCAGTCGGAGCCGTGTTTGTTCGCCCTCGACGGCGCCAGGAGTTCGTGCTGCTCACTTCTGGCTGAATGATTCCCCGTGCCTGCGGTCGGAACCTGGGTACGCGTCATTCATTGAAGGAGCACCCATGAAGTCCAGAACACTCGCTGCTTGCCTGCTGGTCGCCGCCAGCCTGTCCACCGCCAGCTTTGTCGTGCAGGCTGGAGATACCCCGCAGGAAACTGTGCAGCCGTCCAACATCAACACCCGCGACTTGAAAGAGGGCGACCGCGCTCCGGATATCCTGATGCGCAAGGAGTCGGCCGTCAGCGACTGGAAAAAGCGCGGCCTCAAGCAACCCGAAGAAGACAGCCAGTGGGCACGGGTGGGTGACAAGTTCGTGCTGCTCAAAACCACCAACGGCACCATTCTCGAGATCACCCCAGTCAAGAAATAAGCAGGTGGCAGCACCTGCTTTTTTCGAGATTCCTGGGTTAAGGTAACCGGCTGAAATGGTCGCGTTACCTTCAAGGAAAAGAGCAGGATGCTTGCCACAATAAGAAACTACCCCCGCACCGTGAACCTGCTGCTGTCGGCTACCTTGATGCTGACGCTGGCCAAAGCCATCACCTTCCCCTACCTCGTGATCTACCTGACCAGCCACTTTGCACTGGACATCAGCCAGGTCGGCCTGGTCATCGGCAGTTCGCTGATTGTCGGTTCGCTGCTCAGCGTCTATGGCGGGTTTCTGGTCGATCGCATCAACAGCTATCGGCTGCTGCTCGGGTTGAGCGTGCTATTTGCGCTGGGCTTTGTCGGCACGGTACTCGCGCAGAATATCTGGACGTTCTACAGCTGCCTGATCCTGATCAACCTTGCTTATGCGGTGATCGACATTGCCGTCAAGGCCGGTTTCGCCAGCCTGTTGTCGGAAGAGGCGCGCAGTGAAGTGTTTTCCATCAAGTACACCCTGACCAATATCGGCTATGCGGTGGGGCCGTGGTTTGGCGCGATGGTGGCCAAGCTGGATATCAGCCTGCCGTTCATTCTGTCGGCCCTGTTGGGGGTGGGGTTTTTCCTGCTGTACTGGCGCTGGGGTGATCGCTCATTGGCTACCGCCGATGCGATGCAAAAACCGGTGTCATTCCTGGCCGTTGGCGGCGTGCTGCTGCGCGACCATCGCCTGGTGTGCTTCACCCTGGGTGGCCTGCTCAGTGCGGTGGTGTTCGGCCAGTTCACCGCGTACCTGTCGCAGTACCTGGTGACCACCACCACGGCGGAATATACCTACACCGTGATCAGCGCCGTACTCACCACCAATGCCGTGCTGGTGATTGCCTTGCAATATGTGATCGGCCGACGTATTTCCCACCGTCACCTGAGCCGCTGGCTGATCTTCGGCCTGAGCATGTTCATGCTGGGCTTGATCGGTTTCGCGCTGTCCACCAGCGTGTGGTGGTGGGTGCTGGCGATGGCGGTGTTCACCATTGGGGAAATCATCGTGTTCCCGGCCGAGTATATGTTTATCGATCGGATTGCCCCGGACCACCTGCGGGGCATGTACTACGGTGCGCAGAACCTGTCGAACCTCGGTGCCGCCCTGGGGCCGGTATTGTGTGGGCTGGTGCTGGCCAGCCTGCCGGCACACTACATGTTCTACATGCTCGGTGCGTTTATCGTCGCGGGCGGGGTGTTCTATTTCATTGGTTCGTCGTTGAAGGCAAGTCATCGATCATGAGCTTGCCCATGTTGTTGCTTTGCAGTTCGTAGCGCAGCTCTTCGACCATCTTTTCCACTTCTTGTGGGGTCTGCAGCCGATTGGTGTTGATGCCGGTCACGACCAGGTCGACCCGACCGGTTTGAGCGTCGTAGACCTTGAGGGTCAGCGATGCGTCCCGGCACAGTGTGAATTCGCAGGTCAGCGGCGCCAGGCCTTCTTCGATGCAATTTCGCAGTTGAGAGAGGGTGAACATGTGGGTTCCTTCAAGGGGGTCGTTTTGCGACTGCACAGGTTCAAAGACCTGTGCTCACCCTGGAAGGTTAAGGACTGCAACGACACGCGATAAGGCGAATTCGCACTAGCCTCACTAGTGCATTTGCACTTTTAGCGCTTGTTCTTGACCCGCATTTCTCCGGCAAACAACCCGCGTTCACGGGCCCAGACGATGGCTGCACTACGGCTGTGCACCCCCAGCTTGGAGTACACCGTCGCCACATGGTTACGCACGGTATTCGGCGCCAGTTTAAGGCGTGAGGCGATCTCCTTGTCGGCCAGGCCTTCGCAGATCAATCCGAGCACATCGCGCTCGCGGGCAGTGAGGTCGGTGAAGGTAACGTTTGGCAGGTTGGGGCTGTTGACGCTCTTGGCATTGGCCAGTTTTTCGATCAGGGTCTGGCTGAACCAGGAAGCGTCCTGCATCACTTCTTCGATGGCCGCCACCAGTTCCAGCTCCGAGCGTTTACGTTCGGTGATGTTCATCAACACCATCAGGTAGCAGGGCACGTCCTGGATGATCACGGTGTCGGCGGAGACTACGCAGTCGATCACCTCATCGCCTTTCTTGCGCACCTTCAGGTCCAGCCCATCGAGGTTGCCGGCTTTTTCCAAGGTAGTGAACAGCTGCGCGCAGGCCTGGGCGCTGTCGATAAAGTCGATGTCTTCGATGGCCTTGCCGATCAACTCTTCACTGATGTAGCCCGTGATGTTCATGAACGCCTCGTTGATATCCACCACCTGGCGGTTGGCGGCGCTGCATACCAGGGTGGGCACCGGGGTCAGTCGAAACGACTTGGCGAAGCGTTCTTCACTCTGGCGCAGGGCGATTTCCGCCTTGCGTCGTGGCTCCAGGTCGGTGAAGGAAAACAGCATGCAGTCTTCCTCATTCATGTCCAACGGCTGGCCAGCGACGATCACCAACTTGCTGCCGCCTTCGGGCAGGCGCAGTTCGGCTTGCATCTGCGGGATGGTCGCCCCTTCGCTCAGGCGTTGGATGGCCAGGTCCTTGCGCTCGGCCTGTTCCAGCACATCCAGTTCATACACCGAGCGGCCGATCACCTGGTCGCGGTTGTAGCCGGTCATCTCCAGGAACCCCTGATTGACCTTGATATAGCGCAGGTCGCTCAGGCGGCAGATTACGGCGGGCGCCGGGTTGGCGTTGAAGGTTTTCTCGAAGCGTTGTTCGGCACTGGCCCATTCGGTGGCATCGCTGAGGATCAGCACCAGCAACTCCGGCTCCCCGCGCGCATCGGTCAGCACCAGGCTGCGCAGGCGGTGCACCCAACTGCGGTGGTCGTCGTCGAGGGGCGTGACTTCCACCACCACATCACTGAATTCTTCACCGGCCGCCACACGGCTCAGCGGGTAGCTGTCCAGCGGCAGCGGGTGGTTGTTGCGATAACGCAGGGCGAAGCGCTTGGCGTACTGCTCGGTGTTGGCGCCCAGCGCCAGGACGTCGCTGACACCGTGCATGGTCAGCGCGGCTTCATTGGCCCAGAGGATGGTCTGGTCGACCTCGGCCAGTATCACACCGTCGGACAGACCGGAAATGATCTGCTGCAGTTGGCGGCGGTTGGTTTCTTTGGCTAAGACGTCCTGGCTCATGGTTTCTCCGTGGTTGGCGATCCGTGTCCCGGGCGGGGGAGGGGCGCATGGGAAGTACGACACCCGGGCTTAAAGATAGTGCAGATCAATTGCCCGTCACGGAGTGCGAATGCACTAGAGGGGGTGGTGCATTTTTGCGAGGACGACGTGCACGCTGTTCGCCAGGCTCAAATGATCAATTGCGCGGAAAGGATCGAGCAGGACCTTCGGCAATGTGGTCGGTAAAGGTCTGTCGGTTGCTGACAGGGGGGATCTACGCCATTTCAGGGGAGGGGGGTGTAGAACCCCCTCACCACTCAAGCTTATGTGATTAATTTACCGATCAGAGGCACAACCAATAGCGTACTGATCGCCATTGAAATTACATTGCCGATATAGGGGTGAAAGTGTCCAGGTAACCGCTGGGTGATAGCACACGCCAACGGCGGTGCGATTAACGCACCCAGTGTTGCACTTAAGGCAATCACGGCGCCGCTACCGCCGTGGGTCAATACTGCTGCAGGCACCACCGAGACCAGTGGAACGTAAGTCGGATACCAGCCTTGCTTGATCCATTGATGCCTCCATATCACTACACCCAGCGCTGACGTCAGAGCCTGCGCGGCGACCATGTGCAACACCAGTCCCGATCCGTAAGCCGGGCTCATGGGGTTCAGGGCATAGGCCAGCAACACTCCCGCCAACAGACCAAGACTGGCAAGTTCATTCCCAAAGAATGGTGCTTCGGAGAAGTCTGCTAGTACTCGGCGCAGACTCCATACGACACCATAAGTGGGTGGACTGGTCGGCAATGGTTTGGTTGGGGCGACGTAATCCGAGCGCACTATTGAGGGGGCTCGGCGAAGCAGCATGAACGCGATGACGCTGCCCACCGCCATGCCCAGCACATTACCGATGACCACCGGCAAGCCGAGTGGCACGCATACAAAGTTGACGATCAACAAGCACATCGGCGTAACCAGCAATGCCCCAAGCACCGCGGCGTTGAGTGTGACCTTCCAGCCACCGCCAAACATCAGCACCATCGCTGCCGGCAACGAAACGAATGCTGCAAACGTCGGTTGCCATGTTTCTGCCGTGATGCTCCAACCCCATAGCAGATTGCTCAACAGCAGCCCTAACAGGGAGCTGGTCACAAGCCAAGGCCACAATCCAGTGCCATAGGAAATGGGAAAACCCTGCCAGGCTTTATTGCGCTTGCTCGCCCACCAAGCCAGGTAAGCACCGCCTAATAGACCAAGTGAAGCAAGTTCATGCTTGTAGAAGGCAACCTCGCTGATATCTCCCAGCACCCAGCGCAGCCAGGCTGCTGGATGCGGCAAGCTGACGACCATCTCATCGTATCCAGGCCATGACCCCCGATAACTGAATACAACCCATATCACCAATAGAATGCTGGTCAACGCGAGGCTAAGGACTGTTATATCTGTCCACGAACGGGGGCGAGCTGTCTTGGTAAATGAAGTTTCCATGACGTCCCCTCTGATCAGCGCGGCAGGGCTGGGTGTCGGGAATACCCGAGCATCTGATCGTATAAGTCATTGCGCCGGTCCCGTTGCAGGTCATTGAGGCTGTTCCATATAGGGGCGCTACGGGCACTCGTGAGGTCAATGTCGGCAAACAGAATTTCCTGCCGATTGGCCGAAGCTACGGCGCCAATCGGCCAACCGTTGGTTCCAGCAATCAACGAGCATCCGAGGTAGCGAGCATCCCGTTCTTCACCGATGCGGCTGGCTGCGGCGATAAACACGTTGTTTACATGGGCTGCAGTCATGGTCAGGTACGACGCCATGCATTTGCCTGCCTCGTCAAAAAGCGGTGGTGGCGTCCACACCCAGTTGTTCAGGCTGCAAATGATATCGGCGCCCTGTTGGCTGAGAATTCGCGGCACCTCCGGGAACCAGATATCCCAACAAATCAGCAGACCGATTCGGCCGATCGGGGTTTCAAATACCGGAAAGCCTGTATCGCCAGGAGTGAACCAAAGCTTTTCCAGGTTCCACAAATGTGCTTTCCGATATTTGCCTATGAATCCGTCGGGTCCCAACAGCACGGCAGTGTTGAACAACTGCACCCCTTCAATCTCACTCAGGCCTGCCACCAGATAAACCTGATGCCTGCATGCAAAATCAATCCACGCCCGCACGCTTGGCCCGTCCGGTATCGCTTCAGCGTGATCGAACGCGTCTTTGCGACTGCAGAAAAAATACCCGCAGTTGGAGAGTTCGGGCAGAACGATCAGGTTGGCGCCACCGTTCACTGCTTCGTTTGCTAGTTCGAGGCTCTGACGCAGGTTTTCGGCTCTATTGAAAACGCCGACTTGCGGAGCAAATTGAATAACAGCAACGCGGGTAGGGCTTGTCGGTTCTTGCATGGGGGTGACCTCTTATTATGCAACCGGGATGGTTGAATGTTTATAAGAAGTGATGAAGTGTTTAAATGGAAGTCAGATGATTCCTGTCGTGATGTAGTCTGATTCTGTTGAGTCTTTAATTTTTATTTATATACTCGGGGTAATCTTGCATTGTGAAATCGCCGTTGAAGTTTGCGTGGGTTTTGTTGCAAATATTTATCACTGTGTCTATAGCGCCTCTGAAGCATGGCTCTGTCCAGCCCGCGTCAACGGAAAATGACTCGCCGCAAAGATACAGTCCCGACGTGTATGAAAAGTCTCTGTTGTATTTCATAAGGCTGACAGCATCATAATACGTGCCCGCACGATAGAGTTTTGCGCAACCCAAGGAGTGCTTGTCTTTCATCCAGCGTTGAACAAGTGCTTGTTTGTGCCCTATGTAGGGAGATATTCGTTCTTTTATGTTTGTTGATTTCAGGAGGATTCTGTCAAGTTCTTCTATGCATTTTTCGACGAGTTCGTTGTCGCTGAATGAAGACAATTTTGTGGCGTCGTCTTCCCATGTGTAGCTGAGAAGTATGCAATCATAGGTGCTGTTTTCGTTGTAGCGGTAAGTGTATACGTCATGTATGAAACTGTCGGTAACTATCGCTTGTGGGATGTTTTTGTTATTTGATAGGAACGTTTTTTTGAGGGGGGCGTAGACCTTGCAACTGGTCTCCCAGTGCGCGGTTTTGTACGCTGCAATAATTTCAAGTGGAAGCATGTCCTGATTGAAGTTTTCAAGAAGAATCTGCGTCTCTATTATCCATGAAGGTAGCGTCATTACCACTGAGTCGAAGTCGATAAAATATGAGTTTGTGATTTTTGATTGAATGGGATGCCAGGTGTAGTGAACTCGGATTTGCCCGTTTTTTAGTTTTTCCAGTTTCGTTACTGAACTGCTGGTGAGTAATCCGGATTCTCGTTTTATCAAGTGTTCGTATAGAGACTCCTGGGTTTCGGTCGGTTTTATAAATAGTAAAGACTCTGCCAGAGATGCAAGGCCTATATAATTTGGCTTATTGAATTTTAGTCCTTTTGAATCGACAACTTCAGGAGCATTCAAATAGGGGGACGGTATAGGCGTGCCATCGGGATTTACACGCCCATGAATTAATTGGAGATGACTGCTGAATCCGAATATGGCTGTGCGTATCGGATAAAGAGAACATATGTCATAGAATGCTCCCCAGCTACCGTCACCGATTCCGATAGAGTAAAAAATTGCTGATTCTTCTGCCGTCATTCCCATACCTCCAAAATTACCAGGATCGTTAGCGTTCCAAGCGTTAATCGTTGGTGTTTTGACAAGGTCGCGAAATGTAATGCCTTCGTATCTCTTTACGATAGCTGCCCAATAGTCTTCCCACTTGTCAGTGCCGTAGTAGTGGGCGATTGTTGATGTCATGTGCTCGGCGAATGCTGTCCATTTTGCGAAGACAACCCCTAAGGTCTTGCCTGGGGGTGGTGTTCTTCCATCCGTGTTTTTCCAGATCAGCATTATTGGTTGATCGTTGTCATCTATGCATCCTTCTTGGAGGTAGATTCCAGTTGATCGGACCCATGGACTACCAGGGTTCGGGAAATTTGAGTGGGCCAGTTCGAACTCATTTGCGTAATACGCCATAAGCGAGCGCCCATCTTTTGGTTGTTCATTTGATTTGTTGAAGAAAGGCATTCTCATTGCACCCATTTCAAATGGGGGTCTGCCAAGGGTGTTGGTGTTGTTGCTTCCAAGTGCGGTAAGGTGTCTTCCGCCAATACGCGTTGATTTTTCAATCAGGGTGATATGGGTGAACCCGCACCTGTGTAATTCTCGTGCGGTTGTTAGGCCTGTAATTCCTGCGCCTATCACACAGATTTTATGACGGGGCTCTGTTGCTTGTGCCACTCCGTTTTTTTGTTCTAATAGAGTGCGGTAGTCAAAACACAGATCTGGCGGGTTTGGAAAGGTTGCCGTCCACTTACTTTTGGAAGAGCGTTTTTTTCTATGGAGTTTTGTGGCGATGTCTGCAGGGTAATTGAAGTCTGATCCGATAGTCATTTTGGTATTGTCCATTAATAATTGATTGGCTTTTTACAGCGTGAACGTGATTTCGCGGGGCGGGAATAGGCAGGTTGTAATTTTTGGCTAAGGAAGGTCGCGTTGTTTTGTAGGTGAAAACTACTTGATCTGAAAGTCACGGTCGGGAAGCAAAGCTATGAGTGGGATTTACACCTTGTTATGAGGGACTGCACCAACATGCCATTCAATTAAGGGTAGTTGGCGTGACATGCTCCTGATAGTAAGCCTCCTTGCCACAACGGAATGTGTTCGACACGTTATTATCAATTAACGTAGTCGCTCACGACGCTACGTATCTAAAAACCAACTGGTATGGACCTGTGAACTCTGACAGTAGGCAAGCCCTTACACCCACCGTAGGCTGGTGCATGTGTCCACCGCATAGATGAGTAAGGAGCCTGGCCATGACAAAAAATGAGTTTAGCGTTCATCTTGAGGAAAAAATGGCTGCTGCCCGTAAGCGAATCTCGTCCAAGATGACCAAGTCAGACCGCATGGATTCGGGCAGGGTGGCGTTTTTGACCGCGTTGAAACATGTGGTCGATGGGGCCGGCAGTCCAGAGGACCTGGGGACCCTCGATGCCGTCAATGATGTACTGCAGGACCTGGGGATGCTGGCAAAGTCGAAGACCTTTTTGGCCATGCTCGAGCCTTGAGGAGGGGAGTGTCTGGTGTCGTGAAGGGCGCATTGCCACGCTATCTGTCTAACACCGAATAACCTCTGTCGCTCTCCATGTTGATGCCTCTTTCATCAACATGGAGCCAGTGCCATGAGCACGTTCAACCCATCGACCCCGCGCCTTCGTTCAGTGAAGTCGAGGGTTACCTGAGCGCGATCGGCCCACAGTTGTTCGAGCAGGCAGCATCGCTGTTGCCGAAGCAGCCCGCCCGCGTGGGGCCGCTGCATTTACAGCGCGTGCATGTATCCACGGGAGACCTTGCTGGTGCATCGTTCGCGCAGTGGGCGGCTGGCGATCAGCCTTGCCAAACGCGTTTGATTCTGGGAAAACCCCAGCCTTTGCGCATTCAACGAGAGCCTCCATGAGCGACGACACCCTCCAAGTCACCGATATCCGCCCAGGCACCGGCAAGGCCGTGGTCAAGGGCGCGCTGATCACCACCCAATACACTGGCACCCTGGTCGATGGCACGGTGTTCGATTCGTCCTGGGCGCGCGGCAAGCCGTTCCAGTGCGTGATTGGCACCGGGCGGGTGATCAAGGGCTGGGACCAGGGCCTGATGGGCATGCAGGTGGGGGGCGTGCGCCAGTTGTTCGTGCCGGCGCACCTGGCCTACGGCGAGCGCTCGATGGGCGCGCATATCAAACCCCATAGCGATTTGCGCTTTGAGATTGAATTGCTGGAAGTACTGACGCGCGATGATTGAAAGGCCATGAACAGGGACGTTGATCCACAGGCGTTACCGGGTTGCTCCATCGAGGGCATTCGGGTGGTTGAATTGCAGGGCCGCGATGAGGCTGAGCTGCAACGGTTTTTTGCGCAGGCGCCGGATTACTTCCTGGCGGTCAACGGTGAACCGGCCACGCCCAACGAGGCCCGCGAGGAACTGCAGGGCCAGTTGCCGCCAGGCTGGCGTTGCCGCCGGATGTACTGGCTGGGCTACCGTGATGGGCAAGGCCAACTCGTCGCCGTGGTCAATATCGCTGCGGACCTGCTCGCGTTGGGCGTGTGGCATATCGGTTTGCTGCTGGTGGACTCGCGCCTGCACGGCACAGGGCTGGCGCAGCGGCTGCATGTGGATCTTGAGGCATGGGCGGTGACACAGGGCGCCGAGTGGCTACGGCTGACCGTGGTACTTGGCAATGCCAAGGCTGAGCGCTTCTGGCCCAAGCTGGGGTACGTGACGGTGCGGACTCGGGAGGGGATCAGGATGGGGCGCCAGGTGAACCGCGTGGCGATCCAGGTGAAGGCCCTGGCCGGTGGGCAGGTCGATGATTACTTGAGGCGCGTGGCGCGGGACCGGGCCGATGCGCAGTAGCCATGGTGGTCCACTCTTCCATTGTGGGAGCGGGCTTTGGGGAGGGTTGAAAATCGCTTCCTGAACCCGTCCTGAAGAATATTCTTATTCCCCATGCGGAAAATTTCCTACGGTTTACTCTCCTGTAATCGGCGCGTAAGCTTCGCGCGTTTTCATCAATAGCGGAGACCCTCAGTGGGTACTTGTTCGAGTGACAGTTGTCAGCCGGTCTCGGTAACCGGCCCATACTTGGCAAGGTAACGCGCATTTTCCAGATGCCGTTGTCTCGCCACCTAGCGAGAAGCGGCATCCCGGCAGTAGCCAGTCCTGGCGCCTGCCTGATCCCTCTCATCGACGCTGACCTGCACCTGAGTTGACTCGGGATGCTACGGACGCGCCTGCCTGTTACGGCAGGCGGGCCCCGCCGGCTATGCCTGTCTGACAGGCGTGGCGCGGATGGGCAGTACCTGCATGACGGTTTTTTCCTCAAGCAGGAGTCACACCATGAACCTCACTCTGTTGAAAGCGTTTTTCGCCGGCTTCCTGCGAGACCCGGCATATCGCCCGGCACTTCCGTCGCCTGGCATTACAGGCGCTGCCGTCGCTGTACGTTGTATTCCTGCCGCTGATTCTGCTGGCGTATAGGGGCCTGGCCCAGGCAGTAAAGGGGGGCCGCATCCGTAAGTTTGGCTGGCAGTAACACGCTGTATCGACCACCCCTGGCCCTTGTGGGGGACGGCTGACGGGCCTCCACCGGGAGCAACGGTGGTTTCAATTTGCTCAGGCATTCATGGAGTTTTTTATGCAGGCAATCAACAACATCAACCTCAATTCCTTGATCGATACCCTGGTCAGCCTCACCGCCGCGTTTATCCTCGGTGGGCTGATCGGCTTCGAGCGCCAATATCGCCAGCGTACGGCGGGTTTACGCACCAATGTGCTGGTGGCGGTGGGCGCAGCGATATTTGTCGACATGGCCAACCGCCTGGGCGGCGCGGAGGGCGCGGAGGGCGCGGTGCGAGTGGTCGCGTATGTGGTATCGGGTATCGGCTTTCTGGGTGCCGGCGTGATCATGCGCGAAGAAGGCAATGTGCGCGGGCTCAACACCGCCGCCACGCTTTGGGCCTCGGCGGCGGTGGGGGCATGTGCCGGCGCCGACCTGATCCTCGAAGCGCTGCTGGGGACGCTGTTTGTACTGGCGGCCAACACGTTGCTGCGCCCGATCGTGAACAACATCAACCGCCAGCCGTTGGACGTGGTGTCGGCGGAGGTGACCAACATCCTCTATGTCATTGCGCGGCGTAGCCAGCAGCAGGCGGTCATGGTTTTGCTGGAGGCCGAATTGGCGCGCTGCAACTACCCGGCCAGCGACGTCGACGTCCGGCCGTTCGGCAGCGACGAAGTGGAAATCGAGGCCACGCTGGTGGCCACCTCGGTAGACGGCGACGAGCTGGATGCCCTGGTTGCGCGCATTTCCACCTCGACGCTGGTGGTACAGGCCTTCTGGAGCCCGAGTACCACTGACTGACCCCCCGCCAGGCATAGCCAGGCCCACGGGGCTATGCTTTTTTGTGAGGAAAAGTCCTACATTCAGTCAGGAGTATCCCTTCAAATAATACGCCACCTCATTGCTAAGGTTGCGCGCTTGCGGCTGGCCGGCGGCAAAGGTACGGCTTTATAGGGTCAAGGTGTTTTTCAATTGAAGGGACCAGGCACTGCCTGGCTGGCGTCCTTAGGGGAAAGGCAGTACCGCTTGTCGGAACTGTCATTTCTCACAGGTACCCGAGTCCCGTGTGATGTGTCAGCGTACTTTGTCCTCCCAGGGGAGTTATATGAGTAAAGCGTTAATTGTCGATGATCATCCGTTTATCCGGGCCACGGTCCGGTATCTGTTGAAGCAGGAAGGCTTTACTGAGATCGATGAGGCGGGCAACGGTGCAGATGCTGTGCAGAAGGCCAGGGAAGGGCGCCCGGATCTGGTGATCCTCGACCTGGCAATGCCGAAGCTGGGCGGGCTGGAGGTGATCGCTCGGATCAAGGCGCTTGGCCTGCCGTGCAAGATCCTTGTGCTGACCTCCTACCTGGCGGTGTTTTTTTCCACCCGCTGCATGCGCGCCGGGGCCATGGGGTTTGTCGCCAAGACCGGCGAGCTGGACGAACTGCAGAAGGCTATCAAGGCGGTGATGTCCAACTACAGCTGCTTCCCCAGCTTGCCCACCAGTTCGGTACGGCGCGATGATTTGCAATCTACCGAGCAAGCCATGGTGGAGGCGCTCTCGGATCGTGAGTTGACGGTGTTGCAGAAACTGGCCCTGGGCCTGGGCAACAAGGAAATCGCCGAAGACATGCTGCTGAGCCACAAGACCATAAGCACCTACAAGACGCGTCTCAAGGAGAAACTGCGTATGTCATCGGTGGTGCACCTGTCCAAATTTGCCCAGCGCAATCATCTGATTTGAAATGATCGCCTCCGCGTTTGCCCGACTCGCGGCCATTCTGTTGGCGGCCCTGTTGCCCCTGTTCGCGGTGGCCCTGGATGAAGCGCACCCGTTGCGGCTGCTGGGCCACTCCCACCTTGAAAACCCCGGCGTTGAGCTGGACGAAGCCGATTGGCGCTGGCTGCGCGAGCGGCGCAGCGTGTTGATGGGCGTCTCCGCGCCGGACTACGCGCCGTTCGACCTGAGCAACAATAATGACGAGCTTGAGGGGATTACCGCCGATTATGCGGCGCTGGTGGCCCAGGCGCTGAATATCACCGTCGAGGTACGGCGCTATGACACGCGCGATGAGGTGATCGAAGCCCTTAAGCAAGGCCAGGTGGATTTCCTCGGTTCGGCCAATGGTTACGAGGCCGCAGACCCGCAACTGGTGCTGTCGCGCTCCTATGCCAATGATCAGCCGACCCTGGTCACGCGTACCGGGGACAGCCAGGCCCTGAGTGCCGACCTGGCCGGCAAGCGCGTGGCCATGCTCTATCACTACATGCAGCCCGCCGCCGTGCAGGCGTTTTACCCTCGGGCCCACCTGCAGCTGTTTGCCTCGACCTTCGAAGCCATTGGCGCCGTAGCCTTCGAGCAAGCGGATGTGTACCTGGGCGATGCCATCAGCACCCGGTATCTGATCAGCAAGAACCACCTCAACAATGTGCGCATGGCGGATTTTTCCGCCCTGGAGGTCAACCCGTTCGCGTTTGCCGTGGCCAGGGGCGATGATCGATTGCTGCGCATCCTCAATGCGGCACTGGCGACCATCCCCGTCAACACGCAACTGGAGATCCTGCGCCGCTGGAGTGCGGGCAGCAGTGGTTTCCTGGAGGCCGACCGGCTGCGCCTGAGCCGGGGTGAGCAACGCTGGCTGGAGAAACATCCCCGAGTGAAAGTCGCGGTGCTCGACAAGTTCCTGCCCCTGTCGTTTTTCAATGCCAAGGGCGAATTCGAGGGGTTGAGCGCCGAAGTGCTGTCGCGGATCAGCCTGCGCACCGGCTTGAAATTCGATGTGGTGAAAGGCAGTTCGCTGCCTCGCCAGATCGACGCGGCCAGCATGGGCGACGTGGATATGATCGCGGTGATCACCCCCAGCAATGAGCGCGCCGAAAAGGTCCGTTTTACCCGACCTTACCTGACCAATCCCTATGTGCTGGTCAGCCGTCTTGATGGAAAAAGCCCGCTCACCCTGGAGGACATGGCTGGAAAACGCCTGGCCTTTATCGGAGGCAATACGCTGGGCGAGCGTATTGCCCGCGACTTCCCGCGCGTCGAGTTCGTCGACACCGAGAACCCTGAACAAGCCATGGCGATGGTGGCCAGCGGCGCCGCCGACGCGACCGTGCTGTCATTGATCAGCGCGCGCTACATGATCGCGCGCTATTACCGCGACCGCCTGCGGGTGACCAGCACGGTCGGCGCCGAACCGGCACGCATCACCTTTGGCGTGAACCGTAGCCAGTTGGAGCTGTACTCGATCCTCGACAAGGCGTTGTTGAGCATCACGCCCGAGGAAATGGACGAACTGACCAACCATTGGCGCAGTGAAGTGATCATCGAAGACAGCTATTGGCTGCGCCATCGCAATGCAATCATCCAGGGGTTCGGGCTGGCCGCATTGTTGTTGCTGGTCACCCTGGGCTGGGCCATGTACCTGCGCAATCTGATTCGCAAGCGGGTCCAGGCCGAACGGGCGTTGAGCGACCAGATGCGCTTTATGAGTGTATTGATCGACGGTACGCCCCATCCGATTTATGTGCGCGATCGCCAGGGGCGGTTGATGGCCTGCAATAACGCCTACCTCGAGGTATTCGGCTTCAAGCTGGAAGACGTGATCGGCAAGACCGTGGTGGAAACCGATACGGGTAACCGGCCGCAAGCCCAGTCCTATCATGACGATTACCTGCGGCTGATGGCGCGGGGCGAGCCGCAGATTCATGACCGCATACTCCGGGTGCCCAGTGGTGAGGTCCTGACCATTTATCAATGGATGTTGCCGTATCGTGATGGCGACGACCATGTGGTGGGCATGATCGCCGGCTGGGTGGACGTGAGCGAACGCCAGCGCCTGCTCGGCCAGTTGCAGGAAGCCAAGGACGAAGCCGACGCCGCCAACCGCGCCAAGACCACCTTCCTGGCAACGATGAGCCATGAGATCCGCACGCCGATGAACGCAGTGATCGGCATGATCGAGCTGGCTCTGAAAAACGCTGAGCAGGGCCGGGCCGACCGTGATGCGCTGGAGGTGGCGTCGGTGGCGTCGCGCGGCATGTTGGAGTTGATTGGCGACATTCTCGATATTGCCCGCATCGAGTCCGGCCATCTGTCCCTGGACCAGGCGCCGGCCAACCTGCATGAGTTGCTGGCGTCGGTGGCGCGGGTGTTCGAAGGGCTGGCGCGAGCCAAGGGCCTGGCGTTGAAAGTGGAGCTCGATCCGGCGCTCGATCGCCCGGTGCTGATCGACCCGCTGCGCTTCAAGCAGGTGGTGTCGAACCTGTTGAGCAATGCCATCAAGTTCACCGCCCAAGGCCAGGTGCAGCTCGGCGCTCAAGGGCTGTTAGCGGGTGAGCAGCTGACCCTCAAACTCTGGGTGCAGGACACCGGTATCGGTATCAGTGCCGAAGACCAGCAGCGCTTGTTCAACCCGTTTATCCAAGGTAGCAACACTGAGCAATCGGCGCGCAGCGGGTCTGGCCTGGGGTTGGTGATCAGCCGTAACTTGTGCGAAATGATGGGGGGGCAATTGCACTTGACCAGCGTGCTGGGGCAGGGCACACGGGGGGATGTGAGCCTGCCGCTGGTCACCACCGACGCCATGCCGGCCCCGGGGTTGGCACCCGCCGCGCATCTGCCGCCGGCGTGTGCCTTGAGCATCCTGGTGGTGGATGACTACCCGGCCAATCGCGTGCTGCTGACTCGGCAATTGAGTTTCCTCGGGCATCGCATTACCACGGCGGAAGACGGTGTACAGGGGCTTGCGCTGTGGCAGACCGGTCACTTCGACGGAGTGATCACCGATTGCAATATGCCCCTGAAGGACGGTTACACATTGGCGCGGGATATTCGTGCGCAAGAGCGTGAGCGTGGGTTGGTGCCGTGCCTGCTGCTGGGGTTTACCGCCAATGCCCAGCCTGAGGAGGTCGAGCGTTGTCGCCAGGCGGGCATGGACGGATGCCTGTTCAAGCCCACCGGCCTGGAAGATTTACGCGCGGCGTTGGCCGTGCGCAGCGCCAGCTTTTCCCCGCCGGAGGCTGAACCCCTGTTTGATCTGAGCGCGCTGATCGCCTTGACGGGCGATGATCACGCCGCCCTGAAAGAGCTATTGATGCCGTTACTCGAGAGTTTGGAAACCGATCGTGCACGGTTGTCGTCCCTGCAGCACCAGGCTGACTTTTCCGGGCTGCACGACTTTGCGCACCGCGCCAAGGGTGGCGCGCGGATGGTCAAGGCACAGGCGCTGATCGAGGTCTGCGAGACGCTGGAGAGGGTGTGTGAGCAGCGCGATCACACTGCACTGGAGGCGGCGACGCAAGCGGTCGGGGAAGCGATCGGTGATTTGCATCAGCATCTGAGCCGTTATTGCAATCAGCCTTGACTGGGGTTGAGTGCCACTCGGTGGGTTTGGGAGAAATCCTACGTGAAGAGGGAATATGCCTGATTTTGTCTTCGGGATATGTCTGGAAAATGGGCGGCGCTCACTGACGAGCACTGACTGCCTCCCAGGGGTTCGCCATGCCGAATAAAGCACTGACTATCCTGATTGCCGATGAACAGCACCTGCAACGCCTATACATCGAAAAAATGCTCAATCAGCTGGGGTACCACCGGATCGTTCCGGTGCAGACCTTCGAAGAAGTCAAGATTCTCACCGCCATTCCGGCCGAGCCCTTTGATGTGCTGATCATCAATGCGGGGCTGGCGGCCCATGCCAGCGAGCCGCAACCCCAGGTACGCCATGTGCTGGTCTACGACCACCAGGACCTGGGCCAACCGACCGGCGCCACACCGGCGGTGCTGGTTCGCCTGCCCGGCGTGCCGGACCCCATCAACCTTGAACATTTCATGGACATCATTGATCCACCCGAGGCCACTACGGGCCTTCGGGTATTGCCGTGGCTGCGGGAGTTGTCCCGCGTGCCGGTGGCTGGGGTCTAGTCCCACTTCGGTGCGATGCCCTTGGGGCTGGTCAGGCGATGGCCGCGCTCCAGCCCAGCAATCTGTGCCATGTCGGCATCGCTCAAGGTCAGCTCCAGGGCCTTGAGGTTGCTCTCCAGATTGGCGCGCTTGGTCGACGATGGGATCACTGCATAGCCGCTTTGCATGGCCCACGCCAGGGTTACTTGCGCCGGGGTCGCATGGTGGCGTTCGGCGATCTGCTGGATCACCGGGTCTTTCAGCACCTCGCCGTAGGCCAGGGTCATGTAGGAGGTGAGCGGGATACCCTGGGCTGTCGCGAACGCCACCACCTTGCGGTTTTGCAGGTAGGGGTGCAGTTCAATTTGATTGGTGGCGATGTTGTCGGCGCCGACCGCCGCGATGGCCTGCTTCATCAAGTCGATGGTGAAGTTGGAAATCCCGATCTGGCGCGTCAGGCCCAGGCGCTTGGCTTCCAGCAACTGGCCCATGAATTCGGCGACGGGTACCTGGTCTTCCGGCGATGGCCAGTGGATCAATGTCAGGTCCAGATAATCGGTCTTGAGCTTGCGCAGGCTCTCCTGGAGGCTCGGGATCAACTGGCCTTCGGCGAAATTGGCGATCCAGATCTTGCTGGTGAGGAACAGCTCTTCACGGGGGATGCCGCTGTTGGCGATCGCCTGGCCGACGTCGGCTTCGTTTTCGTAGATTTGCGCGGTGTCGATGGCGCGATAGCCCAGTTCAAGGCCGGTGCTGACCGAGTCGATCACCACCTGGCCTTGCAGGCGGAAGGTGCCGAGGCCGAAGGCGGGTACGGTGTGCGTGGGGATAGACATCAGTGACTCCTGAAGGGGGTAAACAATGGCGCCGAGTATCCGCCCGTCGTTCCTTCGGAAAAACCGTTGAATCCGAAAAGGAGTCTTGACTGCAAGTCACGAATGCAGCATTTCCGGTTGATGGGTGGGCAAGGGCGTGAGCCGTGGCCCTGGGCGACAAGCGTGGGCGGCGTTGCTGCGCACGCTGGATCGGCTGTCGCCGGGCTACCGCGACTGATGTAGAGTCGTGCGGCCGACTCAACCGAAGGATACCCCCATGACCCAGGAAACCCGTTTCTCCCGGATGGACCCGGAGTTGCGCAAGGCCCATCTGGTCCAGGCCACGCTCACCTGTCTCAAGCGCGACGGTTTCCAGGGCGCTTCGATCCGCAAGATCAGCGCCGAGGCCGGGGTATCGGTGGGGCTGATCAGCCATCACTACTCCGGCAAGGATGAGTTGGTGGCCGAGGCCTACCGCACCGTCACCGGCCAGGTCATGGACCTGCTGCGCGAGACCATGGCCAAGGCCCCGTCCAGCCCCCGTGAGCGGTTGTCGGCGTTGTTCCGTGGCTCGTTTTCCGCCGAGCTGCTCGACCCGCAATTGCTCGACGCCTGGCTGGTGTTCTGGGGCGCGGTCAAGACTGCGCCGGCCATCAACCTGGCCCACGAACATTCCTATGCCGAGTACCGCACCATCATGCGTTCAGCCCTGGCCGACATGGCCCGGGAGGAGGGGTGGGAGCCGTTCGACGCCGACCTTGCGGCCATCGGCCTGAGTGCCTTGCTTGACGGGCTGTGGCTGGAGTCGGGGCTCAACCCCGGCACCTTCACGCCGGAGCAGGGCATCCAGATCTGTGAAGCCTGGGTCGACGGCCTGCAAGGCGCCGGTCGCCAGCGCTACCTGCTCAAACCCTGAGTTTTCGCGCCGCCTGGATGCAATGTCCGGGTCGGTATTGGCCTTTGGAAAATTTTACAGCCTGCCAATTGCAACCTTGCTGAACACTCGTTTAGTATCGCCCCATGTCGCACCCCTCAAGCCAATTAAAATAATTCGAGGAAGCCATGACTGCCGATGCGCCCGTGCTCACCCAAGTGCAAGCCGGCATTGCCTGGATCACCCTTAATCGGGGTCCCCAGCGCAATGCATTGGATATCCCCACGCTCAAATACCTGCAGGCCTTGCTCGACGGCTTCAACCGCGACCCGGCTGTGCGCGCGGTGGTATTGACCGGCAGCGGTCGCAGCTTCTGCGCCGGCGCCGACCTCGCCGAATGGGCCGAGGCAGATGCTCGTGGCGCCCTGGAAACCTACGGTTGGACCGAAACCGCTCACGCCCTGATGACCCGCCTGTACACCCTCGACAAACCTACGATTGCCGCGATCAACGGCACCGCCGTCGGCGCCGGCATGGACCTGACCCTGTGTTGCGACCTGCGCATCGCCGGCCAAGCGGCGCGCTTCAAGGCTGGCTACACCAGCATGGCCTACTCCCCGGACGCCGGTGCCAGCTGGCACTTGCCGCGCCTGATTGGCAGCGAACAAGCCAAGCGGCTGCTGTTCCTCGACGAGCTGTGGAGCGCCGAGCGCGCCCTGGCGGCAGGGCTGGTGGGCGAAGTGGTCGCTGACGATCAACTGCACGCCCGCACCCTCGATCTGGCGACGCGTCTGGCCAACGGCCCGACCCTCGCCTTCGCCCTGACCAAGACGTTGATCCGTGAGGGCGCCCACCGCAGCCTGCCCGAGCAACTCCAGGCAGAACGCGCGGCAGGCCTGTTGTGTGGGCGCAGTGTCGATGGTGCCGAAGCCTTGCGCGCCTCCCTGGAAAAACGCCCGGCGAATTTCTGCGGCCAATAACAAGACCCCGAACAGGTAGCGCCATGAATTTCCAACTCAGCCAAGAACAAGACATGTTGGTGGACGCGGTACGCAGTTTTGTTGCCAGGGAATTATTGCCTCACGAGGAGGCGGTAGACCGTGCCGACGCGGTTCCCCCGGAACTCGCCGCGCAGATTCGCGACACCGCCATCGCCGCGGGTTTCTACGCGTTCAACATGCCGGAAGAGGTGGGGGGCGGTGGCCTGGATTACCTGTCCCAGGCGTTGATCGAGCGGGAGTTGTCCAAGGTCTCGTGGGCGCTGCATGTGTTTGTCGCGCGCCCGTCCAAGATCCTGATGGCTTGCACCGGCGCGCAGATTGGCGACTACCTGTTGCCATGCGTGCAAGGCAAGAAAATCGACTGCTTTGCCCTGACCGAACCGGGTGCCGGCTCGGATGCCAACGCCATCAAGACCCGCGCCGTGCGCAGTGGCGATGACTTCGTGATCAATGGCAGCAAGCACTTCATCAGCCATGCCGGCCATGCCGACTTCGCCATTGTGTTTGCCGTCACCGACACTTATGAACACAACGGTCGCCAGCGCAATGCGGTGACTTCGTTCCTGGTGGACCGGGGTACCCCAGGCATGACCATCCGCCGGGGCCCCAAGTGCGTGAGCAACCGTGGTTACCACACCTATGAAATGTTCTTCGACGACTGCCGGGTCCCGGCCTCCAAGGTGCTTGGCGACGTGGGCAAAGGCTGGGACGTGGCCAACGCCTGGCTCACCGCCGGCCGCGTAATGGTCGCCGCCAATTGCGTCGGCCAGGCCCAGCGCGCGCTGGATGTATCCCTGCAATGGGCGGCGGACCGCAAACAGTTTGGCCAGCCCATCGGCACCTATCAGGGGGTGAGTTTCAAGTTGGCCGACATGGCCACACAGATTCGCGCCGCCGAATTGCTGACCCTGCACACCGCCTGGAAGATGGATCAGGGCAGCATGACCGACGGCGAGGCCGGCATGGCCAAGCTGTTTGCCAGCGAAACCCTGGGTAAGGTCGCTGACGAAGCTGTGCAGATTTTCGGTGGCATGGGCCTGATGGACGAAGGCCCGGTGGAGCGTATCTGGCGCAACGCGCGGATCGAACGGATCTGGGAAGGCACTTCGGAAATCCAGCGCCATATCATCGCCCGCGAACTGTTGCGGCCCCTGTTGCGTTGATCGGCGCGGAGAACGCTCATGTCCCAGGCTATTCGCGACAATCTCAAGCGCCTGCTGGCGCCCCGGCACCTGGCGTTCGTCGGCGGGCGCAGCATGGCGCGTGCCCTCAAGCGTTGTGCCGAGGGTGGCTTTACCGGGCCGATGTGGCTGGTCAATCCGCAGCATGACCACCTCGAGGGTATTCCCTGTGTGCGCCGCGTCGCCGACCTGCCGTGCGGCCCGGACGCGGTATTTATCGCCACCCACCGTGAGCTGACGTTGACCTGCGTCGCCGAGCTGGCGGCTATCGGCACGGGCGGCGCCATCTGCTATGCCTCTGGCTTTGCCGAAACCGGTGCCAGTGGCGCGGCGTTACAGCAGCAGTTGCTGGCGGCGGCGGGGCAGATGGCCTTGCTGGGGCCCAACTGCTACGGCCTGCTCGACTACCTGCACCGCTCGGCGCTGTGGCCGGTGGCCCATGGCGGCAAGGCCGTCGAGAAGGGCGTGGCGGTGCTGACCCAGAGCGGCAACTTCGCCTATAACCTGTCGATGAGCGATCGCTCGTTACCGGTGGCCTATATGGCTTCGGTGGGTAACCAGGCGCAGCTGGGCGTTGCCGAACTGATGGATGTGTTGCTCGATGAACCACGCGTTACTGCCATCGGCCTGCACCTGGAAGGTTTGAAGAATGTGCCGGGGTTTGCCCGCGCCGCGCATAAGGCGCTGGAGAAGGGTATTCCGATTATCGCGTTGAAAACCGGCGTGTCGCAGATCGGTGCCGAGCTGGCGTTGAGTCATACCAGTTCGTTGTCCGGCTCCGATGTGTTGTACGACAGCCTGTTTGCGCGGCTGGGCGTGATCCGGGTCAGTGGCCCGGTGAGTTTTGTCGAGACGTTGAAGGCGGCAGCGTGCGGCAATCTACCGGGCGGCCATCGCCTGATTGCGCTGGCCTGTTCCGGGGGCGATGCCGGGCTGATCGCAGACTATGCCGAGCGCAACCGCCTGGCCTTGCCCAAACTGGATGAAAACCAGCGCGGTGAGCTGGCGCAGGTGTTGCCCAGCTACGCCAACCTGGTCAACCCATTGGACTTCACCACTGCCATCTGGGGCGACAGCACGGCACTCAACAGCATGCTCGACACGGTCCTGCGTACCGACGCCGATGCTGCGATGCTGGTACTGGACTACCCGGCTGAATTCACCGGTGAGCGCCAGGAATGCGACCTGTTGCTCGAGCTGTTCTGCAATGCGCTCAGTCGGCACGGCAAGACCGGTTTCGTCACTTCGGCTTTTCCCGAATTGCTGCCGCCCCATGCCCGTGAGCGTTTGCATGCCCAAGGCATTGCTGCGTTGCAAGGTGTGGAGGACGCACTCGCAGCCTGGGGACGGATCGCTGGGTATCAACATCAGCGACGCATCTTGCTGGCGCGAGGCGAATCCCGCCTCGCTCCGCTGTGCCCCCTCCCTTTGCAAGGCCAGGGCCTGGCGCTGGATGAGTGGGTGTCCAAGCAAGCCTTGCGGGTTTTCGGCTTGAACACCCCGGCCGCGGTGTTGAGTACACCGGGGCGGGCACTGGCCGATGCGAGCCTGTTGGGCTACCCGCTGGTGCTCAAAGCGGTCAGCGCTCAGTTACCGCATAAAACCGAAGCCGGGGCCGTGGCGCTGAACCTGCAAAACGGCGAGGCCCTGGCGACTGCGCTTGAGCAGATGCGCACGCACATTGCCGCGTACGCACCGGGTGTGGTCTTCGATCAATTGTTGCTGGAATCCATGGCGCCGCCGCCGTTGGCCGAGTTGATCGTCGGCATCAAGCGCGAGAATGACTTCGGCCTGGCCCTGGTGATTGGCGCCGGGGGCGTCCTGGTGGAATTGCTCAAAGACAGCCGCAGCCTGCTGCTGCCCACCACGGATGATGCGATCCGCCATGCTGTGCTCAGCTTGCGCAGCGCTGTCTTGCTGCAAGGCTTTCGCGGGCGCGAGGTGGCGGATATGGACGCGTTGGTCGCAGCCATCCGTGCAGTGGCCGACTACGCATGCGCCAACGCCGGGCAATTGCTGGAACTGGATGTAAACCCATTACTGGTCAATGCCCAGGGCGCCACGGCGGTCGATGCGTTGATTCGTTTAGGAGATGAGCATGCACGATAAAACGATGACCGGCGGCCAAGCCCTGGTGCGATTGCTGGCCCACTATGCGGTCGACACGGTGTTCGGCATTCCCGGCGTGCACACCCTGGAGCTGTATCGCGGGTTGCCTGGCAGCGGCATTCGCCACGTGTTGGCTCGCCACGAACAGGGTGCAGGCTTTATGGCCGACGGTTATGCGCGGGTCAGCGGCAAGCCGGGGGTGTGCTTTGTGATCACCGGGCCCGGCGTGACCAATGCGGCAACGGCCATCGGCCAGGCTTACGCGGACTCGATCCCGATGCTGGTGATTTCCAGCGTCAACCACACCGCCAGCCTGGGCAAGGGCTGGGGCAGCTTGCATGAGACCCAGGACCAGCGGGCGATCACTGCGCCGATCACTGCGTTTTCAGCGGTGGCCTTGAATGCCGAGGACTTGCCCGAATTGATCGCCCGTGCCTATGCGGTGTTCGACAGTGAGCGGCCACGGCCGGTGCATATCTCGGTACCACTGGATGTGTTGGCGGCGCCCATTCAAAGGGACTGGAGCCATGAGGTGGTGCGGCGTCCCGGGCGCGGCCTGCCTGCGGCGCACTGCCTGGATCAGGCGGCGGCGAAACTCTCGGCGGCCAGGCGCCCGATGATCATTGCCGGCGGTGGCGCGCTGGCGGCCGGTGCGGTGTTGCGGCGCTTGAGCACAGTGCTGGCGGCACCGTTTTTCACCAGTGTCGCGGGTAAAGGCCTGTTGCCGATCGATGACCCGTTGAATGCCGGTGCGACCCTTTGCGTGGCGCCGGGCTGGCAACTGATCAGCGAGGCGGATGTGGTGCTGGCAGTCGGCACCGAGATGGCCGACACCGATTATTGGTGCGAGCGTTTGCCGCTCAAGGGCGAGCTGCTGCGGGTGGATATCGACCCGCGCAAATTCAATGATGTCTACCCCTGTGCGGTGGCGCTTAACGGCGACGCCGAGCAGACCTTACGAGCCTTGCTGGAACGCCTGCCGTCTGCACCGCGCGACGCTGACGCGGCGGCATCACACGTCGCGACGTTGCGGCAGGCAATAGCGCGGGGGCACGGTCCATTGCAGTCGATCCACCAGGCCATTTTCGAGCGTATCCACGCCGAGTTGCCCGTCAACGCCTTCATCAGCAGCGACATGACCCAACTGGCCTATACCGGCAACTATGCCTTCCAAAGCCGCGCGCCGCGCAGCTGGCTGCACCCCACTGGCTACGGCACGCTGGGCTATGGCCTGCCGGCGGGCATCGGTGCCAAGTTCGCCGCGCCGCAACGCCCGGGGTTGGTGCTGGTGGGCGACGGCGGTTTTCTCTACACCGCCCAGGAACTGGCGACCGCCGTCGAGGAACTGGACAGCCCGCTGGTGGTACTGCTGTGGAACAACGACGCCCTTGGCCAGATCCGCGACGACATGCTGAGCCTGGAGATCGAACCTATCGGCGTGCTGCCGCGCAATCCGAATTTCGCGCTGCTCGGCCAGGCATTCGGCTGCACGGTGAACCAGCCACAGAACCTGGATGAACTGCAAACGGACTTGCGCAATGGCTTCAAGCGCAATGGCGTGACCTTGATCGAGCTGAAACATGCCTGTGCCTGTTGACCGTCAGAGGAGCAAGACCATGGGCGAACACCACATGACTCAAGCCATGCACCTACGGGACATCCTTACACCCAGCGTTGTGGCCGAGCGGTTTGACTGGCCCAACGGGCGGCGCCTATTGCTTGAGGAACTGACATGAAAGTTTTGATTGTGCATGCCCATCCGGAGCCGCAGTCGTTTACCGCCGCGCTGCGCGACCAGGCCATCGCCACGCTGCAAGGACTGGGGCATGCGGTGCAGGTCAGCGATTTGTATGCCATGAACTGGAACCCGGTGGCATCGGCGTCGGATTTTTCCACCCGAGAGAATCCCGACTACCTGGTGTACGCCCTGGAGCAGCGCCTGGGGGTGAAAAAGCAGTCGATAGCGGCGGATATCCAGGGTGAGCTGGATAAGTTGCTGTGGGCCGATCTGTTGATCCTTAATTTTCCGATCTTCTGGTTCTCGGCACCGGCGATGCTCAAGGGGTGGATCGACCGGGTGCTGGTGTCGGGGGTGTGTTACGGCGGTAAGCGCTTTTACGATCAGGGTGGGCTGGCGGGCAAGCGGGCACTGGTCACGGTAACCTTGGGTGGGCGCGAGCATATGTTCGGCGAGGGGGCGATTCATGGTCCGTTGGAGGAGATGTTGCGCCCGATTCTGCGCGGGACGCTGGCGTATGTGGGGTTTGAGGTGCTGGCGCCGTTTGTGGCATGGCATGTGCCGTATATCAGCACGCAAGCGCGGCAGGATTTTCTGATGGGGTACGAGCAGCGGCTGCAAGGGCTGGCGGATGAGCAGCCCCTGGTGTTCCCGAAACTTGAGCAGTTCGACGAAGCGCTGCACCCCCTGTCCTGAACCGAACATCCCTCCGATGGGGGAGGGGGCCTGTCCCCTCCCAGATGCCCGTCAGTGGGCTGCGCGGTGTTCCCGCAAACGCTCTGCCGCATTGCGCAGCAACTGCTCGGTGCTATCCCACCCCAGGCAACCATCGGTCACCGACACGCCATAGTTCATCGATGTGCTCAACGGCTGGCAGCCTTCGAACAGATGACTTTCCAGCATCATGCCGATCAGCGCGGTATCCCCTTGCAGGCGTTGCTCCAGCACGTCATTGAACACCGCCGGCTGACGCAGCGGGTCTTTGCCGCTGTTGGCATGGCTGCAATCGACCATGATCCGCGCGGCCACCTTGGCCTTGGCCAGGTCGAGTTTCACCTGGGCCACACTCTGCGCGTCGTAATTCGGCCCACGGTGACCGCCGCGCAGCACCAGATGGGTGTCGGGGTTGCCCGAGGTCTGGATGATCGCCGGGTGGCCCTGGCTGTCGACGCCGAAGTGTCGATGCGGGTGGGAGGCCGAGCGCATCGCGTCACAGGCAATCGCGACGCCGCCGTCGGTACCGTTCTTGAAGCCCACGGGCAGGCCCAGGCCGCTGGCCATTTCGCGGTGGATCTGCGATTCGGTGGTGCGCGCGCCAATGGCGACCCAACTGAGCAGGTCGTCGAAGTAGCCGGCGGCCATGGGTTGCAGCAGCTCGGTGGCAACCGGCAGGCCCAGGCGCAGCATTTCGCGCATCAGCTCGCGGGACAGGGTCAGGCCAGCGGCCATGTCGTCGCTGCCATCCAGGTGGGGATCGTAGGCCAGGCCTTTCCAGCCGATAGTGGTGCGCGGTTTTTCGACGTAGGCGCGGATCACCAGCAGCATCTGGTCGCTGACATCCAGGGCCAGCCTCTTCAGGTTGCGCGCGTATTCCATGGCCGATTTCGGGTCGTGGATCGAGCAGGGGCCGACAATCACCAGCAAGCGAGAGTCGTCGCCATTGAGGATGGCACGCACGGCTTGGCGATGGGCGTGGATCTGCTGGTCGAGGAACGGGCTGAGGGGCAACTGGTGCTTGAGCTCAAGCGCGCTGGGCAAGCGCTGGGTCAGGGCTTCATTGGCGCTGGTCAAGGCGCTGTTCAGGGCAGAGAGGGGCAGAGCGGCGACGGAGGAGTTCATATTCAAGGCTTCCTGGGCAAGCGGCGGGCTGTTCCCGCACGCTTGGCCCTACTGGGGTGTTCGACAATTGGCCGTATTGGCTACGTGAGTTGGCTTGCCACCAATAGGTGACCGATCGGAGGCGGCAGGCTGTCCCGAGCGGAGCTTGCTAAATCGCCATGCAGTGGAAGTGTCGTAGCGGTAATAAGTGGCGTAGTTCATGACGTGATTCCTTTAAGTGTTCTTGATCAATCAAAAAAAGTGGCGGCCTGAAAAAACAAAACCCCCGGTCGGGGAGCCGACCGGGGGTTAGATTTCTCTGGTAGGCGACCCCTTGAGTAGTGGGCGCCGATTTCAGGTATCAGGCGCGCCAGTGGCTAAACCAATACCCAAAATAAAAGCTGACCAGTGCGCTCAAACCGTTAACGCGGGTAGCCACGACCGAGCGCGGGGCGCTGGAAGCAGGGCAAACCTGGGTTTGGGTGAGTTGCAACATGGTATGTCTCCAAATGATGGGGGGAGCTTACTAGAGGCTTGCGGTTGGATTCAATCAGTAATTTCTATTACGTGGAGGTACTTACGACTATGGGGGGAGTGCCGATATGCTGGTCGCACTTCGATAATGATTGCGGGGACGCGACCATGACTGCCTTGACCCTTGCAGCAGCCCAAACAACTTCCATCGCGGGCGATGTGCCGGCCAATCTTCAGCGGCACCTGGCGTTCATGCGGGCGGCAGCCGGCCATGGCGTGCAATTGCTGGTGTTCCCAGAGCTGTCATTGACCGGGTATGAACCGTCCCTGGCGGATGAATTGGCCATAGCGCCTGAAGACGCACGGCTGGCGCCCCTGCGGGAAATGGCGCGAGAGCTGCGGTTGACGGCGGTGGTGGGCATGCCGATCCGATTGGCTCCAGGCACGGGCGTGTTGATCGGTGCCCTGGTGCTGGGGGCGGATGGCTCCTTGGGGGTCTACACCAAGCAGCATCTGCATCCCGGCGAAGAGGTGGCATTCATTGCGGGACAGGGCGGTGCAGCGTTGGCGTGGGGAGACGATCGGATTGCGCTGGCGGTGTGTGCAGATTTCTCCCACTCAAGTCATCCGCGCAATGCCGCGCAATCGGGAGCAAACGTGTATGCCGCCGGCGTGTTGATCAGCGAGGCTGGCTATGCTGCCGATACCACTCTGTTGCAGGGGTACGCGGCTGAGCACCGTATGCTGGTAGTGATGGCCAACCATGGGGGCCCAACGGGCGGCTGGACCTCTGCCGGGCAAAGTGCCATCTGGGCTGCCGATGGCCTGGTTGCTGCGGCGTCCGGCACTGGCGAAGCACTGGTCATTGCGCGTCGCGAGGCTGGGCGCTGGACCGGACGGCAGGTGGCGATCTGAAAAGGGAGGGCGTGACGGTATGACATTCCACTTACGCGCGGCGACGGATCAGGACCGGCTGTTTGCACGTACGCTCACCCGTGAAGCGATGAATCGTTACTACGAGCAATTCGGTTTCATCTGGTCCAATGAAGGCTTCGATACAGCCTGGGCGGGACGAGAAAGCTGGTTGATCTGTCGCGACGATGCCGTGATAGGTTTTATCAGCCTGAGCCGGGACGATGAGGCGCTGTTCATCCGCGAGTTACACCTGGTCGAGGCGTTTCGCGGGCAAGGCGCGGGCAGTTGGGTGTTGGAGCAGATGGTCCTCAAGACTCGCGCATTGGGTTTGAGGCTGCTGCGTCTGACGGTGTTCAAGACCAATCCTGCCAGGTTGCTTTATCTCCGGCACGGATTGAATGTCGTCCGGGATGAAGAGTGCTTCTGGCAAATGGAGCGTCTTTGTCAGACTCTCGACTAAAACAGGCACTGCACTTGAATTAGCGCATACTGGCTTCAGGAAACTACTTCTCTATCGCTGTGCTGGACTTCAGGTTCATCCAGGATAATCCCTTCTTTCATGCCCAACAGGACCGCCACCTTGTGGGCTTCTCCACGCCGTCCCTTTTTGCGCCCAGCGAGCACTTGATACGTGGTTGCCGGGTCCACGCCGTGTTCCCGGGCGAATGCTTGAACTGATTTACCTTGGTGTTCAAGCCAAGCCTTGGCTTGTGCAGCGGTGCGGATTCCGGGCATAGTTCAAAACCGTTCAAATTTGTTTAACCAAGGGATGAACGTATCACCTCTTGGGGTGTGCCAATTTAGGATCATACATCCAAATGAGTGGAATCGGTTCGCGTTTAAGGCAAGAAAGAGAGCGGCTTGGCCTGTCGCAAAAAGTTTTTGGTGAGATAGGAGGCGTAGAGGCCAACGCCCCAAGGCAAGTATGAAAACGGAGGGCGCGCACCGAAAGCGGATTACTTGTCGCGCGTGGCAGCGAGAGGTGTGGACATCCTGTACGTGTTGACCGGGACTCCTACGCCGACACAACTGGACAACCTGAGTCATCTCGAAGAAACAGTCCTGGGCAACTACCGGGCAATGTTCAAGGAGGACCAGGATGCGATCCGGCGCCTGACCTCAACCTTGGCCGAGCTTTCATCGATAGTGAACGATAAACTCAAGCCGCTGCCCTAGGATTCCTGACCTTTTACCCAGGAAACAACGCTGTTCCTCACCCGAGGAACAGTTGCAGCGCGTTTAAACTCTATATATATGACACTTGCAACTAGGTCTGTGCCTTGGTTTTTTGCTAAGGAAGGTCTGAAGTAAGCAGCCGTTTTTAACGGCCTCGCTGTCTGAGGTTCAAAAAACACCGACTTAATCGAAAATCAGACCTTTCCTCCTGTCAGTTCACTGTTTTTTGCGGAATAGCACCTTTTCAGGGCTCATTGTCCACATCACAGGCGCACCTCGCCTGCATTCAACAGTCGTTTTCGCATCATCCACAGGTTCGATAAGGCAAACAGTGTGGTCTGCTGCGCGGTGTTTTTCACCAAGCCTCGGAAGCGGACTTTCGTATAACCAAACTGGCGCTTGATCACCCTGAATGGATGCTCAACCTTGGCCCGGACTTGAGCTTTCGCGTATTCGATTTTGCGGCGCATGCGACCGATCAGGCTCTTTTTTGCATGCTTCTTATAGCTGCTGGGGCGCGCTGCGATCGACCAGATCATCTGGCGATGTTGATGCTCCGCACGCTTCTCCACGCCGGTGTAACCGGCATCGCCAGAGACGTAAGTTTCCTCGCCATGCAGCAACTGATCGACCTGAGTCACGTCCGCCACATTCGCCGCCGTGCCCACCACGCTATGTACCAGACCGGATTCAACATCGACACCGATGTGCGATTTCATCCCGAAATAGTACTGATTTCCTTTCTTTGTCTGGTGCATTTCGGGGTCGCGTTTACCGTCCTTGTTCTTGGTCGAACTGGGCGCATGAATGATCGTCGCATCGACCACAGTTCCCTGACGCAGCAGCAAACCTCGGTCGCCCAAATAGCCGTTGATGACCTGCAAAATCCCACCGGCCAGCTCATGTTTTTCCAACAGCCGGCGGAAGTTGAGGATCGTGGTTTCATCCGGAATCCGATCCAAATGCAGCCCGGCAAACTGGCGCAGAATCGTGGTTTCGTAGAGGGACTCTTCCATCGCCGGATCGCTGTAGCCGAACCAGTTTTGCATCAGATGAACCCGCAGCATGGCCATCAACGGATACGCCGGACGACCGCCTTCACCCTTCGGATAATGCGGCTCGATCAACGCAATCAGGCCTTTCCAGGGCACGACCTGATCCATCTCAATCAGGAAACGCTCACGGCGGGTCTGCTTACGTTTGCCTGCGTACTCGGCATCAGCGAAAGACATTTGCTTCATCGGGGCTCAACCGTTCAGTTCGTGGGACAGCCGTATCTCACCAGATTTGGAAGTCTTTTTCAGAGTTTCCCTAAGGTGCACGGCAACCTATAAGACCATATCGCGAGGTGTCTGCTTGATTAGGGTGCTAGTAGTCGATGACCATGATCTCGTTCGTACAGGCATTACACGAATGCTGGCTGACATCGATGGCCTGCAAGTAGTCGGCCAGGCTGAATCGGGGGAGGAATCCCTGATCAAGGCCCGGGAATTGAAGCCCGATGTGGTGTTGATGGACGTGAAGATGCCTGGGATTGGCGGTCTTGGCGCCACCACCAAGTTGTTGCGCAGTCACCCGGACATCAAGGTCGTAGTGGTGACCGTATGTGAGGAAGACCCGTTTCCGACCCGCCTCTTGCAGGCAGGGGCGGCGGGTTACCTGACCAAGGGTGCGGGCCTGGCAGAGATGGTGCAAGCCATTCGCCTGGTGTTTGCAGGCCAGCGTTATATCAGCCCACAGATTGCCCAGCAGTTGGCCATCAAATCTTTCCAGCCCACCAGCGACTCGCCATTCGATGCGCTGTCCGAGCGGGAAATCCAGATCGCCTTGATGATTGTCGGTTGCCAGAAAGTACAGACAATCTCCGACAAGCTGTGCTTGTCGCCCAAGACCGTCAATACCTACCGCTATCGGATTTTCGAGAAGCTCGCCATCAGCAGTGATGTTGAATTGACCCTGCTCGCGGTCCGCCACGGCATGGTGGACGCCAGCGCCTGACATGACCACACCGTTTGATCCAAGTGCCTTCCTCTCAACCTGCAGTGGTCGCCCCGGCGTGTACCGCATGTTCGACAGCGAGGCACGCCTGCTCTATGTCGGCAAAGCCAAGAACCTGAAAAACCGCCTGGCGAGCTACTTTCGCAAGAGCGGCCTGGCGCCCAAGACGGCCGCCCTGGTGGCGCGCATCGCCCAGGTCGAGACGACCATCACGGCCAATGAAACCGAAGCGCTGCTGCTGGAACAGACGCTGATCAAGGAGTGGCGGCCGCCTTACAACATCCTGCTGCGCGACGATAAATCCTACCCCTACGTGTTTTTATCCGACGGTAACTTCCCACGCTTGAGCATTCATCGTGGCGCGAAGAAGCAGAAGGGCAAGTACTTCGGCCCTTACCCCAGCGCCGGCGCCATCCGCGAAAGCCTGAGCCTGCTGCAGAAGACCTTTTTCGTGCGCCAGTGCGAAGACAGCTTCTACAAGAACCGTACGCGGCCGTGCCTGCAATACCAGATCAAACGCTGCAAGGCGCCCTGTGTGGGTCTGGTGGAGCCGGCGGAGTACGCCGAAGATGTACGTCACTCGGTGATGTTCCTCGAAGGTCGCAGCAATGCCCTGACCGATGAACTGTCCGGTGCCATGGAGCAGGCAGCCAGCACCCTGGATTTCGAGCGCGCTGCCGAGCTGCGTGACCAGATCTCCCTGTTGCGCCGTGTGCAGGACCAGCAAAGCATGGAGGGCGGCACCGGCGACGTCGACGTGGTCGCGGCTTTCGTCAACCCGGGCGGCGCCTGTGTGCACCTGATCAGCGTGCGTGGCGGGCGGGTGCTGGGCAGCAAGAACTTCTTCCCGCAGACCGGTATCGACGAGGAGGTGGCCGAAGTCATGGCCGCCTTCCTTGGCCAGTACTACGTCAGCAGCCCCGAGCGCGACTTGCCGTCCGAATTGATCGTCAACGTGGTGCATGAAGATTTCCCCACATTGATCGAGGCGATCCACGAACTGCGTGGTCGCGAGCTGGACATCAGCCACCGCGTGCGCGGCACCCGTGCCCGCTGGCAGCAACTGGCCGTGACCAATGCCGAGCAGGCCCTGGGGGCGCGTCTGGCCAATCGACAGCACGTGGCCGCACGCTTCGAGGCCCTGGCCGAAGTCCTCAACCTGGACGAGCCACCCCAGCGCCTGGAGTGCTATGACATCAGCCACTCCAGCGGCGAGGCGACGGTGGCCTCGTGCGTGGTATTCGGGCCGGAGGGGCCGATCAAGTCCGATTATCGGCGCTATAACATCGAAGGCGTCACCGCTGGCGACGACTACGCCGCGATGCACCAGGCCCTCACGCGCCGCTTCAGCAAGTTGAAGGACGGGGAGGGCAAACTGCCCGATATCCTGCTGGTCGATGGCGGCAAGGGCCAGTTGTCCATGGCCCGTGACGTGCTTAACGAACTGGCGGTGCCTGACCTGATCCTGCTCGGCGTGGCCAAGGGGACCACGCGCAAGGCTGGTTTCGAGACGTTGTACTTGAATGATGCCGCCCATGAGTTCACCTTGAAGGGCGACTCCCCCGCGCTGCACCTGATCCAACAGATCCGCGACGAGGCGCATCGTTTCGCCATTACCGGCCATCGCGCCCGTCGCGGTAAAACCCGGCGAACTTCAACGCTGGAAGGGGTTGCCGGGGTTGGCCCGACACGCCGACGCGATCTGCTTAAACATTTTGGTGGCTTGCAGGAGCTATCCCGTGCCAGCATTGACGAAATTGCCAAAGCTCCCGGTATCAGTAAAAAGCTCGCTGAGTTGATTTATGCCAATCTGCACAGCGAATAGAATGCCTTCTCACCTCGTAGCCAGTTGTGCCGATGAATATCCCTAATCTGATCACCGTTCTACGCGTTCTCCTTATTCCGATTTTCATTCTGTTGTTCTATTTGCCGTACGAGTGGAGCTATATGGCCTCCAGTTCGGTATTTGCTTTTGCTGCCGCAACCGACTGGCTTGATGGCTACCTGGCTCGCCGCCTGGAACAGAGCACGCCGTTCGGCGCATTCCTCGACCCGGTGGCCGACAAATTGATGGTCGCCGTGGCCTTGGTCCTTCTGGTGCAGGAGCACGGTAACCTGTGGTTGACCTTGCCGGCTGCCGTAATCATCGGGCGCGAGATCGTTGTCTCGGCCCTGCGCGAATGGATGGCCGAAATTGGTGCCCGTGCCCATGTGGCTGTTTCGAACATGGGTAAATGGAAAACCGCCGCGCAGATGCTTGCACTGGTGATCCTGCTGGCCAACCCGTCGGATTTCACCTTCTGGGTGCTGCTGGGCTATGCCTTGCTCCTGATCGCCGCTGGCCTGACGTTGTGGTCCATGCTCCAGTATTTACGCGCTGCCTGGCCGCATCTGCGTACCACCGTTGAAAAGAAATAAAACTTTTTTGAATCAAGGGGTTGACGGGTGGTGAGGATTCTATAGAATGCGCATCACCAAGACGCGGGAATAGCTCAGTTGGTAGAGCACGACCTTGCCAAGGTCGGGGTCGCGAGTTCGAGTCTCGTTTCCCGCTCCAAATATTGCGCTACAGAGTTCCACTGAATTCTGTAAGTGATTGAAATCAGGGCCTTTAGGCCCTTTTTTCGTTCCAGCGGGAACCACTGAAATCCAGCACTATCCGGTGCGTTTAAGTCCAGAATTGAGTCCAGGATTCTGACGAGCACTGAATCGGTTTAATGCTGGAGCAGATTGTGTAGCGAGATGAGCATCTGGCCCTGACTCTGTTCAGGAGCTCGCGATGGCACTCTCAGAAATGGCAGTTCGGCATGCCCGAATCACCGGTAATGACTACACCCTCGGTGACAGTGATGGTCTCACTCTCAATGTGACGGCCAGAGGCGGAAAAGTCTGGCTCTTCCGTTATTACTGGGCGGGCGTGCAGAAACGCATGTCTCTCGGTAGTTATCCGCAAATCAGCCTTAAAGAAGCCCGTGTCCGACGTGATGAGGCGCGCGCCTTGGTTGCCCAGGGCATCAACCCCTACGAGCATCGTAAACAACAGCGACTAGCTGTTCATGCTGCGAAGGAGCACACCTTCGAAGCGGTGTTTAATCAGTGGGTGGAGTTCCGCAGGCTAAGCCTGAAGGAAGGACGCCAGAGCACGCTCTCGCAGATCTTGAGAATCTTCAGTAAAGACGTCTTGCCCATGCTGGGCGGGCGGTCCATTTACGATATCAATCGTCACGATCTGCTGGATTTGCTGAGCAGGATTGAGCAGCGCAAGGCGTTAACGACCGCCGAAAAATGCCGGACCTGGTTCAACCAGTTGTTCCGCTATGCGTTGGTGAAGATCGAGGGGCTGGAACACAACCCAGCTTCAGATCTTGATGTGGTCGCATTTCCCAAGCCTCCAGTGACGCACAATCCGTTTCTCCGAATGGACGAGCTTCCGGCATTGATGGCTGCTCTTCGAAACTACGGTGGCGCCAACCAAACTCGGCTTGGCCTTCGGTTGTTGTTGCTGACCGGTGTCCGCACGGGCGAATTGCGGTTGGCGACACCCGACCAGTTCGATCTGGAGAAGCGCTTGTGGGTCATACCGGCGGAAGTGGTGAAACAACTCCAGCTAGCGATGCGGAAGCCAGGTAAGCAGACTCAAAATGTACCGCCTTATATAGTGCCGCTGTCGGTTCAGGCGCTGGAGATCGTGCGTCACTTGCTGGACCAGGTTGTCCCCGCACAGCGCTACTTGTTTGCGCATCGAAGCGACCTGAGCAAGCGCATCAGCGAGAACACGCTGAATGGCGCGTTGCGTCGGATGGGGTATGCCGATCAACTCACCGGTCATGGGATGAGGGCGACGATCTCGACGGCGCTGAACGAGATCGGGTATCCAAAGGTTTGGGTGGATGCTCAGCTTTCTCATGCTGATCCGGACAAGGTGAGCGCGGCCTACAATCACGCGGGATACGTGGAGCAGCGCCGGACCATGATGCAGGACTGGGCGAACCGTCTTGATCTTTGGGGGCAGGGCCAGCTGAAAGCGGCTAGCTCTCCGCTTACCATCCGGTTGGAGGGTGCTGCTTCGCTGCCGTCGCTGGAAAGCGCGAGCGCAAACTCCATTCAGTTCAACGGCATCTTTCCAATGACAACCGTCTCGGTGCCCAAGGCTTCGGTTAGCGGCGAACCAGCTCTTATCGTGCCGCACCAGTCGCCTGTCGTACCTCTTTCGGTCCCGACTGAAATGCCGCATAAATCTCACGTGTCTGACATCCAGCGCGAACGCGCCGAGATGCTTGCCATCTATGAGGCCGCTAGTAATTTACCGTTAATTGTTTTCGCTAAATTGGCTGGTAAATCCCGAGATCAGATCAATCGTGATATTAAGGCTCGGCGTCTGCTGTCCCTCAGCCTGGGGAATCGTGGTCAGCGCATTCCGGATTGGCAGCTTGATCCACTGCGGCACAAGTTGGTACTTGCTGCGTTAGCGAGGTTTCCGGATACCGGTGCGTGGAGGCTTTATCGGGCGGTCTGTGAGCCTCATGAGCGACTTAAGAGGCGTGCGCCAATCGATGTGCTCACTCCGGAGAATTTCGACGCGACTGTGCGGATCGTTTGCAGCGCCCTGAGCCCAAGCTGAGTTGCTGTCCTAGCGCGGTGACAAATGGGCGTCACCGCTTGCTTGAGTACTGCTTGGCACGGAACTGTAGTCGAGGCCTGCCGACGGTGTTATGCGTCTAGTCGACCTGATTCCGCTGCAATACCGCGTGTTGGTCGCCGGCCTTCTACCATGCGTTTTAGTCGCCGCTTCGGCGGCCATCGCCTGGATGGTCCAAGGCTGGCAATACGGTCAGCAGCTGGAAAAAAAAGCCCGGCAAGGCCTAGCTCAGCGGTGAACTGGTGATAATGAACTGGGAAACCGGAAGCACTAGGAAGGTTGTTTTGATGGGAGATGCTCCTCAGCAACGGCTCATTTCCTGATCGCCCGGGCTGACCCGCTCAAGTCTAGGGGAGCAGACTGTCAGCTCCCCGGTTTGAAATCAAAAAAAGAAGCCTGGGCAACCAATGCCCCATCGTTCCAGCAGCTCAGAGATCCTGATAAGCAATACAACAGTCGCCGTCAATAAAATAACTATGTTCATTTCTTCTTCTCGCAAAGAAACTCGCCACGCTGATAAGCGCGGTGTTTGTGGACGTTGGGTAGGGCTGTTAATAAACTAAATGTTTATCGGCTCGGTCGTCAACGGATGTTTTAAGAAATAATTAAATGAGACGACGACATACACCTTAAGCCCTCCTAAAGCAGGGCGGCTGCGGTGGTGTGAGGGTATATACGCCTTTAGCCCTAGTGGCAAAGATGTCCGGTGGTAGAGGAGATTCAATAGTGTAGTTTCATAAGCTGTTAACAACACTTTACGTGTAGATCTCCTGCTCTATTTTTCGCTTAAGATTTCGTACTATGTTGTTCCACGAAATTATAATTTTGTTGAAGTGCCCGATTTTATTGGGTGCGGTAGCCTATGTGTAGGAATAAGTTTCGCAGGGCAGGTGTTACACGAAAAGTGTAAATAACACTATTTCTGTGGATCGAATAAGGAAACCGATTGGATCAGGGCTGCCCCCTGATTGCGAACATTCCCCACGGCCTGGTCAACCCCGAACCACTCGAAGACCTCGCTAGGTTCGCCCTGCAGCAGCACAATTTGTTTGGGGCGCTCTGTGGGTGTGGCGGGGTCGATCCATTCCTGCGCCAGTTCCGCATTCAGCGCCACAGGGCAGCGATCATGGATTTTCACGATGCCTCCCTGGCTGTCAGCGGTGATGATCACGAAGCCGTCATGCTCCAGCGGCTCCCAGGCTCCCGTCGGGTACTGACCGATGGCAGCGCACAAAATCGGCGCTAGGTCCTTTCGGCGGATCAAATACGGCTGCTTTTTTGGCCCGCCTTCATCCACCCATTCCAACCAACTGTTGATTGGAGCCAGTGCTCGGTGCGGCCAGATCGACTTGTAGTAAGGACCGTGCGCAACTTTCTCGACCCTAGCATTCACCGGGGTTCTATCCTTCGCCCAATGCAGCTTCGAGCCCCAACGCACCATATCGGCGTTTAGAACGTCACCCCCCTGATGGAAGAGTGCGAACTGATTCGAGGGTGCGCCGTTATAGCGTCCCAAGGGCTGATCGCCCACGGTACTGACCATGGCATTCGGCATGCTCAGCACGCGGGTGAGCTCATGGCTTCCGGTGTACTGGGAGAGTCGTCCGCGATGTTCAGCCCTCTGGTTAACGTCAGCGTAGTCCAGCGGGCGATCCGTCTACGAAGCACAGGTGAGCGGCGCACGACCGTGACCTGTATCAGCGTGGGCCTGCTCAGCCATCTGTCCGAATATTCTTACAAGAAATTGACCGCAAAACTTGTACAACGTTAACTGTATATCTGTACAGGTTTCTGGAAGTGATCCGTCATGAGCTTTTCGATTTTGGGCCCTATTGCCGAGGGTGGCTTGAAGCTGCCCTTGTGTTCGTTTCGAGTGCCCGCCGGGTTTCCATCTCCGGCGGCGGACCACATCGAAGCGCACATCTCATTGGATGAGGTTCTGAACATTCGCGCCCCGCATGTCTACCTGGTCTCAATCGCCGGGGAGAGCATGCAAGGCGCCGGGATTTTTGAAGGTGATCTCGCGGTGGTGGACCGCGCTCTGGAGCCTGCGCACGGCCACATCGTCGTGGCATTGCTCAACAACGAGCCCGTATGCAAACGCCTTTGCATTCGCGGCAGGGAGGTGATTCTCCTTTCGGAGAACCCAAAGTACCCACCGAGGTACGTGCTTGAGGGCGACGAGCTGGTGATTTGGGGCGTCATCACATGCAGCGTGCGCAGCCATGTCTAAACCCCAGCCAGTTTTCGCCCTGATCGACTGCAACAGCTTCTACGCCAGTTGCGAGCGCGTGTTTCGACCCGACCTGGCCCGCGTGCCCATCGTGGTGTTGAGCAATAACGATCTGAGGGGTGGGAATCGTTAGTAAATCCTGTAGAGTCCGCGCCACCTTCTGAACCCCTCTGGAACAGCAGTTTCCAGGCTTCATAAGGCAATCCATTGGAAGTGTTTTAGGGCAGCGGCATGAGGCTGGTATTCGCAACAAAAGACCTAGCATTAGCAGGTCGATCCTTTGAAGGCTTTCCGTTGCTGATTGGGTCAGAGGGATGGCCAGTCGAGCCAGCTCAATCCTTCCTTTGGCACACGCTTATCGAGTCAGGTGAGGCCCTAAGCGATTTGACTTGGGAAGCCTATGGACGGCGTCTGTACGATTACTTTGCCTTCCTGGAAGCCAATGGATTGGGCTGGGACGAGGAAAGCCCGGCTCACGGTCTGAGTGCTCTGTCGAGGTACAGGGATTGGTCGAGCGGAGAATTAGCACTTGATCCCGGCACGGTGAACAATCGTCTGGCCTTGATCGTGAGGTTCTACCGATGGGCTAAGCAGCGCAACCTGATAACTGTGCTGCCCTTCGGTGAGAAAAGGGTAAGAGTTGCCCAACATTCCGGTCTTCTCAGTCATATCGCTCTGCCCGGAGCCGAGAGCACGAAAGTTTCGGTGATGGTTCGCGACCGAAAGCGCTTGACCAAATTCCTGACCAAGGATCAAGTCAAGGTATGCCTTGCCCTGGATACCGATCCAAGCCACCAGATATTGTTCCACCTCATGGTGCGTACCGGCCTTCGCTCCTGTGAAGCGAGGTCTTTTCCTCTCAAATATGTGTTCAACCCCAGGTTGAAGAAGGGACTGCGCCCAAGGCAAATGATCAGTGTTGCTCTTGATCCTTCAGACATGCATATCAAGTACGACCGGCCTAGAACTATCGACGTGCCATGGTCGTTGATGGAGAGCATGTGGTCTTACTCCCTTCACCAACGAGAGGTTCGTAAGTCCAATGGTGATGGACGTGTTACCGCGCTGCTGCTGACTAATGAAGGCAGGCATTATTCAAAAGATTCCGTAGTGGACGTTATGAAGTCCTATGAAAGAAAGTGCGGTTTCTATGTTCGGGCCCACATGCTACGCCACACCTATGGGACTTATACCTTGCTTGCTCTTCGAAAAAGCAAAGAGTTTGAAGGTGAGCCATTGTTGTATGTCCGAGATAGGCTGGGGCATTCAGATGTGCAAACAACTATGATCTATTTGCATCTCATAAACCAGCTTGAAGCCCAATCCGTCCTTGCTCACGAGGACGAAATTGACATGATGTTTATGACTGATTCGGTTTCGCGTATTTGAGGTAGCACCATTGGCTCGGCAAAAAAGCTACAAGGCGGTTATGCGGTCGGTTACAAAAGGATTCGAGGCTGTCGAAGATGATATCAAGATTGACCTGCCGAGAAACCCGAGAAACCACAGGCAACTCGATCATACGAAATATTTAGGCTTGGGCTTCGACGCTTGGGCAATTCAAAGTCTTCACGTTATCAAAGCTTTGCTACAAGGAGGAAACTTCTCAGTGACGACCTTGATTGGTTACTCTACGAACGGGCTGAGATTTTTTATAAATTTCTTGAGTGGAGGTTCGGTCAAGTCGCCACCTGCAACGCCAAACAGTCTTACCAAAAGCCACTTGGATCGATACGTCTCTTGGCTGAGGCTAAAATACCCTAACGGCTCGACAGCCAAGAATTACTATACTAGCTTCAAGTCGTTAGTTGTTGTTTTGGCTGAATATGGATTTATTGAAGTTAATCTTGACGATCTTTTGCCCCTCAATCCATTTCCTAATAATTCGCAGAGCACTAAAGATGCAGATCCGCTCACCTTGGGTGAAATGCAAAGGCTGATTGGCGCTTTGAAGTCAGATCTTATTGCCATCCATAAGGGTACATTCCTTGGAAATGGCGCGGAGGCGATGGCTGTATTGCTACTAATTACTGCGGCAAGGTCTGGAATCAATACTACGCCGCTCTTGGAGATGAAAAGGGATGCCCTACAGCCTCACCCATTTATTCCTAATCTCAGGTTGATTACTACCGTCAAACGTCGAGGTAAAGGCGCACAGAGCAAAACAATCCGTCAGACTAATCTGCTAGATGAGTACAGTGCTATTCCCCTGGATGGGGTGGCAGTCCTCAATAAGGCGCTGGAGATTTCTAAGCCACTCGTAGCACTGGCACCTGATGAAATATCTTCATGTGTGTGGTTATATCGCTCGGGCCAGCCTGGCCGCTCGAACGACATCGTTACCCTTACACCCGGTGCTTTATATGTCACGGCAAAAAGCATTTGTGAGCGTCATGCGCTTCAGGATGATCAAGGCAATCGGCTAAATGTCACGCTTAGTCGGCTGCGAAAGACTATGGAAAGCCGTTTGTGGAAACTGAGCGGTGGCGACATTATAGAAGTTTCCTCCGTTATGGGTCATACCCCTGGTGTCGCCGATAATCACTATTTGAAAATCAACGATGAGATCAAGGTCGACGGGGCGACATTTGTTGGGGAGGCTTTTCCGGACAAACTACGTGGCATAAACGTTATACCAACCCCACCAGGCGGCTGCAAAGATAGCCTTTACGGTAGTCTGGCACCAAAGGATGGCGTCAATCATTGTTCTGAATTCATCCACTGCCTCGGTTGCCCTAGCTATGCAATTGTAGGCACCTTGGAGGACTTATACCGGCTGTTCAGCTACCAACAATTCTTGTATGCAGAAGTCGAATACTTTCTCACGGACGAGTGGGGCGCATGGCGCAAGCGTCAGTTTGACTATATTCGATTGATAGATGATTTCACCCAGAAGTTTGATCTTGCATTGGTTTCGCAAGCAAGGGCTCAGGCTGAGTCATCTCCGCACTTGTTCTGGGCTAAAAAAATCGAGTTCATGAAGAAAAAATTGGGCGGCGAAATTTGAGCATAAGAACCACGAATGCGGTGTTAAAGGCATATGATGTCCTCATCGCACAGCCAGTTTCAGCGAATGGTCTAAGTCCCGCAGAGCGGGATGCAATCGTGATCAGCGCTATCGTTAATGAAGATGGAGAAACCTTCGTTCTTAGCAGGTTTGGCGATGCACAGTGGGATCTTCGCCCGTTTTTTGATCAGGCCAATATTGCTCATTCTTATAAATTCATCAACTGGGATATGGGCATGCCTCGGGCGCTTATTGATGACTGCAAAGCTGTTGCTTATGCTTGGTTTAAAAGAGGAATGCCTAGATCCAAACCTCCTATCGCACGGGGCATTACTACTTTCGCCGTCGTCAGCGTGATGCCTTTTGTTCGCTGGTTAAACAATCTAGGAGTTTCAAGCTTTGCAGATGTCCGTCCGATCCATGTCAGCAATTACGTTCATCATTGCAAATATGAATTGAAGTTAAGGCCTCTCCCGCTGTATGGGCGATTACGGGTTATTGATTTTCTTTGGGTGTTTTCTGTCGACACGATGTTTCCCATTCAGAGTTATCCTTGGGGTAATTCGACATTGTGGCGGATTTGTGGGGTCGCGAATGTAAAAGGGTTGGGTGCTGCCACTAAAAACGTCGGGCGAACAGATATCATTCCTCATGATGAACAATCTAGGATTTTCAACTATTGCGAAAGCATTGTCCGGGAGATGAAGGCCGAATTGGCAGTCAATGGTATTGGATATCATCCTAGTGATGAACGGATGGCAATTCGTTGCAGAGATGCTGTTCTGTATATAGTTTCAATCACTAGCGGCATGCGCAATGACGAGGCAATTGGAATTGAGGTTGGCGCTTGGCGCAAAGAGTTAAGAAATGGAATTAATTTTTGCTGGGTGACCACAGTCGAGCACAAGACAGGTAAAGGCCAAGTCGAATATCTTGTGCCAGAACTAACGATTGAAGCTTTAAGTCTTTTGGCAAAATATTCAGCACCCATCAGAAAAGAGCTGGATGAAGAGATTAGACAGCTTGCAAGCAATCGGGATTTTTCGTATTCAACTGAACATCTCCTTAGGCTCGAAAAAGCCCGAAAAGCCGCGAATAAACTATTTTTGGGACGAAACACACAAGGAGGGAAAGTTCAGGAAAGCCATCATGTTGAGGCTCTCAGCGGGCAAGCATCCAATGCTGCGTTTGACCGTATAGCTAAAGCCGCTGGAAGCGATTGGCCGTTGAGGACGCATCAATGCAGGCGAACATATGCAAGATGCTTTGTAGAATCCCGTATGGGCCGCACTTCATTGATCTACCTCAAATGGCAGTTCAAACACAGCAGCATGAGTATGACCCAACTCTATGCATCCAATCCGCAGCAAGACCTGACTCTCTTTGATGAGATCTTCCAGCAGATGACAGAGTTTAAAATTGACCTGATCGAATCATGGCTCGATGATCAGCCACTGGCAGGGGGCGCTGGCGAAAAGATTGTGGAATTGCGGGCAATTCCAATCAAGGATAGAGCTGCTTTGCTTGCCCAGACCGCCCCACATGCCAACATTCGTGCGACTGGACACGGCTGGTGCATCGCCACAGAGCGGGGCTGCGGAGGTGCTGGTCTATACGAAGCCACACGGTGTCCAGGGTGCAAAAATTCGGTGATCGATGAAGTCTTCGCCAGCACTTGGCAGGACATCTACATTCAACAGCGAGAGCTGATAAAAATTGAGGATGCAGGCCCGGCTGTTAGGCAGCGCGCAGAACGCGACTTGCAGGTTGCACTAGATGTAATTACCAGCCTTGGCCTTTCTCCAGTTGAGGAAATGGAGGAGGCGGCAAATGACTAGACAGGCGGTGGGCCCTGACTCTCCTATTCGCTCCAGGTCGAAGACACTCGCCGCGCTCAACAAGGTCGTCGACGATCTCATTGCTGGTGACGGAAAGCTTTCCATCACATCCGTTGCCCGTGCCGCAGGTGTGACTCCGGGACTCATCCATAACACTTACCCAAGCATAGCGGAAAGGATTCGCAACATCGTTGGCAAGTCGGTGCGAGCCCAGCGAGACTCTAAGCATCAAGCGTTGATGAGCGAGAAAGAAAAGAACAGGGTGCTCCGTGCAGAGAATGATCAGCTTTTAGCGGAGGTAGCTCGGCTGGCTTCGGTTAACCAGCGACTAATATTCGAGATGATTCAGCTGAAGGCGGTTGCCAACGGTAAGGTCACCGCACTCCCTCTGAAACCAGGGCCCAACTAGGCCCTGATGGGGAACCCGCAGAATTCGTAAAAATCGCACGCTAACAGTTCAAGCGTCCCGGCCACGCCTGACTGTAGCTTGTTGACTGGTCAGTCTGTCTCGCGGGTAAAGCGATAGAACAAGTTCGGCTCGCTGACCACGTACAAATACCCTTCATCGTCGATGGTTACGCCTTCGGCTTGGGGTATGCCTTTCAGCAAACCAGCAAACCCCCTCGCCAAGGAGCGGAAACTCACCACCTTGCCCTCATCGGTGATTTCAATCAGCAGTTTCGACTCGTCGCTGAGCAATATCAGGTGGCCACTCTGTTGATCGAAGACGACCGAAGACAAGTCAGTGGCAAATACCTTGTCCTTTACCAAGTTGGACAGGTCGCGCACGTGCAGGGAAAAACCTCCTGCCAGGCTGGCACGAAGGCCGCCCACTTCCAGCAATTGGCGAGGGTCACGCTCCTTGGTCACAAACAAGCGATCACCTTTCAGGTCGTAGGCGAGCCCTTCAAGGCCTTTGTTGTCCGCCTTGCCAAGTGCCAAGGTCAGAGCTGGATACTGGTCTCGGCTCAATGAGCGACCGGGAGAAAGCTTACTGCCTTCGGCGAGGGGGACATCCACGATAACAAGGCTCTGCCGGCGCTCCTCGGCGATTACCAGTTGGCCGTTGCCGGCATAGGACACCGCCTCCACATCGTGGAAACCGTCCAGGCTATAGCGCCTTTCCACGTCACCGTCACGACTGAGGGCCAATAGTTCGTTTGGGCCGTTGGTAACCGCCCATAGCAGGTTCAGGTCAGGGTCGAAGGTCAGGCCCGAAAGGTTGTTGTCCACACCGGGAACCGGCTTAGCATCGAGCTCAACCCGATAGTCAGGCAGCCACACAGAGCGCTCCTGCCAATCGTCGGTGTGCCAGTGGGTCTTGATCCAGAAGTACAACCGATCATCAAGGTGATGGGTGCGGACTTGGAATACGGTAAGCAATACAAAGCACAGCAGTGCCCACATCCAGGCACTTGTTTTCTGTGTTCGGCCCAACCAGTTTTTAGCCATCAAATACATTAGAAGCCTCGTTAATTGGGACTGACGTCACGAGCTGTCATGGTTTCAATCCGACTCGGCGCGGCTCGCACAGGTGATGCACAACGGCGTGGCCGGATCGAATTCCAGGCGGCCCGAGGCGATCAACTCGCCGCATTGGTTACACCAGCCATACTCGCCCTCGTGCCAACGCTTGAGGGCCAGCTGGAGGCGGACGCGTTCATGCTGCGCCCGACTGCGGATGGCATCGTTCATCGCTTGCTGCTGGAGTGCGTCCATCCTCGACAGACGCCCTACCTTGCTTTGATCCAACTCCACCGATTGCGAGCGAGACTCAGCGTCTTCCAGCAACCGATCCAGCTCGGCAGCCCGCTGTTCCAGTAGGGTCTTGAAATGGGCAAGATCGAGGGCGTCGTCCATGGCCGTTAGCGCAGCAGCAACAGTGGGCCAGTGGTGGTGCGCAGCATGCTGGTCGTGGTGCTGCCGACCAGAAACTGACGGATGCGCGAATGACCGTAGGCCCCCATCACCAGCAGGTCGATGCCGTGCTCTTTCTGATAGGCGTGCAAGGTAGGCTCTATCTCGCCGTTCAGGGTCTCGGCGCGAACAGTGAATCCGACGTTGAGCAGCACTTTCTGCGCCCAGTCCAGCTGCGCGGACGATTCGTCGTTCACTGGCCCAACCATCACCAGGTGGATCGGCAGCCCCTTCAGCAGGGGGCTGGCCGCCAGCATCTCCACACCCTTGCGGGTAGTAGCGCTGCCATCGAAGGCCAGCATCGCGCTCTCGGGCTTTTGGAAGTTGGCCGGGGTGACCAGGATTGGCCGGTGCATGATACGAATCACGCTCTCCAGCTGGCTTCCGACATGCTGACTCAGACCGCCGCTAGACTCGCCTTGGCGACCGATGACCAATAGGCGCGTTTCGCTTTCCAGCTCTTGCAGGTTTTCCAGCAGATCGCCATGACGTTGCTTGGACTCCGGCGCGGTCACACCATCCGTCATGGCCCGCTCTTTCGCGGCCGTTAACATGATCCGCCCCTGCTCCAGGGCCAACTTACCGCGCTGTTCATCCAGGGAAGCAAGCTCATCGAGCAGATGCTCGCGGCTGCCAAGGCCGATATTGCCACTCAAGTCGGCCGCAACTGGGTACTGGCGCTGATCCAGCACATGCAAGAAGGTCAGCGGGGCTTCCAGGCTCAGACTGGCCCAGGCTGCGTAGTCGCACACAGCTGGAGCCGAGGTGGAACCGTCGATACAGGCAATTACTTGGGTCATCGTTGTTCTCCTTCTCAGTGGCCCATGAGTTGATCAATGGCGTCGGGTTTATCGTGAACTCCGAATCGATCCACGATAGTGGCGCTCGCTTCGTTGAGACCTAACACTGTTGGCGCTGATTTAAAACTGACCCACCCTGCCGATTGAAAATTGACCCAGGACGGATTGCTGATTTTTGCCCCAGCAATTGTGGATAAGCTTAGCAGCAGTGTTCCGATTCAAGACCATCAAGCCCCACCGCAAGCGGCAGGGCATTTATGGTGCGGATCAAAATGGCTCATCGTCCTCGACATCATCTCCGTCCTTGCGCTTTCGTTCCCGTGACTTGATCTTTGTCTGCGCGGCCAAGGTGCTGTGTTGTAGTCGGTAGGACTCGTTGCCCGTTTCGACGATGTGGCAGTGGTGTGTCAGCCGATCCAGCAACGCGGTGGTCATCTTGGCGTCGCCAAACACACTCGACCATTCCGAGAAGCTCAGGTTGGTGGTGATGACCACGCTGGTGTGTTCGTACAGTTTGGACAGCAGGTGAAATAACAGGGCACCGCCGCTTTGACTGAAGGGCAAATACCCCAGCTCATCCAGTATCACCAGGTCTGTTCGTAGCAGTCCCTGGGCGATTCGCCCTGCCTTGCCATCGTACTTCTCACGCTCCAGCAGATTCACCAGATCCACCGTGGAAAAGAAGCGCACGCGTTTGTTGTGGGCCGTGATTCCGGATACAGCCAAGGCACTGGCCAGGTGTGTTTTCCCGGTTCCAGGGCCGCCGATGAACACGACATTCTGCGCGGTTTCAGTGAACGCTAAGCTGGATAGATCGCTGACCAGCCGGGCATCAGCGCTGGAAGCGCTGAAGTCAAAGCCAGCTAAGTCACGGTGCATGGGGAGTTTTGCCATGTTCATCTGATGATTCACCGAGCGTACCGCGCGATCCGCATGTTCCTGCTGAAGCAGATGTTCCAGCAGCCATTTCGATGAAGCCGTCGACGCTGTTCCTTGAGAGACCAGTTCTTCCCAAGCACTGGCCATGCCGTGCAGGCGAAGTTCTTTGAGTTCAGTCATTAGGTCACGCATTGCGATTCTCCTCATCGGTCGCACGGAGCCGGTCGTAGCGTGCCGTATTGGCAACAGGCGCGACCTTGAGTTGCAGGCTGGTTTCTACACAGGGAGGTGGTGTGGTGGAGGTCAGGCGGGCAACGACATTGAGGATGTGATCGGCGCTCAGACTTCCCGATTCAAGTACCAGCTCCACCGCCACCAGCACTGGTTCGAGACCCGCAATTGGCACAGCAGCCAGTACCTGCATCATGATTCGATCACCGTTGGTGTGACGCCTCAGTCCTCGTTTGAGAAGCCGTAACGGTTTTGGCAAATCAGCAAATGGCGCGCCGTTGCGCAATGCACCAGGCTTGCGTTCGATGAGTGGGATGTAGTGCTGCCAGTCAAAACTGACCTGATCTCGATCAAAGAGGCGCTCGTGACTGGCGATCACCGTTTCGTCGGCAATGACCACGATCCGCGAAGGGTACAAACGGCTGCTGACCCACTGGCCGACTCTCTCACATGGCACTGAATAGCGATTTCGCGCCACGCTGATCAGACAGGTGCTGGAGACCCGCACGGTACGCTCGACGTAGCCATCAAATACCGTCGGCATTGGCATCATTTCGACCTGCTCCAGCTCCAAGACCTCGGCCACCGTCAGCCCGTTGTACTGCGGATGCACCAGTTCGCTCCAGAGCGACCGGCAACGTTGGCCGAGCCAGACATTCAGCTCCTCAAAGGTATGGAACATGCAATTTTGAGCATCGAGCCAGATTCGCCTCCGGCTGTCCTGCACGTTCTTTTCGACGATGCCTTTCTCCCAGCCAGAGGCCACGTTGCAGAAGTCCGGATCGAACAGATAGTGCGCGCACATCACGGAAAACCGGGCGTTGACCGTGCGGCCTTTACCTTTGTTGACCTTGTCGACAGCCGTTTTCATGTTGTCGTAGATGCCGCGACGTGGCACGCCACCCAACGCTCCAAACGAGCGCGTATGGGCATCAAATAGCATCTCGTGGCCTTGGCTGGGGTACGCAACCAACCAGAATGCGCGGCTGGCGCACAGCTTCATGTGGGAGACCTGGACACGTCGAAAAAGACCACCGATCAGCAGACCTTCTTCGCTCCAGTCAAATTGAAAGGCCTCACCGAGAGCAAACGTCAGCGGTACAAAAGCGCGTAAAGACTTGCCTTGCTCCCCTCGCCAAGAGCGGACAAACGCCGTGAGCTGGCTGTAGCCGCCGTCGTAACCCTCGGCCTTGATCTGCTCGAAAAGCGCTTTGGCGCTCCTGCGGTTGTGTCTTGGCCGGAACGAATCGGCCTTGAGCGCCTGCTCCAGGGTCTCGTGAAAAGGGCTGAGCTTATTGAAGGTTGCGCACCGTTGGTACGCTGGCTGAGTGGCTTCGGGCGCTCTGACCCATTTTCGGATGGTGTTTCTCGACAGCCCGGTACGCTTGGCTATCTGATGCAGCGAGAGCTTGTCGCGGAAGTACATCCGCCGGATTTTTCCCAACATTTCCATGCTGATCACCCTGTGTTCTCCTGCTCAAAAAGTGAGCAGAAGCAGTTGAACACCTGGGTCAGTTTTCAGTCGGCAGAACAGCCTCTACTGGGTCAGTTTTCGGTCAGCGGCAACAGAATGAATATAGGTCGTCATGTGTTCGCATGTCTTTTCTCTGCAGGTACGTTATTTTGCATATTTTTAACATACACGCAAGGCGGGATGTCGCGATGGTACGGTCCAGCAGCTTGCTTGTGAGTTGAGGTCAATAGGGCGACGGGTTAAACAGCGGAGCCTGCGCGTGGTAGACGTCAAGTTTTTGAGTGCGGAACAGAATGACAGTATGGATACCTGTATCTGGGTGGCAGTTAATCTGCATTTCTCACATGCTTGAAGAGATCGCTGATGCGCTGCGTTGGGCACACCGACGCTTCGGGAGGAGCGTGTCATGGATAGATCTGCAGCTAGATTGTAAGTGACAAAAATATAGAGTCTGGGAGGCAATCCTTGCATGGGCAGTGCCCAAGAAAAGAGTTGGACGGCTCCCTATGTGAGGTCGTTAGCCATCATCAAGCGCAAGAAACGGGTTGTTTGGTGGTATCGATTCTAAAAGTGATGTCGGCTCCGCAATCAGATATCCCTTCAAAGTTGTTTTCTTCCTGGGGCCTTGCACTTTGCATGCCCAGATGTTCAAACCATCAGCGCGCTTTCGGTGGACCTTCAGCTTCTCAAATTGCTTCTGCACCCAGCGCCATTCTTCGATCTCTTGACAGGTGCCATGAGACACACCAGGAAACTCCTGCGCATAGCGTTGAAAGAGGCCAGGGGTCACGAGAAATACAGTGCCGTCCACCGTGTGAACCTTCGCCTTGCTGTCATTGATGACCAGCTTGTGGCTCGAGATGCTTTCTTTGACCCAATTCAGAAATGCCTGACCTGGGCCATCCAGCGAGGTATTTGAGATTTCGAGAGTGCTTGCTGACGATTCGTCGCTGACCTCAGGCTCTTCCAGCTCGAACATATCCAATAGCGTGCCGAGATAGTCAGCGTCTTCCATCGCCATGGGATCTTTCAGCGAAGAGCTTTGACGCGATCCTGTACTGACAGCCTCTGACGCTGCTGGTGATGCCGGAGCGTCGGTCGGATGGTCATCGACTGTCACGCTCACCGTCCCGCTGAAAGCTTCGGGACGTTCTTCGTTCCTCCAGATCAACGCCGGCTGAAGGCGCAGAAAGGTAAAGCTCTGCTCCCAGTCTCCCTGCGTCACCAGCGCGGTCCAGATGGCTTTGCCTTCCGGGGTGGACTCGGCCAGCCCATGCGACTGGAGTTCATCGAACACCGCGATGTTGGATGAGGGAATACCCTCGATCGACTGCGACAGCAGATAGGCTCGCAGCTTGTCCGTGACCGTCTTGCTGACCAGCCACAGCGCGTCTTGGGTCAACCAACCCGCGGCGCCCGGCTGGTTGAGTTTCAGCTCGTGCTGAACCAGATGACGCAGTCCGCTGACCAAATGGTGTTGCAACGAATGAACCGGTGCTTGCAGCGCCTTGCTAGGGTTACCTCCGATATTCTGCGCGGTGGAGACACGGTCGGCCTGAATGACCAACTCACCGAGCACGCCGGCACGTTCGTACTGGCCGGCCAGGACATACAGCAAGCTGCCCCAGAGCGACGGAAAGCCACTGAGCCAATCGAGGATCGGGCGGTCGAGAATCTGGGTGTAGAGCAAACCTGCGGCGGCGCCGTGCAGGTGGTAGTCGCGACCTTTGAGGTAGCGAAAACGGTAGGGCTGATCCAGCGGGCCCTGCCAAGGATGCCAAACACGGCCATCCTGGCGTTCGACCTGCAGGTCCACGGCGATCTTGCCGATGTCATGCAGCAGGGCGCCATAAGCAATACCCGCCGACCAGGCATCGGTCTGGGCGGCTTGGTCTTCGGGCGCGGCGCCGGTGGGAAGCAGATATGACTGACGCAGTTTCAAACTGCAAGCGACCAGCTCTAACCCATGGTCGAGCATGCCGCCAAGATAAGCATGATGGTGCGTCTCGCTGGCTGGAAGCTGCTGGACCAGTTCGGCGTAGCGATGGATCGGATTTAAATAGAGCTGGCTGAACTGCGGATGGGAGAGGGCGGTGTACTGCCAGATGCGATCGAGCAACCGTCGACGGTGCTCGGCTGCTAATAAGCTCTGGGACGACTCGATGGGCAGGTAACCTTCGGCAACTTTTACGGTGGGTGGCGGAGGTGGCTTTTGCCTTTTGTGGCGAAACAGATTGAGCATCGTGGCCTCCCGGGAAATGGCAGGATCAGTGGCCTTTTAGCCTTTTCGGATAGGGCTCTTACCCTTGACTCCCCATTCCCTTCCAACCCTTCCCCATCCTTTTGGCTCGTGTCCCTTTGTGCGGCAATTGGGATATTGATACTGCTAGACATCGTTTTGTTAGGGTGCTGGTACGAGAAAGAAAAGAGTCGGTACACTGCGGTGCATATTTTTTGGGTCTTGCCATGAACCTCACTGACGCTACGCTCGTGCTGCTGCTCGCGGCACGTATCCATGGGACCGACGAAGCCGTCAGGGCCTCGGCGAAGAGCGTGGTCAAGAAGTTGCCGCGCAGTAAGCGCGATTTGATCTACAAGGTGATCGACAGCCGGAGTCCGCTCGAGCTGGTGGATTTTCTGGCGCAGAACCTGGATGCGGAATGACAGGCTGGGGGTGTGTGCCCATCTCTGATTCTTTTCATCAGTGCCCCGCGGCATGGGGATTTTTCTGGGCGCAGAAAAAAGGGCCCGACTCGCGTTGGGCCCTGTGATGCGATTGCAGCGGTGAGGTAACCATCAAACTCCATCGTTCATGTATCGTGAGTCATCCATTGCCATCTGCTTCAGTTGCTGCTCCAGGTTGAGTACATACTCCGAGGCGCTTCGGGCCTGACCACTGGCGCGAAAGATCGCGCGTTTGTCAGCCTTGAGCAGGCCGAGCCAGGAGTCGATGTAGCCCTCGTGCCGCAGCTCCCCCTGTATACCGGCGTAGGCACATAAAAAAGCAGCGCCCATCTCGGCGATCAACTCCTCAAACGCATAGCCTGGCGAGCCGAACGGACAGGCTGACGTCACGCCTTCGCGCTGTAACCGAGCGTGATGCCCGGTCCAGTGCGTCAGCTCGTGAAGTGCGGTGGCGTAGTATCCACGTTCATCGTGAAATTGCGCTTTTGTCGGCAGTTGGATGAGATCCCTGATCGGGTGGTAAAAGGCTTCGTCGGCAGATCGATGAACGATCTGTGCCCCCGAACTTAACAGCAGATTTTCCGCAGCACTGTTGGGCTGGAAGGGATCACTCTGTTCCGTCTCGAGCAGGGTGTCATTGAGCATTTCGAGCCCCTCCGTTTGCTCGATGTTGAACAGAAAATGTGTCCTGAGAATGCCAAAGTGAGCGACCTTGGGTTGACCGTTCTCATCGAGGACCGGTTGGCCTGACTCGGTCTGTTCCTCGCGCTCCATCGGCTTGTAGAGCACCGCCAGGGTGCTGTGCTCACCCTTACGGATGTGTCCACCGGCCTTTCTGGCTTGGTTGAACGTCAGCCAACGATCTTGACTGAACCCCTGCAACCTAGCCTCGGCCCAGAGCAGCGGTAAATTGATGCCCGAATACGGACGTCGCGTGATGGCATTGATGGGGTAGGGTTGATGACCGATGTAAGCTGATCCACTTGAGGACCAGGGTTTGATCCAGGGAGCAACGCCTTGGTCTAACGCGGTAACGATCTTGTCAGTTACGTCTTGGTAGATATCGCGCATGGCAATTTCCTCGAAAGAAAAACGAAGGAACGCCTTGCCCGCCGGGGGAGGGTTCCCCGGTGGGTGATGGTTGGATTGATGCAGGTCTTGCATGCCGTCCGAATGTGGAGGTGGGCGCCGCCCATTGCGCTTAGCGCTGGTGTTCTCCTGCAAGCGCTATCAGCAAGGCGGCAGGCTGACCCGGTTCTTGGAGTAGGCTCAGACTCAATTGCAGCAACGGGTCTTGGTCTAAGCGATCGGTTGGTTCAATGTGGATTACCTCGAACAGCACATAGGGCTTTTGTGGATAGGCCAGGTGTGCTTCGAAGGCTGCGCGCAATACGTGGCTCAACCGATCGATCTGCAGCTTCTCAGCGTGATCGGAACGCTCGAGCTGTACTGCGCGTTGCCATGCGCCAGGTGTGAACACGATGGGCAAACGAAGGGTGTTCAGTGTTTCCGGTGTAAGTGAGTCGGGCATGGTATGTCTCCGTTGAAAACGCGAAGAAACCTGTCCCGTGCGGGAAAAGATTTCCCCGCAGTGGGTTGAAGAAAATCAAGAGGGTTTTCCTGACGAGCAGAGCTCGAAAGGCGCTCAGGAGAGCAGTAGGCGTTCATCACCGTAGAAACGGTCACCGTGCGAGCTACCGAACGCTAATCGCACTTGGGGAGAGCCATCATCGAAGTGACGTAGCCTTGAAGGTTCTGGCTACCTGGGAAAGTGCTGTCGATAACAGCGATCCGTACCTTGTATTTAACCGGACGATTTGTATGGGTCAATGACTGTAGAGACGCTGTTTCACGGAGCTTGTCTTCTGTCTTCCAGTGAAGATTTTTCGGCTGGGGCAAACTGATAAACGGTCAGGCACGGGCCGATTTCAGTAGTACGCTATTACTCTTGTCTCAACCATGAAAACGCTCAGAAGAGGGCGAGACCATGCCGATTCAGCAACCTGTTCAGAGTTCACGTGCCCACTGCTGGGCCTATACCTGTGGCATGTCGATAAAGCGCGGGTATCGCAAGTTGAAAGCGTTTGAGTCCCGCGTGGCTGAGCGTGCGGTGACGGCAGGTATGCCTGCAGGTAAATTACTTGTTCGCGGGAGTTTTCTGATTGCTCAGTTGGCGCTGCTCGGAGCATTACTTTTTGTTAGTTTCTGGTTGTTTGTGCTGATGTGCACATTCGTCGCATTCGCAGCTATCCCAGTTCAAGATTCAGACACTCCAGGTATTGATGATCTCGATGATCCAATGCATAGAACATCTTGGCCTGAGCGGTACGATAAATGGGGTTCACTGAAGTAACCTCGTGGTTATTTTGAGCCCCATTTACCCGAAACAACTCTTGCACCGCTCATCAACTGAGAGGTCCCGTTAGCGCTCGCTGTCTGTGCAGCCTGGGTTCCCCTGCTGAGCATTCCTTCTACGCCGGAACCTACGCTATATCCGGCCCAACTCATTGCTGCTAGAAAGACCATTGGCAGCACGATGAACATCGCCCCCATCACATACTCAATTACCTGCGCCGTGACCGTCCCATCCATAAACCCGGATGTGGGTAGCGATAACAACACTTGATTGGACGCCGAAACTTGGTTGTACAAGGTATCGAGCATGCTGGAGTCGACCCAGCGGGCCAGTTCCCACCAGAAACTCAGCATGTGCAGCGTGAACAGCGCGAACGTCACCGTCATGACGGTCTTCAGCTGATAGGTACTGACCAGCAGGATCAGCGGCAAGCTGATGATGACGCCCATGATGAGGAAGGCCTGCACCATTGGCAGAGCGGCGCGTAGCGCATTCATCGCTGGGAAGTTGCTGAAGGAGCCGAGGGCCAACCCGGTATTGGTGGCGAGGTTATTGAGCCCCTGATTGATTGAGCCGCCACGAGCGCTAGAGCCATAGTCCTGGTACACCTGTCCAGGTGACATGGACATCGTTTGCTGGCGCGGGCTGATCAGTTCGCGCAGGGTGGCATCTTCGATCTCGTTGCTCGAACGGCCAGTCAACCAACCTTTCAGCTGAGTCAGCAGCGAGGGATCAACCTGCTGGATCAACCGCTCGCGCAAGCCAACACCGCTGTCGCTCCACCACTGCTTGCAAGTGGGGTAGCCCGCGCCATTCTCCAGGCGCGGCAAGGAAACATCGCGGCTTTCGTCATACGGCCAACTGATTCGCGGTGTGCGTGAACGATCCGTGTCGTAGTAGCCGGGCGTGTCGAGAAGATAGCTTGAGCCGATCCAGGACGCGTCGTGACTTTGTTCCTTGTCCAGTTGCGGGCGATTGGTAAACAACCGAGAACGGGAATAGCCATAACAGTCGCGGGTGAAGTCGGCGACTTCCTGCAGCAGTACCTGGCTGTTGATACGCGAGCTGTCGATCTCCATGCGCATCTGCCGAATATCCGGTGCGCAGGGAATGGAGGCGGTGGCTGCGGCGGTTACCCCTTTGCTCAAGGCATGCACTAGAAACCACCAGGTCGGTACGTTGGCGGAGCGTTCGCCGATGGTATTGAAGGTCGTCCCCCAGGCGGTTTCCGCTGGCTTGGCCACACTTACGCCGCAGCGCTGACTCGCCGCATCATCGAGCGTCATTGACGAGAGGCTCAACGGAAAGACCGGCGCGCAGCCGAACAACACAACGATGTAGGCCAGCCACAACCGGTTTTCGATCCGCGGCACCGAGAGCTGTCCCTTGTTACCTTCATCCGCACCTTGCTGACGGGCCGATAGCCATTCTTGCAGGATGATTGCACCAAAGGGCGCGGCGAACAGTCCGGTGTCGGACAGGACGCTCCAGAGGCCGTTGTTGATGATCCAGGCCAGTAGGGAGAGGTAAAACTCCAGGTAGCTGTTGGTGCTCATGAGCATGGTGGTGACCTCACAGTCGGGTGAGTTCGACGCAGGTAATGAGCACGAGCCCTAATGTCCCGATGCGTTTCACGCGCAGTCGATCCTGTGGTCGATGTCGGTAGCGCCGAAGCAGACCCCACCAGAGCGCGAAGAGGGCGCCGTAGAGCAGGGCACGCCACCCCCGCAGATAGGGTCGTACGGATTCGAATACCTGCTGCCAGGCCTCGAAACTACCCAACGCAATGCGGCCGATCCAGGCGACCAATGCGGCGGTGAGGATCATCGCCGCGGCAATTCCCAGACCTGAAAGCAGAGTGAACAGCCGTGAGCGTTTCATGGCTTCACTTGCGCCTGGCGTCGGCGTCATTGAGTCGGCGGGGCTCGGGATCACCTTGTTCGACGGTGCGTGATGCGTCGGCACCCCCTGCATGCCGATCGAGCACCAAGCTGGCGGTATTGGTGGCCAGCATCTGCCGGACCTGCAGTTCGGTCTGCAGCAGACGAATTTCGCGCTCCAGAGCGTCGATGTTTTTCGTCAAGGCGGTTTGGGCCGGTTCGGCGGAAGCGATGTTCGGTTCGTGGCTGCCCGCCAGCAGAGTGCGCAGTAGCAATAGCGCCTTGTCGAGCACGCTGGACAGGGCTGTCTCACTGGCCAGGCGCCGTGTCAGTAGATCCTGGTCGGGATCGTCGCGCAGCGCTTCGATCACACCCCGGGTCACCGGCAGCATCGGGCTGGAGGCTTTCACCAGGTTGTCAGGGGTAGGCGGCAGCGAGCCAGACAGCAGCTCTTGCAAGGCCTTGAGGCGCTCGTTATAGGCCTCCTGGATCAGTGGCGTCAATCCGCTGCCAGCGGTCGCACGCAGGGTTTCGCAGCTATCGCAGGTCGAGACTTCGCTCTCGCCCAACACGCGAACGGCCCATTCGGATTCCTCTTGCGGCGAGGCCCAAGTCTGGCAGATAGCCCCACCCAGGCAGTCGTTGCTACTGATCGACGCACCGTCATCCACCGACCGGTTATGCAGCAGGTTATAGCCTGCGCGGACCACGTCGGCGGTCACCCGAATGGGCGTCTGTCCGTTACCTCCGGCCTTCGAACCGCCGACCCAGGACACTCCATTGTTGCCGTTACGCGCCTCGGTGTTTTTCACTGCGGCCACCGCATCACCGCCGGTTTGCTCCAGATTACCCTGCATTTCCTGGTTCTTAGCCAGCGCGCCCCAGCCGGCCTGACCGACCTTGTCCGCCATCTTCTCGGCCATGGCCTGGCAGGTCAGCTTGGAGCGGTCGAAGTCGATACGCCCCTGCATCACCCCGTTACTCAGCAACTCATAGAGACCGGGGTTGGCGCGCTGGATGATCAACGCCGGCAGTGACATCACCGCTTGGGTCGCGTTCTGCACGATGCTGCCCATAATCTGCTGGAAACCTTCGGTGGCACCGTTTAGCTGGTTTTGCAGGGTGTTGGTGAGGCTCATGTTTCCGCACATCATGTTCGCTCGCCAGGACCCGCCGACACCGAGACCACTGGGTCGGTAGAGCGAGCTCGGTGAGCCCACTGCCGAGCCGCCACCAATGGTGTACATCACTCGGTCATCGAGCACTTCGCCTTGAGTGCCCAGGCGGTAATCGCCCTCGGCGGCGTGGGCATGCGTGGCCATGGCGAGCAGCCCGTAGATCAACAAATTTGCCAGACCAAACCATGATTGCGCACGAAGTCGACTCATGACGCACCGCCTTCGAAGTCGATGCTGAACAGGAAGGTCTGCCCCTCGCGTTTACAGCAGCTATAAGGACGCCACAGCGACCAGGCATAGCCGCCATCCGCGCTCTGGACCGGATCGCTGGGGAAGATGGCGCACGTGGGCTGAACCTGGGGGTAGAGCAACTGCCATTTGTGGGTTGAGGTGTCGTTTTCAATAATCGGGCCCGGCGGCCAGTAACCGTCGCGTTTGGCCGGCGTGAGTGGTACATACACATGCGGTTGCCCGTTACGGGTGATGACATCGCCGGCCCGTTGCGCCATGACTGCGGCGGCTTTGAAGTCGTCAGGCTGTACCAGAAAACCCTGCCGGGGATAAACGTTGCCCCACATGTTTCCCGAGGCCTGACTACCGATTTCACGGAGCCCCGGCATGAGCGACTCGGGGTAGAAACCTTCCGGGATGCCATCGCGCCAGGCCAGTGAGTCCAGGGTACTCAGGAAGTAAGGCATGAATGCAGTTGCGCCGCTGGCGCAGGCGTAGCCTGATTGCGAAGCCAGTTGCGTGGCGATCCTGCCACCGGGGTGGCCGATACCGTCGACGTTCTTGAAGCGGGGCAGGTTGTCGCGGCGGGTGTTCGGGGTGATCAGGTTGCCGCCACCCTCCGCGCCGCTGATGGGAGCGGAGAGGGCAGCCATCTCGGTCCAGGGGTTGCCGCCGGTGTTGGCGTAGCTCGAGACCACCAGTTCAGGAATGAAATGACGAACCTTGGTCGAGGTTTTGACTGTGCAGCCGAAGGGGGTGCAGAACAGCCAGAAACAAATGCCGACGACCCTGTAGTCGAGGCAGTTTTGCGAAAGCACGGAGGACGTGATGCTGGCGGTGTCCAGCGCCACGCTTGGGCCGCACGCCAGCAGGATACTCAGCGCCAGGGGCCGTAGCTTTGTGGGCGAGATTGACGAGCAGGCAACAGGCATGATCCAGGCTCTCGGTGTATGGCCTGGGCAGGTTCGATTACAGACTGAAGACTGTCAGTGGAAATTATGAAGGCGGATCTATCGGATTTGTGAGCCGTGAGACTATTATTTGACGTGAAGGGCGCTGCGCAGAGTATCGGGTTCTGCAAGTAGCTGATCTGTGGTGATTTCGAGAATATTGGCGAGTTTGCACAGGACCATCAGCGACGGATTGCCCGTGCATCGTTCGATTTGACTGACGTAGGTGCGATCCACCTCGGCCATGAGCGCCAACTGCTCTTGGGTAAGGTTTTTCACGCGTCGCATCAAGCGGATGTTTTCCGCCAGCTGCAGACGAAGCTGTTCGTAGTCTTGAGTCATGCGCGCAAATTGCGCCTTGAGGGACTCTCAATCCACGGGATATAGTCTACATTGGCATATCTAGGCTATTTGATGCTCATGCCTGTTATCGAGCTTTCATTTGGCTTCGTTAGGATTTTCGAGGCTGTACTCCGCGTCTAACAATAAATCAGACATCTAGGGTGTGTATGGACGAAAACTACATTTCAATTCCTGCGGCGGATGGTTGCCCAAGTCTTCTGACACCATGGAGCAACGAGTTTGCCTCGATGATCGAACGTGGCGTGCAATGTGCTCAGGCTTGGCTTGATACGCCCGGCGAGATTCCCCTGTGGTGGGAGCTGGCACAAACCCGCAAGACCTTTCCTGTCGGTGACTGCCAGGATGCCTTCGAAGCCGGATTCTTGTTGAGGATTCAGCAGCGGCTCCGGGGCGTACCGCAATAACCGATCACTCGCTTTAGAGCGAAAGGCCTGAATAGATTCCCCTATGCGGGTTCTATTCCTCGCGCTCTATCGATCCGTTGAGCTACCCGATACGCCGCTTCCAACTCAGAGCAGCCATTCTCCTGCATCAGTGTCCAGCGCTCGGCTTTTTCCTCGGGCTCCGTCATGGCCAGGGCGAGATAAAGACTTGGCGGCACGGCCCGAAACAGCGTTTCGAGCTTCTTCGATAGCACGACCCCCTCAGTGTATTTTCCCGGCTCCTTGCTGGCGGAGAGCAACAAGGCTTTCTGTGCCGGCGTGAGTTTCTTGAACCGTGCGATTTCTTCGATTTCCGCGGGCGGCATGTTCAAACAAATCCACCACTCGATCATGTTGAGCATGGTCTGCGCGGCAGTGGGGAAGTCGGCAAGGTTCTGCGTGGCGAGCCAGAACCAGGCGCCAAGCTTGCGCCACATCTTCGTGCCCTTGACCACGAACGGTGCCAGCAACGGGTTCTTGGTGATGATATGGCCCTCGTCGGTGACCATGATGATCGGTCGGCCCAGGTACTGATCGCGCTCGGCGAGATTGTTCACGGTGTTCATCAGGCTGATGTAGCTGATGGACATCTGGGCTTCGTAACCTTCACGAGCATAGGTGGCCAGGTCGACAATGGTCACATCGCTCTCGGGCCAAGGCGTGCCCTCGCGATCGAACAGTTCACCCTCGAAACCCTGGCAAAACAGGTCGATGGACTCGCCCATTTCCTGGGCACGCTCGCGACGCTTCTCCGGCAAGTGCGGGTCTGCGGCGACGCGCAGCAAGGCGTCGCGCACGTCGCGGGTCAGCACCTGACGGCCCGCGGTGACGCAGGTTTGCGCCGCATAGAGAATGCACTCGCGGATCAAGCTGCGATCGGCTCGACTAAGGCGGGCTTCTTCCTTGGCCTCGCCGCCGGTGATCATCAGTCGGGCGGTGATTTCCAGTTCGCCGAGAACATCGCGCTGGTCCTCGCGACTGGCTACCGCCTCATCGTCCAGCTCATCGATCGACAGAGTTGCCACCTGATCCGGCTGCTCAACCAGACGCCAGGCATCGACAAAGGGCGCGAGGCTGACCGGGGCGCCAGGTTTCAATTGGACCTTGTTGACCGAGAGACCTTGTGTCGCGAAGTAGTCACCCTGCAAACCAAACGAATTACCGGCCTCGACGATAAACACGCGAGGGCGGTACACGGCCATGATTTGCATCAGCAGGGTGACCAGGGTGGCTGACTTGCCGGCACCAGTCGGGCCGAACAACAGCAGATGACCGTTCATGGCCCGGTCCAGTCGTGATAACGGGTCGAAGCTCAACGGCGAACCACCACGATTGAACAGGGTGATACCTGGGTGATCGGTACCTGTGCTGCGGCCCCAGACTGGAACCAGGTTCGCCAGGTGCTGGGCGAACATCAGGCGCGTGTACCAGTTGCGTGTGTCGCGGGCCGGGTTGTACGCCATCGGTAACCAACGCAGGTAACTGTTGCAGGCGGCAACTTCATCGCCTTCGCGTACCGGTTGCAGCCCCACACCCAGCAGCGCGTTGGCCAGGCTGACCGAGCGCAGGTGCAATTGCTGCTCATCGTGACCGCGCACGTAGAACGCCAGCGTGCCGCGGTACAGCTTGTGCTGGCGACCGATGATCGCGCGAGCCTCTTCGACATCCTGACGGGTCTGGGTCGAGGCCAGGTTTTCACCGATGGCTTTGCGCGCCAGGCGGTTTAACTGGTCCTCGAGCACATCCTGCGGTTTGACCACCAAGGTCAAACTCATCACCGTGCCTTCGGGTACCTGATCGAACAGGGCATTCACCGCGTCGCCCTTGTGGGTTTCGCCGGTTAGCTGACCAATCAGCGGTGCGCGTCGTAGCTTGTCCACGACCATCACCCGATGGGGCTGATCGTCGAAGTACCAGAGTCCACGCTGTACATCCGAACGCGGCTCATTGAAAAATAGGCGCTCGGCAAAGTCATGATCGAAGGGCAGCTCCAGCGACTCACCATCGCTCGGCTCCGGATAGGCCACGCGGCGGTAGAAATCCTCGGGCGCTTCATCAGTGAGCGTGGGTGCCGGATTGAACCACGGCACTAACCAGGCATACAGACCTCGGCCATCGACTCGCGTTGTTTGCACCCCGCATGCCTGCAACGAAGCCGCAATACGTTCGCAAGCCTGATGCAGGGATTGCACCGGGGTGAGTCCTGTCTCCTCAGCGTCAGACTCAAGCCAGCGATAGACCACCAGTCGCACCCGACGGTTATTGCCGCGCCAGGGCAGGCGCGTCACCACCTTATCCTCAAACAGACCACCGGGCTTGGCGATGGCCTTCAGATGACGGCGGCTGAGCTCCAAATACGCCTCGGTGAAGACCGTGCCTCGCGCGCTGTCCTGGATATAATCGGTGAGCCGGGTCAGGTAGGGGGTGAAGTCGTTGTCGTCCTGACAGAAAAACTGCGCCACCCACGGCGCTTGGTCCCGCTCGTCAAAGCTATCCTGCAGGGCATCCTCGAGGGCATCGCGGGCGGCCATCAACCAATCGGGTTCGCGCCCTTCGGTGCCGATGGGCAGCAACTCGAACACCGCGCCCACCGAGCGATTGTCATCGAGCAAAAAACACTGCTTGGTGTCGAGGTATTCGACCCACGGCAGGTGATCGGTGAAGCTGGGGTTGTGCGCATAGAGCGCGGCTTCATCGGCCAAGGTGGCGCGAGGGCGCAATGGGTGGCGCCAGGCTTTCCGCGCAGGAGTGCGGTTGCCCGCATCGCTGGTACGCACTACAAGTCTTCCTGACGTTCACCCGGTAACGCGTACTGCACCCGTTGGTAGAACGGAAATACGGTCGAGTAACCCGGAACTGGTGCCTGCTCGGTACCACTCAAATGCGGATACACGTACAGCACCAGATCGGGGCTGGGCAGGCGAGGGAACAGGTTGCGGATCTCATTCGCCGCTGTGCGCGTGTACGGTTCCTGGAGAGCCGCGGAGACATCTGCCTGAGCCAGCGGGCGGCGTAACTGCTGCCGAGCATCCAGCAGTTGCTGCTGAGTGCCTTGCGAACCAGCACCGTTCCAGATTTCCAGCATGGTTTGCTCGCCATGGGGCAGCAGCGTCTCCTTGTCGGTGGAGCACCCCGCCAGACCCCAGCAGAGCAAACTAATCCAGGTAAGGCAGAGAAGCTTGGTCTTTTTCATGGCGAACGCTCCGGCCCTTGGGCTCGTAGTCGATGGTGATCTCATGGTCGAGGTGCAGTGCGACTTGGGCGGCCGGTGGCACGTACACGGCCGCAAAGGCCTCGCCATACAATTTGTTGATCCACTCGCGGATGTCGCTGACCCCACCGCTGAGAATTGCATTCAGCGCGCTATTGCCATTGCTGCTGGTGACTCCGAGCGTACTTCCGCCCGAACTGATCACGCTGCTATTGCTCTGCTCATCTCCGAGCAAGGCAGCGACACCGGCGCCAGCCGCCGTGACCAGACTCTGGCTACCGAGGTACTGCTGGGCGTTCGAGCGGCGCTCACCGGCAATGCACGGGATGCCATACGGATCGGACAGGTAACCGAGTCCACCACGGATCTTGTCGGTGTTCGAACTCTGGGTGGTGGAGGCGTTGCGGCTGGCTACTGCCTTCGGCTGAGGCACCGTGCGGATGGTGCCGTCTGTGAATACGAAAGTGATCGACTCGACCTGTCCGCGTACGCAGGACAGGGTCCAGTCACCGGACGCCGTGCCGCTCATTACGGCCCCCGCAACGTCCGGCAGGTCGATGCCGTTGGCGGTTAGGTTCTCGGGGCCGACCAGCACCTTGAAGGGATAGGGATCATTCACGGTGCCGTCCACCGGGACTCGGCCGATCAGCGCGGTCATGGCGACCGAGCCCATCAGCGTGGCGTTTTCAGGAATGGTGTAGACCGGCTTCGCGCCTTCGGTACGATCAAGGGATCGCGTCAGGCCACGCTCACCCTGGGTGACCGCCCGTAGCTGTTTCTGGCTGCGATCAATGGCGTTATCTTTCAAGTCTTCCAGTGAGTTGAAGGCGGTAGGCAGACTCAGTGCGGAGGAAGTCTTGGTTTTGCCTCGGGCGTTGGTGGACGGAGCATCCGAGGGTTCAATCCACTGCAGCGCATCAACAGCAGGATGCAGGCCTTCGAACTGCGCGCCATCGCCCGGCTCAAGCCCCAGTCCGATCGGCATGTCCTTGCCTTTGCCGGTCAGCCCCGACAATTGGTTCTGCAATTGCGTCAGCAGACCGCGAGCCTGGTGACTGTCTTGTTCCGCTTTGAGTCTGGCCTCGTTGGCTTGTCGGCGGCCTTCGTCGACCTGCTGGGTCACACTACCTAGCGCTGTCTGGATACGCGAATCAACACTGTTTTCCCGCTCCCGCAGGCGGTTGTTCTCCGTTTGCAACGAATCGTTGTGTTTCTTCAAACCGAGCATGTCGCTGCGCATGGCTTTCACCTGGCCGACCAGGGTGGCGACCGTGTCGCGTGGGGTATCGCCCGCAATGCCGAGCGACTTGGCTTGCTCGACGGATAACTGAAGGTTGCCCTGATCAACCGGGTTCTCTGGAGAGGGCGTGCTACTCCCCGCGACCCAGCTTTTCAGAATAATCAACACCACGCCCAGCAGTGCAGCCGGCACCAGCCATTTGAGCAAGGCGTTAGCTTTCATCGTCAGCACCTCGTGCAATGGGCGGGAGCGGCACGGCGTGTTCGAGGCCGGCACCGCGAGTGACGAGGTAGGCGATCGTGGTGTCTTCAGCACTGCCGACCGGTCCGAGGAAAGCATGCTGGAAAGCCGCGGCGAACAGCGTGGCCTGCAGCCGACGCGGATCGAGTTGCACCCTCGCTGAACCACGATTGCGCAACTTCACCGCCGTCACCCAGTAATCACCGAGTCGCCAGGCGGCGATGGGTGTGCTGGACACGTTTTCGGTCGGCAGCAGGGTCGGCAGTTCGGTGCGCAGCTTGAGCGGGACGCGGCGTACACCGGGCAGGGACTCCACGGTGCGCAGCGGCGCGTACAGGCTTTGCGCGGCGTAGCGTGTCAACGCGACCGGGATCGGCGTACGTGCTGGAACAGGTACGGCGCTGGTTTCAGCCTCCGTAGCCTGCATCTGAACATTCTTGAGAATGCGCACGGGCTCCAGCGGTTGATCGCCAGGCGTGGCCGCGATATCCAGGAGGATGATCTCGCCCGTCGCGACCGATTGCAGTTGCAGTCGGGTCGGGGCAATGGCTTCCGATGCGCGCAGGTACAGCGTGCCGCCGGTTGATTGCACGCGCAGCTTACCCGTCAGGGTTGAGGGCACGCCGACTCGAACATCCTCATCGACAAAGACCACTCGTTCCTGATTGATCACCAGCGGAACCGCGAGGGGGAGGCGTTCCCAGCGGATCAGTTCGACGGCTTGTGCTGCTCCCCATAGCATCAGTACGACGGTGAGTCCCAGGGTAGACATCCGCTTCATGGTTCACCTCCAGGCAGGGAGATTTTTTGCGGAGTGCCCTGATAGCAATCCAGTGCCAGCCCCCACTTGTTGCGCTCGGGATCCAGGTCAAAACGCACCACGCGCAATGGATAGCGCACCACCACCCGTTTCACCGGTTCAGCGGCGTAATATTCATCGGCGTTGAGGTCGAGCTTGACCAGCCAGCTGTCACGGTCGAGTTGCTTGACCCGGAGTTCAGGATCCTCGCTGTAGCCTCGGCCCAGAATTTCGTAGACGCCACGCACTCGCTGACGCAGTTCGCCTGCGGCCTTGCGGTACTCATAATCACCGTCGAGGAAGGCCTTGCAGGCGGGTGTCAGGTAGGACTGCAAGCCATAGATGGCGCGACGATAATCCTTCTCGCCATCCGAGGGCCAGCGGTTGAGCTGGCCAAAGATGTACAGTGCAAAGGCATAGACATTCTCTGAGGGGATATCCCACCACTTGCGCGTGCTGCCCGAGCGCAGATCTGGGGGTACATGCACGGTCAGATCGGTCGGTGCCGAACGCCAGCCGTACCAGAGCCCGGCACAGACCAGGGCAAGGATCATTACCGCCAGACGCAGGCTGAAGATATGGGCCCGTTGGGCATCGACCTTGTTTCGAAATCGGCTCATGGCTGCCACCGGGACAGGGCAGGGCGCAGTCGACGCGAACGGCGAACCGTCCAGGCGCCGGAGTGGAGAATCAAACTTCCGCGCCCCAAGTGCCAACGGCTGGCGAGTACCCATTCGAGTTTGCGGTACAACCAGGTCTCGGGGCGAGCCCGTTTGGCCCGGCGCAGTAGCGTGCCACCGGCAAATAGCACCAGCGCCATGCATGCGATCATGCCGGTCGGCGCTACGGCAATGGAAGCGGTGGCAATCGCTAGAGGAACGCCCAGCAGTAGGCCAATGACGGCGCCGGTGCCGAGTGCTACCCACATCTCATCATTGGTCAACCCGCGCAATACGGCGGGATCACGATTGAGTCGCTCTGGGAGAAAGACCAAGGTGCCGTCGGCCAGGCGTTCGATAGTGTCGTTCATGCCAACCTCACAGAATCGCGGCCGCCTTGGTCAAAAACCAGATGATGATCACCACCAACAGGGCACCGATGCCGACTACAGCACCCAAGTCCTTCCAGGTCTTGCGCTGGTTCTGCACGTCGGCATAGACGGTCAGCGAATGCCAGGCCACACCGAGAAAGGCGAGCAGGGCGATCAGCAGACCCAGCAGGATGCCGCCGTCGTAGGCGTAGTTTTTGATCGTCTCGATCAAACCAGATCCTTCGCCACGCGAAGGGGCTTCCATGGTCGGGAGTTCGGCAAAAGCCAGGCTTGGACCGAGCACCAGCAACAGACCGATCAAGCGCAGGTTCGCACGATCACGCAGGTTGTTTTTCAGGGGGACAAGGCACTTGAGCATGACGGCGATCTCCTGGTTTAGGAAAGGGTGAAGAACATCAGAACCAACAACGCGAGCAACACGCGTGCAGTGCTGCCACCGAAGAAGCCGAAGCGCACACTGCCTGTCGCCCATCCCCGGTAAGCCGTCCACATCACCCAGGTACACCAAAGCAAAGCCAGGACGAGAACCAGGGACAGCCACAGTGTCGAACTGCTTTGCGCCGAAAAGCCGGAGGCGTTTTGAAAAGCGGAGCTCTGAGCGTCAGTCATGCTCATGGCGACGGCTCCGCGGGCAGTGCGTCCAGACGGTAATCGCCGACCAATTCAGTAGCATCGCGGGGTTGAGCGCGAGAGGGGGACATATAGCCCTGCACCCCCTGGCGAATACGTTGGATGTCCTTAGACAGACGGAGATAGTCGAAGCGATAGCGCTCGACTGGTTCAGCCGTGCTGGCTGCCTCAGCTCGTGTCGCAAGGCGTTCGATGGTGTCGAGTTGCCGCTGGATAAGGCTGAGTTGATCCTGCTCATGAGCCGAGGCGGCATAGCTGCTGCCGTGAACGATAGCCAGCGAGAGTAGTAAGCAGCGAAAGACGGTAATCGGCATGATGCTGTCCCATATGGAGCTGGGAGCAGAATCAAGTCAAAGGTCGAATTATTCCGTAAGAAACCTGAGGTCTAATGAATCGCTTTTTCTGGGGAGGTACTGGAGATGTTTACTTACAGCTATGTGGTCCTTCGATCTTTGATGGAGAGAGTGGTTGAGGCTCTAGGGAAATTCCACTCTCGATGAGTTTCGTTGGTGACGGTATCCGTTTCGTAAGGACACCCAGCAAGGCTGCCTCGGAGTAGAACGGATGGCCGAAATCCTCGCTGCCGACTCGTTTGTCTGTCACAAAAAACGGACGTGCAGTGCGCCGGGCACATGCTGAATAATGGCCAAGATAACGCCTTTGTGCCGCTCGCTGGACAGTTACGGATTCCTTTTATACTGACGGGTAGTAAGTAGATTTTGATAGCAAAACGGCCTGCATCGAACACCACAAGAATTGATATGGAAAGTGATATGGCTATCTCTGACGAACATAAGAGGCTGACGGCGCTGTGAGCGAACTGGTTCCGCAAAAGAGTCTTTGGCGTTATTGCCACGGAGCTGACTTGCGATCGACACCACATGTAGTGGTCCAGAGGAAGAGACCATGCCATTCCCAAAGATCCACCAGCACAGTTCACACGTACCTACTGGTCCGATCATGCCGGACTACGTTCGCGAGCAGTAGGAACAGCGCCATATCGAATGGCTTGCTCATGTTCGACTACCAATGTAAGTCGATAACAGGTCGATACGGCCGAGTCCCAACTCGTAGCTGATTTGCACTCGGGCATCCTGATCTAGGCGTCGGTCGAGTTGGTAGCAACGGCCACCGTTGATGGGCGCGAGATGATGAGTGATCTGCTCATAGCGCTCGCACGCATAGGCGACCCGAAGTTCGTGGAAGCCTTTGAGGTTGTGCGAATGGAGGATCTCTCGTGCGGGGCGGACGATTTGCCGTTGTAAATCGACATAGCGTTCGTTCGGTGCAAGCAGGTTGCGGCTACCGTTGGGCGAAACCTGTTCGGCAAATTTCAGCGCTTCATGAATAGGATCATTTACCGTGATCCAACGAAGCGCCGACGCACGTGAGCGGCCACCTTGGATGCCATCTCGGATGTTGATTTTGCCGCAGTGTTCGGTCTCATGTTTTAGGCGCGGTAGATCGGCCAAAATGGCCTCGCGCAAGCGCATGCCGGTGGCTCGCGCCAACTGAACGATAGCCGCCGCGCGCGGCATTTGGTGTTCGCAGAGCGCGTCAACGATCCGCGTCACCTGCTCATGGTCTTGGCCTTGCGGCGTCGAGCGACGAACACTGGTACGCCGCATTCCCAAGGCCTTACTCGGGCTCGGCACCGCCACAGACTGATCGCCGCGAAGCGCCGCCATAGTCCGGTTCACGCTGGACAACCGGTTTTGTGCGGTGGCGATGCCGATAGCGCCTTGTTCAACTTGTTGGCGCAGATGCCCTGCGTAGTCCAGCAAGGTCTGCCGATCTATCTGTCGCGCATCGTTAAACCCCGGCCCATCCTCCGAACGACACCAGCGGACAAACGCCTGCCAGCGATCACTGTGCGCCTTGACCGTGGCGTAATGCCCGCCGCCAAAAAGATCGCGCAAGGCTTGCGGTCCGGCATAACTCAGTTGTCGGCCATAGCCAAAATTGCGCCCATCTCGTCTACCAACCAATGCCATGATCAAACTCCTCTCGAAGCCAAACACCTGTGAGGGTTGTCCACTAACGCGGGACTGGCGGCTCCTTACGACCGGGAGCTTGGGCCTCTCATGAGCTAACCTCCTGAACACTTCCGCGGATAAGCATTTGTGTCGCACTCAGAGATATTTTTTGAATGTCGCCGTCGTGATGGCCATGGCGACCCCGAGCATCACGGCGCAAGGCAGAAGTACCGCCATTGGGTTGAGCGAAAAGGGTAGGGACAGGTAAAGGATCCAGGGCACGATCAGCAGTGGGATGACCGCTCGCTTGGCCCGATGATAGACAAAGCTGCTTTCGCGCCCAGCGCCGAATTTACGCAGGTCGCGGCGCATCAAACCATCGATGAAGCCGGTGAGCATGGCCAGCAAAAGCAGGGGGGTCGCCAAGACCAGAATGGTCAGACGCACCACGAAAGTGAAAGTGACATACACCGCCGCCAGTACAAAATCCTCGATGCTCACATACAGCTGATTGAGCTCGCTCCAGAAGCCGTTGTCCTGGCTCGACGCCCGCGCCTGCTGGGCGAAATCCGTAAAACCGGTCTTGACCAGTAACCACTGCTGGAGGAAAGCCAGCCACTGGACAATCGTCTGTCCAGGCTGTTGGATAATCAGTGAGGATGTGAAGTGCTCACTGAGCCAGCCCAGTTCGCGACTCAGCATCGCCTGACTGTGTCGCCAGCCTTGATCACCCCAGAACAGCAGCAGACCGGCCCACTCGATCAGAATCGAGAACAGCAACGAGGCGATCAGCAAACCGATGACGTGCAGGACCAGGTTAATCGCCGAGACGATTAGCCCTGGGCGCTGGATGGGTTGCGGTGGAGGGTTCTGAGCTGAAGTCATCCTTCTTGACTCCGCGAGATGCACAGCAGGGCCGACGGCGTCATGGGGCCTCCTGAGCAGGAACACTTGCATCCACCGCTGAAGAAGTGCGTGGAGGCGTAACCCGATCTGGATCGAAGTCGAGCGTCGGGCCGCCGCCACTTGCACTCCACCAGTGACCCGCCTGTTCGTTGTAGCTGGTGCGCATCCGCTGGGTGAGCTCCTGCAGATCCTTGGGCATCGCATCGTCGGGAGAGGGCCTGGGCAGTGGCATACGGACTTTCCAGAGCTGCCCGCCCACCTGGAAGGAGAACATTTGCCCCTTGGGCAAGCTGACGATGTGAGCCGGCTCGATCAGGGGCACGCAGGTGCTGCTGACCCGATCTTGGGAGGACGAAGTGAAGTCCGTGTTGGCCTCCGGGTCGGAGGTATCGGTGGCCCCCGAGACCAGGGTTTTCGTCAGCACGTTGATCTTGGGCAATTGTTGGGTGAGCAGTTCCGCGGTGGCGGTTTCGCGCACCCGGAGCATCTGCAGGGTGTTGAAGTTACCGATGACCTGGCCGGCTTTGGCCCGGTTGCCGATGCGTGCCTCAATATCGCTGAGGGTTTGGGTGTAAGCCGTGACTTGGATACCGGCACCGCCGCCCTTGTTGATCAGCGGAATGAATTCATCGCCCATCAACTCGTTGAACTCATCGGCGTGCAGGTTGATCGGTAGCTTGTCGGCGCTGCTGCCAGCGGTAGGCAAGCCATGGTCGATGCCATGCTTGTAGATGTGTCCGGCGACCGAGACCAGATCGGCGAACATGGAGTTGCCCACGGCAGCGGCGACCTCGGCATCGGTCAGTGCATCGAGGCCGACGTAGACGATGCCGCGCTTACGGATGATCTGTATCCAATCGAAGATCGGTCGTGGGTCATTCAGGTCGGTGTAGTTGGGGGCCAGCAGTTGGGAGGTCTTGCCGGTGGTGAGTTTCTCCAGCAGCGGCAGTAGGGAGGCAACGATTTTGTCGAAGTAAGTACGGTCATATCGCACCGCCGAACGCAGTCCATCCATTACCGGATCAAATACCCGCTTCACCGCTAGGTACTGCTCGATCGCCACCACGCGCTTTTCGCGCCCGATCATATGCCGGGGAATGTTTTTCTCGGTGAGTTTGCCTTCAAGCTGGACGATCACTTCCCACGCCTTCGGGTCAGTTTTGGCGAAAAACTGCTGGGCGTATTCGATGAACAGTGCGTCGATGTTGACCACATGCCGTTGGATCTGCAGGTAGTCTGGACGTCGGCCTAGCTCGATCAGCGCTCGGGCGATGATGTTGACGAAACGCCAGGCGAACTCGCGAAAAGCCGCAGAGTTACCTTCACCGCTAAGCTGCCCGGCGATGCGTGACGCCACTTCCGAGATACGACCGAAACGTCCCACGGCGTTGTAGCGGGCCGAGATTTCTGGCCAGCCCAGATGGAAGACATAAAACTCCTTCTCCCTACCGGCACGTTTGGCTTCGACGTACATGCGCTTGAGCAGGTCGGCATCGCCCTTCGGATCGAAGACAATCACTACCTCGTGTTCAACGCGGTGTATGTCCTGGGTGATGTACACCTCGGCGAGTCGCGTTTTGCCGACACGGGTCGTGCCCAGCACCAGGGTGTGTCCGACCCGTTCGCCCAGCGGCAGGCTGACTTCCGTTTCGTTGGGTTCGACCCCATGCAACAGCGGCGAACCACCGACCGGGGGCAAAGGGCGCAACGGATTGAAGGCGCTGTCCCAGGCCGTGACACGCGCCAGTGACGAGAGCGGAAACGGTGCATGCTCCAGGCGGCGTTCGAGTTCACGTGCCAGCCGGTAACAGGTCGGTTGGTCGACATAGTGGGCGACCGCCGGATCCTGGGCTTCGACCAGGCGCTGGGTGTGCAGGCGGGTCCAGCGAAAGCCGCGCCCCATAAACAAACGCTTACGGCTGACTGGAATCTGTCGGCTGGTCAGTTCGTAGCGGGGCAGCCGACGGATATTGCGCCGATAACGCAGCACCTCCCAGGCTTGTCGCAGCCGGATTAGGCCGAACAGGGCATAGGCCAGCGCCGCAACCAGACCGATCTCGGGTGACAGGGCCACAGCCCAGGGCGAGTACACGCACAACACCGCGGCAGCGATGCAGATCGCTACGGTGTACAGCTCCACCGCTGGCCGGAGCTTGGACTCCATCGCATGCTCGGCCATGACCTGGACTCACTGTTCCAGTGAGGTGGCAGTGATCAAGACGGGATAGTGCTCAATCTGCAGGCGGGTGGCGATGTCGTTGCCGTTGACCGGCAGGATGGTAATGCCCGGAGCGGCTGCTCGAATCCGGGCCAGGGCTTCATTATCGGCCACTTCGACGGCGAGGCCAGCCGCGCCCATTTCCTGCAGTTCAGCAGCGCGTTGACGCAGCCAAGTCAGCGACTGGGGATCGTCACCGACCAGGAAAAATGGCCGCAAACCAGGCATGCTCAGGGCGCGAGGCGTGATTTTGCCGGGGCTCAACTGAGAGCTGCGGACGGGTAGTATCCAGGCTTCATCGGCAAACGTGGACAGGTCCGCATGCATGGCCCGATCAGGCTGGATCTTATTGTTTATTAGCGGCCTGGCAACCTGAAAATGGGGGCGGGTGAAGTCGCTAGGCTGATCCCCGGCTACGGTCAACTCCGGCTGCGCGAAAGGTGCCAAGAGCAAGATGAAGTAGCATGTAAGTGGCATTCGCTTCATGTTGGTGTGTCCTGTTTGAAGGCAATCAGCAGTCGTTCGAGTTGCCGGGAAAAACCTGCGCGGTAACGTGCGGCTGGCGCTCCTCCCGCCGGGCGGTGATAGCGTCCGGCAGCCAAAACCCAATCACCGGTGGTAGCGTGATGCTCCTGCAACAGCTCGGCGGTCACCGCGAGATTTCGGTAGGGATCAAGGGCTTCGCAAGGGCTGGAAAAACGTTGTCCGTGATAACCCAGGTTGGTTTGCCCGAGACCGGCATCGACCCGCTTGGCGTCATGTCGGGCGAGTGCCTGAAGCAAGGCGTGACAGGCGGCCTGGCGAGTGGCGAAGCGGTAGGGTGTTCCGGCGATGTTCAGGGTCCAAGGCCAGGGCAGCAGTCGACCACGGACGCGGGTACCACTCTCCTGCAGGGCAATCGCGAACAGCACCGTAGAAGGGATGTCGGCGTCATGCGCCGCCAGTTGGTAGGCAGGAGGCGGAAGTTCGTCAGCCTGGACGGCGAGCATTGTCAGCATGAGCGCAATACCACTCAGTCGAGACGTTGCCATTGTCCATTCACCTGTTGAAATGTGGCGGGCAACGACCCCGAGGCACCCAGGCTGAACCAGCGACCACGGTCATGGTTCAGGGTGATTTGCCGGCGTTGAACCTTGGCCGGCTCGATGTCGGCTTGCCGAGCCCAGCTACGGACGCGTTCATCCTCGCCTTGGCTGCCCACTAGGTAGATATCGAACACCGTGTCGCTGCTTTGCAGACGCTGCGCTTCGGCGGTGCACGCTGGGCAGTGGTCCTCCACAAATAGAGCCTGGCGCGACGCGGCCGCTGAGCTGGTAGGGGGCGGGGATGCCATGCCCTGGATCGGCAGCAGCCCGGGAAACAGCTTGGCCCAGGCTGCGGTGTAAGCGTTTTGGTAGGCCAACTCGCGCTCGGCGCGTTTGGCTTCCAGCGCCACCTGTAATTCGGCATAGCGCTGGCGCTCTTGGTCGGTCTGGGCCTCAACCCCAAGTGCGGTCAACGGATCGAGGTTCGGGCTCCAGAAACCGCGTGGACCGGCTTGGATCTGTTCGAAGCGCGTCCACTCCTGCTCCGTCAGCCCCCAGCTTGCCGCCTGTTCAGAGTCAGAGCGCCCCAGGGGAGCGGACTGCGTGTCCTGGATCCGTGACTGTGTCGCGACGGGGTTGCCCACCGCAGCGCCCATGGCCAGTAGCGAAGCGAGACAGACAACGGTGGGCAGTAGCGCTCTGTTCATGATCACTACTCAAGGGAGGTGCACGGTCTGATCTGGCTGAGCGGCCACCGCGAAGATGGCTGAGTTCGGCTCCAGTATTTTCAGGCGCCAAGCCCCTTGCTGCTCACCGCTATGTAGCAGCCGGACATCCGTGAGCGAGCGACTGTCATGAGGTGCGACCGCCAGAAAGCGCTCACCCCCGCGGGACTCGACACTCAATACTGAAAACGGTGGCGAGAGCGGGTTGGGTTTGGGGCGAGCGGTCTTTTTCGGTTTGGTCGCAGAAGGCGTCGGCGGTGGAGGGAATGGCTTGGTCCTGAGGTCCAGGAGCTGCTGCTCGACCTGTTCAATGCGTGCGCGCAGCGCTGTCAGGTCTGCCTGGGTGGCGCGGGCTGCGAGACCATCACGCAGTTCCTGTATCTCTTGCGCCCACTGATCCAACATCGGATCGAGGGTATTGGCCTGTTGCTCACCAGTATCGACCATCTGCTTCAGGTCTTTCAGCGCGTACTGCAGCTTCTCCTGGGCGTCCTTGAGGGCGCTTGAATCATGTTGCAGGGTGTCCAGGGTTTGTCGGTATTGCGTGTTCGTGCTCTGCAGTTCGGCCACGCGTTGATACTGGTTATACAAACCACCGCTCAGGCCGGCGACCGCCAAGCAAAGCAGCCCAATAATGAGGGTTTGAAACGTCGAGGCTCTCATGGGCGTGCCTCCAACAGATGGGGCGAGACGGGTGTGATCAGCGCGACGCCGGCCTCCGTTTTCTGCTGTTCGAAGCAGACCGAACGGCTGACTTCGTCGGTCGTGAGTTGCCAGGCGGGGCCAGCCAGCACTTGCAGCGCGCGGCGCAAAGAGATCGGGCCGAGCCGGTAATGGGCTGCGGGCAGGGGCCGAGTAAACAGCACCCTCACGGACGCGGTAACGGGGCAGAGCGAATAGCCTGAACGCTGCAATACGTACTGCAATGCATCCAGCACAGAAGGGTTCAGGCTGGACGGGATGCTCACGTCAATGATTTGGGCAAGAAGATCGCGTTGTTCCGTGGTGGGCTCGGTGCTGACCAGCGTGTAGCGGCCATAACGAAGCTCTGCCGGATGGCTTTCTTCGGCTATGCCCCTCGAGTGCTGGGCCCGATTGGAGCCACTGTCGATCTCTGGATTGGTCGGCAAAGGGTTGGGGATTTGCGCGGTGCAGGCGCTCAACAAACCCAGCAGGCAGACAGGTGTGAAAAAACGCTCCATGGAAGAAACCTCATGTCAGATTCAGTGCAGAACCTGACATGAGGTGAAGGAGCGATTCCGTGAGAAAGTTGATTCAAGGTGGGTCGTGTTAACGCTGAACACGTTGCTATTCATCGAAAATGGCGAGCCCAACCAAGACGGCAGCGTCGGGGTCGAAGATCAACAATCGCACATCCGCCAATGCCGCCAAATACAGTACGTTGACCAAAGTTTCCGGTGTGCCTGCGTCGAGTTGTTCTTGTCTCAAGCTCGAATAACGATTGCCCTCAATGTTCAGCAAGTTCTCGTCCGTCCATGGCGTGCCGATCAGTTTGCAACCGATACCGCAGCAATCTGGCAGCGTAAAAAGCTCGAACAAGAGGCCGGTTTGCCTCGGAACGAAGTGACTGACCCACTCCTGCAGATAAAGCACCGCTTCTTCGGGAAGGTGCGCGGTACTGATTTCCCAGACTCGACTGTAGTGTCCTGTTTCGAAGCTCAAGTGATGGACCATGGCTTGGGCCTTTTCCAGGGAGTACAGATCACCGAGGTGATGCCGCTCGTTGAGCATTTCGCCCATCACAGCCTAGATCACTTGGCGCACTAGCCCGCTGGACTGACAGCGTTCATCCAAATTAACCGGAATGGAGTGGCCTTCGCTGATCACGGCGAAATCGTCATTGAACAGGCAGGGGAACAGTTCCAGCTCGTCGTCGGACAGATGGGCTTGTGCATCATGCACTGGTCGAAAGCAGGGAGGGCAGTCGTCTTCGTAGGTGATCAGTAGCAGCCGTTCGATATGAAGGTTGTCGTAACTGCGAGCAAATGGGTTTGAGGCCGCCAGCAGGGCTGCAGCTTGGTATGTGGGGTTCATGAAGGTTCTCCAGAATGAAAATGAACAAGGCGCCCGAAGACGCCTGTGAGGGTTAAAGCCAGCCATGTTCGGCAAGGGAGAGAGGACGACCTTCACCGACGATGAAGTGATCCAGTACGCGCACTTCGACCAAGGCCAAGGCCTCCTTCAACCGTGCGGTCAAGATGCGATCCGCCTGGCTGGGTTCCGTACAACCTGAGGGGTGGTTGTGAACAAAAATGGCGGCCGCGGCGTTATGCGCTAGGGAGCGCTTAACGACTTGGCGGGGGTAAACGCTGGCACCATCAATGCTGCCGTGAAAGAGGACTTCGAACGCCAACACCCGGTGTTTGGCATCGAGAAATATCACACCGAAGACTTCATGCTCTTGTTGCACAAGGTGCAGTTTTAGGTATGAAGCCACGGCGTCAGGCGACGTCAGGTTAGGGCCGCGGGCGAACAGCCGACGATCCAGAATATGCAGTGCTTCGTCGATCACCTGGTTTTCTTGGACAATGCGATCAGCCTCGAAATCCGAGGTCTCAATCAGTGTGAGCTGGGTGCTCATGGTGGTACCTCCGAAGGGAACAATCAGGGGTACACGCCCGAGGGGAGTGGTGTCCCCGAGGTGGGTGTGGAGTCGCGGGCGTTAGCAGATGGCGCGCTGTTTACAGTCGCGTGAATCGGTGGCGTTGACCGTGTAGGGGCGAACTACAACCGTCGCAGGGCAATGGGGAAAAAGCTTTTATTCCCCAGCCAGTTTCGGGATCGAAGTCGGCACTGATGGGCATTAACCGAACCAGTTCTCGATGGATGCCGGCGATGCGTTTCTCAATTTCATCCGTCGTGTAATAGAGCGATAACGTGCTGTAGTCCTCGTAAGCAGTAGCAAACAGGCAGTCGTCGCAAAGCCAGAAGGATTCCATGTCGTTCTCCTGTGCTATTGAAGAAAAGGCGCTCGAGGGAGCGCCTTTATGTGGAACATCGTTGACTGTTCAGGCGGACTGAACGGTACGGGTGGCATGACGGCGGGCCGTGTGGGGAGTGGGTAAAGATTCAGGTTCGACCTGAGCCTCTGTTGGTTCGTCGGTCCCCTCAGCTTCGGCCTCAGCCGATGTTGGAGATGGCTCACTGGTGGGCGCTTGCTCAGCAGGTGCTGTTGCTTCCTGCCTGGCGGGCGCTTTGTATTCGAACGTGCCGTTGACCTTGATCCAGTCGATGAACAGCAAACGACCTTTCAGACTGGCGCCTGGTTGGCCTTGTTTATCGCCTTTCTCGTAGAGAAACGGATCAATCCATAGATCGCCGATACGGAACGACAGCAAGACCTTTTTCTCGGCGTTGACAGCGTCCATGTAGAGACGAATCAAACGTTCAGCTTCGCCTCCAGCGACCTTGCAGTCGAAGCGGGTGTACTCCACGGCATCGGTGGCACCGTGCAGGGCGGCGATATCGCAGGCCATGAAGGGTTGGCCGCGGCGGACTTGTACTTCACGAACACGGTTGAGGTAACCGATACCGGTGGTGTGCAGATTGAAGTAAGTGGTCGCTTCTTGGGATTGGTTGGCGTGGGCCATGGTGGTTCTCCTGTTTCAAGGGAAAACGGCGACGCACAGGCCCTGACGGGGAAGTGAGCCCCCGTCAGGGTGGGTAAGGTGAAGTCGAGCGATGAACGACTCGCCACCGGCAAGCCGATGACGATCAGAACGATGCGTCTGGGGAATAGCTGTGCAGCAGAAAACCGTCTGAGGTGGTGATCCGCAGGCATGGGGTAGTGGGCATTCATCACCGCTGAAGCGGTAACCGCGCGAGCTTCCGAACGCTGATCGCACTTGGGTAAACCACCACGAACGTGGCGTAGCCTTGAAGGTTCTGGCTACCTGGGCTGGGCTGTCAACGACAGCGAACCACGCCCTTGGTATAAGCCTGTCATAGGGGAGCGTCAAGACGCTGCAACCGGATTTTTTAAGGCCGGAATACAATGGCAGTCACTGGATTGAAGAAAGTGAAGAGCGGGCCTGGCGGGGTGCCAGGCGAGGAACAGAAAAGCCACCTTTGGCGGTCTTACGCAGTCGACAAGCTCCTCGCAAAACTTGGTTTAACTGCGCCATGATTCGCCAACCGACCCTTGTCGTGGCCTGGGTCGGAAGCTGCTGGCACGCATCCGCGCACAAAGGGTGCCCAGTGTTTCCCCGGCGGGCTCCGGGACTGAATACGATCGTCGAAGCGGATGACCGCTATTGCCTGGCAGAGGCAACAGTGGTCATCCGCCACCACAATCAGGTCGAGCACAAAATGGGAGTGAAATTCCGCAGAAGAGAAGGCTCCGAACTCTAGGAGTCCGACCGAGCTGCCCGGAGCGAATCGGTCTTGGGTCGCCGTTGGCGGTGATCCTGAGGCACTACAGCAGAGAGGGTGGGACGACGTCAAGACAGAGGGCGTCCCTCAGAGCCCCCTATATCGAATGCGAGCGAAGGAGCTCACTTGTTGGCGAGATGAGCGGCTAATTGTTCGACGGTTGCCAAGATATAGGCACGGTCGCTTTCTTTCAGTCCACTCAGCAGACCTGCGATCATCTGGCCCTGGTCATTGGGACGATTGCTCGACTCCGTCAGCAGTTCATCCATTCGGCAGTCGAAAATGTCCGCCAACTGCATCAGCTTGACCACGGAAAGCTCCACTACACCCCGCTCCAGGCGCGATATGGCTTCACTGCCGATCCCCATGCGCTCAGCCACCTCTTCCTGGGTCAGATTACGCTCGGTCCGGTGTTTCGCGATCATGCGCCCGATTTGGGCTTGGGTTGGATGTTTATGTGCCAAGTGATGAGTTCTCCAGTTCAACCCGAATGGTTGAGCAAAGACCTATTGACATGAACATCCTTAGCGGTTGAGTATCGACTTTTTGGGTTGCTATATTGGCTGAAATCGCTGTGTAATGCGACGTGGGTTCTATTCCTCCAGGAATCAGAGTCCAGGGTGGCCCGTGAGAATGAATGGTCTGATAGGGCCAAGCTGAGGAATGGTTGAGCATGGAAGAGCAGAGCGAGAACGTCATGGATCTGATCTGGGATCGAACACTGGAGCTGTTCATCAAGATTCATGATTGCCCTGATAACCACGAACACTTCGACAGCCTTGTCCGTTGGCTCAACGAAAATCCTGCTCACCTGAAAGCGTTCAACGAACTAGGGCAGATATGGATTTCGACAGGCATCGCCTTGGCGCGTGAAATCGGACAACCACTCAGCGACTTAGAGAGGGATCAGCCGCCGTTGATGATGCACTGACCAGTACATCGCCTCCAATATTCATGTTGATCTTCAATGGCGCGTCATGGGCGACACGAATCTTTTCTGATGGGCACAGTGCCTTTGCAGTCTGGGTAGTGGGAGCACGACCAAAATGGCCCTGATTTCCCCTTTCGTCTGAGTGTTGAGGCATTGCATATGGGGCAGGCTGGACCGGCTTCGACAGGTACCGCCAAGGTGAGCGTTCCGCAGTGTTCGACCAATTGCGCAATCCAAGTCGCCTGCTTGGCGACGAACGCATCCAGGGTCAGACGTCCCACTTCGATTTCGTCCAGAGCCTGTTCCCAGATCGCGGTCATACCCGGATCCGCGACTGCAGCAGGTACCGCCTCGATCAGGGTATGGGCCGCTGCGGAGGCCATCAAGGCGCGTTTTTTCTTCAGCAAATAACCGCGATCAATCAACCCCTTGATGATACCGGCTCGCGTGGCTTCGGTGCCGATACCGGTGGTGTCCCGAAGTTTTTGTTTCAGGCGTGGGTCGTTGACCAGCTTGGCCACATTTTTCATGGCCTTGATCAGATCGCCCTCAGTGAGTGGTTTGGGAGCGGCAGTGCGCATGGACTTGAGTTCGACGTCGTCCACTGCGCACTGAGTACCTTGTTGTAAGTCTGGTAAGACTTGAGACTTTTGACTGGGCGCATCGTCCTCGGTGTTGTCGGAGAGCAAGCCTTTCCAGCCCTGGACCAGGATCTGTTTGCCAACAGCGGTCAATCGTTCTTCGCCACACTTCAGTTCGACCTGGGTCCGATCAAACTCATGATGCGGAAGAAATTGCGCGAGGTAGTGGCTACGAATCAGTTCGTAGACTTGGCGTTCTTGTTCGGACATCCGCGCCAGGTTCGCCGGCTCGATGGTGGGGATGATGCCGTGATGCGCTGTGACCTTGGCATCGTTCCACGCACGGGAGTGCAGTAATCGATCGAGTCCTCCCAGTGCGGGCAGCAGTGCAGGATCTGTTTCGAACAGGGCATCGAATACCGCGGGTACCTCGTCGAACATACTCTCAGGCAAATATCGGCAATCGCTGCGCGGGTAGGTGGTGGCTTTGTGGGTTTCATACAGAGCCTGGGCGATGTTCAGGGTTTCCTGAACGCCGAGTCCCAGCTTGCGTGAGCAGACTTCTTGCAGTGTGCTCAGGTCTAAGGGCAGGGGTGGCGGTTCTCGGGAATGCTCAGTCTGCAGCGAGAGTACTGTGGCGGTCTTACTGCTAGAGATCGCTTGGACCGCGTGACGGGCAAGCGCCTGCTGCAGGCAACGACCGGCCTCATCTCGTCCTGAGCTTGGTGGTAACCACGATGCGATGAATGGTTGTCCCATTGAGGACAGGTGCACATCCACGTCCCAGTAGGGTACCGAGACGAAGCTGGCAATCGCGCGATCCCGATCGACTACCAGACGTAAAGTGGGTGTCTGGACGCGTCCAACCGACAATACTCCGTCATAGCCCGCCCGCCGTCCGAGGAGGGTAAACAAGCGACTAAGGTTCATACCGATCAGCCAGTCGGCGCGGCTGCGGGCGAGGGCTGAATGATAGAGCGGGAAGGTCTCCTGGCCGGACTTCAGCGAGGACAATGCTTTGCGAATCGACGCCTCGTTGAGTGCGGATAACCAGAGGCGCTGAACGGGGCCTCGATACTTGCAGAGCTCCAGTAACTCGCGGGCAATCATTTCACCTTCGCGATCGGCGTCGGTGGCGATGACGACGGTGGTAGCTTCGTTGAGCAGCTGTTTGATGATTTTGAACTGCGCGACAGTCTTGGGTTTGACCTCAACCCTCCACTGCGTAGGGAGGATCGGTAGATGATCCAACGACCAGGTTTTGTACTGATCGCCATAGGCTTCAGGTGGGGCCGTTTCCAGCAGGTGACCGATACACCAGGTGACGGTTGAATCGGTGCCGATCAGGCAACCATCACCGCGTCGAGTGGCTCCGAGAACCTTGGCGATGTCACGACCTTGGGAAGGTTTCTCGCAGAGGAAGAGACGCATGGAACTACTCCGGATTGAGTTCGGAGCAGCGTTGTTGGAAACAGCCGTTGCGAGATATGAGAAACCTGAATGGCAGGTTCCTCATATTAGTCGGTGAGGACGGGCATAAATGGTCCGAGGCCGCTAGCCGATTGCAGCGTGGACGATAGTGTGGATCTTCACGAGCAGCGAGTAATAACAACCAGCAACTTCGCGCAAAGGCGCAATTTTTATGCCTGAAGTCAGTCCGTAGATGGCTGTCCTCTGCGCTTTCGGGGTTTGGACGTAGCTGAACTGGCCTGCTCTGTATTTTGCCCGACGTGCGTCGCAGATGCCGCCGGTTCACTGGAGCGTTCCCGCATGACCACACTGTGCACCCGGTGAGGCAGGATGCCGACTCGACGGGCCTCGATCTTGAAGGTCACCCGCGCATTGTCATCGCTGTCCTCCCACTCATCGCGCACGGTGCGGCCTTCGACCAATACGCGCATACCTTTCCGATACAGCGTGCTCCAGTGTTCAGCCTCGCGGTGCCAGAGCTCAACCGGCGCCCAATAGCCGCCTCGATCTTCATAGCTGCCATCGCGTGGCACGGGGTTGTCGAAGTACACATTCAGCCTTAGCAAACGCCGTGGCTCGTCATTACCTGACGGAAATTCCTGGAACTCTGGCGCACTGCCGATATTGCCTTCGCCGACGAAAAAAGTACTCATCGTGATACCTCCACTGCGGTTGTGAACTGGCGCAGCAGCCGTTCGGCACTGTCCATTTTGATCGCACAGGTCGTGGCCTGGCGGTAGAGCGAATGCACCACACTCATCTGTAGATTCAGTGCGATGCGATTGCATTCGAAACGGCGCAATCCCTCGCGTACTACCTGCGTCAGGGCTTTGTTGGAGATCTGGCGTTCCCAGACCGCCACCCCCATACGGGTGAAGTCACGGGTGCGCCAACGCAAAAAGGTGCTGCCAGCGCTGGTGTTCTGCAGCACCAATCGGATACCCAGCAGTGAGTAAGGGGGCTGTCCGGCTTGCTGCACCACAGCCTCCATCAAGTCACATAACTGCGCCTCGATTTCCCTCGCCATCTGCGCCAGCTGCTCCAACTCCCCCTTACCCTTAAAAGGTTTTAAAAGGCCTTTTAGGGAGGCCGCGTGTTCGAGCTGCCGATAAGCATCCGGTGTCAACGCTTCGAAGGGCATTGGTTGAATCGGGATCATGGGATTCATGCTTCGTCCTCCGACTCATCCACTGTCGCAGATGGCTCTCCGGCTTCCTCTGCCAACGCGTCAGCATCATCCACTGCTACCGCACCACGACGAATGATTGGCGGCGCGAACTGGGAGCGACGAATACCTTCAAGGATGTCCATCGGGGGCAAACCCAGTTTCTCAATGGCCGCAATGGCACGGGCGTTGTTCGCCGCCATGTCGTCGCGGGTGACGCCAGCATGCCGATAGCGTTGCGCTTGGCCGAACAGGCTGCGCAGCAGATGGGCACCGTCGTCGATCCAGGCTTCCATGTCTCTGCGACCGATCAGGGCGGTGTGATGGGCCAATAGGGTACGACGCACCAGGGTGTCGTAATCGGTCAGCAGGTAGACCGCCAGAAAACCCAGCTGGCTGCCGATATACAACGGCAAGGTCACGGGGTGGATATTGAGGTTGTCGCCCATATCGATCTGCGTCGGCAGGTCTTGTCTGATCCGATCCAGCTGTTGGGTCAGTTCCAGCATTCCGATCTTGGCTTGCGTCAGTTTTTCTTCGAGTTGCACGATGGCCCAGTCGGCATAGGGATCATCCTGGGCCGCGGTTTGTTTGATCAGGTTGGTGGCACTGATGTAACCGGCCATGCCCATGATCGAGTGGACGCCTTCGCGTGCGGTCCGACCTTGCCAGATACGGGCAGCGTGGTGAGTGTGCAGGGTCAGGGTAATGCTGCTGCGCAATGAACCCAGATTGAGTTGATAGTGATCGGCCACGGTGATGTCCTCGCATTCGCTTGGAGGGGAACGTTGCGACAGATGAGAGGTAAAGACAGCCAAAAAGCTGAATGCGGTCTGTTCGGTTTGGTTTAAGAGTGCTAACTATGTAGACGTCAGTAGATTTGATGCCAGTGGCATCAAATCTATTGACGTCCACCGCGTTTGCCACGCAGTTGGCGTAGCTCATTCAGGCACGCTAGTGCGAGGGCGGATGCGGGTTCGCCCTGTTGTCGAGTTGATCGCGAGGTGGCCGGTAGGGGCGGTTCTGCAATGGGTAAAGGTTCTGCCTGACCTGCCCAAGGACGAAAATCGCCTTTCAGCGCACGCTGGATTAGACCCATCAGATAGGCCGCTGGCTTGCGGATTCCACCGGCCGCACAGCGTGCCCCCGCTTCGTTGAGCACCGCCTGCCGATCCGCTGGTTTAAGTTTGTTCAACGCCACGGTGACGGCCTGATGCTCGCTTGGGCTCAGGTGCAGTGGGGTGGGCCAGAGCAGGTTATCCACCGCCGGGGTCGCGCGCGGTACAGTACAAATACTTTCTTTTAATACAGTACAGGCGGCGTTCGGATTCCGAACGGTGCCGGAAACGCTGGTGTTCAAGCCTGGTTCGGATTCCGAACGAAGGTCTGCACGATTCCGAACGCGGTGATCGCCACCCCGTTCGGAGTCGCGTAACGCGTCAGCGGTTGCCCGATCCAATCCTTGCTGTGTCCAATGTTCGCCCCAACTGTCGAGCCGCGTCGGTAACCGATCCCGATCGATATTCGTGTCCTGGCGGACCTCCTCCACTACGTGCTGGGCGACAATACGCACCGCTTTGGTGGCATGAGCGAGGGCATGTCCGACCAGCTCCAGGTAATCCTGATCCAGTTCCATGGCCTCTGCGGGGGTTAACGGCTCATCGTGTAGAACATACAGAGAACCTTGATGACGTCCGCTGATCTGATCGCGGGCGCGACTCACCAAGCTGAGCCAGCGGGTCAGTCTGAGCATCGTCAAGACGCGGGCGATGGTTTCACGGGAAGCTGATGCACCGTAGGGCACGCTCGAAAGGTACGGCTGCAAATCTTCATAGCGCGGCGTGACCACGCCCTGGCCTTGCAACATGAGTCGAAATACTTGCCAGGCATTACGTTCCAACGGCGTCAACCGACTATCCAGCAGCAGTCGACGCGGCACGACTTCGTGTGATTGACCACTGAACAGAAAACCAGCTTGCAGAGCCTGGTAAGAGGGCTGTTCAGTGGTAGGGCGTGCTGGCCAGCGTTCACTCAGCTGTTGGGTGCATTGCTGCAGGACACGCTGCCAGCGACTGGAAGGGGCGGTGTTCATATTTCGTTGCTGTAATGGTCGATCTGCTGCCACACGATGGTCAAGCTGATCTGTTGTTCTTCGGCCAGCATCATCATGGCGTCGAGCTGATCCTCGGTACCGTCCTGCGCGCGTAGCTGGCACCATCGCTGCCAGAGCGCATGTTCCTGGGCTTCGCTCAAATGCTGAGGACGGCCCTTACGGGTTTCTATCTTGAGCAGGCGTCGACGCAGGGCGGTTTCCGAATGCGCCAAGCCGAAGCAGCGATACATGATGGTGCTGCTGGCGCCCAGCTTGAGCGCTCGATTGATCAGCCGTTCGTTCTGCTCGTCGCGTTCGGCTTGCTCGATCAACCGATGTAGCACCGGCGAGTCAATCTTGACCTCAACCCAAGGTACGGTGGCATGGGCCAGGCGCGACAGCGTGGTGGGCGGTAAGGATTGCAACAGGTAGATGTCGTCCTCACCCAAGCCGAGTGCTTTGCAGCGTTGCAGGTTACCCAGGCGCAACTCGTGAAGGACCTGGGTCAGCATGGCCTGGTTGAGCACATTGAAGGATAAGCTCATGGCAATTCCTTCTGTGAGTTGACTTCATGGGGAAGCGTTAAGTCGATCAGGCGACGGGCTAGGCGGATCAGGCGATACAGTTTGATGAGCAAGCCGTCGGGCAGTCGCTCCAGTCCCACATCCACGGCGGGACGATCTGTCAGCGGGAGTTGGTAGACCCCCAACAACAACTGGCCGAACAGGGCTGAGGGCAGTTGCTTGCGGTCCTCCCAGTTAACGTCGTCTTGAGCGCGTAGCAGGGCCAGGAGCAGTAGGTGAACGCCGGTCGCGCGAGGCGCTGCAAGATCAAGTGGCTCGATGTTGAGGGCAAAACCCAAGCCATGCGTCTGATCGATGATGCTCTCGGGATGTCCGGCATAGGTCGCCATTTCCCGCGCCAGTCCGGCAATGGCTAAACGCAGTTCTTCGGGGCTATCCAGTGTGGGTGCGATGATCCAGATGTCGTCGATCGCGCATGCCTCGACGGTCGGTGCTGTATCGATTGAGATCTCGCGCTCGATCTGTTCACGAATCTGTTGAACACGTGACGGAGGGCTGACCTCTGAAACGACATTCGTTTCGTGCGGTGTTAGCCGTTCCTCTCGCGCTGTTTCGGTCAGGGACTTGGTCTCAGTTGATTTGGGATGAGGATCGGAGGAGAGAGGTTCTGCCGCGGCTTCATTAACGCTCGGCAGAGGGGTGTTCTCTGAGGGCGTGGTGATGACAATGCCAGGCGTCGAGATGACTCGTTGGGTATCGCTCAGCTCCAGGGCCAACATACGGTAGGACTGTCCGAGTAAACGGCTCATGCGTTCAAGCAGTTCATCCTGGAGCTGCTCAAGATCGAATGACTCGGGGTCGGTGTCAAAGTCGCCCAGGGTATCGAGCCAAAACTCGGCGAACGCAACAGTGACGGTTGGATAATGGTTCCAGGTTCGTTCGGCCTGGCTACGCAGACCGATTAGTCGTTCGATCTGTGGTTTACCCAATCCGGCATACAGGGTTTGTGGAATGGCGGGCAGTACGTGTTCAAGGGTGTCCAACATACGGCTGATGTGTGATTGCGAAATCGGATAGCCTCCAGCGGCAAGACGTCGTGCCAGCTCACGTTGTGATAGCAGAGCTCCCTCTCGTTCGAGCATGGCTTTGAGTTTGGCTACCGCCAGAGCCCGTTCGATGAACGTGAGTTGGCCATGTAGATCGCTTTCAGCCAGATGGCCGAGTAGGGCGGTGATTTCATTGCTCCAAGGCCGGAACAGGCAATGAATGCGAAAGAAGCGCTCGTCGCGGGTTTCCTGCCACAGCTCGCCGAGAATCGCCAATCGCGTATTACCGCCGTTGCGGATGATGAAATAGGTTTCTCCGGGGCGGCGGGTAATCGGTGGCGGTTGATCCAGCCCGCGTTCACGGATCGAAGCTTTGATATCGTCGTATAGAGGATTACGGATGAAGCGCGGGTTGTGTTCGTACGGCCGCAACTGCTCCAGCGTCACCAACATAGGCGTGTCAGCAAGTGGGTCGGACAGCCGCTCCAGTTCTGAAGCTCGAGGAAAATGGTCCTGATGCAGCTTGTCGGTGACTTCCTCCTGACTGAGCTTTTTCATCTGAATAACCTCAGTTAACGGCGGTTGTGCAAATGATCACCGACCTCGAACTTGACGATCTCGGCAGTCCCTGAACCTTCGAAGTGTCGGGAAAGTTCTGCGAGGAACCAGTTCATGGCCGAGCGCCCACCCTGCAGGCGAAAGACCACAGTGCAGTACTCCTCACAAGGTCGGTGGTGGGGTTGAATGGAGGGTGGAACGATGATGGGCAGTTGATCCAACATCAGAAGACTCCTAGCCAAACATGGTTGGTCTCAAGGTCGATCAAACTCAATGACGGGGTGAGAAATGCCAGTTGGGTGATTTGTCTCATTGAACATCCGCGCATCTGTTCACCGTAGATATCGCCTCGCGCCATTCCGGAGACAACTCAATGGCCAGCGCTTGCATAGTTTCCAATGCTGGTGGCGAGCGTCGTTCGCGTGACCGGCGCGTCTCGATTCGGTGGACTGGTAGGCCGAGGGAGGCGGCATTGAGATACGCCACTCGGTCTGGAACTATGGTTTCTAGAACCGAGATGTTGGTAGCCCCAGCGAAGGTCTCGCGCAGGTCTCGGATGATCATTCGCGTGTCTACTCGGATGCTATTTACCTGGTTCAGCAGCAGTCGCAACGGTGGCGGCGTAATACCCAGGTGACGAAATGATTCGAGATCACTGAACAGCCTCAAAGTGCCGCGGCGTAGTTCGCGGGCGGCTAGCATTTCCGGTGTGATGGGGGAGAGGGCGATATCGCAGGCGAGGATGGCCATCTCTACTAGCACGCTACGTGCGCCTTGGGTGTCGATCAAAAGCAGGTCATAACGGGGGCGAAAATCGTCGAGCAAATTGCGCAGCCGTAATCTCCCGTCAGGGGCGTGCAGCAGTAATGTACTCAACTGGCCCTGAGCGTCGTTGGAGATGATGAGGTCGAGCCCTGCAATCACGGTCCTGGAAATAATCTGTGCAGGCGTTGTTAACTTGAGTGCAATGAGCTCGTGAGCGCCAGCAATAGCTTTCTGGCTCAAGGCGTAATAGCTGGAGAGGGTGGGTTGGCTATCCAGATCGAGCAGTAGAACACGTAGACCAGCATCCGCCAGCAGACCGCCGAGATTGGCGGATACTGTGGTTTTGCCTACGCCACCTTTCGTTGAAACCACCGATAGCACATGCATGGCATCAGACCTGTTGGCCTAAGCGCTCAACGACCCACTGCTCGATTTCTAGCGAGTCCCAGCCAACCGCACGCAACCCTATGCGTTTGGCTTGAGGGAATTTACCTTCCTTCATCAGGTTATAGATGTGTGCACGCTTGAAGCCGGTTTTACGCTCCACCTCCTCACGCCGCATGATGTGACGTTCGAGCGGCGGTTGGAGCAAGTCTGCAATAGGTGAAAGCTGATTGAACATGATGGTCACTCCTGGCGTCGATTGGCGCGTAGTGGGAAGTGACCTGAATTGAATAGCAGAAACGGTAGAGAGTCATTGCACTGCAATTGGGATGATTGCGGTGCAATGGGACTCAGCGCTTCGAGAGACTTCGTTTGGCAGCAGCGAATTTTTCATCCAAGGTGCGCTTGGAAATGCCAGACAGGTTTTTATGGTGAGCGGTCAGCGCGTCGACAATGGCAGCTTGGGATCTGAAAACTGAATGAGGTTTTCCCGAGGGGGAGTGATCTAGGAAAAGGCTGACCATTGCACCGATGATGTGGAGGTACGCGGTTTCGCTCCGGTCGCTAACCTTACTATTGGTCTTGAGCAGGTGATGTATGTTCTCCTTTTCCAATCCGATACTTTCAAGTTCATTTAACAGTTGCTGATAGGCTGTTTCTATATTTTTTAACTGTAGTTGCAAGGCGTCCCGATCACATTGTAAGGTTAAATATGCACCTATACTTATAGTATTCTGCTGCTTGAGTGAACCTTCAAAAAGAAACGCCGGTCGCTGGTCAGGATAGTATCGCGACATCCAGAACCTAAGATCAGTATGGCGCACGGTTATTTGGTTGCAGTCAATGGGTGTTCCAGTTGCGACTGGCACGCCGAAGCAACCGTAGGCGAGTTCTCCATGTTGAATCCCATCCAAAATTTTTTCGGTATTTGCATGCAAACATGGCCACTGTGGGAAGGCGATTTTGAGCATGGTGGTGCAATGCCGCCCTGCCTCAAGAATTTCCCTCTCGAAGGCCATTAAGTTACACCAACGTAAGGCCGCATCAATGGGCCGATAAAAAATCTTCGCGTTGGGATGGCAGCTTCGAGTTGCGTACATAACAGTTTCTCCTCCTTGAAATCCGTTGCTCCTGAAGAGTTTATTTTTGAGTGTTTTCTTGAAAAATTTAGGCTTACTAAATTTAGGGGGCATCCAAACGAGCTTTGATGGAACCAACGGCTTTAACTGCTGAGCGAGCTTAATTCAGATCGGCTGAAAAAAAATGACAAAAAGTTGATGATTTCCGCCAATTTTTGCTGATTGACCGTTGGAGGCTCATACGTAGTTGATAATTTCTCTGCTGTCAAGCGATCAACCTATATTTTCATGCTCTGAAAGTGAGTTGAAGCAGTTGAACACCTAGAGCAGTTTTCAATCGTCATAACGGTCTTACTGCGTCCGTTTTCGCTCAGCAGCTAATAACAGCCTGACGCCGGAAGAGTTTGATATACAACCCGTTTCCTCGTTTGGCGAGGCTGCAGGTGCCAACGTTTTAGGCGGGTATTAGGGAAATATTATCGGCGTATACTAGCCGATCGAGAAATCTAATAGTGAGGAAACCTTTTAAGGAGTCATCCAACGGCTAATATTTCTTGCATGACTGACGGCGGATCGGATCAAAGGCGGCGGGATTGGAGACTGAATATTTTTACATTTGGGACGAGAAAACTTGACTCTCACTGGTTCGCTACTTTCATACGACGAGAGTAATAAGAAAGTCCGAATTGCTGGGCGTGATAAAAGTCTGGAGACCTATTCAGTACAAACTCCAGATGAACGTAAATGTTCCCTGTAGGCCGGTGCTGCGGGCAAAACTGTATTAGCCTTCTGCGTTCTACGCGTGGTCGCGTCTCTAAATCTTGAAAGGATAATTGATACAGCATTTACTTCTTCGTAGTTGCAAAAAGAAGATCTGGAATGGAAGAGGTTGGGCTCCTGTTGATAGGGGCACGTATTGGGAGGCTTTGGCTTGGCAGTTCTCTTTTTCGTAGACGGAAAAATTCGAGGTTTAATTTCAGTGAGAACTTCTAAGTACCGTAAAAGTGAACGAGACCTATCGACACTGGTGCGTGAGGCTACTGGAAAGATAGAACGTCTTTCTTCTTCGGGTATTAGAACAATCAAGTTTCTTTGTTTGGATTCAAGAATTCGCCAGCATTAGGTTTATTTCAGCGCGAACGCCGGATCGCCCTCGGCCAGGAACGCCTCGTAGTCCAGGTTGCTGACGGCCTGGCCTTCGCCGTATTCCGGGTCATTGACGTCGATGACCAGCGGCGGATGGTCCAGCATGCTGATCGCTGCGTGAATCACTTTATGGAATTCACGGTCAGTGATCAGCACCTTGGCTTCGCCATGCTGGAGCATGAACGCAATGGCTTCGGCGTCGAGCCGCACGTTGAGGGGGTTGAGCACGGCGCCGATCATCGGCACGCCGAAGTGCACTTCAAGCATCTCGGGGATGTTGGGCAGCATCACCGCCACGGTGTCGTTCTTGCCGATACCTCGACCGGCCAGCGCCGAGGCCAGACGTCGGCAACGGGTGTAGGTCTGCGCCCAGGTACGGCGAATGGAACCGTGGATGACGGCGGGGTAGTCGGGATAAACGTTGGCCGTGCGCTCGATGAAGCTGAGCGGTGACAGGGCGATGTGATTGACAGCCGAAGGGCCTAGCCCTTGTTCATAGATCGACATGTGCGGGTACTCGATGGCTGATTGTTAGCTCTATCAGTGATCCCTCGGCGTAGTTGCCGTGGTCACCTTTTATGTCCGGCTTGCTTAAATTCGAAAAAAATATTAGGTGTCGGGAGCAGAGAACGGCTGCAACTTTTCGTCGAACTGATTGAGCGAAACGAACGTAAGTGCTTCTAATGTGTCTAGTGAGCTCAAGTGCTGCCGATAGTGATCCAACAGGTCAGCGCGGGCTTCCTGAGAGAGATATGGCACGTGATGCGCAACAAAAGTCGGGAGCACCGCCATCCCGGTATACGCCAGCGTGCCGCGTAGAATGGGCTTGAGCATATCGTTAAGTTCACCGTGCACGCCGTCCTTGAGCAGCATGTGAGGTTGGCCGCCGATGGTGATGGCAAGCATGGCTTTCTTGCCAAGCAAACCTCCCTGATCATAAAAGCGCTTGCCACCGTAGCAAACGCCGGAAACAAGTACCCGGTCTATCCAGCCTTTCATGATCGCGGGCATTGAGAACCAATAGATCGGGAAGTTGAAGATCACAAGATCAGCTTTGAGCAACTTGTCTAGCTCCTCCTGGATATCGGGTGCGAGAGTTTGTTGTGAGTGATTGTGACGCTGCTCCAAGGCATAGGTCAGGTACTCGGGATTGGCACGGCTGCCAAAATCTGCAGCGCTGGCAATCGGATTCCACCTCATGGCATATAGGTCAGAAACTTCGACGCTATGCCCTTGCGCCTGCAGTTCTTCAACCGCCAGATTTTTCATGCTTGTATTAAACGACTGCGGCTCATTGTGCGAGTGGACAATTAGAATCTGCATTGGATCGCTCTCCATCGAATCGGCTCAGAAGTCCAATCAACCTGTAATTTCTTTACCGAAAATGCCGCGAGCAATTACCAGTTTTTGAATCTCATTGGTGCCTTCATAGATTTCGGCGATCTTGCAGTCGCGGTAAATCTCCTCAACTCGATAATGCGAACCATCAGCGGCTAGTTCGCGCATAAAGCCGTAACCACCAAAGATCTGTAGGGCGTCACGGGCAAATTCACCGGCGAGATTAGTGCCGTACCATTTGGCCATCGCGGCCTCGGGTTCCGGGAAAGCAAGCCCTTCGTCCATGCGTAAGGCGGCCTTGAGATACAGGTTGCGGGCATTTTCGACTTCAGTCGCACGCTCAGCCAGCTTGAACTGCCAATACTGGAACTGCGCGATGGCTTTGCCGAAAGCGCGGCGGCTCTTGAGTCGATCGACACTGTGATCAAACAGGGCCTGAGCCATGCCGGTCCCGCTTGCAGCAATCCCGATGCGTCCGTAAGTCAGCGTTTGCAATGCGATCTTAAGACCCTGCCCCGGCTGACCAACGATGTTCGCGAAGGGTACCTTGACGTTGTCGAAGTAGATGTCCGCCGTCAGTTGACCGTGGTTGCCCATTTTTTTGTCTGGTTCGCCAACACGAACGCCGGGCCAGTTCAATTCGACCACTAACTCGGTCATGCGCTCGCCATCGACGCAGAGCAATACAACAAAATCGGCGACAGGTGAGTTGCTAATGAAACGCTTGCGGCCGTTGACGATGTAGCCATCTTCGGTACGCGTGGCGTGGGTGCTCATGGCTTCGATGCTCAGGTCGGTACTGGCATTCGGTTCGGTAGTCGCAAAGCTCCCGATCTTGTCGCCGTTGAGCAAGGGCGTGAGATAGCGTTGTTTAATCGAGTCTGATCCGTGGTTCAGTGCATTGCCCGCGAGAATGCAATGCACGTCAACAATGGCGGCGACCGAGTTCGAGTGGTAGGCCAGTTCTTCGATCATCACTGCGGTGGCTGCAGTTGGATACTTGAGCCCGCGCCCGCCATTGTCGGCAGCAAAGGGGATACCGAACAAACCGGCTTTGGCCATCTTGGCGAACAAGTCGCGCGGGAAGGCTTCGACGGATTCTTCGGTATGACCAATAGAATAAGCCACTGGCGCGACATGCTCATCAGCGAAGCGACGAACCTCCTCGCGGATGGCCAGGATTTCCTCAGGGGTATTCAGGTCGTGGTACAGGCTGTTCTGGTAACGGGTAGTAGTCGCAGTGGCGGGTGCATCGGCAAAAACGGTCATTGAATTAATCTCGTATCCAGTTTGGAAGCAACGTTGCGAGAACTGTAGAGAGCTTCATGAGCGGGGGTAATAGGCAAAAACGACGGTAAATATGCGAATATCGCCATACCCAACTTTAAAGGTGCCCGCCATGCCTATCGTCGCGATCCTGGGGTTTGACGATTCCTATGCCTCCGTCATTGGAGGATTTGCCGACATGCTTCAGGTCGCCAATGCACATATGTCCAAGCAAGGGATGCCTTCAGCCGGACTTTTTGAGTGGCATTTCCTATCGCAAAACGGGCTGCCTGTGCGCACAAGCAACGGGCTTGAACTTGCAATGAGGTCACTCCCGCAGGACCAGTATTACGATCTGGTCTTTATCCCCAGCCTGCATTACCGGGGCTGGCATCCTTTTCGACAGTTTCTGGAGAATCAGACAGATGTGCGTGACTGGCTGGTCAAGCAATGGCTGCATGGCGCATGGCTTTGCGCGAATTGCACGGGCACCTTCCTGCTTGCCGAAACAGGCTTGCTCAATAACAAGGTTGCAACGACGACCTGGTGGCTGGAGGAGCACTTTCGCGAGCGATTCCCTGAGGTTGATCTGCAAATTCGTCCGGCGGTGACTGAATCTGATCGTCTGGTGTGCGGCGGTGCACATGCCACATTTCTGTTGCAGGCCATTCACGTGCTCAACAAATTTGCGGGAAAGGCCATTGCCATGCAGTGCGCCCGCAGCATGCTGATCGATTTGACCCAGACAATACAGACGCCCCTTCAACCCCTTATCGCCGATAGGACACACAACGATCCCTTGGTTCAACGCGCCCAGAAGTGGCTTCAGGATCACTTGGCGGAACAGGTGCGCATGACCGACCTGGCACAAAGGCTGGCCGTCAGCGAACGCACGTTAATCCGCCGCTTCAATACTGTGCTTAAGCAGTCACCGTTAACCTACTTGCAAAATTTGCGCATCGACACGGCGCGGGCGTTATTGGAGGCTGGCGACCTAAGCACCGAGCGTATCGCTCAATATGTCGGTTACAGCGACATCAGCTCGTTTTCCCGGCTATTTCGTGAGCGCGTCGGGTTCACGCCGGGAGCTTATCGAGCCAGGTTTCAATTACCCGAGGTGGATTAGCTGACGGATCCAGGTAGCAGACTGAACGCTAGTATCTCAATTCCGGCGCAGCAGGGACTGAGGGGAAACACCAAAGGCCTTGCGGAAGGCATGGCTGAAGTGTGAGAAATCGGAGAATCCAAAGTCTAGTGCTACCTGGGAAACGCTACGCGCCTGGCCTCGTTCGATGGCATTGCGGCTGGCTAACAAACGCTCTTGCCAGAGAACGGACATTGGAGACTTCTGGTGCCGGGCGAACGCGCGCGTCACGGTACGCGTCGAGACATGGTGAACACTGGCAATTTGCTCAACTGACAGCTCCTGATTGGACAGGTGCTTTTGAATGTAGATCATGATTCGACCATACAGGTCGCGCTCGTCGTTGGCTTTTTCCAAGCTCTGAACTTCAAGACTCAGCGCCAATAAATCCAGCAGCGTCTGGGAGAAACGCGTGGAAAAGTCGCTGTTTTCCAGAAAGGGCGGCGCTTCTACCACCTGGCGTAGCATTTCGCGGAGGGGGATGACCCCGGGGCGCCGATCGTCCAACACTATTGCGGTCAGGTTTTCCACCCCAGGCAGACGCATGCTTAGCATATGACGCGGGATGCGCACCAAATGATTGTTATTGCCCCCCAAGCTGTAACGAAAGGTCTGGGAGCCGTCATAAAGCATCATGTTTCCGGCACCGAGGACGGCCTTGCGTCCACCCTGTTCCATCTGGCCATAGCCATCCTGATAAAAGCCCAACCACAGATCCTCGTCAGGGCGGCTCCGCAAGTTCTTTGGCGTGCGCTCCCAAAAGTGCATGGACGAGGAGACGGTACACACATCGAGGGCTCCCAAGCCTCTGACGTGCAACTGGCCGTTGAACATGTGTTCATCGAGAGGTTTACTGAGGGCTGGTATGCAGTGTCGGCATACCACCTCCTTCCAGTATTCAAAGCGGTGCCGGGGGGCTTGGTTTTCAGTGGAGTAATCTGCGGACATTGAAGGCGCCTCCCACAATTGTCTGTTTTATCGACTGCTTGGAGCGTTGTCGAAGGGTGGAGGTACTGGCAGAGCAAAAAGCAGGCCAGTGGATCATTAACGTTGCCGACTGCGCACTGACGCACAGACAAAGCATGCCGTGTAAGGTTTTCGGTGCGATGAATACTCACCTCGGGTCAATTGGCGATGGGTGATGTGGGCGTATTTATGCTACATAAAGAACCAACACCTGATGTTAGGTGTTTCGAGTGCTTCTTTAAGAGGCACTCATTGGGATTTATTTTCCCCTCTGTTTTCCCTGTGGTTCTCTGTATTTAACCGGATGTCCTTTTCAGCCAAGTGCTTGTCCTTGTAAACCAAGCCAAACGCGATGTTCCAGCCTACCTTCTGTTCTCGGCGGTGCGCAGCCTCTCCCGCTGTAAGCCTATTGGCAGGCGCGATGTTTAAATTGAAAGCAATCTCTACATGCTTTGAACTTGCGGCGAATTAAACGGCTGAACCGTCTCTGTAGTTTTTTAATAAAATGTTGTTCAAGCTCCATGTTTTTGTTAGCTGCCAATAAGTCTGCTGCCGGCCTTGAAGATCGGGTGCGAGCGTTCGCCCGTTGTTCAATCGCTGTGCAAATAATAACAATCATAAATTCAGGAGTAATTATGGAATCCACAATTGATGGCTATCTAACATATCCCGGAAAATTCTCCCGAAGTGTTCCTGATGATTATGGGTCGCCTCTCGTGTGCCGGGTTTACGCCGGGTCACCTACAGACTGACTTGCGGTGTTACCGACAGTACCACGGGCGGTTCTGATCCAGATCCCGTCCTGACGCTGAACTTACCCCGAACATTTTCTAGCCCCTCATCTCTAGCGCATGGGGTAGGGGCCCCTTTTTGCCAGGAAATTGATCATGAAGTGGAGCCACTCCTTACTCGTTCTGGGCATGTTGCCCTTTGTCAAAAGCCAGGCAATTGAATTAGCACCGGGTGATTTCGAACCTCTACCCGTAGGGGCTGATGCCTTGCTGATTTATTACCAGCATGCTGATCGATCGGACCTTTATCAGAACGGCCATAAAGTCTCCGACAACGCCAAGCTCAGCTCGGATGTGGGTATCCTTCGTTACATTCATGCAGTAGGTGTCTCGGAGAACCTCACATGGCAGCCGCAGATATTGTTGCCATTCGGCTACCTGAACGCCTCGGGTGATGTCGGTGCCCTGGGTGACGCGCACGGTGTTGGCGACCCGATACTCGCTGCACCCCTTTTTTGGAAATTGCCGACTGCGAACAAGGATGTTTTCGTGCTGGCGCCCTATCTGTCCCTCCCCGTGGGTAGCTACGACAAAAATGATGCCTTGAACCTGGGCGAGAACCGCTGGCGTGCGACTTTACAAGCGGCCTATGTCCATCACTTTTCAGCGCAGTGGGCGTTGGACACTGTCGCTGAAGCGTCTTGGGTATCGGACAACAACGAGTACGGTGCGACAAGCGCGAAACTCGAAGAAAACACGCGGTATGAATATCAGGCGGCAGTGCGCTACAACTGGACGCCAAGCACCACTTTCGCAGTCGGCGGAGGTTACGTAACCGGTGCGGCTACTACCGTGGACAGCGTTGATCAACACGACGGCGTTTCAACTTCCTACGGGCGTTTTACCGTCACTCACTTCATCGATCCGACGCTGCAGGTTCAAGCTCAGATCGGCAAGGACATCGAGGTTGAGCAAGGCTTCAAAGAAGGTGCGCGCCTGAATCTACGAATCCTGAAAGTTTTTTGAGAGAAAACACGCATGGAAGGATGTCCTTTTTAGCCAAATGGTTGTCCCTCTCAGCCAAGAAAGAGCGGGGAGGGATGCCTAATGTGATTTCTGTCACTACCCGGATCGATGTCGCTCCAGGTGCTCGGCCAGGGGCTGTGTTTAACCTCCTCCGAGTACACTCGTACTGCTCGCCCGGTGTCGATCTCAGACAACAAAAGAATAGGAAAACCATGGCCATTGTTCGCCCCACCCTCGATCAACTTCTGGAAATTGCCGGCCGCTTGAACATGCAGCTGTCGAACGAGCAGGCATCGGAATACCTGGCACTCATGCAGTCGAGTTTCGACGCATACGATCTGGTCGACGAACTCCCCGATTTCGTTCCGCCGGTACGCTACGAGCGCAGTTCGGGCTATCGCCCTTCGGCCACGGAAAATCCGCTCAACGCTTGGTACTACAGGTCCCTGGTGAGCGGCGCCCCGGAGGGGAAACTTGCCGGCATGACCATTGCTGTCAAGGATAACGTCGCTTTGGCCGGTGTCCCGATGATGAACGGCGCCGCGCCACTGGAAGGCTTTGTGCCTTCATTCGATGCCACTGTGGTCACCCGTCTGCTCGACGCCGGAGCGACCATCCTGGGCAAAGCCACGTGTGAACACTACTGCCTTTCCGCTGGCAGCCACACCTCTGATCCCGCGCCTGTGCACAATCCCCATCGCCACGGTTTTTCCTCTGGCGGATCCTCCTCCGGCAGCGCTGCGTTGGTGGCGGCCGGTGAGGTGGACCTGGCGGTCGGCGGCGACCAGGGTGGCTCCATTCGCATTCCCTCGGCGTTATGCGGCACTTATGGCATGAAGCCTACCCATGGCTTGGTGCCTTATACCGGGATCATGGCGATAGAGGCTACTATCGACCATGTTGGGCCTATCACCAATAACGTGCGTGATAACGCACTGATGCTGGAGGTCATGGCCGGTGCGGACGGGCTCGATCCACGTCAGGCGGCGCCTCAAGTCGATGACTACTGCGGCTATCTGGAGCGGGGAGTAAAGGGGCTCAAGATTGGCATCGTGCAGGAAGGGTTCCAGCTGGCCAATCAGGATCCACGTGTCGCCGAAACAGTTCGCAACGCCATCGCCCGACTCGAGTCGTTGGGCGCCCACGTAGAGGAAGTGTCAGTACCCGAGCATAACCTGGCCCGCTCGCTCTGGCTTCCCATCGGCTGTGAAGGCCTGACCATGCAGATGATGCACGGTAATGGCGCGGGCTTTAACTGGAAGGGGCTCTACGACGTCGGCCTGCTGGATAAGCAGGCCGGTTGGCGCGAGCAGGCGGACGCACTGTCCGCGTCGCTAAAAATGTGCATGTTCGTCGGTGAGTTCGGCCTGGAGCGCTACAACGGCAGGTTCTACGCCAAGGCACAGAACATCGCGCGCTTCGCCCGTGCCGGCTATGACAAGGCACTGGACACCTACGACCTGCTGGTGATGCCGACGGTGCCGATGATTGCCCAACCACATCCGAAACCGGGTTGCTCGATCACCGAGTACATCGCTGGGGCGCTGGAAATGATCGGCAACGCCGCGCCACAGGACATTACGGGGCATCCCGCGATGTCGATTCCGTGTGGTCTGGTAGATGGCCTGCCAGTGGGCCTCATGCTCGTCGGAAAGCATTACGCGGAGGGCACGATTTACCAGGCCGCCGCGGCGTTTGAAGCCTCTGCGAACTGGCGCACGCTCTGAGCCTTTCTACAGGCGCTGCACCTCCAACAGATCAATAAGAAGGCTCGACAGGTTCCACAGTTTTATAGCCGTGTTGACTAATAAGGAGTTACCCGATGAGTGTATCTGTTCCCACAACGACTACTTCCACACCCGGTGAGAGGGCATGGGCCTTGTTTCAGGTTCTGAAGAACAAGGAACTGATCCCTGAGGGCTATATCGAGCAACTTACCCAAGTAATGGAGCACGAATGGAGTCCTGAGAACGGAGCTCGAGTGGTCGCCAAGGCTTGGGTCGATCCGCAGTATCGAGCGTTGCTGCTCAAAGACGGAACTGCAGCGTGCTCACAGTTCGGATATACCGGCCCGCAAGGCGAATATATCGTTGCTCTGGAAGATACCCCATTGCTGAAGAACGTCATTGTCTGCAGCCTTTGCTCTTGCACCAACTGGCCGGTCCTCGGCCTTCCGCCTGAGTGGTACAAGGGCTTTGAGTTCCGCGCACGCATGGTCCGGGAAGGGCGCACCGTGCTGCGCGAATTAGGCACAGAGTTGCCGAGCGACATGGTCGTCAAAGTCTGGGACACCAGCGCTGAAAGCCGTTACCTGGTTTTGCCGCTGAGACCTGAAGGCACCGAGCACATGAGTGAGGAGGAACTTCAGAAACTAGTGACCAAGGACGTGCTGATTGGTGTCGCCTTGCCACGCGTAGGCTGAGAACAACAACTCATTATCTTCTGGTTTCGGAGTTTTAATTATGGATGGTTTTCACGATCTCGGCGGTTTTCAAGGCTTTGGCAAAGTGCCCCACACCATTAATAGCTTGAGCTACAAGCAAGTCTTCAAGCAAGACTGGGAGCACCTGGCGTATAGCTTGATGTTCATCGGTGCCGACCAGTTGAAAAAGTTCAGCGTGGACGAGGTGCGTCACGCTGTCGAACGCCTGGATGTGCGTCAACACGTCGGCACCCAGTATTACGAGCGCTATGTTATCGCTACCGCCACGCTGCTGGTTGAAACAGGCGTTATTACTCAAGCAGAACTCGATCAGGCGTTGGGCTCGCACTTCAAGCTGGCCAACCCCGCTCATTCTGAAGGTCGCCCAGCTATCACCGGTCGGCAGCCCTTTGAGGTGGGCGACCGGGTCGTCGTGCGCGACGAGTTTGTGGCAGGGCATATACGCATGCCGGCCTATGTGCGCGGCAAGCAAGGTGTGATCTTGCACCGGACTTCACAACAATGGCCTTTCCCGGATGCGATCGGTCATGGAGATTTGACCGCTGCTCATCAGCCTACCTACCACGTTGAATTTTGCGTGAAAGATATATGGGGTGATGCGACGGATGATGGTTTCGTGGTGGTCGATCTTTTTGAAAGCTACCTGGATAAGGCTGATATCACGCAAGCGGTGAATACATGATTGACGGCGCCCTGAAAGGCCGACTGCCGGTGACGGTCCTTTCTGGCTTCCTCGGCGCCGGCAAAACCACGCTGTTGAACCACATACTGCACAATCGTGAAGGCCTGAGAGTAGCGGTCATCGTCAATGACATGAGTGAAGTCAACATCGATGCCGAAGAGGTGCAGCGTAATGTTTCGTTGCATCGCGGTAGCGATGAGCTGATTGAAATGAGCAACGGCTGCATTTGCTGCACGCTACGGGCCGATCTGCTTGAGCAGATCAGCCTGTTGGCGCGCCAGCAGCGTTACGATTATCGGGTATCCGGAATTTCTGGTTGATAAAATGCCAAAGATGTAAAGAAGAAAATCTTTCTCAGCGGATTATCTGATTGATCCTCTTCAGCCTACTCTACTGCCAATTTTCTGTTTCCACCTTCGCCTGAGTCTTCATAGCGATGCTGACTAGGGAGGACAGCGAGAGCTGGGCAAGCGTCAAAGCGGTTCTGGTTCATGCGCAATCCGGACACCTGCACAACATTCCTCTTGTAAGAAACCGATCAAATTCTCTAGGTGCCCATACTCGGGTATACAGACAATCGTGCGGCTATGTTTCTCCTGCCGGATCAGCCCTACCTTGGCCATGCGCGCAAGGTGATGTGATAGCGTCGAAGCAGGAATACCCAGCCCCTTCTGGATATCTCCGACCGAAGCCCCATCATGGCCAGCTTTGACCAGAAAGCGGAACACGGACAGTCGGTGACTATTCCCTAGCTCAGCTAAGCTGGCTGCAACCTTTTCGTGATCCATAGCACGCCCCAATAATTCGATGTTTCTAGAATTATAGTTGACAGGTCGGATAAACGCAAGTAGGCTGCGTACATCATTTCGACAATACTAGAAATATAGGAGTAATATTGAATGTCATCTCAACTCCAAGACGCTCTAGGCATGTTCGCCTTTCTCGCTATCGAGCTATCGGTTTTATTCATTGGCATTAGCTTGCTGGTCGGAGTTCTTCAACGTCACATCCCACCATCCAAGGTGGAAGCGTTACTGACTTCCAGTGGGAAGCGAGGCTATTTTCTTGCTGCTGGTTTAGGAGCTATAACGCCCTTCTGTAGTTGCTCGACTATCCCCATGTTGAAAGGGTTGATTCGGGCACGGGCCGGTTTTGGGCCGATGATGGTGTTTCTTTTCTCATCTCCGTTGCTGAATCCTATCGTCGTCGGCCTGCTGGTTGCCACGTTTGGATGGACACTTACTGCTATCTATGTGCTCGCCGCTTTGGTGGTCGCGGTAGGTGCCGGATGGCTGCTTCACACGCTTGGCTTCGAGCGTTATGTGCGCCGGACGGCGACACAAGAGAGCAGTGGATGTAGTTCATCAGCAAGCCCGTGCAGTGCTACATCGACCGCATCGAGTTGCGGCACCAACAGCTGCGACACCACTCGGAAGACGGCTTCTTGCGGGGCTGATAGGAAGACAACAGTCTCTACGTCTAGCGAATGCTGTGACAGTCAACCCACTGTCACGGTTAAGAAAGAAGGGAAGTACAGTGGTGTGTGGCGGGAAGCTTGGTCGGACTTTATCGATGTGTTGCCTTACCTGCTCATCGGTATTGCGATTGGCAGCGTGATCTATGGTTTCATGCCCACTGACTTATTGGAGCAGTATGCAGGCCCAGATAATCCCTTTGCCATTCCAGTTGCCGCTGTCATCGGCGTGCCGTTGTATATTCGCGCTGAAGCCGTCATACCTCTGGCAGCGGCTCTGATGGCCAAAGGCGTGGGTGCCGGGACGGTGCTAGCGTTGATCATCGGCAGTGCCGGAGCCAGCCTGACTGAGCTCATTCTGTTGCGCTCTTTGTTCACGCTGAAGCTTTTAGCGGCGTTTTTAGCAGTCATTTTTGCTATGGCGATGATTGCCGGTTACGCCACCTACCTGTTTTTCTGATCAAGGCGGGAGATGATTAATTCGTTAAGCCTTCCTGGGTACCAGTTGGTGGATTCTGATGAGCAGAATGAAGACATACATTTTCGGCTTGAAGCACCTACACCAGTAGCCTGCGAGGGGTGCGGCGTGCAGGGTGAGTTCGTGCGGTTCGGCAAGCGTGACGTTCCCTATCGTGATCTGCCCATCCACGGCAAGCGGGTCACTCTCTGGGTGGTCCGCCGCCGATACACCTGCCGGGCCTGCAAGACAACATTCAGGCCCCAGCTACCGGAGATGGTGGACGGATTCCGTATGACACTGCGGCTGCATGAGTACGTGGAGAAGGAATCCTTCAACCACCCCTACACCTTTGTGGCGGCACAGACCGGCCTGGACGAGAAGACGGTGCGCGACATCTTCAACGCCCGCGCCGAGTTCCTGGGGCGCTGGCACCGCTTCGAGACGCCCCGCATCCTGGGCATTGACGAGCTATACCTGAACAAGCGCTACCGCTGCATTCTGACCAACATTGAGGAGCGAACCCTGCTCGACCTGCTGGCCACCCGCCGCCAGGACGTGGTGACCAACTACCTGATGAAGCTGAAAGACCGGCAGAAGGTCGAGATCGTCAGCATGGACATGTGGAACCCCTACCGGGCAGCGGTCAAGGCTGTGCTGCCCCAGGCCCGTATCGTGGTCGATAAGTTCCATGTGGTGCGCATGGCCAACGATGCCCTAGAGAGAGTGCGCAAGGGCCTCAGAAAGGAGCTGAAACCGTCCCAGAGCCGGACTCTCAAGGGAGACCGGAAAATCCTGCTGAAACGCGCTCACGAAGTCTCAGACCGGGAGCGCCTCATCATGGAGACCTGGACAGGCGCGTTCCCGCAACTGCTGGCCGCCTACGAGCACAAGGAGCGCTTCTACGGCATCTGGGACGCCACCACACGGCTCCAGGCAGAAGCCGCCCTGGACGAGTGGATAGCCACCATCCCGAAGGGCCAAAAGGAAGTCTGGAGCGATCTGGTCAGGGCAGTGGGAAACTGGCGCGAAGAGACCATGACCTACTTCGAGACGGACATGCCCGTCACCAACGCTTACACGGAGTCCATCAACCGACTGGCCAAGGACAAGAACCGTGAAGGGCGCGGTTACTCCTTCGAGGTGATGCGGGCACGAATGCTCTACACCACGAAGCACAAGAAGAAGGCACCGACTGCGAAGGTCTCTCCTTTCTACAAGAAAACCATCGGTTACGGACTGCCGGACTTCGCAGAGGAACTCAACTACGGAGTCGATCTATCAACCATCTGATAATGGTATCAGGTTGGTGGGGTAAAGGTGCCCCATCAACCATTAAATCCGTATACCCGAATTTCATACTCATGATCACTCTCCCATTGTAATTATTGTGCAGGAGCGCCCGGCGCCTGACGCCGGGGCGAAACGTGGATCAGACGCAGACTGGCTTTGCGGTAACCTGGCTGGCGCACCAGCCGAAGCCCAGGGCTGAACCCAGGTAGACCGCTGCCAGCCCCCAGCCAAGAGGATTCATCGAGCCCGCCATCACCGCGTGAACGATGATGCCGGCGCACACGAGATCGGAGCCGATCAGCAACAGCGCGTCGCGCCGTGGCAGGTCTTCGAGACTGCGGATAAACCAGAAGCCCAGACCGACAGCCAGATACGTAGCGCCGAGGAGTCGGCCAAGGAGCATGCCGTCAGCCCCCAGTGGCAGGCCCACCCAGCGGAAAATCAGGCTTGGGTCGACCAGCAGCAGCGTAGCGACAGCTACGGTCAGCAGGCACTTGGGTTTGGTGTAGATCGTGATGCTCATGAGTGGGGTCCTTGTTGACTGAGGAAACAAGTAAGGGCCTGACGATCCTCTGCCTGGCGCAGGCCACCGAAGGCCATGACGGTGCCGGGCAGGAACGTCATGGGGCCACTGAGGAAGGCGTCGAGTTTTTCCGTATTCCAAATGAAGCCGGCCTGCTCCAGCGTCGGCGTATAGGTGAAACCCGGGGCTGAACCTGCCCTGCGACCGAACACATCACCGAGACTTGGCCCGACCTTGTGTTCGGCGAGTGAATGGCAGGTTGTGCAACGGGTTTCGAAGAGCTTCTGGCCGGCAGCCGGATCGCACGCTTCAGCGGCCTGCGCGGGCAGATTGATCAACCCCTGCAGCCCGAGTGCGGCGAACAGCTGAAAGGCATAGCGGCCATTCATCCCAGCAACTCCTTGGTTCTCTGGGCCGCCTTGCCGCCGGCAGCGATGGCTCCGTCGATGCAGCCTCGCCAGCCCTCGCCGTGGTCTCCCTGGCCGAAGAAGATGCGGCCACTGTCCTTCTGGAAGTGCGCGTAATACTTCTCGAACCACTCCGGTTTGTAGCTGGCGTAGGTGCCGAGGCTGTAAGGGTCGAGGGTCCATTCGTAGCCATGGGTACTCTCGACCTGGATGCCTGGGAAGAGCGGTTCCAGAATCGACTGGACGGCTTTGATGTCAAAGATATCGATTTTGCCTGGATCGTTGCCGAAGGCGACGAAGAGTGTGTAGTCGTCGCTCACGTAGTGCGCCATCACCAGGTTGACCGGGTAGTTGGAGTCGGCCATGGCGGTGACCTTCGCCAGCTTGGTAAATCCGCCCCTGGCCTTGATGTAGAACTTGATCCCTTTGCCGCTGTGCTTCTGCTTTCCTGCCTCGATCAACACCGGGTCCAGCGCAGGGGAGAACTCCAGGTTGGGCAGTACGTTCATAGGCAGCGCGATGATGACACTGGCAGCGACGATCTTTTCGCCTTTTTGGGTGGTCACCACCGTGTGGTCACCCTTGTCTTCGATTTTTTTGACCGGAGTCGACAGGCGCACTTGCGGCTTGCCGTCTTCGATCATCTTGTTGATCAGGCCGACGGTGCCGTCCTTTAGCTTGTAACGCACGACAGCGTCGTTGAAACCCTGCAGGTTCCAGCCAGAAAGCGCCCAGTAACGCAGCATGTCGACGTAGGACGTCTGGTCCAGTGGGGCATGCGCTGTCGCGCCGACGAAGCTGTCGATCGCCACCCGCTGCACCGGGTTGAGCTTGAGCTCATCCAGTCGTTGCTGGCCAGTTCGCTTGTCACGGCGAATGATTTCGTTCCAAGTGTATTGAGCGTCGTAGGGACGATCCCAGACCTGACGCGCCTCGACGTAGAAGGCATCCAGTGCTTCGTACAGCGGCAGCAATTGCTCGCCGCTCAACGTGTGGGTCGTGTCGCCGACCTTGACCACATACTCTTCTTTGTCCAGCGCGACGCCACTGACCGGAGTTTCCAGCACCTCCAGGCCGTAACGCTCTTTCTCGGCCCAGACGAAGGGCTGCGCCTGGTGAATCCAGGTGCCACCCATTTCGACTTTGTGACCGTCAAACTCGGAGGTAAAGGTGCGCCCGCCCAGGCGGTTACGCGCTTCCAGCAACAGTGTCTTGTAGCCGTTCTTGCGACTGTCGCGAGCCGCCGTGACACCGGCGAAACCGCCGCCGATCACCACCACGTCATAGTCACAACCCGCTGTCTTGCAGTTATCGCCGGATGCCGCCGTGGCACGGGTCATAACACCTGCCCCCGCGACAGCCACCGCGCCCACTCCGGCGCCGTGCAAAAACTTGCGACGGCTGACGCCCTGGGCGCCGTTCTCATGCTCTGCCATGCCCTCACCTCTTTTTTTGTTATGAGTGGCGGGCATGCTGTGCAGCTAAAAAGCCCCCGGCCGAACCAGACGACGCTAGCCGGGACAGGTCCTGCCCACCTCAGGGACAGAAGCTAACAGTGGAGATGCGCAGGGGCTTGCCAGCGTGCGTCAGAGCCGTTGACATCTGACGTCAACTGCAAAAAAAATTACGCGAGGTTGGCCTTGGCTTGCAGGCGATATTGCTGAGGAGAGACTTGAGTCCAGCGACGAAAAGCTCGGCTGAATGAACTGCATTCGGCGTAACCAAGCAGCAAGGCGACTTCAGTCAGGCTGTAATGGTTCTGCGCCACATAGGCTTCGGCCAGTGACCGGCGCACGTCTTCGACCAGCAGCCTGAATTCCACCTGGTGCTCAGCCAGACGCCGTTGCAGTGTGCGCGGTCCCAGGCCCATGCTCTGCGCCACCATTTCCAGGCTGGCCCCGCCGCTGCTCAGGCTGCTGGCGATATGACGCCCCAGTTCGGCGAGCAGATCGCCAACGGGTGCCCTGATCTGCCGCTGCTGTTCGAGGAAGGGTTCCAGTGCCTGGAACAGGCGTGGATCGGCGGTGCGTACCGGCATCTCCAACAATTCAATCGGGAAATAAAGGCGGTTGTCCGACTGCTTGAAATGCAGCGGGCACGCAAGCACGTCTCGATGTAACGACCAATCGGTCGGCCTTTCATGCTCGAAATCGGCCCGCTGCGGCGTCAATCGCGGATTCTCGGTGATCTCCCGCAGAAGGCTGAGGAAGAAGCCAATGGTGAATTCGGAGTCCTGGCGGCGCCGCGTGATGGTCGGATCGGTGCACTGGTAAGACAGGATGACCTGCCCCCCGTCGATTTCGAAATCCACCCGAATAGCATGAGCAAACACCACGGCGAAATGACTCATGCACCGCAGCGCCAGGAGCATGGTCGGCGCACTGCGTATCGTTTGACCATAGGCGCCAAGGGCGGTGCTGACAGTCTGGATGCCGATGCGCAGGCCGATCGACGCATCCACTCTGCGCCCGAGGATCTCCCAGAGCTCGACATAATTCGCGGCGGGAATCTCCACATCGGGGGTATGCAAAATGCGCTCGTCCAGGCCGGCCTCGGCCAGGAACGGGGCGAACAGTTGTGCATTCACGCGAAAGAAGCTCTCGGCGAAGATGGTCTGGGCACTGGGTCTGGACATGCTGGACAACGCCGAATGAAGCCCTGTTCCGGGCAGGTAGTTCTTATAGGACTCACGGTCCCTGTCTCGATGACATGGCCGAACCTGAAGTCATCCTAAAGGCCATGAAACATTTTGCAAAGACTCTTCGGCCGGGCAATTACCACGGATTCTTAGTCTCATCATCCCCCCCGCCGAAGGGGGGGACGTGCTTTTCAGCTCCGATAAATTCAAGACACAACAGTACGTCCCATCACTCAACGCTTTCGAGCGGGTGAACCGATGAAAACAATAATAATGCTGTGTGTCATTGCCTCACTGATAGCGATGGTGGCTGTCGTCACCACACGATTTGACGACGTCTCGCTGGAGTCGCTGCACCAGGCCCGGAATGAATGCCAGACGGTGAATCCCTACGCCTGCCTCAGACCATCGGTGAATTTTGCCTCGCTGCATTGATCGTGCTCCGAGCGCCGAATTCCAGGTTGTCGCCCCCGATAAATGAGGTACTCCGTGAATCACCGATCCTTTTGGCTGGGAACCAGTCTCGCACTCTGTGTCGCTGCTGCGCATGCCGATGCACCTGCCCAACCGGCTGCCGTCCCTGAGTTTCGTCCCGGTCTGTTGACCGGTTATCTGTCGCCTAAATCCTTACCCGACAGTCGCGCATTGCTTCCTGCCCCTCCTGAACAGAATTCTGCAGACATGGCGCGTGATGAGGCGATTTCTCACGCTACCCTCGCCTTACGGGATACGCCGCGATGGGCTCTGGCAACCGCCGATAATGATTTGCGATTTCCGCGGGCCGCCGAGACGTTTAGCTGTGCATTGAATGCCCCGGTCAGCAGCGAAGACACGCCCTACTTGTATCAACTCTTGCGTCGCTCGCTGACGGATGCCGGACTGGCGACCTATGCAGCCAAGAATTTTTACGTCCGCACACGGCCTTTGGTGGTGAATCAGGCACCCATCTGTGCCCCGGACGCGGAACCCTTGAAAAAAGACGGCTCCTATCCCTCCGGACACAGCGCCGTCGGCTGGGCATGGGCACTGATCCTGTCCGAGATGGCACCTGAGCGTACCGATGCCCTTCTGGCACGGGGTATTGCCTATGGACAAAGCCGGGTGATTTGCAATGTGCACTGGCAGAGCGATGTCGACGCCGGACGACTTATCGGCGCCGCCGCAGTCGCTCGTCTGCACGCAGACCCTCTATTCCTCGCCGACCTGGATATCGCCAAGCGGGAACTCGCTGCGGTACGTGCGAAAGGTCTGAAACCGTTACGTGACTGCCAGACAGAGACACAGACACTCGCCACTCACCCTTAGTGGCGCCCCTCCACACAACAGGAAACTTTCCTATGAGCAACGCAACAATGGCCATCGTCGGTGACGAAGCAAACGTTACACCCGCCGAACTGGGCTGGACATTCATCCGCTGGGGCCTTGGCCTGTTCATCACCGGATTTGCAGTCGGTTTCATTCCGATCCTGCACTACATGGTCGGCGCTCAACAGGGAGATGTCGGCCCGGTGTTCCTCAAGAACGTCACGCTGTGGTGGGGCTGCCCCGCCGTCCTGGCCGAGATGACGCTCAAAACCGGTAGCCTCGGCATGATCGCTATCGGGTTGTGCTATCTGGCGGCGATCCGCCAAGGCGCGGTGCACAGCGTTTGCGGCCTTGAACGCATTGCGGCCAAACTTTGCGCCTACGGACTGATCGCCGAACTGGTGACTGCCGGCGTGGGTTTTTACGTCGGCAACAAGATCTGGCCAAACTTCTATTTCGAACCCGTGCAGGTCGGAAAGAACCTGTGGCTCGCTGCGCAGGGACTCAGCATCCTCGTCTTTTTCGTCGGCATTTGTTATGCGATCGCTGGCGTGCGCAGAGCGGCGGCGCAACGGTGATGACACATTATCTGCGCAAGTGGTTCTGGCAAAACGGACGTTGGCAGGTCATTGCTTGGGTCTGCGGCATCACAGCCACGGCATACTGGGTCTATTCAGGCATGCCGATGATTTGCCACTGAGTGCGAGTCAACCAAGCCAGAACCAAAAAGCCCGGCAGCGTATCGCATGCCGGGCTTCTTTTTTGCTGCATGTAGAGTTACGCGATAAAGCAGGAAATACGTCAGCTCATCAAAGCATCCATGTGCACCTAAATATCCGTAGTGGCAGAAAAAAAGCTCTTGCGCGCTTTTTCTGATTTCACATCCCAGATCACCGTTGCTCCCTTGCGAATAAACCAGCTACGTCCATCGCCACCCTCATAGGTGACGCTATTGCCTGATTCATCGGTTATCTCGATTTCACCCTCAATTAACGTTGCCAGCTCGCTAAGGAAACTCTGAAAAAGACTTCCAAATCTGGTGAGATACGGCTGTCCCACGAACTGAACGGTTGAGCCCCGATGAAGCAAATGTCTTTCGCTGATGCCGAGTACGCAGGCAAACGTAAGCAGACCCGCCGTGAGCGTTTCCTGATTGAGATGGATCAGGTCGTGCCCTGGAAAGGCCTGATTGCGTTGATCGAGCCGCATTATCCGAAGGGTGAAGGCGGTCGTCCGGCGTATCCGTTGATGGCCATGCTGCGGGTTCATCTGATGCAAAACTGGTTCGGCTACAGCGATCCGGCGATGGAAGAGTCCCTCTACGAAACCACGATTCTGCGCCAGTTTGCCGGGCTGCATTTGGATCGGATTCCGGATGAAACCACGATCCTCAACTTCCGCCGGCTGTTGGAAAAACATGAGCTGGCCGGTGGGATTTTGCAGGTCATCAACGGCTATTTGGGCGACCGAGGTTTGCTGCTGCGTCAGGGAACTGTGGTCGATGCGACGATCATTCATGCGCCCAGTTCGACCAAGAACAAGGACGGTAAACGCGACCCCGAAATGCACCAGACAAAGAAAGGAAATCAGTACTATTTCGGGATGAAATCGCACATCGGTGTCGATGTTGAATCCGGTCTGGTACATAGCGTGGTGGGCACGGCGGCGAATGTGGCGGACGTGACTCAGGTCGATCAGTTGCTGCATGGCGAGGAAACTTACGTCTCTGGCGATGCCGGTTACACCGGCGTGGAGAAGCGTGCGGAGCATCAACATCGCCAGATGATCTGGTCGATCGCAGCGCGCCCCAGCAGCTATAAGAAGCATGCAAAAAAGAGCCTGATCGGTCGCATGCGCCGCAAAATCGAATACGCGAAAGCTCAAGTCCGGGCCAAGGTTGAGCATCCATTCAGGGTGATCAAGCGCCAGTTTGGTTATACGAAAGTCCGCTTCCGAGGCTTGGTGAAAAACACCGCGCAGCAGACCACACTGTTTGCCTTATCGAACCTGTGGATGATGCGAAAACGACTGTTGAATGCAGGCGAGGTGCGCCTGTGATGTGGACAATGAGCCCTGAAAAGGTGCTATTCCGCAAAAAACAGTGAACTGACAGGAGGAAAGGTCTGATTTTCGATTAAGTCGGTGTTTTTTGAACCTCAGACAGCGAGGCCGTTAAAAACGGCTGCTTACTTCAGACCTTCCCTAAAGGGATACGTGAAACGGAAACGGCCCTTCGTGACTTCAAACAGACCTGTAGTGAGTGGAGCCTCTCCCCCGCCAAGATCCAAGCGGGCATACAGTTTTATTTCCGTTTCAGACAATGTCGTTGCGCCCAGGCTCTCAGGTGAGCCGATGTAAACGAGTTCATCATCTTTGTTTGCGGATGAATAGGTGATCATGGTTGCTCCTTCTCTGGCTAAACTTCAATTGTCGGCAAGGGGTAGCGCAACTCTCCGATCATGTCATCCAGAGAGCCGCGCGGATGGCACGTGCTTTCCATGGTCAGCCATTTGAGGATGGCTGACTCGTGACGAACCATTGACTGGGCGATGTCGCGATCCTCTTCCGGGCAAATGCGCGCGATCTCTTCAAAGCGCGACAGGAAGTTCTCAACAACAGGTTTAATGCCGCCGGCAAATTCCTGGAGGTTAGCGGCTGACTGATAGGCGCTGACAATGGCTCCAGCATCACTCAGGTCGATGTTCTCGCTCAGAGGTACGCCGTACTTGAACAAGAAGGGCCGCAAGCGCGCTTTTGTTTCGGTTTCAAGTTGCAGCAAAGTGCCAAAGTGGTATTGATCGCGTTCGCTTTTCGCCACCTCGATCAGCGCGAGTGCAAGGGCTTCACCAAATATCTCGCTCTCATGCAGTTCGCGAATCCACGCAGGATATTCCACAGCCGTCATACAGTTACTCCACTGTTTGTCTTGTTTTAATGGGTATCCGGAATTTCTGGTTGATAAAATGCCAAAGATGTAAAGAAGAAAATCTTTCTCAGCGGATTATCTGATTGATCCTCTTCAGCCTACTCTACTGCCAATTTTCTGTTTCCACCTTCGCCTGAGTCTTCATAGCGATGCTGACTAGGGAGGACAGCGAGAGCTGGGCAAGCGTCAAAGCGGTTCTGGTTCATGCGCAATCCGGACACCTGCACAACATTCCTCTTGTAAGAAACCGATCAAATTCTCTAGGTGCCCATACTCGGGTATACAGACAATCGTGCGGCTATGTTTCTCCTGCCGGATCAGCCCTACCTTGGCCATGCGCGCAAGGTGATGTGATAGCGTCGAAGCAGGAATACCCAGCCCCTTCTGGATATCTCCGACCGAAGCCCCATCATGGCCAGCTTTGACCAGAAAGCGGAACACGGACAGTCGGTGACTATTCCCTAGCTCAGCTAAGCTGGCTGCAACCTTTTCGTGATCCATAGCACGCCCCAATAATTCGATGTTTCTAGAATTATAGTTGACAGGTCGGATAAACGCAAGTAGGCTGCGTACATCATTTCGACAATACTAGAAATATAGGAGTAATATTGAATGTCATCTCAACTCCAAGACGCTCTAGGCATGTTCGCCTTTCTCGCTATCGAGCTATCGGTTTTATTCATTGGCATTAGCTTGCTGGTCGGAGTTCTTCAACGTCACATCCCACCATCCAAGGTGGAAGCGTTACTGACTTCCAGTGGGAAGCGAGGCTATTTTCTTGCTGCTGGTTTAGGAGCTATAACGCCCTTCTGTAGTTGCTCGACTATCCCCATGTTGAAAGGGTTGATTCGGGCACGGGCCGGTTTTGGGCCGATGATGGTGTTTCTTTTCTCATCTCCGTTGCTGAATCCTATCGTCGTCGGCCTGCTGGTTGCCACGTTTGGATGGACACTTACTGCTATCTATGTGCTCGCCGCTTTGGTGGTCGCGGTAGGTGCCGGATGGCTGCTTCACACGCTTGGCTTCGAGCGTTATGTGCGCCGGACGGCGACACAAGAGAGCAGTGGATGTAGTTCATCAGCAAGCCCGTGCAGTGCTACATCGACCGCATCGAGTTGCGGCACCAACAGCTGCGACACCACTCGGAAGACGGCTTCTTGCGGGGCTGATAGGAAGACAACAGTCTCTACGTCTAGCGAATGCTGTGACAGTCAACCCACTGTCACGGTTAAGAAAGAAGGGAAGTACAGTGGTGTGTGGCGGGAAGCTTGGTCGGACTTTATCGATGTGTTGCCTTACCTGCTCATCGGTATTGCGATTGGCAGCGTGATCTATGGTTTCATGCCCACTGACTTATTGGAGCAGTATGCAGGCCCAGATAATCCCTTTGCCATTCCAGTTGCCGCTGTCATCGGCGTGCCGTTGTATATTCGCGCTGAAGCCGTCATACCTCTGGCAGCGGCTCTGATGGCCAAAGGCGTGGGTGCCGGGACGGTGCTAGCGTTGATCATCGGCAGTGCCGGAGCCAGCCTGACTGAGCTCATTCTGTTGCGCTCTTTGTTCACGCTGAAGCTTTTAGCGGCGTTTTTAGCAGTCATTTTTGCTATGGCGATGATTGCCGGTTACGCCACCTACCTGTTTTTCTGATCAAGGCGGGAGATGATTAATTCGTTAAGCCTTCCTGGGTACCAGTTGGTGGATTCTGATGAGCAGAATGAAGACATACATTTTCGGCTTGAAGCACCTACACCAGTAGCCTGCGAGGGGTGCGGCGTGCAGGGTGAGTTCGTGCGGTTCGGCAAGCGTGACGTTCCCTATCGTGATCTGCCCATCCACGGCAAGCGGGTCACTCTCTGGGTGGTCCGCCGCCGATACACCTGCCGGGCCTGCAAGACAACATTCAGGCCCCAGCTACCGGAGATGGTGGACGGATTCCGTATGACACTGCGGCTGCATGAGTACGTGGAGAAGGAATCCTTCAACCACCCCTACACCTTTGTGGCGGCACAGACCGGCCTGGACGAGAAGACGGTGCGCGACATCTTCAACGCCCGCGCCGAGTTCCTGGGGCGCTGGCACCGCTTCGAGACGCCCCGCATCCTGGGCATTGACGAGCTATACCTGAACAAGCGCTACCGCTGCATTCTGACCAACATTGAGGAGCGAACCCTGCTCGACCTGCTGGCCACCCGCCGCCAGGACGTGGTGACCAACTACCTGATGAAGCTGAAAGACCGGCAGAAGGTCGAGATCGTCAGCATGGACATGTGGAACCCCTACCGGGCAGCGGTCAAGGCTGTGCTGCCCCAGGCCCGTATCGTGGTCGATAAGTTCCATGTGGTGCGCATGGCCAACGATGCCCTAGAGAGAGTGCGCAAGGGCCTCAGAAAGGAGCTGAAACCGTCCCAGAGCCGGACTCTCAAGGGAGACCGGAAAATCCTGCTGAAACGCGCTCACGAAGTCTCAGACCGGGAGCGCCTCATCATGGAGACCTGGACAGGCGCGTTCCCGCAACTGCTGGCCGCCTACGAGCACAAGGAGCGCTTCTACGGCATCTGGGACGCCACCACACGGCTCCAGGCAGAAGCCGCCCTGGACGAGTGGATAGCCACCATCCCGAAGGGCCAAAAGGAAGTCTGGAGCGATCTGGTCAGGGCAGTGGGAAACTGGCGCGAAGAGACCATGACCTACTTCGAGACGGACATGCCCGTCACCAACGCTTACACGGAGTCCATCAACCGACTGGCCAAGGACAAGAACCGTGAAGGGCGCGGTTACTCCTTCGAGGTGATGCGGGCACGAATGCTCTACACCACGAAGCACAAGAAGAAGGCACCGACTGCGAAGGTCTCTCCTTTCTACAAGAAAACCATCGGTTACGGACTGCCGGACTTCGCAGAGGAACTCAACTACGGAGTCGATCTATCAACCATCTGATAATGGTATCAGGTTGGTGGGGTAAAGGTGCCCCATCAACCATTAAATCCGTATACCCCGATTATCTACTCATCGAGTCAACGGGCATTTCTGAACCCATGCCGGTTGCAGAGACTTTCGCCTTCCTTGATCCCGAAGGCTTCAGTCTTAGCGAATTGGCGCGGCTCGATACGCTGGTGACGGTCGTCGACGGCAGTCATTTTTTGTCGTTGCTGAATTCAACGGAAACCGTCGTTCGCGACAACACAATCGACAGCCCGCCGCGTTACTTGGCGAATCTGCTGATCGAGCAAGTAGAGTACGCCAATGTCATTCTCATCAACAAAGTAGACCTTATCGATGAGCCAGAATACCTGGCGTTGCACGCGGTCCTCGCGAGCCTGAACCCGACCGCTGAGATCATGCAGATGGCCCATGGCAATGTCGCGTTATCAAACATTCTTGGCACCCACCTATTCGATTTGCCCAGCCTGGCGGAGTCGCCGGGCTGGATGAAGAAAATGGAGGCCGTTGATGAGCCCGCTTCAGAGTCGGACACCTATGGCGTGACGTCCTGGGTGTACCGCGAACGAGCTCCTTTCCACCCGCAGCGATTGCTCAACTTCCTCAATCGGCCCTGGCACAACGGCCGCCTGTTGCGCAGCAAAGGTTACTTCTGGGTCGCCAGCCGGCATCTCGAAACAGGCATGCTGGTACAAAGCGGCCAGCAGTTTCAATGGGACTACGTGGGCCACTGGTGGAACTTTATTGAACGGTCGCAGTGGCCCCGGGACGAGTACCGGCTCCAAAGGCTTATGGCCAGGTGGGATAGCATTGTTGGCGACTGCCGGCAGGAGTTGGTTTTTATCGGCCAGGGACTCGATACGCATCTCTTGCAGAGCGAACTGGACGATTGCTTGCTGAGCGCGCAAGAGATCTCAGACGGACCAGACAACTGGCGGGCCTTGCCAGGCGCAGAAGCTTTCGACTGCAGGGCATTGTCCGCATAATCAAGTGATCAATGGGCCGCCAAACATCCGCACAACTGTCTTGGAAGGACGTAATGAACTCGATAACGCTTAGGGATCCAAATGCCCTGGTCAGCACAAGCTGGCTGGAAGATCACCTGGGAGATCCCGGTCTTCGGATTTTTGACTGCACTACGAGGCTTGTTGCAGACGAAGCTGGCAAGCGCCCCTACAGGGCGACACCTTGCCTGCATGAATATGAGGTCGGCCATATTCCAGGCGCTGGATATTTCGATTTACAAAGGGACTTTTCGCGTCAAGACAGTCCATACGGCATGACATTGGCTGACTCAGCCCATATCGCTGCGGCGTTCGCAAAGAGTGGTATTGACGACAGTTCCCGGGTCATTCTCTATTGCCGACGCGGGGTGTCATGGGCTGCGCGATTCTGGTGGATGTTGAAGTGGTTGGGCTTTGACAATGCCTCGATCCTGGATGGAGGACATGAGAAGTGGGAGGTAGAAAAGCGGGCCCTGTCAGCCTCTCCCTGCAAGTATCCTGCGGGCACCCTCCATATCCAGCCTCGACCCGAACTGTTCGTAGGCAAAGCGGAGGTACTGAGCGCAATCAATGATCCCTCAATGTGCACAATCAGCGCTTTGGGCGCTGACTTGCATAACGGAAAAGTCACTGCATTTGGACGGACAGGAAGGATTCCGCGAAGTGTGAATGTGCCCCAGAAAGAGCTGCTGGATCCTGAAACAGGATTATTCAAATCCCCAGAGGAAATCTCCCGGTACTTCATGGAAGCGCAGACAAGCACATCCAGAGGATTCATCACTTACTGCGGAAGTGGCATATTCGCTGCGGTCGACGCGTTCTGGCTCTATCAGCTGGGATACGACAACGTTGCCGTCTACGATAACTCGATGAGTGAATGGGGCGCCGATCCGACCCTTCCCATGGAGTGCGACTTAGAGACAATCAATGGCTCGTGATCTGTGCAGAGCCATCTTTGCTGGAGGAGAGTTATCAGCTATTACTTTGACATCCAGGCAATCACAGCCATGTAGTCTTCAGCATTGCAATCCATGCAGAGGCCGCGTGGTGGCATGGCGCCAAAGCCCTCTGTCACATGCTTTACGAGTACTTCGGTGCCTTTATCCAGACGTGGTTTCCAGGCGGCCTGGTCGCCTTTTTTCGGAGCAGTCGGTAATTGGCCGCTGTGACACATCATGCAACTACGCTTGAAGACAGCTTCGGGCTCCTGGGCTGCCTGCGCGGCAGTCAGTACAAAAAGCAGGCAGCAGCTATGACCTTTCTCACGATTCACCTAATTGGTTTTTATGTTTAGGCTTGGGCGGAATTTATCCGTTGCTGCGCAATGAATCGGAACGCATAAGGACGCAGCGCAGGTACTGATTTCGCCTTTCTCGGGCAGAGCATAGGGCGTTGGCAGCAAGGTACCAAGTGCGACAACCTGTCATGCGAAGGGTCCTCTTGAAGATTGATGGCAGATGCGACGCGCACTTCGGAATGACCTGTGGTCGATTGTCGCAGTCTGGTATTGAAGCCTCACGCCAACTCCAGTCGGGTAAAAGATGCCTTGCAAGTGGTTCGGATCCTGCATGTCTAAACATAATCACCCGAACGGCCTCTCTTGCAATCGAGGAGGTGTTAGCGTGATGCTTAGATAAAGCGCCGCGCCTGCGGGAAGAGATAGGCGGACGGATTAGCCAGGAACTGACCAACATGTCCAAGAAAACAATAATAGATAACCTTCGACCCGAAGCCCTTTTGGCTCGTGAAAAGCTGCACAACGATGGGTTCATCCCCGATGGTTTGTTGCGTGCTGAAATTGGTGCGTCGTGGCGACGCAGCATGGAGCATGGCGTGCATTTCAAGGCAGGATACGAGCTGGAGCAGCAGTCCCGTTCGAATGTGGAAGCTTTAACTGTTAGCAACCGCTTGCTGATTGACGCAGCGCTGCCTGCGATCGACTACCTGGCCGAGCGTCAGGGCAAGTCAGGGGTGATTATCCTCGCCAACGCAGATGCCACCATCCTGACTGTCGAAGGTCGTGCCGATCGCCTCAAGGGTATGGGCATGGCGGACATCGCCCGTGGCGCGTGCTGGAGCGAAGCTGCTCGCGGCACTAACGCGTTAGGCACTGCTCTGGTCGAAGCCCGAACAACAATGATTGATTGCGGTGAGCATTTTCTTGATCGCCTTAATCAGATCTCTTGCACGTCCGTTCCGATTTATTGCCCGCAAGGCAATCTCCTCGGCGTGCTTGATCTGACCCGTGAAGGGCCGTTGGGGCGCGCTCAAGAGAGCACCGCACTGCTGTCTATGGCCGTCAGCCAGATCGAAAGTCGGGTATTCAACACCAGTTATCCAGATGAAATAGTCTTGGCATTTCACAGCCGCCGCCAATACCTCGAATCATCCTGGCAGGGGCTGATGGCGGTGAGCCTGGGGGGGCAAGTGCTGGCGGTCAGTGCCCAGGCGTGTCAATTGCTCAATGATCAACGCTCGTCGCTGGTTGGAATGCGTTGCGAGGAATTCCTGGGCGTTGACGGCATGCAACTTTTGTCACGAGCGCATGGGAGTCCGGTAGGTAGCCTAAGGACCGCTAGAGGTGAGTTTTTTTACAAGATTTTGCGTATGCCGCAACGCTCGATCAGCGTTAGCGTACCGTCGCGTAGCACCGTCAAAGTTAACCAGACCCAACCCCAGCTTGAATCTCTGGCCGGTAGCAATAGTCGTTACGCCCGCGCTTTGCGGATGGCTCGTCAGGGCCTGGCTAATGAGTTGCCCGTTTTGCTGCTGGGTGAAACCGGCACTGGCAAAGAAGTCATCGCCCGCGCCCTGCACATGGCTGGCAGTCGCTGTGACAAACCTTTTGTGGCGGTCAATTGCGCGGCAATCCCCGAAGGTTTGATCGAGTCGGAATTGTTCGGCTACCGCGAAGGTGCCTTTACGGGGTCTCGCCGCGGCGGCATGGTCGGTCGATTGCAACAGGCCCATGGAGGCACCTTGTTCCTGGACGAAATCGGCGATATGCCGCTGGCGTTGCAAGCGCGACTGTTGCGTGTATTGCAAGATCGCAAAGTAGCGCCGCTCGGTGCTGGCGAAGAGCAGAGCATAGACATAGCGCTGATTTGCGCCACTCACCACGACCTTAAACGCCAGGTGGAAGACAAGGAGTTTCGCGAAGACTTGTTCTATCGGGTCAACGGCATCAGTGTCTTGCTCCCGGCACTTCGCGAACGCGACGATGTACCGTCACTGGTGACTCAACTGCTGGCCAAGCTTGGGGCACCCGATATGCTGTTGGACGAGGACCTGAGTCGTTTGCTGCTGGGGTATCACTGGCCGGGCAATATCCGCCAACTGGAAATGGTCCTGCGTACTGCACTGGCCATGCGTGAGGCGGGGGAGAGCGTGCTCACTCTCGACCATCTGCCCGACAGTACGCTCGATGAACTCAATGCGAGCGAACGGCCGCCGTCCGGCAGTATCAGGGAGAGTGAACTGGGGCTGATCCGCCAGTCCCTCGACACCCATAAAGGGAATGTCTCGGCTGCTGCTGACACCTTGGGTATCAGCCGTGCGACGCTGTATCGCAAACTCAAACAGTTGCGCTCTTGATGCAGCGCGTCATAGTTCGGCTGATCGACAGCCAAAACCCCGAAGCTCTGAAAGCCGCGCTGAGTTGGCTCTACGGCTTTGTTCGACCCCACAGGTTGGCGATCATCGGTTTGCTCGGGTTGTCGATCTGCGCCTCGCTGCTGGTGCTGGTGCAGCCATGGCTGACCAAACTGCTCATCGACGATGGTTTGTTGGGGCGCGACTTTTCAATGGTGGTTCAGATTGCCGTCCTGATGATTTTCGCCGGTATCACGGGCACGGCACTCTCAGGTGTTAATCGTTATCTGCACACACGCTTGTCCGGACGAATTTTATTCTCGCTGCGGGACGATCTTTACCGGCACCTGCAAACCCTGTCCCCGAGCTTTTACGGGCAGCGGCGCATTGGCGATTTGATGTCGCGACTCGACGGTGATGTCGCCGAGATCCAGCGCTTCGCCGTAGACTCATTATTTTCAGCAGTATCCAGTGTGGTCGGCCTGGTTTGCGCCATAGCAATGTTGCTGACGCTGTCGTGGAAATTATCGCTGCTGGTATTGCTGTTAATCCCTCTCGACATACTCTGGTTACGCTGGATGCGCAGAAAGGTCGAGCGCGATGTGCGGCAGTTACGCGAGCGATCGGCAGACCTGTCTTCGTTTATGGTTGAAACCCTGCCGGTGATGAAATTCATTCAATCGTCGGGTCAGCAGCGACGGGAATCAAGCCGGTTGGAGACACTGGGGCAGGGGTACATGAGCCAACTTCTGCGCCTGCAGATCACCGAGTTTTTCACCCAGGCAGTGCCGGGTACGTTGACGTCATTGTCCAGGGCCTGCGCATTTTTGATCGGCGGTTATTGGGTGGTACAGGGCACCTGGCAACTCGGTGCGCTGATCGCGTTTTCCACCTATCTGGGCATGGCCGTCGGGCCGGTTCAGAGTTTGCTTGGGCTCTATGTTGCTATCCAGCGGATGACGGTCAGTCTCGGTCGCGTCATGGAGTTGCGTGGTGAAGAGCCGACGGTGCTCACCCCCACCACCCCCCAACCGATGCCTGCCAGCGGGGACTTGCGTTTTGATGAGGTGCACTTCACTCACCCCGGCCGTCGAAGCACCTTGTGCGGCATTGATGCGCGGATCCCCTATGGCTTGAAGGTTGCGCTGAGTGGTGGCTCCGGTGTAGGGAAATCGACGTTGATCGACCTGTTGCAACGTCATCATGATCCGCAGTTAGGGCGCGTACTACTGGGTGAAGTCGACTTGCGCGACCTGGACCTGTTCCAGTTGCGCCAGCGCATCGCCGTGGTCAGTCAGGACATCGTGCTGTTTCGTGGCAGCCTTGCCGACAATCTGGCGTACGCAGTGCCAGATGCCAGCCGCGAATCGATCGCGGAAGTCGCGCGCCTGGCACAACTCGACAGCCTGATCGCCTCCTTGCCCGAAGGCCTCGACAGCCCTCTGGGCGAACGCGGCCAACAGTTGTCCGGTGGGCAGAAACAACGCATCGCGATTGCCCGGGCATTGTTGCAGGACCCGCTGATACTGGTACTGGACGAGGCGACCTCGGCGGTGGATGAAGCCACCGAACGTGAAGTGATAGAGGCCATCGACCTTCTGTTTGCCGGGCGCACACGCATCCTCATCAGCCATCGCCCCTCGACCCTGGCCGATGCCGATCTGCGCTTCGAGTTGCTGGACGGTGTGCTCACTTCGAAGACGGTGCCGCATGAAGCCTGAATTGCGCATTGGTGTGGTCGACAGCGGACATTGCGTGGCGCAACAGGTGCGGGTGTTCGCCGGGCGGCGCTTTTCGTTGCTGGACGATGGGCTGGCCGAGAGCGAACTGCTTGACGATCCCCTGGGGCACGGCAGTGCAGTGATCGAAGCCATCGGCCAACGGGCGCCAGCGGCGGTATTTTGTGTGGCTCAGGTGTTCGATCAGCGTGGTGTCACCAGCGCCTTGCAGATAGCTATAGCAATTGACTGGCTGGTGGCGCAGGACGTGCGCTTGATCAACTTGAGCCTGGGTTTGCGCCAGGATCGCAGCCTGCTGCGCGAAGCCTGCGCTTCGGCGGTCGCACGCGGCGTTCTGATCTGTGCGTCCAGCCCGGCCCAGGGCGAGGGTGTATTTCCGGCTAATTACCCCCAAGTGTTGCGGATTACCGGCGACGCTCGCTGCACCGAGCAGGAGTGGTCCTGGCTCGACAGCGCCCAGGCAGACTTCGCCGCTTGTGTGAATGGCAGCTACCCAGGGCAGTCCGGCGCCAGCCTCGGATGCGCGGCCTTGAGCGGGCACATCGCGAGCTTTCTGGTGGAACAACCCCAGGCCAGCAATGCGCAGGTGGTTCATTGGCTGCAGGAGAACGCCCGTTATCGTGGCCCTGAACGGCGCTCGGGCGCATGAAGTCGATTATCGTACTGGGCGCGGGGCCGGCGGGGGCGGCGGTTGCATTGGGCCTGCGCCGACTCGGTTATCCGGTGACACTAATCAGCGAATGGCGGCGGTTTGCGGCGCTGGAAGGGGTCTCAGTCAGAGTGCTCGAGGCCTTGCGTGGCGCGGGGCTGCACCAAGCCCTGGCGGACGCGGCCTTGCCCTCCCAGAGGCAGGTGTCGTGGAACGGCCAGCAGCATGCGCAGAACATCGAATACCTGCTGGATCGTCCCGGCTTTGATCGCGGCCTGCGCGAGGATTTGCGCCTGGCTGGCGTGGCGCTGATCGAGGGCCGAGCGCTGACCGTCAGGACTTCGGTCGCGGGGCATTTGATCGAACTCGAGGGCCAAGAGGCCCTGTCGGCCGACTTTCTCGTGGAAGCCCGCGGGCGTCAGGCCCCAGCGCTCGGCAAGGGCCTGCGCGGCCCCGAGACGGTCAGCCTGCTGAACCGTTGGCAAGGTACGCCGGGGCACACCGCCAGCGCCGTGGAAAGCCTGATGGATGGCTGGGCCTGGATGGCGCGGCGGGCGGACGGTCAATGCTACTGGCAATGGACGGTAGACGTTGCCAGCGCCGGTTTGCCAGGCAAGACACAGTTGCTCGATTACTGTCGCCGACGTCGTGAAACTTCTGAATGGGCCCGGGCGTTTTTCGGCTTGGAGTCAGAGATTGATCTGCAATTGCACGCTCGCAGCAGCACGGCGATTCTCAGCCCACAGGTGTGTGGCGATAACTGGATCCGCGTGGGTGACGCAGCGATGGCGGTGGATCCGTTGTCTGGCAACGGGATTTTCCAGTCGCTGTCTTCGGCGCTGCAGGCACCTGCGGTGATCAATACATTGCTGCACAAACCCGAGCGGGCAGCGCTGGCGCAGCGTTTTCATCAGCAACGGGTGGAGCAGCTGTTCCTGCGTTTCGCACGAATCGGCCGGGATTTTTATGCCGATGAGCAGCGTTGGCTGGATAAGCCATTCTGGCAATTGCGGCGTAACTGGCCGGATGCGGAGGTAGCGCATGCCGAGACGGATTTTGCAGCGTTGCGGATCGAGCGGGCGCCGGTGCTGAGGGACGGTTTTGTCGATGAGGCTGAGGTGGTGATCACGCCGGATCAGCCGCTGGGGATCTGGCATGTGCAAGGGGTGGAGGTGGCGCCGCTGGTGCGACGGTTGAGGATTGAACCTGCTCGGCAAGTACTGGCGCAGTTGTCGGTGGAGCAGGACAGGGTGGTGCGAGGGTGGCTGTTGAGTCAGGGTTTCAAACCCTGATGTCGTGATGATCGGGCAGGCCTCTTCGCCGCCAGGCTCACCCCTACATTGACCGTGCGTGATAACACATTTCCCTGTAGGAGAGAGCCTGATAGCGATGGCGCCCATGAGGCGCCACAGATCAGAGCTTGATCAATACCGATTTGAGCTCGGTGTAATGCTCAATCGCCGCGAACCCCATCTCACGCCCCACCCCGGACATCTTGTAGCCGCCAAATGGCAGCGCGGGATCCAGCGCACTGTGGCAGTTAACCCAGACCGAGCCCGATTTAATTCGTGGAATCATCCGATGTACCGCTCCCAAGTCATTCGACCAGATGCTGGCGCCCAATCCATACGGACTGTCATTGGCCATGCGCAACGCATCGGTTTCATCATCGAACGGAATAGCGACCAGCACAGGCCCGAAGATCTCGTCCTGAACCAGTGAATGCTTCTGATCGACATCAACGATCACTGTCGGTTTGACGAAATACCCGGGGCCGTATTGCTCGCCACCGCAGGCAATCGTCGCGCCACTTTGGCGACCCTTTTCGATATACCCGTAGACAAGGTCCTGCTGGCGCGCGGAAATCAAAGGGCCCATCTCGACAGTTGTATCCAGCCCGTTGCCCATCTTCATGGCGTTGGCGATATCGGCAATATCGGCCACGACATTATCGAAATGCTTGCGTTGCACATATAGCCGTGAACCCGCGCAGCACACTTGGCCCTGGTTGAAGAAAATGGCACTGGCGGCGCCTGCTGCTGCAGCCTTCATCTCTGCGTCCGCCATCACGATGGTCGGTGACTTACCGCCCAGCTCAAGCGTGACGCGGGTCATTGTCTCCATGGCGATCTTGCCGATCTGCTTGCCAACGGCAGTGGAGCCCGTGAAGGTCAGTTTGTCTACCAGAGGGTTATGGGTCAGTGCCGAACCAGCGGTGATCCCGGTCCCGGTGACAACGTTGAACACGCCCTCCGGGTAACCTGCTTCCAGCGCGAGTTCGGCCAGTTTGAGTGCAGACAGTGGTGTTTCATCCGCAGGTTTGAGCACCATCGTACAGCCGGTTGCCAAAGCCGGGCCGAGTTTCCAGCACGCCAGCAACAGTGGGAAGTTCCACGCCACGATGGCGCCGACTACACCCACCGCTTCGCGACGAATGAAGCTGTGGAATTGGTCATTGGGCATCAGCGGAACCGACACTTCTACCGTCGACCCTTCGATCTTGGTTGCCCAGCCTGCCATATAGCGCAGGAAATCGATGGACAGTTGCACGTCCATCACCCGGGCCACGGTCACGCTTTTTCCGTTGTTCAGACATTCCAGCTGGGCGAGAACATCGGCATCACGCTCCATCAGATCGGCGAGCTTCCACAGAAGGTTCTGGCGCTCCCGGGGGCGCGCTCGGGACCAAGCCGAATCATCGAAAGCCTGGCGCGCAGACAGCACCGCCCGGTCGACGTCGTCAGCAGTGGCGCGGGGCACAACGCAGAGTTCTTCCCCAGTGGCGGGATTGCGAAGAGACATAGTCTGACTATCGGCGGCTTCAACCCATCGGCCCCCGATGAGCATGCGCGGAGCTCGTTGAATAAACGCGGTAGTGTTGGGATGTAGGCTCGTAAGCGACATGATTCAACCTCTTTTGTTGGTGTATTGAGGTTCATCGCAATGGTTGTGCCAATTACGGCTTTTTAAAGTTAAAAGCACGAATACTCGGGGGGGGGCTGTTATACGAGCGTTTTTTGGATTCGCCGACTGTCGTATATTGAGACGACTTGAGAAATTAAAGTCATTCTCGTGAAACAGTTCACCAAGGGACATGTGCGGGCAACACGGTAATTTGCATATCTCAGAGTGAAACAGTTGTCGCGAAGTAAAACAGTCTGCTGCAGCAGTTGAGTTGCCAAATAACCTTGTCGTTACCGATACGCCGCCTATCTAGCAAAATATCAAAAGTTGGCACGGTCTGTGTATTCACCACTTCAGACGCGCTTTGTTTCTGCCTGCTGCAAGTCGCTGGAACAGAAATCGCATACACGTAATTTAAAAATAAGAATACACCGTGCGAGGTTCGACGTTGATGAAGAGAAAACTCCGATCAGGCCTGAGCGCCAGTCTGCTGGCCGTGGCCGCTTGTGTGGCGCTGCATTCGCCTTACAGCCTGGCAGCTCGCGACGCCCAGACCATCCTCAAGGAAACCTGTCAGGGCTGTCACACCCCCGAAGCCGATAACGCCCTGAGCCGTATCAGTCATCAGCGCAAAACGCCGGAAGGCTGGCTGATGAGCATCGCCCGCATGCAGACCATGCATAGCTTGCAGATCAGCGATGAAGATCGCCGAACGCTGGTCAAGTACCTGGCCGATACCCAGGGGCTGGCGCCTAGTGAGACGGACGGCGTGCGTTATGCGCTGGAACGTCGCCTCAATACTGTCGAAAAATTCGACGACCAGACCAGCCAGATGTGCTCTCGCTGCCACTCGGGCGCGCGGGTCGCTCTTCAACGCCGTCCGGCGAAGGAATGGGAGGAGTTGGTTAACTTCCACCTCGGGCAGTGGCCATCGCTTGAGTACCAACTGTTAGCGCGCGATCGTGAGTGGTTCGATATTGCCCGCAAGGAGATGGTCCCACTGTTGGCTGAACGCTACCCGCTGGACAATCCGGCCTGGAAAAAATGGTTGAGCAGTGCACCGAAAGCCGAAGCCTTTGTCGGTGACTGGAGTTTCAGCGGCCACCTGCCGGGCAAGGGCGAACTGTCTGGCGTCATGAGCGTGACACCCGATGCCAGCGACACGTTCAAGGTCAGCGTCAAAGGCCAATACGCCGATGGCAGCCCATTCAACGGCGAAGGCAGTGCAATCCTCTACACCGGCTACGAATGGCGCGGCAACGTGACCATCGACGGCGTGGCCATGCGCCAGGTGTTCGCCGCGCAAGGAAATGCGATGCAAGGCCGGATGTTCGAAACCGAGCACGATGAACGTGGGCTGGATTTCGTCGCGGCCAAGCAGGGCAGCAGTCGTTTGCTCGCGGTGCAGCCGGGTTATGTAAAGGCCGGCAGCGAGACTGAAGTGAGCCTGATCGGCAGCGGTCTTGATGGCAAACCGAACTTTGGCAAAGGCGTGGAAGTGGTCGAAGTGCTTGAGCAAAGTTCTGGGCGCATACGCGTCAAGCTCAAAGCCTTGGCCACTGCTCAGCCGGGCCTGCGAAACGTCACCGTTGGTACGCTGAAAGGCCCGACACTGTCGGTCTACAGCAAAATTGCGGAAGTCAAAGTCGTTCCCGAGTTCTCGGTGGCGCGGATCGGCGAGGGCGGTGGCTCGACGCCGAAAGTCCAGGGCCGTTTCGACGCGGAAGCCTGGGGCAAGGGCGCTGACGGCAAGCCGTACCGCATCGGCGTGTTCCCAGCGCAATGGAAAGTCGAGGCCTTCGACGACCGTGCCAAGGAAGACGAAGACGTCAAGTTCGCCGGCACCATGCACGCCGACACCGGCGTGTTCACTCCGGGCGATGCGGGGCCAAACCCGCAGCGCAAAATGTCCACCAACAATGCCGGCAACCTGAAGGTCATTGCCGCCGTCGACGATGCAGGAAAATCCCTGACCGGCGAAGGCCACATGATCGTCACCGTGCAACGCTGGAACAATCCACCCATTCCTTGAGTTGGCCTGAGAGCAATGGCTTCAGACACTTTTTCGGAATGATCGCAGGCCCCGCCAAGCGGGGTTTGCACAGGAGGTTTGCAATGGGCGCTATCTTGAATCTGGTCGAGCGGAACTTGCACGAAGTGCACGTCGATGCCGACCGTATGCTGTTCCATATTCCCAGCAGTTCGCTGTTCGCCAGTGATGAACTCACGGGCACCATCATCGACACCTTGCGCGGCCCGGGTTGTTCATCGGATGACTTGATCCAGCGCCTCGCCGCACGCTTCAACGGCGAAGAAATCACTGAGACCCTGCGTGAGCTGATGGCCCTTGAACTGGTCAGCGACGGCTCGCCGCTGACCCCCGACATCGGCACCAAGCGGGTCGAGCGCACGGCAATCAATACCGTGGTGCTCAACGTCAATACCGGCTGCAATCTGAGCTGCACCTACTGCTACAAGGAAGACCTGGACAAGCCGTCGGCCGGCAAGAAAATGGACGTCGAAACCGCGGTCGCCTCGGTGGAAATGCTGCTGCGCGAATCGCCGGACGAAGAGCGTTTCACCGTGGTGTTTTTCGGTGGCGAACCGCTGAGCAATCGCAAGCTGATCGAGTACATGGTCGATTATTGCGAGAAGCGTTTCCGCGAGGCGGGCAAGTTCGTCGAGTTCGTCATGACCACCAATGCGACGCTGCTCACCGAAGAGACCGTGGACTACCTCAACGCCCACCGTTTCGGCCTGTCAGTCAGTATCGACGGACCAAAAACCGTGCACGACCGCAACCGCATCACCGTGGGCGGGCAGGGCACGTATGACGTGGTGCGGCGCAAGGCCGAAATGCTGCTGTCGCGCTACAACAGCCGTCCGGTTGGCGCTCGGGTGACCTTGACCACTGGCGTGACCGACGTCGAAACCATCTGGGATCACCTGTTCAACGAACTGGGGTTTGCCGAAGTCGGGTTTGCCCCGGTGACTTCCGGCGACATCAGCACCTTCAACCTGTCCAGCGACGAGCTGATCGAAGTCTTCGCCAGCATGAAGAGGCTTGGTCGGCGTTACCTGGAAGCGGCGCTGGAACACCGCAACATCGGCTTCTCCAACCTGCACCAGTTGATCACCGACATCCATGAAGGCCACAAAAAAGCCCTGCCGTGCGGTGCCGGGTTGAAGATGCTGGCGGTGGACTACAAGGGTGAGCTCAACCTGTGCCACCGCTTCACCGGCTCGTCGTTGCCGACCTTTGGCAACGTCCACACCGCCGTGAAACAGGTCGAGTTGAACGACTTCCTGTCCCAGCGTCTGGATCGCACCAACACCGGCTGCGAAGATTGCCAGATCCGCAACCTGTGCTCCGGCGGCTGCTACCACGAGAGCTACGCCCGGTACGGCGACCCGACCCACCCGACCTATCACTATTGCGAACTGATGCGTGACTGGGTCGACTTCGGCATCGAGGTCTACACCCGGATCATGGCCAACAACCCTGCGTTTATCAGCAGCTACATCACTCCGCGCAAGGCTCACTGATATGAAACATCTCAAGGCAATCAATAACAAAGCGTTGAAACTCGATGAGGCTGCGGCCGAAAACCGTATCGAAGAAGTGGTGGCGATGAGCTCCGTCGCGGGCTGCGCCTCGACCACCGACCCGGGTTGGGAGATCGATGCGTTTGGCGGTGTGTCGTCGCTGTGCCAGCCGATGGAAGCCGACCTTTATGGCTGCTCCGACCCATGCTGGTGGCCGGCCCAGGTGCCGGACATGATGAGCACCTACCCGGACTGGAACAAGGATGCCCAGGCGTCCAACGACAATTGGCGCAACCTTGGCACTGTCTTCCCTAAAGACAAGTGATCGGACAGACAAGAAGGATTCCAGCATGCCTAGCATCAAAGCCTGCGGCCTGGCCGCGTTCGCCGTCCTGAGCGTCTGTTCGTTCAACGTTCTGGCCGATGAGACCACCCCACTTAAAGCCGGTCACGAGTACATGGTGACCCCTAACTACCCGAACAACCTGCACGTTATCGACTTGGCCACCGATACAGTGTTGAAGACGTGCAAGATGCCCGACGCCTTTGGCCCGGGCACCGTTCAGTTGTCGCCGGACCGCAAGACCGCTTACGTGCTGAACAACCACTACGCCGATGTCTACGGGGTCGAACTGGACAGCTGCAAGCAGGTGTTCCACGCCAGCATCAGCCAGCAGCCGGGTGAGAAAGCCAAGTCGATGTTCGCTTTTACGGTGAGCCATGATGGCAAGGAACTGTTCATTGTTGCTAATCCGACATTGATGCTCAACGACCGCTATGTGGTGCAACAACCGCGACTTGATGTGTACGCCACCGACGCCGGCATGAGCGCCAAACCTGTACGTAGCTTCCCGGCACCTCGGCAGTTGACCATCATGCAGAGCGGCGAAGACGGCACGCTGTATGTAGCGGGTGCGGACATCTTTAAGGTCGATGTGAAAACCGGAAAATTCGATGTGCTGATTCCTAGTCGCCATTGGAAAAGAGCCAACTACAGTGCGCCGGACGTGCTTTACGTGTGGAACCAGCAGACCTACCGGCATGACTTCTCGCTGCTCTACACCGCGGCGAAATACAAGGACAAGAAGCAGGACCCGGCCACCGCAGAGTATGTCTATGGCCAGTTCAGTGTCGACCTGAAGACCGGCAAGACTGAGATCAACGATTTTGGCCCTCTGACCGAAATCTACTTTACTGGCATGCGCTCGCCGAAGGACCCGAATCTGATGTTTGGCGTGCTGAATCGCCTGGACAAGTACGACATCAAACAGAAGAAAAGACTTCACTCTGCCACGCTCGATCATTCCTATTATTACGTAGCCTTCAACAAGGATGGCAGCAAAATTTATTTGTCAGGCACGCTCAATGACATCGCTATTTTCGATGCCGATAGCATGAAAAAGATCGGAAATATCAAACTACCTGGAGGTGATATGGCGTTGAACTCCTCGCAAATATTTATTCGTTAAAAGTTCGCTATCAATAATAAAAATGATGGGGGCTGTTGCGCTGTGATTCGCAACGGCTGCCCTGGTTGGATAGAAGGGTTTTGATATGAATCTTCCGAGCTACAGCAGTGGGCCGCAGAGCAAGCCATTATTAGCAATGACCATCGGTGCGGCCTTCGACCTGGCTGTCGAGCGTTTTCCCGAGAGAGAGGCTCTGGTTGTGCGGCATCAGGAACTGCGTTACACCTGGAAGCAACTAGCGGAAGAGGTGGACCGTTGCGCACAAGGGTTGCTTTCACTGGGGCTTGAAGTGGGCGAGCGCGTCGGTATCTGGTCGCCTAACTGTGCGCAGTGGTGTATTGCTCAGTTTGCAACCGCAAAAGTGGGTGTGGTGCTGGTTAATATCAATCCCGCCTATCGTCCCAGCGAGATTGAATATGCGCTGAAGCAATCCGGTTGTCGTTGGCTGATTTCTAGTGACGTTTTCAAAAGCTCCAATTACCACGAAATGCTTTATACGCTGTTGCCGGAGTTAAAATCTTGCGACTCTGGCGCCATAAAAAGTGACAAGCTACCGGAGCTACGTGGGGTCATCACTCTCAGCGAGCAGCCAGCGGAGGGTATGTTGTCCTGGACCGATCTGCTGGGGCGTGCCGCTATGGTTGGCCGTCAGAAACTGATTGAGTGCGGAATGCAGTTGCAGTTCGATGATCCGATCAACATTCAGTACACCTCAGGTACGACGGGGGCGCCCAAAGGCGCAACACTTAGTCATTACAGCATTCTGAATAACGCTTATATGGTGGGAGAAAGTATGCGTCTCACCGAGCATGATCGTCTGGTAATTCCTGTTCCGCTCTACCATTGCTTCGGCATGGTGATGGGGAACCTCGGTTGTATGACTCATGGCAGTACGATGATTTATCCCAGCGCTTCTTTTGAGCCGTTGGCGACACTTCGAGCTGTGGCAGAAGAACAAGCGACCGCCATGTTTGGCGTGCCTACCATGTTTATTTCCATGCTGGATCATCCCGAACGTACGGCTTTGGACCTGAGCAGCCTGCGCACAGGTATAATGGCCGGCTCCACATGCCCCATCGAAGTGATGCGACGGGTCATCGAGGACATGCATCTTACCGAGATGCAAATAGCTTATGGCATGACCGAAACCAGCCCTATCTCGACGCAGACCGGGCCTGAGGACGATTTTACCCACCGCATAACCAGCGTCGGGCGCACTCAGCCACATTTGGAAAGCAAGATCATCGACGAGCACGGCAGGATAGTTACATGCGGGCAAATCGGTGAACTCTGCACGCGCGGATACAGTGTGATGCTCGGCTACTGGAACAATCCTCAAGCGACCACGGCTGCCGTAGATGCAGCCGGTTGGATGCATACCGGGGATCTCGCAACCATGGACGAGGAGGGTTACATCAACATCGTCGGACGTAACAAGGACATGATCATTCGCGGAGGTGAAAACGTTTATCCGCGAGAGGTCGAAGAATTCCTTTTTACTCATCCAGCGGTGGCGGATGTGCAAGTAATCGGTGTACCAGATGAAACCTACGGAGAGGAGATTATAGCCTGGGTTAAACTACATCCCGGCCACCTGGTGGACACTGAATCCCTGCGCGACTATTGCAAGAATAGAATCGCTCACTTCAAGATCCCGCGAAGCTTCAAATTGGTTGACGAATTCCCCATGACCATCAGTGGCAAGATACAGAAGTTTCGTATGCGGGAAGTCAGTATCGCTGAACGTGAAGCAACCGCGTCAAAGGAAGCTGTTCTCAGTACAAGTAAATAGGGCTGGCTGCAGTATCGCAATTGAGTAATGTGCAGTCAGTCATGACCGTTACCGTAACTTTCGAGCCTGAAGCGTGCTATGCGCATATAGCACGCTCTGGTTTAAAGTCGCCTGCGACTTAGTAGGTGTCGACAGTAGCGCTCGGAAGATTGTGCCTATAAAGAGGACGTTTGCTTTTGTTTTCGAATCGATTACCTATTCTATGGAAAATTACGCTATTGGCGGGCTTCTGTCTTTTGGCGGTTGTTGCATTGCTGGTAGGGCATGCGGTCTATCGAATGAACGCGGACACCTCTTTCGTAAAAATGAGTGTGGCTCAAATGCTAGAAACATCCGCTCGGGAGCGGATGAAAAAAGAAGCCGATGTGCAGGCTCTCACGATCAAGAATTATATGATGTCGTCCTACCAGGAAGGCCTCAATTTCTCTCGACAAGTTGTGCTGCAGCGCAGGCAAGCGCACGCACTGAAATTAAGCCCGCAGGCCCTGCGAGAGAATCTCCATCATCAGGTCAAGCAGGCATTGGAGGCCAATCCGCAACTGCTTAGCCTCTATATAGTGTTCGAAAAAGACCAGGTCGATGGCAATGATAAATCCGGCGGCCGCGAAAACTGAGTGCAACACCTGACCTTTCCGGTACGGTGCTGCCCCTATGTCCTATTCCGAACTCAGCGTCGAAGAGCGCGCCATCATTCAACTCAGTCAAGCTCAAGGCTTCAGCCTGCGCGGCATTGCTCGCCTGATTGACAGGTCGCCCTCGACCATCAGCCGAGAGCTGAAGCGCAATCGAGGCAGTAGTGGTGCTTACTCGGCCCGCTGCGCCCAGCAACAGATGAACATTCGGCGCCAGGTTTGTCGCCCCAAGCGCAAGCTTGTGCCGGGCAGCGAGCGCTTCGAACTGGTGGCCCACATGCTGCGTAAGCGTTTGTCTCCCGAGCAGATTGCCGGCAAGCTGCGCAGCATGACCATACCCAACCTCAGAGATGCCTACGTCTGTCGTGAGACGATCTATAACGCGATCTATGCCTTGCCGGTCGGCGAGTTGCGCAAGGAGCTGATCGTCTGCCTGCGCCAAGGCAAGACGACGCGCCGGCCGCGCTCTGGTGGCGTGGATCGGCGCGGCCAGATCCCTGAGATGGTCAGCATTCATGTTCGCCCGCCAGAGATCGAAGACCGGCTGATGCCGGGGCATTGGGAGGGCGACCTGATCAAGGGTAAGGCCAACGCCTCGTCGGTAGGCACGTTGGTGGAGCGCACCAGTGGCTACCTGATGCTGATGAAGATGAACGACGCAACGGCGACCTCGGCGATGGAGGGCTTCAGTGCAGCGCTCAACAGCATGCCGCTGGCGATGCGCAAGAGCATGACCTACGACCAGGGCCGGGAGATGGCGCGGCATGCTGAAATCACCCAGCAGACAGGGGTCGCTATTTACTTCTGCGACCCGCACAGCCCCTGGCAGCGCGGTAGCAACGAAAACATCAACGGCCTGATCCGCCAGTACCTGCCCAAGGGGACTGACTTGTCGGTACACAGTCAAGAGCAATTGAATGCCATCGCCTTGGAGCTGAATATGCGCCCCCGTAAACGCTTCGATTTCAAGTGCCCGATCGAAGTCATGGGCGAGGTGATGCAGGAAGCCATGGCTATGCGGCATCATGCTCCAGCTTCAAATCAATAACCGTGTTGCACTCAGCTTCTGCAACCGCCTCCTTTATTGACCATGGCGATGTAGGGAGTAACGAGAAAGGTCGTTTTGCGCCTTATTGGATACGGCGCGAAGGTCGCGTCAGTGCTCAGGTGATATCCGAAGCTCTGATTTCCGACACCACGCCTATGCTGGATGGTTCTCCTTTTAATCAGTGGCTCAATTGTCCAAGAGAAACGCTTAAGGCGTGCTTGTTAAATCCCTATTTCGACGACAGTACCGGCCAGCGGATATTAATAACGACCTTGGCGTTCCCTGTCATAGAAGACGGTAAGGTGCTGGCGATTATCGGTATGGACATCAGTCTGGATAATCTTCAACAACTCGCTACTGTTGGCAGCCACGATCTGTATCAGGGGAGGGGCGCTGTCAGCATTGTCAGCTCCGCGGGTCTGCTCGCTGCGCACAGTCGTGATAGAAGCTTACTCGGACAACGCCTTGAAGAGGTCTACCCGGAGAATGGCGAAGTCTTACTGGCATTGCAGCGGCTTGGGAAAGCATCCGAGCAACAGGGGCAGGATAATTTACAGTTGATTGCGCCAGTGATGCCTATTCCCAACAGCGAGCCTTGGGCGTTACTGCTGGATGTTCCCATGCAGTCTCTTTTGGCCCCGGCCTTGTTGTTGCAGCAAGATTTGGATAACCGCAACGCAAAAGGTGCAGTGCTGGAATTAGCGCTCGGCGCCGCTGCAGCAACTATTGGCTTGATATTGGTTTGGCTGACGGCGTTAGGCGTGACCCGACCGATTTTACGTGTAGCAGACATGCTCAAAGACATTGCTGTCGGCGAAGGAGACCTTACACGCCGTTTGGTTTATACGCGTCAGGATGAGCTCGGCGAACTGGTTGGCTGGTTCAACCGCTTCCTCGATAAGCTTCAACCCGTGATCGCCGAGGTAAAACGCTCTGTTCAAGAAGCCCGTAATACCGCCGATAAGTCCGCCATCATTGCAAATCAAACCAGTTCGGGTATGCAGCAGCAATACAGAGAAGTGGATCAAGTTGCGACTGCATCCCAAGAAATGACCGCTTCAGCCCATGAGGTTGCGCGCAGTGCTGCGCACGCTGCCGATGCAGCACAAGGAGCCGACTTGGCGACCTTGGAGGGCCTTGAGGTTGTAAACAACACCTCAACTGCCATCGAGCATTTGTCTCACGAGATGAGTGCGGCTATGGAAGAGATACGAGATTTGACTAGCCGGAGTGACCAGATCAGTTCAGTGCTGGATGTAATACGTGCCATTGCCGAACAAACCAATTTGCTTGCGCTAAATGCCGCCATTGAGGCAGCGCGTGCAGGCGATGCGGGACGAGGCTTTGCGGTCGTCGCCGATGAGGTACGAAACCTGGCCCGACGTACTCAGAGTTCTGTCCAAGAGGTTCGCTCGGTAATTGAGGGGCTGCAGCAGCGAACCAGGGATGTTGTCAACTCGATGCATAGTAGCCATAGCAAGGCTCAAAGCAGTGTCGGACAGGTGGCATTGGCCGTGGCCGCTTTGCAGCGCATTGGTGCTTCGGTATCCATCATCACCCATATGAATTTGCAAATAGCCAGCGCCGCTGAGGAGCAAAGCATTGTAGTTGAAGAAATTAATCGTAACGTCGCAGCGATTCGAGATGTGACCGAATCGCTCTCTGCGCAGGCGCAGGAATCGGCAAAAATAGGTAATACTTTGAACGGCTTGGCTAACCATCAACAGGCACTCATGGATCAATTCGTAGTGACTCCCATTACCGCCGATAACCTTTTTGCCAAGGATATTTGTAGGCGATAAGATAAGGTTGTCGCATACGGCTATTGTGCTTGGTGTGTAATTTGATTAATTATCAGGTTTGAGGAGAAGATATGTCTCAACATATTGCTGAAATTAGCTGGGAAAAAGATACTCACACTGATGACGCTTCTACCTACTCACGCAATCACGTTGCTCGGTTTGAAGGACAACAGAAATTAAACATTTCTGCCGGAGTTGAATACAAGGGCGATGCATTATGTGCGGATCCTGAGCAGCTTTTGGTCACTGCCGCCGCTAGCTGTCACATGCTTTTTTTCTTGGCAATCGCTGAGCAACAGGGATTCCTTCCCGAGTCCTACAGCGATACTCCTGTAGGTTACCTTGAGAAAACCGATGGAGGCGGGTTGGAAGTCACCTTGATTAAGCTTTATCCAAAAATTGTATTTTCTGGAGAACACCAGCCTGGTGAAAGCGCTATTGCCCGTATTCATGCAGGCGCACATAAAAGATGCTTCATAGGGAACTCTATAAAAGCGAAAATTACGGTATGTAATTAATCCTGAGTGAATAAACTGACCTGCGTAGATAGCTGAAATAGTCCGCAGGAATGAAGGTGATGATACATGTCCAATATTGATGAGGTAGTCTTAAGCGAGCGTCGAAACGACGTTGTGACATTGTGGCTTAACCGGCCGCAGCAGTACAACGCACTATCGGAAGAAATGCTGACTGTGCTGAAAGAAAAATTAGACATGATTGCATTCGACTCCAGCATTCGCTGTGTCATCTTGGCCGCTAAAGGCGATGCATTTTGCGCAGGTCACGATTTGCGCGAAATGCAGCAAAAACAAAATATTGTTTTTTACCAGAACTTATTTGGTTTGTGCAGCGATGTGATGCTTAAAATTCAGTCGTTACCTGTGCCTGTAGTTGCTCGAGTACAAGGGCTAGCGACTGCGGCAGGCTGCCAGCTTGTAGCGAGCTGTGACTTGGCGGTTGCCACGCGTGGTGCCCGCTTTGGAGTTTCAGGTATAAATTTAGGGCTGTTCTGCTCTACGCCATCTGTTGCGCTTACCCGGAATATTTCCGCTAAGCGAGCCTTTGAGATGTTATTTACCGGAAAATTTATTGACGCACATACCGCGGTGGATTGGGGTTTGATTAACCAGGCCGTCGAAGGTGAAGTGCTTGATGGCGCAGTGGAAGTTTATACTTCTGCGATATCGTCCAAGAGCCCCACAGCCATTCGGTATGGTAAGTCGATGATTTATCGTCAGCAATCGATGTGCGTCGAGGATGCATATTCATATGCAGCTAAAGTCATGGCGTGTAATGCCATGGAGGATGAAGCCATCGAAGGTATTGCCGTTTTCCTGGACAAGCGTCCGGCTGACAATAAATAGCGACTTGATTAGGGCGAAAATATGATGTTTTGGAGCATCTTATGGAAGCCTCCTAAGCAATGTTTTTTGCTCAAGCTATCTCAAGGCGAGGTGAGAAGTACGCGGGTTGGACAGGGCAGGGGACGTCAGGGCCTAGCTTCGGCTGAAGCACGGTTGTTCCACCGCTGTCTGTCGATTGCGAGTGCGCAGCTCTGCGAGTGGTACGCCGAACACGGCCCTACGCTGTCCGCGCTCCCAGGCACTCAGTAGTTCGACAGGGTCGGCTCTGTCGCGCTGCCAGAGTTCGAGTGTCCCGACTCTGCCATCAGGCTAACCGATTTGTACGCAGGGCTCCACGGTGGAGCCTATCGAGCAACGCCATCGCGGCGGGTCGACATTCCCAAAGCCGGTGGCAGGCAACGCCCGTTGGGTATTGCCTCAATGGAGGACAAGATCGTACAGCAGGCGGTCGTTAGCGTTCTGAATGCAATCTATGAAGAGGACTTTCGGGGATTCTCGTACGGGGTTCGGCCGCGACTTAGTCAGCACGATGCGCTGGATGCGTTGACGGTAGCGTTGAAGGGCCAGGAGGTGAACTGGATATTGGATGCGGATATCACGTCGTTCTTTGATGAGATCGACCCTGAATGGATGCTGATATTTCTGGGGCACCGGATTACAGGCCGGCGCCTGCTCAGGCTTATCTGAAAATGGCTTCAGGCGGGTTTTATCGAAGATGGCCCTAGGATGGCTGCGACCAAGGGGACGCCTCAAGACGCAGTGATATCGCCGCTGGCGAATATCTATGTTCATTACGTGCTGGATCTGTGGGCACGCCCGTGGTGATGTAATTATTGTGCGTTACGCGGACGACAGCGTGGTGGGTTTCACGACCAAAGAGCCGTCGCGGCCAAGCCGGTGGCATTGCTCAAGGTTTCGGTCGACCTTTCGCCGAGGTCAAGGTCAAAGTCCAATCGGGTTACAGCGTGTTCATCTTCACCCGTGCCGTTTCCGGTCCACCGGCACCGTTGGCCAACGCCTGACCGTGGCCGACTTGCCGGTGACCGTGGAGTTGGGTGATGCGGACGCAATGATGCTGCAAATGAAACTGTCGAACTTCCCTGAAATCCAACTGGTTGCGCGTATCTCCCGCGCCGGCCAACCAGCTGCCGGCGAGTGGAGCGTTCAAAGCGCCTCTCTGCCGAAAAGCGCCAAGACGCTCCAAAAGCTAATTATTGACACACCAAAATCTATCCGACGCAAATAACGTCTGTGATGTACTCGACGCCTAGGATTTACGCATCCTTAAACAAGATGAATTGCGTTGATTTAACGCCGTTTGACCACCTCTAGTCGTATGGACCTAGATCTTTTCCTGCAGCGTTTTGAAAAAAGCATCGATATTCTCATCGTGGCGTTGGTAATAGGTCCAAGGGCCTATCCGCTGAGAAGTCACCAGTTGCGCGCGCTGCAGGGCAGTGAGGTAAAGCGATGTAGTGGACTGTGAAAGCCCTGTGCGCTCCTGGATGATGCTGACGCACACACCCACCGTTTCAGGATCTACCTCCTGCTCGGGAAAGCTCCTCCTGGGATCCTTGAGCCAATTGAGGATGTCAAGTCGCATCGGGTTTGTATTGGCAATTGCTGGCTTGGTCTGTCTGCTGCTTCCAGGCGCAGCCGCCCCTGACCCCGTTAGCGCACTCACGATGCTGTTATCGGGGGTGGCATGGGGGATCTATTCACTGCTTGGCAAAACTGTCGCCGATCCGCTGGCAACCACAGCCGGCAATTTTCTGCGCTCGATTCCCCCGGTCTTGATTGCAAGTTTGCCGTTTCTCTCAGCGCTGCGTTGGGATCTGCTGGGGATATTTTATGCGGTTCTTTCCGGCGCGCTGGCGTCGGGCGTTGGCTACGCGGTCTGGTACGTCGCGGTGCGTTATCTTGCAGCGTTTCAAGCCGCGACGGTGCAGTTGAGCGTGCCCATCCTGGCTTCGCTGGCTGGTATCGTTTTTCTGGGGGAAAGCCTTAGCGTAAGGATGGTGTTGGCATCCGTCGCTGTGCTGGGGGGTGTTGCGTTGGTGTTGGGCGGCAAACAGCACGGCTAGTTGTCACCGGATGACGATGCCAGGAAAATCACTGCTGCTTTTCACCTGATGAGTATCCTAGTTCCTCTAAAGAGTCCTGGCCGATTATGATATCGGTGAGCTTCTCCCCCAGCAGATTCCAAGCTTCTTTTTTCTCTTCGGCATAATCATGGTGTAAGTAGTGACGGCGGACCCGGGAGCCTGCCAGCACGTGGTTCTGACAGCGGTCTATCACGTCAAGGCTTATGCCACAGGCTTGCATCATGGTCGCACCCGTTCGTCTCAAGTCATGGGGTGTCCATTCTCCATTGGCACCACCGGACAGCACCAGGGTGTCATCATGTCGGCGACGTGAAAGCGGCTTGCGATTTTTGAAGCGTGATTGGCGGTCTCCCACCTGTTTGCTGACGACCTTGAGATCGACATGACCATCATGATGCTTTGCGGGAAAGCACCATTGAGAGTTTCCTGTCAGCAGCCGAAGCTTGCTGAAATAGTGGATCGCAAACGCAGACAGGAACACGTGGTGGTCTTGTTTTCTCCCCCGGCTACCTTTGACGTTCGCCACAGGAATAAACCAGACACCAGTTTTCAAATCAATGTTTTTCCATTCGGCCTGAAGCAGTTCACCGATCCGGCATAACGTTCCCAAGCAGATCCAAAGCGCAAGTTGGGTCTCCGGCTTGAGTGGGCGAATCCCATCATACTTTTCGCCGGCAGGTAGTGCTGCATAGTCCGCAGTCATTTTTTGAAAGCGTTGGTTTAATTCTTGAAGTTCGATAGAGGAGAGGATCCGAGTTCGCTCCTCCTGATAGTCACTGGGTACAAGCTTGTTGATTTCGACCAAGTCTGCTGGGTTTCCATCAATCAGCAATGTTCGCCATGGCTGGCGTTTCTGCGCCCATCCAAACATCTGAACGATATCCGAAAAAAGACTGATGGCCTGACGAGTGGCGCCGCGAGCCATTACAGATCGCACCAGGCTCCGCAGGTCATGCTCATCAATTGAGCTGATGACTTTTGAGCCTAGGGCGGGGTAAAGATCTTTCGCGAATTTTCTCCGTAGCTCGGCATTACCATCCTTGCGCGCCACACCATCGCGAAGCCATTCTCCCGCGAGGTCTAGCAGCGTTAACTCCTTGGATTTTCGCTGGGCGGCTTCTGCGAGTTGCGCAGCCAGCTCCGCTTTCAGTCTGACCTTCTCTGCGCGTTTGTTCTCGTTTGGATTAATCCCTTTGGCTACAAGGTCTCGCGCTTCGTTGCGCTCCTTGCGGATCTCGGTCAACGACTTATTTGGCCAGGTACCGCACGAGAAACGGGTGTAAATCCCTTCCCAGCGAAACTGGAAGTAAAAGGGGATGGCGATACCTTTTTTGCGGAGTGAGACTCTGCCCGCGAGGCTGCCTTCGTCGCGTATCATGATTCCGACATCCTGCTCGGTCAGTGCTTCCAATTCCTTGGCAGTGAGCTTTACCATAATCAACCTCTTTATGAGTTTACTCCCACATTTACTCCCACCGATTCGTCAGCTAAAGGTAGATCAGGATAGAGGTCGTTGGAAGAATAAAGCGCTGAAAGGCCTTTTATTGCTGGGATTTAGGATTCTGTAGGAGAATGACGAGAGCCAAGGATGTCTAATGCTTAACTGAATGGGGTGCTAGGGGTCGAGTGTTCGAATCACTCCGTCCCGACCATTATTCCTGAGTAGAATCAGACAATTGAGCCGATCTAACAGATCGGCTTTTTTGTGCCTGCGCAAAATCAGCGCAAAACTACCCGGTGATTTCACTGATATTCAGGTCCGGGATTGCTTCTGACCAGATGATTTCATCGTGGTCCCGCTGGTGGTTTTTGGTCATGCCCTCGCTCGCATGACCAGTGATCTTTTGCCCATCCTTTCCGGCTTTCTCTTACAGGTGCAGCGACAGAGCTCGCACTTCGTGGAAGCCTGGCATCTCCTCTTCCTTCCATCCCGCGTAGCCGCTCGCCGCCTCGCTGACCGCCTTGAGCGCTCGCGTCAAATATGAGCCGGTCTAATGAATTTGGACATATCAATAGGGCGCTCTGATGGCGTCCAAACCTGATGTGTGCAGTTGCTGTTATCGACCCAGCCCGGGCATCTCTTGCGCACGACGCAACGCGACGTTGCGTCCCGGCCATATTCTCTCGAGGTGCACTGCCGCCTATGTTGTTGGCCTGGCAAACATGAATGCGAGTGACCTTCGTTGGAAAGTCACCGCTGTCGAACCTCAGGAGTCTATGGCATGGGCCTTTCTACACGTGATACAGCAGCGACGATACAAAAAGCATCAATGACAAAGGGGCTGGTGCTTCTATTTGCTTTTTGTTGCGGTGCCATCGTGGCCAACATCTATTACGCACAACCGATTATTAGCTTGATCGCTCCGGATATCGGCATGTCGAGTGGGAGCGCGAGTTTCATCGTTTCGCTGACCCAGATTGGTTATGCGCTCGGATTGTTTTTCCTGGTGCCCTTGGCGGACCTGGTAGAAAACCGTCGGCTGATGATCGCGACGATCGTGATTACGATCTTCAGCCTGGTCGCCGCCAGTTTATCCAAGCAGCCGAGTGTATTTCTAGTGGTGTCGGCACTCATCGGTTTCAGCTCAGTCTCCGTGCAGATGCTTATTCCTTTGGCGGCACATCTGGCATCGGAAGAGTCTCGCGGTCGGGTGGTTGGCGGGATTATGGGGGGCTTGCTGCTAGGGATTCTGCTGGCGCGGCCTCTGTCGAGCCTGGTTGCCGATCATTTGGGCTGGCGGGTGGTGTTTGTCGGGGCCGCCGCCTTGATGCTCGTTATCGCCATCGTGATTGGCATGACCCTGCCTAAATGGCAACCGACCCATCGTGCGTCGTACGGCCAATTGCTGATGTCCCTGGGCCAACTGTTTTGCCGCGAGCCCGTGCTGCGTCAGCGCGCGCTCTATCAAGGGCTGATGTTTGCGGCGTTCAGTTTGTTCTGGACCGCTGTGCCATTGATATTGAGTCGTGAGTTCGGCCTCACGCAAAGTCAGATTGCGATTTTCTCTTTGGTTGGCGCCATCGGTGCCATTGCCGCACCTATCAGTGGCCGTCTTGCCGATGCAGGCCATACTCGACGAGCGTCGCAGGTGGCCATGGTGCTGGGTGTATTGAGTTTCCTTCCAGCCTTCATCAATCCCTTTTACGGTGTGATTGGGTTGGCCGTCACCGGGATAGCGCTGGATTTTGCAGTGCAAATGAACATGGTGCTTGGCCAGCGAGCTGTCTATGCATTGGGCACGGCCAACAGAGGCCGTCTGAATGCGTTGTACATGATCAGTATCTTTATTGGGGGTGCAATCGGTTCTTCGGTAGCCAGTTTGCTTTATGAACATGCCGGCTGGCTGGCGATTGCTGCGGTGGGAAGCGCATTGTCGCTGGTAGCTCTAGTCGTCTTCTCGGTGGTTTCTCGTCGGACCCGAACTGGCACAATGCTCAATATGAACAACGGGTGAGTCAAGGAGTGTCATGGACAAGCTGCTCGCATTGAAGATGTTCGTCCAGGCTGTGGATTCGAAGGGCTTTTCTTCTGCCGCTCGACAGTTAGGCCTGGCGACGTCTTCTGTGACTCGGATGATCGATGGGCTTGAGGCGGAACTGGGCGCTGTCTTGCTTAATCGATCCACGCGTCAAATCTCATTGTCAGATGCCGGGGCCGCCTACTACTTGAAAGCGCGGGAAGTGCTGAATGCTGTCGCCGAGGCGGATGCCTCGGTCAGTGACCGCGGGGAACTCCCTGCGGGCCATCTTCGTATTTCCGTGCCCGTAGCGCTGGGGCGTCGTCTGATTGCACCTCATATTGCCTCGCTGTTGAAGCGATACCCTCAACTTGTGTTGGACATGACGCTCTCCGATGACATCGTTGAATTACTGGGGGAGCGCGTCGATCTGGCGATTCGATTGGGATCGGCAGCCGCCATGGATGGTGTCGTCAGTCGTCCCGTCGGTCATTTCAAGCGCCGGGTGGTGGCCAGTGCCGAGTACCTGAATGCACATGGCTTTCCTGAACATCCCATGGACCTCATGCAGCACGAGTGCCTGCGTTTCAGTTACGGCCCAAAGCAACAGGTGTGGACTTTCTTAAAGGAAGGTGAGGAGACTCGAGTACCGATTGAGGGCCGCTTCAAAAGCAACAATGCCGAGGTTTTGCGTGAGGTTGCGTTGGCGGGCGGTGGAGTGGCTCTGTTACCTGACTGGCTCGTCAACGACGATATTGGCAGCGGTGATTTGACTTCATTGTTCGAGTCCTTTGTTATCAATCCGAACGATGCCAGTTCGGCCATTTCCGCGCTGTATCTTCCCAATCATCGTGGCTCCAAGCGCGTCAATGCGTTTATCGATTTCATCAGCGAATTGCTAGGGCCTGAAGGCTCGTTTTCGAACGATGCTGTCAGGAGATAGCATTGAAATGCTCAAGCGCCTGCAAAACTCTATCGATATTTCCCCAGCAAAGAGGCACTGATAGACCGCGTGTACGACGAGGTGTATCAGTGGGATTCCTCGTGTTCGCGTTAACGGGTTGCTGCATGAGCGCCAGGCGCTCACGAGCGTGCGCCTGGCTACCGATTCAGACGTTTCGCCGGCATCGGCAGGCTGACTTGTGGCGGAAGGGCATAAGGTCGACACCGCCCGGATCGGTCATGATCCCAGCGCCTCCTGCCAGCCACGTCGCGCCAGCGGCAGATCGAGCAAGCGCTTGCCGGTGGCATCGTTGATGGCATTGCCCAGTGCTGCGGCCATGGGGCCCTGGACGATTTCCGCCGCACCAAGAAATGGCTGATCCGGCTGATCAATCAGGTGGACCTCGACCTGTTGCGGCAAATCCGGAAAACGCATGATCGGATAGCCGCTCCAGTCGAAACTGTGCATGCCGCTGGCGTCATAGAGGATTCGCTCATAGAGCGTCCAACTGGCGGACTGCACGATGCCACCCTGGATCTGATTGAGCAGCCCGTCGGGGCTGACAATTTGCCCCACGTCGACGGCGGCGACAACGCGATCAATCGTCACCTGTCCAGTCTGGCGCTGCACATGCAACTGCACGGCGATTGCGCAGTAACCCATGATGTTTTTGTAGCGGGCAAAGGCAAAGCCGACTCCGCTGCCGGGGCCCGTTGCTTTTTGTGGCCAGCGGAACTCAGCGGCCACGCGCTCCACCACCGCCCGTGCTCGCGGATCGCTCAAGTGATTCAGGCGAAATTGTACCGGGTCGACGGTGGCCCTGGCCGCCAGTTCATCGACGGTGCTCTCGATGGCGAAGATGTTGATATGGGCACCGAGCGAACGCATGGCCGAGGTCCTGAATGGCATGGTCAGTACAAAGTTAAGATCGACCTTCAGGTTGGGGATCTCATACAACGGAACGGCATTGCGGTCGCCGTCGCCTTCGGGCTGAGCGATCGGTACCGACGGTGCCGGGGTGAAGGGATTGGCCAACAGCCACGCCGGCAACAGGCGCCCGGCGTTGACGATACGTTCGTTGTGCGGCGTACTCCAGAGTTCGTATGTCCAGTCGCGAAGCCGCCCGCTGTCGTCCAGTCCTGCTTCCACTTCGGCAAGCATGGCCGAGCTGTAGGGCTCCCAGAGATTTTCCTGTTCGCGCATCCATTGCACCCGTATCGGCTTGCCGGGAATGGCCATGGCGATCAGCGCGGCGTCGGCGGCGGCGTCATCGGCGCCGTTGTGGCCATAGCAACCGGAGCCTTCAGCGTGGATGCACCGCACCTGAGCCACCGGCAGGCCGACCATCTCGGCGATACCCGAGCGCAATGGATAGACACCTTGAGAGTGGGTCCACACGGTCAGTGTGCCGTCCTTGAACCAGGCCACTGCGCAGGAGGGGCCGATGGAGCCGTGCATCAGGTATTGCTTGGTCACCCGGGCCTTGTAGGCGCGCGGCACCGGTTGCGGGAGGTCACCCTTGGCACTCACCGGGTAGCGTCGCGCCGGCAATTCGGTGAGGAGTTGATGGATGTGTGTCGAGTCGGGCAGCGGGTTACCTGCTGTCCAGCGGGCCGTGGCATAGCCCTCGCGCATTGCTTTGACCGCCAGCCATTCATCGGTGGCGACCACGGCAAGGTAGCTGCCGTTGCGGATCAGTTTCACCTCACCGGGCAGTTTCCCGAGGGCGGCCTCGTCAATCTCCAGAAGCTGACTGCCGCGCCGGGGTGGCCGTATCACGCGGGCATGCAGCATATCGGGCAGGCGCATGTCCTGCACATAGGCTGCACCGCCGCTGACTTTGGCCGGGATGTCCAGTCGAGGCAGTGATTGGCCGATCAGGGTGAAACGGCTGGCTGGCTTGAAGGGCGAGTTGGCCGATGCAAAACGATGCAGTTGGACCCCTGCCACGGCTTGTGCGTAGGTCATGCTGCGGCCTTGCGCATCGTAGATCACCGCGTCCCGCGTGGTCAGGCTGTCGACGTTGAGATGCCATTGCCGTGCCGCGGACTCGAGCAACAATTGACGCACCTGGGCCGCGGCGTTGAACAGCGCGGTGCCGCTGTCGACGATCGTATGGCTGCCGGCGGTATACCCTTCATTGGGGGTCAGTGCGGTGTCGGCGGTGAGAAAACGGATGAGCGTGGGCGGCACTTCCAGCCGCTCGGCGGCGATCTGCAGGAGCGCAGTTTTGACGCCAGTGCCCAGTTCCACTTTGCCGGTGTAGACGGTGATGCCATCTTTTGCATCAATGCGGATCCAGGCGTCCAGGTGAGGAGTGGCGCGCAGGCTGCCCGGCAGGTCGGGGGCGAGGATCTCTGTCCCCAAGGTGTCTACTTCAGTGTCGGCGAAGGCGCGAGGAATGGCCGGGAGCAGTGCGAACCCCATCACCAATGCACCATTTATCATGAATGCGCGGCGGCTCAGATCGACTTTTTGCGTTGAGGTTTTCATACCTTGCCCCCTTGCGCGATGACCGATTTGATAGCGGCGAGGATTCGCACATGGGTGCCGCAGCGGCACAAGTTGGGTGCCATGTGGCGACGGATCGTTTCATCGTCCGGATGGGGGTTGGCTTCCAATAGCGCCTGTGCGCGGACGATCATTCCGGCGATGCAATAGCCGCACTGGGCCGCCTGTTCCTCGATAAAGGCTTTCTGCAAGGCACCCGGTTGGTCAGCGCTGCCGAGGCTCTCGACCGTGCGCACCGATTTGCCCGCCAGCGCGCCGCAGGGCGTCAGGCAGGAAAACACCGGTTTGTCGTTCACTAGCACCGTGCAGGCGCCACATTGACCCAGACCGCAGCCGTATTTGGCGCCGTTGAGCCCCACTTGATTGCGCAAGGCATACAGCAAGGGCATGTCGTCCGCGATGTCCAGTTCGTGAGTCTTGCCGTTGATATCGAGTGTGATCACGGTTGCTGCTCCTGAGCCCGAATGCTTTTGATGGTCTTGTCGAGATCCGTCCAGGGACGGTTCGCGCAACTTTGGTTGCGCAAGTACTCGGCAAGTGCGGCCACATGGGTGTCGTCCAGGCTAGGGGCGAAGGCAGGCATGTAGTGGCTGGAAGCGGCGCTGGACATGGGGATGCCCTGCAGGATGGTCTGGATCAAATTGCGTGGCGAGTCCTCCATCACCGCCGAGGTGTTCGCCAGCGCCGGCCGCGATTCAATGACGCGCATCGGCGCCGCGCCGCCGTGGCAACTCGCGCAGGCGCCGTCGAACAATGAGGCGCCCATAAGTGCTCTGGCGCTGGGCTTGACCCCAGAAGTGCAGGGCGGCGATGGGGCATCCGATGAGGTTTTCTTGAGGTCGAGAATGTACTGCGCGATGGCATGGGCATCTTCCGTCGGCAATTGCGCGATGCTCAGACTGACCGGCAACATCGGGCCCGCTGCTGCGCCGTGTCCTTCGGCGACCTCGCCCGTCAGATAGGCGACCAACTGGGCTTCGTTCCAGGGGTGTTGCGCCTCGGTCATTCCGCGCAGGGCAGGGGCTGTCCAGCCGTCGACGACACCACCGTTGAACCGTTCGCTGCTTTTTTCCCCGCCAATCAGATTCAGGGGCGAATGGCAGGATGAACAATGTCCCGCTCCCTCGACCAGGTAGCGTCCGCGGTTCCATTGTGCTGACTGGTTGGGAAGTGGCTCCAGCGGATCTCCATGCAGGAACAACAAGTTCCAGAAGGACACCAGCGGACGGAAGTTCATGGGGAAGACCATATGGTTCTGCGGCGCGGTGTATGTGATCGGGTCCACGCTCATCAGGTAGGCATAGGCGTCGGCGATATCGGCGTCGCTCATCTTTCGATAATGCACGTAGGGGAACGCCGGATAGAGGAAATGGCCGTCACGCGCGATGCCTTCACGCATGGCCCGTTCAAAGGCGTCCAGCGACCACTTTCCGATACCGGATTCCGGGTCCGGGGTAATGTTGGTGGTGAAGAGGGTTCCGAAAGGCGTTACCAGCGGCAAACCGCCGGCCATGTAGGCGCCTCCTGGCCGTGTGTGACAGACCGCACAGTCTCCGGCTTCGACGACGCGGCGGCCTCTGTCCAGGGTTTCGCGATCGGCCTTCAGGGGCTGGCTGACCGTGGCAATTTCCGGCCTCCACATCATCCAGAACGCAAACCCTAACCCCACGACGCCGATCGCCAGAACGACACCGATGATCGTTTTGCGCTTCATCGCCTTACCTCTCGAGCTGAATTAACGACAGATTTTTCAATCCGCCGCGTGCGATGGGCGTACGGCGATTTTCCATGACGTGAGCTTAGAGAGGGTGCTTGTGATGGAGTACCCCATCAAGGCGCAACGCTACATTGCGCCAGGCGCAACGGTGACCGAATCAACAACCGTTAACTCGCGCAGCGTGCGCCCCTGTCCAAAGACAGGCGCTCAAGGACCGTGGCGCGCCGAAGGCGTGATCGGCACATCGTTGCGTTTTGCGAAAAGCTACGTTGTGCAACCGACGGATTCTCTGGCGGCGCTCCGGCCCCTACCTTGGGGGGTGAAACACTCAACCACGGAGACCGTCATGAGTTTGCACTCATCCACAATTCAAGTGACTTACGACTTCATCTGCCCATGGTGCTGGATCGGTGAGGAACATCTCGAACGCGCTCTGGCCGCTTCGGGTTTATCAACGGACCGACCCATCGGCTTCCTGCCTTATCAGTTGAACCCTGACATGCCCGTTCAAGGCATGGATCGCAAAGTCTATCGCTCTGGCAAATTCGGCAGTTGGGCACGTAGCCAGGCGATGGACGCACAGGTCACCCACGCCGGTAAGGCGGTCGGGCTTGAGTTCGATTACGAGCGAGTCAAAAAAACGCCCAACACCCTGGCCGCGCATCGGTTGGTATGGCGCGAGCAACAGGCGGGTCGAGACGCGTCGACGCTGGTCAAGGCCATTTTCAAGGCGTACTTCGGCGAGGGGCGGGATATCGGCGACCTCACGATACTGGCCGACATCGCTGCCGAAACCGGGCAGGACCGAGCGGTCATTGTCGACTTTCTCAAGTCCGATGAAGGCACGGCTGAAGTCTTGAAGCTCGAAGCCCAAACCAAGGCATCCGGTGTGCGCTCGGTGCCCAGCATTCAGATCGCAGATGACGTGATCAGTGGCGCCCAGCCCGTCGAAATAATGACCCGGATACTGAAACGAAGCGAAGCCGCTTAAGGCGTTTTTCCAATCCCTATTCATTCAGGAAATCATCATGACTCATCACTTGTTCAGCCCGATCAAACTTGGCCAACTCACCCTCAAGCACCGCGTCGCCATGGCGCCTCTGACTCGTTCGCGGGCGGGGCAACCGGGCAACGTACCGACATCGATGAACGTCGAGTACTACCGTCAGCGTGCCAGTGCCGCATTGATCATTACCGAGGCTACGCAGATTTCGCAGCAGGGCCAGGGTTACGCCTGGACCCCCGGCATCCATAGCGACGAGCAGATCCAGGGCTGGAAGGCGGTCAGCGAGGCCGTGCACGCAGAAGGCGGGCGCATTTTCCTGCAGCTCTGGCATGTGGGGCGAGTGTCGCACCCGGTGTTCCAGCCTGGCGGCGGCTTGCCGGTGGCGCCCACCGCGCAACCGGTACCCGGCAAGACCTTCATCCTCAATGAAGAGGGCGAGGGCGTATGGGGTGATGTACCTGTCCCTCAAGCGCTGGACATTCCCGGGATCGAAGCGATCGTTGCCGACTTCCGCAAGGCCGCTCGCAACGCGATCCTGGCGGGTATGGACGGGGTGGAAATTCACGCCGGCAATGGTTACCTGCTCGACCAATTCATCAACAGCGCCAGCAATCAGCGGAGTGATCGCTACGGTGGAAGTATCGAAAACCGTGCCCGGTTGCTGCTTGAAGTCGTGGACGCCGTGACCGCGCAAGTAGGCGCCGAACGCGTAGCTGTCCGCCTGACACCGATGGGACGTTTCATGGGGATGGGCGATGACACCCCGGAACAAACCTTTGGCTACATCGCATCCCGGCTCAATCACTGGAATCTCGCGTACCTGCACCTGGTAGAACCGATGATGGTTGGCACAGTGCTCGATGAAAGTAACGACCCACGCTGGGACGCGATCATCAAGCAACTGCGTAATGACTTCCACGGCGTTCTGATGTTGGCGGGAGGCTACTCCGGCGAAACGGCCGAACAGGCCATTGCGCAGGGGCGTGCGGACCTCATTGCGTTTGGTCGCCCGTTCATTGCCAACCCCGACTTACCGGCTCGCTTGCGCGGTCGCAACGAACTCAACGTGGCTGACGGCAACAGCTTTTTTGGTGGCGACGCCAAGGGGTACGTCGACTATCCGGTGTTGGCATAACGCAACGCTAAACCGCAGCCGGGGAAATCACCCGGCAACGAGGAGAAAGGTAATGAAGCGTTCAGGTGTTCCGAAGGCCTTGGTCATTGGTGGTTCCCTGGGAGGGCTGTTCGCCGCCACGGCGTTACGCGCGATTGGTTGGCAGGTCGATATTTACGAGCGATCCCCTGCGGCGATGGACAGTCGTGGCGGGGGCATCGTTCTGCAGGCGGATGTCCTGCACCATTTTCGCTATGCGGGCATTCATCCGGCAGGTGCGCTCGGCGTCCGGTCCCATGACCGTCTCTATCTGGATCGAGTCGGTAGCATCGTGCATAAAGAGCCGATGCCGCAAACCCAGACGTCCTGGAATACGCTATACAGCGCATTATTTTCTGCGTTTCCTGCCGAGCATTATCACCGTGGCAAGACGTTGGTGGATCTGACCCAGAATGAGCACAGGGTGACTGCGACTTTTGCAGATGGCGGCGGTGCAGAGGGTGACCTGCTGATTGGTGCCGATGGCGCGGGTTCAACCGTACGAAGCATGGTGCTGCCTGGAGCGGTACCTACTTATTCGGGGTATGTGGTGTGGCGTGGGCTGGTCGATGAAGAGCAACTTCCAGACTTCGCCAAAACGCAGCTTTACGAGGACTTTGTTTTTCAACAGGACCCTGAATCGCTGATGCTGGAATACATGGTCCCGGGCGTGAATGGCTCCGTTAATCCTGGCGAGCGTCGGTTCAATTGGCTGTGGTATTTGAAAGCTGCACAAGGGCCGGAACTGGACGCTGTGCTCACTGACCGCAATGGCCATCGGCGTAGTCACTCCATTCCACCCGGGGCCTTGGCCACGGGGCAGGATGCTTACATTCGGGAAATGGGTGAGCGGCAGGCGAACCCGGCTTTTCGGGAACTGATTCGCCAGACCAGGGATATTTTTGTGCAGGCGATCCTTGATCTCAATGTCCCGCAAATGGTGTTTGGCCGTGTGCTGTTGACGGGGGATGCCGCTTTTGTGCCGCGTCCTCATACCGCCGGAAGCACGGCCAAGGCCGCCCGCAATGCACTGTCCCTGGCGCAAACAATCGATGACAGCGGCGACCTCGATCATGCACTGCTGGCCTGGCAGCGACAGCAACTTGCAGAAGGCAAGCGCATGGCGGATTGGGGAGTGAATATGGGCAATCGGATCATGGGCATCGCGCAAGCCTGATGGTGCGGTTCACACCGGCCAACCTGTACCTGCCCTGGGATGCCACTCTATTGATCAATCGGTTATTTGTCGTTTTTTGATTGTCATCCGATCAATTGTAGGGTCGCAGGCCTCTTTAATCAGGCCATTGAGCACAGCCATGCAAGATTCCCATTGCCTGGTCATGCACAGTCGCCACCTTTACCTTTCGATTTCGGAGTCCGTTCATGGACAAGTTGCTTGCGCTGAAAATGTTTGTCGAAACGGTACGCTGTGGGGGGTACTCATCTGCAGCGCGTAAGCTCGGCATCTCCACGTCGTCGGTGACGCGGCAGGTCGCGGGGCTGGAAAGTGAGTTGGGCGCCAGCCTGCTCAACCGCACCACGCGCAATACGAGCGTCACTGTGGCGGGGCAGCACTATTTCGATAAGGCCGTGGCGATCCTGGAGGCCATCGATGAAGCGGATGCCGTCGTTGCCGATCGTGGCAGCGAAGCTCAGGGGCGTCTGCGGGTCAGTGTCCCGGTGGAGTTCGGCCGGCGAATCATCGCCCCGCACTTGGGGCGGCTGCTTGAACGCCATCCCGGTCTGGAAATCAGTCTCTTGCTGAGCGACGAGATCAGTGACCTGCTCAGCGAACAAATTGATGTGTCGGTACGTCTCGGTTCATCGGTTGTCAGCGACGACATCATCAGCAGGCAGTTGGGCGAGTTCCAGCGCTGGGTTGTGGCGAGTCCCGAATACCTGGCACGAACCGGACTGCCCCGACACCCTTGCGACTTGCTGGAGCACCAGTGCTTACGTTTCGATTACCGCATGGGCCACCACCAATGGACATTCCAGGGGGATGAGGACGTCATCCGCTTGAATGTGCAGGGACGGCTGCAAAGCAACAATGCCGACATTCTGCGCGAGGCTGCCTTGGCCGGTGGCGGGGTGACGCTGTTGGCCGATTGGCTGGTACGTGAGGATGTCAGTGCAGGTCGGCTGACGCGGGTGTTGGAGCAATATGAGGTCAACCCAGGCAGTGCAAGCACCTGCATCAATGCGCTGTATCTGCCCAACCATCGTGGCTCCAGTCGCATCAATGTATTCATAGCGTTTCTTCAGGAAATAATCACGCCCTAAGCGCGTCTCGTGCATCAGGCAAGACCGCGTTGTACATTTCCCCACGTGCTCGAGTTCGTACAGTGGCATCCATCAACTGCCCCGGTCGTCAACGCAGCATCCCGCGGCCACTGACAAAAAATTTCGTTTAAAACAGGACGTCAGCATGACGCAGTTGGCAGCTCAAACAGTCTTATCGGGGTGGGCAAGGGTGCTAGGGGGCGAGTGTTCGAATCACTCCGTCCCGACCATATTTTTCAATGACTTAGGCCAATGTTCACAGCATTGGCCTTTTTCATGTGCGTGAGAGCCTGCCAGCTTCCTTTCAGCCTCTGATCATGGCTAATCCTTTGACTTTTTGTGATTGAACAGGCGCGCGATGTTTTGATTTGGGGCAGAATGTCGGACTTCATCGGCTTGACAAAATACTTGGTGATCTCCTTGGTGTGTCTCTGGGCAGGATTTGCTTTCTTCCAAATCGCGCGTAAAGGTTTTGCAGATGTGTTCTGAGTTTTCAATACAGGTTAAAAGTGTTAGCAAGCATTTTCGAATATACGCCAGCCCGCGCGCGCGTCTGCTGCAGATGTTCAGTAGGGAAAAGCACTATAAGGAGTTTGTGGCGCTAGATGATGTTTCTTTTGTAATAAATAAAGGCGAGACAGTTGGCATTGTTGGTCGCAATGGGAGTGGAAAGTCTACGTTGTTGCAGATGATTTGCGGCACTCTGACCCCTACTTCCGGTGAGATAACTACACATGGCCGTATTGCCGCGCTGCTAGAGTTGGGGTCGGGTTTCAACCCCGAGTTCAGTGGGCGAGAGAATGTTTACATGAATGCTTCCATACTTGGACTTTCCAATGCGGAAACTGCAGCACGCTTTGAGTCCATACTCGCCTTTGCAGAGATTGAAGACTTCATAGATCAGCCGGTCAAGAATTACTCCAGTGGCATGATGGTGCGGCTGGCTTTTGCTGTGGCTATCAATGTCGACCCGCAGATCCTGATTGTCGATGAGGCGCTGGCTGTGGGGGATGAGCTCTTCCAGCGCAAATGCTATGCGCGGATCGAGGCTATCAAGGCCCAAGGTGCAACCATTTTGTTCGTTTCCCATGCAAGTAATACGGTTGTGAGCCTGTGTGACCGGGCGATTCTGCTGGATGGTGGTAAAAAGATTACTGAAGGCACGCCCAAATCAGTGGTTGGTAAGTATCAGCGGCTGCTGAACGCTCCTGCCGACAAAGCCAAGGTCATGCGCGAACAAATGTTGGCTGGTATCGAGGCGCCTCCGAGTCCCGAGTTGGCTGAGCCTGGAGAAGTGGATGAGCTATGTCAGGAAATGGCGGGATATTTCGATCCGCACCTTGTTTCCAAGACTGTGCTGTCTTATGAATCTCGTGGTGCATTGATCTCTGATCCTCAGTTACTCAACATCCAAGGGCAAAAGGTTAATTGTCTCAAGGCAGGAGAAACTTATCGCTATACCTACCGTGTGCGCTTTGATCGTGATGCTAGGAATGTCCGTTTTGGTATGCTGATCAAGACTCCCACTGGCGTGGAGTTGGGGGGGGCTACTTCAGCCAAGCAGATCGCAGAGGGAATCGGGGTTGTTTCATCCGGTTCCGTGCTGTCGGTGGAGTACAGTTTTGTCTGTCGCCTCAATGAAGGATTGTATTTTCTCAATGCTGGCGTATCCGGGGATTGTGGTGAGGGATTCCACCATCTTCATCGCGTCGTCGATGCGTTGTGCTTTCGCGTGAGTGCGGAAAGCAAGCAGTTCGGGCTTGGTCTCGTGGATTTCTCATGTGCGCCGGAATGGTCTTTGGTAGAGTGATTGGATGTTAAGGTTTATCGGAATTGGTGCCCAGAAAAGCGGCACTAGCTGGTTATACGAAGTGTTGAGCAAGCATCCAAGTGTAAGCTTTCCAGCTGGCAAGGAAGTTCACTTCTGGGATGCTCACTACCTGAATGGTGTTGGCTGGTACAGCAGTTTGTTCAGTGAGGAACGCTGCAATGGCGACATCACTCCTGCCTATGCAATTCTGCCACTCGACCGGATTCGTGAAGTGCACCAATACTTTCCCAGCTTACGTATCGTTTATCTGATGCGAAATCCGATTGAGCGAGCATGGTCTTCTGCCAGGATGGCACTGCGCCGAGCCGAAATGGAGTTTTGTGAAGCGTCTGATCAGTGGTTCATTGATCATTTCAAATCGCAGGGATCGTTGCAGCGTGGTGACTACGCCAACTGCTTGAGAAACTGGATGTCGGTCTATCCTCGTGAGAGCTTTTTGATTTCTCGCTACGAAACGATTGCGCACGACCCCGTTGGTTTCGCCAACAGGGTACTGAGTCACATTGGCTTGGGTGAGTTTTTCTCCGAGACTCATCGTCCCGAGTTATCTCGGCCGGTCTTCGAGGGCTACAAATCTGCTATCCGACCGGAATTGTTGCAAGTGTTGCATCGGCTCTATGCTGACAAGATCGACGCATTGAGCGAGCTGCTCGAGGCTGACTTCTCAGACTGGAAGAACAGGTGTTGGCGCTGACGGAAAGCTGACCCACCCAGCCGATTGATAATTGACCCAGGACGGATTGCTGATTTTTGCCCCAGCAATTGTGGATAAGTTTAGCAGCAGTGTTCTGGTTGACGACGCATCCAGCCCCACTGACCCGCTGATGTAGCGCACTATCGCTCCCGGATCAGCCGTCACTGGCATTCCATGCGCGCTGGATGCCTGGTTGGGTACTGGGTACAGTGCTTGGAGTCCAAGTTGCACTATCCGCCTGAATCGCAAGGATGCCCATGCGTAAAATCTTGATAGCGTTGTCGCTCGTTATTCCCTCGCTCCTGCTGCCTGGCTGCTCAGCTGTGTCGACTTTCGACAAGTATGCAACCTTGCGCTTTTATGAGTTCAGTCGAACGGACATTAAGTACAGTCACTTTGATGGTGAGTCAGGCATGCTGAGTTCTAATCCCAATTTTCGGAATACAATGCTGCCCGCACGGATAGCCGATAACAATCAATGGATCGACTTCACTGATGACATGGGGCAAGTTTATAAGACGTTTGGAAATACCTTACATCGCGACACATTTCCAGCTGGGCTGGAGCCGATCAAAGAGTTTGTTGCCTGGAGTCAGCTTCCGCCAATGCAGCGCCTGATTATGCGCGATACGTTGAATGCCAAGCCTGAGTTCACATCTATTAACGCTCGACTGGTGCTTGAGCGCGGCACGAATGAGCCGCTGTTGGTTTTTACAGGCAGTTCGCTACCTTGGGAGACAGCCCCGCAGTATGCGATCGACAAAGTCAACGCAGTCAGAATGCTGGTGAATGCGCGGATCTGGTATGAGATTTTGAAGTAGCAGGCTTCCGAGAAGGCCAATGGCAGATCTGACAGCCCAGCCCCACGCTGGGCTTTTTGCATCTGGCGGGAAATATCGGTACTAATGAAAACCCAATCGAGCGTGATGTCGTTTTGCCTCTTCCCACTCGCGACCTATGGAATCAAGGCGGTCGATCTGGGTGGCAAGTATTCGAGCGAGGTATTCGCTCAGTTCGTCCCAGGCGCGCGGGTTGTCAAAGCCTTCAACCACCTTGATGTGGCAGTGCTGGCGGAGCCGGAAGTGGCGGGCGGCAAGCGCGTCTTGTTCTACTCAGGCGATGATGCAGCCGCAAAGGCAGACGTGCGTAAGATCATTGAAGAGACCGGCTTCTATCCCGTTGACCTGGGGTCACTTGACGTTGGTGGGCATCTGGCATCGCTGCCTTTTGGCTCGTTGTCTGCGCAGAACTTCATCAAGATCTGATCGCACAACGCTGAATAACACGCAGTATTTTCCCCGGGAGACCGGACTGCCGTTGACGAGTGATTCCCGGGACTGGCATCTGGCATTACGCGCGTGGGGTGTATTGGTCATGCCCTCTCCCTATGGGCGTACTTACCTGTCTTCAGTTCTGGATGAGTTGGCTGAGGGTCTGCAGTTCGCCTTTTTCTACATCGGAAACAAGGACGTAGCGCATGTGCTTAGCTTGCCACGAGACGACGTTGAAGCCTCGGATTGATTGGGTTTGCTGAGGTTTGTCAGCTTCGGGGGTGGGCAGTATGAACACGTTGATAATGTGTTTCGCCCGGCCATAGCTCAGTGCTGCTATGGTCTGGTGTTGCAGATAATCAAGGCGTCCGCCCAGCAGCACAAACCCTTGCGCCGTGTAGTCGACCACCGGTGGCGAGAAGTCGAGTTTGCCGGCGAACCACGGTTTGACGGTGTGACGGTCGGAGGAAACGACGTCGTTGAGGTGTTCGCCCATCAGCGAGCGCACGTGGCTGGAGACGGCTTCGTCCATCAGCGGTTGTTCGCCGTCGGGCGTTGCGATGTAAAGCATCGCGGCCAGCGCCAACGTCGTCGCAGAGAACGCTGGGGCGAGCCATTTCCGCCAGCGTTCCATTAGGCCAATGGCAGGTGCTTCAGGCGCGAAGATACGGGTGGCTAACGCTGCCGGCGCCGGGTAATACGCAGCATGGCGCTTCACGCTGACCTTCAGCGCTTTTACTTCTTCACACCCCCGCGCGCATTCCCTGCACAAAACCAGATGCGCAGACACATCCGCAGCCAAAGCAGGATCCAGTTCCTGATCCACATAACCTTGCAACCGAACCCGGCAAACCGGGCAATCAAGCTCATTCATGATCGTGCAACTTCAGTAATTCAATCTTGAGCATCGCGCGCGCCCGGGCCAGTCGCGACATGACGGTGCCCATCGGAATGTCGGCCACCAGGGCGATGTCTTTGTAGGGCAGGTCTTCGAGTTCTTTGAGCACGATCACCTCGCGATACGCTGGCGGCAGGGCGCTGAGGGCTTGCTGGAGCAACGCGACGTTTTCGGTGTGAATGGCCAGCAATTCCGGGGTCTGGCTGTGGCTGAGTGCGCCTTCATGCTCGCCGATGTCGTCTTCGATGGCCACCCAATGCCGCCCGGCCGAGGCTTTGAGCCAGGTGTAGCTTTCGTTGCGCACGATAGCCAGGAACCACGCCCTGGCATTGCCATCGGCAAAGCGCTGCAAAAACCTGAAGGCGCGCAACGCGCTTTCCTGCACAACGTCGCGCGCGGCGCTGTCGTTGCCGGTCAGCCAGCGCGCGAGGTTGTAGGCGGCGTCCAGATGGGGCGCTATCAGTTCCTCGAATTGCTTCATGGTCGGTTCCGCACCGTCACACCTCTATAACTGTGCTGCGCGGGCGTTTATTCCCGCAAAAGAATTTATTTTTTGGCTCGGAATAAACCGCCACCGCGCAAGGTTTCCCTCGTGTCAGCTACCTCACTGTAGTTCGCCCGCGAGGACACACCGATGGCCATGCACACAAAACCTCAACGCCGCACCGACGGCTTGCTCAACCCGGATCGGCGCACGCTGCTCAAGTGTTCGGCGTGGGCCGGGGCCGGCGTCATCTGGGCCTTGCATGGCGGCATTCCGAAAGCCTTTGCGCTGTATGCGGCGGGCAACGTTTCCGATCCCGAGGCGTTGGACAGCACCTTCCACTTCGTACAGATCAGCGACTCGCACATCGGCTTCAACAAGGAGGCCAATCCGGAGCCGGTGAAGACCCTGCAAGTGGCGGTCGACAAAGTTATCGCGCTGCCGAAACGGCCTTCGCTGATCCTTCATACCGGCGACATTACCCACCTGTCCAAAGCCGAGGAATTCGACACGTCGGCGCAGTTGCTCAAGGCGCTGCCGTCCACCGTGCATTACGTGCCGGGCGAGCACGACACGCTCGATGCGGGCGGCGGCGCGCTCTATCTGGAGCGTTATGGCAAGGGCACCAAAGGTAATGGCTGGTATAGCTTCGACGATCACGGCGTGCATTTCATTGCGCTGGTGAATGTCTTCAATTTTCAAGCGGGGCGTGAGGCCAATCTCGGCGCCGATCAACTCGCCTGGCTGGCGGATGACTTGCGCGCGGTATCGAGCAGTACACCCATCGTCGTCTTCACCCACATTCCGCTGTGGACGATTTATCAGCCATGGGGCTGGGGCACCGAGGACGGCGATCAGGCGATCGCGATGCTGCGCAAGTACGGTTCGGTGACGGTGCTGAACGGGCATATTCACCAGGTCATTCAGAAGGTCGAAGGCAACATCACCTTCCACACCGCCCGTGGCACGGCGTATCCGCAACCTGCACCGGGTGCGGCACCGTCACCGGGGCCGATGACGGTGGCGGCGGATCAGTTGCGCAATTATCTGGGGGTTACCGAGGTGCGTGCCACGCAGGGCGATCACCCGTTGGCGCTGATTGACTCGACATTGGTTTAAGAGGGTGGACAAATGAAAACGCGACTGTTGGCGCTGCTGTGCCTGATGTTGTCGATGCCGGTGTGGGCGCAGGAAGTGAAGATCGACATCAAGCAATTCATGTTCGACCCCAAGGATCTGACCGTGGCCGTGGGCACCAAAGTGACGTGGGTGAACGACGATCAGGTCCCGCACACGGTCGCGGAAACCCACAAGGTGTTTCGCTCGGGAGCGCTGGATACGGACGATAGTTTTTCCTGGGTGTTCGATACCCCAGGGGAGTTTGAGTACTTCTGTGCGCTGCATCCGCAGATGATCGGGAGGATTATCGTGACTCAATAATCTAGCCGGAAAACGTCAGTACCGTTGTCTCTTCAGTTGCCGCGATGAAGGCCGCGACCTGCTCCTTCGGGGGCGGAGAGAGTTGGCAATATTCGTCTGCCAGGTATTCGATAACGGCTTGGTCATCCCAGGGGCCAAGCGATGTCAGGTAGTCAGGGTACTGATTCTGAATCTCTACCCATGAAGAGTAAGGTTTTTTGGAGAGCAGCATCTTTGTGTGGGTGTAAATAATGTGGATGTGCACGAGGCGGTTTTCCTTACGCTGCCTGGGGGTTGTGACTTCTTTCATGACTGTCCTTGCGCAAGGGCCGGCGCGGTGGAAGCGGGCGCGCCATCATCTACAAAGAGCTTGAGCAGCATCAGCACTCATTTGCGACGTACACGCGGTGCCACGCCGGTCAGATGCTCACGCACGCACGCCCAGGCTGTGTGAAGGCTGTTGCGCAGTGACACGGCATCAAGGGTCATGATGCGTAATGAAACCCCGCAATCGTTGGGCAACGCGCTGACACCCAGATAGCGGTCGGGGTGAGCGGGTAGGGCATTGCGCAAGGCTGTTTTCAACGCTTCGACAGGTAAGCCCTGGCCCACAAGCATAAATGTTGCCAGGGTCTGGAAGGCATGACTGACGCCCGGTAATTGCCGCAGCAGGTCTTGCCCGCTCAGCGCCAGGCGATCGCCGGCCAGTAAGCGGCCTGCCGGGCAGCGCACTTCCAGGTCGGCGCGGTAGAAATCGAAGAGGCCGGCACTGTCTTGAGGGGTGTGCAGGCAAAACGCGTCGCACAGCATCACCCTGGCGCCCGGGTGCAGATTCACCCTCACCTGGCTGTACAGGTTTGCCTGGGGAAACAGGATCGTCGCCATTGGCAGGTACTCCAGCAATGCTCCGCGTTCGGCGGTGAGGCTGACAGTCTGGCGTGCCGATTGCTCGAGCATGCTGTGCGCTACCGTCGCCGCGCCAGTGCTGACATGGACTTGAGTGTCCGGCCCGGCATGCAGGTGCATCCGCAAATCCTGCCCTGCGAAAATCCCGCCCGAGCACGACTGCACATACACGGCGGCCATGTCTTTCGGGTCGTCCGGCAGCTTCAGGGTGCGGCCCAGATGAAAGGGATAGCCCACGCGCTGCTCGCTGATATAACTGGCGCCGGACGGCGCTTTGCTGAAGGCGATCCGGGCCTGCACCGGTGACGATGCCTGGGGCGGGGCAATCAACGGGCGAAGCAGTTCCTGCGGCGCGTTCATGGTCGGTCAAACAATACGGCGCGGCTGATGGCTTCGACTACCGCGTCGACCCCGTCACCCGTCGCGCAGTTGGTGAACAGCACGGGCCGGCCGTTGCGGGCTTCGGCGGATTCGCGACGCATGCGTGGCAGATCAACGCCCACATAGGGCGCCAGATCATATTTGTTGACCACCAGCAGATCACAGCTCAACACGCCTGGCCCTCGTTTGCGCGGGATGTCATCGCCGCCAGCAACATCAATCACAAAGATCCAGTAATCCACCAAGTCCAACGAGAAGGTCGAGGCCAGGTTGTCGCCACCGGACTCAATCAGGATCAGGTCCAGGTTCTCGAATCGCGCTTCCAGTTCGTCGGCCATTTGCAGGTTCAGCGTCGGGTCTTCGCGGATCGCCGTGTGCGGGCAGGCGCCGGTTTCTACCGCGAGCACCCGTTGTGGGTCGATCAGGCCGCTGCGCTGCACCCGTTCGGCGTCCTCGCGGGTCGCCAGGTCGTTGGTGATGATGGCCAGTTCGGTGCCGCGCGCGATGAAGCGCGGAATCAGTTGCTCCAGCAGGCGAGTCTTGCCCGAACCGACCGGGCCGCCAATCCCGACTCGCGCGGCGCCGGGGTGGGCTTGCGGCTGCGGTACGGCGTGGAATGCAGTGCTCATTATCGGGTTCCTTTTATTGGCTGTGATCAGCGCAACATGTAGCGCTGGGCCAGGGGCACTTCGCTGACCGGCTCGCAGGTCAAGCGCTCACCGTCGGCGTACACATCGAAGGTCTGTGGGTCGACGCGAATGTCCGGGCAGGCGTCGTTGTGCAGCATGTCGGACTTGCGCAGGGTGCGGGTGCCGAAGGCCGGCAACAGGACTTTTTTCAGGCCCAGCTTCTCGGCGGTATTGGCCTCTACCGCGAGGCGGTTGACGAAATTCACCGACAGCGCCTGTTTGGCTTCACCGAAGGCACCCCATTGCGGGCGCATGATCAGCGGTTCGCAGGTGTACAGCGAGGCTGCCGAGTCGCCCATCACGCCGTGCACGATAAAACCGCCCTTGACCACCAGCTCCGGCTTGATGCCAAAAAAGGCAGGGCGCCACAGCACCAGGTCAGCGATCTTGCCCGGCTCCAGCGAGCCGATATAACTGTCGATTCCGAACACCCGCGCAGCATTGATCGTGTACTTGGCGATGTAACGCTTGATGCGTTCGTTGTCGCCCAATCCGGTTTTTTCTTCCGGCAAACGGCCGCGTTGGTCTTTCATCTTCGAGGCCAGTTGCCAGGTGCGACAGATCACCTCGTTGATGCGCCCCATGCCCTGGCTGTCGGAGCCCAGGATCGAAATCGCCCCGGTGTCGTGCAGGATGTCTTCGGCGGCGATGGTCTGCGGACGGACCCTGGACTCTGCGAATGCCACGTCTTCCGGCACGTCCGGATTGAGGTGATGGCAGACCATGATCATGTCCAGGTGCTCGTCGAAGGTGTTGACGGTGTACGGATTGGTCGGGTTGGTCGAGGAGGGGATGCAGTTGGATTTTCCTGCCACGCTGATGATGTCCGGGGCGTGGCCGCCGCCTGCACCTTCGGTGTGGTACATGTGGATCGTGCGGTCGCCGATGGCGGCCAGCGTGTCTTCGAGAAAGCCCGACTCATTCAGGGTGTCAGTGTGCAGTTGCACCTGAAAGTCGTATTCATCGGCCACCTTGAGGCAGGTATCGATCACGGCGGGCATCGCGCCCCAGTCCTCGTGGATCTTCAAACCCAGGCAGCCACCACGCAGTTGGCCGAGCAGCGATTCCGGCTTGCTGGAATTACCCCTGCCGAGAAAGCCGAAATTGATTGGCCAGGCTTCAGAGGCTTGCAGCATCTTGCCAACATTCCATTCGCCGCCGCAGTCGATCCCCACGGTAATCGGCCCAAGCGAGCCGCCGATCAGCGTCGTCAGGCCCGCGGCGAGCGCGTGGTCGCAGAGTTGCGCAGAATCGAAATGCACGTGCACGTCGATCCCGCCGGGCGTGACGATCAGGCCTTCAGCGTCGCGCACGGTGGTTGCGATGCCGCAGATCAGCAGCGGATGCACACCGTCCATGACCTGCGGATTGCCGGCCTTGCCGATGGCTACGATCTTGCCGTCCTTGATGCCGATGTCGCCTTTGACGATGCCGATCACCGGGTCGATGATCAGCGCGTTGCAGATCAGCATGTCCAGCGCGCCGTCTGCGCTGTCATGCCCCGGCATCAGGCCCATGCCGTCGCGCAGGGTCTTGCCGCCGCCGTGCAGGCATTCATCGCCGGGCACCGAGTGGTCGAATTCCACCTCGGCCAGCAGCGAAGTATCCCCCAGGCGCACGGCGTCGCCGGTGGTGGGGCCGTACATCGCGGCGTATTCCTTGCGAGTCATCGTTGCCATGGATCACGCCCCCTTGAACTGTTGAGCGCGCGCGCGATCGAGCGCGATGGCTTTGCAGGCCGGATCGTGCAGGTTGCCGTTGGTCAAACCGCTGAAACCGTGGATGTCACCCGTGCCGCCGAATTGCACCAGGTGCACTTCGCGCAGCTCCCCCGGCTCAAAACGCACGGCGGTGCCGGCGGGAATGTCCAGGTGCATGCCGAAGGCGGCGGCGCGGGGGAAATCCAGCGCCTTGTTGACTTCGAAAAAGTGGTAGTGACTGCCGATTTGCACCGGCCGGTCGCCGGTATTGATCGCCCGTACGGTGGTCGTGGGGCGACCGCTGTTGAGCTGTATATCGCACTCGGGCGAGATGATTTCGCCAGGCGTCGGCATGACGGCCAACGGCAACTGGCCGGGTCGAATCGGCTGATGCACGGTGACCAGTTTGGTGCCATCGGGGAACGTACCCTCCACTTGCAGCACCGGCAGCAGATCGGCCACGCCGGGCATGACATCGTCAGTGTTGAGGAGCGTTGAGCCGAAACTGATCAGCTCGGCCACGCTGCGCCCCTCACGGGCGCCTTCCAGTATTTCATCGGCAATCAGCGCCGAGGCTTCCGGAAAGTTCAGGCGCAGCCCTTTGGCGCGGCGTTTACGCGAGAGTTCGGCGGCGGTGTACAGCGTCAGCCGCTCAAGTTCGGTGGGCGTCAGCAGCATGTTCAAGCTCCTGTGTCGGCAGCAGGCGTTTTCGTGCCTGCCACCTCAATTGGCGAAAAGACGGAGGTCCTGGGTTTCGTGACGCATCACGGCAATCTCGGCCATGGGTGTGAAACCGCTGGCGTCGTCGGGGGCGAGCGGAGCCTCAGCCAGCAGTTGCAGGAGCAAGGGCTGGATATCGGTAAGCACCCGCTGCGCATCCACATGCCCCATTACGCCCAGGCGCACAGCGGCGCTGACCAGTCCGGTGCATAACCCATGGGCGGCAGCGAGTTGGCAGTGCTCGAGTGGCATGCCGAGACGTTTCCACAGCAGCCCTTGCAGCACCGGCAAATGCCCCGGCGTTGCTCGGGCGAGCACGTGTTGCTGGTAAGCGGCAGCGCCGGGTGTACCGAGCGCGACATGCACGCCCAGCAACGATTGGCCAACGCGACGTGAGCCTTGGCGCAGTTCCTCTGCCAGGGTCAGGGCCTCGATGTGACTGTCCAGGTCCATCAGGGTGGCGAGGTCAGCCGCCGCGTGCCAGGCGGCGCATAAAAACACCCGGTCAAAACTGTTCCAGCGATGGCGCAATTGCCCTTCGACGAAGGCCCGCACCTGAACGCTGCGATCATTCTGCAGCCCGCGCTGACGGCGCCTGACAGGGACGCGGTCGGTCATCGAGTCGTTCTGCCCCAGGCGTGCATCGGCCACCAGCGTTTCCAGCCCCCATGACCAGGCAACCGCGCCGCCGGGGAAAAAGCTGTCCGCCTGTTGCAGCGCCAGCAGGCTGCTGCGCAAATCGGCCGGTGCGGCGCTCATAGGCGCTGCACCCGGCCGTCCGCGAGCATCGGCGCCAGACGTTCGAGGTAATCGGCCTGCGGGCCATTCAGCGGGATCCGTAACGTCGTGCCTGCAAAGCGCACGGCCCAGTGCATGTTTCCGGCGAAATACCCCAGCTCCAGCGCTGCGGCAGCGTCCCTCGGTTGCAGGTCGAGAAACTGCACGTCCTGCATTTGCACGACGATGGCGCGCTGACCGTCGAGCATCAGCACCGAGCCGTTACGCAGTTGCTGATGGCGCTCCAGCCGAATCGCACAGTCGGTGCCGCGATCACTGGCCAGGCGCAGGCGATGACGCTGAATATCGCTGGCCGACAGGCTGAGGGTTTCGACCTGGCCTGCGTGGCTGAGGTCATGCAAACGGTCGGCGAGGGCAGGGTCGCTGGCCTGGCCCAGAATGCGGTCAAGGATCAACATGGTGTGCGCTCCCAGGTCCGGTTTCAGATGGTCAGGTAGCGCAGGATGCGCTCGCGGTCGACGGTTTCCCGGACCTCGCTGTGGACGAACTCGCCTTTCTCGATGATCAGGTAACGGTCGGCCACTGCCATCGCAAACGACAGCACCTGTTCGGAGACGATCAGCGAAAACCCCCGTTCTTTTTTCAGCAGGTTCAGGGCCCGGGCGATGTCCTTGATGATCGATGGCTGAATGCCCTCGGTCGGCTCATCCAGGATCAGCACTTTGGGGTTGGACACTAGCGCGCGGGCAATCGCCAGCTGTTGTTGCTGGCCGCCGGAGAGGTTGCCGCCCTTGCGTCGACGCATCTCGAACAGCACCGGGAAGTACTCGTAGATGTAGTCGGGAATCGGCGCGGCTGGGGCGCCCTGCATGCCCGTGAGGATGTTTTCCTCAACCGTCAGGTACGGAAAAATCATCCGCCCCTGTGGCACGAAGCCCACCCCGGCGGCCACCCGCTCATAGCTCTTGCTGGCAGTGAGTTCCTGGCCCGCCAGCGTGATGCTGCCGCTACGTGTCGGCAGCATGCCCACCAGGCTTCTGAGCAGGGTGGTCTTGCCCATGCCGTTGCGACCCATGATCGCCAGGGACTCGGCGGGTGCGAGAGCCAGGTTGAGGTTGCGCAGCACATGGCTGTCGCCGTAATACACGTTCAGGTTATTGACGGTCAGCATGCTCAGTGCCCCAGATAGACGTCGATGACGCGAGGATCGTTTTGCACCTGATCCATCGAGCCGTAGGCCAGGGTTTTGCCCTGGTGCAGGACGGTGACTTTGTCAGCCACTGACTTCACGAACTCCATGTCGTGCTCGATGATCACCATGGCGCGGCCCTTGGCGATACGCTTGAGCAGGCCCGCGGTCTTTTCCCGTTCGCCTGCACTCATGCCGGCCACCGGCTCGTCCAGCAGCAACAGGTCCGGGCGCTGCATCAGCAACATGCCGATCTCCAGCCACTGCTTTTGCCCGTGGGACAACAGCCCGGCTTTGCGCCCCAGTTGGTCCTGGAGGAAAATCATCTCGGCGGTCTGCTCGATCTCTGCTTGCAGGGCCGCGTCTTTGCGGGCGAACAGGCAGTTAAAAATGCCGCGTTTGCCAGGCGATGAGATGTCGAGGTTCTCGCGCACGGTGAGGTCTTCATACACCGAAGGGTTCTGGAACTTGCGCCCAACGCCCGCGCGGGTGATCTGGTACTCGATCATGTTGGCCAGTTGCAGGTCCTTGAAACGGATGCTGCCGGCACTCGGGCGGGTTTTGCCGCAGATCATGTCAAGCAGGGTGGTCTTGCCCGCGCCGTTAGGGCCGATCACTACGTGCACCTGGTTTTCTTCGACATAGAAATTCAGGCTGTCCACTGCCTTGAACCCGTCGAACGACACCGTGAGGTCTTCGACACTCAGCAACAGGCCACTCATGACTGCACCTCCTGTTGGGCGTGGCCAAGGCGTTGCAGCAAACCGGCCAGCCCGGTCGGCAAGAACAGCACCACGCCCATGAACAGGAAACCGATGAAGTACTGCCAGAAGTTGACGAAATTTTCCGACAGGTAGGTTTTGGCCACGCCAATCAACAGCGTGCCGTACACCGCACCCACCAGCGACAGACGCCCGCCAAGGGCTGCGTAAATGACGATTTCGGTCGAGGGGATGATGCCCACCAGCGACGGCGACGCGAGGCCGACCTGCAGGGTGAACATCACTCCGCCGAGCGCCGAGATCAGTGCCGCCACGGCAAAGATGAACGCTTTGAACAGTGCTGTGTTGTAGCCGGAAAACCGCACGCGGTCCTCACGGTCACGGATCGCCACCACCACTTTGCCCAGTCGGCTGCGCAGGATGAACCCGCACAACGCCACGCAGCCCAGCAGCAACAGGGTGGTGATCAGGTACAGAATCCAGGGCGTTTGAGGCGTTTGCAGGCTCATGCCAAAGGCGGTCTTGAAGTCGGTCAGGCCATTGACGCCACCGGTGTAGCCTTGCTGGCCGATGATCATGATCGACATGATCGCCGCCAACGACAGGGTGATGATCGAAAAGTACACGCCGCCCACGCGCTTCTTGAAATACGCGTAGCTGAATACAAACGCGAGCAATGTCGGGAGGATGAGGATCGCCGCAAAGGTGAATGTCGCCGACTCGAAAGGCTTCCACCACCAGGGCAGCGCGTCGACGCTGTTCCAGATCATGAAGTCCGGCAACGCCGAGCCGTAGAAGGCGGCGAGTGCGCTCGCCGCTTCGTCGGTGGCCGTGGCTTCAAGTTTCAGGTACATCGCCATCATGTAGCTGCCAAGGCCAAAGAAGATGCCCTGGCCCAGGCTGAGTATCCCGCCGTACCCCCAGATCATCACCATGCCCACGGCGCAGAACGCCAGGCTCAAATATTTGCCGGCCAGGCCCAGGCGAAAGTCGCCCAGGCTCAGGGGCAATATCACCAGCAACAGCAGCGACAGCCAGGCCAGGCTGTGGCGCTCGAGCAACGGCAGCAACCCGGCGCGCAGCCAGCGCGTGGTCGGCGTCGAGGTGCTGGGGCGGGTGAGGGGCGTCTCAGTCATATCGTTCATCTCAGCGTCTCACTTTCGCGGCGAACAAGCCGTTGGGGCGGAAGAACAGCAGCACGATCACCACCAGCAGCGTGATGGCTTTGGCCATGGATCCGGTGGTGAGGTATTCCAGCGAAATCTGCGTCTGGCCGATGGCGAAGGCCGACAGGAAGGTGCCCAGCAAACTCTCCACCCCGCCAAACACCACGACGATGAAGGTGTCGACCAGGTACTGCTGGCCGCTCACCGGGCCGGTCGAGGCGAGCATGGTGAACGAGCTGCCGGCGATCCCGGCCAGCCCGCAGCCCAGGGCAAACGTGACCGCGTCGACGCGGGCGGTGTTGATGCCGGCCGCCCCGGCCATGGCGCGGTTCTGGGTCACCGCGCGAATGCGCAAACCCCAGCGGCTGCGGTACAAAAACAGAAACACGGCGCCGGCGATGACCAGTGTCAGGCCGATGATGAAAATCCGGTTGAGCGGCAGTTCCAGGCCATCGCTGATCTTCCAGGCGCCTTGCAGCCATTGCACGGTGGGCACGCTGACTTCCTTGGGCCCGAAGACTTGGCGGAACACCTGCTGCAGCACCAACGACAGGCCCCAGGTCGCCAGAAGCGTGTCGAGCGGGCGGTTGTACATGAAGCGAATAAAGCAGCGTTCGAGCAAGAAACCAAACGCGAAGGTCACGACGAAGGCCACGCCGATGCCGATCACGAAATACCAGCCCATGTAGTCGGGAAAGTAGCGCGCAAACACCACGGACGTGACGTAGGTCATGTAGGACCCCATCGCCATCAACTCGCCATGGGCCATGTTGATTACGCCCATCAGGCCGAACACGATGGTCAGCCCCAGGGCCATCAGTACCAACACCGAGAACAGCGAGAACCCGCTGAAGACCTGCATCACCAAAATATCGAAAGTCATTGCGTCGCTACCTGTCGCTGCACGTTGGCGGACCGCGTGGGCGGGAGAGGGCGCGAGTCAGATCGCGCCCGACCCTGCATCACAGTTTCGGGAAAGGGTTGGGCTCGATGGGCGCGGACTCGTAGATCACGTCAACCTGACCCTGGGCATTGAGGGTGCCGATACGCGCGCGCTTCCACAGGTGGTGGTTGTCCTTGTGGACTTTGACCTCGCCTTCAGGCGCGTCGAGGGTCAGTTCCGAGGACGCGGCGATCACGGCCGGGACGTCGAAACTGCCGGCTTTTTCCACGGCTTTCTTCCACAGGTACACGGCGGTGTACGCGGCAGCCATTGGGTCGCCGACCACGCGTTTGTCGCCATAGCGGGCCTTGAAGGCGGCGACGAATTTCTCGTTGACCGGGTTTTTCAGGCTCTGGAAGTAGCTCATGCAGGTGAGAAAACCGGTGAGGTTTTCGGCGCCGATGCCGGTGACTTCTTCTTCGGTGACGGCCAGCGCCATCAGCGTCTGGTTGCTGCTGTCGATGCCGGCGGCCTTGAGCTGTTTGTAGAACGCCACGTTTGAGCCACCGACGATGGTGGACAGCACGATGTCGGGCTTGGCGGCCTTGATTTTGTTGATCACCGAGGAGAACTCGATGTTGCCCAGGGGCAGGTAATCCTCACCGACGATGGATCCGCCCTGCTTGGTCACCGACGCCCGTGCCAGCTTATTGGTGGTGCGCGGCCAGATGTAGTCCGACCCCACGAGGTAGACGGTCTTGCCTTTGTTGGCCATCAACCAGCTGACGGCTGCCAGGGTTTGCTGCGACGCTTCGGCGCCGGTGTAGATGATGGCCGGGGATTTTTCCAGGCCTTCATAGAACGTCGGGTAATACAGCAACGCCTTGTTGCGTTCGAACACCGGCAACACCGCTTTACGCGACGCCGAGGTGAAGGCGCCGAACGTAGCGACAACGTGATCGTTTTCCAACAGCTTGCGCGCCTTCTCGGCGAAGGTCGGCCAATCGCTGGCACCGTCCTCGACGATCGGTTCGATGGTCTTGCCGAGCACGCCACCGCTGGCGTTGATTTCGTCGATGGCGAGTTTTTCCGCATCCACCACCGAGGCCTCACTGATGGCCATGGTGCCGGTCAGCGAGTGGATGATGCCGACCTTCACGGTCTCGGCTGCCTGCACCTGGCTGACCAGGGAAAACGGCAACAGGCTGAAGGCGCCCAGCAACAGGGCATGCTTGATCAAACGGCGTTTGTCGTTGTGCATTCACTTCTCTCCAGGAATAAAAAAAGCCCGACATCCCGGCTAAATCAATAGTCGGGAAATCAGGCTTCTTGTGCCGAATCTGGCGGGACAGCTGTGTCCGATCCAGTCGTACGCGAGGTGCTTCCCTACTTGCCAAGGGGGCGTAGGGCAAACAGCTGGCGCGATGTCTCTGGAGAGTTATAGCAAGGGCAGTGCCAATTGCGACCAGGGCGTTTTCCGGGCAGTTGAGGGGAGGGGGCGAGTGACTCCTGCATCTATTGCCGCGTGTCACTGGCCTGCGCTGCTTTGGCGCGAATGCATGATAAATGCACCAATACCGTGAGCATGTGGGCGGCATGGGTTGGCTCCAAGGCAAGGATTGAAACCGGCTGGCGCCAGGCGAGCAGGTTGCCCGTTGTGTGTGGCCCACTATCTGCATGAGTGACAGGCAACACCCTCGCAGGGTCCCTTGTCACACGCCCATCCTCGGCAGGTGTGGAAGGCCCCTCGCATGACTGGCCCTGACAGCGTTGTCGCGCCAGCCCCAGGCACAACCCGCCTGAGAGCAGCCGTTGCGTTTACACGGCGTCTCGTTCAATCATTTTTTTGCACAGGCCTCCAGACCCCCATCCACGAGCGGGTGTCTTTTCTCACGTTGAACAAGGTTTATAGGCATGGTTGACCAGTCGATCCGCATAGGCGGTCTGTTTTCCGATACCGGTGTCACGGCGGCTGCCGAGGGCTCGACGATGCGCGGCGCGCAGTTCGCGATTGCGCAGATCAATGCGGCCGGCGGGGTCGATGGTCGCCCGCTGCAGTTGATCACCCGCAACCCCGATTCAACGCCTGCGCTGTACGCCATGCACATCGAATCGCTGATCCGCGAAGAACACCTGCGGTTTTTCTTTGGTTGCTACACCTCGGCTGCACGCAAGGCGGCACTGCCGATTGTCGAGCGCTACGACGCCCTGTTGCTGTACCCGGTGTATTACGAAGGTTTCGAGTATTCGCGCAACATCATCTACACCGGCGCCACACCGAATCACAATGCCTTGCCGCTGGGTAATTACATGCTGGACAACTTCGGCAATCGCGTGTTGATGATCGGTTCCGAATACGTCTACCCGTACGAAACCAATCGCTTGATGAGCGACCTGTTGTACGAGCGTGGCGGCACCAAGCTGGGCGAGTATTACCTGCCGCTGAAAAATGCGCGGCCGGAAGATTTCGCCAAGCTGATGGTCAAGGCCAAGGAACTCAAGCCCTCGTTTATTTTCTCGACAGTCGTCGGTGAAACCATGGGGCATTTGTACCAGGCCTACGCCGACGCAGGCTTTGATCCGGCAGTGATGCCGATTGCCAGCCTGACGACCAGCGAAACCGACATTCAGCAAATGGGTGTTCACCTGGGCGCGGGGCATATTTCGGCGGCTACGTATTTTCAGTCGGTGGACACGCCGACCAACCGCCAATGCATTGCCCAATACCGCGAGCTGTTTGGTCAGCATCAGGTCACTGACCGTTGCTGGGAGGCGGCCTACTTCCAGGTGCATTTGCTGGCCAAGGCGATCGTTCGAGCGGGCAGCACTGAAGTGGAGGCTGTGCTGCAGGCCATGCGCGGGCTGGAATTCGAAGCGCCACAAGGACGCATTCGGATCGATGCCAACAATCACCATACGTACCTGTTTTCGCGGATCGGCCGGGCCAATGTCGAGGGTCAATTCGACATCCTTTACGAAAGCCAGCGTGCACTCAAGCCTGACCCATATGCCATTGCACCCAATTTCAATGAATGGTCCGGCTCGGTGGGGAGACGTCTATGACCGTGCGCGCCGCCAAGAAACGCCTGCGCAACGACGGTGCCGGTGGCATCAAGGACCTGCGCGACGTCAGCGTATTGGTGATGCACCCGGATGACGAGGATGGACGCAACCTGATCGAACAGTTGCAGCGCATCGGTTGTCAGGTGCGTGTGCAATGGCCGATTCCGGAGCGCTTGAGCGCTGAGGCGGACGTGATCGTGTTGGCGGTGTCGCCGGAAAGCCTGTCGACCAACACACCATGGCTGCTGCACGCCAGCACGCCGCCGATCATTCCGGTGATTGCCTATGAGAACCCGATCATTGTCGAGGCATTGGTGCAATTGAACGCTTGCTCTGTCATTCCTTCGCCCGTGAAGTCGTTCGGTTTGCTGACCGCGTTGGCGATCACGCTCAGTCAGTCACGCAAGGCCCGCGAACGGGAAAGGCACGTCAAGCGCCTGGAAGGGCGCATGGCGGTCATGCGCACCGTGCAGCAGGCGAAAATAATCCTCATCGAAACCAAGGGCATGTCGGAGACCGATGCCTACAACGCCTTGCGAGATCAAGCCATGGCCAAACGCGAACCGGTGGAAAAAATCGCCGAAGCACTGGTCAAGGCCCACGAGTTGTTCCGACAAGCCTGTTCCTGAACAGTCTTTGAGCATCAAGCTTGTGAAGGCTTGATCCTCTTCTGCGTGGACGTTTGCCATACGCCTCACTTGGCAGGTATGGATCACCGCGTGGCGACCGGCATGGACAATGGAGTCCTCCGGAGCGAGCCGTAACCTGTGCATTGGGCACGGCCGGTTCGAGTCAATGATCACCCGATATCGGGTGGTTCTTAACGTCACTTGGAGAACACCATGTCCGTAAAACGCCCCAGCAAAGCCGATTTTCTGATGGCCGCCGAAGACCACGGTTATCACCTGACAGATAGCCAGATGGAGGCCTTCCTCAATCTGGCCGACGAAACGTTGAACGCCTATGAAGCCATCGATGCGCTGTACGCCGCCAACGTCGCGCAGCAACCGCCTGAACGCGAATACAACAAAGCCGCCGAGGCAGACAACCTGCACGGCGCCTGGTACGTGAAAACCCGCATCGTTGGAGCGGCGCAAGGGCCATTGGCCGGCAGGACTGTGGTCATCAAGGACAACGTGTCGGTGGCTGGCGTCCCCATGGCTAACGGTTCATTGAGCCTGGACGGGTATATCCCGTCCGAAGACGCCACTGTGGTCAAACGCTTGCTGGCGGCCGGGGCCACGGTGGTCGGCAAGTCGGTGTGTGAAGACTTGTGTTTCTCCGGGGCCAGTTTCACCTCCGCCAGCGGCCCGGTTAAAAACCCGTGGGACCTGACGCGCAATGCAGGCGGCTCGTCCAGCGGAAGCGCGGTGCTGGTGGCGCTTGGCCAAGTCGACATGGCCATCGGCGGCGATCAGGGCGGTTCGATCCGGATGCCGTCGGCCTGGAGCGGCATCGTCGGGCACAAACCGACTTACGGCCTGGTGCCTTACACCGGGGCGTTCCCGATTGAGCGAACCATCGATCACGTGGGCCCGATGGCCAATAACGTGCGCGATGTGGCAGTGATGCTCGATGTCATTGCGGGAGCCGATGGGCTTGATTCCCGGCAAAAGAGTCCACCCGCGGTCAACTGCCTCGCGACGCTGGACCAGGGCGTTGCCGGCTTGAAGATCGGCTTGCTGCGAGAGGGGTTTGCGATCCCGGGGATGTCCGAGCCGCAGGTGGATGCGCTGGTCAAGGCGGCGGTTGCCCAGCTTGAAAGCCTGGGCGCCAGTGTCGGCGAAGCGAGTGCTCCGTGGCACACGGGCGTGGCATTGGATCTGTGGAACGTGATTGCCACTGACGGCGCGGCGTATCAGATGTTGCAGGGCAATGGTTACGGCATGAACGTCGACGGTTATTACGACCCGGACATCATGAGTTACTTCGGCGAAAAACGCCGTGAACACGCGGATGCGTTGTCCAGTAGCGTGCGAGCGGTCGCGTTGACCGGTCACTACAGCCTGAAAAACCTGCATGGCGCCTACTACGCCAAGGCGCGGATGCTGGTACCGGAGCTGACGCGCCAGTACGACGAGGCATTCAAGGATTTTGATGTATTGGTGCTGCCCACCATGCCCTTCGTAGCCACGCCGTTGACCGCCGCGGATGCGCCCGTCGAGGAGTACGTGCACAGTGCACTGGACATGCTCGCCAATACCGCGCCGTTTGACCTCACGGGGCACCCCGCGACGTCGATCCCGGCGGGGCTTGCGGACGGCTTGCCGGTAGCCATGATGATCGTTGCCCCGCGTTTCCAGGACGCCCTCGCATTACGCGTTGCCCAGGCCTACGAACACGCCCGTGGCGCATTCCCTAAACCCCCGGCGCTGTAAACCGATTGCCTGCCCTGGCGCTGGCGAATACGTTCGCTGGCGCCTGGGCTACTTTGCCTGCCAGCCCAATTGTCTGGAAATCTGCTGGGTGGCTTCCATCAGCCGATTAACGTAATCCTGCTTGAGTTCTTCGCGAAAACGAAAGCAGGGGAAGGACACGCTCATGCCCGCTATCACGTGGCCGAAACGGTCACGGATCGGTGCGGCCAGGCAGCGCATATTGTCTTCGAACTCTTCATGGTCTTCGGCATAACCCTGGGCGCGTACCACTTCCAGTTCTTGTAGATAGGCCTCGATGCTGGTCAAGGTGTTGGCGGTACGGCGCTCGAAACTTTCTTCCTGCAAATGAGCGATCAGCTCGGGCTGCTCCAGCCAGGGCCTTTAGGATGGTCAAGGGGGGCGTTGCCAGGGTGCAGACTGCCTTGGCCTCGACAAAACCTCAGCCCCCGGAAAGCTGAAACCGATAGCCCACCCCATACAACGACTCGATGGGCGTTTCCCCAGGGCATGCCTGCTCCAGCTTACGCCGCAGGTTACGGATATGGCTGTCCACCGTGCGGTCGGTGACCACACGGTGGTCGGAGTAGATGTTGTCGAGCAGTTGGTCACGGGAAAACACCCGCCCGGCGGAACGTGCAAAGGTGCTGAGCAAGCGCAGTTCCAGCGGCGTGAGGTCCAGTTCGATACCGTCGAGTGACGCACGGTATTGCGTTTCGTCGATCAGCAGGCGCGGCGGTGTGCTGGTCAGCAGGTGGGGGCCGCGACGCAGGATGGCTTTGACTCGCGCTACCACCTCGCGCGGGCTGAACGGCTTGCAGATGTAGTCGTCGGCGCCCAGGTCCAGGCCCTGCAGGCGGTCCACCTCTTCGACTCGGGCGGTGATCATGATGATCGGTACGGCGCTGAACCCGCGCAGGTCCTGGCACACTTGCATACCGTCGCGCCCGGGTAGCATCAGGTCGAGCAAGATCAGGCGCGGTGCCTGGGCGCGCACGCTCGGCACCACCTGCAAGCCGTTGTCCAGGCAGCGCGTCGGGTAGCCCGCGGCGACCAGGTAATCGCGCATCAGTGCGGCCAGCTTCGGTTCGTCTTCGACGATCAGGATCGGGCTTTCGTCGCTCATGAGTCAGGTATTCCGTGGCAGGCGCAGGGTCAGCCAAAGACCGCCGAGGGGGGAGTGAGCGGCGCTGAGGCTGCCGCCGTGGGCGAGGGCGATGCTGTGACAAATCGCCAGCCCCAGGCCGGCCCCGCCACTGGCGCGGTTGCGCGACGATTCACCGCGATAGAAACGCTCGAACAGGCGCGGCAGTTGTTCGGCTGAAACGCCTGGGCCGGAGTCTAGAACGTCAATGCACACGTCGGTGCGATCCAGGCCGGCGCGGATGCGTATGAGCCCCTGCGGGTCGGTGTAGCGCACGGCGTTTTCCAGCAGGTTGGAAAACAATTGCTGCAAGCGATTGGCGTCGGCCAGCAGTTCCAGGGGCTGGGATGGCAAGTCCAGTTCGATGCGCAGGTGCTGGGCGTGCAAGCGCTCCTGGAACATCGCCACACTGTTGCGCAGCAGCGGCTCCAGTGCGCAAGCGCTCTTGCGATAGGTCAGTGCGCCCACATCCGCCAGGGACAGTTCATACAGATCATCCACCAGCTTGCTGAGCATGCCGACCTCACCTTGCAAGGATTTCATCGAGCCTTGGTCCAGGGTGCGCACGCCATCCTCGATGGCCTCCAGCTCGCCGCGCAACACCGACAGCGGGGTACGCAATTCGTGGGACACATCGGCCATGAACTCACGACGCATCTGTTCATTGCGCTCCAGGGTATAGGCGAGCTGATTGAAGTCCCGGGCCAATTGGCCCACTTCGTCATTGGAGGCCACCGCCACGCGGCCGCTGTAGTCGCCGCTGGCCAGGCGATGGGTCGCTGCGGCCACCCGTTTGACCGGCTCTAACAACGTGCGGGCGATCCACCAGGCAATCAGCATCGCCAGTAGCAGCGAAAAGGCGCCCATCACCAGGCTGGTGCGTAACTGGTATTGCTGGAACCGTTCGCCGCCGGCCTCGGTCACGCTCTGGAACGGGGTCACGGCCAGCCAGCCGACGGTTTCATCGGCCACCACGATCGGGCGCAACAAGGCGTCGTTGCCGATATCCGGGTAGCCGTTCACGCGTTTTTTGTGTTTATCCAGCAATGCAATGCGAAACAGCGCGCCCGTCAGGTCCGAGGCCATGGGGGTACGCAAGTCGTTCTTCGCCGGATCTTCGCCGAGTTCGGGCCGCATAATGTCAAACCAGCGGTCCGGCTGGTTGCGCAGGAACTCCCAATTCCCCTCACGCGCATAGGCACTGGCCAGGCGTGGCAGCACGGGTGCCATGCGGTCCAGCGCCTGCTCATTGAGATACCCGAGAAAGCCGCGCCCAAAACTCCAGCTCGTCGCCAAGCCCATGCTCAGGATGACCAGCAGCACACCGGCCAGTACCGCGATAAACAGCTTGGTGGAGATACTCAACTTCATGCAGGTGGGCCGTTAAGAATGGATGGACCATTTAGGCCCTGGCGACGGAAAGATTCAACCCGGTCGGGCAATCTTCAATTTTCCTGCACATTTGCCTCGCAGGATGGCGCTGACTCAAGCCATTCCGTCTTGCAGAGGCAGCTATGTCCACGAAAATAATCGCCAAATTCCTGGTAACCGCCGCGGTTTTCCTGTCGTTGATCATTCTGGTCATGTTGGGTGGCTGCTCCGGTGGCGAGCCGGCGCCTGAAGCGGTCACCCCCAAAGTCTCGGTGATCAGCATAAAGCCCCAGAGCCAGGTGCTGACCACTGAGTTGGCCGGGCGCACCCAGGCGTTCATGGTGGCGCAGATCCGTCCGCAGGTGGGCGGCATCGTCCAGCGGCGACTGTTTGTCGAGGGCGCGGATGTCAAGGTCGGGCAGGCCCTGTACCAATTGGATGCGGCGTCCTATACCGCCGCGCTGGCGCAGTCCCAGGCGAGCCTGGCCAAGGCTCGCGCCACGCTTAAATCGGCGCAGAGCACCGCCAGGCGCGACGCGGAACTGGTGAAGATCAATGCCATCAGCCAGCAGGATAACGAGGACGCCCAGGCGACCTTGCTGACGGCTGCCGCCGATGTGCAAGTCGCCGAGGCGGAAGTCGAAACTGCCCGGATCAACCTGGCGTACACACGTATCACCTCGCCGGTCAGCGGGCGCATCGAAACGTCCACCGTGACCCCTGGCGCGCTGGTGGTGGCCAATCAGGACAGTGCATTGACCACGGTGCAGCAACTCGATCCGATCTATGTGGACGTTACCCAATCGACCACGCAATTGCTGCGGCTCAAGCGGGACCTGGCCAGCGGCGTGTTGCAGTCCAACGGTGACGGCCAGGCGCGGGTCAGCCTGAAGCTGGACGATGGCAGCACTTACAACCAGCAAGGGCGGCTCAAGGTCAGCGGCGTCAGTGTCAACGAGGGGACGGGCACCGTCACCCTGCGCGCGGAGTTCGCCAATCCAGACCACCTGCTGCTACCGGGCATGTATGTCCGCGCGGTGCTGGAGCAGGCCCGCAATGACCAGGCCATTCTGGTTCCGCAAAAAGCAGTGACCCGCAGCGCCAGCGGTGTGACCACGGCGCTACTGGTGGTCGACGGCAAGGTGGAACAACGTCAGCTGAGCATTGATCGCGCGGTGGGCAATCAATGGTGGGTCACGGCAGGCCTCAAGGCGGGTGACCAGTTGATTGTCGAAGGCGGACAAAAAGTCCGTGCCGGTGCCGCAGTCCAGGCGCAGGACGCCAGCGCGCAAGCGGCCACGCCACCCACCCCTGTGAAGGAGGGTTAAGCGTGGCGCACTTTTTTATTGATCGACCGATTTTCGCCTGGGTCATCGCCATCGTGATCATGCTCGGTGGCAGCCTCTCCATCAGCCAGTTGCCGTTGGAGCAATACCCGGACATCGCGCCACCTACGGTGAAGATTTCCGCGACCTACACCGGGGCCTCGGCCAAGACCGTGGAAGACTCGGTGACCCAGGTCATCGAACAGCAGATGAAAGGCCTGGATAACCTGACCTACATGTCGGCCACCAGCAGTTCGGCGGGCAGTGCCAGCATCAGTTTGACGTTCACCGCCGGCACCGACCCGGATGTCGCCCAAATGCAGGTACAGAACAAGCTGCAACAAGCCGAGTCGAGACTGCCGCAATCGGTACAAAGCGAAGGCCTGACCGTGACCAAGGGCGGCTCGGACTTCCTGATGATTGTCGCCCTGGCATCGGATGACCCCAGCGTGACCGGCACCCAGATCGGCGACTACATTTCCACCACCTTGCTGGACTCCATCAGCCGCATAGACGGGGTCGGCGATGTGCAGACATTGGGGGCAGGCTATGCCATGCGTATCTGGCTGGACCCGGCCCTGTTGGAAAAGTACGCGCTGATGCCTTCGGACGTCAGCAGTGCCCTGGAGGCGCAGAACACCGAAGTCTCCGCCGGGCAACTGGGGGCATTGCCGGCGATCAAGGGGCAGCAGTTGAACGCCACGATCAGTGCCCGCAGCAAACTGCAGACCGTCGAAGCGTTTCGTGATGTGGTGGTCAAGTCCAGCAGCGACGGTGCCGTGGTGTTGCTGGGCGATATCGCGACCCTGGAACTGGGCAGCGAGAGCTACGACATCAGCACCGCCCTCAACGGCAAGCCCGCGGCGGCCATGGGGGTGCAACTGGCGGCAGGCGCGAATGCGCTGAACGTCGGCAAGGCGGTCAAGGCCAAGCTCAAGGAGATGGAGCCGTTCTACCCGACTGAAATGCAGCTTAAAAACGTGATTGCCTACGACACCACGCCGTTTGTCAGCCTGTCCATCGAGGAAGTGGTCAAGGCCTTGGGCGAGGCCATCGTGCTGGTGGTGTTGATCATGTTCCTGTTCCTGCAAAACCTGCGCGCGACGCTGATCCCGGCGATTACCGTGCCGGTGGTGTTGCTGGGCACGTTCGGCGTGTTGGCGATGTTTGGCTATTCGATCAACACCTTGACGATGTTTGCCATGGTCCTGGCGATTGGCTTGCTGGTGGACGACGCCATTGTGGTGGTGGAAAACGTAGAGCGGCTGATGGGGGAGGGGCTATCGCCTGTGGCGGCCACGCGTCAATCGATGCGCGAAATCAGCGGCGCACTGGTCGGCATCACGCTGGTGCTGAGCGCGGTGTTTATCCCCATGGCGTTTTTCGGCGGTTCCACCGGGATTATCTATCGGCAGTTTTCGGTGACCATTGTCTCGGCCATGGTCCTCTCGGTGTTGGTGGCGATGACGCTGACCCCCGCGCTGTGCGCTTCGTTGCTCAAAACCCACGATGGCCAGGGGCATGCGGCCCAGCGCGGGTTCTTCGGCGGGTTCAACCGCACCTTTGAACGTGCCAGCGCCGCTTACGAGCGTTGGGTGGGCGTGGTGTTGCGGCGTTGGGTGCGCAGCCTGCTGCTCTATGGCGGGGTGCTGGTGGTCATGGCGGTGGGCTACATGAGCCTGGCCACGTCGTTTCTGCCGGACGAAGACCAAGGGATCCTCCTGGCACAGATCCAGTTGCCGGTCGGCGCGACGGACAGCCGCACCCAGGCGGTGATCAAGCAGTTCGAGGACTACATCCTCAAACAGCCCGAAGTCGAAGCGATGATCAGCATCAGCGGGCTGGGCATGGGGGGGAACAGCCAGAACACCGCGCGCGCGTTTATCCGCCTCAAGGACTGGGACGAACGCGGTGGGCCCGGCCAGGGTGCGGCGGCCATTGCCCAACGGGCGACCCTGGCACTGGCCAGCATCGGGGATGCCGACGCGTTCGTCATGCAACCGCCGACCGTACGCGGCCTGGGCCAAAGCTCGGGCTTTGACCTGCAACTCAAGGACCTCGCTGGCCTGGGCCACGATGCACTGGTGGCGGCCCGCGAACAGTTTCTTGAGCTGGCCAGAAAGGATCCACGTTTGCTCGGGGTTCGCAGCAACGGCCTGGACGATGCGCCGCAGCTCAAGGTCAGCATCGACGACCGCAAGGCCGGGGCCCTGAGCCTGAGTACCAGCGACATCAACACCACCTTGTCGACGGCGTTGGGCGGTACTTATGTGAATGACTTTCTCAACCAGGGCCGGGTGAAAAAAGTCTACGTGCAGGGCCAGGCATCCGCGCGCATGCAGGCCGCGGACCTTGATCATTGGTTCGTGCGCAACAGCAACAATGAAATGGTGCCGTTCTCATCGTTTGCCAGCAGCACCTGGAGTTACGGCTCACCCTTGCTGGAACGCTACAACGGTAACGCCTCCCTGGAAATCGTCGGTGACCCCGCGCCAGGGGTGAGCTCCGGCGACGCGATGGACGCGGTGGAAGCCATTGTCCGGCAATTGCCCCAGGGCATCGGCTACGAATGGACCGGGCAGTCCTATCAGTTGCGGCTATCCGGCTCCCAGGCCCCGCTGCTCTATGCCCTCTCCGTATTGTTTGTGTTCCTGTGCCTGGCCGCACTCTACGAGAGTTGGTCGGTGCCGTTCTCGGTGATTCTGGTGGTGCCCCTGGGGGTGATTGGCGCCGTGTTGGCGACCCGCGTCGCGGGGTTGAGCAACGACGTGTATTTCCAGGTGGGGCTGTTGACCACCGTCGGCCTGGCGGCGAAAAACGCGATCCTGATCGTTGAGTTCGCCAAGCACCTGCAAGAGCAGGGCAACAGCCTGATCGACGCGACGCTGATCGCGGTGCGCCAGCGCCTGCGGCCGATCCTGATGACGTCCCTGGCCTTCATGTTCGGCGTGTTGCCGCTGGCCTTGAGTACCGGCGCAGGCTCCGCCGGACGTCAGGCCATCGGTACCGGCGTACTGGGCGGGATGTTCAGCGCCACGGTGCTGGGGATCTTCTTTGTACCGCTGTTTTTTGTGCTGATCCGCCGCCGTTTCGGCCGCGAGCGCAGTGCTCGTCAATCTGCCTCGACAGGTGATGCATGATCAAGTCACATTGGCCTTTACTGGCCGCCATGGTCCTGGGCGGCTGCGTCAACCTGGCGCCCCAGTATGAGCGGCCTGAAGCGCCCGTCTCCGGGCAATGGCTGCCGGCGGCCAGCCTGCCGAAAGGGCAGGTGGGCGCCGACGTCAAATGGCAGCAGTTCTTCACCGACAGCCGCCTGGCGCAGTTGCAGGCGTTGGCGCTGGCCAATAACCGCGACTTGCGCCTGGCCAACCTGAACGTGGAGAAGGCCCAGGCGCAGTACCGCATCAAGCGCGCGGACCTGTTTCCCACCCTTGATGCGAGCGTCAGCGGCACCCATAGCCGTACGCCGGGGTCGTTGTCCAATACCGGCACGGCGGCCACCACCCACGATTACAGTGCGCAATTGGGGCTGAGCAGCTATGAACTGGACGTGTTTGGCCGGGTACGCAACCTTCGGGACGAGGCCCTGGAAGACTACCTGGCGCTGACGGAAACCCGGCGCAGCACGCAAATCAGCCTGGTGGCCGAAGTGGCCACCGCCTGGCTGACCCTGGCGGCCGACAACGAACGGCTGCTGCTGGCCCAGGAAACCCTGACCAGCCAGTTGGCCACCTACGACCTGACCCAGCGCAGCTATGCTCTGGGCGGCTCCTCCGCGCTGTCCGTGGCCCAAGCCCAGACCACGGTCGAGTCGGCGCGGGGCGATGTGGCGTCCTACGAGAGCCAGATTCTGCAGGACCGCAATGCCTTGCGCCTGTTGGTCGGCAGTGACGTGCCCGAGGCCCTGTTGCCGGGCACGCACCTGGAGTCAGCGGCCGTGCTGGTGCAGATACCCGCGGGCCTGCCTTCCAGCCTGCTGCAACAACGCCCGGATGTGCTGTCGGCCGAACACACCCTCAAGTCCGCCAATATCGATATCGGCGCGGCGCGCGCGGCGTTTTACCCCAGCATCAGCCTGACCGCCAATGCCGGCTCCTCCAGCGCGGCGTTGGCCGGCCTGTTCAAATCCGGCAGCGGTGCCTGGACCTTTGCCCCGAGCATCAGCGTGCCGATTTTTGACGCGGGCAGTAACCGCGCGACCCTGGACTCGGCCAAGGTCGAACGTGATATCCAGGTGCAGACCTACCAGCAAACCCTGCAGACCGCGTTCCGTGAAGTGGCCGACGCGCTGGCGGTGCGCAGCACCCTGGATCGCCGGATCGCCGCGCAACAGGCGCTGACCGACGCCAGCCGCAAAAGCTTCGAACTCTCCGATGCCCTCTATCGTGGCGGGTCGAAAAGCTACCTCGAAGCCCTGGATGCGCAACGCTCCCTCTACAGTACACAGCAAGACCTGATCACCCTGCGCCTGACCGAGCAGAGCAACCGCATCACGCTCTACAAAGTGTTAGGCGGCGGCTGGAACTGAAGGCCCAGGCGAAAAGACTCTGCCGCATACACACATAACCGCAGCGATGGAACGGCTTGCGTGGATCAAATCGGGTGACTTCATTCATTGGGGAACAAACATGCGTGCCTTTCGTTTCACCTTAAGCCGTCGCGCCCAGGCACTGGCCTGCGCCTGTTTCATCACGCTGTCACCGCTGTGCCGTGCGGATTCCGACGAGGACCCATGGGAGGGGTTCAACCGATCGATCTTTGCATTCAATGACACGTTGGATACGTATGCACTCAAACCGCTCGCCCAAGGCTATCAATTCATCACCCCCCGTAGGGTCCAGGACGGTATTCATAACGTCTTCAACAATCTGGGGGAGGTGAAAAACCTGGCTAACAATGTACTTCAAGCCAAATTTCACAGTGCCGGCGTGGATACCAGTCGCTTTTTGCTCAACAGCACGCTGGGCCTGGTGGGGATGATCGACGTCGCGACGCCGATGGGGCTGCAACGCAGTGACCAAGACTTTGGCCAAACCCTGGGGCACTGGGGCGTCAACAGCGGCCCTTACCTGGTACTGCCATTCCTGGGGCCAAGCACGCTTCGCGATGCACCCGCGATCCTGTCCGATGCCTACGCCAACCCGGTCCGTTACATCGGCGACGTTCCGACGCGCAATAGCCTGTACGGCGTGAGCATGATCGACGGGCGTGCCCAATACCTGAAATCTGAAAAGCTCATCACTGGCGATAAATACAACTTTATCCGCAGTGTTTATCTGCAAAACCGAGCGTTCAAGATCCAGGGCGCAAACGTCAAGGATGACTTTTGAGCCGTGTGACGACCTACACGAGGTGACCTGCATGCGTTGCCAGGCCCGTCCAGCCTGACCTCGGTGTGGATGGGCGGTGCCTGGGGTTACGCCGCGGTGGAGTTGGCGCGGGCGTCGCTGGCGGTCTCACGAAACAGCCGGGGCGACATGCCGAATGTCGACTTGAAGTGCCGGCTGAAATGGGAGCTGCTGCCATAACCCCAGGCGTAGGCTATTTCGGTGAGGGAGCGATGGGCCTGCTCGTGGTTGCGCAGGTCTTCGGCGCAGCGGGACAACCGACGCTGCCAGATGTACTCGCTGACGCTGCACCCCAGTTCGTCCTGGAATGCCCGATGCAAACTGCGCACCGAACACTGCTCGGCGTTGGCGATGCGTTCGATGCTCAGGTCGCGGTCGGCCAGGTGGCGCTCAATGTAGGCCTTGAGGCGGTTCTGCTTGAAGAAGCGGAAGTCATGGTCGAGCTGCTTTTCATCTTGCTTGTTCTTCAGCGCATTGTTCAGCAGCCCGGCGATACTGTCGCCGATCAGCCCCGCCGAGTGGCTGTTGAGCAAGGGGTATTGGTGGTAGGCGTCGCTGATCAAGTGCATCAGCATGCGCCCCAGCCCGTTGCGGCCACTCAAGTGCATGTCGCCGGTCTGGGTCAGTTGCCCGGCAGCCCCCTGGAACAGCAGGATAAAGTGCTCGCAGCCCTGGGTACTGGTGACGCTGAAGGGTTTGCCGCAGTCGACCAGGAGCATCTCGTCCGGCGCGACGGCGCTGCTTTTCTGGCCTTGCTCGAAGTGACTGACACCGGCGATTTGCAATATCAGCATACGCGGGGTGTCGAGCACATCGAGCGCCTGGCTCAGGTGACGTGAATAGCGATGGGCACTGGCGGTCATGCGGCAGAAACGCAACTGGCCCAGGTCGCCGTATTCCAGTCGCCCCTGGAAATTACCGTTGTGCAGCGGGTCGATGTGGGTGGATTCCAGGCGCTTTATATACTCCGGCGTGCGGCCCAGATGATCGCTCATGAATTCTTTCCACTTCATCAGCCGATCGGAGCGCATGACCTGTTCGGTGGACACACAGGCTAGATTATTCATTGGTTTCGCCTTTTGTTTTTTGTTTTGGGCAGACGGGGCAGGGCTGGACCCTGCCCGATCCTCGCAGACGATCAGAACGGGTAGTGATGGCTCCCGGCTTGCCAGGTCACCCAATGGGCCCGGGTGAATTCATCCAAGGCATAGTGACCATTGAAGCGGCCAAGGCCGGAGTTCTTTTCGCCGCCGAACGGCGCATTGGGCTGATCATCGACCGTGATGTCGTTGATATGGGTCATGCCCGCCACGATGCCACGGGCAAAGCTCAGGCCGCGCGCCATGTCGCGGGTAAACACCGCACTGGACAGACCGTACTCGCTGGCGTTGGCCAACTCCAGGGCATGGGCCTGGTTTTGCGCGATCATCAACGGCAGCAACGGCCCGAAGGTTTCATCGCGAGCCAGGGCCTGGTCGGGGCCCACTTCGCCAAAGACATGGGCCGGCAGCACCAGCCCGCGCGCCTGGCCGCCACACAACTGCTTGAGACCGGCGCGCTCGGCGGCGGCGATCTTCCCCAGCAGACCGTCGAGCTGACTTTGGTTGACCACCGGCCCGATCACCGTATCGGCCTGGGCCGGGTCACCGGTCTTGAGATTGCGCACGCGCTCGACCACCAGCGCTGCGAAATCGGCATACAGCGAGCGATCCACAATGACCCGGTTGACGCTCATGCAAATCTGGCCCTGATGCAGGAAGCGCCCGACCACGGCGGCATGCGCCGCGATCTCGATGTCCGCATCCTCCAGCACCACCAGCGGCGCGTTGCCGCCCAGCTCCAGCGCCACCCGCTTGATGTGCTTGCCACCGGTGGCGATGCGTCCGACATTGCGTCCCACATCGGTGGAACCGGTGAAAGAGATCAGGCTCGGTATCGGGTGTTCGACGAAGGCATCGCCAATCTCCGAACCCGCGCCGACCACCACGTTCAGCGAACCGGCCGGGAACCCGGCTTCTTCGAACAGGTGGGCAATCAGCAGGCCGCCGGTCACTGCCGTGTCGCTGGCCGGCTTGAGTACCACGGTATTACCCAGCGCAAGTGCCGGCACCACGGAACGCATGCTCAGGTACAGCGGGAAGTTCCACGGGCTGATCACACCGACCACCCCCAGTGGTTCGCGAAACACGAAGCTCTGCTCACCAGGCTTGTAGCTGGTCAGGATCCGCCCCTCAACCTGCATCGGCAGGGTGGTGCACTCGCGAACCAGGTTGAGGGTGAACTGCCACTCCATGCCCGCCTTGATGCGGGTACTGCCGGACTCACAGATCAGCCAGTCGATGATTTCTTCGCGGCGGTTCTGGATGACCTGGGCGAGCTTTTCCAGCTGTGCGCCGCGCTCGGTCGGGTGCAGCGCGGCCCAGTCGGTCTGTGCGCGCTGGGCGGCCTGGTAGGCGTCATCCAGGTCGGCCACCGAGGCCAGGGGCATTTCCAGCAAGGGTTCGCCGTTGAAGGGGTTGCGGTCGTCCAGGCGTCGTGTCGAACCACCGGCGCGCCAGGTGCCGTTGATGTATTGGTCGCCGTTGATGGCGTAGGCCGCGAGTATTGGAGTTGTCATTGTCTTACCTTTGAGGCAGGTAGCCGCGTCGATTGAGGGTGGGTGAGGGCAGACCCTTTAGGTTGTGCGTATTCAGCTTCGGATCCAGGCGCGTCCCCAGGAGTTGAGGGTGTATTCCTCCTGCGGCCAGACGCCAGGCGGGCGCGTGGCCTCGGTGATCTCCAGCTCGGCCGAGAACTCCAGGCGGTTGCGATCGGCATCGACCACCATGAAGAACAGGTTGTTGCCTGGGCCATGTCGTCCCGGGCCGAAGAACAAGGTGATGCGTTCCTTGGCGAAGCGGTCGCCCCAGTCGCGAATGTCGTTCCATTCGTTGGTTTCGTAACAGTGGTGATCCCACTCGTTTTTCGATCCGCGGAAGAACGCCAGCGAATGGTGCTCATCGTCCGAACGCAGGAAGCAGGTGGTGAGCTGGCCGCTCTGCTCGTCGACGACATTGTCCGAGACGGTGAAGCCCACCGTGTTGACGTAGAAGTCGATCATCGCTTCCAGCTCCGTGGTCTGGAACACCACGTGCTGCAGGCGGCCCGGCATGCCCTTGCGGTCGACCGTGGACGCGCCGCGAGACACCCCAAATACGGTTTGTCGACCCTGGGGGTCACGGATTTGAAAGGCGCCCGCCTCCAGCAACGGCGAGTCGAGCGCCTCGACGTTACAACCGTTGCCGACCAGGCGCGTGCGCAGCTCGCTCAAGTGTGCTTGGCTGCCCAGGTCGTACGCCGCCGCGAGCAGGCCGCTATGGTCGGCGGGCGAGATCAGCATGGCCCGTTGAGGCCCCTGGAGCAGCCAGCTGCCGTCGGCTTGCGCCAGGCTGTCCATGTCCAGCAGGCGCCGATAGAAATCGACTTGCTGCTGGGGCGCTTTGCTCGCCAGGTGCAGGTAACACAGGCGTGCGGGAGTGGAAGTCTGCAAGGTTTGCATAAACACCTCTGGGGCTGAAGGTTCAGGGGTAGACGGGCGCCATCGCCGGCTGATCCACGCGATGGTTCGTCAGGGTGATGCCGAACAACGACTGCAATGCGCCAGCGGCCTGGTCTTGTGTGGCCAGGTCGAAGATGGCGGCCACATAGCGATCCGGGCGCAGCAGCACAAACGTGTGGCTGTCGCCGAGCAGGTCCTTGAGCGCATCCTCGCGGTCGTGCAGCACGGTGCAGCCGGGCAGTGATGGCAGGGCCTGCACGTGCGCCGGCAGGATCAGGATGCGCTTGGCTTCCAGGTGGTCCCAAAGGCCGTGGCGCAGTTCATCCAGGCGCTGGCGAGCGGGGTCGCCATATTGGATCAGGGCAAAACCGGCACCAATGGTCGTGTCCAGCAGTTGTGTGTGGCCTTGGGCATCGGTCAGCAATGGCTGAGGAAACATTTGCCCGCAGGCCAGCTTCCCGGCCTTGCCTTCGGGCAATACCAGGCCTTTGGTAAAACGTGGTTTGGGCTTGAAGCGCATTTGCAGGAAATAATCGCGCAGCGGCGGCACCAGGCCGATTAACGCGAAGGCCGCGCTGATCAGGCGAGCCCGCAGCACGGTGGCTGGCGCCATGACCAAGCCAAGGTTCAGGGCCAGCTTGATCAAGGCCCAGGCATGGTCGCGCCGCTCGCTTTCGTAGGACAGCAGGGCGGTTGCGGCCATTTGGCCCTTGAGCACAGCGATCAGCTTCCAGCCCAGATTGTGCGCGTCGCGAACGCCGCTGTTCATCCCTTGCCCGGCGTAGGGCGGGGTCAAGTGGGCGGCATCGCCGGCAAGAAATACGCGGCCGACCTGCCAACGCTCGGCGACGCGGGCATGAAAGGTGTAGACCGTCTTGCGCACGATAGACACCGGGGCATCGCCCTTGAACGGACGAAGCAGCGTGTGCAGGCATTCGGGGCTGAGCACCTGCGCATCGGTTTCGCCCGACTTGAGCTGGAACTCAAAGCGCCGAGTATGGTGCGGGCCGGGCACTTCCACCACCGGGCGCCGGGCATCGCAATACACGCGGGTTTGCCAGAAGGGGTCGTCGTCCTGGTCGGTGTCGACCACCAGCCAGCGTGAGGAAAAACTCGACCCTACCATCTCGATCCCCAGTTGCTTGCGCACCGGGCTGCGACCGCCGTCGCAGGCGATCAGGTAGCTGGCCTTGACGTCGAGCAGTTGGCCATCGGCATCCTTGATCAACGCGCGCACGCCGTGCTGGTCTTGAGTGAACTCGAGCAGTTCGTGATTGAAGCGCGCTGTCAGGTTGGCAAAACGTTCAAGGCCGACCTTCAGCGTGCTTTCGAACAGCGGCTGGCGAAACGCATTACGCTTGGGGAACCCATATAACCTGCCGGTGGGCTCGACCTTGCCAAAGCAACGGCCGCCTGCGCGGGTGAAGTAATGCACACCGTAGCCGGGCACGACGTCGCGTAACACGGCGTCATCCAGCCCGATCGCCTGCATGGTGCGCAAGGATTCATCATCGATCGAAACGGCGCGGGGTTCGGTCACGGTGCCGGGTTTGCGGTCGATGATCAGGGTGTCCACATTGGCCTGGCCGAGCAGGTTGGCCAGGGTCAGCCCGGTGGGGCCGGCGCCGACGATCAGGACTTGAGTGCTGAAGCTGTTGAGGGGTGTCATTGTTATTCCCTTCCAAAGGTTTCAGTCCGGCTGCGGCGGGCGATGGGTCAGCGCCGCCATGCGTTGCGACAGCGTCTGCGCGAGGGCCAGCATCTGTGCCCCTTGTTGCGCTTCCTGGGCGTTGTCGCGCTGCTGGATCGGGCGCACGCAACTGATGCTGCCGACCACCTTGCCGTCGCTGTCGAAGATCGGCGCCGCCAGGCCGTAGACGCCGGGATCGATTTCCGCCGCGCTGGCGACATAGCCCTGGCGGCGCAGTTGCTGCAGCGAGCGGCGGAACTGTTCCCAGGTCTGGCCCAGGTGGCTGGCGCGCACTTCATCAGGGTTTTCCAGGAACAGTTGGTTGTGCTGGCGCGAGGTCATGTTGGCGAGGATCGCCTTCGACGTTGCGCCGAGGAACAGCGGCCTGGGTGAGCCCCGGGAGTAGCTGACCTCACTGAACAACTCGCCATGCTGGTGGATACACACCACCTGGTCCTTGAACAGCCGGCAGATCAGCCAGACCTGTTGTTCGCTCCAGCGTGGCAGGTCGTGTTCCAGCGACTGTGCGGCGCGCACCAGGGGGTCGCTCAGGCGCAGTTGGCGGTCCCAGGTGATAATCCGCGCGCCGAGTGCGTAGCGTCCGGCTTCGACCTGAAACAACAGGCTCGCCTCGGCCAGTTCGCGCACATAGCGATAGATGGTCGAGCGCGTATAGCCCAGCGCGGCGCCCATTTCGTCGACCGCCCAGATCGGGCTGGCTTCGGTGAATAAATCCAGTACCCGCAGCATGCGTTCAAGGCTCGAACCTTTGCTATCGGCGTCCTGTTCGGACAGCTGTTCTGCTTCAGACAATGGCTGCATGGCTTACTGCTCGTCGGCGATGTTGTTGCGCAGAATGCCGATGCCGGCTATCTCGACTTCGACGGTATCGCCGGGCTTCATCCAGACCGCTGGTTCGCGGAAGGCGCCGACGCCGCCGGTGGTGCCGCTGACAATCACATCGCCGGGCGCCAGTTCGGTGAAGGTGGAGCAGTACTCGATCAACTGGCGCACACTGAAAATCATGTCGCTGGTGCAGGTGTGTTGCATCACTTCGCCGTTCAGGCGCGTGGTCAATTCCAGGTCCTGCGGGTCGCCGATCTCATCGCGCGTTACCAGCCAGGGACCGAAGCCGCCGGTGTTGGGGAAATTCTTACCCGGCACGAACTGAATGGTGTGCTTCTGCCAGTCGCGGACGCTGCCATCGTTGTAGCAGGCATAACCGGCCACATAGTCCAATGCATCCGCTGCCTTGACGTGCCGCGCGGTTTTGCCGATGACCACCGCGAGCTCGCCTTCGAAGTCCAGTTTGTGCGAAGCCTTCGGACGAATGATCGGTTGCAGGTGCGCCACCTGGCTGTCGGCGAAGCGCGTGAAAATCATCGGGTAGGTTGGCATGTCACGCCCGGTTTCACGCACGTGGGTGGCGTAGTTGATGCCGATGCACAGCACTTTGCCGGGGTTTGCGATCACTGGCAGGAACGTCACGTCCGCGATTGCGACGCGGGGCAATGACGCCAGCACGGTTGGGGTCAGTTCCCCGAGGCGATGGGCGGTGATGGCTTGCTTGAGGTCCGTGCCAACGGTGGGCTTGACCGATTCCAGGTCAATCAACTGGTCACCGTCGACCACACCGTAGGTCGTACGGCCGTGAACAATGAAGCTTGCGAGTTTCATGAAGTGTCCTCTCGTAAAGGGCAGCGGGAGATGGCGGCAATGGGGTTAATCTAGTCCTGCACATTTATCCTGTAAAGTGGGATTTATGCATAAATCCTGCAATATGAAATAAATGCGATTTTTCTGTTCGATCATCGGATCGAGGCCGGCAATGCCAGGCAGCCCGTGCCATTCCAGCAAGTGGATGGCCACGGGCGTGACGCGCGAAAGGGGGAACGCTGGGACGATTTAGCGCGGTGCCCAGCAGCCATGCAGTGACATGCGCAGGCGGAACGGGATTTTGATGCGTGCGATGGGGCCGGCGGCCATGGCGGAGGCGTCCAGCACCACCAGTTCGCTGCGGCCTTCGGCAATCAGGTTGAGCAGGCACACCACGTAGCCATCGCCTTCCGCGGCGTCAGCGGAGCGTGGAATGAAAATGGGTTCCTGGAAGCAGCCGCTGTCACCGGGAAACCAGGCATCGGTGACACCGGTGGTGAGGTTGAGGTGAGCCAGCAGGTTAAAGAACTGGAACGGCATCGGCCCGTTCGACGGGTTGTAGGGGCGCTCTGGATCGAAGGCGAGCAGGAATCCATGTTCATATTTGCGCCCGATGTAGCGGTCATCACAGCGGGGAAACTCGCAGGGGTAGTCGGTCAGCGCCTGGGGTTGCAGTTCATCTTGCGCACTGTTGAGGTCGAACACCCAGCGCATCAGGCTGGCGGCCAGGGTTTCCGGTGGCGGTACAAAACCGTCCGCCTGGGGGAAGAAGTAAAAGATGTTGCCGCCGGTGACGGGCATGTCCAGATAGACTTTGCCGCCTTCGTCGAACGCATTCAGGGTGTGGCCCTGGAAGCCGTCCTTGGGCCCTTTGAACCAGCGCACGTCGCGCGCGTGGCCGTGGCGGGGGACCACGGCAAACAGCTGGGGCAGCTCGGGTTGCCACTGGAAATGCTGGCCGCCGTTTTTCATGCGCTCGACATCTACCGTCAGCGGGATCAGCGGGAACACCACATAATGTTCGGTGACCGCGAAGTCGTGGACCATCGCTGCATAGGGGGCCTGGAACCAGATTTCATGCAGCAGTTTTCCCTGCGGCGAAATCTCGAAATAGGCCATGTCGGGTGTGCCGTCGCCTTTGGCTTCGTAGCTGAAGGCCAGGAGGTTGCCGGTGACGGGGTCGAGCTTGGGGTGGGCAGTGAACGTTGCAGAGTTGATCTGCCCGTCGAAATTCCACTCGCCGAGGGTTTCCAGCGTCTGTGGGTCCAGGGCCCAGGGCATGGCATCTTCCTTGAGCGCCAGCAGGACATTGTTGTGCGGGATCACCGAGGTGTTGGCGGTGGTGTTGTTTTTGGCCGCGAGCGGGTCGTTGGTGTAGACGTTGCGGTACACGCCGTTGAGCGAACGCCCTTCACGGCGTTGAGCGACCAGGCGATCGGTCAGCACATAGCGTCGACGCAGCGAGACCTTGCCGCCTTCAAAGTAAAAACCGCTGACCAGGGCATCGCCGTTGAAGAAAATATCGCTGCCGAGCATCGGCGGGTACTGCGGGTCCGGCGACACCTGATAAAAAGTGCCACGGATCGACTCGGGAAGGGTGCCTTCGACTTCAAGGTCGTACACCTCGCCCTCGACGCGGCTGGGTGTATACAGCGCCCCGGAAAATTCGGGGGTATTGGGGAATGGCGTATTCATTGCGTGATCTCATTGAGCGGTTTGGTTGACGTCGTTCAGGCGGATTGGGTTGCCAGGGCCTGCCCACAAGGCTTCACGCCTCGACGGAAACGGGCCACCACCAGGCACGAGATGATCAAGGCCAGCATATAAGCGCAGGCGGCGAGCCAACCCACCGCGCGAAAGTGCCCTTCACCGACTACCAGCGCGGCGCCAAAGGGGCCAAGGCCCTGACCGACGAAAATCGCTGCGTTGCCAAGGCCGGCCAATCGACCGGAGGGGTCGAGTTCGGCGGCCATGGACAGCAGGTACGGCAAGCTGAAAAACCACACCATATGAATCAGGCAAGCCGTGGTGGCGAATGCCACGGTGCTGTCGCCGTAGACCATGATCAGGGTGGCCAGTAACGCAGTGCCGAAGCTCAACAGTTGCGGGAACAATAGCCCCAGACGCCGCCCGATCAGCCCGGAAAGGCCGGCACCCAGGGCGCCCGCCAGGATGCTGCCACCGAGGATGGCGCCGATCTGCTGGGGCTCCAGGCCCAGGCTTTTGCCGATGCGTTCCTGATACACCCACAGGGCGGAGTGCCCGAAGAACAGTAGCGCAAACAGCGCGATCAGCAGCATCGACGTCAGCCCGAACGGCCGGGCTGCGCCATGGGCGATGCGTTGGGCGTCCGGGTAGTGCCTGGGTATTCTCCAGCAACCCAGTGCGGCGAGCAGGCTGGTGATGGCCAGCAGGCAAAAGGCACCCTGTACGCCAAACCCCCGCAACAGCAGGGGCATGGAGGTGACCAGCAGCATGCCCCATAACAGGTTGCCGATATTGATCACCGCAAAGGTCGCATCTTTGGACCTGCGCAGTGCCGCGGTCGCATACACCACCGCCATGACCGCGCCACCGCTGGCGCCGCAGATGATTCTGAAGACCACCAGCCATGCCTGGCTGTGAAGCTGGGTGCTGACCAGGTTGCCAGCGGCCAGGATCAACAACGCTACCAGGGCAAAGCGGCGGCGGTCGACACGCGCCATCAACAGCGCACAGGCGCCGCAGGCGATGGCCATCGCGATCAGCTCGGCGGCGAAAATCGTGCCGATGGCATTGAGCGGCACACCCAGTTGATCAATCAACGCGCCGCCCAGAATCGGCTGGATCTGCAGCGTTCCCAGGGAAATGACCATCATCAGGCAGATAGCGCCCAGTGATTGCTTGCTATCGATGGAGTCGAGCGCATTCATCACACATCACCTCAGTCAGAACTTATGGACGTAGCGAACTTGCACGGCGTAATCGGTTTTGCTGCGGTTCTCTACGCCGGTTTCTTTATAGGTATTGAGCCAGAACGCCTTGTCCTCAGTGATCTTCCAGAACAGGCCAGGGCCAATGCCGAGGACTTTCTCGCGGGAATTACTCAAGCGGTCGCCGTTGACCTGGTCATCCGAAATCTGCCGGAAGTAATAGCCGTTGATCCCGACCGAGACCTTCGGGAACACCTCGTACGAGGCCGTAAAGTTGGCCCAGGCCGATTGCCCTGCTTGGGTGTCGCGCACCGGTCGCCCTTCAAAGAACTGCGCCGAGCTGCTGGCTGGATCGTCGTTCTTGAAGTTGTACAGGTAATTCAGGCGCCAGCTCACTTCCCAGCGCGGTGCCGGCATCAAGGTCGCGGCCCAGTAGGGGTTGAAGGAGAAGTAGTTGGAGCCGGTATTCAAGTCCTTGTGTTTGTCGTACTTGCCGGTGGGCAGGATCGTATCGAAGGCCACGCGCTGCACAAACACCGGCCGGCCTTCGGCATTGACGATCGGATCGAACTGGATCTGCGGGCCGACCGTGACGTCGCCCAGGCCAACGCCGTTGTCCTTGAGTTTGGCGCCGTTGTCGCCAAAGTCGCCGTCCAGTGAGATCACGGGTACCAACAGGCTCCAACCCAGGTGCGCGCCACCGCCGATGGTGTCGGGTGAGTAATAGCTGAATTGGTTGATCAAGCTGATGACATTGATCTTCGGGTTATCGAAGTTGCGGTTGTCCTTGCCGCCATTGTCACGAATGCTGCTGGCCGTACTGAATTTCAGATAGGTCTGATGCGTCAGCCCGGGTGGCCCGGCGAACCCGTCGTAGAAGCTGGTGCCGCCCAGGTTGATACCGCTGGGTTGGCTGACGGAGGGCGGAGGAGGGCCCTCGGCAGCATAGGTGGCAAGTGATACGAAGCTCAGAGCCAGGCACGCTGGCAAGGATGGTGTCAGTCTCATTGACGTCGCTCTATTATTGGAGTTGTGAGCTGGGGTAGCTTCCCCTGGCGCTTCAACTCTAATTCCTGAGCTTTTGCGTTACTTGTACACAGCGGTCAGAGTTGACTGAGAGCGTCATGTTGCCGGCGTTAGGCGCTTGAGCGGCAAGTTTGTGCAATCAGCCCACCCCTCGCGCCCCTAGACCTTGAAGCGCTCCACCAACCTTTCCAGTTCATGCCCCAGCCGCGCCAGCTCGTTACTCGACGCTGCGGTTTCTTCGCAGGTGTTGGCCGTCTGCTCGGAAATGTCGCGGACGTTGATCACGCTGCGATTGATCTCCTCGGTGACAGCGCTCTGCTGTTCGGCTGCCGTGGCAATCTGCTGGTTCATTGACTGAATGATCGAGACCTTGCCCGTGATGTTCTCCAGCGCATTGACCGCTCGATGGGTGCATTCCACGCTGCTTTCACTCAGCAGCAGGCTGCTTTCCATGCCGGAGGCCACGGCGTGGGTGCCGCTTTGGACGCCGGCGACCAGGGTTTCAATTTCTTCGGTGGAGCGCTGGGTGCGCAGGGCGAGGTTGCGGACCTCGTCCGCGACCACCGCAAACCCGCGACCAGCCTCTCCGGCGCGGGCCGCTTCGATGGCCGCGTTCAGCGCCAGCAGGTTGGTTTGCTGGGCCACGGCCTTGATCACATCCAGTACGCCGCCGATTTTGTCGCTTTGTTCCTGGAGATGGCGCACCGCGTCCGCCGACTGGTTGAGTTCTGCCGCCAATCGCTGGATTTGCGCGATGGCTTCGCCCACGATCCGTTCCCCTTCGCTGGCCTGCTGATCGGCTATGGATGCCGCCGCAGAAGCTTCTTCGGCATTGCGTGCGACGTTGTGCACGGTGGCGGTCATCTCGTTCATTGCCGTGGCCACATGATCCGTTTCGGCTTTCTGGTTGCTGATGCCGGAATTGGTGTGCTCGGTGACCGCCGACAGCTGCTCGGCCGCGCTGGCCACCTGGATAACACCGGAGCGAATGCCGTCGATCAGTTCGTGGAGGTTGAGCATCATCTGCTGGAGGCCTGATTGCAGCTGGCCCAGTTCGTCACGCCGGTTGACCTGCAGATGCTCGGTCAAATCACCCTGGGCAATGCGGTTCACCGCCCGGAGCGTGTGTTGCAGTGGGTTCACGATTTGACGGGTGATGACCCACGCAGCGAGGGCGCCCAGCAACAGCGCCAAGGCCGCGACGAGCCCCAGCAGGGTCTTGGTGGAAGCGGCGTCGGCATCGCGTTTGGCATTTTGCGATTGAATGAGTTTTTGCGTGGTATCGAGCAGCAGGTCACCCAACTGGCCCATTCGTTTAAATAACGACGCCTGGTCAATGCCGGGGGTGGACAGGTCGTGCAGCAGCCCTCCGTACGCGGTGACCGCATTTTCCTGCTGTTGGATCAGGTCGGCATCCAGTGGGTCAATGAACAGTGCCCGAATACTGTGCAGGTGGGCTGCGAGCTGATCCAGGGTTTGCTGCAACGGTTGATAGGCATTCGGCTGCGCGTTCGTACCGATGCGTAGACGAATGATTCGCAAGTCCTTGGTGTAATCGCTGACCTGCGCAATTTTTTCAACTTTCAGCCCGCGGTCGGTCAACGTCACCACGGCGTACCAGCCGGTCGCGGCCAGTAACAACGCAAGCCCCAGTACCAGACCGAACCCCCAACTTAATTTAGCACTGACTCGGATATTGCTGATCCAGCCGAACATATGGACTCCCGATAGTAACGCAGGTTGATAAGTGAGTTCTGAGTGTCGACCTTGAATCGTAATGCTTTAGCGTGAGTGTGACGGCCACACTATTACTCCGGCTGGTTTTGAGCACTGCATGAAAAAATATCGAGAGGTGGAATGAAGGGCGGTAGTGCCACTGAAAGGTTAAAGCACCTTGTTTTTCGGGGGGGTGGAAAGATTGGCCAATTAACCAAGTGCGTTTTCAGAAGGCTCATAGTGTGATCTTGTGCTTTAGTCGAATATTCAGGAAGGCCAGGTTCTGGTGAGCCCGAATAGAGAGCGACAACTTCCCGAAAGGGCCACGATCGTCATCATGAATTTAATGGTTGATGGCTTTTTTCAGGTAGGAAAACAGCTGGTCCTGGCAAGCCCTGTAGTGATTTTCAAGGTTCTCGACCTCCCACATGCGGGCGAGCCAGACCTCATCGCAGGCCTCTTCTAAATGGTTTACGGTTGTCATCCAACTGGTTTGGGCGTTCAGCGTCGCCTGCATTAATTGCAAGAACTCCTCATTAATGGGAAGGGTATTGGGTGTGGATTGTTTGAGGGGCATTAAAAGTACCAGGCAACAATTTTAATCAGGGTGGGGGTTTGTGCTGCCCACTATAAAACGCTGCTCGCAAAGGGCCATATTCGACGAATGGCTAACAAGTCGGGCACTCATAGTTGAATTTTTTAGGTGCGGGTATTCATCCGCTGGATAATATCGTTGTGGTGATAATCATTATTTGTTGCATTAAACCGATGATTCGATTCAGCCGATAAGTTGAGCCTTAAATAAACGCTCTTGAATGATCGGCTGCAACGCTATTGTTGTTGAGAGTGCAAACGCAATCAACGACCGTGGCGGTTTTCCAGGGCCGTAAATAACAACATGCCACTCAGCATGGCCACCATGAACACCAACGCTTGCCAATGCCCGGTCAGCAGGATGGCCACGGCCGGCCCAGGACAAATTCCGGCGATCCCCCAACCGATGCCAAATAACAGGCTGCCGCCGATCAGGCGCCGGTCCAACTCACGCTTGGCAGGGAATTGCATGGGCGCGCCCAGGAGCGAACGGGCGTGTCGGCGTGCCCAGGTCAGCGGGCCAATCGCGACGGCAATGGCGCCGCCCATGACCAGCGCCAGGGACGGGTCCCAGGCCCCAGCCAAATCCAGGAACGCGAGCACTTTGCTCGGGTTGGCCATGCCGGCCAGCAGCAGGCCCAGACCGAACAGCAGGCCGGCGATGAATGCCGTGACTTTGAGCATGTTCAAACCCCCAGTAGATGACGCAGCACAAACACCGTCAGGAATCCGCTGGCCATGAAACAAACCGTGGCGACCATTGAGCGCGGCGAAAGGCGTGATAAGCCACACACCCCATGGCCACTGGTGCAACCTGAGCCATACCGCGTACCAACCCCCACCAGCACACCGGCGACGATCAGCCCGAGCCCGCCGCTCTGGAACTCAATCGCCGGCAGCGCGGCAAACAAGCCCCATAGCAGCGGCGCGACCAGCAGGCCCAGCAGAAACAGCGCTTTTTCACTTACGCCTTCGCCACCGCGCTGCAGCAGGCTGCCGATCAGGCCGCTGATGCCGGCGATGCGGCCGTTGCCGACGGCGAACAGGCTGGCCGCCAGGCCAATCAATGCGCCGCCTGCCAGGGACGACCAGGGGGTGAAGTTGAGCCAGTCGACAGTCATGGGGTTTCTCCTGTGCACATCTTGGGGGACTGGCGCGGTTCAGGCGCGCCTGAAAGTCGCTCGTTCAGGTTCATGTATTAATCGCCTTGACCAGCAGGGCCACCGCCACCAGCATCGACACGGCGGCAAACCCTCGTTGCAGGTGGGGCCCCGCCAGCCGAGCCGCGATCAGGCGTCCGCCGGCCATGCCAGACAATGCGCCCAGAGAGAACGGCAGCGCAATTGCCCACTGCAAATGCCCGGCCGCCGAACTGGCCGCAACGCCGGAAATGGACACCAGCGCTATCACCGCCAGAGACGTTGCCAGCACCGACTGCGTGGTCAAATTCGTGTATCGCTGCAGCGCCGGTACCATCACAAAGCCGCCCCCCACGCCGAGCAGGCCCGACAGCCCGCCCGCGACTATGCCAGACACGGTGAGCGCCCAGGCGCACGGCGCCGTCCAGTTCAGCTTTCCGCGCTGGGGGTTCAATACGCAAGGCGGCTTGGGCGCGACGGCGGTCTTCGAGGCCGGGGAGGGCGGCAACGAGCGTTTGAATACCCGGAACGCCACGTACATCAGCACGCATGCAAACAGGACCGTTAACGGACGATTCGGTGTGCGTTGTGCCAACCAAAGGCCCAGGGGCGAACAGACGATCCCCGCGGCCGCGATCAACAACGCGGCCTTGTAGCGGACGGTGCCGTTCTTGAGGCCCATCACCGCGCCCAGAGTCGCGGCCAGCCCGACCGCCAGCAGGCCAATAGGCCCGGCCTCGGCCATGCTCAAGCCCGCCCCGAATACCAGTAACGGCACCGCGAGTATGCCGCCGCCGGCACCGGTCAGGGCCAGAATCACGCCCACCGTGAGCCCCAGTAGTAAGACGATGATCATCTGAGTGTCCTTGCCTTCTGCGCGGCATTCATTGGTCGGTCAACTCGGGTTTCGCCAGCCACTCCCGCCCCTTGAGCATGCCCTTCCAGTACAGCGGTGGAAGAATCCGCTCTTTGAGCAGCCAGGCCAGCCTGGAAGGTCGAGTGCCGTCGATCAGCCATGACGGGAAGCTGGGGGCGACCTTGCCGCCGTAGGTGAACTCCGCCAATACAATCTTGCCGCGCTCCACCGTCAGAGGGCAGGAGCCGTAACCGTCGTACTGGGCGACGCCGGTTGCCTTACCGAGTGCCGCCAACACGTTATGGGCCACCACCGGTGCCTGCTTGCGCGCGGCGGCGGCTGTCTTGGCGTTACTGGTGTTGGCTACGTCGCCCAGGGCGTGAATGTTGGCCCAGGTTTTATGGCGCAGCGTGGCGGGCTCGACATCTACCCAACCCGCCGCGTCTGCCAGGGGGCTGACCCGAATGAAATCCGGCGCGATCTGCGGCGGCACCACATGCAGCAAATCAAACTCGCGCGTCACCCGGCGAGCGCTGCCATCGGCGTGTACGCTGCTGAACGTGGCGGTGCGTGCCGGGCCATCGACGTGGGTGAGGGTATTGCCGAAATTCAGGTCGATCCCATACGCCGTGACATATTCCATCAACGCCGGCACATAGTCGGCCACCCCGAACAGCACCGCGCCGGCGCTGTGGAACTCGATGTCGACGGCATCCAGCACACCGCTGCGTTTCCAATGATCGGCCGACAAGTACATGGCTTTTTGCGGTGCCCCGGCACATTTGATCGGCATGGGCGGCTGCGTGAAAATCGCCCGGCCACCGCGCAAGTGTTGCACCTGTTCCCAGGTATAAGGCGCCAGGTGATACAGGTAATTGGAGGTCACGCCGTTGCGCCCCAGGGTCTCTGATAAGCCCTCGATGGCATGCCAATCGAGCTTCAGGCCGGGGCAGACGATCAGTTGCTCGTATTTGACCACCCGGCAGCCATCCAGAATGACCGCGTTTCTCTCGGGTTCGAAGGCCGCCACCGCGGCCTTGATCCAATGCACGCCGCGGGGCAGGGTGGCGCCCATGGTGTGGGCCGTTTGACGCGCATCGAACACACCGCCGCCGACCAGCGTCCAGCCAGGTTGGTAGTAATGCACATCGGCCGGGTCGACGATCGCGATGTCGAGCCCCGGCGCGCGGGCCAGCAGGCTGGAGGCGGTGGCGATACCCGCCGCGCCAGCGCCGATGATCACCACGGTGTGCTGCGCCTCAGCCACTTCGACCGGCGTGCGGCCCTGGTTCGCAATCCGCCGAATCACGCCTTTCATGTCGAAGCCGGCTTTTTTGGCGCTTTCGACGATGTGCGGCAGGTCGTGCTGACCTGCTTGTGACAGCGCCCACATTGTGGTCGAGCGCATACCGGAGCGGCAATAGGCCAACACCGGCTTGGGCAGTGTTTCCAACAGTTGGCCGAAGGCAATCCCTTGCTCGTCGGTGACTTTGCCCGATTCGGCGGGTAGATAGTGCGCCTCGATGCCGACCGCGTCGGCGGCGCGTTTGATTTCGGCAAACAACGGTTGGTCAGCGCCCTCACCATCGGGGCGGTTGCACACGATGGCTCGAAAGCCGGCGGCTTTCAGTTCGGCCAGTTGGCTGGGGAAAATCTGTTCTGATACTGATAGAGCAGGTGCAAGGCTGCGGATATCCATACGTGTCTCCGTGATGGGGATTTTTCTTATGTGTTTTTTTGGGTAGGAAATGTCAGACGACGTTGAGGGGGATTTTCAGGTAGCGGGTACCGTTGGCTTCAGGCGCAGGTAAATGCCCGGCGCGGATGTTGACCTGGACCGAGGGCAGGATCAGGGTCGGCATGTCCAGCGCTGCATCGCGCTTGGTGCGCATCGCTACGAACGCCTCCTCGCTGATGCCATTACGCACATGCACGTTGAGTTCGCGCTGTTCGGCAACGGTGCTGACGAATTGCACCTCGCGCCCGCCCGGCTGGTAGTCGTGGCACATGTACAGCAACGTCTGCGCGGGCAGGCTCAGGACTTTGTTGATGGACTGGAACAGCGTGCGCGCGTTACCGCCGGGGAAGTCACAGCGGGCGGTGCCGTAGTCGGGCATGAACAGGGTATCGCCGACAAACGCCGCCGTTTCGCTGCCATTGCTGATCAGGTAGGTCATGCAGGCCGGCGTATGGCCGGGGGTATGCAGCGTAGAGCAGTGCAGCGTGCCGATACGGAACGTTTCCTCGTTGGCGAACAGGTGATCGAACTGGCTGCCGTCGCGGGGCATATCGCTGCCGGCATTGAACAGCGTGCCGAACACCTTTTGCACCGTCGAAATCTGGCTGCCGATGCCTATTTTTCCACCGAGCTTTTCCTTCAGGTAGGGCGCGGCGGTCAGGTGGTCGGCGTGGACGTGGGTCTCCAGAATCCACTCGACCTGCGCATTCAGCGCGTTCACCCGGGCTATCAGGCGGTCGGCAGAGGTGGTGGCGGTGTGGCCTGATTTGGGCTCGTAATCCAAAACGCTGTCGATGATCGCGCAGTGGTGGGTGGCTTCATCCAGCACCAGATAGCTGACGGTATGGGTAGCAGGATCGAAGAAGCCTTCGACGTGAAGTTTGGCGCGCATGAACGGTCTCCTTGAGGGGGCTTTTTTACCGAGCCACTTAGACTAAGGACTGACGGTGCAATAAGTTTGCCAGGCGATGGCGCTCACCAAATCGTATGATATCCAATTGATTTTATTGGGCTTTGTATTTGTGTATGGGCGTGTTCGGGCCTCTGTCGGATGGGGTTTTCTGCCATTGGCAGTGCCTGTTGACAGAGGTGGCAGTGCCACAACAGGATAGAAGAATGGATTCCAGGAGCCATGATGAAGACTTTCCAGCCGACCCCCACCAACGCCGTGCCCCCTCCGGATCAAGTGCAGTCGCTTGTTTCGTTTTTGGAGCACGAACCCAACCCCATGATCGTGCTTGATCCGGACTACAACATCCTGGCGGCCAACACGGCCTATCAGCGTCAGTTCGGCAGCGCCGACAAGCCCTTCATCGGGCATAAGTGCTATCAGATCTCCCACCATTACGACGTCCCGTGTGATCAGGCAGGTGAGAATTGCCCGATGAAAAAAGCCCAGGAGATGCGTGGGCCGGATCGTGTCTTGCACATCCACCACACGCCTCGGGGGCCTGAGCATGTCGACGTGGAATTGCGCCCGATCCTCGACGAGCATGGGGTGATTACCGCCTATGTGGAGCGCCTGACACTGGTACGCAGCGCCTCGGCGCGCCCCAGCGACGAAGGGTTGGTCGGCTGTTCACCGGCTTTCAACCTCGCCCTGTCGGAGTTGCAACGGGTGGCGCCCTCCATGCTGCCGGTGCTGCTGCTGGGGGAATCGGGCACCGGTAAAGAGCTGTTCGCGCGCGCCGTCCATGAAACCAGCGAGCGGGCCGCCGGGCCGTTTGTGGTGGTGGATTGCTCGGGCTTGACCGAAACGCTGTTCGAGAGCGAGCTGTTCGGCCATGAAAAAGGCGCCTTTACCGGCGCCGTCACGCGCAAGCCCGGCTTGGTCGAAACCGCCCAGGGCGGCACATTATTCCTGGATGAAATTGGCGATGTGCCGCTGGCCATGCAGGTGAAACTGTTGCGCCTGATCGAATCCTCGACTTATCGCCGGGTTGGCAGTGTCGAGACCTGTCACGCCAATTTCAGATTGATTGCCGCCACCCACAAACCGCTGGAAAAGATGATGGAAAAAGGCGAGTTCAGGCAGGACCTGTACTATCGCATCAGCGCCTTCCCGATTCACTTGCCACCCTTGCGTAACCGGGTCGAAGACATCGGCTTGCTGGCCAATTCCTTTCTGCAGCGTGGCGGTGCCGGCAAGCGCCGTCTGACCCTCGACCCTGAAGCCTTGGCAAGGCTCCAGCAGTACCCTTGGCCTGGCAATATCCGTGAGTTACGCAATGCGCTGGAAAGAGCCAGCCTGTTCGCTGACGACGGCGTCATCCGTGCCGTCCATTTACCCCAGGCATGCGTGGCGCTGCCGCCTCAGGCTGTGGCTTCGACCCCGTTCGACAGCAACACGCTGGCGCAGGCCCTGGCGACATTCAAAGGCACCCGCAGCGAGTTGGCCAGGCACCTGGGCATCAGTGACAGGACCTTGTACCGACGCCTGAAAGAACAGGGCCTGGCCTAGGCAGTCTCCGACTGCCAGCGCGCTGCCAACCTGGCAGATTGGCAGCGCGCTGGTCTGCCAATTCCCGCTTAATTCAACCCGATCACATCGTAACTGTCTGTTTTATAAGCATATAAATACAGAATCAGGCCTTGGCATGCCCTGTGCTAATTGCCTGGCATGACCATTTCCGACAAACGCCTGCTACGCCATCTGCTCACCGCGGTGCTGATCAAGCTCGTGCTGCTGAGCGTGCTGTGGTGGCTGTTCGTCCGGGATTCGCACGTCACTGTCGACCCGAACACGGTCGGCAACCGATTCGGTGTACCCACCTCGACTCAAGGGGCAAGCAAGTGATCTCAGAACAACTGGTGGATTTGTCACGGCTGCAGTTCGCAGCGACTGCGCTATACCACTTTCTTTTCGTGCCGCTGACGGTGGGCATGGTGTGGCTGCTGGTCATCATGGAGAGCGTCTATGTGATGACCGGGAATGTCATCTGGAAAGATATGACGCGCTTTTGGGGCAAGTTATTCGGCATCAACTTCGCCTTGGGGGTGACCACCGGCATCACCTTGGAATTTCAGTTCGGCACCAACTGGGCGTACTACTCCCACTACGTGGGCGACATCTTCGGCGCCCCGCTGGCCATTGAGGGGTTGATGGCGTTTTTCCTCGAATCGACCATGATCGGGCTGTTCTTTTTTGGCTGGGATCGCCTGAAGAAAGAGCATCACTTGCTGGTCACGCTGCTGATGGCCATCGGTACCAACCTGTCGGCGTTGTGGATATTGATCGCCAATGGCTGGATGCAGAACCCGGTGGGCTCGGAGTTCAGCTACATCACCATGCGCATGGAGATGGTGGATTTCTGGGCGGTGGTGTTCAACCCGGTGGCCCAGGCCAAGTTTGTCCACACGGTATCTGCCGGTTATGTCACCGGCTCGATGTTTGTGTTGTCGATCTCCAGTTGGTACTTGCTCAAGGGGCGTGACATCGAGTTCGCCAAGCGCAGTTTTCGGGTGGCGGCTGCCTTCGGCCTGGCCTCGGTGCTGAGCGTCATCGTGCTGGGGGATGAATCGGGTTACACGGTGGGCGAGGCGCAGCAAACCAAGCTCGCGGCCATGGAGGCCATGTGGGAAACCAAGCCGGCGCCGGCGGGGCTAACCTTGCTGGCCAGCATCAATGAAGCCGAATCCCGGAACAACTGGGAAGTCGACGTGCCGTGGGTGATGGGCTTGATCGGCACGCGCTCGGTGAGCAAACAGATTCCCGGCATTCATGACATCAAAGAGAAAAACCGTGCGCGCATCCTGCGTGGCATTACCGCGGTCAATGCGCTGGAAGCCCTGCGCGCCGATCGCACCGATAAGGCGGCGTTCGAGACCTTCGAAGCGTACAAGGCCGACCTCGGCTTTGGCCTGCTGCTTAAAAAGTACGTCGCGGATGTCAACCAGGCCACCCCGGCCATTATCGACAAGGCGGTGAACGATACCGTACCGCGCGTAACCCCGATGTTCTGGGCGTTCCGGGCCATGGTCGCGCTGGGTTTCGCCATGCTCCTGCTGTTCGGGCTGGCCTTCTGGAGCACCTTGAAGTCGGCCTGCACACGCCGCCGCTGGCTGCTGCGTTGGGCGCTCTGCATGCTCCCCGCGCCCTGGCTGGCCTGCGAGCTGGGCTGGTTCGTCGCTGAATACGGTCGTCAACCCTGGACCATCTACGGCGTGCTGCCCACCCACATGAGCGTCTCCACGCTGAGCATCAACAACCTCTATGGCTCGCTGGCAGGATTCGTCGCTTTCTACACCGTGCTGCTGGTGGTTGAAATGTTCCTGATGGTCAAGTTCGCCCGCCAAGGGCCCGGCAGCCTCGGAACCGGCCGTTATGCCCACGATGCCAACCTGAAGGAACTCCACCATGCTTGATTACGTCACCCTGAAAATTATCTGGTGGGCACTGGTCGGCGTACTGCTGATCGGCTTCGCCATCATGGACGGCCACGACATGGGGGGCGGCACCCTGCTGCCCTTTGTGGGCCGCACGGACCTGGAGCGCCGCGTCGCGATCAACACGGTGGGGCCGCACTGGGACGGCAACCAAGTGTGGTTCATCACGGCGGGCGGCGCGTTGTTCGCGGCCTGGCCGGTGGTGTATGCCACTGCGTTCAGCGGGTTTTACTGGGCGATGATCCTGGTCCTGTGGGCGTTGTTTTTCCGCCCCGTGGGGTTCGACTATCGCAGCAAGATCCACAACGCCAGATGGCGCAGCACCTGGGACTGGGGGCTGTTTGTCGGCGGGGCCGTGCCGCCGCTGGTGTTCGGCATCGCGTTCGGCAACCTGTTGCAAGGTGTACCGTTCCACTTCAGCGACCTGCTCGTATCGACGTACACCGGGAGTTTCTGGCAACTGCTGAACCCCTTCGCGCTGCTGACCGGGGTGGTGAGCAGTGCAATGATCACGCTGCAAGGCGGTACGTACCTGGCGCACCGCACTGAAGGGGCGATCCAGGCCCGGGCGATCAAAGGCGGGGTGGGCGCGGCGTTGGTGCTGCTCTGCACATTTGTGATCGCTGGCATCTGGTTGCAATGGATCGACGGCTATCGCATTACCTCGGTGGTGGATACCGCCGGGCTGCCGGACATTCTCAACAAGACGGTAGTGCGCGAAGCCGGTGCCTGGATGGCCAATTACGGCCATTACCCTTGGCTGTGGCTGCTGCCCGTGCTGGGCTTGGTCGGCGCAGCCGCTGCCGCGTTGTTGCTGATGATGCGGCGGACCCTGGCCGCGTTCGTCGCGTCGTCGCTCGCGGTGATCGGCGTGATCAGCACGGCCGGTGTCTCGATGTTTCCCTTCGTCATGCCGTCGTCATCGGTACCGGCGGCCAGCCTGACCGTGTGGGACAGCGTTGCCAGTCATCTGAGCCTGGCGATTATGTTCTGGGCCACGCTGATTTTCATGCCGCTGATCGTGATCTACACCTCATGGGCCTATCGCGTCATGCGCGGCAAGGTCACCGTGGCGCAGATCAAAGCCAACGAACATTCAGCCTACTAGCGTCATCGGAGGAGCAACGACTATGTGGTATTTCGCCTGGATGCTGGGAGTCGGCTTTGCACTGCTGCTGGCCATATTAAATGCGATGTGGGGCGAGAACGAAGCCGGCCGCGCCCTGAACGATCGTGACGAGACGCGGCCATGACGCCGCGTGCCGCCGACGCACCGGCGCCCTCACAGCTACACCTGCTGAGCTTGCTGCTTGCGATCGCGATGATGCTAGCGTGTACGCTCTATCCGCCGATGATGACCGCGCCAGATGGCCGCGCTGATCATGGGCTGGCAACGGCGTTGTTCACCGCGATGAGCGTGGCCTTTGTCAGGGGCGTGGGGTTTGTGCCACGCAGGCGTGTGTGGCGCGGGTTGTTCTCGGGCTGGACCTGCCTGGCCGCACTGGCCCTGGCGGGCGCGCTGAAGTTCCTGCGCTGAAGGCGCGACGATCCCGAAGCTACGGTGGCATCTCTTTGCCGTAGCGGGATCGTCGAGCCTTGCGCACGCGGCGGCGCCGGAATGCTGGAAGCCTCAGAACGTCTGGCCCATGGAAAACTGGAAGATCTGCTTGTCCGCGTTCTCCGGCGTGCGGATCGGATACGCCAGGTTGACACTCAAGGGCCCCAGCGGGCTGTACCACGTCACGCCCACCCCCACTGAGCTGGCCATCTGGCTCAGGTCCACACTGCCGCAGCCTTGGGTGGTGCTCAGGTAGCATTTGTCCGAATACACCGAGCCCATGTCCCAGAACAGCGAGGTGCGCACGGATTTGTTGTCCTTGATAAAAGGCACTGGGAACAAGTACTCCGCGCCCCCGGTAATCAGGATATTGCCGCCCAACGCATCGGTATCGCGGTCTGAATAGTACGCCTGACCGGCGCTGGCATAGGTGCCGGTCGCCGGGGTGCTGCGCGGGCCGAGGGTGCCACTTTTAAAACCGCGCACCGTGCCTTCGCCGCCCGCGGTATAGCTTTCATAGAAGGGCAGCCCGTCCGTGGCGCCATAACCGTTGCCGTAACCGAGCTTGGTATGCAGGCGCAGGGCCGTGGTGTTGCTGACGGGCAGGAAGGTTTGCCCCGTGTAGTCGACTTTGTAGAAGCTCAGGTCACTGCCGGGCACCGTCACGGTCAGGTTGAGGTTTTGCGAGTGCCCGCGCGTGGCCAATACGCCCTTGTTCAAGGTCGACTCCGACCAGCCCAGGTTGGCCTTGAAGTTGGTGAACTGCTTGCCTTCGCGTTCGATGAAATCGTAGATCTCGTCGGCGCTGTAAGTGCCTGGCTCGATGCTGTCGTGTTGGGCTGTCAGGCCGAAACTCAGGCGTGAAGTCTCATTGATCGGGTAACCGAGGGTGGCGCCCAGGCCAAAACTGTTGATGGCGTAATAAGACACCCCATCATCGTAGTATTTGTTGTAGTCGGTCTTGTTGTAGAACGCGTTGTAACCCAGGCTCACCCCGTCGGCCGTGAAGTAAGGGTCGGTGAAACCGATGTTGTACTTGCTCTGGTAGGACGAACGGGTCAGCCCCAGGCTGGCGTAATTACCCGTGCCGAGAAAGTTGTTCTGGGTAATCGAGCCGCCGAGGATCAGCCCCGAACTCTGGGCGAAGCCGATGCTGGCGGTGATCGAGCCGGAGGCTTGTTCTTCCACGGCGTAGTTCACATCCAGCTGGTCATCCACCCCGGCGACTGCCGGCGTCTCGACATTCACCTCCTTGAAGAACCCCAGGCGCTCCAGGCGGACCTTGGATTGGTCGATCAGGTAGGTCGACGCCCAGCCACCCTCCATCTGGCGCATTTCGCGGCGCAACACCTGGTCGTCGGTCTTGGTATTGCCCCGGAAGTTGATGCGATTGACGTAAGCCCGCTTGCCGGGGTCGACGCTGAAGAGGATGTCGACCGTATGGTCGGCGTCATGGACCTGGGGCGTACCGTTGACGTTGGCGAACGTATAGCCTTCGTTGCCCAGGCGGCGGGTAATCAACTCCGAGGTGGTGGTCATCAATTTGCGCGAGAACACCTGGCCCTTTTGCACCAGCAGCAATGATTGGAGCTGGTCTTGCGGGACTTTCAGCTCGCCGCTCAACTTGACGTCGCGCACCGTGTATTTCTGGCCTTCCTGGATGTTCACGGTGATGTAGACGTGCTTTTTGTCCGGGGTCATGGACACCTGGGTCGAGCTGATGTCCATGTTGATGTAGCCACGGTCCAGGTAATAGGAGCGCAGCCGTTCGAGGTCGCCGGAGAGTTTCTCCCGCGCGTATTTATCGTCGTTCTTGAAAAATGACAGCCAGTTGCTGGTCTTGAGCGTGAAGGTATCGGTCAAGGCGTCGTCGGGGAATACCGTATTGCCCACCACGTTGATGTGCTGGATCGACGCCACTTCACCTTCATCGATCTTGATCTTCACGCCGACCCGGTTGCGCGGCTGGGCGATGACCTCGGTGTCGACCGACGCCGAATAGCGGCCCTGGGCAACGTACTGACGCTGCAACTCATTGCGCACACCCTCCAGGGTGGCACGCTGGAATATCTCACCTTCGGCAAGCCCGCTCTGCTTCATGCCCTTCATCAAGTCGTCGGTGGAGATCGCCTTGTTGCCTTCGAATTCGATACTGGCAACCGAAGGACGCTCGACTACATTGATAATCAGCACGTCGCCTTCGCGGCTCAACTGGATGTCCTGGAAGAACCCGGTCTTGAACAACGCACGCGTGGAGTCCACCAGGCGCCGGTCATCCGCTTCGTCGCCGACATTCAGCGGCAGTGCGCCGAACACGCTGCCCGCCGAGACCCGTTGCAGGCCATTGATTCGAATATCCGAGATTTTGAAGCCTTGGGCGAGTGCCAGTGAGGCATTGAGCAGCAGCGCAACCGAGCAGAGCAGGCGCGAAAAATTCATCAAGATCTTTTCCAGAACACATCGACAAGCAGCGCCGGCGCGCTTGGATCACTCGCCGACCGGTGAAGGGCGAGCATACGAGCGCGGGGCGTTTGGTGCGGTTAACCGAATGTCAAGTTAGGTAAAGGTTGGCCCGAATCGCTGCTGCAAGGCTGATAATGCGCACCCACCCCACAGACGAGCCGGCAATGATCTCCGTACTGTTAGTCGACGACGACCAGGAATTGACTGGAATGCTGAGCCAGTACCTGGCGTGTGAAGGCTTCGAAGCCACGGCCGTGCACACGGGCGAGGAGGGCGAGGCCGAAGCGCTGTCGGGCCGCTACAGCATTGTGGTGCTGGATGTCATGCTGCCCCAGCGCTCGGGCATCGAGGTGCTGCGGCGTATCCGCATGGTCAGCCAGGTGCCCGTGGTGCTGCTGACCGCCCGTGGCGACAACATCGATCGCATCACCGGCCTGGAGCTGGGCGCCGACGATTATGTGCCCAAGCCCAGTTCCCCAGGCGAGCTGGTGGCACGCCTGCGCGCCATCATGCGCAGGGTGCAGGCGGCGGGTCAGCCGACCACTGAGGTGATCAAGACCGGCTCGCTGGTGTTGTGGCCAGGCAAGCGTGAGGCCCTGTGGAACGGCGCCGAGCTGGGTGTGACCAGCACCGAGTTCAGCCTGCTCGAAGAGCTGGCCCGCAGCGCCGGCCAGGTGGTAAGCAAAAAAGACCTGTCGCTCAACGCCCTGGGCTGTCCGCTGACCCGCTACGATCGGCGCATTGACGTGCACATCAGCAGCATCCGGCAAAAGCTGGGGCCGCGCCCGGATGCCAAGGCCTGGATCCAGAGCGTGCGCGGGCTTGGCTACCTGTTGATTGCCGAATGAGCACGCCCGGCCTGCTGTTCTGGAAGCTGTTCCTGGCTTTCTGGCTGGCGACCACCTTGACGTTCCTGGTGGGCGTCGGTGTGCTTGAGGTGGGCCGTTTCCGCCCGGGCGACCCGCATGTGGAGGCGATCCTCGCCAGCGAAAAGAGGCTGCTGCAACAGTTTGGTGTCCAAGCCGCCGGCCAGCTTCTGACGGTATGGGAGCGGCCGCCGGATGAGGCCATCGGGGTCTATGACAGCACCGGCCAGTTGCTGGTTGGCGCTCCCGTTGCACAGCCGGCCTATGAGCAAGCGGTCACCAGCCGGGAGGGCCTGGCGCTGTCTCTGCGGTCGACCCATGCGCCGGGTAATGACGCAGGCAGGCCGTGGCCCCAGATCCCGCTGATCATCGGTACGCTGATGAGTGCGCTGTTCAGCGGTTACATGGCGTACTACCTGGCCTGGCCCTTGGCGCACTTGCGTCGGGCAATGAGCGATGTGGCCCAGGGGCGTTTCGAAACCCGGGTCAAGCCGTCCATGGGCAAGCGCCGCGATGAAATCGTCGACCTGGCCGAAGACTGCGACCGCATGGCCAACCAGTTGAAGGTATTGGTGCAAGCCCAGCAGCACCTGCTGCACGACATCTCCCATGAGCTGCGCTCGCCGCTGACGCGCATGCAAGCGGCCATCGGCCTGTTGCGCCAGGACGCCGCGCGCCTGGAAATGCTCGAACGCATCGAGCGCGAATCCGAACGCATGGACACCCTGATCGAAGCGTTGCTGACCCTGGCTCGCCTGCAAGGCCGGCCCGAAAGCATCGAGCGCGAGCCGGTGGATATCGTCGAATTGCTGGCGATGATTGTCGAAGATGCGCAGTTCGAAGCCGGTATCAAGGGCTGCCGCGTTCATCTGCAGGCTTGCCCGCCGTTTATCGCCTGTGTCAGCGGCGAGTTGCTGTACCGCTGCTTTGAGAATGTGATCCGCAACGCTGTGCGCTATACCCGACCGGGTACTACCGTGCGGGTCTCGGCGCACGTCAATGCCGAGGCGAATCGCTTGAGCGTGCGCATCAGCGACCAAGGCCCGGGGGTGCAGCATGACCGGCTGCACAGCATCTTCCAGCCGTTCGAGCGCGGCGTGGGCGATGCCACTGTCGGCTTTGGCCTGGGCCTGGCCATCGCCGCGCGGGCGGTGCAGATGCACGGCGGCACTATCGAGGCGCGCAATGAGATGGGGGGAGGGCTGACCGTGGAGGTCAACCTGCACAGCGCGCGATCTTTACACGACATTACATTGGCTTGACCGCCCTGTACGTCGCCGCTCATTAGACTGGTCGCCAGTGATCGAGCGGAGATGGCAATGTTTCAGGTGCATAAAAAGGGCTTTGTGCCCGGCAGGAAAATGGTCGACGGCCTGGTCCCGTATGATTTCTTTTGCGAAGACAGCCCGGCGATCAATCTCTTCGTGTTTACCGGCGCGGCCACCCCAGGCGCAAGCGTCGAAGAGCAGACGCTGTGGGGCTTCACCCGGCTGGAGCGGTTCGAGGCGATGACCAGCGTGCTGGTGGGCAACAAGCAACAGGTCGGCTGGTTTCAAAGCGTCAATGTGCTGACCGGGCCTGACCTGAACGGTACGCAAAGCGTGAAATTCCAGCGCGTGCTGAAAATCATCAAGCACGCGAGCGCCACGCGCAAAGTCGACTACGAGATCCTGACCGACGAAGGCGACACCTACTTCACCCGGCCGACCGTCGCGCCGAACTGTGCGCAAACCGTCATCTATTCGGCCGACACCTCCGCTCAGCGTGGGTAAACACGCCATGAAGGCGGCGTAAGGAGTACTCGAACTTTTTTTGTGAATGATTTTCGTCGAAGCCTGTCCCTTTTTTTCACCTCACCGGTCATTCCAGGTAAGTGAACAAAATCGAGAGCTTCTTCCAATGCCCGCAGTCCTCCCCTTGCGCTTGCGCCCGTTGCTCAAACTGAGCCTGGTGCTGAGCCTCAGCGCCAGCCCGTTGTTTGTCCCGCTCAGCTATGCCGAAGACACCGCCGCCCGCCGCAGCTACCAGGTGCCCGCGGGGAGCCTGAGTGCCGCGCTGACCCGCTTCGCCGGGTTGTCAGGCGTCAACCTGTCGGTGGACCCGGCGCTGGTCAGCGGGCGCAGCAGCGCTGGGTTGTCCGGTGAGTACGGCGTGGAGGAGGGCTTTGCGCGTTTGCTGCAAGGCTCGGGCCTGCAACTGCAATCGATGGGCGAGCAGGCCTACATGCTGGTGCCGGTACCGGATGGCAGCAGCCTGGAGCTGGCGCCGACGTCCATCCTCGGCACCACGGGCCTGTATGACGGCGATACCTACGCTGGCGGCCAGGTGGCGCGCCGTGGCTCGCAAGGCTTGCTGGGCACGCGGGACTTCATGGAAACGCCGTTCAGCATGACCACCTACACCCAGGACACGGTCAAGAACCAGCAGGCGCGCACCCTCGGCGACCTGATCGCCAGCGACCCCTCGGTACGCGCCACTAACCCGGCCGGCGGGCGGTATGAACAGTTCACCATTCGCGGCTTCAGCCTGTTCAACAGTGATGTGGCCTACAACGGCCTGTACGGCGTGCTGCCCACTTACACCATCGACATGGAAATGGCCGACCGCGTCGATATCTTCAAAGGCCCCACCCAGTTGATCAACGGCATCTCGCCGCGCGGCAGCGTGGGCGGCGGCATCAACGTGGTGCCCAAGCGCGCCACCGACAAGGACATCACCTCGTTTACCGGTACCTGGGCCTCCGACAGCCAGGCGGGCGGGGCGGTGGATGTGGGGCGGCGCTTTGGCGAGGACAACAAGTTCGGCCTGCGTTTCAATGGCGTGAAGCAATCTGGCGATACCACCTGGGACCACCAGAGCGTCGACCGCGAAATGGCGGTGCTGGGCCTGGATTTCCGTGGCGAACGCCTGCGCCTTTCCACCGATATCGGCCACACCGAACGCGATACCGATGCGCCACAGGAACGTGTGCAAGTGGCCGCCGCCGCGCCAGTGCCGAGCGCCAACGATGTGCGCCACAACTACGCGCAATCCTGGAGCAAGGCCAGCACCAACGACACCTTCGGTACCGTGAATGCCGAATATGACCTCAGCGATTCGGTGATGCTCTACGGCGGTGTGGGCGCGCGTAAAAGCAACCACGACTTCCTGCGTCATGCGGTGTCCGTGACCAATGCGGCCGGCGATTTCACGGTGCAGCCCCGTGATTTCACCCGTGATGAAAATGTGCACACCTACAACGCGGGGGTGCGCAACTGGTTTCACACCGGGCCGGTGAGCCATGAGGTCAACCTGGCCGCCAGCTACTTCTATATGGACTTCACCAACGGCGGCGCGCGTTATGCGAACGCGTCGAGCAATCTCTACAACCCCGTGCAAACTGCGACGCCGTCCGTGGCCACGCGCCAGGATGCGAAGGTCTACACCGAGAACAAGTTCAGTGGCGTGGCCTTGTCCGACACCCTCGGCTTCTTCGATGATCGCCTGCTGTTGACCCTTGGCGCGCGCTGGCAGCGGGTCAAGGTGGATGACTGGAACAATGGGGTCAAAGGCCTCACCGGCTACGACGAAGAAAAGATCTCGCCATCCGGCGGCTTGCTGTTCAAAGCCACCGACAAACTGTCGCTGTACGCCAACTACATGGAGGGCTTGAGCCAGGGCAAGATCGCGCCGTCCACGTCGAGGAATGAAGACGAGATCTTCCCGCCGTTTATCAGCCGCCAGGTCGAAGTCGGCGCCAAATACGACGCCGGAGCCTTCGCCGTGACCGCCGCCGTGTTCCGCATCAAGCAACCGGCCTATGAAACCAACGCCACCTCGCGGTTATTCGGCCCCAACGGCAAGCGCCAGAACCAAGGGGCGGAAGTCAGCGTGTTCGGTGAACCGCTCAAGGGCGTCCGCCTGCTCGGTGGGGTGATGTACATCGACAGCGAACTGACGCACACCACCAACGGTACCTACGACGGCAACCGCGCGCCGGCCACGCCCAAGTACAACGTCAACCTCGGCGCCGAGTGGGACGTACCGACCCTCGAAGGCTTGACCCTGACCAGCCGCGGCATCTACTCCAGTTCGCAGTACCTGGACCCGTCCAACGTCAAGGAAATCGACGCCTGGAACCGCATCGACGTCGGCGCACGCTATGCCTTCAAGGTGGATGACAAGCACATCACCCTGCGGGCCAATGTCGAGAACGTCGCCGATAAGCGCTATTGGAGCTCGGCGGGTGCGTCGGATGACAGCGAGCCGGGGCTGACCCTGTCGACCCCACGCACCTACCTGCTGTCTGCCACCGTCGATTTCTAATACCCGCGCCCCTGTATGGATTGATGGCTGGTTGTGGCGAGCGGGCTTGCCCCGCGTTGGGCTGCGAAGCAGCCCCAAGACACCGTCCCGGAGCTGCCTGACACACTGCAGCGCTCTTATTGGGGCCGCTTCGCGACCCAACGCGGGGCAAGCCCTAATGCCGTTCAGTTAAGGCTTTTTGTAGGAGCGAGCTTGCTCGCGAAGAACTCACAGGCGCCGCGCTCACTCAGGAAACACGCGTTATCGTTGACGTTTTTCGCGAGCAAGCTCGCTCCTACAGAAGGCGATGTACGCTTAACTGAATGGTATTAGGGCAAGCCCGCTCGCCGTTCAGTTAAGGCTTTTTTGTAGGAGCGAGCTTGCTCGCGAAGAACTCACAGGCGCCGCGTTCACTCAGGAAACACGCGTTATCGTTGACGTTTTTCGCGAGCAAGCTCGCTCCTACAGAAGGCGATGTACGCTTAACTGAATGGTATTAGGGCAAGCCCGCTCGCCGTTCAGTTAAGGCTTTTTTGTAGGAGCGAGCTTGCTCGCGAAGAACTCACAGGCGCCGCGTTCACTCAGGAAACACGCGTTATCGTTGACGTTTTTCGCGAGCAAGCTCGCTCCTACAGAAGGCGATGTACGCTTAACTGAATGGTATTAGGGCAAGCCCGCTCGCCGTTCAGTTAAGGCTTTTTTGTAGGAGCGAGCTTGCTCGCGAAGAACTCACAGGCGCCGCGCTCACTCAGGAAACACGCGTTATCGTTGACGTTTTTCGCGAGCAAGAACTAGGCGTCCCCCTCGCTCCTACAGAAGGCGATGTACGCTTAACTGAATGGTATTAGGGCAAGCCCGCTTGCCACAGTTACTGTGTTCTTCCTTTACTGACAGGCATCAGGGCTTGCCCCGGGCGGTCGGAAGCCTTGGAGGATGAGGTACAGCGTTTGAACCGGTTGGACTGCCGCCTGATCGAACGGGAAAGCGCCTGAGCTTTATTTGCGGCCCAGGGGCAATTTGGATACGGTGCAAGCCTGCCCACAAGGACCTCCCCATGACCGAGCCTGCCCCCAAGACCCGCCGCGCGCCCAAAGGTGAAAAACGCCGCGAAGAGCTGTTGGACGCGGCCTTGCAGGTGTTTTCCCTGGAGGGTTACAGCGGCGCTTCGGTGGCCAAGGTGGCGGCCATCGTCGGTATTTCCGTGGCCGGTGTGCTGCATCACTTCCCCAGCAAAATTTCATTATTGATGGGCGTGTTGCAACGTCGCGACGAGGTCAATCAACGGATTGCCGATGAAGTGCGCGCGGAGAAGTCGCTGACCGGGTTGCTCGGCAGCCTGCGCGCGATCAACCGTTCGAACGCCACCGCGCCGGGCGTGGTGCGCGCGTTTACCATCTTGAATGCCGAAAGCCTGCTCGACACCCAACCGGCCTGGGCCTGGTTCCAGGCGCGCTATGCGGCGATTCAGCAACGTATGCAGGGGCAGTTTGCCGACCTGGTCGCAGCGGGGGAGGTGCGCAGCGATGTGGACATCGCCGGGCTGGTGGAAGAAATCCTGGCCATGATGGACGGCTTGCAGATCCAGTGGCTGCGCTTTCCGGAGCAGGTGGACCTGGTGGCGCGGTTTGACAGCTACATCGCGCGGGTCGAGGCAGCCATCAGAACTTGAGTCGAACACAGTCAAATGTGGGAGGGGCGGTGCGACGATTCGACTTGCCCCCGATGGCGGCCTCTGGGCCGACTATTTTTTTGGATTGGACCGGGTACATATCCGTTGCTGCGGTAACGGCCACTTAGGGTTCCGCCCTTACGGCGGCTCACTTTGGAAAAGCCCCAAAGTAAGCAAAGGGCTCTTGCCCCACCACTCGGCACCTCGCCCAGGCTCGGTGTGCCCGCAATCCGACAGTGATTTGGGGGGCCGCCGCCACGCGCCATCCATGGCGCGGGGCGGCTAAACCGGCATCCCTGCCGGTTTACCCCCCAAATCACTATCGAATTGCGGCCAGCGTGGTTTAACGGGGCGCCTGAGATCAAGATCAAGATCTAAAGCAAGATCAAGGGCGGCTCGCTTCGCATCGTGGTTACCGTTGGCTAATACAACGTTGTGTAGATACCCATGCTCATCGGGGGCAAGTCGAATCGTCGCACCGCCCCTCCCACAGAGGTCAGTTACCGGTGGCACTGCCCTGGCTGCTGTCATCGCTCATGTCATAGCCATCACCGTCGCTGGTGCCGCTATCCCCTTCATTTTGATGCAGCACACCGCCGGTCTTCACCGCCGATTCACGTAGCGTCGAGTTGAGCGCCGAGCGCGGCAGTGGGTTGCTGGTGGTGGTCGACAGTTCCTGGCGGAACGGGTTGACCAGCTTGGCGTTCAGGCGAATGTCCTGGGACGACGCGCCCACCGACAGGTTGAAGCTGTCGGCATCCACGACCCATTGCTTGCTCGCGACGTCGTAGTAGGCCAGCGAGCGATCGTTGAGCTCGATAGTCACGCGCTTGCTCTCGCCCGGCTTCAAGAACACTTTCTTGTAGCCCTTGAGTTCCTTGATCGCGCGTTCGACTTTCGGGTTGTTCTGGCCCACGTACAACTCGGCCACTTCGGCGCCCGCGACCTTGCCGGTGTTGGCCAGGTCGAACGACACCTTGATCGGCGCACCGGCCACCGCCACCCCAGGGGTCACGCTGATGTTGCTGTAGCCGAAGGTGGTGTACGACAAGCCGTAGCCGAACGGGTAGAGCGGCTTGATGCCCTTTTTCTCGTAGCCGCGATAGCCCAGGAACAGGTCGTCCTTGTAGCTCATCTCGGCCAGGGTTTCCTGGTTGTCGAACTTGGGGAAGGTCGCGTAGATCGGGTTGTCTTCGATGTTGCGCTCGATGCTGATCGGCAGCTTGGCCGACGGGTTGACCTTGCCCAGCAGGATCTCCGCCAACGCCTGGCCGCCGTTCTGCCCAGGGTAGAACGCATGCAGCGCGGCCGGTACCTGGTCGATCCAGTCGCTCATCTTCAAGCCGGTACCGCCGTGCAGGGTGACCACGGTATTCGGGTTGACCTTGGCGATGCTCTGGATCAGCAGGTTCTGGTACTCGGGCAGGTCGAAACTGTGATCGAAGCCTTCGCCTTCGTATTCATTGCTGTTACCGGCCGCGACCAATACCGCGTCGTACTGGGCCAGGTCCTGCGGTGCCACCAGCGAGGCCCAGCTCATCTGCACGCCCACCAGGCCGCCCATGGTCGACAGGTAGCCGTTGCGGCGTGAGTATTCCAGCTTGATGTCGACCGGTTTGCCGGCTTCCAGGTTGACCTTGGCAAACACCGGAATGGTCGGCGGAATACTGTTGTTCGGCAGCGGTTTGCCGTCGCCGTTGTCGAGGACTTTCTGGCCGTTGACGTAGAGGCGCACGGCGCCGTCGGCACGCACCTTGAACACCTGCTCGCCGCTGACCGTCGGGGTGATCTGGCCGCTGTAGCGAATCGAGGTGGCGGCGGTATCGCCGTTCACTGGGAGGCTGTCGGTGGACCAGTCCAGGTCGACATGGGTGTCGGTGCGGCTGGCGGCCGGGTCGCCGGACCAGTTGGTGTTGCTGAAGAACTCGGTCTTCAAGCCTTTGACGCGGTTGCCATGGCTGTCGGCGTGGGTCCAGGTCGAGGTGGCGGGGTCCAGGGACAGCCCGTCGATGAACTCGACCTTGGCGCCCGGCGCCAGTTGCTGCAAGCCGCTCAGCTCACTGATGTAGTTGGCGGCCATGACGTTGGCGCTGCCAAAACCGGTAGGTGGCGCGTACTTGGCCAGGGTGCCGACCACGGCGATGCGCTTGACCTTTTTGGCGTCCAGCGGCAGCAGGCTGTGCTGGTTTTTCAGCAGCACGATGCCTTCGCGGGCAGCGTTCAGGGCCACGCGGTTGCTGGTGGCGCTGTTCATGTTGTGGCTGGTCAGCGGCGCCTTGCTGTCGAACTTGTACAGGTAGATCTGCTTGAGGATGCGGCGCACCTTGTCATCGATGGTCGCGCTGCTTAGCTCGCCGCTGTCCAGGTACGGCTTGAGGATGGTGCTGTTCATCTGGTAGCCCATCATGTCCAGGTCGGTACCCGCCTGTGCCGCCGGCAAGCCGTTGACCACTGCGTTGTAGTCGCTCTGCACGAAGCCTGGGTAGCCCCATTCGGTCTTGAGGATGTCACGCATCAGGTGCTTGTTCTGGCAGGCGAACTCGCCGTTCACCTGCTGGAAGGCGCACATCATCATCGCGACCTTGCTGTTCTTCGAGGCGGACTCGAACGGCGGCAGGGTCATCTCGCGCAGCACGCGCTCGCTGATGATTTCATTGAGGTGGAAGCGGTTGCTTTCCTGGTCGTTGGCGGCGAAATGCTTGGCGTTGGCCCACACACCACGCGACTGAATGCCGTTGATCACCGCCGGCCCCAGGCTGGCGCCCAGGAACGGATCTTCACCGGACAAGTACTCGAACGCCCGGCCGCTGTACGGCATGCGGTAGAGGTTCACGCCTGGGCCGGTGACGAACTGATAGCCGCCACTGGCGGTGTCATAGCCCAGGGCACGGCCCAGGTCGATGGCGCGACGTGGGTTCCAGCTGGCGGCCAGGTTCGGCCCCGACGGGTAGACCACGCCCTGCGCGTTGCCTTCGCTGGTGTAGCGCACGCCCACGCCGCCATCGGCGCCGTGAATCTGCGGGATGCCGTACTGGGTCAGTGGCTTGACGTCCCAGCCTCCGGTGCCGCCGATGTAGGCGAGTTTTTCTTCCATCGTCATCTTCGCCAGGGTCTTGTCCGCGGCTTTTTCCGCGCGGCTTACCCGGCCTTCATCCAGGGCGGGGCTGGTGGCCGCATGCACCTGGGACACGGCCAGTGCCAGCAGGGCGAATGCCGACTGTGCACCGATCATTTTGCGTTTATTCATGGGACTCTCCGACAACAGTTCAGTAAACATGGCGCGCCGAGAAGTGCGTATTGCACTGCACCTCGTCACTTTTTTCTGGGCAAAAGTTGCCCGTGATCGCAATTTTTAACCGATGGCTAATTGCAACTATTTGGCGAAATTCGCAGTTTTATAAGTGTAATAATTGTATTGGTTATTGTTGTGGGTAGTGTCTAGGCGATATCACGGCATGGCATTTTGAACCGCGAAAACGGCATAATTAAGGCAATTCTTGCGCTTGTAAGTCAAACGAAAGCTAATTTTTGCGTGAAATAAGAAATAATTTCTTACGTTCTGGAACTAAGACTAAACCTACCAGTCGATTGGTTTAACAAAAAACATCCTGGCATGGCTAACTAGTGGCATTGCTCGATGGTTCTAAAGTGCCATGTTTACACAAGCTGTCATACACAACGCTTTGGTGTAGGGTCTTGATCGAGTTCAAGGCGCCACTTGGGCTGTTTGCTGTTTTTGATCTGGAGAAAGTTGATGAAGATTTCCCTGTTGGGTGCCGGTGTTGTATTGGGCGTTGCGCTAAGTGGTGCGGTGATGGCGGCTGATGCCACCGACGCGGATGCCAAGTCAGGCGCCGCCGATTCCACCGTGCTGACCCAGAGCCACGATGCCAAGGCGGCCAAGAAGCAGAAGACCGAAACCACCAAAGGCGGGCGGCCGCTGAACAGCAGCCAGGCCGCGCCGAAGACCTCGAACTAACGGGGAAACGCGGTCCCCTGTGGGAGGGGACTTGCCCCCTCCCACAAGGGTTTCCCATAGCCCTTTAGAACATCGCCCCTCAGATTTTTACCCATGCCCAGTTCCTCAACGCCCATCGATGCCTGCCAACTGCACATCCCGCACACCGAACAGGTCTGCGCGTGGCTGATGCAACACGCTGGGTTGAAAACCGTTGACCTGGAGCGCGCCCGGCGCCTGTCCCAGGAGGGCGGCGATGCCGAGTTGCTCGGCCTGCTCACACGTTTAGGGCTGGTCTCGGAAGTGGAACTGGCCCGTGCCTGGGCGGACCTGCTCGGCGCACCGCTGCTGCTGGCCGATGCGGCGCCGCCGCTGCTTGATCCGTTGCCGGTATTGACCGAACGCTTCATGCACCACTACCAGGTGGTGCCCGTGGGCTGGAGCCAGGGCGGCCTGCGGGTACTGGCGGCCAACCCGTCGCTGGTCTACCCGTTCCAGGCCATCGCCTATGCCTGCGGCGTACCCGTGTGGCTGGCCGTGGGCCCGCGCAACGAAGTCGAAACCCTGATCGAGCGCTACTACGGCCAGGGCCGTTCGGCCATGGGCACCCTGATCGAAAACCTCGACGAGCAGGGCAGTGCCCTGGAAGACATCGAACACCTCAAGGACATGGCCTCCGAAGCGCCGGTGATTCGCCTGGTCAACCTGATCCTGCAGCGCGCGGTGGAACATCGTGCCTCGGATATTCATATCGAACCCTTCGAAAACCAGCTCAAGGTGCGCTACCGCATCGACGGCGTGCTGCACGAAGCCGAAGCCCCGCCGTCCAGTTCTTCGGCGGCGGTGATTTCGCGGGTGAAGATCATGGCGCGCCTGGACATCGCCGAGCGGCGCCTGCCCCAGGACGGGCGCATCATGCTGCGCATCCAGGGCAAGGAGCTGGACTTGCGGGTGTCCACGGTGCCCACCAGTTTTGGCGAATCGGTGGTCATGCGTTTGCTCGACCGCCAGACCGTGCAATTCGATTTCCAAAGCCTGGGCTTTGATGGCCAGCGCCTGGAAACCTTCCTCGAAGTGCTCGAGCGGCCCCACGGCATCCTGCTGGTCACCGGGCCCACCGGCTCGGGCAAGACCACCACCCTGTACACCGCGTTGTCGCGACTCAATACCGCCGAGCGCAAGATCATCACCGTCGAAGACCCGGTGGAATACCAGCTTGAAGGCATCAACCAGATCCAGGTCAAGCCGGCCATCGGCCTGGACTTCGCCGGCGCGCTGCGCTCCATCGTGCGCCAGGACCCGGACGTGATCATGATCGGTGAAATCCGCGACCTGGAAACCTGCCGCATCGCCATCCAGTCGTCCCTCACCGGCCACCTGGTGCTCTCGACCCTGCACACCAACAGCGCGGCCGCGAGTATCACGCGCTTGCTCGACATGGGCGTCGAAAGCTACCTGATTGCCTCGACCGTCAACGGCATCCTCGCCCAGCGCCTGGTGCGACGCCTGGACCCAGCCACTCGCGAAGCCTTCGAAGCCCCTGCGGAATTGATCGCCGAGCACGGCCTGGATCGGTTTACCGAGCAGCGCCCGATCCTGCTCTATCGCCCCCGCGCCGATGCGCCGGGCGGTGGCTACCACGGCCGCAGTGCGATCACCGAACTGCTGGTGATGAACGACGAACTGCGCAGCCTGCTGATGCGCCAGGCCGACGCCGCCACCCTCGAACAGGCCGCCCGCCGTGGCGGCCTGCGTACCTTGCATGAAGAAGGCCTGCGCCAGGCCGTGGCGGGTGTCACCTCCCTTGAAGAAGTGCTGCGCGTCACCCGTGGAGAGGGCGCATGAGCCTGTTCAAATACCGTGCCCTCGACGGCCAGGGCCAGGCGCAAAACGGCACCCTCGAAGCCAAGGACCAGGACGCCGCCGTCGCCGCGCTGCACAAGCGTGGCTTGTTGCTGTTGCAGATCGAGGTGGCGGGCGCCCAGGGGCTGCGCAAGGCCTTCGGCCGGGGCCAGTTGAACGGCGCGGCGCTGGTCAGTTTCACGCAACAGTTGGCCACCCTATTGGGCGCCGGTCAGCCGCTGGAGCGTTCCCTGGGCATCCTGCTCAAGCAGCCCGGCCAGCCGCAGACCCGCGCGTTGATCGAGCGCATCCGCGAACAGGTCAAGGCCGGCCAGCCGTTATCCAAGGCGCTGGAGGCGGAGGGCAGCCAATTCTCGCCGCTGTACTTGAGTATGGTCCGCGCCGGTGAGGCGGGCGGCGCCCTCGAAGACACCCTGCGCCAGCTCAGCGATTACCTGGAACGCAGCCAGTTACTCCGGGGCGAAGTGATCAACGCGTTGATCTACCCGGCCTTTCTGGTGGTCGGCGTGCTCGGTTCGCTGGCCTTGCTGCTGGCCTACGTGGTGCCGCAGTTCGTGCCGATCTTCAAGGACCTGGGCGTGCCGATTCCGCTGATCACCGAGGTGATCCTGGGCCTTGGCCAATTCCTCGGGGCCTACGGCCTGGTGGTGCTGGCCGGGTTGATTGTCGGCGCATGGGCCCTGGCCGCACGTCTACGCGACCCCCAGCGCCGCGAACGCTATGACCGCCGCGTGCTGGGCATCCGCATCATCGGCCCGCTGCTGCAACGGGTCGAAGCCGCCCGCTTGGCCCGCACCCTCGGCACGCTGCTCAGCAACGGTGTGGCGCTGCTGCAAGCGCTGGTGATTGCCCGCCAGGTCTGCACCAACCGCGCCCTGCAAGCCCAGGTCGCCCAGGCCGCCGAGTCGGTCAAAGGCGGCGGCACCCTGGCCAGCGCTTTCGGCAGCGAGCCGCTGTTGCCCGATCTGGCGTTGCAAATGATTGAAGTCGGCGAACAGGCCGGCGAACTCGACAGCATGCTGCTCAAGGTCGCCGAGGTGTTCGACGTCGAAGCCAAACGCGGCATCGACCGCCTGCTCGCCGCGCTGGTGCCGTCCCTGACCGTGGTCATGGCGGTGCTGGTGGCGGTGATCATGCTGGCGATCATGCTGCCGCTGATGAGCCTGACCAGCAATATATGAACCCTTAAGGAAACACGCTGATGCGCCATACCCGATTCAAGCCCGCCCGCCGCCAGGGCGGTTTTACCTTGCTGGAAATGCTCGCGGTGATCGTGCTGCTGGGCATCGTCGCGACCATCGTGGTCCGCCAGGTCGGCGGCAACGTGGACAAGGGCAAGTACGGCGCGGGCAAGGCCCAACTGGCCAGCTTGAGCATGAAGATCGAAAGCTACGGCCTGGACGTTGGCTCGCCGCCCAAGACCCTGCAGCAACTGGTCGACAAGCCGGGCAACAGCGCCGGTTGGGCCGGGCCGTACGCCAAGCCGTCAGACCTCAAGGACCCGTTCGGCCATGCCTTCGGCTACCGCTTCCCGGGTGAGCACGGTGCGTTCGACCTGATTTTCTACGGCCAGGACGGCCAGCCCGGCGGCGAAGGCTACAGCGCCGACCTGGGCAACTGGGAATAACCCACGACCATGGCCAACGCCCAACGCGGCTTTACCCTGCTGGAAATGCTGGTGGTGATCGTCTTGATCAGCATCGCGGCCGGTTTGGTCGGGTTTGGCCTGCAACAAGGCCTGCGCGCCGCCAAAGAACGCCAGGCCGTCGGGCAGGTGGTCGAGGCATTGCGCAGCACGCGGGCGCGGGCGATTGTCAGCGGCACCACCGAAAGCACCGTGTTCGATTTGCGCAACCTCAGCGTGCAGGCGCCGGGCCGTCCGAAAAAGTATTGGCCGGCCGGGCTGCAAGTGACCCTGCACACCGCCGAGCAAGCCGGCGTGGCAGTGGATTTCTATCCCGATGGCAGTTCCACGGGGGGCCATGTGTTGCTGGCCAACGGCAGTCGGCGTTGGCGCATCGACATCGGCTGGCTGACCGGCAGCGTGCAGTCCAAGGCGCTGCCATGAAGCGCCAGGCGGGTTTTACCTTGCTGGAAATGCTTGCCGCGCTGACGCTGATGGCGATCTGTAGCACGGTGCTGCTGGTCGCCTTCGGCCAGAGCGCGCGCTCGTTGTTGCAGGTGTCCCACAGCGACCGCCTGACGCATGCGGCCTTGAGTGTGATGGATCAGGAAGGCACCGGGCCTTTGGCCAGCGGCATACGCCAGGGCGAGTTGGACGGTATCGCCTGGCAACTGCGCATCGCCCAACAGCCCAGCCGCGTTGGCCAGGCGCATCTGTTTCGCCTGGATCTCACCGTCAGCGAAGGCCCGCGCCGTGCCAGTTTCAGCACCTTGAAACTGCGCGCTGTCGGCCTCGGGGCTGGCTTGTGAAGGCGCGTCAGCAGGGCTTCACCTTGCTTGAGATCATGATCGTTCTCAGCCTGCTCGGGGTGTTGCTGACCCTGGTCGGCGGCGCCTTGCTGGGCGCCAATCGCGCCGTGCTCAAGGCCCAGCGCTACACGGTCAGCCTGGATGAAATGCGCGCCGCGCAACAGTTTTTACGCACCGCCATCAGCGAGGCGTTGCCGTTGGATGTGACCGAGGACGACAGCCAGACCGATGGCTTTTTTGCCGGTGGCCCCCAGCGCATGCAATTTGTCGCGACCTTGCCGGGTGTGCTCGGTGGCGGGATTCAGCGCTTCACCTTGCAGTGGGTGGGGCCTGAATCGCAGCGCGACTTGCAGGTGGCGTTCGCACGGTTTGAGTCCGCGGCGCAAGTCAGCGTCCCGGCCTCGCGCAGTGAGCCGCAAGTGTTGTTGAAGGATGTCGAGGATCTGCAATTCAGCTATCGCGGCGTGTCGCCCAAGGGCCAGGCCACCGGCTGGATCAGTACGTGGCCGTGGACCAAGCGCCTGCCATACGCGGTGCGGATTGACGCGCGGGTGAATGGGCCGGTGCCATGGGTGACCCAGGTGGTTGCCTTGCGCCTGAACCTGTCCGGCGGGGCGCCCGAATGATCAAGCATCAACGCGGTGTGGCCCTGCTGCTGGTGCTGTGGGTGCTGGCCTTGCTCAGCCTGTTGTTGGGCGGCCTGGCCGGCTGGGTGCAATTGGAAACGCGCCAGGCCGCCTGGCACCGTCAACACACCCAGGCGGTGCTGGCCGCCGAGGCCGGGGTGGCGCTGGCGATGCAGGCCGTCGCGGACCCGTTGCAGCGCAAGCAGTGGATTGCCGACGGGCGTGAAATCGCGCTGGTGTTCGACGATGCGCAGCTGCGCGTCAGCCTGCACAGCGAGCGCGGCAAGTTGTATTTGAACAGCGCCGAAGTGGGCGATTTCGCCCGCCTGGCCCTGGCCTGCGGTGCGACCCAGGCCCAGGCCAAGCAGCTTGCCAGGGCCTTGGAAGTACGCCGCAACCAGGGCCTGGCGCCGTTTCGGGTGGTGGAAGAAGTGCGCCAGCTGCCGGGCATGACCCAGGCGCTGTACAGCGAACTGGTGCCCGAGATCAGCCTGTGGAGTGGCCTGGACCGGCCTGATCCGGCATTCGCCAGTGCCGTGATGCGCCGCGCGCTGAACCTGCCGCACCCGAGTGCGGTGGGTGCCGATCCCGGCGACGTGCTGGTGGTCAGCAGTCGCGCACAACGCCCCGGCGGTTACCACGCCCAGGTGCAAGCCACCGTGTTATTGAGCCCCGCGCAAGGCAGCGCACAACCTTATCGAGTCCTACGTTGGCAAGAATGAACGAACAGCTAACCGCGCGGCTTCAGGCGCTGGCACAGCCCATCACCCAGCGCTGGCGCGGCAGCCTGCTGCAACTGGGCTGGCGCCTGTGGCTCAAGGAGCTGCGTGGCTGCCTGCCGGCGTGGTTGTCGTTCGCCGATATCCCCGAGCGTGTCTACGCCTGGCCGTTGACCGCGGCGGTCGAAAAGCGCCCTGGCGAAGCGCGTCAGGTGCTGGTGCTGCCGCCGGAAACAGTGCTGGTGCAAACCCTGCAATTGCCTCCGGCGGCGGCGCGCAACCTGTCGACGGTGGTCGGCTATGAACTGGACCGCTTCACGCCGTTCGACGCCGCCCAGTTGTACTTTGTCGCGCGCCAGGAACGCCGCACCCCCAGCCACCTGCATGTCACGCTGGTAGCGATCCTGCGTGAGCGCCTCGACCAGATCCTCATCGACTGCACCGCCCTCGGCTTGCAACCCCATGCCGTGGATGTCGCCGATAGCGCAGGCAACCCCATGGGCATCGACTTGCTGCCGGCGCCATTGCGCCCGCGCCAGCGCCCCCAGGGCAAGGGCCTGCAACGCAGCCTGCCGTGGTTGTGCGGCGCCTTGGTGATTGCGGCGATGCTGTTGTGGCTCAACGACCGCCAGCGCGTGCTCGATGCCATGCAGCACAGTGTGCGCGAGCAGAGAGCCCAGGTCGCCGAGATCCAGGCCCTGCGCCAGCAACTGCTCAATACCCGTGGCGCCGCCCAGTACCTGATTCGCCGCAAGGCCGCTCAACCGCCGCTGGCGGCGCTGCTCAACGAACTGACCGCGTGCCTGCCGTCGGACACCTGGCTCGACCAGTTGGAAGTCAACGACGGCGCCGATGTGTCCTTCTCCGGGCAAAGCGCCAAGGCCAGTGCGCTGATCACCCGGATCAAGGCCTGCCACAGCCTGGAAAACGCCCAGTTCGAAGGGGTGATCCAACCCGATGCGCAAACCGGCAAGGATCAGTTTTCCTTGCGCGCCCACCTGCACCAGGAGGCCGCCGATGCGCCGACCACTGACACCCCGTGAACGCCGTGGCGCGGCCCTGATCGCCCTGGCCCTGGTGCTCGGCGCCGGCTACTGGCTGTTGATCGACAGCTGGTTCGCCGGCCCCCTGCGCAGCATGGGCGAGCAGGCCGAGCAATTGCGTGAACAGCAGCAACGCTACGCCGGTGTGTTGCGCCAGGGCGACAGCCTGCGCCAACAGCTGGAGCAAGCGCGGCAGGACCCGGCCAGCAGCACCAGCCTGTTGCCCGGCGACGACCCCAGTGCGGTGGCGGCGGACCTGATGCAGCGCATCGCCGACCTGATCAACAGCCGCGCCGGCCTCGGTGGCGGTTGCAGCCTGACCCAGCGCATGCCCATCACCCCGGAGCAGGACGACGCCGAGCCCTATCGCCAGGTCAAGGTCAGCCTGACCCTCAACTGCGCCATCGAGCCGTTGACCGCGATCCTGCATGAACTGGAGTACCAGCGGCCATTTCTGTTTGTCGACGAGATGAGCATCCGCCGCCCGCCGAACGCGCCGGCCAGCGGCGGCGCCGGACAATTGGTGGTGCACCTGTTGGTGCGCGGTTACCTGCAACCGGCCGCCGCCCGGCAGGTGCAGCGATGATCAATGCATTGCGTCCCCTGGAATGGCTGTTGCTCGGCGTGGCCGGGCTGCTGGGCCTGCTGATGGTCGGCATCCTCAGCAGCATCGGCGATGCGCCGCAGTGGTTGCCGGCGCCGGCCCCCGACGCGCGCGCCAATACCGCCGCCAAGGTACTGGTGGCACCCAGCGCGACCCTCGAAAGCCTGGCCGGCACCTGGCAAGCACCGCTGTTCAGCCCCGACCGCAGCCCTGACCGTGCGGTGGGCCAGGCGGCCGTCTCCAGCCTGTCGAGCCTGGTGCTGACCGGTATCGTCCTCGACGGCGACCTGCGCGTGGCGCTGCTCAAACGTGCCGATGGCCCACCCCTCAAGGTCCACCAGGGCCAGACCCTGCCCAATGGCTGGCGCCTGGAACACCTCACGCCCCGCGATGCGCGCTTTGTACTCGACGGTCGCACGCAAACCCTGAGCCTGCGTGCCCTGCGTTTGCCGCCGCCGTCCACCACCGCCCCGATTACCCTTCCTCACGAGTCCACCCCTTGATCGATACCTTCCCTGGCGCCTTGCGCACCACCGTGTTCTGCCTGGCCACCGCCGTTTCCCTCGGTGGCTGCGGCACATTCCCTGAGCATCTCGACCCGGACGAGGCCCTGTTGCATGAGGCGATGCAGGGCACCGGTTCGCAGCGCCCGCCCGTGGACCCGGCCAGCGAACAGGCCGCGGTCGACAGCGGCCAACCCCAGGCGAAAACCCCGCCCCAGCGCCAGTTGATACGTGGCAACCAGCAGTTCGTGCGCCAACCGGCCGCGGTCTCGGCCACCAAGGAGGAGGGCAGCGGCGACATCGTCTTCAACTTCGCTGACCAGCCGATCGAAGCCGTGATCAACAGCGTGATGGGCGACCTGCTGCACGAGAACTACAGCATCGCCCAGGGTGTGAAGGGCAATGTCAGCTTTTCCACCTCCAAGCCGGTGAACAAGCAGCAGGCCTTGTCGATTCTGGAGACCCTGCTGTCGTGGACCGACAACGCCATGATCAAGCAGGGCAACCGCTATGTGATCCTGCCGGCCAACCAGGCGGTGGCGGGCAAGCTGGTGCCGGAGATGCGCGTGTCGCAACCCTCCAGCGGCCTGTCGGCACGCCTGTTTCCGCTGCGCTATATCTCGGCTACCGAGATGCAGAAACTGCTCAAGCCGTTCGCTCGCGAGAACGCCTTCCTGCTGGTGGACCCGGCGCGCAATGTGCTGAGCCTGGCCGGCACTCCCGAGGAACTGGCCAACTACCAGGACACCATCGACACCTTCGACGTGGATTGGCTCAAGGGCATGTCGGTGGGCGTGTTCGGCCTGCAACGCGCGTCGGTGGCCGAGCTGATGCCCGAGCTGCAAAAAATGTTCGGCCCCGACAGCGGCATGCCCCTGGCGGGCATGGTGCGCTTTTTGCCCATCGAGCGGACCAACTCGGTGGTGGCGATCTCATCGCAGCCGCAGTACCTCAGCGAAGTCGGCGACTGGATTCACACCATCGACGAGGGCGGCGGCAACGAGCCGCAGATGTATGTCTACGACGTGCGCAACATGAAGGCCACCGACCTGGCCAAGTACCTGCGGCAGATCTACGGCACGGGCGCGATCAAGGACGACACGCCGGCCAAGGTCGCCCCCGGTTTGCGCACCGCGACCTTGTCCTCGGCGGGCACCAACAGCACCTCCGGCAGCACGCCGGGTGGCCTGAGCAACAACCTCAATAGCAACCAGCCGCCTGCGGAGGATGACGAGCAGGCACCCGAAGCCGAGCAGGACAGCGCCGAGCAGGGCGCGAGCGAAGACGCCCCGGCCAAAAGCCTCGACGCCGGCACCCGCATCACCGCGCAAAAAAGCAGTAACCAACTGCTGGTGCGCACGCGCCCGGTGCAGTGGAAAGAGATCGAATCGGCGATCAAGCGCCTCGACAACCCTCCGCTGCAAGTGCAGATCGAAACGCGCATCCTCGAGGTCAAGCTCACGGGTGAGCTGGACCTTGGTGTGCAGTGGTACCTCGGTCGCCTGGCGGGCAATTCCACCAGCACCACCGTGGGCAACGCCGCCGGCAGCCAAGGCGCCTTGGGCGGCGGCGGGGCAGGGTTGGGGGCGACGGATTCGTTGTTCTATTCCTTCGTCAGCTCCAACCTGCAAGTGGCCCTGCACGCCCTCGAAACCAACGGCCGCACCCAGGTGCTGTCAGCGCCGTCGCTGGTGGTGATGAACAACCAGCCGGCGCAGATCCAGGTGGGCGACAACATCCCGATCAGCCAGACCACGGTCAACACCGGCACCTCCGACACCACGTTGAGCAGTGTTGAATATGTGCAGACTGGGGTGATCCTCGACGTCGTGCCACGGATTAATCCGGGTGGTTTGGTGTACATGGATATTCAGCAGCAGGTCAGCGATGCCCAGGACCAGCAGGCGTCCAGCAACGACACCCAGGCCAACCCGCGTATCTCCACGCGCTCGGTATCGACCCAGGTCGCGGTGCAGAGTGGGCAAACGGTGTTGCTGGGCGGTTTGATCAAGCAGGACAACGCAGAGAGCGTCAGTGCGGTGCCTTACCTTGGGAAGATTCCGGGGTTGCGCTGGTTGTTTGGCAATACCAGCAAGTCCAAGGACCGCACGGAGTTGATTGTGCTGATTACGCCCAGGGTGATTACCAGCAGCAGCCAGGCGCGGCAGGTGACGGATGATTATCGCCAGCAGATGCAGTTGTTGAAGCCGGCTAACTGAAATGTGGGAGGGGGCTTGCCGTAATGCCAGTCAGTTAAGGCTTTTTGTAGGAGCGAGCTTGCTCGCGAAAAACTCACAGGCGCCACGTTCATTCAGGAGGCACGCGTTATCGTTGACGTTTTTCGCGAGCAAGCTCGCTCCTACAGGAGGCGATGTACGCGAGCCCCCTCCCACAGTTTGATATCCCGATATCAGATAGATCTGGGCCTGAGATAAAGACCAACCTCAAAAAGACATTATTTATATGAATAAAAAAACTAAAAAATAATAAAATTAGAGAATATTAGCTTATACCAAAACAGCATTATATTTTCAAAACCCATTCCGTTATGTTTGATCGCAACAGCCTACCCCTGACCTCGGATGGTACCCAGCGTGATTCAGATTCTGCGCGCCATAACCGGGTGATAGCCCCGCGGCAGAATCGTTGGAAGGGAGCTCAACGTATGTTGCCGATTCAACCCCCTCGACTGCCCCACACCTAGTCACCAATCGCCGCAATACCCCTGAAAAAACGAGCACCGCGCCCGCCCGCGTGACTGCCCGACTTCGCGATTTGGAATGTCTGGAGTGGCTATGAAGCAAGTCTTACAACCGACCGTCTTACTGGCGCTGGCCGTGCTGGCCGCAGCGGCACAGGCCCAGGACGACAGCACCCTGTCCACCGTGGTGGTCACCGGTAACCGTGGCGCCGAGCAGCGCACGGTCACCAGCAGCCCGGTGCCGATCGATGTGGTCAGCGCCAAGCAATTGCAGAACACCGGCAAGCCCGGCTTGATGGAAGCGCTGAGCGCGGTGATCCCGTCGCTGACCCTGCCGGAAAAAACCGGCTGGGACGCCAGCGGCATGGCCCGTGCCCCGAACCTGCGTGGCCTGAGCGCCGCCGAGGTGCTGGTGCTGGTCAACGGCAAGCGCCGCCACACCAGCGCGACCCTGAACATCAACGGGATCAACACCGGCGCCGCGCCGGCAGACCTGGACCTGATCCCCATCAGCGCCATCGACCATGTGGAAGTGCTGCGCGATGGCGCCGCCGCCCAGTACGGCTCCGATGCAATCGCCGGGGTGATCAACGTGATCCTCAAGGCTGATACCAGCGGCACCTCGGTGACCAACGCCGGCCTGGGTTACGACGGCAAGAAACAGACCGTGCAGCAAAGCCTCAACAAGGGGTTTGAAATCGGCAACGGCGGCATCGTGCAACTGGCCCTGGACGCGCGCAGCCAGAATGATGACAACAAGGCCAGCGCCAACGGCTACACCTATGAGCAAGCCTATGGCCTGGCCGGCAAGTCGACCTACGGCGGCTACGGCACGCCCAAGACCAACCTGCTGACCCTGGGCTACAACGCCGAGCTGCCGATCGATGACCGCTTGAGCCTGTACTCCTTCACGACCTATTCGCGGCGCAAGGCCGAGCAGGGCCAGAACTTCCGCCTGCCGACCATCACCAACACCATCACCACCGGACCCAATGGCTACCCGTCCGGCTACACGCCGACCTGGTACATCGACGAGGACGACTTCCAGGCCGCATTCGGTGGCAAAGGTAGCGTGGGCGCGTGGGACTGGGATTTGTCCACCACCTATGGGCGCAACGAGGCGGAGCAGGGCACCACCCATAACCAGAACCCCTCCTTAGGCGAGGCCACGCCGAACAGCTTCACCTCCGGCACGTGGATTTCCACCGAGCTGACCACCAACCTCGACTTCAAGCGCGGCTTCGATATCGGCCTGCAAAAGCCGCTGGACCTGTCCTATGGCTTTGAGCATCGGCGTGACACCTATGAGGTGCAGGCCGGAGACTACGCGTCCTACGCCAATGGCGGCTACTGCGTGGCGCCGGGCAACTGCGCCTCGTCCGGGGCCCAGGTCACCAACGGCATTTCACCGGACGAAGAAAGCAGCGCCTCGCGCAACAGCCTGGCCAGTTACGTTGACGTGGGCTTCAACCCGCTGCCCGACTGGTATATCGGCACCGCCTTTCGCTACGAGCATTACAACGAAGGCGTGGGCGCCACCCGCAGCGGCAAGTTGACCACGCGTTATGACTTCACCCCACAATTTGCCGTGCGCGCCACGGTCAGCAATGGCTTTCGCGCACCGTCCCTGGCCAACAGCTTGTTCAGTGCGCGCTCGACCACCTATGGCGTGGTCGACGGCGTGTACCAGTCGATCAACTACGGTGTCCTGCCAGTCGGTTCGGCCGCCGCCAAGGCCCTGGGCGCAGAGGACTTGAAGCCCGAGCGCTCCACCAACTTCAGCCTCGGCTTTACCCTGACCCCCACCGATCGCCTGAGCTTCACCGCCGACGCCTACGTGATCAACCTGCGCGATCGCATCACCCTCACCGGCACCTTGCTCGGCCCGGAAGTCACCCAGGTATTGCAGAACAACGGCATCAACTCCACCTCCGGCGGCCAGTACTTCATCAACGGCGCCGATACCCGCACCAAGGGCCTGGACCTGGTCAGCAGCTACAACCAGGACCTTGGCCCATACGGCTCGCTGAAGTGGACGGCGGCGTTCAACTGGAACCAGACCAAGATCCTCAACTACAAGGAGTCCACCAACATCCTGGGCACCTCCTATGAGCTGATGGATCGCCAGGCGCGCAACCTGATCACTGGGGTACAGCCCAACACCAAGTTGATCCTCGGCGGCGACTGGAGCATCGATCGCTTCAACCTCAACCTGGCCCTGACCCGCTACGGCACCTACAAGGAAGTCAACTCATCGGCCAACCGCGACCTGGACCGCGTCTACAGCGCCAAGTGGATCACTGACCTGGACCTTGGCTACCACCTCACCAAGGACCTGAACATCGCCGTCGGCGCCAAGAACCTGTTCGACCTCTATCCGAAGAAACAAGGCGTGCCCAGCAGCACCATGCTTGCCAGCTACGGCACCTATTCGCCCTACGGTTTTACCGGCGGGTATTACTACACCCGCTTGACCTATGCCTTCTAAGGCCGAGGAGTCACACATGCCCATCGTCGCCAAATCCTATGACCTGATTGACTCGCCCAGCACGGTGCGCCAGGCCCGTGTGTCCACACCGATCAAAGCCCTGCAGGTGGTGCCCGCGCGCCATCCCTGGCGCTGGGCCGGGTCGATCTTTGCCGCGCTGGTGCTGCTCGCCATCGTGCATTCCCTGGCCACCAACCCGCGCTGGGAGTGGGGCGTGTTCGGCCAGTGGTTCTTCTCGCCGTCGGTGCTGCGCGGCCTTGGCCAGACGCTGTTGCTGACGCTGCTGAGCACGCTGTTCAGCGTCATCCTCGGCACCGCGCTGGCGTTGGCACGGCTCTCGGGCTCGCCACTGCTGGCGGCCCTGGCCTGGGGCTATATCTGGTTTTTTCGCTCGATGCCGGCGCTGCTGGTGTTGATCATCCTCTACAACTTCGCCTACCTGTACGACCACATCGTGCTCGGCGTACCGTTCACCGGCGTGGTGTTCGCCGAGTGGTCGACGGTCGACGTGCTCAGCCAATTCACCGTGGCCGTGCTGGGCTTGAGCCTGATGCAGGCGGCGTACGCGGCGGAGATCATCCGCGGTGGCCTGATCGGTGTAGATGCCGGCCAGCATGAAGCGGCAGCGGCCCTCGGTTTGCCTGCGTCGCGGCGTATCTTCCGGATCATCCTGCCCCAGGCGCTGCGTTCGATCCTGCCGTCGGGGTTCAACGAAATCATCGGCCTGGTCAAAGGCACCTCCATCGTCTACGTGCTGGCTTTGCCGGAGCTGTTCTACACCGTGCAGGTCATCTACAACCGCACCCAGGCGGTGATCCCGCTGCTGATCGTCGCCACCGTCTGGTACCTGATCATCACCACCGTGCTCACCAGCGCGCAGTACTACGTCGAGCGGTATTTCGCCCGTGGCACTGCGCGTGTACTGCCGCCGACCCCGCTGCAGCGCATCCGTCGCTGGCTCAAGGAGAAATCCCATGAGTGACGCCCGCGCCGGCCGTATCCAGATCCAGGGCGTGGGCAAGCGCTTTGGCAATCAACAGGTGTTGAAAGACATCGACCTGACCATCGATCCAGGCAAGGTCACGGTGATTCTCGGGCCATCCGGCTCGGGCAAGTCCACCTTGCTGCGCACCATCAACCACCTGGAAAAGATCGACAGCGGGCACATCACCATCGACGGTGAATACGTCGGCTATCGACGCAAGGGCGACCTGCTTTACGAACTCAAGGAACGCGAGATTCTCAAGCGCCGCATCGACGTGGGTTTCGTGTTCCAGAACTTCAACCTGTTCCCGCACTTGACCGCCTGGGAGAACGTCGCCGAGGCGCCGCTGGCGCACAAGCGCTGGAGCAAGGCCGACGCCCAGGCCAAGGCCACGGCGCTGCTGGCCAAGGTCGGCCTGGCGGACAAGGTCGATGCCTACCCCCGCCAGCTTTCCGGCGGCCAGCAACAGCGCGTGGCGATTGCCCGTGCGCTGGCGCTGGACCCCAAGGTGCTGCTGTTCGATGAGCCCACTTCAGCCCTCGACCCGGAACTGGTGGGCGAAGTACTCGACGTGATCAAGGGCCTCACCCGATTGGGCGTGACCCTGGTGATCGTCACCCACGAAATCGGCTTTGCCCGCGAAGTGGCCGACCACGTGGTGTTCCTCTGCGACGGCGAGTTGATCGAAGAGGGCCCGCCCGAACAGATTTTCCGCCAACCCCGACATCCCCGCGCCAAAGCCTTTCTCGGCAAGGTGCTTTAGTTCAAGGAGTGACTGCCCATGTTTATCGATACCGCCCGCGTGGCCCTGCTGGCACTGGCCGTCAGCACCGCGCAACACGCATTTGCCGTGCAACAGGTCGACCTCAGCCCCGACCGCCCGCGCATCCATGCGCCGCGCAACGAAGCGGCCATCGCGCAGATCCCGCCGGGCTTCAAGTTCGCCCAGCCGGGCAAGTTCACCGTGGCCGTGTCCGGTGTGGCCGGGCCGCCCCTGGCGCTGTTGGCCAGCGATGACAAGACCACCATCGGCAGCGAAGCCGACACCGCGCAACTGGTGGCCGACAGCCTCGGCCTGCAACTCAATGTGGTGCAGACCAGTTGGGAAGACTGGCCCCTGGGCGTCAGCTCGGGCAAGTACGACGCGGTGATCAGCAACGTCACTGTGACCGAGGCGCGCAAGAAGCGCTTTGACTTCGCCACGTATCGCCAGGATGTGCTCGGGTTTTATGTGAAGAGCATCAGCAAGATCAGCGAGATCAAACAGGCGGCCGATATCGCCGGGCTGAAGATCATCGTGGGTTCCGGCACCAACCAGGAAAAGGTCCTGCTGGCCTGGAACGAGGCCAATGAAAAGGCTGGCCTCAAGCCCGCGCTGTTGCAGTACTTCGACGACCAGGCCGCCGCGCAACTGGCGGTGCAATCCGGGCGCAGCGATGCGTTGTTCGGGCCTAACTCGGTGTACGCCTATTCGGCTGCGATCACCGGCGGCATCAAGCGCGTCGGCACGGTGAACGGTGGCTGGCCGTTGCAGGCGGACATTGCCGTGACCACCCGCAAGGACAACGGCCTGGTCAAGCCAATCCACACGGCCCTGGAAGGCGCGATTGCCGGCGGCCAATACGAACAGGTGCTGCAACGCTGGGGCCTGGACGTGGAGCGGGTCGACAAGTCGCTGATCAACCCACCGGGCCTGCCGGATTAAGGAGTATCGACCATGGGACTGACACGACGTGAAGCCTTATCCAGCATCGCTGCGGTAGGCGGCGAAAAGGCCGTGAAGGATGCACTGGCGGTATTGGGCCTGGGGCCGTCGTCGCATCGACGGCCGCAGCCGCTGAAACTCAAGGACGGCCTGGGGCAGGGCACCCGCGTGCTGGTGCTCGGTGCGGGGATTGCCGGGCTGGTCACCGCCTTGGAACTGACCCGCGCCGGCTTCGCCGTGCAGGTGCTGGAAGCCCGCGACCGCGTAGGCGGGCGCACTTGGACCCTGCGCCATGGCGACCGTGTGGATTACAAGGATGGCCGTACACAGACCGCAGCGTTTGACCCGGGGCATTACTTCAATGCCGGGCCTGCGCGTATTCCCAGCCAGCACCGCACGATCCTCGACTATTGCAGTGAACTGGGCGTGCAGCTGGAAGTGCTGGTCAACAGCAGCCATGGCGCCCAGGTACGGCCGGATGTGAACCAGCCGGCGTTTACGGTTGGCCAGGCGATCAACGATGCGCGCGGGCACTTGTCCGGGTTGCTGGCCAAAGCGGTGCAGCGCGATGCGCTTGACGATGTGCTGAGCGCCGAGGAACGCACGCGCTTGCTGGCATTCCTGCAGGTGTATGGCGACCTGTCCCAGGAGCTGGCCTTTGAGGGCACGATCCGTTCGGGGCACCTGGAATCCCCCGCCCACCCTGGCGCCTTGCCTGCCAGCCGCCGCCCGTTGGCGCTGGACCAACTGCTGCACCCCGAGCTGTGGGGCGCCTTGCTGCACACCGAGTTCCCGGAGTTCTCGGCGACCATGTTCCAGCCGGTGGGCGGCATGGACCGCATCACCGATGCCTTCTACCAGCGCGTCAGCGATCACGTGCAGTTGGGCGCCCAGGTCCGCCAGATCCGCCAGTTGGACGACGGTGTCGCGGTCACCTATCACGACCAGCGCAGCGGCCGCGAACAGGTGGTGCGCGCCGATTACCTGGTCTCGACGCTACCGCTGCCGCTGGTGGCCAGGCTCGACACCGACTTCAGCGACCCGATCAAAGCCGCGCTGCTCAGCACCCGCAGCGACCAGGCGACGAAAGTGGCGTGGCAATCGCCGCGCTTCTGGGAAACCGACTACCGCACCTACGGCGGCCTGTCCTGGATCGAACACCCGGCGCGCCTGCTCTGGTACCCCAGCAACGACCTCAACACCCGTGAGGGCTTGTTGGTGGCGGGCTATGTGACCGGGGAGGGCGCCGATGTGTTTGGCGCGCAACCGTTCGACCAGCAGTACGCCACCTCCAAGGAGGCTGTGGAGTTGTTGCATCCTGGGTATTCCAGGTACCTGCGCCACCCACTGGCGGTGTCCTGGGAACAGATCCCTTTCAGCGAAGGCCCGTGGCTGCAGCGTGAGCACTTCCCGGCCGCTGCCAGCGCCTTGCTCGAAGCAGGCCACGGCCGCGTGTACTTCGCCGGCGACGGCCTGGTGCAAAGCGGCGTGGGCATCTGGCAGGAATCGGCGGCCAACTCGGCGCGGCATGTGGTGGCGCAACTGGCTGAGCGCGTTACCCGACAAACCCACCTTGCGGCAGTGGCCGCCTCCTGAGGAACCCCACCATGAGCGACAGCATTCAACGCACCAGCGTCGGCGATTTCCCGATCTCGCAGACCGTCACCGTACCCGCGTCCGCCAGCCTGGTTTTCGTCAGCGGCACCTTGCCGGACCTGGCTGATCCGAACGCCCCGGCCGGCACGCCAGCGGCCTATGGCAGTACCGAAGTACAGACCGTGTCGGTGTTCAACAAGATACGCAAGATCCTGCGCCAGCAAGACCTGGACCTGGGCGATATCGTGCAACTGCGCGTGTTCCTGGTGGGCGCCGCAGAAACCGGCGGCAAGCTGGATTTCGCCGGGTTGCAGCGTGGGTACACGCAGTTCTTCGGTACCCCTGAACAGCCGAATAAACCTGCACGCACCGCGTTGCAAGTCGTCGCGCTGCCCTTGCCCGGAGCGCTGGTCGAAGTCGAAGCCATCGCTGCCAGAACAGCCTGATTCGAGCGGGAAAGACGGTGGGAGGGGGCTTGCTCCCACCTTTTATCCGGTTCAGCCAGATGATCCTTATGTCCACCTTGGAGAATCCCGATGTCTACAGCACCCCGGCAACTCAAATTCGGCGCCATCCTCACCGGCGTCGGCACCGCGCAAAACGAATGGCTGCACCCGCAAATCCCTGGCAATGCCAGTGTCGATATCGACTGGTACCGTGCCCAGGCACAGCAGGCGGAAGCGGCCAAGTTCGACCTGGTGTTCATCGTCGACAGCCCCTACATCACCCCCGATTCGGCACCGCACTTCCTCAACCGCCTGGAGCCGCTGACCCTGCTCTCGGCCATTGCCGGCGCGACGTCGAAGATCGGCCTGGTCGCCACCTTGACCACGTCCTATACCGAACCTTTCAACGTCGCCCGCCAGTTCGCCTCCCTGGACCTGATCAGTGGCGGCCGCGCCGGCTGGAATGTGGTCACCACCGGCCTGGAAGGCGCGGCCGGTAACTTCGGCCGTGAGCAGCATATCGACCATACCGAGCGCTATCGTCGGGCAGCCGAGCACCTGGAGGTAGTGCAAGGCCTTTGGGATTCCTACGAGGACGACGCCTTTGTGCGCGACAAGGCGAGCAAGGTGTTCCTCGACCCGCAGCGCCAGCACCGCCTCGACCATCACGGCGAGTTCTTCTCGGTGACCGGGCCGCTGAATATCGCGCGCTCAGTCCAAGGCCAACCGGTGATTTTCCAGGCGGGCATTTCCGAATCCGGACGCAGCTTGGCGGCCAACTATGCCGAGGGCATTTTTGCTGGGGTGGGTAATTTCGAGGACGCCCAGGCCTATTACAGCGATATCAAACAACGTACCGCCGCTGCCGGGCGCAACCCCGATCACGTGACCATCCTGCCGGGTATTTCGCCGATCATTGCCGACACCGATGAGCAGGCCCAGGCCATCGACCGCGAACGCAATGGCGAGCTGGATTTGAACAAGGCACTGGTGCAGTTGGGGCGGCCGTTCAACTACCACGACTTCAGCCAGTACCCGTTGGACGAACCCTTCCCCGACCTGGGCGACCTGGGCAGCAATGGCTATCGCGGGCATGCCGAAAACATCAAGCAAGTCGCCCGCGAACAGGGCCTGACTCTGCGTGAGGCGGCGTTGCGCTTTGCCAAGCCGTTCTCCAGCTTCGTCGGCTCGCCCAAGACCGTGGCAGATGAGATCGAGCGTTGGTTTGTGGACGGGGCGGTGGATGGCTTCAACATCCATGTAGGGGCGCCGGATGACTTTGCGCGGTTTACCGACCAGGTGCTGCCGCTGCTGCGTGAGCGTGGGTTGTTTCGTCGTGAGTACAGCCACAGCACGCTGCGTGGGCACCTGGGGTTGCCGGTGCCGGTGAATCGGCATACGGCGGCAAGGAGCTAGGCGGCCTGAGGGTCATCACCACTTCCAGCCGCCCTGTTGTTTCAGGGGCGCGATAACGCCGTTGCGTTTATGTCTGATTTCCAACATCTCTCGGCGCATTTGTCGTTGGCGTTTGCTGTTCAGGCATAGAAGCCCGATCAGCAGGCTTAGTAAGGCAAGGGTAAATAGGAGGTAATGGGCCTGGGGGGTGTCGCAGACAGGGTCGATGCACTCGGGCACTGGAGGTGGTGCGGGCAAGGTCAATATCGCCAACCTGAACCTGAAAAAACCGCTGGATAAATCCAGCCCCAACCTGATGATGGCCTGCGCCAGTGGCAAGCATTACCCCGAAGCCAAATTGGTGGTGCGCAAGGCGGGCGGAGCCAGCCCGGTGGAGTACCTGGTGATCACCTTGAAGGAAGTGATGGTGGTGTCCTACGGCACCGGTGCGCAAAGTCAGGATGATGTGCTCTACGACAACATCGCCTTGAACTTCGCCACCGTCGAGGTCAGTTACCAGCCGCAGAAAGCCGACGGTACCAAGGACGGTGGGGCGGTGAAGTTTGGCTGGAATATCCGGCAGAACGTGAAAGCCTGAGCCACGGCCAATCAATCACTATTACCGCAACAACAAGGCTCGTTGCTTGACTTGCCGCTTTTGTTCAAACGGCAACTCCCCATCATCCCCATACGGCGCGCTGTACCGGTTGCAGGCGCCGGCGCTGGGGGCTACTGGTATCCCATCAAGGCGGTCGGCAGCAGGCAGGTGACAATCAGGTCACTCTCAGGTGAGTCAAGGCCGCCATACGGGCGACAGATGTTTATCAAGGGTCCAATGGCATTGGCCGGGCTTCAGGCTCACACCGCCGACCCACCGTTCATGGCTGGCGTGGTCCAGCCAGTAAGCGTCGCCGTTCAGTACTTGATGCCCCAGTGTCGTCAGCGCCAGCACCCGCCGAGGCCATTCGAGGTGGGGCTCGGTTTCTGTCAGCAACGGCTACTCACCATCGATCAACGGCCGCAACAGCGCGTGAAACATCATGTCTCCCAGGAACGGCAGCGGTTCGCGCTTGGCCATCAATTCGGCAAACACGCGCCCGAACGTCACCGGGCCGGCTTCGGCGAGGTACGCCAGGGACAGGCGTTCGGTCAGCGACAGCCCATCCCGCGCGCCTGGCAATTCCTGCAGTTGTCGCCGCAAGGCGGGTGCCAGCAAGGGCAGGGCGGGATGCGGGCGCTGGGCCAGGGCGGCCAACTTGAGTGGGGCGCTGTCGCAGTAGGCTGCCCAAGCCTCACGGGCCAGTTGCAGCGCAGCCTCATCGATCAACCGCCGTTGCGGCCAGAGCCAGGCGAGGACATCGGGGGCCAGTTGGCCTATGCCGATAAAGCGTTCGACGCCGGGGATGCGGTCGACCTCGATCAGCTCCAGCTTACGGGGTACACGTTCAAGGCTGGCCAAGGCGTGGATCAGGAACAACTGGTCATAGGCATCCGCCTCGCACCAGAGCACGCTGTGCTCGGCGTCGGCCAGGGTTTCAAGCTGGTTGTACTCATCATTGACGCGACGCGTGACATCGGCCAGGTCCAAGGTGAATGCCTGGCTGATGAACGCACTGCGCATCGCGCGGAATGCGTCGCGGGGCAGGTCGCGAACCGGGCCCATGCACAACGGGTCGGTGAGCATCTGGAACTGGCCCTTGAACCCGGCCAGCTGCAGGCTGTGGGCAATGTCACTACCGCAGCGCCAATGGGTGGTGCGGGCTTCATCGCTGGCGTCGAAGTCGGGATGGCGGGCGGCGAAATCGAGGGCGTCGACGTGGGCCTTGAGCTTGGGCCAACTGCTGAAACCCAGTTGTCTGGCGACCTGCCATTGGGCCTGGGACAACGTGGCGCCGGGGTTTTCGGCTTTCAGGCGCGGTAGCAGTTCCTTGGCGCGCTTGCGCTGCTGCTCAAGGTTGATACGGCCATCGGTGGTGGAGGTCAGGGGGCGTTGTGACATACGAGCTCCTTGCACAAACCTTTTCCGCTTTAAGGTTGGGAGTCGTAGAAATGAGGGGGTGCTTCACTGTCTTGGGCGCAGCCCTTTCCGCGGAAGGTGGCGTAGAGAGCGCCAGGCGGCAAATATAGGCAGGGCAGGTGTCGATTGCAAGGCACCGCTATGGGACGGGGCGCCATCGTTTGATTTTTTGCTATGAAAAGCCTGCTCGTCTGCTTCACCATTGCGTCCGACCGACAGACGAGGAACACCGCGTTCATGAGCGCACTGATCGAAACCCGCGCCCTGACGCGCATGGACGAGCGCCGCCAGGTGCCCTTGCTCCAACCGACGGATTTCTCCTTGAAACGCGCCGACCGCGTGTCGATCACCGGCACGTCCGGTTCCGGTAAAAGTGTGTTCCTGCGGGCCTTGGCGTTGCTCGATGCCCCCTCTTCGGGGCAGGTCCTGTGGAACGGCCAGCCGATCAGCAACGCCCAGATTCCCCACTACCGCAGCCATATCAGCTACCTGTCCCAACGCCCGGCGCTGATCGACGGTACGGTGGAAGACAACCTGCGGTTTCCCTTCAGCCTCAAGACCCTGCGTCAACGCCATTTCGAGCCGGCGGCTGTCATCGCGCTGCTGGGCCACGCCGGCAAGTCGCCCGACTTCCTGGCGAAGAATGCCGGTGACCTATCGGGCGGGGAGGCCCAGGTGATGTCGTTGATCCGCACGTTGCAGCTCAACCCCGAGGTGCTGTTGCTGGACGAACCCACCGCTGCCCTCGACCCTGCGTCATCCCGCGAGGTGGAAGCGTTGATCGATGCCTGGTTCGCCGCTGACAACGCGCGTGCCTATATCTGGGTGTCCCATGACCTCGACCAGGCCCGGCGCATGAGCGATATCCACCTGCACATGAGTGCCGGGGTATTGAGTGGCGCCGCCCAGCCATGAATTATCAAAACCTCACGGCCCTGGACATGGCCATTGCCGCTTCGCTGATCCTGATCAACGGCGCGTTGTCGCTGGCGTTGCGCCTGGGCCTGGAGCGCCAGTTGCTGTGGGCCGCCGTGCGCACCGTGGTGCAACTGCTGGCGATCGGTTACCTGCTGGGCTGGGTGTTCGAATTCGCCTACTGGTACGTGGTGCTGCCACTGATGTGCGCGATGACGCTGATCGCCGGGCTGTCGGCTGCCGGGCGCGGGCGGCGCACTTACCGTGGGCAACGGGTCGACAGCATCGTGTCGGTATGGGGCAGTTCGTGGCTGGTGACGGCGGTGGGTTTGTTTGCGGTGATTCGCATCCACCCCTGGTACGAGCCGCAGTACGCGATCCCGATCCTCGGCATGATCCTCGGCAATACCCTGACGGGTGTGTCCCTGGGCATCGAGCGCATGACCCAGGAACTCACATCGGGCCGCAACACCATCGAGATGATCCTGGCCCTCGGCGGTTCGCGCTGGGAGGCGGCGCAGGAAGCGATTCGCCAGGCAGTGCGCGCCGGGATGATTCCGACGCTGAACCAGATGACCGTGGTCGGTATCGTCAGCCTGCCCGGCATGATGACCGGCCAGGTGCTGGCGGGGGAGAGCCCGGTGGATGCGGTGCGCTACCAGATCGTGATCATGTTCTTGATCGCGGCGTCGTCGGCGTTGGGCACGGTCGGCGCGGTGCTGTTGACCTACCGGCGTTTGTTTTCCAAGAGCCATCGATTCTTGCGCGATCGCTTGGAAGAACGCTGAAGGACTCTCCCGCGCCGAGTTGGCGTACGTTGCAGCGACGGGTAAAAATTTCGGCGGGTGATTGTTTCACTGGATGAAATGCTGGATTGTCAATCCTGGTCATTCCATTGATCGAGGCCGCGGAGGACCCTGCGAGGCGTCGAACCCCTACCTTTGGAGCCTTTCATGTCCCAGCCTGCGATCAAACTTTATGGTTTCCCATTGTCCGGCCACTCCCATCGGGTCGAGTTGATGCTGTCCCTGTTGGGGCTGCCCAGCGAGTTCATCCTGGTCGACCTCAAGCAAGGCGCGCATAAAACCCCCGAATTCCTGGCCACCCTCAACAGCTTCGGCCAGGTGCCGGCGATTGACGATAACGGCACGATACTGGCCGATTCCAACGCCATACTGGTCTACCTGGCCAACCGATATGGCGACGGTCAATGGCTGCCCAGCGACCCCGTGGGCCAGGCGCGCGTACAGCGTTGGCTTTCGGCCGCTGCCGGTCAATTGCATGCGGGGCCTGCGAGCGCGCGGTTGGCGGTGGTGTTTGGCGCCGATGTCGATACCGTCACCGCCATCAGCCGCTCCCATGCCTTGCTGGCGTTGGTGGAGCAGCAACTGAGCCAAAGCCGCTTCCTGGCTGGCGAGCAGCCGAGCATCGCGGATATCGCTTTCTACACCTATGTGGCTCATGCACCGGAAGGCAATGTATCGTTGGCCGACTACCCTCAGGTACGTGCCTGGCTCGCCAGCATCGAGGCTTTGCCAGGCTTTGTGGGCATGCCGCGTACGGCGGTGGGTTTGCAATCACAGTAACCCTCACGAGGCGCGCGGATGGATCGATTTCATGAAATGCAGGTGTTCCTCGCGGTGGCCGAGGAGGCGGGCTTTGCCGCCGCCGCGCGCCGCCTGAAGACCTCGCCGCCCAGTGTGACGCGGGCCATCGCCGCCATGGAACAGCGCATCGGCACGCAACTGCTGGCGCGCACCACCCGCAGCCTGCACTTGACCGAAGCCGGCCAGCGTTACCTGGAAGATTGCCGGCGCATTCTCGCCGAACTCAATGAAGCCGAGGAGGCGGCGGCGGGCAGTTATTCCGTCCCCTGCGGCCATCTGGCGGTGACCGCGCCGGTGCTGTTTGGCGAGCTGTATGTGGCGCCGGTGCTGGGGGATTACCTGGATCGCTTCCCCCTGGTGAACATCAATGCCTTGCTGGTCGACCGCGTGGTGAACATGACCGACGAAGGCGTCGACGTGGCCGTGCGGATCGGCCATCTGCACGAGCCTGGCCAACAGGCGATCCAGGTCGGTGAAGTGCGCCGTGTGGTGTGCGCCGCGCCTGGTTATCTGGATCAGTGGGGGCGGCCGCAACGCCCCGAACACTTGCGTGAGGCCAAGGTGGTGACCTCGTCCGCCAGCCAGCGGGTGGGTGAATGGCAGTTTGTCGACGCTGGCCAGCCGTTGACGGTGCCTATTGAGCCGCGCCTGGTGGTCACGGCGAATAACGCGGCGATCAACCTGGCGCGGCTGGGCTGGGGCTTGACCCGGGTGCTGTCTTACCAGGTCGCGGCGGCGGTGGCGGCGGGTGAATTGGAGATTGTCCTGGAAGCGTTCGAGCCGGCACCACTGCCGATCCAGGTGGTGTTCCAGCAGAGCAACCGGGTGCCGGCCAAGGTGCAGACTTTCGTGGACTTCCTCGCCCATCGCCTCGGCCAGGATGCAGCCCTGAACCCGCCGATGCGGCGCGGCTGATGGAGCGCTATCACGACATGCAACTGTTCGTGGCGTTGGCCGGGCAGCCGAGCCTGGCCGCGGCTGCGCGCAGCGCCCAGGTGTCCGGGCCGACGCTGATGCGTGCGATTGCCCGTTTGGAGGCGCGCCTGCGCGTGCCGTTGCTGCAACGCAGTACGCAGGGTGCCAGCCTCACCGACGTGGGCGGCGCCTACATGGCCGACTGCGTGCGCCTGCTGGCCGCCGTGGAGGCCGCGCAAGCCTCGGCCAAAGGCTTGCATGTGCAGGCCCAGGGCAATTTGCGGGTGTTCTTGCCGTTCCTGTTCAGTTGCCACGTGATGGCGCCGGTGTTGGCCAGCTACATGGACCGCTATCCCGATGTACACCTGTCGGCGCATTACCACGACTACTACCCGAACCTGCATGAAGAGGGGCTGGATGTGGCGATCCTGGTGGGTGAACTGCCCAGTTCGGCGCTGATCGCACGGCCAGTCGGGCACGTGCGGCATATCCTCTGCGCCAGCCCCGCTTACCTCCAAGCCCACGGTGCGCCAGCGCATCCCGCCGACCTCAAGCGCCATCATCTGATCGCCAGCGTCGATCAAGTGTCCTGGGCGTTTCGGGGCTATCAGCTCAAGGCCCGTGCGCGCCTGGGGTGTGCCACGGTACAAGGGGCGATCAGTGCCGCGGTGCAGGGCGCGGGCCTGGTGCGTTGCTTGAGCTATCCCGTGCATGAGCATCTGCTCAGTGGGCAGTTGCTTCGCGTCTTGCCAGGCTATGAGCCGCCAGCCATGCCCGTGCACGTGGTGTATCGCGAAGGCCGCAATGCGCCGATGCGCGTGCGCAGCTTTGTCGACCACTGCGTGGCAGCCCTGCGCGAACACCCGGCATTTCAGTTGGTGTAACAGTGGATTGCCGGCGGTGGGCATTCTCTCGGTGCTCGCCGGGGTGCAGCATGGGGCTGTCCAAACTTGAGGTGATTGCCATGAACCCGAACGAACAGTCCCCCTGGCATGCCGGTGAACGGCAGATACAGGCAAGTGCCGGCGCCGCCGAACGCATGGCCGTGATCGGGCCGAAGGTGATTCGCGATCATTTGCCGGAGCAGCATCGGGATTTCTATCCCTTGCTGCCGTACCTGATACTCGGTGTGGTGGATGAGCACGGCATTCCCTGGGCGACGATGCTCGAAGGCGCTCCGGGGTTTGCCCATTCACCCGACCCCCACACCTTGCAGATCGATAGCCTGCCCAGTGCAAGCGACCCCGCCAGGGCCGCTTTGCACAGCGATGCTGCTGTGGGCTTGCTGGGCATCGACCTCAATACCCGTCGACGCAATCGCATGAACGGGCGAATCGGTGCCCTGGATCACGACGGTTTCTCCGTCAACGTGGTGCACACCTTCGGCAACTGCCCCAAGTACATCCAGCTGCGGCCCGTCGATTCAATCGCGCGTAAACCCGGTTGCATGGCCGAGCACGCCAACCACCTGGATGATGCCGCCCGCGTGATGATCCGCAACGCCGACACCTTCTTCGTTGCCAGCTACGTGGATGCGGACGGCGAACGCTCGGTGGACGTTTCCCATCGTGGCGGCAACACCGGGTTCGTGCGGGTCGAAGGCAATGTGCTGACCATCCCCGACTTTGCCGGCAATCTGTTCTTCAATACCTTGGGCAACCTTGCGGCCAACCCCGTGGCGGGCCTGTTGTTCATCGATTTTGCATCAGGTGATGTGATGCAACTGGCCGGTCGCACTTCGCTGATACTCGGCGGCCCGGAAGTCGACGAGTTCGACGGTGCACAGCGGTTGTGGACGGTGACCGTGGAGCATGTCATTCGCCGCCCGGCGGCGTTGGCATTGAGGTGGCGGTTTGCGGAGTTTTCACCGTTCAGCCTGGCGATGGGCCGTCGGTAGATGGGGGAGAGGGGGCGGGGGCGGGAGCGGCTGCGACCGCCACCCGAGGCCAGCGCGCAAGGCTTCAGGCCATGCCGCTTGTGGTAAGCATCGGCTTGCGCATCAGGCGCCGATCATCCATTTCGCCAACCCGTGCCGGCCACTGACGCCCAGCTTGGCGGCGGCGCGCTTGAGGTAGGTTTCGACCGAGCTGTTTTTCACGCTGAGCTGTTCTGCCATTTGCGGCACGGTGCCGCCGGTCAACAGGCCGAGACACACCTGCTGCTCACGGGCCGATAGGGTGATATCGCTGAGGGAAAGGCGCTTGTCGAACTCGCGCTGCAACTGCGAGTGTTCCAGCAGGGTGTGCGCCGGTTCGCGCTCGGGGGGCGCAGCCTGGCGCAGCAATTGTGCATGCCGCTCCATCAGCGGTAACAGGGTGTCTGACAGGCACTTGAGAAACGACAGCTCGGCCAGGGAAAATCCGCGCTGGGCCGGTGGACGGTACAACGAAATCACATAGCGTCGATCACCCTGGCGCGACACCAGGCTGCACTGGTGCGAGCGGTCGGCGCGGGCCCTTATCTGGATCAGCAATGGGTCCTGCATGTCGAGCATGTCCCGCAGCAGCGGATGCTCGTTCAGTGGGGGCAGGGTGTGGGCGGGAGAAAGCTCATTTCTCTGCCCGGCGCGGCCCAATCGCTGGATGTCGAGCACGCGGCCGTGCTGTTCGTCGAGGGTCCATTCATTGAGCTCGGCACCGTGGATCGGTACCCACTGGTCCACCAACTGCCACAGATGGGCGGCGAATGCGGCGTGGCCGCTGGTTGCGATCAACTCGCCCAATTCGGCGTAAAAAACCGGGTTCTCCATGGTGTTGATACGGCGCGGCAGACTCATAGCCATTTTTCATCCTTGATGTCGAAAACCTCAACGGGCGCCCTGGCGTGGGCGCCGGGGCCCAGGTGTGCGGCGGAAACAAGGGACACAATCTGCCATAAAAATAGCGTCATTAATCCGACGTATCTCACGGCCCTTTGCGCTGTAGCAGAAACCGCGGTGGCTCAACATTACGAATAACTATTTGATATTAAACATAATTTTCGTTTTTTAGCGGCGTGTTCGTCACTCGGCAGCGGACAGATATAGCTGATGTCCTACATCGATTTCATCGTTTCAACCCTCGGTCTCATCGGGCACGAGCAAGCTCGCTCCCGGACGTGACAGGCGATACCGCCTCTAATCGCGCGTATCAACGGCAACACCTCTGCCGCCCAGGGCGAAGGCAGGGTGTTTTCTAACAGGGAAAAAGGCAGGGTGTTGGTTTTTGAGCAGGCGCCTGGTTGATGCAGGCACGACAACCCCGGGTATAGAAAGATTATGTCTACGCGGGCAAAGAAATAGATATAAAAAACTGTGAATTATCACAGTCGTGAAAACAGGTGGGGGGCTTCATGATTTTTCCAGGTAATGAGTTCAATCACCCTGGAAAGCGATATGGACGATTCAAAGGCAATTACAAAGTTTTTTAAACCTTATACCTTGGAACATCCAGGCTGGTTTTGGGGAACCGGTTTTTCCAAGGGCATTTACCATGATCGACAACCCCTTGGAGTGATACTTCCCGCCGGTGCACGTATATCCATTCGCCGGTCCAGTGCCATTGACCGTGTACTGCAGCTGGATCTGCTAAATGATAGCGGCGTGACGGAAACCTATATTCGGATCACCGGTGAGTGGGCAGGCTTGACTGTCACCCATCCCTCCGTTCCGTTCGTGCTTACACCCTATGAGCCGATAGATGTCGAGATCGAATATTCGACAAGCGGCGACGAAGTCCTGCCCATCTATGTTTCGAATGGCAATGCGGATTTGTTTTTTCAGCAGTGGGATGAGACTGATTCTGCGTTTGCGCTCATCCAGACAACTTATGCCAGCTTGCTCGTTCCGGCGGTCGATAAAGCCGTCGTCAAAGCACTGCATCAGGCGCAGGGGCTTGACAGCCTGGAGAAATATTATACGGGCGTGTTTGAGTACTTTAATTCCTTGGCGGGTATCTCATTCGATACACCGGTCCCGACCGATAAGAATATTCACAATCGGTATTTCATCAAGGCAGATAAAACGGGTGGAGGCTCTGCCTACTATGGGAATGGGTGGACAGCTCAGGTTGGCGATTCGATCGCGAGTTGCTGGTTGGACACGCGCGCAGATAACTGGTGCTCACTGCATGAGATAGCCCACGGCTACCAGACATACGCGATGTATAACAGTGTCGTACCGACCGGCGAGGTCTGGAATAATATTTATGCGACTTATTATCAACATAAAATGATGGGGCAAAGTGTATATGAGCGCGGCTGGATGTATGCCGGCAATGCTCAGGCGACATTCGATGCGATGCGCAGCCGAATGGACAGTAGTGTGCCGCCGGGGAGATGGCATTTACATGAAGTGCTTTTTTTATTCATGATCATCATTGATAAAGCCGGCGAGTCGGCTTTCACCGAGTTTAACCAGTACTACCGAGCACTTGCCACGACCAACGGATTTGATCTTTGGGAACATCCCTTGATGGATCTGTTCAGTGCACGCTGGGCTGATAGGCTCAATATTGATATCGGACCCTTGATGGCATTGTTGGAGGTGGAAGTCTCCGCTGACCGCGCTCTGAAAAATGTCTATGGGAACTTTCGCCCGTGCTGTCCGCTTTACCGGGTCGTGCCTCCTGAACAACTGGCCTACCTCCAGCAGCAGTTGAATTTGAAGACGCCGTTTTCACTGGTCGACTGTCTATCGCTCAACGTGACTGATCTTAAAGGTGACTTGACACTGGAGATGACGAATCAAGCCTATCTCGAAAACAAAAATAAATCTTTCATCCTGCGCACGGGTAGTAATCAATCGCATATTGTTAAAGTCACTTCGCCTGTGCTTGAACTGAAGGGGCTGCCGATAGGTGTATATAATTTGCAGCATCCAGCGGTGCCCAGTGGCGTTCGAACGATCAATCACAATTATCTAGAAGTGAGTGCGAACATGAATAATAACGTGTCATTAGATTATGCTTATGCTCAAGGCACCTCGTTGGCGTCGCAAAAGATCGAGTTTTTCGGGTTGTATGGTTTATTTGCTGTACTGAATGTCGATATGGAATTTCATAGGGCAACGTTCAATGTTTTAAGGGCTGAGCCCCATTCCTACTATGGAACGTCTGTCTATGCAGGTATTTCCGTCGAGGACATTAATGGCTTTGTGCTGTTTGATTTATCCATTCCCGGCAAAGGTGCAGTGGTGTTCGTACACGAGTTTTTGATAGGACCTGGCTGTACCGTTACGATTCATCATAAAGAGCCTTCTCGTCTCTCAGAGACTCCGAACTTACAACCCTTTATCGATAAGGCCTCTGTCGATAATACGTTGACGGTCACGGTGCAGGGTTTAAGGAATTTGAAACTGGATAATAGGCCGGCAAATAATTTGAAAACGAGAATTGCACTGGCGGCTGATGAAATCAGAAAAACCCCGCATTTATTGTTGCATGCGGGCTCTTCGCCCGTCATGGATGTGTTGGCGGCGATCAATACATTTGAAAGCCCCGAGCGGGATCAGCTTCTTGAAAGCATCAGGGACTTGATTGTCTTCTATGGTGATACCGGAGACGCAGGCGTGGCGGGAAGTTATTTTACCTGGCGCCAATCTGGGGTTGGACAGGGAACGGTGGCAGATATAAAAATTGATACGGTCACTCAGCAGGTGGCTATCGAAGTGATTGCCGCTAGACCTCATGGCTATTTCCCTTCTATTTACATTGCCATGTGGGTCAGGACGGCAACAGGTGAGGTGCTTTACTCTCAAGAACTAAGAGGTGATGTTCAGGCCGAGCCCAGTTACGTGACGCTTCCTTTTGTCGAGGGTTCTACGGTTAGCGTTTTGCACTTGGAGCCCGTTCGTTCGGTCATCGTAAATACTGATACTCAAGCGCAATATCCAGTCAAGCAGATACATGTTGTTCGATCACTTGGAGGCGGCAAGTTGCAAATTTAATCGGGCTGGGTGATTCCTTGTCCCCGGTTTGTACCGTCCTGTGTGCAGCGGCAAAGAGCGGCCGACCTATTCTTGCCGGATACTTGAAGTAAGACCGTATGTCGGATTTTCTTGTGAGGTTCGTTGGAACTGTTCGGTGTTCTACACATTTTCTTGGTTTGAACATTTTTATAGGTGCCGATTGAGATTTTGGTAAGTGATTAATTTTATGAGGGTTAAATATTTATATCGAGTATGGGTAGCACAGCTTTATTTCGTATGGGCTTGTTGGTGTTCTGATTGTCGTGAAAGAAAACTCCTAAAGTGTCCGGTTCATTTTCCTACAAGGCGAAATTGGAAAAATTGCGCTTTCTTTTAGCTGGATCTAGATTGCTATCGTCACTCGTTAATCAGTCATTGAAGATAATGATTGTGTGGTCTCAGGAGAATTGAGATGAGCGATGAAGAGTTTGACGTGATGTTTTTCTATTTTGATAATGAATGTGGGTTCAATCTGTATGTGGGTAGCGCCGGAGCATCAGGAAACCAAGGCGGATGCTGGAAAACCGCTATAGGGTATTCCGCGATGAATATAACCCTACCTAACTATGAAATCATGAATTTCGCAACGGAAAGTTTGCTCGTAGCTGACAGGGGCGTTTCAAAGGTACATTCGCAGCCACTGCGCGCGTGGAAAGAGTGGTGCCGTTTCCATGAGGTGAGTGATGAGATATTACCCCTTGCTTAAGCCATTATTGTTGGCGGGGCTATTTATTAAAGAACAGTTAAAAGAGCCCGTGGCTTTATTTTGGATCGTTATATCCCCGGTGGTTACGTTCTATTTGATCGCCTATGCCAGGGTGGGGGAGGGTACGCTGTCTCAGCGTTATCTGGATAATACCTCGTGGTTTTATGCGTTCGTATCGTCGAGTGTTGCCCTGTTTGGCTTGGCATTTTATATAGTGGGGAGAAGGGAGAGTGGGTTTCTACGATCCTTCGTCTATACGCGGCGCACAAAAACAATCTTTCTTTTGGGGCAGTTTTTTGCCTATTCTGTAATGTCGGTTATCTATTGTTCTGCTTTTTATGTGTTCACGAGAAACTATTTTGGCGTAATGGACGTTACAGAGTTTTTTGTTGTGCTTGGGCGGTTTTACATCTGCTTTCTCTTGTTTTCCGTACCTTCGCTTCTGCTGACGTTGATTCCAATGGGATTTCAAAATACAAATACGGTTTTTTCTATATTTTCATTCCTGATGCTGGTGCTGGGAGTTGTCAGCGCGAACGCCTCTCATCGCGTGTTTGAAGTGATCCGCTATTTTAATCCGATGTGGTGGGCAAACCAGATAATGTCACTGGGGGTCGCTGAATGCGCATTCCTCGTTAGGGTGGTTGTTTGCCTTTTTGTTATTTCGTTTTTGATGTTGATCCGTTTTTTACTTATTAACCCAGTGTGGAGTCGCTATTGATGAGACGGCTTATCGTAAAATCACTGGGTATCGGATATGCGCAGCATGTGGTGCTTGAAGACGCCTCGTTGACGGTCGGTCCCGGTTCAATTTCAGGCTTGTTGGGACCTAATGGTTCTGGAAAAACGACTTTTTTTGACGCGGTGTGTTGTCTGAAAAAAGCCAATTCCGGTGAGATATCCAATTCGTTCTCGAAGTTGCTTTATCTATCACAAATCATTACGACGCCGCCGGTGCTGCGAATGTTTGATGTTTTTAAAATGATGATGCTTTTTTGTTCTGACACACAGGTCACACAAAAGCACGCGCTGGAAAAAATTGAAAAATGGAGCCCGGGGATAGCTGAACGCTATTGTGAAATATGGGAAAAGAAATCGTCTCTTTGCAGTTACGGAGAAAAGCGATGGTTTTTTACCTTGTCCCTGCTCTCCGTTAACGCTGATCTGGTGATACTGGATGAGCCCACGGCAGGTGTGGATCCCGAGTTTCGTTATCACATCTGGAAATGCCTGGAAGGGGCTGCCGCGGAAGGTGTCGCGATTGTGGTTTCATCGCATAACGTCGATGAGATCGTTGCCCACTGCGATGACTTCTACATGCTGAGTCAGCGGCGTTTCAACCGCTTCACTGATGCTGAGGGCTTCATGAACGCCTATGACGCTGCAAGCCTGGATGAGGCGTTTATTCATGCCGCGAGCCTGCCAAAGGGTTAAAGGCAGGCGCGCACCAGGCTCGGTTATTGCCCCTGTGGGATAAACGCTACGCTGCCACCCGAACGCGTGTGAAACAAGCGCTCGCCATTGTCCGGCTGGGTGGTGATCACCTGGTGATCCGCGCCCAGGTAGGCCAGCGGTGTGGGATCTTCCTTGGAGAACTGCGCGATGATGATCGTATGCTGCGCGTCGAAGCCCTGGCCGCTGGTTTTTTCCAGCCAGGCCATGAACTCGGCGCTGGTGCCCCGGCGCGGGAAGTCCTGGGTCTCGGCGACGTAGTAGAACGGTTTGCCGTGGTTTTGCAGGTACATCGGCAGTTTGTTGTCGACCTCCACCAATACCATTTGCCATTGGTTCCAGGGGGCGCTCTTGATGGCCTGGGCCTGAACGTCCTTGACGAAACGGGTCACGCCGCCGTTGCCATTGGTCCAGGGATACGCCACGCCCAATACCAGCAGCATCAACAGGGCCGCAGCGGCAAACCCTTTCTGCCAACGCGGCCAGCTCGCCGGTTTTTTCGCCAGCCGCTCACTCACCCACCAGGCCGCCAGTAACTGCGCGAACGGCACCAGGGGCAGCACGTAGTAGCTGCGTCGGCTACCGCTGGCGGTGAAGAACACAAACAACAGGCCCAGGCCCCAGACCAGCCAGCGCACATTGGGGGGAGTCTGGCGCCAGTGCCGCACGGCCAGCCACAGGCCGAGCAGCCAGCATGGGGCCCAAGGCAGGGTGTAGGCGGGCAGGTAGATCAGGTAGGTGTAGATCGGCCCCATATGGTCGAACGGGTCGAAGAAGCGCACCACGTTTTCGCGGAACACCAACGCCAGGCCGCTTTCACCGTAAGTCGGCGCACCGTAGAGGTGGGACAGCACGAACGGGATGGCGTAGAACGCCGCAGCGATCAGCAGCGCCAGCACCAGGCGCAGGTTGAGGTGGCGTTTGTAGCGCTGTTCGCTGAGCAAGTGCGGCAGCAGTACCAGGCCCGGCAGTACAAAACCGATCAAGCCTTTGAACAGCGACGTCGCCGCCAGCAACAGGAAAAATACCGTGTAGCGCCCCAGGCGTGTGTCGTCCGGCCCGCGCCAGTACCACCACACCGCCGCCAGCACGCCACACACGGTGAGCACATCCGCCGTGGCCACGCGTGCCCAGAACAGAAAGTAGAAGGTGGTGGCGAGCATCCAGCCGGCAATCAGCCCGGTGCCCTTGCGGAACAGGCGCTCGCCGATCAGGTAGACCAGCCAGATGCTCAGCCATGCCGCGATCACCGAGGACAGGCGCAGCGACCACGGGCCCAGGCCACCCATCAGGTTGGCAAACGCGGTGATCAGCCAGTAGGAGGGCAGGGGCTTGTCGTAGTACGGCGCTCCCTTGAGGTAGGGGTCGAAGTAGTCGCCGCTTTGCAGCATCTGCAATGCGATATTGGCCCAACGGGTTTCCGGTCCCCACAGATCGCGACTGCCCAGGCCCAGCAGCAGGAGCAAGGCCGACACGCCCAGCAATAGCAACAGGGCGCCGCGCTCGGTTTTCCAGAAAGTCATGGTGGGTTCCTAGGGGGATTGCGGATAGAGGGTGAGTACCAGGTCGCCCTTGCGATAGCGTTTGCCACCGGGCGGCAGTTGCCCCTCTTCAATGTGTTCGCTGGTGCTCCGGACACGCATCAGGACCCCCACCGAACCCTGTTTACGGGCATCGGCCAGCCAGGCCTGGACATCGTCCAGCCCGACCTTGCGGTGCACCGAGTCGGGGTATTGCAGGCCATAGCGCAGCTCGCCTTCGGTGTTATAGAGCGTCACCTGTGTGCGGTTCAGGCGCCAGGCCAGGGCCGAGGCCGATTCCAGTTCATTGCTCAGCAATGCCTGGGTTTGCTGCAAGTCGTCCAGGTGTTCCAACACGAACTGGTCGGGCATTTCGTTATCCGCCACGAACTCGGGCATGCCCACCGGCAGCAGTACCACCAGCAAGCCGATACCCAGGGCCGGCATTGCCCATAACGTCAGCGGGCGCACGGCTTGCAGCAGGTTGGAGAGAATCCAGCCCAGCAGCACGATAAAGGTCAGCGACAGGCTGAACATCTCAGCGTGGCTATTGCCGTACAGCGGCCTGGTGAGTTGCAGATAAATCAGTGCCACCATCGCGACCATGCCGATCACGAAGTTGAGCACGCCGTTGAGGCAGAGGGCGCGTGCTTTGCGTTGTTGAATCAGGTCGATCAGGGCATGCCCCATCAACAAGGCCAGCGGCAGCAGGCACGGCATGATGTAGGTCGGCAACTTGCCGTTGCTCAGGCTGAAAAAGCCCAGCGGCAGCAGCATCCACAGGGCGAGGAAGACCATCGCCGGTTGACGTTTTTCTTTCCAGGCCTTGAGCAGGGTATTGGGTAACAACGCCGACCACGGCAGGCAGGCCACCACCATGATCGGCAGGAAGAACCACCACGGCCGCGCATGCTGGGCATTGTCGGAGGCAAAGCGGCGGATGTGTTCATGCCAGAAGAAGAAGCGCCAGTAGTCCGGTTCCTGCACGTGGATCGCCCACACCCAGGGCAGGCAGATCAGCAGCGCGACGCCAATCGCCAGCGGGCCATAACGCAGCAATTCACCCAGGCGGCGCTGCCAGAGCATGTAAGGCACGGCAATCAGCACCGGCAGCAGCCACGCCAGGAAGCCCTTGGTCATGAAGCCCATGGCACAGGCCACGCCCAGCACCGCCCAGGCTCCCAGCCGGGCCCGCACGGTGCGGCTGTCGAGGGCAAACCACAGCGCTACCAGGCTGAGGTTGACCCAGAACGTGAACTGCGGATCGAGGTTGGAGTAGCTGGCTTGCCCGGCTACGAGGCCAAAGCTCAGGTAGAGCAGGGCGCAGGCGAAGCTTTTGCGTGGGTCGTTCCACAGGCGGCGGGCGATCAGGTAGGCCAGCAGCACGCTCAACCCGCTGGTCAGCGCCGAAGCGATCCGCACCCCGAACAGGTTCTGCCCAAACACCGCTTGGCCGAGCGCGATCAGCCAATAGCCGGCGGCGGGTTTTTCAAAGTAGCGCAGGCCCATGAAATGCGGGGCCACCCAGTTGCCGCTGGTGAGCATTTCCTGGCTGATCTGGGCGTAGCGGGTTTCGTCGGGTACCCATAAACCGTGCAGGCCAAGAGGCAGGAGATAAAACGCGGCAATCGCCAGCAGCAGTAAGGGCAGAGGTTTTATTCGGGTCATGCGAACGTCGCTCCTTGACGTCTAAGGGAGGGAAATGGATGTAGGAAAGTTGTAGTACAAAGACTCACAATGTTCACTAAGTCGCTGAAAATAGTCATGACGTCCTTAACTAACAGGCGCGACTAAACATGCCAGAAGTTGGCTGTCGTTTGGCTGAACACCTGCGCCTTGTATATGTAAAAAATTGTCTAGAGTTGCTTGATTGCCGCTGGCCAGTCCACGCTGTTCATGATGCCCAGGGTCTTGAAGTGACCGTTGCCCAGCACCTCCACGAACAGCGCGCTACCGTACTCGGCGGTCACCGCATGGGGGTACCCGAGTGCTTGTTCGAAGTCATTGATGCAGGCACTGTGGGTGATCAGCACCAGGTTGCGCCCGGGTTGTTTGTGGCTGAGGATTTCTTCGCCCATGGCGTCGCCGCAGATCGCCAGCGGGCCTGGGGAGAGCAGGGTCTTGCCGAACATGAACTGCGAGGTCTGGGCGGTGCGGGTGGTGGGGCTGCTGAGGATGTCAGCGCTCTCCATACCCAGGGTTTTAAACGCTTTGCCGATTTCCTTGGCCTGCTGGGTGCCGTGGATGGTCAGGCCATCAGCGGGGCCGAAGCAGGGGTTTGACGAGCGGTCGCAGCGCTCTTCATGGCGCACAAGCACAACCACATTGCCGTCGCGCCAGCCAGCGAGCAAGCCTGAGGTGAGCAGGCGATTACCAACGCCCAGGTCCGGCGGGGACAGTGGCCAGGCCAGGTAGCCGGCCAGTAAGGTCCCGAAGAAGGCAGCCACTGCCATGCCCAGCCAGAGCTTCTTCAAGCGTTTGGCCCGGGCTTGGTATGAGCGCGATTTGGTCAGGGTCAGGTTAACCACGTTGTTCACCATCGACACGTTAGGCAGCGTTTTTTATCAAACAGGTGCAACTCTCTGAGTGCGCCCGTAGTGGTGCAGGAGCCTGTCATACAGTTGCTGTCTTTTTGCTGAAAATCGGTGTGTTAAAAGTTGCCAGTGCCGGCAACTAAAAAGTTGGTCGTTATTGGCAGTTGGTCGGCACTTTATGCGCTGATCGGTAGGTAACCGGTGAAATGCATGTGAAAAATTTGCGTGGCGAGGGCGGTCAGCCGTTATCCTCGATTGCAGTCCATTGGCGAGCGAGCATTCCCATGTTGCAGGTGCAAGGTGTCCATAAAAGCTACGTCACTGCGCAGGGCCCGCTGACCGTCTTGGCCGGCGTTGATCTGCACCTGGCTGAGTGTAGCAGCCTGGCGTTGATGGGCGAGTCGGGTAGCGGGAAAAGTACGCTTTTGCACCTGGTGGCCGGTCTCGATCGTGTCGACAGCGGCAGCATCCGCATCAGGCAGCAGCGTCTCGACCAAATGAGCGAAACGCAACTGGCCCACTGGCGCCGCACGGAAATCGGTCTGGTATTCCAGCAGTTCAACCTCATCGGCAGTTTGCGCGTGGACGACAACCTGGCCTTCCAGGCGCGGCTGGCAGGACGCTTCGATCCGCAGTGGCAGGCGCAGTTGGTGGAGCGCCTGGGCCTTGGCGACTTGCTCAAGCGCTATCCCGAACAACTGTCGGGTGGCCAGCAGCAACGGGTGGCGGTGGGGCGGGCGTTGGCGTCGCGACCGGGCCTGCTGCTGGCCGATGAGCCTACCGGCAATCTGGATGAAGCCACCAGTGATGACGTGCTGCAATTGCTGCTGGACCTGTTGCGCGACACCACCACCAGCCTGTTGATGGTCACCCACAGCGCGCGGATTGCCGCACGGCTTGATCGCCAGGTGGTGCTGCAGCGCGGGCATGTGCAAGCCCCGGATGCGGGTTGATGGCGGTATTCCAGTGGACCTTGCGCGCGTTGCTCAGCCATTGGCGGCGCCATCCCGTACAGTTTTTCAGCGTGCTGACCGGACTATGGCTGGCGACCGCCCTGCTGACCGGCGTACAGGCCCTGAACAGCCAGGCGCGTGACAGCTACGCCAGAGCCAGCCAATTGATCGGCGGCGAACCCCAGGCCAGCCTGAGTACGCCGGACGGCGCCAGTTTCCCCCAGGCGCTCTTTGCCCAATTGCGCCGCGCCGGGTGGCCGGTGTCGCCGGTGGTGCAGGGGCGGGTGGTGCTCAAGGGGCATGAAGACCAGCGCCTGCAATTGATGGGCATCGACCCGCTGTCGTTGCCCGGCAGTGGCGTGGTGGCGGGGCAGCGCTTGAGCCAGGCACAGATGCTCGTCTTCTTCGAGCCGCCCGGGCGCACCTGGATCGCTCCGCAGACCTTGCAGGCGCTGGGGCTGCACGCCGGTGAGCAGCCGCTGACGACGAGCGGGCGCACTTTGCCGCCGTTGCAGGTACAGCCGGACATGGCGCCCGGCATGCTGCTGACCGATATCGGCTTCGCCCAACCATTGCTGGACATGCCCGCGCGCCTGTCGCGCTTGCTGGTGGACAAGGCTTACGCCGCCAGCCAGCCCACGCCGCCGGCCGAGCTGCAACTCAAGCAGGGCGAAGACAACAACCTGTCGCGGCTCACCGAAAGCTTTCACCTGAACCTTGATGCGCTGGGCTTCCTGTCCTTTGTGGTGGGGCTGTTTATCGTGCACGCGGCCATCGGCCTGGCCCTGGAGCAGCGACGCGGGCTGTTGCGTACATTGCGCGCCTGCGGCGTGAGTGCGCGGATGTTGATCCTCGGCCTGGGGGTGGAGCTGGGTGCCTTGTCGATAGTGGGGGGCGTGCTCGGCGTCGCCAGCGGCTACCTGTTGGCCAGCCTGCTGCTGCCGGATGTGGCTGCCAGCCTGCGTGGCTTGTATGGCGCCGAGGTGCCGGGCCAATTGAGCTTGAGCCCAGGGTGGTGGGTGGCAGGGGTGGGCTTGAGCTTGCTCGGCGCCTTGCTTGCCGGCGCCAGCAGCCTATGGCGCGCGGCCCGCCTGCCATTGCTGGCGCTGGCCAATGCCCAGGCCTGGCACGAGGCCCATGGGCGCTGGTTGCGGCGCCAGGGCTGGGTGGCGGCGACGGCCTTACTGATCGCGCTGCTGGCGTTATGGCTGGGCGACAGCCTGGCTGCCGGTTTTGTGTTGATGGCGGCCTTGCTGCTCGGCGCCGCCCTGGGTTTGCCGGTGTTGCTCAACGGTTTGCTGGAGGCGCTGCTGGGGCGCAGCCGTTCGGTACTCGGCCAGTGGTTTCTGGCTGACTGCCGCCAACAATTGCCGGCCTTGAGCCTGGCATTGATGGCGCTGCTGTTGGCCCTGGCCGCGAATATCGGCGCGGGCTCCATGACCTCGGGCTTTCGCCACACCTTCAATAACTGGCTGGAGCAACGCCTCACCGCCGAGCTGTACCTCAACCCGCAAAACCCGGCCCAGGCCGAGCAACTCAGCACCTGGCTGGCGCAGCAACCGTTGGTGCAAACCGTGCTGCCTACCTGGCAGGTTGCGGTGCAATTACAGGGCAGGCCGGCGGATCTGTTTGGCGTGGTCGACGACCCTACCTATCGCCAGCACTGGCCGTTGCTGGAAGCGGCGAGCGCGCCGTGGGACCAGTTGCAGCAAGGCGAGACCCTGATGCTCAGCGAACAACTGGCGCGGCGGCTCGGCGTGACGCTGGGTGACACGGTCAGTATTCCCACGCCGCACGGTGTGTGGTCGCCCACCGTGGTGGGGGTGTACGCCGATTACGGCAACCCCAAGGGCCACGTGCTGGTCAACGCCCGGCACCTGCTGGCCCACTGGCCGAGACTGACGCCGGCGCGTTTCAACCTGCGGGTGTTGCCGGAAAACGTGGCGCCGCTGGTGGGTGAAGTGCAGCGCGCCTTTGCCTTGGAAGACAGCCGTATCGTCGATCAACAGCAACTCAAGGGATGGTCGAGCCAGGTGTTCGAACGCACCTTTGCCGCCACCGCCGCGCTCAACAGCCTGACCTTGGGCGTGGCCGGCGTGGCGCTGTTCATCAGCCTGCTGACCCAGAGCCAAAGCCGCCTCGGCCAACTCGCCCCGCTGTGGGCGCTGGGGGTGACGCGGCGGCAATTGATGCTGCTGAACCTGGGGCAAACCTGGCTGCTGGCGGTGCTCACGCTGCTGCTGGCGTTGCCGCTGGGCCTGTTGCTGGCGTGGTGCCTGGATGCGGTGATCAACGTGCAGGCGTTTGGCTGGCGCCTGCCGTTGCAAGTGTTCCCGTGGCAGCTCGCACAATTGCTCGGGCTGGCGCTGCTGGCCACGCTGTTGGCGTCGGCCTGGCCGCTGTGGCAGCTGTATCGCAGCCGCCCGGCGGACTTGTTGAGGACGTTTGCCCATGAAGATTAGGTCGTTGATGTGCGCATTATTGCTGCTGGCGGCCTGTGACAAAGTCCCCGCGCCACAGGAAAGCTTTGCCGGCCTGGGCAGCGACGCGGCCGACTTTGCCCAGGTGCTGCCTGGCAAGGTCTTCAGCTTTCCCGAGGATCACGGCCCCCACGATGGCTTTCGTATCGAGTGGTGGTACGTCACCGCCAACCTCAAGGACGCCCAGGGCAATGTGTTCGGCGTGCAATGGACGCTGTTTCGCAACGCCCTCAAGGCCGGGCCGACGCAAGCCGGCTGGCACGATTCAAACGTATGGCTCGGCCACGCGGCGGTCACCTCCGCCACTCGCCATTACGCCGCCGAACGCTTCGCCCGCGGCGGCGTCGGCCAGGCCGGGGCGCAGGCAGTGCCGTTCAACGCCTGGATCGACGACTGGAATTTCGCCAGCGAGCCCGGCGCCGCGAGCGCATTGGCGGCGATGCAACTCAAGGCCAGCGGTGCGCAATTTGCCTACGACCTGCACCTGACCTCCAGCCGGCCATTGGTGTTGCAAGGCGACAACGGCTACAGCCGCAAATCCGACCAGGGCCAGGCGTCGTACTACTACAGCCAGCCGTTCTTTACTGCCGAAGGCAGCGTCAGCATCGACGGCAAGACGTATCAGGTCAGCGGCCCGGCCTGGCTCGACCGCGAATGGAGCAGCCAACCGTTGACCGCCAGCCAGACCGGTTGGGACTGGTTCTCCCTGCACCTGGACCGTGGCGAGCAGTTGATGCTGTTTCGCGTGCGGCAAACCGACGGCGCGGCCTACCTGACCGGCACCTGGATCGACCGCGAAGGCCACACCCAGACCCTGCACAACGCCGACATCCAACTGGCACCGCTGGACACCACGGTGATCGACGGACGCCACATTCCCACACGCTGGTCGCTGAAGATTCCCAGTAAACAGCTGGATATCACCACCCAGGCCGTCAACCCGAACGCCTGGATGAACCTGAGTATTCCGTACTGGGAAGGGCCGGTGCAGTTTGACGGCGGGGTGGGTTACCTGGAGATGACCGGATATTAGGGTTGTTTCTGTAGGCGCTGTTTCTTCGTGAAGTAGGCCACTTCCCAAATGCATTTCAGCCCACCAGCGCTTGTGTCCGGGGCGTAGGTGCTTGCTTATATTTCGACGCCATCTTCTTTGCATCTCGGATGTAGGGCATCGCGCAGAGCTATATCAACGACCGCACAACGGACTACACCAGTTTGAAATCCCGCCTCATGGGCAGCGCCCCGAGCCAGCAGCGCTCCGATCATTTTGATGTGCTCAACCGGCACCTGCGCCCAGAGGGGGCTTAGTCGTGTCGTTTTTTCTTGCCTTCACCATTGTGCATTTTGGTGGGGCGTTTGTCGTTTTGGGGCTGGCGTTGTTTGCCGAATATACAAAACTCGACGAGGTGGAAGGTTATTTCAGTCATAACGAAAGGGTCCGCGCCAATAAGCGATTCTGGAGACGAAACCGGTGGATCGACAGGCAATACCGCATGCTGTTGATGTTTGATTTCCTGTCTGACTCAGCACGCTATGTGAAAGCAGGTGTTGTGACCGAGGCCGAGCTGGCGTCGGTTCCCTTAGGACTGAAGCGTTGGGTGTTGTGGCCTTATTACGTAGGTTTCATTTGGGTTATTGCAACAGTCGTTTGGACCGTTTGGCGTAGATGGGCCGATATCACCTGACCGGCACCTGGATCGACCGCGAAGGCTGCCCCTAGACCCTGTACAACGCCGACATCCAACTGGCACCGCTGGACACAGCGGTGATCGACGGACGTCACATTCCTACACGCTGGTCGCTGAAGATTTGGGCTGTCAGCTGGGGCTATTGGGGCACTTGGCTCCAGAGGGGGTCCGTTTTTTCCTACGCGAATTTCTCCTTAAAACCACATTTCTCTGAAAAAATACTGTACATCCATCCAGTCTTATCCTACATTCCATCCCAGGTGACCGGATGTCACCTGACCTTCAGTTTTTAACTATGGATGGATAAAAAATGAAATCGAAAAAAGCCTTTATGCTGGGCGCGGCCATGGCGGCCACCTGCTTTGTCTCGGCCTTTGCCCTCGCTGAACAATACCCTCACCTGGCTGCGCAAGCGGCGCCTCCCGCGGTCAAGCAAGGGTTGAAAAACGCTGCGAAGATCAAGGTCAACAAGGCGCCGACTGCCCTCAAGCAGCAACTGCAGGCGGGTGCCCAGTTGAAGAAACCGCTGTTTGCCGCCAAGGCGCAAGCCGACTCGGTGGTGGAAGACAACACCGCGCCGGCCCGGGTGACCCAGGTACAAAAAGCCACGGCCCAGTCGGCGCCCGCCGTGCAGGCCGTGCAGGCCGTGCAGGCCGCGCTGGTCCAGGGCTGTGAGCAGACGCTGGATGTCAACGCGCTCTACACGATCAATGGCGTGCAAACCGGCGACCTGCTGTGCTACCACTTCAACCTGCCGCAGAAAGCGCGAATCAACGTCCTGCTGGTCAACCAGACCGCGGGCACCGACATGTCGTTGTCGCTGTTCCAGGATGACGGCCAGGGCAATCCGCTGCCTTTGGGCACCTCGAACAACCCTGGTACTGGCGATGAAAGCCTCGGCGGCGTGGTGCCGGCCGGCGATTACTACTGGTTCATGGAAGCCAACGCGGCGGTCCAAGGGTCGAGCTTTCAGTTCGGTGTTGCGGTCGATACCAACCTCGACGCCTTTGAACCCAATGACACCCCGGACACGGCCTTCCAACTGCCGGACACCCTCAACTACATCAGCGGCAATGCCGACAGCCTGGATGACGTCGATTACTTCGATTTCACCGCAGTCCGTGGCCAGAGTGTCGGTATTGCGCTGACGGCCGATGCGGCCAGTGGCAGCACGCGTAACAAGTGGATCCTTGAGCGTTTCGATGGTGCCCAGTGGGTCACCGTGGGGGCCAATGTCCTGTCGACATCGATCCCGAGCCCGGGCGTCGGCGGCGTGGTCAAGGTGCGTGTGCGGCCGAACCAGCACCCGAATGAGCCGTGGAGCGCGACGGGTAAATACAACCTGTCGTTTGGCTCCAATCCACGGGTGAACAACCCGGATGTGAAGGGCGAGGCGAACGTGTTGCGCATCCCGTACTCGGCTTCCGACGTGGGCTACGGCTACATGACCACCCAAGCCTATCGGGACCTGACCTGGACCATGGGCCTGTCGGACAGTACCGGTGCGCCACTGGTAGGGCTGCACCCGGTCGTCTACCTCGACCAGCACATCAATCCGGACACCGGCAATATCGTCTACAAGGCGTATTCGGCGGCGACCGGCAGTTCGGGGCTAGCGTCGGGCACGATCAACGTGGGCACCTGCTTCGGTGATTTCCAGACCACCTTTGTCGATTACGCCCAGGGCTACAAGAACACCTGGCGTACCGACTTCAACTACGGCGTGTGGCGCATGGAAGTGCTGGAATACCCAGGCATTGGTGTCGGTGGCGATAACACCGAGTTCGTCAGCTTCGGCCACCTGTGCAAACAGACCTTGCTGAGCAGCACCAAGAGCTGAACATGATTGACCCGTAGTCCCCAGGGCATACAGGCCAGGCGCCTGTATGCCCTGTTTGCGTTATGGCGCAAACGCCAGTTTCAACGGCAAGCGCGCCATGCTCGTATTCTTCAACGAGCCCAGGTACAACCAGTCGCCATACTCCCGCGCGGTGGTGATCGGTGAGTAGTTGCCCGCGCTGCCATCCTGCAAATTAGCGATGACCTTACCCTCGGTATCCAGCCCCAGCACAAAGGCTTTGCGCTCGATGGGCTTGGGCACCACCATCAGCGCGCGCACCATCACCTTGCGCAGCAGCGGGTAGCCGGCAAAGCTGTCCAGCAACGGATTGCGCGGCGAATACAGCGCGACCCAGAAGCGGTCCTGGCCATTGAAACTGAGGTTGTCCGGCAGGCCGGGCAGGTTGTCGATAAACAGGTCATGGCTGCCGGCGCGGTCGCCCTTGAGCCAGTAACGGCTGATGCGGTAGGCACCGGTCTCATTCACCAGCACGTAGCGTTCATCCGGCCCCAGGGCCACGCCGTTGGCGAATTGCAGTTGGTCGAGCAGCACCTCGGTGCGGGCGTTGCTGAAGTCGTAACGCAGCAACCGCCCGTCGCCGCCATGCTCGATCACGGCTTCACCGTCCTGCCCGTAGCCCCAGCGGCTCGAAGCATCGCTGAAGTACGCGTAGCGCCCGCTGGCGTCCACGCTCACGTCATCGGTAAACCCGAACGGCACGCCATTGGCCGCAGTGCTCAGGGTGGTGAGCTGGCGATTGCGGTCCAATGCCAGCAGGCCCTTGACCCCATCGGCGATGATCAAGCGCCCATCCGGGTGCAGCGCCATGCCCAGTGGGCGCCCGCCGGTATTGGCCAGCACTTCCAGGCTGCGGCTGTCGGGCGAGGTGCGGATGATGCGCCCGTCATGCAACCCGCTGATCAGATAGCCCTGGGCATCCAGCAGCAGGGCCTCGGGCCCGTCGATGTCTTGGGCACCGATTTTTTGTACGCCCTTGAGGCGCTGGTTTTCGGCGTAGGGGCCGTCTTTCAGCGAGGGCGCCTTGGGGGGGACCCAGTTCACCGGTTGTACTGGGGTGGGCATCAACAGCAGAAAGGCGATCACTGCCAGGAGCAGCACAAACAACAGGTGGCGCAGTTTTTTGGGGCGGGTACTCATGACGGTTCCTGGTTGTCGTGGGGGTTCGGTTCCCAATGCAGGGTGCCGAACAGGTAATCCATCAGCGGCAAGACAATATTGAAGTTGCGCCCCTGCATCAGCTCGCGACGGTGGTGCAGGGCGTGCAACCGGTGCATCTGGCGAATCCACGGCAGGCGTGCCAATGGATGTGCGACGGGCAAGTGCTCACAGGCGTGAAACACTTCGTAAAGCAAATAACCGAGGATCATGCAGCCAGCAAACAATCCGGCGACATTGGGGCTCAACTGCTTGAGCAGCCACCAGGCGGGCAGGGTGATCGCCAGGCTGTGCAGCACGATCAGCCAGGCGGGGAACAGGATCACCCGCCAGTCGCGAGGGCTGTCGTAGGTCATGTGGCCGGGGGTGAAGAAACTGTGGTGATCGCCGGTGTGGCGCGCGTAGAACAGGCGTGACAAGGCATGTTTGTGATGGCCGAGGTGACGGTGCACCAGGTAGATACACAGGTTGAAGAACACCAGGGTCGCGGGCACGGTCAGCCATTGCAGCGGGGTGATTCGATGCGTCGATGACCAGGCCAGGAGGATGCTGGCGATGCCGTAGCCGAACACGAAACCGGCATGCAGCCAGGGGTTGTAATGGGGCGCGACATTGGCGCGGTAGCGGGCGCGAAAGGTCTCGGTAGGGTGGGCCATGGCGGGGTGCTCGGATTTTTTTTGTTGGAGGCTGAGCTTAGTTGGTGCTCAAGATTGTGCGAGCTTTTGCGGCGTACCTCCAACAAGCCGCCTCCCATATTTCGACCGCGCCCGACCAGTGGCCCCTTGCGCCTGCCGGATTTCCTTGCTAGCTTCTCGCAAAATGTTAACGATAACATTTGCTCTAACAATAAAAACAAAACAGAGACCCACGCCATGAAAATGCTTCCGAAAACCCTGTGTTTATTGGCTGTAAGCATCACCCTCGGTACCGTTTCCCCGGCCTTTGCCGACGCCGCCAAACCGCTGCGCATCGGCGCGTCCTTCCAGGAAATCAACAACCCCTATTTCGTCACCATGAAAAACGCCCTGGAAGAGGCGGGTGCCACCATCGGCGCGAAACTGATCATCACCGACGCCCGCCACGACGTGTCCAAGCAGGTCAGTGACGTGGAAGACATGCTGCAAAAGGGCATCGATATCCTGCTGATCAACCCTACGGATTCGGTCGGCGTGCAATCGGCGGTCAAGTCCGCCCACGCTGCCGGCGTGGTGGTCGTGGCGGTCGACGCACAGGCCGAAGGCCCACTGGATTCCTTCGTCGGTTCGAAGAACTTCGACGCCGGCTTCCAGGCCTGTGAATACCTGGCTAAGAACATCGGCGACAAAGGCAATATCGCGATCCTCGACGGCATCGCCGTGGTGCCGATCCTCGAGCGTGTGCGCGGCTGCAAAGAGGCCGTGGCCAAGCACCCGGACATCAAGATTGTCAGCATCCAGAACGGCAAGCAGGAACGTGACCAGGCGCTGACCGTCACCGAGAACATGCTCCAGGCGCAACCGACGCTCAAAGGCATTTTCAGCGTGAATGACAACGGCTCCCTCGGCGCACTCTCGGCCATCGAAGCCAGTGGCCTGGACGTGAAACTGGTCAGCGTCGACGGTGCGCCGGAAGCGATCAAGGCGATCCAGAAACCCGGCAGCAAGTTCATCGCCACCTCCGCCCAATACCCCCGCGATCAGATCCGCCTGGCCCTGGGCATCGCCCTGGCGAAGAAGTGGGGCGCTCAGGTACCCGCCACCATTCCAGTGGACATCACCCTGATCGACCAGGCCAAGGCCAAGGACTTCAGCTGGTAAATCACCCAGGCCCCACGTGCGTCGTGGGGCTTGAGGCCATCCTTCTGAATACGAGGTCGGCGGTATGAGCAGTCTTCTGAAGCTGGAAAATATCTGTAAGCGTTACCCCGGTGTGCAGGCCCTCAAGTCCATCGACCTGCAGGTGGAGCGTGGCGAGATTCACGCGTTGCTGGGGGAAAATGGCGCCGGCAAATCGACCCTGATGAAAATCCTCGGCGGCGTCGAACATCAGGACGAAGGGCACATCCTGATCGATGGCCAACCCCGGCATTTCGCGACCTACCGCGATGCGATTGCCGCGGGCATCGGCATCGTGTTCCAGGAATTCAGCCTGATCCCCTACCTCACGGCGGTGGAAAATATCTTCCTCGGCCATGAGCTGAGCAACCGTTTCGGGCTGCTGCGCAAGCGCGAAATGGTCGAGGCGTGCGAAGCGTTGTTCAAGCGCCTCGGTGTGACGATTGACCTGAAGTGCGCGGTCAAGCACCTGAGCGTGGCCGAGCAGCAGTTTGTCGAAATCGCCAAGGCCCTGGCCCTGGATGCGCGCCTGCTGGTGCTGGATGAACCGACCGCGACGTTGACCCCCAGCGAAGCCGAGCTGCTGTTCGACATCATGCGCGAGCTCAAGCGCCAGGGCGTCGCGGTGATCTTTATCTCTCACCACCTGGAGGAAATCTTTCAGGTGTGCGACCGCATCAGCGTGCTGCGTGACGGCGCCAATGTGGGCGTCACCGAAGTGGCCGACAGCGATATCGACCGCCTGGTGGAAATGATGGTGGGCCGCCGCCTCGAATGCAGTTTCCCTTCCAAGCCGAGCAGCGAGCGTGGCCCGGTGTTGCTGGAGGTCAAGGACATCCAGCTGGTGCGCAACGGCCCGCGCAACCGCTTCAACCTGCACAAGGGCGAGATCCTCGGCTTTGCCGGCCTGGTGGGCTCGGGCCGCACCGAACTGGCCCTGGGCATGATGGGCGCGCTGCCATCGGTGAGCAAAGACGTGTGGCTGCGAGGCGAGAAAATCACCCTCGACGACCCCGCCCAGGCGCTGGCCCACGGTATCGGCCTGCTCCCTGAGAGCCGCAAGAGCGAAGGGCTGATCACCGATTTCAGCATTCGCGAAAATATCTCCTTGAACAACCTGCCCAAGTACCAGGGCGCCTCGGGCCTGATCGACAAGGCCAAGGAGTGCGCCAGTGTCGAAGACCTGATGCGCCAGCTGTCGATCAAGGCGCCCAGCGGCGAAAGCCGGGTGTTCAACCTCAGCGGCGGCAACCAGCAAAAGGTGGTGATCGCGCGTTGGATCAACCACCACTGCGACGTGCTGGTATTCGATGAGCCCACCCGTGGCATCGATGTCGGCGCCAAGGCCCAGATCTACGCGCTGATGCGCAGCCTGACCGAGCAGGGCTACGCGATCATCATGATTTCCTCCGAACTGCCCGAAATCATTGGCATGTGCGACCGCGTCGCCGTGTTCCACAAAGGCGCCATCGTCAAGCTGCTCGAAGGCTGCGCCGTCAATCCTCAAGAGGTCATGCGCCATGCAACAGGGGGCTCAAGTGAATACGTCCATTAACAGCGTCGACACCCGCCGACTGCGCCTGAACCTGGCGCAGCTGGTGCGCTCGCCGGCGTTCTATCCCTTCGTGGGGCTGGTGGTGGTGACCCTGGTGATGATCCTGGCCAGCGACACCTTCCTCACGGCCAGCAACCTGTCGAATATCGCTCGCCAGGTGTCGATCAACGCGATTATCGCGGTGGGCATGACCTGCGTGATCCTCACTGGCGGTATCGATTTGTCGGTGGGGCCGGTGATGGCCTTGTCCGGCACCCTGACCGCCGGCCTGATGGTCGCGGGGCTGCCGCCGGGCCTGGCGATTGGCGCCGGCATGCTGGTCGGCGTGGCCTTCGGTATCGGCAACGGACTGTTCGTGGCCTACCTGCACATGCCGCCGATCATCGTGACCCTGGCGACCATGGGCATCGCCCGTGGCCTGGGCCTGATGTACACCGATGGCTACCCGATTTCCGGGCTGCCGGAGTGGTTCGGCTTCTTCGGTCGCCAGAGCCTGTTCGGCATCGAAGTGCCGATCCTGATCATGCTGATCACCTACTTTGCCGCCTATGTGCTGCTGCAACACACGCGCATCGGCCGCTACATCTACGCCATCGGTGGCAATGAAGAAGCCGTGCGCTTGTCCGGGGTGCGCGCGGCGCGCTTCAAGTTGCTGGTGTACGCCATCAGCGGGCTGACGGCCGCGATTGCCGGGCTGGTGCTTACCTCGCGCCTGATGAGCGGCCAGCCGAATGCGGGGGTCTCGTTCGAGCTGGATGCGATCGCCGCCGTGGTGCTGGGTGGTGCGTCGATTGCCGGTGGGCGCGGGGTGATCGTCGGCACGTTGCTCGGCGCGATGCTGCTCGGCGTACTGAATAACGGACTGAACATGCTTGGCGTCTCGCCTTACGTCCAGAGCGTGATCAAGGGCGGGATCATTTTGCTGGCGATCTTTATCAGCCGTCAGCGCCATCGATAAACCTCTATCCACACAGGACCCAATACCATGGAAAAGCACACTCATATGCAAGCCGTCGTCTGCCACGGCCCGAAAGACTATCGCCTGGAACGCATCGGCAAACCCCAGGCGCGCCCCAATGAACTGGTGATTCGCATCGCCGCCTGCGGCATCTGCGCCAGTGACTGCAAGTGCCACTCCGGCGCGGCCATGTTCTGGGGCGGCGACAACCCCTGGGTCAAGGCGCCGGTGGTGCCGGGCCATGAATTTTTTGGCTATGTGGTCGAGGTGGGCGAGGGTGCCGAGGAGCACTTCGAGGTCTCCGTCGGCGACAAGGTGATCGCCGAGCAGATCGTGCCCTGTGGCAAGTGCCGCTTCTGCAAGTCGGGCAAGTACTGGATGTGCGAAGTGCATAACATCTTCGGCTTCCAGCGCGAAGTGGCCGAAGGCGGCATGGCCCAGTACATGCGCATCCCCAAGACCGCCATCGTGCACAAGATTCCCGAGTCGGTGTCCCTGGAGGATTCCGCGCTGGTGGAACCGATGGCCTGCTCGATCCACACCGTGAACCGTGGGGACCTCCAGCTTGATGACGTGGTGGTGATCGCCGGCGCCGGTACCCTGGGCCTGTGCATGGTCCAGGTCGCCGCGTTGAAAACCCCGAAGAAACTGGTGGTGATCGACATGGTCGACGAGCGCCTGGAACTGGCGAAAACATTCGGTGCCGATGTGGTGATCAACCCGTCCCGTGACAACGCCCGCGAGATCATCAACAGCCTGACCGACAACTACGGCTGCGACGTGTACATCGAGACCACCGGCGTCCCGGCCGGCGTGACCCAGGGCCTGGACCTGATCCGCAAGCTCGGGCGGTTTGTCGAGTTCAGCGTGTTTGGTGCCGAGACCAGCGTCGATTGGTCGATCATCGGTGACCGCAAGGAACTGGACGTACGCGGCGCCCACCTGGGGCCGTATTGCTACCCGATCGCCATCGACTTGTTCGAGCGTGGCCTGGTCACCTCCCAAGGCATCGTCACCCACGACTTCCCGCTGGACGATTTTGCCGAAGCCTTCGAATTGGCCAACTCGACCAAGTCGATCAAGGTGCTGTTGAAGCCGGTGGTTTGACATGAACTACGTGATGGGCGTCGACATTGGAACCCAGAGTACCAAGGCGCTGCTGGTGGATGCTCAAGGCACGATCATCGCCCAGCACAGCCAGGGGTATCGCGTGGATACCCCGAAAGTGCGCTGGGCCGAGCAGTGGCCACAGGTGTGGTTGGACGCGGTCGAGGCCTGCGTTGCGCAGTGCATGGCCAAGGCCGGGGTTGCGAAAGAACAGGTCAAGGCCCTGTGTATCAGCAGCCTGTACGGTGGTTCGGGGATTGCGGTGGATGCGCAGATCACGCCGCTGCACCCCTGCCTGATCTGGATGGACCGGCGTGCCGGCGAGCAGGTGGCGTGGGTGCGTGAGCACGTTGATTTGGCGCGTCTGTACGCGGTCACCGGCAATTCGGTAGACAGCTACTACGGCTTCACCAAGATGCTCTGGCTCAAGCAGCACCAGCCCGAAGTGTGGGCTGACACGCGTTACTTGCTGCCGCCCAACAGCTATATCAACTGGTGCCTGACCGGTGAACTGGCGGTGGACCATAGCAGCGCCGGCAACATGGGCGGGGTGTACGACGTGGCGCAGCGGGGCTGGTCGCAGGAGATGCTTGCCGCGCTGGGTATCCCCCTGGCGATGATGCCCGAACGGTTGGTGTATTCCGGCGAAGTGGTCGGCGAACTGCGGGACGCCTGGGCCACGCGATTGGGCTTGGCGGCCGGTATGCCGGTCCTCGCCGGCGGGGTGGATGCGGCCATGGCAACCCTGGCCGCCGGGGTGACACAGCCGGGCAACCACGTGGCGATGATCGGCACCAGCATGTGCTGGGGCTATCTGAACCAGCAGGTGGATGCGCACCACGGCCTGGTGAGTTTTCCCCATGTCTACAACGGCCAACGCGACCTGTACATCTTCGGCGGCGCAATCACCGCCGGGGCGTCGGTCAGCTGGTTTCGCGAGCAGTTCTGCCAGGCCGAGGAGCAACAGGCCCGGGCCACCGGCCAGGACAGCCTGGTATTGCTGGAAGAACGCGCGATGAAGATCCCGGCGGGCAGTGAAGGCTTGCTGTTTTTGCCCTACCTGATGGGCGAACGCAGCCCGGTCTGGGACGACCGCGCCAGTGGCAGTTTTGTCGGGCTCAACCTGTACCACAGCCGCATTCACCTGTACCGCGCGGTCCTGGAAGGAGTGAGTTTCGCCCTGCGCCACAACATCGAGGCCGGCACCCGTGGCGCGCACTCCCTGGACCCGCGCTTGATTGTGGTGGGTGGGGCGAGCCATTCGGATTTGTGGATGCAGATCATCGCGGACGTCACGCGCTACCCGGTGTACACCATCGTCCAGGAAGTGGAAGCGGCCCTCGGCGCGGCGTTGCTGGCGGCGCATACGGTGGGGTTGGTGAGTGATGGGGAGATGGCGAAGGGGTGGGTGCAACTGCAATTGCGGGCGGAGCCGAAGGTGGAAAACGTCGAGGCCTATGACCGCGCGTTCGCCGAGTACCTGAAGCTGTATCCGGCCCTGAAGCCCGTCATGCACGGCCTGCAAGCCCACTGAACATCCGACCACCCCTGTGGCGAGCGGGCTTGCTGTGGTGAGCGGGCTTACTGTGGCGAGCGGGCTTGCCCTAATGCCGTTCAGTTAAGCGGACATCGCCTTCTGTAGGAGCGAGCTTGCTCGCGAAAAACGTCAACGATAACGCGTGTTTCCTGAATGAACGCGGCGTCTGTGAGTTCTTCGCGAGCAAGCTCGCTCCTACAAAAAAACCTTAACTGAACGGCATTAGGGCTTGCCCCGCGTTGGGCTGCGAAGCAGCCCCAGTAAGATCACCGCGTTTTTTCAGACCAAACGCGGTGCGGGATTTGGGGCTGCTGCGCAGCCCAACGCGGGGCAAGCCCGCTCGCCACAAAAATAGCCCGCCTGCCACAAAAAATGCGGTCATCCAGCTGGAGTTTTAATCCTTAACAATCAATAAGTTATTTTGTTTTTTATATGAGGGGGCTTGCCCCCTCCCACAGCGGATCTTCATTGTTTTTGGGAATTTCATTCATGCAAGCCACCTTCGACTTCACCCACCAGCGCATCCTCGTCACCGGCGCCAGCAGCGGTATCGGCCGCGAAATCGCCCTGCAACTCATCAACAGCGGCGCCGAAGTGATTGCCCTTGGCCGCGACGCCCAGGCCCTGTCTCAACTCGGCTGCCAAACCCTGTGCCTGGACATCGCCGACAGCGCCGCCCTGGATACCGCGCTGCAAGACCTGCCGCCCCTGCACGGCCTGGTCAACTGTGCCGGTATTTCACGCCTGGAACCCGCCGCGGCTATCAGCGCCGACGCCTTCGACCAGGTGATGCAGGTCAACGCCCGTGCCGCGGCCCAGGTCGCCAGCCGCGTGGCGGCGAAGATGATCGCGGCGAAGATCGCCGGCAGTATCGTCAATGTGTCCAGCCAGGCGTCGCTGGTGGCGCTGGACGACCACCTCGGCTACTGCGCCTCCAAGGCCGCACTGGATGCGATCACCCGCGTGCAGTGCGCCGAATGGGGCCGCTTCGGTATTCGCGTCAACAGCGTCAACCCCACGGTGACGCTCACGCCAATGGCGACCATGGCCTGGTCCGAGCCGGCCAAGCGCGACCCGGCGCTGGCGGCGATCCCCTTGGGGCGGTTTGCGCAAACCGTGGAAGTGGCGTTGCCGGTGCTGTTCCTGTTGAGCCGCGCGGCCAGCATGATCAGCGGTGTCAGCCTGCCGATCGACGGTGGCTACACCAGCCGCTAGCCGTTCTCCAGCCGGCCGGCGATAACCACCTTGTCCCGTGGCTTGTATGGGTCTTCCAGGCGGTCGAGCAGCAGGCGTACCGCGCTGCTGCCGGCCAGGGAGGCGTCGTGGGCGACGCAGGCGATCGGCACGCCGAAGATATCGGCGAAGGGCAGCCGGTCGATGCCGCAGATGGTCAGGCTGTCATGGGGGATGTTGTGCATGCGCAGCGCGCGCAGGGCACCGAGGGTGATCAATTGGTTGAAGCCCATGATCGCGTCCGGCGCCGAATGTTCGGCAAGGTAGTCGAGGGTGTGCAGGTAGGAGGGCATCAGCGTGTAGTCGCCGGCCTGCACCTCGACCTGCACCTGCGGGTGTTCGGCCAGCACTTCGCGCAGGCCCTTGAGGCGCTCGACGGTGATGCGTGAATGCTCGGGGCCGGTCAGCACCAGCAGGCGCTTGAGGTCAGGGGTCTGGCGCAACAGGTAATGCGCGGCCTGGATGCCGCTGTGGTAGTTGTCGAGCACCACACGGCTGAACGGGCTGTCGTGGATCGTGCGATCGAGCAGCACCACCGGGGTCTTGCCGTTGCCCAGGCGCTCCAGGTAGTCGGGTTGGTAGCTCGGCTCATCGGACACCGGCGACAGGATAATCCCCGCCACGCGGTAGCCGAGCAGGGTGTCCACCGCCTTGCTTTCCAGCTCTGCCAGCTCATCGGTGTCCACCAGCATGATCGTATAGCCGTGCTGTTTGGCCTCGCGGGAAATCGCCTTGATCATCTCGCTGTAGAACGGGTTGTCGACCGACGCCGTGATCACGCCGATGATCAGGCTTTCACTGCGCTTGAGCCCGCGGGCGAAGGCGTTGGGCACGTAGTCCAGCTCCCGCGCCACTTCGAGAATGCGCGCCAGGGTCGCGGGCTTGACCTGGTCGGGTTTGTTCAGCGCCCGAGACACCGTGATGGTCGTCATGTTGACCCGTTTGGCGATGTCGCTGATGGTGACGGACTTTTTCTTGTTCATCGGTAAGGCTGCAAAAGGAAACACCCGCAGGCTAGCATGCACGGCGGTGGTTGGTGACTCAAATCAACGGGTCCCAGCGTTGCGACCAGTCGCTTTCGGCCTTGACCACCTCACGCAGCAACCCCAGCGCCTGCTGCAATACGGCCGAATCCCGCGCTCGCGAGTACACCAGGAATGTCGGGAAGCTGAACTCCGGCGCCTTCGGCACGCGTTGCATCACGCCGCTGTCGAGGTAGCTCTGCACCACCCGCGTGCGGAAGTACCCCGCGCCGCCGTGCTCCAGGATGTACTGCAACGCCAGCGGCCCCAAGTTGAAACTCAAGGCGGCGCGGGCCTTGTCGGGCAGGGCGGCGTCATGCTGCTGGCGAAAACCCGGGCCCCAGTCGATATACACATACGGGTCCGGCTGACTCACCCGTTGCACCAGGATCAGTTTTTCCTCCAGCACCTGCTCCACCTGCAACCCCGGCCAGTATTGCGGCTGGAACACCAGCGCGGCGTCGAGTACGCCCAGCTCCAGCTGGCGCAACAGGTACTCGCCTTCGCGTATTTCGGTGCGTAGGGCATACCCGGGGATGTGTTCGCGCAGGGCCTGGGCCCAGCCGAGCATCAATGGGTTGCACAGGCTGACTTCGCCACCGATATGCAACACGTTGCGGTAGCCATCCGGCAACGGCAGATCGCGCCGCGCGGCTTCCCAGGTTTGCAGCAACTGGTTGGCATACACCACAAACGCCTCGCCATCGGCGGTCAGGCGCGCGCCGGCGCGGTTGCGTACAAACAGCGTACTGCCCAGCTGGCTTTCCAGGTTTTTCACGCGGGCGGTGATGGCGGTCTGGGTGACGTGCAGTTTCTCGGCGGCTGCGGCGAGGCTGCCGCAGCGGGAGATTTCGAGGAAGGTGCGTGCCAGTTCGATGTCCATGAAGCCCCCAGGGATGAATGGGGACCTATTGTAGTGGAATGCGATCAAGAACTGTGGGAGGGGGCTTGCTCTCGATGCAGTGGGCCAGTTGACCGATCGGCTTCTGGCACACCCTCATCGGGAGCAAGCCTCCTCCCACAGTTGGATCTACGCTACTCCGGTGATCGGGGCTGGCAGATGATCGGTAGGGAATGCCTTGGCATATGCCTGGCAAACCCGCAACACCGTCTCATCGGCAAACCGCGCCGCCACCACGTGCAACCCCACCGGCAGGCCATTCGCCGCCAGCCCGCACGGCACCGACGCGGCTGGTTGCTGCGTCAGGTTGAAGGGGTAGGTGAAGGGCGTCCACTGCGTCCATGCCTGCATCCCGGAGCCTGGCGGTACGTCGTGCCCGGCCTCGAACGCGGTGATCGGCATCATCGGCGACACCAGCACATCGTAGTGCTGGTGGAACGCTGCCATCCGTGCCACCAGCGCCGCCCGGGCTTCGAGCGCGGCGTTGAAGTCCTCCAGGCTCAACTGCGCGCCGCGTTGCGCGATACGCAGCAGGCCGGGGTCCAGCAGCTGTTTTTGCGCATCGCTCATCGAGCCGGTCAGGCGGGCGGCGCCAGCCGCCCATAAAGTGCTGAACACCTCCAGCGGGTCACTGAAGCCTGGATCGATCTGCTCGACATGGGCGCCCAATTGCTCCAGGCCTCGAACCGCCTGGGCGACCACGCTGGCCACCTGGGGATCGACGTTCACATAGCCGAACGTGGGGCTGTAGGCCACGCGCAGGCCCTTCAAGTCCATCGCCCCCGCCAACCATGGCGTGGTCCTCGGCGCGCCGATCAGGCCATCCCGCGCATCCGGCTGCGCCACGGTTTGCAGCATCAGTACGCTGTCTTCCACGGTGCGGGTCATCGGCCCCAGGTGGGACAATATCGTCATGGAACTGGCCGGCCACTGCGGCACGTAGCCGAAGGTCGGCTTGATCCCGAACGTCCCGGTAAATGCACAGGGAATGCGGATCGAACCGCCCGCATCGCTGCCCTGGTGCAGCACGCCCAGGTTCAACGCCGCCGCCGCGCCCGCGCCGCCGGAAGACCCGCCCGCCGTGGTGCGCGTGTCCCACGGGTTGCGTGTGATGCCGTACAGCGAGTTGTCGGTGACGCCTTTCCAGCCGAATTCCGGGGTGGTGGTCTTGCCCAGCAGCACCGCGCCGGCCTTGCGCATAAAGGCCGGGAAGGGCGCGTCGACGTCCCACGGTCCCTCGGCGCTAGACGTACGCGAGCCCTTGCGGGTGGGCATGCCGATCGTCAGCGTGAGGTCCTTGATCGACGCCGGTACGCCGTCCAGCGCGCCGCAGGGTTCGCCCTTGAACCAACGTTCTTCCGAAGCCCGCGCCGCATGCAGCGCGCCCTCGGGGTCGACATGGCAGTAGGCGTTCACCACCGGGTTGTAGCGCTCGATGCTTAGCAGCGCGTCTTCGGTCACTTCAACCGGTGACAGGCTCTTATCGCGAAAATGCGCCAGCAGTTGCACCGCCGTCAGTTGGCCCATCTCACTCATGGCTGATCCCCCTGTGCCGCATTGACCATGGCGCGTAGCAACACCGCGCAGCCCGCTGCCAGGTCATCCGGCGCGGCGTTTTCGATTTCGTTGTGGCTGATGCCGCCTTCGCACGGCACGAAAATCATCCCGGCCGGGCCGAGTTCGGCGACAAAGATCGCGTCATGCCCGGCACCGCTGACGATGTCCATATGGCTCAGGCCCAAGGCGCTGGCGGCGTCGCGCACGGCGTTGACGCAGGCCGGGTGGAAGTCCAGGGGTGGGAAGTCGGCGGTGGGGGTCAACTCGTAGCTCAGGCCGTGTGTGGCGGCGGTGGTTTCGATCACGCCACGCACTTCATCGACCATGGCTTGCAGCTTGTCGGCATGCAGGTGGCGCAGGTCGATGGTCATCTGCACCTGGCCGGGAATCACATTACGCGAACCGGGGTGCAGGCTCAGGCAACCGACCGTGCCGCAGGCGTGGGGTTGTTGTTGATGGGCGATGCGGTTGACTGCGCTGACGACCTCGGCGGCGCCTACCAGGGCGTCCTTGCGCAGGTGCATGGGCGTCGGGCCCGCGTGGGCTTCGACGCCGGTGAGGGTCAGGTCGAACCACTTCTGGCCCAGGCAACCCATCACCACGCCAAGGGTAATGGCCTGGTCTTCCAGCACCGGGCCCTGTTCGATATGCGCTTCGAAATACGCACCGACCGGGTGACCCGACACCGCGCGGGCACCGGCATAGCCGATGCGCTGCAACTCGGCGCCCACCGACAGGCCTTGCTCGTCCTGCTTGTCGAGGGTGTCCTGCAAGTCGAACTTACCGGCAAATACCCCGGAGCCCATCATGCACGGCGGAAAGCGCGAGCCTTCTTCGTTGGTCCACACCACCACTTCAATCGGCGCTTGGGTCTCGATCTTCAGGTCATTCAGGGTGCGGATCACTTCAAGGCCCGCCATCACCCCGTAGCAACCATCGAACTTGCCACCGGTGGGCTGGGTGTCGATATGGCTGCCGGTCATCACCGGTGGCAGGGCGGGATTGAGGCCAGGGCGACGCGCGAAAATATTGCCGATGGCGTCGACACTGACGCTGCACCCGGCCGCCTCGCACCATTGCACGAACAGGTCACGGGCCTGGCGATCCAGGTCGGTGAGGGCCAGGCGGCAGACGCCGCCCTTGACGGTGGCGCCGAGCTGGGCCAGGTCCATCAGCGATTGCCACAGGCGGTCGCGGTTGATCAGCGGGGCATTGCTCTGGAGCGGTTGGGCAAAGCTATTCATCTTCGTACTCCGGTCAGGCGCTCAGGGCCAGGTAGCGATTCTTGATTGTCGGGTCGGCGCGGAAGTCTGCAGCGCTGCCTTCGTACACCACGCGGCCTTGTTCGAGCACGTAATGGCGGTCGGCGAGCTTGTCGCAGACCATCAGGTTCTGTTCCACCAGCAGCACCGGCAGGCCGTCGTCCTTGACCTTGCGCAGGATCTTCACCAGCTCGTCGACGATCACCGGGGCCAGGCCTTCGGTGGGCTCGTCGAGGATCAGCAGCTTGGGGTCGTTAAGCAGGGCGCGGGCGATGGCGAGCATCTGTTGCTCGCCGCCGGACAAGGCGTGGCCGGCGTTTTTGCGCCGTTCCTTGAGGCGCGGGAACATGCCGTACACATCTTCCAGCTGCCAGCGGCTGGTCTTGCGCGTGGCGATGCGCAGGTTTTCCTCAACGCTGAGCAGGCGAAAGATCCCGCGGTTTTCCGGCACCAGCGCCAAGCCCTGGCGCGCGATTTCAAAGATCTTCTGCCCCACCAGCGCGTGGCCATTGAAGTGGATCTGGCCCTGGCGCGGGCAAATGATGCCGAGGATGCTGCGCAAGGTGGTGGTCTTGCCGGCGCCGTTGCGGCCCAGCAGGGTCACCAGTTCGCCGGGGTTGACCCTCAGCGACACGCCTTCGAGCACGTGGCTTTTGTCGTAGTAGGAATGGATATTCTCGACGATCAGCATCAGGCAGCCTCCCCCAGGTAAGCGGTGCGTACACGTTCATCGGCGCGCACGAACTCCGGCGTGCCTTCCACCAGGATCTGGCCGTGGCTCATCACGGTGATGCGTTGGCTGATGGACATGACGATGCTCATGTTGTGTTCGATCAACAGCACCGTATGGTCGCGGCCCAGGTCGCTGATCAGTTGGGTCATGATCGGGATATCGTCGATGCCCATGCCCGACGTGGGTTCGTCGAGCATCAACAGTTTGGGTTTGGAGCAGATCGACATACCCACTTCCAGCACCCGTTGCTGGCCGTGGGACAACTCGCCGGCCAAGGTCTCGGCGCGCGCGGTGAGTTGCAGGCGTTCGAGCACCTGGTCGGCCATCTCCCGGTGTTCGCGCTGGTTGTCGACGTGGCGCCAGAAGTTCAAGGCGCGCGCACCGTCGCGGCCTTGGGCGGCCAGGCGCAGGTTTTCGCGCACGCTGAGGTTCTGGAACAGGCTGGTGAGCTGGAACGAGCGCGCCATGCCCAGGCCGACACGGGCGTGGGCCGGTTTGCGCATCAGGGGGTGGCCGTCGAAGTGGATGGCCCCGGCGGTGGCCTGGCGTTCGCCGGTCAGGCAGTGGAACAGGCTGGTCTTGCCCGCGCCATTGGGGCCGATGATGGTATGGATGGTGCCGGCTTCGACCTTGAGGTTGACGCCGTTGACCGCATGGAACGCGCCGTAGGCCAGCTCCAGGTCCTTGGTTTCCAACAGGATGCTCATAGCCCTTGCTCCTTGGCGACGATGGCCGCTTTGCGACGGCCGCGCACTTTCTCGAACAGCGACGCCAGGCCGCCCCACAACCCCCCGCGCATGAAGATCACCACCAGGATCAGGATCACCCCCAGCAGCATCAGCCAGCGCGGCCACAGGTCGGAAAGGAAGTCCCCCAGCAGCACGATGGAGCCGGCACCCAGCAATGAACCGAACAGCGAGCCGGTACCGCCGACGATGGTCATGATCAGGATGTTCTCGGACATCGCCAGGTCGATGTTCGACAGCGGCACAAAGTGCAGCAACATGGCGTACAGCGCCCCGGCAATCCCGGTGACCGCGCCGGACAGCACGAACACCAGGATCTTGAAGTGGCGGGTGTCGTAGCCGATGGCCGAGGCACGGGTTTCGTTTTCGCGGATCGCCATCAGCGTGCTGCCGAACGGTGAGGCGATCACTCGGCGCGCGCCGATAAAGATCAGCAGGAACAGCACCGCGACGAAGGCGTAGAACGCTCGCGCGTCAGCCAATGACAGCAGCACGGTGTCACCGATACGGATCTCCGGGCGCGGCACGCTGAGCAGGCCGTTGTCGCCGCCGGTCCAGTCGCTCAAGGTGTAGGCAACGAAGTAGGCCATCTGGCTGAAGGCCAACGTCAGCATCACGAAGTAGATCCCGGTGCGCCGGATCGCCAGGGCGCCCACCAGCAACGCGAGGAAACCACCGGCGATGGCAGCCCCCAGCAGGGCGACGAACAGGCCCAGGTGCAAGTGGATCATCAGCAGCGCCGCGCAATAGGCGCCGGCCCCGAAGAAGATGCCTTGGCCAAACGACAACAGGCCGGTGTAGCCGAGCAACAGGTTGCAGGCCAGGGCTGCCATGGCAAAGATCAGGATCTCGGTGGCCAGGGTCGCCGAAGGTAGGATCAGCGGCAGGCCGATCAACACCGCCAGCACCCACAGCAGCATGGCGCGTGACTGGGTCTTGGCAAACGGCAGGGGGTTTTTCTCGCTCATGTCAGGCTCTCCCGAACAGGCCGTAGGGGCGCACCAGAATCACCGCGGCCATGGCGCCGTAGATCATCAGGCTCGCACCCTGGGGCCAGAGTGTGGTCATCAGGCTTTGCACCACGCCCACCAGCAAACCGCCCACCAGCGCACCGCTGAAGGAACCCATGCCGCCGATGACCACCACCACAAAGGCGATCCCGAGAATTTCCGGCCCGACAAAGGGTTGGGCACCGCGCAACGGTGCGAACAGGACGCCCGCCATGCCCGCCAGGCCTACGCCGAGGGCAAAGGTCATGGAGAACAGCCGGAAGATATTGGTGCCCAGCAGCGACACGGTTTCGGTGCTCTCGCTGCCGGCGCGCACCAGGGCGCCAAAGCGCGTGCGTTCCAGCAGCAGCCACAGGCCCAGGCCGACCAGCCCGGAAAACAGGATGAGGAACAGGCGGTAGTAGGGGTAGACGAAATCACCCACCACCAGCACCCCGCGCAGCAGTTCCGGCACGGCCACGCTCTTGCCCACCGGGCCCCAGATCATCACGCTGGCCTCCTGGATGATCAGCGCAATCCCTAGGGTCACCAGGATCTGGAACATGTGCGGCAGGTGATAAATCCGCTGGATCAATAATCGCTCGATCACCCACGCCAGCGCGGCCACCACCAGCGGCGCGAGCAGCAGCGCCAGCCAGAAGTTGCCGGTGAGGCTCACGGCGGTGTAGCAGATGTACGCGCCCAGCAGGAAGAACGCGCCGTGGGCGAAGTTGACGAAGTTGAGCAAGCCGAAAATGATCGTCAGCCCGACCGCGATCAGGAAGTAGATCATCCCCAGGCCAAGGCCATTGAGTATCTGGAACAGGTAAAGATTAAGCATGCACAAACCCTCTAACAGGTGGCCGCGCGAGCGGCCCTGCCGTGTACAACCGGTGATGTTTTAGCGGATCAGGCGAGCGTGCAGCCCGTGGCGTCCACCGGCGGGAACGACTGGCCGGCGTTGAGTACCTTGGCCAGGTCATCCTTGTCGGCCATCTCGCCAGCGGCCTTGCCAACCAGCAGGTAGTAATCCTTGATCACCTGGTGGTCGCCGGCGCGGATCGACTCTTTGCCGGTCGGGCCTTCGAAACTCAGGCCCTGCATGGCCTTGGCCACGGTCGGCCCGTCGAAGCTGCCGGTGGAAACAATGGTGTCGAGCATGACCTTGGTGCTGATGTAGTCGGCGGCCAGCGGGTAGGTGGGGTTGATGCCGTACTTGGCCTGGGTCAGCTTGACCAGTTCGCGGTTGAGCGGGGTATCGACCTGGTGCCAGTACTGCGCGCCGAGGTACACGCCTTCCAGCACGTCGCTGCCCAGCTCCTGGAACTGGTCGAGGCCGGCGGACCACACCAGCAGGATTTTCATGCGTTCCTTGATGCCGAAGTTCACCGCCTGGCGCAGGGTGTTGGACGACTGGCTGCCGAAGTTGAGCAGCACCAGCACGTCGGGCTTGGTCGAGATGGCGTTGGTCAGGTAGCCGGAGAATTCCTGCTCCTGCAACGAGTGATAGCTGTTGCCGACATGTTCCAGGCCGTGCTCCTTGAGCACGTTTTTGGCGCCTTCGAGCAACGCTTCACCGAACACGTACTGTGGGGTGATGGTGTACCAGCGCTTGGCGTCCGGCAGCAACTTGATCAACGGCACCAGGGTTTCGCGGATCGCGCCGTAGGTGGGCACCGACCAGCGGAACGTGGCGGCGTTGCAGTCCTTGCCGGTGACCTCATCGGCGCCCACCGGTGTCATGAACACGCCGCCGGCCTTGTCGACTTCCTTGGCCACCGCCAGGGCCGACGATGACAGCGTGCAGCCCTGGAAGAACCGCGCGCCGTCCTGCTGGATGGCTTCCTGGACCTTGCGCACGGCCTTGCCGGCGTTGCCTTCGGTATCGATGACTTTGTAGTTCAGCGGGCGGCCGAGGATTTCGCGATGTTGTTCCACCGCCAGGCGCGAACCCATGTCGGCAAATTTGCCATAGCTGGCAAAGGCGCCAGACATGGACTTGAGGCCGTAAAAGGTAAAGGGCTCGGCGGCAAATGCCGAACGCACACTCAGCGGGAGGCTGAGGGCGGCGGCTGCGGTGAGGCTGGCTTTCAATAACGTACGACGCTGCATGGGGTGACTCCCTGGTTTAGTTATTGGCAGGAGTAGCAATGGCGATACGGTGGAGCAGGGCCTGTGGGCAGGCCTGTTATTGGATGAAACGATGTGTGGTTGAAATGCAGCCCACATGTGGGAGGTGGCTTGCCTCCGATAGCGGTGTGTCAGTCGACATTAATGTTGAATGTGCTGGCGTCATCGGGGGCAAGCCCCCTCCCACATGGGGTCTGTGGTGTTCTTTAAGAGTGATCGAACTCCAGTAGAAAATGCGGGCTGACCTGGCCTTCGAGGGCGGTCATATGGTGTTCGGCGTCGCACATGTGTTCATGCATCAGGCTGCGCACCGCGCCTTCGTCGCCGGCACGAAAAGCGCTCAGCAGCTGCTTGTGATAGTCGAGGTTGGCCGCGTCGAACTGTTTGCGTTTGGGCTTGTAGGCTTTTTTCAGCACCACCAGGTCGCGCAGCAGGTCGTTGAGAAACTGCGCCATGAAGCTCAGCAACGGGTTAGGGCAGGCCTTGGCCAGCAGGTTATGGAACTCCAGTTCCGCCAGGCGCTGTTCGCGCTGGCCGGCTTCGCTGTCTTCCGGAGCGCTGCAAAAATCCACGTTGTCCTGCAGGGCCTGGTAATCGGCTTCACTCAGGCGCCCGAGTACCGACACTGCCAGTTCCACCTCGATCACCTTGCGCAGTTGATACACCTGCTCGCCATCCAGGTGCTGGAAGTGCAGGTAATTGCGCAAGGCGCGGCTGGCCGGTTCAGTGCCGGCCTGGTTCAGATACGCCCCGCCACTGGGGCCGGTGCGCGTACTCACCAGGCCCTCGACCTCCAGCGCCTTGAGCGCTTCACGGGCCGAGCCCTTGGAGCATTGGAAGCTTTCCATCAGCTCGCGCTCGGTGGGCAGGCGGTCGCCGGGCTTCAGCGCATCGGTGACGATGGAGCGCTTGACCGACTCGACAATCACATCGGACAGCTTCTGGCGTTTGCGGCGTAGCGGGCGAGTCAGCATGGGGTCGATTTATCGTATTAATGCGGATAAATAGCACTTAATAACGATTGGGCCGGGGCGTCAACGCGAGGTGTCGTTTCTGGTGCGAAGGGGTCGCAAATGGGTGCGGGGAAGCTCACTGCAAGGTGGCATCGGTGCACACCGTCGAACGGGGTGGCTTGGTGCCGTGCATCAGGTAGTCCCCGACCCAGCGGTTCACGCAGGCACTGACTCCGCTGAACGAAACCCCGTGGACATAGGCGTCCTTGAGCTGCACGCGACTGGCCGGGAAGGTGCGTTCAAAGGCCCAGGCGGCACCGGTGGACGGGGCATGGTCGTCGAATTCGGCTTGCACCATCAGCAGGCTGTCGAGCTGTGCCAGTGCCTTGTGCGGCAGCGGGGCGGCGGTTTTGCGTGGCCAGGTCGTGCATTGGCGAGCTTCGAGGGCACTGCCGGCGACGGGGTGTTTGGCGAGGGATTCGGACTCTTTCTGCTGCCACTGTTCTTCGCTGGAGTAGACCGAGTCATTGCACAGGATGGCGGTTTTTACCGAGTCGGCAGCCGACATGCGCAGCGGCCCCGGCTTCGGCACGTTGGCCTGCAACGGTTCACGCACGCGCTGCAGCAGCAGGCTGAACATTGCCTTGGCCCGCTGTTCGATCTCGGCGTCAGGGCTGAATAGATACGCGCGTGCCCGAGCCTCCAGCGTCAGGTCATCGCTGTCGGGGGCTTCCCGCAGCCAGCGGCTGAGCACGTGGGCCCCCATCAAACCGGCGGGGTCGCTGTAGTAGCGGTTGTTGGAGCGCAGGGCCGTGCGCACACTGGGCAGCAGTTCCATGAAGACCCTGCGCACCGCCACCGGTGAATCGCCCAATTGGTAGAGCCCTGGGTAAAGGGCGGCGGGGGTGGCGACGAAGCGATCGAAGATCTTTTCCTTTTCGCTGGCCACGATAAAACTGGCGTGCTCGAAGGTGGACGTCCAGTTCAGGTTCGAGTCGAGCACCATGCGCCCGACATGGGCCGGGAACAGGCCGCCGTACCAGGCGCCGAGCCAGGTGCCGTAGGCGTTACCCAGGTAGTTGAAGCGCAGTTCGCCCAGTTGCTTGCGTACAAACTCCAGGTCGCGGGCCGTCTGCTCGGTGGTGATGTAGGGCGTCAGCGGATGGCTGGCGCAGGCTTGGGCTATCAACCGTGCGTTGTGGCGCACAGCGGCCAGGTTGGCCTCGCTGCGGTCTTCGCTGATGTCCCCTTGCGGCACGATCTTGCGCTCGGACTGACACTCCAGGCGCGACCCTGGCAGGCTGCCCAGGCCCCGAGGGGTGACTTCGACCACGTCATAGGTGTCGGCCAGCTCGCGGTAGGTATCGCCCCAGTCGGGTTGCCGGGCGTAATGCTTCCACACCGTCGCCAGGTGCACGGCGAAGGCGCCGCCCGCATCGAGCCCCGGCCCGCCAGGGTTGGCAAACAGGGCGCCCTGGCGAGACAGCGGTTGCTTGGCGCCGACGCGCGTGATGTCAAAACTGATGCTGCCGCGCTCAGGGGCGGCGTGGTCGAGGGGCGCGGTGACGATGCCGCATTGGGTGCGTTCGATGACCTCCGGGTCCAGGCGCTCAAGCGCGGGCTGCGGGCAGTCGAGAAACCATTCGATACCGAAGGCGGAGGGCTGCGCCTGGGTGTGGCCGACGGAGGGTATGAGGGTGGCCATCAGGACCAGGCAACGGAAGGTGATGGCGCTGGCAGTGGTCAGGGATTTCATCTGCGGTCCTGGTCAGTCGGGAGGGTGACTTTTTTACCAAGGACCGCACGCTTAAAAATGTAGGAGGAAAAAACAGCCCGTGTATGAAATGCGAATTTTGTTTATCGGATGTCGGAGTGCCAGCCGCCCCCCAACGCTTTGTACAGCGCAATACTGGCCTGCAGGCGTGACAGCCGCAGTTGTACGTCCAGGTCCTGGGCCGTGTACAGGGTGCGCTGGGTTTCCAGCACCGTGAGCAGGTCTTCGGCGCCCGCCTGGTAACGGCTTTCGGCGATCTGGAAGGCGGTCTGCGCCTGTTGCAGCTCTTCGCGTTGCCATTGGCGTTGCTGGTCCAGGCGCGTGATGCTGCTGAGGGTTTTTTCCACATCGGCAAAGCCGTTGATGATTGCGCCGCGATAGGTTTGCAGCAGTTCATCCTGGCGCGCGCGGGCCTTGTCGCGTTCAGCCCTTAAACGGCCGTGGTTGAAAATCGGCCCGACCAGCCCGGCGGTCAGCGTGTAGTACGGGCTGCGCAGCATATCCGCGGCCTTGTAGGCGTCGGAGCCGAGCGTAGCGCCAAGGGTCACCTTGGGCAGCAAGGCCGCGCGGGCGACGGCCACATTGGCTTGCGCGGCGGCCAATTCGGCCTCGGCCTTGGCCAGGTCGGGGCGACGGCTCAGCAATTGGCTGGGCACACCCGCACCGATACTCGGCCAGGTCAGCGTCGCGAAAGACTCTGTGCCCAGGTCCAGGGCTTGCACGGGTTGGCCAAGCAGGGTCGCGAGGGTGATGCGCGACTCTTCGGCGACTTGCTGGATCAGCGGCAGTTGCCGTTGCTGGCTGGCGACCAGGCTTTTCTGTTGCGCCAGCTCCAGGGCGGTGGCAGAGCCGGCGTCGTAGCGAGTCTGCACCAGGGCCAGCACGTTGCGCGCATTGGCCAGGTTCAGCTCGGCGATCTGCTCGCGTTGGCGGGCGGCGAGGGTCTGGGCATAACGGTCGGCGACGTTGCCGAGCAGGGTCAATTCCACTGTGGCCTGGTCCGACTCGCTCGCGCGCAGGCTGTACAGCGCGCTGTCCCGGGCGGCGGCGCGGCCTCCCCAGAAGTCCACTTCATAACTGGCGGTGAAATTGGCGCCGAAGTTCTCCACGGTATCGTCGCTTTGCGAGGCATCCAGGTCCGGCCCACCCTGGCCGCGCAACAATTTCTGGCGGCTGGTGGTGAGGTTCAGATTCACCTCGGGCAGCAGCGGCGCACCGGCAATCACCGCCGTCGCCTGGGCCTGGCGCACCCGTGCCATGGCGGCGGCGACGTCGAAACTGTCACGCCGGGCCTGGTCGATCAGGCGGTTGAGTTGCGGGCTGCCAAACTGGGTCCACCAGCGTTGGTCGATGGCCTGGGCGGCGTTTCGCTCGGCGTATTGCCAGGCAGCCGGTGCTGCGATACCGCTGTCCACGGCGGGCGCAGGGCCGGTGCAGGCGTTGAGCAGCAGGCACAGGCTGATGACTGACACGTGCGGCAGGGGGGAGGGTTTATTCACTGGTCAATGCCTTAACCGGATCGAGCCGGGCAGCTTTACGGGCCGGCATAAAGCCGAAGACGACGCCGGTGACCAGCGCACAGCCAAACGCGCCGAGCACCGCCACCAGGGAAAACTGCACCGCGACCTGGGCCAGCAGCAACAGGCCGCCCACCAGCAGCGCCAGGGCGATACCGCACAAGCCGCCGACCACCGAGAGCATCACCGCTTCGGTGAGGAACTGACGCAGGATGTCGCGCTGGCGTGCGCCGGTGGCCATGCGGATGCCGATTTCGCGGGTGCGCTCGCGCACCGTCATCAACATGATGTTCATCACGCCGATGCCGCCCACCAACAGGGAAATCGCCGCAATCGAACCGAGCATCAGCGACAGGGTGTTCTGGGTGTGGGCTTCGGCCTGGATCATCGCGGCGTTGTTGGTCAGTTCATAATCGCGCTTGCCGTTGTGCAGTTTCTGCATCAATTGGTCGATGGCCACTTCGGCGTCATGCACCTTGCGCGCATCGGCGGCGGCAATCACCACGTATTCGGGGTTGTAGCTGCCGAACAGGCGCACGCTGGCGGCGCTATAGGGAATCGCGATGCGGTCGTCACTGTCCTTGTTTCCGGAGGTGGCGCCTTTTTCCGCCAGCACGCCGACCACCTGGAATGGCACGTTTTCGATCAGGATGTACTGCCCGATTGGATTGACCTGGCCCTTGAACAGCTTTTCGCGGATGCGATGGCCGATCACCGCCACGGTGGCGGCGGCCTGTTCGTCGGCGGCGGTGAAGTAGCTGCCCTCGACCACGGGCCAGTTGAAGATCTCCGGGAAATTGGTGTCGTTGCCGCCCACATAAGCCATGTAGTCGACGTTGCCGTAACGCACCCCGGCCTCGGTGCCGTTGACCGGCATGATGCGCTTGACCTGGGGCAGGCTGGCCAGGGCCGCGACGTCGTTGAGGGTCACGATCCCCAGTGGTGTGCGTGGGTTGGGTGACGAGCCGCTCAGATACAGAATGTTGGAACCGAACGCGCCCATCTGCGCCATGACCTGGCGCTTGCTGCCTTCGCCGACCGCCAGCATCACCACCACCGAGGCCACGCCGATGATGATCCCGAGCAACGTCAGCGCGGTGCGGAAGCGGTTGATCCACATCACCCGCCATGCGGCTTGTACCGCGTCCAACAGTTCAGCCTTCCACGCGCCGTTGTGTTCGGCACCGTCGATCAAGCGTTGGCGCAGGTCCACGGCTTGCAATGCGTCGCGGCTGGCGGTGGCCGCGACGTAATGTTCATCGGCGGCAGAGTCGCTGATGATCAGGCCGTCGCGAATCTCGATGATGCGGTTGGCGCGCGCGGCCACTTCGCGATCGTGGGTGATCAGGATCACCACGTGGCCCTGGCTCGCCAGTTCGTCGAGCAGGGCCATGACCTCGGCGCCGCTGTGGCTGTCGAGGGCGCCGGTGGGTTCGTCGGCGAGGATGATATGCCCGCCGTTCATCAGTGCGCGGGCAATCGAGACGCGCTGTTGCTGGCCGCCGGACAGCTGGTGCGGACGGTTGCCGGTGCGCTCGGCCAGGCCCAGGCGCGTGAGCAGGGCGTTAGCGCGGGCGTGGCGTTCGGCGGCGCTGAGGCCGGCATAGATCGCCGGCATCTCGACGTTTTCCTGGGCCGTGCCCGACGGGATCAGGTGGTAGCCCTGGAACACAAAGCCGAACGCCTCGCGACGCAGCCAGGCCAGTTCGTCGTTGCCCAGGTGCGCGACGTTTTCCCCGGCGAACAGGTAGTCGCCTGTGCTGGGGCGGTCGAGGCAGCCGAGGATATTCATCAGCGTGGACTTGCCGGAACCGGAGGCGCCGACGATGGCGACGAACTCCCCGGCATGGATCGACAGGTCGATCCCGCGCAGCACGTCGACCTGCGGGCTATCGCCGCCGCCGTAGGATTTGCGGATGTGCTTGAGTTCGATCAGGGGCGTGGTCACGTCAACCCCCACTGCCGTCGAGCGGGCCGATCAGCAGGTGATCGCCTTCGTTGAGGCCGTCGAGCACCTCGACCCGCAAGCGATCGCTGAGGCCCAGGCGCACTTCGCGCTCCTCGATACGCCCTTTTTTCGTGACCACGCGCGCGATCTGCCTGTCGGCGCGCGACGTTCCCTGCAATGCCGCGACGGGCACGGTCAGCGCATCCCGTGCCTGGCCGGCGACAAAGAACACCTGGGTGGTCATTTCAGCCATCAGCGCGTTGTCGGGGTTATCCACATCCAGCAGCACCGTGTACAGCACAACGCGGCCGGTCCCGTTTTTGCTGGAGCTGGTCGGGCTGCCACTGCCCTGGGTCTCATTCAGCGGTTTGGGGGGAATCGGCAGGATTTGCCGCACGGTGCTGGTCCAGCGGCGGTTGCCGCCGCTCAGGGTGGTGAAATAGGCCGTCATGCCGGGTTTGACATGGCCGATATCGGCTTCCGAGACTTCAGCCCACACCGTCATCGGCGACAACTTGGCGATGCGCAGGATCAACGGCGTCTGCTGCTGCGCGTTGAGGGTCTGGCCGACGCGCGCATCCACGGCGACCACGGTGCCGGTCATCGGCGCATAGATGCGCGTATAACCCAACTCGGCTTCGTCACTGCGCAGGCTGGCCTGGGCCTGGAGAATCTGCGCCTGGAACATGGCGACCCGGGCCTGGGTGGCGCTCAGTTCGGCCTTGGCGGTTTGCACGTCTTCTTCGCGGGTGGCATTGCCGGCGGCCAGGCGCTGCTGGCGCTGGTACTTCTGCTGCGCCAGTGCGTGCTGGGCCTTCTGCTCCTGCAATTGGGCCTTGAGGTTTTCGATGGCGTAGCGGCTGGCGTCGAGCTTGGCCTTTTGCGTCGAAGGGTCGATCTCCACCAGCAACTGGCCTTCCTGGACCTGGTCGCCGGCCTCGACATGGATCTTGCGGATCTGCCCGGACGCCTGGGCGCCCACATCCACGTAGCGCCGCGGTTGCAGGGTGCCCAGGGCGGTGACGCTGTTTTCGATATTGCCGCGCGTGACGGTGACGGTCGTCAGATTGTCGGCGCCCTGGGGCAGCACCTGCCAGGCGGCCACGGCGATGATGGGAAGCAGGCACGCGGCAGCGAGCAGGGCGCGTCGGGCGGGGCGAGGGCGTTTCATGCTTTGGTTCCAGCCAGGGAAGTTCGGGCCGCGATTGCGGGGAGCTGACAGTTAAACGAGGGAATTGCCCGAAGATTTAGGCGGTTACACACGCAAATAGCGCTGTGGCGAGTAAAAAAATCGCCGATGGGTGCAAGACTTCTTTAAAAGTAGATGAGAATTACTATAAATTGCACGCAGCCAAACTGCCATTACTGAATGGCCTGTATCTGTGTAGGAGCGAGCGTGCTCGCGAAGAGCTCAAGGACGCCGCGTTCACTCTGGTTTCCCGCGTTATCGTTGACGTACTTCGCGAGCACGCTCGCTCCTACAGCACCTAATGCCGCCGCCCGTAGGCCGGGAGTCATGTTGGAAAACTACTATCGTGAGCTGGTGTGTTTCCTCAACGCCAAGCTGGGCAACCGCCAGGTGGCCGAAGATGTGGTGCATGACGCTTATGTGCGGGTGTTGGAGCGGACCAGCGAGACGCCCATCGACCAGCCTCGAGCCTTCCTGTACCGCACGGCGTTGAACCTGGTCATCGACGGGCACCGGCGCAATGCGCTGCGCCAGGTCGAGCCGCTGGACGTGCTGGACCATGAAGAACGGTTTTCCAGCTACGCGCCCCACACCAGCCATGATCAGGCCCAGCGCCTGGAGTTGCTCGAACGGGCGCTGGCCGAATTACCCGCGCCGTGCCGCCACAGCTTCCTGCTGCGCAAACTCGAGGGTTTGTCCCATTCGCAAATCGCCGAACGCCTGGGTATTTCACGTAGCCTGGTGGAAAAACACATCGTCAATGCCATGAAGCACTGCCGGGTCCGGATGCGCGAGTGGGACGCGCACTGATCGGCGATCGGTTAAATTTTATTTCATTGTCCTCGTTTCCTATCAACACATGACCTGTTGTGCAGGTCTTGAAGGTATTCCCGCCCCACCGCCACGGGGCTTATCCAGAGGACACTGGAATGACACAGGCAATTGCTTCGCCCGCGGTTCACGACCTGATCGGTATCGGTTTCGGCCCTTCGAACCTGGCGCTGGCCATCGCCCTGCAGGAGCGTGAAAAGACGCAGGGCAAACTGGACGTGCTGTTTCTCGACAAACAGGCTGATTACCGCTGGCACGGCAATACCCTGGTGACCCAGAGCGAACTGCAGATTTCGTTCCTCAAGGACCTGGTGACCCTGCGCAACCCAACCAGCCCGTACTCCTTCGTCAACTACCTCAAGGCCCATGACCGCCTGGTGGACTTCATCAACCTGGGCACCTTCTACCCGTGCCGCATGGAGTTCAACGACTACCTGCGCTGGGTCGCCGGGCAGTTCCAGGCCGTGGGCCGCTACGGAGAGGAAGTGCTGGCCATCGAGCCGATCCTGCATCAACAGCAGGTCGAGGCGCTGCGGGTGATTTCCCGCGATGCCCAGGGTGAGCAGCATGTGCGTACCACCCGTGCGGTCGTGGTCAGCGCCGGTGGCACGCCGCGGGTGCCGGAGGTGTTCAAGGCCCTTAAGGATGATGGCCGGGTGTTCCACCATTCCCAGTATCTGTCGCGCTTGGCCCAGCAGCCCTGTGTCGACGGCAAGGCGATGCGGATCGCGGTGATCGGCGGCGGCCAGAGTGCGGCCGAAGCCTTCATCGACTTGAATGACAGCTTCCCGTCGGTGCAGGTCGACATGATCCTGCGCGGCTCGGCACTCAAGCCGGCCGATGACAGCCCGTTCGTCAACGAAGTGTTCTCGCCGGCCTTCACCGACCTGGTGTTCCAGCAGGCCGGCACCGAGCGTGAACGCCTGCTCGCCGAGTACCAGAACACCAACTATTCGGTGGTGGACCTGGACCTGATCGAACGCATCTACGGCATCTTCTACCGCCAGAAAGTCTCCGGCATTGCGCGCCATGCGTTCCGCACCATGACCGTGGTCGAGAAGGCCACCCCCGGTCCGTTGGGCATCGAACTGGCCCTGCGCAACAACGGCACTGGCGAAACCAGCGTCAGCCACTACGACGCGGTGATCCTGGCCACCGGCTACGAGCGCCAGATGCATCGCGAATTGCTGGCGCCGCTGGAGGAGTATCTGGGTGACTTTGAAGTGGCGCGCGACTACCGCCTCGTCACCGATGAGCGCTGCAAGGCCGGCATCTACATCCAGGGCTTCAGCCAGGCCAGCCATGGCTTGAGCGATACGTTGCTGTCGGTGCTGCCGATTCGTGCGGATGAGATTGCAGCGTCGCTGTTCGAGCATGATCGTCATCGTGGCCAGGGCCGCTCGGTGCAGGACCGGCTGCTCGCCGCCGCCAGCTGACCCCCTTGCAGGAGCGAGCTTGCTCGCGGAAACCGTCGACGATAACGCGGGCATTCTGGGTTGACGCGGTGGTCTTGCGTTCTTCGCGAGCAAGCTCGCTCCTACAGGTGGTACTGGCAACACTGTGGGGTGACTGGTACTGTATAAAAAACCAGTATCGGTAGCCCTCCATGCAATTGATCGAAAAACTCAGCATCCTCGCCGACGCCGCCAAGTACGATGCCTCGTGCGCCAGCAGTGGCGCGCCCAAGCGTAGCTCGGAGGGCAAGGCGGGGCTGGGTTCCACCGATGGCATGGGCATCTGCCACAGCTACACGCCGGATGGGCGCTGTGTGTCGCTGCTCAAGGTGTTGCTCACCAACTTCTGCCTCTACGACTGCCAATACTGCGTCAATCGCCGCTCCAGCGACGTGCCGCGGGCACGCTTCAGCCCGGAGGAGGTGGTCACGCTCACGTTGGATTTCTATCGGCGCAATTGCGTCAGCGGGCTGTTCCTCAGCTCGGGCATCATCCGCTCGGCGGACTACACCATGGAGCAGCTCGTGCGGGTGGCCAAGCTGCTGCGCGAAGAACATGACTTTCGCGGCTATGTCCACCTCAAGACCATTCCCGAAGCCGACCCGGCGTTGATCGCCGAGGCCGGGCGGTATGCTGATCGCCTCAGTGTGAATATCGAATTGCCCACCGATGCCAGCCTGCAAACCCTGGCGCCGGAGAAGCAGATCGTCTCGATCAAGCAGGCCATGCAGACCATCTACACCGGCGAACAGACCGTGCTCAACGAACCCCGTGCCCCGCGTTTCGCGCCGGCCGGGCAGAGCACGCAGATGATCGTCGGCGCCGACGACACCGACGACAGCACCATCCTCCACGGGGCCGAGGCGTTGTATGGCAATTTCAAGCTGCGCCGCGTGTATTACTCGGCGTTCAGCCCCATCCCCAACAGCCCGAAAAGCGTGCCCCTGGCCGCGCCGCCGTTGATGCGCGAGCACCGTTTGTACCAGGCGGATTTCCTGCTGCGCAGCTACGGCTTCAGCGCCAATGAACTGTTCGAAGGCCCTGGCCACCTGGCCCTGGATATCGACCCCAAGCTGGCCTGGGCCCTGGAACACCGCGACGTCTTCCCCTTGGACCTGAACCGTGCCGAAGCGACCCTGATCGCCCGTATCCCCGGTATCGGCCTGCGCACCACCCAGCGCCTGGTGGACCTGCGCCGTGAACGCAAGATCCGTTTCGAAGACCTGGCCCGCATGCGCTGCGTGCTGGCCAAGGCCAAGCCATTTTTCATCACCAGCGACTACCACCCGCAACAGGCTGAAAGCACCAGCGTGCTGCTGCGTGAACAACTGCGTGACCGTCCGCAGCCGCAACAAATGGGGTTGTGGGGATGATCAGCCTGGAATGCGACAACCTGTTCAGTACCTGGCGCGAACAGGCGCGTTGGCTGCTCAGCCATCAGGTCGATCCCAGCCAGGTGAGTTGGGGCGAGGCTGAAGTGGCGGACCTGTTCGCCACCGACGAACCGATCCCCGAGGGGCTGGGGCCGTTCCAGGCGCGGATTCCCAAGGCGTTGCTCGAACTGCTGGAAGCCGCCGCCTGTTACCACGGCGAGCAGCGCTGGAGCCTGTTGTATGAGGTGCTGTGGCGGGTCAGCCATGGCGACCGCACGGCAATGCTCGCGGGGGACAAACTGGGCAGCGAACTGCAACGGCGAATCAAGCAGGTCAGCCGCGAGGCTCATCACCTGCACGCGTTCGTGCGGTTTATCGCGGTACCCCAGGAGGCCGGGCCCGAGCTGCCGGAGTACGTGGCCTGGCATGAGCCGGCCCATGACATTCTCCGCAGCGCCAGCCAGCACTTTATCGGGCGCATGGGCCGCCATCGCTGGATGATCGCGACACCGTTGGATGGGGTTTACTACGATGGCGAGCAACTGATCCATCAACGCCAGTGCCCAGAGGCGTGGCAGCAGTTGGCGCAGAATGTCGAGGACCCCCACAGTGCCATGTGGTTGACCTATTACAGCCACATCTTCAACCCGGCGCGGTTGAACCCCAAGGTGATGGAAGGGCATTTGCCAAGCCGGTTCTGGAAGAACTTGCCGGAGGGCAAGTTGATCCCGGGGTTGATCAGCGAGGCGCGGACGGGGAAGCAGAAGGATGGGCAGGCGAGCCTGATTGGGGCAAAGCCGGGTAAGCGCATCTCCAGCGGGCACGCTTAAAAAATGTGGCAGGGAGCTTGTTGTGGCGAGCAGGCTTGCCCTGCGTTGGGCTGCGCAGCAGCCCCATTAAAAACACCGCGTAGTTTCATCGTTTCAGATAAAACTTCCTGGGGCTGCTGCGCAGCCCAACGCAGGGCAAGCCTTAATGCCGTTCAGTTAAGGCTTTTTTGTAGGAGCGAGCTTGCTCGCGAAAAACTCACAGGCGCCGCGTTCATTCAGGAAACACGCGTTATCGTTGACGTTTTTCGCGAGCAAGAACTAGGCGTCCCCCTCGCTCCTACAGAAGGCGATGTACGCTTAACTGAACGGCATTAGGGCAAGCCTGCTCGCCACATACAACTGGGCTTGATCCTTATGCCAGTTCAGTGGCGGTGTTCTTGACGATTGCGAGTTCGGGATGTGCCACGAGTTTGTCGATGTGCAACTCATCATTGTTCAACCAGGTCTCGGTCAGCACCCGGTAATGCTCCATATCCCGGCAGCGCATGCGCAGGCTGTAGTCGAACGGCCCGCTGATCAGCTGGCATTCGAACACCTGCGGGCAGGCCTTGACGCAGGCTTCGAAAGCCTTTTGCGCCGAGCGCCCGCTCTGGTTGGACAAGGCCACGAGCACCAGCAGAGACAGCCCTGGCGAGACCATCTGCACATCGATGATCGCCCCATACCCGCGGATCACCCCACGTCGCTCCAGCTTGCGCACCCGCTCCAGGCAGGGCCGGGGAGTGAGGTGGACCAGTGACGAGAGCTTTTCGTAGGTGATACGCCCCTGATGCCGCAGCACATCGATGATTGCCTCATCGATGCGATCCAGCGCAGGGGAAGAATGGGGTCCGTTGGCCTTGGTATCCATGGGTTTCACTTCAAACGATTGGAAAGAAATTGCTGCAAGCGTTCGCTGTTGGGGTGGTCGAGGATCTCGGCGCCGCCTTGTTCTTCGACCCGGCCCTGATGCAAGAACAGCACTTGGCTGGACACCTGGCGGGCAAAGCCCATTTCGTGGGTGACCATCAACATGGTACGACCTTCCTCAGCCAACGTCTGTATGACTTTGAGGACCTCTCCTACAAGTTCAGGGTCGAGGGCGGAGGTCGGTTCATCGAACAGGATGATTTCCGGCTCCATCGCCAGGGCCCGGGCGATGGCCACGCGCTGCTGTTGACCGCCAGACAGGAACGCCGGGTATTGATCCGCCACCCGGCCAGGCAGGCCGACCTTGTCCAGGTACAGGCGCGCGCGTCTTTCCGCCTCGGCGGCGCTCACGCCCAGCACCCGGCGCGGGGCCATGGTGATGTTTTCCAGCACGGTCATGTGGCTCCACAGGTTGAAATGCTGGAACACCATGGCCAGGCGCGTGCGCAGGTTCTGCAATTGCTCCTGGTGCGGTGCGCGGGTACCGGCGCGGCCCTGGCGCATTTCGATGCTGATGCCGTCCAGGGTGATGACCCCGGCATCTGGTTGTTCGAGGAAATTGATGCAACGCAGCATGGTGCTTTTGCCCGAGCCGCTGGCGCCGATCAGGCTGATCACATCGCCGTTGCGTGCGTTGAGGGACACGCCCTTGAGCACTTCGTGTTCGCCGTAGCGTTTATGGATGCCTTCGACCTGCAGCTTGACGGCAGCTGTGGCCGTTCGTGTAGCGGGGACATCGACAGGATAAGTGGCCAGGGCCTGCGCGGACTGATTCATGGGTTAGCCTCGGGTAGGAACAAGAAAACGCATCCAGCGACGTTCGGCCAGTCGAAACAGGCCCACCAGTGCAAAGGACAGCAGCATGTAGAGCAGGGCAGCGATACCGAAGGCCTGGAACGTCAGGAACGTTTCGGCATTCGCATCGCGGGCCACCTTGAGGATATCGGCGACGGTGGAGGTAAACGCCAGCGATGTGGCGTGCAGCATCAGGATCATTTCATTGCTGTAGGCCGGCAACGCCCGGCGCAACGCGGCCGGTACCACCACAAACAGGTTCAGGCGCCAGCCATGCAGGCCATAGGCGCGTGCCGCTTCGAGTTCGCCGTGGGGAATATTACGGATCGCCCCGGCAAAGATTTCCACGGTGTAGGCGCAGGTGTTGAGCACGAAGGCCAGCAGGGTGCAGTTCAAGGCATTGCGGAAAAACTGGTTGAGCAGGGCGTTGTCCTGCACCACCTCCAGGCTGTACAGCCCGGTGTAGCAAATCAACAGTTGGATATACAGCGGCGTGCCCCGGAACAGGTAGGTGTACACCTCCACTGGCCAGCGCAGCCAGACGTGTTCCGAGACGCGGGCCAGTGCCAGGGGGATCGACAGGACAAAGCCGAACACCACCGAGATAATGAACAGCCACAGGGTCATGGCGACGCCGGACAAACCCGCGCCATCGCTGAACAGGTAGGCCAGGCCGTATTGCTGGAACAGTTCGATCATCGCGCCATCCCCTTGATGCCGAGGTTGTAGCGCCGCTCGAGGCGCTTGAAAATGCGGTTGGAGAGGGTGGTGATCACCAGGTAGACCAGGCCGGCGAGGATCAGGAAGTACAACGGCTCATTGGTGGTCTTGCCGGCGTTTTGCGCGGCCTTGACCAAGTCCGACAGGCCGATGATCGACACCAGCGCCGTGGACTTGAGCAGCACCAGCCAGTTATTGCCCAGGCCCGGCAGGGCGAAGCGCATCAACTGCGGGAACAGCACCAGGCGAAACCGCTGCCAGCGGCTCAGGCCATAGGCGGTCGCGGCTTCCAGTTGGCCGACCGGCACGCTGAGGATCGCGCCACGGAAGTTTTCGGTGAAATACGCGCCATAAATAAACCCCAGGGTGATCACCCCAGCGGTGAACGGGTCGATTTCGAAGTAGTTCCAGCCGAATACTTCGCTCAGGTCGTTGAGCCACAGTTGCAAGCTGTAGAAGATCAGCAGGATCAGCACCAGGTCCGGCACGCTGCGGATCAGCGTGGTGTAGAGCGTCGCCGGCACGCGCAGCCAGTTGGCGCTGGAGAGCTTGGCACCGGCGGCGACCAGGCCCAGGGTGAGGCTCAGGGCCAGCGCCAGGAGCGCCAGCTTGAGCGTCATCCAGGCACCCTGGGCCAGCATCGGGCCGTAGCCTTGCAAGTTGAGGAGTTCGTTCATGGGGGGATCTCTAAAGGAACGACGCCCTTTTGTAGGAGCGAGCTTGCTCGCGAAGAACTCAAGGGCACCGCGTTGAACCGGATTCGCTGCGTTACCGTTTACGACCTTCGCGAGCAAGCTCGCTCCTACAAGGGCTTTGGCCGGTGGGGCTTACTCGTTGTAGATGTCTTGATCACCGAAGTATTTCTTCTGGATCTGCGCGTAGGTGCCGTCTGCCTGTACAGCGGCGATGCCCTTGTTGATCAGCGCACGCAAGTCCTGGTCGTTCTTGCGCAGGCCCATGGCGATGTCCAGGGGCAGGGTCGGGTCCTTGAAGGCCGGGCCGGTCTTGAAGTCGGCGCCTTCAGGCTTGGACAGGAAGTTGAGCTGGGCTTCGAGCTTGTCGGTCAGGGTGGCGTCGAGGCGGCCGTTCTGCAGGTCGGCGTAGTTCTGTTCCTGGGACTGGTATGCCTTGATCTGCGCGCCGAGCTTGGCCAGTTGGGCACGGGCATAGGCTTCTTGCAGCGAGCCTTGCAGCACACCGACTTGCTTGCCTTTCAACGATTCCGGCGTATCGCCGAACTCGGCGCTTTTACGGGTGATGACCGAGGTCGGGCTGAGGAACAGGCGGTCGGTGAAGTCGATGACTTTCTCGCGCGCCGAGGTCACCGCCATGGACGACATGATCGCGTCGAACTTGCGCGCACGCAGGGCCGGGATCATGCCGTCGAATTCGTTGTGCACCCAGGTGCATTTGACTTCGAGCTTGGCGCAGATGGCGTTGCCCAACTCGATATCGAAACCTTGCAGGCTGCCATCGGCGGCCACGGATTCAAACGGGGGATACTCGGGGAATACGCCAAAGCGGATTTCTTTCCAATCCTGGGCGTGGGCGGTGGTGGCGCACAGTGGCAACAGCAACGCAGCGAAGAGTGATCGCAGTGGAGTCATGTGTAAGTCCCTATATTTTGTAATTGATGTCAGGGCAGTCAAAAGGTGAATCGAGTCTTTATTGTTTAGTGCAGCTTTGTGGTCGTTCGGCTTCTTGTGGGGAGCCCACTTGTTGTGGCGAGCGGGCTTGTCCCGCGTTGGGCTGCGTAGCAGCCCCAAGCCATTCACCGCGTTTTTACAGACACGACGCGGCGTTTTTATTGGGGCTGCTGCGCAGCCCAACGCGGGGCAAGCCCGCTCGCCACAGAGAATGCTTCATGGTGGTGCGTTTTTTGTGTCGTTTACCCCCGGCTCAAAGCGCAAATTGCGCTGTTAAAACAAGCAATGCAGCGGAATCGGCTGTAGCACCCTATGAATCGGCTTTTCAGTCCGGGAAATCCGGCCTGCTCTGGGCGCAAAGTGGCAGGCCAGAGCGGTCTCAGGCGCGCTTTTTGTGCTGTGCACGAGGTTGTTGGGCCAGGCGCGCGAACAGGTCTTTCGGGTCGGCCAGGTCGGGTACCAGTTCCAGCTCGCTGCCGACATCCAGCGCCTTGGCGACGTCGAGCACGTAGCGCAGGGCGGAGTAGTCTTCGATGGCAAACCCCACCGAGTCGAACAGGGTGACCTGGCGCGCATTTTCACGGCCGGGCTGCTGGCCGTTGATCACCTGCCACAACTCGGTCACCGGCGAGTCTTCCGGCATGTGCTGGATTTCACCTTCGATGCGGCTTTGCGGTTCGTATTCGACGATCACCCGGGCGCGCTCGACGATGCGTCGGTCCAGCTCAGTCTTGCCTGGGCAGTCGCCGCCCACGGCATTAAGGTGCATGCCGGGTTCGATCATCTCGTCGGTGAGGATGGTGGCGTAGGCTTTGTCGGCGGTGACGGTGGTGACGATATCCGCACCTTTGACGGCCTCGGCCACGCTGCCGGCCAGGATCACCTTGATTGCCGGGAATGCCTTGAGGTTGGTGGCCAGCTTGGCGGTGGCCCTGGCGTCGATGTCGAACAGGCGGATCTCGTTGATGCCGAGCATCGCGTGGAAGGCCAGTGCCTGGAATTCGCTCTGGGAGCCGTTGCCGATCAACGCCATGCTGCGGCTGTTGTCGCGGGCCAGGTAGCGGGCCACCAGGGCTGAGGTGGCGGCGGTACGAATCGCGGTGGTCAGGGTCATCTCCGCCAGCAGCACCGGTTTACCGGTGTCCACGTCGCCCAGGGCTCCAAAGGCCATCACGGTAAGCATGCCGGCCAGGGTGTTTTTCGGGTGGCCGTTGACGTATTTGAAGGCGTACAGCGAGGCGTCGGACACCGGCATCAACTCGATCACGCCATCCGGCGAGTGGTTGGCCAGGCGTGCGCATTTCTCGAAGTCCTGCCAGCGCAGGTAGTCGGCGCGGATGTACTCGGCCATCTCGGTGATGCAGGTTTGCAGGCCTTTTTGCGAAACCAGGTAGCTGAGGTCGTTGACGTCGATATAACGGGTCATGGCAAGACTCCTTATTGAAATGAGGGACGGGCGGGCAGATGCACTTCTGCCAGCATGCAGCGGGCACTGCCGCCGCCGATGCGTTCGATGTTGTCGATGTTCACCACCACCGGCCGTGTGTGGCGCTCCACATGCTGGCGCTGGGCCGGTTGCAGCGCGCTCCAGGCACTGGCAGACATCACCAGCAGCGGCTGGCCGTCGCGGTCGTGGACTTCGAGCATGTTGCCGGCGAAGGCTTCGAGCTGGTCGAAGTCGAGGCCGAGGATGTCTTTGCCGGTGTCGCGCAGCGAGCGCTCCAGGGCCTGGCGTTCGTTGGCATCGGGCAGCGCTTGCAGGCACACCACCGCGAGGTCGCGGCCGACACTCATCATCACGTTGCTGTGGTAGATCGGCGCATGGTGCCGGTCGACGGCGTGGAACACGCAGAGTTGGTAGTCGAGACGTTCGGCGAACTGGCGCAGGGCGGCGTGGTGGGTGCGCCCGGAATGGCAGGCGTAGCTGATACGGTGCTGACGGTCGAGCACCATGCTGCCGGTGCCTTCGAGGAAGATGTTTTGTTGTTCGAGGTGGCTGAGGTCGATGGTGTCCTTGATCGCAAAGCGCTGCTCCAGCACTTGCAGCACCCCCTTGTTGCGCTCCAGTCGGCGGTTCTGGCCTTCCATCGGGTACAGCACCAGGCTGCCATCGGCGTGGCTGCTCCACCAGTTATTGGGAAAGATCGAGTCCGGGGTGTGAGGCGCCGGGGTGTCCTGCACCACCAGTACTTCCACGCCGTGCTGGCGCAGGGTGTCGACGTAGCCGTCGAACTCTTCCAGCGCTTTCTGCTGTGCACCGAGCGGGTCGAGGGGCGCACGTTGGAAGCGGTTGTTGATCGCGGTGTCCGGGTTGAAGGCAAAGCGCGCCGGGCGAATCATCAGGACGGTGTTGGTGGTTTGCATGGGTGCACGAATCCATGGGGTGAGCTGTGGGGCTATTTTGTGGCTTGTGCGGTATGAATCCCGGCTGAAACAACGGGGCGGCTCAGCCGGGAAAGCTGAAAAGGGGGGTAGGGCAGCCGAATCGGCTGCCGGGGGTGGAATGCGGTCAAAATGTGGGAGTGGGCGGTGCGACGATTCGACTGGCCCCCGATAGCAATCTTTCGGTTACAGGTTATCTGACTGGCACACCGCTATCAGGGGCAAGGCCCCTCCCACATTGGTACAGTGGCGACTGTTATAGCGCCGTCAGCCAGGAGGAACCATGTCTACCGTCGTTCGTCTCGCCCAATCCGCCGATGCCGAAGGGATCAGCCAGGTCATCCTCGCGGCTTTGCACAGCAGCAATGCGCGGGATTATCCGGCGGAGGTGATTGCGCGGGTGGCCAGCAACTTCACGCCGGACGCGGTGCTGGACCTGCTCAAGCGCCGTGTGGTGCTGGTGGCGGTGCAGGACTCGGTGATCGTCGCCACGGCGGCCTTGGATGGAAATGTGGTGCGCTCGGTGTTCGTCAACCCGGCGCTGCACGGGCAGGGCATTGGTCGGCTGCTGATGATTGAAATCGAACTGCGCGCGCGGGACGCGGGGGTGACGACCCTGAGTGTGCCATCCTCGCTGACCGCCGAGCCGTTCTACACCAAGCTGGGCTTTCACACGGTACGCGATGTCTACCACGGCAATGAGCGCACGTTGGTGATGGAAAAGGCGCTGCTGTCGCGCCATCCCATCGGGCCGTATCGCGACCGCCAGCATCGGGCGCAGGTGGTGGCGTTATGGCAGGAGGCGTTTGGTTATGACACGGCGCATAACCTGCCGACCTTGGCGATCGATAAGAAACTGGCGGTCAATGACGGGCTGTTTTTCGTGGCGACGGACAAAAAAACCGTGATCGGGACGATTCTGGCCGGCTACGACGGCCATCGCGGCTGGCTGTACTCGGTGGCCGTGCACGCCGACTATCGGCGTCATGGCTTGGGGGCCTCGCTGGTGCGGCATGCGGAACAGGCACTGACGGCCCTGGGCTGCATGAAGATCAACCTGCAGATCACCAGTGGCAATGATGCGGTGGCTGGGTTTTACGAGGCGCTGGGGTATGGGGTGGAGCCGAGGATCAGCATGGGCAAGAAGATTGTCGAGAATATCCCGACTCAATCTTGAGAACACTGCAAATCAAATGTGGGAGGGGGCTTGCCCCCGATGGCGGAGTGTCAGCCCGTACAGTTTTAACTGATGCACCGCCATCGGGGGCAAGCCCCCTCCCACAGGGTATTGCAGTGTTGCTGGCTTAGACTTTTACGATCCAACCCTCTGGCGCTTCGACGTCACCGGTCTGCACACCGGTCAGCTCTTTGTAGAGCTTCTGGGTGATCGGGCCGACTTCGGTCTCGCTGTAGAACACGTGCAGCTTGCCGTTGTACTGGATACCGCCGATCGGCGAGATCACGGCGGCAGTCCCGCAGGCGCCGGCTTCCTTGAAGTCCGACAGTTTGTCGATGAACACTTCGCCCTCGATCACTTCCAGGCCCAGGCGGGTCTTGGCCAGTTCGATCAGCGACAGGCGGGTGATGCCTGGCAGCACCGAAGGCGACTTCGGTGTGATGAACTTGTTGTCGTGGGTGATCCCGAAGAAGTTGGCCGAGCCGACTTCCTCGATTTTCGAGTGGGTCATCGGGTCCAGGTAGATCGCGTCGGCAAAACCGGATTTCTTCGCTTCCGAGCCCGGCATCAGGCTGGCGGCGTAGTTGCCACCGACCTTGGCGGCACCGGTGCCCTGTGGCGCGGCGCGGTCGAAGGTGGAGATCTGGAAGTTGTGCGGCACCAGGCCGCCCTTGAAGTAGGCGCCGACCGGGATGCAGAACACCGAGAAGATGAACTCCGGCGCGGTACGCACGCCGATGTTGTCACCGGTACCGATCACGAACGGGCGCAGGTACAGCGCGCCGCCGCTGCCGTACGGCGGGATGAACCGCTCGTTGGCCTTGACCACTTGTTTGCACGCGTCGATGAACGCGTCGGTCGGGACGTGCGGCATCAGCAGGCGCGCGCAACTGCGCTGCATGCGCGCGGCGTTCTGGTCCGGACGGAACAGGTTGATCGAGCCGTCCTTGCAGCGGTAGGCCTTGAGGCCTTCGAAGCACTGCTGACCGTAGTGCAGGGCAGTGGAGCCCTCGCTGATGTGCAGCACGTTGTCGTCGGTCAGGGTGCCGGCTTGCCATTCGCCGTTTTTCCAGACCTGGAGAAACCGCTTGTCGGTCTTGATGTAGTCAAAACCCAGCTTGTCCCAATTGATGCTTTCGTTACCCATGACACCCTCTATCTTTGGTCAAGTCGGTTTTTTTCTGAATGGGCGCAACAATACTGCATTCGCAGGTCCGTTCGCATCCCCCGCGTCCCTTGTAGGAGCGAGCTTGCTCGCGAAAAACTCAAGGGCGCCGCGTTCATTCTGGTTTCACGCGTTATCGTTGACGATTTTCGCGAGCAAGCTCGCTCCTACAGACGGCGTTGTGAGCCCGGTTAAAGGTGCAAGGCATGCCCGAGCGCACGCAGTGCCGCTTCCTGCACCGCCTCACCGAGCGTCGGATGGGCATGGATAGTGCCCGCCACGTCTTCCAGGCGCGCGCCCATTTCCAGGCTCAGGCCGAACGCGGTGGACAGCTCGGACACGCCGGCACCGACCGCTTGCCAGCCGACAATCAGATGATTGTCCCGCCGCGCTACCACCCGTACGAAACCGGTTTTCGACTCCAGGGTCATCGCGCGGCCGTTGGCGGCAAACGGGAAACTCGACACGATGCAGTCCAGGCCGGCGGCCTTGGCTTCATCGGGCGTCTTGCCGACCACCACCAGTTCCGGGTCGGTAAAGCACACCGCCGGGATCGCCGCCGGGTTGAATTCGCGGTGTTGACCGCTGATCAGTTCCGCGACCATCTCGCCCTGGGCCATGGCCCGGTGCGCCAGCATCGGCTCGCCGCTCAGGTCGCCGATCGCCCACACATTGTGCATGCTGGTCTGGCAACGGTTGTTGATCCTGATCGCCGCGCCATTCATCTCCAGGTCCAGCGCCTCGAGGTTCCAACCCTGGGTATTGGGTTTGCGACCGACGGCCACCAATACCTGGTCGGTCACCAGTGACAAGGTGTCGCCATTCGGGTCGCGCACTTGCAGGTGGTTGTGTTCGAAGCCGGTGACGCTGTGCTTGAGGTAGAGCTTCACTCCCAGCTGCTTGAGGGACTCAACCACCGGCTGGGTCAGTTCGGCGTCATAGGCGGGCAGGATGCGCTCCTGCGCCTCCACCACGCTGACTTCGGCGCCGAGCTTGCGGTAGGCAATGCCCAGCTCCAGGCCGATATAGCCACCGCCCACCACAATCAGGCGCTTGGGCACGCGGGTCGGCGCCAGGGCTTCGGTGGAGGAGATGATCGGCCCGCCAATCGGCAGCATCGGCAGGTTGACGCTTTTCGAGCCGGTGGCCAGCAACAGGTGTTCGCACTGGATGCGCTGGTCGCCGACGTCGACGGTCTTGCCGTCCACCACGTTGGCCCAGCCGTGGATCACCTGCACCTTGTGTTTCTTTAGCAGCGCGGCAACGCCAGTGGTCAGGCGATCGACAATGCCGTCTTTCCATTCCACGCTTTTGCGGATGTCCAGGGTCGGCACATCCACTTCGATACCCAGCTGGGAACCCTGGCTGTGGTGGATGGTTTGCTGGAACTGTTCGGCCACATGGATCAGGGCCTTGGACGGAATGCAGCCGATATTCAGGCAAGTACCGCCCAATGCCTGGCCTTCGACCAGAATGGTCGGGATGCCCAACTGGCCGGCGCGAATGGCGGCCACATAACCGCCGGGGCCGCCGCCGATAATCAGCAGGGTGGTATGCAGTGTTTGAGTCATGCCCTTACTCCAGGAACAGGCTGGCGGGTTGTTCGAGCAAGCCGCGAATGGCCTGGATGAATTGTGCCGCGTCCATGCCATCGACCACTCGGTGATCGAAGGAACTGGAGAGGTTCATCATCTTGCGGATCACGATCTGGCCCTTGATCACCATCGGCCGTTCGACGATGCGGTTGACGCCGACGATGGCCACTTCCGGCAGGTTCAGCACCGGGGTGCTGACGATACCGCCCAAGGCACCCAGGCTGGTCAGGGTAATGGTCGACCCCGACAGTTCGTCGCGGCTGGCCTTGCCATTGCGCGCGGCGGTGGCCAGGCGCGCGATTTCCTCGGCATTGCCCCACAGGCTGCGCGCCTCGGCGTGACGCACCACCGGCACCATCAGCCCCACATCGCTCTGCGTCGCGACGCCGACGTGGACGGCGCCAAGGCGGGTGATGACCTGGGCTTCGTCGTCGTACCGCGCATTGATCTGCGGGAACTCCCGCAACGCCACGACCATGGCGCGCACGATGAATGGCAGCAGGGTCAGCTTGCCGCGTGTCGCACCGTGCTTTTCATTGAGGTGCACACGCAATTCGTCCAGGGCGGTGACGTCGATCTCTTCCACATAGCTGAAATGCGCGGCGCGGCGGGTGGCGTCCTGCATGCGCTGGGCGATCTTGCGGCGCATGCCGATCACCGGGATCTGTTCTTCGTCGTTGCGTTCGGCGTAGGGGTTGGCGGCAGCGGACGTTTTCAGCGAACCCTGCAGCAAGTAGGCGTCCAGGTCTTCGTGCAGGATCCGGCCGGCAGGGCCCGTGCCCTGGACCAGGCGCAGTTGGATACCCGCATCCAACGCATGCTTGCGCACGGCGGGGGAGGCCAGTGGGCGTTCATTGGCATCGCGAGCCACGGGGGCGTGTGGCGCCACGGCCGGCTTGCTTTCCACCACCGGGGCCGCCTTGGCTTCAACCACCGGCGCGGCTTTCACCGGTGCCGCGGTGACCGGCGCATCCTTGGTATTGCCTGCGCCTTCCACTTCAATGCTGATCAGGACACTGCCCACGGCCATGACTTCACCCGGCTCGCCGCCGAGGGCAATCACCCTGCCATGGACCGGCGAGGGAATATCCACCATCGCCTTGTCGGTCATCACATCCGCCAGCACCTGGTCTTCGACCACCATATCGCCGACCTTCACATGCCAGGCCGACAGTTCAACTTCCGCAATGCCTTCGCCAATGTCCGGCATCTTGATTACGTGCGTGCCCATTCAGACCTCCATGACCCGTTTCAACGCCGCGCCCACTCGGGACGGACCTGGGAAATACGCCCATTCCTGCGCGTGTGGGTAGGGGGTGTCCCAACCGGTGACGCGTTCGATTGGCGCTTCCAGGTGGTGGAAGCAATGTTCCTGCACCAGCGCCACCAGTTCGGCGCCGAAGCCGCAGGTACGGGTGGCTTCATGCACCACCACGCAACGGCCGGTCTTTTTCACCGACTTGACGATGGTTTCCAGGTCCAGCGGCCACAGGCTGCGCAGGTCGATGACCTCGGCGTCGATGCCGGTCTCTTCGGCGGCGACTTGCGACACATACACAGTGGTGCCGTAGGTCAGCACGGTCACGGCCGAGCCTGGGCGCACGATGGCGGCCACATCCAGTGGCACGGTGTAGTAACCGTCCGGCACTTGTGCCTGCGGGTGTTTCGACCACGGCGTGACCGGTCGGTCGTGGTGGCCATCGAACGGGCCGTTGTACAGGCGCTTGGGCTCCAGGAAGATCACCGGGTCATCGTTTTCGATCGAGGCAATCAGCAGGCCCTTGGCGTCATACGGGTTGGACGGCATCACCGTGCGCAGGCCGCAGACCTGGGTGAACACCGCTTCGATGCTCTGGCTGTGGGTCTGGCCGCCGTAGATGCCGCCGCCGCAGGGCATGCGCATGGTCAGCGGTGCGGTGAACTGGCCGGCCGAGCGATAACGCAGGCGCGCGGCTTCCGAGATGATCTGGTCGGTGGCGGGGTAGACGTAGTCGGCGAACTGGATTTCTGCCACCGGGCGCAGGCCGTAGGCACCCATGCCCACCGCCACGCCGATAATGCCGCTTTCCGAGATCGGTGCGTCGAACACCCGCGAACTGCCGTATTTGCTCTGCAAGCCTTCGGTGCAACGGAACACGCCGCCGAAATAACCGACGTCCTGGCCGAATACCACCACGTTATCGTCACGCTCAAGCATCACATCCATGGCCGAGCGCAGGGCCTGGATCATGGTCATGGTGGTGGTGGTCATGGCGGTTTCCAATTCGATGCTGTTGTTGTGATCGTTCATGTCAGACCCCCAACTCTTGACGCTGGCGCTTCAAGTGCTCCGGCATCTCTTTATAGACGTCTTCGAACATGGTCGCGGCGCTCGGAATCTGGCCACCGGCCAGGGTGCCGTACTGTTCGGCTTCTTTCTGCGCGGCGATCACCTCGGCTTCAAGTTCGGCACTGACCGCCGCGTGTTCCTCTTCGGACCACTGGCCAATCTTGATCAGGTGCTGCTTGAGGCGGGCAATCGGGTCACCCAGGGGGAAGTGGCTCCAGTCGTCGGCAGGGCGGTACTTGGACGGATCATCCGACGTGGAATGCGGGCCGGCGCGATAGGTGACCCATTCGATCAGGGTTGGCCCGAGGTTGCGGCGCGCACGCTCGGCAGCCCAGGCGGAGGCGGCATACACCGCGATAAAGTCGTTGCCATCCACGCGCAGGGAGGCGATGCCGCAACCGACGCCGCGTCCGGCGAAGGTGGTGGCTTCACCGCCGGCAATCGCCTGGAAGGTGGAGATCGCCCACTGGTTGTTGACCACGTTGAGAATCACCGGCGCGCGGTACACGTGGGCGAAGGTGAGCGCGGTGTGGAAGTCCGATTCGGCGGTGGCGCCGTCGCCGATCCAGGCGGAGGCGATCTTGGTATCGCCCTTGATTGCCGAGGCCATGCCCCAGCCCACGCCTTGTACGAATTGGGTGGCGAGGTTACCGGAAATAGTGAAGAAACCTGCGTCCTTGACCGAGTACATGATCGGCAGTTGGCGACCCTTGAGCGGATCGCGCTCGTTGGACAGCAGTTGGCAGATCAGGTCCACCAGCGGTACGTCGCGGGCCATCAGGATGCTTTGCTGGCGGTAGGTGGGGAAGCACATGTCGTCGATGTTCAAGGCCAGGGCCTGGGCGCTGCCGATGGCTTCTTCGCCGAGGCTCTGCATGTAGAACGACATTTTCTTCTGACGCTGGGCGACCACCATGCGGTTGTCGAAGATCCGCGTCTTGAGCATGGCGCGCATGCCGCGCCGAAGGACCTCGACAGGCACCCCTTCGGCCCATGGGCCCAGGGCCTGGCCCTGGTCGTCGAGCACGCGGATCAGGCCCTTGGCCAGATCGGCGGTGTCGGCGGGTTCTACGTCGATGGCGGGTTTGCGCACCAGGCCGGCGTCGGTCAGGCGCAGGTAGGTAAAGTCGGTCTTGCAGCCTGGGCGGCCCGAGGGTTCGGGAACGTGCAGGCGCAGTGGTGCATACGGCTGGTTCATGGCTTTCTACGCTCGATCTTGTGAATTTCTTGTAGTGGGCGCGCTAGCTGACAGTCAGTCTTCGGGTAGAAGAAATCTTGTCCTACAACAATCATAGGCTCGGCGTAGAAGAATATTTATCTCTGTTTCGTTGCGCTCCGGCTCATTTGCGGATAAAAAAACTGCATAAACATAATAAACAGGTGATTTTGTCTCATGCGCAAACTGGACCGTACCGATATCGGCATTCTCAACGCCCTGCAGGAGAATGCGCGCATCACCAACGCCGACCTCGCCCGTTCGGTCAACCTCTCCCCCACGCCGTGCTTCAACCGGGTCAAGGCGATGGAGGAACTGGGCCTGATCCGTGACCAGGTCACCCTGCTGGATGCCGATTTGCTGGGGCTGCACGTGAACGTGTTTATCCACGTCAGCCTGGAAAAACAGAACGAACTGGCCTTGCAGCAATTCGAAGGCGCGATTTCCGACCGGCCCGAGGTGATGGAGTGCTATTTGATGGCCGGCGACCCCGACTATTTGATCCGCGTACTGGTGCCAACGATCCAGTCACTGGAGCGCTTCATGATGGACTTCCTGACCAAAGTGCCGGGGGTGGCGAATATTCGCTCAAGCTTTGCGCTCAAACAGGTGCGTTACAAGACCGCGTTGCCACTGCCACCGGATGGCTTGATGGTCTGATACCAACAGGTGATAAGACTCACCACTTTGATAGTTAGCTAGATAACTAAAGTAGTTGTTTTATTATTTCCACCTATAAATAAAAAATTGCTTAATCAGTCACGTATTTTTCACATCCGTTTCAACACATTAACACCCATAAGGCCGTGAAGTTCGCGGCCCAGGAAAGGGGTGAGCCGCGATGTCCATGAGAGCCTTGAAGTTGAACTTTCGTACCACGCTATGTTTTGGCGTGGTGTGCCTTCTACTGTTGATACAAGGGGCCATGACGCTGATAAAAGTCGACAAAGTTTATTCGTCGACTGTCGATATAGAAACTAACTGGCTGCCCAGTATTCGCCTGGGCGGTGAGATAGATGCGGCGTTTTACAAGCTGCGTCTTGATCTGCGTCGTTTTGCCATGGAAAGCGACCACCAGGACCCCGCGTCCCTTGAGAAACTCAAAAGCATTCGTGCTGCCGCGCTTGAAGTTGCCGAGCGCTATGCACCGTTAGTGTCGAGCCCCGAGGAACAGGCCAAGTACAACCAGGCAATGAGCGGGATCAAGAACTACGTCCAGAAAACCGATGAGTTTCTTGCGCAAGTCTCCACCCTGTCCCCTGAGCAGATGTCGACTTACTTGCGTGACGTCAACGGGCCTATTGCGCTTGAAGTGCAACGCTCCATCAGCGAACTGATCGAGTTGAATGCCCGCGGCTCCAGCCAGGCGGTGCAAGTTGCCTCCGGTGAGTATCAAGCCGCGCGTCTGTTTACCTGGCTACTGATGATCGGTTCAGTGCTGGTCACCCTCGTGGTTGCGCGTTTGTTTACCCGCAGCATTATCAAGCCGGTACGTGAATTGTTGGTGTCGACCGGCAAAATTGCCGACGGCGATTTGCGTGTCGCCATCGCCGTCAACGGCAATGACGAGTTGACCGAATTACAACGGTCGACCGCGTCTATGCAAATGAACCTGAAAAGCACCTTGCAGCATATTTCTGAGGCGTCCGGGCAGTTGGCCTCGGCTGCGGAAGAGATGAGCGCCATTACCCGCGAGTCCAGTGCAGGGATTGAACGCCAAAGCATGGAGACGGATCAGGCGGCCACGGCGGTTAACGAGATGACGGCGGCGGTGGAAGAAGTGGCGCGCAATGCGGTTTCGGCTTCCCAGTCGACGCAAGACTCCCAGCGCTCGGCCAAAGTTGGCCATGAGCGGGTGACGCAAACCATCGCCTCGATCGAGAAACTCAGCGCCACGGTGCAGCAGACCGGTATCGAAGTCGAAGGGTTGGCCAAGCAGGCACAGGACATCGCCCGGGTGGTTGAAGTCATTCGCTCGATTGCCGAGCAAACCAACCTGCTGGCCTTGAACGCGGCCATTGAAGCCGCCAGGGCAGGGGAGCAGGGGCGGGGCTTTGCGGTGGTGGCCGACGAAGTGCGGGCACTGGCCCATAGAACGCAAACCTCGACCCAGGAAATCGAGCAGATGATTGCGAAAATCCAGACGTGCTCCAGTGACGCGGTGTCTTCCATGGCCCTCAACCGCAACGAAGCGCTGGACTCGTTGAAGATCGCCCATGAAGCGGGCCTGGCCATTACTCAGATCACCGAGGCCATCACGGATATCAATGACCGTAACCTGTTGATTGCGACCGCCTCCGAGGAGCAGGCCCACGTGGCCCGGTCCGTGGACCAGAACCTGATCAGTATTCGCGATCTTTCCATCCAGAGTTCGTCGGCGGCCGGTCAGACCTCGATCGCCAGCCAAGAGCTGTCGAGGCTGGCGGTGGACCTCAAGCAGATCGTGTCGAAATTTGCCGTAGCCTGATCACACCTGCGAAATACCCCCGGAGCATGCAACGGCATGGACGCCACGCAGGATGGCTTTAGAGCTGATTCAACGGAATCTTCAGGTACACCACCCCATTCCCCTCCGCTGGCGGCATATTGCCCGCTCGCACATTCACCTGGATCGCCGGCAACAACAGCGTGGGCATCCCAAGGCCCGCATCGCGCTGGGTTCGCATCGCCACAAACGCCGCTTCGTCCACCCCGTCATGCACATGAATATTGCCCGCGCGCTGCTCGGCCACGGTGGTCAGGCATTGGGCCGCGCGGCCCTCGGGTGGGTAGTCATGGCACACGTACAGCCGGGTCTGGGGTGGGAAGGCCAGGAGTTTGCGCATCGACGCATACAACTGGCGCGCATCGCCGCCGGGGAAGTCGCAGCGTGCGGTGCCGACATCCGGCATGAACAGGGTGTCGCCCACCAGGATCAACTGGTCGTCGATCAGGTAGGCCATGTCCGCCGGCGTATGCCCGGGGACGTGCAGGGCCTGGGCCTTCAGAGAGCCGATGTGGAACACCTCATCCGGTGCAAACAGGTGATCGAACTGCGAACCGTCGACGCGAAATTCCGGCTCCAGATTGAACAGGTTCTTGAACACGTCCTGCACCTTGCTGATGCACTGGCCAATGGCGAACTTGCCGCCCAGTATCCGCCGCAAGTACGGCGCGGCAGACAGATGGTCCGCATGGGCGTGGGTCTCCAGCAGCCACTGCACCTGCAGGTGATGTTCGCGCACAAAAGCAATCACCTTATCGGCCTGGGCGGTGTCGGTGCGTCCGGACGCCGGGTCGTAGTTGAGCACCGAGTCGACGATGGCGCAGGCGCTGCCATCGGTTTCATAGACGACGTAGGTGTAGGTCGACGATGCCTCGTCCAGAAAGGCTTGAATCAACGCTGGCATGGCGGCTGTCCCCGGTGAGGAAAAAAGTGATTACAATCAGTTTACATTTACACATAATGTTTTGAGCTTAAGTGAGAGAAAGGACCCGCGGCAAATGGAATCTACTCTGAGTGAAGGCGAAGTCGCCCAGTTGCGCGCGTCGGCGTCCAAGGCGTGTTCCTTGCTCAAGGCCCTGGCCAACGAGGATCGCTTGTTGATCCTGTGCCAGTTGACCCAGGGGGAGCGCAATGTCGGCGAGCTGGAAACCATGACCGGTGTGCGCCAGCCCACGCTGTCACAACAGTTGGGCATCCTGCGCGACGAAGGGCTGGTGTCGACCCGCCGCGAAGGTAAATACATCTTCTACGGCCTGGCCAGCCACGAAGTGATCCAAGTGATGAAGACCTTGTCCGGTCTTTACTGCGGCGCGGTCATGAAAAGCTGGGCGTGAGGCCATACGGCAGCGACCCTTGTGTGCATGACGATAAGAAAGGCGATCGACCATGAATGACCAACACTGGGGACCGACCATCAGTGGCGATATCGTTGTCACCGGCGGTTCGGCAGGCATTGGCCTGCTCAAGGGCCGTGAGTGGCAGACCCGTCTGACCAAGGTGGATTGAATGCTGCTGGCCAGTCTTTTGGGGATGTTGATGGGCCTGGTCATGGGCCTGACCGGTGCCGGTGGTGGCATCCTCGGGGTGCCGGCGTTGGTACTGGGCCTGGGGTTGAGCATGACCCAGGCCGCGCCGGTGTCGTTGCTTGCCGTGGGCGCGGCGGCGGCGGTCGGGGCGATCGATGGGTTGCGCCACGGCCTGGTCCGTTATCGCGCCGCGTTGTTGATCGCCTTGCTCGGTGCGCTGTTTTCACCCTTGGGCGTATTTCTCGCCCACCAAATGCCCGAGCCACTGCTGATGGGCCTGTTCAGTGCGCTGATGGTGCTGGTGGCCTGGCGCATGCTGCAGCGCGAAAAGGTCGAGACCGGCCCGAGTGACCATGGCGCCGCGTCCTGGGGCCAGAAAAACTGCATGCTCGACCAGCAGACCGGGCGCCTGGCCTGGACCGTCAAATGCAGCGCGACCTTGGCCGCGTTGGGCGCGGTGACCGGTGCCGTGTCGGGCCTGCTTGGGGTCGGCGGTGGCTTTCTGATCGTGCCGGCGTTCAAGCAACTGACCGATGTGCAGATGCGTGGCATCGTCGCCACCTCGTTGATGGTGATCAGCCTGATCTCGTTGATCGGTGTGGCGGGCGCCATGCAGGCCGGGGTGAGCATCGAAGCGGTGGGCTGGGTGTTTATCGGCGCGAGCATCGTCGGCATGCTCATCGGCCGGCGCCTGTGTGCGCATATCCCTGCGCGCACCTTGCAAGTGGGGTTCGCCAGCCTGTGTGTCCTGGTGGCCCTCGGCATGTTGGTCAAGGCCGGTCTTACGTCCTAAGTGCCGGGCCTGTCTCCGGGCCCGTCTTACGCCCCATTTGCCGGGCTCCCCCGGCCCGCCCAAAGCACCCTCAAATCACGGCCAAGGCAGCGTAGGCCGGGGCCTGGCATCTTTCGATAATCGCCTCCGACATCACGTCCCTGTTGCGGAGCGCACCATGCATAACAATAAGAACCTCCCCCTGCGTCTGTTACCTGCTTTTATTCTCAGCCTCGGGCTCAGCCCGTTCGCCGATGCGGAAATCATGCTGTATGACAAAGACGACACGACCTTTTCCACCGATGGCTACATCAACGCCTTCTACGTCAACAGCAAGGTGGACCGCGCCGGTGACCAATACGATCGGCGCCAGGCGCGGGTGAAGATGGGCTTCTTGCCCAACTACCTGGGCTTCAACATGAGCAAGCAGGCTGACGACCTCAAGCTCGGCGCCCGCGCATCGTTCTGGGTGACCATCAACGACAGCGAAACCAATGGCACCGACACCGCCATCGACGTGCGCCAGTTCTACGGCACCGTGGCCAACCCGGAGTGGGGCGAGGTGCTGATCGGCAAGGATTTCGGCCTGTTCGCGCGCTCCAATATCCTGCTCGATGAGCTGCTCGCGGGCTACGGCCAGGTCAGCGACAGCCTCGGCCTGGTGGATGGCGGCGGGGTGTCGTTCGGCAATATCGGCAGCGGTTACCCGTACCCGTTCCCCACCTCGCAGATCACCTACCGCACCCCGGTGATGGATGGCCTGCGCATTGCCGTGGGCATCCTCGACCCGGTGGATACCAACGACAGCAGCCCCCAAGGCAAGGCCTACCAGAAGAACCCGCGCACCGAGAGCGAGGTCACCTACCAGTTCGACCTCGGCGGGGCGAAAATCTACAGCTGGCTCAACGGCAGCTACCAGACCTCCGACAACACCGACTCGACCGTGGCGTCCGTCACCTCCAAGGGCCTGGGTTATGGCGTGCAGGCGAAAATGGGCGGCCTGTCCTTGACCGGCTCGGGCTTCCAGGCCAAGGGCATCAACCCGTTCTTCACCAACAATGCCGGCGAGGCGACCCTGCGTAATGTCGACAGCAACGGCTACCTGCTCCAGGGCTCGTACAAGCTGGGCAAGAACCGCCTGGCGTTGTCCTATGGCAAGACCCAGGACGACGGCAACGGCGTGGTGGGCAGCGGCGCGGATTATGAGACCCGGGGCATTGCACTGTTCCACGACGTGAATGCCAACCTGAAGCTGGTGGCCGAGTACAACCAGTTCCAGATCAAGGGGCATGACACCCGCGCGCAGAATGAAGACACCGATACCTTCGCCGTCGGAGCCGTGCTCACCTGGTAACCCCTGCACTGCAATCCAACTGGAGGGGCGGTGCGATACCGTGAAACTTCATCCCATCGCATCCCCCCACCCAGTACCCAAGTAGCATAGGTCCCGCCCCCCGCCCTTCGTACACTCATGCCTCAGAGGGGGAACCAACGATGCACAACAGTGAAGGCGTAGTCAGTGCCATGTCCCAGGCGATCGATGCCAGGCAGGCCGCCGAGGAATTGGCCGAGCAACTGCTGCATCCATACCTGGGCTTCGTGCTGTTTTTCTGCTCAGCCTCCTACGATCTACAGGCCCTGGGCCAGGCCCTGCAACAGTGCTTCGGCAGCGTACGGGTGGTGGGCTGCACCAGTGCCGGCGAGATCACGCCTGAAGGCTATGGCCGTAATTGCGTCACGGCAATGGGCTTTAACCACGCGCACTTTTCCATCGCCACCGAATTGATCGACCAGGTGGAACACTTCAGCCTGATCGACGCCCAGCAGATGGTCGAACGTCTCGTCGGCGGCTGTCGCAGCAACACCCTGGCGCCGATCAAGGGCAATACCTTCGCCCTGACCTTGCTCGATGGTTTGTCCAGTCGTGAAGAAATGGTGCTCGCCGCCCTCAGTGCCGCGCTTGGCGACATTCCGCACTTCGGCGGTTCGGCCGGTGACGACAACTTCCTCACCCACACTCACGTGTACTTCAACGGCGCCTTCCACAGCGGTGCGGCGGTGGTGGTGCTGGTCAATACCTGGCTGGATTTCGAGGTCTTCACCACTCACCACATCCTGCCGCGCAGCGAAAAGCTGGTGGTGACCGGCGCCGACAGCCCGTCGCGCCGGGTCTTCGAACTCAACGCCGAACCCGCCGCCGAAGAATACGCGCGACATATCGGCGTGGCCGTGGCCGACCTTGACCACCGTATCTTCGCTGCCCACCCGCTGGCGGTGCGTATCCATGACCAGTACTACGTGCGGGCGATCCAGCAGGTGCATGACGACCTGAGCCTGAGTTTCTACTGTGCGGTGGAAAACGGCATCGTGCTCACCGTGATGAAGCCGGGGCCGATCCTGCCGAACCTGGAAAACCTGTTCGACGGCCTGCAATCGCGTCTTGGCGACTTGCTGCTGACCATTGGTTGCGACTGCTTCCTGCGGCGCCTGGAGCTGGAAGACAGCGACAACCTCGAACAAATCGGCTGCTTTCTGCGTGACCATCGGGTGATGGGGTTCAACACCTACGGAGAACAGTTCAATGGCATGCATATCAACCAAACCTTCACCGGCGTCGCCATTGCCCGAGGTCGAGCTCCTGGATCGCACTGAACTGTTGGCCGAGGTGGCGCGACTGCGCCAGGACAACCACAAGCTGGCGCGGATCAATGCGGCGTTGATCGAGCGTATCGAGTCCGGCGTGACCCAGGGCAATGACCCGTACACCACCTTCCAGCATTCGGTGGTGCTGGCCGAACAAGTGCGCGAGCGCACCGACGCACTGAACCAGGCGATGGCCGAACTGCGCGCCAGCAACCATTTGTTGATCAACGCCCGGCTGCGCGCCGAAACGCTGCGGCGGGAACAGGCCGCCGCGCAAAAAGCCCAGGAAAGCGAGCGCTGGATTCGCCTGATCACCGACCATGTGCCGGCCCTGATCGGCTACCTGAATGCCGACCTGGTGTATGAGTTCACCAACAAAGTCTACGAAGAATGGTACTGCTGGCCACGGGGCATGATGCTCGGGCAGAGCCTGCGCGAAGTGCACAGCGAACAGCACTGCCAGCGCCTGGATGCGTATGTCGCCCGCGCGTTGGCGGGGGAGAGCGTGACCTTCGAATTCGCCGAAACCAATATCAAGAACCAGGAGCGCTACATGCTGCGCTCCTACGTGCCCAACCGCCTGGCCAATGGCGAAGTGGTGGGGATTTTCGTGCTGATCCGCGACATCACCGAACGCCGCCGCACCGCCGAAGCCTTGCATCAGGCTTACCTGCATCTGGAGCAGCGCGTCGCCCAGCGCACCTCGGAGCTGACCTCGCTCAACGACCAACTGCTGCGCGAGATCGACGAGCGTCGCCGGGTGGAGTCACGCCTGCGTGAAGCCAAGCTGGAGGCGGAACAGGCCAACCTGTCGAAAACCAAATTCCTCGCCGCCGTCAGCCACGACCTGCTGCAACCGCTGAACGCCGCGCGGCTGTTCACCGGTGCCTTGCTCGAACGCCGCGAGCCCCAGGCCAATGAAACCCTGGTGCGCAACGTGAGCAATTCCCTGGAAGACGTGGAAAACCTGCTGGGTACCCTGGTGGATATCTCCAAGCTGGACGCCGGGGTGATCAAGGCCGATATCGCCCCGTTTGCCTTGAGCGAGTTGCTCGACAACCTGGCTGTGGAATACACCGAACTGGCCCGCAGCGAAGGTTTGGCGTTGCACTTTATCGGCTGTTCGGCGCTGGTGCGCAGCGATATCCAGCTGCTTGCGCGTATCCTGCGCAACCTGCTGAGCAATGCGATTCGCTACACCTATCAGGGGCGCATCGTGCTCGGTTGCCGGCGTCAGCACCAGCGTTTGTCGATCCAGGTGTGGGACAGCGGCATGGGCATTGCCGAGGAGCGCCTGGAGGAGATTTTCCAGGAGTTCAAGCGCGGTGATGTGCAGCGGCGCGATCAGGATCGCGGGCTGGGCCTGGGGCTGGCGATCGTAGAGAAGATCGCCGGGATACTCGGCCATCGCATCACCGTCAAATCCTGGCCGGGCAAGGGCTCGATGTTCTCGGTGGAAGTGCCGCTCAGCGCCACCGCCCCGCGTTCATTGCCCATGCCGGCGATGACCGAGCCGATGCTCGAACGCCTGCAAGGCGCGCGGGTGTGGGTGCTGGATAACGACGCAGCCATTTGCGCGGGGATGCGCACCTTGCTCGAAGGCTGGGGGTGCAGCGTGATCACCGCACTGTCGGAGCAGGACCTGGCGCGGCAGGTGGACAACTACCATGCCGAGGCGGACCTGTTGATCGCCGACTACCACCTGGACGATGAGCAGAACGGTGTCGACGCCGTGGCACGCATCAACGCCCGGCGCGCCAGCCCGATCCCGGCGATGATGATCACCGCCAACTACAACAACGAGCTGAAGCTACAGATCCGCGAACTGGGGCACACCTTGATGCATAAGCCAGTGCGGCCGATGAAGCTCAAGACTGCCATGAGCCACCTGCTCGGCAAGTGAACCCCGAAACCCCATCAAATGCAGATCAAAGTGTGGGAGGGGGGAAGCCCCCTGGTGTTGTGTCAGGAAGCTCAGGGGTACGAGGCCGGTGCTGGCCACCTGCCCGGCAAGCGAACCCCGAAACCCCATCAAATGCAGATCAACCTGTGGGAGGGGGCTTGCCCCCGATAGCGGTGTGTCAGTCAACTTTATTGTGACTGACACACTGCCATCGGGGGCAGGCCCCCTCCCACCTTTGATTGGTGTTGCGTCAGGAAGCTCAGCGGCGCAGGTACGAGGCCGGTGCGAGCCACCTGCCCGGCAAGCAAACCCCGAAATCCCATCAAATGCAGATCAACCTGTGGGAGGGGGCTTGCCCCCTCCCACCTTTGATTGGTGTTGTGTCAGGAAGATCAGTGGTGTGGGTACGAGGCCGGTGCGGGCTACCTGCCCGGCAAGTGAACCCCGAAACCCCATCAAATGCAGATCAAAATGTGGGAGGGGGCTTGCCCCGATAGCGGTGTGTCAGTCAACTTTTATGTCACTGACCCACTGCCATCGGGGGCAAGCCCCCTCCCACCTTTGATTGGTGTTGTGTCAGGACGATCAGCGGCGCAGGTACGAGCCGAAATCTATATCTCCGGCACTGAGTATCGCTTGCACCCGGTTGTGCACATTCAACTTGCGCAGGATCGCCGACACGTGGGCCTTCACGGTGGTCTCGGCAATTTCCAGGGTGTAGGCAATCTGTTTGTTCGACTCACCCTTGGTCATGCGTTCCAGGACCAGCAACTGCTTGCGGGTCAATGCCTGCAGCAGTTCGGGGGCGAAGCCGGGGTTTTCGTTGAGGCGGCGGTGGGTACCGGTTTTCTGGGTGCGGATGATGTCCGGCGGCAGGTACACGTTGCCGTTGAGAATCTGCTGGATCGCCTCGGTCATCTGCTGGCGCGGCGAGGACTTGGTGATAAAACCAACGGCACCGTAGGTGATGGCTTGCAGCACGATCTGCTTGTCCTGCTCGGCCGACACGATCACCACCGGAATGGTCGGCGACTCGTTGCGAAGGTTGATCAGGCCATTGAGGCCGTGCATGCCGGGCATGTTCAGGTCGAGCAGGATCAGGTCCAGGTCGTCGTGTTCCTGGGTCAGCGCCAGGGCACTGTCCAGGTCGGCGGTCTCCATCACTTCGCTGCCGGGGAAACCGTCGCTGATGACGTTATGGATCGCTTCGCGAAACAGCGGGTGATCATCGGCAATCAGGATTTTGTACATGGCCGTTCACCTTTCTTATTGTGGTTATTCAAATGGCTCGGGTTGCGCAACCGACACCGGCAGCTTCGCCGCTTCCCAGGCATCCAGGCCATCTCGATACCAGTACACAGAGGTATAGCCCAGGTTGGCGGCACGTTTTACCGCGTTCCAACTCAACCAGCAATCGGAGCGGCAATAGAAGACCAGCGGTCGTGTCGGGTCGCCGCCGCTGTAGGTGTACAGGTGGCGCACGAAGTAGCTTTGCCATTCCGGCGTGAGGTCGCCATCGCCGGTATTGGCCAGCCAGTGGCTGCCGGGCAGGTTGGCGTGAGGCTGGTCTTCGATGAAGCGACCTTGCAGCCATTGACGGCGATACACGTCGATCAGCACCGGTGCCGGGGTCTGCGCCAGCAGGGCTTGCAGGGCCGGGGTGTCGATGATCGTGGCGCCCGGCAAGTGATCGGGCGTGGGGCTGCGGTACAGGCTGATGCGGTAGCCGTCGGCGGAAAACAGTGGGGTGTCGGCATGCGCGTGAGCGATGAACAGACACAGCAGTGCCAACAGAGGCAGTCGGGCAGGCAGCATGGCGGGGCAATCCTTATCGTTATGCGGCCATTACACGTGAGTCCCGAGCCCTTGGGAATGCGACGATAGACAGGAAAACCCGTACTAAAGTAGTAGTTTTTGCCAGCCTCAGCCCTTTTTGCGCAACGCCGCATGCTGAGGGTTGAAGGTCAGTACCGCCAACACCGCGAACAGCACGGTCAAGCCCAAGCACACCGCCAGGGCCAGGCCGGCGAAGCGTTCATACAGGGCAAAGCGCACCAGCTCCACGGCGTGGGTAAACGGGTTGATCGCGCACAACCAGTACAGCCATTCACTGGAGTCGCGCATCTTCCACAGCGGATACAGCGCCGATGACAGGAAAAACAGCGGGAAGATCACGAAATTCATCACCCCGGCAAAGTTTTCCAACTGACGAATGGCATTCGACAGCAGCAGGCCCAGGGCACTCAGCATCAAGGCCACCAGCAGCAAGGCGGGCAGGGCGATCAGCAGCCCCATGGCCGGCGGTTGCACACCGTATACCCAGGCAATCGCCAGGAACCCGTACACCTGCAACAGCGAAATCAACGCAGTGGCGAGCAGCTTGCTGCACAGCAAAAATGTGCGCGGCAGCGGGCTGGTCAGCAGCACGCGCATGCTGCCCATCTCGCGGTCGTAGACCATCGACAACGAGCCCTGCATGCCGTTGAACAGCAGGATCATGCAGGCCAGCCCCGGGATGATGTAGACCTCGTAGGGGATGTAAGTGTCGTAGGGTTCGATCACCGAAATGCCCAGCGCAGCGCGGAACCCGGCGGCAAACACCAGCAACCACAACAGCGGGCGCACCAGGGCGCTGAGAAACCGGGTGCGCTGCAACACAAAGCGCAGCCACTCGCGCAGCACGATGCCGCGCAAGCATTGCCAGTAAGCGTTCATGCCACGGCTCCTGTGGGGGCGGGGCGGGTCAGGCGCGCGAACACGCTGCCCAGGTCGCCGCCCTGGGCCTGGATCAACGCGTCGACTTGCCCGCTGGCCACCAAGCGGCCCTGGTGCAGAATCATCAGCGCATCGTCGGGCTGCACTTCATCGAGCAGGTGGGTGGTCCACAGCACGCTGATGCCTTGCTCCAGGCACAGCCTGCGCACGTGCTGGTTCAGGGCCAGGCGGCTGGCGGGGTCGAGGCCGACACTGGCTTCATCCAACAGCAGCAAGCGGGGTTCGTGCAGCAACGCCCGGGCGATTTCGACGCGGCGCCGGTGACCGCCGTTGAGTTCGCGGACTTTTTCGCGGCGCCGTTCCGTCAGGGCCTGGCGCGCCAGCTCGGCGGCAACGCGCAGGTCGGTCTGGCGCCGCGATAAGCCGTGCAGCGCGGCGTGGTAGCGCAGGTTCTGCTCCACGCTCAAATCCAGGTCCAAGGTGCTTTGCTGGAACACCACCCCCAGTTGCGTGAGTGCTGCGCGTGGCGCATCGCGCAGGGAGTGGCCGCCCACGCGGATATCGCCGCTTTGCAAGTCGTACAACCGCGTGAGCAGCGCGATCAAGGTGGATTTGCCCGCGCCGTTGGGCCCCAGCAACGCGGCAAACCCTCCGGGCGCCAGGCTGAAACTCACCTCGTGCAGGGCCTGGCGTGCGCCATAGGCGAAGCTCAGGTCGCGCACCTCCAGGGCGTTCATGGCGTCACCACCACGCCCCACGGATAACGTCCGACCTTGACCGACTTGATCACCTTGAGGCTGTCCACATCGATCACCGATACATCGCCGCTCACGCCATTGGTGGCCAGCAACTGTTTTTCGTCCGGGGTGAATGCCATCTGCCAGACGCGGCGGCCCACCAGCAGGTAGTCGAGGATTTCGAAGGTCTTGGCATCGATCACCGCCACATGGTTGGCCGGGCCGAGGGCGACAAAGCCGTACTTGCCGTCGGCGCTGAGCTTGATCCCGACCGGCTGCACCTTGTCCGGGTGCACGCCCTTGATCTTGAAGGTCAGGGTCTTGAGGATCGTGCGGCTGGCCACGTCGAGGATGGTCACGGTGCCGCCGATTTCCGCCGAAGCCCACAGCTGCGAGCCATCGTGGTTGAACTCGACGAAGCGCGGGCGCTGGTCCACCAGGGTGCTGTCGGCCAGGGTCTGGGTGCTGGTGTCGATCCAATGCAGCATGTTCGTGGTTTCGCTGGTGTTCACCGCCCACTTGCCGTCCGGGCTCACGGCCATGCCTTCAGGCTCCACGCCGACGTTGATCTGGCCGAGCACCTTGGAGGTCTCGGTGTCGATCACTGTCACCAGCGCATCGTCTTCGTTGGACACGTACAACCAGCGGTTATTGGGGTGCAAGGCGAACTGCTCGGGGTCCTTGCCGGAGGGCAGTTCCTTGATGATCTTGCGCGTCGCCACGTCCATCACCTGTACCCGGTCCGAGTCGCTGGCGCAGATGTACAGCAACGTGTTGTCGTGGGACAGCAACAAGCCCCTTGGGCGCTGGCCGACCTTGAGGGTGTCGGTGACTTGCAGGGTCTGCATGTCGATCAGGCTCAGGCTGTTGTCTTTCTCGTTGGAGACCCAGGCGGTGCTGGCCATGGCGTGCCCGGCGGCAAGCAGCAGGGCGCATGAGAGCAGGGTGCGGCGCATGGCGGATTCCTTATTATTGTGAGTAGGGGAGCGATCAGGGGAAGCGGCAGGTCACCTCGGGCTTGTCGTAGCCCAGGCTGTCCATTTCGTTGAAGGGGTGCAGGAAACCGTCCTGGGGCGAGGTGCTGACCAGGGCGCGGGGCTGCACGATCGGGATCGGTTGGCGCAACTCGCCGTTCCACGGGCGGTAGCTGAGCTTGCGGCCCTTGAAACCGTCCAGTGGCAATTGTTCGCTGATCTCCAGTTGGCGGATGGCCATGGGCTCGACCTGGCGCAACTTGTTGACCGCACTGGCGACGCTGCGCACGGCCATCCAGGCGGCGAAGTCGCGGTCGTTCATCCAGCGCCCGGCCAGGGCCTCGAAGCGTTTTTGCAATTGCGCGGCGCCGTAGGTCTCGACGGTTTTGTGCCAGCCGGTGGGCGTCAGGCCCTGAGTGCCGGCGACGGGGCGCGGGTACCAGGTCTGGTAGGGCACGTACTCGCCGAAGTCGCCGCGCTCATCGGCCACCAGTACCACGTCGTATTCGGCGGTCTGGGTGAACAGCGGCATATCCGCCTGGGCACTGCGGCGTTGGTCGTTATCGAAACGCCAGGCTTTTTCCGCCACCAGCTGCACGCCGAAACGCTTGGCGGCGCGGCGCAGGGCGGCGGCGTAGGCTTGGTCATCCTCGGTGGGGCCGACGATCAGCAGCGCCTTTTGCCATTTGCGCACCACCATGAACTGCGCCAGGGCATCGGCGAGCATGGCCCGGCTCGGCAGGCTGTGCAGCACGTTACCCAGGCAGTCGGTGCTGCGCAGGCTGTCATCCGGGCTGCCTGCGTTGAATAGCAGGCTGTCGGGCAGTGCCGCGCTGAGTTGGCGCAGGCTGGCGGCGGGGGCGTTGACCACGAACAGGCGCAGGCCCTGGGCGTGCTGGGCCTGGGCGGCGGCGAGCAGGGCCTCGGGGGTGTCCACCGTGGCGCTGGTCAGGCTGTAGCGCTGGTTGAGAAAGGCGCCGGTGCTGTTGCTGTCGATGATCGCCAGCTCGGCGCCGCGTTGCCCGGCATCGCTCGGCTCGGGGATCACATTCGACAGCAGCGGCCCCGGATCCGGCCGGTAGCCCAGGTAGCCGATCTGTACCGCCAGCGGCGCCTCGGCAGCCTGGCTGGCGCTGGCCACCCCGGCGGCGCAAGCGATCGCCAGCAGGTACAGCACGGCGTAGGGGGCGAGCTGGCGCATAAGGCACTCCATGACAGGTAGCGCCAGCATAGGAACCCTTGGGGGCGCTGCAAATATGCAGAAAGTACCGCTGGGGCAGTACCAAGGTAGTAGCCCCGCGCGCGTGGCGCGGTCTTAGCATGGGGCATCCGCGTCGCGCTCACTCGGGAGATGAACGCTCATGCACATCCTCAAGGTCCTGCTCCTACCGTTCCTGCTGATCGTCAGCCTGATCGGCGTCGACAAGCTGCACGCACCACGCCCGGCGTCGAGCGTGCCCGCCAGCGTGGCGCGCTAGGCATGTCGGCGCTGTGGCGCATCAACCTGTGGGTGTGCGGCTTTTTCGCCCTGGTCACCTGCGCCTGCACTGGCCTGTTGATGCATCAGGCCTTGGCGGATGTGGAGCGCGAGCTGCAATCGGCCGAAGCGGTGGTGCACTACCTCAGCGAAACCGCCGAGCGCGACCCCGCCAGCCTGCAACCGCACCTCACCGCCAGCCTGCGTCATGTGCGCGTGCATTGGCTGGGGCCTGGCGAAACCTTGCAGGCACCGGCGGCAGACGGCCTTGACGCCTGGCTCGGCCGCCTGCTGTTTGCCCAGGCGCGGCGCAGTCCCCAGGTACTGGACTTGCCGGACGGCCGGCGCGTGTCGATCGCGGTCGACCCACGGGACGAAATCGACGAAGTCTGGGACTCTCTGCAACAACTGTTGGGCCTGTGCGCGTTGGCGCTGGCCTTGAGCCTGTTGACCATCCGTTGGGCGGTGCGCCGTGGCATGGGCGTGCTCGATGAGTTGCTGCGTGCGCTGCAACAGGTGTGCGCCGGCCAGCTCAATGTCCGTCTGCACAGCGCGGGGTCGCCGGAAGCGCGGCAACTGGCGCTGCATTTCAACCGCATGACCCACGCCCTGGAGCAGGCGCGCACCGACAACACCCAACTGACCCAGACCCTGATGGCGGTGCAGGAGCAGGAGCGCAATCACCTGGCCCAGACCCTGCACGATGACCTGGGCCAATACCTGGCCGGCATTCGCGCCCAGGCCTGCCTGTTACGCCTGGTCACCGACCAGCCGCCATTGCTGGCGCGCACGGTGGCGCAACTGGAAGATCACTGTGACCACTTGCAGCAAGGTTTCCGCGCGCTGGTCCACGACCTGTACCCGGTGGCCTTGCAACACCTGCCGATGGCCGAGGCTTTTTCGATGCTGGTCACGCAGTGGCAGGCCAGCCATGGCATCGATTGCCGGCTACGGGTCAGCACCGATTTGCCGGCATTGTCCGGAGCGAGCAAGACCCACCTCTACCGCCTGCTCCAGGAGGCCCTGACCAATGTCGTGCGGCATGCCGACGCCAGCCATGTCTGCGTGCGCCTGCACCGTCGCGGTTCGCGCCTGCGCCTGTGGGTGCGCGACAACGGGCGCGGTGCACACACGCCGCAGCGCCCGGGTGTCGGCCTGTATTCGATGGCCGAACGCGCGCGCTGCCTGGGCGGCGAACTGAAAATCCTCAGCCATCCCGGCGCCGGTTGGGCGCTGGCGTTGAACATGCCGTTGGAGGCTTCATGAATATTCTGTTGGTGGATGACCACGCGGTGGTGCGCCAGGGCTATGCCAGCCTGTTGCGGGCGCTGCTGCCGGCCATTGAAGTGCGCGAGGCGGCCAGTGGTGAAGAAGCCCTCAGCCGCGTGCAGGAAGCGGTGCCGAACCTGGTGATCATGGACTTCGGCCTGCCCGGTATCAGCGGCCTGGAAACCACGCGCCGCCTGCGCCAGCGCCTGCCGCAGTTGCGCGTGCTGTTCTTCAGCATGCACGACGAATTACCGCTGGTGCGCCAGGCCCTGGAGGCGGGGGCCTCAGGCTACCTGACCAAAATCTCGGCGCCCGAGGTGTTGATCGAAGCGGTGCGGCGCATCCTCGACGGCCACGCCTATATCGAACAGGCCCTGGCCACCGAGCTGGCCTACACCCCCAGCGATCAACGCCTGCAGGGCATGACCCCGCGCGAGCTGGAGATTTTCCTGATGCTGGCCAAGGGCACGCCTACCCGGGCGATTGCCGACCAGCTGAATATCAGCAGCAAGACCGTGTCCAACCACTTGACCTTGCTCAAGAGCAAGTTGCAGGTGAGTTCCCATGCCGAACTGGTGCATCTGGGGATCGACATGGGCGTGGTGCGCGTAGCGGGCTGACAGTTTTCTCTCTGTTTTACACCCTTCAAATGTGGGAGGGGGCTTGCCCCCGATAGCGGTGCTGAAGTGCGCCCCAAAAGCTGGACAGCTGTTGGTTAGGCTACAGCGGACCGGGTCCTGTACGCTACAGGGCTCAGTCCGCCAAGCTTCACTTTGATTCGCTTATGGTTGTAGTAATGGATGTACTCATCCAGCCCCGCTTGCAACTGCTCCACGCTTTCAAAGCTTTCCCGATAGTAGAACTCTGACTTCAGCGTGCCGAAGAAACTCTCCATTGTGGCGTTGTCATGGCAGTTTCCTTTGCGTGACATGCTTTGCTCCAGCCCTGCTTTTTCTAGCCTCTCCCGGTACTTTGGATATCGATAGTGCCAGCCTTGATCTGAATGCAGCATTGGCTTGCCGCCCTCAGGTAAGCCTTCAATAGCTTTTTCCAGCATCTCGCCCACCAAGGCATATTGGGGACGTATTGCCGTCTGATAGGCCACGATTTCTCCGTTGTACAAGTCCAAAACTGGGGACAAGTACAGCTTTTTGCCGGCCACTTTGAACTCGGTGACATCCGTCACCCATTTCTGATTCGGTTGCTCAGCCTCGAACTGACGAGCCAAGGTGTTGGGCGACACTTCGCCCATCGGCCCTTTATACGACCTGTATTTCTTAGGCCGCACCGTGCATTTCAGACCCAGCTCCCCCATCAGTCGTCGTACCGTTTTACTGTTGATCAGCGATCTTTCTTTACGTAGTTCTAGCGTCATCCGACGGTAACCAAAGCGGCCCTTATGCTCGTTTTGGATGGTCTGGATAGAAGCTTTGATCGAGGAAAATCGGTCCGCAACGCCCATCGCCTTGAGTTGGTAGTAGTACGTACTTCGCGCAAGGCTCACTAGCTTGAGCAAGTCACGCAAGGGAAAGTGTTGCTTAAGCTCACTGACTAATCGGGCTTTTTCTTCTGTTCTTTCTCCCGCCTCATCACCGCCTCGCCTAACTCCCCAAGCTTTTTTAGATAAGCGTTCTCCATCCGTAGGTATTGGAGCTCATCAAGTAACGTCTTGTGCTCAGGCTCAGGGCTGGTGAGTGGGGCAGCGGTTTTGCGTGGTTTAGCAGGTGGTTTAGGCATAGCGGTGCTCAGTCCTCTTTTCCCTGACTCCAGGGCTTCAATACCGCCACTGTAATACTGCTGTTGCCATCTGCCCACCTGAGTGGAATCCCCCAAGTTGAAAAGCGCCGCTGCGCGGCGCAAGGAAAGGGAGTCATCCCACATGCGCCGCAGAACAGAGAACTTGAACAAGGCACTGTAACGCTGGCCGGTACTGCTCAAGCTGGCCTCACCGTGTAATCGATAAGCCTCGACCCAACGACGAAGCAAGGTGGGGTCCATTTGAAATTGAGCGGCGACCCGGCGAAACCCTCGGCCTCGCTCAAGGAAAGCGGTGATGGCAGATAGCTTGAACTGCGTGGTGTACTTGCTCATGAAAACGCCCCAGAAATTGGATGGGTGTCCAACTTCTGGGGCGCACTTCATGCTTCAGTCACTCAGGCATTGACTGATCCACCGCCATCGGGGGCAAGCCCCCTCCCACATTTTGAATCGTGGTGGTCTAGCGATTCCAGGTGGTAGGACAGTCTTTGCAGCCTTCCATATTGGCATCCTGAAAGTTCGCATAGTGCTGGCGACTGCCGGTGAGCGTGGCCTGTTCCAGGTTGCTTTCGCCGAACTTGGCTTCCTGTAGATTCGCATCGCTCAGGTCCGCTCCTTGCAGGTCGGCCTTGCTCAGCCAGGTCATTTCCAGGTCGGCGGCACGCAGGTTGGCCTTGTGCATTTTTGCCCCCGACAGCCGTGCGAATTGCAGGTAGGCCGCGCTGAGGTTGGCGTTTTCGAACTGTGCGCCCTGGGCAAACAGACCCCAACCCTGGATCGCCATCAGCGTCGCGCCGGTGAAGTCGGCCAGGCGCAGGTTGCTTTGCTGCAAGCTGGCGCGGGTCAGGTTGGCGCCCTGCAACCGGGCTTTTTCCAGGTTGGCCAGGTCGAGGTTGGCATGGCGCAAATCGGCGTCGCGCAGGTCGGCACCGGCCAGGTTCATTCTGCTCAGGTCCTGGTTGCTGAGGTTGGCGCCCTTGAGGTTGGCGCCGGGGCATTGGCTGTGTTCGGCGATCGTACAGCCGTTGACGACCAGTGGGGCGTCGTCGCCGTCGTCGGCGTGCGCCAGGGGCAGGGAGAGCAGGAGTAACAAGGGCAGGTAGTTCATCGTGCAACCTCTAGGGATCCTGTGGGGAGCGGGTTTACTGTGGCAAGCGGGCTTACTGTGGCGAGCGGGCTTGCCCTAATGCCGTTCAGTTAAGGCTTTTTTGTAGGAGCGAGCTTGCTCGCGAAGAACTCACAGGCGCCGCGTTCACTCAGGAAACACGCGTTATCGTTGACGTTTTTCGCGAGCAAGCTCGCTCCTACAGAAGGCGATGTACGCTTAACTGAACGGCATTAGGGCAAGCCCGCTCGCCACAGGAGCCCGCTTACTGCAAAAGGCGGCCCGGCATTCTCGCAGGGGTTATTTTTGCGCGGTTTTCTGATCCCAGCTCGGGATCTTGAACACCCAGAACGACCCGCCTTGCGCCACCGGCTTGGTCAGCTCGGCCATGTCGCCGCCCCACAACGGCACCGCGCCGCCATAACCGACGGTGACGCCAATGTACTGCTCGCCATCCTGTTCCCAGGTGATCGGCGGCGAGACGATGCCGCTGCCGGTCTGGAACTTCCACAGCTCCTTGCCGGTTTTCGCGTCGAAGGCCTTGAAGAAACCATCGCCGGTCCCGGTGAACACCAGGTTGCCCTTGGTCGCCAGCACGCCGGCCCACAACGGCAGGTGTTCCTTGTGTTCCCACACCACCTTACCGGTAGTGGGGTTCATCGCGCGCAGGGTGCCGACGTGGTCCTCATACATGCGCTTGATACGAAAGCCCATGCCCAGGTAGGCCGAGCCCTTCTTGTAGTTGACCTCTTCGGTCCAGTATTCCTCTTTCCACTGGTTGCCCGGGATGTAGAACAGGCCGGTGTCCTGGCTGTAGGCCATGGGGTTCCAGTTCTTGCCGCCCAGGAACGGCGGAGAGACCTCCACGGGTTTGCCCTTGGTTTCACCCGGCAATGGCTTGGCCGGGCGCTGGCCTGGGTTTTCCACGGGGCGGCCGGTCTTCAGGTCGATATGGCTGGCCCAGGTAATGTTGTCGACAAACGGGAAGGCGTTCTGCAGCTTGCCGTTGTTGCGGTCGACCACGTAGAAGAAGCCGTTGCGGTCGGCATGGCCGGTAGCCTTGACCACTTTGCCGTCCTTGTCCTTGTAGTCGAACAGCACCAGTTCGTTGTTGCCGGAGAAGTCCCAGGCATCGTTCGGCGTGTGCTGGTAGAACCATTTCACTTCACCGGTGCTCGGGTCGACGCCGACCTGGCCGGAGGTGTAGAGGCTGTCGAAATCGTGGGGGTTGCCGTCCTTGGAGGTGCGCGCCCAGGTGTTCCACGGGCCGGGGTTGCCGGCGCCGACGATGATGGTGTTGGTCTCGGCATCGAAGCTCGCGCTCTGCCAAGGTGCGCCGCCGCCGTGGCTCCAAGCCTCGACCTTGCCGGTTTCGGTGGTCGGGTCATCCGGCCACGACGGGGCTTTCACGTCGCCGGTCGGCGTGCTGTCCTTGCCGTTGAGGCGGCCCATATGGCCCTCCACGAACGGACGCATCCAGACCTCTTCGCCGGTGTCCGGGTCGCGCGCAAACAGCTGGCCGACCACGCCGAACTCATCGCCGGAGCTGCCGTGGATCAGCAGCACCTTGCCGCTGACCTTATCCTTGATCAGCACCGGGGCGCCGGTCATGGTGTAGCCAGCGGCGTGGTCGCCGAACTTCTTGTTCCACACCACTTTGCCGGTGTTCTTGTCGAGGGCGATCAGGCGCGCGTCGAGGGTACCGAAGTAGATCTTGTCGCCGAAGATCGCCGCTCCCCGGTTGACCACGTCACAGCAGGGGCGAATGTTGTCGGGCAGGCGGTGATTGTAGGTCCACAGGCGCTTGCCGGTCTTGGCGTCGAGGGCGAACACGCGGGAGTAGGAGCCGGTCACGTAGACCACGCCGTCGCTGACGATGGCCTGGGATTCCTGGCCGCGTTGTTTCTCATCGCCGAACGAGTAGGACCAGGCTGGGGTGAGCTTGAACACGTTCTTGTCGTTGACCTGGGCCAGCGGGCTCCAGCGCTGGGCGTTGGTGCCCATGCCGTATTGCAGCACGTCCTGGGTGGTCAGGTGGTCGTTGGCGATGTCTTCCCAGGTGACGTTGCGGGTTTGCTTGGCCGCAGGCTCGGCGGCGGCATAGCCCGCGGCACTGAGGGACAGGCTGCCCACCAGCACGAAGGCTTGCACGGCAAGGCTTAAAGGTGAGAGGGCGGGTAGCGATCTTATTGTCATGGTTGCAGTTCCCAGTGGAGGTTTTGGCCTGCACAGGGTGGCGCGTCAGGGGGCCGGACGGATACGGAAAAACGCCCGCTGTGGCCGGGAAGACTTCCCGTGGCGCCGCTGTTTTAGGCGTGCCCCACAAGCCCTACTACCAAGGGAGGATAAGCCGGCCACCAAAGCAGCATACGGCCCATGCCCCGGGGTTTCTAAGATGGTTGCCATAGCCTCTGCAATGAGGTTTTGCGTGCAATCCTGAGGGCAAAAATAATGACAACAAAACACAACGCCTTGCTTGTCGCCGGGCTGTTGGCCGGTGTGATCGCTGCGGGCTCCGCCTGGGCCCATGGCAACGTGGTCCCGCAAGCCGTGGAAACCAAGGGCCTGACCTCGATCAAGGACGCCGGCGTGCCGGTCAACGAAGACGGCTGGGCGGCGGTCAATCCGTACCGCACCTCCCCTGAACACGACCGGGCCGTGGAAATCGGCTCGTCCGCCTATAACCAGAACTGCGCCGCCTGCCACGGCCTGGAAGCCAAGTCCGGCGGCATCGCCCCCGACCTGCGCATGCTCGACGTGGGCGAAGCCGGTGATGAGTGGTTCGTCGAGCGCGTGCGTCATGGCGCGGTACGCGACGGCCGGGTGTATATGCCGAAGATGGCCGACTACCTGAGCCAGGAAGCCTTGTGGGCCGTGCGCACCTACCTGGACACCGTGCACGTCGAGGAGTAAGCCATGCGCCTGTTCGCTTATGTGCTTGGCCTGGCCCTGCTGTGTTGCCAGACGGCACAGGCACAGGTGCGCAGCTATGACCAGATGATCGCCGACGGCGAACTGAAAGTGGCGGTGTACAAGGACTTTGCCCCCTACAGCTTTGAAGACGGCACCACCCCGCGTGGGGTCGACGTGGAGCTGGCCCAGGCCCTGGCCAAGGCGCTGGGGGTGCAACTCACGTTGATCTGGGCGCCGGCCGGCGAGAAGCTTGACGACGACCTGCGCGACTACATCTGGCGCGGCAGCCCGTTGCACAACCAGCAATTGGCCGACCTGATGATGCGCGCGCCCTACGACCGCGATTACGCGCAAAAGCGCAATGACCAGGGCGAGCTGGAAAACGGCCATGTGGTGATGTTCGGGCCTTACCAGAACGAACAATGGCAGGTGGCCTACGATCGCCGGCGCCTGGACAAGGTCGCCAGCGTGGCGGTGTTCGAGCAGCACCCGGTCGGCGTCGAAGTCGACAGCGTGCCGTCGTTCTACCTGACCTCGGTGTTCAACGGCATGCTTGCCGGCAAGACCCATCACTACCCCGGCGTGCCCCAGGCCTTTGCGGCGATGAAGGCCGGCGAGGTCGATGCGGTGATGGCCATGCGTGGCGAAATCGACTGGCAGGTGCATGAGGCCCACGACCCGCAACTGGCCCTGGCCGAGAACGCCTACCCGAACATGGGCAGGCAACGCTGGGAAATCGGCATGGCGGTGCATGAAAGCAATCGCCAGTTGGCCTACGCGGTGGAAGAGGCCCTTGAAGGCCTGATCCGCGACGGTTCGCTGCAAGCCATCTACAGCCATTACGGCCTGCAATACGAAGTGCCCGAGATGTACCAATAGGAGCAGGCGATGATCTGGCGACTGAACGTGCGACTGAGCTGCCTGCTGGCCTGCTGGTTACCGCTGGCGGCCCACGCCGTGGACGTCGAGCCAGGCAAGGATCCGGTGCCGTCGGTGATGTGGGCGTTCTACCACAAGCAGTTCCTGGCCGAAGCGCCGTTTGTGTTCGACGAACGGGTCAAGCTGCTGGCGCCGCCGTTTGCCGAAGATGCGCGCCAGGTGCCGCTGGAGATCGACGCACGGGCGTTCAAGGGCCATGTGCTGAAAATCCTCGCCTGGGCCGAGCTCAACCCATTGCCGAAGATCGTCGACTTCCAGCCCAAGGCCGGGGTGCTGCCGTGGCTATCGCTGCGGATTCGTATCGAACAGGCCACGCCGTTGCGCGCGGCAGTGCTCACCGACGACGGGCTGTGGCACGTCGGCTCGACCCTGATCGATGCGGCCGGCGGCGGCTGCACCGCGCCCAGCGTGGTACGCACCCAGCCCGGCTGGGAAGAACACATCGGTGAAGTGCTCGGCGGGCGTTACCCGCGTGGCGAGTTCAGTCGGGTGCGCGTGCAGGTGGCGCATCCGATGGACAACGGCATGGTCAGCGGCATCCCCGAGTTCTACCTCAACCATGCGCAACTGCGGGGCCAGGACGGCCAGGTGCTGGCCGAGCTGGAGCTGTTCCCGGCGGTCAGCGAAAACCCCAACCTGGCCTTTGATATCGACGCCCCAGGGCCGACCCGCCTGGTGTTGCGCGACAACAGTGGCAATGAATTCGACGCCGCCATTCCCTGACCAGAAGGAGCGCGGCATGCGCTGGATTCTATTGCTGTGCCTGAGTTTGAGCCTGCCCGCGCTGGCGGACCTGGACTACGCCCTCAAGCCACGGTTGATCGCCGATGACACCTGGCTGCTCGAAGGCAGTACCGACAACTTCGCCAAGGCCAATGGCGGCAATATCGTCAACACCGCTTTTATCGTCACCGAGGCGGGCGTGGTGGTGATCGACACCGGCCCGTCGCGGCGCTACGGCGAAGCCATGCGCGAGGCCATCGCCCGCGTCACCCCCAAGCCGGTGATCCAGGTGCTGATTACCCACCATCACCCCGACCATGCGCTGGGCAACCAGGCGTTCAAGGACGTGCCCATCGGCGCCCTGGCCGACACCACGCGCCTGCTGCATGAGCAAGGCGACGGCATGGCGGAAAACCTCTACCGCATGGTCGGCGACTGGATGCGCGGCACCGAGGTGGTGTTGCCCACCCAGGTGTTGGAACCCGGTGTGCTGAGCGTTGGCCGCCACGACTTGCGCCTGCTCGCATTGACCGGCCACACCGGCGCCGACCTGGCCATTCTCGACCAGAGCACTGGCGTACTGTTTACCGGCGACCTGGTGTTCTACCAACGCGCGCTTACCACGCCCAACAGCCCTGGGTTGACGGCGTGGCTGGCCGACCTCGACACCCTGCAAGCCTTGCCCTGGACGTTGATCGTGCCCGGCCACGGCCCGGTCGCCAGTGACGCGCAGCCCTTCGCCCAGATGCGCGACTACCTCACCTGGCTCGACCAATTGCTGCGCGACGGTGCCGCCCAAGGCAGCGACATGGCCGAGATGATCCGCGGCCCCATTCCCGAGCGTTTCGCCGCCATCAGCCTGAGCCGCTACGAACTGATCCGCAGCGTCAGCCACTTGTATCCGCGTTATGAGCGCGAGCAGATGCAACGCGTCGACTCGGCGCGCTGAGCGGCCAGACCCGCTACTAAGGAACTAGCAATCTCGATACTGCGGTCAATTGTGACAACTGCCCCTGCGCCCAAGAATCGCTACCAGACCGGGAAAATTTCCCGGGTATAACAAAAAAACCGCAGAGGTAGCCGTCATGACCCAACCCGCACGCCGCCAACCCTTCGCCTTGAGTGTGTTGCTCGGTGCCATTCTGTTATCCGGCCAAGCCATGGCCGCCGTGACCGACCAGGACATCCTCCAGGACCCGAAAAACCCTGGGCAGATCGTCACCAACGGCCTGGGCGTGCAGGGCCAGCGCTACAGCCCGCTCGACACCCTCAATGTGGACAACGTCAAGGACCTGCGCCCGGTCTGGGCCTTCTCCTTTGGCGGCGAGAAACAGCGCGGCCAGCAGGCGCAGCCGATGATCAAGGACGGGGTGATGTACCTCACCGGTTCCTACTCGCGGGTGTTCGCGGTGGATGCGCGCACCGGCAAGAAACTCTGGCAGTACGATGCGCGCCTGCCCGATGACATCCGCCCCTGCTGCGACGTGATCAACCGTGGTGTGGCGCTGTACGGCGACCTGGTGTTCTTCGGCACCCTCGATGCCAAGCTGGTAGCGCTGAATAAAGACACCGGCAAAGTGGTGTGGAGCAAGCAGGTTGCCGACCACAAGGAAGGTTACTCGATCAGCGCCGCGCCCCTGGTGGTCAACGGCAAGCTGATTACCGGCGTGGCCGGTGGCGAATTCGGCGTGGTGGGCAAGATCCAGGCCTACGACCCGAAAAACGGCGACCTGCTGTGGATGCGTCCAACCGTCGAAGGCCATATGGGCTATGTCTACAAGGACGGCAAGGCCGTGGAGAACGGTATTTCCGGCGGCGAGGCGGGCAAGACCTGGCCTGGCGACCTGTGGAAGACCGGCGGCGCGGCGCCATGGCTGGGCGGCTACTACGACCCGGAAACCAACCTGCTGCTGTTCGGCACCGGCAACCCGGCGCCGTGGAACTCGCACCTGCGCCCCGGCGACAACCTCTATTCATCCTCGCGCCTGGCGCTGAACCCGGATGACGGCACCATCAAGTGGCACTTCCAGAGCACGCCCCACGACGGCTGGGACTATGACGGCGTGAACGAGCTGGTCTCCTTCAACTACACCGAAGGTGGCAAGGAAATCAAAGCGGCGGCCACCGCCGACCGTAACGGCTTCTTCTACGTGCTCGACCGCACCAACGGCAAGTTCATCCGTGGCTTCCCGTTTGTCGACAAGATCACCTGGGCCAGCGGCCTGGATAAGGACGGCCGGCCGATCTACAACGAAGCCAGCCGCCCAGGCGCACCGGGCGGTGAAACCAAAGGCACCTCGGTGTTCGTCGCGCCGGCGTTCCTCGGCGCGAAAAACTGGATGCCGATGGCCTACAACCGTGACACCGGGCTGTTCTATGTGCCGTCCAACGAATGGGGCATGGACATCTGGAACGAAGACATCGCCTACAAAAAAGGCGCGGCGTTCCTCGGGGCGGGCTTCACCATCAAGCCGTTGAACGAAGACTACATCGGCGTACTGCGTGCCATCGACCCGAAGACCGGCAAGGAAGTCTGGCGCCACAAGAACTTCGCGCCGCTGTGGGGCGGGGTGCTGACCACCAAGGGCAACCTGGTGTTCACCGGCACGCCGGAAGGTTTCCTGCAGGCGTTCAACGCCAAGACCGGCGAGAAGGTCTGGGAATTCCAGACCGGTTCCGGCGTACTCGGCTCGCCTGTGACCTGGGAAATGGACGGCGAACAGTACGTCTCGGTGCTCTCCGGCTGGGGCGGCGCGGTGCCGTTGTGGGGCGGTGAAGTGGCCAAGCGCATCAAGGACTTCAACCAGGGCGGCATGCTCTGGACCTTCAAGCTGCCCAAAGAACTGGTCGCCAAACACTGAATCTACGACCAAATGACAAGAGCCCCCCTGCCAACGGCGCATTCGCCCGGCAACGGGGGCTCTTTACTATCGGGTCATCGCCTGTTGACCGACAGGCCCGGACCCAGACAGAGGCCTTAACATGATCTACGCACAACCTGGCACCCCTGGCGCCATCGTCAGCTTCAAGTCGCGCTACGGTAACTACATCGGCGGCGAATTCGTCGCGCCGCAGAGCGGCCAGTACTTCACCAACACCTCGCCGGTGACTGGTGAGCAGATCGCCGAATTCCCGCGCTCCAACGCCGCCGACATCGACAAGGCCCTCGACGCCGCCCATGCTGCCGCTGACGCCTGGGGCAAGACCTCGGCCCAGGATCGCGCCCTGGTGCTGCTGAAAATCGCCGACCGCATCGAACAGAACCTCGAAGTGCTGGCCGTGACCGAAAGCTGGGACAACGGCAAGGCCGTGCGCGAGACGCTCAACGCCGACGTGCCCCTGGCCGCTGACCACTTCCGCTATTTCGCCGGGTGCATCCGTGCCCAGGAAGGCGGCGCCGCCGAGATCAACGAACACACCGCTGCCTATCACTTCCATGAGCCATTGGGTGTGGTCGGGCAGATCATTCCGTGGAACTTCCCGCTGCTGATGGCGGCCTGGAAACTCGCCCCGGCCCTGGCCGCCGGTAACTGCATCGTGCTCAAGCCGGCCGAGCAGACGCCGCTGTCGATCATGGTGTTTGCCGAGTTGATCAATGACCTTCTGCCACCGGGCGTGCTGAATATCGTCCAGGGCTTTGGCCGCGAAGCCGGCGAAGCGCTGGCCACCAGCAAGCGCATCGCCAAGATCGCCTTTACCGGCTCGACGCCTATCGGCGCGCACATCATGCATGCGGCCGCCGAGAACATCATCCCGTCGACCGTGGAACTGGGCGGCAAGTCGCCGAACATCTTCTTCGAAGACATCATGAACGCCGAGCCACAGTTCATCGAAAAGGCCGCCGAAGGCCTGGTGCTGGCGTTCTTCAACCAAGGTGAAGTGTGCACCTGCCCGTCGCGGGCGCTGGTGCAGGAGTCGATCTACGACGACTTCATGAAAGTGGTGATGAAGAAGATCGTCAAGATCAAGCGCGGCAACCCGCTGGACACCGAGACCATGGTCGGCGCCCAGGCGTCCGAGCAGCAATACGACAAGATCCTGTCCTACCTGAAAATCGCCCAGGAAGAGGGCGCCGAGTTGCTCACCGGCGGCGCGGCCGAGCGCCTGGAGGGCGACCTGTCCAGCGGTTACTACATCCAGCCGACCCTGCTCAAGGGCCACAACAAGATGCGCGTGTTCCAGGAAGAAATCTTCGGCCCGGTGGTGGGTATCACCACCTTCAAGGACGAAGCCGAAGCCCTGGCGATCGCCAACGACAGCGAATTCGGCCTGGGTGCCGGGCTGTGGACCCGTGATATCAACCGTGCCTACCGCATGGGCCGGGCGATCAAGGCCGGCCGCGTGTGGACCAACTGCTACCACCTGTACCCGGCGCATGCCGCGTTTGGCGGCTACAAGAAGTCCGGCGTGGGGCGTGAGAACCACAAGATGATGTTGGATCACTACCAGCAGACCAAGAACCTGCTGGTGAGCTACGACATCAATCCGTTGGGGTTCTTCTAAGGAAACTCTGAAAAAGACTTCCAAATCTGGTGAGATACGGCTGTCCCACGAACTGAACGGTTGAGCCCCGATGAAGCAAATGTCTTTCGCTGATGCCGAGTACGCAGGCAAACGTAAGCAGACCCGCCGTGAGCGTTTCCTGATTGAGATGGATCAGGTCGTGCCCTGGAAAGGCCTGATTGCGTTGATCGAGCCGCATTATCCGAAGGGTGAAGGCGGTCGTCCGGCGTATCCGTTGATGGCCATGCTGCGGGTTCATCTGATGCAAAACTGGTTCGGCTACAGCGATCCGGCGATGGAAGAGTCCCTCTACGAAACCACGATTCTGCGCCAGTTTGCCGGGCTGCATTTGGATCGGATTCCGGATGAAACCACGATCCTCAACTTCCGCCGGCTGTTGGAAAAACATGAGCTGGCCGGTGGGATTTTGCAGGTCATCAACGGCTATTTGGGCGACCGAGGTTTGCTGCTGCGTCAGGGAACTGTGGTCGATGCGACGATCATTCATGCGCCCAGTTCGACCAAGAACAAGGACGGTAAACGCGACCCCGAAATGCACCAGACAAAGAAAGGAAATCAGTACTATTTCGGGATGAAATCGCACATCGGTGTCGATGTTGAATCCGGTCTGGTACATAGCGTGGTGGGCACGGCGGCGAATGTGGCGGACGTGACTCAGGTCGATCAGTTGCTGCATGGCGAGGAAACTTACGTCTCTGGCGATGCCGGTTACACCGGCGTGGAGAAGCGTGCGGAGCATCAACATCGCCAGATGATCTGGTCGATCGCAGCGCGCCCCAGCAGCTATAAGAAGCATGCAAAAAAGAGCCTGATCGGTCGCATGCGCCGCAAAATCGAATACGCGAAAGCTCAAGTCCGGGCCAAGGTTGAGCATCCATTCAGGGTGATCAAGCGCCAGTTTGGTTATACGAAAGTCCGCTTCCGAGGCTTGGTGAAAAACACCGCGCAGCAGACCACACTGTTTGCCTTATCGAACCTGTGGATGATGCGAAAACGACTGTTGAATGCAGGCGAGGTGCGCCTGTGATGTGGACAATGAGCCCTGAAAAGGTGCTATTCCGCAAAAAACAGTGAACTGACAGGAGGAAAGGTCTGATTTTCGATTAAGTCGGTGTTTTTTGAACCTCAGACAGCGAGGCCGTTAAAAACGGCTGCTTACTTCAGACCTTCCCTAACCCTCCGATGCAACGCGGTCCCCTGTGGGAGGGGGCTTGCCCCCGATAGCGGTGTGTCAGTCACAGCTGTTTCAGCTGACACGCCCTCATCGGGGGCAAGCCCCCTCCCACATGTTGCTCCCCGTACGTTCGCGACCAATGCAGTGCCCGCACTCGTTCGAAAGCAGCATTCGTACCCTCGTCCCAAGAACCTGCTGGTGAGCTACGACATCAATCCGTTGGGGTTCTTCTGATTTCAACTTGAAATGCAATCAACTGTGGGAGGGGGCTTGCCCCCGATAGCTGTGTGTCAGTCACAGCTGTTTCAACTGACACTCCCTCATCGGGGGCAAGCCCCCTCCCACATGTTGCTCCCTGTACGTTCGCGACTAATGCAGTGCCCTCACTCGTTCGAAAGTAGCATTCGCACCCCCATCCCTCCATGCATTAATGCCTTCACCGGAATCTTCCGGCACAACAAGAGGATCGCCCCATGTGGACTAAACCCGCGTTTACCGACCTGCGTATCGGCTTTGAAGTGACCATGTACTTCGCCAGCCGCTGATCCACCCCCGGCCAGCCACGCGCTGGCCGGGCTCGTTTTGGGAATGACCCTTTGGTCTGATTGCATTCGTCCGCGAATGGGTTAGTGTGAAGTGCATCTCCCAAAAATAATAACAACAGGCTTTCCAATGAGCCCAAATCTGAGCCTCCTGCGTAAATTCGTCTCGCCTGAAATCATCTTTGGTGCCGGCTGCCGGCACAACGTCGGTAATTACGCCAAGACCTTTGGTGCGCGCAAGGTCCTGGTGGTCAGCGACCCTGGTGTGATCGCCGCGGGTTGGGTGGCCGATGTGGAAGCCAGCCTGCAAGCCATCGGCATCGACTATTGCCTGTACAGCGACGTGTCACCCAACCCGCGCGTCGAAGAAGTGATGCTGGGCGCCGAGGTGTACCGCGACAACCATTGCGACGTGATCGTCGCCATCGGTGGCGGCAGCCCCATGGACTGCGGCAAGGCCATCGGCATTGTGGTCGCCCATGGGCGTAACATCCTCGAATTCGAAGGGGTGGACACCCTTCGCGTGCCCAGCCCGCCGTTGATCCTGATCCCCACCACCGCCGGCACGTCGGCGGATGTCTCGCAGTTCGTGATCATTTCCAACCAACAGGAACGCATGAAGTTCTCCATCGTCAGCAAGGCGGTGGTGCCGGATGTGTCGCTGATCGACCCGGAAACCACGGCCAGCATGGACCCGTTCCTGTCCGCCTGTACCGGTATCGACGCGCTGGTGCATGCCATCGAAGCGTTCGTGTCCACCGGTCACGGCCCGCTCACCGATCCCCATGCGCTGGAAGCCATGCGCTTGATCAACGGCAACCTGGTGCAGATGATCGCCAACCCTGGTGACATTGCCCTGCGCGAGAAGATCATGCTCGGCAGCATGCAGGCCGGCTTGGCGTTCTCCAATGCGATCCTCGGCGCGGTGCATGCCATGTCCCACAGCCTCGGCGGGTTTCTCGACCTGCCCCATGGCTTGTGCAACGCGGTGCTGGTGGAACACGTGGTGGCGTTCAACTACAACTCGGCGCCGGAGCGTTTCAAGGTGATTGCCGAGACGTTCGGCATCGACTGCCGGGGCCTCAACCATCGGCAGATTCGGGGGCGGCTGGTGGAGCATCTGATTGCCCTGAAACACGCGATCGGCTTTCACGAAACCCTCGGTTTGCACGGGGTGCGCGTGGCGGATATTCCGTTCCTGTCCCAGCATGCCATGCACGACCCGTGCATCCTCACCAACCCCCGTGAGTCGAGCCAGCGTGACGTCGAGGTCGTCTATGGCGAAGCTCTCTGACGACCAGCAGCGCGCCCTGGCCGGGTTGCTGGGGCTGGGCGACCAGTCGGCGCGCAAGAGCCATTACCCGGAACTGACCGCGCGGCTCGATGAGCTGGAGGCCGAGCGCAAGCGCTACATCCGCCTTAACGATGAGCTGGAGCAACGGGTGGCGGCGCGCACCGATGAGTTGCTGGAAGCCAACCGCAACCTGCAACAGCAGATCGCCCAGCGCGAACAGGTCGAACAGGAACTGCGCGATGCCCGCGATGCCGCCGAGGCCGCCAACCGCAGCAAGGACAAATACCTCGCCGCCGCCAGCCATGACCTGTTGCAACCGCTCAACGCCGCGCGCCTGCTGATCGCCACCCTGCGCGAACGCAACTTGCCCAGCGTCGAGCAGGTGCTGGTCGAGCGCACCCACCAGGCCCTGGAAGGCGCCGAGGATTTGCTCACCGACCTGCTGGATATCTCGCGGCTCGACCAGGCCGCGGTCAAGCCGGATGTGGCGGTGTATCGCCTGGATGAACTGTTTGCGCCGCTGGTCTCGGAATTCCAGTCAGTGGCCTTGGCCGCCGGGCTCAATCTGCGCGCGCATACCGGCCACTACGCGATTTGCACCGACTTGCGCCTGGTCACGCGCATCCTGCGCAATTTCCTCAGCAACGCTTGCCGTTACACCGACGACGGCTGCATCCTGCTCGGCGCGCGCCGCCGTGGCGACCGCCTGCGCCTGGAAGTGTGGGACACCGGGCGCGGCATCCCGGCCGATCGGCTCGACGCGATCTTCCTCGAATTCAACCAGCTGGACGTCGGCCGCGCCTCGGACCGCAAGGGCGTGGGCCTGGGCTTGGCGATTGTCGAGCGCATCGCCGAGATCCTCGGCTACCCGGTGGCGGTGCGCTCGTGGCCGGGGCGCGGGTCGATGTTCAGCATCGAAGTGCCCATCAGCGAGGACATGCCGTTGGCCATCAGCCAGCTGCCGGTGCAAGCGACGACGGGCAACCCCTTGCCGGGGCGGCGTTTGCTGGTGCTGGATAACGAACTCAGCATCCTGGAAAGCATGAGCGCGCTGCTCGGCCAGTGGGGCTGCGAGGTGGTTACCGCCACCGACCAGGCCGGCGCCTTGCTGGCGTTGCAGGGCAGGGCGCCGGAGTTGATCCTGGCGGACTACCACCTCGACCACGGCGTGGTGGGTTGCGAGGTGGTCAAGTACCTGCGCGAGCACTTCGACCAGCCGATTCCCGCGGTGATCATCACGGCTGACCGCACCGACCAATGCCGGCGCATGCTGCGGCGGCTGGACGCGCCATTGTTGAACAAACCGGTCAAGCCCGGGAAGTTGCGGGCGGTATTGAGCCAGTTATTGGCCTAGGGTCTTGATACCTGTCAACACCGCCTGCGGCATTTTGCGCCATGCTCCCTGCCTGATTTGACGGCCGACGGAGAACCCCATGAGCGCCCCCGCAACAACCGCTGCATCCTTCAAGTTGCCCCTGGGCCTGGTCGTCGCCGTGCTGGTGATGGTCGGGGTGCTGCTGTTGCCGATGCCCGCCGACTTGCCGGTGGCGGGGCATCGCATGCTGGCGATCCTCGCGTTTGCCGTGGTGGTGTGGATCACCGAGGCGGTGTCGTATGAAGCCAGCGCGATCATGATCACTTCGCTGATGGCGTTCCTGCTCGGCACCGCGCCGTCGCTGCAGGACCCCACGCACCTGATCGGTTCCAGCCCGGCCATCAGCATGGCGCTTACCGGCTTTTCCAACCCCGCGCTCGCGCTGGTGGCGGGCGCGTTGTTCATCGCCGCCGCCATGACTCACACCGGCCTCGACCGGCGTATCGCCCTGGTCACCCTGACGCGGGTGGGCACCAGCACGCGCGGCATTCTGCTGGGGGCGATCGCGGTGACTATCCTGCTCAGCCTTGTCGTCCCCAGCGCCACCGCGCGCAGTGCCTGTGTGGTGCCGATCATGATGGGCGTGGTCGCTGCGTTTGGCGTCGACAAACGCTCCAACATCGCTGCGGGCTTGATGATCGTGGTGGCCCAGGGCACCAGCATCTGGAACGTCGGCATCCAGACCGCCGCCGCACAAAACCTGCTGACCGTGGGCTTTATGGACAAGATGCTCGGCCAGCGCGTGTCGTGGATCGACTGGCTGATCGCGGGGGCGCCATGGGCGCTGATCATGTCGGCGGTGCTGTTGTTCCTGGTGATCAAGCTGCTGCCGCCGGAAAGCGACAGCATCCCTGGCGGCAAAGAGGCGGTGGCGCAGTCGCTGGTGGATATCGGCCCGATGACCGGGCCGCAGAAGCGCCTGCTGGCTGTGTCGGTGCTGCTTCTGCTGGCTTGGGCCACGGAAGGGCGCCTGCACAACTTCGACACCACCTCGACGACCTATGCCGGCCTGGTGTTCCTGTTGTTGCCGGGCATTGGCGTGATGACCTGGAAGGACGTGCAATCGCGTATCCCGTGGGGCACGGTGATCGTGTTTGGCGTGGGCATCAGCCTGGGCACGGCGCTGCTGACCACCCAGGCCGGGCAGTGGCTGGGTTCCCAGGTGGTGGCGCACACCGGCTTGGACCACGTGGGGCCGCTGGGGGTGTTTGCGATTCTTGGGGCATTCTTGATCGTGATCCACTTGGGGTTTGCCAGCGCCACGGCATTGACCTCGGCGTTGCTGCCGATCCTGATTGCGGTGTTGCAGACCCTGCCGGGGGAATTCAACCGGTTGGGGGTGACGATGCTGTTGGGGTTTGTCGTCAGCTACGGGTTTATCCTGCCGATCAACGCGCCGCAGAACATGGTGTGTTTGGGGACTGGGACGTTTACGGCACGGCAGTTTGCCAAGGTGGGGATTTTGGTCACGTTGATCGGCTACCTGCTGATGCTGGTGTTTGCGGCGACTTACTGGAGCTGGCTCGGCTGGATCTGATAGGGCGTGTGGTCTCCAATACAAAGGAGATCCAATGTGGGAGGGGGCAAGCCCCTCTCACATTTTGATCTCCATGGACCAGATAGACCTTGCTCTGTACCCAACCCAGAAAGCTGGTCAGCCCAGACGCCGCCATCACCGCCAACCCCCATACTTGACCTTGCCCACGCCAGGCATCAATTGCCCCTTCAACATGGCAAGATGAACTCCTCTCAGGTTTACTACTCCCTGAGTAATGGAGTCACCGACCTTGCGTGTCGGCTCATCAAGGTCACCGAATGGACAAATACACCCCCCGCACCTGGCAGCCTCACGAGCGCCCGAGCCTGCCGGGCTCGCCGTCGACGCCGTTGCACCCCACCCACAAGCGCTGGCTGTATGCCTTGGTCGGCGTACTCGTAGCCATCACCGGCGGCCTGGGCAACTCGCTGGTGATCGCCAACCTGCAATACCTGCAAGGCGCCTTGGGCGCGACCACCGCGGAAATGGCCTGGTTGCCCGCCGCCTATGTGATGACCAACGTGTGCATGAACCTGCTGCTGGTGAAGTTTCGCCAGCAATTCGGCCTGCGTGCGTTTACCGAGGTGTTCCTGGTGCTCTATGCACTGGTGACCTTCGGCCACTTGTTCGTCAACGACCTCAACTCGGCCATCGCCGTGCGGGCAGCCCACGGGATGGTGGGGGCGGCGCTCAGTTCCCTGGGTTTGTACTACATGATCCAGGCGTTCCCCGCCAAATGGCGCTTGAAGGCGCTGGTGCTGGGGTTGGGGACCGCGCAGCTGGCCTTGCCCCTGGCGCGGTTGTTCTCCGAAGACCTGCTGCAAATCGCCGAATGGCGCGGCTTGTACCTGTTCGAACTGGGCATGGCGCTGATCTGCCTGGGCTGCGTGTTCCTGCTCAAGTTGCCGCCCGGCGACCGTTTCAAGACCTTTGAAAAACTCGACTTCCTCACCTTCGCCATTCTCGCCAGCGGTGTGGCGCTGCTCTGCGCGGTGCTGTCCTTGGGGCGCATCGACTGGTGGCTGGAAGCGCCGTGGATCGGCGTGGCCTCGGCCTGTTCCCTGGTGTTGATCATGACTGGCCTGGCCATTGAGCATAATCGCGCCAACCCGCTGCTGATGACCCGTTGGCTGGGCAGCGGCACCATGATTCGCCTGGCGCTGGCGGTGATCCTGATTCGCATGGTGTTGTCCGAGCAGTCCACCGGCGCGGTGGGGTTCATGCAGATGTTGAACATGAGCTACGAGCAGATGCACACGCTGTACGTGGTGATGCTGGCCGGGGCGATCAGCGGGCTGGTGGTCAGTGCGCTGACGATCAACCCGGCGCACTTGCTGATGCCGCTGGTGATTGCCCTGGCGCTGATGGCCACCGGCTCGGTGATGGACAGTTTCTCCAGCAACCTGACCCGCCCGCAGAACCTGTATATCAGCCAGTTCCTGCTAGGCTTTGGCGGCACCTTCTTTTTGGGGCCGACCATGGTGCTGGGGACTAAAAACGTGCTGACCAACCCACGCAACCTGGTGAGTTTCTCGGTGATGTTCGGGATCTGCCAGAACCTCGGCGGCCTGATCGGCGCGGCGTTGCTCGGCACGTTCCAGGTGGTGCGCGAGAAGTTTCACTCCAGCATGATCGTCGAGCACCTGACCTTGCTCGACCCTCGCGTGGCCGCCCGCGTGCAGGGCGGCGGCTCGGCCTATGGCGGCATCGTCGCTGACCCGGAGTTGCGCAACCTCATGGGGATTCGCAGCCTGGCCACCGCGGCAACCCGTGAGGCCAATGTCATGGCCTACAACGATGTGTTCATGCTGATCGCGATCATCGCGATCCTGACCATGATCTGGATCTTTATCCGCAGTCTGTGGCTGATGAGCACCACTAAAGCAGCCACTCCCGTTCAACCCAGCGGCGCCTCTTCATGACCGAACCGACCACGACCACCACCAATGCCATCGCCGCCACCCCGGAAGGCACCACGCCACCGGGGGCCACCGTCACCGAACCGCGCTCCCTGTGGGTACGCATCCTTTCGTCCCTGGGCTTTGCCGCGATTGCCCTGGTGGGCGTGCTGGTCGTGCTGTACGCCTGGCAGCTGCCGCCGTTCAGCAGCGCGGTGGAAACCACCGAGAACGCCCTGGTGCGCGGCCAGGTGACCATTATCGGCCCGCAGCTCAGCGGCTATGTGTTCGAGGTGCCGGTGCAGGACTTCCAGTACGTCAAGGCCGGCGACTTGCTGGTGCGCCTGGATGACCGCATCTACCAGCAGCGCCTCGACCAGGCCCTGGCCCAACTGGCGGTGCAGAAGGCTTCACTGGCCAATGTGGTGCAGCAACGCAACAGTGCAGAAGCAACGATCAAACTGCGCCAGGCCGCATTGGTGGACAGCCAGGCGCAGGCGCGCAAAAGCACCGCCGACTTGCGGCGCAATGAAGCGTTGATCAGCGACGGTTCGGTGTCCAAGCGCGAGCTGGACGTAACCCGCGCCGCCCATGCACAGACTATTGCGGCGGTCGCGCAAGCCCAGGCCAGCCTGGAAATCGCGCGGCAGGATTTGCAGACGGTCATCGTCAATCGCGGTTCCCTGGAAGCGGCGGTGGCCAGTGCCGAAGCGGCGTTGGAGTTGGCGCGTATCGACCTGTCCAACACCCGCATTACTGCACCCCGTGACGGTCAATTGGGGCAGATTGGCGTGAGGCTGGGTGCCTACGTCAACTCTGGCGCGCAGTTGATGGCGCTGGTGCCGAAGCACCTGTGGGTGATCGCGAATATGAAGGAAACCCAGATGAACAACGTGCAGGTGGGCCAACCGGTGACCTTCACCGTGGATGCGCTGAACCACCGCAAGTTTCGCGGCACGGTGCAGCATATATCCCCAGCCACCGGCTCGGAGTTCAGCCTGTTGCAGGCGGATAACGCCACGGGCAACTTTGTGAAGATTGCCCAGCGCGTGCCGGTAAGGATTACCGTGGACCCGGATCAGGCTGAGAGTGAACGGCTGCGGCCGGGGTTGTCGGTGGTGGTGAGTATCGACACGGCTGGGCGCCTGAAAAACTCCCCACCTTGAGCATGGCGCTGATCCCTGTAGGAGCGAGCTTGCTCGCGAAGATCGTCAACGATAACGCGGGGGGCCTGATGCCCCGCGTTGCCCTGAGGTTTTTCGCGAGCAAGCTCGCTCCTACAGGGGGGTGTATTTCAGGTTGAAATTGAGTTGGACCGACTGGTTGTGTTCCAGCAGTGTCAGGCCCGGCCGCCCTGGCAGGTGATGAGCATTCACCGGATGACTCACCGGCTCGATGCAAAAGAACCCCAACCCCGGCGGGCAGTACAGCAGGAAGTAATCGGCCCCGCTGGCCTGGCATTCCAGCGCATAACCCAGTTCTGGCTGTTCGATCCGGCAGTACCCGTCCCACTGGCAAAAGCCATTGTCCACTACGCCTTCGGGCAGGTTTTTCAATGCCTGGAAATCCCACTCTCCCGGCACCGCCGCCAACCCGGTCGGCAGCTTGGACGCATCACTCATCCACACCTGTGCGGCCTTGGCCTGCAACCGGGTGCCCGGTCGGCGTGGAAAGTACGGATGCAGGCCCACGCCATGCCACGCCGCTGTTGCGGCCTGGTGCGTCACCCGCAGTTCGATACCTAGAACCCCGTCGCTCAAGCGAATACGCTGCTCGGCGCGGTAGGCAAACGGCGTGGCGCATTCGAGCGCCAGCACCACCTCATCCGCCGCCTGGCTGACCACTTGCCACCCGTGCTGCCAGGCTGAGCCATGAATCGGCAGTGGATCGGTCAGGCTGTTGGGCGTGAGTGCCAGCCAACCGTCGGGGTTGTCGAAACCGCCATGGGCAATGCGGTTGGACCAGGGCACCAACGGATAGCACCCCAGCTTGCCCGGCAAACCGGTATGGATCGCCTGCTCATCGTTGTGTCGCAGCAACGGCTGCCCGGTGGCACGCACTGTCCAGTTGACGATGCTGCCGCCCACGGCCGGGTTCAAGGTCAGGTGGGTGAGGTTATCTTCAAGTTCAATCATCATCACAGCACCACACTGGGCAGCCACAACGACAGCGCCGGAACGTAGGTCACCGCCATCAGCACCAGGAACAGCACCGCATAGAACGGCAGCAACGCCTTCACGGTCCGCTCGATACTGACCTTGCCCACGGCCGCCCCCACAAACAGCACCGCGCCCACCGGCGGCGTAATCAAACCGATGCCCAGATTCACCAGCATGATCATGCCGAAGTGCACCGGGTCGACGCCGATGCCGAGCACCACGGGCAGCAAAATCGGGGTAAGGATCAGGATCAGCGGCGCCATGTCCATCACCGTGCCGAGCAACAGCAGCATGGCGTTGATGCACATCAGGATCACGTAGCGGTTGTCCGACAGGGTCAGGAACAGCGTGGTGATCTTCGCCGGGATCTGCATCAGGGTCATGATGTAGCCGAAGCTGGCGGCGAAGGCGATCAGGATCATCACGATGGAAATGGTGCGTACCGTGCGGTGCATCAGCTTGGGCAGTTCGCTCCATTTGTAGTCGCGGTAGATGAACATGGTCACGAAGAACGCCCACAGCACCGCGATCGCGGCGGATTCGGTGGCGGTAAAGATGCCGGAGAGGATGCCGCCGAGGATGATCACCATGGCCATCAGGCCCCACAGCGCGTCGGCGCAGATTTTCAGCGCTTGCTTCAAGGGAATGACTTCGCCCTTGGGGTAATTGCGCTTTTTGGCGAAGATCAGGCACAGCACCATCAGGCACGCGCTCATCAACAGGCCGGGGACCACACCGGCCATGAACAACGAGGCGATCGACACCGTGCCGCCCGCTGCCAGGGAGTAGAGCACCGAGTTATGGCTGGGCGGCGTCAACAGTGCCTGCACCGAACCGCTGATGGTCACCGCGGTGGCGAATTCTCGGGGATAGCCACGGCGTTCCATCTCCGGGATCAGCACCGAGCCGACCGAGGCCGTGTCGGCCACCGACGAACCGGAGATCGCGCCGAAAAACGTCGAGGCCATGATGTTGACCAAGGACAGGCCGCCGCGCACAAAGCCCACCAGCACGCCGGCAAACGCCACCAGGCGGCGCGACATGCCGCCCTCGGCCATGATCGCCCCGGCCAGCACGAAGAACGGAATCGCCATCAGCGAAAATTTATTTACCCCGCCGGCCACCTGGATCATCAGGGCCTGGAACGGGATGTCGATCCACCACGCGCCAATCAATGCCGACAAACCCAGGGCGTAGGCCACCGGCATGCCGATCAGGATCAAGGCAATAAAGCTGCCCAACAGAATCAATGCGTCCATATCACGCGGCCCCTTCGCTTTCTTCCACCAGGTCGAGGCGCACCACGCGCCGGTTGCTCTGGTCACCGAGCAGGAGTTTTTCCACCACAAAGATCAGGGTCAGCAGCCCGCCAATCGGGATCGGCATATAGGTGATGCCCACGCGCAGGGTCGGGATGGCGCTCATGAACTGGTTCCAGGTGGACAGGCACAGCTTGGTGCCCCAAATGGCCATGAACAGGCAGATGGTGCCCATCAGCAGCTGCGAGACGATGCCGATGACCTGGCGTTGGCGGGGCGGCAGGCGGTCGGTGATCATCGCCACCGACATGTGTGCGCCAGCGCGATAGCTGGCGGCGGCGCCGATAAAGGTGAACACCAGCATCAGCAGGATGGCGGTGGGCTCCGGCCAGCTGGAGCCGGTGCCGAGGATGTAGCGGGCGAAGATGCCCCAGGGAATGATCAGTGCCACCCCGAGAACCGAGAGGCCGGCGACCCAGACGCAGGTCATGTAGAGGCGGTCGTTGATGCGCAGCAGTAGATTCTTCATGGCGTTCACCGTAACCGGGCGCGTCGATGCCGACCGCGCCGGGCCTTTTGCGAGAGGCAGGGAAGGTTATTGAACGGCGTCGATGCGCGCGATGATGTCGGCGTAGGGCGCGCCGTACTTGGCGCGAACCGCTGCGGTGGCGTCGTAGAAGGGTTTTTTGTCGACGCTGATGAACTCGACACCGGCGGCCTTGAGCTTGGTTTCGCTGCTGGCGGACTTGGCATCCCACAGCGCGCGCTCATCGGCCTGGGCGGCCTTGGCGGCGTTTTTCACCATGACTTGCTGCGCCGGGGTGAGCTTGTTCCAGGTGATCTTCGACATCACGATGGGCTCGGGCAGGATCAAGTGTTCGGTGAGGGTGTAGTACTTGGCGTTCTGGAAGTGGTTGTGTTCCAGCAGGGTGGGCGGGTTGTTTTCCGCGCCGTCGATCACTCCGGTCTGCAGGGCACTGAAGATCTCGCCGGTGTCCATGGCGATGCCGTTGGCGCCCATGGCATTAAAGGCGTCGATGAACAGCGGGTTGCCTTGCACGCGGATCTTCATGCCCTTGAGGTCTTCGATCTTGCGCACCGGTTTCTTGGTGTAGAGGTTGCGCGTGCCGCCGTCCATCCAGGCCAGGGCCACCAGGCCGAACTCGGAGTCGGTGATCTTGGCGAGGATCTCATCGCCGATCTCGCCGTCGATGACCTTGCGCATATGCGCCTGGTCACGAAACACGAACGGCAGGTTGAATACGTTCACGTCCGGCACCACGGGCCCGACGATGCCAAGGCTGACGCGGGTCATCTGCACCGCGCCGACCTGGGCCTGCTCGACCACTTCTTTCTCGGAGCCCAGGACCCCGCCGGGGAAGTACTTGAAGGTCAGTTCGCCGTTGCTTTGTTTGGTCAGGGCCTTGCCCATGTTCTCTTCGGCTACGACAGTGGGATAGCCGGCGGGGTGAACGTCGGCGAATTTGATTTCCAGCGCGTGGGCGGCGCCGGTGAACAGGACACTCAGGGGAAGTGCAGCGGCCAGCAAGGTGCGTTTGAAGTCCATGGGAGGTCACTCCTGTGTTGTTATTGTTGTATTCAAGGCACAGCGATGCAGCTAGAGGGTAAACGTTGGCTCAGGCAGTCCTTGGACGCCGGGGTTGAGGGCGAACACGCCGCCGGACAGTGACTGCTCGCCCTGGTCGTCTCGTATCGAGGTGACGAACAGCGTGTCCAGGCGACTGCCGCCAAAGGCGCACATCGTGGGTTTTTTCACCGGTACGCTCAGGGAGCGGTCCAGGCGGCCATCGGGGGTAAAACGGTGGATCAGGCCGGCGTCGTTGGCGCAGATCCAGTAGCCACCGTCGGCGTCCACGGCTGCGCCGTCGGGACGACCTGGGTGCTGGTGCATGTCGACGAACACGCGGCGGTTGGACGGCGTGCCGGTCTCGGTGTCGTAGTCGAAGGCCCAGATCTGCTGGACCAGCGGGTGTGAATCCGAGGCGTACATCGTGCGGCCATCGGGGCTGAAGGCGAGGCCGTTGAGGGTGATAAAACCGTCCAGCTGGGCATGGGGCGCTGAACCCGATGCATAGCGATAGAGGATGCCTTCGGCCGCATTCGCGCCCATGTTCAGCACCATGCTGCCGGCCCAGAAACGGCCCTGGCGATCACAGCGGCCGTCGTTCAGACGCATGTCCGGGCGAGGGTGCTCGACGCTGGCCAATGGCGTGGTGTCGAGGCTGCCGTCGTTATGCGGCGTGAGTTGGAAGAAGCCGGTTTGCATCCCCGCAACCCAGTTGCCGGCGTCGGTGCGAGCGATGCAGGCCAGCATCTGCGGGGCTTTCCACGCAGCGAGATGGCCGGTGGCGGCGCTCCAGCGTTGCAGGCCACCGTTGGGGATGTCCACCCAGTACAGGGCGTTTTCCTCGGGCACCCATACCGGGCACTCGCCCACGGCATTGCGGGCGTCGACAATCAATTCTGCAGTCATGGCCACTCATTCCCTTGGGTTGGTCTGGCGTCAGTCACCGAACGGTCCAGCGGCGCAGAATGCCCCGCCTTGATACACCTTGGCCGGGTCATCGGCCGCTACGGGGGGCTGGGTTTCGACCTGGGCACGGAAGACTTCGGAGGTGTCTTTCGGGGCATAGCCCAGGTGCGCGGCGTAGCGGTTGTCCCACCAGGTGTCGAGGTTAGCCGACATGCCGTAGACCACGGTGTGGCCGACGTTCGGCGTATACAGTGCGCGTTCGAGCAGTTGGGTCAGGTCGTCGAAGCTCAGCCAGGTGTGCATCATCCGGCGGTTCTGCGGTTCCGGGAACGAAGAGCCGATACGGATACTGACGGTCTCGATGCCGTAGCGGTCGAAGTAGAAACTGGCCATGTCTTCGCCATAGGACTTGGACAAGCCGTAGTAGCTGTCTGGGCGGCGTGGGGAGTGGGCGTCGAGCTGTTCGCCCTGCTTGTAGAAGCCGATCACATGATTGGAGCTGGCGAAGACCACGCGCTTGACGCCATGGCGGCGCGCGGCTTCGTAGATGTGGAAGATGCCGCTGATATTGGCGCCTAGCACTTCTTCGAAGGAGCGTTCGACCGAGACACCGCCAAAATGCAGGATGGCGTCGACGCCTTCCACCAGGTGATGCACGGCTTGTTTGTCGGCGAGGTCGCAGGGTTGCACTTCTTCGCTGGCGTCGGCCGCCGGGGCCATGTTGGCAATGTCCGACAGGCGCAGTACTTGGGCGTAAGGGCGCAGGCGTTCGCGCAGGACTTTACCGAGGCCGCCGGCGGCACCGGTGAGCAGCAGGCGGTTGAAGGGAGTGGGGGTAGTCGTGGTCATGGAGATTCCAAATTTTTGTTGTAGGTTGTCGTATGACTATGCCGAAGTATTGTTAGGGATCCCCTGGGTTGTCAACGCGCCATTGGACAAAAGGTGTAACGAGGCTGTGGCGAGCGGGCTTGCCCTAATGTCGTTCAGTTAAGCGTACATCGCCTTCTGTAGGAGCGAGGGGGACGCCTAGTTCTTGCTCGCGAAAAACGTCAACGATAACGCGTGTTTCCTGAATGAACGCGGCGCCTGTAAGTTCTTCGCGAGCAAGCTCGCTCCTACAAAAAAGCCTTAACTGAACGGCATTAGGGCAAGCCCGCTTGCCACAGGGGTTACAGCAACGAGATCGGATAGCTGATAAAGATCCGGTTCTCATCGAACTCGTTATTGCTGAAATCCCGACGCAGGGTGGAGTTACGCCATTTGACGTTCAAATCCTTCAGCGCACCGCTCTGCACGGTGTAGGCCAGTTCCGATTCACGCCCCCATTCCTTGCCGTCGGTGATCGCCCCGGTGTGTACGTTACTGCCGCTGATATAGCGGTTCATCATGGTCAGCCCGGGAATGCCAAGCACCACGAAATTGAAGTCATGGCGCACCTGCCAGGATTTTTCCTTGGCGTTGTCGTAGCTGGAGTTGTAGCTGTCGTTGGCCAGGGTGCCGCCGCTGGTGCCGTTGACCCGCATCCACACGCTGTCGCCGGTGAGCTTTTGCAGGCCGACATAGAAGGTGTTGCCCTGGTACTTGGCCGAAAGCAGGGCGAACACGGTCTTGTTGTCCAGGTCGCCGGCCAGGGCGCTGCCGTCTTCCTTGCCGTTGAAGAAGCCGAGGTTGGCGCCCAGGGTCCAGTCGCCCAGCGGTTGGCTGTGGGTCAGGTTGAGGTATTGCTGCTGGTAGATATCGCTCAGTTCGGCATACCACAGGCCGACCTGGGTGCGCTTGTCATTGAAGCTGTATTCACCGCCACCGAAGTTGAAGCGGTCGGAGGTGAATGCGGCTTTGCCGTTCATGAACATGTCTTCCATGCTCGCGTCGTTGCGCGGGCTATTGCCGCGAAACTGCCCGCCGTAGAGGGTCAGGCCGGCGATTTCGCTGGACGTCACCTGACCGCCACGGAAGGTCTGTGGCAGCGAGCGGCCGTCGTCGGAACGCAGGATCGGCAGCACCGGCATCCATTCGCCCACCTTTAATTCGGTCTTCGACAGCTTGGTCTTCAACGCCACGCCCAGGCGCCCGAAGTTGTCGGCGGGGCGGCCGTCATCGTGGATCGGCAGCAACTGGGTGCCGCCGGTGCCTTTGCCGCCGTCGAGCTTTTGTGAGTACAGGCCCAGCACATCGATCCCGAAGCCGACAGTGCCTTGGGTAAAGCCGGACTTGGCGTCGAGGATAAAGCTCTGCGTCCACTCTTCGGCCTTGCCCTGAGGGTTGCTCGGGTTGGTGAAATTGCGGTTGAAGTAGGCGTTACGCAGGTTGAGCGTGGTCTTGGCGTCGTCGACAAAACCTTCGGCGTGGGCGATGAGGGGCAGGGTGAAGGCCAGGCTGCCGAGGCCGATAACACTGAGACGCGCGGAAGAATAGCGGGCGAATTGACTCACAGTGATGCTCCCTTTCATTTGTTGTTTTTATTATTTGTTATACGTCGTCGTACAACATTGGGGCGGATATTTGCGGGGTTTTTGCGGGGTGTCAAGCAGAAGTTATACGATGACTGCGTGTGGGTTGATCTAGAGCGGGCAGTGTCAATGTGGGAGGGGGCAAGTCGAATCGTCGCACCGCCCCTCCCACATTCAGCCCGCCAGGACCATGGGAGGCAGGGTGCCAAGGAGTGAAACGGCGGCGACGGCGCAAACACCGAGCAGCCATTCCAGCATCACGCTGGCCTTCAAGCTGCCCAGCCGCTGTTCGCAGCGATCAAGGCGCAGCCGGTTCAGCAGCGCCAGCGCCAACATGCCCAGCACCAGCATCACCTTGATCAATAGAATCAACGCAAAACCACTGAACAACGGCGTGGGCCACAGCTGCCCGGTGAGGACGCGCACATTGATCAGGCCGGTCACCAGCAAGCCCGCGACCAGGCCATAACCGACGCCGCTGAAACGACGCAGGACCGGCGCCAGCTCAACACCGTGTGGCTGCCTGAGGATCAATACCAGCAGCAATAACCCCCCCAACCATGCGCCGACGCACATCAGGTGCACCATCTGGTTGAGGATCAACAGCTGCCCGCTCAGCCCATCGAGCATGGCGCCATGGCCGACCGGGGCCAGGGTCATCAGCAGCAGCGTGATCAACGGCAGGCGCGGGGCCTTCCACGCGGTCATCAGGGCGATGACCAGCAGCCCATTCAACAGCAGGTGCCAGGTCCACACCTGGCCAAAAAAGGTCTTGCCCAGCACCAACTGCACGGTCGACAGTTCCAGCGCCGCCGGCCATGAACCGGCCATGCTGGCGGTAATCAACAGTAACCAGATCACCCCCGACGCGAGGGCCGTCCAGGCCAGCCCACGGGTGATGCGCAACACTTGTCGGTCCAGCACCGCCTGCGGTTCAGCGCCCAGGAGCCAGGGCCTGAATACACAGGCCCCGAACATCAGCAGCACGACGATGAAATGCACAAAGCGGCACAGCACCAGCAGGGTTGCCATGGGTTATTGGCCGACCTGGAAGCTGTATTCGCCATTGCTCTTGTGGGTATCGACCGAGACTGCGTTCCACACCACTTTGTAGTGACCGTCCGCCAGCGGGGCGGCGGGCGTCACCACCAGGGTTTTCTTGTCGGCGTCTGGCGTTGCCAGGCCCTTGATTGCCACTTCGGTGCCGTCCTTGCTCAGGGACACCTTGGTGAAGGTGGCTTCGACGCCTTCGCTGAAGGTCAGGCGCAAGTCCTTCGGTGCGGCGACGGTGCTGTCGGCGGCCGGCTCCGAGCTTTTGAGGTGGGCGTGGGCAAACGCCGCCGAGGCGCCGAGCAGGGAGGCGAGCAGGGCGACGGCGGTTAGGGTTTTCTTGATCAGCATTGTTCCGTACCTTCAGTGGGAGGAGTCGGTAAAGCCATGTGCAGCAAGGGAAACGGTTTGCCTTCGCCATCCAGCGGCGAGCGCGCGACCTGGACAAAACCGTAGTGCAGGTAGAAACCCACAGCCTGGGGGTTCTGCTCGTTGACGTCGACGGTCAAGGTGTCGTGGCGCGCACGGGCGTGGTCCAGCAACTGGCGGCCGATCCCCTGGCCGCGGCGCGTAGGGTCGATAAACAGCATTTCCACATTGTTCCTGCCGGTGGCGATGTAACCGGCAATACCCTGTTCATCTTCATACACCCAGACGTCAAGGGCAGGCATCGGCAGGTAAGTGTCGCGTACCAGGGGCAGTAAACGCTGGATATCGTCCTCGGGGAGGAAGTCATGGGTGGCGCGTACCGAGCGCTCCCACAGGGCGCCCAGCAACGGGTCGTCGGCGGGTACGCGAGGTCGAATAGGCATGGGAATGATCCTGGATAGGGACCGCGATCCTAACCAATCCAATATCCGTGGGGAAGGTGAAGGTAAGAACTTTCATTGCGGCCTGTCGCCGCGGTCTAGAGCCGATGGTAGTCTTTAGCCCATGTTGTTGTCAGGGAGCCCTTATGGGCAATCACAAGATCGGAATTCGCCGGGTCAACGTCGAAAAAATCCTGCTGGCGGCGGAGAAGGTCTTCGCCGAAAAGGGCTATGGCAGCACCGCCATGGCCGATATCGCTGAAGAAGTGCAGCTGCCACGTTCCAACCTGCATTATTACTTCACCACCAAGAGCGAGCTGTACAGCGCCGTGCTGTTCGATCTGCTGGAGGTGTGGAAGCAGGACGCCTTGAGCTTCGAGACCTTCGATGACCCGAGGGTGGTGCTCAGCAGCTACATCCGCGCCAAGATGCAGCGCTCGCGCACGCGGCCCTATGGCTCGAAAGTCTGGGCCAACGAGATCATCCACGGCGCGCCGACCCTCGGTGAGGCGCTGGATGAAAGCCTGTACGACTGGGCCAAGATGAAGGAGGCGAAGATTCGCCAGTGGGTGGAAGACAAACGCATCCTGCCGGTGGAGCCGTCGAGCCTGCTGTATATGATCTGGGCATCGACCCAGCACTATGCCGACTTTGATCACCAGGTGAAGATTTTGAATGATCACCAGCCGTTGTCGGATATGCAGTTCGAGAAGGCGATCCAGACGGTGACCAGTGTGATTTTGCGCGGGATTGGGTTGGAGCCTTGAGTCTTGTGGTGAGGCTGAGGGCCTCATCGGGGGCAAGCCCCCTCCCGCAGTGGATCGCATTCTTTCAGACATAATGCGCTCAATGTGGGAGGGGGCTTGCCCCCGATAGCGGTCTACAGGACTACACCGCCTCCCGGTAGGGATTACGCGGATCCTGCGTCCAATTCAAGAACGGCTTACCGGTGTCCACCGGTACCATCTCGATGCAATCCGCCACCGGGCAGGTGATCTGGCACAGGTTGCAACCCACGCACTCGTCGTCGATCACCTCGTACTGATGGGTGCCGTCCGCCTGTTTCAAACTGGCGATGGCCTGGTGCGACGTATCTTCACAGGCAATATGGCAACGCCCGCAGCCAATGCACGTCTCCTGATCGATCTTGGCAATGACCTGATAGTTGATGTCCAGGTACTTCCAATCCGTGGTGTTGCCCACCGCCCGCCCGGAAAATTCTTGCAGGCTGGTGTAACCCTGACTGTCCATCCAGCGTGACAATCCATCCTTCATCTCTTCCACAATGCGAAACCCATGCAGCATCGCCGCCGTGCACACCTGCACCGCGCCGCAGCCGAGGGCGACGAATTCCGCCGCGTCGCGCCAGTTGCCGATGCCACCAATGCCGCAGATCGGCAGGCCTTGGGTCTGCGGGTCGCGGGCGATTTCGGCGACCATGTTCAGGGCAATCGGCTTGACCGCCGAGCCGCAGTAACCGCCGTGGGTGCTCTGGGTGCCGACCATCGGCAGGGCGACCATGCGTTCCAGGTCCACGCTGGTGATGGAGTTGATGGTGTTGATCAGCGACACCGCGTCCGCACCGCCGCGATAGGCCGCCCGCGCCGCCACACGGATGTCGGTGATATTCGGCGTGAGCTTGACGATCACCGGCAGTGAGCAATAGGTCTTGCACCAGCGCGTCACCTGTTCCACATACTCTGGCACCTGGCCCACCGCCGCGCCCATGCCGCGCTCGGGCATGCCGTGGGGGCAACCGAAGTTCAGCTCGATGCCGTCGCAGCCGGTGGCTTCTACCAGGGGCAGGATGTTTTTCCAGGATGCTTCAACGCACGGCACCATCAGCGACACGATCAGCGCGCGGTCCGGCCAATCCTTTTTCACCTGGGTGATTTCCCTGAGGTTGATCTCCAGGGAGCGGTCGGTGATCAGCTCGATATTGTTGATGCCCAGCACTTCGCGGTTGGCGCCGTAGTGCGCCGAGTAACGCGACGACACGTTGACCGCCGCCGGGTCTTCACCCAGGGTTTTCCAGACCACGCCACCCCAGCCCGCTTCAAACGCGCGGACCACGTTATAGGCTTTGTCGGTGGGCGGCGCGGAGGCCAGCCAGAACGGGTTGGGGGCCTTGATTCCGGCGAATACAATCGAGAGATCGGCCATTACGCAGCCTCCACGTTAAGCATGAGTTGGGCGTGCATTGCTTCGGCGGCCAGCTTGCCGTGTTGTACCGCTTGCACGGTGAGGTCCTGGCCGAGGCTGACGCAGTCGCCACCGGCATATACGCCGGGGATGCTGGTGCGCAGCTGTTCATCGACGAAGATACGCGCGCCGACGCGCTGCAGTTGTTGGGCCAGGGGGTCGTGCAGCGCCTCGTTATCGAAGCCCTGGCCAATGGCCTTGAAGATCGCATCGGCGGCCAATTCGAAGGTCTCTCCGGTGGGTTGCAGGCAGCCGTTTTCCAGGCGAGTGCGGGCGAAGCGCATGCCGCGGACGTGGCCCTGGTCATCCAGCAGCACTTTTTCGGGTTGGGCCCAGGTCAGCAGGCGCACCTGATTGGCCTTGGCGATGTCCTGCTCATGCTGGGTCGCGCCCATGTCCGCCAGGCCTCGGCGGTAGACCAGGTTGACGTCGCGCGCACCGAGGCGGGCCATTTGCACGGCCATGTCGATGGCGGTATTGCCGGCGCCGAGCACGATGCAACGGTCGGCCAGGGGCAGTTGGGTCAAGTCGTCAGCCTGGCGCAACTCGCGGATATAGTCGGTGGCAGCGAGCAGGCCGGGGGCGTCTTCGTGGGGCAGGTCGAGGTGTTTGCTGGCGGTCAGGCCCAGGCCAAGGAACACCGCATCGAATTGCTGGTGCAGTTCGCTCAAGGTGAGGTTGTCGCCCAGGCGCTGGCCGTGGCGAATCTCGATGCCGCCGATTTGCAGGAGGAACTCCAGTTCCTTCTGGGCGAAGTCATCCACCAACTTGTACTTGGCGATCCCGTATTCATTCAGGCCGCCGGCCTTTTCCCGCGCTTCGAAAATCACCACGTCATGCCCGTGCAGGGCGGCGCGATGGGCGCAGGCCAGCCCTGCGGGACCTGCGCCGACCACGGCGATGCGCTTGCCGGTGGGCGCTGCACGCTGGAACGGGTGTTCGCTGAAGTGCGCATTGTCGATGGCATAGCGCTGCAACAGGCCGATCAGCACCGGCGCGCATTCTTCGGCGTTGTTACGCACGCAGGCTTGCTGGCACAGGATCTCGGTGGGGCAGACGCGTGCGCAACTGCCGCCAAGGATGTTGGCCGAGAGGATTTTCTGCGCTGCGCCTTGGACGTTGTCGGTGTGGATATTGCGGATGAACGAGGGGATATCGATCTCGCTGGGGCACGCATTCACGCACGGCGCGTCGTAGCAATACAGGCAGCGCGAGGCTTCCAGTTGCGCTTGCCGGGCGGTGAGGGGCGGTGCCAGGTCGGTGAAATGGCTGGCGAGGGTGGCCCCGTCTTCAGGGGGATGGGGGAGGTGGCTCAGGGTCTGGATCACGGTGTTGGCCTCACGGTTATTTTGCCTCTGACGGGCATTTGCTGACGCAATGTGTAGGAGCGAGCTTGCTCGCGAAAAACCTGAGAGCGCCGTTGAGTATCAGGCTTCCCGCGTTTTCGTTAACGTTTTTCGCGAGCAAGCTCGCTCCTACATGGGGGGCTCAGCGTTTCACAGCCACCGGCCTGGAATGCTCCGCCCGCTTGCTCAACTGCTCAAACACCGACGGATACGCCGGCCGTTCCACATAGCGCCCGGCACCGCGCTCGGCGCGCAGGTCGCCATCGGCCCAGACCAGCTTGCCCTGGCTGATGGTGTGGCTCGGCACGCCGCGCACGGTCTTGCCTTCGAAGATGTTGAAGTCCACTTGCTGGTGGTGGGTCTTGGCTGAAAGGGTGCGGGTGCCCTCGGGGTCCCACAGCACCAGGTCGGCATCGGCGCCGACGCGGATCGCGCCTTTGCGTGGGTAGAGGTTGAAGATCTTCGCGGTGTTGGTGGAGGTCAGCGCGACGTACTCCTGCATCGACAGGCGCCCGGTGTTGACCCCTTCGTGCCACAGCAGCGCCATGCGGTCTTCGATCCCCGCGGTGCCGTTGGGGATCTTGCTGAAGTCGTCGCGGCCGGCGGCTTTCTGTTCGGCGCAGAAGCAGCAATGGTCGGTGGCGGTGGTGTGCAGGTTGCCCGATTGCAGGCCATGCCACAGCGCTTCCTGGTGCCCGCGTGGGCGGAACGGCGGGCTCATCACATAGCCGGCCGCGGTGTGCCAGTCGGGATGCTGGTAGACGCTGTCATCCAGTAACAGGTGGCCGGCGAGCACTTCGCCGTACACCGCCTGGCCCTTGCCCCGGGCGTAAGTGATTTCGTCCAGGGCTTCCCGGGTTGAAACGTGCACCAGGTACAACGGCGTGCCGAGGGTCTCGGCGATACGAATCGCGCGGCTGGCCGCTTCGCCTTCCACCTGGGAGGGACGCGACAGTGGATGGGCCTCCGGCCCGGTGATGCCCTGGGCCATCAGCTTGCGTTGCAGGTGATACACCAGCTCGCCGTTCTCCGCATGCACGGTGGGCACCGCGCCCAGTTCCAGGCAGCGTTCGAAGCTGGCCACCAGGGTGTCATCGGCGGCCATGATCGCGTTCTTGTAGGCCATGAAGTGCTTGAAACTATTGATGCCATGGTGGCTGACCAGCTCGGCCATTTCTTCGCGCACCTGCTCGCTCCACCAGGTAATCGCCACGTGAAAGCCGTAGTCGGATGCGGACTTTTCCGCCCAGCCGCGCCACTGGTGAAAGGCTTCCAGCAAGGACTGCTGCGGGTTGGGGATCACAAAGTCGATGATCGAGGTGGTGCCCCCCGCCAGGCCTGCTGCGGTGCCACTGAAAAAGTCTTCACTGGCCACGGTGCCCATGAAGGGCAATTGCATGTGGGTATGCGGGTCAATGCCGCCGGGCATCAGGTATTGGCCGCTGCCGTCGAGTATCTCAGTGCCGGCGGGAATATCCAGGTCCGTGCCAATGGCGCGAATTAGACCGCCTGCGCATAAAACATCGGCGCGGTAACTTTCATCATGGGTAATAACGGTGGCGCCACGGATCAACAGCGACATGTCGAGTTCCTCACAAGGCTTGACCGGCTTGTGCCAGTTCTAAGTGTTGTCATGCTGTTCACCGTGGGGTGCATAAACCTGTCATCGGTGACAGGAATAGAAACTAGCCCGAGTTTTTAGAATGAGCAAGAATATTTTTTATAAGCTTATATCGATATTAACTTGTTGATTTATATGGATAAAAATTGAAAATCACCAAAATGTAGCGAGCGCTCACCATTTTGACGCACTTGACAGGTTCTCAATATGAGCAACATTTCTTATTGCAAATCAGACGCTTGAGATATGCCGCTTGACGGGCGCGGTAAATAAAAATAATTGTGATGCACCAGATTGAGCCCTGAGGGTTCGGACAACTTTCGCGTTATTTAGCCTGAGTAGCGCGGCAAGTACCGCAGGCTCAATTGGAAAGCTGATTAACATCAGCACGTTATATAAGCGGTGCGGGTTGAAGGTCAGTGGTCGGCACGATTATTGAGTGCAGTGGCGGCTGGCCGGGCCCGTGATGTCGTGTTGTCAACGAGGTACTCCGGCCATCCTGCGTAAAGCGTGGGATGAGCAACAATAATTCGAAAAAACCGTGGAGCGGCCATGCAACAGAACAGATCGCAAGTCATAGAACGCAACGGCCTGTACGAACTCGACGCCGGCCCCGACGTCCTCGACAGCCCTCGCTACAACCACGACATGGCACCGACCAAGGTGCATGAACGCACTTGGAACAAGTGGCACATCACCGCGCTGTGGGTCGGTATGTCGATCTGTGTGCCCACGTACACCCTGGGCGGGGTACTCACGGCGTACTTCGGTTTGTCGGTGGGCGAGGCGCTGATGGCGATCCTGCTGGCCAATATCGTGGTGCTGATTCCGCTGACCCTCAACGCCTTCCCCGGCACGAAGTACGGGATTCCGTTCCCGGTGTTGCTGCGCTCGTCGTTCGGCATCCTCGGCTCCAACGTGCCGTGTCTGATACGCGCGCTGGTAGCCTGTGGCTGGTTCGGTATCCAGACGATGTTCGGCGGGTTGGCGATTCACCTGTTCCTGGGCTCGATTTTCGACGGTTGGAAGTCCCTCGGCGGCACCGGTGAAGTGATCGGCTTCATGATTTTCTGGACCCTGAATTTGTGGGTGGTGCTGCGCGGCGCCGAGTCGATCAAGCGCCTGGAAACCCTGTCGGCGCCGCTGCTGGTGGCGGTGGGCATTGGTTTGCTGGTGTGGGCGATGCCCAATGTCTCCCTTAGCGAGCTCATGGCCATTCCACCGAAACGCCCCGAAGGTGCCAGCCTCACCGGTTACTTCATGGCCGGCCTTACCGCGATGGTGGGCTTCTGGGCCACTTTGTCGTTGAACATTCCTGACTTCAGTCGTTATGCCAAAAGCCAGAAGGACCAGATCCTCGGGCAGATTTTCGGCCTGCCGCTGACCATGTTCCTGTTCGCGGCCCTGGGCGTGATCATGACCGCCGCCTCGGTGAAATTAGTGGGCGTCAGCGTGTCCGACCCCGTCACCTTGATCGGCCATATCCAGAGCCCGGTGTGGGTCGCCGTGGCCATGGCGTTGATCATCGTCGCCACCTTGTCCACCAACACGGCGGCGAATATCGTCTCGCCCACCAACGACTTCCAGAACATCGCGCCCAAGCTGATCAACCGCACCACGGCGGTGATCCTCACCGGCCTGGTCGGGCTGGCGTTGATGGCCCATGAGCTGCTGAAAAAGCTCGGGCTGATCGTCTCGGACGTGAGCCTGGAGACGGTGTATTCCAACTGGTTGCTGGGCTATTCGAGCTTGCTGGGGCCAATCGCCGGGATCATGGTGGTGGACTACTTCATCACTCGCAAACAGCAACTGGACCTGGCCGGTTTGTACCGCGACGACGTGTACCCGGCGTGGAACTGGAGTGGCTTTGTCGCCTTTGGCGTGCCGGTGGTGTTGACCTTGCTGTCGTTGGGCAGCGATGCGTTCAGCTGGTTCTACAGCTACGGCTGGTTTACCGGTTCGGCGTTGGGCGGGTTGTTGTATTACGGCTTGAATGCCAAGCGCGGAATCAGCCCGGTAGTCGTCAAAGTCAATTCATAAGAAATACAGCCTGAGGAGATCCCCATGAACGCTGCCCTCGACGTTCTGCAATCGACCCATCAGCACATCAACCGCGACCGTTTGTGGCAGTCGCTGATGGACCTGGCCAAACTCGGCGCCACGCCCAAGGGCGGCGTGTGCCGCCTGGCCCTCACCGACCTCGATCGCAAGGCCCGCGATCTGTTCGTGCAATGGTGCGAAGACGCCGGCTGTACCGTGACCATTGATGGCATCGGCAATATTTTCGCGCGCCGCCCTGGGCGCAATCCCAACTTGCCGCCGGTGATGACCGGCAGCCATATCGACACCCAGCCTACAGGCGGCAAGTTCGATGGCTGCTTTGGCGTGCTGGCAGGGGTGGAGGTGCTGCGCACGCTCAATGACCTCAAGCTCGAAACCGAAGCGCCCTTGGAAGTGGTGGTGTGGACCAACGAGGAAGGTTCGCGCTTCCCCCCGTGCATGATGGGGTCTGGGGTGTTTGCCGAAAAATTCACCCTGGCCGATACCTTGGCCAAGGTCGATGTGGACGGCGTCAGCGTGGGCGATGCGCTGAATGCGATTGGCTACGCAGGTACGCGTCCCGTCAGCGGGCACAAGGTCGGTGCGTATTTCGAAGCCCATATCGAACAGGGGCCGATTCTTGAGGATGAGAAGAAAACCATCGGCGTGGTGCTCGGCGCCCTCGGGCAGAAGTGGTTCGACCTGAAACTGCGCGGCGTTGAAGCGCATGCGGGGCCGACGCCGATGCACCTGCGCAAGGACGCTCTGGTAGGCGCGGCGGCGGTGGTGGCGGCGGTCAATGCGGCGGCGCTGGGGCATCAGCCGCATGCTTGCGGGACCGTCGGTTGCCTGCAGGCCTATCCTGGCTCACGCAACGTCATTCCCGGTGAAGTGCGCATGACCCTGGACTTCCGTCATCTGGAACCGGCGCGGTTGGATTCGATGATTGCCCAGGTGCGCAAGGTGATTGAGGACACCAGCGCCAAACACGGCCTGAGCTTTGAGATGGAACCCACCGCCGACTTCCCGCCGCTGTACTTCGATAAAGGTTGCGTGGACGCTGTGCGCGATGCGGCGAATGGCCTGGGCCTGTCGAACATGGACATCGTCAGCGGGGCAGGGCACGACGCGATTTTCGTCGCCGAACTGGGCCCGGCGGGGATGATCTTCGTGCCGTGCGAAGGCGGCATCAGCCATAACGAAATCGAGAATGCGGCACCGGATGACCTGGCGGCAGGCTGTGCAGTGCTGTTGCGCGCGATGGTGGCCGCTTCAGCCGCCATCGCCAGCGGCAAACTCGCCGCCTGAAAGGCACAAAAAAAATGTGGGAGGGGGCAAGCCCCCTCCCACATTTTGAACTGCGTTTGACGTTAGACCCAGATGGCATCCCACAATGGGTAGTCGCCAATCCGCTCCACCAACCCCGCCCGCAATGGATTCGCCACCACATACCTGGCCATTTTTACCAGGTCATCTTCCTTGCGCAGTGCCCGGTCATGGAAGCTCTCTTGCCAGAGCCGCCCCTTGCGACCACTTACGCCATTGACGGATCGCGTGCTCTTGGATTTCACCTGCCGCATCAAATCCGCCAGCGAGCCTTTCTGTAGCTCGATAATCCAATGAAAGTGGTCCGGCATGACCACCCAAGCCAGGGAGTTCGCCAGCCCTTGGTACTGGGCTAACCGAAATTGCCAGACCACCAAGCGACCGAGATGGAAATTGTTGAATATCGGTATGCGTTCGTGGGTGTTGGTGGTGATGAGGTAGATGCGGTTGGGTTCGCTGACGCGGCCGATGCGCAGGCGGTGTGAAGCGGGTAAATCTGCCATTCCCTGGCCCTCTCAAGATGTGCCTGGAGAGGCTAGATCGGAGGGCAAGAGGCTGATGGGCAGGCTGTTGGCAGGATGTGTCTGGAAGGGCGCTATCGGGGGCAAGCCCCCTCCCACAGGGGCTCAGTGGCGTTTATACATTATGTGTCTGACACAGGATCAGTGTGGGAGGGAGCCCCCTCCCACAGGGGAGCTGCGGTGTTCATACAGTATGTGTCTGACACAGCATCAGTGTGGGAGGGGGCTTGCCCCCGATAGCGGTGGCTCAGCTACGGATGAACTGGCTGTCCTCCTGCATTTAGCCTGAACGGTGCCTGAGGGCGGTGTCAGGCCTCAGGCTGCCAACCGCCGCCCAGGGCTGTGACCAAGCCGATACTCGCCTGCAACTGCCGCGTCTGCACCGCCTGCAATGTCCGCTGGGCTTGCAATGCCGCCGTCTGCGCCGTCACCACATCCAGATAACTCACCGCGCCCGCCTGATAGCTGTTCATCGCCAGGGACTGGGTGCGCTGCGCCGCATCTGCCGCGGCTTGTTCATCCTGCGCTTCCTGCTGCAAGTCCCGCAGTTGCGCCAGGTTATCTTCCACCTCACGCACGGCCTTGAGCACCTGGCTGCGGTACTGCGCCGACGCTTCTTCAAACTCGGCCTTTGCCTGGCGTTCATTGGCGCTCAGGCGTCCCCCATCGAAGATCGGCAAGTTCATCATCGGCCCCAATGCCCAATAGCGGTTGCTGGCGGACAGCAGGTTGCCCACCCCTTGCGTCTGCCCCCCGATCAACCCGGTCAAACTGAAATCCGGATACCACGCCGCCTTGGCCACGCCGATATTCGCATTGGCGGCAAACACCCGGCGTTCCGCCGCGGCAATATCCGGGCGGCGTTGCAGCAGGTGGCTTGGCAACTGCGAGGGAATCCCGGGCAGGGTCATCAGGTGTTGGCTCTGCGGCAGCGTAAAGTCACTGGCCGCCACGCCCACCAGTTCACCGATCGCATGTTCGGTGAGGTTGCGCTGGCCGGTGACTTCATCCAGTTGTGCCTTGGCTTCGGCCAGTTGATTTTGCGCGCGAGTCAGGTCCAGTTCGGAGGCGATCTGGCCTTCATAACGGCTGCGCGTCAGTTGCAGGGCCTGGCTGTAATCCTCCAGCGAACGGTTGAGAATCCGACGCTGTGCATCCAGCCCATTGAGCTGCACATACAGCGTCGCCAGCTGACGTTGCAGGCTCAGGCGCGCCACGGCCAAGTCATCGCCGGACGCTTGCGCCTGGGCATCACCGGCCGCGACCTGGTTGCGGATTTTGCCCCACAGGTCCAGGTCGTAGCTCAGGGAAAAGCCGGCGGTGTTGCTGTTGTATACCGATGGCTGCGTATCCCCGCGCAGCGGCCGTGAATCCGATTGGCGCTGGCGCAACGGCTGCGCGCTGGCGGTGATTTGCGGGAACAGCCCGGCATGCAATTGGCTGGCATACGCCTGGGACGCATCGAAGTGCGCCAGCGCTGCCGCCAGGTCCGGGTTGGCCTCGATCAGTTGCTGTTGCAGCTGATTCAGGCGCGGCTCGTGGTAGAGCGTCCACCACTGCGGCGCCAGTTGGTCGGACGGCTGCGCGCTGTGCCATGGACCGTCGCTGGTCTGTTCGCGGTAGTTCGCCGGCAGGTCGATCGACGGCACGTGGTAGGTCGGCGCCATCGAGCAGCCTTGCAATGCCAGCAGCATCAACGCCGCGAGGGGCTTAAGCCTTGGGCGCATGCGCACCTCCGGAGGCGTCGGCCAGTTGCACCGGGTCGCCTTCGCGCAGGGCGTCGGGCGGGTTGTCGACGATGCGGTCAGCGGGTTTCAGGCCCTGGTCGATGACCAGGCGTTCGCCGAGGTCGAGGCCGATATGGATGTCTTGCAGGTGCACATGGTTCCGCGCATCGAGCACCGCGACCTGAGTGCCTTGGGCACGGAAGATCAGCGCACTGGCCGGGATGCTGACGCCATGGGTATCCGCCGGAATCGGCAGGGTGGCTTCGGCGTAATCACCGGGCAGCAGTTCGCCGTGGGGGTTGTCGGCGACGAACTGCGCGAGCAGGGTGCCGGAGCGACGGTCGATGGCGGTGGAGTCGCCGATCAGGCGCGCCTTGAAGTGTTTGCCGGGATGCTCGGGCACCGTCAGTTCGGCTTCCAGCCCTGGGTGAATCACCGCCGCATAGTTCTGCGGTACCGGCACATAGAGGCGCAATTGGTGGGTGTCGGCGATGTTGAACAGTTCCGGATCGCTGTCGGTATCGGCCTTGATCAACTGGCCGATATCGGTGTTGCGCGCGGTGATGGTGCCGGCGAAGGGGGCCCGGATGGTCTTGTAGCTTTCCAGCGCCGATAGCCGTGCATAGTCGGCCGCGGCCGCCTCGGCGTTGGCCTTTGCGGCCGCGGCGTTGGAGGTTTTTTCATCGGCTTCCTGGCGCGACACCGAGTGGCTGCCCAGCAGGTTTTGCCAGCGTGTGGCGGTGGTTTCGGCCAAGCGTGCATTGGCCTGTTGCTGCACCAGGCGCGCGTGGGTTTGTGCCAGTTGCTGGTCGAGGTCGGGGCTGTCGATCTCGGCGAGGATTTGCCCGGCCTTGACCTGGCTGCCGATATCAACTTTCCAGTCCTTCAGGTAACCGCTGACCCGCGCATGGATCGGCGCCTTGCTCCAGGCCTCGAGGTGCGCGGGCAGGCGCAGGGTGTCGCCGGCCACGTTCTGTTGTGGCTGGAACACCATGACTTGGGGGATGGCGGCGGTTTCGGTCCAGGCGGTGACCGATTGTTCGTGCATCGTGCGGGCATGCAGGCCGTTGGCGACCAACAGGGCGGCCAGGGTCAGGCCGCCGACACCCATGAGCATCAGACGCTTGCGCGAGGGGTTGTGATCAGACGACATGTGGGTTTTCTCCAGCAACTGCGCGAGTAGAGTGACGACCGTGGACCAGGCTGAAGACCACGGGAACAAATAACAGGGTGGCGACGGTGGCGCAGATCAAGCCGCCGATCACCGCTCGGCCAAGGGGCGCGTTCTGTTCTTCGGAAAGGGCCAGGGGCAACATGCCGATGATCATCGCCAGGGCCGTCATGCACACCGGGCGAAAGCGCGTATAGCCGGCTTCCAGCGCGGCCTTCAGAGCATCGCCATGCTCGGCCAGGCGTTCGCGGCAGAAGCTCACCACCAGGATCGAGTTGGCGGTGGCCACGCCCATGCACAGGATCGCGCCGGTCAATGCCGGCACCGACAACGACGTCCCGGTGAGGAACAGCATCCACACGATCCCTGCGAGCGCCGCCGGCAATGCGGTGATGATCACGAACGGATCGACCCACGACTGGAAGTTGACCACGATCAGCAGGTAGATCAGCACCACTGCGCCGAGCAGGCCAAAGCTCAAGCCGCTGAAGGCTTCGTGCAGCGCATCGATCTGGCCATGCAGGCTGATCACCGCGCCCTTGGGACGCATCGATGCGGTGTCGTCCAGCACTTTTTGCACGTCGCGGGCCACGCCGCCGAGGTCACGGCCTTGCACGTTGGCGTACAGGTCCAGGGTCGGTTCGATGTTGTAGTGCGTGACCACTGCCGGGCTTTGCACGCGGGAGATGGTCGCCACGCCGCCGAGGATCTGCGACTGGCCGTCGGCACCGGTCACCGGCAGCGCTTCCAGCGATGGCAGGCTGTCGAGACGATATTGCGGGGTGGCGGCGACGATGGAATAGGACACGCCATTGGCCGGGTTAAGCCAGAAGGTCGGTGCGGTTTGCGAGCTGCCGGCGAGGGAGGCGACCATGCTGTTGGTCACGTCCCGTTCGGTAATGCCCAGGCCGTTGGCGCGCATACGGTCGACATTCACTTGCAGCGACGGGTAGCCGGTGGACTGCTGGATACGCAGGTCGGCGATGCCGGGTACGTGTTGCAGTCGACGCTCAAGCTCCACGGCATAGGCACGGTTTTCTTCATCGCTGCGCCCGGAGATTTTCACGTCCAGCGGAGCCGGCGCGCCGAAGTTGAGGATCTGGCTGCTGATGTCCGCCGGCAGGAAGGCGAAGTGGCTGCCGGGGAAACTCTGGGGCAGCGCCTCACGCAGTTTTTTCACGTAGTCGGCGGTGGGCGCGTGGCCCTTTTTCAGGCTGACCTGGATATCACCGTCCTGCGGACCGATGGTGCCGCTGCTGCTGTAGGCCATGTCGATGCCGCTCAGCGGAATGCCGATATTGTCGACGATGGTGTCCAGCTCTTCGGCGGGGATCACTTCGCGAATCCGCGCTTCAATCCGGTCGAAGGCCGCCGCGCTTTCTTCGATACGCGTGCCCAGCGGCAGGCGCACATGCAGCGCCAATGCGCCGGCATCGGTGGCGGGAAAGAAGTCCTGGCCGAGGCTCGGCAGCAGCAGGAACGACGCCAGCACACAAGCCAGGAAGCCGACGATAAAGCCCTTGCGGGTGCCCAGCGCGAGGGTCAGCAGGCCATGGTAGGTGTCGCGGATATTCGAGAAGTGACGCTCGAACCCCTGCTGGAAATTCAGCACCGATTGCAGCAGGGCATTGCGCGGTTGGCGGTGCTGCTCGCCTTCGTGGTGGTTGATGAAGTCATCTTCCGGATGATGCCCCGCACCGGGCTCCGGCGTGTGCGGCTTGAGCAGGAACATTGCCAGGGTGGGCACCAGGGTGCGCGAAAGGATGAACGAACTGGCCATGGCGAAGATCACCGCCAGGGCCATCGGCCGGAACAGGTAACCGGCGATGCCTTGCAGCAAAAACATCGGCACAAACACGATGCAGATGCACAGCAGGGAGACGAATGCCGGGCCGACGATCTGCGCGGCGCCGTCGAGGATCGCGGTCTTCACCGCCTTGCCTTGTTCCAGGTGCCAGTTGATGTTTTCGATGGTCACCGTGGCGTCGTCCACCAGGATCCCCACCGCCAGCGCCAGCCCGCCGAGGGTCATCACGTTAAGGGTTTGCCCGCTGACCGCCAGCAACGCGATGGCCGACAGCACGGCCAGGGGAATCGATGCGGCGATGATCAGCGTGGAGCGCCAGCTGCCGAGGAACAACAGGATCATTGCGCTGGTCAGCAGCGCGGCGATGATGCCTTCCTGGGCCACGCTGCCCACCGATTGCTTGACGAATACCGAGGCGTCGCCCAGCAGCGAAGTCTTCAGCGACGGCGGCAGGGTTTCGTTGATGCGCGGCAGCATCTGGCGGATGCCGTCGATGATCGACAGGGTCGAGATGCTGCCGTTTTTCAACGCCGGCATCAGCACCGCGCGATGGCCGTCGACGCGCACGATATTGGTCTGCGGCGGCGAGCCATCGCGCACGTGGGCCACCTGGCCGATGGTGATCAGTGCGCCATCAACCGTTTTGATCGGCAGGTCGTTGAGCTCATCGATGGCCTTCGGGCTGTTGTTGAGCAGGATCGTGTATTCGTTGGGGCCGAGCTTGGCGGTGCCCACCGGGATGATCTGGTTTTGCAGCGCCAGGGCGTTGCCCACGTCCTGTGCCGACAAGCCCTTGGCGGCCAGCGCCTGCGGGTCGAGGTCGAGGGTGATCTGGCGCTGTTTGCCGCCCATCGGCGTGGGCATGGCCAGGCCGGGCAGGGCGCTCAAGGGCAGGCGGATATTGTTCTGCACCAGGTCGCGGATCCTGGCTTCAGACAGCGTCGGGCTGGAGAACGCCATTTGCAGGATCGGCACCGTCGAGGCGCTGTAGTTGAGGATCAGCGGCGGCGTGATGCCCGGCGGCATTTGCTTGAGTACGGTTTGTGATACCGCCGTGACTTGGGCATTGGCGGTGCGGATATCCACGCCGGGTTGGAAGAAGATCTTGACGATGCCCATGCCGGGCAGCGATTGCGATTCGATATGTTCGATGTCGTTGACGGTGGTGCTCAAGGAGCGTTCATAGGTGTAGATCACCCGACCGGCCATGGCGTCCGGCGACAGGCCGTTGTATTGCCACACCACGGCGACGACGGGGATGCCAATATCGGGAAAAACATCGGTGGGGGTGCGCAGGGCCGCCATGGGCCCGACGATGCAGATAAATATGGCCAGCACGATAAACGTGTATGGCTTTTGCAGTGCGGTCTTTACCAGCCCGAGCATGCGTGAACCTCCGGAGGGAGCAGGATTGCAAACCCCGGCAGTCTTGACCGACCCACCTAACACGCACCTTTCAGCCAGGTGAAGGAAGTTTTAGTTATGCGCTGAAGATCGTTTCATGTGTATTCATTTGTTCTACAAAGGCGAGCTCCTCAAGCTTGTACCCCATCGGACGCGAGTCACTTTTCTGCGTCCAGCGCCTTGATCGATGTCCTTTGGAGCCCTGCCATGAACTTGAAAAACCTGTCACTTAAACCACTCCTGCTGATTCCCGCCCTGGGCGCGGTCTTGTTGTTGTCGGCCTGTGCCGGCCCGATTCCCAAGGCTGACCCGAGCGAAGCCTGGATCGGCTTGAAGGAAGAAGCCCCGAATGACTTGATGGCCGAGCGCGTGGATGGCAAACGCGTGGATGACGGGCGCTTTTTTGAAGTGCCACCGGGGGACCACCGCCTGGATGTGACGCTCTATGAGGAGGAACCGGGCGACGATAACCAGCAGGATTGCCAGGGCCGCGTGGAGTACAAGCACTTCAAGGCGGGTGAACACTACACCCTGGTGGAATCCAGCCTGGGCACCACTGTGCGCGCATCCCTGATGGATGGTCACGGTAAGGAAGTCGCCGCGACGCAGGACTTCAATTGCATGCCTGGCTAGGCGTGGTGCACCGCGCGCTTATGCGGCTTGGCGGGCGCAGTGGGTCTGGCGTGGGGGTGATGGTGCCGGCGGGTAATGCGCAACACCCCCCACAACATGGCGCCGGCTACCGCCAGCCAACCGCAGATCAACAGGACAATCGTTGTTGCAAGGCTCATTCGGGCCTCCTTCGCCCCGTAGGGGGCACACACAGTCTTCTCAATGGACAGTCTAGCTACCCGGCGGTTGCCTGCTATTGACCAATGGTCGTGTCCATCCAACTTGTTTGCTCTATCACCGCGTGTTTACTGGGGTTCTCGGCTATAGAGAACGCCATTGCCCGCGGTTTACTGTCGGCGCGATTGGGCTATGATCAGGCCCCTCACCGACAGTTGATCAAGAGAGTAAAAAAATTGCGGTTACGGTCGAACGTTAAAACATCCTGGTTGCTGGCCTGTGCCCTCGGGCTGGCGGCCTGTTCCGGTCATCCGTCGAAGCTTGCGGGCTTGCCGGAGCGCGTTGAACTCAATGGCGTCCCGACGTTTCGCAGCGATGCCTATCAGAGCGGTCCTACGGCATTAGCCAGCATGCTGTCGCAACAAGGCATTGTGATGACACCGGGCTTGCTCGATAAACCGCTGCGCTTGCCCGCTGCGCAGGCTGATCTGGAGCGCAACATGCAGGTGCTGGCGCGTGAGTACGGGCTGATGGTGTACCCGCTGGATGCCAAGCTGACCGCGGTGCTGGCGCAGGTGGCGGCGGGCTACCCGGTGATGGCGCGCATCAGTGGCCGGTTCTGGTCTGAACCGCACTACGTGGTGGTCGTCGGCTTTAACCAGCAGAAGAGCACCGTGTTGTTGCGTTCAGGCATGGACCGGCGACTGTTGATGGGCTTCAGTGATTTTGAATCGGCGTGGAAGAGCGCCGGACACTGGGCCATCCTGACCCAGCGCCCGAGCCAGTTGCCGGCCAACGTGGACGCACAACGCTGGCGTGAAGCCGCCAACGCCACTGCCCAGGCCGGGCAGGAGCAGGCAGCGGCGCAGGCGCTCAAGGTGTTGGCTGAGAAAAAGTAAGCGCCACCTACACCACCGCGCCAAACAGCGCTCCTACGGTCGCCGTAACGCCCATGGCGAGTGCCCCCCACAGGGTCACTCGCCAAGCGCCGGTGATGATGCTTGCTCCGCCGGCCTTGGCCGCGACGCCGCCCAGGCTGGCCAGAAACAGCAGGGACATGCCGGATATCCACGGCACCACGCTGTGGGGCGGCGCGATCACCGTTACCGCGAGTGGCAATGCGGCACCGACCACAAAACTGGCGGCCGAGGCGAGTGCCGCTTGCAGCGGTTTGGCCGTGAGTGCCTCGCTGATGCCCAACTCGTCACGGGCATGTGCGCCCAGGGCGTCGTGTGCCATTAACTGATCGGCGACCTGGTGGGCCAGTTCGGGTGACACCCCGCGGTGCATGTAGATGTGGGCAAGCTCGCTATGTTCGGCCTTCGGGTTGCTCGCCAGCTCCGCCCGTTCCCGTGACAGGTCGGCCCGCTCGGTATCGGCTTGGGAATGCACGGAAACGTATTCGCCGGCCGCCATGGACATTGCGCCCGCCACCAACCCGGCCATGCCGGTGACGAGCAGCGAAGCGTGGGTAGCGTTGGCGGCAGCGACGCCGATCAGCAGGCTGGCGGTGGAGACGATACCGTCGTTGGCCCCCAGGACTGCGGCGCGCAGCCAGCCGATACGATCACTGCGATGGGACTCGGTGTGCCGGTGCATGAATTTCATGGTTGAGCGGGACTCGTGTTCGTGGGCGGTGTTTGGATCGGACGGTTCTCAATCTGCGCCTGCAGAATGCCGTCGACAATCGATATTTCCTTGAGTTGGTCACCCTCGCGCAGCACGAACAGCGCGTCCATGCCGCGCGCCTGCGCCAGGCGTGGGCCTTCGATCTCGCCGAGCACCATCAACGCCGTGCCCCAGGCATCGGCAAGCATGCACGAGGCGGCTACCACCGTGACGGCGGCGATCGTATTGCACAAGGGCGCGCCAGTGGCCGGGTCAAGGGTGTGGGCATACTGTCGCCCCTCGAGGTCAACCCAGTGCCGGTAGTCGCCAGAGGTGGCGATGGCCGCATCGCAGAGCTCCATCACGCCCATGACTTCCCGCCGGCCCCGGCACGGCTTTTCAATGGCCACGACCCAAGGTTGGGCATCCGGCTTCACGCCTCGGGCCCGCATTTCGCCGTCGATACCGACCAGGTAGCGGGTCAGCCCGAAACCGTCCAGGCAGCGTGCCAGTTCATCGACGCCAAAGCCTTTGGCGATCGCGTTGAGGTTCAGGTGCAGCGGCGCGTGTTTGCGCACTTGATGTCGTTGCAGGTCCACCGTCAACCCCGCGTGGGCGCTCAGGCGGGGGCGTGGCGCCAGGGTGTCGACGTTGTGTGCGGTGATCGTGGGGGCGCCAGGGCCAAAGCCCCAGGCCTCGACCCGGTCACCGACCGCGATGTCGAAGGCGCCGGCGGATTGCTGGCTGACCCGCAGTGCTGTCGCCAACACGCTGGCCAGTTCCTTGGGCACCGGCAGCCAGGTCTGCTCGGGGGCGGCGTTGAGGCGATTGAGGTCGGAATCGGCTTTCCAGAGGGACATTTGCTGGTCCACCCGCTCCACGGCCTGGGCCAGGCTGCGGCTGATCGCCTCGATGTCGAGGCCCGCCTCGGCATAGAACACGGCGCTGTAGCGCGTGCCCATGGTCTCGCCGTTGAGGCTGTAGCGTTGGCTATCAGTAGACATCTTCACGGTAGCGTCCTTGTGCCTTGAGGGCTTGCACACTCAAGTTGAGTGGCACCAGTACTTCATCCAGGGCCTGCATCACGCCTTTGGCCATCTCGCGACTGCCACACACCAGCACCTGGGCGCCTTTTTCAATCAGCCGCCGCAACGCCAGGGCATCGTTGATCAACCGGTCTTGCACGTAGCTGCGGTCCTGCACTTGGGAAAACGCGGCGCGTAACGTGGTCAGGCGGTGGTCGGCCAGGTAACGGTTGAGCTCCGGTTCATAGAGGAAATCCGACGCCGGGTTACGCCCGCCCCAATACAGGTGCATCGGGTGCCTGGCCTTGTTGTTGCGAATAAAACCGGCCAGGGGGCCAATGCCGGTACCCGCACCAATCAGGATCACCGGGTGTGCACCCGACGCCGGGCGAAATTGCGGGTTGGGTTGGATAAAGGCTTCGATCGACGCGCCGATTGCCAGGCCATGCAGGAAACCCGAACACAGCCCACCTTCGTGTTTGCGCACGCAAATCTCCAGTACGCCATCGTCACGGCTGCTGGCCAGCGAATAAAAGCGTGGCAACGGGCTGCCTGGCGGGTAGATGCCGACCAGATCGCCGGCCTGGAAACGCGGCAGCCCGCCGGGTGCCTTGAACCGCAGGACGTGGGTCGGTGCCTGTACTTGCTCGCCATAGACAGTGCATTCGGCCAGTACCAGTTGATGGGTACGTGGTCGCTCGGGGTTGTGGACCAGTTTCAACGCCTGCCCGAGGACTTCACCCAGGTCCAGGCCCCAGCGCATGAGCTCCTGGGAGGACTGGCGGTTGATGCTCTCCAGTGGCAATAACGCCACGCCGCCGGCCTGCTCCATGGCGGCCTGCACGACGTGGGCGTATTGGCAGAACTGCGCAAACTGTCGATCGCCAAAACCCAGTACGGCAAAAGGCAGGCCGGGTTTGATCGCGCATTGCTCCAGCCGTTTGAGGAACTGTGTGGCCGAGGCGGGCGCGTCGCCGTCGCCATGAGTGGCCGTCAGGATCAATACCCGCTGCGCGCTGCGGTAATCCCCTGTCCATTCATTCATCGCTGCGCTATGCACCCGATGGCCGGCCTGGTGCAGCGCGTCATGCAAGGTGCTGGCAAAGCCCCAGGTGGTGTTGTTTTCACTGCCCACCAGAATCACGCTGTCGGCGGCGTGGGCAGGGCTGTTATGACGAATGCGCGGGCCGGCCTTGCGGCGGCGCCACCAGAGCAGCATGCCGGTCACGCTCATCAGGGGCACGCTGAGGGCGCAGAGGCCAAGGAACAAGCCCAGCCACCAGAGGCCTTCACCGGTGTGCAATTGATAGATCAATTGGTAAAGGTCATGCAGCGAATCATGGGCCTGATAAGACACCAACGCGCCGCTGACCGGGTCCACGTAGCCATCGCCCTGAGCGGTACGCAGGGAAAACACGTCTTGCGGGTGACCGGGGCTCGGGTACACCAGTTCGCGCAGGTCATTCAGGTCGGTGGCCTGCAAGGCTTGCAGGTTGGCCACCGGTTGCGCCACGCCGGCGCTGATGGCGGTCGGGAAGGCCGGCTCGCTCTGGCTGCCGTCGGCGACCAGGCCAAAGGTGGTGGCGCACAGGTAGAGCCCCGTCAGGGCCGAGAGCAACAGGCCAAGCACGACCAGGCGCCCGACTTCGGCATGCCAGCGTTGGCTGAACGTGCCCCGCAGCGGTCGCAGCAGGTTGCGCAGGCCGCCCAGGCGGCGCGCCAGCAACAGCGCGCCAGACACGCAAAGAATCAGCATGAAAAGCGCGCCGATACCCGCGATCCCGTGCCCTGTGGTGTCCATGAACAGCGAGCGATGCAGGTCTTTGACCCAGCGCGAAACGGCAGACGGCTCGTAGGGGCCAAGGCCCTCGCCCGTCAGTGGATCGACCCTTTGCGCAGCGGCCTGGCCGTCCTGAGTGTAGTAGATGATCAACGTCCCGGACGCGGTGCGCTGAATCTGCTCCACCCCCGGAAAATGCTGGGCGATGCGCCCGGCCAACTGGCCGACATTGAGCTGCCCGGCCTCGATTGACGTGCTGTGCAGGCGTTCCAGCGCTGGGTTGACGGACAACACTGCGCCGCTGATGGCCATGATCATGACCAGCAGGGCGGCGATCAGTCCGGGCAGTGAGTGGAACTGGCGAAGCATGTTCAGCCTCCAGAAGTGGCGAGTACTACAGGGCGTAGGTAAACGACTCGACGTAAGTGTTGCCGCTCACCGGCTTGCTCGACCCGCTCGATGTCAGGGCAACGCTGACGTCGGCGCGGCTGTCGCGTTTGTCTTCCACGGCGCTGTCGATACGGATCTGATACCCGGCATCGATCAAGGTGTCGGCCAGTTCAACGCTGACGGTGAGGGTGTCGCCGCTGCCGACGCTGGCGCCGCTGAGCCCGTCAAACTCGCTTGGGTTCATGCCGCTGCCACGGGCCCAGTCGCTCAGGTGGCGGTAGTACTTGGCTTTCTTGCCGGCCACCCAAAGGGTTTTCTGGTACTGGCCGTTGGCGTCAGTGACATAGATCGCCAGGTACGCACCGTTGCCGCTGTAGGGCTTGAGCTGGGTGGTCAGGGTGACTTCTCGGGCCTGGGCCAGGCTCGGGAGAGCAAGGGCGCCGGCGAGGCAGGTTGCAGCGAAGAGTGTTTTCATGGGGATGTCCTGGTTGAGCGTTGTGGCGAAAGCCTGGACCTGCTGGCTGACAGCAACCTGAAAGCCTTGGAAAGCGTCAGGCTCATTGAGCACCAGGGCGGTCGAGGTAATCCCGTGCGTCGCCGTTGTCGCCGAAATGGATTTCCAGTTTGCGCAGGCGAAGCGAGGCGGGTGCGTAGCTGGCTTCGATCGCATTGCCCTTGCGGTCGGTGGCCTTGAGCGTGTAGCAACCGTCGTCGACCTTGATGCGCTGCACACTCCAGCCGTATTGCTGCTCGACCTGCTGGCGCAAGGTTTCGCGCGGTTGCCAGTCGTTGACCGGCTCGCGGCAGTCATCATCGGCCAGGGCGTACCCGCCGAGCAGGACGCTCAGCAGGGCGGTGCTGGCAATAAAAGCGGGTTTCATGATCTATCTCCGATTCGATGGGCCTGTGCGGCATACCCTAGGGGGCATTCCTGACAACCGGCTGAATCTTCAGATTCACGTCAGGTAAGGCCGCTAGGGTGCTGCACGACAACCATCAGAGGAGGTGCCAGATGCGCGTTTTATTGGTCGAGGACGCACCTGGGCTGGGCGAGGCGGTGCGCGAACAGATTGCCGATGACGGTCACGCCGTCGATTGGGTGCAGCGACTGGAGCATGCGAGCGCCAGTGTGCGTACCACGCCGTATGACCTGATTCTGTTGGACCTGATGTTGCCTGACGGTCGCGGGCTGGACTTTTTGCGCCAGCAGCGTTCGGCTGGCAACGTGACCCCGGTGATCATCCTCACCGCCCAGGACCAGATTTCCGACCGCATCGCCGGCCTGAATGCCGGCGCCGACGACTACTTGGTCAAACCGTTCGACCTGTTTGAACTCTCGGCCCGTGTGGCCGCGGTGGCCCGCCGCTACAGCGGCAACCCGAACCCCCTGATCAGGCTCGGTGAATTACAGATCGACATGAACGCGCGCACCGTGCAGCGCGCCGGCGTCACCATTGACCTCACGGCACGCGAGTGGGCGCTGTTCGAGGCGTTTGTGCAGCGCCCTACGGCGTTGCTGTCGAAGTCGCAGCTCGAAGAGCGCTTGTATGCCTTTGGCGCCGAAATCGAGAGCAACACCATCGAGGTCTACATCAGCCGCCTGCGTAAAAAACTGGGGCGTGAGCTGGTGGAAACCGTGCGCGGCATGGGCTATCGGTTGATGACCGTATGAAGTCGCCGATCAGCCTGCAAAGGCGCCTTGGCCTGGGACTGACCCTGGGCATGACCTTGCTCTGGCTGGGCGCGACCGTCGGCGCCTGGCTGGTGGTGCAACATGAGTTGAACGAAGCGTTCGACAGTGCCCTGGAAGAGACCGCGCAACGCATCCTGCCCCTGGCCGTGCTGGAAATCAGCAACCGCGAAGAACCGCGCACCGCCCAGCACATCGCAACCTTGAAGATGCACAAGGAGTATCTGACCTACCTGGTGCGTGATGCCCAGGGCCAGATCCTGATGCAGTCCCATGACGCCAACCCGAAGATATTCAACGACTCGCCGCGCGAAGGGTTCTCTACCACGAAAAAGTACCGGCTGTATGGTGCGAGTGCGCTGCGCAATACGTTGTTCATTGAGATCGCCGAGCCGCTGGGGCATCGCCGCGAGGCGGCGCGGGAAGCCTTGTTTGCGTTGTTGCTGCCGCTATTGGCGTTGATCCCCATCAGCTTGTTGGGCACTTGGCTGTTTGTGCGCGTCAGCCTGCGTAGCGTGTTGGCCTATCGCCGTGCCGTGGAAGCCCGAGGGGTGGGGGATTTGTCGCCGATCAGCGTGGCGCGGTTGCCGGCAGAAATCGACCCGTTGGCCGACGCGGTCAACCACCTGTTGGAGCGCCTGCGCAAGGCATTGGAGGCCGAGCGTAGCTTCACCGCCAACAGTGCCCATGAATTGCGCACCCCGTTGGCCGCGACGTTGGCGCAGATCCAGCGCCTGCGCCAGGAAGCGCCGGAAGGTCCATTACGCATGCGTGCGACGAAGATCGAAAACTCATTGCGCGAGCTGGCACGGCTGTCGGAAAAGCTCATGCAGTTGGCCAAGGCCGAGGGCGGCGGGCTGTTGTCCGAGGCGCCCCAGGACCTGATCCCCTTGCTGGCCCATGGGGTCGATGAATGGAATCGCAGCAGCGGTCAGCGCATCCGCTTGCAGCTTCCTACCCAGGGCAGTGTGTATGCGGCGATTGACCCGGACGCGTTCGGTATTCTGCTGCGCAACCTGATCGAGAATGCATTGAAGTATGGGGCGCAGGACCAACCGGTTGAAGTCAGCCTGACGGACCAGGCGCTGCTGCGGGTGGTCAATGGTGGACCGGCTGTGCCTGCACCAGTGTTACAGCGCCTGACCGAGCGCTTTGTGCGCGGCAGCAGCGAAGCCAGCGGCACAGGGCTCGGCCTGGCCATTGCCAAGACCATCGTCCAAGGGGTCAAGGCGCGTATGACCCTGGCTTCGCCCGCGGCCGGCAGAGACGACGGGTTCGAAGTCAACGTTCAGTTTTTGCGCCTGCCGACCTGAACGTTGACTGAGCCCCAGCGACTGCTTGCCTCAGAAATCCACACTGACGCCGGTATACAACGCCCGCCCGTCACCGGGTGAATGCAGCGAAGCCTGGGCACCGTCCGGGTCGTACCAGACGTATTCATAGTAGCGATTGGTAAGGTTCTTCAGCTGCAGATCGACACTGACCGACTCGGTCACCCGGTAACTGGCGCCGAGGTTCATCAGGACGTAGCCACCGTAAGTCCCCCGGGTATTTTCGCGTTCAAGGTAGTAATTCGTCTGGCCATTCATCCACGCCGTCAATTGCAGGGCGGGGGTCGCCTTGTAGCTGACCCCGGCGTTGTACAGGTGATGAGGGATGTGGTCGATCTCCTGGCCTTTGCTGTTGGGCAAGGTTGAACTGGGCTGGAGTATTTTCGAGTACTGCCAGGCGTAGGCCATCCAGAGATCGGTACGCTCGTTCGGGTGCAGGTTCACCTGCGCGTCGTAACCCCAGCGCCGGGTTTGGCCGACGTTATCCGACTCACCACTCGGGTCGTTGAGTCGACGACTGACTTCGCCACTGGCCTTTTGTTGCCAATAAGCCACGCGGCCGTCGATCCAATCGGCGGGCGTGAACTTGATGCCGGTTTCCCAGCCTTCGTTGATGGACGGCGCGAGATCCGTATCCCTTGGCGGAATCTTGTAGGCCGCGGCACCGGTACCCACCTGAAATGTACGGCCCCAGTTGGCATAGACGCTGGCAACGTCCCACGGTGAATACACCACGCTGAGCTTGGGTTGTTTGATCAGCCCATAGTCATTGATGGCGTAGTCCAGGCCGGTCATTTCGTTGGTGAAGTCGCCTTGGATCTTATCGACGCGATAGGCCGGGATGATCTTCAGCGACTCGAACGGTTTGATCTCGGCCTGCACGTAGGCGCCGTAGGTATCGAAGTCGAATTGCTGGTCACGGGTTTGGGCCTGCCGGACCCGGTCCTTGGTGCGGTAGCGCTCGCTTTTGTTGTGTTGCTGCTGCATGTCCGCGCCGCCTTCCAGGGCGAAGTCATACAGCCAGCTGACTTCAGGGCGCCAGGTCAGGGAGGTGAGGGCGCCGTATTGGGTTTCGTACGCATCGCGCTCTTGCTGGGCGCTGGTGCGCCAATATTGCGTCCAGCGCCGGTCGTCGAAGGTGTTGACGTAGGTTTTCGCCGCCCAGGCCAAGGTGTCGGCCAGCTCGGTGTCGAAGTGCACGCTGAGCTGGTTCATCCGCCGCGTGCCTTTGTCGGTGGCGTTGTAGCTGTTGGTCATGGTCGGGTGCTGGTGGGCGTCCTCTTCACTCAGGTAGCCGGGTTCCTGCGCCTCGGTTTCGTAGTGACGGGCGATCAGGCCGATACGGTAGCGGTTGTCGTCCGGGGTATAGAACCATTTGCCGGCCATGGAAAACTTGTCTGCCTGGGCGTGATCGCGGTAGCCGTCGGATTTCTGGTAGGCGAAGAAGTAGTTCTGCGTCCAGTTGCTGGTTTCGATGCCCTTGGCGAGCTGGGTCTCCTGCGTGTTGTAGCTGCCATAGCGAATACGTGCCTTGGTGTAGTCGCCACCGGTGCGGGTCAGCATGTTCACATTACCGGCGATGTTGTTCAGGCCGTAGCGCGCATCGCTGGTACCGCGTACCACTTCTATGCTGTCCAGCTCCAGGGGGAAGATCATGTCCATGAACGGCATATTGCCGTCGTTGCTGTTGCTCGGAATGCCGTCGATCAGCAACTTCACCGCGTTGACTTCACCTTCGCCGTTAAAACCGCGAAAGGAAATCTTGCCGGAGGTGGTGCCTTGGTTGAATTCGGTGAGCATCACCCCCGGCGCACGGCTGAACAACTCCCAGCTGTAATTGACCGGCATTTTTTCGAGGATATCGGCGCCGAGCACATCCACTGAGCTGAGCACACTGCTGGTACTCAGCGGGCCATTGCTGCCGGTGGCGCCCTGGACCGTGACGGTGCCGAGGGTGAGGGTTGAGTCTTCGGTTCTACTGGCTTCGGCCAAAACCAGGGGCAGCGGGTTGATGGCGAACAAACCGACCGACAGGAGCGGCCATAGGGATCGGGACACGCAAACGCGCTTTGCGCACGGCAAAGTCAATGGAGCAGGCATAACGCACACTTCCTGATAAACAAGACACTTCAAAGGGGTTCAACCACCTCAGGGGGCGGTGAAAAAGAAGAGCGCACCTCACCTAGGTGGGTGCAGGTGTCGATCAGGCGGTGGGGGAGGCGCGTGGGCTCAGGCTGGGCCAGCGAATCCTGGGGTGCAGCGTCGGCAGCTCAGGGTTGACGAGGGCGATGGCAAGCGCGTAGCGCGGCAGGAAATGTCGATAGTAGTCGGAGGGCAGTGCCGCCAGCCCGGCATGGCCGCAACAGCAATCGCTGTGTTTCATGGGGCTGCTGGACGGGGCTGACTGGAGTGGGTCGATCAGCTTGCTCAAGCTGGGAGGTAATGCCTGCGAGGTGCCCCCCGAGCAGAATCCGCCCCATAGCAACAGCCCCATATCCGGCGGCTGCAGGGCACGGCCGAGCGGCATGGCCAGCATGTTGAGCAGCACGGCAAGGCAGGCGATCCAGGGGCTTATGCGTTTGAAGCTAGCCATGAAAGACGTCGACTGAAAGGGATGAGCATTTAGCGGCAGTTCCTGCGCAAAGTAAAAGCGCATTCGTGCGCTATTTTGCCGCAGATCAGGCCGCGGCCTGGGGCGACCGACTCCCCCGCAAAAGTCTGTTTTGTGTGTCTATCGGACAAAAAAATGCCCCGAGCGAGTCGGGGCATCCGCCAAGGTGACACCTTGTCCTGGCGGGTTGGTTCAGCGTCGAACCTCTGTCGCGTTGGCGCGGTTCTTCAGGTTCTTATCGGCTTTGTAGCGCAATGCCACATCCGGCACCGAACCGCTCTTGCCGGTCTCGACCCAGTTGCGAATGCGGCTGGCATCGGCGAAGTGGGTGAATTTGCCGAAGGCGTCGAGGATCACCAGCGACACTGGGCGGTTACCCATGCTGGTTACCAGCACCAGGCAGTGACCGGCCTGGTTGGTGAAGCCGGTCTTCGTCAGCTTGATGTCCCAGTTGGCGCGGTTGATCAGGTGGTCGGTGTTGGAGAAGCCCAGGGTGTAGTTGGGCTTGCGGAACGCCACGGTTTTTTCCTTGGTGGTGCTCAGCTGGCTCAGCATCGGGTATTTGCGCGCATAGGCCAGCAGCTTGCTCAGGTCCCTGGCGGTCGACACGTTGTGGATCGACAGGCCGGTGGGCTCGACGTAATGGGTACTGGTCATGCCCAGCGCCTTGGCCTTGGCGTTCATCGCTGCAATAAAGGCCGGGTAGCCGCCTGGGTAGTGGTGGGCCAGGCTGGCGGCGGCGCGGTTCTCCGAGGACATCAGGGCGATCAGCAGCATTTCTTTGCGGGGCATTTCGCTGCCGATTTTCACCCGGGAGAACACACCCTTCATTTCCGGGGTGTCCTTGATGTTGATGTCGATGTACTCGTCCATGTTTTGCTTGGCTTCGAGCACGATCAACCCGGTCATCAGCTTGCTCACGGAAGCGATGGGTACCACCACGTCCGGGTTGCTGGAATAAATCACCTTGTTGGTTTGCAGGTCGACCAGCATGGCGCTGCCGGAGGCAATTTGCAGTTTGGAGGTGTCACGCGGCGCCAGGGTGGTTTCGGCGGCTTGCGCGAAGGTGCCTGTGAAAGCAAACAATAGGCTGACGAGAGAGAGACGAATTTTCACGCGGATGAACTCGCTAAAAAGTAAGGAAATACCGTTCTGCAACGGGTTATATGAAAAATGACGTTACATTTTAAGAGTATGGATCAGAAAACGATAGAGAGCCTTTAAATAAAGGCTGTAAGCCGATGATTGGTTGGGTTTGTATCCACCCGCGGAAAAAAAAGGCCCGCTTGCGGGCGGGCCTGATGGAGTTCTTCAAAGGAGTGGGGGTAAGTTGCGCCCGTTCCCGTCGATGGCGGGTGAAAAGGATGTCGAAGAATCGAGAAACCCGGCATTGCGGCTAGCTGTTGAGCAGGATGCCCGGGCGAGTCCTTTATGTGGCTGACTTCAACAGTCCGTGGCGTTTTGGGAGGGGGTAGGAGAGCAGCTTTATTGACGGGTGATCAAAAAAACAAAAGCCCTGCTATCAGGCAGGGCTTTTGTTCAGCGCGCCAGAGGATCAGGCGTGCAGGGTTTCCGCCGCATACAGCGTATTTTCCAGCAGGCAGGCACGGGTCATCGGGCCAACGCCGCCTGGCACCGGGGTAATCCAGCCGGCGCGGGGCAGGGCGGTTTCGTACACCACGTCGCCGACCAACTTGCCGTCTTCCTGGCGGTTGATGCCGACGTCGATAACGATGGCGCCTGGCTTGATCCATTCACCTTTCACCAGCCCCGGCTTGCCGGCGGCGACCACGACCAGATCGGCGCGGCCGACATGGCCGGCCAGGTCTTTGGTGAAGCGGTGGGTCACGGTCACGGTGCAGCCGGCCAGCAGCAGCTCCATGGCCATCGGGCGACCGACGATGTTGGAAGCACCGACGATGACGGCGTCGAGGCCGTAGAGGTCGACACCGGTGCTTTCGAGCAGGGTCATGATGCCTTTGGGCGTGCACGGGCGCAGCAGCGGGATACGCTGGGCGAGGCGGCCGACGTTATACGGGTGGAAGCCATCGACGTCCTTGTCCGGGCGGATGCGCTCCAGCAGCTTGGAGGCGTCCAGGTGCTCAGGCAGTGGCAATTGCAGCAGGACGCCGTCGATGCTCGGGTCGTCGTTGAGGCTGTCAATCAGGTCGGTCAGGGCCTGTTGAGTCGTGTTGGCAGGCAGGTCGTAGGCTTTGGAGATGAAGCCGACCTCTTCACAGTCTTTACGCTTGTGCGAGACATAAACCTGAGAGGCAGGATCGCTGCCGACCAGGATCACCGCGAGACCCGGCGTGCGCAGACCTTGCTGGCGACGCTCGGTGACGCGTTTGGCGATCTGCTGGCGCAGGCTGGCGGCGATTGATTTGCCGTCGATAAGTTGTGCAGTCATTACGCGTGATTAACCATCGAGAGGGGGAAGAAAAGTGCGCGCATTCTCGCACGCCAAGGCGTGAGGGCAAAGGCGCTTGGTCTGCAAATTGGCCTAACCCCTTAAATAAAATGAATTTTTTTTAAAAAAGATTTGACGGGTTTCCGGGGCCTCTATACTATTCGTCGCACTTGTCGGGCACAGCCTAGCACTGGTTAAGAAGGTCGAGCAGAATTGCTGTTCTGCAACGCTGGAAGCACTTAGTTTGTAATCCTCCAAGAGTACAGATTAATCAGGCGCCCGTAGCTCAGCTGGATAGAGCATCCGCCTTCTAAGCGGATGGTCGCAGGTTCGAGTCCTGCCGGGTGCGCCATTAGGCAGCTTTGGCACAAGTAGCGCTATATGGTGGGCGTAGCTCAGTTGGTAGAGCACGGGATTGTGACTCCCGTTGTCGAGGGTTCGATCCCCTTCGTCCACCCCATATTTAGAAAGGCGCCAGATTAATCATCTGGCGCCTTTGCTTTAAGAGCTTCAAGCGCGGATGTGGTGGAATTGGTAGACACACTGGATTTAGGTTCCAGCGCCGCGAGGCGTAAGAGTTCGAGTCTCTTCATCCGCACCAATTAAAGCCATGCGCAGCCGACAGGCTGGGTAGGGCTCAACAAAGAAGTGGTTTGGTTTCTTTGTTAACGCAATATGGTGGGCGTAGCTCAGTTGGTAGAGCACGGGATTGTGACTCCCGTTGTCGAGGGTTCGATCCCCTTCGTCCACCCCATATTCGAAAGGCGCCAGATTTAACAGTCTGGCGCCTTTTTTGTTTTAGCGGTTCGAGTACCCGGCGGCTGTAGGTGCTGGGTCGCAAGAGCGGGGCGTTTCGTCGTATTTATGTATCTCGATGATGCTGCACTGCTTGCCTGCTCTGTTCGCGGGGTGGGCTGTCAGGGAGATGATCGGCGACTTCTTCTATATATAGAAGGGTTGGCGCAGAGCCCTGGCGTGATTGGCTGTTATTTGTCACCGGGGCGAGCTGCATTCGTGCATTCGTACCGATAAATTGCCTGCTGTTTTTTTACCCGTTTCCAGTAGGGTGACTTCTTGAGTTTGACCCACTAGAATGCATGCCCTTGGTGCGACACGCGTGGCGTGTCTCCTAAACTTCGAGGTGTAGAGTCATCTTGAAGGGTTTTCGAAAGAGAGCCGAGAGCTTGGGTGCCCAATCCCAAGAAACAAAACCCTCCCAGAAGTCCAATGCCTTCAAGGACTTGCCGCAGCGGCGGTGGCAAACTCAAGGTCGATTAGCGCTCGGTGGCTCGACCGCAGTACTGGATTTCCGGTATTGGAGTGCCTACTACACATCAGCCCTATTCAGGGCTAAACCCATGCGGGAGAGAATCCCCGCTGGGGTTCCCTCCTGCTTTTGAAACAGGAGGTAACAATTCTTTGAGCATGCTGCCCCGGCAGTCCCTGTTCACATCAAACCGGAGACATGAGCGAAAGCTCTGTCTGTCATTGTCCAACCATTGCCTGTTTGGAGTGGCAGCGGACTCGTTGTGCGACCAACGATAGCCTAGGAAGACATGCGTCACTGGTAACGGTGGGGTGTGAAGCTCTTCCAACAATGTAGCCCCCGTATGGGTGCGTCTTCGCCGTGAGGCGGAGCGCAGATGCTCGGAGCAGTACCGGGTTGAGGCGCTAGGCTGGCTGGTATGGGTAACACAAGTGAACTGCTAATAAACGTCGTCAGCATTACGGTGCCTAATCTGCTGATAGGCATTAACCAAAAAGGTGATGCGACCGGTTGTTCTGGTCAAGGGTCGGAACACGTCGTCACATAAGGTCGCCGGCGAATAGGCAGACTCTAACCCAGTCGTGTGACAGGCAGGGAACGTGGTAAGCCCGTATGGCTGCCTTCGGGCAGGTGAACCGCAAGGGGATCCGTTGGCTGTGCGGGTATGGGATCGCAGAGAAAGCGAAAGCCGGGCTGTAATGGCCCGGATAGGGGCTGGAACATTGCTCCACGGGAAACCGGGCAGACTTCTGCGTGGTCTTTCGTCGCATGAACTCTGAGTGAACCTGTCTCAATAAACCTAGAGATCCAGCTGTAACGGATCTTCTATTAATCCAACCCTGGCGGGAGCGTCCATTCCCGTCAGGGGATGTGTGCGTCTTTCGCTTGGGGCAACTTGAGAGGAAGGCAGCATGTTAGAACATAGCCAATTGGCCGTGTCTGCGCCTTCCGGCGCTCCGCAACAATGGCATGACATCGATTGGTGGCGTGTTCAGCGGAATGTCCGGGCGATGCAGATACGGATTGCGAAGGCTTGTCGGGAAGGCAACTGGCGCAGGGTGAAAGCCTTGCAGCGGATGCTGACCCGCTCACGCTCGGCCAGATACTTGGCCGTACGGCGAGTCACTGAAAACCAGGGTAAGCGCACGGCGGGAGTCGACCGCGTGCTCTGGGATACACCCGACGCAAAATGGAAAGCGGCAAATGGGTTGAAGCGTCACGGATATAAACCACGACCTTTACGGCGTGTGTTCATTCCGAAGTCGAATGGGAAGGAACGCCCTTTGGGCATCCCGACCATGACTGACAGGGCTATGCAGGCGCTGTATTTGCTAGCTCTGGCACCCATTGCAGAAACCACCGGCGATCCAAACAGCTACGGCTTTAGGATCGAGCGATCTACGGCGGATGCAATGGGGCAGTTGTTCGTATGCCTATCCAAGAAGGTTTCGGCCCAATGGGTTTTGGAGGCGGACATCAAAGGCTGCTTTGACCATATCAATCATGACTGGCTTATCACCAACGTCCCAACGGATAAGGTGGTTCTCCGAAAATGGTTGAAAGCTGGCGTGATTCATAAAGGCCAGCTACAGGCAACGGATGCCGGTACGCCACAGGGCGGGATTGTCTCGCCCAGCTTGGCGAATCTGGTGCTGGATGGGCTGGAGTCACAACTTAAGCAACATCTGGGTGTGACCAAGGCCAAGAAGCTGAAAATCAATGTGGTGCGTTACGCGGATGACTTTGTGATAACCGGAACCTCGCGAGAGGTGCTGGAAACTGAAGTCAGACCTTGGGTAGAGCAGTTCCTAGCAGTGCGGGGGCTGCAGTTGTCACTCGAGAAGACGCGTGTCGTCCATATAAAGGAAGGCTTTGACTTTCTAGGTTGGAATTTCCGCAAGTACGATGGGAAGCTTCTGATCAAGCCAAGCAAGAAAAACGTGAAAGCGTTCTATAGCAAGGTAAGGGAGGTCATCAGTACCAGCAAAACGGTAAGGCAGGAGGATCTGATCCGACAGCTGAATCCGATACTGCGTGGCTGGGCGTTCTATCACCAGCCTGTGGTAGCCAAGAAAGCGTATAGCCGCATGGATTACATGATCTTTCTGGCTCTATGGCGTTGGGCAAAACGGCGACACCCTAAGAAAACACTCCAGTGGATCGGAGCGAAATATTTTAAACCCATGAAGGGGCGCAAAGGGGTGTTTGCCACCGCGACGATGAATGACAAGGGAGAGATGCGAACGATCGAGTTGTACTCGCTAGCGAGCACTCCGATCGAAAGACACAAGAAGGTGAGTGGGGAGTACAACCCCTTCGATCCTTCTATGGAGGAAATGGGTGAGAAAAGGCGTATGGAACAGATGCTCAAAAGGCTGGCGTACCGTAAGCAAATCTTGAGCCTTTTCCAGAGTCAGAAAGGATTGTGTCCAATATGTAAGTTACCGATTACGAAGGAGACGGGGTGGCATGATCACCACATTCTGTACCGCACAAAAGGCGGTGGAGACTCCCTAAATAACCGGGTACTATTGCACCCCCTTTGTCACCAGCGGCTACACGCTCGCGGATTGACAGTGAACAAACCGGCTCCCCTTACCGGGGGTTTTGATTAGGCCCGAGCCGTATGCGGGGAAACTCGCACGTACGGTTCTTAGGGGGAGGTGGGCCAGTAATGGCCCATCTCTACCCGACATTCTGGGGTCGGAAACGGCCGGCTAACGTCTGTGCAACGAGGAATATCCATGCAAGTTTCTGTTGAAAATACTACTGCTCTCGAGCGCCGCCTGAGCATCACCGTGCCGGCAGAGCGCATCGAGACTGCGGTCAACAAGCGTCTGCAGCAGACTGCCCAAAAGGCCAAGATCGCTGGCTTCCGTCCAGGCAAAGTGCCAATGAGCGAAATCAAGCGCCGTTTTGGTGCTGATGCGCGCCAGGAAGCGGTAGGTGACGTGATCCAGGCTTCCTTCTACGAAGCCGTTGTTGAGCAAAAGCTGAACCCGGCTGGTTCGCCGTCGATCGAGCCTAAGTCCCTGGAAGCCGGCAAGGACCTGGAATACGTTGCCGTATTCGAAGTGTTCCCAGAGTTCACCGTTGCCGGTTTCGACGGTATCGCTATCGAGCGCCTGAGCGCTGAAGTGGCCGATTCGGACCTGGACAACATGCTGGAAATCCTGCGCAAGCAGAACACTCGTTTCGAAGTGGCCGACCGTGCCGCCCAGAACGAAGACCAGCTGAACATCGATTTCGTGGGCAAGGTTGATGGCGAAGTATTCGCCGGCGGCTCCGCCAAGGGGACTCAGCTGGTGCTGGGCTCCAATCGCATGATCCCGGGCTTCGAAGACGGCCTGGTTGGCGCCAAGGCTGGTGAAGAACGCGTCCTGAACCTGACTTTCCCAGCTGACTACCAGAACCTGGACCTGGCTGGCAAAGCCGCCGAGTTCACCGTGACCGTCAACAGCGTTTCCGAGCCTAAGCTGCCAGAGCTGAACGAAGAGTTCTTCGCTCAATTCGGTATCAAGGAAACCGGTATCGAAGGCTTCCGCACCGAAGTTCGCAAGAACATGGAGCGTGAGCTGCGCCAGGCCATCAAGTCCAAGGTCAAGAATCAGGTGATGGACGGTCTGCTGGCCGCCAACCCGATCGAAGTGCCTAAGGCCCTGCTGTCCAACGAAGTGGATCGCCTGCGCGTACAAGCTGTTCAGCAATTTGGTGGCAACATCAAGCCTGATCAACTGCCGGCCGAGCTGTTCGAAGAGCAGGCCAAGCGCCGCGTCGTGCTGGGCCTGATCGTGGCTGAAGTGGTCAAGCAGTTCGACCTCAAGCCTGACGAAGACCGCGTTCGCGAAATGATCCAGGAAATGGCTTCGGCCTACCAGGAGCCTGAGCAGGTCGTGGCTTGGTACTACAAGAATGACCAGCAGCTGAACGAAGTACGTTCGGTTGTGCTGGAAGAACAAGTTGTGGATACTGTTCTGCAGAAGGCTAAGGTGACCGATAAATCGGTCTCTTACGAAGAAGCAGTCAAACCGGTCGAAGCACCACAAGCCGACTGATTGCCCAACTCGTTCGAAATACAACCATAAGCCAGCCTCGCGCTGGCTTATGTGTTTTCAAGACATGACTATTTGGGAGTAACTGCAGAGCATGTTCCGTAATTCCTATATTCAGCAGAACTCTGATATCCAGGCCGCAGGCGGCCTGGTCCCGATGGTTGTCGAGCAGTCCGCTCGTGGCGAACGCGCCTACGACATCTACTCGCGCCTGCTCAAGGAGCGAGTGATCTTTCTGGTGGGTCCTGTAGAGGACTACATGGCCAACCTGATCTGTGCGCAACTGCTGTTCCTTGAAGCGGAAAACCCGGACAAGGACATCCATCTTTACATTAACTCGCCGGGCGGTTCGGTGACTGCGGGCATGTCGATCTACGACACCATGCAGTTTATCAAGCCGAACGTGTCGACCACCTGCATCGGCCAGGCATGCAGCATGGGCGCATTCCTGCTGACCGCTGGTGCCGAAGGCAAGCGTTACTGCCTGCCGAACTCGCGTGTGATGATTCACCAGCCACTGGGCGGCTTCCAGGGCCAGGCATCGGATATCGAAATCCATGCCAGGGAGATCCTCTTTATTCGTGAGCGTCTCAACACGCTGATGGCCAAGCACAGCGGGCATACCTTGGAAGAAATCGAGCGTGATACCAACCGTGACAATTTCATGAGTGCCGAAGCGGCACGTGATTACGGGTTGATCGACGCAGTGATCGAAAAGCGCCCCGCTTAATATAAGCAGCTCAAAATAGGGCTGGTCGGCTTGTCCGATCACCGGCGGGCTTGAAAAAGCCCGCATAAGCCTTCATCTTGTGTTGCAAGCCTATCGGATTTGGATCGAACGAATGACTGACACCCGCAACGGCGAGGACAACGGCAAGCTGCTCTATTGCTCCTTCTGTGGCAAAAGCCAGCATGAAGTACGCAAATTGATTGCCGGCCCCTCGGTCTTTATCTGCGACGAGTGCGTCGACCTGTGCAATGACATCATCCGTGAGGAGGTGCAGGAAGCCCAGGCCGAAAGCAGCGCGCATAAATTGCCTTCGCCTAAAGAAATCAGCGGCATCCTTGACCAGTATGTGATTGGTCAAGAGCGTGCAAAGAAGGTTCTGGCCGTAGCGGTGTACAACCACTACAAGCGCTTGAACCAGCGTGACAAGAAAGGCGACGAAGTCGAACTCGGCAAGAGCAACATCTTGCTGATTGGACCTACAGGCTCGGGTAAAACCCTGCTTGCAGAAACCCTCGCTCGCCTGCTGAACGTTCCGTTCACCATCGCCGACGCCACCACCCTCACCGAGGCTGGCTACGTGGGTGAAGATGTCGAGAACATCATTCAGAAACTGCTGCAGAAGTGCGACTACGATGTTGAGAAGGCCCAGATGGGTATTGTCTACATCGACGAAATCGACAAGATTTCCCGCAAGTCCGACAATCCGTCGATCACCCGGGATGTTTCCGGTGAAGGCGTTCAGCAGGCACTGTTGAAGCTGATTGAAGGCACGGTTGCTTCCGTACCGCCACAAGGCGGCCGCAAGCATCCGCAGCAGGAATTCCTTCAGGTTGATACGCGTAACATCCTGTTCATCTGTGGCGGTGCGTTCTCCGGTCTGGAAAAGGTTATTCAAAACCGTTCCACCCGTGGCGGCATTGGTTTCAGTGCAGAGGTACGCAGCAAGGAAGAAGGCAAGAAGGTGGGCGAGTCCCTGCGTGAAGTCGAGCCTGACGATCTGGTCAAGTTCGGTCTGATCCCGGAATTCGTTGGCCGTCTGCCGGTCCTGGCCACGTTGGACGAGTTGGATGAGGCTGCTCTGATTCAGATCCTCACCGAGCCGAAAAACGCCCTGACCAAGCAATATGCCAAGCTGTTCGAAATGGAAGGTGTAGACCTCGAGTTCCGTACCGATGCACTCAAATCGGTGGCCAAGCGGGCACTGGAGCGCAAGACCGGTGCGCGTGGCCTGCGCTCGATTCTCGAAGGCGTGTTGCTCGACACCATGTACGAAATCCCCTCGCAATCCGAGGTGAGTAAAGTGGTGATCGACGAAAGCGTTATTGAAGGTAAGTCCAAGCCACTGTATATCTACGAAAACAGTGAGCCTGCTGCCAAGGCTGCGCCAGACGCGTAAGCGTTTTGCAGTTGCTTTACAAACAAGGGGCCTTTAGGGGCCCCTTAGTTTTTAGGACGCGTTTTGGCTGTACCGGTTTTCCTGCGTTTAACTGCTGGCAATAAGCTTGTTTTTTTTGCATGCAGCCCCCATCTTGGTTTCAAGCTTACTTTTCAACTGTCATAGAGGCGAAATCATGAAGACAACCATCGAATTGCCTCTCCTGCCGTTGCGTGATGTCGTCGTCTATCCGCACATGGTTATCCCGCTGTTCGTGGGGCGCGAGAAGTCTATCGAAGCCCTCGAGGCTGCGATGACGGGCGACAAGCAGATCCTGCTGTTGGCCCAGAAAAATCCTGCTGATGATGATCCAGGCGAAGATGCCTTGTATCGCGTCGGTACTGTTGCGACTGTGCTGCAACTGCTCAAGCTGCCGGATGGCACCGTCAAGGTGCTGGTGGAAGGTGAGCAACGCGGCGCGGTGGAGCGTTTCATGGAGGTGGACGGCCACCTGCGCGCGGAAGTGGCGCTGATCGACGAAGCCGAGGCCCCTGAGCGCGAATCTGAAGTGTTTGTACGCAGCTTGCTTTCGCAGTTCGAGCAATATGTGCAGCTGGGCAAGAAAGTCCCGGCGGAAGTCCTGTCGTCCCTCAACAGCATCGATGAGCCAAGCCGCCTGGTCGACACCATGGCCGCGCACATGGCGCTGAAGATCGAACAGAAGCAAGACATTCTCGAAATCATCGACCTGTCCGCCCGTGTCGAGCACGTCCTGGCGCTGCTGGATGCCGAAATCGACCTGCTGCAGGTCGAGAAGCGCATCCGTGGTCGTGTGAAGAAACAAATGGAGCGCAGCCAGCGCGAGTACTACTTGAATGAGCAGATGAAGGCCATTCAGAAAGAGCTCGGCGACAGCGAGGAAGGCCACAACGAAATCGAAGAGCTGAAAAAACGCATCGATGCCGCTGGCCTGCCGAAAGACGCCCTGACCAAAGCCAATGCCGAGCTGAACAAGCTCAAGCAAATGTCGCCGATGTCGGCCGAGGCCACTGTGGTTCGGTCCTATATCGACTGGCTGGTACAGGTGCCGTGGAAGGCCCAGACCAAAGTGCGTCTGGACCTGACCCGCGCTGAAGACATTCTTGACGCCGACCACTACGGCCTCGAAGAAGTCAAAGAGCGCATCCTCGAATACCTCGCCGTGCAAAAGCGCGTGAAGAAAATTCGTGGTCCGGTGTTGTGCCTGGTTGGTCCTCCGGGCGTGGGTAAAACCTCCCTGGCCGAGTCCATTGCCAATGCCACTAACCGTAAATTCGTGCGCATGGCACTTGGTGGCGTGCGTGATGAGGCCGAAATCCGTGGTCATCGCCGCACATACATTGGCTCGATGCCAGGAAGATTGATTCAAAAGATGACAAAGGTGGGTGTGCGCAACCCGCTGTTCCTGCTCGATGAAATCGACAAAATGGGCAGCGACATGCGTGGCGATCCGGCGTCGGCCTTGCTCGAAGTGCTCGACCCCGAGCAGAACCACAATTTCAACGACCATTACCTGGAAGTCGACTACGACTTGTCCGACGTAATGTTCCTGTGCACCTCCAACTCCATGAACATTCCGCCAGCTTTGCTGGACCGGATGGAGGTGATTCGTCTGCCGGGTTACACCGAGGACGAGAAGATCAACATTGCGGTCAAATACCTCGCGCCCAAGCAGATTTCGGCCAATGGCCTGAAGAAAGGCGAGATCGAATTCGAAGTCGAGGCCATTCGCGACTTGGTGCGTTACTACACCCGCGAGGCCGGCGTGCGGGGGCTTGAGCGCCAGATTGCGAAGATTTGCCGCAAGGCGGTCAAGGAACATGCGCTGGAAAAACGTTTCTCGGTGAAGGTTGCCGCCGACTCCCTGGAGCACTTCCTGGGCGTACGTAAATTCCGTTACGGCCTGGCGGAGCAGCAGGATCAGGTCGGGCAGGTGACTGGCCTGGCGTGGACCCAGGTGGGCGGCGAGTTGCTGACCATCGAAGCCGCGGTGATCCCGGGTAAGGGCCAACTGATCAAGACCGGTTCCCTCGGTGACGTGATGGTCGAATCCATCACCGCTGCCCAGACCGTGGTGCGCAGCCGTGCCCGAAGCCTGGGGATCCCTCTGGACTTCCACGAGAAGCACGACACTCACATCCACATGCCGGAAGGGGCGACCCCTAAAGACGGCCCTAGCGCAGGCGTAGGCATGTGCACGGCCCTGGTCTCGGCCCTGACCGGCATTCCCGTGCGCGCCGATGTGGCCATGACCGGGGAAATCACCCTGCGTGGCCAGGTATTGGCTATCGGTGGCCTGAAAGAGAAATTGCTTGCTGCACATCGGGGTGGAATCAAGACGGTGATCATTCCTGAAGAGAATGTTCGCGACTTGAAGGAAATTCCTGACAATATCAAGCAAGATCTTCAGATTAAACCGGTTAAATGGATTGACGAAGTCCTGCAAATTGCGCTGCAATACGCGCCGGAGCCCTTGCCGGATGTGGCTCCGGAGATAGTCGCGAAGGACGAAAAACGCGAGTCTGATTCCAAGGAAAGAATTAGCACGCATTAATGCGTTAAAGCCTGGGGGCTTCCTTGACAGCTTTTTAGAGCCCTTGTTATAAAGCGGCTCTTAAGTGTCTGTAGGCCATTCAGCACTGGTTTTTGCTTTCACCAAAAAACTTAGAATCATACTCAATAGATATATAAGGGGACTTAGAGTGAACAAGTCGGAACTGATTGATGCTATCGCCGCATCCGCTGATATCCCGAAAGCTGCTGCTGGCCGTGCGCTGGACGCAGTAATCGAATCCGTCACTGGCGCTCTGAAGGCCGGCGACTCGGTGGTACTGGTAGGCTTCGGTACTTTCTCTGTGACTGACCGCCCAGCTCGCACTGGCCGTAACCCACAGACTGGCAAAGCACTGCAAATCGCTGCTGCCAAAAAACCAGGTTTCAAAGCCGGTAAAGCCCTGAAAGAAGCCGTTAACTAAGTTTCGATCAAGCCTTTACCTACCCGGGTCCGACGCAGGTCTGGCCTGGCAGCGGAGCGGAAGCTGACCCACGTATCCATTGGGTCGCCACGCCGGGGGTGTGGGTTCAAACCCCCGTCCGCTCCGCCAGTTACGAGAAGGCGCATCCTCGGATGCGCCTTTCTTCTATCCGGACTCTACCCACGCTCCACGGTTGCCTAATTTTGAAGTTCAACCGTTTCTGGGGGACGCATGCTGCAGAATATCAGGGACAATTCACAAGGCTGGATTGCCAAGACCATTATCGGGATCATCGTCGCATTGATGGCGTTCACCGGTATCGAGGCCATTTTCCAGGCTTCGACCAACACCAAGCAGGACGTGGCCAAGGTCAACGGTGAAGTAATCACCCAGACCGAACTGAGCCAGGCCGTCGACATGCAACGTCGTCAGCTCATGCAACAACTGGGCAAGGATTTTGATGCCTCCCTGCTGGACGAAAAATTGCTGCGCGATGCAGCCCTCAAGGGCCTGATCGATCGCAAGCTGCTGCTGCAAGGTGCGGCTGACTCCAAGTTCGGCTTCTCCGAAGCGGCACTGGACCAGGTGATCCTGCAGACGCCGGAATTCCAGGTGGACGGCAAATTCAGTGCCGAACGCTTTGACCAAGTGATTCGTCAACTGGGCTACAGCCGTCTGCAGTTCCGTCAGATGCTGACCCAGGAAATGCTGATCGGCCAGGTTCGCGCAGGCATCGCCGGCAGCGGTTTTGTGACCGACGCCGAGGTACTGGCATTTGCCCGCCTGGAAAAACAGACCCGCGATTTCGCCACCGTCAATATCAAGGCCAACCCTGCGGCGGTGAAGCTCACCGACGACGAGGTCAAGGCTTACTATGACCAGCACGCCAAGGAATTCATGACCCCGGACCAGGTAGTCATCGACTATCTGGAACTGAAGAAGTCGTCCTTCTTCGACCAGGTTACCGTCAAGGACGAAGACCTGCAGGCTGCCTATCAGAAAGAAACCGCCAACCTCGCTGAACAGCGTCGTGCGGCGCACATCCTGATTGAAGTCAACGACAAGGTCAGCGAGGCGCAAGCCAAGGCCAAGATCGAGGAAATCCAGGCGCGCCTGGCCAAGGGCGAGAAGTTCGAAGCCCTGGCCAAGGAGTTTTCCCAGGATCCAGGTTCGGCCAACAATGGTGGCGACCTGGGTTATGCCGGCCCAGGCGTTTACGATCCGGACTTCGAAACTGCCTTGTATGCGTTGAACAAGGATCAGGTCTCGGCGCCGGTACGCAGCAGCTTCGGTTGGCACCTGATCAAGCTGTTGGGTGTCGAGGCACCGCAAGTGCCGACATTTGCCAGCCTGAAAGACAAGCTGACCCGCGAACTCAAGACCCAGCAGGTCGAGCAGCGTTTCGTCGAAGCGACCAAGCAATTGGAAGATGCGGCATTCGAAGCTTCCGACCTGGCCCAGCCAGCCTCTGACCTCAAGCTGACCGTGCACACCTCCGCGCCATTTGGCCGTGAAGGTGGCGAAGGCATTGCGGCCAACCGTGCCGTGGTCACCGCTGCATTCAGCCCGGAAGTGTTGGATGAGGGTGCCAACAGCACCGCCATCGAGCTGGATCCGGAAACCATCATCGTGCTGCGTGCCAAAGAGCACCTCAAGCCTAAGCAACTGCCGCTGGAAAGCGTTGCGGCGGCGATCCGTACGCAGATGGCCAAGGAACGCGCCAGCGCGGCTGCCAAGGCTCACGCTGACGAGTTGATCGCCAGCTTGCGTGATGGCAAGACTCCGCTGAACCAGCCAGTCGATGGCCAGGCCTGGAAAGTCACTGAAGCGGCGACCCGTAGCCAGGAAACGATTGACCCAGCTGTTCTGCAAGCGCTGTTCCGCATGCCCAAGCCCGTGGCCAAGGACAAGCCGACCTTCACCACCGTGACCCTGGCTGACGGTAGCCTGGTGATCGTGCGCTTGAATGGTGTCAACGAAGCCGCCGCCCCATCGGACGAAGAAAAGGCGCAATACCGCCGCTTCCTCGCTTCCCGCGTGGGTCAGCAAGACTTCGCGGCGTACCGCAAGCAGTTGGAAAGCAAGGCTGATATCAAGAAGTATTGATGTCGGTTTGAACAAAAGCCCTCGGCCTGAAAGGACCGGGGGCTTTTTTTTATGTGTGTCCCGCCCTGAATAAGGTTTACACCTTCTGGCCTATCTTCAGGAGGACTCAAGGGATAGAGGTCGAAGGCGCAGCCTGTGATGCACCGGCCAAGGCCAGTAGCATCAACAGCACCACCGCCCATGGAAACGCCGCAACCCCCCAGCCCTCAAGCAACACCCCGCCGGCCAGCCCGCCGCCCGCTATCCCCAGGTTCCATACGGTCACCAGCATCGATTGCGCGGCATCCGCCGACGCGCCTGCCGATTTGGCCAGTGCGGTCTGCAACAATGCGGGCAGGCCGCCAAATGCCAGGCCCCAGAGGGCGATAGCCACGTAGATGACGGCGGGTATGTTGATCCAGAACGCCAGCGCCACGGCTATCAAGCCAAACAGCGCACAACTGATCAGCAGCAGTGTATGCAACCAACGATCAATCAACAGGCCGGCTAACCAGATGCTCAGCAGCGCCGCCAGGCCAAACACCAGTAGCACCCGGTCGATATCGGCGGTGATCGCGGCAGGCGCCAGCAGCGGGGCGATGTAGGTGTAGAGAATGTTGTGGGCGAGTACGTAGGTAAAGGTCACCCACAGCACCGGACGAATACCTGGCAAGGTCAATACTTCACGCATTCCCAAGCGTTTTCCTGGCGGTTCGCCGGCAAAGTCCGGGAGCTGCCAGCGCGCCCAGATCAGCAGCACCAGCGTCAGCCCTGTCATGATCGCAAAGCTCAGGCGCCAGCCTGCAACGGTGCCTAGGAACGTGCCGGCCGGCACACCCAGGGACAAGGCCAATGGTGCGCCCAGCATCGCTACGGCGATCGCCCGGCCTTGCAAGTGCGGTGCAACCATCCGGCTTGCATAGCCTGCCAACAACGCCCAGAGCAGGCCGGCGAAGACCCCGGCAAAAAAGCGTGCACCCAGGGTCAGCCCATAGTGACTGGACAGCGCCGTGACACTGTTGACCAGCGCGAAACCACCGATGGCGACCAGTAACAATGGCCGCCGACGCCAGCCTCGGGTCAGCAGCGTCAACGGTATCGCCGCGAGTAGTGACCCAAGCGCGTAGAGAGTGACCAATTGACCGACCAGTGCAGGCGATACGTCGAGGCCTTCGCCCATCTGCGGCAGGAGCCCGGCGGGCATGGCTTCAGTGAGGATGGTGATAAACCCGGCGCACGCCAGGGCCAGCAAGCCGCCCAGCGGTAGTACGTCAGGCTGGGCTGTCGTTGGGCAATCGGTCAGTGAAGGGCTGTTGCTCATAGCGCTCTATCCATGCAAAGGGGCAAGGGGGGCAGAGTAGGGGGCTGTGAGCAACGGAAAAACAGGCTAAGGTTCCGAACTTATCGGACACCTATGTCCGTAATACTCAAGGATTCGTTCATGGACAGCCTGGGCAGTCTCTCGGTATTTGTGCAGGTGGCGGAGACTCGTAGCTTTACGGCTGCCGGTCGCGTGCTGGGGGTGTCATCGTCGGCGGTGGGTAAAAGCATCGCACGCATGGAAGAGCGCCTGGGCGTAAGGCTATTTCACCGCAGCACGCGCAGTATCACCTTGACCAGTGAAGGCGCGCTGTTCCTTGAGCGCTCACGGCGCATCCTGGCCGAGGTCGAGGCGGCCGAGCAGGAGTTGACGCAAGCCGGGGCCATCCCTCGGGGTAAGTTGCGCATCAGTGTGCCGCAGGTGCGCGGCCTGTTGATGCCGGTGCTCAGCGACTTTATGCGCGCCTACCCGGCTATCGAATTGGATGTGGATTTTTCCGACCGTATGGTGGACGTGATCGAGGAGGGTTTCGATGCGGTGATTCGCACCGGTAAACCGGAAGATTCGCGCTTGATGGCGCGGCATCTGGGCTATTACCAGTTGGTGCTGGTCGGCACCCCCGGTTACTTCGACCAACATGGCACCCCGCAGCAGCCGCAGGACCTGAGCCGCCATGCCTGCCTGCGCCATAAATTCTGCGCTACCGGCAAGCTGGAAAACTGGCCATTGCGCCAGGTGCCAGGCATTGCCGAGCCGACACTGCGCGCACCGCTGGTCAGTACCACCATCGAGTCCCTCAACCATGTGGTGCTTGAGGGGTTGGGTATCGCTTGCCTTCCGGACTACATGGTCAACCAGGCCGTGGAGCAGGGGCGTTTACAGCGTGTACTGGACGACTACCTCGAGCACCGGGGTAGTTTCTGGATGTTGTGGCCATCAAGTCGCCATGCCTCGGCCAAACTCCGCGTGTTTATTGACCATATGTGTGCCGGGCTTTTTCCTGTAGGCACCGATGTGTAGGCCTGTGACGTTTTACCGACAGGAATGCGCGCGCCAAGGCCTCGTTCTGTTGCACAATACCGCCCTGACTGTTTTCCTCAGGATTTTCAATGTCGACATCATTTCAATTGCGTAGCCTCGGGTTGGCGCTGGTGCTGGCGGGCACCGCGGGCTGCTCGTCACCCAAGACCGCTATTTATGAACATGAAAATTTCGACGACTCTGGTACGTTTTCCCGGGATTACCCGGTCACTGACGTGGCAGCGTGCGAGGCCGCACGGCGTGCCCTGCTGAGCCAGGGCTACATCATCACCAGCAGCGATCCGAAACTGGTAGTGGGTAACAAGAGTTTCCAGCAGACCGGCGAGACTCACCTGCAAATCAGCTTCAACGTGGTGTGTGCCGATGACGGCAAGGGCAAAAACCACTCGACGATGTTCGCCAACGCCCTGCAGGACCGCTATGCGCTGAAGAAGGTCAATAACTCCGCAAGCCTGGGGGTGGGCGTGCTGGGCTCGGTGTCGATGCCGATTGGCTCCACCGATGACTCGATGGTGAAGGTGGCGAGCGAGACCGTCTCGGCGCCGAAGTTCTACGAGCGCTACTTTGCCCTGGTGGACGTGTTCCTGCCTCAGGAAGTCAAGAAGGCGGCGCATATTCCAGAGACGCCCAAGGCGGACCTGGGGGTACCGGAACCCAAGGTCGCCCCAGCGGCCGAGAAAACGCCAACGCCGAAGGAAGCACCCGCGGCGCCGGCCGCCTCGGAGCCGGTTGTACCTGCGCCGGAGGCTGCGCCGATTGCCCCGCAGGCAGAACCGACACCTGCGCCGACACCAGCGCCAACCACGTCGGACCTGCCGCCGCCGACAGAGCCGATTCCACCCCTGCCGACGCCTGCACAGTAAATCAGACCGCTACGGGATTGGTCTTGTCGACATTGATTCCGTAGCGCCTGATCGCCTCACTGACTTTGTCGCGTCCGATCAACCCGTCGTCGGCCAGCGCCTTCAGTGCCGCCAGCACGATGAAATGCCGGTCCACCTCGAAGAACTCGCGCAAGGTTTCCCGTGTATCCGACTGCCCGAAGCCGTCCGTGCCCAGCGCAACAAAGCGCCGGTTTGCCACGAAGGGGCGGATCTGGTCGGCGAAGAGCTTCATGTAGTCAGTGGCCACCACCACCGGGCCCATCTGTCCGGCCAGGCATTGTTCGACGTAACTCAAGCGCGGTTCACGTTCCGGGTGCAGCAGGTTCCAGCGTTCCGCTTCATGCCCATCACGGCGCAACTCGGTCAGGCTGGGCGCACTCCACACGGTGCTGTGTACGGCGAAATCCTTGTCGAGCAATGCAGCAGCAGCGATCACTTCCCGCAGGATCGAACCACTGCCCATCAATTGCACCTGTGCTTGCTGATGAGTACTCAGGGGATACAAACCCTTGAGAATGCCTTCTTCCACGGCTTCGGGCATTGCCGGGTGTGGGTAGTTCTCGTTGAGCAGGGTGATGTAGTAGTAAATATCCTCCTGCTCGACATACATGCGCCGCATGCCCTCGCGAATGATCACCGCCAGCTCGTAGGCAAAGGTCGGGTCATACGACACACAGCAGGGAATCACTGACGCCAGGATATGGCTATGCCCATCGTCATGCTGCAAGCCTTCGCCCATCAGGGTGGTGCGCCCGGCCGTGGCGCCCAGCAGGAAACCGCGCGCCCGTGCGTCGCCAGCCGCCCAGGCCAGGTCGCCGACGCGCTGGAAGCCGAACATCGAGTAGAAAATGTAGAAGGGTACGGTCATCAGGGCGTGGTTGCTGTAGGACGTACTCGCCGCGATCCAGGAGGAAATGGCGCCAGATTCATTCAGGCCTTCCTGCATGATCTGTCCGTCCTTACTCTCCTTGTAGTAGCTCAGTTGCCCAGCGTCCTGTGGGGTGTAGAGCTGGCCGACGGCGGAGTGGATACCTATCTGACGGAAGAGGCTTTCCATACCGAAGGTGCGTGATTCGTCCGGCACGATGGGTACGACCCGCTTGCCCAGATGCGGATCCTTGAGCAGCGTGCCGAGGATGCGCACAAAGGCCATGGTGGTGGAGATGGCGCGCTCGCCGGTGTCTTTGAGCTGGGTGGCGAAGGCGCTCAGCTCCGGAATCTGCAGTGACTCGACGGCGGTGTGGCGCGCTGGCACATAGCCGCCCAACGCTAGGCGCCGTGCGGCGAAGTAGCGAGCCTCTTCGCTCTCGGCGGCTGGCTTGAGATAAGGGATTTCGGCCAACTGCTCATCAGGCACTTCCAGGCCGAAGCGGTCGCGGAAGGCTTTGACGGCATCGGCGCCCATTTTTTTCAGTTGGTGGTTAATGTTCTGGCCTTCGCCAGCTTCGCCCATGCCAAAACCCTTGACGGTTTTCGCCAGGATCACCGTGGGCTGGCCGGTATGACGCACAGCGGCAGCATAGGCGTTATAGACCTTGTCGGGGTCATGACCGCCTCGTGAGAGTTTCCAGATATCCTCGTCGGACAGGTCTGCAACCAGTGCCAGCAACTCTGGGTATTTGCCGAAGAAATGTTCGCGCACATAGGCGCCATCCTGGGATTTGTAGTTCTGATAATCGCCGTCCACGCACTCCATCATGCGTTGGCGCAGCAGCCCGCTCTGGTCTTTTTCCAGCAGCGCGTCCCAGCCACTGCCCCAGATCACCTTGATCACATTCCAGCCCGCCGCGCGGTAGAGGCTTTCGAATTCCTGGATCACCTTGGCATTGCCGCGTACCGGGCCGTCCAGGCGTTGCAGGTTGCAGTTGACCACGAAGATCAGGTTGTCGAGCTTTTCGCGCCCGGCCAGGGAAATGGCGGCCATTGATTCCGGCTGGTCCATTTCGCCATCACCGAGGAACGCCCAGACCTTGCGGCCCTGGTGCTGCTTGAGCGCGCGCAACTCCAGGTAGCGCATAAAGCGCGCCTGGTAGGCGGCGGTGATCGGCCCGAGCCCCATGGACACGGTGGGGAATTGCCAGAAGTCCGGCATCAACCGTGGGTGAGGGTAGGACGATAAGCCCTGGCCACCGGCCTCGCGCCGGAAGTTGTCCAACTGCGCTTCGCTGATGCGGCCTTCGAGGTAGGCACGCGCGTAGATGCCTGGGGAGGAGTGACCCTGGATGTACACCAGGTCGCCATCGAACGTGTCGGTGCGCCCACGGAAAAAGTGGTCGAAGCCGACGTCATACAGCACGGCGGCCGACGCATAGGTGGCGATATGCCCACCGACACCGGAATGTTTGCCGGCGCGCAGCACCATGGCCATGGCATTCCAGCGGATAAACGCATTGGTGCGGCGTTCGATGGCCAGGTTGCCGGGGTAGGGCAGCTGGCGGTCTACCGGGATCGTGTTGATGTAGGGCGTGGTCACCCGCCCGTAGAAGTCACCATGCCGCGCCACGTCGAAATCCAGCAACTGGTCGATCAGGTAATGGGCGCGCGGGCGGCCTTCGGTGGACAGCACCGACTCGATGGACTCCAGCCACTCGCGGGTTTCCTGTGGATCGGCGTCGCGTCTGACTGTGTTATTCGGGGTCATGTGAGGCTCCAGGGTAGGCGGATTTCAAGGGGTGGGCTCCTTGTGGGAGTGTTGCAATATGATTGCAATTGCAACTACATGAGCGAATCTAGCGCGGGATGAGCTACTATTGCAACCTTCTTGAAATCCACCGGATGGTGTTGCATGTCGTCGAAAGAGCCCGATGTATGGTTCCGTTTTGTCAGGGCCCACAGGACGGTTATCCGTGAAATCGAGCGCCGCCTGGCGGCCGCCGACTTGCCGCCTTACGCCTGGTACGACGCACTGTGGGGCCTGGAAAGCGGCCCCGAAGGCACCCGCCGCATGCACGAGTTGGCCGATGTGCTGGCCATCGAGCGCTATAACCTCACCCGCCTGGTAGACCGCCTGGAAAAGGACGGCCTGGTGGTGCGTTCACGCTCCGACGGCGATGGTCGCGCGGCATTTGCGTCGATCACCGATGCCGGCCGGGCATTGCGTAAAAAAATGTGGAAGATCTACGAAAGCACGGTGGACGAGTTGTTCCTGTCGCAGATCGAACCGGAGCAGCGCCAGGCGTTTGCCGAGGCGTTGGAGCGTACTGCCGGGATGGCGATGGCGGCAGGTGTTCAAACCCGTGGCCGACGCAAGTCGGAAGCTTGATGCCGATCCCATGTGGGAGGGGGCAAGTCCCCTCCCACAATGGCGTGCATGCCTGTTCATTTCAGTGCATACCGGTTTATCGCCAGGTCCACCTGCCGGGCATCAATAAGCCCTTCTTCCGCCAAGGCGTTCAATGCCAATACCGCAATCCAGTAGCGACTGGGCGCGGTCGCCTGCACCGAGCCGGCTCCCAGCGCCACGAACCGCGCATCCACATACGCCGCCAACTGATCGACAATTGCCTGCGGATAACCGGTGACGGCAATGACCGGCGCCGCATTTCCGGCCAGGCAATCGCGTAAATGGCAGCTGCGTTTGGGGGCCGTCGGATGCAGGCGATTCCAGCGTTCAGTGGTCGCCGCTTCACGGGCCAACCGCGTATAGCTGGGACAGCTCCACAGTTGGGCCGTGATCTTCCAATCCTCTTCCAACAATTGCGCCGCCTGGACGACTTCTTCCAGCGCCCGGCCTGCGCCGAGCAATCGCACATCCCATGAGGGACCGCCCTGGATCGGGTACATGCCCTTGAGCGCATCCTCACGGTCCTGTGCGCTCAAGGGCACTGCGCTTGCGTGGTCATGCAGCGCCAGGTAATAGAAGCCCGGTTGGCCTTCGACATACAGCGTGCGCAACCCTGCCAGCACAATCGCCTGGGCTTCCTCGCCCGAAGCCGGGTCGTAGGGCGTGCAGCGCGGATGGGTCGCCAGCCATATCGGCAGGGATGGTTGCGTGCCCTTGGGCCAGGGGGAGGCGTGGTTTTCGATGTCGTTGCACAAGATGCCGCGCTGCGTCGTCTCCTCCGTCAAGGCGCATAACTGCGCAGACGACACGGCGCTGTGCAGGTACAGCAGCGGTTTTTCCCCGGTATTGCGTGCGAACCAGCTGGGCCATCCATCTACGCGCCGGGAGTGGGACTGGCCGCGGATCACCCAGGCCTGTCGGCTGGATTCCAGGGTGTTGGCGATGCTCATCACGGTGTATAGCGGTGAGCGGCAGGCCGTTGTCGCACAACTCAAGGCGTCGAGACAGAGCTGCGCGGCGCGGGCGGTAGCGGTGGTCATAGGGAGGGCACCTGGCAACGAATGCCCTTACCTTAGTGGAAATCGGTATGTTATTGCAATTGCAATGATTGCAATTGTACTTAAAGCCTCCTGTGCTAAATCCGTATAACGCTGCTACGTTTAATCTTGGAGTGCAGGAACGTCATGACGTCGACATATTTTCGTCATCACGGCACTTTAGTCTGGCTGTGCAGGTCATTTGTTTGCAGCCGTTTTTAATTCAAAACAAGGAGCCCACCATGGACGATTACCAGGAAGAACTGCTGGAGTACCAGGCCTTTGAACTGGACCCTCTGGATCCGGCCGATGACGCCACCGAGCTGTAAGACCGACTTCAGGCGGAGTGCCGCTGACTGCGGCGAAATTCCCCTGGGGTCTGGTTGTTCCACCGCCTGAACGCCCGTTGAAAGGCTTGGGCCGAGGCAAAACCGAGCAAATAGGCGATCTCGCCGAACGCCAGTTCCGTATCGCGAATGTAGGTCATGGCAAGGTCGCGGCGGGTGTCGTTGAGGATTGCGCGAAACTGAGTGCCTTCTTCGGCCAGTTTGCGGCGTAGCGTCCAGGTGGGCAGCTTCAAGCGTGCCGCCACTTCTTCCAGGTCGGGTTCCCGGCCACCATTGAGCATCGGCCCGAGCAACCGGGTAATGCGCTCGCGCAGGCTGCGGGTGCGAGTCAACTGCTCCAATTCCCTTTCACACAATTGCAGCAAGAGTTGCCACGTGCTTGGACAGTGCTGTGGGTTGCGCAGGGCCAGGGTTTGCTGGCTGAGGCGCAGTTGATTGATGTCGGCGCCGAAATGGACCAGGCCGTCACCCAGCATGCTGTACTGGTCGCTGTACTCGGGGGCGTCGAATTCAATCTCGATGCGCTGTGCCTGCACCGGTTGCTGGGCCAGGCTCGACAGTTGGTGCAGCCACCCGGCGATGATCGAGTCCACCACAAAGCGGTTGTAGGCGTTGTAGGGGCTGATGGAATAGAAGCGCAGCCAGGCGCCTTCGGCATCCTCATGAAAACTCGATTGCCCGCGATAGTTGGAACCGTACAGCGCTTCGAAGCGTGTGAGGGTGCGCGCCGCTTCACGCACGTTGGGGGCTTGGGCGGCCGTGACCCCGGCCAGGCCGGCCTGGCTCAAGCGACCGAGTTGGCCCATGCGCAGGCCCAGGGCCGGGTCGCCGGTGAGTTGGATGGCGGCATGGCCCAGGCGCATATAGCGCGGGATCGACAAGCGTGCGCCCGCTTCGGCGAGGCGTGCCGGGTCAAGGCCGTATTGCAGCAGCAGGGGTTGCGGGTCGAGGCCGTGGCTGTGGATTGCGTCGGCCAGGGTGTGCACGAAGCCCACCGACAGATCCCCCAGGCGCACCGGTTTCACGGCATTACAACCAGATATTCAGCAGGCGTGCGCCGCGGGCGTCGCCGTCGGCGATGATTTGCCCGTTGCTGCTGAGGAAACTGTGCCCGGCAGTGCCCAGGTCCCAGAACTGCCCACGCAGGAACACGCTCATGCCGGCGCTGGCCTGGCTGATGGCGGGCTGGCTGATGAGGGTGAGACGGCGCCAGGCCTCGCCCTCGCTGAGCTCTTCGGGCTTGAGGCTGATTTCCGGTGGGGTGGACACACTTTTGAAGCCACGCCATGGGCGGTCCCAGGTGTCGCGACCGATGACAAACGCCGGCACCGCGATCAGCTGTGCGCCTTGTTCGTTGAGCTTGCGATAGTTGTCCGGGTACCAGCTGTCACTGCCGATCAGGATACCCAGGCGTCCAGCCGGGGTGTCGACTACGCTGACGATGGTTTCATCGCCCGGCTCGATAAAACCGCGCTCATCGTAGATCGGGTAGAGCTGGCGTTGCGGCTGGCCCACGGGCAAACCGTCGGCGGCAAACACCAGGCTGGCGTTGTACAGCGCACCATGGCCGACCTGCAAGTGACCTTGGCGGACGCTGGGGTTGGGCAGGGCGATGGAGCCGGCCACCAGGGTCACGCCAAATTCCTTGGCCAGGCCGCCGAACAGTACCTGGTAATCGCGCGCCATCTCCGGGGCTTTCATGCGCAGGTAGGCATCGTCCATGCGGTTATCGCCGGTGGCGCTGATCCAGGCCCGCAGGAACTGCAACGGGTTGCTGATCGACAGCCAATTCATCGCATCTTTGACATGGGTCGCTTGGTACAGCTCGTTTTTCTCACCGCCGAGCATCAGCCAGGTGCCGATGTGTTCCGGCAGCACCACGATGGTCTTTTCATTGATCAGCCCCTGGTCGCGGGCTTTTTGCAGGTAGGCCGCCAGCTTCAGGTGCAGGCGTTCCAGGCTCTGGTAGTCAGCGGGGAACAGCTCGGGCTGGATGCCCAGCAGATTGCCGCGGTCGGCCGGCTGGCCTTCGTTGACGGCCAGGGTAATGCGCAGGTCGGACAGGTAATGCGCCACGGGGCGCTCCTGGGTCCAGACCAGATACGCGGCGATGGCGGCAACCAGGGCCATGGTGACGGTAAGAACGAGAAGTTTACGCATGGGGGAACAGACAACGGACCAAGTGCAGGGTTCGCACCTAGGGTAGGGCCCATGCCCCGGCTTGCCAAGGGGCACTGTGCATTTGGATCAATAACTTGTCAGTTTCAGTCATTGAGCCGTCATCCCTCGCCTCTTAGTCTGTGGGACATAAACCGATGACGGGCCCTACGAGCCTGCCACACCCCCGTGATGATCCGTTGTGGAGCTTGACCATGACCGCTGCTGCGTACCCGCACCTGCTGGCCCCGTTGGACCTGGGTTTTACCACCTTGCGCAACCGTACCCTGATGGGCTCGATGCACACCGGCCTGGAAGAGAAACCGGGCGGTTTCGAGCGCATGGCGGCCTATTTTGCCGAGCGCGCCCGTGGCGGCGTGGGCCTGATGGTCACCGGCGGCATTGGCCCGAACGACGAAGGCGGGGTGTATGCCGGCGCGGCCAAGCTGACCACCGAGCAGGAGGCGCAGAAGCACAGGATCGTCACGCAGGCCGTCCATGACGCGGGCGGCAAGATCTGCATGCAGATCCTCCACGCTGGCCGTTATGCCTACAGCCCCAAGCAGGTCGCGCCGAGTGCGATCCAGGCACCGATCAACCCGTTCAAGCCCAAGGAGCTGGACGAGGCGGGCATCGAAAAGCAGATCCAGGATTTCGTCACCTGCTCGCTGCTGGCTCAGTCCGCCGCGTACGACGGCGTGGAAATCATGGGCTCCGAAGGCTACTTCATTAACCAGTTCCTCGCCGCTCATACCAACCACCGTACCGACCGTTGGGGCGGCAGCTACGAAAACCGCATGCGCCTGGCGGTCGAGATCGTGCGCCGGGTGCGCGAAGCGGTGGGCCCGAACTTCATTATTATCTTCCGCCTGTCGATGCTCGACCTGGTCGAAGGCGGCAGCACCTGGGAAGAAATCGTGCAGTTGGCCAAGGCCATCGAGCAGGCCGGCGCCACGCTAATCAACACCGGGATTGGCTGGCACGAAGCGCGTATCCCGACCATCGCGACCAAGGTCCCCCGTGGCGCCTTCAGTAAAGTCACCGCCAAGTTGCGTGGCGCGGTGCAGATTCCGCTGATCACCACCAACCGCATCAACACCCCGGAGATTGCCGAGCAGATCCTTGCCGAAGGCGATGCCGACATGGTGTCGATGGCACGACCGTTTCTCGCTGACCCGGAGTTCGTCAACAAGGCCGCTGCCGGTCGCGCCGATGAAATCAATACCTGTATCGGCTGCAACCAGGCCTGCCTGGACCACACCTTTGGCGGCAAGCTGACCACTTGCCTGGTCAACCCGCGGGCGTGCTACGAGACCGAGCTGAACTACCTGCCGGTAAAACAGATCAAAAAAGTCGCCGTGGTCGGCGCCGGCCCCGCAGGCCTGGCAGCGGCTACCGTGGCGGCTGAGCGCGGCCATCAAGTCACGTTGTTTGACTCCGCCAGCGAGATCGGCGGCCAGTTCAATATCGCCAAGCGCATACCGGGCAAGGAAGAGTTCTTCGAAACCCTGCGCTACTTCAAGCGCAAGTTGCAGACCACCCATGTCGAGGTGTGCCTCAACACCCGTGTGGATGTCGCGCAACTGGTGGCGGGCGGCTATGACGAGATCATCCTGGCCACCGGCATTGCGCCGCGTACCCCGGCGATCCCGGGTATCGACAATGCCAAGGTGCTGAGCTACCTGGACGTGATCCTTGAGCGTAAGCCGGTGGGCAAGCGCGTCGCGGTGATCGGTGCCGGTGGCATCGGCTTTGATGTGTCGGAATTCCTCGTGCACCAGGGCGTCTCCACCAGCCTGGACCGTGATGCGTTCTGGAAAGAGTGGGGCATCGACACCCAACTGCAAGCCCGTGGCGGCGTGGCCGGGATCAAGCCCGAGCGTCATGCACCGGCGCGTGATGTGTTCCTGCTGCAACGCAAGGCTTCCAAGGTCGGCGACGGCCTGGGCAAGACCACCGGCTGGATTCACCGCACCGGCTTGAAGAACAAGCAAGTGCAGATGCTCAACAGCGTCGAATACTTGAAGATCGACGATGAGGGTCTGCATATCCGCATCGGCGCCGAGGGCGAGCCGCAGCTGTTGGCGGTGGACAATATCGTCATCTGTGCCGGCCAGGATCCGTTGCGCGAATTGCAGGACGGCCTGGTCGCCGCGGGCCAGCACGTGCACTTGATCGGCGGTGCCGATGTGGCGGCCGAGCTGGACGCCAAGCGCGCCATCAACCAGGGCTCGCGCCTGGCGGCCGAGCTGTAAGGAACCGAGGCGGGGCGGTGTTAGACTACCGCCCCTTTTTCACGCAGATGTTCCCCGATGGGTCCCTTCGATTGGCTTCCCCGTGCGCCGCTTGAACCCTTGCCGCTGGACTGGCTGAACGGGGTTGAACTGGCCGTGCTGCGCCTGGACCGCATCGACCCGCTGATCAGCGGCAACAAGTGGTTCAAGCTCACCGGGCACTTGGCCCAGGCGCAACAGGCCGGTGCGAACGGAATCATCAGCCTGGGCGGAGCGCACTCCAACCATTTGCACGCGCTGGCGGCGGCGGGCAAACGCTTCGGTTTCCCTACCGTCGGCCTGTTGCGCGGCCATCCTCAAGACACCCCCACCGTGGTCGACCTGAAAGCCTTCGGCATGCAGTTGCATTGGCTGGGGTATGGCGGCTATCGCGCACGTCACGAACCTGGATTCTGGGCACCATGGCGTGAGCAGTATCCGGACTTACATCCTGTGCCCGAAGGCGGCGGCACGCTCTGCGGGGCGTCGGGGTGTGGCGTGTTGGTCGAGCAGGCTCGCGCCCAGTTGGGCAACCTGGGGTGGGCGGATTACACGGCCTGGTGGCTGGCGGCGGGCACTGGCACCACCCTGGCGGGCCTGGTGCTGGCAGAGGCTGGTGCGCATCCGGTGTTTGGCGCAATGGCGGTGCCGGATGATCACGGTGTCGCGCAAAACGTGCAGGCCATCGTGCAGCAGGGATATGAACTGCTGGACGCCAGCCGGGGTGGGTTTGCCAAGGTCGACCCACTCCTGCTCGACTTTATCGACGCCACCGAACAGGCCTGCGGTGTGCCGCTCGAGCCGCTGTACACCGGCAAGGCGTTGCTGGCGTTGAAGCAACAGGTCGAGGCCGGACGCTTCGGTCGCGGCACTCGCCTGATCTTCATCCATACGGGTGGCTTGCAGGGCCGTCGTGGGATTGGCGCCTAGCGCTTGGGCATCATGCGCAACACCGTGTTATCGCGCATGAAGTAATGGTGGTAAAGGCCGGCCACCGCGTGCAGCCCGATCAACCAATAACCGATCGAACCGCCCAGTTCGTGCCATTCCTTGATCTGCTTGGCCAGGTCCTTGTTTTCACCGATCAGCGGCGGTAACTCGACCCCGTAGAACATCACGGAATGCCCTTGGGCGCTGACGATCAGCCAACCGGCGATCGGCATGCCGATCATGAACACGTACAGCGCCAGATGCATCAGGGTCGCCAGCGAGGACTGCCATTGCGGGGGGGCCGGAACGATCTTCGGTGCAACGCCCAGGCTGCGTGCAAACAGGCGCAGCCACACCAGCACAAACACGGTCAGGCCGAACATGAAGTGCATTTCGACGATCAACGCCCGCCCGCCACTGCCTTTGGGAAAGATCCCGCGAAACTCAATGCAGGCGTAGACCACCGCCAGCAACACCACCATCAACCAGTGCAACGCAATCGACATGGTGCTGTAGCGTGTATCGGAATTTTTCCACGGCATCGCTTTCTTCCTCACTCATCAGGGCAAACCTCCGTTCTTTGGCGACGAAGTCCTTTTACTGTAAGCCTGTTTTGCCGGATTTGCCCGACGCGAATGCCGTTGTGTTGACCTTGATCAGTGCGCTTGCGGCATTTCACCGCGCGCCAGGCGCTGGTTGATGTCCGTGATCACCGCCGGCAGGTCGCTGATGGTGTCGATCAGGTAGTGCGGGCGCGAGGCTTGGAACAGCGTCTCGATGCGCGTGCGTTCGCTGGCCAGGGTGGCGCTGTCCAGTGCGCGAAATTGCGCGTAGGTCAGGCCCAGGGCGTTGCCGGAGCAGGTCAGGGCCACGGTCCACATCCCGGCGCGGCGGCCTTCGAGAATGCCCGGGACGGTGTCGTCGACCTTGACGCAGGCCGCCACATCGTCAATGCCCAGCGCGATCACGTTGGCCAGGGCCTGGGCCGGCCATGGACGGCCATTGGGGACTTCGTCGGTGGCAACCACGTGGTCGGCGCTATAGCCGTTGCGGGCCGCCAGGGCGACAACCTTGTCCATCACTGGCTTGGGGTAGCCCGAGCAGGAACCGATCTTGATCCCCTGTGCACGCAGCGCCGCGATGGTGTCGAGGGCGCCGGGGATCAGGGCCGAGTGTGCGGCGATTTTCTCGATCTGCAAGGGCATGAAGCGCTGGTAGATGGCGGTGACGTCGTCATCGCTGGGCGTGCGGCCGAACACCTTGCGGTAGCGCTCGGCGACCGCCGGTTGGTCGCAGAGGGTGCGGATATGGTCCCACTTGCCCATGCCCATCGGGCCACGGGCTTCTTCGATCGAGACGTGCACGTCGAACTCGGCGAAGGCTTCGACAAAGATCTGCGTGGGAGCGAACGAACCGAAGTCGACTACGGTGCCAGCCCAGTCGAGGATGACGGCCTGGAGGGTGTTGGGGGTTTGATAGTTCATGGGTCGAATCCTGTGGGTCATGGGGAGAATCAAATGTCCAACACTTCCATCTCTTGCAGCACCTGGGCGACCGCCGCCACCGCCGCCTGCATCTCGGCGATATCGACGTGGCCGATGCAGCCGACGCGGAAGGTCTCGACCTCGGTCAATTTGCCGGGATACAGAATGAAACCCTTGGCCTTGACCCGTTCGTAGAACGCCTTGAACTGGTAGCGCGGGTCTTTTGGCGCGTGGAAGGTGACGATGATCGGCGCCTGGATCGCTGCCGGCAGGAAGCTGCGCAGGCCCAGTTCGGCCATGCCGTCGAGCAACGCCTGGCAGTTATTGGCGTAGCGCTGATGGCGCGCGGGCAGGCCGCCCTCTTCGTGGTAGTGCAGCAGCGCTTCGTGCAGGGCGGCGACCACGTGGGTGGGCGGGGTGAAGCGCCACTGGCCGGTCTTGGCCATGTAGCTGTGCTGCTCGAACAGGTCCATCGCCAGGGAGTGGCAGTTGCCTTGGGCGGCGGCCAGCGCCTGTTTTTCGGCGAAGACAAAGCCCATGCCGGGCACGCCCTCCAGGCATTTGCCCGAGGCGGCGATCAACGCCTCGAACGGCACTTGGCGGGCATCGATCGGCAGTGCGCCGAACGAGCTCATGGCGTCGACGATCAGGCGCTTGCCGTGGCGTTTGACCACCTCGGCGATCTGCGGCAGCGGATTCAGAATGCCGGTGCTGGTTTCGCAGTGGATCAAGGCGACGTGGGTGATGGCCGGGTCGGCGTGCAGCAGGCGGTCGACGTCGGCGGCGGTAGTGGGTTCGTCCTCGGCGGTCGCAAAGGTGCTGAACGTACGGCCGAGTACTTCACAGATCTTCGCCAGGCGTTTGCCATAGGCGCCGTTGATCAGCACCAGCACCTTGCCGTCGCGGGGCACCAGGGTGCCGATGGCGGCTTCGACGGCGAAGGTGCCGCTGCCCTGCAAGGGGATGCAATGGTGGCTTTCGGCACCGTTGAGGATCGCCAGCAGTTGCGCGCAGGTGCTGGCAGTGAGTTGGTTGAAACGGTCATCCCATGACCCCCAATCCACCATCATTGCCTGGCGAGTGCGGGCAGAGGTGGTCAAGGGGCCAGGTGTCAGCAGGATCGGCGCGGCAGTGCTCATCTCAAGTCCTTGCAAGCTGTTTGGGGGTGAAGCTACGGCGCCTAAATTGCAGTTTGGCTTGTTATCAATCAAATTGTTTGTTGTTATGCGAGCTATCAGTCAGGCCGATAGCCAGGTCAATCCCCATGAACCTGTTCCAATTGCGCGCATTCGATGCCGTGGCCCGCGAGGGTAGCTTTACCCGTGCGGCAGCGCGGCTGTTCATCAGCCAGCCGGCGGTCACCGGGCATATCAAGGCCCTGGAGGAGCACTACCAGATCCCGCTGTTGCGTCGCACGGCGCGGCGGGTCGAGTTGACCGAGGAGGGCGCGCGCCTGGCGGCGATCACGCGCGCGATCTTCGGCCTGGTCGACGAGGCGCAGACCCTGCTGGAGGCCAATCGACAATTGCTCTCCGGGCGCCTGGAAGTGGCGGCGGACGGCCCGCACCTGGTGATGCCGATGATTGCCAGCCTGCGTGCGCGTTACCCCGGCATCACCGTCAACCTGCGCTTGGGCAATGCCCAGGAAACCCTGGCGGCGTTGCTGGCCGAGCACGTGGATGTAGCGGTGCTGACTGAGGCGGAGCCGCGCAATGGCTTGCACCTGCACCCCTTGGGCGAGTCGCGGATTTGCGCGTTGGTACCGGCCAGCCACCCGTGGGCGACGCTGCCCAAGGGCATTGGCCTGGAGCAATTGAACGAGGTGATCATGGTGCTGCGCGAGCCCGGCTCCATCACCCGACGCACCTTCGACGACGCCTGCCTGGCGACCAATGTGCAACCCAGGGTGTTGCTGGAACTGGACAGCCGCGAGGCGGTGACCGAAGCCGTCGCGGCTGAATTGGGGGTTGGCGTGGTGTCGTCGATGGAGGTCAGCCAGGACCCGCGCGTGCAGGCGGTGCCGATCCGCGGCGAGGGGCTGCTGAACCGGCATATGCTCGGGTGCATGGAGCGGCGCCGGTCGTTGCGTTTGATTCAGGCGTTCTTCGAGCTGGCGCCGATGAGGGGCTTGGTGCCGGAGCAGGATGCGACGATCAAACCCTTGCGAACCTGAGGGGTATGGCCGGTTTTTGGTGGATCAGAGCGTTTTTGCCCTATAAACTCTGCCCCCAAAGCGCCGGCCAGTAGACGTTTCGGCGCGATGGACGAGAAGAGAGTGAGTCATGGGCGCACAGTGGAAAGTCAAACATAAAGAAGCGGCAGCCAATGCCAAGGGCAAGATCTTCGGCAAGCTGGTGAAAGAGATCACCATCGCCGCGCGCAATGGCGCCGACACGGCGACCAACGCCCACCTGCGTCTGGTGGTGGAGCAGGCCAAAAAGGCTTCGATGCCCAAGGAAACCCTGGACCGCGCCATCAAGAAAGGTGCCGGCCTGCTGGGTGAAACCGTGCAGTACCACCGGGTGACCTACGAAGGGTTCGCCCCGCACCAGGTGCCGTTGATCGTCGAGTGCGTCACCGACAACATCAACCGCACCGTGGCGGAAATCCGCGTGGCCTTCCGTAAGGGCCAACTGGGGGCTTCCGGCTCCGTGGCCTGGGACTTCAACCACGTTGGCCTGATCGAAGCGTCGCCGGACAGCCCGGACGCTGATCCGGAAATGGCCGCGATTGAAGCCGGCGCGCAGGACTTCGAAGAAGGTGAAGAAGAAGGCACCACCCTGTTCATTACCGAGACCACCGACCTGGACGCCGTGCAAAAAGCCTTGCCGGAGCAGGGCTTCACCGTACTGTCGGCCAAGCTGGGCTACATCTCGAAAAACCCGGTGAGCGGCTTGACCGACGCGCAGATGGCGGAAGTCGAAGCCTTCCTCGAAGGTCTGGACAACCATGACGACGTGCAGGATATGTTCGTCGGCTTGGCAGGCTGATTGAGAGCTGAATAAGCTCGGCTTGAATGTGGGAGGGGGCTTGCCCCCGATGGCGGTGGGTCAGCCAACACACCTTTCAACCGTGCCACCGCCATCGAAGCCTCGCTAAAGCTCGACATCTCCCACAGGGGATTGGCGGTATCCACGAGATCCACAGCCGGGCTGCTCTCTACCTGCCACCCGCGATCAAATGTGGGAGGGGGCTTGCCCCCGATGGCGGTGGGTCAGCCAACACACCTGCCAACAATGCCACCGCCTTCGAAGCCTCGCTAAAGCTCGACATCTCCCACAGGGGATTGGCGGTATCCACGAGATCCACAGCCGGGCTGCTTTCTACCTGCCACCCGCAATCCAGTGTGGGAGGGGGCTTGCTCCCACATTGGGTTCAGGGGTGTGGGATAGATTGCAGCAGCGCTTCGACTTCCTCGAAACTCGGCCGTGCCAACACCTCCGGCTGGCAGCAACGCGCCTGCAAGCCTTCTAGCACCTGACGCGTGTCGTCGCTCAAGCCCGTGTCGATCCGCTCCAGCAACTCCCCGAGCAACACCCCGAACGCCCGCACTTCAATGCGCTGCAACGCCCTGGTCTCCAGGGTATCTGCCGTGGCATGGAATGACGCGGCGCCAAAATCCCCCAGCAGGCAATCACCCGCCGCATTCCACAGGATATTGTGGCCGTACAGGTCACCATGGGTGATGCCGTGCCGGTGCAGGTGTGCGGCCACCGAGGCGATGCCCCGCGCCATGCGCAATGCCACGGCGAGGCTGAAGCGGGTAGCAGGGTCGTAGATGTCGCGGGTGCAGGACGCGAGGCTGGGCAGGGCGGCGAGGTTACGGTAGCTCGGTTCGATCAGGTCCATCACCAGCGCGGCCTGGCCGTCGGGGTGGCCCACCACACGGCCTTCGACCTTGATCAGGTTGGGGTGCTGCCCGGCCGCGATGCAGGCCTGCATTTCATGCAATGGCGAGCCGTCGCTGGTGATGGCGCCTTTATAGAGTTTGACCGCGACGGGCTTGGCCTCAGGTTGCCACGTGGCCTTGCGAATCACTCCGGAGGCACCTTCCCCGAGCACGTCGGCGAGCGCCAGTTGCGCCCAGGGAATATCCGGTGTCGCGTCGTCGGCGGCCACGTCAACCGCCATTTCCACCGGGTTGCCAGCGTAGGCCAGCCAAGTCAGGCTCGGCAGTGTCAGCAGCCATTCGGGCAAGTGGGTCAGACGGTTGGAGGCAATGCGGATCAGCTCAAGGTTCTGGCAGTTGGCCAGGCTCGGCGGCAAATGCGCGAGTTGGTTGCCGGCCAGCATCAGTTTTTGCAGCAACGGCCGCTGGCCCAGTTCGTCGGGCAGTTGGCTGATGCGGTTATCGGTGAGGATCAGCCAGCGCAACTGCGGCGGCAGCGCGGTCGCCGGTACGTGGCGGATCTGGTTGGCCTTGAAGCCGATCATGCTCAGTTTGGCGCACTGGCCCAGGCATTCGGGCAGTTCCGTAAAGGCGTTGTCCGAGCAGAACAGTACGCGCAGGTGCGGCAGGCGATGCAGGTCATCCGGCAGGCTGCTCAGGGCGTTGCCGCTGAGGTTGAGGATTTCCAGGGAGTCGGCCAGTTCGAAGATTTCCCGGGGGAATTCAGTCAGCCCGCAGGACAGGTCCAGGCGCGTGATACCGGCCAGTTGGCCGGCCTTGAGTTGGGCGAGGGTATTCATGAACGGCGCGGTCACTCGGCAAGAGGGCGTAAAAGGCGCTCATGATACCGGGTCGGGCGCGCGTTGCGGGCTGACCGTTTGCAATTGGTTCAGGCGGCTGGCCGTGCGGGCCAGGTCGATGGCCTGGCCTTCCAGGGATTTGGCCAGGGGCTGTTCGCCGATCAGGGTCAACTGCTTATCGCGGTCGTAGAGTACGTCTACCAGGTTGATAAAGCGCTGTTGCACGGCGATCGGGCAATCCGCCAGGTATGGCAGCCCATCGATGATCCAGTGGTCGAAGTCGTCGCACAGCAGCAGGTAGTCCATTACCGCAGTGAGTTGTTCGCACAGGTCGCTGAACGTGAAAGCGATGCGGTGTGCTTCGCGCTGGCGGCAGGTCAACTGGCGGGCGCCGACGCTGAGGGGCTGCGGCGGGCAATCGGTGGTGGGCAAGCCAAGGGCCTCACGTTGTGCTGGCGTGCCCGGCCACACGTATTGCCCCTGGGTAAAGCGCTGTTCGGCATGGGCCTGGGGCAGGCTGCGGAAGTCGCGGGGCGAACTGACTTCCAACACCTCCATACGCGCCGCGATCAAGTCGATCACCGGCTTGAAACGCTGGTGGTACAGGGGGTTGGGCAACAGGCCCGCGGGCGGGTAGTTGGAGGTGACCAGCACCAGGACACCGCGCTTGAACAAGGCTTTGAACAGCCGACTGATCAGCATGGCATCGCCAATATCGTGGACGTGGAACTCGTCGAAGCACAGTACGCGGCAGCCCTCGAGCAGCTCATCCAGGGTCGTGGCCAGTGCGTCTGGCTGCTGACGATGGGCGAACATGCCCCGGTGCAGGCGGGCGAAAAAGTCATGGAAATGCACGCGTTGTTTTTCGGCCATTGGCAACGCCTGGAAAAACCCATCGAGCAGCCAGCTTTTGCCGCGCCCCACCGGGCCGTGCAGGTACAGGCTGCGGGTCGGTTGGCCGGCCAGCAGGTGCGCGGTTTCGCGGGCCATGGCGGCGATCGCCTGGGCCTGGCCGGCGCTGAGGGTGTAGCCCTGTTGCTCGGCCTTGTGCTGAAAGAACATCGGGATGGAGGCGTCGACGCGGGTGCCTGGGTTTTTACCGAGCAGGCGTCGGATCAGGGGAAACACGGCCAATGCAAGTCACTCTGTGGTGCGGTGGTCGCTTACTTTAGAGCTCCGGCCATGTTTTGACCAATCGAGAAGGGCGCCGCCAGCCATCTCGAAAAGGCATGGCCTATAGACACCCGCCCAAGCGCTCAGCAGGCGGCGCGGGTTTGGGAGGGCCGGGTGCACCTGCAACGCCGAGACCTGGACCGATACCGTGGTGCTGGAGTTTCTAGAACTTCAACAGCGGCGCGGTGGGCTGATCCACCGGGCTGACCATCGCATAGTTGTAGCCGGCGCCGGACCAGTATTCGGCGTGTAAGCCGTCAGCGCTGCGGTTGCCACGGGGCAGAAAGCCGTTGTCCGGGCCCGGTGGGCGGATGTAGAAGCTGATGTGTCGACCTTGCGTGTCTTCGTACAACACCATCGCCGCTGCGCCTTGCTCGGTGGTGAGCAAGCGTGCGCTGACCGGCTTGAAACCTGCCTGGCTCAAGTCCGGCAGGCGGTGGGCCTGGTTGAAGTAGCGATCAAGCCAGGTTTGCATCGTGCCGCTGTCCGAAGAGCGGTAGTCGGCCGGCATGATGCCGTCCTGGGCAAACAGGCGGTAGGCCTGCATGGCGTCGGCCATGGGCAGCAGCGGCGGTTGCGTGGCTTCACGGGCGTGCCAGCCGCCAATGCCTCCGAGGCTGACGGCAATCAGCAGCACCGCCGCTGTCGCGAAATGGCGGCGGGACTGATGCTTGATGCGCTGGCGAATCAGCATCGGGTCCAGCCCAGGGTTGGCCGGCTGGTGCAGGACGCCACTCAGTGCCGCGCGCAGCAATTGCGCATCCTGCTGCCAGGCGTGGACTTGGGCCGCGACCTCGGGGTGGGCCGCCAAGTAGGTTTCAAGCACACGCCGATCACTCTCCAGGAGCTGGTGATCGACGTAGGCATGCAAATCGCGTTCGCTGGGGGGCAGGCTGATCATTTGAGTATCCGCAGGGAAGGGCTGGCGATTTCGCCATCGCTGAGTTGGCGCAGGGCCTGGCGCGCCCGGGACAGGCGCGACATCACCGTGCCGATGGGCACGTCGAGGATTTCTGCGACTTCCTTGTAGCTCAAACCTTCGACCGACACCCACAGCAGCAGCGCACGTTGCTCGGTGTTGAGTTGATCGAAGGCTTGCAAGGTGGCTTGGGCCATCACCGTGCGCTCGACCGAGGGCTCGGCATCATCGCGCCCGGTGAAAAAATCGAGCATGCGTGCATAGCGGCGGCTGCGTCGATGGGCGTCGAGGAACTGCCGGTAGAGGATCGAGAACAGCCAGGCGCGCAGGTCGCCTTCCAGACGTTTGTCGTCCCAGCGGATGATCGCCCGTTCCAGGGTCGACTGCACCAAGTCGTCGGCGCTGCTGGCGTGACGGGTCAGGGACACGGCAAAGCGCCGCAGCCTGGGGATGAGTTCACGTAACTGTTCGTCGAGTGCGTGCATGGGATGCTGGCTGGTCGCTACGTTGGGACTAGAGAGACGTCCGGCGCTGAAGGTTATTCCCCTTTCTCGAAAATAAATCAAAGGCCAGGGAATAGAGCGGATCGGCATTCGTCTCAATGCACCGACCCTATGTTCACCGCCAAAGGCCCTTGGCCCTGGAGTTTCCTGATGGTAGATCACTCACCACCACCCCGTCTTGCGCTGAGTACTGCGAGCCTGATTGCTCGACTTGTCGGCATCGGTGCGGTTGTTGCGGTTGTTGCGGGGGCGTTTGCCTACGTCAACGGCACCCTCGACCCACAACGCCTGCGGCCCACGACGCTGGTCAATGCCCTGGAAACCAATAACGGTGTGCATCCGGGGTTCCGCCGCAACCACGCCAAGGGTGTGTGCGTCGCGGGTTATTTCGAGAGCAGCGCCGAGGCGCGCGCGTATTCCAGCGCCCAAGTCTTCAGCGCAGCCAAAACCCCCATCATCGGCCGATTTGCCTTGCCCAGCGGCAACCCCTATGCACCGGACAGCAGCGTGCCGATCCGCAGTTTTGCCGTGCAATTTACCCAAGCCAACGGCCAGCAATGGCGCACTGGGATGAACAGCATGCCGGTGTTCCCGGTGGGCACGCCCGAGGCGTTCTATCAACTGCTCAAGGCCGGCGCGCCCGACCCGGCCACCGGCAAGCCGAACCCGGCGAGTATGCCGGCGTTTTTTGCTTCTCACCCTGAGACCGCGCCGTTCCTGGCGTGGGTCAAGACCGCCAGGCCATCGGCCAGCTATGCCACTGAAACCTACAACGGCATCAATGCGTTTTACCTGGTGAACGCCGACGGCAAACGCCAGGCCGTGCGTTGGGGCGTCGTACCGCAGAGCCAGGATGCACCCGGCGATAGCGCACCGGCAGGCAATGACTTTCTGGAGAAAGACCTGGTGCAACGCCTGGCGGCAGGACCGCTGCGTTGGCAATTGAACATGACCCTGGCCAACCCCGGTGACCCGCTGGACGATGCGAGCAAGACCTGGGCCGGTGAGCACAAGGTCATCAACGTCGGCAGCCTGGTGCTGGACAGCAGCCAGCCACAGGTCGATGGGGATTGCCGTGACATCAACTTCGACCCGCTGATTTTGCCGAGCGGCATCGAGGCATCCAATGATCCGCTGCTGGCGGCCCGTTCGGCTGCGTATGCCAGTTCTTACCTGCGTCGCGCTGGCGAAGTCAGCCCCTTGCACAATGCCCCTCAGGAGTCGAAGCCATGAATGCCCAACCACGGTTTTTCACGCCCCTGGCGCGCCTGCTGCATTGGTTGATGGCGCTGATGATCATCGCGATGCTGTTTATCGGTGCGGGGTTGGCCGCGTCGGTGTCCGAGCGGCATGAATGGTTGATTCACCTGCACAAGCCGTTGGGGATTGCGATTCTGGCGCTGGTGATCGTGCGGCTGGTGGTGCGCTTTTCCACGCGCCAACCACCGCTGCCCAGCGATTTGCCGTTGTGGCAAACACTGGCGGCCAAGGCGTCTCACCTGGTGCTGTATGCCTTGATGCTGGTGCTGCCGCTGCTGGGTTGGGCGATGATTTCAGCGGCGGGCGACCCGGTGATGCTGAGCAGTTCGATACAGCTGCCGGCGCTGGTGGGCGCGAATGCACCGTTGTTCGCGGTGTTACGCAAGGCCCATGGGTATCTGGCCTACCTGCTGTTCCTGACGGTGCTTTTGCACCTGGCGGCGGCGTTATTCCACGGGCTGATTCGGCGCGATGGCGTGTTGCAAAGCATGACCGGTACCAAAGACTGAGGCTGCCATTGAACCCTTGCCGGACCAGGCAAGGGTTAGCGCAGGACGGTCACGATATCGGCGATCGTGCTCAACACATCCTTACCCAATTGCATCGAGCGTTTGCCCGACCAGCCGGTGTGTGGGTTGGGCGCATCGTCGTTGTCCTTGAACGGCATTTCCAGGGTCAGCGAAAGGCAATCGTATTTCTCGCCGACGGCATTGCAGGCCAAGGTCATGTTGGCTTCGCCCGGCAGGTCGCGGGTGTAGCCGTGGGTGGTCTGGAAGTCACGGGTCAGCGCGCTCAGGTGGCTGCGGAAGTGTTTTTCCAGGGCTTCGATGCGCGGGGTGTATCCCGGGTTGCCTTCGCAACCGGCGGTGAACACGTAGGGGATTTCCTCGTCGCCATGGATGTCGAGGAACAGGTCGACGCCATGCTTTTCCATCTGTTGCTGCACGAACAGCACTTCCGGGCTGGTTTCCTGGTTGGCGCTCTGCCACGCGCGGTTGAGGTCCTGGCCCATGGCGTTGGTGCGCAAGTGGCCATGGAAGGCACCGTCAGGGTTCATGTTGGGGATCAGGTACAGGTCGGCAACGGCCAGGAGCTTCCTCAGCTCGGCATCGCCATCCTGTTGCAGGCGTTCGATGATGCCTTCCATGAACCATTCGGCCATGTGTTCGCCGGGGTGTTGCTGGGCGATGATCCAGACCTTGCGCCGGTTGCTGCCGCCTTTGCCACGACGTAGCAACTGGATATCACGGCCTTCGACACTTTTACCGGTGGCCAGCAATTTAGCGCCTGCGCGGGTCACGGCCTGCTCGATCAGCCAGTCGTGGCGTTCGCGGCTGTAGGGTTCGAAGTAGGCGAACCAGGCGTGTTTCTCACGGGTTTCGAGGCTGATGTGCAAGGTCTCGCCATCAAAGCGCGTGGGCACGCGGAACCAGTTGATATGGTCGTAGGAGGCGACAGCGTTGTAGCCGCTCCACGCATGCTTATAGGAAGAATGGCTGGCGTTGCTCAGGCGGAAAGTGTGGGTATGGCCCACGTGCATGCCTTCGGCCTTGAAGTGGAACCACTGGAAATGTGCGCTGCGGGTATCGGGTTCGATGGCGAGCAGCAACTGATAGGCATCGCTGGCATCCAGAACCTGGATATTGCCACTGTCGAAGTCGGTGCTGATCTTGATAGAGGTCAAGGCCACGGTCATAGTCGGGTTGCCTGGGTATGAATGTTGTGGCGGTTATATTACACAGGCACCGGGCAAAATCTTGACGCAAAATTGTTGCGGAGGAGGGGGGCGTCGTCCTTGACGCTGGGGCAGCTTAGAATCTATGAGATTGATTCTCAAGCGCTATTTCTCAAAGATCTGGGCTAGAGCCTTCGATCGGCTTTCTTTGGACGATGGTCTTTTGCTACCATGCGCGCCATTCAGCAACACACAGTCTTCATTAGCCTGAAGTCATGCCAGGGAAACTGGCAAAAAAAAAGACCCGGCCAAAGAGCCGGGTCAAAAACCGTGATTAGCCTGATGAGGAGATATTCCAAGAGTCCGACCTAAGGTCCCTTGGTCTATCGACTGATCTCGCGATCAGCTGAGCCCAATAATAATCATTATCATTTGCAAGTCAAATGTTTTTATCCGTGAGATAGAAATATTTTTCCTGCGCGCCCGTCACACGCTTGCCTGAGCCTTCGGCGCCTGCAGCGACCGCTCCACCATCGCCTTCGCCATATCGATCAAATACACCACTGAGAATGCCAGGTCGCGTTGATTGCCTTGATGGCTGTTCGCTGATTCGTAGGCGGTGGCGGCAGCACTGCGCAACAGGTCCGAGGCGTGCACCAGGGCTTCTTCGTGGCTGATGTCGGGTTTGACGCGAAAGAAGGTGTCATCCGAGGGCGATGGCGACATATCTTCTTTCAAGTAATAGTCCAGGGCTCGCTGGGCGGCGCTGCTGCCGCGCATGTCGAGCAATTCGCTGGTTTCGGGTGTTTCAGGCAGGCGGTGCGGGCTTGTCGTCATAAGGGGCGGTACTCTGGGTGGGTGTCGAAAACCTTATGTTCGATGATAGTACGTATCGTATTTATGTCGTTTTATGGATTACTACAAACTGTTTATTGCCCTGAAAAATACGCATCGTATTGTCACGCACCATGGATAACTGGATAGCGTTGGTCAAAGCCAACATGAAAGACCGCAAGGTCACGCAGGATCAACTGGCCGAACGCCTGGGCATGTCCCAGGGCGGGGTGGGCCATTGGCTCAACAAACGCCGTGTGCCAAGCCTGGCCGACATGAACCGGGTTCTCGCGGAACTGGGGCTGGGCTACCTGGAAGTCGCCTTGCAGATTCGCGAAAAGACCGCCGAGGCACTGCCCGCGCAACCTCCCTACAACCCGTATTTTCGATACCCGGTCAACGATTGGACGGGCATGTGCGAAATTCGCGAAGAGCACGGCGCGTACGCCACCACCCGCTTCGAACTGACGGACTACCACGCCCGCGGGGACGCCTTCTGGCTCCCGGTGAGGGGAGACGCCATGACCGCCCCCAGCGGCCTGAGCATCGGTGCGGGCATGCTGATCCTGGTGGACCCGGCTATCGATGCCCAACCTGGCAAGCTGGTGGTCGCCCAATGGGCTGACAGCCCCCAGGCGACTTTTCGCCAACTCATGGAAGAAAGCGGCCAGCTTTACCTGGTGCCGCTCAACCCCACCTATCCGAAGCAGCGGTTCACCGAGGATTGCCGCATCCTCGGCGTGGTGGTGCAGGCCACGGCGAAGTTCTAGTCGGCTGTTTCGAGCTCCACCAGCGCGCAGCCTTCGGCAACCATTTCGCCTTCCTCGCAGAACAACGCCTTGATCACCCCGGCCTGGGGCGCACGGATGCTGTGTTCCATCTTCATGGCTTCCAGCACCACCAGTTGCATGCCGGCCTCCACGGCTTGGCCGACTTCCACCAGCACCCGCACGATGCTGCCGTTCATGGGCGCGGTCAGGCCGCCTTGATGGAGCTGGCCGGCCTCGACCGCTGCAATCGGGTCGAACAGGCTGACCGCGTGCAACTCGCCATCCCAGCGCAGGTACAGGGTGCTTTCGCTGCGCACCGCCAGATGAGCGCGGCGTACGCCCTGGTGCTCGATCAGCAGCTGTTCGCCGCGCAACAGCGGGGGCTGGGTGGGTAATGTCACCAACCGATCCTGCCCATTGCAGCTCAAGTGCAGCGAGACTTCGGCGGGCAGGCCGGCACGAAAACCGCGCGTGTCCGCCCAAGGCCCGTCACCGGCCGGCAAGCTCTGTATGAACGCCGCGGCCGCGGCCTGCCAGAACTCATCGCTCAAGGCGCCAGGTACCGGCAGCAGCTCATCCTGATAGCGCGGGATAAACCCGGTATCCAGTTCCGCCGCGGCAAACGCGGGGTGGGCGATGATTCGACGCAGGAAGCTCAGGTTGGTCCGCAGCCCGCCCACCGCAAATTCATCCAGCATGCTCAACAGCCGCAATCGCGCCTGTTCACGGTCTTCGCCCCAGGCAATCAGCTTGCCGAGCATCGGGTCGTAGAAGGGCGACACGCTGTCGCCCTGCTCGACGCCGCTGTCCACGCGTCGCCCCGGGCCGGGGGCCGATTCGCGGTACAGCGCCAGGTGCCCGGTGGCCGGCAGGAAATCGTTGGAGGGGTCTTCGGCGTACAGCCGTACTTCGATGGCATGGCCGATCAGCGGCACTTGTGCCTGGGTGATCGGCAGCGCTTCACCCTGGGCCACGCGAATCTGCCAGGCCACCAGATCGAGGCCGGTAATCGCTTCAGTCACCGGGTGTTCCACTTGCAGGCGCGTGTTCATTTCCATAAAGAAAAACTCGCCACGGGCATCCAGCAGAAATTCCACCGTGCCCGCGCCCACATAGCCAATGGCCTGGGCTGCGCGTACCGCCGCTTCGCCCATGGCCTTGCGCTGTTCAGTACTCAAGCCAGGCGCCGGGGCTTCCTCGACGACTTTTTGGTGCCGACGCTGGATCGAGCAATCGCGCTCATTGAGGTACAGGCAATGCCCCTGCTGGTCGGCAAACACCTGGATCTCCACATGGCGCGGCTTGAGCAGGTATTTTTCCACCAGCATCTGCCCATTGCCGAACGACGACAGCGCCTCGCGCTGGGCAGAGGCCAATGCCTCGGCCAACTGACTGACGTCCTCGACCACTTTCATTCCCTTGCCGCCGCCGCCGGCCGTGGCCTTGAGCAGCACCGGGTAGCCGATACGCGCGCAGGCATCGCGGAACGTCTCCAGGTCCTGGGCTTCGCCGTGGTAACCCGGCACCAGCGGCACGCCGGCGGTCTCCATCAACGCTTTGGCGGCCGACTTGCTGCCCATGGCGTCGATCGCCGAGGCGGGCGGGCCGAGGAAGATCAAGCCAGCGGCCTCGACCGCGCGGGCAAACCCGGCGTTTTCCGACAGGAAGCCGTAGCCCGGATGAATCGCCTGGGCGCCGCTGGACTGGGCCGCGGCGATCAATTTGTCGATCTGCAGGTAGCTGTCCGTGGCTTTGCTGCCCCCCAGGTCGACGCGGATATCCGCCTCGCGACTATGGCGCGCGTCGCGGTCCGTGGCGCTGTGTACAGCGACGGTGGTCAAGCCCATGGCCTTGGCGGTGCGCATCACCCGGCAGGCGATTTCACCACGGTTGGCCACCAGTACGGTGGTCAGTGTGCTCATGAACGGGGCTCCTGGGATTGCCAGCTGGGCGTACGTTTTTGCAGGAACGCGCGCAAGCCTTCCTGGCCTTCGGCGCTGACGCGAATGCGGGCGATGGCATTTTCGCAATAACGGCGCAGGGCCGGGGTGAGGGCGCCGTTACCGACCTCGCGCAACAAGTCTTTGCTGGCGCGCATCGCCGCCGGGCTGTTTTGCAGCAGGTTGGCAACCCATTGCGCGACCTGTTGTTCCAGCGTATCGGTCGGATAGCTTTCCGCCAGCAGCCCAATATCCCGCGCCCGTTGGCCGCCAAACCGTTCGGCCGTCAGCGCATAACGCCGGGCTGCGCGCTCGCCGATCGCCTGTACCACAAACGGGCTGATCACCGCTGGCGCCAAGCCAATACGCACTTCTGACAGGCAGAACTGTGCGTCATCGGCACCAATCGCCATGTCGCAGCAACTGATCAGGCCCAATGCGCCACCGTAGGCCGCGCCTTGCACCACTGCCAGGGTGGGGATCTTCAGCTTCGCCAGGTTGTACATCAGCTCGGCCAGTTCGCGGGCGTCGTCCAGGTTGGTGTGGTAGTCCAGCTCGGCCGATTGCTGCATCCAGGCCAGGTCGGCCCCGGCGCTGAAGTGCTTACCGCGCCCGCGCAGGACCAGGAAGCGCAGGGACGGATCACCTTGCACCTGGTCGAGGGCGATGATCAGTTCGCGGATCATCTCGGCGTTAAATGCGTTGTTCTTGGCTTCACGACTGAGCCACAGCGTGGCAAAGCCACGGCTGTCGGTGATCAGTTCGAGGGTGTTGAAATCGCTCATGCAAGGAGCTCCATGATGATGAGAGGTCTCCTGTAGGAGCGAGCTTGCTCGCGAAAAACGTCCAGGCAACGCGTTCATCCAGAATGCTCGCGTTATCGTTAACGACCTTCGCGAGCAAGCTCGCTCCTACAGGTTACATGCGGAACACGCCGAAGCGGCTCGGCTCGATGGGGGCATTCAGCGCGGCAGACAGCGCCAGGGCCAGCACGTCGCGGGTCTGCATCGGGTCGATGACGCCGTCGTCCCACAAGCGCGCGCTGGAGTAGTAGGGATGGCCCTGGGTTTCATACTGGTCGAGGATCGGCTGCTTGATCGCCGCTTCTTCTTCGGCACTGAACGCAACCCCTGCACGTTCGGCCTGTTCACGCTTGACCTGCACCAGCACCCCTGCGGCCTGCTCGGCACCCATCACACCGATGCGCGCGTTCGGCCACATCCATAAAAAGCGCGGGTCGTAGGCGCGGCCGCACATCCCATAGTTACCGGCACCAAAGCTGCCGCCGATGATCACCGTGAATTTCGGCACCTTGGCGCAGGCCACGGCGGTGACCAGCTTGGCGCCATGCTTGGCGATACCGCCGGCCTCGTATTTCTGGCCGACCATAAAGCCGGTGATGTTCTGCAAGAACAGCAGCGGAATCCCGCGCTGGCAGGCCAGCTCGATAAAGTGCGCGCCTTTTTGCGCGGCTTCCGCAAACAAAATCCCGTTGTTGGCCAGGATCGCAATCGGATAGCCGTGCAAGTGGGCAAAACCGCACACCAGGGTGGTGCCGAACAGGGCCTTGAATTCATCGAACACCGAGCCGTCCACCAGCCGTGCGATCACTTCGTGCACATCGAACGGTTGCTTGGCATCGGCCGGGATCACGCCATAGAGCTCCTCGCTGCTATACAACGGCGCCACCGGCGTGCGTTGCAGCAACTGGCCCTGCTTATGCCAATTGAGGTGGGCGACGCTGCGGCGGGCCAGGGCCAGGGCGTGCTCGTCGCTGTCGGCATAGTGGTCGGCTACGCCAGAAATCTTGCAGTGCACATCGGCACCGCCGAGGTCTTCAGCGCTGACCACTTCACCGGTCGCCGCCTTCACCAGCGGCGGGCCGGCGAGGAAGATGGTGGCCTGCTGGCGCACCATGATCGCTTCGTCGGCCATCGCCGGCACGTAGGCGCCGCCGGCGGTGCACGAACCCATCACCACGGCGATCTGCGGGATGCCCTGGGCACTCATGTTCGCCTGGTTGAAGAAGATCCGCCCGAAGTGCTCACGGTCGGGGAACACTTCATCCTGGCGCGGCAGGTTGGCGCCACCGGAGTCCACCAGGTAGATGCACGGCAGGCGATTCTGCTCGGCGATGGTTTGGGCGCGCAGGTGTTTCTTCACGGTCAGCGGGTAGTAGGAGCCGCCCTTCACCGTGGCATCGTTGGCGACGATCATGCATTCGACCCCTTCGACCCGGCCAATCCCGGCAATCACGCCGGCGGCAGGCACGTCTTCGCCATACACCTGGTGGGCGGCCAGTTGGCTGAGTTCAAGGAACGGTGAGCCTGGGTCGAGCAAGCGGTTGATGCGCTCGCGTGGCAACAGTTTGCCGCGTGAAGTGTGGCGCTCCTGGGCCTTGGCGCCGCCACCCTGCTGCACGTGGGCGAGCAGGGTGTGCAGGGCGTCGACCTGTTGGCGCATCGCTGCGTCATTGGCGATGAACTCCGCCGAGCGAGGGTTGAGCTGGGTGTGCAAGGTGGCCATGACGTGCTCCTTCAGCGGGTTTCGTTGAAGAGTTCGCGACCGATCAGCATCCGCCGAATTTCACTGGTGCCGGCCCCGATTTCATACAGCTTGGCGTCACGCAGCAGGCGTCCGGCAGGGAATTCGTTGATATAGCCGTTGCCGCCGAGGATCTGGATGGCATCGAGGGCCATCTGCGTCGCGCGTTCGGCGCTGTAGAGGATCACCCCGGCCGCATCCTTGCGCGTGGTTTCGCCACGCTCGCAGGCTTGCGCCACCGCGTAGAGGTAGGCGCGGCTGGCATTGAGTTGGGTGTACATGTCGGCGACCTTGCCCTGGATCAGCTGGAATTCGCCGATGCTCTGGCCGAACTGCTTGCGGTCGTGGATGTAGGGCACGATCAGGTCCATGCACGCCTGCATGATCCCGGTCGGGCCACCGGAGAGCACCACGCGTTCGTAGTCCAGGCCGCTCATCAGCACTTTCACACCGCCGTTGAGGGCACCGAGGATATTGTCTTCGGGGACTTCCACATCATCGAAAAACAGCTCGCAGGTGTTGGAGCCGCGCATGCCCAGTTTGTCGAACTTGTTGCTGCGGCTGAAGCCTTTCCAGTCACGCTCGACGATGAATGCGGTGATGCCGTGGGGGCCCTTTTCCAGGTCGGTCTTGGCGTAGATCACATAGGTGTTGGCGTCAGGGCCGTTGGTGATCCAGGTCTTGCTGCCGTTGAGCACGTAGCGGTCGCCACGCTTGTCGGCGCGCAGCTTCATCGAGACCACATCGGAGCCGGCATTCGGCTCGCTCATGGCCAGGGCGCCCACATGTTCGCCGCTGATCAGTTGAGGCAGGTACTTGAGCTTCTGCTCATGGTTGCCGTTGCGGTTGATCTGATTGACGCAGAGGTTGGAGTGGGCGCCGTAGGACAGCGCCACCGACGCCGAACCGCGGCTGATTTCTTCCATGGCCACCACGTGGGCCAGGTAACCCAGGCCGGCACCGCCGTACGCTTCCGGCACCGTGATGCCCAGCAGGCCCATGTCGCCAAACTTGCGCCACAGGTCGGCGGGAAACAGGTTGTCGATGTCGATCTGTGCCGCGCGAGGGGCGATCTCCTTGGCCACGAAGGACTGCACCTGGTCGCGCAACATGTCGATGGTTTCACCGAGGGCGAAGTTCAGGGAGGGATAACTCATGGACGGGCACCTTAAGTTGAGCTTTGTTGTTATGTGGGTGGGGCGCCGGGGGAGGGCGATCACCTTTACGTTAACGTAAGCTTGCGTTGCGGTGCTGTCAATCGTAGTTTACGTTTACGTCAACCTACAAAAAAGACAACAGGGGTCGTTATGGATCAACCGAATCCGAGCTACAGCCGTGGCTCCCAGGACAAGACGCTGCTGGCCATGACCATCGGTCAGGCCTTCGATCGCACCGTTGCGCAGCATCCTGATGGCGAAGCCCTGGTGGTGCGCCACCAACAGCGCCGCTACACCTGGCGGCAACTGGCCGAGACCGTTGACCTGCACGCCCGAGCGTTCCTGGCCCTGGGCATGCAAACCGGCGACCGCCTGGGCATCTGGGCGCCCAATTGCGCCGAATGGTGTATCAGCCAAATCGCCAGCGCCAAGCTCGGGGTGATCCTGGTCAATATCAACCCGGCCTATCGCAGCAGTGAGTTGGAATACGTGCTCAAGCAATCCGGTTGCCAGTGGCTGGTGTGCGCCGGGTCATTCAAGACGTCCGATTACCATGCCATGGTGCAGGCGCTGAAGCCCGACCTGCGTGGCGTCATCAGCCTTGACCCCAATCCGCCCCCGGGTTTCCTGCCCTGGTCGCAGTTGGCAGCACTCGGGGCGGGAGTCGCGCCGGAACAGGTGCGCAGCCGTCAAGCCAGCCTGAGCTTTGATCAAGCCGTCAATATCCAGTACACCTCCGGCACTACCGGCTTCCCCAAGGGAGCCACCCTCAGTCACCACAACATCCTCAACAACGGCTACATGGTCGGCGAAAGCCTGGGCCTCACCGCGCAGGATCGCCTGGTGATCCCGGTGCCGCTGTACCACTGCTTTGGCATGGTGATGGGCAACCTGGGCTGTATCACCCATGGCACCACCATGATCTACCCCAATGACGGCTTCGATCCGCTGCTGACGCTCACCGCCGTCGCCGAAGAGCGCGCCACTGGCCTGTACGGCGTGCCCACCATGTTTATCGCCATGCTCGATCATCCGCGCCGGGGCGAGTTGGAGCTGTCGTCCCTGCGTACCGGCATCATGGCCGGCGCCACGTGCCCCATTGAAGTGATGCGCCGGGTCATCGGCGAATTGCATATGGGCGAGGTGCAGATTGCCTACGGCATGACCGAAACCAGCCCGGTGTCGTTGCAGACCGGCGCCGATGATGACCTGGAGCGTCGGGTCACCACGGTGGGGCGTACCCAGCCACACCTCGAACACAAGATCATCGACATCGACGGTAACACCGTGGCGCGCGGCGAGACGGGCGAGCTGTGTACCCGTGGCTACAGTGTGATGCTTGGCTACTGGAACAACCCGGAAGGTACCCGCGAGGCCATCGACGACGCGGGCTGGATGCACACCGGCGACCTGGCGACCATGGACGCGCACGGCTACGTATGCATCGCCGGGCGCAACAAAGACATGATCATTCGCGGTGGCGAGAACGTGTACCCGCGGGAGCTGGAAGAGTTTTTCTTTACCCATCCGGCGGTGGCCGACGTGCAGGTTATTGGTGTTCCGGATGAGCGTTATGGCGAAGAGATTGTGGCCTGGGTCAAGTTTCACCCTGGGCACGTGGCCAGCGCGCTGGAGTTGCACACCTGGTGCAAGGGGCGCATCGCGCACTTCAAGACGCCCAAGCATTTCAAGTTCGTGGACGAATTTCCGATGACCGTCACGGGCAAGGTCCAGAAATTCCGCATGCGCGAGATCAGTATCGAGGAGTTGGCGTCGCGCAACGACTGAGGGAAAGCGCCTCTGCCTGAGGAGGCGTGCACACAGCACAAAGGGGACCCTAGGGTCCCCTTTAATTTGTCGTTGCCTGCTCTTTTTTTATTATTGAGGGGCGGTCTGTTGTTGTTTTTGGTAACCGTGACCCTTTACCGCTGTTTTTGGCGACCCCCATCCGGGGTCAAGAGCAAACGTATTTTTTTGAGCGCTGATCTGCTTCTTCGCAAGCGATCCAACCAGTGGCAGCTACCTGAGGTAGTTTTATTTTTCTCTATCCGGTTGCGGGTTTCGGCATGCCGTACCCTGCGAAGCACATCTTCTCCAAAAAAATCTGTTAGCTGCGTCTCTGCCGTGTTGTTTTTGTTATGTCAGAGTCGTTACGTCTTATTTTTATTAGGTTTGGCGCTTTTTATTCTTGTTATGCCATAGAGATAGCAGAACCCGTGCCAACTTTATAAAGTCTTTTAGAATCAATGAGTTAATTTTTGTGTGCGATTTGGCCTACGGCGAATGCCACAAAATATGTTCCCGTGTTACTCGATGTGTAGCGGTGCGGTAACACATCGTCACGGATCGGTTACTCACTGTGTGCTACGCACCTTGGCCACACGCGAACCGGTGGGGCGGCCCAGCACTGTGCAGATCTGTTGGCCGGCCCGGATCAGTTGCTCCAGGTCGATGCCCGTGTGGATCCCCAGCCCATCGAGCAGGTACACCACGTCCTCGGTGGCGACGTTACCGCTGGCGCCCTTGGCGTAGGGGCAGCCGCCGAGGCCCGCGATAGAGCTGTCGAACACATTGATCCCTTCCAACAGGCTGGCGTAGACATTGGCGATCGCCTGCCCATACGTGTCGTGGAAGTGCCCCGCCAACTTGTCCCGCGGTACCTGCGCACCCACCACCTCGAACAGCCGCCGCGTGGCGCCGGCCGTGCCGGTGCCGATGGTGTCGCCCAGGGACACTTCATAGCAGCCCATGGCATACAGCTCACGAGCCACTGCCGCCACTTGCTCCGGGGCGACCGCGCCTTCGTACGGGCAACCCAGCACACAGGACACATAGCCACGCACACTGATGCCGTGCTGCTTGGCCGCCGCCATGATCGGCGCAAAACGCTCCAGGCTTTCGCTGATGGAACAGTTGATATTGCGCTGGGAAAACGCCTCGGAGGCTGCCGCAAACACTGCGACTTCCTTCACGCCGGCCGCCAGCGCGTCTTCAAACCCGCGCAGGTTCGGTGCCAACGCGCCATAGGTGACACCGGGCTTGCGCTGGATCTGCGCAAACACCTCACCGGAACCGGCCATCTGTGGCACCCATTTGGGCGAGACGAAACTGCCCACCTCGATATAGCCCAGGCCGGCGGCACTCAGGGCATCCACCAACTGCACCTTGTCGGCCACGCTGATGGGTTGGGCTTCGTTCTGCAAACCGTCGCGCGGGCCGACTTCGACCAGGCGCACGTGGTAGGGGAGGGACATGGCAACTACCTTCTGTTCAATGGCCAGCCTGGCCTTGGATGGTCTCGGCCAGGGCCTGGGTGCAGCGCTCTTCGGCGGTGTCCAGTTCCAGCTTCATTTGTTCGATATCCAGCAACTGTTGCTCCAACTGTTCACGGCGTTCGGCGATCTTCGCCAGCATGCTGTTGAGCTGGATATGGTTGCCGCTGGCGGGGTCGTAGAGTTCGATCAATTCACGGCACTCGGCCAGGGAAAAACCGATGCGCTTGCCACGCAGGATCAGCTTCAGGCTGACCTTGTCCCGCGCCGAGTAGATGCGTTCCTGGCCGCGGCGTTCCGGGGCCAGCAGGCCTTGTTCTTCATAGAAGCGAATGGCGCGGGTGGTGATGTCGAGCTCGCGGGCGAGGTCGGAGATGCTGTAGGTCGTGCTCATGGGGGCGCTCAAGAAGGTCTTGGCGTTAAGCTAATGGCAGGTTGACGTGAACGTCAAGGGCCGCTGCGCAGCCCATCGGGGGCAAGCCCCCTCCCACAGGGGAGGCTTTTCACCCTCAGGCCTGCTGTTTATCCAGCTTCTTTTCGTGAGCCGTGACTTGCTGGCACAACTCGATCATTTGCTCACGCATCCAGCGGTTGGCCGGGTCCTGGTCGGTGCTTTCGTGCCAGTACAGGTGGGTTTCCACCGGCGGCACGTCATTGACCGGCAGGTTGAACCAGTGCAGGTCATGACGGCGGGCGAAGCGTTCGGGCACGGTCATCACCATGTCGGTCTGCTGCAACACTTGGGAGGCCATCAGGTAATGCTGGGAGCGCAGGGCAATCTTGCGCTGGATGCCCATCTTGCCCAGGGCCAGGTCGACATGGCCCAGGCCATTTCGGCGGCTGGAGATATGGATATGGGTCAGCGACAGGTAGTCATCCAAGGTGAATTTGTCCTTGCCCGCCATGGGATGGCCCTTGCGCATGGCACAGACGTAGCGGTCTTCCATCAGCTTGACGTGGCGCACCTGCGGGTCGGTGTTGAGCGGCGCGTCCACGGCAAAATCCAGGCGCCCGGCGGCCAGTTCCTTGGTGGTTTCGCGGCGCTTGGACAGGAAACTCTCGATCACCACCGTCGGTGCCAGGCGGCGCAGACGCTGGAACAGCAACGGCAGGATCACCGCCTCGGTGAGGTCGGTCATGCTGATGCGATAGGTCTTGGCCGCCTGCTGAGGGTTGAAAATCCGGCTTTCCTGCACCGACACCCGCAGCAACGACAACGCATTGCGCACCGGACCGATGATGTTCTGCGCCATCGGCGTGGGCACCATGCCTTGGGCGGTGCGCACGAACAGCGGGTCGTTGAAGGTCTCGCGCAAGCGGGCCAGAGCGTTGGATACCGCTGGTTGGGTAATGCCGACAATCTGCCCGGCGCGGGTCAGGTTGGCTTCGGTGTAGATCGCGTCAAAGACGATGAAGAGGTTGAGGTCGACCTTGCTCAGATTCATTTCGTTGCGCTCTTATTGTTAGGTGGCCATACGTCGATCATATATCGGTGATGAATGTTAATACACGCCGAGAATAGGCTAGGTAAATTATCAACGCTGTTCTAGCATCGAATGCATGACCTAAACAACCTCTCCAAGAAGGGAGCTGCTCATGGATTTCGCCTATTCGCCCAAGGTTCAGGAACTGCGTGAACGCGTTACAGCGTTCATGGACGCTTACGTTTACCCGGCCGAGCCGGTGTTCGAACGCCAGGTCAGCGAAGGCGACCGCTGGCAGCCCACCGCGATCATGGAAGAGCTGAAGGCGAAAGCCAAAGCCGAGGGCCTGTGGAACCTGTTCCTGCCTGAATCCGAGCTGGGCGCCGGCCTGACCAACCTTGAATACGCGCCACTGGCCGAGATCATGGGCCGCTCGCTGCTGGGCCCGGAGCCGTTCAACTGCTCGGCCCCCGACACCGGCAACATGGAAGTGCTGGTGCGCTACGCCAACGAAGAGCAGAAACAACGCTGGCTCCAACCGCTGCTGCGCGGCGAAATCCGCTCGGCCTTCGCCATGACCGAGCCCGATGTGGCCTCCTCGGATGCCACCAACATGGCTGCCCGCGCCGAACGCCAGGGCGACGAGTGGGTGATCAACGGCAAGAAGTGGTGGACCTCCGGCGCCTGCGACCCGCGCTGCAAGATCCTGATCTTCATGGGCCTGAGCAATCCTGATGCACCGCGTCACCAGCAACACTCGATGATCCTGGTGCCGGTGGACGCCCCGGGGGTGAAAATTGTGCGCCCGCTGCCGGTGTTCGGTTACGACGACGCGCCCCATGGCCACGCCGAAGTGCTGTTCGACAATGTGCGCGTGCCGTATGAAAACGTGCTGCTCGGCGAAGGCCGTGGCTTTGAAATCGCCCAAGGTCGCCTTGGCCCGGGCCGCATCCACCACTGCATGCGCTCCATCGGCATGGCCGAGCGCGCACTGGAATTGATGTGCAAGCGCGCCGTCAGCCGCACCGCATTCGGCAAGCCATTGGCACGCCTGGGCGGCAATATCGACAAGATCGCCGACTCGCGCATGGAAATTGACATGGCGCGCCTGCTGACCCTGAAAGCGGCGTACATGATGGACACCGTGGGCAACAAAGTGGCGAAAAGCGAAATCGCCCAGATCAAGGTCGTGGCGCCGAATGTGGCGTTGAAAGTGATCGACCGCGCGATCCAGATTCATGGTGGCGCCGGGGTTTCCAACGACTTTCCGCTGGCCTACATGTACGCCATGCAACGTACCCTGCGCCTGGCCGACGGCCCGGACGAAGTGCACCGCGCGGCGATCGGCAAGTTCGAGATCGGCAAGTATGTGCCACGGGAGATGATGCGCAGCGGGCAGTAACACCGCGTCGCCTGCAATCGGGGGCAAGCCCCCTCCCACACTTTGAATGTATGCCCAAATCAAAATGTGGGAGGGGGCTTGCCCCCGATGAGGCCGGATCAGGCCCTGAAGATCCCACAGCCCTCAGTACACCCAAACCTCCACCCGCCGATTCTTGATCCGCCCTTCATCCGCGGTATTCGCCGCCACCGGCATCTGCGCGCCGAACCCGCGAATATCCCTCAGCACCACGCCGCTCTTGACCAATTCACGGCGCACCGCCATCGCCCGCAATTTCGACAGCAGCGCCGCGCGCTGCGGGTCACTCTTGGCATCGCCAAACCCTACCAGCGTCACCTGCTTGTCGAGCTTGTCGTGGCTTTTGATATAGGCCACCACGCGTTGCAGATCCTGACGCGCCTTGTTATCCAGGCTGGCGCTGCCTTCCTCGAAACGAAAATTCACCGTCAGGCGCTGGGCGTCGCGGGCGATCGCCTGATAGTCCTCGGGCATCGACGCGCGCGGCTCTACCCCAATCGCCTGCACCTGCTGTGCGATAAATCCGTTGGCCGCGACAATCGCCTGGCCTTTGCTGCTCTGGGTAAAGTCCACCAGCGCCTTGGCCCATGGATTACGTGTGGACGGTGGCAGGTAAAAGAACAGTCGTCGGGAGAGAGGGTAATCCTCCGTGGCGATCAGGCTGTTCAAGGGCAACATGGGTTGCGAGTCACCATCGACAATCGCCACCGCCTTGGCCTGACGCACATAGGGCAGGCCGATAAAGCCGATGCCATGGGGGTCACGGCTCACCGCGTCGGACAATTGCTCGCTGGACTCGAAACGCTTGGCGGACGCCGCCAGGGGTTTGCCGCGCCGGCTCAGCACCAGTTCCTTGAAGGTGTCATAGGTACCGGACTGGTCATCGCGCGCGTACAGATTGATCGTCCCGCCGACACCGCCCAGGGCCTCCCAGGTACTGATTTCGCCATTGAAGATCTGCGCCAGTTGCTCGGTGTTCAGGGTGTCCAGCGGGTTGCGCGGATTGAGGATGATCGCCAGGCCGTCGATGGCGATGACCTGCTCGGCCTCAGGGCTTTTCAGGTCACCCAGGGGTTCGAGCTCCACCAGTTCACTGTCCTTGATCGGGCGGGATGAAGCTGCCAGGTCGGCGCTGGATTTTTTCAGCGCGACAAACCCGGTGCTGGAGCCATGGGCCGCGACCTCTATGGTCACGACCTTGCCCTGGCGTGTCTTGCCGACGACCCTTTGTTCATTGGCGCCTTCGGCGGGTTCGCTGTGTACGCCTTGCAGCCCCTGCTGCTCCATCAAACCCTTGATCAGCGCCGGCCCCAGCGCTGCGCCAATAGTGTTCGAGCCCTGGATGCGCAGGGCAGGGCCTTGGTCGGGAACGGGTAGAGGGGCAGCAACAGCCGAGAGGGAAAACGCGCTACACAACAGGAACAGAACGCGCAGCATCATGCCGGCACCTTCTCAAGCCAAAGGGAGTGCCGCGAGATTAAGTCAGTCAGGTTGCATAAATATGACTGGCATGCTGCCAATCAAACGGTGGGAGGGGCGGTGCGACGATTCGACAAGCCCGCTCGCCACAGGGGTTCAAGTTTGTCGTGCGACCGCGCTAAATCGGAGATTCAGCGGGACCTCCCCCATTTGACCGAGTCCGGCCAGGGAATCAGATCAGTTCCAACCAGATCGGCGCATGGTCAGACGGCTTCTCCAGGCCACGCAGATCGTAATCCACACCGGCATCCTTGACGCGCGGCAGCAAGCCATTGGAGGCCATGATCACGTCAATCCGCAGCCCACGCTTGGGCTCATCCTCGAACCCACGGCTGCGGTAGTCGAACCAGCTGAAACGGTCGGTCACATCGGGGTTGAGGTGACGGAAGCTGTCCACCAGGCCCCAGTTCTTCAGGCGGGCCATCCACTCGCGCTCTTCCGGCAGGAAGCTGCACTTGCCGGTTTTCAGCCAGCGCTTGGCGTTGTCGGCGCCGATGCCGATATCGCAGTCTTCCGGGGAAATATTCACGTCGCCCATCACCACCAGTGCCTGGTCATTGCTGAACTGGCTTTCCAGCAGCTGTTGCAGGTCTTCGTAGAAGCGCTGCTTGGCCGGGAACTTGGTTGGGTGGTCGCGGCTTTCGCCCTGAGGGAAGTAGCCGTTCATGATGGTCACCGGATGGCCATTTTCATCGGCGAAGGTGCCCCAGATAAAGCGGCGCTGGGCATCTTCTTCATCGCTGGCAAAGCCTTTGTGCACGCTCAAGGCTTCTTTGCGCGACAGCAGGGCCACGCCGTAGTGGCCTTTCTGGCCGTGGTAATACACGTGATAGCCCAGTGCCTGTACTTCGGCCAAGGGGAACTGGTCGTCATGCACCTTGGTTTCCTGCAGGCCAATCACGTCGGGTTGATGCTTTTCAATCAGCGCCGCCAGCTGATGGGGGCGAGCCCGCAGCCCGTTGATATTGAAGGAGACGATTTTCATGGTCGGCAGTCCAGTCTGGCAAAAGGGCGATGCTAGCGGACAAGTCGGACGGGGGCCAGCGTGGCGGTAGGACAGATGCACTGCTAATGTCTGGGAACGACTGGTGCCGCGTAAGTTCGTACTCATAAGAACGCCATCTTTTGAATGGCGCCCAGGGAGACTCACCGTATGCCTGACTCTTTAACCACCCTTGCCGAAGTTCGCTTGCTCAACAGCGACTATTCCCCCGAGGCCCGCTCCCTGCTGTATCAGGCTTATCGCCATGAGCCGACCTTTGCCTACATCTTCGAAGCCGAGCGTCCAGGCTATGAACAGCGGGTGCGCGCCACCGTGCGCGAACTGGTCAAGCAGCATTTCTTTCAGAAACTTCCTGCCATTGGCCTGTTCGTCAATGACCGGCTGATCGGCATCGCCTTGATCGCGCCGCCGCAGCGGCGCCTGGGGATCACCGAAAGCTGGGCCTGGCAACTGCGCATGTGGCTGAGCACGGGTGTACGTGGCACGCGGCGCTACCTTGATTACCATCATGCGGTGCTGGCATGCCTGCCCGCCGAATCGGTGCATGTGTTGCCGCTGCTGGGTATTCACCCACAGTTCCAGGGCAAGCATTACGGCGAACAGTTGCTGACGGCGGTGCACAACTGGTGTGCCGAGGACCCGCATTCGTCCGGTGTGGTGGTGGACACGGGGAATCCACGCTATCTGGATTTCTACCAGCGTCAGGGCTATGAGGAAATCGGCGAGGTTGCTGTAGGACCTGTCTTGGAACATGTGTTTTTTCACCCCAATCCCCAGGCGTTACAGGCTTCAACGGCTTAACGCAGAATTTTTCAGAATCATCTGTGTTCTAAGTTGCTCCCGAGGTCGTGTAGCATCCGCGCCTATGAAGTTTCCAGGAAGATTTACCAGCGGCTTGGTTCTGCTGTTCACAAGCTGCGGCGCGTTCGCGCAAAGCGAATTGGACGTACGGATCAAGCCAACGAACGATGCGCTGAAGGCCAATATCGAAGGTTATATCGGCGGGGTGGGCGATCGTGATGAAGAGGCCTTGCAACGGTTCAGCCGTGGCGCCGAGGAACAGGCGCGCAAAGCCGCCCAGGCGCTGGGGTTCTATCAGCCACGGATCGCAAGCGATGTGAAGGGCGGCAAGACTCCGCGCCTGATCCTCACCATCGACCCCGGCGAACCGGTGCATTTGCGCAACGTGACCATTCGGGTCGACGGCGAGGCTGCGAACCTCAAGGCGTTCCGCGTACCCGTCAGCGACGACCTAAAATCCGGCGCCGTGCTCAACCACGGCCACTACGAAGACGCCAAGCGTCTGATCCAGAACCAGGCCTCGCGCTACGGCTTTTTCAGCGGGCGCTTCACGCGCCAGACACTCTCGGTGGACCCCCAGGCGGGCGTCGCCGATATCGAACTGATCTATGACAGCGGCCCACGCTACACCTTGGGCAAGGTCAGCTTTGCCGGTGACACGCCGTTTGATGAAGAGCTGCTGCAACGCATGGTGCCGTTTAAAAATGGCACGCCCTACGACTCCGAACTGATCGCCGAACTCAACCAGGCCCTGCAATCCAGTGGCTTTTTTGAAGGCGTGCGCGTGGACGCCGCCCCGGCGGCTTCGGCCAATGATGTGATCCCGGTCGCCGTGCGACTGGAAACCCGCAAGCCGCGCACCATGGGCCTTGGCCTGGGGTATTCCACCGACGTCGGTCCACGGGGCAAAGCCAACTGGACCCGCCACTGGGTCAACCCCCAGGGCCACAGCTACGGCTGGGAAGCCGAACTGTCGGCACCGCGCCAGAACGTCGGGCTGTGGTACGACATTCCGCTCGACCCGCCGCTCACCGACAAACTGCGGTTTGCCGGCGGCTACCAGAATGAAGAACTGGCCAACACCGACACCCTGAGCAAGCTGCTCACCCTTGGCCCTGAATGGCACAGCAAGTTGCCCAGCGGCTGGACCCGGGTGATCTCCCTCAAATGGCAACGCGAAGAATATCGCCTGGGCGATGACTCGGGCCTGAGCAACCTGGTGATGCCGGGGATCAGCTATTCCTACCTGCGCAGCGATAACCGCATCGACCCGCACCATGGCTACCGCCTGATGTTCGATGCCAAGGTCGCCAAGGAAGGGCTCGGTTCCGATACCAACCTGCTTTACGGTACGGCCACGGTCAAGGGCCTGACCACCCTTTGGGACAATCATCGCTTCTTGGCACGGGCGCAGTTCGGTGGCAGCGCCACCAATGGCTACAAGTCGGTGCCGCCGTCTTTGCGCTTCTTCGCCGGTGGCGACCAGAGCGTGCGCGGCTACGAGTACCAGACCCTGTCGCCGGAAAACGACCAGGGCGACCGCATCGGTGGTCGCTACATGGTGGCCCTGAGCGCCGAGTACCAATATTCCATCGCCGAGAAATGGCGAATCGCGACCTTCGTCGACCAGGGCAACTCCTTCAACACCCTGGAAATCCCCAACCTGAAAACCGGCGTCGGCGTCGGCGTACGGTGGGTCTCGCCGGTAGGACCGATCCGCCTGGACCTGGCCCATGCCTTGGAAGAGCCAGGTGGGTTTCGTGTGCACTTTTCCATGGGGCCTGAGTTGTGATGCGAGGTTTGAAAATAGCGGGGCTGGCCATCGTTGCCTTTCTCGCCTTGATAGGGCTGGCGCTGTGGACGGTGCTCGGGACCCAGGCGGGCAGCCGTTGGGCCTTGGGCCACGTGCCGGGGCTGAGCGTGGAGAATTTCCAGGGGCGCCTGGGCGGCCAGTGGAGCGCCGATCATCTGCTGTGGCAGCAAGACAGCAGCCGTGTCGAACTCGACGCACCGAAGTTTGATTGGTCGCCTGCCTGCCTGCTGCGCCTGACCTTGTGCATCGATCGATTGGAGGTGGATCAAGCCAGCCTGCAATTCCCGCCCAGTACCGAGCAGAGCAGTGGCCCGATCACGCTGCCGGACCTGACGTTGCCCGTCGCCATCCAGTTGGGCGACGTTCGCGTCGGCCGGCTGCTGTTTAACGGCAGCGAACAACTCAAGGGCCTGCAACTGGCGGCGCATTGGACCGTCGCCGGTATGCAGATCGATACGGTGCACCTGCAACGGGACGACCTGATGCTGGACCTGTCCGGCCTGCTGCAACCCACGGGCGACTGGCCGTTGACTGCCAGCGGCAACCTGAGCCTGCCTTATGCGCCAGGCGGTGCGCCGTGGAAGGTTGCGCTCAGACTCGACGGCGACCTGCTCAAGACCCTCAAGCTCGATGCCGACAGCAGTGGCTACCTGCCCGCCAAACTCAGTGGCGAACTGCAACCGCTGGTGGAGAACCTGCCAGCGCAGTTGCACATCACCGCCGATGGCTTCAAACCCAGTGCGGACTTGCCCGATACCCTGCAACTCAATCAACTCGACCTCACCGCCAAGGGCGACTTGAGCAGTGGTTACCAACTGCTGGGCAAAGCCATCCTGCCGGCGGAAAAAGGCTCGGTGGATGTATTGCTGCAAGGCACGGTCGACGCCAAGGGCGCGCAGATTTCCGGCCTGGATTTGACCGCCGGTGAGCAACAAAGCCTGAAACTCACGGCACAGCTGGACTGGCAAGAAGGTTTGAGTGCCGAGGCGAAAATCGCTTGGCTGGATTTTCCCTGGCATCGCCTGTATCCGCTGATCGACGAGCCTCAGGTCGCGTTACGTACCTTTAACGGTGAAATCTCCTATAAGGACGGCAACTACCTCGGCAACTTCAAGGCTGATCTCGACGGCCCGGCGGGCCGGTTCAATGTGGTCACGCCCTTCAGCGGCGATCTCAAGCAAGTGTTCCTGCCCGAGTTGAAACTGACCGCCGGCCAAGGCAAGGCCGAAGGCCACCTGAACCTGCAATTCGCCGACGGTATTGCCTGGGACACCGCACTGGACCTTTCGGCCCTGAACCCGGCGTACTGGGTCGGCGAATTGCCTGGCACCCTGGCGGGTCCGCTGCGCAGCAAAGGCGAATTCAAGAACGAGCAACTCAAGCTCAACGCCGACCTTGACCTCAAGGGCCGCCTGCGTGGCCAACCCGCCGTGCTGGCGGCCAAGGCCGAAGGCACAGGCCAGCAATGGACCTTGGCCAACCTGGATATCCGCTTGGGCGACAACCGCATCAACGGCAGCGGCAGCCTGCAACAACGCCTGGCCGGGCAGATCGATATCAGGCTGAGTCGCCTGGCCCAGCTGTGGCCGCAGCTACGTGGGCAGGTCAATGGCCGAATCGATGTGGCCGGTAGCCTCAAGGCGCCACAAGGCAAACTCGACCTCAAGGGCCAGCAATTGGCCTATGTCGATAATCGTCTGCAAAGCCTCACCCTCGACGCCACCCTCGATAGCGCCCAGCGCGCAAAGATCGACCTCAAGGGCAGTGGCATTCAAAGTGGCGACACCCAGGTCGGTACCCTGACCGCCAGCGCCCAAGGCGATATCCGGCGCCAGAGCGTCCAACTCGACCTGGCGGGACCGCTGCTCAAGCTGGCCCTGGCCCTCGACGGCAACCTCGACAACAGCAACTGGCGTGGGCGCCTCGCGAGCGGCGAGGTGCAGGCCGGTGGCCAGGACTGGAAGCTGCAGGCCCCGGCGAAAATCGAACGCCTGGCCGACGGCAAACTGACCTTCGCGGCCCACTGCTGGGTGTCCGGTGCAGCCAGCCTGTGCGGTGAAGACCAGCGCCTGATGCCCGAGCCGAAGCTGCGCTACCACCTCAAGCAATTCCCCATCGACAGCCTGGCGGCCTTTTTGCCGAAAGATTTCGCCTGGCAAGGCAAGCTCAACGCCGACGTTCAGCTCGACCTGCCCGGCAGTGGCCCCAAGGGCGTGGTCTCGGTGGATGCCAGCGGCGGCACCTTGCGTGTCAAGGATAAGGACCAGTGGCTGGATTTTCCCTACGACACCTTGAAGCTGGAAACCACCCTCAACCCCAAGCGTATCGACACCCAGCTCAACTTCCAGGGCGGCAAGCTCGGCGAGTTGCTGTTGCAGGCGCAGATCAACCCGTTGCCGAAAAACAAACCGATCACCGGCAATTTCAGCCTTACGGGCCTCGACCTCGCCGTGGCGCGCCCGTTTGTGCCGATGGTGGAAAAACTCACCGGCAAGCTCAACGGCAGCGGGCGGATCTCCGGTGGACTGTTGGCGCCGCAGGTCAACGGCAACGTGAATCTGGTGGGTGGTGAAGTGTCCGGGCCTGAGCTGCCCGTGAGCCTCGAGGGCTTGAATGTGCAGGCGTTGATTGCCGGCGAAAGCGTGCAACTCAACGGCGCCTGGCGCAGCGGCAAGGCCGGGCAGGGCAGCCTGAAGGGGCAGATCGACTGGGGTCAGGCGCTGGCGGTGGACCTCAGCCTGCAGGGCTCGCAACTGCCGGTCACCGTAGAGCCCTACGCCGCGTTGGAAGTGGCGCCTGACCTGAAGATCAGCTTGAAGAACGACAAGCTGGCGATTGCCGGCAAGGTGCATATCCCTCGTGGCGATATCACCGTGCGCGAACTGCCGCCTTCGACGGTCAAGGTCTCCGATGACACGGTGATCGTTGGCCGCCAGACCGAGGAGGGCAAGCCGCCGATGGCGATGGCCATGGACATCGATGTCGTGGTGGGGGAAGAGCAGCTCAACTTCTCGGGCTTCGGCCTGACCGCCAAGGTTCAGGGGCATGTGCATATCGGCGACAACCTCGACACCCGGGGCGAACTGTGGCTCAACGATGGTCGCTATCGCGCCTATGGGCAACGGCTCACGGTGCGCCGCGCGCGCCTGTTGTTCGCCGGGCCCCTGGATCAACCGTTCCTCGATATCGAAGCCGTGCGGGTCACCACCGAGCCGTCCAGGACCGTAACCGCCGGTATTCGCTTGAGTGGCAGTGCCGAACAGCCGACCACGCAGATCTTCTCCGAGCCGGCAATGGCCCAGGAGGACGCCCTGTCCTACCTGGTGCTGGGACGTTCGCGTACCACCACCGGCGAAGACAACAATATGCTTGCGCAAGCAGCGTTGGGCCTGGGCCTGATGGGCAGTGCCGGGGTGACCTCGGATATTGCCAATAAACTCGGCATCCAGGATTTCGACCTCGACACCCAGGGCAGCGGCAACAACACTGCCGTGGTCGCAAGCGGCAAGATCACCGAGAAACTCAGCCTGCGCTATGGCGTGGGGGTGTTCGAACCGGCCAACACCATCGCCTTGCGCTACCTGTTGAGCAAGAAGGTATACCTGGAAGTGGCCAGCGGCGTCGCCAGTTCCCTGGATATCTTCTACAAGCGCGATTTCTGAGTCCTGCTCGGTCAAAAAGGTAGGGGCGGCGACTCAGCGGGGGCAAGCGGGCTTGTTGTGGCGAGCGGGCTTGCCCCGCGTTGGGCTGCGCAGCAGCCCCAAAACCAGGCTCCGCGGTGTCTCAGTAAAAAACACATCGCCTGTAATGGGGCCGCTTCGCGCCCCAACGCGGGGCAAGCCCGCTCGCCACAACAAGCCCGCTTGCCACAGTTACAGTGTTCGCCTTTAACTGACTGGCATTAAGACAAGCCCGCTCTCCACAGGGATTCCACTTTGCTGTGCGACAGCGCCAAATCGGAGATTGGGTGGGACCACCCAACCCACAGGTTTGACCGCATCCCCCCCCCCCGACCGCCAGCCAATTACCAAGCAAGCTAATTATTTAATTTGACATTCGCTGCCTAAGCAGTAACATCTCGTCATACATTAACTGCCTAGGCAGTAATAAGGTGGCTTTCGATGAAACACTTCACCCCTGACAACTTCCACAACTGCCACCTCGGCCTGTTGCTGGGTCGTGCCGCCATCCTCAAGGACCGCATCATCGACGCCCACATGGAACCCCACGGCATTACCGCCGCGCAGTTCAAGGTGTTGATCATCATGGCCCAGTTCGGTGTCGACACCCCGGCGGAGCTGTGTCGCAACCTGTCCCTGGACAGCGGTTCGATGACCCGCATGCTTGATCGCCTGGAGCAAAAGGGCCTGCTGGACCGCAAGCGTTCCGAACTGGACCGCCGTCAGGTGCAGTTGGTGCTCACCGCCGACGGTCAGCGCTTGGCGGACATGCTCCCGCACATCGGCGCCGACGCGTTGAACCAGTTGGCTGGCGCCTTGGAGCCCGGCGAGCTGGAAACCCTGGAAAAGATCCTCAAGAAAATTCTGATAGCTGCTGGTGATCCCATCACCCTTCAGCGGGTAGGTAAAGAATGAACACACGTGCCCTTTGCCTGGTGCTGATGGCCATGAGCATGGCCGGTTGCGCCAACTTCAGTGGCCTCGACACCCAGGGTCAACGCCTCGATGCCAACACCCTGCAAACCGGCAAGTCCCTCAGTGGCGTGAGCCTGTCGGCCGCCGCCTGGCCCAGCGCCGACTGGTGGAAAAGCCTCGGTGACCCGCAACTCGACAGCCTGATCCAGGAAGCCCTGCAAAACAGCCCGGATATGCAAGTCGCCAGCGCGCGTGCCCACCAGGCCGAAGCAGCGGCGTATGCGGCCAACGCTGCACGTATGCCGACCCTGGACGCCAGCGCCGGCGTCAGCCGTTCACGCCTGGCCAAGGATCAGGACCCGCTGGGTCAGGGCGATGCCTACGCCACCGTGCGCAACATCGGTGCCAGCTTCAATTACAACTTCGACTTATGGGGTGGCCAACGCGCCGCCTGGGAAGCCGCGTTGGGCCAGGCCCGCGCCGCCGAAGTCGACCAGCAGGCCGCGCGCCTGACCCTGGCGGCCAACGTGGCCAAAGCCTACAGCGACCTGGGCCAGGCCCATATCGTGCGTGACCTGGCCAATGACGACCTCAAGCGCACCCGGCAAATGCTCGACCTGGGCAAGCGTCGGCTGAATTCGGGTATCGACAGCCAGTACCAGTACCAGCAGACCGAAAGCCTGGAAGCCAGCTCCCAATCACAACTGATCGATGCCGAAAAGCAACTGCAGAGCGCCAAGATCGCCCTGGCCGTGTTGCTCGGCAAAGGCCCGGACCGTGGCAACGAACTGGTACGCCCCAACGTGCTGAAACCCAGTGCCGTCGCGGTGCCTTCGGTGCTGCCTGCCGAACTGCTCGGCCGGCGCCCGGACCTGATCGCCGCACGCTGGCGGGTCGAGGCCGCGAGCAAGAACGTCGCCGCCAGCAAGACGCGCTTCTACCCCAACCTCAACTTGAGCGCGAGCGCCGGGGCTGAGTCGTTGCTGGGGGATGCGATGTTTGGTTCGGCCAGCCGTTTCTTCAGCATTGCGCCGACGATTTCGCTGCCGATCTTCGACGGTGGCCGCCTGCGCGCCGACCTCGATGCCCGCGATGCCGACTACGACCTGGCGGTGGCCCAGTACAACAAAACCCTGGTGCAAGCCCTCGGCGATATCGGCAATACCCTTTCACAACTGCGCGACACCGGCCGGCAGATCCAGGCTCAGCAACATGCCGCGGACATTGCCCAGCAGTCCTACGACACCGGGTTGCAACGGTACAGCTCCGGCATCGGCAATTACCTGGATGTACTGAGCATCGAGCAGCAATTGCTGCAGGCCCAGCGTCAGCTGGCGACCTTGAATGCCGCACAAATCGATCTGTCGATTCAACTGATGCAAGCCCTGGGTGGCGGCTACAACGCCGCAAACGTGGCGTCGACCACCCCAGCTACACGCACGGAATAATTTGAGGTATTTGTCATGGCCACTGCCGAAAACAGCAATGCAACGCAACAACCCAAAGACGACAGCAACCCCCGCAAACGCAAAGTGATGCTGATCGGCCTGGCGCTGATCGTGATCCTCGGGAGCGTCGGTGTGTGGGGCTGGTATGAGCTCTACGGTCGCTTCAACGAGAGCACCGACGACGCCTACGTGAATGGCAACGTGGTGGAAATCACCCCGCTGGTCACCGGTACCGTGGTCAGCATCGGTGCCGACGATGGCGACCTGGTCCATGAAGGCCAGGTGCTGGTCAATTTCGACCCGAACGACGCAGCGGTCGGCCTGCAAAGTGCCCAGGCCAACCTGGCGCGCACCGTGCGTCAGGTGCGTGGCTTGTACAGCAATGTCGATGGCATGAAAGCCCAGGTGAACGCCCAGAAAGCCGATGTGCAAACCGCCCAGGACAACTACAACCGACGCAAGACCCTGGCCCAGGGCGGGGCGATCTCCCAGGAGGAGCTGTCCCACGCCCGTGACAGCCTGACCGCGGCCAAGAACGCCCTGACCAACCTTGAGCAACAACTCAAAACCAGCAACGCCCTGGTGGATGACACCGTGATCTCGTCCCACCCGGACGTGCAAGCCGCCGCCGCACAACTGCGCCAAGCCTACCTGGCCAATGCGCGCAGCACCTTGATCGCCCCTGTCACCGGCTACGTGGCCAAGCGCACCGTGCAACTGGGCCAGCGTGTCCAGCCGGGCACGGCGTTGATGGCGGTAATCCCGCTCAACCAGCTGTGGATCGACGCCAACTTCAAGGAAACCCAGTTGCGCAACATGCGTATCGGCCAGCCGGTGGACATCGAGGCGGATATCTACGGCAGCGACGTGAAGTTCAGCGGTACGGTCGACAGCCTCGGCGCGGGCACCGGCAGCGCGTTTGCCCTGCTGCCGGCACAGAACGCCACCGGTAACTGGATCAAGATCGTGCAACGGGTGCCGGTGCGCATCCATGTCAATGCCGACGAACTGGCCAAGCACCCGCTGCGCGTGGGCTTGAGCACCGTGGTCAATGTCGACCTGCATGACCAGAGCGGCCCGGTACTGGCGCAACAGGCCCCGCAAAAGGCCTCGTTCACCACGGATGTGTATGAACGCCAATTGGCCGAGGCCGACGCCATGATCACCCAATTGATCCATGACAACAGCGTCGCTGCTCCCAAGGCTGCGCAACGCTGATGAGCAATAACGCCTCCTTCTCACCGCCGAGCCTGCTGATGGCCACCATTGGCCTGTCGCTGGCGACCTTTATGCAGGTGCTCGACACCACGATCGCCAACGTGGCGTTGCCGACTATTTCCGGCAACCTCGGCGTGAGTTCGGAGCAGGGCACCTGGGTGATCACCTCATTTGCGGTGAGCAATGCCATCGCCTTGCCGCTGACCGGCTGGTTGAGCCGGCGCTTTGGTGAGGTGAAGCTGTTCCTGTGGGCCACCCTCCTGTTCGTGCTGGCCTCGTTTCTGTGCGGTATCTCCACCTCGATGCCCGAGCTGATTGGCTTTCGGGTGCTGCAAGGCCTGGTGGCGGGGCCGTTGTACCCGATGACCCAGACCCTGTTGATCGCCGTCTACCCCCCCGCGAGGCGCGGCATGGCCTTGGCGTTATTGGCGATGGTCACCGTGGTGGCGCCGATTGCCGGCCCCATCCTGGGTGGCTGGATCACCGATAGCTACAGCTGGCCGTGGATCTTCTTTATCAACGTGCCCATCGGCATCTTTGCGGTGATGGTGGTGCGTTCGCAATTGAAGGCACGCCCGGTGGTCACCAGTTACCAGCCGATGGATTACGTCGGATTGCTGAGTTTGATCGTCGGTGTCGGCGCCTTGCAGATCATCCTCGACAAGGGCAACGACCTGGACTGGTTCGAATCCAACTTCATCATCGTCGGCGCGGTGATCTCGGCGATTGCCCTGGCGGTGTTCATCATTTGGGAACTGACTGACCAGCACCCGGTGGTCAACCTGCGGCTGTTTGCCTACCGGAACTTCCGCATCGGTACCATTGTGTTGATCCTGGGCTATGCGGGGTTCTTCGGCATCAACCTGATCCTGCCGCAGTGGTTGCAAACCCAGATGGGCTACACCGCGACGTGGGCGGGCCTGGCGGTGGCGCCGATCGGCATCCTGCCGGTGCTGATGTCGCCGTTTGTCGGCAAGTACGCGCACAAGTTCGACCTGCGCCTGCTGGCCGGCCTGGCGTTCCTGGCGATTGGCTTGAGTTGCTTCATGCGGGCAGGCTTCACCAATGAGGTGGACTTCACCCACATCGCCCTGGTGCAGCTGTTCATGGGCATCGGCGTGGCACTGTTCTTCATGCCGACCTTGAGCATCTTGATGTCCGACCTGCCACCGCAGCAGATTGCCGATGGTGCGGGCCTGGCGACCTTCCTGCGTACCCTGGGGGGGAGCTTCGCGGCGTCGCTGACCACGTGGATCTGGATTCGCCGGGCGGACCAGCACCACGCGTACATGAGCGAAAACATGACGACCTACGACTCGGCGACCCGTGATGCGTTGAACGCACTCGGCGGGGCAGGGCAGAAGGCTTATGCGCAATTGGACCAGATCCTCACCAGCCAGGCATACATGATGTCCACCGTGGATTACTTCACGCTGCTGGGATGGATGTTCATGGGGTTGATGCTGCTGGTGTGGCTGGCCAAGCCGCCGTTTACCGCGAAGGCGGGGCCGGCTGCTTCCGGTCACTGATTCCGAAAACGTACAGGGATCTAAATGTGGGAGGGGGCAAGCCCCCTCCCACATTTGGATCTTTGTTCACATTGGATCAGTGGTGTTTGGGGATCAGGCGCCAGGCAACGCCAGTTGCGGGTTCACAAAATCAAACGCCGCCAACTGAAACCCTTGCTCATCCACCTGCAACGCCCAGCCCTGCTTGTCCCAATCCCCCAGCACAATGCGCTTGGCCGCCTGGTCGCCAATCTGCAACTTGTGGATCGCCGGACGGTGCGTATGGCCGTGGACCAGGGTGCGCACGCCAAATTGCTGCATCACCCGCGGCACTTCTTCCGGGGTGACGTCGACAATATCGTTGGCCTTCATCCGCGTCTGCGCACGGCTTTCGCTGCGCAGCTTGCGCGCCAGCGCGTGGCGGGCGCGCAGTGGCAGGTGACGCAGGATAAACAGCACCAGCGGGTTACGCAGGATGCGCCGCAGCTTCATATAGCCGAGGTCGCGGGTGCAGAGACTGTCGCCGTGCATCAGCAGCACGGGCTCGCCATGGAGCTGCACGACACTCGGGTCCTTGAGCAAGGTAGCGCCTGTGGTTTTGCAGAACGCCTTGCCGATCAGGAAATCGCGGTTGCCATGCATGATAAAAATCGGGGTACCGCTGTCGCTCAGCTCGCGCAGAGCTGCGCAGATCGAACGCTGGAAGGGGGTCATCCCATCGTCGCCAATCCAGGCTTCAAAGAAGTCCCCCAGAATGTACAACGCCTGGGCGCCACGGGCGCGGCCGTGGAGCAGATCCAGAAACGCCCGGGTAATGTCCGGGCGTTCCTCTTCCAGATGCAAATCTGAAATCAGCAATATCACTCAATGATCTCGGCTTTCTCGATGATCACGTCTTCTGCTGGCACGTCCTGGTGGCCGGCCTTGCTGGTGGTGGAAACTGCTTTGATCTTGTCGACAACGTCAGTGCCTTCGGTGACTTTACCGAACACCGCGTAGCCCCAGCCTTGAACGTTCTTGCCGCTGTGGTTCAGGAAGGTGTTGTCGGCCACGTTGATGAAGAACTGCGCGGAGGCCGAATGCGGCTCCATGGTACGGGCCATGGCAACGGTGTACTTGTCGTTGGAAAGGCCGTTGTCCGCTTCGTTCTGGATGCTTGGACGCTTGTCTTTCTTTTCTTTCATGCCTGGCTCGAAACCGCCGCCCTGGACCATGAAGTTGCCGATGACACGGTGGAAAACGGTATTTTCGTAGTGGCCGGCTTTCACGTATTCGATGAAGTTGGCGACGGTGATCGGCGCTTTCTCGGCGTTCAGCTCGATGACGATGTCACCGTGGTTGGTGGTCAGTTTGACTTGAGTCATGTGTACTACTCTTTTCAGGGAATTCGTGGGTTCGGGCGCCTCGGCGCCACGACCGGTTTGGCTAAACGACGGCCAAGACGCGCAGTTTAACGTGCCCTGCAGGAATTTCGAGGTGGTTTTTTACCGCCCGGGCAATTAAACCAGCAGTTTTTGGCCGTGCTCTGTCAGGTGGTTGACAGCATCGGCTATGATATCGCCTTTGTTTTATCTGGCCCCACCCGGCCACGAACCTGTCTGTTCAAGGATCCTATGAGCAAGCCCACTGTCGACCCTACCTCGAATTCCAAGGCCGGACCTGCCGTCCCGGTCAATTTCCTGCGCCCGATCATCCAGGCGGACCTGGATTCGGGCAAGCACACGCAGATCGTCACCCGCTTCCCGCCAGAGCCCAACGGCTACCTGCACATCGGTCACGCCAAGTCGATCTGTGTGAACTTCGGCCTGGCCCAGGAGTTCGGTGGCGTCACGCACCTGCGTTTCGACGACACCAACCCGGCCAAGGAAGACCAGGAATACATCGACGCCATCGAGAGCGACATCAAGTGGCTGGGCTTCGAGTGGTCCGGTGAAGTGCGCTACGCCTCCCAGTACTTCGACCAGTTGTTCGACTGGGCCGTCGAGCTGATCAAGGCCGGCAAGGCCTACGTCGACGACCTTACCCCGGAGCAGGCCAAGGAATACCGTGGCACCCTGACCGAGCCAGGCAGGAACAGCCCGTTCCGCGACCGTTCGGTAGAAGAGAACCTCGACTGGTTCGCCCGCATGCGTGCCGGTGAGTTCCCGGACGGCGCCCGCGTGCTGCGCGCCAAGATCGACATGGCTTCGCCGAACATGAACCTGCGCGACCCGATCATGTACCGCATCCGCCATGCCCACCACCACCAGACCGGTGACAAGTGGTGCATCTACCCCAACTACGATTTCACCCACGGTCAGTCGGACGCCATCGAAGGCATCACCCACTCCATCTGCACCCTGGAGTTCGAGAGCCATCGCCCGCTGTACGAATGGTTCCTGGAGCACCTGCCGGTACCGGCGCACCCGCGCCAGTACGAATTCAGCCGCCTGAACCTGAACTACACCATCACCAGCAAGCGCAAGCTCAAGCAACTGGTGGATGAAAAGCACGTGCATGGCTGGGACGACCCGCGCATGTCGACGCTGTCGGGCTTCCGCCGTCGCGGCTACACCCCGGCGTCGATCCGCAATTTCTGTGAGATGGTCGGTACCAACCGCTCCGACGGCGTGGTCGACTACGGCATGCTCGAGTTCAGCATCCGCCAGGACCTCGACGCGAACGCGCCGCGTGCCATGTGCGTGCTGCGCCCGTTGAAAGTCGTGATCACCAACTACCCGGAAGACAAGGTCGACAACCTCGAGCTGCCGCGTCATCCGCAGAACGAAGCACTGGGCGTGCGCAAGCTGCCGTTCGCGCGTGAAATCTACATCGACCGCGATGACTTCATGGACGAGCCGCCAAAAGGCTACAAGCGCCTGGAGCCGAACGGCGAAGTGCGCCTGCGCGGCAGCTACGTGATCCGTGCCGACGAAGCCATCAAGGACGCCGATGGCAACATCGTCGAGCTGCGTTGCTCCTACGACCCGGAAACCCTGGGCAAGAACCCTGAAGGCCGCAAGGTCAAGGGCGTGATCCACTGGGTGCCGGCCGCTGCCAGCATCGAGTGCGAAGTGCGTCTGTACGATCGCCTGTTCCGTTCGCCGAATCCTGAAAAGGCCGAAGACAGCGCCAGCTTCCTCGACAACATCAACCCTGACTCCCTGCAAGTGCTCACCGGTTGTCGTGCCGAGCCATCCTTGGGCGACGCACAGCCGGAAGACCGTTTCCAGTTCGAGCGCGAAGGCTACTTCTGCGCGGATATCAAGGACTCGAAACCAGGTCAGCCGGTATTCAACCGTACCGTGACCTTGCGTGATTCGTGGGGCCAGTGATTCTGTTTTAAGGAACTGTCGTGCTAACGATCTACAACACACTCAGCAAGACCAAAGAAGTCTTCAAGCCGCTGGATGGCAACAAGGTGCGCATGTACGTGTGCGGCATGACCGTGTACGACTATTGCCACATCGGCCACGGTCGCAGCATGGTTGCCTTCGACCTGGTGACCCGCTGGTTGCGTTTCAGCGGCTATGACTTGACCTATGTGCGCAACATCACCGACATCGACGACAAGATCATCAACCGCGCCAACGAAAACGGCGAGTCGTTCGACGCGCTGACCGAGCGCATGATCGCCGCCATGCACGAGGATGAGGCGCGCCTCAACATCCTCAAGCCGGACATGGAGCCGCGTGCCACGGACCACATCCCTGGCATGCACGCGATGATCCAGACCCTGATCGACAAGGGCTACGCCTACGCCCCAGGCAATGGCGACGTGTACTACCGCGTCGCCAAGTTCATGGGCTACGGCAAGCTGTCGCGCAAGAAAATCGAAGACCTGCGCATCGGCGCGCGCATCGAAGTCGACGAGGCCAAGCAGGATCCGCTGGACTTCGTGCTGTGGAAAGGCACCAAGCCCGGCGAACCAAGCTGGGAATCGCCATGGGGCGCCGGGCGTCCGGGCTGGCACATCGAATGCTCGGTGATGTCCACCTGCTGCCTGGGCGAGACCTTCGACATCCATGGTGGCGGCAGCGACCTGGAGTTCCCGCACCACGAGAACGAAATCGCCCAAAGCGAAGCCGCCACCGGCAAGACCTACGCCAACGCCTGGATGCACTGCGGCATGATCCGCATCAATGGCGAGAAGATGTCCAAGTCCTTGAACAACTTCTTCACCATCCGCGACGTACTGGAAAAGTACCACCCGGAGGTGGTGCGTTACCTGCTGGTATCCAGCCACTACCGCAGCGCCATCAACTACTCGGAAGACAACCTCAAGGACGCCAAAGGCGCCCTGGAGCGCTTCTACCACGCGTTGAAAGGCTTGCCCGCCGTTGCACCGGCTGGCGGAGAAGCTTTCGTGGCGCGGTTTACCGAAGTGATGAACGACGACTTCGGCACCCCCGAAGCCTGCGCTGTGCTGTTCGAAATGGTGCGCGAGATCAACCGCCTGCGCGAGAGTGATCTCGACGCAGCGGCGGGCCTGGCGGCGCGCTTGAAAGAACTGGCCAGCGTCCTGGGCGTGTTGCAGATGGAAGCCGACGACTTCCTGCAAGCCGGCGCCGAAGGGCGTGTGGATGCGGCTGAGGTCGATGCGCTGATCCAGGCGCGTCTGGCGGCTCGTGCCAACAAGGACTGGGCGGAATCCGACCGTATCCGTGACCAACTGACCGCGATGGGTGTGGTGTTGGAAGACGGCAAAGGCGGGACGACGTGGCGGTTGGCCGACCAGGCTTGATCAGCAAACCCTGAATAAAAAACGCCCCGACTGGTTCGGGGCGTTTTTTTTGCGCCCTGTTTTTAGTGAGCGGCTCACCCGATCCAGTGTGGGATTGGCGGTATCCATGCGATCCACAGCCGGGCGGCTCTCCACCTGCCACCCGCGATCCAGTGTGGGAGGGGGCTTGCCCCCTATTGCGCGGTGCGAGAGCCTGCTGCCACTTGATATCGACTCTGCACAAAACCATTGTCCGACACGTACGTTCCGACGTGGTGGAGCTCATGCTCACTGCCAACCTGACTGAATAGCGGGATCCCTTGCCCGAGTAAAACCGGGATACGGGTAATGATCAGCTCATTGATCAGGCCCGCTTCAAGAAACGCCTGGATCGTTTGGCCACCGTCGATATAGAGATGCTTCATGCCGCGCTCAGCTAACGCCGCCACGAGTGTGGTTGCATCTCCCGCCATGACCTCGACCTTGCCCTCCAGATGTGCAGGGATTTGCAGCGGCTGGTGAGAGAGCGCAATGACCGGTGTACCCTCATAGAGCCACTTGGGGAAGGACACTACTTTCTCCAGGGTTTTTCGGCCCATCACCAGCGCATCGACCGTGGCGATAAAGCGTTCATAGGTCATGCCTTTCAACTCAGCGGTTTCATATTCCGGCCGGAGCAACCATTCGATATCACCGTCTGGACGGGCAATAAAGCCGTCGATGCTGGCGGCGATAAAGACAGAACATTTGATCTCCATGGTGGACACTCCTCTTTATGCGCTGGACGCAACGACAGTCAACGGGGGCTTTTAGCCTGGCGCTAATGTTAATTTAATCTTTGCGTGTAACAACCGAGCGGCGATAAAGATAGCCCTTACGCCCCCTTTCTGCCGTGCGAGGATGTATGCGAAGTTGGTTGATCCGTTACCGTTACGCAATTATTTTCTGGTTGTGCTTCGGCGTTTTCCGTACATCCCTGGCCGACTGGAATCCCATTCCCTCTGGCTCCATGCGCCCGACATTGCTGGAGGGCGATGTGGTGTTGGTCAATCGCGTGGCCTACGACCTCAAGCTGCCGCTCACGGACATCTCCCTGGCCAAACTCGATAACCCCCAGCGCGGCGATGTGGTGACGTTCTCGTCGCCCAAGGATGGCATGCGCCTGATCAAGCGCATCGTCGGTATTCCCGGTGACACCCTGGAAATGAAGGATGAGGTGTTGTGGGTCAACGGCGTGCCTGCCACGTACAGTGACGCGCAGGACATCAGTGAACCCATCGTTCCCGGCCATACGGTGCCGGGGATCAAGCTGACGGAGCGGGAAGATACCCGTCAGCGCACCATCCAGTTCATGCCTACGGTTCGGGCTTTACGCAATTTCGGCCCAGTCACCGTGCCGGCCGACAGTTACTTCATGCTCGGGGACAACCGCGATAACAGCGATGACTCCCGGTATATCGGCGTTGTTCCACGTCGGCTGTTGATCGGGCGGGCGCATCATGTGCTGGCGTCGGCGGAGATCCTGGACCATTGGATGCCACGCCTGAACAGATTTGGCGCACCGATCCTGTAGGCGCCCTACCGCTAAGCGTTGCGCGGCCCCATCAGATCTTATGCCTGGCACCCATTCAAGTGTGGGAGGGGGCTTGCCCCCGATGGCGGTGTATCAGTATCAGATGCACAGGCTGACACACTGCAATCGAGGGCAAGCCCTCTCCCACATTTTCAATCGAGTCTGTCTGAGAGGTCAGCGGCGGCTGCTGACCTCGGCCGGCACATCGTCACCGGCCATGCGCTTGCGGAACAGCGCGGTCCTTGCCAGCAGCAGGGTGGTCACCGGCACGGTGATCGACAGCAAAATCGGAATCAACCAGCCGTGCAGCACCGGTCCGGACTTGAGCACCGAAAAATAGATAATCGATGCCAACGCCACACTCCACGCGCCCAGCGTCGAGGCCAGTGCCGGCGGGTGCATGCGCTGGAAGAAGTCTTTCATGCGCAGCAAGCCAATCGCGCCGATCAGTGCGAACACGCTGCTCAACACCAACAGTACCGCGACGACGATTTCCATCCATAACGGCATCATTCAATCACCTCCCCACGCAGCAGGAATTTCGCCAGGGCAAATGAGCCCACGAAGCCGAACAGCGCGATCAACAGCGCCGCTTCAAAGTAGGTGTCACTGGCATACCGGATACCCAGCACCAGCATCATCAACATCGCCAGGATGTACAGGTAGTCCAGCGCCAGTACCCGGTCCTGGGCCGAGGGGCCTTTGAACAGGCGGATCAACGTCAGCACCATGGCCAGGGAGAACAGGAACAGGCTGAACAGGATCGCATTGGAGAGCAGGGGGCTCATTCGAAGATCTCCATCAGGGGCCGTTCGTAGGCGTGTTTGAAGTGCTGGATAAACTGCGCGTCGTCATCCAGATCGAACACGTGCAACAGCAGGATGCTGCGGTCCAGGGCCAGTTCGGACCAGACGGTACCGGGCGTCACGCTGGTGATCATTGACAGCGCAGCCAGCCCATTGGGGTCGCGCAGGTCCAGGGGGATTTTGACGAAGCGCGAACGCGGTGGTCGCGAGCCGCACACCAGCACCCCCCAGGCCACCTGCAGGTTGGAGATGATCACGTCGCGGCCGACCAGAAAGAACAGGCGGATGATCACCCCAGGGCGGCGGATGCGGATCGGCAGCGGACGCAGTGGCGCCATCAGCAGCGGCGCGAGAAAGCCCAGCAGTGCCCCTAGCAGCAGGTTGCCGGGGCTGACGGACAGGTTGAGTACCAGCCACAGCACCCACAACGCCAGCGACAGCCACGGGGCAGGGAACAGGCGCTTCATGGTTGCACCTCCAGCGCGGCGCGGGCTTCGGGGCTGGGTATCGGGCGCTGAGCCATGACGGCCATTACGTAGCGTTCTGGGTTGTTCAGGCTCTTGGCGATGTCCAGGGTGTAGTTCATCAGCGGTTCGGCCTTGAATGTCAGCACGACGCTCAAGCCCAGCAGGAAGAAAATCGGCAGGCATTCGAAGCGGCGCAGCAGCGGCGAAGGGCGCTCTTCCGGGGTCCAGAAGCGCTGGATGCCCAGGCGGGCGAAGGCCATCAGCGATGCGAGGCCCGACAGGATCAACAAGGCGGCCAGGCCCCAGGCAGCCGGGCGAATCGGCTCATCAATGCTGAACCAGAGGCCGATCGGATTGAGCAGCGCACTCAGCAGGTTGAGTTTGCCGATAAACCCCGACAACGGGGGCATGCCGATAATCAGCAGGGCGCAGGCAATAAAGCTCAGGCCGAGGAACGCCATGGTCCAGGGAATGACCTGGCCGACCACGGCTTTCTGTTCGTCATCGAGGTTGACGCCTGGCCGTGGATGCAAGGACTCCATGGCTTTGGGCAGCGCATCGATTTCTTCATCCAAAGGCAGGTCGTTGGCCGAGCGCGATCGCTCGATCAGTTCCGCCAGCAGGAACAGGGCACTCAGCGCCAATGTCGAGCTGACCAGATAGAACAATGCGCCTGCCGTCAGGCTTGGCTGGGCGAACCCCACCGCTGACAGCAGGATGCCGGCCGATACCAGAATGCTCAGACTGGCCATGCGCTCCAGGCGCTGCGCCGCCACCATGGCCAGTGAGGCGCAGATGATCGTGGCCATGCCGCCGTACACCAGCCAGTCGCCGCCGAACAGTGCCGACGCGCCGGCCTGGCCAGAGAACAGCAGGGTCCACAAACGTAGCACGGTGTACACGCCGACCTTGGTCATGATCGCGAACATCGCCGCCACCGGCGCGCTGGCCGAGGAGTAGGCGGGTGCCAACCAGAAATTCAGCGGCCACATGCCCGCCTTGGCCAGGAATGCGGTGGCGAGGATCGCCGCGCCGGCATGCAACAGGCCGCGATCGGCTTCCGGCACCAGCGGGATTTTCAACGCCAGGTCGGCGAAGTTCAGCGTGCCGGTGACGCCATAGACCATCGCCGCGCCGATCAGGAACAGCGACGAGGCCAGCAGGTTGATCGCGATGTAATGCAGCCCCGACGACACCCGTGCGCGCCCCGAACCGTGCAGCATCAAGCCATAGGACGCGGCCAGCAGCACTTCGAAGAAGACGAACAGGTTGAACAGGTCGGCGGTCAGGAAGGCACCGTACAAGCCCATCAACTGAATCTGGAACAGCGCATGGAAACTGGTGCCGGCACGGTCCCAGCGGGCCATGGCAAACAACAGCGCGCTGACGCCGACGATGCCGGTCAGTACCAGCATCAGCACCGATAACTTATCCGCCACCAGCACGATGCCGAACGGCGCTTGCCAGTTGCCCAGCAGGTAAACCACCACCGCATCGCTACTGCCGTGCATCCACCCCATCAGGAACACCGAGAGGCCGAGGCCGAGCAGGGTCGAGAACAGGTTGATACGGGCCTTGAGTGGCCGGCGCTTTTCGCCAAGCATCAGCATCAATGCCGCGGTCAGCAGGGGCAGCAGGATCGGCGCGGCGATCAGGGAGTACGCCAGGTTCATTCCTTGGGCTCCCGGCCGTCCACATGGTCGGTGCCGGTCAGGCCCCGCGATGCCAGCAGCACCACGAGGAACAACGCGGTCATCGCGAAGCTGATCACGATCGCCGTCAGCACCAGTGCCTGGGGCAGGGGGTCGGTATAATGCAGCAGGTCTTGCGGCACGCCGTCCTTGATGATCGGCTCCTTGCCGATAAACAGGCTGCCCATGCTGAAGATGAACAGGTTGACCCCGTATGACAGCAGGCACAGGCCCATCACCACCTGGAACGTCCGTGGCCGCAGGATCAACCAGACGCCCGAGGCAGCCAGGACCCCAATGGCAATTGCAATGACTTCTTCCATCAGGCGGCTCCTTCCGTTGCGGCAACCACTTTGGCCTGGTTGCTCGGTTTATGGGCCCGTACCGACTGGTGACCGAGGGCGGTGAGCATCAACAGGGTCGAGCCGACGACCATGGCGTACACGCCGACGTCGAAGAACAACGCGCTGGCGATATGAATGTCGCCCAGCACCGGCAAGCTGAAATGCCACGTATGGGTGGTGAGGAATGGGTAGCCGGCAAACAACGCACCCAGCCCGGTGAGGGTCGCCGAGAACAGCCCGAAGCCCATCCAGCGCATCGGCCGCAAACTCATCTGCGCCTCGACCCACTGGGTGCCGGCGACCATGTATTGCAGGATAAACGCCACCGACATCACCAGCCCGGCGACAAACCCGCCGCCCGGTTGATTGTGGCCGCGCATGAACAGGTAGAACGACACCACCAGCGCAATCGGCAGCAGCAGGCGCACCAGCACTGCCGGCACCATCATGAAGCCCAGGGCGGTGTCGCTGGCCTGGCGCGGGTTGACCAGGTCGGTGGCCACGTCCGGCGCCAACTGGCGCTGTTGCGGCGGCAATTCCATGCTCTCTTTTGACGGGCGGAAGCGCCGCAGCAGGGCGTAGACGGTCAGCGCGACGGCGCCGAGCACGGTGATTTCGCCGAGGGTGTCGAAGCCGCGGAAGTCCACCAGCATCACGTTCACCACGTTGCTGCCACCGCCTTCGGGCAGGGCGCGGCTGAGGTAAAACGATGAGATGTCGTTAGGCGTCTGGCGCGTCAACATCGCGTAGGACAGCAGCGCCATGCCGCCGCCGACCACGGTGGACAGCAGGAAGTCGCGCAGGCGCCGAACGCGTGCCTTGCGCAGCGAGCTGGGCAGTGGCGAGACTTCTTCGATCCGCCGTGGCAGCCAGCGCAGGCCCAGCAGGATCAGCACGGTGGTGACCACTTCGACCACCAGTTGCGTCAGCGCCAGGTCCGGCGCCGAGAACCACACGAAGGTGATGCAGGTCATCAGGCCACACACGCTGACCATGGTCAGGGCGGCCAGCCGATGGTACTTGGCTTGCCAGGCAGCGCCCAGGGCGCAGGCAATCGCCAGCAACCACAGGGTCACGAACACGATGGAGCCCGGGATCTTCGGCCGGTCGCCCCAGCTGAGGCCGCTGTTGATCACGGGGATCATGCCGCCGATCACGGCCACCAGCACCAGCAGGAACAATTGGGTCTGCAGGCGCTTGGTGCTGATGCGTTTCTCGATCTTGCGCACGCCGCGCATCATCACCACCAGGCTGCGTTCGAAGCCGCGCTTGCCGTTGAAGTAGCTGATGATTGGCGGGTATTTGAAGCGGCCACGCTTGAGTTGCTTACGCAGCAGCAGGTACAGCACCACACCGCCGGACATGGCCACCAGGCTCATGATCATCGGTGCATTCCAGCCGTGCCAGATCGCCAGGCTGTACTCCGGCAGCACGCCGCCGACCACCGGCAGCGCGGCGGCAGCGAGGATCGAACCGACCACTTGGGCCGGGAAGATACCCACCAGCAGGCAGGTAAACACCAGCAGCTCAACCGGCGCGCGCATCCAGCGCGGCGGCTCGTGGGGTGTGTGCGGCAGGTCGGTGGCGGCCGGACCGAAGAACACATCCACGGTAAAGCGCAGGGCGTAGGCCACGCTGAACGTACCGGCGATGGTCGCGATCATCGGCAGGGCGATTTCCACCCAGGCGGTTGCCGAGATAAACACGGTTTCGGCGAAGAACATCTCTTTGGACAGGAAGCCGTTGAGCAACGGTACGCCGGCCATGGATGCACTGGCCACCATCGCCAGGGTCGCGGTAAACGGGATCAAGCGCACCAGGCCACTGAGTTTGCGGATGTCCCGCGTGCCGCTTTCGTGGTCGATGATGCCTGCCGCCATGAACAGCGAGGCCTTGAAGGTGGCGTGATTGAGGATGTGGAACACTGCTGCGACGGCGGCCAGCGGGCTGTTCAGGCCAAGCAATAAGGTGATCAGCCCGAGGTGGCTGATGGTGGAGTAGGCCAGCAGGCCTTTGAGATCATTCTGGAACATGGCGCAGTAGGCGCCGAGAAGCAGGGTAATCGCGCCGGCACCGCCGACGATATAGAACCATTCTTCGCTGCCGGACAGCGACGGCCACAGGCGGGCCAGCAGGAACACGCCGGCCTTCACCATCGTCGCCGAGTGCAGATAGGCTGAAACCGGGGTGGGCGCTGCCATCGCGTGGGGCAGCCAGAAGTGGAACGGGAACTGCGCGCTTTTGCTCAGCGCGCCAATCAGCACCAGGGCCAGCATCACCGGGTACAGCGAATGCGCACGAATCTGATCACCCGCCGCCAGCACCTTGTCCAGGTCATAGCTGCCGACGATATGCCCCAGCAGCATCACGCCCGCCAGCAGGCACAATCCACCGGCGCCCGTCACCATCAACGCCATGTACGCACCGCGCCGTGCATCAGCGCGGTGGTGCCAGTAGCCGATCAACAGGAACGAGAACAGGCTGGTCAGTTCCCAGAAGAACACGATCTGGATCAGGTTGCCGGAAATCACCAGGCCGAGCATGGCGCCCATGAACGCCAGGAAAAACGCGAAGAAGCGCGGCACCGGATCGTCCGGCGACATGTAGTAACGCGCATACAGCGACACCAGCGTGCCGATGCCGAGCACCAGCATCGAGAACAGCCAGGCGAACCCGTCCATACGCAAGACGAAATTCAGGCCGAGGCTGGGCAACCACATGAATTCTTCGCGGATCACGCCACCGTGGGCGATCTGGGGGTAGAGCAGGGCGACTTGAACGGTTCCGACCAGGGCCACAAGGCCAGCCAGCAGGGATTCGGTGTTACGTGCGTTATGCGGCAGCAAGGCCGCCAGACAGCTGCCAATGAAAGGCAGAAGCAGTAGAACTATCAGGGACATAGGCTTCTAATCTGCAGGAGTTTGGGATGCATCATACGTGCCGCTTTCGTGATCACCAAACGGCAAGATGTGGCAGGATCCTACAAGATAGGTCGAATAATCCCATTTGGCAGTGTTTCGGACCTGATCGCTCCCCTGTGGCTGCTGTGGCAAGTGGGCTTGTTGTGGCGAGCGGGCTTGCCCCGCGTTGGGCTGCGAAGCAGCCCCAAAACACAGCCCCGGGAGCAGCCTGGCACACCGCAGCGTTCTTATTGGGGCTGCTGCGCAGCCCAACGCGGGGCAAGCCCTAATGCCGTTCAGTTAAGCGGACATCGCCTTCTGTAGGAGCGAGCTTGCTCGCGAAAAACGTCAACGATAACGCGTGTTTCCTGAATGAACGCGGCGTCTGTGAGTTCTTCGCGAGCAAGCTCGCTCCTACAAAAAAACCTTAACTGAACGGCATTAGGGCAAGCCCGCTTGCCACAACAGGCCCGCTTGCCACAACAAGCCTGCTTGCTACAACACACCCGCTTGCCACAGTTACCGTGTTCCTCCTTGACAGACTGGCATCAGGGCTTGCCCGCGTTAGGTTGCTTCGCAGCCCCCAGCTGCCTCAATTCTGACGCTCTTGCTCCAACGCCTCTTCCAGCGCCTGCGCCTTTTGCCCGCGCGTCTTCATCTCGCTCACAATCACCGCCACCACAATCAACGCCGCCCCCAGCATCGCAATCGGCGAGAACCGCTCGCCAGCGATCCGCCCCACAACGCCTGCCCACACCGGTTCCCCGGCATAGATCAACGTGGCCCGTGTCGGCGAAACGCTCTGCTGCGCCCAGTTCATTGCGACCTGGATCACCGCACTGGTCAGGCCCAGGCCCACGGCGCTGAACAGCAGCAGCCAGGAGAACCCCGGCAACGCTTCGCCCATCGGCACCACCATCAGGAACGACAGCAGCGACGCCGTTGCCAGTTGCACCACGGTCACCCGGCGTACGTCTACCTGCCCGGCAAACGCACTGATCAAAATGATCTCGGCGGCTATCGCCACCGCACCGATCAAGGTCGCGATCTCCCCAGCGCTGAAATTCAGCGATGCCCCAGCCGGCCCGGTCAACAACATCAACCCGGCAAACGCCAGCATGATGCCAATGCTCGGCATCAACCCCGGACGACGGCCCAGCACCAGCCATTGCAGCAACGGCACAAACGGCACATACAGCGCGGTAATGAACGCCGATTGGCTGCTCAAGATCGTCTGCAGGCCAATGGTCTGCAAGCCATAGCCGAACATGATCGCCACGCCGATAAACACGCCCGCCTTCAGTTCGAACAACGTCAGGTCGCGTAAGGTCCGCAAGGAAAAGAACCCCACCACAACCGCCGCCGCGGCAAAGCGCAGGCCCACGAAAAACATCGGCCCGCTGACGGTCATGGCGTGTTGCACCAGCAAAAACGTGCCGCCCCAAATCATCGTGATAAACACCAGGATGCATTCGGCTTTGCTGAAGCGGTTGAAACGCGGGGAGGATTTCGGGGTGGTCATGGCGGCTCGGTCTTGCAAGGGAAAGGCACGGACCGCACAATGCGCCGCACGCTGGGCAGTATACTGCGCACACCCACCCATTGAGCAATATAGTGCACAAAGAAAATCCACAACGGGCTTCGGTCCTGCAGCACGTCAGCCAGAACGTTCGTCGCCTGCGTCATGCTGCCGACATGAGCCAGACTGCGCTTTCGGAAAAGTCCGGGGTCAGCCGGCGCATGCTGGTGGCCATCGAAGCGGGGGAGAAGAACGTCAGCCTGTCCACCCTCGACCGTGTGGCCGAAGCGCTGGATGTGGCGTTCAGCGACCTGATCCAGGCGCCGGATGTGCGCGATCACAGCCGCATCAACGAGCTGGCCTGGGCCGGCGAAATCGACGGCAGCAAGGCGGTGTTGCTGGCCAAGGCCACGGCGCGGCGTGAGGTCGAATTGTGGGAGTGGCGCCTTGAGCCGGGTGATCGCTATTGCCCGGACCCCGACCTGGAAGGGTGGAGCGAGCAACTGTTCGTCTTCGAGGGCAGCCTGACGTTGGTGGTCGGCGACCAGGAAAACACCATCGGTGCCGGCGAATTCTTCATGTTCGCCAGCCACCAGCCCCATGCCTATCGCAATGACGGCCACGTTGCCGTGCGCTTTGTGCGCAATGTGGTGATCTAACTGTTTGCCAGCCAACAGTGGATGGACACTTTGCTGGTTTGAAACCGCGGTTGCGCGCCCGTATACGCAGCAACCCACTGATTTTACTGACGATTAAATTCAGGCACGACTCCTGCAATCACTCCAGCATCCCCTCGGAGCCTGGAGTCGGCCCATGTCTGCCCACCCTCAACACCCTGCCCATATCATCCGCTCGGACGCGGAAGCCATCGAGGTCGCCCGGCGCCTGGCCGAACGCTTTGCGGTCGACGCCAGTGCGCGCGACCGTGAGCGGCGCCTGCCGCTTGCCGAGCTTGACGAGTTTTCCGCCAGCGGCTTGTGGGGCATCACCGTTCCCAAAGCCTACGGCGGCGCCGAGGTGTCCTATGTGACCGTGGCCGAGGTGATCAAGTTGATCTCCGCTGCCGACCCTTCACTGGGGCAAATCCCACAGAACCACCTGGGCGTGGTGGATATCCTGCTGCAAACCGCCACCGAGGAACAAAAGCGACACTACTTCGGCAAGGTCCTGGCCGGCTACCGTTTCGGCAATGCGTTCTCCGAGGCCAAGAGCAAAAACGCCGGCACCTTCGATACCCAGATCCGTTTTCACGGCGACACCGCGCAGATCAATGGCGAGAAGTTCTACTGCACCGGTGCGCTGTTCGCCCATCTGGTGCCCACCGTTGGCAATAACGAGCGCGGCCAGGCGTTTATTGCCTTGGTTGAACGCGATGCGCCAGGCCTCACCGTTATCGACAGTTGGGACGGCTTCGGCCAGCGCACCACCGCCAGCGGCGGCGTGACCCTCGATGGCGTAACCGTGCCCCTCAGCGCGGTGATCCCCGCTCACCAGGCCTTCGATCAACCCACCGCCAACGGCCCGATTTCACAGATCATCCAGGCGGCGGTCGACACCGGCATCGCCCTGGGCGCCCTTGAACAAGCCAAGATCTATGCGCGCCAGGCGCGACCCTGGATCGACAGCCAGCAGGATCACGGCTGGCAAGACCCGTTCACCATCGCCGCCATCGGCGATCTGGAATGGCGTGTGCACGGCACCGAAGCCATCCTCGCCAAGGCCGGCAAGGCTGTGGACCTGGCCCTGGCCGAACCGAATGAAGACACCGTCGCCAACGCTTCACTGATCGTCGCCCAGGCCAAAGTCCTGTCGGCCGAAACCGCGTTGCTCGCCAGCAGCAAGCTCTTCGAACTGGCCGGCACCCGCTCCGTCACCGGCAAACATAACCTTGACCGCTTCTGGCGCAACGCACGCACCCACACCCTGCACGACCCGGCCCGCTGGAAATACCACCTGATCGGCAATTTCGTGCTCAACGGCGTGAAGCCCGCGCGCCACGCCTGGAACTGAGGATTGACCATGACCGCACTGAGCCTTGCGCGCCAACTGTTGGACAGCACCCGCCGCCATGTCGAGACAAGCGATGACCCCTATGTCATCAGCCGCTTCGGTGATCTACAGATCCGCGTCGACGTGGCCGCCGCCCTGCTGGAACGCGCTGAAACCCACCCCAGCCCGGTGGCCGCCACCGAAGCGCAGATCGCCGCCGCCGAAGCCCTCATCGCCGCGAGCAACGCCGAATTCGAACTGACCGGCCAACGCACCGAACTGCCGTCGAGCCTCGATGACCCGTTGCGCTGGAAATACCAGATCGTCGGCAACTATCACCTCAACGGAGTGCTTTGATGTCCCGTGAAATCCGCTTGAATGCCTTCGACATGAACTGTGTCGGCCACCAATCGCCCGGCCTGTGGGCGCACCCGCGTGACCGTTCGTGGCAGTACAAGGACCTGGAGTACTGGACCGACCTGGCGAAAATCCTTGAGCGCGGCAAGTTCGACGGCTTGTTCATCGCCGACGTGCTGGGTATCTACGATGTGTACAACGGCAATGGCGACGCGGCCATTCGCCAGGCGACCCAGGTGCCGGTCAATGATCCGCTGTCGCTGATCGCGCCGATGGCGCTGGTCACCGAGCATCTGGGCTTCGGCCTGACTGCCTCGCTGTCCTTCGAGCATCCGTATCCATTTGCCCGTCGGCTCTCCACCCTCGACCACCTGACCAAGGGCCGTATCGGCTGGAACATCGTCACCTCCTACCTGGAAAGCGGCGCCAAGAACCTCGGCCAGAAAGCCCAGACCGAACACGACGCGCGCTACGACTACGCCGAGGAATACCTGGAGGTCTGCTACAAACTCTGGGAAGGCAGTTGGGAGGAGGGCGCCGTGTTGCGCGACCGCGAGCGCCGGATTTTCAGCGACCCGAGCAAGATCCACGAGATCCGTCATGTCGGCAAACACTTCCAGGTGCCCGGTATTCACCTGTGTGAACCCTCGCCGCAGCGCACGCCGGTGCTGTACCAGGCCGGTGCGTCCAGCCGTGGCAAGCAGTTCGCCGCTGAACAGGCCGAGTGTGTGTTCGTCGCCGCGCCATCTAAAGTCTTGCTGAAAAAGACCGTTGCCGACATCCGCCGTCGTGCCGCCGAGGCCGGGCGTGATCCGAAGAAAATCCTGATCTTCAACCTGCAGACGGTGATCGTCGGCGAGACGGATGCCAAGGCCAAAGCCAAGTTCGACGAGTACAAATCCTACGTCAGCTACGAAGGCGCGATGGCGCTGATCTCCGGCTGGACCGGTATCGATTTTAGCCAGTTCAAACCGGATGAACCGCTCAAGCATGTGCATACCAACGCCATTCAATCGGCGGTGGAAGCCTTTTCCACGGCAGACCCGAACAAGGTCTGGACGCCCAACGAGCTCGCCGATTGGGTCGGCATCGGCGGTTTTGGCCCGCTGTTTGTCGGTGGTCCGGAAACCGTGGCGGATCTGTTGCAGGAGTGGGTGGAAGAAACCGATGTGGATGGCTTCAACCTGGCCTATGCATTGACTCACGAAACCTTCATCGACGCCGTGGAGTTGCTGGTGCCGGAGTTGCAGAAGCGCGGTGTGTACAAGACTGAATATGCCCAGGGCACGTTGCGCGAGAAGTTATTTGGCAACGGAGCAAGGTTGTCGAGTTCCCATCCAGGCAGTGGTTACAGGATTTTGGAAGGTTTGCAGTGAGACAAGTACACATATGATCCTGCTGTGTAAATGGTTCAGCGGGGGATGTGATAAAGATCGCAAACCCCGCATGAAAGATAAACGCCTATCGAGTAATACTGAAAACGCCATTGCGTGCTTCGGTAAAGTGTCGCCCACCACTGGGGTCGGTTGCACCGGCCACAAAGTTGAACGTTCCTGCGAAGGTTCCCGTAATGTTATTGTTACTGTCAACGTTGGGGAGTGAACGTATTGTCAACTGACCTTCTTCGCCATGGTAGATATAAGATCCACTCATGTTATAAAAAATAACACTGACCTCTTTGCTGTCTTCACTGATAGCGTAGGTGCCTGTCGGAAGGTCTCTTGAAATGAATATGGCTATTCGATAGTCGTATACGTCTGGCCTTGTCGCAAACGCTCGCGACCATCCCGCGATCTGGTTATTTGAACTGATGTATAGATTATCCTCATTAGACTCATAGCGTGCATTGATATCGCGACTCAGGTCGCACACAACCGTCGGTGCCGCATAATTTCTTCTGCTTTCTGTGAACCCCACAAGCTCCAGAACGCCCTCACTCACGGTGACTGTTTTACCCCTGTTCTGACCCTTGAAGTTGAAAGTCGCCTTGATTGTTTTGGTGCTATTGTCAAATGTCAGTTTCAGGCTGCCTTCGGTGGCGGTGTAGTTGATTTGAGAGAAGGGGCCTGATTTTGACCAGAGGGCATTAACGCCAGAGGTGGTAGTGAAGTCTGAAGTGATGGCGTATGTTTTGTCAGTGACGTCGCCATCGTTAGGGATAAAAAAAGAAAATTCTTGAAAGTCTTGGTTCTCATTTTTTTCGGTGCGTATGTTGAGGAGCCACTTGAGTGGCAGGTCATTCATGAATAGTGAATAGTGAACGCCATCGAATGCGTCATATTCATCTTCCTCGTCTTTGATCGTTGCAGTGCACTTTAGAGATGTGTTGGCTGAGATTTTTCCGGAAGTGTTCATGATGATTCTTCCTCTGTGGGAGCATGAGGCTAAAGATTATTCGGGGGGATGTGCGACGTCTACTGTCAGGTTTGACAGGTATAGCGGGAGTTTTTTTTATTTCGAAAGATACGCTCATGCTCGTGTGGCTAAGCAGGTTTAGGTATGAGGTCGCTGTTGCTCACACCGACGGCTTAGTTGGCTTTCTGTTGCTCCAGCAACAGTTGATATGCACTTTGTTCAACGAGGCTTCTGCCCGTCGTTGTAGGCCTATGAATTAGCTGAGTTTGAAGGCAATTCTGCATTGGCATAGTTAATGCTTTGCTCTGATTGCTATTTACCGTTACCGCTTGACCCCAGACAGCCAGCGGACCACCGCACGCTTAACTCCCAGTAGGAGCTTTACCCCTATGAGCGTGCACGTACTAAAAAGCCCGCTGGCCCTGGAATGGCCCGCCGAGCGGCTCGGCAACCTGCCCAACGCGCTGGAACAACTGCACCACTGGGCGCAGACCACGCCGCTGCACACCGCCTTGCGCCACAAGCGCCAGGGCCAGTGGTATGCGTGGCGCTGGATCGACGCCTTGCGAGATGTGGAGCGCCTGGCCGATGGCTTGCGTCAGCAGGGCTTTGACGAGCAATCGCGCTTGGCCCTCAGCGGGGCGTTCGAGCCGAACCTGTTGCTCCTGGCTCTTGCGGCTCAAGCCATCGGCGGGCAAGTCCTGACCCTGGCCGATGACTTGGAGCCCGAAGCGCTGCAACAACATTTATGGCGCATCCGTCCCACCCATGCCTACACCCAGGACCGTCAGCAAGTGCGGCATTGGCAGTCGGCCAACCTGCTGGATTTTGCCCCGTTGCTCGGCCCGATCGACCCGACGCAGCACCTCGTACGCTGGTGGCAACCCAGCGGCGAAACCGCGTTGTGGAGCGAAGAGGGCACCCACTGGGAGGGGGGGCTGGCGGTGGTGTTGGAGCAATGGCTGAACAGCGGCCATGGCCTGGCCTTTCCGGAAAGCCTGGCCTCGGCGCGGCGCGATCGCAGCGAAGTCGCCCCCACCGGCTTGCTGTTGTCACCCGCACGCTTGCAGCACCTGGCCGACGAAATCGAAAGTCGCCTTGCACCCCATGGCACCTGGCGTCGGCGCCTGTGCGACTGGGCCATCGCCCACCCGCAAAGCGGCCTGCGTCGCCTGTTGAAAAACCGTGTGCGCAAGCTGCTCGGCTTTCAGCGCCTGGCTTACATCTGGCAACCCCACAAATCCACCCCTTCGCCGGTGTGGCTGGCGGAATTCAAACGGGACATCGCATGAGCCAAGCCATTCTCCAGGTGCGGGATATCTCGCTGTCGTTCAAGGGCGTCAAGGCGATCAATGCCTTGTCCTTCGAGGTGGCGCGCGGCGAGATCTGCGCGCTGATCGGTCCCAATGGTGCCGGTAAAAGCTCATTGCTCAATGTGCTCAACGGCGTGTACCGCTTCGATGCTGGCGAGATCGTCTTCGAAGACCAGCACTTCCAGCGCATCGACCCGCTGGGTGCCGCGCGCCGGGGCATTGGTCGCACCTTCCAGAACAACGCGCTGTTCAAGAAGATGAGCGTGCTCGACAACATCCTTACCGGCCTGTCGCGGCATATGCGCAGCCGTTTTATTGAACAAGCCCTGGGCTTGCCGCGCGCACGCCGGGAAGCCGAAGCGTTCCGCCTGCGCGCCCAGGGCATTCTCGAGTTTCTTGAGTTGCAAGCTCAGCGTGATGTGCTGGTGGGCAACCTCTCTTATGGCCTGCAGAAGCGTGTCGAGTTGGGCCGGGCATTGATCGCTGGGCCTAGCCTGTTACTGCTCGACGAACCCATGGCGGGCATGAACGCTGAGGAAAAACAGGAAATGGCACGCTTCGTCGCCGATGTGAACCGCGACCTGGGCACCACCGTGGTGTTGATTGAGCACGACATGGGCGTGGTGATGGGCCTGTCCGACCATGTGGTGGTGCTCGACTACGGGCGCAAGGTCGGCGACGGAACCCCCGCCGAGGTACAGGCCAACCCCGATGTGATCGCGGCTTATCTCGGAGTGGCAAACGAATGACGTTCTTCTTCGAAACCCTGCTCGGCGGCCTGCTGGCCGGCACCATGTATTCGTTGGTCGCCATCGGCTTCGTGCTGATCTACAAGGCCAGCGGTGTGTTCAATTTTGCCCAGGGCTCGATGCTGCTGTTTGCCGCGCTGACCTTCGTCAGCCTGCATGACCAGGGCGTGCCGTTTGCCCTGGCACTGCTGCTGACGGTGATCGTGATGATCGTCGGTGCCTTGCTCATCGAGCGCCTGGTCCTGCGGCCCTTGGTGAACCGTTCGCAGATCACCCTGTTCATGGCCACCCTTGGCCTGTCGTTCATCATCGAGGGCCTGGCCCAGGGCTTGATGGGGTCCCAGGTGCGTGCACTGGACCTGGGCATTGATGACGTGCCGCTGTTCATCGGGCCGCTGATGCTCAGTCAGTTCGATCTGATCGCGGCCGCGGCTGCCGTGTTGTTGGTGACGGTCCTTGCGCTGCTGTTCAACAAGACCCGCATCGGTGTGTCCCTGCGTGCGGTGGCGGATGACACCACGGCGGCGCTGTCCATCGGCATCAACCTCAACCGTATCTGGCAGATCGTCTGGGCGGTGGCGGGGATTGTCGGGCTGGTGGCCGGCTTGCTCTGGGGGGCGCGCCAGGGCGTGCAGTTTTCGCTGTCGCTGGTGGTGCTCAAGGCCCTGCCGGTGCTGATCATCGGCGGCTTTACCTCGATTGGCGGGGCCATCGTCGGCGGGCTGATTGTCGGCGCGGCGGAAAACCTTGCCGAGGTGTATATCGGCCCGTTGATCGGCGGCGGCATCACGCCGTGGTTCGCCTATGTATTGGCCTTGGCCTTCCTGTATATCCGTCCCGCCGGCCTGTTCGGCGAGCGCGCCATCGAGCGAGTCTGAAACCATGTCGATTCCCGTTGCTCAACAAACCGCGCCGTTGTTGCTGGTACAGCGACGCGTGCCCTGGGGCCTGATCGGCCTGCTGGCCCTGGCCTTTATCGTGGTGCCGCTGTGGGGCAATGACTATTGGCTCAATGCGATCCTGATCCCGTTCCTGGTGCTGTCCCTGGCCGGGCTTGGCTTGAATCTGCTGACCGGCTATACCGGGCAAACCTCGGTCGGCGCGGCGGGTTTCATGGCCGTCGGCGCGTTCGCGACCTACGGTTTCCTGTTACGCCTGCCGGAGCTGGGCCTGCCGCTGGCGCTGCTCGGTGGGGGGATTATCAGTGCGTTGGTCGGTTTGCTGTTCGGCTTGCCCAGCTCGCGGATCAAGGGCTTCTACCTGATGGTCACCACCCTGGCCGCGCAGTTTTTCCTGGAGTGGCTGTTCGTCAAGTTTCCCTGGTTCTACAACTACGGCTCGTCCGGGACCATCTCTGCGCCGAAGCTGGCGCTGTTCGGCCATGACCTCAACACGCCGCTGGGCCGCTATTGGCTGACGTTGGTGACGGTGCTGCTGTTGACCTGGACCGCCATCAACCTGGTGCGCAGCCAGGTCGGGCGCAATTGGATGGCGATCCGCGACATGGACACCGCCGCCGCCGTGGTTGGCATCCCGGTGGTGCGCTACAAGCGCCTGGCGTTTGCGGTCAGCTCGTTTTACCTGGGCATTGCCGGCGCGCTGTGGGCGTTCGCCTACCTGGGCACGGCCAGCGCCAGCAGCTTCGATATCAATCGCTCATTCCAGATCCTGTTCATCATCATCATCGGCGGCATGGGCAGCATCGCCGGCAACTTCGTGGGTGCGGCGTTTATCAGCCTGCTGCCGATTGTCCTCAGCCATGCCGGGCAGGCGCTGTTCGGCGGTTCGGTGGACGCGGGGCAGTTGCAGAACCTGCAAAAAATCATCTTTGGCGTGTTGATCATCGTGTTCCTGATCAAGGAGCCCGAGGGCTTGATCCGCCTGTTGCACAACCTGCGTGACCGTGTGCGGCAGTGGCCGCTGCGTTTCTGACATTCCTCCAAGAGAATCCTTATGCGTGCATCCTTGAAACGTTCCTTGATCGGCGCCGCGTTTACGTTGGCAACCCTGGCCGGTGCTGTCCCCCAAGCGATGGCCTCGCCGGACCAGCAATTCATTCCCCTGGCCACCTATCGCGTGGGCGCCTACGCGTCCAGCGGTGTGCAGGTGTGGGCCGGGATGATCGACTACCTGCGTTATATCAACGAGGTCGAAGGCGGCATCAATGGCGTCAAGTTGGTGTGGCAGGAATGCGAGACCGAGTGGACGGCGGAGAAAGGCATCGAATGCTACGAGCGCTTCAAGCATGGCCTGGAGGGCGCGCCGGTCGCGGTGTACCAGCCCAATGGCGCGCCGGCGGCCTATGCGCTCAGCGAAAGGGCAGAGGTGGACAAGATCCCGCTGATCACCCTCGGTTACGGGCGTACCGAAGCCACCGACGGTACGGTGTTCCCGTATAACTTTCCGGTGATGCTGACGTTCTACAGCGAGGCGTCGACCCTGGTGAACTACATCGCCCAGCGCGAGGGTGGTTTCGACAAGCTCAAGGGCAAGAAGATCGCCACGGTCTACCACGACTCGGCCTACGGTCGCGAAACCCTCGGCCCGTTGAAGTTGCTCGCCGAAAAATACGGTTTTGAAAATATCCAGATTCCGGTGGCCGACCCAGGCAACGAACAATCGGCGCAATGGCGCCAGGTCCGCCAGGCCAACCCGGACTGGGTGTTCCTGCGCACCTGGGGCGTGTCGACCCCCGTGGCGGTCAAGACCGCTGCGCGCTTCGGCTTCCCGGTGGACCATATCATCGGCGATATCTGGGCCAGTTCCAGCGAAGACGTATTGCCCGCAGGCGCCGCCGCCAAGGGCTACCTGGCCCTCACGCCGTACCCGGCCGGCAGCGACTTCGAGATCCACAAACGCCTCAAGCAATCCGTCCTCGACAAGGGCCACAGCGACCTCAAGGACCTGAAGAACTTCGGCAGCGTGTACTACAACTCCGGCCTGGTGAATGCTGCCGTGGCGGTGGAGGCGATCCGCACGGCCCAGGCCAGGTTCGGCCAGCGCCCGCTCAATGGCGAAGAAGGCCGCTGGGGCCTGGAGCACTTGAATATCGACGACGCGCGCCTCAAGGCCATGGGTTACCTGGGCCTGATGCAGAACCTCAAGCTGTCGTGCCGCGACCACGAAGGCGGCGGCTCGGCGCGGGTACAGCAGTGGGACGGTGCTCAGTGGACGCTGGTCAGCGACTGGATCGCCGCCGACCGCGCACTGTTGCGCCCGCTGATCGATGAAAAGTCCGCGGCCTTCGCCAAGGAAAAAGGCCTGACGCCACGCACCTGCACCGGGGATGAATAAACCATGAGCCTGCCTGCCGCAGAACCTGCACACGCCGCGCTGCTGACGGTCAACGACATCGAGGTCATCTACGACGGCGCGATCCTGGCGGTGGCCGGGGTGTCGCTGAGCGTGCCCAAGGGCGCCATCGTCGCCTTGCTCGGCGCGAACGGCGCCGGCAAGAGCACTACCCTCAAGGCGATCTCCGGGTTGGTGCGTGCCGAGCGCGCCGAAGTCAGCCGTGGCGTGATCGAATACGCCGGCGTCGACCTGGCCGGTGTCGACCCCAGCCAGCGTGTGCGCCAAGGCATGGTGCATGTGCTCGAAGGCCGCCATGTGTTCGGCCAGCTCAGCGTGGAAGACAACCTGCGCAGCGGTGGTTTTGTGCGGCGCCTGAGCCGCAAGGCCATGGAACACGACCTGGAGCGCATCTATGCCTGGTTCCCCCGGCTCAAGACCAAGCGCCACACCCGCGCCGGGCTGACCTCCGGTGGCGAGCAACAGATGGTCGCCATCGGTCGGGCGTTGATGACCCGTCCTACTTTGGTACTGCTCGACGAGCCGTCCATGGGTTTGGCGCCTATGATCGTGCAAGAGATCTTCGAGATCATCGCGCAGCTCAACCGCGAGCAGCAGGTGAGCTTCCTGGTCGCCGAGCAGAACATCAACGTGGCGCTCAACTATGCGTCCCACGGCTACGTGCTGGATACTGGGCGGGTGGTCCTGAGTGGCAGCGCCGCCGAGTTGCTGGCGCGGGGCGATTTGCATGACATTTATCTGGGTAAACAGTAAGGGCGAATCCGCATGAGTGAAACCATCCGCAACGCTGATGTCCTGATCATCGGCGGCGGCCTGAGCGGCACGATGCTGGCTGTGCAACTGCTGCGCCTGCCTGGCCAACGGCAAATCCTGGTGATCGAACCGCGCCGCGAACTCGGGCGTGGCGAGGCCTACAGCGCGGTCGAGTTGGGCCACACCTTAAATGGCAATGCGGCGCGCATGAGTGTCGACCCGGACAATGCCGACGACCTGACCCAATGGCTCACCGACTACATCGGTGCGGGCGGTTGGCCTGAGTCCGACCAGCAGCACGTGCCCATCAGCGAACTGTTCCCGCCACGCGGCATTTTTGGCCTGTATGCGCAGCAACGGTTGGCTGAAGCCAAGGCGTTTTCGGCGTCCACCGTCGAGCATATCCGCGCCGAGGTGGTCGATCTGCAAGTCGAGGACGAGGGGGTATTGCTGACCCTCGACAACGGCCAGCAACTGCGCGGCGCCCAAGCGGTGTTGGCCACTGGCATGTTCCCGGCGGCGCGCACGCCCCAGACCGAGTCCAGCGGTTTGAACGCTGCGGCCGTCGACCCGTGGGACGTGCAGGCCATGACCCAGATCGACCCGCAGGCGCCCGTGCTGATCATCGGCTCCGGGCTGACCATGGTGGATGCCGTGGTGTCCCTGGAACAGGCCGGGCATCGTGGGCCGATTGAGGTGTTTTCCCGTCACGGCCTGCTGCCCCATGTGCGCCGGCAACCGCCCAGCTGGGAAGACTTTCTCGGCGCGAACCACAACCTGCGAAGCCCTCGGCAACTGCTGCGCGAGGTGCGTCGCCAATGCCGCCTCGCGCTGGAGCAGGGTATCGATTGGCAGGCGCCGTTGGACACGGTGCGCGCCCATATCGGCCGGTTGTGGAGCCAGGCCAGCGAGGGCGAGAAGCGTCAGTTCGTGCGGCATGTGCGGCCATGGTGGGAAAGCCATCATCACCGTTCCCCGCCGTTGAGTGCGCAGTTGGTGGCCAGGCTGCATGAGGAGGGGCGGTTACGGATTCAAGCGGCCTCGTACAAGGGCCTGGAGCCTTCGGGCAGCGGCGTGACCATTCGTTTGCGTCGGCGTGGCGAACCTGCGGTGACTCTGGTGTCGGGCGCAGCCCTGATCAACTCCAGCGGCATCGAGTACGACTGGCGCCGCGTGGCCCGGCCACTGCCGCAACAGTTGCTCAAGCGCGGGTTGGTCCAGCCTGGGCCGTTGGCGTTGGGGATTGCGGCGGATGCGTCGGGGGCGGTGCTGGATGCCCAGGGCCAGGTCAGTGCGCGCTTGTTCGCCATGGGCCCGCCGTTGCGCGGGATGTGGTGGGAGAGCACGGCGGTGACCGATGTGGCGCTTCAAGCCAAGGCACTGGCTTCAACGCTGACAGAAATCTAAATGTGGGAGGGGGCTTGCCCCCGATGGCCATAAGTATCTACACAACTTTTTTCAGCGGTCTGTGGCGAGGGAGCTTGGTCCCGTGGCGGCCTTCGGGCCGACCGCTTTTTGGGGGTTGGGTGAGTACATATCCGTTGCTGCGGTAACGGCTGCCTATGGTTCCGCTCTTACAGCGGGTCACTTTTGGAAGAGCGAGCGCCAAAAGTAACCAAAAACGTACAGCCCCAACACTCGGCACCTCGCCTAGGCTCGGTGTGCCCGAACGCAGGCTTTGGAGTGTGGGCCGCCGCGATGGGCCATCCTTGGCCCAGGACGGCTAACCCGGCGTCCTGCCGGGTTACCCACGCTCCAAAGCCTGCGTTCGGCCAGCGTGTTTGACGGGGCGATCCCAGATCAAAAACAAAAGCGAGGCGGCCTTAAAGCCGACCTGATCATTGAAGCGTACGCGGTGTGGCTTCTATTTCCTTAACCGCTGACGAAGTCAGCAATCTTTTGATCTCCTCTGGCTCTGGCTCTGGCTCTGGCTTTTGATCTTGATCTCAGGCGCCCCGTTAACCACGCTGGCCGAACGCAGGCTTGAATCCGTGGGTAACCCGGCAGGACGCCGGGTTAGCCGTCCTGGGCCAGGGATGGCCCATGACGGCGGCCCACGGATTCAAGCCTGCGTTCGGGCATACCGAGCCTAGGCGAGGTACCGAGTGGTGGGGCAAGAGCCCTTTTGGTTACTTTTGGGGCTCTTTTCCAAAAGTGACCCGCTGTAAGAGCGGAACCCTAAGCAGCCGTTACCGCAGCAACGGATATGTACTCGGTCAAATCCAACCACATGGTCGGCCCAAAGGCCGCCACGGAAGCAAGCTCCCTCGCCACAGACCACTGAAAATTGTGTAGATACCCATGCCCCGATGAGGGAGTGTCAGTGAATGCATCTTCGGCTGACCCACTGCCATCGGAGACAAGCCCCCTCCCACAGGGGTTCTGCATTTATCTTGAGGTCTTCACAAAGCCGGGCTTGAGGCCGAACACCTCCACGCCCTGCGGCGTCGATTGCCCGGTGGTCACCTTCACCTGCTCTACCGGCTTATCCATCGCCTCTCGATACTCCACTGTCATGCCATCCTCGCCACGGGTGATTGCCGGCGCCGGCACGATGATCGCCTGGGCATTGTTGTAAGTGGCGATGGTCAAGCGTGCGCTCATCCCCAGCCGCACCCGCTGCAACTGCTGCGGCGTCAGCTTGGGGATCGACAGGGTCACCGGAAACTGCGCGCTGCCCTGGCTGTCGCCGGCTATCGCCAGGCCGCTGACCACGCTGACCGAGCCGGTCAGTCGCTCGCCATCAAAACCATCGCCCATCACTTCCACGGCCTGGCCCTGGTGCAACTGGTTGATGTCCAGTTCGGAGACCTTGGCGACGATTTTCAGCCGCTCGATATTGGCCAGGCCGAACAGCACCTGGCCCTGGCTGACCCTGCTGCCGGCCTGCACCGGTGCATTGTTGCTGCCGCCTTGGGCCGATGGGGTGCTGCTGCCGGGCGCGGGCACGACGATGCCGGAGAATGGCGCCTTGACCTCGCGACCTTCGAGCAACTTGTGCAGGGCGTCGTATTTCACCGTGGCGTTGGTCAGCTCCATATCGGCAATTTGCCGGTACTCGCCTTTGCCTTGCTCCAGCGCCTGCTGCAGTTCGCTGCGGGCCGAGGCGAGGTCCAGTTGTTGTTGCTGGGTCTGTTGCTTGAGGTCGTCCAGCTCATTGCGCGGGATGATGCCGCGCTGGAACAGGTTTTCGCTCTCGGTGAGTTTGCGCTGGGTATTGCCGGCGGTCATTTCTACGGTGCGCAGGCTGCGGCGCGCACGGCTGACGGTGGGGCTGCTGTCCCAGTCCTGCATTTCCTGCACGGTGCGCCGCGCCTTGAGCTGTGCGGAGAGGGCGTCGCGCAGTTGCACTTCGAGGGTGGCCGGGTCCATGCGCAACAGCACCTGGCCGGCCTCGACCCGCTGGCCTTGTTCCACCAGGTTGGCCTCCACATTGCCGTCAAAGGGCGCGGTGAGGGTGAGGGTGGTGTCGGGCTCGATCTTGCCCACCAGGCCGATCTGGTGCACCAGCGGGTCGGGTTTCACCGCCAGCCATTGTTCGCCCACCGGCGCCGTGTTGGCGGCCGGGCTGCGCAGGCTCAGCGCGGTGATCCCCGCAGCCGCCAGCAGCACGATCAAGACAGCACCCAGCAGGCGTTTTTTGTCAGTAGTCATTGAGGGCGATTTCCCAGCTTTCCAGCGTCATGCCCAGGGTCAGATCGAGTTGGGTCTGGGCGTTCAAATAAGCGATCAGTGCATTGAGCTGTGCATTTTCGGCGTTGCGCAGGTCAGTCTCGAAGCTCAGCACCTGGAAGTTGGTGGAGCGTCCGGCGCTGAGTTTTTCCCGCTCGATGTCGATCTTGCGCCGCGACAGCTCCACGGCGCGCTGGGAGATTTCATATTGGCGCCAGCGCGTACCGAGGTCGCGCACCACATCGTTGACGTTGCGCTCCAGTTCCTGGCGCGCGTCGGTGATACGGATCTCCTGGTCCTCCACGTTCACCCGCGCACGCACTTCGGCCTGGCGCGTGCTGATATCACCGATGGGGATCTGCACCTGCACCCCGGCGTAGCTGTCCCAGGTGCGGTTGTTGGTGCTGCCGGCATTGTTATTGTAGGCATCGCGGACCTGGTTCGCCCCGGCCACCAGGTCCACTTGCCAGCGCCCGGAGTCCTTGGCAATCACCAGGTTGAGGTCGGCCTGCTGGCTGCCGAGCAGGGCGGCAAGGTATTCCGGTTGCTGGGTCTGCGCCAGAGTGAACGCCTGGCGCTTGTCGATTTGCATGGGCCTGGCTTCCAGGGCCTCGGTGGCACGAATCGGCGTCGACAGGTCCAGGGCCAGCAGGCGCAGCAGGGCCAGGCGGCTGGTGTCCAGTTGGTTTTGCGCCTCTTCCACGCCCAGTTGCTGGGTGGCGATGTCGGCTTCGGTCTGCACGATTTCGAACTCGGCCATGCGCCCGGCACTGATCAATGCCTTGTTCACTTCCAGCAACGTGCCCGAGCGCTTGAGGGCATCCTGCACGATGCTCAGTTGTTCCTGGGCGCGCAGCAGCTCGCGGTAGGTGGCGATGATCTGGCTGATGGTCTGCGCCACGGTGGCCTTGAGGTTCAGGCGGTTGGCCTGCTCCGACAGGCGCGACAGGCGCAGCGGCGCGGTGGTGGCGTCCCAGCCGGCGCCGCGCATCAGCGGTTGGATGATCGCCAGGTCGAGGCCGTCGCTGCGGTAGCGGCCGGCGCGGTCGGCGTTGGTCAGTTGCTGGGTCCACGCCATGCTCAGCCGCGTGCCGTATTCGCTGAGCAGGCTGGTGGCCGGCGCCAGGTTGGCGTTGCGTGTGTTGTCTGTCGAGCCACGGGTACTGCGGTAATAACTGTTGAGGGTGAGCTTGGGGTTGAACACATCTTCGGCCACGCGCAGGTCGAACTTCTGCGCCACCCGCTGCAGGTAGGCGCTACGGATCGCCGGGTTATTGCGCAGGCCCAGGTACACGGCATCTCCCAGGGTCATGTTGGTGACCTGGGCGTTGAGCGAAACGCCACGCTCATAACCGCTGCGGGTGGTACTGGGCGCTGACGGTTTGATGACGACGTCGGCGGCCACGCCGTGCAGGCTGACCCAGGCGAGCAACCAGAGCCATTTACTCATCGCGCAGGGCCTCCACCGGTTGCAACCGCGAGGCCGAGACCGCCGGGTAAATACCGAAGAACAGCCCCACCAGCAACGTGCTGCCCACGCCCAGGGGCAGGGCGGCGACAGCCAGGGCGAATTCCCAGCCCGACAACCAGGCGTATAGCCAGGCGGCGGTCATGCCCAGCACGGCGCCGCACAGTGCGCCGACGGCGGTGAGGGTCACGGCTTCGAGCAGGAACAGGTTGCGGATATCCCGCTGGCGCGCACCGAGGGCCATGCGAATGCCTATCTCGCGTCGGCGTTCCGAGACGTTCATCAGCATCACATTCATCACACCGACGCCGCCGCCCACCAGGGAGATCGCCCCCAAGGCCAGCAGCAGGTAGGCGAAGGTGCGGCTTTGCCGGGTCATGCCATCGATCATTTGCTGGGGCACCGTGATCTCGACGTCGTGGTCGCTCAGTTGGGTTCGCAGCGCGACGGCGGCGTCCCGCGCCACGCGTTCCATGTCCTCGCCGGGGGCGGCGCGGATGATCACATTGCTGATTTGCGGGTTGGGGTAGATGCGGCGCATGCCGTCCGCAGGCATGAACAGCGTCTCGTTGGCCTGCACCGGCATCAGCATCGCCCGGGGCTGGTTGGACAAAATGCCCACCACCTGGAACAGGTAGTCATTGATGCGCACCCGGTCGCCCAGCTTCAGTGGGTCACCCGGCGCGCCCAGGGCCTGGGCGAGCTGGTCGCCGATCACGCCGTAGGTTTCATTTGCGTCGAAGGGGGACAGGAAGCGTCCTTCGCGCAGCACCAGGCGCATGGTCGGCGGGATATCCGGGGTGATGCCGACGAAGTTGGCGTTGGTGGTGCGGCCATGGAACACCATGGGCCCGCTGAACGGGGTGATCGCGCCGATATGGGCGATCCCCGGCACGGCCCGGCGTACGGCATCGAGGTCGAGCTGGGTGCGCATCGGCACGTTGGCGGTGCCTTTGGGCGGGAACTGGGCGATCAGGGTGTCGGTGCCCATGTCCTTGAAGATCATTGCGGCGTCCACCGCTGCGTTGTGGCCGATATTGATCAGCGCCACCACTGACGAGCTGCCGATCACAATACCCAGCAGCGCCAGGATCGAGCGCTTGCCCAGGGTGCGCAGGCTGACGAACGCTTCGTGCAGCAGTTGGCTGAGGCTCTGTTCGACCCGCAGGTTCATAGGCCGCCAGCCTCATGCACCACACCGTTGCGCACCAGGATCTTGCGCTCCAGGCGCTCGGCGATGTGCGCGTCGTGGGTGACGATGATCAGGGTGACCTGTTGCTCGCGATTGAGCGCCAGGAGCAGGTCCATGATCTCCTGGGCAGTGGTGCTGTCGAGGTTGCCGGTGGGTTCGTCGGCCAGGATCACCGAGGGGTTGCCGACCAGGGCCCGGGCAATCGCCACACGCTGGCGCTGGCCGCCGGACAGGTCGGCGGGGCGGTGATGAGCGCGGTCGGCCAGGCCAACCTGTTCAAGCATGCGCAGTGCCTGTTCTACCGATTCATGGCGTGATACGCCGCGATAGCTCAAGGGCAACGCGACATTATCCAGGGCGCTGAGACGCGGCAGCAGGTTGAAGCTCTGGAACACGAAGCCGATCTGCTGGTTGCGGATCGCCGCCAGTTCATCGGGGCTGGCACTGAAAATATCGTGGCCGGCAAAGTGGTACTGGCCGCAGTTGGGCACGTCCAGCAGGCCGAGGATATTGAGCAGGGTACTTTTGCCAGAGCCCGAAGCACCGAGGATGCCGCAGCTATCGCCGCTGGCGATGGACAAGCACACATCATTGAGAATGGACAGTTGCTGCCCGGCGAGCTCATAACGCTTGCCGATGCCTTGCAGGGAGATCAAGCCTGGGTGCGCGTGGGTGTCTGTCATCATGACTACGCCTGCAGTCTCGACGGTGCCGACACGCCCCCGGAAAATCGTTGTAACAAGTTCGGGAGCCGCCTGGTACGCGTCACGGACTGGTTTAATTTCTTGTTTTTAAAATATTGTTTGAATAGTAACCGCGTTCAATCCGCTTCGCCAGCCATGGATGTAGAGCGGTTTTACGCTTTGAAACGATTTCCAATGCGGCGCCTCACGCCCACAAAAAAACCTTCGGCGGCCTTCAATGCGCCACACTGCAAGGCTTTTCAATCATATGGCGCAGTGTCACTACTTGATTTCGAACGACGGCCCCGGTATAAAAAATCAAATAATTTTTTAAAACATATTTCCCACGTGGAACTTCTATGGTCGCGAAGAAAGTCAGCGCTCCAAACATTACCAAGACTCGATTGCTGGATGCGACAGAGGCTCTCTTCATAAAGTACGGATATGACGCGGTTTTGTTACGGCAGATTACCGAGCGTGCCCAGGTCAACCTGGCCGCCGTGAACTACCACTTCGGGGACAAGGACTCCCTGATGAAAACCCTGCTGATGCAGCGCCTGGAGCCGCTTAACGAGCAGCGCCTGGAGTTGCTGGCACGCTGTGAAGCCGAATCCGACGGGCCCCTTGATTGCGACACGCTGCTGGGCGTGCTGTTTGCCCCGGCCATGGGCCTGGAACGCAGCGACCCCGCGAGCGGGCAAGGGCGCTCGTTCATTCGCTTCCTCGGGCGGGTGTACAGCGACACGTCGCCGTTTATCCAGGAATACCTCAAGGTGCATTACCAGCCGGTGTTCCAGCGTTTCTTCGAAGCCTTCGCCCTGGCCTTGCCGGACTTGCCGCGCAACGAGTTGGGGGTGCGCCTGCAATTTGCCCTCAAGGCGATTTCCGGGGTGATGGCCGGTACCGAACTGCGCCTGTTGATGAACTCCATGAGCCTGGGCCGCCCGGCCACGGATGCCGAGGTGATGGCCAAGTTGATCACCCTGGTGTCGGCGGCGATTCGCGTGCCGCAGCAAAGCCCGGAGGCTGAAAACGCGTTGGCCAAGGTGCTGGATACCCAGCGGGCCATTCGCGAACAAGCGGCAGCCCCCGCCGCCAAGGCCTCACGCTGACCTCCCTGTAGGAGCGAGCTTGCTCGCGAAGAACGCACGATCACCGCGGTTAACCAGCCTGAGACCGCTGCGTTATCGTTTAATGCTTTTCGCGAGCAAGCTCGCTCCTACAGTGTTTTGCGCAGGCAAAAAAAAGCCCGCTGGGGCGGCGGGCTTGATGTGCAACGTTTGTAACGGATGAGGCTTCACCCTACGTCCCGGGATGTGAATAATTCGTGAAAAAAATGTAAGAGAAAGTATGAAAGTGTTGACGTGCTTAAACACGTCAAAAGGCCATCTGTTTATATCTTCCAGTGCCCCGCGCTTTTGGCCAGGCGTTGACGCAGTGCATCCACATTTGCCGCCAGTTGCACCGTCAACAATCGGTAGCCATCCAACGCGCTATAGACCGGCGCATCCAGTGTCGGCTTGTCGCCTCCGAGGTGGCCAGGCCGTTCCAGGCGCTCTGTCACCCCGGATTTCAACGCCCGCGCCATGCCCACCAGCTGCACGCGAATCTGCCGGTGCTCGGCCTTCAACATCACCTGCATGCGCGCCATCGCCTGCTCGTCACGCGGGTCCGGCCGGGTATTGCCGAGAATCTCCAGGGTGCTGATACACATGCGCAGGTGGCGTTGGATGTGGTCCAGCTCGGTCATGGAAATTCGCACTTCCTTGGACACCGATGGCATCAGTGAGCGCAACTGCACGATGGCCGCGTTCAAACGGTTGAGCAGTTTAAGGTGCTCATCATCGGTGACCGACTGGCCGTTGATGATCCGGCTATAGATCGCGGCACAGTCGCGCAATGCGCTGGCCAGGTTGTAGCGCCACGAATACACGGCGTACAGCGGCAGGGCGAAGGAAAATGCCAGGGCCAGGACGATACCGATCAGGATATCGACGGTGCGCCACAAGCCATCCGACAGCGGGTTGTCACCATGCCCGGCGACGATGAACACCGTGATCGCCGACAGCAACGCGATGTAGCCGCCCTTGCCGATGGCGTGATAGGAAAAGAACCCGCACACCACCGACATCAACAGGTAGGTCAGCAAGGGTTGGCCGAAGTAAGCCTGTTGCACCACCAGCAGCAAACCGACGCTGGCGCCGATCAAGGTGCCGTAGGCGCGCTCCACGGCTTTCTTGCCGATATTGCCGTGATGCTGCAAGCCGCCGATCACGATCAGCATGGTCACCGACGCCCACTCACCGTGGGGCAGGTTGATGCCGGTGGTCAGCAGGATCGTCGCCAGCAAGCCGATGGACACGCGCACCGCGTGGATCAGCTTGGCATGACGATAACGGCGATACGGGTCGAGCAGGGGGCGCAGCAGGCGCCGGGCGAAGAGGGGTAGATTCATCGGGAGTAAAGGGGCCTCAGCTAGTCAGGGCGAATTCGGTTCAAGTGTGGGAGGGGGTAAGCTCTAATGCACTTCATCAGTTAAGGAAGAATGCTGTCACTGTGGCGAGCGGGCTTGTCCCGCGTTGGGCTGCGCAGCAGCCCCAAAACCAGCCCCTGCGCAATATCGGGTACACCGCATTTGTCCTTCATTGGGGGCGCTTCGCACCCCAACGCGGGACAAGCCCGCTCGCCACAGGTTACCGGTCGCCCGTTCTATCTCTTAACTGACCGGCATTAGGGCTTGCCCCCTCCCACATTTTCTGCGGTGCGTTTTTAGAAAATGTAGTCGGTGGTCAAGAAGCTCGAATCGCGGTTGCGCAGGATCTCGCTGAGCAACGCCTTGTTGCTGTCCTGGAACTTGGTTGCCACCAGGGTGCGGATCGAAAATACGCGCAACGCATCATGCACCGACAGCGTGCCCTCGGCCGAGTTCTTGCGGCCGTTGAAGGGGAAGGTGTCCGGCCCGCGTTGGCATTGGGCATTGATATTGATCCGGCCGACCTGGTTGGCGAAGGTGTCCACCAGGCGTCCGATTTGCACCGGGTCGGTGCCGAACAGGCTCAACTGTTGGCCGAAGTCCGATTCGAGCACGTAATCGACCACGGTTTCCAGGTCGCGGTAGGGCACGATCGGCACCACCGGGCCGAACTGTTCTTCGTGGTACACACGCATTTGCGGGTTCACCGGGTACAGCACCGCCGGGTAAAAGAACGACCCGCGACTGACGCCACCCTGGGCGTTCACCACCTGGGCGCCGTGCTGCGTCGCATCCGCCACCAGCGCCGTGAGGTAATCCACCTTGCCCACTTCCGGCAGCGGCGTCAGCGACACGCCGTCTTCCCACGGCATGCCGGGTTTGAGCGTGGCCAGTTTCTGGTTGAACTTCTCGATAAAGCGATCGACCACGTCTTCATGCACAAACAGGATCTTCAAGGCCGTGCAACGCTGGCCGTTGAACGACAGCGAGCCAGTGAGCGCCTCGCTGACCGCATTGTCCAGGTCCACCTGCGGCAGCACGATGCCGGGGTTTTTCGCGTCCAGGCCCAAGGCCGCGCGCAGGCGGTGTGGCTTGGGATGCAGTTTTTTCAAATCACTGGCGGCCTTGTTGGTGCCGATAAACGCAAAGATATCGATCTTGCCGCTGGCCATCAGCGCGCTGACGGTTTCGCGGCCGCTGCCGTAGATCACATTGATCACCCCGGCCGGGAAACTGTCGCGGAACGCCTCCAGCAACGGACGGATCAGCAGCACACCCAGCTTGGCCGGCTTGAACACCACGGTATTGCCCATGATCAGCGCGGGGATCAGCGTGGTGAACGTCTCGTTCAACGGGTAGTTGTAGGGGCCCATGCACAGCGCCACGCCCATCGGCACACGGCGGATCTGGCCGAGCGTGTCCTGCTCCAGTTCGAAGCGGCTGCTACGGCGATCGAGTTCCTTGAGGGCATTGATGGTGTCGGTGATGTAGTCGCAGGTGCGGTCGAACTCTTTTTGCGAGTCCTTGAGGTTCTTGCCGATTTCCCACATCAGCAGCTTGACCACCGCATCACGTTGTTCGCGCATGCGCCGCAGAAACGCTTCGACGTGCAGGATGCGTTGCGCCACACGCATTGTCGGCCATTCACCCTGGCCACGGTCATAGGCGCGCACGGCGGCGTCGAGGGCGGTGAGGGCGGTGTCGGCATCCAGCAGTGGTGTGCTGCCAATCTGCACACGCGTGTCGCCCAGTTGCACGGGGCTGAGGACCTGGGCCAACGGACCGTTCCAGACCCGCAACTGGCCGTCGACCAGGTAATCACGCTGTTCGATAGGCGCCGCCAGGCGAAATTGCTCGGGAATGTCGGCGGTGGAAACGGGAAACAGCTGGGCGAGCAGGTTATCGGTGGTCATGTTGCTACCCCTGGAATAGTTGCAAAACATGACTAGAGAGTCACCCAACAACGGTCTCCATGGCAAGGCTTGTGCGCTTTGCAGTACGCAGGGGCGCGCGTGGCGGGTAAACTGCGCGGCTTTCTTGAAGGAGTTCATATGAGTCAGTACCAGCCGGGCATTCTTGCCGCTCCGGTGCCCTTGCAGGCACGCCATCTGTTTTTTGCCGTGGATTCCCTGGACGCCGTGCCCGCTGCGCTGGATGCGTTGGTGCAGCGTGTGGATTCGGCGGCCGTGGTCGGGTTCGGTGAGCCGCTGGTAACCGCCCTGGGCGCACAGATCGACGGTTTGCGCCCATTCCCGGCTGTCAGCGGGCCAGGTGCGCACAACCCCTCCACCCAGCAGGCGCTGTGGGTGTGGTTGCATGGTGTGGATCGCGGTGAGCTGCTGTTGCGCAGTCGCGCCTTTGAAAAAGCCTTGGCCCCGGCTTTTCGCCTGGTGCAGTCGACTGAAGGTTTTCGCTTCAAGACCGGCTTCGACCTGACCGACTACGAAGACGGCACCGAAAACCCCCACGACGATGCCGCCGTGGAAGCCGCGCTGACCGACAGCGGTGCCAGCTTCGCCGCGATCCAGCAATGGCAGCACGACCTCGATGGCTTCGCCGCCTTGCCCGCCGAGGAGCGCGACCACATCATCGGCCGCCGCCATGGCGACAACGAAGAACTCGACGACGCCCCCGAATCCGCCCATACCAAACGCACCGCCCAAGAGAGTTTCACCCCGGAAGCCTTCGTGGTACGCCGCTCGATGCCGTGGGCCGAAAATGGCCAGGCTGGCTTGATGTTTCTTGCCTTCGGCCATTCCTTCGACGCATTCGAAGCGCAACTGCGCCGCATGAGCGGGCTGGAAGACGGGATTGTCGATGGCTTGTATCGCATCAGCACGCCGTTGACCGGCGGCTACTACTGGTGCCCGCCACTTCAGGCCGGGCGCCTGGACCTGGGTGCACTGACGGGCTAAGCGATCCACCCCACGGGCCTGCTGTTTCGAAGCGAACATGAAAACTCTGACAGACAGGCAATCGATCACTGAAAAATGTCGGCACAGCCCTTAGTCTAGAGGCCTTTGTCACCCGCCTGGATCGTTCATGTCTTCTGTTGCCGATGGGTTGCCCTTTAACAAACGCCTGCCGGCGGTCATCGCCATTTCCCTGGGGATCGGCATGGCGACCCTGGACACGGCCATCGTCAACACGGCGCTGCCGACCCTGGCCGAAGGGATCGGCACCGATTCCGCCTCGGTGATCTGGGTGGTCAATGCTTACCAGTTGGCGATTATCGCCACGGTATTGCCGTTCGCTTCGTTGAGCGATGTGCTGGGCCATCGCCGGGTGTACCTCGGCGGTTTGCTGCTGTTTATCCTGTCTTCGCTGTTTTGCGGATTGGCCGGGTCGCTGGTGACCCTGACGGCGGCGCGAGTGGTGCAGGGGTTGGGCGCGGCAGCCATCATGAGCGTGAATACGGCGCTGTTGCGGCATATCTACCCGTCGAAAATGCTGGGCCGTGGCCTGGGCTACAACTCGTTGGTGGTGGGGCTGGCCTTTACCCTGGGGCCGACCGCCGCGTCGGCGATCCTGTCGGTGGCGACCTGGCACTGGCTGTACCTGATCAATGTGCCGTTGGGGCTGTTGGCCCTGGTGTTGGGCCTGCGTTCATTGCCGACCCTGCCCATGACCGGGCATGCCTTCGACCGTCTGGCGGCCGTGCTGTGTGCCGGGTTATTTGCCTTGCTGGTCCTCGGCCTGGGCACGGCGGTGCACGGCGCCCAGGGCGCGCTGACCCTGGGCCTGGTCGCGCTGGCGCTGGTCTGTGGCGTGTTGCTGTTGCGCCGGCAGGCCGGGCACCCGGCGCCGATGCTGGCCCTGGATTTGTTCAAGCGGCCGGTGTTTGCCTTGTCTTCCCTCACGGCGATCTGCGCGTTCAGCGCCCAGGGCCTGGCCTTTGTGTCGCTGCCCTTTCTGTTGCAGGCGGTGCTCGGGCATAGCCAAGTGGAAACGGGCTTTCTGATGACGCCCTGGCCAGCCGTCGTGGCGGTCATGGCGCTGGTGGCGGGGCGCCTGGCCGACCGTGTCTCCCTGGGGGCGCTGTGCGGCATCGGCCTGCTGATGCTCAGTGTCGGCATGGCCGCGCTGGCGACACTCGGCAGCGGCGCGTCGACGTTCGATATCGGCTGGCGCATGGCACTGTGCGGTGCCGGGTTTGGCTTTTTCCAGTCGCCCAACCTCAAGGCGCTGATGACCAGTGCGCCGTTGGCGCGCAGCGGTGGGGCCAGTGGCATCGTGGCGATTTCACGGTTACTGGGGCAGACGTTGGGCGCCTCGCTGGTGGCATTGTGTTTCCACCTGTTCCTGGGCAGCGGTCCGCAATATGCCTTGTGGCTGGGCTGCGTGTTCGCGTTGGTGGGCGCCGTGGCCAGTGGCTTGCGCTTACTGCCCTATGGGGAAAAAGCGTGATTGGGCGTTGTAAAATCCGGCGTGGGAAGGCTACCTTGGCGACCTGAATATTTCGGGATGTTTCAGATTTATGTCCAGCCTGGCCCTCCGCACCGCTGATACTCACTCCCGTCGCGCCGCGCTGACCCTTGCCTTATGCCTACCCAGTGATGTGTTGCTCTACCTGCTGCTGCCGATGGAGTACCAGGCGTTCGGCATCACTTTGGCCCAGGCCGGGGTGTTGTTGGCCGCCAACCGCCTGGTACGGATTTTCGGTTACCGGCATGTATTGAATTTTTACGCGCGCCACGGCGACCGCTTGACCTGCATGATCGCGGCGGGGGCCGCGACATTGTGCGCCGTGGGCAATTCGATGCTGTCGGGGTTTGCCGCCCTGCTGGGCTTGCGCCTGGTCTGGGGCTTGTGTTTTGCCGCGTTGAACCTGTCCACCCAGGTGCTGGCCACCTCGGAGCCTGCGGGCGCCGCGCGCCGGGCCGGGCGATCGCGGGCGTTGATTGCGCTTGGGCCGATGCTGGCCTTGCCCCTGGGTGGGTTGCTGACGTTGTGGGCCGGGCCGCGTCCGATTTTCCTGATTCTTGCCGGCTGCTGCCTGGTGGGGCTGTGGATGGCGCGCGGTTTGCCCGGCACCGGGCACGACTTGCACAGCACCCCGGGGCGCCGTTTCAAATGGCCCGACAGTGTGGCGCTCTGGTCGTTTATCGAAGGCGTGGCGCTGGATGGCTTGTTTATCTTCGGTCTGTCGATTCAGGCGCAGAAGATCATGGGCGGTGACGCGGTGCTGATCGCCGGGGGCTTGATGGCCCTGCGTTACCTGTCGGAATTGCTCCTCAGCCCCTTGGGGGGGCGCGCGGCACAACGCTTCGGCGCCACCGCCATGTTGTTGCTGTTTTCGTTCTTGAGTGCACTGGCCCTGGCTGCGTTTGGCAGCTATTGGGTGATCATCGGCGCGGCGGCCGTGCTGGTGCTGCGCGCCTTGCAACTGCCCCTCGTGACTACCCTGGTGGCCGAGCGCAACCCCGGCGCCATGCGGGTGTCGGCATTGGCGTCGAACGCAGTGTGGCGCGATATCGGCGCCGGCCTCGGGCCGCTGCTGGCAGGCCTGTTGCTGCCGGTGGCGTCGGCGCCCTGGGTGTTTGGCCTGGCGGGCGCGGCGATTGCGGTAAGTGCGCTGTTCTGCTGGCGCGCCAAGCGTTCCAGCTGATGGGGCAGGGCGCGTGTATCCGCAGGCTCAAGCGGTTTTGATACTGTCCAGCCAGGCGGGGTTGAAGCGGGTTTGCTCGGTGTCGAGCCCCAGCGCCTGCATCTTGGCCTTATGCGCCTCGATCTCGCCAACCAACTGCGCCTGGGCGCTGGAGTTGGCGTCCAGCTCGTGCATTTGCGTCAGCCCCAGGTGGTAGAAGCGCAGCACCTTGAGCGCGGTCGGGTCGTTGGCCTGCACCCGTTCGGTCACGGTGTGCATCACATTGGTCACGCGCATCAACTGGCGCTTGAGCTGCCAGCCATACACCGCGGGCGCCAGCCACGGCTGGTGCCACAACGGGCCGCGCACCAGGGCAACAGTGATCAACACGCCGGTAAATACACCACCGACGTTGAAGCGAAAGTTATCACCACCAGGCTCGCCGAACAGCATCACGGCCAGGCTCGACAGCAGCATCGCCAAGGCCACGAAAAGCACGGCCACGATCAGCGTGCTGCGACGGGTCTGACGGCGGTAGGTGACGGGGTCGCAGGGTTTGAGCTCGAACATCCGGGGCAGGTCTCCAGAAGGAATGTGCCGGCATCTTCTCATGCCTGGGGCAATCAAGTTGAACGATGGTTTGCGGTACTTCCTCTAAAACGATGCAGGCCACTAACCCCCGTGAGGTGAAGCATCATGCCCGAATACAAGCAGCCGCCGCCCGGCACTCCCGACCCCGACCGCACACCCGGTGAAGAAGAGCGCGATAACGATGCATTGCGCCCCAATGATCCGAAGGAGCGTGACGAACACGATGAGGTGGAGCGCGTCGAGCAAGACCTGGAAACCCTCCACGACAAAGCCCGCCCGCTTTAACAGGAGACAGTCATGAATAAACCCTCGGATGGCCCACACTCCAACGAACATGCCAGCGGCCAGGATGAGCTGGGCTTCGACCCGGACTCGCCGGATGTGGCAGACCCGCAGGTCGACCCGGTAGGTCCGGCCATCGCCCCGCTGGATAGGAAAGGTAAGGACGAGGCGAAAAAAAAGCCGCCCTACGATCCGTTGGGCGACTTGAAACACTAATACGGGCCCCGCCATTGAGCGGGGCTTTGCTTTATTTGGGCGGTGTCCAACTGACGTCGGTGATGCCGTATTTCTCTGCCCAGGGCCGCGTGGTTTTTTTCACCTGCTCGTGACCTACCCGGCCGATACGACTGACATGGGCGATGTCGGCGTCGACGGCTGCCCAGTGCCAGGCTTCGGCGTTGTTCATGATTTCTGCGCGCACCACAAAAGATTTCGGCTGGCCGTGCAGTTGGTAGTGGATGGTGTAGATTTTTGCGGTACTCATGTTGCCTCCCTGTCTTGTTCATAGATGGAGAGGAAAGCGTCCAAAAAGGTTCACTCAAAATGACAAGGTGCATGCCAGGACGGCATAGTGACGCCTTTGCACCGTGCCCAAGGATCGCGCCATGCTCCAGCTGACCCATAGCCGTTTGTACCTGCAACACCTCGGTTACGATGCGCCGCCCGCGCCTACGTTGCAGACCCTGCGGGATTTGCAGCTGCGTCATGTCTGCCGCTTTGCCTTTGAAAGCCTGTCGACCCTGATGAAGCTGCCGGTACCGATCGACCTGCCCAGCGTCGAGCAAAAAGTGTTGTTCGAGGGGCGCGGTGGTTATTGCTACGAGTTGAACCAGATGTTTCTCGCGTTGCTGCAGGAACTGGGTTTCGACGCGCGTGGGATCACCGGCAGGGTGGTGATGGGCGGGCCACCCGATGCACGCACCGCGCGGACCCATCGCCTGAGCCTGGTGACCCTGGACGGCGTGCGCTATATGACCGATGTCGGCTTTGGCGGCATGGTGCCCAGCAGCCCGTTGCTGCTGGACACCGAAGCGGTGCAGGCGACCGCCCATGAACCCTATCGCCTGACCTTCAACGACGGCAGCTACACCCTGTGGGCCCTGGTCGCCGGGGAGTGGCGCGGCTTGTACGTGTTCGACCTGCAAGTGCAGGCGGACATCGATTATGAAATCGGCAATTGGTACGTCTCCACCCACCCAGGTTCGCCGTTTCTCGGCCAGTTGAAAGTGGCACTGCTGGCGCCCGGTCGACGCCACACCTTGAACAACGCTGACTATGCGATTCACACCCTGGATCGCCCCAGCGAAAAACGCCGGATAGACAGTGCCGACGAATTGTCGAGGGTGCTGCACGATACCTTCGGTATTCGCCTGCCAACGCATCCGCAACTTCGCGAAGCGCTGGAGGGCTTAATCCTGGGGCGTCCGTAAGCGCGCGACGAACCGGAAATCAACGAGCTTGACGGGAAACTCACCAACAACGTTTTTTAGGGTGGCAACCTGCTGCCGGGCTTAAACCAAGTCAGCCGGTTGCATCGTCAGAATGATTTTTCCAACATTCTCGGATGATTCCATTCGGCGATGGGCATCGGCCGCACGAGACAGCGGGAACGTGCTGTCAACGACCGGCTCCAGACTTCCGGCGCCCTCGAAGCGATCAAGCCAATGCGCGCGGAAGCGCTTGATCATGTCGTGCTTCTCTGGCTGTGTACGGGACTTCATGACCGTACCGATGATTTGCAAGTGACGGTAAAGGATGTGCTCCAGTTCTACGCTTACCTTACCGCCTCCGCCCAGGATACCGACCTGTACCAGCCGGCCTCCATGGGCAAGGGAAGCGATGTTGCGTGCGAAGTAGGGCTCGCCCACGAAATCAATGACGACATCAACCCCTCGACCATGGGTTTTATCGGCGATGACTTGGGCAAAATCCTGCGTCTTGTAGTCAATGGCCGTATCGGCTCCCAAATGTTCGACACGCGCCAGCTTGCTGCCGTCGGTTGTCGCATACACCGTGGCCCCGGTGGCGTATGCCAGTTGCACGGCGGCAGATCCCACACCACCCGCAGCGGCATGGATCAATACCGAATCGCCGGACTTGAGCCGAGCCAGGTGCATCATTGCTTCATGGGCGGTGACGAAGACCTCGGGAATAGCGGCTGCGTGCACATAGTCCAACTGCGCAGGAATAGGCATGGCCATGCGATAGTCGATGCGTGCAAGCTCGGCGTAGGCCCCACCGCCGACAACGCCCATCACTCGATCTCCGATCTCAAAATCCTTGACCTCATCACCTTTGCCAATCACCTCGCCGGCGATCTCCAGACCGATGATCGGTGAGTCACCGAAATTTGGATGGCCGTAGCCACCTGTTCGATGGGTCAGATCCGCACGGTTCACACCCGCCGCATAGACCCGTACCAGCAAGTCAGTCGGGCGGACTTCAGGGGTGGGAGCGTCTGCCAGTTCAAGTACGTCCGCCGCGCCGAAGGCGCTAATGCTGATGGCTTTCATGGTCAGTTTTTCTCCGATTCGGTAAACGTGGCATTGGCGATAGCGGAGGCGGTGATGGCGCCTGGAAAGCCTACGTAGAACGCCAGGTGAGTGATCGCGGCGGCGATTTCGTCATGGGTCACCCCGTTGCTGACTGCCCGTCGCAAGTGCGCGGGCAACTCTTCAGAGTGACCGCCGGCAATCAATGCCGCCACGGTGATCAGGCTTCGGTCGCGCGGGGACAATGCCGGGTCGCTCCAGATCTGCGGATACAGCGTTGAATCGAGGAATTGCGACAGCTTGGGTGTAAACGCCCGGGCCGCTTCACGAGGGCTGCTGAAATTGAGCGTGGACATGATGAGGTCTCCTTAAGCCTGGCTGATGAATTTGTGGGTGAGGTAGTGCTCGATGCCTTCAATGCCGCCTTCCGAACCGTGGCCGCTTTCTTTCATGCCGCCGAAGGGAAGTTCCGTGGCGACGATGCGGTATTGGTTGATGCCGATCATTCCGGCCTCCAACCCGTCAGCGACGTCAATGGCTGTTCGAGCGCTGGACGTGAACGCGTAGGCTGACAGCCCGTAGGGCAGTCGATTTGCCTCCTTCAAACCATCCGCCAAGTGATCGAATGGCATCAGTACGGCGATAGGCCCAAAGGGTTCTTCATGCATGACTCGGGCGCTCATAGGCACATCCGCCAACACGGTGGGCTCAAAAAAGTAGCCGCTGCATTCCAGGCGTTTACCACCGGCCAACACGCGTGCACCTTTGGCGACGGCATCAGCCACCAACACTTCCATCTTGGCCAACTGCCTTGGATTGGCGAGCGGTCCAACCTGGGTACCAGGCAGCAGGCCATCGCCAATGTTCAACGCGAGGGTGGCCGTCACAAAGTGATCGACAAAGGTTTCGTAGACGTCACGCTGAATCAGAAACCGCGTTGATGAGATGCAGACTTGGCCAGTCCCGCGGAACCGATTGGCAACGCCTTCGACGGCGGCTTTTTCGACGTCGGCGTCATCGAATACCAGCACTGGCCCGTGCCCTCCCAATTCCAGGGTGATGGGCTTGACGCCTTCTGCCGCGCGGGCTGATAGCAGCCGCCCGATGGGAACCGAACCCGTAAAGGTCACCTTTCGAATGATGGAGGAGGCGATCAGGTGGCTGGAAACCTGATCCGGTACACCAAAGACCACCTGCAACACGCCTTTAGGCAAGCCTGCATCGTCGAGTGCACGCGCCAGGGCCAGCGCCGTGGAGGGGCTTTCTTCCCCTGGCTTGAGGATGACACTGCAACCTGCGGCCAAGGCTGCCGAGAGCTTGCGTGCGGGCGTAATGGCTGGGAAATTCCAGGGCGTGAACGCAGCGACAGGACCGATCGCTTGGCGTTTTACCAGTTGCAGCACACCGGGACGATTGGCCGGCACTACGCGCCCATCGATGCGGCGTGCGCTTTCGGCAAACCACTCGAAGTATTCAGCCGCACGCGTGACCTCATCCAGGCTTTCTGCAAGCGGCTTGCCCTCTTCAAGGGTCATTTGCTCGGCAATGTGGGGGGCGCGCTCCAGGATGAGATCGGCAGCACGTTTGAGAATTTTTGCGCGCTTGTCAGGTACGGTCTGGCGCCATTGCTCAAAGCTCAGTTGCGCCACTTCGAGGGCGTGATTGAGGTCGTCGGTGGTGGCGAGTGGAACGCGCCCGATCTCACGTGCGGTTGCGGGGTTGACGACAGCAGCGGTTGCGCGTCCTTCGGCACTGATCCATTCACCACCGATAAAGAGATAAAGCGGGTCGTAAGACGTGTTCATGGGGTTGCCCTTCGGTTGGAGTATCAAACGTTCATACAGCTCGGCGCCTGGGGTGCCGCGGCAGGGCTTGTTCAGACGCCCTGTGCAACCCAGTCTATGGACTGGGAACCGTTTGATTTAGCCGGCCAGGAGGGAATCATTGTTGTGTCTGGAGGGAATATCGAGCACAGGCGGGAGCGTGTAGCATCTGCACTGCCGCACGCGTCATGCGGCGATGACTGTCCGGATCGAAGGTCAAGACGTTAGTGTTTTTTGGTGGCGTACTTCTGCAGTGAAGAACGTTGGGAATTGGATCGACAGGTAGATCTGGATGGATAAGCTTACGAACATGTCGGTGTACGTCAAAGTGGTTGAGATGGGCAGTTTTACTGCTGTGGCTAACCATCTTGACTCTACGGTCGGCAATGTCTCGCGTGCGGTTTCCGCGCTGGAAAACGTGCTCGACACCCGCCTGTTGCAGCGCTCGACCCGCCGTCTTTCGGTGACGGACGCTGGCCGGCGCTTTTATGAGCGCTGTACCAAGATTCTGGCGGACCTTGAAAACGCAGAAGCCGAGGCGAGTAATGCCGCGCTGAAACCCAGGGGGACATTGCGTGTGCATTGTGTGCCGGGGCTGGCGCGGCAGTTGGTCACCTCGGCCGTGCTGGAGTACCGCCGGGAATTCCCCGAAGTCACCGTGGACTTATTGCTTTCTCAGCGAATGCCTAACCTTTTGGAAGACCAATTGGACGTGTCTATTCTGATCGCCCGCACGCTGCCGGATTCAGCGTATGTCAGCCAAAAAATCGGTGTTAGCCATTGTGTGCTGGTTGCGTCTCCAGCCTATCTGGAACGACACCCGGCCCCTGTGACGCCGGAAGATCTCAATGATCACCAGTGCTTGCTGTTGGGCACCGTCGATTATGTGCGGGATGAGTGGCAATTGAAGAGCAAGGCCGGGGATGCCACGTTCGCCCCCCAGGGCCCGAGTTTCAGCGTCAATGATATGGACGCAATGGCGTCCGCCATTCGAGAGGGCGCAGGCATAGGTTTGCTGGCCGGCTTTTCAGCTATCGAGGACCTGCGTTCAGGCAGGCTCGTGCGTGTTCTGCCTGAGTATCACACCTACGAGCGCAATGTTTACGCCGTCTACACATCACGGCAGTTCATCGATGCAAAAATTACCCGCTTCATCGAGACGTTAAAAAATCGGGTCGGCACTGAGCTGATGATGACCGCTCAGGAACTCATTGTTTGAACGAAGCCTGGAACCATTCCCCAGCATGCAAAACGGCGCCCGAAGGCGCCGTTTCTGTTTACTGACATCCCGCTAGGCAATCAAACGCCCAGCACCGCGTGCTGCACCAGGGTGAGCAACGGTTGTGGGTACACGCCCAGGAAGAAGGCGAGCAGGGCGATGGCCAGCAGCATCACGCCACCGGCTTTCTGTTCCCAGTGCAGCTCGGCGTCAACACGGCGCAGGTTTGGCTCGATCAGGTACAGGGTGACCATCACGCGCAGGTAGTAGAACACGCCGATGGCACTGCCCAGCACCAGGGATGCAACCAACCACCACTCGTGGGCTTCGACACCGGTAGCGACGATGTAGAACTTGCCGATGAAGCCCGCGGTCAGCGGGATACCGGCCAGGGAGAGCATCATCACGGTCAGCACGGCGGTCAGGTACGGACGGCGCCAGAACAGGCCGCGGTATTCGTACAGGGCGTCGGCGTCACGGCCTTTGTAAGGCGAGGACATCAGGGTGATCACGCCGAACGCGCCGAGGCTGGTGATCACGTAGGTGACCAGGTACACGCCGATCGCTTCCACGGCCAGGCCTTTGCTCGCCACCAGGGCGATCAGCAGGTAGCCGAAGTGGGCGATGGACGAGTAACCCAGCAGACGCTTGAGGTTGTTCTGGGTCAGTGCCAGCAGGTTACCGAACAGGATCGACGCAATGGCGATCACGGTCAGCACGTTGCTCAGCACGCCGGTGTTGGCGGCAGGAGAGATCTGGAACAGACGCACCATCACCGCAAACACCGCAACCTTCGACGCGGTGGCCAGGAACGCGGCGACCGGCGCCGGGGCGCCTTCGTACACGTCCGGGGTCCACAAGTGGAACGGCACCAGCGACAGCTTGAACGCCAGGCCGATCAGCATCATCGCCAGGCCCAGTTGGGCAATCGGCGCGGGGCTGTTGGTGGCGGCCAGGGCGTGACCGATACCGGTGAAGCTCAGGCTGCCGGCTTCGGCGTAGAGCAGGGCCATGCCGAACAACAGGAACGCGGAACCGGCGGCCGACAGCACCATGTACTTGATGCCGGCTTCCAGGGAGCGCTTGTTGAAGAAGGCGTAGGCCACCAGGCCGTAGGTCGGGATCGACAGCAGTTCCAGGCCGATGAACAAGCCGGCCAGGTGCTGCGCGCTGACCAGCACGATGCCGCCGGCCGCAGCCAGCAGGATCAGCAGGTACAGCTCTTCGCGGTTGCCCGGGTAGCCCGTGCCGCCTTCGCCGAGGTAGGCGTGGGCGAGGGTGACGCAGGCCAGGGTCGCCACGAGGATCAGCGCGATATACAGCAACGCGAAGTCATCGATCATCATCAGCGGGGTGACCGCCAGTGGTGCGACCTTGAGTGCCGGGATAATCGACAGCAGGGCCAGGTTCAAGCCCGCGCAGGACAGCAGGAACGTTTGCGAGTGATTGCGGCGCCAGGCGATCGCCAGCATCACCACCACGATGGTGAGGCTGGTGATCAGCAGCGGCGCAAGCGCGATAAAGTGTTGGATCGTGAATTCCATAGCGCTCTTACCGGGCCGAAGCGAGTTGAGAGAAGGCGGTGCCGAACCACTGCTGCACGCCATGCATCGTTGCGGCAGAAGTGTCCAGGAACGGTTGCGGGTAAACGCCGATGTAGATCAGCAAGACCGCAAGGCCGAGCACCATGATCAGTTCGCGAGCATCCATCCCGTGCAGCACGGTGTCGGACTTGGCCGGACCGAAGTACGCGCGGTGGATCATGATCAGCGAGTAGACCGAACCGAACACCAGGCCGGAGGTGGCGATGGCGCTGATCCATGGCGTGTGTACGAACGAACCCATCAGGATCAGGAACTCGCCGATGAAGTTGCCGGTACCCGGCAAGCCCAGGGACGCGGCGGCGAAGAACAGGCTGATCGCCGGCAGGTAGGCAATGCGCGACCACACGCCACCCATCTCACGCATGTCACGGGTATGCAGGCGCTCGTACAGCTGGCCACTGAGGATAAACAGCGCGGCAGCCGAGACACCGTGAGCGAGCATCTGGATCACCGCGCCTTGCAACGCCAGCTGGCTACCGGAGTAGATGCCGATCAGCACGAAACCCATATGGGAAACAGACGAGAAGGCGATCAGGCGCTTGATGTCGGTTTGTGCAAAGGCCAGGAACGCACCGTAGAAGATCCCGATCAGACCCAGGGTCATGGCGATCGGCGCGAACTCGGCCGAGGCATTCGGGAACAGCGGCAGGGCGAAACGCAGCAGGCCATACGCAGCGGTCTTCAGCAGGATACCGGCCAAGTCCACGGAACCCGCGGTCGGCGCCTGGGCGTGGGCGTCAGGCAGCCAGGAGTGGAACGGTACCACCGGCAGCTTCACCGCGAAGGCGATGAAGAAGCCCAGCATCAGGATGTACTCGGTGGTCAGGGACATCTTGGTTTTCAACAGGTCGGCGTAGTTGAAGGTAATCACGCCCGTGCTGTTGAAGTTGACCAGTACCAGGCCAAGGATCGCCACCAACATGATCAGGCCGGAAGCCTGGGTGAAGATGAAGAACTTGGTCGCCGCGTAGATCCGGGTTTTCTTGCCGTCCGAAGAACTGTGACCCCAGAGCGCGATGAGGAAGTACATCGGCACCAGCATCATTTCCCAGAAGAAGAAGAACATGAACAGGTCGAGGGCGAGGAACACGCCGACAACGCCGCCCAGGATCCACATCAGGTTCAGGTGGAAGAAGCCCACGTGACGCTGGATCTCTTTCCAGGAGCAGAGTACCGAGAGGATACCCAGCAGGCCGGTCAGCAGGATCATCAACAGCGACAGGCCGTCGAGGGCCAGGTGCACGTTGATGCCGAAGCGTTGGATCCACACGTGCTTGAATTCAAGCGCGAACGTCGGATCGACACCCGGTGCCGGAGCAAATGAATAGTCGCCATGGGCCCACAGCCAGAGGCCGAGAGCGAGTTCCAGGGACATGGTCAGCAACGCAATCCAGCGGGGGAGGGTGGCGCTGAAGCGTTCACCCATCCAGCAGAGCAGGCCGCCGATAAAGGGGATCAGGATTAGCCAGGGCAGAATCATGACGGGCTCGTTTCCTTTCGCAAGTTCGCAAAGTTCATATCAGACCGCTACCACAACGATGGCGCCGATCACCAGCACGGCACCGGCCGCCATGGAAGCTGCATACCAACGCAGTTGGCCCGTCTCGGTACGGCTCAGGGCGGTGTGACCGCCTTTGGCAGCGCGCGGGATCAAACCGATGGTCTGGTCCAGCGGGTCTTTACGCAGTACATGACTGATGGCCAGGTATGGCTTGACGAACAGTTTGTCGTAGATCCAGTCGAAGCCCCAGGCAGCGAACCACCAGGCCGAGAGGAAACGGCCGATGCCACTGTTGGCCACGGCGGTCACGAAGCGACGCTTGCCGAGGAACAGCAGGGCCGCCAGCAGGATACCGGCGATGGCAATGGCGCCCGAGGCGATTTCCAGGCTGTGCTTGGCGGCGCCACCGGCATGGCCGGCGCTTTCCGGCAGTACACCGGCCAGTGGCGGGGTGATCAGGGCGCCGATGAAGGTCGACAGGATGATCAGCACCGACAGTGGCAACCAGTGGGAGATGCCATGGCCTGCGTGGGCTTCGGTCTTGGCTTCACCGTGGAAGGTGATGAAGATCAGGCGGAAGGTGTACAGCGAGGTCATGAATGCACCGACCAGGCCTGCATACAGCAGGTTCTGGTTACCGCTGGCAAAGGCTTCCCAGAGGATTTCGTCCTTGGAGTAGAAACCGGCGGTCACCAACGGCAAGGCGGCTAACGCGGCACCACCGACGATGAAGCTGGCGTAGGCCAGTGGCAGTTTCTTCCACAGGCCGCCCATCTTGAAGATGTTCTGCTCGTGGTGGCAGGCAACGATCACCGCACCGGAGGCAAGGAACAACAGGGCCTTGAAGAAGGCGTGGGTCATCAGGTGGAAGATCGCCGCGTCCCAGGCGCCAACGCCCAGGGCCAGGAACATGTAGCCGATCTGGCTCATGGTCGAGTAGGCGAGGATACGCTTGATGTCGGTCTGCACCAGCGCGGCGAAGCCGGCCAGTACCAGGGTCACGCCGCCGACCACGCCCACCAGGTGCAGGATGTCCGGCGCCAGGGTGAACAGGCCGTGGGTACGGGCGATCAGGTAGACACCGGCGGTCACCATGGTCGCGGCGTGGATCAGTGCCGAGACCGGTGTAGGGCCGGCCATCGCATCCGCCAGCCAGGTTTGCAGCGGCAGCTGTGCGGATTTACCCACGGCGCCGCCCAGCAGCATCAGGGTCGCCAGGGTGATCCAGAAGTCACCGACCTGGAATTTCTGCGGTGCCAGCACCAGCAGTTCCTGGATGTTCAGCGTGCCCACTTGTTGGAACAGGATGAACAGGCCGATGGCCATGAACACGTCGCCGATGCGGGTGACGATAAAGGCCTTGAGTGCCGCGTTACCGTTGTTGCGGTTGCTGTAGTAGAAACCGATCAACAGGTACGAGCACAGGCCCACGCCTTCCCAGCCGAAGTACAGGAACAACAGGTTATCGCCCAGCACCAGGAACAGCATGCTGGCGATAAACAGGTTGGTGTACGAGAAGAAGCGCGAGTAGCCCGCTTCACCGCGCATGTACCAGGACGCGAACAGGTGGATCAGGAAGCCCACGCCCACCACCACGCCGAGCATGGTGATCGACAGGCCGTCGACGTAGAGGGCGAAGTTGGGCTTGAAGCCCTCCACCGACATCCATTGCCACAGCACCAGGGTGTAGTGACCGCCTTCGGGTGGCGCGACGTTGAATTGCCAGATGACGTAGGCGGCGACGATCGCCGACAGGCCAATGGAACCCACGCCGATCAGGGCAGAAAGGTTTTCCGACCAGCGTCCACGGGAGAACGACAGCAGCAGGAAACCGATCAGGGGAAATACGAAAGTCAGAAAGATCATGTTCATCCGCGCATCTCACTGGCAGCGTCGATATCAAGCGTGTGGAAGCGACGATACAGTTGCAGCAGGATCGCCAGGCCAATACTGGCCTCGGCGGCTGCCAGGCTGATCACCAGGATGAACATGACTTGTCCATCCGGCTGGCCCCAACGTGCACCCGCCACGATGAACGCCAGTGCCGCAGCGTTCATCATGATTTCCAGGCTCATCAACACGAACAAAATGTTACGGCGGACCATCAGGCCGACCAGGCCAAGGCAGAACAGGATGCCGGCGACCGCCAGACCATGCTCCAAAGGGATAGCAGGCATCGTCATTGCTCCTTGGCTTCGTTGCGGCCCAAGTGGAAGGCGGTGATGGCTGCGGCGAGCAGCAGCATCGAAGCCAGTTCGACCACCAGCAGGTACGGGCCGAACAGGCTGATGCCCACGGCTTTCGCGTCCACGGTGGTGTGGCCGATGGCCTGGCCGCTCTGGTGAGCGAACAGCACATACAGCAGTTCACCCAGCAGCAGGGCTGCGAGGACGACCGGGCCGAGCCAGATGCCGGGCTTGAGCCAGACGCGCTCCTGGGCGACCGAAGCCGGCCCGAGGTTGAGCATCATCACCACAAACACGAACAGCACCATGATGGCGCCGGCGTAGGCGATCACTTCCAGGACACCGGCGAACGGTGCGCCGAGGCTGAAGAAGGTCATGGCCACGGCGATCAGCGAAATGATCAGGTAGAGCAGGGCGTGCACGGGGTTGGTGTTGGTGATCACGCGAAGCGTGGACACAACCGCGATACCCGATGCGAAATAGAAAGCGAATTCCATCTTTCTTCCTTAAGGCAGCAAGCTCTTCACGTTGATCGGCTCGGCTTCGTTTTGTGCGGCGCCCTTCGGCTTACCGGCAACGGCCATACCTGCAACACGATAGAAGTTGTAATCAGGGTTTTTACCGGGACCAGAGATCAGCAGATCTTCTTTCTCGTACACCAGGTCCTGACGTTTGAACTCGGCCATCTCGAAATCCGGTGTGAGCTGGATCGCGGTGGTCGGGCAAGCTTCCTCGCACAGGCCGCAGAAAATGCAGCGCGAGAAGTTGATGCGGAAGAAGTCCGGGTACCAGCGACCGTCTTCGGTTTCAGCTTTCTGCAGGGAGATGCAACCCACCGGGCACGCCACGGCGCACAGGTTGCAGGCTACGCAACGCTCTTCGCCATCGGGGTCGCGGGTCAGCACGATGCGGCCGCGATAGCGCGGCGGCAGGTACACCGCTTCTTCCGGGTATTGCAGGGTGTCGCGTTTGCGGAAGCCGTGACCGAACACCATCACCAGGCTTCGCAACTGGGTACCGGTACCCTTAACGATGTCGCCAATATATTTGAACATGGGTCAAATCCTCACTGAACCGCGCCCGCTGGCGTGTTCAACAACACAACGGCAGCAGTCACCAGCAAATTGATCAGGGTCAGCGGCAGGCAGAAACGCCAGCTGAAATCCATCACCTGGTCGTATCGTGGACGCGGAATGGAAGCGCGCAGCAGGATAAACAGCATGATGAAGAACGCGGTCTTCAGGAAGAACCAGAAGAACGCCAGCTGCGGCAGGATGCCGAATGGACCGTGCCAGCCGCCGAAGAACAGCGTGACCAGCAGGGCCGAGATCAAGATGATGCCGATGTACTCACCGACGAAGAACATGCCCCATTTCATGCCGGCGTATTCAATGTGGTAACCGTCGGCCAGTTCCTGTTCCGCTTCCGGCTGGTCGAACGGGTGACGGTGAGTCACGGCCACGCCAGCGATGAAGAAGGTACAGAAGCCAAAGAACTGCGGAATGATGAACCACAGGTTCTGCGCCTGGTACTCGACGATGTCGCGCATGTTGAACGAGCCGACCTGCACCACGATGCCCATCAGCGCGAGGCCCATGAACACTTCGTAGGACACGGTCTGGGCCGAGGCACGCAAGCTGCCGAGCAGGGCGAACTTGTTGTTACTCGACCAGCCGGCGAACAGCACCGCGTAGACCGACAAACCCGCCATGGCGAAGAAGAACAGCAGGCCGATGTTCAGGTCCGCCACGCCCCAGGTCGGGGTGATCGGGATGATCGCGAAGGCAATCAGCAAGGCGCTCATGGCCACGACCGGTGCCAGGGTGAAGATCACCTTGTCGGCAAACGGCGGGGTCCAGTCTTCCTTGAAGAACATTTTCAGCATGTCGGCAGCGATCTGGAACATGCCGAACGGGCCAACGCGGTTCGGACCGTAGCGGTCCTGCCACCAGCCCAGCAGGCGACGTTCGACGAAGCTGAGCAGGGCGCCCGCGACGACCACGGCCAACAGGATCACGATGGCCTTGACGACCGAGATGATCACGTCGATCACTTCAGGGGTGAACCAGGTCATTGCGCTGCCTCCTGCAGACCGTCAACGGTTTTGCCAAAGATTGCCGCGGGAATACCGGCGAAACCTTTAGGCAGTGCAACCAGGCCGGCACCCAACGCTTCGTTGATGCGCAGCGGCAGACGCAGGGTCTGGCCGGCCACGTTCAGGCTGAGCAGGGCGCCGTCGTTGACGCCCAGGCGGTCGGCTTCGGACTTGGCCACGGATACATAGGCAGCGGGAATGCGCTCTTGCACCGGCGCGGCTTTGGAAGAGGTTTCTTCGCTGCCGAACAGGTGGAAGAACGGCACGACCTGCCAAGTACCGGGGGCCGGATTGAACGGACGCGGTACGGCGGCGAACCAGTTCAGCGCATCGCCCTGGGTTTCGATCAGGCGGGTGCCTGGGTCGCCAGCGCGGATATGACCACCGACTTCGTCCTGGAACTTGTTCCAGGCCTGCGGCGAGTTCCAGCCCGGCGACCAGGCAAACGGCACCTGCTGACGTGGCTCGACGGAACCCGAGTAACCTTCCATGGAGAAGGCGAATGCGGTGTCGTTATCTTGCGGGGTGCGCGGTTCGTGCACGCTGATATCGGCACGCATGGCGGTACGACCGGAGTAGCGCAGCGGTTCACGGGCGAGTTTCAAGCCCTTGATGCGGAACGCGGCGGACGGTGCGGCGTCGACGATACGTGCCAGTTGCGGTGCACTTGCGGCGACAGCTGCGGTGACGTGGTCGAGCTGGGTCCAGTCCAGCGGCTGGTTCAGCAGGGTCGAGCGCAAGGCATGCAGCCAGCGCCAGCCTTCGTGAACCAGGATGCTGGCGTCCATGTACTTCGGATCGAACACCTGGAAGAAGCGCTGGGCGCGGCCTTCCTGGCTGACCAGGGTACCGTCGCCTTCGGCGAAGGTCGCGGCCGGCAGTACCAGGTCGGCTCGCTCGCTGGTCGCGGTCTTCTGGTGGTCGGCCACGATCAGCACCTTGGCGGCGTTCAGCGCGGCATCGACCTTGGCCGAATCGGTGCGGGTGTACAGGTCGTTTTCCAGTACCACGATCGCGTCGGCCTTGCCGTCGGTGACCGCTTGCAGGGCCGCGTCCAGGGACTCGCCCCCGAGCATGGCCAGGCCAAGGCTGTTGGCTTCCGGCACGACCAGGCTGATGGAGCCGTTCTTGTCACGCAGCTTCAGGGCCTTGGCGATGTTTGCGGCGGCTTCGATCAACGCCTTGGACGCCAGCGAGGTCCCGGCAATGATCAGTGGGCGCTTGGCCGCCAGCAGGGCGTCGGCGATGCGTTGGGCAAGTGCCAGCGCTTCAGCGTCCAGGCCTTCGACGGCAGGCGCGCTGGCATCGAGGGCGTGGGCCACGGCGAAACCGATGCGGGCCAGGTCGTCAGGGGCGGCGTGTACGCATTCTTCGGCGATATCGTCGAGCTTGGTTTCAGCGATGCTTGCGATAAACAGCGGGTTCAGCGCGTGCTGGCCGATGTTTTTCACCGCAGCGTCGAGCCAAGGCTGTACGCGCATGGCGTCGGCCATGTCTTCGGCCTTGCCTTTGACTGATTGACGCAGGGACAGCGCGATACGCGCGGCGGTCTGGGTCAGGTCTTCACCGAGCACGAAGATCGCGTCGTGGTCTTCGATGTCGCGCATGTTCGGCACTGGCAGCGGGCTGTCGTTCAGCACTTGCAGGACCAGGCGGATACGTTCCAGTTCACCGGCTTCGATACCGGAGTAGAAGTGCTCGGCGCCGACCAGTTCGCGCAACGCGTAGTTGCTTTCGAGGCTGGCGCGGGGCGAACCGATACCGACGATATTGCGCCCGCGCAGCAGGTCAGCGGCCTTATCGAGGGCCTCATCGGTGCTCAGCTTGGCGCCGCCGGCCAGCAGGGGCTGGCGCGGGCGGTCTTCGCGGTTGACGTAGCCATAGCCGAAACGGCCACGGTCGCACAGGAAGTACTGGTTGACCGAACCGTTGAAGCGGTTTTCGATGCGACGCAGTTCACCGTAGCGCTCGCCCGGGGAGATGTTGCAACCGCTGGAGCAGCCATGGCAGATGCTCGGTGCGAACTGCATGTCCCACTTGCGGTTGTAGCGCTCGGAGTGCGTCTTGTCGGTGAAGACACCGGTCGGGCAGACCTCGGTGAGGTTGCCGGAGAATTCGCTTTCCAGCACGCCGTCCTCGACGCGACCGAAGTACACGTTATCGTGGGCGCCGAAAACGCCGAGGTCGGTGCCGCCAGCGTAGTCTTTATAGAAGCGCACGCAACGATAGCAGGCGATGCAGCGGTTCATTTCGTGGGAAATGAACGGGCCGAGGTCCTGGTTCTGGTGGGTGCGCTTGGTGAAGCGATAACGGCGCTCGTTGTGGCCGGTCATCACCGTCATGTCTTGCAGGTGACAGTGACCGCCTTCCTCACAGACCGGGCAGTCGTGGGGGTGGTTGGTCATCAGCCATTCGACAACGCTGGCGCGGAACGCCTTGGATTCTTCATCGTCGATGGAGATCCAGGTGTTGTCGGTGGCAGGGGTCATGCAGGACATGACGATACGACCACGGGTGTCGTTCTCGTCGGTGTACTGCTTGACCGCACACTGGCGACAGGCACCGACGCTACCAAGCGCGGGGTGCCAGCAGAAATACGGGATATCGAGGCCGAGTGACAGACACGCCTGTAACAGGTTGTCCGCCCCATCGACTTCGAGCGCTTTGCCGTCTACGTGGATAGTGGCCATGGTTCAAAGTTCTTCGTTGGCCCGTTGTCAGCGGGCGTGGCTAATGGAATCTTGTTATTCATGTGCATCAACACAGCCATCAAGGCGTCAGCACATGACAAGGCGAAGGGCACGGACCCTTCGCCTGTTTAAGCGTTACGCGCCGACTATGATCGGCCTTGCCAGAGGCGGGACGGCGGCGCTGGTGGGCGCGATGCCGGCTTCGAACTCCGAGCGGAAGTATTTGATTGCGCTGCCCAATGGCTCTACGGCGCCCGGTGCGTGAGCACAGAAGGTCTTGCCTGGGCCGAGGAAACCGACCAGGCCCAGCAGGGTCTCGATGTCACCCTCGCGGCCTTCGCCGTTTTCCAGGGCCATCAGCAGCTTGACGCTCCACGGCAAACCATCGCGGCATGGGGTGCAGAAACCGCAGGATTCACGGGCAAAGAACTGCTCCATGTTGCGCAGCAGCGAGACCATGTTCACGGTGTTGTCGACTGCCATCGCCAGGCCGGTCCCCATCCGGGTGCCGACCTTGCCGATGCCGCCGGCATACATTTGTGCGTCGAGGTGCTCAGGAAGCAGGAAACCGGTACCGGCGCCGCCTGGTTGCCAGGCTTTCAAGGTGTAGCCGTCGCGCATGCCGCCGGCGTAGTCCTCGAACAGCTCGCGCGCGGTCACGCCGAACGGCAGTTCCCACAGGCCAGGGTTCTTGACCTTGCCGGAGAAGCCCATGAGCTTGGTGCCCATGTCTTCACTGCCTTCGCGAGCCAACGATTTGTACCAGTCCACGCCGTCGGCGATGATCGCCGGCACGTTGCACAGGGTCTCGACGTTGTTCACGCAGGTCGGCTTGCCCCACACGCCCACGGCGGCAGGGAAGGGCGGCTTGGAGCGTGGGTTGGCGCGGCGGCCTTCGAGGGAGTTGATCAGTGCGGTTTCTTCACCGCAGATGTAACGCCCGGCGCCGGTGTGCACGAACAGTTCGAAGTCAAAACCCGAACCAAGGATGTTCTTGCCCAGCAGGCCAGCGGCCTTGGCTTCTTCCACGGCACGGTTGAGGTGCTTGGCGGCGGTGGTGTATTCGCCGCGCAGGAAGATATAGCCACGGTAGGTTTTCAGCGCGCGGGCGCTGATCAGCATGCCTTCGATCAGCAGATGGGGCAGTTGCTCCATCAGCATGCGGTCTTTCCAGGTGTTGGGCTCCATTTCATCCGCGTTGCACAGCAGGTAGCGGATGTTGATGGATTCGTCTTTGGGCATCAGGCCCCACTTCACGCCGGTGGGGAAGCCTGCACCGCCGCGACCCTTGAGGCCGGCGTCTTTCACCGTCTGGACGATGTCGTCCTGGCTCATGTCGGCGAAGGCTTTGCGCGCAGCGGCGTAACCGTTCTTGGCCTGGTACTCGTCGAGCCATACCGGCTCGCCGTCGTCACGCAGGCGCCAGGTCAGCGGGTGGGTTTCGGCCGAACGCTTGATCAGGTTGGCCGGGCCGAAGGAAGTCAGGGTCATGGGTAGCCCTCGAGCAATTGGGTCACGCCAGCAGGCTGCACGTCACCGAATGTGTCGTCGTCGATCATCAACGCCGGCGCCTTGTCGCAGTTGCCCAGGCAGCACACCGGCAGCAGCGTGAAGCGGCCGTCCGGGGTGGTCTGGCCGAGGCCGATGCCCAGTTTGTTCTGGATCTCGCTGACCACCGACTCGTGGCCACCGATGTAGCAGACCATGCTGTCGCACACGCGAATGATGTGGCGGCCAACCGGCTGGCGGAAGATCTGGCTGTAGAACGTGGCCACGCCTTCAACGTCGCTGGCAGGAATGCCAAGGATCTCGCCGATGGCGTAGAGGGCGCCGTCCGGCACCCAACCACGTTCCTTCTGGACGATCTTCAAGGCTTCGATCGACGCCGCGCGCGGGTCTTCGTAGTGATGCAGCTCGTGCTCGATGGCCGAGCGCTCGGTTTCACTCAAGGTGAAACGGTCTGTCTGGATAAGCGTGCTGTTCATGCTTAGCGGTCCACGTCGGCCATAACGAAATCGATACTACCCAGGTACGCAATCAAGTCCGCGACCATCTCGCCTTTGATCACCGAAGGGATCTGCTGCAAGTGGGCGAAGCTTGGGGTGCGAATCCGGGTGCGGTAGCTCATGGTGCCGCCATCGCTCGTCAGGTAATAACTGTTGATACCCTTGGTCGCTTCGATCATCTGGAAGGATTCGTTGGCCGGCATTACCGGGCCCCACGAAACTTGCAGGAAGTGCGTGATCAGGGTTTCGATGTGCTGCAGGGTGCGCTCTTTCGGCGGCGGCGTGGTCAGCGGGTGATCCGCTTTGTAGGGACCTGCCGGCATGTTGCGCATGCACTGCTCGATGATCTTCAGGCTCTGGCGCATTTCTTCGACGCGCACGATGCAACGGTCGTAGGCATCGCCGTTGGCCGCCAGCGGTACTTCGAACTCGAAGTTCTCGTAGCCGGAGTACGGGCGTGCTTTACGCAGGTCGAAATCGCAGCCGGTGGAACGCAGGCCGGCACCGGTGACGCCCCATTCCAGGGCCTCTTTGGTGTTGTAGGCGGCGACGCCGATGGTGCGGCCCTTGAGGATGCTGTTGTCCAGCGCGGCTTTCTGGTACTCGTCCAGGCGCTTGGGCATCCAGTCGATGAATTCCTTGACCAGGCGTTCCCAGCCGTTCGGCAGGTCGTGGGCCACGCCGCCGATGCGGTACCAGGCCGGGTGCAGGCGGAAACCGGTGATGGCTTCGATGACCTTGTAGGCGCGCTGACGGTCGGTGAAGGTGAAGAACACCGGGGTCATGGCGCCGACGTCCTGGATATAGGTACCCAGGAACAGCAGGTGGCTGGTGATCCGGAAGAACTCGGCCATCATGATGCGGATGGTGTCGACGCGGTCCGGTACCTTGATGCCGGCCAGCTTCTCGACCGAGAGCACGTACGGCAGGTTGTTCATCACGCCGCCGAGGTAGTCGATACGGTCAGTGTACGGGATGAAGCTGTGCCAGGACTGACGCTCGGCCATCTTCTCGGCGCCACGGTGGTGGTAGCCGATGTCGGGCACGCAGTCGACGATCTCTTCGCCGTCCAGTTGCAGGATGATACGGAAGGCACCGTGGGCCGAAGGGTGGTTCGGACCCAGGTTGAGGAACATGTAGTCCTCGTTGGCGCCGGAACGCTTCATGCCCCAGTCTTCCGGACGGAAGCGTGCAGCCTCCTCTTCCAGCTGTTGCTTGGCGAGGTTGAGGCTGAACGGGTCGAATTCGGTGGCGCGGGCAGGGAAGTCCTTGCGCAGCGGGTGACCTTCCCAGGTCGGCGGCATCATGATGCGCGTCAGGTGCGGGTGGCCGGGGAAGTCGATGCCGAACATGTCCCAGACTTCACGCTCGTACCAGCTGGCGTTCGGCCAGATACCGGTCACGGTGGGAATGCTCAGGTCGCTCTCGGACAGGGCGACCTTGATCATCACGTCGCTGTTACGTTCGATCGACAGCAGGTGATAGAACACGGTGAAATCGGCGCCGCTCGGCAGCCCCTGGCGCTTGGTGCGCAGACGCTCGTCCACGCCATGCAGGTCATAGAGCATGACGTACGGCTTGGGCAGGTTGCGCAGGAAGGTCAGGACTTCGACGAGCTTGGCACGTGCCACCCACAGCACCGGCATGCCGGTGCGTGTGGCCTGGGCGGTGAAGGCATCAGGGCCGAAACGGTTATTGAGTTCGACGACCACATCCTGGTCGTCTGCCTTGTAAGGCGGGATGTACAGAGCACTGCCTGTAGTCATGGTTTTTTATCGCTTTCGGTCAACGTAAAGAATGAAGCCAGGTTTTCGTTCTATAAAAGAATCGGTTCTGGATCAGACTTCGTCGGGGCTGCGCAGGTTGGTGACCTGAATACGCTGTTCGCGGCGCTGTTCCTTTTGTGACGGCATCTCGGCGCGGTAAACGCCTTGATCTCCGACAACCCAGGAAAGTGGGCGACGCTCCTTGCCAATCGATTCCTGCAACAGCATCAAGCCTTGCAGGAATGCTTCAGGGCGGGGCGGGCAGCCAGGCACGTAGACGTCCACGGGCAGGAACTTGTCCACCCCCTGAACCACGGAGTAGATGTCGTACATGCCACCGGAGTTGGCGCACGAACCCATGGAGATAACCCACTTTGGCTCGAGCATTTGCTCGTAGAGACGCTGAATGATCGGCGCCATCTTGATAAAGCAGGTTCCGGCGATAACCATGAAATCCGCCTGGCGCGGTGATGCCCGGATGACTTCGGCGCCGAAGCGTGCGATGTCGTGGGGCGCCGTGAAGGCGGTGGTCATTTCCACGTAGCAGCAGGACAGACCGAAGTTGTACGGCCACAGGGAGTTCTTACGTCCCCAGTTGACCGCGCCACTCAGCACGTCTTCCAGCTTGCCCATGTAGATGTTTTTGTGGACTTGGTCTTCTAACGGGTCGGAAACGGTTTCCCGTTCGCCGATGGGGTACTGCTCGTTAGGAGCATCCGGGTCGATCCTGGTGAGATTGTATTGCATCGCCAAAGCCTCATTGTTTCAGCTTCGCTTGCCGCTTGCGACGAGCTTCCGGAGCCCAGTCAAGGGCGCCCACTCGAAATAGGTAGACAAGGCCTGCCAACAGAATTGCTATGAAAACGAGGGCTTCGACGAATCCGGTCCAGCCGCTTTCGCGGACGGACACAGACCAGGCAAAGAGAAAGAGGGCTTCGATATCGAAGATCACGAAGAGCATCGCGACCAGATAGAATTTGGCTGAGAGCCGCAAGCGGGCGCCACCTGTGGGTAGCATGCCGGACTCGAACGGTTCGTTTTTGCTGCGGCCCCAGGCTTTTGACCCGAGGAGGCTGGAGACGCCAAGCATGAAGGCACAAAGGCCGACAACACCGAGGAGGAAAATGGCAAAGCCCCAGTTGTGGGCCATGAGTCCTGTCGCTTCGGTCATGCTGGAAATCCTTAACAGAGAGCAAAGGTCTCTGAGCTCGAAAAAGTAACGATGCAGTGACGATATGTCGCAGCGCAATCAATCGCGTTGATTTTATGGCTAAACACCGGGCAAGTAAAATTCCTATAGCGAAATTATTCGCGGGAATAAGCACATAGTGCACCTCCTTGGGGCTGCAGCCCTTGCATAGTGGGCATTAGCGGGCATTTGATCAAATGTGTTTTGTTTAACCTGTAACGAAGCTTTCTTGTTCTAAATGATAATGAATATTGTTTGGGTGGGTTTTAAGCAGGTGCTGATGGTGTAGCGGGGGAAGTTGCCGTTACTTGGTTGATTTCCGCTAGTTGCCGGAGCGGATCTTTTAACCGATTTATTTGCAGCGAATACCGCGCTGGATCAATGTTTTGTAAAAAATATTCAGGTTGCATGCGTTCCCGGGGTGTGGGGGGGGCTTGTCAGTTAAGAGATAGAACGAGCAAACAGTCACCTGTGGCGAGCGGGCTTGCCCCGCGTTGGGCTGCGAAGCGGCCCCAAAACCAGGCATCGCGGTGTGTCAGTTGAAAACACATCGCCTGTAACGGGGCTGCTTCGCAGCCCAGCGCGGGGCAAGCCCGCTCGCCACAGTTAGGGTGCTCCTTCTGGACTGACAGGCATCAGGGCAGGCCCCCTCCCACATTTGGGGGCTCATTGACCTGGGGCGGATCGCTCAGGCAAAAAAACGCCCCGAACCAGTCGGGGCGTCAGATCGTGCGGCACTGCGGTTAGCTCTTTATCGGGTCCGCGATGGCCGTGTGCTCATGCACTCAGTGGAACTGTTCTTCTTCGGTCGAGCCGGTCAGTGCGGTCACGGACGAGGTGCCGCCCTGGATCACGGTGGTCATGTCGTCGAAGTAGCCGGTACCCACTTCCTGCTGGTGAGCCACGAAGGTGTAGCCCTTGGCGGCGTCAGCGAACTCTTGCTCTTGCAGCTTCACGTAGGCGGTCATGTCGTTGCGGGCGTAGTCGTGCGCCAGGTTGAACATGCTGTGCCACATGTTGTGAATGCCGGCCAGGGTGATGAACTGGTGCTTGTAGCCCATGGCGGACAGTTCGCGCTGGAACTTGGCGATGGTCGCGTCGTCCAGGTTTTTCTTCCAGTTGAAGGAAGGCGAGCAGTTGTAGGACAGCAGTTGGTCCGGGTATTCCTTTTTGATCGCTTCAGCAAAGCGACGGGCTTCAGCCAGGTCCGGCTTGGCGGTTTCGCACCAGATCAGGTCGGCGTACGGCGCGTAGGCCAGGCCGCGGGCGATCGCCTGGTCAAGACCGGCGCGTACTTTGTAGAAACCTTCCTGGGTGCGTTCGCCAGTGACGAACGGTTGGTCGTACGGGTCGCAGTCCGATGTCAGCAGGTCGGCGGCGTTGGCGTCGGTACGGGCCAGGATGATGGTCGGTGTACCGGCAACGTCAGCCGCCAGGCGGGCAGCGGTCAGCTTCTGTACGGCTTCCTGGGTCGGCACCAGTACCTTGCCGCCCATGTGGCCGCATTTTTTCACCGAGGCCAGTTGGTCTTCGAAGTGCACGCCGGCGGCGCCAGCCTCGATCATGCTCTTCATCAGCTCGTAGGCGTTCAGTACGCCGCCGAAACCGGCTTCGGCGTCAGCCACGATCGGTGCGAAGTAGTCGATGTAGCCTTCGTCGCCAGGACCTTTACCGGCTTTCCACTGGATCTGGTCGGCACGGCGGAACGAGTTGTTGATGCGCTTGACCACGGTCGGTACGGAGTCCACCGGGTACAGCGATTGGTCGGGGTACATGGATTCAGCGGAGTTGTTGTCCGCTGCCACTTGCCAGCCGGACAGGTAGATCGCCTGGATACCGGCTTTTACCTGTTGGACTGCCTGGCCGCCAGTGAGGGCGCCCATGCAGTTGACGAAATCTTTGTCGGGACGGAAGGAAGGCTTGGCGCCCTGGGTCACCAGGTTCCACAGCTTCTCGGCGCCGAGTTTTGCAAAGGTGTGCTCAGGTTGAACCGAGCCACGCAGGCGGACGACGTCAGCAGCGGAATAAGCGCGGGTTACGCCTTTCCAGCGTGGGTTTTCAGCCCAGTCTTTTTCAAGGGCTGCAATTTGCTGTTCGCGTGTCAGTGCCATGGGGGAAAACCTCGTCGCATAGGTCTAGGTGGAAAATTCCATTTGCCAGCCACGTAGTGAATGCGTGGTTGTGGCTGCTCGCTGACCAGAAGCTTGGGTGTTCAAGTCAAGTTCGGCGGGGATGGCGACGGGATGAACGATGGCTCAAGGGGGGAGTTGAGCAGGTAAGGGCGAACTGCGAACGGTCTTCGGGCATCGTGGGCCTTTGTACGATCCATCAGTGTGTAGCCGGGTTACCTGGTTAGCTTCCGTCCCTCGGGACAACTTCGTTCCAGTCGCAACCTCGTCAAACACACCTTGTGGGCGGTACAGACACGAATCGGCTCGGGTGGGTAGCTTGGAGCGTCGATCCGAAGGCCCTTGCCAGGGCCCCTGATTAGCGGGAGCGAGGCCATCATGCACAGGCTTTTTTGGATCGTCAAATGTTTTGTAGTGCTTTTTTTATAGCACTACATCTTTAGTCTAATACGACTCGTCAGTCAGTTTTTGGTGCTTCAGTTCAGGGTGTCGACCTTAACCCGCAAAGTCAGGTCGTCACGGCCCTGAGTAGAGTAGCTGCGGGTTGTGGAGGATTTATCGGCCTGGGTCTCACGGTTGATGCCGGCCAGGGGGATCCATTCGCCCAGGCGGCCGCTGACGGTTGTGTCGGTACTTTGCACGTTCACTACATCGGCACGTTCCTGGCTCATGCGGTCACGGTTGGTACTGATCGCCAGGTGCACGGTGTCGCCGGTGACGCTGGCGGTGACGTAGAAGCCCTGAGTGACGTTGCGGTACTGGGTCTGGTTCTGCGGGCGGCCGTAGGCATCGGGCTGCGTGGTGGTCAGGGGGACGCTCTGGCCGACCTGGATCAACGCGGGTACGCCTTCGCTGGCCTGGATCTGCTGGATGCCGCCCTCGCGGCTGGCGGTGCCGTAGCTGATGATGCGCGTCTGGCTGTCGCCGCTGTTCTGCTGGTTGTTTTCATTGGTATCGACGGTGATCAGCAGGCGTTTGGCCGGCGTGTCCAGTTGGGCGAGCAGGGCGCGCAGGTCCTGGATCTTGCCGGGGGCGGCATTCACGATCAGTTGGTTGCCGTAGGCGCTGACGGTACCGTCCTTGCCGATGAAGTTCTGCGCCACGGGCAGCAGGTCGGCGCTGGTGCGGTTGCTCAGGTTGACGACTTCGGTGTCGGCCAATGCCGTGCAACTGGCGGTCAGGAGGAGAGCGGTGAGCAGGGTGCGAAGGGACATGTCCGTTATCTCTGCGAGTCATTTAGGCTTGATAGTGCCAGTTTGTCGGCCTGGCAGGTCGCAAGTTTAGTGAGGATCAAGCCTGCTGTAGTGGGTAAGTCTGTCGTGGCGAGCGGGCTTGCCCCGCGTTGGGCTGCGTAGCAGCCCCAATAAAAAACGCCGCGTTCCTTCAGAAAGAGCGCGGCGTCTGGTTTTTGGGGCTGCTACGCAGCCCAGCGCGGGGCAAGCCCACTCGCCACGGGGATCAGCCCCCGCGCACCATGTCGACATGCGGAATCCCGACTTCCAGGAATTCCTCGCTGGTGATCTTGAAGCCCAGTCGCTCATAGAACGGTGCCGCATAGACCTGCGCGCTAAGGAACTGTTTGGTCTGGCCGCGTTTCTCGGCCTCGCCAATCACGGCTTCCATCAGCTTGTCGCCGACCTTCAGCCCGCGCCAGTCCTTGAGGACCGACACGCGACCGATCTCGCCGCTGGGCAGCAGGCGAGCGGTGCCAATCGGGAAGTCGCCCTCGTATGCGAGGAAATGCACTGCATCTGCGTCGTCTGCGTCCCACTCCAGTTCTGGTGGGACCGATTGTTCGGCGATAAATACCGCTTCACGAATGCGCCGAATCTCGGCGATATCCTTTTGCCAGTCCGCGACACTTACGTGAATTTTATTCATCGGCAAACCCCAGGCTTCCTTGTTTGACCAGTTCGCACAACAGGTCGCGGCCATCTTCGTCCGCCAGCCATGGGCTGAGGTTCTCGATGTGCAGCGCGTCGGCGGCGCAGATCAGCTTCAGCAGCTCGCGCAGTTTGCCCGGCAGGTAGCGACTCTGGCCGCTGGCGAACAGCAGCAGGTCGTCGTCCACTTCCGACCAGGCCAGGCGCGCGCTCGGGTTGCGAATCAGCACGGCGCCGTCTTCCAGGCTGCTCACCACGTCTTCTTCCGACAGGTCTTCCGGTCCGGTAACCAGTTCCGGGTAGCGCGGCTCGGTCATGAACTGGCCAAACCAGGTCAGCAGCATGCGCTCGTCGCTCATATGCTCGGCCAGCAGGCTCTTGAGACGGTCCAGGGCGTCGCTCTGGATCTGGTGCGGGTCGCCGGCTGGTTGGGCGTCGGCGTCGGTGTAGCGCTCTTCGTCGGTCAGGTACTGGCTGAGGAAGTCGGTGAAGTGGGTCAGGACTTCAGCGGCGCTCGGTGCACGGAAACCTACCGAGTAGGTCATGCAGTCATCTTCAGCGATACCGAAGTGTGCCAGGCGTGGCGGCAGATAGAGCATGTCGCCCGGTTCCAGTACCCACTCGGCGCTTTCTTCGAATTCGGCGAGGATGCGCAGGTCGGCGTGTTGCAGCAGCGGGCTTTCGGAGCTGCACATTTGGCCGATCTTCCAGTTGCGCTTGCCCTGGGCCTGCAGCAGGAACACATCGTAGTTGTCGAAGTGCGGACCCACGCTGCCGCCCGGCGCAGCGAAACTGATCATCACGTCGTCGATGCGCCAGCTCGGCAGGAAGCGGAACTGCTCCAGCAGATCGGCCACTTCCGGCACGAACTGGTCGACCGCTTGTACCAGCAGGGTCCACTCGCGCTCAGGCAGGGTGCTGAAGGTGTCTTCGGCGAACGGACCGCGACGCAGCTCCCATGGACGTTCGCCATGCTCGATCACCAGGCGCGACTCGACTTCCTCTTCCAAGGCGAGGCCGGCCAGTTCGTCGGCGTCGATCGGGCTTTCGAAGTCAGGGATGGCCTGGCGGATCAGCAGGGGTTTTTTCTGCCAGTAGTCGCGCAGGAACTCCCGTGCCGTGATGCCGCCCAGAAGTTGAAGAGGGATATCAGGATTCATGTGTAACCTATTGAAAAAAAGCACTTTTCAGACTGGAATAAAAACGCCCGGCGCGGCCGGGCGTCTCAGGGGTCTTGCGGTAATCAGATGCGTTTGGCTTGGGCCACGGCGTTGCCGATGTAGTTGGCCGGGGTGAGCAGTTTCAGCTCGGCCTTGGCAGCGGCTGGCATGTCCAGGCCATCGATGAAAGTTTGCAGCGCTTCAGGGCTGATGCCCTTGCCACGCGTCAACTCTTTGAGCTTCTCGTACGGGTTTTCGATGTTATAGCGGCGCATCACGGTCTGGATCGGCTCGGCCAGCACTTCCCAGCAAGCGTCCAGGTCAGCGGCGATCTTCTGCTCGTTGAGCTCAAGCTTGCTGATGCCTTTGAGGCTGGCTTCGTACGCGATCACGCTGTGGGCAAAGCCGACGCCGAGGTTGCGCAGTACGGTGGAGTCGGTCAGGTCGCGCTGCCAGCGGGAGATCGGCAACTTGCTGGCCAGGTGCTGGAACAGGGCGTTGGCGATGCCGAGGTTGCCTTCGGAGTTTTCGAAGTCGATCGGGTTGACCTTGTGCGGCATGGTCGACGAACCGATTTCGCCGGCAATAGTGCGCTGCTTGAAGTAGCCCAGGGAGATGTAGCCCCAGATATCGCGATCGAAGTCGATCAGGATGGTGTTGAAGCGTGCAATGGCGTCGAACAGCTCGGCGATGTAGTCGTGCGGTTCGATCTGCGTCGTGTACGGGTTGAAGCCCAGGCCCAGCTCGTCTTCGATGAAGGCGCGGGCATTGGCTTCCCAGTCGATCTCGGGGTAGGCCGACAGGTGCGCGTTGTAGTTGCCGACAGCGCCGTTGATCTTGCCCAGTAATGGCACGGCGGCGACCTGTGCGATCTGACGTTCCAGGCGGTACACCACGTTGGCCAGTTCTTTGCCCAGGGTGGTCGGCGACGCCGGCTGGCCGTGGGTGCGCGATAGCATCGGCACGGCGGCGAAACGGATCGCCAGTTCGCGGATAGCTTCGGCGGTCTGGCGCATCAGCGGCAGCATGACGTCATCACGGCCTTCGCGCAGCATCAGGGCATGGGACAGGTTGTTGATGTCCTCGCTGGTGCAGGCAAAGTGGATGAACTCGCTGACCTGGGCCAGTTCCGGCAGCTTGGCCGCCTGTTCCTTGAGCAGGTACTCGATGGCTTTTACGTCGTGGTTGGTGGTGCGCTCGATCTCTTTGACACGCTCAGCGTGTTCCAGGGAGAAGTTTTCCGCCAGGGTGTTGAGCACGGCGTTGGCTTCGGCGGAGAACGCCGGCACTTCGCTGATGGCGGGGTGAGCGGCCAGGCGCTGGAGCCAGCGCACTTCAACCAGTACACGAGCACGGATCAGGCCGTATTCGCTGAAAATAGGGCGCAGGGCCTGGGTTTTGCCGGCGTAGCGGCCGTCAACAGGGGAAACCGCAGTGAGCGAAGAGAGCTGCATGGGGTGTTCTCGGACAGTCGGGCAACGAAATGGGGCGCGTATCATACATGAAAAAATCCGCCGGTCCGTTGCCAACTGACCGGCGTATTACGCGTAACGGCTTGAAAAGGGCCCGTTGGTACGACTTATTCGTTGCGCATCAACGGGTAAAGCTCTTTGAGCAATTTGCGATGGCTGATGACCAGCTGCCAACGATGACCGCCCAACTGGCGCCACAACCGCGCCGAACGAATACCGGCCAGGAGCAGCGCGCGGATTTTCGAGGCGTTGTTCGGTTGTTGCAGGTTGCGCATGTCGCCGTGGACCTGGATCCGCTGGCGCAAGGTGCTCAAGGTGTCCTGGTACAGCGCACCCACGGCGGCGATCACGTTTTCGTGGGCTGGGCCGAAGTGTTCCACCTGGGATTGAATCTGCGGCAGGCGTTTGCCAATGGTCTCGAGCAGGTCGTCGCGCTTGGCCAGTTGGCGCTCGAGACCGAGCATCGACAAGGCATAGCGCAGCGGCTCACGTTGCAAGGTGCTCGGGTCACGCTCGAGTGCGCCGATCAGCGCGCGGTAACCTTCGCGCAGGGCCAGGTCGTCGCCGCCGTAGACCTCCAGGGTGTCCTTGGGGTCGCGGATCAGCAGGCTGCCGAGCATGCAGGTCAGGCCCGCTTCGGTGACCTGGCCGGTCTTGGCGATCTTGTCCACCAGCACCGCGGCGAGGAATACACCGCCGAGTGCCGTCAGTTGCTCCTGGGTCGGGCTCATGCCGGGGTGCTCCAGGGTTCGGCGATTTCGATCACGCCGCCCCCCAGGCAAATCTCCCCGTCGTAGAACACTACGGACTGGCCAGGTGTGACCGCGCGTTGCGGGTCATCGAAGGTGGCACGGTAACCGCTGGCGGTTTTTTCCAGGGTGCAGGGTTGGTCGCTCTGGCGATAGCGCACCTTGGCGGTCAGGCGACGCGGGGTGCTCAGGTCGATCGGGTTGACCCAATAGATCTCCGACGCCAGCAGGGCGCGGGAGAACAGCAGCGGGTGTTCATTGCCCTGTCCAACAACCAGTACGTTGTGCTCCAGGTCCTTGATCAGTACGTACCAGGGTTCTTCACCGGCGTCTTTCAAGCCGCCGATGCCCAGGCCCTGGCGCTGCCCGATGGTGTGGTACATCAGGCCGTGGTGGCGGCCGATGACCTCGCCGTCGGTGGTCTTGATCTCGCCCGGTTGTGCCGGCAGGTACTGCTTGAGGAAGTCACTGAAGCGGCGCTCGCCAATAAAGCAGATCCCGGTGGAGTCCTTCTTCTTGGCCGTGGCCAGGCCGTGTTGCTCGGCGATCCGGCGCACTTCGGGTTTCTCCAGCTCGCCGACCGGGAACAGGGTCTTGGCGATCTGTTCGCCGCCGACGGCGTGCAGGAAGTAGCTCTGGTCCTTGTTCGGGTCCAGGCCCTTGAGCAGTTCGGTGCGGCCATCGATATCGCGACGGCGCACGTAGTGGCCAGTTGCAATCAGGTCGGCGCCGAGCATCATGGCGTAGTCGAGGAACGCCTTGAACTTGATCTCGCGGTTACACAGGATGTCCGGGTTCGGCGTACGACCGGCCTTGTATTCGGCCAGGAAGTGCTCGAACACATTGTCCCAGTACTCGGCGGCGAAGTTGGCGGTGTGCAGCTTTATACCGATTTTGTCGCACACGGCCTGGGCATCCGCCAGGTCGTCCATGGCGGTGCAATATTCCGTTCCATCGTCTTCTTCCCAGTTCTTCATGAACAGGCCTTCCACCTCATAGCCCTGCTCCATGAGCAGAACGGCGGAAACGGAAGAATCCACGCCGCCGGACATACCGACGATGACGCGCTTCTTTTGTGTGTCAGAAGGGGCTGGATCACGCATAGGATTTCAACGGGTGTCTTTAAAAAGGACGCGATTCTAGCAGGCTCGCGCCTGCAAGGCTAAAGAGAAGGGCGGATCAATTCGAGACTGTGGCGCTGACCGGCCAGATAATCGTCGATACAGCGGATGATCAGCTCGCTGCGCCAGTCGTCGCGCAAGGCTATCAGCTCGTCGCGCGTCAGCCAGCGGGCGCGCACGATGCCCTCGTCGAGTTGATAGTCCGGGTAGTGTTTCAGCGCCTTGGCGGTAAAGCAGACCCGCTGGTAGGTCACGCCATTGCTGGGGGCGGTGTACAGGTAGATACCGACGACGCCGGTGGCTTCCACGTCCCAGCCGGTTTCTTCGAGGGTTTCGCGCACGGCGGCTTCGGTCAGGGTTTCATGCGGGTCGAGGTGGCCGGCGGGCTGGTTGAGCACGGCACGCCCGTTCTTGAGTTCTTCGACCATCAGGAAGCGGCCGTTGTCTTCGACGATGGTGGCGACGGTGATGTGGGGTTGCCAGGTCATGGGGTGCCTCGATTCAGTTGTACGGCTCGGCCTATCGGCAGGATTGCAGTCAATGTGGGAGGGGGCTTGCCCCCGATAGCGGTGGATCAGCTATAAGTAGCCTGGTCGGTATGTGCCATCGGGGGCAAGCCCCCTCCCGCAACTTGATTGGGTTTCTTCAGCAAAAAGCACATAAACAAAAACCCCGGCACAGGGCCGGGGCTTCTTTGCATCCTTACAACCTTACTTCAACTTGGCAATCGCCGCGTTGAGGGTGTTGCTTGGGCGCATGGCCTTGCTGGTCAGCTCCGGGTTCGGCGCGTAGTAGCCGCCGATGTCCACTGGCTTGCCCTGTACGGCGTTGAGCTCGGCAACGATGGTTGCTTCGTTCGCGGCCAGGGTCTTGGCCAGTTCGCTGAACTGCCCTTGCAGTGCCGTGTCTTCGGTCTGTGCCGCCAGGGCCTGGGCCCAGTACAGCGCCAGGTAGAAGTGGCTGCCGCGGTTGTCGATGTTGCCGACTTTGCGCGATGGCGACTTGTTGTTGTCGAGGAACTGGCCGGTGGCCTGGTCCAGGGTCTTGGACAGTACCAGGGCTTTCGGGTTGTTGTATGTCACGCCCAGGTGTTCCAGGGAGGCTGCCAGGGCCAGGAATTCGCCCAGGGAGTCCCAGCGCAGGAAGTTCTCTTCCAGCAGCTGTTGCACGTGCTTGGGTGCCGAACCGCCAGCGCCGGTTTCGAACAGGCCGCCGCCGTTCATCAGTGGCACGATCGACAGCATTTTGGCGCTGGTGCCCAGTTCCATGATCGGGAACAGGTCGGTCAGGTAGTCGCGCAGTACGTTACCGGTCACCGAGATGGTGTCCAGGCCCTTGCGGGTGCGCTCCAGGGTGAACTTCATCGCGTCGACCGGCGACATGATGCGGATGTCCAGGCCTTCGGTGTTGTGGTCTTTCAGGTAGGTCTGGACTTTTTCGATCACGGCGCCATCGTGGGCGCGCTTCGGGTCCAGCCAGAAGATGGCTGGGGTGTTGCTGGCGCGAGCGCGGTTGACGGCCAGCTTGACCCAGTCCTGGATCGGCGCGTCTTTGGCCTGGCACATGCGGAAGATGTCGCCGGCTTCGACGGGCTGTTCCATCAGCAGGTTGCCCTTGCTGTCGGTGACGCGGACCACGCCGTCAGCCTTGATCTGGAAAGTCTTGTCGTGAGAGCCGTACTCTTCGGCTTTCTGCGCCATCAGGCCAACGTTCGGTACGCTGCCCATGGTAGTTGGATCGAACGCGCCATTGGCCTTGCAGTCTTCGATGACGGCCTGGTAGATGGTGGCGTAGCAACGATCCGGAATCACGGCCTTGGTGTCGTGCAGTTGGCCGTCGGTGCCCCACATTTTACCGGAGTCACGGATCATGGCCGGCATCGAAGCGTCGACGATGACGTCGCTCGGCACGTGCAGGTTGGTGATGCCTTTGTCGGAGTTGACCATCGCCAGGGAAGGGCGCGAGGCGTAGACCGCCTGGATGTCGGCTTCGATCTGCGCTTGCTGCTCGGCCGGCAGGGCCTTGATGCGTGCGTACAGGTCGCCGATACCGTTGTTCAGGTTGAAGCCGATCTCGGCCAGCACGTCTGCGTGCTTGGCCAGGGCGTCTTTATAGAACTCGGCAACGATCTGGCCGAACATGATCGGGTCGGAGACCTTCATCATGGTGGCTTTCAAGTGAACCGACAGCAGGACGCCTTGTTTCTTGGCGTCTTCGATTTCAGCGGCGATGAAACTGCGCAGGGCTTTCTTGCTCAGTACGGCGCTGTCGATGATTTCGCCGGCCTTGACCGTGGTCTTTTCTTTCAGGACGGTGGTGGTGCCGTCTTGGGCGACCAGCGCAATTTTGACAGTGTCAGCGGCTTCGATCTGTACGGCTTTTTCGCTGCCGTAGAAGTCGCCGTTGCTCATGTGGGCAACGTGGGACTTGGAGTCGGCAGCCCAGGCGCCCATTTTGTGCGGGTGCTTGCGTGCGTAGTTCTTGACCGACAGGGGGGCGCGACGGTCGGAGTTGCCTTCGCGCAGGACCGGGTTCACGGCGCTGCCCTTGACCTTGTCGTAACGTGCACGGGTTTCTTTTTCCGCGTCGGTGGTTACGGTTTCGGGGTAGTCCGGCAGGGCATAGCCCTGGGCCTGCAGTTCCTTGATCGCCGCCTGCAGTTGGGGGGTCGAGGCACTGATGTTAGGCAGCTTGATGATGTTGGCTTCAGGGGTCACGGCCAGGGCGCCCAGTTCGGCGAGGTGGTCCGGTACGGCCTTGGTGCCCAGTTGCTCGGGGAAGCTTGCGAGGATGCGCCCGGCGAGGGAGATGTCGCGGGTTTCCACGGCAATATCAGCGGAAGCGGTGAAGGCCTCTACGATAGGCAGCAGTGAATAGGTGGCGAGGGCTGGGGCTTCGTCGGTGAAGGTGTAGATGATCTTCGAGCGGGTGGGCATATTCGGATTAACTCTCTTCTTTGCTGAAAGCGTGCGCAGAAACTCGAGATGCGCCGGGTAGAGCGCGTTCGTTCAAAGTCATCCATGAGCGAAAGGTCGAGGTTTCTTCGCGGTGATGTTGGGTTGCATCAGTCGAGCGTCAAGCGGGTGGACTATTGTAATAGTCCTGCTTTGTGGCGGAGGGCGTTGTTCTAGAGCGGTCCGCCGTCGTGACTCTTTGGTCAGCGGCGGCATTATACATAGGTCGCTATGCTTACGCCGAGCCTTCATACAAAAGGTGTGTCGTCCATTGGTCTAAAGGTCGCAGGTACCGGATTACGCCTAAAGTCGCACGATGTGCTCAAGATTGGCGCTTTTCCCTTTGCTTTCAGGCTTGTAGGCGACTAAATGTGCTGTTTTCGATGCAAATGAGCATGGCGCGAGGTTTCAGTCGCCATTTATCTGGAGTAGGCTCGAACGCAGCCAGATGTTCAATCCATAGATGGAGTTCAGCATGGGATACAAGAAGATTCAGGTTCCGGCAGTCGGCGAAAAAATCACCGTCAATCCAGACCATTCTCTCAATGTTCCTGACCAACCGATCATCCCTTATATCGAAGGTGACGGTATTGGCGTCGACATCAGCCCGGTGATGATCAAGGTAGTCGACGCGGCTGTTGAAAAAGCCTACGGCGGCAAGCGCAAAATCTCGTGGATGGAGGTGTACGCCGGCGAAAAGGCGACCCAAGTCTACGACCAGGACACCTGGCTGCCCCAGGAGACCCTGGATGCGGTCAAGGATTACGTGGTGTCCATCAAGGGCCCGCTGACCACTCCAGTCGGTGGTGGTATCCGTTCATTGAACGTAGCCCTGCGCCAGCAACTCGACCTGTATGTGTGCCTGCGTCCGGTGCGCTGGTTCGAGGGTGTACCGAGTCCGGTCAAGAAGCCCGGTGACGTGGATATGACCATCTTCCGTGAAAACTCCGAAGATATTTACGCCGGCATCGAGTGGAAAGCCGGCTCGCCGGAAGCCATCAAGGTGATCAAGTTCCTCAAGGAAGAAATGGGTGTCACCAAGATCCGTTTCGATCAGGATTGCGGCATTGGTATCAAGCCGGTATCGCTGGAGGGCACCAAGCGCCTGGCGCGCAAGGCCCTGCAATATGTGGTGGATAACGACCGCGACTCGCTGACCATCGTGCACAAAGGCAACATCATGAAGTTCACCGAAGGTGCCTTCAAGGAATGGGCCTACGAAGTGGCGGCTGAAGAGTTCGGTGCCACCCTGCTTGATGGTGGCCCGTGGATGCAGTTCAAGAACCCCAAGACCGGCAAGAATGTGGTGGTCAAGGATGCCATTGCCGACGCGATGCTCCAGCAGATCCTGCTGCGTCCGGCTGAATATGACGTGATCGCGACGCTTAACCTGAACGGCGACTACTTGTCCGACGCCCTGGCGGCGGAGGTGGGTGGTATCGGTATTGCGCCGGGCGCCAACCTGTCCGACACCGTGGCCATGTTCGAGGCCACCCACGGGACTGCGCCCAAGTATGCGGGCAAGGACCAGGTCAACCCGGGCTCATTGATCCTGTCGGCAGAAATGATGCTGCGCCATATGGGTTGGACCGAGGCGGCCGACCTGATCATCAAGGGCACCAATGGCGCTATCTCGGCCAAGACCGTGACCTATGACTTCGAGCGCTTGATGGAAGGTGCCAAGCTGGTCTCTTCGTCAGGCTTTGGTGATGCGCTGATTTCGCATATGTAGGTGTAGGGCTCAGGCAACAAAAAACGGCCGCCCCGATTTGACTGGGTGGCCGTTTTTTTTATCGCAATTTGCTCGCTCGGCAGCCGATGGTTCAGGCCGTTTGTTTCTTTTCTTTATGAGCGTGCGGGGCTGCGGGTTTTTCCAGTGTTTCCGCTTTCACTGGTTCGATCTTCACGGCGTGCAGCCCTTTCGGTCCTTGAATGATTTCAAAGCTCACAGCTTGGCCCGCTTTCAGCGTTTTATAGCCATCCATTATGATCGCTGAATAATGCGCAAAAAGGTCCTCGGTTTTTCCATCCTCCTGCACAAAGCCATATCCTTTGGCGTTGTTGAACCACTTGACCTTGCCATTGATCTTGACGCCAGACATACACATTTCCTTCTGCACCAGACTCCATCACTGGAGTATCATCCAGTTTATCCGTCCTAACCCGAATAAATAAGGTTGACTGCGCGGACCTTTTTTACCCACTGTGGGTTCTATTGGTTGTAACACCGTTTTGCCGATAGTCAAGGCGACCGTATAGTCAGAGTTGAAATTCTGACAGCTCGCCCCCACCACTGTATTTGAACCACTGACGAACCTTTCTTTCCATGCATGCAATCAGCCAGATTCGACTAACATTCAATCAGGATCGACCGGATCACGAACACGATGACGACGGTTCTGCAGGCATTGCTGTTCAGGAGGCCAAGCCTGCTTTACAGGCGCCGCCGATGTACAAGGTGGTTTTGTTCAATGATGACTACACACCGATGGATTTCGTGGTCGAAGTGCTCGAGGTGTTTTTTAACCTGAACCGCGAGTTGGCGACCAAGGTAATGCTGGCCGTTCACACAGAAGGACGGGCAGTATGTGGAGTGTTTACCCGCGACATCGCCGAGACAAAGGCCATGCAGGTCAACCAGTACGCCAGGGAAAGCCAGCATCCGCTACTCTGTGAAATCGAGAAGGACGGTTAACGCCGACCACTTGGGTATGAGGTGAAGCTATGTTAAACCGCGAGCTCGAAGTCACCCTCAATCTTGCCTTCAAGGAGGCTCGTTCGAAGCGTCATGAATTCATGACCGTCGAGCACCTGCTGCTGGCACTTTTGGATAACGAAGCTGCCGCCACCGTATTGCGTGCGTGCGGCGCCAACCTCGACAAACTCAAGCATGACCTGCAGGAGTTTATCGACTCCACCACGCCACTGATCCCCGTGCATGACGAGGACCGCGAAACCCAGCCAACCCTGGGCTTCCAGCGGGTGTTGCAGCGTGCTGTTTTCCACGTACAGAGCTCCGGCAAGCGTGAAGTCACGGGCGCCAACGTGCTTGTGGCGATCTTCAGCGAACAGGAAAGCCAGGCGGTATTCCTGCTCAAGCAACAGAGCGTTGCCCGTATTGATGTCGTCAACTATATCGCCCACGGTATCTCCAAGGTGCCTGGGCACGGCGATCATTCCGAGGGTGAGCAGGAAATGCAGGATGACGAGGGCGGTGAGTCTTCTTCTTCGGGCAATCCACTGGATGCCTATGCCAGCAACCTTAATGAATTGGCGCGCCAGGGGCGGATCGATCCGCTGGTAGGGCGTGAGCTTGAGGTGGAGCGTGTCGCGCAGATCCTCGCGCGCCGTCGCAAGAACAACCCGCTGCTGGTGGGTGAGGCGGGTGTCGGTAAAACCGCGATCGCCGAAGGCCTGGCCAAGCGCATCGTCGATAACCAGGTGCCAGACCTGCTGGCCAACAGCGTTGTCTATTCGCTGGACCTGGGCGCGTTGCTCGCGGGCACCAAGTACCGTGGCGATTTCGAGAAGCGCTTCAAGGCTTTGCTTGGCGAATTGAAAAAACGCCCGCAGGCGATCCTGTTCATTGATGAGATCCACACGATCATTGGTGCCGGTGCGGCGTCCGGTGGGGTGATGGATGCGTCCAACCTGCTCAAGCCTCTGCTGTCGTCGGGTGACATTCGCTGCATCGGTTCGACCACGTTCCAGGAATTCCGTGGGATCTTCGAGAAAGATCGCGCACTGGCGCGTCGCTTCCAGAAAGTCGACGTGTCCGAGCCTTCGGTTGAAGACACCATCGGTATCCTGCGCGGGCTCAAGGGCCGTTTCGAGGCGCACCACGGCATCGAGTACACCGATGAAGCATTGCGGGCGGCGGCTGAGCTGGCATCGCGCTATATCAATGACCGTCACATGCCGGACAAGGCGATCGATGTGATCGATGAGGCGGGTGCTTATCAGCGTCTGCAGCCGGTCGAGAAGCGGGTGAAGCGCATCGACGTGGCCCAGGTCGAGGATATCGTGGCGAAAATTGCGCGGATTCCGCCAAAACACGTCACCAGCTCCGACAAGGAACTGCTGCGTAATCTGGAACGTGACCTCAAGCTCACCGTTTTCGGCCAGGATGCGGCCATCGACTCGCTGTCCACCGCGATCAAGCTGTCGCGTGCGGGCCTCAAGTCGCCGGACAAGCCTGTCGGTTCGTTCCTGTTCGCCGGCCCTACCGGCGTCGGCAAGACCGAGGCTGCGCGGCAGTTGGCCAAGGCCATGGGGATCGAGTTGGTGCGGTTCGACATGTCCGAGTACATGGAGCGTCACACCGTGTCGCGCCTGATCGGTGCGCCTCCAGGCTATGTTGGCTTCGACCAGGGCGGCCTGTTGACCGAGGCAATCACCAAGCAGCCGCATTGCGTATTGTTGCTCGATGAAATCGAGAAGGCTCACCCGGAAGTCTTCAACCTGCTGCTGCAGGTCATGGATCACGGGACCCTGACCGACAACAACGGGCGCAAGGCGGACTTCCGCAATGTGATCGTGATCATGACTACCAACGCCGGTGCTGAAACGGCTGCGCGGGCCTCGATCGGCTTTACGCATCAGGATCACTCGTCCGATGCGATGGAAGTCATCAAGAAGAGCTTTACGCCGGAGTTCCGCAACCGCCTGGACACTATTATCCAGTTTGGTCGCCTCAGCCATGAGGTCATCAAAAGCGTGGTGGACAAGTTCCTTACCGAGCTTCAAGCGCAGTTGGAAGACAAGCGCGTGCAGTTGGACGTAACGGACGCGGCGCGCAATTGGCTGGCAGAGGGTGGCTACGACGCGGCAATGGGTGCTCGCCCAATGGCACGTCTGATCCAGGACAAGATCAAGCGGCCATTGGCCGAAGAGATCCTGTTTGGCGAATTGTCCGACCATGGTGGCGTGGTGCATATCGACCTGAAGGACGGCGAACTGACCTTCGAGTTCGAAACCACGGCTGAAATGGCCTGATCGATAGCTGCGGGCGCCAATGTGGGAGGGTGCTTGCCCCCGATAGCGGTAGATCAGTCACTTATGTAGCGACTGAAACACTGCTATCGGGGGCAAGCCCCCTCCCACATTTGGTTTTGGCACTTGGTAAATAGCACGCACACAAAAACGCCCGGCATAACCGGGCGTTTTGTATTGACTTGATTAGCGAGCGCGGTAAGTGATGCGCCCTTTGCTCAAGTCATAGGGCGTCAGCTCGACGCGCACTTTGTCACCGGTAAGAATACGAATGTAGTTCTTGCGCATCTTGCCGGAGATATGCGCGGTTACGACGTGCCCATTTTCCAACTCCACACGAAACATGGTGTTGGGCAGGGTGTCGACGACAGTGCCTTCCATTTCGAAGCTGTCTTCTTTCGACATGCAGTAAAGCCCTCGGTATCCAGTGAATGGCCCGGTGCAACTGCGCCAGGCAAAAGCGGCGTGCATTGTGCCCGAAAAAGGGTGTTTAAGCCAAGGGGTTCTAGTTAAGCGTGACCCATCTTTGATTAATTAGCAGTTCAATGGGCCGATATTGGGTCTTGTAGTTCATCTTTTTGCAGTTTTTGATCCAGTAGCCCAGGTACACCGCCTCCAGTTCCAGGCGTAGAGCTTCGCCGATTTGCCAGAGGATCGCGAAACGTCCCAGGCTGCGACGTTCCTCGGCCGGCTCATAGAAGGTATAGACCGCCGACAGGCCGTTGGGCAGCAGGTCGGTCACGGCGACGGCCAGCAGGCGGCCGTCGAGGCGAAACTCGTAGAAGCGCGAGAAGGGCAGGTCGCGCACCAGGAACGTGGAAAACTGGTCGCGGCTGGGGGGGAACATATCGCCGTCGGCATGGCGTTGTTCAATGTAGCGCTGATACAGGTCGAAGTATTCTTCGCTGAATCGAGGCTTGCTCGCGGTGACAGTCAGGTCGGCATTGCGCTTGAGGATGCGCTTCTGGTTACGATCGGGTAAAAACTGCGCCACCGGGATGCGTGCCGGCACGCAGGCATTACAGTTCTGGCAGTGGGGCCGGTAGAGGTGATCGCCGCTGCGCCGAAAACCCATTTCCGAAAGGTCGGCATACACATGCACATCCATCGGCTGGCTGGGGTCGAGGAACAGGGTGGTGGCCTGTTCGTCTGGCAGATAGCTGCAAGAGTGGGCTTGAGTGGCATAAAACTTCAAACGCGCCAGCTCGGTCATGATCAACCCTCGGATAAGCTTTGAAATAAGTGTAAGCCAGGTGCGCGGATGTCGCCTAGGAAACCCACGGCCCAGAGCTGGGTTGATCCAAGTGGTCGTGCAGGAAGCCGGCGAACTCGCTGCGGGGAATGGCGCGGGCGCCCAGGCTGTGCAGGTGATCATTGGGCATCTGGCAGTCGATCAGCACAAACCCCCAGGCCTGCAATTGACGGGTCAGCGTGACGAAGCCAAATTTCGAGGCGTTGTCAGCGCGGCTGAACATGGACTCGCCAAAAAAAAGCTGGCCCATCGCCAGGCCATACAGCCCGCCCACCAGCTCTCCGTTGTCCCATACCTCCACGGAGTGCGCATAACCGCGTTTGTGCAGCGCCTGGTAGGCGCTCTGGATGCCTTCGGTGATCCAGGTGCCATCGGCATAGGCGCGGGGCGCGGCGCAGGCCTGGATGACCGCTGCGAAGTCCTGGTCGAACGTCACGGTATAACGCTGTTGGCGCAATAATTTGCCCAGGCTGCGGGATACGTGCAGCTCGTCCGGAAAAATCACGGTGCGCGGGTCCGGCGACCACCACAGGATCGGCTGGCCTTCCGAGAACCATGGAAAGCAGCCATGGCGGTAGGCCTGGATCAATCGTTCGGCCGACAGGTCGCCACCGGCGGCGAGCAGGCCGTTGGGTTCGCGCATGGCTTTGGCCAGCGGCGGGAACGTCAGGGTATTGCGTTGCAACCAGGTCAGCATGGCATCCAGGCTTACGGAAGGGGAGGGGAGTGGCAGGCATGTTGCCTGCCCCAAGGGGGTGATTATTGTCGACCCAGCGCCATGGGGCCAGTCCGAATCGGCCATTGGCGTGGATTAACGTGAGCGGAAGGTTCTGCAACTCTGTGCGCGAGGTGTGGTCGTAATCGGGTCTGGCCGATGCAGGCCATTTGCCAAGCTTGCCTGGATTGGCAAAAACAGCTCATAAGCCTTTGTCAGCAAAGACAATGCATGCTCAAATTGAACATGGTGTGACACACAATTGGCTATGCTGCCTGAAGAAAGGCAAGTGGCGTGGCATCGGGGGCACAAACCCGTACAATGCGGCCATTGTGGCGTTATCGCCGTTTCGTGAATCAGTCACGGAATGTTAAAAGTAAATTCAACAATGTTCGTTCATTTTTCAACTGCTCGGATTGAGCGGTAGTGTGCAGTCATTCAACAGATGGACGCGCTGAAGGCGCAGGAAAAGACCCGTTTTGAAGAAATCCACCGCGACACCCAAGACAGTCGTGCCGGCCTGGCGCCAGCACCTGCACTATCGACTCAAGGAAGGTGCGCTGATCGCTATCGGTGCGTTGTGCCTGTTCCTGATGATGGCCTTGCTCACCTATGGCAAGGACGATCCGGGTTGGAGCCACAACAGCAAGATCGAAGACGTGCAGAATTTCGGTGGGCCTGCCGGTTCCTACAGCGCCGATATCCTGTTCATGGTATTGGGCTACTTCGCTTATATCTTCCCGCTGTTGCTGGCGATCAAGACCTGGCAGATCTTCCGCCAGCGTCATGAGCCGTGGCAGTGGAGTGGCTGGCTGTTTTCCTGGCGGCTGATCGGCCTGGTGTTCCTGGTGCTGTCCGGCGCGGCGCTGGCTCATATCCATTTCCACGCGCCCACCGGCCTGCCGGCGGGCGCGGGTGGCGCATTGGGCGAAAGCCTCGGCGACCTGGCGCGCAAGACCCTGAACATCCAGGGCAGCACCCTGATGTTTATCGCATTGTTCCTGTTCGGCCTCACGGTGTTCACCGACCTGTCATGGTTCAAGGTGATGGACGTGACCGGCAAGATCACCCTTGACCTGCTGGAACTGTTCCAAGGCGCTGCCAACCGCTGGTGGGCGGCCCGGGTCGATCGCAAGCGCATGGTCGCGCAACTGCGTGAGGTGGACACCCGCGTCAACGAAGTGGTCGCGCCGAGTACGCCGGATCGCCGCGAGCAAGCCAAGGTCAAGGAACGCTTGATCGAGCGCGAGCAGGCCCTGAGCAAGCACATGTCGGACCGTGAGAAACAGGTGCCACCGGTGATCGCCCCTGCGCCGACCAAGGCCCCGGAGCCGAGCCATCGCGTCCAGAAAGAGAAGCAGGCCCCCTTGTTTGTCGACAGCGCGGTCGAAGGCACCTTGCCACCGATCTCGATTCTCGACCCGGCCGAAAAGAAACAACTCAATTATTCCCCTGAGTCCCTGGCGGCCGTCGGCCACCTGCTGGAAATCAAGCTCAAGGAATTTGGCGTCGAGGTATCGGTGGATTCGATCCACCCCGGCCCGGTGATTACCCGTTACGAAATCCAGCCCGCCGCTGGCGTCAAGGTCAGCCGCATTTCCAACCTGGCCAAGGACCTGGCGCGCTCCCTGGCCGTGACCAGCGTGCGCGTGGTGGAAGTTATTCCCGGCAAGACCACCGTGGGTATCGAGATTCCCAACGAAGACCGCCAGATCGTGCGCTTCTCCGAGGTGCTGTCGACGCCGGAGTACGACAACTTCAAATCGCCGGTGACCTTGGCTCTGGGCCATGATATCGGCGGCAAGCCGGTGATCACCGACCTGGCCAAGATGCCTCACCTGCTGGTGGCCGGTACCACCGGTTCCGGTAAGTCGGTGGGTGTGAACGCGATGATCCTGTCGATCCTGTTCAAGTCCGGCCCGGAAGACGCCAAGCTGATCATGATCGACCCGAAAATGTTGGAATTGTCGATCTACGAAGGCATTCCACACCTGCTTTGCCCGGTAGTCACCGACATGAAGGACGCCGCCAACGCCCTGCGTTGGAGCGTGGCCGAGATGGAGCGCCGCTACAAGCTGATGGCGAAGATGGGCGTGCGTAACCTGTCGGGCTTCAACGCCAAGGTCAAGGAAGCCCAGGATGCCGGCACGCCGTTGACCGACCCGCTGTACAAGCGCGAAAGCATCCACGACGAAGCGCCCTTGCTGAGCAAGCTGCCGACCATCGTGGTGGTAGTCGATGAATTTGCCGACATGATGATGATCGTCGGCAAGAAGGTCGAAGAACTGATCGCACGTATTGCCCAGAAAGCGCGTGCGGCCGGTATCCACTTGATCCTCGCCACCCAGCGTCCTTCGGTGGATGTGATCACCGGCCTGATCAAGGCCAACATTCCGACCCGGATGGCGTTCCAGGTTTCCAGCAAGATCGACTCGCGTACCATCATCGACCAGGGCGGCGCCGAGCAATTGCTGGGGCACGGTGACATGCTCTACATGCCGCCGGGCACCAGCCTGCCGATCCGGGTCCACGGCGCCTTCGTTTCCGACGACGAAGTGCATCGCGTGGTGGAAGCCTGGAAACTGCGCGGCGCGCCGGAGTACAACGATGACATCCTCGCCGGTGTCGAAGAGGCCGGCAGCGGCTTCGACGGTGGCAGCGGCGGCGGTGACGATGATGCCGAAACCGATGCGCTGTACGACGAGGCCGTGGCGTTCGTGCTGGAAAGTCGTCGCGCCTCGATCTCCGCGGTGCAGCGCAAGCTGAAGATCGGCTACAACCGCGCCGCCCGTATGATCGAGGCCATGGAAAACGCTGGCGTCGTCACCGCAATGAACACCAACGGCTCGCGCGAAGTCATCGCTCCTGGGCAGATGCGCGACTGATCACGCGCCGCGTGGCATTACGCGGCGCGCCTTAAACGACTCAATGAGGACTCCCATGCGTCTTATCCGCATGCTGTTGTTGCCGGCACTGGCCCTGACTGCTGTCTCGGCCCACGCTGACCAGGCTTCCGTCGACAGCTTGAAAAACCTGTTGGACAAATCCCAGACCCTGACTGCGCGCTTCTCCCAGCTGACCCTGGATGCCGGTGGTACCCGGTTGCAGGAAACCGCGGGTGAGATGGCCGTGCAGCGTCCAGGCCTGTTTTACTGGCACACCGAAGGTAAGGCTGAACAGACCATCGTTTCCGACGGCAAGAAGGTCACGCTGTGGGATCCTGACCTGGAACAGGCGACCATCAAAAAGCTGGATCCGCGTCTGAGCCAGACTCCAGCTTTGTTGCTGTCGGGCGACGTGTCGGAAATCAACAAAAGCTTCGACATCACCTCCAAGCAAACCAGCAATGTGATCGAATTCACCCTCAAGCCGAAATCCAAGGACACGCTGTTTGACAGCCTGAACCTGTCGTTCGGCAACGGCATGATCAACAACATGCGCCTGATCGACAGTGTCGGCCAGCGTACCGATATCCTGTTCTCCGGGGTCAAGGCCAACCAGCCGGTACCGGCATCCAAGTTCAAGTTCGACATCCCCAAGGGTGCCGACGTGATCCAGGAATAACCTGCCTAGAGGTCTCAAGCGCTGCCCATGGATCTGTTTCGAAGTGACCCGATTGCCCAGCCCCTGGCCGCGCGCTTGCGCTCCACCAACCTGGATGAGTATGTCGGTCAAGAACACCTGCTCGCTCGCGGTAAGCCTCTGCGCGAAGCCCTGGAGCAGGGTGCGCTGCACTCGATGATTTTCTGGGGGCCGCCGGGCGTGGGTAAAACCACCCTGGCCAGGCTGCTGGCGAAGGTCTCCGACGCGCACTTTGAAACGGTCTCGGCGGTCCTGGCCGGGGTCAAGGAGATCCGCCAGGCCGTCGAGGTCGCCAAGCAGCAGGCCGGGCAATACGGTAAGCGCACCATCCTGTTCGTTGACGAAGTGCATCGCTTCAACAAGTCGCAGCAGGATGCATTTTTGCCTTATGTCGAAGATGGCACGCTGATCTTTATCGGGGCCACCACCGAGAACCCGTCCTTCGAATTGAACAACGCCTTGCTCTCTCGGGCGCGGGTCTATGTGCTCAAGAGCCTCGACGAAGCGGCGATGCGCAAGCTGCTGCATCGCGCCTTGAGCGAAGACAAGGGCTTGGGCAAGCGCCAGCTGAGCCTCAGTGACGAAGGCTTCAAGATCCTGCTGAGCGCTGCCGACGGCGACGGCCGACGTTTTCTCAACCTGTTGGAGAACGCCTCCGACCTGGCCGAAGACGGCAGCGAAATTGGCGTTGACCTGCTGCAAAGCCTGCTCGGCGATACCCGCCGCCGCTTCGACAAGGGTGGCGAAGCCTTCTATGACCAGATCTCCGCACTGCACAAGTCGGTACGTGGTTCCAACCCGGACGGCGCGCTGTACTGGTTCGCGCGGATGATCGATGGCGGGTGTGACCCGTTGTACCTGGCGCGCCGCGTGGTGCGCATGGCCAGCGAAGACATCGGCAACGCCGACCCGCGCGCCTTGAGCCTATGCCTGGCGGCCTGGGAGGTGCAGGAGCGCCTCGGTAGCCCTGAAGGCGAGTTGGCGGTGGCCCAAGCCATCACCTACCTGGCCTGCGCGCCAAAAAGCAACGCGGTGTACATGGGGTTCAAGTCGGCCCTGCGGGCCGCCGCCGAGCATGGTTCCCTCGAAGTACCGCTGCACCTGCGCAATGCCCCGACCAAACTGATGAAGCAACTGGGCTATGGCGATGAATATCGCTATGCCCACGATGAGCCGGACGCCTATGCCGCCGGCGAAGATTACTTCCCCGACGATCTGGAGCCGCAGCCGTTCTACCAGCCAGTGCCTCGCGGCCTGGAGCTGAAGATCGGTGAAAAGCTCAATCACCTCGCCCAACTCGATCGCCTCAGCCCAAAACAGCGGAGAAAGTAGTGCTCAAGACGATTCTTGCCGTGTCCGTTGCCGGCATCGCTGGTACATTATTGCGTTTCGCCACCGGTACTTGGGTAAACGCCAATTGGCCGAAGCATTTTTATGCGGCGACCCTGGCCGTCAACCTGGTGGGTTGCCTGATCATTGGGCTGTTGTACGGCTGGTTCCTGTTGCGCCCGGAAGTGCCGATTGAAATTCGGGCCGGCTTGATTGTCGGCTTTGTAGGCGGTCTGACGACCTTTTCATCCTTTTCACTGGATACGCTGCGCCTGCTGGAAAGCGGGCAGGCCCTGGTCGCCTTCGGGTACCTGGGCATCAGCGTGTTCGGCGGGCTGCTCGCCACCTGGGCCGGCCTGTCCTTGACCAAACTTTGATAAACGAGAGAACGACATGCTCGATTCCAAACTGTTACGTAGCAACCTTCAGGACGTAGCGGACCGCCTGGCATCCCGTGGCTTTGCCTTGGATGTTGCGCGCATCGAAGCGCTGGAAGAACAGCGCAAGACCGTCCAGACCCGCACTGAAGCACTGCAGGCTGAGCGTAATGCGCGTTCCAAATCCATCGGTCAGGCCAAGCAGCGCGGCGAAGACATCGCGCCGTTGATGGCCGATGTCGAGCGCATGGGCACCGAGCTGTCCGACGGTAAAATCGAGCTGGAGAAGATTCAGGGCGAGCTGGATTCAATCCTGCTGGGTATTCCCAACCTGCCGCACGAGTCCGTGCCGGTGGGCGCCGATGAAGACGGCAACGTCGAAGTGCGCCGCTGGGGCACGCCGAAAACCTTTGATTTCGAGATCAAGGACCATGTCGCCCTGGGCGAACTGAGCGGTGGCCTGGATTTCGAAACCGCCGCCAAGCTGTCCGGCGCGCGCTTCGCCCTGCTGCGTGGACCGATCGCGCGCCTGCACCGTGCCCTGGCGCAGTTCATGATCAACTTGCACACCGGCGAGCACGGTTACGAAGAGGCGTACACGCCTTACCTGGTTCAGGCGCCGGCCCTGCAGGGGACTGGGCAACTGCCGAAGTTCGAAGAAGACCTGTTCAAGATCGGTCGCGATGGCGAAGCCGACTTGTACCTGATCCCGACCGCCGAAGTGTCGCTGACCAATATCGTGGCCGGCGAGATCCTCGACGCCAAGCAACTGCCGATCAAGTTTGTCGCACACACGCCGTGCTTTCGCAGTGAGGCCGGTGCATCGGGTCGCGATACCCGCGGCATGATTCGCCAGCACCAGTTCGACAAGGTCGAGATGGTGCAAGTGGTCGAGCCGTCGACCTCCATGGAAGCCCTCGAGGGGCTGACCGCCAACGCCGAACGCGTCCTGCAATTGCTGGAGCTGCCGTACCGCGTACTGGCGTTGTGCACCGGCGACATGGGCTTCAGCGCCGTGAAGACCTACGACCTCGAAGTATGGGTGCCCAGCCAGGACAAATACCGCGAGATTTCGTCGTGCTCCAACTGCGGTGATTTCCAGGCGCGTCGCATGCAGGCGCGTTTCCGCAACCCGGAAACTGGCAAGCCGGAACTGGTGCACACCCTCAACGGTTCGGGCCTGGCCGTTGGCCGCACCCTGGTGGCGGTGCTGGAAAACTACCAGCAGGCCGACGGCTCGATCCGTGTACCTGACGTGCTGAAGCCCTACATGGCGGGCATTGAGGTCATCGGCTAAATGGAATTTCTGCCGCTGTTTCATAACCTGCGCGGCAGTCGTGTGTTGGTCGTCGGTGGCGGGGAGATTGCCTTGCGCAAATCCCGGCTGCTGGCCGACGCCGGTGCGTTGCTGCGGGTGGTTGCTCCCCAGATTGAACCCCAGTTGCGTGAACTGGTGCTGGGCAGTGGCGGGGAGCTGATGTTGCGCGGTTATCAGGAGGCCGACCTTGAGGGGTGCACCCTGATCATCGCCGCGACGGATGACGAACCACTGAATGCGCAGGTGTCCAGTGATGCCAGGCGCCGTTGTGTGCCGGTCAACGTGGTGGATGCGCCGGCCTTGTGCAGCGTGATCTTCCCGGCGATTGTCGACCGTTCGCCCTTGGTGATCGCGGTGTCCAGCGGCGGCGACGCGCCGGTGCTGGCGCGCTTGATCCGCGCCAAGCTGGAAACCTGGATTCCGTCTACCTACGGCCAATTGGCCGGGTTGGCGGCGCGTTTCCGCGCCCAGGTCAAAGCCTTGTACCCGGATGTGCAGCAACGCCGCGCGTTCTGGGAGGAGGTGTTCCAAGGCCCGATTGCCGACCGGCAACTGGCCGGGCAGGGCGATGAGGCCGAGCGCCTGCTGATCGACAAGGTCAACGGTGCGCCGCCTTATGCGCCGGGTGAAGTCTATCTGGTCGGCGCTGGCCCGGGCGATCCGGACCTGCTGACCTTCCGCGCCTTACGCCTGATGCAACAAGCCGATGTGGTGCTGTATGACCGCCTGGTGGCGCCGGCGATTCTCGAGCTGTGTCGTCGCGATGCCGAGCGGGTATATGTCGGCAAGCGTCGCGCCGATCACGCCGTGCCCCAAGACCAGATCAACCAGCAATTGGTGGACCTGGCCAAGCAAGGCAAGCGCGTGTTGCGCCTCAAGGGGGGGGATCCGTTCATCTTTGGGCGGGGTGGCGAAGAAATCGAGGAACTGGCGGCCCATGGCATCCCGTTCCAGGTGGTGCCGGGAATTACCGCCGCCAGTGGTTGCGCGGCGTATGCCGGGATTCCGCTGACACACCGCGACTATGCGCAATCGGTACGCTTTATCACCGGGCACTTGAAGGACGGTACCTCGGACCTGCCTTGGCAGGACCTGGTGGGGCCTTCGCAGACGCTGGTGTTCTACATGGGCCTGATTGGCTTGCCGATCATCTGCGAGCAGTTGATCAAGCATGGTCGCGCGGCGGATACCCCGGCAGCGCTGATCCAGCAGGGCACTACCGCCAACCAGCGCGTGTTTACAGGCACCTTGGCTGACTTGCCGCGCATGGTAGCGGAGCATGAAGTGCATGCGCCGACGCTGGTGATTGTCGGTGAGGTAGTGGTGTTGCGTGAGAAGCTGAAGTGGTTTGAAGGCGCCCAGGCCCAGGTCTGAGCCTAAATGCATCGGGGGCAAGCCCCCTCCCACATTTTGGAATGCATTCCAATGTGGGAGGGGGCTTGCCCCCGATAAGGCCATTTGATCCAACCAGTCCTCTGGATCAGCTCCAGACACCCTTACCGCTCAGCCGTCCACGATCATGCTTGGCATCGAACGCCTGCAACGGCCCCTTCGGCACAATCCCGGTCGGATTGATCGTCCGGTGGCTGGCGTAGTAATGCCCCTTGATGTGCTCGAAATCCACCGTCTCGGCCACGCCCGGCCACTGATACAGCTCCCTCAACCAATTCGAAAGGTTCGAATAATCGGCAATCCGCCGTAGGTTGCATTTGAAGTGGCTGTAGTACACCGCATCAAAACGAATCAGCGTGGTAAACAGCCGCACATCCGCTTCGGTCAGGTATTCGCCTGCCAGGTAGCGATGGTCGCCCAGGTGCTGTTCCAGGTAGTCCAGTTCGGCAAACACATCATCAAACGCGCTTTCGTACGCTGGCTGCGAAGTGGCGAAGCCTGCGCGATACACACCGTTGTTGACGGCGGGGTAGATGCGCTCGTTCAGCGTGTCGATGCTTGGGCGCAGCGTCTCGGGGTAGAAGTCCAGGGTATTGCCGGTCAGTGCATTGAACGCACTGTTAAACATGCGAATGATCTCTGCCGATTCGTTGCTGACGATGCGATTCAACTGCTTATCCCACAGCACCGGCACGGTAACGCGCCCGGTGTAGTCGGCGGTGTCGGCGGTATAGCGTTGGTGCATGAAGTCGAAGCCATCCAGCGTATCGCCACTGGAGCCGAGGGCCTTGTCGAAGGTCCAGCCGTTTTCCAGCATCAGCCAGCTGACCACGGAGACGTCGATCAGGCTTTCCAGGCCCTTGAGCTTGCGCAGGATCAGGGTACGGTGCGCCCAGGGGCAGGCCAGGGAAACATACAGGTGATAGCGACCGGCCTCGGCCTTGAAGCCACCCTCACCACTTGGCCCGGGCTGGCCATCGGCGGTCACCCAGCTGCGGCGTTGCGCCTGTTCCCGTTGGAAGGCGCCATCGGCGCTACTTTCGTACCACTGGTCATGCCAGTGTCCTTTGATCAGCAAACCCATGATGGGCTCCTTGGCTAATAAACGTTGGAGCCCAGTCTAGAGGGATGAGTTCGAACTAAAAGCGCAAAGACCGGAAGTTAATGATCGATTAAATCGATTTGTCCCGCGCGTCCCAGTATTGCTGGGCCAATTCGAACGCCTGTTCCCGTGGGTGGCCGAGGCCGCGCAGCGCCAACGCCATGGTGGCGATCAGGGCCAGTTGCGGGTAGCTGTCCTCGACGTCGCCGCGCCACAGTGCCTTCAAGTGCTCCGGCTCAAGCGTGGCCGGCTTGACATGGCGCTGGGCGGAGAGGGCGGGCCATTCTTCGTCCCAACTGGCCCCGCCCGTGGTGCCGTACAGGTGGCTGAGCGTGTCGGGGTTGATCTCGATCTCGCCACCGTCGCCCTTGACCACAATCACATTGTCGCCAAGCAGGCCGCTGGCATCGCGATGAACACCCTGGTAGCCCGGGTGGAAAATGCTTTGCAGGCCGCACCGGGCATTCAGTGGGTTGAGCAGGCGCGCCAGGGAGTGGATCGGTGAACGCAGGCCCAGGGTATTGCGCAAGTCGATCATGCGTTGCAGTTGCGGTGCCCAATCGCCGAGCGGGATAAACGCCAGGTTGCCGTGTTCATAGGCCGCCTCCACCTGCTGCCAGTTGCGGCACAGCGGGATCTGCAAGCCTTCCAGCAATTGCTCGGTGTACAACCGGCCGGCGGTGTGTGCGCCGCCGCCGTGCATCAGGATGCGCACGCCATGTTGCGCCAGGCATTTGGCCGCCAGCAGGAACCAGGGCAGGTGGCGTTTCTTGCCGGCATAGGTTGGCCAGTCGACATCTACGTTCAGTGCCGGTGCGTGCAGGCGTTCGCGCACGGCTTCGGTGAAGCCAGCGAGCTCTTCAGGGCTTTCTTCCTTATGCCGCAACAGCATCAGGAAGGCGCCGAGCTGGGTGTCCTCGACCTTTTCATCGAGCAGCATGCCCATGGCTTCGCGCGCTTCTTCGCGGGTCAGGTTGCGCGCGCCGCGTTTGCCTTTGCCCAGGATGCGTACGAATTGCGCAAAGGGGTGCTCGGCAGGGGTTTCGAGGGTCAGCGGGGCAAAGTCGGTCATAAGCAATTCGTCGGCCTTGGCAGGCCCGCCAGCTTGGCGGCGAGTTTGGCGGGAGTGCCGTTGAACAGTTTGTTGAGGTGCAGGCTGTTGCCCTTTTCCGGGCCCAGCTTCAAGGCGGTGTACTTGATCAGGGGGCGCGTGGCGGGGGACAGCTGGAATTCGGCATAGAACTGGCGCAGTAACTCGAGGATTTCCCAGTGGTCCGCGGTCAACTCCAGAGGCTCGGCGGCGGCCAGGGCGTTGGCCACGTCGACGGACCATGCATTCAGGTCGACGAGGTAACCGTCCTTGTCCAGTTCAAGGGTACGAGCGCCTACGGTCAGGGTGTTCATAACCAGCTGTTGACCTTGTCGTAGTCAATCGACAACTGCACGAAACCCGGGTAGTCCACGCTATCGGCCCAGTCTGGCAGCGGTAGATTACGCGCCAGCATGTCCTCGGCCAGCACAAAGACCTTCACCCCCCTGGTCAGCAGGGCAGGGGCGTGCAGCCCGTAGGCGCCATCGCCGCAGAGCAGGATGGCGTCCTCGCTGCCGCAGATACGCAGGCAGCTCTCGAGGCGGCTATCGGTAAACGGGGAGTGGGATATCACATGTAAAGTCGACATCAGAGGGTGATCACCTGGTCGTAACGGTCAATCAGCTGGGTGATGGCTGCGCTGTCCAGCGGCTGGGCAAGGGTCGAGTGCACAAGCCCGCGGGCGGCGAGGCTGTGGCTGCAGGCGAACACGTCGTCGATGCCAAACAGTCCCAGCGCCTGCAGGTTGGCGCTGAGGTCTTTTTGCTGCACGGCCTTGGCGTCCTGGTGCGGGGCCAGTTGGAACACGCCGTCATCGAGCAATAGCAGGCCGATGGGCAGGTCGAACGCGCCGCCGGCCAGCACGATGTCCAGGGCCTCCCGCGCACTCGGCCCGGACCAAGGCGCCTGGCGGCTGATCACCAGCAAGGATTTGGCCATGTCACGGTCCTCCAAAACAGATCAGGCGGTCGGCCGCCTGGGCGGCGTCATGCAATTGGCCCAGGCCGGACAATGCCCATGGCGCTTCCAGGTTGACCGCGCTGCGTTGATAGCGCGTGGCTTCTTCGTGATTGAGCACGCCACGGCGCAACGCCGCGGCGATGCAGACGACGCCGTCGAGCTGGTGCGCGCTGACCAGCTCACGCCATTGGCGGGCAATATCCTGCTCGTCCTGGGGCGTGACGATGGCATTGGAAGCGCTGTACACGCCATCCTGGTAAAAAAACAGGCGCACAATCTCATGCCCACCGGCCAATGCGGCCTTGGCGAACAACAAGGCGCGGCGCGAGGAGGGCGCGTGGGCGGCGGAAAACAGTGCAATCGCGAACTTCATGGAACACTCTGCAAGCAAACGTGGGCCAATGATAAAGCCGCCGACGCGAAAAAGCCCGCCATGATCAAAACGGTCACTGTCGCTGATCGTTCTGACGATTGCCGGTCGGCGCAAGGCTGCCTAGTCTGTGGGCATTCGAAACCCAGCAGGAGTCTCCATGTCAGGTCCCTTGGCGTCCCTCAAAGTCCTGGATTTTTCCACCTTGCTACCCGGCCCGTTTGCCTCGTTGATGCTCGCCGACATGGGCGCCGACGTACTGCGCATCGAGTCGCCCACGCGCATGGACCTGTTACGGGTATTGCCGCCCCATGACCAGGGGACGTCGGCAAGCCATGCCTACCTCAACCGCAATAAGCGCAGCCTTGCCTTGGACCTCAAGCAGGCAGAGGCGCTGGAGATTGTGCGCGAGCTGGTCAAGGGCTACGACATTGTGCTTGAGCAATTTCGTCCCGGGGTGATGGAACGCCTGGGCTTGGGTTATGACGCATTGAAGGCGATCAATCCGCGGCTGATTTATGTGTCGATTACCGGCTACGGCCAGACCGGCCCCTATAAGGACCGCGCCGGGCACGATATCAATTACCTGGCACTGGCCGGCGTGGCCAGTTACACCGGGCGTCGGGACAGCGGGCCATTGCCGTTGGGCATACAGTTGGCGGATGTCGGCGGCGGGTCGTTGCATGCGGTGGTGGGCCTGCTCGCTGCTGTGATCGCTCGACAGCAAAGCGGCGTGGGCCAGTATCTGGACGTGAGCATGACCGATTGTTCGTTCAGCCTGAATGCCATGGCAGGCGCTGGCTACCTGGCCTGCGGGGTGGAGCCGGAATGGGAAAGCCATGTGCTTAATGGCGGTAGTTTCTACGATTACTACCGGTCGCGGGATGGGCGCTGGATGTCAGTGGGCAGCCTGGAGCCGGCTTTTATGCAGCGGTTGTGTGAAGCGTTGGGGCGCCCGGAGTTGGCTGCGCAGGGTTTGAAGCCAGAGCAGCAGCCGGCGCTTAAGCAGGCCTTGCAGGTGGAGTTCGAGAAGCGCAGTTTCGAGGAGTTGTGCGAGCTGTTTGCCGGGGTGGATGCCTGCGTTGAACCGGTGCTGACGCTCAGCGAAGCCGTGGCCCATCCGCAGTTAAAGGCGCGGGCGCTGGTCAGCCAGGTGCCCAGGGGGGATGGCTCGAGCCAGGCCCAGATTGCCTGCCCGTTGAGGTTTTCGGAAGGGTTGCCCGCGCCCCGGCACATTGGCGCCGCCGTGGGCGCGCACAGTGATGAAGTGTTGGCGGAGCTGGGTTTCAGTGCCCAGCGCATAGCCGATTTGCGGCGGAGCAAGGTTGTGGGGTGACTTCACCGGCGCTATCGGTGGGCAAGCCCCCTCCCACATTTGACCGCGCTGTCATGTCGATCAACTGTGGGCGTCGGTTTTGCCCGCGATGAGGCCCTGGCAGGCACCGCAACCGGGACTGTCAGATATTTTGTGTGCGGGCCGGTAATGGCCTGCCGTCAGGCAGGCCATGCTTTACCAGGTTGGCCTGATAAATCGATCTCCGTACAGAATCGCAAATTGATTCATCGCACTTTTCCAGTCATGTGCCGCGGAGCCCCAGTTTGCGGTGATATTGCGCAGTCCAAGCCAGATCAGTTTTGTCGCCGCATCGTCGGTCGGGAAGTGACCTCGGGTCTTGATGATCTTGCGCAACTGAGCGTTGATGCTCTCAATGGCGTTGGTCGTGTAGATCACTTTTCGAATCGCCGGCGGGAACACGAAAAATGGGATCACACGATCCCAAGCGCGGCGCCAGGCAGCCACTACCGTCGGATACTGCTTGCCCCATGGCCCGCTTTCAAACGCATCCAGTGCCTGCTCGGCCGCTTCGGCGGTCACCGCCTGATAGATCGGTTTGAGCGCCTTGGCCAGTTCGCGACGCTTGTCCCAGGCCGCGTAATCAAGACTGTTGCGGATCAGATGAACAATGCATGTTTGCAGTGTCGTGTCTGGAAATACGGCGTTGAGAGCCTCTGGCATGCCTTTCAGTCCATCGGTCACAGCAATCAACACGTCTTCGACGCCGCGTGTCTTGAGGTCGTTGAAAACTTTCATCCAGAACTTGGCGCCCTCGGTATTTTCTATCCAGATGCCGAGAATATCGCGTGTTCCGTCAGGCAAAACGCCCAGGGCCAAGTAAATCGCCTTGTTGCGAACCAGCCCCTCTTCGCGAATTTTGACCCGTAGAGCATCGAAGAAAATAACCGGATACATCGGCTCCAAAGGCCGCTGTTGCCATGCACCGATCTCTGCCATGACCTCGTCGGTTACAGAGCTGATGAAGTCGGGAGAAACGTCAGTACCGTACTGCTCGGAAAGAAACGCTCGGATCTCTCTGACCGTCATTCCACGGGCATACATGGCGATGATCTTGTCGTCGAAACCGGTGTAGCGGCGTTCGTGCTTGGGGATCAAAATGGGCGAAAAACTGCCGTCCCGGTCGCGAGGAATATCCAGTCGGAGCGGGCCGTCGCCGGTTAGAACCGTCTTGCCGCTTTTGCCGTTGCGCTGATTGGTTTCATCCTCTGGGCGCTGCGCGCCCGGCGGATAGCCCAAGTGATGCCCGAGCTCAGCACTCAGGGCTCGCTCGATCAAAGCCTTCTTGAACGCCGCAGACGCGTCCTCGATGGCTTCAGCGGTCATCGGTCCATCGGTGAATTGCTCGAGCAGCTCTTTCGGGATTTTCGGCAGCTCTCGCAACGCAGGTTTCTTTTTGGTTGGCATACATGCACCTCTTACTCATGTTATGCCCGAACACAAAATTTCTGACACCCCCCCGCAACCTTCACTCGACGCGGGTTTCCCCGGTAAACACCAAGGTCTGTCGGCAGCGCCGGCACAGGTAACGCCGCCCCTGCCGCACCAGCCCATGGCGCTGTGGCGAAAATGGGAAGTCGCTGTCGGCACACGGGCAACGATAGATGTAACGGGTCACCTGGCGGCGCTTGATTGCATAGGTGTGGCAGCGGTCCGGCGGTAGTTCATAGACGCCGCGCATGATCAACTGCCATTCCTCGCCATGGGGCTGGATGCGTTCACCAAACAATTGGTGGGCGATCAGGTGCGCGACTTCATGCGCCACGGTTTGCTTCAGGAAGTGTTGGCTGTTTTCTCGGTACAACTGTGGGTTGAAGCGCAGCAGGTTCTCATGCAAATGCGCGACACCGGCTTTCTGGCCCCGCAGCTTGAGGCTGACCTGGGGGCGTTTGAAGCTTCGTTTGAAAAAGGATTCGGCTAGCAGGAAACAATCTTCGACGCGGGTATTGAGTTGCTCGGGCATGCTGTACATATCTCCAGAGGTGCCCAGTATGCCGCAAAGCTGGGTGTTTCCGAATCTGTCAGGCGCCGAATGGTCATGCATGACGCACAAAGCCACCTTGCGGTGGCCTTGCCTGCGGTGTGAATACTCAGTTGGTGTAGATCGGGCCCACGCCCAGGCCCCAGACAATCACGGTAAACGCCATGATCGCGACCAGCACCACCAGGCCCACGGCCAGTACCGAGCTGGAAAACAGGAAGCCTTCATCGGGGTCGATGTTCATAAAAGTCGGCAGCCCTACGTACAGCAGGTACACCGTGTAGCAAATGGCTGCCGTTCCGACCACCATGCCGAGCCACATATGCGGATAGAGCGCCGCGAGCCCGCCGATAAACAGCGGTGTCGCCGTGTAGGTGGCAAAGGCGACACAACGCGCCATGCTGGGGCTGGCGTCGTAGGTGCGCGCCATCCAGTGAATGAAGGCGCCCATGACCGCTACGCCGCCGAGCATGGCCAGGTACGACATGATGGTCATCCACAGCGCGCTTTCCTGGGTCAGCATGACCGGGGAGCGGTTGCCGATGACCCAGCCCACCTGGGTAGTACCGATAAAGGCAGACACGGCGGGGATCGCCGCGAGAATCAAGGTATGAGTGAGGTACATGTGGCCGATGCTTTCTTCTTTATCGCCACGAATTTCCCGCCATTCCTGGTCGGGATGGGTAAAAAGCCCCACGACGTGATGGATCATGCCAGTCACTCCTGTCGTTATTACCATCGCCCCCCATTGGAGCGCCCACGGGCCAGATGGCCTGAAAGGTCTGGATATGTGTGCGACCTCAAGTCGCAGTATAGGAAGTGATGACCGGAAAAACCGTAGGGCTTTAGAGCAAATTGCGCTGTAAACAGTGGGGTTAATCGCGGCGCGGTCTGTAGTCGGCCATGCAGCCAAGTGTGGGAGAGGGCTTGCTCCCTCCTACATTGGAACTTGGCCAACCTTATCGGTAAAATACCCGGCTTTTCGTCACATACCTCCAGCGGATCCAAGCGCCATGGGCACTCTTACGGTCAACCAGAACAAACTGCAAAAACGCCTGCGTCGCCTGGCCGGTGAAGCGGTCGCCGATTTCAACATGATCGAGGACGGCGACAAGGTCATGGTCTGCCTCTCCGGCGGCAAAGACAGCTACACCATGCTCGACGTGCTGCTGCACCTGCAAAAGGTCGCGCCGATCAAGTTCGAGATCGTCGCCGTCAATATGGACCAGAAGCAACCGGGCTTCCCCGAGCACGTACTGCCGGCGTACTTGAAAGAGCTGGGCATCGAGTACCACATCGTCGAGAAAGACACTTACTCGGTAGTCAAGGAACTCATCCCCGAAGGCAAGACCACCTGCTCGCTGTGCTCGCGCCTGCGCCGTGGCACGCTTTATACCTTTGCCGACGAAATCGGCGCGACCAAGATGGCCCTGGGTCATCACCGCGATGACATCGTCGAAACCTTCTTCCTCAATATGTTCTTCAACGGCTCCCTCAAGGCCATGCCGCCCAAGCTGCGCGCCGATGATGGGCGCAACGTGGTGATCCGCCCGCTGGCCTATTGCAACGAGAAGGACATCCAGGCCTATTCGGATTTCAAGCAATTCCCGATCATCCCGTGCAACTTGTGCGGCTCCCAGGAAAACCTGCAGCGCCAGGTGGTCAAGGAGATGCTTCAGGAGTGGGAGCGCAAGACGCCGGGCCGCACCGAGAGTATCTTCCGCAGCCTGCAGAACGTGATCCCGTCACAGTTGGCCGACCGCAACCTGTTTGACTTCACCAGCCTGCGTATCGACGAGACCGCCGCTTCGCGCTTCGTCAACGTAGTGAACCTCTGACGCTTTTCAACGCTCTGAACGACGGCGCTCACGGGCGCCGTTTTCATTTCAATTTCCAGGAGAGGGCATGCGCGATTACAAGTGGCTGCACGAATACTGTCTGAATCGCTTCGGTTCGGCGGCCGAGTTGGAGGCGCACCTGCCAGTGCCCAAGACCCCGGCGCAATTGCGCAGGATCAGTGATGATCGCTACCTGTCGACCCTGGCGCTTCGTGTATTCCGTGCCGGGCTCAAGCACAGTGTGGTGGACGCCAAATGGCCGGCGTTCGAGCAGGTATTCTTCGGTTTTGACCCGGAAAAAGTCGTGCTGATGGGCGCTGAGCACCTCGAGCGCCTGATGCAGGACACCCGTATCATCCGCCACCTGGGCAAGCTCAAGAGTGTGCCGCGCAATGCGCAGATGATCCTGGATATCGAGCAGGAGAAAGGCAGCTTCGGTGCGTTTATCGCCGATTGGCCGGTGACCGATATCGTCGGCTTGTGGAAGTACCTGAGCAAGCACGGCCATCAGTTGGGTGGGCTGTCGGCACCGCGCTTCCTGCGCATGGTGGGCAAGGACACGTTTGTGCCGAGTGATGACGTGGTCGCCGCATTGAATGCGCAGAAGATTGTCGACAAGGCGCCGACCAGCCTGCGCGACTTGGCGACGGTGCAGGGCGCGTTCAACCAGTGGCATGCCGAGAGTGGGCGGCCAATGTGCCAGTTGTCGATGATGTTGGCGTACACCGTCAACCATTGAGCCGGTTTTTTAATGTGGCGAGTCCGCTTGTTGTGGCGAGCGGGCTTGCCCCGCGTTGGGCTGCGAAGCGGCCCTAAGACCGGCTAATTGGTTCTGCCTGAAAGAATGCGGCGCCTGGGTCAGGGCTGCTTCGCAGCCCAACGCGGGGCAAGCCCTAATACCGTTCAGTTAAGCGTACATCGCCTTCTGTAGGAGCGAGCTTGCTCGCGAAAAACGTCAACGATAACGCGTGTTTCCTGAATCAACGCGGCGCCTGTGAGTTTTTCGCGAGCAAGCTCGCTCCTACAAAAAAGCCTTAACTGAACGGCATTAGGGCAAGCCCGCTCGCCACCACAAGCCCGCTTGCCCCGCGTTACTCGGCCAGCCGGCGATTCAGTTGGTGCCGCCAACGCACATACAGCAGCGCCGTACAAAACAGCGCCAGGCTCGCCAGCATTTCCAGAACGCCGAACCACTGGCGGTTCGGGTCATACGCCGCCAGCGCGCCCTTGATGAAATACAAATTCACCACAAAGCACATCCACGAATGCCCGCGAGCGCTGCCGATGAGCATTCCCGGCGCCAGTACCAGCAGCGGCACCAGTTCGATCAGCAGGATCACCCATGGGCGTGCGCCATGCAGGTCGGCCACGAACAGGTAGTAAATGCACAGCAACCCCACCAACCCGAAAAACGCCAACAGGCTCAGGGCGCGCGCGACCTTGACCCGCGGTTCGAGCCACGCCTGTGGGGGCAGGACCTTAGGCTTCCTGGCCACGGCCGTTCTCCAACAGTGCCGCGGTTTTTGCCAGGCGCAGGCCAAGGGCCTTGCACAGCGCAATTTCATGGGGGTCGAGCAGGCGCTTGCCGTCGGGCCCGGCGTGGTGGCTGGCGCCATAAGGCGTACCGCCGCCCTGGGTGTCGAGCAGTGCCTGTTCGCTGTAAGGCAGGCCGGTGATCAGCATGCCGTGGTGCAGCAGCGGTAGCAGCATCGACATCAGCGTGGTCTCCTGGCCGCCGTGCAGGCTGGCGGTGGAGGTGAATACACCCGCCGGCTTGCCGACCAGGGCGCCGGTGAGCCACAGGTTGCTGGTGCTGTCGATAAAGTATTTCAACGGTGCGGCCATGTTGCCGAAGCGTGTCGGGCTGCCCAGCGCCAGGCCCGAGCAGTGCTTGAGGTCATCCAGGCTCGCATAGAGTGCGCCTTCATCGGGAATGCTCGGCGCCACGGCTTCGCATTCGGTGGAGATGGCTGGCACGGTGCGCAAGCGCGCTTCCAGTCCGCCCAACTCTATGCCTCGGGCAATATGCCGGGCCATTTCGCTGACCGAGCCATTGCGGCTGTAATACAACACCAGCACATACGGCGCCGTCACGGCAGGATCTCCAGCACGTTCTCTGGCGGGCGGCCGATGATGGCCTTGTCGGCGGTTTCCAGGATCGGGCGCTCCATCAACTTTGGATGCGCGGCAATGGCGGCGATCAACTGGGCTTCAGTCAGGCTGGCATCCGCCAGGTTCAGGGCCTTGTATTCATCTTCGCCGGTGCGCAGCAATTGACGTGCGCTGACGCCCAGCTTGGCCAGCAGGGCCTTCAATTGTGTGGCGTCCAGCGGGGTTTCGAGGTAGCGCACGACGGTGGGGGCAAGGCCGCGCGCTTCGAGCAGTTCGAGCGCACCGCGGGATTTCGAGCAGCGCGGGTTGTGATAAAGCGTCAGATCTGTCATGTGCGGGTCGCATCTTGCGTAAGGTGGCGGGTATTCTACCTGCGCTGCGGCCCGTCCTTAAACCGTAAGAGGCGATAGGTCGCAGTGAACGTTCATTTTTGCGAAGGATTACCCCATGACAAGGCGACTGATCGGTGCATTGGCGATCATCACAACCCTGCTGCTCAGCGGCTGCGGCAATGACTATGGCGTTGACCAGTACGGCCAGAAGGTTGCGGCCGAGCGCCTGGACAAGCAATGGTTGGTGGTCAATTACTGGGCGGAATGGTGTGGCCCTTGCCGTACTGAAATTCCGGAGCTCAACGCCTTGTCAGAACAATTGAAAGGGCAGAACGTCGGCGTGTTCGGGGTCAATTTCGACAATGTGCAGGGTGCGGAACTGAAGGAAGCCAGTGACAAGCTGGGCATCAAGTTCACGGTGCTGGCGCAGAACCCGGATGGGATCTTCGATATTCCGCGCAGCGAGGCGTTGCCGGTGACGTACATCATCGATGACAAGGGCAAGGTGCGTGAGCAGTTGATGGGCGAGCAGACGGCGGAAGGGGTGCTCGCCAAACTTAAGGCCCTGCGCGGTTAAAGCAACACTTCAAAATGTGGAAGGGGGCAAGCCCGAACGCCAGTCAGTTAAGCCTACATCGCCTTCTGTAGGAGCGAGCTTGCTCGCGAAAAACGTCAACGATAACGCGTGTTTCCTGAATGAACGCGGCGTTTGTGAGTTTTTCGCGAGCAAGCTCGCTCCTACAAAAAGCCTTAACTGACTGGCGTTCGGGCTTGCCCCCTCCCACATTTGGATCCCATCAATCCATAGATTGGGGGTTCAACCCTCTTCGAGCCACAGGCGAATGGGCTTGCCTTCGGCCGGCCAGAAGCGGGTCTGTTCGATCGGCGAGATATCCCAGCGCTCGACGCCTTGCAGGGCCTGGAAGAAGCGGTGTTCCTGCTCCATCAATGCCTCGGCGCAGAGTTTGCGGGTGCTGCCGAGCTTGCCGAAGCTGAGCTTGTCGCCCTTGACGGTGTACGGCGCGAACCAATGGTTGCAGCCGCCGTTGCCATAGGCACGGCCGTCAGATCCCAGGGTGACGGTGAGGTGGGCGTAATCCATCAGCGGCCGCTCGCCAATCCATTCCACCACGTAGCTGTGATCCTGCTTGAGCTTGGCCGTGTCGCCGGCGCAGCCTGTCAATGCCGTACCGAGGACGGCGAGCAGAAGCGGGCCTTTCATTGCGCAGCCTGCTGGCATTTCGGGCAGCGGTGTTTGTCGCCTTCGTGGGTCCAGCCTAACTCGGCAATGCGCGCGTTGGCGGCCGGCTGCAGCGGCTCCTTGGTCAGTTTGGTTTCCACCGCGAATTCAAACTCCAGCACAGCGTCGCAGCTGTCGCAGTTGACCTTCCAGGTGTGAATCTCCAGCTCGCCGAATTTCGGCCCCTGGGCCATGGCAACCCATTGGCCCGCCGGGCGGATGGAGTAGCGCGCATCACCTTCGACGGTGAGGCGCATCGACAGGGTTTTACTGCCGCGCAGGGTGACGATCAGTACGTCGCCATGCTTGATCGAGCCCCCGTTGCCGGTGACCTGGTAACGGCCCGGCACCAAGGCGCGGCATTCGATCAGGGTGTGTTGCGGGCTCAGCAAGCTGAAGCGGAAATCGTGTTCGGCCATGGATCCTCCAAATAGGCGCGGCATCCTATCACGGGTGCCGCTCGATCATGAGCCGGGTATGTGACCGCTGATCATCCCTCGACCAGGTTTTGTGCCCGGCCGTCGGCCCATGCCGCGATATTGGCCAGGGTGGTGCCGGCGATCGCCGCCAGCGCTTCACGGGTGAGGAAGGCCTGGTGCGCGGTGATGATTACATTGGGGAAGGTCAGCAGGCGGGCGAGGACGTCGTCCTGCAAGGGCAGGTCCGAGCGGTCCTCGAAAAACAGTTGGGCTTCTTCCTCGTACACGTCCAGCCCCAGATAGCCGAGTTGGCCCTCCTTGAGCGCTTCGATCAGCGCCGGGGTGTCCACCAGGCCGCCTCGTCCGGTATTGATCAGCATCGCACCGGGTTGCATCTGCGCCAGGGAACGGGCGTTGATCAGGTGTTTGCTGTCGGCTGTCAGCGGGCAATGCAGGCTGATGATCTGCGCCTGGGCCAGCAGCTCGGGCAGGCTCACATAGCGAGCGCCAAGAGCCAGGACGTGCGGGTTAGGGAAGGGGTCGTAGGCCAGCAGTGTGCAGCCGAAACCGGCCATGATTTTGGCGAACGTCGCGCCGATCTGCCCGGTGCCGACCACGCCCACCGTCTTGCCCACCAGATCGAAGCCCGTCAGGCCGTGCAGGCTGAAATCGCCGTCGCGGGTGCGGTTGTAAGCGCGGTGCAGGCGGCGGTTGAGGGCAAGGATCAATGCCACGGCGTGTTCGGCCACGGCGTGAGGCGAGTAGGCGGGGACGCGCACGATGGTCAGCCCCAGGCGTTTGGCGGCGGCCAGGTCGACATGGTTATAGCCGGCCGAACGCAGGGCGATCAGGCGCGTGCCGCCGCGGGCCAAATGTTCCAGCACCGGGGCGCTGAGATCGTCGTTGATGAAGGCGCAGACCACTTCGTGGTGTTCGGCCAGGGCGACGGTGTCGAGGTTGAGGCGGGCCGGCTGGAATTGCAGTTCCAGGCCCGCGGGCAAGGGCTCACCGAGAAAACTGTCGCGGTCGTAGGCCTGGCTGCTGAAAAGGATGATGCGCATTGAATAGCTCCCTGCATTAAGGTGGATCAGACACTGACCCGCGCTTCACTGGCCAGTCGTGCAATGGCCATGTCCAGTTCGTCCAGCGCGGCCACGGCCTTGGCATCGTCCTGCTTGAGCAGGGTTTCGGCACGTTGGCAGGCAGCACGCAGTTGCGGCACGCCGCAGTAGCGCGTGGCGCCATGCAGGCGGTGGACGCGCTCGATCAAGGCATGGTTGTCGTTGGCCTCGCGGGCAACGGTGATGGCCAGGCGGTCGGCTTCCAGGGATGCCAGCAGCATCGCGAGCATGTCCGCCGCCAAGTCAGTCTTGCCGGCGGCCAGGCGCAAGCCTTCCTCGTGATCGAGCACCAGCAGTTGCACGCCGGGCCCCAGATTGTCGGACGAGCGCTCCGGCCCCTGGTTGCGCAGGGCCAGGCCGGTCCACTTCAACACCACCTGGGCCAGTTGCCGCTCGCTGATCGGCTTGGTCAGGTAGTCGTCCATACCGCTTTGCAGCAGGGCGCGTTTTTCATTGGCCATGGCGTGGGCCGTGAGGGCCACCACCGGCAGGGGCGTGCCATTGCGCTCGCTTTCCCATTGGCGAATCGCCTCGGTGCTCTGGCGACCATCCATGCCCGGCATTTGGACGTCCATCAATACCAGGTCGAAGGTTTCCTGCTTGACCGCTTCGATGGCCGCGTAACCGCTTTCTACCGCCTGGACCTTGGCACCCATGTCTTCCAGCAGGGTTTGCACCAGCAACAGGTTGGCCGGATTGTCGTCCACGCATAACACACGAGGTGCGCGGCTGGACAACGGCTCGCCCGGCTCGCTACGCGATGGGCGCGGGCTGATCAGGTCGGCCAGCGCGCGGCGCAGCTTGCGCGTACAGGCCGGCTTGGCCTGCAACTGGCTGTTAGGGTTGGGCACCGACTGGTTGAATAGCATTTGCTCGGTGGTCGGGCACAGCACCAGGACTTTGCAGCCCAGATGTTCAAGGTCCCACAGGTGCTGGTTGAGACGCTCGGGCGGAATGTCATTGGCGGTGACGCCGAGCACGGCGAGGTCGATCGCCTGTTCGGTCTGGTGGGCGCTGGTGATGCCGTTGGTCAAGCTTTCCAGGGTATTGAACGGGGTGACTTCCAGGCCGCAGTCTTCCAATTGATGTTGCAGGGCCTGGCGCGCCAGTTCGTGGTTTTCCAGGACCGCCACGCGATGGCCGAGCAACGGCGCACAGGGCAGGTCTTCGACGTCATCGCGGGTCTTGGGCAGGTTCAGGCTGATCCAGAACTCCGAGCCTTCGCCCGGTGTGCTGTCGACGCCGATTTCACCGCCCATCTGCTCGATCAGGCGCTTGGAGATCACCAGGCCCAGGCCGGTGCCGCCGGGCTGGCGCGACAGTGAGTTGTCCGCCTGGCTGAACGCCTGGAACAGTGCGCGCACATCCTGGTTGGACAAGCCAATACCGGTGTCCTGCACGCTGATGCGCAGTTGTACGCTGTCTTCCTGTTCGTCCTCGATCATCGCGCGGGCAACGATGGTGCCTTCACGGGTGAACTTGATCGCATTGCTGATCAGGTTGGTCAGGATCTGCTTGAGACGCAGCGGGTCGCCGACCAGCGCCAGCGGGGTGTCGCGGTACACCAGGCTCACCAATTCCAACTGCTTGGCATGGGCGGCAGGGGCGAGGATGGTCAGGGTGTCTTGCAGCAGGTCGCGCAGGTTGAAGGGCACGCTGTCGAGGACCAGCTTGCCGGCCTCGATTTTCGAGAAGTCGAGGATTTCGTTGATGATGCCCAACAGGTTGTCGGCAGATTTTTCGATGGTGCCCAGGTAGTCCAACTGGCGTGGGGTCAGTTCGCTTTTTTGCAGCAGGTGGGTGAAACCGAGGATGCCGTTGAGCGGGGTACGGATTTCATGGCTCATATTGGCCAGGAACTCCGACTTGATACGGCTGGCCTCCAGGGCTTCCTTGCGTGCCAGGTCCAGCTCGATGTTCTGGATCTCGATGGTTTCCAGGTTTTGGCGCACGTCTTCGGTCGCCTGGTCGATGCTGTGCTGCAATTCTTCCTGGGCGTTCTGCAGGGTCTCGGCCATGCGGTTGATGCCTGAGGCGAGCTGGTCCAGCTCCTGGCTGCCCAGCGGCGGCAGGCGCGTTTCCAGGTTGCCGTCCTTGAGCTGGGCGACGGCTTGCTTGATCTGGCCAATCGGCGAGTTGATGGTACGACTGATACGCAGCGCCAGGGCGGCAGTGCAGATCAAGCCGATAGCGATCAACAGCAGGCTGGCGAACAGGCTGCGATAGCCACGCAGCAACATGCCGTTGTGGGACAGTTCCACCTCGACCCAGCCCAGCAGGCGGTCGGATTCATCGGGGATCAGGTCGCCCGCCAGGTTGCGATGACGGCCAAACACCGGCAGCAGATAGCGGGTGGCGTCGTTGCCGGTGCGCTGCAACAGGTGGGAACTGTTGCCGGTCGGCGGCTGGTTGAGCATGGTCGGGCCGGCGTGGGCCATGGACACGCGATCCGGCGCTAAGAAGGACACGGCGCGTACGTCGGGCTGTTCCAGGGATTGGGTGGCGATGCGTTCCAGCAGGTCGGTGTTCTTGTTGCTCAGGGCCGGCGCGACCAGCGGTGCCAACTGTTCGGCGATCATTTCGCCGCGTTGCAGTAATTGGGTTTGCAGCTCAGAAAGTTGCATCCAGGTGAAATAGCCCCCCAGCAACAAGGCCATCAGGCTGGTCGGTAACAAGGTCAGCAACAGTACGCGGCCTTTTATCCCCATTCTTCTAAGCACGCCACTCTCCTGCTTCCACACTGAAATCAATTGTCCCGCGCGGGCATCCGGCCCGCGCCACGTGCGCAGTGTAGCCATTTGCGCGGCCTGGAATCTTGCAAATTAATGATACATCGCAGTCTTCAGGCCATTTCGCGCCGCTCGGCGATTGCCTGGGGCGGGGTAATCTTGAATAATTAGTATTTGAGAATGACTTGCAGACGCTAATGAATCCCGCGGCAGTTAGCCTACCCAATATCCTGACCATCGAAGATGACCCTGTGCTCGGTGCCTACGTCCACGAGCATTTGGGGCGCTGCGGGTTTCAGGTCACTTGGTGCCAGAACGGCCAGCAAGGCTTGCAACTGGCGCGTAGCCAAGTGTTCGACGTGGTGTTGATGGATATTTTGCTGCCGGGGCTGGATGGCTTGTCGATCCTCACGCACTTGCGCCAGCATCACGCGACGCCGGTCATCCTGATGTCTGCCTTGGGCGCCGAGGCTGACCGCATCAACGGCTTTCGCCTGGGCGCGGACGATTACCTGCCCAAGCCGTTCAGCATGATTGAACTGCGGGTGCGCATCGAAGCCATCCTGCGCCGCGTGGCCTTGGACCGTCGGCCGTTGCCGACGCAGCAAGCGATGCGCGACGACGCACGCACCCTGCGCTTTGATGATGAGCTGTGCGATGTCGTCTATCAGGCGCAGTGGGCCGGACTGACCCGCAGTGAATACCGTCTGCTGGAAACCCTGCACCGCAACGGGGAAGAGGTCCTGAGCAAGGCCTTCCTTTATCAACATGTGTTGCAGCGCGGCTATGCACCCCACGACCGCAGCCTCGATATGCACATCAGCCAGATGCGTCGCAAGCTCAAGGCCATCGGCTACAGCGAGCGCGAAGTGCGCACGGTGTGGGGCAAGGGTTATGTACTGAGCGGTCACGATGAAGCTGTTTGAACGGCCATTGCAGCGGCTTCCGGGCAAGCATTCGATATTCTGGAAGCTGGCGTGCCTGCTGATTGCTTTCTGCTTGCTGATGATCTGGCTCAGTTGGTCGTGGGGCCGGTACATGGAGGAGCAGAACGCCTTCCTGGCGGACAAGTCCCGCGAGATTCTCAGGGGCTACGCGGCGGGTGCCGAGTTGGCCTTCAGCACCCAGGGGCGTGCCGGCGTGGATGCTTGGCTGCAATTGATGGCAACGCGTGAAAGCACTTGGGTCGGCGTGATCGGCAATGACCTGCAGTCGCTCAGCAGCGCGCCACTGAACGATAAGGAAAGCCAGCGCCTGACTTTTTTGCGCGGCCTGGATTGGCCGGTCAGCCGCCATGTCAAAGGCTTGCCCTGGATGAAGGTGCCGTTTCCCGTCGACCCCAGCGTCGGCTCGCTGGTCATCGAACTGCCCCAACGCTTTATGCCGGGGCAATACCAGCTGTTCTGGCGGGTGGTGACCAATGGCATGATCCCAGGCCTGTTTACCCTGTTGCTGTGCATCGGCCTTTATCGGCTGCTGATCATGCCTCTCAACCAGCTGCGCGAGCAGGCCAACGCCTGGCGTGCCGATCAATTGAATACCCGTCTGTCCCACGATGCCACCAGTCGCCAGGATGAACTCGGCGAATTGGGGCGCGCCTTTGACCAGATGTCCGAGCGCCTGCAAGGCACAGTGGTGGTGCAACGGCAACTGCTGCGGGACATGTCCCATGAACTGCGCACGCCGTTAAGCCGTTTGCGGGTGGCCTGTGACAGTGAGCGAGACCTGACGCAACTGCGTGAGCGGCTGGGACGGGAGATCGATGCCATGCAGCGCCTGGTGGATGACAGCCTGCAACTGGCCTGGCTGGATACCGAGCGGGCGCCGCTGCCTGTGGAAAACATCCAGGTGCAAGCGCTGTGGGACATGCTCAGCGAGAACGCCTGTTTTGAAAGCGACTGGCCAGCCACGCGCCTGCCGTGCGTGGTCGGGGCTGATTGCTGGGTGCGCGGCAACCTGAATGCCTTGGCCCAGGCGCTGGAAAATATCCTGCGCAACGCCATACGACATTCCCCTGTGGGCGGGATTGTGTGGCTTGATGGACGCCGTGATGGCGAGCACTGGCACCTGTGGCTGGAAGATCAGGGCGGGGGAATTGATGAGGGCGATCTGGAACGGATCTTTGCGCCGTTCACCCGGCTGGAGGGTTCACGCCCCGGCGACGGCGGCTTCGGACTGGGCTTGAGCATCGCGCGCAATGCCGTGCAACGCCAGGGCGGTAGCCTCTGGGCGGAAAACGCCGGGCAGGGCTTGCGCGTGCACCTGCGGTTGCCGGCCCGCGCGGATTAACCGCGGCGCTGTTTGCGTTTCTTCCATTGGTGCGCGACCCACCAGCGCCAGTAAATCATGGTCAGGCAATAGGCCAGCGCACCCAATACCAGGCCCAACACCACCGAACCCAGCAGGAACGGCTGCCACAGCGTGCTCAGCTGACCGCTGATCCATTCCCAGGTCAGGTCATCGGGCAGGCTGCGCGTCGGCACATTCATCAGCCAGGCGCCGGTCATGTAGGTACAAAAGAACACCACCGGCATGGTGATCGGGTTGGTCAGCCACACCAGGCTGATGGCAATGGGCATATTGCCGCGCACCGCGATTGCCAGCACCGCAGCCAGCAGCATCTGCAAGGGGATCGGGATAAACGCCGCGAACAAACCCACGGCCATGGCACGCGCCACCGAGTGTCGGTTCAGGTGCCAGAGGTTCGGGTCATGCAGCAAGGTGCCAAGAAACTGTAATGACTTGTGTTCCCTGATACTGGTGGGGTCGGGCATGTACCGTTTGAATAAGCGCCGGGGCATAAGGGGTCCAGGTCAGTTCGAGGGGCAAGTATGCCCGCATTCTATAAACAGAAAATTCAGACTTTGTGACAAAACATCATAGGCGTTGCTCGGTGTCCGGCTAAGACTGAGTGGATCACTTGGAAGGGATGATTCATGAAGACAGGGATGTTCGCGCTCGCGCTGGGGCTGCTCGCCTTGCGTTTTTTACCCGCGTTGCCGCCTGCCGCGGGGGTGTTGGCCATGTGCGTGCTGGCGTTGATGCTGCTGCCGTTTCGCAGCCACCCACTGGCGTTCTTTCTGCTGGGCTTGAGTTGGGCGTGCATCAGCGCGCAGTGGGCGCTGGATGACCGCCTGCAACCGGCGCTCGATGGCCAGACGCGCTGGGTGGAGGGCCGGGTGACCGGGTTGCCGCAGCAGACCAGCACGGGCGTGCGTTTCGAACTGACCGACGGCCGGTCCCCCAAGGCGCGTTTACCCAAGCGTATTCGCGTGGCCTGGCATGGCGGGCCACCGGTGCGCAGTGGGGAGCGCTGGCGCTTGGCCGTGACGCTCAAGCGGCCATCCGGCGTGCTCAACTTCCATGGCTTTGATCATGAGGCCTGGCTGTTGGCCCAGCGCATCGGTGCCACCGGCTCGGTGAAAGACGGTGAGCGTTTGGCGCCGGCGCGCAACGCTTGGCGCGACGCGGTCCGCCAACGACTGATGGCGGTGGATGCCCAAGGCCGCGAGGCCGGGCTGGCCGCCTTGGTGCTGGGCGATGGCTCGGGGCTGGCCGCCGAGGATTGGCGTGTGTTGCAGGACACCGGTACGGTGCACCTGCTGGTGATATCCGGCCAGCATATTGGCTTGCTGGCGGGGTTGATCTATGGGCTGGTCACACTGCTGGCGCGCTACGGTTGCTGGCCCCCCTGCTGGCCGTGGCTGCCTTGGGCGTGTGGCCTGGCATTTGCTGCCGCGCTGGGCTACGGCCTGCTTGCGGGGTTCGGAGTGCCGGTGCAAAGGGCCTGCGTGATGGTGGGGCTGGTATTGCTGTGGCGTTTGCGTTTTCGCCATTTGGGCGCCTGGTGGCCATTGTTACTGGCATTTAATGGCGTGCTGATCCTTGAGCCTTTGGCCAGCCTGCAGCCGGGGTTCTGGTTGTCGTTCGCGGCTGTCGCGGTATTGGTGCTGGCATTCGGTGGGCGTTTGGGGCGGTGGAGCGCCTGGCAAGCCTGGACCCGTCCCCAGTGGTTGATCGCGATCGGCCTGTTTCCGCTGTTGCTGGTGCTGGGGTTGCCCATCAGTCTCAGCGCGCCGTTGGCTAACCTGTTTGCCGTGCCATGGATCAGCCTGGTGGTGTTGCCCTTGGCATTGTTGGGCACTGTGCTGGTGGCGGTGCCCTTTGTGGGGGAGGGGCTGTTATGGCTGGCGGGTGGGGCGCTGGATGGGTTGTTCCGCGCCTTGGCGTTGCTGGCCGGGCACCTGCCGGCATGGATACCGGCCGAGGTGCCGATGGGCTATTGGCTGGTGAGCGTCGCGGGTGCAGTGTTACTGCTGTTGCCCAGGGGCGTACCGTTACGACCGATGGGGTGGCCGATGCTGTTGTTGGCGGTGTTTCCGCCGCGGGAGCCGGTGCCCCATGGGCAGGTTGAGGTGGTGCAACTGGATGTCGGTCAGGGGCAGGCGCTGGTGCTGCGCACCCGTCATCACACCTTGCTCTACGATGCGGGTCCGCGCTCGGGGGAAGTCGATCTTGGCGCGCGTGTGGTATTGCCGTCATTGAGAAAACTCGGGGTGGAGGTATTGGACATGATGCTGCTCAGCCACGCCGACGCCGACCATGCCGGCGGTGCGGCGGCTATTGCCCGTGGGCTGCCGATCAGACGGGTAGTCGGAGGCGAAACACGAGGCTTGCCGGCGTTTCTCGGCACTGAACCCTGTGTCAGCGGTGAACAGTGGGAGTGGGATGGGGTGTCATTTGAACTGTGGCAGTGGCCAGATGCTATTAGTGGTAACCCGAAATCCTGTGTATTACAGGTCCAGGCCAAGGGTGAGCGCATGTTGCTCACGGGGGATATTGATCGCGCCGCCGAGCGGGCTTTTCTTGCCTCGCCCTTGGCTGTGCGGACCGATTGGTTGCAGGCGCCCCATCATGGCAGCCGCAGTTCTTCGTCCTGGCCCTTTGTGCAGCGGCTGGCGCCCACGGCGGTGCTGATTTCCAGGGGGCGAGGCAACGCGTTCGGCCACCCCCACCCCCAGGTGATGGAACGCTACCGGGCACTGGGTACCCAGGTTTATGACAGTGCTGAACAAGGGGCTGTGCGTGTGCAATTGGGGGCGTTCCTGCCACCGACTGTTGCGCGCAGTCAACGCCGTTTCTGGCGCGAAGCGTTACCGTAATCCTGCGTTACCAAAGACCGGAGCCCGTGAGAGGCGGGTCCATGGCCGACGAACCCTGCTGCCGAACCTATATGGTAAAGTGGCGCACTTTTTCGAGGGGACATTCACTGTGTGGGAATTGGTCAAATCCGGCGGCTGGATGATGTTGCCGATCATCATGAGTTCCATCGCCGCACTCGGCATCGTTGCCGAACGCCTGTGGACCCTGCGCGCCAGTCGCGTCACCCCGGAGCATCTGCTGGGGCAGGTCTGGGGCTGGATCAAGAACAAGCAACTGGACAAGCAAAAGCTCAAGGAGCTGCGCGCCCATTCACCGCTGGGTGAAATTCTCGCCGCCGGCCTGGCCAACTCCAAGCATGGTCGCGAGATCATGAAGGAGTGCATTGAAGAAGCGGCTGCCCGCGTCATCCATGAGCTGGAGCGCTACATCAACGCCCTGGGCACCATCGCGGCCATGGCGCCGTTGCTCGGCCTGCTCGGCACGGTGTTGGGCATGATCGATATTTTCAGCGCCTTCACGGGCTCCGGCATGACCACCAACGCTGCCGTGCTGGCCGGCGGTATTTCCAAGGCATTGATCACCACGGCCGCGGGCCTGATGGTCGGTATTCCCTCGGTGTTCTTCCATCGCTTCCTGCAGCGCCGCATCGATGAACTGGTGGTGGGCATGGAGCAGGAAGCCATCAAGCTGGTGGAAGTGGTGCAGGGCGACCGTGATGTGGACCTGGTCGAGGGCAAAGCGTGAAATTTCGCCGCAAGCAACGGGAAAATGTCGATATCAACCTCGCGTCGCTGATTGATGTGGTGTTTATCCTGCTGCTGTTTTTTGTCGTCACCACCACCTTCACCCGACAGACCGAGCTGCGCGTCGACTTGCCGGAAGCAGTGAGCGGGTCGCCGGCCGAGGACCAGGAGGTCAAGCAACTGGACATCGCCATCAGCGCCGACGGGGTGTTTTCGGTTAACAACCAGTTGCTGGAAAAAAACGACCTCAATAGCCTGATGGAGGCCTTGCAGAAGGAATCCGGTGGCGACACCAAGATGCCCCTGTCCATCAGTGCCGATGGCAAGACCCAGCATCAAGCCGTGATCACCGCGATGGATGCCGCCGGCAAGCTGGGTTTCAGCCATCTGCGCATGTCCACGGTCGAGGCGGCGAGCCAACCCTGATGGCCATGTCCGATCGTTTGCTCAAGGCTTGGTACGAAGGTCATCCGGCGCTCACGCTGTTGAGGCCGCTGGAGTGTCTGTATCGCCGGGTGGTGCAGCGCAAGCGTGCGCGTTTCGTGGCGGGCGAGGGCGACATCTATCAATCGCCGGTGCCTGTGGTTGTGGTCGGTAATATCACCGTAGGAGGCACTGGCAAGACGCCGTTGATCCTATGGTTGATCGAGCATTGCCGGCGCAGTGGCTTGCGTGTGGGGGTGGTCAGTCGTGGGTATGGCGCCAAGCCGCCGCAGTTGCCATGGCGCGTCGAGGCCGACCAAAGCGCCGCAGTGGCCGGCGACGAGCCCTTGCTGATCGTGCAGCGCAGCGGTGTAGCACTGATGATCGATCCCGATCGCAGTCGCGCAGTGAAGGCCTTGCTGGCCAGTGACAACCTGGACCTGATCCTCTCTGACGACGGCCTGCAGCATTACCGCCTGGCTCGCGACCTTGAACTGGTGCTGATTGACGCCGCGCGCGGCTTGGGCAATCGCCGTTGCCTGCCGGCCGGGCCATTGCGCGAGCCGATGGAGCGCCTGCAGAGCGTTGATGCGCTGCTCTACAATGGTGCCACTACGGACCGCGACGACGGTTTTGCCTTTCGTCTGCTGCCCACCACGTTGGTCAATCTGCACAGCGGCGAGCACCAGTCGGTCGATCATTTTCCGATGGGCCAGCAGGTGCATGCGGTCGCTGGCATCGGCAACCCGCAACGTTTCTTCAACACCCTCGAGACGCTACACTGGCGTCCAATACCCCATGCTTTTGCCGACCACGCGCCCTACAGCGCCGAAGTCCTGAATTTCACGCCGTCATTACCACTGGTCATGACCGAGAAGGACGCGGTGAAGTGCCGCGCCTTTGCCCGGCCAGACTGGTGGTACCTTGCGGTGGATGCGGTACCGTCGCCGGCGTTTGTCGCTTGGTTCGACACGCAGTTGATGCGCCTGTTACCCGACCGTCTCTTGCCTTAAAACGCTTCTTTCCAGGAAACACTCATGGACACCAAACTGCTCGATATCCTCGCTTGCCCGATCTGCAAAGGCCCGCTCAAGCTCAGCGCCGACAAAACCGAGCTGATCAGCAAGGGGGCCGGCCTGGCTTATCCCATCCGTGATGGCATTCCGGTCATGCTGGAAAGCGAAGCTCGCACCCTGACTACCGATGAGCGCCTGGATAAATGACCACCGCCTTTACCGTTGTCATTCCCTCGCGATATGCCTCGACGCGCTTGCCGGGCAAGCCGCTGCAACTGATCGGCGACAAGCCGATGATCCAACTGGTGTGGGAGCAGGCCTGCAAGAGCGGCGCCGAGCGAGTCGTGGTGGCGACCGATGACCCGCGGATCATCGAAGCCTGCAAAGGGTTTGGTGCCGAAGCGGTGCTGACCCGCGAAGACCATAATTCCGGTACCGACCGCCTGGCCGAAGTGGCCACCAAGCTTGGCCTGGCGCCCGATGCGATCGTGGTCAACGTGCAAGGCGACGAGCCGTTGATTCCACCGCGCGTGATTGACCAGGTGGCCGCCAACCTGGCGGCCCATGGCGAAGCGCGCATGGCGACCCTAGCCGAGCCGATCGAGGACATTGACACGCTGTTCAACCCGAACGTGGTCAAGGTGGTGAGCGATATCAACGGTCTGGCCCTGACATTCAGCCGTTCGACCTTGCCATGGGCGCGGGACGCGTTCGCCCAGAGTCGCGACGTGTTGCCGGAGGGCGTCCCGTATCGCCGCCATATCGGTATCTACGCCTACCGCGCCGGCTTCCTGCATGACTTCGTCAGTTGGGGCCCGTGCTGGTTGGAAAATACCGAATCCCTGGAGCAATTGCGTGCCTTGTGGCATGGCGTGCGCATCCATGTAGGCGATGCCCTGGAAGCTCCTCCTGCGGGCGTTGACACCCAGGAAGACCTCGAGCGCGTCCGTCGCCTGCTGGGGGCCTGATGGAGGTCCTGTTTGTCTGCCTGGGCAATATCTGCCGCTCGCCCACCGCAGAAGGCGTACTGCGCCATAAGTTGCGCGAAGCCGGGTTGGCCGACCAGGTCGACGTGGCATCTGCGGGGACCGGTGAGTGGCATGTCGGCAACCCGCCGGACCAGCGCAGTCAGCGTGCAGCGCTGCTGCGCGGTTATGACCTGTCGGCCCAGCGCGCCCAGCAGGTCTCTCGCGCCGACTTTGCACGTTACGACCTGATCCTGGCCATGGATCACAGCAACCTGCGCAACCTCAAAGCGCTGCAGCCAGTGCAGGGCAAGGCGGAGCTGGACTTGTTCCTGCGTCGCTACGACGCCGAGGTGGACGAGGTGCCAGACCCTTATTACGAAGGTGAACAAGGCTTTGAACGGGTCCTGGACCTGATCGAGCGAGCCTGTGACTTATTGGTGATCGAATTGAAGGGGCGGTTATGACCTTGCACGTGCTTACGCAGGTGTCGCTCAAGCCATTCAACAGCTTTGGCATCGATGTGCGCGCCCAATTGTTCGCCGAGGCCCATAGCGACGACGATGTCCGTGAAGCGCTGGCCTGCGCTGCCGTGCATGCGTTACCGCTGCTGGTGATCGGCGGGGGCAGCAATTTGCTGCTGACCCAGGACATCCCGGCCTTGGTATTGCGCATGGCAACCCAGGGCATTCGCGTGCTGCACGATGATGGCCTGCACGTGGTGGTCGAGGCCGAAGCGGGCGAAGCCTGGCACCCGTTTGTGCTGTGGACCCTCGAACACGGCTTTTGCGGCCTGGAAAACCTCAGCCTGATCCCCGGCACCGTCGGTGCGGCACCGATGCAGAACATCGGCGCCTACGGCGTGGAGATCAAGGATGTGTTTGCCGGCCTCACGGCCCTGGATCGCCAGACCGGCGAGCTGCGGGATTTCAGCCTGCAAGAATGCCAGTTCGCCTACCGCGACAGCCTGTTCAAGCATGAAACCGGGCGCTGGCTGATTCTACGGGTGCGTTTTGCCCTCAGCCGCGCCAGCCACCTGAAACTTGACTACGGTCCAGTGCAGCAGCGCCTGGCCGGGCAGGGGATCACCGAGGCAACCCCGAGCGACGTCAGTCGGGCGATTTGCAGCATTCGTCGGGAAAAACTGCCGGATCCTGCGGAGCTGGGCAATGCGGGTAGTTTCTTCAAGAACCCATTGGTTTCCCAGGCGCTGGCCGAAGAGCTACGGGGCGTTTACCCGGACCTGGTGGCCTACCCCCAGGCGGACGGGCAGATGAAGCTCGCCGCCGGTTGGCTGATCGATAAGGCTGGCTGGAAGGGCTTTCGGGATGGCGACGCAGGTGTACATAAAATGCAGGCGTTGGTGCTGGTCAACTATGGCGGCGCCACAGGGCACGATATAGCGAACCTGGCGCTGCGTATCCAGCGCGATATCGCCGAACGCTTTAACGTCGAGCTGGAAATGGAGCCGAACCAGTATTGAGCATCCACGCCAAGCGCTGGAAACAAAAATGCCCCGCATCTTTCGATACGGGGCATTTTTTATTGCGGGATGAATCAGTCGTCGCGGCTCATGATGCCGAAGATCTGCAACAGGCTGATAAACAGGTTGTAGATCGACACATACAGGCTGATGGTCGCCATGATGTAGTTGCGTTCACCGCCGTGGATGATGGCGCTGGTCTGGAACAGGATGCACACCGACGAGAACAGCACGAACCCTGCGCTGATTGCCAGTTGCAGGCCACTGATCTGGAAGAACATGCCCGCGACCACCGCGGCCAGCAACACGAAGAAGCCAGCGGTGATGAAACCACCCAGGAAGCTCATGTCCTTGCGGGTAATCAGCACGTAGGCCGACAGACCACCAAATACCAGGGCGGTCATGGCAAACGCCGAGCTGACCACTTCCGCACCGCCGGCCATGCCCAGGTAACGGTTAAGGATCGGGCCGAGGATAAAGCCCATGAAACCGGTCAACGCAAAGGCCGACACCAGGCCCCAGGCCGAGTCACGCAGCTTGTTGGTCAGGAAGAACAGGCCATAGAAACCGATCAACACGACAAAGATATTCGGATAGCCAACACGCATCTGTTGGGCCACGAACGCCATTACGCCGCTGAATGCGAGGGTAAGGGCGAGCAAGCCGTACGTGTTGCGCAAGACGCGGCTGACTTCAAGCTGCTCAGCCTGCGCGTTACCATTCACTGCGTAATTCTGTTCGCGCATGGCGACACTCCTTCAGTTTTGAAACGTTCAGTCGCAAAGATCATAACAGACGCTCTGTAACAAGCGATGGCGAGAGTTTGACAGTGTGTTTCATTCGGGTATTATGGCGCCCGCTGAGACGGGATGGGCTACTATAATCCTGTGACGCACAAGGGAAATTGGCAGAGTGGTTGAATGCACCGGTCTTGAAAACCGGCGGACGTTAATAGCGTCTCCAGGGTTCGAATCCCTGGTTTCCCGCCAAGATTCAAACGAAAGCCCCGCATTTGCGGGGCTTTCGTGTTTCTGGCACTTGGCAAGCGAGGGGCGGCTCTTCATAGGTGTTCCATAACTATTATGGAGGCGTTCCAGAATTTCTCTATTTTGACGGCTTCGCGGTAGCGCCGATCCTCCTGTAAACCCGCTTGGTAATTTCCTGTTTGCTGTGCCCCAACAGCAGGCTTGCATCGCCAATATCGACGATTTCCGATGCCGCCTTTGGCCGGATGTCACGAAACTGAAACCCGCCAATCTTCGCGGCGAGCATCGGATCCCCCTGATTGATTGCTTTTTGCTGCGCCTTCTCCCGCGCCTTGTCCCAGCGCAAGCGCAACATCCCCTTTGTCATCCTCTTGCCATGCTTGCTGATCAGCAGGTACTTGGAGGGGTGGTGTGCGGACATAGGGGATCCTCGCCGGCTGGCGTGATTCGTTGATATGGGGTATTACGGGTGACCGACACAGTGTCGGTGGGAGTTTGAAAGTGGATGCTGCTGTAGCAGGCTTAGTCGGTGCTGCAATCGGACCGAGTACGACCCTGATCACCGTTTGGATTCAAGCGCACTATCTCGCTAAACGCGAGCGAGCAAAATTTGTTATGGAGTTTGCTGCGGTAGATCGCCGACATCAAATGCAAGAAGCTATTCGCCAAGGAAAGCGAGCAGCCATTGCTCCTTTATCCGCTTTTGCCAAATATCACGATCGACTGATTAAAATCAGATAGCAGGGAATGATGAAAGAAAAAGAGCTTCAACCGCTTTCTAGGGGAATTCATTCAATGCTTGACTTTGCCAATCGCCTCGATAAAGAGCGGCGTATGCAAGATGTTGATTGAGCTAGTAAGTTGGAGGTCGGATATCCGAGTGGCCGGCATGGAACCGGATTATAGTGAGTTAGGTAAGTGATGAGTATATGAATTAATCACCCGCGATCGCCAAGATGGCACGGTAGCGGTAAGACTTTTCTCGAAAGTAGTACTTACATTGACATTGGTGTTGGTCTGCTTTCAAGGTCTCCACTGCAAAGTGTTGATTGCATGGCTAATGTGTAAAATACTGGGCGTTGTTCTGAGGCTAATAGCTTTATTAACAACCGTCCATAATTTTTCATTCGGTGCCCCTGGATGATTTCTTTGCTCGATACGGCATTGCTTAACTCAAGGCGTAACTGGTGTGAGAAGTCGCGTTCTATATCCATGCGCTCCGAGTAATCGAAGTATGGTGTCCGCATTAAAAGAATTACATTGCCGTTAGCTTCGTAGTTGTTGTTTGACCATCCAATTATATTTGGTGGGGGCATGAAGGGTATTGCGTCATCGCATCTAACAACTCTGTACGTAACAATGTTTAATATCTGGTATTTTCTTGCGCCTTCATTGTTGGTGAAGCGCGGAGCGCCAAAAGTTCCTACAAATTCGATTGTTGCTCCAGATTCATGAAGATACATCGATACAATTGATGCCACCGCGCCACCTAAAGAATGGCCGTAAAGCCTTATCATATAACCCTGATCTATTTTTTTACCGTATTTCTCCCTGATAGACGCATATACAATTTTGGCGATCATTTGAAAACCTCGATGAAACGAAGTTCCTGTATCCTTATCAAGCTGCTTTGATGTCTGAATGTCTATGTAGGCATCATCAAGATTGGCAGTGCCTCGAACCGCAATATCTATGGTTTTATTCTTTTCATCGACTTTAGAAATATAGACCGTTGATGTTTCTTTGGATCCGATGCTAGGTCGGCTTAAGGTTGTTCTAGACCAACCCTCTAATTCGCCGTCACTGTAAGCAAAGTCAGATGCCCTCATGGCAGTCAGCAGGTAGTCATTTACTCTGGCTAGTTGAGCGCTGCGAAATTGCTGTTGATGATTTGGAAGCCCAGAATATCCAGGGTCCAATAATTTTGGAGTTCTTTTCGGAACTGAATCAATCGATTTACAGCTGGAAAATGAAATTAATAGTGCGAGGGCTGCCGCTAAGTAAAGTAAAGTACGCATTCGCTGCCCGCCCTTCGAAAGTGATGACATATAAGCATCATAGCTAAAAATCCGCGAGTCGTTGATGAAGAGCAAAGATCCGTGTCCTAAAATCTCAATCTGTAGGTTCGTGAGATTTTCTAATAAGACGATATCATCCGTGAATGGTAGTGGAATTTTGATTTGCGTTGCGGTATCAAGTCTTCCCGGCATCGGGCCGGCTAGGGGGGAGTATAGATGTCGAATCAGGCGCAAATTGATGCAATTGAGCAACTGCTACTGGCAGTGCTGAAGCAATCTGGAACTACGTTTTCCGACCTCGCAATTGAAGAAGCTCTTGCATCTCTGATGAGAGCTGATGCGCCTGGTGGTCTTGAGCGGCGAGGAGCCGCTGGTGATTATCTGATGGAGCTGAGATTACGGCTGGGTTAGGCGCCGTCTTCCTTGACAGATGTTGGCAATTCATTTTCGGTTGGGGTATTACGGGTGACCGGCATGGAGCCGGATCAAGGAGCAGAAAATGGCATATATGGTTGATTCGTTATTGAAGGTCGCTGCGGCTGGTGGCAGCTTGGTAATCGGGGAGGGTTACATGGTCGACAGCGTGATTCAAATCGCGCAGACCCTGAAAGGAAACGGCGGCCATTTGACCATCAAAAGTCAAAAGTACATGGTGGACAGCATGATCAAAATTTGCCGAGCAGCCCCGGGTCAGGTGACATTCGACCTTTCTTGAGTCGAAGCTCCGTGAGCTAAGGATCTAGACCCGTCTTAGCAAACTCTTCCAACTGTCGCGACTGCTTTTCTGTAACTTTGAAAACCGGTCGCGCCCGCGCGCTCTGTTCACACCTGACTTCCAGAGTGGCGCGAGACCAGATTGGCGAGATCGATGCATTGGGGCGTCGACGCTGGGATGGTCTTTGGCTGACAGCGCGGAAAGACGCGCACTTATTTCGGTTGAAGTAAGTTCAGATAGGCCGTGCAAAACTCGCTATTAACGATTTTCACTACTCTGGAGTCCCGCTCATCCCATGAAGAATCGGGTGGGCCCATAATTTCATCTCTTATGTTCGCGGCAATCGCAGTTAGCTCTGCTTGGCTTTTTTTGATGCCGTTTTCTCGCATATAGAGCCCCGTTATTTCCCAAGACTTCTCTATCACAGAGTCGTCTTGTTTCTCTATGCTCGCTGCCATGGTGCATCGAATCATATGAAATATGCGCTCCTCATGGCGTTCGCACCCCTGTGTCGCTAGAAGGGCAACTGCGAGCATTGCCGGAAGAATTTTGCTTCCTTTCATCTTTCTTTCTGTATCCATCCAGTATTTCGTTCTTCGAAGGGGCGGCGGTCTCTATCCCCCTCAAGTGTACCTTTTCAGGCCTCGACATTGATCGGGCCCTTTTCGTTTTCGGCCCCGCCACACCCATCGCTATGGCTGGGAGTGTTGTTGGGGCTGACCTATTTCAAACATGCCCCACGGAGTCGAGCGCATGGAGTACCTACAGCGCCTGCTCGACAAGATCGACAGGTTCGAATTGCTTATCGCGGGCCTGGTTGGAGCGGTGATCGCCAGTTGGTGGCACAAGGACGACTTGAACGACTGGCGTGCCTGGATGATCTTCCTCATCACCGGCATGGCCTGCTCGATCTACCTGACGAGCATGGTCAGCACCTACCTGGGCGTGACTGAGCCAAAGATCGTCGCCGGCATCGGCTTCCTGCTGGGCGCATTCGGCGGCTCGCTTCTGGCGGCCATCAATCGAGCCATCAAATCCGCTGACCTCTGGGCGCTCATTCGCCAGCGGTTCGGGGGAGGCAATCCACCATGAATCTTGAACTGATCAACTCCATCGCCTGCGGCCTTATCGCGCTGTGGGCGGCCTGGTGCGTACTGAGCGGGAAGGTGAGGGACGGCATCCTCGGGAAGCTGATCTACTTGGCGATCGCCATCAGCGGTTTTGTCGTTATGGCACGCAGCCAGAACATCTTCTTCGGCCCGACCAGTGCCGGCCTGACGCTGCATGTGTCCCTGGCCCTGGCCGGCGCGCGCCACATCTTCATGGTCACTTACTGGCAGCGAGTGAAGATCTGGCTGTGCCGTACGCTGAATTGCGAGCACTGCCTGCATTGCGACAAGGCACCAGGTGGTGTCGAGCGCAGGGGTAAATAATCCGCGCCACGTTTTCGAATGCGCCGAATCGTGTTGAACGATGGCTGAAGTCAGTGGCTTTTTCTCTCTATATTTTTGAAAAGTGACTTGAGATTGGAAGGGTCTAGGCAGTCAGGTGCTATCGTCTGCGACTGCTTAAAATAGGCCTGAACTTTCGGGTTCGCGAAATCGCCCTTAAGAGCCAACAGGTAATACCCGTCGGCGCGAAACTTTTCCAGGCTCAGAGAAACAGGTTCGAAGAAGTCCCTCATAGTGGTCAAGGGTAGTTGACGGTTGGCTTCCGTTTTCAGTGAATCTTTGAAGCAGTACGAGCGTATCGCCGGCAATGGATAATGGTCAGAGTACAGATCTGGTCGCTCTAGAGCATTAGCTAGCTGGCTATACTTGCGAAGAAACTCGGGGTCATCGAACTTGAATCGCAGGAACGCCTCGTCACAGTCACGCAACAGCATAATCGCTCCGGCAACCAAGCCTTGATCCGCGGCGCTTTGGTAAAGTGCGCAGGCCTCTACATGCATAGCCTTATAGCCATTTAGAAAGGTTGCCGCTTTACTCTCTTGCATATTCGCCAACATGAAAGTCGCTACACCGTGTCCTCCGGCGCTAGCTTTACGCAGCTCGTCCTCGTAGGTCTCAAGTCCTTTCGTTGCCTCCTGTATGGATTGGCTCAGTGTGAGCTTGTCAATTTTACCCTGCTGTTCTTTTTCAACCAACTGATTAGCTCGTTGCTGTATTTCATCACCTAAAAGCATTGCGTGTTCAAAGACAGCTTCGGCTTCGGGAGATGGCGCAGCCTGCACCTCAGCACACAGAGCGATGCTGGAAAGTAGGACTAAAAGACGAAGTTTCAAAGGCGTTTCTTCCGTGATTGCAGTTGTTCGAGTCTCCATTACTGTAATGGATTCAATCAGGGTGGGGTAGTTCACGTGCTTGACCGTCACTCCAGTATGAGTCGGAGTTATGGTGAGGTTTCCGATTGGTGCAGAGTTTCATTGCAGAGTCTAATACATGACCAACGTCACCCGCCTGCGGCACGTGCTGCCAATGAGCCTGGACATCAACGCAGCGGTAAACGCTCTCGACAAGGCCATTGCTGATGCCGTGGACGACGCCAAGGAAACCGGGCTGCCTCAGGGCCTGGTCGTTGGATTGCTCCACGGTCACGCCCATGCCCAGACGCACCAGATGGTTACAGAATCCCCATGACGACCAAGCAGCCAGACTGGGGGGCAATCGAGCGCGCCAAATCGTGGCGCGATTAAGATCATGTCAATCATGACCACGCCCGCTGTCCTGAATGCCCGCTATCAAGCTGATGCGTTATCCTTCGGGAAATTCAGCAGTGCTCTGATAGGTAATTTCCATGCCGCGATTCGAAGCTTTCAGTAATGGGCAGCATATCGGTTGGTCCGATTTAGAGCTCGGCGATCCGCCCATGGGGGTTGCGTTCGGCGTATTTGTTCCTGCTCCTGGATATTCCATTATCCAGGAGCAAGTCAGAGCCTTTGCTCAGCGTGATCAGAGACATTTTAATTTTACAGTGCGTATTGTGGGCGGAGAGGCGATTCGTGCTGCCGGTGTGTGCATTGCGGACTACTCGTTTGATTGCGGGAAAGACGCAATAGAGTTGAGCGTTCTAGGAATCGAATATCCACCATACGGTGATGTCTTTCCTGAGCACGTCGCGGCCTACAAGCAGCAGTGGGGCGGGTAGCCACATCTCGGACCGTTGATGGGTTTGACAGCTTAGGTGTGCCGCGGGTGAGTGCGGCACGGAAGGATCACTTCACTTTGAGCGCTTCTTGGATCTGGTCGGCGTAGGTGCTCAGGTTCTCCAGTTCGGAGGCCAGAGTGCTCGTACCAGCAACGGCTGCCTCGATTAGCGTCACGGCTGCAGCAACTGCATTTGCCCTTTCAAATTCCGCGTTAAGGCGGTGAGCCTTGGATGCTGCGTGTGCGTATTCGCCAGCTGTTTTAGACATCGGTTGATTTCCTTTCAAATATTGATCCTCACCAATACCGGCAACGAGCCACTATTTCAATTCCACCTTTAGGCTCACCTGAGACAATTTATGACAACCAAGCAACCCGACTGGGAGGCAATCGAAAGCGCCTACCGGGCCGGGTTGCATTGTGGTTAGGTTTTAAATATTTGCCATAGGGTGACGCCTCCTAGCACAAATATCAGCACTGTTTTTGGTGTGAGTCGCCCCGTTAGATAAAGTCCAATCAAGATGACAAGAAGCGCCTTCGATATTATCTCTGATGAGCTCATGCGTATCGCCTGTAATGAATGAGCTACCTATCCTCCACGCCTAATTCACTCCTGAGTGCTGTATTCGTACCGTTTTCCGGTCTGAATTAAATGTGCTGTCGCTTCAAAGATCAGGTGATAAATGAACAGACCGATGCCTCCCGCATCACTGATTGAGTTGTCGGAGCTATCCGACGTCGGTATTCGCCTGACTCCAGCCACAGAGGTTTGGGAATGGCTACAAACCGAGATCCTTGCCGACACCGGCAGCATTCAAAACGAAGACCATGCCCACTTATTGGATGCAGACATCCGGGTCATGTGGGCGTCGTCGAGCTTCGAGAAGCAGGGCAGGACAGTCCTGGGCCAGGCCGAACAGGTAGCGTTCCGCGCAGGCGGTTGGCAGAAAGCCCGGATGGAGCAGCAGATGCGTGATTGGTTCGGCGACGTGCCGGCCTTCATCATCACCCTGGCTGCTGACTACTGCGCCCAGTGCAGCGATACCGACTTCTGTGCCCTGGTTGAGCATGAACTCATGCATATCGCTCAAGCCCGCGATCAATGCGGGCAACCAAAATTCACGAAGGATGGAATGCCCAAACTGGAGCTGCGGGGCCATGATGTCAGTGAGTTCGTCGCTATCGTTGAGAGATACGGTGTTGGGGCGCCGGATAGCGATGTTGCTCGAACGGTCGATGCTGCCAAAAAAATACCATCCGTTAACCGTGCCTCTATAGCGAGTGCTTGCGGTACCTGCTTGATGAGGGCTGTGTAGTGGAAGAGCAGTGGAAGACGATTCAAAACTTCGGTGAGATGTGATCTCAGTTGATACCCCCAAAAGACTTGGGCGCCATTGGCGTAGCCTGGCATAAATTAAGGGCAAAATATGTTCAGCAAATCTCAGATAATGACCATCCCAGTCCTGATCTCATCGGTACTTTTACTCACCGGGTGTCCGCCACCGGCGTCTTTCACCCAATGGAAACGCGCTTCTACCTCTGTAGAGGGCGTTAAAGCCGCAATGGCAGAATGTGGCGACCCTGTAGCAGGGCCACAAAACCATTTCCCAATAAACGAACAAATAATCCACTTTCAGTGCATGCAGCGTCTCGGTTTTACTCGAAAAGACGGCTTTGAATACTGCGACATAATGAAGAATATGCCGGCCTGTGTTGAAGAAAGGCAGGGGAGGCCGCTCAGCTTGTCCCAGCTCGAAGCGTTACCGTTTGTCGAAGACGAAGCATTTCACCCAATCAAGCCTAATTCAGGCCGGGATGAACGTATGCAGGTCTCATGGCGTAGAGCGGGAGCGTCACGCCATTTTTCATTCAAGGTAGCTAATGACAGCGAAGCCCTGCCGGTGATGTATGCGTGCGGCTATGCGAAGCCACTTGGGTCGAATCTGGACGTCGCAAGCATCGGGCGCACTGCAGAAGTGCAGCGTTGCATGATTGATCATGGCTTTGAACCCAAAAACAAAATTATGCTGGTTTGCCAGACTTACCCCCAAGTGACGGGCTGTTCGTCGACAACTCCGCCGAGTTGATGCAGGCAGAGAGCAGGGCCGAGAGGGGCTTGCTCGTTCAAAATAAGAGGACGTCCTAGACGCGCGACCTTTCAACTCATGGGCACAATTGGATTTTCTACATCGATTTAACGGATAGCACTTCCACGTATTTGTATTTCTTCTTGGCAGCCTTCACAGCATCTTGTTCGGCGAGCAACGAGCTCAACGTATCAGACTCGTGAATCAACTCGGTCATTTTTCCCTCGAACTCGTTTCCAACCCGTAGCGTGACCCGCAGCCTGGGCGTAAATGCTTTCGCCAGCTTCTTCTTGGCTGCTGGAGCGACAACGGGTTTTGCGAGCACAATTTCTTCCACAGGCTCATTTACTAGAGGAGCAGATATCTGCTCTTCGGGCTGAGGCGTACCGAATAGGGCACGACGCATTTCTTCTTCAGTTAATTCAGAGCTCATAGAACATCTCAAAGTGGGCAGTAATCAGCTCGACGAATTCTACTAGGATGGCGGCTCAAGCGTGTCCTCTGGGAGCATGTACGGCCACTGTGAATTCGTGCTACATGGTCACAACATTTCAACGTGGTAGTGGGCCTGATAGCGATAAAAATGATGCAACGTAAGCTAGGCTATTGAGGGCTTAAGGGGTCATCGCAATGGTTGTCTGGCTTCGTCTTCGACAACTGAGTGAACTGTTCCAATGCGTTTTGGAAGTCCTCCAATGCAAAGCTTACCGGCTTGCTCCCTGCGATCCATTGTGTCGAGATTCCAACTTCCAGTTTGTCGGAAATACTTCGACCGAAGCGCCGCCAGTGGACGGTGTCGCTCATGCGCTTCTGTGGAGGCTGGAAATGGAGCGCGTTCTTTCGAGCCATGATGCTGATAATTTTCGCGTCCTCCTTCAGGTTCGGCTTGAAAAACGATTGAGTCAATTTTGGACGCTATGACATGGAGCCATGTCTGACTTTTCTTCAAGGCATATGCTCTGAGCATCTGATGGATGCAGCTGCTCGATCTTTCTTCATTCATAACAGATAGCCTTATCAGGTGCACCAAAGGGTCTGTCGAATGCCCTCTATTTCTTTTCACCGCGTCGTTGCTTTGTTGCGCCGGCAACGCTCCGAGCAGTAGAGCACCTCCTCCCAGCAGCGCGCCCATTTCTTTCTCCAAGTAAATGGTAGGCCACACGTCATGCAGGTTTTGACTGGGAGCTCACTCTTTTTCAAAACGACTGACCTTCATCCAGTTTTGCGAGTAACAACTCGCCGCGTCGCCATAACGCCTGCTGTTTGGATTCATCCATGTGGTCGAGGTTTTTATAAATCATGGCCATGCGCTGGTTGCCGCGAAGGCGGTCGCCGTGGCGCATCAGGAAGTGCCAATAGAGCGAGTTGAACGGGCAGGCATCGCCTGTCGTGCTTTCGCTTACTTTGTATGCGCAGCCACGGCAATAATCAGACATACGCTTGATGTACTGCCCGCTCGCGCAGTAGGGTTTCGAGCCTAGATATCCGCCGTCTGCGTGCATAACCATGCCGAGTGTATTGGGCAGCTCCACCCAATCGAAAGCGTCCATGTAGATCGCCAGATACCACTCACATATCTGACTCGGTGCGATACCTGCCAGCAGGGCGAAATTGCCAGTCACCATGAGACGTTGAATGTGGTGAGCGTAGGCATGCTCAAGGCTCTGGTTGATGGCTTGGCGCATGCAATTCATCTGCGTGTCGCCCGTCCAGTAGAACTCTGGGAGCGACCGCGAATTACCGAATGCGTTGCCGTCGGCATAGTCAGGCATCTTCAGCCAGTAGACGCCTCGGACATACTCCCGCCAGCCGATCAGTTGTCGAATAAAACCTTCGGCAGCGTTCAGCGCAATGCTGCCCGACAGGTACGCCGATTCAACATCGCTGCACAGCTGACGAAGATCCAGCAGTCCAATATTCAGCGCGGCGCTTATTCGGGCATGAAACAGGAACGGCTCGTTACAGGCCATCGCGTCTTGGTAGTCGCCGAAGGCTGCCAGGCCCCAGTCGAGGAAGTAATCCCAGAGGGCCTGAGCTTCGGCATGGGTTACCGGGTAGTCGAATGTGTCGAGCGTGCCGTAGTGGCTTGCGAAATTTTTGGCAACTAACGCAAGAACATCTCGGGTAATTGCGTCAGGAGTAAAACGTGCGGGTGATGGAGGCCTTACGCCCTTGGGTAAAGCCTTTCTGTTTTCTGCATCAAAGTTCCATGCACCTCCGACCGGGCTACCGTCCCCATTGAGTAATAGCCGGCTCTTGCGGCGCATCTCGCGATAGAAGAACTCCATGCGCAGCTGCTTTTTGCCATTCGCCCAGGTAAAGAACTCGGCACGGGAGCAGAGAAAGCGAGAATCCGAATGCCATTTTATCGCTAAACCACAGTCCTTTATCGATTGCTCCAAGCGCCAGTCGCCGCACTCGGTGATGTGGATTTCATCCGGTCGCAAAAGTGCGCGCCACCGCTCTAACTCGCGAGGCACCGATCCAGTATTTTCTGGGTCATCGAGCTTTACGTACTGCACCTTGACTCCCCGTTGCTGCAACGCCTCGGCGAAGTGGCGCATAGCGCTGAAGATAAGGGTGATCTTTTGCGGATGATGAGGAACATGGCTGGCTTCTTCCATCACCTCGACCATGAGCACGGTATCGCATTCGATATCAACGGCCTGTAGTGAGGCGAGATCGAACGACAGCTGATCACCTAGGATCAGGCGAAGGCTGCTAGCTTTATTCATCATTACCTCTTGCAGGCGACGTCTTGCTGCCAGTGGCGCGTTTGGTATCAGGCACTACGCAGCCCTCATCGCGACACCGAACGCTGCCATCAGGATGGGGCAGCCATGCTAGATGCGGACGCAAGCGACAAAATAGGCGATAGCCAAGGTTTAGAAGTGGCCTAGTCGAACGCCATGATAACGGCTCCGCCCAGATACCAAGGCCCGCTGCTCGCCAGCTCCAAAGCGTCGCGTCTAAGCCAGTGACCCAGGTTCCATCGCCCAACCTGGCGTGCAGTATCGACTGCATTTCAACGAGCGTGAACCCAAGAGATTTTGCGTCGAAGGTAGGATCGCTGATGTCCACAAACAGGAGACGATCCGGTGCTGCTCGCGCATTTAGGATCTTGATCTCCCGGGCGCAAAGAGGGCACTCGCCGTCGAAATAAAGCGTCAGTGGCCACCGATCATTCTTGTACAACTACTGATACCTTGTATAAGTTTTTAGACAAGATATGCTCAAAAAACTTCGATGACAACCGGGCCTAATCCTCGAAACGAAATCAGGTTCCAAGCAGTGCCTGATCGGGGGATTTCAGGTTTGCTTCTGGGGCTGGAGCTGAGACGTGTGGCCACGGCAGCTTGCCGACCTGATTGTGACGTTCGTCGCCTCACTGCTTTTCGTTCGTCTGATAGCTAAACGTGTTGCTGATCACGCCGATAAACCTATTAACACCCAACAGGCGGTTTTCCATGTTCAATAAAAAAATCAAGAATCAGCTTGAGGCTCAAACAGCCGAGTTGTCGGAGTTGCGCCAACTGCGTGATGGCCTACACCGTGAAATGCTGACGCTGAGTATCGATACAAATTTTGCAATTACCGCCTGCAACGACAATTTTGCACAGGCTTTGGGGTACACCCAGAATCAGCTTATAGGTCGTGCCATGGCCGACATTGTTCCGCAGTACGTTTCCAAGCTTCCCTGTTTTCACAATTTTCGCGCGGCTGTCGCCGCCGGTAAGTCGATATCCGATGAATACAGGTACCTGCATGCTGACGGCTCATTAGTGTGGATTCATGCTCATTGGCAACCCGTAGCTGATGCGACTGGCCGGTTGAGTCATATCGCAGGCTATGCGACGAACATTACGTCCAGAGTGGAAAAGGCATCGGAAAACGCATCGTTCATTGACGCGCTACTGCGCTCGACGGCGGTCATTGAGTTCGATCTATCCGGGCATGTAATCACGGCGAATGAGCAGTTTTTAAAAGCGATGGGTTACAGCCTGGGACAAGCGCAAGGAAGTCATCATCGTATTTTCTGTCGGCCAGAGGAGGCTTCTTCCCAGCAATACAGGGATTTTTGGTTGACGTTGAACAAGGGTGAGTTTGTCGCTGGCCGATTCCAACGTGTTGATAGTCGGGGTCAGACGGTATGGCTGGAGGCGAGCTATAACCCGGTCTACGACACCGAAGGAACACTGCGCAAGGTAGTTAAGTTTGCAACGGTTATTACCGAACAGGTTGCCCGTGAACACCAAGTCAGTGATGCTGCACAAACGGCATTTGAAATCTCCCAGCAGACTGACGTTACTGCTCAACGTGGTGCGATAGTGGTTAACGACACTATGCACACCATGCGCAAAGTCGCTGGGGATATGCAGGCTGCCTCGGGTGGCGTCGAAGCGCTTGGAAAGCAGTCGCTGTTAATCAGTTCGATCATTCAGACCATCAGTAGTATTGCTCAGCAAACGAACCTTTTGGCATTGAATGCTGCGATTGAGGCTGCACGCGCAGGTGAGCAAGGCCGAGGTTTTGCAGTCGTCGCGGATGAGGTTCGACAATTGGCCGGGCGCACCAGCACGGCGACTGAGGAAATCGCATCAGTTGTTTTGGAAAATCAGAAGCTGGTGGATCAAACTATAGCGGAGATGGCGAACAGTAAGTCCCAAGCTGAGCAAGGTCTTGAGCTAGCCACGCAGGCAGGGCAAGTTATTGTTGAAATTCAGGACGGAGCCAAGAAAGTTGTTGAAGCGGTTGGTAAGTTTGCGACTCAGGTGGCTTAGCACGCTCAATCGTACTGCGTTGGAGTTCGCCCCTAAGGAGTTGTCGAGTGTGTGCAAAGTGAGGGGGAACAACACATGCTTGGCGAGATCGACGGTTCGGGCTTGTTAGGGTTGTCGTTGAGCTTTGGCCTTCGTTACCAGTCATAGTCACATCCGGCAAACCAACCACGCTTGGCTAGTTGTTCAGTTACGTCAATGACGCCCGAGTCACCAAAAAAACCGGTGGTGTTTGGGTAGTGAATACCTGCCAGCGACACCATCGACACCTCGGTCTTGCGGCCGAAGTACGATAGAAAATGCCAGCCGCCAGCTGTACTCCCCACGTGTGGAAAATTGATCGCAGCTTTATCTGTTATGTAGTGCTCGCGTGAGGCGCGTTTGAGATCAAAATCAAATAGTGGCTGAATCATGGAAGCTTTCTGAGTTGGGCTAGACCTTGCTTGATGTGGCCGGCGTTCTCGCCGATGGTCTCAAGGGCGCCACGCACGTTGTTTGCCTTGTCCCGGCGCCACCGTCTCCACCAAGAAGAAGTCGACAACGATCTCATTGTCCTGAGGGTTGAAGCCGAGTCCGTATTGGGTTTTGAAATCGAAGGGGGGCTTCTGCTGTGCGGACATAGGGGATCCTCGCCGGTTGGCGTGATTCGTTGAAGTGGGTGATATGCTTTGCTGCTTATCAAACAAGGACGTGGGTAATGGCCGGTAAAAAGCTTGAAGCGTTCCGCGAGTGGTTCACGCCGCGTAAGCGGTTATGGGCAGGGCTCGCTTTGCTTGTCACTGGGGTATTCGGGCCGCTTTTGTATCCAAGCATAAATGGCTATTGGAGTATCTTTATTGCTCCTGGGATCGTGTTTATCTGCAATGCAAGGAATCCCGAAGCTCGCGATAAGCGCTGATAGCCTCGCCGTCTGGTGCTGTTCAGCGATAGGGGTATTACGGGGGACCGGCATGGAGCTGGATTAAGGCGTGTTGCTTGTTCCGCAGTTGCGGCGGTCTTCCCGGTAGCGCTGCGCGTCGCTTATGAACCGACCGCAAGCGGCTTCTGGATGTAAAACTCAGCTGCGTCGGGGTATTGGTCCAGCGCTTCGCTCAGCGTCACATACTGGCAGTCAACACCTACTCTCGCGCTCTGGCATCCACGTAGGCCTTGGGCCACGGGATGTCGGTGTCGCGGTGATCGCAAGCGCCGTCCCGCGTAAACACCTGGGCCTTTGCCAGGTCGGTGACGTACCCAGAGCCACCAAAGCCCCAGAACGATAAGCCGTCGCCGACGTAGGCGTGACTGTGGCTGTCTTGCAGGTAGAACTGGTCGTCCATGGATTATCTCCAGTTAGGCGCCGGCCTCCGGATGCAGCGAGAAAGATTCTTATTGAAGGTCGCGGCGATAAACTCAGCGCATTCTTAACAGGGAGCATCGCTGCAATGGAACTGAAGTCGCCGAGCAAAAACATATGGATAGTGGGCGCCGCCGGGGTGATCGCTGGCGCCGCCATCATCGCCACCAACTCAGAAGGTTTTGTGCATACCTTGGGTGTTGGCATTCTTGCAGGGGGGGACTGCCGCTTTCGCTGCAGGTGGCCGGTTTGTTGGTGATACCTTTACGGCCCCATCGATGTTTCCGTAATCGAGCAGGCTGACAGTAAACCAGCATAGCTTGATCGGAATTGATCAACGGCGGAAACGAAATTTTGACCAACCATGCTTGTATTTAAATGACCCCGTGTCTCCTCGAAGGACATAGAGGGACGTCCGGTAAAATGCTGTAAATCGAGAGAAGCCGAAGCTTCTTATCTTTTTGTAGACCCAAACCCATCCGTGGTGATTGGTAGTTTTGGTGGGTCTCAACACCATTGACGCGTTCCTTGTAGGGTTAATTTGGCGCAGATGATAGCGATGTGCCCCAACGCAAAGGCTGTCAATTAATAACGGAGCGGAACTTCTTGTCGCGACGGGGTCTTTGGCCAAATTCGTTTGAATACAGCATCTTGCCAACCTTATCCAACTGAGTTGGTTTTTACCCTTGATCCCGCCTTATATGCGGGTTTTTTTCGCCTGGAGAAAAGACAATGGCACGAATTTCAGCTATCCAAGCGGGCAGTCGTGACGCGTTGGCCTTCCTCGATATGCTCACTTGGTCCGAAGGGACCAGCACATCGCCGGCCACCGCCCTGGATGGCTACGACGTCATCGTGACGGGCATCGACAGGAAGCCTGAGATCTTCACGGATTTCAGTGATCACCCTCTTCGCAAAGGGACGACGCTCGAAGGTCATCAACAGTAAGGGGCTGACATCTAATGCCTCGGGCCGGTACCAGCAGATGCTCAAAGATTGGCCGTATTGCCGAACGCTGCTGACCCTGTCGGACTTCAGCCCGATCAGCCAGGACCTGCTGGCTCTGCAGCACATCCGCGAATGCCGCGCACTACCGGACGTGCATGCAGGCCGGGTCGGAACCGCAATCGAAAAGTGCCGGAATATTTGGGTAAGCCTGCCTGGTGCAGGGTATGGCCTGTGTGAATACCGGCTTGATGATCTGATCCAGCAGTACCGCTTGGCGGGGGAGCACTGTCATGACGGCATTACGGAAAGTGTCCCAGCGCAAACGCAACACACCCTTCGTCATCCGTTTCCCGTGCTTGTTGATCAGTAAGTATTTGGAGTGGGGGCGCACGTCCCTTTCTGTTATCTCCCTAACCAATTTCCCGAGGCTGTTTTCTCCGGCTTCTGTTCGCATCAGAGTTCTGAGTTTCTGCCTGGTCAGATAGGCCAGATCAGCTTTGGTTGATCGCTAGCAAAAACTGACCTTCGACACTTTGTGACCCGCGCATTGGAGTAGGGATTTCCCTAACCGCTTTTCCAGTATTCCTACATTTGAATAGGGATGATCTGATGGTTGCATTGGTGTCAATAAGCCACTATTTGGCCAGGGGCTCATAACCTGTCCACCAGAGGCGACAGGTTATGAGCGGGAGACAGGCAGTGAGCAAACAGACTCCATCCATTCTGCAGCTTTTGCCCGGTTTCGCGTGAGGAGTGCCAGCCAACTGAACTACAACGATCTTTATATGACATCAATTCTTCGAGCTGACTGATTCCGCTTGTGAATTTCAGGTTCCGAAGTCACGAGAAATCGAGCCGGTAGGTGCGTTGGCGGCATTGTTCGACTTTTACGGATGTTGGCTGCCGAAGTAGCGTCCATGTTGTACCGACCTTCCTCAGAGAGATAAAAATGAACGTCAGGAATATGAATCTGGCTCCAAGGTCTGCCGCCTTCTTCTCACTCATTGTCCTAGTGGTTTTTGCTCTGGGCATTGTCGCCGTGATGCAAATGGGCAAGCTTCGAGAGTCGGAGCAAGATGTCGAAACTAATTGGATGGCGAGCATCCGTGAGATTGGCAAGATGCAGGTGGGCGTCTTGCGTCTGCGTCTGGAAAGTATCCGTATCACCGTGACCACTGACGAACAACAGCGCCAAACCCGCATCGCTTCGTTGAGCGGCTACCGCAGTACGCTGAAGGACACCATCAGCCATTACGAGCCCCTGGTTACCGGGCCGGCAGAGAATGAGCTCTACCGGGCAGTCGAAGGCGATGTGCAGCAGTATTTCAAGCTGTTGGATGAGCTGGAGCCTTTGTTGCGAAGTGGTGATGACGCCGCAGCTGTTGCCCTGATCAACACCCGCATCAGTCCGATGACCAATACCCTGCAAGACAACCTGAACAAGCTTGCGGACTTCAACGATGAGGGCGCCAAGCGTTCAGGTCTGGATGCTGCCGCGACGTACAGCAATGGTGTGACGCTGGTGATTGGCTTGCTGGTGGCGACCGTCATACTTACCGTGGTGCTGGCTGCAATGCTGACCCGCAGCATTACGACGCCCATTAGCGATGCGTTGGCCGTGGCCGAGCGCATCGCCGGCAGCGACCTGTCCAAGGAGGTCGTGATCATTGGCCGTGATGAAGCCGGTCGCCTGCTGGCCGCTTTGGCGAAGATGCAGGGCAACCTGCGGGAAACCATCGCTCGTATCGCCGATTCTTCCACCCAATTGGCGTCAGCCTCTGAAGAAATGACTGCTGTAACCGAAGAGGCCAGTCGCGGGTTAGTGCGACAGAACGATGAAGTCAATCAGGCCGCGACGGCAGTGACCGAAATGAGCGCTGCGGTGGACGAGGTGGCACGTAATGCCGACGCCGCCGCCCAATCTTCCCGCGAGTCCATGGAATTCACGCGCTCGGGTATCGAGAATGTGGCGCAGACCCTCAAAGCCATCGAAAGTCTGGCCAGCAACGTGGCCAGCACGGGTGACCAGGTCAAGGCCTTGTCAGGCAAAGCTCAGGACATCAGTAAGGTGGTCGAAGTGATTCGCGCGATTGCCGAGCAGACCAACTTGCTGGCGCTTAACGCTGCTATTGAAGCTGCCCGCGCGGGCGAGCAAGGTCGCGGCTTTGCGGTGGTGGCTGATGAAGTGCGTGCCCTGGCCCACCGCACCCAGCAGTCGACCCAGGAAATCGAACAGATGATCAGCGCGATTCAGGCGGACTCGACCCAGGCAGTGGGCGCCATGAACGTCAGTGCCCAGATGGCCAGCAGCTCAATCTCTGTGGCGCAGAATGCCGACCTGTCGCTCAAGCAAATCGCTGAGGCCATAGCCCAGATCAATGATCGCAACCTGCTGATCGCCACCGCCTCCGAAGAGCAGGCTCAGGTGGCCCGCGAGGCGGACCAGAACCTGACCAGCATCCGAGAACTGTCGATCCAGAGCTCGGCAGGTGCCAATCAGACCGCCAGCGCCTGCAGTGAGATGGCCAACCTGGCTATTGAACTCAATCATCTGGTGGCGCGCTTCAAGGTATGACATGCGTCGTTGTCCTGGCCTGTACTTGCCATATCAGTCGCACCCTCATCGGAGGTGATTACGTTTGCGAGTGTTCGAATCCCTGGTTTCCCGCCAAGATTCAAATGAAAGCCCCGCACTGCGGGGCTATTGCGTTTCTGGGGGCTGGTACCGCCGCCCTCTGAAAATATGATCGTTTCCGCATCATTTCAGGCAGTTGCCGCAACTCGTGTCGAGTTACGGTTAGCCGGATGGCTTTACGATCTGCGCGCCACGTCGGTAAACCGTCTCGGTTACTCGGTCGGGCCTTGCTGGTAGTGGCAGAAGAGGGCATGCCCGCCGATGCCCGGACCGGTATATGCCGAGCCAGCCGACGGAGGGGCACGCGTCTTACCCCAGATAGGCGCCGCCCTGACCACCGGATGCAGCGAGTCGGAAGAAGGCGAAACTAAAACCGACAATACCGTCTACCTTTCAAGGGGTAATCCCTTTTGGAGAAAACGGTCATGTTTAAATCTCGCTCGCTTGTAGCCGCTGTTACCTGCCTTGCTTTGGCTGTTGGCTCTGTGGCGGCTGTGGCCGACCCTGGTAATGGGAAGGGCCAAGGCAATGGAAAAGGCAACTCCCAAGGTGGCCAAGGCCATGGCAACCAGGGTAACAAGGGGAAAGGTTCGAGCGGGGATGATTGGGCGCGCGGGCCTAGCATTGACCGGGGCGGTGTATTGGGGGTGGTTGGTGGCTATCGTGACTATTGGCGCCCAGGTCCGTCACTGCCGCCCGGAATACAAAAGAACCTGGCTAGGGGAAAACCTCTTCCTCCAGGCATCGCCAAGAAGCTGGATGGCCGGTTGCTGGGCAGGTTGCCCCATTACGACGGCTACGAGTGGCAACAAGCGGGCACTGATTTGATATTGGTAGCAATTGCCTCCGGCATAATTTACGAGGTGCTCAACGGAGCATTCGATTAAGGCGATAGCGGTTCGATGATCTTGTCGCCCTGCGCAGTAATGCTTTCCCTCAACCCTGAGTGTTAGCCCGATAGTCGCGGACACCAGGGCGTGTTGCTCAAACCGGCAGGCGGAATTGCTTACGCAGGGCTTTGTCGAAGAATCCTGCGGGGGCAAAGCGGCGCAGCAGACTGATTTGTCGCGCTGTCTTGCCGGCCGTGTAGCGATGCTGAGGCTGGAAATCGGTCGCCGCTTTGACTATGACCGCTGCCACGACTTCAGGAAGATCGGCTTTTGGCATCACTTCGCCGAGTAGTGCCCGGAACCCTGATCGAGCCTGATCGTACTCTTTCAACGGCGCGTCCGGTTCAATGCTGTTTTGATCGAAAACGGTACGCACGAATGCCGGCTCGATGACCGAGACGCGAATATCGAAGGCTCGAACCTCGTGATCAAGGGATTCCGAATAGCCCTCTAGAGCGTGCTTGACCGCCGAATAATGAGCGGAGTAGGGCGCGGGTATTAATCCCAAAATAGATCCGATATTGATGATGCGCCCTTGGCCACGTTGTCGCATCGAAGGCAATACCGCGTTGGTCATACGGATTACGCCGAACAGATTGACATCGAACAATGCCTGCACCTGTGGGATCGAGAACTCTTCTGCACCGCCCAGCAGGCCAATGCCGGCATTATTGACCAACAGATCGATCCGCCCGGTCTGGGCGAGCACGCTGGAGACGAGAGCACTGACAGAGTTGTCGTCTGTCACATCGCAGGTGAGCATGGATACCTGTGTTGGACTGGCACCAGCCTTGCGACTCGTGCCAAATACCCTATACCCAGCACGCAGCAGAGCCTCGGCAGTCGCTTGGCCAATCCCGGATGATGCACCGGTCACTATCGCGGTTCTTTCGGAAGAGGTTTTCATTGGGTGCTCCAGTGTGTCCGTGAGTTGCTTTCGGTTATAGCAAGGTGTGAGTTCAACGTTATTGCTCCAGCATTAATGGGCGCCAGACTACTGTTGGCGGTGTTGCTCGCACACGTCTGACTGCAAAAGACATGAGCCCTTGCCCTGAGCTTCAGTTATCGAGTACTCGTTGTAGTCATATGAGCTTAATGATCACCTTACCTTTGGCTCTGCCCCGTTCCACATAACTCAAGGCCTCAGCCGTTGACTCGAAAGGGAAGGTCCGGTCGATGACAGGTGTGATAACGCCAGACTCGACAAGCGCAGTGATTTTCTTCAACTGAGCGCCGCTCGCACGCATGAACACGAACGCATAACTGACGTTCTGTTTGCGGGCTTTTCTGCGTATGCCACTGCTCAACAGGCGCATTACCCAACCCAGCCCCCAGAACAGCTTCTGTTCTTTTGCGAACTCCGCCGTCGGTGGCCCAGAGATAGAAATAAGCTGGCCGCCAGGCTTGAGAATACTGAGTGATTTTTCCAGCTCGACCGGGCCGAGGCTGTTCAATACGACATCGTAGTCGCGCAAGACGTTTTCGAATTTTTGCTGCGTGTAGTCGATGACGACGTCTGCTCCCAACGCCTTAACCCAAGCCACGTTACTTGTACTGGTCGTCGTCGCAACAAAGGCCCCCAGATGTTTTGCAAGCTGGATGGCCACTGTGCCGACTCCACCGGAACCTGCGTGGATAAAGACTTTTTGCCCCTTCTTCAACCGGGCTGTTTCAACCAGCACCTGCCAGGCAGTCAGTGCAACCAAGGGAAGAGAAGCCGCTTCTTGCAGGGTGATATTGTTGGGTTTCAGCGCAAGGGCACTTTCCTCCACCGCAATCATCTCGGCAAAGGTGCCAATGCGCGATTCGGGTGGGCGTGCATAGACTTCGTCACCCGGCTTGAAGTGCTGCACGCCCGACCCCACGCGAACCACGACGCCGGCTAGGTCATTACCCAGGATCAAAGGGAATGAATACGGCAGGATCAGCTTGAATTCGCCTTTGGCAATCTTCGAATCCAGCACATTGACGCTACTGGCATGTACTTTGACCAGCACGTCGTAGATGCCTGGTTCAGGTACCGGTACCTCGCCAATATGTCCATGGTTCTCGCCGTAGCGGTCGATCAGGAAGGCTTTCATGCTTCAGTTCTCTGGCTTCAATGGGCTGGCAGCATGCGCACCCCAACGTAATGTTAGAACCTTTGCAGCAAGCGCCTTTACCTCAACGTATGCGTATCACCGCTTGCAGCGTGGCAATCACACCTGGGCTTGATAGCGCTCGGCGACTACCGATTGGCGAATCTCTGAAAGCAAACCCTGGCGGGCAGACTGCAGAGCATCCCAACGCGCGGCGTCTTGTAACGGCGGAATGGTCACCGGCTCGCGACGATCAAAACCCACCAGCGCAGCATCGACCAGGTCGCTCACGTTCATGACTTCGCTCAGGGTATTGATATCGATACCTGCACGTTCCCAGATTTCCGTACGGGTGGCCGCGGGGAGTACAGCTTGCACGTAGACGCCTTTGGGCGAGAGTTCAAGGCTCAACCCTTGCGATAGAAACAGGACAAACGCCTTGGTCGCACCGTAGACGCTCATCCCGAATTCCGGCGCCAGCCCCACGACCGAGCCAATATTGATAATCGCACCATTACCGGCGTGTGCCAGGCGTGGGGCGATGGCGCTGGCGAGCCGTACCAATGCGGTGGTGTTGAGCGCGACCAGGTTGGCAATGCTGTCGGTGGATTGCTCGATGAAGCTGCCCGATTGCGCGGCTCCGGCATTATTCACAAGGATGCCGATACGGGCGTCATCACGTAGGCGAGCTTCGACGGTGATCAGATCATTGGTTTGAGTCAGGTCAGCCTGGATCACGTCAATGGAAACACCGTGTTGCTCGCGCAGCCGGGAGGACAGTGCGTCTAACCGGCTTTTGTCGCGGGCAACCAGTACCAGGTTGTGGCCACGTTGGGCAAAACGCTCGGCGTAGGTTGCGCCAATGCCTGTCGAGGCGCCGGTAATCAGTACGGTTTCAGGGATGCTCATAAATGAATGCTCTTGAGTGGACGTGGATAAGCGATGCAGTTTTCAGGGCTGTTCAGCCCTGCGCGCAGCCCCAGAGACATGCGGCGGTGTTTTTATGATGTCGATCATAATCAATGCTGTCAACGGTTTTGATTGCGATCGACATCAGAGTATAGTCAGGCCATTGTTCAGGAGTCCCAGGGGCGCGAAATGAAGATCACCAAGACGCAATCGCTCGCCAATCGAGCCCATATTGTGGAGACGGCGTCAGAGCTGTTTCGTGAGCGTGGCTATGATGGTGTGGGTGTGGCAGAACTCATGGCGACTGCCGGTTTTACCCAGGGCGGCTTTTACAAGCACTTTGGCTCTAAGGCCGATTTGATGGCTGAAGCCGCAGAAAACAGTCTTGCAAAATCTCTCACGAGTACCTGCGATCTCGACCTTCCCGGGTTTGTAAATCTTTACGTGTCGAGGGATCACAGGGACGGCAGGGGAGTGGGTTGTACGATGGCAGCGCTATGTGGTGACGCTGCTCGTCAATCAAATGAGCTGAAGGCGACCTTTGCGGACGGATTAGAGAGCACGCTGGCAGCACTTGAGGAAAAGTACCTGAAGGGGCTGGATACGATGGGGCAAGACGTTCGGGCAAAAATGATCAACTTGCTGGCACATGCCATCGGTGCCGTCATGTTGTCACGGGCGTGTCCGGATGATTCGTCTCTCGCCGATGAAATACTGGAAACGTGCCGCGCTGAGATCATTGCATCATTGCCATTGAGTGAGAAAAACAGCCTGTAAGTGGCTGGGACACGGACCCAGCGAGTTGCCGGCGTCAGTAACGCTGCGGCAATGCCCCCCCCCTCATTGCGTGGAGGTTGCCCTGCCTCGAGCGATGGGGGCGGAGGTTTTTCGACGAGTGACGTGTCTAGATCAAGGGTTCTGAGGTTTTTGGGGTTGTCACCTCCGACGTTGGCGTCTACCCTGAAAATGTATGAATTGTTACTAACAATTTCGGAAGCGCCCGTTTTTGAGGCGCGATACTTCAGGACGAGGAACGAAACATGTTTTCACATGAAGGTGCCGCAATAGAGCTGTTGTTGTTCATTATCGGTCTGTCGGGACTGCTCTTGGTCGTCTGGTTTATTCACCATCAATATGAACGAAGGGGCGGGAAAGGCGTAAAAAAACAACATGACCGTAATGCCGGGCGTTCGACGTAGCCTGGCTGTCTATCTCCCATCCAAGCCAGCCGTTTTCGGCGGGTTCCTGGCGGCCACGCCCTGTAGGGATGAGATTCTCCAGCACTGTTCGTGCCGGCCCAGGCTGCCGAGCATTGCCCCCAGAGGATAGGGCACCACTTGAAGAAGAGATGTCTGATGTCGACGCCGCCAACTCGCTGGCGAGCGAGCATCCTGACAACTGATTCAAGCGCTTGAGCCCAGCGAACCCGGCCCGGCGCCGGGTTTTCTGCCGCCCCTCTGCACTTTTTCGAGTTTTCTGGATCTATCGTTGTGCCAGCGACACTCATACTGCGTGTGGCCAGAACAACTAGATCGGGTGCCGATGCCGCGTACTTTGCCTGTTTTTACCGCCTTTTGGACGCGCCGGCCGTTGCTGCTGGCGGTCGTGTTGATGGGGTGTGCCAGCGCTTGCACTCAGCAGCAGGGACGCGATATCGCCAAGCAATTCAGTAACGGCAAGCCCGATGAATTCTTCCAGACCAGCGTCGATCGTATGGCCACCCTGGGCATGCGCGACAACCTGCAAAGCTTGTATCTATTGATGAACAAACTTTATCTGCGTAACCCCAACCAGTGGCGTCAATCGGGGTACCCGGACGCGGTGAGCGCGGCGCGGGAAATTCGCAAGGCCATCGAGAATCGTCAACCATTGCCCGCCCTGGGGGATCGTCGTGACCTGGCGGCATTGAGCTATTCCTTGAGCCCTGAGTTTCGCGGCGACCGGGTGGGTGCGTTTATCTACGCGATTGGCAGCATGCTCGTCACCGCACACGGTGGGCGCACGCAGTTCTACATTTCCGACTCGATCAATCCGCAGTTCGTCAATAACGCTGCGCGCAACATCGAGAAGGCAACCTGGTTGCTCAGCCAACGCCAGGATGCCAATGGCGTGCTGCTGTTGTTTTCTAACGAGATCTCGGAGGAGGGCAGCAACCTCAGTTTTGCGGTGGAGTTCGGCAAGATCGTCGCGCGCCTCGACCTGCTGACCCAGATGCTCGATGAGCGCTACCGACGTATCGGCCTTAACTATGCGCAAAGCCTGTTATTGATGAATTTCCTGCCGGTGCAATGAAATCCCCCGACCTTGCGCTCTGCGCCAGATAGTGCGGTGCTTCCGTTTCCTCTGTAGGAAATGGCCTATCTTGCATCTCGCAACTTGAAACGCTTCCCGGTCGGCAATAGCCTCGGATTTTTCTTAAATATGAGGCCCTACCTTGGGTAAGCGAAAAACGGTTTGGCCCACTGATCGCGAGATTCGCCTGCGGTTTATGCTCTTTGCGGTGATCGACGCCGCGCGTGTCCATGGGGTTGCTGCCGAGCTGCTGTTGAACGCGCACACGGTGCTGCGAGATTCGCCGACGGAGATGCAATTGCGTGACGTGCTCAGCGACATCCTGGCCACCGATGAAATGCAGGGTTTCAGATTCCCGGCGGGGTCAGAGGCTGACGATTTTATGCGCGCACTGGAGCCGTCTGCCGATTAGTCGCCGGGCTCAGCTTGGGTCGGCAATGTCTTGAGTCGCCTCGTCGCTGCCCGAGTTGCACGTCGGCGTCGAGGCAAGGGATGGGTGGGACGTCCTGCCCAAATAGCTCGAAAACCTGGAGAGGGTGGAAATCCTGATCATCTTCACGCGGCGGGTCAGTATCACCCTGGAATTGCAGCACCGCCCGGTGTGATGCCTCGCCAGAATTTGTTCGCGTCAGTTAGATCGTTTATTTCCTTCAGGAATGGGGCTATTGCCCGATCGAATATCTATTGCGATGTAATTGATTGGATAGCAGCCACCTTGGAAGTTGCAGCGTTGTAATCGACGTTATCGCAACAAGTAGGGCTGCATTATCCGATTGAAACCCGCTCAAACGTCATTTTCCGCTGCTGGATCACCTTCTTGCGTCGTGACACCCGCGCTCTAGAATCGGCCCCAGAACTTACTCATTTCCTGTCGATTACGGAGTTTCGAACATGATGAATGCCATGCAGATGCCAATGAACACCTCCATGCCAATGATGCCGATGATGGGCATGCCGATGATGATGGCGACCATGAAGTGCGAAATGGCCAGCGACGCCATGATGTGCACCATGAAGCCGGCAGCGGGCATGGATATGGCTCAGTTCAAGACCAACGCCGAAATGATGGCGATGATGCTGAACTGTGGCATGCCCATGATGATGCAGTGTGCCAACCTGTCGATGATGTGCATGTCGGCCGACGCCATGGCTATGATGTCCAACATGAACATGCCGATGATGATGCCTATGGGCATGTCGATGCCGATGATGAAGTGCGTGATGGAATGCACGATGCAGGCTGACGGCATGCTCTGCAAAATGATGCCGATGCCAGGCATGAGCATGGACATGATGAACAACTGCTGCATGCTGATGAACAAGATGATGAACGACTGTGCCATGCCGATGATGATGAGCTGCAACGGCATGCCGATGATGTGCTGCACCTGCTGACAGGTTCTGCATGCTGAAAAACGCCCCGATTATCCGGGGCGTTTTTTTTGGCGCAAATTAATCCAACCGTTCCGGATAGGTGATCACCAGAAACGCCACCGCCTCGCTGTCCGATGGGTTGCGGTAGCGGTGGGGCTGGTCGGCATAGAACAGGATCGAGTCGCCGGTGGAAAGCAAATAGCGCTCGTCGTTGACGCTGACCTCCAGCACGCCCTGGGCCACCACCAGGTTTTCCTGGATGCCCGGGCCGTGGCCTGCGGAAATTTCTTCGCCCAAGGCGCGCAGGCGAATCTCATAGAATTCGGACTGGCGCGCCGTATCGTATGGAAATAACGCGCGGCTGACGAAGGCCCCGTCAGCACTCACCAGGCGCTTACTCTGTTGCGCCGGCAGTACCTCAACCCCTTCAAACGCGCGGTCTTCCAAAAACGCCGCCACCGATACCTTCAAGCCCTTGGCGATCTTGCACAGAACCTTGATCGACGGGACGCTGCGCCCGGATTCGATCTGCGCCAACATCGCCCGGCTGACGCCGCAGGCACGTGCCAGGCCGTCCAGCGACAAGTGGCGCTTGCTGCGCAGGCGTTGCAGGTTATGCGCCACGCAGAGGCTGATGACGTCATCGTCGTTGCTGGGCTTGGGCAGCGGTTCAGGTGCTTCGGGAATCACGTGCAGAAAACTCATCGGCCTTACGCCCGGCGAGTGTCGCTGGGCAGGGAAGCTTGGGCGGTGAACAGCATCAACCCGGCACGCGCTGCGTACATCGCCCACATCAACTCGGCCGCAGCTCGTGCCTGGCGGCGTTTGCGGTGGAGGGTGAAGTCGATGACGGTAGCGGATGTGTGCATGGGGGCGGTCTCGTGATGCGTGGGTGACTCAGTGGCTCCACAGTAATGCTTGCCGGTTATTTCTATAAATACTGAGTTTGCATTTGTTAATTCGATTTTGGACTTAAAAATATTCCCCGTCCGATGGCGTTGTGGGAAGGCTCTGGTCCGTTAATCAGGCGTGACCTGATGCACCGGTTTGCCTTCCCATCACTGTTCGCGTGCCAGGCCCTGGCTTCCACGCCCCCGAATTCAAAGGACTCCCCATGCTTTTGCGTCAACCTCCGCTGCTGTTTGCCGCCTTGACCCTCACTTCACTGGTGCAAGCCGAAGAACTGCAACTGGCTCCGGTCGAAGTCACCAGCAGCGAAGCCAGCGCGGGCGAAGTGGCCCAGACGCAGCTCAAGAGCGTGCCTGGCGGCACCAACTACATCGACATGAACAGCGTGCAGCAGGGGCGGGTGAGCACCAATGAAGACGTGTTCAAGTACCAGGCTGGGGTGTACGCCAAGGCGGCCAATAACGAAGGCGTGAAGCTGTCGATCCGTGGCTCGGGCCTGAATCGCAGCCCGGGTGCCCATGCCTCGGGGCTGTATGAAATGTTCGACGGCTTGCCGCTCACCGGGCCTGGCGGTACGCCCTATGAACTCAAGGACCCGCTGTGGCAAAGCCGTGTCGAAGTGCTGCGCGGCGCCAATGGGTTCGATCAAGGCGCATTGGCGCTGGGTGGTTCAGTCAACTATGTGACCCGCACCGGCTACGACGCGCCCAAGTTGCAAGTGCGCTACGAGGCGGGCAGTCGCGGCTATGGCCAGCGGGAGATCAGCTCGGGCCAGGTGCTGGGGGACGCCGACTACTACATCAGCCTCACCGGTTCAGAGTCCGACGGTTACCAGCACCAGAGCACCGGCAGCGGCAAAGGGGTCGCGGCCAATTTCGGCTATCGCTTCAACCCGGACCTGGAAACGCGCTTTTACTTCCGTTACCGCGAAACCACCAATGAGACGCCCGGCAAGCTTACGCGCGACCAGATCAACCACGATCCGCGTGCCGCCAACAGCCTTAACGCCGCCCGCGATTCGAAGCGCCTGCAACCCGGCTCCACCTGGATCGCCAACAAAACCACGCTGCAGTTGGACGATACCTCGCGGCTCGAAGTCGGCCTGGCCTACCACGACTACCCCATGGACCTGCGTGAAGGCACCAATCGCCTGAAAGTCGCCTACACCGATATCAGCAGCACCCTGAAATACATCCGCCAGGACACGCTGTTCGGGCATGCCAGCACCACCACCCTCGGCCTGCGCACCACCCAGGCGATGCCGAACAATGGTGCGTCGGAATACGTGCGAACGCCCGCTGGCAATACGGCCACCTTTGCCCCCGGCACCAAGACCCGCGACTACAGCTACCTGGGCTCCGACACCGTGCTGCACCTCGGCAACGAGCTGGAACTGGTCCCGGACCTGTGGCTGACCACTGGCCTTGCCGCGATCTACACTCGCCGCGAAACCCAAGTCACCTATCCCGAAGGCCAGGCGCCGCTCAGTCAACATGACTGGGACTACGCGCCACGCATCGGCCTGCGTTATGACTTCAACCCGCAATTGCAGGTGTACGGCAACCTGAGCCGCTCGGTCGAGCCACCCCATGCCTGGTCGATGATCTGGGGGTCGAACAAATACTTCCCCGCAGGCAGTGGTGCGGCCACAGGTTTGCAACGCGAAGGCGTGAATCTGAAAAACCAGACCGCCACCACCCTGGAAATCGGCGGGCGCGGTGAAGCAGGGTTCGGCCAGTGGGACCTGGCGCTGTACCGTTCCGAAGTGCGCCACGAACTGCTCACCGTGGAAACCCAGGCGCAGACCTCGACCCGCAATGCCATCGTCGCAGAGTCCAATGCCAGCCCCACCGTGCACCAGGGCGTGGAACTGAGCCTGCTCAGCCCGTTGTGGGACGGTGGCCGCAGCGGCGCGCTCGCCCTGCGCCAGGCGTATACCTTCAGCGATTTCCACTACCGCGACGATGACCGCTTCGGCGACAACACGTTGCCGGGCATCCCCAAGCACTATTACCAGGCACAACTGCGCTACAGCCATCCGACCGGCTTCTACACCAGCCTCAACACCGAGCATTCCTCACGGGTGGCGGTGGACTACGCCAACTCCTACACCGCCGCCGCCTATACCTTGCTGGGTGCCACCGTTGGCTATGACGCGCCCAAGCAGGATTGGCAGGCCTGGGTCGACCTGCGCAACCTCACCAACCGGCGTTACGCCAACACCGTCACGCCCGGTTACGACGACAAGGGCCTGGACGTGGCCCGATCCACACCGGGCGACGGGCGTGGCATCTATACCGGGGTGTCATGGAGCTGGCGCTAAGAGTGCAAACAGGGGGGAGGCCCATGCCCCGGTTAGAAATGTAAACGATGTCCCCGGTTTGTAACCTCGCATAAGCCATTCCAGTCGACCGCATTCTTGTGGCGAGCGGGCTTGCCCCGCGTTGGGCTGCGAAGCAGCCCCAAAACCAGGCGATTCAATATGCCTGGATAAACGCGGTGGCCTTATTGGGGCTGCTGCGCAGCCCAACGCGGGGCAAGCCCGCTCGCCACAACAAGCCCGCTCGCCACAGGTTACGCTCGCCACAGAGGTCCCCGTCGCGCTTAGTGCAGCCACCCACATTGGGTTCGCGGTGCTTTTAGAGAGTGTGAGCCCCCTTGCCCCGATATCGTTTTACTGGCATTGTTTGCGCAATTGGTAATATTTCCCATTTGAGAAGTTTTTGCGCATGCATGACATTCCGGCCGCGCTGGGCGATTCAGTGCGTCAGCAAACCCTTACGGCAATGTACAGCGAGCACCACGGCTGGCTGCATGGCTGGCTGCGCAAAAAACTCGGTTGTTCCCAGCACGCTGCCGACCTGGCGCATGACGCGTTCATCCGCGTACTGATGCTGGCCGAGCCGCAAAACATCAAGGAACCCCGTGCGTTCCTTGCGACAACGGCGGGGCGCCTGTTGATCGATGGCGCGCGTCGCCGACGTATTGAAAAAGCCTACATGGAGGCCCTGGGAATCCAGTGCGAAGAGGCAGGCATGCCCGATCCGGCCGCGATCCACGTGGCGCTGCAAGCCCTGGAGCGCATCGCCGAGATGCTCGCCGGCTTGCCCGCCAAGGCGCGCGAAGCCTTCTTGTTGAGCCGCCTCGATGGGCTGACCTACAACGAGATCGCGACCCGCCTGGACGTATCCCCCAGCACCGTCAAAAACTACATCTCCACGGCGCTGGTGCATTGCTACCACAGCCTGCATGCGGCAGACCCATTGGCATGAGTTCCGAGCAGATCATCCAGCAGGCTGCGAACTGGCTGACGCGCCTGCACGACGAAGATGTCAGCGACACCGACCGCCAAGCCTTCAATGCCTGGTGCCAGGCCGACCCTCGCCACGCGGTGGCCATCGAACGCATGCGCAGCCTGTGGGGCAGCCTCGACACCTTGCCGGCGCAACCGGCGCGGATTGCCTTGAACCGCGCATTCGCCCCGCAACGCGCGCGCGGTGCCCAGGTGGTGGGCTTGCTCGGCGTATTGCTGTGTGGCTGGCTGGGCCTTGAGCACTTGCCGGTATGGATGGCCGACCAACGCACCGGTGTCGGTGAGCGCCGTCAAATCGCCCTGGAAGACGGCAGCCAATTGCAGCTCAACAGCAACTCGGCGGTCGACGTGAAATTCGACGGCCACCAGCGTGTGATCGAATTGCTGCAGGGCGAGTTATGGGTGGACGTGGCCAAGGATGCGCAGCGGCCGTTCGTGGTGCGTACCGATCAAGGTACGGCGACCGCACTGGGTACGCGTTATATGGTCAAGCGCGCAGCGGACGGCACGACGGTAGTGACGGTGATCGAATCCACCGTGGCGGTCAAAGGCGAGGGCGCAGACAGCGTGAAAGTCGCTGCTGGCCAGCGTTCGATCCTCGACCACGGCCATGCCCAGGCCGCGCAAGCCATCGCCAACACCGACCCGGACGCCTGGACCCGCGGCCTGCTCAAGGTCAACGACCAACCGCTGGGCGAGGTGCTGCAAACCCTGGCCAGCTATCGTCATGGGGTGGTGCGCTTCGATGCCCAGGCCCTGCGGGATGTGCGAGTGTCTGGCGTATTCAAGCTGGACGACAGTGCAGCCGCGCTCTCAGCGCTGGCGGACAACCTGCCGATCCGGGTGGAGTACTTCACGGATTTGCTGGTGGTGGTCAAACCTCGCTAGCTCAGGCTTCGTTCTGCCGCAGGCGCTTGTACAAGGTGTTGCGGCTGACTCCCAGCTCCCGTGCCAGGTGGGAAATGTTCCCGCCTGCTGCCTTCAGGCGTTGCTTCAGGTCGAGGGTCTCATCCAGGTATTCAGTGGCCGGCAGCGGTGCCGTCAGGTTCAAATCCACAAAAAAATCGTCCGGCAGATGCTCCGCGCGGATCGGCTGTTCTTCGGCCATGGCCAGGGCCACCTGCAACACGCTGCTGACCTGGCGTAAATTGCCCGGCCAAGGGTGCTGCTCGAACAGCGCCAGCACCTCGGGACTGAGCCCGGCCCACTGGGTCGGCTCGCGATGCTGCTGCCATAGCTGTTGGAACAGCGCGCGCTTGTCGGTGCGCTCGCGCAGGGGCGGTAGTTCCAAGGTCAGGCCACCGATGCGGTAGTACAAATCCTCACGAAAACGCCCGGCCTGCACAAGCTCTCGCAGTGCGCGGTTGGTGGCGGAGATGATGCGCAAGTCCACCGGGAACAACTCGCTGCTGCCCACGGGTTGCACGCAACGTTCCTGCAATACCCGAAGTAGACGCGCCTGGGTCGGCAGGGGCATGTCACCGATTTCATCGAGAAACAGCGTGCCTTTGTCGGCCTTGCGAATCAGGCCGATGCTGCCTTTCTGATTGGCGCCGGTGAACGCGCCTTTTTCATAGCCGAACAGTTCCGATTCCACCAGCTCTGCCGGAATGGCTGCACAATTCACTGCGATAAACGCCTGCCGGCTGCGCGAACTGGCCTGGTGCAGGGCTTTGACGAACACCTCCTTGCCCACCCCGGTTTCACCGTGGATCAGCAGCGGGATATCTTTTTCCAGCAGCCGCTCGGCCTGGCGTACGGCTTTTTCCACGCGGGCTTCACCGAAATGCAAGGTCTTGAGGCCCATCGCGACGGGCTTGGGCGGTATCGGTTCGCTGAACACGCGCGCCTGCACCGGCGTTTGCTTGGGCCGTTTCAACACGCATTGGAAGCGATTGCGTCCCGCCGCCTGCAACGAGAACGGCAACCCCTCCGGCTGATTGAGCAACTCCAGCAACGACACCTTGAACAAACTGTCGATCATCACCCGCGACAGGCTGATGCCCAGCAGGTTGTCGGCGCGGCGGTTGGCCGAGAGCACCTGGCCGCTTTCATCGAAGATCAGCAGGCCGGCCCACTGGCTGTCGAGGTTGCTCAGGCCAGTATTGAAGGTCAGCTGAAAGTGCTCGCCGCGAAACAGGTTGAGGATCAGCCGGTTCTCCACGGTTTGGCTCATCATCTTGACCATGCCCAGGGTGTGCGAGGGCGGCAGGTAGCTGTCGCTGGACACATCCAGCACGGCGATGATTTCACGCTGGGCATCGAAGATCGGCGCCGCGGAGCCGGTCATGAAACGGTTGGCTTTCAAGAAGTGTTCATCGTGCTCGATATGCACCGCCTGGGCACAGGCCAGCGCCGTGCCGATGGCATTGGTACCGCTGGAGCGCTCCATCCAACTGGCGCCAGCGCTGAAACCGCGGGCCAGCTTGGGCTCGATAAAGCGCTGGGTGCCCCACGAAGTCAGGACCTGGCCCTGGTTATCGGCCAGCATGATCAGGCAGTTGGAGTTGCTGAGGATGTTCTCGTAGTAGGGCAGCACTTCCTGATGAGTGGTCTGCACCAGGGAATGCTGGCTTTCCAGCAACTGGCTGATGCCTTCGGCGGGGAGCTGGTCGAAGCTGGGGGGGCTCTGGTGGTCCAGGCCGTACGCACGGCAGCGGCGCCAGGATTCCTGGATTAAGGTGTCGTGAGCCAAGGGTTCGGCCATGGGGCGACCTTCTTTTTATTGTTTTGGGGTCTTGCACTATTTACCCGACGCAACGGGGACAAAATGGGGGAGGGGGTAAGCCCTAAGGCTTTTTTGTAGGAGCGAGCTTGCTCGCGAAAAACCTCAACGATAACGCGTGCTTCCTGAATGAACACGGCGCCTGTGAGTTTTTCGCGAGCAAGAACTAGGCGTCCCCCTCGCTCCTACAGAAGGCCATGTACGCTTAACTGACTGGCAGCCCCCTCCCACATTTGACCTGTGTCGATCGTTCCATCGGGTTCAAAGAGTGTTGTTCATAACTGTTCATTGTCAACCCCAGGATTGTTCAATTGTTCAGCCCGATCTGTTCATTTTTGTTCGTTCCTGAACATCACGTTCAGCCCACTGCCTTGTGAATCAAGCACCTGCCGTCTTGGCATGAAACTCGCTCTGAGGACTGGCCAGATTCATTCCAATAATAAAAAGGGCGTGTCATGTCATTGACCCTGGAACATGTCTCCCGCGTCGTCGAAGGCCAGACCTGGATCGACGACGCCAACCTGCGATTCGAAGCCGGTTCCTTCAACGTCCTGCTGGGCCGCACGCTGTCCGGCAAGACCAGCCTGATGCGCCTGATGGCCGGCCTGGACAAGCCCGACAGCGGCCGCATCCTGATGAACGGCGTGGATGTCACCCACAAACCGGTGCGTCTGCGTAACGTGTCGATGGTGTATCAGCAGTTCATCAACTACCCGACCATGACCGTATTCGAAAACATCGCCTCGCCGTTGCGCCAGGCCGGTGTGTCCGACGAGCTGATCCAGAGCAAGGTGCTCGAAACCGCCAGGATGCTGCGCATCGAGAAATTCCTCCAGCGTCACCCCTTGGAACTGTCTGGCGGCCAGCAGCAACGCACGGCCATGGCCCGCGCCCTGGTCAAAGACGCCGAACTGATCCTGTTCGATGAACCGTTGGTGAACCTGGACTACAAACTGCGTGAAGAGCTGCGTCAGGAAATGCGCGAGCTGTTCAAGGCGCGGCATACCATTGCCATCTACGCCACCACCGAGCCCAACGAGGCGTTGGCCCTGGGCGGCACCACCACGATCCTTCACGAAGGCCGAGTGATCCAGAGCGGCAGGGCCGCCGAGGTCTATCACCAGCCGCAAACCGTGCTGGCCGCCGAGCTGTTTTCCGAACCACCGATCAACCTGATGCCGGGGCGTATCAGCGGTAACGAGGTGAGCTTCGCCAATTTCGTGCACTTTCCGTTGAATGTCGACCTGCGCCCCATCGGCGAAGGCGAGTTCCGCTTTGGTGTGCGCCCCAGCCATATCAGCCTGGTACCGAGCAACGACGATGACCTGGAGTTGGCGGTGACCGTGGAAGTCGCCGAGATCAGCGGTTCAGAAACGTTCCTGCATGTGCGCAGTGAACACTTCCTATTGGTCCTGCACCTGCCGGGCGTGCATGAGTACGACGTCGACGCGCCGATCCGCGTGTATATCCCCACCCATAAACTGTTTGTGTTCGATGGCCAGGGCCGTTTGGTCCAGGCCCCCGGGCGCCGTGTCGCGAGGGTTGCCTGATGGCCGAGATCCATTTGCAGAACCTGGCGCACAGCTACAGCCCTACGCCGGCCGGTCCTGAGGACTACGCCATTCGGGCAATGAACCACGTGTGGGAGCAGGGTGGTGCCTACGCCTTGCTCGGGCCGTCGGGCTGCGGCAAATCGACCCTGCTCAATATCATCTCCGGGTTGCTCAGCCCCTCGGAAGGCCAGGTGTTGTTCGACCAACAGGTGGTCAACGAGCTGACGCCGGAGAAACGCAACATCGCCCAGGTGTTCCAGTTCCCGGTGGTCTACGACACCATGACGGTGTTCGACAACCTGGCTTTCCCCCTGCGAAACCAGGGTATGGCCGAGGCGAAAATTCACAGCAAGGTGCAGGAAATTGCGGAGGTCCTCGACCTGCAAAACCTGCTGAGCAAAAAGGCGCGCAACCTCACTGCCGACGAAAAGCAGAAAGTCTCCATGGGCCGTGGCCTGGTGCGCGATGACGTATCGGCGATCCTCTTCGATGAACCGCTGACCGTGATCGACCCGCACCTCAAATGGAAACTGCGGCGCAAGCTCAAGCAGATCCACGAGCAGTTCAATATCACCATGGTCTACGTCACCCACGACCAGCTGGAGGCGTCGACCTTTGCCGACAAGATCGCGGTGATGTACGGCGGCCAGATCGTGCAGTTCGGCACGCCACGGGACCTGTTCGAACGGCCGAGCCACACCTTTGTCGGCTATTTCATCGGCAGCCCGGGGATGAATCTGATCGAAGTGCAGGCCGAAGCCGGCGGGGTGCGTTTTGCCGGTACGTATCTGCCGTTGTCGGAGGCCTTGCAGCAGCGCATTTCCGAAACGGACTACACGAAGCTGCAGGTCGGCATCCGCCCGGAATTTGTCCATGTGTGGGATGAGCACAACCCTGACGCCCTGCAGGCCGACGTCACCCATGTGGAAGACCTCGGCACCTACAAGATCGTGACCCTCAACCTCGACGGCGCCACCCTGAAAGTGCGCCTGGCCGAAGACAAACCGGTGCCGGAGGGCAGGGCGTCCATCAGCTTTCCCGCGCAGTGGCTGATGGTGTATGCCGACGACTACCTGCTGGAGGTGCTGCCATGAACAAGGTGCAGAACAACAAGGCCTGGTGGCTGGTGTTGCCGGTGTTCCTGCTGGTGGCGTTCAGCGCGGTGATCCCAATGATGACCGTGGTCAACTATTCGGTGCAGGACATCTTCGACCAGTCCAGCCGCTACTTTGTCGGCGCCGACTGGTATAAACAGGTGCTGCTCGATCCGCGCCTGCATGACTCGCTGTTGCGCCAGTTCATCTACTCGGCCTGCGTGCTGCTGATCGAAATCCCCCTGGGCATCGCCATCGCCCTGACCATGCCGACCAAGGGCCGCTGGTCGTCGCTGGTGCTGATTATCCTGGCCATTCCCTTGCTGATTCCATGGAACGTGGTCGGCACCATTTGGCAGATTTTCGGCCGCGCCGATATTGGTTTGCTCGGCTACAGCCTCAATGCCCTGGGCATCAGCTACAACTACGCGGCCAATACCCTGGACGCCTGGGTCACGGTGCTGGTGATGGACGTATGGCACTGGACGTCGCTGGTCGCGCTGCTGTGCTATTCGGGGCTGCGGGCCATCCCTGATGTGTACTACCAGGCGGCGCGGATCGATCGCGCATCCGCCTGGGCGGTTTTCCGACATATCCAATTGCCGAAGATGAAAAGCGTGCTGCTGATCGCGGTGATGCTGCGCTTTATGGACAGTTTCATGATCTACACCGAGCCCTTTGTCCTCACGGGGGGCGGGCCGGGTAACGCCACTACCTTCCTCAGCCAGACGCTGACCCAGATGGCCGTAGGCCAATTCGACCTGGGCCCGGCCGCGGCGTTTTCCCTGGTGTATTTCCTGATCATCCTGTTGGTGTCCTGGTTGTTCTACACCGCCATGACCCATTCCGACGCCAACCGCTGAGGTCGCCAGCATGAGCAAGCGCAAAGTCATCCCCCTGCTGATTTATATCCTGTTCCTGCTGGTGCCGATCTACTGGCTGTTGAACATGTCCTTCAAGAGCAACACCGAAATCCTCGGCGGGCTGACGCTGTTTCCGCAGGACTTCACCCTGGCCAACTACAAGGTGATCTTTACCGACCCGAGCTGGTACACCGGTTACCTCAACTCGCTGTACTACGTGAGCCTGAACACGGTGATTTCACTGAGCGTGGCGTTGCCGGCGGCCTATGCTTTCTCGCGTTACCGCTTCCTGGGTGACAAGCATCTGTTCTTCTGGCTGCTGACCAACCGCATGGCGCCACCCGCGGTGTTCTTGCTGCCATTTTTCCAGCTGTATTCGTCCATCGGCCTGTTCGATACGCACATCGCCGTGGCCTTGGCCCACTGCCTGTTCAACGTGCCGTTGGCGGTGTGGATCCTCGAAGGCTTCATGTCTGGCGTGCCCAAGGAAATCGACGAAACCGCTTACATCGATGGCTACAGTTTTCCCAAATTCTTCGTGAAGATTTTTATCCCGCTGATCGGCTCCGGCATCGGCGTCACGGCGTTTTTCTGCTTCATGTTTTCCTGGGTCGAACTGCTGCTGGCGCGCACCCTGACTTCGGTCAACGCCAAGCCCATTGCGGCGGTGATGACGCGCACGGTGTCGGCGTCGGGGATCGATTGGGGCGTGCTGGCGGCGGCGGGGGTGTTGACCATCCTGCCGGGCATGCTGGTGATCTGGTTTGTTCGCAACCACGTGGCCAAGGGCTTTGCCCTGGGCCGGGTCTGAGGAGTCGATGATGGAATGGATGGCCTGGACCACCCCTACGGCGCTGTTCTTTGGCGGCATTGCCCTGATTCTGGCGGGCATGACCACCTGGGAACTGCGTTCGCCGAGTATCCCTCGGCGCGGTTTGTTGCCGATCAGCACCACCCGTGGTGATCGCTTGTTTATCGGTCTTCTCGGAAGCGCCTACCTGCACCTGCTGGTGATTGGCGTAACCGACTGGAGCATCTGGGTGGCGTCCGCGCTCTCCCTGGTATGGCTGTTGAGTGTGATGCGTTGGGGCTAGTGCCTCGACACCTTGTAGGAGCGAGCTTGCTCGCGAAAATCGCCAACGATAACGCGGGCATTCTGGATGTACGCGGTGTCGTCGGGTTTTTCGCGAGCAAGCTCGCTCCTACAGAGGGGCTGTGGCGTTTGTAGTCCTTTTTGAAATTAACCAGGAGGTCTCTATGTTGAATAAAAACAATAAGCTGCGACATAGCATTTCATTGGCCGCCGTACTGGCCCTCAGCGGTTTGAGCGCCACGGCCTGGGCCGATGCGTACGAAGACGCGGCGAAAAAATGGATCGGCAGCGAGTTCAAACCCTCGACCCTCACGGCCGACCAGCAGCTTGAGGAACTCAAGTGGTTCATCAAGGCTTCGGAACCGTTCCGTGGGATGAAGATCAACGTGGTGTCGGAAACCCTCACCACCCATGAGTACGAGTCCAAGGTGCTGGCCAAGGCCTTCAGTGAAATCACCGGGATCAAGCTGACCCACGACCTGCTGCAGGAAGGCGACGTGGTGGAAAAGCTGCAAACCCAGATGCAGTCCGACAAGAATATCTATGACGGCTGGGTCAACGACTCGGACTTGATCGGTACGCACTTTCGCTATGGCAAGACCGAATCGATCACCGACCTGATGGCCAACGAAGGCAAGGCCTTCACCTCGCCGACCCTGGATATCAAAGACTTTATCGGCATCTCCTTCACCACTGCGCCGGACGGCAAGATCTACCAGTTGCCCGACCAGCAATTCGCCAACCTCTATTGGTTCCGCGCCGACTGGTTCGAGCGTCCGGAACTCAAAGCCAAGTTCAAGGAGAAGTACGGTTATGACCTCGGCGTGCCGGTGAACTGGTCCGCCTATGAAGACATCGCCAAGTTCTTCAGCGAAGACGTCAAGGAAATCGACGGCAAGCGCATCTATGGCCATATGGACTATGGCAAGAAGGATCCGTCCCTGGGCTGGCGCTTCACCGATGCCTGGTTCTCCATGGCCGGCGGCGGCGACAAGGGCCTGCCCAACGGCTTGCCGGTGGATGAGTGGGGCATTCGCGTGGAGGACTGCCACCCGGTGGGCTCCAGCGTGACCCGTGGCGGCGATACCAACGGCCCGGCCGCCGTGTTTGCCACGCAGAAATACGTGGACTGGATGAAAGCCTACGCCCCCCCGGAAGCGGCGGGCATGACCTTCTCCGAGTCCGGCCCGGTGCCGTCCCAGGGCAATATCGCCCAGCAGATCTTCTGGTACACCGCGTTTACCGCCGACATGACCAAGCCGGGCCTGCCGGTAGTGAACGCCGACGGCACGCCGAAATGGCGCATGGCGCCATCGCCGGTCGGGCCGTATTGGGAAAAGGGCATGAAGAAGGGCTATCAGGACGTGGGCTCCTGGACCTTCCTCAAGTCGACGCCTGAGAAGCAGAAACTCGCGGCCTGGCTCTATGCTCAGTTCGTGACCTCGAAAACCGTGTCGCTGAAGAAAACCATCGTCGGCCTGACGCCGATTCGGGAATCCGACATCAACTCCCAGGCCATGACCGACCTGGCGCCGAAACTCGGTGGCCTGGTTGAGTTCTACCGCAGCCCGGCCCGGGTGGAATGGACCCCGACCGGCACCAACGTGCCGGATTACCCACGCCTGGCGCAACTGTGGTGGAGCAACATCGCCGCCGCCGCCAGCGGCGAGAAAACCCCGCAACAGGCGCTGGATAACCTGGCCAAGGAGCAAGACGCGATCATGACGCGCCTGGAACGCTCCAAAGTGCAGCCGGTGTGCGGGCCGAAAATGAACCCTGAGCGTGACGCGCAATACTGGTTCGACCAGCCGGGCGCGCCGAAACCGAAACTGGCCAACGAGAAGCCTAAAGGCGAGACCGTGGCCTACGGCGACCTGCTCAAGCAATGGGAGGCCGCGCGTAAATAATCATTCCGGAACACGCGGTAAAAACGGTGGAAGGGGGCTTGCCCTCGATGAGGGCGTGTCAGTCACCTATTGGTTAACTGACCCGGCGCCATCGGGGGCAAGTCGAATTGTCGCACCGCCCCTCCCACAATTGGATCTGCATATATCCGGTAAATTTCGGTCTGGTTTTGTTCTGGCTTTTGCGGCCCTGGAACCGACCGGTGTTGTGGCTGGTGTACTCGGTAAAAATGTGGGAGGGGGCAAGCCCCCGATGGCGGCGTGTCAGCCAACACACCTGCCAACAGCACCACCGCCTTCGAAGCCTCGCTAAAGCTCGACATCTCCCACAGGGGATTGGCGATATCCGTGAGATCTACAGCCGGGCTGCTCTCTACCTGCCACCAGCGATCAAATGTGGGAGGGGGCTTGCCCCCGATGAGGGAGTGTCAGTCACTTAGTTGTTAACTGACCTAGCGCCATCGGGGGCAAGCCCCCTCCCACAATTGGATCTCCACAGGTCAGATATCTCCACAGGTCACGTAGACCTCGGCCTGCTTTTGCTCCGTCTTTTGCTGCCTTGGAGCCGACCGGTGTTGTGGCTGGTGTACTCGGTAAGAATGTGGGAGGGGGCTTGCCCCCGATGGCGGAGTGTCAGCCAACACACCTGCCAACAACACCACCGCCTTCGAAGCCTCGCTAAAGCTCGACATCTCCCACAGGGGATCGTCAGGCCTCGGGTGAATCTGCTGGTTCCCCAACAAACCGCTTGGCCAGAAACCCATACAACAGATACCCCAGCGCCAACACCAGCATCGCGCCAAACACCGGCGCTTCCCCGCATGCGTAAATCGCATACAGCGAATACCCCACGGCTACTACGACCACCAGCGTGTTCCGCGCCTGTACCGTCGCACTGGCGCGCGCCTTGTGCATCATCACCAGCAAGCCGCTGAGGGCGGTCACATAGGGCACCAGGTTGGTCACCACCGCCAGGTTCACCAGCTTGCTGAACTGCGCACTGGCGCTGGGCGAGATGGTCGACAAGGCGATCAGGCTTTGCAACGTCGCACAGGCCAGCAGCCCCAGCACCGGCGCATTGGCCTGGGTGACCCGGCTGAAAAAGCGTGGAAACAGGCGTTGGTCCGCCGACATCTTGGCCGTCTGTGCCAGGGTGAATTGCCAACCCAGCAGCGAACCGATGCAAGCCACCACCGCCAGCGCCATGATCAGCTTGCCCACCCAGGGGCTGAACATCTGCGCATAGACCAGCGCAAACGGCGCGGAGGAGGCCGCCAGCTCAGCGTTGGGGACGATGCCCTGGATCACCGACGTCGACAGCACATACACCACCGCCACCCCCAGCGTGCCCAGCAGGCACGCCAGCGGTACGGTGCGCTCGGGGTTCTCGACCGCGTCATAGCCTTGGGCGGCCGACTCCATGCCGAGGAAGGCCCACAGGGTCAGGGGAATACTCGCGCTGACGGCGTCCCACAGGTAGCGTCCGTGCGGGTTCCATGCCGCGGTGAACACCTCGGCCCGGAAATAGAACCAGCCGATCACGCACAGCCCCGCCACCGGAAGGATCACGCCCCACACCGTCACCACGCCGATGCGCCCGGTGATGCGTGGGCCGCCGAAGTTGGCCGCGGTGGTCAGCCAGATCAATGCCAGGCTGCCGATAAACAACGGCATCGGCCCACTGCCCAGCCAGGGGATAAACGCTGACAGATAACCCACCGCTGAAATCGCAATCGCCACATTGGCGATGATCAGCGAGAGAAAATACAGGAACGAACACATGAAGAACCCGGACTTGCCGTGGGCCTCTTCGGTGTAGGCCGACATGCCGCCGCTGCGCTTACAAAAAAGCCCGCATTGGGCAAAGCCGTAGGCAATTGCCATCGAACCGACCGCCGTGACACCCCACGACAGCAACGAAATGGCCCCCAATTGCGCCATGCTGGCCGGCAACATGATGATGCCCGAGCCCATCATATTGATCGCGACCAGGGCGGTCAGGCCCAGCAGGCTCATCTTTTTACTGGGTGTGGACATCGGTATTCCTTGGGGTTGAATAGCGAGCACTGTCGTTGTGGCGAGGGAGCCATGGCTTGGACACATTCGGCGCGTCCTTTGGCCTGCGTCAACCTCCGCGCCTGTCATACTGCAATGGACTCAGGTGGGGCGCCCCCTTGGGTCGGTGGTTCGGGGCCTCGGGATCAGGCCATCGCCTGTGGCTGGAGGCGCCATTCACCTTCCAGGTCCTTGACCAAGCCACTGGCCAGGAACAACGGGACCAAACGCCTGTGCAGTGGCGGTTCGACAAACTCCTTCACCGTCTCCACTGCCAGCACCCCACTCAACGGCAGCTCGGCCTTGGTGTAGGACAACCAGGCTTTCTTGAGCATCAACAGCACATCACTGCCGGCCGTGGACGCAAAGCGACGGTGGGTCGGCTTGGCGTCGAAGGTGAACGTGTGTTGCTGTTCATAGCTGCTTTCATCGCCGCCACTGGCCGCACACCGTACGCAGGTGCACGGACCATCGCCAAATGCGCTGCGCAGGTAGGCGTTGAAGTCCACCACGGGCTTGAGTGACAGGCGCTTATCCACCTCGAACAGGTCCCCGGTCATTTTTTCGTCAGTGTTCAACGTCCATTTCCTCGCAGGTATCAGGCGGCTTTTCAAAGCGCGGCACAATAGCAGCCGGGCGCCGATTTGGGGATGATTTGCATAACAATAGATCGCGATATTCTTTTGCGCTCTTAAAAACCGCCGCTAGGCTTCATCACCTCCTCGAAAACGCGGCAGCCCTCCATGACTTTCAAACGTTCCTCCCTGACCCTCCTGGCCGCATCCCTGGCCGCCGCCGGTGCGTTACTCAGCCCCGGCGCCCAGGCCGAAGGCAAGATCAGTATCGCCCAGCAGTTCGGCATCGGTTACCTGATCCTTGATGTAGTGCGCGACCAGCACCTGATCGAAAAACACGGCAAGGCACAGGGCCTGGATATCCAGGTGGAATGGAACAGCATTTCCGGCGCTACGGCCATGAACGAATCGCTGCTGGCCGGCGCGCTGGACGTGGTGTCGGCCGGTGTGCCGCCGATGCTCACCCTATGGGACCGCACCCAGGGCAAACAGAACGTCAAGGCCATCGCCTCCCTTGGTTCGATGCCCAACTACCTGCTGTCCAACAACCCCAAGGTCAAGACCCTCAAGGACTTCACCGAGAAAGACCGCATCGCCGTGCCCGCCGCCGGCGTGGGCTTCCAGTCGCGCACCTTGCAGATCGAAACCGCCAAGCAGTTCGGCGACGCCCACTACAAGAAATTCGATGACATCTCCATCAGCCTGGCCCATCCCGACGCCACGGCGGCGCTGATTGCCGGCGGTTCGGAGATCAATTCGCACTTCTCCAGCCCGCCGTTCCAGTACCAGGAACTGTTGAACCCCAACGTACACAAGGTGCTCAGTTCCTACGACATCCTTGGCGGTCCGGCCACCTTCAACGTGCTCTACACCACGCAGAAATTCCACGACGAGAACCCCAAGACCTACAAGGCGTTCTATGACGCCCTGGCGGAGGCGGAGACGATCATCAAGGCTGACAAACCGGCGGCGGCCAAGGCGTATATTCGCGTCGAGCAATCCAAGCTGCCGTTGGACCTGGTGGAGAAAATCGTCCAGGACCCGGAAATCGACTTCACCATCGTGCCGCAGCGGACCTATATTTATGCCGAGAAATTGCATGAGCTCGGCGTGCTGAAAAACAAGGCGGCGAGCTGGAAAGACTACTTCTTCGAAGAGGCCCACGGCGGCAACGGCAGCTGAACGTCGATCCCCATTGGACGTACGGTCAACATTGTGGGAGGGGGCTTGCCCTAATGCCGTTCAGTTAAGGCTTTTTTGTAGGAGCGAGCTTGCTCGCGAAGAACTCACAGGCGCCGCGTTCACTCAGGAAACACGCGTTATCGTTGACGTTTTTCGCGAGCAAGCTCGCTCCTACAGAAGGCGATGTACGCTTAACTGAACGGCATTAGGGCTTGCCCCGATAGCGGTGGGTCAGCTACAGATAAGCTGACTGTTCCACTGCCATCGGGGGCAAGCCCCCTCCCACATTAGTGTCAGCGGAAGAATTCACCGGGGGTGGCATCGAACTGCTGCCGAAACGCGTTGATAAACGCCGAGGTGGACTCATAGCCACAGCTCAACGCCACATCTGTGACCCGCTCGCCTTGCTCCAAGGCGGGCAGGGCGCTCAATAACCTTAAACGCTGGCGCCAGGCCCGAAACGTCAGGCCGGTGTCACGCACGAACAAGCGGCTCAGTGTCTTTTCACTGACCCCCAGCTTCCCGCTCCAATCGCCCAATGTCGTCTGCTGTTCCGGGTGCAGGTTCAAACTGCGATAGATCTGGCGCAACCTGGGGTCGAGGGGCAATGGCAGCATCAAATCCACTTGGGGCGCCGCCGCCAATTGATCCAGTATCACGTGGGCCAGGCGACCATCGGGGCCGTCCTCGGCGTACTCCACCGGCAACGCGCTGAAGCTGCGAATCAGCTCACGCAACAGGCTGCTCACCTCCAGCACCTGGCAACGTTCGGCGGCCCAGGCGGTGACCCGGCAATCCAAGTAGAGGCTGCGCATCTCGGTGTGGGGCGAGCTGTACACCCGGTGCGGCATGCCCGCCGGAATCCACACCGCGCGCTGAGGCGGCGCGACGAAACGGCCGGCGCTGGTCTGGATCTCCAGCACCCCGGAAATCGCGTAGGACAATTGCACCCACGGGTGGCTGTGCCGACGGGTGAGGGCGCGATTGGGCAGCGATTCGGTACGCCCATACACCGGCCGTGGCAGGCTGGAAAGCCCGGGCACGCTGCGGCGCACGGTTTTGTCATGTCCTTTAGGCGGCATTTACTGGCTCATTGGCGTTAGTCGGTAACAAGGCGTTACGTTAGAGTCGCGGTGACGCTCTTGGCAACCCCCGGAAGATCCTGCTTATGACTCGCCCCCGTTTTCTGCCTGACAACTTCACATTGACGCTGATCGCCACGGTGATCCTCGCCTCCCTGCTACCCGCCAGTGGCCAGACCGCCGTGGCCTTCGGCTGGGTGACCAACCTGGCGATCGCGCTGCTGTTTTTCCTGCATGGCGCCAAACTGTCGCGCCAGGCCATCGTCGCCGGGGCGGGCCACTGGCGCTTGCACTTGCTGGTATTCAGCCTGACTTTCGTGCTGTTCCCACTGCTGGGCCTGGCGCTCAAGCCGGTGTTGTCGCCGTTGATTGGCAAAGACCTGTACATGGGCATGCTTTACCTCTGTGCGCTGCCGGCCACCGTGCAATCGGCGATTGCCTTCACCTCCCTGGCCCGCGGCAATATCCCGGCGGCGATTTGCAGCGCGGCGGCGTCGAGCCTGTTCGGCATCTTCCTCACGCCGTTGCTGGTGACCCTGTTGATGAATGTCCACGGTGAAGGCGGCTCTACGCTCGATGCGATCTTGAAGATCAGTGTGCAACTGCTGCTGCCGTTTATCGCCGGGCAGATCGCTCGGCGCTGGATCGGCGCATGGGTGGGGCGTAACAAGGCTTGGCTGAAGTTCGTCGACCAGGGCTCGATCCTGCTGGTGGTGTACGGGGCGTTCAGCGAGGCGGTCAACGAAGGTATCTGGCACCAGATCCCGCTGTGGGAACTGGGCGGCCTGGTGGTGGCCTGCTGCGTGTTGCTGGGCCTGGTGCTGTTGGCGTCCACCGTGTTGGGCAAGGCGTTCGGCTTTAACCAGGAAGACCGCATCACCATCTTGTTCTGCGGCTCGAAAAAGAGCCTGGCGACGGGCGTGCCGATGGCCCAGGTGCTGTTCGCCGGGGCGACCATGGGGGTGCTGATCCTGCCGTTGATGCTGTTCCATCAGATTCAGTTGATGGTCTGTGCGGCATTGGCGCAGCGCTATGCCAACCGGCCGGAAAGCATCCCGGAAATGATGGGGCAGGTGGATCCGTGATCCCATGTCCAGGCGCCGACGAGAATAGCCGCTCGGTCAGCCGTGTCGGCATATGCATCAACATGGGGTCGTGGGTGGGGAATCTTTCCCGGCTGTAGGGCGGCTCAGGTTGTCGGTCAAGGGCCGCTTGAGTTCAGGGCGCGCTGGGCGGGCACAGGGTGTGCGACAAATGCGCGCAGTGCTGCGGTGATTGACGCGACGGGGCGTTCCCCGCCAGCCGTGGCACCCGCTTCAATGGGCACCGCGCTGCATCGCTGGCCGACGCCCAGGCGGCCTGTCACGCCGGGCGTTATTACCACCCGCGTTACCCGTGGAGGGGCAAGCTCGGCAAGCCGATGGCGCCGCTCGCTGACGTGATGGCCCTGGCCTCGTCATGAGGGATCGGACGACGAATGCCTGGGATCAGCGTCAACAGCCGCCCGAGAAACCTATAGAATGCTGGGCGGCGGCGCTCCTCCTGGGTGGCCGCTCGATCATCGCCAGAGTGCCGCACCGTTCAATGAGCCTTTCAGCCGCAACCCCCCAAGCCAATTGGCAACCGGTCATCGCCCTGGCGCTGGCCGCCTTTGTGTTCAATACCACCGAATTCGTCCCCGTTGGGCTGCTCAGCGCCATCGGCGCCAGCTTCGACATGCCGATTGCCAGCGTTGGCCTGATGCTCACCATCTACGCTTGGGTGGTGTCGGTGACGTCACTGCCGGTGATGCTGCTGACCCGCAATATCGAGCGGCGCAAGTTGCTGATCGTGTTGTTTTGCCTGTTCATCGCCAGCCATATCCTCTCCAGCGTGGCCACCGGCTTCGGCCTGTTGATGGTCAGCCGTATTGGCATTGCCTTGTCCCATGCGCTGTTCTGGTCGATCACCGCTTCCCTCGCCGTGCGCCTGGCGCCCGCCGGCAAGCAGGTGCAAGCCCTCGGACTGCTGGCCACCGGCACGTCCCTGGCGATGGTCCTCGGCATTCCCCTGGGCCGCCTGCTCGGTGAAGCCATGGGTTGGCGCACCACGTTCCTGGTGATCGCCGCCTTCGCCGCCGCCCTGGTGTTCTGGCTGGCGCGCACCTTGCCGCTGTTGCCCAGCCAGAACTCCGGCTCGTTGCGCAGCCTGCCACTGCTGTTCAAGCGCCCGGCGCTGGTGGCGCTGTACGTGCTCACTGCCATGACCGTGACTGCGCAATTCACCGCCTACAGCTACATCGAACCTTTCGTTGAAGGCGTCGCGGGCCTGAGCGGCAATGTGGTCACCCTGTTCCTGCTGGTGTTCGGTGGTGCGGGCATCCTCGGTTCGCTGCTGTTCAGCCTGGTACACCGCTTCAACCCCCATCTGTTCGTGATCGGTGCGGTGTTCCTGCTCGCGGCGTGCCTGGCGCTGTTGCTGCCATTGAGTGGTGCGCAGTCGTACCTGGTGGGCCTGAGTGTGTTCTGGGGCATGGCGATCATGGGCTTCGGCCTGGCCATGCAGTCGAAAGTGCTGGTGTTGGCACCGGACGCCACCGATGTGGCCATGGCGATGTTTTCCGGTATCTACAACATTGGTATTGGCGGTGGCGCGCTGATGGGCAGTTGGGTCGGCAGCCACTTCGGCTTCGCCTGGATCGGCGCGGCGGGCGGGTTGCTGGCAGCGGTGGCGTTGATCGGGTATTGCCTGGCAATCAGGCGCTTTGGGCAGGGTGTAGCGCAGACGCCGGCTTGATCGCCGCGGGCGACCATTGGTCGCCTTCGAACACCCACACTGTTATTAAGTTGACGCCATTTTTTCCTGCTTTTAATATCCCCAGCCAATGATGGCATGGTGATGGCATTTGTTCGTCAGACACTGCTGGCAATCCACTCTTTAAAAGGACTTTTCCCGTGGCATTTCGCATGTTCCGAAACTGTATCGCCCTGTTTTTCATCTGCTCCGGCCTGTTTGGTTGCGCAGCCAATATCCAAAAGCCGGTTGAACTCGACACCCAGTTCTGGAACGACAAGAGCCAGACCATTGGCGTGGCCATGACTGCCTTGCCGCCCTCGGAGCTGGTGCTCGGTGGCAATCAGGGGCTGTTGGACCTGGCGATCAACAAGGGTGTCAACAGTAAACTCAGCACCCACGTCAGTACCTGGAAGCTGCAGGACGCCGCAAGTATTCCCGATGAAATCGTCGCCAAGCTGGTGGCCAAGGGTTACAAGGCCAAGCGCGTGGACGAGTCGATCGACCTCGCCAAGTTCAAGGAAACCAAATTCCGCGAAGGCTTCTTCGGCCGTGACCTGACGCCATTGCAAGCCAAGTACGGCGTGGATCGCCTGCTGTTGATCTCCTACACCGCCAGTGGCGCATACCGCACCTACTACAGCGTGGTGCCTACCAGCGTGCCGACCCCGCAAGTGGGCGGTATCGGCCTGGTGGTCGACCTGCGTGACAATCACCTGCTCTGGTACAAGCCGTTTGCCGTGACTCAGCCGGCGCAGGGTGAGTGGGACCAACCCAACTTCAGCAACTTGTCGAACGCCTACTACCAGGCCGTGGACAGCAGCCGTCAACTGGTCATCACTCCGTTCGCCCAATGAAGGTCCTGGGCAGTGCCTTGCTCATTGTCAGCGGCCTGATGCTGGGGGCGTGCGCCCAGCATCCGCTGCCTGAACCGGGCTTCAATACGCCGTCCGCGCTGTCTTATATCAATGCCCACGGCGCCAAGGTCGAAGTGCGGTGGCCGGCGCAGGGCCTTGTCACCGCGTCGATGGTGATTGATAGCAAGCGCGCGGCGGACGCCGCTCAAGTCAGTGACAATGTCACCCGCAGCGCGGTGAATGCCGGGGGCGTGGTGGGGTTGTTGATCGCCAGCGCCATTAATACCCAGACAGGCGCGGGTGTGCTCGAACGCGATGCGCGCAATAGTGCGGAACACGATGCACGCCCGATGACGACGCTGCTCGGCGAGCAAAACCTGGAAGCGGCCTTTTCCCGACGCTATCAACAGACCGGCCAGGCGGCTGGCCTGCCTGCGGCACAGGGGCCGGTCAGCGCGCTGGTGCTGGTCGAACCGCGGCTGGTGCTGAGCGCGGACCGGGGCAGCTTTACCCTGGTCAACCGGGTACAGGTCCAGGACATCGCCGGGTCGGTGCTGTATCAACGGCGCATTGACGTGGTCGGGCAGCCGTTTCGCAGCTGTGGTGCGCAATGCATCGACGATGGCCACCTGGAGTGGGCCAAGGTGAATGAGCAACTCGAAGCCTGCATTGACGAGACCATGCGCGTGCTTGCACAAGACCTGCGCGCGGGCGAGGGGGTGGATGCAGGGGAGCAGACGGTGCGTTACGTGCTGGACGGTCGCCGTGTGGTTGAACGCGGTCGGCTGTTGCCGTCAGCCGGTGTGTATCACCGGTACCGTAACCTGGATGGCGCAATCAAGTCGGTACCGATGCCATTCGAAAACATCGCGGCGCAGGCGGTTTCACCCTGACCGGGCGGGCTTAGAGCCCGCCGAGCAAGGTCTCCAGCTTTTCCTGGTCACGGGCAAACTGGCGGATACCTTCCGCGAGTTTTTCCGTGGCCATTGCATCTTCATTCGACGCCCAGCGAAATTGCGCCTGCGTCAGCCGCTGGCGCGGTTCGCCGTCGGTGCCTGGCACCAGCTTGCGTTCCAGGGTGCCCTGGTCTTCGTCGAGCTTTTGCAGCAGGTCCGGGCTGATGGTCAGGCGGTCGCAGCCAGCCAGTTGTTCGATCTGGCTGAGGGTGCGGAAGCTGGCGCCCATCACCACGGTCTTGATTTCATTGGTCTTGTAGTAGTTGTAGATGCGCGTCACCGACTGCACGCCCGGATCATCAACGCCGGTGTAGTCCAGGCCGGTGTTCTTGCGGTACCAGTCGTAGATACGGCCCACGAATGGTGAGATCAGGAACACGCCGGCATCGGCGCAGGCCACGGCCTGGGCGAAGGAGAACAACAGGGTCAGGTTGGTCTGGATCCCGGCTTTTTCCAGGCGCTCGGCGGTGCGGATGCCTTCCCAGGTGGAGGCCAGTTTGATCAGCACGCGGTCGCGGCCGATACCGGCCTGGTCGTACAGGGCGATCAACTGGTTGGCCTTGGCCCACAATGCGTCTTCGTCGAAGGACAGGCGTGCGTCGACTTCGGTGGAGATGCGCCCGGGGATCACCTTGAGAATGCCGGCACCCACCGCCACTGCAAAGTGGTCGCAGGCCAGGCCCACGTCACCCTTGGCATGGGCCACGGCGCTGCGCAGCAGCTCGGCATATTCCGGGATGGCGGCGGCCTTGAGCAGCAGGGAAGGGTTGGTGGTGGCGTCGACCGGGCGCAGGCGGCTGATGGCTTCCAGGTCGCCGGTGTCACAGACCACGGTGGTGAATTGCTTGAGTTGTTCGAGCTTGGACGTCATGAGCGGCAGTCTCCAGAATGAGGGTTAGTGGTTCAGCGCCAGGGCGGTGTCGAGGTCGGTGATCAGGATGTCGAGGTAGCCGCCCTTGAGCGCCCCACGAATCGCCTGGACCTTGTTCAACCCGCCGGCGAGGCCGAGCACGCGGTGGATCGAGCGCAGCTTGGGCAGCGCTACCGACACCACGAATTCTTCATCTTCTTCCAGCACCGGCTTGCCCTGGGCATCGAAGTAGCGCAAGCAGATATCGCCGACGGCACCGCGTTCGGCGAGCAGGCGCAGCATGTCTTCGGTGTAGTAGTTGCCGCTGTTGCGCAGCAGCTGCGAGGGTTCCAGGTCGCCGATGCCGACAATCGCCAGGGTGATGCTGTCAAAGCGTTGCAGCACCTCCTTGACCTCTTCCATTTCGATGATGCGCTGCTTGCTTTCCACCGATTGCTCGATGCTCTGTGACGGCAGCAAAAACGCCGGGCAGTTGAGCAGGGTGGCCAGGCGTTGGGTCAGCAGGGTGGCTTCGAAGGCGCCTTTGTTGCCGACGCCGCCCAACAGTTGTACCACTTCCTGGGCGCCTTGCTTGCCCGGTTGTGCATGCAAATGGCCGACCATGGCGCGAATGGTGCTGCTCCACGACGAAATACCGATATGGTCCTGGGGTGACAGGCTGGTCTCCAGGTAATGAGCGGCGGCCGAGCCGATGGCCTGCTTGATGCTTTCATCGTTGCCCGGTTCGGTGGCTTCCACCACGATCACCCGGCGCACGCCATAACGGCGCTGCAATTGGGTTTCCAGCTCCAGGTGCAGGCCTTGCAGGCGCATGACCGTGATCTTGACCACGCCTTCTTGCAGCGCCCGGCGCAGGGCGCGGCTGATAAAGGATTGGGACAGGTCCAGCTGTGCGGAAATCTCGGACTGCTTGAGCCCTTCTTCGTAATAGAGGCTCGCGATCTTGGTGATCAGGCGCTGTTCTTCGATCTGGCTCATGAAGGCCTCGGTGGTGAAATCAATGCGGGTGAGGATACCAAACCCTTACGACATGATCAGGCCGCCGTCGATATTGATTGCCTGGCCGGTCAGGTAGGCCGCGTCATCGGAGGCCAGGAATGCCACCAATCCCGCCACGTCCGAGGGTTTGCCGGCTCGGCGCAGGGGGATGTTCTTGACCCATTCGGCCATCAGTTCACCCTTGCCATAGCGCTTGTCATCGGTGCTGAGGATCTCGCCCCAGACGCGGTCGTTGTAGTCCCACATCTCGCTTTCGATGATACCGGGGCAGAACGCGTTGACCGTGATGTTATGCCGCGCCAACTCCAGCGCCAGGCTCTGGGTGATGCCGATCACGCCCATTTTGCTCGCGGCGTAGTGCGGGGTGTAGATAAACCCCTGGCGGCCCTGGCCGGACGAGGTGTTGATCAGCCGGCCGCTGCCTTGCTTGACCATGTACTTGGCCGCTTCCCGGCAGCCCAGCCACACGCCGGTGGTGTTGACTTGCAGGACCTTGTCGAAGTCGGCACGGGGCATTTTGTCGTAGTGATCGATGGTGATGATGCCGGCGTTCTGTACCGACACGTCGATGCTGCCAAAGCGTGCGTGGCCTTCGCGGTAGAGCTTTTCGATATCGTCTTCACGGGTGACGTCGATGCCCAGCGCGAGGACATCGACCTGGTATTCCTGGGCCAGTTGGTCGGCGGTGAAGGTCACGCGCTCGAGGTCGTTGGAGGCCAGCACCAGGTTGGCGCCCTCCTGGGCGAAGCGCTCGGCAATGCCGGCGCCGATACCACGGCAGGCGCCGGTGATCACCACAGTTTTACCGCTGAATCGTTGCGACATGAGGGGCTCCTTACCAGCAGACAAAGCCGCCATCGACCAACAGGTCGACACCGGTGCAGAAAGACGACGCCTGGCTGACCAGGAAGATCGCCGGGCCGACCATTTCGTCCACGCTGGCCATGCGGCCCATGGGCGTGGTCTGTTCAAAGATCTTCACCTGGTCGGCGACTTCCGGGCGTGAGTTCATCGGCGTGGCGGTGTAGCCCGGGCTGATGCAATTGACCCGCAGGCCCTTGTCTGCCCACTCCATCGCCAGGCTTTTGCTCAGGTGGATCACCCCGGCCTTGGAGGTGTTGTAGTGGGCTTGCAACAGGCCACGATTGACGATGCTGCCGGACATGGAGGCGATATTGACGATCGCGCCTTTGCCCCGTGGCAACATCACCGCGGCCTGGGCCTGGCAACTGAGGAAGATGCCGGTGAGGTTGATGTCCAGGGTGGTTTGCCAGCGTTGCAGTTCCAGGTCCTCGGCGGCCTGGGCGTTGGCGATGCCGGCGCAGTTGACGGCGACACTGAGTGGGCCGAGTTCTTGTTCGGTTTGCGCGACGGCTGCATCCAGGGCGGCGCGCTCGGTGACGGTACCGCTGAGGGCCAAGGCGCGACGGCCCAGGGCCTGGATGCGTTCTACGGTGCTGGCGATGCCGGGGCTGCCCGGAAGATCAAAGCAGGCTACATCCGCGCCCGCTTCGGCGAGCCCGACGGCGATAGCTTGGCCTATGCCGCTGCCGGCACCGGTGACAAAGGCCACTTGGTCTTGAAGACTAAAAAGCTGCATGAACTACTCCAATCTTGAAATCACAGTGGAACCCCTGTGGGAGGGGGCTTGCCCCCGATAGCAGTGGTTCAGTTACAGATGCATCTACTGACACTCCCTCATCGGGGGCAAGCCCCCTCCCACATTGGGATCTGTGCAGGTGTTTGGTTATGCGGTGGCCATTTCCATTACCGAAACCGGGGTGGCCTCGCCGCGCTCCAGAGTCCCCATTCGCCAAAAGTCACGACTGAAAAGCTGCATGGATAACTCCAATTTTGAAATCACAGTAGATCCCCTGTGGGATCTGTGCAGGTGTTTGGTTATGCGGTGGCCATTTCCATTACCGAAACCGGGGTGGCCTCGCCGCGCTCCAGAGTCCCCATTCGCCAAAAGCCACGACTGAAAAGCTGCATGGATAACTCCAATTTTGAAATCACAGTAGATCCCTGTGGGAGGGGGCTTGCCCCCGATGGCAGTGGTTCAGTTACAGATGCATCTACTGACACTCCCTCATCGGGGGCAAGCCCTCTCCCACATTGGATCTCCATTGTTTGTGAGGGCCGGGTTCCTAGGCGGTGGCCATTTCCATTACCGACACCGGGGTGGCCTCGCCACGCTCCAGAATCCCCATCTGCCGGCCCCGGCTCATCACCATCACGCGGTGTGACAGCCCGAGCACTTCATCCAGGTCCGAACTGACCACAATCACCGCCATGCCCTTGGCTGCCAGGTCGGCGATCACTTCGTAGATCGCTGCCCGCGCGCCCACGTCAATCCCGCGCGTCGGTTCATCGAGGATGAACACCTTGGGGTTGCGCGCCAGCCACTTGGCGATGATCACCTTCTGCTGGTTACCGCCGGACAGACTGGAAATCCGCGACTGCGGCGCACCTTTCACACCCAACCGCGCCACCGCCGTGCGCGCGAATTCGCGCAGCGGGGTAGGGAACACCCAGCCGCGTTTGTCGAGCAAATCGGTGTTGCCATAAATCAGGTTGTCTTCGATGCGATGCTCCACGACCACGCCTTGCTGCTTGCGGTCTTCCGGTACCAGCACCACACCGGCCTGGATCGCCTCGAAGGGCGAGCGCAACTGGCATGTCTCGCCATCGAGCACCGTATGCCCTTGGATGTCCTGTGCCGCACCGGCAAGGGTGCGCACCAGCTCGGTCCGCCCGGCGCCGACCACCCCGGCAATGCCGAACACTTCACCGGCGCGTACGCTGAAGTCGATGCCGTGCAAGGCAAACTCGCGGCAGGTCAGATCCTTGACCTGCAACATCACGCGCTCTTGCGGCGCCTGCAACGCAGGGAAAATTCGCTCCAGGCTGCGCCCGACCATCTGCTCCACCAATTCCCGCACCGGCACTTGCGCCGTGGCATGCAGGGCGATCTGGCGACCGTCGCGCAGCACCAGCACACGGTCGGCGATGCGCGCGATTTCTTCCAGGCGATGGCTGATATAGATGAATGACACACCCTCGGCCTTAAGCCGTTCCACCTGCTTGAACAGCAGCTCGGTTTCGTCCCCGCCCAAGGCCGCGGTGGGCTCATCGAGGATCAGCAGGCTGGCCTTGAGTGTCAGTGCCTTGGCGATTTCCACCAGTTGCTGGGCCGCCACGCTCAGGCCCTCGACCTTACGCGATGCCGGCACCTTGAGCCCCAGGCGCTCCAATTGGATCTGCGCCTGGGCCTCCATGTACTCGCGGTCGACCCGCCCGTAGCGCATGGGCAGGCGGCCGACGAAGATGTTTTCGGCGATCGACAATTGCGGCAACAGACGGATTTCCTGGTGGATCAGGCCGATCCCGGCCCCCAGTGCGGCACCCGGCGAGGCTGGGGTGTAGGGCTCGCCGAGCCAGGTCATGCTGCCCCCGGCTTCGGGTTGCACGAGCCCGGCGATGATCGACGACAAGGTCGACTTGCCCGCGCCGTTTTCGCCGAGCAACGCCAGGACTTCGCCGGGGCGAATGTCCACATTGATCTGCGACAGCACCTGCACCGGGCCATAGGCCTTGCTGATATTGCGCAGGCATAGCACGGCATCGGGTTCAGTTGCACGGGTATCCAGAGCGGCTTGCATGACGACCTCCACGGCTTACGGGTGCTGTTGCAGGAACGGCGCGACGTTTTCTTTAGTGGTCAGCACGGTGGGCAGCAGTTGTTCCTTGGGCACGGCCTTGCCGGCTTTCAGGTCAATGGCCGAGGCCACGGCCAGGCGCCCCATTTTCTGCGTCTGCTGGGTCATGGTCGCGTTCAGCACACCGCTTTGCACGGCCTTGAGCCCGGCCACGTCACCGTCGAAACCGACCACCACCACCGGGTGATCGAGGTTGCCGACCTTCACCGCCTGGGCGGCGCCCAAGGCCATGGCATCGGCGCGGCCGAAGAACACGGTGATATTCGGGTCACGCTGGAGCAGGTCCTGGGCCACGGCGAAGCCTTTGTCCTGGGCCCATTCGGCGGGTTGCTGGGCCACCACCTTCAGGTTCGGGAAGGCTTTCAACCCTTCTTCAAAACCTTTGGCGCGATCATTCTCGGGGGTGGTGCCGAGCTGGCCTTGCAGGATCGCGATACGGCCCTTGCCGTCGGTGATCTTGCCCACGTATTCGGCCAGGGTCTTGGCCCCGTCCACGCTGTCGCTGGCGATAAAGGTGTCGCCGGGTGCGTCGGGGGCGTTGCGGTCGACAGCGATGACCGGGATGCCGGCAGCCTTGGCGGCTTTCACCGGCACACCGGCCGCAGTGGCGCCAGCCGGGATGTAGATCAGCACATCGATCTGGCGGGTGATCAAGTCTTCAATCTGGCTGACCTGGGTCGAAGAGTTGCCCTGGGCATCCACGGTGATCACCTTGATCCCCTTGGCCTTGCCCTGGGCTTCCACCGATTGCTTGATCTGGTTGAAGAAGTCGGCCTGCAGGTTGGCCACGGCCAGGCCGATGGTCAGGTCCTTGGCCCAGGTGGTGCCGGCGGCAGTGAGGGTGGCGGCGGCGAGAGCGGTGGCTAACAGCAGTTTCTTGGGGCTGAACATGTCGGTGACTCCTGGTTTTATTGTTGGAGGGTGTCAACTGTCGAACAGGTTTAACGGGCAGTGCTGGAGCGGCGTCGCAGGGTGTCGATGGTGACGGCGAGGGCAATGACCACACCGATCACCACTTGTTGAATGAAGGGCGAAACACCCAGCAGGTTGAGGCCATTGCGCAGCACACCAATGATCAACACGCCGACGAGGGTGCCGCCGATGCTGCCGACGCCGCCACTGAGGCTGGCGCCGCCAATCACCACGGCGGCGATGGCGTCCAGTTCCAGGCTCAGCCCGGCACTCGGTTGCGAAGAATCAAGGCGTGCGGCGAGGGTCACGGCGGCGATACCGGCGAGGGCACCGCTGATGGCGTACACCCACAAGGTAATCGCACGCACCTTGATGCCCGACAGCCGCGCGACTTCCGGGCTGCCGCCCATGGCGTAGAGGTTGCGGCCACCGGCACGAAAGCGCAGGAACACCCAGGCCACCACCAGCATCACCAGGAACAGCCCCACGGTGGCCGAGAGGAAACCAAAGTGGCGCACCGTGGCCAGGCTGGTGAACCAGTCCGGGTAGCCGACGATCTGCCGGCCTTCGGTGAGGATATTTGCCAGGCCACGGGCTACCGACATCATGGTGAGCGTGGCAATAAAGGGCGGCAGCTTGGCGTAGGTGATCAACCCACCGGACACCAACCCGGCGAGCATGCCGCTGGCAATCGAGATAGGAATCGCGAAGCCCAGCGGCACGGCCTGATCCTGATACAGCCAGCCGAGCATCATCATTGAAAAGGCCAGCACCGAGCCGACCGACAGGTCGATGCCGCCGATCACGATCACCGCCGTCATGCCAATCGCCAGGATGCCCAGTACGGTGACCTGATCGAGGATGTTCAGGCCATTGCGCAACGAAAAGAAGAATTCAGAGCTGAAGGAGAAGACCAGCACCAACAGCACCAGGCCGATCAGCGGGCCGCCGATGTTGCTGGGCAGCAGTTTCACCAGACGTGGGCGGGGTGGCGGCTTGAGTTCGGCCGGATGCTGGACAATAGCTTTGGCGTCCACAGTGTTCTCCTGATTTATTTTTTTTGGAGTGCTTTCAGGCGTCTTGAATATTTATGCGTGCCTGACTGTTAATTCAGATTCCAGTGACACCGTGTCAAAGTCAAGCGCTTAATTTTTCATGTGTGCCTCTAGGCTGGCACTTTCACACGCCACAAAGCCACGGGATAGATAAGCCCGCGTGGGATTTTGGCCGTTTGTCCGAGGGCTGTTTCCGGGGTTTATTTCATTTTTTCGCCGGTCGCTCACTTGACCTGCTGAGCGTTCGGCGTCTAAATAGAAATATATTGTCACTGCTGAATAAATATTCAAAACAGCTTTGGACACTTTCACCCCGCGTGGTCAGCCTCAAAGGAGCCGCTGCATGAATGCCTTCCAGTACGACGCCCACCAGATCAAGGAACAGGCCCGCCTGATCCGTCGCCATGTGATCCGCCTGAATGCCGACTCACCGGCCGGCGGTCACACCGGGGCTGACTTGTCGGAGACCGACATCCTGGCCACCCTGTATTTCCGCATCCTCAACACCGGCCCGGAACGTACCGAAGACCCGGAGCGGGATATCTATATCCAGAGCAAAGGCCATGGCGTGGGCGGTTTGTACTGCTGCCTGGCGCAGGCAGGCTACATCCCCACTGAGTGGCTGCCGACCTACCAGCACTTCAATTCCCACTTGCCCGGCCACCCGGTACGGCAGAAAACCCCCGGCATCGAACTCAATACCGGCGCGCTTGGGCATGGTCTGCCGGTGGCCGTGGGCCTGGCGTTGGCGGCGAAAATGTCCGGCAGCAAAAAACGCATCTATGTGCTGACCGGCGACGGTGAGCTGGCCGAAGGCTCCAACTGGGAAGCGGCGATGGCGGCGGCCAAGTACGGCCTGGATAACCTGTTTGTGATTGTCGACAAGAACAAGTTGCAACTGGCGGGGTTGACCGCCGAGATCATGCCGCTGGACCCGCTGGACGTGAAATGGGCCGCCTTCGGCTTCAGCGTCAGCGAGTGCGACGGTAACGATGTGGGCCAATTGATCGAGGCCCTGGAAACCATGCAGACCAAAACCGGCGCGCCCCAGGTACTGATCGCCCACACCATCAAAGGCAAGGGCGTGTCGTTTATCGAAGCCCGTCCCGAATGGCACCACCGCGTGCCCAAGGGTGATGAAATCAACGCGGCACTGGAGGAGTTGAACCATGGCGAGTGAACATTTGGCGAGTGTCATGGTGGACGCGTTTATCGCCGCCGTCGATGCCGGGCTGGACGTGGTGCCGGTGGTCAGTGACTCCACCTCTACGGCCAAGATCGGTCCGTTTGCCCAGCGCTTTCCCGAGCGTCTGATTAACGTCGGCATTGCCGAACAGTCCCTGGTCAGCGTCGCTGCGGGCCTGGCCCTGGGCGGCAAGATCGCCGCCACCTGCAATGCGGCGCCATTCCTGATTTCCCGCGCCAATGAGCAGATCAAGGTCGACGTCTGCTACAACCAGGCCAACGTCAAGATGTTCGGCCTCAATGCCGGCACCAGTTACGGCCCGCTGGCCAGCACCCACCACAGCCTCGACGATATCTCGGTGATGCGCGGCTTTGGCAATGTGCAGATTTTCGCCCCGGCGGATGCGCGTGAATGCCGTCAGATCGTCGATTACGCGCTGCGCTATCACGGCCCGGTGTATATCCGGCTCGATGGTAAGGCCCTGCCGGATGTGCACGAGGGCGACTACCAATTCGTGCCTGGGCAGGTGGATATCCTGCGCCAAGGCGCGGATGTGAGCATCGTGGCCTTGGGCTCGGTGGTGCATGAAGCGGTGGATGCGGCCGCATTGCTGGCGGAACAGGGCATCCAGGCGCAGGTGATCAACCTGTCGTCGATCCGGCCCTTGCAGCGCGATGTACTGCTCAGCGCCTTGCGCGGCACGCGTGCGGTGATCAGTGTGGAAGAACACAATATCAACGGCGGCGTCGGCAGCCTGGTCGCCGAAGTGCTGGCCGAAGCTGCATTGGGCATTCCCTTGATCCGCCTGGGCATTGGCGATGGTGAATACGCCGCCGCCGGCGCCCGCGAACCGACGCGCGCCTTGCATAACATTGATGCGGCTGGGATCGTGGCGGCTGCCACTCGGTTGCGGTGAATCCCATGAACAACAACACTCCGCTGATCCTGGCGCTGGATGAAGGCACCAGCAACGCCAAGGCGGTGCTGGTCAATGAACTTGGCCAGGTGATTGCGCGCGGTTCGCGGCCACTGAGCATCAGCCATCCCCAGGCCGGGTTTTCCGAACAGGACCCCCTGTTGATCTGGCAAAACACGTTGGCGGCGATTGAAGAATGCCTGGCCCAGGTGGATCGTCCGATCACTGCGCTGGCGATCAGCAACCAGCGTGAGTCGGTGGTGGCGTGGGATCGTCGTAGCGGCGAGCCGCTGTCGCCTTGCATCAGTTGGCAATGCCGACGCTCCACCGCGTTGTGCACCCAGCTGCATGCGCAGGGCCATGAAGCACTGATCCTGGAGAAGACCGGGCTGGCATTGGACCCGATGTTCTCGGCGGGCAAATTTCGCTGGATTCTCGATCACCTTGAGGATGGCCACGCCCGCGCCGCTGCCGGGCAGATCTGCCTGGGCACGGTCGACAGCTGGCTGTTGTGGAAACTCAGCGGCGGCCAGGTGTTCGCCACCGACTATTCCAACGCCGCGCGTACCCAACTGTTCAACCTGCATACCTGTGCCTGGGATCCTGAGCTTTTGCAGCTGTTCGCCATTCCGGCCGCGGCCTTGGCACCGATCCAGCCGAGCGCCGGTTTCTTCGCCGAAACGGTCGCCGTGGGCAGCTTGCCCGCCGGTATCCCGGTGATGTCGATGATCGGCGACTCCCATGCGGCGCTGTACGGGCAGGGCGGTTTTGCGCCGGGGCTGGTCAAGGCCACCCTCGGCACCGGTTCGTCCTTGATGACGCCCATGAGCGGCCCGATTGCCTCCACCCATGGCTTGTCGACCACCTTGGCTTGGCACGACGGCAGCCAGCCCACCTTCGGCATGGAAGGCAATATCGTCCATACCGGCGCCGCCGTGCAGTGGGCTTCGCGGTTGGTGGCCGGGGAGTCCCTGGACGCCTTGACCGAACAGGCCGCGCAACTGCCGGATAACGGCGGCGTGTATTTTGTGCCGGCGCTCTCCGGTCTCGGCGCACCGCACTGGAAGGCCGACGCCCGTGGGCTGATCTGCGGGTTGACCGAAGCCACGTCCGGCGCGCATATCCTGCGCGCGTCGCTGGAATCGATCGGCTATCAGATTCGCGATGTGTTCGAGGCCATGCAGCAAGACATCGGCAGCCCGCTCAAGGAACTGTGGGTGGATGGCGGCGCCACGCGCAACCGTTGGCTGATGCAGTTCCTGGCCAACCTGTTGCAACGGCCGGTGGTGCGCAGCCTGTCGCCGGAAGTCTCGGCGCTGGGCGCAGCGCACCTGGCGGGGAGGGCGCTGGGGATTTGGGCGAGTGATGAGGCGCTGGGTGCATTGGAGCGCCAGCGCGAGCGGTTTGAACCGCAGGATGACCCGGCGATGGCAGGGCGTTACACCGAGTGGAAAAACGCCCTGGCCCGCACACTTCTCTAACTTGGCATCCACGGCCTTGAGCAACAGCCGCGATTTGACGGGGTGTATAGGGATCAAAAGTGTGAGAGGGGGCTTGCCCCCGATGGCGGTGTATCAGTCAGCTCATCTGTCACTGACCCACTGCCATCGGGGGCAAGTCGAATCGTCGCACCGCCCCTCCCACATTTGGCCTGTGCAAGCCTCAAGGGCGCCAGGTCTGCACATCCGTGGCATCCACGGCCTTGGGTAATAACCCCGCCTTGAAGAACGCATCGGCAATCTTCTGCTGCTCACCCAACTGATCCACCGTCACCGGCTGCACCTGATAACTGCGGTGCGCGTTCGCCGCTTCCACCGTGGCCACATCCAGGTTGCCCCACAACGGCCCAAGCACTTTCGCTGCGTCCTGGGGGTGGGTCTTTATCCATTGGCCGGCTTTTTCCAACTGTTCATACACCACTTTCAACACGTCGGGATGGGCCTTGGCGTACGGCGTGCCGGTCAGGTAGTAACGCTTGTAGCTGGCCAGGCCTGCGCCATCGGCCAGGGTGCGCGTCGGTAACTGGCGCTGCACGCTGGTGAGGAAGGGTTCCCAGGTCACCCAGGCATCCACCTTGTTGTTCTCGAACGCCGCGCGACCATCGGCCGGCGAGAGGTAGGCCGGTTCGATGTCCGAGAACGCCAGGTCGGCCTTGGCCAGCGCGGCAATCAACAGGTAGTGCGTGCCGGCGGCTTTGGTGACCGCGACCTTCTTGCCTTTCAAGTCCGCCAGTTGCTGGATCGACGAATCCTTGTGCACCACGATCGCCTGGGCGTTGGGCGAGGGCGCTTCCTGGGCGAAGTAGGTGAGCTTGGCCTGGGCCGCCTGGGCGAAGATCGGCACGGTGTCGGCCACGTCGGCGCTGATGTCCACGTTGCCGACATTCAGTGCTTCCAACAACGGCAGGCCACTGGGGAACTCGTGCCAGGACACATCGATATGCTCGGCTTTGAGGGCCTTTTCCAGGGTGCCTTGGGTTTTCAGCAGGGTGATCAAGGTCGAGGATTTCTGGTAACCGATGCGCAGGGTTTCCTGGGCTTCGGCGCTTACGGCGACGGCAAAAGCGAGTAACCCTAATACAGCGGCGAGGGGACGGCGTATGGACATGGCGCGCTCGATGTTCAACGAAATTGTGCCAAGCATAAAGTTCTAAAAAACATTCGATAAATAATTTTTGGATCTGAGCTTAGGGCACTTTTATCCACTTGCTGCTCATCGGGCATAACCCTGTAGTTATAGGGCTATTTCATAAAATCCAGTCATTAATATAAACAATAGATTTTTTATGCACATGCCTCTCATGGCCCCATCCCGCCAGATCCATTTCTGTTGAGCGCGCTTTCTGTGGCGAGCGGGCTTGCCCTAATGCCGTTCAGTTAAGCGTACATCGCCTTCTGTAGGAGCGAGCTTGCTCGCGAAAAACGTCAACGATAACGCGTGTTTCCTGAGTGAACGCGGCGCCTGTGAGCTCTTCGCGAGCAAGCTCGCTCCTACAAAAAAGCCTTAACTGAACGGCATTAGGGCTTGCCCCGCGTTGGGCTGCGCAGCAGCCCCAATAAGCCCACCGCGTTATTTCAGACAACACTCGGTGGCAGGATTCAGGGCCGCTTCGCCCCCCAACGTGGGTGGGGATGCCGCCGGCGGCGTATCGCAATAAATTCCTCGGCACCCTGGGCTGAATCAACGGCGCAGCTGCGGTTCGCCTTCAATGCAATCGACCAAAAATTCCATCACCACTTTCACCGACGGTGAGCGCCGCATGTCCGGGTACACCGTCAACCAGATATCGCGCACCGGCCCGTCGCTGGCGGTGGGCAAGCGCGCCAGTTGCGGGTCGTGATCACCCACCAGCGTCGGCAATACCACCGCGCCCACCTGGGAGCGGGCCGCCATTTGTTGGGTGATCAACTCACTGGCGGCAAATACGATCGGGCGCTGGCCGCGCAGTTGGTGCATCCACGCTTGCTGGGGCAGGTGGTCGCGGCTGCTGTCGTAGGCGATGAACGTCCAGTGGGCGGCGGGCAATTGCTTGAACACTGGCGCGGCATACAGCCCGAAGCGCACCACACCGACCTTGCGCCGCACCAGCGCGTCCTCGTCGGGGCGTACGGTGCGCAGGGCGATATCGGCTTCGCCCTTATCCAGCGCGGCCAGTTGGGTGGAGGGCATCAGCACCAGGTTCAGCTGTGGGTATTGGGCTCGCAAGTGCGCCACGTGGGGCGCGATGCAATGGTTGGCAATGGACGGCGGGCAACTGACCCGTACCGTGCCGGCCAGTTCGATGGACGCTACCCGTGACAAGCGCATGACTTCGGTGGCCATCCCGCCCATGCCCGCCGCCAGTTCAGCCAATGCCCGGCCCTGGGCAGTGAGTGGTCGGCTGCGGGGCAGGCGGTCGACCAGTTTCACCCCGAGGGCTGTTTCCAGGGCGTCGACCCGGCGCCCGACGGTAGCGTGTTCCACCTGCAACTCGCGGGCGGCGGCCGACAGCGATTGGGTGCGGGCCAAGACGGTGAAGTAATACAGGTCCTGCCAATCGAACATCGGGTTATTTCCGCACAGAGGTTGGGAGGGTTTGGGGAATTTTCCTACTGAGAAGGTCCTTTTACCATGGCCGCTTCCCAGTGCAAACGGAGTTGTTCCCGATGAAAGCCATCACCCTGCAAACCTATGGTGGACCCGAGGTTGCCCTGCTGCGCCATGACGCTCCCATACCCCAGGTCACGCCAGGCCATGTGCTGGTCAAGGTGGCCTGTGCCGGGATCAATTTCATGGATGTCCACACGCGCCAGGGCAAGTACGCCCAATCGACGACGTACCCGGTGCGTCTGCCTTGCACCTTGGGCATGGAAGGCGCCGGGGTGGTCGTGGACGTAGGCGCCGGCGTCAGTCATTTGCACGTCGGTGATCGGGTCGCCTGGTGCATCGCCTGGGGGGCTTATGCCGAATACGCCGCTGTGCCGGCGGACAAAATCGCGCAGATTCCCAGCGCAATCACCTTCGATCAGGCGGCAGCCGCGATGTTCCAGGGCTGCACCACCCATTACCTGATTGACGATGTGGCGCGCTTGCACGCCGGCAGTACCTGCCTGGTGCATGCGGCGTCGGGCAGCATTGGCCAATTATTGGTGCAGATGGCGCGGCGGTTGGGCGCGACGGTATTTGCCACCGGTAGCAGCGCTGAAAAATGCGCGATTGCCCTGCAACGCGGTGCCCATCAGGCCTGGACGTATGACGAAGGGCGATTCGCCGAGCGCGTGCGCGAGGCAACGGGGGGGCGGGGCGTGGATGTGGTGTTCGACTCGCTGGGCAAAACCACCTTGCGTGAGAGTTTCCGTGCTTGCCGTACACGAGGCTTGATCGTCAATTACGGCAATGTCTCGGGCTCGCTGACGGACCTGGACCCGATTGAACTGGGGGAGGCCGGTTCACTGTTTTTGACGCGGCCGCGCTTGGCTGACCACATGGCCGATGGCGCGACCGTGCAACGGCGAGCCAATGCGGTTTTTGCGGCGATGTTGGAAGGATCGCTGACGGTAGAGATCGAGGGACATTACAGCCTGGAGACGGTAAAGCAGGTGCATGCGCGCATCGAGGCGCGGCAACAGATAGGTAAGGCGGTGTTGTGGGTGGACCGCGACTTGGTTTGATGCAGACGGAAAAAAACCGGCTGATCAGGCCGGTTTGGGGTGCCCCGCGAACAGCGCGGGGTCAGGCGTTGTTGCTGTGCAGGCGATCCGCACCACCTTCGGCCAGGCCACGTGCTTGCAGACGGTCAGCACCGCCTTCAGCGACACGGTTGCCATTCAGGCGATCAGCACCGCCTTCGACCAGGCCACGTTCTTGCAGACGATCAGCGCCGCCCTCAGCGACACGGTTGCCATTCAGGCGATCAGCACCGCCTTCGACCAGGCCGCGTTCTTGCAGACGGTCAGCACCGCCCTCAGCGACACGGTTGCCATTCAGGCGGTCGGCCCCGCCTTCGGCGACACGGTTGCCATTCAGGCGGTCGGCCCCGCCTTCGGCGACGCGGTTGGCATTCAGGCGATCCGAGCCGCCTTCAGCGACGACTGGGTGGGCAAAAGCGTTTGCAGCGAGTACCGAGAAAGCGAGGCTAAGCAAGAGTTGGCGTTTCATGATGGTGTGCTCCAAGTGTTTTAGTTGGGGTGTTGCCGGGTATGGGTTTGATGTTACGCGTTGCATTTTTTAAGAGAACTTCATTGGGCTGATGGTGACTATCGACGCCGGCGATGGCCCGCATGGGCGGGCCATCAAGGGGCCGTCATGGCATCTGCGGCCGTTCTTGAGGGCGCAGGTCAAACACCAGCACCTCGGCATCCTCACCCTGGCTTATGCGGATCTGGCGCTCGTCACGTACTCGGGCACCGTCGCCTTCCTGCAAGCGCTGGCCGTTGATCTCCACGCTGCCGCGGGCCACATGGATGTATACGTGGCGGTTTGGCGCCAGGTCCAGGCTGGCGCTTTCATCGCCGTTGAACAGCCCGGCATACACCCGCGCATCCTGGCGTACATGCAGCGAACCCTTGGCGCCATCCGGCGAGATGATCAACTGCAGGCGCCCACGTTTCTGTGCTTCGCTGAAGTGTTCCTGCTGATAGCGCGGCTCGGCGCCGGCCACGTTCGGCACGATCCAGATCTGCAGGAAGTGCACGCCACGGGTCTGGCTGTGGTTGAACTCGCTATGGGCCACGCCGCGGCCGGCGCTCATCAGTTGCACATCGCCGGGGCGGATCACCGAGCCGGTGCCCAGGGTGTCCTTGTGCTCCAGGGCGCCTTCGAGCACATAGGAGAAAATCTCCATGTCGCGGTGCGGGTGCTGGCCGAAGCCTTTGCCGGCGGCGACGCGGTCGTCATTGATCACCAGCAGGTCGGAGAAACCCTGTTCCTTGGGGTTCCAGTAGTTGGCGAACGAGAAGGTGTGGAACGACTTCAACCAACCGTGATTGGCGGCGCCGCGTTCCGAAGCTTTGCGAAGGGTCAGCATGGTGGTGTCCTCAAGTGAGCGCGGGCTGCGACATGCAGGGCGCTTGCGTTGAGAAGAAGATTACTGGTTACCGAAATATTCATTAAGAAGCTAAAAACTGAATAACTGTCTCATGTGGGTTGACAGTAAAAGACGTGCCATAATGCCGGCCGCATTCTTTTCCGATGGACGTCTCTCGTGATGAAAACCGTGGCCATGGCGCTGTTTCCGGACTTCCTCCTGCTCGACATGGCCGGGCCGCTTGAAGTGTTTTCGATTGCCAACCGCTACCTGCCGCCGGCGCAGCACTACCAGATCCTTACCCTGGGCACCGAACCGGGCCCGCTGCGTGCGTCCAACGGCGTCGTCGTCCAGCCCGACCTGCTGCTGGAGCAGGCGCACGATGCCTACGACCTGTTGCTGGTGCCCGGCGGCCCCGGTGCCTATAACGAATGCCATCCCGACTTGCTGCCCTGGCTGCGGGCCGCTGCACCTCGGTCGCGGCGTTTCGGTTCGATCTGCACCGGCGCCTTTGTGCTGGGGCATGCGGGGTTGCTCGACGGCCACCGGGTGACCACCCACTGGCACTACACCGACCGCTTGATCAAAGCCTTCCCCCAGGCCATCGTCGAGACTGACCGCATCTACCTGCAGGACGGCCGCTTGATTACGTCGGGTGGGGTCACGGCCGGTATCGACCTGGCGCTGTCGGTCGTAGCCCAGGACCATGGCAAACAGGTGGCAGTGGAAGTCGCCAAGGTGCTGCTGGTGGTGATGAAGCGCCAGGGCGGCCAGGCTCAGTTCAGCCCGATGACCGCCGCCGTGTCGCCCCTTGAAACCGCGATTACCCGTGTGCAGAACCAGGTACTGGCCCATCTGGATCAGCCACACACCATCGAGTCGATGGCGGCCCTGGCGGGCATGAGTGCCCGGCATTTTGCGCGGCTGTTTACCAAGGAGGTGCAGATGACGCCCATGGCCTTCCTGCAAGGCGCGCGCATCGACCGCGCGCGGCATTTGCTGGAAACCACCGACCTGCCGCTCAAGACCGTGGCCTTCTACGCCGGTTTTGGCAGCGTGCGGCATATGCGTTTTCTGTTCACTGAAAAGCTCGGCCTCAACCCCACCCAATACCGACAACAGTTCAGTTAACGACAGGATGTCCGTCTCGCGCACCTGAATGTCCGTGACGCTCCCTGTGCCAGCATTGTCCTGTCACGGGTAGCTGGCAAGATAGCGCCAGGCCCATGGAAAAGGAGGCGCAGACGCCCAAGCTCGGGTGTTTCAGCGCTGTTACGGACATGAACAACCCGCACTCGGTGAGCTTCGGCCCCTACACGTTTCACCGACAACAACGCCTGGTCAGCAAGTCTGGCTGGCCGGTGCCGCTGGGCGGGCGGGCCCTGGATATCCTGGCGGTGCTGCTGGAAACCCCTGGGCAGTTTGTCAGCAAGGACACCCTGATCGCGCGGGTCTGGCCGTGCAGCGTGGTCGAGCAGAACAACCTGCGCGTGCATATCGCGGCCTTGCGCCGGGCGTTGGATGGCCAGCGCTATATCCTCAACGACCCCCAACGCGGTTATTGCTTCGTGGCGCCGGGGCAGGGCACCGTGGCCGCGACTACCCCGAGGCACAATCTGGCCGTGCGGCTCAGCGCGGTGATCGGTCGCGATGAGTTGCTGGGCGTGCTGGTGCGGCGCCTGTCCGGGCAACGCCTGATGACGTTGACCGGAAGCGCCGGCGTGGGCAAAAGCACCTTGGCGCTGGCACTGGCCGAGCGCGTGCTGCCGCGCTACGGCGACGGCGTATGGTGGGTGGACCTGGCGACGGTCGAGGCGCCGATGGAAATGCTTCGCCACGTGACCCGAACGCTGGGTCTTGAAGCCTGCAATAACGCCCGTGAACTGGCGCGCCAGTTGGCTTCACACCAATTGCTGCTGGTGCTGGATGGCGCTGACCTGTTGCTCGCCGCCTGTCGGCATCTGGTGCGCACGCTGCTTGAGCGGGCGCCTCGGGTGACGGTGTTGTTGAGCAGTCGTGAAGCCCTGCAGGTCCCCGGCGAATGGGGGCAACGCGTGCCCCGGTTGGCATTGCCGATGCCGTACGCCTGGGCCAGTGTCGAGCAGGCAATGATGTACCCGGCCGTGCAACTGTTTGTCGCTCGGGTTCGGGCCGGTCAGCAGGGCTTTGCGCTGCGGCCCCAGGACCTGGCACCGCTGCGTGATATCTGCCGGCGTCTGGATGGTATTCCCTTGGCCCTCGAACTGGCGGCTGCCCAGGTCGATGCCTTGGGGGTACACGGTGTGCAGGCGCAATTGCGCAATGGCTTGCAGGTGCTGACCCGGGGCCGGCGCACGGCGGTTGAACGGCACCGCTCCATGGCCGCGGCCCTGGACTGGACCTACCAGCGCCTGAGCCTGCCGGAGCGCTGGCTGTTCCTGCAATTGGGTTTGTTCAAGGTGGCGGTGACCTTGCCGACCCTTGTCACGCTGGTCGCGGGTACCGAGCTGGAACACGCCGACCTGGCGTACCTGCTGGGGCGTCTGGTCGCCACTTCGTTGCTGACGGTCGAGCCCGGTCCGGGTGCGCAGCGTTATCGCTTGCTTAACAGCGTGCGCAGCTACGCGCTGATGCAACTGCGCGACCCGGTGCAGGTGGCGCGATTGCAGCAGGGTTATGGGCATTACCTGGGGCCGTTTTCAGGCCGGCCGTTGGTCCTGCAACTCGTCGAGCAGGCTGCGTGCGCGGATTAGGTCCTGGCTGGCGAAACCTTCGGTGAATCGCGCGTAAACCCCACCCAGCAGTTCGCGAGCGGCCTGCCGGCGACCTTGTTTTTGCCACAGTCGCGCCAGCGACTCCGCAGTGCGCATCTCCCAGGCCAGGGCGCCTTGTTGTTGCGCCAGGCCCAGGGCTTCCAACAGCAGGGTCTCGGCGGCGTCGGGCGCGTCCTGGTGCAGCAACGCCTGCGCGCGCACCCGCAGCAATTCCGGCGCGCACCAGCCGGCGGCACCGCTGCGCACCCGCTCGACCGCGGGTTCGTCCACCGTCGCAACGCCCAGTGTAATCATGATGTCCTTGACCAGGCCGAGGCCGTTCAAATCCCCTTGGCCTGGCCCGTCGGCATAGTGCGCCGCCCAGGTCTGGAACAGCTGGGCCGAATGGCGCTGGGCATGCTGTAACAGCAGTGCCTGCAATGCCTGTGCGGCCGCGCCATCGCCGTTATAGCGGGCGATCACCACACCGGCCAGGGCCAGGGTGTAGCAGATCGAGGTGCCATGGTTGATCTGCAGGGCCAGCTCCAGCGCCTGGCTGGCGGTCCGCCAGGCGCGCTCGGGAGCCCCGCGCAGCCATTGGATGCGGGCAAGCACGGTCAGTGAGGCGACGCTCTGGTCGTATTGCACGCCGAAGCCATGGGTGAACCGATTGAGATGGCCGCTGTGGGCCATGCGCTGGATCACCTGTTCGGCATTGTGCAGGGCCAGTGTCTGGTTGCCTGCAAAATGCTGCGCCAGTACTCGCAGGCGCTGGGCACTCAGGTCCAGCAGCGGGTCGGTACGTGGGTCGAGACGATCGAACTGCACACTCTGTTCCAGGGCTTCGCGGTAGTGACCGGCACACAGGTTGACCGCCATATGCCCGGACACGGCCCGCAATTGGCCCGCAACGTCCTGACGCGCTTCGGCCAACTGCCTGGCCTGCTCGAAGGCGGCGATCGTCTGGGGCGCCCCACCCAGGGCGTGATAGGACAGGCTGCCCAAGGCCAATTGCAGTTGCATCATCAACTGGGTGCAGGGCGCGCTCGACTGCTGCATCAATACCAGCGCCTTGCCCACATAGAACCTGTGCTCGCGCAGCAGGGATAATTCCTGCCACAGCGGCATTGCGCTGACCGTCAGGCGAATGCCCAGCTGCTGCGTGCCCTGGTCGCCCAAGCCCCAATCGAGGGCGGCGCGGACGTCTTCGCGTAGCGGTGCGTAGCGGTCGATCCAGGCTTGGGTCGCCGTGCGCTCCCAGTCCTCCCGCGCCTGCTCCATCAATACCAGGCAGCGCGCGGCGTGGCGCTCGCGGGTGGTGTCGAGTTCATCGGCCTGGCTGAGTTTTTCCAGGGCATAGGTGCGGGTAATGTCCAGCAGGCGGTACACCACCTCGTCATCGCCGGGCTCCACGTTGAGCAGGGACTTGGCCACCAGTTGGCTGATCGAACCGAGCACTTCGGCCGGGGCAATCGGCTCTCCGGCGATCACTGCCGCCGCGCTGGCCAGGCTGAACCCGTCACGAAACACCGCCAGGCGGCGCAAGCAAATCTGCTCGCAGTGCGTGAGCAGGTCGAAGCTCCAGTCCAGCGTAGCGCGCAGGGTTTGCTGGCGGGGCAGCGCACTGCGCCGGCCACGGGTGAGCAGGCGGAAGTTGTCTTCCATTTGCACCAGCAGGCGTGGCAAGCCGAAGCGTTCGATTTGCGCCGCTACCAACTCGATGGCCAGCGGAATGCCGTCCAGGCGCTGGCAGATGTCAATGGCCAGGGGCAGTTCGGCTTCGCTCAGTTCAAAACTGTCCTGATGGGACATGGCCCGTTCGATCAGCAGTTGCAGGGCCGGGTAGCCCAGGGCCTGGGCACGGTTGCCAGTGGCGGGCGGGCAGGCCAGGGGCTCCAGGCGTTGCACATACTCACCCTCGGCGCGCAGGGCTTCGCGGCTGGTGGTGAGGATATGCAGGTGGGGCGCATGGCGCAGCAACGTTTCGCAGATCAGGGCCATGTCATCGAGCAGGTGCTCGCAGTTGTCGATTACCAGCAGCAACTGACGTTCGTGCAGGCTGCGCGCGAGGGCGAGCAGCGGCTCATGCTCGGTAAGCGTCAGGTCGAGCAGGGCGGCGAGGTTGGGCAGGATCATCGACGGCGCACTGAGGGGCGCCAGGTCCAGCAGGCGAATGCCATCGGCGTAGTGCCCGATCAGCAGCTCCGCGACCCGCAGCGCCACGGTGGTCTTGCCGATCCCCCCGGCCCCGGTCAGGGTGATGAAACGCTGTTGCGGCAATTGCTGCACCAGCGCGTCGATCAGCGCCTGGCGGCCGATCATTCGTGTACGCCGCAGCGGCAGGTTGTGGCCTTGGCTGTGGGGAGGGCCGTCGGTGGGCAGGGTCATCGGCTCGATGCTCAGTGGGGCGACAAAACTGTAGCCGCGCTGGGCTACCGTCACGATATAGCGCTGCCCGGCCTGGCCATCGCCCAGCGCCTTGCGCAACGCCGCCATATGCACCCGCAGGTTGCCGTCTTCCACCACGCTTTTCGGCCAGACCCGCGCGATCAGTTCCTGCTTGCTCACCACATTGCCGGCCTGCTCCAGCAGGATCAGCAGAATCTCCACCGCGCGCCGTCCCAGACGCAATGGGCGGCCGGCCTCCAGCACCAGGCGTTGGCGCGGGTGAATGCGGTACGGGCCGAAATGTACGGCCTGGTCGCTGAGGTCATTCATGCTGGCGCAGGCCCTGAAAAGACAATCGCCTGAGCATATTCCACGTCGGCAAGGATCACTAGGCGGCAATCACCTGCTTGCGGCGCAATTGGTGATTTCGCCAGGTCATCGGGTTCACCCCTTCGCTGCGGGTGAAGATATGACAGAAGTGCGCCTGGTCGCAGAACCCACATTCCAGGCTGATTTGCGTCAGGCTCAGCGCGGAGCCGATGATCAGTTCCTTGGCGCGCTGGATGCGCTGCTGGCGTATCCACTCCTGGGGCGACAGCCCCGTGGTGCACTTGAATGCGCGGGAAAAATGGCTGCGCGACAAGGCGCAGGCTTGGGCGAGGTCGGCGATTGCCAGGCTTTCGCCAAGGTTGGCGAGGATCAGTTGCTTGGCGATACGCTCGCGTCGGGGGCAGAGGCCACCGATGGAGGATAAGCGTGGAGCACAGTGCTCAAGTCGGGCCATGACGAATTTCCGCAGTCGATGGGAGCGTTCCCGGTGAATGGATGCAGTCTAGACCGCTTCATTCTTGGGGCCGAACCGTCTGGCTGACGAGTTAATCGTTGTTAATTTCGCCAGGTGCCGGCACGGAAAAGACAGCACAGGCATGCAATCCAGAGCGTGCCCTGCGTGCTTATCTGGTGGCTTGCCAACCGTTTGGATATCGCCATGAACCGCAACGACCTGCGCCGCGTCGACATGAACCTGCTGGTGATTTTCGAGGCCCTGATGTTCGAGAAGAACCTGACCCGGGTCGCCGAAAAACTCTTCATGGGCCAGCCGGCGGTCAGCGCGGCCCTGGGCCGTTTGCGCGACCTGTTCGACGACCCGTTGCTGCTGCGCAACGGGCGGGGCATGGAGCCCACGCCACGCGCGGTGGCGATACTCAAGGAGCTGCAACCGGCCATGGACACCATTTCAAGCGCGGTCAGCCGCGCCAAGGATTTCGACCCGTCCACCAGTTGCGCGGTGTTTCGCATCGGCCTGTCCGACGATGCTGAGTTCGGCCTGTTTCCGCCGTTGCTCAGCCAACTGCGCGAAGAGGCGCCGGGGATCATCGTGGTGGTGCGCCGGGCCAATTACCTGTTGATGTCGTCGTTGCTGGCCAGTGGCGAAATCACTGTGGGGGTCAGCTACACCACGGATCTGCCGGCCAATGCCAAGCGCAAGAAGCTGCGGGATATCCCCTGCAAGGTGTTGCGTGGCGATGCCGGTACAGAACCTCTGACCCTGGATGACTATTGCGAACGGCCCCATGCGATGGTGTCGTTCTCGGGTGACTTGAGCGGCAATATCGACCTGGACCTGGCCCGCATCGGCCGCGCGCGCCGGGTGGTACTGGCGGTGCCGCAGTTCAGCGGCCTGCGTGCACTGCTGGCGGGTACGCAGATTATTGCGACGGTGCCGGATTACGCCGCCTGTGCATTGACCGAGGGCACGGCGTTGCGCGCCGAAGACCCGCCGTTTGCGATCGACGCGGCGGAGTTGTCAATGGTGTGGAGCGGAGTGCATGACAACGACCCGGCAGAGCGCTGGTTGCGCGGGCGGATTACCGAGCATATGGCGCGGGCGATCTGAGGCACCGGGTGACCGCGCCCATACGTCATCCAACGTATTTCCCGATTTCGCTGGCCCCCTGAGACTGGATTGAACGCATCCCGTCATCCGTCCAGGAGCCAGTCCATGACCGAAACGCTGATCAAAGTCGACCTCAACCAGCCCGTCACCGAGAACGAGCAGATCCATAACCGCTGGCACCCGGATATCCCGATGGCGTGCTGGGTGAAGCCGGGTGATGATTTCATCCTCGAAACCTACGACTGGACCGCCGGCGCGATCAAGAACAACGACGACGCCAGCGATGTGCGCGATGTGGACCTGTCCACCGTGCATTACCTGTCTGGCCCGGTGGGGGTGCACGGCGCCGAGCCGGGTGACTTGCTGGTGGTGGACTTGCTCGATATCGGCGCCAAGGCCGACTCCCAGTGGGGCTTCAACGGTTTTTTCTCGCGGCAGAACGGGGGGGGGTTCCTCACTGACCATTTTCCCAGCGCACAAAAGGCCATCTGGGATTTCAAGGGCATGTTCACGAGTTCACGGCATATCCCAGGGGTGAATTTCGCGGGCCTGATCCACCCGGGCCTGATTGGCTGCCTGCCCGACCCGGTGATGCTTGCCGACTGGAACCGCCGCGAGCAGGAACTGATCGACACCAACCCCACCCGCGTGCCGCCGCTGGCCAACGCACCGTTGGCCGCCACGGCGCATATGGGCAAGCTCAAGGGCCAGGCCCGTGACGATGCGGCCGCGACCGGCGCGCGCACCGTGCCACCGCGTGAGCATGGCGGCAACTGCGATATCAAGGATTTGTCCCGTGGCTCGAAGATTTTCTTCCCGGTCTATGTCAACGGCGCCGGGCTGTCGGTGGGCGACCTGCACTTCAGCCAGGGCGACGGTGAAATCACCTTTTGCGGCGCTATCGAAATGGCCGGCTGGGTGCATATGAAAGTCGAGCTGATCAAGGGCGGCATGGCCAAGTACGGGATCAAGAACCCGGTGTTCAAGCCGAGCCCGATCACCCCGAACTACAAGAATTACCTGATCTTCGAAGGTATCTCGGTGGACGAGCAGGGCCAGCAGCACTACCTGGACGTCAACATCGCCTACCGCCAGGCCTGCTTGAACGCGATCAACTACCTGACCAAGTTCGGCTATTCGCCGGCCCAGGGTTATGCGTTGCTCGGCTCGGCACCGGTGCAGGGGCATATCAGCGGTGTGGTGGATATTCCGAATGCCTGCGCGACCTTGTGGTTGCCCACGGAGATCTTCGAGTTCGACATCAACCCCACCGCCAACGGCCCGACGAAATACCTCGACGGCAGCATCGACCTGCCCATTGCCCCGGACCTGTAGCCATGCCGACCTACGAATACGCCTGCGAGGCGTGTGGCACTTTCACGCTGCTGCGGCCGATGGCCCAGCGCAACGAACCCAGCCAGTGTCCGTACTGCGAAGGACCTGGCGGGCCGTTGAGGGTGTCGGCGCCGGCGCTGCAAACGCTGTCGGCCAACCAACGCAAGGCCATCGCCGGCAACGAGCGCAGTGCCCACGCACCGCAGACCGTCGGCGAATACCGGGAGAACCGTCGCCATCCGGCCGGATGCAGTTGCTGCGGCACCGGTAAAAAAGTCGAGCCGAGCAAGGCCAACCCCTTGGGCCTCAAGACCCAGACCGGGCCACGGCCTTGGATGATCAGTCACTAGACCAGGAGCGTTGTCCGGTACGCATGCCTCAGGCGATGGTGGCATGGGTAGCTACACCACTCTCTTGACCCTGACCAATCTCCCTGTGGCGAGCGGGCTTGCTGTGGCAAGCGGGCCTGTGTGGCGAGCGGGCTTGCCCCGCGTTGGGCTGCGCAGCAGCCCCAGTAAGATCACCGCGTTTTTTCAGACAAAATGCAGTGCGGGATTTGGGGCTGCTGCGCAGCCCAACGCGGGGCAAGCCCGCTCGCCACACAGCCCAGGCGGCGCTCAGTGGCGGGAGGTTTCACGAGAATCGCCTTGTAAGTTGAAGCGTTAGGGCTAATATGATCCGGGTAAAATAAATAATATCCGGGTAATAAGTCATGCCTGCACACATCACTCCCCAATGCAGCGCCTTTGTTCGTCACCAACGCGTGGCGGCCGGTTCCTATGCCCAGGTGGCTGCCGCCCTGGTTGACCTTGGCCTGTCGGCGGGCAGTTTCCTGGTCTTTGACGACGCCACCGGCGCCCAGGTCGACTACCCCTGGCCGGCAGGTTATGCGCCGGAACAACCCGCACCGACAGACACCGATGACGAGCCTCCCGCGGTGCCCACGGTCGGGCGCCCAAAGCTGGGCGTGGTCGCGCGGGAAGTCACCTTGCTGCCTCGCCATTGGGCGTGGCTGGGCCAGCAGCGTGGCGGCGCTTCGGCTGCGTTGCGCCGATTGGTCGATGAAGCGCGCAATGTCCATGCCTGCCGTGATCAAATGCGCCATGCCAAGGAGGCCAGCTATCGCTTCATGAGCGCCATTGGCGGCGACCTGCCGGGTTTCGAGGATGCCGCGCGGGCGCTGTTTGCCCAGGATGCGGCGGACTTTTCCAAGCAGATCGCGCACTGGCCGGTAGACGTGCAGACGTACCTGGCCTGGCTGTCGCGCAACGCTTTTACTGCCTGATCATAAATCCAGGGACTCGAACTACCATGGAAGTCACCCAACAACGGCCGTTGTGGCAGATCTACCTGATATTTTTGGCACCGATGGTGCTGTCCAACTTCCTGCAGAGTTTTTCCGGCACGCTCAATGGCATCTATGTCGGGCAAATGCTCGGTACCCAGGCGTTGGCGGCGGTGTCGGGGATGTTTCCCATCGTCTTCTTCTTTATTGCGCTGGTGATCGGCCTGGGCGCGGGGGCCTCGGTGCTGATCGGCCAGGCTTGGGGCGCCCAGGAAACCGGGATGGTCAAGGCCATCACCGGGGCCACCTTGACCCTCGGCGCGCTGGTGGGCTTGATCGCGGCGGTACTCGGCAGCCTGTTCGCGCGCCCGGCCTTGCAGGCACTGGGCACCCCCATCGATGTGCTGGATGACGCGGTGGGTTATGCCCAGATGATGATGCTGATCATGCCGCTGCTGCTGGTGTTTATCCTCTACACCCAACTGTTGCGCGGGGTGAGCGACACGGTTTCGCCGTTGTTGGCGCTGATGGTCTCGACCCTGGTCGGCCTGCTGCTGACCCCGGCGCTGATCCGCGGCTGGGTTGGCTTGCCGCCGATGGGCATCCAGAGTGCGGTGTATGCCGGGCTGGCGGGTAACGCGTCGGCGATGCTGTTTCTGATCCTGCGCCTGCGTCATAAAAACCATGTGATGGCGCCGGATCGTGAACTGCTTGCGGCCTTGCGTCTGGATCGGGTGATTCTAGGCAAGGTGCTACGCATCGGACTGCCTACCGGTTTGCAGATGGTGGTGCTGTCGCTGTCGGAATTGGTCATCCTCGCCCTGGTCAACAGCCATGGTTCACAAGCCACGGCGGCCTATGGCGCGGTCACCCAAATCGTCAACTATGTGCAATTCCCGGCGCTGTCGATTGCCATTACCGCGTCGATCCTGGGCGCCCAGGCGATTGGTGCCGGTCGACTGGAACGCATCGGGCCGATCCTGCGTACGGGGTTGCTGATCAACCTGTGCCTGACAGGTGGCCTGATCCTGCTGGGCTACCTGTTATCCCACTGGTTGCTGGGCTTGTTCATCACGGACGACGCCGCACGGATCAACGCCGAACACCTGCTGCATATCATGCTGTGGAGCATCCTGGTGTTCGGCTTCCAGGCGGTGATCGGCGGGATCATGCGTGCCAGCGGCGTGGTGCTGATGCCGGTGGCGATCTCGATTTTCTGCGTGCTGGGCGTTGAACTGCCAATGGCGTATCTGTTCAACGCGCATTTCGGCCTGGAAGGGGTGTGGATGGCGTTTCCCGTGACGTACCTGGCGATGCTGGCATTGCAGACGACGTACTTCCGGTTGGTGTGGCGGCACAAGCAGATCAAGCGGCTGGTGTGATAAAAGGTTGCGCACCTCCTTATAAGAAGACAGTGCATTGATGGCAAACCCCTACGCCGAATTGTTCCAGGCGCCCGGTGCCCGGGCTTTTGTACTTGCCGGGATGCTGGCACGCATGCCCGTGTCCATGGCCGGTATCGGCCTGATCACCATGCTCTCGCAGGTCCACGGCGGTTATGGCTTGGCCGGGTCGGTGGCGGCGATATTTGCCCTGGCTACGGCATTCTGCGCGCCGCAGGTGTCACGGCTGGTCGACCGCTACAGCCAGGGCAGGGTGCTGCCGATCGCTGCACTGATCGGTGGCGGGGCGTTGTTGCTGCTGTTGCTGTGTACGCGTTTCCAGGCACCCAGCTGGACGTTGTTCCTGTTCGCCGCCCTGGCCGGTTGCATGCCCAATATGTCGGCGATGGTACGGGCGCGCTGGACCGCGCTGTACCGCGGCCAGCCCAAGCTGCAGACCGCGTTTGCCCTGGAGTCGGTGCTCGATGAGGTGTGTTTTATCATCGGCCCACCGATCTCCGTCGGCCTGAGCGTCGTGCTGTTCCCGGAAGCCGGGCCTTTGGTGGCGGCGCTGCTGCTGGCAGTGGGCGTCACCGTCTTTGTGTTGCAACGCGCAACGGAACCGCCGGTGCATGAGCACCAGGGCCATCATGGCCGCTGGCTGATCGCTTCACCGTCGGTGCTGATCCTGATGATCCTGCTGTTGGCCATGGGCGTGATCGTCGGCGTGGTGGATGTGGTCAGTGTCGCCTTTGCCCAGCAGCAGGGCCAACCCGCAGCGGCGAGCATTGTGCTGTCGGTGTATGCCATCGGTTCGTGCCTGGCGGGGTTGGCGTTCGGCGCGCTCAAGTTGAAGGCGCCGCTGCCCCGGCAGTTTCTGTGCTGCGGGGTGGCCACGGCGTTGACCACCTTGCCACTGCTGTTGGTGACGAACATCCCTGGGTTGGCGGTGGCGATCTTCGTTTCCGGCCTGTTCTTCGCCCCGACGCTGATCGTGTCCATGGCCCTGGTGGAACAAATCGTCCCGCCGAGCCGCCTCACCGAAGGCATGACCTGGCTGATCACCGGCCTCAGTATCGGCGTGGCCATCGGCGCCGCCAGCTGCGGCTGGATGATCGACCAGTTTGGCGCGGCCAGCGGCTTCTGGGTGTCGCTGGCGGCGGGCGCCGTGGTGTTGGGGGCGGCGGTGCTGGGTTATCGGCGACTGGGCTGATCAACCGATCGCCGGGTCTGCGCCGTGGTGTTGCAGGAACTCGTTCAACGCCTGGCGCGTCAGGTCGTTGAGCGTGACTTTCTTACGGGTTGCCGCCAGGGCCGCGGCCAGGTGCAGGTCATGGCCGACCCGCACATTGAACGAGCCTTTGCATGGCTTCTCCGGGGTTTGCCCCAGGGTCTGGCAGGTCGCGAGATAGTCATCCACGGCCTCGCGGAAGGCCGCGTCCAACTCGGCGACGGTTTTCCCTTCATAGCTGACCAGCGCCTTGATGAAGAGGATTTTGCCGAACAGGCAGTTGTCTTCGAGGCTGGCTTCGATAGAGCCGATGTAACCGTTGTATTTCAGTTGGTTGTTCACTGAATCAGGTCTCCTGATCTCAATTGTTCGATGACCTGGCGACGAATGTAGTGTTTCAGTTCGTTGCCGGGGTGAGGCTTGTGCAAGGTGATCATTGCCGTGGGGTCGCCGATGTCGAACTTGACGCGGCTTCCCGCCCCCTCGATTTGTGTGTAGCCAAGCCGACGCAGCAGCGTGACGAGCTCGGGCCAGGTGAATGTCATGTGTTCATTGAGCAGTTTGGCGAGCAGCTTTTCATTTTTTTGGACACGGCGTTCCCTGCGTGTAACTAAATGTAGTTGCAAAAAGTGGTGTGCGTCAATGCTAGCCCGAGTTGGCGTGACTCAGCGGAGATTGATGTAACCCTTGATGACGCGCTGCTCGACGCCTCCCGCCCTCCGCTAATTTTTCCTTCTCCGGTTCGTTTTATAGGGACGACGTGCCTTTGTGCTTCCCGCCTATTGCTCCGGACTCCAAGAAATGAATGCTGAAGACTCCTTGAAACTTGCTCGCCGGTTTATCGGGTTGCCCCTGGAAAAACGCCAGCTGTTCCTGCAGGCGTTGCAGAAGGAAGGGGTGGATTTTTCCCGGTTTCCGATTCCGGCAGGGGTGGAGGCGCAGGATCGCCAGGCGTTGTCCTACGCGCAGCAGCGCATGTGGTTTCTGTGGCAACTGGACCCGACCAGCGGCGCCTACAATTTGCCGGGGGCGGTGCGGCTCAAGGGCGCATTGAACCAGCGCGCCATGGAGCAGGCATTCGCCAGCCTGGTGGCGCGCCATGAAACGTTGCGCACGGTGTTCCAGCGCCAGGCCGATGAGCGCCTGGTGCAGGTGGCCGTCGAGCCATCGCTGGCCATCGAACACCTGGATTTCAGCGCATTGGAGCCGACGGCGCGCGAGCAGGCCGTCAACCAGGCGGCAACCCGTCAATCGCTGTTGCCGTTCGACCTGGAGCACGGGCCGTTGCTGCGTGTGCAGTTGCTCAAGCTCGATGCACAGGAACACGTGCTGCTGCTGACCCTGCACCATATCGTCTCCGATGGCTGGTCGATGAACGTGCTGATCGACGAGTTCATCCGCTTTTACGACGCCCACGAGCGCAACGACACGCCGCAACTGCCGCCATTGCCGATCCAGTACAGCGACTATGCCCTGTGGCAGCGCTGCTGGCTGGAAGCCGGGGAGCAGGCGCGCCAGCTCGACTACTGGCAAGCGCGCCTGGGCGATGAGCACCCGGTACTGGAATTGCCGACCGACCGTCCACGCCCGGCCATGCCCAGCTATCAGGGCACGCGCCATACCTTCGCAATCGACCCGGCACTGGCGGTACAACTGCGCAACTGCGCGCAAAAGCACAATGTCACGCTGTTCATGCTGCTGCTTGGCGCGTTCAACGTGTTGTTGCATCGCTACACCGGGCAGGTTGATCTGCGCATCGGCGTGCCCATCGCCAACCGCAATCGCAGTGAAGTCGAAGGGCTGATCGGCTTCTTCGTCAACACCCAGGTGCTGCGCACCGAGCTGACCGGGCAGACCCGCGTGGCCGAGTTGCTGCACGCCATCAAGGAGCATGCCCTGGGCGCCCAGGACCACCAGGAGTTGCCGTTCGAACGCTTGGTAGAAGCCCTGAAGGTCGAGCGCAGCCTCAGCCATACGCCGCTGTTCCAGGTGATGTACAACCACCAGCCGGTGGTGGCCGACATCGCCTCGGTCCGCACTGCCTCTGGCCTGGAACTGGCCCTGGTGGAGTGGCAGGGCCGCACCACCCAGTTCGACCTGACCCTTGATACCTATGAAAAGTCCGGCACCCTGCATGCCGCGCTGACTTACGCCAACGACCTGTTCGACGCGCCCTCCATCGCCCGTATGGCGCGCCACTGGATCCGTCTGTTGCAGGCCATGGTGGCCGATGGTGAGCAGCGCATCGGTGAGTTGCCGATGCTGGCCGCCGACGAGCAGCACCTGCTGGTGCAGGCCTGGAACCAGACCGCCGCGCCGTACCCGACTGAGCGTGCCATGCACCACTTGATCGAAGACCAGGTGCAGCGCACACCGGATGCCCCGGCGCTGGTGTTCGGCACCACCACCTTGACCTATGCGCAACTCGACGCGCACGCCAATCAACTGGCCCACGCCTTGCGCGAGCAGGGCGTCGGCCCGGACGTGCTGGTGGGGATTTGTGTCGAGCGCTCCCTCCACATGGTGGTCGGCCTGCTGGCGATCCTCAAGGCCGGTGGCGCCTATGTACCGCTGGACCCCGAATACCCCCAGGAACGCCTGGCCTACATGATCGAAGACAGCGGCATTGCGCTGCTGCTCAGCCAACAGAGCCTATTGCCGTTGTTGCCTGCCGCTGGCCTGCGGGTGATTGCCCTGGACCAGCCCGCGCTGTGGCTGGAGGGCTATAGCAGCGCCTCGCCGGCGGTGCCCATGCAGGCGCAGAACCTGGCCTACGTGATCTACACCTCCGGCTCCACCGGCAAGCCCAAGGGCGCCGGCAACAGCCACCGTGCACTGGTCAACCGCCTGTGCTGGATGCAGCAGGCCTACGCGTTGGATGCCAGTGACGCGGTCCTGCAGAAAACTCCGTTCAGCTTTGACGTATCGGTATGGGAGTTCTTCTGGCCGCTGATGACCGGCGCTCGCCTGGTGGTGGCCGCGCCAGGCGAACACCGCGAGCCCGCGCGCCTGATCGAGACCATCGGCCAGCACGCCATCACCACCTTGCACTTTGTGCCGTCGATGCTCCAGGCGTTTATCCATGAGCCGGGCGTGCAGCGCTGTACCCGCCTCAAGCGCATCGTGTGCAGCGGCGAGGCATTGCCCCTCGACGCGCAGCGCCAGGTGTTCGCCAAATTGCCGAACGCCGCCCTGTACAACCTCTACGGCCCGACCGAAGCCGCCATCGACGTGACCCACTGGACGTGCGTCGACGAAGGCGCCGATAGCGTGCCCATTGGCCGCCCGATCGCCAACCTCGCCACCTATGTGCTCGACGCCCAGCTCAACCCCGTGCCCGCTGGCGTATCCGGCGAGCTGTACCTGGGCGGCACCGGCCTGGCGCGCAGTTACCATCGGCGCCCTGGCTTGACGGCGGAGCGCTTTGTGCCGAGCCCGTTCGTTGCGGGGGAGCGCCTGTACCGTACCGGCGACCGCGTGCGCCAACGGGCCGACGGCGTGCTCGAATACCTGGGCCGCCTCGATCATCAGGTCAAGTTGCGCGGCCTGCGCATCGAGCTGGGCGAAATTGAAGCGCAACTGATGCAGCACCCCGGCGTACGTGAAGCCGTGGTGCTGGTTCACGGCGGCAAGCAGTTGGTGGCGTACCTGGTGCCGAATGGCGACGCGCCAACCGACCTCAAGGCCTGGCTGCTCGACAGCTTGCCGGAGTACATGGTCCCCACCCACTTGATCACCCTGGACCAGCTGCCGGTGACCGCCAACGGCAAGCTCGACCGCAAGGCCTTGCCAGTGCCGGAAGCTGTGGCGCAGCAGGCATTCGCTGCCCCGCAGGAGCCTGTACAGAAAGCGTTGGCGGCGATCTGGCGCGATGTGCTCGGGGTCGAGCAGGTCGGCCTGGACGACAATTTTTTCGAACTGGGCGGCGACTCGATCATCTCCATCCAGGTGGTCAGCCGCGCGCGCCAGGCGGGCATACGCCTGAGCCCGCGCGACCTGTTCCAGTACCAGAGTGTGCGCAGCCTGGCGCGGGTAGCGAGCCAGGACGCGTCGATCGTTATCGATCAGGGCCCGGTGAGCGGGGAGGTGATCCTGACCCCGGTGCAGCAGGTTTTTTTCGCCCAGGCGATCCCGGCGCGCCAGCATTGGAACCAGTCACTGTTGCTGACCCCGCGCGAGGCGCTGGAGCCTGCGCGGCTGGACGCCGCCTTGACGCACTTGATCAACCATCACGACGCCCTGCGCCTGCGTTTTACCCCACAGGGCGACGGCTGGCAGCAAGCCTACGCCGTGCCGGTGACGGAGGCGGCGTTGTGGCAATCCCACGCGAGCACCGATGCTGAGCTGGCAGCACTGTGTGACGAAGCCCAGCGCAGCCTCGACCTGGCGCAAGGCCCGCTGCTGCGTGCCGCGTTGGTCAGCCTGGCCGATGGCACACAACGCTTGCTGCTGGTGGTGCACCACCTGGTGGTCGATGGCGTGTCCTGGCGCATTCTGCTGGAGGACCTGCAACAGGCTTATCGCGAGCAGCCCTTGCCAAACAAGACCAGCGCCTACCAGCACTGGGCGCGGCAGTTGCAGGCCCATGCAAGCACCCTCAGCGCGCAATTGCCGTACTGGCAGGCCCAGTCCAGCGACACCGAGCTGCCGTGCGACAACCCCGAGGGCGGCCTGCAAAACCACCTGGAGGGCAGGCTCGAGACCCGCCTCAATGCCGAGCAGACCCGCCGGTTGTTGCAGGACGCGCCGCTGGCCTATCGCACCCAGGTCAATGACCTGCTGCTGACCGCGTTGGTCCGCGTGATCTGCCGTTGGAGCGGCCAGCCTGCCGCGCTGATCCAGCTCGAAGGCCATGGCCGCGAAGACCTGTTCGATGGGCTCGACCTGACCCGCACCGTCGGTTGGTTCACCAGCCTGTTCCCGGTCCGCCTGCAAGCCGATGGCGAGTTGTCGAGCGCGATCAAAGCGGTCAAGGAGCAACTGCGTGCCGTGCCCGACAAGGGCCTGGGCTACGGCCTGCTGCGTTATCTGGGGACGCCCGAGGCCCGCGCGTCCCTCGCCGGGTTGGCCGCGCCGCGCATTACCTTCAACTACCTGGGCCAGTTCGACCGCCAGTTCGATGAGTCGGCGCTGTTCGTGCCCGCCAGCCAAGGCAGCGGCCAGGCCCAGGACCCCACGGCACCGCTGGCCAACTGGCTGACGGTGGAGGGCCAGGTGTACGGTGGCGAACTGGCGCTGCAATGGGGCTTCAGCCGCGAGATGTTCCAGGCCTCGACCCTTCAGGGCCTGGCGGACGATTACCAGCGCGAGCTGTTGGCGCTGATCGAGCATTGCGTCGATCCGCAACACGGTGCTTTCACGCCGGCCGATGTCAGCCTGGCCCGCCTCACTCAACGGCAACTGGACGACCTGGCGCTGCCATCGCGCGACGTGCAGGACCTGTACCCACTGTCACCGATGCAACAGGGCATGCTGTTCCACAGCCTGTACCAGCAGGATCAGGACGCAATCTATGTCAGCCAGTTGCGCGCCAATCTCCACGGCCTGGACGTGCCGCGCTTCAAACGCGCCTGGGAGCAGGTGCTGGCGCGGCACGACATGTTGCGCACCGGGTTTATCTGGCAGCAGGACCAGGCGCAGCCGTTGCAAGCGGTGTATCGCGAGAGCGCCTTGCCCTTCGTCGAGTACGACTGGCAGGCGCAACCAGACCCGCAAGCGGCATTGGATGCGTTGAGCGAATCCACGCGCGCGCAAGGTTTCGTGTTGGATCGGGCGCCGTTGCTCAGCCTGAAACTGGTGCGTATCGGTGTCGATCGTTTCCACCTGATCCTCACCAACCATCACATCCTGTTGGACGGTTGGAGCCGGGCGCAATTGCTGGGGGAGGTCTTGCAGCACTATGTCGGCCAGCCGTTGCCGGCGCTGCAAGGGCATTACCGCGACTACATTGGCTGGTTGCAAGGCCAGGACTCGTCGGCCAGCGAGGCATTCTGGAAAGGCCAGTTGGCCACGTTGCAGGCGCCGACGCGCTTGGCGTGCGCCACCCCGACCGAGCATTCTTCGGCCAAGGGCAGCTACGCCCTGGCCCTGAGCGTCGCGCAGACCGCGCCACTCAAGGCGTTTGCCCAGGCCCACAAAATCACCCTGAACACGCTGGTGCAAGCCGCCTGGCTGTTGCTGCTGCAACGCCAGACCGGCCAGGACACCGTGGTGTTCGGCGCCACGGTGGCCGGGCGGCCGGCGGGGTTGCCGGGTGTGGAGCAGCAGGTCGGGCTGTTCATCAATACCTTGCCGGTGATCGCCACCCCGAGCCCGACCTTGTGGGTCAGTGAGTGGTTGCAACAGGTACAGGCACAGAACCTCAGCTTGCGTGAGCACGAGCACACGCCCTTGTTCGATATCCAGCGTTGGGCGGGCGCCAGTGGCGCGGCGTTGTTCGACACGCTGCTGGTGTTTGAAAACTATCCGGTTTCCGCCGCGCTGGCCGCTGGCGCGCCGGCCGGGTTGACCTTCAGTGATGTGCAGAACATCGAGCAGACCCACTACCCGCTGACCGTCTTGTTGGGGGCAGGCGCGGGCCTGGAATTCGAGTTCAGCTTTGATGTGCAGGTGTTCAGTGAGGCGCAGATCGAGCAACTGGCCACGCACTTCCAGTACCTGTTGCAAGGCTTGGCCTGCACCACAGCGCAGCGCCTGGGGGATTTGCCGTCGCTGACGGAGGCCGCGCGCCGCCAGGTGCTCGGCGACTGGAATGCCACCGCGCGGGACTACCCGTTGCAGCGTTGCGTGCATGAGCTGATTGAAGCGCAGGTCGCGCGTGCACCGCAGGCGCCGGCGTTGCGCTTCGGCGATGTGTCGCTGAGCTATACCGAGCTGAACCGCCGCGCCAATCGCCTGGCCCATCGTTTGCTCGAGGCAGGCGTCGGGCCGGATGTGCTGGTGGGCCTGGCGCTGGAGCGTTCCGTCGAAATGGTGGTCGGCTTGCTGGCGGTGCTCAAGGCCGGCGGTGCGTACGTGCCGCTGGACCCGGAGTACCCGCGCGAACGCCTGGCCTACATGCTCGAAGACAGCGGCGTGAAGCTGCTGCTGACTCAAGCGCAGGTGCTGGCGCAACTGCCGATTCCCCAAGGTTTGGAAACCCTGGTGTTGGGTGAATCAACATTCGAAGGCTACAGCGAAGAGAACCCCGGCATCGCCTTGGACGGCGAAAACCTGGCCTACGTGATCTACACCTCCGGCTCCACCGGCCAACCCAAGGGGGCGGGAAACCGGCATGCGGCGTTGCTCAACCGCCTGCACTGGATGCAGGAAGCCTACGCCCTGGATGCCAGTGACAGCGTGTTGCAAAAGACCCCGTTCAGCTTCGACGTGTCGGTGTGGGAATTCTTCTGGCCGCTGATGACCGGTTCGCGCCTGGTTGTGGCAGCCCCAGGTGATCATCGCGATCCAGCCAAACTGGTCAGCCTGATTCGGACCGAACAGATCACCACGCTGCACTTCGTGCCGTCGATGTTGCAGGCGTTTCTCCAGGACCCGGACGTCGCCCATTGCCACAGCCTGCAACGCATCGCGTGCAGTGGCGAAGCCTTGCCGGTGGACGCACAGCAACAAGTCTTCGCCAAACTTCCGCACGCCGCGCTGTACAACTTGTACGGCCCGACCGAAGCGGCCATCGATGTGACCCACTGGACCTGCATTGAAGAGGGCCGCGACGCCGTACCGATTGGCCGTCCGATTGCCAACCTCGTCTGCTACATCCTCGACAACAACTTCGAGCCCGCTCCGGTCGGCGTACTGGGCGAGTTGTACCTGGGGGGGATCGGCCTGGCGCGGGGTTATCACCGTCGTCCGGCGCTGACCGCCGAGCGTTTCATCGCCAACCCGTTCGTAAAAGGTGAGCGCCTGTACCGCACCGGCGACCTGGCGCGTTATCGCGACGACGGCGTGATCGAATACGCCGGGCGCATTGACCATCAGGTGAAATTGCGTGGCCTGCGCATCGAACTGGGCGAAATCGAAGCGCGCCTGCTGGAGCACGACTGGGTGCGTGAGGCCGCGGTGCTAGCGGTCGACGGCAAATACCTGGTCGGCTACCTGGTGCTGCAAGGCGCCGAGGAGGATTGGCGTGAGGTCTTGAGCGCCCACCTGGCCAGCCATTTGCCGGACTATATGGTCCCGGCGCAATGGATGCTGCTGGAGCACATGCCCTTGAGCCCCAACGGCAAGCTGGACCGCAAAGCGCTGCCCAAGCCCGATGTCGTCGGCCGTGAGTACCTCGCGCCGAGCAGCGAGTTGGAGCAACAGGTCGCCGCGATCTGGGCTGAGGTACTCGACGTGGAACGTGTCGGGATGCACGACCATTTCTTCGAGCTGGGCGGCCACTCCCTATTGGCCACCCAAGCCGTGTCACGTATGCGCCATGGCTTGGGTCTGGACGTGAATGTGAAGGCGCTGTTTGAGCAGCCCGTGCTGGGCAACTTTGTCCGCGCCTTGACCCAGGCCCGCGTTGCAATCACCCGGATTGAGCGGGCCGAACGTGACCAACCCTTGGCCCTGTCCTATGCCCAGGAGCGCCAGTGGTTCCTTTGGCAACTGGACCCGCACAGCGCCGCCTACCATGTGCCCCGCGCCTTGCGCCTGAAAGGCCGGCTGGATCGCGACGCCCTGCAGCGCGCCTTCGATACGCTGGTGGCGCGCCACGAAAGCCTGCGTACCCACTTCCAGTCAGAGGCCGGTCGTACCGTTCAAGTGATCAGCCCGCGGGCGCGGATCGAATTGCACCCGGTCGACACCGATGAAGCCCATCTCAAGGCGCAGGTCGAGGCGCGCATCACCCAGCCGTTCGACCTGCGCCAGGGCCCGCTGATGCGTGTGACCCTGTTGCGCCTGGCCGAGGACGAGCATGTCTTGGTGCTGGTGCAGCACCACATCATCTCCGATGGCTGGTCGATGCAGGTGATGGTCGATGAACTGGTGCAACTCTACGCCGCCTATAGCCAGGGCCAAATGCTGCAACTGCCGGCCTTGCCGATCCAGTACGCCGATTACGCGCAGTGGCAGCGCGACTGGATGGAGGCGGGGGAGAAGGCGCGCCAGCTGGCTTACTGGCGAGACCTGCTGGGGGGCGAACAACCGGTGCTGGAGCTGCCGTTCGATCATCAGCGCCCGGCGGTGCCTACCCATCGTGGCGCGCGCCTGAATATTGCGCTGCCGGTGCCGTTGGTCGAGCGTCTCCAGGCCCTCGCCCAGCGTGAAGGCGTGACCGTGTTCATGCTGTTGCTGGGGGCTTACCAGGCGCTGTTGCATCGCTACAGCGGCCAACGGGATATTCGCGTCGGCGTGCCCATCGCCAACCGCAACCGCGTGGAGATCGAGGGCCTGATCGGCTTCTTCGTCAACACCCAGGTACTCAAGGCCGACATCGATGGGCACACCACCGTCCGCCAGTTGCTGGCCCAGGTCAAACAGCGTGCGCTGGAGGCCCAGGCCCACCAGGACCTGCCGTTCGAGCAGTTGGTCGAAGCCCTGCAGCCGGAGCGCAGCCTGAGCCTTAGCCCGTTGTTCCAGGTCGCGTTCAACCACCATATCAGCCAGTCCGGCCGGCATTTACGGAGCCTGGCGCAGTTGGACATGAGCCCGGTGAGCTGGGACGAAGCCGTCGCGCAATTCGACCTGACCCTGGATATCGAAGAGTCCCCGGAGCAACTGGGCGCCTCGCTGAGTTATGCCACCGATCTGTTCGACGCCTCGACCATCGAGCGCATGGCGCGCCACTGGCAGAACCTGTTGCAGGCGATGGTCGATGATCAGGCGCAGAGCATTGGCCAATTGAACCTGCTGGATCGCGACGAACAGCAGCACATCTTGCAACTGTGGAACCGCACCGATTCCGGCTTCCCGGCCACGCGCCTGGTGCACGAATTGGTCGCTGACCGCGCCGCTGAAACACCGGAGGCCGTGGCGGTGAAGTTCGACGCGCAGACCCTGACTTACGGCGAGCTGGACCGCCAGGCCAACCGCCTGGCCCGTGCGCTGATCGCCCGTGGTGTGGGCCCGGAAGTGCGCGTGGCGATTGCCATGCCGCGCAGCGCCGAGATCATGGTGGCGTTCCTCGCGGTGCTCAAGGCGGGTGGGGTGTATGTGCCGCTGGATATCGAATACCCGCGTGATCGCCTGCTGTACATGATGCAAGACAGCCGCGCCCGGTTGCTGCTGACGCATACGCGGGCGTTGCAGCAACTGCCGATCCCTGACGGCTTGGATACCCTGGCGATCGATCGCACCGAGGAATGGGCCGATTACAGCGACACGGCTCCAGACGTGAAGCTGCACGGCGACAACCTCGCCTACGTGATCTACACCTCCGGCTCCACCGGCCTGCCCAAGGGCGTGGCGGTGTCCCACGGCCCGCTGGTGGCGCACATCATTGCCACCGGCGAGCGCTATGAAACCTCGCCGGCCGATTGCGAACTGCACTTCATGTCGTTCGCCTTCGACGGTTCCCACGAAGGCTGGATGCACCCGCTGATCAACGGTGCAAGCGTGCTGATCCGCGATGACAGCCTGTGGTTGCCCGAATACACCTACGCGCAGATGCATCGCCACCAGGTGACGATGGCCGTGTTCCCGCCGGTGTACCTGCAACAGCTGGCCGAGCATGCCGAGCGCGACGGTCACCCACCGGCTGTGCGGGTGTACTGCTTCGGCGGGGATGCGGTGGCGCAAGCCAGCTACGACCTGGCCTGGCGCGCGCTGAAACCGACCTACCTGTTCAATGGCTACGGCCCGACCGAAACCGTGGTCACGCCGCTGCTGTGGAAGGCCCGCAAGGGTGACCCATGCGGGGCGGTCTATGCGCCCATCGGCACACTGCTCGGCAACCGCAGCGGCTATGTGCTGGACGCGCAACTCAACCTGCAACCCATCGGTGTGGCCGGTGAGTTGTACCTGGGCGGGGAGGGCGTGGCCCGGGGTTACTTGGAACGTCCGGCACTGACCGCCGAACGTTTCGTGCCAGACCCCTTCGGCAAACCCGGCAGCCGCGTGTACCGCAGCGGCGACCTGACCCGTGGCCGCCCAAATGGCGTGGTGGATTACCTTGGCCGCGTCGACCATCAAGTGAAGATCCGCGGCTTCCGCATCGAACTGGGCGAAATCGAAGCGCGCCTGCGAGAGCAGGACAGCGTCGGCGAAACCGTGGTCGTGGCCCAGGACGGCCCGACCGGCAAGCAACTGGTGGCCTATGTGGTGCCTGCCGACCCCGCCCTGATCAACGCGGTGGAGTTCCGCGATGCCCTGCGCCGCGCCCTCAAGTCCCGCCTGCCGGACTACATGGTACCCGCGCACTTCATGTTCCTCGCGCAGATGCCGCTGACCCCCAACGGCAAGCTCGACCGCAAGGGCTTGCCCGCGCCGGACCCGAGCCAGTTGCAACAACACTACGTGGCGCCTGAAACCGAGCTGGAGCAACAGATCGCCGCGATCTGGGCCGAGGTGCTGCGTCTGCCGAAGGTGGGCTTGAACGACAACTTCTTCGAAGTCGGCGGCCATTCGCTGCTGGCCATCCAGATCACCTCGCGGGTCCAGGCTGAACTGGGCCTGGAAGTGCCGCTGGTGGAAGTGTTCCAGACCGATTCACTGCGCGCCTATGCCCAGGCGGCTGCCACCTTCCGCGCGGGTACGGCGGAAGATTTTGATGACCTTCGTGACTTTTTGAGCGAACTAGAGGCGATTTGAACCATGCTTTCCAACCCGAATATCGACCTGGTCTCGCGCTTTCTTCGCTTGCCGCTGGAACAGCGCCAGCAGTTCTATCAACGTCTGCAAAGCCGTGGCATGAGTTTCGCTCAATTGCCGATTGCCGCGATCCGCGAGGACGGCCAACACTTGCCGCTGTCCTACGCCCAAGAGCGCCAGTGGTTCCTCTGGCAGCTCGACCCGGACAGCGCCGCGTATCACGTCCCCGGAGCCCTGCGCCTGAGCGGGCGGCTGGACAAGGCTGCCCTGCAACGCAGCTTCGATGCCCTGGTGGCGCGGCATGAAAGCCTGCGCACCCGTTTGCACCTGGGCGATGAACAGCGTTCCCAGGAAGTGCTGGCCCATGCCGTGGTCCGGATCGCTGAAAGCCCGGTCGACGAGGCCCGGCTCAAGGCGCGCGTGGAAGCCGAAATCGCGCGGCCGTTCGATTTGCAGCAAGGTCCGCTGCTGCGGGTCAGCCTGCTCACCCTGAGTGAAGACGAGCACGTACTGGTGCTGGTGCAGCACCATATTGTCTCGGACGGTTGGTCCATGGGCGTGATGGTGCAGGAGCTGATGCAACGCTACGCGGCCTACAGCCAGGGCGAGGACTGCACCCTGGCGCCGTTGCCGATCCAGTACGCTGACTACGCCCTATGGCAACGCCGCTGGATGGAAGCGGGCGAGAAGGCGCGGCAGTTGGCCTATTGGCGTGAGCTACTCGGTGGCACGCAACCGGTGCTGGAGCTGCCCCTCGATCACCCGCGTCCGGCGCAACAGAGCTTCCTGGGCGCGCGCCAGGACATCGCCCTGGAACCCGCGCTGGTGGCCGGGGTGAAAGCCTTGGCCCAGGGTGAAGGCGTGACGCTGTTCATGCTGCTGCTGGCGTCGTTCCAGGCGTTTCTGTATCGCTACAGCGGCCAGCAGGACATCCGGGTCGGCGTGCCGATTGCCAACCGCAACCGCGTCGAGACCGAATCGCTGATCGGCTTTTTCGTCAACACCCAGGTGCTCAAGGCCGATCTCGACGGCCAAATGAGCTTTGCTCAATTGCTCCAGCACACCAAGCGCCGCGCCTTGGAAGCCCAGGCCCACCAGGACCTGCCCTTCGAGCAGTTGGTCGAGGCGTTGCAACCGGAACGTACCTTGAGCCACAACCCGTTGTTCCAGGTGATGTTCAACCATCAGGCCAACACCCAGGCGAGCGCCCGGCAACTGCCGGGCCTGCGCGTGGCCAACCTGGAATGGGAGACCCGCAGCGCCCAGTTCGACCTGAGCCTGGACACCCAGGAAAGCGCCGACGGCGTGCGGGCCTCGTTGACCTACGCCACCGACCTGTTCGGCGCCGCCACGGCGTCGCGCATGCTGCGCCACTGGCTGGGCCTGTTGCGCGTGGCCGTGGCCAACCCGGCGTTGCCGTTGCAGGACCTGGCGGTGCTGGACGCGGCTGAGCGCGAGCAAATCGTTTACCAATGGAACGCCACCGCGCGGGACTACCCAGTGCAGCGTTGCGTGCATGAGCTGATTGAAGCGCAGGTCGCGCGTGCACCGCAGGCGCCAGCGTTGCGTTTCGGCGATGTGTCGCTGAGCTATGCCGAGCTGAACCGCCGCGCCAATCGCCTGGCCCATCGTTTGATCGAGGCAGGCGTCGGGCCGGATGTGCTGGTGGGGCTGGCGCTGGAGCGCTCCGTCGAAATGGTGGTTGGCCTGCTGGCGGTGCTCAAGGCCGGCGGTGCATACGTGCCGCTGGACCCGGAATACCCGCGCGACCGCCTGGCCTACATGCTCGAAGACAGCGGCGTGAAGCTGCTGCTGACTCAAGCGCAGGTGCTGGCGCAACTGCCGATCCCCCAAGGTTTGGAAACCCTGGTGCTGGGTGAATCAACACTCGAAGGCTACAGCGAAGAGAACCCCGGCATCGCCTTGGACGGCGAAAACCTGGCCTACGTGATCTACACCTCCGGCTCCACCGGCCAACCCAAGGGGGCGGGCAACCGGCATGCGGCGTTGCTTAACCGCCTGCACTGGATGCAGGAAGCCTACACCCTGGATGCCAGCGACAGCGTGCTGCAAAAGACCCCGTTCAGCTTCGACGTGTCGGTGTGGGAATTCTTCTGGCCGCTGATGACCGGTTCGCGCCTGGTTGTGGCAGCACCGGGGGATCACCGCGATCCAGCCAAGCTGATCAGCCTGATTCAGACCGAACAGATCACCACGCTGCACTTCGTGCCGTCGATGTTGCAGGCGTTTCTCCAGGACCCGGAAGTCGCCGATTGCCACAGCCTGCAACGCATCATCTGCAGCGGCGAAGCCTTACCGGTGGATGCGCAGCAACAAGTCTTCGCCAAACTTCCGCACGCCGCGCTCTACAACCTCTATGGCCCGACCGAAGCCGCCATCGACGTGACCCACTGGACCTGCATTGAAGAGGGCCGCGACGCCGTACCGATTGGCCGTCCGATTGCCAACCTCGGCTGCTACATCCTCGACAACAACTTCGAGCCCGCTCCGGTCGGCGTACTGGGCGAGTTGTACCTGGGGGGTATCGGCCTGGCGCGCGGTTATCACCGTCGTCCGGCGTTGACCGCCGAGCGTTTCATCGCCAACCCGTTCGTAAAAGGCGAACGCCTGTACCGCACCGGCGACCTGGCGCGTTATCGCGACGATGGCGTAATCGAATACGCCGGGCGCATTGACCATCAGGTGAAATTGCGTGGCCTGCGCATCGAGCTGGGCGAAATCGAAGCGCGTCTGCTGGAGCACGATCACGTACGTGAGGCCGCGGTGTTGGCGGTCGACGGCAAATACCTGGTCGGCTACCTGGTGCTGCAAGGCGCCGAGGAGGATTGGCGTGAGGTCTTGAGCGCCCACCTGGCCAGCCATTTGCCGGACTATATGGTGCCGGCCCAATGGCTGAGACTGGAGCAGATGCCGCTCAGCCCTAATGGCAAGCTGGACCGCAAGGCCCTGCCAAAACCCGAAGCCGCGCAACCGTACGAAGCCCCGCAAAGTGCGCTGGAACAACGGATCGCCGCGATCTGGGCGCAAGTACTCGGGGTCGAGCACGTCGGCTTGAACGACAATTTCTTCGAACGCGGCGGCGACTCGATCATCTCGATCCAGGTGGTCAGCCGCGCCCGTGCCGAAGGTATCCACTTCAGCGCCAAGGCCCTGTTCCAGCATCAGACCGTGCGCAGCCTGGCGCGCGTGGCGCAGTTGCAGACCGCCCACGTGATCGACCAGGGCCCGGTGCAGGGGTTGACGCCGTTGCTGCCGTTCCAGCAACTGTTTTTCGAACGAAAACTGCCGCACGCGCATCACTGGAACCAATCGCTGCTGCTGACCCCGCGCCAGCCGCTAGAGGCCGAGCGGTTGACGGCAGCCCTGCAAGCCATCACCCGGCATCACGATGTGCTGCGCCTGAGTTTCAGCCAGCAGGCCGATGGCTGGGTCGCGCGCCATGACGCACCGAGCGCGAGCCTGCTGTGGCACGAGCGCGTACAAGATGCCAGCGAACTCCTGGCCCTCTGCGAACGGGCCCAACGTAGCCTGGACCTGCAACATGGCCCGTTGCTGCGCGCGGTACTCGCCGAGTTGGCCGATGGCTCCCAGCGCCTGTTGCTGGTGATGCACCACTTGGTGGTGGACGGCGTGTCCTGGCGGGTATTCCTTGAAGACCTGCAAAGCCTGTATCGCCAACATACGCTGCCGGCCAAGACGTCATCGTTCAAGGCCTGGGCCGAGCGCTTGCAGGCCCACGCGCGCGGCCCCTCGATGCAGGCGGAAAAAGACTTCTGGCTACAGCAGTTGCAGGGCGTGGCCACCGACTTGCCGTGCCGCGATCCGCAAGGTGCGTGCCCCGGCCGGTTGGCGCAGACCGTGGTCAGCCAACTGGATGCCGAACACACCCGGCAACTGCTGCAACAGGCACCCACGGCCTATCGCACGCAGATCAACGATCTGCTGCTGACCGCCCTGGCACGGGTGATCTGCCAGTGGAGCGGGCACGCTTCAAGCCTGATCCAGCTTGAAGGCCATGGCCGCGAAGACTTGTTTGACGACATCGACCTGACCCGCACCCTGGGTTGGTTCACCAGCCTGTTCCCGGTCCGCCTGACCCCGGCCGCGACCCTGGCCGGCTCGATCAAGCAGATCAAGGCGCAACTGCGTGCTATCCCCAACAAGGGCCTGGGCTTTGGCGCGCTGCGCTACCTGGGCGATGCGTCGACACGCCAGGCCTTCAGCCAATTGCCGCAGCCGCGTATCACCTTCAACTACCTGGGCCAGTTCGACGGCAGTTTTGATCAGCCGGACGGCCTGTTTGCCCCCGCGTCGGAACCTGCCGGCGCCGAGCAGAGCCCCGATACCCCGTTGAGCAACTGGTTGACCCTCAATGGCCAGGTGTATGGCGGTGAGTTGCAGATCGGCTGGACCTTCAGCCCATTGATGTTCGAGGCCCGTGAGATCGAAGCGCTGAGCGAGGCGTTTACCCGCGAATTGACGGCCCTGATAGAGCACTGCTGCACCCCGGGCAACAGCGGCTTCACGGCCTGCGACTTCCCATTGTCGCGCCTGGACCAGGCACAACTGGAGTCGCTGCCGCTGGCCGCCGAGGGCGTGGAGGATATCTACACCTTGTCGCCGATGCAGCAGGGCATGTTGTTCCACACCCTGTATGAACAGGCCGCGGGCGACTACATCAACCAGGTCCGCGTCACGGCCGAGGGCCTCGACGTGGCACGCTTCCAGCAAGCCTGGCAGGCCACGGTGCAGGCCCATGAGGTGTTGCGCACGGGGTTCTTCTGGGAAGGCCAGTTGGAGTGGCCGTGCCAGGTGGTGTACCGCGATGCGCCAGTGCGGATCGAAGTGCTGGACTGGCGCGCCATGCCCGAACGTGAACTGGAACTGCACAACCTGCAGCGTGCCCAGCGCCGCCAGGGCTTCGACCTGGCCAAGGCGCCACTGCTGCGTTTGCTGCTGGTGCGCACCGATGAGCAGCGCCATGAGCTGATCTACACCTATCACCACATCCTGATGGATGGCTGGAGCAACTCGCGTCTGTTTGGCGAAGTGCTGCAACGCTATGCCGGCGTGGCCGTCCCCGAGGCTGGCGGACGCTATCGCGACTACATTGGCTGGCTGCAACAGCGGGATGCCGACGCCACTGAAGCCTTCTGGCGCGCGCAGTTGAGCGCGCTGCAAACGCCGACCCGCCTGGGCAGCCGCCAGCCCGACGCTATCGACGGCTATGGCGACTACCGGTACAGCCTGGCGCAATCGCTGACCGCGCGGCTGGAAGCCTTTGCACGTTGCAATAAGGTCACCCTCAATACGCTGGTGCAGGCGGCCTGGTTGATTCTGCTGCAACGCCATAGCGGCCAGGCGGTGGTGTCTTTCGGCGCCACCGTGGCCGGGCGTCCGGCGGAGCTTTCCGGTGTAGAGCAACAGCTTGGCCTGTTCATCAACACCTTGCCGGTGATCTGCGCCGTGGACGGGCAACACACGGTGGCCGACTGGTTGCAGGCGGTCCAGGCGCAGAACCTGGCGCTGCGCGAGCATGAACACACCGGCCTGTATGACATTCAACGGTGGGCCGGGCAGGGCGGGGCGGCACTGTTCGACAACATCCTGGTGTTCGAAAACTACCCGGTGTCCAAAGCCCTGGAACAGAGCGGCGGCAGCGGTATTCGCTTCGGCGTGCCCAAGGCCCATGAACAAACGAGTTACCCGCTGACCGTGCTGGTGGACCTCGGCGAGACCCTGTCGCTGCACTTCAGTTTTGCCCATGGCTATTTCAAGGCTTCGACCGTGCACGGTTATGGCCGGCACCTGGTCAACCTGTTGCAGGCCATGGTCGATGACGGCCAACAGCGCCTGGGCGATTTGCCGATGCTGGATATCACCGAGCGTCGGCAGGTGCTGCAGGACTGGAATGCCACCGCACGGGACTACCCGTCGCAGCGTTGCGTGCATGAGCTGATTGAAGCGCAAGTCGCGCGTGCACCGCAGGCGCCGGCGTTGCGTTTCGGCGATGTGTCGCTGAGCTATGCCGAGCTGAACCGCCGCGCCAATCGCCTGGCCCATCGTTTGATCGAGGCAGGCGTCGGGCCGGATGTGCTGGTGGGCCTGGCGCTGGAGCGTTCCGTCGAAATGGTGGTCGGCTTGCTGGCGGTGCTCAAGGCCGGCGGTGCGTACGTGCCGCTGGACCCGGAGTACCCGCGCGAACGCCTGGCCTACATGCTCGAAGACAGCGGCGTGAAGCTGCTGCTGACTCAAGCGCAGGTGCTGGCGCAACTGCCGATTCCCCAAGGTTTGGAAACCCTGGTGTTGGGTGAATCAACATTCGAAGGCTACAGCGAAGAGAACCCCGGCATCGCCTTGGACGGCGAAAACCTGGCCTACGTGATCTACACCTCCGGCTCCACCGGCCAACCCAAGGGGGCGGGCAACCGGCATGCGGCGTTGCTTAACCGCCTGCACTGGATGCAGGAAGCCTACACCCTGGATGCCAGCGACAGTGTGCTGCAAAAGACCCCGTTCAGCTTCGACGTGTCGGTGTGGGAATTCTTCTGGCCGCTGATGACCGGTTCGCGTCTGGTTGTGGCAGCGCCGGGGGATCACCGCGATCCAGCCAAGCTGATCAGCCTGATCAAGGCTGAACAGATCACCACGCTGCACTTCGTGCCGTCGATGTTGCAGGCGTTTCTCCAGGCCCCGGAAGTCGCCCATTGCCATAGCCTGCAACGCATTGTGTGCAGTGGCGAAGCCTTGCCCGTGGATGCGCAGCAGCAGGTGTTCGCCAAGCTTCCGCACGCCGCGCTCTACAACCTCTATGGCCCGACCGAAGCCGCCATCGACGTGACCCACTGGACCTGCATTGAAGAAGGCCGCGATGCCGTACCGATTGGCCGTCCGATTGCCAACCTCGGCTGCTACATCCTCGACAACAACTTCGAGCCCGCCCCGGTCGGCGTACTGGGCGAGCTGTACCTGGGTGGCGTCGGTCTGGCGCGGGGTTATCACCGTCGTCCGGCGCTGACCGCCGAGCGTTTCATTGCCAACCCGTTCGTAAAAGGTGAGCGCCTGTACCGCACCGGCGACCTGGCGCGCTACCGCGACGACGGCGTGATCGAATACGCCGGGCGCATTGACCATCAGGTGAAATTGCGTGGCCTGCGTATCGAACTGGGCGAAATCGAAGCGCGCCTGCTGGAGCACGAGTGGGTGCGTGAGGCCGCGGTGTTGGCGGTCGACGGCAAATTCCTGGTTGGCTACCTGGTGCTGCAAGGCGTCGAGGAGGATTGGCGTGACGTCTTGAGCACCCACCTGGCCAGCCATTTGCCGGACTATATGGTCCCGGCGCAATGGATGCTGCTGGAGCAGATGCCGCTCAGCCCCAACGGCAAGCTGGACCGCAAAGCGCTGCCCAAGGTGGATGCCAACTTGCAGGCACGGCCGTACGTCGCGCCGCAGAGTGAGCTGGAGCAGCAGATTGCCGCGATCTGGGCCGAGGTGCTGGAGGTGGAGCGTGTGGGCTTGCACGACAACTTCTTCGAACTGGGCGGCCATTCCCTGCTGGCCACGCAAGTGGTGGTTCGCCTGCGTGAGCAGTTGCACAGCGAATTCGACGTCAAATCGATTTTCACCACACCGACCCTGGCCGAATTCACTGCCGGCGTGGCGGCGCAACAGACAATTAATTCGCCGGTGCAGGACGCATTGGCTAAATCCTTGGAGGCCCTCAAACGTCTATCAGCAGAAGATTTGGATAAATTGATTTCCTGAGGGGCGTGGCGTGCAAGCATTAATCGAGTCGGTAGGGTCACTTTCTGCGCAACAAAAGAAAGCGTTGGCGGTCATGCTCAAGCAACAAGGCATCAACCTGTTTGAGATTGCCCCGGTTTTCAAGCGTCAGGACGGTGAGCCCCTTCGACTCTCTTATGCCCAGGAGCGGCAGTGGTTTTTGTGGCAACTGGAGCCGCAAAGCCCGGCCTACAACTTGCCGCGCGCCTTGCGGCTCAAGGGCCGGCTCGACCGTGTCGCCCTGCAACGCAGCTTCGATAGCCTGCTGGCCCGCCATGAAAGCCTGCGCACCCACCTGCATCAAGATGCCGAGTAGGTGCTGCAGGTGATCGACCCCGTGGTGCGCGTTGAAATCGCCCATGAAAACGGTGACCCCGAGCAGCTTGAAGCGCTGGTGCAAGCAGAAGTCGCCAAGCCGTTCGACCTGCAGCAAGGCCCGCTGCTACGGGTCAAGCTGCTGCAACTGGCGCCGGATGAGCATGTGCTGGTGCTGGTGCTGCACCACATCGTGTCAGACGGCTGGTCGATGCAAGTGATGGTCGATGAGCTGGTGCAGTGTTATGTGGCTTACAGCCAGGGCCAGGAGGCGCGCTTGCCGGCCTTGGCGATTCAATACCCGGACTACGCCTTGTGGCAGCGCAGTTGGATGGAAGCCGGTGAGAAAGAGCGCCAATTGGAGTACTGGCGCGAGCAACTGGGGGGCGAGCAGCCGGTATTGGAGTTGCCGCTGGACCACCCGCGCCCGGCCGTACAAAGCTATCGCGGCGCGCGACTGGACATGGGCCTGGAGGCGACGCTGGTCACCGGCCTCAAAGCGTTGGCCCAGCGTGAGGGCGTGACGCTGTTCATGCTGTTGCTGGCGTCGTTCCAGACCCTGTTGTATCGCTACAGCGGGCAGTCGGATATCCGTGTCGGCGTGCCGATCGCCAACCGCAACCGCGCGGAGACCGAACGCCTGATCGGCTTCTTCGTCAACACCCAGGTGCTCAAGGCCGATATCGACGGGCAGATGACCTTCAGCCAGTTGCTCACCCAGGTCAAGCAGCGCGCGCTGCAAGCCCAGAGTCATCAGGACCTGCCGTTCGAGCAGTTGGTGGAAGCCCTGCAACCGGAGCGCAGCCTGAGCCACAACCCGCTGTTCCAGGTGATGTTCAACCACCAGACTGAAGGCCGCAGGGTACGCGGCGAGCAGCAGTTGCCCGGCCTGGCGGTGGAGGCGCTGGAGTGGGACAGCCAGAGCGCCCAGTTCGACTTGAGCCTGGACACCCAGGAATCGCCCGACGGTATTTGGGCCTCGCTGACCTACGCCACTGACCTGTTCGACGCCGCCACCGTGCAGCGCATGGCCGAGCATTGGCAGGGCTTGCTGCGTGCCGTCGTCGGGCGGGCGGGCGCGCGCATCGCGCAACTGACGATGTTGACCGAGGCCCAGCAACGCGGGCTGTTACAGGACTGGAATCACGCAGCGCCAGTGTTGCAACACAGTGCGGGTGTGCATGGGCTGTTCGCGGCGCAAGCGCTGCAACGCCCGGAGCACACGGCACTGTGCCTGAGCGGACAGTCGCTGAGCTATGCCGAATTGAACTGCCGAGCCAACCGCCTGGCCCATGCGCTGATCGCTCGAGGTGTCGGCCCCGAAGGGCTGGTCGGCGTGGCGGTGGCGCGCTCCTTCGAGATGGTGGTGAGCCTGCTGGCGGTGCTCAAGGCCGGCGGCGCCTATGTGCCGCTCGACCCGCAATACCCGCGTGAACGCCTGCTGCATATGCTTGAAGACAGCGGCGTGCGCCTGGTGCTGACCCAGGCGACTCTCGACCTGCCGCTGCCCGAAGGCTTGGCGACGCTGGACCTGACGCATACGGATTTGACTCAGTACCCCGAGACGGATCCGCAGGTAGCCGTCGACCCGCAAAACCTCGCCTATGTGATTTACACCTCCGGTTCCACCGGCAAACCCAAGGGCGTGGCGATCAACCATGGGGCGCTGACCGAGTTCTCCAGTATCGCGGCGGGCTATTCGCGGTTGACCCAGGACGATCGCGTCCTGCAATTCGCCACCCTGAACTTCGACGGGTTCGTCGAGCAGCTCTACCCGGCGCTGACCCATGGCGCCACCGTGGTGTTGCGCGGCCCGGAGCTGTGGGACAGCGCGCGGTTGTACGAGGAAATCATCGCTCAAGGCGTCACCCTGGCCGATTTGCCCACCGCCTACTGGAACCTGTTTTTGCTCGACTGCCTGGCGGCGGGGCCGCGCACATATGGCGCGCTGCGCCAGATCCATATCGGCGGCGAAGCCATGCCGCTGGACGGCCCGGCACAGTGGTTGAAGGCCGGCCTGGGCCATGTTCGATTGTTGAATACCTACGGCCCGACCGAGGCCACGGTGGTCTCGAGCGTGCTGGATTGCACGTCCAGCGAGACCATTGGCGCTACCGCCAGCCCGATTGGTCGCTCCTTGCCAGGCCGTGCCCTGTACGTGCTGGATCGCGACTTGAACCTGGCGCCACTGGGCGCGGTGGGCGAGCTGTATATCGGCAGCCACTGCGGTTTGGCCCGCGCCTATCTGAACCGTGCGCTGTTGACCGCCGAACGCTTTGTGCCGGACCCGTTCGGCGCAACCGGCGAGCGCCTGTACCGCACCGGCGACCTGGCGCGCTACCGTGCCGACGGGGTGATCGAGTACGTCGGGCGTGTCGACCATCAGGTAAAAATCCGTGGTTTCCGCATTGAGCTGGGGGAAATCGAGACGTTGCTGCTGGCCCAGCCCGGCGTGCGTGAAGCGCTGGTGTTGGCGGCCGACCATCAACTGATCGCCTACCTGGTCGCCGAGCAACAGGATGCCGAAGCGCTCAAGGCTACCTTGCGTGAGCAACTGCCGGACTACATGGTGCCGGCGCACCTGATCTTCCTCGACCGCATGCCGCTCAATCCGAACGGCAAACTGGATCGCCAGGCACTGCCGAAACCCGACGCCAGCCAGCCGCAACACGCCTGGGTCGCGCCGGTGACGGAGCTTGAGCAACAGGTCGCGGCCCTCTGGGCCGACATCCTGGGTGTCGAGCGGGTCGGGCTGGCGGATCACTTCTTTGAGCGGGGTGGCCACTCGTTGCTGGCGATGCAGGTGGTGTCGCGTCTGCGTCATGCCCTGGGGCGTGAAGTGCCGTTGAAACTGCTTTTCGAACAACCGCGTCTCGAACGCTTTGCCGCCGCCTTGCACGCCCTGGAAGCAAGCGTTGGCGAGCCGGTTCCCGCGTTGTTGCCGGCCAGCCGCGAGCAACCACTGCCGTTGTCCTATGCCCAGGAGCGCCAGTGGTTCCTCTGGCAACTGGACCCGCACAGCGCGGCTTACCACATCCCCAGCGCCCTGCGCCTCAAGGGTGCGTTGGACCGTTCGGCGCTGCAACGTAGTTTCGATGCCCTGGTCGCTCGCCATGAGAGCTTGCGCACCTGTATTCAGGTGCTGCCAGAGGGCGCGCGCCAAGTCATTCAAGCCCAGGCCCCGGTGTCGATTGCCCTGGGTGAGGTGAGCGAGACCGATCTGCACGCGCAGGTCGCCGCCGAGATTGCCCGGCCGTTCGATCTGCAAGCCGGGCCGCTGTTGCGTGTGACTCTGCTGCGCCTGGCCGAGGACGAGCATGTCTTGGTGTTGGTGCAGCACCATATCGTCTCCGATGGCTGGTCGATGCAGGTGATGGTCGACGAGCTGGTGCAGCTGTATGCCGCCTTCAGCCAGGGCGAGATGCCGCAATTGCCGGGCATGCCGATCCAGTACGCCGACTATGCGCTGTGGCAACGCGATTGGATGGAGGCCGGCGAGAAGGCGCGTCAATTGGCGTATTGGCACGACCTGCTGGGGGGTGAACAACCGGTGCTGGAGCTGCCGTTCGATCATCAGCGCCCGGCGCAGCAGAGCCATCGCGGCGCTCGCCTGGACGTAGCGCTGCCAGCGGCCCTGGCCACCGATCTCAAGGCATTGGCCCAGGTTCACGGTGTGACGTTGTTCATGTTGCTGCTGGCCTCGTTCCAGACGTTGTTGCACCGCTACAGCGGCCAGCAGGACATCCGCGTCGGCGTGCCCATTGCCAACCGCAACCGCGTGGAAACCGAGCGCCTGATTGGCTTCTTCGTCAATACTCAGGTGCTCAAGGCCGAGATCGATGGGCAGACGACCGTTGCCCAGTTGCTGGCCCAGGTCAAACAGCGCGCGCTGGAGGCCCAGGCCCACCAGGACCTGCCGTTCGAGCAGTTGGTGGAAGCCTTGCAGCCGGAGCGCAGCCTGAGCCTCAACCCGCTGTTCCAAGTGATGTTCAACCACCAGGCCGAAGGGCGCCCGGGCGATACGCCGTCGGCACTCGCGCACTTGCGCATCGAAGGCTTGACGTGGGAGCGCCGCACGGCCCACTTCGACCTCGACCTGGACGTGCAGGAAAACCGCGACGGGCTGTGGGCGTCGCTGGGTTATGCCACCGATCTGTTCGACGCCTCGACCATCGAGCGCATGGCGCGCCACTGGCAGAACCTGTTGCAGGCGATGGTCGATGATCAGTCGCAAACCCTTGGCCAATTGAACCTGCTGGATCGCGACGAGCAGCAGCACATCTTGCAACTGTGGAACCGCACCGATTCCGGCTTCCCGGCCACGCGCCTGGTGCACGAATTGGTCGCTGACCGCGCCGCTGAAACACCGGAGGCCGTGGCGGTGAAGTTCGACGCGCAGACCCTGACTTACGGCGAGCTGGACCGCCAGGCCAACCGCCTGGCCCGTGCGCTGATCGCCCGTGGTGTGGGCCCGGAAGTGCGCGTAGCGATTGCCATGCCACGCAGCGCCGAGATCATGGTGGCGTTCCTCGCGGTGCTCAAGTCGGGCGGGGTGTATGTGCCGCTGGATATCGAATACCCGCGTGATCGCCTGCTGTACATGATGCAAGACAGCCGCGCCCGGTTGCTGCTGACTCACTCGCGGGCGTTGCAGCAACTGCCGATCCCTGACGGCTTGGATACCCTGGCGATCGATCGCACCGAGGAATGGGCCGATTACAGCGACACGGCTCCAGACGTGAAGCTGCACGGCGACAACCTCGCCTACGTGATCTACACCTCCGGCTCCACCGGCCTGCCCAAGGGCGTGGCGGTGTCCCACGGCCCGCTGGTGGCGCACATCATTGCCACCGGCGAGCGCTATGAAACCTCGCCGGCCGATTGCGAACTGCACTTCATGTCGTTCGCCTTCGACGGTTCCCACGAAGGCTGGATGCACCCGCTGATCAACGGTGCAAGCGTGCTGATCCGCGATGACAGCCTGTGGTTGCCCGAATACACCTACGCGCAGATGCATCGCCACCAAGTGACGATGGCCGTATTCCCGCCGGTGTACCTGCAACAGCTGGCCGAGCATGCCGAGCGCGACGGCAACCCACCGGCCGTGCGGGTGTACTGCTTCGGCGGGGATGCGGTGGCGCAAGCCAGCTACGACCTGGCCTGGCGTGCGCTGAAACCGACCTACCTGTTCAATGGCTACGGCCCAACCGAAACCGTGGTCACGCCGTTGTTGTGGAAGGCCCGCAAGGGGGACCCGTGCGGTGCGGTCTATGCGCCCATCGGCACACTGCTCGGCAACCGCAGCGGCTATGTGCTGGACGCGCAACTCAACCTGCAGCCCATCGGCGTGGCCGGCGAGTTGTACCTGGGCGGGGAGGGTGTGGCCCGGGGGTACTTGGAACGTCCGGCACTGACCGCCGAACGCTTCGTGCCAGACCCCTTCGGCAAACCCGGCAGCCGCGTGTACCGCAGCGGCGACCTGACCCGTGGCCGCCCGGACGGCGTGGTGGATTACCTTGGCCGCGTCGACCATCAAGTGAAGATCCGCGGCTTCCGCATCGAACTGGGTGAAATCGAAGCGCGCCTGCGAGAGCAGGACAGCGTCGGCGAAACCGTGGTCGTGGCCCAGGACGGCCCGACCGGCAAGCAACTGGTGGCCTATGTGGTGCCTGCCGATCCTGCCCTGGTCAACGCGGTTGAATTCCGTGAAGCACTGCGGCGTGCCTTGAAAGCCCGTCTGCCCGACTACATGGTGCCCGCGCACTTCATGTTCCTCGCGCAGATGCCGCTGACTCCCAACGGCAAGCTCGACCGCCGCGGCCTGCCGCTGCCCGACGTTGCCCAGGCCCAGGGGGTGTTCGTCGAGCCGGTCAGCCTTTTGCAGCAGCAGGTGGCTGCGATCTGGGCCGAGGTACTCGGCGCCGAACGGATCGGCCTGAGCGATCACTTTTTTGAACTGGGCGGGCATTCCTTGCTGGCCATGCAGGTGATCTCGCGCCTGCGCCAATTGCTGGCGCGCGAAGTTGCCCTGCGCACGTTGTTCGAACAGCCGCAACTGGAAGGGTTTGTGCTGGCGTTGCAGGCGCAGCACGCCACGGTACTGGCCCCGCCGATGCTCGCGCTCAGCCGTGAGCAACCCCTGGCGTTGTCCTATGCTCAGGAGCGGCAGTGGTTCCTCTGGCAACTGGAGCCTGAGAGTGCGGCCTACCACGTGCCCAACGCATTGCGCCTGAGCGGGCAACTGGATCGCGCGGCCTTGCAGCGCAGCTTTGACGCCTTGCTCGCACGCCATGAAACCTTGCGCACCGTGTTTGTCACCGACGGTGAGTCCACGCGGCAGCACATCCTGCCCGTCGCCACAGTGAGGCTGGATGAGGCGCGGCTGCTCGGTGCATCGCCGCAGCAGGTACAGGCGCGGGTGGAAGCGGAAATCGCCCGGCCTTTCGATTTGTACCAGGGCCCGCTGCTACGCGTGACACTGTTGCAACTGAGTGAACAGGAACATGTGCTGATATTGGTCCAGCACCATATCGTTTCCGATGGCTGGTCGATGCAAGTCATGGTCGATGAGCTGGTGCAACTGTACGCCGGGTTCAGCCAGGGGCGGCCGGCGCAATTACCCGCGCTGGTGCTGCAATACGCCGATTACGCCGGGTGGCAGCGCGAGTGGATGGACGCCGGCGAGAAGCAGCGCCAGATGGAGTACTGGCAGGGCCTGCTGGGCGGCGAGCAACCGGTACTGGAGTTGCCGCTGGATCATCCGCGCCCCGCGGTGCAGAGCTACCGTGGCGCCCAGCTGGAAGTCGGCCTGGATGCCGATGTGGTTGCCCGCCTCAAGGGCCTGGCGCAACGCGAAGGGGTCACGCTGTTCATGCTGTTGCTGGCGTCGTTCCAGGTCGTGTTGCATCGCTACAGCGGGCAGTCGGACATCCGTGTCGGGGTGCCGATCGCCAACCGCAACCGGGTGGAGACCGAACGCCTGATCGGCTTCTTCGTCAACACCCAGGTGCTCAAGGCCGATATCGACGGGCAGATGTCCTTTGCCCAGCTGTTGCAGCAGGTCAAGCATCGCGCCCTGCAAGCCCAGGCGCACCAGGACTTGCCGTTCGAGCAATTGGTGGAAGCGCTGCAACCGGAGCGCAGCCTGAGCCACAACCCACTGTTCCAGGTGATGTTCAACCACCAGGCCGAGGCGCGTGTGCCGCGTGGCGAGCAGTTGCCTGGCCTGCGGGTGGAAGGGCTGGAGTGGGACAGCCACACCACGCATTTCGATCTGAGCCTGGATACCCAGGAGTCCGCCGAAGGCATATGGGCCTCGCTGACCTACGCCACCGACCTGTTCGAGGCCGCCACCGTGGCACGCCTGGCGCGGCATTGGCAGAACCTGTTGGACGCTGTGGCGCGAGATGCCCGGCAACCCATCGGCGAGTTGAGGCTGCTCGATCGCCAGGAACACGCGCGCCTGCTGCGGGATTGGAATACCCCGGCGCCGGCGTGCTCGATTCAACAGGGGGTGCAGCACCTGTTCGAGCACCAGGCGCAACGGCGTCCGGAGCACACGGCACTGTGCCTGGGCGGACAGTCGCTGAGCTATGCCGAATTGAACCGCCGAGCCAACCGCCTGGCCCATGCGCTCATCGCTCGAGGTGTCGGCCCGGAAGGGCTGGTTGGCGTGGCGGTGGCGCGCTCGTTCGAGATGGTGGTGAGCCTGCTGGCGGTGCTCAAGGCCGGCGGCGCCTATGTGCCGCTCGACCCGCAATACCCGCGTGAACGCCTGCTGCATATGCTTGAAGACAGCGGCGTGCGCCTGGTGCTGACCCAGGCGACTCTCGACCTGCCGCTGCCCGAAGGCTTGGCGACGCTGGACCTGACGCACGCGGATTTGACTCAGTACCCCGAGACGGATCCGCGGGTAGCCGTCGACCCGCAAAACCTCGCCTACGTGATCTACACCTCCGGCTCCACCGGCAAACCCAAGGGCGTGGCGATCAACCATGGGGCGCTGACCGAGTTTTCCAGCATCGCGGCGGGCTATTCGCGGTTGACCCAGGACGATCGCGTCCTGCAATTTGCCACCCTGAACTTCGACGGATTCGTCGAGCAGCTCTACCCGGCGCTGACCCATGGCGCCACCGTGGTGTTGCGCGGCCCGGAGCTGTGGGACAGCGCGCGGCTGTACGAGGAAATCATCGCTCAAGGCATCACCCTGGCCGACTTGCCCACCGCCTACTGGAATCTGTTTTTGCTCGACTGCCTGGCAGCGGGGCCGCGCACGTATGGCGCGCTGCGCCAGATCCATATCGGCGGCGAAGCCATGCCGCTGGACGGCCCGGCGCAGTGGTTGAAGGCCGGCCTGGGCCATGTTCGATTGTTGAATACCTACGGCCCGACCGAGGCCACGGTGGTCTCGAGCGTGCTGGATTGCACGTCCAGCGAGACCATCGGTGCCACCGCCAGCCCGATTGGTCGCTCCTTGCCAGGCCGTGCCCTGTACGTGCTCGATCGCGACTTGAACCTGGCGCCACTGGGCGCGGTGGGCGAGCTGTATATCGGCAGCCACTGCGGTTTGGCCCGCGCCTATCTGAACCGTGCGCTGTTGACCGCCGAACGCTTTGTGCCGGACCCGTTCGGCGCAACCGGCGCGCGCCTGTACCGCTCCGGCGACCTGGCGCGCTACCGTGCCGACGGGGTGATCGAGTACGTCGGGCGTGTCGACCATCAGGTGAAAATCCGTGGTTTCCGCATTGAGCTGGGGGAAATCGAAACGTTGCTGCTGGCCCAGCCCGGCGTGCGTGAAGCGCTGGTGTTGGCGGCCGACCATCAACTGATCGCCTACCTGGTCGCCGAGCAACAGGATGCCGAAGCGCTCAAGGCCACCTTGCGTGAACAACTGCCGGACTACATGGTGCCGGCGCACCTGATCTTCCTCGACCGCATGCCGCTCAATCCGAACGGCAAGCTGGATCGCCAGGCGCTGCCGAAACCCGACGCCAGCCAGTCGCAACACGCCTGGGTCGCGCCGGTGACGGAGCTTGAGCAACAGGTCGCGGCCCTCTGGGCTGACATCCTCGGTGTCGAGCGGGTCGGGTTGGCCGACCACTTCTTTGAGCGAGGCGGCCACTCGTTGCTGGCGATGCAAGTCATCTCCCGCCTGCGCAATGTGTTGGGCCGAGAGGTTGCGCTCAGAAGCCTGTTCGAACACCCACGGCTGCAGGGGTTTGTCGCAGCGCTGTCGACCGAAAGCGGCATGCCATTGGCGCCACCCCTGGTCGCGGTGGAGCGAGGGCAGCCCTTGCCGTTGTCCTATGCCCAGGAACGCCAGTGGTTCCTCTGGCAGTTGGACCCGCACAGCGCGGCCTACCATGTGCCGAGCGCGTTGCGCCTCAAAGGCCGCCTGGATCCCGTGGCGCTACAGCGCAGTTTTGACGCCCTGGTTGCGCGTCACGAAAGCCTGCGCACCCACCTGAAACCGGACGACGGGCGTGTGGTGCAGGTGATTGGCGCGCCGGCCAGCGTTGAGATCGCCCAGGTCGATGTGGATGCGTCGGCCCTGCGCAGCCAGGTGGAGGCTTACATTGCGCAGCCTTTCGACCTGACCCAGGGCCCGCTGATGCGGGTGTGGCTGCTGCGGGTGGCTGCTGACGACCACGTGCTGGTGCTGGTACAGCATCACATCATCTCCGATGGGGGATCGATGCAGGTGATGGTCGACGAGCTGGTGCAGTTGTACGCCGCCTTCAGCCAGGGCGAGAAGCCGCAATTGCCGGCCCTGCCGATCCAGTACGCCGACTATGCAGTGTGGCAGCGCCAGTGGATGGAGGCCGGCGAGAAGGCGCGCCAGCTGGCTTACTGGCGAGACCTGCTGGGGGGTGAACAACCGGTGTTGGAATTGCCGCTGGATCACGCCCGCCCGAGCCAGCAAAGCCATCGCGGCGCGAGCCTGGACATCCACGTACCGGCGGCACGGGTCACCGCGTTGCGCGCGCTGGCCCAGCGTGAGGACGTGACATTGTTCATGCTCCTGCTCGCCTCATTCCAGGCGTTGTTGCACCGCTACAGCGGCCAGCGGGACATTCGCGTCGGCGTGCCCATCGCCAACCGCAACCGCGTGGAAACCGAGCGCCTGATTGGCTTTTTCGTCAATACCCAGGTCCTCAAGGCCGATATCGACGGGCAGCAGACGGTTGCCCAGTTACTGGCCCAGGTCAAACAGCGCGCGCTGGAGGCCCAGGCCCACCAGGACCTGCCGTTCGAGCAGTTGGTGGAGGCGTTGCAGCCGGAACGCAACCTGAGCTTCAACCCGTTGTTCCAGGTGCTGTTCAATCATCAAACCCAAGCCAGTGGCCACGACCAGGCTGAGCCGTTGCCCGGCCTGCAGGTCAGCGGCCTGGCGTGGGACAGCCACACGGCCCAGTTCGACTTGAGCCTCAATACCCATGAGTCGGCCGAGGGGCTTGCCGCCTCGTTCACCTACGCCACGGACCTGTTCGAGCCGGCCACCCTGGCACGCATGGCCGGCCATTGGCTGAACCTGCTCGACGGCATGACCCAGGACACCCGGCAGCGTATCGGCCAGTTACCGTTGCTGGATGACCAGGAACAGCAAGCAGTGATCCACGACTGGAACGCTACCGCTCGCGATTACCCGTTGCAGCGTTGCGTGCATCAGTTGATTGAAGAACAGGTCGCGCGCACGCCGGATGCGCCGGCCCTGGTGTTTGGCCAGCAGCGTCTGAGCTACGCGCAACTGAACCGCCGCGCCAACCGCCTGGCCCATCGTTTGCTCGCGGCTGGCGTCGGGCCGGACGTGCTGGTGGGCCTGGCGCTGGAGCGTTCCATCGAAATGGTGGTTGGCCTGCTGGCGGTGCTCAAGGCCGGTGGCGCCTATGTGCCGCTGGACCCCGAGTATCCACGTGAGCGCCTGGCGTACATGCTTGAAGACAGCGGCGTGAAGTTGCTGCTGACTCAAGCGCACCTGCTGCAACAGCTCCCCATACCCCAGGGCCTGGATCATCTGGTGCTGGGTGAGTCGTGGTTCGAAGGCTACAGCGATAGCAACCCAGGTATCGTCCTGGACGGCGAAAACCTGGCCTATGTGATCTACACCTCCGGCTCCACCGGCCAGCCCAAAGGCGCGGGCAACCGGCATTCGGCCCTGACCAACCGCCTGCAATGGATGCAGGAAGCCTATGGCCTCGGTGCCAGCGACACGGTGCTGCAAAAGACCCCGTTCAGCTTTGACGTGTCGGTGTGGGAGTTCTTCTGGCCGCTGATGAGCGGTGCGCGCCTGGTGGTTGCAGCGCCGGGGGATCATCGCGACCCGGCCCGGTTGATCAGTGTGATCACCGCCGAGCAGGTCACTACAGTGCACTTCGTGCCCTCGATGTTGCAGGCGTTCCTCCAGGATGCGGCGGTGACCCGTTGCCAAAGCCTGCAGCGCATTGTGTGCAGCGGCGAGGCGCTACCGGTCGACGCCCAGCAGCAAGTCTTTGCCAAACTGCCGCAAGCCGGCCTCTACAACCTGTATGGCCCAACCGAAGCCGCCATCGACGTGACCCACTGGACCTGCGTCGACGAGGGGCACGACACGGTGCCGATCGGCGAACCGATTGCCAACCTGCGCACCCATGTGCTGGATGCCGACCTGTCACCCGTGCCGGTCGGAGTTGCCGGTGAGCTGTACCTGGGCGGCGCAGGCTTGGCGCGTAGTTATCATCGGCGTCCGGGCTTGACCGCCGAGCGCTTCGTGCCTTGCCCGTTCCACCCTGGGGCGCGGCTGTACCGCAGCGGCGACCGGGTACGCCAGCGTGCCGACGGCGTCATCGAATACCTGGGCCGCCTCGACCATCAGGTCAAGCTGCGCGGCTTGCGCATCGAGCTGGGTGAAATCGAAGCGCGCCTGCTGGAACACCCGGCTGTGCGTGAAGCGAGCGTGCAGGTGGTTGATGGCAAGCAACTGGTGGCTTATGTGGTGCTGCAACCGAACGGTGACGATTGGCGCGAGCGCTTGAGCACCCACCTGGCCAGCCACCTGCCGGACTATATGGTCCCGGCGCAATGGGTAGTGCTGGAGCACATGCCGCTGAGCCCCAACGGCAAACTGGACCGCAAGGCGCTGCCCAAGCCCGAGGCCGCTGGCCGCGAGTACGTTGCGCCGCAGACTGAGGCCGAACAACAGATTGCCGCGGCATGGGCGCAGGTGCTGCAGGTCGAACGTGTCGGGTTGCATGACAACTTCTTCGAGCTGGGCGGTCATTCGCTGTTGGTGCTGATGCTCAAGGACCGCATTCATCAGGTGTGCGGTGTCGCGCTGGGCGTCAACCAGTTGATGCTGCACCCGACGGTCGCGGCTCAGGCGCGTTGCCTCGAGGGCGAGGGCGAGCGCTCGTTGATCGTCCGGCTCAATAGCCAGGCCCAGGGCACGCCGCTGTACCTGTTCCACCCAAGTTTTGGCTCGGTGCATTGCTACAAGGCCATTGCCCTGGCGTTGCGTGAGCAGCGTCCGGTGTTGGGCGTGATGTGCCGGGCACTGGTGGACGAAAGCGTTGAAGTGCCGACCTGGGCGCAGATGGTCGAGGACTACACCCAGCAATTGTTGAGCGCACAGCCCCACGGCGCTTACCGCCTGGCCGGCTGGTCCCTGGGCGGCAACCTGGCCATGGAGGTGGCTTACCGCCTGGAACAGGCGGGCCGCGTGGTGGAATCAGTGGGCTGGATCGATGCGCCGCCCCCGGCCCGCTTTACTGCGTTCTGGCAGCAGGGGGCGCAGTTGGATCAGCGGGTGACGTCTGCGGCCGAGCGGCGCGTGGAGTTGCTGGCGGTGATGTTCCCGGCGTACGCCGAGCAGATCCACGCGGTGTGGCAGGCGACGTGCGGCAGCCAGGATGAGCAATGGCAGCAGGTGTCCGATTGGGCTGAGCGGACCCTGGGCGATAGCTTCCGCGTGCTCAAGGATGAGTTGCAGTCGGGCGGCGAAACCGAGCGCTCCTGGGCGCTCAAGCAGGTGCTGGATGAGCGCCTGCAAGACACCGATTACCGCGCCATCCGGGCGCCGGTCAATTGCTGGTGGGCGGCCCTGAGCGAGGGCGGTATCCACCAGGCGTTGATCGAGACCGGTATGCGCGAGGTGATTGGCCAGGCGGGTATCCGGCGTTCGGTGGTGATCGATACGACTCACCACCGGATCGTGGATAACGCTGAGTTCATCAGCAGCTTTGTGGCAGCGATGGAGTAAGCGGTTGCTGTAAAGGGCGCCCCTGGCCAGCGATGGCCAGGGGCGTTTTGCTGTCTGATACCGCGTGTTCATCCAGGCTTGCGCAGCGGGCACAAAAAAGCCCCTGGCCACGGAGTGACCAGGGGCTTTGCGGGTTGCGGGGTTAGAAGTCCCAGCGCGTGGTGAGCATCACGTTGCGTGGGTCGCCAGGGTAAGCCGAGTCATAGAAACCGATGTTGGTGTAGTAGTGCTTGTCGAACAGGTTGTTGACGTTGAGGGTGGCCGAAAGGTTATCGGTCACTTGGTAACGGGTCATCAAATCAACCAGCCAGTACGGGTCTTGGGTGAATTTCTCGGAGCGGCCACCACCGGGGTAGCCCCAGTTGTTGACGGTCTGCCAGCCAGCGCTCTGCCAGCGCGCGCCGCCACCGACGGTGAGCCTGTCCAGGTTGCCCTGGAGTTTATAGGTGGTATAGAAACTGACTTGGTCTTCCGGCTCCCAGGTCGCGACCTTCTTGCCATCGTCATCGCGGGCGATCTTGTGGGTGTAGCCCGCTTGCAGTTGCCAGCCCTGGGCCAATTCGCCGGAGATTTCCGCTTCGTAGCCCTTGGTCTTGGTCTTGGTGCCGATGTACGAATAGTCGACGCCCGGCTGGGAGTTCCACGCCGTGTCGGCCAGCGGGCGGTTTTCTTCGTGCACTTCGAAGTAGGCGAGGCTGGAATTCAAGCGGCCGCCAAAGAATTCACCCTTGACGCCAAGCTCATAGTTCTTGCCCTCGTTGGGGGCAAGCATGGCGCGTGTGCGGGTGCGGTACTGGGTCTGCGGCTGGAAGATTTCGGTGTAGCTGGCATACGCGGTGAAATTGTCGTTCAGGTCATACGTCAGGCCCGCATACGGCACCACCTTGCCGCTTTCCTGGGTGTCGCTGGTACCGGTGACCTGGTAGTTGGCGATACGCGAGCCGAGCAACAGGTGCAGCTCGTCCGTCAGGCTGAAGCGACCCGTGACGTAGGTACCGGTCTGGCGGGTGGTTTCGTCATTGATCTTGGTGGCGGTCCACAGCGGCTCGATGGCTTGGCCATTCCAATTGTAGAAGTCATAGGAGTTGTTGAAGTAAGTGGTCGCGGTGTAGTCCTTGGCTTTCCATTTGGAAATGGACAGGGACTGGCCGATCACCAGTTCGTGTTCGCGGCCGAACAGCTCGAATGGCCCCGAGGCGTACACATCGAGGCTGTCACTGGTGGTGTCGCCCACGTATTTGCGTGCGTAGATGGAGCTGGCGGTGGCGGAGTCCTGGGAGATGTAGCCCAGAGGCGCGTTATAGCCGTTGATCTGGTGGTTGTACTGGCCTTTGGTGACCCAGCCATTGTCAAAGGTGTGTTCCAGGGTCGCGAAAGCGGTACGACTGTATTGCTCCCATGAACCCCATTTCGGGCCGTTGTTGAACGAACGCGGCAGGTTCAGCTTGTTTCCCGTTGCATCAAAGATGGTCCGTGTGCCGGTCCAGCTGGACCCTTTCGGATCGCTGTCCTGGTAGTCGGCGCCGAGGGTCAACAGGGTGTTTTCGTCCAGGTCGAATTCGAGGATGCCGTAGAGCACACCGGTCTTGCGCGAGTAGTGGTCAAGGAACGATTGTTTGTCCTGATACGCCGCGACGGCACGGCCACGCACATTGCCGGTTTCGGTCAGGGGGCCGCTGACGTCGACCTGGGAGCGATAGTTGTCCCAGGACCCGGCGCCCAGTTCGATGCTGCTCTTGAACTCGGAAGTCGGTTTTTTGCGGATCAGGTTGATGGTGCCCCCTGGGCCGCCAGCGCCGGTGAGCAGGCCGGTGGCGCCCTTGAGGACCTCGACACGGTCGTAGATCGCCATGTCGGTCAGGGTCTGGCCCGCTGAGTATTGGGCGTCACGCAGGGTCGGGATGCCGTCGTACTGGAAGTTGACGATAGAGAAGCCACGGGAATAGTAGTTGGTGCGCTCGGTGTCGTAGGTCGACACGGTGATGCCCGGGGTATGGCGCATGACGTCATCGATGGCGTTAAGCCCGAAATCATCCATCACCTGGCGCGTCACCACCGAGATCGACTGCGGCGTTTCGCGAGGCGTCAGCACCATGCGTGTCGCCGTGGCAATAGTGCCAGGGGTATACGAGCCGGTGCCTTCCGTCACGGTGCCCAACTGGTTAGCGGTGACTTGCGTAGCCCCCAGTTCCAGCCCCGAAGTCGCGGCTGCACTGATGGTCACGGCGTTGCCTTGCAGGCTGTAGTGGACACCCGTGCCGTTGAGCAGCGAGGCGATCGCCTTGTCGGGTGCTTGCTTGCCCTTGACCGCAGTGCTGTTCTTGCCTTGCACATCGGTCGGGCTGTACAGCACTTGCAGATTGGTCTGGCGGCCAAATTCCTGCAACGCCGTCCCCAACGGCTGTGCAGGAATATCGATCTCGAGCTCCTGGGCCTGTACATACCCGGCGATGGGCAGCGATACCGCAATCGCGAGCGCGCAAGGCGTAAGGTTGAAGTTCAGGGCCCGTCGCATGGATAGCGCTTTGCTCAGGGGGCTCAGACCGAGTCGTACTGACATGAATGCTTTCTCTTCTGTGTGTGAGGTGGGCAGTTTATAAGTATTTATTGAGTCTGGTTCTCATTACCACTAGTGAGACGTTCCTAACTGGAGAAACCGGAAAAAAATTTCACGCCGGTGCCATTTCATGCACCACCTGGCCCGCGCGCAGGCGCACCAACTGGTCGGCGATATCGAAGTAACGGTCGTCGTGGCTGATCACAATGATGGTTTTGCCCAGGCGTTTGAGGTCCGGCAGCAGCTCGGTGTAGAAGATGCGTCGGAAGGCCGGGTCCTGGTCGGCGGCCCATTCGTCGAACACCAGCACGGGGCGTTCTTCGAGCCAGGCGTTGACCAGCGCCAGGCGCTTGCGCTGGCCGGTGGACAGGTCGGTGGTGCTGAATACGCCGTCCTTGACGCTGACCTTGTGCGCGATTTCCAGGCGCTCCAGGTACCGGGTGGCGCTGTCCAGCGACTGGGTGGCGCTGCCCTGGACGAGGTCATCGAACAGGTAATAGTCGGCGAACACCGTCGTGAACAATTGGCGATAGTCATCGCGCAGCGGGTCGGTGACGGTCTCGCCATTGAGGCGGATTTCCCCGGCGTGGGGCTGATACAGGCCCAGCAACAGCTTGATCAACGTGGTCTTGCCGCAACCGTTTTCACCGACGATAAACACGATATCGCCCTGCTTGATGCTCAGGTTGATCGGCCCCAGGTGGAATGGCTGGCTGCCTTCCACCGCCGGCGGGCTGTAGCTGACGCCGCGCAACTCCAGGCTGTGCACCACCGGTGTCGGCGCCTCGCTGCCATCCATCAGCAGGTGCGGTTCCGGCGACGAGAAGCGTTCGGACAGTTCGGTGATACGCGCAAAGGCAATCCGCGCCTTACCGATAATCGGCAGGTAACCCACTACGTGCTCCAGCGGGCCTTTCATGTAGAGCAGCACCAGCACGAAACCGGTGATCACCGCGGGGTCGGGGTTGGGGTTGTAGGCCTGCATCGCCAGGGCCAGGCCGATCACCACGAAGAACAGCATCGAGCCAAAGGTCTTGGCCACGATGTAGATATTCACCGAGCGCACCTGGATATCGCTGATGCGGTCGGCGGTTTCCTGGATGCGGTGGGTGTTCATGCGAAAGCGTCGGGGGCGGTGGATACGCAGCTCCTTGGCGCCCGACGCGATCGCCGAGTAGTAGCGCTGCAACTCGTCTTCCAGGTCGCGGGCTTCGTCAAAGCCACGAATGCCCTTGTGGCCGGCAATGAACTGCACGCTGCTGCCGATGACGATGGCCACGATCATCATCAGGAACATCGGCACCGACAGGTACGCCAGGTAGCCCAGGCAACCGAGGGTGACGGTGGTGGCGATCGCCAGGGGTGTAAAGGCGAAGGAAAAGTCGCTGATGGTGTCGACGTCGTGGGTCAGCACCGGGATCAGGCGGTGGGAGCGATACTGTTCAATCTGCTCGATAGGCGCCGACAGGACTTTTTCGCCAAGGTCCTTGCGCAGCGCGGCAATGATGCGTTGACCGACATAGTTGGTGCCGATGTCCGACACGATCGAACTGGTCAGGGCCAGCAGGCACAGCGCGGCAAAGGCCAGGATCACGCCCTGGGTCATGCCGGTGGAGGCGTGCAGGGCATTATTGATAGTCGCCAGCAGCAAGGTGATGGCCAGGCCACCCGCCATGCCCAGGGCAACGGAGACCGTCACGAGGGTGCGAAAGGGCCTGAGCAATGCGAGCAAACCGCTGAAGGCGCCGCGCTTGGGGTCGGTCATAAGTACATCCCGGAGAGTGAAAAAGAGGGGGCTGGGCACACAGACCCTTACCCATGACAAACGAAGCGTCGGCGCGAGTATTTAGCTCGGTATGCCCGGCGGCGGCAGTGACGGATAAATTGCCGGGCGGCTGGCTCGTTCTTGTTCTGTAGGCGCACGCGTAACGACGCGGGGCGTGGTCCCTTCAGCGAGAGCGAAACAATGACGAAGAAGAACCTGGTGTATGTCTGGTCCCTGAGAAATGCTGCCGCCGACAAGGCCGGGCAGCCGGTGGCCTACAAGGACCATGAGCGCTACATGAAGTCGGTACTGGAGTTTCTGGTGGGGTCGCTGAACGACACGCCGCTGGGCGAGGCCTACCACCTGGTGGGCGTGGTGTATGACGATGACGAGCAGAACCCACGGGACCAGCAACTGGTCGCCGACTATGGCTTTGCCTGCACGCCTGGGCGCCCATGGCTGTACCCCGCGGACTTGCGGGTGCAGGGGCGCCTGGTCAACGACCTGCTGCTGAGCGTGCCGTCCACCTATCGCCGCCTGCCACGGGGCAGTGCGGAGCATATCGCCGGCAAGCAGGATTTCGAACGTCGCCTGTATGACACGCTGGTCGAATTGAAGGCCGACATCGTGGTGCTGGATGGTTTGCTGGTGATTCTCGATGAACTGGTGCGCCCAGGTGCGCCGTTCGCGCGTCGGATCATGAATATCCACCCGGGCATTACCCGTATCGAGTCGCCGTACGAGCGCCGTGGTGCCTATGCCACCTGGAATGCGCTGTACGGAGCGCGGGGGCAAGCGGTGGTGGATTGGGCGACCAGGGCGACCACACCGTGCGAGCCGCTGTACCTGACCGGCGCCTCGTTCCACTACGTGGACAATGGCATCGATTCCGGCGAAGTGTTCCACGACGTACTCAAGACCGAGATCTCGCCGGACGACACCATCCTTGAACTGCGTTGGAACAACTTCAACAACAGCCTGTTCCCGGCGTTGCATGAAGGTTTGGAGTTGCTGGCGCTCAAAGGCTGAAGCGCCGCGATCCCCTGTAGGAGCGAGCTTGCTCGCGAAAGACGTCAACGATAACGCGTGTATTCAGGATCAGCGCGGTGCCAATGAGTTCTTCGCGAGCACGCTCGCTCCTACAGGGTAGGGGCTGGGCTTAGAGATCGCGCACGACGCGGAAGCCGATCCAATCCCCGCGGGTCTGCGGGTAGATGTTGTTGCGATTGCCCGAGCGCGAGAACACCGGCGCCTCACCCCAGTCATTGCCACGAATCTGGTACAGCTCGCACGTGGGCTCGACCCAGGCACTGCCATCGGTGGGCGCGCCGATGTAATCCGCGTGGTAACAGTCGGCCACCCGCTCATAGACGTTCCCGTGCATGTCATACATGCCAAACGCATTCGGCGGGTAGCTGCCCACCGGCGACGAATAGCTGTACCCATCCGCCGGGCCGTAGGTGTTGGCGTGCTGGGCGATGCTGTAGCCCTTGCCCTCGTCGAACGGGAAGGGGAATGGCCCGGTCGAGCCTGCGCGCGCGGCATATTCACGTTGGGACTCGCTGACCATGTGGTACTGCTGCCCGGTCTTTTTCGACAGCCAGGCCACGTAGCGTTTGATGTCGTCCATGTCCATGCACACTGCCGGTTGGCGCGGGCCCTGAGGATAGCGTGGCTTGCTGGCGATGCATTCGCGGCCGGGGCGGGTGTCGCCGTCGGCGATCTTCACCCCGGTCTGGCGCACGTAGCTGTCCCACTCGCCGGCGGTGATCTGGAAGCGGCTCATGGCGAAGGGCTTGGCGAAGGTCACGTCATGCAGTGGGCCTTCGTCCGGCTCGCGGCCGACTTCATCTGCCGGGGTGCCCATGGTGAAGGTGCCGGCCGGCAATACCACCATTTCCGGGCAGTCCTTGCAGTCCTTGAACACTTTTCCGGGTTGCGGCGTGGCTGCCTGGGCCAGGTTGGGCAGCCATGCCGTGCACAGGGCCGTCAGCGTCAAGGCGGTCAAAGGGGTGAGTCGCAATGGAGTCATGGGAGCCTCTCGTTCAAAGGGAAAAATCACCGTCACACTTGCTGGCTCAGCAGGCTTATGAAGCGTTGGATCTCATCGAGGTTATTGAGCAAGCCGGGGGCGGTGCGGATCACCGGTCCGACATCGCGGTCCACCGCATCGATCACCACGCGGTTGTTCATCATGTAATCCGCTACGGCGTCGCTGTCCTGGCCCTTGACCCGAAAAAAGGTGAAACCGGCCGACAAGCCGGGGCTGCGAGGCGTGACCAGTTCGACCTGAGGGAGGGCCAGCAGCTGGGTTTTCAGTTCGGTGTTGAGGGCATGGATGTGCGTCTGTACCTGCGCCTTGCCCAGTTGCAAATGCAGCTTGAAGGCCTCGTCCGCCGCCCAGCGATGCTCGAAGGCGTGATAGCCGCCGGGCGTCATGATCGTGGCGAAGTCCTTGTCTTCGGAGAACGTGGGCACCATCGGCGTGACGTATTTATTCACCGGGTCGCGGGCGCAGACCAGCCCGGTGCCACGGGGGCCGAACATCCATTTGTGGGTGCCGGCGATAAAGAAGTCGCAGTGCATATCCGGGAAGTCGAGGTTTTCCACGCCGAAACCGTGCACGCCGTCGACCACATACAGGATGCGGTCCTGATCGTCACGGTTGCGATTATGTTCTGCGACCAGTTGGCCGATTTCGCCGATGGGCAGCTTCACGCCGCTGCCGGACTGCACCCAGGTCATGCCGAGTACGCGGGTGTTGGGGCGGATCGAGTGCTGGATATTGCCCAGCACCTCGTCGATGGAGACCTGGCTGGCCTGTTCAAACAGGCGGATGCGGCGCACCTGGGTGCCTTGCTTGGCGACACGAAAATCCAGGCAGTTCTGCGTGGCGTAATGCTCGTGAACCGTGGTGAGGATCTCCTGGTCGGGCCGCACCTTGATCCCGCCATAGATCATCGCCAGCCCTTCGGACGTACTGCCGGTGAGGGCGATCTGGGGCGGGCTGGCCTTCAAGTAACGGCCGGCCCACTCGCGCACCTGGCCTTCGCGTTTCCAGGCTTCTTCACGTCCCCAGTCCATCGCCAGGCCAGGGTTGCGGTCGATCTGTCGGCGGTAGCGTTCGATGGCCTCACGCACCGGCCTGGGGTGTGACGCCACCAGGAAGTTGGAGAAGTGCAGGTAGCTCGGATCCTGGTCGAACAGTTGCTTGAGGTCCGCCCATGGGCTGTCCGGCGCGCTGGCGGCCGATGCCTGGGGCAGGATGGCAGCGCCCAGCGGCAGGCTGGCGGCGATTACCCCGGCCTGTTTGAGAAACGTACGGCGGTCGGTCATGAACTTACTTCACCGGTGGTTAGCGGTTGGCCAAGGGTTTGGCGGCTTTTTGGACCTGGTCCCACACCCGCAGGAAGTTGCCTCCCCACAGCTTGGCGATATCGGCTTCGGAGTAGCCGCGCTGGATCAGTTCGGCGGTGACGTTGCGCACATCGCCGACGTTCTCCCAGCCCTGCAGGCCGCCGCCGTCGTTGAAGTCCGAGGCGATGCCGACGTGATCGATACCGATCTTGCGCACGGTGTAGTCAATGGCGTCGCCCCAATCCTTGAGCGTGGCCTTGGGTTCTTCCTCCAGGATGCCGTACAGGCCCTGGGCGTACTGGCCGAACTTCTGCTCGGGCCATGCCGCAATGATCGCGTCACCTGGCATTAGGGCCATGGCCAGGTTGGGCAATGGTGGCAGGTCGAAACGAGCGCGCAGGGCGTTGAGCTTGTCCTGGGTTGGCTGGCTCAGCGGGCGCAAATAGGCGGGGAAGCCCACCACCTGCACCACGCCGCCGCTGTTCTTGATCAGTTGCAGTTCCTTGTCGCTGAGGTTGCGCGGGATATCCACTGACGCCCGCGGCGCCGAGTGCGAGGCGACCATTGGCGTGCGGCTCAGTTGTGCCACCTGCTCCAGGGCCTGGGTCGACATCTGCGACACATCGATGATCACCCCCAAGTCGTTGAGGCGCTGTACCGCTTGCTTGCCGATGTCCGACAGGCCTTCGAGGGCATCGGTGGAATCATTGAAAAACGGCAGCGGCCGCGACGAATCGGACCAGGCGTTATTGCCGATATAGCTGAAGCCAAACATGCGCATGCCGCGCGCAGCCCATAAGTCCAGCTGGTTCAGGTCATTACCCAGCGGGTAGGCATTGAGCATGCTGATAAAGATCGCGAACTTGCCCTCGCCATGCAGGCGCCGGAAGTCGTCCGGGGTGTAGGCGATGCCGACCTGATTGGGAAAGTCGCGCACCATGCCGGAGATGATCTTGTAGCGCACTTCCTGCTCGTGGCGGGCCTCTTCGACAAACCCTTCGGTGGGTTTGTGCGGCGCATTGGCGCCGTTCCAGATTTCCGGCCAGCCGAAAATCGTCAGCGCCGCGCCGGACAACCGACCCCGCGCCGCCTTGGCCAGGTCGAACTGGCCGCCGCCATCCTTGTCGGCCTCGTTGCCGGCCGTGCCGAAATCCAGCGGCACGGTGATATGGCTGTCGAACGACAGCAAGCGATCCTGCAGGTCGTTGGCCTGCTTGATCACCGCCAACGGGTAACCGGCATTGCCCCTGAACCAGTGATCCCAGGCCAGGAAGCCGGCGCCGGCACCGATGGCCAATGCCAGCGGCAAGCCGATATACAGCGCCTTTTTCGAACGTGGTTTTGTCATTGCCGTCTCAGTCAGTTGAGGCCTTTGCTATCTGGGAAGAACGAGCCATGAGCGCGCAAATTTAGGCGTCGCGGGCGACAAGCTAAATTTCCCCCGTGAGCAAACGTTCTAGCTCTGATAAAGGCGTTTCCTAAGGTAGACAATGACCATCTCTCGACGTGGGTTCATCGCAGGCCTGGCGCTGACCGGCGCAGCCGTGCCGGCGGCCTTTTATGCCCATCGCGAGTTGACGCGCGAAGAATTTCCCATCACGCCCGGCGAAGCCACCGTAGACCTGGCCGACACTGCCGGCCAACACCTGGCGAACACGCTGCGCGGCGTGTGGAGCCTGCGCCTGGAAGGCCGCGATGCTGGCCTCAAGGGCCTGCCGTTGCAGGGGCTGGAATTGCTGCTGGATATCGCCCCACGCGGCCGTGGCCTGCGCGGCTATCTCGACACGGCTGCAAACCTGCGTGCCGACGCTGAACCGCGCTATCGCGTCCTCGGTGATTTGCTCACGGGCGAGGGCGCCGTGCTCTATTGGCGCCTGATCGACCGCGACACCGCCGACGGCACACCGGCCTATGAATTCAAGATGACCCTGGACGAAGTCTGGGCCAACTTCGCCAATGCCGGCAGCAGCACCCTCAGCGGGCACATCCTCGACCTGGACCGGCCCCTCGCGCTGGTTGAACGCGACAACCGCTTCGTCGCGCACAAACAGGTGTTTCCCGAAGCCCGCGAACGCATCGGCCTCAACCCGGCCCTGCTGGCCTGGCTGGTTTCACCGGAGCACCGGCTGTTCCACCAGCTGTGGCACGCCACCCGTGACCAATGGCACAAACTCTCCGAAGAAAAACGCGACGCGCTGCGCGGCATCGGCTGGCAACCCGGCCCGCGCGGCAAGGAACGCGACGCCCGCGGCACACTCAAGGACCGCAACGGTTCGGGCATCGACTTCTTCTTCATGCACCGCCACATGCTCGGTACCGCGCGCTCGATGCAACACCTGCCCTCATGGGCGCAATTCCCCGAACCGCAACCGCCCCTGGAGCGCGATCGCCTGGGCTTCGTGCGTTACTTCGACAACCACGACGGCTTTGCCTTGCCCCCCACCTGGCTGGCACCGGACGACGGCGACTACACCCAATGGGTCAGCGATATCAAGGCCGCCGAGACCTACCACAGCAACTTCCAGGTGTGGGAATCCCAGTACCGCGACCCACGCTACCTGGCCAAACTGACCCTGGGCCAACTCGGCTCCGAGATGGAACTGGGGCTGCACGACTGGCTGCACATGCGCTGGGCCTCCGTGCCCCGCGACCCCTCCAACGGCGCCCCGGTACCGTTCGCCCGTGACCCCGCGGACTTTGCTGCACGCTGGTATGCGGCGGAAAACGACTTCCTTGGCGATCCGTTTTCCTCCCATGTGAACCCGGTGTTCTGGCACTTCCACGGCTGGATCGACGACCGCGTCGAAGACTGGTTTCGCGCCCATGAACGCTTCCATCCCGGTGAGGTCAGCCGGCTTGAAGTCAACGGCGTGGCATGGTTCGCAGCGGGGCGTTGGGTCGAGGTCGGCGACCCCTGGCTGGGGCCGGACACCCATGGCTGCAGCACCACGCCGGGGCTTCAGATGGGACGCTCGATGGAGATGGATCCGGAGACCATGAAGCTGGCGTTGCGCATTACCTTCGGTGCCGAGGACGAGATGTTGAAGGGGTTGTTCAAGCGCGTGCCGAAGCGGCCCTGGTATGCGCGGCATTTGAAGGTGAAGGCTTGAGAGGCGGCCCCCTCAACTCACGGCCGCCCCTTCCTGCGTCGCATACATCCACCGCAACAACGAATGCCGCCCGCTGATACCCAGCTTGACCGACGCGCGCTTGAGGTAGCTCTCGATGGTGTTGACCTTCAGCGCCAGCTGTTCCGCCAGTTCCGGCGCGGTGCGCCCGGCCAGCAGGCCGACGCACACTTCCAGCTCGCGCTTGGACAGGTTCAGCCCCGATTGCACCAGGCGTTCTTCGATGCGTCGGCGCAGGGTGTCGAGGCCGTGGTTTTGCGCTACGACCGGGTCGCTGACAGTGCGGCAAGGCTGGATGGCGTTGATGTGTTTTTCCACCATGGGCAGCAGCAAGGTGGAGAAGTCTTGCAGCAGGCTGCGTTCCTGAGCGGAAAAACACGCTGACGGGGGCGAGCGGTACACCGACAGTACGTAGCGCATATCGTCCTTGCGCCGCGTGAGGTGCAGTTGGGCGGCGGGTGGTTCGGCGCTGCCGGCGGTCACCGAGTCGGTATATACAGGGCTGATCTTGCGCCGGGTATGGCCTTCGGGGCTGACCTGCAGTTGCGTGATATGGGTGGCGTCCACAGCCAGTTGGGTGAGGATCAGGTCATGCAGCATGCGCGGGAAATGGCGGCTGCCGGTGCTGGCGATGACCTTGCCGATATGGGGGAACAGGTGTGCGTTCATCAACTCATCCATGAAAAGTGCGGGTATTCGGCCTTATCGCGACGGGGGGGCAAGGTGCTGGCCAATGCGAATAACCCACAGTGAAAATCCCGCCCGCCGGAAAACCTATGCTAGTACAGGCCCGGCTCGGCATGGGGATCCAATCCGCGAAAACGCGATGCAATTGCCTCAACGGCGGTCGGACTGGGCCGGCCACCGTTGTGGGATCGCTTAACCCCAGGCGTTGGCGTTATTTCAGCGCCGGTTCAGCCGTCCGGGTGTGACGGGGCGCGATACGCATGCACTGGGCCAGGGCCTGCCGAACGTCCGCCAGCAGGTCGGCGACGTCTTCCAGGCCTACCGATAAACGCACCAGGCCCTCACTGATGCCGTGCTGTGCGCGTTCTTCCGGGGTGTAGGTGGAGTGGGTCATGCTCGCCGGGTGCTGGGCCAGGGATTCGGCGTCACCCAGGCTGACGGCGCGGGTGAACAACTGAAGCGCGTTCATGAAGCGCCGGCCGGTGTCGATACCGCCCTTGAGTTCGAAGGCAATCATTCCGCCGGACTGGCGCATTTGCCGGGCCGCCAATTCGTACTGCGGGAAAGAGCGCAACCCAGGGTAAGTCACCCATGCCACGGCCGGGTGCGCCTGCAAGGCTTCGGCCACGGCCTGGGCGTTGCTGCAATGGCGATCCATGCGCAGCGCCAGGGTCTTGAGGCCGCGCATCAGCAGCGCCGCGTCCTGGGGTGACATGACCGCGCCGGTCAGGTCCTTGAGCCCTTGCAGACGAATACGATGCGCCAGGGCCTGGTTGCTCACCGCGATGCCGGCAGTGATATCGCCATGCCCGCTGAGGTACTTGGTTGCCGAATGCACCACCACGTCGGCACCGAGGTCCAGGGGGCGTTGCAGGTAAGGCGTGCAGTAGGTGTTGTCGACCACTACGGTGATGTTGGGCTGCTGATGGGCCAGCGCGGCGATGGCCGCGATGTCCACCAGTTGCAAGGTGGGGTTGGCGGGGGTTTCGCAGTAGATCATGCGCGTGGCCGGGGACAGCGCGGCTTGCAGCGCGGCCAGGTCGGTGAGGTCGACATGGCGCACCTTGATACCGAACTCGCTGATGCCATGGTGCAGCAGGGCGTAGGTGCAACCGTACACGGTCTGGCTGACGATCACCTCGTCGCCGGGGCGCAGCAGGGTCCAGAAGGTCGCGGCAATCGCGCCCATGCCAGAGCTGAACGCTATCGCGGCTTCGCCGTTTTCCAGGGTGGCCATGCGCGACTCCAGCAAGGCCAGGGTCGGGTTGGAAATGCGGGTGTAGAAGTGGCCGCTTTCTTCCCCGGCAAAACAGGCCGCGCCGTATTCCGCGGTGGGAAAGGCAAAGGTTGCAGACAGGTAGATCGGCGGCACCAGCGCGCCATGGTGGTCCTGGGGGTCGTAACCGTGGTGGATGGCACGGGTGGAAAAGCCGAAGGCAGGATGTTTATTGTTCATATCTGGCGCTCCTTATTTCCTACAATGCTATGCTCATAACCACAGCCGAACTTTGCAAAGTTTGCTGATAAATCCCCGGTTATGGGACGAAACATCCATAAAAATAATGATCAGAGGCACGTTATGCCCGTCAGTCTGGACCGCACCGACAAAGCCCTTTTAAACGCATTGCAAGGCAATGCCCGCCTGACCGTGGCCGAACTGGCCGACCGCGTCGCGCTCACCACTTCGCCGTGCTGGCGCCGGGTCCGACACCTGGAAGAGAGCGGGGTGATCAGCGGCTACCAGGCGATCCTGTCGCCCAAGGCCCTGGGCTATGGCGTAACGGCGTTTGTCAGCATCATGATGGAGAGCCACACCCAGGAAATCGCCCGCGCCTTCGAGCAGCGGCTGTTGGCGATACCGGAAATCGTGGCGTGCCATAACGTGTCGGGGCGTTATGACTTCCTGTTGGAGGTGGTGGCCAAAGACCTGGAGTCATTCGGCGAGTTCGCGCGGGAAGTGTTACAGACGCTGCCCTGCGTGAAGGAGATTTACTCGAGCTTTTCCTACAAATCGGTGCGGCCGCTGCGCGTGATGCCGTTGCCGGGGTAGTGCTTTTTGGGGGCGTGTGTGGGAGGGCTGTTGTGGCGAGCGGGCTTGCCCCGCGTTGGGCCGCGAAGCGGCCCCCCAACCAGCCACTGAGGCGTACCTGACACCGCGCAGGTGTCTTTGTCAGGGGCCGCTTCGCGGCCCAACGCGGGGCAAGCCCGCTCGCCACAAAAATGTGGTCACTCAGGAAGAAATCTTAATCCTTGATATTCAATAACTTGTTTATGTTTGATAAGGGCGGCCTGCTCCCACAATTGGTCACCTGATCTTCTGCGCAATTGGATATTTTTCCCGACCACGGCGGTGACTAACCTAGCCACCAATCCTCACCGCCCTGGAGTTCCATCATGCAAACCCGTACCGATTTCTACACCGCCTCCCCGGACGCCATGAAAGCCATGCGCGCCCTGGAAGCTGCCGTCGGCAAACTGTCCATCGAGCTGCCGCTGCTGGAGCTGGTGCGCCTGCGTGTTTCCCAGATCAACGGCTGCGCATTCTGCCTGGACATGCACACCGCCGATGCGCGCAAGGGCGGTGAAACCGAACGGCGCCTGTACACCTTGTCGGCCTGGCGTGAAACGCCGTTCTTCACCCCGCGTGAACGCGCCGCCCTGGCCTGGGCCGAAAGCCTGACCCTGCTCAGCCAGACCCATGCCCCTGACGAAGACTACAACGCGCTGGCCGCCGAATTCAGCGCTCAGGAACAGGTCGACCTGAGCGTGGCGATCTCCACGATCAACAGCTGGAACCGCCTGGCGGTCGGCTTTCGCAAAATGCCCAAATAAGCGATCAGAAGTTCACCGTAGCACTCAGGCGCGCCGTCAGCGGCGCGCCCTGGAACAGGTAGTCATCGCCCATGTACTCGCCTGCGTCGCGCCAGTAGCGCTTGTCGAACAGGTTGTCGACGCTCAGGCGAAACACGGTTTCATACCCGTCGACGCGGGTGCTGTAGCGGCTGCCGACGTTGACCACCGCGTAATCCCCGACTTCGACATTGCCGGTGCGATTGGCGTACTTCTTGGCGCTGTATTGCACGCCGCCGAGCAGCGCCAGGCCATTGACCCATGGCAACGCATAATCGGCGTACACACTGGCGCGCAGCTTGGGCACGTTGATCGCCTGGTGGTCTTCGTAGGCCGCTGTGCCGCTGCCGCTGACCCGTGCACGAATCGCCGCCACGCTGGTTGCGATCTGCAAGCGCTCGGTCGCCCAGCCGTTGGCCGACAATTCCACGCCAGTGTTCTTCTGCTCGCCCTGTTGCACATAGGTGAAGGCCCCGGCGTCATCCGGCTTGGCGTACTGGTAGGCCTGGCGCGTCTGGAAGACGGCGGCGGCGAAGCTGATGCGGCGCCAGTCGTATTTCACCCCGGCTTCGATCTGCCGCGACACGGTCGGCGCCAGGGTTTCGCCCGGGTTGGTCGCAAACCACGGCGCCGTGCCGCCCAGGGACAAGCCCTTGCTGTAGGTGGTGTACAGCGAAATGTCTTCCACCGGTTTGTAGATCAGCGACGCCTGGGGCAGGAACACGTATTGCTGGGTATGGCGCGCCGGGTCGCCATTGTCGTCGAAGGCTTTTTCATCCAGGCGCACTTCGCGACCGCCGAGGATGGTTTGCCAGTGCTCATTGAAGCGGAGGCGGTCGGTGACGAACACGCCGTACTGGCGGCTGTCGAGGTTGCGATGGCGGGCGTTCAACGGTTTGTCGGTGGGCGTGAAGCTCGGCGCATCCTCGTCGATATTGGTCGTGCCGATGTACTCGTTGACGAACTTACGCTTGTCGATCACCCGGCGAAATGCGCTGGTGCCGAAGGTCAGTTCATGGCCGATGCCTGCGGTGTCGAACATGCCGGTCATCGCCGCCTGGACTTCATCGTCACGGCGGGTGTCGTCGGGGCTGCGGTAGTCGTAGACGTCGTAGTTGCCTTCGGGGCTGAAGTAGTTCGGCACGCTGGAGGTGCAACTGGTCGAGCCATAGCAGCCCCACGCAAACGAACTGTAGTCATCAATCACCACTTTGCTGCGCGCCGCGCTGACACTGCCTTTCCACTGGTCGCTGAAGCGGTACTCGAACGTGCCGTTGAGGTTCAACGAATCGATGCCGACCTGCTTGGAGCCGGTTTGATGGCCCAGCAGTTTTTTCGGCGAGGCGTCGTGGGGCACTTGCGTACCGCCGAGCAATTGATAGCCCGGCACTGAGCGTTGTTGCTTGTTCTGGTACTCCGCATCCAGTTGCAGCACGGCGTCGGGGCTGATGTTCCAGTCGAAGGCCAGGGACACAAAATCCCGCTGGCCGTCGGCATGCTCCACGTAGGAGTTGAGGTCTTCATGGGCGACGTTGGCGCGCAGGCCCAATTGCTGCTCGCTGCCAAACCAGCCGCCGACATCGGTGGCGAGATAGCCGCTGCCGCGATCGTCGGTGGAGACCGTCACCGAGCGTACGTCTTCCGGGCGCTTGGTCACGTAGTTGATCACGCCGCTGGGCTCGGAAATCCCACTTTGCAGGCCGGCCAGGCCCTTGAGCACTTCCACTTGCTGCTTGTTTTCCAGGGCGACGTTCTGTTCGCCGGTGATGGTGCGCCCATTGATCTTGTAGCTGCTTGCGGCATTCAGCGAGAAGCCGCGCACCACGAAGTTTTCGTAATAGCCGATCGGCGCATAGCTGTCGCCCACCGAGGCATCGTTGCGCAGCACTTCACTGAGCAGGCGGGCTTGCTGGTCCTTGATCAGCGCGGCGTTGATCACCGTGATCGAGGCGGGGGTGTCCAGCAGCGGTGCTTCACTGAAGCCGCCGACGGCGGCCGTTTCACTGCGATAACCGGACTCGTCCTGGCCCTGGACGTTCACCGCCGGCAGTTCGATCTCCGCCGCCAGGCTGTTGCCAATACCGCCGCTGAGCAGCAAGCCGAGGGCGAAGCGGGAAGTGACGACGGGGCGAAAACGCAAAACCATGGGGCAGGGCCTTAGAAGCGCGGGGCGAGGGGCGCATAAGCTAGGCATAACGGCGCGGTTTTACAAGCGTTCAGGCCAGGCGCGGGCTGAGACATCGCGTCTCAGCCCGCACGTCGATCCACTCGCGGCTCGACAGCTGCGGCGCGGACCTGCGATAGACGAGGCTTCTCTGATCATCACAGGAGTTCGTCATGAGTACTGCTGGAAAAGTCATCGCTGGAAAAGTTGCGCTGGTGACCGGCGCCGGGCAAGGCATTGGCCGAGCCATCGCCTTGCGCCTGGCACGGGATGGTGCGGATATCGCCCTGGTCGACATCAATGGCGCCAAGCTTGAAGCGGTAGCCGCCGAAGTGGTGGCCCTGGGGTGCAAGGCTTCGGTGTTCATCGCTGATGTGTCCAAGCGCGAGCAGGTGGTGGCGGCCGTGGAGCACGCGCACCAGACCCTGGGTGGCTTCGACATCATCGTCAACAACGCCGGGGTGGCGCAGATCGATTCGCTGTTGGACGTGACCCCGGAACAGGTCGAACGCACCCTGGGCATCAACGTGCAGGGGGTGTTGTGGGGCATCCAGGCGGCCGGCAATAAATTCAAGGCGCTCAAGCAGAAGGGCAAGATCATCAACGCCTGCTCGATTGCCGGGCATGAAGGCTTCGCCCTGCTTGGTGTGTACTCGGCGACCAAGTTCGCCGTGCGCGCCTTGACCCAGGCGGCAGCCAAGGAACTGGCCAGCGTCGGGATTACGGTCAACGCATATTGCCCCGGTGTGGTGGGCACGGACATGTGGGTCGAGATCGACAAGCGCATGGCCGAGATCACTGGTGCCGAGGTGGGGGCCACCTACAAGAAGTACGTGGACGGCATCGCCCTGGGCCGTGCGGAAACCCCAGAGGATGTGGCGGGGCTGGTGGCTTACCTGGCGGGGCCGGATGCGGATTACATGACCGGGCAGTCCCCGTTGATCGATGGTGGCCTGGTCTACCGCTGATACCTCGGGGTCTGCATCGGTCCGGTGTGGGAGGGGGGCAAGCCCCTCCCACAGGTTCAGTGTTTGCCCGGCATGTCGATGCCCAACTGGTTGACGCGTCGGTAGAGTGTCGCTCTGGAAATCCCCAATGCCTGCGCCGTCGGCAATGGCTTCCAGCGATGCCGAATCAACGCATCCAGCACCACCTGGCGCTCCGGGCTGACAGGGGCTTGCACATCGGCCTCGGCCCGCTCGCCGCGCACTTCCACGGGTAAATCCGCCAGCTGGATCGTACCGCCCTCGCACACCGCACAGGCATACGCCAGTACATGGCGCAGTTGCCGCACATTGCCCGGCCAGGCATAGCCCAGCAGCAACTCCAGCGCGGCCGGGGCGATGCCCACCGAGATGCCACCGCCGCGGGCTTCCTGCGTCACCAGCCGGTTGATCAAGGCCAGCTTGTCACTGCGTTCGCGCAGGGGCGGCAGGCAGAAGCGCGCACAGCCCAGGCGAAAGTACAGGTCCTCGCGAAACCGCCCCTCGCTCACCAGCGCGGCCAGGTCACGGTGGCTGGCGCAGATCACTTGGATATTCACTGCGCGGGTTTTCGCGGCGCCCAGCGGGGCCACTTCACCTTCGGCCATGACCCGCAGCAAGCGGGTCTGCAGGGCCAGCGGCATGTCGCCAATTTCATCGAGAAACAGCGTGCCGCCATCGGCCTGCACCAGTAACCCCGGCATGCCTTTGCTGGAGGCGCCGGTAAAGGCACCGGCCACGTAGCCGAACAGCTCGCTTTCGATGAGGTTTTCCGGGATCGCCGCGCAGTTCACTGCCACGAACGGTCCCTCGCGGCGCGCACTGCGCTCATGCAACTGGCGGGCGAAAACCTCCTTGCCCGCACCGGTTTCACCTTGCACCAGCACCGGCAGGTTACGGTCCTTCACGCGCACAGCCAGCCGCAGGTGTTCTTCCACGCGCGGGTCGACCTGGGTGTTTGCAACCACCCGCGCCGGTTTGCGTCGGGGTGGGTTGACCCGCACATGTAACGCGCCAGGTTCGCCGAGCCAGTTCAACTGCTGGGTCGATTGATCGGTGACGGCGTGCAAGGCGTCCAGGTCGAAAACCTCGCCGATATGCTCCGGCACTTGGCCAAAGCGCAGCCGCAGGGCCTGGCGCGCTTTGCTGTTGAGGGCATGCAGGCGGCCGTCCTGGTCCCAGGCCAGCAACAGGTCGGGCTGGCTGTCGACATACCCTGGCGTGCTGTGGGCCTGGAGCACCCAGTGCTGGCGGGCGCTGTGCATGAAGAAGGCGTTCTCGATGGCCTGGGCGCTCTGCGCCACCATCTGCCGCACCAGGTGCTGACTGCGCCGGTCATCCGGGGACTTGAGCGCCGAGGCGTCCATCACCCCCAGCAGGTTGCCCTGGGGGTCGAAGATCGGCGCGGCGGAGCAGGTCAGGCTGATAAAGGCTGCACGGAAGTGATCGCGCTTGTGCACCGTGACCGCCGCCTTGCTGGTGAGGACGGTGGCCACGCCACACGTGCCTTCCTCGGCTTCCGACCAGCAGGTGCCCAGGTACAGGCCGGCCTTGCGGCAATCGCTGCGAATGGCCGTGTCCACGCGGTGGTCGATGGTCTGGCCCTGGGCGTCGGTGAGCATCACACAGTAGTCGGCCTGGCGCACACGGTGGTGCAGCTGACCGACGGCCTCGCTGGCGATGCGCATGAACAGCTCGGCGCGCTCGCGGCATTCCTTGAGGCGTGGTTCGCTGAGGATGCGCGGGCCTTGCAGTGAGCCAGGGTCGAGGTGGTGTTGTTCCATGGAGCGCCGCCACGAATCGAAAATGAGTGACGGCACTGGCGCCTGGGGCAGGCGATCGGCATTGCGCACCACGCGACTGACGCAGTCGACATGGTCCTTGGAGTTCGCGGCGAGCATAAGGCCTCCGGTTCTCGATCTTTGTTGTTATGCCCGCCATTAAGCGCGCATGTGCGCAGAGGGACAAGGGCGGCCTGACCAACTGCCCGGCGTGAGACGCAGCGTCTCATTCGGGCTGAGACACCGCGGGCAGGTTGCAATGGCCCGTCTCATTTTGCGGCTCGGGGGTGTCGCCGCACAACCGCGGAGCACTGCTCTGGATCAAGGCTTTGCGCGGTTTTTTCGCGCCTTGGCACAGGCTGTGCTGAGCAGGTTGCAGCTGGCCGCTGCCAGCCTTTTGTGTGTCGAGACAACCTGGAGAACAACAAGATGTCCACTCACCTGTCCACCGATCAATTGCTGCATGCCTACACCGTGATGCGCACCATCCGTGATTTCGAAGAACGCCTGCATGTGGAATTCGCCACCGGCGAGATCCCCGGTTTCGTGCACCTGTATGCCGGCCAGGAAGCCAGCGCAGCGGGAGTGATGGCGCACCTCAACGATGAAGATTGCATCGCCTCCAACCACCGTGGCCACGGCCATTGCATCGCCAAGGGCGTGGATGTGTTCGGCATGATGGCCGAGATCTATGGCAAGAAAACCGGCGTGTGCGGCGGCAAAGGCGGCTCCATGCACATCGCCGACCAGGAGAAAGGCATGCTCGGCGCCAACGGCATTGTCGGTGCCGGTGCGCCGTTGGCGGCCGGTGCGGCGCTGGCCTCCAAGCTCAAGGGCAGCCAGGGTGTGGCCGTGGCGTTTTTCGGCGACGGCGGCTCCAACGAGGGGGCGGTGTTCGAAGCCATGAACCTGGCCTCGATCATGAAGCTGCCGTGCCTGTTCGTCGCGGAAAACAACGGCTATGCCGAAGCCACCGGTTCAGGCTGGTCGGTGGCGTGCAAGGACATTGCCGAGCGCGCCGTGGGCTTTGGCATGCCGGGGGTGATTGTCGATGGCAATGATTTCTTCGCCGTGCACGCAGCCCTTGGCGTGGCCGTGGAGCGCGCGCGCAATGGCCAGGGACCGACCCTGGTGGAGGTCAAGCTGAGCCGTTTCTACGGCCACTTCGAAGGCGATGCGCAAACCTATCGCGGCCCGGATGAAGTCAAGAACCTGCGCGAATCCCACGATTGCCTGGCGCTGTTTCGTCAACGCTGCAACGCCGAAGGCTGGCTCGATGCGGCGCAATTCGAGCGCATCGACGCAGAGGTCGCACAACTGATCGAAGACGCCGTGCGCCTGGCCAAGTCCGATCCCAAGCCCCAGGCCGCCGACCTGCTCAGCGATGTCTACGTGGCTTACCGCTAATCGCCACCCACTACAAAAACAATTCGTGGAGAGACCGTCATGGCTCGCAAAATCAGTTATCAGCAAGCTATCAACGAAGCCCTGGCCCAGGAAATGCGCCGGGACCAGAGTGTGTTCATCATCGGCCAGGACGTCTCCGGCGGCACCGGTTCCCCCGGCGAGCAGGATGCCTGGGGGGGCGTGCTCGGCGTGACCAAGGGCCTGTACCCGCAGTTTCCCGACCGCGTACTCGATGCGCCATTGTCCGAAGTCGGCTACGTCGGCATGGCGGTCGGCGCGGCGACCCGCGGCATGCGCCCGGTGTGCGAATTGATGTTCGTCGACTTTATCGGCTGCTGCCTCGACCAGTTGCTCAACCAGGCCGCCAAGTTTCGCTATATGTTCGGTGGCAAGACCACCACGCCGCTGGTGGTGCGCGCCATGTACGGCGCCGGCCTGCGCGCCGCGGCCCAGCATTCGCAGATGCTCACCTCGATGTGGACGCACATCCCCGGCCTCAAGGTGGTGTGCCCGGCCACGCCGTATGATGCCAAGGGCATGCTGATCCAGGCGATCCGCGACAACGACCCGGTGATCTTCCTCGAGCACAAAATGCTCTACAGCCTGCAGGGCGAAGTGCCGGAAGAGCTGTACACCGTACCTTTTGGCGAAGCCAACTTTGTACGCGAAGGCAATGACGTCACCCTGGTGACCTACGGGCGCATGGTGCATATCGCCCTGGAAGCCGCGGCCAACCTGGCGCGCCAGGGTATCGACTGCGAAGTCTTGGACCTGCGCACCACCAGCCCGCTGGACGAAGACAGCATCCTCGAAAGCGTGGAGAAAACCGGGCGCCTGGTGGTGATCGACGAATCCAACCCACGTTGCTCCATCGCCACCGATATCAGCGCCTTGGTTGCACAGCGCGGGTTTTCGTTCCTGCGCGCGCCCATCGAAATGGTCACCGCGCCACACACACCGGTGCCGTTCTCCGATGCGCTGGAAGACCTGTACATCCCCAATGCCGCGAAGATCGAGGCGGCTGTGCTGAAGATCGCCGACAAGAGGACTGCCGCATGATCCATACCTTGACCATGCCCAAGTGGGGGTTGTCGATGACTGAGGGCCGCATTGATGTGTGGCTGAAACAACCCGGCGACTCGGTGGAGAAGGGGGAGGAAGTGCTGGATGTGGAGACCGACAAGATTTCCAGCAGTGTCGAGGCGCCGTTCAGCGGGGTGCTGCGCCGGGTGCTGGCGCTGAGCGACGAGACCTTGCCGGTGGGGGCGTTGCTCGGGATCGTGGTGGAGGGCGAGGCCACGGAAGCCGAGATTGACGCGGTGATCGAAGGCTTCCAGGCCGGGTTCGTGTCCAGTGCGGCCGAGGCGGAAGCCTCGGGGCCCCGCGCGCAGAAAGTCGAGGTGGGCGGGCGCCTGCTGCGCTACCTCGACCTCGGCGAGGGCGGCACGCCGCTGGTGCTGGTGCATGGCTTTGGCGGCGACTTGAACAACTGGCTGTTCAATCACCCGGCCCTGGCCGCCGAGCGGCGGGTGATCGCCCTGGACCTGCCGGGGCACGGCGAGTCGGGCAAGGCCCTGCAAAATGGCGACGCCGACGAGTTGAGCCAGGCGCTGCTGGCGTTGCTCGATCACCTTGAACTCGACCGCGTGCACCTGGCCGGGCACTCCATGGGTGGGTTGGTCAGCCTGACAGTGGCGCGGCAAGCGCCGGCGCGGGTCGCCTCGCTGACCCTGATTGCCAGCGCCGGGCTGGGTGAAGCGATCAACGGGGACTACCTGCAAGGGTTTACCGAGGCCAATAACCGCAACGCGCTCAAGCCGCAGTTGGTGCAACTGTTCAGCGACCCGGCACTGGTCACGCGGCAGATGCTGGAGGACATGCTCAAGTTCAAGCGCCTCGAAGGCGTGGACCAGGCATTACGCCAACTCAATGCCCAACTGTTCGATGGCGGGCGGCAGCGCCTGGATCTGCGCAACGTGGTGGGGCAGCAGCCGAGCCTGGTGATCTGGGGCGATGACGATGCAATCATCCCGGCCAGCCATGCCCAGGGGCTGGAGGCCCAGGTGGAGATATTGCCGGGGCAGGGGCATATGGTGCAGTTGGAGGCGGCGGAGCGGGTGAACCAGTTGATGGCAGCCTTCCTCAACTCCCAAGCCTGATAGCGAACCCAATGTGGGAGGCCTCACGACCTCTTCGACGTAGCGCTGTCGCGCAGCGAACTGTAACCCCTGTGGCGAGCGGGCTTGTTGTGGCGAGCGGGCTTGCCCCGCGTTGGGGCGCGCAGCGCCCCCAATGAAGGACGAGTGCGGTGTACCAGATATTCCGCAGAGACTGGTTTTGGGGCTGCTGCGCAGCCCAACGCGGGGCAAGCCCTAATGCCATTCAGTTAAGGCTTTTTTGTAGGAGCGAGCTTGCTCGCGAAAAACGTCAACGATAACGCGTGTCTCCTGAATGAACGCGGCGCCTGTGAGTTTTTCGCGAGCAAGCTCGCTCCTACAAAAGGCGATGTACGCTTAACTGAACGGCATTAGGGCAAGCCCGCTCGCCACAAGGCTCTAGTTTGCTGTGCGACAGTGCTAAGTCGGGGATTTAGTGAGACCCCCCACATTGTCGAATGCATTTCAAAGTGAGCGCTTGAGGGTCTCGCTCGGCAGTTCCTTGAACAGCGCTCTATAGCTGTTAGAGAACCGCCCCAAATGCCAGAACGACCAGTTCATCGCCACTTCGGCCACGGTCGTTCCGCTACCGCTCAACAACTCCCGCCGCGCGCCGTTCAAGCGCCGCAAGCGCAACCACTGCGCCGGGCTCATCCCGGTGTAGGTCTTGAAGCCCTGCTGCAACTGGCGCAGCGGCACGCCGGCGATACGCGCCAGTTCCAGCAGGTTGACGCTTTCATCGGGTGCATCCGCCGCCCATTCGCCAATGCGTGCCATCAACTGGCGTTCTTGGCTGCGCCGCTGCAATGAACTGCGGTCCAGGCACACGCATGCGTTATCGAGAATGAACAGGCAATCGTCGAGCAACTGTTGGGTGAGGGTGTCGCGGCTGGCCGGGTCGATCGTGCTGGACAAGCGCGTCAGGGTTCCACTGAGCCAGCGACTGAACAACGCATTCTGTTGGCAGAGCAGCGGCGCCATGAACAGCCCTTCGAGTTTCGCCACATCCAGCCCATGGCGCTGCACGAACTGCGGGCCGAACACCACCGCCACTTCACGGTAGTTCTCCGGGGTGATCCATGTGTTGCGGCTTTCACCATTCAGCAGGTACAGCGCGTTGTCGCTGCCATCGAAACAGAACGCCAGGGACCCCGGCGGCGCATTGAAATGCTGCTCCACACGGGTGTTCATGCACTCTTCGTAGACCTCGACGCCTTGCAGGTCGAGGTAGCGGATACGGCCGGCGAAATGCCCCGGGGACATCTGCTGGTACTGCTGTACCCAGCCGGGTGTCGCACGGCATTGAGCGGCCACATCACCGGTGGTGAAGGCCTGTACGCGCAAGGCGGTTGCCTGTGTCATGGGGTGATCCGTACGCACTCTATTGGTGCGTTGTGGTTCGTGCAAAGTGGATAGATGCCGTTCGACGGCTGGCCCAAGATAGACCTCAATGCGCCAGGAGTACAAGCCGGCGCAGCACTCCACCCATGACGAGGTCCTTATGAACGCCCCCTTCGATCAGCTGTCCGCCTGGCTGAAAGAACACAAGATTACCGAGGTCGAATGCGTGATCAGTGATTTGACTGGCATTGCACGCGGCAAGATCGCACCCACCAACAAGTTCCTGCATGAGCGAGGCATGCGCCTGCCGGAAAGTGTGTTGCTGCAAACGGTAACCGGGGACTTTGTCGACGACGATATCTACTACGACCTGCTCGACCCGGCCGACATCGACATGGTCTGCCGCCCGGTGGCCAATGCCACCTATGTGGTGCCGTGGGCGATTGAACCCACCGCCATCGTGATCCACGACACCTTCGACAAACAGGGTAACCCCATCGAACTGTCGCCGCGCAATGTGCTCAAGAAGGTCCTGCAGCTCTATACCGAGCAAGGCTGGCAGCCGATTGTCGCGCCGGAAATGGAGTTCTACCTGACTCAGCGCTGCGAAGACCCGGACCTGCCGCTGAAAACCCCGGTGGGCCGTTCCGGCCGTGCCGAGACCGGTCGGCAGTCGTTTTCCATCGACGCGGCCAACGAGTTCGACCCACTGTTCGAGGACGTCTATGACTGGTGCGAAGCCCAGGGCCTGGACCTCGATACGCTGATCCACGAAGACGGCCCGGCGCAGATGGAAATCAACTTCCGCCATGGCGACGCGTTGGACCTTGCTGACCAGATCACCGTGTTCAAGCGCACCCTGCGCGAGGCCGCGCTCAAGCACAATGTGGCCGCGACCTTCATGGCCAAGCCCGTGGCCGATGAGCCGGGCAGCGCCATGCACCTGCACCAGAGCGTGGTGGAGATCGCCACGGGCAAGCCGGTGTTTGTCGACGTCGACGGCAAGATGAGCCAACTGTTCCTGCATCACATTGGCGGGTTGCAGAAGTACATCCCCAAGCTGTTGCCGATGTTCGCGCCGAACGTGAACTCGTTCCGCCGCTTTTTGCCGGACACATCGGCGCCGGTCAATGTGGAGTGGGGCGAAGAAAACCGCACGGTCGGCCTGCGCGTGCCCACCTCGAACCCCGACGCCATGCGCGTGGAAAACCGTCTGCCCGGCGCGGATGCCAACCCTTACCTTGCGATCGCCGCCAGCCTGCTGTGTGGCTACCTGGGCATGATCGAACGGATCGAACCCAGCGCCCCGGTGGAGGGCCGCGCCTACGAGCGGCGCAACCTGCGCCTGCCCATCACCCTCGAAGACGCCCTGGTGCGCATGGAGGAGTGCGCGACGGTCAAGCAGTACCTGGGCGACAAGTTCGTGCGTGGCTACGTCGCGGTCAAACGCGCCGAACATGAGAATTTCAAGCGGGTGATCAGTTCCTGGGAGCGTGAGTTCCTGTTGTTGAGCGTCTAAATAATCATAAAAGGGTGTCGATATGCGTCTCGTGAAAAAGCTTCTCCCGCTGGCCCTGGTGGCGGCGTTCAGCAGTGCCAGCCAGGCGGCGCCAACCGTCAGCGTCTACAACTGGACCGACTACATCGGCGAAACCACCCTGGCCGATTTCCAGGCCAAGACGGGGATCAAGGTGATCTACGACGTGTTCGACTCCAACGAAACCCTGGAGGGCAAGTTGCTGGCGGGGCGCACCGGGTATGACGTGGTGGTGCCGTCCAACCACTTCCTCGCGCGCCAGGTGAAGGCCGGCGCGTTCCTCAAGCTGGACCGTGCGCAGTTGCCCAACTTCAAGAACCTCGACCCCAAGCTGCTCAAGCTGCTGGAGAAAAACGACCCCGGCAACGCGCACTCGGTGCCGTACCTGTGGGGCACCAATGGCATCGGCTATAACGTCGACAAGGTCAAGCAGGTGCTGGGCATCGACCATATCGATTCGTGGGCGGTACTGTTCGAGCCGGAGAACCTAAAGAAGCTCAACCAGTGCGGCGTGGCCTTCCTTGATTCGGCGGACGAGCTGTTCCCGGCGATCCTCAATTACATGGGCAAGGACCCGCGCAGCGAGAATCCCAAGGACTACCAGGAAGCCGAGGCCAAGTTGCTGACGCTGCGCCCCTACATCACCTACTTCCATTCTTCCAAGTACATCTCGGACTTGGCCAACGGTGATATCTGCGTAGCCTTTGGTTATTCCGGCGACGTATTCCAGGCCGCCAACCGCGCCAAGGAAGCCAAGAACGGAGTGAACATTGCCTACTCGATTCCCAAGGAAGGCTCCAACCTGTGGTTTGACCTGCTGGCGATTCCGGCCGATGCGAGCAACCCGAAAGAAGCCCACGCGTTTATCAACTACCTGCTGGATCCCGAAGTGATTGCCAAGGTCAGTGCCTCGGTCGGCTATGCCAACGCCAACCCGGCGGCGAAGGCGTTCATGGACCCGGAACTGGTGAACAACCCTGAGGTGTATCCGTCCCAGGAAGTCCTCGACAAACTCTATATTTCCACCACGCCGACCCCGGCGACCATGCGCCTGATGACCCGCGCGTGGAGCAAAGTGAAGACCAATAAATGACGCAGTCCCGTGACCACGCCCGTTCCTATTACCGAGCCACGGCCAACGCGGTTGTCGAGCGCCCTTCACTGGGCGCCGACTTGACCGCCGACGTGTGTGTGATCGGCGGCGGGTTCACTGGCGTCAACACGGCCATCGAGCTGGCGCAGCGCGGGCTCTCGGTGATCCTGCTGGAGGCCCGACGCATCGGTTGGGGCGCCAGCGGGCGTAATGGCGGGCAGTTGATTCGCGGTATCGGCCATGACGTGGCGGGGTTTGCCAAGTACGTGGGTGAGGAGGGCGTGCGTTACCTGGAGCGTGCCGGGATCGATTCGGTGGCGTTGGTGGGTGAACGCATTATCGAGCACGGCATCGACTGCGACTTGCGCTGGGGCTTTTGTGAACTGGCCAATACCCCGGCGCAGTTTGCTGCGTTCAACGGCGAGCAGGAGCACCTGGCGGCATTGGGGTATGCCCATGAAACCCGCCTGGTGGGCCCTCTGGATATACAACAGGTGGTGGGTTCGACGGTCTATGCCGGTGGCCTGGTGGACATGGGGTCCGGGCATTTGCACCCACTCAATCTGGTGCTGGGTGAGGCGAAGGTCGCCGAGTCCCTCGGCGTGCAGATCTTTGAACACACCGAGGTGGTGGAACTGATCCACGGCGACACGGTTAAGGTGCGTTGCGCCGCCGGCACGGTGCGTGCTGCCAACCTGGTGCTGGCGTGCAATGCACATCTGGAAGAACTGGAGCCGCGCTTGAGTGGCAAGGTGCTGCCCGCTGGCAGCTACATCATCGCCACTGAGCCGTTGTCGCCGGCGCTGGCCCGTCAACTGATCCCACAGAACCTGGCGCTGTGCGACCAGAAAGTCGGCCTGGATTACTACCGGCTATCCGCAGACCGTCGCCTGTTGTTCGGCGGCGCCTGCCATTACTCCGGACGCGATCCGGTGGACATCGCGGCCTATATGCGGCCGAAAATGCTCAAGGTGTTCCCACAGCTGGCCACCACCGCCATCGAGTTCCAATGGGGCGGCAAGATCGGCATTACCGCCAACCGCTTCCCGCAGGTCGGGCGCTTGAAGCAGTACCCCAACGTGTTCTACGCCCAGGGGTATTCCGGGCACGGGCTGAACGTCACCCATTGGTGCGCGCGACTGCTGGCCGAAGGCATTCACGCCGGTACAAGCCCAGGCCTGGATATTTTCAGCCAGGTGCCCCACATGACCTTCCCCGGCGGCAAGGCATTGCGTTCGCCGCTGCTGGCACTGGGGATGCTGTGGTATCGGTTGAGGGAATTGATGCATTGACGTGCAGGGCGTGGCAGTCTGGGCGACGTTTTCCTATGACTTCTGGAGATTTACCGTGCCAAAAGCAGCCGCAGTAATTGAAATTCCGGTATCGGCCGATCAGGTCTGGCAGCTAGTGGGTGGCTTCAACAGCCTGCCGGACTGGCTGCCGCTGATCACCAAGAGTGAGCTCGGTGAAGGCGGCCGCCTACGTCACCTGCAAACCGCTGACGGCGGCGTGGTGGTCGAGCGTTTGCAGACTTTCGATAACGTGGCGCGCACCTACAGCTATACGATTGAACAGTCACCGTTTCCGGTGAGTGCGTACCTATCGACGCTGCAGGTCGAGGCGCTGACGGAGTCGTCGGCCAAGGTGACCTGGTCGGGCGTGTTTACCCCGGCGGCGGGTACCACGGATGCCGCGGTGGAAGCGTTGTTTGCCGGGGTTTACAAAGGCGGGGTCGAGGCGTTGCGGGCGAATTTCCCGGGCTGATCCGCTCTATCAGGGTAGCGTTGTGGCGCATCAAACTGCCCCCCTCTGTGGCGAGCGGGCTTGCCCCGCGTTGGGCTGCGAAGCAGCCCCCAATAAGGCCACCGCATTTCTTCTGGTAGAACCGGGAGACTGGTTTTAGGGCCGCTACGCGCCCCAACGCGGGGCAAGCCCGCTCGCCACAACAGGTCCGCTAGCCACAACAAGCCCCCTCGCCACAGGGAGGGGAATCTCCCACAGGCTCTCAGGCTTCGGGCATCAGCTGCTGGCGGCATTCAAGGACCAGGCGCGCACCGCCTTGCTCGCTGGTACCGACTTCCAACTTGAACCCATGCAAGTTGATGATCGCCGCGACAATCGACAAGCCCAGCCCGAAGCCTCCTCGCTGGTCGCCTTCGTCCACGCGATAGAAACGTTGGAACACCGCATCACGCTCCGCTGCCGGTATGCCTGGCCCGGAGTCGTGCACTTCGATGCGTGTGCTGCCGGCGTCATTGAGCCCGCGCAAAATCACTTCACCACCCGGTGGGGAGAACTTGATCGAATTGCTCAGCAAGTTGGACAGGGCCTCGAACAACAGGGCACGGTCGCCGGTGATCCACGGCAGGGACTCCGGAACATCCAGCCTGAGGTGCAATTCGCCTTCCTCGGCCAAGGGCAGGTAGAAGTCATGCAGTTCGCGTAACAGGGGCAGGGGGTCCATCACCAGGAAGCCGGAGCGGCGCTGGTGGTCTTCCAGTTCCGAGATGCGCAACAGCCCGCGAAAGCGCGCCATCAGGGTGTCGGTCTCGGCAATCGCGTCGTCCAGTTTCACGGCGTAGCCCGAGTCTTTCTCTGCCTCCTGCCGGATACGGTAGAGCTGCGCCCGCAGGCGGGTCAGCGGGGTGCGAAGGTCGTGGGCGATGTTGTCGCACACGCCCTTGACCTCGTTCATCAGCTTCTCGATACGGTCGAGCATGGCGTTGACGATGGCGGCGAGCATATCGAGCTCGTCACGCCGATTCGACAGCGGCAAACGGTGGGTGAGGTCGCCGGCGACGATGGCTTCGGCGCTGGCCTGGATCCCGCGAATTCGCCGTAACGGGCGGCGGCGCAACAGGTGCCAGCCGGCCGCGCCGGGGATGATGGTCAGGGACAGCGCCCACAACAACGCATGCCAGATGATCCGGGTCACGCCGAACAGCGAACCGTTGGCGCGCACCAGCACCAGCCAGCGGCCGTCGTCGGTATGGGTCACCACGGCGTCGCAGCTGTCCTTGGGCAGTTTCGGGTCGTCAGAGTCGACGCAATTGACCAGGGCGTGGATCTTGCCGTCCCTCGGCAGGTCTGGCGGGATCGCGCGGATCGGTCCGCTCAACGGGCGAAATTGCTCGTCGAACAGGCCATAGGCGTCCACGCCCTTCATGTCGAAGGTCATGCTGGTGGTCAGGGCTTCGACCAGTTCTTCGCCGTCGAAGCGTTGGAACAGATGCTGGCGCTGCATCAGCGAATGGCGCGACAGGTCGCCCAGGTAACCCGACACCTCGTAGTACAGCACCCCCATGAGGATGCAACTCCAGGCCACGAACAGCGAACTGTACAGCGCCAGCAAGCGGCTGCTGGAAGAACGCCAGCCCTTAGAGGGGTTCAGCAATGACATAACCGGAACCTCGTACCGTGCGGATCAGCGGCGTGAGGCCCGGTGGATCGATTTTCTTGCGCAGGCGACCGATGTGGACATCGATCAGGTTGGTGCCCGGGTCGAAGTGATAACCCCAGACTTCCTCGAAGATCATCATCCGCGACAGGATCTGCCCGGTGTTGCGCATCAGGAATTCCAGCAGTTTGTATTCGGTGGGCAGCAGGCTCAGGGGTTGCTCGGCGCGGCTGGCTTCACGGCTGATCAGGTTGAGTTCGAGGTCGGCCACGCGCAACGCGGTTTCAAATTCCTTGACCGTGCTTTTGCGTCGCAGCAGCACCTCGACGCGGGCGGCCATTTCGTCGGAGGCGAAGGGTTTGGTCAGGTAGTCGTCGCCACCGGCGCGCAGGCCGCGCACGCGTTCGTCCACATCGGAGAGCGCGCTGATCATCAGGATCGGTGTCGACACGCCGATGGTGCGCAGGGTGGTGACGATGGCCAGGCCATCGAGTTCCGGCAGCATACGGTCGAGGGTGATCAGATCGTAATCACCACTCACAGCGCGGACCAGGCCTTCACGGCCGTTGTCCACCCAATCTACGTCCAGTCCATGGCTACTCAGCTCGGCGACGATCTCGCGGGCCGTTACGGCGTCATCCTCGATAGTCAAAATGCGGGTCATAGGATTACCTGGTGAGCGATTCACACTAGAAGTGGGGGCATTTTGCCAAGAAATGGCTGAATGCTTCCTAAATAAAACTTCATATTGGCAAAACTGACACAAGTTTCATGGCGGGCATCGGCCGGTGAGGGCGGGGGGAAGGCCCTAACGCCAGTCGGTCAAGGCATTTTTGTAGGAGCGAGCTTGCTCGCGAAAAACGTCAACGATAACGCGAGCCTCCTGAATCAACGCGGCGCCTGTGAGTTTTTCGCGAGCAAGCTCGCTCCTACACAAGCCGCTGTACGTGGCATTAGGGTGCCAGCCCCTCCCACAGGGAATGCATAACGCCCGCCTGAAACAGTCATTTATTGCAAGTTGCATGGTTCAAGGGAGTTCAATTTTTTTAACTGTTTGAAAACTATGAATTTTATTTTTCCAACTGCCTGGCACGCTGGCTGCACTGTCCCTTTTGAGACTTGTAACACTTAATTTCCTGCCGGGAGCTGAACAACAATGATTACATCCTCATCCACGCTGCAAGAGTCGAGCACGCTCTCCGGGGTTTCCTGGGGGGCGATTTTCGCCGGGGCCGCTGCCGCGGCTGCGTTGTCCCTGATCCTGGTGCTGCTGGGCTTCGGCCTGGGCTTTTCGGCGGTGTCGCCGTGGGCCGACAGCGGTATCAGCGCCAAGGGCCTTGGCATTTCCACCATTGTCTGGCTGGCCTTTACCCAGATCGTCGCCTCGGGCCTGGGCGGCTACATCGCCGGCCGGTTGCGGGTGAAGTGGGCCAATATGCATGGCGATGAGGTGTACTTTCGCGACACGGCCCATGGCTTCCTGGCCTGGGCGGTCGCCACGCTGATCACCGCAGTGCTGGTGGTCGGTTCGGTCAGCAGTGTGGTGAGCGGTGGTGTGAAAGCCGGTGCCAGCGTGGCAGCAGGCGCGGCCAACGGGATCACTCAAGCCGCGGGCAGTGCAGCCAAAGGCGTTAACGGCGGCGACTTCGACTACTACGTCGACAGCCTGTTTCGTGATGATCGCCCGGTCGCCGTCAGTGATGACGCTGCCCATGGCGTGGTTGCACGCATCTTCACCCGCACCCTGAGCAATGATGGCCAACTCGCCGCAGACGACCGTGCCTACCTGGCCCAGTTGATCAGCCAGCGCACCAACCTCAGCCAGGCCGATGCCGAAGCGCGTATCGACAAAGTCTACGGCGATGCCCGTAAAGCGGTCGAAGACGCCAAGCTCAAAGCCAAGCAAGCCGCGGATACGGCCGCCAAAGTCGCCGCCTATACCTCACTGTGGACCTTTGTCGCCCTGTTGATCGGCGCCTTCTTTGCCAGCTTCGCCGCGACCTTTGGTGGCCGTCGCCGCGATGCCGTGGTGTACGTCGAAACCGAAACCTACGTTCGTTAACTCAAGGAGAACACCATGCGCTCATTACTTCTGTGGTTCCTCGGCGTGCCGATCCCGGTGATCATCCTGATCGCGATCTTCATGCACTGATCCGAGTTATTTGTGAGAGGGGGCTTGCTCCCGATATAGGGTGTCAGTCAGCCGAGCCGGCGACTGATACCCTATATCGGGGGCAAGCCCCCTCCCACATTTGATTTGGGGTGTTTGAGGGTCAGTCGTCGAATCCGACTTGCTCGTGAATTTCGTCCACCTTCAATTCCAGTCGATACGCCACGGCAATGAATAACGCCTGGCACAGGCACAAGGTGGCGCTCAACGAACGGAAGGCAAACGACGAACCCTCATTGACCAGCAGCACCGCATTCGCCCGCTTGGCCAGGGGCGAGAGGTTGCTATCGGTGATGATCAGGGTCTTGGCCTGGTGGTGCTGGGCGATGCGCAGGCAGTGCTGGGTCTCTTTACCGTAGGGGGTGAAACTGATGGCGATCACCAGGTCGTTGGCGCGTACGCTGCGCATCTGCTCGCGGTAGCTGCCACCCAGGCCGGAAATCAGGTGAATGCGCTTGTTGGTGTGTTGCAGGTTGTAGACCAGGTAATCGGCCACCGCGAAGGAGCGCCGTACGCCCACCACGTAGATATTGTCAGCGTTGACCACCAGGTCCACGGCTTTCTCGAAGGCTGCATCATCGAGCTCCAGCCCCAGGCGTTCGATCCCCGAAAGGGTGGCGTTGACGCACTCGCGCGCCAGGTCACCGCCACTGGCTTTCTGCGACTTGTTGGCGATCATGCTGCGGATGCGCTGCTGGTAGTTCTGCACCGGCGTGGTCTTGTGGGTGTAGGCCTCGCGAAACAGCGCCTGCATCTCACTGAACCCACTGAAGCCGAAGCGCTGGGAGAACCGCACGATGGCCGACGGGTGCACTTCGCATTCGCGGGCGATGTCGCTGATGCGGTCGACCATGATCCGGTCGCTCTGCTGGCTCATATAACTGGCAATGCGCTTGAGCTGGCGCGGCAGGCTTTCGTACTCATCGGTGATCAGCTGCAACAAGCGTTCGGCATTGATCGGAGGGCTGGCGAGAGTGTCTTGGGAAGCGGTCTCGGGCGTGGCCGGCTGATCGGTGCGGGACATGGGCAATCCTTCTGGCTTGTTCTTCGGTGCGCTGATGGGTGGACGCAAGTCTACAGGGTAGGCGCAAAAAAATACCCCGGCATCACCGGGCCCGTGGTCTGCTGAAACGATCCACGCGGGCTGGCAGGCCCCTATGCTGACGTATTGGAAAAAATATTCCACTAAAAATAATTCTGGAATAAATATTGATTGAGGGCGCTGAACGTTCTAGTCTGCTTCCACCAAGAGCGTTTGCCGTCGCTACGGCGGCACAACGCAGGCTGATAAAAATAACAGGAGCCAGCATGGGCCAGACTCGTTTTGCCAGTGGGCGTCAATTGGATTTGATTTGCCTCGGGCGCCTGGGCGTCGACCTCTATGCACAGCAAGTCGGTGCACGGCTTGAGGACGTGTCCAGTTTCGCCAAATACCTCGGCGGTTCCTCCGCCAATATCGCCTTCGGCACCGCCCGGCTGGGGCTCAAGTCGGCCATGCTCAGCCGGGTGGGCGACGACCATATGGGGCGTTTCCTGGTGGAGTCCCTGGCACGTGAGGGCTGCGACGTCAGCGGCATCAAGGTCGACCCGGAGCGCCTCACCGCGCTGGTGCTGCTCGGCCTCAAGGACCGCGAGACCTTCCCCCTGGTGTTCTACCGTGAAAACTGCGCCGACATGGCCCTGCGCGGCGAAGACATCAACGAAGCCTTTATCGCCTCCAGCAAGGCGTTGCTGATCACCGGCACGCATTTCTCCACCGACGGCGTGTACAAGGCCAGCATCCAGGCCCTGGACTATGCAGCCAAGCACAACGTCCAGCGGGTGCTGGATATCGACTACCGTCCGGTGCTGTGGGGCCTGGCGGGCAAGGCCGATGGCGAGACCCGTTTCGTCGCCGACCAGAAGGTCAGCCAGCATGTGCAGAAAATCCTGCCGCGCTTCGACCTGATCGTCGGTACGGAAGAAGAATTTCTGATCGCCGGTGGCAGTGAAGATCTGCTCACCGCCCTGCGCACCGTGCGCGAACTGACCCCGGCGACCCTGGTGGTCAAGCTCGGCCCCCAGGGTTGCACGGTGATTCACGGTGCGATCCCTGCGCGGCTGGAAGACGGTGCGATCTACCCCGGCGTGCGCGTTGAAGTGCTCAATGTGCTGGGCGCCGGCGATGCCTTTATGTCGGGCTTCCTCAGCGGTTGGCTGAACGACGCCAGCGACGAGCGTTGCAGCCAGTTGGCCAATGCCTGCGGCGGCCTGGTGGTCTCCCGCCACGCCTGCGCCCCGGCCATGCCGACGCCGGCCGAACTGGATTACCTGTTCAACAGCCCGGTACCGATTACCCGCCCGGACCAGGACGCAACCCTGCAACGCCTGCACCGCGTCAGCGTGCCCCGCAAGGCGTGGAAACAGCTGTTCATTTTCGCCTTCGACCACCGCTGGCAATTGGTCGACCTGGCGCAGCGCGGTGGGCAGGACCTGACGCGCATCAGTGCGATCAAGCAGCTGTTTATCCAGGCGGTGGAGCGGGTGGAGCACAAGCTGCGCGAGCAGGGCGTGGCGGCCGATGTGGGCCTGCTCGCCGACCAGCGCTTTGGCCAGGACGCGCTCAACGCCGCCAGCGGTCGTGGTTGGTGGATCGCGCGTCCGGTGGAGGTGCAGAACTCGCGGCCCCTGGCGTTCGAGCATGGGCGGTCGATCGGCAGCAACCTGATCGCCTGGCCCCAGGAGCAGATCATCAAGTGCCTGGTGCAATACCACCCCGATGACGAGCCATTGCTGCGCCTGGAACAGGAAGCCCAGCTCAAGGCGGTGTATGAGGCATCCCTGGTCAGCGGTCATGAACTGCTGCTGGAAGTCATCCCGCCCAAGGATCATCCGTCCACCTACCCGGACGTGCTCTACCGCAGCCTCAAGCGCCTGTACAACCTGGGTATCTACCCGGCGTGGTGGAAGATCGAGGCGCAGCCGGCCGAGGATTGGAAAAAGCTCGATGCGCTGATCCAGGAACGCGACCCGTACTGCCGTGGCGTGGTACTGCTGGGCCTGAATGCGTCAGCCGAAAGCCTGGCCGAGGGGTTCCGCAACGCCAGTCAGAGCAGCACCTGCCGTGGGTTTGCCGTGGGCCGTACGATCTTCCAGGAACCGAGTCGTTTGTGGATGGCGGGGGAGATCGATGATGAGACGTTGATTCAGCAGGTCCAGGCGACCTTCGAACAACTCATCGACGCCTGGCGCAGTGCCCGAGGCTAAACCCAGCTCTAAATGTGCAATGCAATTCCAATGTGGGAGGGGCGGTGCGACGATTCGACTTGCCCCCGATGGCTGAGTGTCAGACAACACTTCTGTAACTGAACTACCGCTATCGGGGGCAAGCCCCCTCCCACAGAAAGCAGATCTCAGTGATACCTGAAAATAATAAAGGTGCAGCCATGCCCGCAATCCGAATTGGCATCAACCCGATCTCCTGGAGCAACGACGACCTGCCGGCCCTGGGCGGTGAAACGCCCCTGAGCACTGCCTTGAGCGAAGGTAAGGAAATCGGCTACGAAGGGTTTGAACTCAACGGCAAATTCCCCAAGGACGCCAAGGGCGTCGGCGACGTATTGCGTCCCTATGACCTGGCGCTGGTCTCCGGCTGGTATTCCAGCCGCCTGGCCCGGCGCTCGGTGGCGGAAGAAATCGAGGCCATCGCCGGCCACGTCGAACTGCTGAAACAAAACGGCGCCACCGTACTGGTGTACGGCGAAGTCGCCGATTCGATCCAGGGCTCACGCATCCGCCTGATTGAACGCCCGCGTTTGCACAGTGAGCAGGCGTGGCAGGACTACGCCGACAAACTCACGGAACTCGCACGCTTCACCCTGTCCCAGGGCGTGCGCCTGGCCTACCACCACCATATGGGCGCCTATGTCGAATCCCCGCAAGACATCGACGAATTGATGCGCCGCACCGGCCCGGAAGTCGGCCTGCTGTTCGATTCGGGCCACTGCTACATGGGCGGCGGCGAACCCCTCGAGGTGCTGCGCAAGCATATCGACCGCGTCTGCCACGTGCATTTCAAGGACGTGCGCAAGCCGGTGGTGCAACTGGCGCGCAACCAGATGTGGAGCTTTCCCGACTGCATCGTCAACGGCACCTTCACCGTGCCCGGCGATGGCGATATTGACTTTGCCGCGCTGCTCGACGTGCTGCTGGCGGCCCGATACGAAGGGTGGCTGGTGGTGGAAGCCGAGCAGGACCCGGCGGTGGCGCCCAGTTATATCTATGCCAAAAAGGGCTACGACACCTTGCGAGCCCTTCTCAGCGAGAGGACCCGGTGATGAGCTTGTTGGTCAAAAGCAGCAAACGCGGCCAAACCATGGTCGCCCTGGAAGCCGGCCGCCTGGAATACGTGGGCTTTGCCGCCTACCGCTTGAGCCTGGGCGAAACCCTGCCTGTCACCGCCGGCGATCAGGAGCTGTGCCTGGTGCTGCTCAGCGGTCGCGTGACGATCCAGGGCGAAGGTTTCAACTGGCAGAACCTCGGGGATCGCCAATCGGTGTTCGAAGACAAATCGCCGTTCGCCGCTTACTTGCCGCCGGGCACCGACGCCCAGGTGACAGCCCTGAGCGACGTGCAAATCGCGGTCTGCGCCGCGCCCGGTGCGGCGGGTTACGAACCTCGCCTGATCCGCCCCGAGCAGTGCAAGCGCAGCGTGCGTGGCAAAGGCGCCAACACCCGCTACGTGTGCGACATCCTGCCGGACAGCGAGCCGGCCCATTCCCTGCTGGTGGTGGAAGTGCGCACGCCGTCCGGGCACTCGTCCAGCTACCCGCCGCACAAGCACGACACCGACGACCTGCCGCACCAAAGCTTTCTCGAAGAGACCTACTACCACCAGGTCAACCCGCCCCAGGGTTTCGTGTTCCAGCGGGTGTACACCGACGACCGCAGCATCGACCAGGCCATGGCCGTGGAAAACAGCGACCTAGTGGTGGTGCCCAAGGGGTATCACCCGGTCAGCGTGCCGTATGGCTACGAGTCCTACTACCTGAACGTGATGGCCGGCCCCAAGCGGGCCTGGCATTTCCATAACGACCCGCAGCACAGCTGGCTGCTGGACCTTTAACCGGTTTTGGACGGAGAACAACAATGAAGTCGCCTCTACGCTTTGCCCTTAACCGTATGGTCGCGCCCAACCTGTCCCTACCGGATTTCATCCAGCTGGCCGTGGCCTTGAAATGCGATGCCATTGAGCTTCGCAACGACCTCAAGGACCGTCAAATCGAATACGGCACCCCGGCCAGCCGCGTGCGCGAAATGTGCGCGGCACAGGGCATCACGGTGCTGTCGATCAACGCGCTGTACCCCTTTGACGTGTGGAACGACGAACGCCGCGCCCAGGCGATCGAGCTCGCCACTTACGCCCGTGAATGCGGGGCCCAGGGCCTGGTGATGTGCCCGTTCAATGAGCGCGGCGATACCCGCGACGAGGCCCAGCGTGCTGCCGGTTTGCGCACGGCACTGAGCGAACTGGCGCCGATCCTGCGCGAATACGGGATTCTCGGTTTTATCGAGCCGCTGGGTTTCCAAGCGTGTGCCCTGCGCCGCAAACGCGTGGCGGTGGACGCGATCCAGTCCATCGGTGGCCTGGATGTGTTCCGCCTGGTGCACGACACCTTCCATCACCACCTGGCCGGCGAGCAGGCGTTTTTCCCCGAACTGACCGGCCTGGTGCATATCTCCGGCGTGGAAGAGGCCGAGGCCCCGCTGAGTTCGATCCGCGACGGCCACCGCGTGCTGGTGGGCGAGGGCGACATTCTCGGCAATGCGGCCCAGATCGACACCTTGCTCAGCACCGGCTACAGCGGCTATCTGTCGTTCGAGCCGTTTGCCGAAAGCGTGCATGCGCTGACGGATATCCAGCAGGCGTTGGGGGCAAGCATCGCCCACCTGCAAAAACGATAAGGGACGCCACATGACCACTACCCGATTGACCATGGCCCAGGCCCTGGTGAAGTTCCTGGACAACCAATACATCGAAGTCGACGGCGTGCAGAGCAAGTTCGTCGCCGGTGTGTTCACCATTTTCGGCCACGGCAACGTGCTCGGCCTGGGCCAGGCCCTGGAGCAGGACAGCGGCGACCTGGTCGTGCACCAGGGCCGTAACGAGCAAGGCATGGCCCACGCCGCTATCGGTTTTGCCAAGCAACACCTGCGCCGCAAGATCTACGCGTGCACCGCCTCCGTCGGCCCAGGCGCGGCGAATATGCTGACCGCCGCCGCGACCGCCACCGCCAACCGTATCCCGTTGCTGCTGTTGCCCGGTGATGTCTACGCCAGCCGCCAGCCCGACCCGGTGTTGCAACAGATCGAGCAGTTCCACGACCTGAGCATCAGCACCAACGATGCGTTTCGCTCCGTGAGCAAATACTGGGACCGCATCAACCGCCCTGAGCAGTTGATGACCGCGGCGATTCATGCCATGCGCGTGCTGACCGACCCGGCCGAGACCGGCGCGGTGACCCTGGCATTGCCGCAGGATGTGCAGGCTGAAGCCTGGGACTACCCCGACTACTTCCTGCAAAAACGTGTGCACCGTATCGACCGCCGCCCGGCCACCGTCGCGATGATCGGCGATGCGTTGGCGGCTTTCCGGGGCAAGCGCAAACCGCTGATCATCTGCGGTGGCGGCGTGAAGTACTCCGGCGCTAATGCCGCGCTGCAAGCCTTTGCCGAGCGTTTTGACATTCCGTTCGCCGAAACCCAGGCGGGCAAGAGTGCGGTGGTGTCCAGCCACCCGCTTAACGTTGGCGGTATCGGCGAAACCGGCTGCCTGGCGGCCAACCTGCTGGCGCCCGAGGCTGATCTGATCATCGGTATCGGTACGCGCTATACCGACTTCACGACCTCGTCGAAATCGCTGTTCAAGCATGCCGAGGTGACGTTTCTCAACCTCAATATCAGCCCCTGCGACGCGTTGAAACTCGACGGCGTGCAAGTGCTGGGCGATGCCAAAGTCGCCCTGGAAGCGCTGGCCGATGCCCTCGGCGACTACCGCGCCGGCTGGGGCGAGCAGGTCCGCGAGGCCAAGGCCCGGTTGGCGGCGGAAGTCGACCGTGTGCATTCGGTGGAATACCAGGGCGACGCCTTCGTGCCTGAGGTCGATGACCACCTGGACCGCGCCGTGCTGCGTGAATTTATCGAACTGACCGGCTCGTGCCTGACCCAAAGCCGGGTGCTCGGCGTACTCAACGAGCGCCTGGCCGACGACGCGATCATCGTCGCCGCGGCCGGCAGCCTGCCCGGCGATTTGCAGCGGGCCTGGCGCAGCAAGGGGGTCAACACCTACCACGTCGAGTACGGCTATTCGTGCATGGGCTATGAGATCAATGCCGCCCTTGGCGTGAAACTCGCCGAGCCGACCAAGGAGGTCTACGCCCTGGTCGGCGATGGCTCCTACATGATGCTGCACTCTGAGCTGGCCACCTCGATCCAGGAGCGGCGCAAGATCAATGTGGTGCTGCTCGACAACATGGCCTTCGGCTGCATCAACAACCTGCAAATCGGCAATGGCATGGACAGCTTCGGCACCGAGTTCCGCTTCCGCAACCCCGAGAGCGGCAAACTCAACGGCGGCCTGGTACCGGTGGACTTCGCCATGAGCGCGGCGGCCTATGGCTGCAAGACCTACAAGGTCAGCACGGTGGAACAGCTGGAAGCCGCCCTGGCCGACGCGCGCAAGCAGACGGTCTCGACCCTGATCGATATCAAGGTGCTGCCCAAGACCATGGTTCACGGCTACCTGTCGTGGTGGCGGGTCGGCGTGGCGCAGGTGTCTACCAGCGAGCGCACCAACGCCGCCGCGAAAAAACTCAATGAACACCTGGCCAAGGCCCGGCAGTACTAATAACAAGAGGAGTGTTTGTATGTCTTTGAAGCTAGGTGTAATCGGTACCGGCGCCATCGGCCGCGACCATATTCGTCGTTGCAGCCAGACCCTGCTCAACAGCCAGGTGGTGGCGGTGACCGACATCAACCTTGAGCAGGCCGCCAAGGTGGTGGCCGATTTGAAGCTGGACGCCGAGGTGTATGCCGATGGTCACGCACTGATCCATTCGCCTGAAGTTCAAGCCGTTCTCGTGACCTCCTGGGGCCCGAGCCACGAAGAGTTCGTGCTCGCCGCCATCGCCGCCGGCAAACCGGTGTTCTGCGAAAAACCCCTGGCGGTCACCGCCGAAGGTTGCCGCAAGATCGTCGAGGCCGAAGTGGCCTGCGGCAAGCGTCTGGTGCAAGTGGGCTTCATGCGCCCGTATGACGAAGGCTATCGCGCCCTCAAGGCGGTGATCGACAGTGGCCAGATCGGTGAACCGTTGATGCTGCACTGCGCTCACCGCAACCCGACGGTGGGTGAGAACTACAAGACCGACATGGCGATCACCGATACCTTGATCCATGAGCTGGATGTGCTGCGTTGGCTGCTCGACGACGATTATGTTTCCGTGCAAGTGGTGTTCCCGCGCAAGACCAGTAAAGCCTTGGCCCACCTGCGCGACCCGCAGATCGTGTTGTTGGAAACCGCCAAGGGCACGCGCATCGACGTCGAAGTGTTTGTGAACTGCCAGTACGGCTACGACATCCAGTGCGAAGTGGTGGGGGAGACTGGCATCGCCAAGCTGCCGGAACCGTCCCAGGTGCAATTGCGCAGTGGCGCCAAACTGTCCAATGCGATTCTGATGGATTGGAAAGACCGGTTTATCGGCGCTTATGACGTGGAATTGCAGGCTTTCATTGATAGCGTGCTGGCGGGGCACGTCGGCGGGCCGTCGGCGTGGGATGGCTTTGCGGCTGCGGTGGCGGCGGATGCGTGTATCGAAGCGCAGGGCAGTGGGCAGATCGTCAAGGTCAGCCTGCCGGATCGCCCACGCTTCTACGGCTAACACTCGGTCAATGTGGGAGGTGTAGGAGCGAGTTTGCTCGCGAAGAACGTCAACGATAACGCGTGTTTCCTGAATGAACGCGGCGCCTGTGAGTTTTTCGCGAGCAAGCTCGCTCCTACAAAAAAGCCTTAATGACTGGCATTAGGGCAAGCCCCTCCCACCGTTGATTGGGTTTCCAATTCAACTCAGGAGTTGATCATGCGAATCGGACTAGTCGGCTACGGCCACGGCGGGCGCTTTTTTCATGCGCCGCTGATTGCAACGTTGCCAGGCGCCACGTTTGTCGGCGTGGTGACGCGTTCACCCGAGCGCCGCCAGCAATTGAGCACTGATCTTCCGGGGGTCAAGGCCTTTGACAGCATCGGCCAGATCGTCGAAGCCGGTGTCGACGCCCTGGTGATTTCCACCACCCTCAAGGGCCGTCCGGCCCTGGTGCTGGAAGCCATCGAGCATGGCGTGGCGGTGGTCAGCGACAAGCCCTTCGCCGCCAACGCCGAGCAGGCCCAGGCGCTGATCACCGCCGCCGAACGCCAGGGCGTGTTACTCAGCGTCTACCAGAACCGGCGCTGGGACTCGGACTACCTGACCCTGCGCAAACTGATCGACGCCGGTGCGCTGGGTACCATCACCCGCTTCGAGTCCCGTGTGGAGCGCTACAGCCCGCAAGCGGTGGGCAATGCCAGCGGTGGCGGCTGGTTGCGCGACCTGGGTAGCCACCTGGTGGACCAGGCACTGCAACTGTTCGGCCCGGTGGATCGGGTATTCGCACAGTTGCAGTTCACCCCGCAACATCCCACCCTCGACCATGGCTTCTTCGTTGCCCTGACCCACGCCAACGGGGTGATTTCCCACTTATGGGGCAGCGCCCTGCAAAATAGCCAGGCGCCGCGCTTTCGCGTCAGTGGCACCTTGGGTTGCTACACCGTCGATGGTTTGGATGGCCAGGAAGAGGCGCTGATGGCCGGCAAGTCGCCGAAAACCGAAGGCGAGCACTGGGGCGCCGAGGAGCATCGACGCTGGGGGTGGTTCGAACAGGGGCCGGAGCGCGAGCGGGTACCGTCGGAGAAGGGCTGCTGGACCCAGTTCTATCGGCAGTTGCAAGCCGCCGTGCAAGGCCGGGGACCGCTGCCGGTGGACGCCTATGACGCACTGGAAACCACCCGGCTACTGGATGCCGCACGCCTCAGTGCCGAGCGCCAGCAGGTGGTTTCAACAAAAATGGAATAAAATTCTAAAACAGGTTGATATGGAAATTATTTTCTAATAAAGTCTTTTCCAGGTTGCAGAAAGTACGTTCGGACTCGATTCGGGCGACTCAACAAAAACAAGATCAAAAACAACCAGGTACCGTCAGATGAAAATCTTCAGCGCTGTACTGCGAGTTTTACGCCCCGTCCTTGCGCCACGCGGCCTGCCCCGCGCCCGGCCATTCTACTTCTCCTTCCTTAATGTGCTGTGCGTCGAAAACAAAGGCGCCCTGGTCTGCTGTATTCCCGGGGCCCCGATTGTGCGACTGCCCTCGAATTCGCTCTGATAAACGCAACGTCCACAAAACCAACAAGAAATTGGAGACAGACCGTTCATGAAGACCCCGATCCGTTTTACCGCGCTGGCCCTGTCCATGATGCTGGCCAGCGGTTTTGCCACGGCTGCCGATCTCAAGGTGGGTGTGAGCATGTCCGCATTCGATGACACCTTCCTGACCTACCTGCGCGAAGACATGGACAAGCAAGCCAAGTCCTATCCCAAGGGCGATGGCGTGCAACTGCAATTCGAAGACGCTCGCGCCGACGTGGTCAAGCAACTGAGCCAGGTCGAGAACTTCATCAGCCAGAACGTCGACGCCATTATCGTTAACCCGGTCGACACCGCGTCGACCGCCAACATCATCAAGGCCGCCACCGCCGCGAAGATTCCGCTGGTGTTCGTCAACCGTCGTCCGGACCAGAAAGACCTGCCCAAGGACGTCGTCGCCGTCACCTCCGATGATGTCGAGGCCGGTAAGCTGCAAATGCAGTACATCGCCGAAAAGCTCGGTGGCAAGGGCAAGATCGTGATCCTGCTGGGCGACCTGGCGAACAACTCCACCACCAACCGCACCAAGGGTGTGAAGGAAGTGCTGGCCAAGTACCCGGGGATCAAGATCGAACAGGAGCAGACCGGCATCTGGCTGCGTGACAAGGGCATGACCCTGGTCAACGACTGGCTGACCCAGGGCCGCGAATTCGATGCCGTGCTGGCCAACAATGATGAGATGGCCATCGGTGCGTCCATGGCCCTGAAGTCGGCCGGTAAGGAAAAGGGCAGTGTGCTGATCGCGGGTGTCGACGGCACACCGGACGGCTTGAACGCGATTACCAAGGGCGACATGACCGTATCGGCGTTCCAGGATGCCAAGGGCCAGGCGGTGGGTTCGGTGGAAGCGGCGCGCAAGATGGCCAAGCACGAGCCGGTGGAGCAGAACGTGGTGATCCCTTTCCAGTTGATCACCCCGGACAACGTCAAAGACTTCAAGTAGCCCTGACATAACAACAATAAGCCGGCAGGGCGGTTACGGCCGCCCTGCAGATGGAGTACCCCTTATGCTCGCTCAAGCCACTGTCTCGCAGTCTCCGGGTATCCAGCCCCTGCCGCTGGACGAACCCTACCTGCTGGAAATCGTCAACATCAGCAAAGGCTTTCCCGGCGTCGTGGCCCTGGCCGATGTGCAATTGCGTGTACGCCCCGGGTCGGTGCTGGCGTTGATGGGCGAGAACGGCGCGGGCAAGTCGACGCTGATGAAAATCATCGCCGGTATCTACCAGCCCGACAGCGGGGAAATCCGCCTGCGGGGCCAGCCGATTGTGTTCGAGACACCGTTGGCCGCGCAGAAGGCCGGGATCGCGATGATCCACCAGGAACTCAACCTGATGCCCCATATGAGCATCGCCGAGAATATCTGGATCGGCCGTGAGCAGCTCAACAGCCTGCACATGGTCAACCACCGCGAAATGCACCGCTGCACCGCCGAATTGCTGGCGCGCCTGCGTATTAATCTGGACCCCGAGGAACACGTCGGCAACCTGAGCATCGCCGAGCGGCAGATGGTGGAGATCGCCAAGGCGGTGTCCTATGACTCCGACATCCTGATCATGGACGAACCGACGTCGGCGATTACCGAGAAGGAAGTCGAGCACCTGTTTTCGATCATTGCCGACCTCAAGTCCCAGGGCAAAGGCATTGTCTATATCACCCACAAGATGAACGAAGTGTTCGCCATCGCCGACGAGGTGGCGGTGTTCCGCGACGGTCACTATATCGGCCTGCAGCGGGCCGACAGCATGAACAGCGACAGCCTGATCTCGATGATGGTCGGCCGTGAACTCAGCCAGTTGTTCCCGGTGCGCGAAGCGCCGATCGGCGAGTTGCTGCTGTCGGTGCGCGACTTGAGCCTGGACGGTGTGTTCAAGGATGTGTCGTTCGACCTGCATGCTGGCGAGATCCTCGGCATCGCCGGGTTGATGGGCTCGGGCCGCACCAATGTGGCGGAAACCCTTTTCGGGATCACCCCAAGCTCCAGCGGCCAGATCACCCTGGATGGCCAGCCGGTGCGTATCACCGACCCGCACATGGCCATCGAGAAAGGCTTTGCCCTGTTGACCGAGGACCGCAAGCTCAGCGGCCTGTTCCCGTGCCTGTCGGTGCTGGAAAACATGGAGATGGCGGTGCTGCCGCTGTATTCGGGCAACGGGTTTATCCAGCAGAAAGCCTTGCGCGCGCTGTGCGAAGACATGTGCAAGAAGCTGCGGGTGAAGACCCCGTCCCTGGAACAGTGCATCGACACCCTGTCGGGCGGCAACCAGCAAAAGGCACTGCTGGCACGCTGGCTGATGACCAACCCTCGGTTGTTGATCCTTGATGAGCCGACCCGCGGTATCGATGTGGGGGCCAAGGCCGAGATTTACCGTCTGATTTCCTTTCTCGCCAGTGAAGGCATGGCCGTGATCATGATCTCCTCGGAGCTGCCCGAAGTGCTCGGCATGAGCGACCGGGTCATGGTGATGCACGAGGGTGAACTGATGGGCACCCTGGACCGTGCGGACGCGACCCAGGAAAAAGTCATGCATCTGGCTTCCGGTTTGCCGGTGGTCCACTGACGAACAGTCGCGCGGGCCTGCGGTTGGCCCGCGCCATAGAATAAGAAGGTGATTGGCTATGAACGCAATAACAGATAACAAGCCTGCCACGGCACCGGTCAAGCACCGTCGACGTTTGCCAACCGAACTGAGCATCTTCCTGGTGCTGATCGGTATCGGCCTGGTGTTTGAGCTGTTCGGCTGGATCGTGCGCGACCAGAGCTTCCTGATGAACTCCCAGCGCCTGGTGCTGATGATTCTGCAGGTATCGATCATCGGCCTGCTGGCCATCGGTGTGACCCAGGTGATCATCACCACCGGCATCGACCTGTCTTCCGGCTCGGTGCTCGCATTATCGGCGATGATCGCCGCCAGCCTGGCACAGACTTCCGATTTTTCCCGGGCGGTGTTTCCGTCCCTGACCGACCTGCCGGTCTGGATCCCGGTGGCGATGGGCCTCGGGGTGGGGCTGCTGGCGGGGGCGATCAACGGCAGCATTATTGCCGTCACCGGTATCCCGCCGTTTATCGCCACCCTGGGCATGATGGTCTCGGCCCGTGGCCTGGCGCGTTACTACACCGAAGGCCAGCCAGTGAGCATGCTTTCGGACTCCTACACGGCCATCGGCCATGGCGCGATGCCGGTGATCATTTTCCTGGTCGTGGCGGTGATTTTCCATATCGCCCTGCGCTACACCAAGTACGGCAAGTACACCTATGCCATCGGCGGCAATATGCAGGCGGCGCGTACCTCGGGGATCAACGTCAAGCGTCACTTGATCATCGTCTACAGCATTGCCGGGTTGCTGGCGGGCCTGGCCGGCGTGGTCGCTTCGGCGCGTGCGGCCACCGGCCAGGCCGGCATGGGGATGTCTTATGAGTTGGACGCGATTGCCGCTGCGGTGATCGGCGGCACGAGCCTGGCAGGCGGCGTAGGGCGCATTACCGGCACCGTGATCGGCGCGCTGATCCTTGGGGTGATGGCCAGCGGGTTTACTTTCGTCGGGGTGGATGCGTACATCCAGGACATCATCAAGGGCCTGATCATCGTGGTCGCGGTGGTGATCGACCAATACCGCAACAAGCGCAAGCTTAAGCGCTAAATGAACGTGCGACTGTTGAGCACTGAATGCAGGAGGGGGGAAGCCCTCTCCCACATTTTATGATTAACAGTCTGTTTCAACCGTTTGTCTTCTATATAGCTCCACAACATTGAATTTCTTGCTATAAACACACTCCGATGACCCGTTCACCAAGCCCGTCCTGGTGCCTTTGGGGGTTGTCCCGGAAAAAATGCCTGTCTTTTCAGTTGCTGAGCCCTCAAGTCGGCCTTAGACTGCCGCCCCTCGTAAATTGAGTGCCGGGTGGCGCTTGAAATGGACGGCGCCTTTCCGAGACTTGCACAGGTCGACCGGAACGCTCCCTTATTCGCCTTAATGCACGTATTTTTTATAGAGAAATCAATGACAAAGGAAAAGTTGCTGGCCATGCCGGCGGATGACTACATGAATGCCGAACAGCACGCTTTTTTCGAGAAGTTGCTGCAGGACATGAAAGTCGAACACCACGAGCGCATTGAACAGAACCGTATCGCCATTGAAAGCCTGGACACCCCGGCGGACCCGGCTGACGCCGCTTCCGTCGAGGAAGAGCGCACTTGGCTGGTGAACGCCATCGACCGCGACCAGCGCATGCTGCCGCAACTGGAGCGCGCACTGGAACGCATCAAGGAAGATTCCTTTGGCTGGTGTGATGACAGCGGCGAGCCTATCGGCCTCAAGCGCCTGCTGATCAGCCCGACCACCAAATACTGCATCGAAGCGCAAGAGCGCCACGAGCAGATCGACAAGCACCAGCGCCAAGCCTGATGCATTGAAGCCGGGGACCGCGACTGCGGTGCCCCGGGGAAATACCGTTACGCCCCCGTCTATTGATCTGCTGCAAGCTACCCCACTAAAGGCCCATGGATAATGGCTGGATAGTGGCGTTTAATGCAGGGACAACAATGACAAACAGCGGGGTGACGAAGATGGCTGGAGACGGATCTCTGATGGGCGCAGCAGTGCCTCCGCAAGCGGTGGTGCGCGGGCTGCCCGGCTGGTTGACGCCGCTTCTGCAGAGCACCGCCCTGGTGCTGGTACTGCTGGGCCTTGCGTTCGCCAGCCTGCCGATATACCTGTGCGTGCCACTGGCCTTGCTGGTGATCTGGCTGCCGCGCCTGAAAAAACCTGCCCTTAGCCTTTCGTCGTCCGACGCCGCCGATGCCATCGGTGACCTGACGCGCGATCTTTCCTATACCACCAGCCATAACGCGTTGTCCGCTGCCGGCGTGGCCTATTCGGTCAAGCAATTGGCCGCTCGCGTGCAATCGCAATTGAGCGCTGCCAAGCAGATCGTCAGCAACGCCGAAGTGATGATTGATACTGAAAAAGTCACTTCCCAGCTCAGCCGCCAAGCCCTGGGCGCGGCCAGTCAGGCCCATCAGCGCAGCACGGAGGGGCGTGAGGTCCTGACTCAGTCGATCACACGCATGCGCCAACTCAGCCAGCGCGCCAATGCCAGCCGCGAGCTGATCGAAGCGCTGAGCCAGCGCAGCGAGGAAATCCAGCGTGTGACCCTGGTGATCCAATCCATCGCCAGCCAGACCAACCTGCTGGCGTTGAATGCGGCCATTGAGGCGGCGCGGGCCGGTGAGCATGGCCGCGGGTTTGCCGTGGTCGCCGACGAAGTGCGCGGCCTGGCCGGCCGTACTGCCACGGCCACCGATGAAGTCGGGCTGATGGTCGCGGATATCCAGCAACGTACGACACAGGTGGTGGAGCAGATTCGCCAACTGTCGGTGGACTTGCACACCGGCGTCGAACAGGTGGAACACGCCGGTGAGCAGTTGGAGAGCATCGCCAGCCTGGCGGCGGACGTGGAAGGGCAGGTCAATGAAATCGCCCAGGGCACCGACACCAACCGCGCACAATTGGACAGCCTGTTCCATGCGGTGGAACAGATGCGCAGCGACCTGGACGTGAGCGACCAGCAAACCCGTGAATTGGCCGGCGCCGCCGTGCAGATGGAAGGGCAGGCCGAAACCATCAGCGAGCGCCTGGCCGCCGTCGGGCTGGATGACTATCACCAGCGTGTTTATGACCTGGCGCGCGAGGGTGCGAGCCGGATTGCCGAGCAGTTCGAGGCGGATGTGCTGCAAAACCGCATCACCCTGGACGACTTGTTCGACCGCAGCTACACGCTGATCCCCAACACCAGCCCCAGCAAATACCACACGCGGTTCGACGGTTACACCGACCAGGTCCTGCCGGCGATCCAGGAAGCATTGCTGCCGCGTCATGAAGGCTTGGTGTTTGCGATCGCCTGCACCCAACAAGGTTATGTGCCAACCCACAACAAGGCGTTTTCTCAGGCCTTGACGGGCGATGCCCAGGTCGATGCGGTGCAGAACCGCACCAAGCGCAAGTTCGATGACCGTACCGGAATTCGCTGCGGCAGCCATCAGCAAGCGGTGCTGCTCCAGACCTACACCCGCGATACCGGCGAGCTGATGCACGACCTGTCGGTGCCGATCATGGTCCGGGGCCGGCATTGGGGCGGTTTGCGCCTGGGCTACAAGCCCGAAGGCACCAAGGCCGCGCGCTAGGGATTATTGCGGTTTATGCAAGGAAGCTGTTCCGAAGATGGCTTTTTCCAACGGGAGGAAAACCGTAGCATGGGCAATATTGTTAGCCAGCTAACTAATGTTGCGGAGAAGCTTCATGCAAAACAAAGTCGATGTGGCCGTGATGATTGGCAGTGGCGTGCCGCCAAGCCTGCGTGCGCTGGGCCAGAATGCGTGTTGGGTGGTGCTGGTCAACGGTGAGCCGCGTGGCACCGCCTTCGCCAGCCGGGATGAAGCGCAAGCGTGCAGGGCTGCCTGGCAAGCGTTGTTGCGCCTGGAACAATCAGGCAGCCTGCATTGAGGGAGGTTATTGCGACTGATGCAGGCGCTGGTTCAGTTCGTCCACCGCGATGGCCCATTCGGCGTCTTCGCGCAGTTCTTCCTTGAGAAACTGTGCCTGCCGGTCCGACCAGAAAGGCGCATCGATGAGTTTCACGCCCGCGGGCAAAGGATGCCCGGCGATGAATTCGTCAATGCCTTCCGGGGTTGAATCCAGGCCCAGTTGTGCAAATAGGGTTTCCAGCGTAGGTATCGGCGCGTCCATATCGTTCTCCGTGCAGGTTTTTCAGGTGGGGTATGCATCGGAGGCTTGGGGCGCGGTAGAGTTCGATCGGATTGTCAGGAGGTCAGTGCCCCGCAATCGACGGCGGTCTTGAGGGCCTTGGCGGCTTCCTTGGCCGCGATCGCGGCAGTGTCGAGCGTCTTGAACCAGCGGTCTTTTTCGACTTGGTGCGTTGTAACGGTGGTCAAGGGCGGCTTGGCGCGCATCACGATAACTGCTTGAAACTCCCCGTCTACTTCCCTGGCATCGCCATGAATAAAAAATTCGCCAATATCAAATTCCGTCACGTATAGCCTTCCCTTCAAGGTAACTGCACTGATGAAACCTGACCCGCGGGGGGCAAACTTCAATGGACGGGCCAGTATGGCAGTTGTTGAAGGGCGGTGGCGCAGTAAAGTCATCCAGGTGACGAAACGATTCCGCCGTGCAGGGCGTGCAGGGCGGTCTCCAATTGCTTGGCCAATTCGCAGGCCTGGTTGTGGTCGCTGCGAAATCCTCGGATCCTGCCACTGGTGACTTCGAGGATATGAAAGAAATTCCTGCCGGCCGGAACAACTTGGTAAAGAACCGAATTCGAGTACCCGTTGGAGCTGTGCAAGCAGTAGTATTGGCGCTCGTCGTGACATGATGAACGAGTGCGGGAAGACGTAGCGTCGTGTTGTTGTCGTAGCATGGTCAGCTCCTGTCGATCTATCTTGTGGACTCACCACCAGCGTTTCGGGTGGTTTTGACCCGTGTTGCTGTTTTAGTATTGTCGCCAGTGGCCGCTGCCTGGTTCCATGCCAAGGTGTGTGTGTTTGTATGAGTTGTCGGAAACTGCGTTTTTAATGGGGTTATTCTCTGAAGCTGGTCGGCGCGTATTCTCGTGTCGTTGAACCTGTGATTTCCTGTGACGCCTGATGACCTTGCAAGAGGTCCATCGTGCACGCCTGTACTAGTCTTACGGCGCAGCAGCGGGATTTTCTTCAGTTTTTTTCAAAGAATGTGTTGTGTGATCGTGCCGTTACGGCCGTTTTTTCGTGCTGCCCGCTCTGGCGGACGGTGCTTTTTTCGATGTGGGGGCGTTTCCTTGGCAGTCAGTAATCTGGATATGCACGCGTTATTCGTGCTGGGTGATTTGCGCGCAAAGTTGGTCAAGCAGTTTCAATCCCGTTTCGTCTACATCACTGAGCAGACGCCGGAAGGTATCTATATCGCCGAGATCGATACCGAAACCGCACTGGTGGTGGATGATAAACCGCGTTTGGAACTCAAGGTCGGTGACCATTTCCGCGCCGCGGTATTACCCAGTCGCGAAGGCGGCAAGTTTGAATTGAAGTTCCGCGATATCAAGTTGACGGTGTATGGCCTGGGTGATTACGCCTTTGTGTCCTGCGCCGAGGGCCAGGGCATTGTCTTCAAGGAAGGCCACAGCGTGATGCTGGTATTTGCCGCCCATGAGCAACTGCAGGAGGGCCTGACCAAGACCCTGAAGGCCGTGACCGGCAAGGCCGCCAAATGGCGCAAGGGTGAGCTGGTGACCTTCAAGGCCAGTGAGTAATCGGTCAATACCACGAACATCCTTTGTCCCTCGGAACCTCTACTACAGTTGAGTTGACTTAACTATTCAGAGGCTTCGCGCATTGCAGCAAAGCCGTCCGCCATGGCTGCAAGAAAATGCGAGGTGCAAAGGCATGAAAGGATTGAAATCGCTGTTGGCCGCGTCCCTGACCACCCTGGGACTATCCGTGGCCTCGGTATCGGCTGCCGAGGCGCCGGTACACTTTGCCGACCTGAACTGGGAAAGCGGCAGCCTGATCACCGAGGTCCTGCGGTTTATCGTCGAGAAGGGCTATGACCTGCCCACCGACACCTTGCCAGGCACCACCATCACCCTGGAAACCGCCCTGGCCAAGAACGATATCCAGGTGATCGGCGAAGAGTGGGCAGGGCGCAGCCCGGTGTGGGTCAAGGCCGAGGCTGAAGGCAAGGTGGTGGGCCTGGGCGATACGGTCAAGGGGGCCACCGAAGGTTGGTGGGTGCCGGAATACGTGGTCAAGGGTGATCCTGCCAAAGGCCTCAAGCCCCTGGCACCGGACCTCAAGAGCGTGAAGGACCTGGCGCGTTACAAGGACGTGTTCAAAGACCCGGAATCACCCGGCAAGGGTCGTTTTCTCAACAGCCCGATTGGCTGGACCTCCGAAGTGGTGAACAAGCAGAAGCTCAAGGCCTATGGCCTGGACGACAGTTATGTGAATTTCCGCAGCGGCTCGGGCGCGGCGCTGGACGCCGAGATCGCTTCGTCGATTCGCCGTGGCAAGCCGGTGTTGTTCTACTACTGGTCGCCGACGCCGCTGATGGGGCGCTACAAGCTGATCCAGCTCGAAGAGCCGCCATTTGATGCCGAGGCCTGGAAGACCCTGACCGACGCGGACAATCCCGATCCGAAACCGACACGTTCGCTGGCGTCCAAATTGAGCATTGGCGTATCCACGCCATTCCAGAAGGCGCATCCGCAGATCGCCGGGTTCTTCGAGAAGGTCGAGTTCCCCATTGAACCGCTGAACAAGGCCTTGGCGACGATGAGCGAGAATCACACCGCGCCGCGGGAGGTCGCCCAAGCGTTCCTCAAGGAACACCCAGAGGTGTGGAAGGCGTGGTTGACGGAGGATGTGGCGCAGAAAGTCGAAGCCAGCTTGAGGTAACGTTCCCTCTCTCGACCGCGGGAGTGCTAAAAATGTGGCGAGCGGGCTTGTTGTGGCAAGCCCGCTCGCCACAACAAGCCCGCTCGCCACAAAGAATGCGGTCGTGTAAGGACTATTCCATATCCAGCTGATGCACCGCTGTCGGGAGCAAGCCGCTTTTACATTTTGTTCGCATTACAGCGTTAGAACCGGGTCTGTACCGCCACCTCAAACGTCCTCGGCGCCCCCAGGTAATACGCTGGCGACACATGGGCAAATTCGGCATACACCGCGTTGGTCAGGTTGCGCACCCGGCCCGTCACCGAGGTGCGCGCGTCCACCTTGTAGCGCAGGAAGGTGCCGAACAACGTGTAGGCCGGTACCGTCTGGGTATTGGCATTGTCCGCGTACACTTCGGCGACGTAGCGCGCATCCACGCCACCCTGCCAATCTTCGGCAAAATCGTATGTCAGCCACAGGTTGCCCACGCGCTTGGGCACATTGGTGGGCGTATTGCCCTTGCGCGACACCACCGCACCGCTGGCGATCTTCTCGTTGAACTCCTCATACTCGGCATCCACCCAGGCGAAGTTGCCTTCGGCGAGCAGCCTGGGTGTGATGCGTAATGAACTGGCCAACTCGATCCCCTTGGACGATTGCGCGCCGACCGGGATGCTGTTGTTCGGGTCCAGCGGATCGGTGACGGCAAAGTCCTTGCGCTCGATCTTGTAGGCGGCGACGGTGGCCGAACCTCGACCGTCCAGGTAGTCGAACTTGCTGCCCACTTCCCACTGCTTGCCTGTCGACACGTCAAACACTTGAGTCGTGGTACTCGGCTGCTCGGCGGCGGTGCTGTATTGCACATACACGTTGGCTGAGGGGATGAACTGGTAAGTCAGGCCAACCCGGCCGGTCACCGGCTCCCAACTGCGCGTGAAGTGGCGTGGGTTAGTGGTGGTCACGCTGCCGTGGTTGGTCACGTCCAGGTCGATCGCGTCGTAACGCAGGCCAGTGAGCAGTGACAATTTATCGGTCAGGCCCAGGCGGTTTTCCACGAACAGTGCCTTGGTCGTGACCTCGTTGGTCTTGTCCCTGATAAAGCCGGGTCGTGTACCTGGGATGTCGTAGAAGTGCCCAGGGTCGTAGTGATCAGGGTCCACTGTGCTATTGCCGGCCGCCCTGAGCGGGCTGTTGGTGGTGCTATTGACCTTGTACTCGAAGCCCCCGGACCAAGTGGTCGACAGGCCAAAGACGCGGTCTTCATGACGCAGCTCGAACTGGTTACCGTGCTGTTCGCCCTGATGGCGCACCTGGTAGGCGGTTGAACGGTTCACCGCACTGTTGTCGGCGTTGTACTGGTAGGTTTCCAGGTTGCGGTAATCGCGTTGGCTGTCCAGGTGGTAAAGGGTGTTTTTCAACGTGGTGCTGTCGTTGATCCGGTAGTCGATGATCGAGCGTGCCCAGAGGGTGCGTTGTTCGTAACGACCGTCGGCGACGTTGTAGTTATTGAAGCGGTTGTGTGTGTCGATCTTCAACTCACCGGCCTTGGGGTTGAGCACGGGCGTGCCCCAGTAAGGACTGTCTTCGTGTTCATCCTGGTATTCCAGGGCCAGGGTGTGGGACAGGTTGGGGGTCAAGTCGCTGAGCAGGGAAAACGCCACGCTCCAGGCGTCGCGCTGGTCGCGGTCGATATAGCTGTGGTTGGTGTTGCGGCTGACGTCCAGGCGGGCATAGTGCTGCACGTCGGCGCCTGGCTCGGTGAGCGCATGGTTCAGGCCGAAGGCCATGCCGGCGGTATCGTAGCTGCCATAGGTCAGTTGGCCTTCGGCGGCCTGTTCCTCGCGGCTGGCCAGCTTGGTCACATAGTTCAGCGATCCCCCCACGGAGCCGGCACCGTTGATCAGCGAGGAGGGGCCGCCGACCAGTTCCACGCGGTCATAAATCCACGCATCCACTGGCCGCGCCAGGCCGGTCGCCACATTGATACCGTTGAACATCTGGGTGATCTGGCTGCTGGTAAATCCCCGATACGACACAAAACCACCAAACCCTGGCGGTGCACTGGCGTTGATACCGGGTAAGGTGTTGGCGGCGTCGCGGAAGGTCCTGGCGCCATGGCGCTCGATGTCGTTGCGTGTGGCGATGGCCACCGAGGCCGGGGTTTCCCGCACGCTCAGGCCCAGCCGCGACGCCATGCCGCTGGGTTGGTCCAAGGCCAGGCCGGGCTCGGTGGTTTGTTCGCCATCAATAGTGGTTGGGGCCAGCTCAACGGCCCAGCCGCAGACAGGCAGGCAGCCGAACAGGCCCGCTAACAGGGGTAAATGTTTCATGAGTTGAATCCTGAAAAACTTGGCTTGAAACAACGCACGGCCGCCGTACTTCCTCGCGGAAACGGTGGTCAGTGCAGATCAGAAAGCAAAGGGATCAGGCAAAGGCGGGCGGCGCGCGAGGATGGGCCGTTGGCCAGGTAAAGCGGGCGGGGAGGTCAGCGGTGGCGACAATGGCCGGAGGGGGGGCATGAGGCTGTGGCAATACCGCCACATTCAGGCTGGAACTGAATGCCGGGCCCATGCCGCCGGTCGAACACAGCGGGCAACCAAACGCCTTGGACAGGGTTGGCAGGCTTTCATCGGTGGAGTTGGACGGCGTGGGCGCCTGGGTGCGCGGGTCCACCGTACAGAACTGACCGCCGAGGCCATTGAGCTGCATCCCGACCATCTGCCCATGCCCGATACTGCACGCGAACACATTGAACAGGACGCAGCAGTAGAGCATCCAGGCAATGATCGAGCGGTCGGCACGGGCAAGTTTCATGGGGCGGCACTTTACCATCAGCCGCCGACGAAATGCCTGCAAAAAATTTCAGGGGGGCTATCCTACTTCGCATCTTTTCAGGGAGAACCACCATGAGCTTCGTCGTTGCACGATGGGTCGTCGGCATTTTTACCTGCATCAGCATGGTCCACCTGTATTGGGCCGCCGGCGGCAAACTTGGCAGTCTCGCCGCCATCCCCCAACTGCCCGGCGAATTTGCCAGCGGGCCACGCCCGGCGTTCAAGCCCTCGGCGTTGGGCACTTTCCTGGTGGCGATGGGGTTGGTCGCGATTGCATTGCTGGTGTGCCTGCGGGCAGGGCTGTATTTCTCGCCGGTGTCCCATGGCGCATTGCAATGGGGGATCAGCGCGATTGCCGTGCTCATGTTTGCCAGGGCGATTGGGGATTCGGAGTTGGTTGGGTTTTTCAAGAAAGTCAGCGGGTCGCGGTTTGCGCGGTTGGATACGTGGTTTTATTCGCCGTTGTGTTTGGTGTTGGGGGTGGGGTTGTTGGTGGTGGCGTGGGGGTGATGGGGGGGGAGGTTGTGAATCTCGCATCATTTATTGGGTGTATGCTTTCCCATGGCCTCACATCCAGTTTCGTTTATATGTACGATTTTAATTTTTTATCTCTTGGGAGACGGGGAAGGATTTGTTTAATCAAATAGTGAATCGAACCTTTAGCCTGTAAGTAGTTCTGTCCCCTTTCTGCTGGTCCCCTTTCTGGTCCCTTTCTGGCAGTCCTATTTGTTCCCGATAGTAAAATATATCCGGTGGTTGGAATGTTTTTGTACATGTAATGAGCGGCTATAGGATAGGCAGCTTTATGCTCAGGCATTTGTTGGGTGAAGAAGAATGTCAGTTGCTCTAACTTCAACAAATCTGGACTTTCGGGTGATTGGTTTGTCAAGTTCAATTAGCGCTATTGAATCGCCGATTTTTAGTATTGCGCAACGTTGGTCTGCGTCTTGGATAAGCTCGCCGATAATTTTATGAGCCCCGTTTTCAGATGTGATCTCTGGTGTTATGCCGGATGAGGGCATAATGTTTTGTCCCCATGAAAATATTTCATCCAGTTCTAATTCTACATCCAGAGTTTCACCAATTTTTAACGTGATTCCGCCCCATAAAGCCGTGGCATTTCCAAAGGGTGAGTTGAATTTCACTCTCAAAGTGCCTTTTTCAGAAAAAACGTCAGTTACTTTTATCTTCATTTCACTTCTTCTTCAGGGGGGCGCGTACAATAGTATTGTCGACGTTCATGGGGATTGGGACGGATTTATTTGATCGAAAAAAGTGGGTCGGATCTTTAGCCTGTAAATGGTTTTTCCTCCTTTCTGCTCTACGACCCGTACTTGTTTGTGAATGATTGTTAGATTTGGCGGTTTTTTCGGCGGTACCGTTATTTGTTGCCTTCTAGATTGATTTTTGTCTCTACTAAGTGTGTTGTTGATTTGTGGTTCTTCGGTTCATAGTGTCGAAAAATAAATGTCTCCCTCAAAAGATATACATGCTATCCAGTCCAATCTTTCTTGGACTATGTATGTGTGCTGGGGGATCGTCGAAAATATCTTTAGCGCTGGGGAAAGGTCTTTGATGTCAATTAAATAAGCGTTGTCGGTGGAATCGCCTAAAATGATGACGTCGCCTTCAGTGATGAGCTTGATTTTTTCTGAAAGTGCATCCATTGACATCTGTGATGTTGATGCACCGAGATAGATGGCGTCTTTCAACAAGTTCCAAGCAATATTGATCACGGAAAATGGAATATTATCATTTATTTTTTTTGCAATTGAGTCATGTTTTGAGTCGCTTAAAATGATGATTTTTTTATTGATTTTCTTAAAGTCTTCAATGATTTCTTCGTCAAGATAACTCATTTTTTTGCGAACCTTTCCGTTATTTGGAGTACTGTTTTTTCTTTTGCTTCAAACGTAAAGTGTGGACCATTTTTTCTGTGGGTCCATACATTTATATGTGCGCCATTCTTTGCGTCGTGTTCGACGCGATAGCCAGTTTTGTTGTCGGAAGTTTGCATTCCTACGGGTTCCCCTTTTCTTTTTCCGAATTTTCCTAGTTTTGGCTTTTCTGCTCGGAAGTCATTTTCTAATAGCCATGCAAGAGCTTTGTTCAAAGCTTGTTCATAAGTGGATGAGTGAATTGCACCTCCTGCGTCAGGCGGGGCATCCTCGTGTATTTTTTTTGACTTATTTCGTTGGTCCGGACAATCACCGCGTGCGCAGGAAAGTCCTATGGGATCTACCCATCCCGTAGGATTGGGCACGTACTGGTACCCGTTGATCCCACCCGCCAACTTCACCGGATCCGGTGTCAGGTAACGACCAACGTCCGGATTGTAGTAGCGATGACGGTTGTAGTGCAGTCCGCTTTCCTGATCGAAGTACTGGCCCTGGAAACGCAGTGGGTTGTCGACTGTTCCGATGTCGAGCCGGGTGATTTCGCCGTAGGCGCGGTAGCGGGCGGACCAGACGATTTCGCCCTCGGGGTTGGTGAGTTCCTGGGGTGTGCCGAGGTGGTCGAGTTGGTAGTGGTAGGGCTTCGTTTCTTTTGGACCGAAGCCTTCCAGCAGGACGAGCGGGCGAAAGCTGTCCGGTTCGTAGAGGTAGCTGCGATGCTTTTCGGCGTGGTGTTCGGCAACCAGTTTGTCGCCTTGCCAGAAAAACTCCGTCGTTATGCCGTCTACGGTTTTGCTGATGCGTCGCCCAAACGGGTCATAGCGATAGCTGGCGGTTTGACCATTGGGTTGGGTGAGGCCTATCAGCCGGTGCTGGCAGTCGTAGCGGTATTCGGTAATCAGCGCGTGCCCACGGCCACGTCGTTCGCGGATCAGGTTGCCGAAGGCGTCGTAGTCGTAATGGCGGTCACCCTGGATCATCAGGCGGTTGCCGGCGACGATGTCGGGGCCGGGGCGGTCTTGCATGAGCAGGTTGCCGGCCGGGTCGTGGGCGAAGCGTTCGTGCGGGGCTTGCGAGTGGTCGGCGCGGGTGAGGCGGGCGAGGGGGTCGTAGTGGTAGTGGTGTTCGCCTTTGCGGCTGTCGACTAAACGGGTGAGGTTGCCGGTTTTGTCGTAGTCGTAGTGGCGTTGGTAGAGGGGGATGTCCTGTTGTACGACGGTGTGGGCGTGCAGGCGGTGTTGTTCGTCGTAGTGGTAGTGGCTGAGGAGTTGGCCTTGTTGGCGTTGTTGTTCTTGGCCGGCCTTGAATAGATGAGAGGTCAGCAGTGCGCCATTTAACTCGACGGTGGCGAGGTGGCCGCCTTTGGCATGACTAAAAACCAGTCGGTTGTTGTCGGGCAGGCGCAGGTTTTGAAGCTGACCGCAGGCGTCGTAGCCATAGCGCAAGGTGCCCCAGCCTTGGTGTTCGGCGGTGAGACGGTTTTGTGGGTCGTATTCGTAGGCTAACGCCCAGTGGCCGTCGTCGACGCTAAGGAGGTTGCCTTGGCGGTCGTAGGTATATTCAACAAGGTTACCGTCGGGCAGGGTTTTTCGTACAAGGCGTCCGGCGTGGTCTCGCTCATAACGAGTAACGAGCTGACTGCCATCGTCGCCGTGTTCGGTCTTTTCCTGCAGGTTGCCGTTGAGGTCGTAGGCATAAGCCGTACGCTGCCCATCAAACCCGACTTCCTGCTGGATCAGCCCGTTGGGGTGGTAGTCGAGCCGGTAGGTCTCGCCAACCTCGTTTTCGATCTCGGTCAGCAGTAACCGGGCGTTGTCGTAGCGGTAGTGGACCTGGGTGCCATCGGCATTGATACGGCGGCTGATCAGGTGCAAGCCGTCGGCGTATTCGTAGCGGGTGACGCGCCCGAGTTCATCGCGTTCGGCGGTGATTTTTCCGTAGGGGTTGTAGCTGTATTCCCGACACGCCCCACCGGGCAGCACCACGCGAACCAACCGACCCACGCTGTCCCACTGATACTGGGTCAGCGCGCCATGCTCATCCTCGCGGGCAATCTGTCGACCCAAGTCGTCATAGCGATAGCGCCGCACAGCGCCATTGGGCAGCGTCTGCTCCAGCAGTTGCCCGCGCTCATTCCACACCAGTCGCTGACAGCTGTGATCGGGGTACCAAACCCCAACCAGTTGTCCGTATTGGTCGTAGCTGTAGTCGGTGACATGGCCGTCGGGATCGGTCTTACGCGTAATGTCGCCTTGGTCATTGCGCTCGTACTTCCACAGCGCCTGACCCCGGCGCACCACGCGTACGAAGCCATTGTCATGCTCGTAGGACGTCGGCTCATCATCCCCCGGAAACAGCGCGACCAAGCGTCCGGCTTCGTCGTACTGATACGCCGTCACCGCCCCCAGCGGATCTTGCTCGACCGTCAGCCGACCTTTGTCATCGTAGGATTTGAAGTGCTGCGCACCGTCCGGATCAATCCGCTGCACCAAGCGCGCACGCTGATCGTGGACATACACTTCCTGACTGCCATCGGCGTTGTGCACCGTGACGCGACCGTCGTCACTCCACACATAGCGCGTGTCCATCTGCGAAAAACTGGCCCAATGCCGGACACATCGCGCCGCCTTGCCAGACAGTTCCCACGCCCAGAAGAAACTCGCCCCACCGGCCAAGCCACGCTCAAGAATCACGTGCTGCTCGTCGTACCGATACACCTCGCTTTCGCCGACGGCATTGGTCGCCGAGACCAGCCGTCCATCGTCGTCATAGGCGTAGGCAACAACGTGCTGCTCCGTCACCCAGACGTAGGGTTCATGCCCCTTGGCGCGCTGAATCTGGTAGTCCACCGCCACAATGCGGCCCCGTTCATAGCGCAAAAACAGCGACCGGCCCGCGCCGCTATCCAGGCGTTCGATGCGCCCCAATACGTCGCGGAAAATTCGCAGGCGGTTGTCATACGCATCACTGATCGAGACCAATACACCGTCGCGAAAGTGATAAAACCGCGCCGCCTGGGCCAGCACCAGTTCATCCGGCGAAGCGCCTAGATAGATCGCCGCTTCAGCCAGGCTGTTGGTGATCGCGGGGCGAGCGGCGGTGGGCAGTGGAAACTCAGTCGTGCGGTTTTCATGGTCAATCCAGACGACTGAATCGCCCACCACAGAAAGCCTGTGCGCCAGCGAATGACTCCAGCCAAACCCCAACCCGCAATCCACTTCCACCGCACTGGTGCGGTACAACCGGGTCCACTCGAACGGCAAGATCCCGTCCAGCGTGCCATCGGTGAGGGTGAGCAGCTCCTCGCCGGTAACCATCGACACCGGGCAGCCGTTGGTTACGGTTTTATCCGAAGACGCGGCAGCATCCCCCGCAGGGTTTTTCCCCGAAAGAGGCGCATCATCCACGTGCTCTTTTTGCTTCAGCACCGTGTTCTGCCGCGCCCGCCAGCGCATCTGCAGCGTGCCTTGCTTGAGCCCGCCGACCACGCCGCGAACCGCCACCGCTTTGTAGCGATCCACCGCCTGCATGAACTTCGTCAGAATCGCCAGCACGCCCTGAACAAAACCCACCGCCGCCTTAACCATCTGCGCGCCATACCTGGCCAGCCGCAGGCTCAAATACGCCACAGCCGCCGCCGGCAATGCGATGGTCAGCACCGCACCCATCACCAGGTCGATCAGCAGCGACACCACAAACCCAGCCGCCACTTGCGCAATCTCACTGGGCGGCAATGCGTCCAACCAGATCATCGCCGTGCGCACCAGCAGGAACAGCGCCGCTTCATCACTGGCGAGCAACATCGCCTGTTCCATGACCTTGGGGGCGCTGGCGGCCAAATCCGCCAGCTTGGCCGCTCCAGCCCCCAGTTGTTCGACGTATTTCAGAGGATCTTCAAGAATTGCCTGCACCAACTGGATGCTGTCCCACACCTCGCGAATCGCCGCCCAACTGCCAGCCAATATTCCGCTGCCAATCGCGCTGGCCGTCGACTGTTGCCAATGCGGCTTGAACCCTTCCCACTGCGACCGCAGCCATTGCTCCAGGTCTGCGGTCAACCCGGCGTAGGACACAAACAACGCGTCCACCTGTTGCGCCGACACGCCGCCTTGCACCCGTACCTGGTAGCGCGCGCCCGCGACGCATGGGTGCGAGCCTTTACCCTGTTCATCGAGCATGACCACGCTCGAACTGCCGTCATCCAGGCCGATCACCTCAACCGGGATATCGCCGATCGGCACGTCATACACCGACTCGAACTTGCTTTCGATCTGCAACATACCGCCCGCCGGGCAGCGGGCCACGGTGGAGAAGTCGGTATCGGAAAGGCTCACGGAACGTTGCGAATTCCCCGCGCGCAACACCCGATCCATCCCCAGCAACGACGGTAAATCAGCGGCGTGGCTCACCGAATCCAGCGCGCGCGAATACCAGGCCCCCAGTTGCTGGCGATACGTCACCAGGCTCTGATGGAAGCTATCCAGCTCATGTTCGATATGGGCAATGTGGGAAGCGTTGGTCATCCGTGACGTCTCGGCAGAAGGCAAGGCGTCGGAGTCTGCCGCAGCGAAAAGCGGCTGGATGAACGGTTTTGAAAATCAGAAAGGGCTCACCACAGTCAGGAAAAAGACGCGAAAGACCTACCCAAAGGGCTACACAAAAAAGCGATCCAACCGATTGCAGTACACCACTCAAATAAAAACTGCTCTCATCCTTGCCCGATTTTCCTGCGTGCCCGTCATGGTTAATAGAACCTCCATTACGCAGGATTTCCCATGTCGCGCCTTGCTCGTCCCTTGCACCCACTGGCCCTGTCCGTGGCGATTGCCTTTGCCGCCGTGCCGCTGCTGATCGTGCCGTCCGCCTTCGCTGAAGAAAGCCGCAGCGCCTTTCGCCGTTTCCAGATTCCGGCCGGCGAATTGAGCCAGGCACTCAATAGCCTGGCCGAACAGGCGGGCCTGGTGCTGGCTTTCGATGCAAGCCTGGCCCGTGGCAAACGCAGCAATGGCTTGAGCGGGCAATACGACACTGAGGTAGCGCTGAATCATGTGCTCGCCGGTAGCGGCTTGCAGGCGCTGAAGATCTCCGCCGACCGCTACCGTCTGGAAGCTATCCCGGATAACGGCGGGGCCATGGAGTTACAGGCCACGACCATCAGCGCGGCCGACCGGGCCGACAGTCCGACCGGGCCGGTGGCCGGCTACGTGGCCACGCGCAGCCTGTCAGGAACCAAGACCGACACCGCAGTGATTGAAACCCCGCAGTCGATTTCTATCGTCACTAAAGACCAGATGCGCGCGCAGAACGCCGAGAGCCTTAACCAGATCCTGCGCTACAGCGCCGCTGTCGTTCCGGAAACCCGTGGCGCCACGGCCTCGCGATTGGACCAACTGACCATCCGTGGTTTCGCCCCATCCACCTACCTCGATGGCCTGCGCGTGCCTTCCAGCCGTGACGCCTTGCCGCAAAAGGATGCTTTCGACCTGGAGCGCGTCGAAGTACTGCGCGGCCCGGCTTCGGTGCTGTATGGCCAGGGCACGCCGAGCGGGGTGATCAACATGGTCACCAAGCGCCCACTGGATACGCCGTTTCATGAAGTGGGCGTCGAATACGGCACCTTCAACAAGAAGCGCACCACCTTCGATCTCAGTGGCCCGATTGACGATCAGGGTGTGTATGCCTACCGTGTGGCGGGATTGTTCGACGAGGCCGACGGCCAGGTCGAACACACCGAGACCCGCCGCCAGTCGCTGTCCAGTGCATTCACCTGGCGCCCCGACGAGGCCACCTCGCTGACCTTGCTCGGGCATTTCCAGAAGGACCCCCAAGGCGCATCCTACGGCTCGGTGCCGGCCTGGGGCTCGGTGCTGCACAGTCCGACCGGGCGCAAGATCGACGTGGACTTCTACGACGGCGAAAAGAATTTCGAGAAGAGTGACCGTGAGTATTACTCCCTTGGCTACGCGTTCGAACATCATGTCGACGATGTCTGGACCGTGCGCCAGAACGCGCGTTACCTGCGTGCCGAAGGTGTCTATCGGAGCCTCTACAACAGCTACCTCAGGGCGGATTACCGCACGTCCAAGCGTTCGACCATTGCCACCGATGTCGACATGGACGCCTACAACCTCGACAACCAACTGCAAGCCAAATTCGACACCGGGCCATTGCAGCACACGTTGTTGATGGGCCTCGATTACCAGAACACCAGCACCGACACCAAGGCCGGTTACGGCTCGGGGCCGGACCTGGATATCTTCGACCCGGTCTACGGCGCGCCCGTGGCCACGCCAGCGTTCACCACCGATGCGACCTCGCGCAGCGAACAGACGGGGGTCTACCTGCAGGAGCAAATGAAGTGGGACCAATGGGTGCTGTTGCTCGGCGGTCGCTATGACTGGGCCAGCACCGACAGCACTACCAAGACCCTGAGCAGTGGCGCCAAGAGCAAATCCTCCCTGGACAGCAAGGCGTTTACCGGGCGTGTGGGCCTGGTCTATCTGTTTGAAAACGGTCTGGCGCCTTACGCCAGCTATGCCGAGTCGTTCAACCCGCAATCGGGCACCGGCTACGGTGGTTCGGTGTTCAAGCCGACCGAGGGCAAGCAGTATGAAATCGGTATCAAGTACCAACCGCCAGGCAGCAACAGCTTTATCACGGCGGCGATTTTCGACCTGCGCCAGAGCAACGTGCCTACCATCGACCCAGACCCGACCCACCTGTGTGGCAATGGCCGTTGCAACATCCAGGACGGCGAACAGCAATCCCGTGGCTTTGAACTGGAAGGCAAGGCCAGCCTCAACGACAACCTGGACATCACCGCCGCCTACGCGTACCTGGATAACCGTGCGAGCAAGTCCAACAGCACCGCGCAGTACGCGCCGGTCAGCGATGTGGGCGTAGGGCCGGCGATCCCGGTCAAAGGCACGACCACGTATGGCCTGCCGCGCCATACGGCCTCGGCCTGGGCTGACTACACCTTCCATGATGGCCAGTTGAAAGGATTCGGTGCCGGTGCTGGCGCACGCTATGTCGGATCGTCCTGGGGGGATACGGCCAACACCCTGAAAGTCCCGGGCTACACCTTGTTTGACGCGGCGGTGCACTACGACATTGCGAATATTGCCAACCCCAAGGACAACCTGCGCCTGGCGCTGAACGCCACCAACCTGGCGAATAAAGAATACGTGGCGTCCTGCTTGTCCTACTCCTGGTGCTGGTATGGCTCGCAACGCACCGTGCAGGCGAGCGCCACTTATCGGTGGTGAACCCATGCAGTCCCTGTAGTGCGATAGAACTCACTCCTACCGTGTGCAATAAGGCAATTTAGTGGCCCCTTTGTAACAAAATTCTCGCCAGAATCGCTTTTATTTTCAGGTGGTTAGGTGAGGGAACAAATGCGCACTGTTGGAATCATGCTGTTCGCCTGCTCCCTGGCCGGCGGCGCGGCTACCGTGCAGGCACGGGAGTTGCGCGAGGGGGACAAGTACATGTGCAGTTGGGGCGCAGGTACTGCCGCCAGGGCCCAGGAACTGAAGTTGTCAGGGGTTTCGCTGTATGCCGCGCGACAAAAGATCCAGACCATCAAGTTCAATAAATCGTGGATGCGCATGATGGCCATGGGCATCACCGAGCAGACCTATGACAGCCGCTCTCGGCTCAAGCCCGAGGCGATTCGCCAGACGTTCTATCAGGACTGCCTGCGCTACAAAGTGGCGCGTAAATAAACGACTGGCCAGCAGCGCCTGTGCTCTTGATCTGCCCCTGCGGGGCAGGCGCTTTACAAATCCACCACAATCCCATGTTTCATTTTGCATACAATTGCGTCCTGCATGGAGGAGGCAAGTATGCAAACGCTTTATGCCATTGGCACCTTGGTGGTGGCCAACGAGATGGGTGACGACGTCCGCTACGAAAAGAGCAGGGCGCTATAACCTCATGAACCCGCCAGCGGCTGAATCGTCCAACAGCTTGCGTTATTTCGCGTTCGGGGTGCTGTGTGTCGCAGGGGCACTGGGGATCTATTTCGTGCAGTTCAATGCCGAGGTCGACCGCCAACGCGAAGCGGCGGCCGAGCGCATTGCCTTGTGCCGGCAAGTGGAGCGTGTGGCCAGTGCGGCATCGTCTAACAGTGTCGAACTTCGCGAAACCTGCAAACGGTTGAACGGGCAATCCTCTAAAAGTGTCACGCCGCTTTAATTAATAACCATTGTTTATAAAGGGATATATGGGGTGGAAGTAATCGCGATACTTGCACCAAAAAGTGGCATTCATATACCCCTCTACCTTAAAAAATATGTGGTTATTGAATGACTTACGACGCTTTTAATCCGACGAAAGGATTAAAATAATCTTGTTACAGCTTTTTACACTGGGTATTATTGCCGGGCGTTCACCTCCCACGGTTTATGCATTTTTAAATCCCAAGTTTCCATCAGCTACTTGGGATTTTTTTTGCCCGCGATTTGACCTCGGTATCACACTTCTATTTCGGCAAACTCTGCACGCATCCGTCCATTGTGCTTGGCCTGGTACAGCAATTTGTCGACGCTTTCGACAAACCCCAGCATCGCACTGTTCGGCGTCACGATATGCGTGCCGACCCCCAGGCTCAGGCTCAGCAGGTTTGATACCGGTGAAAACCCATGTTCGATCTGTTGCTGGCAAATCAGATGCAGGCAACGTTGCGCCACTTGCCTGGCCGATGCGGCGTCGGTTTCCGGCAATAACCAAACGAATTCCTCGCCGCCGATGCGCGCGATGAAGTCCCGCGGTCGGTTGGCCGCCAATGACAGCGTGCGTGCCACCTGGCGCAGGCATTCATCACCCTTGATATGGCCGTAGTGGTCGTTGTACTGCTTGAAAAAATCGATATCCAGGATGATTAACGACAGCGGCAACTGGCTACGCTGGGCGCTGGCCCATTCGCGTTCCAGCACGGTATCGAACATGCGGCGGTTGGCGATACTGGTGAGGCCGTCCTGGAAGGAGTATTCCTCCAGCTGTTTTTGCAGGCGAGTGAGGTGCTCTTCGGTCTTTTTGCGCTCGCTGATATCGAACATGAAGCCGATCAGCGCTTCGACCTCGCCATCCTTGCGTACCACATGCACCACGTCGCGAATCCACACATAGTCGCCGTTGACCGTCAGCGCGCGGTAATCGGCCTCGTGGTCCACCCCGGCACGGGATTGCGAGACACAGAAATTCACAACGTATTCGCGGTCATCCGGGTGCATGCGCTCCACCCAGTCATCCACGCTGACCCAGCTTTTCGGCGCCCAACCCAGCAGCGCTTCGATCTGCGGGCCGATATAACTGAAGGTCATGGTCTGCCAGTCGATGCGCCAGGGGATGGCCTTGGTCGATTCGAGCAGCGTCTTGTACACATCGCTGTCGGGCAGGCTTGGGAGTTCGGTGCTCATGATTGGGCGGCTCGCGATGATGGCTAAACGCCAACAGCGTCATTTGATCATGGGCTGGAGTCAAGCGCTGGGTGCAGCAGCAGACGGGAGGTCGAGTGATGGGCATTCTGGCGTCAGCCGTGGCGCATTTACGCGGTGAAAAGCGGCATGGTCGATACGTTTGCATCCCCCCGCGCTCCAGGCCGGACGCGGAGGGGTTAGCGCGCGGGATCAGCCGTTGACGGTGTCGGTCGGTGTCGCGGCGGCGCCGTAATAGCGCCAGCAGCAATGCCGATGCTCCGGCACGATCACACAGCCGCTGAGGCTGACGATCAACAAGGCGGCGACCAGCATGGATAGGCGACGAGACATGGTATTTCCTCATGGGTGTGTTGTGCGTACTGGTTAAACGCCGTCACCCGTGTAAATCCGTCGCGAAGCTTTCAAACATTTCATCAAGCCTTGCCATCCCCTGCGCAATACTGCGTTTGACCACTGCCTGAAAAAAAACGCCGCGGCCTGCGACGGATTTTCCGGCACACGCCGTTCAACCCATCAGCAGCGTGTATTCCTGCACGCCAATGAAGGAGTTGCCATGAGACCCCTGGCCCATTTGCGTTATGCCGTGCTGATCCCGCTGGCCTTCGCCGCGTTCGTCAGTACCCCGACCTTTGCCCAGACCGACATCATCATCCAGCAGGCGCCACCCCCGCAGCGCGTGGAAATGATTCCCGCCGAGCGCCCCGGTTATGCCTGGGACCCTGGCCACTGGCGCTGGGAAGGACGCGGTTACGCCTGGGTGCCGGGTCACTGGCAGCCGGTGATGCGCCATGCCCGCTGGGAGCCTGGGCACTGGGAAGCCCATGGCCCGAACTGTTATTGGCGTGAAGGGCACTGGATTCGCTGAAACCTCTTAGCCCCGGACCGAGACTTGCCCGATTGAAAGACACTGATCCGGACGTTGAGCTGCTGGCTCGTATCGGCAATAACGAACCTGCGGCCGTCAACGAAATGGTGACCCGCAAGCTACCCCGGTTGCTTGCGCTCGCCGGTCGAATACTGGGCGATGCCGACGAGGCCAAGGACGTGGCCCAGGAAAGTTTCCTGCGCATCTGGCGCCAGGCTGCCAATTGGCGCAGTGGTGAGGCGCGTTTCGATACTTGGCTGCACCGGGTGGTGCTCAACTTGTGCCGTGACCGCCTGCGCCGGCGCAAGGAGCGCCCGTTGAGCGACGAAGAGGCGCTGGAGGTGGCAGACAGCTCGCCATCGCCTGAAGAGCAATTGGAAACCCAGGACCGCAATGCACGCATGGCCGCCGCGTTGACGGCCTTGCCCGAGCGCCAGCGCGAAGCCATCGTGTTGCAGTACTACCAGGAGCTGTCGAATATCGACGCCGCGGCCCTGATGAATATCAGCGTCGAGGCACTGGAGAGCCTGCTGTCGAGGGCCCGACGCCAGTTGCGCAGCCAACTTGCCGACACACCCGGGCTTGCCCGCCCAGGAAGGGGAACACCATGACACCCGAACGCTTTGCTTATCTGGCCGACGCCTACGGGGCGGACCTGCGTCGCTGGCCCGATGCTGAACAGGCACCGGCCCAGGCATTGCTCCGCAGCGGCAATGTGCATGCGCGCGAAACCTTGCAGCAGGCGCGTTGGCTCGACAGCCAGCTGGACAGCTATCAGCCGCTCGTCGCCGACGCGGCGTTGGTCAGGCAGATTCGCCGATCCGCAGTGGGCGGTGAGTCTTTCTGGTCGCGTTACGCCGGTTGGCTATCGCCGGCCGGCCTTGTGGGCGTAGGGATCGCAGGCGTCGTCACGGGAATGCTGGTGGCGTCCATGAGCGTGCCGCTGCCCATGCGGTCATCCGACGTGCTGCCCAGCGTCTTCGACCAGGGCGACGCGGAAGTCGTCTTCACCGTCAATGCCGAGGAAGCCGAGCAATGACAAGCAGATCCCTCAAGCCGTGGTTGCTCGTTTCGGTGTTGCTCAACGTGTTTCTTATCGGCGGCGTCGGTGGCGGCCTCTACCATTGGATGGCCAACACGCCGACCGCCGCAGCGGTGGTCAATCAGCACGGCTTGCGCCAGGCGATGTTGAAGCTGCCGGTGGAGCGACGCAGGGAGCTGCGCCAGTTGTTGCGCCACAATCGCGACGACAGCCAGCCGCTGATCATGGCGGGGCGTGAAGCGCGATTGGGTGTGATCAAGCAATTGGAAGCGCCAAGCCTGGACCGTGAGGCATTGGTGGCAGAGCTGGCCAAGGCACGGGAGGCCGATATGGCCCTTCGGGCACTGGTGGACAGCACCCTGGCGCAGTTCGCCGGTAACCTGCCCCAGGATGAGCGGCAGAAGCTGGTCGAGGCGTTGTACATGCGCGGGCAGGCAAAAAACAAATCGATGCCCCTGGAGTCGGTAGGGAGTAAGCCTCGATCCTGAGCTGTTTCATCCTGACAGACCTGCTACGGGCGCGGGTCTGTCATTGACGCAAACGATGTGGCCAGCGTCCGGTAAATCAGACGGTCATTGCTGTCTGCGTCGCCATCGCCATCGGCGTCGATGAGGTCCTTGACTTTTCGATACTTACCGTAGCGGTCGGGGTCTGTTACCGTCACGATAAAGTCAGCTGCAGAGATGATGTTGTTGCCGTCTTTGAAATGCAGGATCTCGATATCCGTTGTTGAGCCAGGTTTGAATCTTATCAATATGCGACTAAAGCGCTTCTTATCACCGATGTCGCTCAAGGTGACCAAGTCGGTTACCAGCTTGGCGGCCAGCTCATAGTAGGACGCGTCATTTTTGTCACCTTTACCGTTACCATCCACATCTTCCGGCTTGCTGATAACGTAATACTTCCCGTCATTGTTGAGTGAAGACACACGTACGGTGAAGTCTGGCTTATCAAGTTCGTTATTTTCATCGCTGAGGCGAGATATCAGGACTTCGGGTATGTCATCGTCCCCGAACACTTCTTTGAATTCGTAGAGTAGCTTCATGGCATTGCATCCTTCCTGTGGCAGCGAAACCTGCGTCTACGACCGTAAGCCGATGACGTCGATCGGTCTACTGTCAACATTGACAGGTGATTGCCCGTTCAGTGTTGGCGACCGCGAAGGATGCTGAGTGCGGCGCTACAGGCGCCGCAGGAAGGATTTGACGATGTGCCGGGTGGCGTCGGTGGTGTCCAGTTCGTCCACAGCGCCGTAGGCATGCCACTGGCAGTCGACGATCTCGTTGCAGGGCCGTGCATCGGCGATATTCACCACTGAGGCTTCGAACACATGGTGCAGCGTGTCGCGGGCCTTCAGTTCCTGCAGGTACAGCAGGCCGTCCACGTTCAACCCGGTTTCTTCTTCCAGCTCCCGCTCGGCCGCGCCGACGGGGCGTTCATGCTGTTCGACCTTGCCACCTGGCAGTGCCCATTTCGACCTGGCCTTGCGTACGAAGAGGATATGCCCTTCGTGTTCGCAAATGACGGTTGCGCGTATTTTCATCATCTGTGCTCCCACGGCGCAATGTCTGTCACAAAAGTGTAATGCAATTGTCATGCTAGGTGGTTGTAGCGCGTCGGGTTAGGTACGTGGATACTGCCTGATTGATGAAAACGGACGAGGAAAACTGATGACGACCGTACGTTGGGGCATGATCGGCTGTGGCAGTGTCACTGAGTTAAAGAGTGGACCGGCTTTCTACAAAGCGCCAGGCTCAGCCCTGGTAGCGGTGATGGGGCGCCGCGAAGCGGTTGTGCGCGATTATGCAGCACGTCATGGCATTGCGCGCTTCTACACCGACGCCCAAGCGCTGATCAACGACCCCGAAGTGGACGCGGTGTACATCGCCACGCCGCCCGACAGCCACCTGGAGTACAGCCTGATGGTCGCGGCGGCGGGCAAGCATTGCTGCGTCGAAAAACCCATGGCCCTCAACGCCGAGCAGAGCGCGTTGATGCAGCGCACTTTCGAACGTGCTGGCTTGCACCTGTTCGTTTCCTACTACCGCCGCTCGTTGCCGCGTTTCCAGCAAGTGCGTGACTGGTTGCGGTCCGGGCGTATCGGCGAGTTGCGCCAGGTCAACTGGAGCCTCTGCAAGCCGCCAGCCGCCGAAGACGCCAGCGCCGCCAATTGGCGCACCGACCCGGCCATTGCCGGCGGTGGTTATTTTGTCGACCTGGCCAGCCACGGGTTCGATCTGTTCCAGTTCCTGGCCGGGGACATTGTCGAGGTCAGCGGGTTTACCGCGCGGCAGGCCGGGGAGTACACGGCTGAAGATGCGGTGACCGCCTGCTGGACGTTTGGCTCGGGGGCGTTGGGGATGGGCTGCTGGAACTTCGTCGCGGACCGTCGTGAAGACCGCGTCGAGCTGATCGGCAGTCGCGGCCGCATAACGTTTGCGGTGTTCGAAGACCAGCCGCTGCACCTTGAGAGCGACGTGGACGAGGTGCTGGAAGTGCCGTGCCACGAGCACATCCAGTGGCATCACGTGCTGGCGATGAACGCACACATTCGTGGCGAAGCCGAGCATCCGTCGCTGGCGATCGAGGCGTTGAAGACCGACCGCATCCTGGACAAAGTGTTGAAGCGTAATCCCTACCATCCTGAGTAGTTTTCCCCAAGGCCGCGTGGCTTCGGCGCCTATCGCCGGGGACACCCGCGGGCCGACAATGGTCGCCTCTTTTTTCAAGGAACAGACGGATGAACTACAAGGCAGCCTGGATGGCTATGGGGTGGGTGCTGGCATGTATGGTGGCGCAAGCGGCACCGCGTGAGCAGCGGCCAGCCGGGGATTTTGATTTTTATGTGTTGTCGCTGTCGTGGTCGCCGACCTTCTGCCTGACGCACCCGGACAACGAGCAATGTTCGGGCAAGGGCTATGGGTTTGTGCTGCATGGGCTATGGCCGCAGTACGCAAAGGGCGGGTGGCCGGCATCGTGTGATCCACAATCGCGATTGTCGGCGCAAGACCTGGCCAAAGGCGCGTTGATATTCCCGACACGGGCATTGCTCAAACACGAATGGACCAAGCACGGTACCTGCAGCGGCCTCGACGCTTCGCGCTATCTGGAGGCGACCGATGCGGCCTTGGGCGCGGTACAGATTCCGCAACAGCTGCAGCCGTTCGATGCCCCGGCCTACCTGCAGGCGCGCGACATCGAAAACCTGTTTCGCCAGAGCAATCCCGCCATGGGCGACCACAGCGTGGCGGTGATCTGCAAGGGCAAGGTGTTATCGGAAGTGCGGGTGTGCCTGAGCAAGGAACTGCGGTTTGCCGGCTGCCCCCGGAGTGTGAAGACCCAGTGCCGCGACGGCGATATTCGGATTCCACTGCAGCGCTGATCAACTGCCTGGGTGCAATGCAATGGCGGCAGGTGCCAACGCGGCGTTGGCACTCGAGGCTCCGGCACGGTCGGCCAGGTAACGCGCTGGCGGCTGGCCCATTGCCTTGCGGAACATGGTGATAAACCCGCTGGCGTTTTCATAGCCCAGGTCCAGGGCGACCCGCTGCACGCTTTCACCCTTGGCCAGGCGTTGCAGGGACAGGATCACATGCAACTGCCGGCGCCAGCGGCCGAAACTCAGGCCAAACTCCTCCAGCAGCAGGCGCGTCATGCTGCGTTCGCTCATGCCGATGCGTACCGCCCACTGGGCGAGGGTGGCCTTGTCCGCGGGATTGGCCAGCAGGCTGTCAGCCAGGCGGCGCAGCCTTGGGTCCTGGGGCATCGGCAGGTGCAGGTGTTCGATCGGGGCCATGGCCAGTTCGTCCAGCAGCGTGTTGATCAAGCGCCCCTGGGCCCCGTCCACTTCATATAACGGCGGGAAGCTCACCGCTTTGCTGATCAGCTCATGCAGCAGCCCGGACACTGCCAGGGTGCACGCCTGCGGGGGCAGGGCGTTGGCGGCGTGCGGGTCGACCAGCAGGCAATACACCTCCGCCGCCCCGGAGCCACGGGCCGCGTGGGGCATGCCACCGGGAATCCACAGCGCGCATTGCGGCGGCACGATCCAGATACCGGCCTCGATTTCACAATGAATCGCCCCGCGCAGGGTGTACATCAACTGGCCCTTGCGGTGGGTGTGTGGAGCGTGCTCCCAATTCTGTGATGCGCTGCTGGCGCTCACTGCCACCACGGCACGTGGGATCAGGTCGGCATCCTTGGCGCGCGAGGGGTCATGCAGGTCGAGACGATGGCGCTTCATGGCAGTGCCGCGGCTTGGCTGAGTTGCGAAACATTCTGGCTATTCTGTGCAATGTCGTCCAGCGGTTCGGCGCCTATAGTGAGATCCACTCTCATTCAGGAGCTTTGCCATGCGACTCGACAGTTCAACCTTCCCTGTGGTGAAAATCGTCTTTGACGCGCCCAACGAAGGCGGGCCGGACGATACCTTTGTGATCTTCGAAAGCCTGTTGGCGCGTCAGCAACCCTTCCTGCTACTGCATGAAAAAGCCGTGGATGAGAACAATCACGAACACTCCCACGAGGAGCGCAAACAAGCCTCGATCTGGATGAAGAAAAACAAACCGGCCCTGCGCGCGTTCGTCAAAGGCATGATCCAGGTGGAACCGAGCGCGGCCAAACGCCTGGCGCTCAAACCGTTCACCATCACGTTCAGCAAGGCGTGGGGCTATCCGCTGCTGGTGGTAGGGTCCCGGGAGCAGGCGTGGGCACTGGCGCGGGACGTGCTCGATGAGCGGGTTTGCGATGTGGCGCAATTTTGAAATGTGCACCGGGCGGGGGGGCGTCAGTCACTGTAGACAGTCCGCCCCGGCTGATTTCCTTCACCTTTGCCGAACCGGAGAGGGAGATTGTGTGGGGCTTGCTAGCACATTGAAGTATCCTCCGCGCCCCGCTATCACTGATTCAACGAACGATGACCTCACACGCTATGCAGGCGATGCTATCGGCGATCCTCGACGAAGTGCGCCCACTGATCGGCCTCGGCAAAGTCGCCGACTATATCCCCGCATTGGCCGATGTACCGGCCAACCAACTCGGTATTGCGGTGTACGGCAACGACGGCTCAGCCTACTGCGCCGGCGATGCCGACACCCTGTTCTCGGTGCAAAGCATCTCCAAGGTATTCAGCCTGGTGCAGGCCATCGACCACGGTGGCGAAACCATCTGGGAACGCCTGGGCCACGAGCCTTCGGGGCAACCGTTCAACTCCATGGTGCAACTGGAATTCGAACGCGGGCGACCCCGTAACCCCTTCATCAATGCCGGCGCGCTGGTGATCTGCGACATCAACCAATCACGCTTTGCCGTGCCGATTTTGTCGATGCGTGACTTTGTTCGGCGTCTGTCGGGCAACCCGCAGATCCTGGTCAACAGCGTCGTTGCCGAATCCGAAGCCCAGCACGGCGCACGCAACGCGGCCATGGCTTACTTGATGAAGTCGTTCGGCAACTTCCATAACGATGTGGACGCGGTGCTGCACAGTTACTTCAACTACTGCGCGTTGCAGATGAGCTGCCTGGATCTGGCCCGGGCATTCAGCTTCCTGGCTAACGCGGGGGTGAGCGCCCACAGCGGCGAGCAGATCTTGACCGCGCGCCAGACCAAGCAGGTGAACTCGATCATGGCCACCAGTGGGCTGTATGACGAGGCGGGCAACTTTGCCTACCGCGTGGGCTTGCCGGGCAAGAGCGGGGTCGGCGGCGGGATTGTCGCGGTGGTGCCGGGGCAGTTCACCGTGTGCGTATGGTCGCCGGAGTTGAACGCAGCGGGGAATTCGCTGGCGGGGATGAAGGCGTTGGAGTTGTTGAGCGAGCGGATTGGGTGGTCGGTGTTTTGAGATTAACGCGACCCTGTGCACGGTTAAATGAATGACTCAACAGGCTCTAAGCTCATGGAACCCGCAGATAACACTGCTAGGTCCATGAGCTTGATCCAGGTGAGTGGCTTTCACGTTAATCAATCGGGTTTCAGATGGGATTGCATTTTTCGGCGACAGCGGTCTCGTGAGACACATTCGGCCGGAAGGGTTCCAAGTTCCACTCCGCTTTGTTTTTTGCGATGGCGAGGTGACAGACAAATTGTCGACGCATGCCGCCGCCGTCGTTATTTTTCCATTGTGGGTCGTTGGCATATTTCTGAACGAGTTCTTGATAAGCCGCGTCGGTTTTATCTGGGCCAATGAGCCTGCCGCAAGCGGTAGGGATTACCGAAAGAGTCCATTGTTCTTTGTTGGTGCCAGGGTCATAACGTAACAACCAGGAAGCGGAAGCAATATAGGACGTGCAGGTCGAGGTGTTCAGTGAAAAGTTACGATCGTCGGCCCAATTTGACGTTTGACCGTTGAGGGTCTGCCTGGCAGTGATCGGATCATAACTGGCCATCGTTGCAGCAGGGATTCTCCAGGTGCCATCTGAGCCAGCAGTCGTCTTACCAAGCAAGTACGCACCCTCTTTTGGATATACCTCAATTTCGGCATACGGTGCGCTCTTACCGGAAATAGTGAAGGGGGAGGAAACCGTGGCGCCTTCCGCCGGTTCCACAATCGTAGGACGGGTAAGGGCAGTGGTGGGCGCCCCCGGGCCAGTGACGGCCTGGTTCGAGGAACTGAAACCAAACACTACCTCCTCTTGTGCCGAGGTGGGGAGTTTTAGACTGAGTATTGGAACAATAATACCGGTGTCTGTATAGAACTCTTGTTGATTGGCTTGGGCGTCAGCTAGGCTCGCGGCGGTTGTGAAAAAAAAGGCTTGAATCGGTAAAGTACTGCCGCTTTTGGGTGGCCAGGCGGTAACTTGCAGATCATTCCAATCGGGGGCAAAACCCAGCAGGTTCTTCGCCTTGATCGACTCCATGAACGGGATACTGCCTCCCGGTACTGTTTTTCTCACATCGAATCCACACTGAGATAGATAGGGGTCAGAGAATGAAGCGCTGTCATTCCAGTGTTGTAACCATTGTTGGGCGGTCGTGATTCCTTGTAGGGCGCATAAACGACTGGCTTGAAAGTATTTCCCATTCTCCAGGGTGATGCTGCCGCAAGGAACATCGCGATACCAGTCCCAGGAGTCTTTCGGGAATGAACAAAGAACATCAACCGGGATCTTGCCGGGCGGTGCCAGAAGATTGGGATAGATTATATAGCCATTCGCATCGGGCAGATTCCAGGCAAAGTTTGAGAATTTGGCGTCTGCTCTTAAAAAAGAAAATGAAATTGAGTGTCTGGCGATTGATGTTGGGCTAGGGTCCCAGACTCTATAAGCATTGGATTTTTTGGTCACCCTTAACAAGAGGCCATTGCACAAAAAAGCCGGGCGGTTAACGGTTCCGCAGTCGACGGCAGTATCGTGGTATTGATTTTGAATGGCGATCAATGTGTTTTGGCCGTCGGTAATGGAGTCAATAGGCGAACCTGAACTCCATTGCGCATTGGCATGGCTGAATAGAAAGGAGAGGCTTAAGAGTATTAGATGCCTTATGCGTTTCATGATGTGCCTCTTTTTATACCTATAAAATGGGCGGCGAGCCGATGCATTTTTGTCTTTGCATGTAAAGGCTAATCAGTGCGAGGAAAATATGTACCTGTTACTTTTCACAGGTTTTTATATTTTTTAGCTATGGCTGGAGGGGGTCTTATTATCTTGAGATTTTTAGGTGCTGCGAGCTTTAATGAGAGGGGTGGGATGTCTGTTTAGTTAGTTGTTGGCAGTTGTAATGGCGGGCTCGATATTTTTCATGGGCGAGTGCCAGGTGTTTATTAGGCGCGCAACACTTTTGGTCTAAATATCGAGAGTTGATGGGGCTTCAAAAGTGAGAGGTTGCACAGGGGCTGGAAAGCTTCTTTCAATAAACTTTTAAACGTGGGGCTATATGCATGCAGTTCGCGCATTAAACCCTTATCGGAAAAATCCTAGAAGAGCAAACCCAGAATGCGAATGCTACGCTGCCGTCGCAGCCCAGGATTTTTCCCTTTTCTCAGATGGATGTCTGTATGGCCTATGAACGCCATATCGCCCGTGTCGGTCGATCAGTGTGCCAGGCAGCTCCGGGGCTGTGTGTTGGGGCTGCTGCGCAGCCCAACGCGGGGCAAGCCCTAATGCCGTTCAGTTAAAGCTTTTTTGTAGGAGCGAGCTTGCTCGCGAAGAACTCACAGGCGCCGCGTTCACTCAGGAAACACGCGTTATCGTTGACGTTTTTCGCGAGCAAGCTCGCTCCTACAGAAGGCGATGTACGCATAACTGAACGGCATTAGGGCAAGCCCGCTCGCCACAAAGGGCTATTCAGGGTCTTTTTTGCGTGTCTTCGACCACGGCAAAATCATGCTCACTTCCTGCTGATACCGGCGATACCGCTCACCAAACAACCTCACCAGGTCCTTCTCTTCAAAGCTGGCGCCAATGAAGACATAAACCGTCATCCCTATCGCGAATAGCAGGTGCCCAGACGTCATGTACGGCGTTGCCCAAAAGGCGATCAGAAAACCGAGATACAGCGGGTGGCGCACGATCTTGTAAAGCAGCGGCGTCCTGAATACTGGCGCCTGCGGTGTGGGTTTGCGCCAACGGTCGATGACCTGCTTGAGCCCGAACAGTTCGAAGTGGTCGATCAAAAAGGTTGCCAGTAAAGCGATGCCCCAGCCCAGCCAGAACAGGCCAATCAACAGGGCCTTGGCCCACGTCGTTTCAACCTTCCAAACGGTGAACGTCATCGGTTGCCACAGCCAGAATATCAGCACAAGCACCAGGCTGCTGAGCAGTACATACGTGGAGCGCTCCACCGACGTGGGGATGATTGCCGCCAGCCATTGTTTGAAGCCTGTACGTGCCATGACCGTGTGCTGGACGCCGAATAGCAGGATCAGTGCGCAGTTGATCAGCGCGGCGACGGGCCACGCGACGAGGGGGCCATCGTTGATGTTCTTGGGCACTGCCACGTTGCCGACGAAGCCGATCAAATATAAGCACGTGATTAGGAACACCACGTAACAGCAGGCGCTGTACACCAATCCGATGGCACGGGCGGTGCGGTTGTTGTCGAGGTTCATGAGCGTGCCTTTCCCACAGGATGAATGGACAGCAAACCCGCAGGTCAGCCACTCCATGGCTAAGCCTAGCGGGTTTTGCGTGCACGGTAAGCTGTGAGAGTTGACAGTTCTCGGCGTTGCGGACAGCAGGATTCAGCTGATATTGAGCCGATCCAACAAGCTGTACCAAGCCACCCCCGCACCAATGTAAAACCGCTGCAGCCCATGCATCGGCAAGCGCTGCAACGGCGTCACCGGGTAGGCAAACTCCGCCTTGCTGTCACATAACCGTCCCGCCAATTGCTGGCCCAGGCTGGTACACAGCGCAATCCCCCTCCCGTTACAGCCCAGCGCCAACGTCAGTCCCGGCGCAGGCTCGTGTACGTGGGGCATGAAATCCCGGGTGATCGCGATTCGCCCGGCCCAGCGATACTCGAATTCCAACGGCCCCAACTGCGGAAACAGCAACGCCAATGATCGTTCCAGATGCGCGAAATCCGTAGGAGAGGAGGGATCGTTGAACAGCCCGCGCCCGCCCATCAGTAAGCGGCCGTGACTGTCTTTACGAAAGTACAACAGCAAACGCTGCGCCGTGGACACGGTTTCCTGCCCCGGCAGGATACTCTCGGCCGCGGGCCCGCTCAGCGGCTTGGTGGCGACGATAAAACTGTTCGCTGCCAGGATGCTCTGCGCCATGCCCGGCCACAGGTTGCCACTGTAGCCATTGGTCGCCAGCACCACTTGGTCGGCGCTCACTTGCGCACCACCAGCGGTTTGCAAGTGCCAGCCAGCACCCTGGCGCTGCAATGCCGTCACTGCGCTGTGACCATGAATGCGCACACCCGCCGCCGACGCCGCGCCCACCAGCCCACGGGCATACGCCAACGGCTGAAGCGCCCCGGCGCGACCGTCCAGCCAGCCACCGGCAAACGCCTCGCTGCCCATGCGCGCAGCCACTGCCGCCGCGTTCAGGCGCTGCACGGGGACACCCCGGCGGGCCCACTGATCCGCCCGTGCGTGCAGCCCGGCGACGCCTTTTTTGCTGTATGACACCTGCATCCAGCCTTTGCGTACCGGTGCACAATCAATCCCGTGCTTTTCGATCAGGTTGAACACCAGGTCCGCCGAGTTCGAGACGGTCGAGATCAATGGTTCGGCGCGCTCCGGCCCGAGCATCCGCACCAGTTGTTCCGGGTCGTATTTGAGCGTCGGGTTGACCTGCCCACCGTTGCGCCCGGACGCCCCCCAGCCCGGTTCGTTAGCTTCCAGTACACACACGCTGACCCCGCGCTCGGCCAGATGCAGCGCCGTCGACAGCCCGGTATAGCCAGCACCGACAATCGCCACATCCACCTTCACCGATTCACTCAGCGCAGGCGTCGGCATCACCGACGGCGCCGTCGCCGACCACAATGACTTCATGACAGGCTCCGCGTATCGCCAGTGGGGTGCAGCACCCGCCGCAGGAAATCCTGGGTACGTGGATGCTGCGGATTGCCCAGCACTTGCTCGGCCGCGCCGCTTTCGACGATGTAGCCGCCATGCAGGAAGCACACGCGGTCGGCCACTTCCCGTGCAAAGCCCATTTCGTGAGTGACGACAATCATGGTCATGCCTTCATCGGCCAGGGTGCGCATCACCGCCAGCACGTCGCCCACCAGTTCCGGGTCGAGGGCCGAGGTGGGTTCGTCGAACAGCATGGCTTCGGGTTTCATCGCCAGGGCGCGGGCGATGGCCACGCGTTGTTGCTGGCCGCCGGAGAGCTGTTCCGGGTAGGCGTCGGCCTTGGCACTCAGGCCGACTTTTTCCAGCAGCACCAGGGCTTCCTCGCGGGCCTGCTTGAGCGGTTCGCCTTTGACGTACACCGGGCCTTCCATGACGTTTTCCAGCACGGTGCGATGGGGGAACAGGTTGAAGCGCTGGAACACCATGCCCATGCGGCTGCGCAGGGCGTGAACGGTTTTACTGGCGCGCTGCACGGTTTCGCCGAACACGTTGATGTGGCCGCCGTCATAGGCTTCCAGCGCATTGATGCAGCGCAGCAGGGTGGATTTGCCTGAGCCCGACGGACCGATCAGGCACACCACTTCACCCTTGGCCACGTCCAGGTCCACGCCGTGCAGCACGCGGTGGCTGCCGTAGTGTTTTTGCAGTTGGCGTATCTCGATCATGCTTTTTTCCTCCGGCCCAGGTGCTGTTCCATTCGACGCAAGCCATACACCAGCGGCAGGCTCATCAGCAGGTAGAGCAGGGCGACCAGGGTATAGACGGTCATGTTCTGGAAGGTCGACGAGGCGATCAGTTGGCCCTGGCGGGTCATCTCGGCCACGGTGATGGTCGACACCAGCGACGAGTCCTTGAGCATCATCACCAGGGTGTTGCCGTAGGGCGGCAGCGCGATGCGAAACGCCTGGGGCAGGATCACCCGGCGCATCATCAATGCTGAGCGCATGCCCAGCGCTTCGGCGGCTTCGCGCTGGCCCTGTTCCACGGCGATGATGCCGGTGCGAAAGTTCTCGGCCTGGTACGCCGAGTAGGCGATGCCCATGCCGATCACCCCGGCATAGAACGCTGTGAGGTGCACCCCCATGTCCGGCAGCACGAAGTAGATGTAGAACAGTTGCACGATGATTGGCAGGCCACGGATCACATTGATGATGGTGCTCGCGGTCCACGACAGCACGCGGATCGGTGACAACTTGAGCAACGCCAGCACCAGGCCGATCGCGCTACTGAGCAGGAACGACAGTACGGTGATCTGGATCGTTACCCAGGCGCCCTGCAGCAAAATCGGCAGGAAGCCCTGGGCGTTCTGCAGGAATTCGGCCGGGTTCATGGGCGCACCTGGGTATCAAGCCCCCACTTCTTGAGGATGCTGTCCAGAGTGCCGTCGGCCTTGATGCTGGCGATGGCGGTGTTGAGGCGCGCGAGGGTTTCGGTGTCGCCCTTGCGCACCACCAGGCACACTTCGCCGACGTTGGCGGGCGTGTAGTCAGGGGCCAGTTTTACCCCTTTGAACAGCTTCTGGCGGATCTGGTACGCGACCACGGGTTGGTCACCGACCGCTGCCTTGATACGGCCCAGGGACAGGTCGCGGACCATCTCGCCGATCGAGTCATAGGTGCGGATTTCCTTGAAGATGCCCAGCTTGTTCAGTTGGTCATAGAAGATCGTACCGGCCTGTACGCCGACCACCTGGCCTTTGAGTGGCATCAAGTCCGGGTAGGCGGCGTTGTCCTCGGCGCTGATGATCAGGCCTTCCCCGTAGGCGTACACCGGCGCGCTGAAGTCGACGACCTTGGTGCGCTCTTGGGTCTTGAGCATGCCGGCGGAGATGAAGTCGAGCTTGCCGGACGTGAGGGAGGGGATCAGCGCGGCGAAGTTGGTCTGTTCGATCTGGCTGGTAAAGCCGCCAGCCTTACCCACGGCCTCGGCCACATCGACCATCACGCCCTGGATGCTGTTGCTCTTGATATCGAGGAAGGTAAACGGCGAGCCGCTGGCCGTTGCACCGACTTTGTACGAGGACGCACCGGCGGCGTGCACAACGCCGACGCATAGGGTGGCGCACAGACCGAAGGCGAGGCGGCGAAACAAGGGCGAAAGACTGTTCATCGGGTTACTCCATAAGGAAAACGGATTGTCAGTAGCGCTAGCGGCTACGGATGAAACCGCAAGCTCTATGCCATTTCGATGAATAAAAATCGTATGTCGCTATAGAAAATAGAAAAAATGAACTGTTCGTATCGGTATGCGATTTTTAATGGTCTATTTTTGCAATTTAGGGTAGAAATATCGCTACGTCTGACTGACCCCGCCCGTGAGTTCGCCATGTCCGAAGAACGCAACAGTTTGCACAACCAATCCCTGGAAAAAGGCCTGTCGGTGCTCAAGGCATTCAGCGCCCAGCGCCGTAGCATGAGCCTTGCAGAGGTGGCGGACGCCGCCGGCATGACCAAAAGCTCCGCCCAGCGCATGGTGTTTACCCTCGAAAGCCTGGGTTACCTTCGGAAACACTCCCGCACCCGGCATTACCAACTCACCCCGCGGGTGCTGGAGTTGGGCTTCAGTTATCTGGATGCGCATTCGCTGATCGAAGTGGCCAACCCGTTTCTGTCGGAACTCACGCGCTTGACCGGCGAGACCTCGTGCCTCACCGAGCCGGCGGGCTACGACATGACCTACATCGCGCGCTTCGTCAGTTCAGGCTTTGTGCCGGTGCATATGCCGATCGGCTCGCGGGTGCCGATGTACTGCACGGCATCGGGGCGGGCGTATTTGAGTGCGCTGCCGCAGGAGGAAGCGTTGGCGTTGATCGAGAACAGCCAGCGCATTGCGCACACCAGCCAGACATTGACTGAGGTCGACAGGATTCTGGATTCGTTGCAGGTGGTGAGAGAGCAGGGTTATGCAGTGAATGGCCAGGAGTTGTTTCTGGGCGACATGACTATCGGCGCGCCAGTGCTCGGTGCGAATGGCCGCCCGGTGGCAGCGGTGCATGTGGTGGCGCCGACCAGTCGGTGGAGCAGGGCGGATGCGGAGAAGCAATTGGCGCCGGCACTGTTGCAATGCTCAAGGGCACTGAGCAACTCAGCCCGGAACCTGGAATAACAGACACCCTGAAACCCAATGTGGGAGGGGGCTTGCCCCGATTACAGTGTGTCAGTCAATACAGCTGTGACTGATCTACCGCTATCGGGGCAAGCCCCCTCCCACATGTTGGTTCGGTCTGCTATCGCCTATCAGGCAATCGCATCCCAGGCCCGATCACCGTGCTCGTCCTTGATCCGCGTCGGCAAGCCCATCACGTCCAGCGCCTTGAGGAACGGCTCAGCCGGCAATTCCTCAACGTTGGCCATGCGCTTTACATCCCACTCACCGCGGGCAACCAACAGGGCGGCAGCCACCGGTGGAACGCCGGCGGTGTAGGAAATGCCCTGGCTGTCAGTCTCGGCAAAGGCTTCTTCGTGATCCGCCACGTTGTAGATGAACACTTCGCGCGGCTGGCCATCCTTGGTGCCTTTGACCAGGTCACCGATGCAGGTCTTGCCGGTGTAGCCGGGGGCGAGGGAAGACGGGTCGGGCAGTACGGCCTTGACCACTTTCAACGGCACCACTTCCAGGCCTTCGGCGGTTTTCACCGGTTTTTCGGAAAGCAGGCCGAGGTTGTTCAGCACGGTGAATACGTTGATGTAGTGCTCGCCGAAGCTCATCCAGAAACGCACGTTGGGCACGTCGAGGTTTTTCGACAGCGAGTGCACTTCATCGTGGCCGGTCAGGTAGAGGTTCTGCGAGCCGACCACCGGCAGGTCGTCGGTGCGCTTGACTTCGAACATGGTGTTGCTGGTCCACTGGCTGTTCTGCCAGCTCCACACCTGTCCGGTGAATTCGCGGAAGTTGATTTCCGGATCGAAATTGGTGGCGAAGTATTTGCCATGGGAGCCGGCATTGACGTCGAGAATGTCGATCGAATCAATGCGGTCGAAATGCTGTTGCTGCGCCAGCGCGGCGTACGCGTTGACGACACCTGGGTCGAAGCCCACGCCAAGGATGGCGGTGATGTTCTTCTGTTTGCACTCTTCCAGGTGGTTCCATTCGTAGTTGCCGTACCACGGCGGGGTCTCGCAGACCTTGCCCGGCTCTTCGTGGATGGCGGTGTCGAGGTATGCAACGCCCGTGTCGATGCAGGCACGCAGTACCGACATGTTGAGGAACGCGGAACCTACGTTGATGACGATCTGCGATTCGGTCTCGCGGATCAGGGCCTTGGTCGCTTCCACGTCCAGGGCGTTCAGCGCGAAGGCTTGGATATCGGCGGGTACCTTGAGGCTACCCTTGGCCTTGACGCTGTCGATGATGGCCTGGCATTTGGAGATGTTGCGCGACGCGATAGCAATACGACCGAGTTCGTCGTTGTGCTGCGCGCACTTGTGGGCCACCACCTTGGCGACACCTCCTGCACCAATGATAAGAACGTTCTTTTTCAATTGCTTTATCTCTCCTTTATCCGCCAGCTTACGAAAGGCTGGACAGGTAGTCGTCGTAACCAAATTCACGAACCACCTCGACTGTACCGTCGAGTTGTTTCACTACGATGGACGGCATTTTCAGGCCGTTGAACCAGTTTTTCTTGACCATGGTGTAGCCCGCGGTGTCGATGAACGACAGCCGATCGCCGATGGCCAGCGGACGATCGAATTGATACTCGCCAAAGATGTCCCCGGCCAGGCAGGATTTGCCGCACACCATGTAGGTGTGTTCACCCGCGCTTGGCGCCAGCTTGGCGTTGAGGCGGTAGATCAGCAGGTCCAGCAGGTGGGCTTCGATGGAGCTGTCGACCACGGCGAGGTGCTTGCCGTTGTAGAGGGTGTCGAGCACCGTGACTTCCAGCGAAGCGCTGTTAGTGATCGCGGCTTCGCCGGGTTCCAGGTAGACCTGTACGTCGTACTTCTGCGAGAACGCCTTGAGGCGCTGGCAGAAGGCGTCGATGGCATAGCCTTCACCGGTGAAGTGGATGCCGCCGCCGAGGCTGACCCAGTTGACCTTGTGCAGCAGCGCGCCGAAGCGTTCTTCAATGGTGTTCAGCATCTGGTCGAACAGGTTGAAGTCGCCGTTCTCGCAGTTGTTGTGGAACATGAAGCCGGAGATCTGCTCGATCACGCCTTCGATCTTCACCGGGTCCCATTCGCCCAGGCGGCTGAACGGGCGCGCCGGGTCGGCCAGCAGGTAGTCGGAGCTGCTCACCTGCGGGTTGACGCGCAGGCCACGGGTCTTGCCCTCGGAGCGCTCGGCAAAACGTTGCAGCTGGCTGATGGAGTTGAAGATGATCTTGTCGCAGTTGACCAGCATCTCTTCGATTTCATCGTCGGCCCAGGCCACGCTGTAGGCGTGTGCCTCACCTTCGAACTTCTGGCGACCGAGCTTCAACTCGTACAGCGACGACGAGGTGGTGCCGTCCATGTATTCCTGCATCAGGTCGAACACCGACCAGGTGGCAAAGCACTTGAGCGCCAGCAGGGCCTTGGCGCCGGACTGCTCGCGCACGTAAGCGATCTTCTGCATGTTGACCAGAAGCTTCTGTTTATCGATGAGGTAGTACGGCGTTTTGATCATTTTTGAGAGCCTGCGGCGGTGCCTGCCAAAAAAGGACACGCATTGTGCCCGCACTTGGATCGAATCGAAAGGTTAGCCGGCGGATTTCGCTGCGCCAGCTTTACGATCCTAACCACTGAGTATGACTATCTATGCATGGACACCGCTCCAATGTGGGAGGGGGCTTGCCCCCGATGGCGGTGCTTCAGCCAGCCTATTCTTCATTGATCCACCACTATCGGGGGCAAGCCCCTCCCACATGTTGGCCTATGTGACAGTGCTTCACTGCCATCAAACTGTCATCTCCCCACCACCTTCCTGCCACATTCCACCGTTACTGTCCTCGCCAATGAGATCGATCTCAAGCGAGTGAACATGACTGACCTGAAAGACGTTGCGCGGTTGGCTGGCGTATCCCGCGCGACCGCCGCCCGCACCTTTGCCTCCCCTGACCAGGTGCGCCCGGCGACCCGTGAACAAGTGTTCGCCGCCGCCCGTGAGTTGGGGTTTCGGCCTAACTTGCTCGGCCGCCAACTGCGCCTGCAAACCACCCAGTTGATCGGCGTGGTGGTGCCCAACCTGCTCAATCCGGTGTTCGCCGAACAGTTCCAGGCCATGGAGCGTGCCGCGCGGTTGCGTGGCTACAGCCTGGTGCTGGCGACCACCGACTACAGCAGCGAGCGCGAATGCATTGTGGTGGAGGAGTTGCTGCGCCAGCGCGTCGACGGCCTGGTGCTGACGGTCACCGATGCCGAAAGCAACAGCGTGCTCAGCAGCCTGAATACCGAAAAAACCCCGTTCGTGCTGGCCTATCACCAACCGAGCAACCCTAACTACAGCGCCGTATCGGTGGACAACCGCGCGGGCATGGCCCTGGCCACGCGCTACCTGCTGGAGGCCGGCCATCGACGCATCAGCATGGTCGCCGGCCCTGCCTTGCAGTCCGACCGCGCACGCCTGCGCTACGCCGGGTATTGCGATGCGATGAAGGAATACGCCCTCAAAAGCCGCGCAGTGATCGAAATGCCGGCGCACACCCAGGCCGAGTTCGCCGCGATCGAGCCGTTCCTGCGCGGCCCCGAGGCGCCGACTGCGTTGGTGTGCTCCAACGATTTCCTGGCGATCAGCCTGATCGCCGAGCTGCGTCGCAACGGCTGGAATGTGCCCGAGCAACTGTCCGTGATGGGGTTCGACGGCATTGCCCTCGGCACCCAGATGCACCCGACCCTGTGCAGTGTGGTGCAGCCCATCGCACTGCTGGCCAGCACCGTGATTGATCAACTGCTGGCGCAGATCGCCGGCAATGCCCCGATTTCCCATTGCCTGCCTTGCCATGTCCGGCCGGGCGAAAGCACTCAACCCCATGAGGAGACTCTTGATGCGCGCATTCAGTAAAACCCTGGCAGCTGTGCTGCTGTGCGGTGTGGCCAGCCTGGCCCAGGCCGCCGATACCGCGATTTGCTACAACTGCCCGCCGGACTGGGCCGACTGGGGCACGCAACTCAAGGCCATCGCTGCCAGTACCGGGGTGCAAGTGCCCCTGGACAACAAGAACTCCGGCCAATCCCTGGCGCAACTGGTCGCCGAGAAGGCCGCGCCGGTCGCCGACGTGGTGTATTACGGCGTGACCTTCGGCCTGCAAGCGCAAAAGGCCGAAGTGGTCGACACCTACAAGCCCAAGGGCTGGGAGCAGATTCCCGCCGGCCTGAAAGACCCCGCCGGCCACTGGTTCGCGATCCACTCCGGCACCTTGGGCATCATGGTCAACGTCGATGCATTGGGCGGCCTGCCGGTGCCGCAAAGCTGGGCAGACCTGCTCAAGCCGCAATACAAAGGCATGGTCGGTTACCTCGATCCATCCAGCGCGTTTGTCGGCTATGTATCCGCCGTGGCGATCAACCGCGCCCTGGGCGGCGACCTGGATAACTTCGCCCCGGCCATCGACTACTTCCAGAAACTGGCGAAAAACGCCCCCATCGTGCCCAAGCAAACTGCCTATGCGCGGGTGCTGTCCGGCGAGTTGCCGATCCTGGTGGACTACGACTTCAACGCCTACCGCGCCCGCTACAAGGACAAGGCCAACGTCGCCTTCGTGATCCCGCAGGAAGGCAGCATCAGCGTGCCCTATGTGATGAGCCTGGTCGCCAACGCGCCCCATCGCGCCAACGCTGAAAAGGTCCTCGACTTCGTGCTGTCTGACGAAGGCCAGGCACTCTGGGCCAAGGCTTACCTGCGCCCGGTACGGCCGATGAAGATGCCCGCCGAGGTCGCCGCCCAGTTCCTGCCCGATAGCGACTATGCCCGTGCCGGTGTGGTGGATTACCAAAAAATGGCCGCTGTGCAGGAAGCCTTTGCCGCCCGTTATCTGAACGAGGTCAAGTAAGTGGCCGCATCGGCAAAACATGCAGCCTGGGCGCTGGCCCCGGCCTTTGCAGTGCTGCTCGCGTTCTGGCTGTTGCCGTTGGCGCACTTGATGGTGCTCGGCGGCGAGAGCCGTGACAGCCATGGCAGTGGTTATTGGCAGGTACTGAGCAGTTCGCAATATTTGGGCAGCCTGGCGCAAACCTGCGCGCTTGCTGTTTTCGTGACACTGGTGGCGTTGTTGATTGGCGGCATCAGCGGCGTCTTCCTGGCGCGCCAGCGTTTTTTTGGTCGCTCGGCGCTGGTGGCGTTGTTGACGTTTCCACTGGCGTTTCCGGGCGTGGTGGTGGGTTTCCTGGTGATCCTGTTGGCCGGGCGCCAGGGGTTGCTGGCCTCTTTGGGCCTGCAACTGGCCGGTGAGCGCTGGATCTTTGCCTACTCGCTGGCCGGGCTGTTTGTCGGCTACCTGTACTTTTCGATCCCGCGGGTGATCCTCACGGTGATGGCGGCGTGCGAAAGCCTCGACCGCAGCCTGGAGGAAGCCGCACATTCCCTGGGGGCCGGGCACTGGCGCGTGGTGTGCGACGTGATCGTACCGGGCCTGGCGCCGGCGCTGGCGTCGTGCGGGGCGATCTGTTTCGCCACCTCCATGGGCGCCTTCGGCACTGCGTTCACCTTGGGCACACGCCTGAATGTCACCCCAGTGGCGATCTACAACGTGTTCACCAACTATGCCAACTTCGCCGTGGCCGCCGCGCTGTCGGTGGTGCTCGGTGCGGTGACCTGGGCGGTCCTGTTGCTGACGCGACGCCTGGTGAAAAACGCGGGGACGGTCCTGTGAAGCGCTCATCGCTGTTTGTGATTCAACTGCTGTTCACTTTGCTGGTGTGCGCCTTCATGTTGGTGCCGGTGCTGATGTCATTGCTGGCCGGGTTGACGCGCAATTTCTTTGTCGGCCTGTCCAGCGGCCTGACCTTCGACTGGTTGATCCAGGTGTGGCAGGCCTATTCGCCCACCGTATGGCTGTCGCTGCAATTGGCCGTGGCGTGCGCAGTGTGCGTGTGTGTGATCGGCGTACCGGCGGCCTATGCCTTGGTACGCATGAACAACCGCTTCAGCCGCGCCTTCGAGGAACTGATGGTGCTGCCGGTGGCCATGCCGGGCCTGGCCAGTGCGTTGGCCTTGCTGCTGACCTATGGCCAGTTCGGCGGCTTTCGTAGCAGCTGGTTGTTCATCCTGGTCGGCCATGTGCTGTTCACCTTGCCGTTCCTGGTACGCCCGGTGATGGCGGTGATGCAACGCCAGCAACTGCCGGTGCTGGAAGAGGCCGCGGCCAGCCTCGGCGCCGGGCCGATCAAGCGCTTTTTCAGCGTGGTAGTGCCCAACTGCCGTGCCGGGATTCTGGCGGGCGTGCTGATGGTGGTGACCTTGTCGCTGGGTGAATTCAACCTGACCTGGATGCTCCATACACCGATGACCAAGACCCTGCCGGTGGGCCTGGCCGACAGCTACGCTTCGGCGCGCCTGGAAATCGCCAGCGCCTACACCCTTATCTTTTTGCTGATGATCGTGCCGCTGTTGATTGCGTTGCAGGCCATCAGTGCGCGTCTGTCCCGTGGAGAGCGTCGATGACTGCTATCACTATTCGTCTCAAGGGCTGCCGTAAGGCTTTCGCCGACGGCACCGTGGCGGTGCATGACCTGGACCTGACCGTCGAAGGCGGTGAAACCCTGGCGATTCTCGGCCCGTCGGGCTGTGGCAAAACCACCACCTTGCGCCTGATCGCCGGCCTGGAACGCCCGGATGTGGGCCAGGTGTTGTTCGGCGACCAGGACGTCACCCGCCTGCCCATTGAGCGCCGCGATGTGGGCATGGTGTTCCAGAATTACGCGCTGTTTCCCAACTTGGATGTGGCGGGGAATATCGTCTACGGCTTGAAGATTCGCGGCATGTCGCCACTGGCGCGCAATAAGCGCTGCGAGGAATTGCTCGAGCTGGTGGGCCTGCAAAATCACGGCAAACGCAGTATCCACGAATTGTCCGGTGGCCAGCGTCAACGCGTGGCCTTGGCCCGTGCCTTGGCACCACGCCCCAAAGTGCTGTTGCTGGATGAACCGCTGGCGGCCCTGGATGCGCAGTTGCGCGAGCGCCTGCGCAGCGAGCTGAATGAGCTGCTGCGCGGCCTTGGTATCACCTCGGTATTTGTCACCCACGACCAGGGCGAAGCCATGGCCCTGGGCGATCGTATCCTGGTGATGGAGCACGGCCGTGTCGCGCAACTGGCCAGCCCACGGGAGATCTACCAGAAACCGGCCAATGCGTTCGTCGCCGGTTTTGTCGGCAACCTCAATGCCTTTGCCGTCACCTCGCGAACCGCCCATGGCCTGAAAGTCTGCGGCGGCGAGCTGCCGTGGGGGGCCGCCGACATGCCCAATACGGTGTACTGCCGCCCCGAACACCTACGGGTGATGGAGAGCGAAGGGCACCTGCACGGGCATCTGCTCGCGCAGTTCTTCCAGGGCGCCCAGAGCCGCCTGCTGGTGGATGTGGGTGGCCTGCAACCGCTGCTGGTGGACAGCAGCGACAACCAGCTGCATGTCGTCGGCGCGCCGATTGCCTTGGCCGTTGCGCCGCACATGTTGTTTACCCTGAATGCGTGAGAGTCGACTTTTGAAGCGTCCGTTTCTTGTTGCACAGATCAGCGATCTGCACCTTAAAGCCGGCCAGCGCCTGACCTATGGGGTTGTCGATACCCTGGGCGCACTGCGCCGTGCCGTCGACCATTTGAACGCCAGCCACCCACGGCCCGACATTGTGGTGGTCAGCGGTGACCTGGTGGACTTCGGCCGCGCCGATGAATACGCCGTGCTGCACCCTGAACTCGCGCGCCTGCACATGCCGTGCTACCTGGTGCCGGGCAACCACGACACCCGCGGGCCGTTGCTCGACGCATTCCGCGATCATGCCTATTTGCCTTTGTCGGCAGAGCAGCCGTTGGACTGGGTGGTGGACGAGCATCCGCTGCGCCTCATCGGCCTGGACTCGACTATCCCCGGTGGGCATGGCGGCCAGCTCCTGGACAGCCAATTGCAGTGGCTGGATGAGCAACTGGCGCGACGTCCTGACACGCCGACGTTGCTGATCCTGCACCATCCGCCGTTTGTCAGCGGCATCGGCCATATGGACCGCGAACCCTTTATCAACGCCGCCGCGCTGGAGCGCGTCGTGGCGCGCCACCCGCAAGTGGAACGCCTGTTGTGCGGGCACCTGCACCGGCCGATGCAGCGGCGCTTTGGCGGCAGCTTGAGTTGTGTGTGTCCCGGCACCTCCCATCAGATCGTGCTGGACCTGCAAGACGCCGCGCCCGCGCATTTCAACCTGGAACCGGCGGGGTATTTGTTGCATCGCTGGGATGCGCAACACGGCTTGATCAGCCACAACGGCGTGTTCGGGGATTACCCGGGGCCGTATCCGTTCTATGACGCTCATGGATTGATTGACTGAGGTTTACGGAGGTTTCACTTCACTCAACCAGGTAACTAACTAAGCACTAAGCAACTGAATAACCGTTAACGCCCCGGCCAATGTCACGTTTGGCCGACGGCATCCTGCTGCCCATTTTTTGCGCCCGGAACTTGGATTCCGCGCCGGAGTTCGTCCTGATGAAAGCCACGTTGAATGTATTGAGTGTATTGACCGGTGGCCTGGGTATTGCCCTGAGCCCCTTGGCGTCTGCTGACTTTTTGAGCGACAGCCAAGCCAACTTGAGTATGCGTAACTTCTACTTCAATAACGACAACCGCGACGGCACGGCGGCACCGTCGAAGACCGAAGAGTGGGGCCAGGCGTTTATCCTCAATTACCAGTCGGGTTTTACCGACGGCACCGTCGGCTTTGGCCTGGACGCCATCGGCATGCTCGGCGTGACCCTCGACAGCGGCGCCGGTCGCCATGTGGGCAGTTCGATGATCCCCAACGATGACGGCAAGGCCGCCGACAATTGGGCCCGTGGCGGTGCCACCGCGAAGGCGCGTTTCGCCAAGACCGAAGCGCGTTACGGCTACCTGCGCCCGAACCTGCCGATCCTGGTGAGCAACGACGGCCGCCTCTTACCGCAATCGTTCGAAGGCGGCCAGGTGACCAGCAAAGACATCGACAACCTGACGTTGATCGGCGGCCAGCTCCAGCACGCCACGGGGCGCGGCTCCAGCGACAGCAGTGGCCTGGCAGCAGCCGGTGGCACCCGCGAAAGCAATAAATTCACCTACGCCGGTGCGGACTACCAACTGACCAAGGACCTGATGGTCCAGTACTACTACGCCAACCTCGAAGACTATTACCAGCAACACTTCGCCGGGTTGATCCACGTGTTGCCGTTGGGTGACTACGGCTCATTGAAAACCGACCTGCGTTACTTCAAGACCACCTCGGACGGCAAAAACAGCAGCGCCGCGGGGCGTGCCGACGGCTACAAGTTCAGCGGCTATACCAAAAACGGCAGCGGTGAAATCGACAACAACACCTGGAGTGCAGCCTTCATTTACTCCCTGGGGCCGCATGCGATTACCGCGGGTTACCAGCAAGTGTCCGATGACAGCAACTTTGCCCAACTCAACCAAGGCGGCCTGGCGAGCAAAGGGGAGGGCGGTTCGAGCCTGTACCTCTACACCGACCGTACGGTGCAGACCTTTATCCAGGCCGGCGAACGCACCGCCTTCGCCCAGTATGCCTATGACTTTACAGCGCTGGGCGTGCCGGGTTTGAAGGCGTCGATGATGTATTTGAAAGGTGACCATATCCTCACCGCCAGCGGCAATAACGCCAGCGAGTGGGAACGGGATATCGGCCTGGACTACGTGGTGCAGGGCGGCACCTTCAAGAACGTCGGGTTCGGCTGGCGCAACGGCGTGTCGCGCAGCGAGGTCGCGCGGGACCAGGATCAGAACCGGGTGTTTGTGAATTACTCGATTCCGTTGATGTAACCGGCCGAGCGGATCCCCCCTGTAGGAGCGAACTTGCGCGCGAAAAACCTAAGTGCGCCGCGGACCGTCACGCAGCCCGCGTGATCGTTGGCGTTCTTCGCGAGCAAGCTCGCTCCTACAAGGGGGGATGTTCAGGCTGCCCGGCGCCACGAGTGTGACATGGCGCATTAACATGAGTGAATCTTGTGATCATCAGGAATAAAATGAGTTTGTTTCACTATCTCCGTCTACCGACAATGCCTGCCATTAATACCTACAGTGGAGTTGTAAGTCATGGCAGTCGCTCATTCCCTCGGATTTCCGCGCATTGGACGCGATCGTGAACTGAAAAAAGCGCAGGAAGCGTTCTGGAAGGGCGAACTCGACGAAGCTGGCCTGCGCGCCGTCGGCCGTGAGCTGCGCAAGACCCATTGGGCGTTGCAACAGCAGGCCGGTATTGACCTGTTGCCCGCCGGCGATTTCGCCTGGTACGACCAGGTGCTGACCCACTCGCTGATGTTCGGCGTGATCCCCGAGCGTTTCCGTCCCGCCGATGGCCAGGCCACCCTGCACACCCTGTTCGGCATGGCCCGTGGCGTCAGCGACAGCTGTTGTGGGGGGGCACACGCCCAGGAAATGACCAAGTGGTTCGACACCAATTACCACTACCTGGTACCCGAGTTCAGCGTTGACCAGCAGTTCCACCTCGGCTGGGACCAGCTGTTCGAGGAAGTGCAGGAAGCCCGTGAGCTGGGCCATACGGTCAAGCCGGTGGTGATCGGCCCGTTGACTTACCTGTGGCTGGGCAAGGCCAAGGGCGGTGACTTCGACAAGCTCGACCTGCTCGAGCGCCTGCTGCCGTTGTACGGCCAGATCTTCCAGCGCCTGGCGGAGTTGGGCGTGGAGTGGGTGCAGATCGATGAGCCGATCCTGGTCCTCGACCTGCCACAGGCCTGGAAAAACGCATTTGAGCGCGCCTATAACCTGATCCAGCGCGACCCGCTGAAAAAGCTGGTGGCCACCTATTTCGGCGGCCTGGAAGAGAACCTTGGCCTGGCGGCTAGCCTGCCGGTCGACGGTTTGCATATCGACCTGGTACGTGCGCCGGACCAGTACCCGACCATCCTTGATCGCCTGCCGGCCTATAAGGTGTTGTCCCTGGGGGTGGTCAATGGCCGCAATGTCTGGCGCTGCGACCTGGAGAAAGCCCTGGCGACCTTGCAGCATGCCCATGAAAAACTCGGCGATCGCCTGTGGGTGGCACCGTCCTGTTCGCTGTTGCACAGCCCCGTGGATGTGGGCCGCGAAGACCAATTGGATGCCGAGTTGAAAAGCTGGCTGGCGTTCGCCGTGCAGAAGTGTGCCGAAGTCGCGGTACTGGCCCGCGCGGTGAACGAACCCGAAGCCCCCGATGTGCTGGCCGCCCTGGCGCAAAGCCGCGCCGTACAGGCTGCCCGAGCGACCTCGCGGCGTATTCACAAGCCCGCCGTGCAAGCTCGCGTGGCAGCGATCACCGCCCAGGACAGCCAACGTCAGTCGCCGTTTGCCCAGCGTATCGACAAGCAGCGTGCGCGCCTCAACCTGCCGCTGTTCCCCACCACCACCATCGGTTCGTTCCCGCAAACCGCGTCGATCCGCCTGGCGCGCCAGTCCTACAAGCAAGGCAAGCTGAGCGAAGCCGAATACGTCGAAGCGATGCACAGCGAGATCAAGCATGCCGTCGAGGTCCAGGAAAACCTCGGCCTGGACGTGCTGGTACACGGTGAAGCCGAGCGTAACGACATGGTCGAGTACTTCGCCGAGCAACTGGACGGCTACGTGTTCACACGTTTCGGCTGGGTCCAGAGCTACGGTTCGCGCTGCGTAAAACCGGCGGTGATCTTCGGTGACCTGAGCCGTCCGAAGGCGATGACGGTGGAGTGGATCCGCTACGCCCAGGGCCTGACCCACAAGGTGATGAAGGGCATGCTGACTGGCCCGGTGACCATGCTGATGTGGTCCTTCCCGCGCGAGGACGTGAGCCGCGAAGTGCAGGCTCGGCAACTGGCGTTGGCGATTCGTGATGAAGTGCTGGACCTGGAAGCCGCTGGCATCCAGATCGTGCAGATTGACGAAGCGGCGTTCCGTGAAGGCCTGCCGTTGCGCCGTGCGCAGTGGCAGCCTTACCTGGACTGGGCCACCGAAGTGTTCCGCCTGTGCGCCTCGGGCGCGCGCGATGAAACCCAGATCCATACCCATATGTGCTACAGCGAGTTCAACGATGTGATCGAGTCCATCGCGGCGATGGATGCCGACGTGATCACCATCGAAACCTCACGCTCGGACATGGAACTGCTGCATGCGTTCGAAGCCTTCGCCTACCCCAACGACATCGGCCCGGGCGTCTACGACATCCACTCGCCAAGGGTGCCGGATGCCTCGGAAATGGCCAACCTGCTGCGCAAGGCGGCCCAGCGCATTCCGGCCGAGCGCTTGTGGGTGAACCCGGATTGCGGGTTGAAGACACGGGGTTGGCCGGAGACGGAAGCGGCGTTGATTCATATGGTCACCGCGGCTCGCCAGCTACGGGCTGAGTTGGCTTAAAACCTTACAAAACAGAAATGGCACAAGTAACCTGTGGCGAGCGGGCTTGCCCAAAGGCTTTTTTGTAGGAGCGAGCTTGCTCGCGAAAAACATCAACGATAACGCGTGTTCCCTGAATCAACGCGGCGCCTGTGAGTTTTTCGCGAGCAAGCTCGCTCCTACAAAAGGCCATGTACGCGTAACTGACTGGCATCACATTCAGTCTGTGCCAGGTCAGAGGTATTTGAGCCACGCCAGGTCGCGGCGCCGGGCCTTGAGCCTGGCGAACCAGTGCACGGGCGGGTAGAGCGCCAGGGGCAACACCAACGCCATCAGCCACACCGCACCGATACTGTCGAAACCGAAGTAGTTGCCATGGTTCAAGCCAAACAGCGCCACACAGGCGACATACAGCACTTTCAGCACATAAAGATGCAGCAGATAAAAGAACATCGGCACGCAACCAAACACCGCTAACACGTTGATCCAGCGTCGATGCCCCGCGCGTTCAAACGCCAGCAACAGCAACAGCCCAACCCCCAACGTCAACGCCAGGAACAGCAGCGAAGGTGGGTACTTGGTCACGTTGAAAAAGCTCATCAGCGTCTGCATGCCGCTGTCATACGCCTGCCAGGGCTTTTCGCCATAGCCATTGAGCGCACGCAACAGCACGAACCCCGCCAACGCACCCACACCGCCGAACAGCAAATGGCGCTGGCGCACGGCCGGCAATGCGGCATTGGCAAACCACGGGCCCAGGCCGTAACCCAGGGCAATCACACCGATCCACGGCAGCACCGGGTAGGTCGTGCGCAGGCGTAGGGTGTCGGACACTTCAATCCAACTGCGCTCATGCAGGATCGTCCACGGAATATGCAGCGCCGAGCCTGGATCGAAGTGCAGCCCATCCAGCAGGTTATGCCCGCCGATGATCACCAGCGCCAGCGCGATCAACAGCGGGCGCGGCAACCAGACCAGCACGGCGAGGGCGATCATGCTGATGCCGATCGCCCAGATCACCTGCAGATAGATCACGCTGGGCAGCAGTTGGAAGGTCCAGGCGAAGTTGACCAGGGTAAATTCCAGCACCACCAGGAACAGCCCACGCTTGAACAGGAACGCTGACACATCGCGACGGCCCGTGTATTTCTGACCGTACAACCAGGCGGACAGCCCGGTGAGCAGTACGAACACCGGCGCACACAGATGGGCGAGGGTGCGGCTCGCGAACAGTGCAGGCTCGGTGCTGTCGAGGCTCATCGGGTCGGTGACCTGGCGGTGCAACAGGAAGGTTTCGCGTACGTGGTCGAGGAGCATGAACAGGATCACCAGGCCGCGCAGGGCGTCGATGGAGAGCAGGCGTTGGCGCAGGGGAACAGTGTCGGTCATAAGCAGAAATCACAGGGCCGGGCGAAAAAACTGGATGTTATCCTATAACGCAAATGCCTGCGCTGCTGACGGTTAAGGTTTCAGCCACGCAGTCCTTCTGGTTCACTGTGAGGCACACAAGCAAGGGAGAGGCTGATCGTGAGTACTCGCAACAACGCGGTAATCCACACCCCGCAATCCGTCATCGCTTTCTGGCAGCAAGCCGGCCCCAAGCGCTGGTTCGCCAAGGACGCGGCGTTCGATGCCAGCTTTGGCGACACGTTCCGCGCCACTCACCTGCAAGCCGCCCGGCGCGAGCTGGAAGGCTGGCTGGACACAGCGGAGGGCGGCCTGGCCTTGCTGATCCTGCTCGATCAATACCCGCGCAATGCCTTTCGGGGAACCGCGCATATGTTCGCCACCGACCCGTTGGCGCGCCTGTATGCCCAGCGCATCGTCGACACGGGGCTGGATCAATTGATCGAACCCGCGTTGCGCGCGTTCTGCTACTTGCCGTTTGAACACTCGGAAAACCCGCAGGATCAGCAACGCTCCCTGGCCCTGAACCAGGCACTGGATGCCAACACCTATCGCTGGGCCAAGGAGCACGCCGCCATCATCGAGCGGTTCGGGCGCTTTCCCCATCGCAATGACGTGCTGGCCAGGCAGATCACCGACGCGGAGCACGCCTTCCTCAAGGCCGGTGGTTTCGCCGGCTGATCGACGGCCCGTCGCGCTGTTATTCCTCTCGGGAATGCCCCCATAAAAACCCTGCATTGTCTTTATGGCGGCGCATCTCGTAGCGTGGGGGCTCATCCAAGGAGATCGTCCCATGAGCCAAGGTCCGTTGCGTCTTTACGTTGATTCGCTGTTCACCAGCCCCTATGCGATGTCGGTGTTTGTCACCCTGCGCGAAAAAGGCCTGGCCTTCGACATGGTCACCCTCGACCTGGACGCCGGGCACAACCAGGCGGAGGACTTTGCCGAGTTGTCTGTGACCCAACGGGTGCCGACCCTGGTGGAGGGCGACTTTGCCTTGTCGGAATCGTCCGCGATCAGCGAGTACCTGGAGCAGGCTTACCCCGAGACGCCGGTCTACCCGGCTGATCCCAAGCAGCGGGCGAGGGCGCGGCAGGTGCAGGCGTGGTTGCGCAGCGATTTGCTGCCGATTCGCCAGGAGCGTTCGACGCTGGTGGTGTTCTACGGGCAAGCGATGCCGACGTTGTCAGCGCCGGCCGAAGCCGCCGCGCGCAAGTTGATCGACGCGGCGCAGGTGTTGTTGGCGGAGAACCCGCCGTACTTGTTCGGGGAGTGGTCGATTGCCGACGTAGACCTTGCAGTGATGCTCAACCGCCTGATCCTCAACGGTGACAGCGTACCTGCCGAGTTGGTGGACTATGCCCGGCGCCAGTGGCAGCGCCCCTCGGTGCAAGCCTGGGTCAATCTGCCAAGACCCGTGCTTTAGGCCATTCCTGCGCCACGCGGCGGTCCAACTCTTCCCAATCGGCCATGCCCAGGACCCGCGTGGTGTTCAAGCCGCGCAGGTAACCGCGTAGCTGCTGGGCACTGGCATAGACGTGGTCCGGGTCGGCCATCGGGTCCTGCAGCACCTGTTCATAGTCAACCAGGTAATCGGCGACCCGATCGCGAAACTCCGGCAATACGGCATCGCGGATCCGGTCGAAGGTTTTCTGGTGGGGCTTCATGGCATGGTCCTTATAAATTTTATGTTCAGCACTATCGGTTCAGATGATAGTCACCATCGAAGATCGCAAGTTCTGTTTTTTCATGAAAAGCGGAAAATCATCCCCATCGACACGCCGTTCAAGGAAATCGCGCGATGAGGACGTTTATCCAGCTGGCTATGATGACCCTGATGCTGGGGGGTGTGGGCATGACCACCCCGGCAATTGCCGATGACCTGCGTAGCAGCCATTTGCTACCTATCGACGCTAGCGTAGACTCTCTGCGCCGCACGCAGTCGGTTGGGGTGCTGTACAGCGAAAATACGCTCGACAACCTCAACTACCTTGAGCGCTACCACACGATGGCCATGAACGGTGCCAAGGGCAGCCTTGATGCACGTATCCGCGAGGCGTTCGTTAACAGCTCCGACCCTGAACTGGCGATCGACTGGTTGATGAACTCGCTGCAAGGTACCTTCCTGTCGGTGACGTTCTACGACAGCCTGGATGCCTTGGTGCAGGCTCATCCTGATGTCGTGGTGATGCTCGATACCCATAACCAGTTGCTGACCCAGCAAAACGACCAGGTCGAGGCGCGGTTTATTGCGCGGTTCTATGATGCGAACCTGCAATACATCGCCAAGGCCGAAGGTTCGGTGCACAAGCAAGTGCCGTCGGTGTGGGTGCATGACAAGGCCGCGCCGGAGATTGCGGCGCAGATCGAGCAGCAGCGAGATGTGCAACAAGATGCCTTGAAGCAGTTTGATGCATCGCTCAAGGCGCTGGTCCAAGCAGGTTGATGTAAATTTTTCCTTTTCTATTTTTCAGGATTTTGTATGCGCTCTTTTTTTGTACCGGTTCTGGCTGTCGCTTCTTTGTTGCTGGCCGGTTGTGTCTCCGCGCCGAATTCGCCGAGCTTGACCCTGCAAACCGCCAAAACCCCCGAAGGCTATGTGCAATGTGTATTGCCCAAGCTTGAAAAGCACGACATCACCTCGACCGTGACGCAGAACTCGCGCCACGCCAAGGTGGTGCTGACCAGCAAGATCGCCGCCGATGATGTGCTGGAAGCCTACAAGTCCCAGGACAGCACCAAGGTGTTCCTGTATGAGCGCAAGCCGTTGGCGTCGACCATCACCCCTTCGCGCCTCGAACTGGCCGCCAAGGAATGCCAGTAATCACTGATCACGCAAGACCTTGCGTGGGAGGGGGCTGCCCTCTCCCGCAGTCTGATTGATGTAACGCCTAGGGTTTTGCTTCGTGGCTGAAGCTGTCGACCGTCTTGACCAGCCCTTGAGCCGCCAACGCCACCAATTCTGCGCCTTTCTCCACCGTCGCCAGGGCCGGGTCGGAACCCATGCGCCCGTCGGGGAAGCGGGCGCGGAAGTCCAGGGCTTCACGGATCGGCCCGGTATTGGCGATCTGCGGCGAATACTCGGCAGTCTTGATCGACTCCGGATAAGCCCACTGCGTCACCGCAATTTCCGACGGCGTGGCATGGCTGCCATGACCTACCGGGAACTGCCGATGGGCCAGGTCGTTGACGCCTTCCAGGTCCCACCAGTTCACCAGCTTCAGCGCGAACCCGGCCGGGCGGCGGGCGTAGCTGGCTTCGGCGTACAGCTCGGAAAAGGCCGCTTCAATCGTGGCGATATTGCCGCCGTGGCCGTTGAGGAACAGGATCTTCTCGAAACCATGCCCGGCCAGCGAGCGCACCCAGTCGCCAATCGCGGCAATAAAGGTGGAAGGGCGCAGAGAGATGGTGCCGGGGAAGCCCAGGTGGTGCTGGGCCATGCCGATATTGAAGGTCGGGCCGATCAGGATGTCGGCGTTCTCTTGGGCTTGATGGGCGATGATCTCCGGGCACATCCAGTCGGTGCCGAGCAGGCCCGTGGGGCCGTGCTGCTCGTTGGAGCCGATGGGGATCACTACCGTGCGACTGCGCTCCAGGAACTGCTCGATCTCGATCCAGGTGGACTTATGTAGCAGCATGCGACGCTCTCTTTTATCGGTGGGACAGGTTAGCCGCCACGGATTGTACGACTACTTGCCACCTGTTGGGGTTTACAGTTGAGGTACGTCGAGGACTTCAACCAGCGCTGGTCGGGGTACCACGAGAACATGAACTGCCCGTCCTTGAGTTTATCCACGACCTGGCGTGCTACCTGCGGGCGCACTGCCGGGCACCCCTGGCTGCGGCCGATACGGCCTTCGCGCTTGCTCCACAGTGGGCTTACGTAGTCGGCGGCATGAATCACCAGCGCGCGGTCGCGGGCCTGGTCATTGAAGCCCGGCTCCAGGCCATCCATGCGCAGCGAGTAGCCATGGGTGCCCAGGTAACTTTCCTGGGTGCGGAACAGCCCCAGACTGGACTGGTGGCTGCCCTCGCGATTGGAAAATTGGGTGGCGAAGTTTTCCCCGGACTTCGCGCCATGGGCCACCAGGTCGCGCAGCACCAGGGTTTTCTTGCGCAAGTCGAAGATCCACAGCCGACGGGCGGTCGAAGGTTGGGAATAGTCAATCACAGCCAGGCGCTCGGAACGTTCCTCGCCATTATTGATCGCGCACTGCACGGCGCTCAGGGCGCTTTTCAGTACTGTGGGATTGAGTTCTGGAGCCGAGCGCGCCAGGCTGTTATACAAGGAAGGAGGGTTGCCATTGGCGGCGAGCGCAACACTGCTCAACATTGCCAGGCTCACCGTGATAAGGCCGAGACGGCACATAAAAGTCAGCATCTACAGTACATCCCCCCGCTGTGGATTGGAGCAAAGCCATTGTTCAAAAAACACGCATATTACGTGAGCATTTGCTTGCTCGTTGCACCATTGGTCGCGACAGCCGACGCGCTGATGGTGGATTCATTGCCAGTGACGGCGCCCAGTCCGGTCAACTCGGCCCCCATACAGCAGGCCCTTGCGCAGTTGCCAGGGGTCTGCCCCGAACTTGCCCCCCGGATCGACGCCGCCGCGCAATCGCGCCTGCAGGCGTTCTACCAGCAGCAGGGTGATGTGCCGCTGTGGTCCGCCGACGAACGCCGCCAGGCCCTGCAATCTCAGTTGCTGATGCTGGCCGATGACGGCCTGGACCCCACCCACTATAGCCTGCCCCCGGCGAATGCCACGGCGAACGTGCTGTGCAACGATATCGACACCAGCCGCCAGTACCTGCAAGCCTTGCAAGACCTGCACTACGGGCGCCTGCAACAATCGCGCTTCGAACCGCTGTGGCATGCCCAGCCTCCCGCCCGTGACCCCAACACCGAAGTGCTGGGGTTTGCCGCCACCGGCCTGCACGATATGGCCCAGGCGTTTGACCAGGCCCGTCCCAGCGCCGACCTGTATCGCAGCCTGCGCAATGTTTACTCCACGGCGCGCCAACAACCGTTGCCGCACTGGGAAGCGGTCGCCAGCGGCCCGTTGCTGCGCCCCGGCATGGAAGACCCACGGGTTCCAGAATTGGCGCGGCGCTTATACAGCGGCGGCTATCTGGCCCAGGCTCCCGCCGGCAACGGCAGGCAATACCGGGATGAACTGGTCACGGCCGTCAAAGCCTTCCAGCTCAGCCACTCCTTGCAATCCGATGGCGTGATTGGCGCGGGCACCGTGGCCGAACTCAATATCAGCCCAGCGATTCGTCGCGAACAATTGCGCATCAACCTGGAGCGCTTTCGCTGGCTGAGCCAGGACCTGGAACCCGAGGGCGTGCTGGTCAACGTGGCCGCCGCACAACTGAGCGTTTACCAGAGCGGCATTCCCGTGTGGCAAACCCGCCTGCAAGTCGGGCGTGCCGAGCGCCAGACACCGCTGCTCAAATCGCGCATCACCCGGCTGACCCTCAACCCCACTTGGACCATCCCGCCGACCATCATGCGTGAGGACAAACTCCCGGCGATTCGGCTCAACCCCGAGTACCTGCGCCAGCAGAACCTGCAAGTGCTCGACGCCGAAGGCCACCCGCTGGCCCCCGAACAGATCGACTGGGCACGCCCCGGCAACATCCTGCTGCGCCAGGAAGCCGGCCCGCGCAACCCGTTGGGCAAGATCGTGATGCGCTTCCCCAACCCGTATTCGGTGTACCTGCACGACACCCCCAGCCAGCCACTGTTCACCAAAGGCCCGCGCGCGTTCAGCTCCGGTTGCGTGCGGGTCGAGCAACCGCTGCTGCTGCGCGACCTGCTGGTGACGCCGGCGGAACGTGCTCGCACCGATGAATTGCTGGCCACGGGTGTGACCCATGAATTCCGACTGGCCACGCCGGTGCCGGTGTTACTGGGCTACTGGACGGTGGAAGTGGATCGCCAGGGCGGGCTGGTGTATGCGCCGGATATCTACGGGCGCGATCTGGTGTTGATGAAGGCTATGGGTTCCCAAGCCCTGTAGACGCGAGGCGCGCAATCACCAGGGTGACGGCCTGGTTCACCGTCAGCAGCGCCGTGTCGAGGGTCCATGGCGCTTCATCCCAAGCCTCATACTCATGGTCCAGGACCGACTGCCAGGTGGGCGGAACCAGGCCGGCGATGTCGCCTGCGCGGGTTTCCACGCGGCGTTGATGGACCTGTGGGTCAGAGCAGATCACCTGGATGTCGAGCACGTCCACGCTAGCCTGCGTGGCCACGTTCGCCCATGCAGATCGGCTTTCCCGGACCGGATTCACGCAATCGGCTATCACCGTATGACCCAGTTGCAGATGACTCAGCGCCAGCGCATTGGCTACCCCATAGCCGCTCGCGCCCACATCTGCCGCCAGCACGCCGGCATTGCGAATCGCCTGCTCGATCACGTCGATGCGCAGGTAAACCGCGCGAGTCTGGCGCGCGAGTTCACGGGCGATGGTGGTCTTTCCGGTTCCGGGAAGGCCGCTGAAGACGATAAGCATGGTTCGGTCTCGATAAGTCTGGAGGGCCGGTTCAGGGTATCCTCCTGTTCACCCACCGGTCGACCCTAGGAGCCCAGCATGACCTTGCCGTTCGTGAAAATGCATGCTCATGGCGATGATTTCATCATCATCGACCGCCGTGGCCAGGACGACCCGATCACCGCGCAGGTTGCCCGCTGCCTGGGCAATCGCCACACCGGTATCGGTTTCAATCAACTGGCCGTGGTGCTCGACTGCGCCGATGCCGCTGCGCGTATCAAGTTCTGGAACCCCAATGGCACGCCCCTGGAGGCCTGTGGCAGTGCCACTCGGGGGGTGGCCGACCGCTTGATGCAGGAAACCGGCACCGATTCGATCGTATTGCGCACTGAGCGCGGGTTGCTGACGTGCGTGCGGGTGGCGGGGCAGCGGGTGTCGGTCAATATGGGCGCGCCATCGCTGGACTGGGCCGCAGTGCCGCTCGCCGAGCCGCTGGATACCCGAACCTTGCCGATCAAAGGCAGCCCGGCCGCGTGCAGCATGGGGAATCCACACTGCACGTTCTTTGTCGAGGATATCGCTGCCGTCGACGTCGAAGCGCTGGGCCCCGCCCTGGAAGTTCACCCGTTATTCCCGGCCAGGACCAATGTTCATTTTGTCCAGGTACTGGATCGCCGCCATATCCGCCTGCGCATCTGGGAGCGGGGCGGCGGTGTACCGCTGGGTTCCGGGTCGTGCTGCTGCGGGGCGGTGGTAAATGGTATCCGCCGTGGTTTGCTGGACGATACGGTTGAAGTGCACTGCGACGGCGGCACGCTCACCGTGCAGTGGGACGGGCAGGGTGGTGTGCTGTTGACCGGGCGTGTGGAGCCGATCATGCAAGGCACGGTGTACGCGATTCCGGTGTAGGCGTGCCGAGTACCGACAGGTCCATTTGGGGCCTCAACGCCATGGGCTGCACCCGGTCTAGCGCCGATAGGGTAAAGTCGGCAGCACAAGGAAGACACTTCAGGTAACAAAACATGATGCTGTGGTTGCGGCGATCCGCCTTGAGTCTGCTGGCCCTGCTGGCTGTCACCCTGTTGATCAGCACCGCCCAGGCCGACACGGCACCTGCGAGCCCGATCAAGGTCGCGCTGGACCAGCGCGTGATCGACCTCACCAATACCCTCGATGCGACGGCCATCCGCCGCCTGACCGACCAGCTCGCGGCCCTCGAACAACGCAAGGGCGCGCAGATAGCCGTGTTGCTGGTACCCAGCACCGGCCGCGACAGCCTCGAAGACTTCACCAACCAACTGTTCCGCGCCTGGAAGCTGGGGCGCAAGGACGTCAACGACGGCATCCTGTTGCTGGTGGCCAAGGACGATCGCAAGGTGCGCATCGAAGTGGGGTATGGCCTGGAAGGTACCGTCACCGACCTGTTGGCCCACCGCATCATCGAAGAACACATCACCCCGGCGTTTCGCCAGGGCGACTACGCGGGGGGTATCCAACAGGGTGTGGACGACCTCAGCGCGCTGGTCGAGGGGGGCGACCTGCCGAAGGTGGCCAGCCCGGGGCTGCCGCCTCCGGCAATCGCGGTATTGCTGGCGTTCATCGTGGGCTCCATCGGCGGCGTGTTGATCAGCGCCGGCAAGCTGCCCTGGCGCCGGGCGCTGGTGGTCGCGGTCGCGGTGACGGTGCTGCTGGCGGTGTTCGCCGGTGGTCGGGATTGGCCGGTGTACCTACTGTTGTTACCGCTGACCCTGCTGATCGGCGGTGCCACATTCGGTGCATTGTGGATGGCGCGCACGGTGTTTTATGGCGTGCTGGGCCTGCTGGCCTACATTGCCGGGCTGGTGGTGACGGATCGTTACGTGGATGTCGATTTCATTCACTGGCTGGCGTTTCCCCTGGGCGCATTGGTGGTGCTGGGGATGTACCTGATCCTGTTTGTCATCATGAAAGATGCCTGGAAACGCAGCCGCGTGGGATGTGTTGCGCGAGCGCTGGCGGCGGTGGCGGTGTACGTGGCGGCGGGCTTGCTGTTCGAGCGCGGGCGTGATGGCTGGCTGTTTGCGATCCCGATTGCCTCATTCGTGGCGCTGTTTATCTTTGGCAAGGTCAGCGTTGGGTCGGGATCGAGCTCGGGCAGCGGTTCCGGTTCGAGCGCCAGCAGCTCAAGTTCCAGCAGCAGTTCGTCGGGGGGTGGCGGTTCCAGCGGCGGCGGTGGGGCGTCCGGCAGTTGGTGATCGCGAGTCGCGTAGCCCATCGACCTTGGGTGAGAGCTCCGGCAGTTGCAGTGCACGTCCTTAGGTGAGCCAGCACGGCGATCAGGGCAGCACGATATAGTCGTTCTGCTGCACGATTGGCCGGTGCGGCCCCTGCACAAGGTGGACATAGCGGCCGTCCACCAGGTCGATGGGGAGGCAGTCATCGATATCCAATACCCCGTCGGTGTGAGCCTGGGACCAATGGCGCAGCATCTGCTGCTGACCCTTGGCTTTGGCTGCCTGTTTGTTGGGCGCGACCACCAGCAGGTAGTGATGGGCTTCGCCAAAGCTGTGGGCTTCATAGCCGCCCAGGTTGACGAAATACAGATGTTGCGCCCCGGCCTGGGGTGCCAGGGGGCTGAGCTCGACTGTCCAGCCATCGACACCCTCCACGGCCATCCAGGCATCGATATGCACACCCTTGGGGCTGCCAAACCAGGCGTCGCGCAATTGCGGGTAGGTGCCTTCCAACGTATCCGCCACGGCGAATACCACATCATGGACTTCGATCCGGGCGCGAGGGTGCTTGCCCCCGAGCATCACGACAAACAGCATTGCAGGTCCTTCCTGGCAGCTTGGCAAAGGGCAACCATACTTCGATTGAACCCTTTTGTCCGGTCAATGCCACACTGTTAACCCGCGAACTCATCAGGAGATTGTCATGCGAACCATTGATCTGGCCGGCGTTCCCGTCCCTGTCATCGGCCAGGGAACCTGGCGCATGGGCGAGAACCCCGACCAGCGCCGCGCCGAAGTCGCCGCGTTGCAACTGGGGATCGACGAGGGCATGACCCTGATCGATACCGCCGAAATGTACGGCGAAGGGGGGGCCGAGGAGGTGGTCGGCGAGGCCATTCGCGGCAAGCGTGACCAGGTGTTCCTGGTGAGCAAGGTCTACCCCCATAACGCCAGCCACAAGGGTGTCCCCCGTGCTTGCGAGGCCAGCCTCCGGCGCTTGGGGACTGATTACATCGATCTGTATCTGCTGCATTGGCGCGGCCAGTATCCCCTTGAAGAAACGGTCGAGGCCTTCGAGCGGCTGCGAGAAGCCGGCAAAATCGGCCGCTGGGGTGTGTCCAATTTCGATGTCGCCGACCTGCAGGAACTTGCTTCCCCGGCCTGTGCCACCAACCAGGTGCTCTACAACATTGAAGAGCGCGGTATCGAATTCGACTTGCTGCCATGGTGGCAACAGCATCACTTGCCATTGATGGCTTATTGTCCGATTGCCCAGGGGGGTGGGCTGCTATCCAGCCAGACGCTCAAGCACATCGCTCACCTTCATGAGGTCACGCCTGCCCAGGTGGCCTTGGCGTGGGTGTTGCGCCAGGAGGGGGTGATTGCCATCCCCAAGGCCGTGACGCCCGAACACGTGCGCCTTAACGCCAGCGCCGCGAACCTGGTGCTGGATGAACACGATCTGGAGGCCATCGACCGGGTGTTCGGCGCGCCCAAGCGCAAGCACCCCCTGGCGATGGTCTGAGTGTCGCGCAGAAACGGCGCCGTCCCTGGCAGCCGTTTGCGCATCAGGCCGGGTCAGCCGGCCGCCGGGCTGCGCCAGTCGTCCGAGCCGGATGTACCGGAGACCTCATGGGTCCAAGTGATCTTGCGATAGCTGAAGTAGACGTCTTCGAGGTGGGTGAAATGCGCGTTGTCCGGGTCCTGGCAATTGGGCATGCGCGACTGGATGTCGACGATGGTCGCCCCTTCGAGTTCGATGGTGAAGTAGTGCTCCTGCGTGCCTGCCGCTGAGGTCCGCAGCCACTCCAGTCGGCACTTGACCTCTTCGCCGCTGGTGAGGGCGCTGAAGAGCAACGGCGATGACTTGTCGAAGACCTTGCTGATCATCAACGGTTTATGCACCCTCTGCCCCGTCGGTTGGCCCGATTGCGGGTCGCGGGGAATGATTACCTGGTGAGCAAACGCCTGCACGAGAATCTGGTCCTCATGACCTTCCTGGTAAATGCCACCTACCGAGTCCTGGGTAAAAGTGCCTGCCGTTATCAAACCTTGCTTGACACCGGTAATAGAAAGATACGCGGGTGTTGGCATGTCGGGTTTCCTTGCCTTATTGATAGGGAGTTCCATTCGGCGACGGGCCGGATGGGCAAAACCCCTATAACAAGAAGCGTGCCTGAAAGTTGGAACTCCAATGAAATAAGGGGTTCGATGTGGCGTGCGCTTGTATTTTATAAGTTGCGGGGAGGCGGGGGCGATATTAACGGCTGGTATTTGCGCTTAAGTGCGCAATTAGTTGCTTGTTCTGTTTGAGCCGCTCTAATCAATGAAGCGCGAGCAGTCAGGGCATTTTGCAACGGATTAAACTGCGCAAATTGCTGCGCAGGCCAGGTTTTATGGTGATTGTAGGAAATTCCTTAAGTAGGCGCATGTTGCTTGCTGAATGTTTTTTGCGTGACTAATGTTCGCTCGCTTCGTCACGTTTTTCACGAAGCTTCATGGCTTACTGGTGCGCAGCCAATACGCAGTTAGTTCGCCGGTCCTATCTTGGATAATCGTGCGCGGTTAAAAATGATTTACTCAGACACGCTTTGCGCTTATTACCTTGAGGTCGCCCGAACGCCATGTTCAGATGCAAGTTATGCCGGCAGTGAAGTGCGCTTCTCCAGCGAATATGAAGCCCTTGAAACCGAGCTGGCCAAGGCCCAATCGATCCACGGCGGCAGCCAGCCAGACTGGCAGCTCGTCAGGGTCATCAGCGAAGGCGTGCTGCGTCAGCATTCCAAGGATTTGCGGGTCGCGGCATGGTTGACCTGGGCGTTGTACCAGCGTGAATCCTTTCCTGGTTTGCTGGCAGGCCTGGGCCTGTTGCGTCATCTTTGCGAACAGCATTGGGCGGCTGTCCACCCCGCCAAGATGCGTACCCGTGGCGCAGCTTTCGGCTGGCTGGTGCTGCGCCTTGAGCCCTTGTTTGCGCAAACCCTTGCAATCGCGGATCAGCAACCCCTGTTCCAAGCCATCCTTGAACACCTTTCCAGCCTGGATGAATGCTGGAGCGCATGCCTGGGAAGCGACGCGCCACTCCTTCTGCCGATTCGCAGGCAATTATCAGAGCGCCTGGCGCGCACGGCGCAATGCGGTCCCGAGCCGGCCGGTGTGACGGCGGTCGTTGCACAGGTCAAGCAGGCAGCGACTCAATTGCTCAAGCCGGAAGCTGCAATCGATAACGAAAAAGACGCACATAAGCGACTTCGCACCCTGCAGGACCAGGCTCGCCCATTGTGTACCTGGTGGCTGCGCCAGGACGCTACAGACCTGCGCGCATTGCGCCTGGGCCGTACGCTGGCCTGGCTGCCCCTGGTCAGTTACCCCGACGCCGACAGTGCAGGGATCACCAGCCTGCGTGGCCCCACATCCGACAAGCTCAACCGTTACCAGGAGCGTTTTGTCCAAGGTCATTACGCCGACCTGGTGCTTGAGCTTGAAGCAAGCCTGGCCAGTGCGATGTTCTGGTTCGACGGTTTGCGCATGCAGTGGGAGTGCCTCGAGGCGCTGCAGGCTCATCTGGCGATGTCCGAGGTGGAAGTCAGCCTCGCCCTGTTGTTGCAACGCCTGCCGAACCTCCTCGGGTTCTGCTTTCACGACGGCGTTCCGTTTGCGGATGCTGCGACTCGCGACTGGATTGCGCTGCAGGTGAATCGCCATCTGCAAAGAACCTCACCCTCGCAGATATCGATCGATGCCGACGCCGAGCCGTGGGAGAGGGCGTTGCAGGACGTCATGCCACGGTTGCGCAAGGACGGGCTCAAGGCCGCCGTCGGGGAACTCAGGCAGGGCCTGCATGCCGCACGCGGCGAGCGAGCGCGCTTCCATTGGCGTTTGGCCCAGGCCCGGTTGTGTGTACTGGCCGGCAAGTACGAGCTGGCGAGAATCCAGCTTGAACAGTTGGATCATGAACTGCAGCAGGCGGGGCTGGACCGTTGGGAGCCTGGCTTGGCGCTGCAGGTGGCGCAGTTGCTGTATCGCTGCTGCGACCTGTTGCCACAAAGCCATGCCGTGCGGGAGCGCAAGGAAGACACCCATCGCAGGTTGTGCCACTTCGACCTGGAAGCGGTACTTGAATAGGCTTTCGAGCCGCTCGAAAAAAAGGAGATAGACCATGGCCAAAGAAGGTTCGGTAGCACCCAAGGAACGCATCAATATCACCTTCAAACCTGCCGTTGGAGACGCACAGGAAGAAGTTGAACTGCCGTTGAAGTTGTTGGTACTGGGGGATTTCACCCAGCGTGAGGACTTGCGCAAGCTGGAAGACCGCAAGCCGATCAGTATCGACAAGAACACCCTGGACGAGGTGCTGGCCAAGCAAGCGCTGGAGTTGACGCTCAGCGTGCCCAATCGCCTCCAGGACGCGCCCGACGTTGAAGAGCTGGGCATACAGGTGCGGATCAATTCGATGCAGGACTTCAACCCCGCAAGCCTGGTGGAGCAGATTCCCGAACTGAAAAAGCTGATGACGCTGCGTGAAGCGTTGATGGCATTGAAGGGGCCACTGGGGAATACGCCGAGCTTTCGCAAGGCCATCGAGCAAGCCCTGGCCAATGATGAATCCCGTGCACGGGTATTGGCCGAGTTGGGGCTGGGCAGTTCCACCGTATGACTTTTTCAGGAAAAGGACACTGAACGATGAGCGCACAACATAAACCGCTGGCCACATCAACGGATGACAACGGCGGCATCCTTGACAACATTATTGCCCAGACGCTGCTGACGGTTGACGACGAGGCGTATGGCATCGCCAAGCGCGGGGTCTCGGCGTTTATCGAAGAGCTGCTCAAACCGCACAACAGCGGTGAGCCGGTCAAGAAACGCCTGGTCGATCGGATGATCGCCGAAATCGATGCCAAGCTCAGCCAGCAGATGGACGAAATTCTCCACCACCCGGATTTCCAGGCGCTTGAAGCCGCGTGGAAGGGCCTGCAGTTGCTGGTCGATCGCACTAATTTTCGCGAGAACATCAAGATCGAACTGCTGAATGTCGCGCGGCAGGACCTGTTGGATGATTTTGAAGACTCGCCGGAAATCAACCAGTCCGGGCTCTATAAACACATCTACAGTGCCGAATACGGTCAGTTTGGCGGCCAGCCGGTAGGCGCCATCATTGCCAACTACTTCCTCTCGCCCAGCGCGCCGGATGTCAAGCTGATGCAGTACGTTTCCAGCGTGGCCTGCATGGCCCATGCGCCGTTTATCGCGGCTGCCGGGCCGGGGTTCTTTGGCTTGGAAAGCTTTACCGGGCTGCCCGACCTGAAGGATCTCAAGGATCATTTCGAAGGCCCCCAGTTTGCCAAGTGGCAGAGCTTTCGCCAGAGCGAAGATGCCCGCTACATCGGCCTTACCGTGCCACGGTTCCTGCTGCGCACCCCCTACGACCCGTCGGAGTGCCCGGTCAAGACCTTTGCCTACCAGGAAAACGTGGTCAACAGCCACGAACACTATCTGTGGGGCAATACTGCCTACGCGTTCGCCACGCGCCTGACCGATAGCTTCGCCCGGTTTCGCTGGTGCCCGAACATTATCGGTCCGCAAAGCGGTGGCATGGTGGAGGACCTGCCGTTGCACCACTTCCACAGCATGGGCGAAATCGAAACCAAGATTCCTACCGAGGTGCTGGTTTCCGATCGTCGCGAATATGAGTTGGCCGAGGAAGGCTTTATTGCCCTGACCATGCGCAAGGGCAGTGACAATGCCGCGTTCTTCTCCGCCAGTTCCGTGCAGAAACCCAAGTACTTCGGCACCAGCGCCGAGGGCAGGGAGGCCGAGCTGAACTACCGCCTGGGTACCCAGTTGCCGTACATGATGGTGGTCAACCGGTTGGCCCATTACCTCAAGGTGCTGCAGCGCGAACAACTGGGTTCGTGGAAGGAGCGCACCGACCTTGAGCTGGAGCTCAACAAGTGGATTCGCCAATACGTGGCGGACCAGGAAAACCCCAGCGCCGAAGTGCGCGGCCGGCGTCCGCTGCGAGCCGCCCGTATTGTCGTCAGTGACGTCGACGGGGAACCTGGCTGGTACCGCGTCAACCTCAGTGTGCGACCTCACTTCAAGTACATGGGGGCGGATTTCACCTTGTCCCTGGTCGGCAAGCTCGACAAAGAATGAGCAGGCACCAGGGGATGACACATTACTGCAGCCTATTCGAGCGCCTTGACGGCCAGGCACCTGCCCAGGCGAACAGCGTGGCGTCCATCGCGACGCACCTGGGCAAGATGCTCAGCACGCGTGCGGGCAGTGTCCAGACATTGCACGACTACGGCTTGCCGGATCTCAATGACCTGCGCCTGAGCCTGCACGAATCATTGAGCCGATCGCGCCTGTCGATCGAACGGTTTATCCAGGCCTATGAGCCGCGTTTGGCGAACGTGCGCGTAAGGCTATTGCCCCGCGACCGCGATCCCCTGGTCCTGGCATTTGCCATCGAGGCCACACTGCTCGCCAATGGAATCAGGCAACCGGTGGTGTTCAGTGCGCTTCTGGGAGATGGTGGGCAGGTCGAGGTTGCGCCGGATGACCTTTAATCGTTATTACCAAAGCGAACTCAGTGCCTTGCGTCAGCTGGGGCGACGTTTCGCCGAGCGCAATCCAGCCCTGGCACCGTTTCTCGCAGAGGCCGGCCAGGACCCGGACGTGGAGCGTTTGCTCGAAGGCTTTGCGTTTCTCACCGGCCGCCTGCGGCAGAAACTGGATGACGAATTACCCGAACTGACCCATTCGTTGATGCAGTTGTTGTGGCCCAACTACATGCGGCCTCTGCCATCGTTCAGCATCTTGCAGTTCGATCCGTTGAAACGGGCAGGGCCTGCTGTCCGGGTGGCGCGCGACACCGCAGTGGAAAGCGCGGCCATCAATGGCGAGCGCTGTCGCTTTCGGACCTGCTACGCCACCCAGGTCATGGCGTTGCAACTGAGTGCCGTGACGTATGTCTTCCAGGGTGAGCGAGCCCTGTTGGACCTGCGGTTAGACATGAGCGCCCCGGGGAATTTCAGTGAGTTGGTGTTCGACACGTTGCGGTTGCACTTGGCCGGGGATCGCCACGTCAGCCAGGGGGTGTACCTGGGCCTGCTGCGTCATCTCGACGGCATCGAGTTGTTGCTTCTCGGTGCTGACGGCCAGCCCGTCAACGGGGCCGATGGGCAGGCAATGTCGCTGCGGCTGTGTGCCAGCCAGGTACGCCCGGTGGGGTTCTGCGAAGAACAGGCGTTGATTCCTTACCCAGTAAATACCTTCCGTGGTTATCGCCTGCTGCAGGAGTATTTTGCCTTCCCTGACAAATACCTGTTCGTGGATGTCGGCGGTTTGGATCGGTTGCATGGGGTGCCCCAGGCACTGCTCAAACGGGTGCGTGGCATGGTGATGCGTTTTGAACTGCGCACCCAGGGGCATGAGCCGCAACGCCCCGGCCTGGACAACGTGAAGCTCTATTGCACCCCCATCGTCAATCTGTTCAACCATGATGCCGTGCCCGTTCGCCTGGACGGCAAGCAGGATGAGTATCTGCTGGTGCCTGGGGAATATACCCGGGGCAACGCCGCGGTGTTTTCCGTGGACAGCGTGACGGGATGGCGCCCGGGTGGCCTGGGTTATCGGCATTACGTACCGTTCGAGTCCTTTGAACACGACAGCGCCACCCCAGCCTCGAACATGGCCCCCAGCTACAGCCTTCGCCAGCGTGCATCGGCACAGCATGCCGGTCTCGACACCTGGATCGCGTTTGAGCGTGACCAGGGGCACGAACAGGAAACACTGTCGATCGAGTTGACCTGCACCAATCAGAACCTGCCGCTGCAGCTACAGGTGGGGCAGGTCAACCAGCCCTGCGAGCAGACCCCGGAATTTCTGGCGTTTCGAAATATCACCGTGCCGACCACGAGTCTTGCTCCGCCCCTGGACCAGGACTTCCTGTGGCGACTGATCAGCAACCTGTCGCTCAACTACCTGTCGTTGACCGATATCAATGCCCTGAAAGTCATCCTCGAAACCTACGACCTGCCGCGTTATCACAGCCGCCAGGCGCAGAAGATCAGTGCAAAGCGGTTGGGAGCGCTGCGCGCCATCCGGCACGAAGCCGTCGACCGATTGCTCAATGGCCTGCCGATTCGCGGTGTGCGGGTGGACCTGTCGATCGATACCCAAGGCTTCCTCGGCCAGGGCGAAACCTTTGTATTCGCTTCGGTGCTCAACGAGTTTTTTGCGCTGTACGCCAGCTTGAATTCGTATCACGAATTGCGAGTGATCAGCACACAAGGAGATGTGTACCTATGGCCACCCCGCATGGGCGAGCAGCCCCTGCTTTAACCGAACTGTCCCGTTTCATCCGCGAGTACTCGCTGTTCCAGGCGGTGTTACAGGTGATCGAGCGCTTGCGTGATGCCCATCCACTGCTGGATGAGGACGCGTTGTATGACCAATTGGAATTCCAGGCCAATCCAGGCTTGGGCTTTCCCGGACACGACATCGATCGAGTGGAGTTTTTTGTGGAGTACGGTCAATTGCGCGCGCGGCTTCGCCTCAATGTCCTCGGGCTATGTGGCGCGGGGTCACCACTGCCCGCGTTCTACGCGGAGCAGGCGTACGCAGAGGTGTCAGGCGGTAACGCCACCCGGGATTTCCTGGACGTGTTTCACCACCGCCTGCAACGGCTGATGCTGCCGATCTGGCGCAAATATCGTTATCGAGCCTGCTTCCGACGGGGCGCCAGTGATGCGTTCTCGGCGCAGATGTTTGCCTTGATCGGACTGGGAGGCCAGGACATTCGTCGGGCGGCAGCGCTGGACTGCAAACGGCTGCTGCCTTATCTGGGGCTGCTGAGCCTGCGCGCGCATTCGGCGGCAATGATTGAGACGGTGATGCGCCATTACTTCAAGCACCGCCGGTTGTTCATCGAACAGTGGGTTGAACGCAGCGTGTCAATCAACGGACAGCAGCGCAATCGGCTGGGGGCGGCCAACCACACGCTCGGCCAGGACCTGGTGCTGGGGAGTCGGGTCACCGATTGCAGCGGCAAGTTCACCGTGCATCTGCTCGGGCTCGACTGGCAACGATTTCACCAGTTCCTGCCGACCGGGGAGGACCTGCGCCCCTTATGTGCACTGCTGCGCTTAACCGCGCGCGCACCGCTGGAATATGACGTGCGCCTGGTGCTCGCCGAAGGGGAGATCCGCGCGCTGCATATCGGCGAACGCAATGTGTGTCGCCTGGGATGGACCAGTTGGCTGGGGCATGAGCGGGCGGATGGTGTGGTCACGCTGTCTGGCAATGCGCATTAAGGACTGATGATTATGATGAATGTAGACCTGCAACAATTGATACGGACATTGGCGGCGCAAACCCGCAGCGACCTGGAACGCTCGGCTGAGCGTTGTATCGCCCGGGGCGGTCGCGAAGTGCTGGTGGAGGACCTGCTGCTGGCGCTGCTGGAGCACGCCGATGGCGTGTTGGCCAAGGCGCTGGCAGAGGCCAACGTAGCGCTGCACGAACTGCAGGCGACGCTGCAGCCAAAGACCGCGCAGTGTGCAACCCGCAACCCGGTGTTCGCCCAGGCTTTGGTGCAGTGGTTGCAACAGGCGTTGATGGTTGCGCACCTTGAACTGGGGCGACATGACGTTGACCAGGGCGCCCTGTTGCTCGCGCTGTTACGTCATCCCCTGGAGCACGCCGGCAGCGGCTATCAAGGTATTTTGAGCCGTTTGGACGCTGATCGCGTACGTGACTTCTTATTGAGCCAGGGCGCACAAGCCCAGGCAGTGGTGGCTGAATCATGGTTGCAGCGTTTTACCCAGGACCTGACGCGCCAGGCCCGTGAAGGCTTGATCGACCCTGTCATCTGCCGGGAGGGTGAAATCCGGCAATTGATCGACATCCTCGTGCGTCGACGCAAGAACAACCCGATCCTGGTCGGAGAAGCCGGGGTCGGGAAAACGGCGATTGTCGAAGGCTTCGCCCTGCAAGTGGTCGCATCGCAGGTACCGCCAGCCCTCCAGGATGTGCGCGTGCTGACCCTTGATATGGGGCTGCTGCAAGCGGGGGCTGGTATCAAGGGCGAATTCGAGCGCCGCCTCAAGGGGGTGATCGACGAAGTCAACGCCTCGCCCCAGGCCGTGATCCTGTTTATCGACGAGGCTCATATGCTGGTGGGGGCCGCGGGGCCGGGTGGTGCGTCGGATGCCGCCAACCTGCTCAAGCCTGCGTTGGCCCGCGGTCAACTGCGGACCATCGCCGCCACCACCTGGTCGGAGTACAAGCAATACATCGAAAAGGACCCCGCATTGGCGCGGCGTTTTCAACCGGTACGGGTAGGTGAACCGAGTGTCGAGGCTGCGGTATCGATCCTGCGTGGACTGGTGCCGGTCTATGAGGCCAGCCATGGCGTGTACGTACGCGATGATGCGGTTGTCGCGGCAGCGCACATGAGCGCGCGGTATTTGGCCGGGCGCCAGCTACCGGATAAAGCGGTGGATGTGCTGGATACGGCGTGCGCAAGGGCTCGCACGTGCTTGTCGGCGCGGCCCGAAGCCTTGCAATGCCTGGTCGCCGAGCTTGCCGAAGGGACGCGGCAACACCTGGCGCTGCGCAGGGATGCCGAGGTTGGGCTGCCGGTCGATGAGGTGGCCCTGCAAGCCTTGAGCCTGCGACTGGATGCCCTGGAGCAGGAGCGCCAGGCCCTGGAGCAGTGCTGGGTTGAACAGCGCGAGCAGCCGACGGCAAGCCCGACGGTGTGCCCGCGCCTGGTGGCCCAGGTCATCAGTGCGTGGACCGGGATTCCCGTCGAGCAAGTGGCCCTTGAACCCAGCGAAAAAGTCCTGGGGTTCGCCGATGCCTTGCGAGCACGCATTCTGGGACAGGAGCCGGTCGTGCAGGCGCTTGATCGCAGCCTGCGGGCCGTAGCTGCCGGCCTCAACGAACCCGATGCGCCGGTAGGTGTATTCCTGCTGGCCGGCCCCAGCGGTGTGGGCAAGACCGAAACCGCGCTGGCGCTGGCCGACCTGCTGTACGGAGGCCAGCGGTTCGTCACCCTCATCAATATGTCGGAGTATCAGGAAAAACACTCACTGTCTCGATTGATCGGTGCACCTCCGGGTTACGTGGGCTACGGCGAAGGGGGTGTCCTGACCGAAGCGGTGCGGCAACGCCCTTATTCGGTGGTGTTGCTCGACGAGGTCGAGAAGGCGGACCCGGAGGTGTTGAACCTGTTCTACCAAGTCTTCGACAAGGGCTTGGCCAATGATGGCGAAGGGCGGGAGATCGATTTCCGTAATACGTTGATCCTGATGACCTCCAATCTTGGCAGCGACTGCATCAGTGAGGCGTGCGCCGACGGCCTGCGCCCGGACATCGAGGTATTGCAGGCCGCGATCCTCCCCGCGCTGCGGGCACACTTCAAACCGGCGTTGCTGGCCCGGATGCGGGTGGTGCCCTATTACCCGGTGACGGGTGAGGTGCTCAATGACGTGGCACGCCTCAAGCTTGCGCGCCTTGGTCAGCGATTACAGCAACGCCAGTTGGCGTTTACCCACACGCCCGAGCTGGTGGCGCACATGGTCCGGCTCTGCACACACGGTGACAGCGGAGCGCGCGCGATCGATCAGTGGATCGAGTCGGACCTGCTGCCGCAGATCGCTGATCGGCTGCTGACTGCAACGGTGGGCCATGCAGGTCTGTCACGGGTTCATGCACGGCTGGATAGCAGCGGTCGGCCAGTCTGCGAGTTCGGTCAATGATGAAAAACCTGTTTACCCCATTACCCCATCCCCTGACCTATGCCGAGACCTTGCTCGGCTGGTTCTGCCGACTGGGCCATGAACACGACGAAACCACGCTGGCGGACTTGTGCGTGACCGGCGCTGCGCAACTGGGCCAGTGTGAACTCAGCCAGCTGTACCTGTTCGATGAGCCGGCGGGCAGGCTTGAGCTGATCGCCCAGCATCTCCAAGGGGCGCTGCCGCCGGGCGACCCAGCGTCGGGCCCTGGCTCCCAGCATGAACCTCTGTTGCACTACGTGCTGACCCAAGGGCAGCCCCTTACCCTGGATGACCTGAGCCAGTGCGTGCATGACACCGGGTTCCTGCCGGCAGTGGCGCAGCCTTGGCATTGCCTGTCCTGCATACCGCTGCTGGGGCGCAGCAAAACCATCATGGGGGTATTGCTGTGCGCCAGCCCGCGCCCAGCCCAATTGCAAGGTTATGTTGCCTCGCTGGCGCGCCTTGGCGGCTTCGCGCTGGCGCAATTGAGCCTGTTGCGACGGATGCAGCCCGCACCGGAGGTCACCCGGCTCAAATCGAGAGCGCCCGCCACTCGTGTGTACGGCTTGATCGGCAACAGTGTTGCGATGAACGAGACCTGCCGCTTGATCGGTAAAGTCCTGAATACGCCGTACACCGTGTTGCTGCGTGGCGAGACCGGTACCGGCAAGGAAGTGGTGGCGCGTGCCATCCACGCCGCCGGGCCGCGCAGCGCTAAAGCGTTCGTGGTGCAGAACTGCGCCGCGTTTCCGGAAGGCCTGTTGGAGAGCGAGCTGTTCGGCTACCGCAAGGGCGCATTTACCGGGGCCCAGCGCGACCACGTCGGGTTATTCGATGCAGCCCATGGCGGCACGCTGCTGTTGGATGAAATCGGTGACATGCCGCTCTCACTGCAGGCCAAGTTGCTGCGCGTTTTGCAGGAAGGAGAAGTGCGTCCGCTGGGGGCCAATGCTTCCCATAAGGTCGATGTCCGCATCATCGCGGCGACTCACCGTGACCTGCTTGCCATGGTGGCCCAGGGGACCTTCCGCGAAGACCTGTATTACCGGCTGGCGCAGTTTCCCATCGAGTTGCCGGCGCTGCGTGAGCGCGACGGCGACGCGCTGCAACTGGCGCGTCATTTCGCCGACGAGGCCTGTATGGCACTCGGTCGGCCAGCTGTTGGCTGGTCAAGCGCGGCCCTGGATCAACTGACGAGTCATGGCTTCCCCGGCAATGTCCGCGAACTCAAGTGCCTGGTGGAGCGCGCGGTGCTGCTGTGTGATGACGGTGTGATCCTGCCGCTGCACCTGGCGCTGTCGCCGCGAACGGAGGCCGCTGTAGAGACCACATTACGCCAGCGCCTGGAGAGGGTGGAGCGCATGGTCCTGATCGATTGCCTGCAGAAGAACCGTGGTAATCGAACACGCACCGCCCGTGAGCTGGGCGTCGCTCGCCGCACGCTGCTCTACCGGCTTGCCCGCTTGAATATTCCTGTTGGTGAAGCCAAGGGGGAGTGCTGAATGCCTTGTGTCTATGGGAGATACCCGATGCCTGATCGTCTGTGGCAAGCCATGTTGCTTGTGTTGTGTGTGCTGGGCGGCTGTAACGCCAATTATGTCTTCGATGATGCTGACTACCGTCCGTTGGGCGACCCGCAAGCGACCAGTCGCGGCCAGTGAATGGAGGACCCGAGCATGCAACTGGTATTTGAAGTGTATGACGGCGCTGGCACCGAGCCGCTGGCCGGCGCTCGCAAGACGTTTGCCGGTGTCGGCGGTGTGATCGGTCGCGGGGCCGGTTGCGACTGGGTGATCCCCGATGCCAGTCGACTGTTGTCCAGTCACCATGGGCTGGTGAGCTACCGTGAAGGTCGCTACTTTCTGACGGACATCAGCAGCAATGGCATTTGCGTGGCCGACAGTGGTGAACGCCTGAATAAAGGGCAGGCGCGACTGATCGCCGACGGTGATCTTTTTCAACTGGGGGCATTGGCGATACGCGCAAGGCTTATCGAGCCGCCGGCCCCGCCCGGCGCGCGGCGATTTACGGCACCGGGGCCGATTCCCGACGATGCTTTCCTGGCCCTGGACCCCATGCAGGCGCTGGATGATGAGGACCTCACCCATCCGTCATTGGACGGGCTGGACGCATTGAGTACTGTCGCCCAAGAACCGGGGCAGTGGATGACTCACAGCGCGGCGGACCGAGACCATCTGGTCTTGCCTCGATGGGTGGAGCCCGACCTGGAGGTGCCGCCGAGCCCGCAGGTTGTCACTGTGCCAGCGGACAACGAGTCCTTTTGGACGCAGTTTGCGGCAGCGCTGGGGATCCGCCTCGACGACGTTGACAGGCCAGCGCGAGAGGCATTGGCGATCAAGGTCGCCGGCTTGCTCAAGCTGAGTATCGAGGGGTTGCAGCACAACCTGCGCACCTGCGACGAACTGAAAAGTGAATCGAACCTGGCGCCCGCCGCTCCCGTTGTGAACAGCCCAAACCCCCTCAGGCAGTGCGCGGATGCCGAGACGGCGTTGGCCGCATTGTTGGGCATCAGCGAATTTGGCCAACTGCCCGCCGACCTGGCGATCACTCAAGTGCACCGGGATATGCAGACGCATCAGATTGCATTGCTGGCGGCATGTCGTGCCGCGGCGCGCAGCGCGCGGGAAGCGTTCGCCCCCAGCTATCTGCTGCTGTGTTTCGAGCGCCAGGACAAATCGCCCCGGTTCAACACCGACGGTGCCCAATGGCGCGCCTATCAACGTCACTACCAGCGCCTGGTCGAGGCTGAACCGCTCACGGGACACCTGTTGGGCAAGGACTTCGCCAGAGCCTATGACGAGCAGGTCCGCCTGATCTCCACCCTTCATGTGGACTACCCGGGATGATGATCATGTATCGAGCCGCCGTTGCATCCATGCTGGTGGTATTCAGCCTGTTGACCGGGTGCAGCACCCTGTCGCCTTTTTCTACCGTGACCAAGCTGGACCTGAAGCTGGTCGCCAGCGATCAGGTCAACCCCGACCTGCACGGGCGTCCCTCGCCGATCGTGGTGCACTTGCTCGAGCTGCGCCATCCCGTGGCCTTCGAGAACGCCGATTTTTTCAGCCTTTACGGGCGTGCCGAGCAAGCCTTGCCCAAGGACTGGGTAAGCAGCGAGGAGCTGGAAATGCGCCCCGGCGAACGGCTGGAGCTCAAGCTCAAGGTTGAACCGCAGAGCCGTTATGTGGGGGTGCTGGCCGCCTATCGAGACCTGCCCCATGTGCAGTGGCGAATGGTGGTGTCGCTTAACCCGCAGAAACTGACCCGGGCCAGCCTGGTGCTTGACAAGGCTGGCATCCGGGTCGCCAACCCGATTTCTGGTGCGAGGCAGGATTGATATGCTCGTTCATAAAGTCATTTGGCAGGAAGGCATGTTGTTGCGGCCCCAGCACCTGCAACACAACGATCGTTACTACAACCAGCAACTCAACCGCACCCGCCTGCTGGGCTGCGACACCTGGGGTTTCATCACCCTTGAAATCGACCTGCAGTACCTGCGCCTGGGCAAGATCGTCGTCAACCAAGCCAGTGGTGTATTACCCGACGGCAGCCTCTTTGAGTTGAGTGCCGCCATGGAGCCGCTGGTCCTGCAGGTACCTGCCAACGCGGGCAGGCAAGGGATCTATCTTGCGTTGCCGTTGACGACCCACAACCAGATCGAGGCGCGCAAGCAGGACCAGGCCGATGTCTGGGCACGCTATATCACCTGGCCGATGGACGTTGGCGACTCCAATGCCGGTGTCGATTTACGTTGTCAGATTCACTGCGGCCGTCCGGACCTGCGCCTGCTGCTGGGGGAGCATCACAGTGACCAGGCGTGTGTGATGCTCAAGGTCGCCCAGGTTGTGGATTGCACGGATGAAGAGGGCGTGAGCCTGGACCCGGAGTTCAGCCCGACCTTCATGTATGTCCAGGGATCGGCTTATGTATCGTCGTGCCTCAAGGAGGTGATCAGCCTGCTGGCCTGCCGAGGCGACGCCATTGCAGAGCGTATCCAGGGCAACGGTGCCGCCGCCGGTTCGCAGATCGGCGACTTTCTGATGCTGCAACTGGTCAATCGTTGCGAGTGGGTCCTGCGTCACTATCTGGGCCAGGTTCAGGTTCGTCCGGAAACGGTGTTCCGCGAGTGCCTGTCGATGCTCGGTGAGTTATCGACGTTCGCCCATGACAGCAAGCGTGCCCAGTTGGACGTGCGGTATCGGCATAACGACCAGGGCGCCAGCTTTCGTGGGCTGATGGAGGGCATTCGCTCCATGCTATCGATGGTGCTGGAGCAGCATGCCATGGAGCTCGCGCTGCAACAGCGTCAATACGGCGTGCTGGTATGCCCGGTGAGCGACCTCAAGCTGCTCGGCAGCGCGACCTTCATCCTGACGGCCAGCGCGCAGTGTGATTCGGATGAGCTTCGTCACCGTTTGCCGGCGCATCTGAAGATCGGCCCGGTGGAGCGTATACGCGAACTGGTCAACCTGCATCTGGCGGGCATCAAGGTCAAGCCGCTGCCGGTGGCGCCGCGCCAGTTGCCGTTCCATGCCGGCAAAACCTATTTCATGCTCGAACTCAGCGCCCGGGACATCACGCAACTGGAGCATTCGGGTGGGTTTGCCTTCCATGTCGGCGGCGAGTTTGCCGAGCTTGAACTCACCTTCTGGGCCATCAGGAACTGAACACTATGACCACGGACCGTGAATACCAGCAGGACGAAAAAACTGTCCTGCTTGATCGTGAAGGACGGGGGCCGGCGCAGGGCGCGATCACCGATTTCCCCACGCCACCGCGCTTCGAGCAATTGGAAGACCGAATGATCTACGCGGCCCGCTTGCAGGGCGCGCAGACCTTCAATATGGGGCTTAACCCGCTGGTTGCGGTCGCTTGGGAATTACTCGCGGAGGTGGCCCGGCTCAGGAACCATGGCGGTCGGGAAAGCTTGCAAACACTGAATGATCGGCTGTCGGAAGGGGTCACCCAATTCGAGACCCGTGCCTTACATGAGGGGAGCGAAAACGGCCAGGTCATGTCGGCGCGTTATGTGTTGTGCAGCGTGATCGATGAAGCGGTGGTGACCACCGCCTGGGGCAGTCGCAGCGATTGGTCGAAGGTCAGCCTGCTGAGCCGCTTCCATAACGAAACGTTCGGCGGCGAAAAGTTTTTCCAGCTGCTGGAGCGACTGTCCCGAGACCCGGTCAAGCACATTGCGCTGCTGGAATTGATGTACCTGTGCCTGACGATGGGGTTTGAGGGTAAATATCGGGTCATGGAGCGTGGCGTGCTGCAACTTGAAGCGGTGCGCGATGCTTTGTATCGCCAGGTCAGGCATGTCCGGGGCACGCCGCTGCCTGTCTCTGTATTACCGCCACAGGTGGAGCCCGTACGCCATAAAGCCCCGCGCAAGCTGCCGACCCTTTGGGTTGGAATCCTTTGCCTGGGCTGCATGCTGGCGATCTATTCGGGGTTTGCCTGGGTATTGGGCAAAGAGCGCACACAGGTGCTGCAACCTTTTCAAATTTCGGCGCCGGATCTGACTCGGACGCCCCTGTAACGCTGGGAGCAATGAATGAACGCATTCTTCAAGGGCGCGGGCACCGTGCTGGCTACGATTTGGGTCTGGAGCTTGTTGCTGGTGCTTTCAGTCGCGCTGTTGGTATGGTTTTTCGGACCCTTGCTCGCGGTGGACGGGTATCGGTTCTGGGCCGCACCGACATCGCGCCTGTTGACCGTCTGCGTGGTGTTTCTGTTGTGGGGGCTGGCGATGGTCCTGGCCGGCGGGCGCCGCGCCGCGCGGCTGAAAAAGCCCGGACACCAGGCGCATCATGAGCAACAGGGGCGCATCGAGGACGAGCAGAAACAAGTGCGTGGCCGCTTCAGGGAGGCGCTGCATACCCTGAAAACCTCTGGCCGGTATGCTGAACGCAGCGAGCGTTGGCGTGATGAGCTGCCCTGGTACCTGTTGATCGGCGAGGCGGGCAGTGGCAAGACGCGCTTGCTGGCGGCCAGTGGGTTGCCGTTTCCGCTGGACCGTGTCGAGCCGAGTTCGACGGGCCAGACCCGCTACTGTGATTGGTACTTTGCCGACGACGCGGTGCTGGTCGATACCGCCGGACGCTACCTGACGCAACCGGACGGTGCCGTGGATGCCGCGGGCTGGTTGACCTTGCTCAGGCTGCTCAGGGCGCGACGCCAGGTCCGCCCGCTCAATGGTGTCGTGGTGACCTTGTCGATGGAAACGCTGGTTGGCAGCCACCCGCTGGATCTGGACCATCACGCCCGTCACATTCACACGCGCTTGCAGGAAATCCAGCAGACGTTGCATGTCGATGTGCCGATCTACCTGGTCCTGACCCAGGCCGATCGGTTGACGGGGTTTGCCGAATACTTCGACTCACCCCAGGCCGACGCCGCCGAAGGCGTACTGGGTGAACAGCTGATCACCGGCAAGGCCGGCACTGAAGTCACCCAGGTGCGCCAGGCGTTCGAGACGCTGCTGCAACGCCTGGGGGGGGAGTTGATTCAGCGCTTGCACGCGCAGCGCAGTGTCGAGCAGCGCGGGCTGACACTCGACTTTCCGCAACAGATGGCGCGAGTCGGCGAACGCCTGTGCGCATTTATCGAGCTGGCTTTTTCCGCGCATCGTTATCAACGTATCAACGGACTGCGCGGGTTCTATTTGACCTGCGCCGGTGAGCGCGGCTCGCACTTCATCCAGGGCTTGTTCAACCGGGTGATATTTGCCGAGGCCGGCCTCGCCGGTCTGCAGGGCCAGGAACAGCAGCGCATACGTCGCCGGCAAATCGGCGTGGCCGTGGCCGCAACCCTGATCATCGGTGCGGCGGGTTGGCTGTGGATGCACAGTTATTCGGTCAACCATCATCGCTTGCAGCAACTGGCCAACCTGGCGACGCCAGTTGCCTTGCCACTTGGTACGGACGCGATGCTGGCCGTGTTGCCGCTGCTGGATGCACGGCGGGCGGCGATCCAGGTTTTCCCCGCAGTGCAGGACGTGCCACTGGTGGAACGTGCAGGCTTATATCAGGGAGAAGCGAGTCAGCCGGTGCTGGACAGCGCTTATGAGCAGGCCCTGCAACAGCAGTTATTGCCACGGGTGACCGAGTTGCTCGAAGAGCAGGTGCGTTCGAGCCTGGATGATCGCGAGCGGCTGTTGGACAACCTGCGTGCCTACCTGATGCTCACCTTGCGCGAGCGCCGTGATACGGCTTGGCTGGCGCAGCGAGTGGCTGGCCATTGGTCGGCACGTTATGCGGGCGATACGTCGACACAGCACCGCCTGAATGTGCACCTGGCGCAGTTGCTTGGGCAATCGTTCGTGGCACCGGTGGATGATCAACTGGTTGCCCTGGCGCGCCAGGCATTGCGCGGTGAGTCGTTGGCCGATGTGATCTACCGGGTGCTGCGCGAGCAGTCGCGTAACCTGGAACCCTTGCGCTTTGCCGAGGGCAAGGTATTTGCCGCCATCGATCATCCGATCCCCGGGTTCTACACAAAACGGTATTTGCAGTATTTCGAGACGCAGGGGCCGCGATTGGTGAATGCCATTGCCCAGGACAATTGGGTGCTGGGTGAAGGGACGGACTTGAGTGCCATGGATTTACGCCGGCTGATGCTTGAGCTCGAGCAGCGTTACTTCAGCGAGTACGCCGACGCCTGGAGTGAGGCATTGGGCCAGGTCAGCCTGCAGGCGACTGACGGCCTCAGGCAAGGTGCCGAGCAACTTGCCAGCTTGACGTCCGCCCAGTCGCCCCTGATCCACCTGTTGCAGTTGGTCAGGGAAAATACCCGCTTGCTCCCTGTCAGCGAGCGACTGGATGAGGTGACGCGCCAGATCGGTGAGGTGGGCGCGGTGGCGCAGTTGGCAAGCGACGCGTTAATGGAGCAGTTGCCGCCGGATTCGGCCCGGCGTGCGTTGCAGCGCCGCTTCGAACCGTTGCACCAGATGCTGGACGAGCGGCAAAACCCCGGTGCCGAGTTAAGCCAGGCCCTGCGTCTGGCCGACGAGTTGCACCTGCAACTGACGGCCCTGAACCGTGAGAGTGCGCCGGAGCAGGCGGCCTTCCAAAAGGCTATACGGCGCATGGAGGGCCAGCAGGATGTGCTGGGCAATTTGCGTGACGCTGCTGCGCGTCTGCCACTGCCGCTGTCTGCCTGGTTCGAGGCCATTGCCGATGATGTCTGGCGCCACTGGTTGGATGAGGCCTATGTGTATGTGAACCAGCGCTATCAAAGCGAGGTATACGGTGTGTATGCCAAGGCCATTCGCCAGCGGTACCCGTTCAATGCCCACGGTACCAGCGATGTGGCGCTCAGTGATTTCACCGATTTTTTCAAGCCTCGAGGTGTGATGGCGCGGTTCTATGACAGTTACCTGCGCCCGTTTGTCAGCACCGAGGGCAGCCGCTACCGCTTGCGCGGCCTGGACGGGCGCAGCTTTCCGACATCACGTGCTTTCCTGGACCAACTGGCGAAGGCGCAAGTGATCCGGCGCGGTTTTTTTTCCGAGGAACAAGGAGGCTTGTCCGTGCGCTTTACCCTGGCCCCCTACAGCCTGGACCAGGCGGTCAGTCGCGCCATCCTGCGTATTGGCGATCAACAACTGGAATATCGCCACGGCCCCATCGTGCCCATGGCGTTTCATTGGCCCACCGAGGCCGACAACGGTCGCAGCAGCCTGGTCCTGGAGCGGGGCGCGCATCGACCCCTGGGGATCGAGAAAAACAGCGGAGATTGGTCATTGTTCCGCTTCTTCGATTTGATGCAGAGCGAGCCCGCCAATGGCCGGAACGCGCAGATACTCAAGTCTGACCTCTCGGGTTTGCGCGCCAATTACCTGTTGACCAGCCAGCGCATGCCCAACCCATTTCAAATCGCGGCCTGGCGCACGTTCCGCTTGCCGGAGCGACTGTGAGCCGCCATGGCATCCCTTGGCGCAGTGCGGGGCGTACGCAGCGCGGCAAGGTCAGGGCGCGTAACGAGGACGCGTTCCTCGATTGCCCTCAACGCGGCTGTTGGGCGGTGGCGGACGGCATGGGCGGGCACCGGGCCGGGGATGTGGCCAGCCAATGGGTGGCCAGCAGCCTGGCGTCCTTGTCGGGGCAGGGTAGCCTCGATCAGCGCGTGGAAGCCGTTCGCCGATGCCTGCAATCGCTCAATTGGCAACTGGGCCATGGGCTGAGACGCCTCGCAGGTGATCTCGACGGCACCATGGGCAGCACCGTCGTCACGCTACTGTTGGAGGGCAGTCGTGCTGCCTGTGTGTGGGCGGGAGACAGCCGTTGCTACCTGTGGCGCGGGCAGAACCTGTATCAACTGTCCCGCGACCACTCCCTGCTTCGACAATTGATGGATGAACAACAGTTGAGCCTGGAGCAGGCCCGAGCCCACCCGGATGCGCGGGCCTTGACGCGGGCCATCGGCGCCCGTGAGCCCTTGAACCTGGAAGTGCTGGAGCTCAGCACTCGGCCAGGCGATGTGTTCCTGTTGTGCAGCGACGGTCTGTACCAGTCACTCAGTCATGGCGAGCTGGGACGTGCCTTGAGCATGGGCACGCCGCAACAGATGGTGGACCGGTTGTTCGCCGCCGTCATGCGCGGCACGGCGCGGGACGACCTGACTGCTGTGGTGGTGCAGTCATGAGCGCGACCGTGGCCCCACCCAGCCTGCTCGCCGGGCGTTATCAGCTGGAGCGGATACTCGGCAGCGGAGGCATGGGGGTGGTCTACCGCGCCCGTGACTTGCTGCACGAACAATTCGGCGAACCGTGTTCCAGTGTGGCCTTGAAGGTCCTCGGCGAAACCTTTGCCGAGTGCCCGGATGCCCATGTGCTGTTGTACAGCGAGTTTGCCCTCGCCCGCGGCCTGCGACATGAGCGGGTGGTGCGCATGTATGGATTCGACGTCGATATCAACCGGCATATCGCGTTCTTTACCATGGAGTTGATGCACGGCATGACCCTGGACCGGCTGCTGCTCGAATACCCCGGTGGCATGCCTTGGCGAGAACTGCAACCGATGGCGGTGCAGTTGCTCGACGCCGTGGCGTATACCCATCGCCTGGGTGTGCTGCACGGCGATCTGAAGCCGGGCAACGTCATGGTCAGCGAGGAGGGCCTGCGGTTGTTCGATTTCGGCCTGGGGCAGTCACTGCTCACGACCGGGTTGCCGGGCCTGAGCCGCGGCCATATCGGTGCCTGGACACCCGCTTATGCCGCGCCGGAGCTGCTGGCCGGCGATGCGCTGTCAATGGCCGCCGACCTGTACGGCGTGGCGTGCGTGCTTTACGAGATGGCGCAAGGACGGCGGCCGGGGGAGCGCTCATCCGCTGAGTCACTGCCGCGACCACGGCAATGGCCTCGGCATTATTGGCCGGCGTTACGCACGGCGCTGGCCCTGGACCCCGAGCGTCGTACCATCAGCGTCGCTGAGTTGCGTGAGATGATGGGCTGCCCGTGGCGCCGTTGGTTTGTGTAGCGCGGTGTCAGCTGTTCACGTCGTGCAACCGGCAGTAGTCAGCCCAGCTCATGCCGGCCATCTGCGCCACTTCCTTGTGGACTTCGAGGCGTTGGGCTTCGAACGCCTGGGCTGACTCCGCTGTCAGCTTGAGTGTCAGCTCCCAGGCAAACAGCCCCTGGCGCTCGGCTTCAGCCTCGAAGGCTTCGTGCAGGTGCTCGGCGCGGTATTGCGCCAGGGTTTCGCCTTTGGCCTGGGCCGCCAGCGGGTTCAGGGTATCCAACTGCGTGACGATGTCGGGATGTTCTGCCAGGAATCGGTCCAGGGCGAGCTGGTGGTTATCGCCGGGTTGTGACAAGGCTGTGCTCCAGGTTGATAAAGGGGTCAGGGTCGAGGTGCAGTCGCGTCCAGTGTCCGGCGCCACGTTAACGGATGGCGGGTGCCGGCTGGCAGAACGGGCGGATCGTCGATCTGCGCGTCGAGGGCCAAGGATGGGCCAACCCAGGAAGTTCGACAAGCATAACGCCCCGAAATGAATGCCGAAAAAAACCGGGTGGCGCTGCAAAAGCCTTTCGCTCCCGCTATCAGGACGTGTAGCGTTAGCCGGTGTTTTCGGCCCTGCCTTCCAGGGACGGTAAGCGACGGACAGAGGGATGGGTCATGGCGCAAACGCTGTTCAAACTGTTCTTTACCCAGCGTCTGGCCGCCCTGGCCAGTACCGAGTCATTGCGTGCGATCCGCGAGGGGCTGTTGTGGATCCTGCCGTGCCTGCTGGTGTCGGCCGCCTTTCTGATCCTGTCCGAATGCGCTCGCGTGCTGGGGTTCGCCCCGTCGTTGGTGACCTTCCTGGCGGGGCTGCATAACCAGATCAGCTCGGTGATCCCGCTATTGGTGGCGGCCTCCATCGGTTACATGCTTGCCATTCAATATCGGCTGCCACAGTTGCCCGTCGCCTTCCTGTGCCTGGCCCACGTGGTGGTGGCGACCTTTATCCTGCGTGATTACCCGCGCACCTCGGCCACCTTCGTACTGTTTATCGCGATTGCTTCGCCGCTGCTCAATGTGCCCGCGATCGCCTGGCTGCATCGCTATCGCTGGACCCGCCTGGTCAACGAGGACCTGGTGACCCACAACCTCAGGGGCACCATCAATATGGTGATGCCGGGCGCAATCACCTCACTGGCCTTGGTGGTGGTGCTGTCGATGCTGTTGCAGATTCCCTATGTGGCAGAGCTTCAGGGGCCGCAGGTGATCGATGCGCTGGAATCACCCTACGGCAGCGGTTTGTTCGTGACCCTGATGAATTCGCTGTTGTGGTTTTTCGGCATTCACGGTGTGTACGCGATGCAGCCGTTGTTCGATGTGCTGGACCAGGCGGTGGTGCTGAACCATGCCGCCTTGGCCGCCGGAGAGCCGATCAAGTACCTGCTCAACAGTGGCCTGCTGGGCAGTTTCGCCTTTATCGGCGGCTCGGGCGGGGCGCTGTGCCTGTTGGTGGCGATCCTGCTGTTTTCCCGGAGCCAGTCCATGCGCCTGTTGGCAATAGCCAGCTTGCCGTTGTCGTTGTTCAACGTCAGCGAAGTGCTGCTGTTTGGTTTGCCGATTATCCTCAACCCGCGCTTGTTCGTTCCGTTCCTGCTGGTGCCGGCTTTCAATGCGATGGTGGCGCTGACCGTGGTGCAGCTCGGCTGGGTGTCGCCCGCCGTGGTCAGCGTGCCATTTACCGCGCCGGTGCTGTTCAATGCCTACCTCAGCACCCACGGCGATCTGGCCGCGGTGGTGCTGCAAGTCGCCCTGCTGGTGATCGGCACCCTGATCTACGCGCCCTATGTGCGCGCGATCCATCGTCAGCCCACCGAAGGCGGTACGGTGTACCTCAAGTCGTTGGACATGACCTTTCGCGGCCTCGAAGAAAAAGGCCGCCTGCTGGAGTTGGACCCGGTGCTCGCGTCTCACAAGCTGCTGGCGCGCCAGGCCAACGAACTGAGCCGCATCCAGCAGATCAGCGATTATGAGTTCTACCTCGAGTTCCAGCCCCAGGTATCGACCCGCACCGGCCTGTGTACCGGCTGTGAAGCCTTGATGCGCGCCCGGGATGCCCAGGGTACCGTGCATTCGCCCTGGGAATTTCTGCAATGGCTGGCCCAGGCGCGACTGATGCCGGATGTGGATGTGTGGGTGGCGTCCCAGGCCGTGCGTGAGTACCAGAAGTGGCAGAAAGTCGGTTTTGCCTTGCCGATGACGATCAATATTTCCAGCGCCACCCTGACGGATGCTGCCTATGGCGAACGCCTGGTGGAAATCCTGGCCCAGGCCCACGGGCAGGTGTCGGTGGAAATCACCGAAGACGCGTTGGTCAGTGATATCCAGGTCACGCGCCAGACCCTCCAGAAACTGCAAGCCATCGGCGCCAAGGTCTATATCGATGACTTTGGCACCGGGTATTCCGCCTTGAGTTACCTGCACCAGTTTCCGGTGGACTTCATCAAGATCGACCGCAGTTTTGTGGTCGCCCAGCACGAGCCCAAGGGCGCCCAGGTGCTGACCGGCCTGTTGCGCTTTTGCGAGGCGTTGAACCTCGGAGTGGTGGTCGAAGGCGTGGAGACCGCCGAGCAGTTGGCCTTCCTGAACTCAGGCAATGAGCTGATTATCCAGGGCTGGTATTTCAGCAAGGCGCTGCCAGGCGATCAATTGCAAGGCTTTGTGCGCAATCGTGCCAGCCTGGCCGAGGCCTAGGCCGACTCGTAGCCGCCACCGGTCCGGGCGATCTCTTCGAGCAACCCGTCTATGCGCGCCAGGCGTGCGCGGTTGTCGTGGTCCCAGGGGTGAAAGCCGGGTTTGAAGTAATGCAGCCACGGCCGCAGCATCCTTGGGAACACCCCCTTGGGACCGTAGAGAAACTTGAGCATGCGCCAGAACCCCTTTAAATGCCCTCCGGCTTTGCGGTCGGCAATCAGCAAGCGTACGTGGAAATCAAACACCACCAGCCAGAAGAGCAGGGTGGTGGTGAGCATGGTCCCGGTGCGCAACAGATAGCGCAGTGGCCCGGGCTTGACCACGGTGTTCCACACATCGAACGCCACGGCCTTGTGCTCGGTTTCTTCCAGGGCGTGCCAGTACCACATCTGCTGGTAGCCCTTTTGTGAGTCGCCAAAGCGCGACGGGTCGCTGAGCAGTATTTCCGCGAGCATCGCGGTGTAGTGCTCCAGGGCGATGGTTACTGCCAGGTTGAAAGACGGCGGCAGGTGTTTTTTCTGCAGGTCGAGGATGAATTTCAGACGTCGGTCCAGGGTGTGCGCCGGCAGCCCCGCCGCTTGCAGCAAATCGTTATAGGCCACGTGTTCGCGGCTGTGCATGGCTTCCTGGCCGATAAAACCCTGGATCTCTTTCTTCAACTGCGGGTCATGGATGTGCGCGCGGTAGTGGCGCACGCTGTCCATGAAAAACAGCTCCCCTTGGGGAAACAGCAGCGACAGGGCATTGAAGAAGTGCGTGATGAACGGGCCTTGCTCATGCCAGTTCTTGATGCGTTCAGCCGGTAAGGCAAAGCGGATATCGCGACGGATAGGCAGCATGGTGCGTCCTCCTGTTCAGAGACGGGATTCGTCGTTGGTTTCAAGCATCGGCCTGCGTGGTTTGGGCGCCATGCGTCTGCTGGCGAGCACTACCAAGGCCTGATAGGCCGCCGGCAGGCAGCGCGCGAGCAGGTCGAGGCAATACGCGTCGCGGCCAATCAGCACGCGGCGCTTGTTCTTGCGCACACCTTGCAGGATCACCTTGGCGGCCTGATCGGCGTCGGTAATGAACAGCTTCTCGAAGTCGGCACGGGCCTGCTGTTCGCTGTGGATCAAAAAGCCGGTCATGTTCGCGTCGATACGGCTGCTGCGGCAGATATCGGTGCGAATGCCACCTGGGTGTACACAGGTGGCCGAGACGCCGCACCGTTGCAAATCGAGCTCCTGGCGCAGGGCTTCGGTAAAGCCGCGCACGGCGAATTTGGTCGCGTTGTAGCCGCTCATGCCGGGCTGGGCAAACAGGCCGAAGACGCTGGAGGTGTTGATCACATGGCCGTCGCCGCTGGCCTTGAGGTAGGGCAAAAATGCCTTGGTGCCATGCACCACGCCCCAGAAGTTGATGCCGACGATCCATTCCAGGTCGGCATAGTCCACGCCTTCGACGGTGCTCGACAGCGCCACGCCGGCATTATTGAAGATCAGGTTGACCTGGCCATGGTCGGCCGCACAGCGCGCGGCCCAGTCTTCCATGGCCTGGCGGTCGGACACATCCAGCACCTGGGTGGTGACGGTCACCGGCGACAGGGTCGAGGTCTTGATCAAGGCCAGGGTCTGCTCCAGTCCCTGGCTATTCTTGTCCGCCAGCGCCAGGTGACAGCCTTCCCTGGCCAGGGCCAGGGCCAATGCGCGGCCCATGCCCGACGCCGCGCCGGTAATCGCCGCTACGCGGCCGTTGAATGACTTCATGACAGGCTCCTTTCGACACCGGCATTGGGTGCGGCTATCGCGCGCGGTGGTGCGTTGACCGGCGCCAGGCCGACGACATAGTCCTTGAGCACAAAGTGCCGGGTGACCTGCTTGAAGCGCCAGGTCGAACCGGGCCACAGCGTGGTGTTCTTGCCGGTACGGGGATCGAGATACCAGCTGCGGCAACCGCCGGTATTCCAGATGGTGCGCTTGAGCCTGGCCTGCAGTTGCTGGTTGTAGGTGTGCTCCACGGCGGGTTTGACGTCGACCGTGGCGATGCGGTGTCGCTGCATGTGCTTGAGCGCATCGAGGATGTAGGCGACCTGGGCCTCGATCATCAGAATCATCGAGTTATGCCCCAGCCCGGTGTTGGGCCCGATGATCAGGAACAGGTTCGGATAGCCCGGCACCGTGGTGCCTTTATAGGCATGTGCGCCATCGCGCCAGGCATCCATCAGGTCGACGCCGTCGCGGCCGATGATGCAATCGCGGGGCAGCGGGTCGGTGGCCTGGAAGCCAGTGCCGAAGATCAGGCAATCGGCGGGGTGTTTTTTACCGTCGGCGGTGATCACGCCATCGGCTTCGATGCGCAGCACACTCTCGGTCACCACCTCGACATTGCTGCGTGACAGCGCCGGGTAATAGTCGTTGGAGATCAGCACGCGCTTGCAGCCGATGGTGTAGTCCGGGGTCAGGGCCTTGCGCAGGGAAGGGCGGGCCACTTGTTTGTGCAGGTGGCGCAGGGCGATTTTCTGCACCATCTTCATCAGCCGTGGGTGCAGGGCAAAGCCCACCACGCGACCTTCCAGCGCCCAGTAAAAAGCACCGCGTACCAGGCGCTGGGTGAAAGGCAGGTGCTTGAAGGCCCAGCGTTCGGCGCGAGAAATCGGTCGGTCGGGCTTGGGCATGATCCACGGCGGGGTGCGTTGGAACAGGTCCAGATGGGCCACCTGTGGCGCGATCTGCGGCACGAACTGAATGGCACTGGCGCCCGTGCCGATCACCGCCACGCGCTTGCCCTTCAAGAGGTAGTCGTGGTCCCACTGCTGGGAGTGGAAGCGCTTGCCCTTGAAACTCTCCAGCCCCGGAATATCCGGCAGCGCCGGGCGCGACAGCGCCCCCATGCCCGATATCAGCACCCGCGCGCTGACCTGGCGCCCGTCACTGAAACGCAGTTGCCAGCGTTGCTGCTGCTCATCGAACACGGCGTGTTGCAGGCCCATGTTGAAGCGCAGGTACGGCATCAGCTCGAATCGCCGGGCGCATTGCTCCAGGTAAGCGCGGATTTCCGTTTGCGGCGCGAATTGGCGCGTCCAGTCAGGGTTGGGCGCAAACGAAAACGAGTAGACATGGGACTGCACATCGCAGGCGCACCCTGGGTAGTGGTTGTCGCGCCACGTGCCGCCGAGCGTCTCGGCCTGCTCGGCGATAAAGAAGTCGGTCAGGCCGGCCTCCTTGAGCTGGATGGCCATGCACAGGCCGGCGAAGCCTGAACCGATGATGGCGATGTCGATGGATTCGCTGTGGGCATTCATAGGCAGTCCTTCATGGGCATCGAATGTGCTCCTGTTTTTTGTTTTGTCTTTTAGATAGAAGACCATTGCAAAGGAAAATTGAATTATTTATTTTAAAAAAGATTTTAAATAATCTACCTGAAAATATCGCCTACGCTAGTCCCTGGCTCCTTATGTGCGACCTGTCCGACGGACGCGAGGGTATGCACGAAGTTTAGGTCCCGGGTGTGGACGATGGCTGAGGCCTTGATCAATACCGGTCGGGCGGTCGGCAGCAGGGAAGCAGAGGACCGAGCTATGGCTGTTGAATGGGTTATCGCTGCGGGTGTGCTGGTCGGTGCGAGCGCGGTGTTATGGGGGTTCAGTACCTGGATGACACGGCGCATCGAAGCAGCTGTTCCAGGCAATGGGCGTTTCGTCGATGTCGAGGGCGAGCGCTTTCACTATTACGAGGAGGGCGAAGGCCCACCGCTGGTCATGATTCACGGGCTGATGGGCAGCAGTCGCAACCTGACCTATGCCTTGTCCGGCCGATTGCGTGAGCACTTCAGGGTGATCACCCTCGACCGCCCGGGGTCGGGTTATTCCACCCGTCACACCGGTACGCCCGCCGACCTGCCGGCCCAGGCCCGGCAAATCGCCGCCTTTATCAATACGCTGGGCCTGGACAAACCGCTGGTGCTGGGGCATTCCCTCGGCGGTGCGATTGCCCTGGCGCTGGCCCTTGACCACCCCCATGCGGTATCGGGGTTGATTCTGGTGGCGCCGCTGACCCATCCCCAACGTTTGTTGCCACTGGTGTTCCTGTCATTGGCGGTGCGCCCGGCGTGGTTGCGACGCTGGATGGCGCATACCCTGACCATGCCCGTCGGCCTGCTGACCAAAGGCTCGGTGGTCAAAGGCGTGTTCGCCCCTGATGCCGCTCCAGACGATTTCGCCACGCGCGGTGGCGGCTTGCTCGGCATGCGCCCTGACAACTTCTATGCCGCCTCCACCGAGATCAACCTGGTCAACCAGCACTTGCCGGACATGGTCAAGCGCTACCCGCAACTGACCCTGCCCATCGGCCTGATCTACGGCGCACAGGACAAGGTGCTGGACTTTCAAAAACACGGCCAGGCCCTGGCCAGCAAGGTGCCGGGGCTTAAGCTGCAAGTGGTGGAGGGGCGCGGACACATGTTGCCAATCACGGCCGCCGAGCGTGTGGCCGTGCTGGTGGAGCAGGTTGCCAAGCGCGTGCGACCGGCGCAAAACGCCACGCTGTTGCATCCGCCATTTGCCCTGGCGAGTAAATAATTGGTTACCCGACTTGCGGTTCAACGGCGTCAATTGCCTGGCCTAGACACCTGACTAAACAGCTGAAAAAGAGACTGATCGGTCACGGAAAAAAGCGCTCGAGAAACTAGTTGACGACCTAACGATTCCGCGCTATTTATTTAAAAAAATTATTTCAATGTCTAATTTGAAACAATTTTTGAAATGCCTAAGAGCGAATAAAATAATGAAAAAAACGTCTTTTATCGCATGGTTGGTTTTTCGGGGCAGTCAGCGCTTCGTGAACCTGTTTGTCGCCCCATTCGTTTGCCTGCCCACCGACTGCATTCGGAGGCTGCCATGAACCAGGCCCTGGCAGCTCCAAGCGTCTGGACCGACGGCAAGCGCCACCTGTGGTGGCTCGGCATCATGCCGCTGGCAACCCCCTTGCTCTCCGGCGCTCTCGCCATCACCACCGGCGTACAACAATTGTGGTGGGTCGGCGTACTGGTGATTTTTGGCCTGATCCCGTTGATCGACGGCCTGCTCGGTGAAGACGTCAGCAACCCGCCCGAGTCCGCCGTCAGCCACCTTGAATCCCAAGGCTACTACCGCTGGATCGTCTACACCGGTGTGCTGTTTGTCATCGCTTCGGTGGTCATCACCGGCTGGCTGGCCGCTGGCGGTATCGACTGGATCATCAACGGCGGCCTGCTGCACGCCACCGCCACGCTGGACCCTTCGAGCTGGATGGCACAGGCCGCTGCGTATATCACCGAGCGCACCCAGCTTCACGGTCAGATCAGCGTATTCACTTACCTGGGCATGGCCATGTCCACGGGAGCTGCCACCGGCATTGCGATCAACACCGCGCATGAACTGGGGCACAAGCCCAAGCCGTTGGAAGTGTTCCTGGCCAAGGTCACGCTGGCCCCTACGTTCTATGGGCACTTCTACACCGAACACAACCGCGGCCATCACGTACGTGTCGCTACCCCGGAAGACCCCGCCAGCTCCCGCCTGGGTGAGAGCTTCTGGGCCTTTCTGCCGCGCTCGGTGTGGTTCAGCGCCCGCTCGGCGTGGAACCTGGAGCGCGAGCGCCTGCGCAAACTCGGCCTGCCGGCCTGGCATTGGAAAAATGGTGTGCTCAGTGCCTGGATGTACAGCGTGGTGCTGTGGGGCGCGATGATCGCCTGGTTGGGTTGGGCAGTGGTGCCATTCCTGATCATCCAGGGCATCTACGGCTTCTCGTTGCTGGAAGTGGTGAACTATGTCGAACACTACGGCCTTAAACGCCAGAAGTTGCCCAACGGTCGTTATGAGCGTTGCTCGCCACGGCATTCCTGGAACAGTAATCGAATTGTCACCAATATATTTTTGTTCCAGTTGCAACGGCATTCCGATCACCATGCCAACCCCACGCGTAGTTATCAGTCGTTGCGTCACTTCGATGAATCGCCGCAACTACCCTACGGTTACGCGAGCATGATTGTCTGGGCCTATGTGCCTTACTTATGGCGACGACGGATGGATCATCGTGTGCTGAATCATTATGGCGGTGATATCACACTGACCAATCTTCAACCTTCACAGCGTTTGAAGTACTTGGAAAAGTACAGCGGCACGACCCAGTCATTTTGATCTGAAGTAGTACGTTATTTACGGCGTTCGTGATCTGTGTATTGCGCAGGTTGCTGTCGCCCTGGTGTTACCGATTTTATGGCAAGCAAGTTGTTTGACCCGAACAAAAATAATTTCAAGGGAAGGACGTACACCATGCAAGCACCTGCCAAGTTCACCACGCATATCGTATTGGCTGCGTTGGGTTTGATTGTCTATCAACAGGCCCAGGCCGCACGTATCGAACCGGCCGGCAGTGCCTTTACTGCCCAGGGCCCCATCAGCTTTTCCAAGGGCGCGCTGATCAGCGCCGACTGCACCATCAAAGTCGCCGGTAAGGTTGCCGCCGATGGGACGTCGGTGAATGTCGACAAAGTTGAATTCGATGGCGGCCTCAAGTGCAGCCGGGTCGAAGCCATCAACTTGCCGTGGGTATTAATTGCCAAGGACACAAAAAGCGGCTCGATGTCGAAGATCAGCGTAGATGTGCACGCCTTCGGCCTGGGCGGCAAGTGCGGCCCTTCCACGGCCGACGGCACCTGGGATAACGCCACCGGAAAGTTGGAAGCAGCCAATGTTCCGATTGGCGAAGACTGCAAGATCAAGACGGTGTCGATCAAGATGCCACCGAACTTCAAAGTGGTTGAGTAGTGGTTGGATGTTGTAGCGGTAATTGAATTGAGATTTGGCTGGAAAGGGAAGTTCTGCAGTTTCACCGTGACCTCTCGTTCATGGCCATTACCCCGGGCGAAATGAATTCGCCATAACATGTGAGGAAAAACAATGAAAAGCTTGAAAACCCTCGTTTGTGTAACGTCTTTTGCTCTCAGTTTCGGTGCAGCATCGATGGCCAGTGCGGCATCGATCGTTCCGAATGGACCGTTCACCAACTTGACCGGCACCATTACCGTACTTTCGCCTTCTTCGTCCGCCCCTGTTACTTGCACCCTTACTGCGAGCGGCACTGTTGCAGGTGGTGTGGCGACTATTTCAAGCGCTAGTTTCACTGGCGGCATTCTGTGTCCACTGGCGCAACTGAAAAGTCTCCCTACCCCAGGTTGGGTGTTGACCGCTACTAGCCTCAGCGCCGGTACCCTGTCCAATGTGGGCTACGTGATCAATGGTGCTCCTCCGCTGATTCCTCGGTCGGACTGCGGCCCTACCAGCATTGCTGTGACCTGGAATCAATCCACCCACGTTCTTGGCGCAACCAATCAAACCCTGCTTGGTCAGGGAACCGGCAACTGCACTATTCAATCGCTGACTGTTAACGCACCAGGCCTGACCGTTCAATAACTCGTTGGGTTAGAACCAAGGGCTGATCACCCGCTGTAGGCAGGTGCCTCGAAAGGGGCACCTGTTTGAAGTAAATAAGGCGACACCCGTAGCATCTTAAAAACGTATCAGCGATATGACGCGCAGGTGCTTCCGCGAGTGCTTGGGTTTTTTAAGACGCTTCCGCAGAGTCGGCCGTTGATAATAATAAGGAGTGCCGCATGAACAATAAGAAACTACAAGTGCAGGTCGCACTGGGGCTGGCGTTGTTGGGTGGAATAGCGGTAACGGTGCCGGTTCAGGCCGGTGGTTTTGCTACTCCGACTGTAGGTGCCGCTGGTTGGGGGCGTGGGTTCGGTGGGGGATCGCTGTTCAAGGGTGATCCAAGTGCGGCTTACAACAACCCTGCGGCAATGGCGTTTATCGATCAAAGCGTTGCGCAGTTCACCATTGACTACGCTCGCATCAATATCAAATACAAAGGTCAGGCCTACGACCTCAATGGTAACCCTCTGGAAAAAACACCTTTGAACCCGGACGGGTCTTTTGGTACGCCTTATTCCCAAGGTGACGGCGGTGAGGGTGGTTTTACCGCCTGGCTGCCTACCGGTTTCATGGTTATACCGATCAATGATCGCTTTGCTTTCGGCCTGAGCCAAGTGGTGCCTCAGGGTATGCGCAGTACCTGGGACGAGGACTGGAAGGGGCGTGATTTTGCCGTCGACACCAAGATCGAAACGGTAGGGCTCACGGGCTCTCTATCGTTCAAGGTCACCGATCGGTTCTCTATTGGTGCAGGGGCAATCGTCCAGCACACTAAAGGCTTCGTCAGCCAGAACATTGACCTGCTGGGGGCGGCGGCCGCCTCGCCAGCGGGCATTCCTTTCCCGTCAGGCGTGGGCAACGCATTGATGCGAGTCAAGGTCGATAACACGTCCGTGGGCTGGTTCACAGGCGTCGTCTGGAAACCCACCGAACGTGACACCCTGGGTTTGAACTACCACGCGAAAATCAAGAACAAGATGGAGGGCAAATACAACATTCGGGCTGATGCTGCGTTGAAAAGCCTGATGACTGATCCTGCGTTGCCCGATGGCACGACACTGGTGGGGGTCCTGTACCCCGGCTTGAGATTGCAACCGGACGGCGCCAACGCCGAGACTCGGCTGGATATCCCGGCGAATGCTTCCTTTGACTGGGTGCATGAAGTCAATGAACGGTTGACCCTGGGCGTCAGTGCGACCTGGACCCAATGGTCATCCTTCAAGGCTCTTACGCTGACATCGGACGGTAACCTGATCGTATCGATTCCCTACAAGTATCGCGATGCCTGGCAGTACTCTTTCGGCGGCGATTACAAGCTCACTGACGACCTGACCTTGCGCAGCGGTGTGTCGTTTGACCAGACCCCCACACGCAACTCAACACGTGATCCGCGTATCCCCGACGGTGACCGGATCTTCGCTTCGCTTGGGTTCGGCTACAACGTAAGAGCCATTCCTGGTTTAAGTGTTGACGCGGCCTACTCGCGGCAGTTTGTACAGGAGGTCAACCTGAAGACACACAATCAAGACCGCCTGGGTGGCTCGCGACTTGATGGAAAATCCGAGGGCAAGGGCGAAGTGGTCAGTGTGTCAGCGACCTATCGGTTCTGACCTAAACGGTGTGACGGCGTCATGAGGTAGTTGGCGCATCCGGCTGCCTCTTCATGTTGTCACTTATCGACGGGTCGCCCATGCGACCCGTTGCGATTTCCTGATGAACAAACCTGAGAGGCTGATCCATTCATCCGCCATTTTTTTTGCCTATACATTAAATAAAAATTTCAAAACAAAATTTGAATTTGTCTTTCCGAGTTTGTAGTGTGGCGTTACGCCGCAGCTCATTTCGATCTGCACCCACGTTTGCCACGCCCTGAATCGAGTCGAGGTATCTCCATGGTTATCTGGTTATTGGTGGGTTTCGCAGCCGCGATTGCCCTGGCGTATCGACAAGCCGCCGCCACCCTGTGGTTGGGCGCTGGCCTGGTCTGGCTGGCGGCGGGTTACCTGTTCAATGTGGTCGCCGCTTTCGGCACCACCGTCGCGGCGGTGCTGGTGGTGGTGCCGGCATTCCTGATGACGATCAAACCCCTGCGCCGTACCCTGTTGACCAGCAAGGCCCTGGGCCTGTTTCGTACGATCATGCCGGCGATGTCCGACACCGAACGCGCGGCGATCGAGTCCGGCACCGTGTGGTGGGACGCCGAGCTGTTCAGCGGCAAGCCCAACTGGCAGCGCCTGTTGCAAGCCGCGCCAGCCAGCTTGAGTGCCGAGGAGCAAGCCTTCCTCGACAATGAAGTCGAAACCCTTTGCGACATCGCCAACGACTGGGAAACCACCCAGGTCTGGCAGGACATGTCCCCCGAAGGCTGGCAGTACACCAAGGACGCCGGCTTCCTCGGCATGATCATTCCCAAGCAGTACGGCGGCAAAGGTTTCTCTCACTATGCGCACTCGCAAGTGGTGATGAAGCTGTCGACGCGCTGCTCGGCGGCGGCGATTTCGGTGATGGTGCCCAACTCCCTGGGCCCGGCGGAGTTGCTGCTGCACTACGGTACCGATGCCCAGCGCAATTACTACCTGCCGCGCCTGGCCCGGGGTGAAGATATCCCGTGCTTCGCGCTCACCAGCCCCTATGCCGGTTCCGACGCGGGGGCGATCCCGGACCTGGGCATTGTCTGCAAGGGCCTGCATGAGGGGGAAGAAGTACTGGGTTTCAACGTGACCTGGGACAAGCGCTACATCACCCTGGGGCCCATCGCCACTGTGCTCGGCCTGGCGTTTCGCGCCGAGGACCCGGACGGTTTGCTCGGCGCGCCCGGTTCACTCGGCATCACCTGCGCGCTGATCCCGACTTCCCATCCCGGCGTCAACAGTGGGCGCCGTCACTGGCCGTTGAATGCGGTGTTCCAGAACGGTCCTACCACCGGCAAGGATGTTTTCATTCCTTTGGAGTGGGTCATCGGCGGCCGCGAGCAAGTCGGCAACGGCTGGCGCATGTTGATGGAGTGCCTGGCCGCCGGCCGGGCGATTTCGCTGCCATCGGCCAACGTCGGCCTGGGCAAGGTCGCGGTGCGCGGTACCACCGCGTATGCGGCGATGCGTAAACAGTTCGGCCTGCCCATCGGCAAGTTCGAAGGCGTGCAGGCGCCGCTGGCGCGCATGGCCGGGCATTTGTATGCCTGCGATGCGGTGCGCAAGGTCTCGGTGGCCTCTCTGGACGCGGGCGAGAAACCCTCGGTGATCTCGGCCATCGCCAAGTACCACGTCACCGAGCGCGCGCGGATGATCGTCAACGACGGCATGGATATCGTCGCTGGCAAAGGCATTTGCATGGGCCCGAATAATTTCCTGGCGCGTGCCTACCAGCAAAGCCCCATCGCCATCACGGTGGAGGGCGCGAACATCATGACGCGTTGCCTGATCATCTTTGGCCAGGGCTTGATCCGTTGCCATCCCTACGTGTTCCGCGAGATGGAAGCGGCGCGCAACCCGGATCGGCGCAAGGCGTTGGAAGACTTTGACCGCGCGATGTTTGGCCATGTGAGTTTTGTGCTGGCTAACACGGTACGCGCGGCGGTGAATGCGCTGACGGGCGGCCGGCTGATTTCCGTGCCAGCCAAGACCGACCCGGCGCTGGCGTCCTATTACCGCCAGGCTAATCGGCTGTCGGTGGTGCTGGCATTGATTTCGGATATTTCCATGGGCGTGCTGGGCGGGGCGCTCAAGCGCAAGGAAAGTATCACCGGGCGCCTGGGCGATATCCTGTCGCAGTTGTACATCCTGTCCTGCGTGCTCAAGCGTTTTGAGGACGATGGACGGCCCCAGGCGGACCTGCCGCTGGTGCATTGGTCGGCCCAGGACGCCTTGTTGCGCGCCCATGAAGCCCTGGCCGAAGTGCTGGATAATTACCCATCGAAAGCGGCTGCTGCGGTGCTGCGAGGCTTGACGTTCCCGTTCGGTATCCCGCTGCGCAAACCCTCGGATCACTTGCTGGCCCAGGTCGCCGATGTGGTGCAGACCTCCGGCGAAACCCGCGACCGTTTGTTGGCCAATTCCTACATCCCACGTCCGGAAATCGACAAGCTGGCCTACGGCGAACTCGGCTTCCGCCTGTTGCCGCAGGTGGAATTGATCGACGCTCGACTCAAGCCGGCGATCAAGCAAGGCCTGCTCGAACCGATGCCGATTTCCGCCACGGCCTTTACCGCCTGGCGCGTCAAGGCGCGGGCGCTGGACCTGATCAGCGCTGACGAAGACGCCTTGCTGGCGCGCTATGTGGAATATGCCGACCACGCGATCCAGGTGGATGACTTCCCCCAGGACTTCGGTTTGCTGGAGGCGTTGCAGCAGCGCAGGCAGGCGTTGGAGCCGGCGCCCAAGCGGCGCAGCAGCCAAAGCGAAAACGCCTCGGTCAATTAGGGCAAACCCGGTCAATGTGGGTGGGGGCTGGGTCCAATGCCAGTCAGTTAAGGTTTTTTGTAGGAGCGAGCTTGCTCGCGAAGAACGTCTAAGCAACGCGTTCATTCTGGATAAACGTGGTGGTCCTGAGTTCTTCGCGAGCAAGCTCGCTCCTACATGACTGGCATTAGGGCTTGCCCCCTCCCACATTGGATCGGGTTTACAAGGTCAGAATGTGTTGTGAGTGAATGCGGATATGAGTGACAGCTACCTATCGTTCGTCAATTCCCCCTGGGGCCGGCGCCTGGCCCAGGCGGTGGGCTTGCCTCAGCCCGTGCCGTTGCAGCGCCATCGCAGCGGCCAGCCAGGCCTGGCCAACCCGGTGATCGTCGCCGGGGCAGGGCGGCTTTCCACGCGAGTGCAACAGGTTTTCAGCGCCACCGACACGGTCACCGCCGCGCCGGCGACGCTCAAGGCGCCGTCCACGGTCAAGGTGCAGGGCGCAGTGTTCGATGCCAGCGCTGTGGTCGACCTGAAACAGTTGGATGAGCTGTACGAATTCTTCCACGCCAACGCCAAACGCCTCGGCCAGCACGGTCGGGTGGTGGTGTTGGGCACGGCGCCCGAACACTGCGCGAATCTGCCCCAGGCCATCGCCCAGCGTGCCCTCGAAGGGCTGGTGCGGTCGCTGGCCAAGGAGCTGCGCCGCGCGATCACGGTGCAATTGCTCTATGTGGCGCCAGGTGCGGAGGACGCACTGGACAGCAGCCTGCGTTTCTTCCTGTCGCGCCGCTCGGCCTACGTCTCCGGGCAGGTGGTGCGCCTGGAAAAACCGGTGGACGGCCACCCCAGCGTCAACTGGGATAAACCCTTTGCCGGCCGACGCGCGCTGGTTACCGGGGCTTCCCGTGGCATCGGCCTGGCGATTGCCCAGGTACTGGCCCGCGACGGCGCCCACGTGGTCTGCGTGGACGTGCCCCAGGCACAGGAGTCGTTGCAGCAAGCGGCCGCCAGCGTCGGCGGTTCGGCGTTGCCGTTGGACATCACCAGTGCGGATGCAGGGGCGTTGTTGCAGGCCCATGTCAGTCAGTACGGCGCCTTCGACGTGGTCGTCCACAACGCTGGGATCACCCGCGACAAGACCATCGCCAAGATGACCGAAGCGGCCTGGCGCAGCGTGCTGGCGGTCAACCTGGAAGCGCCGCTGAACCTGAGCAACGCCTTGTTGGAAAACCAGGGGCTGAACCCCGGTGGGCGCATCGTGTGTGTGTCGTCGATCTCCGGGATTGCCGGCAATCTCGGGCAAAGCAACTACGCCACCTCCAAGGCCGGCGTGATCGGCCTGGTACAGGGCCTGGCCCCGAGAGCGGCAGCGCAGCAGATCACGGTCAACGCGGTGGCGCCCGGTTTTATCGAAACACAGATGACCGCGAAGATCCCGCTGATGATCCGCGAAGCCGGGCGGCGCATGAATTCCCTGTCTCAGGGTGGGCAGCCGGTCGATGTGGCCGAAACCATCGCCTGGCTGGCCCATCCTGCCTCGGGTGGGGTCAATGGCCAGGTCGTCCGAGTGTGCGGCCAAAGCCTGCTGGGAGCCTGAGTCCATGGACTACATCACACAGATCATTGACCCACCGCCCTCGCGCACCCAGCTGTTGCTCGACGGCGTACGCGCCTTGCGCAAGCCCAAGCTCGACGGTGCGCCGCTGTTGCCCAACGAGCGTCTGGTGCGTTCGGCGGTGGCATTGTCTGGCGCCGACATCGACGCTTATGGGCGTGCTTGTGGGTTCCGGCGCGAGCAGGGGGTGCCGCTGTCGTACCCCCATGTGCTGGCGTTCCCCCTGCACCTGATGGTGTTGACCCGTCCGAGTTTCCCGTACCCGGCCAGCGGCATGGTGCACCTGGCCAACCGCATCCGGCAGCACCAGCGCCTGCATGAAGGCCAGGCGCTGCGCCTGGAAGTCTTTTGCGAACGCTGGGTGGCCCATGCCAAGGGCCAGGCGCTGAGCATCGCCACCCGCGCCTACAGCAACGGCGCCCTGGCGTGGGAAAGCGACAGCCTGTACCTGCGCCGCGAGGTCAAAGACCCGGTGGGCGAGCCGTGGGGTGACGCCCTGCCGTTGCAGGAAGAAGGCCTGCTGCGCACCCAGCGCTGGATGCTGCCCGCCGACCTGGGGCGGCGGTTTGCCAGGGTCTCGGGGGACTTCAACCCGATCCACACCTCACTGATCGGCGCCAGGCTCTTCGGCTTTCGTCGTGCCATCGCCCATGGCATGTGGACCCTCAGCCGTGCATTGGCCGCTCAACAACCGCCCGGTGGCCTGGATCAGGCCCAGGCCCATTGCGACTTCAAGCTGCCGATCTTTCTGCCCGGCCAGGTCGCCCTATGGCAACACCCCGTGAGCGGCCCGCGCCGCGAATTCGAAGTGCGCAATTTCGCCGGCGACAAACCGCATATGCGCGGGCTATTTGTCTGGAATGAGAACCCTACATGAGTGACTACAGCTTCAACCCGGCCCCGACCCGCCGCGTGGCGATCATCGGCGGCAACCGCATCCCGTTTGCCCGTTCCAACACGGTATACGCCCACGACAGCAACCAGGATCTGCTGGTGGCTGCGCTGCAAGGCCTGGTCGACCGCTACAACCTCCACGGCCAGCGCCTGGGCGAGTTCGCTGCCGGCGCGGTGATCAAGCATTCGCGGGATTTCAACCTCGCGCGTGAGTCGCTGCTGTCGACCACCTTGTCCCCGCAGACCCCGGCCTACGACGTGCAACAAGCCTGCGGTACCGGTCTGGAAGCGGCCTTGCTGGTGGCGAATAAAATCGCCCTCGGCCAGATCGAAGTCGGCATTGCCGGCGGCGCCGATACCACTTCCGACGCGCCCATCGGCATCAATGAGTCCCTGCGCCACACCTTGCTCGCGGCCAACCGTGCCAAGGGCATGGGCGACAAGTTGAAGGCGCTGCTGAAGGTGCGCCCGTCGATGTTTTTCAAGCCGCTGCTGCCGCGCAATGGCGAGCCGCGCACCGGCTTGTCCATGGGCGAGCATTGCGAAGAAATGGCCAAGCGCTGGCAGATCAAGCGCCTGGCCCAGGATGAGCTGACCCTCACCAGTCACCAACGCCTGGATGCCGCGTACAAACGCGGTTTCTTCGACGACCTGATCAGCCCCCATCGCGGCCTGGCGCGGGACAACAACCTGCGCGCCGACGCCAGCCTGGAGAAACTCGCCGGGCTGTCCCCGGCCTACGACCGCCAGAACGGCACTCTCACGGCGGGCAACTCCACGCCACTGACGGATGGCGCCTCGGTGGTGCTGTTGGCCAGCGAAGAATGGGCGGCAGCCAATGGCTGGCCGGTGTTGGCCTACCTGCGCACGGGCGAGACGGCGGCGGTGAATTTTGTCGACGGCACCGAAGGCTTGTTGATGGCGCCGGCCTATGCGGTGCCACGCATGCTCAAGCGCGAAGGCCTGAGCTTCGCCGACTTCGATTTCTTCGAGATCCACGAAGCCTTTGCCGCCCAGGTGCTGTGTACGCTCAAGGCCTGGGAGGACGCCGAGTATTGCCGCGAGCGTCTAGGCTTGGAGGCGCCACTGGGTGCCATCGACCGCGCCAAAATGAACGTCAACGGTGGCTCCCTGGGCTGCGGCCACCCGTTTGCCGCCACCGGAGGCCGGCAATTGGCGACCTTGGCCAAGGCCATCCATGAACGCGGGGGTGGACGCGGCCTGATTTCCATCTGCGCGGCGGGCGGGCTGGGCATTACCGCCATCGTCGAAAAGTAGCTCTATCAAAAACAACAACAAGGAGACTGCCATGAACGCTATCAGCCTGGAACAGACCGAACGGGTCTGGTTGAACGCTTACCTGCCCGGCGTCCCGGCGGACATCGATGCCGGTATCGAAGACTACCCATCGTTGCGCGAGGTGTTCCTGGAGCACCTGGAAAAATTCCGCGAGCGGGTCGCCTACGTCAGTATCGGCACGGAAATGACCTACGCCGACTGGCACGTGCAGGGCGTTGCGTTTGCCGCCTGGCTGCAAGGCCAGGGCGTCAAGAAGGGCGACCGCGTGGCGTTGATGATGCCCAACTGCTTGCAGTACCCGATCTGCCTGCTGGGCACCCTCCTGGCCGGCGCGGTGGTGGTCAACGTCAACCCGTTGTACACCGCCCATGAGCTCAAGCATTTGCTCAAGGACAGCGGCGCCGAAACCGTGGTGATCTTCGAAAACTTCGCCCACACCCTGGAAAAAGTCATCGCCGGCAGCAGCGTCAAGCGCGTGGTGGTGGCGGCCATCGGCGACTTGCTCGGCACCTTCAAGGGCGCGGCGATGAACTTCATCCTGCGCCGCGTGCAAAAGCAGGTGCCGGCGTTCAACCTGCGTGGCTCGGTGCGTTTCAACCAGGTACTTAAACAGGGGCGGGCGCTCAACCACTTCCCGGTCGCCATGGCGCTCGACGACCTGGCCTTCCTGCAATACACCGGCGGCACCACGGGGGATGCCAAGGGCGTGATGCTCAGCCACCGCAATATCATCGCCAACCTGCTGCAAGCCAAGGCCTGGGTCGGTGATCAACTCGACCAGGACAAGCAGGAAACCAACGTCACCCTGCTGCCGCTGTACCACATCTTTTCCCTGACGGTGAACTGCCTGATGTTCATGTGCCTGGGCGGGCGCAACATCCTCATTGCCAACCCCCGTGATGTGAAGCGGGTGCAGATGATCCTGCGCAAGGAGCGCTTCAATGGCATCGCCGGGGTCAATACGCTGTTCAACGGCCTGCTGGAGAATAAGGAGTTCTGCGCGCGGGACTTTTCCGACCTGCGCATGGTGATCGCGGGCGGCATGGCCACGCACACGGCGGTGGCCAAGCGCTGGAAGGAAGTCACCGGTCTGCCGATCATCGAAGGCTATGGCCTGACCGAATGCTCGCCGGTGGTGAGCATCAGCCCCATCGACATCTCACGCATGCGCGAGATGGAGTTCACCGGCAGCATCGGCGTGCCGCTGCCGTCGACCTGGGTACGCTTCATGCGGGAAGACGGCGAACTGGCCGATATCGGCGAACAAGGCGAACTGCAAGTGCGCGGTCCGCAGGTGATGCAGGGCTACTGGAAACGGCCGAACGAAACCGCCGAAGTGCTGGACGCCGAGGGGTGGTTGTCGACCGGTGATATCGGCGTGATGGATGAGCGCGGCTATATCCGCCTGGTGGACCGCAAGAAAGACATGATCCTGGTCTCGGGCTTCAACGTGTACCCCAATGAAATCGAGGATGTGGTGGCGTTGCACCCCGGCGTCGGCGAAGTCGCGGCGATCGGCGTGGAGGACGGCGTGACCGGCGAGAGGGTCAAGATCATCGTGGTACGCAAGGACCCGAACCTGACCCAGGAACAGCTCCTGGCCCATTGCCGGGAATACCTGACGGGCTACAAGGTGCCCAGGTATGTGGAGTTTCGCAGCACCGAGTTGCCCAAGACCACGGTGGGTAAAGTACTGCGCCGAGCGTTACGCTGATTCAAATGTGTGTACGTGATCTAGAAATGTGTAGGTGATCTAACAGGATGCAGGTGATCTAAAAGGATGTAGGTGATCTAACAGGATATAGGTGATCTAAATGTGGGAGGGGGCTTGCCCCCGATGGCGGAGTGTCAGCCCGTACAGTTTTAACTGATGCACCGCCATCGGGGGGCAATGTCGAATCGTCGCACCGCCCCTCCCACCTGCTCAAACCGTGCCCACTGTTACCCAGCGCTCTTCCTGGGCCGCCACGCGAATCGCCGTCGCCAACCGCTCCACTTCCCACGCCGCCTCAAAGTCAGTGCCGTCCGCCCCCTGGCCGGCCAGCGCCATCATCAACTCCTGCACCTCCAGCGTCTTCAGTTCGTTGTAGCCCAACTGATGCCCGGCAGCCGGGCTGAACGCCGCATAACCCGGCAGGGCAGGGCCTGCCAGCAAGCGCTGGAAACCGTCCTGGCCGGCACGGCACAGGCGCAGTTCATTCAAGCGCTCCTGATCGAACGCCAGGGTGCCCTTCGTGCCGCTGATCTCGAAACTCAGGTGGTTCTTGTAGCCATGCTTGAGCCAACTGCTGCTCACCGTGCCGCGTGCGCCGTTGGCGAAACGCAGCAGGGCGTGAATCTGGTCATCCACTGCGATGGCTTTCAATTCGGTACTGCCTTTGATCGCGGGGCGCCGGGTATGAACCGTCTGCGTATCGGCGCACACGCTGAGCACATCGCCGACCAGATAGCGCGCCATCGACAACAAGTGGCTACCCAGGTCCGCCAGGGCGCCACCGGCGTGTTCCACTTCGCAGCGCCATGACCAGGGTGATGCCGGGTCGGCCATGAAGTCTTCGCTGAACTCGCCCTGGAAACTGATGATCTCGCCAAGGTCGCCATTGGCGATCAACTGCCGCGCCAGGCCGATCATCGGGTTGTGCTGATAGTTGTAGCCGACCCGCGTCACCACCCCGGCCGCGCTTGCCGCACGGCGCATGGCATCGGCCTGTTGCAGGCTGACGGCCAGGGGTTTTTCGCAGTACACCGCCTTGCCTGCGGCAATCGCGGCCATGGCCATGGGGTAGTGCAGGTGGTTGGGGGTGGTGATGGCCACCACGTCCACCGACGGGTGGTTGACCAGCGTTTGCCAATCGCCATGGGCCCGGGCAAAGCCCCAGGCGCTGGCGCAACGCTGGGCGCGCTCAGTGTCGGCATCGGCCAGGGCGGCCAGTTTCAGGGTGACGGGCAGTTCAAATACCGCGCGGGCGTTGTTGAAGGCCAGGGCATGGGCACGCCCCATGAAGCCTGTGCCAATCAAGCCGATTCCGAGTTCGCGCATCGCCGTGGTCCTTTGGATTATTGTTTTCAGGAACACTATTAATGGAATAAAAATTCCCAAAATTCAAGATATGGAAAAATTAATTCATTAGGCGCGCGCTATCATTCCGGCTGATGTGGCTATATTCAGCACGTGGCCAAACGCCGTCAGTTAACAAAAGATAACGTAGCGCCGATTGTCAGACGATTCGAAAGCCCGATAGGATGGCCCCTGCTGCCTCCAGGCGCTCTAGATTGCAGGTTTCAGAGCCCAGGAAGGCAAGACGACCTAACAATAATAATGGGAGAAAGGTCTATGAGTGAGCCTGTCATGGGTTGGGTTGTTTGCCGCCCACGTGCCGCACGCAGGGTTGCGTTGCTGGCCACAGCGCTCTCGCTGTTTGGAGCCGTCGCGTTGCCGACCGCCGTCCAGGCCGCCAGCGATACCCCCGCCGCCGCGGTGTTTGCGATTGAATCCCCCAAGGCCGCCAAGGGCCTGATGATCGACGTGGTCCATGCCGGCAAGCGCCTGGTGGCGGTCGGTGATCGCGGGCATATCCTCTATTCCGATGACCAGGGCACTACCTGGACCCAAGCCAAAGTTCCCACCCGGCAACTGCTGACGGCGGTGTATTTCGTCGATGACCAGCACGGCTGGGCGGTCGGCCATGATGCGCAAGTCCTCGCCAGCACCGACGGCGGTGCCACCTGGAGCCAGCAATACCAGGACCTCAAGCGCGAAGCGCCGTTGCTCGACGTATGGTTCAAAGACGCCAGCCACGGCCTGGCCGTCGGTGCCTACGGTGCGCTGATCGAAACCACCGACGGCGGCAAGACCTGGAACGACGTCAGCGACCGCCTCGATAACGAAGACCAGTTTCACCTCAACGCCATCGCTTCTATCAAGGACGCCGGCCTGTTTATCGTGGGCGAGCAGGGCAGCATGTTCCGCTCCAGCGACGATGGCCAGACCTGGGAAAAACTCGAAGGCCCCTACGAGGGCTCGCTGTTTGGCGTGATCAGCACCGCTCAACCGCAGACCCTGCTGGCCTATGGTTTACGCGGCAACCTGTACCGCTCCACGGATTTCGGCAGCACCTGGGAGCAGGTCGAATTGAATGCCGCGCGCGGCGCCCTGGAGTTCGGCTTGTCGGGGGCGACCTTGCTCGATGACGGCTCATTGGTGGTGGTCGGCAACGGCGGCAGCGTGGTGGTCAGCCATGACGACGGCCAGACCTTCAGCGTATTCAACCGCCCGGACCGCATTTCGTTGTCGGCCGTCACGGCGGCAGGCAACGGCAACTTGATTCTGGTCGGGCAGGGTGGTGTTCGCGTCGCCACGCCCACCGGCGCCGAACCGACAAAACAATAAGAAGGCGGGGAAAGAATGAGCAGTCATCACAACGATAAAGCGACCTTTCTTGAGCGCCTGATCTTCAACAACCGCCCGGCGGTTATCGTCATTTGCCTGCTGGTGAGTGTGTTCCTGTTCTGGCAGGCGACGTTGATTCGCCCGTCCACCAGCTTTGAAAAAATGATCCCGCTCAAGCACCCCTTCATCGAGAAGATGATGGAACACCGCAACGACCTGGCCAACCTGGGCAACACGGTGCGCATCTCGGTGGAGGCCAAGGACGGTGACATCTTCACGAAGGAGTACATGGAGACCCTGCGCCAGATCAACGACGAGGTGTTCTACATCTCCGGCGTCGACCGCTCGGGCCTCAAGTCGCTGTGGAGCCCCAGCGTGCGCTGGACCGAAGTGACCGAAGAAGGTTTTGCCGGTGGTGAAGTGATCCCGCAGAGCTACAACGGCTCGCCGCAAAGCCTCGACCAACTGCGCAACAACGTGCTCAAGTCAGGCCAGGTCGGGCGCCTGGTGTCCAACGATTTCAAGTCGAGCATTGTCGATATCCCGCTGCTGGAGTCCTACCCGGACCCGCAGGACCAGGGCAAGCTACTGGCCCTGGATTACCGCAAGTTCTCCCATGAACTGGAAGATAAGATCCGCAACAAGTTCGAAGCGCAGAACCCCAACGTCAAGATCCATATCGTCGGCTTTGCCAAGAAGGTCGGCGACCTGATCGACGGCCTGGTGATGGTGGTGCTGTTCTTCGGCGTTGCGTTCGTCATCACCCTGGTTCTATTGCTGTGGTTCACCAACTGCCTGCGCAGCACGGTCGCGGTATTGAGTACCACGCTGGTGGCGGTGGTCTGGCAACTGGGCTTGATGCACTTCTTCGGCTTCGGGCTGGACCCGTATTCGATGCTGGTGCCGTTCCTGATCTTCGCCATCGGTATTTCCCACGGCGTGCAGAAGATCAACGGTATCGCCCTGCAATCCAGTGAGGCCGACAACGCGCTGACCGCCGCGCGGCGTACCTTCCGGCAACTGTTCCTGCCGGGGATGATCGCGATCCTCGCGGATGCCGTGGGCTTTATCACGCTGTTGATCATCGATATCGGGGTGATCCGTGAACTGGCCATCGGCGCATCCATCGGTGTGGCGGTGATCGTGTTCACCAACCTGATCCTGCTGCCGGTGGCGATTTCCTATGCCGGCATCAGCCAGCGCGCCATCGCCCGCAGCAAGAAGGACGCACACCGCGACCACCCGTTCTGGCGCCTGCTGTCGAAATTTGCCAGTGCCAAAGTGGCGCCGGTCTCGATCCTGCTCGCGCTGGTCGCCTTCGGCGGCGGCCTCTGGTACAGCCAGAACCTGAAGATCGGCGACTTGGACCAAGGCGCGCCGGAGCTGCGCCCGGACTCGCGCTACAACAAGGACAACAACTTCATCATCAGCAACTACTCGACCAGTTCCGACGTGCTGGTGGTGATGGTCAAGACCAAGGCCGAAGGTTGCTCGCGCTATGAAGCCATGGCGCCGATAGACCAGTTGATGTGGAAGATGCAGAACACCGAGGGCGTGCAGTCGGCGATCTCGCTGGTGACCGTGTCCAAGCAGATGATCAAGGGCATGAACGAGGGCAACCTGAAATGGGAAACCCTGTCGCGTAACCCGGATGTCCTGAACAACTCCATCGCCCGCGCCGATGGCCTGTACAACAACAATTGCTCGCTGGCGCCGGTGCTGGTGTTCCTCAACGACCACAAGGCCGAAACCCTCGACCGCGCGGTGCATGCGGTGCAGGCGTTCGCCAAGGAGAACAACAAGGACGGCCTGGAATTCATCCTCGCCGCCGGTAACGCCGGGATCGAAGCGGCCACCAACGAAGTGATCAAGGCGTCGGAGTTGACCATCCTGATCCTGGTGTACCTGTGCGTGGCCACCATGTGCATGATCACCTTCCGTTCCTGGGCGGCGACCCTGTGCATCGTGCTGCCGTTGGTGCTGACCTCGGTACTGGGCAACGCGCTGATGGCGTTCATGGGGATCGGCGTCAAGGTCGCGACCTTGCCGGTGGTGGCCCTGGGCGTGGGGATTGGCGTGGACTACGGCATCTACATCTACAGTCGCCTGGAAAGCTTCCTGCGCGCCGGCCTGCCACTGCAAGAGGCCTACTACCAGACGCTCAAGTCCACCGGCAAGGCCGTGCTGTTTACTGGCCTGTGCCTGGCGATCGGCGTGTGCACCTGGATCTTCTCGGCGATCAAGTTCCAGGCCGACATGGGCCTGATGCTGACCTTCATGCTGCTGTGGAACATGTTTGGCGCGCTGTGGCTGCTGCCGGCGCTGGCCCGCTTCCTGATCAAGCCCGAGAAACTGGCGGGGCAGAAGGGCAATTCGCTGTTTGCCCACTGAGGGGTGAGGGCGTCTGGCCCTCACCCCAAGGTGGACCTTCAGGCCGGTATCACGGGTTCGCTCGCGGTAGCGGCGCGATCGCCAGGAAAATCTGGTCGACGGGAGGCGTGATCAGTACATAGACAATGTTGGTGACCGGTTCGCTGCCGGGGTCCCGGAGGTTGCGCAAGTAGGTTTGGACGTGTTCCTTGAGCAAATCCTTCTGGGTGAATTTGCGCTGTTCGGGCAGCTTCAAATGCGCCCGGGTGTAACGGGCGGGCGGGGCGTCGGCCGTGGCGTAGTGGAAGTGCGCGTACCACAACACCGCCGGCGGTTTTTTCGCCTTGTCGTAAACCGCGTATTCGGTGAAGAAGTCGCCGCTGAGGGTCGGACGTTGCGGGTCGGCCAGGCTCGTCAGGTTGATGTCGATTTCTTGATGCTCCCACAGGTAGTTGAGGCTCTCCGGTGTCGGCCATTGGCGCTTGTAGGCTTCACTGCACACGCGTTGAGCCTGCCGGTTCATATCCCGGGCCTGCGCGAGGTATTCGTCGACCAGGTCCTGGGCCGATAGCTTGTCGAGGTGATCGCGCTGTATTTCCTCGGCCAGTGCCGTGAGTTTTCTCGCATGGCCGGTGAGCAGTTCATCCCAGTCGCCCGGATTGACCTGCTGACGGGTGAGGGGCGAGTCGAGTTTTTGCTGGTCGGTCGCAATCGTGTGATCAATGCCTTTGCGCTGTTCGATCAGCGCCTGGCCAAGGCTTTTGAGGGTAGCGAGTGAGCGGCTCTGTGGTTCGGTTGGCACCGGGGCGGCAGGTTCGTCTTCGGTGGCTGCCCAGCCGTCTTCGTGTCGGCTGAAGGCGCTGACGGTTTCACCGGTCAGCGTATCGGTGATGGTGAAACGTTCCTCGGCGCCTTGTGCACCGGCAGGCTTGAGTTCGCCGATGAGGTATTGCTTCCTACGGGTTTTGAAGACACGTTTTGTCGGCAGTTTGGGGCGCAGGTTTTTCGACAGGGGCAGCTCCACGTCCAGCGCTTCCTGCTTGCGCACCACGGCTTCCAGCTCGTTTTGTGCAAGCGCCTTGGCATATTCGAGACCTTTGAGCAGGCGCTCGGACTCCGGGCGCAGTCGACGCGGGTTGATGACCTTGAGCGCGCGGATGGCCTCTTCATAGCGGTTGTACTGCTTGAGGACCGTCTCGTAGACATCCCGTTGTTCGGCCAGCGGGTATTCGGCGCTGCTGCGCACTTCAACGTGAGACAGCAGCACCTCGAACAGGTCGATGTGCTCAAGGCGCCTGATGTAGAGGTCTTCTTCGGGCGGCGGCACGGTATCGGTCATTTCCACGCTGGCAGCGGCGAGATAGTTCAGCGCATTGAGTTTCAGGTTGTCGGAAAAAAAATGCTGTGGGAAGGCGATCTCATCCAGCAGTTTTTGACGTACCACGCGCCCGGCCCGCGAGTCCTGTTCCAGCCGTTGAAGGGTGTTCTCCATGGCTGCCGAGACCTCGCCCATGTGCTGGCGGACGTTGGCCGACTCAATGGCGTTGCTGATGTATTCGTTGTAGACGGTGCGGTCGCCCAGCAAATTGTCGATAAACATCCTGCGCGCCATCTCTGCCATCGGCTCCCCCGCGCGGGAGAAGCGCATGGCGTTGAGCCGGCCCAATAGCAAGGTGTGAATGAACAGCTGTTGATCCCAGATGGTGTTGAGGATTTTCTCGCGGTCGCGCACGTGCGCACCCGCCCCACCGACTTTTTCCAGTTCCTGGCCCAGCGTGACCATTTCCAGGCGCGGGGGGAGCGACTGGGCAAACAAGACTTCCAGGTTTTGCAGCAGAATCTCGAATTCGCTACGCAGCGTCTGGTGCCTGAGGGTTTCCTGCAGGTGGCGTGCTTCCAGCCCCGGCCTTTGTGCATCAGTCGCCTTTTTCAGCAGCTCTGCCGTCAGTTGGACGATCTTGCGTTGATGCTTCAGGGCATCCAATGCGTTTTGTGTGGGTTTAAGCGATGCATCGAATGGCTCCAGCAGTTGCGGGATTTCTTGGCTGAGTGCCTGTACGCGCGCGAGCACCTGCTCTTTCTTGCGCCGGTTTTGCGCTTGCAGTTCGTCCTTTCTGCCGCCGCCCAACAGCTTCAGCCCAGGGTCCAGGGTCCAGCGGCCCCTCCCGTCGGTCTTGAGCTTGATACCGGGGTGGTCTGGATGCTCAGGGTGAATGATGAACACCTCGCCAAAGCCCGGAACAATACTGACCCTGAACAACAAGCCGCCGACGGAGGCATGCCATCGGCCGTCAATGCTGTACAACCCCGCGTGGGGGCCGATCTTGAGCGGCTCTGGTGCGGGCGTGGGCCAGGCGATGTTGACGGATCGCAGTTTGTCCAACAGCCTGGCCGAGGCGCTGTCGCTGGCCAGGGAATGGTCAAAATCCATCAGCGTACGGCCACCCCCCGGTGGTTCCGCGGGCAGGCCGACAATGCCACGCGCAACCACTGCTGTTCGCGTTGTTGCCGGGCCGGGCAGCGGGTGCCTGAAGGGCTCGAGGGTCAGGGCTTGTGCATCGAACGGTGGGGTGTCGGCAACGGGAGCCGGGGTGCCATGATGGACCATCAGCAGGCTGATGTTGAGCAACAGGTCGACCCACGCCAGCTCCCTCGCGGTGGGGTTGTCACTTTCCAGCGCCGGCAGGTCTTGGGTGAGGCCTTGCGCCAGTTGCAGGAGCCAACCGACTGCCGCCAAAGGCCCGCGCACGGCCATCAACAATGTATTGAACCCCAGTTGCATACCTTCCAGGATCAGCGCCCAGCGGCTTTCGCGGTTGGACGTCGACTCGCGCTCGGCCTGGTCCAACAGCTGTCGGGTTTCACTGCCAAACAGGTACTCCATGAGGTTGCCGTGGTTGAGTGACTGAAGCAGTTCGCCACCGCTTTCGTCGCCGGCCCCCGCCAGTTCTGCGGGCGTGGGTACCCTGGGCAGGCTGTCGAACTCCGAACCCATGCCGACACGCACGATGTGGGGTTGCGTAAAACCGCCATGGCTGTAGATCGCCCTGGCAGCGTCCGGTAACCAGGCCAGGACGCTGTCCTGCAGGGGGCCGGGCTGCACGATGGCTGCGAGCAATTGCTCGCGGCGGGCGAATTCGCGCAGTGAGTCGGGATAGGCTGGACGATAAAGCACGTGCGGCCCCAACTGGGTGTCGAGAGGCTCGATGATGAACATGTTTTGCACGACATCCGCCGTCGCCCCCGGCTTGCGCAGAAACGCCAGCGGGCGAATGACGATGGCGTTGCCGTCGATGCGACGCGCCATGGGGTCGGGATCGAGCACCGCGTTCACATATTGGACGCCTCGGGACGTCAGGCCCGCTTCGCCTTTGATTTTGTGCTCCAGCGCCCGGATTTTCAGGTGGACGGGCCGTTGCTGCTGGAACAGCCGCTGGCGTTTTTGCGCCGCCTCGGTGTCGCTCATCAGCGCCTGGCGCAGGTAGTTGGGGTAATTCTTACCGATGTCGACACGCTGGATCAGTTGGAGGATGTAGTCGGCGGTCAGCCAGGCTTCCACTTCCCGGCCCCAGCGGTGGCTTAGGGTCATGCGCCCTTTGGGTCTTCCCGAGAGGTTCTTCAGGGCCAGGTCCACCAGGGTCATGGAGACCGGCTCGATGTAACCGCCCTCCAGGCTGCCCACCGGGACATGAAAGGTCAGCTCCACGTCATCGGCGGCGTACCCGGCAGACAATGTCTCCTGGCTGCAGGTACGCACGCCGCCCAGGGCCTCGGCGCGGTCCAGGCACAGTTGGTGGTTCAAGTGCTGGGTCGCGTAGCTGCGCAGTGTTTCCAGGCCGTCGAAGTCGGCGTCGCCCAAGGTCAGGCGCCGGATCCCGGCTTGTTCGATCAGGCATTGGCGATAGGCCAGGCGGTCGGCGGCGCTGGCGCGTTGCAGCCAGTCGGGCAGGGCGGTCTGGAGGGACGACAGGGTTGCCAGGGGCGTGGCGGCGGCGGTGAATAATCGGCCGGGGTTTACGGTGGTGGCGAACAACTGCTCGAGGGCGGTCACCGTCGACCTGGCGGGAAGTTCAATCGTGGCCAGGTCATCCAGTTGCTGGTTCAGTACCAGCGCGGCTTGTATCTCGAAGATATTGCCGTCGGGTTCATACTGCCGCCAGGTGATCTTGTCGGCCAGGAAACGTTGTTGCATGCGCTCGCCCCAGGCTTGGCCGAAGGCATCCAGGTCGGAGTATGAGTCGATCTTGCCGTCGAGGCTGCACAGCAACACCTGCGTTCGGCTGACGATCAGGATCTCGCTGGCTTGCAGCGTGAGTCGGGCGCCTGCCCGTTCCAACTCCGTCTCCAGGGTATAGGCGCGCACCGCGTTCTCGGGCCAGGGGCGTGCGGCGCGGGTGACTCTGTCGGGATAGCGGCTCAAGGTGCTGAGGATGTTCAGTGGTTGGGCTGCGTCACCGGCCTGGCGCGTGGCGGATTCGAGCAGCGAGCCTTGCAGCACATCGGCCAGCCATTTCCAGCGACTAACGCCGGCGTCACTGTCCTGGCTCCAATAGGTTGCCAATGCCTGTTGAAAATCGATGAACAGAAGCGTGGGCAGTTCGTTGATGACCCCTTCGATGACCTCCAGGTCATAGTCGCGACTGCGCCCATTGATGGGATAGGTCAGGCGGTTGCCGGTGACTCCGCTCAAGTAGCTGTCCAGGCCCAGGCGTGTCGATACATCGGGAAAGCTGCCATCAGCCAGGTAGCCCAGCGTGACCTCCAGCAAGGGGAGCAGGGTGCGACCGCCACCTTCACGGGGCACGGCTAATCGAAGGTCTGCGAGTGGGTAGGTCAGCGGCGGGTATTTTTCCTTGAGGTTGGTGGCGAGCAGTTGCGCGGTGACTGAGCGCAATGTCGGGCAGGTGCGGAACTGGGCTTCAACCGCTTGTCGGATCGGCTGTGCGGCAGGTGGGGTGTTTGGGGCAGGCATGGGAGTTCCTTTTCCGTTGAATGAAGACGCGCCCATGCACGTTAATGTGCCGTGTTCGGGGGAGGTGGTAGCCCGTTAGGGGGGAGGCGGCTTGCTAAGGGGGGCACGGTGGGGCGCGCATTCGGAGTGGCTGCGATGGCGAGGTGTTTTGGCGGGCAAGCCGTAATGCCTTTGTAGGAGCGAGCTTGCTCGCGAAAAACGTCAACGATAACGCGGGGACTGTCAGATATTTTGTGTGCGGGCCGGTAATGGCCTGCCGTCAGGCAGGCCATGCTTTACCAGGTTGGCCTGATAAATCGATCTCCGTACAGAATCGCAAATTGATTCATCGCACTTTTCCAGTCATGTGCCGCGGAGCCCCAGTTTGCGGTGATATTGCGCAGTCCAAGCCAGATCAGTTTTGTCGCCGCATCGTCGGTCGGGAAGTGACCTCGGGTCTTGATGATCTTGCGCAACTGAGCGTTGATGCTCTCAATGGCGTTGGTCGTGTAGATCACTTTTCGAATCGCCGGCGGGAACACGAAAAATGGGATCACACGATCCCAAGCGCGGCGCCAGGCAGCCACTACCGTCGGATACTGCTTGCCCCATGGCCCGCTTTCAAACGCATCCAGTGCCTGCTCGGCCGCTTCGGCGGTCACCGCCTGATAGATCGGTTTGAGCGCCTTGGCCAGTTCGCGACGCTTGTCCCAGGCCGCGTAATCAAGACTGTTGCGGATCAGATGAACAATGCATGTTTGCAGTGTCGTGTCTGGAAATACGGCGTTGAGAGCCTCTGGCATGCCTTTCAGTCCATCGGTCACAGCAATCAACACGTCTTCGACGCCGCGTGTCTTGAGGTCGTTGAAAACTTTCATCCAGAACTTGGCGCCCTCGGTATTTTCTATCCAGATGCCGAGAATATCGCGTGTTCCGTCAGGCAAAACGCCCAGGGCCAAGTAAATCGCCTTGTTGCGAACCAGCCCCTCTTCGCGAATTTTGACCCGTAGAGCATCGAAGAAAATAACCGGATACATCGGCTCCAAAGGCCGCTGTTGCCATGCACCGATCTCTGCCATGACCTCGTCGGTTACAGAGCTGATGAAGTCGGGAGAAACGTCAGTACCGTACTGCTCGGAAAGAAACGCTCGGATCTCTCTGACCGTCATTCCACGGGCATACATGGCGATGATCTTGTCGTCGAAACCGGTGTAGCGGCGTTCGTGCTTGGGGATCAAAATGGGCGAAAAACTGCCGTCCCGGTCGCGAGGAATATCCAGTCGGAGCGGGCCGTCGCCGGTTAGAACCGTCTTGCCGCTTTTGCCGTTGCGCTGATTGGTTTCATCCTCTGGGCGCTGCGCGCCCGGCGGATAGCCCAAGTGATGCCCGAGCTCAGCACTCAGGGCTCGCTCGATCAAAGCCTTCTTGAACGCCGCAGACGCGTCCTCGATGGCTTCAGCGGTCATCGGTCCATCGGTGAATTGCTCGAGCAGCTCTTTCGGGATTTTCGGCAGCTCTCGCAACGCAGGTTTCTTTTTGGTTGGCATACATGCACCTCTTACTCATGTTATGCCCGAACACAAAATTTCTGACACCCCCATAACGCGTGTTTCCTGAATCAACGCGGCGCCTGTGCGTTTTTCGCGAGCAAGAACTAGGCGTCCCCCTCGCTCCTACAGAAGGCGATGTTCGTTTAACTGACTGGCATCAGGGCAAACCGGCTCCTTGGGGCGGTTGGGTTAGAGCTTCAGGAACAGTTTTTCATCCAGTGGGGCTTTTATCTGGCTGCGCACGATGCTCTCGATGCGTTTGTTGTCCTGGCCGGCCTGGTTGATGAGGTCTTGTTGCGTCAGGAAGCGCTGTTCCGGGATCTTCAGGTGCGCCGCGCTGTGGTCGGCGCGTGGCGTGGTGGGGGTGGGGTAATGGAAGTGCGCATACCAGAGCACCTTGGGCCCATTTTTCTCGCGCACGGCATATTCGGTAAGGAAGTCACCGCCCTTGAGTTTTTTGCCACGGTTGACCAGGCCGATATCGACGCGTCCATGTGTCCACAGGTACTCGACGTTTTGTGCGCGGGGGGCCTGGCGCAGGTAGCCGTCACAGCGATGGGCAATGGCACGCCGGCGCATCTCCTTGGCTGCGTCCTGCCATTGCTGCACCCACGCCGCGGTTTCGCTGCGGGCGCCATGGCCGGCCTGGGCTTCCTGCGCAACTTGTTCCAGGCGTTGGGCCTGGGCTTCGAGCATGTCGCTCCAGTCGCTGGGGTTGACCGACTCTCGGCGCGTCGGGTCATCGAGTTTCTTTTTCTGGAACTGGATCGAGCGCTCGATGCCGGCCTGCTCGTCCATCAGCTTGCGAGCATTGCCGATCAAGGCGGATAACGGTTTAGGCGAGGGCACGGGCGCCGGTTTTATCGGTTCGGCCCGCACGATCTGCACCCACTCGCCCTCGGCCGGGTGCCAGCTGTAACTGGTCAACGCCTGACCGTTGCGGCTGTCGAGGACATCGATGATCGGAGTGTCCTGCCCGGCTTGCGCAGCCCTCAAGGTGCCGACCAGGGTCTGCTTGTCACGGGTCTTGAATACCCTTTTGTTGTTCGACTTGCGCGGCCGTTCCTGGCGCGCCACCGCCACGGGCGGCAGGTGTTGCTCTTCGCGGATCAGATCGGCCAACTCGGCTTGGGCCTGGTCGATCACCCCTTGCAGGTAGTCGACGAACAACTTGCCGTACACCGGCCGCACGCTGACGGGGTCGACGTCCTGGAGTGCCTGGGTGTTGCTCAATTCGGCCCGGTATTGATCGATCAGGTGGCTGAGGACCGCGATACGTTCATCAGTGGTATAGCCTTCGTGCTGTTGCAGTTCGATATGGGAGGTCGCCACGCTATTGAGGTCTGCCCGGTTGAAGCGCGCCAGGAAGAAGGCAACCTCGGGAGACTGTGTGTCGACGCTGCGGTCGATGCTCAATTCGCGCAACGCGCTGAGGCGTTCCAGGTTGGCGTTGAATGGCTGGCCGGCCGGTGGCTGGCGCGTAGCCTTGATAAAGGCTTCGGCCTGTTTCTTGCTCGCGGGCGAATCGTTTTTCCACTCATCGAGTGCCTGGTTATACGCCTCGTTGGCCTTGATCAACCGTGTCAGGCGCTCAACCCGGTGGGCCAGGCTGTCGATGAACTCCGCGTAGGCACCCGGTTCATTGTTGCGGGTGCGCTCGATCAGGCTGGTCAACGGTTCGCCGCTGATGGCGTGCGAGAGCTCATCGCCGACGTACAGGTAGTCGGTAGTATTGGCGCGCAGTGTTTCAGCGATCGCCTGGTATTCTTCGGCGCGCTTTTCCTTGAAGACGTTGAAGTCCTGGGCCGGGGTCTCGGCGGTGAGCACCTGAATCGCATGCTTGCGGTGGGCGATCAGGGTGTCGACGCTTTTTTGGTAGTCCTCCAGGCGAAGGCGTAACAAGGCGTCCAGGCCCTGGTTCTTCATGCGTTCCTGCTGGTAACGCGCGGTAAAGTCAGCTTTGCGCTCACCGTGGTTTGCCAGGCCCCATAGGGTCTTGAGGGTTTTGTCCGACGTTTGAAGGGCCTCTTGGGTTTCCTTGACACGCTTGCCTGCGGTTTCCATGGCACTCACCGCAGGCTTCATGCGGAACACTTCGTTCACGTACGTTGCGAGTTTCGCCTCGCTCAGTGCGTTGTTGCGCTCCAGCGTGGCTTTCATCCTCGCACTGGACTTGGGCATGCCGCCCTTGAGCTTGGGACGTATATCGAACTGCCATAGCCGCTGGGCATCGCGTGTCAGCGGCGGGCCGGTACGGGCCTTGTCCTGTTCATCGATCACGAAGACGCCGTCCAGGTCCCTCGCCACGCGGAACCAGCGGTTTTCAATACGTGCGTGCAATTTGTTGTCAATGAGGTACAGGCCCTCGGTCTCGCCACGGCTGATGGGGGGCACCGGCGTGGATGGGCCGGGCACGCTGAACGAATCGATCAATGCGCGTTGGGCGGGGCTCAGTTGACGCGGGCTGGAAAAAGCAAAGTCGAAGGGGTGGTGACTATCGGCAAGGCCATCGCCTGTCATTGTGGTGTCCTGCGTGACCACTGCCGGTGCCGACGAGGGTTCCCCGGCGGCACGGCGCAAGGCAATCGACACGTCCGGTCGCTGCGCAAATGGCAGGTGACCTACCGGCCGCTCCGGCGCCGGGTGTGTGTGGCTCAGTAAGGTGCTGACATTTACCAGCAGGTCGACCAGCGCTTGTGCCGGGTCGGGGTGACTGGGGTCGCTGGCTTGCTTGATATCGTTTTCAACGCTGGCCAGTTGTACCAACCAGCCCGCCATGGCGCCTGGGCCGCGTAGCACCGGGAGCAGTGTGTTGAACAACAACCAGCCCAGTTCTTTATGGGACGCCCAGCGGCTCTGGGCGTCGGAGACGGACTGGCCCTCGGCGAGCGTGACCAGGCTTCGCGCATTGGTACTGAACAGGTGTTGCATCAGCTGGCCGTCGAGCAACGCCTTGTCCAGTGCCTCGGCCGCGGCATAGCCGTCGACGGCCAACGCCGTCGGCGCGGGCGTGTCGGGTGCATCGAATTCGTTGAACAGGCTGTAGTGCGCAATGTGCGGGGTCTTGAAACCATCGTTGGCGTAGATCGCACGGGTGTTGTCGTCGGGCAGCCAGGCCAGGATGCTGTGTTGCAGCGGGCCAGGTGCCTGGACCGCAGCCAGCAGAGCGTCACGGCTGGCAAACTCCAGCAAGGGCGGTGCCAGCAGCGGGCGATACAGCAAGTGCGGGCCGCGTGCCGGGTCCTTGGGCTCGAGCAGGAACATATTGGCGACCACGTCCGGCGTCGCTCCGGGTTTGTGCAGGAAGGCCAGCGGCCGGACGGTGACGGGCTGCCCGTCGACTGTACGCGGGCCGCTGCCGGGCCGCGTCACCGCTTCGACCAGCCGGTAACCCCCGTCGGTTACACCGGCTTCGCCCTTGAGCTTGAGTTCCAGGGCCTGCAGGGCCAGTTGCACAGGCACCTGCTCGGTAAACAAGGCGCTACGCTGCCGCGCCTGCTCGGTATCACTGAGCAGTTGCTGATTGAGCAGGGTCGGATAGTGTTGGCCGATATCGACGCTGCTGATCAGGTCCTTGAGCCTCTGCGGCATCTGCACGTCGTTCACCCGTTGCCCGCGCAGGCGAATCTCCATGGCGCCCTTGGGCAGGCCGGCAAGATTTTCCAGGGCCATGTCCACCAGGTTCATCTTGATCGGTTCGATATAACCGCTGCCGAGGTCGCCGACCGGCACGTTGAACGTGATCTCCAAGTCTTTGGCGGTATAGCCCTTGGGCGCCAAATGTGCGTCGAGCTGTTGCTCGGCATAGGTGCGCAGGTCGGGGATGTCGGTGAGGAAGGTGCGCCCCTGGTGGCGCTGCACACTGCTGGCCAGCGCAAGGGTCTGGCGTTGGTAGGTGAAACTGTCGGCGTCGCTGGCCTGGGTCAGCCATGGCGGCATCTTGCGTTGCATCTGCTCAAGCCGCGCCGTCGACGCCGTGTCACTGAACCAGTGCGAGGTGTCGCTGGCCTGGGTAAAGACCTGCTCCAGGTTGGTCACACTGGTTTTGGCCGGCAGCTGTATCGCGTCCAGGTTCTGCAACTGTTGATCGAGCATGATGGCGGCCTGGGTATCGAACACGGTGCCATCCGACTCGGTGCGTTTCCAGGTCAGGTGATCGAACGTGAACGTTGCGCTGAGTTGACGCTCCCAGGCTGTGGCGAAGGCTTCCAGGGAGGTATAAGGCGTGACAACGCCCTGGGCCGTCGCGTGCAGCACCAGGGTGCGTTCGCCCACCTGGCGTGTGATCAAAAGGTCTGGGCTGCTCACCGTAGACGCAGTGCCTTGATGCGTCAGGGTCGCGTCCACCCTGAATACCTTGGCGGCGCCCGCACCGTACAGGGTGTTGCGTTCGCCAGCATCGGGGTAGCGGCTGATCTGGTCGAGGGTTTCGCGTTGCTGCGGGTCCAGGCCGGGTTGCTGGAGGCCGGCGATGCGCAGGGTGTTTTTCAATGTATCGCTGAGCCACAGCCAGTGGCTGGTGGCGCCAAAGGCCGGCTGGCCCCAGTACTGGCTCAACGCTTCGGCGTAGGCAGGCTTGAGGTTGGGGCGCAGGCTGCGGAGCGCCAGGTCGAGCGAATGGCTGTCCAGTGGGGCAGGGCTGCCGGTGTCGGACTTGACCCACTGGCGCGGGCCGGAAAAGTCCAGCTCGGCGCCGCTGGCCAGATGCTCAAGGGCAAGGTCCAGCAGGGGTGTCGGCCGGTCTGGCGAGGAACCGGCCAGAGCGGTGTTGGCGCTGTCGATTTTCAGCGCGTCGTCGAGCAGTTTGGCGACCACTGAGCGCACGGTCGGGCGCGTGGCGAACTGGTTGGCCACCACCTTGGCGGGCGTGTCGGGCGGTGTGGGGGCTGGATGAGCGGCTGCGAGCTTGCCTTGCAGGCTCAGGGGCACTTTGCCCCGCCCTGGGGAGAATAAGCGGGCGGTTCTTGTGGGTGTCGCGGGCTCGGGCGCCGGTGTAGCAGGTTGACGGCTGGCCGATGGCTCAGGTTCGATCGGCAACGAAAACGTGAACAGGCGGGGGGTGTTTCTGACCGATTGCATACAGGCACTTCCTTGGCTGGGGGAGACAAAAACAGGCTGGGAAAAATACCCGCCCGTTGCACGCCCAGCTTCGGCAATGCGTTATGAACTGTTTCCAGGTGCCCCGGGAACTCGGGCCCACGCCTTGAGCGGTGCGGGGCAGAGGCGTCTGTTTCGACGTATTTGTAACGCACCCGGTAGCGAAACCGGCACCGTCCTGGGGCCCCTGGGCTATCATTGGCGTTTTCCCGTAGATGATTGACCTGCCATGACTGCCGAAAAACTGCCCGACGTCCTAGCCACCAGCGACATGCTTGAAATCGACGGGCTGCACGCCTTCGACTTCACGCTCAATGATGAGACATTGCAGATCATCGCCATGGACGGGCGTGCGGAAAAACGCTGGAGCTTCAGCCGGCAACAGGTGGAGACCGCCACCTTCGATGAGACCTTGCAAAGCTGGACCCTGATCGGTGACTCCGGCGAGTACCGCCTGGTCTGCATGAGCGCGGTCACCGGCAACAATAACGATGAGGATGAAGCGGATGATGATGCGTAAATTCTGGCCCCTGCTGATGGCGGGCAGTGTCGGTGCGATGTCGGTGCAGGCCGCGCCCGCCGACACCTATGAACTGCTGGTGGGCAGCTACACGGCGGGCAGCAGCGAAGGGATCTACCGCCTGCAATTCGATACCCGTACTGGCCAGTTCAATGGCAAGCCGGTGCTGGCCGCGAAGGCCGCCAACCCGTCGTGGCTGACGCTCTCCAAAGACCAGAAGCACCTGTTTGTGGTCAACGAGAACGGTCCTGGCCAGAAAGACCCGGTTGGCCGCGTCAGCAGCTACAGCATCGACCCGCAGAGCCATCAACTGACCCTGATCAACCAGGTGCAGAGCCTGGGCAACGAACCAACGCATTCCAGCGTCGCCGTGGATGGCCGCTACCTGTTCGTCGCCAACTATTCGGTCCTCGAAGATCCGGGCGGCAGCCTGGCGATCCTGCCGGTCGACGCGGGCGGCAAGCTGTCGGCACCGGTGCAACTGAGCGGGCACCCGGCCAGCCGTGTGAACCCCGAGCGCCAGGCCTCCAACCATGTGCATTCGGTGGTGTCATCGCCGGATGGCAAATATGTGTTTGTCCAGGACCTGGGCGCCGACAAGGTGTTTGCCTACCACTATGACCCCAGGGCCAACCACGAACTGCCATTGACCCCGGCGACCCCTGCGTCGGTGCCACTGCCACCCGGCAGCGGCCCGCGACACTTGCTGTTCAGCGCGGACGGCAAGCACGCCTGGCTGACCACCGAGATGAGCGCCCAGGTCGCGGTATTCGATTACAACGACGGTAAGCTCACCCAGACCCAACTGGTGGATTTCGCCGCCGGGCAACCGGTGTCGGACAAAGCGGGTGCCGCGCTGCACGCGTCCAGCGACGGCAAGTTCCTGTACGTGAGCAACCGGGGGACGGCCAATCAGGTGCTGGTGTTCAGCATCGACCCGACCACCGCGCACCTCAAGGAATTGCAGCGCCGCTCCGTGGAAGGCGACCACCCGCGTGAGTTCAGCCTGGACCCGAGCGGCAGGTTCCTGCTGATCGCCAACCAGAAAAGCAATGAAATCGTGGTGGTTGAACGCGACCCCAAGACCGGCCTGCTGGGTAAAACCGTGCAGAAATTGCCGATCGATGCCCCCAGCGACCTCAAGTTCCTGGTGCGTCAATAAGCCACAGGCCCCGCACCGCGGGGCCTGACCCTTTGTATTAATTCGATTAATAGCGGCTACTGTTTCAAAGCATTTCTAAGGCTCAGCCCTCGGGCGTAAGTTTGGTTCCAAGGCCTTCCCCGGCCACTCAACCAAACGAACACAAGGGTTACCGACATGAACTTCAATCTCTTCTCGATCATCGCCGCTTCCGCCGTTTCCGCCACAGTGGCCCTGCCAGCGGCCGCCAGTGTGGAACTGACCGGCAAAAAATCCAGCACCAGCGCCTACACCCAGAAATACCTGCAACAAAGCGCCAACTTCTATGCCGCCCTGGATCACAAAACCCAGCAGTGAGCGCTGATTGACCCTGCACACAAGCAGACGCCAAACCACTGGAACGTAGCCACTTGCGTTCGAGTGGTTTGGCGTTTGTGCGTCGGGAGGAAAAAAATAGAGGTAATGGCACAATGACATGTGTTTAAATTTGACGCTGAAATATTGACTCCTTTCTTCCTGGAATCGACAGCATGGCACTCCGACTGGCAGCAGTAATCCTGTTCCTCTATTCCGCCCCGATCCTGTCCTCCGTGCAGCTGGTGGACAACGAGCCGGAGATCGCCCGTGAGCGATTATTGAACTTGGTGGAAGGCTAAGCCTTCGCCATCACCCCGATAAACAGCGGCGATTGCAGGAGCGTGTCCAACCAGCGCTGCAACCCGCTGTAGGGGGTGCCGGCAAACCATTCTCGATCGACATGCGCAAATTGCCGTACAAACGGCAGCAAGGCCATGTCCGCCAGGCTCGGATGGTCTGCGAGCAAATAGGCGCGATGCGCCAGCAACCCCTCCAGTTTCTGCAAGAACATTTCGCCCTCGGCCCGATGCGCTTCCATCGGTTGCTCCGGGTAGCGCTCGGCGTACTTGTATCGATTCAAGTGATGCTTGAATACCTGATCGTTCTCGGCAATCAGTGCCAGCACCGCAGGATCACCCTGCAGCAACCAGTCCTCCGGGTCGTGCTGCGCCAACGCCCATTGCATGATCGCCAGGCTTTCATCGATCACCTGAGCGTCCACACTCAACACTGGCACCGTGCCTTTTGGGGACAGTGCCAGCATTTCAGCGGGCTTGGCTTTCAGGCTGACTTCGATGATGCGTACGGGCACGCCGGAATAACCCAAGGCCAGGCGCGCGCGCATCGCATACGGGCAGCGCCGGAATGAATACAGCAGCGCTTCGCTCACTTGACCTCCAGGGTGCTCAGGCCGTTGCCCTGGCGCTTGACCTGGATCTGCACCGGGATGCGTTCGTGCATTTCCTGCACGTGGGAGATCACCGCCACCTTGCGGCCCTGGGCCTGCAAGCCGTCCAGGGCGTCCATCGCCAGTTGCAGCGACTCAGGGTCGAGGCTGCCGAAGCCTTCGTCGATAAACAGCGATTCGATCTTCAACGTACTCGACGCCATCGACGCCAGGCCCAATGCCAGTGCCAGCGACACCAGGAATGTCTCGCCGCCGGACAGCGAATGCACCGAGCGCAGTTCGTCGCCCATTTCGGTGTCCATCACCAGTAGCCCGAGCATGCTGCCACCGCGTTTGAGGCGGTAGCGGCGCACCAGCTGGCGCAATTGCACGTTGGCATGGTGCACGAGCAAGTCGAGGTTATAGGCCTGGGCGATCTTGCGGAACGTGTCACCGGTGGCCGAGCCGATCAGCGCATTCAGGCGCGCCCAGCGTTGCCACTCGTCATAGGCTCTGGCGATTTGCTCGGCCAGGGCGTGGTTGGCGTCCTGGCGACGTTGGTCGTCGGCTTGGCGCGCACGCAACTCGGCGCACTGTTTTTCGCCCTCGGCCAATTGCTGGTTGAGGGCGGCCAGGGCGCTGTCGAGCGCTTCGGCTTCCAGGTTGCCGTTGTGCAAGGCCAGGTGTTCGGCCAGGCGTTGCTCGCGCTCTTGCAGCAAAACCTTGGCTTGTTCGACGGCTTTTTCGCTGTGTTGCACCTGCTGGCGCAGCTCGCTGACCTGCTTGTCGTCGAACGCCAGCAGGCGGGCCAGGCCGTGGTCATCCAGTTCGGGGTGCAGGGCGCGCCATTCGTGGGTGCGGGCATCGAGGGTGTGCTGTTCGGCTTCGAAGGATTGCTGGCGCTCCTGCTGGGCCTTGAGGTCGGCGGCCAGTTGGATCAGTTGGTTGCGGATGTCCTGCAACTGCTGGTTGGCGTCGGCCTCGCTCTGGCGTGACTGCACCACCACCTGTTCCAGCTGCTGCTGCCAGTGTTCGGCGCTGGTGTGCTCGCCCAGCAGCGCGGTGAGCGTGGCCTGGGCGGCCAGCTGTTGCTCGCTCAACTCGGTGACCTGCTGATGCAAGACGTCGAGCTGCTGTTGGCGATGCTGCTGGTGCGTGTGTTCTTTCTCGATGGCCCGCTGGCGTTCCTGCTGCTCGGCCAGCTCGTCATGTTGATGACCAAGCTGCTCAAGGCGCTGGCTGACCTGCTGGTCCAATTGCATGAAGGTCGCGGCCGGGTCGCTGCGCAAGCCTTCCAGGGTGTCGGCGGGCAGCAGGCTGGCGAAGGCGTTGAGTTCTTCGTCGAGGCGCTCGCGGTCGTTGGACAGCTCGCGCTGCTGGTCGACCAGCAATTGGCGTGCCTGCTGGCTCGCGTCCTGGGCGGCTTGCAGTTGTTGCTGCAAGCGCCCGGCGTTTTGCTGCAGGTTGAGCAGGGCGCCCTGGCGTTGTTCGTCCTGGGTGATGCTTTGGGTCAGTTGGCTGAGTTGCTGGGCCAACCAATGGCTGCGTTTGGCTTCGTCCTGATTGAACAGCGAGGCCGCCAGTGGGTGCGCGTCCAGGCTGGGCTGGAGCGCGTGCTGTTGGGTTGCCAGGTGTTCCTGTTGTTGCAGGAATTCTTTTTGCTGGGCGATCAGGCCGCCCACTTCGCCACGTAGCTCGGTGAGTTTTTCCTTGAGGGTGTCGACGGCTTTCTGCGCCGTGGCCTCTTCGCTTTCATCATGGCGACCCAGGCTTTGCAGCAGGGCCTCGGGCTGGTGATACGGATGCTCATGGCTGCCGCACACCGGGCAGGGCTGGCCGTCCTGCAATTGCTCGCGCAATTCCTCGACGCTGGCACTGCGCGCCAGGCGCTGGCGTTCCAGCAGTTGCTTGGTCACCGTCAGGGTTTGTTCGGCGACGGCCAGTTCGGCCTTGGTTTGCAGGCCGGTCTGGTTCAGTTGTTCGCGCTGCTGCTGGGCGTCTGCGAGTTTTTGCGTCAGGGCTGCGGCTTGCTGGTCCAGCTGTTGTTGGCTGTCCCACAGGCGAGTCAGGTCTTCGAAGGCGCGTTGCTGCTTGCGATTGTCTTGCAGCAGGCTGGCCAGCAATTGGATCTGCTCGGCCACGGCGTGCGGCTCGGCACCGGCTTCTTGGTACAGCAGGTCGAGCGCGTCACGTTGTTGGGCGAACTTTTCCGCGGCGGTCGTGGCGCGCTGTTCCAGTTGCGGCAGTTCGGACTGGCCTTTCTTCAGGCGATTACCGATCAGCATCAGCTGTTGCAGGCGGTCGCGGTAGGCGCCCCAGGCCTCGCTGAGCGGGGCGAGGGCGCTGCTGCGTTCAAGTTCGGCGGCCAGGCGTTGCAAGCGCTCGGCAACGTGGGTGTGCTTGTCCTGCAAGCCCTTGAGCAGCGCCTGGCCTTCGGCGCAGGCGGTTTCGTGTTGCTGTTTGTCCTCGGTGCGCTTGGCCAGGTCTCTGGTCAAGTGGGCGAGGGTGCTTTGTGCTTCAAAGGCCTGGCGCAGCAACGGCACGGCGTCGCCCTGGGCCTTGAGGGCTTCGGCCAGTGCCGCCTGGGCCGATATCTGCTGTTGTTGGGCCTGGGCCTGGCGGGTATGCAACTCGGCCTGTTGCTCGATGTGCGCCTGAATCTGCGCGGCCAGCGGCGCCAGCAAGGTGAGGAGTTCTGCCCTGCGCGCAAACTGATGGCGTTGCGGTGCCAGTTGATCGAGGCGGCTCAGGTCCTGGCGCTGCGTGGCCTGGTTGTCCCACTCCGCTTGCGCACGCTGGAGCTGCTCGGTGGCACTGCTCTGGCGCTCCTGCCATTCGCGCAGTTCCTTGAGCCAGGTGTGCTGCAATTCCAGCTGTTTGAGCTGGTTTTGTTGGGTTTTGAGCTGTTGCTGCGCGTCGGCCAGTTGCTGGTCGAGTTCGGCGCGGGCTTCAGGCGCCAGGGGCACCACGCCAGTGGCCTGGTCTTGCAGCTGCTTGTGCGCGTCCTTGGCGTCCTTGGCCTTGTCGAAGGCCCGACGGCCCAACTGGGTGTAGAGCGCGGTGTCGGTGAGTTTTTCCAGCAGCTCGCTGCGCTCGTTGTCGTTGGCCTTGAGGAACGCACTGAACTCGCTTTGCGCCAGCAACACCGCGCGGGTGAATTGCTCGAAATTCAGGCCCAGGGCCAGTTCCAGCTGGGTCTTGTATTCGGTTTTCTGGCTGGCCAGCAGTTGGTCGCTGTCCAGGTCGATCAGGCTTTGCCGGCTGTTTTGCAGCTTGCCGCTGGCTTTGTCACGTGCGCGGTTGGCTTCCCAGCGCGCGCGGTAGCGACGGCCGTTGACGCCGACGAAGTCCACCTCGGCATAACCGCCGCCGGTGCCGCGACGGATCAGGGTACGCGGGTCACCGATGGAGATATCGGTATCAGCGTCGGGCATCTTGGCCTGGCCGGTATCGCCCAGGCGCGGCACCGCGCCGAACAGCGCCAGGCACAGGGCATCGAGCAGGGTACTTTTACCGGCGCCGGTTGGCCCGGTGATGGCGAACAGCCCGGCGCTGGCCAGGGGCTCGGCGGTAAAGTCGATCTCGAACGGGCCGGCCAGGGAGGCGAGGTTTTTCAGGCGGATGGCGAGGATCTTCATGGCTGTTCGCCCTCCTGTTGTACTTCCTGGAGCAGCACGGCGAAATCCTTCAAGGTCTGTTCATCCACTTCACTGCCGTAGCTGTCCTGCCAGGCGCGACTGAACAGCTCCTGGGGAGTGAGCTGGTCGAGTTCGATCAGGTGTTGATCGTCCGTGTCGTCGCTGCCGCGTTTGCCGGCGTATTCGGCAGCGATGCGCACCAGGCGCACGGCCTTGCCTTGCAGGGCGGTTTCGATTTGCTGGCGCAGGTCGGGTTGCGGCTCGTCCAGGCGTACCCGCACCTCCAGCCAGGGATGGCGCTGGGTTTCGGCCAACAGGTCGATGTCGGGCAGCTCGGCCAGTTGCTTGAGGATGTCGGCCAGGGGCGCCGCTTCCAGGCGTTGCAGGTTGACCGAACGCGGGATCAGGAGCGGCTCGACGCTGACCAGTCGTTCGCCCTGGAACGTCACGTCGAGAATCTGGTGCTTGTAGCCAATTTCGGAAAACGACAGTGGAATCGGCGAGCCGCTGTAGCGAATGCGCTCTTCGCCATTCACCTTTTGCGGCTTGTGCAAATGGCCGAGGGCGACATAGCCGACACTTTTATCGAACAGTTTGGCCGGCAGCGCCTCGGCATTGCCGATGATCAGGCTGCGCTCGGAGTCTTCCGACACCGAGCCGCCGGCCATGTGCGCATGGCTGATGGCAATCAGCGCCTGGCCTTTTTTGCGTTTGGCGTTGGCGGCGGCGATCAGCCATTCATGGACCTGGCCGATGCCGTGCAGGTAGTCGTCGCCCAGGTGCGCCCCGGTGACTTCCGCCGGGCGCAGGAACGGCAGCGCCAGGCACCACGCGGCAACCTTGCCCTTGGCATTCGGCAGGGGAATCAGCAGGCGTTCGGCGTCCAGTTGGCCGTCGTCCAGCCATAGCACGCGGCCCAGGGCATGGGTGTGCAAGCGCCGCATCAACGGGGCGGGCAGTTCGATCCGCGAGCCGGAGTCGTGGTTGCCGGCGATCATTACTATGGTGAGGTCGGGGTTTTGTTCGTGGGCGCTGATGATGAAGTCGTACAGACGCTCCTGGGCCTTGAGCGGCGGGTTGACCGTGTCGAAGATGTCGCCGGCGATCAACAGCACGTCAGGTTGGTGGGTATGGAGCTGGCGCAGCAGCCACTCAAGGAAACAGGCATGTTCGAAGTCGCGTTCCTGGCCGTGCAGGTTTTGCCCAAGGTGCCAGTCGGAGGTGTGGAACAGACGCAAGGCGAACTCCGCGGAGAAGATGAAAAGGAGGGGAGTTTACCTGTATTGCGAACACGCTGCTTCAGACGACGCATAACCCCCCTTTGGCAATCAGGCAGTTGTGACAAGCGGGCAGCCGTGGCGAGCAGGCTTGCCCTGCGTTGGGCCGCGAAGCGGCCCCTGACAAAGACACCTGCGCTGTGTCAGGCGCGCCTCAGTGGCTGGTTTTGGGGCCGCTTCGCAGCCCAACGCAGGGCAAGCCTGCTCGCCACAGCAGCCCTGTCTGCCGGGCGTTCAGCGTCGAGCCAACCCATCGCAATCAGGGGCAAGTCGAATCGTCGCACGGCCCCTCCCATATTTTGATTTGTGGAGTGTCAGGGATGCAGCGGGGCTTATTTGGGATATAGCGGCGGCAAGCTGGTGGTATCCGTCGCTGGGTCCTGCTCACGCTCGGCCATCGGGATGGCTTTCACCGCACGCCACAGGTCTTCGCCGACCCAATAGTGGCCGCTCTCGCTGTAGAGCGCGCCGTTCAACCCATCCAGCGCATCCGACAGCGGCACGAACCGCGCCGCCATGTCGGCCAGGGTTTCCGGCTGTTGCCGCGCCCACGCATCCAGCGCCTGGCGGGTGGCCTGGGGGTCGTTGGCCTGGGCGGCGCGCTTGAGGTCGTCGAGCAGGGTGCGCGGGCTCGGGCCGGTCTGGGCGGCGCGCAATACGGCCGGCTGCCAGCGTGCCCGCCACCACAGGCCGAAGCCGAGCAGGGTGGTGCAAGCCAGGATCAAGGTGCTCAGTTGCCACAGCCACAGGCGGCTATCGTCGGGGGCGGTGATGATGGTGGGGGTGGCGGGGGTGTCCACCACCAGGCTCGGGTTGTTCGCGACTTGCAGGGTGCGGGCCGGCAGGCTGGTGCGTTCCAGGTGATCTTCGTGGGTGTTCCACCACACCACTTCCACCGGTGGCAGCTCAAGGGCGCCGACGTGGGTGGGCACCAGCGCTTCGCGGTCTTCGCGGCTGCCGATCAGGCCGCGGTCGTTGTTCTGGTTGGCGAGCACCGGTTGGTCCGGGTAGCGGCGCAGGCCGTTGATGTCGGTGCTGGGCAGGGCCGGCAGCTGCGCGCTGGACAAGCCTTCGGCCTTGAGCGTGAGGCTGCGGGTCAGGGAGTCGCCGACCTGCACGTGGGTCGGCTCGGGGTTCCAGTTTTCGCTCAAGGTCAGGCTGCGTGCCGGTAACCAGGGGGCGTCGGCCGGGTAGAGTTCCGGCTTCGGCTTGACCGTCAGTTGCAGCGGCGCGGAGCTGACGTGAATCAGCTTGCCGGGCTTGGTGCCTTGCAAGCTGTTCTCTTGCTGCGGACGCGACTCCACCAACGTGGCGCTGAAGGTCTGCGTGGGTATCGCCAGGTTGCCGCTGTGCTGCGGGTAGATGGCATAGCGGGTTTCGATCACACCGTGGCGAATGCTGTTGATGACCTTTTCGTAGGTGCGTGACTCGCCCAGTTGCTCGATGCGCGCATCGGGGATCTGCAACGGCGTGAGGCTGCTGTCGTCGTACAGCGACACCGAGTGGTAGACGCGCAGTGTTAACAGGGCCTGGGCCTGGACGTACACGGTGGACTGGTCGAGGTTGGCTTCGACAAAGACCGGCGCGAGTTCGGCATTGGTGTCCTGGCTGCTGGTTTCCACGACTTGCAGGGTAATGGGCTGGGTCTTGTATTCACCCACTTGCAACGGTGGAATCACCACGTTGCCGTTTTCCTTGGGCAGCAGGGTAATGATCCAGCGCGTGGTGGCGTGATTGTCGCCACCCAAGGTGGTGAGCTGGTTGATCTGCCGGGTGCCGCTGACTTCGAACTGCGCATCCAGGGGCGACAGGTCCGGCTTGCCGAACTGGGTGACGTCGCTGGATTCCACCGTCAGTTCTACCGTTTCCCCGGAGTTGAGGCGGCTGCGGTCGACGCTGGCGACCAGGCTCGCCGCCTGGGCGTGGCCTGCCGATAACGCGAGCAGAAGCAGAAGGGTGGTGCGGCGGCTCATCGAGTCTTGTCCTGATGCTGTTGCTGTTCGTACCAGAATTTGCGCCGCAGCAGTTCGCCGGGGTTGTCCGGGATCTCCTGCAGCCATTGTTCCAGGGCCTGGCGGCGTTCACCGTCAAGGCTGGTGTCCGTGGGGCGCAAGGGCGGGGTGGTGGTCTGCTCATCCCCCAGCTCGCTGCCCGGCACGTCATTGCCACCGGCCTGCGGCGTGGCGCCGGCCTGGGTATCATGGGTGCCGGTTTCACCCTGGGCTGGGGATGACTCCTCGCCTCCTGTGGCACTTTGCCCAGTGGCGCCCGGTTGCGCAGTTTGGCCGGGTTGGGTGGTTTCGTCATCCTCGTTTTTTGCCGGCTGAGTCGGCTCGGGCTGGGCCTGTTGCTGGATCAGGCTCTCCACCAGGGCTTTGTTCTTCAGGGCCGGTTGCAGGTCGGGCTGGGCTTCCAGCGCCTGTTCATAGGCGTCGATAGCCGCTTCCAGTTCGCCGGACTTGGCCAGGGCATTGCCGCGATTGTAGTGGGAATAGGCGTCGCTGCCCTCGGCGAAACGCTTGATGGCCTCGGCGTAGTTACCGGCCTCGTATAGCGCCACGCCTTGCCATTGTGGGTCTTCGAAACGCTCGGCGGCTTCGGCGGGGTGCTTTTTCTTCAGCAGGTACTGGCCTTGCTGGTCAGGGCGCAGCCAGAGGTCCTGGAATTCGAACGCGTAGCTGGGCTGCGGCGCGCCCAACAGCAGCAACGGCAGGCAGAACAGCCAGCCCCGGCGCCCGGCGCAGGCGGCCAGCAGCAACAGCGGCAGGAGCAGCCAGTAGCCCTGGTCGGCCCAGGTGTCGAGGTGCAGCAGTTGGCCGTCGTTGCGCAGGGCTTGGGGCGTGTCGAGTACGCCAAGTTGGCGCAGGTCCTTGTCGTCCAGGCGAGCGGCGCGGTAACGGCCGCCCATCTCGCTGGCGAACGCCTTGAGCGTCGGGCTGTCGAGGCGCGGCACCAGGATCGCGCCCTGTTCGTCCTTGAGGAACTCGCCGCTTTCCTGGGTCACCGGCGTGCCTTCACGGCTGCCAACGCCGAGGATCGACAGGCTGGGCGCCTGGCTGCCTTGCAGCAGCAAGCGAATGCCCTGGCGTTCCTGTTTGGACAGCGAGGAGCCAATCAGCAACAGGCGCCCCTGGCCGAGACCGCCTTGCTTGAGCAGGCCCAGGGCTTTGTCCACGGCCAGGTCGGCGCGATGGCCGGGCTCGGGCATCAGCGAGGGGCGCAGGGCTTCGAGCAGGTTGCGGCTGGTGGCCAGGTCGTCCGACAGCGGCACCAGTATGTGCGCACTGCCGGCATACACGACGATGGCGGTTTGCGCGTCGCTGCGCGCCTGCAACAAGTCATACAGTTTGCGCCGAGCCTGTTCCAGGCGGCTGGGCGGGCTGTCGGTGGCGAGCATCTCCGGGGTCAGTTCCAGCAGCACCACCAGCGGGTCGGACGGTTTCTGGCTGGTTTGTTCCACCCGTTGCCAGCTCGGGCCGAGCAAGGCGAGAAGCGCGAGCAGCCAGGCGATGCCGAGGATCACCCAGGGCGATTTGCTTTCGCGCCCGTTGCCGCCGCTGAGCAGCACGGCGTGGAAGGCCGGTGGCAGGATCATCTGCCAGCGCCCGGCGCGTTTTTGCCGATGCCACAGTTGCCACAGCAACCAGCCGAGCAGCGGCAGCAGCAACAGCCACCAGGGACGGAACCAATGCGGCCACAGGTCGATCATCGACGCCTCCGCAAACGCAGGCGGTTCAGGCGCTGGCGCCATTCAGGGTGTTGTTGCAGGAAATGGCCCTTGGTGGAGAGTTTGTTGAACAGCCGTTGCAAGGCGTTGTTGGGCCAGCGCTCCTGGATCACCAGCAACAGGCTTAGGATCAACGCCAATGCCAGGGGGGCGCTGTAGAGCGCCTGGGCGGGGCGGGCCTGGGTGGGTTGTTGCTCGACCGGTTCGAGTTGATCAAGGGTGTCCTTGATCGCTTGCAGTTCCTCGCCGTCGCGCGCGCGGAAGTAGCGCCCGCCGGTGGCCTCGGCGATTGCCTTGAGCGCCGGTTCGTCGAGGTCCAGGCTCGGGTTGACGCCCAGGATCCCCAGGGAGCCGGTTTGTTCGGGGTCGGCACCGATGCCGATGGGGTAGATCTTCACGCCTTCCTCAGCCGCCAGGCGCGCGGCGGTCAGCGGGTCGATCTGCCCGGCATTGTTGGCGCCGTCGGTGACCAGGATCAGCACGCGGCTTTGCGCTGGACGCTGGCGCAGGCGTTTCAGGGCCAGGCCGATGGCGTCGCCGATGGCGGTGTTCTTGCCGGCGATGCCGATGCGCGCTTCATCCAGCCAGGTGCGTACAGTGCGGCGGTCGAAGGTCAGCGGCGCTTGCAGGTAGGCTTGGCTGCCGAACAGGATCAGGCCCACGCGGTCACCTTCGCGCGCTTCTAGGAAGTCGCCGAGCAGGTGCTGGACCAGGCTCAGGCGGCTGACGTCCTCGTCCTGCCAGTGCATGTCGGGAAAGTCCATGGAACCGGACACGTCCACCGCCACCAGTAGATCGCGGCCACTGGCGGCAATCGGCAGCGGTTCGCCGAGCCACTCGGGCCGGGCGGCGGCCGTCAGCAGCAGCAGCCACAGCAGCACGAACGGGGCCTGCTGGCGCCAGCCGGGCAGGTTGACCCGCGCGCGGCGGCGGGCGAGGCCTTCGAGGTCGCTGAGGTAGCTGACTTTCAACGCCGGCTCGCCGCTGTCGGCCGCCGGCAATATAAGCCGCATCACCCAGGGCAATGGCAACAGGGCGAAGATCCACGGCCAGGCGAACTCAAACATGTTTGCGAATCCAGGTGTCGACGGCTTGGGTCAGGCCCGCGATGGCTTTGTCATCGAGTTTGCATTCGGGTTTATAGGCGCCTTCCACCAGCACCATCCAGCGCGTGAGGCCGGCGGCGGGGCAGCGGTTATCGAGGAACGCCAGCCATTTGCGGCCGTTGAGGGTGTGGCTCTGGCTGTAGGGATAGTCGTTGCGGCACAAGCGCTTGAGCAGGCCATTGAGCTGCTGCAGCCAGGCGCCGGCGGGGGCGCCGTCATAGGGTTTGGGCATCAGGGCGAGTTCCGCCAGGGCCGCGATGCGCAGCGGGTCGAGCGGTTGTTCGGCGCGAGCCAAGGGGCGCCGCGCGGGCACAAAGCGGCGCAACGACCACAGGCCCCAGCCCAGCAGCGGGATGATCAGCAGCAACAGCCACCAGCCGGGCGCGGGTGGCCAGAAGCCAATGCTCGGCGGGGCGATCAAAGGTTGCAGTTGGTCGAGGCTGCTCATTGCTTTTTAACCGGGCGTTGCGGGTTGAGGTATTCGCGCAGTTGCTCGACCATTTCACTCTGGGTGCTCAACGGCATCAACAGTATTCGCAGTTTCTGCGCGAGCAATTCCCAGCGGGCGATGCGCGCTTCGGCCTGGGCCTTGTAGGCTTGGCGCAAGTCGAAATTCAATGTGTCCAGTTCCAACTGTGCGCCTCTTTGCGCGAAACGCAGCAGCCCGGCGGCGGGCAGGGCATGGTCCAGCGGGTCGGAGATCGGCATCAGCAGCAAGTCGCAATGGCGTGACAGCAGGCTCAGTTGTTGTTCTGCACCTTCGGTGAGGGCGCGTTCATCACAGATCACGATCACCAGGCTGCCCGGGCGCAGGACTTCACGCCCACGGCGCAGGGCCATGCCCAGGGCGTCGGCTTCGGGGCGGCTCTCGGTGTTGAGGCTCTGGTTGACCCGCACCAGGCGGTTGAGCAATTGCAGCAGGCTTTGCTTGCTGCGCCGGGGTTTGATTTCGTAGTGCTCGTTGTCACCGAACACCAGCCCGCCGACGCGGTCGTTATGCCCCAGGGCTGCCCAGCCGATCAGGCTGGCGGCCTGGGCCGCCAGCACCGACTTGAACATCTGCCCCGAACCGAAAAACAGCCGGCAACTTTGCTCCACCATGATAAAGATCGGGCGTTCGCGTTCTTCGTGGAACAGCTTGGTATGCGGTTCCTGGGTGCGCGCGGTCACACGCCAGTCGATGGTGCGCACGTCGTCCCCGGCCTGGTACACGCGCACCTGGTCGAAGTCGACGCCGCGCCCGCGCAGCTTGGAGTGGTGCAGGCCAATCAGCGGGCTGCGCTGGCTCGGCGTGGAAAACAGCTGCACTTCGCGCACGCGGTGGCGCATCTCAATCAATTCGCTGAGGGTGACGCGGATTCCATCGCTGGCGTTCATCGACTTCAAGCGACGGCAACGACGTCGAGAATGCGTTGTACTACGCGGTCCTGGTCGATCCCGGCGGCTTCGGCTTCGAAGGACAGGATGATGCGGTGGCGCAGCACGTCGAACAGCACCGCCTGGATATCCTCCGGGCTGACAAAGTCACGCCCGGCCAGCCAGGCATGGGCACGGGCGCAGCGGTCGAGGGCGATGGAGCCGCGCGGGCTGGCGCCGTAGGCGATCCATTCGGCCATCTCCGGGTCGAACTTGGCCGGGGTGCGCGTGGCCATGACCAACTGCACCAGGTATTCCTCCACCGCATCGGCCATGTACAGGCCGAGGATTTCCTTGCGCGCGGCAAAGATCGCCTGCTGGCTGACGCGGCGTTCAGGCTTGGTTTCGCCGTTGAGCGCTTCGCCCCGCGCCTGTTGCAGGATGCGCCGCTCCACGGCGGCGTCCGGGAAGCCGATCTTGACATGCATCAGGAAACGGTCGAGCTGGGCTTCGGGCAACGGGTAGGTGCCTTCCTGCTCGATGGGGTTCTGCGTGGCCATCACCAGAAACAGCGGCGACAACTCATAGGTGCTGCGCCCGACACTGACCTGGCGCTCGGCCATGGCCTCCAGCAAGGCGGATTGCACCTTGGCCGGGGCACGGTTGATTTCGTCGGCCAGCACCAGGTTGTGGAAGATCGGCCCTTGTTGGAACACGAAGCTGCCGGTTTCCGGGCGATAGATCTCGGTGCCGGTGATATCGGCCGGCAACAGGTCGGGAGTGAACTGGATGCGATGGAACTGCGCTTCGATGCCTTCGGCCAGCTCTTTGATCGCCTTGGTCTTGGCCAGGCCCGGCGCGCCTTCCACCAGCATGTGGCCGTCGGCGAGCAGGGCGATGAGCAGGCGATCGATGAGTTTTTCCTGGCCGAGAATCTGCGTAGAAAGAAAGGTTCGCAGCGCAAGCAGCGCTTCACGATGTTCCATCGATGACGGTTCCTGGAGAGATGAGCCTGGTGGTCGAGCGCGAGCGCCAGGCTTGGGAGGCTTACTTTAATGCATCGAAGGGGGTGGCGACTAACGGCGTCACGGGTATTTTCAGAAAAACTTGTAGGGTTTTTGTGTGGGAACACAGTCAATGTGGGAGGGAGCTACACCCCGATGGCGGCGCGTCAGTCACAGATTTATTGACTGACCCGATGCTATCGGGGGCAAGCCCCCTTCCACATTTGATCGATGGTGCAGCTTAAATCCGGATGAAAGTGCCGGTGCCTTTGAGGATGTTTTGCAGGGTTTGCTCGACTTCGGCCAAGTCCGAGGCGGCTGTGGCATGGGTGATTGCCAGGTGGTCCTTGCCGCCCAGGGCGTCGGCGTCGCCTGCGGCGAGTTCTACCTGCAGCGTGGTATCACTCAGGGTGACCTTGAGGCCGTCCAGGGTCGACGGCTCGTAATCCCAGGTCAGCTCGACTTCGTTTTCATCCGGATACCGGGTCAACATGAACATCTCGCCGTTTTTGCCGTGGCAGCAGAGCATGGCCATGTTGTCTTCTTCGTCGTCGCACGGGGTGGCCATCAATGCGTCGGTTTTCAGCTGCAGCATGGGGAATCCTGTGTGGGGGAGGGTGTTGCGTGGACAATTGTGCCATTGCGGCGAATTTTGTGCTGCATCCTGTGTCAGACCCAGTGCATGACCTGATGGGCAAGATCGGTCATTTCTGGTACTCGCTGCGGCGAAAACAGCCGGTTTTTCTGCGGGAAAATCCGGGTTGTCCAAGTCGCAACCGCAAGCTTGCTTACCGATGACCGAATATGTCGCAGCACCGCAAGCAGCGGTCTTCCTACACTCGTTAAGCTGCGCAACGGATGTGCCCTGTGCCGGGAGCCTGACCTGCCCGTCGTACCGTCGCCCGGCAAGGTGTACGTTCAATGGACGTTGTATGTGACCTGACTGTCTTGTCCAGCTTCACCCACCTGTCACCCTGATTCGTTTAAGGTGCTTAACTCGTTACCTGCGAACAGAGCTGACGGTCTCCCCGCAAGGGGATAACACGCGACGCTTCCATCAATAACAAGCCCAAGCGGAGTACCACAGATGGCGTTCTTCACCGCAGCCAGCAAGGCCGACTTCCAGCATCAACTGCAAGCGGCACTGGCGCAGCACATCAGTGAACAGGCACTGCCACAAGTGGCGCTGTTCGCTGAGCAATTCTTCGGCATTATTTCCCTGGACGAACTGACCCAGCGTCGCCTTTCCGACCTGGCCGGTTGCACCCTGTCTGCCTGGCGCCTGCTTGAGCGCTTTGATCACACTGAATCGCAAGTGCGGGTCTATAACCCCGATTATGAACGTCATGGCTGGCAGTCGACCCACACTGCGGTCGAAGTGCTGCACCATGACCTGCCATTTCTGGTGGACTCGGTACGCACCGAGCTGAACCGCCGTGGCTACAGTATTCACACCCTGCAAACCACCGTGCTCAGCGTACGCCGTGGCAGCAAGGGCGAATTGCTGGAAATCCTGCCTAAAGGCACCCAGGGCGAAGGCATCCAGCAAGAATCGCTGATGTACCTGGAAATCGACCGCTGCGCCAACGCCGCCGAACTCAACGTGCTGAGCAAAGAGCTGGAGCAGGTATTGGGCGAAGTGCGCGTGGCCGTGGCCGATTTCGAGCCGATGAAGGCCAAGGTCCAGCAGCTGCTGGAAAGCATCGACGCCAGCCCGTTCGGTATCGACGGCGAAGAAAAGGCCGAGATCAAGAACTTCCTGGAATGGCTGGTGGGCAACCACTTCACGTTCCTGGGCTATGAGGAATTCGTGGTACGTGACGAGGCGGATGGCGGTCATATCGAATATGACGCCAGCTCGTTCCTCGGCCTGACCAAGCTGCTGCGCGCCGGCCTGACCGCCGACGACCTGCGCATCGAAGACTACGCCGTGTCCTACCTGCGCGAGCCGACCGTGCTGTCGTTCGCCAAGGCCGCGCACCCGAGCCGCGTACACCGCCCGGCGTACCCGGACTACGTGTCGATCCGCCAGATCGATGCCGACGGCAAGGTCGTCAAGGAATGCCGCTTCATGGGCCTGTACACCTCGTCGGTGTATGGCGAAAGCGTGCGGGTGATCCCTTATATCCGTCGCAAGGTCGCGGAAATCGAACGCCGTTCGGGCTTCCAGGCCAAGGCGCACCTGGGCAAGGAGCTGGCCCAGGTCGTTGAAGTATTGCCCCGTGACGACCTGTTCCAGACCCCGGTCGACGAGCTGTTCAGCACCGTGATGTCGATCGTGCAGATCCAGGAGCGCAACAAGATCCGCGTGTTCCTGCGCAAAGACCCGTACGGTCGTTTCTGCTACTGCCTGGCCTATGTGCCACGCGACATCTATTCCACCGAAGTGCGCCAGAAGATCCAGCAAGTGCTGATGGATCGCCTGAAAGCCTCGGACTGCGAATTCTGGACCTTCTTCTCCGAATCCGTGTTGGCCCGTGTACAACTGATTCTGCGGGTCGACCCGAAGAACCGCCTGGACATCGACCCGCTGCAACTGGAAAAAGAAGTGGTGCAGGCCTGCCGCAGCTGGCAGGACGACTACTCCAGCCTGGTCGTGGAAAGCTTCGGCGAAGCCCACGGCACCAACGTGCTGGCCGACTTCCCGAAAGGCTTCCCGGCCGGTTACCGCGAGCGTTTCGCGGCGCATTCGGCCGTGGTCGACATGCAGCACCTGCTCAGCCTCACCGAAGCCAACCCGCTGGTGATGAGTTTCTACCAGCCGTTGGGCCAGGTGTCCGGCCAGCGCGAGCTGCATTGCAAGCTCTACCACGCGGATACCCCGCTGGCCCTGTCCGACGTCCTGCCGATCCTGGAAAACCTGGGCCTGCGCGTGCTGGGTGAATTCCCGTATCGCCTGCGCCATGCCAATGGCCGCGAGTTCTGGATCCACGATTTTGCGTTCATCGCCGCCGAAGGCGTGAACCTGGACATCCAGCAGCTCAACGACACCCTGCAGGACGCGTTCGTGCATATCGTGCATGGCGATGCCGAGAACGATGCGTTCAACCGCCTGGTGCTCACCGCTGGCCTGCCATGGCGTGACGTCGCGCTGCTGCGTGCCTATGCCCGTTACCTCAAGCAGATTCGCCTGGGCTTCGACCTGGGCTACATCGCCAGTACCCTGAACAACCACACCGACATCGCCCGCGAGTTGACCCGGTTGTTCAAGACCCGCTTCTACCTGGCGCGCAAGCTCAACGCCGACGACCTGGAAGACAAGCAGCAACGTCTGGAGCAAGCGATCCTCACGGCCCTGGACGACGTCCAGGTGCTCAACGAAGACCGCATCCTGCGTCGCTACCTGGACCTGATCAAGGCCACCCTGCGCACCAACTTCTACCAGACCGACGCCAACGGCCAGAACAAGTCGTACTTCAGCTTCAAGTTCGACCCGCGCGCGATTCCCGAGCTGCCCAAGCCGGTGCCGAAGTTTGAAATCTTCGTCTACTCGCCACGGGTCGAAGGCGTGCACCTGCGCTTTGGCAACGTTGCCCGTGGCGGCCTGCGCTGGTCCGATCGTGAAGAAGACTTCCGTACCGAAGTGCTCGGCCTGGTAAAAGCCCAGCAAGTGAAGAACTCGGTGATCGTGCCGGTGGGCGCCAAGGGCGGTTTCCTGCCGCGTCGTCTGCCATTGGGCGGTTCCCGTGACGAGATCGCGGCCGAAGGCATTGCCTGCTACCGCATCTTCATCTCCGGGCTGCTGGACATCACCGACAACCTGAAGGACGGCGCCCTGGTGCCGCCGGCCAACGTGGTGCGGCATGACGGCGATGACCCGTACCTGGTGGTCGCGGCGGACAAGGGCACTGCGACCTTCTCCGACATCGCCAACGGCATCGCTATCGACTACGGCTTCTGGCTGGGCGATGCGTTCGCCTCCGGTGGCTCGGCCGGTTACGACCACAAGAAAATGGGGATCACCGCCAAGGGCGCGTGGGTCGGCGTGCAGCGTCACTTCCGTGAGCGCGGCATCAACGTGCAGGAAGACAGCATCACCGTGGTGGGCATCGGCGACATGGCCGGTGACGTATTCGGTAACGGCCTGTTGATGTCCGACAAGCTGCAACTGGTCGCGGCCTTCAACCACCTGCATATCTTCATCGATCCAAACCCGAACCCGGCCACCAGCTTTGTCGAACGCCAGCGCATGTTCGAGCTGCCTCGTTCGGCGTGGAGCGACTACGACACCAGCATCATGTCCGAAGGCGGCGGTATCTTCTCGCGCAGCGCGAAGAGCATTGCCATCTCGCCCCAGATGAAAGAACGCTTCGACATCCAGGCCGACAAGCTGACCCCGACCGAACTGCTCAACGCCTTGCTCAAGGCGCCGGTGGACCTGTTGTGGAACGGTGGTATCGGCACTTACGTCAAGGCCAGCACCGAAAGCCATGCCGATGTGGGCGACAAGGCCAACGACGCGCTGCGCGTCAACGGCAACGAGCTGCGCTGCAAGGTGGTGGGCGAGGGCGGTAACCTCGGCATGACCCAGCTGGGTCGTGTGGAGTTCGGCCTCAATGGCGGCGGCTCCAACACCGACTTCATCGACAACGCCGGTGGTGTGGACTGCTCCGACCACGAAGTGAACATCAAGATCCTGCTCAACGAAGTGGTGCAGGCCGGCGACATGACCGACAAGCAACGCAACCAGTTGCTGGCGAGCATGACCGACGAAGTCGGCAGCCTGGTGTTGGGCAACAACTACAAGCAGACCCAGGCCCTGTCCCTGGCCGCGCGCCGTGCCTACGAGCGTGCCGCCGAGTACAAGCGCCTGATGAGCGACCTGGAAAGCCGTGGCAAGCTGGACCGCGCCATCGAGTACCTGCCGACCGAGGAACAGCTCACCGAGCGCGCTTCCGCCGGCAAGGGCCTGACCCGTCCGGAGCTGTCGGTGTTGATCTCGTACAGCAAGATCGACCTCAAGGAAGCACTGCTCAAGTCGCTGGTGCCGGATGACGAGTACCTGACCCGTGACATGGAGACCGCGTTCCCACCGAGCCTGGTCGCCAAGTTCGGTGAAGCGATGCGTCGCCACCGCCTCAAGCGTGAGATCGTCAGCACCCAGATCGCCAACGACCTGGTCAACCACATGGGCATCACCTTCGTTCAACGCCTCAAAGAGTCGACCGGCATGAGCCCGGCGAACGTGGCGGGCGCCTATGTGATCGTGCGGGACATCTTCCATCTCCCGCACTGGTTCCGCCAGATCGAAGCCCTGGACCACCAGGTCTCCGCCGACGTGCAACTGGAGCTGATGGACGAACTGATGCGCCTGGGCCGCCGCGCGACGCGCTGGTTCCTGCGCAGCCGTCGCAACGAACAGGATGCTGGCCGCGATACCGCACACTTCGGTCCGCACCTGGCCGCGCTGGGCCTCAAGCTCGACGAACTGCTGGAAGGCCCGACCCGTGAAGGTTGGCAGACCCGCTACCAGGCCTACACCGAAGCCGGCGTGCCGGAATTGTTGGCGCGCATGGTTGCAGGCACGACTCACCTGTACACCTTGCTGCCGATCATCGAAGCCGCCGACGTCACCGGGCATGACGCCGCCGAAGTGGCCAAGGCCTACTTCGCTGTCGGCAGCGCCTTGGACTTGCCGTGGTACCTGCAGCAGATCAGCGATCTGCCGGTGGCCAACAACTGGCAGGCCCAGGCTCGCGAAGCGTTCCGCGACGACGTGGACTGGCAGCAGCGGGCGATCACCATCTCGGTACTGCAAATGGCCGACGCGCCACAAGACATGGAAGCCCGCGTGGCCCTGTGGCTTGAGCAACACCAGGACATGGCTGATCGCTGGCGCGCCATGATGGTGGAAATCCGTGCTGCGGTCGGCACGGACTACGCCATGTATGCGGTGGCCAACCGTGAGTTGCTGGACCTGGCGTTGAGTGGTCAGTCGGTGCTGCAACCGGCTTGATTTAGCGCCTGAAACAAAAGCCCCTGCATTGTGAGATGCAGGGGCTTTTTGTTGGAATGCCCTTTATCAAACACCCCAAAAACTGTGGGAGGGGCTTGCCCCCGATAGCAGAGTGTCAGCCAGCCTCTTCATGACTGGCCCACCGCTATCGGGGGCAAGCCCCCTCCCACATTTTGATCTCGTTTTATCTGGAGATTAATGGTGTTTCAGCAACTTGGCTTCCAGGTGATCCAGGTGCTGGGTCATCAGGACCACTGCGGTGCTTGAGTCGCGTTGCTCCACCGCATCCACAATCGCCTCATGCTCCTGCCACGCGCAATACGTGCAGGCTTTCGTTTCGTACTGGGCAATGATCAGCGACGTCAACGGCACCAGGCTGTTGAGAAACTGCGCCAGTGGCCCATTCCCGGCAATGGCCGCCAAATTCAGATGAAACTCCCCCGACAAGCGAATCGCCGGCCCACGCAGGTCCCGTTCGATGCCGTCACGCTCGCGTGCGATCAATTCGCGCAACTGCCGGATTTGCATCGGCGTGGCTTGGGCGCAGGCCAGTTGCACCACGGTGATTTCGGTCAGTCGCCGCGCTTCCAGGATCTGCCGTGTTTGCTGCGCGTCCGGCGCCGCCACCTGGGCGCGTTGGTTGGGGCGCAGGATGATCACTTGTTGATGGGAAAGCTTGGCCAGCACGCGACGAATCACACTGCGGCTGACGCCAAAGGTTTCACCCAGGCCCTCTTCGGTAAAGCGGCTGGAGGGGGCGATGCGTTGTTCGAGGATGGCGTCGAACAGCCGTGGGTAGATGTCATCCACCGAGGTTTTTTTAGCGCCCACCAGGCGCATGCTGGGCAGGGCAGTGACAAGGGGGGCACGTTGCAAGGCGTGGGCGGTCATGGCCGGTCTCCAAAAAAATCAACTGCCCAGATGGTCGTCCGGGATGTTCAAGCGAATGCCCATGCGCAGGCCTTCCTGGAGGATGTGCCGGCGCATTTCGGCACTGGCCAGGGCGCTGTTTTTGTTGCGGATGGCGCGTACTACGGCTTCGTTTTCCTGAAGGCGTTCGGCCAGGTGCTCGGGGGAATTGCGCAGCACCTGGGCGCTTTGCTTGAGGGCGTTGCTGGTTTGTTGCACCACGTTCTGGAAGATCGGGTTGGAGGTGAGCGCAAACAGTTCTTCGTGAAAATCGAGGTAGGCGTTCATGCCGGCTTCGGCATCCCCGGCGTCGAGGGCTTCGCGCATGTCCATCAGGGTCAGGCGCAGTTGGCCGACTTCCTTGCTGCTGATGGACTGGGCCACCAGGCCGACGATGAAGGGTTCGAGGGTGTAGCGCAGTTGCAGGATGTCTTCGAGGCTGGCGTCGGCCACAGCGTCGCTCGATTGCGGTTCGCTGATGCTGGTTTCCAGCACGACCACACCTTTGCCGGGCATGGAACGCACCAGGCCGAGGGTTTCCAGCACAATCACGGCCTCGCGCAGGCTGGGGCGGCTGATGCCCATCTGTTCGGCCAGTTCACGCTGGCCGGGCAACATTTCGCCCCGGCGCCACTGACCCCGCGCCAAGGCGGCGCGGAGTTTTTCTACGACTGAATTGACGACGGTTGAGGTGCTGATCACGTCGTGCGCTCCTTAAAAATGAATAATCCCTGCACTGTAGGAGCGAGCTTGCTCGCGAAAAACTTCAAGTCACCGCGTGCATCCAGAATGCCCGCGTTATCGTTGACGATCTTCGCGAGCAAGCTCGCTCCTACAGTGGAAGGCGTTAGCGTTCTAGAATTCCTGATGCGCTGGCACTACCGGCTTTTTAGTCTGGAAGGCATAACCCTGCTGGCCGTCCAGCACTTTGTTGGCGCGCTGGATGTCGATGTCTTTTTCCCAGCGGGCGATGGCCACGGTGGCGACGCAGTTGCCGATCAGGTTGGTTAACGCACGGCCGATGCCCATGAACCAATCCACCGCCAATACCAGCACCAGGCCGACCACCGGAATCGCCGGGATGGCCGTAAGGGTGGCCGCCAGAATCACCAGCGCCGAGCCGGGAATCCCATGGGCGCCCTTGGAGGTGATCAGCGACACCAGCAAGATCGTCAGCAGGTCGGTCATCGACAGTGGCGTGCCGGTGGCGTTGGCGATAAACACGATGGCCAGGGTCAGGTAGATCGAGAAACCGTCGAGGTTGAACGAATACCCGGTCGGAATCACCAGGCCCACGGTGGAGCTGCCAATGCCCAGGTGTTCGAGTTTGCGCATGACCTGCGGCAGCACCGCATCGGAGGAGGCGGTGCCCATCACGATCAGCAGCTCTTCACGCAGGTACTTGAGCAACGGCAACATGCGCAGGCCCGACAGGCGCATCACCAGGCCGAGGATCAGCGCGACAAACGCAAAGCAGGTCAGGTAGAACAGGCCCACCAGGCTGCCCAGGTGTTGCAGGGAGTCCAGCCCGTAGGTGCTGGTGGTGAAGGCGATCGCGCCAAACACGCCGATCGGCGCCAGGCGCACGATCATGCCCATGATGCGGAAAATCACGTGGCTCAGTTCATTGATCAGCCGAGTGATACCGGAAGCCGCTTCGCCCACCAGGTTCAACGCGCTGCCGAACAACACCGAAAACAGCAGCACTTGCAGCACATTGTTATCGGCAAAGGCGCCGATCACCGAGTTGGGGATCAGGTCCATCAGGAACTGGCTGGTGCCCTTGATGTGCTGGCCCTTGTCGGCCAGTTCATGCAGGCCCGCGGAGGAGAGCTGTTCCAGGTGGATATTGGCTCCGGTGCCGATGCCGGTGCTGAAGGCCATGACCAGGCCGATCACCAGGGCAACCGTGGTCAGCACTTCAAAGTAGATCACCGACTTGAGGCCGATGCGCCCGACTTTCTTCAAGTCACCGGCGCCGGAGATACCGCTGACCACCACGCAGAACACGATCAGGCCGATCAGCATCTTGATCAGCTTGATAAAGCCGTCACCCAAGGGTTTGAGTTGCGAGGAGAATTCGGGAAGGGCAAGGCCGCAGGCGATGCCGAGCATCAGGCCAATCACGACTTGCAGGAAAATCGAACGCGAGCACCATCTGAGCATGGGAGTGATCTCTATTCGGTGCCCCGGTGGTTCCAGGGCTTAATTGTTGTGGTCATACCGGTAAGTCCAGTGCGTCGCCAGTCTAGGCCAGGTATTTTTGAAATAACAAGTCATTCTTCGTCGGTTGACAGGTCCCGGTCTGACCAGTTGGTCGTGGAGGGCGGCGCTTGAGCGGTTGGCCGCGTGGAAATTTTTTCGCTTATCATCCGCGACCTGGCATGTGAGGTGATGGATGGATACACCAGGACTGAGCACCGATGAGACCGGACAGGTCTACTGCACCTGGCGCACGGCGGCGCCGGAATACCCTCGATACCACGACCGCGAGTGGGGCGTGCCGGTGGCGGATGATGTTCATCTGTACGAGAAGATTTGCCTGGAAGGCTTTCAGGCGGGCATGGCGTGGATCACCATCCTGCGCAAGCGTGAGCAGTTTCGGGTGGCGTTCGAGGGCTTTGATTTTCGCCGGGTGGCGCAGTACGGCGCGGCGGATATCGAGCGCTTGATGCAAGATCCGGGCATCGTGCGTAATCGGGCGAAGATCGTTTCCACGATCAACAATGCACGCCGGGCGTGTGAGCTGGTGGACGAGACCGGCTCGCTGGCGCAGTGGTTGTGGGCGTTCGAACCCGGCCCTGAAGAGCGTCCGGCAGTGGTGGACCTGGCCTACTGGACCGGCAATCCGACTTCACCCGCCTCGGTGCGCTTATCCAAGGCCTTGAAGAAACGCGGCTGGACGTTCGTGGGGCCGACCACGATGTATGCGCTGATGCAGGCGATGGGGATGGTCAACGATCACCTTGATGGGTGTGCGTGCCGCCCAAAGATCGAAGAATTGCGCCGCCAGTTCAAACGCCCGTGAGCCACAGACAAACCGCAGTTAAAAAATGTGGAGGGGCGGTGCGACGATTCGGCTTGCCCCCGATGAGGGAGTGTCAGTCACTTATTTGTTAACTGACCCACCGCCATCGGGGGCAAGCCCCCTCCCACATTTAGCACCCCACCCAAACTTCTGATTGGGGGTGCGGCTGATTATTTTGGAAGAGGGGTCAGCACTTCGGCCTTGTCGTCCAGCACTATCACCACCAGCAACCTGGCCGGCTGGGTCTGGCTGGCATTGCTGGATTCAAAGTGTCGCGAGCCGGCCGGCTCGTAGAACGATTCGCCGACCTTGTAGGTTTTCGCTTTCTCATCATTGACCCGCGAAGTGATCGCGCCTTCGAGCACGTAGGCCACGGCCGTGCCCGTGTGGCTATGGGGCACGGTGGCTTGGCCGGGGGCGTAGTCCACGGTGAGCATGAGGGTTTTCTTGCCGGGCACATTGGTCAGCGCGTGTTCTTGCAGGACCTTGATCGATTCCTGGTTGTACACGGGCTCGTGGGCAAAGGCGCTGAGCGAGGCGAGCATCAGGGTGGTGGCGAGCAGGCGTTTCATGGCGACGTTTCCGAGAAGTTCGAGACCTGCCCACCGTACGCCGGGTTTTTCGCGCGACCAATGACCAATCCGGTGGAAAACCCCTTAGCCAATCTGCTGGAGAATATCGCGCACCTTGTCCAGCGCCGGGTCGATGTCGAGGGTCTCGATGGCCCCAAACCCGATGATCAGGCCCGGACGCACCGGCGTGTCGTGGAAGAACACGTCCAGCGGGTACAGGCCGACTTCCACCTGGCGTGCCAATTCCATCAGCAACGGGATATTCACCGGTACTTTGCACAACGCCGCCATATGGAACCCGGCCACGCTGGGCACCGCTTCGAACCACGGCGCAAGGTCGCCCGCCAGGCGTTGCAAAATGCGCTCGCGGCGCCCGGCGTACACGGTGTGGCAGCGGCGAATATGCTTGAGCAAATAGCCTTCGCTGATGAACTTGGCCAGCGCCCATTGCGGCAATGTGGAGCTGTGCTGGTCGGTCAATTGCTTGGCCTTGAGCACCGCACCGTAGATCGCCGGGGGCAGCACCGCATAACCCAGGCGCAGCTCGGGCAGCAGGGTTTTGGAGAAGGTGCCGACGTAGGTGACCACGCCACGGGTGTCCAGGCTTTGCAGGGAATCGGTGGGGCGGCCTTCGTAGCGGAACTCGCTGTCGTAGTCATCCTCGATAATGATCGCCCCCAGCTCGAATGCGCGGGCCAGCAAGGCTTCGCGACGTGCCAGGCTCATGGGCATGCCGAGTGGGAATTGGTGCGACGGCGTGACATAGATCAGTCGCGTGCCATCGGGGATCCGGTCGACCTGGATACCGTGTTCATCGACGGGAACGCCAATGACCAAGGCCCCCATCGCCATGAACAATTGACGCGCGGGGCTGTAGCCGGGGTCTTCCATGGCGACGATGCTGCCCGGTTCCAGCACCACACGGGCGATCAGGTCCAACGCCTGTTGCGCACCGTTGGTGACCACGATGTCGCTGTCGCGGCATTTGACCCCACGGGAAAACGCGATATGCCCGGCAATGGCGCTGCGCAGGGCCGGCAACCCTTCGGGCTGGCTGTAGAACCCGCTGTCCTGGGCGATGCGCCGCAACGCGTCCTGGGTGCAACGCCGCCATTCATCCTGGGGGAATTGGTTGCGGCTGGTGGCGCCGCCGATAAACTCACAGCGCAACGTGCTGTCGCGAGTGGGGTGGCGCATGGGCGAAGGCAGTGACTGCCACTTTTTCAGGTTGGCGGCGCAGGCCAGGTCGGTAGCGGTTTGCAGGCGCTCGGTCTGCGGCGTACGGGCGTTGACGAAGGTGCCGCGGCCAGTCTTGCCGACCAGCAGGCCTTCGTAGGTCAGGGTGGCGTAGGTGTCGGATACGGTCTTGCGTGATACCCCCAGTTGTTCGGCGAGCAAGCGGCTGGGCGGCAGTTGCGCGCCGGCGGCCAGGCGCCCGGAGACAATGGCTTCGTGCAACTGCTGGTACAGCTGTTCGGCCAGATCCTTGCGGCCATTGATGATGACGTGCAGTTCCATGTTTCATCCCAGGGTCTTCGTTCTGTGCCAAGGTTACTCGCTCGCGAGGCGCGCTCAAAATGGTCCCTGGGTAAACCGTCGAATTGGCTATAGGGCTTATACCGTGAGGGTTCTAGGCTGAGGTGTCATTGCCCGAGAACTGCCCCATGGAATCCCGTCTGGACTACTACACCGCGTCACCACAAGCGCTCAAGGGCATGTTGCTGCTGGAGGCGAACACCTTTGGCCTGTCCATCGAGCGGCCGCTGCTGGAGCTCATCAAGATCCGCGTTTCGCAGCTCAACCACTGCGGCTTTTGCACCGATATGCATTCGATGGCGGCGCGTCAGCGCGGCGAGACGGAGCGACGTTTGTTCGCGCTGTGCGTATGGCGTGACTCGCCGTTCTTTACGCCGCGGGAGAAGGCGGCATTGGCCTGGTGCGAATCGGTGGCGATGCTGCCGACTTCCAGTGTTTCAGACGAACTCTTCAGCGCCGTGCGCGTGGAGTTCAGCGAGCAGGAACTGGTGGACCTGACCATGGCGGTATCCAGCATCAGTGGCTGGAACCGCCTGGCGGTGAGTTTTCGCCAGCAACCGCCGAACGCTTGATCGGGATATTCACCAGCGCTCTACGTATACACCTCAGGTTCATGCCTCAACACTTCAGTATCGACGCAGTGCGCGCACAGGGTGTTCGCGTTGATAACGACGAAGCGTTCTTCGTCAGTGACTGGAGTACCGTAATGGAAGAATTGCAGGACGAAGGCGCGTCTGCCTTACAGCTGCGTCAAAAGACCTTGGTGGATCTGGATGCAGCATGGGGATCGATGCGTATCGGTGAGATCTCGGTTGGCCGTGTGGCCCTGGATAATATGGGCGCGCGCGTGGAGGGCGCGGACCTTGACGTGGCGCGGTATCGTATCAAGGAAGCTGATCAGGCATTGATCGATCAGATCACGTTTTCTGCTGTGCACCTTAAGGACTATCTGGCGTCCGCCAGCAGTGCAACCTGTGACCAGGCCACCGCCGCACTGTTTGAACTGGCGTCATTACGTTCGGATTGGGCGCCCGCTATGTTGAGCACGCCTGATGTTTCGGACGGGGCGATTGTCAAGCTCGATCGACTGCTGCGGCGGGTACAGGACGTCAACCTCAACGACGTGGGTGCCATGGAAAGCCTGCCCGGCTGGGCCGATAAGCTTAGAAGCGGGAGTGCCCAAACCTTGGGAGCCGGGCTGCAGCTCTACGGTTTTTACAGTGCCATTCGAGGAATAGGCGAAGCGCTCAGAACGGGGGATGCGGGCGAGCTGTTGTTCGAGGGCAGCGCCTTTTCCGCAGAAATGACGTCCCTCGGCGTGGAGTTGGCGCTGGAGCGTATCGGCCAGAAAATGATGAGCGCCGGCCATACGGTTTATCGCGGGTTCTGTGCATCACGCGCGGGATTGCTGTTACGCCGTGGTGCTGGATTGATCGCCTCGGTATTGACCGTGCCGTTTGACCTTGCCCAGGCGGGCATTGCGCTTTCAAACGCGCTGAAAGCAGAAGGCAAACAGGCGCAGGATCTCTACGTCGAGGCCGGTTTCAGTCTCGTCAGCGCAACCCTCAGTCTTGCACTGGGCGTCTCGGCGTTGGCCGGCTTCAGCGCGACCGGGCCCGTAGGCCTTATCGCCGCAGCGGTGCTGATTGTCGGTACCCGGATTTATGCCGCGTGCCGGGTGGTGGATGATATCGATGATTACATCGAGTTGAGCACCCATGAGCGCCTGCGCAGCGGCTGGTTCGCGTTTACCGGTATTGACTTGGATGAAGGCGTACTCGATCGCTACACGACCAGCCGCGCGCGCACTGTATACGCAGAAAGCCTCAAGGCCCAAGCCAGGGCATTGCTTGGCGGTGAGATGAAGAACAGTGTGCAGGCCATCGTCAATGGCACGTTCGAGGTCCACCTGCAGACGATACGGCACTGGAAACATCAATGGGATGAGCAGGCGGGTGAGGCCCCCCACACGTTGGTCCGTGAACCGGTCATCCACGAGGTGGATGACCACTTCGATGCGACCAAGGAAGGGGCCGTCGATTTATTGCCCGAGGCCACCTGGGGGACGAAGGGGCCCGAAAAAGGTGTGCTCTGGCTGCTGGGTGGCGGGGATGACACGGTGTTGGGGGTGCCCACCCGCCCGAACCACTTTCGCTACAGCGGTGGCCGCAAGTACCTGGTGGGCGGCAGCCAGGACGACGAATTCATGTTCGAGGTACCGCCGGATACTTTTTCTGGCGCAGAAGGGCGGGTGCCGATCTCGGTGTTGGTGGGCGGTACCGGGGCTGACACCCTGAGCTTTCTCGGCGAGTCGACATGGCCGCGTGCAGCAGGCTTCAACGTCAACCTGGGGGCGGGCAGCGTGACATTGATGACCGACAATGGCCGAGACGGTCTCAAGTGCATGGGGTTGTGGAGCATTGAGAATGTTGCGTCCCTTGCCGGCGCTTCCAGCGTGATTACCGGCAGTAACGAGGCCAACCGTATTGTCTTGAAGGGGGAGCACGACAAGGCCCACGCAATGGCCGGAGACGACCAGTTGTTGATACAGCGGGGCAGTGCCAGGGTGAATGGCGGTCCAGGCGCCGACTACTTCGAGATTCTTGAGAGCGCCAAGGATGTCGTCATCGAGGAGGACGGCCAGCAGCGGAGCCTCATCATGCTCAACTGGCCCTTCAGCCGGATTCAACGCTGGTGGATCTCGGGCAACGCTCTGAAGGTGGAGTCTACCCTGGGGCTGGACGGTGAACTGCCAGGCCCTTGTGTCGGAATCGAAAATGTCTACACGCTGCGTGAGGGTAAACGCCATCTGGTCAACGAACTTTTCAGCTTTCTCACGCAGGACGGCTATCGAATAACGCCCTTGTTGCCTGAAGCGTTGGAACCGACCGGGGAGCCGCAAGTGAGCATGGAAGTGCTGGCGCCTCCCGGACCCAGGATCTCCCCGATTATTCTGGGCCCCGGTCAGTCGGTTGCCTTGGCGGCAGGCACGTCCAGTTACTTTGTCAGTCGCGGCCACGGGATGACGGCCATTGATGCCCATGCAAGCCAGGAGCAGGACCGATGCTGTGTGTATGTGGACTATGACAACCAGGAATTGGCAGGGGTGTATACCACCTATCATGTGGCCACGCGACGCGTGAGCAACTTCGACTACCTGGATTACACGGGCGCGAAGATAAAGTTTGAGTGGGCTGATGGCCGCACGCTTTATCTGGACGAATACGCGGCGCAATCCTCAGCGACGTGGACGAGCGTGGGCGGTTCATTGCAAGCGTCAGCCTTGAAGTTGAAGGCTGAGTTCGTCGTGGTGATGCGTGATGGTGTTTCGTACCGGCTATTACCGCCGGTGCAGTCTTACGTCGGTGATTTCGCCACTCCAGGTTATAGAATCAAGGACGGAATGGCTTCGTTGAACCTGAGGCACGGGCATTACCCGTTCTTGAGGCCGCGCACGCCTAAAAGCATAAATCTGACCGCTCACTCACAACGGGTGCACCTGGGCGCGGCGCCTCAGCTGGCAACCTGTGTGCTATGCGGACGGGGCGGGGTATACGAAATCTATCTGACGTCCTGGGCGACCGTTGAACTATCGACACCGCAGGCGCTGAGTAAAGAGTCCGATGCATCGACCTGGGACTTCTTTTGTACAGCGCTGGCGGAAGATATTCAGCTCGACAGCATTGTTGTCAGCCCTGGCCACATCAAGGTGGGCAGCGTGTCGATTAGGGTCCCCAAGTATGACGACCCCGACGTTCCCTTGGAAAACATCCGGATTCATTCAAAGGACGGCGGACGTTTCGACGTCAGGCTGGACCTTGGCAAGGTGTATCTCGCCAGGGTCGCCGCTTCGGGCAATAGTTCGATTGCGCAACTGTTGAAGGCCTTGCGTCACTGCCGACAAAGAGCCGCAGTGTTTACGCCACGCGTTAACGTGACGGGCATCGGCATGGCCGATGGGACAACGGGCACTGTTTATTACGACGTCATGGCTGATTGCTGGAGATTGGACGCTGACAGGCATCGGCAGGTATCCAGTGATGAGCTGGCTGTTTCAACTTGAATCCATAAGCTGCCGAGGTGGTTCTTCCGGGCGGCTGAACAACATAGTCTAAGGACATTCTATGAAGCAATTTACTTCCCCTTCCGTGCAACCGGTAGCAGGGCGCCCGGTCGATCGACCCAGTGGCGCGGCACCCAGTGCGCGTACTGCGTTTCCTGTCGTTGACTTCGCTGGCGGGCCCCTGCCGCCTGAAGCGATACCCGTGCGCAACAGGCCAGCCGCAGCTGTTCCGAGCGCGACTTATCAGCGCATTACCGATCTGCCGACGACCCCCGCCGTAACCCGAGACGCTATTTTCGCCCCCGACGGTGACCCCATACCCGCACCTGATCCAGCGACTGGATTGCGTGAATATGAATCGCGCAGTTACCTGAACCTGGATGACGGGACGACCGTTGTGGCGGTGCTTGATCCGCAGACCGGGGAATGGCGTGAAAGAGCGCCGGATTCACGCTTGCCACGAGGTCCTGCACTTCACCGGGTGCCGCAGACGAACACCTGGCGCAGTCATTCTGCGGCCAGTTCGTCTTCTTCTTCCCCGAGCCTCAGTCATAGCTCATCGGCATCGTCATTGAGCCACAGTGCTTCGTCTTCCTCGCTTACCGCCACACCGAGCCCTGTGAGCTTGTCGGCGACCCAGCGTATTGATCCGGTATGGAATCTGGGGCTCTACACGTTGCCGGTGAGTCCGGCCCCCGCCGACACCCTGACGTTCCCCGGCAAGAGAGCCTTCATGATCGGGGCTGAGCAATATTTTATGGATGCCAATTTTGGCAACCCATCAGGTGCTGTGCCGAATGCGCGACCCCATCTGTTTTCTGTGGGGGCGGGAGGCAATCTGGTAAGCGCCGGGCGTATCGAACGGGATGGCTTGTTCAGGTTAAACGACAACCGACATTATTTGCCGGTGGGCACAGGCTTTTGCACAGTGAACTTCGATAGCGCATGGCTGCGTTGGAAGGTGGTAGATGCAGGCGGTCATGGCAGGGCAGAGATTTTAATTGAAATGGGTGGCGCGCCCGATAGCTGGGTGCCGATGCTGGCTGTTGATCAACTCTCGGATCTTTTTCAATCGGTCCGGAATATCAAAGGTTATGCCGGGCATGTGGGGGCGGTCGATCTGAGTAATAGCAGTATCGACCAGTGGGTTTATCGCTATATGCAGGGCTACTTGCGTCAAATAGTCGGGTTTTGCGAGCCGGCTATCCGCAGTGCGCCAACGGCGCAAAAAGGGGCGCTGATCGATGCCTATATCTGGCGCAATGGTTACCCGTATGACTGTCTGGCTTCCATCTGCAGCGCCTTGGAAAACCGCCGCCCATTGCCTCCGGGGATGCCGATATTCGATGCGTTTCAAGGTTTGGGCACGGTCACGTGCTCAAAAGACGGTAACTTCAATGTGGCGCGTATCAGCCGAACGATGCAACTGCACTATCCCGATAGAAGGCGCTCGTTGGCCGAAGAGGCGTTACTTGAGACGTGGCGGGAAAAAGACGCTGCCCGGGACAACAAGCGCAAGGGCGAAGTGAACGAAGCCATGTATGAGGCCCGGTTGACGGAAGATGGCTATACGGTACTTCCCGGCGGAACCTACGGAGGTGGGCAGAATGGCTTTGATCGGGTGTTTGAAGGCCCGGCAGGCGATATCTACATTCTGGAAGCCAAGCATGTCAGTTATACCTCCGCCGGCGAGCTTGCCAACGTCAGCCTGGGAGGGACGACGAGCTCACGTCAAATGACCGACAGTTGGGTGCGGCAAGTGCTGGCGTTATCCCAGCCCGATACGCTGGCGGCCAGGCGCGTTTCCGACGCGTTGCGGCGTGGCCAGTTATTCAAGTTATTAGGCGCGACGTCCAAGGACGGCAAACTTGTCATGTTCAAGATTGACATGAGCCCCGTGGACTTCTAGCCGTGCCGGTATGCCTGGGAGCAAGCGCCCTTGTTCCCAGGCATGTGTTCAGGACAGGAAGCCGCCATCCACATTCAGCGACACACCGGTGGTGTAGCTCGACGCATCGCTGGCCAGGTACAGCACGGCGCCGGCCATCTCGCTTGGGTCGGCCACGCGCTTGAGCGGGATCTGCGCCAGGGCCATTTTCAGGATGGCGTCGTTCTTCACCAGCGCCGAGGCGAACTTGGTATCGGTCAGGCCCGGTAGCAGGGCGTTGCAGCGAATGCCGAATTCGGCGCATTCCTTGGCGAACACCTTGGTCATGTTGATCACGGCGGCCTTGGTTACCGAGTAGATGCCCTGGAACACGCCCGGCGAAATGCCGTTGATCGAGGCCACGTTGATGATGCTGCCGCCGCCGTTCTCGCGCATCAGCTTGCCGGCTTCCACCGACATGAAGAAGTAGCCGCGAATGTTCACGTCAACGGTCTTCTGGAAGGCCCCGAGGTCGGTGTCCAGTACGTTGCAGAACTGCGGGTTGGTCGCGGCGTTGTTGACCAGGATGTCCAGGCGCCCGAACTGCTCGCGGATGCCGGCGAACACCTGGGTGATCTGCTCCATTTCGCCAATGTGGCAGGCGACTGCGGTGGCCTTGCCGCCGTCGGCGATGATCGCGTCCGCCACGTGCTGGCAGCCTTCGAGCTTGCGGCTGGACACAATCACATGGGCGCCTTGCTGGGCCAACAACTTGGCGATGGCTTCACCGATGCCACGGCTGGCGCCGGACACAAAAGCAATCTTGCCATCGAGGTCGAACAGGTGGGTCTTGGACATGGGGACTCCTTGTTATAGGCGATCAGAGCGCGGATTTGCCGATGACATTCAGGCTCATCTGCTCCAGCAGCGTGTTCATTTGGATGAATTGCGCAAAGCGTTTGTCCTGGGTCTGGCCGTGGAAAAAACGGTAGTAGATCTGCTGCACGATGCCGGCGAGGCGGAACAGGCCGTAGGTGTAGTAGAAGTCGAAGTTGTCGATCTCAAGGCCCGAGCGCTCGGCGTAGTAGTCGACAAACTGGCGACGGGTGAGCATGCCGGGGGCGTTACTCGGCTGGCGGCGCATCCGTTGCACGGGCGCCGGGTCGGCGGCTTCGATCCAGTAGGCGAGGGTGTTGCCCAGGTCCATCAACGGGTCGCCCAGGGTGGTCAGTTCCCAATCCAGCACGCCGATGATCTGCATCGGGTTGTGCGGGTCGAGGATCACGTTATCGAAGCGGTAGTCGTTGTGCACGATGCTGGAGGTCGGGTGGTCGGCCGGCATCTTGTCGTTAAGCCAGGCGCGCACGGCCTCCCAGCGCGGAGCGTCGGGGGTCAGGGCTTTTTCATAGCGGTCGCTCCAGCCACGAATCTGCCGCGCCACATAGCCTTCGGGCTTGCCCAGGTCGGCCAGGCCACAGGCGGCGTAGTCCACCTGGTGCAGCTCGACGAACTTGTCGATAAAGCTTTTGCACAAGGCTTCGGTCTTGGTCGCGTCCAGGCCCAGCTCGGCCGGCAGCTCAGAGCGCAGGATGATGCCGTTGACACGCTCCATCACGTAGAACTCGGCGCCGATCACCGACTCGTCGGTGCAATGCACGTAGGCCTTGGGGCAATACGGGAAGCCATCCTTGAGCTGGTTGAGAATGCGGTATTCACGGCCCATGTCGTGGGCGGACTTGGCCTTGTGGCCGAAGGGCGGGCGACGCAGGACGAATTCCTGGCCAGGGTATTCCAGCAGATAGGTCAGGTTGGACGCACCGCCGGGGAACTGACTGATGGTGGGCGTGCCGCTCAGGCCAGGGATGTGGGCCTTGAGGTAGGGATCGATCAGGCTGGCATCAAGTTCTTCGCCTGGGCGAATCTGGGTCGATTGGTCGTTCAGCGCCATGCTTATCCCTTCTGCTTATTCTAAAGGCCTTGGACTATTTCCTAATCTAATGCGCACAGCCGCCCAACGACAAGGTCGGGGCGGCTTAATAGGTTAGCGTGTTGGATGATGATCAGCGTGCCTGATCGGTCATTTATTGGGCGGCGGCAAGGTCACTGGCGTCAGTACCGGTCGGCCGGCGAAGAATTCCACCAGGTTGTCAGCCACCCGCTGCACGGTGTCGTGGGCCGCTTCCGGCGACAGGCCGGCCACGTGGGAGGTCAGCACGGTATTGCCGAGGCGCTTGAGGGCATCCGGGACCTTGGGTTCATCGTCGAAGACGTCCAGTGCCGCGCCGCCGATACGGCGCTGTTCAAGGGCGGCAATCAGATCGGCGGTCACCACCACACTGCCACGCCCGACATTGACCAGGTAGCCGTTGGGGCCCAGCGCATCCAGGGCGATGCGATCGATCAGATGGCGAGTTCCGGTGCCACCGGGTGTGGCCAGGATCAGGAAGTCCGAGGTGCGCGCCAGTTCCACCGCGCTGGCGCAGTAGGTGTAGTCCACGTCATCGCGCGGCTGGCGATTGTGGTAACTCACCTGCATGTCGAACCCCAGGGCGGCACGCTTGGCGATCTCCAGGCCCACGGCGCCGAGCCCGAGAATGCCCAGTTGCTTGCCGCCCAGGGAAGGGCGCATCACCTTGGGCCATTCACTGCGCCGCACCGCCGCGTCCGTCTGCGGAATGCCGCGCACCAGCGACAGCAGCAAGGCCATGGCGTGGTCGGCCACCGACGGTGCGTTCACCCCGGCACCGTTGGTGACCACAATCCCGCGGTTGCTCGCCGCCTGCAGGTCCACGTGTTCGTAGCCGGCGCCGATCACGCAAATGATCTCCAGCAACGGCAGCGCGGCGATTTCCTCGGCATACAGCCCCAGCGGGCCACGGGTCAGCACGGCCTTGATCTGCCCGCCGTGGGTCTTGATGGCCTGGGCGCGTTCGGCGGGCGTCGGTGCCAGGATCACATGAAAGTCGTTGCTCTCGATGATTTGCAGGTATTCGTTGATGGTTTCAACCAGAACCAGAACAGTGGTGGTCATCGGAAGGCTCTTCCTGAAGGGTTTGAGGGCATGAGTATGCGGGATTTGCAGGACGGCGCGTTTTGTCTGGATGGAAAAATTACTGTAGGCGCGAGCTTGTTCGCGAAAAACCTGGTGGGAGGGGCCGTCAGGTTTCGCGTGATAGCGTTTACGATTGTCGCAAGCAAGCTCGCTCCTATAGGGTTTGTATTGTCAGAACGCTATCTCGGTCGCTCTCACCCGTTTTACAAATGCCCCCGCCAACGTTGCATTGTGATGCTCGATGATTTCCTGGGCCGACAGTGTCGGGGTGTCCATGCAGGTATGTCCGTCTTCGGGCAGTAGCACCGAGAACCCCAGTTCTGCCGCCACCCGGCAGGTGGTGTCGATACAGAACTGGGTTTTCATCCCCACGATCACCAGTTGATTGACCTGTGCAGCGTGCAGTTGCTGCGCCAGGTCCGTGCCCAGGAAGCAACTGGGGCGGGTTTTATTGAACAGGTGGTCGCGCGCTTCATCGACATCCAGCGCGGGCCATACCTGCCAAGGCGGGCTGCCCGCTTCGATGGGGGAACCCGCAGGGCCGGTGTGGCGGGCCACGAAGATCGGAGCGCCGGCATTGCGGGCGGCTTGGATCAGGTGGTTGATGGTGCCCAGTACGCGTTCGCGCTCGAAGGGTTTGTCCGGGCCATCGTACAAGCCGGTTTGCATATCGATGATCAGTAGGGCGTCAGTCATTGTAGTGCTCCTGGTGGTGGCCGGAGGACGGAGCAATAAAAAGGCCCCGTCCATTGCTGGCGGGGCCTTGGGTTGATTCTGTGTGTGGCTAGTTCAAGCACCCACGGCAACCGCACGACCCGCCTTGAGCGGTCGTGGTGGTGGTACGGGTGAGGCATTGCTGAGTCAGGCTCATGCCCCGATCATGCTGGGATGGACGTGGGGCTGTCAACGGGCAGTCATTGCGTGCGCCAGGCTGCTGCCGTGCGACGCTCATTCACAAGACAGGTATGTGGCCCCAATAGAATTGTGCACGGCCGGATTATCCTGCGTCACGCCAGAGCCCTTTAAAACCGCCGCCTGTAGCCGCCCCTGCGCGTCTGCGTCGCATAACCGTTCCTCAGCTAAGTCTTTGCTTCTTCAGGAGAATCCCGGACAATCGCGCCCCTGTTATGGCTGGGGCGCTGCCTGTCAGGTTTTTCTGACTCGTCCCGGCTGTGGAAATGCGGAGATCCGACCGGATGAATGATCAGGCCAATAGCGTCGACGAACGCTATGCAACGACACCTGCAACCCTCACAAACTGGAGCCACCAGGACACCACTTGGATGCTCGGTCTGTTCGGCACCGCCATTGGCGCCGGCACCTTGTTCTTGCCGATCAACGCGGGCCTGGGGGGCTTCTGGCCGCTGGTGATCCTGGCGCTGCTGGCCTTCCCGATGACGTTCTTTGCCCACCGTGGCCTGACCCGTTTCGTCTTGTCCGGCCGCGAAGGCTCCGACATTACCGATGTGGTCGAAGAGCACTTCGGCGTCAAGGCCGGTGCCCTGATCACCTTGCTGTACTTCTTCGCAATTTTCCCGATCCTGCTGATCTACAGCGTGGCGTTGACCAACACCGTCAGCAGTTTCATGGAGCACCAGTTGCATATCATGCCGCCGCCCCGGGCGATCCTGGCATTCGTGCTGATCCTCGGCCTGCTGGCAGTGGTTCGCTGCGGTGAGCAGGTGATCGTCAAGGCCATGAGCCTGATGGTGTATCCGTTTATCGTCGCCTTGCTGTTCCTGGCGGTGTACCTGATCCCCCATTGGACCGGCGGCATTCTCAGCACGGCAAGCGTGGTCCCGGCACCGTCGGCTTTGCTCAATACCCTGTGGCTGGCGATTCCGGTGATGGTGTTCTCGTTCAACCACTCGCCGATCATCTCGGCCTTTGCGGTGGACCAGAAGCGCCAGTACGGCGCCCATGCCGATGAGCGCAGCTCGCAGATCCTGTCCCGTGCGCACCTGTTGATGGTGGTGATGGTGCTGTTTTTCGTGTTCAGCTGCGTGCTGACCCTGTCGCCGGCACAGCTGGCTGAAGCGAAGGCGCAAAACCTGTCGATCCTGTCGTACCTGGCCAACCACTTCGACAACCCGACCATCGCCTTCGCGGCGCCGTTGATTGCGTTCGTGGCGATTGCCAAGTCGTTCCTGGGCCACTACATCGGTGCCAGCGAAGGCTTGAAAGGCCTGGTGGTCAAGAGCGGCCGCCGCCCTGCAGCCAAGACCCTGGACCGCATGACCGCCGCCTTCATGCTGGTGGTGTGCTGGATGGTGGCCACGCTCAACCCCAGCATCCTCGGCATGATCGAGACCCTGGGGGGGCCGATCATTGCGTCGATCCTGTTCCTGATGCCGATGTATGCGATCCGCAAGGTGCCGGCCATGGCCAAGTACCGTGGGCAGGCGTCCAACGTATTCGTCACGGCCGTCGGCCTGGTGGCGATTACCGCGCTGATTTACTCGCTGATGTCCTGACACCCGGCTGTACCCCACAAGGCCGATTCGCGCACACCGCGAATCGGCTTTTTTTTGCGCGTGCAAAACCTGACGGGGCTCAACCACGACACGCCAATGAGCGCTAAGCTGGAGCACGTTTTTGCCAGGAGGAGTGGGGCCGCTTGAAAACTGCAACCGAGACGCCCGTTGTCATACCGCCGAATCGCACCCAGGACATTCTCGCCGGCTTATCCATTGCCGGTTTGCTGCTGCCGGAAGCGGTGGCCTATTCCAGCATTGCCGCACTGCCACCCCAGGCCGGGGTGATTGCCTTGTTTGCCGGGCTGGTGTGCTACGGCCTGTTTGGCAGCAGCCGCTTTGCGATTGTCTCGGCCACCTCATCGTCGGCGGCGGTGCTGGCGGCGGCCACGGCCAGCCTGGCCGGTGACGACCCGGCGCTGAGGCTTTCCCTGGCCTTTGGGCTGGTGCTGATCATTGGGGTATTTTTTCTCCTGGCCGGGCTGTTCAAGCTCGGCGGCGTCACCTCGTTCATCGCCAAGCCGGTGTTGCGCGGCTTTGCCTTCGGCCTGGCGTTGACCATCATCCTCAAGCAAGTGGCCAATGTGGTGGGCGTCCATCTCACCGATAACAACCTGATCCGCTTCCTGCCGCAACTGCTCGAACAGTTGCCACGCTGGAACTGGCCCGCCGCGCTGGTGGCGGCGGCGGCGTTGCTGGTGTTGCGGCTGTGCGCACGCTTGCCACGGGTGCCCGGTGGCCTGGTGGTCGTGGTGCTGGGCATCGTGGCCGGGCAGTTACTGGGCCTGCAGGCCCAGGGCGTGGCGCTGATCGGCATGATCGACCTGCGCCTGGAACTCGGGCATTTGCCGGTACTGCCGTTTGCCGACTGGTTGCGCCTGGGCGAACTGGCATTCGCCTTGGTGATGATTTTGTACGCGGAGTCCTACGGCTCCATCAGCTCATTCGCCCTCAAGCATGGCGACCGAGTGTCATCCAACCGTGATTTGCTGGCGCTGGGGGCGGCCAACCTGGTGTCGGGGTTGTTCCACGGCATGCCGGCGGGGGCCGGGTATTCGGCGACATCGGCCAATGAGGCGGCCGGCGCCTATTCACGGTTCGCGGGGATCGTTGCGGCGCTGGTGATATTGGTGATCGTGCTGACGGTGCTGCCGTATGTGGCGCTGACGCCGGAGCCGGTGCTCGCGGCGGTAGTCATCTATGCCTTGGGGCGTGGTTTGAGCCTGCAGCCCCTGGGGCGCTATTTCCTGTGGCGACGCGATCGCTTGCTGGTGGTCTGCGCGGTGGCGGCAGTGCTGGTGCTGGGTGTGCTGGATGGCTTGTTGCTCGCCGTGGCGATCAGCGTGATGTTGATGTTGCGCCAGATGTCCTCAGCGGACATCCAGGTGCTCGGGCGCCTGGGTGACAGTCATGATTTTGTCGATCGCCAGCACCATGCCGATGCTGTTGAAGTGCCAGGCGTGCTGATCGTGCGGCCCAGTGAAGCGCTGTTTTTCGCGAACGCCGAGCGCATCCTGGGGGCGGCCTTGCGCCTGATGCGCCAGGCACCCGTTCAGGCGGTGGTACTGAGCCTGGAAGAGTCGCCCGACCTCGATGGCACCAGTATCGAAGCGCTGGCGGTGTTTTTTGCCCAGGTGCGGGGGGAGGGCAAGCGCCTGGTGCTGGCCCGTGTGCGGCATGATGCCCGCGAGGTGTTGCAGGTACTGCCTGAAGCGTTGGCGCCGCATGTACTGCTCAGCGGCTTGAGTGTCGACGACGCGGTGCAGTTGGCGCGTGAGGCGAGCAACGCGTGACGCAGGCATGGTGTGGGAGGGCTTGCGCGTAGTGTGGGAGGGGGCTTGCTCCCGATAGCGGTGAATCAGTCACTGGAGCTATTGACTGAACTACCGCTATCGGGGCAAGCCCCCTCCCACAGTATTCCAGGCACAAAAAAACGCCGCGTACCTTGCGATACGCGGCGTCCTTTACATCAACACACCTTAGGCTTGAATCACCGGGATGTTGGCGCTTGCTGCGATTTTGCGGAACTCGGCGATCTGGTCGAAGTTCAGGTAGCGGTAGACGTCACTGGCCATGGTGTCCAGTTTCGCTGCGTAGCCCATGTACTCTTCGACGGTCGGCAGGCGACCGAGGGTGGAGGCCACTGCCGCCAGCTCAGCCGACGCCAGGTAGACGTTCGCGCCATCACCCAGACGGTTCGGGAAGTTGCGGGTGGAGGTCGATACGACGGTCGAGTTCGGCTCTACACGTGCCTGGTTACCCATGCACAGCGAGCAGCCCGGCATTTCCATGCGCGCGCCAGCCTTGCCGTAGATGCCGTAGTAGCCTTCTTCGGTCAGCTGGTGAGCGTCCATCTTGGTCGGCGGCGACAGCCACAGACGAGTTGGCAGCTGACCCTTGACCTGTTCCAGCAGCTTACCGGCAGCACGGAAGTGACCGATGTTGGTCATGCACGAACCGATGAACACTTCGTCGATCTTCTCGCCGGCAACGCTGGACAATAGACGGGCGTCGTCCGGGTCGTTCGGTGCGCAGAGGATCGGCTCGTTGATTTCGGCCAGGTCGATCTCGATGACTTCGGCGTATTCCGCGTCGGCATCGGCTTCCATCAGTTCCGGGTTGGCAACCCAGGCTTCCATCGCTTGGGCGCGGCGTTCCAGGGTGCGTGCGTCGCCGTAGCCTTCACCGATCATCCAGCGCAGCAGGGTGATGTTGGAGTTCAGGTATTCGGTGACGGATTCTTTCGACAGCTTGATGGTGCAACCGGCAGCCGAACGTTCGGCCGAGGCGTCGGACAGCTCGAAAGCCTGCTCCAGCGTCAGGTCGTTCAGGCCTTCGATTTCCAGGATGCGGCCGGAGAAGGCGTTTTTCTTGCCTTTCTTCTCTACGGTCAGCAGGCCAGCCTGGATCGCGTAGTAAGGAATGGCATGAACCAGGTCACGCAGGGTGATGCCAGGTTTCATTTTGCCTTTGAAGCGCACCAGGATCGATTCCGGCATGTCTAGTGGCATAACGCCAGTGGCTGCGGCGAACGCGACCAGACCGGAACCGGCCGGGAACGAGATGCCCATCGGGAAACGGGTGTGGGAGTCACCACCGGTGCCGACGGTATCCGGCAGCAGCATGCGGTTCAGCCAGCTGTGGATGATGCCGTCGCCTGGACGCAGCGATACACCGCCACGGGTCATGATGAAGTCAGGCAGGGTGTGGTGGGTGGTCACGTCGATCGGCTTTGGATAAGCCGCGGTGTGGCAGAAGGACTGCATCACCAGGTCGGTCGAGAAGCCCAGGCACGCCAGGTCTTTCAGTTCGTCACGGGTCATCGGACCGGTGGTGTCCTGGGAACCCACGGTGGTCATCTTCGGTTCGCAGTAAGTCCCTGGGCGAACGCCTTTGCCTTCCGGCAGGCCGCACGCCTTGCCGACCATTTTCTGGGCCAGGGTGAAACCCTTGCCAGTGTCGACCGGTGCTTCAGGCAGCTTGAACAGGTCGGTAGGGCCCAGACCCAGCTCGGCGCGAGCCTTGTCGGTCAGGCCACGGCCGATGATCAGCGGGATACGGCCGCCGGCGCGAACTTCGTCCAACAGGACCGGGGTCTTCATTTCGAAGGTGGTCAGGACTTCGTCGGTGCCGTGTTTGCAGACTTTGCCAGCATGCGGGTACAGGTCGATCACGTCGCCCATGTTCATGTTGGTGACGTCGAATTCGATCGGCAGTGCGCCGGCATCTTCCATGGTGTTGTAGAAGATTGGAGCGATCTTGCTGCCGAAGCAGAAGCCGCCGGCGCGCTTGTTCGGCACGTAAGGAACGTCGTCGCCGAAGAACCACAGTACCGAGTTGGTCGCGGATTTACGCGAAGAACCGGTACCGACCACGTCACCGACGTAGGCGATCGGGAAGCCTTGGCCGCGCATTTCTTCGATCTGCTTCATCGGGCCGGTCTTGCCTTGTTCGTCCGGCACAATGCCTTCGCGCGCCATTTTCAGCATGGCCAGGGCGTGCAGCGGGATATCAGGGCGGGACCAGGCGTCCGGGGCAGGGGACAGGTCGTCGGTGTTGGTTTCGCCGGTGACCTTGAATACGCGCAGGCTGATCTTGTCGGCCAGGGTCGGGCGGTTCTTGAACCACTCGCCGTCGGCCCAGGACTGGATCACGGCTTTGGCGTGTTCGTTGCCGTTGCGGGCTTTCTCGGCCACGTCGTGGAACGCATCGAACATCAGCAGGGTGTGCTTGAGTTGGGCGGCGGCGACAGGTGCCAGCTCGGCGTCGTCCAGCAGCTCGACCAACGTCACGATGTTGTAGCCGCCTTGCATGGTGCCGAGCAGTTCAACAGCGCGTTTCTTGTCGATCAGGGGAGAAGTGGCTTCGCCCTTGGCCAGGGCAGACAGGAAACCGGCCTTGACGTAGGCAGCTTCGTCAACGCCTGGTGGAATGCGGTTGGTGATCAGGTCAACGAGGAGTTCTTCTTCGCCAGCCGGAGGATTCTTCAGCAGCTCGACCAGGCCTGCGGTTTGTTCGGCGTTAAGCGGCTGGGGAACGATACCCAGTGCTGCACGCTCTTCGATATGTTTGCGGTAGGCTTCAAGCACAGTTATTACCCTCATCAGTGGTCCCACGGGACGCTCATCCAGAAATGAACGGCACGCATGCGCTCGGGGGCTTTTTGGGCCGCAAAGCCAGCGCTGCCGGCATTCCTCACAGAAGCTGCTTTCAAAGTTTTACGCCTGCAGAACGGAGCTGATGAGGGTTGGCGCTGGGACTACCTACCGGGTAATCACCATCGCCAACACCGTTCTGAAGGAACGACTGTGCTCGTGACGCTTTGAAAACAGCTTCCAGCGGATTGTTTGGCGCCTTACAAGGCCGGATGATTCTACGGCAAAAAATTTCTAAAGGTAAGTTGCCTGACTAAGTTTGCTGGGTGATCAACCTTAGACAAAGGGCTAACATGGCGCACTGTTTCGCTGATTTGTGTGTTGCCACCCATGTCCAATCAAACCATCAAGACCCCCTGCGTAGGCCTGTGCTCAACGGTTTACGGCGATCTCGTGTGCCGCGGCTGCAAGCGCTTCCACCACGAAGTGATCCAATGGAATGGGTATAACGAAGAGCAAAAACGCGCGGTATGGCTAAGGCTTGAGCAGCTGCTGGTACAGGTGATGGCCGGCAAGCTGGAGGTTTTCGACCCCAAGACCCTGCGTGGGCAACTGGAGCAACGCAAGATTCGCTTTGTGCCGCACCAGTCCGAGTACTGCTGGGCGTACCAGTTGATTGCCCGTGGGGCGCGGGTGATCAATAACCTGGAGGCTTATGGCATGGTGCTGCTGCCGGAGTTTCGCGACTGGGCGCTCCCAGAGCTGCGCGATGCCATCGACCGTGAGTTCTTCATCCTGTCCGAGGCGCACTACCAGCGCTATATCGCGCCGGCGTTCCTGAGGGATGCGTTCGCCGACTGACAACACAAATCCAATGTGGGAGGGGGCTTGCCCCCGATGAGGGAGTGTCAGCTCAAACAGCTGTGACTGACACACCGCCATCGGGGGCAAGCCCCCTCCCACAGGGGACCGCGTTGCATCAAAGGGGTAGAAGAACCCCAGCGGATTGATGTCGTAGCTCACCAGCAGGCTCTTGGGATGGGGGTGCGAATGCTACTTTCGAACGAGTGCGGGCACTGCATTAATCGCGAACATACGGGGAGCAACATGTGGGAGGGGGCTTGCCCTAATGCCATTCAGTTAAGCGTACATCGCCTTCTGTAGGAGCGAGGGGGACGCCTAGTTCTTGCTCGCGAAAAACGTCAACGATAACGCGTGTTTCCTGAATGAACGCGGCGCCTGTAAGTTCTTCGCGAGCAAGCTCGCTCCTACAAAAAAGCCTTAACTGAACGGCATTAGGGCTTGCCCCCTCCCACATTGGATCTCGGTTGCCTTCTAGGATCAGCGTCAGGCCGTGGTTGCGAGTTCTTCCAGCTGATCCATCAACGCCTGCGGCTTGAGTACCAGCACGTCACTCTCCAGCGCATCCAGCACCACTTCGGCGGTGTTGCCGATCAGCGCTCCGGAAATCCCGGTGCGTGCGACAGTGCCGATGATCGTCACCGCGGCCTGGAGCGCGTGCGCCGTATGCGGGATCAGCACATCTGCCGGGCCTTCCTTGATATGAAGGTGCGCGTCATCCACGTCGAATTCGGCCTGGAACGCCTGGCATTGCTCGCGATAGCGCGCCTCGATGGTTTCCTTGAGCTGGAAGGTCGGATCCGCCGCCGACAGCATGGGCGACGGATGGGCGCTGATCACATGCAGTTGGGCCTTGGCCAGGCTGGCGATATCAAAACCGTGGTCAATGATCGAGTGGTGCAGTGCGCGGTGTTCGACATCGCTGTTGCCCACGTCGATGGCCGCGAGGATTACGCCGTCGGCCCACGGCGTCGAGGTCTTGACCAGCAGGACCGGCGTCGGGCAATAGCGCAGCAGCTTCCAGTCCGCGGGCGTCAGCAGGGCCTTTTTCAACGGGCTGTCGGGATAGTGCTGCTTGATCACCAGCCCACAGCCTTCGGCCTGCTGCACGTCGATGATGGTTTTGTGCAGGCTGTCATTCCAGGCTTGCTCGGTGGTGACGCTATAGCCGTCACCCTGCAAACCGGTCTTGAGCAGGCTCAAGAGCGCCGAATGCTCGTGTTTCCTGTCGCAGACCAGCAAGTGCAGGTGCGCGTCGGTGACCCCGGCGATCAGCTTGGCGCGCTTGAGGGCCAGGCTTTCCGAATGCTCGGGCTCGATGACCACCAGGATGCTGCGGATAGCTTGCATGGTCGGGATCTCCAGAAAAGGGGCGTTAGACAACTATAGTTGCTGCTCGCCAGCCGTCATGTTGATGCACATCAAGGCCAGTGTCTGGTGGTCTGCGGCGTGGTCGGTATAATCGGCGCCCTTTTGTGACCCTTTGCCCGTGAGCCCGATGAACCTGCCCGAAATCCACGAATTCCTCGGTTGCCCCACCCCCGACGCCTGGGTGCAGGCCGCGCTGGCCGATCAGGACACCCTGCTGATCGACCACAAGAACTGCGAATTCAAGGCCGCCAGCACTGCCCTGAGCCTGATCGCCAAGTACCACGGCCACGTGGACCTGATCAACATGATGTCGCGCCTGGCCCGGGAAGAGCTGGTGCACCACGAGCAAGTGATGCGCCTGATGAAGAAGCGCAAGGTCGAGTTGCGCCAGTTGCATGCCGGGCGTTACGCCTCCGGGTTGCGCAAGGTTGTGCGTAGCCATGAACCGGTCAAGCTGGTGGATACCCTGGTGGTCGGCGCGTTTATCGAGGCGCGCAGTTGCGAGCGTTTCGAAGCCCTGGTACCGCATCTGGACGAGGAACTCGGCAAGTTTTACTTCGGCTTGCTCAAGAGCGAAGCGCGGCACTACCAGGGTTACCTGAAGCTGGCCTACCAGTATGGCGACGCCAAGGACATCGCCCAGGTGATCGAGCGGGTGCGGGCGGCCGAGCAGGCACTGATCGAGTCACCCGACGTCGAGTTCCGGTTTCACAGTGGCGTGCCAGCCTGAGGCCACGGCGACGCCGATCAGCGCGGTGATCCCGGTCAACAGCAGGATCACCGTTTGCGTGCCCCAGGGCGCCGCCAGCAACGCGATCAGCAAGCCCGCCAGCGGTTGGGCCAGGTTGTTGAGCAGGGTGAGCACGCCCACCGTCTTGCCAAAGTCCTGCACCGGTATCACGCGCTGGCGGGTGCTGCGCAGGTACACGTTGAACATTTTGTCGAAACCGGTGATCAGCAAGAAGCCAACGGCGTAGGTCATGAGCCCGGGGCTGAGCGCGGTGATCAGCGCCCCGAGTGCAATCATCGAATACGACAACCCGCCCAGTACCTTTAACGGCAGGCTGCAGCGCGCCAGGTAAAACAGAATCGCGATGGTCACCACGGCCCCCGCGGCTTGCAGCAACGCATAGGCGTCCTTGTCGGCGGCAAAGTGCCCCGTGACCATTGCCGCCGAAGTCGCCAGCGTCACACCGATGATCAGGTTGACGCCGACCGCCAGGGTGATGATCCGCTTCAATTGCGTCAGGTTGCGGATATGCCGGAAGGCAATGCGCAGCGGTTGCAGCCAGATATCCTGGTGTTGCTCGAAGGTTTCCAGGTGCACCCGGCTATGGCGTTGCCAGATCAGCATCGCCAGGTCTGCCAGGACAAACAGCCCGGCAACCCCCAGTACCACCCAATGCCAGGCCCACACTTGCAGCATCAGCGCCGCGACCAAGGGGCCCAGCACCAGGCCGCTCTGGTCGGCAATCTGCGAATAGGACAACGTCTTGGTATAGCTGTACTGCCTGAAGATGTGCGGCATCAGCACTTCCCGCGCCATGATGCCCTGGGTGGTCAACACTCCACACAGCGCCGACAGCAGCACAATCCAGTAAATGCCGTCGAACACCCCGTACAGCGCCACCGCGACCACGCAGGCCAGTGCTCGGTAGACCTGGCTGATATGCAGGATGCGGACTGGCGAGAACTTGTCGCACAATGCCCCGCACACCGGGAACGCCAGGTAGCGCGGTAGCGACTCGAGAAAAAATGCCAGGCCCGCCCAGCTCACGCTGTTGGTGGTCTGGAACACGATGAGCGGCACGATAAACAGCAGAATCTGGTCCGCCAGCCGTGACAGGAACAGCGAAACGAAGAACGCCAGGTAATCCTTGCGCATACAACTCCCTGTGAATGGCGTTAAAGATTGCAGGCTATTTGTTAAAAACTCTTAAAAGCATGAAGCTTGGTCACCCGCTACGGGCCAAGCGCTGCTGTCGGGCAGCTTGCCACCTATAATGCCCGCACTTCAATCGGCGTCGCATATTGAGAACGTATGGAAAACCTGGGTCTGGGCAAGGTCCTGCTCGTTGAGGACGATGAGAAGCTGGCAGGGCTGATCGCGCATTTTCTGGCGCAGCATGGCTTTGAGGTGCGGGTGGTGCACCGGGGCGATTTGGCCTTGGCGGTGTTTCTCGACTTCAAGCCCAAGATTGTCGTACTCGACCTGATGCTGCCCGGCCAGAGCGGCCTGCATGTGTGTCGCGAGATTCGCACGGTGTCCGACACGCCCATCGTGATCCTCACCGCCAAGGAAGATGACCTGGACCATATCCTGGGCCTGGAATCCGGCGCCGACGATTACGTGATCAAGCCGATCAAGCCGCCGGTGCTGCTCGCACGCCTGCGCGCCCTGCAACGTCGCCAGTCACCGGAGCCAACGGTGCGCGGCGCCGTGGAGTTCGGCCGACTGTCGATTGACCGCAGTTGCCGGGTAGTCAGCCTGGGGGAGGAGCAGATCGACCTCACCACCATGGAATTCGAATTGCTGTGGTTGCTGGCCAGCAACGCCGGCAAGATCCTGTCCCGCGATGACATCCTCAACCGCATGCGCGGCATCGCCTTCGATGGCCTGAACCGCAGCGTCGACGTGTACATCAGCAAACTGCGCGGCAAACTCAATGACAACCCGCGTGAGCCGGTGTGCATCAAGACCATCTGGGGCAAGGGTTATCTGTTCAATCCATTTGCGTGGGAGGTCTAGATGCTGCGCCTGTTTCTGCGCCTGTATGTGATTCTGGCCCTGGGCCTGGCGGGGGCTATCTGGCTGGTCAACTACACCTTCGATGAGCTGATGCCCGAAGCCAACGAAACCTATAACCGCGAAGCCGTGCGGGGTCCGGCGTATGGACTGGTAGAGCAATTGCGTCCTCTGCAAGGGGACGCGCGCCAGGCCCGGCTGGCCGAGTTGCAGCCCCATTACGGGCTGCGCCTGAAGCTGGTGCAGAAGGATACCCAGGCCCTGACCGAGCGTGAACAGGCGCTTTTGGACAAGGGGCAGCTGGTGGTGCGCGGCGACTTCATGGAGTTTCTCGCGACCATCGACGGTAGCTCGCAACTGCTGGAAATCAAGTTGCCGGAAGAGCCCAAGTGGCTGTACCTGTGGGCCTATGGTTTCCTCGGGGTGTGCCTGGCCATCGTGCTGTACTTCTGGGTTCGACCCCATTGGCGCGACCTGGAACATATCCGCCTGGCCGCGCAGCGCTTCGGTGACAACGACCTCGGTTCGCGCATCCTGCTGCCGCGCCGCTCCACCGTGCGCGAGCTGGCCGGGCACTTCAACCAGATGGCCGAACGCATCGAAAGCCTGATCGCCAACCAGCGCGAACTGACCAACGCAGTCTCCCATGAGTTGCGCACGCCGATTGCGCGCCTGTCGTTCGAGCTCGACCAACTCCGGCAACAGGCCGACCCGCGCCAGAGCCGCGCGCTGATCACGGACATGTACGCCGACTTGGGCGAACTGGAAGAAATGGTCTCCGAGCTGCTGACCTACGCCAGCCTCGAGCGCGGCGCCACCCAGGTCACCCGGGAAAACATCGAAGCCCACAGCTGGCTCGACAGCGTGATTGGCAGCGTCGCCCTGGAGGCCGAGGCGGAAGGTGTGCACCTGTCACTGCGCACCTGTGAAGTCGACATTATCCAGATCGAGCCACGTTTTATGGCGCGCGCGGTGATCAACCTGCTGCGCAACGCCATCCGTTACGCCGACCGCCGCGTGGAAGTGTCACTGGTCAAGTTCGGCAGCGGCTACGAAGTGCGGGTCTGCGACGACGGCCCTGGCGTGCCCGAGGAGGGCCGGGCAAAAATCTTCCAGCCGTTCATGCGCCTCGACGCCAGCCGTGACCGCCGCACCGGCGGCTTCGGCCTGGGCCTGGCGCTTGTGCAGCGGGTATCGCAGTGGCACGGCGGCCAGGTGCAAGTGCTGGATTCGGAGTGGGGCGGGGCGTCGTTTCGGATGACGTGGGCGTACGCCGAATAAGCCTCCTGCGGGTCATCCTGTGGCGAGCGGGCTTGTTGTGGCGAACGGGCTTGTTGTGGCGAGCGGGCTTGCCCCGCGTTGGGCTGCGAAGCAGCCCCAAAACCAGGCACCGCGGTGTGTCAGTTAAAAACACATCGCTTGTAATGGGGCCGCTTCGCGCCCCAACGCGGGGCAAGCCCGCTCGCCACAGTACAGTGTTCCTCCAGGGTTAAAAAATCAGCGGTTTGTGCGGCGATTGTGTGCGTTTGAAGGCGTAGCCCGAAGCGCTGAGGCCGTTGACCTGGCGGCTGACGGTGTCGCCCAGGCCATAGCCGTTGCCGGCCAATACGGCATGGGCGTTGTCCACGGGCAGCAGGATGTAATCGGTCAGCGGCTCGTCGTGCAGTTGCCCGCGGATTACCAGGAAGCCGTCCTCCAGGCGCACGCTGACGCCGCTCAGCGGCGCGTCAGGCTCATGGGTGTTGAGTACCTGGTAGGTGCCGATGGTGTCGGCCCAGGCCAGGGGCAGGGTTGGCGGGTCGATGCGCTCACCCAGGGCAATGCGCTGGCCGTGGCTGCGCGCAGTCAGCATTTGCCGGCCCTGTACGGTGACGACGTCGAGTTGCACGCGGCCCAGTTCGCCGAGATCCTCGAGCCAGAAGCCGAGGAACTTTTTCTGCGCGCGCAGCCAGCCGTCCTCATCGCGCAGCAAGTCAAAGGTATACCCCGACAGCTCACCGGACAGGCGCGAGTGCTCGTCCCGGATGCGGAACACGCCCCAGGCCGTGGCGTAAAACCCAGCCAGGCGCTTGCGGTCGACGGCTGCCGGCACCTGGCGCAACTTGAGCCCATGGGTGGGGGCCGCGCAGTTATCGGCGCACACAGGGCGGCCTGTCTGCGCCTGGAGCATCAGGCGCAGGGCGTCGTTGGACAGCGCGACCACCATGTCTTCGGCGTTGCTGTCGTTGGCCATGATGATGACCGCCAGTTGCGGGTCCGGCAGCAGGGTCAATTGCGCGGCAAAATCGTCGCCACCGCCACTGTGCTGGTAGGTGCGTACACCGGGGGCGACCGGCTCGTCGCCACAGGGGGCGAGAAACCACCCGAGGCCGATCTGGCAGTCGAAGTCCAGGGCGTTCCCGGTGTTTTGCTGGGTGAACATCTGTTCGATGGAGGCGCTGCCCACTACGCGATGGTCCCGGTAGATACCCTGGGCAAACAGCATCTGCACGTAGTGGCTCAGGTCCTTGGGGCTGGTCCATAAACCGGCGGCGGCGAGGTCACGCACCTGGGCGTCAGTGCTGGCGCTGCCGTCCTGATAACCCAGGGCGCGGTAGCCCAGTTGGGTGCCGGTGCCGACAAAACTCGACTGGCTCATTCGCAACGGCTTGAGCAGGCTGGTTTGCAGTTGGGTTTCGAAGTCCTTGCCGGTGCTGCGCTCAATCGCAGCGCCGACCAGCGCATAACCGAGATTGGAATAGGCCACCTGGGATCCTGGCGGGCTGCTCAGCCACACCCCCGAGACACGCATTGGCATCTGGCTCATGGCGAAGGAACTGCGCAGGTCTCGCAGGTGCTCGCTGGGTAAGCCCGATTGATGACTGAGCAGGCGGCGCAGGGTGATATCGCGGTCGGCGGCGGCCTGGTCGCTATGAAAGCGCGAGCGCACATAGAACTCGCGCAGGGTGTGCTGGATCGGTGCATCAAGCTCCAGCCGTTGCTGTTCTACCAATTGCAGGGCCGCGGTGGCGGTGAGCAATTTGGAAATGGCCCCTGCGCGAAATGCCGTGTTGGGGGTTACCGGCACGCCACGGGCTTTGTCCGCCAGGCCGAAGCCATGGGCCCAGATCAGTTCCTGGCCATTGACCAGCGCGATGGACAGCCCCGGCACATTTTCCCGGGCCATTTCCCGTGGAATGCGCGCTTGCAGATAACGGATGATCGCACTGTAGTCACCCTTGGCAATCGGCGGCGGGGCAGAGGGTTGGCCATGGCAACCGATACTGCCCAACAGGCAACCCAGCAACGGAATACCGCGCAATGTGCGAAACATGAAGAGCACCCGGATGGTTGTTTGGATGCTCGAATGCTAGGGGAGGGCCGTCCAACAATCTTTGCAAGCTTTGTCGGGAAACTGTCAAAGATTGTTAACGAGCCAACCCCAGTCGCTCATGCCACTGTGCAATCGATTCCTCGGGGTATTCATCAAATTGCAGGTCGCCCTTGCGCACGTTGACTTCAACCCACGGCGCCTTCGAGCCCAGCATCAGGTGCGTATGCTCCGGCGGCACCGGCAACGGCGTGTCGATGGCCGAGGCAAACGGGTGGATCAGCTCCGGCCACTCCGGGCTGAACAGCCATAGCGCACTGCCGCACTGCGAGCAGAAATGCCGTTCGGCGGTGCTGGCATGGGCCCGGCTGGCACCTTCTGGCTTGAGCCGGGCATGGTAGATCGAGATCAGTTTGCGCCCGCGCACTTTCAGGCTGCTGGCATCGCCCGCGAGGTTGATGGCGTAGCCACCACCCCCTTGGGTCTTGCGGCAGATCGAGCAGTAGCAACGCTGGTACGGGTAAGGGTGGGCACTGCTCAGGCTGAACGTGACGGCGCCGCAGTGGCAGGATCCTTCAAGTTGCATAAGGTGTCTCCTCTGGCTGGGTGACTGTTCAGCTTAGGCGCTCTTCGGCATCAGGGTTGCGATCAGGGCGCGGATCGTGCCGGGCAGCGCCTCCAGCTCCCGCACCAGAATGCTGCGCTCACGAATCGCCCAGGGTTCATCCAGCTTCACCGCCACCAGTTGCATGGTACGGCTGTGCCGGACGGCGGCGGACTCCGGGATGATGCCAATGCCCACGCCAGCCTCGACCATCCGGCAGATCGCCTCGAAGCTCGAGACCTGGATGCGCAGCGACAAGTGCTTGCCGATCCGCTCCACGTGCTCGCGCAGGAAGCTGAGCAAGGTGCTGCCTTCGTGCAGGCCGATATGCTGGTAGGCCAGGGTCTGTTCCAGGGTGACCGAGGGTTGCCCGGCCAAGGGGTGGCCCACCGGCACCATCAAGACCAGCTCATCGGTGCTGAAATGCAGCACCTGCAAGCCTGCCGCTTCTACCGGGCCGGCGATGATTCCCATGTCACTGGTGCCATCGAGCACGCCACGCACGATATCCCGCGACAAGCGTTCCTGTAGATCGACGGTGACGCCGGGGCGCTGTGACAGGAAACCGGCCAGCACCTCGGGCAGGAATTCGGTCACCGCCGTGGTGTTGGCAAAGATGCGGATATGCCCGGCGGAATCCACGCCATATTGGGTGAACTCACTTTTCAGGTAGTCCACCTGGCGCATGATCAGCCGGGCGTGGTGCAACAGGCGTTCGCCCGCCGGGGTGATTTCCACGCCACGGCTGTCACGGTACAGCAGGCGGGTATCGAGTTGGCCTTCCAGGGCCTTGATCCGCGCACTCGCGGCGGCAGGCGAGAGGAATGCGCGCTTGGCGCCCTGGGTCAGGCTGGGGGATTCGGCGATATGGATGAACAGGCGCAGGTCGGCGAGATCGAAGTGCATGCAAAACTCCAGGTGTACGACCACCTGTGGCGGGGGCTTGCTGCCTCGCCACAAGAGGGGACAGATCGGACGATTGGCGTTCAGCATAGCCGAACGCTGGCTTATTGAAATGCAAATTCTCAGAACGGCCAGGCGCTTGCATGATCCGGGGCAGACACTCACTGCCCGAGGACCTGTACCTGATGAGCGCCACTGATTGGATCGGCCGAAGCGAAACCGCCCACGACCACCTGAGCTATAACCTGCTCAAACGCATTGCCGCCACCCTTGGCCAAGCCGTCCCCGAGCAGGGCCAGGATCTGCCGCCGCTGTGGCAGTGGTGTTTCTTCCAGGACCCGCTGCCCGAGTCAGCCCTGGGCACCGACGGCCACCCGGCCCGTGGCGGCTTCCTGCCGCCGGCGGATAAGCGCAATCGCATGTGGGCCGGTGGGCGGATCGAATTCCTGCACCCACTGCGTGCCGGCGAGGCGGCCACCCGGGTGTCAACCATCACCCAGGTCGAGGAAAAAACCGGCCGCAGCGGTTCACTGTTGTTTGTCACGGTGCGTCACGACTATTCCCAGGACGGCCGCCTGGCGATCCGCGAAGAACAGGACATCGTCTACCGCGAGCCCACGCCACCCAAGCAGGGCAGCGGCGAGGCCCTGGCCCAAGGCGAATGGCACGAAACGATCGCCCCCACGCCGACCCTGCTGTTTCGCTACAGCGCCGTGACCTTCAACGGCCACCGCATCCACTACGACTACCCCTATGTCACCGGCACCGAAGGCTACGCCGGGCTGGTGGTACATGGCCCGCTGATCGCGACCTTGAGCCTGCGCGCGTTTTGCCGCGCCCACCCTGAAGCCACCTTGCGTCGTTTCAGCTATCGCGGGGTGCGCCCACTGATCGCGCCTCAGCCGTTCGAGGTGGGCGGGCACGTCACGCAGCCAGGCGTTGCCGCGCTGTGGGCCGGTAACGCGGACGGCCTGGCCCAGCAGGCCGAAGTGCATTTCGAATAATCCAAGAACAACAGGCGGAGAGCCGTTAGATGAACCCGAATGACAACGAAGCACTCAATGCCATCCGCGAAGGGGTGCGTGCCTTGTGCGCCGAATTCGATGCCGCTTATTGGCGCCGGATCGACGAGGAAAAAGGCTTCCCCGAAGCCTTCGTCAAGGCCCTGACCGATGCCGGCTGGCTGTCGGCGATGATCCCGGAAGAGTATGGCGGCTCGGGCCTGGGCCTGGCCGAGGCCTCGGTGATCCTTGAAGAGGTCAACCGCTGTGGCGGCAACTCCGGCACCGTGCATGGCCAGATGTACAACATGTTCACCCTGTTGCGTCACGGCAGCGCGGCGCAGAAAAGCTTCTACCTGCCCAAGCTGGCCAGCGGCGAATTACGCCTGCAATCGATGGGCGTCACCGAGCCCACCACCGGTACCGATACCACCAAGATCAAGACCACTGCGATCAAGCGCGGCGACAAGTATGTGATCAACGGCCAGAAGGTGTGGATCTCACGGGTGCAGCATTCCGACTTGATGATCCTGCTGGCGCGCACCTTGCCGTTGGCCGAGGTGAAGAAAAAGTCCGAGGGCATGTCGATCTTCCTGGTCGACCTGCGCGAAGCCATCGGCAACGGCCTGACCGTGCAGCCCATCGCCAACATGGTCAACCACGAAACCAACGAGCTGTTCTTCGACAACCTGGAACTGCCCCTGGACAGCCTGATTGGCGAGGAAGGCAAGGGTTTCAAATACATCCTCGATGGCCTGAATGCCGAACGCACGCTGATCGCCGCCGAGTGCATCGGTGACGGCCGCTGGTTCATCGAAAAAGCCAGTGCCTACGCTCGCGACCGCGTGGTGTTTGGCCGGCCCATCGGGCAAAACCAGGGCGTGCAGTTCCCGATTGCCGAAGCGCACATTGAAATCGAAGCGGCGGACCTGATGCGCTGGCGTGCCTGCGACGAATACGACCGCGGCGCCAATGCCGGGGCCAGCGCGAACATGGCCAAGTACCTGGCGGCCAAGGCGTCCTGGGAAGCGGCCAATGCCTGCCTGCAAACCCACGGTGGCTTCGGCTTTGCCTGCGAATACGACGTGGAGCGCAAATTCCGCGAGACCCGCCTGTACCAGGTGGCACCGATCTCCACCAACCTGATCCTGTCCTACGTGGCCGAGCATTTGCTCGAACTGCCACGCAGCTTCTGAGGGCCTGAGCATGAGCCATACCCAAGCCCTGTGTCGGTTCCTGGCCGACCTGGCCTACGCGCAATTGCCCGAGCCCGTGCTGGCGCGCACCGAAGACCTGTACCTGGATTGGCTGGCCTCCGCGTTGGCCAGCCAGGGCGCGCACCCGATCCCGTTGTTTGAACGCTATGCGCAGAAGATGGGGCCGAGCAGCGGCCCGGCGCAGGTGATCGTCACTGGCGGCAGCAGCAGCGCGTATTTCGCCGCGCTGGTCAACGGCGCCTCGTCCCATTTGGTGGAGCAGGATGACCTGCACAACAGCTCGGTGCTGCACCCGGCCACCGTGGTGTTTCCGGCGGCCTTGGCGGCCGCGCAAGACCTGGGCAAATCCGGCCGCGACCTGCTGCTGGCCTCGGTGGCGGGTTATGAAGCCGGGATCCGCATCGGCGAATTCATGGGCCGCTCCCACTACCGCATCTTCCACACCACGGCCACGGTGGGCACCCTGGCGGCGGCGGTGGCGGTAGGCAAGTTGCTGGATTTCAATGAGGAACAGTTCATCAACCTGCTCGGCAGCGCCGGCACCCAGGCCGCCGGGCTGTGGGAGTTCCTGCGCGATGCCGCCGACTCCAAGCAACTGCACACGGCCAAGGCGGCCGCCGACGGTTTGCTCGCCGCATACCTGACGGCCGATGGCCTGACCGGTGCGCGCAATATCCTCGAAGGCGACCAGGGCTTGGCGGCGGGCATGTCCACGGATGCCGAGCCGAGCAAGTTGTCCGCCGACCTTGGCCGTCGCTGGGCGCTGCTGGAAACCTCGTTCAAGTTTCACGCCTCGTGCCGCCATACCCATCCTGCCGCCGATGCGCTGTTGGAGGTGATGCAGCGTGAAGGCCTGGGCGCCGCCGATATCGCGCATGTGGAAACCCGTGTGCACCAAGGCGCCATCGATGTGCTCGGGCGCGTGACGGTGCCCACCAGCGTGCATCAGGCCAAGTTCTCCATGGGCACCGTGCTCGGCCTGATCGCTGTGCATGGCAAGGCCGGCTTGACCGAGTTCCACCAGTGGGCACTGAGCGATCCTGCTGTTTCGGCCTTTCGCGACAACGTCAGCATGGCTCTCGACGCCGAAGTCGACGGCGCCTACCCGCAGCGCTGGCTGGGCCGGGTCATCGTCAGCACCGTTGATGGCCGCTCGCTGCACGGCGCCATCGACGAGCCCAAGGGCGACCCCGGCAACACCCTGAGCCGTGCGGAGCTGGCGGATAAATTCCAGCGCCTGACCCAGTTCAGCGGCGCGCGCTCACCGGCCCAGGCCCACGCATTGATCGACAAGGTCTGGAACCTGCGCAACGCCGCATCCATGGCCCATTGGCTTTAAGGAACCGTCATGACTGCTAATCAACGACCGCTGGACGGCATTACCGTTGTCAGCCTGGAACACGCGATTGCCGCGCCATTCTGCACCCGTCAACTGGCTGACCTCGGCGCCCGCGTGATCAAGGTCGAACGCCCCGGTGCCGGTGATTTCGCCCGTGGCTACGACGAGCGTGTGCGTGGCCTGGCCTCGCATTTCGTGTGGACCAACCGCTCCAAGGAAAGCCTGACTCTGGACCTCAAGCACGACGAGGCGGGCGACATTCTGCAAAGCCTGCTGGCTGACGCCGATGTGCTGGTGCAGAACCTCGCACCCGGCGCGGCGGCGCGCATGGGGTTGTCGTTCGAGGCGCTGCATGCGCGTTTCCCGCGCCTGATCGTCTGCGATATTTCCGGCTATGGCGAAGGCGGGCCCTACGAGAAAAAGAAAGCCTACGACCTGCTGATCCAGAGCGAGGGCGGCTTCCTGTCGGTGACCGGCGGCCCGGGTGACGACCAGATGGCCAAGGCCGGTTGCTCCATTGCCGACATCGCCGCCGGCATGTACGCCTACAGCGGCATCCTTTCGGCGTTGCTATTGCGTGGCAAGACCGGGCAGGGCAGCCGCATCGACGTGAGCATGCTTGAAAGCCTGGTGGAGTGGATGGGCTACCCGATGTACTACGCCTTTGACGGTGCGCCGCCGCCGCCGCGTGCCGGTGCGGCGCATTCGACGATCTACCCGTATGGGCCGTTCCCCACCGGCGACGGTGGCACGGTGATGCTCGGCTTGCAAAACGAGCGCGAATGGGCGGCGTTCTGCGACAAGGTTTTGCTTACCCCGGAACTGGCGACGGATGAGCGCTTCAGCGCCAACTTCAAGCGCTCGGCCAACCGTGAGGTGTTGCGTCAGATCATCGTCGACCGTTTTGCGCAATTGGACGCCGAAGCGCTGATCCAGCGCCTGGAGGCCGCGCAGATCGCCAGCGCCCGCGTCAACGATATGCAGGGCGTGTGGGACCACCCGCAGCTCAAGGCGCGTGACCGCTGGCGTGAAGTCGACAGCCCGGCGGGGCCTTTGCCCTCGCTGCTGCCACCGGCACGCAATGCCGCCTTTACCCCACGAATGGACGCCGTACCCGCACTGGGGCAGCACAGCCAGGGCATTCTCGACCAGCTCGGGTATTCGGGCGATGCCATCGACAGCCTGCGCGCGCGCGGTGTTATCTAACAAGGAAGCCATGATGCCCAAGTCTTTAGCTCGTTCGGCCCTGTTTGTGCCCGGCAGCCGCCCGGAGCGGTTTTCCAAAGCGTTGGCCAGTGGTGCCGACGCGGTGATTGTAGATTTTGAAGACGCGGTGGAAGAACCGCTCAAGCGTCAGGCGCGGGATAACCTTGGGGTGTTTTTGCAGGCACATCCAGAGGCCCAGGTGTGGGTACGTATCAACGCGCCCGAGCACGCCGAGCACGTTGCCGATGTGGCGTTTTGCAAGGCCCATGCAAACGTTGCCGGCGTGCTGCTGCCGAAGGTGGAAAGCGCGGCCCAGGTAGCGGTGGTAGCCGCTACGGGCAAAGGGATCTGGCCGATTATCGAAAGTGCCAAGGGCCTGCTGGCCGTGGCCGAGATCGCCCATGCGCCGCAGGTGCAGCGCTTGTCATTCGGTGGCCTGGACCTGGCGCTGGACCTCAACCTGAGCAGCCATACCCCGGCCGCGCAGTTCGCCCTCGACCAGGCCCGCCTGGCGCTGATCGTGCACTCCCGCGCCGCGGGCCTGGTCGCGCCGCTGGACGGTGTCCACCCGGCCATCGACGACCCCGAGGGCCTGCGCCGCTCGATCCGGCATGCCTATGAAATGGGCTTTGCCGGGGCCTTGTGTATCCACCCCAGGCAGGTGGCGGTGATCCATGCCGCCATGGCGCCGAGCGCCGAAGACCTGGCCTGGGCGCAACGGGTGGTGGATGCCGGGGCCCATGGGGCAGGGGCTTACCAGATTGATGGGCAGATGGTGGATGCGCCGGTGCTGTTGCGTGCGCAACGGTTGCTTGCTGCCCAGATCTAACTGTGGAAGCTCAATCAAATGTGGGAGGGGGCAAGCCCCCTCCCACAGGGGTTCTCCATTTTTTCTTGGGATTGGTGTTCGGCCTGGCCGAACGCAGGTATCAAAAATTCGAAATTCACTACACGCGTCATATCAGGCACCTTGCCCTACAACACAACAATAAGAAGGTGATTTTCCATGCTCAAGCTTTCTCGGGCGCTGTTCTGCGCCGCCACCTTGTTTGCCGCGGGCCTGGCCCAGGCGGCCGACCCGATCGTGATCAAGTTCGCCCACGTGGTCGCTGAAAACACCCCCAAGGGCCAGGGCGCTTTGCTGTTCAAGAAGCTCGCCGAAGAGCGCTTGCCGGGCAAGGTCAAGGTCGAGGTGTACCCCAACTCGTCGCTGTTCGGTGACGGCAAGGAAATGGAAGCGCTGCTGCTGGGCGACGTGCAGATGCTGGCGCCGTCCCTGGCCAAGTTCGAGCAATACACCAAGCAAGTGCAGATCTATGACCTGCCGTTCCTGTTCAACGACCTGGCCGCCGTCGACCGCTTCCAGGCCGCCCAGGGCAAGCAACTGCTGACTTCGATGCAGGACAAGAACATCCTCGGCCTGGCCTATTGGCACAACGGCCTCAAGCAGCTTTCGGCCAACAAGGCCCTGCATGAACCCAAGGATGCCCGTGGCCTGAAGTTCCGCGTGCAGGCTTCCAGCGTGCTGGAAGAGCAGTTCAAGGCGATCCGCGCCAACCCGCGCAAGATGAGCTTTGCCGAGGTGTACCAGGGCTTGCAGACCGGCACCGTCAACGGTACCGAGAACACCTGGTCCAACTATGAAAGCCAGAAGGTCAACGAAGTGCAGAAGTACTTCACCGAGTCCAACCATGGCTTGATCGACTACATGGTCATCACCAACGCCAAGTTCTGGAACGGCCTGCCACCGGATATTCGCAGCACCCTGGAGCAGATCATGGTCGAGGTCACCGTCGAGGTGAACAAACAGGCCGAAGCGCTGAACCAGTCGGCCAAGCAGAAGATCATCGACGCCAAGACCAGCGAAATCATCGAGCTGACCCCCGCGCAACGCCAGCTGTGGCGCGAAGCCATGCGCCCGGTGTGGCAGAAGTTCGAAGGAGAGATCGGGGCTGATCTGATCAAGGCGGCGGATGCCTCCAACCAGTAATGCCAAGGCGTACCGAGATCCCCTGTGGGAGGGGGCTTGCCCCCGATAGCGGTGTGACGGTTACCTTATCTATATCTGACCCACCGCCATCGGGGACAAGTCGAATCCTCGCACCGCCCCTCCCACATTTCGATCCGGTTTCCACCCTGACATCTCATTTGTTTTCGCGAGGTTTTGCCATGCAAACGCTAAGGCGCGTCTGGGAGCACCTGGAGGAAGGCGTTATTGCCTTCCTGTTGGCCGCCATGACCCTGGTGACATTCGTCTACGTCATGCTCAACAACATCTACACGCTGTTCTTTGCCCTGGCCGACAAGTGGGCCTTCAGCAGCGACTTCTTCGGTGCCCTGGGCGACGCCACCATGACCTGGGCCCAGGACATGACCTGGAGCGTGGCGCTGACCAAGGCCATGTTCGGCTGGCTGATCTTTTTCGGTATTTCCTACGGCGTGCGCACCGCTGGCCATCTCGGCGTGGATGCGCTGGTCAAGCTGACCCCGCGCCCGGTGCAGCGCGTGCTCGGCATGCTCGCGTGCCTCTGCTGCCTGGCCTACGCCGGGCTGTTCATGGTCGCCAGCTACAAGTGGGTCAGCGCGGTAATGACGGCGCATATCGGCGCCGAAGACCTCGACCAGTTCGGCATCGACGTGGGTGACATCGTGGTCATCGTGCCCATCGGTTTTGCCCTGGTGTTTATCCGCTACCTGGAAATTTTCTACCGCATCTTTACCCGCCGTCAGGTGGGGTTGGGGTTGGCCGATGAGGCCGGTGAGGCCAGTAAGTTGGCCGGCAGCCATGAGGAGCGTCACTGATGGCCGTGCTCTGTCTGTTCCTGCTGCTGTTCGTGTTCATGTTCCTGGGCGTGCCGATTGCCATTGCGCTGGGTTTGTCGGGGGCGGTATCGATCCTGATGTTCAGCCCGGACTCGGTCAGCTCCCTGGCGATCAAGCTGTTCGAGACCTCCGACGCCTACACCTTCCTGGCGATTCCATTCTTCCTGTTGTCCGGTGCATTCATGACCACCGGCGGCGTGGCACAGCGGCTGATCGATTTTGCCAACGCCTGTGTCGGGCATATCCGTGGCGGCCTGGCGATTGCGGCGGTACTGGCGTGCATGCTGTTTGCGGCGCTGTCCGGCTCATCCCCGGCGACGGTGGCGGCAGTGGGTTCGATTGCCGTGGCAGGCATGGTGCGTTCGGGTTACCCGAAGGAATTCGGCGCCGGGATCATCTGCAACGCCGGCACCCTGGGCATCCTGATACCTCCGTCGATCGTGATGGTGGTGTACTCGGCGGCCACGGAAACCTCAGTGGGCAAGCTGTTCATGGCCGGGGTGATCCCCGGGCTGCTGCTGGGCCTGATGCTGATGGTCGCGATCTACATCGTCGCGCGCATCAAGAAGCTGCCGGCCCAGCCACGTGCGACCTTGCGCGAATGGCTGAGCTGCGCGCGCCGGGCGTTCTGGGGCCTGCTGTTGCTGGTGATCATCCTCGGTGGCATCTACAGCGGCATGTTCACGCCCACCGAAGCGGCGGCGGTAGCTGCGGTGTATTCGGCGTTCGTGGCGTTGTTCGTCTACAAGGACATGAAGCTGCGCGACTGCCCCAAGGTGCTGCTGGAGTCCGGGCGCCTGGCGATCATGCTGATGTTTATCATCGCCAACGCCATGCTCTTTGCCCACGTACTGACCACCGAGCAGATCCCCCAGGAAATCACGGCGTGGGTGCTGTCCGAGGGCCTTACGCCGATTGGCTTTTTGATCATGGTCAATGTGGTGCTGCTGATCGCCGGCAGCTTCATGGAGCCTTCGGCCATCGTACTGATCCTGGCGCCGATCTTCTTCCCGATCGCCATGAAGCTGGGCATCGACCCGATTCACCTGGGCATCGTGATGGTGGTCAACATGGAAATCGGCCTGGTGCACCCACCCGTTGGGCTGAACCTGTTCGTGACCTCGGCGGTGACCGGCTTGACGCTGGGGCAGACCATCCGCGCGGCGTTACCGTGGCTGATGATCCTGCTGGTGTTCCTGATCATGGTCACGTACTTGCCGTTCATCTCGCTGGCCTTGCCGCACTGGCTGGGGATGTAACGCGATTCCACAGGTGATTCACTGTAGGAGCGAGGGGGACGCCTAGTTCTTGCTCGCGAAGAACTCAGGGCCACCACGTTTATCGAGAATGAACGCGTTGACTGGGCGTTTTTCGCGAGCAAGCTCGCTCCTACAAAGTGCCTTAACTGACTGGCATTGGGGCTTGCCCCTCCCACATTGGTTTGGCGTCCGGCTCTATTGGTCCATCGCACTCAAAATTGCATGGGCAACTTTTACCCGTTCGGCGTTCGGGTAGTTCTTGTTCGCCAATATCACCACGCCCACGCCCTTGCTCGGCACATACGCCACATAGGCGCCAAACCCATTGGTGGAGCCGGTCTTGTTCACCAGGGTGTCGGCGCGGGGCGCTTGTGGTGGGGTCAGCCAGTTGACCTTGTGCGGCTCCATTGCCATGGGGGTGGAGTTGCCGGCAATCAACGCATCGAGCTGGATCGGGTAGGGGTACATTTCCCAGCCGAGGCCCTGGGTCATGCCGTCAACGCTGTAGTAACCCGTGTGAGTGACGGTAATCGCCTGCTGCAGGGTTTTATCCAGATTCGCCGGGTGCATGTTCACGTCAACGTACTTCAGCAGGTCCGCAGCGCTGGTCTTGATGCCGTAGGCTTCGCTGTCCATGGCGCCGGGGCCGACGCGCACGGGTTTGCCGTCTTTGCCATAGCCTTGGGCGTATAGGCTCATCTGGCTCTGGGGCACCTTGACGAAGGTGTGCTTGAGCCCGAGTGCGGGCAACAGGGTTTTCTCCATCGCCTGATCGAACGGCTGCTTCAGGCTCTGCGCCGCGAGGTAGCCGAACAGCCCCAGGCTTGGGTTGGAATACAGGCGCTGGGTGCCGGGGGCGAAGTCGGGTTTCCAGTGCTGGAAGTAGCTGATCATGCCCTGGCTGTTATCCGCCTTGGCGGGGAATTGCAGGGGCAAGCCGCCAGCAGTGTAGGTGCCGAGGTTGAGCACGCTGATGTGCTCGAACGGGCCGCCGCCCAGTGCCGGTAGGTAGTGGCTGGCCGGGTCTGAAAGCGTGAGTGCGCCCGTGGCGACGGCGTAACCGGCCAGGGTGGCGGTGAAGGTTTTGCTCACCGAGCCGACTTCGAACAAGGTATTTTCGCTGACCGGCTGGCGGGTGTCGGTGGCTGCGACGCCGTAGTTAAAGTATTGCGCCTTGCCGTCCTGCACCACACCCACCACCAGGCCCGGAATCGCCTGCTGCTGCATCAGCGGTTTGACGTTGGCATCCACCACCGCCTGCAGGTCGGTGGCGGCCAGGCAGTTGCCGGCGGCGATAAAGACCGCGAGGGCCGTGAAATTACGCACGCCAGACAATAAATGTTGGGGCATGATAAGGCTTCCATGAGAATGATCGATTGAATGAAGAGCCTGCGCGGGCGCGGCCAATGTAGGCAGTTCGCCGGTCACGAGCAAACGATGATATCTCGCACCAGCCATTAGAAAATCTGGGGTCAACATGCTCCGTTCCCATTTGCCCCTCAATGCCTTGCGGGCCTTCGAGGCCTCTGCCCGGCATTTGAGCTTTACCCGCGCGGCCATCGAGTTGTGCGTGACCCAGGCGGCGGTCAGCCATCAGGTGAAAAGCCTGGAGGCGCAGCTCAATGTCGCCCTGTTCAAGCGCCTGCCGCGCGGCCTGATGCTGACCCGCGAAGGCGAAACCCTGCTGCCGGTGGTACGCGAGTCGTTCGACCGCATTGCCCATACCTTGGGCCAGTTCGAAGGCGGGCATTACCGTGAGGTGCTCACGGTCGGAGCGGTCGGCACCTTTGCCGTGGGCTGGCTGTTGCCACGCCTGCCGGACTTCCAGAGCCGCTACCCGTTCATCGACCTGCGCCTGTCCACCCACAATAACCGTGTCGACGTGGCCGCCGAAGGTCTCGATTACGCGATCCGCTTCGGCGCCGGGGCCTGGCACGGCACCGACGCTTGCCAGTTGCTCGAAGCACCGCTGAGCGTACTGTGTGTGCCCACGCTTGCCGAGCAATTGCACGCGCCAGCCGACCTGCTGAAGCACACGTTGCTGCGCTCCTACCGCGCCGATGAGTGGAACCTGTGGTTCCAGGCTGCCGGGTTGCCCGCCGATACGCTGGTGCCGCGCAGTATTGTGTTCGACTCGTCGCTGGCCATGATGGAAGCGGCGCTGCAAGGCATCGGCGTGGCGCTGGCACCGGCGCTGATGTTCTCGCGGCAACTGGAGAGTGATGTGATTCGCCAGCCGTTCGACGTCGGCATCAGCACCGGCAGCTATTGGTTGACGCGCTTGCAGTCACGGGCCGAGACCTCGGCGATGCTGGCGTTCAAGGCGTGGTTGCTGGAGGAGGGTGGGCGTGTCTGAGTTTATTTTTGAAACATAATGAAACATTTGCTCGGGGCCGGCGTTCTACCGCTACACCTGCACTGAGTTAATCAATGAAAATCCCGCGTCCCTCCGCCCGTATGCCCCACCTGATCCAACTGCGAAACCTGAAGATGGCACGCTCGGCCCACGCGTATGTGCGCGGCAGTACCGTGCAATTCTACGAATGGCTGCACAGCCAGATGGGCAGGCGCCTGCCTCAAGGCCCGGCGATCTGGATCTGTGGCGACTGCCACGCCGGCAACCTGGGGCCTACCGGTGACAACAAAGGGCGCATCGATATGCATATCCGCGACCTTGACCAGGCCGTGATCGGCAACCCGGCCCACGACCTGGTGCGCCTGGCGCTGTCCCTGGCCACCGCCGCGCGCGGCTCGGACCTGCCGGGGGGGACCACCGCGCGTATGCTCGAAGAAATGATGGTGGGCTACGAACAGGCGTTCAAGGACAAGCCCGATGAGGCACCGCCGCGTCCGTCCCAGGTCAAGGCGGGAATGCGCAGCGCTGTGGAGCGCACCTGGAAAAGCCTGGCCCGCGAGCGTATCGACAACGTGCGACCGACCATCCCGTTGGGCAAGCATTTCTGGTCGCTGTCGCGGACGGAAAAAAATGCGCTGGAAAGTGTCTGCGCGTCGGATGAAATCCATCAGTTGGTCACTTCCCTCAAGGGCCGCCCCAAGGACGCCAAGGTCGAACTGCTGGATTCGGCGTATTGGGTCAAGGGCTGCAGTTCCCTGGGCCTGTTGCGCTATGCGGTATTGCTGGGGGTGGGCGACAAGGACGATGAGGAATACTGTCTGATCGACATCAAGGAAGCCGTCGGCGCCGCTGCACCGCGCGCGGCACGGGCGAAGATGCCCAGGGATAACGGCCGCCGGGTGGTGGAGGGCGCACGCCAACTGTCGCCGGGCTTGGGTGAACGCATGGTGGCGACACGGTTTCTGGATCATGGCTTCTTCATCCGCGAACTGCTGCCCCAGGACATGAAGCTGGAACTGGATGAACTGAGTGAACTCGATGCCATGCACGCCGCCGGCTACCTGGCACGCGTGGTCGGTATCGCCCATGCCCGGCAGATGGACCGGGCGACGCGCAAGGACTGGATGGGGGTGTTGCAGCAAAACCGCTCCAGGCAGCTGGATGCGCCGTCCTGGTTATGGACCAGTGTGGTGCAGTTGGTGGGCAGTCATGAGCAGGGCTATCTCAACCATTGCCGCCGGTATGCCTTGGAACACTGATCTGGAATGTGAAGTTGTCCCATGTGGGAGGGGGCTTGCCCTAATGCCGTTCAGTTAAGGCTTTTTTGTAGGAGCGAGCTTGCTCGCGAAGAACTCACAGGCGCCGCGTTCACTCAGGAAACACGCGTTATCGTTGACGTTTTTCGCGAGCAAGCTCGCTCCTACAGAAGGCGATGTACGCTTAACTGAACGGCATTAGGGCTTGCCCCCGATTTCGGTGTGTCAGTCAACTTATCTATAACTGAACCACCGCCATCGGGGGCAAGCCCCCTCCCACATTTGGATTGCGATCAGGCCAGGTATTTACGGAACCAGCCCAGCGTCCTTTCCCACGCCAGATTCGCCGCTGCCTCGTCATAACGCGGTGTCGAATCGTTATGGAAACCATGGTTGGCGCCCTTGTAGATATACGCTTCATAGGTGGTGCCGGCGGCCTTCAGGGCCTTTTCATACGCCGGCCAACCCTCGTTGATCCGCGTATCCAGCTCGCCGTAATGCAGCATGATCGGCGCCTTGATGCGCGGCACATCCTTGGCTTCCGGTTGGCGGCCGTAGAACGACACCGCCGCGCCCAGCTCCGGGTAGGCCACCGCTGCGGCATTGGCCACGCCGCCGCCATAGCAGAAGCCGGTGATGCCGACCTTGCCGGTGCTGCTGTCGTGGTGCATCAGCCATTCGATGGCGGCGAAGAAGTCGTTCATCAGCTTGGTCGGGTCAACTTTCTGTTGCAGTTCCACGCCTTTTTCATCGTTGCCGGGATAGCCGCCCACCGAGGTCAGGCCGTCTGGCGCGAGGGCGATAAACCCGGCTTTGGCCAGGCGTCGGGCGACGTCTTCGATGTAGGGATTGAGGCCACGGTTTTCGTGGACCACCACCACCGCTGGCAGCTTGCCGGCGGCCTTGGCCGGGCGCACCAGGTAGCCACGCACCGTGCCGTTGCCCTTGGGCGAGGGGTAAGTGATGTAGTCGGCGACGATGTCCGGGTCGGTGAATTTCACCTGTTCGGCCAGGGCATAGTTGGGGCTCAGGGCGGCCAGCAGGGCCGAGGCGGTGAGGCCGCCCAAGGTGAACAGCGCGGCGCGGTCGAGAAATTCGCGGCGGTTGATCTTGCCGTGCGCATAGCCGTCGTAGAGTTCCAGCAATTCGGGGGCAAAGTCTTTCGCGGTGAGACGAGTCATCGGTTCGGTCCTCGATTAGCGGTGCCAGTCAATGTAGACCAGGATCAGCTGTCACGGCCATGGGCGGCGGCGGCCAGTTGGCGTGTATCGACGCGCACGAACAGCGAATCACCGATGGCCGTGAGCACCTCGCCGGCGTACACCTCGCAGACCACGCGGCTTTTGCGCCCCACCTCACCCTCGACCCGAGCGCGCAGGATAAGGGGCACGCCCATCGGCGTGGGCTTGATAAATTTGATGCCCAGGTTGCCGGTGACGCAGTCGATGCGCGGCAGGCTGCCGGGTTCGCGCTGTTCGGCACGGTAGTGGTAAGCCATGGCGGTCCAGTTGGAATGGCAGTCCACCAACATGGCGATCAAGCCGCCGTAGACCAGGTCGGGCCAGCCGCTGTATTTTGCCTCGGGGTGATGTTCGGCGACGACATGGACACCATCGGCATCCCAGCGGCTCTTGATGTGCAAGCCATGGGGGTTACTGCCGCCGCAGCCGTAGCAGATGCCTTCCGGCGCGGTGGTGTCCTGTAGCGAAGGGGCGTGCATGCGGCGTCCTTATTGTTGTGGGTGACTATTCTGTTTAGCAGGACATGCACCTGATGGGAATACATCCATTTTTTTTGCGGAGCGTGGCATGAAGCGTCGAATGCTGTCGTTGGCCGTTGTCCTTGGATTTATCGGCTGTGTCCAGGCGGCGGAGTACACGGACGTCAACCGCACCGCCAGCCAGATCAGTTTTACCTATACGCAGTTGGGGCAGCGGGTGTATGGCACCTTCGGCGACTTTGAAGGCACGCTGAGCTTTGACACGCAAAAGCCCGAGACCGGACATGCCTTGCTCAAGATCCAACTGGCGAGTATCGATGCCGGCAGCGCCGATGCGAACAACGAGCTGCAACGGGTCTCGTGGTTCGATACCGCGGCCTATCCGGTGGGCGTGTATGAGTCCACCGGTATCACGGCCCTGGGCGATAACCGCTTCAAAATCAGTGGCAACCTGACGATCAAGGGCACTACGCGTCCGGTGCTGCTCAGCGTGGTGCTCAAGGAGCTGGATGGCATCGGCGTGTTCGACGGGGAGTTCATTCTCAAGCGCGGCGACTTCAAGATCGGCGAAGGTGAGTGGGCCGGGAACAGCGTGGTGTCCGACGATATCAACATCAAGTTCAAGATGGTCGCGCCGCAGCGTTAGCGCGCGAACCGCTTGGCCCCGGCTACGCAGCCGATCACCGCGACCGTCACCAGCAGCATGCCCAGGCTGACCTGTTCATGCAGCACGCCCGCGGCCAGCGCCAGGCCGAAGAACGGTTGCAACAGCTGCAACTGGCCGACCGGGGCAATGCCGCCCTGGGCCAAGCCGCGATACCAGAATACGAAGCCGATCAACATGCTGAACAGCGACACATAGCCCAGGCTCAACCAGGCCGGCAGGCTGATGCCGCTGAAGCCAGGCGGCGCCATGACCAGGCTCAACGGCACCACCACCGGCAACGACACCACCAGCGCCCAGCAGATCACCTGCCAGCCGCCCAGGCTGCGCGACAATGTGGCGCCTTCGGCATACCCCAGGCCGCACACCAGCACCGCCAACAGCATCAGCACATCACCCGCAGGTGCGGCGCTCAAGCCTTGGGCAAAGGCGTAACCCATCACCAGCACACTGCCGAGGATCGAAAACAGCCAGAACACCGGGCGCGGGCGCTCGCCGCCGCGCAGTACGCCAAACACCGCGGTCGCCAGCGGCAGCAGGCCGATGAAGACGATGGAGTGCGCGGAGGTGACGTATTGCAGCGCCAGCGCAGTGAGCAGGGGAAAGCCGATGACCACGCCGAGGGCGACGATGACCAGGGGCCTCCATTGATGGCGCGCGGGGCGTTTCTCCTTGAACAGCCACAGCAAGGCCAGCCCCAATAGAGCGGCGATGGCGGCGCGGATCATGGTGAGGAACACCGGGTCGAATTCCATCACCGCCAGGCGCGTGGCCGGCAACGAGCCGCTGAAGATCACCACGCCGATAAAGCCGTTGATCCAGCCTTGGGTGCTGGTATCCAGGGTGCGCAGGGGGGATGTACGTTCCATGAGAGGCGTCCGGAAAGGATGAGTTGCGTGGAAGGCATCCTAGGGTCGAAGATAAAGACAATCAAAAAATTGTCATGGATACATCGCTTATGCCGCGCGCGCGTTACAAGTCGTTGGTCGATCGCTTCGCCGAGGCCATTCGCTCGGGCAGCATGCCACCCGGCACGCGGCTGCCGACCCACCGCCAACTGGCCGCCGAGCATGGCCTGGCGCTGGTCACCGCCAGCCGGGTATATGCCGAGCTGGAGGCCATGGGCCTGGTCAGTGGCGAGACCGGCCGGGGCACCTTTGTGCGCGAAATCGCGCTGCCGCCGGGGCAGGGCAGCGGGCAGATGAACGTAGCGGCGGGCATGCTCGATCTGAATTTCAACTACCCGTCCTTGCCGGGCCAGGCCGACTTGCTGCGCACCGCATTGCGCCAGTTGGCGCTGTCCGGCGACCTCGAAGCGCTGCTGCGTTACCAGCCCCACGCCGGTCGCCTGCATGAGCGCGCCGCCGTCGCGCGGCATCTGTTGAACCGAGGGCTGACGGTCGAGGCCGAACAGGTGTTGGTGGTCAGCGGTGCCCAGCACGGGTTGGCCGTGACGATGATGGCCTTGCTCAAGCCCGGTGATGTGATCGCTGTCGACGCCTTGACGTATTCGGGGTTCAAAGTACTGGCCGAGACCCTGCACCTGGAGATCGTCGCCATCCCGGTCACGGCCCACGGCCCGGACCTGGACCATCTGCAAGGTTTGTGTCGCAAACGCCCGGTGCGCGCGGTTTACAGCATGCCGACCCTGCATAACCCGTTGGGCTGGGTGATGAGCCTGGCGCAGCGCGAGCAGTTGGTGGCGATTGCCCGTCAGTACAACCTGATGATCATCGAGGACGCGGCCTACGCGTTCCTCGCCGAGGACGTGCCGCTGCCCTTGGCGAGGTTGGCGCCGGAGCGCACGGTCTACGTGGGCGGGTTGTCGAAAAGTGTCGCGACCGGTCTGCGCGTGGGGTTTATCGCCGCCCCTCTGGATTGGGTGAAGGCACTGGAGCGCACCATCATGGCCACCACTTGGAACGTGCCGGGGGTGATGAGTGCGATTGCGGTTGCCTGGCTCGAGGATGGCACGGTGGCGCAACTTGAAGCACAAAAGCGCGAGGATGCGCGGGCGCGGCAAGCCTTGGCGGCGCAGGTACTGAAGGGGGTGGTCTACACCAGCCACCCGTCATCGTATTTCCTGTGGTTGCCCCTGGCGGAAGAGGCCCGCGCCGATCAAGTGGCCATGACCTTGCAGCGCGACGGCATTTCCGTCTCCACCGCCGAGCCCTTCGCCGTTTCGGTCCACGTGCCCCATGCATTGCGCCTGGCCTTGGGTTCGGTGGACATGCCGGCGCTGCGCGAGGCGTTGGTGAAGGTGCGCAAGGTGGTGCAGTGGTGAGCCCGATGGCTCACCGCTAGCCATCAGAATTTAAACGCCTGGCGACCGATCAGCAGCCAGTGGCCTTTTTGCTTCTGCCAGATCTGGAAGTTCTCGATTTCGGTCGGCACTTCCTTACCGCTGTTCACCGCCAGGGCCGAGAAGTGGTTGCGCACCAGGGCGGTATCGCCGCTCAAGGTGATGGTCTGCTTCTGCATTTCCAGGGTCTTGAAGCCACTGCGACCGGTCTCGATATCGGCGATGAATTCCTGCTTGTTCTGGATCTTGCCGCTGGAGTGGCCGTAGGTGAGGTTCTCGGCGGTCAGGCTCTGGAGCTGCTTGAGGTCTTTATGCAGCATGGCCTGGGTCAGGTGGTCGACCGCTTGGGCGACGTCTTTGTCGGCGGCAGGGGCAGCGGCCACGTACCCGCTGAACAGGCAGAGAAAACCGATCAGCACTTTGACGTTTTGCATGGGTGTTTCCTTATTGTTGTGGGGAGGTGTACGGGCAACATGTCGCAAGGCATGTTGTCGTACAACATTGCAATAGTCGCAGGGCTTTTGGAAAGTGAAATTTAGACAATTTGCGCATTGTCTTGGGTTGTGGAGGGTTTGCGAGGTTTTCTATCTTGTACGATGTCTCATCACGGGTTAAAACTAGTGTCCCGTCTAACAATAAAATAACGGAGATACCCATGGATTTTCCCCCTTTGCCTGCCCGCACCGACCACAGCCGCCGCGTATTTCTCAAGCGCTCCCTGGCGGTTTCGGCGTCGGTGGCGGTGCTGGGCAATCTGCCCGAGTTGGCGCAAGCGGCGGAGCCGTTGAGCCAGCGTTACCCCGACCCACTGATCAAGGTGCTCGACGATAGCTTCCTCGAGTTGCGCCTGTTCAATGCCAGCGTCGAACGGCTTGCCAGCGGTTTGCGCTGGGCCGAGGGGCCTGTTTGGATCGGCGATGGCCGCTACCTGCTGCTCAGCGATATTCCCAACAACCGCATCGTGCGCTGGGACGAAGTGACCGATAGCCTGTCGGTGTACCGCGACAATGCCAACTTCTCCAACGGCATGTGCCGGGATCGCCAGGGCCGGCTGCTGGTGTGCGAAGGCTCGACCACCTCCCGCGAGGGGCGGCGTATCACCCGCACCGAGCACAACGGCAGCATTACCGTGCTGGCGGACAGTTATGACGGCAAACCTTTCAACTCACCCAACGATATCGTGTGCAAGCGCGATGGCTCGGTGTGGTTCAGCGACCCGCCATTCCAGACCGGCAACAACTACGAAGGGCACAAGATCACGCCCACCCAGCCCCATGGGGTCTATCGTATCGACGGCGAAAGCGGCATGGTCACGCGGGTGATCGAGGACCTCAATGGGCCGAACGGACTGTGCTTTTCGCCGGATGAAAAGACCCTGTACGTGGTGGAGGGGCGGGCCAAGCCCAACCGGCTGATCTGGGCGATCGACGTCAACGCCGACGGCACCCTCGGCGCACGCCGCAAACACATCGAGGGCCTGGATTACGCCGCGCTGGACGGCATCAAGTGCGACGAGAGCGGCAACCTCTGGTGTGGCTGGGGTGGGAATGGCGACCCCAAGGCTGACCTGGAAAAGCTCGATGGCGTGCGCGTATTCAACCCGCAGGGCAAGGCGATCGGGCACATCTCGTTGCCGGAGCGTTGCCCCAACCTGTGCTTTGGCGGCCGCGAAGGCAACCGCCTGTTCATGGCCGGCAGCCATTCGATCTATGCGCTATTCGTCAACACGCGAGACGCCAGTTTCGCCTGACCGGGCGCTGAAAAAACCACTGTGGGCGTCGGTTGAGCGGCGCCCGCAGTGGCATTTTGGCGCTATGCTGCGTGCTCCCGAGGGATCAGAGGCACAGGCAAATGGATTTCAATTGGCACAGCGACCCCATCACCCGTAGCACCCCCGTCACCCCACGCTATAAAAACACTCAGAACGTGCGCCGTTTCATGCTCGAACACTGCGGCCCTGGGTTCAGGTTCGATCGGCCGTTCATGGCCTGGATCCGCAACGAGCAGCCTAAGACCCTGGGCGACGTCGTGGATGAATGGCAGCGTCGCCACAAGGGGGCATGACCATGGATCGAACTGACGGCCGTCACCCACGATTGAACCGCCGATGATCGCCCAAGGCATGGCGGTATTGCTCCACTACACCACTTACGTGGCGCCGGGCGTGCTGCTGCTCGGCCTGTGGTTCGTGCTGACGCCCAGGTCATTGCCGGCGATGCGTATCCTGATTCTGCTGGTGGCCTTTGTGCTGATGCGCGATGTCATGACGCCGCTGGGGCTGTGGGCGCTCAGTGACGCCGTGCAGATTGCGTTCACGGCCAATACGTTTGTGCTGGCGGCGCTGGGTGGTCTGTCGCTGCTGCTGATTGCGCTGCTTGCCCAAATGGCGCCGGAATGGTCGCGGTGGGTTGTCTGGTCCAGGGGGCATCGGGCGCTGGGCCTTGCGGTGGGGCTTGTCGTGGGCTGCCTGATCGGAGTGCCGTTGCGGCTGTATCAGGGCATCGAGGCGCATGGGATCCCTGGCTACTGGGTATGGCTGCCGGGCATGGTGGTGTTGGCTTATGGCGCCAACGCCTTGGAAGAAGTGCTGTTTCGCGGTTATTTGCAGGGGTATCTCGAGCAGCAACTGACGCCATTACGGGCGGCCTTGATCAGTGGCGTGGCCTTTGCGGCCTGCCATGCATTCCTGGCCCTGAGCGTCACTCAGTTGGGCTGGCCGGTGTTGCTGTTTACTCTGATCGAAGGGCTGGCCTGTGCGCTGGTGCGCATGCGTTACGGCGTGTTGGCGGCAATATTGACCCATGGCACGGCGATCCTGTTGATTGCAGTGCCGCTCACGGTGTGATGTGAGCGGTGATCAAGCTTGTGTGGGGCGCTAAATCTGTGATTTAGCGTGCAAAGCGAGTGGACTTTTGTGGCGAGCGGTCTTGCTCTAATGACATTCAGTTAAGCGTACATTGCCTTCTGTAGGAGCGAGCTTGCTCGCGAAAAACGTCAACGATAACGCGTGTTTCCTGAATGAACGCGGCGCCTGTGAGTTCTTCGCGAGCAAGCTCGCTCCTACAAAAAAGCCTTAACTGAACGGCATTAGGGCAAGCCCGGTCGTTTGAGAAGTGATGTTAATCCTTGATGATCAATGGGTTGAGTGCACTGTCTGCGTCAGTTCGTTGCCAGCGCCGGGGTGCGCGGGGGGATCAGGCGTTTGCTGCCGGTCGCTTCATACGCCGAAGCGAACCGCAGCAGCGCCGAGTCATCGTAGGCGCGGCCAGCAAACGTCAGCCCGACCGGCATGCCGATATCGGCCATCACCCCCATTGGCACCGTCACCGTGGGCACGCCCAGGTGGCGAATGGCGAGGTTGCCGTTGGCCACCCACACGCCGTTGCTCCAGGCAATATCCGCCGACACCTCGTTCACATCGGCATCCGCCGGTCCCACGTCGGCCACGGTCGGAAAGATCACCGCGTCGAGCCCGAGCGTTTCCATCCACTCTTCCAGGTCGATCCGGCGTGTCTGTTCAAGGCCGCGCAGGCCATCGGGCAGGCTGCTGATCTGGTCCCAGGGCGTGATGCCGCGCTGGGCCATGTGCACATACTCGTCCATGCCGGCGGCCAGGTCGTCTTCGCGGTTGGGCAAGGTGCCGGGGTCGTGGGGGAAAATCTTTGGCCCATCGACGTCCGCCAGGCGGTTCAGGTGCGGGTCATTGTTGGCGCGCAGAAAGTCATCGAAAGCCCATGCAGAAAGCTCCCACAACTCATCGTGCAGGAACTCCTTGGACACCAGGCCGCGGGTAAACACCGTCGGCGCGCCGGGGCGATCGCCTTCACAGTTGGACACCAGCGGGAAATCCACTTCGAGCACTTCGGCACCGGCGGCTTCGAGGGCCTGGCGGGCGGCTTGCCACAACGCGATGACGCTGGCACGGGTGTGGATCTTTTGCCCGGTCGGGCCACCGATTCCGGGCTTTTCGCTGGTGCCGGCGTCAGGGTCGGCGTTGATGTACATGCGGGGTACGCCGAAACGTTTGCCGGCGAGGGTGGCGGGCGACGCGGCCAGTTCCACGTAGGACGCCGGGCGCACCGAGGCGACGCTGGGGATCGGCACCCAGGGTTGCAGGCGCCATAAGTCGCCACGGGTGTCGGGGTCTTCGGCGACCACCACGTCGAGCACTTCCAGCAGGTCGGCCATGGTGCGTGCGTAGGGCACCACCACATCCATGGTCGGGGTCAGCGGCCAGTTGCCGCGCACCGAAATCACGCCACGGGAGGGTGTGTAGGCACATAAGCCATTGTTGGATGCCGGTCCGCGTCCGCTTGACCAGGTTTCTTCGGCCATACCGAAAGCCGCGAAGCTGGCGGCGGTTGCAGTGCCGGCGCCGTTGGAGGAGCCGGAGGCGAATGGTGCGGTGAGGTAGGCGGCGTTATACGGGCTTTCCGCGCGGCCATACACGCCGCGTTGCATGCCGCCATTGGCCATCGGCGGCATGTTGGTCTTGCCCAGGCAGATGGCGCCACTGGCCCGCAGGCGCTCGATGGTGAAGGCGTCGCGGTGGGCGACCAGTTGGGCGAACGCCGGGCTGCCGGACGCGGCCGTCAGGCCCTTGACCAGGTAGCTGTCCTTGGCGGTGTAGGGGATGCCATCCAGTGGCCCCAACGTTTCGCCCCGTGCCCGGCGCGCATCGGACGCGGCGGCTTCCTGCAGGGCTTCGGGGTTGCGCACCACCACGGCGTTCAGCGCGGTCGGCGTCTGCGGGCCGTCATAGGCATCGATCCGTGCCAGGTAAGCCTGGACCAGTTCAACGGCCGTGGTCTGGCCGGTTTCAAGCGCCGCGCGCAATTGGGCAATGGAGACTTCGGTAACTTGCATGAGTTTTTTTCGCCGCCTTCAGGTGGGGGTATGGCGGCAGTCTACGTACAGATATTTCACAAAACCAGCGCCGAATACGCTTCATAGGCGGCACGCATGACCTGCCAGGTGGCGGCGTCTGCAGGAATCAGATGTTCGATACGCAGCGAGGCCAGGGTGATGTCCTGGGGCATGCCAAAGGTGGTGAAGATCGACAGGAAATTCAGCTCGCCCTGGGGTGAGCGGATGCGGGTCAGCACCAGGGGTGGCAGTGCCTTGGGCAGATCGGCGTTGCCTGGTTTCGGCAGGTTCGCCAGCAACGCCGCCAACGTGGGATCGCCCAGCGCTTCACGGGTTGCCCGCTGCCAGGCGAGGCTGCGGATTTCTTCGGCGTTGACCAGGTGATCGCCGAGGCCGCCGGGTTGCAGCAGGGTGGTCAGCAGGTTCAAGCCGTCTGCGCGTGGCTCGATCCCCAGCAGTTCAAACAGCACGCCGGTACTGGCATTGGCCGCCAACACGTCCCAGTGGCTGCCCAGCAGGATTGCGGGGGCCGGATTGTTGGCGTGCAGTACATGCTCGACCGCTTCACGAATCGCCGCCATGGCCGGCGAGGTGAGCGGGGTGGCGGTGTAGCGGGGCGCGAAACCAGCGGCGAGGAACACGCGGTTGCACTGCTCCAGCGGCGTCTCCAGGGCACTCAGCAAGGTGTGCAGGGTGGCCGGGCTTGGCTTGGCGCGGCCGGTTTCGAGACAGCTGAGGTGGCGCTGGGAAATGCCGGTGATCAGGGCCAGATCGAGCTGGCTCAAGCGTGCCTGTCGGCGTAGCTGGCGCAGGTGCTCGCCGGCGGTAGCGGGAGTATCCATGGCGGGTTCATGACCTCCGAGGTCATTGCGAGGGGGCCAACCCTATCACTAACCTGGGCCTCGATCACACCAAGGACGCGACCATGCATAGACCTTATATTGCCCTGGCGGGTTTGCTGGGTTTTTCGCTGTATACCCTGGCCACGATGCTGACCGCCGAACAGTCGTTGATCGCGTTCGGACGCGAATTGCTGTCACGACCGGACACGGCGCAAGTGGTGATCGACCTGTACCTGATGGCGCTGCTGGCCTGTGTGTGGATGTATAAGGATGGGCGGAGGCGAGGGCGCTCGACAGCGTCGCTGTTGCCGTATTTTTTGCTGACGGCGGTGTTCGTTTCGCTTGGGCCGTTGCTTTATCTCGTGGTGAAGGGGTTTAAGGATGAATGATCTGCTCCACCTCTAGCGGTAGGCGCCGACGCCCGTACGATCCACCAGCCGGATGCTGTCACGCCCACCCCGCTTGGATTCATACAGCGTGGTGTCGCCTTGTTCGATCAAGGCGGCCAGGCTCGGGGGCGGTTGGTCGAACAGGTTGGCGCCGATGCTCAAGGTGACGCGTTCGGGGGTGGCAAAGGTTTGTGCGGCAAGTTGTTGAAACTGCTCGCGCAGGTCGCTGCCCAGTTCGATCACCTGCTCCTTGGAGACCGGGTTCAGCAGGATGACGAATTCGTCCCCGCCCAGTCGCGCCGCCAGTGCGCCCTGGGGCACCAGGCTGCGGATCATTTCACTCAAGGCGATCAGCAAGCGGTCGCCGGAAGTATGGCCGTGGTGGTCGTTGACCCCTTTGAAGTTGTCGATATCGATCAGCAGCAACGCCCCCGGCTGCGACGGTGACACCTGGGCCAGCAGCCGTGGTGCGCGCAGGTCGAGGGCGCGGCGGTTGTAGAGGGCGGTGAGTGGGTCGCGGGCGGCCAGGCGGGCGATCTGCTGTTCGCGGCGATAGCGTTCGGAGCCGGTCATGGACAGGGCGATCAGCATGATCGCCATGGCGCCTTCCACCAGGGAGATCTGGATGATCTCGCCCTTGAACGCCGCCAGGTCGATCAACGTGCCGGGGATCAGCACAGACAGCGCCTTGGCCACGTAGAACACGCCGTGGGCCAGCAGCACATAACGCAGTTGCACCGCGCCGATGCTTAACGATTTGCCATGGGGCCGCAGCAGGAAACTGGCGCGCAAGGTCGGCAGTGCCACCAGTAGCGACTGCACCCCCAGCATGGCTTTGGACCAGGGCAGTTCGGCCGGCAACATCAGCATGCCGAACCAGGCGAACAGCATCAGCAGCCATAACCGCGACAGCCGCACGTGGGTGAACCGCGCCACACCGAGCAAAAACAGAAAGTGTGCGCTCACCAGCAAGCCGTTGGCGAACCAGATACCGATCATCAGAAAGCCGCTGCTGCGCAGCAGCGCCAGGGTGGAGCCGATCGTGATGATGGCGAAACCGGCGCTCCAGTACAGCAGCGACGGTTCGCGTACGCTGCGCCATTCAATGGCCAGGTACAAGGCGGCAGCGGCTGCCAGGGCAACGGTGAGTGCCAAAATCGTGGGAGGGTCGAGCGTCATTTCGTGCCGGGTCTGCCTGGGTGTGCGTTTGAACCGGGATTGTAAGCGCACACGCAGGTTTTTTCAGAGCCCTCATCGCATGGCATACAGCCATCTGATGATCGGCCAGTCAGACGCCTTTGGTCGAGGGCAGCAGTATCGTGAGGATGCCCACCAGCGGCAGGAACGAGCACAGTGTGTAGACGTACTCGATGCCATGGCTATCGGCGAGCAGGCCCAGGAGCGCCGCGCCAATCCCGCTGAAGCCGAACATCAGGCCGAAGAATATCCCGGCGATCATGCCGACATTGCCTGGTACCAGTTCCTGGGCAAACACCACGATGGCCGAGAATGCCGAGGCGAGGACAAAGCCGATGATCACGCTGAGGACAGCGGTCCAGAACAGGTCGACGTAAGGCAGGGCCAGGGTGAACGGCGCAGCGCCGAGAATCGAGAACCAGATGACTTTCTTGCGGCCGATCCTGTCGCCGATCGGGCCACCGGCGAAGGTGCCGACGGCAACCGCGCCGAGGAACAGGAACAGGTACATCTGGGAGCTGGAGACCGACAGCTGGAATTTTTCAATCAAGTAGAACGTGAAGTAGCTGGTCAGGCTGGTCATGTAGAAGTATTTGGAGAAGACCAGGACGGCCAGCACCACCAGGGCAAAGGCCACGCGGCCTTTCGACAGGCCATGGCTGGCCTGGCCACCTTGTTTGAGCTTGAACAGGTTGAGGTGGTTGCGGTACCAGCGGCTCAGGCCGTAGAGCACCAGGATGGCGAAGACCGCGAACAGCCCGAACCAGGCGATATGACCCTGGCCGTAGGGAATGATGATCGCCGCCGCCAGCAAGGGCCCCAGGGCACTGCCTGTATTGCCGCCTACCTGGAAGGTCGATTGCGCCAGGCCGTAGCGTCCGCCGGAGGCCAGGCGGGCGACGCGCGAGGTTTCCGGGTGGAAGGTCGACGAGCCCACGCCCACCAGGCCCGCTGCCAGCAGGATCGCCGGGAAACTGCCGACAAATGCCAGCATCAGGATGCCGATCAAGGTGCACACCATGCCCGCCGGCAGTAGCCAGGGCTTGGGGTGACGGTCGGTGTGGTAGCCGATCCACGGTTGTAGCAGCGACGCGGTCAGTTGGAAGGTCAAGGTGATCAGGCCGACCTGGGTGAAGGTCAGGCCGTAGTTGGCCTTGAGCATCGGGTATATCGACGGCAGCACGGCCTGGATCAGGTCATTGATCAGGTGGGCCAGGGCGCAGGCGCCGAGGATACGCATGACCAAGGGGCTTGTTTGCGCAGCACTGGCTTGAGGAGTGCTCGCCGTGGCGGCGGGTGACGCGGTCAGGGTGGACATACAGGTATTCCATGCAAGGCAGCGAACGGTGTGGAGCGGGCAGCGATGATGTGAAGCGCTGCTCCATTTATAGGTACGGCGTTTATGCTAGATTTGCCGAAAATGCCTGTCTCGCGAAATTCGGGCAGTAACCATTGCAAAAAGGGCGAAATCATCAAATCACTGGATCTATTTCTGCAAGAAATCGATGAGGGCGCCTGGACCGTCATCAGTTCGGCCACTGACTATCCCGAGAACTGGGTGATCCCCGAGCACAGCCATGAGAAGCATCAACTGCTCTACGCCATCGAGGGCGTGATGGTGGTGCATTCGGCGCACAACCAGTGGACGGTGCCGCCCAATCGCGGTTTCTGGATGCCCTGCGGCCATCGGCATTCCCTGCGGTGTGTGGGGCCGCTGAAGATGCGCAGTGTGTTTGTACGCCCCGACAGTTTCCCGAACCTGCCCACCGAGACCAAGGCGGTGAGCGTTTCGCCGCTGCTCAGCGAATTGATCAAGGCGTCGGTGAGCCTGAAGCCGCCGTATGCCGAAGACTCGCGCGATGCGCGGATCATGCACCTGATACTCGACGAGCTCGCGCTGTTGCCGGCCTTGCCGTTGTCGCTGCCGCAGCCCGCCGACCCGCGAATCAACCAGATCTGCGTGGCGTGGCAGGATGACCCCGGCGATGCCTCCACTGTCGCCGATTGGAGCGAGCGCCTGGACCTGGACCAGAAAACCATCCAGCGCCTGTTTCGCAAGGAAACCGGCATGACCTTTGGCCAGTGGCGCCAGCAAGCGCGGTTGCTGCTGGCACTGGAACGCCTTGCCGTGGGGCAGAAGATTATCGACGTCGCCCTCGGGCTGGGCTACGAAAGCCCGAGTGCCTTTACCAGCATGTTCAAGAAACAGTTTGGCAAGACGCCGAGTCATTTTTTCCGATAACGCGGTCCACGCCCAGCAGGCCGTTGAATGTATCGAGGTCCAGCGGCCGGCTGAGGAAGTAGCCTTGCCCCTCGTCACAGTCCACGGCCTTGAGCATGGCCAGGTGTTCGGCGGTTTCAATGCCCTCCGCGGTGACCGTCAACGCCAGGGCACGGCCCAACCCCACGATGGCTTGGATGATTGCCTTGTCGTCGGCGCTTTCTGCCAGCCGGGTCAAGAAACTGCGGTCTATTTTCAAGCCGTCGAACGGGAAGGCGCGCAAGTAGCTCAGGGACGAATAGCCAGTACCGAAGTCATCCATGGCGATGCGGATGCCCAATTGCTTGAGCGTGTGCATCACCTCCAGCGCGCCGACGGCATCCTCGAGCATGACGCTTTCGGTCACTTCCAATTCCAGGCGTGAAGGGTCGATGCCTGAGCTGTCCAGGGCGTGTCGTACGCGCTCCACCAGGTTGCCGCGCTTGAATTCGGTGGGCGACAGGTTGACCGAGACAAACAGCGTGTCCGGCCACTGGGCCGCGCAGGTGCAGGCGTTTTCAAGCACCCAGTCGCTCAGCGACAGGATCAGCCCGGACTCTTCGGCAATCGGAATGAAGGTGTCCGGCGCGATCAAGCCGCGCTGCGGATGCTGCCAGCGAACCAGCGCTTCGGCTCCCACCATCAGCCCATCGGCAATGCGATAGCGCGGTTGGAAGTGCAGGCGTAATTCTGCGTGCTTGATCGCATAGCGCAGGTCGCTTTCCAGGCGCCGACGTTCGATGATCCGCGTGTTCATTTCGCCGGAGTAAAACCGCCAGGTGTTGCGGCCGGCCGCTTTCGCTTCGTATAACGCAATGTCGGCGTAGCGCAGCAGTTCGCTGGCTTCGTGGGCGTCGTCGGGGGCGATGGCAATGCCGATACTGGCGCTGATGAAGACCTCCTGTTCGTCGATTCGGATGGCGTGCTCGATAGACTCGATCAAGCGCTTGCAGAGGCTTTCGACTTCGTCTTGAGTGCCTGCTTCGCTCAGGATCAGCACAAATTCATCGCCGCCGACGCGGGAAACCAGGTCGCCATGGCGCACACAGTTGGTCAGGCGGCTCGACACTTCATTGAGCACCCGATCACCGGCGGCGTGCCCCAGCAGATCATTGACCGGCTTGAACCGATCCAGGTCCAGGCTGAGCATTACCAAGGGGTGTCCGGCGTGGGGCAGGGCCTTGAGTTTGCCATCCAGGAACGCTTGCAGGCGCGTGCGATTAGGCAGCCCGGTCAAGGCATCATGCTGGGACAAAAACTCGATGCGCCGACGTGATTCGACCTCTTCAGTCACGTCGGTGGCCGTACCGCGAAAACCGCCGCAGGGCATTTCCCGTGCCGATAGCCGCGTGGTGCGTTCCTGCCCCTGAGCATCGAAGTAGCGGCACTGCACGCTGATATCCACGCATCGGCCCGGGGTGTTCAGCCATTGCGAAAGCAGGCCGGCTTCGGTGTCCAGCAAGTCGCTCATCGCGGCGCCGATCCAGGCTTGCCGCGCCAGGCCGGTGACACTTTCGAAACGCTCCGACAAGTAGGTGAAGCGCCATTGGGCGTCGATTTCCCAGACCCAGTCAGAACTGGCCTCCACCACATCGCGAAAGCGTGCTTCGCTGGTGGCCAAGGCATTCTGGCTGTCTTGCAGCGAAGCGTGGCTGGCATCCAGGGCGAGGGCCGCAGCAGTGGCTCGGCGCAAAATCACCCACGTCATCAGGCACACCAGCAACGCGGCCAGCCCCAACAGTGGCAAGCCTACGCCCATCAGCCGCAGGCCGGGACGGGCAGGCTCCCAGTGCAGGCTGCCGGCGGCGCCGTTATCGCCGAGGGGGAAAACCAGGGTCTGGCCGATGTCATCGGCAGTGGCGACGTGCAGTTTGCTGACGCCAAAGTCATCGCCGATCGTGGTCAGTTTGGCGTTATCGAAGATGTCGACGAATATCAGCACTGACGCTGGCCGGTCGTCCGGTATGACCGTGGGGTCGGTGCCCGGGGTGATCGCCGCAGCGGCCACGAGCGCGGGGCTGCCACGCACGTTGATAAAGGCCGTGACCGGCGTTTCATTTTCAGCGCCTGCACGCGCCTGTTCGATAATCTCGGTCAGGGGTTGGTCGAGCCATTGGCTGAGTTCAATGCTGCGCAGCTTGCCCCCAATCACGGCGTAAACGGTGTGATTGACGTCGTTGACCACAAACAGGCCCTGGAAGCCGAAGTCCTGGTACAGCGTTGCCCCGACGTTGCCGCGACTATAGGCCCAGTCGCTGTCCACCGTCATATGAAGGTGCTTATAGGCATCGCTCCAGAACGCGTAGTCCTTGACGGTGACCCGCAGCGATTTCTCCAGGGATTGCACCGCTTTGCGGGTATAGAACGCGCTCTCTTGCTGCTCGGAATGGTCCAGGTCATGGGCGAGGTAAACCAACGAATAGGCAGCGGCTGCAAATACCAACGTCAGCAAGGCGATGAAATTGAACAGCGAGGTACGCGTCAGCGACAGGCTGGTACGGTTGGAAAGCTTGCGCACCATCGGGGTAAGAGAGTTCGGCATTGTTTCCCGCAGCGTATTGCTGCAAGTCAGGGGGGATGCCTGGTTATCGGCGGCGCGGGCAAAACAATTAGGGTTTCAGCGGTTGTCGTTCGCGCTGGAGCGCCGTGCGCCCGCGCGGGTTGGGCTTCACTGGAACACTGTCGCCGTATTCGCTCCACCACTGCATCAATGCCTGCATCGTCGGCCCCAGTGCGCGGGCTTTTTCGGTCATTTCATATTCGACCCGGGGTGGCACTTCGGCGAACACCGTGCGGGTGATCAAGCCGTCGTTTTCCAGTTCCCGCAGTTGCGCCGTGAGCATGTGCTGGGTAATGCCACTGATCGCCTTGCGCAGCTCACCAAACCGATAAACACGCTGGTTCAACAGCCACATGATTTCCAGCTTCCACTTGCCTGAAAGCAGTGAGAATGCGCGTCGCATTTCTTCGTGCATATTCGGCTTTTCAGCGCTTTTAGTCTGGTTTTCCATACTGACTGCCACTTTTTCATCCTACTTGTGTCGATTCATGTTGCCAGGGATCTTAGCGCAAACCCGCTGCAATAAACCCTGTATCCCATGGAGAAAACACATGTCCCGACTCAACGGAAAAGTAGCCATCGTGACCGGCGCCGGACGCGGTATCGGCCGTGCCACGGCGCAGTTATTTGCGGCGCAGGGCGCCAAGGTCGCGGTGGTCTCGCGTACGGCGGCAAACGTCGAGCGCGTGGTGGCCGATATCCAGGCCGCTGGCGGCACAGCGCTGGGCGTCGTGTGCGATCTGTCCGACGCCGCGCAGGTCAGCGCAGCAGTGCAGGACGTTGTGGCCACCTACGGCGGCATCGATATCCTGGTGAACAACGCATTCGACCCCAGTGTGGTGTTTTCATCGGTCCTCGACCTGCCCGTGGAGCAACTGCAACGCAATTTCGACATGGGGCCCATTGCCTACCTGCGGACCATGCAGGCGTGTTACCCGTATCTGAAGGCCAGCGGCGCGGGGCGGGTGATCAACTTCGGGTCGTTGGCGGGCATTATCGGCCTGCAAGGCTACGCGCCCTACAACATCGCCAAGGAAGCGGTGCGCGCCTTGACGCGTTCGGCGGCGCGGGAATGGGGCGTGGACAACATCACGGTGAATAACCTGTTACCGGTGGCCGACACCTGGGGCGACGCTTACGACGCGCCCGCGCCGACCAATGTACTGGGGCGCTATGGCTCGCCGGAGGAGGACATCGCGCCAGTCGCGCTTTTCCTGGCCAGCCAGGACGCGCAGTTCATTACCGGCTACAGCCTGACCCCCGATGGCGGGCAAATCATCGACAGCGCGCGATAGTGGCTGGCGCGCCCAGCCAGCCAGGCCAGCAACGCCGCGGCGCTCAGTACCGCGGCACTTGACTCGAACGTGGCCCGGTAGCCGCTGAGGTCGAATACCCAACCGCCGATGATGGCGCCCAGGGCGATCGCCAATTGGATGATCGCCACCATCAAGCCGCCGCCGGCTTCCGCATCATCCGGCAGGACCTTGGCCAGCCAGGTCCACCAGCCAACCGGTGCGGCGGTGGCCACCAGGCCCCAAACGCCCAGCAGCATTGCGGTGATGAGCGATGAACCGCCAAAGGCGACCAAGGCCACGGCGGTCAGCGCCATCAATACAGGAATGACGGTCAACGTGGCGTACAGGTGGTTTTTCAGGAAACGCTCGATCAGGAACGTGCCCGCCAGGCCGGCCAGGCCAAGCACCAGCAACATCAGCGAGAGCGTAGAAACGCTGGCCCGGGTCACGCCTTCCAGGAACGGCCGCAGGTAGGTGAACAGCATGAACTGGCCCATGAAAAACACACTGACGGCGAGCATGCCCAAGACCACCGGCCGATGGTTCATCAGGCGCAGGCCATTGGCGGACGCCCCTTCAGCACGCGGCTTGATTGACGGCAGGCTTATCAGCAGCCATGCCACGGCGACGATGGCGACCGGCACCACGCAGAAAAATGCGCCTCGCCAACCGATCAGTCCGCCGACAAAGCTGCCCAGCGGTGCGGCGATCACCGTTGCGAGGGCGTTGCCGCCGTTGACGATGGCCAAGGCACGCGGTACTTGGGGTGTCGGTACCAAACGCATGGCGGTGGCGGCCGACAGCGACCAGAAGCCGCCGATGGCGACGCCGATCAACGCGCGGCCCAGCATGAACACCCCGTAATTCGGGGCCAACGCCACCACCGTGCCGGACAGGATCATCAGCAGGGTCAGGGCGATCAGCAGGCGCTTGCGATCGACCCGGGCAGCGACGTTGGCGATAACCAGGCTGGTCAACAAGGCAAACAACCCGGAGACGGAAATACCTTGGCCGGCCTGGCCTTCGCTGATGTTCAGGTCGGCGGCCAAGGGGCTGAGCAGGCTTACGGGCATGAACTCGGAGGCCACCAAGGCAAAGGCGGCCAGGGACAAGGCGAGCACGGCGCCCCAGCGTGGGCGAGAGGAGGAATGGTCCATGGGGGAGTCCTTCGGTGTGAGCGGCGGCCTCGACAGTGAGGCCGCGCATCGAGGCGGTTATTTCAAGTACGTGCGGAAGAAGGTGGTGAGCTGGGCAAAGGGGATCAGGTCGACTCGGTCATAGAGATCCACGTGCCCGGCGTTGGGCACGATCAGCAGCGTCTTGGGTTGCGCGGCACGGGCGTAGGCGTCCTCGCTGAATTCACGGGAGTGGGCATTGGCGCCGGCAATCAGCAACAGCGGGCGTGGGGAGATCGTCTCGATGTCGTTGAACGGGTAGAAGTTCATGAACTTCACGTTGCTGGTCAGCGTTGGCCGGGTGGTGGTCCGTGCCGAGGCTCCGGACGGGGTGAACTCCCCACGTGGTGTGCGGTAGAAATCGTAGAACTCATCCCCCACGGCATCGCCGGTCAGCACATGCGGCGTACCACCGGTGTAGAGGGTTTCGCCACCTTGGAACTCAACATAGCGCTGGTTGGCGGCCTGGAGCAGCACCTGCCGGCGTTGTTCCAGGGTCACGCCGTGCTTGAGCCCGTTACGGTTGGCGGCGCCCATGTCGTACATGCTGACCGTGGCGATGGCCTTGAGGCGTGGGTCGATTTTCGCCGCGCTGATGGCGAAGCTGCCACTGCCACACACGCCGATGACGCCAATGCGTTCACGGTCGACCATCGGGCGGCTGCCGAGGAAATCCACGGCGGCACTGAAATCTTCGCTATAGAGGTCGGGCAGCACCGCATTGCGCGGCGTGCCTGCGCTTTCACCCCAGAACGACAGGTCCAGGGACAGGGCGACAAAGCCCTGTTCGGCCATCTTGGTGGCGTACAGGTTGGCGCTTTGTTCTTTGACGGCTCCCATCGGGTGGCCCACGATGATTGCGGCATTCTTTGTGGTGGGTGCGAGGTGTTTGGGCACGAACAGATTGCCCGCCACCCGCATGCCGTATTGGTTGTTGAAGGTGACCTTTTCCACGCTCACCTTGTCGCTGGTGTAGAAGTTACTTGCACCGTTGGACATGTCGGCTCCCAGTGAGGAAAAAGAGGTCACCAACAAACCCAGGGCGAACAAGAGGCTTTTCATTGGCGGTTCCCTTGGCGAAGTTGGTGTGCCCATTTTCCCGATGCAGCCCGTGGTCCTGTAGTGCGTTCCACTGGATTACTTGCCTGATCCTCTGAGTTTTGAGGTTTGTCGGGGACGCCCAACAGCTGGCGCGCTACAGTTCCGAGACGAAAGCAAAGAGCCTGTCATGACGATCAATCATTCCCTCCTGGCGACGCTGGTGCAGTCCATCGGCTCGCGTATCTCGACACCCGGCGACTACGCCATGCCGATCCCGGGCCTGGGGTTTTATCGACGTGAGCATCCTTCGGCGCCAGTGGTGTGCATGGTCGAGCCCAGCGTCATCCTCGTGGCCCAGGGCGAGAAACAGCTGTGGGTCGGCGGCGAGGGGTACCCGTATGACACGTCCCGTTTCCTGCTCACTTCCCTGGACATCCCGGCCAATTCGCAAGTGCGGGTCGCCAGTCCCGCTAACCCTTGCCTGGGGCTGACGTTCCAGTTGGACCTGCGCGTATTGACCGAACTGATCGCCCAGAGTGAGCTGCCGCCGCTGCGTGAACCCGCGGTGATGAAGGGGGTTGGGATTGGCGCGATCACCGACGGGATGCTTGCATCCTTTGCGCGCCTGGTGGCGCTGCTCGATGAGCCGGAAGCGATACCGGTTCTGGCCCCGCTGATCAGCCGTGAAATTCATTACCGGCTGCTCAAGAGCGACCAGGCGGTTCGGCTGCGCCAGATCTGTGCGGTTGACGGGCAGGGCTATCGAATCGCCAAGGCCGTCGACTGGCTGAAGCTCAACTACGACGCGACGCTGCGTATAGAGGAACTGGCGGCGCGCGTGCAGATGAGCGCCGCCACCTTTCACCATCACTTCCGCCAACTGACGGCGATGAGCCCGTTGCAGTACCAGAAGTGGTTGCGCTTGAACGAGGCGCGACGATTGATGTTGAACGAGCACCAGGATGTCTCCCGTGCAGCGTTCAAGGTGGGTTATGAAAGCCCGTCCCAGTTCAGCCGCGAATACAGCCGCCTGTTTGGCGCGCCACCCAAGCGAGACATTGCCGCGTTGCGCGGCAAGTCAGAGATCAATGCTCAGTCGTCGTCAAGTTAGCGTAGAAGATGCAGCCGATCAGGCGGGCGAACAGGCTGAGGGTTTCCGGCAGGTTGGGGTCATCGAACAGCATTGCCCTCGAATCCAGTGCGCACAGCGCGCCGAACAGGCGGCCGTCGGGGAGGAAAATCGGTGCGCCAGCGTAGCTCTCGATGGCGTATTGCTTGACCACCGGGCGTGCGGCAAAGCGGCCGTTCTGGCTGACTTGCGGGATGAACAAGGTATGGGGGTTGATACAGAACTCACTGCACAGGGTGGTTTCCAGGTCGAGCACGTCATCGACATGGATGCCCATGTCGAGGGGGTCGTGCACGGAGCAGACGATCCATTCCAGGTCGGTGAATTTGGCGATGCCGGCGAAGCGCATGCCCGTCAGGCGGGTAACCAGTTGCAGGATGCTGGTGGTGGCTTCTATTTCGGCGATGGCAGCGCGTTCATCGGCGCTGAGTAACGCGTGTGTAGCAGTGACGCTTGGAACCATGCTCAACACTCCAATCCAATGGCGTGGCGACCCCGGTCGCCACGCGCGATAAGGTCTTAATTAATGCGCGGATGCTGCTGCACGAGGTTCTGGCGCTTGGCTTCCAGCTCGGCGATCTCGGCGTCGATGTCTTCGATTTTCTGCTCGATATTGTCGTGGTGCTCTTGCAGCAGCTCCTTGGCTTCTGCCATGTCGGAAGCCGCTGGTGCCGCGCCGCGCAGGGGTTTGTTGGCGGTTTCCTTCATGGTCAGGCCGGTGACCAGGCCCACCACGGCAAATACCATCAGGTAATAGGCGGGCATGTACAGGTCGTTGGTGCTTTCCACCAGCCAGGCCACGGCGGTCGGCGTTACGCCGGCGATCAATACCGAGACGTTGAACGCGCTGGCCAGGGCGCTGTAGCGCAGGTGGGTGGGGAACATCGCAGGCAGGGTCGAGGCCATCACGCCGATGAAGAAGTTAAGCACGATGGCCAGGATCAGCAAGCCGCTGAAGATCAGGCCGATCTTGCCGCTGGTGATCAGCATGAACGCCGGGATCGAGAGAAACAGCAGGCCGATGCTGCCCGCGATGATGAACGGCTTGCGCCCGACCTTGTCGCTGATAAAGCCAATGAACGGCTGCACGAACAGCATGCCGACCATGATCGCGATGATGATCAGCACGCCGCTGTTTTCTTTGTAATGCAGGTTATGGGACAGGTAGCTGGGCATGTAGGTGAGCAGCATGTAGTACGTCACGTTGGTCGCCGCGACGATCCCGATGCAGGTCAGCAGGCTGCGCCAATGCTGGGTGGCGATTTCCTTGAAGGACACCTTGGGGCCATGGGTCAGGCCTTCGCGGTCGCCCTGTTCGAGCTTATCGACATGTTGTTGGAAGGCAGGGGTTTCTTCCAGTGCATGGCGCAGGTACAGGCCGATGAGGCCCAGGGGCAGGGCGAGAAAGAACGGCAAGCGCCAGCCCCAGGACTCGAAGTCGGCTTCGCCGAGGACGCTGGAGATCAGTACAACCACACCTGCGCCGAGGACAAAACCGGCGATGGAACCAAAGTCCAGCCAGCTGCCGAGGAAGCCGCGCTTGCGGTCGGGCGCGTATTCGGCAACGAAAATCGATGCGCCGGTGTATTCACCGCCTACCGAGAACCCTTGGGCCATCTTGCACAACAGCAGCAGGATCGGTGCCCAGATGCCAATCGAGGCATAACCGGGAATCAAGCCGATGGCGAAGGTGCTCAACGACATGATCACGATGGTGGCGGCGAGGACTTTTTGTCGCCCGTATTTGTCCCCCAGCGCGCCGAAGAACAGGCCACCGAGGGGGCGAATCAGGAAGGGCACGGAGAAGGTGGCCAGGGCAGCGATCATTTGGACGCTGGGGGAGGCGTCGGGGAAGAACACCTTGCCGAGCACATAGGCAACAAACCCATAGACACCAAAGTCGAACCATTCCATGGCGTTACCCAATGCCGCGGCGGTGATCGCCTTGCGCATCTTGGCGTCGTCGACGATGGTGATGTCTTTCAAACCGATGGGTTTGACGCTTTTCTTACGTAATTTCATGCGGGCCACTCTAAAACAGAACAGGGGAGGTGCCATCGTTGCGATGGCACCGCTCTGTCAGTTCAGATATAAGCGGACACGAAATAATTCACCGTTATTTACGTTTTTTTGCCTGGGGCGCAATTTGCCTGCAATCGCCAGGATTTTCGGGGGAGGCGCTTCCCCAGTGCCGAGCGGACCAGTTGTGGTGAGCGCGCCTGTTGTGGCGAGCGGGCTTGCCCTAATGCCGTTCAGTTAAGGCTTTTTTGTAGGAGCGAGCTTGCTCGCGAAAAACTCACAGGCGCCGCGTTCACTCAGGAAACACGCGTTATCGTTGACGTTTTTCGCGAGCAAGCTCGCTCCTACAGAAGGCGATGTACTCTTAACTGAACGGCATTAGGGCTTGCCCCGCGTTGGGCTGCGCAGCAGCCCCCATCAGCACAACGGTTAAACATCAGGTACGCCGAGGCGCCTGGTTTTGGGGCTGCTTCACAGCCCAACGCGGGGCAAGCCCGCTCGCCACAGTTTTGAAGAGGACTGATCCCGATGCCCGCCACCACTTCCCGTCTTGTCTACCGTCAGCCACTGCCTGGGGACGTGCAGCGATTGTTTGCGATCTTCGGCGATTCCCAAACCAACCTCTTCAATCCCGCCGGGCCCATGCCCAGCCTGTCCGCTGCCCAACACCTGCTCGACCACTGGATCGCACAGTGGGCCACCCACGGCTATGGCTGGTGGGCGATTGCCCATCGGCAAGCCCCGGAGCACATCATCGGCTTCGGCGGTATTGCGCCGTTCAACTACCTCACGCAACCGCGCATCAACCTGGGCTATCGCTTCGCCGTGGAAGCCTGGGGGCAGGGCTATGCCACAGAGTTGGCACGCGATGCCCTGGCGCTGGCGTTTGACACCCTCGGTTTACCGGAGGTGTTCGGCCTGGTGCGGCCCGACCACGCGGCGTCGATCCGTGTGCTGGAGAAGGTCGGCATGCAGCCATTCGGTGTGCTCGATGATGTGCCCGGCAAAGCGCCGAGCCGGGTGATGCGCGTTTGTTGTCCTACAACATAGCTGCGTTGACGTTTTTCACCCCCGCGCGATAGCCCACCAAAGCCTCAATATTTCACATTGACAGCGGAAAGGCAGCCCGATATAAAAGCCACAGTTGTACGACGACATATGACGTTACATGTGTCCTACCTAACAAAAATAAAAAGTGATGCCATGAACTTGATCGAGCCCATCAACGCCCAGCGCGTTGGCCAAGCTGTAGGCAACTATCGCTGGACCATCTGCGCGATGCTGTTCTTCGCCACCACCGTCAATTACCTCGACCGCCAGGTGCTCAGCCTGTTGGCGCCGCAGTTGTCCACGCAATTCGGCTGGAGCAACACCGACTACGCCAACATTGCGGCGGTGTTTCAGTTTGTCTATGCGATTTCCATGCTGTTTGCCGGGCGGTTCGTCGACAAGATCGGCACCAAGGCGGCGTACGTGATCGCGATTGCGATCTGGTCCACCGGCGCCATCATGCATGCGTTCTCGGTACCGATGGGTGAGGGGATTGCTGCCGTGAGCGGGGCGATCGGCCTGGCGGTGATCCCGGTCTCCATCGCTGGCTTCATGCTGTCGCGCGCGGTATTGGCGATTGGCGAAGCGGGTAACTTTCCGATTGCGATCAAGGCCACTGCCGAGTATTTCCCAAAGAAAGAGCGCTCCCTGGCCACCGGCATTTTCAACTCGGGCGCCAACGTCGGCGCGATCCTGGCACCGATTTGCGTGCCGCTGATCGCCGGGATGTGGGGGTGGGAAGCGGCCTTTATGGTCATCGGCATGCTCGGCTTCGTCTGGGTCGCGGTGTGGGCAGCGGTCTACGAAAAGCCGGAGCAGCAAAAACGCCTGTCTGCCGAGGAGCTGGCGTACATTCGCAGCGACCAGACGGTGCAGCCATTCCCCCCGGCAATGGCGGGCGCGGTCGAGAAGAAAGTCTCATGGTTCAAGTTGCTCACCTACCGCCAGACCTGGGCGTTTGCCTTTGGCAAGTTCATGACCGACGGCGTGTGGTGGTTCTTCCTGTTCTGGTTGCCCACCTACCTGTCGGCGCAATACGGCATGAAAGGCGCCGATATCGTCATGCCGCTGGCAGTGCTGTACAGCATGACCATGGTCGGCAGCATCGGCGGCGGCTGGTTCCCCAGCTACTTCATGGCCCGTGGCGACGCGCCCTATGACGGGCGGATGAAAGCCATGCTGGTGATCGCGTTGTTCCCGCTGGTGGTATTGCTGGCACAGCCCCTGGGCTATATCAGCTTCTGGGTGCCGGTGTTGTTGATTGGTGTGGGCGCCTCGGCGCACCAGGCGTGGTCGTGCAATATCTTCACCACCGTGTCCGACATGTTCCCGCAGAAAACCGTGGCGTCGGTGGTCGGCATTGGCGGCATGGCCGGTGGCCTGGGCGGGGTGGTGATGACCAAGATCGGGGGCTGGGTGTTCGATTACTACAAGTCCATCGGCGATATCCACACCGGCTACATGATCATGTTCGCGATCTGCGCGCTGGCTTACCTGGTGGCCTGGAGCGTGATGAAGACGCTGGTGCCGCGCCACAAGGAAATCACCGACCTGTAAAAGGGCCAGGGCCTGGGTTCTCCAGGCCCTTTTTTTACAGTGCGCGGGCCCAGGTCTGGCTGACCAGGGCCTTGCCAAAACTGAGGGTAGGTTCCTCTTCCTCCAGCTCGAAACCGGCTTTCTGGTAGAGCCTGCGCGCATCGGTCAGCGCGCTCATGGTCCACAACATCATGCGCGTGTAGCCGGCATCGCGGGCAAAGCGCAGGCATTCATCGACCAGGCGCTGGCCGATACCCAGGCCCCTGGCGCTGGCGTCGACGTAGAGCATGCGCAGTTGGGCGGTGCTGTCGTCATGACGCACCACGAATACCGAACCCACCACCGCGCCATCCTTTTCGGCGATCCAGCAGCGCTCACGCGTTGGGTCGAACTCGCGCAGGTACTTGGCGACGATCTCCGCCACCAGTGCTTCGAACTCCCAGTTCCATTGGTATTCCCGCGCATACAAGGCCGATTGCTGCTGCACCACCAAGCCCATGTCGCCTGGCTGCGGGTCACGCAGCAGGTAGCTCGGCGGGGTGCCTTGCAACAAGGATTGAATGCGCTGCATGGCGGCGGTCAGTTGCTGTTGTTGTGGCTCAGGCAGGGCTTGCAGCAGGGCAATGACTTCGTCCTGGGTCTGTTGCTCCAGGGGCGCCAGCACGGAGCGGCCTTGTTCGGTGAGGTGCAATTGCACGGCGCGCGCGTCGGTGGGTGAGCGGAGCTTTTGGATCAAGCCTTGCTTTTCGAAACCGCTGGTCAACCGGCTCAGGTAGCCCGCATCCAGGCTGAGCATCTGGCACAGGTCGGCGCTGGTCAGGTCGCCGCGCGACGACAGCTCATACAGCACCCGGATCTCGGTGAGGGAATAGTCGCTTTGCAGCAGGTGCTCCTGCAGTACGCCGATCTGATGGGTATAGAAACGATTGAAGCCGCGCACGATGCCGGCGCGTTCGACAAGCAAGGATGTGGACATGGCGCATGCTCTTATGGTTGCCTGAGTCAATAATATTGTTGCTTCAGGCAACCATGTCAAACACTTTAAAGAACGAAGCTCATCAGGGCGGTCACACCGGCTTCTCACGTGGGCCCGTGGTGTGATGAGGCGCTTTTTACTCCTGACATTTTCTGGCAGGGCGCTCTGCTAAGCTGCTGCACATTTTTCCTTTTGCCGGCGGGATCAACGTGTCGCGTACCACTCGTCTACTGTCTTTGCTCCAGGCCCTGCGAGGCAAGAAACGCCCGGTGACCGCGGCTGTGCTCGCCGCACAGTTGGAGGTGTCCGAGCGCACCTTGTATCGCGATATCGCCGCTTTGACTGCCTTGGGCGCGCCGATCTTCGGGGAGGCGGGCGTCGGGTATGTGTTGCGCAGTGGCTTGTTTCTACCGCCCTTGATGCTGAACGCCGAGGAAACCGAAGCCATCGTGCTCGGCCTGCGTTATGTGGATCAGCGTGGCGATGATGTGCTCAGCCGCGCCGCGGCCAACGCCCTGGCAAAAATTGCCGATGTGCTGGACCCCGCCGCCCAGGAGGCGTTGCGCAACCCGACGCTGCTGCCGGGGCCGCCAGGGTTTGGTTATCCGGAAAACCGCGTACCGTTGAATGTGTTTCGCGAGGCCATTCGCAACCAGGCCAAGCTGCATATCGATTACGCGGATGCCAGCCAGACCCAGAGTCAACGCCTGATCTGGCCTTTAGCCCTGGGTTTTCTCAATGAGGTGCGGGTGATCGTGGCCTGGTGCGAACTGCGGGGCGCGTATCGCACCTTTCGGACCGACCGTGTCGCCACCGCGCAAGCCCGTGGCGAGCGCTACCCGGGGCGACGCAGTGACTGGCTGCGCGCCTGGCGTAAATTGCTGGAACAGAATGACACCGGGCCATTCACTCCTGACAAAAACTGACACGACCCTGGCTTAGCATGGCCCCACAACCACTCAGAAGGAGCTGTGCCATGTCCGGTCACCATTCACTGCTGGCCCCGGCCATCGTTGCCTATCTCGCCGCGACCAACAGCGGTGACACCTCGACCGTCGCCGATTGTTTTGCCGACGATGCCCACGTGTTCGATGAGGGCGAGCATCAGGTCGGTCCTGCTGCCATCGCCCGCTGGATGGAAGACACCGGGCGGCGCTACGAGCCGCGGGTCGAGGTGCTCAACGTACAGCACCGCACCGGCAAGGTGCTGGTCAGCAACAGTGTCTCGGGCAATTTCCCTGGCAGCCCGCTGGCGTTGCGCTACACCTTTCGCCTGAACGAGCAGGGCAAGATTTCACGGCTGGATATCTCTGTGTAAGTCATACTGGCGCGCATGACTTTCGACTCGCCTCTCGCCGCTTATCAACATGCCATCGCCCAGCAGGGCTTCGTTGCCGATGACGCCCAGCGCCAGGCAGTGGATGCCCTGCAAGCCTGTCACGAAGCCCTGCACCGGGGCCACCCACCGATCACCGGGGTGTATCTATGGGGGCCGGTGGGCCGGGGCAAAACCTGGTTGATGGACCAGTTCTACCACAGCCTGCGTGTACCCGCGCGGCGCCAGCATTTCCATCACTTCATGGGCTGGGTGCATCAGCGCTTGTTCCAGCTCTCCGGCATTCCCGACCCGTTGCAGGCCCTGGCCCGTGAACTGGGCCGGGAGGTGCGGGTGCTGTGCTTCGACGAGTTATTCGTCAGCGACATTGGTGATGCGATCATCCTTGGCCGCCTGTTCCAGGTCATGTTCGAGGAGGGGGTGGTCATGGTCTGCACCTCAAACCAGCCGCCCGACCAACTGTATGCAGACGGTTTCAATCGTGAGCGTTTCCTGCCAGGTATCGAGGCCATCAAGCAGCATATGCGCGTGGTGGCGGTGGACGGTGGCGAGGATCATCGACTGCATCCGGGTGTGGGTGTGCAGCGTTATTGGGTCAACCAACCGGAGGCGTTGGCCACGCTGTTCAAACAACTGAGCCAGGGGCAACGGGTGAGCAGTGGGGCGGTCAGCGTTGGGCACCGCTCGATTGTGGCTGTGCAGGCCAGTGACACCGTGCTGTGGTGCCGCTATGCCGACCTGTGCGAACAACCCCTGGCCGCCATGGACTTCATGCTGCTGTGCGACCGTTTCAAAGCGATTTTGCTGGGGGAGGTGCCCAACCTCAGTGCGCAAAGGCGCCCTGGCCGGATTGCCCGTGGCACCGAGGACGCTGCCCAGCGCGTGGTGGCCGGGGATCGCGAATTGCCTGAGCTCTCGGTACACGATGACAGCGTGCGCAGATTTATCGCGCTGGTGGATGAATGCTACGACCGCAAGGTGCCGTTATTCATCGAAGCCAAGGTCCCGTTGGCAAGCCTCTACACCGAAGGCTACCTGGAGTTTCCGTTCCGTCGCACCCTGAGCCGATTGGAGGAAATGCAATTACAGCGTTTTGGCGTATGAGCGTACGAAAAAGGCCCTGGAATGACCTGGCAACCTATTTTGATCGGTATAACCTTCGCGTTTTCAGGCAGGTATTTGTAGTTAATCTCCTTCATCTATTACCGGCGCCATGCTTACAATCGTGCCCTTCGGAGGGAGCTGAATTCCCTTTTTGTTTTTGATTGAGGAAGGAAATGGACACCCCTGACATTCTGGTGCTGCAAGCCAGCTACACCAATCCCGTGCATGCCGATGCCATTGGTCGTGTGCTCAACCACTATGCAGAAGACCCTATGGGGGGCGGGCACAGCCTGCCGTCGGACTTGCTGCGCCAACTCCCGGCGGAACTGGCGAAACGCCCCCATGCTTTTAGCGTGTTGGCGTTTGTCGGTGGCGAACCGGCCGGGTTGGTGAACTGTTTTGAAGGGTTTTCCACGTTCGCCTGCCGTCCATTGGTCAATGTTCACGACGTGGTGGTGATGAATCCATTTCGTGGCCTGGGGCTGAGCCAGAAGATGCTGCACAAGGTCGAGGAAATCGCTCGCCAGCGCGGCTGCTGCAAGATCACCCTGGAAGTGCTGGAGGGCAATGCCGTGGCCCAGTCGGCCTACCGCAAGTTCGGTTTTGACGACTCGGTGTTCGATCCGGCCCATGGGCGCATGTTGTTCTGGAACAAGCCGCTGTAATAAATAACCGTCGAAAAAAAAGGCGCCATCAAATGGCGCCTATTAAACCTTTGCCAACGGAGCGGAATGGCACAGGGTGTTGCGGATAAGTCAGCGTTAATTAACTCTTTGATTGTGGCTCGGCCGTTTTTTGTTCGGCAGAGTCGATTTTTAATGTCTTGCCGTCGGCGACTTCCGTTTGTTCGGCGGTGCCGTGGAGTTTTTGCTGGACGAAACTGAAGTCGTTGTAAAACGCCTTCGAACGCTCTGAGCCGCCTTCTGCGAATGCGGCGGCGGAGGTCAGGGTCATCAGGCTGGCAAGCATCAGGGTGGAGAGTTTCATGGCAGTGTTCCCGTTAAGAGTGATCGGTATCCGCTCTGTCCTTGATCAGATTCATGGGGCGAGTGTGGAGTGATCTTATTAAGTGGGAATTAACGCGGAACTGCCCCCGAAGTTAACATTTTCGTTAACTTCGGGTTAAAAAGTCTTACAGTCTCCAGTCCAATGCCAAGGTGATCGAGCGGGGTTCGCCCCAATACACGCCATTATAAAAGCCGACGCGCTCGTAATATCTTTCATCAAATAAATTGTTGACGTTAACTGACGCCGAAACATGTTCGTCGAATTGATAACGAGACATCAGATTGACCACGGTATAAGCCTGCTGTGTGATCTTCGTTGATTCGGTGATCAGGTAGCCGTCCGCGTCGCGACCGCCGATCGGACGGTCGGCAAATGCGTAGAAGTCGCTTTGCCAGTTCACCGCACCGCCCACCGTCAATCCGCGCCATTCGCCCGGCAGGCGATAGGTGCTGGACAGCTTCAACAGGTTCATCGGCTGGTCAGTATTGCTGCGCTGTTTGTCGCCGTTGAGCGAATGGGTGTAGGTGTAGCCCGCCGTGAGGTTCCAGTCCGGCATGACCTCGCCCGACACTTCAACTTCAAAGCCTTGCACCTGGTTGCCCTTGCCGCCGGATGTGTAGAACTGCTCGCCCGTTTCCCGGTCGGGCTCGGCGCTGTTGTCCAACTCGGCCACGTTGTCCTGGGTACTCCAGAAGTAGGCGGCGGCCAGGTTCAAGCGCTCGTCCAGCAGGCTGCCCTTGAGTCCCACCTCGTAATTGCTGCCCACCACCGGCTCCAGGTACTTGCGGCTGGCGTCGCGCTCATCCTGTGGGTTGAAGATATCGGTGTAGCTGGCGTAAAGCGTGTACTGCGAGGTGATGTCGTAGAGCAGCCCCGCATACGGGGTCAACATGTCGTTGTGAGTCTGGCGGGTCTTGGGGGCTCGGGTCAGTTGGTTGTTGGCATCGTATTCTGGCGCGACGCTTTCGATTTCCCAACTGCCATAGCGGCTGCCCAGCACGGCGTGCAACTTGTCGGTCAGGCTCAGGCGAGTGGCCAGGTAGCCGGCTTTCTGCTGTTTGCTGGAGTGGGAGCCTTTGAGCCCGGTGGTGCGGTCGGGAAATTTGGCGATACCGCCCATGTGTTGCCAATCAGGGATGGTGACGTAATCGGCGGGAGAGCGATTGCGTTGGAAGGGCGAAGTGTCGCGCTGCTGCGACTCGCCATATCCCACCATCAATTCATGCTCGCGGCCCAGCAGCGAATAGGCGCCGGCCAGGTTGAAATCCACCACGTCCATTTTCGAGGTGCCGACCATCTGGTTGGTCCAGGCGGTCATGCCGCTGCCATCGGCATTAGGGAATCCCGCGCCACCGTAATACACCTTGCCATCGGTGTCGCTCTGGCGGTGGGTGTAGGCGGCCTTGAGGCGCCAGTCGGCGGACAGCTTGTGATCGATGGATGCGAAGGTGGTCTGGTCCTTCAGTGGCCAGGAACTCCAATCGGCGGCCATATTGGCCGAGCGTGGCAGCCGAGCTTTACCACCGTCACTGTTCCAGTAAGGCAGGGTGCCCCAGGAGGTACCTTGCACATGCTTGTTCTGATAATCGAACCCGACCGCCACCACGGTATCGTCCGTCAAATCGGCCTCGAGGATCCCGTAGCCCACTTCCCGTTGCAGCGCGTAATTGTCGCGAAAGGATTGGCTGTCGCGGTAGGCCATGACGCTACGCCCGCGCAGGCGCCCATCAAAGCCCAGCGGACCGCCGACGTCCAGATAGCTGTAGTAATTGTCATGGCTGGCGCCGCTGACACCGGCCCTGGCCTGCCATTGCGCGGTCGGGCGCTTACGGATCATGTTCACGGTGGCTGAGGGATCGCCCGCGCCGGTGGTCAAGCCGGTGGCGCCGCGTACCACTTCGATACGGTCGTAAATGATGGTGTCGGCGTCGGACTTCATGCGCCCGAACGTGTTGAGCATGCCATCCACCTGGAAATTATTGATGGAATAGCCCCGGGAGGAATAACCGGCACGGTCGGAATCCAGGTGCTGCACCGTGACCCCGGTGGTCTGGCGCAGGGCGTCGGTCAGGGTATTGAGATTGAAGTCATCCATTTGCTGGCGGGTGATCACCGAAATGGATTGAGGGGTTTCCTTGATCGATAGGTTCAGCCGCGTGGCGGTGCTCATCGAACCGGTGGTGTAGGCCCCGGTGTGCTCGGTAGTGGCCCCCAGGCCTTCGGCGGTGACGCGGGTGCTGCCCAGCTCCAACGCGGTGGCGGGCGTTTGCTCGGGGTCGTTTTCAGCCAGCAGGTCGGGGCTCAGTCCGATACTGAACAGGCCGAGGGTGAAGGTCATGGAACGGGTGAGAGGCGCGAACATCGCGGAAGACTCCTTGTCGTCTTTGAAGCCTTCCCAGTAAGAAAAGGCCTTGGCTCAAAGACGAAAGGAGGCGTGAAACTTTAGGCTTAAACGAGAATGATTGTTATCGTCGCTGGGGCGACGCTGGTGGTCACTTCGCTACGACTTCTGCCCCGTCAGCTTTCTTTGGCTTGATCAGGCTGAAGTCGATCAAGGCTTTCTGCTGGCGCTCGTAAGGGTTGCCGATCAGCAGCGGGCGCGGCTTGAAACTGTCGCTGACCAGGCTTTTGCTGCGGTCCAGCTCGTCGAAACTCAGCCCGGCCAGGTCTGCCCAGGTATGAATCAACTGCGAGCTGCTATAGGGGCGCTGCAGGTCGCCGGCAAAACTCCAGTCGTGGGTTTCGCGCCACTTGGGAGAGGCGTAGGCCATGAACGGGATGGTGTACATCGGTGCGGTGGGTTTGCCTTCGTTGCGCCCCAGGGTGCTGTGGCCGGCGGAGTCGAAGACGTCTTCACCGTGGTCGGACAGGTACAGCAAGAAGCCGTTGGGGTCGGTCTTGGCGTAGCTCTTGATCAGGCTGGAGACCACGAAGTCGTTGTACAGCACGGCGTTGTCATAGCTGTTGTAGGTGGGCAGCTGGGCGTCGCTGATGCCTGCCGGAACCCCCTGGCGATCGGTGAATTTGTCGAAGGTCGGCGGATAACGGTACTGATAGCTCATGTGCGTGCCCAGCAGGTGCACCACGATGAACTTGCGCTCGGCCGGGTCGGCCATGGCCTTGGCGAATGGCTCCAGTACGTCGCCGTCATACTGGCGGGCGTTCTGGTTGCGGTTGTTGTTGAGGTACACCTGCTCGTCGGCCTGTTCGGAAAAGGTCGTGAGCATGGTGTTGCGCTTGGTCATGGTCTGCTGGTTGGTGATCCAGTAGGTCTTGTAGCCCGCCTGTTTCATCATGCTGACGATCGACGGCGTCTTGAGGTACAGGTCCGGGTTTTCTTCGTCGGCGAAGGTCAGCACCTGTTGCAGCGCTTCGATGGTGTAGGGGCGCGGGGTGATGACGTTGTCGAATACCGCCAGTTGGTCGCGCAGCTTGTCCAGCTCGGGCGTGGTGTTGCGCGGGTAGCCATAGAGGCTCATGCGCTGGCGGTTGGTGGACTCGCCGATCACCAATACCAGGGTCGAGGGTTGGTTGGCCATGCTGTCCTTGAGGTTCTTCAAGGGCGGAATCTGGCTGGCGCTGGTGAGCATGCCCTGCATGTTGTCGAGCTGCTCGGTGTAGCGACGATAGGCCACGATCATCTGCCACGGCACGGCCGGTTCGACGCGGGTTTCAAAGCGGTCGATGGCCTGTTCCATGTTGTCGCTCGTGGCGATCTGCTTGACCAGCGGGTAGCCCACGACGGCCAGCACAATTGCCGTCGCCGCCAGTATCGATTGACCACGGGGCAGGTACACCGGGCGCAGGCGCGTCCACAGGAACACGGCCAGGGCGGTATGGGCGATGAACGCCAGCACGATCCACCAGGCAAAATATTGGGTCGCGTATTCACCGGCTTCAGAGATGTTCGACTCGAACATGATGAAGATGACGCTTTGGGAGAATTCCTGCTGGTAGATGAAGAAATAACCCAGGCTGGCCATGGAGCAGGCCCACAGCACCACACCGATCAACGCGGCGAGCAGGCGGGTGCGGCGCGGGAATAACAACATCGGCGCGAGCCACAGTGCGCTCATGAAGAAGGCTTGGCGAAAGCCGCTGAAACCGGAGGTGCCGGTCAGTTGTATGAGGAGTTGGGTAATACCCGAGAAGTACCAGAAAAACAGAAACAACCAGCCAAGGCCGGCCCAATCAAAGCCTTTCGCAGACTTGGTGCTGCGTTTGAACATCGCCATCCAGCGCTCCAGCAAACTTAAATTCAATCATCGGTTAGCAGTACCCGCACGGGTTTTCATCCGCAGACCGGACATTCATCGGGCGCAGTATCGACAGTCGTGTGTGAAAAGTTTGTGAGTTTAAGACGCGGTGTTTGCCCCTCTCGAGCCCGGTACTGATCCAGGCGCCGCTGGCTGATCTGCCGCGTTTCGCGGTGAGGCTCGACATTTGGGCGTGGACGGATAAGACCGCCCGCTGCAAAGGGCCGGAATTGATCGAGGGATTCGAACGGCGGGTGGAGAAGCGCTTCCACTCAGGACGCCGGGGTGTGAGGACCTTGGGCAAAGGGCATTTGAAGTTGGCGGGCCTCAGGTACGAGACCGGTTGTGACGACCAACTTCGCGAAGCGCAGAGCCGATGGCGGTTATCGCCAGCAGTGGTATCCGGGAGCGAGAGGCACAGCGGTTTTTACCCCTGTATGCCCGCTGGGCTCAGCCGTGGGCGGGGGCTGCCAGTGCGACGGCGCTGGGGCCTTGCAATTGCATCTGCAACTGCGCGACTTGCATCAGCAGTTGATCGCGTTCGTCCTTCAGTTGGCGCAACTCATCGCGGCGGATGGTGACGTAGAGGGTCTGTGCCGGGCGGTTCATCTGTGCTGTGCTCATTGCTTACCTCGCAAATAGCCGGTAGATCGCGACGCCAGAACGCTTGATTCGAGGTTCTCGGCATCAGTCGGAAGCAATTCTGAATTCTTTTTCGTATCAAGGGAACTTTTTTATTTTTGATGGTCGTGTGACTTTTGTCGGCGTGATGGTGAAACGATGGCTACTTTTTTGTCATGAAACTACCGCCATCCGCGCTGGACTAACCCTCAATAGCTTCATTGCGCTATAAACTAGGCACACATTTTTTGAGTAGTTAGGAGCATCAGCACATGCAACTGGGGATTATCGGACTAGGCCGCATGGGCGGGAATATTGCACGGCGCCTGATGCTCAATGGGCATACCACCGTTGTTTACGACCGTAACGAAGCATTTGTCAAAGGCTTGAGCGAGGAGGGCGCCACCGGCGTCGCCGACTTGAAAGCCCTGGTTGCCGGGCTGCAAAAGCCTCGCGCCGTTTGGGTCATGTTGCCGGCAGGCGACCCCACTGAAAACACCATCAATGAGTTGAGCGAACTGCTGGAAGACGGTGATGTGATCATCGACGGCGGCAACACCAACTATAAGGACGATGTTCGTCGCGCCAAGACGTTGTCGGAAAAAGGCCTGCACTATGTCGACGTCGGCACGTCCGGCGGCGTCTGGGGGCTGGAGCGCGGTTACTGCATGATGATCGGTGGCGACACCGAGACCGTGCAGCGACTCGACCCGATCTTCGCCAGCCTGGCGCCGGGCCTGGGCAATATCCCGCGCACCAAGGACCGCTCCGCTGCCGCTGACCCCCGCGCCGAGCATGGCTATATCCATGCGGGCCCTGCGGGTTCCGGGCACTTCGTCAAGATGATCCACAACGGCATCGAGTACGGGATGATGCAGGCGTTTGCCGAAGGGTTTGACATTCTCAAGACCAAGAACTCGGAAAACCTGCCGCAAGACCAGCGCTTTGACCTGAACGTTGCCGATATCGCCGAAGTCTGGCGCCGTGGCAGCGTGGTGTCGTCCTGGTTGCTGGACCTGACCGCCGATGCCCTGGCCACCGACCCGAAACTCGACGGCTACTCCGGCTCCGTTGCCGACAGTGGCGAAGGCCGCTGGACCATCGAGGCCGCCATGGAGCAAGCCGTGCCGGTGCCGGTGCTGTCCACGTCGCTGTTCGCGCGTTTCCGTTCCCGCCAGCAGAGCACCTACGGTGACAAGATGCTGTCTGCCATGCGCTTCGGCTTTGGTGGTCATGTGGAGACTTCCAAAAAATGACCGCCAACGGCAAAAAAACCAAGGCCGAACCCGCTCCTCCCACCACCCTGTTTCTGTTTGGCGCCCACGGCGACCTGGTCAAGCGCCTGCTCATGCCGGCGCTGTACAACCTCAGCCGTGACGGCCTGCTGGGCGATGGCCTGCGCATTGTCGGCGTTGATCACAACGCCATCAGCGATGCCGACTTCGCCAAGAAACTCGAGGACTTCATTCGCACCGAAGCTGCCGGGAAGGTCAGGGGTAGCGCCGACAATGCCCTGGACCCAAAACTGTGGGCGCAGCTGGCCAAGGGCATCAGCTACGTCGAGGGCGACTTCCTCGACGACAGCACCTACGCCGACATCGGCAAGAAGATCGCCGACAGTGGCACCGGCAACGCGGTGTTCTACCTGGCCACCGCGCCGCGCTTCTTCAGTGAAGTGGTGCAGCGCCTGGGCAGTGCCGGCTTGTTGACGGAAACCGATGACAGCTTCCGCCGCGTGGTGATCGAAAAGCCCTTTGGCTCCGACCTGGCCACTGCCGAAGCGCTGAATGCCAGCCTGCTCAAAGTGATGAGCGAGAAGCAGATCTATCGCATCGACCATTACCTGGGCAAGGAGACGGTGCAGAACATCTTGATCAGTCGTTTCTCCAACGTGCTGTTCGAAGCGTTCTGGAACAACCATTACATCGACCACGTGCAGATCACCGCGGCGGAAACGGTGGGCGTGGAAACCCGGGGTAATTTCTTCGAAAAAACCGGCACCTTGCGCGATATGGTGCCCAACCATCTGTTCCAGTTGCTGGCGATGGTGGCCATGGAGCCACCTGCGGCGTTTGGCGCCGATGCAGTACGGGGCGAGAAGGCCAAGGTGATCGGGGCTGTACGCCCCTGGTCCCTGGAAGATGCGCGGGCCAATTCGGTGCGCGGGCAATACACCGCCGGTGAGATCGGTGGCAAGGCGCTGCCCGGCTACCGCGAGGAAGCCAACGTGGCGCCCGACAGCAGCACCGAGACGTTTGTCGCCCTCAAGGTGATGATCGACAACTGGCGTTGGGTCGGCGTGCCGTTCTACCTGCGTACCGGCAAGCGCATGAGCATTCGCGACACCGAGATCGTGATCTGCTTCAAGCCGGCGCCGTATGCACAGTTTCGCGATACCGAGGTCGATGAGCTCAAGCCCACCTACCTGAAGATCCAGATCCAGCCCAATGAAGGCATGTGGTTCGACCTGCTGGCTAAAAGGCCCGGGCCGACATTGGACATGGCCAATATCGAGTTGGGTTTTGCCTACGAGGACTTCTTCGAGATGCAACCGTCGACCGGTTACGAAACCTTGATCTACGACTGCATGACCGGAGACCAGACCTTGTTCCAGCGCGCCGACAACATCGAAAACGGCTGGCGTGCGGTGCAGCCGTTTCTCGATGCGTGGAAAGAGGACGACGGGATCCAGGCCTACAAGGCCGGTGAAGATGGTCCGGCGGCGGCCGATGCGTTGCTGGCCCGCGATGGCCGTGCCTGGCATTCGCTCGGATGAGTGACGCAGCGATCCATCCCGTCCGGTTTGTATTGAGTGATATGGACGGCACCTTGCTGCGTCCTGATCACACCCCGACCCAGCGCACCCTCGACACGGTGCGTGCCTTGCGCGCTGCCGGGGTACTGTTCAGCCTGGCCAGCGGACGCCCGCCCAAGGCGATGTTGCAGATGATCGAAGCGTTCGGCATCGACGTGCCCGTGGCCGGCTTCAATGGCGGCACGTTGGTCAACCCTGATGGCACTGTGCTGGTGGCGCATTATTTACCCGCGGAGGCGGCGCTGGTGACGTTGGCGCTGTTTTCCGGGGTGCCGGACGTGGAAGTCTGGGTGTTTGCCGACAGTGAATGGCTGCGGCGCGATCCGTCCGGCCCCATGGTAGCGGTGGAAGCTGCTGGTTTGGGGTATGGGCCGCGAGTGGTCGAGAGTTTTGAGCCGTACCTGGATCGGGTCGACAAGATCGTCGCCGCCAGCCGCAACGCGCCATTGCTGGTGGAACTTGAAGCGCAATTGCAGCCCAAGGTGCAGGGGCTGGCCCAGGTATCGCGTTCGCAACCGATCTACCTGGATGTGACGGCGATGAAGGCCAACAAGGGTGAAGCCTTGAAGACCCTGGCGGCGCACCTCGGGGTGCCGCTGGAGCAGACGGCGGTCATCGGCGACGGCGGCAACGACCCGGCGATGTTTCAGGTGGCGGGGTTGTCGATTGCCATGGGGCAGGCTGAAGAAAGCGTCAAGCGCCAGGCCAATGTTGTCACCGGCAGTAATCTCGAAGACGGTGCAGCCGAAGCGATCGAACGGTTTATTCTTGCGGCGCAGTCAGGGCGAAAAGTTAAACCGCCTGTACTCTAACAGCGAACTTCCGATCATTGTTTTGCAATGGGGCAATGATCGGAAGTTGCCGCGCCGATTTACTTGGGCATTGCCCAGGACTGTAACTGGTAGCCATCTTTGTCGAGTTCGGCGCGGGCTTGCAACAACAAGTCTTCCAGTTGTGCCGGGTCGGTGTAGGCACTCGACGACAGCTGTTTGCGGCCGATACGTTTGTTGGTGCGGTCGACGACGCTCAGGCTGAGGGCGCCATTGCCATCGTGCCAGGCCACACACTGAAAGGGCTGGAAAGCACGGTCTGCGATCAAAAGAGCTTCGTTGATGCGGAGCGGGGCGTTCATGTGGGTCTTCTCTCTCATTGCCCATTCAATTAAGTGCCGGCGGTTGGGCAGTCCGTGCGGCGGTTACTTGTACTGATGCACGATGATGGGGTACGGGTCACATGTTAGAGCAACAATTTTCAACTTTCCCTGATTGAAGTCATGTAAGCGGCTGTTTTGAAAGCGCAATGTAAGTCTCCAGGCGAAGCAACTTTTTACCCGGAATCGCAGGCAGATGGCTTTTTGCCCGCACTTATAGCGAAATGGTACAAGCGCCGCGTCAATACCTTGCTAGTGTTACCGCCAGGCGTCACAAACTGTTGTTTCTAAATAACTTTACTATTTTTGGCGCCAAGGAATAGTCATGGTTGTTACACCTGTCCAGCGCCGTTTGCTTGTGGTCGATCCCTGCGATGACTGCCATGCGCTATTGCCTGGCCTGCGCACTGCCGGGTGGGAGGTGGACAGCTGTACCCTGGAAGCGGTGGGAGACCGGTCCTGCGATGTGGGCTTGCTGCGTTTGCAGCCTTATCACCTGGAGCGTCCCGAGGCCGTCAAGGAGCTGATCAGCCGCAGTGGCACCGAGTGGATCGCCGTGCTCAACCAGGAAGTGTTGCGCCTGCAGAACGTCGGTGATTTTGTCTGCGAGTGGTTCTTCGACTTCCACACCCTGCCATTCGATGTCTCCCGGGTGCAGGTCACCCTGGGCCGCGCCTTTGGCATGGCGCGCCTGCGAGGCAAGGGCCATGCCCCGGTCAACGAGCCCGAACATGAATTGCTCGGCGACAGCCGGCCGATCCGCGAGTTGCGCAAACTATTGTCGAAGCTTGCGCCCACGGAGTCGCCGGTACTGATTCGCGGCGACAGCGGTACGGGTAAAGAACTGGTCGCCAAGACCCTGCATCGGCAATCCCAGCGCCATGCCAAGCCGTTTGTAGCGATCAACTGCGGGGCGATCCCCGAACACCTGATTCAGTCTGAGCTGTTCGGCCATGAAAAAGGCGCGTTTACCGGCGCCCATCAGCGTAAGGTCGGGCGGATCGAGGCGGCGAACGGCGGCACGCTGTTCCTCGATGAAATCGGCGATTTGCCGATGGAACTGCAAGCCAACCTGCTGCGCTTTCTCCAGGAAAAACAGATTGAACGGGTCGGCGGCAGCCAGCCCATCCCCGTGGATGTGCGTGTGCTGGCAGCGACCCACGTTGACTTGGAAGCGGCGGTGGCCAAGGGCACGTTTCGCGAAGACCTGTATTACCGCCTGAATGTGCTGCAAGTGGTCACCGCGCCCCTGCGCGAACGCCACGGTGATGTGGCGATGTTGGCCAATCACTTTTCACGCTTCTACAGCCAGGAAACCGGCCGGCGCCCGCGCAGTTTCAGCGAGGGCGCCCTGGTCGCCATGGGGCAACACCCGTGGCCGGGCAATGTACGTGAACTGGCCAACCGCGTACGGCGTGGCCTGGTGCTGGCTGAAGGGCGGCAGATCGAAGCCGTTGATCTGGGCCTGGAAGGCGAACAGGCAATTTCTTCGCCGATGGCTACACTGGAAGATTACAAGCACCGCGCCGAACGCCAGGCGCTGTGCGATGTGCTCAACCGGCACAGTGACAACCTGAGCGTCGCGGCCCGTGTGTTGGGCGTTTCCCGGCCGACGTTCTACCGGTTGCTGCACAAACACCAGATCCGCTAGGGCGGGTAAACCGAAAAGCCCCGCAACGACCCTTATCGTTGCGGGGCTTTTCCTTTGTCAAAGGTCCCCTTGCGCAGCCAAGGAACACCGGCTGGGACGCTCCGTGTCCCGATGCCGCTAGAAGTAATACGGGAATTTCAAGCTGAAGGTGAAGTCCGGCGCATCATCCGTCATGCCGATCGCCAGGTTCGGCACGATCGTCAGGTTATCCGATGCCGCAATGGTCATGCCCACGTTGAAGTAGCCCGCATTGGCGTCGCTGGAGACCACCGATTGCCAGTCGCCGCCGTCCTGCTTGACTTTGCTCTTGCGCTGTACCAGATCGGACACCGAGAACGACATACTCATCTTTTCGTTCAGGGCGAAGGCTACGCCGACACCGAACTGGAAGCTGTCCCCCAGGTGAATCTTGCCGGGTATTTTCTGGTTGACGTTGGGGCTGATATCGCTGAACGAGTCTTCGAAGTTATGGGTATAGGACAGCGATCCGAACAGCACCGCCGGGTCGAACGTCTTGACCAGGGATATCCCCGGCGTGATCGACCACACACCGTTGCCCGTAGGCAGGCTTTCCGGCACGGCAAGGTTGTCGTTGCCGGGCTGCTCGATCAGCTTGATGCCATAGGGATCCTCGCCGGTAGGGGCCTTGACCCGCAACGACACTACGGCATCCGGTAGGCTGACGCTCTCGTCGAGGAACTTGTAGGCAATGCCGAAGTTGACGTCGCCGATGGTCGGATTGCGAGTGACCGAACCTTCCGAGGTGACGTTGGAGCTGCCGCCGGCACCACCGGACTGGTAAGTCGATTCGCGGTACACCACTGGCACGTTCACATCGAATTGCCAGCGGTTGTCCACGTTGTAACGCCCGGTCATGTCCAAGGTCCAACTGTCCGACTTGATCCGGTCCAGGTTGATGTTGCCCAGGAAGATCGAATCGAGCGCCAGGAAACCATTGAGGGACAACTGGCGAGCATCGTAGCGGGCATAAGTAATGCCGGTTTCGAAGCTGAACTTGCCATTGCCGAAAAAGCCGCTGGCCTCGTTGTACAAGTTGCTCACACTTTGTGCGGGCGCCGAGTCGTCCTTCAGGCTTTGCCCGTAGGAACTGCCGCCACCTGCGCCGCCCGACGCCGTCGCTGCACCGGCCCCCGGTGTATTGCCGGCCACTGTGGTGCCGCCTTTGCGCAGATCGGCGGGAGATTTGACCAGGCGTTTAGGGGCAGGCGTTGCGGGTTGGTCTTCTACCTGCCGTACCCGTTGCTCCAGTACCGCCAGTGCTTTTTGCTGCACTTCATAGCGTTGTTTAAGTTCCAGCAGCTCCTGTTTCAGGGTTTCGATATCTGCCTCCGGTGCGGCATACAGCACGGATGCCGGCAGGAGCGTACTCAAACAAACCACGGCACGTAACGATAACGATCGATGCATGAAATAGCCGTCCCTTTTTTTAATGCGTAAGTGTCGTGGCTCAGCGTAGTTCAATAACCGGCGGGACGGAGGCCTTTAAGTTGATCCAAGTTAAGGTTTTGCGTGATGTTGTTCAAACCGTTGTTTCCCAGCACTACATTGAGGTTGGTCAAGTTGCTCACGAAGTTGCTGTTGCCTTGAATGACAGTGCCTTGCAGCACGTTGCCGCCGCCGATTTGCTGCACGACATTGCCCTGGTTGTTATTGGCCAGTAGCGCCATTTGCAGCCCGCCGTTCTTGGCGGTTACGGTGACCTGGCCAGCAGCGGTGCTACCGGTGATCGACTGGCCTGCCACCAGGGCCTGCCCTGACTGTACGTAGTTGGCGGGGGCCAAGCCGTTTTTGGTGACGTTGATGTCGACACCGTTGGTGGCCGTGTTGCCGTCACCCGCGGCCCGCACCGTCTGGACCACGCCCTGGCCTGTACCGAGCCCTGCGCCGCCGACCACCGTGCCAGTGCCTTGAGGTTGCTTGACCACTCCGGAACCATCGTTGCCGGTAATCTGTACGTAAAACTGCGGGGTGACAGTGGACGAGTTGACTTGCATGTTGGCGGTGCCGGTGACCGTTGCACCGGCAGCATTGGTCCAGGTACTGCTCATCACAATGCCAAAGCTGATAATCCGCCCCGGCATCACATAGCGGCCGCGCAGCTCGGCCATTTCCGAATCCTTGAGTTCGATCGGCTTGAACGCCGACGAGGCATACACAGGTGCTGAGGCTGCCAGGCACATGACTGTCAGCCAACGGAGAGTGTTCATCGTCTGCTCCTTCTTGCGCTTCTAGAAGAAGTCGCTCGAGATAAAACCGAAATCCATCAATTCGCTGTCGCGTACCGGGCTGAACTCGTTCAACTGTTTCTTGGCGGTCAGCGGCGTGGGCGGGTCGAGCAGGGCATTGGCTTTGTCGTAGCCTTCACCCAGTACGGCGAAGACGATGCCGTTCCAGCCTTTGATGAAATCGTCTTTGGCATAACGCTTGTGACCCAGCACGGGGTCGCCGATGTACACCCAGTCCTTATCGGCGCGCTGCAACACCACGAAATGTTTGTAGCCGCGAATGTCCAGCAGCACTACAACGGGCACTTTCACGGTAATCAGCACTTCTGGAGTGATCCGATAGCCCCTGGCACGCATGTGGATGCTTTCCAGGTAGCGCTTCATGTCGAGCATGGAGAAGCCCTGGGTACGCACCAGATCCTGGTCGGCGTTGAGCAGCATGCCCTTGATGACGTGGTCTTCGTCCACGTCCATCCAATAGGCTTGGCGCAGGATGGTGGCGAGTGCGGCGGCACCGCAGCTGAAGTCGGTTTTCTGTTCCACCAGGTTGGCGAATTTGCGCTCGCGAATGCTTTCGACCTTTTTGTAGATCAACCCACCGCCGGGCATGACCACGGCCAATTGTCCTGCCCAGGTTGGGCCGGTGAGTGCTAGCAGCAGGCAGAAGGCGACGAGGCGCATGATCGTATGACCTGTTGGACACTGGAAATAAAAAGGGCCTTGTTGCCAAGGCCCGATCTGGATCAGAAGCGAGTGGTGGATTGGACCACAACGTTGTTCTGACCTTGGTTGTTGCTGCCCGACAGAACGTTAGAGTTCGACACCCCAGAGCTGTAGTTCATCGAGTTGTTCACGCTGGCGTTGTTGACAACAGGTTTGGTGCTCCAGCTGTGGCCGCTGCTGATATTGAGGGTCAGGTTGCTGCTAACTTCCTGCACACCATTGACGGTTGCGAGGCCGCCAGAGCCATCTTTGTTCGATTGAACGACAGTGCTGTTGCTGGCTTGGTTGGACGTGCCCGCTGCGGCGTTCAACTGAATGATGCCCGAAGCGTTGTTACCGCTATCGTTGAGGGACGCATTGTTTTTGGTACCGCTGTTGATCACCAGGTTACCGGTGTTCGATTGTGCAGAGTTCACAGCGGCGAACACGAAGTCTGCATCGGCAGACTGGACGACTACATCGTTTTTGCCTTGGTTGTTGTCACCGCTGAGAACGTTGCCGTTGGCTACGCCACTGCTGTGGTTGTAGGAACTGTTGGCCGATGCGTTATTTTGGGTTTTGTCGTTGATCACCACGTTGCCATGGTTGCTTTGACCGTCATTGGCGGCCGCCGCAGCGACGGTTGGCGGTTTTGGGTGGTGGTAGGGTTGACCCGCTTGAGCAGCAACAGCCATGAGCGCAGCGAGAGCGAAAGCCAGTGGTTTGAGAGCCATTGTAGGTTTCATGGTGTATCTCCTTGCTTCTATTGGTTGGTTAAGTGTTGGTGCCTTTCTAACTAGCGACTCAGCTTCATCAGTTGAGTCGTACATTCAGGGTGTTAGCCACTCGGTTCCCCACCCCGGCGCTCTGGTTGACCTGTACCACTCCACGGCTGCCGGTGAAGGCCTGGTCGCTGGTAACGACCTGGCGGCTGCCAGTGATAGGGGTCGCCCCTGAGTCGGTTGCAAGCGCAACGGTCTGTTGCGACATGACACTGTCGTCGATGCTTTGCGGACCAGCGCTGACGCTGATTTGCACGGCATTGATCATCTGGTTCTGGGCTCCGGCCGACTGATTGACGCTCAGTACACCGTTGCCTTGGCTGAAAGAGCTGCCCTGAATCGCCGCTTTGGCATTCAGGGAGCGGTCGACGGCCACACCGTTGATTTTTTGCGTGACCGAGAGATTCGCCTGGGCGTTGTGGCCCACTGTGATGGCGACGTTATTGCTCAGTTGCTGCTGGTCGCCGGCCGCCTGGTTGAGCAGTACGATCCCATTGCCCTGGCTGCCCGAGTTATCAATGGTTGCGGTGTTGTCGGCCATTGCCGTGGAGCATCCCAGTACGAGCACAAGCATCCAGGAACGATTCATTTCATTGCCCCCCCGACCATGCCGCTGATGTTGTTCAGTGGTTGCAGGCCGCTGGACACCGCGCTGTTGACCGTACCGGCGATACCGCCGCCACTGTGACCAGGCGCTGCGCCGGCACCCAGGCCGATACCGCCGCCGTTGTTGTTCAGGCCGGCGATGTCGCCGGTCGGCATGATGCTGCGCGTGAGCCTGGCGCCACTGCTGATGCCCGCGAAGTCGTTGTCGCTGAGCTCGCTGTTGGTGGCGCGATAGACCTGTGCCGATGGATTGGTATTGGCGGTAGTGGGGTAGGGGTCGACACCGCGAGAACGGCCGATGGCGTAAGGTTGCACCTGGCGTTCAATCACGATCACACCGTCACCTGCAGCGAGCACTGGAGCGCTCACGCTGGCACCGAGTACGCAGCTGATCAGCAGAAGGCTCAATAAGCCCGAAGTGTGAGTGACCACGGCAGCATTCCTTTTTTCTGCGCGCTGACCCTAAACAGCGCTGTGAGGAATAGAGCAGAACGCGTGCCGATTTTTAATATTGTTTATTATTCAATGGGTTATGAATATTGGCGGGCAAAGTAGTGGCTGCGTTGTTTCATGGTTGAAACACCATTGCCCAGGTGCGCACTGACCCGAACCCAGCAAAAACGCTTCACCTGGTTGTATCAGTGCTGTAACACCGAACATGACAAAACGATGAAGTCGCTCAGCATGGGCAGTCCAGGGACGGGAGGTGTTTCAAAAATGGACACCGCAGGCCCAAGCGAGCCTGCCTGTGCAAACGCAGGGTTCAGCCTTTGGGGGCTTTACGCGGGATGGCGTTGAGGACGGGATTGCCGTCCTGGTTCTGGGTCAGGTAGACCGGCAGTACCTTGGGCAGGGAAGGGATGAGGCTATTGACTTCACTGGTGTTGTAGATGCCACCGATGCGGATTGCCCCGGTGTTGGCATCCGCCAGCATGACCGGCTTGTTGAGGTAGCGATTGATCAGGGGCAGGGCATCGGCCAGGGCCAGGTTGTCGAGCACCAGCTTGCCCTGGCGCCAGGCCAGGGCGGAGTCGTTGGGGTTCATCGAACTGATTCGAGGGGTGGCATCGCCCTGCTGGTAGCTGGCCTGCATGCCTGGCGTCAGTGGCACGCTGCCATGCGCCTTGTCGCTGGAAATCTGCACCGAGCCTTCGAGCAGCATCACCCGTACCTGGTCGTCATATTTCCAGACATTGAATTGCGTGCCGGTGACTCGCACCTGGCCCTCGCCGGCCCGCACGATAAAAGGATGGGCGCGGTCATGGCTGACCTTGAAAAACGCCTCGCCTTTTTTCAGCGTGACCTGGCGCTGGTCCTTGTAGTGGCTGTAGACCAGTTCGGTGCCGAGGTTGAGTTCCACCTGGCTGCCATCGCCCAATGTGACCTGGCGTAAGCCGTTGGTGGCCTCGAAGCGCTCATAGGAGCTGGGCAGCCAACCCGCTTCCCAGCCGGTAAAGGCTACCAGGGGCAGGGCCGCGAGGCTGATCGCTGCGGCAACGGCATAGGTGCGCAGCCGGCTGCGTGGTTTGAGCGGCATCCCCGCCGAGGCCGCCTCATTGCGTGGCAAATGATCGGCCACGTCCCAGATTTCCAGCATCGCTGCGTATTCGAACGCATGCAGCGGATGAGCGTCGTGCCACTGCTGAAAGGCCTGCCGTTCGCCCGACGTGCAATCACTCGCATGCATACGCATGCACCAATGCGCGGCAGCGTCGGTGATGGCGTCATATTCGGCTTCTGAAAGGGACTTTTCGCTCATTAACTCATCCTGATTTCCCGCATTCTAACCTCCACAGCCGGATAGCGAGAACAGCCATGATGGCAATTGCACTTCAATTGGAATTTATTCTCGTTTGAAAGCCGAGAAAACTGGGGGTATGAGTCCGTCACTCCTACCATCCCTGTGTTGCGAGGCACCGGAACGGCCATGGCTGATCAACCTTAACGCCCGGCAGATGGGGCTGTTGTGGCGAGCAGGCTTGTTGTGGTGAGCGAGCTTGTTGTGGCGAGCGGGCTTGCCCCGCGTTGGGCTGCGCAGCAGCCCCAACACCAGGCACCGCGGTGTGTCAGTTAAAAACACATCGCCTGTAATGGGGCCGCTTCGCGCCCCAACGCGGGGCAAGCCCGCTCGCCACAACAAGCTCGCTCGCCACAGGGCATATGGCGATAGATAACTGAAGCGCCCGTTGACAGCAGCCACAGGGGGCGTTGTTTAATCAACGGTCTGGATTCTTGTTGTCTCTTCCAATTACAAAATCGGAGCTACAGATGTCTGCCCAGTCCCCGATAGTTGACAGTCCTTCAGTGTTCATTGGTTTCAATGACCTGGTGGGGTTGCTGCATGCCATCTTCGTGAAGCACGGCACCTCGCCTGAGGTTGCCTCGATCCTGGCGCGCAATTGCGCCAGCGCCGAGCGCGACGGCGCGCACAGTCACGGAATCTTCCGCATTCCCGGCTACCTGAGCACGCTGGCCAGCGGTTGGGTCGATGGCAAAGCCACGCCCGTGGTCACGGATGTCGCCTCCGGCTTCGTGCGGGTGGACGCCTGCAACGGCTTCGCCCAGCCGGCCCTTGAAGCGGCCCGTGCACTGCTGGTGGACAAGGCCCGCAGCGCCGGCATTGCGCTGCTGGCCATCCATAACTCCCATCACTTCGCGGCACTGTGGCCGGACGTCGAGCCCTTTGCCGAGGAAGGGTTGGTGGCGTTGAGCGTGGTCAACAGCATGACCTGCGTGGTGCCCCATGGCGCCGATCGGCCACTGTTCGGCACCAATCCCATCGCCTTTGCCGCCCCCCGTGCCGATGGCTTGCCCATCGTGTTCGACCTGGCCACCAGTGCTATCGCCCATGGCGACGTACAGATTGCCGCGCGCAAGGGCGAGCGATTGCCGCCGGGCATGGGCGTCGATAGCCTCGGTCAGCCGACCCAGGACCCCAAGGCCATATTGGAAGGCGGCGCGCTGTTGCCCTTCGGCGGGCACAAGGGCTCGGCGTTGTCGATGATGGTCGAATTGCTGGCCGCCGCCCTGACCGGGGGCAACTTCTCCTTCGAGTTCAACTGGGCCGATCACCCAGGCGCGCGTACCCCCTGGACCGGGCAATTGCTGATTGTCATCGACCCGAGCAAAACAGCTGGGCAAAGCTTTGCCGAGCGCAGCCAGGAACTGGTGCGGCAGATGCATGCGGTGGGGTTGCGTCGTTTACCGGGGGATCGACGTCATCGCACGCGGGCGAAGTCGCAACAGCAGGGGATTGAACTGCAAGCGCAGGACCTGGCGCAGTTGCAGGCGCTGCTCGAAGACTGAAAGGGGCGGCGCCATGGGCGCAGCCCCTGGCGCATCAGTTACGGCGGCCGAGCAACAGGCCGACGACCAGGCCGAAGCCCGCCGAGATAGCCACGGTCTGCCATGGGTGGCCACCGATGTAGGTCTCGGTGGCATCGACCACCGGCTTACTGCGCTCGCGCACGTTGGACACCGAGTCCAGCGCTTGCTTGAGTTTGATGGCGACCTGCTCGCGCAGGGTTTCACCTTCTTCGCCCACCAGCGAGGCGCTGCTCTTGAGCAGTTTGTCCGATTCTTCGATCAGCGCCGTGAGTTCGCTGAAGGCTTGATCCTTGATTTGATCTTCAACAGCTTGGGCAGCGGTTTTGCGGGCCATTGTGTGACTCCTTGCAGGTAAATGTGACAGTGAACAATGGAGTGCCGGGCGATGGCAAAAGTTGCAGTTTTTTTGCCAGGCACGGGTTCTGGGCAAAATCTGAATCAGGAAATTTCCACCTACAGTGTAAGATGTCACCTATTTGTGCAGCAGGTAATTCAACATGAGCTTCAATCTCGCCAACAAGACCCTCGCCGAACGCGCCGAGCTGGAAGATGAAAAGTCCCGTCTCTACGACCTGTGGCAAAGTAACCTGGGCAAGGCCAAGGGCGAAGCCGCCCGGTTGTTCGGCGAACGTGCCAAGCGCAAGGGCAAGTGGGCTGAATGGGTACGCGCGGAACTTGACGGCATGTCGCCGCCGGAGTTCTCGAACATGGTGCGCAGTGAAGTCAACAAGCTGATGGCGGCCAAGTAAAACTGGCGCTGATCGCTTCGCGCACCTTGAGCAGCAGCGGGTCTAACTGGGCCTGTGTACGCCAGCCCAGTTCCACCGGGTAGCGGGGCAGCGCCAGCGGGCAGGGCAGTACGCAAAGCCCGGTGAGGCCGGCGATGGCCTCGGCCGCATGCCCGGGAATGGTTGCCACTGCCTGGCTGCCCTTGAGCAGGAATGGCAGTGCGGCAAAATGGCTGGTCGAGGCGCACACCTGGCGGCTCAACCCCTGTGCCGCCAGCCCCTCATCGGTGATCCCGATAAACCCGCCCGACGACACCAGGATGTGCTCACGCGCCACGAACTCCGCCAGGCTGATGCCGTGCTGGCCCGGCGCCAGGCTGTGGGCGTCCACCAGGCAGCGATAATCACCTTCCCCCAGTACTAGCCGGCTCAGCCTGCGTTCGGCAAACCCGCCGGCGGTGATCGCCAGGTCCAGGGTGCGATCGAGCAGGGCGCCGGCGACGATCTGGCTGTGGGTCTGACGGAAGATCACCCTGAGTTTCGGCAGACGCTGTGCGATGACGTCCATCAGCCGACGGCCATAGGCGATCTCGAAGTCGTCGGACAGTCCCACCACGATCGATCGCCCTTGATAGTTCGGGTTATCCGGATGGGTCATCGCCAGGCTTTGTCGGCAACGGTCCAGTGCCTCACTGATCACCGGCTTGAGTTGATTGGCGCGCAAGGTCGGCGCCAGGCCCCGGCCGGTACGCACGAACAACTGATCACCATACAGTTCGCGCAAGCGGCGCAACCCCGCGCTGATGGCCGATTGCGTCACACCCAGGCGCAACGCCGCGCGGCTGGCGCTGGACTCATCGTGCAGGGCTTCGAAGGTTTTCAGCAGGTTCAGGTCGACCTGGGCGATATTCATTTGGCTCATATCATTTAGCACTGAAGTGGGCTTTATTCATGATCGAGCCTGGCCCGAGAATGGGCAACCCCCCACTACTTGGAATGATCGTGATGCCTGTTTCTATTGTGGCTGCATTGCAAATCGGTGCCTTGCCGGGCGGCAAGGCCGAGACCCTCGCGCAAATCCTGGCTTATGAAGACGAAATCCTGCGCAGCGGCGCGCAACTGGTGGTGATGCCGGAGGCGCTCCTGGGCGGTTACCCCAAAGGTGAAGGTTTTGGCACGCAACTGGGTTATCGCCTGCCCGAGGGGCGCGAAGCCTTTGCGCGTTATTTCGCCAATGCCATCGATGTGCCGGGCACCGAGACCGAGGCGCTGGCGGGGTTGTCGGCCCGTACCGGCGCGAGCCTGGTCCTGGGTGTGATCGAGCGCAGTGGCAGCACCCTGTATTGCACCGTGCTGTATTTCGAACCGTCTGGCGGTCTGGTGGCCAAGCACCGCAAGCTGATGCCCACTGGTACCGAACGATTGATCTGGGGCAAGGGCGATGGCTCCACCTTGCCGGTGATCGACACGGCGGTAGGGCGGGTCGGCGGCGCGGTGTGCTGGGAAAACATGATGCCGCTGCTGCGTACGGCGATGTACGCCAAGGGCGTGCAAGTGTGGTGCGCGCCGACGGTGGACGAGCGTGAGATGTGGCAGGTGAGCATGCGTCATGTGGCGCACGAAGGGCGTTGCTTTGTGGTCAGTGCGTGCCAGGTGCAGGCTTCGCCTCAGGCGCTGGGCATCGAGGTTGCCAACTGGCCTTCAGAGCGCCCGTTGATCGCAGGTGGCAGCGTGATTATCGGCCCCATGGGCGACATCCTGGCTGGGCCGTTGCTGGGGGAGGCGGGGCTGCTGACCGCGCAGATCGACACTGACGATTTGGTGCGCGCGCGGTATGACTACGACGTGGTAGGGCATTACGCCCGGCCGGATGTTTTCGAGCTGGTGGTGGATGAGCGCGCCAAGCCAGGCGTGCGCTTTATCACCGACTGAAGCCTGATGCCCGTCAGCTAAGGCTTTTTTGTAGGAGCGAGGGGGACGCCTGGTTCTTGCTCGCGAAAAACTCACAGGCGCCGCGTTCATTCAGGAAGCACGCGTTATCGTTGACGTTTTTCGCGAGCAAGAACCAGGCGTCCCCCTCGCTCCTACAGAAGGGCGAGCCCCGTCCCACCTTTGGCCCTCAGCGTTTGGGCGATTGGGTTTTCAGCCATTCCTCGCGGGTCATTTCCCAGATATGCCGTGGGAAAGTACCTTCCACAAACTCAGCTTCATCCGTACGGATCAAACGCATGCCCGTACGCTCGGAAATACGCCGCGAGCCCAGGTTGGGTGCCGCCTTGGGCACCCGCAGCAGCGGGCGCTTGAGCACGCCGAACCAATAGTCGGTCACCGCCGCGCTGGCCTCGGACATCAGTCCTTGCCCTTGCCATTGCGGCCCTAGCCAGAACCCCCGGTTGTTATCCTGCTCGTCCATCAAGCTGATGTTGCCGATCAATTGTTCAGGCGCGCTTTTCAGGCGTAGCGACCAGTGCCATTCCTCGCCACGGGCCATGGCGGGGAGGGCGTTCTGTTCCAGATAGGTGCGCGCGCCGTCGGCCGGGTAGGGCCAGGGCACCAGGGCGTTGAGGTAACGCACGACCTCCCAATGCGGGAATTGCTGCTGGATCCCTTCGGCATCGTCCAGGGTCAGTGGGCACAGGATCAGGCGTTCGGTGAAGAGTGTCGGTTGCATGGTGTCATTACCAGGTCGCGGTATTCGGCAGGTCCAGGGTGCCACGGTCCACAAAACGCATGGTGCCGAACAGCCCGCCCGCTAACTTGCCGCGCAGTACATAGGGCAGGTTGTTCAAGCTCTGGGTCTGGCTCAGGCCCAGGGTCTGGCGCAATACGGAAAACGCTGAAACGCTGACCGGCACCATCAGCACCGTCTCGGAAAAACGTGGGATGGATCCGCGTTGATCACTCACCCCCGACGCCAGCGGCCGGCCATTGACCTCCAGGTCCAAGGCCACGCCGTTGTAGTCGATCGGAGTTTCATTGGGGTTCTGTACCCGCAGTTTCACGGCGAAGCGTACTTCCAGGTCCTGGCTTTGCAGGGGTTCGATGCCCACCACATTGATCGTCACCGGGTCGCGGTTGGGGAACAGGGCGCAGGCGCTCAGGGTGAGCAGCAGTAGCGATAGAACCATGAGCTTGCGCATACAAAGGTGCTCCTAGTGCGTGACGTCCGGGTCCTGCATTACTTTGAGGGTTGAGGACTCCGGATCAAATTCATCTTCTTCCAGCTCTATGAACGCTTCGGGCAGGAAAATGTTCAGCAGGATTGCACAGAACGCGCCCACGGTGATCGGCGATTCAAAGATGTTGTGCAGTGCCTTGGGCAGGTCACGCAACACTTCCGGGACCGCCGCGACGCCCAGGCCCATGCCCAGCGAGATCGCCACGATCAACACATTGCGCCGGTGCAGCCCGGCTTCGGCGAGGATCTTGATGCCGGCCACCGCGACGGTGCCGAACATGATCAGCGTCGCGCCACCGAGAACGGGTTTAGGCATCAGTTGCAGCACCGCGCCGATCATCGGGAACAGCCCCAGCAGCACCAGCAGGCCGGCGATGAAATACGCCACATAACGGCTGGCCACGCCGGTGAGCTGGATCACGCCGTTGTTCTGGGCGAAGGTCACCATCGGCAGGCTGTTGAAAGTGGCCGCCATCGCCGAGTTGAGGCCGTCGGCCAACAGACCGGACTTGATACGCTTGATATACAGCGGGCCCTTGACCGGCTGCTGGGAGATCATCGAGTTGGCTGTCAGGTCGCCAGCGGCTTCCAGGGGCGAAATCAGGAAGATCACCGCCACCGGGATAAACGCCACCCAGTCGAATGAGAAACCGTACTTGAACGGCACCGGCACGCTGATCAGCGGCACCTGGGGCAGGGCTGCCAAGTCGACGCGGCCCAGCCACCAGGCCACCACGAAGCCCAGGGTCAGGCCGATCACGATCGAGCCCAGGCGCAGGAACGGATTATTGAAGCGGTTGAGTACCACGATGGTCAGCAGCACCAGCGCCGCCAAGCCCATGTTGCTTGCCGCGCCCAGGTCGCTGGCGCCAAAACCACCCGCCATGTCGGTGACTGCCACCTTGATCAGTGACAGGCCCATCAAGGTAATGATGGTGCCGGTCACCACCGGGGTGATCAGCTTGCGCAGCTTGCCGATGAACTGGCTGAGCACCACTTCAATAAATGCTGCGAAAAAACAGATGCCAAAGATCGTCGAGAGGATCTCATCGGTGCCGCCGCCCCGCGCCTTGACCATGAACCCTGCACTGAGGATCACGCTGATAAAGGAAAAGCTGGTGCCCTGCAGGCACAGCAGCCCTGAACCGATCGGGCCAAACTTGCGCGCCTGCACAAAGGTGCCCAGGCCCGAGACGAACAACGCCATGCTGACCAGGTACGGCACTTCGCTTTCCAGGCCCAGCACACCGCCGACGATCAGGGTGGGGGTGATGATGCCGACAAAACTGGCCAGTACATGCTGCAACGCGGCAAAGATCGCGGCGGTGAAGTGCGGGCGGTCTTCCAGGCCGTAGATCAGGTCGGATTTATAGCGCGGGCGGGGGGCTTGAGCGTCAGACAAAATACAGGCTCGGGTCGAAAAGGGAGGCGCAGGATGCCAGAAACAGCCGGTTGTCAGAAGTGTGAAAAAATATTTCGGATTTTTTCAATTAATTTCTCAACCCTGCCGATAGCCTGGATAGGCCCACACTCCAATTAGAACGGTGGCGCCAAAGGTCCAGGCTGCGCGTTGACGCCCACGGATCGTGTCGCGGCAAGGATGCTCGCCCACACTACTTCTCGAGAGTACCCCTATGTCCCTTCGTAATTTGAACATTGCCCCCCGTGCTTTTCTCGGTTTTGCGTTCATTGCGCTACTTGTCATTATTCTCGGGGTGTTCGCGGTCAACCGCATGACGACCATCCGCCAGGCATCGTTGGACATGTCGGCCAACCAACTGCCCAGTGTGAAGTACCTTGGCAATCTGACCGAGAACGTGTTGCGCCTGCGCATCTTGTCCTTCCGGATTCTGATCAACCGCGAACCCGCCGCCCTGGAAGAGGCCAAGACACGTGTGGGCGTGCTGGTGGACAAGGTCAAGGTGGCTCAGAAGGCTTACGCGTTAACGCCCGCCGGTCCGGAGGAGGCGGCCCTGTATAAAACCTTCGCCACGACCCTCGACAACTACCTTACTGCCCAGGCCGAGATGTTGTCGTTGTCCCAGCAGAACAAAGTCGAGGAAATGCGCACGCTCATCAACACCCGCATCAAGGACGGCACGGACCAGATGGGTGAGCAGTTGAACAAGCTGATCGCAATCAATAGCGCCGGCGCCGACCAGGCCGCCCGTAACGCCGAAGGTAGCTATCAGCAAGCCGTCAGCGGGATCGTGATCGTGTCGGTGGTGGCTGCGTTGATGACGGTGCTGCTGGCCTGGTTGCTGACTCGCAGCATTGTTACGCCGCTGCGCAAGGCCGTGGAAGTGGCTGAGACCATCGCCGGCGGCAACCTGACCAAAGTCATTGAAGACGCTGGCAAGGACGAGCCGGCACGCCTGATCAGTGCCCTGTCGCGCATGCAAGCCAACCTGCGCCAGACCATCCAGCATATTGCCGGCTCGGCCACGCAGTTGGCGTCCGCCGCCGAAGAACTGAGCGCCGTGACCGAGGAAGCCTCCAAAGGCTTGCAACAACAGAACAACGAAATCGACCAGGCGGCCACCGCCGTCAACGAAATGACCGCTGCGGTCGAGGAAGTGGCGCGCAATGCGGTGTCCACCTCCGAGGCTTCCAACCAGTCCAACCAGGCCGCACGCGAAGGCCGCGACCGGGTGGTGGAAACCGTCGGCGCGATCCAGACCATGACCCAGGACGTACAAAACACCGCAGCGATGATCGAAGGCCTGGCGACCCAGGGCCGTGACATCGGCAAGGTACTGGATGTGATCCGCGCCATCGCCGAGCAGACCAACCTGCTGGCGCTCAACGCGGCGATCGAGGCAGCCCGTGCCGGTGAAGCCGGGCGTGGTTTCGCGGTGGTGGCCGACGAGGTGCGGGCCCTGGCCCATCGCACCGCGCAGTCGACCCAGGAGATCGAGAAAATGGTCGCCGGCATCCAGAACGGCACCGGCGAAGCCGTGCAATCCATGCAGCAAAGCAACCAGCGCACCCAGGACACCTTGGAAATGGCCCGGGCTGCCGGTGTGGCGCTGGAGCAGATCACCCAATCCTTCAGCCTGATCAACGAACGCAACCTGGTGATCGCCAGCGCCTCGGAAGAACAGGCCCAGGTGTCTCGCGAAGTGGACCGCAACCTGGTGAACATCCGCGACCTGGCGACTCAGTCGGCGGCGGGGGCCAACCAGACCAGCGCGGCCAGCCATGAGCTGTCGCGCCTGGCGGTGGATTTGAATGGGATGGTCGCCAGGTTCGTTATCTGACCCACTTTGCAATGCCATCCAAATGTGGGAGGGAGCCTGCTCCCGATGGCGGCGGGGCAGTCAACTCATCTACTGACTGATCCGCCACCCTTCATGCCAGTCAGTTAAGGCGAAACACTTTAACTGTGGCGAGCGGGCTTGCCCTAATGCCGTTCAGTTAAGGCTTTTTTGTAGGAGCGAGCTTGCTCGCGAAGAACTCACAGGCGCCGCGTTCACTCAGGAAACACGCGTTATCGTTGACGTTTTTCGCGAGCAAGAACTAGGCGTCCCCCTCGCTCCTACAGAAGGCGATGTACGCTTAACTGAACGGCATTAGGGCTTGCCCCGCGTTGGGCTGCGCAGCAGCCCCAAAACACAGCCCCGGAGCGGCCTGGCACACTGCAGCGTTGTTATTGGGGCTGCTTCGCAGCCCAACGCGGGGCAAGCCCGCTCGCCACAGGGGCGGCGCTGCCTCCTACGATTGCTTCCAGGCCCCTGGGTTCACCAGGTTTTTCGGCTTCTGGCCCGCCAGCGCCGCCAACAGATTATCCACCGCACACTGGGCCATCGCTTCGCGCGTCTCATGGGTCGCAGAGCCGATATGCGGCGTTGCCACTACGTTGTTCAAGCGCAGCAACGGCGAGTCGTGAGGCAGCGGTTCGCGCTCGAACACATCCAGCCCCGCCGCGCGAATCGTGCGCTGCTGCAAGGCCTCGACCAGCGCGGCTTCATCCACCACCTTGCCGCGGGAGATATTGATAAAGATCGTCTCCGGGCCCATCAGTGCGAATTCCTGGGCGCCGATCAACCGCTCCGTTTCTGCGGTGAGCGGCAGTGTCAGGCAGACGAAGTCCGCTTGTCGCAGCAAGTCGTCCAGGCTGCGGTACTGCGCGCCGAACCGTTCTTCCACCAAGGGCTTGGGCGAGTGGCTGTGGTAGATCACCGGCATGCCAAAGCCGAAATGCCCGCGCTGGGCCAGGGCTTCGCCAATGCGGCCCATACCGATGATGCCCAGGGTCTTGCCATGCACATCGCTGCCGAAGTGCGCCGGGCCGATGTTTTTGTTCCATTGGCCGGCACGCACCATGTCGGCCAACTCGACCACGCGCCGAGCGGTCGCCAGGATCAGGGCGAACCCAGTGTCGGCGGTGGTTTCGGTGAGCACGTCGGGCGTGTTGCTGAGCAGGACGCCGCGCTGGGTCAGGTAATCGATATCGTAGTTGTCGACCCCCACTGAGACACTGGCCACCGCCTCCAGGTGGGGCGCCAGGTCCAGCAGCTTGGCATCCAGGCGCAGGCTCGCACCGAGCAAACCGTGGGCGCCGGGGAGGGCATCGCGCAGTTTGGCCAGGCCGCTGTCATCCAGCGCCTCGATCAAGGTGACCTCGGCCTGCTCATGCAGGCGGGCCATCAGCGGGGCAGAGAGTTTCTTGTACAGCACGATGGATTTTTTCATCAGGTCTTGGCCTTCAATTCGAGGGTATGCAAAGGCGCGCGCACGCGGTCGCTGGCGCCAGGCTTGAGGAAAATCGTCAGCACCACCGAGAGCATCAACGCGCCGCTCATCAGCAGGTATGACGCGCCGGGCGAGCCGGTGCTGCTATTGAGGTAACCCACCAGGTACGAACCGCCGAACGAACCGAGCGCGCCCATGCTGTTGATCAGGGCCATGGCGCCACCGGCGACGTTGGCGGGCAGGATTTCCGGGACGATGGCGAAGAACGGGCCATAGGGCGCATACATGCACGCACCGGCGATGACCAGCAGGGTGTAGGACCACCAGAAGTGTTCGGCACCCAGCACGTAGGACGCGTAGAAGGCGATCGAGGCGATCAGCAACGGTGGCCACACAAAGCGTTTACGTTTTTGCAGTTTGTCCGAGCCCCAGGACACCGCCAGCATGCCGATCACCGCCGCTAGGTAAGGCAGGGCTGACAGCCAGCCGGCCTCGACCATGTCCATTTTCAAACCCGCCTTGAGGATCGACGGCAGCCACAGCACAAAGCCATACACGCCGATGCTCCAGCAGAAGAACTGCAGCGCGAGGATGATCACCTTGGGTGAGCGGAACGCCTCGGCGTAATTCTTCACGGCCTTGATGCCCACCTGTTCGGCGGCCAACGCAATTTCCAGGTCTTTTTTATGCTGTTCGCTCAGCCACTGGGCGTCTGCAGGCCTTTCATCCGCCAGTTTCCACCAGATAAACGCCCACAGCACCGCCGGCAAGCCTTCGATGATGAACATCCAGCGCCAGCTGAAATGCTGCACCAGGTAACCCGACACCACCGACATCCACAGCATGGTCACCGGGTTGCCGAGGATCAGGAAGGTGTTGGCCCGCGAACGTTCGGCACGGGTGAACCAGTGGCACAGGTACACCAGCATGGCGGGCATCACCGCCGCTTCGACCACGCCGAGCATGAAGCGGATCGCGATCAGCATATAGGCGTTGGACACCACGCCGGTCAGGGTGGCCAGGCCGCCCCAGAGGATCAGGCTGACAAAGATCAGTTTCTTGACGCTGCGCTTCTGCGCATAGATCGCCCCCGGCACCTGGAAGAAAAAGTAACCGAGGAAAAACAGTGCCCCCAGCAACGACGACATGCCGGGGGTGATCATCAGGTCCTCGGCCATCCCGGAGGCGGCGGCGAAACCGTAGTTGGCGCGGTCCAGGTACGCCAGGCTATAGGTGATAAAGACGATGGGCATGATGTACCACCAACGGCGGGTGGCGAGTTTCACGGTTTCCATGGGGTTGCTCCTGAGCTTGTTGTAGTTGTGGCAACAGGTAGTCGGTCAAGCGACGGATCGGGTGGGTAACGCTTCGCGCCTGGGCAGGCCTTCCATGTCGCCGCGACTTTGTACTGCGCGGCTGCCGATCCAATTGCCGCGCTGCACGGCCTCGGGGAAGCTGAGGTTTTCCAGCAGGGCACTGATCATGCCGACGGCAAAACCATCACCGGCCCCTACGGTGTCGACCACCTTGTCGACGCTGACGGCGGCGACAAAACCCTGGTCCATCTGGGTGCGGTAGTAGGCGCCGTCCGGGCCGAGCTTGATGGCCACGGCTTCGGCACCCTGGTCCAGGTAGAACGCGGCGATATCGGCCGGGTCCTCGAAACCGGTGAGCAGGCGACCTTCGCTCAAGCCCGGCAGGACCCAGTCCGCCAACCCGGCGAGGGCGTTGATTTCGCGGATCATCTGCGCCTGGCTGGCCCACAGCGAGGGGCGCAGGTTGGGGTCGAACGACACGCTGCGGCCGGCGGTGCGCATCTGCGTCATCAGTTCAAAGGACAGCTCGCGGGTGGCGTCGGACAAGGCCGGCGGAATACCGGTGGCATGCAGGTGCCGTGCTTGCAGCAGTACGGGGTTGATGGCGGCGATCGACAAATGGCTGGCCGCCGAGCCCTTGCGGAAGTATTCGACTTGAGGGTCGGCGCCAGCCTCTTCACGGGACTTGAGTTGAAAACCGGTGGGGTGCAGCGGGTCGACCGCCACATGGCGGCAATCCAACCCCTCCTGTTTCAACGTGTCGACCACAAAACGCCCGAGGGAGTCATTGCCCACCCGGCTCAGCCAGGCAACGTTGAACCCCAGGCGCGACAGGCCGATGGCGACATTGCTGTCGGCCCCGGCGATGCGTTTGTGGAAGTGGCCAACCTGGGCCAGCTCGCCGGTCTGTTCGGCGACAAACATCGCCATGGTTTCACCAAACGACAGGATATCGATCTCAGACATGGGCGTTCTCCGCATGGGGTTGGCCAAGCAGGGCGAGGGTGGCGACCTGCCGGGCGGTGACGTCGAGCAGGTCTTCGCCTTGCAGCGGGAATTCCACGGCACGGGTAATACCTTGAGTCATATGCTTGAGCAGTTGTTCCCACAGATGCAGGTCGGTGGCGCCGGGCGGCAGGGCGACCAACTTGCCGTCCGGGCGACGGGCCACGGCCTTGCAGTGCAGGTAATCCACATGCCGGCCCAGCAGGCGCGCGGCGGTGAGGGCGGATTGGTCCTGCCAGTGCCAGTTGCCGATATCGAAGGTCATCTTGATCGGCAGGCCCAGGCGCTCCACTTCAGTGAAGAAGCGCTGCATCGGCTCGATGCGCCCGCCGTGCAGGGTCTGGTCGTTTTCCACCAGCAGGTGGACCGGATGGCGGTTGAGCAGGGCGTGCAGGCTTTCCAGGTCGTTGGTGTCGGTGAAATAACCCAGGGAGACTTTGAGCCAGCGCGCGCCAAAGGCCTGGGCACGGTCCAGGGTGGCGCTCAGCTCGGCATTCGGTTGGGCGCGGCCGGCGACCCACAGCTCAAGGGGCGATGAGAACACCGATTCGAGGCCCTGCTCGGCGGCGGCCCGGGCCAGTTCGACGGGTTGTTCGCGGGTCAGCAGCTCCTCACGCCACTCGATACGCTGGGCGCCGGCAGCCGCCAACAGCTCGACAAAACTCAGTTGGCCCTGCTGGCGTACGAGGTCGGCGCCGTAGCTGGAAAGGCTGATGGAAACGGGGTATTTATGCATTGTTGTGTCCCTCTGAAACCGGTTTCATTTTTTCTGAAAAAAACACTTTCCTGTCGGAGCGAACTTGCTCGCGAAAAACCTGAGCGCGCCGCGTTAAACCAGGATCGCTGCGTTATCGTTGGCGTTTTTCGCGAGCAAGCTCGCTCCTACAAGGGGTTGTGGAGCCTCGGAGAATCAGTTGGGGCAGGAAGTCCAGGGTGCGTGTCGGCTCGGTATCGCCGCGCAAGCGCTTGAGCAAGCAGTCGAACGCACTGGCGCCAATCGCCTGGGTCGGCTGGGCGAGGGCCGTGATGCCATTGCCCACCAGTGGGTACCAGTCCAGGTCATCCAGAGCGATCAGGCCGACGTCTTCAAACAGGTGGCAACCCAATGCCTTGAGCGCTTGGGTGCAAGCGAGCGCGGCGATGCCGTTGGCGCAGAACAACGCCTTGGGGCCGGCCTTGGCTAGAAAGGTGTGCAAGTGCTTTTGCAGCGCGCCATCCAGCTCCAATACCGCGCCGGTCAACGCCGGGCGCCGGGCAATCTCGGCCTTGAAACTCTCCAGGCGTTCCAACCGCGAACTGGTGCCGTCGGTGGCTTCGCTCACCAGCAACACATCGCGATAGCCCTGCTGCTCGAGGTGTTCCACCGCCATGCGTACCGCCGCCGGGTTGTCCAGGCCCACCAGGTCGATGTGCAGCGGTTCGACCTTGCGGTCCACCAGCACCAGGGGCATTTCCCGTTGCAGTTCCAGCAGTTGGTCAAGGTGATGGCCAAGGGTGTTCACGATCAGCCCTTCGATGTTGTACGAACGCAGCGCCGCCAGGTGCTGGCGCTCCTGCTCGTCATCACGGTCGGTATTGCACACCACCAGGCTGTAGCCGTGCTGGCGGCAGGCGGTCTCGACGCCGTGCATCACGGCAATGGAATAGGGGTTGCGGATATCGGCCACCAGCATGCCGATCAGGCGCGTGCGGCCGCGCTTCAAGCCACGGGCCATCTGGTTGGGGCGGTAGCCGAGTTCATTGATGGCGTGCTCGATGCGCAGGGCAATGGCATCGGAGAGCAGGGCGCGGTCGTCGCCGATGAAGCGTGACACGCTGGCCTTTGAGACCCCTGCGTGCAGGGCGACGTCGAGCATGGTCACGCGGCTGCGTTGAGCGGCGGAAAAAGAGGTCACGGTCGCGGGCCTTTCTTATTGGGGGTGGGTCATGGTTGATTTGAAACCGGTTTCAGGAAACACCAGATTCGGGTGAATGGTCAAGCGTCAACTACAGGGATGGGACCGGTCTGGCCGACAAACGGTAGGGGGACCTGTGAGTTCTGACAGTATTCAGGGCTTGTGAAGTGGCGCTTAATTTGAGCGTGCAAGAGGTAGTGATACCGCCATAACACGTGTTTTTTCTAAACGATGCATCGGTTCGCTGGCTGAATAAGGAGAGTCGCATGACGCTTTCATCCAACCGTTTCCCCCCCTCCAGCCGCAGCGCAACGGCGCAAGTTTCAGAGCTAAAAAAGGCTGTTGTGGTCAAGGCCTTTGAAGATGACCCTGACGGGCTGATTCCCACTAAATATCTTTATGACCCCATTGAAGTCCAATTGACCCAGATCTGGGCCTTTCCCGCTGATACCGGGGAAGTCGATTACGTTCATTTCTCGATCAAGCCTCATACACCCGAGTCTCCGTATCCGCTTCCTCCGATCCCTCTGCCGGGCCCATTGACTCAGGAAAAAGACTTCCCCGTATCGCTGTTTATTAAGGGCAATTGGTTGAATATCAGTGGGTCTTACGACATTAGTTATTACATTGATGGGCCCGGCGGGATAGAACACAGCCCTTACACCACGACATTCACCATTGATCGGATAGCTCCAGGGGGTAACCAACCCCTGGGGCCTGGTGAGTTTGTTGATCCGGACGTCCGCACCTATGGAATTACCGAAGAGTATTTGAGCGATCCAGATCACCTGACGGTGGATTTTAAAATTCCTTCATATCTGGATCGAAAAGCCTTCGATGCCGTTCTGATTTTTTTATTGAACGATGAATCGGCCAATCCTTATGAGGCGGCTTATGAGCACACGTTCCCTTCTGCGGTATCCGATTTGGTTGTGCCTATTCCGGGGGATAAATTCCGTACGTTGTTGAACGGTCCCCGGATCGTACGGTATACCCTACGGGACCGAGCAGGTAACCAACGCGTCGATGCCTCCGGGCCCACCCCTGTTTATATCAACCTCAAACCATCGCCCAGTGGCCTGAAGCCGCCGCGGGTGCTTGCCTTTGATTTCGACGGTTTGATTGATCGCAAGGATGCGCGGGCAGGCGTAACGGTGCGATTCGAGGCGTATTTTGATTGGGATCCTACTGATGAGGTTGTGACTCTTTGGAATGGTATCCCTCTGTCAAGAGAACCGGTTGAGGGATTTCCGAAAATCGTCTCAATCAGTTGGCCGGTATTGATCCAGAAAGGCTACGTGCAGACCAGAATGCCAGTGCAGTATGAGATTTACCGTGCTGGCAAGCCCGATGGAGTTCTATCGCCAATACAACATGTGGATTGCGACTTTCGCGTGGCCGGGCAAGATCATGACCAGGCACCCGCTGAATATAACCGACACCTTGAACGAGTCGAGATCCGCGGGCAGGGGAGCAATACGCCGAATCACTTGGATATCCGGGATGCCGATCAACCTGTCACGGCTTCGGTTCTTCTATTTGATGATCCGCATGCAGGCGAGCAAATGTTCCTTTACTGGGGGGATAGAGAGGACCCCATTGCTTCTTATACGGTACAGCCCACGGATTTCGCTGGCAGGCGGGTGACTTTTTCGCCTATCGCCTGGTCGGTGGTTGAGCAGACGCCAAACAATCCGGCGTTCCCTGTGCGTTATCGCACCAGCAATGGTGTGAATGAACAACTGGCCCCTGATCAGGCAGTAAATATCAATGTGACAGCACCGGTAAACTTTCCTCAAGCTGAGTTTGTTCACGTTAACTCATTTGGTTGGCTCAACTGTCAGACCGTCCCGCCGCTCTGGGACGGTGTGCATGTTCGTGTTTTTAAACATGCGGCCATTGAGATCAATGATGAAATACGCATGCATTGGCAGGGTACGTCGGGTTTTGCAGGCAGCGGTCCTATTAAAGAAACCGAAGGATTGTTCTCACAGTCGTGGAATGGGGATGATGAGCGCCTCGGTTACCACGACTTTGTAGTGGATTACCGTCCTTACGTTGAGCCGATCAAGAACCCCACGGGAGAGGGGGCGGGCGCTTACGCCGAGTTCACGGTATGGCGCCTTGGTATGCGTGTGGGGACTTCACGCATTCGTTACGTGAAGATCGACCGATTGTTTGCCCATACACCACCGATTTATTGTGGGCCGAATGGTAATGGTCCGGAATCTGATCATTGATAGTAAGTGGTCAGTTATAAAGTTGCATAAAAGTTAATTAATCATCTTCCGCTGTGCTTGATCGGAGAGGGACTCTGTGCCGCCTGCTGTTTAATAAAAAGTTGTCAGCAGTCCATTCACCGCAAGCTATTAACATAGGCAAGGAGAGACTGAAATGACCGTTAAAAGTGTTAAGCAAGTGATAGTAAGTGGTTGGGAGAATCCTAATCTGGAAGCACCGAATTTTCCCCAGGCGCTAGAGGATGGTAAAGGTTTGGTCTGGCGTCCTTTTCTGGATCGTGATGGCGGCCTTGTTCTGGAATGCCCCATTTGGCGGTTTCCCGACGATGGGGATGAAATGCAAGTTGAATTCAGCCCTGCCGGGGTTTCATCCTGGACACCATTGGACCCGATTTTTTTTCCAACCGAGCCTTCTGGTCCGCATGTTGAGGTCACGGTTTCAGTCAATCTATTAGGCCATGGTGAGTTTGATCTCAGGTTCAAGGTAAAACCTGGATCAGGTGGGGATTATTCAGACTTTTCCAAAGCTCAACGAGTGAAGATCGATCTGTATGGTCCCTATAAGTCCCCAGGTAAAAGTGAGGCGCCTGCTAGGGGCGTTTATCCTGCCTCATTGCCTCAAGGCGCAGATATCACCCAAGAAACATTGGACTTGAATCCCAGTGGATTCGAGTTAGGGATTCCTTCCTATGGGGATTGGGACGTAGGGGATATGGTGTCGGACGTCTGGTTCACATCGGAATTGCCTCCGGATGACTCGCCCTCGCTGGGCAGTTTTCCAATGCCTTCGGGGGGAGCGGATTTCAATTTGCCCATTACGTTCTTCGACACTGCTGTAGATGGGATTTTCTTCTGGTTTTATCGACTGCGAGATGCGGCCGGCAATTACAGTGAAATCTCGAAAGTTCCCACTGGGCGTCGTTTGAGACGCAGTGCGAATCTGGTACTGGCACCTCTGAAGGTGGTCAGTCCTGCGGGTAGCACGCTGATCGATATCGACGCTTGGACGGCGGGGGTCCAGTTGGCGATTCCCCTTTATGCATGGGATCCTGGCGACCAATACATTCTGAAATGGGGAAGCCAGGAAACCACGCCCGCGCCGTTGAACGGTGTTTTCGATTTTGTATTCACCGCGCCTCCTCAACTGATCATTGATGAGTATGGCTCGCAGGAAGGTCCTATAGAGACAGCTCTGAGCTACATCATTCTGAGGACGGGTTCAAAAAACCGTCCGGATGATGAAACATTGGTGGATGTCGACCTGAGCAAAGCGGGTCCAGTGACTCCCCTGCCGGGTGATCCGAGTCCTGACCTGGATCAGGTCACCATACAGGGGCCTGCATCTTTCCCTCCTAGAGAGAACTATCTGAATTCCGCTGACATCGATCACGTAGATGACATTCTGGCGGTCTTCGATCTTTGGAGCGTTACTCCAGCACCGGCCGAAGGTGATGTCATTACGTTGTATTGGGGAAGCCGGCTGAACATAGCAGGTACTCATACTATTGCTTTTGGCGAGGGCGCAGGTGCTCCAATCACTATCGTGGTCGACAAGGCAGCGATTGCCGCAGCGGGTAATGGTCCAGCGATCGATGTTTTTTATGGGGTGCGCAATCCCGCATCGACGAACAGCAATTTCTCAGAAAGTACGCCCGTTGAAGTCGACGATGCGATCACTCACACACTGGATGCGGCTGAGTTCCTCAATACCCTGCCTTGGACCGGCGACCCACGGGGAAGGATTAGCTGTGCATCTCTGCGACCAACAAGCGACCCGGAATACCTTGAAGTGAAAATTCCTCCAAACGCTGAATTTTTTGCGGATCAAGTAGTGGTAACGATCGAGTATGTGGCCTCAACGGGGCTTGCGGGTGACCAACCTATCGAGCCAACACGGGGTACTAGCTCGGTGACGCTGGATCCAACCACCGCAGCCAACGGCTTCATCTTCCACCTGCAACCCTTCGACCCTCACCTTAAAGTAGCCGGCGCGAAGCCGCCCTATAACTCGCTCTGGTTGCAATATTCTCTGGACGTGAGCGGAACGCCTGCTAGGTCAGTACCAGCAGTCATTCCTGCGAGGATGGTGACCGCCAACAACTACTGCGACGGTAGTAGTGACTCTGCTCCATAGCGCTGTACGCAAGGCATCGAGGGATAACCTTCTTCGGTGCCTTTTCTAATAAGTCGGCTGAATGGCGTCCTCTTGTTATCTTCAGATTTATCCTACTTACCGTTACGCCCTCCAACTATAACCTCGCGGCCTCTACAGGTCTGGCTCCACTCCATCGGAACGAGCCATGCCATTTGGTCAGGCATATTGTCAGAGCGAGTGTTACAGCATGTTCATCAAACATATTTTCAAACTTTCACCTTTAAGTGCGGCAGTCAAAGTGTCGTCGTTCGGATTACTTCTGGGTGTTGCGGCGCAGGCTCATTCAGAACAGGGAGTGGTAGCGCCTGGTGAGTCGAAGGTCATTGAATCCGGTGAAACCGTAAAAAACTGGGCGCTGCAGAATGGCTCCAGCCTGACCGTCAATGGGGCAACCACAGCGGCTATTCGGAGCCTGGGTGCGCAGCTCACTGTGAACAGTGGGAGTACTATCGAGCGTATCGTTGCTCAGGAAGGTTCCACGGTTGCTATCCAGAATTCCACGGTCATGTCCACGGCGCCAGGCGCCTCGGCAATGGAACTTACCAATGGTACTGCAACCATTTCCGGCAGCCATTTGGAGAGCGCCCAATCCGTTGGTTTAGTGCTGAACCGGTACAGTTCTACACCTGGCGGTTCTACCGCCCATGTTAGTAACAGCACAATAAAGGGCGCTCAGGCGGGTGCCTCAGCCACTCAATTGAGCGAACTGCATTTTTTTGACTCGCTGGTACAAGGGACGGCTGTCGGCAGTACCGGTGTCCTGTTGATCGGCGGTTCGGCCTCTGCTCAGAACAGCATGCTAGTGGGTGAGCGCAATGGTGTACGTTTCACCCGTGCGGCAGGTATTACCGATGACGGCACATTGGTACTCGATCAGTCGACCGTTGAGGGCAAGACGGGGGCGGCCATTTTGGTCGCCGGCCAGACCGGGCGCACTCCCACAGCCACCATCGAAGTGAGTAACGGCTCGCAGTTGATCGGCGGCAACGGTAACCTGCTGGAAGTGACCGGTGGCGCAACTGCCAACATGAATGTCAACAACAGCCATTTGAACGGCAATGTGTTCGTCGAGGCCGGTAGCAGTGCCAATCTGAGCTTGCAAAACCACTCATCGTTGACCGGCAGCTTGTTGAATGTCGATAGCCTTGCCATAGGTGATGGTTCGTTCTGGAACCTGACGGGTAACAGCCTGGTGGGTGCGCTTGATCTCGCGGGCGGTACGGTGAAGTTTGGCGAAACGGATGCGTTTTATCAGTTGGACCTGGAGACACTGAGTGGTAACGGTACATTCGTCATGGGCGCTGATTTTGCCCAGGGCCTGAATGATTTTCTGAATATATCTGGCGATGCAACCGGTCAGCACAGTTTGTTGGTGGCGAGCAGCGGCCTGGAGCCTGTGTCGCCCGGTGACGTACATATCGTGCACACCGGCGGCGGCGATGCCGAGTTTTCGCTGGTGGGCGGCGCGGTGGATGTCGGTGCATGGTCCTATGGGCTGAAGCAGGATGGTAACGATTGGTTCCTCGACCCCAGCGCACGGACTATCAGCCCAGGTACTCGCTCGGTGCTGGCGTTGTTTAACACCGCGCCGACCGTATGGTATGGCGAGATGACTTCGTTGCGCAGCCGCATGGGCGAGTTACGCCACCATGACGCTGAAGGTGGTGGCTGGATTCGTAGCTACGGCAACAAGTACTCGGTGTCGGGCGCTAATGGCGTGGGTTATAAGCAGAGCCAACGCGGTTTCTCTCTCGGCGCCGATGCACCCCTGAGTGAAGACAGCCAATGGCTGGTTGGGGTCATGGCAGGGCATAGCAACTCCGATCTGGACCTGAGCCGTGGTACTTCCGGCACGGTGAAAAGCTACTACGTGGGCGGCTATGCCACTTGGATGGATGCAGACAGCGGCTACTACTTCGACGGTGTTATCAAAGCCAACCGCTTTGAGAATGAGTCCAAGGTCGGCCTCAGCGATGGTGCCAAGGCTAAGGGTAAATACGGCACCAACGGCATTGGTGCTTCGGTAGAAGTGGGTCGCAACATCAAGCTGGAGAATGATTTCTTTGTCGAACCGTTTGCTCAGGCATCCACTATTGTGGTCAAGGGCAAGAACTATGGGTTGGACAATGGCCTGCAAGCCAAAGGCCAGAACACCCATTCGGCACTCGGTAAGCTGGGGGTAACGGTAGGTCGCGATTTTATAATGGATGACGGCAGCATCGTTCAGCCTTACCTGCGTACAGCGGTAGCGCATGAGTTTGCGAAAGACAATAAAGCATCGGTCAACGGCCATGTGTTCAACAATGACGTCTCAGGTTCTCGTGCTGAGTTCGGTGCTGGTGTAGCGGTCTCACTGTCGAAAAACCTGCAGCTGCATGCTGACTTCGAGCACAGCAAAGGTAAACATGTCGATCAACCATGGGGTGCTAACGTGGGTGTGCGTTATAGCTGGTAACTCATACGTATGTATCCAAAAAGGAAGCTTCGGCTTCCTTTTTGGTATGTGCAGTTTAACGACCTTCGGGCGTCAGCCCAGGCTGAACAGCGCAGAGATGGTAGAGACTGGGTTGCCGTCGTCACGGGTTTGGATATCGCTGAGTCCACCCGTGGCGTGGGTATTTGAAGGGTCAATGGCCCTGAATTCGACTAATCCGGAGAAACCGTATCGCAGTACAGGCTCTAAAAGGTCATCAGTGCTATAGGTAAACCGAATGTCCGGATGGTCCTCCAGTCGATAGATGCCTATGCCATAAGTTGAAGGTAGCGACAACTGCAACTTGTGGGTCACGCCGTTGCTATCGACTCTACTGCCGGTGATCGTCCATTTTCCTGCCGTGCAGGTGATTGAAAATATATTGGCGGTGAAATCTTCGCCGTCGATAATGCCTTTAAAATACTGGGCGGCCAGATGCAGTTTTGGTGGACGGTGACGGTGGATGGCGGTCATGAGCGTTTCTCCTTGGGGGCTGGGAGCGTGTCGAGTGCCTGGCGATTACGTCTCCACCTGGACTGCCACATCAACGCGCAACGTGTTGGGTTATCGACTTCACACAAATACTTTCAATCAAGTCGGCAGTGCCTTCAGGCGAGCTTGAAGGACACGCTGTCTAGTCTCAAAAAGGTAATTCCCACCATCAGTACACGCAGTTGGTGCGTACCGGCTGGAACTTGGAAGTTACGTTGATAGGGCTGGAACGTTTCCGGCCCTCTTAATTCAATATCCAGCAAGATAACGCCGGTATTGGCCACGTCGTACAACCGGGCCGCGCCGTCCCCGCTTGTGGGGTTCGCGGCCATCAGGTTAAAACTGTAGGTTTTGCCGGGCTCTACTGCTATGTCCTGATAGATCAAGCCCCCCAGGTTCGCACTGCAGACACCGGCGGTGAAGTTGACGCTTGACGCTGGCCCAGGCCTTTCTACGGTCCAATCAGCGTTATTTTGGATGAAATCGCCATTTCTGATCAGCTCCGGTCGAACTGGAGTGGTGGTGTCCACGAGCAGTTCAATCTCGTCGACACAAACCTCGCCTGTCGTGCCCGTGACGGTGACGGTAGCGGAGGTTGTACCGGCGGGAGGGGAATAGTTGAACTCTCGTTTGGTCCACAGATGAAAAGCATCGAGCTCAATACGATCGGCTGTACCCGAGGGCTCAGAGGTGATCACCACCGCGCCAGCACCCTTGAAGATCACTTGACTCCACATGCGCAGTAAGTAACTGGCACCAGGGTTGATATTGACCTGCTGGGAGGCCTGACCGGTAAGTGCTCTACAGTATTGTCGGGAGTAATCGACAGTGCCTGTTGTATTCCAGTGCATTGCGTATTGACTGAAATTACCGTTGAGGAGGAGGTTGCTGGTTGAGGCCGTTCGCCTTGGCATTATTTTTTCTCCCGCCGGAAAGTGGTTGCAGCCGGTGATTTTCAGTTGCACATCAGCGCTTCTACGGCACGCAGTGCGGCTGCATACGTGAGGCTATTCGGCGCCATATTGACGTTGCACACAACTGTCAGAACTAACAGGTCAGGGAGCCACTCGTCGGATAGAAGAGCGATTGAGCCTCAACCAAACAGGCCCGCGGCGATATTGATCGAGAAGCCCAGGATCGCCGTGTTGAACAGGAACCCGATCAACGATTGCCCCAGCACCACTTTGCGCATGGCGCGGGTCGCCACCCCCACGTCCGCCGTTTGCACGGCCACGCCGATGGTGAAGGAGAAATACAGGAAGTCCCAGTAGTTGGGGGTGCGCAGGTCTTCGGCAAAGCGCAGTGCCGGCTCCTTGCCTTCCCAGGTGTAATACAGGCGCGCGTAATGCACGCTGAAAATCACCCCGATCAGCAGCCATGAGCCGATCACGGTCAGCCCGGTAAAGCCGTAGTGCAGCAGGCGCGCGGTGGTCGGCAGGTCTTTGCTGCCCACCAGTTCGAAGGTGATGGTCGCCAAACTCGCAATGGCGGCGATGCACACGATGAACAGCACCAGGCCGGCGTTTTCGTCTTCGATCTCGGCGATGCGTTTGACGTCCGGGGCCTTGGCGCGGATGGTCAGCCACAGCATCAGCACCAGGTAGGTCCAGACCCCGGTGTTCCAGCCAATGAGGATCTTGCTGACGACGCTGTCGGCCGGCACCAGGATGCCAGCGGCAAGGCCCAGGGCGGCGGCAGCGGAGAGGCGAGGGTGGGTGCGGGCGAGGAAGGGCATGGGGGCTCACAAATGGCTATTTGTGAGCACCTTAGCGCATTTTTTGTGGCGAGCGGGCTTGTCCCGCGTTGGGCTGCGAAGCAGCCCCAAAACATAACCCCGGACCTGCCTGGCACACTGCAGCGCTCTTATTGGGGCTGCTGCGCAGCCCAACGCGGGACAAGCCCGCTCGCGACAGTTACCGTGTCCCCCAAAAAGCCTTAGCTCTTTTTGCGCACCAGCTTCATGACCACCACAAAGAACACCGGCACAAACACCACCGCCAGTGTCGCCGTGATCATCCCGCCAATCACCCCCGTACCAATCGCCTGCTGGCTGGCGGAACTGGCGCCGGTGGCAATGGCCAATGGCACCACGCCGAGGATGAACGCCAGCGACGTCATGATGATCGGGCGCAGGCGCAAGCGCGCGGCCTTCAGGGTGGCGCTCATCAGGTCTTCGCCCTGGTCGTACAGGTCCTTGGCGAACTCGATGATCAGGATCGCGTTTTTCGCCGACAGGCCGATGATGGTGATCAAGCCGACCTTGAAGAACACATCGTTGGGCATGCCGCGCAAGGAAACGGCCACGACCGCGCCGAGTACGCCGAGCGGCACCACCAGCAATACCGACGTGGGGATCGACCAGCTTTCATACAGCGCTGCCAGGCACAGGAACACGATCAGCAGTGACAGACCCAATAGCAACGGCGCCTGGGAGCCGGACAAGCGTTCCTGCAGTGACAACCCGGTCCACTCCTGGCCCAGCCCCGCCGGCAACTGGCTGACCAGGCGCTGGATTTCTTCCATCGCCTCGCCGGTGCTGTGCCCCGGTGCCGCTTCGCCGCTGATGGCGATGGCCGGGTAGCCGTTGTAGCGCGTCAACTGCGCCGGGCCCTGGGTCCATTTGGCTTCGACAAAGGCCGACAGCGGCACCATCTTGCCGGCTTTGTTGCGCACATTGATCTTCATCAAATCCGCCACTTGGCTGCGCTGGTCGCCTTCGGCCTGCACCACCACGCGTTGCATGCGGCCCTGGTTGGGGAAGTCGTTGACGTAGGCCGAGCCGATGGCCGACGACAACACGCTGCCCACATCGGCAAAGGCCACGCCCAATGCGTTGGCCTGCTTGCGGTCCACCTCCAGTTGTACCTGCGGGGCTTCGGCCAGGGCGGTTTCGCGCACGTTGGCCAGGATCGGGCTTTTGCCGGCGGCGTTGAGCAATTCGGTACGTGCCGCCATCAACGCCGCATGACCAACACCGCCGCGGTCCTGCAAGCGGAACTCGAAACCACTGGAGGTGCCCAGGCCGTCCACGGGGGGCGGCAGGATCGCATAGGCAATCGCGTCCTTGAGCTCGCTGAAGGCCATGTTGGCGCGGTCGGCAATCGACGCGGCGGAATCGTCGCTGCTGCGTTGCGACCAATCCTTTAGCGTCGTAAACGCCAGCGCCGCGTTCTGCCCCGAGCCGGAGAAACTGAAACCCATGATCATGGTGGTATCACCCACGCCGGGTTCCCCGGCGTTGTGCGCTTCGATCTGCTCGGCCACCTGCACCGTGCGGTTCTTGCTCGCACCAGGCGGCAACTGGATATCGGTGATGGTGTAGCCCTGGTCTTCCACGGGCAGGAACGAGGAGGGCAGGCGGCTGAACATCCACCCCAGGCCCACCAGCAGCACCAGGTAAATCAACAGGTAACGGCCGCTGCGCTTGAGGGCATAGGCCACCCAGCCTTCGTAGCGATTGGTGAGGCTTTCAAAACGCTGGTTGAACCAGCCGAAGAAGCCGCCCTTGGCGTGGTGATCACCCTTGGCGATCGGTTTGAGCAGCGTTGCGCACAAGGCTGGGGTCAAGGTCAGGGCGAGGAACGCCGAGAACAGGATCGAGGTGGCCATCGACAGCGAGAACTGCTGGTAAATCACCCCCACCGACCCCGGCATGAATGCCATCGGCAGGAATACCGCGACCAGCACCAGGGTGATGCCGATGATGGCGCCGGTGATCTGGCCCATGGCTTTCTTGGTCGCGTCTTTGGGCGACAGGCCCTCGGTGGCCATGATCCGCTCGACGTTCTCCACCACGACGATCGCATCGTCCACCAGGATGCCGATGGCCAGCACCATGCCGAACATGGTCAACACGTTGATCGAGAAGCCCAGCAACAGCATGGTGGCGAAGGTGCCCATCAGCGCGATCGGCACCACCAGCGTCGGGATCAGCGTGTAGCGCACGTTCTGCAGGAACAGGAACATCACCGCGAATACCAGCGCCATGGCTTCGAGCAGGGTGTAGACCACCTTGGTGATCGAGACCTTGACGAACGGCGAGGTGTCGTACGGAATCTTGTATTCCACATTGGCCGGGAAGTAACGCGACAGCTCGTCCATCTTCGCCCGCACCAGGGTCGCGGTACTCAGGGCGTTGGCGCCTGGCGACAGTTGCACGCTGACGGCGGTCGAGGGCTTGCCGTTCAGGCGTGTGGAGAACTGGTATTCCTGGCTGCCCACTTCCACACGCGCCACATCGCCGATGCGCACGGTGGACCCGTCCGGGTTGGCCTTGAGCACAATGTCGGTGAACTCCGCGGGCGTGGACAGCTGGCCCTTGACCAGGATCGCCGCCGTGATCTCCTGGGTATTGGTGCCCGGCAAATCACCGATGCTGCCGGCGGAAACCTGTGCGTTCTGTGCGCTGATCGCGGCATTCACGTCGGCCGGCGTGAGGTTGAAGCCGATCAGCTTCTGTGGGTCGATCCAGATGCGCATGGCGCGTTCGGCACCATACAACTGGGCCTTGCCCACCCCGTCCAGGCGCTTGAGCTCGTTCATCACGTTGCGCGCCAGGTAATCGCTGAGCGCCACGTCGTCGAGCTTGCCGTCGTTGGAGGTGAGCGTGACCAGCAGCAGGAAGCCGGCAGACACTTTCTCCACCCGCAAACCTTGCTGGGTCACGGCTTGGGGCAGGCGCGGCTCCACCGCCTTGAGGCGGTTCTGCACATCGACCTGGGCCATTTCCGGGTTGGTGCCCGGCTGGAAGGTCGCGGTAATGGTTGCCGAACCCAGGCTGCTCTGGGATTCGAAATACAGCAGGTGATCGGCACCGTTGAGCTCCTGCTCGATCAGGCTGACCACACTTTCATCCAGGGTCTGGGCCGAAGCGCCCGGGTACACCGCGTAGATTTCCACTTTCGGTGGTGCGACGTCGGGGTACTGGGCCACCGGCAACTGCGGGATGGCCAGCGCACCGGCCAGCAGGATGAACATGGCCACCACCCAGGCGAACACCGGGCGGTCAATAAAAAACTGCGGCATGGCGGGTTATTCCTTTACGAGCGGGCTGTCGTCCACTTCAACTTTTTCACCGGGCCGCGCGTGTTGCAGGCCCTCGACGACGATACGGTCGCCGGCCTTGAGGCCGCTGCTGACGATCCAGCGGTCTTCGATGACCGCGCCCAGTTCCACCGGTTGCAGGCTCACGGTTTGTTCGGCGTCCAGCAACAGCACCATGGGGATACCGGCGCTATCACGGGTGATGGCGCGTTGCGGCACGCTGATGCCTTGTTTGTCGACGGCCTGTTCCAGGCGCACGCGCACGAAGCTGCCGGGCAACAGGTCGAGGTCGGGGTTGGGGAACTCGCTGCGCAGGATGATTTGACCGGTGCCCGGGTCGACGCTGATTTCGGCGAACAGCAACTTGCCTGGCAGCGGATACAGGCTGCCGTCGTCCTGGATCAACGTGGCCTTGGCCTGGTCCTGGCCGACTTGCTTCAAGCTGCCCGCGCGGAAGGCGCGGCGCAGGTCGTTCAGCTCGCGGGTGGACTGGGTCAGGTCGGCGTGAATCGGGTCCAGTTGCTGGATAAGCGCCAGTGGCGTGGCCTCGTTCTGGCCGACCAGCGCACCCTCGGTTACCAGTGCGCGGCCGATGCGCCCGGAAATCGGCGCGGTCACGGTGGCATAGCCCAGGTTCAGCCTGGCGCGCTCGACGGCGGCCTTGTTGGCGGCGACTTCGGCGTTGGTCTGGCGCACGGCGGCGCGGGCGTTGTCGTAGTCCTGGCCGCTGATGGCATTGCCTTCCACCAACTGGCTGTAGCGCTGCTCCTGTAGGCGCGCCTGGAACGCATTGGCCTCGGCTTTGCTCAGGTTGGCCTGGGCACTGTCCAGGTCGGCCTTGAACGGTGCTGGGTCGATGCGAAACAGCACGTCGCCCTGTTTGACGTCATGGCCTTCCTTGAACACCTGTTGCATCACCACCCCGGCGACCCGCGCACGCACTTCGGCAATGCGCGGCGCGGCGATACGCCCGCTCAATTCGCTGGTGATGGACAGGGGCTTGGCTGCAAGGGTTTCGATCCTCACTTTGACCGGGGGCGTTGCCGGTGCCTCACCGGCCGACTTGTCACAGGCGCTGAGTGCCAGCGTCAGGGCCAACAGGCAAAACGGCGCAAACAGATTCTTCGACATGCTCTTATCCCAATATTGACTGGCACATCCTAAGGTCACCTGCGCCGTGGTGCTGTGAAGCTGTGTAGGTCGTCTGTGAAGAAATGTAAGGTGCAGCCCGCAGGGCACCGGGGGCGTATATCCTTGCACAACCTTGCTTACAATGAGGATCAAATGTGGGAGGGGGCTTGCCCCCGATCGCGGTGAATCAGTCAACGACTCTGTATCTGAAGCACCGCCATAGCAGGCAAGCCTGCTCCCACATGGGATTTGTGAACGACACATCACTGTATTTCTGGAAACATCATGCCCAACATCCTCCTGGTCGAAGACGACGCCGCTCTCTCCGAGCTGATTGCCAGCTACCTGGAACGCAACGGTTACCACGTCAGTGTGCTCAGCCGGGGCGATCATGTGCGCGAACGCGCGCGCCTCAACCCGCCCGACCTGGTGATCCTCGACCTGATGCTGCCCGGTCTCGACGGCTTGCAAGTGTGCCGCTTACTGCGCGCCGACTCGGCGGGCCTGCCGATCCTGATGCTGACCGCCCGTGATGACAGCCATGACCAGGTGCTGGGCCTGGAAATGGGCGCCGATGACTATGTGACCAAACCCTGCGAACCGCGCGTGTTGCTAGCCCGTGTCCGCACATTGCTGCGCCGCAGCAGTCTGTCGGAGCCCCAGGTGGCCAACGACCAGATCGTCATGGGCAACCTATGCATCGACCTGTCGGAACGCACCGTGAGTTGGCGTGAGCAGGCGGTGGAGTTGTCCAGCGGTGAATACAACCTGTTGGTGGTGCTGGCACGGCATGCCGGCGAGGTGCTCAGCCGCGACCAGATCCTGCAACGCCTGCGCGGCATCGAGTTCAATGGCACCGACCGCTCGGTGGACGTGGCGATTTCCAAGCTGCGCCGCAAATTCGACGACCATGCTGGCGAGGCGCGCAAGATCAAGACCGTGTGGGGCAAGGGCTACCTGTTCAGTCGTTCCGAGTGGGAATGCTGATCCATGTTTCGTGTGCTGCTACGCCTCTACCTGATCACCATCGTCACCTTCAGCGCGGCGATCTACCTGATTCCCAAGCTGGTGGTCCAGGTCTTCGAACACCGTTACCTGGCCTACAACGTCGAGCAGTCCCGGGGCATGCAAACCCTGATCGTCAAACAGTACCAGCGGGCGCCAGTGGAGCGCTGGTCCCAGGTCACCGAGCAACTGGGCCGCGATTTCGCACCGCTGAAAGTCGAACTGCTGCTGCGCCAGGACGCGCGCTACACCCCTGAAGAAGAGGCGCTGCTGGCACAAGGCAAACCGGTGATTCACCTGGGCGAGTGGGGCTGGATGGAAGAAATCAGTTCGCCGATCAATGCGCAGTTCGCGGTCAAGCTGACCGTGCCGCCGGACCCGCTGGACATGAACCTGCTGTACTGGTCGATGAACGTGCTGATCGGCGCCGCGTTACTGGCCTGCCTGTTGGTGTGGCTGCGCCCCCATTGGCGCGACCTGGAGCGCCTCAAAAGCACCGCAGCGCAATTGGGCAAGGGCAACCTGGGTGCACGCACGCATATCCCACCCAGCTCCAATATCGGCAGCCTGGCGGCGGTGTTCGACACCATGGCCGACGATATCGAGCACCTGCTGAACCAGCAGCGAGACTTGCTCAACGCCGTGTCCCACGAGCTGCGCACGCCGTTGACGCGCCTGGACTTCGGCCTGGCCCTGGCGCTGTCCGAAGACTTGCCGCAGGCCAGCCGTGAGCGCCTGCAAAGCCTGGTGGCCCATATTCGTGAGCTGGATGAGCTGGTGTTGGAATTGCTTTCCTACAGTCGCCTGCAAAACCCCGCGCAACTGCCGGAGCGGGTCGACGTGGTGCTCGACGAGTTTATCGACAGCGTATTGGGCAGCGTCGATGACGAACTGGAAAACCCCGAGATTGTCATCGACGTAGTCCTCGACTGCAGCGTCGAGCGCTTCAGTCTTGACCCGCGCTTGACCGCGCGTGCCCTGCAAAACCTGTTGCGCAACGCGACGCGCTACTGTGACAAGCGCATCCAGTTAGGCGTCAAGGTCTGCCCCAAGGGCTGTGAAATCTGGGTCGATGACGACGGTATCGGCATCCCGCTGGATCAGCGCGAACGCATCTTCGAACCGTTCTATCGCCTTGACCGCAGCCGCGACCGCGCCACCGGTGGCTTCGGCCTGGGCCTGGCGATCAGCCGGCGCGCCCTCGAAGCCCAGGGCGGCACCTTGACCGCCCAGGCTTCGCCGCTGGGCGGCGCCCGGTTTCGTGTGTGGTTGCCCAGTCAGGCCGATTAGAAAGTTGGCCGGGAAGGGCGCACACTGTGCCCCCGTTTTACCCGAGGAGAGATTGGCAATGACTGGTGTCCACACGTCTGCTCAGCAGGGTTTCTCGTCCCAGGCCGTCACTTATGCCCAGGGCCGCCCGAATTATCCCCGGCAACTCACCGGTTGGCTCAGCGACACGCTGCAGATCAATGCGCACTCTACGGTGATCGACCTGGGGGCGGGCACTGGCAAATTCACGCGCTTGCTCAACACCCTGGCACCGACGCTGATCGCCGTCGAGCCGGTGGACGCCATGGCCGCGCAGTTGCATAAACTGCTGCCCGACGTACGCCTGGTCAACGGCACAGCTGAATCCATCCCCCTGCCAAGCGCGACGGCCGATGCGGTGGTGTGTGCCCAGGCTTTCCATTGGTTTTCCACCGAGGCCGCGCTGGCGGAAATCCACCGTGTGCTTAAACCCGACGGGCGCCTGGGGTTGGTGTGGAATGTGCGCGATGAATCGGTGGATTGGGTGGCCGCCATCACTGCGATCATCACGCCATACGAAGGCGACACCCCGCGCTTTCACACCGGGCGTTGGCGCGAAGCGTTCACCGGCGAGTACTTTTCCGATCCTCAGGTGACGTGTTTCCCCTACAACCATGTCGGCAGCCCGCAGGAAGTGATCATGGACCGCTTCCTCTCCGTGAGCTTTATCGCTGCCTTGCCCGCTGCTGAAAAAGCCCTGGTAACCGAACAATTGCGCACCCTGATCGCGACCCACCCGGCGCTGAAGGGCCGCGACACCGTGGCATTCCCCTATCAGACCCAAGCCTACGTCAGCCACAAACTGACCAAAAAGGCATAAAGTCAGATCACATTGATATAAGTCGTTATAAGAAAAATCGCTATCCTGCGGCCAGAAATTTATAAGGCCGCAGGTAGCAGTGATGGAAGTGGGTAATTTTGGTTTTGTGATTGCTGGCCTGATCGTTGGTTTTATCGTTGGCATGACCGGTGTCGGCGGGGGCTCCTTGATGACACCGATCCTGTTGTGGTTCGGTATCAACCCGGCCACCGCGGTGGGCACCGACCTGCTGTACGCCGCCATCACCAAGTCCGGTGGGGTGCTGGTGCACAGCCAGAACAAGAACATCGACTGGTCCATCACCGGGTGGCTGACCCTGGGCAGCGTGCCCGCCGTGTTGCTGACCCTGTGGTTCCTCGCCAGCCTGCACACCGACCCCAGCGCCATGAACGCTGTGATCAAGCAGGCTCTCGGCGTGGTGCTGCTGCTGACGGCCCTGGCGATCCTGTTCAAGCAACGGCTGTTGGCCTTCGCCCAACGCCATGCCGGCGATGATTACCATATGCACCCGCGTAACCTGAACACGCTGACGGTGGTGACGGGGGCCGTGCTGGGCACCATGGTCGCCCTGACCTCCATCGGCGCTGGCGCCCTCGGTACGGTGGCGCTGTTTATCCTGTACCCGTTCCTCGCCACGCGGCGCCTGGTGGGGACCGAAATCGCCCACGCCGTGCCCCTGACCCTGGTGGCGGGCCTGGGCCACGCCGGCATGGGCAATATGGACTGGCACCTGTTGGGTTTCTTGCTGATGGGGTCGCTGCCGGGGATCTACCTCGGCAGCCACATGACCGGCAAAGTGCCGGACGCGGTATTGCGCCCGTGCCTGGCGATCATGTTGATGAGCATTGGCTACAAACTGGCCTTTTGAGGTGTACGCCGTTGTGGCGAGCGGGCTGTCGCGGCGAGCGGGCTTGCTGTGGCGAGTGGGCTTGCCCTAATGCCGTTCAGTTAAGGCTTTTTTGTAGGAGCGAGCTTGCTCGCGAAGAACTCACAGGCGCCGCGTTCACTCAGGAAACACGCGTTATCGTTGACGTTTTTCGCGAGCAAGCTCGCTCCTACAGAAGGCGATGTACGCTTAACTGAACGGCATTAGGGCTTGCCCCGCGTTGGGCTGCGAAGCAGCCCCAGAGCCAGCCGCTGAGGAGTGCCTGATACTCCGCATTCCGATTGATTGGGGCTGCTTCGCAGCCCAACGCGGGGCAAGCCCGCTCGCCACAACAAGTCCGCTTGCCACAGTCGCCCGCCCGCCATGAAAAATGGTGAAGCCCCATGGTTGATAAGAGGGGGCAGTTTCAAACTTTCGCCGGGCCATTGCCGATTTGCCACACAAACGGCGGCTCGGTGCCATTGATCACCCAATCCCCTACAATTCGCGCCTTGTAGATCACCGGGTTGTGTGACGACACGGTCCGCGCATTGCGCCAATGCCGGTCGAGGGCTTTGCCCTGGCGCACATCCGAGGCCCCCAGCGCGTTGAACAACTCACTGGTGGCACGCTGGATCAACTCCGACACCACCACCTGCGCGGTGGCCGACTCGATTTCGGCGGCCACATTGGCCTCGCGCTCGGCAACATCATCCCCGGCGAACCGTGCCAGGTACGCCCGTTGCGCCGGCACTGCGGCTTTCAACGCAGTGGCTTGAGCGGCATATACCAGCGCCGCGACTTCGCCCACCACTTGCTGAATCTGCGCATCCTGGCTGACATGGGGGGCATTGCCATGGCTGTAGATGCGCTTGCGGTTGCGCACCTGCTGCGCCACATCGTTAAGCGCCGCGCGGCCGATCCCGGCCAGGCTGGCCAGCAGCACGAGCTGGTAAAACGCGGTCTGGTATTTGAAGCGGGTAGCAAAATCGATCACGTTTTCCGCTTCGACCACCGCGTCAGTAAAGCGCGAGGTGCCGCTGCCGGTGGTGCGTTGGCCGAAGCCGTCCCAGTCATCGCTGTGGGCCACGCCAGGCTGGCGCGCGCGGGTGGCGGCGATCACATCGCCACCGGTGTCACTGCGCTGGGCATAGACATCGATCCAGTCGGCGAAAATGCTGCCAGTGCTGTAGAACTTCTCGCCGTTGAGCTTCCACTGGTCGCCATCCGGGGTGACCTGGGTGACCACATCACCGATGGCCACGTTGCCGATTTCGGTCCAGGCGCAGCCAACGATATCGCCGTCGACAAAGCGCTTGAACCACAGGTCGCGACCGGCACTGGGCGGCGCATTCAAGCGGTCTTCGGCAAAGGCGAAGTGCCCGCGCAGGGCCTGGGGCACATTGGAGTCGGCGGCGGCCAGCTCGATCAGCAGTTCAAACAATTGCGGCAGGGACGCGCCACCGCCACCGTATTCCACGGGCACTCGCACTGCGCCAAAGCCGGCGTCCTTCAGCCACTGGATTGGCTCATAGGGCAGGGCGCGGGTTTGCTCGCGCTGCACCGCGCCTTCGGCGATGCGCTGGAAGATCGGCCGGAAGCGTGCGGCCAGGGTGGGGTAGTCGACGCCAATGGACAGCGGGTTGATGACGTGTTGTTCGGTCATGGGAAAGGCTCCGGGGCAGTGATCGATGCCAGGAGTGATTGCACACTCCGTGCCGGGTGCCGGAGCCCCTGTTTACGGGGGACTTGCCGCGTTCGCTGTTGCTCCAGCAACAGCAAACCGACAAATCGTCGCAAACCCTGACATCGGCATTCACCGCCGCTGGGTGCCGCAGGTTTGCCGCAGCACCCATGGCATGGGCGTTTGCCGCTGGCTGGCACGCTTGCTGCTCAAGCCCTGGGTACATCCCTGTGTGCGAGGTATCGTCAGATGAGTCAACAAGCCGTGAAATTTGCCTATTGGGTGCCCAACGTCAGTGGTGGGCTGGTGGTCAGCAAAATCGAGCAACGCACCCATTGGGGCATCGACTACAACCGCAAACTGGCGCAATTGGCCGAAGAGGCCGGCTTCGAATATGGCCTGACGCAGATTCGCTTTACCGCCGGCTACGGCGCGGAGAACCAGCATGAATCCGTGGCGTTCAGCCATGCCCTGCTGGCAGCGACCACCAAGCTCAAGGTGATTGCGGCGATTTTGCCCGGCCCCTGGCAACCGGCGCTGGCGGCCAAGCAATTGGCGACCATCGATCAACTGACCAATGGCCGTATCGCGGTGAACATCGTCAGTGGCTGGTTCAAGGGCGAGTTCCAGGCCATCGGCGAACATTGGTTGGAACACGACGAGCGCTACCGCCGCTCCGAAGAATTCATCCGTGCCTTGAAAGGCATCTGGAGCCAGGACGACTTCACCTTCAAGGGCGACTTCTATCGCTTCAACAACTACACCCTCAAGCCCAAGCCCCTGGGCCAACCGGAAGTGTTCCAGGGCGGCAGCTCGCGGGCGGCGCGGGATATGGCGGCGCGGGTGTCCGACTGGTACTTCACCAACGGCAACACCCCGGAAGGCATCAAGGCCCAGGTCGACGATATCCGCGCCAAGGCCGCCGCCAACAACCATTCGGTGAAAGTCGGCGTCAACGCCTTCGTGATCGCCCGCGATACCGAGGAAGAAGCCCGCGCCGTGCTCGCGGAAATCATCGACAAGGCCGACCCCGAGGCGGTCAACGCCTTTGGTGATGCGGCCAAACAAGCGGGCAAGGCTTCGCCGGAAGGCGAGGGCAACTGGGCCAAGTCCAGCTTCGAAGACCTGGTGCAATACAACGACGGCTTCAAGACCAACCTGATCGGCACCCCGCAGCAGATTGCCGAGCGCATCGTCGCGCTCAAGGCGGTGGGCGTCGACCTGGTGCTGGCCGGCTTCCTGCACTTCCAGGAAGAAGTGGAGTACTTCGGCAAGCGCGTATTGCCGCTGGTGCGCGAGCTGGAAGCCAAGGCCGGGATCAAGCAGGTGGCCTGAGCGTTTACCGCGTAAACACGAGCACCGCCGCGCGCAATTTGTTGTTGCCGAAGCGGCACATGCGTTCGAAATCGCCATGGCTGACCGGCAAATGCTGGCAGTCCAGGGGCTGGCGGTGCTGGCTGTGGTCCACGTCCGGGTCGTGCAGGTAGACGAAGTCATCGTCGCAGTCGGTGACCATCACCCAGTGGGGCGACTTGGAGCGCGTGAGGCGGTAGCTGCTGATCAACACCAGCGGCTGCCCGCCCTCGCGTAATACCCGAGGCAAGTCCAGCGTGCCGCCGAGTACCTGCTCGACGTCGCTGCTGGCCAATTCTTCCTCGAAGGCTTCGTGCACCACGCGCATCACGTCCTTTTTATGTTGATCGCGCACGCCATCGAGAAACAGCGGCCCGCTGACATTCACCTGCATGCGCACCCGAAAACCGCGACGCCAGGCGGCCAGCGCCAGGCCCTGGGGGCTGCAGCCGCCATGGCCGGCGGTCATGAACACGGTGGTCGCTTCCCGCCAGATTTGCAGCTCTTCGCGGCGCAACGCCACGCGCGCAGGCACCAGCGCGCCCATGGCCATCAACAGGCACGCGGCGCCACAGGTGAAATCGGTGGTTTGCGGGTAATACGGCACGCTCTGCGGACGCGCGTCGTGGTGCTGGACGATGCGCTTCTCCAGGCGCAAGGCGGGGGCATGGTCTTCGTAGTAATCGTTGATCAGGGCAAAGCGTCGGTAGCCCGTGCGTTCATACAGGGCGAGGGCGCCGGGGTTGTCGGTGCGCACTTCCAGGCGCAGGTAGGCGCAGTCGTGCTCTACGGCACAGGCCTCGGCGCGGGCCAGCAGTTGTTTGCCCAGGCCCAGGCCGCGTGCGTGCGCGGCGATGGCGATGGAGTACAAACGTGCCAGCGAGGTGCCGCGATGGAACAGCAGCAGCGCATAGCCCAGTAATTGCCCGTCCTGTTCGGCCACCAGCAGTTGGCCGTGGGCGCGGCTGATCATCCACTGGAAACTGCGCGGTGACAGCCGATCGGTGGTGAAACAATGCTGTTCCAGTACGACTAATGCCGGCACATCGCCGGGGGTTGCAACGCGAAAGAAAAGAGCCATATGACCGCCGTAAAAGTTGCGTAACGAAACGGGACTTCTCTAAAAGATCGTGCTTAATAGAAAAGGTCGAGTTCTCTAAAGCGGATCAAATATTATGTCAGCGGTACAAGGTCATTGGCGTGAAGTATCCGAGCAAACTGTCGCGGCGACAATAACTTCCAAAGGTTATTTTTCTGTTTTGCCCAGAGGCGCAAGTCAAGTCGTGATCATTGTCGAGCGCAAGGAAGATTGGGCCTCTTATTTCCCCAGCGAAGACATCGTCACCGCCCAGGAATACCTGGAACACACCCGGGAAAACGAGACGGGCAAGCGCGTGCAGGTAATCAACCTGTGCCGCAGCTACAAGTACCTGGGCCACGGCTACTACTGCTCGCTGCTGGCCGAGGCGCGCGGTCACAAGGTAATTCCGTCGGTGCGTACCATCAGTGAACTGACCCGAAAGTCATTGTATGGCCTGGCGTTGGATGACCTGGATAAAACCCTCGATAAAGCCTTGAGTCATCATCTCTACAGTAATACCGAAGGCTTTACCCTGACCCTTTACTTTGGTCGAACCAATATAGAACCGTTGCAGGAATTGGCCCGTCAATTGTTTGAGGCCTTTCCGTGCCCAATCCTCTTAGTTGAATTCAGAAAGAATAACGGCTGGCACATAGAGGGGGTCAAGTCCGGTGTATTGCACAAGTTGCGCGATGACCAGGAAGATCAATTCGCCCACGCCCTCGACAACTTCAGTCGCAAGATCTGGCGCCAGCCACGCTCACGACGCATGGCCCGCTATGACCTGGCGATTCTTCACGATCCCCAGGAGCAATTGCCGCCGTCCAACGCCCGCGCCCTGGACAATTTCGTGCGGGTCGGCAAGGGGCTGGGTATCGATGTGGAGCTGATCGAGCGCAAAGACTACGCGCGCCTGGCCGAATACGACGCTTTGCTGATCCGTGAGACCACCAGTGTCGACAACCATACCTACCGCTTTGCCAAGAAAGCCGAAAGCGAAGGGTTAGTGGTGATGGATGACCCAGCGTCGATCCTGCGCTGTACGAACAAGGTCTACCTCACCGATTTGCTCAATAGCCATCAACTGGGCATGCCGGCCACCGAAATTCTGTACAAGGAGCGACCGGAGGACTTCGAACGGGTGGGCGAGCGCCTCGGCTTCCCCCTGGTGCTGAAAATCCCCGATGGGTGTTTCTCCCGAGGCGTGATCAAGGTGGAAAGCCAGGAAGCCTTGCTCAAGGCCACCGCCGAACTGTTCGAACATTCGGTCCTGCTGCTGGCCCAGGAGTTTTTCTATACCGAGTACGACTGGCGTATTGGCGTGCTCAACCGCAAGCCGATTTTTGCCTGCCAGTACTTTATGTCCAAGGGCCATTGGCAGATCTACAACCACAAGGCCATCGGCCAGGACATCAACGGCGAATGCCGTACCCTGGCGGTCCATGAGGCGCCCAAGGCGGTGGTGGAACTGGCGGTGAAGACCGCCAACCTGATCGGCGACGGCCTCTACGGCGTAGACCTCAAGCAGTCCGGCGACAAGGTGGTGGTGATCGAAGTCAACGACAACCCCAACCTGGACGCGGGTATCGAAGATGCCTACTTGCAGGACGACCTGTACAGCCTGGTGCTGGAAGAGTTTGTGCGGCGCCTGGAGTTGAAGCGTCAGGGCCAGGCCTGGTGAGTCGGGATGATCCAGCGCTTTGAACTGACCGATGGAAAACTGCGCCGCGGGGACAATGACGATGCCCCGATCCTGCTGTTCAACAACCCTGACCTGGTCGAGCGTGAATGGCTGCGCGACCACCACAAGCTGGATGAACATGCCCTGGCCTCGGCGCTCGATCCCGACGAAGTGTCACGTATCGAATTCCACCCCGACAACCTGTTCCTGATCTGGAAGCGCCCGGAAAACTACTCCGGTGGCGGCAACCTGGTGTTCGAAGTGTCATCCTGCGGCTTGTTGTTTTCGCCTGGCCGCCTGCTGGTGATCGCCCCCGACGAAACCCCGCTGACCGGCCTGGGCAAGCGCCGGCCGCTGCATACGCCGCTCGACGTGTTGCTTGACCTGCTGCTGAACAACATCCACCACTACCTCGGCCACCTCAAGGTGATCAAGCTGGTCGCGCGGGAGTTGCAGCAACAGTTCAACGCGTCCATGAGCAACCATCACCTGATGCAGATGTTCAACCTCAGTGAAAGCCTGATCTATTACATCAACGCGCTGCACAGCAACGGCGCGGTGCTCTCGCGCCTGCGCAACCATGCCGGGAAGGAACAGTTCAGCAGCGAGATTCTGGGTTTGATCGACGACCTGATCATCGAGAACCACCAATGCTACAAACAGGCCGAGATCTATTCCAACGTGTTTTCCGGGTTGATCGACGCGCGCGGCAACCTGATGAACAACAGCATGAACAACCTACTGCGCAAGCTGACCCTGATCAACGTGGTGTTCCTGCCGCTTAACCTGATCGCCAGCATTGGCGGCATGTCGGAGTTCAGCATGATGACGGCGGGGACGCCGTGGTGGGTGTCATACCCGTTGTTTTTGGCGGCGATGGGGTTGGGGGCCGGGTTGATGGTGATGGGGTTGAAGCGCATAGCGGGTGCGGCGATGTGAAGGGGGACGCTGATTCGATGGGCTTATCCGTGGTTGCGCCCTTACGGTGGACACGAGCCGGAGGCGGGCTTGAATCCGTGGGCCACGGATTCAAGCCGTCTCCGGCCAGCGCGGTTTAACGGGGGCCGAAGCAGAGCAACTGCCGTTCACGCTGTTACTGATTGCGCGTCACCCGCCAGATGGTATTGGCCAAGTCGTCCGCAATGATCAGGGCGCCTTTCGGGTCGACCGTGACGCCTACCGGGCGTCCACGGGTCTTGCCGTCGTCGCCGCGGAAGCCGGTGGCGAAGTCGATGGGCTGGCCGGCTGGCTTGCCATGGCTGAACGGCACGAAGATGACTTTGTAGCCCACCGGGTTGTCGCGGTTCCAACTGCCGTGTTCGCCCACAAATACACCCTCGGCGAATTGTTCACCCATGGCTGGGATGGAAAAGTCGACGCCCAGTGCCGCTACGTGGGAGCCGAGGCTGTAATCGGGCTTGATCGCGGCGGCCACCTTGGCCGGGTTTTGCGGTTGTGCACGCGGGTCGACGTTTTGCCCCCAGTAGCTGTAGGGCCAGCCGTAGAAGGCACCTTCGCGCACCGAGGTCAGGTAGTCGGGCACCAGGTCGGGGCCGAGTTCATCGCGTTCGTTGACCACTGTCCACAGTTGCCCGGAGTCGGGTTGGATCGTCAGGGCCGTCGGGTTGCGCAAGCCGGTGGCGTAGGGTCTGTGCGCGCCGGTGGTGGCATCGACCTGCCAGACCATTGCGCGGTCGATCTCCACTTCCATGCCGCGTTCAGTGATGTTGCTGTTGGAGCCGATGCCCACATACAGGTGGCGCCCATCGTCACTCACGGCCAGGGATTTGGTCCAGTGGTGGTTGATCTGCGCCGGCAGGTCGGTGACTTTGACCGGGGCGCCGCTGGCTTTGGTCTGGCCGTCGGTGTAGTCGAAGCGCACCAGCGCGTCCTGGTTGGCGACGTAGAGTTTACCGTCGGCAAAGGCCAGGCCGTAGGGGGCGTTGAGGTTGTCGGCGAACACGGTTTTCAGTTCATAGGTGCCGTCGCCGTCCGCATCGCGCAGCAGGGTAATGCGGTTGCCGCTCTTGACCTTGGTATTGCCCTGGGCCTTGATCACGCTGGCGATTACATCCTTGGGCTTGAGCTTGGCCGCGCTGCCGCCACGACCTTCGGCAACGAGGATGTCGCCATTGGGCAATACCAGGGTCTGGCGCGGGATGGCCAGGTCGGTGGCGATGGCGGTGACGCTGTAGCCGTCGGGCACCTTGGGCTTCTCGTTGCCCCAGGGCGTGGGTTCGGCAATCTTCATGCTGGGCAGCAGGCTGCTTTGCTGCTCCGGCAGTTTTGGGTCGGGGCCACGGGCCTGGGTGTTGTCGCCTTCGCCGCCGCAGGCACTGAGCAGCAGCGCGGCGCTTAACAGGGTGAGTGTATTGGACGCTTTCATTGGGCAGCTCCCGAGCGCAGGTTAGTCAGGCCGACCCAGGTCGCAACCACGCTCAGCACTGTCACGACCACCGACAGCACCAGGCCGGTCGGCATCATGGCGTAGGCGTCCTTGGCATGCTGGAAAGCGTTGACCAGCCCGAGTACCCAGGTCGCCAACAGCAACAGGCAATACACGGCGGGTCGGCCGACCTTGTGTTCGGCGCGCAGCAGGTTGACCAAGGCGAACAACAGGGCGAATCCACAGAACACCAACGCGCCGGCAATCAGCCAGGAGGCGAAATTGGCCCATTGAATCTGGTAGGTCTGGCCGTAGGCAATGTCACTGATCAGGGCACCGAGAAACAGCGGCACGGTACCCGCCAGCAAGGTGGCATGCAGCGGTCCGGGTGTGTGGCGATAGGCGGGGAGGGTAGTCATGTGGGAACGGCTCCTTGTAAACCAACGCCCCTGGGCGGGGCAGCGCATAGGAAATGAACGCGGTGCCTGTCAGAAAGTTCAGGGTAATTCGTGTCTAAATATGATGATTCAGCCGGAAAGCTGGCATGCTTCATGGCCTCACAAAAGGAGCCGTGCCATGCCCACCCTGCATCTGCTGTGCGGCAAGATTGCCGCCGGCAAATCTACCCTCGCCAAAGAACTGGTCGCCGAACACGCAGCGATCCTGCTCAGTGAAGACACTTGGCTGGCGCAGCTCTACCCTGGGGAGGTTCTCTCGGTGGCCGATTACCTGCGCTGTGCCCAACGCATTCGTGGCGTATTGACGCCGCTGGTGGTTGACCTGTTGAAGTCAGGGCTCAATGTCGTGCTGGATTTTCCGGCCAACACCCTGGCCAATCGAGAGTGGCTGCGTGGCCTGGCGCAGGTGGCACAGGTGCCGCATTGCCTGCATTACCTTGAGTTGGACGACGACACCTGCCGCGCTCGCCTGCACGCACGCAACGCGCGAGGCGAACATGATTTTGCGGCGACCGATGCCGAGTTTGACCTGATCACGCGGCACTTCAGCGTGCCGCGGGTGGAGGAGGGGTTGGTGATCGAGGTGCATCGCCCTTGAGTTCAGGTCTCTTGTGGCGAGCGGGCTTGCCCCGCGTTGGGCTGCGTAGCAGCCCCAAAACCAGCCTCTACAGAGTGTGTCTGATACACCGCGTTCTTCTTGACTGGGGCTGCTGCGCAGCCCAACGCGGGGCAAGCCCTAATGCCGTTCAGTTAAGGTTTTTTTGTAGGAGCGAGGGGGACGCCTAGTTCTTGCTCGCGAAGAACTCACAGACGCCGCGTTCATTCAGGAAACACGCGTTATCGTTGACGTTTTTCGCGAGCAAGAACTAGGCGTCCCCCTCGCTCCTACAGAAGGCGATGTCCGCTTAACTGAACGGCATTAGGGCAAGCCCGCTCGCCACAGGGAGATTGGTCGGGGGATGAGCACATCAAGGCGTCGTCCCCACCCAACGTCCGCGGCGCCCTAGGACTTGAACCGGCCCACCAGCCCATTCAACTCTGCCGACAAGCCGGCCAACCGCCCCGAGTCATCCTGCGCAGAATTGGCCAGGCTCTCCACCAGCCGTGCCTCGTCGTAGATCTGCTGGATATGCCGGTTGATCTCTTCGGCCACGCTGTGCTGTTCCTCGGCGGCGGCCGATATCTGCAGGTTCTGGTCGCGAATCTCGTTGACCGACAACTGGATGCCTTCAAAACTGTCCCGCGCGCTTTCGATGGACGACACACTGGCGCGGGACAGGTCCAGGCAACTGCTCATCTTCTGCGTCACTTCCTCGGTCTTGCTGCCGAGGGTACCGAGCAGTTGTTCGATCTCGCCGGTGGAGTCGGAAGTGCGCTTGGCCAGCGCCCGCACTTCGTCCGCCACCACCGCAAAGCCGCGGCCTTGATCACCCGCCCGGGCGGCTTCGATGGCCGCGTTGAGCGCCAGCAGGTTGGTCTGTTCGGCAATCGCACGGATAGTGCCAATGATCTGGTTGATGCTGCGGCTGCCGGCCTCCAGCTCGACCATGGCTTCGGACGACTCGGTCAAGCGGCGGCCGAGCCGGTTGACGTTGTCCGTGGTCATTTCGATCTGCTGCTTGCCCTCGGCCACGCGGCGATGGCCGTTCTCTGCGGACTCCGCTGCGCCGCTGCACGACCGCGCCACTTCATTGGCGGTGGCCACCATTTCATTGAATGCCGTGGACACCAGTTCGACCGCTTCCCGCTGGCGCCCGGCGGCTTCGTTCATGTTGTGCGCCACTTCGCTGTTGACCCGTGAAGCGTCCTGCAAGTTGGTCGACGCCGCGCCAATATGCTGGATCAGCTGGCGGATCGCAGCAAGGAACTTGTTGAACCAACCGGCCAGTTCAGCGGTTTCATCCTTGCCCTGCACCCGCAGTTCGTGGCGCAGGTCTCCTTCGCCCTGGGCGATGGATTGCAAGCCGGTGCTGACCTGACCGATCGGCTTGACCATCACCTTGGAGAACGCCGCGGCGATCAGGCCAAAGATCAGGACCAGCACCGCCACGATGATTGTGGTCAGGTAGGTCATGCGCGTGGCGGCGGCCATCACTTCGTTGTATTCGATCAACCCCACATAACGCCAGCCCAGGCCGGGGGAGGTCCAGATATTGGCCATGTAGCGCACGCCATCGATCACCACTTCGGTCGATCCCTGGGCGGTCTCGGCCAAATGTGCGTACGGCGCGCCAAGGTCCTTGAGCGGCTTGAAACTGTGCTTGGCATCGCGAGGGTCAACCAGGACCACGCCGTCTTCGATCAGCATCACATAGCCGCTTTCGCCCAGCTTGATACTCTTGACCAGCTCGGTGAGGTTCTTCAGCGACACACTCACCACGAATACGCCCTTGGCCTTGCCGGCGTTATCCAGTAGCGCCCGCGCGGTGCCGACCAGCGCGACGTCATCCTTGTCGTAATAGTAAGCCGGGGTGCGCACGGTCTTGCCGGGGCTGGCCATCGCCGCCTTGTACCAGGGGCGCGTGCGCGGGTCGTACTTGGCCAGTTGCGGGTCGTCGGGCCATTTGACGTAAGTGCCGTCTTCCAGGCCGATGGACAGGATCGCCGCAGAAGGATGGGTCGCGCCAAAACGCGCGAACCGTTCGATCACCTGCTGGGCCTGCGCCGGCATGGGCTGGCTGGCGGCGTTGTCGGGTCGATAATCCTTGAGGGTGTTCACGGACGTGTATACAGGATCTGCCGCCATTTGATCGACGTTCTGCAGCGTACCCTCGAAGAATTGCCGGATATTGCCATCGATCTGGCGTATCTCACGGGTACTGCCATCGATGAACTGATCGACTGCCTGGGTTCGCGTATTCATCACGGAGATCACCGCGACCAGGCTAACCGGGATAAACGCGACAGATACAAACGCAAGGACCAGCTTATTCTTTATTTTCATCGAGACGACCATCAGCGGAGAGGGCGGCCAAATCGCCGAGACACTGCGATTTGCTTTCACCGATGTTTCGGCTCGCTTGGGTTAAAGCTTTAGGGTTTTTTGTACACAATACAATTCGAGATTGTTCTGTATCCAATTGGCAGGCGATGCGCCGAACAACGCTGCGCATCACCTGGAATATCCACGCATAAGGGACCGCTTCAGTCCGCGATGGCGTTCAACGCAGCCAGCGCCTCGTCCGGCACAGCCCATTCGCCCACCGCAAGGTTTTCATGCAAATGGGCCACCGAGGAGGTGCCCGGAATCAACAGGATATTGGGCGAGCGCCGCAACAACCACGCCAGCGCCAATTGCTTCGGTGTTACGCCCAGCCCCTGCGCAACGCTGGATAAGGTCGAAGACTGAACCGGAGTAAATCCACCCAGCGGGAAGAACGGCACATAGGCAATGCCTTCCTCAGCCAGGGTGTCGATCAAGGCGTTGTCGTGTTGATGGGCGATGTTGTACAGGTTCTGCACGCAAACGAACTTGACGATGCGGCGTGCCTCGGCCACTTGGGTCGGCGTGACATTGCTGATGCCAATATGGCGTATCAACCCCTGGTGTTGCAGTTCAGCGAGGGTGTCCAACGCGGCGGCGTTCGAGCCTTCGCACGGGCCCATTGTGGAATGCATCGAACGGAAGTTGACCACGTCCAGCACCTCCAGCCCCAGGTTGCGCAAGTTGTCATGCACCGCCTGCGTCAGTTCTTCCGGGGTGGACGCCGCCAGCCATCCACCTTCAGCGTCACGACGGGCGCCGATCTTGGTGACTATCGTGAGGTCGTCCCGATAGGGATGCAGGGCCTCGTGAATCAGTTGGTTGGTGATATGCGGCCCATAAAAATCGCTGGTATCGATATGGTTGACGCCGCAGGCGACCGCCTCACGCAGCACGGCCAACGCGGCGTCGCGGTCCTTGGGAGGGCCAAATACGCCAGGGCCTGCCAATTGCATCGCGCCGTAACCCATGCGGTTGACCTCGCGGTCGCCCAGTATGAATGTCTTGCTGTTTTTCAAACCTGTCATCGGGGACGCCCTTGCTTCAGCGGAGTAAGGCTCTAATATGAAGGATCCTTCAGATATTGGAATTCGCATTCCGTGAGCACCCTCAAAGCGTCCTTGAAGCCAAGAAAAACAGCGGTTCAGGCGCGCTCAGCCGCGACTGTCGAGGCCTTGCACACGGCAACCCTTCAGGTTTTGACCCAGCAGGGCCTGATCCGCTGCACAACCACCCGAGTGGCCGAGCGTGCCGGCATGTCGGTGGGCAGCCTCTACCAGTACTACCCGAATCGCGACGCGCTGCTCGCCGCCGTGCTGGCAAAACACCTGGAGTGGGTGGCCGAGGCGGTGGAGCAGGCATGCGCTCGCCATCGGCAGGTGCCGGTGGCTGAGATGGCCGCCGGCCTGGTCACGGCATTGGTGGCCGCCAAGTTACGCGACCAGGGCGTGTCCAAGGCGTTGTATGCCATCGCGGGCGAGCGGGGTGGTGCGGAGCTGGTCGCCCGCATCAATACGCGCATGGTGGCGGCCATCGCCGCGATGCTGGAGACCGCCCCCGATGCGCATTTCCAAGACCCGATCCTGACCGCCGGGATTTCGCTCAGCGCGATCGTCGGCCCGGTCAGGACGTTGCTCGAAGGCAATGCCTCGCCTACGTTTGAAGCCGGTCTTGAACAGCAGACCACGCTGCTGTTGCGGGCTTATCTGCAAGCTCATGGGCGGCCCGCTGCACTTAAGGCGTAGGGCAAGCGTGAACGTGATTACGCACGGTCAGTCCGTTTGCAGCGGGGCGGCCGCGGCCAGGATTTCCGCTGTCTCGATCACCCTGGCGTAGTCCATCGCTAGATTGCTCAGCGACAATGCATGCACGTCCTCCGCCGGCCACAGGCGCCCGGCCAAGTCGGTTTGATCGAACGTGTAGCAGGCGTCCGCCGCCACGATTACCTCGAAGCAGAGGTTGCCGCCGGATCGCGCCGTGGCTTCAACCGAGTTGTTGGTGATCACCCCAACGATCACCAACTGCTTGATCGAGCGCACATGCAGCCAACGCTCCAGGCCCGTGGCGGTGAACGCATCCGGGACGTTCTTTTCCAGTACCTGCTCATGCGCCAACGGGCACAAGGCCGGCTGGAATTCACAGCCAGGCTGACCCGGCCAAAAGACCGAGTCGGGAGAGCGAGACATATGTCGGACATGAACAATGGGCCGCTGGGATCGCCGCCACGCGTTGAGCAGGTGCTGCATCTGCAACTCGGCGTGCGGGTTGTTGCGTCGCCCAAGCCTGGGATGGTTCATGCCCTGCTGCATGTCGATGATCAACAAGGCGGCGTTTGTCGCTAACGGTTCCATGGCAGCTCCTTTGACTGGCGAGAAGCGCAACATATCAGTCGATACATGGGCCATGGCAGGGATTTATTCGAAGCCCGCAGCATTTCCCATTACACTGCGGCGCAAAATTTCAGCAAGGATGCTTTGGATGCGTGTGTTATTGAGCGGTGCGTTCCTTTCCATGACCCTCACGGCTCCTGTGATGGCCGAGCCGCGCTCGTTCTCGGTCAATGACCCCAGCGGTCAATACCTGGTGGAGGTGTTGTTTCCAGAGGTGCCGCAAGACCTCCGCCAGCCGGCCCGCGCCCTGGTTACCGTGCGTGACCGGGCCACCCTCCAAACCCTGCAACAGCTGCAAACCCCTGCCGCCAATGTGCCGCTGGATCGCAATGGCAAGACAGACAGCGACCATCTGGTGGGGGCGTATGGCGTGTTGTATTTCGCCGATATCAACGCCGACGGCCGCCAGGACCTGGCTATCCGCAATGGCGAGGACGCCGAGGAGAGCCTGCAGTACCACTACGATGTGTACCTGCAAGACCCGCACAAGCCCCAATGGGTGCTGAACCGGCCATTGACGGAGCTGGCGAACGAAACCTTCGGCGGCATGTTTTCGGTGGACAAGGACGGCATCATCCATTCGCAAACCGACCGTGGCTGCTGCTGGACGCGCTCCAGCCGCCTGCAAATGCGCGAGGGTGAGTTGGTGCGACTGGATGCCTATACCCAGGAACAAGTGCCGCCCACCGAATACGGTGAAAACTCCAGCATGCCCAGCGGCTACATGCTGCGCACCACCGGTGTATTGAAGGACGGCAAGTGGCAGGAAACACCGCGCCTGGAAGGCCCCGTCAACGAAGATCCGCAGTATCTGGCCGGCACCCTCGACGGCAAGATCCCGGTGGCGCTCTGGTACCAGCAACAGGGCGCCGTGTTGATCGGTGAGCTGCGCTACACCAAGAGTGGCAGCGGCAAGCCGATCAAGTTGGTTGGCGACCAAAGCGACTATGACGACAAGCCTTTCGTCTACCTGCACGAATATACCGATGATGGTCATCAGACCGGCATTTGGCGGATCACCCGGGAAACCGTCGAGCCCTATCACTACAGCGGCACCTGGGTCAGTTCCGCCAAGGGGCAGCCGCGTGAACTGGCCATCCAGTTGCGCCCGGAAGACCGTGAACCCGAGTACGAAAAACTCAGTGACGTCGCCCGTGACCAGCGCAGCGGCCACTACCAGATGCGCGATGACTTCCTGGGCCGCGACGGTGATCTGGACCTGGAGATCCTGCCCGAGCGTGATGCCCAGGGCCGGGAGCTTGCACGATTGACCCTGACACTCAACGCCGCTGGAACCTCAAAAACCATCGCCAGCGCGCATCACACGGTTGCGATGGAAACCGAAAACCTGATTATCGTGCCGGAACCCCTGGCGTCTCGGCGCGTTGGCCCGTACCACATCCAACTGGTGAAAAACTTCGCGGTGATCGAACACAACTCGGCGCCGGACAGCCAGGATTACTTCACCGGGATGTACCGCAAGCAGCCTTGACCCGCGCGTCTTCCACCTTTTGAGGCTCAGTGACACCCAATGCCACTACACATTCGCCTGGCGCGACTGGATGACGCGCCGTTATTGCCCGCCATCGAGCATTCTGCCGCCCAAGCCTTTCAACTGATCGATGGCTTGGGCTGGCTGGCCAGCGCAGGCACCTTGACCGTCGAGCGTCATCGGCAGTGGATCGCGCTGTCGACCTGTTGGGTGGCGGTCGATGCCAACGATCAACCTCAAGGATTTCTGTGCGCAGAACGCCAGGGCGACGACCTGCATATCCATGAGGTGTCGGTCGCTCGGTCGCTGCACGGCCAGGGCTGGGGGCGCAAGCTGGTGGAGGCGGCGATGGACGCTGCGCGCTCACAGGCACTGCGCGCAGTGACCCTGACGACGTTCAGGCAGGTGCCGTGGAATGCACCGTTCTACCGCCGCCTGGGGTTTGAGCTGCAAGCCGAGGCGTCATTGGATCAGCGCTTGGCCGGGATGTTGGCAGACGAGTATGCACACGGCTTTGAGCCCGGCAGCCGCTGCGCCATGGTGTGGCGGGTGGCCAGAGCTTGACCACCCGACGACCTTTCAGCCCGGCCCCCGACTTTGCTGGATGCGGTGGGTCGCCTGTCAGCGATTGAAACGTTCAACCAATGCATATTGGGTGGACGCGGTGCGGGTCAGCTCCTTGCTCAGGTCGGTGGATTGATGCGCCTGGACCGAGGTCTGGTCGGCCAGTGTGGCAATGGTTGTGATGTTGCGGCTGATCTCCTCGGCCACGGCGCTCTGTTCCTCGGTGGCGGCGGCGATCTGGGTGGTCATGTCGGTGATGTGGGACACCGCTTCGCTGATGCCCACCAATGCCTGGTCGGCCTCAAGCACCCAAGCCACGCCTTCCTGGGCCTGGCGATGGCCGTTCTCCATGCTTTGCACGGCATTGTTGGACGACGCCTGGAGCTTGGTGATCAGCCCGTGGATCTGGGTGGTGGATTGCGAGGTGCGTTGTGCCAGCTGTCGGACTTCGTCGGCGACCACGGCAAATCCGCGCCCCATCTCGCCGGCACGGGCCGCTTCGATGGCCGCGTTGAGGGCCAGCAGGTTGGTCTGGTCGGCGATGCCTTTGATCACATCGACGACGGTGCCGATTTCATCGCTGTCCCTGGCCAGCTGCGCCACGGTGACACCCGTTTCGCCGACCACCGCGGAAAGCCGCTCGATGGCTTCGCGGGTATCCCGCGCCACCTCACGGCCGCGCCCGGTCAGCAAGTTGGCTTGCTGGGTGGCATCGGCGGTGCGCTGCACATGGCTGGCGACTTCCTGGGTGGTCGCGGCCATCTGGTTGACGGCGGCCGAGACCTGCTCGGTTTCGACGCGCTGGCGGTCCAGGCCGGTGGAGCTGGCCGTGGCCAGTCGGTCGGATTGCCCGGCCAGCGCACTGAGTTGCTCGGCGCTGTCCTGCAAACGGGTCAGGCAAGTCTTCAGGCGCGCGTTCTGGCTGAGGAACGCGGTTTCCAGGCGTGCCTGGGGACCGGCTTCATCGCTGTACATCTGTGCGATCAAGGCATCGGAGGTGGATGGCTCGACGCCGACCAGCAAGCGCAGGGTCGCGCGCTGGCGCCACTGTGAGCAGAGCAGCGCCACCGGAACCGCGACGCCCACCGCCACGGCAATGGCCAGCGGCGCGCTGAGGAACAGCCCACCCACCGCGCCGGCAAGGCCGGTGGCGATATACGGCACGCAGCTCATCAAGGCCGGCGCCCAGGTGTCCAGGGCGGCCACGGCGGCTTTACCCTGGCTCAGACGCCGATACAGCGCCTGGGCACGCCGGATCTCATCGGCGGTCGGCTTGACCCTGACCGACTCGAAACCCACCACGCGGTTGCCCTCGAAAATCGGCGTGACATAGGCGTTGACCCAATAATGATCGCCGTTTTTCGAGCGATTCTTGACGATGCCCATCCACGGCAGCCCCTGCTTGAGCGCACGCCACATATGGGCAAACACGGCGGGAGGCACGTCGGGATGGCGCACGATATTCTGCGGCGCCCCGATCAGGTCGGCGCGTTCAAAACCGCTGATATCGACAAAAGCATCGTTGCAGTAAGTGATCATCCCATCCACATCGGTGGCGGAAATGAGCTTCTGCGAAGGCGCGAGGGAAATCTCGCGTTGTGTCACTGGCTGGTTATTGCGCATTCGACTACTCCCTGAATTGCTAGCAGGTCATCGGCAACCGTACAGATAAGTTGATGGTATTTCGTCTGACAAGTGCTCTGGCGTGGCTTTATACCGGCGTCGATAGCGAATCAGCCTTGCCTGTCGGCGGCCGAATGGCGAAAGCACAAGACTTAAAACGCAAATCCCGGATAATGGCGGCCAATTTGAAGTTCGCTATTTTGGTAATCCCGCATGGAAATTAAGGTCAACTTTCTCGACAACCTTCGACTTGAAGCCAAGTTCGATGACTTCACGGTGATCGCCGATCAACCGATTCGCTATAAAGGCGACGGGTCGGCGCCGGGGCCATTCGATTACTTCCTGGCCTCGTCAGCGTTGTGTGCGGCGTATTTTGTGAAGCTGTACTGCCAGACGCGCAATATCCCCACGGAAAATATCCGCCTGTCGCAGAACAACATCGTTGATCCGGAAAACCGCTACAACCAGATCTTCAAGATCCAGGTCGAGCTGCCTGCGGACATTTCCGAGAAGGACCGCCAGGGTATCCTGCGTTCCATCGACCGTTGCACCGTGAAGAAAGTGGTGCAGGCCGGGCCGGAATTCGTCATCGAAGAAGTGGACAACCTCGACGCCGATGCCCAGGCCTTGTTGATGCCCGGCAGCCCATCCGACGCGGGCACTTATATCGCGGGCAAGGACCTGCCGCTGGAGCAGACGATCGCCAATATGTCCGGGATCCTGGCCGGCCTGGGCATGAAGATCGAGATCGCCTCGTGGCGCAATATCGTGCCCAACGTCTGGTCCCTGCATATCCGTGATGCGCACTCGCCGATGTGCTTTACCAACGGCAAAGGCGCGACCAAGGAAGGCGCCCTGGCGTCGGCGTTGGGCGAGTTTATCGAGCGGCTCAACTGCAACTTCTTCTACAACGATCAGTTCTGGGGCGAGGAATTGGCCAACGCGCCGTTCGTGCATTACCCCGATGAGCGTTGGTTCCAGCCGGGGCGCAAGGATGAACTGCCGCCGGAAATCCTCGACGCCTACTGCCTGAAGATCTACAACCGCGACGGTGAGCTGCGCGGTTCCCACCTGTTCGACACCAATTCCGGTAACGAAGAACGTGGCATTGTCTCGCTGCCGTTTGTGCGCCAGTCCGATGGCGAGGTGGTGTATTTCCCGTCCAACCTGATCGAAAACCTCTACCTGAGCAATGGCATGAGTGCCGGCAATACCTTGGCCGAAGCCCAGGTGCAGTGCCTGTCGGAAATCTTCGAGCGCGCGGTCAAGCGTGAAATCATCGAAGGCGAGTTCGCGCTGCCGGACGTGCCGGCCGAGGTGCTGGCGAAGTACCCCGGTATCCTGGCCGGTATCGAAGGCCTGGAAGCCCAGGGCTTCCCGGTGCTGGTCAAGGATGCGTCGCTGGGCGGTGAGTTCCCGGTGATGTGCGTGACCTTGATGAACCCGCGTACCGGAGGCGTATTCGCCTCATTCGGCGCGCACCCGAGTATGGAAGTGGCCCTGGAGCGCAGCCTCACCGAACTGCTGCAAGGCCGCAGCTTCGAAGGCTTGAACGATTTGCCGCAGCCAACCTTTGAAGGCCATGCAGTCACCGAGCCGAACAACTTTGTCGAACACTTCATTGACTCCAGCGGTGTGGTGTCGTGGCGCTTCTTCAGTGCCCAGTCGGATTACGAATTCGTCGAGTGGGACTTCTCGGGCCAGGGTGAAAACTCCAACGCCGAAGAGGCCGCGACGCTGTTCGGCATCCTCGACAACATGGGCAAGGAGTCGTACATGGCGGTGTACGAGCACCTTGGCGCCACGGCCTGCCGCATCCTGGTGCCGGACTACTCGGAAATCTACCCGGTGGACGACCTGATCTGGGACAACACCAACAAGGCCCTGTTTTTCCGCGCCGACATCCTCAACCTGCACAGCCTCAGCGATGCCGAGCTCAAGGCCCTGGCCGAGCGCCTGGTGGAGAGCGAGCTGGACGACTACACCGATATCACCACCTTGATCGGCATCGAGTTCGACGACAACACCGCTTGGGGCCAGTTGACCATCCTGGAATTGAAGCTGCTGATCTACCTCGCGTTGCAGCAGTACGAAGACGCCAAGGAACTGGTGGAAATGTTCCTGCAGTACAACGACAACACCGTCGAGCGCGGCCTGTTCTACCAGGCGGTGAACGCGGTGCTGGAGATGGAACTGGACGAAGACCTGGAACTGGCGGACTACGAGGCCAACTTCCGACGGATGTTCGGTAACGAGCGGATGGACGCCGTGATCGGCTCGGTGAATGGCAGCGTGCGTTTCTATGGCTTGACGCCGACCAGCACCAAGCTGGAAGGGCTGGACCGGCATCTACGCTTGATCGAGAGCTACAAGAAACTGCACGGCGCGCGGGCCAATATCACCTCGGCCTGACGCGCTGACCTGTGTGGGAGGCGCCACTACCTCTTCGAGATAGTGTTATCGCGCATGCCTATGCCGTTCAGTTAAGTGCACATCGCCTTCTGTAGGAGCGAGCTTGCTCGCGAAAAACGTCAACGATAACGCGTGTTTCCTGAATCAACGCGGCGCCTGTGAGTTTTTCGCGAGCAAGCTCGCTCCTACAAAAAAAGCCTTAACTGAACGGCATTGGGGCTTGCCCCTCCCACCTGGGATTCATGGGGGCTGGAGGATTTATATCCGGGCCAAGGCTTGCGCCAGGTCCGCCCGCAGATCCTCGACATCCTCAACCCCCACCGACAACCGCACCAACCCATCGCCAATACCCAATTGCGCGCGCGTGGCGGCGGGGATGCTTGCGTGGGTCATGATTGCCGGGTGTTCGATCAGGCTTTCCACGCCCCCCAGGCTTTCGGCCAAAGCGAAGATTCTGACGTTTTCCAGGAAGCGCCGGGCGCCGGCCAGGTCGCTGTTCAAATCCAGCGAAATCATCCCGCCAAACCCGCGCATCTGTCGACGCGCCAGTGCATGCTGGGGATGGGACGCCAGGCCGGGATAGTGAACCCGCGACACTTGCGGTTGTTGTTCCAGCCAGGTCGCCAATTCCAGTGCATTGCTGCAATGGCGCTCCATGCGCAAGGCCAGGGTTTTCACGCCGCGCAGGGTCAGGAAGGCATCGAAGGGCCCGGCAATCGCGCCGACCGAGTTTTGCAGGAAGCCCAGGCGTTCGGCCAGTTCCGGGTTGTCGCCAACGATGGCGATGCCGCCGATCACGTCGGAGTGGCCATTGAGGTACTTGGTGGTGGAGTGCACCACGATGTCGAAACCCAGCTCCAGCGGGCGCTGGATCCACGGGCTGGCGAATGTGTTGTCGGCCACGCAGAGGATGCCGCGGTCACGGCAGATGTGCGCAATGGCGCTGAGGTCGGTCAGGCGCAGCAACGGGTTGCTCGGGGTTTCAACCCATACCATGCGCGTGTCGTCTTGCAACGACGCTTCAAACGCCGCGCCATCGCTCAGGTCGACAAAGCTGAAACGGTGCCCCGCACTGCGCTGGCGCACCTTGTCGAACAGACGAAATGTGCCGCCGTACAGGTCGTTGCCGGAGACGATATGGGCGCCTGCATCGAGTAATTCCAATACGGTGGAAATCGCCGCCAGCCCCGAGGCGAAGGCAAACGCCTGGCTGCCGCCTTCGAGGTCGGCCACGCAGCGTTCCAGGGCAAAGCGCGTGGGGTTATGGGAGCGGCCGTAGTCGAACCCCTTGTGTACGCCGGGGCTGTCTTGCAGGTAGGTGGAGTTGGCGTAGATCGGCGGCATCAGCGCGCCCGTGGTCGGGTCGGGTGATTGCCCGGCGTGGATCACACGGGTGGCAAACGCGCTTCTATCGGGCTGACTCATGCAAGGGACCTCCGTAGGTGATTGAGCAGGTCGACGCGGGTGATCAGGCCGTGGAAGCCCGAGGCGTCGGCGATGATGGCGACCAGGCCGCGATCCAGTTCCGCCTGCAATTCGGCCAGGCTGGCGCTGGGGGCCAGGGTTTGCACTTTATCGGTCATGGCGCTGGCGACGATCATCGAGAAATCCGCGGCGTCATGGTGCAGGCCCAGCAGGATGTCGGATTCGTCGATCACCCCCACCAATGTCTGTCCGTCCACCAGCACCGGCAGTTGCGAGACATCGGCCAGGCGCATGCGCTGGAAGGCGGTGAGCAAGGTGTCGTCGGGGCTCACGCTGATCACGCGGCCATCTTCGAAGCGGCGGGCGATCAGGTCGCGCAGGTCGCCGTAGTGCTTGTATTGCAGCAGGCCCGCATCCTTCATCCATTGGTCGTTGTAGACCTTTGACAGGTAGCGAGTGCCGGTGTCGCAGACGAACGTGACCACGCGCTTGGGTTCGGTCTGCGCACGGCAATAGCGCAGCGCGGCGGCGAACAGGGTACCGGTGGAGGAACCGCCGAGAATGCCCTCGGCCTTGAGCAGTTGGCGGGCGTGGTCGAAGCTTTCTTCATCGCTGATGGAATAGGCTTGGCGCACGCTGGAGAGGTCGGCGATCGACGGAATGAAATCCTCGCCAATGCCTTCCACCGCCCACGAGCCTGGCGTTTCCAGGCGGCCGCTGCGGCTGTATTCCGCCATTACCGAGCCCACCGGGTCGGCCAGCACCATGGCCAGGTCGGGTTGTACGCGCTTGAAAAAACGGGTCAGGCCGGTGAGGGTGCCGGCCGAGCCGACCCCCACCACAATCGCGTCCACGTCGTGCTGGGTTTGCGCCCAGATTTCCGGGGCAGTGCTGGTTTCGTGAGCCAGGGGGTTGGCCGGGTTGTTGAACTGGTCGGCGAAGAACGCGTCGGGAATGCCCTTGGCCAGGCGCGCGGCCACGTCCTGGTAATACTCGGGGTGGCCCTTGCCCACATCGGAGCGGGTGATATGCACTTCGGCGCCCATGGCCTTGAGGTGCAGCACTTTTTCCGTGGACATCTTGTCGGGCACCACCAGCACTACCCGGTAGCCCTTGGCCCGGCCCACCAGCGCCAGGCCCAGGCCGGTGTTGCCGGCGGTGGCTTCGATAATGGTGCCGCCAGGGCGCAGGCGGCCGTCGCGTTCGGCGGCGTCGATCATGGCCAGGCCGATGCGGTCCTTGATGGAACCACCGGGGTTTTGCGATTCGAGCTTGAGAAACAGGGTGCAGGGGCCGGTATCGAAACGGCTGACGCGTACCAACGGCGTGTTGCCGATCAGTTCGAGGACGGCGGGGCGGGAAGGCGTAGGCATGTCGTCACCTGGTTACGGGATGGGCGTAGGGTGGGGGACAGCAAAAGGCAAAGCATGGCTTGGAACATAGGCCGGTATCGGGCGGCTCGCAACCGAGCGGTCGGCTGAGTGTCTTTTTTTGGCGCATGGGCGACGCTCGGGTGCGCCATCAATGAGCAGGCCCGAGCACCTGGATGGGCAGGCAAGCCCGCTCATCAAGGCGTTTCGGCCTTTGGCCTGGGGTTTGCTTTAAGACAGGTCAACTTGGATACAAGATGGAAATCCCTATGCAGAGCGTTATCGGCTGGACCCTTGGCGAATGGCACGCGGCCTATTGCAGCGGGGCGATGACCCCCGACCGGTTGTTGAGCCTGGCGGCGCAATACAGCGCGGATGACAGCGCCTGGATTGCCCGCGCACAACCTGAGCAATTGGCCATGCAACTGGCGCAATTGAACGACAGGCTGGACGCGGTGGGCGGCGATATCGACAAGTTGCCGCTGTACGGCGTGCCATTCGCCATCAAGGACAACATTGACGCGGCGGGCTGGGACACCACGGCAGCCTGCCCGGAATTCGCCTACAGCCCAACGTCGGACGCGACCGTAGTCGCCAAACTGCGAGCGGCAGGTGCGATTCTGATGGGCAAGACCAACCTGGATCAATTCGCCACTGGCCTGGTGGGCACGCGCTCGCCGTATGGTGCGGTGGGTAACAGTTTCAATGCCGATTACGTCAGCGGCGGTTCCAGCTCCGGCTCGGCGTCGGTGGTTGCCCGCGGGCTGGTGGCGTTTGCGCTGGGCACCGACACCGCAGGCTCGGGCCGAGTACCGGCAGGGTTCAACAATATCGTCGGGTTGAAACCGACCAAGGGCCGGTTTTCGAATACCGGCCTGGTGTCGGCCTGTCGCACGTTGGATTGCATCTCGGTGTTTGCCCTGACCGTGGAGGATGCCGCCGCGGTGGCGCAGGTCGCACAGGGCTATGACGCCAGCGACGCATACTCGCGTAGCAACCCCAACACGGCGCCGGTGAGCGTGGGAGCCTCGATCAAGCTGGCGATACCGGCGAGCCTGGAGTTCTTCGGCGATACGCAGAACCAGGCGGTGTTCGAGCAGGCAGTCGAGCACTTCAAGGCGTTGGGCGCGGTGATCAGCGAGATGGATTTCAGTGCGTTCAAGGCCCTGGCCGACCAGTTGTATTCGGGGCCCTGGGTCGCAGAACGCACGGTGGCCCTGGAAGGCATGCTCGAACACCAGCCGCAGGCCATCAACCCGGTGGTGCGCGGCATTGTCGAAAATGGCCTCCAGTACAGCGCCTGCGATGCCTACAAGGCCGAATACCTGCGGGCCGAACTCAGTCGCCGCATCAACGACACCTTGGCGGGGTTCGACGCCTTGCTGGTGCCGACCTCGCCGACGATTCGCACGCGCGCCGACATGGTGCTGGAGCCGGTGCGCTACAACGCGCAATTCGGCTACTACACCAACTTCACCAACCTGGCGGACCTGTCGGCGCTGGCGCTGCCGGCGGGCCTGCGAGCGGACGGTCTACCGTGCGGCATTACCCTGCTCGCACCGGCCTGGCATGACAGCGCCCTGGCGCACCTGGGCCAGCGCTGGCAGGCCAGCCTTGAGTTGCCGCTCGGCGCAACCGAACGCCACCTGCCGGCACCCGCTGCTGCCCAACAGGCCCCCGGCACCGTGCGCGTGGCGGTGGTGGGCGCCCACCTGAGCGGCATGCCGTTGAACTTCCAACTGACCACACGCAACGCCGTGCTGGTGGAGCAAACCCTCACGGCCAGCACTTATCGTTTGTATGCGCTGCCCGGCACCGTGCCGCCCAAGCCGGGGCTGGCCAGGGCGGACGGTGGGCGATCGATCATCGTCGAGCTGTGGGACATGCCTATCGCCCGTTTTGGCGAGTTCGTCGCCGAAATTCCCGCACCGCTGGGGATCGGCACCCTGATGCTGGCGGATGGACGCAGCGTCAAAGGCTTTATCTGCGAACCCTGGGCCCTGGCGGATGCGCTGGATGTCACTGAGTTTGGCGGCTGGCGCGCCTATGTCACCAGCAAGGGGTAAGCATGCCGCTTTCAACGCTGAAAAAACCGCGCGAGCGCCCGGACAGCCTGGCCGAGCAGATCTATGCGCAACTCAAGGCGGATATCTTCGACTTTCGCCTGTTGCCTGGCGACCGTTTCAGCGAGGGCGAAGTGGCCGAGCGCATGAGTGTCAGCCGTACACCCGTGCGTCAGGCGCTGTACCGCCTGGAACGGGAAGGCTACCTGGCGGTGTACTTCCGCAGCGGCTGGCAGGTGAAGCCGTTCGACTTCACCTATTTCGAAGAGCTGTATGACGTGCGGATCGTGCTGGAACTGGCTGCTGTCAGCCGTTTATGCGCGATGGAGCAACCGAACCCGATCTTGCAAGGGCTGCAGGCGACCTGGCTGGTGGAGGAATGTGAGCGCCTGCAGGACAGTCAGGCGGTGTCGGCGCTGGATGAACACTTTCACTGCGCCCTGGTGCAAGCCACCGGCAACCGTGAGATGGCACACATGCACTACGCCCTTACGGAAAAGATCCGCATCATCCGGCGCCTCGACTTTACCCAGGCTTCACGCATTGCGGCGACGTACGAGGAGCATGGGCAAATACTCACCGCGATCCTGCAACGGCGTGTCGATCAGGCGCAGCACTTGCTCAAGCGGCATATCGAACTGAGCAAGCAGGCAGTGCGCGAGATCACCTTGCATCGGTTGCAGATGGCCAAGCCGCGCACGCCTTGAGCAAGCCCGTAGGCGCGAGCTTGCTCGCTCCTACACAGGCATCATTGTGCCAGGGCGGAGAGCGGCTGCACCCGTGCAATCAGCGCCGCGCTGGCCCGCTGCATGGGTGCGCGCAATTCGCTGCCGATCAAGCCCTGCAATGCCAACGCCGCTTTCACCGGGGCCGGGTTGGGCTCCATGAACAACGTCTGGATCAGCGGCAGCAGCTGGAAAAACGTCTGCCGCGCTTCGGCCAACTGGTTATCCCGCACCTGCTGCCACAGCGCCACAAACTGTTCGGTATGCACGTGGGCCGACGCCGCGATGGCACCGCTGGCACCCAGGCACAGCGCGTTGAAGAGCTGGATATCCTCGCCACACAGCACATCCACTTCGCCACTGGCCAGCAGTGCCAGGGTATTGCCGAGGTTGCCGCCACAGTCCTTGACCGCCTTGATGCGCTCATGGGCGACGATGTTCAGCAGGGTGGCCTGCTCGAAGGTCACGCCGGTGCGATAGGGGATGTCATAGAGAATGATCGGCACACTGGACGCATCAGCCACCGTACGAAAAAACGCTTCGAGGCCGGCCTGGGAAGGGCGGATATAGCTGGGCGCCGGCACCAGTAAACCGGCCACGGGGCGCTTGAGGACTTGGTCCTGGAACTGCAGCAATTCAATCTGGTTATTGCCCGCCAGGCCCATCACCACACGGTGCGCCGGCACCCACTGCAACACGGCATCGAGCACGGCCAGTTGTTCCTGGCGGCTCAGCGACGCGGCTTCACCGGTGGTGGTGCAGACCATGATCCCGGCCACGTGCTTTTCCAGCAAATGCTCAACCAAACGGCGCAGGCCGATAAAGTCGAGGGCGCCGTCGTGAAACGGCGTGACCACGGGAACCCAGATACCTTGAAACGCTGACATGCTCTTTCTCCTGATGGTTGACCGATTAAGTCACCGCCAGAAGGGCAGAGGGAATTGTGCAAGGGGAGGGTGTCCGTCGCGCTCAATGTCCTGTCAGCTCATCTGACGGGACAGCGCGCCCCGGTCACATGAGCGACTGTTTCTTCGATTTGAGGGCGTGTGCAGCGCAACCTTGCGCCTTGGCGATCAAGCCAATGACGGAAAAGTTAACCAGCAACGTTGCGCACATGAGCGGACACACCCTGAAGAAGGCCTCCATCTTCAGGGTGTGTGAGCAAATGTGTCAACCTGATTGAAGGTGTTTTTCACCTTGTGGACGGTTACTCGAATTTATCGATGCGTGTATCGGAGTAGAAAAACTCATTCTTGTCCGTGCTCGACTCCAGGAAGTACGCATAGTCCGTCAGGTAGAACAGGTGATTAACCCGGTTGTATTTGTCGTTGTCGTTGCGGCACGACAGGGCCTTGGCGCTGCCCAGCAGGTTGGGGTTGAGTTCACTGGCCGGCAATTGGCGCTCGACCACGCAGCGCGTGATGGTCTGTTTGTCGTAGTTGCCAATCACACTGTTGAGGGTCGAACGGGTGCTTTGGTAGACCAAGGTGTCGCCCACCGGCAGGGCTTTCCAGTTGCCGGTGAAACTCAGCTGGGTCGTCGTCGTGCTTTCGGCCATGCTGCCGCCGAAGGTGCTCTTGGACACCAGGTCGATCAGGTTTCGCCAGCTTACCGATTGGGACTCGTAGCCTTCGCCACGCAGGGCGATCGACAGCTGGCCGCTGGCGGCGTCGCGGCTGATGAACTGCTCACTGGTCGAGTTACTGGTCTTGCCTTTCATGGTCGACGTGCCCGTGAAGTGCACGTACTTCAGGCTGCGGGTCGGTTTGTCCTGGTCAAATTGCGCCAGTGCCGCCAGCACCGGTGGCTGTACCGAGCCCAAGGCGATGGTCGCCGGGGCCTTCAGGCGCGGCTTGAACAGTGGCAGCGCGGCGATCTTCTCGGGGGTGGCGCAGACGCTGTTGAACAGCAATTCATAGTCGGTATCGCTGCCGACAATGTTGCGTGGCGTCGGGAAACTGTCGACCCGGCCGTCACTGACTCGATTGCGTGCATCCAGGTCATAGCCGGCCAGTTCCTTGTAGGTGCCGTTAGCGCAGGACACGGCAAAGTGCTCGCGCTTTTGCGCGTAAGGCGCGTCGTAGGGCAGGTCGTTGAGCACCGTTGGGTTATCGAACGCCGCCCAGAAGCGGACTTCGCCCTCCACGGTCTTGATGCTCGCGGCGTCAATCAGTACCCAATTGCCACGTTCATCCGTCTTGACCAGGCGCCAGTCTGGCTTGGGGGTCTGGGCGCACGCGCGCACGAAGGTCGGGTTGGCGGCCAGCTTCGCGTGCAGGTCGGCTGACAATTTGCGGGCTTCGGTGTAGCGCCCGGCCTTGAGTGGGTAGACCCGCTGCGAACCGTCGAGGTACAGCAAGGACAGTTGCGGCGAAGAACACGCGGCCTCGAACTGCATGGTGCGGCGTGCACCCGGCGTCGACAGCGGCATCAGCAGCTCGAAACTGAGCAGATCGCCTTCGCGCACGATGCTGCTTTCCACCAGCGGCTGGGCGAGGGTGTCGGCGAGCATCTGGTCGACTTTGCTGGCCTGGGTGGCGCAGCCGGACAGGGTGGCAAGGCCGCCCACTAACAAAAGGGTAGAGAAAAAGCGCACAGGAGCCTCTTTGAGTCCATTCAGGGATGTAAGGATGACGGCAAGTGGCGCCGAATCTTTAGCGTGCAGGGTGTGGCGGGGGCAAAGTCTAGTCAGCGTGGCGCGCTCTGTACAACGCCTGTGCAGCGGCCTTTGGGCCGTAGAGTGCCCCAAGGCGCTGCCGGGTGTGTTCAGCGATTGGCGATCGCGGCCTCAATCGTGGCGATGTCGATCTTGGTCATGCTCATCATCGCCTCAAAGGCGCGCTTGGCCGTTGCCGGGTCCGAATGGGTCACGGCGGCCGACAGCACGCGCGGGGTGATCTGCCACGACAACCCCCACTTGTCCTTGCACCACCCGCAGGCACTCGGCTGGCCGCCGTTGTCGATAATGGCCTGCCACAGGCGATCGGTTTCGGCCTGGTCATCGGTGGCCACCTGAAACGAAAATGCCTCGGTGTGCGGGAACGCCGGGCCGCCGTTCAGGCCGATACACGGGATGCCCATGACGGTGAAATCGACGGTCAGGACGTCGCCCTGTTTACCCGCAGGGTAATCGCCAGGCGCGCGGTGGACGGCATTGACCCGGCTGTCCGGGAAGGTCTTGGCATAGAAATTCGCAGCCTCCTCGGCGGTGCCGTTGTACCAGAGGCAGAGGGTGTTTTTATGCGTCATCTCAGGGCTCCACGGTGGATGGGTGTGTGGAGTCTAGACAATGGGCTGAGGCGCGGCAGTCGCGCTTGTCGGCCCGGCACAGCCCTTACAGCTGGCGTTCGATCGCGGCCTTATCAATCACCGACCAGACGTGGGCGATCTTGCCGTCGACGTATTCATAAAAGACATTTTCGGAGAACGCGACCTTCCGACCGTTGATCGGCAAGCCGAAGAACTCACCCTTGGGCGTGACGTTGAAATTCAACCGGCTGGCGAGGGTGGGCGGGTCGGCGACCAGCAGCTGGATGTGGAAGACCAGGTCGGGAATTTCGCGAAAGTCCCGTTCGAGCATGGCGCGGTAACCGGCGACGCCCACGAGGCGGCCATTGTAGGTCACGTCCTGGTGCAGCAGATTGGGCAAGCGTTCCCAGTCCTGCTGGTTGAGGCAGTGGATGTATTCGCGATAAAGACTGGCCAGCGCATTTCTGTCCATCTCATTCATTTCGAACCCTCCGTCAAGCCCGTCGCGCCATCAACAACACCGTTGCCGCTGCCGACAACAACCCCGCACAGCAGCGATTGAAGACACGCTTGCCCCGCGGCTCGGCAAACCAGCGGCGCATATGCAGGCCCATATAGGCATAGACGCTGATCGCGATCCATTCCAGCGCCAGGAACAGCGCGCCCAGTACAGCGAACTGCGGCGTGATCGGCTGGCCCGGTACCACGAACTGGGGGAGGAAGGCGGTGAAGATCAGGATGGCTTTGGGGTTGCCTGCCGCCACCAGGAATTCCTGACGCGCCAGTGCCCACAGGCTGACCTTGGGAGTTGCTGACTCCGCGTGCGCCTGTGGATTCGCACCCCACAGTTGAAACGCCAGATAAAACAGATACGCCGCGCCCAGAATCTTGATCCCGTAGAACAACAACTCAGAAGTTTGCAACACTACCGCGAGGCCGGCTGAGGCAAGGGCGATCATACCGGCGAAGGCGAGCAAGCGGCCAATGCCTGCCAGGCAGGATGTGCGGTAGCCGTAGCGCGTGGAGTTGCTTACGGACAACAGGTTATTCGGGCCAGGCGCCATGTTCAGGGCGAAGCAGGCGGGGAGGAAGAGGGCGAGGGTGGCGAGGTCCATGGCGGCTCCGGGTTTGAGCGGACGGGGAGGGGCGAGGATAAGGGGATTGGGGGCGGTTGGACAATGTGTGTACGGCCAGCACGCCTGGCTTTTTTGCGGGATGGATCATCGGTCAGCCCCCCCTTCAAGCTCTGTAAAAAGCTTGGGCAATATTGGGGGGGGAAGACTTCAACAACATTTGACGTTAGCAAACACCTCGAGAAGAAAGCATGTTTGGAACGGAGCGGCCGGCTTTTCTTCAAGTCGTCTTGAATCCCGTCCGAGAGCATCGTGCCCTTTTTGAAGCATTGTCTGATGCCCAGGTAGAACAAAGTCCGCTATCGGTCTGCGGTGAATGGTTCGACGCAGCAGCCATCTGATCAGCTCGCACTGCGCTGATACGCAACTGTGGATGGGAAGACCGGTTCGCCTGGTCGATGGCACGACGATACCTGTGTACTGCGACTAACCAGGGGCCATTTCTCGCAGCAACGCGGCTCGCGATGAAATGGCAACAGACCCTAGAGCTGAAAGCGCGAGATGTTCTCTCGCAATGTCACGCTGGTGCGTGCTAGTCCTTCGCTTTCCTGCTGAGCGCTGCGGAAGGCGGCAGCGGATTGCTCGGCGCTTTCGCTGACGGTCACGATGCCCCGGCTGATCTGCTCGGCAACGGTACTCTGCTGCTCGGCGGCCGCGGCGATTTGGTGGTTCATGCCGTTGATCCGCTCGATCATGGTTACGATCGTGCTTACCGCGTCACCGGCCTCGGAAACGCCGGACACCGACTGCGCACTGGAGCGCTTGCAGCGTTGCATATGCTGCGAGGTCTCGTCGGCAATTTTCTGCAGACTGGCGATCAGCCCCTCAATCTCTGAGGTGGCCTTCTGGGTACGCTGTGCCAGGCTGCGGACCTCGTCGGCTACCACCGCGAAGCCGCGTCCAGCCTCGCCAGCACGTGCAGCTTCGATGGCTGCGTTGAGGGCCAGCAGGTTGGTCTGGTCGGCTACCGACTTGATCACCTCAAGCACGCCGCCGATATTGCCGGTTTCATTCTTCAGCCGGCCCATGGCAATGTTGGACTGTTCGATTGTCTCGGCCAGCTCGCCGATCATGTTGACGGCATCTTTGGCCTTCTGCTGGCTGTACAGGGCCGCGCTATCGGCATCGCTGGCGGCACTGGCGGCGGATTCGGCATTGCGCGCGACATCCTGCACGGTGGCGGCCATTTGGTGAACGGCGGTGACGATCTGCTCGACCTCGCACTGTGCCATGGCCACGCTTTCGGCGTTTCTCAGGCTCGATTGGCTAAGTTCCTGGCTGGATTCGGCCACGCTCTGTGAGGACAGGTTTATGCCCTTGGTCATGTCCCGCAGGTTCTCCTGCATGCTCAGCAGGGCGGCCATGATGCTGGCTTGTGGTGGCTCAATCGTGCGCTCGCTAGCGCGCAAATCGCCCTGGGCAACTCGTTGGGCGAGCTGGTTGAGTTCACTCGGTTCGGCACCCAGCGCGCGTAGCAGGTTGCGGCTGATGACGTAGCCCAGTACCGCTGCTAGTAAGACGGCCAGCGCAGTAATGGCGAGCAGCAGGTTGCGTTGTGACAGATAGTCTGCGTCATTTTCGCTGACCTGCAGGTCTGCCTTCTGGTTGGTGTAGCGCAGGAATTCGCCAATTGCCTGGGTCAGCTCGGCCAGTAAGGGTGTGCACTGCTCGCTGACCATGCGCAGGGCCTCGTCGTTTTCACCCTTGAACAGGTGTTCGGCAATGGTGTGTGCTACCGGTTTGTAGCGGCTCTCGACCTTCTCGATGGTTGAGAACAGTTCACGTGCCTTGGGCGACACATCATCATGGCTATCAATTGCCTGGCGTAGCGCGGCGAGGCTGCCGGCCACCATTTGTTCGTTGATGGCAATTGCGCCTCGCTGCTGTCCTCTCGCGGTGACATTGCTGTTCAAGGCGATGTTACGCAGGGCAATCGCGCGCTGGGCGGCGGCGTCGTTCAGTGTGTTGGCGAGGCGGGCGCGCGCATCAATGCCATTAACGTAGAGAAAAAAGTCCTTATTGCTGTTAGCCAGGGCGTACAGCGAGATAGCGGCGATCAGCAGCATAAACGCGAGCAGGCTGGCATAGCCGGCATAGAGACTGGTCCGTGTAGAGAGCCGGGGAGTGTGCGATGGCATGATGTACCTGCGTAGTGGGAGGAGCGGTTTAGGGACACCTGCAAGCGTATGTATTCGCCCTTGGTCCGCATCCTGCGCAGGTATTCTTTTGTCCGACGGCAACCAGTAGCGGTGTTATTTTCTGGCTAGTCGAAACTTGTACAGATTTTAGTGTTTGTACAAGTCTTGTACAACTATATTGGTGTGATGTCGTCATGGCATCACTCAATCCCGATGAACGGTCAGTAACCTCCGATTTCTGGCAGGCGCGGGAAGTAGAGGCCTGGCTATCGGGCTGATGACTGTTTGGCGGCGATACAGCCCAAGGCCATCTTTGGGTCGATAGAATCCTGCGAGCGCTGTAAAAATGCGTGGCGTAATTTCTGTACAGGTATTTTGTATGGGGATGAGCTAGGGCGCGCTAATTGTGAGCATGCGCTGCGCTAGGGGCTGTTGCTGTTTCATCGCGAGCCGCGTTGCTACGAGAAAGGGTTCCCGGTTATGGGGGCGAGTTCATTCTCGGATCTCCATGCGAGATGGCGGGGGAGGTTTGCCCAACGTGCGGCGAGGAGGTTATGCAAATGGCGAGCAATGGCGTTGACTGCCCCACTTGCGGGATATCCATGCCGGCTGGCCGAGCATGAGAGGGGCTGGCGGATTCATCGACATGAACGTCTGATTGGTCGATTTTGCCAGCGGGGTTTGAGCAGCGCCACAGCCGGCCATTTACAACAAAATAACGCCCGTCCGGGGTTGTAGGGTTCATGAGCCTAGCTCCAGGTGTGCGACCCTATTTTTCATCTTATACCTGTCGATATAGAGAGCAGCCGTTCAAGCTGTGGACACGTTTAGCCGCGTCCAACCCACCCTGTTTACAAATACCTGCTGACACGAAGGATCCTGTGCATGCTCCAATCCCTGCTCGACAAAATCTTCAGTCGTCCTCTGACTCAGGAAGGATTTGCCAAAAAATTTATCGAGTCAGCCCGCAAGGCTGGCTACAGCGAGGCCATGGACTTTCAGGCTAGCGAGTTTCGCATCCGTCATAACAATGGCTCGTACTTCAATCTTCATAACGCCTTTCGCGACTATCAAAATGGAGACAAGACCCAGAAGGCCGCAATTCTGAATGGGTACGTATCGACTCTGTTGGAGTCTGGCCAGAGAACCGGGACGGTCTTTGAAAACGTGAAAGCACAATTACGTCCGGTGATTCGAAATCTTGCCATGCTTGAGGAAGTTCGACTGGAGCACGCCAGAAATGGTGGCGACAAGCCGCACGATGTCGTTTATCAGTCCTTGGGCCGCGACTGTGTGATTATGCTTGCCGTCGACTCTCCCGAGTCCACCGCCACCCTTACGAGAGGCCCTGAAGCGCAGTGGGGTGTCACAATGGATGAGGCAGTGGCGATCTCCATTGAGAACTTGCGCGATGCTACGCACGAGGCCTTCGGTGAGATCATCCCTGGGCTCTACGCCGCGCAGTGGGCGGACGGATACGACAGCAGCAGAGTCTTGTTGCCAGATGTTCTACAGCGCGCACCCGTTAAAGGTCGACCGGTGTTCATGATCCCCAGCCGTGACGTCTTGATGGTCACGGGCGACAAGGACGAGCAAGGCATCCGTCAGATGGTCGAGCTTAGCTTCAAAGCGCTTGAGAGGGGCAGGGCAGTCTCCACCGACATTTATACCTATGACGGGCGCGATATCGTCCCATTTCACCCTGATGATGAAGGGGTCAATAACCGTCTGGCCACGCTGGAACATTTGCTGCTCCAGGGTAGCTACAGTAATCAGAAAGAGTTGCTCGATAAGGTCAATCTGGAAACGAGCGTCGATGTGTTTGTTGCCTCGTACCTTCTCTACGAGCTGTCTGACCAGAACGGCAAAACCGTATCGATGAGCGCTTGGACAAAAGGTGTGCCGACCCTATTGCCCAAGAGTGATCGCATCGTGTTGGTTGAACCCGTTGAGGGTGGGGAACCTACAGTCAAAACCGTTCTATGGAGCGAGTTTGAATCCGAGCTTGGCGATCTGCTGACTACAGAAGCTGGCTATCCACCTCGCTATCGGACACTAGGATTTCCTTCGGCAGAGCAGCTGAATCGCCTGACTGCCTTGTGATCGCGGCTCAACTAATCTGGCGCTGCGATGGAGGTATGAATGCCCGACACTTACAGCACGCATGATCATGCGAACCGCAATCAGACAGAAATCCTCGCCAGCAACCATTGCGCTTGCTTTGGTTGCTATGCGGTATTTCCTGCTTCTGATGTGACACGGTTTACTGAGACCACGGCATGGTGTCCAAAATGCGAGGCTTTCAGTACGGTCGTTGGCGATGCCTCCGAGCTGCCTTTGGATCGAGAGTTTCTGGAGGTAGTTCACGATCACTGGATCGGGCCTCAAGATTGGTTGGATGAGATAGCGGCGCAGACTCATGCGATCGCAACTGCTGTTTACAGGCAGACAAGCACAACGATGGATGAGGAACGAGTTCGTCCTTGGTGGAAGTTTTGGCGATGACACTCCCAATTATCCAGCGATTGCATGTGATCAGTAGGAGTGACCGCTTTTGGCCGATTTTTGCCTATGTCTAAGGGCAGCGGTCGGCCAGAAGCGGCCATTGCGACCATGCAGTACGATGCACTCCTACCGTTAGATCATTAGGGCTAATCCATGCAATTCCATGGTTTCGTGTTTGGGCATATCGAGGTCGAGATTCACGACCGTGCATACGATCTGCATAACTTCTATCAAGCCGGCGCCATCATTTACGAGATCGTGGATCGGTCGATTGTACTTAGCTTCACTCGACGGAGTGACTCATGGGTGCCGACTGAAGAAGCACGCAAGATTACTATCAGCTTCCATGAGGTTGACTACTTTTCAGCGAGTGGGCGGGATGAAAACCTGGCTGACAGTGACGGTAATGTTCTTCATTCGATTGGAGTGGTGGAGTCCGGTGCGGAGACACAAACCTTTTACCTCACAGATAACATCCAACCAGATCATCACCTTGTAATACGCTTCGAGTCTGGCCTGACATTACGAGTACAGGCCGCTAAAGCGCGGTGCGAAATCGTTTTCTGAGCGGCACATAACTATGGCCCTCGACGTCTGCTATGGGTCGAGCGGAGCCTGCTTGTCGATATCTGGTGCGAGGAAATGGGCAGGGCTTGATAAGCCCGCTATCGACCCACAGCTGCCGTCTAGATCAGTTGTGATCTTTGTTGGAGCGGGCTTACCCGCAAGGAGGCTGCTTGAGCAACGCACATACTCTTTGAGCGATGTCATCTGCGCCATCGGGAATGACCACTGAAATGCCTAAATAGTGTTCAAGGTGCAGGGTAAGCGTGTGTTCATCCACTAACAGATCCCAGTAGCGCTGGTCCGAGCCATCGAGCCTCTCTTTCCAGCAACCGCCCAGCCCTTGCTCAAGAACCCGGGCCACATACTCGAAAAGTTTCCAGTCAGCTTCTTCTGATACTTCAATTCTCACCATGCGTCACCTCACGACCAGCAGTCCCTCGATTCTGGTGGCTCCTGCGAATGGCCGCAATGGGTCGATTCTGTTGAAAAAGTCGGATTTTCAGTTCGCCTGAACTCAGGCACGGCTCCCCCCGGAGAACCTACTCACCACATTGAGTGGTTTCTCGGCCCTTCGTTGACCTTTGCTGCTCTGTTATTGGGTTAATTTGAGGTTTTTTGCTTCGTGCAGGCGCACCTATCCCGTGGCAGGTGGCCCTTGAGATGTGAGTTTGGCCAGTCGACGCAGGTTCTGTACCGCAGCCGCCAGCGTGAACTCATCGGTCGCGCCACTCATGCCACGTAGCCGCAAGCGATCCAATTTCAGGATGCGCTTGAGGTGGGCAAACAACATTTCGACCTTTTTACGTTCGTGGCGAGAGCGCTGATACGCCGGCGTTGCTGCAATGCGCCGAGCCACATCACGAGCGGCTTCATGGACGCTGCGAGCGATCTTGCGGAACGCCGTGTTCGGGCAGCACTTGGCTTTCATCGGACAGGAAACGCAGTCGGTCTGCCGGGATCGGAAGATGATGGTGTTGGCTTTGGTGACGTGCGAACGCTCATTCTTGAAGGCACGCCATTCGCTGCGCAAGGCATTGCCGGCTGGGCAGCGGTATTCCTCAGTCTCCTCATTCCAGTGGAAATCGTTGCTCGATAAACTGTCGTTCTTGCGCTCGGTTTTGTCCCATACCGGCACATGCGGCTCTATGTCTTTTTCCTCCACCATCCAGGCCAGCATCGGCGCGGTTCCGTAAGCGGTGTCGCCAATAAGGCGTTCCGGCTTGATGTCGAACTGCGCCTCGACCCGGTCGATCATGATCTTGGTGCTCTCGACCTCGGCCGTGCGATGAGCCGGTGTGGGTTCCACATCCACGATGACACCGTGCTCGGTATCGATCAGATAATTCGTGGAGTAAGCGTAGAACGCTGGGCCACCTGGAGCTGCGGTCCAGCGGGCTTGAGGATCAGTCAGCGATAGGCGCTTCGGTAGCGTTTCGGCCAGAGCCTCTTCATCGAGTGCCTCAAGATACTCACGCACGGCGCGGGTGCTCAGGGCCGGATCGCTCCAGTTGACCTGTTCATCGCCCGGTACACCGCGCTGCCGGCTGGCATCCGCTTTGATAATGCTGGCGTCCACGGCAAAGCCTTCGCCTTTGACCAACCCTGCATCCATGCAGCGACGCAGTACTTCATTGAACAACCAGCGGAACAGATCACTGTCCCGAAAACGGCCGTGTCGATTTTTGGAAAACGTCGAGTGATTGGGTACTTCATCTTCAAGGCTCAACCGGCAGAACCAGCGATACGCCAGGTTCAAATGGGCCTCTTCGCACAACCGCCGCTCGGAGCGGATGCCATAGCAGTAGCCCACGACCAGCATGCGGATCATCAGTTCAGGATCAATTGAAGGGCGCCCAATCGGGCTATAGAAATCAGCGAGGTAATGGCGCAGGTCGCTCAGATCGAGACACCGATCAATGCTGCGCAGAAGGTGATTGGCTGGGATGTGATCTTCAAGGTTGAAGGAGTAAAACAGTCGCTCCTGCCCACTCGATAACTGTCCCATCATGCTGTGTGATCCCCCTCCGGCCAATGAAGAGATTTTGCCGGAGGTCGGCCAGGGGAGCTACTTTTTCAACAGAATCGGTCGTTTTCTGCCTGTTGCGACCGACTCAAAACGGCCAGAAGCAGTCACTATTGGCCCTGTTAAAGTACCTCTCTGAACACAACTCACGGACGGCTTCATGGAACGACTCCATCCTCGTGGCATCGATGCAGACGGTTATATCCTCACCGTGCCCAACGTCGAGATACAGCCACAGTTTCAAGATTTACTGGTGGACGTTTGCATGACGCTCACTCGCTCGGAACCTCTGCTGGACGGGATTTATATTTATGGCAGCGTCGCTAGAGGCGACGCCGTGCTGGGGGTTTCTGACCTTGACCTAACCCTTGTTCTGCAGAGCACTCCCACGTCGCAGGATCTCGAAATGTTCGAGTCGAAAAGGCGCACGCTGGAAAATCGGCATACCGAAGTCATCAAGATCGATTTCGACATCGGTAGTCGTTCTGAAGTATTGGCGGCAGGCAACCGATTGAGCTGGGGGTATTGGCTCAAGCATCACTGCCGTTGCTTATGGGGGAATGATCTGAGCAAGCGCTTCGACCGGCTCAAGCCGTCGCGTGATATCGCCATTGCCGTGAATGGTGACTTTGAATCCGAATTGACCCGGTATGCCGATCTTATCGATCAGGCGACCACACCGACGCAATCGCTACGCTTGCAACGGGAAGCCTCGCGCAAACTCATCCGGTCAACTCAAGTACTTCGCTCTGAAAAGGACCTGATGTGGCCGCAAACACTCGAAGAACATGTCGAGCTGTTTGTTCAGCATTACCCGTGTATGAGCATGCAGATCTCTTTTTTCTTGTCCCAGGCAAGGAGCCCGTATGCTAAGCCAAAGGAGTTTACGGCTCAGCTCCATTTTTTTTTGACCTGGATGGCTACAGAAACCGGTTAGGTCCATTTTTACCTACAAAAAATCAGCAATTACAAGTGGTTTCTCTGTGGCAAATATTGACTCGTAAATTGCTTCGTAGGGTGCCTCACGAGCCAACCAAGCGCCGGCGCTGTAGGCTCGAGCCTTACAGAAAAACGATAGGTGCCTCTCATCTCCGCGCTCGAAAAGTCTGAAATACTGCACCTCCATTTCAGAACAAAGGTTGTCGAAAAGCACTGGATCTAGCTTTGACAGCGTGACCATAATTTCGGCTGGATCTAGCCCGGCGTCACTCGCCGCCCATAGGACAATACGAGTAGCCACGTCCAATTTTTTGCTTGGAATGATCGCGTCCAATGCATGTTGAATATTTGGGTAGCTGGATGCCAAACGTGAAGGCATGTCTTTTTCCTGACCCGCTTTAGAGGGAATGTGAAAGACCTGAGGTTGTTTGTCTAATGCTCTTTAGATTCATCGGCACTGTTCACACAACCTGGACCCCATAGCTGCCGGTGACAGCCGCCAGAAAACGGTCAGAGGAAGTGGCCGATAGATGCCACGAACCTTCTAGCCTGTGTCCTCGCAGGAGTGTGAGCTTGCCTTCGTCCATAAGTATGTCAGTAGTTTGGTACAGTCACCATGCATCATATAATCGGCTTATATGCATCGAAAAAAACAGAGCATTTGGGTCCGCTAGACCCAGAAGACCGAATTACTTTCAGGTCTGACTGCTTTCATACGTTTGGATATTTTTCCCTTATAGCACCTGCTTTTGAACGATATGCACAAAGAGATGCAGGGATAGGCATTGAATCAATGAATGTAACGTTCCGCTTGAGAAATGACGATCTAGCTGACGTACTGGCAATTTTGAACGATCTCGAAACACAGCTCTGTCAGCAACCAAAGAGTTGGCAGGAGTATCTCGGTGAAATCCAACATCCAGGGCAAGAAAAGCGGCCAATCAAACCGCTGTTATTCAGACGTCGAGCCGTTCGGATTGTCGAAAGATTGCGAGCGTTAATGCTTAAAGCCCAAGCCCACGATAAATGCTTGGTATATGGAAATGGTATTTTCTACCGAACACTGTGCGGTATAAAAATGCCACCCGGTACCGTGTACTCCTAGAGCCGAGCCTACGGTTCAAGCGTTCTCTTCACTTGTCGAGGACGGGATAAACCCTATCCGTTAATCAAACGAAAGGGTCCAGCCAAGTGGCAACCGCTGGCCGGTTTTCGACCGTACGAAAGCCTGAAAACAGCCAGGAGCAACCGTCTAGGATATTTCATATAGCCCACCACCAGGCTTGCCTGTCACCACCAGAAAGTCCTGACGCGCCAGTGCCCATAACCCCACAGGGCGAAGCCGGCGGGGAGGAGGGCGACGGTGGCGAGGTCCATGGCGGCTCCGGGGCGGGGTGTCGATCATGCAAGGACGCGGCGCTGAGCTTGACCGATCAGGGGGCTTAACCAAGCGCCTGTTGCTTGGCAATCTCTTGGTTGCGCAGAATGAACCGTTGCAACTTGCCACTTGGGGTCTTGGGCAGATGGTCGACAAACTCCATTTCCCGCGGATAAGCATGTGCGGCTAGACGCTGGCGTACATGCAGGCGCAGCTCCTCCGCCAACTCAGGGCTTGGCAGGTAGGGTGTGTTCAGCACGACAAACGCCTTTATCAACTCGGTGCGTTGCGGATCGGGTTTGCCGATCACGGCCGCCTCGACCACCGCTGGGTGTTCGATCAGCGCGCTTTCCACATCGAACGGTCCGACGCGGTAGCCGGACGTGGTAATCAGGTCATCATTGCGGCCGACGAAGCTGATACTGCCGTCGTCATTGAGCTCCACAATATCGCCGCTCAGGTAATAGCGCCCTGCAAAGGCCTGGGTGGGCATGCCGAGGTAGCCGTCGAACCAGCACAACGGCGAGCGCTCGCGATCAACGGCCAGTACGCCCGGCTGGCCGGCTGGCAATTCCCGGTGTGCCTTATCCAACACGACGATGCGGTATCCGGGCACCGCATAACCCGCTGAGCCTTCGCGGACCGGGTGACGCAAGCCGTGGTGATTGCACAGCACCATGCCGATTTCCGTTTGCCCGTAGTGGTCGTGAATCACCACGCCAAGCTGTTCGGCAAACCACCGCACGACTTGCGGGTTGAGCGGTTCTCCGGCGCTGCTGACGGCCCGCAGGCGCCCACGAACGGCGTCGGCGAACTCGGCCCCCGCGGCGATCAGGAAGCGGTAGGCGGTGGGCGAACCGGCCAGGTTGTTGATTGCGTACTTGGCAATGATGTGACGGGTACTTTCCACCGTGAAGGGGCCGTCGTAGAACAGCGTTGCGTACCCACAAGCCAGCGGGCCGGTCACCGCGTAATACAAACCATAGGCCCAACCCGGGTCAGCCAGGTTCCAGAAGTGGTCGTCCGCACGCAAGTCAATCGCATCACGCATATAGCCCTTGAAGGCCAGAATCGCGCTTAACGGCACCTCCAGCGGTTTGGCCGGCCCCGTGGTGCCAGAGGTACACATCAACAGGAACGGCGCACTGGCATCCAGCAGCACCGGCGCGCAATCGTCAGCCTGGCGGTTCAGTGCGCTCCAGAAGTGGTGATCAGCGGGGTTCTGTGGGGCGCCACCGGTCACAACGATGCTGGGGCAGTCAGTGACGTCGTCCAGCTTCGGACGGTTGTGCGGGTCGGTCACGATCCAGCGGGCGTTCGAGCAGTTCAAGCGTTGTTCGATGGCCTTGGGGCCGAAGGCCGTAAACAGCGGTTGGTAGACCGCGCCGATGCGCCAGGTGCCCAAAATGGCAATCAACAGTTCAACCGTGCGTGGCATCAGGCCGGCGACGCGATCGCCCGGCTTGACGCCTTGTTCACGCAAGAAATTGCCGAAGCGCGCCGCCTGGCGTTGCAGGTCGCGAAACCCGTAGCGCTCGGCATGGCCATCCTGCGCTTCGCAATACAACGCCACGGCCTCGCCGTGGGCATGCCGGTCGCAGCATTCGACGCAGGCGTTCAAAGCAGTAAGTTCGCCATGCAAATCCTGGGTGGCGCTCTGCAGATAATCGAAGGATTCAACAACGTGTTCATAATCGCGCATATCGACACCTGATTATTATTGTGGGGATCGGTCTTGCGAAAACCCCAGCAGCCTCTACATGCAGGCATGGCAACGGCTGGCTGTCGCCACCGGCTGGGGTGTGTTCATGGGGCTAGCCGTCCATCATGTCGGCTGCTTGCTGGGTGGCCTGGCTGGTTCGCGTGGCCAACTTGCGGACTTCATCGGCGACCACTGCGAAGCCGCGTCCGGCTTCGCCTGCGCGCGCCGCCTCAATGGCTGCGTTCAGCGCCAGGAGGTTGGTCTGGCTGGCGATGCCCTGGATGGTGGCGACAATCTGCGTCAGCTTGCTCAAGGTTTCCTGCATCATGCGGTGTTGCTGTTCCTGAGCCTCGCGCAGCGCACGCTCTTCATGGCTGGCATGGATATCCGTAATGGCGCCCACGACTCTTTGCGGGGAGCCATCGTCCGCGCGCCGGGTTTGGCCGCGGCCGCGAAACCAGCGGTAAGTGCCGTTGTTGTGCTTGAGTCGATAATCCACGTCAAACGGTGTTTTGCCGCTGCGGTCGTCGACATGGGCGACGAACGCAGCGATAGCCCGTTCGCTGTCGTCGGGGTGCAGGCGCGAGGTCCAGCTTTCCAATGTATTGGGAAACTCCTCGACCGTGGTGTACCCCAGCAGCCGACGCATTTGCGATGACCACCAGATGGTATTTTTCGGGTTCGCCGGGTCGCCGGCCACGACCTCGATATCCCAGAGCCCGTCATGCAGCATTTCCCGGGAGATGTCGAAGCGTGTCGCCGCCAGTTCCAGCACCTCGTCTTGCAGGTGTTGTTGGTGAATGTCCCGCAGGCTGCCACCCATCGCCACAGGCAGGCCTTGCGCATCGCGGCGTGAATCACCGCTGATCCTGCACCAGCGATAGTCGTCGCCCGCTGCGGGCTGTATTCGCACGTCCAACACAAACGGCGTACGCCCGCTGCGATCGGCCAGGTGCCTGGCAAGGGTATCCAAATGGCGTTGACGGTCGGCCGGATGGAGCTGTTCGTTCCAATGGCCAAGCTGATCAATGCCCGGAGCCAGGATCGACGCAGACCCCGTCCACCTCATTGCGCATGCCAGTGACGGTGCAGCGGTTCCATTCACCTCCAGTTCCCAGAACAGTTCACCTGCGCCGTGGCTGACCAGGGCCCAGCGAGCCTCCCATTGCCGCAAAAGCGCGTCACGGCAGGCCACGCGCTCGTCCAGTTGGGTGACTTCCTGTGTCAGCGCGCGTGCCTGTTCTTTCAGGGCGCTGCGCTCTTGCAGCAATTGCTCGACGCCGGTCAGGATGCGTCGCAGCAAAGGGTTGTTCGACGACAACGGCGTGCATGCCTGGTCAGGCTGGTCCAGTCTGTCGGCAAGCGGCGCCAAGACCCAGCGGGTGGTACGGCTAAAAAAGAGCATGGTGTACCTCTACCGGGTCAAGTCGGTTGAACCGCCATGGGGGGGCGTGGGGCGTGCCGATAAGGCCTCGGTGTCAAAGGCCGTCGCCGCCGGCAGTGCCTGCCAGGCCAGTGGGCCGGCGGCTATTTCCTGGGCACTCAGCAAACAATGGTCGAGTTCGCGCTGCAAGACGCGGGTGTCGAGCCCCTGGCCGATGAAGACCAGCTCCTGTCGGCAGTCGCCGACAACGCTGTCCCACTTGGCCATGATGCCCTGCAACCGATATTCGTCCCGCGGCCATTGCGATGGCTCGATGAAGTTCCACCAGCGCCCGACATAATCCCACTGGAACTGCTTGCCGCTTTGCGCCAGCAGGCCGATTTCCAGGTGGCGGCTGGCGAGCCAGAAGTAACCTTTGCTGCGTAACAAGCGACCGTTGTGCCAGGGCTTCTGTAGAAACTCGAGCAAGCGCTGGGGGTGAAAAGGCGCGCGCTCCCGGTAGACCCAGGATGTCACGCCATAGGTATCCGACTCCGAGGCCGGCGTATCGGTAGCTTCCATTTTACGCATCCAGCCCGGCGAGGCTGCGAGGCTGGGTAAATCAAACAGATGGGTGTCGAGGAGGCTGGACAGCGCGACGTTCCCGTGAGCCATCGGCATGATCCGCGCGCTCGGGTTGAGGCCAGCGAGGATCGCATGCACTGCCTGGTAGCCGGGCTCGTCGATCAGGTCCCGCTTGTTGACCAGAATGACGTTGGCGTACTCCACCTGTTCGATCAGAAGATCCGCCAGGTGACGCGTGGACGTGTGCGCCTCGGTGTCGGCGCGGGCAACGGTATCCGTCGATTCCAGCAGCGCCTGAAATTGGCTGCCATCGACCACCGTCACCAGTGTATCAAGGCGTGCCAGCTCGCTGAGGCTGAAGCCTTCGGTGTCGAGGAAGGCGAAGGTCTCCGCGACCGGCATCGGTTCGGAGATCCCCGTGGATTCGATAAGCAGGTAATCGAAGCGCTGCTGACGTGCCAGGTCACTGATCTGTTCCAGCAGGTCGGCGCGCAGGGTGCAGCAAATGCAGCCATTGCTCATCTCGATCAACTCATCGCGGCCACGGTGCAGCGAGACGTCGCGCTGCACCGATTCGGCATCGAGGTTGACTTCGCTCATGTCGTTGACGATGACCGCGACCCGCAGTCCTTGGCGATTGCGCAGGATAGCGTTGAGCAGGGTGGTTTTGCCGGCGCCGAGGAAGCCGGAAAGGACCGTCACCGGCAGTCGGCCCGCCTGGGCGCCTTCAATCATGCGTTCACCGCTTGGGCACCGGGGGCCTTATCCAAGTAGCTTTCGAAAAGATCGACCACGACGTAACCGTCATCTGCCGCGTCACCCCATAGATCTTTCACGCGAAACTCGACGTGGTAGGTAGGCTGATGGGCTGCGCTCAAGTCGCCGTGGCCAATGGCGTCGGGGAAGGGCCACTGCTCTGAGGTGCGGTGCAGGACCACGCCTTCCTTACCGCGCACGTAGGCCGGCATGCGGATATGCCCCGCCACATATTCGTCTCGAACCACAACCCGATCGCCCACTTCGAAGGGCGGCCTGCCGGTGATCGCCGGGCGACCTGTCGCATGGGCGGGGCTCGCCAGCTTGAAGTGGGAACCCAATGCCTGATCGAGCTCCGCCTGGGTGATAACGCCCGTTTCCACCAGCAGCGTGGCGGTCGCGATGATGTAGCGTTCGTAGTACTGGGTGCCGACATGCTGGCGAACGTCCAGGCGTTCGACGGCATGACGCACTTCGTCCACGCTGAACTTTTTCAATTGGTCAACGCCGACAAACATCAAGCTATAGGCCAGGTGTTCCCAGTCCTGCTTGAAAACCTGTTTGTAGCTGAGGCTGTTGATGGTGTGCGGCACTTTGCCAAAGCCTTGGAAACCGCCGAGATCGTGAAAGCCATCCATAATGAAAACTCCGCAAGTTGAACGATGATGAGTTGTTTTTTCTCAGCCAACGCGTGGCAGGGCGACGCCAATCAGCACGTCTTTGGTCACCAGCTGTTGAAGCTGTTCTTCACTCATGTGCTCAGAGCCTTCAGGCCTTTGCGGCAACACCAGGTAACGGCTTTCGGCGCTGGTATCCCAGACTTTGATGACCGTGTCGCTCGGCAACTCCGTCCCCAGCTCGCGCAGTACGGTGCGCCCCTCCCGGACCAGGCGCGCACGAAACTCAAAGCCCTTGTACCACTCGGGCGGCAGGCCGAGGACCGGCCAGTTGGTGCAGGAGCACAGGCTGCAGACAATGACGTTCTTCACCCCCGGTGTATCTTCCAGGGCGACGATGTATTCGCCTTGTGGGCCGGTGTAGCCGAACTGCGCGCAAGCGGCTGTTCCGTCCTTGAGCAGCAGCGCCCGGAACTGCGGATCGACCCATGCCTTGGCGACCACGCGAGCGCCGTTCTCCGGGCTCCAGTCGTGGGCCATCAATTGAGTGAGCTGCTCGACATAGCCCTCTGGGATGAGTTCCTTGCTCTTGAGCACTTGAAACAAGGCCCATGCTCTCTCACCGGGTGTCGAAGGTGTCGCGGTCGTGGAAATCGATGTACTCATGGGGTAACTCCTATCAGTCAACGCGGTTGAAAAGTCATTGCAACTTGCCGGTCTTTCTTATCGTTCTTCAGGGGGTGGCAGCGCCTGTAAAAGGCTCAGAGCGTGCGCCAGTCCACCGAGGCTTCAAACGCCGCCGCCGCTTGGTAAATCGTGCCCTCGGCGTAGTGTTTTGCGACCAGCATCAGCCCAACGGGCAGGCCGTCCAGCAGGCCACACGGAATCGACATGGCCGGATGCCCGGTGATGTCCTGTGGCGCGGTATTGCCGATCATTTCCAACGCGCGAGCCACGTACTCCGTGATCGAGCAGTTCGCTGGCGGGTGGGGTTGGGCCGTGATGGGCGTGGTCGGCATCACCAGCAGGTCATAGGTTTGCAGCGCTTTGTCGTATCCCTGCCGGGCAAAGCGTGCAAGGTTCTGGGCCTTGGCGTAGTAGCGTCCGTTGTAGCGCGACAGGCCGTATTGGCCGACGAACATGCAGAGCTTGAGCGACGCGGATAATTGGTCTGCGTGCTCGCGCCAGCTGGCTTGTTTGTCCAGCAGGCCGACATCGTAAAGTCCTTTCCAGTTAAAGCCTGCGCCGTTGCCATGCATCATCTGCATGGTCAAGCCTTCGCAACCGATGGGGTGCCACAACAACCCTGCCAGGTTGTGCTCGGGAATGGAGACCGGCTCGACATGAGCGCCCAACGCCTCGAGTCGGGCGATGGCGTCGCGCACTTTGTCCGCCACGCGAGGGTCCTGGTTGGCAAGCGCGAATCCCTCTTGCAACACCCCGATTCTGAGTCCGCTCACGCCTTTTTCCAGGTAACTGCAATAGTCATCGACCTGAGGCGCCGCCTGGCGCGGGTCGAGTCCGTCTGCACCGGCCATTGCCTGCAGCATCAGCGCGTTGTCGCGCACGTTACCGGTGATGGGGCCGACATGATCGATCGTGGCTTCAATCGCCATGACGCCGGTGTAGGGCACCAGGCCGTGGGTGGGCTTCATGCCGTAGGTACCGCAGAAGGCCGACGGGATCCGAATGGAGCCGCCTTGATCGCCGCCCACGGCGATGTCCACCTCACCGGCCGCAACCAATGCCGCGCTGCCTGATGAGGAACCGCCAGAGGCATAACCGTGGCGATGTGGGTTGTGCACCGGGGCTGGATCGGAGGTGTGGCTGCCTCCTGAAAGGCAGTAGTGCTCGCAGGTGGCTTTGCCGAGAATGGTCGCCCCCGCATCGAGCAAGCGGGTGACCACCGTGGCATCGAACCCCGGGACGAAGCCTTTCAACGGCGCTGCGCCGTTCATCATGGGGACGCCTGCCAGGGAGATATTATCTTTGAGCGCGACGGTTTTGCCCGCCAGCAGGCCTTCGCGGGCACCATTCACTTCTGTTCGGTAGTACCAGGCGTTCAGAGGGTTTTCCTTGGCCGATGGGCGATAGCCTGAACTGCGGTCGTAGCGTATTGGCGGAACGAAATCAGCCAGTTCGTCGACCAGGTCGTAAGCGTCGAAACTCGGTTGCATCAGTTCCAGGTAGGACGCTGCCTGTTCGTGCGTCAGTTGCATGTGCAACTGGGTCGCGATGTCTAAAACCTGGTCGAGGGTAGGGCGAGTAATGGCCATGATTTTCCTGTCTTTTGATCGATGATCGACACACCGGCTCGGGATTGTTCGACAACCGTTTCGAGCCCGTGGGACCCACTGAGTCCGGGTCGCAATGGAGATAAAATTAGGCCGCTATGGCCGTATTTGCATGGTTGAGCAGGACACTCATTTGGTTGAAAAAGACATCTGCACTCAGAAGATAAAGATCAGATCGCTGCGCGTGCCGATAATAAAAAAAGCGAGGCATTGGCCCCTGCGCGCAACGGTTCGAAACCTCCCGGCAACATTCCCAGCACCAGCACACTTCGATTCGGTTTCATGATCAAATCCCTGCCAAAAAGTGGCCCCCACCCCATGCGCTAGAGATGAGGGACCAAAAAATAATGGGGTGAACCCGGCGTCAGGCTGGAGGGAGGAGCGACGCCCTCCAGGACAGATGGGTCAGCGTTGAGTGTCAGGTGGGCGCGACAACGGCATCCCGCAACATGCCGGTGTGCGGATGACAGTTGATGTACTCGAATACCTGGCTTTTGGCGTCCGAGACCGATACCTCGTGGTACAGCCGCAACTTTTTCAACCCCGCGGCCACCCGAAAGAACGTCACGAAAATACGCAGGTGGGTAGGGTGCGATTCCGCCCAGCGTTCGAGTTTCTCGAGCGAACGCCAGTGACCGATGTTGTAGCTCACGTCGAGGAAGTTGCCGTCCAGGTCGATATTGCGCACGAACCGGTTGCTGTAGCAGCCCAGGGGCTGGCCGTTGTCGCGCAGGAAGTCCATGCCGTCCTGCAAGGTCGGCAGGATCTCGTCGAGGTACAGGGAGCGCTCCTCAGCTTCGGCATCCGCCCAGTCCTGGCCTGAACGAATCAAGGCGATGTTGTCATGCCCCATGATCACCACCCGACCACCTTTGGCAGGGTCACCGGCGACCACTTGCAGCTCGTTCGTGGGCTTCATCCAGTCTGTCTGGGATATCGGGAAACGGTCGCGCATCGATCCCCAGTAACCGTGCTCCTCGATTTCGCCACTGGTGCTGTCCATGACTGCGCCGACACCGGGCAGGTTGTCCTGGAAGGCGTAGAGGGTCTCAAACTGCTCGGCCCGCGGCGCGCTGATCTCACGAAAATAACCAAGGCCTTCACCGAGGCGGTCCTGCGAGGTCCACCAATCGTTGACCTCGGCCGAACGCAACCAGCGGCAGTGGGCGGCCGGGTCTTTCCAGTAACCCACGACCATCAAATTATCGAAGCCGCTGCTGTCGGTGTGGTGGGTCAGGTCGTGGGTCTGCGGGCCATCCGGCAGGCTGAAGCTGCTCACAATATGCCGCATGGCCTGCAGCGCGGCCTCGCGTTGTGCCTCGCCGCGATACTGCACGCCGAGATAACCCATCACCACTTGCTGCAGTTGTTCGTCAGCGCGTGCGACCCACATTGGGAAGGGTGGCTGATACTCTTCGGGCACGCGACGAGACAGGGTGCGTGGGCATTTGAGATGCGTGTCGATCGCAGATTCCATCTTGGGCTCCTCGTTATTTTCATTCAGGCATGCGGGTAGGATTCAACGCCCCGGTGGCAGGGTGGGTCTCCCGCTGTCGGTGCAGCAGCTTCATGGCCCCCCATTCGATCAACCAGTACACCGACTCTTCAGGCACGAGGTCGCGCGTGTGCAAAGGCCAGGAAGCGTCCGGCAAGGGGTGTGAACGTTGTCGATGCATGGGGTGCCTCATCAGTGCGGGGATGAGCTGCTGTGAGGTGAAAACTAGGCGGAACGGCGATGGGTCGCTTTGTTCGTCAGGACAACCGTTTGGTTGGAAAAGACAACGCTGGCACTGCCGGGCCATGATCGGGGTTGGTGCACCCGGGCCGAAAATGTGAGGCCCTGTGCCTCTGAATGGGGATGGCGGGCGCTTCAATCTCCACCCCGGGCTGGCGCCACCTCGATGCAAACCTCGTCGTAAAGCCCTTGGGATGTCCCTGCGTGTGCTTGGCCTGTTAATTGCTAACGGTGACAAACAGTTACACATCATCGAGCTCTTTTGCATTGCCGTACCGAGGTCAGTGCCATGAACCCAAGCACTCAGTATTCGACCCTTGCCGTTGCCGCACCCCGTCGCTTTGAATATTGGAAGGAAGTGGTTTGCCGCCATTGTCTGACGGCCGATAGCAAACCCTTGTCCCAGAGCAGTTTCGATGGTGCGCTCGCCGTCAATACCTTAGGCGATCTGGACATCTGTTCATTGTCATCGCCCCTGCATTATTGGGAGCGTTCCGAGCGCCACCTGCGCAGCGGTCCGGCCGAAGAACTGTGGTTGGGTTTCTCTCGAAATGGCCATGGTCAAATTGAACAGGGCGGCCGGAAAGCCAATCTGGCGTCGGGCAATTTGTTTCTTTATGACGCAACTCAGGCGTTTCGATTCAGCTTCGGTGGTACCGAAAACCACCTGGTCCGTATTCCTCGGAACTTGCTCGTCGAACGTCTGCCGCGCATCGCGGACTACACCGCAATGGTCCTCGACGATCGGCGCCCTGGCGTAATCCCATTGCGGGAAATGTTACGTCAGGCCGCAAGTACGCCGGCATCGTTGCAGGACGAGGCCATCTCGAACCGTTATTCCAGTGCTTTGCTCGACCTTCTCGTCATCAGCCTGGAAGTGCAGGACTTGAAGACCACCCATGAAGAACTGGATCTCTACGGTCGCATCATGAAGTACATTCAACGGCACCTGACCGAGCCGGACCTGTCGATTGAAGTCATCGCGCAGGCCCACAACGTGTCCACCAGAACCGTTACACGCGCCTTCGCACGCTATCAGAAGACTCCCGTGGCCGAGATTTGGAAGGAGCGCCTCAACGCCAGCCGCGAAGCGATTGAACGCGGCCAGGTGCGCAGTGTTTCCCAGGCGGCACTGGATTTCGGGTTTTCTGATTTTTCCCATTTCAGCCATGCGTTCCGCAAGGCATTCGGCGTTGCGCCCAATACGCTGCTGCATCGAAATTGAGAGGGGGCGAGCGATCGAGCCAGGACCGCGCTTCAATCAGTCAGAGGCTGGCCTTTATCCGCGAGGCCGGCTCGTACCGACATGTGCGCGCGCAATACGTCAGTCGAACTTGACCAGGTCCTTGAAGATCAGCGGCCCCCAGCTGTTTCCGCGCGCCTGGACCAGCAGGCCACCTTCCGAAAGCCCGCCCAGTCGCAGCGGCGAGAAACCGAGATTGTTCGCAAGCGCAGCAACCTCTTCCGCGGCGCTGTCATCGTCGCTCGCCAGGAACACGACTCGCCTGCCGCCCTGGACCGCTGGATCCTGGTCAAGGACGGCAGCGACCAGATGGTTGAAACCCTTAACCAGTCTGGCCCCCGTGAAGGCCTGCGCGATGAGCTCGGAAGAGGGCTGTCCTCCCAGTGTTTCTGGGGGCACGCCGTAAGCATTGGTCACGTCGATGATGATCTTTCCCGTCCAGGTCGGCAGCGCCTGTGCAACATCCCCGTGCGACTCGTACCGGACCGCCAAAAAGAGGATGTCCGCCTTGACGGCCTCCGCCAGCGTTGTGGCCGTGATCTGGGGGCCGATCGCGGCAGCCAGGGATGCAAAGCTTTCCGGAGCGCGAGTGGTCGCAACGGATACGTCGATGCCGCTTCGGGCAAAGGCCTTGGCAAGCGCTTGGCCGAGCTTGCCGAAGCCGATAATTGCGTAGCTCATAGCGTTTCTCCTCAGGTTTACCACGCCCAGCCGCTGCGAATATCGAATCGAGTGAGCGGCCGGGCGTAGCGAGTCAGATTTGGGCCAGGCCGCCGTCGACGGCGACCTCGCTGGCGGTCATGAAGCTGCTGTCGTGCGATGCGAGAAAGGCAGCCACCGCGCCGATCTCCACTGGATCGGCCATGCGCTGGAGCGGATTCATCGAGGCGAAGACCTTCATGCCTTCCTCACCTAGCGCTGCCTTCGCGAGTTCGGTGGCCGTTGGCCCAGGCGACAGCACGTTGACTCGGATGCCGGTGTCCTTCAGGTCTTGCGCCCAGCTGCGCGCGAGGTTGCGTACGGCCGCCTTGCTCGCGCTGTAGGCGCTGAATGCCGGGGCGCCGGTGGTGCCGGCGCTCGATCCGGTGAGGATGATCGAACCGCCCTGGCCCATCAGCGGCAGCGCCTTCTGCACCGTGAAGATCAAGCCCTTCACGTTGGTGTCGAAGACTTCGTCAATGTGCTCGGCGGTGATTGTACCGAGCGCAAGCGGGCTTCCCGCCCCGGCATTGGCGAAGACGATGTCGAGGGTTCCACGCTCGGCCTTCACCGCTGCGTAGAGCCGGTCGAGGTCGGCCTGATCAGAGACCGAGCCTTTCACCGCACGGGCGTTGGGGCCTAGCTCGGCCACGGCGGCGTCGAGCGCTTGTTGCCGGCGGCCGAAGATGAAGACGAACGCGCCTTCCTCGATGAAGCGTTTTGCCGCGGCGAGGCCGATGCCGGTAGCGCCGCCGGTGATCACGGCGGTCTTTCCATTCAATCTGGTCATGACGTGCATCCTTCGTTGGAGTTGTACCCAAGCAGGAAATCGCTTGCTTGAGACGAGGATGCGGTGCTAATAACCTAAGGACAAGTATGCACCTTTTGGTAAGTATCAAAAAATGACCAGAAACTCTGAAATCTGCGGTACCGGTTGCGGGCTCAACGCCACGCTGCGCATCATCTCGGGCAAGTGGAAACCGCTGGTCTTGTTTTTCCTACGCGACGGCCCGAAGCGCTACGGCGAGCTCAAGCGTTTGATCCCAGGCGTCAGCGACAAGGTGCTGATCCAGCAATTGAAGGATCTGGAAGCCGACCACGTGCTGGCGCGGACCGATTACAAAGAAGTGCCGCCGCGCGTGGACTACACGCTGACGCCGCTGGGTCGCAGCCTGGCTGAGGCGATCGTGCCGCTGTGTACCTGGGGCACTGAGAACGCGGCGGAAATGGCAGGCATCTTCGCCAAGCGCGACGCTTTGCCCGAGGTTAAAGACTGAGCGCCTATCACGCCCTTTCACGTGACTGACGGCGGGCGCTTCAGTCCGTCGAGCGTGCTCAATACCCGCCGGACTCGATCTGCCACAGACATATCCCCCTCCAGCATCAATACCGTACAGGGCAGGGCAGACAGCCACTGCTGATGCCTGGCCAAGCTACGTCCAGGGGCGTCTCCCTCGTCATACTGAGCCGCCCACGCCAGAAACTCGGGCCTTGCTTGTCCGAAACGCTTGGCTTCTCGATGTTCCAATCGCGCCAACCTGAGTTCGGCAGGAAGATAAAGAAACACCACAAGGTCAAACTCACTTTCAAGCGGCTGGCCCCAGCCCATGATGGATCCGGCCACCACGGTGCGGCCATGCGCGTGCATTGCTTGTCGCAAGCGCGCGCCTCGCTGCGTTTTGTCTGCCAGGTGCTGATAGGGCGGGTCACTGGGTAGCCACAAATAGTCATCGGCTTCCAGGTGCGTCGCGCTCAACGCCTTGCCTAACGCATCGGCTAAGGTCGTGGTGCCGGTACCTGCCGCGCCGGTGATCAAGATGTGACGTGCTGTCTCTTTTGTCATTTCGCGTTCCGCCACCCGAGGACGAGTTTGCTCGCTGCGATAAGTGAACCGTGCGCCGCTGATGAGCGGGAGGCGTCGAGGGCGGCTTTAATATCTCGCCCGCTGGCTGACCACCTCACCGGTCGCGGCATCTTCCAACCAGACTTTGATTCGATTCAGCCCAATGTACTCCGAGCGGGCGATGATCTTCTGGCCGGGTTTACCCTCAAAATCCAGTTCTGCAAACATGAAGTACCGAGGCAAGCGGTATTCCAGCTGGATCTTGTATTTGCCGGGTATAAGGATGGCGCGCTGGGGCGAGTCGTTCCTGTAGTAGTACGTGGAGAAGGGGATGTTCCCGACCTTCTTATCGTTGACCCTGATGATGTTCAGGTCGGCTTGGTCATCCAGCAGGTGCCGTTGAGGCCGCCCCGCATAAGTGTCGGTTTCGACGACGGTATAGCGCGACTCATCGCTCGCGTCGCTGGCGGTGACATTCGAGTAGGCGGGCATTTCGGCACAGCCGTGCAGGCACAGCAACAGCAGCAAAAACGGGAGGGCAATCTTGCGCATTTACACAGCCTGCATTTATCTGATGGAGAAAAGTCGGTGTTCAACGGATGACGACGCGACTCCCTTGTACGGGAATGTCGCGCGCATCCAAGCGGGGATTTATGGCTGAGCGGTCCAGACGGCCAGTTCATAGCCGTCGAGATCCGTGAAGTGGAACCTGCTGCCGCCTGGGAACGAGAAGGTCGCACGGGTGATGACGGCGCCCACGGCTTCAAGCCGTCGCTGGGTGTCATCGAGGTCATCGGCGTACAAAATGATCAAGGGGCCACCCGGGCGAACGGGCTCGCCGGTGGTGAAACCGCCCGTCAAGCGGCCATCGCTGAATTCGGTGTACGTCGGGCCGTAGTCGACGAAGGTCCAGCCGAACGCTTCGCCGTAGAACGCTTTGCTGCGGGCAATGTTGGCCACATTGAATTCGATATTGTCGATCTGTCGATCGTGACCGCGAACGCTCATGGTTGCCTCCCTGGCGGATGTTTAAGGCGGCGAGTGTAACGTATCTGATACCGAGGTAAATATTCCTGCAGCTTGATCTGTTCGCCGATTTCAACTTCGTGGTCGAAACCGGCGCCCAGTGCATTTAGAACGTGTACTTGGCTGTCAGGCCGAAGCTGCGGGGGTTACCGTAGGTGTCGGTGGAACCCCAGATAGGGCTGGTGCCGATGGCGGAGTAGTAGGTGCGGTCAAAGAGGTTGTTGACGTTCACTTGCAGGTCCAGGTGCCGGGTCACCTGGTAGCCAGCCATGACGTCTGCGACGGCATAGCTGCCTTGTTCCAGGCGGTAGCGACTGCTGTCAGCGAGGACGACGTCGTTGTACATGCGACTCTGCCAGTAGACGTTGCCGCCGATGCGCAGTTTTTCCAGTGGGCCCTGGAAGCGGTACGACGTCGTGAGCTTGAACATCCGTTCTGGGGTGTCCGTGTCGAAGCGCTGGTTTTTGTTGGCGGCGTTGGTGTCCTTGATGTAATGCACGCGGGTGTAGGTGAAACCGCCGCCGACCTGCCAGTTCTCGGTGAGTGCGCCTTGCAGTTCCAGGTCGATACCCTGGCTGCGCACCAGCCCGGAGGCGTCGTAGCAGGTGAGCTGAGGGCAACCGAGCTGGGTCGCGGCTTGGGTGGCGCGGTTCTTCTGGTCGATCTGGAACACCGCCACGCTGGCGTTGAGGGCACCATTGAAGTACTCGCCTTTGAGGCCCACCTCGTAGTTCTCGCCAACAATCGGCTCCAGCACTTTGCCCGAGAGGTCCTTGCTGCTTTGCGGGGTGAAGATATCGGTGTAGCTGGCGTAGACCGAGTGATGCTCGTCCAGGTCATAGATCACACCGGCGTAACGCGTCAGGTTGCGGGTGACTTTGTAGTCGCCGTTACCCTGGCGATCGTCGTAGTCATACCAGTCCAGGCGCCCTCCGAGAATCACTTTGAGCGGGTCGGCCAGGTTCAGGCGGGTGGTCAGGTAGACGCCGTCCTGGCTGGTGATGGCATGGCCTTTGCCATTGCGCACGAAGTCCGGTTTTGCACCATTGAGGGGATAGTTGGTGTCATAGGGGCTGTATTCCTTGGAGGTGGCGTCGAGGATGCGCTTGCTGGTCCCGACCACTACTTCGTGGGTGCGACCGAAGGCTTCGACCGGGCCGCTGGCGAAGGTGTCGAAGGCGTACTGTTTGTCGTCCTGATGCGACTGGTAGGCGGTTCTCGCCAGTGTGGTCCGGTAGCGCGACTGGTAGGTGCCGGTGAACACGCCGTCCAGTTGCGAGGCGGAGCCGGCGAGGTTGAGTTTCCAGCCATTGTCGAAGCGATGCTGCACATCGCCGAACACCGTATGGATCGTCAGTTTCTTGTTTTCCCAGTCGCTGCCGGGGTTGGTGGAGCGGGGCAGGTTCAGGTGATGGCCGTCGGCACCCAGGGGCAGGCCGCCCCAGAAGTAGTTGGTCTGGTCTTCCTGTTGCGAGAACCCCAGGGTGGCGATGGTGTTTTCGCTGAGGTCGGCCTCACCAATGGCGTAGAACAGGCCGTGGTCGCTGGTTTCCTTGTCGCGGAAACTATTGGCATCGCGGTATGAGCCAACCACCCGGCCGCGCAGGGTGCCGCTGTCGTTCAAGGCGCTGGAAGCATCGAGTTCCCCGCGGTAGTCATCCCAACTGCCGGCCGCGCCGGTAATCGACACCTGAGGGGTAAGGGTTGGGCGCTTGCGCACGAAGTTGATTGCCGCCGAGGGGTTGCCGGCACCGGTAACCAGGCCGGTGGCGCCGCGGATCACCTCCACGCGGTCGAACATCGCCAGGTTAGGTTGCACACTGTTGGCGTAGCCGGAATAGGCGCTGGGCAGGCCGTCGAACATCATGTTGTCGATGTCGAAACCGCGCGATTTGTAGGTTTGCCGGCCCGGCCCGCTGGCTTGGCTGAGGAACAGCCCCGGCGTGTTCTTGACCACGTCGTTGACGCTGGTCATGGCCTGGTCGTCCATGCGCTGACGGGTGATGACCGTCACGGCTTGGGGCGTTTCGCGCATGCTCAGGGGCAGTTTGGTGGCGGTGGCCATCTCACCGGTGGTGTAGGACTGCGTGCCTTCGGTGGTGTCGCCAAGCTGTTGGCCGGAGATTTCGGTAGCCCCCAGTTCCAGCGGTGCTGGTTTTTCAGTGTCGGCTGCGAAGGTCGCCTGGGACGTTGCCAGGCACATCGCCATCGCCATAAAACTGGGTGAAAAAACCTTGCCGCCTGGGTGTTGAACAGACATGAACCTGAGTCTCCCTGAATACCATTCCTGGCAAATAGTAAAGCTGTTGATAATTGTTCTCATCAGCTTGACAGATCAAAGCGGCCAAAAAAAGCCTTGGGGCAGAGAGGGTTGACAAGTTTTTCATATGGCAGGGGCGCGGCTTTTGCCCATGAGCCCGTCGCAGGCCGCCTATCCGGGCGGTCTGACGGCGCGCTCAACTGGATTTACGAGCGGGGTATCACCCAGGCATCAGGCCTGTTCTGATCAGCCGTAGAGCCCTGCTGATGCCCAGGTCCAATCCAGGCTGCAGGCGATCACTTCGGCGAACATATGCAGCAGGATCGGTACCCGCAGGCCACCGCTGGCGATGCGTGCAAGGGCAAGGATGCACCCAACGGCGAATATCAGCGCCAGGGTTGGCCAGTTGCCGTATTGAGTATGCAGGCTGGTGAACAGGGCGGAGGTGGCAAGAACCGAAACCCATTTCCACAGGTGGCTGCGTTCATAGGGAAACAGACGCAGTGCGTAGTGGCGCATCATCAGTTCTTCGGTGATAGGCGCCAGGATCATCAACGAAGCCAGCTTGATCAGCGTTTGCCAGGTGGTCAGGCCGGCAAACAGCTCAGCCATGAACGCTTCCCGTGGCAGCCCCAGCACCGCAACCAACAGGCCACAAAGCATATAGACGGCGAAAACGCTGATGGCGCCGACACGCAGCGGTCTGCGCAAGTCGTTGCCGCGAAACGTAGCGCCCAGATCGGCCCGATGTTGCCAGGCGAACAATGCACATAGCAGCAGCGCGACAGGACCGAGGGTGGTGATGAATGCCCCGTAAGCCTGGGTGGCGGGGGGCGCCAGCAACAATCCGGGAATCGTGCCGAAGATGAAAATGAATGCCGCCAGCACGAACATCCCGAGGCGCTTGAAGAACGGAAAATTCGCGGGGACGCCAGCGGTGAGGTGGGTGTGGGAAGGGGTGAAAACGTGGGTCACGGTCGCTCCATGCGTACGATAAAGAGTGAGGCATAATGCCATCATTCGACTGTAGGAGCATACAAAGTCGAAATGGCAGTGATCAAAACGGCGCAGATGATCCTGGGGGCGATGGGGGCCGGACAGTGTTCGGCCCCCATCGCCAGGGCACCGGCCGCGTGAAGGCGGTGTCGCAGTCTTCGCGCTCACGTCACAGATGGTCTGCATCCACCACCGCCTGGGCAAACGCCTCGGGTGCTTGCAGCGACGAGTCTGCGGCGTGTGCATGGTGAGCCTCCTACGGCTTGGTGTGCGTATGGCTCACAGTTGATCGTGCTGCTGTATCCGGACTGTTTCAGCACCGACGCCGGGTTAAACCCTATGTATCGCAGTGGCTGCCGTACACACTGCGATACACAGGCGAGGTCAGAATTTCATTCTCATGCCGGCGGCGCCTTGGCGACCGTCAAAGGCGTTGCTGTCCAGGTTGCTGTTGTAGCCCAATTCGCCGTACACGCTGAAGTCCTTGGTCACTTGTAGCGTGGCGCCGACACTGAGGCCCAGGGTGGTGGACTTCTGCTCGGTGTCGATATCGGTCACCCCGTTGAAGGTGACGGTGTTCTGCCCGGCGGAGGTATGCCAGATATTGGCCCGTGCATAGGGCAGCAAGGGCATTCCACGGACCTGGTAGTCGCCGCGCAGGCGTACACCCAGGCGCGTGGTGAGGCTGGTGTCGGCGTTGTAGGACACGTCGGAAATTCCGTCATTCTGGCTGTCCAGGTGGGTTTTGCCGACGATCGCTTGGGCCTGGGGTTCCAACACCCAGTTGCGCGTCAACGGGAACGGCCAGCCCACTTCGGCCGAGGCCGTGACGTTGTGGCCGCGGGTCTTCATCTTCACGCCACGGTCCGACTCGTTGTTGCCGTCGAAACGGGTGCCCATCAGGACCAGGTCGAGGTAGGCCTGGTTGGCGCCGATCAACGTCCAGTAAACCCCCAGGCTGTCCCCGCGCAAGGTGGTGTTGCCAGCGTCCTTGTCCTGCCAGCCGAGGTTGAAGCCCTTGATATCGCCTTTGAGCCTGCTGTGGCCGACGAAGAACCCGGCGTGCTGCACCTGGCCGTTGTCATGGGTGTGGGTATACACATCGCTGCCCACCTGGAAGCCCGTCACCGAGCTGTTCAGCGTCGGGCTCACGGCACCGGCGAAACTCTGGCGGCCGCTGTTGCCATAGACCCGGCCCCAACCGGCCGTCGACGCATCGAGTTGCTGCGGGCGCTGGTCGCCCATGCGTTCGTGGAAGGTCGACAGCATGGCCTGGACGACTTGTTGCGTAGCGGGGAAGAGCGCTGCATAAATCGGCACTTCCGGACGGTAGATCGGGATGGGGGTGATACCTGGGTTGGTCGGCAGGTCCGGGGTGTCTTCCACCGGATTAGGCAAAGGCGTCACCGGGCCTTCGGGCTGCGGTTCCGGGGTCACCGGTATCGTGGAGCGCAGGTAATAGTTTTCCGCCGTGCCCGCCGTGACGCCGCCCTTGAACAGGAAGTATTCATAGGCTCCCGCCGATACCGGGGCGGCCAGGGAGAAACTGCTGGTGGTACCGGTTGCACCGTTGAGCGCCTGAACCACCTGGATACCGTCCTGCAAGGTCTCGGCGCCGGCTCCGCCGAGGTTGCTGACGCTGATGGCGGTGGAGCCCAGGATCGCTCCCTGGCTGATCACCAGCTTGTCAGCGGCCGAGCCATCACTGCCCAACTGACTTTGCAGCGCGAGCCGGCCGCCGGTGCTGTTGTAGTTGCCGTGGACTGTCAGGGTGTCGGTGGCACTGGTGCTGCCGGTGGTCATGTCGATCAGGCCGCTGTTGTTCAGGTTCGCCAGTTGGCCGGCGGCGGAAGGCGATATGGCCCCAGCGGTGGCTGACAGCGTGCTGGTAGGATCGATATTCAGGGTCCCGGTCAGGGTCAGCAGGTCACCGAGGACCAGTTCGCCAGCACCCAGGTTCAACTGCGAGGCGTTGGTGAGATTAACGTTCTCCCATTGGACGTAACGCGACAGAGTGGCTGATTGCGTTGCAACGAAATTGAGCGTGTCGTTACCTGGCCCACCGTCGATCTGCGGGGTAGGGGACAGCGTTGTTTCCGTAAGGGCCGTCAGTACCACTTTGTCGTCACCGGCGGACATCCGTATTGGACTGTGGATGATTCCGGCGCGGGTCCAGAGCAGGGTGTCATCGCCGTTACCCATGCGAATCTCCGAACCGGCATTTGCACCCACCTCGCCACCTGAAACCTCGATCAAATCATCGCCGTCGCCCAGGCTGATCGTGCCACCGATGGAACCGCCACGGACGTAAATGCGGTCCAGGCCAAAGCCCGTCGTCAGGTTGTTGACGATCCTGCCGCCGTGCATATCAAACACGTTATTGTCCAGCCGCATGTTGACCGACCCGATCAGCCCGTCGGTCATCAGCGCGTCGTCGCCGTCATCGAAGATCCCGATAATGGTGCCGCCACTCATGGTAAAGCGGTCATGGCCGTCACCCTGGGACACGGAATCAACGGTCCCACCGCTTTGGGCGTAGCTGTCGATCCCGCCCCCCTGGCTGATCGCACCGGCCTTGCCACCGCTGATCTGTATGACATCCGTGCCTGAGCCCTGGGTTACGGAACCGACAGTTCCCAGGTTAAGCCGAAAGATATTGCTCCCGTCGCCCTGATTCAGTGCGCCGTCGATTCCTGCCGTCGCCCCATTCACATCCACGAGATCGTTACCCGCACCGAAGGTGACGTTGCCGGTGATCCTTCCGCTGTCACGGATGTCGAGGGTGTTGTTGCCCGCGTTGTCGGTGAAGCCCGGCGCGGTGCCGCTGTCGCAGGTGGAGGTGTCGTCGCCGGAGGTGATGTTGATCGTACACGCCGCCTGGGAGAGAAGCGGCCAGGTCGTCAGAACCATCAATGACAGGATGCCCGCGTACAGCCAAGCAGGAGTGGGTGTGCGCATGATTCGTCCTCGCAGCAGAGGCATGTTGTTCACGCACCTGGTATCCAGGTGCGGTCCGAACCATGGCAACAACGAACGCGATACGGATCAGGGACTGCGGCTTACCTGCATCTGAAAACACCGGCCAATGCAAAGGGTTGGCATGGCTTTCTCGACTGCACCTCAACCAGTGCAGGGCTTTTTGCACCTTAGACGCACATTGCGTAGGCCGCTACTGTCAGAAATAACAGGTATGGACGAGTGGAAGGCTAGATCAACACGATCTCATAAGGATCGCGTATACGCTCCAGCAGCACCTGGGCCAGGATTGGCGCCAGGCCAATGGCCGGGTCACCGACCAACTGGCTGGCGAAGGCATGGACGGCGTGCAATTTACGCGCGACGCTCCAGGTGTCGAGGCGCACCTTGCGTGCGCGCTGCCAGGGGATCATCGCGCTTTCCCGCGCCGGCCAGTGCCACGCCCAGATCGGCAGCTCATACAGGCACGCGCCGACCAGGCTGCACGCCTTGGCGCTGGCGCGGCCGACGGCATCGTGGTCGTCATTGCCATCGTTGCGCCAGGTGGTGAACAGCACATCACCGGGTTGCAGGTAGCGCGCAATAAATTGGCTCATCGCTTGTTCGTGAGCGGCCAGGCCAGTGTCGCGGAACCCGCCCCGAATCCACTTCAGGCTGTGCAGCGGCATGCCCAGGCGTCGTAACGCTTCGACGCTTTCCTGGGGCCGCACCACGCTCAAGCGGCTGGCGGGCCACACATGGGAACCCGGATGGCTGGCGCTGCCGTCGGTGATGGAGATCAATTGCAGGGGGTGTCCGAGGGTGCTCAGGCGTTGCAGCAAACCGCCGCAGCCCAGCACTTCATCGCCAGGGTGGGGCGCGACAATCACCACGCGCGCGCCGGCCGGCACCAATGAGTTGAGTTGAATCGCGGGGATCTGCGCCAGCTGGGGCGCGCTGTTCCAGATTTGCGCGGGACCGCGACGGATTTCGCTCAGGGAAGCGGGCTTCATGGGTGTCACATCCTTGTCGGTTGGTGCGGGTCGTGCCCGTTGTCGGTACGACTCTCGTTATTCGCCGCAGGCTCCGCCGCGACGATTGCTCGGCCCTCCAACCCTGGAGTGCCGGCAAGGCTTCCTCAGCATAGTCAAGGATCGATGGTTTTCACATCGAGTCACCCCGTTTTTTAACGCAGCCCCTCCAGGGTCGCCACCGAATGGCCTTCACGGCTCCACAGGTCGAGCAGGAAATCCTCTTCGTGGTGTTGAACCACAGAGCGCATCGCCAGGCGTTCATGGAGCAGGGCATGTACCTGTTCGGCGGTCTGCGGGCAACCCTCGATCCGCGGGCGCCAGTGGCAGGCGAGCAACTGGCCGTCGTCGGTAAGGCTGGCGAGGGCGCGCTCGATCAGGCGGCCCAGGTCGTCGGCATCGAGGTAATAGCACAGTTCGCTCAGCACAATCAGCTCGAAGCGGCCGCCGGGCCATTGCTCCGGCAGGCGGCTTTGCTCGACGTGGGCGTGGGCAAAGCCCATCAGGCGGGTCTTGGCCAGTGCCACGGCGGCGCTGGCGGTATCGCAGCACACCAGGCGATCGCAACGCGGCGCCAGTTCGGCACTCAATTCGCCATTGGCGCAGCCGGGTTCAAAGATCGAGGCGTAACGTGGGCGGGTCAACACGGCCAGGGTCAGCGCGCGTTTGCGCCGTTCATACCAGCGCTGTCGGAAGGCCCATGGGTCATCGTTGTCGGCAAATAACTGATCGAAATACGGCGTAGCCACGCTCATACAAACACCACTTCAAAGGGTTGCAGCAAACGTTCCACCACATAGGGCGCCAACACCGGTGGCAGGCCGATATGTGGGTCGCCCTCCAGTTGGCTGGCAAACGCATGGATAGCATGGCGCTTGCGCGCCACCACCTCGGGCGCCAGGGGCAGTTTGCGCGCACGGTGCCAGGGCACCTGGCTGTCTTCGGGGGTTGCCCAGTGCCAGGTCCACACGGGCAGTTCGAACAGGCTCGCCCCCACGGCCAAGGCGGCCTTGGCGCTGGCGCGGCCGACCGCTTCATGGTCGCAATGGCCGTCCTCGCGCCAGGTGGTGAACACCACATCGTTGGGCTTGAGATAGCGCTGGATGAACGCGGCGAGCGCGGCTTCCTGTGCGGCGACCCGGCTGTCGTCAAAGCCCGCGCGCAACCATTTCAAGCGGTGCAGCGGCACGCCAAGGCGGTGCAGGGCCTGGGCCGATTCCTGCGGGCGCACCACGCTCAGCCGTTCCGCCGGCCAGCGTCGCGAGCCAGGGTGACTGGCACGGCCATCGGTGACTGAGATCAGTTGGATCGGCCGGCCCAGCGCGGCCAGGCCCTGCAGCAGGCCTCCGCAGCCGAGCACCTCATCGTCCGGGTGCGGCGCAATGATCACGGCGCGATGGCCCTCGGGCACCAGTTGCTCAACGCTGATCAGGGGCAACTGCGCCATATGGGGCGAGGCCTGCCACTGATGCAGCGGGGTGCCTTGGCCCACAATGGGATTGGGTTTCATAACTGCCACCTCCCTGGGGCGCCGCCCGCCACCTGCTCGCCGAGGGCGGCCAGGTCGCGTTCGGCATGACTTTGACGCACAAACACCGGTAAATCCGCCATCAGCTGGGCGAAGTGCGGGTCCTTGCAATAGGGCCCGGCACCGGTCGCGCGACCGACGTGGCGCATCACCTGCTCAACCGTATCCTCGAGGGCGGCGCGCACTTGCTGGGCCAGTTGTCGGGCGTCGGCCTGCGGTTGCCGGTCGATCTGTGCGGCGCTGGCCCGCAGTACGCAGGCTGCGCTGTTCAACGCGCTGTCGACCGCACCCAGGTGGGCCAGGGCATGGGGCTCTGGGCGTTTGCTGCACTGCGCGCGCAGCACTTCGGCCAGGCGCTGTGCGGCGCCATACCAGCACGCGGCAATACCGATGCCACCGTGCCAAAAACCCGGGCGCGCCAGGTAGTCGCCCGGTGCGCCGACGGCGATGCCCAGGGCATTGTCGAAAAGGATCTCGACACTGCCCGTGGCCGCCATCCCCACGGCGTTCCAGCCCTCATCAGTCACGGTGATGCCTGGCTGATGCATCTGCACCGCGACCAACTGCTGGCGATCCTGTTCATTCCAAGCGGTGAGCAGCCCATGGCTGACCACCGCCGCGCCGGAGCACCAGGCTTTACGCCCCTCAAGGATCAAGCGCGAGCCATCGCGGCGCACGCGGACCTTGGCCGTCGGCGGTTCGGCTGCCCACATGCCCCAAGTACTGCCCAAGGGCGGCAAGGGGCTGCGCAGTTCAGCGATAATTGCCAGGGCATCGGTATGGCCTTCGAACAACTTGCACAGGCGCAAGTCATGCCCGGCTACCTGCGCCAGGCCGCTGAGGCGCTCCAGGGTCTGGCCGCTGCCGGGCAACGGCAACTGATCCAGGCCTTCTGCCTGAAGCGCCTTCAGGGCGGCGCCGAGGGCCTGCGTGTCCGCATAGCCTGGGTAGCCTTGAAGGAATCCATGCAAGGCCATGTCACACCTCGTCGTCACGCTGCAATTCAAACAGCAACAGCGAACGGCCGGTGACCGCGTATTCATGTTCGAACTCAAAGCGCTCCTGGCCGCGTACCGCTGGCTGGTTGGTATCCAGCATGCAGGTCCAGAACTCACCTTGCGGCACCGGCGGCAGGCGGAAATTGACCATGTCGTGATGGGCATTGACCACCAGCAACAAGGTGGCATCGGCGCCCGCGCGGCGAATCCCGGTTTCCTGGGCGCGACCATCCATCAACATGCCCAGGCAGCGACCATGGCTGTCTTCCCATTGCTCGGTCGTCATCTCGTTGCCATCCGGTGACAGCCAGGTGACGTCCTTCACGCCGATATCTTCGTTGTAGTCGCCCACCAGGAAGCGACCCCGACGCAGGATCGGATAAGCCATTCGCAGCTTGATCAGGCGTTTGACGAACTTGAGCAGCGCCTTGCCGTCGTCGTCCAGGTCCCAGTTGACCCAGCCGATTTCGCTGTCCTGGCAATAGGCGTTGTTATTGCCGTGCTGGGTGCGGGCGAACTCGTCCCCGGCCACCAGCATCGGCGTGCCTTGGGCCAGCAGCAGCGTGGCGAAGAAGTTGCGCATCTGGCGCAGGCGCAGTGCGTTGATTTCAGGGTCGTCGGTGGGGCCTTCGACGCCGTGGTTCCAGGACAGGTTGTTGCTGGTGCCGTCCTGGTTGTTTTCGTCGTTGTCTTCGTTGTGCTTGTCGTTGTAGGAGACCAGGTCGTGCAAGGTGAAACCGTCATGGGCGGTGATGAAGTTCACCGAGCTGTACGGGCGACGGCCGCGATGGTTGAACATCTCGCCGGAGGCGGTCATGCGCCCGGCAAAATCTGCAAGCTGGCCGTCGTCACCTTTCCAGAAGGCACGCACAGTGTCGCGGAAACGGTCGTTCCATTCCACCCAGCCTGGCGGGAAGTTACCCACCTGGTAGCCGCCGGGGCCGCAGTCCCAGGGTTCGGCGATAAGTTTCAACTGGCGCAGGACCGGGTCCTGGCGACAGGCGACGAGGAAACTGTGGCGCTCGTCGAAGCCGTCACGGTAGCGGCCGAGGATGGTCGCCAGGTCGAAGCGGAAACCGTCGACGTGCATTTCGTTGGCCCAATAACGCAGCGAGTCGGTCACCATCTGCAGGACGCACGGGTGGCTCAGGTCGAGGGTGTTGCCCGTGCCGGAGTCGTTGATATAGAAGCGCTTGTCGTCGGGCATCAGGCGATAGTAAGAGGCGTTGTCGATGCCGCGCATGGACAGGGTCGGGCCGCGCTCATTGCCTTCGGCGGTGTGGTTGTAGACCACGTCGAGGATCACTTCCAGCTTGGCTTCGTGCAGGTGCGCGACCATCTCCTTGAACTCGGCGATCTTGCCGCTGGCCAAGTAGCGTGGGTCGGGGGCGAAGAACGCGATGCTGTTGTAGCCCCAGTAGTTGGTCATGCCTTTTTCCAGCAAGTGCTGGTCGTTGACAAAGGCGTGCACGGGCAGCAGCTCGACCGAGGAAATGCCCAACTGACGGATATGCTTGAGCACGTCATCTTCCATCAGGCCGGCGCAGGTACCGCGCACCGACTCGCCCACCGATGGGTGGCGCATGCTGATGCCACGCAGGTGGGTTTCATAAATGATCGTACGGTCCCAGGGCACACGCACAGGCTGGTCGTTGCCCCAGGTGTGCGCCGGGTCGATGACTTTGCATTTGGGCACGAAGGGGGCGCTGTCGCGTTCGTCGAAACTGAGGTCGTCGTCCGGGTGGCCGATGGTGTAGCCGAACAGCGCCTCGGACCATTTGAGTTCGCCCACCAGCTGTTTGGCATAGGGGTCGATCAGCAATTTGTGGTGGTTGAAACGATGGCCGTTGGCCGGGTCATACGCACCGTACACACGGTAGCCGTAAATCAGCCCGGGGTGGGCGTCGGGCAGATAGCCGTGGAAGATTTCGTCGGTGTATTCAGGCAGTTCGATGCGTTCGATTTCGACTTCGCCGGTATCGTCGAACAGGCACAGCTCGACTTTGGTGGCGTTGGCCGAGAACAGGGCAAAGTTGACACCCAGGCCGTCCCAGGTCGCGCCCAGGGGGAAGGGCAAACCTTCGCGGATCCGCGATGGCTCGTGGGCCGGGGCCGCTTGGTGGTTATCGGCTTTGCTCATTGTGTTGCTCCTGCAAGGGTCTTTTTTCGGGCCGAACGCGGCCGTGCTGACATGGTTCAGCTGACAATCGGGAAAGTGAAATGACCACCTGCCGACCGTATCGGCAGGTGGCTCATGAGGTCACGAGGCTTAAGGCTTGGGCTTTTTTGGCGCCGCCGGCTTTTTTGCCGCCGGGGGTGCCGGTTTGCTTGGGGCCGCTGCCGCAGGCTTGGCTTTCGCCGCTGGCTTGGGCGCGGTCTTGGGCTTGGCGGCCGGCTTGGGTTTGCTCGGCGTCAGCGCTTCGGCCTCTGCCAGCTTGCGCGCCATCTCCCAGTGGCGTGCATCTTGACCGTGGGGCTTGCCCTCGGACTCCCAGATTTGATGCGCCAATTCGCGAATGCGTTTGTCTTCAGTACTCATCACAATGCTCCTCACAGAAAATTTTCAGCTTTCTTGATCATCAGGATTGATAAAGACATTGACCGGGAAATCCCCCAGCGCAGTGCTGATCAACAGCTCCTTGTCTGGTGTGACTGCGACTGTATGAAAAAGTCCCTTCCAGTTTTCGGTTGGCGCGGCGAACGGTAATTTCACCCGTGTATCGCCCCAAACCCGCGCATTGATCTGGGGGTGCACACCCTTTTCAAGCAGGCGATGGGGCCAGCGTGGCACCACCACCAGCACGCGTTTGCCCTGGTGCTCGCGGCAAAATGCAACCACGTGTTCGGCGTGTTGGCCCACCACATCCAGGGGCGTGTAGCGGCCCTGATGAAACACCTCGGGGTGGGCCTTGCGCAAGGCCAGCGCCTGGGCGATCACCGCCTGTTTGACCCGCCCGTCACGCCAGTTGAACAGCAACTCGCCGAGGTCGAGTGGTGCATTCAGCGCACGTTGCCGCGCGTTGAAATCCACCGGGCGACGGTTGTCCGGGTCCACCAGGCTGAAGTCCCAGAACTCATCACCCTGGTACAGGTCCGGTACCCCAGGCACGGTAAGGCGAAGCAAGGATTGCGCCAGCCCATTGACCGCGCCGGCAGGTGCGATGGCCTGGGCGGCACTGGCGATGGCGGTGCGCAGGGGCAGGCCGTCGTCGCTGAGCAGCAGGCGCGAAAGGAACGCTTCTACCCCTTGTTCGTAGGTGTCGTTGGGGGCGCTCCAACTGCTTTGCAGCTTGGCTTCGCGCAAGGCTTTCTGTTGCCACTGCCACAGGCGCTGTTGATAGGCCTGGAGCGCTTCACGGTCGTCCAGATGCAGGTCCAAAGGCCAACTGCCGAGCAACACTTGATAGAGGATCAGCTCATCACCGGCCGACGGGCTACTGGTGTCATTGCGCAACGGCGCCGCGAGGGTGCGCCAGTGCTCCACCTGTCCGGCATACCACGGTGCGCATTCGCTCAGTACCGCGAGGCGTGCGCGGCTGTCTTCACCGCGCTTGTGGTCGTGGGTGGCAGTGGCCAGCAGGTTGTCGGGGAACGTCTGCAGCCGCTGTTGGTTGACGCGGTGGAAGTCTGTCACGGGGGCGCTGAACTGCTCGGTACTGAAGCCCACATCGTTGCGCGACAACAATACCGCCGAGCGATAGAACGCGGTGTCTTCCACGGCCTTGGCGGCCGCCGGCGAGGTCAGTTGCTGGAAGCGCACGCAGGCGTGCTTGAGTATCTTGCGCTCGCGACCGACGGGGCGGTCGCGCCAGGGTTGCCCGCCCAGCCATTTTTCCAGGTGATCGAGCACCGGCCAGTCGCCCTCGCTCAAGGTGCTGCGCGCACCGGCCAGGGCCTGCTGGAAAAAGACGTCGTCGCGCTCGCTGCGGCCTCGGGCGCTGATATAGGTGCGGTACACCGGGAAGTGCACGATCAGCTCCTGCAAGGCGCGGCGAATGGCGCCCAGGGTCAGGTCGCGGGTCATCACATCGTCACGGGCCACTTGCAACAGGGCCTGGGCCACGCTTTCAAAGTCGCCGCCCAGGGAGCCATTGAGAATCTGCTGACGCGCCAGCCGAGCCTCTTCGATAAAGGCTGAGGGCCGTTCGCTGTGTCGGGTCCACAGCTCGGCCAGCGGTTCGAAGCCCTGCGGGTCGTGTTGCAGCAGCGACAGTTGGTTCATGAATTCGTAGCCGGTGGTGCCGTCCACCTGCCAGTCTTCGCGCAGGGTTTCGCCTTCGCCGAGGATTTTTTCCACGAAGATCGGCAGATGGCGCTGTGGCGACAGTGAATCGACACGCCGGCGCAATTTGCGGCAATACCCGCGCGGATCGGCCAGGCCGTCGATATGGTCGATGCGCAGGCCGTCCACCAGGCCCTCGCTGATCAGCTCGAAGATCTTGCCGTGGGTGGCTTCGAACACCGCGCTGCGTTCCACGCGCAGGCCGCCCAGTTCGTTGACGTCGAAGAAACGCCGCCAGTTGATATCGTCGGCCGCGGTGCGCCAGCTGGCCAGGCGGTAGGCTTGTTGTTCGAGCAGGTGATGCAGGCGCTGGAAACCGTCGGGTTGGCGCCCATCGAATTCGCCCAGGCGGTGTTCGATGGCCTCGCGTACGGCGCCGTGGGTAGCACGCTCGACCAGTGCCTGCTTGAGCCAGGCGGCTTCGGCGTAGGCGTCGTCCTGATAGGCGAGGGCGCTGAAGCGGTCGGCGAGGGGCTTGAGCAGTTCATCAGTGCCGAGGATCGCCGCGTAATCCCGTGGGCAGACCGGAAAGCGATGCTCGTAGTGTTCGACGTAGAACGTGCCATGGGCGGCGTCAAAATGCAGGGTCAGGGTGCCGGTTTGCAGGGCTTCGCCGTAGTCGCTGCCAAGAAACGGCATGAGCAATTGGCCCTTGAGCAGCGGGTCGGGGGAGTGCCACTGGATGTCGAAGAACTCGCTGTAGGGGCTCAGGCGGCCCCATTCCAGCAGGTCGAGCCACCACGGGTTGTCGGCGCCACCGACGGCCATGTGGTTGGAGACGATGTCGAGGATCAGCCCCATCTTATGTTCACGCAGTGCGGCGACCAGCCGGCGCAATGCCGCTTCGCCGCCCAGTTCCGGGTTGACGCGGGTGGGGTCGACCACGTCATAGCCGTGCATCGAGCCGGCGCGGGCGGCGAGCAGCGGCGAGGCGTACAGGTGGCTGATACCCAATTGGGCAAAATACGGCACCAGTGGCACCGCGTCGTCCAGGGTGAAACCTTTATGGAATTGCAGGCGCTGGGTTGCGCGCAGGGGCAGTACGTTCATCGGTCACGCTCATAGGCTTGGTTGCGCGCGACGGCCAGCAGTTCGAGGCGGCGGGCGGCGCCGGCATTGTCGAGCAGGCTGGAGGCTTCGCCGGGCAAGCGACGGCGCCAATTCGGGTGGGTATCGGTGGTGCCGGGCAGGTTGGCTTGTTCTTCAAGGCCCAGCGCATCTTCCAGCGGCAGCAACACCAGCGGTGCGCGGGTATGCCCCAGGTAGCGCACACTGGCGTCGATCATGTGGTCGGTCTCATTGCGGATTTCATCGATGAAATTCTGCGGGTCCTGGCTCAGGGCCTGGCGCAACGCCTGGCGCTCACGCAGGCGGTGCTCGCGCCATTGCTCCACAGTGGGGGCGTCGATCAGGCCCAGTTGGACGTTCCAGTCGATATCGCGGCTGTGCCACCAGCCATTGAGGGTCGGCAAGTCGTGGGTGCTGGTGGTGGCCAGCGCGTTGTCCGGCCAGTCGAGGATCGGCTTGAACTGGCCATCGTGGCCTTGTTCGAACAACAGCACGCGCATGCCCAGGATCGAACGGCCAATGAGTTTTTCACGCAGGCCGTCGGGCACGGTGCCGAGGTCCTCACCGAGCACGATGGCCTGGTGGCGGTGGGATTCCAGGGCGAGCAAGCGCAGCAGGTCGTCCACCGGGTAATACAGGTAGGCGCCTTCGCGAGGCGAGGCGTCCATGGGAATCACCCACAGGCGTTGCAGGCCCATCACATGGTCGATGCGCAAGCCGCCGGCATGCGCAAAGTTGGCCCGCAGCATTTCGATAAAGGCCCGGAAGCCGTTGCGCTTGAGGCCTTCGGGGGAAAATGCGGAAATCCCCCAGCCTTGCCCGGCGCGGTTGAGAATGTCGGGCGGCGCACCCACGGTAAGGTCGGCGAGCAACTCATCCTGGCGACTCCAGGCCTGGCTGCCACCGCCGTCGGCGCCTACGGCCAGGTCGGCGATCAACCCGACACCCATGCCGCTGCCACGTGCCGCCTGTTGCGCGCGCTCCAGGCAACGGGCGATCAGCCATTGGCTGAACGCATAAAAGCCGATATCGGCCGCGTGCTCTTCAGCGAAATGCACCAGTGCCGGGCTCTGTGGCGAACGCCATTCCTGCGGCCAGTGGCGCCAGTCGAGTGATTCGCCCGCGGCCGCGCGTACGGCCTGCACCGCTTCGAAGCGGCAATGGTTTTCCAGGGCTTCACCGCCAGCCTGGCGGAAGCTCAGGAAGTCGGCGTGTTGCGGGTGGTGGCCGTGGCGGAAGTCTTCATACAAGGCACGCAACAGGCGCTGCTTGGCCTTGGCGGCGGCCGGCCAATCGATCAGGGTGTGTTGTTCCAGGGCGTGCAGTTCCTCCGCCAGGCCGCAGGCCTCAATGGCGTTACGGACTTCACGTTCGCCGAGGACGCAGCCAGGCGATGCATACAGGCTGTTGAGAAATAACCGGCTCGAGGGCGAGTACGGGCTATAGCGCTCGGGGTCGGCACTGAACATCGCATGCATCGGGCTGATGGCCAAGGCATCGGCGCCGCGTTCGGCGGCCGAACGGGCCAGGTGTTCCAGGGCCAGGGTGTCGCCAAAGCCACCGTCGCCGAGGCGGCGCAAAGAATACAATTGGGCACTCAGGCCCCAGGCGCGGGCGGTGGCGGTGTCGACTGCTTCGGCGACGCTGTAGCAGTGAGTGGGGGCCACCGCGAGGGTGAAGGTCTGGTCGTCGATATGCACCTGGTGATAGCCGAGGGCGATCACGCCGGGCAACACGGCGTGGCTGTCCAGGCGCAGTTGCAGGGTTTCGCCGTCTTCCAGGTGGACGCGGCAGGGGGTGTCGGGCGCAAAGAAATGCCCGAGGTCCAAGCCATCGCCGCTGTCGACGGTCATCAGGGGTGGCAAGTGTTTGTCTTGTTGCACCTGCTCCAATTCAAGCAGGCTGGCATCGACCTGGGCATCGTTGTCGGCCGGGTGACCCAGGCCTTTTAATACCGCGCGCAAGGCGTCGGCTGTCACGCGTTGCGGGCGGCCGTTGGCGTCGATCCAATCGACGGCCAACCCCGCTCGGCTGGCGAGTATTTCCAGGTTCGCTTCACTCAAAGGTGCTCTCCAACAGGGGATAAGGTGACGCGCGCGCTGAAGGGCGCCAGGTGCGGGCCTTCATGGGCGGGCGTTTGGAACAGAAGCTGCGGCGGCGCGGGGCAATCGAGGGGCGCACGGCTCAGGTTCAGATCGATCTGTAACAGGCTGCCATTGCCCAGGCGCCAGCGCGCGCTGACGGCGCCGTCTGCCAGCACGTGCGCGCCCAAGGCCACGCTGCCCGGCAGGTGCGGCACGATATGCCGGTGGCGCAGGCTCAGCAGCTGGCGGTAGAAGTGGGCGTGTTCGTTTTCCACCAGGTTCGGCGCCGATTGCACAAAGGTGGGCAGCGCGTTGGGATCTGGGATGTGTTCGCGCCGTTCGGGGTCCTTGAACGCGGCGAAATCGGCGAATTCATTGCGCCGGCCCTCACGCACCGCTTCGGCCAGTTCGCCATGGTGGTCGGTGAAAAACAGGAACGGCTCGCTCGCGTTGACTTCATCGCCCATGAACATCAGCGGGATCATCGGTGACATCAGCAACAAGGTCGTGGCGGCCTGCAACGCCTGCGGCGAGCACAGTTGATGCAAGCGTTCGCCCAAGGCGCGATTGCCGATCTGGTCATGGTTCTGCAAGAACGCCACGAAGGCCGTGGGTGGCAAGTCGCCACTGGGTTCGCCGCGCTCATGGCCGTGGCGGGTGGTGTGGCCTTGGTAGATAAAGCCTTCGCTGAGACAACGCGCCAGTTTGGCGGTGGGCTCCTGGGCAAAGTCGCTGTAATAGGCGTCGGTTTCGCCGGTCAGCAACACATGCAACACATTATGAAAGTCATCATTCCATTGCGCGTCGAAATCGTGCTTCAACAGGTGGGCCTGGTTGAGCTCGTTTTCCAGCACCATCCACACATGCCGGCCGGTGTCCACCTGTTGGCGCACGCGGTGGGCCAGCTCCTGCAGGAAACCGGGGTTGTCGATGGCGTGTACCGCGTCCAGGCGCAGGCCGTCGAAGCGGTATTCGAGCAGCCACATCAGCGCGTTATCGAGGAAAAAATCCCGCACTTCGCGGCGATTGAAATCGATACCCGCGCCCCAAGGTGTGTGCACATCCTGCTGGAAGAAGCCCTTGGCGTACTGGCCCAGGTAATTGCCGTCAGGGCCGAAGTGGTTGTAAACCACGTCGAGGATCACCGCCAGGCCATGTTCATGGGCGCTGTCGATCAGGTGCTTGAGCTGTTCGGGGGAGCCGTAGGCGGCGTGCGGCGCATACGGCAGCACCCCGTCATAGCCCCAATTGCGCTCGCCGGGAAATTGCGCCAGAGGCATCAATTCGATTGCGGTGACGCCCAGCTCGGCCAGGCGTGGCAGGTGTTTCTCGACACCGGCGTACCCACCCATCGCGCCGACGTGCAGTTCGTAGATCACCGCTTCATGCCAGGGGCGGCCTTGCCACTGGCTGTGTCGCCATGGGTAGGCGAGCGGGTCGACCACCAGGCTCCAACCGTGCACGTCCGAGGCTTGCGCCCTGGACGCAGGGTCGGGAACATCCATTTCGCCATCGATGTTGTAGCGGTAGCGCGTGCCCGCCGGGCACTGGATCTCTATCTCGAACCAGCCCTCTGCCTGAGGCAACATGGCGAGGGACCGGCCGTCTTCCAATTCAATGCTGACATAAAACGCGTCTGGCGCCCACAAGGCAAAACGCGTGTGTTGCGCGTCCAACATGATTGCGCCGTGGGGCCAGGTTTCCAAAGTCCGTAACGGCATCTATGAAGACCTCCCTTGATTATTTAGTGGTTTTCCCCAGAGCCTTGGCCACCAGTTGTTCGTAGAGTTCGGCGTAGGGTTCTACCGCCTGGCACCAGTTGAAGGGTTGGGTCATGGCGCGGCTGCGCATGGCATTGAGCAGGCCTTTGTTGGCGAACACCCTGAACGCACGGCTCAGCGCTTCCTCATAGCTTTGCACCGTGGACTCATTGAACAGGAACCCGGTGACGCCATTCTCGATGGTGTCCGCCAGGCCGCCGGTATTGCGTGCCACCGGCAGCGAGCCGAAGCGTTGGGCGTACATCTGGCTGAGGCCGCAAGGCTCATAGCGTGAAGGCATCAGCAGGAAATCGCTGCCGGCGAACATGCGGCGCGCATCGGTCTCGTTGAAGCCGATACGCACGCCGACTTGGCCAGGGAAGCGCAGCGCCAGCTCACGCATGGCTTGTTCTTCCTCCGGCTCCCCGCGCCCGATAATCGCGATCTGGCCGCCGTGCTCGACGATAAAGCTGGCCACTGCTTCGGTGAGGTCCAGACCTTTCTGGTAGACCAGGCGCGAGACCACGGCAAAGAGCGGGCCGGTGGAGTCATGCAGGCCGAACAGCTCACGCACGTGGGCAGCGTTGATTGCCTTGCCTTCCCAGTCACCGATATTGAAGTTGTGGGTCAGGTGCGTGTCGGTGGAGGTTTCCCAGCTTTCATCGATGCCGTTGGGAATACCACTGAGCAAGCCTTGCTGGGTCTTGGCGGCGAGGAAGCCGTCGAGGCCGCAGCCAAATTCCGGGGTGGTGATTTCCTGGGCGTAGGTGGCGCTCACCGTGGTGATATGGCTGGAGTACGCCATGCCGGCCTTGAGGAACGACATCTTGCCGTAGAACTCCATGCCTTCCTGTTGCAGGGCATGGGGGGGAATGCCCAGTTCCGGGGTCGAGGCCAGGCTGACCACGCCTTGATAGGCCAGGTTATGAATGGTGAACAGCGTTGGCGTGCGTGACCCACGCCAGTGCATATAGGCCGGGGCCAGGCCAGCTGGCCAGTCGTGGGCGTGCACCAGGTCCGGGCACCAGTGGATCTGGGCGAGGTTGGCGGCCATGTCGGCGGCGGCCAGGCCCAGGCGGGCAAAGCGGATATGGTTGTCGGGCCAGTCACGGCCGTTGTTGGCGCCGTAGGGCGTGCCTTCGCGCTCGTAGAGCTCGGGGCAGATCAGCACGTAGATGACGAGGCCATCCTTGAGGTCCATGCGCCCGATCTTGCACGGCGGCAACGCGGCGTGGCCGCCGAGTTCGCCGATGATATGGATCGGGTTGTCGCTTTCCATCACCTGCGGGTAGCCCGGGATCAGCACCCGTACATCGTGCAGGTGCGCCATGGCGCGGGGCAGGGCGGCGGAAACGTCGCCCAGGCCTCCGGTTTTGACCAGGTCGGCGAATTCAGAGGTGACGAACAAGACTTTCTTTCGGTTCGGGTTCTGACTCACGATCGGCCGCACAGTGTTGGGCAGGTCGGCCAACGAGGTGGGCCCCCCTGCCGGCTTACTAAAACGCTCTCCCTGAGTCTCTACAGCGGCACTGATCATAATTCTCTCCCACGTGTTGGTCGGCTAATGGCCCGCTGCCACTAGCTCCGAAGACCGCATCCTGCGGCCAGGCGCACAAGCGTTATACAAACTGGCAAGGCTTATGCCAGATGCACGGTCAGCTGAAATAGATTGGATGGACGGGCATCGGCTGTGAACTGCGTGCGCTCGCGCCACCTTAAAACTGGACCTACGGCAGAGTTGTAAAGTTTCGATTTTTTGCGGGGTTTTTGTTTTGGAACGGACCCATCAGTCATGAGTCTAGGACAGATCCCAGAGCCTGTAGGGTTTATGTGGGAATTTTGTAGGACAAAAACTTGTAACGAGGGTTGTGGCGAGCAGGCTTGCCCTGCGCTGGCGTGCGAAGCGCTCCCAAACGGTTTTGGCGGCTTGCACCCCGTTGCCAGTTTTCAGGGCCGTTTCGCGCCCCACCGCGGGGCAAGCCTGCTCTTCACAGAGAGGGTATTCCCATCATGAGTGCAGGCCGCCCCTTATTGGTGCGTCAGCCGAGTAGGCGAATGGGCGCTCCGTCAGCCCAAGCCTGGATGCTTTCGATCATCTGCTGATAAAACTGCCGGTAGTTCTGCTCACTCACATACCCCACGTGGGGCGTGGCCAATACGTTGGGCAAGTGGCGGAACGGGTGATCGACCGGCAACGGCTCTTCGGCATACACATCCAGCGCAGCGCCTGCCAGGCGACCAGCGGTCAAGGCCTGCACCAGCGCCTGCTCATCCACGATAGGCCCGCGCGCGGTGTTCACCAGCCGTGCGCTTGGTTTCATCCAGCCCAGCGCCTGCGCATCCACCAACCCGCGACTGCGTTCGCTGAGCACCAGGTGAATGGTCAGGATGTCGGCCTGTTCGAACAGTTCGCGCTTGCTGACCCAGGTCACCCCGGCTTCGGCGGCGCGCTGCGGCGTAAGGTTTTCACTCCAGGCGATCACCCGCATGCCGAACACCTTGGCGAACTGTGCGACTTTCTGGCCGATGCTGCCCAGGCCGAGGATACCCAGGGTCTTGCCGTACAGGTCGCCGCCCAGGCCCACTTGCCAGTGGCCGGCGCGCAGGGCATTGGCTTCCGCGAGCAGGTTGCGGGTGGAGGCCATGATCAGCGCCCAGGTCAGTTCCGGCGCGGCGTGCTTGTAGCTGTCGGTGCCACATACCTGGATGCCCAGGGCCTTCGCGGCCGCAATGTCGATGGCGGCATTGCGCATGCCGCCGGTCACCAGCAGCTTGAGGTTCGGCAGGCCTTGCAGCAGGGGTTGATCGAAGGTCGAGCGTTCGCGCATTACGCAAATCACCTCGAAGCCTTTCAGGCGCTCGATCATCGTGGTGGTTTGCGCCGGATAATCGTGCAGGAAGTGCACCTGGCCGACGGTGTCCAGGACCGACCAGTCCACCACGCCTTGGGCCACATTCTGCCAATCATCAATGACTGCAATCTGTACCGACATTCACGAGTGCCTCGAAAAAGGTTGGATTAAAGGGCGCTCAGGCCCTGCAACAGTGCGGTGTGAAACTGGGCCGGTTCTTGCGTTTTCGGTGCATGGCCTAACCCCGGGAATTCCACCAGGGTTGCATGGGGAATACCGGCGGCCCGAGGTCTTTGCCGATGGCGGTGGTGGCGGACGTGCCGATCAGCAGCAGGGTTGCCATCCGCAGGTTCTTGAACGCGTAATACACTGGCCGGGTGAGGATCATGTCGCAAATCGACGCCGAGTTCCATGCCACCAGCATATGGCAGGGGCGGTCGCTCAGGCCGGCATATCACGCTCGTCCCGTTTGGCCGCACGTCATGGCTGCAGACACCAGGCCCATGTGTATGTATTTCTGTTGATACACCGCACGATATCCGGCCTCATGGAATCCCAAAACACGCCCGTGAGGAAGTCGCAGCCCTCTTCAACCCCCAGCCAGTAATATGAGTCATACGGAACGGGTAATGGCGAACCGTATACGGTCCGCATAAACGATATGCCATCGGCATAATAGATACCTACAGCGCCAGGTAATGATTTGCGCCAGGCGACGGCCTGGCTCCAATTCATTCCTGCACGATTTTCACGCAGTTGCCATACGTTGCTGACCTCTACACGGTATGACGCGGTATTGCCTGCCCTGTCTTCTACATCGATATAGGTGCTTCCGTTAGCCATGCCCCTGACCTTGCCGTCGTTTAAGTTGACCGTCGCGATACCTGGGTTTCTTGAACGGTATGAGTAAGGAGGCGAGCCCCCTTCTGCCTCGCGTATCTGGGCATTGCCCGGGTATTCCTGGCCGTTTCGTGGCCAGCCGGGAGCGACGATGGCTCGCCCGTTCAAAATCATGGTCGAGTTGCCAATAGTCAACGGCGGCGCTTTTAAAACGGAGTAGATCACCGGTGGAAACACGATCGCATCCGCCCGTTCTGGGCTGGTGCTGAACGCGGCCGAGAACTCCATCGTCAGCGTCGAAGCGTGGTCCAATTCATTGAGGTAAGTGGCCAGGATCGGATGTTCGTAGCGACCCTGGTTTATCCAGTCGCCATTGACACGATCACCCCCGCTGCCGTTTAGGAGGGTGATCGGGTAATTCACGCCGTTCTTTTTGCCTGTCAACGTCAGCCAAACCGGCCAGAACTCGGTAATAAAGTGCCAGGTGCCAATATGGGCGGTCGCCCCGTCAATCACTTTTGCCAGGTCGAGTATTTGGGTTTGTTGATCTGCTTCGTTGATACGGATGATGGTTTTCTGCAATTCATCCAACGGAATAGGCAGCACCTTCACGGTCAATATCTGAGAGTCCGGCGACGGTTCACCCCTGCGGGTGACCACGTACTTGAACGTCATGAACTGATCGCTATTGCCTATGTTGGCCGCAATGGCCTGCCGGGGGATGTCGAACACGACCTCTCCCGCTAATTCGTTGCCGAATTTGGCCGGGATGTCCGGCGAGCCTTGCCCTTGCCTACCGAGCATGGACACTTTGATGGAGTCGGTGTCGAGCATCCCCACGTAGCGCACCACCAGGTCGCTGCCATTCAGCGCATCCAGCGGCGCCAGCGTGGCCCTGCCTGGCCCGGTGATCGTGGCTCGGACCAAGTCCGGTGGTGGCAGGTCCATCAGGCCTCGGGCAATCAGCACGGACGTGATTTCGGAGTAACGCGTCGGTTCAAGCCCCCGCTTGAGGGTGTAGGAAACAATTACGTCCTGATCAAGGTTGCGTTCGACAAAGACGTACGGCACCACGAACTCAGCGAGTTCGCCATCCCGGTGGACATCGTAGTCGACTTGGGTGCTGGCCAGCGGGCCTGTCCACCACAAGATCATCTGGTCGCCTGCGCGCGTGCTGGCGAAGGGGGCAATGACTTTGGCGCCATTCTTTACATCGTCCGGGTCCAGTTGAGCGCCCGATGCCTTTTCGATTTTGGGTGGGGGCATATCGCGTTTGGGCTCGCCCACTTGATAGGTTTCGCTCAGTGAGTCCTGCCCGGTGCGCAGAAGGGTGTAGAACACCTGCACGCGCAACCCGTCAAACCGCTTGATATCTTCACCCGGTACGGTGAACGAGAGCACGCCCTTGTCATTCGGGATGCTGTCAAACCGTTTGCTCTGCTTGTACTCAGTCGTGATGTTGGGGTTGCTGACCAACAGCGTGATCTGGATGAGGTCGTCGGGTCGCCAGGTGTCCTGTTCACGAAAGCTGACGGTGGCGTTGGCAGGGCCTGGGGGGATAATGTCGCCTACCGCCTCTACCACCCAGGGGGCGGGCCATTTCAGCGCTTCACCGATAACCGACAGGAACAGATTGTGCGAGCGCTTGGTCGGCTGCCCGTTACCCTCCAGCAAGTAGTGAACGGTTGCGCTGCCACTGGCAATGGCCTTGACCAAGGCATTCGGTACGTCGAAATAGTAAGTCCTGCCCCCAGGTAACACCTGATCGTCAATATGGGGTACAGAGCCATTTTCATTGGTCCCGGCCCAAATCAGAAAGACGCGCTCGTAGATCCGGGCATTGGCGGCTGAGACATAGAGCCCGATTCTTACGTGTTGATTGCCCAACTGAGCCAAGTCGATGGTGGGGGCCGTATCGGGAAAATCCAACCAGGGAGGGTCCAAACGATCATTGCGCAGGTACACCGATATCCAGGTTATGACCGACCACAGAGCCCTTGGGTCGGGACCATTGCCGGTGGGGCCTATCACTTGGAAAGCGACTGGCAATTGCTCGCTGTCGCCGACATCGGTAATCGTCGGGTACTCCACGGTGAGCTTGATATCAGACCCGACGTCAGCGGGTTGCACTCGGTACTCTATGATCACGTTGCCCCAGGCCAGCCGAAGTAGATCATAGGGCGCCATATTCTCCCAGTGTCGGAACGTTATCTGAACACCGAGCTTGGCACGGTCATCATTGATACCGTCAATTTCTACATCGGGCGGCAGCACCAGGACCAGTTTTCGATTGCCGGGCTGGGTGGGTTCCGGCGCGATGCCTCCTGGACGACGCAGATTGACGCGCAACCGCAACGGCATGGTTTCCGAAGGGTTCCCACTGAGACGGATGACCCTGACCTGTACCGGGTCGGCCCACGACTCGCGAATGAAATTTTGGGAGATCGTAAAGGGGATACGGGTCAGGTTTTCGTCGCCGTCGCGAATCTGGTTGAACGCCACCGCGACGCCTGCCCAGTAAAACTCAAAGCTGGTGCCTTTGGGCGTTGAAGGCGGACGGGCAATATGCACCACCAGGGGAATCTCGGTATGCCGAATGCCGATGCCACCATCGGCCCGCTCGTGGTCGCCTACGATAGGGGGTTGCAAGAGCCCAATCTCGACCGGTGGCAGATCGGGTACAAACGGATTGACCGGTGCAGGGTGCTTGATCATGAGGATTTCCTCGCAGGCGTATGGCGAAATTGAACCTCTGCGCGAGGACCGCTGACTACTGTCAACTCTGACAGGTGGCGACGAATGGAACGAGAAGCGGCCGGTGTTGAGACCACTGGTCGTTACCTGTCAACTCTGACAGTAGCCATGCCCCACCCATCATTGTTTGATAACACCAACCGCTCAATAGCGTCGCTTGAGTGTTCGCTTGATCAGTCGGAGAGAATCCATGGACATTGCCCTGCCCCCCCAATCACCCCGCCAACCCAGGCAACTCGATCGCCTCAATATTCCGGGTATGAAGCAAAACGTCATTGGCTATGACGGGGGCGTTGGCCTCTGGTTGCTGACGTATGGCTTGACGGTGGTGGTGGACAGGAACTGGCTGGCAAGCCCGGGCGATGTGATCAATATCGTGCGCATGCCCGATATGCTGCAATTGGCAACCCTGATGCTCAAGGAGGGCGATGAGGCGGCCAACCATTATTTCTTCAGCATTGAACACAAGAACCTTCCTGATGGTGAGGTGCGGCTGGGGTACGTGGTGCATTTCAAAGAGGGAGGCGAGGCCGCTTCCTACACCTTGAGCGTGTTGGTGAAGACTGACCTGCCGGGTGGAAGAAACAATAATCCACCGTTCCCTGGCGTAGGGCATTCAGAGCTCAAGTTCACCCTGTCGACCACGATTATTGACCCTCCGGATGCCATACGCGGGGTAACGGTGACAGTTGCCCCCTATCCGAACATGCATGCCCGGGACATGATCCATTTCTCTTGGGCAAGCGTGCTTATCATCCAACAAGTGGCGGGGGTTGGCCGCGAAACCGTGTTCAACATCAGTCGTGACCAACTGATGGAAGGGGGCGACGGCACCGACCTGTTGGTAGGGTTTTTACTGGTGGACCAGGTAGGCAACACATCGACGGACAGGTCCGCAGATACCAAGGTGCAGGTGAACCTGGATAGTACGCGGCTAGAGGGCCCGGCCATTATCACCGATGGCCCCGTTGACACTATCGATATAGAGCGACTCAATGGCGAGGACCTGCTCATCGAGATGCACAACTCTGCAGCCATCGCCCCGGCGGGAAGTCTGTACGACATAGACTTCCGGTCCTACCCGCCCAACGGGGGTGTGATTGTGCATCGTGATTTTGAACGGGTCATCACGGCTGGCAGGACGGTCACGCACAATGTCCCATATGGTGTGGTGCGTGCCGCTGCAGGCGGCCGGGTGGAAATCAAGTATGTGCTGAGGAAGCAGAATCCTGCCGTCGATCTGTATTCGAGAATCACCGTTGCGAAGGTATTCGGCTCGATTGTCAGGCTTGAGGCGCCTTATTTTGCCGAATACCCCGGCCATACGGTGCATCCTATTCCCAACTCCGCGCTGGTGAGTATTCCCTATTACCCATGGCGTCAAGCGCAGGATAAATTGACCCTGATCATGCGCTATGTCCGTGGATTGAATGATGTGGTGGTGTTCAGCGAGTCGAAGCTGGTCGGCGACTCGTGGCCAGAAGGCGCCCCCGTGCAGCGTTTGATCTACCGCCAGGACCTTGAACGATTCGACGGGTACAAACCGTACCTCTATTACGTCGTGGAGCCGCGAATTGTTGAGGGTTCTACGCCGGAGTTGAATGAATCGTTGCGCCAGTTGGTACAGATTGGCCTGCCGGTCAGCGCCGACAGATGACTATGTCCAAGGCCCCGTCAGATAGGCTACGAGGCCATAGCGCGCTGTTTTGGCGATAGAGACCATAAGCAAGAAGCGCCACAGGGGTTCGCGCATCACCCCGGCCACCAAGGTCAGGGGGTCGCCTATGATCGGCACCCAACTGAGCAATAACGTCCAGTGCCCCCAACGCGCGTAATGGCCGCGGGCCTTGTCCAGTTGCCGGGCACTCACCGGGAACCAGCGTCGCGCCTTGAAGTGATCCACCCAGCGGCCCAACAGCCAATTGACCAGCGATCCCAGCACATTGCCCAAGGTGGCGATGCCCAGCAACCACCACAAGCTGTACTGGCCGCTGAGCAGCAAGCCCACCAGCACGGCTTCCGATTGCAGCGGCAGCAGGGTCGCGGCACCAAAGGCCGCGACGAACAGCCCGAGGTAACCGACCAACACCGATCAGTGCGCCGGATACTCGGCGACCACGACATCCTGGCCGTCACGCGTCAGGCCAATGACCTGATAGGCCTCGGCTTGACCGTCCACTTCCATCCCCGGCGACCCCATGGGCATGCCCGGTGCGGCGATGCCCAGCAGGTCGTCGCGCTTGCGCAACGCCAACACCTGTTCGGCGGGGACATGACCCTCGACGAATTTGCCGTCGATGACCGCGGTATGGCAGGAACCCAGGCGCGGGGCGACGCCCAGGCGTTGCTTGACCGCGCTCATGTTGGTTTCGACGTGGTCATTGACCTTGAAACCGTTATTTTCCAGGTGGCTGATCCATTTTTTGCAGCAGCCGCAATTAGCGTCGCGGTGTACGTCGATGGGTATCAAGTCGGCGGCTTGGGCCAGGGCGGTGGTGAACAGGGCTGACAGCAGGGCCAGGCGCAAAGGGGTTTTCATGGAAGGTCTCGTCAGCAGGAGGTGGCCATTGGGATGGTGGCGATCATGACCACGTCATCGCGGGCAAGCCAGCGCCGCCGGTGCGCGACGCCAGTGGTAATGTTTCAAAATTATACGAAGTCGGGATTTTCCAGCCGGTGCTTGAGCTGGTCCAGCGCGATCGTGGACAGCTCGATCATGCGTTCATGCAAGCTCGCCAGTTGCAACTCCGTCTCATAGGTCAACACGCGCTTGAACAGCGTGCCGCCGTTATAGGGTTGCAAGACGTAGTGTAGGGAGCCGTCGACAGCCAGGGAGGTGAACACGGTCTTGAACTCCCCAGGCTTGTGCGCGATCTGCACGCGATAACTCATGGGAACCCGTACACCCAGCAGGTCGATGACCTCGGTGAAACGCGCGCCGGCGGGGAGTGAGCCGCTGGTGCCGGTCTCGGCACCAAGGGAGGTGGGGTGCCATTCGTGCCATCGATCCGGTTGGGTCACATAGTCATAGACGGCGTCGATAGGGGCCAGGATAAAACGTTCCTGACTGATCCGCTCCAGGCGAATCGACTGCTCAGCGCGCATGGCACACCTCCTGTGTGGCGAAACTATGCACCGTGAGCTGTCAGAATAGTCCCACTCCCGCGTATTGCACGGGAGTGTTTCATCCATTTATCAGCGCACCTTGAATCGGCTCATCAACGCAATCACCCGACCGTTCGCATCCAGCAGGCTTTGTGTATTGGTTTCAGTGGCATGGCCGCTTTGTACCAGCTCTTCGACCATATGTCGGATCTGCACCATGCTGCGGTTGATCTCTTCGGTCACTGCGCTCTGTTGCTCGGCGGCCGTGGCGATCTGGGTACTGAGGTTGTTGATATGGCTGACCGAGCCAGCCATCTCATCCAGGCCGCTGTTCACCCGTGCGGTAGCGTCCGCCGCCGACTGGCAGCTGGCCTGGGTGTTTTCCATGGCCGCCACGGACGAACTCACGCCCGTGGTCAGGCGCGCGAGCATCTCATTGATCTGCGAGGTGCTGGCCTGGGTCCGCGCCGCCAACGCACGCACTTCGTCCGCCACCACCGCAAACCCACGGCCTTGCTCGCCGGCACGCGCGGCTTCGATCGCCGCGTTGAGTGCCAACAGGTTGGTCTGGCCGGCAATCGCGCCAATGACCCCGAGGGTTTCAGTGATGCGCGCGGCGTCCTGGCGCATGTTTTCCACGGTGTGGGTGGCACTGGCGACTTCACCGATCAACGCACTGACGCTGGTAGAGGCTTCACCCACGACCACACGGGAGCGGTCGGCGTGCTCATTGGCGCGCTGGGTGAATGCAGCGGTTTCGGCGGCGTTGTGCGCCACCGTGTCGGCGGTGGAGCTCATTTCGGTGATCGCGGTGACGGTCTGGTCGGTCTCCGAGGCATGCCGCACCAGGATACTGTTGGTCTGCGCCGAGGTTTGCTGCAATTGCGCCAGGCCAGACGACATGGCCCCGGTGGCCAGGGTCACTTCGCCGATCATGTTTTGCAGGTAGACGATAAAGCGGTTGACCGAGTGGCCGATGGCGCCGAGTTCGTCTTCGGCGCGGATGGTGATGCGTCGCGTGAGGTCGGCGTCGCCGGCGGAGAGTGCGTCGATGTTGCTTTTCAGCGTTTTCATGCGCTGGACCAACTGGCGAATCGCATAGGCCGCCAGCAGCACCAGCAGCAGTACCATGGGAATTTGCAGCAGCGCCAGGGTGCCGAGCACGTCATCGCGCTGGGCGGTGATCAGCGAGGTGGGCAGGGCGGTCGCGAGGAACCATGGCGTGCCTTCGATCGGGCGCATGTAGAAGGTGCTGGCCACGCCCTGGTTGTCGAACTCGCTGCGTTGCAACTTCTGGTCACGCTGGCCAAGGGCTTTGCTGATCATGGCGGCGAACGCCGAGGTGCCGCTCAGTTCGCTGATGTTCTTCAGCACCACCGGGCTGTTGATACGTGTGCTGTTGCTGATGATCTTGCCGTCGCCTTCGACGATCAGCATTTGCCCGCCGATGTCTTTTTCCTTGCTCGCCACCAGGTCGTTGAAGAAACCCAGGGTCACGTCGATAGTGGCAACGCCATACGCCGCGCCATCACGCTGGATGGCCATGGCGCAGTTGGTGCGCGGCTCCTGGCTGGCGTCGTCCTTGTAGGCCGCGGCCCAGGCACATTGCCCGCGTGGCGCGGCGAGGCCGCCCTTGTACCAGCTCTGGTCGTAGTAGTTGGGCGCCGGGTCGCTGTTCCAGAAGGTGTTCACGGCCAGCTTGCCCGACGCATCACGGTGCCAGAAGGTGCTGTGCTTGTTGCGCCCGGGCGTGCGCTGGTTGGGCAGCGGCCAGATACCACCGCCGAACACTTTCAGCTCGCCATACTGGTCCACCAGGCCTGGCAGGACCTTGTCGATGGCATCGCTGTCGAGCAGGGGGATGGTTTGGGTGATGGTGCGTTGCTGGGCCTGGACTTTGTTCAACTCGCCCTGGATCTGTACCGCAACCTCGGCGATGCGATTGAGTACGACCTGCTCTTCAGTCTGGCGCAGGGTGGGCGCGACCAATTGGCCGATGCCCACGACGGTCAACACCAATAGCATCAGGACGAACAGCACCAGGAACACGGTGTAGCGAGCTTGGATGGAGCGCAGTGGGGGCATGGGGGTCGTCCTTACGAAGCGTTTATTGTCGACGCGGCTTTGTTAGAGCTTCGTAGGGCTATCGGCTTGGCGCGCAATAGCTTTAGGTACGATGGTGCAAGGAAGGGGAGCCCCTTTATAAAAGGGCTCCCTGCCAGGGCTCGTCAGATATCCAGCATTGCCATGACTTCCTTGGGGTAGCGCAGGCCAGCTGTGGCGTCGGCAGGGAAGATGGCGTCCAACGCCGCCAGTTCGGCCGGGGGGAGGGTGATCGATACAGCCGCTACGTTCTGTTCCAGGTATCTGCGCTGCTTGGTCCCGGGGATTGGGATGATGAAGTCACCTTGCGCGAGCACCCAGGCCAAGGCCAATTGCCCGGCGGTGACGCCTTTGTCAGCCGCCAGGCGTTGTACCTGTTTCACCAACTGCAGGTTTTTCGCAAAGTTATCGCCCTGGAAACGTGGGCTGAGACGGCGATAGTCATCGGCGCCGAAATCGTCCGGGCTTTGCAGGGCGCCGGTGAGAAAGCCCCGGCCCAACGGACTGTAGGGCACGAAGGCAATGCCCAGGCGTTGGCAGGCGGCCAGGCAGCCGTTGTCTTCCTGGTCGCGGCTCCACAAGGAATATTCGCTTTGCAGCGCGCTGATCGGATGCACCTTGTGGGCGCGTTCCAAGGTGGCAGCGGACGCTTCGCTCAGGCCCAGGTAACGCACCTTGCCTTGCTTGACCAGCTCGGCCATGGCGCCGACGGTTTCTTCGATAGCGACCTCAGGGTCAATGCGGTGCTGGTAATACAGGTCCAGTGTCTCTATGCCCAGCCGCCGCAACGTGCCGTCGATGGCCTCGCGGATGTACTCGGGACGCCCATTGACGCCGCGCCGCGCCGGGTTCGTCGGGTCGCGCACGATGCCGAATTTGCTCGCCAGGAACACTTGCTCGCGTTTGCCGGCAATCGCCTGGCCGATCAGTTGTTCATTGGTGTGCGGGCCGTACATGTCGGCGGTGTCGAGGAAGTTGACCCCCAGTTCCAGCGCGCGATGCAGGGTGGCCGTGGCCTCGGTGGTATCGGTGTCGGGGGTGTAGAAGTCGGTCATGCCCATGCAGCCGAGGCCGATGGCAGAAACACGTGGGCCGTTTTTACCGAGTTGACGAGTGTGCATGGGTGCAGCTCCTGTTGAGGTAGGCGCCTATTGTTACCCTCGACAAAACCGGGATAAACCGGCTAAAAGCACTATCACTATTCGTAAAATCTAAATAATCCATAGAGGTGGCGAGATTTGGACCGTTTCAACGCAATGCGCGTGTTTACCCGGATTGTCGAGTTGGGCGGGTTCGCCAAGGCGGCCGACAGCCTGCAACTGCCACGCGCGTCGGTGACGATCCTGATCAAGCAACTGGAAGCGCACCTGGGCGTGCAGTTGTTGCAGCGCACGACGCGTCAGGTCAGTCCGACCCTGGATGGCACGGCGTATTACCAGCGTTGCGTGCAATTGCTGACAGACCTGGAGGAAACCGAAGCGGTGTTTTCTACCCGCAGCCAGAACCCGCGCGGCACCCTGAGCATTGATATGCCGTCGGGTATCGGGCGCCTTATCGTGATCCCCGCGTTGCCGACGTTCACCTCGCGTTACCCGCAGATTGAACTGGAGATCAGCCTTAATGACCGCCCGGTGGACCTGATACGCGAAGGTGTGGATTGCGTGCTGCGCGGTGGCCCGGCCCTGGACGAATCACTGGTGGCCAGGCCGCTGGCAATGATGGACCAACTGACCTTGGCCAGCCCCGGGTACCTGGAGCGTATGGGGGTGCCCCAAACCCTGGACGACCTGGCCCGGCATCAGATGGTTGAGTATGTGTCCAGCGCCAGCGGCAAACGCTTCGGGCTGGAATTCGCATTAGCGAACGAGTTGCGGAGCGTCAACCTGGCCAAGACTGTCGCGGTGAACAGTTCAGACGGCTATTTCTCTGCTTGCGAAGCCGGATACGGGTTGATCCAGGCCCCCCATTATCATGCGATGCAGCAACTGGCCCGGGGGACGCTGGTGGAAGTGCTGCCACACCTGCCAGTCCCGACAATGGCCCTGACGGCGCTGTACCCGCCGCACCGCCAGTTATCACGGCGGGTGCGGGTGTTTGTCGATTGGCTGGTGGAACTGTGCGCGCGGCCCGGCAGTGGGTTACAGCGTTAGGGGCGGGCGCCTGCAAAACCGTCCCATTTATTACGATGCGTGGGCTTAGCGCTTCACGCCTGGCGCCTGGCCCTTGCGATAGGCCCCCGGCTGCTGGCCAATGACCTTGTGGAACGCCCGCGTAAACGCGGCCACCGACTGATACCCCACCTCCAGCGCAACATCGGCCACGGTCTGGTCGTTTTTGAACAGCTGGCAGGCATGGCGCATGCGCATCATCAGTAGCACTTGCCCTGGCGATTGCCCGCACAGCTCATTGAAGCGCTTGAAAAACGCCGAGCGCGACAGGCCGGTGCAGGCGGCCATGCTTTCCAGGGTCCAGGGCTCCGCCGGCCGGGCGATCAATTGTTCCAGCAGGTGCGCAAATGCCGGCTGCCGGCCCAGCGCGGCGAGGCCGCCCAAGTCGGTGTTGCCGATCACTTGTTGGCGCAGTACATACAGGAACAGCAGGTGGCACAGACGTTCGAGCAGGGTGGACGAGGGCGCCGGAGTGCGTTCGCACTCTTGCAGGATCAGTTCGAACAGGTTGCGCGCGGCGGTCAATGACGGGTCGCCGGCACGCAGGATGATCCACGCGGGCAGGCTGTCGACAATCATTGCGGACAAGCCGGATTGGAAGTGAAAGAACCCGCAGACCAGCCCCACGCCGTCGGTGGCCGCGCTGTCCAGTGGCACCATCGGGCGACGCGGGCATTCCTGCGCACCCGCCGCCGTGGCTTCGCCGGACAGTCGGTACTCAAGGTCACGCAACAGAAACACCGCGTCGCCATTGTTCAGGTGCTGGGGGCTGGGCTCGCCGTCGATATGCAGCCAGCATTGGCCCTGCACGAGCAGGTGGAAACTGGCCCGTGCCAGGCCGTGGGTGCTGGCGTGCCAGTCACCGCAGTAACGCCCGACATGAAACAAGCTGGTCTCGAGTTCAAGGCTGTCTAATAACCAATCGACAAGTGCACCGGACGAATTCATCTAATGGAAAGACTCAAGAGCAAGTAATCGCTACTTTAGCCTATTGAGGCGTTTTTTTATAACCAACAGACTTGGTACACGAACCAATAAGGAGACCGCACCATGTCCCGCGTACCGCTGCTCACCCTCGAAACCGCTCCGCCAGCGGCCAAACCCTTCCTGGAAAATGCGCTGAAAGGCTCGGGTTTCATCCCCAACCTGCTGGCCGTGCTGGCCAATGCGCCGGCCGCGTTGGAGACCTACATCACCGTTTCCGGCCTGAACGCCAAGGCCGAGTTGAGCCTGGCCGATCGCGAAGTGGTGCAACTGATTGCCGCGACCACCCACGGTTGCGATTTCTGCGTGGCCGGCCACACCGCCGTGGCGCGCAACAAAGCCAAGCTGCCCGAAACCGTGATCGAAGCCCTGCGCCAGCGTGGCGAACTGCCCGATGCTCGTTATGAGACCCTCGCCGCGTTCACCCGCGAAGTGATCGCTACCCGAGGCGATGTGAGCGATGCCGGCTACGAGGCGTTCCGGGCCGCCGGCTACTCCGAAGGCCAGGCGCTGGAGGTTATATTGGGGGTCAGCCTGGCCACTCTGTGCAACTTCGCTAATGTGTTTGCCCGTACCCCGTTGAACCCGGAGCTGGCGCAGTACCGTTGGGAACAACCGGCCAGTTGAAGGCGCGCACGCGTCGGTGATGGTCATCTGCTTTAACAAGGAGAAACATGAATGCTTGACCCAATCTTGAGCCGTTGGCTCGATGTTCAAGCGCAGGCCCTGGATGTGGGCAGTTGCGACCCACAGGAAGTGCTGCCGCGGTTGGCAGACGCCAACGTGTTGCGAATCGGCATACCCAAGCACCTCGGTGGCCTCGGCGGCGATGTGGGCGGGGCGGTGGACGCCATCGCGAATGTTGCCAGCCATTCCCTGGCGGCAGCCTTTGTGTGCTGGGGGCAGCGTTCGTTTATCGAGTATCTGTTGCACAGCCCCAACGAGCGGCTGCGTGAGCAGTTGTTGCCGGACCTGCTCAGCGGCAAGCTGGCCGGGGCAACGGGGCTGTCGAATGCAATGAAGTTCCTCTCGGGTATCGAGACCTTGCAGATCAGCGGCGAGCCGAGCGACGACGGTTGGACCCTGAACGGTCGCCTGCACTGGGTGACCAACTTGCGCAAGAACGGCTTCGTCGCCGCCGCCGCGATTGAACATGCCGACGGTGGTGCGCCGTTTATCCTGGCGATCCCGGACTCAGTGGCGGGCTTGCAGCGCTCACACGACCTTGATTTGCTCGGCTTGCAATCCAGCAACACGGCCGCCCTGGGGCTGGAAGGTGTGGAGCTGAGTCGCGACTGGTTGCTGCATGAGGATGCACGCCAGTTCCTGCCGGCGGTGCGCCCGGCGTTTCTTGGCCTGCAATGCGGCATGTCGATTGGCCTGGCGCGTCGCTCGTTGGCGGAAGTGGCCTATCATCTGGGCGCGTCCCGCACCGTGTTGCGTGAAGAGTTGGAGGCGTTGCGCGTGACCCTCGATCACCTGGTCACCGAACTCAAGAAAGGGTTGCTGGCCGGACGTTTTGCCGCCGAACCGGTGCCATTGTTCAAGCTGCGCATTGCCCTCGCGGAAACCGCCGCGAGCGCCGTGCAACTTGAGCTGCAGGCCAGTGGCGGCAAGGCCTACCTCACCGCGCACGGCAGTGGTTTTGCCCGGCGCTGGCGTGAGTCGGCCTTTGTGCCGATTGTGACGCCCAGCCTGGTGCAACTGCGCACCGAACTGCAACGCCAGGCCGCGCTATGAGCCAGGCGGTTCTGACGGCCCGGGGCATTGCCCTGGGGTACGCCAGCGGCCCGGTGCTGCAAGGCTTCGACCTGCAGTTGCAGCCCGGCGAAGTGGTATCGATCCTCGGCCCCAGCGGTGTGGGCAAATCCAGCCTGTTGCGGGTGCTCGCCGGCTTGCAGGCGCCTCAGGGCGGCGGCGTACAGGTACTGGGCGAGCCATTGAGCGGCCCGCACCCGCGTGTGGCGGTGGCGTTCCAGGACCCAAGCCTGTTGCCGTGGCTGAGCCTGGAAAAGAATGTGGCGTTTGGCCTGGACTTCGCCCGTCAGCCGCACCTGAGCCCCGAGGAGCGGCGCCAGCGCGTTGACCATGCCATCGCGGCCGTGGGCCTGGAGCATGCGCGCCAGCAGTTCCCGGCGCAGTTGTCCGGTGGCATGGCCCAGCGCACGGCGTTGGCCCGCTGCCTGGCGCGCCAGCCGCAAGTGTTGCTGCTCGATGAACCCTTTGGTGCCTTGGACGAAGTGACCCGTGCCGACATGCAGTACCTGTTGCTCAAGGTCAATCGCGAACAGGGTTCGGCGGCGGTGTTGATCACCCACGACATCGACGAAGCCTTGCTGCTGTCCGACCGCATCCTGCTACTGGGTAACCGCCCGGCGCGCACGCTGGGCGAATGGCGGATCGACCTGCCTCAACCCCGCGAGGAACAGGTAGAAGCGATTGGCGCGCTGCGCATCGAGATTCTTAAAACCCTACGGCAGGCGAGCCGCCCTCAACCCAACCCCCTTGACCTGCTGGAGCCTAGCCATGTGTCTGGATGACCTGACCCACTCGCGCCGTGATTTTCTCAAACTCTCTGCGGTGCTCAGCGCCGCCGGTGCCTTGCCGCTGTTGAGCAGCCTGCAGGCACGCGCGGCCAATGAACCGGATGCACCGGTACGCATCGGTTATTTGCCGATCACCGACGCCACGCCATTGCTGGTGGCGCATAACAATGGCCTGTTCGAGGCCGAGGGCATCAAGGCCGAGCGCCCGGTGCTGCTACGCAGTTGGGCCCAGGTGATCGAGGCGTTTATCTCGGGCCAGGTCAACGTGATTCACCTGCTGTCGCCGATGACCGTGTGGGCACGCTATGGCAGCCAGGTCCCGGCCAAGGTCGTGGCGTGGAACCACGTCGGCGGTTCCGGGCTGACCGTGGCGCCGGGCATCACTGACGTGAAGCAACTGGGCGGTAAGTCGGTGGCGATTCCGTTCTGGTATTCGATCCATAACGTGGTGGTGCAGCAACTGTTCCGCGATAACGGCCTCACCCCCGTTGCCCGTGCGGCTGGTGGCGCGATTGCCGCCAATGAGGTGAACCTGATCGTGCTGCCGCCCTCGGACATGCCGCCGGCATTGGCCAGCAAGCGCATCGACGGCTACATCGTCGCCGAGCCGTTCAATGCCCTGGCGGAAAACCTCAAGGTCGGTCGCGTGCAGCGTTTTACCGGCGATGTGTGGCGCAACCATGCGTGCTGCGTGGTGTTCATGCATGAGCATGACCTGGTCAACCGCCCGGAGTGGTCGCAGAAGGTGGTGAATGCCATCGTCAAGGCCCAGGTCTGGACCCGCGACCACCGCGAAGAAGCGGTGAAGCTGTTGTCCAAGGATGGCCCGAACCGCTACACGCCGCATGCCGAACCGGTCTTGAGCAAGGTCCTGGCACCGGCGGCCAGCGACCGCGCTGCGTACCTGGCGGAGGGTGCGATCCAGCATGCCAACTGGGACGAACATCGCATCGACTTCCAGCCCTATCCCTTCCCCAGCTACACCGAGGAACTGGTACGGCGCCTGAAAGACACCTTGATCGAAGGCGACAAGAAGTTCCTCGCCGATCTCGACCCGGCCTTCGTCGCCAAGGACCTCGTGGATGACCGCTTTGTGCGCAACGCCATCGAGGCCGTGGGTGGCATGAAGACCTTTGGCTTGCCGGAGGGCTTTGAGCGGCACGAGGAGATCGGCGCTTGAACCGAGGTAAAACCGTAGCGTGGCCGGGCTGGTTGCTCGGGTTGGGAGGCTTGGCCGGGTTGCTGTTGCTCTGGTGGCTGGGTGTGAAGGTGTTTGGCGCTGCCGACGGCTTGTCAGCGCGTTTTTCACTGGCGGCCACGTTCGGCAGCCTGTGGGAGTTGTTGGGGCGCGGCGAGCTGTACCTGCACATTGCGGTGAGCCTCAAGCGCATTGTGGTCGGGCTGTTTCTTGCCTTGCTGGTGGGCGTACCGCTGGGGTTGCTGGTGGGCAGTTCGCGCAACCTGGAGGCTGCGACCACGCCGGCCTTTCAGTTCCTGCGGATGATCTCGCCCCTGTCGTGGATGCCGATCGTGGTGATGCTGATGGGCGTCGGGGACCAGCCGATCTACTTCCTGCTGGCGTTTGCCGCGGTGTGGCCGATCATGCTCAACACCGCTGCCGGGGTGCGCCAGCTGGACCCACGCTGGTTGCAGTTGAGCCAGAGCCTGAGTGCCACGCGCTGGGAGACGCTGCGTCGGGTGATCATTCCAGGCGTGGTCGGGCATGTGTTGACCGGCGTGCGCCTGGCCATCGGCATTTTGTGGATCGTGCTGGTGCCGTGCGAGATGCTTGGGGTCAGTGCCGGGCTGGGGTATTACATCCTCGACACGCGGGACCGCCTGGCTTATTCGGAACTGATGGCGATGGTGCTGCTGATCGGGCTGCTGGGCTTTGCGCTGGATGCGTTTGCGCGATGGTTGCATCAGCGATGGGTGCATGGCGGGTGACAGGCCCTGAACAAAAGCCCGGCCTCCGGCCGGGCGTTTTGTCATCGCGTATGAGCAGGCTGGGTTCAGGGGGTAGGTTGGACCTCAGACCTCGTGGAAAATGTGCAGGTCACCCGGTGCGTCGTGAGGATCTAAGGCCTTTGCCGGATCCGGGAGGTTTTTGGTCTTCCTCATTCCGACGCTTACTCCCGGGTCTGTCCTTGTGAAAACGCCCACCCCAATGCCGCCTGTCAGCTCCGCCACTCCCGGGACTCCTTGGGATGTCTTCATATGGGCATTGCCCATCAGCGCAATCCACTTTTCGCCCGGAGGGTTCTGGCGAATGGTCTGTGCGGCGTAGTAATTGAATTCCCTGAGCCTTGGCTCATTTTGCTGCGCCTGATTGATTGCTTGGAACTGCTCGGGCTCATCTTTGTGCCGGGTGAGATAAGGATGGTCGAGGGGCACGATCTCTATCCCTTCATCATTGAATTTTTTGACCAACTCATCGAATGAGGGCGATAGCCGTGGTGTCTTGCCGTTGCCGAGAAAACCGATGCCGTCGTCAATGACTTTCATCTGTGCGTCATAGAACGTGGCTTCGATATACAGTTTCTTGACCCCTTTTTGCTTGAAGGTGTCTACGTTATCGAACAGCGTCTGGAAACTGGCCATTTCTTTATGGATGTCACCAAAGACCACGCCATCGGATGCATCCAGGGCCTTTTCGATCAGCGTTTTGGGTGTGACTTGACCAGGGATCACGGGGAGGGTGGGGCGAGCCGGAAGGCCGCCGTTTGCCATCCGCCGATAAAAGTCATTCATTTCTTGCCCGAACTTTTGCCGGGTTGCCGCCTTCCTGCTCGGGGTGAAGTGTGCATCGCTTATCGCGCCTTTGATGCTGGTGACATACTCCCCCTGAGGTAAGTGGTCGGTCTTTTGGATGCCGTTCGGGACCGCTTGTACCGGGCCATTCGCCGGTGGCTGCGGACGGGCCGGGCGGTTGCTCGAGCTAAGCGGGTTATGCCGGTTATTGTGTGCGGATGCGGGGAGATTGCGGGATGCGTTTATATTGGGGGCGGGCGGCATCATCCCGTCCAGCGGGTTGAATGCCTCGATCGGCGCTCCGTAAGGTTTGCCCTTGTCGGGATCATAGGCATACCGTTGGCCATCAAACAGGATGGTGCTTCCCTCGACGGTTTGGTCGGCAGCCTTGAAGGTGCCTTGGGTAATAGGTCCATATTCGGCACTGGCGACATTCAACACGTTGTGATGACGACCTATGCGCTTGACCTGTTCAATCCCGTTGTCGATCAGCCTCGCACCGCCTTGAACCAGATCGCCTATACCACTGAAGGGGTTGAGCTCACCGATGACGGTGGTCCCGAGTATTTTTGCCACCCGCAGGGCCTTGGTTGCGGCACTGACGGCCGAGGTTCCGGCTTTTGTCACTTTCGCTGCCGCCCCGGCGCCGGCAGTGACGAAACCAAAGATATCCATGCCCAGGTCTGTCGCGCCATCCAGGTAGTCACCGTTTTGAAAGTTGACAATGGCCGACCTGAGTGGAATCAGGTCCAGTAAAAAGTTGACCAGTTTCCACTCCGTGTCCATCTGCTGATCGTAGCTGCTAGCCCCCTTGGCCTGCCGGACCACGTCCTTGCCGGCAATGTCCAGGTGTTCGACAAAGGCATCGGCAATGGACTGTGTTCGGGCACTTGTGTAGCTCGAAGGCGTGGGCGGAGGAGAACTGACGGTCTTGTCCTGGGCGAAGTCGGCCTCAGGCGAGGTGGTTGGTGTGAACCGCTCAATCGGGTAGACCAGGCTGGCGTTACGTTCGTGCTGATCGGTCAAAACGGTGGTGGGAACCTGGGTCACGCGCCCTTGTTTCAGGTCGATCTTATACACCGTCTCGCCGCTTGGCCCTGTGGCTTTAACCAGCAAATTGTCGTTTTTGCGGTGAAGGGTTCTTCCGGTAAATCCTAGCCCCAGCTTGTAGGTATTGTGCTGGTAGAACTCAAGTTCCCCATGCTCCAGGTTTTGCCTGTCGGCCAGGGGCAATTGGGCAATCATGTGTTTGACCGCCGTAGCAATGCCCTTTTTTCTTGAATCGATGGCTTGGGTGAACTGATCGTTGAAGGTGCTGTTCACGTCGAATTGCAGGGACTCGCCTTGCGTGGCGCGGAGGATGCGTGGGTCTGTGCTTTCCCATTCGTACTGGTGCAAGCCACTCATGGCGATATCCAGCAGCGAGTGCAAGCCTGCCGGGGCACGATTGGGGTCGTAGAGCGGCTGTATGTGGGGTTGCTTGGTGTTCTTGACGCTCAGCAGTTTTTCTTCAAAGGGCACATTCGAGCCGAACCGTTGTTTAAGTGCGGCCAGGGCAATGTCTTTGCGGCTGGGCATTTCAGCCTGGATCTGGGTGGACGCCTCCAATCGTTCATTCGCCTGTTGATTGAACGCGCTGCGGACCTTCTCGACGTCGTCGGGGCTGTAGCGATCAGCTTCTTGCTGGGAGAGTGCGCCACTCACCACGCCCCACACCCGCAGGGCGGCGCGTTGTGCCTGTTGGGTCATGGCTGGATCTTGCAGGCTGGCGTCTTCGGCGGCATTCATGACCTGGGCAAAGCTCATGTTGGGCACTTTGCCCGGTGTCTGGGCTTCTATTGTTGCCGCGGCGATCGACAGGTTGACCCAGGCAGGGCTGCCATAGGTCACGTTGCTGGGGATGTCCTTGATCAGCAACTCGGGCGCCTTGCGGGCCAGCATCAGGTAAGCGCCTACGTTGGCCATTTCGGCCGTGGCGTGGCCTTGCGCGCTCAAGTGCTTGCTCAGGGCCGGGAATATGGCTGATGCGGGTTTGCCCCAATGCTCCGACTGTGCCAGATCAAACCCGGCGACGGTGTTTCGATGGGGCGTGCTGATGGACTGTGGGTCCAGCATCAGATTGAGCGCGGCCAGTGTGTAGTCATTGACGCTGGTGTCAGTCGCAATGCCGTTCAATTGAGTCTGCATGGCTTGCCCCAGCGCTTGTGCACGGGGGGTACTGAGCAGGGTTTCCAGCACCTTCGCTGGATCACGTGCGGCTTCGCCGCTGAGTGGCTGATTGCTGTTGAGATAATCCAGCGGGCCCAGGCTTGCCCCCATCGACGGTGGGTTGGGGTGGAGCGTGACATATTGCGTGGCGGCACTGAGCAACGTGCGTTGCTCCGCGATACTCAGCGGCAGCGGCCAGGACAGGGCACCGCCCAGATTGCCCAGGGGGTGTTCAATGGCCCTGCTGAGCACGGCGTCTGCCAATGCGGTCAAGGCGAAATGGCTGTTCGGTACAGCCACGCCTATGGAGGTGATGAAGGCCTCCATTGTCGTGGCATGGCCGGGGGCGACCGGATAGGACGAGGCGGTTTGCACATCCATGGGGGTCGACTTCAGCGCGGCCAGGATCTCCTGCGGCGTGGCGTTTACACCCAGGCGCTGGGCCATGTCGTTGAGTTTTTGCCCCAGGCTGCGCAGGTTCTGCTTGTCTGCCAGGGTTTGCGCCAAGCTGCCACTGGCGGTATCGGTGGTTGAGGGGTTTGTTTGGGTTGAGTCGGACTGTTCGGTGTCGGTGGTGGGGTTCTGGTTGCCCGGGAGGGCGGGCGTGGGTGTGTCGATCAGGAGGGGAGGCTGTTGGGGCAGAAGGTGCGGTAAGGGCGTGGAGGAAAGACTTGTCATCGGAGGGTACCTTTTCAGACGTGCCGAGAATAAGCGCCTGCCAGTAGGAGGATCCCTGTTCCCCAGACGCCCCTTTTGGGTGCAAAAAACACCCACGGGGGTTCCCTCTGGAGATACCGTGTTGTGTAAGGCTTAGTGTTGGTTAACTTTTGAAAAGTCCTTGCGGGTGTGTGTCAGTTGATGCGTCTGTGGCTGACCCACTGCTATCGGGGGCAAGCCCCCTCCCACATTTGGATCTGCATACATCAGGTCGACCTGAGTGCTTTGGCTGCCCTGGCGCCGACCGGAGTTATGCCTGGTGTACTCGGTTGAAAATGTGGGAGGGGCGGTGCGACGATTCGACTTGCCCCCGATGAGGGAGTGAAGTTGATGCATCCATGGCTGACCAGTCGCCGTTACCGCAGAAACGGATAGGCGGGAACCTGCCCCTCAGCGCTGGTAGTAACCCGGCCCGCCACCTTCATAGCGGTGGTCATGCCAGCCGCCGCCGTGGGGGAATATGATGCAGCCGCTCATGCTCAGCATGATCAGCAGGGGAATCAGCCAGGTGATTCGACGGAACATTTCAAAATCCTCCAGGGTTCTCACGGGGTGACATCAGGCCGGCTCAATAAAAGCATCGAACAAGCCAAAGCTTTTCATCGCCTGTAACATGAGACCCTGCCGACCCCATTCCATCCCCGTCATCGGGTATGTGCCTGGCATGTTCGGCGATACAAAGTGGATACATTCTCAAGGTTCAGGAACCCGTCATGACCCAAAAGCAACGCTTGAAATATTCAATCCTGATCTCCCTGGTGGTGCTGGGGACGATGTTTGGCCTGTCCTACCTGCAGAACACCGGGGTTATCAGCGAAAAAACGTTCCAGTACATCGCCATTGCGGTGGCGGTCACCGTGGTGGTGATCAATGGCGTGATGCGTCGTAAGGTCAAGCCTAACTTCTGATTGACGTCGTCGAGTCAGGCGCGGCCTTCGAGCACTTTGGCAGCCTCTTCATGGAGGCTGTAGCTTTTATCGGCATTGAGGGTGATCACGCCCTCGCTGCACAGGCGCTTGAGTACCTCACGCACGCTGAGGAACGACAAAGGGATGCCCAGTTCCAGCAAGTGGCTGTGCACGCCGCGTACCCCGAGGGTGCGCTGGTGGGCGGCGGCCGTGAGCAGGGCGTCGATGACCTTCAGCCGGATCAGGCTGGTGCGCAAGCCGAAACACTTGAGCAAATGCCGAATTCGTTGGTTGCCTTGCTGCTCTGGCGCTTTGCCGAAGGCTTGTACGCCGCTGCCAAACGTGGCATCGGCGGTCGTTGAGTGTCCGTCCGTGGGCAGTTGCGAGTTGTACATGCAAAAACTCCTTATCAGAGCCTGATCAGGAAAATGATGGCGCTCTTATTCAATAAGACGAACGAGTGAGCGAAATCATGAAGTGCCGCATGTAGAAAATTTGTCGGTATCGGTTTTGTCACAACGCAGTCGCGTTCAATGAACGGACTGCGTCGCTAAATTATTCGCGGTCTGTTGCGTCCTTACGGTGGGGGAATGACCCCAGGCAAGGGTGTTCAATTTGACTGTGGAGTCTGTGTGATTATTTCCAACCGGTTGTCCAGGATGTGCGTGGCGGGACTGATGCTGGGCTTGAGCCTGGCTGCATCGGCGCGCGAGCAGGTGGCGCAGGCGTCCGCCGATATCCGGCGCACCAGCTTCGGCGTGCCGCACATCCGCGCCAGCGATGAGCGCGGCCTGGGGTTTGGCATCGGTTACGCCTACGCCCAGGACAACCTGTGCCTGCTGGCCAATGAAGTGGTCACCGTCAATGGCCAGCGCGCGCGGTTCTTCGGCCCGGAACAGGCGACCCTGGAGGAACGCAACAACCTCTCCAGCGATGTGTTCTTCACCTGGCTGAATACCCCCGAGGCCGTAGCCGCCTTCTGGCATGCGCAGAGCCCGGCGATCCGCCAACGCATCGAAGGTTATGTGGCCGGCTACAACCGCTATCTCAAAGAGCAGGGCGCCCCGGCGCCATGCCAGGCCGGGTGGGTGCGGCCGCTGGTGGTGGAAGATCTGGTGAAGCTGACCCGCAGGCTGCTGGTTGAAGGCGGCGTTGGCCAATTCGCCGAAGCCCTGGTTGGTGCGGCGCCACCCCAGGCCACCGCCAGCGTGCAGCGTCGCGCAAAGGCGTTTGAACTGGCGGCGGCCCAGCAGCAGCGCTTCAGTCTCGATCGCGGCAGCAACGCCGTCGCGGTGGGCCGTGATCGTTCATTCAATGGTCGTGGCATGCTGCTGGCCAACCCGCATTTCCCCTGGGTGGGCGGCATGCGTTTTTACCAGATGCACCTGACCATCCCCGGCCAACTGGATGTGATGGGCGCGGCGCTGCCGGGTCTGCCGGTGATCAACATCGGTTTCAACCAGCATGTGGCTTGGACCCATACGGTCGACACGTCCAAACACTTCACCCTGTACCGACTGACCCTCGACCCCAAGGATTCCACGCGCTACCTGCTGGACGGTCAATCCATCCCCCTGGCGAAAACCTCGGTGACGGTGCAAGTCAAACAGGCCGACGGCAGCCTCAAGGCCGTGTCCCGTACGGTCTACAGTTCGAGCTTCGGCCCCGTGGTGCAATGGCCCGGCAAGCTGGATTGGGACAGCCAGCACGCCTTCAGCCTGCGCGACGCCAACCTGGGCAATGACCGCGTGCTGCAACAGTGGTACGCGATGAACCGCGCCCCCAGCCTCAAGGCACTGCAAACCTCGGTGCACACCCTGCAAGGTATCCCGTGGGTCAACACCGTGGCCGCCGATGATCAGGGCCAGAGCCTGTACATGAACTTGTCGGTGGTGCCCAACGTCAGCGCCGCCAAACTCGCCCAATGCAGCGACCCGCGGGCCGGCCTGCAATTTATCATCCTCGACGGCGCCCGCAGCGCCTGCGCCTGGGACATCGACCCGCATGCCGCGCAACCGGGCATCTTCGCCGCCGCCCAACTGCCGCAACTGGAGCGCACCGACTACGTGCAACACGCCAACGACTCGGCCTGGATGGCCAACCCCAAGGCGCCCTTGACCGGCTTCTCTCCAGTGATCAGCCAGGACCACATCGGCCTTGGCCCGCGCGCGCGCTTCGCCGTGCAGCGCCTGCAATCCCTGGAGCAACGGCCGATCACGGTTGCGGACCTGCACAACATGGTCATGGACAACGAAGTGTATGTGGCGGGCCAAATCATGCCTGACCTGCTGGAATACTGCGCCACGCAACTGGGCAGCGATGCTGTCGCGTTGCAACCGCTGTGTACCAGCCTCAAACACTGGGACCGGCACGCCAACCTCGACAGCGGCCTGGGCCTGGTGCACTTCATCAACCTGGCGGAGCACCTGCAACAAACCCCCGATGCCTGGCGCGTGGCTTTCGACCCGGCCGAACCATTGACCACCCCCCGTGGCCTCGCCATCGACCGCCCCGACGTTGCCAAGGCCTTGCGCGAAGCCATGCTGGCCTCTGCTGCTGAAGTCGCCAGGCTCGGTCTCAGCGCCAACAGCCGCTGGGGCGATATCCAAGTCTCCGGGCAAACCCCCATCCACGGCGGCCCGCAAGCGCTCGGCATCTATAACGCCATGCAAACCGTGCCAAGGGCCGATGGCAAACGCGAAGTGGTCAGCGGCAGCAGTTACTTGCAAATCGTCAGCTTCGACGACCTGGGGCCGAACGCATTGGGCGTGCTCGCGTTCTCCCAGTCCAGCAACCCCGCGTCCAACTATGCCAAGGACCAGACCCAAGCATTCTCCGAGAAAAAACTCCGCCCGCTGCCATTCACCGAAGCGCAAATAAAGGCCGACCCGCAGTACCGGGAACAGGTCATCAAGGAGTAGGGCGCACACGCAACCCCTTGATGACTGGGCAGAATATTTTTTGAAATCAAGGGGTTGCAGGCATAAGCAAATGAGTACATAATGGCGCCCATCGAACGCAATGAAGCGTTAAAAACTTCAATGTATTCAATGAGTTAGAGTAGAGGTAGGGTTTTATAGCCCACTCATGTTTTTATACGGTGAATGTCAGCAACAACGGCATTGATCGTTTGAGGCCGAGTAGCAAAATGGTTATGCAGCGGATTGCAAATCCGCCTACGCCGGTTCGATTCCGACCTCGGCCTCCACTCTTAAAAGCCCCGCAGCCATTGAGCTTGCGGGGCTTTTTTTATGCCTGCGGATTTTGTTCGGCGCGGCGATTGGGACAATCCTGGGACACCGAGACTGTTTGCATGTCCCAGGGCTGATCGGCAAAATCCGCTGCATGGCGACTATCGAACAACGTCCCAATGGGACATGGCGGACCAAGATCCGCAAAAAAGGATACCCGGCTCTTTCGGCTTCGTTCGACACGAAGTCGGAGGCGCAGCGGTGGGCTTCTGAAATCGAGGGGGATATGTCGCGCAAGCGCTTCGTCGATACCCGCGAGGCCGAAGCCACCACGGTTGCGAAGGCCTTTGAGCGCTATGCGCGGGAAGTATCTGCGCAGAAGAAGGGGGCTCGCCAGGAGCTGACCCGGATAAAGACGTGGTCCGAGGGGAAGTATGGCGGCAAGTCGCTGGCAGAACTGCGGTCGTCTGACCTGGCCGAGTACCGCGATGCGCGCCTAGCTGCCGGTGCATCGACCAACACCATTCGGTTATCGATGGCGCTGATCAGCCACTTGTACACCGTGGCAATCAAGGACTGGGGGATTGAGGGGCTGAGCAACCCAGTGGCAAAACTGAGGATGCCGAAGGGTAGCCGTGAGCGTGACCGCCGACCGAGTGCTGCTGAGTTGAAAGCGGTGATCAAGGCCGCTGGCGAGTTTCATGCCGAGATGCCGGTGATCATCGAGATTGCCGTAGAGACCGCAATGCGCCGTGGCGAGCTGCTGACGCTCCGGCGCGCCGACATCAGGGGCAAGCATGCGCTGCTGGAGGACACCAAAAACGGCAGTCGCCGGCTGGTGCCGCTGTCAATCCGGGCCCGCGCGCTGCTTGAGTCGTTGCCTGCGCGCATTGATGGCCAGGTGTTTTCCCTGGCCCCGCACTCCGTGAGCCAGTATTTCTTGCGCGCCTGCCGGGCGGCTGGAGTAAAGAATCTCCACTTCCACGACATGCGGCATGAAGGCACCTCGCGCTTCTTTGAAAGGGGATTGGCGCTCATGGAAGTTGCCTCCATCACTGGGCACCGCACCCTTAGTGTTTTGCGCAGGTACACCCACCTTTGTCCTGACGCCCTGGCGGACAAGCTCGGCTAACCCACACGGGCGAGCGTCGGCGGCGTCTGGCGTTTCCGTCCTGGCCGCTTCGGCGCATGCATCCCTTCCTCGCACTCTTTCAGGAACCGCATGACCGTGCTGACCCTCCAGCAAATCCGGCTGCCCTGCTTGAAGAACGGCGGCAGCCAGTATGCTCCCGCCTGGTGTGCACTGCGAATCGATGACTCGGACCGGCCCAGCAGTTTTGCCAGTTCCGGGACGTGGATCACTTCCTGTTCAATGCTCATGGCTTCACCTTCAGGCCGAGTGATTCAAGCGTGTCACGTATTGCGTGGTTGCGAATGCAATTTCCACCCTGAACGGCTGGGTTAGGCAACTCCACCTCAATGGATTCGCGGGAGGCAAACCATGCCCACTCAGCACAAACCAACATCGCAGCCGCATCGGGGTTGCTGTGTGCAGCCATTCGCCCAAAGCCAAATTGTTTTACGAATGCCACAATGAACTCTCCCCGCAGTTTCTCAGTGCTCATCACTCATCCTCCCCAGCTTTGGCGCGGGAAATAAACTCTTCTGCCTTTCTGATCGCAACGAAAGCCATTGGATCAATAACCGGCAGGAGATATTCGACCATTGCAACCGCCTCGTCATAGATGGGTTGCGGCGGGGTTGGGGCGGCTGCCAATGCTCTGGCCTTCTGAATAGCATCGTTCAGCTCGTGGAGGGTATAGTTGCTACTGTTGGAAAACACATCCAGCAGCTCGCTTGAGATACGCTTGTAACCCTTAGGAATATTGTTCATACCACCTCCACAGCCTTGAATTGCCCCGGCCGCCACAGCCTGCTTGGCTGGCCCTGGTAGAAGCTGACGTAGCTCCCTAGGGTTGATGTCGACTTGCTGACACGGTGCCAGCTGCCGGTGTTGTCTTGGATTCGGTGGGTGGTCATTGGGGTGCCTGCTTGCGGTAGCCCATATCCAGAATTTCACCAACGATTTGCATGCGGAACTGCCAGTTTTCCTCGTTCTCGCCTTCCGTTCTGCCGTCGGCTGTCATGGCATTGAGGATTTCAGTTCTCGCTAGATCGCGCTCTTCCGCCGCGATCTGCTCGGGCGTGCGGATTGGGCGGAACTGATCAACCCAGCTCGGCTTGGTGTTTTCCAGGCTGAACACAAGAATTTCGCCTGGCGATTCCGGTAACGGCCCATGTACAACTTTGGCAATCTGCCAGAACCGAGCACTACCGAGAGCTGGCAGCATGGCTTCAATCTCGATGCCTACAGGCGGCAGGCCTTCGCCGGCCCATTCAGGCTTGGCAACTGGCCGAAGCTCTGCGCCAGCAGGGAAATCTGCGCGGCCACCCATCCAAGTCCATACGTAAATTCCAGCCCCTGGACAAATCTGCTGAACTTGGCCAATGCCGTCGCGTCGATACCATGCGTCGTAAGTTTCAGACGCCCCCAAGTAACCAGCCTCGGCGTCATACGGAGCCTTGCTCCAATCAATGCTCATACCTTCCTCCAAGCTTCACGCTGTGCTTTGTTCCAGCCTTCAATCCACCGCTGCATCGAAACAGGCGATGTATCCTTTTCAAGCTGATATGGGTTTTGAGTGAGGGGTGTTCCATTTTTGAAAGCCTGGTAGCCAAGCTCGAATGGACGCAGCTTGTGCCCGTGCAGCTCAGCAGAGGCCATGGCGGACTACCTCGATCACCTGCAGCATTCCCTTCGCGTAGTCAGCCGGCCGAACCTGCGACACCACCTCAAGGTTGTGCGCCATCGTTTCCACCGGACCGCGTCCATCAAACATGCATTTGGGAAGGTGGGGTGCCTGCTCGATCATCTGCGCGGCAAAGCGTTGTCCTTCCCATATTTCAATCTGAGACATAGCAAAGCTCCTTGCCGGGGTGCGGCAGGCGTGTGGTTATTTGGTGCTGGTTGGCCGAGCGGATTTGACGTACTGGATGACGCACCAGATAGCGAAGGCGATGGTCAGCATCAGCCAGGCCACGGTGCCGAGGAATGCGCCAAGCCGGGCCGTCCCGCCGCCAATCGCAATCAGCGCCGGAGCGACATGGCCAAACCAGTAATCCGTGACGCCCAGGTACAGCGCGGCGCCCAGCAGGAACAGGGGACGTATGAAGGATTTCATGGGGTGTCCTTGCCGCGCTGTGCGGCAGAAGGTGGGTTAGGGTTTGGCGATCTTCGTCCAGCCACCGGGGCGATGGGTTTCGTGGTAGGTATCGATATCGCGGTCCCGTCCGTGGCTTATGCGGCAGATCTTGCAGATGCGGGAGTATCCAAAGTCGCCGTACTTCACGGCCTCGAACCTGGTCCAGCGATGGCCGAACGGCTTGCAGATCAGCGTGCGCGCCGTCATCACGATGGCGTTCCAGAGTTTCGGGTGCTTGGAGTGCAGGTCGTTATGGATGTGGTTCAGCCGCATCCCCATACGCCAGCGCAGTGGCCGGCTCTTGTCGCCCTTGCGAAGCGGTTCAGTGATGAGTTTTCCAATTTGTTTGAGCACAGGAATACCTCGCCCGCCGCTCACCGGCAGGCATGTAGGGGGATTGGGGTTAGTAGAGCGGGCCTTCGTATTCGTCGAAGCAAGGGGCACACAGCGGGCGCTGTCCGCGTACGGCATGAGGCGATTGCTTTGGCACCCAGCGCTCTTTTGGGACGAAGCGGCCGCAGTCGCGACAACTGGTGTGATGGTCTGCGGCCTTCCGGTCTGCCAGCTCGGCGCGAATTTGAGCCAGAGTGATCATGGCCTTGGCCCCTTGTAGATGAACACGTAGGCGAACCAGAGGGTGGCGATCATGGCGTCACCCGCTTGAACTCGACCACCCAGACCCACGGGTTGGCATTCCAGCTTTGCGGTGATGCCTCGTACGCAGCTGCTCCCTTGGGGAACGATCCGCCCGCAACATGGCACCAGAGCGACTCGAACGACTCCTTGGGAGTGCGCACGCAGAACGTGCCATCGCCGCTCAGGTGGTAGTCGCGCCAAAACTGGTGCGAGTGCTCGTTGGTTTTCGGGACCGGGTGTATGCCCTCTGCAATGCATTGGGCTTCGCTGATGTCCTGCAACCGCTCAACGCGTACGTCAGTGATCTCCAGCAGGATGCGGCTGGCCCAGCGCGGCATGTGGATGCTGGGAGTCCACCCGGTGTAGCCGCCTTCGGCCGGAACGGTCATTCCGTGTTCTGGGTCTGGCTGCAGCCTGCGGTAAGGGTGGGCGTGGCTGTGATAGACGACGGGGTACGGCCCATCGGCACGATAGATCGTTTGGTAGGTGACGCCAGGCGGGCCAGGGATGCCGGCGCATCCTTGCTGCGTATATCGGCCGCCAGTGACCTGTGCGGGGTGAACATCTTGCCAGCTCTCGCGCACCCACAGCCGGTCGCCGAGCTTTCCGTATGGGCAGGCAATTGGGTATTCCATGCCCTCATGGTCAGACGTGAAGTCGCCAAATGCGTTGTATGGCCACCAGCCGTTACCGTGGTCAAGCATCATGAAGCCGTCGGCGTGCGCCTTGGTCGCTTTCACTGGCCGCCGCGTGACCGTCTTCCGGCCTTCCAGGATGGCGCGCACCATCGGCGCCGAAAAGAGTATTGGCCGTTCCTTTATTTCAGGCATGCCGGGTTCCTTGCCGCTATAGCGGCTGACTTTGAAGGGGGAGGGGTTACAGAGTGGGGTTGAGCTAAACGCCCATAGCGGTGCGAGGGTCTTTCTTTGTCGCGTCTATGCGTTCCTGGCGCCACTTGCGAAAAGCAGCCTCTTCGCCAGGCTCCGCGTCGTGTTTGATTTCAAACGGTGTACGGGGCTCGGCCACCGCTACCGGCGCGGGCTGCTCGGCGTTAGCGCCAGCGTGGTACGCTACCTCCATGTTGTATTTTGTGAAGCGTGGTTCTTCGCCCTTGCTGCCGTCACGATAAGCAGAATCAAGCCACTGCCAAAAACCACCTTGGTCGTTTTCCTGGGGCCGGGCGGCTGGCGTTTCGTAGCAGCAATCCTCGCAAAGCATCTTTCCGCAAGCAGTAGGCTTGCTGCACTTTCCGCAGGACTTGGCATCCAGCAGGGCGCGCAGCTCATCCAGCGCGTCGCGGTGATCAAACAGGTACTCAGGCGTGCGCAGCATCGGTACAGCCAGGCGCCTGGCCAGCTCACGCGGCACCAGCACGCCGTCAATCGTTTGGTTGGTGGTCATTTGCGCACCATATCTGTTGGCAAGCGCAGTTCGCTGTTCACGCGATCCGACACTTCGTTGAATTTCAGGGCAACCGCCTGGCCCAGGTCGATTCCGTAGCGTGCTGCGAGCAGGTCAGCGTAAGTGACCATGTCGGCAAGCTCTTTGCCAAGGGCAATGATCCGTTCAGCCGTGAGCCCATCACGGTCAATCTTCTTGACGACGTTGCAGGCTTCCCCGCATTCACCAGCCATGGCATTCCCCCACCACGGGCCGTCCTTGGAGTCGAGGGCGAAGAACGAGTTGTTGCAGCGCTCGATATTGGCCGCACGCAGCTCTTTGAACGAAAGTTGTGAACGCCTTTCACCGTAGCGCAGATCCTGCTTTCTCTGCCGGTCCTGCCAGGTTGCCATGTCTTCACTGTCCGGCTCATAGAGAGTGCCGCTCACGAACGTGCTGCCGCCCATGCACTGAGAGCCGTGCCAGCCGCCAGCATGTGGCGAGGTCAGTTGAGCAAGCGCCGTGCTGCCGCTGCCGTAGCGAACAATGTCGCCGATCTTTGGGTTGTTATTTACGTTACGCATAAATCACCTCAGCAAATCAGTTGTGCCAGTGCCAGCAGGCACCAGCAGTAGGCGGGGAGTTGGGATTTCATTGCTGCACGTCTCTATCGTGAAAAGTCCGGACCTTTCCTGACTTAAGGTTTTCGCCGTAGATCTCGCCTGCACTCGACCACCAGTATTGCCCGTGGCCTACGACTTTCAGTGTCAGCCGATGGCCGCCAAGGTGAACATCTACAACCCGACCAATTGGGTAGACACGCTCGACCACCCGCATCAAGTCTTCGTTTGCGGTCCGGACTGCGCTAGTTGCTGATTGGACTCGGATGTCACTCATCGCCACGACCCTCTGCTGGCTTGAGTGCGGCGTCGCAAAGATCGTCAATGCGCTTGCTCTCTACTTCTGACGACTCAGACCATGTTGGATGCGGAGCCGGGAAGTTTTCGACAGCCATGACAGAGCGCAAATACTCATAGCGCTTAGCGTTCTTGAGTGTTTCGCCAAAAAGGTCATCGACCTCCTCAAGGGGAATGCCCAGCTCGTCGAGAAGCGCGGCCTGTTTAACTGACACAGACTCCAGCACATCCGCCCGCTCATCCGCTGCGGTCAGGCGCTGTTGCAGTTCCTTTTCCCGGCGCTCTGAGGCAACGCAGCGCTCGGCCGCATCTAGAAACAGGCGGTTAGCCTCATCAAAGGCGGAAGCCATCACAATCCACGGGCCGTGCGGGTCGTAAGCAATCTTGTTGCCAGCGTCGGAAAGCATCGTCACGACTTGGTATCGGTGAACTTCGGACACAGTAATTTCCTTGCCGGGCCATGCCCGGGCGGTGGAGTGGGGGAGTTACTTCTTCGGGTAGGTCTTGGTCAGCGCCGCGTTGACGCTGTTGCCACGTTTCAGCACGACTCGAGCGAGTGCTGCCCGGTCTTTCTCGCTATGGCTGGCCTGGCTGAGCAGGCCAAAGTAGCTGTTGGCCGTTTCGCGCAGATCCTCGGCCGGCGCCGCGGCGGTTCGCTTCAGTGCCTGGGCCAGGGAGCGCTTGCGGGTGGTTCGCCGCCAGGGCTTGATGACGTGTCCAACGAAGTCGACGCCGCGATCTACTGGCTGCAGGATCGTCTTCGTTGGGTTCAGCTTGGCGCCGAGCCTGGGTAGGAACGCTTCGACCTCTGCGAGCCACTGGTTGAGCTGTTGGGGCGACTCATGCAAGAACACGAAATCATCGACGTACCGGATGTAGTGCTTGGCGCGCAACGTGTGCTTTGCGAACTGGTCCAGGGCGTCGAGGTAGACGTTGGCGAAGAACTGCGATGACAGGTTGCCGATGGGCAGGCCGAGACGCGCGGGTTGCGCAACCAGGCGCTTGTGCTGCGGCACCCGGTTGAAAAGGTGCGCCGGGCTGCGGGTTTCGTAATCTTCACGCGGGTCGTGCATGAGTATTTGCGTAGCCAGGGCCAACCACCAGGGTTCGGTGATCTTGGCCTCCAGCTGCTTGCGCAGCACCGCCTTATCGATGGCGACGAAGAAATTGGCCAGGTCGCACTTGAGGTAGAAGATCGGCTTCGACCAGTTCTCGCTGGCGCTCCGTATCTTCGACTCAAGGCGCTTAGCGGCGTACAGCGTGCCGCGCCCTGGAATGCATGCGCAACTGTCCGCTATGAAGCTGGCGTAGAAGCGCGGTGCCACATGGTTGTACAGCAGGTGGTGGACGACGCGGTCCCGAAAGGCTGCCGCCCACACTTCGCGGGCTTTCGGTCGGGTAACCACGAAACAAATGGATCGGCCTGGGCGGTAATTGCCGCTGACCAGGTCGTCGTGCAGCTGGATCAGGTTGCGCTCCAGATCGATTTCGAAAGCCAGTGCACTGTCGCTGTTGCGCTTGGTGCGTCGGCAGTCGTAATAGGCCTGGACCAGATCCTGAAACGGGTAGGGACCCAACGTCGAATCTGCGGACGGGGCGGACACGGAGCTCGTTGTCCTTGTCGTTGTTGTTCTGATTGCCATCATCGAAGTTCATGTTGAATGCGTTGTTGGCTGAGCGCTGCGACCTATCGTGCTATCTACGTCGCCGAGCCGAAGGCAGAGCCGATCAGCAAGGAAACTGCGCGAGACCTGCACGGACGCTTTAGACCGTCGGTATCTCGTGTGCGCATGGCGGTGACCCATCAGGTCAGCGGCACGACCAGATTCAATTCGCACAGACCAGAAAGCCGTAACCTTCAGGTAGCGGGCGCGGTTGGGGTGGAGCGTTTCCAGGCATTGGCTTGTCGCCCAATTGAGGCCGTTACCTCAATTGCCTGGGCGTGTTGCGGGATGCTGATGAAGCGGTTGTCTTTGAAGAGCCGCATAAGGAACTCGACCACCTGGACCTTCTCGACTAGCAGGGTCAGGTGCGGGCGCTTGTCCTGTGTGGCGTTTGCACGGGCGATCAGCATCAAGACATCGATGCATTCATCGATCACTCGCTTACCAAGCGACTGCTTCAAGTCGCGCGGGATATTCCTGGTCATGGTTGTGGCCATGTGCAGAAGCCCCATCGAGGCCTTGTAGATCTGCAAGTCCGTATGCATTGCCATCAGGCTCGCTCTCCAAGAGCAACCGGCCGCAAGCGGCCGGATTAAATGAACAAATTACTGAATAAGCTCGCTGCGGACGGGGCGGACACGGAGCACGTTGCCCTTGCCGCTGATGACCTGACTGCCATCACCGAAGGCCATGTAGAATGCGTGGTTGGCTGAGCGCTGCGAAGATGACCAGTACCAGGTGTCGCGGAAGGCTTCGGCGCCGCCTTCCTGGAATGCTGCATGTGCGGTCTGCGCCGGGTCTTCTTCGCTGTACAACAGGCCTACGGGCTCGCTGTTTGGGTTGTCACCGCTGCGGGCGCCTGCCCAGTTTTCTTCGGTGGTCGGCTTGAAGTGGCGGTACTGCAGCTCTTGCACGTCGCGCGCCGGGATTGCCCAGTCGGTGAAACCTTCGATGCTCAGGGTCAGAACCTTCGCTGCCAGTTCGCTGCCTGCCGCCGCCATGGCCTGGGTGTTGGCCAGACTGTCGGTGAAGCTGTCGGCGCCCTCGATCTTCTCGCCGTACTCGCCCCACTTGCCGACCAGCTCATGCTCGGCACCAGCGGTGATGTTCAGGAAACGCTGGCCGGTTACCGGGTCGCGGGTAATGCCAGTGACGAAACCGCCGCCGTAGGCCTGGCCGATGGCTGGGGTGGTTACGGCCGGTACTGCTTTCTCAACTGCGGACATGGTGCTTCCTCTTTTCGAAGGCAACAAAAAAGGCGCTGTGCGCCCTGGTGTGTCGGATCAAGAACGAATGGATGAAGGATTAAATAAAGAATCTGCGGACGGGGCGGACACGGAGCACGCTGACCTTGGCGAGGCTGAACTGATCGCCACCACCGAAGCCCATGTCGAACGCGAAGTCGGCTGAGCGCTGCGAAGATGACCAGTAGTAGCAGTTCTTGGCGAATACCTCAGGGCAGTTCAGCCAGCCCTGATACAGCTCGGCAGCGGCTGGCAGGTAGAAGTCATGATGACCATCAGCCTGGTACTCTGCGCACGCGTCAGCAGCGGGATACTTGCGCTCGTCGTCGTTACCGATCAGCACCTGGGTGTTGGTGTAGCCGTCGGTCTTGCTGAGCCCCTTTACCTCAACCCCGCGGCCGCCCCACTCGCGGTCGCCTACGTCCTTGGCAGCGATGATCAGGTAATGCGCCGGTACGTCGCCGCGTGCATGAACTAAACCTCCATTCAGGCCGCCTTGACCCGGCCATGGTTGGCCGATTTCCGGGGTGGCGGTGTGCGCTGCCGGTTGAACGTTAGCTGCCGGTGGCAGCACCTGGGCAAAAACGCTGGCCATTGCCAGTTGTGCCAAGGCCGAGGCGGGCATCTTGATAGTCGAGTCACCGTGTTTCAGGGTGATCATTTCGGGCTTCATGGGTATTCCTCAGGATGGAGCCAAGCCCGGCGCGGGGATCGGCTTTTTTGGTTATTCGTCGTGACAGATGCGCAGCGATTCGCGGTTGTAGGCGAGCTGCAGTTTTGCCGACACGTTTTCGGGTATAACGTATTTGTGTTCCGGCGGTGCGAGGAACTGCGCTGATCCCGCCGGTCCCAGGCCGTGCAGGTGGTGAATCATCAGGGTCATGGCCTCGCCCTGTTCCTCGATGCCGTGCCAGGCCATCAAGTCAGCCAGGGCTTGGCGTGTGCCGGCCATGGTGTGGAATCGCAATTCTTCCTCGCCGCGAGTCTTTCGCCTCGCCGCAGTCTTTGCCGATCGTTCTTTCTGCGCGGCAGCCATGGCCTACCTCTTCTATTCCGCTGGCCGGCAGTGCGAGCCAGGTTTGTCGTTTGCGTTGCTGGGTGCGGGCTATGCGGCGCATGTTCGGCTTCCAAGTCGAACTTTTGGATAGTCAATGCAGTACTCATCAAGAATGCGCTCCAGCGTTCTGTTGGATATCGCAAGCTTTCCGCAAACAACCCTGCGTGAGATACCAAGCTCTTTGAATGCCTTGATGCGCTCGGCAAATTTGGCGTCTCGCTCCGAAATTTCCTTTTTACGCTCGGGTCCGTTGTATCCGCCGTGCGTTGAGCGTTTGAATGTGAAGCCGAAGTCTTTGGCCAAAGCCTTGATGGTTTTGCTCGTCATGCCTAAGGCGAAACACGCTTCGGTCTGCGTATGCGTGGATGCTATGGCCTTTGCTTGTTCGGCCTGCTTTGCTCGCCTTTCAGCTCTGGCATCGACCGGATCAATCGGCAACGGTGCCGCTTCAACCCGCCGCCGAACAAACGGCTTTGGCGCCGGCGGCATCTGGTTGCTGTAGGTGATGGGTTTGGGCTTGTAGCCGATCGGCTCCGCCACTTCAATTTTGCCGCCGGCCGCCAGGTACTGATCGACCTGGGCGGCCAGTTCGTTCGCCGCTGGCCGAAGGCGTGCTACTTCGTTCTGTAGGATGCTGATCATGCTGCGATCCCCAATACTTGGTTCATGCGGTCTTCAAGGATTTCGTAGAAGGTCTTAACCCGCTCTGTGATCTTGCGGATCATGGCTTCGTCCCGGTAGGCACGCTTGACGAACATCGGCATGCCTGGCCAGTAGCACACAAAGTCGATCCACTCGCGCTCCGAGACCCACAGGCCGCCCTGGCACTGGGCAACGTGTTCTTTTGGAATCTCGCCAGAAAGAATCACTTCAACCTGGAATTTTGGCAGCTTGGTTTTGATTTCCGTCAGGCCCTTGGCCCCCACAAGCGAGTCAGGCGAATAGCCGGCCCCGTGATTGAGGATGATCGCCACCTGGCTGGTTTCGACTTTCTCGCGCTGCTCGTAGAGCTTACGGGCGACACCTTCCAGCTCGTGGCCGCGCTCGGTGTGCCGGTTGCCCGTGAAAGGGTCGGCAGCCTCGCCGGTGATGCGCTCGCCGATCAGCGTGTTCATGTAGGTGAATGCGCCGACACAGAAACCGGCCTCGCCCTTACCGTTGGTGAGCAGGCATTCTAGTTCCGAGCAAGTGACGATACCCAGGCGGAGGGCCAGCCATTCTGGCGAACCCTGATCAACTTCAGTGATTATCTGCATCGGTGTTCTCCTGAGCCGCTGCGTTTTGCGCGGCTGACTTGGTGAGCATTCCCAGTACCTGATCGAATACCGCTTTCTCTACGGAAGCCGGTGTGCCATGGATCTTCTTGAATGCTTCCTTGGCCTTGTCACTGCACTTTTCCAGTAGAGTCGCCAACTGTGTTGCCTGGGCCGAGGTAACGCGCGGCGTGATCTGGGCGGCTGGTCCGTTGCCGTCATCATCTTCCCCAGTAGTGGTGATGTTCAGCAGCAGTCCAGCGGTGTAGCGCTTTCCGTAGCTGACGCTGGACGCCACGGCCTGTACGCCGTTTTTGCTTCCAGTCGCATCCACAGGTAGGACGATTGAGGTCACTTCACGATGCCCGCCGCGGTGACTGAGAACGCCCTCAACCTCTATGCCTCGCTCGTTGCGCGGCGTTCGAAAGGTAATGGCGAATCCGTGCTTTGCCATCACCGGCTTGATCATTTCGTTTACGTCCTCCCAGAGCGCGTAGGTGCTCTGAATGCGTCCGTTTTTATCCCTAATCCCGCCGCGCTCGCCGATGACGGGCATCTCTTCCTGCATCTGTGCCAATGCTTCGTCGTACAGCTGTTTTGCACTGTGCGCTTGCATGCGCTCATGCATTTCCATAAGGCGTTCAAGCTTGTTGATGTCACAGGATGGATCGGAGGCTGCACGACTGATTACAGCCATGATGCTGGTGTCCATTGCGGCCGGAGCGGCTACCTGGCGGCGGTGCTCCGGCATGATGATGTCGGTGGACATGCTTGATACCTCAGAATTGAATGGAGACGTTCGGCACTTCGCCGCGGGCGATCTTCAGGACGATGGCCTTGGCCAGCTCTTCGCTGATGTTCATGCCGATCAAAGCCTGCTTTGCTTCGCCAAGTATTTTCGACTTGTGAGCTACGTCGGCCTGGCGTTCCTGCTGCTGGCGCAGGATTTCGTCTGCCGCTGCATCGGCGCGAGCCTTCTCGTCCAGGCGGGCCTGCTCAACAGCCCGCTTCTGGTCTTCGATGCCTTGTAGGCGGTCGCGCTCGGCCTTCTGTTCTGCCTCGACCTTTTCGCGCTTTGCCTGTTCGGCCTGGCGCTCGGCTTCGGCGGCCTGCAATTTCAGATCGTTTTCCCGCTTCTCGGCGGCGGCCTGCTCGTTGCGAACGCGCTTTTCTTCGGCCTCACGATCAAGGCGTGCCTTTTCTTCGGCTGCCCGTGTTGCTGCTTCGGCGGCCTCGCGGGCAATGCGGTCCTCGTTGTCCTTCTTATCGCGGGCTTCCTTCTCCAGGCGAAGGCGGGTCAACTCGGCCTGTTCGGCTTCGTACTGGGTGCGATCGGCTAGCAGTGCGCGCAGCAGGGAAAGGGTTCGGTCTTTAGCCTGGGCGGCCTCTGGCAGGAACTCTTCCCAGGAGTCACCCAGCTCAACCTCTTCCAACTGGGCAATTACCTGTTTCAGTGCAGAAGCGGTCGGCGTTGCTCCAAACACCTCCATATCCTTGATCGCCTGGATGTTGTCTATGTGCCGGTCCTTGCGGGCCTGCTCAGCGTTTTCCCAATCCGTCAGCGGCTGTCGGGTGGTATCGCGTAGGCTGTCCATCTTGGTGACGAAATCGCGAAGCTCAGCCTCCACCACCTTCGGCATTTCCTTGAGGCGCTTCAGGTAGTCGCGGCCTGGTGTCTCGACTGCCTTTTTGGACTTGCTCACCGTTGCGGCAAGGGAGGCGATACGCTCGCGGCCCTTGCGGGTAGTCAGGTCTGGAACCTCGCCGGTGACTTCTGCCTTCACCGCATCGAAGAACTGGCCCAGGCCGCCGGCCACGTAGATGGCCGGAGCATTGTCGGCGCTGATGTCGTCGATGGTGATTACTTGCTGTTGTGCGGACACGGTGACTCCCTGCCGCGATGTTCGCAGCGATTGAAGGTGTGGGTTATTGAGTAATTCGATCAGCGAGCGCGCCGAGCAACATCACGAAAGTAAATAATGCGAGTGCTATGGCAGACCCGCGCCAGAAGCAGTAGCGCTTGGCTCTTTGGTAGGAGGTCATTTGTCTATATCCCGCTTTTGCGCGGCGCGCACATGCTCGGTTACGGCGATGAACAATTCTGGCGACATGCGCTCCCGCAACGCTTTTATGAGCCTCGAGTCATAAGCATTAGCCGCAGCATGCCTTTGCTTTGTCAGAAGATGTTTTTTCGCGCCGTCCTTTTGTATTTTTTCGGCTTGGGCAACGGCCCTCGCGGTTTTCTCTTGCTGACTTATTAGCCTTTCCTGCGCTTGGTGAAGCTCTGTGCGTAGCGATGCTTCGGCCCATCTGCGCAGCCACGCATTGATAAAGGTCCTCACATCGCCACCTTGCAAGTCCAGCGGCCAGCACACTTGCAAGGCTGCTCGATCCATTTCACGTCTACCAGAAACAAGAAACCCTGATTTCTCAGGGCCTCGGCGATACCTTTGAATGATCCGGCGATGATGGTCATGACGCACGCTCGTATTGGAGTTCGTAGTCGGCAAGGCGCCGGGCCGCGCTCTGTTGTTGTAGTTCGCGGCGCCGGGCTGAAACGGCATTGACCAGAAGCTGCATCAGCTCAACCGATTCCTCAGTGCTGATGTGACCCTGGCCGACATTCGCCTGAATCATGCCTTCGCAGAAATCCTCGCTTGGGCATACTGATTTACAGACCCGGGTTATCTGGTGCTGGATCATGTCGATCGCGCGCTGATGTGAGCTTTTCATGCTGCAAACCTCCGTTCTCGGCGCTTCATGGCGTCTATCTCTACCCACAGCGCGATATTGATTGGGGTGTAGTACTGATGGGCCAGGACCGGCAGCTGCCAGCTAGGAACGTCCATCGGTACGCCGTCATCGTCGTAACACTTGGCGGATAGCAGCTTGAACTCCAACTCGCGGTCGCCCATTGCATCCCAGTCGCTATCCCAAGTTCCAGGCCGCGCAGGCTCATTCACGCAGTGGGTCACCTCCACCTGGAGGACAAGCCCCTCAACAACTATTTCGTGTTCCATGGTCGCCTCCAGATTTTTGGGATGCTCGAAAGCGCCGCATGTATGCACCAGTCAGGCGGCGCATCAGCACGGCGTTGCGTTCGTCTTCGTGATACCAGCAGGTCAGCCACTCGCCGCCGATTGAACCGCCGTAATCCATGTACTCGCAGTCGCAGCGGGTTTTGAGCAACGCCCGGGCCTCGGCAGCACAAGCCGACCTGAGCGTGAGATAACGCCGACCGCCGCCCTTGTAGACGACAGCCTGCGAGGTAGTGACGGCCATGGCGACCTCCAGTGTTTGGGGTTAGGCTTCGATTTCGGTAACTTCAAACTCTGCGTCAGGGTCATCGTCCGCGTAGTTTTCGCGGAATGCCTCAGCAAGAGTTGAAACTCCGCCGCCATTTCCAGATGCAAACCCCGTGGCCGCGTAATCGGCATCAGCACGATCATCGAAACCCACGCACTCGGTGCCTGATTCATTCCAAACCAAGTAAATCGTCGTCATGACTCTCTCCATTCGTTGGTTCACCCGAGCGCACGAGCGGCGAGCATGGCGTCAGCAAGCGCATATGCGTGTTTCGCGAAGTCTTCTGGCGCCCAGGTGGACACGTCTTCATGGCTGTAGGCCTGGACGGTCGATAGCGCCTTGGCGGCGAAGTAATCGCGGAGCGTCATGCCAGACAATTGCCGCTTATGCTCTGTGAGGGTTGCCGGCCGGAATGTCTGGTGGTCGTAATCCGCGATAGGGAATGCCGGTTGCAGACCGTCCTCGATCGCTGCGTCGTATGCGAGTTGGGCGCCTTCAATCTGACGATCCATTTGAGCTGCCATGTATTCCATTGCTGATTCCTCAGTTGCTTGGTTCACCTGTATTCGTCAACACACATGCCTCCCGCTGGTTGCCGATGGGCGCGGGGTGAGTGCTGACGGGTAGAGGCGGGAAAGGGTGCAGGCGCCGAGCGCTACCTCGGACGCTTCTGGTCTGGCTACGGATGCCCGTAGGCCCAGGAATCACCTGCATGAAAAGCAATAAACGAATTACTGAATGAATCTGCGGACGGGGCGGACACGGAGCTCGCCGCCCTTGGCGTAGTAGAACTGACTGCCATCAACGAAGAGCATGAGGAATGCGCTGAGGGCTGAGCGCTGCGAACTCGACCACACCCAGCCGGCCAACTTGCCATTCAGGTTCAGCCATATCTCGTACAGCTCGGCGGCAGCGGGTAGGTAGAAGTCGGTGTGACCGTCGGCTTCGTGCTTGTGAACTGCGATGGCGGCAGGGTATTCGCCGCCCGACTCGATTAGCGCCAATGTGTTGGCTCGGCCATCGATCAGGCTGGTGGCCGGAGAATCATCGCCATACTGGCCCCACTCGAAGCGTCCAAGCTCATCACCCAGAACCAGGTGGTAGCCCTCGTCGCCGTTGCGGGCCGGCATGAAACCGGCGTAGATACCGCCCTGGCCAGGCCATACAGCGCCGATTTCAGGGATGGTGACTTGTGCTTGATCTGCTGCTTGCATGATTGATTCCTCGTCAGGTGTGTTCGTGGCTTCCAAATACCTCCAGGGGGTCTAGAGGCATTTGTGAAACCAGATGGCTACCTGAATCAGCAGGGAGCCATCTGTACCCGGTCACGCTACTGGCGTCAGGCCGGGGTGGTTCGTCAGAGGTGTGATGCAGGGGGCCGCTTTGCGCGGTGTGTAGTGGTCATCCGCATCGGATATAGCTCGAATCCCTCCGAGTTTTGCCCGTCTACGCCGCGACAAAATCCGCTCAGGCTCAGGACAAGGTGGCCACCCTGCTATCACAAAGAAGGCCGAGCTATATCCGATGCGCTCTCATAGAGAGGATCGGGCAGTTAACGTCAGTGCTGACGTGGCGCTGGTTGTTCAGGCTGCGCGCTTGGCGTCTTGTAGGCGAGAACGGCCGCACGATTTGAGTTGGCAGGGCGCAACGCTGAGATGTTTGATCCGGTCGCGACCGAACTTATCGCGGGCCGAAGTACCGACGTAGGCGGTTTCTTTCACATCAACGCCTTCTAATTTCAGCAGTTGGCGTATGGCTTTGCATTTCTTGGCGTTCATGGTGTTACTCCCGTTGGATTTCCAAAACGCCCGGTTGCCCAGGCGCTTCAGTAAATCTGTGGTTGTTTCATCTCCACCACTCACAACTGCCGAGTCGTCTCTCACCGGCGCCGCACATTTCGTGTTCGATGCATTGCCAGTTTGTGTGCGTGGTTTCGCGTACTCACATGTGGAAGTACGGCAGCTACCAGAGGCTGCATGGACGACGGTTTAGCTTTCTCACCACCGGGTTGGCCGGTACGTCGTTGGGTCACGTCAGGTTGTGTAAAGAGCGGCGGGTCTTGTGAGGCCCTGGCGAGTCCCTGTTGGGTGACTCGACGGATGAACTATACGAATCCTCATAACGGTCGTCAATACGTTTTTGCATAATATTTTTCATGGGCGTAAAAAAGCCCGCGCAAGGCAGGCTCTATTGGTGAATGGCTATATGGTTGGTACTACATCTCGCCGCCACGCCAGATGACGCGCCCCAGGATGGGGATCTCATGCAAGGCGTTCTCCGACAACATTTCGTCCGGGTACTTGGCTTTGTCGCCGTTGTCGCTACGGATCATCCAGGCCCCGGACATCTGTTGAATCATGCGCTTGATGCTTATCCCGCCATCTGGTCGGCGGATGACGTAGGCCTGGCGATCCTTTGGCTCGATCTTTGAGCTATCGAACAGCACCACATCACCCTCAAACACGTAGGGCTCCATGCTATCCCCTTCGGCGTAGATGATGCGCAGGTTCTCCGGCTTGGCCTTCATTCGCGCCAGCCAGTCGCGCTTGAATACCAGGCCCTCGGTTACCTCGACGTGGTCGTTCAGGTATCCATCGCCACATGATCCATGCGCCTTGTATTGAGGGATAAGCGCATAGTCGGCCTCGCTGGGCGATCCGTTAGATCTTGAATCATCGCCTCCAAATAGAAGCCAGTCAGGCGAAACCTTCAAGGCCCTGGCCAGCGGCTCGATAGTGCTCTTGCGTGGACTGCTGCTTTCACCTGAAAGAATGCGGTTAATGGTTGGCTGGGGAACACCGCACCGCCTCGAAAGCTCGCTCTCGCTCATCTCAAGAGAAGCCATTTTTGCGCGCAAGCGCCCAGCGATATCCATTGCTCACCAATTATACGAATACGGGTTATACGAATTCTATTGCATGGACTCATACTTATTCGTATGATTTGTCATGCAAAACCTCATAGGATTCCCGTCATGACAGTTCAAGAGATGTTGAATCGCCTTTTCCAGCTCGGGCTGTCGCAGACAGAAGTAGCTGAAAAGTGCGGCACCACGCAGGCCACGATCTCCCGCGCAACCAGCGGGACGATGGTCGGCTACAGCACCGGCAAAGCCATTGAGCTGCTGCTGGCTGATCGCGAAGAAGCCGCCAAGAACACTGCTACTCAAGCCGCTTAATTCACCTTGCATGCTCAAAGGAGCAAAAACGATGCACTTCGACCCAAGCCACATGCACGACAAACCCACAAAGGTCCGCCTGGATGAAGCGGCTGACGATCTGCTGACAGCGATGGCTCGTTTTCAGCGGACACAGAAAGCCGTTCTCGCCCGGGAAATCCTTGAGCGCGGCCTGAACCAGATGATGGAAGAGCTTACCGCGAAAACTGACGTGGCATGAAGTTGCCAAGGAGGCCCTGTGCCTGAAAGAAAACCATTGGAAGTCTGGCTTGACGGGAAAGGCCAATCGCAATTGGAGCAGCTAGCCAGCGCGTACGGCATCACTACCGAGCAGCTGACAACCAAGATCATGAACGAGGCGCTAGATCGAATGACGCGCCCACCAAAAAGCCGGAGCAACGTCGCTTCCATAGGACGCAAGGGCTGATAAGTCCCCCAGGGACTATTGAGGTACCGATGAACAGAAGCACCAAATCACAGGCACAAAAAAGCCAGGTTCGCGGCCTGGCTTCTTGTGCAGCAAATTACAAATAACTCTGTGAGACAAATTATGCACATTCAAGCCGTACCAAGCAACCAAAAGATTAACCGTGTAGCCATCGGTAAGAAGCAGCGTTTTGAAGTATTCAAGCGAGACTCCTTCACCTGCCAATACTGCGGTTCAAAGGCCCCTGATGTTGTGCTGCATGTCGACCACATAAACCCGGTAAGCAAGGGCGGTGAGAACGAGATCATCAACCTGATCACCTCTTGTGTGGCCTGCAACCTTGGGAAGAGTGATCGCCTACTTACCGACAAGACATCGATCGAGATGCAGCGCAAGCAGCTTGAAGAGCTTGCTGAGCGCCGCGACCAGCTTGAAATGATGCTTGCCTGGCGCGATTCACTGAAAGGCCTGGATGACGACATCGTAGATGAGGTGGCGATCCGTATTGAAGACTACATCCCAGGCAACACTATTAATGATCATGGCAAGTCTCTGATCAGGAAGTGGCTAAAGAAGTACAGCATTGAAGAGCTGTTAGACGCTGCGGAGATCGCAGAAAAGAAACTCGACGCTGGCGTAACAGCCGAGGCCGTAAGCATTTTCTTCAACTCAATCCCAAAAATCTGCGCCACCAAGCGCTTGCCTGAAGCCAAGCAGCGCCTTCTCTATGCGCGCGGAATTCTACGTCGTCGTGTGTATGTGAACGAAGCCCAGGTCATGAAGCTGATGGAGAACGCTGTGGCTGCCGGCCTCGACGTGGAGGAGCTAATTGAGTTTACCAAAGAGGTCCGCAACTGGACCGAGTTCCGCAATGAGATGGAGGTCGTCGCCAATGGCTAGGGCCCGCAATATCAAACCTGCATTGTTTACCAACGAGATCCTTGGTGTTGGCCATCCACTGTGCACGCTTCTGTTCCAGGGTCTTTGGCTTCTGGCAGATCGAAGCGGCCGCCTCGAAGATCGTCCACTCCGCATTAAGGCCGAAATATTCCCTTACCGCGAAGCTGACGTAGACGCGATGTTGCATTGGCTTGCACATAAAGGGTTCATCGTGCGCTACCAGGCCGATGGCAAGGCGTTCATTGAGGTCCTGAACTTCACAAAGCACCAGAACCCACACAAGAACGAGAAGGAATCAGAAATTCCTTCTGTATCAGAAGGTTGTATCACTTCCGATATTCTCGGTACTCGTTCCGAATTTATCGGTAGCGCTCCGGCTGATTCCCTCTCTTCTGATCTTCTGATTCCTGATTCACTGATTCCTGATGTTCTGATCCCGGATTCAGAAACCTTGCCGATCGCCGAGGCTCCGGCGCCGACGAACATCCAAGCCCTCAAGCCAAAAGCAAAGCAAAAGACTGACGCGCAAATCGCCAATGCCAACACTTGGGATGCGTACACCATCGCGTACCTGGAGCGCTACGGTGTTGAGCCAGTTCGTAACGCCAAGGTCAATGGACAGATTGCCCAGCTTGTTCAGCGCCTCGGGGCTATTGAGGCCCCACAGGTTGCGATGTTCTACGTGACCATTAACGACTCGTTCTTCATTCGCGCATCGCATGAGTTCGGGTTGCTCGTCGCTCGCGCTGAAGGCATCCGTACGCAATGGATCACGGGTCGTCAGGTCAACGCTGTCACTGCCCGACAAGTTGAGAACGCCCAGGCCAACATAAACGCCGCCCAGGAAGCCAGCCGCAGCATTCTCGAAGGAGGTGCGCCCAATGCTTTCCTGCGCCGAAACCGCTGAGCTGAGCATGGCCATCTGCGCCACGGCTGAGACTCTTGGGCAAACCCTGAGCGCACCAGCCGCCAAGCTGATGGCCGAGGATCTGGCCGAACACCCGATGGATGTGATCGCCAATGCACTGTGGTCATGCCGCCGCGAACTGACCGGAAAGCTGACCCTGGCCGCCATTCTTCAGCGCGTCCAGGCCGCCGACGGTCGCCCAGGCAAGGACGAAGCCTGGGCCATCGCCATGACCACCAACGACGAATACGAAACCGTTGTCCTGACCGACGAAATCCAGCTGGCCCTGGCCGCAGCGAAGCCTGTACTCGATGCCGGCGACAAGATTGGGGCCCGCATGGCCTTCATCAGTGCGTACGAGCGGTTTGTCGGCCAATCCCGAGAGGATGCCAAGCCTGTGAACTGGCACGTCTCTGTGGGCTTTGACGCCAACCGCAGGATTCAGGCCGTCACCAAGGCGATGGAACTCAAGCGCATCCCCCGTGAGCACGCCCAGAAGTACTTGGCAGACCTTAGCGTCGAGCCCATCACCGAAGACGGCCGCGCCATTGCCGGCTTGCTGACTGGCAACGTCACTCAGCCAGCGCCTGTGCTGCGCAAGAAGCTGGAGTTGGTCAAGAACTCAATGATGGAAATGCGAATGGCCAGCGCCGAACGGAAAACCGAAATGCGGATCGCTGCGGCCAATGAACTGGCTGATCGGCGCGCGCTGATGATCAAGCAGGCCCAGGAATTGGAGCAAAGACCATGAGCGACATTTGCGATGACGCCGACGTAGTAATCGAAGAGGCCCTGAATCGGTCCCTATCCAAGATCCCTCGCTACACCGGAATAAGCGCCACAGAGTGCTGCGAGTGCGGGGAGGAGATCCCGGAAGGCCGTCGTGTGGCTATCCCAGGTGTGACGCTGTGCACGCCTTGTGCTGAGCGTGAGGCGCTTGTGCGCGGAGGTGTTCGCCGTGGCTGATTATTCCGAAATCAAAAGTTTGGCCATGGAAGTCAACGCGGCATTCCCGGACAAGGAGGACTTGTGGAACATGGTGTGTACACCATCGGTAGCGCTGCATCTGGTTGCGGATATTGAGCGGCTCAAGGCCGAGAACGAGGCGCTGCGCAAGGCGCTTGGCGATATTCTGGAACTTTACGATACCGACGAGGGGTGCAAGAACCTTCCGCAGTACATCGCCGGCTGCAATGCCATGGGCAAGGGAGAGCAGTCATGACCAGATCAGTGAAGATTATCGATAGGGATTTTGTCAGCACTCATCTTGATTACGACCCTTATACCGGCGCTTTTCGGTGGAAAACCTGTCGTGGCCCCCGTATGGACTTGGTTGGCAAAAAGGCCGGATACGTCAATGGCAAAGGATATGTGCAGATTGGCCTGGAGGGCACTTACTACTTGGCACATCGGCTTGCATTCCTAATGGTAGATGGTTCGTTGCCTGAAGCGGACGTCGACCATATCAACGGAGATCGTCAAGACAACAGGTTTATCAACCTACGCCGAGCGGATCGAACAGAAAATAGCCGTAACCAAAGGCGCCGCATAACCAACAAGAGCGGCGTGATGGGTGTTTATTGGCTGACTCGAAGGAATCGCTGGGAGGTAACCATTGGGTCTGACGACAGAAGCGTCTGCGCGAATGTCTACCTAGGCCACTACAAAGACTTTTTTGAGGCGATATGCGCGAGGAAGTCAGCAGAGTTCCATCGCGGCTTCCATGTAAACCACGGGAGGTCTGCTTGATGAGTGAAAAAATCTCCGTCAACAGCGCCAGCAAACTCTCCAAGGCCATTACTGCTCTGACAGCCATGTACCGCCAGAGCAAGTTCGTGGTGGTGTCGATGCGCCCAGGCAAGGATCGGACCCTTGACCAAAACGCCCTGTGGTTCGCCCTGTACCAGCGTATTGCCCAGATGACGCAGATCGGTGACGTGGAGGACGCCCGCCGGTACTGCAAGCTTCACTTTGGCGTGCCGATCATGCGCGCCGCGAGCGAGGACTTCCGCCACGGCTACAACATGGCGCTGCTCAACCTGCCATACGAGGTCAAGCTCAGTTGGATGGGACCGTGCGCACTGTTCGGCCCGGACGGCTTCCCGGTGACCCGCCTGTTCAATCGCGCCCAGGGCATCGCGTACACGGACCGGATCGTTGCCGAGTTCAGCGCCAAGGGTGTGGTGTTCACTGATCTGCTGAATGAGGTGGCAGCATGAGCCAGTTCAAGCCGGGTGACCTCGCCTTAACGATCGTGGATGACCCAGAGATCCCAGCCTACAGCGTTGTAACGCTCGACTCTGAGATCAAGAAGGGAGAGAGCTGCTTGACATGGGACGACAAGCCATCAGTAGCGCCTGAGGATGGCTGGTTTGTTATCCATCCGTATGCAACTGCCGCACGCCTTTATGCTAATCGCGAGTTGATGCCCCTGCGCGGCGATTTCGCGCCCGAGCAGCAGAAGTCGCGGGAGCTGACCACATGATCAACAAAAAGCCCCGTCCGAAGAAGTGTAAGAACCCAGCATGCGGCGAGAAGTTCGTCGCTCAACGCCTGGGCCAAGCCGTATGCAGCCCAAAGTGTGGCCTGGCCATCAAGGATGTGAACCAGGCCAAAGCGCGCAGGTCGCTGGCCCAGGTTGGCCGTGCCGACATCAAGATCCGCAAAGAGGCCCTGAAAAGTCGCGCTGACCACCTCAAGGATGCGGAGAAGGCCGTCCGAGACTATCGGCGCACCTACGAGCTGAGCATCGGCAGCGGCTGCATCAGTTGCGGCGAGTCGCAGGAATCGATTCTGGAAGCCCAGGGCTGGAAGGTTGGCGGCGCATTTGATGGTGGCCATTTCATGGGTAAGGGTGCCCGCCCAGAGCTTCGCCTGGAGCCAACCAATATCTGGCTTCAGTGCAAAGCCTGTAACTCTGGCTCCTACATGCACGCTCGCAAGGGGTACACGGTTTCCCAGGGCTTCCGGACCGGCCTTATCGCGCGCATCGGCCTGGAGGCTGTTGAGGCGCTGGAGGCCGACCAGTCGGTGCGCAAGTACACCATCGAAGACCTGAAAGCCATCACCGCCGAATACCGGGCAAAGGCCAGAGAACTTAAGAGGGCTGCAGCATGAAAATCATCATTGCGCTTCTGGGCGCGTTCGTATTCGCCGGCCAGCTTCAGCAGCCGATCAGGTCTTACTGCCGACCAGCCTCCACCTTTTCTGGATGGGGCCTCAATGGTCCTTCATTCGCCATCTGGACGATTGAGGTATCGGCATGACCATCACCTGCACAGTAACCACGCTTTTCTGCATCTCCTGGTTTTTCCTGGAAGGCCACGTCATCAACTGGTGGAGCGCTCGGCCATGAACTGGAAGCCAGTCAACAAATACTGCATTTCCTCTGATGAGGGCTACCTGATCAGCAAGTACGCCCTGGAAGTCGGCCACGCGTACGTAACGCGCTGCCCGAAAGGGAAAATCCTGCACTCGGGCAAGGAGCTGGACAAGGCCAAGGCGGCATGCGCTGAACATTTGAACAATCAGAAGGTGGCCGCATGAGCGAATTAAAACCGTCGAACCCTAAGGACCTTGTTGGGAGCGGGAAAATCCCCATGCACTTATGGCCTGCAACTGCCACAGCGTTGGGGAGCCTTGGCTTGCTCGATGGGATGCTCAAATACGGTCGATCTAACTTTCGTGCCGTCGGTATCCGCGCCTCGATCTACTACGACGCCGCCAGCCGTCACCTGAATGCATGGTTCGAGGGGGAGGCTTTCGATCCAGATAGCGGACTTCCGCACCTGGCCCACGCGCTCGCCTGCCTGGCCATCATTGTGGACGCAGAGGCGGCCGGGAAGCTCAACGACGACCGTATGCACCCGGGCGGTTACCGAGGGCTGATCAATTCGCTTACGCCTCACGTGGCGCGCCTCAAGGCCATGCACGAAGACAAGAGCCCAACGCACTACACCATCGCCGGAGACGCCCAATGAACGAGCAAAAAGTCACCGACGAGCAGATCATCGAGGCGCTGAAGACGATGACCCTTAACCAGGCTGCAGCGCATTTGGGTTTGCATGTGCGGACACTGTCGAAGCGCAAGGCACGGATGGCTCTGCGCGGGCACATTCCAGAGATGCATATCGAGACGAAGCTGCCGCCGTTCCTGAAGATCAAGGGCACATCCCAGCTCATGCGCCGCGGTGAGGCCGAGCCATTGCTGTCCTGGGTAAAGACGAACACCGACACCGAAGCATTAGAGGCCCTAATTCGGGCCTCATGCGAGGCGGCGGTCAAGGATCTGCCTCAAGTCCAGCCGCGGCCATTCGCTGGCAGCTACTTGCCCGACCTGATGACAGCCTATCCAATTGGTGACCCGCACTTTGGAGAATACATCTGGGCCGAGGAATGTGGGGCTGACTGGGACCTTAGCATTGCAGAGCGCGTGCACTGCGCTGCAATGGCTTCGTTGGTCGACTCTGCGCCGGCCACGGAGACAGCCATCATCGTGAATCTCGGTGATGCAGCACATTATGACTCTATGGCTGCGATTACCCCGCGCAGTGGCCACCACCTCGACGCAGACAGCCGATACGCCAAGATGGTCGACATCCTGATCCTTGCCATGCGCCAGTGTGTCGAGTCGGCGCTGACCAAGCACAAGTTCGTGCATGTGGTGCACGTTATCGGTAACCACGACGAAACCGGCGCAGTCTGGCTGAGCCGCCTGTTCGCCCACCTGTACGCCAACGAGCCCCGGGTAACCGTCGAGACCTCTCCAAGCGTCTTCAGCTACTACCGCTGGGGCAAGAACCTGATCGGCATGCACCATGGCCACACCAGCAAGGCCGACAAGCTGCCTGGCGTGATGGCGACTGATCGCGCCCAGGATTGGGGTGAGACCCTGCATCGCTACTGGTGGACCGGCCATATCCACCACGAGAGCAAGAAGGAATACCCAGGCTGCACCGTTGAATCCTTTAACACCCTGGCTCCAGGTGACAGCTACGCCCACGCCGGCGGCTGGAGATCGCGCCAGAACATGAAGGCAATCGTCCTGCACCGCGAGCACGGCGAAGTCGCTCGCCACACCGTACATCCTTCCATGCTGAAGGAGGTGGCAGCATGACTTCATCTCCTAGGCAGGCCGCAAAGGTTGCCGGCGAGCTTTATTACTCGACTGGTCGGCCCTGCAAGCATGGGCATATTGCCAAAAGACAAACTAGTTGCGGGACCTGCATGGTTTGCAAGGATTTACGGGCAAAGCAGCCTGAGGCAATCGCAGCAAGGAAGATTTTAAGCAGCGCACATTATCAGCGAAACAAAGAAGCAAGATTGCAGTACGGCAAGGAGTACCGGGAGCGCAACAGAGAAAAATTCACTCAATGGATGGCTGATTGGCGAGCCGCCAACCCAGAAAGAAGCAGGGCGAGCAAGCGCGCATCGCAGTCTAGGCGGAGAGCCTCCATGCAGGGTGTATCCAGTAGTGAACTGGTTGCTTGGACTGCCGTGCAGCCAAAGGTCTGCCACTGGTGCGCGAAGGACTGCATTGAACAATTCCACGTCGACCACTACGAGCCGTTGTCGCGCGGTGGAAAGCATGAGATTTCGAATCTCGTTATCTCCTGCCAGTTCTGCAACTTGAGCAAGAAGTGCCGAGACCCGTACGCCTTTGCCGCATCCCTTGGGAGATTATTCTGATGACTTACCGCAACGTGGTATCCGCTGTTGTCCGCGCCCTGGCTGCCGAGACTATCAACTCGGCCGGCGGTTGCGATTTCGACCCCAAGGTCCAGTGTGCCAAGCAGAAAGGGGAGATCAGCGGTAAGGAATGGTCGCTGCTCCAGGACTGCATCGTCCACAAGCTGCTCCACCAGGTGCTGAGCCAGCGCCACTGGTTCGCCCTCACAGCGAAGTTCAGCACGCACAATGGGCGCAAGATCGAGGCGACCGGCCGGTTGGTGGCGATCGTGACCAGCCCGGCGCCGCAACTGTTCACCCGTAAGGCTGTAACAGCCTGGGCTATTCCTCAAATCAAGGGAGTGCGCAAGGAGCCTGTGAGGGCCAAGGCGGTCGAGCAAGACAAAGACGCACCAGCGTGGCGGGTAGCGGCAGCAAAGGCCGCAGTCGAGCGCGCAAATGCATCAGCGGCCAAGCGCAACACGTCGCAGCAGGATGGCCCGATCATTCTTGCAGAATCAAACTACGATATGACCACCTGGGACGCTCAAGGTCTCGACGACCGCACCTACCGCCGCTGGCGCCATTCCATCCATAAAGCCCTCGAAAGCCTTGTGGATACCGCTCTGGTGGAAGCACAATTGATTCTTGAGGAAGCAGGCGTACTTGGGGAACGGGCAGCATGAACAGCCAGGCCATTGATCAGCTTGTCCTATCGGTCGGTACTCGGAGACTACCGGCCGCGCTGCCGGCGGTTTCTACCTGTGCCGTGCTTATCGTCGACAGCCATAACGACCCTGCAAAGTGCGCCAGGATTGAGGCTGAGATGCGGCGAAATGGCTATACCGCGATTGTTGTCACCGAGGCGCAATATAACGAACTGGAATCTGCTGGATTCGATCGCGATATGATGGCTCTAGTCACGGGGTATTTTCAAACGATAGGGATGGACTACCTCGGCGGGATCATCCCTGCACCAGATAACCGGCCATGGCCAAAAAAGAAGCGGCCCGCTCAACAGCATTCATCGCTGCGCAACCGCTGGGGACAGATCAGATGAATGCCATCAAGCGCCTAATCGGCCGGCTTTACTGCAAGCACCAGAGCAGCGTATGGCTGTGCGAGAATGCCGTAGAGCCGAAGAGCGGCGTCTATCCGGTGCGGTGCTGCCTGGATTGCGGGAAGTTGATCTGGGCAAAAACGACTGTCGAGGGTGGCACTGCCAAAGTCGAATACCTCACGCCAGTTACAGTGGCGCAGATGGGGTATCGGCCATGAGCGTCAAACTCAGCGAGCTTGTCGATAGCACGTTGCGGCTGCATAAAATGGTAGAAGCACACGGCATACCGCGTGACGCCAGATTGGCGGTAATTGACCGGCAAGCCAAGAAATGCGATCCGTTACCCGGACTCATAGTGGCTTTTGCAAAACTCGACAGCATGCTTGACGAGGACGGAACATTCACCAGGCGAGACATATTTGAATTTCTTGGTGATGCGATCGAGGCCGCACGGGGAAACCTCGTGTAATTTGATAAAATTTATGAGCTCCTGCAAATACCGCTTGCATTAAATGTCCGCGTGTCCGAAGATTGCGTCATCTTGGGTTATGTACGTTTGTATGTAGCGCAGGAAGAAAGCCCGTCCACTGTGTCGGGCTTTTTGCTTTATGCAGATGAATGCGCAGGCTGATGCGCGATTTTAATCACTGGCTTAGCGGCTGGTGAAATTCTGATGGTTCGCCATCTATGAAGCCGGAGATCAGCGCCGGCCATCTGCACACTTTGCGGGTAGCGCAGGTCGCTAGTCAGCCTTCCAAGCTTACGATCAGGGTTCGATTCCCTGTATCCGCTCCAATTCAAAGCAGGTGGCGCCGTACGGACGGCAAACGGTCTTGAAAACCGTGCTACTGGAAACGGTAAGGGTTCGATTCCTTCACCTGCTGCCACAACGCCGACTGAATGTGCGCTGGGACGCACACGGGACTGTAAATCCTGCGCCTAGCGCTAAGTGGTTCGATTCCATCGGGCGGCACCAATTCCAAATCCTCGCCATCGTGCGGGGATTTTTCGTTTTCAGCCCCTCCACACCCGTTGCGCTAAGCCGGGAGTGCTGCTGGGGCTGTTCTATTCGCCGCTGCTCCCCAGCGTTTGGGTGCTCACACCACCCTTTTTTATTCCTCTACTCCCAGAAGGGAGGACTTCGGATTGAAGATCATGCCCGAAAAAGACCCCTCCTTCTGGGCGATGGTTTTGAATGCCCTTCGCGATAACGGACTAGCCATGGTCCTGACTTTCCTTCTGGTCTGGTTGCGAATCCAGTACGACGGCAAAGAGACCAAGCCTGTCCGCCAGATTATTGAGTCTGTACTTGGGGCCTTGATTGTGATGGTGGTCGGCCTGACAGTGCAGAAGTTCGGGTTAAGCAGCGGGTGGTCATTCTTCGCTGCTGGCTTCGTCGGCATCCTCGGTGTTGATCAGGTCCGGCAACTTGGCAAGCGCTGGTCTGAGCGCAAGGCAGAAACGCTATGAAGTTGATCGAGAACGTCGCCGCGTGCCACAAGCTGTGGTCTGTCCGCCTGGCGCTAGCCGGCGCAGTGCTGAACGCAGGTGCTATCGGCTGGACGGTATTTCAGGGCGCAGTTAACCCGCTGATCTACGCAGCCATCAATATGGGGCTTGGGATCGGCGTTGCAGTTGTCCGCGTACTTTCCCAGGCCAAACCAGATGAGTGAATGCCATGGCCAGACAAATCACATTGCTGGCCTATCACCCTTGGTGGTTCCGTCTCTACGTGGTAGCGGTGAACACCTTCGCTTACCTGGCAGGCCTTGAGGTCGACACTGACAAGCTTGAGGCCCAGGCGCGCAAAGCGACCCGGTACCGCGAGATCGACATCGACGAGGATCAGCCATGACGACGATTGCCTACAAAGACGGGATCATCGCCTATGACGGTCGAGTAACTGCCGGACGCACGATTGTCTATGACGACTTCGACAAGCTGAGAGAGCGTGATGGTGCATTCTTCCTGGGCACTGGCGCGACGAGCGAGATCAACAAGCTGATAGGCCTCTTCTTCGGTGAAGAGATCATTGGCGAATGCGGCGCCGAAGCGATTGTCGCCCAGGACGGCGTACTTACCCTGATTGGCTACTACGAGGGCAAGCTCTCCAAGACTCCGATGCTGCTCGACCGGCCCTACGCCATCGGCAGCGGTATGGATCACGCACTGACCGCATTCGATATGGGCGCGTCCGCTTACCAAGCCGTAGAGATGGCCATGAAGCGTGACAGCTGCACTGGCGGGAAGATCAGAACGCTCACCGTGACCAAGCCAATCGAATGATCATTGAATGACGTTCGAACGACGCTCAATGAGTCGTTCTGCAATAACACCCCATGAATGAGGCAAGCCCATGGCCCTATGTGGCGCTAAAACGCGCTCAGGGGAACCATGCAAGCGACACGCTGTTCCGGGTTCCTCGCGGTGCAAGTTACACGGTGGCGCTGCATCGAAGGCCAACAAGGCTAACAAGCACGCCGCGAAGCCTGGCTCGATCTATAGCCAGTTCCTCACTGATGCCGAGAACGACATGTTGTCCCGCATTGAGCTGGGACGTGTTGACGACGAGCTGCGCCTTACCCGCATTCGCCTGATGCGTGCACTGAATCAAGAGAACGAGCGTGGCGACACCGCCGAGCTTGAGGCCCGCGTCGAGCGCGAAGGAGCCGGCGAATACCAGGCCAAGACCGAAGAGAAATTCAAGGTCAGGGACTATTCCGGCCTGATCGACCGCTTGACAGGTCGCATCGAGAGCCTGGAGCGCACGCGCGCCGAGCTGCTGAAGACGAATCCTCCAGAGTTGCCACCGGTGACCAGAATCGAGATCGAGGTGGTAGGTGGAAGGAAGGACGCTGCGGGTGCAAATGACGCAGCCGCAGGCTGACTTCTATCAACTGACTGACAAATACCCGGCGTTCGTGGGTGGGTTTGGCACAGGGAAGACCGAGACCCTGGCCAACTGCGCGCTGCGTGACGCTCTGGCATCGTCCACAGCCTTGATCGCGCTGTACGAGCCCACCTATGACCTTGTTCGCCTCATCCTTGCTCCGCGCATGGAAGAGAAGCTCACGGACATGGGCATCCGGTACAAGTACAACAAGCAAGAGAACATCATCTATACGAGTTCGCCCAACTGCGGCGACTTCGTGCTGCGGACGCTGGAGAACCCGGCCCGCATCATTGGCTACGAATCGTATCGTGCGCACGTCGATGAGATTGACACGCTCAAGAAGGCCCAGGCTGCCATGGCCTGGCGCAAGATCATTGCACGGAACCGGCAGCGCCCTGATGACGTTGCAGATCCGTTCAACCGGGTGTCGGCCTATACCACGCCAGAGGGCTTCCAGTTCGTCTACGACACTTGGGGGAGAAGCCCAAAGCCTGGCTACGTGATGATCCAGGCGGCGACGTACACGAACCCGTTCCTACCAGAAGACTACGTACAGACGCTGCGTGACAGCTACCCAGCCGCACTGATCGATGCTTACATTGAAGGTCGGTTCACCAACCTGACCGCCGGCAGCGTCTATCCAGACTTCTGCCGCAAGCTGAATCACACTAACGACACGCTCCAGTCTGGCGAGCCCGTACTGATCGGCATGGACTTCAACCGCTTGAAGATGAGCGCCGTGGTCTATGTGCTGCGCGATGGGCTCCCGGTGGCGGTGGATGAGATTGTCGACGGTCGGGACACGCCTCAGATGGTTTCCATCTTCAAAGAGCGCTATGCGCTGAAGGGCCACGCTGTTCAGGTGTTCCCCGACGCATCAGGCCAGAACGCCAGCAGCAAGAATGCCAGCGAGTCTGATCTGAGCATTATCCGCCAGGCCGAACTGACCGTTCGGGTCAACTCGACCAACCCAGCCATCGCCGACCGCGTGAACGCCGTCAATGCCTTGATCCTAAACGGCCAGGGCGAGCGGCGACTGAAGGTCAACACGAACCGCTGCCCACACCTTACCGATGGCCTTGAGCAGCAGGCGTACGACAAAAACGGAATGCCCGATAAGTCGAGTGGTGTAGATCACGTCATCGACGCCGCTGGCTATCCGCTCGCTATGCTCTTCCCGATCGTCAAGCGAGTCGCCTCCCAAGAATCTCTGAGACTTTGAATATGAGCAGTGATGACCCGAGCAAAACGCTCCCTGTCGTAGACGAAATGCGACAGGACTGGGCCATTGTTGACGCTCTCATGGGTGGCACAAGGGCTATGCGCAAGGCAGGCGTTACCTACTTGCCGAAGTGGCCGAAGGAAGAGCAGGACGCTTATCAGTCCCGCCTCAAGACCTCCACGCTGCTGCCAGCGTACAGCGAGACCGTACAGAACATGACCGGGCGCGTATTCGCCGACCCGATCACGCTGACCAAGGACGTGCCTGAGCCCATCAAGGAGATGGCCGAGGACTTCGACCTTCAGGGGAATAACCTGCAGGTCTGGGCTCAGTCGCTGTTCAGCATCGGCCTGTCTCATGGACTGTGCCACGTTCTGGCTGATTACCCGATGGCCGACGGTCTCAAGACCAAGGCTGACGAGAAGTCCGCCGGGGTGCGCCCTTACGCGGTGATGATCAAGCCTGGCCAAGTGCTGGGCTGGCGGTCTGCCAACAAGGGCGGCCAGCAGGTTCTAACTCAGTTCCGCTACATGGAGTGTGTCGAGGTAGACGACGGCGAGTTTGGCACCAAGAGTGTCGACCAGATCCGCGTGTTGATTCCTGGAGCCTGGGCGACCTACATCGAGGTGGATGACGGCAAGGGGTCGAAGACATGGCAAAAGAATGGGGAAGGGCTCACAAGCCTGACTGAGATCCCGCTGACCACTTACTACACCAAGCGCACCGGCTTCATGACGGCTACACCGCCGCTTCTTGAGTTGGCGAACATGAACATCAAGCATTGGCAGTCCCAAAGCGACCAGGACAACATCCTGCACGTTGCCCGGGTGCCGATGCTTGCGGTGATCGGCATTGAGGAAGGCGTCGACATCACTGTTGGCGCTGGTTCGGCCACACGCCTGCCGCGCGATGCGGACATGAAGTGGGTCGAGCACACAGGGAAAGCCATCGAGGCAGGTCGGCAATCGCTGATGGACCTGGTCGATGATATGCGCCTGGCTGGGGCCAAGCTGCTCCAGAAGGAAAAGCAGTCAGTCAAGACGGCCACGCAGGCCGAGGAAGAGGCTTGTCAGGAGATGAGCCCACTGCAAACCATGGCCGGCCAGCTTGAGGACGCGCTCGACCAGGTGCTCCATTTCTTCGCGGACTGGATGAAGACGCCGGAAGGTGGTCACGTCCAGGTCAAGGGCAACTTTGACGTCGACTTCAGCCCTGAGACAACCATGCCGTTCCTGCTCAACATGAACATCAACGGCGTGCTGTCCGACCAAAGCCTGTTTGCTGAGGTCCAGCGCCGTGGCCTTCTCAGCGAAGACCTCGATTGGGATGACGAGCTGACGAAGCTCAAGGCTCAGCCTGTGAAGCCTACCGCTCGACCGCTCGACAACCAGTAAAACGAACACAGATTTCAGCCCTGGCAGCCGCCGGGGCTTTTTATTGGGCGCGATTCCGGATGGATAGCGCCGCAGCGGGCCGGATGGCTCAACAAATGGGCGGATGCCCGGAGAAGCATCAATGAAACTGAAATTGGATGACCAAGGCCACGCAGTTCTGCTCGATGGCAAGCCTGTATATGTGCACGACGATGGCAAAGAGGTCGCATTTGATGCGGTCAGCACCGTCGCCACGATTACCCGGCTGAACACTGAAGCCAAGACCCACCGCGAAGGCAAAGAAGCGGCTGAAAAGGCCCTGAAAGCGTTCGATGGCATCGAGGACGGTGCTGCCGCCAAGAAGGCCCTTGAAATCGTTGCAAACCTCGACTCAAAAAAGCTGGTGGATGCCGGTGAGATCGAGAAGGTGAAGGGCGAAATCAGCAAGGCCTATCAGGCTCAGCTCGATGAAGTCGGCACCAAGGCGGCGACGTTCGAAAAGCAGCTCTACGAAGAAAAGATCGGCGGTGCATTCAGCCGTTCCAAGTACATCGGCGAGAAGCTGGCAATCCCCGCAGACCTGGTCCAGTCCCGTTTCGGCTCCGCCTTCAAGATCGAGGACGGCAAAACCGTCGCCTACGACAACCACGGCAACAAGATCTTCAGCCGCGCGCGTCCAGGTGAAATCGCTGACTTCGATGAAGCAATCGAAACCCTTGTTGAGCAATACCCGCACCGCGATCACATCTTGAAGAGCTCCGGGGCTTCTGGCTCCGGCGCTTCTAACAACGGTGGGAATGGCGGCAACGGCAAAAAATCCCTCTCTCGCTCTCAGTTCGACGCACTTGACCCAGTGGGCAAGCATGCGCACGTGTCTGCGGGCGGTGATGTTACCGACTGATCCCAGGAGTAATCCATGAGCAACACTCTCACCGGCCTGACAACCACCATCTACAACGCACTGGACGTCGTGTCCCGCGAACTGGTGGGCTTTATCCCCGCCGTTTCGTCCGACATGACCTACGACCGTGCTGCTGTGGGTCAAACCGTCACCTCGCCAGTGGCGCCGGCCGCGACCGCGACCGACATCACCCCGGCCGTGACCCCGCCAAACGACGGCGACCAAACCATCGGCTCCGTGTCGATGACCATTACCAAGGCTCGCCGTGTACCGGTGCGTTGGAACGGTGAAGAGAAACGCGGCCTGGACAACAACGGCGCCTCGTACAACGTGATTCTGCGCGACCAGCTCGCCCAGGGCATGCGTGCTCTGGTCAACGAAGTCGAGTCCGACATCGCCAACCTGTGCCTTCAGTCGTCCCGTGCCTATGGCACCCCTGGCACCGTCCCGTTCGCCACCAACCTGGCAGAAGCCGCGCAGATGCGCAAAATCCTGTCGGACAACGGCGCCCCGATGAGCGACCTGCAGATGGTGCTGGACACCACTGCCGGCGCCAGCATGCGCACCCTGGGTCAACTGACCAAAGCGAACGAAGCGGCTGACACCTCTCTGCTGCGTCGTGGCGTGCTGCTGGACGTGCATGGCTTCGCTATCCGCGAATCCGCACAGGTCAAGACCGTGATTGCTGGTACTGGTGCTTCTGCCACTACTAACACCGCGGGCTATGCCGTCGGCGCTACCACCATCACCCTGGCTTCGGCTGGTACTGGCACCGTTCTGGCTGGTGACGTAATCACCTTCGCCGGCGACACCAACAAGTACGTCGTACTGACCGGTGACACTGACGTCTCGAACGGCGGCACCATCGTTCTGGCTGCTCCCGGCCTGCGCAAGGCAATTGCTGCCTCAGCAACCGCGATCACCGTGATTGCCGCGACCACCCGCAACATGGCGTTTGCCCGATCGGCCTTGGCTGTTGCCACCCGCGCCCCGGCACTGCCAGAAGGCGGCGACAGCGCTTCCGACCGCATGATCATCACCGACCCGGTGAGTGGCCTGTCGTTCGAGATCTCGCTGTACAAGCAATACCGTCAGATCCAGTACGAGATCGCACTGGCCTGGGGCGTTGCGATGGTCAAGAAAGAACACACCGCGCTGCTGTTGGCGTAATGACTGCGCCCGGGGCTTCGGCCTCGGGCTCACCCCATCCTGGAGAAGAGCATGGGCGACAACACCATTCAAGTGAAAACGTGGGGCGAAGGTCAGGGCGATTTTGTGCTGATCAACGAGTCAGACTTCGACGAAAACGTTCACGAGCTGTACGGTAGTAAGAAGCCGTCGGCCAAGGAAGTAAAGGCGGCCAAGCTGCTCGTCGATACCAAGGCGGCGCTGACTGAAAAAGGTATTGCCTTTGAAGACGACGCCGACCTGGCGACCCTTCAGGCCTTGCTTGACCAGGCCGCCTAATCGTGGCTCTGTCTGCCGGTGATTCGGCCTCAAACAGCCTGCAGCGCGGCTGCGTAGCAACCATCACGCCAATCGCTGGCAACGCGCTCGTCGATCTCGTGTACGGCGGCAGGGTGGTTTCTTCGCAGAGCAGCAGCTTCCCGATTGTCCTTGGGCCATACCACTTTGATATGTCGTTCAAGGTGGCGTGTCTCGCTGGTCGGACACAGATTGATGTGTCCGCCGACATGACAAAGGTAGGGTCTTCGCTGAAGAGCCCTCTACTGTCTCAAGCGATTTCGGCTCGTCCTGCTGGAGTCTCGCTTCGCTATGCAACACTCGGCAACTCGATCTACGCAGGCGTCAATGGTATTTCTGTGGCCGACCAGGCTGCCTACGCTGCTGGTGACGTGGTACGGCTGATCAAGTCTGGCGGCATTGCTGGCAACACAAGTGCCATGATGCTCGACAGGATGGGACGCGACGTGCCTCAGGATGCTGAGGTTTGTACCTTCATGGAGGGAGCAAACGATGGTCTGACTGGCGTTACCGTCCAGACCCACAGGCAGAACATGGAAGCCATCATCCAGAACCTGCTTGGGCGCGGCATTGTTCCCGTGCTTGACTTCACGTCTCCGCTCACCAGTAACGTCGCCCTAGCGGCCTCTTACCTGGCCGCGCAACAGGCCCTGGTTTGGAAATACGGCATATCCGGCTTCGACCAATGGGGCGGAGTGATGGATTCGGCAACCGGGACTTGGGCGGCTGGCAATTCTTCGGACGGCATTCATCCACTGTTTGCGCCAGCGCTGGTTGCTAAGTCTGCAAAGGCGGCGTGGCTGCGTGCTGGGGCGCCTGCCCAGGCTTGGGCCCCGAGATCAAACGTTGCTGGCACTGCCAACTACTGCTTGGGAAGCGGCAACTGCTTCATGCTTACCGATACCAACGCAGACGGCGTGCCCGATGGCTGGACAAAGGCCGGAACGGCTACCGCATCGATCACCGCTGCACCCACTGGATACCGTGGCAGCTTTGCCCGCCTGACGGGTACAACTGCATCAGGTAACCCATATCTCCGCAAGGTGATCACCTCAGGCTGGTTTCCTGGAGACGATTTGCTGATTTCATTCGCAATGGAATCAGCTGTCGGGAACCTTACGACCGGCAGTTCGTTCCTGACGATAAAGGTCGATGGCGTTGAACTCAACATCCTGAACGGTGCGGTGGCTGACATCACGGCGCAGCGCATGATGTTCTGGATCAAGCCTACAACCCTCACTCAGCTTGAGTTTTACGCGAAAATCAACGGCACTGGCACCGGTAACTACATCGGCGTCGGCGAGTTCGAGATCTACAACGTCACCGCGCTGCTGAATCGTTGATCTCTGCCCATCACATCGAGGACCGCAGATGCTTACCGATCAGCAAAAATCGGATGCCCGCCGCTATGCCGGCTACCCGATGCAGGGTGACGTGACGCTCGACGATAGGCGCGATACCGCATGGGGCTGGGTGGCGCCGATGATTTGGCAGACGCTGAATCACCGGCTCGATAGCTTGCGCCCGGAAGAGATCGTCACGGTGACGGACTTTCTGACCAAAATTGCAGGCCTTGAGGCTGATGTCCTGTCGTCCACCGAGAACCTGGATACTGACCAGGCCGCCGTATGGGTGCACAACAAGAACGAGGTGTCGGACCGGATGAGCCTGTATCGGATCTGGCGCCGCGAGTTGTGCGGCTTCCTCGGTGTTCCGCCAGGCCCGTCGCTGGGCAATGGCGGGATCAGTATGGCCAGGGGGTGACATGGACGGCACGAAGCTCCAGGCCAAGATTTACATCGGTTATGGCAAGGCAGCCAAGCGTATCGGTTTCGACTACCAGCAATTTCGCGCTACGAGCGCCAGTAACCCGCTGTCGTCAACCGCTTTGCAGACGCTGCCCGCGTCGTTCACCACGAATTTCAGCTACTCCGCGCCGAACAAGTACGGCCAGGCTACCTGGCTTGGCCTGTTCGATGCTCGACCGTTTGAGGTTGGCGACTTCCTCGTCGGCCGACAGGGAACATTCTTCATCGCCGCCATGCAGGACACGCTTCCGATCTACTGCGTGCAGACTAATCGCGTTGTCAGCGTATTGCGCGATCATCAGGACCAAAGCATTGGCCTTGGCGCCTACTCGGGCGGTACACGGGCAACTGAGGTGTCGCTCATGCAGGGCTGGCCCGCCAGCATCTTGCAGGGCACGAAGGGCGAGACGAACGATGCAAAGCTTCCTCTGGACGTGAAAACGCCATGGTGGCTGATCCTAATGCCGGCTTACCCGGGCATCATCCTGCGCACCAGCGATGTGATCCGATGCGAATTGGGCCGCAAGTACGTGATTTCGAGCGCTGAACTGACCGATATGGGCTGGCGCATTACCGCAATGCAGGCGCAGGTGTGATATGGCGAGTCTGACCGACGTACTAAAGCAGGTCGCCGCCCAGGTCGCCGCTGTGGTTTACCCGAACGGCACCGGGCAGCCAAGCGTTGCAGGTGTCCCGCTGCGGGTTTACCCAGGATGGCCTGTGCCGAACCAGTTGGAGACGGATCTCGCCAATGGCTTGGCGCACATCAGCATCTACCCGCACGGCAAGGACCGCAAAACCACCCGATACCTGGGCCGGACGTGGATTCCACTGACGGCGCCGGCGCACACGCTGGTAATGACCGTGGCCGGGTCTGTTGTGACACTGTCGGGCACGATCTCGCCTCAGAACATCCTGATCAACCTGAACGGCTTCAGCTATGTGTACGCCGTTCAGCAGTCAGACACGCTCACGACTGCGGCCACGGCACTTTCGTCGATGATTCCTGGCGCTTCCAGCGCTGGTCCGGTCATCACGCTCACGGGCGCCCATGGCGTCTTTGCCAGGGTCGGAGGCTTCGGTACTGCCTACAAGGAGACGAAACGCCAGGAACAGCCGGTGCAGATCACGGTGTGGGCAAACAGCCCGCAGGCGCGTGACGCAGTGGCAAGCCCGCTCGACTCTGCGCTGTCCGACAGCAACAACATCTCGTTCATTGACGGCTCGTTCGGTGTGATCACCGGCAACGGCCAACTGATGACCGACCAGCTCCAAAAGGCCGACCTGTACCGGGTAGACCTGTTCTACATCATCGATTACGCAACAACACAGACGCTACAGGCCGCTGAAGTCATTGCGCCGGTGCTGGAAATCGACAACGCCCAGACCGGGCTTCCTGAAATCATTCGAAACCCTTGAGGCCCACCATGAGCGATACCCCAGACGTCCCGGCTGTGAAGACCAAGCCGGTACCGTACAAGCTGGTCGTAAAGTTTGCCTTCGCTGACTACCAAGTCGGCCAAGAAATCTCCGATGCCGCTGAAGTCGCTGCCGTCCTGGACGGTGACTGCGACGGCAAGGCCCTGAAAGTCGCCAACGCCTAACAAGCGAAACCCACACACAAGAAGCCGCCCACTGAGGCGGCTTTTTCATTAGGAGGACGCCATGCCCATTTACCCGGCAGGCAGCTTGAACACGGCGGCACTTCAGGCGCCAGATTTGTATATCCAAATAGTGCCGCCGAAGACGCGATACATCAACGGCGTGGCCACTGACATCCTGGGCATTGTCGGCATTGCTGACTGGGGACCGGTAAACAGCGCCACTCTGATCGGCTCGCCCGGTGATGCATCGCAGAAGTTCGGCACCCAGACCGTACGCAAGTATGACCTCTGCACCGCTATCGCTGTGTCGATCCAGATCGGCGCATCGAACATCCGCGCCGTGCGCGTGACTGACGGCACCGATACTGCGGCTACCAGCACGCTCAAGGACACTGCAGCCGCTACCGGCGCAACCCTGACCGCGTTCTACACCGGCACCCTGGGCAACTCGCTGAGCGCGACCCTGGCCACTGGTTCGGCAGCATCGAGCTGGAAGCTGACTATCTCGCTGCCAGGCGTATCGCCGGAAGTGTTCGACAACATCACCGGTTCCGGCCTGGCGCTGTGGCAGAACATCGTCAGCGCAGTGAACAACGGCCAATCCGGCGTTCGCGGTCCTTCGCAGCTCGTCGTAGCCACCGTCGGCGCTACTACGCTGGCCCCGGTCGCACTGACCCAGACCGTTGCGTTCACTTCCGGCACATCCGGTAATACCACTCTGACCGACGCTGTTCTGGTCGGCGTGGACGGCGTTATCGGCTCCGCCCGCAAAGGCATGTATGCGCTGCGCGGTACCGGCGCTCAAGTGGCCAACTTGGTAGACGTCACCGACAGCACCCAGTGGCCAACCATGCTGACCTACGGCCTGTCCGAAGGTTGCTACCCGGTAACTCAGGGCGTTGCCGGTGCTTCCTACACCACCGTCGCTACCGCGCTGACGACCGCCGGCTGTGACAGCTACGCGCTGAAGGTTATGTGTGGCGACTGGGTCTACTGGCAGGACCAGGTGAACGGTCAACAGCGCATGATCGCGCCGGCCACGTTCGCCGCCGCCAAGATCGCCGCCCTGTCGCCTCACCAGAATGCCCTGAACAAGCCGATCACCAACGCGGTATCGACTCAGCGCAACCTGGCCCAGCAGCCGTACAGCATTGCTGAAATCGGCGCGATCAATACCGCGCGCCTGGACGTCATCACCAATCCATGCCCGGGCGGCAGCTACTTCGGCCACCGGTCCGGCCTGAACTGCTCCAGCAACTCGGCGGTAAACGGCGACAACTACACCCGGATGACCAACTTCATCTCGCTGACCATTGCCGCCTCGTTCGGCGGCGTGATCGGCCAGCTGCAGACCCCGGATTTGCGCCGCACCACCAAGTCGACCATGGAAAGCTTCCTCCAGACGCTGGCGCAGCAGGGGATGATCGGTGACGTCAACGGCGGCCCGGCCTTCTCGGTGCAGATCGACGCCGCAAACAACCCCGATGCCCGCGTGGCCCTGGGTTACATGCAGGCTGACGTGCAGGTCAAGTACCTGTCCGTGACCCGCTACTTCCTCGTCAACCTCGAGGCCGGCCAGTCAGTCTCGATCGTTGCGTCCGCCACCCCCCGCGCCGCGTAAGCGACGAAACCACTATCAAGCCCGGCCTAGAGCCGGGTTTTTCGTTTGGAGAACGCCATGCAAGGTGGATACAACACGGGGAAAGACGTCGCGATCGACATCAACACCCCAAGCGGTCCGATCCGGCTGCCGAAGATCATGAAATTCGACTCGAAGCCGAAGGTCACCAACCAGGAAATCACCCCGCTCAACGGCCAGACCGACGAGCTGATGATCCCTAAAGGCTGGACTGGCACCTTCGAAGCTGAGCGCGTCGATTCGACCCTTGATGACTGGTGGGCGCAGTTCGAAAGCGACTATTACGCCGGCGTCAACCAGGGCTCGGCGACCATTACCGAAACCATTCAGGAAGTCGGCGGTGGCGTGACTACCTGGCGCTACACCCACGTGATCCTGAAGTTTGAGGACGCAGGCCCAAAGGAAGGCGACAAGACGATCCGTCAGTCGATGTCCTTCACCGCCCGCCGTCGCCTCAAGGTTTGACCCTGTTTGCATGGCAGCCCGGCTCGCAGGGCGCGGGACTCGTCACCCCGCACGCCATGCTCCTTGACGACTCACTGACCAGAGGCTTTACCCATGGCTAAATTGACCGTTACCGAATCCGCTGCACCGGTCCACGTTGACCAGAAACCCAAGTTCACCACGATTCAGGACAGCCGCGGCCGTACCATTCAGCTGCGTAAGCTGGGCCCGCTGGAGCAGGGCCGTATCGTTATGGCCGTCGGCGGTGATATCGCCGGCAACCAGACATACATGTCAGGCTTCGCACTGCCGGCCGCCATGGTTGTCTATATCGACGACACCCCATTCGGCCTGCCGCAGACCAACAAGCAGATCGAAGCGGTGCTTCAGGAGCTTGGCGAAGAGGGTATGGCAGCCATCAACGAGCACTTCGAAGAGAAGTACAAGGCTGCCAAGGCTGAAGCAGATGCCAAAGCACTCAAGGAAGGGCTTAGCGCCGAGCAGGCCGCAGCAAAAAACTAGCAACGAACCCCGAGTTTCGCCGGGATTGTTGGCTGGTGAAAAACGGGGTTCCGTTCGATCGCTTGTTCGAGTGCGGCCCGCTGGAAGACTACGAGCGCTTCGCCTTCTCCATCCTGTTCTCTGAATTCGAGGGATCTGGTGTCTGGAACTGGCATAGCATGCAGTTCGACAAGAAGGATTGAGCCATGGACTTCAAAGACCTGGGCAGCCTGGCGCTGCACATGGCCGCGCAAGAAGTTGCGCTTCTTGCCAGTCTGAACGCCGGGCTGGAGAAGTGCGCAAAGAGGGTGGAGCAGACCGCTAAGGCGGAGATTGGCCACTACCAGGCAGCAGTTGGTCCGTATTTCGAATGGGCGCCTCTGGCAGATGCAACAGAGGCGGCCAAGGCTCTCGCAGGTTACAGGGCTGATGCGCCTCTGGAGGCTTCTGGCGAGATGCGCGACAGCATTGAACATAAAACCATGTGGCTTGAGGCCATAATTGGATCAAAAGACCCCAAGCTTTTTTATCATGAGTTTGGCACCGAAAATATGCCAGCTCGTGCCGTCATGGGGCCGGCTGTTTTCCGCAACAAGGAGTACATCCAGCGAGTTATTGGTGCTGCTACAATTTCAGGGCTGTTCAAGGGATCGGCAATTCACGCATCGCTGGGCTACGACTCTACTGTGTAACCCACATCGGACCGGTGTCGGTCTTCACCTGGATGTATCCATCAGCGCGCTTGACCACCTTGAAGGTGCCATTGAGCGGCTTGCACATGTAGGTCGACAGGTTGACCAGCGATTCCTGCATTTCCTCACGCTGGGCAACGTAGTGCGGGTTGTCGGACATGATGTTTTGCATCAGAACCTGGCGCGACCGCTGCGTCGATTGATCCTCACACCCGTACTCACCGTTGAGCTGCAAGTCCGCCGAAACTGCGGCTCCGGACAGTGCTGCCATCGTCAAGAAAACTACTGTTTTTCTCATTTGGTCACCCGAACAGGACTGAATAGAGGACAACGCAGACGAACACAAGCACGCCGCCGGCAAACACCAGCGTGACGCTGCTGAGCGTGAAGAGGAGCAGGGCGTTCTGGATGCCCAGCCCCTGCTTGCGCTGGACTGTTTTGGGCCGAGCTGGCTTTCCAGTCCCGCCGATATCGCGCCAATGCCTGGGCGCCTCTACGTGCTGAATTCGACCATTTACCCATTCATACGTGCGCTGATTATTTGCCATGTGATCCAACACCACAAAAGGGAAGCTCATTATGGCATTTGAGGCGTACTCCGTCGCTGTCAAGCTGTCGCTGATCAACCACGTCAGCGCTGGCATGGCCCTGATCAGCAAGAGCTTGTCCGCCACCGGCGGGGACGTCGACAAACTGAATGCCAAACTGGCATCGATCGGCAAGCAGGGCGCAATCGGCGCTGCTATGTTCGCTGGCGGCCTTGGTCTGGCGTCGATGCTGAAGGGGCCGCTCGATGAGGCGAAGAAATTCCAGAACGAGACGGAGCGCTTCCGCTCCCTTGGCCTGGGCGACAAGGTCACCGCCGACGCAGTGAAGTTCGCCAGCGGCATGAACACCTACGGCACCAGCATTCGCGAAAACCTCGGGCTGCTGCGTGACGCCCAGACGGTTTTCGGCGACTTCCACGAAGCGCAGATGGTGACCCCGCTCCTGGCCAAGATGAAATTCGCCAACGCCGCGCTCTACGGCGACGAAGGCGGCGCCATGAAAGACCGCGCCTTCATGGACATGCTGAAAGTCATCGAAATGCGTGGGGGCCTGTCCAGCCAAGAGGCTTTCACCAACCAGGCCAACATGGTCCAGCGCGTCCAGACCGCTACGGGCGGACGGGTAGGTGCCAACGAATACCTGAACTTCATCAAGACCGGCGGTGTTGCTGCCAAAGGGATGAAAGACGAAAACTTCTACTACGCCATGGAGCCGCTTATCCAGGAGATGGGTGGTAACCGTGTAGGTACCGGCCTGATGTCGGCCTATCAGAACTTGGTGCAGGGCCGCACTACTCAGCGCGCTGCCAACGAGCTGATGCGCATCGGGATGCTAAACCCGAAGATGGTCGACTATGACAAGGTCGGCAACATCAAACAGATCAAGCCCGGCGCTGTGGCTGGTAGCGACATCATGATCTCCGATCCCATGAAGTGGATGCAGACGGTCATGCTGCCGGCGTTCGCCAGTAAAGGAATCACGGACAAACAGGCGATCCTCAACGAAATCGGCGCTATCTTCACGAACCGCACCGCCTCGCAGCTCTATTCGACGATGTACCTGCAGCAGGCGAACATCGCGAAGAACTTCAAGCTGAACAGTGGCGCCGCAGGCATTGATGAACTGGAGAAGAACGCCAAGAACACCATTACCGGTAAGCTGATTGAGCTGGACAAGAAGTGGATCGACCTGCAGCTGAAGCTGGGCGAGGTGATCCTACCGCTGGCTATCAAGGCGGTTGACGGGCTGAACGTCGCAATCAAGAACCTTACGGTCTGGATTGATGCCAACCCAGGCAAGGTCAAGGCGCTGACTTACGCCTTTATGGGCTTGTCGGCGTTCCTGATCACTGGCGGCCTGATCAATATGATCATTGCTGCAGGGCGCGGGTTTGTGCTGCTCGGACAGGCACTGTTCTTCCTTGCTGGGCCGCTGGTTCCGCTGATTGCAAGATTCGGCACCTACCTCGTGATTTTCGTCGTGGATGCCTTCAAGGCGGTCGCCATGTTCCTGTCGTCCGGCTTCCTGCGCGGCATCGTCATGGCGTTCCTGTCTCCGCTGAAGCTACTCGGACAGGGACTTCTGTTCCTTGGCCGCGCCTTGCTCATGACGCCGATTGGCTTGGTTGTAACTGCCATCGCTGCAGCTGCCTATCTGCTCTGGAATAACTGGGCAGAGATCAGCGGCGCGCTGAAGCTGATGTGGGGCGACATGAAGACAGGCTTCGTCCAGCTATTCCATGGCGACATCGGCGGGGCCTTCAAGTCCTTCGCTTTGGTGTTCATGACTGGCTGGCAGACGATCTTCAACACATTGATCGCCGGGGCCAATGCCATCCTGCCTGCGTCGATGCAGATCTCGAAGACCACGTTCGCCGACGACTACCGCAACAGCGGCAAGCCCAAGGAAGCGTGGTCACCAATGGTCGCACCGGTGCCGAGCAAGCAGTCCGGTGGAGGCGAGCAGAACATCAACCTGTACCTGGATGGCAAGAAGCTGACCGACGTAGTCATTCAGCGGGCGGCCAAGGAAGCCATGCGCCCACGCAACGGCACCCAGGGCTTCGACCCAAGCCGCAGCATGTTGATGCCTGGCACCCCAAGCACAGCCTTACCAAGGGGATAACCGATGAGTTTCACTGAATTCCTGGACAACTTTGCTCCGGGCGGGGACCCCTTTGCCACGCGCTTGATAGTGGGCGACGTGGAATTTACCGGTCTTGAGGTTCCTCCGTCCTTAAGGCTTGGTGCAAAGCAGCAGTTGGTGGTGCACAAGCTGGTAGGCGGCAAGCGGATTGTTGATGTGCTGGGCGTGGACTACGACAACCTGTCGTGGTCTGGGTGGATGACCGGCGCGACGGCGGGTGAGCGGGTCACCGCACTTGAAACCCTGCGCGACGTCGGTGCGCCGCTGGCATTCAGCATTGATGGCTACTACTACAGCGTGATCATCCAGTCTTTCAGCCATGAGTTTGAGCACGTCTATCGCCGCTACTACAGCATCGATTTGCTCATTGTGGAGAGCCTAGACACGCCTATCACCGAAAACGCACTGGCCGGCACACTCGACGCGCTGATCAACAGCGATGTGGGCGAGTCGCTTGGCCTGGCCAGCATCATCAACTCGAGCGCAGTCAGTACCGCGATCGACTCAGTAAAAAGTGCTGTTTCGCAGGTGCAAGGCTTCGCCAATGCCACTATCGACACGATCCAGACGGTTATCCGTCCACTGGTTGCCGCGCAGGCGGTCGTCCAGTCGGTGATTGCTCAGGTTGGCGCTTCGGTAAACGACATTACGACCCTGGGCGGCCTGGTTCCGGGCAATCCGGTAGCACGTGCTGCCAACAACGTCCTGCGCCAGGGTGCGGCGCTGACCCAACTGGCTCCGCTCTATCAGATGCAGAGCGTTCTGGAGCGGATGCAGAAGAACGTACTGGCCGGCCCACTGGCCAACGGCACATCGAGCATCACCACGAGCAATACCAGCCTGCAGAAAGTCTCGGCAGATGCCTATGGCGACCAATCCCGATGGACCGAAATCGCCGCGGCCAACAGCATCACTGACCCACGCCTAGACGGCATCCAGACCATCAAAATCCCAGTAGGTGAATAAGTGGACCTGAATACCAGAGAGGCGGAGCAGCTCGTCCGGCAGGTGGTCGGCCGCCTGCTCCTGAATGGCGTCCATGTGCCTTTCTACTCGTTCGACGTTGACAGCAACGCGTTCTACTCGGCCGATACCTTCTCGGTCGTGCTGGTCCTGAGCGACTTGCCGCCACCATACGACACAGTCCAATGGTGGGGCTCGCAGACGTCGATCGATGTAGCCATCTGGGCCGGATTGATCAATCAAGGCACTCAGGATTGGAAGGAACTGATCGTCGGTGCTGTCGATCACCTGTCGATCCGACCGGCGAAGTTTGAGGTCACGATCAGCGGGCGCGACTACACAAGTCGCTTCATCGACCACAAGACCAACGAGAAATTCGCCAACATGACCACCAGCCAGGTGGCCACGTTGCTTGCTGCGCGCCGCGGCCTCACGCCGGTCGTGACGGCCACTACCACACAGGTTGGCGGCATTACCAAATGGGATCACGCGCATGTCACGGACGAGCGCACAGAGTGGGACTTGCTGGCGTACTTCGCCGGCCTGGATGGGTTCCAGGTTTACGTAAGTGGCAGCGAACTGCACTACGAGCCGGCGCTTGATCCGCAGACCACAGACCAGTATGTAATCCGCTGGGTAGAGCCAAATGCCTATTACTACCCGCAGTCGAACACGACCGACGACATCACCTTTGAGCGTGATTTGACTTTGGCGCTTGGCGTCACGGTGCAGGTCATCTCCTATAAGGATGGGAAGACGGTCACCGCCACCTATCCGAACAATTCGGCCAAGGGCATCTCGCCTGGGCAATCCACGTCGAAGCGCCAGGTCTACGAGATCAAGCGCAACGGCCTGGATAAGGCCCAGGCAATCCTGCTTGCACAGAAGACGCACAAGCAGATCACAGACCACGAAATGCGCATGTCGTGCTCAATGCCGGGCGACAACTTGCTGATGCCGAATACGATCGTGCGCCAGGAAGGCACGGGCTCCGGGTTCGACCAGCTCTATTACGTCGACGCTGTGCGCCGCTCGATGAGCTTTGAGTCGGGCTACACGATGAGCCTGACCGCCAAGAACCATAACCCCAATTCACTGGTGCAGCCATGATCGATGACTTCATGAATGCAGCCAGGCAGCGCCTTGGGGACGATGGCACGGGCCCGCGGACGGGAACGATCACCGGTTACGACCCAGTGAATGGCGTGGTAAAGGTTGCGATTCAGCCAGAAGGCCGCGAAACGAACTGGATAAAGCTGGACTGCCCTGGAGTCGGCAACGGCTGGGGCGTGGCGATTGGTCCGCAGATCGGCGATGAGGTGACGGTTTCATTTGAATCTGGCGACCCGAACCTGGGCAAGGTCACGGCCAGGCACACCAACTCGCTGAATCTCCCTATGCCGGTACCGTCCGGTGAAATCTGGATGGTTCACCAGTCTGGATCGCTGCTCAAGTTCAACACCGACGGCACCGTCACGCTGCACACCATCGGGGCTCTTGGCGTGCACTCGGATGCGGCCATCAACTACGACTCGCCGCAGCACAACTTCACTGGCGGCCCGGTCACGATGGATCACACGCTCACCGTGGCCGACTCAACCGGCATCGTCGTGACTGGTGGTGACGTCAAGGCCGATACGATCTCCCTTAAAACTCACCGCACAAGCGGCGTCACCCCGGGTGGCGGGACTTCTTCGGTGCCGGTCGTATGAAAGACCTGAATCACTATGCCGGCGGCGACCTTTCGTTATCGCCGACAGGCAGCCTTTCTCCAGTGGAAGGCATCGAGCGGGGCAAGCAACGGATTCTTCGGCGATTGATCACCAACCCTGGCGACTATTTGTTCCACACAGAATACGGCGCCGGCCTGGGCCGATATGTGGGTGCGCTCACCAATATCCCCGAGATCATCGCTCTGATACGCGGCCAAATCCTGCTAGAGGACTGCGTGACCAAGAAACCCGCGCCGGCCATCTCGGTCTCGACCGACAACGAGACCCTTTCCGTGACTATCAGCTACACCGATGCGCCGCTTGGCGAGCCGGTGACGCTCTCGTTTGAGGTAAATCGCTGATATGGCATCGCTCAATATCAAGGACTTCACCACGCTGGTCCGGGACCAGGTGACAGCGATCCAGGGCCGTGCCGCCGGCCTTGTTGACTTCACCATCGGGTCCCTGCTTCGTGCTATAGCCGAAAGCAATGCAAGCGTCTTGCAGTGGCTCCAGCAGCTGATCGTCACGCTGCTAGCCACTACGCGCGCATCCACGTCTTCCGGCGCCGACCTCGACAGCTGGATGGCCGACTTCGGTTTCTTCCGCCTATCTGCAAGCTTCGCCACTGGAAGCGTTACCTATTCCCGGTTCACGCCTACAGTCTCCGCGCTGATCCCAATCGGTGCCATAGTCGGATCAACTGACGGCTCGCAGCAGTACACCGTCACGATCGATACGACCAACGCAATGTACAGCGCTGGACTGGCTGGTTACCTGATTCCGGCTGGAACTACGTCGGCCACGGTGCCGGTTGTGGCTAGCACTGCCGGAGCAGCAGGTAACGCACTAATTGGTACGGTCACGGTGATCGTCGGCAGTATCAGCGGCGTCGACACCGTGACCAATACGGCCGTGTTCGCTGGCGGCGTCGACCAAGAAGAAGACACGCCATTCCGCGCGCGCTTCGTTCTGTGGGTGCAGTCGCTGTCGAAGGGTACTAAGGCGGCCATCGAGTACGCGCTTTCGTCCATGCAGCAGGGTGTTAGCTACACCCTGACCGAGAACCAGGACTACAGCGGAAATCTTCTCTACGGGTACTTCTATGCGGTCGTTGACGACGGCAGCGGATCTCCGCCTGGCTCGTTTCTGGTCACCGCCGGAGCTGCCATTGAGTCGGCCAGGGCATTTGCCACCCGTTACGGAGTGTTTGGTCCGGTGCTGGTGAGCGCAAATGTCAGCATGACTATCACCACTGACTCTACGGTTGTACACAGCGTCGTGGTGGCTCAAGTGGTATCAGCCATCCAGGTTTACATCTCTAGCCTTGCGCTTGGCCAGATCCTTCCATATACGCAACTCGCCGCGGTGGTGTATGGCGTGACGCCAGCCATCACCAACGTGTCGGCAGTGCTTCTTAACGGCGGCACTGCCGACCTGGCGGCAACCAATAAACAGGTCATACGACCTGGCACAGTGACGGTGGCTTAAATGAGCATTGGCGACCAAAGCGACATGTTTGAGCGCTTGAAGAGCCTGCTGCCGTTTGGTTGGTTCGGCGATAACAACCCGGTCCGAGATGCGTTGCTGTGGGGGTATGCGCAGGCACTTTCATGGGGATTTACCCTATACCTTTATGCCAAGGACCAGACGCGAATCAAAACGGCTACCGATGGCTGGCTCGACATTATTGGGCTCGACTTCTTCGGGAACGGCTTAATCAGATATGCCGGGCAGCTAGATGCAAGCTACCGGAACCGAATCCTGATCAACATCTTCAGGGAGCGTGCTACCAGGCATGGCATGGATCAAGTCTTGTACGATCTGACCGGCCGGCGGCCGCTAATTATCGAGCCCGCGAAACCGGATGATTGCGGCTGTCTTGGGCTGACGCTTGGTCTTGGCGTTGCCGGACCGCTCGGGTCTACCAGCTGCCCATATCAGGCATTCGTGACTGCATACCGGCCGACAGGCAACGGCGCCGCGAATTGGCCAGGGATAGCAACAAACTGGTTTGGACTTTCCATGACCAGCGGCCTATTGCCAGCCGCCCAGCTATTTCCCGAAGTCTCCGATGCAGACATCGTCGCCGCAATCGAGGCGACTAAGCCATACGGAACCACAGTTTGGTACCGAATTACCAACTGAAACCCTTCTTTTGAATCCAGGCCCGCCATGTGCGGGCCTTTTTTATGGGGCACCCATGGACAGACAGATCGTATATCCAGGCCAGATCCTGCCTGAAACCACACTGCTGCAGATGGCAAAAGATGCCATGATTGGGAATTCAAAGCTTGCTGCCGCAATGCTCGGCACCAGCACGATTGCCAACGGCTTCGCGGTCACTCCAACCGGGCCCGCTTCGCTGCAGGTGGTGGTAGCACCTGGCGAAATCTACGCCATGGCCAACATCGACTCACTGGCATTCTCCACACTTCCCGCGGACACCACCCACTCGATCCTGAAACAAGGGATCTTGCTGGATGGCGTTACGCTGAGCTGCCCTGCGCCAACCACTACAGGCCAGTCGATAAACTACCTGGTCCAGGCCACGTATCAAGACCAAGACTCGACGCCTGTCCTGCTTCCGTATTACAACAGCGCCAACCCGGCACTTCCATTCAGCGGCATGGGTAACAACGGCCTGACTCAAAACACCGCCCGTAAAGGCGTGGCTATTGTTCAAGTCAAAGCCGGTGCGTCGGCTGCCAGTGGCAGTCAAGTCACTCCCGCTCCAGACAGCGGTTATGTTGGCTTGTATGTGGTGACCGTGGCTTTCGGCCAGACCGTCATCAACTCCGGCAATATTTCCCAGTACGCTGGCGCGCCATTGCTGCCATCCGGCATTATCCAGTCGATCCAGAGCGGCAACACCACGTTTGCGCTGGACGTTGGCACCGTAAACGCATGCGCCGCCACCTTCTCGCCGGCCGTGACGGTTTCCGACTCCCTGGTTTTGCGCTTCAAAGCGGCCAATACAAATACCGGGGCGACCACATTCAGCCCTAATGGCATCACCGCAGCTCCTATAGTCGGTGGTAACCACGCAGCGCTCCAGGGTGGCGAGATCATCGCGAATGGCGATGTCTGGGTTCAGTGGAATAGCTCCATTGGGGGCGGCTCGTGGGTTCTGGTGGAAAGCAGCGGTGGTGGCTTTCAGGTTGCTCCAGCCACAAAAACATTGCACGCCGTCAGTGCCGGCCAGATTCAGGGTCAGGGCCTGGTTGCGTTTACCGCTGCAGGCACATCTCCAGCATTCACACTTGCTCCAGTTCCCGCACTGTCCGGCTACGCGGCAAATCAGCGTTTCCAAGTAACATTCAACGCTGCTGGTGGTGCAACTCCAACGATTAACGTGTCCGGCCTGGGCGCAAAGAACATCAAGCAATACAACTCCACCGGCGGGAAGATCGCTGCCGCCATCTCGGCGGGTCAGACCTCGGATATCTTTTATGACGGCACAGACTTTGTACTTCTTGACCAGTTGCCAAACTCCACTGGCGTAACCGCGGCACAGTTCGACAATTCTCTGAACCTTGCAACTACAGCTTTCGTTCAGGGTGTTGGCTTTCAGTTTAATGGTATTACTGGGATATCTTCTAACACCACCCTTACTGCAGCTGCTGCAGGATCGATGGTGTACTCCACAAATGCAACGCCGTTAAATGCAACACTGCCATTGGCCTCTGCAGTTCCCGCAAAGACAACGATTACCTTTTGGAATTTTGGCGCAGGAGCGCTGAATTTAATTTGTAGCGGTTCTGACGGGATGTATACCAATCAGATCGTAACAACCTATCAATTGGCGGTTGCAGAAGCTGAGTGCAACACGGTTATTGATTTGAAGCTGGAGCATGATGCCGCATAGCCATGGCTTCCTGCATCACCTCGCCCATGACTTCGATCGGGCACTTGAAATCGAAGCGTTTACGGGGGCGCATATTCAGCTCCAAGGCGATGGCATTCAATTGCTCTTGACTGTGTACCGACAAGTCAGTCCCCTTGGGCAGGTACTGGCGGATCAGGCCGTTGATGTTTTCGTTGCTACCGCGCTGCCAGGGGCTGTGCGGGTCGCAGAAGTAAATAGCGACCCCTGTCTGCTGGGTGATTTCAGCATGCCGCGCCATCTCCCGGCCCTGGTCGTAGGTCATGCTCTTGCGCATCGCCAGCGGCATGCTGTTGAGCGCTGCACTGAAGCCCTCCATCGCCGAGGTCGCCGTTGCGTCGTTCATCTTCATCAGCATCAGGTAGCCACTGGTGCGCTCCACCAACGTGCCTACCGACGAGGCGTTGGCCTTACCCTTGATCAGGTCGCCCTCCCAATGCCCCGGCATCAGCCGGTCTTCGATCTCTGGCGGGCGAACATGAATGCTGACCATCTCAGGGATCTGGCCGCGCCGATCCACGCCACCAGAGCGCGGCCGGCGCGTCGTCTTGCCTTGGCGCAGGCAGACGATCAGCTCCTTGCGCAACTCGCCGACCGGCAAGGCATAGATCGCGTTATAGATCGTCTCACGACAGACGTAGGCATCTCTGAGGTTGGGTATGGTCATGCTGCGCAGCTTGCCGGCAATCTGCTCGGGAGACAAACGCTTACGCAGCATGTGGGCCACCAGTTCGAAGCGCTCGCTGCCCGGCACAAGCTTGCGCTTGGGGCGACAAACCTGGCGCCGAATGTTCATCTGTTGCTGGGCGCAGCGGGCCGAGTAAGCACCACTACTGCCTCGATTGCGCTTCAGCTCTCGGCTGATGGTCGAGGGCGACCTGTCAATCAGGCGAGCAATGCCGCGCAGGCTGAAGCCTTGAGCTTGACTGAGTTGAATGATGGCGCGCTCTTCGACGCTGAGTTCGGAATAGGACATAGGGGCAGCACCGTACCGGAAAGGTCAGGTGTTGCACTCAGTTTTCGCGGCCGCCATTGGTAATGGGAACTTCTGTAACGCTGGTATCAAATGGTTCTGCTGCATGGCTTGTAATTGGGCTTCAGAACACCACAGGTATAACTGGTGGATTTAAAAATCTTGCCGGATCAGCTACGGGCCTAAGCGCCGTGGTCACTTACACCGCTGATGAGCTGACGGTTTCAAATCCAGCAGGCTTCTATCAGACATTGAAGTCCGTAAGCATTACACCATCTCTCGCGGCATCTGGCGTCAATGGGCTTGATACGGGGACCTCGGCGGTATCCACTTGGTACAGTGTGTGGGTTATTTGGAATGGCGGCACTATCGCAGGGTTGCTTTCTACAAGCGCGACATCTCCAACAATGCCGTCAGGCTATACCCACAAGGCGAGGGTAGGATGGGTTCGTTCAGATAGCACGGCCGGCAACAAATTCCCCTTGAGCTTCGTCCAGATTGGCAGGAACGTTCAGTACAAGATTGCGTCTGGGTCTAACCTTGTCGCGCTACCACTGATGGGTTCTGGTACATCTGGTAGTCCGACCACGCCATCTTTAACAGCTATCGGTACGGGCGGATTTGTACCTAGCACTGCGGCAGCGATTGTTGGATTCATGGCTCCAGGCAGCACCACCGGCTCTATGGCTGGGATTATTTCACCAAATGCGTCGTATGGTGGTTACACATCAAACACTAACTCTCCGCCTGTGGTTATGGCGTCCGGCTCGGGGACAACCCCATCTTCTGTTACATTCAGGTTTATGTTGGAAACCGCTAACATTTACTGGGCGTCAACCGGTATTTCATATATCTACTGCTTTGGCTGGGAGGACAACTTATGAGTGGTGAAGTTATTATCGGTGGCTATGCGGTTGACAAGAAAAAGGCTTACTGCCGATGGATTGATGACTCAAGCGATCTTTATGAGACCGAGTATCTAAGCGCTATCCCAGTTGATCCTGTTCCTGTTCCCCCAACAGCAGAAGAACTGAAAGCAAGTGCCCTATCTAAAATTGATGAGATTTTATCTCTTGCTGCAACTCGCATTGCTCCACTGCAAGATGCCGTAGATCTTGAAAAGCCCGATGCGGATACAGCGCTTCTCATAAAGTGGAAACAGTATCGAATTGATGTCAATGCTGTGTCAGCTCAGAAGGGATTCCCTGCTGAAATTGTTTGGCCTGTAGAGCCATCCTGATAATCCGGACGTGCATGCCTTGGTTGCAACAACAGTAAGGATAAACATATGCTTTGGTATGGTTTTATAGATGGCACGGATCATTTTTCTCAGCCTGATGATCAGCCGTGGACGCCTATTACTGGCTGGATGCTAATGCTGGTTGACTGGCCAACTAACCGACCGGACCGTTTCGGTGATTGGTTCGCCCGCTCAACCGGCGAGTGGGAGTGGGTGAAATACCCTGATCCGCCGTTCAATGTTGTGTATCACGAGGGCAAGCTGAAGAACGCTGACACGATGGTCGAGATCACTCCAGAAACTCTGCCAGGCAATATCGCTGCCAGATTGGCAGCGCTTGAAGCCTTGGTTCTTCCGCCATCCCCTTAATCCAGATGGTCACAGCCGCCTTAGGGCGGTTTTTTGTGCACGGAGAAAACCATGCCGATAACTGAGCAGCAGTTGCTGAAGATCACCCCAAATGCCGGCCGAAACGCCGGCATTTTTGCATCTGCGCTGAACCTGGCGATGGACCGCTACCAGATCAACACGAGGCTTAGGATGGCAGCCTTCATTGCTCAGGTTGGGCATGAGTCTGGCCAGTTCCGCTATGTGAAGGAGCTTGGCGGAGATCAGTACCTGAGCAAGTATGACACCGGAACCCTGGCCAAGCGCTTGGGGAATACCCCAGAGGCCGACGGTGACGGGCAGAAGTACCGCGGGCGCGGACTGATCCAGATCACAGGGCACGACAACTATCTGGCATGCAGCAAGGCACTGTTTGGCGACGACCGCCTGTTGCGGGCCCCGGAGCTGCTGGAGCAGGCAGAGTGGGCGGCTAAGTCTGCGGCCTGGTTCTGGAATTCCCGCGACCTGAACAAGCTTGCTGACTCCGGGTCATTTGAGATGATCACGCGCCGCATCAATGGCGGCATCAATGGCCAGGACGACCGCAAGGCTCTGTACAACAAGGCGCTGGAGGTGCTGGCATGAACGCGATTCTGCTGAAAGCCATTCCTTATATGGTCGCGCTGCTGGTCGGCGCCACTGGTGCCTGGATGTGGCAGGCCAATAGCTACGGCAAGATCCTTGCCGACAGCAATGCAAGCCATCAGACGGATCTGACCAATATCGCCAATGCCGGGGCAACCCAGGTTCGCCAGGCGCTCGAAAAGCAGCAGCACGCCGAACAGGCACTTGCTGACCTTGACCAGAAAGCCCAGAAGGAAAAGACCGATGGCCTCGCTGAAAATGAAAAGTTGCGCCGCGCTGCTGCTGACTCTGCTCGCCGGCTGCGCATCGCGGGAGGTTGTCGTGCCAGTGGCGTCGACGTGCCCGGCGCCACCAGCGCCTCCGGCCTGGGCGATGCAGGCACCATCGAACTCTCTGCTGCTTCTGGATCGACTATTTTCGATATCCGCGCCGGAATCATCGCCGATCAAGCAGCCCTGAAAGCGCTTCAGGACTACGTCGTAAATGTGTGCCGCCGATAAAAGTCACATGGCCTCAATCTCAGCAGGTGGTTAGAATGAAAATCTTTACTCAGGGATTGATTTCAGTGATTAAGTATTCTGGCGCTCTATTCAAGGCTGCTTTCTCTCTTTCATTTGTTGCTGCAATCTTCTGCGCTTCCGGGTGCGCGCCAAAGAAAGAGTTCAAGGCGGTGCCGCCTCCAAGCGAGCCAGCTAACCCGGATATGGTATTTATCGGGAACAGCCTGACATTCCACCCGGCCAGTGCTGAGCTTGGCTGGTATGGCGCTCATGGGATGGCCGCCAAGTACGAGTCAACCGATTATGTGCATGTAACCCTGAGAGAACTTGGCATTAGCGCCGATGGTGCATACGCTAGGAACTTCTATCCATTTGAATCTGATGACAGCGTCACTAAAAGCCATATCGATTCCCTGGCCTCCATTCTTTCAAAGAGCCCGAAAATTGTCGTTCTGCAACTTGGCGACAATGTCGAGCTGAATAAGAAGCAGAAGATTCAGTCGATCATCAACCTCTACAACTTCTGGTCTGCGTACGGCGACTTGCTGGACGCGGTCAAGAAGACCCCAGCGCAGATCTACTGTGTGTCGACGTGGTGGCAGTCTGACTGGAAGGACCGGGTGATCAAGCAGCGCTGCGAGGCGGCCGGGGGCGCCTACGTGTACATCGGTGACATCTACACCGACCCGAGCAACACCGATCGCGCCACGGTTGACTACCCGTCGGCCGGCGTCGACTCCCATCCGAAGGATTACGGGATGAAGGCGATTTCTGATCGCCTGGTAGCGGCCATCAAGGCGAAATAGGACTCCGGGGGAGGGTGGGACAATCCTGGGACACTGGATGTCCCATTTATCGCTGTATGAATACACAGCATGTTATACAAAATCCCAATAAATACAGATACTTGATGCTATTGGCCCAATGAAATAGAGGGCCGCTAACGGATTGCAAATCCGCCTACGCCGGTTCGATTCCGACCTCGGCCTCCACTCTTAAAGCCCCGTAGATCAATGATCTACGGGGTTTTTTATTGCCTGTGATTTAAGAACCGTTCCGCAACTTTTGGCATGCGTTCCGCAACCTTAGGGTTAAGCCCTGGCCATTGATTGCCTCTAAGTCGGGCAGGCTTGGTATTGATTGCTGCCCTCGTAGAGTAGAGCTCAATGAGTTAAAAGAGATATTTTCCCTTCGATTAGCGTCCAGAGAGGTCCGACGTGGGGGATGTAATTTCTGTATGCGCTGTGAGATATTGCTTTTTTTTTTGCGTGCCAAAAGGATTCGGGATGAAGGTGTTCGTAAGCTGGTCAGGGCAAAGGAGCAAGGCAGTTGCAGAATTGCTGAGCGACTGGATCAAATGTGTGTTGCAGGCATCTCAACCTTGGATATCTACGCGTGATATTGACAAAGGTGCAATATGGTTTTCTGAAATATCAGATCAGCTACGGGAAACGGCCGCTGGCATAGTGTGTTTGACTCAAGAAAATAAAAATAAACCTTGGATTCTTTTTGAAACTGGTGCTCTTGCCAAGGGGCTGAGTACCAATCGTGTTTGTACCTTTCTGATTGATTTGTCTCCGTCTGATATTGAGGACCCGTTGGCACAATTCAACCATACTTCGCCAGAGCGTTCCTCAATGTGGGGACTAATAACTTCACTGAACTCCTGTCTAGATAGTGCCCGTTTAGATGAGCGGATATTGAAGCAGGTATTTGACACGTACTGGCCTAAGTTCGAGTCCTCGTTTAAAAATGTACTTGAGGCTACACCTGCGGAGATTAACGTAGCTCCGAGATCTGGCGATAGTATCTTGGCGGAAATTTTATCTAACACTAGATTGTTGTCCGGCAGGGTGCGGGAGCTGGAGCATCGTGTTCCGGTTTCAAGTGAATCTGTGATTGAGGTTGGCCCTCCAAATAGCATTCTCAAGATAATGGCTATGGCTCAAACTCCTGGAGTAACAATCGCGGAAATTGTTGATACCGCGAATAAGATTGGAGTCCCTATGTCTGAGGTCGATGCGATAATTAAAAAATATCGCATGATTGACACTCCGCTTTTCAAGCGAAAGATTCCTGTTAAGCGGCCCGACCCAGAATAAAAGTAGGTGTTTTTAGGGGCGGTGAAGCTCACTGTTTTAATTCGAACAAAGTAACTTGTTACTTTGTGGGGTTCACAATTTCACCTACCCTGCGATAGACCTTCTTGGTCATCTCTTCCGTTGAGTGACCAAGTAAGCGGCTTGCGTGCGTCAACTCGATCTCACTTGCTGCTTTCGGTCGGATGTCCTTGAACTGGAACTGGCGAATCAGTACTGCCAGGGCGGAGTCACCGTCGGCGCCGGCTTTGAGGGCGGCTTTCTCGCGGGCTTCGTCCCAGCGATTGCGCAGCATTTGCTGGCTCATCCGAAGTCCGGATGTGTTGGTGATCAGCCTCGATGTTTTTATGCCGCTGAGGGAGCGACGTTCCTGCAGGTCATTGATAAAAGCGCTTAGCCCGGACTGCACGCCTGCATCCTCAAGCCGTAGGCGAAGTTTCTTCGCGGTCTTGCCCTGTTTGACCAGTAGGAACTCGCCGTTTAGATCAGTGGTGGCCACTTTCAACACGTCGGCGGGGCGCTGACCGGTCAAGTAGGCGAGGTCCATGGCATCCTTGAGCTCCTGTACGGCTGCGTCGTACACGGCATTCCACACGATATCGCCGGCGTAATAGTCCCGTGGGGTCTCCTTGTTGCGGCGCACACTGAAGCACGGATTGGCGTTGTTGGTCAGGCCCCACTCGCGGGCTATCGTGAACATGTGCGACAGCAACGCGATCTCGCGATTGGCCCTGACCTTTGCGGTCCTGGCGTCCCGGTACTGCGCGACCACCTGGGGCGTTATCGAATCAATAGGAGCTTTCTCAAACGCTTTCCTCAGTTGTTTGAGTTCTTTCATGTTGTCGGATTGGGTGCGTAGTCCTTTAGTCGGGATGATCTCTGTCACGTACCGGTCGAACAAAGAGCCCAGCAGATGGCTCGGTTTGGGTGGCGCACGACGTTCCAGCCTGGCCCACTCCACCTTGGCCTGGTCAAGGTCGGCGCCCAGGGGGATTTCTTTGCGTTTGCCCTGGGCGTCTCTGCCGTTGTAGTAATAACTGATCCACGTTTTTCCGCTCTTGCGCTTGTGGCATCGCCGGATCATCCGTGGGGGTAGGTCTCGGTTTGCTATCGATTTCTGGCGCATTGATCAGCTCACGTTTGCCAGGTCAAGCGTCCAGGTTTCGGCCGCCGGGTTCACGGCAGAGGGCGTGACGCCTGCCAGTTTCATTCGGGCATATACGCGTCCAACGATCGGCCGGCGTGCCCCGGTCAACACATGTTCCCAGTGGTTGTCGATCAACCACTGGAACCGACGCGGGCGACCAAGGACTGATCGCGCTCCGGGCGTGCCAATCGTACGCTGCTAGCGTTTCTGAGCTGAAATAGCTGGTCGGCCCAGTTAATATGTCCACTCGATCAGCACCAAGGAGTAGGACATGTCGGATTTGACCAGTGGTCTTTACGGGGCATTATTGGGAGGAGTTGTGGCTGCAATCGCGACTTATGTGGTCGCAAGGATCCAGCTCAAGCAGATTGCAAATCAGCATACTGAAACGATAAAGATGGTTACCTCCAATCATTTCCAGAGTCTAGACCTTGTAACAAAACATCATCAAGAAGCGATGGTAGAACAAAACAGACTTTTGAAAGCCACCTTCGAGCATCAGTTGTTGCTTCAGGCAAATGAACAGAAGCTTCAATATAAACTTGATTTCTTAAAAGATATTAGCAGGTTGATAGACGGCGAAGCCGCGGTGCTTGTGCAAGAGGGAAGCAACCTGAGAAACGATAGCAAAGGCCAGATAAGACAATCCGGTGCCTATACCTTCTCCTTAACTTTGGAGGACTTTAGAGATAGGGTTTCACTAGTTGTAGGAAGTTTTGGTAGTGTGTTGAACCAGTATAGTCATTTAGATAGCTTGCGCAGTGCCTTCGATTCTACTCTAGTTTTTCAGCGATTGTTTTTTGAACCAATACAGGTCCTTGTCGAGTCGCTAAAAAAACTGCCTTCCTCTCCAGAAGAGGAGGTTTTGGACCTTTTAAGTACAAAACTCAACGGACTATCCTCAGCGGTTGAGAGTTATATGAATTGGCATTCAAACTGTCGTGTCATGTGCAGGGAGCATCGAAAGCTGATTCTAGACGGCGCCGATTCTAAAGCTTAGACAATCGTAAAGGGGCGGGGCCTCATTTCATTCACGATCTGTCGTAGCTCAATAACCTCCCGTCTATGTACGCTGTCCGATGTGGTGAGGTCGGCGATCTGCTTTCGCATCGCTGCCGCTTCGGCACCGCGTTCTCGTAGGTAGCCGGCAAACTCAGCATTCTTTGTCTGGGTCTCAAGCAGCATCTGGCTGATTCCGAAAACGTCCTCGCGAGCTTTGCGTAACTGACGATTCAGTTCCTGAATCTCGTTTTCCAGGAGACGACAGTGCTGCCGGTACATTTGCAGTGGCGTAGGGAGTCCTAGCCAGCCACAGGTGTCTTCATCGATATTCATTGGGGAAAATCCAGTAACTGTATTTTTATACAGTGATCGATGGTTGTGGGTTGTGCGAACTCAGGCGACGAAGCGTAGGAAATCCATTCCGCATTCGGGAGACGACCTCCCGAATCCAGCGGCTTTCAGCGGATCTGAAAATACGCCGTTGCGGAATTGATATCTTGTTAATATTATGAAAAATAAAGATATTTGTATGGATTTCAAATCCGCCTACGCCGGTTCGATTCCGACCTCGGCCTCCACTCTTGAAAACCCCGTAGATTAACGTCTACGGGGTTTTTTATTGGCCGCGATTTGGCAATCGCGTCCGCAATTTTTTGGATCGCTTCGGCGGCCACACTTTTTTGTCGGCAAAAACGATACGCCATATGGGCGGATTCTCTTCGATTGGACGTGAGATTGTGCTCAAGGCTGAGGAGCGTAGGCGTCCGCCAACGGTCGATTCTGTTGAAAACCTCGGCGGCAGTTTTTGAGGCATCAAAGCATGCATCGAAGATTGAAATCTTGAATATTGGCAGCGCCTTTAGGCTGAGATTTCACGTGGAAACGTACGGAAGAGGCGCTTTGATCGCCCCATTCCACCGTGTTCTGAAAAACCGACTGTTTCAACAGATTCGGCCAAGCGCGATCCGTGGACACCATGATGGCGAAATAGTAGCCTATGTCGCTGGTGAGCAAGAGAAAATCATCAGCCGATCACTTGGGATGATGTCGAGAGATGGGACCGAACACTGAAGACCTGATCTTCATTCTTGGGTCACCACGCTGCGGTTCGATCGGCGTCATCTGGCGTTCACTTATCTGCACCTCGAACTGTTCGTCCGTTAAAAATTCGCAACCAACGAAAAACTAAATCGCCAAGGAAGTCACATGCCAGTCACATGCCCAAGTTGTGGTTCTGATAAAACACAGAAAAGAAATATCGGGACGAAAGTCGCAGGAGGCGTTGGAGCCGTAGCCGGTGGGATAGGAGCAGTAGCAGGCGGGGGTGAAGGCGCCGCTGCTGGTGCTGCGATAGGCAGCGCCCTGTTTCCTGGGGTTGGGACGCTCGTTGGCGGTGTAATCGGTTTTTTAGGTGGCTTGGCAGTCGGTGCTACGGCGGGAGCAGTGGCAGGGAAAGCCGTAGATGAATACATCTTGGACAATTACAAATGCAACGCATGCGAACATACATTCAGTAGTTGATTGCAGCTCGACGGCAAAGCGGCCGACCACGGCTCTAACGTGGCAAAAAAGGTACCACCTGTTCACGTTTAAGCTGCTTCCTTAGCGCCGTTTTGCCTTGTTCATCGATCAGCGACGTTTTCACTGACGATTTCGTGGCGCGGCCCTTTTCAAGGGTCAGCAGTGATAACGTCTGTGCTGCATTCCTGGAGCCTGCTGGATGAATCGTCAAAGCCCGCCTCACCTCGTCGCAACGCCTTTAGCCGCACCAGGCACTAAAACCCCCGCCGCCCATCCACCTATTTGGCATTACGGCCCGAATATACCGGTCGTTGGCAGCACTGGTCTGGGCCTTTTTGGTTTCTTCGTGGGGTTGCTTTTGCTGTTGCCGGGCTACGGGCTGGTGATGTTGGTTATTCTCGGCCTTGAAGCCATGCAAGGTGTGCCGCCCAGCCATGGGACGAGCTTTACGGAGTCGTGGCTTATCCTGCCCCTGCTTGGCACAGCGGTGCTCATGGGGGTGATGCTTGCCTGGGCTTCCTCCGCGCCTCGAGTGCAGGCCTTTACGTTCGACGAAAACCAGCAGCTCCTTACACTCACTGTCACCCATCGCGTCCGCAAACCCATCGAAGTACGCGTGCCATTCAGCGACATCATTTATATCTGCCCTTACGTGGTCGCCATGTTTGATCGCCATGGCCATTTCAGCGTCGTATGCCAGGGACCGAAGGGCAATGTGTCCGAATATCGATTGGCTGAAGGTAGTTCTCTGGAAGAAATGGAGTTTCATGCAGCCTGGTTGCGGGGGATGATAGGGGAGCGGATGCACGAACTATTGAATCTGGACAAGTGAAGGGTGCATGCCCCTCCTGGCACTGCCCAGTTGCACTCGCATCCCAGTCAGGCGTCGGGCCTGAGGATGCATTGGTCTTTTACTTCATCCGCGTACACACTGAGCTTTTCCTGCTGAGCCGCCAGCAGCGCGCATATTCTCATCAGCGCTTGCGTCTCAGCCGGGGTTTTGCCGCTTGCGGCTATCGCTGTCAGTTCAACCACCGACCATCCAATCACCGCTGCCGCATCTTCCAGGTCGTAAAACAGTTCTTGCTGAGCAGTCCTGGGCCCGTCGAGCCCCTGTATCAGTTCTTCCATTTAATTCTCCGGTCGGTGCTGTTCAAGTTCCTCGAATTCCAGGCATGTTCTTACCCGGTGACGCATACAGCGACACTCAAGCTGTGGGTGGGCAGTGTGTACCGCCCACCTTACAAACCCTACCATCAGGTTACACGATAGTCGTGACGCACTTTGTTTTGCGCTGTCATACCGTGCGAGAAGTTAATCTCGTCAAGTAAGAGAGTGTGGTCATGAAGTTAAGTTATCTAACCAAGGCAGTTGTGGTTATCGCGCTGCTGTCGACCTTGTCCGGTTGCTGGATGTTCATGCCTCCGGGCGGTGGCGGCGGTCATGGCGGTGGCCATGGTCCTGGCGGGCCTGGTGGTCCTGGCTTGCGCTGATAGCAGGCAAGGGAGGCAAGCCAAGGGCTTGCCTCTTTTTTTTACATCGGCCAAATCCAAGGCAAAGAAAAGCCCGCGATGGGGAGAGCGGGCTAAAGGGGATGTTCACTAGGAGCTGGGTTCAACTTAGACGCTTGCCTGTGAAAGGTTTGTGAAAGCGCTGCCATCAAATTGTACGCCTCGATCTACCCCTGGCTGTACGGGGCAACGGGCCCCATAACCCATTATCGTCGCAGGCATACCGCCCGTTTGGATGCCCATCATGTTTATGTCGACCAGCCTGTTATCGGCCTTTGTGCTGTTTGCCTTCGTTTCTTCGATCACGCCCGGTCCGAATAACACCATGTTGCTCGCCTCGGGTGTCAACTTCGGCTTTCGTCGCTCGATGCCCCATGCGCTGGGGATCAGTATCGGCTTCATGCTGCTGGTGATTTCGGTCGGCCTGGGCCTGGGCGAGGTGTTCAAGCTATTCCCTTGGGCCTACACGCTGTTGCGCTATGTGGGCGCGGCGTACCTGCTGTACCTGGCGTGGAAGATCGCGACCGCGGGCGGCATGTCCGAAAGCAGCGATGAGCACGGCACGCCCATGACCTTCCTGGGGGCGGCGGCGTTCCAGTGGGTCAATCCCAAGGCGTGGATCATGGCGCTGGGAGCCATCACCACCTACACGCCGGTCGAGGGCTATGTCACCAACGTGCTGGTGATTGCGCTGGTCTTTGCCGTGGTCAACCTGCCCAGTGTGTGCGTGTGGGTGGGCTGCGGCACGGGCCTGCGCAATGTGTTGCGCGAGCCACGCTGGTTGCGGTTGTTCAACCTGTCGATGGCGGGCTTGTTGGTGCTATCGCTGTATCCGATGCTGTTTGCCAGTTGATCAGACCGGCGAAATGGTCGCCAACAGGCCGATGCCGATGGTCAGTACCAAAAAGCCGAACAGGAAAAGTGCCATCTTGGTCATAAGGCCTCCGAAGGGAAGGGGAGCGACAGAAGTGTCGGGATGTGTGCCATTGTCCGCCCCGGGCGGTTTTCGATACAGACCCAGATGATGACGAAAAAACCGTATCAGATGCGTTTGTGAGGCTGTGCCACGGGCTTTCCAAGGGCCCGGTTTTAACAAGATCAGAGACCCAGCGCACTTTGGTACAGCGCCGGCCGTAGCGTACCGACTGAGACAGCCGCCGCATTTGCCCCTAAGATGGCGCCCACGGCATCAACAATAACAGTGGGCCAACCCTCGATGGAAAGACGTCAATTCAGCGGCGGCATGAAAGGCAAGAACTTGCGCTACCTCGATGATCCCTCCCAGCAGCCGGCGTCGGTCACCCGCGTCGGCTTCTTGCTGCTGGAACACTTCTCTTTGCCGGCATTTACCCAGACCCTCGACACCTTCGTCACCGCCAACCTGTTGCGCCCTGAACTGTTTGCCTCGCGCACTTTTGGCTGCGACGAGGGCGAAGTCATCAGTGACCTGGGTCTGGTGATCCGCCCCGACGCGTGCCTTGATATCGCGGCGCTGCAGGCGCTGGAGCTGTTGGTGATCTGCGGTGGCTTGCGCACCGAACTCAAGGCCAACGACGATTTCATCCACCTGCTGCGCACCGCCGCCGAGCAGGGTGTCAGCCTCGCCGGGTTGTGGAACGGCGCCTGGTTCCTCGGCCGCGCCGGCCTGTTGCAGGGCTATCGTTGCGCGACCCACCCCGAACATCGCCCGGCACTTGCGGAAGTGTCCAAGGCCACCCATGTCACCAGCGAACCCTACGTCATCGACCGCGACCGCCTCACCGCTTCCAGCCCCTCCGGTGCCTTCCATATGGCCCTCGACTGGATCAAGGGCCTGCACGGCAAAGCCCTGGTCGAAGGTATCGAAGACATCCTCGCGTTTGAAGAATCGCGCTACCGGCGCATCAAACCGACGGAAAACGTCTGCGTCAGCGCGCCGCTACGCGAAGTGGTCAAGCTGATGGACGCCAACCTTGAAGAGCCCCTTGAGCTCGACCAACTCGCTGTCTATGTCGGCCGCTCCCGTCGCCAGCTCGAACGGCTGTTCAAGGAGCAACTGGGCACCACGCCGCAGCGCTATTACATGGAACTGCGCGTGACCGAGGCACGGCGTTTGTTGCAGCACACCGAGCTGTCCCAGGTGGATGTGCTGGTGGCATGCGGGTTTGTGTCGCCGAGTCATTTCAGCAAGTGTTATAGCGCGTATTTTGGATACCGCCCCTCCAAGGAAAAGCGCTTGGTCAAGTAGCCTGACGCAGGCGATGTGCAGTCAGGCGGCGACGCCACCTGGGAAGACGCCCGCCCGGCGAGTGTTCTCAAAAGCGATCCAGTCGATAGGCGTCCATGCCGGAGAGTGTCGCCGGCGCTGAAGCCAGTCGCACCACCCACTCCGCCGTTACCGCGGCCTGCGTCAACCCCAAATGCTGATGCCCAAACGCCAACAACACCTTGCCATCGCACACCCGGTCAATCACGGGCAGCGAATCCGGCAACGATGGCCTGAACCCCATCCAGGGTGTGGCGTCCTGCGCATTCAACGCCTGGCGAAACAAGCCTTCGCTCAGCCGTTGCAATTGCCAGGCGCGCTGCATGTTGGCCGGGCGCTCGAGGCCGGCGAATTCGACGGTGCCGGCCAGGCGCAAGCCGCCAGCCATGGGGGTCATGATGAACTTGCGCTCCAGGGAGGTGACGGCGAATGGCAGTCGCCCGTGTTCCTGGGGCAGCATCAGGTGATAGCCACGCTCGGTGTCCAGCGGGACTTTTTTACCGGTCAGCGCGGCGGTGAGTTTTGCCGAGTGGGCACCGCAGGCGATCAAGACCTGGCGCGCGGCCAACGGGCCTTGGTCGGTGCTCAGCGACACGCCCTGGGCGTCAACCCGTCCATCCAGCACCCGCCGCTTGAGGAACTGCACGCCGCTGGCCTGGGCGGCGCTGACTAATGCGCAGACCACCTGGTAAGGGTCGAGAAAGTGCCCTGTCGCCGGAAAAAACAACCCGCCCAGGAGCTGCTCGCTCAGCTGTGGCGCGGCGTGGCGTATATCGGCACTTGACCACACATCCACGGGCACGCCTTGTTGTTGCATGCGCTGGCGCAGCGCCTCGAGCGTCGCGCGCGAAGCGGCCTGTTCGAACACCAGCAACGAGCCGTCCTGGCGCAGTAACTGAGGCTGCGCGATGCTGTCGAGCAGGCGCTGCCAGGCGCCGAGGCTACCTTCATTGAGCGCACGAATACCGGCCACGGTGCGCTGGTAGCTGGCCGGGCGCAGGTTCAACAGCAGGCGTGCGAACCAGGGCAGGGCTCGGGGCAGGTATTTCCAGTCCAGGCGCAGTGGGCCCATGGGGTCCAGCAGCATGGCGGGCAGGCGCTTGAGGATCGACAGGTCGGCAATGGGGAACACTTGTTCGGTGGCCAGGTGGCCGGCATTGCCATAGGAGGCCCCCATGCCGGGGTCCTGCGGGTCGATCACCACCACCTGGCGGCCCTGGCGCGCCAACTGCAAGGCGCAGGCGACGCCAATGATGCCGGCGCCGACGATGGCGATATCCGTTGGGTTGGAATCGGCCATGGTCTACGCCTCTCTCCGGCCGTCGAGCAGGCGCCGCAACAGCAGCGGGTTGCTGTGCTGGAGTGCGGTCGGCAGCAAGCTGTCCGGGAAATCCTGGTAGCACACCGGGCGCAGGAATCGCAGGATTGCCGCTGTGCCCACCGAGGTGCTGCGCGAGTCCGAGGTGGCGGGGAAGGGGCCGCCATGGACCATGGCGTCGCACACTTCGACCCCCGTCGGCCAGCCGTTGACCAGCAGGCGACCGGCCTTGCGCTCCAATACCGGCAGCAGCGTGCGTGCAGGCACCAGGTCGTCTTCATCCAGGTGCAGGGTCGCGGTGAGTTGGCCTTCGAGGTGTTCGGATACCCGGCGTACTTGCTCCTCATCGGCGCACGCCACCACCAGCGAAGTGGCGCCGAAGACTTCGGCCTGCAAATGGGCGTTGCCCAGGAACGCGTCGGCCGAGGCCAGGAACAGATGGGCCTGGCCTTGATTCGGACCTTGCGCCGCCTGGCCCTGCGCAACGAGCCGGGCGTGGCGGGTCAATGCCTCGACACCCTCTGCATAGGCACTGAAAATCCCCGCAGTGAGCATGGTCTGGGCCGGGCTGCGCGGCAGTAGCTCGCTGACCCGGTTGACGAAGCGGTCCAGGGCGGCACCTTGAACCGCAATCACCAGGCCGGGGTTGGTACAAAACTGGCCCGCCCCCTGGGTCAGCGACGCAACAAACCCCTGTGCCAAGGCTTCGCCCCTGGCTTGCAGCGCGGCAGGAAACAGGTACACCGGGTTGATCGAACTCATTTCCGCATACACCGGAATCGGTTCCGGCCGTGCCTGCGCTGCCTGGGTCAGCGCCATACCGCCACTGCGCGAACCGGTAAAGCCTACGGCTTTGATGCGCGGGTCGGTCACCAGCGTGATCCCGACCTCGTGACCGGAGCCGTACAGCAACGAAAACACGCCCTCGGGCAGGCCGCAGTCGTTAACGGCCTGGGCAACCGCGCGGCCGACCAGCTCACTGGTGCCGGGGTGGGCGCCATGGGCCTTGACGATCACCGGGCAACCGGCGGCCAGTGCCGACGCGGTGTCGCCGCCCGCGACAGAGAAGGCCAGGGGGAAATTGCTCGCGCCGAATACCGCGACCGGGCCCAGTGGGATGTGGCGCTGACGCAGGTCGGGGCGGGCCATTGGCTGGCGCTCCGGCTGTGCCGTGTCCACGCGTACGTCCAGCCATTCCCCGGCACGTACGCAGCGCGCAAACGTGCGCAACTGCCCGCAGGTGCGCGCGCGTTCGCCCTGTATGCGCGGGCGCGGCAGGCCGGTTTCGGCGCTCGCGCGTTCGATCAATTCCTCCCCCAGGGCCTCGATGTGCTCGGCGATGGTGTCGAGAAATGTGGCGCGATCGGCCAGGGTGGTTTCGCGGTAGCTGTCGAACGCGGTCCAGGCGAGGGCGCAGGCTTGCTCAACCTGTTGGCGTTCACCGCCGGCGTAGGCCGGCTCCATTGGCGTGTGGGTCGCGGGGTTGATGGCCCGGACCGCCTCGCGCGTGCCGCAGAGGGGTTGCCGGCCTATCAGCATCTTGCCCGTCAGAGTCATGGGATCATCCTGGAAAACAGAGGGTTGGCCGCTGCAGGAACCGCAGCGGCGCACGGGGGTTATGCGAGGTTCTGTTCAGCCGACCAGTTGGCGTACCACTGGCGGAACAGCGCGTACTGGTTCTCGGCATAGTGCCGCTGGGCATCGCTGAGTGCATCGGTTTCGTTGAAGTGCAAGGCGTAGCCCTGGTCGCCGTTGAGTACCATCAGGTGCTTGTAGTACAGCACCAGGTCGCAGCCTTCATCGAACGACGACAGCACCGCCAGCGCGCTCTCCAGCTCACGGGCCAGGCGACGGGCCTTGGCATCGCCCTTGGCGGCCTGCTTGCTCAGGGCCACCAGTTGCAGCACTTCCCGTGGCAGGGCGTTGCCGATACCGGTGATGGCGCCGGTGGCGTTGCAGTTGACGAAGCCGTGCACCACCTGGGTGTCGACACCGACCATCAGGGTCACGTTGTCGTCCTGGGAGGTGATGTTTTCGGCCGCGTAGCGCAGGTCTGCGCCACCGCCGAATTCCTTGAAGCCGATCAGGTTCGGGTGTTGGCGGCGCAGCTCGAAGAACAAGTCGGCGCGGGTGGCGAAGCCGTAGTACGGGCTGTTGTAGATCACCGCCGGCAAGGTGGGCGCGGCGTTGAGGATCGCGGCGAAGTGGGCTTTTTGCGCGGTGGCCGAGGCGCCACGGGACAGTACGCGGGGAATCACCATCAAGCCATGGGCACCGACCTTGGCCGCATGCGCCGCGTGGGATACCGCTTCACGGCTGTTGACCGCGCCGGTACCGACGATCGTCGGCACGCCCGCAGCCACCAGGCGCGCCACGCCTTCCTGGCGCTGGGCTTCAGAGAGCAGCGGCCAGTCACCCATGGAGCCGCAGTACACCACTGCGCTCATGCCGATATCGATCAGTTCACGCCCCTTGGCCACCAGGGCGTCGAAGTCCGGCTGGCGCGCGGCGGTGCACGGGGTCATCAGGGCGGGAATGCAGCCGGTGAAGATGTTGTCGCTCATGGTTCTAGCTCCTTGCAGCGTTCAGTAAAAAGGGGCCCAGGCTCAGATGCCCCAGGCGAAAGGGTCCTGTTCGTCGATCAGCAGGGTGCTGTCGGCGGTCATGTAGGCGCGGCCGGTGATGAACGGGCGCACGCGCTCGCCGTCCCATTCGAAGTGGCCTTCGAATTGGCTGCCGGTAATACTGGCTTGTACCCAGGGTTCGCCGGGGCGCAGCTTGCCGTCGGCGGCCAGGCACGCGAGTTTGGCGCTGGTGCCGGTGCCGCAAGGGGAGCGGTCGTAGGCTTTGCCGGGGCACATCACGAAGTTGCGGCTGTCGGCGTGGGCGTCGTCGGCGAACAGTTCGACATGGTCGATCAGCGCGCCGTGTTCACCGTGGATGCCTTGGGCTTCGAGGGCCTTGAGCATCGTCCAGGTGTAGTCAGTGAGCGCTTCCACGTGGGCCATCTCCAGCGACTGGCCATGGTCCGACACCAGGAAGAACCAGTTGCCGCCCCAGGCAATATCGCCATACACCACCCCATGCCCGGGGACCTCCACCGGCACCTGCTGGCGATAGCGGTAGGCGGGCACGTTGCGCAGGGTCACGGCGCCGTCTTCATGCAGGGTGGCCGCTACCGGGCCGACGGGGGTGTCAATGGTGTGGACACCCGGTGCGATGCGCCCCAGGTGATGAAGCGAGGCGACCAGGCCGATGGTGCCGTGGCCGCACATGCCCAGGTAGCCGGCGTTGTTGAAGAAGATCACCCCGCAGGTGGCGCCCGGCGTGACGGGCTCGCAGTACAGCGCGCCAACCAGTACGTCGTTGCCACGCGGTTCCAGCAGGCAGGCGCGGCGCCATTGATCATGCTCGGTGCGCAGGTGCTTGAGTTGCTCGGCGATGGTGGCGCCAGCCAGTGCCGGGAAACCGCTCATCACCAGGCGCGTGGGTTCACCGCCGGTGTGGGAGTCGATGACATGCAGTCGTTTCATAACGCGCTCCATTCAGGGATAAGCCGGGGACGGCGTGGCGCTGCCGTGGGGATCGTCGACGGTTTCGCTCTCATCGGCGTCGTGCTCCAGGCGCACCAGGTGGGCTGGCACGCCGGTGGCTGCCCCCCAGTAATAGATGCCCAGGGCGCTGACGGCGACGACGACGGTGTCGAACGGGTGGCTGATTATGCCCAGGCCGCCAAAGCTGCCGAGTTTGGACAGCAGGATCGTCACTGCATAAAAGCCGATCAGCCAGGCTGACGAGCGCACCTGTTGCTTGAGGCTCACATGCGCGGTCGGCACCCAGCGGGCGCACAGCAGGTACACCGCAAACATCAGGATTTGCAGGCCGAGCAGCCACGACACGGTGCTCCAGCCCGACCAGTACACGATCAGCGCGGCGATGATAAAAGACAGCGGACCGAGCACCGCCATGCCCTTGACCCGGAATGGACGCGCCATGCCCGGCGCATTGCGGCGCAGCGCGGCGACGGTCACGGGTGCCACGGCGTAGCTGAGGATCAGCGCGGCGGATACCACATTGATCAGCGCTTCCCAGGACGGAAACGGCAGGGTCCAGAACACCGACAAGCCAAAGGTCAGCCACAGCGCCGGGCGGGGGATGCCGGACTTCTCATCGATCCGCGTGAAGATCTTGAAAAAGGTGCCGGTCTGCGCCCAGCCGTACACCACCCGCGGCGTGGCGTTCATGTAGATGTTGCCGCAGCCGCTGGGGGAGATCACCGCGTCGGCCACCACCAGGTAGGCCAGCCATCCCACGCCCAGCGCCAGGGCGATATCGCGATACGGCAGCGCCAGTTCCTTGCTGATGCCGGCCCAGCCATCGGCGAGCATGTGTGTGGGCACGCCGCCGAGGAACGCGGTTTGCAGCAGCACATAGATGGCGGTCGACAGCAGCACCGAAAGGATCAACGCGATTGGAATCGTGCGTTGCGGGTTCTTCACTTCGCTGGCCACCGAGATGATGGGGGTCAGCCCCAGGTACGCAAAGATCACCCCACCGGCCGACACCGCCATCTCGATGCCCGACAGGCCGAACGGCGCAAACCCGTGCATCTGGAAATTCGCTGGCTTGAAGAAGGTGAACAGCACGCCGATCACCAGCAGTGGCACGATGAACTTGAACACGCTCACCAGGTTATTGGCGATGGCGAAGGTCTTTACGCTGCGGTAGTTGAGGATGAAGAACAGGCACAGCAGGGCAAATTGCACCAGCCAGCCGAGGGGCGTCGGGTCGCTGGAACCGACCTTGGTCAACTCGGGAAACCAGGCTGCCGCGTATTGGCGCGAGGCAACCACTTCAATCGCCACCAGGCTGGAAAACGCGATCAGCGTAATAAAGCCCATCAGGTAGCCCAGCAATGGACCGTGGGAGTACACCGGGTAACGCACCACCCCGCCTGCGCGGGGCAGGGCCGCGCCGAGTTCGCAGTACACGATGCCCAGCAGCAGAACGGCGAAGCCGCCGATCAACCAGGAAATAATCCCGGCAGGCCCTGCAATCGCGGAGACATGACTGGCTGCAAACAACCAGCCCGAACCGAAGATGGCGCCCAACCCGATAAAGGTCAGGTCCATCAGTGAAAGTTGTTTCTTGAACTTGCCTTGAGCAGACATGGCGGCGCCTTCTTGTGAGTTATTGGATAGGCATGCAGTGGCGCTATCCTGAACCCATCAACCGCGCGACGATTGATGTTTTGCGCACCGAGGAATGACGAATTCGGCACAATTTCCCACGCTCGACAGCGCGCCGGACATGGGGCAATCTGCTCGGTCTCAGGCTCACGAATGGGGTGCGGAAGTCATGTTGCAGCGCGCGTTTTCGACCCTGTGCCAAGGCAGCGAGGCGAGCCGTCCGCACAGCATCGAGCAGGTGTTGGCCGGTGTGGCGCAGCTATTGCCGATGCTGGATGTGATCCCCAATGCCGCGATCTTCATCAAGGATATCGACGCCCGCTACGTGCTTGCCAACCGCACCCTGGTGCAGCGCTGCGGCCTCAAGCAGTTGCAACCGCTGCTGGGCAAGACCAGCGCCGAAGTGTTCCCAGAGCAATTGGGGCCGGGCTACACCGAACAGGATCGACGCGTGCTCGAGCAGGGGGTTGTGCTGGAGGACCAGCTTGAACTGCATCTCTACGGCACTCGCGAACCGGGCTGGTGCCTGACCCACAAATGGCCGTTGTACAACCATGAAGGCCAGATCATTGGCCTCGCCGGCATCTCGGTCGACCTGCAATCCGCCAGCGAAACCCACCCGGCGTACCAACGCCTGGCCGCCGTGGACGAGCACATTCGCGCGCACTTCAACCGTCGTGTCACCTTGGGTGAATTGACCCGTATCGCCGGCATTTCCGTGGCGCAGTTGGAGCGCTACTGCAAGCGCGTGTTCCACCTGACGCCGCGCCAGATGATCCAGAAAGTGCGCCTGGACCATGCCCATCGGTTGTTGCACACCGATATGCCGATCACCGAGGTGGCCCTGCACTGCGGCTACACCGACCACAGTGCGTTCACCCGCCAGTTCAAGGCGTCGACCGGGTTTACGCCCAGGCAGTATCGCCAGTTGCAGTAGTTGCGGGTCTGCGATGCAACGAATAGCCCCCGTCGTGGCTCCTATGCTTACGAGTAACCTTTTCACGACTACAGGTATTGGGCTTATGACGGCGGCTGACGACACTCATGTGCACTGGCTGGTGCAGCAATCCATGTTCCACGCGGCGCGCCAGCGGGCCAAGCTCTATTCGGGGCAGGGCCGCTTGTGGCAACAGCCGTATGCACAGACCCGCCCGCGTGACGCGTGCGCCTTGTCGTCGGTGTGGTTCACCGCCTATCCGGCGTCGATTGTCACCCGCGAAGACGGCACGGTGCTGGAGGCGCTCGGCGATGAGACGTTGTGGCATGCATTGTCGAAAATCGGCATCCAGGGCATTCACAACGGCCCGTTGAAAAAGTCCGGCGGCTTGTCCGGGACCACGCACACGCCGACCATCGACGGCAATTTCGACCGCATCAGTTTCGACATCGACCCGCAACTGGGCACCGAGGCGCAGTTGCAGGCGTTGACGCGCATGGCGGCGGCGCACAATGCGGTGATCATCGACGATGTGATCCCCTCGCACACCGGCAAGGGCGCAGATTTTCGTCTGGCCGAGATGGCCTACGAGGATTACCCAGGGCTCTACCACATGGTCGAAATCCGCGAGGAAGACTGGCCATTGCTGCCCGACGTCGCCGCGGGGCGTGATGCGCAGAACCTCAGCCCACTCCAGGTGGACGCCCTGCGTGACAAGCATTACATCGTCGGCCAGTTGCAGCGGGTGATCTTCTTTGAGCCCGGCGTGAAGGAAACCGACTGGAGCACCACGCCGGTGGTCATCGGGGTGGACGGCAAGCCGCGCCGCTGGGTGTACCTGCATTACTTCAAGGAAGGCCAGCCCTCGCTGAACTGGCTCGACCCTACGTTTGCGGCGCAGCAGATGATCATCGGCGACGCGTTGCATTCCATCGATGTGATGGGCGCAAAAATCCTGCGCCTGGATGCCAACGGCTTTCTCGGTGTGGAGCGCAAGCTCGATGGCACCGCCTGGTCGGAGAGCCATCCGCTGTCGATCACCGGCAACCAGTTGCTGGGTGGCGCGATTCGCAAGGCCGGCGGGTTCAGTTTCCAGGAGTTGAACCTCACCGTTGACGATATCGCCTCCATGTCCCACGGCGGTGCTGACCTGTCCTACGACTTCATCACCCGGCCGGCCTACCAGCATGCCTTGCTGATGGGGGACACCGAGTTTTTGCGCCTGATGCTGCGCCAGATGCACAACCTTGGCATCGACCCCGGCTCGCTGATCCACGCCTTGCAAAACCATGATGAACTGACCCTGGAGCTGGTGCACTTCTGGACCCTGCACGCCCATGACAGCTTTCTTTATCAGGGCCAGACCTTTCCCGGCAATATCCTGCGCGAGCATATCCGCGAACAGATGTATGAGCGCCTGGCGGGTGAGCATGCGCCGTACAACCTCAAGTTCGTTACCAACGGCGTGTCCTGCACCACCGCCAGTATCATCACGGCGGCGCTGGGCATCCGCGATCTTGACGCGATCACGCCGGCCGATATCGCGCAGATTCGCCAGATCCACCTGCTGCTGGTGATGTACAACGCCATGCAGCCGGGGGTGTTTGCCCTGTCAGGCTGGGACCTGGTGGGGGCCTTGCCACTCGCGGCCGATGAGGTCGCGCACCTGATGCAGGATGGCGACACCCGCTGGATTCACCGAGGTGCCTATGACCTGGTGGACCTCAACCCGGAGGCCGAGCTTTCGGCGGGGCAGATGCCCCGCTCGAAAACCTTGTATGGCAGCCTCAACAGCCAGTTGCAGGACCCCGACTCGTTCGCCTCCCAACTGCAAAAAATCCTCGCCGTGCGCCGCGCCTACGACATCGCCGCCAGCCGTCAGATCCTGGTACCGGATGTCGAGCACCCTGGCTTGCTGATCATGGTCCACGAACTGCCGGCCGGCAAAGGTATACAAATCACCGCGCTGAACTTCGGCGATACGCCGATCACAGAAACCCTGCACCTGCCCAACATTGCACCGGGGCCGGTGGTGGACATCATCAATGAGCGGGTGGAGGGCGACCTGACCGCTGAGGGTGAATTCACCATTACGCTGGATGCGTACGAAGGGTTGGCGTTGCGGGTGGTCAGCAGCTCGCCGATGTTTTAGTGGGAACGCCGGGAGGCGTGGGCCTGTTTCAGCATCCAGTCGGTGGCCCACGACTGCCTGGCGCGCGCTATTGAAGTGGCCGTGCGCATTTGTTGATAAAGATCAGAGGCTACACGTCGCAACTCCAGATACTCACTCAATCGCCTCATCCCTGTTGGCTGGCCTGGTGAAAACCGGGCGCTTGGGCGATATATCGGCGGCATTGCCATGGGCCCTGCGGTCCCAAATGCCGCCGCGGGTCACCTCACTCAATGGAGGAGAGGCGTCGTGACGCACTCACAGCCATATATTCGTTGGTTCAAGGAGTTGGGCCTCGACGATGTCGCGCAGGTCGGCGGCAAGAACGCCTCGCTGGGCGAGATGTACCAGCAGCTGACCGGTGAGGGCGTACGGGTACCCAATGGGTTCGCCATTACCTCGCAAGCGTATCGGTATGTCCTTGAGCACAATAAGGCCTGGGCGCGGCTGCACGAGGCACTTGAGGGTCTCGATGCCAATGACATCAAGGATTTACAAGCCCGTGGGCAGAAGGCAAGGGCGATCGTATATGACTGTACGCTGCCGGAAGACCTGCAGGCGGCAATACGGCAAAGCTACGCACAACTCAAACACGAATACGGTGACAGCATTTCACTGGCCGTGCGCTCCTCGGCGACCGCCGAAGACTCTCCACTGGCCTCGTTCGCCGGGCAGAACGACACCTATCTGAACATTGCCAGTGAAGAGGCGCTGCTTGATGCCTACAAGCGTTGCCTGGCGTCGAACTTTACCGATCGGTCTATCCATTACAAATATGACCACGGCTTTGATTGCTTCAAGGTCTGTCTCGCCGTTGTCGTCATGAAAATGGTGCGCAGCGATCTCGGTGCCAGCGGGGTAATGTTTTCCCTGGATACGGAAACGGGTTTCAAGGATGTCGTGTTCATCAACGCTGCCTGGGGGCTTGGGGAGAATGTCGTACAGGGCACGGTCGCGCCCGACAGTTTCTACGTGCACAAACCCAGCTTCATCGCCGGCTACCGCGCCGTGCTCAAGCGCAGTCTGGGTAGCAAAGAAAAAAAGATGGTGTTTGCCGAGACCCTCAATACCGGAAATATTGCGCTGGAATACACCGTGAATACCGATACATCCACCGAACAACAAGCCCGTTTCTGCCTCTCTGACGAGGACGTCATGCAGTTGGCCGACTATGCCATCAAGGTTGAAAACCACTACTCGAGCAAAGCCGGTTTTTACAGACCCATGGATATGGAGTGGGCGAAGGATGGCGTCGACGGCCAGTTATATTTGGTACAGGCACGTCCTGAAACGGTGGCCTCCCAAGAAAACAGCAACGTGCTGCGCATTTATCAGCTCAAGCAACGATCGACAGTGCTGCTGAAGGGCAAGGCGGTCGGCACCAAGATTGGCGCGGGAAAGGCCCGCGTGATCAACGATGTCAAACAGCTCAGCGAGTTCAAGCCTGGCGAGGTGCTGGTTTCGGATAACACCACGCCGGATTGGGAGCCCGTCATCAAGACCGCTGCGGCGGTTGTGACAAGCGGGGGCGGACGTACCTGTCATGCCGCCATCGTATCGCGTGAGTTGGGTATTCCTGCGATCGTGGGGGCAGTGAACGCGGCAGAGGTCATCCACACCGGAGCGTCGCTGACTATCAGTTGCGCTGAAGGCGAAAGCGGGATTGTGTATGACGGTGAACTGGATTTCGATGTCCAGGAGACGGACCTCAGCCAATTGGGACGCCCCGCGACCAAGATCATGATGAACCTGGCTAACCCCGACCAGGCCTTCAGCCTCGCCTCCCTGCCGGTAGATGGCATCGGCCTGGCGCGTATGGAATTCATCATCAATGAATACATCAAGGTCCATCCAATGGCCCTTGCTCACCCGGAAAAGCTGGATGACGCCACCCGTGAAACAATCGCGGTGCTGAGTAGGGCCTATCAAGACCCGACGGATTTTTTTATCAAGACCTTGGCAGAAGGCGTCGCCACGATTGCCGCGGCGGTGTATCCAAAGCCTTGCGTCGTACGCATGAGCGACTTCAAAAGCAATGAATATGCAACCCTGCTGGGCGGGCAGTATTTTGAGCCGGAAGAGCATAATCCAATGCTCGGATTTCGGGGGGCGTCCCGATACAGCCATTCTGCCTATGCCGAAGGGTTTGCGCTGGAATGCGCGGCCATGAAATGGGCGCGTGAACACATAGGCCTCACCAACATCAAGTTGATGATCCCTTTTTGTCGCACCGTGAAGGAGGGTGAAAAGGTATTGGCGGCAATGGCCAGCCATGGTCTGCAGCGCGGAGAAAACGGGCTGGAGATCTACATCATGTGCGAAATACCCAACAACGTGATCCAGATCGATGCATTCGCCCAGTTGTTCGACGGCTTCTCCATCGGCTCTAACGACCTGACTCAATTGGTACTCGGCGTGGACCGTGATTCGGAAGTCGTCGCTTTCGATTTCGATGAGCGCGACCCAGGGGTAAAACAGATGATTCGCCTGGCGGTAGAAGGCGCCAGGCGTAACACTCGACACTCGGGAATCTGTGGACAGGCTCCGTCGGATTATCCCGAGATGGCCGAATATCTAGTGGAGATTGGCATCAACTCGATGAGCCTCAGTCCAGACGCCGTGCTCGCCACGATTCGGCACGTCCTGGCTGCGGAAAAACGCTTGCAAATCAGTCGGTCGATTCCCGACGGTTGAAGAGGGCGGCTTTCGCACCGTCGGCAATAGCGCTGTAATCGCGGTTTCGACCCTGCGTAGATAACACCCCCATTAGCTAGCGCCGATGGGCAGCGCCATGCCGAACCACCTCGATGCAAAACGCCTGTTCGAAAGGCGGCACGTTGCACTCGACGACGTCATCGGCGGCGACTTGCAGGTGCACGCCGACAATGTCGGCCCGGATCGGCTGCTGACAGACATGTCGGTCGACCAGCACCGCCGTGTAGACCCGACAAGCACCCAGTTGTGCCAGATAGGCGCAAGTACGCAGCAGCGAATGACCTTCGAACAGCACGTCATCGACAACCAGGAACGTCGTGTTGGCAACGTCCAGGTTGCCCAGGCCCGGGTTCTCGATCAATTGCGTGTAGGTATGCAGCACTTGCAGGTCATCGGTGTAACGCTTGACCTGAAGGGGGAAAAGAGGAAGTTCCGGTTGACCGGTCTGACGCGCAATGCACTGGCGCAACCGTTGAGCCAAAGGCTCGCCCCGGCGTTGGAGGCCAATCAGTGCCGTGTGCGAGGCTGGCAGCAAGTGGGTGGCCTTACGCGCCATCGCCTGCAATACATTATCAAGCTCATTGCTGTCATACAGGCGTAACCGCTGGGTTGCCAGTAGGATCGTCATTGCCTTCTCCTTTCCCTAACCCTTGGGGCATTGATTCAGGCGATCAGCAAATAATCTTCGACCTTACTGACACCTGGCACCGACCAGGCGGCCCGTTCCGCAATCTGACGCTCGCGCCAGAAATGCACCTTGCCTTCGAGCTTGACCACACCGCCTACGACCTTGATTTGTATGCCCTTGGCATCGACTTCTGCATTGCGTTTGAGTGCCTCTTCGATGCTCTGCTGAATATCCGTGACCTTGACTCTCTTGCGCAGGGTGAGGCGATTGTCTATGCCCACCACACCGGACAGTTTGCGCACGGCACTCTCGGCGGTTTCCTTCTGATACTGCCAATCCACCTGGCCTTCAAGGATCACCCATCCTTTTTGCACGATCACCTTGATGTCGCCTTCGGGTGTATCGGATCGCCACGAGATGATGTTCAAGGCGCGTTTTGCGATGGCGTCATCTTCTGTGCCGGCGTCTTTGTTCAGCCGGACCTGGAGTTCTTCAGCCACTGCGCGTACGCCTTTGACAGTTTTGACCGCACGCTCGGCACTGATCTTCTGGGCGTAGCTTTTCACGTAGCCTGAGAGTGTGACGACACCGTTGTCCACGCTTACGCCAATGTGGGCAGCGTCGATATCGGGCTGAAAATCCAGCTCATCCAAAATGGTATTTCGCAAACTTAAGTCATTCATGATGGTGTCCTTTTCTCAATTAAAAAAAACACGGGGCACAACAACCTGATGCCGGTCAGTCGATGACGAACACTGTAACTGTGGCGAGCGGGCTAGCCCGCTCGCCACAAGTGACTCTTTGCTCGTTCTATCCGTTGTTGTTTTTACGCCTGAGCGATCGACAGATATTGAGCTAAATCAAAAAGGGTCCAGGGGGCGCACGCCGTTAATCGCCCGCTGTTTATGTGATAAATGTCAGCGCGAATACTGGATAAACCCAGCTATTTTATTCGAACGGCTGCGCTTTGCAGGCGAGGACCGACAGCGGGAACGTCATGACCAGGTGCTTGCTCGTGGCCTGGCTCGGCCTTGTTGTGACGGCAGAGGTGGTCAAATCGCTTTTTGAGGAACTCACTTCCATGCTCGCTAAGTGGCTGGATCCCCTCCTATTGCTGCTCACGGCACTGACGCTGGCGGCCGGGGGCATTGCGCATGTCGCGCAGCAGCCTGATTGGGCATCTATGTGTTGGGCCGCAGGCAGCCTGGTGATGGTTGCGGTGCTGCTCATCGAGATTGTGGGGCGTCTTGCCCGGCGCGAGGCCGGTGTGGACCTGATTGCGTTGCTGTCCATCACCTCGGCGCTGTTTTTCGGGCAGGCACTGGTGTCCGCGGTGATCGCTTTGATGCTGGCGACCGGACGAGCCCTGGAGTACTTCACCAAGCAACGCGCTGACCGTGAGTTGCGTGCGCTCATCGACCGCGCGCCACACTTTGCCTGGTTGCAGGAGGGCGGCAGCCTGCGCAAGATCCCCATCGAGCAGGTCACGCTGAATCAGACATTGCTGGTGCGGTTGGGGGAGGTGATACCGGTCGATGGTCGCTTGCTGAGTTCGACGGCCGTTCTGGACGAATCGGCGCTCAGTGGTGAGTCGTTGCCCGTCACCCGTCGAGAGGGTGAGCTGCTGCACAGCGGTGTTTCCAACGTCGGCGCGCCGATCTTGCTGATTTCCACGCGAACAGCTGCGCAGAGTACCTATGCCGGCATCGTGCGGATGGCCGAGGCAGCGCGCCGTTCACGTGCTCCTTTCGTGCGCATGGCTGACCGTTATGCAGTGTTCTTTATCCCGCTGACATTGTTGATTGCCGGGTTGGCCTGGCAACTGAGCGACGATCCTTTGCGAGCGTTGGCTGTTCTGGTGGTGGCGACACCTTGCCCTTTGATTCTGGCGGTACCGATTGCGTTTATCTCGGGTATTTCAAGGGCAGCGCAACGCGGGATCCTGATCAAGGATGGCGCGACCTTGGAAGCACTGGCCACGGTCAAGCAGGTTTTTCTCGACAAGACCGGTACTCTGACCAGCGGCCATGCTCGTCTGCAGTCGATAGAGGTCAACGGACTGCACGATCCGCAACGCTTGCTTGGCCTGGCCGCGTCTCTGGCGCAGGCCTCGACACATCCTATCTGCCAGGCAATTGTTGAAGCAGCCCATCAGGGGCAGTTGTCGCTCAGCGTCCCGCAGGGCGTGGAAGAAAGCTCGGGCGCGGGGCTTTGTGGGCGCGTCGATGGCATGCAGGTGCGCTTTGGTACTTTGTCTTTTGCGCACAAAGGCGCCGAGGCAACCGGCTGGGTCGTAGCCATGCTGCGCCGCATGGACCACCTGGCGTGCAGCGGAAGCTTCATCGACGTGGACGGGAAACTCGCGGGCCTGTTTGTTTTCTCGGACAACATTCGGCGCGAAACGCCACAGACGCTGCGTCGACTGCGCAACAGAGGCATCGAAAAGATCGTCATGCTCACCGGGGATCGCCTGGAAACTGCCGAGATGATTGCGCTGTCTGCCGGGATTGACGAGTTGCGTGCCGGGTTGACCCCTGAAGATAAAGTGCGGGCGCTACAGCAGGGTGGCCAGCACGCCAGCACGCTGATGGTCGGCGATGGCATCAATGACGCACCGGCGCTGGCGGCGGCTGATGTCGGTGTGGCAATCGGAGCCAGCGGCGCCACCGCTTCTGCACAAGCCGCTGGTGTTGTGCTGCTGGTGGATCGACTGGATCGTCTGGTCGAGGCACTGGACATCGCCCGGCGCACCCGTTACATCGCGCGCCAGGGAGTGCTGGTCGGCATGGGGTTGTCATTGCTGGCCATGGCCGTGGCAGCCTCGGGTTACCTGCAGCCGCTGATCGGCGCCATGGTGCAGGAGGGCATAGACGTGGTGATCATCCTCAATGCCCTGCGGGCACTGGGGCCGTGGTGGGGAAGGAGGAAACAAACGCTCACCGCTGAGCATATCGATCGCCTGCATGATGAGCATCAACAACTCACTGCCGTATTGAATGATCTGCACCAAATGGCCAATGACTTTGCCCAGCGTCCAGTTGCGCAAGCACGGAGCGACCTGGTGGCGCTGGTCGACAAGCTGCAAACAGTACTGGCGCAGCACGAACACAACGACGAAGACACACTCTACCCGCTGCTGACGCTGAGCATGCCGGGCGAGGACCCCATGTCAGCGATGAGCCATGCTCACCGAGAGATCTTTCGCCTTATCCATTTACTCGCGCGCATGAGCAGCGACTTCAGTTCCGACCCCGCGACGGCACCTGCTGACGAGATTCAGCATCAGCTGATTCGCCTGGACACCCTCGTGCGCCTGCACTTTGATCAGGAGGACGAACTGTTTCACAATCTGGATTGGCGCTAGACGTGAGTAAATCGCGCAAGGCTCTCGACTCTGGCGGATACCCCGTCGCTGATCTTTTTTGTTTAAATGCCATATAAAACAATAGGTTATATTTATATATCATGCTGACAGTTGTATGCCCAACTGATCTCGTGCATCCAGACTGCTGCCTGTCGATTCCTTCTTGTCTGTTGCAGTTTTTGCGCGCGTGTCGCGCATCTGAAAGGCAGATTTTTCCATGCAGGCCTTCATCCTTGCCGCGTCAAATCTCCCTCGCATGCGCGGCGGGGCAACTCAGGGTGCCAGACGTGGAGGCGCTGGCCGCCTTCCAGCTGAACCTGCACAAAGTCCAGGCCGTGCAGGGTGATCTTGTCGGTCATTGCGTCGTCGGTGATGCTCACGTCAACACTCGTCCTTGCCGCTATAGCGGCTGACTTTGAAGGGGGAGGGGGAGGGGTGGAACGAAAGAGTGAGGCGCTAATTCCAGCGAACGTCGAGTTCTGAAATTTGTTGCTGCAGCTGCTCTATGATTTCAAACCAAGAATCGAAACCATTTGGCCAGCGCCTCTGCACTCGGAACCGGCAACGGCGTCGTTCGATGCGGGCCTGCCAATGATTGCCAAGCTCGCCGGATTACCCGCCGCATCACGACGGGCAACCCTTCGCGCTGGGCATTTTTGGGTTATTTGGCGTTCAACGCGGCCAGGAACTGTGTGTGCTTCAGCGTTTGCGAAAACATCGGCAAGGTAAATTGCTCGGCGGCGTGTTGTTGTTCATCGGTGAAGGTCGCTGTGCAATCGGTCAGTGTCACCACCTCATAGCCCTTTTCATAGCCGGTCCGGACGGTGCCTTCAACGCAACAGTTGGTGAGAAAACCCGCCACCACCAGATGCTGGATGCCATTGTTGCGCAGCACCAGGTCCAGGCCCGTGGTGGCGAAACCGTCCAGCCCACGCTTGCCCTCGACCACGATGTCGCTTGATTCATGGGTCAGTGCATCGGTGATTTCGGCGCCCCAGCTGCCGGCGCGGAAGGCGCTGCCATCTGCCACGCCTTTGAGAATCCCGTAGGAGCGCAGGGTCAGCTCTGGATAACCGTCGGCAAACTGGATGGGCAGGTGGATGATCTTCACGCCGAGTTTGCGCGCTTGTTGCACCGTGGTGGCGGTGTTGGCAAGCATGTCGGTGGCATGCATGACGTCTTTGACGGCGTCGTGGAAGACCCCACCCGGGGTGGTGAAGTCATTCTGGAATTCAATCAACACAAGGGCGGTTGTACTCGGGTTCATGGTGATGCTCCGATCAGTAGGATTTACCACGTCGGACGGCACAAAGCGCCGCCGATCAACCAGGGGGCATAGGGAATGGCGTCATGGCTTTACGCTTGGGTTCCGGCTACACACGATGAGTGTACAACGTTGGTTAATGCATTTTGTCTTCAGGACCGCGTGTATCGCACGGCCTCGATGTTCCGATTCCCAGGGTTATGCAGGTTCACGCCCTGGGCAGTGGGAGATAGGGTTGGGTCTGAACCCCTGGAGGTAACTTCATCAGCGACTACTGCAAATCCACGGTCCGCTTCCCCTGCGCACTCAGCGGCTAATCGGAAATTATTGATAATGATTGTCAGTCGGGAGTATCTTTGCCGCGCTCACCCAGAAGGGAACGCTCTTTACCGGTCTATGGATGGCGAGGCTGATTCTTCTGGGTGAGCACCTGGCTTGCCGTCCACCAGCAGACATGCAGGGGAATGAGCATCTTCCCACTGCGTCAGTACCTCAGGAACATCTGCATTTGACCCCGAGTTCATTTCTCCAGAAAAAAACGGCCAGTTAAGGCCGTAAAGTGGGATGAACCGTTTCGTGAGGTATTCGACTGTTATTGGGCACTCGAGAGAAATCGCGGGTCTTGTGACTCGTGTTGCCAACCGCCACCCAATGCTTTGAATGTGGCCACCGCAGCTCGAGCCGATTCCGTTTGGGCTTGTGCTCTGCCATCAGATGCGGCTAACAAGTTCTCATCGGCACCCAGTACTTCGATCAGGCTCACCACGCCTTTTTCGTAGGCGGTGAATGATCTGTCTCGGGCTTTTGTAAAAGCAATTTCACCCTGCGCAAGCTGTTTAAGCTGCTGCTCGCGGTTGATCAGCGCGGAAAAAGCGGTTTCGACATCCTCGGAGGCCCGTAGCACTGACTGGCGATAGGCGGCTAACGCTTCAGCTTCTTGCCCCTTGGCCAAGTCAATCTGAGCGTTAATACGGCCAAAGTCGAACAGCCTCCAGCGTAGTCCCAATACCGCCGATGCCTGACTGGCATCGTTGGAGAAAAGATTTCCGCTGGAGACCGACGTCGCGCTGCCTATCAGCGCGCCTACGGAAAACTTGGGGTAGTACTCGGAAATGGCTTCGCCGATGCGAGCGTTTGATGCCGCCAGCCGGCGCTCTGCGACGATCAAATCTGGACGTCGGCGCAGGAGGTCCGCTGGAGAGCCCAGGCTGGCGAATTGTGGTACATCCGGGATGTGTGTCGATTGAGCCAACTGCGCAGTATAAGTACCCGGTGGCTTACCCAAGATGACATCCATAGCGTTCATTGCCGAATCAAGGCCAGCCTGCAGTACTGGCACCGTTGCTTGCGCTTGGTTCAACGATCCTTGAGTCTGATTCAGCTGCAGTTCAGCAGCCAGTCCTTTGGCGTAGAGATGTTCGATGGTGGCGAGTAGGTGTTGTCGCGTCTCTACTTGCTTTCGGGCAATTTCCAGGCGTGCTTGCAGGCCGCGGATGCTGATGTAAAGGTCAGCAGTCTGCGCTACCACTGCTAGCCGTGTGGCAACTGCTGCTGCTTGGGACGCCTGGTAGTCGGCCACGGCTGCTTCTTTGCCTCGACGTAATCCTCCAAACACATCAAGTTCCCAGCCAGCATTGAGATTCGCCTCATAAGCACTACCGTAGCGGTTATAGGATGGATCTGAATTCAGCACTTGGCCCAACGGTGTTTCCAAGGATTGTCGCGCTCTAGCCGCTTGGCCACTGACGGTGGCCGACGGCAAAAGAGCGGCATTAGCTGCTCCCAAGCCCGCGTGAGCCTGTTCGATCCTGGCGGTTGCCTGAGCTAAATCGAGGTTCTGTTCAAGGGCTCGATTGATTAACTGGCTGAGAACGGGGTCATTGAAAGCCTTCCACCAGACGGTAAGATCGCTGGAGGTTGAGTCAACTGTTCGTGTTGTAGGTGGATGCGCTGAAAAATGCGCGGGCAGTTCTACTTTGGGCTCCGAATAGTCAGGGCCCACCGAGCAGCCTGTGACCATACCGAAACTTAGCAAAACGGCAAAACGGAAAGGGTGCATGTGACACCTTTGAAATGATCGATTGGTGACCATATTACGATTTGGTCATAAGTTGTCAACAGCCCTGCGGGTGCGTAAGCTAATCGCATGAACCCATTATCCGTTTCCTCGTCCAGCACTCGCGGTCCTGCCGAACACGAAATCCGAGACCAGATAGTCGCGGCGGCCAACGAACATTTCAGTCAATACGGTTACAGCAAGACAACAGTCTCCGACCTCGCGAAAGCGATCGGTTTTTCCAAGGCGTATATCTACAAGTTCTTCGACTCCAAGCAGGCGATTGGTGAAGCCATTTGCAGCAATTGCCTGTCGCAAATCATTGCGGCCGTGGAGGAAGCTATCAATGCCGTGGGTATCTCACCCACGGAGCGATTTCGACGATTGGTCAAAAGCCTTATAACCAAAGGGGTTGACCTGTTTTTTAATGATCGGAAACTGTATGACATCGCGGCGTTCTCTGCGTCGGAGCGCTGGCCCAGCTCGCAGGTCTATGACATGCGAATCAAACACTTCGTACTGCAAATTGTACGAGAGGGGCGTGAACTCGGAGAGTTTGAGCGCAAGACGCCTTTGGATGAGACAGTGGAGTCGATTCACCTCGCACTACGCCCCTACATCAACCCTTTGCTGTTGCAGCACAACCTTGACGTCGTTGAAGAGGCCCCTGGGCTCATTTCCAGCCTTATTCTGCGCAGCCTGATGCCTTAAAAAGCGCTGGCTGGCAGATCTGTACACCTCCGCACTTCCCTTGTATCCGTAACTTAAGGCCGACTCTGCTGATCTCACCTTGATCTGCAGGCGGCTTTCATTTGTATGTTTCGTGACCGTTGACTTATTTGGTCACTTGGATGAGCATGGCGCATCCGCTTCCAAGAGGTCTCTATGATCCAGCGCCGTTCCACTTCATTTATGTTCATCGGTCTATTGCCGTTTGCCTTGGCTGCATGCAGCGAGGCACAGCCTCCTGATCCTCGTCTCCAGGCTCCTTTGGTTCGCGTCAGCCTGGTTCAGCCTTCTGTACCTGAAGCTCGCCTATACACCGGCGTCGTAGCGGCTCGGGTTCAGAGTGACCTTGGTTTTCGAGTGCCCGGAAAGGTGACGGAACGCCTCGTGGACACCGGCCAGAGCGTCAAGCGTGGACAGCCGCTTATGCGCATTGATGCGAACGATCTGACGCTGACAGCGCGGGCGCAGCAAGAAGCGGTGCTCGCAGCAATGGCTCGATCCCGACAGGCCTCTGATGACGAGTTGCGCTACCGTGATCTGGTGTCTGTCGGTGCTGTATCTGCTTCGGCCTACGCAGGAATCAAAGCAGCCGCCGACTCGGCCAAGGCTCAACTGAATGCCGCCAAAGCCCAGGCTGATGTGGCGAAAAACTCCACCGGTTATTCAACCTTGCTGGCCGACTCCGACGGCGTTGTTGTAGACACCTTAGCGGAGCCGGGGCAGGTAGTAGTTGCAGGCCAGGTGGTAGTGCGTGTTGCCCATTCCGGACAACGTGAGGCCGTTATTCAATTACCTGAAACGCTACGTCCTGCTCTGGGCTCTTCGGCGACGGCGCAGCTTTATGGATTGGACCAGCATGAAGGGAAGGCGCATCTGCGCCAACTGTCCGATTCGGCTGACAGGTTGACCCGCACATTTGAGGCGCGTTACGTGCTGGAGGGCGCACTTGCCAATGCCACACTGGGGGCGACCATTTCGGTTGCCATCGGCGGCAGGCCAACAGCCATCAATAGTGAAGTCCAGGTGCCAGTCGCCTCTCTCTATGACGCGGGTAAAGGTCCGGGTGTATGGGTGGTGAGTCGGGAGCCTGAGCAGGTGACCTGGCGCCCTGTAACGTTTCTCGGTTTGAGTGATGCTGAAACTGCACGTGTGACAGGTCATCTCAATGTCAATGATCGTATTGTGGCGTTGGGCGTTCACCTTTTAAGCGAGGGCGAGCAGGTCAGGGCTCAGGTGGCAGGCAACGCTCAGGCAGCGGTGGCTGAGGTGCGCCGATGAGCGGGTTCAACCTGTCCGCATTGGCCGTGCGTGAGCGTTCGATCACGCTGTTCTTGATCCTGCTGATATCCATAGGCGGGCTGTATGCGTTCTTCAAGCTAGGGCGCGCGGAAGATCCTGCCTTCACCATCAAACAGATGACGGTGGTAACGGTATGGCCTGGTGCGACGGCTCAGGAGATGCAGGATCAGGTGATTGAAAAGCTGGAAAAACGCATGCAGGAATTGCGTTGGTATGACCGGACCGAGACCTTCACACGTCCGGGAGTGGCTCTCACTACCGTCTATTTGCTCGATAGCACGCCACCTTCCGCTGTTCCCGAGGAGTTTTACCAAGCTCGCAAGAAGCTCCGTGATGAAGAGGCGGGTTTGCCGCCTGGAGTCATCGGCCCGATCGTCAACGACGAATATGCCGATGTCACCTTTGCCCTTTATGCGCTCAAGGCGAAGGGCGAGCCACAACGACTGCTGGTTCGCGAGGCCGAGTCCTTGCGTCAGCGCCTGCTGCACGTGGCGGGTGTGAAAAAGGTCAATATCATTGGTGAGCAGTCCGAGCGCATTTATGTCGAGCTGTCATACGAGCGTCTGGCGACATTGGGCATTTCCGCCCGAGACATATTTAGCGCGTTGAACGCGCAAAACATGATGACGTCGGCCGGTTCAGTCGAGGCCAAGGGACCACAGGTGTTCATCCGGCTCGATGGTGCGTTTGATGACCTCCAGAAGATTCGCGACACGCCGCTGGCCGTGCAGGGTAGAACCCTCAAATTGTCCGATGTGGCCGAGGTCAAGCGCGGTTACGAGGAGCCCTCCACGTTCATGGTGCGCAACAATGGTGAGCCCGCTTTGCTGCTCGGTATTGTGATGCGCGACGGCTGGAACGGTCTCGATTTGGGTAAGGCGCTTGAAGCCGAGACAACGTCGATCAACGAGCAACTGCCGCTAGGTATGACATTGAGCAAGGTCACCGATCAGGCGGTGAACATAGATGCATCGGTCACCGAATTCATGATCAAGTTTTTCGCGGCGCTGGGTGTGGTTCTGCTGGTATGTTTTCTCAGCATGGGTTGGCGTGTCGGCATCGTCGTCGCTGCGGCGGTGCCGTTGACCCTGGCGGCAGTTTTCATTGTCATGGCCGCAACAGGTAAGGACTTTGACCGCATAACGCTAGGGTCGCTGATTCTGGCACTGGGGCTACTGGTGGACGATGCGATCATTGCCATTGAAATGATGGTGGTGAAGATGGAGGAGGGGTATGACCGCATCAAAGCCTCCGCCTATGCTTGGAGTCACACCGCCGCCCCTATGTTGTCAGGCACGTTGGTCACTGCAATCGGCTTTATGCCTAACGGTTTCGCCAAATCAACTGCAGGTGAGTACACCGCCAACATGTTTTGGATTGTCGGCATTGCGCTGATCACTTCCTGGGTGGTGGCAGTGGTGTTCACACCTTACCTGGGGGTGAAACTGCTACCGCAGATCAAGGTGCCTGAAGGCGGCCATGCCGCGATTTACGGGACGCCCAATTACTTGCGTTTCAGGCGCGTACTGGGTGTGGTGATTCGCCGTAAAGGGCTCGTAGCGATCTCAGTGGTTGGTTTGTTCATTGTCGCTATTCTCGGCATGAGCGTGGTGAAGAAGCAATTTTTCCCAACATCAGACCGCCCCGAGGTACTCGTTGAGGTGCAGATGCCTTATGGCACATCCATCGAGCAAACTGATGCAGCGGCATCCGAAGTCGAGGCGTGGGTTGCGAAACAGCCTGAAGCACGGATAGTCACCGCCTACATTGGGCAGGGCGCCCCACGGTTCTATTTGGCGATGGCGCCAGAGTTGCCCGATCCTTCCTTTGCCAAAATTGTCGTGCTAACGGCAAATCAGGAAGAGCGTGAGGCGCTCAAGATCCGGCTGAGGCAAGCCGTTGCTGATGGCCTGGCTCCTCAAGCACGCGTACGTGTGACCCAGTTGGTGTTTGGTCCTTATTCGCCTTATCCGGTAGCCTTCCGCGTCATGGGGCCGGACCTGAAAGTGCTACGCGATATCGCCGGCCAAGTGCGCGAGGTGATGAAAGCCAGCCCCATGATGAGAACCGTCAATACGGACATGGGCGAGCGTGCCCCGGCACTTCACCTGGCACTGAATCAGGATCGTCTGCAGGCATTTGGTTTGACCTCCGCAGATGTTGCTCAGCAGCTTCAGTTTCTGCTGACCGGAGCACCAGTGACCCAGGTGCGCGAGGACATTCGCTCGGTCCAGGTGATTGCACGCTCAGCGGGTGACACGCGTTTGGACCCCTCGAAAATCGACGCCTTCACCTTGACCGGAGCGCAGGGCCAAAGGGTGTCGTTGTCTCAAGTCGGGACAGTGGAGATCCGAATGGAAGAGCCCATCCTGCGGCGTCGTGATCGAACCCCAACCATCACTGTACGTGGCGATGTGGCTGAAGGTCTTCAGCCTCCAGATGTTTCCAGCGCCGTGATGAAGCAACTGCAACCGCTTATTGAACAGTTGCCTAAGGGTTATCGCATTGAGTTGGCAGGGGCGATCGAGGAGTCGGGGAAGGCTAACAGGGCGTTGCTGCCGTTGTTCCCCATCATGATCGCACTGACGTTGCTCACCATCATTCTTCAGGTGCGTTCGATGTCGGCAATGATGATGGTGTTCGCTACCGCACCTCTGGGACTGATTGGCGTGGTACCCATTCTGTTGCTGTTCCAGCAACCGTTCGGGATCAACGCGTTGGTAGGGCTGATTGCCCTGTCTGGAATTCTCATGCGCAACACCTTGATCCTCATTGGTCAGATTCACTCCAATAAGCAGGCCGGTCTGTCTCCCTATGACGCCGTGGTAGAAGCCACTGTGCAGCGTGCACGGCCGGTGATTCTCACCGCACTGGCAGCCATGCTGGCGTTCATTCCGCTGACCCATTCGGTGTTCTGGGGAACGCTTGCCTACACCCTGATTGGCGGTACGTTCGCCGGGACTGTACTGACCCTGGTGTTCCTGCCAGCGATGTATGCCCTTTGGTTCAAGATCAAGCCAGACACTTCAGGGGAACCCTCGATACCCGCACATCCTGCCTGAATGAGGGGGACATGAATTCGCCAGGGTGAGCGTGCCCTTCTCTCAAGTCTGGCGAAGACAACAGCCAATCATGGCCCCGATTAACGGGGCCATGACGAAGATCGCATAAGGTGAGTCAATGTCATTGGAAAGCAAACGTATCGTAGTCACTGGCATGGGAGTTGTTTCTCCCTTGGGTTGTGGTGTTGCTCGGTATCCAGTTCCACTTCGCAGCCATGGCGAATGCCGGGCCAGTGGAACCTGTCCTGGTTCAATCGGCGCGGCGCCAGCCATATCCCGAAGCCGTCATGCGAAATTTAGGGCAGCACTACGGCCCGGGGGGATTTCACCCCCGATTTCCCGATTAGATTAATTGCGCCGTGATGATGGTGTACGTTCTGTACTTTGTGGGCGTTCCATCACTAACAACGTGGAGGTCGCGCTTGCGTAGATGCGCTCGTCGGCACCTTTTAATGTCGCCTCGGCAAACGCTGCGCGCCGACCCACCGAGATGACACGACCCTCGGCCCGGAGCGGGCCTGTTTCAGTGGTAATGGGGCGCAAATATGAAACTTTCAGTTCAAGGGTTGTGTAGGCCTGGGTTGCTGAAAGCTTGGAGTGAACGGCGCACCCACATGCGGAGTCGAGTAGCGTTGCAGCATACCCTCCGTGGATCGTGCCGATCGGGTTGTAGGCATGCAGGCCGGGCGTGCCTGTGAAGACCGCCCAGCCGTCACCGGCTTCGACAAAAGTGAAGTCCAGAGATTCGCCAATCGGTGGCCGTCCCCCGGCAGAAATCAGCGCCTGCAGGGTCTCAAGTCCGGATAGGCCGGGTGCAACTTCATCGACTAGATTCATTGATATTTCTCCATTTATGCCGGAACGCTATCGCTGGTCGGCTAGGGTAAAAATGGGGGGCGGCTGTTGTGGGTAAAATTCAATGGGCATCCGCGGATGGCTGTTTCGGCGGTTGTACCTTGCGCATCAACGGCACCAGTAACACGGCGACGACGAAGCACGCCATGATCATCAGGAACGAATCGGCATAGGTCAGCGTCTGCGCCTCACGCCACGTCAGCGCCCATAGCTGACGCAGTGCAAACTGGTTGGCATCCAGGCTGTTTTGCCCGAGCAGTTGGGCATTGCCTGAAAGCTGGTCAAGCCAGACATTCATGGATTCGTTCTGGATATTCAGGTGCTCGGCCAGGCGCAGGAAGTGCAGGTTGGTGCGGTCGTTGAGCACCGTGGCGCAGGCGGCGATGCCGATGGCGCCGCCGAGGTTGCGCATCAGGTTGAACAGGCCGGAGGCGAGTTTCAGCCGGTCGGGGGCCAGTGCGCCGAGGGTCAGGGTTACCACCGGTGGCACTGCCATTTGTTGGGCAAACCCGCGTATGGCCTGGGGCAGCAGCAATTCCTTGGCACCCCAGTCGTGGGTGATGGGGGAGAAGTCCCACATCGACAGGGCGAACAGCGACAAGCCAAACATCAAGATCCAGCGCAGGTCGAAGCGGTTGGCCAGCAGCGCGTACACCGGGATCGCCAGCAACTGGAACACCCCCGTGGAAAAAACCGCCAGGCCGATATCCAGCGAGCCATACCCGCGCACCCGGCCGAGGAACAGCGGCGTGAGGTAGATGGTGGCGAAAATGCCGATGCCGGTGATAAATGAAAACAGGCAGCCCAGGGCGAAGTTCCGGTCCTGCAGGGCGCGCAGGTCGACAATCGGTTCCTTGATTTCCAGGCAGCGCCAGATAAACAGTCCGCCACTGATAGCGGCGATCCAGGCGGTGGTGGAGATGGTGCTGTCACTGAACCAGTTCCAGCGCGGGCCTTCTTCGAGGGTGTATTCCAGGCAGCCGAGAAACACCGCCATCAGGCCCATGCCGATGTAGTCGGCGCCCTTGAGCAACGATGGGTTGGGGCGGTCGACTTTCACCAGCATCGGCACCGCGAATGTCACGAACAGGCCAGGCACCAGGTTGATGTAGAACAGCCAGTGCCACGAAGAAATATCAGTGATCCAGCCGCCCACGGCGGGGCCCAGGGTGGGCGCAAGGGACGCGATGGCGCCGATGGTGGACGCGGCGATCACCCGCTGTTTGCCGTTGAAGTACATGAACGCGGTGGTGAACACCAACGGGATCATCGAGCCTCCCAGGAACCCCTGCAAGGCACGAAACGCGATCATGCTCTGGATGTTCCAGGCCATGGCACACAACAGGCTGGTCAAGGTAAACCCGGCCGCCGACGCCGCGAACAGCCAGCGCGTGCTCATTACCCGCGAGAGCCATCCCGACATGGGGATCACGATGATCTCCGCGATCAGATAAGCGGTCTGCACCCACGCCGTATCGTCCGCGCCGGCAGACAGCCCGCCGCCGATGTCCTTGAGGGAAGCGGACACGATCTGGATATCGATCAAGGCGATGAACATGCCCACGCACATGGTGGCGAAGGCTGCGACCTTTTGCGCAGTGCTGAGGGCGGGCAGCGGGTTGTTCATAGCTGGGCCTTGAGGGCGCTGGCCTGGTCTTCGAACGCCTCACGGGTGTTGACCTTTGCCATCACCGACAGGCCTGGGCGCAGGGCGCCAAAGTCGGCGTCATTGCTGTCGAGCCGCACGCGCACCGGCACGCGCTGCACGATCTTGGTGAAGTTGCCGGTGGCGTTTTCCGGCGGCAGCACACTGAATTGTGCGCCGGTGGCGGGGGCGAGGCTCTCGATGTGCCCGTGGAATTCGCGGCCGGGGAGGATATCGGCGCGGATGCTCACGCTTTGCCCAATCTGCAGGCGGCCCAGTTGGTCTTCCTTGAAATTGGCGTCCACCCACAGCCCTTTTGCCGGCACCACCGAGATCAACTGGCTGCCGGCCGCGGCGTAGGCACCGACCCGGGCGCGGCGATTGCCCACGTAGCCGTCCACCGGGGCCCGCAGTTCGGTGTAGCTGATGTTCAGTTGTGCCTGGTCGCGTTCGGCTTGGGCCTGCTGCAGTGCGGCGCGGGCCTGACCGCGTTGGGTTTCGATCACGTCGATCTGCCGGCGTGCCGCCATCAGCCCGGCTTGCGCCCGGGAGTGATCGGCGCGGGCGGTCTTCCACACGGCGTTGACCCGTTGCGCACTTTCCACCGACACGGCCTGGCTGCGTACCAGGTGCTGGTAGCGCGTCTGATCGTCGCCGGCCCGTTGGGCTTCGGCGTCGGTAGCGTCGATCTGCGCCCTGGCCTGGTTGATCACTGCCAGTTGCAATTGTTCGGTGGCGTCGAGGTTGGCGAGCGCGGCCTGTTGCGCTGCCACGGCGCCATCGGCCTTGGCCAGGGCGGTGCGGTAGTCGCGTACATCAATGCGGGCCAGTACGTCGCTGGCGTGCACGAACTGGTTGTCCTGCACGGCCACTTCGCTGATATAGCCCGGCACTTTGGCGCTGATCACCGTCACGTCCGCACCCACGTAGGCATCGTCGGTGTCCTCGATAAATCGGCTGACCAGCCACCAGTGGCTGGCGTACCAGACGCCGCCCACCACGGCCAGGGTCAGCAGCCCCACGCGCAGTACGTGTTTGCGCCGGGAAGTTTTCGTGGGTTCGGGCACAGCGCTGACTTGAGCGTCCATGACGAAATGACCTCATTGCGTATTAGTGGGGAAAGGGGCTGACCAGTTGATCTTTTGCGGTGTAGGCCCTACCGGTTCGCGCGCGCCACAGGCTCAATGGTTCGGCGTCGGCGGCGACATGCACGCGGTGGTCTTCGCGGGTGATGGGCTTGCCGGTGTTGGCATCCATCAACGCGAGTTTCACGGGGCGCCCGGTGTCCTCATCGGCGAGAAACACCTTGGATGACCCCTCGGCATGCCGCGCGCCCCAGGCCATCAGCGTGAGAATCACCTGGCGCAAGTCCCGGCCGGCTTCGGTGAGGTGGTATTCGTGGCGCGGCGGGTTGTCCTGGTAGGGGCGCCGCTCCAGCAAACCGTTGGCCACCAGCGTGTTCAGGCGGCGAGTCAGCGTGTTAGAGGCGATCCCCAGGCTCGTGAGAAATTCGTCGAAACGACGCAGCCCATAGAACGCATCGCGCAAGATCAAAAGGCTCCAGCCATCACCGATGTGCTCCAGGGCACGGGCGACCGGGCAGGGCATGGACTGGAAGCTGGCTTTCTTCATGACGATCTCCGGGATTTGTTGCTAAGTATTACGATAATAATATTGCACAGTGAATTTCATAATGAAAGTGACTCGCGCGAATTTATTATTGTGTTCGGAGTGCGCCCCCTCGTGCACCCGCTCGCTTCGCTCGATACGGATGGTGCGTTGGCCTCGAATGGCTCACTGGTTGTTTCTACGCGGATGCAGCCTTGATGAGATGGGGAAAAACGGGGAGGGGAAGATCAATCCATGAGACAGAGGGGTATTCGACCGCTCCAGGAACGCCTTGCCTGCAGCGATTCCGTTAGCGTACGGGTGAAGAACAGAAACTGTTGATTTGAGTCGGCAGAACGCCAGGGAAGGGAACTGCGGGACAGATCCTGAAATTGAGGAACACAAAAGATAAGGGCCTGCATGAAGTTCATCATGCAAGCCCTTGATATCGATGGTGCCCGAACCCGGAATCGAACCGGGACGCCCTTACGAGCGGGGGATTTTAAGTCCCATGCGTCTACCAGTTTCGCCATTCGGGCGGTAGCGCGGTGCAACAGGGTTGGGAATATATAGATCCAGGCGCCTGGGCGCAAGGTGGCCGGGCACCTTTCTTGTGCAAAGGGCTGGATGAAAAAGCTTGATAGATCAGTGATCTACATAGGCTTCACGAACAACGCAAAAGGCGTGCGAGACCCGGGAACAAGGCTCATAAATGACAGTCATAGCGATATGCCATCCCGGCAGTTCGGAAAGGAATCAATTGATGCTCCGTGTTCGTAAGCGTTCTTGGATGATGACAATAGGCGCCGTGGCGGTATTGGCGGGTGGTGTGGTCGGCCCGGTGCAGGCGGGGAGTGCGGTGAAGTGGGGGGATTTCAGTGCGTCGGCCGGTGACCGGTTGACGGCGACTTCGATGGAGGCGGGTAACCAATATGTGTTGAAGTCGTCGAGCCTTTCGGTGGGCGATATCGAAGCGTTGCAAGCGGAGCAGAAGCGTAGCACCAGCGCACTGCAAAGCCTGACCAGCAAAGTCGAGGGCCAGGGCCGCGAGCTCGACGAGCTCAAGCGTAAGGGCGGTTCCGCCGCCAGCGCCGGTGATAGCCAACTGTCCAGCCTCAAGAGCACGATCCAGGATCAGAAAAGCACGATTGACCGGCAGAAAAGTGACATCGACGCCTTGAAGCGTAGCCTGGACGATTTGAAACGCAGCGTTGAAAGCCTGAGCAGCAAAGTGAAGTAACCGACGCGTTACCGCAGGCGCGAGAATGTTCGCGCTTGCGGGTCTTGCTTAATAGGCGTCGGCCACTGCACTGGCGCCATTGACAATCGCTATCCCGGAGCTGCTGCCCAGGCGCGTAGCGCCCGCCTCGATCATTGCCTGGGCCGTTGCCAGGTCGCGTACGCCCCCTGAGGCTTTCACCCCGATCGCCGCGCCGACCACTTTGCGCATCAAGCGCACATCCTCCAAGGTGGCGCCCCCGTGGCCGAAGCCGGTGGAGGTCTTGACGAAGCCAACATTGAGTTCACGGCACACTTCGCATGCCTTGATCTTCTGTTCGTCATTGAGCAAACCGGTTTCCAGGATCACTTTCAATGGCACCTCTCCACAGGCCTCGAGCACCTGGGCAATATCGTCACGCACCTGGTCGAGCAAGCCATCTTTCAACCAGCCGATGTTCAGCACCATGTCGATTTCCCGCGCACCCGCCTGGATCGCCAGTTGTGCCTCGCAGGCCTTGGCCGCACTCAGCCCGGCGCCCAGTGGAAAGCCGACCACCGCGCACACCAGGGCAGCTGACCCGCGCAGGCATTCGGCCGCCAGCGGTACGTTGGCGCTGTTGACGCATACCGACTTGAAGCCGTACAGGCGAGCTTCGTCGCACAATTGGCGCAGGCTGGTCTGGGAAGCGTCTGCGGTCAGCAAGGTATGGTCGATGTAGGCAGCGAGGGACAGGGGGGCTTGGGGCATGGTCGGAGTCCTGTGGGGGAGGGTGCTGAGAAAAGCCTGTTTGTGTTAAGTTGGATGCATTAAATGTTAAATAAATAACATTGTAAATGGGATTTGTGAGCCTTGTTATCTATCGGCCACGTTCAAACCGAGTGAAAACGCAGTGGATTCAAAGAAAAGCGAACGATTCAAAGCCATGCACAGGGCCTTGCAAGGCGAGGCCGCCGTGCATTTACGCGAGATGGCGGCATTGCTCGGCGTGTCGGAAATGACGGTGCGCCGCGACCTGGTGGACAGCCTCCAGGGCCTGCGCCTGCTGGGCGGGCATGTCACCCGCAGCGGTGCGCCGGAGCCGGATTACCAGGTGGCCGAACAAGACCAGCGCAACCTCGTCGAGAAGCGTCGCATCGGCAGCGTGGCCGCCAGCCTGGTGCGCCCGGGCGATACCGTTTTCATCGATTGCGGCACCACCACGCCGTTTATCATCGACGCGTTGCCCGATGACCTGGAGTTCACCGCCCTGTGCAACTCCCTCAATGTCCTGCTCAAACTCCAGCAAAAGCCCCACTGCACGGTGATCCTGTGCGGAGGCATGCTGGATCGGCGCAACCTGGTCTTCGAGAGTCGCGCCGAGCTGGGCATCCTTGAGGGGATCCGCGTGGCCTGGGCATTTATCTCCGCCGCCGGGGTGAGCGCCGTGCATGGCGTGACCTGTTACAACCTCAATGAAGTGGAGGTCAAGCGCCGGGTCATGGCACGGGCGCAGCGTTGTGTGCTGGTGGCCGACCACACCAAGTTCGAGCAGGTACGTGCAGCGCATTTTGCTGAACTGGCCGACTTCCAGCGGGTGATCAGTGACGTTGGCCTGCCAGTGGCGCAGCGGCAGCTCATCGAGGAGGCCGGGGCGATTCTGATGCTGTGATTTATTTATCGTATGTTTGGATTCTAACAAAATTGCCTTGACACCCTGGCGGGCAAGGCATAGTTTTTCAAATGTGATCGCTGTTCACATTTGTGAGCACTGCCTCGCTGAAGGCAGTGCCCGAATCCAGACAACAATAAAAATAGGAATCACCATGCTACAGATCGCCCGTAAACCTGTTCAGGTGCTGTCCCTTGCACTGGCTGTCGCGGCCTCGGTACTGGCGTTGAATGCCCAGGCCAAGGATCTGAAGATCGGTTTCAGCCAGGTCACCCTCCAATCGCCTTTCTATGTGCAACTGCGTGACGGTGCCAAGGCGGCCGCCGCGAAAGATGGCGACGAGTTGATCTTCCTCGACGCCAATGGCGACATCAGCAAGCAAAACAACGATATCCAGGACCTGCTGACCCGCAAGATCGACGTCCTGATCATCAATGCAGTCAACCCCGACGCCGTCGGCGCCTCGCTGGATGCCGCCAAGCGCGCCAAGGTCCCGGTGATCGCCGTGGACCGCGCGATCAACGCGCCTGTCGCCGCCACCATCGGTCGCAACAATGCTGAGATGGGCGAGCTGTCCGGCAAAGCCCTGGTGGCCGCGCTGAAACAAAAAGGCGTGGTCAGCGGCAAGGTCATCGAGATCCAGGGCGATGCCGGCGGTACCGTGATGCAAGAGCGGCGCAAGGGCTTTCATACCGCGCTGGCCGGCACCGACTTCAAGATTATCGAAGGCCCCTACAGCGAATACATGCGCGCCAATGCGGTGACGGCGATGCAGGATCTGTTACAGGCCCACCCTGACCTCAAGGCCGTGATCGCGCACAACGACGATATGGCCATGGGCGCCCTGCAAGTGCTCAATGAAAGCGGCAAGAAAAACGTACTGGTCGCGGGCGTCGATGGCCTGTCGGAAGCGATCAATGCCATTCAGAACGGTGACCAATACGTCGCCACCGCCCTCAACGATCCGCGTTACCTAGGCGAAGTCGCGATTGAAGCGGCGCGTGGCCTGGTCACCGGCAAGACCATCCCGGCCTTCGTCGACGCCGGCACCAAAGTCGTGACCCAGGCCGATGCGGCCCAGATCAAGCACGACGCCACCTTCGGCGAATACCGTCCCGGCGCACTCTGAAGCGCTCACCGCTGCATTGCCTATCCAACAGGGGATTTCACTGTGAAAGCTGCCGTCATGTACAAACCGGGTGATATCCGGGTCGAAGATGTTCCAAAACCTGCCGTCAAGGCCGGCCACGCCTTGGTTCGAGTAGCGGCCTGTGGGGTCTGCGGCTCGGATATCCCGCGGATGCTGAGCAAGGGCGCCCATGTGATGCCGCTGATCTGCGGCCATGAGTTTGCTGGTTTCATCGAAGAAATCGGCAGTGGCGTCGAAGGCTACGCCATTGGCGAATTGGTCACTGTGCCGCCGATGATCCCGGACGTGACCAGCGACCAGTATGCCCGTGGCTTTCCGTCGCGCTCCGAACAGTACGACTACTTTGGCAGCCGCCGCGATGGCGCTTATGCCGAGTACGTCAATGTGCCGCTGAGCAACCTGATCAAAGTGCCCAAGGGCATGGACCCGATTGCCGCGTCCCTGGTCGACCCGGCGGCGATTGCGCTGCACGCCATCTGGAAAGCCGATTTCAAGGCCGGGCAGAGTGGCGCGGTGGTGGGGTGCGGGCCGATCGGGCTGTTTGTGATCCAGTGGCTGCGCATCATGGGCGCCAAGGACATCGTCGCCATCGATATCGCCGAAGAGAAACTCGCCATGGCCCGCCAGGCCGGTGCGACCCACACCTTGCTCAGCGGTGCCTCGGATGTCGAGTTGCCGCGCTGCCAACTGGTCGTTGAAGCCGCGGGTCATCCGAGCTCGATCAACCAGGCGGTACAACTGACCAAGGCCGGCGGGCACGTGGTATTTATCGGCATTCCAACGGGCGAAGTGCCGATCAGCACCGCGACTTTTTCGCACTTCCTGCGCCAGGAAATTTCCTTGCATGGCGCGTGGAACTCCTTCTCGGCGCCGTTCCCCGGTGACGAGTGGACCGCGTCGATCGACAAGCTGGCGTCGGGTGAATTGCAGTGGCAATTCATGATCACCCACGACTTGCCGTTGGAAGAGTTGCCCACCATGTTCAAGCGTTACGCCGACCGCAGCGAAGTGGCCGCCAAGGTGATTTTCCGCCCCTGATCCAAGGCTTAGGCTGTGATTCGCCCAGCCCTGCAATGCAGGTGGTTGCAGGGCTCAAAACAAAAAGCGTCGGCGGCACAAGACGCAGGAGGACTACCGATGACGTTGTTGTTGGGACTGGATTTCGGAACAGGTGGGGTGCGTGCCGGGCTATATGACTTGCACAGCCATAAACTGATACAGGTGGCCGAGGCCGCCTACGCCACGCAGTACCCGCAATTGGGTTGGGCTGAACAAGCGCCGGCTGACTGGTGGACCGCGCTGGGCAAAGCCTGTCGGCAATTGATGGCCCAGGCCGGGCATCTACCGGTGGCCGCGGTGTGTGTCGCGACCACTGCGTCCACGGTGGTGGCCGCCCAGGCGGACGGCGAACCGTTGGCCCCGGCCTTGTTATGGATGGATTGCCGCGCGGCCGTTGAGTCGGCGCGCAGCGCCCGGATCAGCCACCCGATGATGAACCAAGGGGGGGACGCCGTGGAGTGGCTGGTGCCCAAGGCCATGTGGCTGGCTGAGCACGAACCCGAGGTGTACCGCCGCGCGGCGCGAATCTGCGAAGCGGTGGACTGGATCAATTACCAACTGACCGGGCGCTGGGTTGCCTCTCAACTCAACGCCAGTTGTAAGTGGAACTACGACACGTTGCAGCAGCGTTTCCCCGTGGAACTGTACGCCGACCTGGGCATTCCCGAACTCGCACAGAAGCTGCCGCCGGAAGTGATCAAGGTCGGTGGGCGAATCGGTCCGTTGACCGCAGAGGCCGCCAATCACCTGGGCCTGAGCCGCGACACCCTGGTGGCCCAGGGCGGTATCGATGCGCACATGGCCATGCTCAGCGCCGGTACCACGGGCGCGGGTGAAGTGCTGTTTATCGGCGGCACCTCCGTGGTGCAACTGATGCATACCCCCAAGCGTATCGACGTGCCGGGTATCTGGGGGCCTTACCCCGGCGCCTTGCTCGACGGCCAATGGCTGATGGAAGGCGGGCAAGTCTCGGCTGGCTCGATTCTCAACTGGCTCGCGCAAAAAATGTTCGGCCTGGACGATGCCGGCCACCAGCAATTGATCCGCCAGGCCGCTGCCCTGCAACCGGGCTCCACCGGCCTGCTGGTGCTCGATTACTGGATGGGCAACCGCACGCCGTATCGCTCGCCGGACATGCGCGGGGCGATCATGGGCCTGTCGCTCAATCACGACCGCCACGACCTCTATCGCGCCTCGGTGGAAGCCATTGCCCTGGGCTCGGCGAACATCTTCCACACCTGGCGCAGTGAAGGCATTGAGATCACCCGCGTGGTCGCTGCCGGCGGTTTCCAGAAAAACCCGCTGTGGTTGCAAGCCACTGTCGATGCCACCGGCGTACCGTTCGAGATGGTCCCCCATGACAACCTGACGTTGATCGGGACTGCGGCGGCGGCGGCCTGCGCCCTCGGTGAATTCAGTGACTTGCAGCAAGCCGCCACGGCCTTCACCACCGTCGGCCGCCTGATCGAGCCCGACCCTTACGCCCATGAGCAGTACATCGAATTGCTTGGCCGTTACCGCGCCGCCACGGACAGCGTGGCGCCCATCAGTTGCAAACCGCCGGCGAACCGCACGCTCGGCGTAAGGCCGGCCGCATGAGCACCCAAACCTGCACCGATTCATTGCCGCCCAAGCTCACCGCGGACTCCCAACGTGATGACCTGATGGTGCAAGTCGCCAAGCTGTACTACGACCTGGAAAAGACCCAGAGCGACATCTCCCGTGAAACCGGCCTGACCCGCTGGCAAGTCAGCCGCCTGCTGCGCGAGGCCCGCGACTGCGGCGTCGTACGCATTGACATTGTGGCCCGCTCGGCCCGCGTGCCGGCGCTGGAAGTGGCGTTGCAAAAGCGTTTTGGCCTGCGCGAGGCGCTGGTGTTGGAGGTCGACGATGACGATGCACTCAATGTCGTGACCCAGGCTGCTGCGCGCTACCTGTGCACCCTGCAACCGATGCCTGCCCTGATCGGCGTGTCGTGGGGCCGCACCCTGACCAAGATGGCCCAATGGTTGGTGCCGCGCTGGAACGAAGGGGTCAATGTGGTGCTGCTCAATGGCGCGATCAACACGCGCTCGGTCGGCGAACCCAGCCATAACGTGGCCGAACGCTTCGCCCAGGCGGCGCGTGGCCAGGCCACCTTGCTGCCCGTGCCGGCCATCCTGGGGCACGCCCATACCCGGGAAGCGCTGGAACAAGACCCGGTGATCGCCCAGGTCATGCACTTGGGCGAGCAGGCGCCAGTTGCCTGCTTCAGCCTGGGCGAGTTGTCCGACCATTCGGTGCTGATGGAGTCGGGCTACATCGACCGTCCCTTGCTCCAGGAACTTGAGCGCCTCGGTGCGGTGGGCGACATCATGGGCCGGTTTATCGGCATGGACGGCGAACCGGTCATGCCCGAACTGGATGCCCGTACCCTTGGCCTGCGCCTGTCGGCGCTGCGCGACAAAGCCTGGTCGATAGCCGTGTGCGTGGGGGCCCACAAACATCGCATCGTGCACGCCAGCGTCAAGGCCGGTTACGTCAATGTGCTGGCGACCGACGCTGGTACCGCGCGCTATTTGCTGGAGCAGGATCATGAATGATTTGGCGCTGGAGATTCAGCATGTCAGCAAACGCTTTCCACCCAATGTCATCGCGTTGACCGACGCGTCCCTCGATGTGCGCCCCGGTGAAGTGCATTGCCTGCTGGGCGCCAACGGCGCGGGCAAGAGCACCCTGCTGAAGATCGTCGCCGGCGCCCATCGGCCGGACGCTGGCGAGATGTTCATCGGCGGCCGGCGCGTCGAGTTGAAAAACCCGCAGCAGGCGCGCCAGGCCGGGATCGCCATGATCTACCAGGAACTGGACCTGATCGCGCAGATGACCGTGGAAGAAAACCTGATGCTCGGCTACGCGCCACGGCGCTTCGGCATGATCGACCGTGGCAAGCGCAGTGCCTTGGCCAAGGCTGCGCTGGTGCGGGTCGGCGCCACGTTCTCCAGCACTGACTGCGTGGGCAGCTTGTCGATTGCCAACCAGCAACTGGCGGCCATTGCCCGGGCGCTGACCTGTGAGGCCAAGGTCGTGGTGATGGATGAGCCGTCCGCCGCGCTGAACGAAACCGAACTCAAGCAGGTATTCCGGGTGATCCGCGAGATCACTGCCGCCGGGGTCGCGGTGTTGTACGTGAGCCATCGCTTGAATGAGATTCGCGAGATCGGCGACCGGGTCACCGTGCTGCGTGCCGGGCGCACGTTGCGCACCTATGAATTGGCTCAGATCGATGACCAGGCGCTGGTGGCCGCGGTGGTCGGCGAACATCGCGACCTGCTGGAGCGCAGCCCGCGCCAGCCGCCGCGCGAGGCGCTGGCCCTGGATATTCGTCGCTTGCAGGGTGCCCAGGGCTTGGATGTGCGTGGATTGCAGGTGCGCCAAGGTGAAATTGTCGGCCTGGCGGGGCTCAACGGCGCAGGGCGCAGCACCTTGCTCAAGGCGTTGTTCGGTGTGGGTCGTACCGACAGCGATGTCGAACTGTTCGGTGAGCCCTACCGCCCATTGACCTCACGCCAGGCTATTCGCCAGGGCGTCGGCCTGGTCCCGGAAAACCGCAAGACCGAAGGCCTGCTGCTGGACGCGCCGATCTACCGCAACGCCTGCCTGGTGCATGCGCGGCATCTGGGCTGGTTCTCCCATCGCCAGGCCAAGGACCGTGCGGGCCCGGTGCTGCAACGCCTGCAAACCAAGCTCGACAACCTGGAGCAACCGGTACGCCAGTTGTCCGGCGGCAATCAGCAAAAAGTGGTCATGGCCAAGTGGGTGATCGACGGTGCGCGGTTGTTGCTGCTCGACGAGCCCAGCCGTGGCCTGGATGTCGGCGCCAAGGCCGACCTCTACGCCCTGGCCCGCAGCCTCGCGCAGGAGGGGGCGGCCGTGTTGGTCGCCAGCAGTGAGCTGGATGAGTTGTACGTCAATTGTGACCGGATCTGGGTCATGCACGAAGGGCGTAACGCGGTGTGTTTCGACCCGTTGAGCGCCAGCCGTGACCAGATCGACCAGGCCATCCTTATTGGTCGACATCCTTGAACGGTAAAGAGTGCAGAACCATGACTATTGCCAGCAACCCGACACCCGTTTTCGACAAGCCCATGGCCCTGACGCCCAGCCGACGCAGTGCGGTGCTGGAATGGGTGATGCGCTACAACTTCGTGTTCATTTTCCTGTTCGCCGTGACAGTGGCGACGTTTTTGTCCGATGACTTCCTGACCTTCGGCAATATCGCCAACCTGTTCCAGCAAGGGGCGATCGTGGGGATCGTGGCCATCGGCATGACCTTCGTCATCCTGACCGCGAACATCGATTTGTCCGTCGGCAGCTTGTGCGCCTTTGGCGGCATCCTGGTGGCGGTGCTGTTGCAGCAACAGGTCAGCGGTTGGCTGGCAGTGCCGGCGACGTTGCTGGTGGGCCTGGCGATAGGCACCTTGATGGGCAGCCTGACGGTATTTGGCAAGGTGCCGAGTTTTATCATCACCCTGGCCGGCCTGGTGTCGTTGCGCGGTGCGACCTTCCTGGCCTCCGATGGCGCACCGATTGGCGGGCTGCCGGCAAGCTTCACCGGGTTTGGTTCATCGATGATCGACATCCTGCCGAGTGCCGGCATCGCGTTTCCGGTGCTGGGCCTGATCTTCATCCTGATCACGCTCATCGCCTGGCTGGTGCTGCGCTACACGGTGTTTGGCGAGTATGTGCTTGCCACGGGCGGTAACCTGGAAGCGGCGCGCTTGTCCGGTGTCCCGGTGCGGGCGGTGACCATTGCGGTGTTCGCCATTTGCGGGGGGCTGGCTGCGTTCGCCGGGCTGTTGATGACCTCGCGCCTGCATGTCGGCCAACCCACGGCGGCCCAGGGCCTGGAATTGGACGCCATCGCTGCCGTGGTGCTGGGCGGCACCAGTCTGTTCGGAGGGCGCGGTAGCGTGGTCGGCACGGCGGTGGCGGTGATGCTGCTGCAAGTGCTGCGCAATATCTTCAATTTGCTCGGGCTGGGTTCGTTCTATCAGATGGCGATCACCGGGGTGATCATTGTGCTGGCGATTCTGCTCAACCGCCTGATCGACCACTACGCTGGCCGAACGTGAGGAAAGCCCTGATGACTGCACCACAGATCAAGGCGGTGATTTTCGATATGGACGGCTTGCTGCTCGATACCGAAGGCATCTACACCGAAGTCACCCAATTGATTGCCGACCGCTTCGGTGGCCGGCGGTTTGACTGGAGTATCAAGCAGCACACCATCGGTCTGGGCGCATACGCGCTGGCGAGCTATATCGTGCAGGCGCTGGAACTGCCGATCAGCGCGCAAGCGTTCCTGGAACTGCGCACGCCCCTGATGAATGAGCGTTTCCCCCAGGCTGCGGCCATGGCCGGCGCTGAAGCCTTGGTGCGTCACCTGTCGGCCAAGGGCATTCCGATTGCGGTGGGGACCAGTTCGTCGCGGCATTATTTCGACCTGAAAATTGCCCGGCATCGTGAGTGGTTCGAGTTGTTCGATGCGGTCGTCACGGCGGATGACCCGCAGGTCGGCGCTGCCAAGCCGGCACCGGATATCTTCCTGGTCGCCGCCCAACGCCTGGGGGTTGCGCCGGCCGATTGCCTGGTATTCGAGGACTCACCGTTTGGTATCAGCGCGGCGAAAGCGGCGGGCATGTACGCGGTGGCCATCCCGGACCCGGCGATGGCCGACGACAAGTTCCTCCACGCCGACCGGCGCCTGCACAGCCTGGAGGCCGTCGACTTGAAGGCATGGGGTTTGCCCACGGACTAGCCGGGCGCTGCGACATGCGGTCGGCCACGCCCGGGGATGTGGGTGTAAGGTAGGGCGCGTACTGCGTGGAAATCTCAGGAAAGCGAGGTGACTATGAGCGCTCCAATGCTGAATAAGCTGCATCTGAATGGCTACGATATCGTGCAGGTGAACTTCGGGCCGTGGCGGGTCTGTACCCATAAGGACCGGTTGGCGTCCTTCAATTCCCGCGAACAGGCACTGGCGTATGCCGCTGCGCTGCCGGTGTACAAGGCACGCACCAGGCGGGTGTCCAACGATCATTGAGGGCGGGCTTGTTGTGGCGAGCGGGCTTGCCCCGCGTTGGGCTGCGCAGCGGCCCCAATAAGGCCACCGCGTTTATCCAGGCATATTAAATCGCCAGGTTTTGGGGCTGCTACGCAGCCCAACGCGGGGCAAGCCCGCTCGCCACAACAGCCCGATCGGCCGGGCGTTCAGCGTTGAGCCATGAGGGACACGCGAGCGCGCGCAACAGCGTTCGTTTTACGCCGCGCACCTGTTCAACCCTATGGTGGGACGCTACCCTGGCGCGGTCCCAATCATAAAAAGGAATGAGTGATGAGCATCAACAACCTGCCCCAGGAAGGCAGTTGCCGGTGTAACCAGGTGCGCTTCAGCGTGAGCCAGCCACCGGTGATCACCATGGCGTGCCATTGCACCGGGTGCCAGAAAATGACCGCCAGCGCGTTCTCCCTCAGTGCATTGATTCCCGCCAGCGCATTCACCGTGACCCAGGGTTGCCCGGTGATCGGCGGCTTGCATGGCGTGGATCGCCATTACTTTTGCCCCCATTGCATGAGCTGGTTGTTTACCCGGCCCCACGGCATCGATGAGTTCGTCAATGTGCGTGCCAGCTTGCTGGATAACGCCCGGGAATACGTACCCTTCATGGAGACCTGGACCAGCGAAAAGCTGCCGTGGGCGTCCACCCCGGCGCGTGAGAGTTTCGCGCAACTGCCGGCCCCGCAAGACTTCCCCCGACTGTTGCAAGCCTATGCCGAGTTCAGCGCCCGCTGAGTTCAGTCGATCAGCGCCAGCAGGTCCGTATCGCCCACATCGTGCCCCGCCTGGGTCAGCAGTGTCGTCACCTGGCCCCGGTGATGGGTCTGGTGATTGAAAAAGTGCACCAGCAGGCCAAAAAACGGCTTGTCGGCGGCGGTGCCACGCATGTTGTGGTAGCGCAGGCGCTGGTCAAGCTCGCTTTCTTTCAGGGTGCCGGCCCAATCGATGATCAGTTGATCCAGCCAGGCGCGGTGCGTCCAGAGTTCACCCAGGTTGGCGAAGGCCAGTTGCTTGAGGTCGGTGGGGGTGGCGATGGCGGTTAACGGTGCCAGCGCCCCATAGCCTGCCGGGTGCTGGGCGAAGCGCTTGAGCCACACGGTGTCGCCCAACATCAGGTGGTTCAGCGTGCCCAGGATCGAACCAAAAAATGCCCGACGATCTTCCATCAGCGCGGCAGGGCTGAGCTGGTGGGCGGTGTCATACACCTTGCGGTTCATCCACTGGTTGTAGGTCGCCATCAGGGCAATCTGTTCGATACGGTCCACGGGGTGATTCCTCCTCGGCGCGGTGGCGCCATCATAAGGCGTGCCCGCCCGACGGTCATGGTGTTCCGGCAGGCGGGTGGACAGCAGCGCCGCTGCCAGCGACTAGAAGCGCACTGTGGCGCCGGTGGTCAGCCATTGGTCACGCTCACCGATCAGGCTGCGCCCGAGCACCAGGTCGACATCGACCCACGGCCCGACATGCAACCGCGGCCCCGCCTGCCAGGCCTGGTCACCGCCTGCCTGGCCGTAGCGTTCGGCGATCAGCGTCAGGGACTGCGCCAGCGGGTATTCGAAGCCTGCGCCCCAGGTCAGGCGGTGGGTTTGATCGCCGTCGTTGTAGGCATGGCTCCAGCCAGCATTCAGGTTCAGGCGCAGGGGCAGCGAAGATTGCCAGGTCAGCGGCACGTTGAAGTCCGCGCCGTCAAACCCGTGTCGCCGATCCAGGGCAAAGTGCGCCCCGGCGGCAATCGCCATTTCCAGGCCCAACGCTTCGCTCGACAACAGCTGCGCCTTGAGTTGCGGGTTGACCTGGGTTTCACCCGGGCCACCAGTGGTGGCCCGGGACAGTGCCGCGCCCCATTGCACCGAAGGCAGTGCGCTGAACGTGCAGGCGGGTGACAGGGTCGCGTTGTGGGTGCCGCCATCGTGGCGGTTGGCGGTGTACCAGGCGTCGACGTTGCATTCGCCCGGCGCATTGATCGCGCCATCGTCGACCGTATAAGACCCGCCTGCCGCCTGGGCTTTGGAGAGCACGGCGATGAGCAACAGGATCGCCAGGGTTATGCCGATAAAGATCAGGTTGCGTTGCAACGCGCGGCGTTTTGCCGGGGGCAGCAGCAACAGCGTGGCCCGAGGGCCGCGATGGTTGCGCGCGCGGTATTTGGCAAACCCGTCCGGGCGTCGAGGGATGTGTTTTTTGTGCATGAGGCACCTCGCTTGAATTCAGCTTTCTACGGTCAGCACCGAAATGCCGCTGGCTTTGGCCTGGCAGACCAGCTCCGAGGTGTCATCACCACCCGGCAGGGCGATGACCACGTCGGGGCGGCTGTCGGTGAGCATGAAATGGTTGCGCTGGCGTTCCGCCTGTTTGCCGTGGTGTTGCCAGTTGGGCGGGTAGCGCACCACGTCGATGCCGAGTTCCCGCGCCCATTCCTCGATATCGCTGCCCAGGAACTGGTTGCCGCCGTGGATCAACACCTGCACCGGGCGCAGGCGGTGGTAGGCATCCAGTACTTGGCGGGACAGCTTGGTGTCGGCGTAATGACGACCTGCACAGATCAAGACGCGCATAGGCCCTTTTTCCTTGTAGTAGCGCTTGTATTGCACGGTAGCGGTCTGGCGACCGCCACCGGTTAAACGGCGGGGGATCAGTACCACTGCTTGAAGCGGCGGATGTAGATCGTCTTCATCAGTTGAGCCACGCAGCAGTAGGCGAGCAGGGTGCCCACCAGCCAGGGGAAGTACGCCAGCGGCAGCGGTTGCAGGCCCACCAGTGTGCCCAGCGGCGAGAACGGCACGTAGATGCCCAGGGCGATGACCACGCCGGTCATCAGCAGTACCGGCCAGGCGGCGGTGCTCTGGAAGAACGGGATCTTGCGGGTGCGCAACATATGCACCACCAGGGTTTGTGAGAGCAGGCCCTCGATAAACCAGCCGGACTGGAACAAGGTCTGCATTTCCACACTGTTGGCGGCGAATACGTACCACATCAGCGCAAAGGTGGTGATGTCGAAGATCGACGAGGTTGGCCCGATCCAGATCATGAAGCGGCCAATGTTCTTCGCGTCCCACTTGCGGGGCTTGGCCAGGTATTCCTTGTCCATCTTGTCCCACGGCAGGGCCAACTGGGAGATGTCGTACATCAGGTTCTGCAGCAGCAGGTGGATCGACAGCATCGGCAGGAACGGGATGAACGCACTGGCCACCAGCACCGAGAACACGTTGCCGAAGTTGGAACTGGCGGTCATGTTCAGGTACTTCATGATATTGCCGAAGGTTTCGCGGCCCTTGAGCACGCCTTCTTCCAGCACCATCAGGCTTTTTTCCAGGAGGATGATGTCGGCCGATTCCTTGGCAATGTCCGTGCCGCTGTCCACCGAGATGCCCACGTCGGCATCGCGCAGGGCCGGCGCATCATTGATGCCGTCCCCCAGGAAACCCACGGTGTGGCCGTTGGCTTGCAGCGCCTTGAGCACCCGTGATTTCTGCAGCGGTGTCAGCTTGGCGAACACCGTGCGTTCTTCCACGCGGCGTTGCAGGGTGGCGTCGTCCATCGCTTCGATGTCCATGCCCAGCAGCGGCTCGCCAGGCTCGAGGCCGACCTGGCGGCAGATCTTGCTGGTGACCACCGCGTTGTCGCCGGTCAGCACTTTCACCGCCACGCCAATTTGTTGCAGTGCGGCAATCGCCGGGCCTGCGGTTTCCTTGGGTGGATCGAGGAAGGTCAGGAACCCCTGGATCACCAGATTGCGCTCATCGGCCGTGGTGTACTGCTGGCGGGCCAAGGCCTTGGGAATATTACGCGTCGCCACCACCAGGACGCGGAAACCGTCCTCGTTATAGTCGTTGGCAAGCGCCAGCAGTTCAGTACGGCGACGCTCATCCAATGGCACGGCGGCCCCGCCTTCCATCACATGGGTGGAAATGCCGAGCATTTCTTCCACGGCACCTTTGCACACCAGCAAGTGGTCGGCGGCGGTGTCCTTGACCACGATCGACAGGCGACGGCGGACAAAATCGAACGGTAATTCATCGACCTTGCTGTAGGCAAAGGGCTGCTGGAACTTCGGGTTCTGTTCCGAGAACTGCACCACGGCCTGGTCCATCAGGTTCTTCATGCCGCTCTGGTGATGGCTGTTGAGCCAGGCCAGGGACAACACCGCGTCATCCCGCTGGCCGAAAGCGTTGACGTGGTGCTCGAGGATGATCTTGTCCTGGGTCAGGGTGCCGGTCTTGTCGGTGCACAGCACATCCATCGAGCCGAAGTTCTGGATTGCGTTGAGGCGCTTGACCACCACTTTGCGCTTGGCCATCGCCGTGGCGCCCTTGGCCAGGTTGGCGCTGACGATCATCGGCAGCATTTCGGGGGTGAGGCCCACCGCGACCGCCAGGGCAAACAGGAAGGCATCGCCCCAGTCACCCTTGGAGAAACCGTTGAGGAAGAACACGATCGGCACCATCACCAACATAAAGCGAATCAGCAGCCAGCTGACGCTGTTCACCCCGCGATCAAAGGCGGTTTGCACCCGCGAGCCGACAATGGCCTTGGCCAGGGAGCCAAAGTAGGTGCGCGCGCCGGTGGCCACGACCACGGCTTTGGCCCGGCCGCTGACCACGTTGGTGCCCATGAAGCAGATGTTCGGCAGGTCGAGCAAATTGCCCTGGTCAGCGGCCGGGGAGTGGGCGGACTTTTGCGTCACATCCCCCAGCGTGTCGTACTTCTCCACCGGCAAGGCTTCACCGGTCAGCACGGCCTGGCTGATAAACAGGTCGCGGGATTCGATCAGGCGGATGTCGGCCGGAATCATGTCGCCCGCCGACAGTTGCACAATGTCGCCGGCCACCAGGTCGCGCATCGGCACTTCGCGCAGGGTTGGCTGGCTGCCCACTTGTTCGCGGCGCAGCACCGTCGCGGTGGTGCGCACCATGGCTTTGAGGGCCTCGGCGGATTTGGCCGAACGGTGTTCCTGCCAGAAACGCAGCAAGCTGCTGAGCAGGACCATGGTCATGATAATGATGACTTTGGTCGGGTCGACCTCTTCTCCTGCCTGCATCGGCAACCAGCAGTCGGTGAAGAAGCTGATGGCGCCCAAGGTCAGCAGTACGTAGATAAACGGGTTGTTCAATGCCTGCAGGAACTGGACGATGGCGTGAGGCGGCTTGTCGTGGGCGACTTCGTTATAGCCTTCGCGTTGCAGACGCGCGGCGGCGTCGAGTTCGGTCAGGCCATCCTGGGTGGCGCGTACGTTGGCCAGGGTGGCCGACAGGCCGTTGTGGGCTTCGCGGGCGGCACGCATCGACAGTTTGGTGTCGGCGTCGCTGCGCGCTTTTTGCTTCAATGGGGCGTTTTTTACGGCGCTCATGGTGTGTGCTCCTGTCGCCAATTCTCGACAAAACATACCCGTTACTGGCCTGATGACAGGCGAGCGAAAGCATGCCGAGTCGCTAACTTCGCGATCGGTTTAAATAAGGTCTCGATATAACTTTTACTGCGCCCGCCAATAGCGCGTTAGTTAACTAACGCGCAGCGGGTTACGACTGGGCTTGTTCATAAAGAACACCAGGTTATTAATCAGGAAGTTGCTGTTTCCAAACGGTTCAGGCAGCGCGAGTGCTCAGGTAAAGATCGAGCATCAGGCTGGCTTGAGCCAGGCTGGAAACGAGAGGTCTCTGAGGGTCCAGCGGGTCGGCGTGATCCCAGTGCAGCACGCGTTGGCCGCTGGCTGGGCAGATACGCCAGCGCGCCAGCGGGTGAGCCGGGCGCACCGGGGGGGCGGCGGTGGTACAGGCAGGGCGGGCAGGGCAAACGCCCGCGGGCCCACGGCATAGCTTGGCGCGCAAGGCCGCGGCCAGCATGCGTGCATCGGGTAGAGCAATGAGTTGGAAGGTCATAACACACCTCGGGACCGGACGGGCGACCGGTGAGGCAGTTACGGTGGAGCATCAAGCTCTAGCGCAGCTTACCGGACCGGGGAGGCGAGTCCTGTCATATTCTGGGTTGGGCGCCCGATGCCCGCGTTCGCGGTGCTCGGACAGCGACTAGATACTGTGTCCATTGGCTTCTTTTGTGAGGTTTAAAAAAGGCCCCAGTTGCGGGCAGGGGCAATCTACTTAGGCAGTTACAAAATGTCAACGCATAATTAATTAAAGTATCCGGCGTTCAGAGTTCATTCAGGCAAGCCGCGCTCGGAAGTTGCTGGATATATAACTTCATATACCGCGTGCGGCCAAAGCCGCCAGGTAGATCAATACCAAACCGCAGGCGCCGTAACTGATACGTTGCCAGGTCGGTGAGGCGTTCTGGCGCAACAGATTCACCAGCGCCGCAATCAGAAAACACGACAGCACCGAAGCCAGCATGAACCCTGCAAAAAACATCAGCGTTTGCCCATGGCTGGGCGTGGCCCCGACGATGCCCGACAAGGCGCTGCCCAGCGCCCCCCAGTAAACAATGTTCTTCGGGTTGGCCAGGGAAATCGCCGCGCCCACGGCCAACGCATTGGGCCCGGAGCGGGCTGGTGCGCTGTCTGCTTCGGGCAGGTGCCAGGCATCGATCAGGCTGCGTATGCCGAGCCAGGCCAGGTACAGCGCGCAGATAATCGTCAGCGGTACGCGCACCGCATCATGCTGGATCAACAGGGCAATACCCGTCAGGCCGATCACCGCCCACACGGCATCGCCCACCAGTGAACCTATCTGTACCAGCAGCGCCGGCATGAAGCCGTGGAGCAACCCGCGGCGCAAGGTCTCTGCCAATACCGCGCCGGGAGAAAGGCAAAACACAAAACCGAATACCAGTGCGTAGAAAAAGATCGTCAGCATGCCCGCGTTCCTTCAAATGTGGGTGGGCAGTGTGAGGGGGTGTGCGGGGGGGGCGTCTTGAACCAGATTGCGCTGTTCAGCGATTCAGGAGGCGTTGGTAGTGCCCCGGCGTCATGCCGTAGGCCGCGCGGAAATGCCGGTTGAGGTGGCTTTGGTCGGCGAACCCGACGTGATGGGCGACCTCGCAGGCCGCCACGCCGTTGCGCAATAGACCTTTGGCCCGCCGAGTGCGCAGTTGCATGGCCCATTGCCGGGGGCTGAGCCCGGTTTCTTTCTGGAAGGCGCGCAGCAGGTGGAATTTGGACAGGCCCAGCTCATCCCCGAGAAGGTCCAGGGACACTGAGCGATGCAGTTGTGCGGCGAGCACTTCCTGGGCGCGACCGATCAGGTTGTGGCCGAGTGTCGTGCTGCCGGGCAGGCGCACGCCACTGGCGTTGACCACTTCCCCCAGCATCAGCACCAGCGCTTCTTCTTGCAGTTCACGGACCAGGGTGTCATCGCCTAAAGCCGCTTTCACCGCGCCGGCCAATCGTTGCGCAAGGTCGGGCTGAAAGCACAGCGAACGATCGAACTCCATGTGCGCCAGCCCCAGGTCAGCCGCCAGTTGATCGGCCGTGGCGTACAGGCTGACGAACTGCCAGGGAGCCCCGTCCGCCGCACCGCCGCCTTGAATCTGCCCTGGGTTGTACAAGGTAATGCTGCCCGGGCCGGCCTCGAACTCACGGCGGTCCAGCCAGACTTTTTCTTCGCCCACCAGGTTCACGCCGATCACGCATTCATCATGGCTGTGGCGGGCAAACGTCAGGCCGGTGCAGGACGTGGAACTGACTTCGTAGTTGCCCAACCAGGCGTGTTGCATGACGCTCATCGACTCGACTCGGTAAGAGATTGGGCACGAGCATACGCTGGCACAGGGGCTCAGATCGACCGTTGATTGACACGTTGTGACAGCTCATCGGCGCTTTCCTTGCGCTCCGAGTAACGGTCCACGAGGTCCGGGCGTTCACGCAGCAGTACGGTGAACTTGACCAGTTCTTCCATCACATCCACGACGCGGTCATAGAGGGCCGACGGCTTCATGCGGTCGTGCTCATCGAACTCCATGAACGCCTTGGGCACCGAGGATTGGTTGGGGATAGTGAACATGCGCATCCAACGGCCCAGCACGCGAAGCTGGTTCACCGTGTTAAAGGATTGAGAGCCCCCGGAGACTTGCATCACCGCCAGCGTCTTGCCCTGGGTCGGGCGAACGGCACCGAGGGCCAGCGGCACCCAGTCGATCTGCGCCTTGAACACTGCCGACATCGAACCGTGGCGTTCGGGAGAGCACCAGACCTGGCCTTCCGACCACTGCATCAGCGCCAACAGCTCTTGAACCTTGGGGTGGTCGTTGGGTGCATCGTCAGGCAATGGCAAGCCGCTGGGGTTGAAGATTTGCGTGTCGGCGCCGAAGTGGCGCAGCAAGCGCGCGCACTCCTCAACCAGCAACCGGCTGAACGAGCGGGGTCGGTTGGAGCCATAGAGCAGCAGGATACGCGGAGGGTGAGCCAGCCCGGTCTGCCGGGGCGGTGCGAGGCGGGTGTCCAGGTTGGGCAGGGTGGTCATGACGCTCTCCGGTTATAACAGCGCAATGCGCTCGAGTTCAGCCTTCAGCTCAGCGGCGCTGAGGCGGTCGAACGGCAGGGCGAAAAAGGCACGACAGCGGGTCTCGATGGTCTCCAGCGTGGCCTTGAATGCTGCATCGACAAGTGCCTCGTCACCTTGCACATCCGAGGGGTCTTCCAGCCCCCAGTGCGCCTTCAGCGCAGGCCCGAAATACACCGGGCAGGCTTCGCCGGCGGCCTTGTCGCAGACCGTGATCACCACGTCTGGCGGGCTGCCTTCAAAGGCGTCATTGCCCTTGCTGTACAAACCCTCGGTACTGATGCCCGCCGCCTGCAACGTGCTCAGGCTACGGGGCAGGACCTGGCCCTTGGGGAAGCTGCCGGAGCTGATCGCCACGAAACCGGGCGGCGCAAGGTGGTTGAACATGGCTTCTGACAGGATGCTGCGGCAGCTATTGGCGGTGCACATGAACAGGACTTTCATCACAGAGTTCCTTCAGAACGTGAGGCGCAAGGCGAGGGCGGCGAGGGTGATCAGCAGCACCGGCAAGGTCAGTACGATGCCGACCTTGAAGTAGTAGCCCCAGGTAATGTTGATGCCCTTGCGCGCCAGGATATGCAGCCACAGCAACGTGGCCAGGCTGCCGATAGGGGTGATTTTCGGACCCAGGTCGCTGCCGATGACGTTGGCGTAGATCATCGCGTCCTTGACCACGCCCACGGCATGGCTGGACTCGATGGACAGCGCACCGATCAATACGGTCGGCAGGTTGTTCATCGCTGACGACAGCAGCGCGGTGAGCACCCCGGTGCCCATCGCCGCGCCCCATACGCCATAGGTGGCGAAGCTGTCGAGCCAGGTCGCCAGGTAGGTGGTCAAGCCGGCGTTACGCAGGCCATAGACCACCAGGTACATGCCCAGGGAAAAGACCACGATCTGCCAGGGGGCTTCCTTGAGTACTTTGCGTGTGGAGATCTTGTGGCCTTTGGCTGCGATCACCAACAGCAGCACGGCGCACACCGCGGAAATCGCGCTGATGGGAATGCCCAGTGGCTCCAGGGCAAAACAGCCCACCAGCAGGATGCCCAGCACCCACCAACCGGCGCGAAAGGTGGCGCGGTCATGGATCGCACTGGCGGGGTCTGCCAGGTCGGCCGGGTCGTAGGTACCGGGAATATCGCGGCGGAAAAACCACAGCAGCACCGCGAGGGTCGCGGCGACGCTGACCAGGTTCACCGGCACCATGACTGCCGCGTATTCGTTGAAGCCGATCTTGAAATAGTCTGCCGAAACAATGTTCACCAGGTTGGAGACCACCAGCGGCAGGCTGGCGGTATCGGCGATAAACCCAGCACCCATGACAAATGCCAGGGTCGCGGCAGGGGAAAAACGCAGGGCCAGCAGCATCGACATCACGATAGGGGTGAGGATCAATGCGGCGCCGTCATTGGCAAACAGCGCCGAGACCAGCGCCCCCAGCAGCACCATATAGGCGAACAACCGACGGCCCCGGCCGCGTCCCCAGCGCGCCACGTGCAGGGCGGCCCAGGCAAAGAAGCCGGCTTCGTCCAGCAACAGGCTGATGATGATCAAGGCGACAAAGGTACCGGTGGCATTCCAGATGATGTGCCACACCACCGGGATGTCCGTCAGGCTGATAACGCCACACGCCAGGGCCAGGATCGCGCCCAGGCTGGCGCTCCAGCCGACGCCCAGGCCCTTGGGCTGCCAGATGACCAGAATGATGGTGAACAGGAAAATCGCACTAGCGACAAGCATGAATAAAAGCTCCGATGGCTCAGCAGCAGGTGCCGGCCCGTTGTGGTCTGTCGCCCATTGCATCAAGACGCAGCGCGTCGTTTTGCAACCATGGCTGATTGGCTTGCAAGGTGGTGTCCAGCACGTGACGCACCCAGTCGGGCAGTGCCGGATTGATGCGGTAATAAATCCATTGCCCTTGGCGACGATCCAGCAGCAGCCCGCCACTGCGCAGTTGTGCCAGGTGGCGGGAGATCTTTGGCTGGCTGTCGTCCAAGGCATGGATCAATTCGCACACACAAAGTTCGCCTTCGCGCAGGATCAACAGCGTCAAGCGCACCCGGGTTGGGTCGGCGAGGCATTTGAACAGGGCTGGAGGGGAGAAAAGATCCGACATGACTGATGCACATATATATGGATATACGAATATACGTATTTCCATATGTTTCAGTCAAATCCTGTTTCGATTGATATGGATCAAGTCAGCGCAAATGCGCCACAAGTGTTTGAAATTAAAATGAAACATGAATGTCCTAAAGTGCCTGCTATTGCTGATGAAGGAATACCTCGCGTGACCCGTGCCACTCGCAACCTGCGCAAGACCCTGGATTCCGTCGCGGAAAATAACGAAACCGCGGCATTCGACCTGATGCGCGCGGTCGAAAAACTCAGCGATGAAGTGCTGCGCCAGCGCCTGCTCAATACGATCCATCGGCTCAACCAGGACGCCCACGAACTGCGTGAAGCGCGGGATTCGGTGGAGCAGGTATCGGTCAGACTGGCTTGAGCCGACGATCACATGAGGAAAACAACTCAAAGGAACGCCTGAAGGGGGAATCTCTACTCAGGGTCAGGAAGCAATCATAGACCTGACAACCTGAGGCCCTAATATGATACCGCCGAGAGTCATAGGCTCGTATTTTGACGCAACGGTGCGTCGCAACGAAGTCAACAGCCCTGCGCAACAACTGCCAGGGCCTGCATCAGGTTCGATACCCCGTACTGAAGGTGTTAAAAAAACCGTCCGCTTGCAATCTCCTCTTGTTACGCCTGAACTCAGGGATTATGTGAAGGCGATAACGTCGAGTTTTCTTACCCCCGCACAAAACACTTCGGCTCTTATCGCGGCCGCACTCAAGAGTCAGTGGAAAATAGAGATAGACCCCGATGTCGCGCGTATCGCAACGTTCAATTATCACCTCGGTCAGCCCAAGCCGGCGGGGGGTAAGTTACTGAACAGCATCACGCTGACAGAGGCTGCCCTTACAAACATGCGCGACAAAAATCCGGACGATGAAACGGCCAAGGTGCAAAAGCCATGGTGGCGTAAAGTTATCGACCTGGTAGAAGAGAATTCGCCGTTGGCGATGGCCATCCAGCAGCGCCAGCATGTTGCGGATTACGCGGGCGCTCACGAATATATTATTCCGCTGTTCGATCCCAACGCTCAGCACACTTATCATGCGAATGAAACGCTGCACCATACGCCGCAGGCATTCCGGGACTTGTTGCGGCAGACCGAACTCAGTGAGCCCTACAAGGCCCACCTGGATAAGTTTTGGCCTGCCCATGAAGATAAATATACGCAATGCAGCAAGTTTGCTTTTGCCGCGGCGGCACAGATCCAGCATAAAGAAGGCAGCCTCAGTAACTATGAAGCAAGCCTCGCCATGCGCGCCGCAGGGTTTGGTGTCGGCAGCCGTCTGAGCGATATGACGGCGGCTGACCTGAAGGCGCCGTTTCGCCAGGACGCCACGCTTGAAACCGGCCTGTTGTCCATTGACGGCAGTCCTTCCACCGATCTCGTCTACGTCACTGACAAGCGCCCGCGCATGAATGGCAAAGGCCAGAAAATCAATCACACGCTGCTGTATATCCCCGGAAACTCCTCACCGATTCATCGATTTGACAGCGTTGCGCAGATGAAAGGCTGGTTGGCGGATCAGGCGGCCGATCCGAACAAACGAGTGCAGTTGAGTACGCATTTCAAAGAAAACGATCAAGACGACAAGGTGTTTTCGGACGGTGTCAAACAAGCGCTTAAGGGGCTGGGCGGCTGGTCCGAGGCAAAAACGCCCAATAAGTGGGGGTTTGAAGCACCCAATGGATGGGACCCGCAGGCCTATATCACCACAGAACCTGTGAGCGATGATCCGTTCCGCGCCATGACGCTGCGACAAAAGGCACGCTCCTATGCAGACGCCGACCATGAGATTGTCACCAACGCCGATGTGCTCAAGCGCCGGCTGACCACGCTTGCCGAGGCCGCGACCACGGCCGCGCTCATGCTGACGCCACTGGCAATGGTCGTTCCAGAAGTAGCGATTGCCGCTGAGGCCGTTTACGTCGCCGCTGGAGCCACTGAAATCGGCGTAGGTATTGATGATGCGGTGCATGGCAAATCAACGGCCACGGATCGCACAGTGTTCGGTCTGCTCAATGCCGTGCCGAGCGTTTTTCATGCTTCTGCGCGCTTGCCTGGCCTTTCCGTCAGCGGCCTTGGAAAGTTACCGGATGCGATTGAAAAAGCGGCTGGCGAGAACAAGAAACTCTTGGCGTTCGAGGCGGTATTTGACAGCGATGAAGTCGCGCAGACCACCGATGTTGTCGAGTTGTCCGGGGATGCGCCATCCACCAGCGATAATAAACGGGTACGCCTTGATGAATCGCACCCTTCGGAGGACGCCAAACGTATCAAGCTGAATGAGCAGCCCAGGGACCTGAATAAATTAAACGACCTGATTTTTACCTTTGTGGACACTTATAACGGAGCGGAGCGACTGAATATCGTGGCCCATGGCATGCTCGCAGACGACGGCGCAGAGCCGGTGGCGAATATGGTGCTCAATGACGTGAGTTATGACGCCGACGAGTTGACGGAGATGCTGTGGGATAACAACGTGCCCACCGATAAATACGCAAATATACGTTTGTTGATGTGCCATTCGGGGGCCGGCGGAGAGCGTTCTTTTGCTGCGCAGTTTCAGGCGAACGTCGGGGTTCCGGTTAAGGCTTATGCAAACAGAGTCAATGCTGAGTTCACGCTGGACGATATCGAGGCTGTTTTTGCATCGTCGGATCGAAGCAAAAAATTAGTGCAGTTCGATGATGTACTGCCTGTCGAGCGCCGGCATCGAGTGATCAAAAAAAATCCCTATGCTTCCGACGTTGACAGTAAGGATTACGAAAAATACAAAAATTTCAGTTATGAACCTGTGCATTTTCCTCCACGGTCGGAAAACCCTAAACAGCCTGTGGCCGCAGCTTCGATGCCGGCACTCTAGGGCCGCCGTAGAGGCAATGACGGCAGGGCCCGTGCAATATCGTTCAAGACAACCTGATTAGTACGCTGGCATGCTTGTCGACTGTCTGTCGATGAGCTGCCTTCATGCCTACTGCCTTGCCTCATTACGCGTTCGCCCGTGGCGCGATCGCCGTCATTCCATTATCCCTGGCCTGTGCGCCGTGGGGACTGCTCGCCGGTTCCATGGCCATTGATGCGCAATTTACGCCGCTGCAAGCCCAGGGTTTATCCGCCATTGTCTTTGCGGGGGCCGCGCAGTTGGTGGCCATCGGCATGGTCAAGAGCGGCGCCAGCCTGGTGTCGATCGTGCTGACGACGCTGTTGCTGACCTCCCAGCATTTGCTCTACGGCATGCACATGCGCCCGACGTTATCCGCGCTGAACGCGCGCTGGCGCATGAGCCTGGGTTTTTTGCTGACCGATGAGTTCTTCGCGCTGGTCAACCACTATGACCGTGAGACGTTCAACCGCTGGTACGCCCTGGGGGTGGGCCTGACGTTCTATATCGTCTGGAACCTGTTCACCCTGGTCGGCATCGTGCTCGGCAAGAGCATTCCCGGGCTTGATCAGCTCGGGCTCGAATTTTCTATCGCCGCCACCTTCATCGCCTTGATTACACCGGTGGTTCGTGACGTGCCGACGGTGGTGTGTGTCGCGGTTGCGCTGCTGTGCTCGGTGTGGCTGAGTTACTTGCACTGGGAGTCGGCGGTGGTGGTTTCCGGTGTGTTGGGTATGAGTGCAGGGTTTGCCTGCAAGCGATTGGGGGTAGGGCAGCGATGATCTACCTCATGATTGTGGCGATGGGGCTGGTGGTGTTTCTCAACCGCTACCTGTTTCTCGAGCCGCGGCTGCCAGTACGGCTCAACCGTGGCGCACGGGAGTTTCTCGGTTTTGCCGTGCCGGGCATGCTCACGGCGATCTGCGGGCCGATTATTTTCCTCGCCGACCACCAACTCAACCTGAGCCCGGCCAATCCTTACCTGTTGGCCGGAGTCTGCGCGGTCGCACTGATGTTCTGGACGCGTAACGTGCTGCTCACGGTGCTGCTGAGCATGGCGTTGTTCTATCTGTTTCGCTGGTGGCTCTGATACGCAGGCAAAAAAAATCTATGGTCCCCCCCATTTTTGCAATACTGATTAACGGGCGATGTGGTTGGCTTGCTTAAATCTATCCGGCGTCTGTTTGGGGCTTGCCCCAGCGCCACGATGAGAGTCGCGCCTGACGATCCTTAAAAGCCCGTCGGCTTCTGAAGCCGATTTTTATGTCAGGATCTTCGCCAGGCCGGTAGGCCGTTCACGTCATCCGTTGTTCAGCTATCGCAAAACCTGAAGGGTGAATTGTGGTACTGCAACAACCGCAGGGTCAGGCGTTCAAGGCGTCTGGCCCTGCTTCATATTGCGCATGGTGAGCCGCTATCGCCCAAGCGATACGCGCCAGTTTGTTGGCCAGGGCACAGGCCACCACATTCGAGTGTCGTCGGCGCAGCAGCGCTCGCACCCAGTCGGCCAAAGCCCCCTTCTGATGATCCAGCCTCTGCATGTAAACCCTGGAGCATTGCACCAGCAGTTGCCGCAGGTGCTTGTCACCCCGCTTGCTGATCCCCAACAAATTGGCTTTGCCGCCCGTGCTGTACTGTCGCGGCACCAAGCCCACTGAAGCCGCAAAATCGCGACTGCATCGGTATTGCTTGCCATCGCCCATTTCTACAGCCAGAAGGCTGGCGGTGATCGGACCGACACACGGCATGCTAAGCAAACGGCTCCCCAGATCATCGTCGGCCAGCTGGCAAGCCAGTTGTTTGTCCAGTTCCTTGATCTGTTCATCCAGGTAAACGAAGTGATCGTGCAGGCGTTGCAACAGCACTGTCAGCCGCACAGGCAGCTCATGCTCGGCCAAAACAGCTGCCAAACGCTTCATGATGGCTGAGCCTTTGGGCAGGCTGATGCCAAATTCCAGCAGGAAACCGTGCATCTGATTGGCTGTCTTGGTGCGGTCATGCACCAACGACTCGCGCATGCGATGCAGGACAGACAGGGTTTGCTGAGACTCGGTTTTAGGCGTAACGAAGCGCATGGACGGACGGGAAGCCGCCTCGCAAATGGCCTCTGCGTCGATAAAGTCATTTTTGTTGCCCTTGACGAAAGGGCGGACAAACTGCGGTGAAATCAACTTGGTCGTATGCCCCATCGCCGCAAGCTGACGGGCGATGAAGTGAGAGCCGGCACAGGCTTCCGTTACCACGACGCAGCTCGGCAAGTTGCCGAAGAACCGCATCATCTGCGCTCGCGAGAGCTTTTTGCGAAACACCTCGCGGCCCGATTTGTCTTGGCCCAGAAGGTGGAAATTATGTTTGCCGAGATCGATCCCGATCAGTGCTGACTCGCTCATGATGATGGCCTCCAAAAACAAAACACCCTGCGAAAGCGTAGCCCTCGCAGGGTGTGGGGGGGACCATCTCATTAGCCCGCGGGAGGGCGGGCAGAAGGGAGACTTCTAAAAATGAGCTTGGCCAGTATGGGTGGCACGGTCTTCCTTCACAGTGAAACTAAATTCATACGGCTGACAGCAAAGCAGCCCTGGGCGGGGCTGCGACGGCGCTTGAGGCTAAAGCCGGCGCCTGGTCATTTCTTCCTGGACTGCGCCTCGGCAGCCAGGCACTCCAGGGCGAATTGCTCGGTGTAAGTCATCTGGATTGGCGTGCTTTCGCCTTTGACCGTGCGCTCGCCATCGAGAATGTAGCGAATGCGCTTGTCGGTGACACCAATGCGCTTGGCGATCCAGGTGGGTGTCTGGCCGATGCGGCTGATCAGCTTGTCGGCGTAATCGGTGGACGGGTTGTAGTGTTCGGCGTTGGGTGTCATCGGTTTTCCAGGTAGAAGCGAACTCGCAAGTAGGCGACAGGGTGACGTAATAATCCTTGGGTGTCGCCTGCTAATGGTAGAGTCGCGTTTTTTTCAAGGAGGCAATGGCATGCGGAAGGTAGTAGTGGGCGCATTGGTGCTGGCGATGCTCGGCGGTTGCGCAGGTTCGAAGATGAACACGGCGCGCGCCGGTACACCCTACAAGACCCTGGCTTCGGACAAGGCCGCCCTGGTGGTTGCTCAATGCATCCAGTTCGGCTGGCAGGACGAGAGCGTGTTCGGCGTCGATGCCGGCGGGTTCAAGGAGCCGACCGAGGCCGGTGGTTTCACGGTCTACACCACCGGCGGCGATTACTTTGTGGATGTGCGCACTGCCGGTGCCGGCTCCACCATCAATTACTTCGCCGCCCAGGACGATATGCCAGCCAAGCGCCGGTTGGCCGCTCTCGCGACCTGTCTGTAATCCGTTGCCTTAGCCGTTTTCGGAAATGCCCGGCGGGACAGCCACTGGGCATTGCCTTATGATTCACTCGCTCGCTCGACGTGATGGCTCTTTACCAGTACACGGATGTCGAGGCCCAACGTCGGGCGGGCACCCTTTGCATCGGCGCGTACCTTCAACGAGGCATATAGCCCAGGTGCCAGCGGCGGGGGATCTTCAACGTCACCACCCCCAGGAATGCCGCCAGGGCACCGCTGATCAACAGCGCACGCAGGCCCAGCTGGTGCTCCAGCAGCGCCCCGAGCACCGCGCCGACAAACATCCCCGTCCACGGGATCAATTGCACACGCCAGCCACTGCGCCGTTCTCCCATCATCCAGCGGCCCAGCCCGCGCCCGAAGCGTGAAAGCGCCCCGGTGACATAGGTGAGACCCACCGGCAAGCCGTTGACCTCCTCGACCGCCGCATTGAGCATGCCCATGGCCACGATCGCCGCCAGCAACGCTGGCAACATTTCCGCAAACGGCCATAGCGCACCGCCGCAGAGCAGGGCCGCGATGCACAACAGCAAAGGCAGGGCATGGCGTTGACTGACGCGACTGACGACCACCCCCAACGCGTTGCCAGCGATAAAGGTAGCAACCAGCAACAGCAGGCGCCCGGTCAGGCCGAGGTCACCCTCGCTGATCGCTACCGCCAGGCGCGTGGTGTTACCGCTCATGAACGAAACAAAGTCGCCGCTGGCCATGAAGCCAATGGCGTCCGTCATACCCGCCAGCACCGAAAGGCTGGCGACCAGCATCAAGCCGACTCGGCCACGCCATCGCTCTCGGTGAGCGAGTGCGGCGTTGGTGTAAGGCTTGCGGGATGAAGGCAGCATGGGGCCGGGTTCCTCGGTGAGATTATCCGGCCACTACCGTAGGACGCTTTGTGCGTCCGCGCAATGATCTCAGACACCCTCCAGTCGCCAACCCTCGTTTCGCCAGGTCAAGTAGTGGGTGGGCTCGATGGCCTGCAGAAAGGCTGCGTCGTGTGACACCGCGACGATCGCCCCATTAAAACCTTTCAACGCCTGTTCGAAGGCGAGCACCGACTCCAGGTCCAGGTGATTGGTCGGCTCGTCCAATAACAGCAGTTGCGCCGGGACTTGCCGCCACAGGGCGACCGCCATCGCGGCCTTCAAGCGTTCGCCGCCGCTGAGTTGCCCCGTCGGTCGTGTCACCCGCACTGCATCCAGTTGCAGCAGGGCCAGGCGGGTGCGCACGTCGGCTTCCGCCAGCGGTGTGTCGAGCAGGTTGAGTTGCTCGATGATGGAGCGCTGGTCGTCCAGCAATGCCAGGTGCTGATCGATGTAGGCACACGGGACCGGCACTGAGCATTCGCCACTGACCGGCTGCGATTGGGCCGCCAGCAGCTTGAGCAAGGTGGATTTACCGCAACCGTTCGGCCCACGCACGGCGACGCGCACGGGGCCCGCCAGGCTGAACGTGATCGACGGCTGATCCACCCACGGCAGGCGGGCCTCGACCAGGGCCACGACTTGCCGGCCATTGGGGACTGCCGAATCCGGCAAGGCCAGCAACGTTGGTGTCTGTTGCGCCACCCGTTCGTAGGCGTGGCGCACCTGCGCATCCAGCTCGTTCTTGCAGGCCTGATGGGCACTGCGCAGCGTGCTGACGATTTGCGTCGCCGCGCCTTTCCAGCGGGCCTTGGTGAAGCGGTCGACGTTGGCGGTCTCGGCATGCTTGCGTGAACGGGCGGCGCTGCGCTGCAGGCTGTCATGGTCATTTTGCAGGCGCCGACGCTCGCGGCTGCGTTCCAGGCGGGCGTGTTCCCAGGCCGAGACGGCGGCGTGTTGCTCGGTGTCGCGCTGTTTACGATAGGCCTGGTAATTGCCGCCATACACACGAGCGCCGAGGGGCGACAGTTCGATGATGCGGCCCAGGCTGTCGAGCAGTTGCCGATCATGGCTGACCACCACCAGGCCGCCGCGCCAGTCGTGCAGCGCTTGCAGCAGCCACTCGCGACCGGCGCTGTCGAGGTGGTTGGTCGGTTCGTCCAGTACCAGCAACTGCGGCGCCGCCAGGAGGGCGCCGATCACCGCGACTCTGGCCAACTGGCCACCGCTGAGTCGATCGGCTGCGGCGTTGAAGTCGAGGCCGTGCAGTCCGGCTGCATCCAGGGCTGTACGCAGGCGTTCGGCAAGGTCCCAGCGCTCGTCAATCAGTTCCAGGTCATCGCTTTGCCCCTGGCCTTGGGTCATGCGTGCAAGCGCGGCCAATACTGGAGCGGTGCCCGTGACATCGGCCACGGTTGTTCCAGCCTGGATGGCCAGGGCCTGCGGGACGTAGGCCACGCTGGCGTATGCCTTGAGTGTCCCGGAGGAGGGGCGCAGAACCCCGGCGATCAATTGCGCCAGGATGCTTTTGCCGCAGCCATTTCGGCCGACTATCCCGGTGGGGGTGTGATCGATGGACAGGTTCAGGTCTTCCAGCAAGGTTTCGCCATGGGCGAACTGGAAGGACAGGTGTTGCAGGGATACAAGCACGGGCAGCCGGTTGACGTCAGTCATCAGCACCTCCAAAAAAATGTCGACAGGCCAACAAGCGCGCCAGGCGGCTCGTTGCAGATACATTTTGGAAGGCTTAGTGATTCACGTCGGCGGTCGTCCCATGAGTTGGAAGGGAGGCAGAGGCTAGCCTACCTTGGCCTTGTCCGGCAAGTCGGCAGCCAGTTGTTCCAGGAACATCGCCAGCGCGACTTCCTCGGCTTTCAGGCCCTTGCGTACCCGCGGCCTGGGCAGTTTCGATAGCTGGCCGAGGCTGAAATGCTCAAGCACCGCCGGGTGGATATAACACTTGCGGCATACCGCCGGCGTGTTGCCCAGTTGCTTGGCGACGTCCTTGACCATCGCCACCACATGGCGTTTGGCGTCGGACTCCGGTTGCCACTCCAGTTCGCGCAGGACCGCCAGCGCCATGGCGGTGCCGGCCCAGGTGCGGTAGTCCTTGGCGGTGAAGTCGGCGCCGGTGAGGCTGTGCAGGTAAGCGTTGACGTCATGGGAGCTGACCGTGCGGCGTTCACCGTCTTCGTCCAGGTACTGGAACAGGTTCTGCCCCGGCAACTCCAGGCAGCGCTTGACCACGCTGGCCAGGCGTCGGTCCTTGACGCTGACTTGATGCTCGACACCACTCTTGCCGCGAAACTGGAACTGGATCTCGCTGCCCTTGATGTCCACATGCCGGTTGCGCAGGGTGGTCAGCCCGTAGGATTTGTTGGCACGGGCGTATTGGGTGTTGCCGACCCGAATCAATGTGGCATCCAGCAGCATGACCACGGTGGCCAGCACCTTTTCCCGAGTGAACCCCGGTTCGGCGAGTTGCGCTTGCAGCTGCTTGCGCAGTTTGGGCAGGGCTTCGCCGAACGCTTGCAGGCGTGCGTATTTGTCAGTGTCGCGTACTTCACGCCAGCGTGCGTGGTAGCGGTACTGCTTGCGTCCGCGCGCGTCGCGGCCGGTGGCTTGCAGATGGCCGCGCGGGTCGGCGCAGATCCATACATCGGTATAGGCGGGCGGTACGGCCAGGGCGTTCAGGCGCTTGATGTCTTCGGGATCGGTGATGCGCTTGCCCTGGGGATCAAAGTACTGAAATTTGCCACGCAGCTTTTTACGGCGAATGCCTGGCTGCGTGTCATCAACATAATGCAGGTCGTGGGGCAGGTCGGCGGGCAAGGCAGAATCGGGCATGGCGCAGGGTCCTTGGCAATCAGTCAGGCCGGTATGTCTGATTGACCGCAGGGTTTTGCGGTCGTGCCAAAAAGGTTTGTCATGCCAATACGGCAACCGCCTTGATCTGCGCCCATAGCATCTGCCCAGGGTGCAGTTGCAATTGGTCGCGGGAGAAACGGGTGATCCGCGCCAGCAACGGCGTGCCGCCAGCATCCAGGCGCACCAACACGTGGGCGCTGTTATCCGCTGAAATTTCCTGGGTAACCGTCACCGGCAGGCGGTTGAGGATGCTGCTGGGTTCTTCGCCTTGCAGGCTGAGGCTGACATCCCGCGCCTGCACCTTGATCCGCAGGGCCTTGCCCAGTGCGAGCGGTGCATGGGCCACACGCATGCGCAAGGCGCTGCCGGGCAATTGCAGGGTGAGCAATTGGTAATGTTCATCGTAGGCGCTGATGGTGCCGCTGATCACCACGCCGGCGTCGTCGCCCAACGCCAGGGGCAAGTCCAGGCGAGCCAGGGTTTCACCGATGGGGCCACTGGCCAAGGCTTTGCCTTCGCTGAGTAATACGATGTGATCGGCCAGGCGTGCCACCTCGTCCTGGGCGTGGCTGACATAGAGCACCGGGATATCCAGTTCGTCATGCAGGCGCTCCAGGTACGGCAGGATCTCGCCCTTGCGTTTGCTGTCGAGCGCCGCGAGCGGTTCATCCATCAGCAGTAACTTGGGGCTGGTCAGTAATGCCCGGGCGATGCCAATGCGCTGGCGTTCCCCCCCGGACAGGTGCTGGGGATGACGTTCGAGCAAATGCCCGATCCCCAATAAGTCCGTGGCCTGGGCCATGTCAACGCGCCGCGCCTGGCGAGGGATGCGCTTGAGGCCGAACTCCAGGTTGGCCCGCACGGACAAATGCGCAAACAGGCTCGCCTCCTGGAACACATAACCCAGCGCGCGCTTATGCGGCGGCACGAACAGCCCGCTGCGGCTGTCCTGCCAGATTTCATCGTTGACCTGGACAAACCCGTCCTTGGCGCGCTCCAGCCCGGCGATGCAACGCAGGCAGGTGGTCTTGCCGGAACCCGAATGCCCGTACAGGGCTGTCACGCCGCGACCGGGCAAATGCAGGTCCACCTCCAGCGCAAACGCGGCGTACTTGAGATGCAGGCGCACATTAATCATCGACATCAACTCCAGCCCATCTTGGTTTTACGGCTGGAGTAGAGCGCCAGCAATACAAGGAACGCGAAGATCACCATGGAACCGGCCAGCCAATGGGCCTGGGCATACTCCATCGCTTCGACATGGTCGTAGATCTGCACTGAGACCACCCGGGTCTTGTCCGGGATATTGCCGCCGATCATCAGCACCACGCCGAACTCACCGACGGTATGGGCAAAACCGAGAATCGACGCGGTGATGAATCCTGGGCGTGCCAGGGGCAGGATCACCGTGAAAAACGTGTCCCAGGGATTGGCGCGCAAGGTCGCAGCCACTTCCAGCGGGCGTGTGCCGATGGCGGAGAAGGCGTTTTGCAACGGCTGCACCACAAACGGCATGGAATAGATCACTGAACCGATCACCAACCCGGCGAAACTGAAGGTCAGGGTGCCCAGGCCCAGCCATTGGGTGAACTGGCCGAAATAGCCATTGGGCCCCATGGTTAACAGCAGGTAGAAGCCAATGACCGTGGGCGGCAGCACCAGCGGCAGGGCGACGATCGCACCAATGGGGCCGCGCCACCAGGATCGGGTGCGCGACAGCCACAGGGCAATCGGAGTGCCGATGACCAGCAGGATCACGGTGGTCAGTGAGGCCAGCTTGACGGTCAACCAGATAGCGGAAAAATCGGCACTCGAAAGTGGCATTTAGAGCTCATAACCGTAGGATTTGATAACGGCAGCGGCTTTTGGCCCTTTCAGGTACTCCACCAGTGCCTTGGCTGCGACGCTGTCTTTGCCTTTGTTGAGGATCACCGCGTCCTGCTTGATTGGGTCGTGCAGCGACGCGGGGACAATCCACGCCGACCCGCTGGTGACTTTGCCGTCTTTATAGATCTGCGACAAGGCGACGAATCCCAGCTCGGCGTTGCCGGTGGAGACAAACTGGTAGGCCTGGGTGATGTTTTGGCCTTCAACGATCTTGTCCTTGACCTTCTCGGTCAAGCCTTCTTTGGCCAGCACCTGGGTGGCAGCGAGACCGTACGGCGCGGCTTTCGGGTTGGCAATGGAGAGGTGCTTGAAGTCGTTCTTGTTCAGGACCTCGCCCTTGGCGTCCACATAGCCTGCTTTGGCCGACCACAGCGCCAGGGTGCCCACCGCGTAGGTGAAGCGCGAGCCCTTGACGGTGGCGCCTTCGTCTTCGAGTTTTTTCGGGGTGGTGTCGTCGGCGCTCAGGAACACCTCGAACGGCGCGCCGTTCTTGATCTGGGTGTAGAACTGCCCGGTGGCGCCATAGGCCGCGACCAGTTTATGGCCGGTGTCTTTTTCGAAGTCAGCGGCAATTGCCTGGATCGGTGCGGTGAAGTTGGCGGCCACGGCCACCTGCACTTCATCGGCATGGGCCGAACCCACGGCGAAGGCAGCCATCAGGGTGGCCAGGGCGGTTGGGGCCAGGCGTGCGGCGCGAATCATCATGAAGCAGCTCCTTGGGACGTGTACGGCTTGTTATAGGTTGAAGGCTTAACCGCTATGTATGGGAATATATAGCGGTTGGCCATTGCCGGTACAGTGCAAAGTTGCCACAGGCCTGCTTCTACTTAAGCTTCGCCAGGGTTTGCCTGGCCAGTTCGCGGGTCAGCTCAAAGGTTCCGATATCCTTGCCCAGCCGCAGCGCTTGGCCTGACCACAGGTTGCTGAAGCCCGCTTCGTCCTTGGCCTTGAGTGGCATCAAGGCCCCACCAGCCCGCGGAAACGCCGGAGCCAGCGGGTTGATCGCCCCCAGTTCACGCATGACGCGGTTGACAATGCCTCGCGCCGGCCGGCCGGTGAACAAGTTGGTCAGTGCAGTTTCGCTGGCCTGGGCATGACGTAACGCATGATGGTGGGACGCACTGACGTTCGCTTCGGGCGTGAACAGGTAGGCGGTACCCATTTGCACGGCAGAAGCACCCAGGGCGAACGCCGCCACAATGCCACGCGCGTCACCAATACCCCCGGCCGCAATCACCGGCACGCTGACCGCGTCGACAATCTGCGGCACCAGTGCCATCAAGCCAATCTGGGTGTTGAGGTCGTCGCTCAGGAAAATCCCCCGGTGCCCGCCCGCTTCAAGGCCCATGGCAATGATTGCATCGCAGCCCTGCTGTTCCAGCCACACGGCTTCTTCGACGGTGGTGGCCGAGGAAAGCACCTTGGCCCCCGTGGCTTTTACCCGGTCAAGCAACGCTTTTTCCGGCAGGCCGAAGTGAAAACTCACCACCTCGGGGCGAAATGCTTCCACGACCTGGCACGCCGCGTCGTCGAACGGCGCACGGTTGGACACGGGAGTCGGCGCATCGAAGTCGGCGCCCAGTTCGCGGTAGTAGGGTTCCAGCAGATGCTTCCATTGACGGTCACGCTCGTCGTCGACCAATGGCGGCTGATGGCAGAAAAAGTTCACGTTGATCGGCCGCGTGCTGCCCTGCCGGATAGTGGCCAAAGCTTCGCGCAGTTGCTCGGTGCTCAGCGCCGCGGCAGGCATCGAGCCCAGCGCACCGGCTTGGTTGGCGGCAATGACCATGGCCGGGGTGGTGGCACCGGCCATGGGTGCCTGGATGATGGGCACGTCAATGCCCAACAGGTCGAGAATACGGGTGTCTGGCCAGGTGCTCATAGGATGCGTCTCCAGCGTTAGTAAGACTGTGCGCTGTTTTAGCAGGGCCCTTGGCACCCGGCCAGTCTGTTTTATTCACTGGACGAAGCGGGTATTTCGTGCGCGGTCATCAGTCGATGGCGTAGATCTGCGGGGCGAAGTGGCCGGCAAGGTCGAGGCTTGCCTGGCGCAGGACCTGGCGTTGACCTACATCGGCATCCGTCAGGCTTTTGTCGGGCTTTCCCGTTCCAGCAGTTGCCGCTTGCGCTCCACGCCCCAGCGGTAGCCCGACAGTTCGCCATCACTGCGCACCACGCGGTGGCAGGGAATGGCCACCGCGAGGCTGTTGGCCCCACAGGCCTGGGCCACCGCCCGAAACGACTGGGGCGCGCCAATCCGCTGGGCGATCTGCGCGTAGCTGGCGGTACTGCCCGGCGGAATGTCGCGCAAGGCCCGCCATACCCGTTCCTGGAACGCCGTGCCGCGCAGGTCCAATGGCAGGTCGAGGCCCAGGGCCGGCGCTTCGATAAAACCCACTACTTGCGCGATCAATTGTTCGAAATCGCGATCGGCGCCGATGATGTCGGCTTTAGGAAATTGATCCTGCAGGTCGCGTACCAGCTTGTCTGGGTCGTCGCCCAGCAGGATCGCGCAGACGCCGCGATGACTCTGCGCAACCAGAATCGCGCCCAGCGAACATTGGCCAACGGCAAAACGAATCGTGTTGTTGGTGCCGCCGCCCTTGTAGTCGCTTGGCGTCATGCCGAGTAACTGATTGGCCGATTCATAGAAGCGGCTGTTGGAGTTGAAGCCGGCGTCATACAGGGCGTCGGTGACCGAACGCTGATCCTTGAGCCCATCGCGGATTTTGCGCGAGCGATGGGCACTGGCGTAGCCCTTCGGGGTCAGGCCGGTGACGGACTTGAATACCCGGTGGAAGTGAAAGGGGCTCAACCCGGCGTGCTGGGCCAGTTGCTGCAGGCCTGGCGCGGTGTCGGCCTGCTCGATCTGCCGGCAGGCGTCGGCCACCAGGCGGGCGTGATGCGCGGCCCGTTGCGTCTGATCGCCGGCGGCACGCTTGCTGGGCCGGTAGCCTGCCGCTTCGGCCTGTTGCGCGGTGTCAAAGAATTCGACGTTTTCCGGGCGCGGCAAACGCGAAGCGCTGCTGGGGCGGCAATACACGCCGGTGGTCTTCACGCCGTAGACAAACAGCGCGTCGGTCTCGGGGTCACGGGCCAGGATGGCTGCCCAGCGGGGGTCTTGTGGATTGATCATTGCCTGCACTCCTGACGGGTCACCGCCAGATTAGTCGGGACGCCTCGGCCTGGCACTCTGAAGCTTGCGGTCAAATCAGCCGGCGGTGCGAAAGGTCAGGTTGATACGTTGCGGGCCCATGATGGGATGCACGCCATCCTTGATCGGCATCACCCCATGGAAACGCAAGCGATCGACACCGCCCCACACCACCACATCGCCGTGGAACAACGAGACTTTTTGCGCCTTGTCGCTGCGTTCATGGCCACCAAACAGGAAGATCGCCGGTAGCCCCAGGGACACACTCACGACGGGCGCCGAGTAGCGGCGCTCGTTTTTGTCCTGATGCAATGACATCTTTGCCCCTGGCACGTAACGGTTGATCAGGCAGGCGTCGGGCACAAAGTCGTTGAACCCGGCTTGCGCGGCCGCCTGCACCGCCAGTTGGCGCATCGCGTCGGGCAGTGCCGGCCAAGGCTGCTGGTTGCGCGGGTCCAGCGCGCTGTAGCGGTAGCCGTTGGCATCCGTGTTCCAGCCCAATTCGCCGCAGCTGCTCAAGGCCGCCGACATGGTAAATCCGCCTGGGGTGACCATCTTGCGAAATGGCGATTGCGCCAGTACACGGCGCAATTCGGGTAGGAGGCGCTCAATCCAGGGCAGGGCATAACCTCTGAGGACGTAGGACTGTTCGCCAATCTGCTCGCGCTTCTGCGGTTGTTGCAGCGCATCATCGGCAAACAGGTCAGCGGTAGGGCCGGTCATGTCCTTACAGCGCCTTGCTCACATTGATGTCGGTGATTTCGTCGTTGGCATCGTGAATTTTTGCCAGGGCTTGCTTGGCTTCTTCAACGCTGTTGGTGTGCAACTGGGCAAATTCAAAACGACGCTCGCCGTTGAGCTTGTACTTGATGACGTATTTGGTGGTGGTCACAGCTTTTTTCCTGTCGAGAGTCCGGATCAGCTCAGTTTGGAGCTGGTGCGACGAACGATGCGGATCTTGTGGGACAAGGTGGGTTTACGGGTGACGCTGATGGCGCGGCGGGTCACGACGTCCAGGGTGATGTTCCAGAACCCGGTGCTCGGCGCGGTGATTTTTGCCGGGAATTTGTCGAAAGCGCCGCCGTGGTAGGTGTGGCGCCCGCCATTTTTGAAGCTGCGAAAGTTGGCGTCGCTCATCAGGCGAATGTTGCAGGTTTGCGAGCATTCGATAACAACGATGTCTCCTTCGTTGAGGTGCTCGCGCTGGTGGATGAATTTCATGGGGGTGTCTCCAGAAGGGCTTTTTCTGAAAAATCAGAACGATACGTAGGTTAAGATGGAGTTTATCAGCCCCAGCGCGTTTATTATCGGGCCGTCGTCGACGACTTTGACAATTTAAAACAGTTATCTACCGAGTTATCAGGGATAAATCCTACTTTGGCGGGAGAAAATTACCATCCCCGCTGTCGTAGGGTCTTTATCGGAGGTTTTTTATGAAGTGGAGTGTGTTGGTTCTGGCCCTGGCGCTAGGTGGGTGTGCTTCGGTTGCAGACATCAAGCAGACCCCGCCGACGTTGGCGGTTATATCCGGGAAGAAACCACAGGAATATGCTGCCTGTGTGGTGCGCAAACTGTCCACGACGCGCCGGCCGCCGCAGATCGAACCTCATAAGGAGGGGGTACAAGTCATCGTGCCACAGAAGTTCTCCGCCGACCCTTCTGCGATTTTCGAGATCGAAGAGCGTTCCAGTGGCAGCAGCATCAAGCTCTACGAGAGCATGTCCAACGTGCCTATCCGTCCGGGTGACGTTAAGAAGGCCGGTGAAGAGTGCATTTCCGGCTAAGTCGCGTGAACCCGCCGCCCCTTGAATCCGATAAAAGAAGCCTGGCCCTGTCGTAACAGCGCCAGGCTTTTTTATGAGTTGTCGCCACCCGCCAAGCGTTACAACCTGAGCCAGGACGCCGGCCTGGGAGGTGGCCGCCGACGTCAGCAGCCACGAGCGGCCACTCGGGGGTCAATCTTTACGCTCAAACCGCAGAGGGCGTGCTGATCGGGCAGGGCATCCGTTAAACTGTCGGTCATTCAATGCAAAAATGCCGCTCAAGCCTTGGGTTTGCGCGGCATTTGTCTTTATGTGGAAACCTGTCATGAAACGCGAACACGTCAGAGCCCAACATGCCGAGGGTCAGATTTCGGCCACCCATGTCATCCAGAACCCCGCCGATCCAGGCGAGTGGATCGTATTCTTCAAGAAAAGCGGTGGGCGCAGTTTTTTCCTGGTGGATGATCAGGATGAGGTGGAGTCGTTCCAGCGCCTGGACGACCTGATCGAGACCATTCGCGGCCTCGGCATCAAGTTTGCGGAAATTCACATGTAGGGCACTTGCGCCTACTTGCAGACCACTACCACGCTGCGGCTTTTGAAGTTGCCGACATCCTTGCCCAGGGTCTTGTCATCTTCACTCAACGCCGGCGTACCCTCGGTACCGACGATGCGATAACCGGTGCCCGCGCAGGAGGCGTCAGCCTTTTCGTAGCAACTGGCCCAGGAGTTGGCTTCGCCCGAGCAATCGATGGTCAGCCCCTGTTCGCCGTTTTTCAGATAGACGTCAGAGGTGGTGGTGCAACCGGTAAGCGCCAGTACCGCAGTCAGGGCCAGAATCTTGTTCATGTGTGTTCGTCGTCAAAGGTGTTGGAAGGAGCGCGGACACTGTCGTGGGGCGTTTGCGGAAGATTATAGCGAACTGCCATGTAGGTACAGACAAACACAAAAAAGCCCCGTTGAACGGGGCTTTATGCGCTGGGCGGCGAGGTTTACTTGCCCTTCGGGCGCTTGCTCGACGCGTGGCCTGCTTCATCCACGAACACTTCGGCAACCGCAATCGCTTCACGTTCGGTCGCGAATGTGCCGGCGACGCTGTCTCCGTGGAAGTTGATCAGGTGCCAGCCGTCCGCACGCTGGGTGATCAGGTAGCCATTTACGCCTTTGGGTTCTGACATCTATTAACAATCTCGTGGTCGGATTCAAAGGCGTAATGATAGCGCCAAATGTCGCAGGCTCGCCGAAGTTATTCCATGTCAATGTCTGGCGCCGAAAAGCGTGCTAAAAAGGTTGGGTCCCTTTTAAATCGGAGGAAAAATCTGATTTGGAGGTGTCGTTAGTGAAGCGCTTCGTAGGATTAGCGGAACTTACGACGACATTTTTTCTCTATGTTGACATCGCAACGCCAGCAGGACCCATTGTAAGGTGACTGCGGCCTGATTAGACTGCGCCGAATTCCGTACGCACAGCCCTTTGTAAGGACTCATATGATCAAGAAATGCTTGTTCCCAGCAGCCGGTTACGGCACTCGCTTCTTGCCAGCGACCAAGGCCATGCCCAAAGAGATGCTGCCGGTGGTGAACAAGCCACTGATTCAGTACGGCGTCGAAGAGGCACTGGATGCCGGCTTGAACGAAATCTCTATCGTTACTGGCCGCGGTAAGCGCGCGCTGGAAGACCACTTCGACATCAGCTACGAGCTGGAAAACCAGATCAAGGGCACCGACAAGGAAAAATACCTGGTCGGCATCCGTAAACTGCTCGACGAGTGCTCGTTCTCCTACACCCGCCAGACCCAGATGAAAGGCCTCGGCCACGCCATCCTCACCGGCCGCCCACTGATCGGTGACGAACCGTTCGCCGTGGTCCTGGCGGATGACCTGTGTGTAAACCTGGAAGGCGACGGCGTCCTGACCCAAATGGTCAAGCTGTACCAGAAATACCGTTGCACCATCGTCGCGGTTCAAGAGGTTGACCCTCAGGAAACCAACAAGTACGGCGTGATCGCTGGCGACGACATTGGCGACGGTCTGATCCGCGTACGCGACATGGTCGAGAAGCCAGCACCGGAAGATGCACCGTCGAACCTGGCGATCATCGGTCGTTACATCCTGACCCCGGACATCTTCAAGCTGATCGAAGAAACCGAGCCAGGCAAGGGTGGCGAGATCCAGATCACCGACGCCCTGTTGAAGCAGGCCAAAGACGGTTGCGTGATTGCCTACAAGTTCAAAGGTCGCCGCTTTGACTGCGGTGGTGCCGAAGGCTACATCGAAGCGACCAACTTCTGCTACGAGCACTTCTACAAGACTGGCAAGGCTTACTGATTCACGGTTGCCCGCCTGATTTAAAGTACGAACGCTAGAGAAAGCCACCTTCGGGTGGCTTTTTCGTTTTTCAGCCCCATGTAAGTCGGTATGCTGATGGCCTGCCGAGGAGAGTGAAATGGCCTACGATTTTGACCTGTATGTAATTGGCGCCGGTTCCGGTGGCGTTCGTGCGGCGCGCTTTGCCGCCGGTTTTGGTGCCAAGGTGGCTGTCGCAGAAAGCCGCTACCTGGGAGGTACCTGCGTGAACGTCGGCTGCGTGCCGAAGAAGCTGTTGGTGTACGGCGCGCATTTTGCCGAAGATTTCCAGCAATCCAGTGGCTTTGGCTGGTCCCTGGGGGAGGCGAACTTTGATTGGGCGACCCTGATCGCCAACAAGGATCGCGAGATCAACCGTCTCAATGGCATCTATCGCAACCTGCTGGTCAATAGCGGCGTCACCCTGCATGAGGGGCACGCACGGCTGGTCGACCCGCATCAGGTGGAGATCAATGGTGAGCGCTTCACCGCCAAGCATATCCTGATCGCCACGGGCGGCTGGCCGCAGATCCCTGAGATTCCGGGGCGCGAGCATGCGATCGGTTCGAATGAGGCGTTTTTCCTGAAAGAGCTGCCCAAGCGTGTGCTGGTGGTGGGGGGCGGTTATATCGCCGTCGAGTTCGCCGGGATATTCCATGGCTTGGGGGCCCACACTTCCTTGTTGTATCGCGGCGACCTGTTCCTGCGTGGTTTCGACGGTTCGGTGCGTACGCATTTGAAGGAAGAGCTGACCAAGCGCGGCCTCGACCTGCAGTTCAACGCCGATATCGAGCGCATCGACAAGCAGGCCGATGGCAGCCTCAAGGCAACGCTGAAAGATGGTCGAGTGCTGGAAGCCGATTGTGTGTTCTACGCCACTGGCCGTCGTCCGATGCTGGATAACCTGGGGTTGGAAAACACTGGCGTCAAACTCGACAAGCGCGGCTTTGTCGAAGTGGATGACCTGTACCAGACCACCGAATCGTCGATCCTGGCCATTGGCGATGTGATAGGGCGCGTGCAATTGACCCCGGTCGCCCTGGCCGAGGGCATGGCTGTGGCGCGTCGCTTGTTCAAACCTGAGCAATATCGCCCGGTGGACTACGCGATGATCCCGACGGCGGTGTTCAGCTTGCCGAACATCGGCACCGTCGGCCTGACGGAAGAAGAAGCGAAAGAAAAGGGCCATGCGGTGCAGGTCTTTGAAAGCCGGTTCCGGCCGATGAAGCTGACGCTGACAGACTGTCAGGAGAAAACCTTGATGAAGCTGGTGGTCGATGCCGACACCGACAAAGTGCTGGGTTGCCATATGGTTGGCCCAGACGCCGGCGAAATCGTGCAGGGCCTGGCGATCGCGCTCAAGGCGGGCGCGACCAAGCAGCATTTCGATGAAACCATCGGCGTGCACCCCACGGCGGCGGAAGAGTTCGTCACCATGCGCACGCCCGTGGCTGGCTGATCAGGCTTTAGGCGTGGCCTCTGGCGCCGTTGCAATGACGGCCGCCAGGCGCAACGCGTCGATGGTGGCCTGGGCCTTGATCAGGTCCAGTTCCAGCGCCTTGTTCGTCTGCTGGTGGGCGATCAGCGCTTCCTGGCGTGATTGACTGTCCAGTACTGCGACGCGCAGGCGCTCCTGAAGCACGGTGCGTTCGTTGTCGATCTGATTGACCTGCTCGCTCAGCTTGAGCTGGTGAGCCTGATCCTTGCGGATTTGCTCCTGCAATGCACTGAGTTCCTTCGTTGTTACCCGTTGCTCGATCAGCAACCGCTCGTTGTCGCGGTGCAGTTGAGTGATCTCGTCCTGGCGCACCATGGCGCTTTGCTGGGCCTGGCGCAGTTCCGCCTGGACCTGCTGCAGCTGGCCTTCATGGCGACGCTGTTCCTGCTCGCGCTGCTCCTTGATTGCAGTGCGGTAATGCTCCAGCGCATCCCTGGCATGCAGGTGCTTTTCTTCCAGGGAGCGAATCTGTTCGTCCTTGTCACTGATCCGCAGCTCGTAGTCACTGCACGCCTGGCTGAGGCCGGCGTTGCGGGTTTGCTCGGTCTGCAGGCTGGTGCTGGCGGTTTGCAGGGCGGCACTTTCTTCGGCGAGGGCCGCGGCCTGGATATCGAATTGCTGCTGCAGCTGGCTGTGGGCCTCTTCCAGCGCATTGATCTGGGCGAGCAGGGCGGTCTTCTGCTGTTCAAACTGCGCCAAGGCCAGGTCAATCGGCTCCTGGGCTTTCTCTTTCAGGCGCTGGGCCAAGCGCGCCACCAGTTCGCCAAGCTCCTCGTCGATGGGGGCTTCGGTAATGGTCAGGCGGGTTTCACTCTCATCCAATTCTTTCAAATAACGATGAATCGTGGTTTTCGAGCCGGTATTGCCCATTTCGATGCGCACGGCGTCGATGCTGGGGTTCTCGCCGCGGGCAAGGATCGCCAGGCGTGCCGTTTGAACTACTGCTTTGTTTATGCCGCCGCGAGCCATGGGGTCTCCGTCGATTTAGTACTGTGGTACGTATTATGTAGATACATACTGTATCACGAATAAAATAGGGTTCAAATTCATGATTTAACAGATGGGATATTGGCGTATTATCCCGTGTCAAACAGGTTTCAGCCGCCGATACCCCCGATAGCAGTACGAATAGGCCTTTCATGAGCGATCTGGATCGTTACCTCAACGCCGCCACCCGCGATAACACGCGCCGCAGCTATCGCGCGGCCATCGAGCACTTCGAAGTGAGCTGGGGCGGATTCCTGCCGGCGACGAGCGACAGCGTGGCGCGTTATCTGGTGGCGCACGCTGGGGTATTGGCGGTCAACACCTTGAAACTGCGGCTCTCGGCGCTGGCGCAATGGCACACCAGCCAGGGGTTCCCCGACCCGACCAAGGCGCCGGTCGTGCGCAAGGTGCTCAAGGGCATTCGCGCCGTGCACCCTGCGCAGGAAAAACAGGCCGAGCCGTTGCAGCTCAAGCATCTGGAGCAAGTGGTGGCGTCCCTTGAGGTTGAGGCGATCGAGGCGGGCAAGGCTCAGGATCAAGCTCGATGGTTGCGCGCCAAGCGCGACACTGCACTGATCCTGCTGGGCTTCTGGCGGGGGTTTCGCAGCGATGAGTTATGTCGGCTGAGCATCGAGCATGTCCAGGCCGTGCCCGGAGCCGGCATCAGCCTGTATCTGCCACGCAGCAAAAGCGATCGCGACAACCTCGGCAAGACCTACCAAACCCCCGCTTTACTAAGGTTGTGCCCGGTGCAGGCCTACAGCGAGTGGCTCAGCGCGTCGGCCCTGGTGCGCGGTCCGGTATTTCGCGGTATCGACCGCTGGGGCAACGTGGGCGAGCAGGGGTTGCACCCCAACAGTGTGATTCCGCTGCTGCGCCAGGCCCTTGAGCGTGCGGGCATTGCTGCCGAGCACTACACCAGTCACTCCCTGCGCCGCGGCTTTGCGACCTGGGCCCATCGCAGCGGCTGGGATTTGAAGTCGCTGATGAGTTACGTCGGCTGGAGCGACATGAAATCGGCCATGCGCTATGTTGAAGCAACACCCTTTCTCGGCATGACCTTGGCCACTCCCGCGCTGATTTGATGTTTCTTCTATTAATACGGTTGCCTGATAGAGAAAGCCAATCGTCAGCATCAGGTTTGCCAATGAGCCATCGTCCAGAAGAGTGGGTAGGATTCACTTCATCAACTTCTTAACCCCTGACGGAGAGTCAACGATGCCTATCATCAACAGCCAAGTAAAACCGTTCAAAGCTACCGCATACAAAAACGGCAACTTCGTAGACGTGACCGACGCTGACCTGAAAGGCAAATGGTCTGTAGTGTTCTTCTACCCAGCCGACTTCACCTTCGTTTGCCCTACCGAGCTGGAAGACCTGGCTGACAACTACGCCGAGTTTCAGAAACTGGGCGTGGAAATCTACAGTGTTTCCACCGACACCCACTTCGCTCACGCTGCCTGGCACAACACTTCGCCAGCCATCGGCAAGATCCAGTACACCATGATCGGCGACCCGACCCTGACCATCTCCCGCAACTTCGACGTACTGATCGAAGAAGCTGGCCTGGCAGACCGCGGCACCTTCGTCATCAACCCTGAAGGTCAGATCAAGATCGTTGAGCTGAACGACGGTGGTGTTGGCCGTGACGCTTCCGAGCTGCTGCGCAAAATCAAGGCAGCCCAGTACGTCGCTGCTCACCCAGGTGAAGTGTGCCCAGCCAAGTGGAAAGAAGGCGAGGCCACCCTGGCGCCGTCCCTGGACCTGGTCGGCAAGATCTAAGTCTGTGAAGTATCAAGGGCGGATTACCGCACCTAAGTAAGCAACACCGCCCTCGAAACGCCCGGGCGAGATTCGCTCGGGCGTTTTTTTGTCTGCAATAAACCGAATGAACAGGAAATCGCCCGTATGTTGGACGCCAATCTTAAAGCTCAGTTGAAGTCATACCTGGAACGGGTCACCCAGCCGATCGAGATCGTCGCCTCCCTCGACGACGGCGCGAAATCCCAGGAAATGCTTGCCCTTTTGCAGGACGTAACCAGCCTCACCACGCTGATTACCCTGAAAACCGATGGCGATGATGCGCGCAAGCCGTCGTTCTCCATCAACCGCCCGGGTGCCGATATCAGCCTGCGTTTCGCCGGTATCCCCATGGGCCATGAATTCACTTCGTTGGTGTTGGCCCTGCTGCAAGTCGGTGGCCACCCGTCGAAGGCCAGTGTCGAAGTGATTGAACAGATTCGCGCCCTTAAAGGCGAGTTCAGCTTCGAGACATACTTCTCGCTGTCCTGCCAGAACTGCCCGGACGTGGTCCAGGCGCTGAACCTGATGGCTGTGCTGAACCCGAACATACGCCACGTCGCCATCGACGGCGCGCTGTTCCAGGCGGAAGTCGATGAGCGCCAGATCATGGCGGTGCCCAGTGTCTACCTCAACGGGGTGAACTTCGGCCAAGGCCGCATGGGCCTGGAAGAAATCCTCGCCAAGCTCGACACCAGCGGCATCGAAAAAGCCGCTGAGAAAATCAGCGCCAAGGACGCCTTTGATGTACTCGTCGTCGGTGGTGGCCCGGCCGGTTCGGCAGCCGCCATCTACGCAGCGCGCAAAGGCATCCGTACCGGCGTGGCAGCCGAACGTTTCGGCGGTCAGGTGCTGGACACCATGTCCATCGAGAACTTTATTTCGGTACAGGAAACCGAAGGGCCGAAACTGGCCAGCGCGCTCGAAGCCCATGTGCGCCAGTACGACGTCGACATCATGAACCTGCAGCGCGCCAGCAGCCTGATCCCGGCGAAAAATGCCGGTGAGCTGCACGAAATTCGCTTTGAAAGCGGTGCGACGCTCAAGTCCAAGACAGTGATCCTGGCCACTGGCGCCCGCTGGCGCGAAATGGGTGTGCCGGGGGAGCAGGAATACAAGGCCAAGGGCGTGTGTTTTTGCCCGCACTGCGATGGCCCGCTGTTCAAAGGCAAGCGCGTGGCCGTGATTGGCGGCGGTAACTCCGGCGTCGAAGCCGCCATTGACCTGGCAGGTATCGTCAGCCACGTCACGCTGCTCGAGTTTGACAGCAAGCTGCGCGCCGATGCGGTGCTGCAACGCAAGTTGTACAGCCTGCCCAACGTTGACGTGATCACCAGCGCGTTGACCAGTGAAGTCAAGGGGGATGGCCAGAAAGTCACCGGCCTGGCATACAAGGATCGCGACAGCGGCGAGTTCAAGACCCTCGAGTTGGAAGGCATCTTTGTGCAGATCGGCTTGCTGCCCAACACCGACTGGCTCAAAGGCACCGTGGAGCTGACGCCCCGTGGCGAGATCATTGTCGACGCCCGTGGCGAAACCTCATTGCCCGGTGTATTCGCTGCCGGTGACGTGACCACGGTGCCGTACAAGCAGATTGTGATCGCGGTTGGAGAGGGCGCCAAGGCTTCCCTGAGTGCGTTCGATCACCTGATTCGGACGTCCGCTCCGGCGTAAATCCGGGCCCGGAAATGAAAAACCCCATGAGCGATCATGGGGTTTTTTCGTTTACAGCGGCGCTGGCTGAATGATCTCAACCCAGTACGCATCCGGGTCCTTGATGAACGCCAGGCTTTTCATGCGACCATCGGTCAGGCGCTTCTGGAAATCGCAACCCAAGGCTTCGAAACGTTCGCATGCCGCCACGATATCCGGCACCGAAATGCAGATATGGCCAAAGCCGCGCGGATCGGTGTTGCCGTTGTGGTAGGCAAAGTCGGCATCGTTTTCGGTGCCATGGTTGTGGGTCAGTTCCAGGATGCCTGGGATCGACTTCATCCACTGGGTGCGCTCGGCAGCGTCGGCCGGGATCTGGGCCTTATCCACCAACGCCAGGAAGTACAGGCTGAATTCGGCTTCCGGGAAGTCGCGTTTTTCAACCAGGGAGAAACCCAGTACGCGGGTGTAGAAATCCAGCGATTTGGTGATGTCCTTGACCCGCAGCATGGTGTGGTTGAACACGAAGTTCGCGGTGGCGGTGTCAGGTTGGGCGGTGACGCCCGGGAAAGTGTTCAGATCGTGCAGGCTCATGGGCCCTCCAGGAAAAAATCGGGCAAATGCGGCTCGATGTGAGATGAGCGGTCCCTTGGCTTGCGGCTGGCATCCGTGCAGCCGAACCATGATACGCAAGGCCTGCGCGCAGCGCCAAATGAAAAAGCCCACACGGACCTTGCGGCCCGTGGGTGCCGAGGCTCAAACTTTGTCGCTTGAACCTTGGGCGTTTTTTGCAATGATCGAATTTCGTAGACCGCTGTTGAGTTCCTTGTGTTTGCTGATGGGCAGCCCCTTTGTGCTGGCGGCCGACCCGGAAATTCATTGGCCCAGTGGCTGGCAGGTGGAGGAGGTGGTGCCCGACGACCAGGCACCCGCCAACCCTGCCGCCGTGTCACGCCAACGGGCCATCAAGAACGATGAAAACGGCAGCACCCTGATGGTCATGGAGTTGACTGGTACGCCGATCGAGGCCGGACATAAAGTTAATCTTCAGGGGGTATTGCTGGAAATGCGTAAATCCATCCAGAAGGATTTTGCCCAAGGCGGTTATCAAAGCGTTTGCACCAAGATGCACCCCACGACGTTGAGTCGCCTCGATGCGCTCGAAACTACTTGCGTGATTACCGAAAACGGGCGGCATGTGCTGTCGCAAACATTGGTGGGCGCTGTTGATGTCGATAAAGCCTATGTATTTTCATACGCGGGCCAAGCGCAAGCTTACGAAGCGAGCAAGGATGAAGTCAGTTCGGTGCGTGACAGCTTGAAACTTTGATGGCGTTACATCAATCGTTTTTGAACCGAATGAAATGTTATTTAAGTTCGTTTTCGAACTCGAAAATAAAAAGCCTCGCTTATGCGAGGCTTTTTGTTAGTGCGGTGGATCAGCCGCGAAGCCAGGAGTCTACAGTGGCGGCGCCATACTGTTCTTTCCAGGCTTTCAGGCCGCGGTGATTGCCGCCCTTGGTTTCGATCAGTTCGCCGGTGTGCGGGTTTTGGTAAACCTTGACCACGCGTGCGCGGCGCTGTTTTGGTGCGGCGACAACCGACGCACCGGCCTTGCCCAGGTTGGGATCGAGGATCGAGATGATATCGCGCAGCCCTTTGCCATAGCTCTTCATGAGCGCTTGAAGCTTTTCTTCGAATTCGATTTCTTTCTTCAGGCCGGCATCGTTCTTCAAGGACTCCAGCTGGGCAAGCTGTTCTTGAAGGGCTTTTTCTGCTGCGCGAAATTCGGCGAGTCTGGACAAAATCTGTACTCCAATAGTGTATTTGACTGATATCAACTGCAGACAAAGCTACAAGCCAAGCGCGTTAAGGCGACTCGAGGAAAAAGCCGTCCTGCGGACTTCTGCACAGGCAAGAAAAATTGTAGTAGTTAATCCGTCATGAGTAAATCATGTCTTTTGTCTGAACAACATTATTTCATCGTATTAGTCGCTGGCTATTCAATGGCGGGCCAGGGATTTAATGAATTCATCACAAGGTAAAGGACGACCAAACAGATAACCCTGTAGGAAGTGCACACCGTGTGCGGCAAGGTATTCACATTGCTCTGCTGTTTCCACGCCTTCGGCAACGATGCCCAGGTCGAGCTTGACGGACAGTTCTATGATGCTGTCCAGGATGTGCCGCGAGAGCGCGTCCACACCGATCATGGCGACAAAACTTTGATCGATCTTCAAGTAGTCCACATTGAAGTTACGCAAGTAACCCAGGCTGGAATGACCCGTGCCGAAGTCGTCGATGGCGATCATGACGCCCAGCGCATGCAAGGCGTCGAACAGGCGGCGGGTGATGTCCGTGGGCTCGATCAACTCACGTTCGGTCAGCTCCAGTACCAGTGTGACCTGGCCAGGCGTGAAGGCCGCCAGAAACTCCCGGCAGTCTTCCACGAGCGCCAGGTCCTCGCAGTGGCGGGCGGTAATATTCACGCCGATATGAAAGCCTGGGCTGAAGCGCGCGGCATGGGGCGCCAGTTGCGCGGCTGTTTGGCGTAGCAGCGCGCGGGTCATCGGTACGATCAGGCCGCAATCCTCGGCCAGCGGAATGAACAGGTCGGGGCGCACCAGGCCTTCCTTGGGGTGTTTCCAGCGCATCAGCACTTCACAGCCCGCCCACTGGCGGGTATCGCCGCGGACCACGGGTTGAAAATAAGGCATGAACTCGTTGGCCCCCAACGCGCGCTGTAACTCATGGGAGGGGGCCGACACGCGTTTTTGCAGCCAGTGCGCAAGCAGGCCCGCCAGGATGCCGAAGAACACGACCAGGCTGAACATCGCCGGGTAGCGCGCTTGCATATAACGCCAGGTTTCGCCCGCCGGCATACCGGCTTCGACACTGTAGTGATAGCGCGGCGAGACCAGGTGGTGATGGGCCACCGCGAACTGCGGCACGGCCGTGTCATGCACGTTGCCCTCAGCGTCCAGCCAATGGGGGCCCACTTGCAGGACCAATTGCGCATAGCGGCTGATCAGGCGCAGGGCGTTGGTCAGGTGGTAGCCATCGATCGAGGCAAAGGCACCTTGGTCGCCTTCGACCAGGCGATAGACCAGCAGCGCGGTATCCGGTGTGACCGGGTTGCCATTCATCAACCACAGGCGACCGTCCACATAATCATCCGGATTGACCTGCGATGCGTAGTGGCTGCCGAACAATGAGCTGCAATAGATGTTTTCCTGCCAGGACAAGGTGGTGGCGCGTACGAACGGTCGGCGCGTGACCTGTTCGCGCAAGGCCAATTGCGTAGCGGCGTCGCAGGGTTGGCCGGCCAGCGGGAGCAAGGCTTGGGCCGCCAGTGCGGTGTTGTCGAGCATCAGGTCGAACTGGCGCACGGCCTCCTGGGCCGTCTGGGCCGTGCTCTGTTCAAGCGTGCGTTCGGCTTGCCAGTACAGGATGACGACACCCATCAGGATCGGCAGCAGCCCGGACAATGCACTGATCGAGTAGCGTGTGAAGGGCTTTCGAGGACCTTGGACGGTGAGCGGCATGAGTTCTACGGCCTGTTACACAGTGGGGGAATGTACCGGTAGGCCGGTCAGGGATGCGTCGATGATAGATGGCCGGCTGGAAATATGCTCGCCATTCCCGGGGCCTGTGCCATCGCGATAAAGGCCAGCGTGGCAGGAGACGACTGACGCCGGTCCAGCACGGCCAGGCCGATCTGGCGCGGCACGCGGGGTGACAACGCGCGTTTGACATAACGCGGGTCGCTTGCCTGCGGTAACGAGGCTTCTGCCACGATGCTCAGGCCATCGCCACGACTGACCGCTTCCAGGGTGCTGAGCAGTTGGGCGCAGCGATAGCGTACCTTCGGCTGCAACCGGGCCGCGCTGAACAGGCGAGTGACCAACTCCGAGGAGCCGGCCTCGGTGAGAATGAACGGATCGTCACACAGGTCTCGCAGGGTCAAGGCCTCTCGTGCGGCCAGGGGATGATCGGCGGGCAACAGCGCCACCAACTGGTCTTCGAACACCGCAAAGGTGTCGAGGCGCTCTTGTTCCAGTACCACGAAACCGACGTCGATACGCCGCTCATCCAGCCACTGGAGTACTTGCCGATCAGGCCCCTCGTCCACGTGCACTTCGATGCCGGGATGCGCTGCGCGAAACCGCCTGAGAATGCTCGGCAGCAAGCGATTCGACGCAGTGGGCCCAAACGAACCGATGCGCAAGGTGCCGCGCTTCATGCCTCGAGCATCGGCGGCCTCCTGTTGCAGGGTGTTGGCCAGGCCCAGCATGGCACGGGCGCGCCCGAGTAATTGCTGGCCAATATCGCTCGGCTCCACCAGGGTCTGGTGACGTCGAAACAGTTCCACGCCCAACTCCTGCTCCAGCGCCTTGATGGCGTGGGATACCGCAGATTGGCTGATGCCCAGCCGGTGGGCCGCACTGGTAAAGCCTTGCAGCTCGGCAACCAGGGCAAAAATTTCCAATTGAGTCAGTGTCATGAGCAAACACTCATTTTACGATGAGGAAGTATTAGCAAAAGAATAACTGCATTCTTTCGTCCCTCGAGCAACTTTCTATGAGCCCCACCCCGGATCGCCTGACTTACTGCAAACTCGCCGCCGTCACCATGGTCTGGGGCGGCACCTTCGTCGCCGGGCGTTACCTGGCCGATCAGATCAATCCATTGCTGGCCGCCAGCCTGCGTTTTCTCCTGGCGAGCTTGGCGCTGCTGCTGTACCTGGCTTGCGCGCGCATTGCGCTGGTACGCCCAAGCCCCCGCCAACTGGCACGGTTGGCGGTATTGGGGTTTTTTGGGATCTTTTTCTACAACCTGTGCTTCTTCTATGGGCTGCAGTACATCAATGCTTCGCGGGCATCACTGATCGTCGCGCTGAACCCGGCGGTGATCGGCCTGGCGTCCTGGCTGTGGTTCAAGGAGCGCCTGGGTCGCGCCCAGTGGCTGGGCATCGTGTTGTGCCTGGTTGGCGCGGCGGCGGTGATCGTCAGCCGCAACCCGCACGTGTTGCAGGGGGCCAGCCACGCCTGGATCGGCGACCTGCTCATTCTCGGCTGCGTGGCGGGGTGGGGCGTCTACTCGCTGCTGTCTCGTGGACTCAACCAAAGCCTGGGCCCCTTGCAGACGGTGACCTGGTCGATATTGCTGGGGACGTCGATGCTGGGCACTGCCACGTTGGCCACGGGAAGCTTCACCACCGCAGCACTCGGCAACGTTCATCTGCCACAACTCTTGAGCTTACTGTACCTGGGTGTGCTGGGCTCGGCCCTGGCGTATATCGGCTACTACGAGGGTATCCGGCGCATTGGCGCGACACGTTCCGGGGTATTTATCGCGCTCAATCCGCTGACGGCCGTGATCTGTGGCGCGTTGCTGCTGGGAGAGCCTCTGACTGCGCCGATGCTGATGGGGGGCGCGGTCATCCTGCTGGGGATCTACCTGTGCAACAAACCCCTTGCGCGGGTCAGGGCAATGGGGATTTGATAAGAGTACGGACAAACTCGGTTACGCTGTGTAGAATCGATTTACGCATACAAGAATATGGACTTGCGCTCACGCAAGCCTCGGCCGTCAGAGACTGATGTAACCATGAAGCTACTCGGCTCCCCCCTCATCTTTGGTGATTTCCTCGCCCGCAGCGTGCGGGGCCTCTCGTGTGCACCGCCCTCGCGCTTCATCCTTGCTGGCAATTGATATCCGTTAATCATAAGCATGATGAGGCGCCGAACATGGCAGACCAATACGAAAACCCGATGGGCCTGATGGGCTTTGAATTTATTGAATTCGCATCGCCCACCCCCGGCACCCTGGAACCGATCTTCGAGATCATGGGCTTCACCAAGGTCGCGACCCACCGTTCCAAGAACGTGGAGCTGTATCGCCAGGGCGAGATCAACCTGATCCTCAACAACGAGCCCCACAGCATCGCCTCGTATTTCGCCGCCGAACACGGCCCGTCGGTGTGTGGCATGGCGTTTCGCGTCAAGGATTCACAAAAAGCCTACAACCGTGCCCTGGAGTTGGGCGCGCAACCGATCCATATCGAAACCGGGCCGATGGAACTGAACCTGCCGGCCATCAAGGGGATTGGCGGAGCACCGCTGTACCTGATCGACCGGTTCGGTGAGGGCAGCTCGATCTATGACATCGATTTCGTGTACCTCGAAGGCGTGGAGCGCAACCCGGTAGGCGCCGGCCTCAAGGTCATCGATCACTTGACCCACAACGTGTACCGCGGGCGCATGGCTTACTGGGCCAACTTCTACGAGAAGCTGTTCAATTTCCGTGAAGCCCGCTACTTCGACATCAAGGGTGAATACACCGGCCTGACTTCCAAGGCCATGAGCGCCCCGGATGGCATGATCCGCATCCCGTTGAACGAAGAGTCGTCCAAGGGCGCAGGGCAGATCGAAGAGTTCCTGATGCAGTTCAACGGCGAGGGCATCCAGCACGTGGCGTTCCTCACCGACGACCTGGTCAAGACCTGGGACGCGTTGAAGCGCATGGGCATGCGCTTCATGACGGCACCGCCGGATACCTACTACGAAATGCTCGAAGGCCGCCTGCCGAACCACGGCGAACCCGTGGACCAACTGCAAGCGCGTGGCATTCTGTTGGACGGCTCGTCCATTGAAGGTGACAAGCGCCTGTTGCTGCAGATTTTCTCGGAAACCCTGATGGGCCCGGTGTTCTTCGAATTCATCCAGCGTAAGGGCGACGATGGGTTCGGGGAGGGCAACTTCAAGGCGTTGTTCGAGTCGATCGAGCGTGACCAGGTACGTCGCGGTGTATTGACCGCCGACTGAACAAAAAACCGCCCGGTCGAGGTCTGCCTCGGCCGGGCGATTTTTTTGCCTGGCGTCAGGCTTTTCGCTGGCGCACCAGGTGCTTGAAGCCTTCATATACCAGCACCATCACCGCCAGCCAGATCGGAATGTACGTCAGCCATTGCCCGGCCTTGATCCCTTCACCCAGCAGTAACGCCACGCCGAGCAGCAACACCGGCTCCACATAGCTGAGCAGGCCGAACAGGCTGAACGCCAGCAAGCGGCTGGCAATGATATAGCTCACCAGCGCCGAAGCGCTGATCAAGCCCAGCATCGGGATCAGTGCGTACAGCTTCGGATAGGCATCCAGCACCGCGAAGCCTTGTTCGCCGCTTTGCACGAACCACCAGGCCACCGGCAGCATCAACGCCATGTCCAGCCACAACCCGCCCAAGTGGTCGGTTGCCAGGTATTTGCGCACCACGAAATACACCGGGTAGCCGATGATCACCACCAGCGTGGCCCAGGAAAAACCGCCCGCCTGATACAACTCGTTCAGCACCCCCAGGGCGGCGAAGACCACGGCAATCTGTTGCAGGCGCGAAAGGCGTTCGCCATACACCAGGCGCCCGGTCAGCACCATGGTCAGCGGCAGCAGGAAGTACCCCACCGACACATCCAGGCTGCGCCCGTTGAGCGGCGCCCACATAAACAGCCACAGTTGCACCCCGAGCAAAGCCGAGGACACCACCACCCCGGCAATCAGCCGTGGCTGGGCCGCCAACCTGCGCAACAGTTCCCACACCCGTCGCCATTCGCCAGTGACCAGCATGAACACCGTCATGCACGGCACGGTCAGCAACATGCGCCAGCCAAAAATCTCCAGGCCGCTCAATGGCGTGAGCAATGACGTGAAGTAATACATCACGGCAAATAACACCGAGGCCGATACCGATAACACAACACCTTTAGACACGCTGTCCTCGCGAAAACCGATAGCTAAAAAAGAGGGGGGATTTCAGGCTGGGAATATATTGCTTTTGAGCTGAGACGTTTGCTCTGTTTTGGGGCATCTTATGGGAAATTTTCTCACGCCCAGGATTCGTACGGATGTCCATCCCCCCGCAGCCACCCCTCGACGCATTCGATGTGGCGATTCTCAAGCACCTGCAACATGACAACACCACCGCCCTGCGGGTGATTGGCGAGCAGGTCAACTTGTCGACGGCTGCCGTGCAGCGGCGAATCAAACGCATGCAGCAGAGCGGGGTGATCACGGCTAATACGGCGGTGGTCAACCAGGAGGCGCTGGGCAAGCCGATCACGATCCTGGTGGAGGTGCACGCCGAACGCACGCACATCGAAGACCTTGATGTACTCAAGGCGCAGATGTCGATTCCCCAGGTGCAGCAGTGCTATTACGTCACTGGCGATGCGGATTTCATGCTGGTGATCGTGGTGGAGACCATGAAGGCATACGAGACCCTGGCCCGGCAGTTGTTCTACGAGAACCGCAATATCAAGTGGTTCCGCAGCATCGTGGTGATGGACCGGGTCAAGGTCAGCCTGGATGTGCCGCTGGACTGAGCCAGCGGCGCACATCCAACCGATGGCCGCCGGCTCAAGGTCGCGCGATTCGCCCGGAGACGAAGTGGCCCACGTCATTGAACCCCGGCGTCGACGAATGCCCCGGTGTCACCAGTGAGTCAATGAACGCTTCATCCTCAGCGCTGATGTGCACATCCAGCGCTCCGGTGTAGGCGTCCCACTGGGCTTCGGTACGAGGCCCGACGATCGCCGAACTCACTGCCGAGTTGTTCAGCACCCAGGCAATCGCAAATTCGACCATCCCCACACCGCGCCCTTGGGTGTAGTGCTGGATCTGCTGGGCAATACGCAGTGACTCTACGCGCCATTCGGTTTCCAGGATGCGTTTGTCCTGGCGCGCGGCGCGGCTGCCCGGTTCAGGGGTGACGTCGGGCGCATACTTGCCGCTGAGCACGCCCCGGGCCAATGGGCTGTAAGGCACCACGCCCAGTCCGTACGCGGCGGCGGCGGTGAGCTGTTCGACCTCGGCCTGGCGATTGACGATGTTGTACAGCGGTTGGCTGATGATCGGCTTGTCGACACCCAGGCGCTCGGCCACGCGGATCACCTCGGCAATGCGCCAGCCGCGGTAGTTGGACAGGCCCCAATAGCGGATCTTGCCTTGGCGAATCAGGTCGCCGATCGCCGACACGGTCACCTCCAGCGGCGTGCCGTGGTCTTCGCGGTGCAGGTAGTAGATGTCCAGGTAATCCGTGTCCAGGCGCCTCAGGCTGGCTTCCAGCGCGTTGAAAATCCGCTTGCGGCTCAAACCGCTGCGGTTGGGTACGCCGTCGACGGGGCCGATGCCGACTTTCGAGGCCACCACCCAGTCCTCGCGATGACGCACGATGGCCTCACCGACGATTTCTTCGGAGCGCCCGCCGGTGTAGACGTCGGCCGTGTCGATAAAGTTGATGCCCTGGTCCCAGGCCTTGTCGATGATGCGCAGCGAGTCCTCGGTGCTGGTCTGTTCGCCAAACATCATGGTGCCCAGGGTCAGCGCGCTGACCTTCAAGCCGGACTGGCCCAGTGTGCGGTAAATCATGGAAAGCTCCTCGAAACGCGCAAATGTACGTTATGCAATACCAGACTCGCAGGCTCTGGAACAAGCCCTGCGCGCGTTTCTTCATTCGTTCAGCAAGGCCTGGCAGCGCACCTGTAAAAAACGGTGCAACACCTTCACCCGCTCCGACACTTGCAGGCGGTGGGGGCACATCAGGTTGAACGGCGTCGGTTCGCCCTGCCAGTCCGGCAGCAGTTGCACCAGGCGTCCGGCCTTGAGGTCGCGGGCGATATCCAGGTTGGCCTTATAGGCGATGCCATGGCCGGCCAATGCCCAGCGCCGCACGATTTCACCGTCATCGCTCAGGTAATCGCCCGTCACCTCGACTTCCTGGAGCACGGCGCCTTGGCGAAAGTACCAGGTGTTGTTGGCGCGCCCCTGGCGCATGTAGCGCAGCGTGTTGTGTTGCGCCAGCTCCGTCGGGGTGCGCGGCGTGCCATGGCGCGCCAGGTAGTCGGGGCTGGCGCAGGGGATGCGTCGATGATCGGGCACCACCGGCAGCGCCACCAGGCTGGAGTCCCGGGGGACACCGAAACGCAGGGCGATGTCGACGGTTTCGCGGAACAGGTCGGCATTGCTGTCGTTGAGCATCAATTGCAAACGGATGTTGGGGTGCTCGAGCTTGAACGCATCCAGCCAGCCCAGTACCACGTTGCGCCCGAAATCCGACGGCGCCGCCAACTGCAACAACCCGGTCAAGCCGTGGCTTTGCTGCCTGAGCGCTTGCTCACCCTCGGCCAGCGTCGCCAGCGCCTCGCGCACGCTGTCGAGGTAACGCCGACCCTCTTCGGTCAGGCGCATGCTGCGTGTGGAGCGGGCCAGCAGGCGACTGCCCAGGCGGGTTTCCAGGCGCTTGAGGGCGATGCTGGCGGCGGCCGGGCTCAGCCCCAGGCTGCGCGCGGCGGCAGACAGGCTGCCGGTGTCGGCGGTGCGAACAAAGACTTCCAGGTCGAGAATCGAGCTCATTTATAAAAATCCTTTAAAGATCCTGTCGTTTTACCGGGATTTTTCGTCGATTGCCAAGCTGGGAAGATGAACGCTCACTTTCTAACCCAGGACATTTCCCCATGACATCCTCCCTCAGCGGTCAAACCGTGATCGTAATCGGCGGCAGCAGCGGTATCGGTGCCGCCGTGGCCAAGGCGGCGACCGCACGTGGTGCGCAGGTGGTGTTGGCCGGCCGACGCCTGTCCTCCGGCGTCGATAACGGCGTGCGCAGCGAACCGGTGGACGTGACCGACGCCAACTCCCTCCAGCAACTGTTCGAACGCGTGGGGCGCTTTGACCACCTGGTCTATACCTCGGGCCCTTCGGTACGGGCCAAACCCCTGGTCGAAACGGACCTGGACGAAGCCCAGGACAATTTCAACGTGAAGCTCTGGGGTTCACTGCGCGCCATCCAGTTGGCCCTGCCTTTTATGCATGAGCGCGGCAGCATCAGCCTGACCTCTGGCCAGTTGGGGAGAAAATTGGCACCGGGGCAGTTCATCAAGACCGGTATCAACGCCGCCACTGAAGCATTGGGCAAGCAACTGGCCAAGGAGCTGGCACCGCGTCGGGTCAATGTGATCAGCCCAGGCGTGATCGACACACCGGCATATGCCGGGCTGGCTGAAGAACAACGGCTGGCGATGTTTGCCAAGGCGGGCGGTGCGTTGCCGGTAGGGCGCGTGGGGCAAGCGGAGGAGGTGGCGGCCGGGTATGTGCTGGCCATGGAGAATGGCTTTATGACCGGTGCCGTGATCGATATCGACGGCGGCGGTCTGCTGTAGCGCTGTCGCCCGGCAAACTGGTCTCCCAGTTAAGCGAACCTCGCCTTCTGTAGGAGCGAGCTTGCTCGCGAAAAACTCACAGGCACCGCGTTGATTCAGGAAACACGCGTTATCGTTGAGGTTTTTCGCGAGCAAGCTCGCTCCTACATAAGCGGCGTCAGGCCTTCAAGGTCCGCGTCATGCGTAACGCCAGCACACTACCCGCGACAATCACCGCTGCCAGCAAGTACAGCGCCATATCCGTCGACCCGGTGGCATCCTTCACAAAGCCGACGATATACGGGCTGAGGAAGCCGGCCATCTGGCCCATGGAGTTGATCAGCGCCAAGCCACCGGCTGCTGCGCCTGCGCTGAGCATGGCGGTCGGCACCGGCCAGAACATCGGCAGGCCGGTGAGGGCGCCCATGGTCGCGATGGTCAGGCCAAGAATCGCAATGGCCGGCGTGGTGGCGAAATTCACCGCGATGACCAGGCCGATTGCGCCCATCAGCATCGGCACCACCAAGTGCCAGCGCCGTTCCTTGCGCAGGTCGGCGGAGCGGCCCACCAGCAACATGAACACCGCGGCCAGCAGATAGGGAATCGCGCTGAGCCAGCCAATCACCAGGTTATCGCTGAACCCCAGGTTCTTGATGATCGACGGCAGCCAGAAGTTGATCGCGTACACGCCGCTCTGGATGCAGAAGTAGATCAGGCCGAAAGCCCAGATCGCCGGATTCTTGAACACTTCTCCCAGGGAGTCCGTGGTGGTTTTCGGCTTGTTCGCCAAATCCGTCGCTTGGTCGGCCTCCAGCACCGCGCGCTCATGGGGTTTGAGCCACTTGGCGTTGGCGAAGCTGTCACTGAGCAGGAAGTAGGCGAGGGCGCCGAGGATCACGGTCGGGATGCCTTGCAGCAGGAACATCCACTGCCAGCCCGCGAGGCCGCCTTGGCCGGCAGCGAAGTGGTTGAGAATCCAGCCGGAGAACGGGCTGCCGAGCAAGCCGGAGACCGGGATCGCCGACATGAACAAGGCCATGATGCGACCACGGCGGAACGTCGGGAACCACTGCGAGAGGTACAACACCACGCCGGGAAAGAAGCCCGCTTCTGCGGCACCGGTAAACAGGCGCAAGGTATAGAAGTGCGTCGGCGTGGTGACAAACAGCAGGCAGGTCGACAGCGTGCCCCAGACGATCATCATCAATGCAATCCAGCGTCGTGGGCCGAACCTGGTCAACGCCAGGTTGCTCGGCACGCCGCACAGCACGTAGCCGATAAAGAAAATCCCGGCGCCAAGGCCGTAGACGGTTTCGCTGAACTTCAAGGCATCGAGCATCTGCAACTTGGCAAAGCCAACGTTTACCCGGTCGAGGTAGTTGAACAGATAGCAGATGAAGATGAAGGGAATCAGGCGCAGGGTGATGCGCTTGTAGATGGCGTTTTTATCGTCATCGGTGGCCAGTGTGGCAGCGGCGCTCTGTGACATGGGGATCTCTCTTTATTATGATTTTTCGCGATGCGCAGGTAACGTTGATCGCCCAACGAGTCTCGGCCACCTGGCGGGGTGCTGTCTTTGTGCTCGCGCACAGTGAAGCATCGTTTGCGCTGTGCCGATGAACAACCCTCCCTTTCAACGACTTCTTTCCAGGAGATGGCCCCATGTTCGAGCTGGATCATGACTTGGCGCAGGATATCGTCGACCGCACCATGGCGATCCTGCCCCACAACGTCAACGTCATGGACAGCCAGGGCCTGATCCTCGGCAGCGGTGAGCCCGAACGCATCAACACCCGCCACGAAGGGGCGCAACTGGTATTGGCCAATGGCCGCGTGGTCGAAATCGATGGGCAGACTGCCAAGCACCTCAAAGGCGTACAGCCCGGTATCAACCTGCCGTTGATGCATGACCAACGTCTGATCGGCGTGCTGGGCATCACCGGCGAGCCGGAAGGGCTGCGCACCTATGCCGAGCTGGTGCGCATGACCGCCGAAATGTTGGTCAGCCAACGTCACCAGCAGGTTGAACAACAATGGCGGCGCCAGCGCTGCGACGATCTGCTCGCCTTGTTGCTGGCTGACAGCGGCGACTCTCCCCGCCTGGTGGACGAAGCCCAACAACTGGGGCTCAAACCGCAGATGGCACGCACGCCTTACCTGTTCGAATTGGGGGTGGGGCAATCGGCGGAGGCCTTGAGTGCCTGGCTGACATCGCGCTACCCGGACAGCTGGTGTGTGAGCTCGGCGCAGTTTTCCCTGCTGTGGTGCCGACCGGCAGCCGTGCCGGTGGACAACCTCCGCCTGCTGGAGAAGCTTCAGGGCCTGGGCTGGAACATCCTGCGCGTCGCCGTTGGCGGGCAGGCCGATGGGCTGGCGGGATTGCGTCGATGCTACCGCAGGGTCGGCGATTTGTTGGCCTATGGGCGCGATATCTTGCCCCAGTCGCGCCTGTTGACCCTCAACCGTTACCGTCTGCCGGTGATGCTGTGGCGCCATCGCAACGACGATGCGCTGGACGAGCTGCTCAACCCCTTGCGCAAAGTGCTGGCCAAAGACAGTAACGGCCAACTCCTGGCCACGTTGCGCAGCTGGTGCGATCACGATGGGCAAAGCCAGGCTTGCGCCGATGCCTTGGGTATCCACCGTAACAGCCTGCGCTACCGCATGGAACGCATCGCCGAGCTGAGCGGCGTCGACCCGCTGACCCTCGATGGCATGCTCGCGCTGTACCTTGGCGTGCAGCTATTGCCCCAGCCTTTGTCCGAATGAACAACAAACCCCACCCGTACTTGTGCATCGGACCGGCGTTATTCCCGGAGCCAACTGGCAGCATGGGCGTCATAAAAACCGGAGAAAGCCCATGAAAATCATCATCGCCCCCGACTCGTTCAAGGACAGCCTGAGTGCCGACGGCGTCGCCCAGGCCATTGCCGAAGGCTTGGCCCAGGTCTGGCCGGATGCACAGTTGATCCAGTGCCCGATGGCGGATGGCGGTGAAGGTACGGTGGATTCGGTGCTTGCGGCGTGCAATGGCGAGCTGCGTCACCAGCGCGTACGCGGCCCGCTCGGCGCGACGGTTGACGCGCGTTGGGGCTGGTTGGCCGACAGCCACACCGCCATCATCGAAATGGCCGAGGCCAGCGGCCTGCAACGGGTGCCGCCAGGCCAGCGCGATGCATGCCGGACCACCACCTATGGCACCGGCGAACTGATCCGCGCGGCCCTGGATGCTGGCGCCCAACGCATCATCCTGGCGATTGGTGGCAGCGCGACCAACGACGGCGGCGCGGGGGCCATGCAGGCCCTTGGTGTGCAACTGTTCGACGCCGAAGATCAGGCCCTGGCACCGGGTGGCCTGGCGTTGGGCCAACTGGCACGTATCAGCCTCGAGCAACTGGACCCGCGCCTGGCCCAAGTGCGTTTCGATATCGCCGCCGACGTGAACAATCCGTTATGCGGTCCCCACGGCGCCTCGGCGATTTTCGGCCCGCAGAAAGGCGCCAACCCCGAGCAAGTCCAACAGCTGGACGCCGCCCTTGGCCACTTTGCCGACCATTGCGCCCAGGTCCTGCCCAGGGACGTGCGCGACGAGCCCGGCAGCGGTGCCGCCGGTGGCCTGGGCTTCGCCGCCAAGGCCTTTCTGGGCGCACAGTTCCGCGCCGGTGTGGAGGTGGTGGCCGAACTGGTGGGCCTCGACGAAGCCGTACGCGGCGCCGACCTGGTGATCACCGGCGAAGGCCGCTTCGACGCCCAGACCCTGCGGGGCAAAACCCCGTTTGGTGTGGCGCGTATCGCTCACCGGCACAACGTCCCTGTCATCGTGATCGCCGGCACCCTGGGCGAGGGCTACGAGCAGATGTACGCCCATGGGGTGGCGGCGGCTTTTGCTTTGCCCTCCGGGCCGATGAGCCTGGAGCAGGCGTGCAGTGAGGCACCGCGCTTGTTGCGGCAGAGGTCGGCGGATATTGCGCGGGTGTGGCGGTTGGCGGCGTTGCACCGCCGATAGAGCCACCCCTACACTGGGCGGCCACTTGTTTTTCAAAGGATGAAACACAATGCACCCGCCTGAACCCCATATCGTGATCCAGCGCTTTACCGAAGCTCACCTTGAAGGCGTCGCCGCGCTCTACAACGAGCCGGCCGTGTGCCGTCAGGTGCTGCAGATGCCTTTCCAATCCGCTGAAACCTGGCGCAAACGCCTGGTGATGGACAACGAGCGGCGGCTCCAACTGGTGGCGCTGCATGGGGGGGAAGTGATTGGCCAGCTTGGCCTGGAACAGTACCTGCGCGTACGCCAGGCCCATGCGGGATCGTTCGGCATGGGCGTGGCCACGGCTTGGCAAGGCAAGGGTGTGGGCTCGCGGTTGTTGGCCGCTGCGCTGGACGTGGCCGACAACTGGATGAACCTGCACCGTGTCGAACTCACGGTGTATGCCGACAACGAAGCCGCGCATAACCTGTATCGCAAGTTCGGCTTCGAAGTCGAAGGGCGGCTGCGCGATTACGCCCTGCGTGATGGTGTGTTCGTCGACACCCTGAGCATGGCGCGCCTGCGTCGGTCGGCTTAATCCTGCAAGGCAAACGCCACCGCAGCCTGCGCATGCAGCTCGGTGGTGTCCAGCAGCGGCAGGTCGCTGTGTTCCGGCTTGATCAGCAGGCTGATTTCCGTACACCCGAGGATGATGGCCTGGGCGCCGCGTGCGCCCAGGGACTCGATCACCCGCTGGTACACCTGGCGTGACGCCTCGCTGATCACCCCCACACACAACTCCTCATAGATGATCCGGTGTACCGCCTGGCGTTCATGCGCCTCGGGCACCAGCACGGTCAAGCCCTGGGCGGCCAGGCGTGATTTGAGAAAGTCCTGCTCCATGGTGAACGCCGTGCCGAGCAAGCCGACCGTCAAGGTGCCCGCTTCGACGGCCGCCGCACTGGCGGCATCGGCGATATGCAGGAATGGGATCGACACCGCCGCCTCAATACGCGGCGCCACCAGGTGCATGGTATTGGTACACAGCACTACGCACTCGGCTCCCCCGGCCTGCAAGCGGCGCGCGGCATCTTCCAGGATCAGCGCGGCGTCGTCCCAACGCCCGGCATGCTGGGCCTGTTCCACCGGGCCGAAGTCCACGCTGTACATCAACAATTGCGCCGAGCGCAGCGGGCCGAGCTGGTCGCGCACGTGCTGGTTGATGATGCGGTAGTACTCGGCGCTGGACTCCCAGCTCATGCCGCCGATAAGGCCGATGGTGCGCATGCGATGCTCCTGACAAGGAATGTCGCCCCACCTTACTCATCGGTCGCCGAATAGTCATACGCAGTTGCCGAGCAAATGACCGGAGCAGTTTCACATGTCCAGGTTGATCCAGCCCGGCCGGGCGGTTTCCGGTGCCACCGCGTGGACCGGTTTTCCCGTGGCCAGCTCCACCCGCCGTGCCACTTCCGGGTCGTCGGCAAAGGGAATCAGACTGGCCTCATCCAGGCTCTCGTTGGTCTGTCCGCGCAGGCAGTACTCCACCGCGCCATACAGGCATATCAGTATGAGGACACTCCACATATCAAGCGATCCGCGCATCGAGTTGGGCCACATGCAAGTCGGCGACCCGCACCGTGCGCCAGGTGTTGTAGGCCATCAGCAGCATGCCGCTGAGAAAGAACAAGCCGCCGGCAAAACGCACCACAAAGCCGGGGTGGCTGGCCTGCAAGGCTTCGACAAACGAGTAGGTGAGCGTGCCGTCATCGTTCACCGCCCGCCACATCAAGCCCTGGGTGATACCGTTGACCCACATCGAGGCGATGTACAACACCGTGCCGATGGTCGCCAACCAGAAGTGCAGGTTGATCAGGGGCACGCTGTGCATTTGTTCACGCCCGAATACCTTGGGGATCATGTGGTAGAGCGCGCCAAAGGTAATCATCGCCACCCAGCCCAAGGCTCCGGCGTGGACGTGGCCGATGGTCCAGTCGGTGTAGTGGGAGAGGGCGTTGACCGTCTTGATCGCCATCATCGGGCCCTCGAAGGTCGACATGCCGTAGAACGCAAGCGACAACACCAAAAAGCGCAGGATGGGGTCGGTGCGTAACTTATGCCAGGCGCCGGACAAGGTCATCATGCCGTTGATCATGCCGCCCCAGCTTGGCGCCAGCAGGATCAATGACATCGCCATGCCCAGCGACTGTGCCCAGTCCGGCAGCGCGGTGTAGTGCAGGTGGTGTGGGCCGGCCCAGATATACAGGGTGATCAACGCCCAGAAGTGCACGATGGACAGGCGATAGGAATACACCGGACGCCCGACTTGTTTGGGCACGAAGTAGTACATCATCCCGAGAAAACCGGTAGTCAGGAAAAAGCCTACGGCGTTATGTCCGTACCACCATTGCACCATCGCGTCGGTGGCCCCGGCGTAGACCGGATATGACTTGAACCAGTCCACCGGGATCGCCAGGTGATTGACCACGTGCAGCATCGCGATCACCAGGATAAACGCGCCGAAGAACCAGTTGCCCACGTAGATATGCGCGGTCTTGCGCCGCACCACGGTGGTGAAAAACACAATGGCATAGGCCACCCACACCACGGTCATCCACACCGCGCCGGAGAACTCGATCTCGGCGTATTCCTTGGTGGTGGTGTAGCCCAGTGGCAGGCTGACCAGCATGATCACGATCACTGACTGCCAGCCCCAGAAGGTGAATGCGGCCAGCGTGTCGGAAAACAGCCGAACCTGGCAGGTGCGTTGTACCGCGTAGTAACTGGCGGCAAATTGCGCACTGCCGGCAAAACCGAAGATCACCAGGCTGGTGTGCAGCGGTCGCAGGCGACCAAAGGTGGTCCAGGGCAGGTCAAGGTTCATCTCGGGCCAGACCAGTTGCGAGGCGATCCAGACGCCCATGGCCATGCCCACCACGCCCCACACGAGGGTGGCGATCACGAATTGGCGGACGACTTTATAGTTATAGGCCTGTCCGGTTGCTGCTGTAGTCATGCTCAGTCCTCCCACGGTTCCAAGTGGCGGCACTGTAGGAAGCGTGGGCAAAACAAAACAGACTCAGAAAAACCTCATTACTGCGGATCAGTTTATCCAGCCTGAAAACGCTGCTCTAAGGCCATCTGATCCGCTTTTTATCGCTGGATGTGAATCTATAACGCGCTGCGCCGCAGGTGCATAGTCGTGCCATAGAAGCCGCACCGTGGATGCGGCCCACCCTGATGAGGCAGTGATATGTACCAATACGACGCATACGACCGGGCGTTGGTGTTCGAGCGCGTGGCGCAATTTCGTGACCAGGTGGAACGCTTTATCGCCGGCGACCTGAGCGAGGAGGAGTTCCTGCCGCTGCGCCTGCAAAACGGCCTGTACCTGCAAAAGCATGCCTACATGCTGCGTGTGGCAATCCCCTACGGCACCTTGAGTGCCGGGCAATTGCGCACGCTGGCTGGCATTGCACGGGATTACGACCGTGGCTACGGCCATTTCACTACGCGGCAGAACCTGCAATTCAACTGGATCGAACTGCACCAGGTGCCCGACATCCTCGAACGCCTGGCCCAGGTCGACATGCATGCGATCCAGACCTCCGGTAACTGCGTGCGCAATATCACCACGGAGGCCTTTGCCGGGGTCGCCGCCGATGAGATTCTGGACCCGCGCCCGCTGGCGGAGATCCTGCGGCAGTGGTCGACCATCAACCCGGAGTTCCTGTTCCTGCCCCGCAAGTTCAAGATCGCCATCTGCTCGGCCGACGAAGACCGCGCCGCGATCATGATGCATGACATCGGCCTGTACCTTTACCGTGACCGCCAGGGCGACATGCTGTTGCGCGTGATGGTGGGCGGTGGGCTGGGGCGCACGCCAATCCTGGGGCTGATGATTCGCGAGGGGTTGCCGTGGCAGCACCTGTTGTCCTATGTCGAGGCGATATTGCGCGTGTACAACCGCCACGGTCGGCGGGATAACAAATACAAGGCGCGCATCAAGATCCTGGTCAAGGCCCTGGGGATCGAAGCGTTTTCCCGCGAGGTGGAAGAAGAGTGGCAGTACTTGCGTGACGGCCCGGCGCAGTTGACCGACGCCGAATATACCCGTGTGGCGTCGGCCTTCGTCCCACCGGCCTATGCGCACCTGGCCGACACCAGCCTGGCTTATGGCACCGCCCTGGCGGACAACCCGCACTTTGCACGCTGGGTCAGCCGTAATGTGATGCCACATAAAGTACCGGGCTACACCAGCGTGGTGCTTTCCACCAAGCCGGGAATCAGCGCGCCGCCGGGCGATGTGACCGCCCGGCAAATGGATGCCGTGGCGCAGTGGTCAGAGCGTTTCGGCTTTGGGGAAATACGCATCGCCCATGAGCAGAACATCGTGCTGCCGGACGTGCCCAAGGAACAGCTGCATGCCCTGTGGACACTGGCCTGCGAACACGACCTGGGTGCGGCCAATATCGGCTTGTTGACCGATATCATTGCCTGCCCGGGCGGCGATTTCTGCGCCTTGGCCAACGCCAAGTCGATCCCCATCGCCCAGGCGATCCAGCAGCGTTTCGATAACCTGGACTACCTGCATGACCTGGGTGATATCAGCTTGAATATTTCCGGCTGCATCAATGCCTGCGGCCATCACCACATCGGCAATATCGGCATTCTTGGCGTCGACAAGAATGGCAGCGAGTGGTACCAGATCACCCTCGGTGGCGCCCAGGGCAAGCACAGCGCCTTGGGCAAAGTGATCGGGCCATCGTTCAGCGCCGCCGAAATTCCCGATGTGATCGAGCGAGTCATCAGCACCTTCGTGCGCTACCGCGAAAGCGAGGAGCGTTTTGTCGACACGCTGCAGCGCATTGGCCTGGAGCCGTTCAAGGAACGGGTCTACGCGGGGCAGCCGGCATGATCAACCTATTGAGGCTGGAACAGGGTGTGGCGCGGATCGTCGAGGATGACCCCTGGGTATTGGTGCGCGACGAGGTGCGAGCGCCTGGCCCGTTGATCCTGCCGCTGGCGGCCTATGAGGCGGGGCAGGGCGTGTGGTTGGGGCCGGATGATGAGGTCGAGCACCTGCAACCCTGGCTCGCCACCTTGCCGCTGATCGCCCTGGACTTCCCCAGCTTTCGCGATGGACGTGCCTACAGCCAAGCCTATCTGTTGCGCACGCGACTGGGCTGGCAAGGTGAGTTGCGCGCAATTGGCGATGTATTGCGCGACCAACTCAGCCATATGCGTCAATGCGGGTTCGATGCGTTTGCGCTGCGCGCCGACAAGTCCGCCGAGGATGCCCTCAAGGGCCTGGCGGGGATGAGCGTGCTGTATGGCCGCAGCGCCATCGAGCCACGGCCGTTGTTTCGCAGGCGATAGCCTGGCGGGCGTTAATCGTACGGCCAGGCGCCGCATCTGCCATGATCGGGTTTCGCAAATGGGCTCACCCAAGGAAATCCGCAATGGACGATGTACAGCAACTGGGCGAGATGCTTCGTCATTACGCCGATAGCGAAGCGCATAAAAAACAGCAGTTCGATGTGCAATCAGCCCGCTGGGCGCAAAAGCTCGGCGAGTTGTTCCAGCAGATCGAGCAGTGGCTGGAACCGGTCAAGACCCATGGCTTGCTGGAGGTTCACCGCGAAGCCTACGTGGCCAGCGGCCCGAGCATGCCGGTGGAGACATCGCCTTTCAACACGGAAAAACTCACGGTGCAGATCACCGGCAAAAACGTCGAGTTCGTGCCCGAGGTCATGGGCGCCGGCGGGTTGATCTGCGTGTCGGTCATGGGCCTTACCGCCGCGCGGCATGGCAGTGTCTCGCTGGTATTGCCCGCTGATAAGAACGACTGGCTCTGGAAGAAGACCAACGGCCTGAAAGACCCGGACACCTTCGGCTTCGACGCCAACTTCCTCGCGGCGCAGTTACAGAGCCTGATTCCCCGCGAACGCGGCTAAGCGCGCGATTTTTCCGTGATTGGCTATACCTACAGCTCAACGTTCTGATGATGGTTGCCAAGGAGTTCAAGCATGAAGCTAAGGCGAATGATCAGCACGCTCTGCATCGCTTCGATCGGGATGGTGGGCTGTGCCAGCAAAGTTACACAACCGGATGAATATTCGGGGTTCCTTTCCGACTACAGTCGCCTTAAGGAGGCCAAGTCGCCCTCGGGGGCCGAAGTGATGCGCTGGGTCGACCCCAAGCTGGACGTGAGTCGCTACAACGCGGTGTATATCGAACCCACCCAGTTCTACCCCAAGCCCCACGCCACGACGAAAATCCCCGAAAGCACGTTGCGCGGCATCAACGACTACTTCAACCAGGCGCTCAAGCGCGAGCTCGGCAAGTCATTGCCCCTGGCGCAAGGGCCAGGCAACGGGGTATTGGTGGTGCGGGCAGCGATCACGGCGGTCAGCACCAAGACCCAGGGGCTCAAGCCCTATGAGTATGTGCCTGTTGCGTTAGTCGCGGCGGCGGTCAGCGCTGGCAGCGGCATTCGCGACCAGGACACGATCCTGGGTACCGAGGCACAGTTTCTCGATGGGGCCAACGGCAACGTCGTCGCCCAGGTCGTGCGCAAAGGCACCGGCAAACCCCTGGAAAACGACGCACAAGCGATGACGCCCAATGATGTAAAAGGCGTCATCGATGGCTGGGCGTCGGACCTGCATCAGTCCTCCCTGAAGTTCAGAAAGCCTTAGGCCCGCCAGCGTCTACTTGAGAGGGGTCAGCGGTGGCAGTTTCCATTCACCGTTGCCCACCTCAGGTTTGGGCAGGTAAATCCGCAGTACCGCGTAGAACGGACCAGGAGGGGCAGGTAGCCAATTGCTTTGTTCTTCTTTCGGCGGTTCGTGGTGCTGCAGCGCCAGGGTCAAGCCGCCGTCGGCGTCCAGCTTGAGGTTGGGCAGCATCCGCGAGTTGATCTGGTAACGCTTCTTGTGATTGGGCACCAGCAGCTTGGTCTTGGCGTCGTACATGGTCAGCGACCAGAATGCATCGGCCGGCGGCAGCTGGCCCTTGGCAAAGTGGACGGTGTAGCTGTGACGAGCGCCGTTGGCGGGTTTACCCTCGCTGTCGATGAGGTAGCTCAGGGAGGCCGCCTCATCGGCCGAGTTGCGGAAAATCCCGATGTTGGCGCCAGCGTAGCGGTACAGGTAGTTGTTCTTCAGGCGGTCACGGCTGCCGAACAGGTCGGCGCTGGCGACCTGATGGGTGTCGAGCTTGTCCTTTTTAAAGGCTGCGAATTCCGCCCTGGCGTCGCTAATGCCGTCTTCGAGGGCCTTGCGCTGTTCAGCCGTCAACTGGTTGACCTTGAACGGGGCGCCAGGGGCAATGCCGATCTTGGCAAAGCGCGCCAGCAGGTCTTTTTCGCTGTCCTGGGGCGCGGCGAAGGCCAGCATGAAGTTCAGGTAGCGAAACAACTGCGGTCCTTCGGTCATGGTCGCCAATGGCTTGGGCCATTGGATCTTGGCTGCCTTGGCCGGGGCGGCTTGCTTCACGTAATTGCTCAGCGACTGCACTTTGTAGCCGTTCTGAATCTGCTTGACCTTGTTCAGGTCCTTTTCATCAAACAACTGAGTGCGGTAGAGGGCGTAGGCAATATTGCTCTCGCTGTACACCACACGGTCCACGTTGACTGGCTGCTGACCTTTCCAGTCCGGGCCGGCGACCATGTAGTGGCCGCCATTGTTGCCGGTGCTGCGGGTGCCCAGGTAAGCGAAATTCTGCGTATAGAGGTCGATCAGTTGCACCGAGTAGTAACGGTCGTCTTCGATCTTGGGCAGGGTGAGCACCAGCGGCTCGCTGCGCAGGTCCATCCACACGAATGAATAGGGTGTGTCGATGTTCGGGGTCGCGAATGCGGTGTCCTTTGGCGTGAGCGCCTGGGCGGTATTGCCGATATGGTTGAACGGTGCCTTGAAGTTGGCCCCGCCTTTATCAACGGCCTGGGTGTAGAGCGTCTTGTACATCTCAACGACTGGATAGCCATACAAGTAGGCTTCCTTGGCAATGGCCCGCGCTTCGCTCGGCGTCGCCGTGAAATCGGCCCAGGCACCGGTACTCATGAGTATCGAGAGGCTCGCCAACAGCAGGCGCGTCGGTTTTCCAATCATGTTGTTGCGTCCTTCCAGGGGGGCTTGGTGGGGAGAGTTATGGTACATGGCGCGGATGCGCCATGAGTTTCCATTTTTATTGGCCGAACGTCACGTTAAAAGCACGAAATCAGGCGTGCAGCCGCCGTTGCCTTGGCCGATCGAGTCAACAAATGAGAAATTCAACGTCAGAGGCTGCGCAGGCGCTGACAGCCGTCCAGGGTGGGCAGCATGCGCTGACAGTGGGCGGTCATGCGGCAGGCGGCAACATCGCTTTGACCTTGTCGCGCAACTGATCGATCGAGAACGGCTTGGCGATCACCTGCATACCGGTAGACACATCGATATTTTCGGCATAGCCGCTGGCGAACAATATCGGCAAGGTCGGACGCAACTCACGGACCTTGGCCGCCAGTTGCTTGCCGTCCATACCCGGCAGGCCCATGTCGGTCATCATCAGATCAATCGTCTGGTGGGTGTCTTCAACCACTTCGAGCGCCTTTTCGGCATCAGCGGCCTCCAGCACTGCGAACTCCAACTCTTCGAGTACATCGACGATCAGCATGCGCACGATGGCGTCATCTTCGACTACAAGGATGGTGGAGGCGGTGGGCATAGTAGACATTCCTGAAAGGTGAGGGGCTGAGCGTGAAAGGCAAAAAGACAACTTAGTAATGAGTGGAAGCAACGCCAGCAAGTTCCAAAGTAATTGCTGGCATTGTGACGTTCGTGGAGCAGAATGTCCCGTCGGCTTGTTCTGTTCCCCTTGCTTCTTTGGGTGAGGAAGAAAGCGCGAGGAGTTCCGGAGCCAAGCAGCCTGATATTTAAGCAGCCGAATCAATACAGAAAAATAGCGTTCGCGCGCAACTTTGGGGCAAACTCCTCGTTTTTCTGAATTGGCCAAGGCATGCCCATGACTCCCGCGTCGACTGTCGATGAAAAGAGCTTTCGTACACTGCTGGGCCGAAACGTCGCGCTGCCCCTGGGCGTGGGCGTGCTCAGCGCGGTATTTTTCGTCTGCCTGATCACTTATTTGCTGTCGGTAATCCAGTGGGTGGAGCACACCGACCGGGTCATCAACAACCTCAATGAGACGTCAAAGCTGACCGTCGACCTGGAAACCGGCATGCGCGGTTTCCTGATCACCGGTGACGAGCATTTCCTCGACCCGTATGAAGTGGCCAAGCCCCGCATCATTGCCGATTTGCGCAATTTGCAGGACCTGGTGGCGGACAACCCCCAGCAGGTGGACCGCCTCAAGCGCTTGGAAGCCTTGCAGATCGAGTGGAACAAGTACGCCCAATCGATGATTGATATGCAGCGTGAGAGCGGTGATTACCGTAGCGCTGTGAAGGCCGGCCGCGGCAAGCGCCTGACCGATGAAATTCGCAAGGAATACGACGATGCGGTGGCGATGGAGCAGCAGTTCCGTATCGCCCGCAACGAAGACGTCACCCGTACCACGGTCATCAGCGTCAGCTTGTACCTGGCATTTGTACTCGGGTTGAGTGGCTTTCTGGCCTACATCGGTCGTAAGAATTTACTTTCCTTATCCGATAGTTACAGCGCAAACCTCGCGTCACAACAGAAGATCGCGCAGCGCCTCGAGCGGCAAGCCTGGTTGCGTAATGGCCAGACCGAGTTGGCCGAACAGGTCCTCGGCCAACTGACCTTGAACATGCTGGGCCGCAATATCTTGCAGTTCTTCGCCCAGTACATGGGCTCGGCCGTCGCGGCGCTGTATGTGCGCGAAGAACACGGCGGCCTCAAGCGCGTGGCCACGTACGGCTTCTCCCGCGAGCAGGAGCAGCAGGAACAGTCGATCTACAGTGACGAAGGTATCGTCGGGCAGGCTGCCCAACTGGATCGCCTGATTCGCCTCGACGACGTGCCAGTGGACTACTTCAAGGTCAGCTCCGGCCTGGGCGAAGGCGCCACGCGCAGCGTGATGGTGATGCCGACGAGCGACGATGACCGGGTCAACGGCGTGATCGAACTGGGTTTCCTGCGCCCTCTGGAAGAGCGTGACGTTGATTTGCTGGAGCTGATCGCCGGGAATATCGGCACTTCCATCGAAGCCGCGCGTTATCGCCAGCGCCTGCAGGAAGTGCTGGCCGAGACCCAGCAGCTCAACGAAGAGCTGCAAGTGCAACAGGAAGAGCTCAAGACCGCCAACGAAGAACTCGAAGAGCAGTCGCGCATCCTCAAGGAGTCCCAGGCCCACCTTGAGACCCAACAGGCGGAACTGGAGCAGACCAACGAGCAGTTGGCCGAGCAGACCCAGACCCTGGCGGAGCAGCGCGACGCCATGGACCGCAAGAACGTCGAACTCAACCAGGCCCAGCTCGAACTCGAGGACCGCGCCGAAGAGTTGCAGCGCTCCAGCAAGTACAAGTCCGAGTTCCTCGCCAACATGTCCCACGAGCTGCGTACGCCGTTGAACAGCTCGTTGATTCTGGCCAAGCTTTTGGCCGAGAACCCCCAGGAAAACCTCAGTGCCGAGCAGGTCAAGTTCGCCGAGTCGATCTATTCGGCGGGTAATGACCTGCTCAATCTGATCAACGACATCCTGGATATTTCCAAGGTGGAAGCCGGCAAACTGGAGGTGCGCCCGGAAAACTCCAGTGTGGCGCGCCTGGTCGACGGCCTGCGCGGGATGTTCGAACCGCTCGCCGCCGATCGCAAGCTGGCGTTCCAGGTCGAAGTGCTGGAAGGCTCGCCGACCATGCTGTTCACCGACCGCCAACGCCTGGAGCAGATCCTCAAGAACCTGCTGTCCAACGCCATCAAGTTCACCGAGCAAGGTGAAGTCAGCCTGTCGGTCTCCCGGGCGCCGGGTGAGGGCATTGCCTTTACCGTGCGTGATTCGGGCATCGGTATTGCCCCGGACCAGCAGGAAAGTATCTTCGAAGCCTTCCGCCAGGCCGACGGCACCACCAACCGCCGTTACGGCGGTACGGGCCTGGGGCTGTCGATTTCCCGCGACCTGGCCACCTTGCTCGGCGGCTATATCAGCGTGACCAGCGAGCCGGGTAAGGGCAGCGTATTTACCCTGGTGTTGCCGGAGCAGTACATCGAGCGTGAGGAAGACGCGGCGCCTATCGAGCCGCCACGCCAGGTGGTTGCGGTCCCGGCGCCCAAGCCGATCGCGGTATCACCCTTGCCGATCGCGGACGCCAAACAGATCCCACGGTTTGCCGACGATCGCGAGAAAGCCCCGTTTACCACCCGTTGCATCCTGGTGGTGGAAGACGAGCCGAACTTCGCCCGCATCCTGTTCGACCTGGCCCATGAGTTGGGTTACCACTGCCTGGTGGCCCATGGCGCAGACGAAGGCTACAGCCTGGCCGAGGAATATATCCCCGATGCCATCCTGCTCGACATGCGCCTGCCGGATCATTCGGGCCTGACTGTGTTGCAGCGCCTCAAGGAACATGCCAATACCCGGCATATCCCGGTGCATGTGATTTCCGTGGAAGACCGCGTCGAAGCCGCCATGCATATGGGCGCCATCGGCTATGCGGTCAAGCCCACCACCCGCGAAGAGCTCAAGGACGTGTTTGCACGCCTGGAAGCCAAGCTGACCCAGAAGGTCAAGCGCGTGCTGCTGGTGGAGGACGATGACCTGCAACGCGACAGCATTGCCCGCCTGATCGGCGACGATGACATCGAAATCACCGCCGTCGGCTTTGCCCAGGAGGCCCTCGACCTGCTGCGCGCCAACGTCTATGACTGCATGATCATCGACCTCAAGCTGCCCGACATGCTCGGCAACGAGTTGCTCAAGCGCATGGCCACCGAGGATATCTGCTCGTTCCCGCCGGTGATTGTCTACACCGGGCGCAACCTGACCCGCGATGAAGAGACCGAACTGCGCAAGTATTCGCGCTCGATCATCATCAAGGGTGCCCGTTCCCCGGAGCGCCTGCTGGACGAGGTGACACTCTTTCTGCACAAAGTCGAATCCCAGCTGTCCCATGAACGCCAGACGATGCTCAAGACTGCCCGCAGCCGCGACAAGGTGTTCGAAGGCCGCAAGATTCTGTTGGTGGACGACGATGTGCGCAACATTTTCGCCCTGACCAGTGCCTTGGAGCACAAGGGGGCTGTGGTGGTCATCGGGCGTAACGGTCGTGAAGCCATCGATAGACTCAATGAGATCGACGATATCGACCTGGTGCTGATGGATGTGATGATGCCCGAGATGGACGGTTACGAAGCCACCACCTTGATTCGCCAGGACCCGCGCTGGAAAAAACTGCCGATCATTGCCGTCACCGCCAAGGCCATGAAGGACGATCAGGAGCGCTGCCTTGCGGCGGGTTCCAACGATTACCTGGCCAAGCCGATTGACCTGGATCGCCTGTTCTCGCTGATCCGCGTATGGCTACCGAAGATGGAACGCATTTAAGTGGAGCGAAGTTTTTTGGAAAAAAGCAGCGATATTGAGCTGCGCCTGCTGATCGAGGCGATTTACCTCAAGTACAGCTATGACTTTCGCGACTATTCCGGTGCGTCGGTAAAACGCCGCGTGGCTCACGCCCTGCGCCAGTTCGACTGCGCAACCATTTCGGCGTTGCAGGAGCGGGTGCTGCACGACCCGGCGGCGTTCATGCAGTTGCTGCAATTCCTGACGATTCCGGTCAGCGAGATGTTTCGCGACCCGTCGCACTTCCTCGCGATCCGCCAGGAAGTGGTGCCGCTGCTCAAGACCTACCCGTCGATCAAGATCTGGATCGCCGGCTGCAGCACGGGGGAGGAGGTGTACTCCATGGCGATCCTGCTGCGTGAAGAGGGGTTGCTGGAGCGCACCATCATCTACGCCACCGATATCAACCCGGCGTCCCTGGACAAAGCCAAGCAGGGGATCTTTTCTCTGGAGAATGTCCGCGCCTACACTGCCAACTACCAGCAGGCTGGCGGGCAGCGTTCATTTGCCGACTACTACACCGCGGCTTACGATTACGCGATCTTCGACAAGACGCTGCGTGAGAATGTGACCTTCGCTGACCATAGCCTGGCGACCGATAGCGTGTTCTCAGAAACTCAATTAATTTCATGCCGTAATGTTCTGATTTATTTCAATAAAAAGTTGCAAGACAGGGCGTTTGGATTGTTTCATGAGTCGCTGTGCCATCGCGGCTTCCTGGTGCTGGGCAGCAAGGAAACCCTGGAATTTTCCGGCTACAGCAAGCAATTCGAACCCCTGGTCAAGCAGGAACGGATCTACCGAAAATCATGAACGACGCCGCCGCCAACCCGATTCGCGGGATTGAAGCCATCGTCGTCGGCGCTTCCGCTGGCGGGGTCGAGGCGTTGCTGAGTATTTTCAGTGACTTGCCCGACACCTTCGGTCTGCCGATCGTCGCCGTGCTGCACCTGCCGGATGAGCGCCGCAGCCAGTTGGCCGAGGTTTTTTCGCGGCGCCTGCGCATCCCGGTACGGGAAGGCCAGGACAAAGAAGCGATCGAGCCGGGCACCTTGTATTTCGCCGGCCCTGGCTATCACTTGTCGGTGGAGCATGATCGCAGCCTGTCCCTGAGCCAGGAAGACCGGGTACATCATTCCCGGCCTGCCATCGACTACCTGTTCGCCTCCGCCGCCGATACCTATGGCAAGGGCCTGCTCGCGATTCTGTTGACCGGCGCCAACCATGACGGCGCCCATGGCCTGATGCAGGTCAAGCACAGCGGTGGCACCACGGTTGTACAGGACCCCGACGAAGCACGCATTGCGGTGATGCCACGGGCAGCCCTGGCCCTGCACACACCCGACCATATTCTGACCTTGAGCCGCATTGCCTCCTTGCTGGCTTCCCTGGAATCTTCCCCATGTTAAGTACTGTCCAGGCCAAACTGCTGATCGTCGACGATCTGCCGGAAAACCTGCTGGCCCTCGAGGCGCTGATCAAGCGCGAGGATCGCCAGGTCTTCAAGGCCTTGAGCGCCGACGAGGCCTTGTCGTTGTTGCTGGAGCATGAGTTCGCCATGGCGATCCTCGATGTACAGATGCCCGGCATGAACGGTTTCGAGCTGGCCGAACTGATGCGCGGTACCGAGAAAACCAAGAACATCCCGATTGTGTTCGTCAGCGCCGCGGGCCGCGAACTGAATTACGCCTTCAAGGGCTACGAAAGTGGCGCCGTGGACTTCCTGCACAAACCCCTGGACATCCATGCGGTGAAGAGCAAAGTCAATGTGTTCGTCGACCTCTACCGCCAGAGCAAGGCGATGAAACTGCAGGTCGAAGCCCTTGAGCGCAGTCGCCGCGAACAGGAACTGCTGTTGACGCGCCTGCAGGCCACCCAGGCTGAACTGGAACAGGCCGTGCGCATGCGCGATGACTTTATGTCGATCGTTGCCCATGAGGTTCGTACACCGCTCAACGGGCTGATCCTCGAAACCCAACTGCGCAAGATGCACCTGGCGCGGGATAACGCCGCCGCGTTTACCCTGGACAAGATGCACGCGATGGTCGACCGCGATGAGCGCCAGATCCAGAGCCTGATCCGCTTGATAGAAGACATGCTCGATGTGTCGCGTATCCGCACCGGCAAGCTGTCGATTCGCCCGGCACGCTTTGACTTGACGCAATTGGTACGCAACCTGCTGGAGAACTTTGCCCCCCAGGTGGCGGCCGCCGAGTCGTCGATGCAACTGGACGCCGAAGGGCCGGTGGAGGGCAACTGGGACGAGTTCCGTATCGAGCAGGTGGTCTCCAACCTGCTGACCAATGCGTTGCGCTACGGGGCCAAGAGCCCGGTGGAGGTGCGCGTCTATGCCGTGCACGGCGAGGCGCGGGTGGAAGTGCGTGATCATGGTATCGGGATCAGCGAAGACAACCAGAAGCGGATTTTCCAGCAGTTCGAGCGCGTATCCGCCAGCCATGTAGCCGCGGGCCTGGGCCTGGGGCTGTTTATTTCCGAGCAGATCGTGGCGGCCCACGGCGGCACCATCGAAGTCGAGAGCCAGATAGGCGAGGGCGCGCTGTTCCGGGTGTGCCTGCCCCTGGATGCGCCGGTGTGAAATCAATCGTCACCTCGACGCAACCTCTGCATGACCCTATGGTCGTATTTGCAGCAAATGACCGAACAAAGGCTTCCCATGAGTGAAGATGCACAAGATGTCGTACTGATCGTCGAAGACGACGAATCCATTATGTTCGTGCTGGGTGAATACCTGGCCGGCCTGGGTTACCGGGTATTGAAGGCCATCGATGGGGAGCAGGCGTTTGAAATCCTCGCAACCAAGCCACACTTGGACCTGATGGTCACAGATTATCGCCTGCCTGGGGGAATCTCCGGGGTGCAGATCGCCGAGCCGGCGATCAAATTGCGGCCGGAGTTGAAAGTCATCTTTATCAGCGGCTACCCGCAGGAAATCCTCGACTGTAATAGCCCGATCACGCGTAATGCGCCGATTTTGGCCAAGCCGTTTGACCTGGATACGCTGCAAGAGCATATCCAGCGACTTTTAGCTTGAAACAGCCCAAGGCGACAGTGTCCGCATGAGGGGACACTGCTTTAAATCGAACCAACGGATTGCCGCCTAGATCGGTCCGTTTACCCGCGTCACGCCTGAATCATCTCCCTGACCTTCGCCGTTAACAGATCAAAGGTGAATGGCTTGGTGATCAACTGCATTCCCGGGTCGAGGAAACCACCGCGCACGGCGGCGTGTTCGGCATAACCGGTGATGAACAGCACTTTGAGATCCGGGCGTATCTGGCGACCGATTTCTGCCAACTGCCGCCCGTTCATACCGGGCAGGCCGACGTCGCTGATCATCAGGTCAATGCGTTGTTCGGACTCGATAATCGGCAGCGCCGCGTCGGCATCTCCCGCTTCGACAAAGCCGTAGCCCAGCTCCTTCAGTACCGCGCAGACCAATACGCGTACGGCGGGGTCGTCCTCAACGATCAATACCGTTTCACCCGCATTGGCAAAGGGCAGCAACGTCGGGTTGTCGGCCTCCAGCGCGGTGAGCTCGCCCACAAAGCGCGGCAGGAACAGGCTGACGGTGGTGCCTTTGCCCACTTCGCTGTGGATCGTCACATGGCCGTGGGACTGACGGGCAAAGCCGTAGATCATCGATAGCCCCAGGCCTGTGCCCTGGCCAATGGGCTTGGTGGTGAAGAACGGATCGAAGACTCGGCCCATCAAGTGTTCCGGAATACCGCAGCCGGTATCACTGATGCTGAGTTCTACATAGTCGCCGGGCTTCAAGGTGCCGTAGGCCGCCGTGAAAACGCTGTCCAGATGGCGGTTGGTGGTGTCAACCAGCAGTTTGCCGCCGCCGGGCATGGCATCCCGCGCGTTGATCACCAGGTTGAGCAGGGCACTTTCCAGTTGATTGGGGTCGGCTTCGGCGGTCCATAAGCCATCAGTCAGGTGCATGTCGAGGTCGATGCTTTCGTTGATGCTGCGTTGCAATAACTCTCCCATGGAAGCGACCAGTTGGTTGATATCCACCGGTTTGGAATCCAGCGATTGGCGACGCGAGAACGCCAGCAAACGATGGGTGAGGCCGGCAGCGCGGTTGGCGGACGTCACCCCCAAATCAATCAGGCTATCGAGGTCATCCAGCTTGCCCCGCGATACGCGCCTTCGCAGCAGCTCCAGGCTGCCGATGATCCCCGTCAGCATGTTGTTGAAGTCATGGGCGATACCGCCGGTCAACTGTCCGACCGCTTCCATTTTCTGCGATTGGCGTAATGCCTCTTCGTTGCTGCGCAGTTGGGCCGTGCGTTCCTCGACTTGTTGTTCGAGGGTTTCCAGGGTGCGTTGCAGGCGCAGTTCGCTTTCGCTCAGGTCCACCAGGCGGTCGCGGGCTTCGTATTGCCGGCGTCGACCACGCAGGGCGGCGCTGACCAGGCTGATCAGCGTCACCGGATGGAAAGGCCGCTCCAGGAAGGTCACGTTGCCCAGCAACCCGCTCAGGTGCGAGGAGCCATTCTGTTCGCTGCCGCCGTGGTGGGTCATCAGCACAATCGGCAGGTCTGACCAGGCCGGCTGCTGATGCAGGTGATCCAGCAGCGGTTCGAGGTCGACCCCGCGCAAGGCTTCAGCGGCGATCACCAGCAGGCCGGCACCGTGCTCCAAGGCGTCGCAGAGCATGTTCAGGTTGCTGGCTACCATACCGCTGTAGCCGGCTTCGTTGAGCATCATCAGCGCCAGAGAACCATCGCGCCCCAAGGGTGCGAGGATGATTGCGCGCTCGGAGAGGGGGGAAAAACCGCTCACTATCCCTCTTCCTTGAGCAAGGGTGAGCCGGAGCCTGTGAAGATCGGAATACCGCGCAATACACCCTGGAAGTTGTCGAGGGGCTCGCCCACGGTCATGCCGCCGCTGCCGATACGGTATTCGCGGATCGTCGATTCATGGGAGCCGGTACGTTTCTTGATGATCGAGATGGCCCGACGCACTTTGCCCAATGCTTCGAAGTAACGCAGCAGAATGACCGTATCGGCCAGGTAGGTGATGTCCACGGGGGTCTGCATATCGCCGACCAGCCCGTGTTGAGCGACGGTCATGAACGTGGCAGCGCCCCGGCGGTTGAGGTACAGCAGCAGTTCATGCATATGCAGGATCAGCGCGTTTTCTTCCGGCATGGCGGCCTGATAGCCGTTGATGCTGTCGATGACCACGGTTTTGATACCCCGCTCATCCACGCAGCGGCGCACGCGGTGCGAAAACTCGCCCGGCGACAGCTCCGCAGCGTCGACCTGCTCGATCAGCAGGTTGCCGGTGGCTTGCATCGCGGCGAGGTCGATGCCCATGTTTTTCATGCGCTCGAACAATAGCCCCAGCTCTTCATCGAAAATGAACAGCGCGGCTTTTTCGCCACGGGCGACCGCCGCGGCGGCGAAGATCATCGAGATCAATGACTTGCCGGTCCCCGCAGGGCCGAGGATCAAGCTGCTGGAGCCGGTCTCCACACCGCCGCCCATCAACGCATCCATCTCCGCAATACCGCTGCTCAATGTCTCGCGGATGTAGACGCCGCGATGTTCGGCTGCCACCAGGCGGGGGAATACGTGGATGCCATCGCCCATGATGGTGAAATCGTGGAAGCCGCCTCGGTATTTCTGGCCACGGTACTTCACCACGCGTATACGGCGCCGCTCAGCGCCATAGGTGGGCGTCAGCTCTTCCAGGCGAATCACGCCGTGGGCCACGCTGTGTACGGTTTTATCCAGGGATTCGGTGGTCAGGTCATCCAGCAGCAGCACCGTGGCGTCATAGCGTACGAAGTAATGCTTGATCGCCAGGATCTGCCGGCGATAGCGCAGCGAGCTTTGTGCCAGGAGCCGGATCTCCGACAGGCTGTCGATGACTACGCGGGTCGGCTTGACTCGCTCGACCACTTCAAAAATCTGCCGGGTGGCTTCCCCCAGTTCAAGGTCGGAGGAATACAGCAGGCTCTGCTGGTGCTCGGCGTTGAGCAGGCTTTCCGGCGGGGTCAGTTCGAAGATATGGATATGGTCGTCGAGTTCCCACCCATGGGATTTGGCGCCCTGGCGCAGCTCGCGCTCGGTCTCTGACAGGGTGATATACAAACACCGCTCGCCGTTGTGTGCCCCCGCCTGCAGGAAGTGCAGCGCCACGGTGGTTTTGCCGGTGCCGGGTTCGCCTTCCAGCAAGAACAGATGGCTGCGTGAGAGCCCCCCGGAAAGAATGTCATCAAGACCTTCGATACCGGTGGCCGCCTTTTCACTGAACAGCTCTTTGGATGTAGACAAGAAGTGCCCTCGGGTCACGTACAAGTAGAAGGGGCGCCGCCTCAGGGCGCGCCATAAACTCTTGACCGTGGTGGCGTGTGGCGGTTCAACCCATTGTATTAGTTTGTCCGTTTCGCAGGTTTATGCAGGCCTGGTATCAAAGACCTTGTTGCAAGGCCGGGTCGTCTGGGTTCTGTTGCTCAAGTTGGGCCAGCAGTACCTGCACATTTTGCAATTGGCCGCTTTCCTTCCAGTAATTGACCAGCAACACCCGCGCCTTGCGGTTGGCAGGGTGGCGCTGGATGATTTCTTCCAACTGGCGCTGGGCGGCCTCGAGTTCCTGCTGGGCATGCAGGGTGGTGGCGAGGTCGTAGCGGTAATCCTGATTGTCCGGTTCCAGCTCCACGGCCTTGGACAGGCCGAGCAGCGCATAAGGGCGCTCGCCGTGGTGCAGCAGCCACATGCCCAGGGCGTGTTGCAGGTAGGCGGACTCAGGGTGCGCCGCCAATTGGCGAGCCAGCAACTGGCGCGATTCGTCGGTCTTGCCTTGTTTGTCCAGCAGCTCAATTTGCGCGACTACGGCCTGCAGGTTGTCCGGCTGCAAGCGCATCGCCTGTTCCAGGGCGTTTTGTGCCTCCGGCAGCAACGCGCTGTGGATGTACAGCCGCGCCAGTTGAATCCAGCTTTCAGCCGTTTCAGGCTGAGCCTTGAGCGTTTTCACGAATTCATCGAGCACTTGCTGCAATGGCCCGAAATACAGGCCCAGGGTGTCCGGCGAGAGCCCCAGCAAGGCGTTGGCGGCGGCAAAGCGCACGCTTTGCTCGGCGTCCTCCAGGAGTGGCCCGAGCAACAGGGTGCGCTGGCCGGTGGGCACCAGGCCGACAATGCTGCGAATCGCCGCCTCACGAACCCGTGGCGATTCATTGGCCAGGTCCTTGTCGGCCAATTTCAAGGCCTGGGGGCTGGGGTAGTTGGGCAACTCGGCATGCAGCGCGGCGCGACGTTCGTCGGACAGGTCTGGCCGGGCCAACTGCTGATACAGCACGCGGGCCGCCCCCGGTTCGCCGTTGTGCGCCTGTTTCAGGGCCTTGGAATAACCGTGGGCGATGGCAGGGGGCACCGCGACCGGGGTGGCGCGTGAGAAATACCAGGTGATCAGCACAATCAACAACAGGGCGCACAGGCCGACGATGGAGTAACGGCGTGACTTTGACATGCAGGCGTCCGAAAGCTTGGGCAGCTATTACAAAGCGCTCAGCTTCGGTCAGACCAGGGCGAGTGTCAAACCGGCATCAGGTCAGCACGTAGTCCACCGGCTCCAGGGCAGGGGGAAGGTCGGTTGCACCGAGGGCGGCGAGGACCTCTCGTTCCAGGGTGCGCACGATGGCGTTGCAGGGCAGGTCGTTCTCGTCGAAGCCGAACGGGTCTTCCAGGTCGTCACCGATTTCATCCAGGCCGAAGAAGGTGTAGCTGACGATGGCGGTGAACACCGGCGTCAGCCAGCCCAGCGGCTCGGCCATGGCGAATGGCAAGAGAATGCAGAACAGGTAAATGGTGCGATGCAGCAGCAGCGTGTAGGGAAAGGGCAGGGGCGTGGCCTTGATCCGCTCGCAGGAAGCCTGTACCTGGCAGAGGCTGACCAGGCGGGTTTCGAGCTGGGTGTAGCGCCATTCACTGATCACGCCGTGTTCGGCCAGCGTGGAAAACCGCGCGCCCAGCTGTTGCAGGACCAGGTCGGGAAGATTGGGATGGGCCGTCGGCACCCCGATCCAGGGCTTGATCGCCTGGGCTTCATCCTCCAGGCGCAGGCGCGCGATCAAACCGTGGGCAAAACCGCACAAGCCGCGCAACAGGCTTGCCCGTTCCAGTGGGTCGCCGAGCACCTGGGTTTCACGTATCAACGAGCGCACATCAATGAGCATCTGCCCCAACTGCTTGCGACCTTCCCACCAGCGGTCGTAGCAGGCGTTGTTGCGAAAGCTCATGAAGATCGACAGCGACAGCCCCAGCAGCGTGAACGGCGTGGCGTTGACCTTGGAGAAATAGGCGGGGTGCAGGGTTTCCACCAGCACGATCACCGAGGCCAGCAATGTCACCAGCAGGCTGCGCAGGGCGATGCGCTTGGCAATCGAGCCCTTGAGGGAAAACAGGATGCCCAGGAGGTTGGGTTTGGGGCGAACGATCATCGCAAGGGGGCTTCTTCGGTGGCGCAGGCCATCAGGTTAGAAGCTGGCGGGCGAACCGTCCAATCGCTTGGGCCGACCGGCTGATCGGTGGGGTCTATGATGAGAAGGCATTGGCCAAACCAGTCAGCCAGGTTGATGGCTTTGACCATTGCTGCTGCAACGCTCTAGAGCGACTATTTCACGGGTTCCGTTTACGTCCTGAAAATAAAAATACAGAAGGATTTAAAGCGATGCGTGAGTATTTGGCTGCCACCACCGAGTTTGATTACCAGCACACCGTAGATGCCGCCTTGGCTGGCAACCTGCAGGGCCTGAATGCCTGTGTTGAATGTTGCGACCGCCATGCCTTGCCTGGGCGTATCGCGTTGTTCTGGGAGGGCAAGGACGGGCGTAGCGCCACGTCCACCTTCAGCGAGTTGCAGGACCAGGCGGCACGCTTCGCCAACTTCCTGCTGGCTCAGGGCGTCAAGCGTGGCGACAAGGTCGCCGGTCTGTTGCCACGCACCGCCGAGTTGCTGGTGGTGGTGTTTGCCACCTGGCGTATCGGTGCGGTCTATCAACCACTGTTTACCGCCTTTGGCCCCAAGGCCATTGAACACCGCTTGAACAGTTCCGGCGCAGCCCTGGTGGTCACCGATGCGGTGAATCGGCCCAAGCTCGCGGAGGTTCAGGGCTGCCCGACCATCGTCACGGTCACCGGCGCTAAAGGTGAAGGCCTGGTACGGGGCGATTTCAGCTTCTGGGCCGAGTTGCCCAACTATTCCAAGCTCTGCGAGCCGGTGCTGCTGGACGCCGAAGAGCCGTTCCTGCTGATGTTCACCTCGGGCACCACCGGGCCATCGAAAGCCTTGTCGGTACCGCTCAAGGCCATCGTTGCGTTCCAGAGCTATACCCGTGATGCGGTCGACCTGCGTCCTGAAGACGCGTTCTGGAACGTCGCCGACCCGGGCTGGGCCTACGGCATCTATTTCGGCGTGACCGGGCCGTTGTCCATGGGCCATCCGATCACCTTCTACGACGGCCCGTTCACCCTGGAAAGCACCTGCCGGGTCATCAATAAATACGGGATCACCAACCTCACCGGTTCGCCGACGGCCTATCGCCTGTTGATTGCCGGGGGCGAGCAGTTCGCCCGTTCGATCAAGGGCAAGCTGCGTATTGTCAGCAGCGCCGGCGAGCCGTTGAACCCGGAAGTGATCCGCTGGTTTGCCGACAACCTGGGCGTCACCATCCACGACCACTACGGCCAGACCGAACTGGGCATGGTGCTGTGCAACCATCATGGCCTGGCGCATCCGGTACACATCGGCTCGGCTGGGTTTGCTTCGCCGGGGCATCGCATCGTGGTGCTGGATGACGATTACCAGGAGCTGCCTGCCGGCCAACCGGGCATTCTCGCCATTGATCGCGAGCAATCGCCGATGTGCTGGTTCGCCGGCTACGACGGGGTGAAGACCAAGGCGTTCGTCGGTAAGTACTACCTCAGTGGCGACACGGTCGAATTGAACCCGGACGGCAGCATCAGCTTTGTGGGGCGCAGTGATGATGTGATCACCACCTCCGGCTATCGGGTCGGCCCCTTCGACGTGGAAAGCGCGCTGGTTGAACACCCGGCCGTGGTCGAAGCCGCCGTGGTCGGCAAGCCCGACCCGGAGCGCACCGAGCTGGTGAAAGCCTTTGTGGTGATCAACGAGCAATACCGAGCGACCCCGGAGCTGGCCGAAGAGCTGCGCCTGCATGTGCGCAAGCGCCTGGCCGCGCATGCCTACCCGCGGGAAATCGAATTTGTCAGCGACTTGCCCAAGACTCCGAGCGGCAAGCTGCAACGTTTTATCTTGCGTAACCAGGAAATCGCCAAGGCCCAAGCGGCGTTGGCGTGATCCACCTTTCAAGGAAACAATGATGCAGATTGAAAACAAGGTTTTTCTGGTCAGCGGCGGCGCTTCGGGCCTCGGCGCGGCCACGGCCGAGATGCTGATCGCGGCCGGTGCCAAGGTCATGCTGGTGGACCTGAACGCCGAAGCCGTCGCCGCCAAGGCCCGGCAACTGGGTGACAACGCCCGCAGCGCCGTGGCGGATATCAGCCAGGAAGCCGCCGCCGAAGCCGCCGTAAAGGCCGCCGTGGCTGCCTTTGGTGGTCTGCATGGCCTGGTTAACTGCGCCGGCGTGGTGCGTGGCGAGAAAATCCTCGGCAAGAACGGTCCCCACGCGTTGGCCAGCTTCGCCCAGGTGATCAACGTCAACCTGATCGGCAGCTTCAACCTGCTGCGCCTGGCCGCGGCGGCCATCGCCGAAACCGAAGCCAATGCCGAGGGCGAACGCGGGGTGATCATCAACACCGCGTCGGTCGCAGCGTTTGACGGGCAGATCGGCCAGGCGGCGTATGCGGCTTCCAAAGGCGCGATCGCCAGCCTGACCCTGCCGGCGGCACGGGAGCTGGCGCGATTCGGCATTCGCGTGATGACCATCGCCCCGGGCATCTTCGAAACGCCAATGATGGCGGGCATGGCCCCGGAAGTCCGCGATTCTCTCGCCGCCGGTGTGCCATTCCCGCCACGCCTGGGCAAACCTGCCGAGTACGCCGCGTTGGTGCGGCACATCATCGAAAACAGCATGCTCAATGGCGAGGTGATCCGTCTCGACGGTGCCTTGCGCATGGCAGCCAAGTGAGGAGGATGCGTCATGAATGATCCCATCGTGATTGTCAGTGCCGCGCGTACGCCCATGGGCGGGTTCCAGGGCGACCTTAAGGGCCTGACCGCGCCGCAACTGGGCGCTGCCGCGATTCGCGCGGTGGTCGAGCGCGCCGGTATCGCCAACGATGCCGTGGATGAGGTGTTGTTCGGCTGTGTACTGCCGGCCGGCCTCGGGCAGGCACCTGCGCGCCAGGCGGCCCTCGGCGCCGGGCTGGACAAGGCCACGCGCTGTACCACCCTCAACAAGATGTGTGGTTCGGGCATGGAAGCGACCATCCTGGCCCATGACTCGCTGTTGGCGGGCAGCGTCGACGTGGTGGTTGCCGGCGGCATGGAAAGCATGTCCAACGCACCGTACCTGCTGGACCGCGCCCGCAGCGGCTACCGTATGGGCCACGGCAAGGTGCTCGACCATATGTTCCTCGACGGCCTGGAAGACGCCTACGACAAGGGCCGCCTGATGGGCACCTTTGCCGAAGATTGCGCCGAGCACAACGGCTTTACCCGTGAAGCCCAGGACGCCTTCGCCATTGCCTCCCTGACCCGTGCGCAGCAGGCCATCACCCAAGGCTGCTTCACCGCCGAGATCGTCCCGGTGCAGGTCACCGTGGGCAAAGAGCAGAAGACCATCCTGCACGACGAGCAACCCCCCAAGGCCAAGCTGGACAAGATCGCCAGCCTGAAGCCGGCCTTCCGCGAAGGCGGCACCGTCACTGCGGCCAACTCCAGTTCGATTTCCGATGGCGCGGCGGCGTTGCTGCTGATGCGTGAGTCCGAGGCGCACAAGCGCGGGCTCACGCCGTTGGCGGTGATCCACGGGCATGCGGCGTTTGCCGACGAGCCGGGCCTGTTCCCGGTGGCGCCAGTGGGGGCGATTCGCAAGCTGATGAGCAAGACCGGCTGGAACCTGGGCGACGTGGACCTGTTTGAAATCAACGAGGCCTTTGCCGTGGTCAGCCTGGTCACCATGAGCAAGCTGGAGATTCCCCACGACAAGGTCAATATCCATGGCGGCGCCTGCGCCCTGGGCCACCCGATTGGTGCCTCCGGCGCGCGGATCCTGGTGACGCTGCTTTCGGCCCTGCGCCAAAAAGGCCTCAAGCGTGGCGTTGCCGCCATTTGCATCGGCGGTGGTGAAGCCACGGCCATGGCCGTCGAATGCCTGTATTAAGGACTCTGTACCATGCTCCCGAATGACGAACAGCTGCAAATCAGTGACGCGGCCCGGCAATTTGCCCAGGAACGCCTGAAACCGTTCGCCGCCGAATGGGACCGCGAGCATCGCTTTCCCAAGGAAGCCATCGGCGAAATGGCCGAATTGGGCTTTTTCGGCATGCTGGTGCCGGAACAATGGGGCGGTTGCGACACCGGCTACCTGGCCTATGCCATGGCCCTGGAAGAAATCGCCGCAGGTGACGGCGCGTGCTCGACCATCATGAGCGTGCACAACTCCGTCGGTTGCGTGCCGATTCTCACGTTCGGCAACGATCAGCAGAAAGAACAATTCCTCAAACCCCTGGCCAGCGGCGCCATGCTCGGCGCCTTTGCCCTCACCGAGCCCCAAGCGGGCTCCGATGCCAGCAGCCTGAAAACCCGGGCGCGCCTGGAAGGCGACCATTACGTGTTGAACGGCTGCAAACAGTTCATCACCTCCGGGCAAAACGCCGGGATCGTGATCGTGTTTGCGGTCACCGACCCCGCCGCGGGCAAGCGCGGGATCAGCGCATTCATCGTGCCGACGAATTCACCGGGCTACACCGTGGCGCGGGTTGAAGACAAGTTGGGGCAGCATGCCTCCGACACCTGCCAGATCCTGTTTGAGGATGTGAAGGTGCCGGTGGCGAATCGCCTGGGCGAGGAGGGCGAAGGCTACCGTATCGCCCTGGCCAACCTTGAGGGCGGTCGCGTCGGTATTGCCTCGCAATCGGTGGGCATGGCCCGCGCAGCGTTCGAAGCGGCGCGCGATTACGCCCGTGAACGCGAAAGCTTTGGCAAAGCCTTGATCGACCACCAGGCCGTGGCGTTCCGCCTGGCGGACATGGCCACGCAAATCGCGGTTGCCCGTCAGATGGTGCATTACGCCGCAGCCCTGCGTGACAGCGGCAAACCGGCCTTGGTCGAGGCGTCCATGGCCAAGCTGTTCGCTTCGGAAATGGCCGAGAAAGTCTGTTCGGCCGCCTTGCAAACCTTGGGCGGTTACGGTTACCTGAGCGACTTCCCCCTGGAGCGGATCTACCGCGATGTGCGGGTCTGCCAGATCTACGAAGGCACCAGCGATATCCAGCGCATGGTCATTTCACGCAATCTTTAAGGAGCCGAAACATGAGTTACGAAACCATCCTGCTCGAAGTCCAGGGCCGTGTCGGACTGATCACCCTCAACCGCCCGCAAGCCCTGAACGCGCTGAACGCGCAACTGGTCAGTGAGCTGAACCTGGCGCTCGACAGCCTGGAAGCCAACCCGGAAATCGGCTGCATCGTGCTCACCGGCTCGAAGAAAGCCTTCGCGGCCGGCGCCGACATCAAGGAAATGGCCGAGCTGACTTACCCCCGGATCTACCTCGACGACCTGTTCAGCGACAGCGACCGCGTGGCCAACCGCCGCAAGCCGATCATCGCCGCAGTCAACGGCTTCGCCCTCGGCGGCGGCTGTGAGCTGGCGCTGATGTGCGACTTTATCCTCGCCGGCGACACTGCCAAGTTCGGCCAGCCGGAAATCAACCTTGGCGTCCTGCCGGGCATGGGCGGCACCCAGCGCCTGACCCGCGCGGTGGGCAAGGCCAAGGCCATGGAAATGTGCCTGACCGGGCGCTTCATCGACGCGGTGGAAGCGGAACGCTGCGGGATTGTCGCGCGTATCGTGCCAGCCGATGAACTGCTGGACGAAGCGCTGAAAGTCGCCACCCTGATCGCCAGCAAGTCGGTACCGATCAGCATGATGGTCAAGGAAAGCGTGAACCGCGCGTTTGAAGTCAGCCTGTCGGAAGGCGTGCGCTTTGAGCGTCGGGTGTTCCACGCAGCGTTCGCCACCCAGGATCAGAAGGAAGGGATGGCGGCGTTCGTGGCCAAGCGCGCGCCAGCGTTCAAGGATAAATAACCCGGTATCCAGAACACCGGGGTTCAAATGGACTTGTTGTGACGAGTGGGCCTAGTGGCAAGTGGGCTTGGTGGCAAGTGGGCCTGTTGTGGCGAGCGGGCTTGTTGTGGCGAGCGGGCTTGCCCCGCGTTGGGCTGCGAAGCAGCCCCAATAAGGTCCCCGCGTTTATCCAGGCCTATTAAATCGTCAGGTTTTGGGGCCGCTTCGCGCCCCAACGCGGGGCAAGCCCGCTCGCCACAACAAGCCTGCTCGCCACAACAAGCCCGCTCACCATATCAAGTCCACTTGCCGCATTAAGTCCACTCACCACAACAAGCCCCCTCCCACAGCCGTTTCAATCAAAGCTGGTAATTCTTGAGCTCTCGGGCAATCACCATCCGCTGGATCTCGCTGGTGCCTTCGTAAATCTGCGTGATCCGCGCATCCCGGTAGTAACGCTCCACCGGGTAATCCTCCAGGTACCCATACCCTCCATGAATCTGCATGGCCGAGGAGCAGACCTTTTCAGCCATTTCCGAGGCGAACAGCTTGGCCTGGGACGCCTCAGACAAGCAGGGCTTGCCGGCACTGCGCAGGCGCGCGGCGTGCAGGATCAGCAGGCGCGCGGCATTCAGCCGGGTTTGCATATCGGCCAACAGGTTGGCGACGCTCTGGTGCTCGATGATTGCCTTATCGAACTGCACGCGGTCACGGGCATAGGCCAGCGCCGCTTCAAAGGCGGCACGGGCTATGCCCAAGGCCTGGGCGGCGATGCCAATACGGCCACCTTCGAGGTTGGACAGGGCAATTGCCAGGCCTTTGCCGCGCTCACCCAGCAGGTTGGCCTCGGGGACCGTGCATTGGTTGAGGGTGACGGCGCAGGTGTCGGAGGCGCGAATGCCCATCTTGTGTTCGGTACGGTCCACCACGAACCCGGGCGTATCGGTGGGCACCAGGAAGGCGGAGATGCCTTTCTTGCCCAGTTCAGGGTCGGTGACGGCGAACACAATGGCCAGCTTGGCGCGCTTGCCGTTGCTGACAAACTGCTTGGCGCCGTTGATCACCCACTGGCCGTCGCGCAATTCGGCGCGGGTACGCAGGTTATGGGCTTCGGACCCCGCCTGGGGTTCGGTCAGGCAAAAGCAGCCGATGGCCTGGCCGCTGGCGAGGTCCGCCAGCCAGGTTTGTTTCTGTTCGGTGGTGCCGTAGTTGAGGATAGGCCCGCAACCCACTGAATTATGGATACTCATCAGTGCGCCCGTGGCGCCGTCACCGGCGGAAATTTCTTCCACCGCCAAGGCATAGGCGACGTAATCGACGTAGGTGCCGCCCCATTCTTCCGGCACGACCATGCCCAGCAGGCCCAGCTCGCCCATCTTGGCGACCAGGGCATCATCGATCCAGCCGGCTTTTTCCCAGGCCTGGGCGTGTGGGGCGATTTCGCCACGGGCAAAGTCGCGTGCCATGTCACGAATCATGACTTGTTCTTCAGTGTATTCAATATCTTGCATGGCTTAGTTCGCAACCTGCTTGAAGGTGTGGAAGAAGCTCTCGACATGGTTGGCATCCAACTCATGGAGCGTCGGCGGATTCCAACGTGGGGTTTTGTCCTTGTCGATAATCAGGGCGCGCACGCCTTCGATCAGGTCGCCACGCTCGAACCATTGGCGGTCCAGGTGCAGCTCCAGGGCAAAGCACTGTTCCAGGGGGAGACGGCGACCGCGCCGCAGCATTTGCAAGGTCACCGCCATGGCCAGCGGCGAGCGGGTTTTCATCAGGTTGGCGGTGGTCATGGCCCATTCATGGCTGTCAGCCACGGTGACTTCCTGCAACTGTTCGACCATGCTCGGTACGTCCGGCAGTGCAAAGAAATGATCGATAGGCGAGCGTAAGGCCGCGAGCGGCGCGTCGGGCAGTTGCTGTACGGCCAGTTTGGCAAGTACGCCTTGCAGGTCCTTGAGTGGGGAGTCCTGCCATGCCAGGCGATCGAGTTTCTGGTCGAGGTCGGCCAGCCTGGTGCTGTCCAGGTACCAATCCGCCAGCCCGCAGTACAGCGCGTCAGCCGCGCGAATCTGCACGCCGGTGACGCCCAGGTAGATACCCAGCTCGCCTGGGATGCGCGGCAGGAAATAACTGCCGCCCACGTCAGGGAAATAACCGATAGCCACTTCCGGCATCGCCAGGCGACTGCGTTCGGTGACGACGCGCAGATCCGCGCCTTGCACCAGGCCCATGCCGCCGCCAAGGACAAACCCGTCCATCAGGGCCAGTACGGGTTTGCGGTAATGGTGGATGGCCAGGTCGAGGGCGTATTCCTCGACGAAAAAATCCTCGTGCAGCGTGTCGCCGTTCTTGAAGCTGTCGTAGAGGGAACGGATATCGCCACCGGCGCAGAAGGCTTTTTCGCCGGCACCGCGCAGTACCACGGCGTAGACCTGAGGGTCATCGGCCCAGGCCTGCAGCTGGCGAGACAGGCTGCGGACCATGTCCAGGGTGATGGCGTTTAAGCCGGCAGGGCGATTGAGGGTGAGGTGGCCAATATGGTTGCGCACTTGGGCCAGTACTTCGTGCTGCAGATTATCGGTATGGCTTGCTTCGGATGAAACCTGAGCAGTCATCTGTAACTCCCTGCTTTTATTGTTCTTTATCTAGATGTTTGCGGATGAACCATCTCGCGATCCTACCAGTGCAAATTTGCCCAGTACAACCCGGAATCCTGCAGGTCGTTTTTGCATTTATGCAGAAGTGCCGCTCAGGCTGGGGGCGGGTCGAAAAAGCCTGCCAGAGCCTCGGCACAGAGCAGCACGGCACGCCGGGCACTGGCCTCAGTGGCAGGATAGTTGATAAAACCATGAGGCATGCCGGTGTACTCCTTGTGTTGCACCGGCACGCCTGCCCGTTTCAAGCCACGTGCAAAGGCGCGCCCTTCATCGCGCAAGAGGTCGCAGCCGGCGGTAATGATCAGGGCTGCGGGCAACCCTTGCAGCGAGGTATCGCGCGCCGGCGAAAGCCAGGGATGCCCCAGGGGAATACCGGGCGGTACGTACTGGTCGAGGTACCAGTCCATCAGCTCGGCTGTCAGGCCAAACCCGTTGGCAAAGTTCCTGCGGGAGCGGTTGCGCGCCAGGCAGTCGAGCACTGGGTACAGCAACAGTTGGAAACCGATGGGCGGGGCGCCCAGGTCCCTGGCCATTTGGCAGATCACCGCCGCCAACCCACCACCCGATCCGCCCCCGGCGACCGCGATGCGCTGCGGATCCAGCCCAAGGGACGCACCGTTGCGGGCGATCCAGGAAGTGGCGGTATAGCAGCTCTTCACCGCCGCGGGAAAGCGGTGTTCCGGTGGGCGGGGGTAATCCACCGCCACCACGGCGCAACCTGCCCACTCACTCATGACCCGGCAAAAGCTGTCGTGGGTGTCCAGGTCCCCGGTGACCCAACCGCCACCGTGGAAGTACATCAGCACCGGCGCCGGGGCAGGGCGCGCGGGGCGGTACAGGCGCACCCCCACTGGTCGTCCCTCGGTCGCCAAGGTCAGGTCGCTGACGTCCATGACCACGGCATCGCGCACCTCCTTGCGTGCTTGTTCCGGGGTCATGGTGTCGCGGCCTGTGCCTGGGCTTCGATTTCCACCAGATATTCCGGACCGATCAGCGCGCAGACGCCCAGCAACATGGTGGTCGGTTCGCAGCCATCAAAAAACGCTTTATGGGCCTTGGCTATTTCCGGCCACCAATTCACGTTGGTGGTGTACATGCGCGTGGCAATTATTCGGGTACGGTCCGTGCCCAACTGCTGGAGCGCCGCTTCGATGATCTCCAGGCAGCGCCGGGTCTGCAGGTACACGTCGTTTGGGGCGTAGGGGTTGCCGTCTTCGTCAAAGGCCACTGTGCCACTGGTGACAATGATGTTACCGGCCCGCAACGCGCGGCAGTAGCCACCGGCCTTTTCCCATTTCGCCGCTGAGAAGCAGCGCTGAATCGGATCGTTGTTCATGATCAGTGGAGCTCCACATGAATGGTTTTCAGGCCTCGAAACTGCAAGTTGTTGGTGCGCCAAACCGGTGGCTTCCCATCGATCAAGCGCAGGTTGGGGAACCGCATCAGCAGGCTGGTGAACACGATATGGGCCTCCAGCCGAAACAGCGCGGTCCCCATGCAGAAGTGTTCGCCGCGCCCAAAGGCCAGGTGGTCGTTCTTTTCGCGTCGGATATCAAAACGGTCCGGGTCCAGGAAGTGCGCGGCGTCGCGGTTGGCGGCGGCGCGGACCAGAAATACCAGCTCGCCCTTGCGCATCATGCGGCCCTTGAGTTCGATGTCCTCCCGCAGCACGCGGTGGCTGAATTGACCCGAGGGGTCGATCCGCAGCATTTCTTCGATGGCGCACGCCATGAGTGAAAGGTCGGCCCGCAGCGCCTGCAACTGATCGGGATTGAGCAGCAAGTGCAGCAGGCCAATACCCAGCATGTCGGCGCTGGTTGTGTTGCCGGCCACCAGCACGAACGCCAGTTGCGCGAGTAAATTGCCCTTGGTGATGGCAGCTGCCTCGCCCGCGGCGATCACACGGCTGACAAGGTCGTCTTCGGGCGCCTGGCGGCGCTGATCGATCAGGTCGCCGAAATACTCATACATTTCTTCCAGCCCTTGCAGGGCTTCGCGGGGGCCATACGCCGGGTCCAGGCTGCCCACCAGAAACACCAGAATGTCATCAGTCCAGCGCCGCAGCCTCAGCGCGTCTTTTTGCGGGATCCCATAGAGTTTGGCCAGGATACGCGCCGGCACCTGGTTGAACAGCTCGGCCATCAGCTCCGGTTCGTCGCTCAATTGCGACAGCAGCTCATCGACAATCGCCTGGATATCTGCGCGCAATGCGTCGATGGCGCGCGGGGTAAAGGCCCGGCTCAACAATTGGCGACTGGCCTGGTGTGCCTGGCCGTCCTGGGCACACATCCACCGCGAGGCTTTTTCCACAAAAGGCTCGACCATCGCGCGTTTGTCCTCTGGCAATTGGGCATTCACCAATTGGCGTATCCGGTCGGAGGAGTAGCGCCTGGCATCACCCTGCGCTGCGTAGACGTCATCAAAACGGGTCAGCATCCAGGCGTGGAAATGGGGGCACCAGTACACCGGATAATGTTCGCGCAGACAGGCAAACGCCGGATAGGGATCACGAACGGTGTCTGGGTTGGAAAAGTCGGGCGGTGATGGACGGGCCATGTTCATTGCTCCCTATACAGTGCACGGGTGAATTGATGGATGTAGTCGGCTTTGGCGATCGGTGCGTTGACCAACACCGAAGGTGGCTTCAACCAAGCGGCCAATTGGGCGAGGCGTGCCACGCTGGGCCGCTGTTCCGCGGGGCTGGCGAGCAGGCCCCAGTGGTGCAGGTACGCAACAAATACGTGGGTCAGGTCGTGCAGGATGGGCGGCTGGAGGCGTGCGGATTCGGCGGCCTGGATGATCAGGTCGAGTGCGCGGGCGTACGCCAGCCCGACCGCCTGTCGATGGGAAAAGTCGTTGCCCGGTCGGCACTCCTGGACAATGGTTTGCTCGATCTGCTGGCCAAGGTTGCACGGCGGTACGTGGTCGAAGCGTGGGCGCGCCAGGGCATCCTTGATTACCTGATAGGCCATCACGCTGTTGTCACCGGCGAACGTAATGCTGATTTCTAAGTCCATGCGCAGGGTGACGATCTGGTTGTAGTGATGGAACCCCTGGGAGCCGCAGAGTTCGCGGCACTGGGCGATCACTTCCAGTCCCATCCAGGTACCGACGCATTTGCTCAGGGCCGCGAGGATATGCAGCGCCTTGCGCTGCTCGGTATGCGGCCAGTGTGCTTCGAAGCGGGTGAGGATGGCCTGCTCGAGGTACTTGAGCGCCAGTGCCTTGAGCTGGGCGTTATAGAGGCGCTGCCGGAACAGCGGGTTGCCGAGCAACGGGCCGGCCGCTAACAGCCGGTGGCGGCCAAATCGATACGTCAGGTATGCGCACAGCCCGGCGCCGTGGCGCGAGGCGGCCATCAACAACAGGCGCTCTTGCAGGAACGTTTCCAGTGCATTGATGAAGCGCTCGCCTTTGGGCAAGTCGCTGATGAACTGTCCATTGGCGGTAAACCGTGCGTAGCGCTGCAACAGCGCATCGGTACCCAGTTGCATCTGGCAAAAACGCAAGGCGCCGACTTCATTGGCATGAATACCGCCCTTGGGGTCACAGGCAATGACCTTCAGCCCTGGGCGCAGAGGGCCGTTTTCCTGGTCGCGAATCACCACGCGAAACCAGTGGTGCCCCTGGTCTTGGCTGTCGACCAGCAAGCGCGCGAGCACCATTACCACCTGCGCCGCGTGCAGGCTGTTGCCGATCCAATACTTGCAGGCCTCTGCGCAGGGCGAATCGAGCACCAGGCAGTGCCGTTCAGGATCATAGGTGACGGTGGTCTTGAGGTTACGGACGTCGGTGCCACTGGCGATTTCAGTACAGCCAAACGCATACACCGCACGCATCTGGATGACTTCATCACGGTAGCGCGCCACCTGCTCGGGGCTGCCCTGGGTCAGCAGGGCGTTGGCGGCGATCATGTGATCCACCAGCGAGGAATACAGAGCGTAGTCGTAGGCGCCGATCAGGCCGATGCGTTCGCACAGGTCTCGAAAATGTGAAGCGTCGGGTTGGCCGAGCCACATGTCGTTGTTGATCAGCCCCGCATCGAAAATCGCATGCATGCGCCTGATCGTCAGGTCCATGTAGGCTCTAAGGGGCAGGTGATAACGCTGTCGGGGGTCGAAAAGCGGCGCGCGCAGCACCTTCTGCAAGTGGTCGTCCACGATGGATCCTCACCAGGTTTGAATGGAGCATTCAAAACACTTGAGCAGGAGGGCCAGCATGTGGAACGACGATGAGAGCGGAACCGGGAAAGCCTTGACCTGTATCACCGCTCTGTGAGCACCCATTGATAGCCAGACGATCCAATGTCTTCGCTACTGGTTTACGGCGATCCAGAATTCAGAGAAAAGCAGACAACAACAAGTGGTTTGTACAACCTTAGCCCATCACACACGGGCGTAAACACCATTCGTCGTGAATGCGCCTACTCCACGCGACTCGCCAACACTTGGCCGATACTTCTGCGCCGCGCATGGCTTTCGGCAGCGTGGATCAGCTGTTCCAGCTCGGAGGGCTCGATGTCGTAGAACTGCTCCATGTCGGCTAACGCCAACTTGAGGTCGGCGGCGGTGATCGATGGGTCTCTTGCTGCCTGAGACTTATTCGTGAAGATACCCGGTACCTCGGTCGCGCCCTTGGGATAGCGCGTGCGTGTGGCGTTGTTGTAGGCCAGCGCGCACATGAGTAAGGCCGCGGCGCCGAGCATGACCGCCGGCAGTTCCTGCCAGCCGAGGGCCGCCGAGCTGGGGTCGGCCAGTACCAGGGTCATCGCCAGTCCGCCCGCCGGCGGGTGCAGGCAGCGCAGCCAGCAGATCAGGATGACGGTCATGCCCGCCGCCAGGCAGGCGCTGCCCAGGGTGCGCCCCAGTACCCGAGCAACCAACAGCGCGACCACTGCGGCACACAGGTAGCTGCCAATGATCGACCACGGCTGCGCCAGCGCACCGGATGAGACGGCGAACAGCAGCACTGCCGAAGCGCCCAGAGGCCCCAGCAAGTGCAGGGCGACTTCCATGCCAAATACTTGGGCGCATACCCAGACACTGAGCAGAGTGCCCAGGGCCATGCCAATCGCGGCACGGCTCCATTCGGCGGGGCGGGTATTGATAGCAGCAGGTAACCAGCGAGCAAGCATTGAGAAAGGGTCCGTCAACAGCAGGCGAAAAAAAAGGCTTGCCTGGTTGCCCGGAAAAGCCCTTTGAACGTTCCAACATTTGGGGGAGGAACCTGCGTAGTGTGCCGGCCCTGATGCAAGGTCGCCAATGCATATTAATGAAGGTTAAGTTCAATAATGATGAACTCAGTTGAGCTGCGGCGAAGGAGTGGGGGCCTGGCAGACCTGGCCGAGGATGCGATTATGCAGTTCATCGCTCAAGAGCCGTTCCTGCAGGTTTTCGCGCACCTTGGGGTCGTTGGACAATGGACCTTTCAGCGCCACCAGGGCGTTACGCAATTCCATGAGGCGTTCCAGCCTGGGGATGGGGATGTAGCCGAGATGGACGTGCTCATGCGTCAACGGAAAAGGAGCATCAAGCAATAAGTCATCGCGCACGGCATCATCCTTTTTAATGAGGTACGCCACTGGGTTGCCTGCGGCTGATAGCGTCCTTGTCGTTATCCATTCGATCAAGGCGTGGCAAATAGTTACCGCCTTTGACGAGCGAGTTTACCGCTGGGCTTCGAGCACGGGGAAGGGGAGCGCCACGCGCCATTACCCATAGTTGTGTAGGAGTTTTCCGGGAAGTGCCGGCCGAAGCCGGCAGCGTCACGGTTGGATGGTTTTGGACAGGTGCAGCAGCACGTAGGGGTTCTTGTCGAACTCGCCGGTGAGCGTTGGCGTGATCGAACGAAAACGCGGGTCTTGCAGCTCTTCAAAGTCAGCTTTGCTCATCACCAGCCATGCTGGCCCCTGGATCGTCGCCAGTTCGGCAGGCAGTTGGGTAAACAGCGGTACCCGGTCGCAATCAAGGTTGACGATCAATTTGATCGCCTTGGCGTCCTTGCCCAGGGCATGCAGCACGACAGGCGCCGGTTGCTGCTTGAACTGCGCCTGAACAGCAAGGCTGAAGGTGCGGGTGTCGTAGAGGCTGCGCTCCAGCGGTTCGACCACCAGAATGTAAGTGCTCCATACCGCCAGCACCGCGGTCAAGGCAGGCGCTATTGAGCGCAGCCGTGACTTGAATAGCGCCAGCAGCGCCAGTACCTGCAGCACGCCAAGTATGCCGAAGACGCCGCCAAGATGACTCAATTGCTCGGGATAGCGTGGGCGCGCCAGCCACAGGCCGACGATCAGCAGCCCCGGCAGCAGCGTCCACAGCCCCAGCATCAGGCCGCGCAACCAGCCAAACAGGCGGCCCTGCGTCACCTGGAACGGATACGCCGCAATTATTGCCGCCATCGGCAGCATCGGCAGCACATACCGCGCCTTCTTGGCCTGGGGAACCGACAAGCCGAGCATCACCAGCAGGCCCGCCGCCGCGCAATACAGCACCAACTGCAGGGCTGGATCCGGCGCGCGCCGTCCTCCTATCGCCACCGCGAGCAGCACCAGCAAGGCCAACGGGTAGGCCAGCGCGTAATTGCCCATGGAACTGGTGAAGTAATACAGCACACCGCTGGAGCCTTCACTGCCATCCATGCGCCCCATGAACTGCATGCGGATCACGTCTTGCATGAACACTTCGCCGCCACTGAGCTTGGCCAGCAGCAACAGCAGGCCGACACACGCCACCAGCAGGGCCAGGGCCAGGAAGCCAAAGCTGAACAGCTGGCGCCATTGCCGGTTGATCAGGTAGTAGCTGCACAGCACGCCCGTAGGGATCACCAGGCCGATCGGCCCGCGAATCGCAAACCCCATGAGCAAAAGCAGATACAGCCAGTGCAGGCGCTTGCCCGCACCGAAGTGATCATGGGCATAACCCAGGTAGAACACGGCCAGGGCGACAGCCGCGAGCATCTGGTCCAAGGAAACGGCGCGGGTTTCGCTGATGAAGGTGCTGCTGAGCAGCAACATCGCTACGCTCAACAGGCCCCAGCGCTGGGAGTACGGCGCCGTCAGGCGGTACACCAGCATGACAATCAGCGCCGAAGCAATGGACGTTGGCAACCAGGCCGTGAAGCTGTTGACCTGGCCCAAGGGCAAGGACAGCAGCCAGGTCATCAGTGTCGAGGTCGCCAGGTAGTCGGCGTAGGGTTGCCCGTAGGTCGTGGGGAAGAAGCTTGGCCCATGGCGCAGCATCTCCTGGGCGAACACTACGAAGCGCGAGTCAAAGCCGATGATAGCCTGGTGCCAGTTGCCGGCAATGAACAACAGCAACGCCAGCAGCCCCAAGCCAAGGGACTGTCGGCGAATCGTTGCAGTAAGCAGGGGCGCTTGAGCTTTGTTCACGTCTCAGGCTTCCACAACCTGCGGTACCCACTGCTGCTGGGGAATCGGCAACTGGCAGGAGTCACCACGGCCCATTGGGAAATACTGGAAGCCTTTGCGTGCCAGGCGCTCGCCGTCGTACAAGTTGCGGCCGTCGAAGATCACTGGGGTTTTCAGGCGCTGGTGGATCAGGTCGAAGTCCGGTGCCTTGAACTGCTGCCATTCGGTGCAGACAATCAGCGCATCGGCGCCACTCAGGGTGGATTCGGGGGTGCCCATCAGCATCAGGCGCGGGTCATCGCCGTAGATACGTTGGGTTTCCTGCATGGCTTCCGGGTCAAAGGCGCGCACATTGGCGCCAGCGGCCCACAGTGCTTCCATCAGCACGCGGCTTGGGGCGTCACGCATGTCGTCGGTGTTGGGCTTGAAGGCCAGGCCCCACAGCGCGAAGGTCTTGCCACGCAGGTTGCCCTTGAAGAAGGCATTGACGCGCTCGTACAGCTTGCTCTTCTGGCGCTGGTTGATGGCTTCCACGGCTTCCAGCAGGTCGCTGGAGCAGTTGGCCTGCTTGGCGCTGTGGATCAGAGCACGCATGTCCTTGGGGAAGCACGAGCCGCCGTAGCCGCACCCCGGGTAGATGAAGTGGTAGCCAATCCGTGAGTCGGCGCCAATGCCCAGGCGCACGGCTTCGATGTCCGCCCCCAGGTGTTCGGCCAGCTCGGCGATCTGGTTGATAAAGCTGATCTTGGTGGCCAGCATGCAGTTGGCGGCGTACTTGGTCAGTTCGGCGCTGCGCAGGTCCATGAAGATGATGCGGTCGTGGTTGCGGTTGAACGGCGCGTACAGGTCGCGCATGACATCGCGCACTTCTTCGCGCTCGCAACCGATGATGATCCGGTCCGGGCGGCGGCAGTCGGCAACCGCCGAGCCTTCCTTGAGGAATTCCGGGTTGGAGACGATATCGAACTCCAGGTGCCGGCCAGCCAGGTGCAGGGCTTTCTCGATATGGGCGCGCAAGGTGTCGCCGGTGCCGACGGGAACGGTGGATTTTTCCACCAGGATCACCGGTTCGATACGATGACGGGCAACTGCGTCACCCACCGACAGCACGTACTTCAAATCGGCAGAACCGTCTTCATCCGACGGCGTACCCACGGCGATAAACAGCACTTCACCATGTTCGACGGCGAGTTTTTCGTCATAGGTGAAGTTCAGTCGACCGCTTTCCAGGTTCTCCTTGACCATCGCTGCCAACCCTGGCTCGAAAATGCTCACATGGCCCTGCTGCAGCAGCTTGACCTTGTTCTGATCAACGTCCATGCAGATGACATCGTGACCGACTTCGGCTAATACGGTGGCCTGCACCAGACCGACGTAACCACTACCAAATACACTGATTTTCATGGGGCATTCCTGGGGCTTGCAGCGCTAGCACGGCGAGAGTTGATAACCAGTACTCCGAGGATGACCAAGGCCACCCCCAGGGTTTTTGAAAGCGAAAAATGTTCGTTGAACACCGGCAGGCTGGCTGCCAGCAGGTACACCAGCGCGTAGCTGATGCTGAGCAGCGAATAGGCGCGGCCCAGGGGCAGGTGTTTAAGCGCGCCGAGCCAGCAGAGCATCGATAGCGCATAGGCGATGATCGCCAGGATCACTACGCCGAGGGCAGACAGGTCGATGGTGGTGGTGAGCCATTCGTTGGGCAGGGGCAGGCGCGTCATGCTCCAGCGCATGCCCAACTGGGCGGCGCTGACCAGGCCGACACTGCCCAGGGCCAGGGCAAAACCTTGCGCCCGGCTCATACCTGACGCCCCAGCAGCACGACACCGGCAATCACCAATGCCACGCCCAGCCAATGGCGGCTGTCGATGTGCTCTTTGAACACAAAGCGCGCCATCAGTGTGACCAGCACAAAGTTCAGGCTCAGCATCGGGTAAGCCACTCCGACCTCCAGGCGCTGCAGCACCAGCAACCACACCAGCAGGCCGAAGCCGAGGCACAGCAGGGCAGCCCACAGCCAGGGTGAACGCAGTTTCAGCGCCCAGCCGTCGGGCTGGTCGCGCCAGCTTTCCACGGCAAACTTCTGCGAGACCTGGCCCATGCAGGTGAGCAGGCAGGCGCTCAACAACAGCAGCAGGGTGATCATGGCGCAACCTGCGGGAAGATCAGAATCACAAGATTGCCTTGCTCAAAGCGCTGGCCGTCTTCAGGCAGTAACGCAACCTCGGCTATTTCATCCTCGCCTTTAACGCGCATCACCACGCCGACTACGCCTTTTTTACGCGCATCGCTCATCCATTGCTTGACCTGGGTCATGTCGACCTTGTGATGGGTGGCGTCCGGGTAGGCGAGGCCGTATTTCACTTCGCCGACGGTGTTATAGAGGGTGACGTCGGGGCGTTGCAGGCGCCATGCCAGGGCCGATGCCGCTCCCAGGTCATTGCTCAGCAACGCGGCAGACGGTTGAAGGGCCGGCAGGTGATCGATGATGAACTGGTCCGGGGTCTTGTTGTACACCACCGAATGGGGCAGCGCAGCCGGGGCCAACGCCACCAGCAGCCAGCTGCCAAGCACCGGTGCCGCCCACCATTTCAGCGGGCGCGCGGCTTGCAGCAGGTTGACGATGATCCAACCGAACAGGAAAACGAATACCAGCACCAGGCTCAGGGTTTCCTGGCCGTGCTCGTACACCGGTTTTTTCAGTTGAAGCCAGGTCAACGCCAGCAGCGCCACGACCCCGATCACCAGGTTCAGCCAGCCATTGATGCGCAAGGCGCGGTCGCGACCCTGAGCCAGTTTATCGGCCAGGGCGTTGCCCATCAGCAAGGCCAGCGGCAGCAGGCACGGCATGATGTAGGACGGCAGCTTGCCCTTGGCCAGGCTGAAGAACGCCAGCGGCATCAGCAACCACAACAACAGGAAGGCGATCCTGGGGGTGCGTTTTTCCAGCCAGGCCTGCTTGAGCGTAGCCGGCAGCAATGCCACCCACGGCAACGAGAAGGCTACCAGCAGCGGCAGGTAGTACCAGAATGGCTCGGCGTGCTGGGCGTCCTCGCCGGCGAAGCGCTGGATATGCTCGTGCCAGAAGAAGAAGTTCCAGTAATCCGGCTCCTGCGAGTGTACGGCCAACGCCCAGGGCAAGCTGACGACGATGGCCACGACCACGGCGACCACGCCGTAGCCGAGCAGCTCGCGAAAGCGTTTTTGCCAGATTGCGTAGGGCAGGGCGATCAGCACGGGCAGCAGCCACGCCAGAAAACCCTTGGTCATAAAACCCATGCCGCAGGCCAGGCCCAGCAATGCCCAGGCGCCCAGGCGACCGTTACGCGTGGTGCTATCGAAGCAGAACCACAGCGCCACGCCTGTCAGGTTGACCCAGAAGGTGAACTGCGGGTCCAGGTTGGCGTAACCGCCCAGGGCGGCGACGCTGACAAAGCTCATGTAGAGCACGGTACTGACCAGGCTCTTGTGCGGGTCATTCCACAGCCGGCGCGACACCAGGTACACCAGCAGGATGCTCAAGCCGGTGCTAAACGCTGAGGCAAAGCGTACGCCGAACAGGTTCTGCCCAAAGATCGCCTGGCCCAGCGCGATCATCCAGTAACCGGCGGCCGGCTTTTCGAAATAGCGAATGCCCATGAAGTGCGGCGAGGCCCACTTGCCGGTCAGCAGCATTTCCTGGCTGATCTGCGCGTAGCGGGTTTCATCCGGAATCCACAGGCCATGGGTGGCCAGCGGCAGCAGATAAAACACACCGAACGCCAACAGTAGCAGGGGCAGCGCCCAACGGCGGATCATGCCTGTTGCACTCCAAGCCAGCCCTCACGCCCACTCAGGGCGCCACGCACCAGGTGTTGCTGGGGCAGGGTGGTCAGGTCCGCGGGCAACAAGTCGCCCAGGGGTTTGAAGTCGATGCCGCGCTGCCCTGCCTGGGCCAGCAACTGGCGAAAATCATTGGCCATCAGAATCCCTTCTACTTCTGCGTGGATCGTGTAGACGTTCAGCTTCGACTCGGCAAAGCGGTCGAGGATGAAGCGGTTGAAGTCCTTGGCAGCCACCACCGGCCCGACGACTTCGTCGAAGGTCGGCAGGTCTACCGGAATTTGTGGGGTGCCCGCGCTGCCATCGGCCAATGTCGGTCGAAACAGGCTGGTGCCCCGGCAATCGCTGTTGTAGCGAAAGTTGAAGCCTTGCTTGGCTTGCACCACGCGTTCATCGGCACGCCAACCGGCCGCCGCTGAACAGTCGATGCGTTCACCGAGGATATCGCTGAGGGTGTCGACGCCACGGCGGATCTGCTCCACCAGTTGTGCCTCACTCCAGCGCCCGGTGTTGGCTTGCCAACCGTGGTGATCCCAGGCGTGCAGGCCGACTTCGTGCCCGGCGGCCTTGGCCTGGCGCATCAAGTGCCCCAGGTCACGACCGATCGGCTTGCCCGGCCAGGCGGTGCCGGCCAGCAAGATATCCAGGCCATACAGGCCTACGGCATTGGAACGCAGCATCTTCCACAGGAACTGCGGGCGGATGAGGCGCCACAAGTGGCGCCCCATGTTGTCCGGCCCAACACTGAAGAAGAACGTCGCTTTCACCCCGGCTTCATCCAGGGATTCGAGCAACCGCGGCACACCTTCACGGGTGCCACGGTAGGTGTCGACATCAATGCGAAGACCTGCCTGCATTACTTCTTGTCCGCGATTTCGAGCATGGCTTCTTTCAGGAAGAAGTCGAGGGTGTTGCCGATGGTCTCGCTCATCTCAACGGTTGGCTCCCAGTTCAACAGGCGCTTGGCGTTTTCGATGCTTGGCTTGCGGTGCGCCACGTCCTGGTAACCGGTGCCGTAGAACGCCTTGCTCTCTACGTCGCGGAAACCGGCGAACGGAGGGAAGTTGCTGCGCAGCGGGTGAGCTTCGAACTGACGCAGCAGTTCTTCGCCCAGTTGACGGATGCTGGCTTCGTTTTCCGGGTTGCCGATGTTGATGATTTGGCTATCGCAGACACCGTTGTCGTTATCAATGATACGGGCCAGGGCTTCGATACCGTCGGCGATGTCAGTGAAGCAACGTTTTTGCTCGCCACCGTCGAACAGACGGATCGGGGTGCCTTCCACCAGGTTCAGGATCAACTGGGTGATCGCACGGGAGCTGCCGATACGCGCCGAATCCAGGCGGTCCAGGCGTGGCCCCATCCAGTTGAACGGACGGAACAGGGTGAATTTCAGGCCCTTGTCGCCGTAGGCCCAGATGACGCGGTCGAGCAGTTGCTTGGAGACCGAGTAGATCCAGCGTTGCTTGTTGACCGGGCCGACCACCAGGTTGGAGGTGTCTTCGTCGAAGTACTGGTCCTGGCACATGCCATAGACTTCGGAGGTCGATGGGAAGATCACGCGCTTGTTGTACTTGACGCAGTAGCGCACCAGCTTGAGGTTTTCTTCGAAGTCCAGCTCGAACACGCGCAGCGGGTTGCGGGTGTATTCGATCGGAGTGGCGATGGCCACGAGCGGCAGGACGACGTCGCACTTCTTGATGTGGTACTCGATCCACTCGGTGTGGATGCTGATATCGCCTTCCACGTAATGGAAGTTCGGGTGGCTGCGCAGACGCTCGATGGCGTCGGAGCCGATATCCAGGCCGTACACCTCGTAGCGGTCGTCACGCAGCAGGCGCTCGGACAGGTGGTTACCGATAAAGCCGTTCACGCCCAGGATCAGTACACGGGTACGACGTGGCTTGCGGCCGGATTCGGCGCCGCGCAGGACGGAGCCGTCGACCAGGCCCAATTCGTTGGCCAGGGACGGGCCGGCCAGGTACAGGCCGTTGTCATTGCGCTGGCCGAACTTGACCACCAGGGAGTCTTCGCCGCAGGCGATGCGCAGCGGGTTGACGCTGATCACGCGGCCGGGCGCCAGGCCTTCGTTGCCCTTGACGACTTCGGCTTGCCACACGATCAGCTTGTGCTCGCCCACGGCGCAGAAGGCGCCTGGGTAAGGCTGGGTCACGGCACGCACCAGGTTGAACAGTTCTTCAGCCGGCTTTTTCCACTCCAGCTTGCCATCAGCGGCGGTACGGCGGCCAAAATAGGTAGCCTGGCTTTCGTCCTGGGCGGTTTCAGTCAGCTTGCCCGCGGCCAGTTGTGGCAGGGCATCGCGCAGCAGGTTGGTGGCGGCGTCACGCAGTTTGGCGTGCAGGGTCAGGCCGGTGTCGGTGCGCTCGATCGTGACTTTCTGCTGGGCGAGGATCGCGCCAGCGTCGGCACGCTTGACCATGCGGTGCAGGGTCACGCCGGTTTCGGTTTCGCCCTTGACCAGTACCCAGTTGGCCGGTGCGCGGCCACGGTATTTCGGCAACAGCGAACCGTGCAGGTTGAACGCGCCTTTGCTGGCGGTGGCCAACAGGGCTTCGCTGAGCAGGTTGCGGTAGTAGAACGAGAAGATGAAGTCCGGGTTGAGCTTGGCGATGCGCTCGATCCACAGCGGGTGGTTGGCGTCTTCCGGTGCATGCACCGGGATGCCGTTGCGGGCGCACAGTTGCGCGACGGAACCGTAGAAATTGTTTTCCTTGGGGTCATCGGCATGGGTGAACACGGCAGCAATGTCGTAGCCAGCCGTCAGCAAGGCTTCAATGCCAGCACAGCCAATATCGTGATAAGCGAATACAACGGCTTTTGAATTCATGACGAAACCTGATCGGAAGGAGAAGTAGTGGTGGTATGGGAGGACGCCAGGCCGTCGACGACGACCACGGGTGCCGGTGCTGCCGGTTGGTTGCGCAGCACTTTTTCAATAAAGAACCGAGGGCGGGCGCGCACATCGCTGTACATGCGGCCCAGGTATTCACCCAAGAGGCCCATGCCGATGAACTGGCCGCCGGTGAACACGAAGAGCACCGCAAACAGCACGAAGGTGCCATCACCGGCCCATTGGGCACCGAAGGCCAGGCGCAGGATGATCAGCGCAAATGCGAACAGCCCGCCCAGGCCCGCCAGGCAGAAGCCGACAATAGACAGCAGGCGCAGCGGGGTGGTGGTCATGCACGTCAGCAGATCGAACATCAGGCTGATCAGGCGCATGGCACTGTATTTGGATTCGCCGTGCTCGCGCTCGGCGTGGTTTACGAGGATTTCCGTGGTGTGGCGGGCAAACCCGTTGGCCAGGATCGGGATAAAGGTGCTGCGCTCGCGGCAGGCAAGCATGGCGTCGACGATGGTGCGGCGGTACGCGCGCAGCATGCAGCCGTAGTCGGTCATAGCCACACCGGTGGAGCGTTGCACGGCCAGGTTGATCAGGCGCGAAGGCCAGCGGCGGAAGGCCGAGTCCTGGCGATTGTTGCGCACGGTGGCGACCACGTCGTAACCCAGGGCGGCTTGTTCCACCAGGCGCGGGATTTCTTCCGGCGGGTTCTGCAGGTCGGCGTCGAGGGTAATCACCACGTCGCCGCGGCACTGCTCGAAACCAGCCATGATCGCCGCATGCTGGCCGTAGTTGCGGTTAAGGATCACCGCCACCACGTTGCTACCGTCTTCTTCGGCGGCGTTTTCCAGCAACTGGGCGGATTTGTCACGGCTACCGTCATCCACCAGGATGATTTCGTATTCGTAGGCCAGTTGCTTGCAGGCTGCGGTGGTGCGACGCAGCAATTCAGGCAGGCTCTCTTGTTCGTTGTAGACCGGAATAACGATCGACACACAATGAATAGGGTAGGGTTTCAAAGATTCATGACCTCGGGGTTAGATCAGCTTGGTGCGTGAAAACAGCAGCAATCAGTGGGCGAAAATGCAGGCAACTGATCAAAAGGCAGTGGGGTGCGTGGTGTTCATTCAACGTCCTGAAGGCTGACCGTGTGTTCTTCCTAAGTGAACTGGAGTAAAGACCATTTCGCGCAAAGGTAAAGGGTAATCAACTAGTTAGTCCGTAAAGCGCGGTTTGCTCTCAAGTCCGTGAACCCAAGATTAAGCGTAAAAATGTTGTACGAATATGAAAGCCTGATGAAAAACTCGTTTATTTGACAGGTAGACAGCTAGGGTTCAGCTAGGTACCTAACGTGTTGAGCCGTGCGGTAAATCCGCGAAATAGACGCGTGTTGGCCGCTGATGGGAGCCTGCAGGCAAACAACGGCTTCTACCGCGGAATTTATTCAACAATCTTCTCTGCATTGCCGCTCAAGTGCCGGTAAAGTAAGCCATCTCTTGCCAGGGTACTCGGATGAATAGCGTGCAGCTTTTGCGTGGCCAGTTGCGGCCCGCGTTGATGGGCTTGTTGATGACGATGGCGTGTATCACGACCGTGCGGGCCGATGAGGGGGTGGCGCTGACCCCGGTCACCCAGGTGCCGGAGGGCGTTGAAGTCCGTGGTAAGCAGGTTGCCGCCTATACATGGGACGACCGTCAGGGCAAGAACCTGCTGGTGCTCGCCGAACAACTCAATGAACGCGAGGACGATGGCACCCAATCGGCATTTGTCTATGCAGCCCAATACCTGATCGATGGCGACCGCCCCAAACGCATGTGGATGCTCTACGACGATGTACAGCATTGTGAGTTCGACGCGGCGTTGCACTTCGACATGGCTGCGACCAAGGTCACCGACCTGGCCGGCGACGGCCTCACCCAGGCTACCGTGGGTTACTCGCGCACCTGCACCAGCGATGTCAGCCCTAACGAATTCAAGCTGATCATGCATGTGGGCAAGTCGCAGAAGTACCGTTTGCGCGGTGTCGACCGCTACGGCGCCAGCTGGTGGGACGAAGAGGCCGGCGCACTGCGCGGCATGCCGTTGCCCAAGGACTGCAGCGTAGCCGGGCAACAGGCGCTGGTCAGCCAGTATAAGGAGCAGGGTACCGAACTGCCGTTGCCGGGTTGCTATACCGACGAGAAGGATTTTGCCAAGGCGCCGGAGAACTACCTGACGTTCATGCGCCAGCACTGGTTTGCGCTGATGCAGAAGCAGGATGCCGAGTGGAGCCAGTCCCAGACCCTACCTCAGCCTCAGGAACCCACCGAGGATGACGAAACGGCCCCGTGATGTGGCAGGCGGGCGGGTCCTGCGTTAGACTCGCCCCTCGCCATTCACTAAATACCTCGATTTAACAATGACTTGATCGAGGTATTTAATCCAAAGGCTGATCTACCTTGACTGAGTCTATCCGCAATCCACTGACCCTCTATCTCACTCGCCTGGCCCCCTCCAGCCAATTGACCATGCGCTATGTGCTGCAAGACGCAGCCGACCGCCTGGGGTACGAGGACATCAACCTCGAAGACATTGACTGGCACCTGCTGCAACCTGAACACGTGATCGCGCTCGTCGCTGCCTTGCGCGAGGACGGCTATGCCCCCAATACCTCATCGTTGTATGTGAACGCGGTGCGGGGGGTGATGAACGAAGCCTGGCGCATCAGCCTGATCAGCCAGGAGCATCTGTTGAAGATGCGTTCGGTCAAGGCGACTCCTGGCAGCCGCCTGGGCCAGGGGCGCAACCTGCGACGCACGCTGATCCGCGAAATGATGGAAGTCTGCGCCGCCGACCCGCGCCCCCAGGGCCTGCGCGATGCCGCTGTGATCGGCATCCTCTACGGTTCAGGTATGCGCAAGTCGGAATCGGTCAACCTCGACCTGGGGCAGATCAATTTCCAGGAACGCAGCTTGCGGGTGATCGGCAAGGGCAACAAGGAGCTGGTCAAGTACGCGCCAGACTGGGCTTTCGCCAAGTTGCAGGCCTGGCTGGCGTTTCGCCGCGAACAGCTCAAGGAAGGTGAACAAGACGATACCTTTCTCTTCAACCGCATCCGTCGGGGCAGCCATATCACACGCGAGCGCATCACCAAGCACGCGATTTACTACATTGCCCGTCAGCGCGGTGAGCAGGTCGGCGTGAAGATCATGCCCCACGATTTCCGCCGCTCGTTTATCACGCGGGTGATCGAAGAGCACGACCTGTCGATCGCACAGAAACTGGCGCACCACACCAATATCCAGACCACCGCCAGTTATGACGTGCGTGACGACAACGAGCGGCGGCGGGCGGTGGACCGGTTTGATTTGTAAACGATCAGCGCACTGTTCAACCGTGTGGGAGGGAGCAAGCCTCTCCCACCGGGTAATGTGCAGGATCAGAGGATCGGTTTACCGCCGGTGACGGCGTAACGGGAGCCCGATATGTAGCTGGCTTCGTCCGAGGCCAGCAGCACATAGATCGGCGCCACCTCTACCGGCTGCCCAGGACGGCCCAGCGGCGTTTCGCTGCCAAAACTCTGCACATCTTCATCGGGCATGGTCGCCACGATCAACGGCGTCCAGATTGGGCCGGGTGCGACGCTGTTGACGCGAATACCCTTGCTGCCCATCAACTGCGCCAGGCCACCGGTGAAGTTGGCTATCGCGCCTTTGGTGGCGGCATAGGCCAGCAACGTCGGCTTGGGCATGTCGGAATTGACTGAACTGGTGTTGATGATCGAACTGCCGGCCTTCATATGGGGCAGGGCAGCCTTGCAGATACGAAACATCGCGGTGATGTTGATATCGAAGGTCTTGACCCATTCTTCATCCTCGATTTCTTCGAGGGTTTCGTGGGTCATCTGGAAGGCAGCATTGTTCACCAGCACATCGATGCGACCGAACTGTTCGACAGTCTTGTCGACCAGCGCCTGGCAGTTGGCCTTTTGCGCGATGTCGCCGGGCAACAACAGGCACTGGCGACCGGCTTCCTTGACCCAGCGTGCGGTTTCACGGGCATCTTCATGTTCGTCCAGGTAGGCGATCGCCACATCGGCGCCTTCGCGGGCAAATGCGATGGCCACGGCGCGGCCAATACCGCTGTCGGCACCGGTAATCAGGGCGATTTTATTCGCCAGCCGGCCTGAGCCCTTGTAGCTCTGCTCGCCGCAGTCGGGGTACGGGTCCATTTTTTTCTGGGAGCCGGGTACCGATTGGGCTTGAGGGGCGAAAGGCGGGCGAGGGTAGTCGGTCATTTCAAACTCCGTAGCTGTTTAAGGGTGCTATGGAATTAGGTGTTTGCCCGCCCGCGATAGTTGTAATGGATGCCTTCCAGGCCCGACGAATGGTTACGGCGAAGGCAGGCCACTGGAGCGCAAGTGTGCCGGCAGACGGCGCAAGGTCCATAAAGTGGTGAGCATTGCGGCCACGGCACACAGCGCGATACCGAGTAGCATGGGGGCCGGGGTGTGGTCTGCAAACAACCCGACCAGGGTCATGGACGCGGCCGCGGTGATCATCTGAATGGCACCGAGCAGGGCTGACGCAGAACCGGCCACCGCGCCATGATCCTCCAGGGACAGCACCCCGGCGGCCGGCAACAGCAAGCCGAGAAAGCCAAAACCGATAAACAGCAGCGTCATCATCAAGGCCAAGTGGCTGCCCCACAGCGTGGTGGCGGCCAACACGAGCATGACCGCCGCTACCGCCACCACCGACCAGCGAATCAACGGCGCCAGGCCAAAGCGTGCGCTCAGGCGTGCGGTGAGTTGGCTCATGGCAAAGAACGAGGCCGCGTTCAGCGCAAAGCACAGGCTGAATTGGGTCGGCGTCAGGCCGAAATACTCGATATATACGAACGGTGCGCTGCCGATAAACACGAAGAACGTCGCCAGGCCAAACCCGCACACCACCGACAACCCGGTGAACACCGGGTCGCGCAGCAGGGCGCCGTAGCTGCCGAACGCGCTGCCCAGGGTCTTGCCCAGCCGGCGTTCGGCGGGGTGGGTTTCGGGCAGTTGCACGATGGTCATCACCAGGCAGAGCAGTGCCACCACGGCAAGTACCACGAATACCTCGCGCCAACTCCAGAGCGAGATGACCAGGCTACCGGCCAGCGGGGCCAGGATCGGCGACACACTCATCACCAGCATCAGCAATGCCATCAGGCGCGCGGCCTCATGGCCGGTGTACAGGTCGCGCACAATCGCCCGGGGAATCACCATCCCGGCACACGCACCAAAGGCCTGAACCGCGCGAAAACCAATCAATACTTCAATGCTCGGCGCCAAGGCACAACCGATACTGCCCACGGCGAAGATCAACAGGCCGGCGTAGATCGGCAGCTTGCGCCCGAATACGTCGCTGATCGGGCCATAGAACAACTGGCACACACCAATGATCATGAAGAACACCGTGAGGCTCATCTGCACTGCCGAAGGCGAAGCGCTCAGGCTGGCACCCAAGGTCGGTAGCGCGGGCAGGTAGATATCGATGGCGAAGGGGCCGACGGCGGTGATCAGGCCCAACAGCACGGCGAGGTGGGCGATACGTTTGGGCATGGCAGTTCCGGGCGAAGCAAAGGCCGATCAGCTTAAAGAACCGCTTCCCTGCAAACAAGCCGCTGCACCGGCTTTGAGGTAAACCGCGCAGTTGCTCGAACTTAGGCTTCAATAACATAGAGCTTCAGCCGATAACGTGTTCAGTGATGTTCAAGCGGTAGGGCTACCAACCGGCGGTCCAGGCTATGGGGAAAACCAGCATGACGATCAAACTACGCTTGATGTTGTTGATTGCGACCGGGTTGATCACCGCCCTGATCATGAGCCTGGCCAGTTATCTGGGGAATAACCAGATGAGCGATGCCGTGCGGGACAACGAGGTCAGCATGACGGTGCTGCGCAACCATATGGAAGCCGACATGATGCACGACGCCCTGCGCGCCGACGTGTTGTCGGCCATGTTGGTGGGGTTGGGCAAAAGCACCAGCACCAAAGCCGAGGTCACTGCCTCGCTGAACGAGCATGCCGAACACTTCCGGCAGGTATTGGGAGATAACCTCAAGCTGCCGCTGGATGACACGCTCAAGGCCGCCCTGGAAAAAATCAAACCGAGTCTCGACACCTATATCAGCGCCAGCGAGCGTATCGTCGCGCTGGCCTTGGAGAATCCAGAGGCTGCTCGTGCCGATCTGGGCGCGTTCAACAGCATTTTCAGCCAGTTGGAAGAACAGATGGCGACCTTGAGTGGCCTGATCGAAAACAACACCCAACAAACCGGCAGCGAGACGCGCCAGACTATCAGCAACGCCAACTTCACCCTGGGCGCGGTATTGATTGCCAGTCTTTTGCTGCTCCTGGCGCAAGGGCGCTGGGTCACCCTGAGCATTATGGGGCCGTTGCAGGCCGCCAGCCGTATCGCCGACAGTATTGCCCATGGCAACTTGAGCGAGCCGATTATCGAGCCCAAACGCAAGGACGAAGCCAGCGCGCTGATCCGTAGCCTCGCCACAATGCAGCGGGATTTGCGCGGCATGATCGAAGTGGTGCGCAGCAATGCCCAAGGCGTCAATGGCATGAGCGAGCAACTGAGCCATGGCTGCCATCAGGTGTCAGGCAGTAGCCAACAGCAAAGCGCCGCCGCCAGTACCATGGCCGCAGCGGCGAGTGAAATGACCGCCAGTATTGAGGAAATCACCCGCCATGCCGGACGAGCCCTGACCATGGCCAACCAGGCGCAAGCCTTGGCCACCGATGGTGGGCGGGTGATTCACCAGGTCGTCAGTGACATGGACGGCATTGCCCGTTCAGCGCAGCAGTCGGCCTTGGTGATCCGTACACTGGACAAGGAATCCGAAGCGATCTTCAGCATTATCCAGGTCATCAAGGGGATCGCCGACCAAACCAACCTATTGGCCCTGAACGCCGCGATTGAGGCCGCTCGCGCCGGTGAGCAGGGGCGTGGTTTTGCGGTGGTCGCCGATGAAGTGCGCAGCCTGGCCGGACGCACCAGTGCATCCACCCAGGAAATCGCCAGCATGGTCGGGCGTATCCAGCAAAGCACCCGGGAGGCGGTGACCAGCATGGAGGAGGGCGTCGCCCAAGTCGATAAAGGCATGGCGGTGACCGCTGACGTCGAGCGCGCCATCCGCGAAATTCTGCAGGCCACCCTCAATACCACGGAACTGGTGAACGATATTTCCCGCACCATCAGCGAGCAGAGCCTGGCCAGTAATGAAATTGCCCATCAAGTGGAGATGATCGCGGGCATGTCGGAAAACAATACTCGGGTGATAACACAAACGGCCTCGACGACGGATGAGTTGTCCTTGCTGGCAGGTGAGCTCTCACAGTCAGTCGATCGTTTTCGCCTTTGATGGTTTTTAATGTAACTTATTGATTTAACTCAACTAAATAGTCATTTAGTTGAGTTGGGTAACGTCAGGAAACTGAAGGCTGGGCGAGGGCGGTTGTTCTTCGCTCGCTGATGCGCTCGACCGTTTCCATATGCTCCGTCCCCCAGGCGCACAGCGCGCCCAGCGCAGTGGCCAGGGATTGCCCGAAAGGCGTGAGGGAATACTCGACCTTGGGCGGTATCTCCTGAAAGTCCATACGCGCAATGATTTCGTCGCGCTCCAGTTCTTTCAATTGCTGGATCAATACCTTATCGGTCACACCGCCAATGGCGCGTCTCAATTCGCCGTAACGGTGAACATCCTTCGCCAGATGATAAAGAACCAGCGGTTTCCACTTCCCGCCGATGACTGCAAGGGCCGCGTCGAGCCCGCAACTGAAAGCGTTATTGGCCATGATCGTGCTCACTGATGGGTACTTACCAAAAGGTGCATACTATTCAAATTAAAAGCGCGGATCTACAGTTGGGCCACAACTTTTCTTGGGAAACCATCATGAACAGGCTCATCGGAAAAATTGCAGTCATTACCGGCGGGAACAGCGGCATCGGACTGGCCGCTGCCATACGTTTCGCTGATGAAGGTGCACAGGTCGTTGTCGTGGGACGCCGTCAGGCGGAACTGGACAAGGCGTTGCAGCTCATCGGCCACGACGCCGTTGCGATCCAGGGCGACATTTCCAGGCTGGACGACCTTGAGCGTATTTTCACGCAAATCAAGGCAGACAAGGGGCGGATCGACATCCTGTTCGCCAATGCAGGGCTTGGGGATTTCCAGCCCATTGGATCGATCACTGAAGAGTCTTTTGACCGCACGTTTGGTATCAACGTCAAAGGTACATTGTTCACCGTGCAAAAGGCCTTGCCGCTGATGAGCGCGGGCGGCTCGGTGATCCTGACCGGCTCGACGACGGCAAGCATGGGGACACCGGCATTCAGCGTGTATAGCGCCACCAAGGCGGCGCTGCGTAATTTCGCCAGGAGCTGGGCGCTGGATTTGAAAGGCACGGGCATACGCATCAACGTGCTTTCGCCAGGACCGATCTCGACACCTGGCCTGGATTCGGCATTGGCCACAACGGGCCAGGCTGATGCGATCGTCGACGGTATGATCACGCAGTTGCCACTGGGCCGCATCGGCAAGCCGGAAGAAGTTGCCGCCGCGGCATTGTTCCTGGCTTCGGAAGAAAGCAGCTTTATGACCGGGAGCGAAATGTTCGTGGATGGCGGTTTCGCTCAGGTTTGAGACGACGCAGTTTTGGCCGATGGCCAAGAGGGGTTTTGCCTGCTGAAATCCGGTGGGCATTGTCCCTCAATACGTAACATCGTATTACGCATAATGTATATTATGTTAAACTAGATGCTATGTTAGAAATGTTCATGAGGCTCATAAGGTGTGACGCCTGATGAAAAAGTAGAAAATGACTGATTAAAAAAAATACCAAGATATCAGTGAGATGCAGCATTCTCCGCTGTCAAGGTTTCCCTTGCCCCCCCTCGTTAACGGTTAAAAAAGGAGAATCCTGATGAGGCTTTTGCCTGTTTAAAAAGCCTAAAAAGAAGACTAAATACTGTGCTATTTTTCAAGAGTACTCGTGACTTCCTTTTAGACCAATGGGATCGTCAATGTCAAAAGTCATAGACCCTCGGCCTGTCCTTGCTGGTCCCGAAAGTATGTCTCTCGATCTCGGGCTGTACTACGCTCGCTACCCCTGCATCGAAGCCTTCCTCAGTAGTCTCTCCGCTAATCTTGATGTAGAAACGGACTTAAAATGCGCTATCCGCTTTCTTGCATATCATAGTCACCCGCTTGGAACCTTTAATAATTACCGAACATTCGTTGAACGTTTGCTCCTATGGAGCTGGATTGTCGCCGAAAAAACTGTACTGACACTAGATAAAGAGACGTTTACGAATTTTATTACTTTTTGCAAGATGCCACCTTCAAATTGGGTTGGATTTTCTACAACCGCTAGATTCGCTCAAGTCGATGGTAATTCGGTTTTCAATGAATCATGGCGGCCTTTCAATATTCGAGCATCTAAAGATGTAGGGGCGCGCAGCCCTAAAGTGGAAACCTTGCGTTTCATTCGTAGCGTTTGTAGTTCATTTTATGGTTTTCTCTGCGAGGAAGATGTGATAGCGATAAATCCAGCTATATCATCACGAACTTTCTATGGAAGAGGAATGCGCGCTACTTACCCTGTGGAACGATATTTAACTTCCGAGCAATTAGGTCAGGTTCTGCAAGCGCTAGAATTTCATGCGCTGGGTGATCCTGCTGGTGAGCGTGCTCTTTTTATAATAGCAGCAACGACTCTTATGTGTTTGCATGCTGCAGACCTTGCAAATGCTGATAACTACTGCCCATGCATGAATTGCTTTGTTCTAGACGATGCCAGATGGTGGTTGATACTAGAGGCGCCAGGTCGGCTGCTAAGGAAAGTTGAAGTCACTCCAGAGTTCCTGCCCTACTTGAGACGCTATCGAAAAAGCCGAGGACTACCCCCGTTCCCAGAGCAGAACGAAGAAATCCCTATCTTGGAGGCTAGTCACGGGCGCCCCGGTCTTTCCGTGCGACAAATACGAAGCATTGTTAAAGAAGCGCTTATGAAAGCTCATGCAAGCATTACTTCTACAGACAAAGGCGGTGAGCACTGGAATATCCTGCTTGGTGGCAGTATGCGTTTTTTGAAAGAAAGCGGCGCAAAGATTCGTGCGCAAAGCTTCCGCCCTGCCGAGTTGCAGAAATATCTAGGCATTTTCAGCTTGGCTTATACCTATGGAAGGTATTATGGTTGATAGAGCGTTCCCCGCTAGCTTAAATTCCTGGCCTATAAGCTTCTCTGGCGGGACGCCCGGCAGACTCATTTCTCCCATTTAAAAATCCGACTCCAATCGTAACTGCATGTTATTAAACGTATTATTTGTAAGGATCATGGGGTTACAGATTTTAAGAAGGACAGCGAGGATTGATCGGAGAAATCTAAGCAATATCCGATAATCACCAGACCCGGATATTGCTCTATACTACGCTGAAAGACCGATATAGACGCATTCGCCCAGGTTGAACCACTTCATGTCGCAGCATCCCCAGCCGCTTTTCGAGACCTTTGATCGCTTCCACGAACTCAACTTTCTTCACCTCAATGGCGAGCTTCCAGCGGTTCGGGACTTCCTCCATGGTTGTGCCGATGAGCTCCAGGCCGTCGAGGGCTATCGCGCCGTTCGGGGATTTCTGAAGTCCTACGCCGGCAACGAAGCCACGTTCAACTCCTATCGAACCCACGTCGAGCGGCTGCTGCTCTGGTCCCTACTGGTGGCTGTCAAGCCCCTTGTTGAACTGCGTCGCCGGGACGCCGAGGCCTTCATGGAGTTCTGCCTCAACCCGCCCGCCGACTGGATAGGTCCGGTCGTAAAGTCCCGCTTCCTGCGCGTGGGTGGTCGCAAGAAGCTCGACACGGACACCTACATCGTCAATTTGCAATGGCGACCTTTCAGTCACACTGTGGCCAAGCGCGAACGCAAGATTGCCGAAGAGGCCGTTGCCGCCCTTCCCTCCCGTCCCTACCGCTTGTCCCAGGGATCGGTGGCTCAGGTATTCGCAGTCTGCGGCAGCTTCTTCCAACACGCGATTGATGAGGGTCTCACCGAGGTGAACCCCTTCCGGGCGGTAAAACAGAAATCCATCTACAAGCAACGCAACACCTTGGATGTGGCGTCACGTTCCCTGACTCCGCTGCAGTGGAGCTACGTGATCGAGACTGCCGAGCAGATGGCCGCGACCGACCCGACACACGAACGCACTCTGTTCATCGTTGCGACTCTGTTCTCCATGTACCTGCGAGTCTCCGATCTGGTCGGGCGTGACAACTGGACGCCTACCATGGGCGACATCCGCCGCGATAGCATGGGCAACTGGTGGTTTCATGTGGTGGGCAAAGGCAACAAGGCCGCCAAGATCAGCATCCGCGACGAATACATCCAGAACTACCTGATACGCTATCGCCAGCATTTACAGCTCTCCCCCCAGCCATCTGCCCACGAGAAAACACCGTTGATCAGTTCCCTGAAGGGGCGTGGTGGGCTATCTGATCGACATATTCGCCTGCTGCTCCAAGGGCTATTTGATCGCGCTATGGGGCGTATGGCTGAGGAAGGCTGGAGCGATGACGAAATAGACCAGTTGCGTTCAGCTTCACTGCATTGGTTACGCCACACCTCCGCAACCTTTGATGCACCATATCGAGAGATGAAGGACCTCCAGGCTGACCTTCGTCACAATAGTCTCAGCACTACCCAAAATACGTACTACAACTCGCTGGACGAACAACGGGCACACTCGGTGAAAAGCCTTCCAATCAGACGTTAGACGCCCATTAAACACACACTTGTTTAGCCATCGCGCATAGCTTGAGAACGAGAAAATTTTCCTTGGCTCAGGTGATGGGTGAGTTATGCAACCAGCGCATGCTCGACCTCGACTCGCGGACATGCCATCTGCTTGCTGGCGCGTTTCTGCGCCAGCAAGAAATCAGGAGGTCGCGCTTCCGTCGTCATTGAAAAAGTCATCACGGGAGATGCGTCCGAAATCGCTGAGGTCTTGGTCTTACTGGTCTTCAGCGACCGTCTCGAAGATCGTCGATCATTGCAGCCTTCGTGCTGTACTTGGCTCCGAGATGTACCAGCCTCTCGATGTTCGCGGCAGTGAAGAACTGGTGGCCGGCAGCGATGACTCTCTGTGCTTTGATAATCCCGTGCAGGACTTCACCCACCCATTTCGCAGGCTGCGATCTTCAGGCGTTGGGGTTCGACAAGGCCCGGTCTCATCGTACGGGGCGTCCTGATTATGATCCGGCTAATCTGCTCAAGATCTGTCAGTACGGCTACGTGCAGCGCAACCGTCACGTTCATTGAAAAGTATGGATGTGATGACCGGCGCCTCAGCACCTGCTAACCATCGAGTTGGCAGCCGCTTCGAGTCTCAAGGCTTTCTCATGATCCAACGCCTAGCCTAGGATCCGACTACGCACAGCGGATCGGCATCTATAGCAGCCGAGACCATGGTGGTTCCATATGCCGGTTGCGAGCGGTCAACCAGAGCACCACACCCGACATGGGTGCGGTGCTCAGTTCCTGATAGCAGTGGATCAGCCGGCAGTCGATTCCAGAGGTTTCTCCATCAGCGTGCAGACCTGACCCGGCCGGTGCCAGAGAAAACCCATAATGGCGGCGGCGCCCACCAGCCCCGGCAGCGCGAACGCCAGAAAGCTCGCCTGCAACGGCAGTTGCGCGGCGTGCAAAGCTCCGCCCAGCAACGGGCCGATGATGGCGCCAATACGGCCAATTCCCATCGCCCAGCCCAGACCAGTGGAGCGGATATGCGCGGGGTAAAATTGCACGGCGCAGGCATTGGCGAGGATCTGCGTACCGATAGTGCAGGCCCCGGCCACGCCGATCAGCAGGTAGAGCACCGGCAGCGGTGACTTCAGCGCCAATAGACTCAGCGACAGCGCACCGGTGGCGAAGAACGCCAGGAGTACCCGACCCAGGCCTATGCGATCTCCCAGCCAGCCGCCGCCGATTGCCCCGAAGATGGCGCCGAAGTTCAGCACCAGCAGGAACGCCAGGCTGGAGTTGAGGCCGTAGCCGGCAGCGTTCATAAGCTTCGGCAGCCAGGAACTCAGGGCGTAGACCATCAGCAGGCAGCAGAAGAAGGCCACCCAGAGCATCAGCGTTTTCAGTGCGCGACCATCCTGGAACAACTGGGAGATGGCCACCTTGCCCGCCTGCCCCTTTGCCAGATTGAGCCGGTCGTGCATTTTGGGCACGTAGTCGGGCTCTGCCCTGGCCAGCAGCTCTTTGGCGCGTTCGACCTCCCCCTGGCGCAGCAGGAAGTTCAACGACTCCGGCAGCTGGCGCACCAGCAACGGCAGCACCAGCAGCGGTACAACCGCCACGAAGAACACCGATTGCCAGCCCCAGCTGGGCATCAACGCCATGCCCAGACCCGCAGAGAGCATGCCCCCCACCGAGTAACCGCTGAACATGATCGCCACCAGGGTGCTGCGGATTTTCTTCGGCGCGTACTCGTTCATCAGCGCCACCACATTGGGCATCACCCCACCGATACCAAGCCCGGCGAAAAAGCGGCAAATGGCAAACTCCTCGGGAGTGCGCGCGAATCCGTTGATCACGGTAAAACCGCTGAACAGGACCACACAGGTCATGATGGTCTTGCGGCGCCCGATCCGGTCCGACAGTGGGCCGAAGAACAGTGCACCGAGCATCATGCCCACCAATGCGCAGCTGCCTAGCAGACCGGCCTGCAGCGCAGAGAGGTTCCAGGCTTGCATCAGCGACGGCAGCACCACGCCGTAGATAACCAGATCATAGCCATCGAAGATAATGATCAGCGCGCACCAGAACAGCACGCGCCCGTGAAAGGTATTGAAGCGGGCCCCGTCAAGCAGGGCGGAAACGTCGATATCACGCATGGCATAGCTCTTCTTGTCATTGTTATAGAGCCGGAACCGGCATCGAGGCCGATTCCGGTAGAACGACGCGCAACTAGGCGCAGTGGCTCAGGGCTGTCCAACCTAGTCGAGCGCGGGCATCTCGCACGTCAGCGTCGAGGTCGTGGTTCCACAACCAGTCGAAGCGGCTAGCCAAGGTAGCTCCCAGCGCCTGTTTGTCATCACCCACTGCCGGGTCACGCAGTTCGTAAAGTTCACCGGCTTCCCAGGAGGTACGCTGCACGCGGCAGGCACGCGGGCGGCGCAAGGCGTCGTAGGCAGCCAGCAACTCATCGAGGTTGCCGCGACTCACCTGAACATCTCCCAGCAGGCGGGCGAGGAAGTAGGCGTCCTCGAGCCCCTGCCCTGCCCCGGCGCCCTGGTGCGGCAGCATCGCGTGGGCGGCATCGCCGATCAGCGCCACACGGCCGTGGACATAACCAGGTAGCTCGGCGAGGTCGTGCAGAGCCCAGTAGGTTGGCGAGGGAATGCACTCCAGCAGGATTCGCGCAGCATCGCCCCAGCCGACGAAGGCGTCGAGCATCTCACGCTGGCTGGCCTGACGAACCCAGGGCGAATTCTCGGGCCAGGTGGGCGCGGGCTGACTGCGGTCAGATACGAAGGCCACCACGTTGATGATGCGCCCCCGCTTAACCGGAAAGGTAAGGATGTGGCCATCCAGGCCCAGGTACATCTGCGGCACGTCCACCAAGTGCTCGTCAACGCCAGCGGCACGGTAGGCCTCGCGCAGGTGCAGGCTATCGATCATGCCACGGTAGGCGCAGGTACCACTGAAGCGCGGCACGGCGGGCGGGGCCCCGATACCCTCGAGGACATGGCCACGAATAGCCGATTTGATGCCATCGGCGGCGATCAGCAAGTCACCGCGATATTCACTACCGTCGGTAAAGCGCACACAGGCCTCATCGCCGTGCTGCTCCACGCCCACGGCGCGCTTATTGAATCGGGCAATGCCCTCCGGCAGTCGGCTGGCGAGCACGTCGAGGAAATCCGCCCGGTGCACCGAAGACTGCCCCACGCCAGGAGCCACGCTCGCGCCAATGTAACCGGCGTCGACGCTGCGGCGCCATTCGAACCACACGTCCTGCCAGGGCTCGGGGGTGCGATCGGCAACCTGGGCGTAAGGCTCTGCAATGCCGAGACCGGCAATGGCTCGCACCGCGTTAGCACCGAAGGAAACGCCCGCTCCCACCTCACCGAAGGCCGGTGCGGATTCGAAGAGCTGGACGTCGAGATGGGAATGGCGGCACAGATCCAGTGCCAGGGCGACGCCGGAAATACCGCCGCCGATGATGCCGATACGCAGGGCAGGCTTGGTGATCATGTTTGTACCCATGATGTTGTTGTTGGAGTGAAGTCATCATGGGCGCACGAGAAATATTGATAAATACCGCAGCCTGCATACAAACTATTTCAAACCTGAATATTCCTACCAACCTATGAGGCAGACCATGGACCTGCGCGACCTGGATCTGAACCTGCTAGTGGTGTTCAACCAGTTGCTGATCGACCGCCGCGTCTCCACCGCCGCGGAAAGCCTGGGTCTGACCCAGCCCACCGTGAGCAACGCCCTCAGGCGCCTGCGTACAGCCCTGCAGGACGACCTGTTCGTGCGTACCTATCAGGGTATGGAGCCTACCCCCTACGCCCAGCAACTTGCTGAGCCAGTGTCGCTGGCCATCCATACCCTGCGCGAGGCGCTGAGTCGCCAAGACAGTTTCGACCCGCTAACCAGCGAACGCACCTTCACCATCGCGATGACCGATATCGGTGAAATCTACTTCACCCCGCGCCTGATGGATGCCCTCTCCCGCCTGGCACCAGGCTGCCGCATCAGTACCGTGCGCAACACCTCCGTATCCCTGATCGAGGCGCTGCAGAGCGGCACCGTCGACCTCGCCGTAGGCCTGCTGCCACACCTGCAGGCAGGCTTCTTCACTCGCCGTCTGTTCCATCATCGTTACGTATGCATGTGTCGCAAGGACCACCCCGTCACCAGCGAGCCGCTCACGCTGGAGCGCTTCTGCGCTCACGGTCATGTGCGGGTCATCGCCGCCACCACCGGCCACGGCGAAGTGGACGCACACATGGCGCGTCTGGGGATAGAGCGGGACATCCGTCTCGAAGTGCCGCACTTCGTCGCTGTGGGCCATATTCTCCAGCGCACCGATCTGCTGGCCACGGTACCCGAGCGCTTTGCCGAGTGCTGCGTCCAGCCCTTCGGTTTGGTGGCCCTGCCCCACCCCGTGCAGCTACCGGAAATCGATATCAACCTGTTCTGGCACGCCAAGTATCACCGAGACTCCGCCAACCGCTGGCTCAGGCAACTGATGTTCGAGCTATTTGCGGACTGACGGCGCCCGAAGTGCCTGACAGCCCATTGCCTGCCATGAGGGATCGGGCTGACTGCCGAGTCCTGCGACGGACTCAATACACGCAGCTCTCGCCCTGGCGCAGATACACCAGGGTATGGATCTCGCCGTGTGAATCCTCATAGACCATGGTCGCCTCGCCCACCTCACAGCCCTGAGGCATCTCGATCGAAATGACCCTGGCGACATCCATGGCCTGGCCATAATGGTATGGCTGCGCATCGTCGGCGACTGCCCACTGAGCGACAAGTGTCACGCCGATCATCCAGTATCTTGCTTTCATGCTGCACCTCGTAATGACTCGATGAGCATCAGCTTAAGGAGTGGTTCCGGCAAGAAACAGCGAACTCCAGGCAAGGTAGTTTTGCCTTTAGCGTAATAATCGAAGAGCGCTAAGCGACAGGGCATCAACCCTGGCCACACCGGTTTGCTCCCAGGGTCACGCCCAATAGGTGGGGTTTTCCACCAGGGTTCGATTACCGCGGAATACCAGGGGTAATTGCTCCTTGAGGAACTCCACCCAGGTTCTCACCTTGGCATCGAGAAAGCGCCGCGACGGGTACAGCGCATAGATACCCCGCTCGTGCAGGCGATGTTCGGCCAGCAGGCGTACCAGTCGGCCCTGTGCGAAGGCCTTGGCCGCTATCAGGTCCGGCAGTACGCAAATACCCATACCCTCTCCTGCCGCCTGGGCCATCGCCTCGGCGACGTTGACCTGAAATGTTTCTCCCAGACGGATCGCCCGCTCGACGCCGTTGTCGGTAAAGGTCCAGCTGTCGCCAAAAACCGGGTCGAGCAGGCGCAGGCAGCGATGCTGGCTCAGCTCGTCGAGAGTCATCGGAATACCGTGCTGCCCCAGGTAGCTCGGCGCCGCACAGACCACGCTGTAGGTAGTGCCGAGCAGTTGAGCGACCAGTTCGGAGTCGGGCAACTCCCGGGCCAGAGTAATGACCACATCCTGCCCCTCCTCGAGCAGGTCAGGGTGGCGCTGGGAGAGCGTCAGCTCAAGGTTCACTTCCGGGTAGAGCTCGCTATAGCGGGCGGCCAAGGGTGCAAGTAGATGGGTGCCCAAACCGGTGATCGCGTGCACCCGCAGGCGCCCCCTGGGCATCAGGTAGGCACCACCGGCCTCGGCGCCAGCGTCTTCCAGCTCGCTGAGAATATGCCGACAGCGCTCCAGGTAACGGCTGCCTACCTCGGTCAGCCCCAGCCGGCGGGTGGTACGTTGCAGTAGGCGTGCCTGCAGATGACTTTCGAGTTCGGACACCTGCCGCGACACCTGCGCGGTGGACAAGCCCAGCGTCTGTGCAGCAGCCGTGAAGGTGCCCGCGTCCACCACGCGAGTAAACACCCGCATTGCCTGAAAAACATCCATCTGACTGTTACCTATTTAGTAAGTGTTCTTTGCATAAGACGGCTATTTTTGCATGAAAGCATGGGAAATATACTGCCGCCTTCGCGGGCCGGCCCGGACTTTCCAGCGTGCGCCCGTCCCCCGACGCTTTGCTTAACCGAGGTATTCATGACTCCCGATCAACGATTTGCCCGCTGGGTTCAAATCGCTATCTCGGCCCTAGCCTGTTGCTTCATCTACTTCCTAACCGCCGACCTGAGCATGCCGTTGACACCACAGGCGCAGTTGACCCGACCGGTACTGAAGGTCGCGCCGCGGGTCGCAGGCCAGGTCAGTGAGCTGGCGGTGAGCAATAACCAGTACGTACAACCTGGCCAGTTACTGTTTCGCCTCGATCCGCAGCCATTCGAGCTGGAGGTGCAGCGGGCCGAGTTGGCGCTCGAACAGGCACACCAGGACAACACTGAACTCGATGCCCTGCTGGCCGCCGCCCGTGCCGAGGTCAGCGCGGCCCAAGCCAAGTCGAACGAGTCGGGCGCTCAGGCCCTACGCCTGTCGCGCCTGCTCGAACGCCAGCATGTCTCGCGCCAGGCCTACGATGCGGCCGAAGCGCAGCATCTGATGGCCCAGGCCCAACTGCGTACGGCGCAGGCCAGAGTCCGTGAACTGCAGGCCCGTCGCGGCGGCGCCGACGGTGCCAATCTACGGCTACGCCAAGCCCGCAATGCACTGCTCCGGGCGCACCTGCAGCGGGACTACAGCGAGGTTCGCGCCGAACGTGGCGGCGTGCTCAGCAACCTGCAGCTCACCCCCGGCACCTTCGTCGCGGCAGGAACGCCGGTGGCCGCTCTGGTCGAGGACCGCCTGGACATCATCGCCGACTTCCGCGAGAAGTCCCTGCGCTACATCGGCGTCGACACCCCAGCCGTGGTCGTATTCGACGCCCGTCCAGGCGAGCTGTTCAGCGCCCGGGTCAGTCATTTCGACGCCGGAGTCCGGGAAGGCCAGATCGATGCCAACGGCGAGCTGGCAACGCCCGCGCAATCCGAGCGCTGGGTTCGCGACGCGCAACGACAACGCGTGCACCTGGCACTCGATGAAGAGCTGCCGTTCCTGCTGCCCACCGGGGCTAAGGCCACGGTTCAGCTGAAGCCCTTCGACAACCCGCTGGTGAACCTCGCCGCTACGCTGCAGATCCGCCTGATCAGTTGGTTGCACTATGTCTACTGAACCCTCCGCGGCGGCACACACACTTGCCGAAAGGGCCACAGCGCCCCGTTTGTCACTGGGCAAGAACGACCTGCGCCAGTGTCTGCGCATCGCCACTGGCGGCAGTCTGGCCTTTGTCCTGTGCAAGCTGTTCGACCTGCAGTACGGTGCCTTCTTCTGCGTCTATCCGATGCTACTGCTCGGCCTGGTGCCGCGCCTGACTGCCCACCTGATGCGCCAGTTCTTCACCCAGGGACTGGTCGTCAGCCTGGAGGTCGCGTTGCTCTACGGTCTGTTCGGCGGCCGACCGCTGCTGATGATTCCGCTGGTGTTCTTGCTGTTTCTCTACCGTTTCGCGCTGATGGCCAGCGGCCCGAACTTCCTGTTCGGCGCCCTCGGCGCAGTATTTCTGTCGATCCAGCTGAACTTCGCCAGCTACCCGCACACCGACGTCATCGCCATGCTTGGGAGCAATGGCCTGGCCATCGTGCTGGCCGCAGCGATCGCCGTGCTGATGTTCTACCTGTTTCCCGACTGCGAGCCGCGCCCCGCACGCACGCCGCCGCCCAAAGACCGCGCCAGTCGGCGCCACGAGGCACTGCTCGGGGCAACGGTGGCGACGCTGTCGTTCAGCGTATTCCAGTGCCTGGATCTGCAGGACTCGCTGTCGGCTCAGGTCGCCAGCATCCTGCTGTTGTTTCCCATGCACTGGAACGGCTCACGCTTCGCCGGCCGTACCCGTGCGCATGGCACCCTGCTCGGCTGCGTGATTGCCCTGCTGATCATGCTGCTGCTCTATGATCACCACGACCTACTGCCGCTGGTCGCCCTGCTGCTATGGATCGCCGCCATGGTCTGCGCGCGCTGGCACATGCTGGAAAAGGGGGTGCCCGGCGTCGGCTTCGGCGCTTTGACCACCCTGGCCATCCTGTTCGGCCAGTCGCTTACGCCCAGCCACGACATCATATTTGCGACCCTCTACCGGCTGAGTTCGGTGTGTGTCTCGGTGCTGTTGACCCTGTTCGTCGTGTTCATGGTGCACCGCTTGCTCAACCGCTTTGTCACTACTCGCCACAGCAGCCATTGAAGCCAACAGCTGCGGCCACGGCGATTGTCAGATCAGCGCGCGTTTTTCCTGCTCGTACACAAAGCCGGCGACCGCGCACCGCTACAATTTGTTATCACGCGTGCAACACTTTCGCGGCAAGACGCGCTTGGCCGTGGATCCGAGCGTTTTACGATCATCTGGGAGAAATGATGCGAACGCGCGTGAACCGGCGAATCCACTTGCTCCGCCGGCCCCGAAACATCAGAAGGGATAAGGCTGATCAGATGGCTCAACAGTGACCCACTTGATTTCTGTGAACTCGTCAATCACAGCGCTTCCATCGAAACGGCCGTATCCACTCTGCTTCATACCACCATAGGGGGCCTGCGCTTCGTTTTGTACGGTGGCGCCGTTGATGTGGACACAACCTGCATCCAACCGACTTGCCAGCTCAAGCGCTTTGGAGACATTGGCGCTGAAAATTGCAGATGAGAGGCCATAAGCCGTGTCATTGGCCACTTCCAACGCCTCCTCTGCCCCGTCGACACGAACGATCGTGGTAATAGGACCAAAGGTTTCCTCGTCGTAGATTTCCATGTCCTTGGTCACGCGGTCGACTAGCGTGGGCTGCATCAAGGCACTGTCGGCGATACCGCCCGCGGCGATGACAGCCCCTTTGCCGAGCGCATCTTCGATCAGATGGTTGATCCGCTTTACCGAGCCCTGGGCGATGACCGGTCCGACTACGCAGGTCGGAGATGCGGTGGGGTCGCCAAGCTCCAGTTTGCCGATTCGCTCGGAAAACTTACTCACGAATTCGTCGGCAACACGCTGATCGACCACGAAACGCTCGGTCGACATGCAGATTTGCCCTTGATACAGGAACGAGCCGAATACTGCGGCATTCACTGCGCCGTCGATATCGGCATCCTCCAGCACTACGAAAGGAGCCTTGCCACCCAACTCCAACAAACAGCGCTTGAGATGGGACGCACAGGTTTCGGCGATCATGCGGCCGACCTTGGTGGAGCCCGTGAAGTTGACCCGGCGCACGGTATCGTGGGCCACCAACGCTTCGGTGACAGCCGATGCGTCTTCGGGCGCGGTAATCAGGAAATTGAGCACACCCGCCGGCAGGCCTGCCTCAATGAAGGCATCGGCCACAAGGGCATGAGTGCGAGGACTGTTTTCCGAGCCTTTGAAGATCACGGTATTGCCGCACGCCAGCGGATACGCGATAGCGCGAGCCCCCAGGATCACCGGCCCATTCCACGGCACAATGCTCAGCACGGTGCCCACCGGCTGGCGAAGCGTCAACGAGAAAGCGCCAAGCTTATCGGTTGGAATCGTCTCACCCTTGATTTGAGTAGTGAGCGCTGCAGCCTCGCGCAGCAGATTCGCCGATGCACCTACGTTGAACTGCGCCCAGAGCTGCGATGCGCCAATTTCCTCAGCCATGATCCGGCAGAATTCCGACATCTTGGCCTCGAGGACATCCGCTGCTGCGAGCAGGAGACGACGCCGCTCGGTCGGTCCGGTCTTGGACCATTTGCGGAATGCTCGCTCGGATGAGGCCGCGAGCCGTTTTGCGTCTTCCAGGGTGCAGGCAGCCGCAGTGCTGACCAGTTTGGCGGACACAGGGTCAAGCCGTTGGATCGTCTTGCCTCCGGTAGCGTCCAGCTTGATATTGTCGATTACCAGTTGTGCACTCATTTCTAGACCTTTTAGACAGTAGGAAAATTGTGTGACGCGACCGCATTCAGTCGGCAGCTCCGGGCATACGCAGAATGGGACTGCGCTGCGCAGCTGCGTCAGTGATTGCGCGACTACGCGTAGCCGGATCTGCTACCCGGCTATTGAAGATGGGCGTTGTGCCCACCCTGCGAGCCAACTCCAGGCGAGAAGGCATCACGTCCACGGCAATGGCGGAGTCATGCGGCCAGGGCCGCTTTCCAGCCTAAACGGCTGTAGGCCAAGTTCAGGTCTTGCTGCAGATCGTGATTCCACAGCCAGTCGAATCGGCTGACGAAGACTGCGTCACAACGATGGGGTCGCAAGGTGCCCACTTCAGCGATAGCCCGCTAACCCAGCAGCTCGACCATGTCCTGGGTCAAGGTGCGCTGCTCATTCAGGCGCCGAACGATGCGCTCGACCGTCTCCAGCCGCACCGCGGCGCCGGCACGCATCTCTGCCATGGCGCCCAGGGCCGCGGCGGACTTCTCCAGGCCGGTGCTGGTGGACTGGCCGATGTGTTCGACTCCCGTCCGCGCCTCCTGCGCCGACTTCTGCAGGCTGCCGGCGATCTGCTGGATCTCGCCGCTGGACTCGTTGGCGCGCTGGGCCAGGTGACGCACTTCGTCGGCGACTACGGCGAAGCCGCGGCCATGCTCACCGGCGCGGGCCGCCTCGATGGCCGCGTTGAGCGCCAGCAGGTTGGTCTGCTTGGCGATGTCCTGGATGCTGCCGACGATGGCGCCGATGCGCATCGACTGTTGCGACAGTTCGTCGAATACCTGATCGATGGTGCCCATGTAGCCGGCCAGCTCGCGGATCGCCGCCTCGCAGGCCTGGATGCTGGCGGCGCTGAACTGCACCTTTTCTCCGCCCGCGCGCGCCAGTTCAGTGGCGAAGAGCATGTCCTGCTCGGTGCGCAGGATGCTCTCGAGCAACTTCGCCAGGGGTGCGCGTAGCGGCAGGCCAGGGTCGGAAGGCGGCTCGGGAGCAGGCGCCGCCAGCAGCACCGGCGGTTCAGGCTCAGGCGCCGGTGGCGGCGCTGGCGCTGGCGCTGGTGGCGGCAACTCGACCAGGATCGGCGGCAACCTGTGGTAGAGCAGGCCGGCCAGGGCGACGCCGGCCAGCGCCAGGGCCGCCAGTGGGCCGTGCAGGCCGCTGTCCAACAGCAGCAGGCCGGCTGCGGCCAGCGCCGCCGTCGCTTGCAGCAACGCCGCCAGCGGCTTCTGCCAGTTTCGGGCAGGGGCGTCGGTCTTCTCGTTCATCGTCAGTCTCCCCGGCGTCACAGGCCAATATGTTCCTGGAGGATCTGCGGCTGGCACTTCAGCTCGACGCTGGGCCCGTCGAACACCACCCGTCCCTTGACCATGATCATGCTGCGGTCGGTCAGGTCGAGCAGCACGTTGACGTTCTTGTCCACCACCAGAGTGGCGATACCGCTGGCCTTGATCAGGCGGATCACGTCCCAGATCTCCTTGCGGATCAAGGGCGCCAGGCCCTCGGTGGCCTCGTCGAGGATCATCAGTTCGGGGTTGGTCAGCAACGCGCGGCCGATGGCGACCATCTGCTGCTCGCCGCCGGAAAGGTTGCCGCTCAGGTGGGAGAAGCGCTCGGCCAGGCGCGGGAAGGTCGCCAGCACCCGCTCCAGGTTCCAGTCGCGGCGCCCGTCCAGGCCCGGGCGGGCGGCCATGATCAGGCTCTCGCGCACGCTCAGGTTGGGGAACATGCCGCGGCCCTCTGGCACATAGCCGATACCGCGGCGGATGATCTGGTGGGTGGCGCGGCCGCTGCAGCGCTCGCCGCGGATCAGCACCTCGCCGCGGCGCGCCGGCGTCAGGCCGAGCAACGAGCGAATGGTGGTGCTCTTGCCCATGCCGTTGCGGCCCATCAGCGCCAGGGTCTCGCCCGGCTGGATCTGCAGGTCGACGCCATGCAGCACATGACTGTTGCCGTAATAGGTGTGCAGGCCGGTGGCCTGCACCAGGGCTTGTGCGCTCATCAGAATTGCTCCTCGCCGTCGCCCAGATAGGCCTGCTGTACCGCCGGATCGTTGCGCACCTGGTCCAGCGGGCCACTGGCCAGCAGCTCGCCGTTGACCATCACGGTGAGACGGTGGGCGATGCTGAACACCGCATCCATGTCGTGCTCGACCAGGACCATGGCGTACTGCTGCGACAGTCTGGCGAGCAGTTCGACCACCCGCGCCGATTCGTCCTTGCCCATGCCGGCCATGGGTTCGTCGAGCAGCAGGAAGCTCGGCTCGGTGGCCAGTACCATGCCGATCTCCAGTTGGCGTTGCTCGCCATAACTCAGGGCATCGGCCAGGGTGTCGCGGTGGGCGGCCAGGCCGCAAAGCTCCAGCGCCCGTTCGGCGCGCTCGCGTACCTCGACATAGGCCTCGCAGCGGCGGAAGAAACGAAAGGAGTTCTTCAGCCGCGACTGCGCCGCCAGCCAGCAGTTTTCCAGGCAGGTGAAGCTGGGAAAGATGTTGGTGCGCTGGAAGCTGCGGCCGATGCCCAGGTGCGACACCCGGTTGGGCGCCAAGCCGGTGATGTCGCGGCCGTGAAAGAGGATCTGCCCGGCGCTGGGCTGAAGATGGCCGGACAGCAGATTGACCATGGTGCTCTTGCCGGCGCCGTTGGGGCCGATGATCGCGTGTACCTCGCAGGGCGCCACGCTCAGGGAAATGTCGTTGACCGCACGCAGGCCGCCGAAGGCCTTGCTCAGTCCGCGGGTTTCTAGAACATGGGCGGTCATACGCCGGCCTCCTTCTTCATCGCGTCGGGGGTGGATACCGTACTTGCGTCGCAGGCCGTGGCTGTGCGCCGGTCGCAGAGCTGCAGCAGCAACCCGGCGAGACCGCGCGGCAGCAACAGAACCATGGCGATGACCACCAGCCCCATGGGCAGCTCCCAGTGCGGGGTCAGGCCGGCGAACAGATGGTGCAGGCCCTCGAAGGCGAAGGCGCCGAAGATGGCGCCGAACAGGCTGCCCATGCCACCGAGGATGACCATCACCAGGGCGTGGGCCGAGAGCTGCCAGCCGACCTGGTCGGGGCTGACGAAACCGTATTGGGTGGCCGAGAGCATGCCGGCGTAGCCGGCGATGGTGCCGGCAATGACGAAGGCCGCCAGCTTGTAGAACAGCGGGTTGTAGCCCATGGAACGGACCCGTTCCTCGTTGTGCTTGATGCCCAGCAGCACCCGGCCGAACGGCGCGCGCAGGAAGGTGCGCAGCAGCAGATAGACCAGCACCAGGGAGCCGAGCACCAGGTAGAACAGGCTGCGCGGGTTCTCCAGGTCGAGCAGATGCACCCCGGCGATGGCCACCTCGGGCTTGAGGAACAGGTAGATGCCGTCCGAGCCGCCGGCGAAGGCCGAGTCGTGGAACAGGTAATAGAGCATCTGCGAGAAGGCGATGGTCGCCATGATGAAGAAGATGCCCGAGGTGCGGATGATCAGCAGGCCCATCAGCAGCGCAGCTGCGGCGCTGACGCCCAGGCACAGCAGCAGCGCCAGCCAGAAGTTCACCGCCTCGAACTCCGGGGCGAACAACACCAGGCTGTAGCCGGCGATGCCGAAGAAGGCCGCCTGGGCCAGGCTGACCATGCCGGTCACGCCCACCAACAGGTCGAGGCTGAGAGCGACCAGGGCGAGAATCATGATGTGGGTCAGTTGCTGCAGGTGGAAGGATACTGTCGATCCCAAGCCATAAGCAATTGCTGTTGCTGTTGCTGTTGCTGTTGCTGACAGGACATGGACATGCCATAGCGATCCTACGTGTAGAAGGTCGGGCAAGCGACCAAGCCTTTCACTTCATCACGCGGCACTGCTGCTCGCCCTACGAAATCAATGCGGGTACTACACGTTCCGTAATAAGGGACTGTGGCACCATGCCATAAAGGAAGTTGCTTCGCCTCACCGACTGACGGATAGCGGTTGGTCAGGTCAACTTTCATGGCACGGAAGACGGGGTCACCAGCTACGCAGTTCTTACGACCTTATGTGCCTCTGCTTGAAGATTTCTGCCAGTGGCTATTACGACTGGAGGGATCGTGATCCAAGCCCCGAATGCTCGCCTGATTGCGACCGAGCGAATTCAATGATGGTAAGTACGCCAACGGCCTGCTTTGCCAACTGCCCTACCCGACCGATGACACGCGTTTGATCATTGCAGCGGCACAGGAGGGAATCAAAAGGCTGTAACGAGAGGGTTTCAGCTATGCCAAAGCCCAAGTGTTGCTGCTAGACCTGTGTAAGCGTGATGAGTACACACAGGATCTATTCGCACAGGAACAGCCAGCTCGAACAGAAAAGCTAATGAGCACATTGGATGCAATCAACGGTCGCTGGGGCGCCTTAAATCATCGCACCAAACCATCTTAGAGAGAGTTCACCGTCGCCCCTAACATGGCATAGGTGATGGATATCACCTTTATCCATACCAGCAGGACTGGCTGTGAAGGCAGCATTACTTCGCCTAATCTAGCGCGGCGGGATTAAAAAGGCGCAGAGCCTAGGTGTAGGACTCCGCGCAACGCTCAATCGTTAGAAATGTTAGGCACCTAGCTCGAACAGGGGGCGCTGTCGACGCGGATACAGGCCTCCAGACTCTGGTTGCGCGGCAACAGCCGTGAGAAGTAGACGGTGACGTAGAAATAGCCCGCGTCAATCTTTGTCTGCGCCACAACCGATGTAGCATGCCCGGGTTTTATAGACCGGGCCAAGATTAATGATGCTCGCCAAGTGGGGCCTGAGCGAGAATCACGTGCCTATTCGCCGGGCTCTTAGATACCACCCAGGCAGAGGTACTTGATCTCCAGGTAATCCTCAATGCCGTACTTGGATCCTTCGCGACCCAGGCCGGATGCCTTGATACCACCGAAAGGCGCAACTTCATTGGAGATCAGCCCAGTATTGACGCCGACCATACCGTATTCTAGGGCTTCGGCCACACGGAACACGCGCCCCATATCGCGGGCATAGAAGTACGAGGCCAGGCCGAACTCGGTGTCATTGGACATCGCGATCACGTCGGCCTCGTCCTTAAAACGGAACAGCGGCGCCAGCGGACCGAAGGTTTCTTCCTTGGCTACGGCGGCGTTATTCGGTACGTCAATGAGGATGCTCGGCTCGAAGAAAGTGCCACCGAGGGCGTGCGGCTTACCACCAGCGAGTAGCTTGGCACCCTTGCTAATGGCGTCGGCAATGTGCTCCTGGACCTTGGCCACCGCCTTGGCATCGATCAGAGGGCCGGTGGTGATACCTTCGTCCAAACCGTTACCAATCTGCAACTTAGCTACCGCGATTTTCAGCTTCTCGGCGAAGGCATCGTATACGCCGTCTTGGATATACAGGCGGTTGGCGCACACGCAGGTCTGGCCATTGTTGCGGTATTTGGAGATCAGTGCGCCTTCCACTGCCTTATCAAGGTCGGCATCATCGAATACGATGAACGGCGCGTTTCCGCCCAGTTCTAGCGACACCTTTTTAATGTCCTTGGCACATTCGGCCATTAGCTGGCGACCAATTTCGGTGGAGCCAGTAAAGCTCAACTTGCGCACGATCGGGTTGCTAGTCAGTTCGCTGCCGACTTCGCCAGCACTGCCAGTGATTACACTGAACACGCCTTTGGGGATCCCGGCACGCTCGGCCAGCACTGCCAACGCCAGCGCCGAATAAGGCGTTTGCGACGCTGGCTTGAGCACCATGGTACAACCGGCGGCCAGGGCCGGGCCGGCTTTACGGGTGATCATGGCTGCCGGGAAGTTCCAGGGTGTAATCGCTGCCGTTACGCCGATGGGCTGTTTGATCACGATCAGGCGTTTGTCCGGTTGGTGGCCGGGAATTACGTCGCCATACACGCGCTTGGCTTCTTCGGCGAACCACTCAAGGAAGGACGCCGCGAAAGCAATTTCGCCCTTGGCTTCGGCAAGTGGCTTACCTTGCTCCATGGTCATGAGACGACCCAGGTCGTCCTGGTTTTCAATCATCAGTTCAAACCAGCGGCGCAGTTTGTTGGCGCGGTCTTTAGCTGTCAGTGCACGCCAGGCTGGCAGGGCATGATCTGCTGCTTCGATGGCTCGACGGGTTTCCGCTGCCCCCATCTTCGGCACACTACCCATAACTTCGTTGGTGGCCGGATTGGTGACCTGAATGGTCTGGCCGCTGTCCGCGTCCAACCAGGTTCCGTCGATATAAGCCTGTTGGCGGAACAATTGGGTATCTTTGAGTTGCATGGCGTGCTCCTTCGCAGACTGCATTCAGTGCTGCTCAGCTATTTTCCAAGCTATGAATTTAAGCCGAGGAGAGCCACATAAAAGCAATTCTCTCCTCCCCCGGATTGATCTAACCAACCCACTGAGTGGTGTCGTCCAGCGCCCTGGCAAAGCGCTCTACAATCATTCCGACTTCCTGTTCGTTGACGATTAACGGCGGGCAGAAGGCCACGGCATCACCCATGGCGCGAGTAATCATGCCGTGTTCCTGGGCTCTGCCGGCCATGTAGCGTCCGAGGGTGCCTAGCGCCTGATACGGCGCCTTGCTCACGCGATCGCCAACTAGTTCTACCGCAGCGATCAGTCCACAACCGCGAATTTCGCCCACCAAGGGATGATCGATGAAATGCTGTAGGCCGCTGCGCAACAACTGGCCCATTTGCGCCGCATGCTCGACCAGGCTCTCCTCTTCAATAATCTTCAGGTTCTCCAAGGCCACGGCAGTAGCTACCGGATGACCGCTGCCGGTGAACCCATGCCCAAGCGCGCCAAGCGCTTGGCTCTGATCAGCGATGCCCTCAAATACTGGGGCATTGATCAGAATCGCCGCTATCGGCTGATAAGAAGATGACAGTTGCTTGGATAACACCATGATGTCCGGCTGGATACCAAAGGTCTGGCTGCCAAACATCTGCCCGGTACGCCCAAATCCACAGATTACCTCATCGGCGATAACCAGGATGTCGTACTTACGGCAAACTTTCTGGATCTTCTCCCAGTAGGTACGAGGCGGCACTATGACACCGCCAGCGCCCATCAATGGCTCGCCAATGAACGCTGCGATAGTCTCCGGGCCTTCGGCGAGAATCTTCTGCTCGAGCTCGACGGCAAGGCGGTCAGCGAAATGCTCTTCACTTTCACCGGCAAGGGCGAAACGATAATGGTGCGGGCAGCCGACATGCAGGAAGCCTGGAAGCGGCAGGTCGAAACCGCGCTGGTTGCCTGGAAGGCCAGTCAAGCTTGCGCTGGCGACGGTGATGCCGTGGTAGCCGTTGACCCGACTGATGAACTTCTTCTTGGCTGGTTTGCCTAGAGCGTTATTGAGGTACCAGACCATCTTCACTACAGTATCGTTAGCCTCGGAACCGGAGTTGGTGAAGAACACCTTACTCATAGGCACCGGCGCCATCTCGATCAGCTTTTCGGCTAACTCGATACTCGGGCGATGCGATTTGTGACTGAACAGGTGATAAAACGGCAGGGTGTTGAATTGCTGCTCAGCTGCCTTGATCAGACGTTGATTGCTAAAGCCAAGCGCGGCGCTCCACAACCCAGCCATCGCCTCGATATAACCCTTGCCCTGATCGTCATAAACATAGATACCCTCCCCGCGCTCGATGATCAGCGGGCCAAGCTCCTGATGAAGGCGAGCATTGGTGTAGGGGTGCAGTTGATACTGAATGTCTTTTTCTGGCAGCGAGGATACTGACTGGTTCATGGGGCGCTCTCAATATGACTAACAAGCATGGTTTCTGGGAGTAGCCTTATAAGTAGGCATCCGGCTTTTGATCACAATCACACACTTCAATTCGGTAACGAGTTCAGTAACGATGACTTGGCTCGGGGACGTTAAGTGCACTAGCCGATAGCCTATTAGACTGAGCCGGTGCGGGGCTTGTCGTCTTGCGCACAGTCTTGTTCGTTCCAGTGCACTGCCGAATTCGCCCCGCACTGCCTCATGCGGGATGTTGGTTTTTTACAAACCTGGGTAGCCCCTGCAGCTGTGCATCAATCTGCTTGATGATGTAGGCGCCTATGGGAATTGCAGAGGTAGCCGCCGGCGATGGTGCATTGCAGACGTTGACGCTACGGCGGGTATTGCGGAACAGGAAGTCCTCGATCAACTTGCCGTCCGCTGAAACCGCTTGGGCGCGGACGCCGGCCGGGTAAGGCTTGAGATCCTGCAGCGTTAAGCTGGGGCAGTACTTGCGTACTTGCTGTAGATAACCACGCTTGAACAGCGAGTTTTTCATCTCGATCAGGCCGGGCCGCAGATTGTCCTTGAGCACTTTAAGAATGCCCGGATTGGTGAGCATTGCGAACGTGTCGGACAAAGATATGTCACGCTTGCGATAGCCCTCACGCTTGAGTGCCAGCACAGCATTGGGACCGACTGTCACACTGCCGTCGATCATTCGCGTCAGGTGCACGCCGAGGAACGGCATGGAGGGATCGGGAATCGGGTAGATCAGGTGATTGACGATCCGGTTGTGCTGCTCAGGCAGCAAATAGTATTCGCCACGGAACGGGCAAATGCTAAAGCCAGGATCTAAGCCCAGTAGACATACAATGCGGTCGGCCATCAGACCCGAGCAGGTCACCAAAAAGCGTGCAATGACTTCTTCATGCTGGGTTTTAACCCGCATCTCCGTGGCGCGCTCTTCCAGGCCGATGACTTCGCTGTCGTAGCGAATCTCGCCACCGTGCCTCTGGAACTCGCGAGCCATGGCAGCGGTGACCTCGGCATAGTTAACGATACCACTGGAGGGCACGAAGATCCCGCCGATTCCGGTGATGTTCGGTTCGCGTTCCTTCAGTTGCTCCGCAGACAGCCACTCGCGCTCCAGACCATTGGCTGCAGTGCGCTCCCAAAGCGCGCGCATGCGCTGCATTTCCACCTCATTGGTGGCGACCAGCAACTTACCGCACTCATCGTAGATAATGCCGTGCTCGTTACAGAACGATTTGGTAGCACGGTTGCCTTCCAGGCAGAACTTCGCCTTCAAGCTACCCGGCGTGTAGTAGACGCCGGCGTGGATGACCCCGCTATTGTGCCCCGTCTGATGCTTAGCTGGCCCGGACTCTTTCTCGAGCAACAAGATTTTCGACTCTGGGTAGGCCTTGATTAATTGCATGGCAGTCGACATGCCGATAATGCCGCCCCCGATGATCACAAAATCGTACACCGCTATCACCTCTACTCGATCTGTTTTGCCCCGTGGACAAACGACAAGGGCTAAACCGCGCAGCCCCTGTTCAATTAATGGCAATTATTGGCCTTGCTGATGGCCGAGTTTGGGGTAACTGAAGTAACCGCGCTGGCGCATCAGTTCACGGCGCAGCCCAGGGTGAGGGGTGAAACGATCGCGGCCATGCAGCCAATACAGGTTATTAATCAGCAGGAAGCAGCCAACTGGCACCGGCACGGAAAGCTTCTGTTTACTGCCCTCCAGGGAGATAGACAGGTCGGTCAGCCAGTTGCCCTCGTCGAAGTCTTTGGGCTGAACAAATTGATCGATATAGCGAATAGTCGGCCGCCCTTCGGCGTCGACATCAAAGATCGAATGGAACACGTCCGTATCGACCCTTTTACTCGGCGGCGCGGTCCAGCGCATGACGCGCCGTGCTAGCGGATGATGGAAGAAAGCATGGCGATCCTCCCAGTCGTCCAGATGCAGGATCAGCGAGTTGCCACCTTCGATATTCTGCTCATCGATCTTCATCATCAGCACGTAGTCGGTGATCTGATCGACGAAAGTACCATCGTTGTGCAACTCCATTACCCGGTGAGGTTGGCGCAGGTAGCTGTCCGAATTATCGACGTTCTCGACCACGAAGCGTGCGTAGAACTGGCCGCTCATCGCATCAAAGTTCGACCGCCCCAGCAGGTGGGCCACAGCAGTCGAGAATTTGACCATATCATCAGCTTGTGCCACATCATTCAGGGCCTCCTGCTTGATTAACAGCCCTCCGGTGGCACGATCCATTAGGGCGTTGAGTAGCACCGGGCGCAGGCTGTTACCGCAGAGATCGTCAAGAATTTTGGCGAAGCGAAATCGCAAGAAGGACTTGTATTCCAGCGCCTGCACCGGCCACTCGGCCACTGCTACACAGAAAGCCTCTATCGTCGCCTTAGTGAAGGTCAGCTCGAACAAACGGGGCGACTGAGCGGAGGGTGAAAGAGAAAACCCCTTAACGGCGGTCGGTAGCGGCATCACAAGATCTTTGAGCTGGGTAAAGGCATTCATGGCAGAGTCCTGACGAAAAAATTGTCTGTACGCCGCCCCGAGATTTACCAGAACAGCCGGACTAAAAATATAGCTATTTTATAAAAATGTCTACGCTTTTATAAAATAGCGACACTCGGCAACTGCATCTCCACTTAGTAAATATTTCTGCAGTTGCGTATGATGGATAAAACCCGTTGAGGAGCATGGTTTATGGATACGCTCGCCCCCCGCCAAAACTCAGCAGTCAGCGGCTATGAGTGGCTCAAGCGGGACATAATTCAGGGCATGTTCAAGCCCGGAGAAAAACTGCGAATGACTGCGCTTAAGGAGCGCTACGACCTAGGCGTAGGCCCTCTGCGTGAAGCGCTATCGCATCTGATTGCGGAAAATCTGGTAGTAGCTATCAGTCAGCGTGGCTACCGCGTCGCTCCTATGTCGCTGAGCGAAATGCAGGACATCTATGACGCACGGGCCAATCTCGAAGCGCTGGTACTTAAGCTCGCCATCGAACGCGGCGATGACGCCTGGGAGGCCCAGGTGTTGGCCTATTCGCATACATTGGCCAAGGTAATGGAGGTCAAGACCCAGGAGCAGATGCTGGAAATATGGGATGCCCGACACAAGGCCTTCCATACAGCTATAGCCTCCGGCTGTGGGTCTAGACACCTGCTGCAGGCGCGCGCCTATCTGTTCGATCAGGCCGAGCGCTATCGCCAGCTGTGGCTGCGGCGCACGGTGCTATCCGAGGAGGCCTTGTCCCTGAAACGTCAAGAGCACAGCGAACTGGTAGAAGCTATCCTTGCCCGTGACGCAACGCGAGCAAGCGCCATGATGCAGGCTCATCTGATGACACCAGTACCGATCATCGAAGGGATCATGCGCAACAGCAACCTGAGAGCATCCCAGTCCGCCCCTGAAATCATGGGATAGTTACCGTGTCTCGCCCTTAGAGGGGGTGCCTGCGGAATTTCAGCATGTTTTTTGCAGGACAGACCTGAAGCAATTACTACCCAACACCATAGCTTTGCACCTAGCATGGTTCCGTCTTACGCTTGTGAAGCCTGCGCCGCTCTCAGCCCGCTCGCGTGAACCTAAAACAATAAGCTTGGCTTGATCAGCAACACCAGCTACGCATGAGTTTGCCAATGCAGACGACAAAGGCTTACCCAAGTTAGCGCCCGTATGGAATATCAGACGCCGATATATAACTGGTACTCCCGCAACGGTGAAAAGGCGTGGAGCCTTTATGGGGAGCTACGCCGAGTGACTTCTAATCCCCCAGAGCACATTGACAATAAAGTAACCGGCTACGGCTTTAACGAAACGGCTCGGGCTTCACTGGCAGTACAACTAAAGTGCTGGCGAAAATGCCGGGAAAATTGTGCCTGATCACTGAACCCCCAACGATATGCCAGCTCACCGATTGATAGGTGGCAGTGGGGATCACGTAGGCGTTGATATACAGCCTCCAATCGTTTCAGGCGAATCCATTCACCGAGACTGTAGGGCGTACTGAAAAATAATTTATGCAAATAGCGAACCGATAAGCCGCAGGCCTGAGCAATATGCTGCGGGTTTAGTTCAGCTGAACACAAGTTTCGGTCGATGTAGTGCTCGATACGCTGCAAATGCAGGGCAGCTAGACTCGAACTCTCACTATTAAGGACGCGCTCATCTTGGCGCAGAGCCATTAACAACGTCGAAAGCACCTGTTCCAGCAGCATATGACGGGCATCCGCATCGCATTCGTCGAAGCGCGCGGCACACATCGCCAGTTGATCAACAAAAATTCGTCCCAATCCACGCCGAGCCTCGAAACAGAAACGGGTGTAGCGCTCGGCTCCACGTATCTGTCCATGTAGCGCGCGCTCAGGCAGCTTGAATACCCAAAGGTCGTTGTCGCAGGAGTAGTGAAAACGATAAGGCGCATCGCCTCGCTCGAAGATGAACCCACCTGGCTTACAATGGAGCTCACGACCGTCTTGCTCGAAGTGTACTTCGGTAAGGCGCGGCACTGTTACAAGGTAACAGGGTTCAGTATCTTCGCTAACCTGGCTCTCGCTGCGCGAATAGCCTAGCTGACTGGAGCGCAGGCGCGATAACGCCAACGGCGTACTGCCCGTTTTCCAAATTTTCAGGCTGCCTTGGAAAATGGCGCTGGAATTGAACTCCAACGACAATGGAAAATATGTATTGCCGATGGCTTCGGCCCAACGCGATTGCCTTTCTCCCTCAGGCCAATACCGCGTAGACAATTGATCTGTCATGAAAGGTCCTCAATTTGTAGTTATTATGAGGGCGGCACCAACGGTGAATGCCGTCGGTGCCGTTGTTACACAATCCTTTGTTAAAAATCCCTGACGGTCAATGACCGGGAGTCAGTTCATATGTGGCCGAGGGATCCAGACTGACCCGCCAGCCCGGTGGAACAACGATGTTTGTGGTCGCTTCCTCAATCACACAGGGACCTTGAATAATCTGCCCTACTTCTATGCGGTCGCCGTTGTACACAGGCGTGTCCTGCCAATCGTCTTGCGCATTGAACAGCATCGGACGATGACCAGCCGGAATCGCGGCCGTTGCCTTGAGCGGGGTTGCAAGTTCAGGCATTGGTGGACGCTGTAACCGCGCGATCACCGAGCACTCTAGATTAACTAGTTCGACCGGGCTGTTAGGCTCACTGAAGGAAAACAGCGCCTTGTGCCGCTGGTGGAAGGATTCGCGCAGGGCCGCCAGGCTGCTACGGTCGAGCCGGTCGCAGCTCAGTTCGACGCTGCACTCGTGGATCTGTCCGAGGTAACGAATCTCCAGGCTGTACTGGCATTCAATACGATTGTCACCACCGAAACCATCGTCTCGCAGGTTCGTCATACCACGCTCGCGTAACTGCTGCAGGGCCTGGTTTAGTTGCTCCAAATCGACGAACTCGTCATCCAAACGCATCGGCAAAGTAGTCAGCTGATCATAGCGGATGTCAGAGAGAATCTGGCCGAAGGCGCACAGCCCCGAAGCCACCTTGGGAATCAGCACAACCTTGCTGCCGATTTCCTCAGCTAGTCGCATCACGTGCATGCCCGCTGCACCACCGGCACCGATCAGGGCGAAGTCACGGGGATCATAACCACGCTCAATGGACACGCGGCGGATACCACTAACCATGCTCAGGTTAACCAGGGTAATGATACCGACGGCCGCGCGCTCGACACTGATACCCAGCGGTTCGGCAATTTTACTGCGGATCGCATCGATCGCGGCTTGTCGATTTAGACGGATGCTGCCACCGAGCAGTGCACCATCAGCCAGATAACCGAGCGCCAGGTTAGCATCGGTTACAGTCGGCTCGACCCCACCCTTTCCATAACACACAGGCCCGGGGTTAGCCCCGGCACTGCGTGGACCGACCTGGAGCATGCCGAAGTCGTCAAGGTGGGCGATCGAGCCACCGCCGGCGCCAAGGGATTCCACCTGAATCATTGGCACGCCGATACGGTAACGGAGGAAGTCGCTGTCTTTGCTGAAGTTGGTGCGACCGCCTTTGCTAAGAGTGATGTCGAACGAGGTACCACCCATATCGACGGTGATTACGTTGTCGATACCGAATGGCTGGGCCACGCACAAGCCGGCTTGCGGGGCAGATGCCGGACCGGAGTTGATCGCGTTGACCGCCCGCTCACGCATTACCACGCCAGGAGCCAGACCTCCGTTGGACTGGAAATAGCGGGTAGGCTGCTGCGCGCCCAGCTCCTCGAACAGCGCGTCGATGCGTTCGATATAACGACCCATCACTGGGCTAAGGTAGGCGTTGACCACGGTTGTCGAGGTGCGTGTGTATTCGCGAATCTGCGGGAACACCTCGTGGCCGCTGCAGACAAATACGTCAGGTAAAGCCGCACGCACCATAGCCATAGCGCGCTGCTCGTGACTAGGGTTGCGCACCGACCAGACGAAGGAGATCGCCACCGCCTGCACCTGTTGTTCGCGGAAGTAGTCGATGGCGGCATGAATCGCCGCCTCGTCTAGCGGGCTGAACTCGCTGCCGTCACTGATAATACGCCCGCCGATTGGACGGCGCAGGTGGCGCGGCACTAACATATGCGCCGGTGGATAAGTGGCGTCATAGCGATGGCCATCTTCTTTGTGGCCAAGGCGAATTTCCAGGCTGTCTTCATGGCCATCGGTACACAGCAGGCCCACCTTGACCCCGGTCTTTTCGATCAGTGCGTTGAGCGCCACAGTCGTCCCGTTGATGCACAGATCGCAGTCGGCAATGATCTCGGCTGGTGTACGGCCGAGGGCATCGGCGATTTGCGCCAGACCGTTGCGTATGGCCAGGGTGCCGTCATGTGGGGTGGACGGCGCCTTGAACAACTGCACGTTGCCCTGATGGTCGGCGAGGATGAAATCAGTGAAGGTGCCGCCGGCATCGATGCCCAGGCGATATTGTTGTTTGCTCATTTTCGAATTCTCTGCATTGCTCAAAGGGGCTGTGCTCAGTGCGCGGCTCGGTGTGCGTGGGTTGCGGCTTCATCGAGTTGGCCGTTGCCGTCAATCACTACGCCGTATTCAAGGCGCGCGCCGTCAATCGAGACCAAGCCGTTGCGCACATCGGCTAGAACCGTGGCCAGCGGACGACGTAGTGGGTCGCCATAGCCACCACCGCCCGGGTTGACGTTGATTACGCGCTCACCTGGTTGTGCGGTCAGCAGAGTGTTCTGGATGTAATGGTCTTCCTCACCGTCGACATGTCTATGGATCAAGCGGCCGAGCTTGGGCTCGAGCAGAACATTCTTCGCCCCTGCCGCACCGGCGGTAGGCAGCTGCCGGCCCTCACCGAAACCGACCACGGTCATGGCGTGCTTCAGCGGCTCGAGCTCCAGGCGAGTACCAGAGCCACCGCGGAATTCACCGGCGCCACCACTGTCGGTCATCAGGCTGTAGCGGTGTATCAGTACCGGATAGGAGTACTCAAGCAGTTCGATATCGCCGGACGTCAGCGCGCCGAAGCAGCACAGCGGGCCGCAAGCAGGCCAACCATCCATAGCCTTGTTAGCGCCAGCGCCGGAGATGACCGAGGCCAGCACCATGGTCACATATTCATCGTTGTTGTTGCGTGGGTCGTGCCCAGCGATATTGATCCCGCTGGCATGCCCCCAGGAGGCGGTCACACGCTCCGGAGCCGCCTGTTCAAGGGCCAGACGCACGGCATCGGCGAGGGTTTCCATCGGAGTAGTGGTGCAGTTGACGTGCGGTGCCGGCTCCTGGGCGTTGCACAGAGTACCGGACGGGCCAAGGTCTACACTCACGCAGCGATAGAGGCCTTCATTGTAGGGCGGTGGCACCTGGGCGAACATCATCAGTCCGAGGTAAACCCCGGAGATCGAATTGCCCGCGTAGGAGTTGATGAAGTAAGGCACCTGCGGCGGGCTCTCTATCAGAACGTGCGCCTCGTCGCCGCGAATTTCCACCTGGGCAGTGATCGACAATTCTCCCAGACCATGACCGGAGTCTTCGAGAATGGCAGTGCCGCTGTAGAAACCGTCTGGCACATCACGCAACAATGCGCGCATATGACGGTCTGCCATATCTTTCAGCTCGGTAATGCACGCTCGGACCTGGTCGACGCCATAGCGATCGAGCAACTCGATCAGGTGACGCTCGCCCACGCTGCAAGCACCGTACTGGGCATTCAGATCGCCTTCTTGATAGGCGCGGGCGCGCATGTTGGTCAGCAGCAGGTTGATTACGTCTTCCCGGCGCTGGCCCTGGGCCCACAACTTGACAGGCGGGATGCGCAGGCCCTCTGCGTAGATTTCTTTTGCGTCCGGGTTGTAGCCGGCCGGTACCGGGCCGCCAATATCGGTCAGGTGGCCCTTGCAGACCGTCCAGAACACCAGCTCGCCCTTATAGAACACCGGTTTGTACATGCAGCAGTCGAGGATATGACTGCCCATGTAGGCTGGATCGTTATGATAAATAACATCGCCCTCGGCAATCTCATCACCGAAGAAGCCAGCAACGCATTTCATCGCTGGGATAAGCGAACCGAGATGAATAGGAAGGTCCTGGCCTTGCAGGATCATTTCCGGGAGGTGATCGAAGAGTGCGTTGGAATAGTCGTGGGCGAGGTTGAACACGCTCGAGCGACTGGTCTTTTCCAGCGTCAGGGTCATTTCTCGCTGGGCTGTTTCGAGCGCACCGCGCACGACTGCCAGGGTGATCGGGTCTACTATGTTCATGGGTCACCACAAATCTTGTTTTTGTCTGGGGAGGCGTGACGGATGTCTTGCCCACATCGCTAAGCTACGCGCGGGCCTAGCGGCTGGCTTGTCTTCAAGCGCACCGTTTTTTGGCCTGAAGTGAACTGTTTCTACTGGTGCATCTACTCAAGATCTAATGCCGGGAGGCCGGAACGCTGCGATCGGGTAGGAGGCGGCCTCACGGCCGCCGTCCTCCCACACCACCGTGCGTACGGTTCCGTACACGGCGGTTCAGGCCATGCGGTTAAGCCGATTGATCGTATCCAGTATCGAGACCAGTCAAAGTCTGTCCCATAGCTTCTTCGGCAGCGCCTGATTCATATGCGGCGCTCCTGAGTTCCACCACGGGCCTCGGCCATTGAAGGCCGACTTGCAGGCACGCTCCTCGCTCAATCCCAGGCGCATCAGGTTGCGCGCCCTCGTAGAGGGCTGCTTCCATTGCCGCCAGATGACACAGCGAAGTTTGTGCCTGACCCAGCCATCCAGCTCTTCCAGTGGACGCTTGCTCTGGCTGAGCTTGAAGTAGCCTGCCCAGCCTCGCAGCACCGGGTTTACCCGCTCGATGACATTCGCCATCTTGTGGCCCCGCACCCCTCGCAGCAGTTCCCTGAGACGGTCGCGCACACGGCGCAGGCTCATGGTTGCCACTCGCAGTCTAGGCTGCGAGTGCCAACTCATCCCATACCCCAGGTAGTCGCATTTCCACGACCCAGCCACGCGACTCTTGTCCCGATTCAGTCTCAGTTTCAGACGGTGATTCAGGAACCGCTCGACACTGGCCAGCACTCGTTCGCCAGCACGCGGACTACGGACATAAATGTTCGCGTCATCGGCATAGCGCACGAAGCGATGGCCTCGCCGCTCCAACTCACGGTCGAGTTCATCGAGCAGGATGTTCGACAGCAGCGGCGAAAGCGGGCCGCCTTGCGGCGCCCCCTCCTGCCGATGGCTGACAACCCCGCCCGACATGACGCCCGCTTCGAGGTAACGGCGGATGAGTCTGAGCACCTGTTTGTCTTCGACATGGCGCTCAACACAGAACATCAGGATGTCGTGGTTGACCCGATCAAAGAACTTCTCCAGATCGAGTTCCACGCAACACCTATGACCCGCCGCCACATGGGTGCGGGCCATCTCGACAGCCTGGTGAGCGCTTCTGCCCGGACGGAAGCCGTAGCTATAGTCCGAGAACAGCGGATCGAAGATCGGCGTGAGCTGTTGCAGCAGGGCTTGCTGGATCAGGCGATCCACGACACTGGGAATGCCCAGTTGCCGCATACCGCCCTGCGGTTTGGGAATTTCGACCGCCCGCACTGCCTGGGGATGGTATTCACCTGCCAGCAGCCTGACCTTCAGGATGGGCCAATACTGTTTCACGTAGCCTGCCAAGTCGGCGACCGTCATGCCATCGGCACCCGGCGCCCCCTTGTTGCTGACCACGCGCTGATACGCACGCTTGAGATTGAGCGGCGCAAGCACCCGCTCCATCAGCGTGTCCGGCTCCGCGTTCATCCACGTCACCGACGCCGCCGATACCTCTGCGCTGTCAGGCGTCATCCTCGGCCTCTGGCCGGGACTCGGGGTGACAGTCTTCTCTTGGAGAAATTTCTGCATTTCGGTTATCGACGAGACGCTGACGCCTACTGGCGGCATGACCTGTTCGGCCCTTGATGGCGTGGTTGACCGCCACTTACTACGGCCTCGGCTGACTTCTGCACGCCCATCCCGTCGCCTCTCGACAATCGGTAGCACAATGGCAAGCGTACAGATCTCCCAGGGTAATTCGCGCGACCTTCCTGCTTATGCCTGTCGGATCTACGTCGCAGCGTTCCGTGCAAGTATCGGGCTTTGGCGATTATGGCCACCTCACCCCGCTGCGCCGCCTCATCCGCTTCCTGTTCGTCAGGCCAGCATTTTGTCTCGGGCTTCCTTCAGATTCGCAGTCGCCCGCGACACCCTTGCCTTCAGCTAACACTTCCCCTTGCCGGGTGTGTAGAGGACTTTCACCTCCAAGTCGCCAGGCTCACCACCACAGTGAACCCGACAGCGCCAGTCACGGCGCTACGCGCCATGCCTGGCGCACCATAAAAAAACGCCAGCACATGGCTGGCGAAAATAGGAGCGTGAGTGGTTGCTAGGGGCGCTTATTGCCTCAGAAGTAGTAACCGATATTGGTATACAACTGGTTTTCCCAGCGTTCGCTACCGCCGGCGCCCAGGCTCTGGGTGTAGCTACCGCCACCGATGTAGGGATCGTGCTTGCCGTGCAACCACTCGACGGCGATCCATAGGTCTTTCAGCGAGAAAGATGTGCCAAGGATGAAGCGCTGGGAATCCTCGAAGCTGGACTCATCCTTGTCGAACAGGCTGTAGTTACCGTAAACCTTGACACCAGAGAGCCACCCGAGTGAGCCAGGAATGTCATAGCTGAGGTCGGCTACATAGAGGTTACCCTTGGCGGCAACGTTAAAGGTGCCGTCGAAGCTGCCGAAGCTAACCAGCTTGTCTCTGCCGGGATTCTCCGGGCTCATGTCCTGGCGAGTGGCTTGCAGTTGCACGCCCCAGGGGCCATTCTTGCCCGAGTAGTGGACTGCTAGGGCATTTCGGCGGCCGCTATCACGACTGTCCTGGTTCTGCAGCGTCGAGGTCAATGCCGAGGCGCCGATCTCCGACTGCCAGCTCCCAAGCTTTAGGTTGCGGGCCAGACGCCCGACTAAGATGTCGCGCTCGTGGTTATCGCTGCCGTCGACGACGTAGTCATCTGCCGTAGCAACACTGGTTGCATAGGTCCGCCCGCCGCGGCTTGTACCTTGACCCTGATCAGCCGGGCTTAGGTAGTAAGCGAGTTGGAAGTTCCAGTCATCCTGCTGCTGGATGTATTTAACACCAAGGTTCGCAATGTCTTCCAGGCCGATCACGCTGCCCAAGGTCAAGAAGAAAGTGCTGCCGGCATAGGGCAGCAGGCCGAACGGAATCTTGTTTAGTCCCACCTGAATCTGACGCGACTCATCGAACTTGTAGCCGATCCATGCATATTCGGCGAAGGCGATGTCACCGATCTTGTCGGTATAGTCGAAAGGGTAAGCGTCGCCATAGAAACGGTATTTAGCCGCGCCGATCCAACTATCGGAGTTGTAGGTAGCGGTGAGAAAGGCAGTATCGAAACTCAGCTTCTCGATATCCCGGTCGGGGTCGTAGTCGATACGCGCACGCACGGCGCCGCCAATGTCCAAGTTGTCATTGATAGCCACCGCACCTGCGGGTAGCGCGAGCGATGCCAACAATGGAAGTAATATGAGAGTTGCTTGTGGGTGCAGGTTGATCATTTTCATGAATTGGCTCTTAGCATTGTTAGTCTTTTTTTCAGCTACGCAGCACTAAGCCGCTGCGGTGTTGCGGCTTAGTTTTGGATCGGGTTTGGTAGCTGCAGCAAGTTGCCGGAGCCGAATACATCGGCCCGGTGGGCGCCGATATTGGTTTCAGCTGCAGCTGGTGCGGACAAACCAGCTGCGTTTGGCGCTGTTGAGTAGCAGCCAGTAGCTGGCGAACGCGCAGACAAAGGTCACCGGCGCTGAGAAGGTCGCCAGCGTTGCTCCGCCGAAATTCAGCAGCACTATCCCCAGGCCAGCGGCAAAGAACCAGGCGATCAAGCCGCACGGGTTGAAGGCGTTGACTCGTTCGAGAGCGAATTCAATATTGCCCTCGAACAGCTGGGTATATTTCGGCGAGAAAATATGCGCCAAAGCGATCGCTACCCAAGCCACTACAAAGATGCTCTGGTATGCCAGGGCTTGCAGAATGTAGCTGAACACATTGAGCAACATCATTGTGTAGACCACGATGCCAACTACTACGGCCCATGCCATATAAGGCACAGCCGCCAAGCCAAAACGGCCGAAGAACGCATGCATGTTGCTAGCGGCCATGAAGAAATTTGCGGTATTGATACGGGTCTGGCTGACCCAAACGAACAACAACCCCCAGATACCCATCAGCTCGACAATGGCCAGCACCACCGAGACCTCAGACAGGCCGCCCTCTGCGGGAATGGTGGCGGCGAGAAAGATGCCGACCAGACCGTTAATAAGAAAGGTGAAGATATAGAATGGTAGGCCGAAGTTAAATTTAGCGTGGTAGCTGGCGTCCTGCTTACGACCGAAGCGTGCGTAGTCCCAGGTGTACATCATGAGAATCCACACTCCCATGAAATAGGTGAAACAGTCCCACCAGCCATTACTTACTGGCCCGCTCTCAGGCCCCATTTCCAACCAGGCAGAACTGTAGCCGTATTCACCGACGGCCATCGCTACTACGGCAATCAGACCAATCAGGTAGAGCGGCAGCAGCACGCCATTGAACTTATCCAGCCAGGTCTGCACGCTACCGAACACCAGTGGCACGCTGTATAGCACCACTATTAGGTAGGCTTGATTGAGCGTGATGTCGGACACGTAGTGTTGGATAGCAATGGCGATCACCGAGCCTTCAAACACGCTGTAGTAGATCGCCGTGGCGAAGAAAATCAGGGTGGCCAGTGCTGCGCCGGCGCGTCCGAATAGCACCCGGGAGAAGAGTGCGACCGATAATCCGGTCTTAATGGCGTAGCGGGCAATGACCCCGTTGATGGCCGCATAAGTTACGACCGACAAGAGTAAGCCGATTATGGCATTCATCGTACCAAAGCTCATTGCCAGGGTGGCGGACACCACCAGCCAAAACATAGCACTGCAGATGGCCCACCAAGCCATCGTCAGTGAGCCTTTGCTCATGCGGTGTTCTTCCGGAACCGCGACGGTGCTGTAGTCGATACTATCGACCTGTTTTTTGATGTTTCCGGCCATGGCTCTTCTCTTGTTTTTGTAATGAGTGGAGTCATGATCATAAGTACTTCAGGCGGGCGACCACTTGCTGCTGAGCGCACTCTCTTTTGTCATACCTGAAGCTTCTTGCTCTCTGGAAGATGGCCCACCCAGACGAAACTCCTCCAGCGGAAAGCGATGAGAAAATCTCTCAGGCTGTCCAAGTCAGAATAAAAGACCTCAATGACGCTATGGCTTACATCTCTTTCCGAGAGAGCGTTATTAGCGAGCGAGTCACCTAACAACACCTACACTCAGCGTGATAGCCAGACAGACAACATAGCGCTTAAACGTTTCAAGCCAGTAGGACTACAAGCAAAGCACTCAATGACGGGCTCGAGGCCGATTCAATCTCGGCACAACCACCCTAAGCCAGCAACCAGCACTACATGCTACAAGAAGTCAAAACCGGGTACAAAACCGGGTACAAAGAATAACGAAAACAACCAGAATGCCTAAGCTCAAACGCTCAAGCATCAGACTTACCGCATAACGTGTAAGTCAAAAAATTGTCTTTCCCGCACGTCAACTCTATGTTTCAAATGCATTAGCCCTGAAACCCGCACGCCACTTGAGTATGCACGCATAGCACAATTCTATAGGTATTGCAACACATTCCTTTAGGGCTTCAGATCACTTGCTGCAACTGCGGCACGACCTCGAACAAGTCACCCACTAGACCGTAATCCGCCACCTGAAAAATCGGCGCCTCTTCGTCCTTGTTGATTGCCACGATGACCTTGGAGTCTTTCATCCCGGCCAGGTGCTGGATGGCACCGCTGATGCCGACGGCGATGTACAGCTGCGGCGCGACGATCTTGCCGGTCTGGCCAACCTGCATGTCGTTGGGCACGAAACCGGCGTCGACCGCAGCGCGCGAAGCACCGACGGCGGCGCCGAGCTTGTCGGCCAGGGCATACAGGTGCTTGAAGTTGTCGCCGTTCTGCATGCCGCGACCGCCGGAGACGACGATCTTGGCCGCGGTCAGTTCCGGACGATCGGACTTGGCCAGCGCCTCAAAGACGAAGGCCGAGATGCCGGCGTCGCCGCCAACGGCCACGGCTTCCACGACAGCACTGCCGCCTTCGCCGGCCACCGGATCGAAACCGGTGGCACGCACGGTGATCACCTTCACCGCCGCCGAAGACTGCACGGTGGCGATGGCGTTACCGGCGTAGATCGGCCGCTTGAAAGTGTCGGCGCTTTCCACGGCGATGATTTCGGAGATCTGGTCGACGTCCAGCTGGGCGGCGACGCGCGGCAGGATGTTCTTGCCGTTGCTGGTGGCGGCGGCGAGGATGTGGCTGTAACCCTTGCCCCCTGCTTCTTGAACAAGAGCAGCTACCAGCGGCGCAACGTTTTCCGGCAGCTGATGGGCGAAGGCGGCGTTGTCGGCCACCAGCACCTTGGCCACGCCGGCGAGCTTGGCAGCCGCTTCGGCGGCGGCGCCACAGGCGGCACCGGCAACCAGGAGGTGGATGTCGCCACCGATCTTCTGCGCAGCGGCCACGGTGTTGAGAGTGGCCGGCGCCAGGGCGGCATTGGTGTGTTCAGCGATAACCAGGATAGTCATTTAGATTACCTTCGCCTCGTTCTTCAGTTTCTCGACCAGTTCCGCCACCGACTTGACCTTGATGCCGGCCTGGCGGGCAGCCGGCGCTTCGACTTTCAGGGTCTTCACGGTGGACGCGGTGGCAACGCCCAGGGCGTCCGGGGTGAGCACCTCCAGCGGCTTCTTCTTGGCCTTCATGATGTTCGGCAAGGAGGCGTAGCGCGGCTCGTTCAGACGCAGGTCGGTGGTGACGATCGCCGGCAGGTTCAACGCCACGGTCTGCAGGCCGCCGTCGATCTCGCGGGTCACGTTGACCTTGTCGCCCGCCACTTCGACCTTGGAGGCGAAGGTGCCTTGGCCGAAGCCGGTCAGCGCGCCGAGCATCTGGCCGGTCTGGTTGTTGTCGCTGTCGATGGCCTGCTTGCCGAGGATCACCAGCTGCGGCTGCTCCTTGTCGACCACGGCCTTGAGCAGCTTGGCCACGGCCAGGGAGTTCAGCTCGTCAGCACCCTCTTCCTTGACAGCCTCGACCAGGATGGCGCGGTCGGCACCGAGGGCCAAAGCAGTACGCAGCTGCTCTTGCGCCGCCGTCGGGCCGATCGACACCACGACGATTTCACTGGCAACGCCCTTCTCTTTCAGGCGTACGGCTTCTTCCACGGCGATTTCGCAGAAGGGGTTCATCGACATCTTAACGTTGGCGAGATCGACGCCGCTGTTGTCCGCCTTGACGCGAACCTTGACGTTGTAATCGACCACACGCTTGATCGCTACGAGGACTTTCATAAAGGCTCCATGGGAAAAATTGCCCCGGCAAGCTGGCTGGCCGGGGCATGGCAGGTTCAGCGTTCACCAAGCTGTTCGATGATGCCTTGTGCCTTCAACTCGGCCAGGCGCTCATCATCGAGACCCAACTGGCGCTTGAGCACCTCATCGGTATGCTCACCCAGCATCGGCGCGGGGCGCAGGTACTCGACCGGTGTGCGAGACAACTTGATCGGACTGCCGACCGTGACGAAGTCGGCTTTCAAGGGATGGGGAATGTTGACCAGCATGTTGCGCGCCAGTATCTGTGGTTCGTCCAGCGCCTGGGCAATGCTGTTGATGGCCCCTACCGGTACGCCCTGCGGGTGAATGCGCCCTACCCACTCATCGGCGAGCCCTCCGAGAAAGTGACGCGACAGGATGGCAACGATCTCCTCGCGGTTGCTGACTCGGTCGGCGTTGCGCGCGAAACGCGGATCTTTCGGCAGCTCTGGCAGGCCGATGGCGTCGCACAGTGCGACGAACTGTGAGTCGTTGCCGCAGGCAATGATGAAGTCGCGATCACTGGCGCGAAACACCTGGTACGGCACAATGTTGGCGTGGGCGTTGCCATAACGCCCGGGCGGCTTGCCGGAAGCCAGATAGTTCTGGCTCTGGTTGCACAGTGTGGCGACCTGAACATCCAGCAACGCCATATCGATATGTTGACCAAGCCCGGTCTTTTCTCGGCTGAGCAGCGCAGCTTGGATAGCCACCGTCGAGTACAGGCCGGTCATCAGGTCCGCGAAGGCAACGCCTACCTTTTGCGGGCCGCCACCGGGCAGATCGTCGCGCTCGCCGGTGATGCTCATCATTCCACCCATACCCTGAATGATGAAGTCGTAACCCGGTTCTGCGGCGCGCGGCCCGGTCTGGCCGAAACCCGTCACCGAGCAATACACCAGGCGTGGATTGAGCGCAGCGAGGCTAGCGTAATCCAGCCCGTACTTGGCCAAGGAACCGGCCTTGTAGTTCTCGATCAGTACGTCGCAACTGGTAGCCAGGGCCCGCACCATTTCCTGCCCCTCGGGGCTGGCGATGTTTAGCGCCACCGACAACTTGCCGCGATTGGTGGACTGGTAATAAGAAGCCTCGCCGGTGGACTCGGCGTTCTGCCCCTTCATCCATGGCGGCCCCCAGCCACGGGTGTCATCACCCGCGCCCGGCCGTTCGATTTTGATCACTTCGGCACCCAGATCGGCCAGAGTTTGGCCGCACCAGGGACCAGCCAGAATGCGGCTCAAGTCGAGCACGCGATACCCAGTCAAAGCACCCATTTCATTTCACCTTTGCTTGCGCGCACTTACACACGCTCCATCACCATGGCGAGGCCTTGGCCCACGCCGATGCATAGGCTCACCACAGCGTAGCGTTTGCCGCTCTGTTGCAGCGCGCGAGCGGTGCTCAGGGCCAGGCGCGCACCGGATGCACCTAATGGGTGGCCGACGGCGATGGCGCCACCGTGTGGGTTTACCCGCGGGTCGTTGAACGCAACACCCAGACCTTTCAGGCAGCCCAGCACCTGGCTGGCGAACGCTTCGTTGATCTCGATAATGTCCATATCCGCCAGGCTGAGCTGCGCGCGAGCCAATGCCTTATGAATAGCCTCCACCGGGCCGACGCCCATAATGCGCGGGGCCACACCCACGGCGGCGGCCGACAGAATGCGCGCCATCGGAACCAAGCCGTGCCGTTCGCCCGCCGCGGCCGAGCCAATCAGCAATGCCGCCGCGCCATCGTTGACGCCTGATGCGTTGCCGGCGGTAACCACACCACCTTCGGAGAGAGGATTCAGGCGAGCCAAAGCGATCAGGTCCGATTGCGGGCGCGGGTGCTCGTCCTGCTCCACCACATTGGGTGGCGTCTTGCGCCCGGTGGGCACGCTGACCGCGAGCAGTTCTTCCTGAAAGAAACCTGCGCTACGTGCGGCTTCATAACGGGCCTGAGAGCCGGCAGCAAAGACGTCGGCCTCAGCACGGGAGATGCCGTACTCCTGAGCCACGTTATCGCCCGTTTGCGGCATGCTGTCGTTGCCAAACTCGGCGACGATCTTCGGGTTGGGAAAACGGGCGCCAATGGTACTGTCGAACACCGTCAGTTCGCGGCTATAGGCCGCTTCTGCTTTAGCCATGACAAAGGGTGCACGGGACATACTCTCCACCCCGCCGGCGACAAACAGTTCGCCTTCGTTACAGGTCACTGCGCGGGCGGCATCGATCACCGCCGCCAGACCACTGGCGCACAGGCGGTTAACTGTCTGCCCAGGTACGGTCACGGGCAAGCCTGCAAGCAGTGCGGCGTGACGCGCGATGTTGCGGCTGTCCTCCCCTGCCTGGTTGGTATTGCCCAGAATCACGTCCTCGATGGCTTCGCCAGGGATGGCGTGGCGAGCGAGCAATTCGTGGATCACATGGGCGGCGAGGTCGTCTGGGCGTACCGAAGCGAGTGCGCCGCCGTGGCGGCCAAATGGCGTGCGCAGTCCCGCGAAGATGTAGGCGTCGAGCATGGGAAAATCCTAGCGTTGAGGTTCAGTCGGGAGTGGTTCGTTGTGACGCAATGAAAGGCCCAAGGCGGCCCGTCGCCGCAGCCAGGGACCCGGCCGATAACGGGGATCGCCCGTCAGTTCGGTCATGCGTTCAAGAGTGGTGAGCAAACGCTTGGGCCCGACACTATCGCCCCAGGCCAGCGGACCTTGCGGATAACCAAGACCACGGCGCACGCCTTCATCCAGGTCATCGACACTGGCGATACGCTGCTGAACGATATCGCCCGCCAGGTTGACGATCATGGCCAGTACCCTTTGGGCCACAAAGCCGACACTGTCATTGATCACACTGACGCCCACGCCATCGCGGCCCAACAGCGCATGGGCGGCATCGCGCATGTCGGCATGGGTAGCGGGATTTAGCATCAGCGTGCGGTAGCGGGCGATATCCAGCAGCGGGTCGATGCACACCGTGCGCTCAGGATCGGTGCCAAACAGGCCGACGGCGCCGGTGGCATCCAGACCGTAAGGTGCCAGCAAACACAGGGCCTCGCTGCTTGGGACCGTGCCCTCTTCGACCCGCGCGCCCACCTGCTGAAGAAGCTCGGTGAAACGTGCACGATCCTCGGGGTTTTCAGTGCCAAGCCAAACCGGCGGAAATGCTTCCAGCGCAGGTACTGCCTGTGCGGCGGGTGGATCGATCATCTGGCCGTCGGCGTATCGGTAAAACCCACGCCCGACCTTGCGCCCGACGTAGCCGGCATCCAGCATCTGGCGTGTTAGCGCTGCAGGCCGATACCGCGGTTCCTGGTAGAACTGGTTGTAGATCGACTCAATGACTGGATGGGAAACATCAAGAGCCGTCAGATCAAACAGCTCCAAGGGCCCCATGCGAAAACCCAGACCCTCGCGCAGGATACGGTCTACCTCGGCGGGTTCGGCTACGCCTTCCTTGAGAATTTGCAAAGCCTCAGTGCTATATGCACGGCCGGCGTGATTGATGATGAACCCTGGTGTGTCCTTCGCCCGAATACCCCTATGCCCCATGCGGGCAGCCAGGGCTCGGAGGCTGTCGCCTACCTGCGGGTCAGTCGCCAGACCATCGATGACTTCCACCACTTTCATCAGCGGCACAGGGTTAAAAAAATGAAAGCCAGCGATGCGTTGGGGAAGTCGGCAATTGCGAGCAATGCTGGTGACGGAGAGCGATGAGGTGTTGGTAGCCAGAATGCAGTCATCGGCAACCACGGCTTCCAACTCGGCGAGCAAGCCCTGCTTGGCGTCGAGGCGCTCGATAATGGCTTCCACTACCAGGTCGACGTCGCTCAGTTCCGTAAGGGCGCTCGCCACTTGCACGCGGGAGAGCGTGGCCAGCGCATCGGCGTTGGCAATCTTGCCTTTGTCGACCAGCTTGTCCAACGTGCCTTTCAAGCTTTCGCGGGCGCCCTGCGCAGCGCCTTCGCGACTATCAAACAGCGTGACGCGAATGCCCGCCTGAGCGGCGATCTGAGCAATACCTGTACCCATGACTCCGGCGCCAACAACCGCCATCCGGTTAATTTCACGTGTCATCGCTCATTCTCCTGAGAAGATCGCTTTGCGTTTTTCCAGGAAGGCTTGAGCGCCCTCTTTCTGGTCGCTCGAATCGAATAGCAATTGGAAGGCCTTGCGCTCCAACACCAGCGCGCTCTCCAGCGGCAGGTCAGCACCGGCCAGCATCACTTCTTTGATCTGCGCGACGGCTAGCGGCGGCAAGGCGGCGATTTCAGTGGCCAGCTCTAGTGCACGGACAATGGTCTGCTCGTCGCCCACCACTTCACTCAGCATGCCCATGGCCAAGGCTTGCTGGGCCGAGACCAAGCACCCGGTAAGGGCAATGCGCATTGCCTGGAACTTGCCGACCGCGCGGATCAGACGCTGAGTACCGCCGGCGCCCGGCATCAGGCCGAGTTTGACTTCTGGCTGGCCAAAGCGCGCCGACTCGCCGGCGACGATGATGTCGCAGTGCATGGCCAGCTCACAGCCGCCGCCAAGGGCGAAACCATTCACTGCAGCGATGACCGGCTTGGGGCAGCGGGAGATGGCTTCCCACAGCAGCTCGGTATGGCGCAGGTACATTTCAATCGGGCGCGCTTGGGCAAACTCGCGGATATCGGCTCCGGCCACAAAACAGGTGTCACCGCCGGTAAGTACAATCGCCCGCACCTGCCCATTGCGAGCCAGTGCCCGAAAGTGCTCGGCGAGTTGTTCACGCACCGCGCTATTGAGCGCGTTCTTGGCTTCTGGCCGGTCGATGCGTACGACGGCAACGCCGTCTTCTCGAATTTCCAGGTTCACTACAGATTCAGGTTCGTGACTCATACCCACCTCTAAACACGTTTCGCTATACGAAATTGCATTTCGTATTTACGAGATATCATAGGTAGGGTCGCGAATTCATGTAAATCAGAAATCTGAACTATTTTATTATTTCTTTATTAATCAATATATTATCTATCTAAAAATGAGCGTTTTGCATTTCATCTCGGCTCAAATATAATTTCGCCTGACGAAACGTACTTTTATTTGCTTGCAATTTCCAAAAATGAGGTTCTACCATGGCACGCAACAAAGCGGATCAGCAGAAGGCTGAGAGCAGCACTGGAGCGGATGAAATCGCTTTACTGAAGATGGGCATGCTCGACCCGGCCAGTGCGTCGAGTGAGGACGAAACCAGCGGCCAGTTCGTGACTGCGCTGGCACGTGGGCTGGAGCTGATGCGGTGCTTTACCCCGCGCGACAACGTGCTGGGCAATCAGGAACTGGCGCGGATGACCGGGCTACCCAAGCCGACCGTGACGCGCTTGACCAACACCCTGATGCGCCTTGGCTGCCTCAAGCGTGAGGTGCACTCGGGCAAGTACCAGCTGGATGTCGGTGTGCTGGGGTTCGGCTACGCCATGCTGTCGAATCTGTCGATTCGCTCGGTGGCGCACCCGCTGATGGAAGAGCTGGCCAATCACGCTCAAGCCGCAGTGGCAATGGCGGCCCGGGATCGCCTGCAGATGGTTTACCTGGACGTCGTTCAGGGCCAAGGCAATACCACGATGCGGCGGCAGATCGGCAGCTACTTGCCACTGGCGCAAAGCTCGGCGGGACGCGCATGCCTGGCGGCGATGCCAGAGAGCGAGCGAGAGTTTCTCCTCGACCACATGCGCCAACGCGAAGCAGCACAGTGGCCGGTGATCCGCAAGGGCCTGGATCGCGCGTTTCGCGATTACACCGATTACGGCTTTTGCCTATCGATCGGCGAGTGGCACCGCGACGTCAACTCAGTCGCCGTGCCGCTGTTACACCCGCAGTTCGGGTTACTGACCTTCAACTGCGGTGGACCGAGCTTCCAGCTTCCACGGGACAAGCTCACTGACGATATCGGGCCTCGCCTGATCAACATGGTTAACAACATCGGCGCCGCCGCTCGGTAACCCTTCAGGGTGACGGTGCACCGTACTACATCGGCCCACTTCCGGGCCCAGAGGAGCGCACATGATCCGTGATACCGAAACCCTGCAGATTCTGCTGGATTCTCTTCGCCAGTTCGTCGGTGAGGTACTGATTCCTCGGGAAAACGAGGTGGCTGAAACGGATGCGATCCCTAAGGACATCGTCGATCAGATGCGCGAGATGGGCCTGTTCGGGTTAACGATTCCGGAAGCCTATGGCGGCCTGGGCGTGACTATGGAGGAAGAGGTAAACATCGCCTTCGAGTTGGGTCGCACCTCACCGGCTTTCCGTTCCTACATCGGCACCAACAACGGCATTGGCTCAATCGGCATTTTGCTTGACGGTACAGAGGAGCAGCGCAACCAGTACCTGCCGCAACTGGCAAGCGGCGAGCTGCTCAGCTCGTTCTGCCTGACCGAGCCAGATGCCGGCTCCGATGCGGGCTCGTTGAAAACCAATGCTGTGCGTGACGCTGACAGCTACATCCTCAACGGTACCAAACGTTACATCACCAACGCGCCACACGCGGGCATTTACACGGTGATGGCCCGTACCAACCCGGAAATCAAAGGCGCCTCCGGTATCAGCGCCTTTATCGTTGAGCGCGGCACACCCGGCGTGTCGCTGGGCAAGACGGACCACAAGATGGGCCACAAAGGCGCCCATACCTGCGACGTGATCTTTGAAAATGCGCGAGTGCCCGCCAGCCAGTTGATAGGCGGCGTCGAAGGCGTTGGTTTCAAGACCGCGATGAAGGTGCTGGATAAGGGCCGCCTGCATATCGCTGCACTGAGTGTCGGCGCAGCCGAACGCATGCTGGACGATGCCCTGCACTATGCGCTGGACCGCAAACAGTTCGGCCAGCCCATCGCGGAGTTCCAACTGATCCAGGCGATGCTGGCTGATAGCAAAGCCGAAATCTACGCGGCCCGCTGCATGGTGCTGGATGCCGCGCGCAAGCGCGACGAGGGCAAGAACGTCAGTACCGAAGCCTCCTGCGCGAAGATGTTCTCCACCGAGATGTGCGGTCGTGTCGCCGACCGCTGCGTGCAGATCCACGGTGGCGCCGGCTACGTCAGCGAGTACGCCATTGAGCGCTTCTACCGTGACGTGCGGCTGTTCCGTATCTACGAAGGCACCACACAGATTCAGCAGGTGGTTATCGCCCGTAACATGATCCGCGAAGCGCAGCGGTGACACGGCACCTGCTCTGACACCAGTTGGGCTCCAGTCGCGCCGAGACTCAATAGCGCCACATCCTGGCTTCAAGGTAGTTGTTCGACATGAGTGCGTGTTCCACTGGTGTGGTCCCGAAAGCCTCAGCCTGCGAGCTTCCCGTCAACCTACCCCCAGATGAACTGCGGGGTAGCTGCACGAAACTGGAATTCCAACTACGCCACAGTAGGTCGCACAGCACAGTGCAGGCGCTGCCAGCGGCAACGATGAGGCTATAGGGAAAAGTCGAGCTGGCAATACCAGCAAGATTCACCTGGCGGTGGACGCCCACGGCTTGCCCATCGAGTTTGAAATCACAGGTGGCCAAATCAATGACTGCACTCAGGCACCCGCGTTGATTTCCAAGCTCCCGGCGGCAGAAACCATCGTCGCGGATAAGGGCTATGACAGCGAGAGAATCCGGGAGCAGGTTGAGCTACAAGGGGCCAAGGCCGTGATCCCGAGAAAGCGTAACTCCGTGAAAGGCAACGCGGATCTGGACAGAGGTCTTTACCGCAATCGGCACCTGGTGGAAAACGCCTTTGCCCGGCTGAAGCATTACCGGGCGGTGGCATCTCGATTCGACAAGCTCAAGAGAAATTACGAGAGCGTGGTGGCCATGGCCTGTGCCTTCCTATGGCTACCCATGTGAAATGGCAACAGCCCCTAGCGGTACTTAGCAACTGTTGATCGCCGGTGCGCCGGTAAATGGCGGGCTGATTGGAGAAATAATTTCTACATATAGGCGATTTACAGCGTGTTTATCGCCTTCTGTATCTCTCCTATTCTCTCTCGACTGCTCTGCTGCATTGATTGGCTGAGCCCGGACTGACCGCATGGTTAGCCCTAATCGCGCTAAACCCAACCTGAATAGAGGATCACTCCATGCCCGTTGTACGAGTCAGCTGGTTCGAAGGAAAAGACCACGCCGCGAAGGAAGCTGTCGCTGCAGAAATCACCCAGAGCATCGTGAAAAACACCGGTACCGATGCCAATTACATCTACGTCATTTTTGAAGACGTGGCGCCATCGGATTGGGCCGGTGCAGGCAAGCTGTTCGGCGACGATCCGAAGAAGACCTAAGGTCATTCGGCGTTAATGGCCAGTGGGCTGCAAGGAGTGTTACATCTTCTTTGCAGCCCGGGCTTGGCTCTTTTGTGCTGGGTAGCCGGACTCCCAGTCGACCTGCTCAAACTGTTCGACCAGAAAATTGATAAATGCCCGCACCTTGGATGCCAGGTGTTTGCGGGTTGGGTAGACGGCATAAATACCCAGTTCTACCGAGCGATACTCCGGTAGCAACTCCACCAGATCACCCCGCCGAAGATCCTCACTTACCATAAAGCTTGGCTGCAGCAAAATGCCGCCAGCAGTCAACGCAATAGATCGGCATGTATCACCGTTATTGCAGCGAATGACCGAACGCGTGTTGACCTTATGCTCGCCATCGGGCCCGGTAAAACTCCATTCGTTCCCACTGGAAAAGTTGCTATAGGCAATCACCCGGTGCTCGGCCAGGTCTTGCGGCACTTCTACTGGTGCATGGCTTTTGATGTAGCTCGGGGCTGCACACAGGCGCATCCGCGTGCTGGCAAACCGGCGCCCCACCAGTGAAGAGCTTTCCAACCGGGCGATGCGCACCGCGACGTCATACCCCTCCTCCACCAAATCGACCTGGCGATCGTTCAGGCTGATATCCAGCTCAATCTTCGGGTTTTGCTCCAAAAAGGCAGTCCACAGCGGCGCCAGGTGCAACACACCAAAACTCACCGGCGCATTGACCCGCAGCACGCCGGCAGGCTCATGGTTGCCCGAAGAAACAGCGCTTTCCGCCTCCCCCATCAACGCCAGCACTTCCCGCGCTTGCTGGTAGAAAACCCGTCCTTCTTCGGTCAGTGATAAGCGTCGCGTGGTGCGTTGCAGCAGGCGTACGCCCAGGCGTTCCTCCAGCGCATTTACATGCCTGGAAACGGCGGCCTTGGACATTTCCAGCGCATCGACGGCACCGACAAAGCTGCCCTTGTCGACCACGGCGCAAAACACCTGCATCTCCAACGCGCGATCCATTATTGCCTCACTTATCGGAACTATAAGTCACATTAAATCATGTTTATCTCGTAAATCGAATCTTTAAACTGGATCCCATCACACACAGCACGAGGCAAAAGACATGAACATTACCCTTATCGGTACCGGCAACATGGGCTCGGCTTTCGCTCAACAGTTGTCCCAGTTTGGACACCATGTTCGTATCACCGGCCGTGATCTGGACAAGGCGCACGCCCTCGCCGCGCAGCATCAAAACGTCGAAGCATTCGCCGCTGATCAGGCCCTTGGCCAGAACGAAGTGGTGATCGTCGCCACTGCTTACCAGGACGCCTTAACCGCGCTGAAAAGTCTGGGCAGTCTCGAAGGCAAAGTGGTCATCGACATCACCAACCCGCTGACAGCCGACTACATGGGTCTGACCATCGGCCACAGCACCAGTGCAGCGGAGGAAATCGCCAAGGCGCTGCCAGGTGTGGAGCTGGTCAAGGGCTTCAACACCCTGTTCGCCCAAGTGCTGGCCAGCGGTCCCACATTTGCCAACGAGCAGCAAGGCAGCGTGTTCCTGGCCAGCGATAGCGCACGAGCCAAACAAACCGCCGTTGCTCTTGCGCAAAGCCTGGGTTGGAAAACCGTGGATGCCGGCGGTTTGGTAAACGCGCGTTATCTGGAAGCGTTGGCCGGGTTGAACATCTACCTCGGCTATGGCGCAGGGCTCGGCACGCAGATCGCGCCGGTCTGGCTCAATCGTTAATTCCCACTTACCCAATGCCTGGCGCCACGGCCGAAACAGCTGTGGCCCCGGGCAACCCACACTCCCCGTATTGGAAAACACCCATGACCGCCGCTAGCCGCACCCTCCCCTATGCCGCCCTGGTACTACGCCTAATCCTTGGCGTGATGTTTCTCGCTCATGGCCTGACCAAGCTGCTGGTGTTCACCCCGGCCGGCACAGCAGGTTTCTTTGAGTCCGTTGGCTTCTCCGGCTTTCTTGCCTATCCGGTCATTGCCTTTGAAGTGGTCGGCGGCCTGTTCCTGATCCTTGGTGTACTCGCTCGCTGGGTAGCGGCCCTAGCCACCGTGCAACTGCTGGTGGCAGCAAGCGTGCACTTCGGTAATGGCTGGAGCTTCACCAACGCCAATGGTGGCTGGGAATACCCGGTCTTTCTGGCATTCACTGCACTGGCCTTGGCGCTGCTGGATGACGGAGCCTTCGCCTTGAAACGTTCAGCACGTAACTAACCGCTCGCTGCTTTCGGCCAGGTTGCCTTTGCCGGGTTCTCGCCAAACTTGGCAAGGGTAAAATCCAGAAAGCTTTTCAGCCTTGGTGTCATGCCCCGGTCCGGCGTACGCAGCACATGAAAGGGTCGAGTGGGCATGGGATATCGAGGCAGTTGGACGATCTATCCGCTTGGCTTTCAAGTCTTAAATAAACAAGGTAATCCCCCGGCTTAGCCGAGGGACTCCTTGAGGTTGACCGTGTGATGCGGTCATCAGGAACCTTCTATCTCGACCAAGAGATAGGGGTACCCAATGAGAGATTACCAAAGCCTTGCTCACACGAAGTGGGACTGTAAGTACCACGTTGTATTCATCCCGAAGAGGCGTAAGAAGGCGATCTTCGGAGCGATCCGCAAGCACCTGGGGGGAGGTGCTACATGAGTTGGCGAGGCAGCGTGAGTGCCGGATCGTGGAGGGTCACTTGATGCCAGAGCCGAGCCCGAACGATAATTTCAAGATGGAGCCGGACTAATGCGACGCGTCGTTCAGCCGACGCGTATCCGGACTTTCAATCCGTAATTCACTAACCCACCGACTTCAGTCGGTGGTTGTTTAGTGCTACCACCGGCGTAGACGAACTGATGATTGATGCGCGCATCTACGACCCGACGGCGCGTTGCCGTTCGTATCAACTGGCAGCGGAATCGATTGGAGATCTGCTCACTCACTGACAGCGTGCGCGCCGGTGACCTTCAGGTCACCCGTGCGGAACACACGTGCCAGGTAGTCAAGGGTTCAGAGGATATCGTCCACCACGCCGCCATCGACCCGCAGCGCAGCGCCGCTGGTGGCTGACGCCTGGGTGGAGCAGATATAGACGACCATATTGGCGACCTCATCGACCGTGGCCGCACGTTGAATCAACGAGGTGGGACGGTGGGTCATGACGAATTCGGCAGCGACGGCCTCCAAGGATTTGCCGGAGCGGGCAGACTCTCCTTTGAGCAGCTCAGCCAAGCCATCAGACAGTGTCGGGCCTGGCAGCACGCTGTTAACGGTTACGCCGCTGCCGGCCACACGTTTGGCCAAGCCACGCGACAACGCCAGTTGCGCCGTCTTGGTTACGCCGTAATGAACCATATCGGCCGGGATATTTCGGGCTGACTCCGAGGAGATAAACACCACCCTACCCCAACCTCGTTGGACCATGGCTGGAACCAACGCGCGGCTCAGGCGAACACCGGACATTACGTTAGTTTGCCAATAGTCTTCCCAGCAGTCGTCATCGGCCTCGAAGAAATCGGCCAAACCATAGATGCCGGCGTTGTTGACCAGAATGTCGATGGTGGGAAGCGCAGCTGTAAGAACGCCAACGCCGTCGGCATTGCCCAGATCAGCCGCGACTCCGCTGAAGGTGGCCTGCGGTACCGCTTCGCTCAAACGTGCCAGGGCTTTTTCGACCGAGCTGTCACTCCGCCCGTTGATGATCACGATAGCGCCGGTGAGCGCCAGGCCATGGGCAATGGCGAAGCCGATGCCGCCTGTGGAGGCAGTAACCAAAGCGGTCTTGCCGGCAAGATTGATGTGCATGCGTATTGACCCTCTAGCGCCAGGTAGTACCCGGCAGGTTAGATCGGTTGCTGAATAGTCAGCGGTCTTGTCCGCCGGCTACTGACTGGCGGTGTCAGGTCCGGGTAAACCCATCAAACGGATTCATGTACACCGCGCCAAAGGCATCCAGGTGCTTGCGCGTCGGCGCGTCTGGGTTGCCATAAACTAGCAGGCTGGTGATTTTCACCAGCTCGAGAAACTTTTCGCCGAACGGCGCGAAGGTTTCTTCAATATGGTTAACGACAGCATCGGCACGGTAACGCTCGATAATGTGCACCTCAGTGCGAGCCTCGTTGACGCTGTATTCGTACATCAAGGTGCCAGGCTCTTCGCTCGTAGCGGCGACAATCTTGGCAACCAGCGTTTTAAATTCAGGGAAGTCTTCCGGAGCCAGGCTTAGGGTAAAAATGCTGATGACTTCGTCTTTCATGGGGCGTCCTCACAGAAGTAAATGACCAACCCCATGCGATAGATGCAGAGGGTTGCTGAGTCAGCAGCCATGCTAAGGTAGAGCAGCAAGCTGATAAACAACCTTGAAATCACAGATAGGTAGCGTAATTTGCTACCAACTCTTGCGCCTAGGAAAACGGCAATGACCTCCGAAGATTCCTTCAGCGGCATCCATATTTTTCTCGCCACCGCCCGCTCTGCGACCTTCACAGAGGCAGCCGAGCGCCTGGGGCTGTCCAAGTCGGCCGTAGGTAAGGCGATTGCACGGCTGGAGGCACGGGTGGGTACCAGCCTGTTTTATCGCTCGACCCGCCGCTTGTCCCTGTCTCCGGATGGCGAGGCCTACTTCACCGTGTGGTCCAATGCGCTGGAGGAGATCAAGGCCACCGAGAGCAACCTCGGCAACAAGTTAGGCGTGCCCACAGGGCGCTTGCGGGTGGACATGCCGGTCGCGTTCGGTAAACAGGTGGTACTGCCGGTGCTACTGGAGATGAGCAAACGCTTCCCGCAGTTGCAACTGACCTTGACCTTTAGCGACCAACTGGTGGACCTGACGGAAGAAGGTATCGACCTGGCCATTCGTTTTGGCAGCGTCGACAACGTCCCCGGCCTGGTGGCCAGACGCCTGACGTCACACCGCTGGGTAACCTGTGCAGCGCCGGGTTATCTGGAAGAATATGGTACGCCGTTGACGCTCGAGGACATGGGCCAGCACCGCAGCATCGTCGGCTATCGCCGCGGCAGCCTAATGCCCTGGAAAATGGCCCAGGCCGGGCAATCCTTGAAGTTCTCGCCACCACCGACCTATCAGTTTGACGATGCCGAAGCGATGATTGAAGCCACGCGAGCCGGCCTCGGTATTTGCCAGATGCCGCTCTGTCTATTTGAAAAGGACATCGCCCAGCAGGTTGTTGTTACGGTACTCGAGCCCTTTGAACCGGCGCCTGTCGAGGTCCACGCACTATGGTCGAAGAGCAATCATCTGCGGCCCAAAATTCGTTACCTGGTCGACGAGTTATTGAAGCTGTATGGCCACAGCTAACGGCAGAACGGACAGCTACTGCGCGACCTTGGCGCGGGGTTGATCAACGCCAGCCCCATTAACTCAGGGTGCCACTCAGCAGCCATAGCGATGAGCGCGGACTGATCTGTAACAAAGCCAGGGAGCCCCCAAATACTAGAGCCCGCCGACCAGGGATCTACTCACCAACCTGCGTTCTGGCCAGGCGCAGGGGGCAATATTGGCACCTTGATGTGTAGCTCAGCGCTCCGGCTGGCAGCGGCCTGAAGAGTCGACAAGTGACCGCCAATTATCCCGGTTTTCGAGATAGTTATTCACCAATATCTGAGTTTATCTCCAAAATCGAATCTATAAACTTTGAGCCATCCCCAGCCAATCAGTGCGCTGTGGGTAGGCAGGTCAGTGAGCGGCGCACACGCTTTGCAACGCCGATCAGTCCACCTCTTGCTGCTGCGGCCCCAATATCTAAGCAGGATTTCAACCATGAGTCTGGCCTATCCAGTGTTGTTCGTGTCCCACGGAGCACCAACCTTTGCCATCGAACCCGGCCAGGCCGGGGCACGCCTGGCTGAGCTAGGCCGAGCGCTGCCACGGCCTAGCGCCATCGTAATCGTCTCTCCTCACTGGATGACCCGTGGGAGCGTGCGTGTAGGCAGCAGCAAGGCGCCGGAAACCATTCACGACTTCGGAGGCTTTCCGCAAGCACTGTATCGCCTGCAATACCCTGCAACCGGCAATCCTGCATTGGCCGAGCAAATCTGCAACCTGCTTTCCCGCAATGGGATTGCCGCAACTACCGAATCGAATCGAGGCCTGGACCACGGCGCCTGGGTGCCGTTGCTGCACCTATTGCCCACTGCGGATATCCCGGTGGTCCAAGTGTCCATGCCCCACCCGCTCAATCCATTGGGTGCCTGGCAGCTTGGCCAGGCACTCAAGCCGCTGCGCGATCAGGGCGTGCTGATCATTGGCTCCGGCAGTCTGACCCATAACCTTTATGAGTTCCGTAGCAACTACGGCGACCCGGCTGAGTACGTAGCGCGTTTTTCCGACTGGATCCGTGACGCCCTGCAAGCCGGTGACCTGCCAGCGCTGCTCGCCTACCGCCGCAATGCCCCGGAGGCCGAGCGTGCGCACCCCAGTGAAGAACATTTGTTGCCGCTATTTCTGGCGCTCGGTGCCGCAGGCGAGCACTACGCCGTGGATGTGCTAGAGGGCGGTGTCGCCGACGGCGTACTGGCTATGGACAGCTACCTGTTCAAAAGCCCAACCGCCACTCAGGAGATTACTCAAGCATGAACCTGCCACTAGCCATTTCAGAACTGCAGCAAGAACCGCAATCCGGCCTTGTCTATCGTCGGGTAATCCGTGCTGCTGCCCCTCGTGCACGTCTCCTGCTATTGCATGGTGTAGGCGGTAATGAAACCAATCTGGCAGGCCTTTCCGGCTTTATCCCAGAAGGAATTGAAATATTGCTGGTACGCAGCCGCCTGCAAATCGCAGCTGAGGGCTTTGCCTGGTTTCAGGTAAATTTCACCAACGAAGGCCCGGTGATCGTTGAAGAGCAAGCGGAAACCAGCCGCCAGAAACTAGTGGAGCTTGTAACTGCCTTACCACAAATGCCTACAGTGATAGCTGGCTTTAGCCAGGGCGGTATTCTCAGTGCAAGCGTCGGGCTTAGCGCCCCTCATTGCGTGCTAGGCTTTGGCTTGTTCAGCGGCAGAATTCTCCCTGAGCTGGCACCACACATTGCCAGCGCTCAAGCATTGAGTTCGCTATCGGCGTTTATTGCTCATGGCTATGGTGATAACAAGCTCCCCGTGTCTTGGGCACAAAAAGCGGATGCCTGGTTGCACCAACTGAACGTGCATCATGAAACATACCTGTACGACATGGGCCACGAAATCACCAATGAAGAAGTGGAAGATTTCATTCAGTGGCTGAAGCCTGTATTGAACATCGCCTGAGCGACCTTGATGGTGAACTCCCGCAGTAAACTTACGGAAGTGGATCTACTTCTTAAAGCGTTAGCCAGCCCCCAGCGCCGGTTGATCCTTGAGTGGCTCCGTGACCCAGAGAAACACTTTCCGCAGCAGGAACATGCATTCCTGCTCGGTGTGTGTGCCGGCCAGATTGAGCGCAAGTGCAAGTTGGCCCAATCGACCGTGTCCGATCACTTGCGCACGCTGCATCGCACAGGATTGATTACTTGCCAAAAGCTCGGCCCGATCCATTTTTTTCAAACGCTGCGAATACACCATCGAAATGCTGGTGAAAACATTGAAAGCGATGCTGTAAAGGGGATTTGAGAGCTCTGCCATGACTATTCGCGAGGACACATTTGCATCCATCGATCTCAATTTATTGGTGGTTTTTATGTGTATTTACAAGGAACAAAGTATAACGTTAGCAGCCAAGAGTCTTGGCGTAACACAGCCAGCCGTAAGCAATTCGCTGGTCAAGCTACGTGACAAATTTAATGATCCGCTCTTTACTCGTTCGGGCAGGGGTATTGTGGCAACACCGAAAGCGAAAAAAATTGCTTCTGAATTATGTCCAGCGATGAGACTGATTACAGCCACACTAGCATCGAACTTTAGATAATCCTCTTTGCAGCAGAGCACTATTGGCCTGCTCTAACCTCTCATGACTGGCGGTGTCAGGTGGACTGACAGATGACTGGAGTCTATGTCGCTGGTGGCATCATGTTATGCCGACGCAAGCTGAACATTCCTGTCTGTAATTGAGCAATCATCTGATGGCGAACTCTCATGGTTTACCGTCGCCCTTTCGATACGTATCAATAACACCAGCCACATCAAGGCCAAAGCCCAGCATTGGGTGTAATTGCTCCGCGGAAACAAAGCAGCCATCACCGGAAGTGCTGAATGGCTTGAGGCGGTCAACTGCCCGGCAGTGCAATTGGACGAGGCAAACTCGACAAAGCCTCCGCCTCCAGGCCTGGCACCATCGGCCGCAGTTGCCCGGGGAAAAAGCCGGTGCTGTCCACATAGAGCAGTACCGACTTGGCATCGCGCCAACCGACATAGCCCATCAACGCCTTCTGGTCCCAGCCACTGCGCGTGGCCCAGGTGGCAAAGCCACGGCGTAGGGAGTGGCTGCTATACAACTCGGCGGGCAATCCGGCCGCTTTCAGTACCGCCCGCAGCAGCGGGATGACGCTGTGCGGGTGCAGGCCCTGCTCGCGCAGGTGACCCCAGCGGTCAATGCCGCGGAACACCGGACCGCGGGCGATGCCGGCGACACAGATCCAGTCGTTGTAGGCCTGCACCGGGCAGAGGCGGGCCAGCGCCGGCGCACTGTAGGTCTGTCCCTGGTTGTCACGGTCGCCCTTGCTCCACGGCAGGAACAGCTGCATGCCCTCCCCCGGCCGTACCTGGATGTGCTCGACCTGCAGGCGGCACAGTTCGTCGCTGCGAAAGGCGCGCCAGAAGCCGATCAGCAGCAATGCGCGATTACGCCAGCAGCGCAACAGCTGCGGCAGGTCGCCCTCGTCCAGTGCTTTCTCGCCCGCCCGCTCCAGCCACGCCACGCACTGCTCCAGTTCGCGCAGCTGCAGCGGTTCGGCCTGCTTCTCCGGCTTCGGGTGCAAGGTACGAATGCCCTTGAGGATCTGACGAACCAGCGGGGTCTTGGTCGGATCCGGGAAGCCCTGGCTGACATGCCACTGCGCCAAGGCCGCCAGGCGCAGCTTGAGGGTGTTGCTGGACAACGTGGCGGCGTGATCGACCAAGTAACGCACGATGGCATCGCTGGTCGCCGGCAGAAAGCCGCCCCAGGCGACCTCGAAGTGCTCGAGCGCTTGCCGGTAGCTGCGCCGGGTGTTGGGGCGGGTACCGGCCTGCAGGTACCGCTCGATCTCGTGGCTCATCGACGCACATCCCCTTGATGTACTGGTGAGCGACTGCCAAACGACGAAAAAATCGCCTCACCTTGGATAATTAAAGATTATCCGACCTTATTTATTGGATAGTGGAAATATAATACGTTGGACGTATCATATATTACTGATCAGATGCCGTTGATCGACGAGCCCACCCTAGACCCCAGTAGATTGGCGTTGAAGGCTCAGGAGGCGGCCGCAGGCTTTGTTGCCAGCGGCACCGCCGAAAACACGGTACGGAGCTATCGCAGCGCCCTCGCCTACTGGTCGGCTTGGCTGCACCTGCGCTACGGCGTTGCGATGGGCGATGCGCCTGTACAGTCGACTGTAGTCATTCAGTTCGTGGTGGATCACCTGGCGCGCCCACTGGCAAATGGTGCATGGACCTATCTGCTACCGCCGACCATCGATGCCGCGTTAGTCGCGGCACGTGTGAAGGCAAAGCCGGGACCTCTGAGCTACAACACGGTATGTCATCGGCTTTCGGCACTGGGCAGGTGGCATCGCTTCAACAACTGGGAAAGCCCAACTGAAGCACTGGCAGTGAAAACGCTGCTGCGAGATGCGCGAAAAGCCCAGGCGCGCCAGGGGGTAGTTGTCCGCAAAAAGACGGCAGCTGTGGTGGAGGCTCTGGAGGCCATGTTGGCGACCTGTACGGATGGCATTCGCGGTACTCGTGATAGCGCCCTCCTCCTGATGGCGTGGAGTGGCGGCGGGCGTCGTCGATCCGAGGTGACCGGCCTGCAGGTCGACGATGTGCGCAAACTGGATGAAGACACTTGGCTCTATACGCTGGGCGTCACCAAAACAGACACCACGGGATCCCGTCGCGAAAAACCTCTGCTGGGTCGCGCTGCACACGCGTTGACGGCTTGGCTCATCGCCGCGCCCGCCGATACCGGTCCGCTTTTTCGGCGCCTCTACAAGGGCGGCAAAGTCAGCCCGTTCGGACTATCGTCTGATCAGGTAGCACGGATCGTTCAGCGCCGCGCCAAATTGGCTGGCCTCGACGGCGACTGGGCCGCGCACAGCTTACGCTCGGGCTTTGTAACGGAAGCGGGTCGCCAGGGGGCCCCATTGGGTGAAGTGATGGCCATGACTGAACATCGCAGTGTCGAAACCGTTATGGGCTACTTCCAAGCCGGAGTGCTGCTGAGCAGCCGCGCCTCGATGTTGCTTCAACCCCTGCCCGCCCCATCAGGCCCAACCAACCAGCCTGACTAGCGGTCGACGCACCGCGTCGGAAAATGCCGCGCACGCGTGTCCTATTGAGAGGTGGAGCTCCTGGTTATGAGTCCATTGCACGGTAGCGGAATTGATGCGCAACCCCAGCTGGGCACTCGCAACTCCGGGTGTAACCAATACATGACCGCATGGCGACGCCCAAGCAGCCAGCATCTCAGCATGCTTCGTCTACTCGGGTAGTTAAGCAAACAGCTGGCGGCCCTGCGCTAGACAGCGAAGGCTCCGTCGCAGGGGCAAGATAGTCAAGTGCTTACCAGTCGCTGTGGCCTGCGCTCGCCTTATGAATACGCCTGGTCGGCAGGTGCGCTTCAAATACCCACACTGAAAGTCTTACCAGACTCGACCCTGTGCTTGCTGCACAAGTCGCGAAGCTTTTTTTCCGAACCGTCAGGATGAATTTGTACGAGCACGCCATCCTTCGCCATTATCAGTGAATGCCCTGCGGCAACCGCACGCAGATACGCAGCATTAGTGGCGACGGCGGCCAGCTTAGGAATCATTGCCTCTAGTCGGTCTATTTCATCATCACTGAGTTCGCTCATGCTCTGTTCTCTGCTCCTGCCAGCCTGATGTCGATGCTGCCCGTAGAAAAGATATCCATGAGCGACCCTACGCCCCGATCACAGGTAAGTCGATCCCATTTTTGACGCACACAGTGAAGCCTCGACTTAGCCGCTCAGCACTCCACAGCGTACGTGCAAATTCGAGTCGATGTGACAGCAGCCTTGATGTGAACAAACCATCGTAGCCGTAGCAAGATGAGTGCATTCGCTTCTAAGCATCTGAGCCCTCTTCAGGTGGACAAAAAATGCCGTCAGCCCTTGGAAGGCTAGACCGCCAGCTGTCACCGGGCATGATCCGGCACATGTACAGATCGAACAGCGGCGCGGTAAAAGCGGCGCCGTTGTGGGGCGGCGACCAGATCATCCCTTTGCTAATCAGGGAGTTGCGAATTGAGGTGAGAGATCGGCTTGTACGGCCCAGGGATGCCGCAATGTCGCCCGAACGATGAGGCCCCTCCCCAAGCGAAGCCATGGCGCGCAAATAAATGTGTTCTGCCACGGTCATTCGGTCGAGTCTTACCCTAAAAAAACCTTCGTCCAGAGCAGCAATAACGTGCCCGGACGCCTTCTGGACGTCTGCAAGCGTGATGTGGTTATTCTGCCCTGCGTCCCAGACATGACTGCCCCACTCTTGAATGAAATAAGGGTAGCCGCGTGTGAGGTGAGCAACCATGTCGGCCGCTTCTGAGTCTACAGTCACGCCCTCGGCCTCCGCTGGTTTTACAAAGGCCAGACGCGTCTGGTGTGGCTCCAGCGAACCGACCTCTAGGTAGTCGAAGAGGCGCTTCGCGTGGTTTTTCACATGTCCAGCAGGGTGTCGGAGTTGTGGGAGGCCTGCACCGACGAGGGCAACCGGCAAGATCAATCGCGAGACGCGATGCAGCGCTGCGATAAGCGCGGCGAGCTGTTCTTCTGCTACGTTTTGCAGCTCATCCACGAAAATAACAAGGACGGTGTGAGCTGCTTTGGCGGCTTCACCGAGTTTAGTCAGCAGGGTTGTAAATTCCTCCTCGAGATCACCTTTGCCCGCCAGAGCTGCCTCGGCTTCGTAGTCAATACCGACCTTGAGATCGCTGAACTTCGGCTCCAAAGCCTTGGCAAAACCGGCTAAGGCTCGCAGTCCAGTTATCGCTGCGTTCTTGGCAGGTACGATACAGCTCAGCCGCAGCAAGGCGAGACGGAGCTGTGGCGCGAGTATCGCTGGCAGAGAGCGATACTCGGATGACTCAACGTAGACGGCGAGATTGCCCGAGGCTTCGGCATCTCGCAGCATCTGGTTCAACAGTACTGTTTTGCCGACACCCCGCACCCCAACCAGGATTACGCTTTTGGCAGGTCGGCCCACGCGAATTCCCCCGATCGACTGACGGACCCGCTCGCGCAGTTGATCGCGACCTGCCAGCTCAGGTGGAGGCGTACCAGCGCCAGGGGAGTACGGATTGCAGACGGGGTCCATATGCACCCGCGTTAATAGGAATAGCGAACAGCGGGAATGGGCCGATAAACAGCTAAATCCAAGCTTTTCACCCCGCCATCACCTGCATACCCGAGACTCGGCAAATGTTGGTCCAGCTGGAGTTACCTATCAAGCCAAGCTGCCTCCGTCATTGAAAAAAATCATCGCGAGCGACCCGTCCGAAATTGCCTAAGTCTTCGTCGACGTCGATGAACATGGTATTCACCATCCGCGCGCTCTTCAGGTCGGCCATTGTTCTGAAAAAAAGGGTTCGCAGAGATGGACCTCATAACGCTCACCATCATGAACCGAGCCGAATCCCCAACTGCCCTGAAGGGTCCCAAATTGCAACCCATATCCTTCAACACGCGTACTATCGCCGCAAACATCACAAAGGACGTCACTGACGCATTCGAACTGTTCCGCCGCTGTGATTTTCATTGAGAGGCTCCTTTGGGTCCAGTGAATCAGCTTGCTGCAGCGAGCCTGCGACCCGCCAGCATCACTCCGGTAACCGCCTGTACGGTCAGGCGTCGCCAACGCCTGGCACAGGCGGACCACAATGAGCCCGGATCCCGCCCTATCTCGCCATGCGTACCTTTCGGCATGGCCTGTTGTACGGTCGGCAGATCGAGTTAATGGCGGACGCCATTTTGTGCAGCATTTGCGGCGCAGATAAGACCGCACTTGGGGCAGTGCTGATCGGCGACAGACGATCCAAGCTATCCGTTCTGGACGAACTAGCAAATTGCATGTGCGCGATGCGCGCCACTGATGCCATGGCGCTGACGTGGGCGTCTTTAGCACTCCTTCAAGGCTTGCTCCAGTCAGCGACCCCTCCTTCAAACAAGACGCATCGAAGAGCAGTAAATTTGTTGCTTTGCTGCAGCCAAGGTGTGGCGGCAGTCTCTTTGAGAGTAGGTATGGCCCGAGGCCGTCTTAAAGTCGTAACCCATGACTCGCTCGTCCTGATCATAGACCCTAACGAGCTCTATGAGCATCTCCATCGTCCAATTACCGGATCCATTCAGCCGCGATGGCAACACCACCTGAACTGCCTCAATCAGTGTTCCTTCAGCGCGTTTCACTAGCATCTGCTCGAACTCATCCTCCGTTGGAATCAAGAGCATCGTCCTCCATGCGGCTGCCTTCTGGCGGCGGTTAATCATCACGTAAAACCAAGGGCGATGATCATCGAGCTCGACGAATCGCCACATCTGGGAGTCGTCTCCAAACAGCGCTGGATACATGATTTCAGCGCGCTTGTACGTAATAAACATCAGCACACCCTCTTTTAAGCTGTATATAGCATAGCTCCAGAAGCACTAAAAAGGCTTCATCGTTCCTTTTGCGAGACAGCAAATGGAACTGAATGAAGCGCTTGGTTTGGTGATCAGGAATCTACGTATTTCGAAGGATATGCCTCAGGAAGGGCTTGGGCCTAGTCAGAGCTATATCAGTGCGATCGAGCGCGGCAAATGGAAACCATCGATTGAAAAGGTTGAGCAGATTGCTGAGATCATTGGCATTCATCCCCTAACGCTTCTGTTCCTGGCTTATCAAAGGCAAACACCCGAACTAAAACCCGAAGACTTACTGAAAAAAATCCATCGAGAAATCACGAGCTTGAAGGGTTGCCTGAGACTTGAGTAGGTTCGACATGGAATCGAATCGGCAACCGATCCCAAAAAGCATTTGATCGCAACGTCGCCAGTTGCTCTGCTGCCCGGCGCGCGGGCTTTCTTGCTCGCAATCAACAGCGAGCATGAATTCAGTCGCGAATAGCCACTGCATGAATTCGAGTGATAGACCTCGCCCATCGCAACAAACATCGATGACACGTGCTTAGCGTGACGCAAGCCTTGAAGAGTCACGCCTCCACTGATCCGGCAAGGCTACTCCCCAAGGGACCTTCGGCAGGCGTTCCATGCTGTTCCGGAGGGCCTGTGCACATGCGATGTCTAACCCTTCGAGGGCGCCTGAGATAGCGACACGCCGACCATCTGCTCTTGATATGGGAAGTGTTCGGTACCGCCGTTCTGAATGGTAAGGTGTGATGTCGGCCATTTTGCCGCAGGGAACAGGGTATTGAACGGAACATTCTTTCCCGATTGCGGCGGGTGCTCCAGCAGGCAGATCTGCCCAAGGGACGCTCTGACGCCTACGAACACTTTTCACCGTAACAGTGATCCTACTGTCGGGCTAAATACCTCTAGCTTCCGCAAACGGCCAGAAGCGGACGGTACAACCCGGATTGCGACTTCAACACAGTTCCTGCCAGAATGTCGTTCGGCTCGACCTGCATCGCGTCTAGCGCCTTTAAACGTTGGGGGCGGGTGTTAGCCGGAAACGAACCGAGGTCAGCCAACTGTTGCCGACGCTAGAGCGCAAATACGTTGGTAAGAGTTCGCGTCGCTCGATCCTGCAAGCATCCCACAACGAGGTGACATGGGATGGTCGGCGTATCCAGTGTGAACAAGCTCGCCCGGTTTGAGGTGAGCAGTACGATCGGATCAACCACAATGTTGCAGATACAGAAGCCGCGCACTCTTATCGAGTGCGCAGAAATAACGGGCAAAACAGGCGCAGCAGCCCCAGCCGGTAGCTCAGCGTTATGGCCGTTGCTACGGCGGCGACCGGCAACAGGGTGAGCCAGACCAGCACCGCCATCGACGGATGGTCAGCCTTGAAGCAGCACACAGCCGATACCATCAGCGCCAGCCAGCCCAGGCTGCGTAGATAGTCCGGCGCAACCTCGTCGGCGCTGAACACCTGGCGCCAGTGCGCCGGCAGGGACAACGCCAACCAACTGGTCGCCAAGCCCATGCTGGCGGCGGCACCCAGCAACCACAGACCTGCATTACTCATAGGCCACCCCACCGATGCGAGTCCGGTCCGCGACCTCAACCGTAAGCGTCCGCCCAACTCACCTTGCGTAAGTTAGGCAGGCACCCACTGATGTGGCAGCAGCTGCCCGATCTCACTGGCCCTCTGTGTTGGCAACCGAGTCAGCACATCTTTGAGATAGGCATACGGATCATGCCCATTCATACGCGCCGACTGGATCAGGCTCATGATTGCCGCAGCCCGTTTACCACTGCGTAGCGACCCGGCAAACAGCCAGTTCGAGCGCCCGAGTGCCCAGGGCCGTATCTGGTTCTCGACTTGATTGTTGTCGATCGGCACAGCTCCATCGTCCAGGTAGCGCGTCAGCGCTACCCAGCGTTTCAGGCTGTAGTCGAGGGCTTTGGCCGTGGCTGATCCGTTGGGCACCAGGTCGCGCTGGGCCAACATCCAGTCATGCAGTTTTTTGAGGATCGGTACCGCCAGTTCCTGACGTATTCGCCACCGATCTTCATCACTCATTTCCCGCGCTTGGCGTTCGACTTCGTACAAGCCGCTGATCGAGTGCAGCGCTTGTTCGGCCAGCTGACTTTTGTTCGCCACGTGCAGATCGAAAAACTTGCGACGGGCGTGAGCCATGCAGCCGATTTCAGTGATGCCTTGCTCAAATCCGGCCTTGTAGCCAGCGAAGTCATCGCAAACCAGCTTACCGTTCCAGTCGCCCAGGAAGTTGCGTGCATGTTGTCCGGCACGGCTTGGGCTGAAGTCGTAAACCACCGCGTTGAGCGCCGAAAACGGCGTCGTGCTGTAGGCCCAGACGTAGGCCCGGTGGGTTTTCTTCTCGCCTGGCGCAAGCATTTGCACCGGTGTTTCATCGGCGTGAATCACACGCTGGTTCAACACCGCCTCACGCAGAGCATCAACTAGCGGTTGAAGTCTCACGCCAGTTTCTCCGACCCATTGCGCCAAGGTCGAGCGCGCAATTGCCAGTCCGGCGCGACCAAAGATTTTCTCCTGCCGGTACAGCGGCAAGTGATCGGCAAACTTGGCCACCATCACGTGGGCCAGTAGGCCTGCGGTCGGTATACCTTTGTCGATAACCTGCGCCGGCACCGGCGCCTGGATCAGGGTTTCGCACTGGCGACAGGCCCATTTGCCCCGCACATGTTGCTCGACGGTAAACACGCCCGGCGTGTAATCCAGCTTCTCGCTGACGTCTTCGCCGATGCGTTGAAGTTGACAGCCACAGGCGCACTGGGTGTTTTCGGGTTCGTGACGAATCACCGTGCGTGGAAACTGTGGCGGCAATGGCGCACGTTTCGGCGATTGCCGTGGTTCGACCTGTGGCGCAGCGGGAAGAAGCTGTTTCAGCTCGGCCTCGATAGCCTCAAGGTCGGTGTCGAGCAGGTCATCCAGCAAGCTGCTTTGCGCCGGGCTGATTTGTTCGCTGCGCTTGGCGAACTTGTGCCGTTTGAGCAGGGCGATTTCGAACATGAACTGTTCGATGAGGATTTCATCGTTCTGAATCTTCCTGCTCATCGCCTCGACCTGGGACTGCAACTGCAACGCCTGTGCCGCCAAGGCACGAAGCTGTTCCGGGGTCATCTGGTCGAGGCTGGGCGAGAAAGTCATGCCGCCAATTGTGCCAGAGCAGGCACGGGGCGACGACAAGCAGACCGGCCAAATGGCCGGCGTTTACAGCACGCTAATCACACCGCCTGCACCGACGCGCTGCCACGGCAGGCCCAGCACCAATGCCTGGAGTTGTTCGCTGTCGAGTTCGACCTCGCCGCCGTGGCGAATGCCGGGCCAATGGAACTTGCCTTGGTTCAGTCGTCTCGCTGCGAGCCAGACGCCGACGCCATCGTGCACCAGCACTTTCATTCGATTAGCCCGGCGATTGGCGAACAGATAAGCGCAGTGCGGCTTCGCCGCACCGAACACCGCAATCACCCGGGCTAATGCCGTCTCGGTGCCAGCGCGCATGTCCATCGGCTCGGTGGCCAGCCAGATGGCATCGATGCGGATCATTGAGCGACAGCCCGAATAAATTGCGCACAACCCTCGGGATCCGAGGCTGGCCATTTCACCGTAATCACTTGCCCGGCCACGGGCAACTCGATGATCACTGACGTTTCGACTGACCGTTTAGGTGGGGCTTTTAGCGGGACGAAAGCCGGTAGTGAAGCCGCTGCGGGCTGATCTCGATAGAGCGGCAGCCATTTGCGGATGACGTTGGCATTGATGCCGTGGCTGATGGCGACACTGGACACGGTTGCGCCAGGTTGCAGGCATTCCTGAACGACCTGGGCTTTGAATGGTTTGGGATAAGAGCTTCGTTGGCGCATGGAAATCCTGGCGATAAGGGTGATCGCGTCCGCTTAAAAATACGCGGACACCATCGCCCTTAATGCTGGAGTTCGGAAGGTGAGTTCGCCGGACGCTTACCCTCAACCGGCCTTGCCAGACGACGCGCGGTGAGTAGCGCTATCAGCGCGCAGGCCAACAGGCTCAGATCGACGCCGGCCACGGCCCAGTAGGGTTCAAGCAGCATCCTTTTGACCAGGTGGTCCCCCGTGGTGATCCAGTTGAGCAGCACCGCAGCGACGCAGAGCAGCGCCAGGCCGGATTGTGCCGCGCCTGGGCCACTGGTGCACTACGCAACAGCGCATGCAGCAAACTCAGCAGCCAGGCACCCCAGAACACCCACTTTTCCCATTCGCCACGGCCAGGCATGGGCTCAGGCAGCAGCCGGTTGGCCGCCAGCATGGCGACCGCTGCCAGCAGCATGCCGGTAACCGTGGTGACTGCCATGGCGTCAACCAACCGACAGCCCTGCAGCCCGAGTCGGGCGTGCTCCTGCTTGCGTATCTCGACGAAGAACACAAAACCGCTGGCGATGCACACACAGCCGAGCAGACCGCCCGCCACGTACAGCCAGCGCAGCGCCCAGTGTTCGAAGTGCTGCAGGTGCAAGCCGGTGAGAAATTGATTGACGGAACCAACCGGGTCACTCGGCGGGTCGTTGCGCAGTAGCTCGCCGGTACTGGCCTTGAAGTGAATGCCCTCCCCGACCAGCGCCACACGATCACTGCCGGCGCGGTAGATGCTGACGTAGCCGTTGGCGTCATTTAGATGCTCGATAGTCAGCAGCCCGACCTCTCCCGGCATATCGCGCGTAGCCCAGATGCGCTTGGCCTCGGCCACCATGGCATTGGCGGAGGCCATCTTCGCGGGCACACCGGCCTCATCATGGGGCAAGCCGGTATGCGCCGCCTCGATCACCTCATGCCGATTATGCAGCGGTTTGAGCAAGGTCCCGGAGACCGGGAAGTAGTACATCGACGCGAAGATCACCAACCGGTGAAGGCAAAAAAGAAGTGGAACGGCAACGCCACCACGCCAGTCATGTTATGCAGGTCCAGCGCGCTGCGCTGGGTCCGCTTGCGCGGACGGAAGGTGAAAAACTCCTTGAAGATCTTACGATTGATCATCCGCTGGGTCCTTTGGCTGGTTGGGGATACCAAACTCGCCACCAATGCTCAGCACGGGATCTCGGTGGGTGGTGTAGGCATAGAGCGAGACCATGGGCATGGTTTCCGGCGCCGGCAGGTCGCCGATTACCCGCCCTTTGGTTGCCGCCATATCCACCGGATGCGGTTTGAGATCGGCAAATACCTGTTTCAGCAGGTTGTTGTAGGACGGCATAGGCTGCGGCTCGAAGCGCGTATCGGGGATCGCCCAACGATCGATCTCGCGGTCGAACACCGACAGTGCACCGAAAAAGAAGACGACCATCAGCACGAAGCCCAGCACCAAACCGAACCAGGTGTGTACCCAGGCCATGGATTGGCGAAAGTTGTTCAGCATGGCTCTGCTCCTATCCGATGATCATGCGCTGCAGCTGCCAGGCAACAGCCAGCATCAAGACGCTGCCGAGCGCCAGTACCATCGAGACCCGCCACAGACTGGCTGCGGAAACAGCGCGAGATACAGGACGAAGGCCAGCATCATCATCGCCTGCTCGGCGGCATGGTAATCGACCCCAACCCCATTCAGCGCCGCCACGCCCTAGACGAATGCATAGCAGCCGAAGATCGCGGCCAGAACACGAGATACCACCACAACAGGAGCCATTACTGACAGGCTCACCAGCTGTAGCTCAGCTTGGCGGTGAGTTCTCGGCCCGGATTGTAGTAATCCGCAGTTCCGGAGCCCACGACATGCTGCTCATCCAAAAGATTACTGACATTGACCGCCAGATCCGTGTCCTTGGCAATCTGGTAATTGAAGGCTGCATCAAACAAGGTCGTCGCCTCGCTCTCGCCGGTGTCATTGAAATACCTTGAACTGAACCGTCAGCCCAAGCGAAAGAGCAGGATTGCGCTGTTCTGGAAATCCAGCCAAGCTCTTCTGAGGAAACGAATAGCTGCGGAGTCGTGGGTATGCCGTTCTCTCCAAAGCAGCCATCGCTTAGCACCCAAGCATGCAAAAAGATCAGCATAGACGCTCGCAGGTATGACGCAGGAGGGGCAAGGCGCAAATATATAAACTGCTTTATATCAATAATATACAGGTCTTATGTCCTGATTTTCCTTAATCTCGGCATAATCCTTACATTAACTAGCAGGAAATTAAATGTTAAAAGCCCTGCGTGCATCTAGCATGTGGAGTTTTTCTCCTTGCAGCCAGCCGGCAACGATAGGCATGCGCATTTAATAGCTCATTGTGAGTATCCGAATAGACGCTTGCCAAGGACACCATCTTGAACATACGAATGTTCTTGAAGTTGAAGATGGCGATCTAGCAACGGAAAATCTTTCCTAGGGAAACCCCCTAAAAAACGGTACAAGGTTTCATAGCCTGCCCTGTTGATATATGGAAAAATCGCTGCCTTATGCAGGTCTCTTGGGATCAGCATCCCGCCCCTTCTTTTCTCACACAGTTTAGTAAATATCAAAAACCTTGAGTAGGGGATAATCTCCAGTAGTGATGCGGTTAAGACCAAACTACCAAATCTACTTGATGGATCGGCCGTGGACGCCCCCAATAATATACTCTGCTCAAAAGAGCTTGCGTCGGGTGCTCGTGCATCTTTCCTCGTTTGCAAGTGGATTCTAGCGATTCCGCCTCTACTACCACGAAAGGGACATTGAAGGAAAATATTGAATAGCCTATAAAATAAATCGTGCAATGTAGGTTGTTGATTGTCTCTACTGATCAGAGCATGCTCAATCTTTGTGAAGGTACTTGAGCAAAAACGAAAGAATAGAGTTTCCTCTATGGAGGCATTGTTTGATATCGAATTGCAGCTTTGGACAAACGCATCCCATGCCCTTGAGTAACGCGGTGTATCAACTAGTCTCACCAACTCTCGATCATGGGCAGCGCAGACACAAGAATAAATGTAACACCAGTCCTTCCGCCATATAGGCAAACGACCATTCGCCACATCATCGCGTAAGCAATCAGGGCAAAAAAAACGGCGATACCTCCATTCGACTAATTTATCGCCTCGAAGGCAAAAAAAATTTCGTAATAGTTCAGGGGTAATGTCCCCGGCTACACAACTTAATCGCTGGCTGGCGGATAAGAATTCTGAGTCTGGGTCCGAATATTTGATCTCCACACCCTCCCACCAATACGCTGGGCGTTCTGTTGATGATAATCGAGGGAAGCCAGCGGCGTTTGGATTAATGCTGCATCGAAACAACCAAGATGAAAGTGTTTCTTCAGAACTTGGTGTTGGCAAGCCAGAGAAACTCACTACTAATAGCCCCAAGGATTCTTGTTTGCTCGCCGCAGCATATCAACATCCACCTTCTCCCCCCCCATTTTTATGGCATAACAGGCAGCCGCCCTTATCAATTCGAGTGTTTTGTCCATGCGCCCATTCGACATAGATAAAATAGTGCCTACCATCTCCTCAGAGTACAAATGTGATGGCTGTTTTAGCGGTAGGGACTCCTCTACCTCCAAGAGGAATGACCTGAACTCCTCACTCTCTATCCAGTCATCAAGAGCAACTTCGTGAAAACGTCTCTTAAATTCATAATTGGATTTAAGTGCGTTGCGCGCACTAGCAGTGCCAAAGCAAAATAGTTTCAATCCATATTCAGGGCCGAGCAGCTTTTTAAGAATAGACATGTTAAAACGCTGCTCTTGCTTCGAGCGTAGCAGTGCATCATGAAACTCGTCGATCACCAGCCCCCAAATTTGCCTCAGCCTAATAACCTCTCTAATCTCGCTTGGCAGGTCAGAGCTACTTCGGCGACTTGAGCCAGAGCCAACTGGTATTCCGAGCGCTAAAGCTATCTCATCTTTAAGGCTTTTTTTGGTATCTATTTCTGGGGATGCAGCCAAGGAGACAAAAATCAACCCTGCACTCCTTTTTACATGGTTTGGAATCTTAGATATTATAGCCGTCTTTCCAGAGCCACCTGGGCCAACCACAAGCAAAGCAGGCGCACTCATACGATCTGGTACATCCGCGATATTATTCATCATGCGAAAAACAGCTGCACTAGAGTTATTGTTCACCCATATTTCTTGATGAATTAAGGCTATTCGCGTATCAATATTAGAAGACAAATATTTTCTGATGTCCGACCGGACGTGCTCATCACTCATGACTCATCCCCAGGTCGAAATTTTTTTGGAGAGGCTGAATAATTTGGCTTGATATGTTCCCTGTCAGCGTTAAAGCTACTACTTCTAGGATTTGGATTTGCCTCAGTATAGACTTTTTCAGCGGCCTCTCGGCGTCTTTCCTTCTGCGTTAACTTTTTACTTTCCTCTTCAATTTTTTGCTTCCCTCTGTAGGCTTTTAACCCGCCATCACTATCTATGGCTCCGATGCGGACTGGGTGACGATAGAGCTTGCCGGCACGATATTCCTCATAGGTAGGAGCCTCAACGGTTACGTCAGACAGGTGTATTGGGCAAAATTGGCCATCCAATTTCACCCATACAACATTCATATCGTACGGGTCATATTTGACTATGACATTTCTAGTCCCCACATGAGACCCCAATATAGGATCCCAATAAACTTGGCCATGCAAATTAATGCCACCAGGATTAATTTTTCGGTCTTCTTGAGGCATGAACCAAATCTTTAATTGCTCGGAATTCAAGCCTGCCGGGGGGTAAGGAAGCCCTCCGTTGGGCGCGAAATAGTTTGTCCACGCTTGTCGCGGGCTACACTTTAATGCGCTATGAACTGTTGAGTGATAGACAACTACTTCGCGAGAGAACCAGCGAAAAAAATCAGAGAAGGTCATGGTTGCATTTCTTTCGCTGTTAAGTCCTCTGCGCGCAACAGAATTTGACATTGTAGTCCCCGGCAAGAAATGCACCTTAGTAGTCATGAACGTGCCTATCAGCCGTTCAACATGACCGCCAAAATGTTTTCTTCCTACAGGTCGGTATTCGGGGGAAATCCCAAAAGATTCACACCCTACTTTAAATTTTGGGCTGGTGAACTCTGCGGCATTGTCCATATGAAGGACTTCAGGCTTTCCATAGTAGGGGTAGTCTTCTGGATCCAAGCCAACACTTGCCGAAAAGTTTACTTTAGGAAGGACAGAATGACTAAGAGCGCAAGCCACTGAAACAGTAGACGGGACGTAAAGGCTAAGATAGTAACCAAGAATAACCCTGGTATAGACATCAATTACAATTGTCAGCCACGGGCGTCCAATAATATTTATGCGATCATCAGCCAACAGAATTATATCGACGAGGGTGTGATCCATCTGTACCCATTGCAGCGGCCTTTCAAGATTTTTTTTACCCGGGCGAGCTGAAAATTCTTGCGTCGCGGCATCAGGACCTTCTTTAATTCTCATTCTTGTTTTTTCTGAGAGGATTAAGCGTACACGCCTCAATACCGTATCTTTGGAAGGGCATGAAAAACCTTGCTCCTTACATGCAACATCCACCTCGCTCCACACTTTGCTGTAGCTGGCTCCTTTCGACTTGAATTTTTTAGCAGCCTTGAAAATTATGACCTCAACCGACTCATCCAGTCTCGTAACGCCTTTCTTGACACCCCGTGTCTGCGCAATTAAAGATAGTGGGCCTACGTCAGCGTCAAAAATTTTAGCCAAACGATAGAAGTAACTCTTTGATACACCCAGTAAAGAACAGTACTTAGTGACTACCCCTCCCTCAACCTTCCACTTTCTGATAATTTCAAAACGCTCAGCTGCCAATGAAAGTTGATCAACGGTGTAATCATTGACATTCAAACCCTCCCCATGATCACTACCATTAATTGCCGTAACACTAGGGATTCGCTGAATGTCGCGCGCCGACACCAGTATTACTTCACCAGAGTCGACAATTGTTACCCTTATCGTTTTGTCACTAAATACCTGTTTGACTTTCGCAACTTTTCCCTTGGCGACAATGAGTTCCCCAGGGGTTAGCTGATTTGCCATGGATGTACTCTCCACAACGCTAATCTAGGCGAAGTCTGCCGAGCGGCGACTTACATCAGTCTCTATCAACGATCGAAATTGGCTGCCGAACACGATACGACGTCACGTTCAAAAAATAGACTATTGCTAGCTTTTCTGCCGCGTCAGTCTATTTTTTAAAAGTTAATCAAGGTATGTGATTGATTATTAGAGATAAATGATATTCTTTTTTTTGATCGGGCATCACATAAGGTACTGATTCGACAAACCCGCTTCTGACGTCCAACCTCTCAACGGGCCATGTCCTTCGTGTTCATGGCGAGTCCTTGAATGAGGTGGCTGCCGATGAAGCTGATTCAGTGCCGTTTCTCTTCAGGTCAGCGTGTGCCGCTGCTCGTGCAAGCTGGTAATGCGGCGCCGTTGCCCATACTCGTTCCGTTCATCTACGTCCAACTCAAACTCAGGCACCGCGCTTACAATACTGCTGCGGCGCATCTGCGAGCGATCCAGGCTTTCTATAGCTATGCCAAAAGCCGAGATCTGGATATCGATGAGGCCATCTTGGCCTGCCACTTCGAGGCGATTCTGGCTTTGCTGGACGGTTACGCCATCTGGCTCCAAAGCGGCCGTCAAGCCGACAACCTGGTCGCCCGAATGGGCCAAGCTGAAACGGCACCTTTTCCGCAGATCGATCCGCGTACCCGTGACCAGTACCTGCGGTTGCTGAAGCAGTACCTGTCCTGGTGCGTTACCCGTTACATTCCGCGCGCCCGTCAGAACTCAACCACCCTGGCTAACATTGAAGTTGTATTTGCAGATGTCGCCGACGTCATTGAGCGGCGGTTTGAGAGCCATATCATCAATGCTCGGCCAGACCGCACTCGTTACCGAAGCCTGACAGATACACAACTCCAGATCATTCGCACACTGATTCGCCCGGGCGATGCAGAGAATCCGTTTCCGGAGCGACTGCAGTTGCGCAATTGGCTAATGATTGAATTGCTGCTGGAGACTGGTATCCGTCGCGGAGAGCTTCTGAAACTCTACACCACGGATATCAATCAGGGCTCTCAGCACGCCTATGTCAGCATCAATGATCGCGAACATGATCCCGGGGACCCACGTGCTGAAGAGCCCGCGCTGAAAACACACGGACGGACAGTAGGTATTTCCGCGCAGTTGTATGAGGTCTACGAGCGTTATATCCAGGGCGAGCGACGTCCCCTGCGTGACGGCAACCCGATGAAATTGCCGTACCGCTATGACGAGTCTGCGGTTGGTCTGACACCTCGACTATGCCACGCCGTTATGCAAGTCGTTATCTAGCCGAGTCGGCCAACATCCACAACGCCCAGCGTGCCTCGGCAGCCTGGAGTCGATTTGACAGTTAAGGAGGTTCGCCGTGACTAAATCAGCCGATCAAGAACACGCTTCACCCTCCTCCTCTTTTCCGGCCTACGTGTTCGAGGGCCCAGCACAGGTCGCGATTCGAGCTAGGACTAATGACCAGCCAAGGTACGTCGATACTCGGTTGAGCGTCTGGACGTGGTACGACGGTGGTATGGCAATGAATATTGATTGGTCTGGCCTAAAGCTGAATTCAGAATTTATCGAAATAGCCAAATCATTTATGGTCCATACGTTAGAGAAATACTCCCCTTCAACTGCATATAGGGCCGCGAGAATGCTCCATCGGGTTTCGGAAAGTGATATTTCCTTGAAATTCCCTTGGGCAGCCAATGAAATTATCAGCGCATTCAACAGTTGGAACTGCTCTAGAGAGTATGTAGTCGTCTTTCGTACGCTTTATCGCTGGGCAAGGGATAGAGGAATCACAGGATTCAGCAACGATATTTATCTAAGGATCAAGGATTTCAAAACCGAACGCTCAGCCCCCTACTCTCGAATTTTTCTCTCTCAGTCCGGCTTGGAGCTCGATGAGGAAATTCGCCTGCTCAAGCGTATAGAGCGGAAGGTTCCTTCAGATAATTGGGTGGATGCTCAGTTCAATATGATGCTTCACCTGAGTTTTGAATTGGGGCCGCGTTCGATTCAATTTCATTCGCTGGAGATTGCGGATTTTGAGGTGCCCCGATCGGGTGGTTCGTTAGGCCGAGTGGGCCCAGGCTAGCTAGGCGAAACGAGTTAGGTAGCTGAACGCATTAATATTCCGATGCGCTAGCCTCATCCTAACCCTTAGTAATTTAACTTCACATTGCCAGACTGCTTTAATGAGAAGTCGGATTGCTCAAAGCATCAATGAAGTCATCCCGATTTGAAAAATTATGGGTATTCAGCAGTGAGATCCTTAATGCTGTGTGCACTGCGATTGTGCACATGCGTATCGCCGTTAATTCAGCAGAGGAATAATTTTCCTTGTACTCATTCCTCAAAAAATAAGATTTCGCGATGCTTTCCTTGATAATTTTCCGCTCAGAAGGATCAGCACTTACCAAGTCAGAAATTCGCTGCGAGATCAGTGAGCCTGCATACTCAAAACTATGTCGTAGATATACGGACTCAGCAGCAACCAATGTATAGCGAAGTCTATCCGCCGTGCCTGCCAGCGTACTTCCTTTGCTAAACAGTATTACGCCAGACCTAACCGACCTAGAGAAACTATTAAGCCCGGACAAATCGATCAAGCCGCTAGCCGCAGATAGTTCATTTAATGCCATATTTTTCAAACCAGACTCCGAAAGCTTCCATGACCCTCGGAACATCTCGCTGAGGCCCTCATGCCTCATAAAGCCATTTTTGACAAAGGCAAATACATTCTTTACCGGCAGAAACTCTGAGCCCTTTAACGCCATTGGGCACCTTGAATCAGAAATGGGAGCCGTCGGAGAAAAAAATCTGAGTATATCGACAGCATCATATGCCATCGCGTAACCACTTTCAGTGATAACCGAATGATGAGCCTCAATATTAATTTCAACCGCGGCAAGGCCTTGGACGCTTTTCCTAAGCGTTTGAATATGAGCTTTAAAGCTGTCAAGCTCTTGTCCTAGCGGTAGCGCTATGCCCCCTTCGATCGAATCAAAAATATCTCCTGTTATAGGAGTTATAATGACTGGGCCGAACTGAAATGCAGTCTCGATTTCAAAATGTGCTATTGGGTAGTAAACATCCAATGAGCCTATCTCGTTTTCAGCCTCGCCTCGAACGAAATCGTAGTAAGAGCATTTCTCCTCTACTCTCCATGATTTCCTAGCCCATGAGAAAAATAATGCACTTAAAAACTCAATCCCAATTTTTTGCCGTGCCCAGTTTTCGGTACCGAGAATAGCTAAAACCTCTCGCAACTGACCCAACCTCTGTTCGATCAGACCATAATGACCTTCAGAGTCCCTGATGAACAATATGATCTGATTTCCATCTTCGTCTGATGAATATATGAAGAGATCTGCGCCTGAGCCATCATCAAAAATATGCAGTGCAGGCCGTTGACTGTTAAATTCTTTATCGCTACTTTGGGGGAGCAAATGCTTTTTAATTGAAGAGTAAATATCCATGACTATGGCATCCACCCGATCCCTGATAGACCCTTCAGGCGTTTTCCCCTCTGACTCCGACTTACGGGAATCAACCTCTGAATATCTCAAGCGCTGTTGTGACTCTAGGCCTTCAAGCTCAAGCAAGTCTGCCGCGTGGTAGTCCTCTAATCGCAATTTCAGCCACTCGTTTAGCTTTCTGATTTGAGCTAAATAGTCTGCGACCAGATCACGAATATCAATGTAATCACCAGCCTGTTCAATATAAGCTTTAGCTGGCGCCGTCCAGGACTTGTAATCCAGCAAGTCTGAGGTTGGAATTTGCACGCCAACCTTCAACTCAAACACATCATTCCCAGTATTTACAAAACTTTTGTATATCTGAGAATTTGGCAGCCCTCTGTGTACGATATAGTTTCTCATATCCTGAACGAACTTGCATGTCGGTGATTTGGCTACGGTATTAGAAATCTGACTAATAATCTCGGCATGAACGCTTTCATCACCATAGCGCTCCTTCATCATAACCCGAGTATGATCAACCAGAGTCATTGCTGACGCGACAAAATTATGAAGGTGTCGCTTAAACTCCCTATGCGCTTGATCACCTGCCTCACGACTCGCTCCATCCAACAAAGCAGCCCCTACATCGGGATCATGCAATCGCTCAGTTGCAGCCAGCAGTTCTTCACCGTTAATGTATAAAATATTTAACGAGAACGTCCTTCGTTTCTGATCATTCTTAAATCGCATCCCGCGAGAGCCGTAGAGTGCCCTAAGATCATCCGGCAAGCTTTCCATGTCTTTTTCACGCATAAATAATTGCAAGCTCCACTTTGGTTATGCACTTTTGTGCAGGAATGGATCAATATATTTATTGACTCAAATTCCAGCGCCGAACTTGACGCAGCACTCCAGCACTCTTTGCAAATCTCACAAATACTATAACCCGATTTATCGACAACTAAAACTCTAAGCCCATCAGCTGCTTATGAACATCTGACATCGCCCACTTGTTAAATTGTGTGTCATGCCAGGTTACTGGCCAATCTCCCGCCACCCCCAGGCTAATCGGACACGATGCTTTTGGCCTCAAGAAATGCTTCCAGCCCAAAGACTCCAAACTCCCGACCGACACCGGACTGCTTTACCCCGCCGAACGGCGCCAGTAGCTCTGGCGAAATTCTGTTGATCAACACCGAGCCGGCCTGCAGTTGGGTTGCCAGGCGTTGGGCACGTTCCAGTTGCCGGGAAAACACATAAGCTTGCAAACCGTAGATACTGGCATTGGCAATAGCGATCGCTTGTTCTTGCGAGTCATACGCAATGATCGATAGCACCGGGCCGAAAATCTCCTCTTGCGCGATGTCCATGTCACTGCTGACCTCGGCAAAGACCGTAGGCCTGACGAAATAGCCCTTATCCAAGCCGGTTGGTCTGCCCTCCCCGCCGATAATCAACGTCGCGCCTTGCGCCTGCCCGCGGCGGATGAAAGCTTGTACGCGGTCGAATTGGGCGCGATTGACCAGCGGCCCGAGCGCAGTGGCCGGATCCTGCGGATTGCCGACGACCATCGCTCCAACCAGGCTTTTGACGCGGTTGATAATGTCCTCGGCATGCGTGCGTGGCACCAGCAGACGTGTGCCGGCGACACATGCCTGACCGTTGTTCATGAACGCAGCATTCAGAGCCAGGGGAATGGCGATGTCGAGATCGGCGTCATCCAGGATGATAGAGGCCGACTTCCCCGTGAGCGACAGACTCACTCGCTTCATGGTCTCGATTCCGGCGCGTGCAATGAGCTTTCCGGTGGCGGTGGACCCGGTGAATGAAACTTTCGCGATGAGTGGGCTGGCGCTGATTTCGTCACCCACATCACTGCCGCGTCCCAACAGAATGTTGAAAACCCCTTTGGGCAACTCTGCGCGATGCAACGCTTGGGCGAGCACGGTGCTCTGCAAGGGGCTCAACTCGCTCGGTTTGATGACCGAGGCACAGCCAGCCGCAATGGCCGATGCCAGTTTGCTGCATATCGTCCCGGCGGTGCTGTTCCAGGGGGTAAACAGCGCCGCGACTCCTACCGGCTCCATCACCACGGTAGCGTCACCGACCGAACGACTCAGGTCGAAGTGTTTCAACACCTGCGCCGCATTGGTAAATGACTGCGAGGCGTAGCGACTGACCCATTGCGCACGGGCAAACGGCGCACCGTACTCTTCGATGGCGGTATCGCGAATTTCATTCGTGCTCGCCAGCACGGCAGCCTGCAACTGCTCGAGCATGTCGATACGCTCGGCCTTGGAGGTGCGGCCCATCGCGACTTGAGCACGCGAAGCCGCCGCGATAGCGCGCTTGGCATCTTCACGATCAGCCAGGGTGAGCGTACCGATGACCTCCTCGGTAGCCGGATTGATGCATTGCACCGTTTCATTGCCCTGAACGGGAACGAATGCTCCATCAATGTAACTGTGATTGATCTTCCACATCGTGGCGTACCTGATTGATTGCGGTTGCCCGCGATAAGCACAACGCCCGGTATGCCCAGGCGTTGGCCTCGTCGTCGCCCCACCCTCTCCTGCTTTTCAGCCGGGCATCGGCTCACGTGCGCCCCTCCGGATGACGGGCGCGGAAATCTGCAGCCTCCCGAATGGGCCCACTTTGGAAAGGTTACTTACGAAACACGGAGGGTGATGATCAGAGCGATGTCTCCCACTGCCGCTTCGCCCTTGGCGTGTTACTTCGCCGTGGCGGCTTTTTCGATTAGGCGGGCAACCGGTTCCGGGTTCGATACCATCACGACATGTGAAGCGCCCTTGACCACTTCCACGGCTTTGGCAGCGGCGCGCTTGGCCATGAACGCCATGGCTTGTGGTGGAATGTTCTTGTCCTTGTCGCCGTAGATGTACCAGGACGGAATATGCTTCCAGGCAGGGCTGCCGGACGCTTCGTTGAGCGCCGCTTCCGTTACCGGACGTTGGGTGGCGGCCATCAATGCCGCCTCTTTCGCGGGGACGTCCGCGGCGAACTGGTTGTGAAATTTGTCCTGCTGGATGTACAAGTCCTTGCCCCCATCGGCCAGTGGTACAGGCGCAGCCAGCGTTGGGCCCAGCGTGCTGCCTGGGAATTTGCCGGCCAGCCCGGCGACGGTTTCCCCGGCCTCAGGTGCAAACGCACTGACGTAAACCAGGGCTTTGACGTTGACATGATCGTTGGCCGCATCACTGATAACGTTGCCGCCATAGGAGTGGCCGACCAACACCACCGGCGAATGAATGCTCGTCAGCAATGCCGAGATTGCCGAACCATCGCTCTTTACACCGCGCAATGGGTTGGCAGCGGCAACCACCGGGTAACCGTCCTTCTCGAGAATCTTCACGACGCCATTCCAACTCGACGCATCGGCAAAGGCGCCATGTACGAGCACAATCGTGGGTTTTTCAGTTTGCGACCAGGCGTGTGTCGCCATGCTCAGGCTGACGGCGACGGCCAGTGCGGTTAATACTTTTTTCATTGCTAACTCCGGGGTTGACGGGAATCAGGGGGCGAAGCGAGTGAAGACAAAGTCGTGATTCCGCACTCGCGCCTGGTGACAGGCGAAGCAGGTTTCGTGTTGGGCTTCATCGGCCGGTTTACCGTTGATAAACCGCCCGAATCCCCAACCACCGGTTGCTGCATATTTTTTCGAGTCCTTGACCATCACCTGCACGGTCGTGGCCGGCCCCGGGATGGACGCCGGCTCGAATTCCGGGGACTGCACATGTTTCCAGGCCAGCTTTACCAGCACCGTGCCATCGGGGAATGGCAGCGTTGAGTCCTGATAAGCCTTGATGGCCGAGTCATTGCCCAGCACGGCTCGCAGTTCATTCAGGGGGGCTGCTTCCTGCGCCGGCGCAATCAGCGGCCATAGGCGGTAGTTTTCAGGCAATTTCACGCCATAGATCGGTGAGGCGTCGCCAGTACTGGCGTCGCCCGAGGCAACACCGGTAGCGGTCAACGCTGCGATTGCAATGGCAGCCGACATCGCGGCAAGAAATTTCAGCTTCATCATCGCCATCCTCTCAGCCGGTGTTCAAAGATGATCGGCATCGATCACCGCCTGGGCGAAGGCTTTCGGCGCTTCCTGCGGCAAGTTGTGACCAACACCGCCGGTGAGCAATCGGTACTCATACTTGCCAGTGAAGCGCTTGGCGTACGCTTCGGCAGGTGGGTGCGGTGCGCCGTTCGCATCACCTTCCAGGGTGATGGTGGGCACGCTGATGGATGGAAATACCGCGAGTTTCTTCTCCAGCGCGTCGTATCTGGCCTCGCCCTTGACCAACCCCAGGCGCCAGCGATAGTTGAAAATCGACACGGCCACGTGATCAGGGTTTTGCAAGGACGCCGCGCTGCGCTCATAAGTGGCGTCGTCGAAATTCCACTGTGGCGACGCCAGCTTCCAGATGAGCTTGGCGAAGTCATGGGTGTTTTTCTCGTAGCCCAGGCGCCCGCGCTCGGTCGCAAAGTAGAACTGGTACCACCACTGTAGTTCGGCGGCTGGCGGCAATGGCGCCTTGCCCGCCTCTTGGCTGCCTATCAGGTAACCGCTCACAGCGACCAGGGCTTTCACTCTTTCCGGCCACAGTGCGGCAACGATATCTGCAGTGCGGGCGCCCCAGTCAAACCCACCCAGCACCGCCGTCTTGATCTTCAGCGCGTCCATAAAGTCGATCAGGTCAGTCGCCAGCGCAGCAGGTTGACCATTGCGAACTGTCTTGGCCGAGAGAAAATGCGTATCGCCATAACCCCGCGCAGAAGGGATCAACACTCGATATCCCTTGTCCGCCAAAGCAGGAGCGACATCAGCGTATGCGTTGATATCGTAGGGCCAGCCGTGCAACAAAATGACCACAGGGCCATCGGCTGGGCCGAGTTCCGCGTAAGAAATGTCCAGCAGCCCCGCTTTCACATGCTTAAGAGCACCGAGAGAGGTGTGGGCTCCCGGCGTGATAGCCCCAATGGTGGACGCGGGTACATCAGCCGCGCTGGCTTGGGAAAAACCGACAACCACCGCTGCGAATTGCAGCGCCGCTGCTGCCAACAGCGATGGGGCAAGACCCCGCAGGCGGCTGGATTTATTTTGGTTGTTCAGCAAGGTCATCTCCATGGTGCTTCTCCGTAGCGAGCCGCCGAATAGCGGCCCGGTTGTGTTGACTGGATTGTGTGTGAGCTACTGGGCTGTCTTCGTTGCGCTCAGCTTGGCGCGCAGCGGCCGGAAGGCCTCCCGCAACTCTTCGCTGAACAATTGAGGTTGCTCCCAGGAAGCGAAGTGGCCGCCCTTGTTAACCTGGCTGTAGTAGGAAAGTGATGGGTAAGCGCGTTGCGCCCAGCTTTTTGGCGCCTGATAGATCTCGTGCGGGAAGACCGTGATCGCCACCGGCACCTTGATGCTTGCGGTGTTCTGCGCGGCAGCGCTGAAATTGTTGTTGTTGTTTTCCCAGTAGAAACGCGATGACGATGCGCCTGCGTTCGTCAGCCAGTACAGGCTGATATCGTCCAGCATCTCGTCACGGGTCAATACCCGTTCAGGCTGACCATCACTGTCCGTCCACGCGGCGATTTTTTCGTACATCCACGCCGCAGTACCGGTAGGCGAATCGGCCAGCAGGTAACCGATAGTCTGCGGGCGCGTAACCATCATCGCGCCGTATGCTGCATTGCGGCCGAAGAAGGTGCTCAAGGAATCAAACGCCTTGCGTTCAGGCTCAGTGAGCCCGACAGGGGCCGGGTCACCACTATTGATCGGCTTGACCAATTCGGGCGGGATGGTGGCCGGCATGTTCAAGTGAATGCCCAACAGACCCGGCGGATTCAGGCGGCCTAATGCATCCGATATCACCGAACCGTGATCTCCGCCCTGGGAAACATAGTGGGTATAACCCAGACGCTTGATGAGCACATCCCAAGCCTTCGCGACTCGATCCGGCCCCCAGCCCAATTCAGTTGGCTTACCGGAAAAACCGTGTCCCGGAATCGATGGAATGATCACGTCGAACGAATCTTCAACCTTACCGCCGTAAGCAACGGGATCCGTCAGCGGGCCGATAGTCTTCAGGAACTCAAACTGTGAGCCTGGCCATCCGTGTGTCAGAAGCAGCGGCATCGCGTTGGGGTTTCGCGAGCGAACATGGATGAATTGAATATCGACGCCGTCGATAGTCGTGATGAATTCAGGCAGTGCATTGAGCTTTGCTTCGGCCTTGCGCCAGTCATAGCCGCTGCCCCAATACTTCACCAGCGCCTGGACCTGAGCCAACTGCACGCCTTGGGAAACGTCATTGACGGTCTCTTTGTCCGGCCAGCGGGTCGCCGCAATGCGCTTTTTCAGATCGGTCAATTGAGCTTCATCGACGTGAATTCGATAAGGTCGAATCGATTCGGGATTGGTCGAGGCCGAGCTGGCAACTGACGCATCGGCGGCCGGGCCAGCAGCCCAGGCACCCCCGCTGCCGGCTATCAGGGCCAACCCCAAAACGCCCATTCTCACGGAAGAAGCCAGACAATGGCGCCAGGTGAAACCGAACGTAGCTGCAGGCATTTTGAATTTCCTATAAGTCATTGGTCGACAACGTCGCGAAACGCGCAGAGATAGCCGCGAGTTAAATGAGTCATCCATTGGAGAAGGTTTGCGCCTTCTCGATGGGTTCATTTAAAGCCCCGCAGGTATCCCGTATGTGTCATCAACCGACTTAAAAGAATCGCTGTGTATCTATCCAAAGCGCAGATACAAAACAATACAAACCGACCACTCGCTCATCAGAAAAACCAATGCCCCGACTTGTCGGGGCATTGGTTTTTCTGGGATGTGGAAAACATAAGGGCTTTTCAGCCCATCAAGCCCGGCAAAGGGCATCGAGACCGCGTCGATTGCCAGGCGGCATGACTACCCAAGGAACGGGCAGATACCCCGCTCAACATTCGTAAAGCGCTAAGAGTCACTAAACGTTAGCCGAAGAAAATCCAGTGCGCGCGGTCGATGAACTCGATCTGGGCGTACTGGGTTTTGAGGGTATCGATCCTGCCACAACCGGTCGTCCGGTCTACAACCGATCCGCTGCGCCAGGCGCTCGACAGAGATAGCTCTGGAGTCTTTCCAGTCGCATATGACCGATCACAATCGACCTGCCGAACGCCCCTCAGTCGTAACAGTGACAGCACCGGACAAGGCAATTACAATTTGATTAACATCCAGCGATTGAGTGATTGAATACCCCATGGAAAGCAAGACTGCGCGCCTCACTGTGCTCATCGATCCCATCAAGAAAAAGGCGTTCGAGGAGCTCTGTGCAGCACAGGATTTGACGCCTTCGCAGGTGGTCCGTCAGTTGGTTCGTGACTACCTGGACACCCACGGTGCCAGCTATTCGACCAAAAGCAAGTACGCCACCAGCAACAAGTCATAACCGAACACGGGCAGTTAGCCTCTAGGGGTCGATGTGTCCTCCACGAGACTGACAGCTTTCGCCAGCGCGGTGTTGAAGTCGGTGTGGTAATGCTCCGCGCCGATTTCTTGCAAGATGCCCACCCTATTGAGCTTGTTGAGTACCTTCGTATTCGCCTCGCAGAGTTTCACCACGATATGCCGCTTGTGCAGTTGCTGGATGACTTCTTCCAACACCTGTAAGCCCGTGATATCCATAAACGGTACGCGCTTCAAACGGATAATCAGCAGGCGCGGGTCGGTATGAGTCTGTGCAAGGACACGCTCGAACGTCTCGGCCGCCCCAAAGAACAGCGGCCCCTCAATCGTATAGATCAATACCCCCGGCGGCAGTTGAGCATGACCATTAGCTTTCAGCTCTTCTTCAAGCTCGTACTCGACGACCTGTTGCACCTCCACGGATGAGGCCATGCGGCGTATGAAGTGCAGCATCGCCAGAATGACGCCGATATTCACGGCGATCACCAAATCACTGAACACGGTGAGGCCGAAGGTGATGAGCAGGATCGATACGTCCGCGCGCGGGGCTCGCTGGACCATGCGCTTGAAATGCTTTAGCTCGCTCATGTTGTACGCGACCACAAAAAGTATCGCGGCCAGTGCGCACAGCGGGATGTTTGAGGCCAGAGGGGCCAGAAACAGAATAATCAGCACCAAGGTGACTGCGTGCGTAATGCCGGCCAGCGGGCTTGTGCCGCCGTTACGGATATTGGTGGCCGTGCGGGCAATGGCCCCGGTAGCGGCGAAGCCGCCGAACAAAGGCGTGACCAGATTGGCCACCCCCTGACCGATCAGCTCCTGATTGGAGTCGTGCTTGGTACCTGCCATGCCATCGGCCACCGTCGCGGACAACAGTGATTCGATTGCCCCAAGCATGGCGATAGTGAACGCCGGACCAATCAGATCGATGACCCGCGACAGCGTGATTTCAGGCAGGCTCAACGCTGGCAAACCTTGAGGTATGCCACCAAATGCACTGCCAATCGTGGCGACCCCGTCGAAGTGAAAGGTGGACTGGATCGCTGTCGCGACCGCCATGGCGATCAGTGGGCCAGGCACTTGTTTGAGACCGGGAATTCTGGGCGCAGTGATGACCAGTAAAAGGCTGAGTACCGCCAGCAGGGTCGTGGCCATATGAAGATTCGGCAGGGCCTGGAGCAGATGCCAGAGCTTTTCATGGAAGTGCTCTCCTCCGACCTTCGGTAATCCGAAAAAGTCTCTCCACTGCCCGACCCAGATGATCACGCCGATGCCCGCAGTGAATCCGACGATCACCGGGTCGGGGATAAACTTGATGATTGCACCGAGCCGGGCCATCCCCAGCAGTAACAACATGGCCCCCGCCATCATCGTGGCGATCTGCAGGCCGTCAACACCATGCTCGGCCGTGACGCCCGCAAGAATCACGATGAACGCACCTGTCGGCCCGGCAATCTGCAAGCGGCTTCCGCCAAAGAGCGAAACCAGCAGGCCACCGATGATGGCGGTGTAGATGCCTTGCTCAGGTTTGACGCCAGATGCAATGGCAAACGCCATGGCCAGCGGGAGTGCCACGATCCCGACGATCACGCCAGACATCACATTGCGAAGCCAGTGTCCTCGTCTCAACAACCCCGCCTTCCATGCCTCACCTATCGCAATCATGGCTAGCTCCTCAGTGGATGCATGTGCATAATATTAACATCCAGTGATAATTGAAATCCCCTGGCGCCACTGCTTCGTGCGGCTGGAGATGTCTAGGGTGGAAGCTCAGAGGGAGCTGAGCGAGCATGCACTGCCAATAGAGAATTTTTGAAAACGCGCGTAGCGTGGTGACAGACATGAATCGTCAAGCTGTGAAAACCAAACATGCCGAAGGCGTGACCTTCGACACGCATGTGATCGCAAACCCAACCAACCCCAAGGAGTGGATTGTGTTCTTCAAGAAGGACGCCGGGAGAAGTTATTTTTTGGTTGATGACAACGAGGAGGTCGAGTCTTTCGGGCATCTGGATGACTTGGTCGCAGAACTTCGCGACTTGGGCCTCAAGGCGGCTGAAATCCACTTTTAACCCTGGGTACTTCATGCAGCCAACACGCCGTCCCTGTTCCAAGCCTTTCAAAGCCCAAGTGTTTGCTGGACGACTATAGACGTGCTCGCGAAGCGATCTCCTTGATCGCTCCGCGAATTGACTTGCCCTTAGGTCTACGTCACTTCAGCCATACATCGACCCGCTGCTCAGTTCCCTCTATAAACACCAAAGCCTCAACCTGACCTGCTTCGATCAAGTCCTGGCGAACGCCTTTTATCCTTTCAAGCTGCGCAGCCCCGTCAACCAGTTCAACACGTGCTACCGAAGCCTTCATGGATTGGCGGGCGTCAGATTTTGCTTTGCGAATCGCAGATAGCACGGCACTGACACTCATCAATAAGCTTTCAATAGACGCGTCAGGACAAGTATCCCCTTGCGGCCAAGGCGCATTGTGCACTGAGCCGCAATTCCAGGATTGCCAGACTTCCTCACACACAAATGGCAGAAATGGCGCAAACAGTCGCTGCTGCACGCTCAGTGCATGTGCAAAAGCATTACGGGCCGAATGGCCTTCTGGTCGATAGGCGCGACGCTTGACCAATTCGACGTAGTCATCGCAAAACCACCAGAAGAACCCTTCGATACGCGACAACGCCACGCTATAGTCGTACGCCTCCAGCGCGCACGTAGCATCATGGACTACGCCGCCCAGGCGTTTGAGCATGGCCTGATCCAGCGGCTGGTCGATATCCCCGTTGTCATCCTTTGCAAAGCCTTGAACCAACCTCGATAGATTGAACAGCTTGACGGCCAAACGGCGGCCGATCTTCATCTGCTGTTCTTCAAAGGCTGTATCACTGCCGAGCCGCGCTGAGGCTGCCCAGTAGCGCACACCGTCACTTCCATACTGGTCGAGCAAGGCTTGTGGGGTTACCACGTTACCCTTGGATTTAGACATTTTCTTACGGTCGGGATCAAGGATCCACCCAGAGAGCGCGACATTACGCCATGGCACGCAACCGTGTTCAAAATGGCTGCGTACCAGTGTCGAAAATAGCCAGGTGCGGATGATGTCGTGACCTTGAGGCCTGAGATCCATGGGGTATATTTTGGCGAACAACGCGTCGTCCTCTCCCCAGCCTCCGGCGATCTGAGGCGTCAGCGAACTGGTGGCCCACGTATCCATGATGTCCTGTTCGCCGACAAAACCATTCGGTTGACCACGTTGCTCGGGGCGATACCCTGGCGGAGTATCCAGGCTCGGATCAACGGGCAGGCTTTCCTCACCGGCAATAATCGGCGCGCTGTAGTCTGCTTCGCCTTGTGCATCCAGCCTATACCAGAACGGAATCGGTACGCCGAACGTACGCTGGCGACTGATGAGCCAATCTCCGTTCAAACCGCCTACCCAATGCTCGTAACGCCTGAGCATGTGCGGCGGATGCCAGTCCAGCGTCTGGCCTGAGGCACGCAACAAGTCCCGCAGGCTTGCGTCGCGTCCGCCATTACGCAAGTACCATTGCCGAGTGGCAAGAATTTCCAAAGGCCGGTCGCCTTTCTCGAAAAACTTTACCGCGTGTTGAATCGGTCGGGGTTCATCCTGCATGGCGCCGCAGTCGCGCAACATCGACACGAGCTGTGTGCGAACCTGGGACAAATTACGGCCAGCCAGGCCTGCATAGGCCTGTTGGCTGCGGGGTGTCGTCAACCAGGGGGGCGTCTCAAGCAACAGGCGCCCATCTTTTCCCAGTATTGACCGCGTTGGCAACTGCAACTCCCGCCACCAGATCACATCGGTAAGATCGCCAAAGGTGCAGACCACCACCAAGCCGGTGCCCTTGTCAGGATCGCCCAAAGGGTGTGCCAGCAGCGGTACGTCCACGTCAAAAATCGGCGAGCGCACGGATTGTCCGAACCGCGCCTTATAACGAACGTCGTCCGGGTGAGCCACCAGCGCCACGCATGCCATCAGTAGCTCAGGCCGAGTGGTAGCCACCCACAATGGGGCGCCATCAGCCGTCTCGAAACGGAGTTCGTGATACGCACCCGCGACCTCACGCTCTTCAAGCTCTGCTTGAGCCACGGCTGTCTGGAACGTTACGTCCCACAGGCACGGGGCTTCCTGGCTATAAAGTTCGCCACGCTGATAGTTACGAAGCAAAGCGCGCTGACTCGCTCGTTGGGAGCGCTCATCAATGGTGGCATATGAAAGGCTCCAATCAACGGACAAGCCCAGTTGCACGAAGAGTGCACGGAACGCTTGCTCATCAATGGCCGTCAGTTCGTGGCACAACTCGATGAAGTTGCGCCTACTGATGACAGTAAAGTCACCTCGCTTTAATGGAGTGGGCTCAGGTGGCCTGAAACCAGGCTGATAAGCTGCCAGCGAGTCGCAACGTACGCCATAGAAATTCTCGACCCTGCGTTCGGTCGGCAAGCCGTTGTCGTCCCACCCCATGGGGTAGAACACAGCCTTACCTCGCATGCGCTGGTATCGAGCGATGATATCTGTATGGGTATAGCTGAAGACATGACCGACATGCAGCGAGCCTGAGGCCGTCGGCGGGGGTGTATCGATGGAGAACACAGCGTCGCGTTGGGCTGTGTGGTCAAAGGCATACGTGCCTTCGAGCTGCCAACGTTGAGACCAGCGTGTTTCAAGGTTTTCGAGCGAGGGGGTGACAGTTTGATCGTTTAGAACTTCATCACGTTTAACGGTGACATAGCATCCTCCTGTTAATATCAAAGGGCACGACAGTGAGTCGTGCGCCGGGCTGAATTTTATATTGAATCGCCTTTGAAAAGTAAACCCCCTAATCCAGTGAGATCAGTCTGAACAAGGACATCCCTGGTTTTGTTTTAATGGCTCAGCGAAGCCCAAATCCCATTCGTTTCAGCTCTTCCACCAGCTCTTCTCGCCCATGGAGGTTTGCGACACTGCGAAGCCTATTGACCACCTGCTCCGACCACCCGGAAGCCTTCATGCCCTCACGTTGGTAGAAGGCGCCCAAGCGCTCATCGTATTGAGCGACCGCAGCCACATCTGTCGCTGCCGAATAGGTCTCATGGTGCAGCACGGCGCGTTGCGGGAGCCTTGGCTTCACTTCCGCTGGCCGTTCGGTAGAGGGGTGGCCGACACAAAGGCCGAAAACGGGATAGACCTGCGCAGGGAGACCAAGCTCCTTGGCCACGCCTTCAATGTCGTTTCGGATGGCGCCAATGTACACACTGCCCAGCCCCAGCGATTCCAGGGCAACCACGGCGTTCTGAGCCGCCAAGGCGGCGTCGATCGTGCCGAGCAACAGGCTCTCGAGGTAAGGGACGGCTTCCAGCTCCACCTCTTGCTGCTCAGCCACTCGAGCGATCCGGGAAAGGTCAGCAAGCCAGACCATAAACAGAGGCGCCTGGCGGATATAGGCCTGGTTTCCCGCCAGGGACGAGAGACGCGCCTTGCGGTCGCTGTCCTGAACAGCGACGACGCTCCAGACCTGCAGGTTTGACGAGGTTGAGGCTGATTGCGCCGCGGCGACCAGGGTCTCGAGGGTGCCGTCAGGCAGTGGCTGATCAGTAAAGGCACGAACGCTGCGATGGTCGAGCAGCAGGTCGATCGTCTCGTTCCAGGGCTTGAGGGGCGAGATGTCCGCCGCGCCATAGCGGGCAGCCAGTTTCGATTGGGCGTTGGCTGTCATTCGATATCTCCAAATAGAAATCGAGGCTACCAAATCCCCGGCAGCGCAGCACGCCTCCCGGGGGAAGTTTCATCTACCACGCAAACCAAACCGATCCACACAGGTACGTTCAGTGTGTCAGTAAAACCGCTCACTGACCTGCATGCACCAGGCCGCTCAAAAAGCCGGCGACCAAACGATTGAACACTTCGCCTTGATCATCATGAACATAGTGACTGGCATCCGCCACTTCCACGGCTTGGACGTGCGGGTTGCTGGCGCACATGGCCTGCAGCATCACAGGGGGTAGAAAGTCCGAGCGGCCACCGCGAATGAACAGGCTTGGGCAATCCAATGAGCGCACCGCCGGCCACAAATCAGTGGGTTCGATACTCAGTCGTGCCTCGGCAATCCCTTGCTGATCATGGCGCCAGCCAATCACTCCGTCGCGCTCCTGCATCGAATGCGCCAGCCTTGATTCCACGCCCTCCTCCGACAAACCTGGACGTGAGGCCTTCCAGAATGCACGGGCCGCGTCCCAGCTTTCGAACTGCAATGGCGTCTGGGCCATCTCGCGACGAATACGCGCGGCGCCATCGCCTTGGGTTGAAGATCCGGGGCCGATATCCTCGATCAGCAAGCCCATCAAGCGTCCCGGGTGTTGCCGCGCATACTCGAGGGCGTTGGCGCCGCCCAATGAGTGGCCCAGCAATACAAAACGCTGTAGGCCAACATGCTCGATCAAATCCTCCAGATCCTCGACATACGATTGAGTGTGGTAACTGGCGGGTTCGGCCCAGTCGCTCAGCCCCCGGCCGCGCTGGTCCAGGGCATAGACGCAGTAGCCCTCCCCCAGGGCCTGTACCAGCGACTCCCAGGTCTGTGCATAGGCTCGCAAGCCGTGCAATAGCACCAGGGGCACGCCTGTCGAGGCGCCCCAGCGCAAATAATGCAGGCGCAAGCCCGAACGATTGGTGAAGAAACAGCTCTCAGCAGGCATGGCCTTGCTCCTTTAGAAACGGTCGAAGCGATAAGGGCTCGGGTCAATGATCGGCGTATGCCCACTGACCAGATCCGCCGCGAGATGGCCCGCCGCAGGCGACGTACCGAACCCGTGCCCCGAGAAGCCGGTGGCCACGGTCAAGCCTGGGATCTGCGCTACCGGTCCGATCACCGGATTGGAATCGGGTGTCACGTCGATAGTGCCCGCCCAGGCATGCGCGATCCGGGCCTGTTCGAACACCGGCCAGGCGGCAATCAGATTGTTCAGCGCGTCGTTATTGAGCTGCGGATTGGCGGCCGGATCCTGCACCCTGATGCGCTCGAACGGGCTGACACTGTCGGCGTGCCAACGACGTGCCAGCATCAGGTCGTTAATAAACGGCTTGCCCAACGACACATTCAGCACGCTGCGTTGCGCACGAAACTGCGGCATATATTGCTTGGCAAGCAACAGGTGGTCGAGGGTCAGGAAAGCATCCAACTTGCCGCGCTGGGTAATGATGAAACCGCCGTCCTTGTGCTTGCGAAACGAAAAATCCGGGGCGCCGACGGCAATCTGCGTCGGCCCTTCCATCGGTTGGGTACGCAGCACAGAGCAGGTCAAGGGCAAGGTCGGCAACGACACCCCCAGATTGCCCAGAAAGCGACGGGACCACATGCCGCCTGCGAGCAATACGTGATCACAGCGAATTTCACCTTTTTCCGTGACCACGCCACTGACCGCACCTGCGGACATCTGCAGCGTACGCACCGCGCACTGCTCGATGATCACTACGCCCATGGCCATGGCGGCGTTGGCGATGGCGCTGCTGGCCAGCGTCGGTTCCGCACGTGCATCGGAGGGTGTAAAAATACCGCCGGCCCAGTCACCCACGCCGCCCGGCACCAGCGCATCAATCTCACGCTTGCTGAGCAACCGCGAATCCAGCGACAAATGCTCTACCGACTTGAGCCAGCCCTCATGCATTGCCATTTGCGCCGGGGTACGGCCTAAAAACATGATGCCTTCCTGGCGATACCCCACATCCGCCCCTACCCGCTCAGGCATCTGCGCCCACAAGCGGTCAGCGGCCAGGGCCAGCGGTATGTCGGCCGCGTGACGGCTGGTTTTGCGCACCCATCCCAAGTTACGAGATGACTGCTCGGCGGCGATCCGGCCTTTTTCCAGGACCACCACCGCGATATTGCGCTCAGCCAAGGCGAGCGCAGCCGTCAGGCCGATGATCCCGCCGCCAATGATGACGACGGACGTCGCGCTGGGAAACACGGTGGAGGTTGTGACGGGCGCTATTATCGGTGCCATGGTCAAGACTCGGTTAGCGAATTAGGGAAGCCACGCATGCACATCGCCACGTGACGATTATTGCGACAGGCGAATGACGTCGACCTGCGCCTTCGAGGCGTTGCGATACGCAGTCACTTCCAGCTCAACCTTGTAGACCGTCGAGCCCAGTGGCGGGCAGGTAACGGTGCTGGCCGGATCGACACCGCGAAACTTTTCGCCGATCAACCCCATCACGGCCGGCACGTCCTTGGGGTCCTGGATAAACACCCGCGAACACACCACATCGGCCAGGCTCGCATCGACTGCCTTCAGGGCTGACTCAATGTTGGCAAACACCTGGAGAGTCTGCTCCAGGACATCTTCGGGAATCAGCTTGGTCTGCGGGTTACGGCCCGCGGTGTTGGAAACGTAGATCCAGTTGTCCACGGCGACCAGGCGCGAATAGCTGGCCTGGTCTTCGAATGGGGAACCGGTCTTGAGCTTGGTGATTTTTGTCATGTCGGATATCTCGTCAAATGGGATGAAGATGAGGCTTAGCGCAGTACCGGGGTTTCCCACAGGTTCAACGTCACGCCGATGCCTTTTTCGATGGCGTTGCGATACACGACCGTGCCCCAGGCCACGTCTTCGACGGGCATGCCGCCCACCGACATGATGATGATTTCTTCATCGTTTTTGCGGCCTGGTGCGGCCCCGGCGATGATCTTGCCGATGTCCTCGACTTCATCGAGTTGCATCTTGCCCTCGGCAATCATGTCCATGAAGCGCACGCCAATCACCGGCACGTTGTGATGCGCAGGCTTGGGTAACTCTTCGAACCAGGCCTGGTACAGACCGGTGTTGTCCAGCACCTTGCGCACGTCGGGTTCTTCCATTCCTGCGTCCAGCGAGCAGGCCGCCGGCATCGCGAGGAACGCACCTGGCTTGACCCATTCACGCCGCACAATTGGGTAGGTCGACGGGTCACCCGTTTCCCCGGAGCTACAATAAGTAACAAGGTCCGAGTCGCGGACCACCGCTTCAAGGGTATCGACCACGGTAATCGTGGTGATCTGCGGATAAGTTTCTTTGACCCACGCGATAAAGTTGTCGAGGCTCTTCTGGCCACGCCCCTTGATCTTCAGGGTGTCGATATGCGGGCATACCGCGATGAATGCCGCCAGCGTGGTCTTGCCCATGACACCCGGGCCAAGCAGCCCGACGACTTTCGAGTCCTTGCGTGCCAGGTGGCGTGCGCCCACGCCAGGAATCGCACCGGTGCGGTATGCGGACAACAGGTTGGCCGACATGTGCGCCAACGGCGCGCCAGTGTCGGGATCATTGAGCGTGAACATCAGGATGGAACGCGGCAGGCCTTTTTCGCGGTTGGCGATATTGGAGCCGTACCATTTCACGCCGGCAGTGCAGAAGCTGCCGCCCAGGTAGGCCGGCATCGCCATCATGCGCCGGTCAGCCGTGGGCTTGGGCATGTTCGGGAACGGCGAATCCTGCGGGAAAATCACCATCGCACCATGGGAATCATTGTTCGGGCCGGCCATGCGGTAGTCACCGGCATACAGCAAGCCGAACATCTCCTCCATGGTATTCACGCAGGCCAGCATGTCGGTCACTCCCGCGCGGATCATGTCCTGCTCGGAGAGGTAGATAAAGTCGATTTTTGTAGTTGTAGACATAGTTATTCTCGGACTGAAGGTGATATCACTGCGGTAGGCGCAGCTCCACGCTGTCGAGATCGAGTATCAGGCGGGAGATGTTGGCGGTATTGTAAATTTCGGACATGCCGCTCAGTCTGGTAGGACGATAGTTGGCGCGATAAATGCGTTAAACTTCCCGTAGCGCTGCCTTCCCAAGGTGCAACCATGATCAAACAGAACGTGCCGACTCCCCGGCACCACACCGCGAACGAACAGCCTTGGTTCGTGCTCAACTCTTCACGCTATTCGGTGATGCCTTGCGCACATCCGGCGATTTCGCACTTCTATGCCTTCGATGTGGCGCAATCGGCCAACCTGCTGGCCGTCCCGGACGGCTGCGTAGATATCTTGTTCGACTGTGATGCGACGCGCCCTACCGCGCGGATCTGTGGCACGCCGTTGGTTGCCCAGGCGGTCGAGTTGCACCAGCACCACCATTACTTCGGCGTACGCTTCTCACCGGGCGTTATTCCGGGCTTCGTCAATGTGCTCGCAGAAGAGTTGACCGAACGCGAACTGGACCTGCTGGAGGTCTCCGAGTTCGCCCAACGCATCTTCGAAAGCATCGTCCAGACACCGCTGCTGGGCGATCAGATGCGACTGTTCAACGACTACCTGACCCCACGCCTGATGGGCAAGACCTCGAAACTCACCGCCATGATCATCCAGCAGGCGATGCGCCATCGCGGCGATATTCGCGTCCAGCAACTCGAAGACCTCAGCGGCTACACCAGCCGCACCTTGCACCGCCAGTTCAACCAGGACACCGGTATGTCACCCAAGACGTTTTGCCGGATCATCCGCTGCCAGGCGGCCCTGGACACCCTCAATACCCAGCACGATGTGTCGTTTTCGCAGTTGGCCCTCGACCTGGGCTTTTCCGATCAATCTCACTTCCTGCGCGACTTCAAGAAACTGGTCAGCACCACCCCCTGCGACTACCAACGCAAGATGACGCAAAACGCCTACAGCGACAGGATCAGCTACGCCTGACCAGGCTGTTGGCAAATAAACCCGCGTCTCCATCGTTTCTCCATAAAACCTCCCATGAAAGCGCATGCTCGTGGTGCACAGTAGCCTTCGTCGTTACAGGGTAATTCGCCATACTGTAATGACCGAACAGCACGACCGAGCCAACCATGACTGAATCGCACCTTGAATCGACGCCAACGGACTTCGCGGATAAACGCCAGGCGTTGATATTGATCGCTGAAGACGAGCCCGAAATCGCCGACATCCTGACGGCCTATCTCAAGCGCAGTGGCTTCCAGATCGCCCATGCCCTGGATGGGCGCCGTGCCCTTGAACTGCATCAATCGCTCAAGCCCGACCTGGTGTTGCTGGACGTGCTGATGCCGAAACTGGACGGTTGGATGGTACTGGCCGAGATCCGCCACCGGGGTACCACGCCGGTGATCATGCTGACCGCCCAGGACCAGGACGTGGACAAGTTGATGGGGCTGCGTATCGGTGCCGACGACTACATTGTCAAGCCGTTCAACCCCGCCGAAGTCGTCGCCAGGACCCAGGCGGTGCTGCGTCGTTCGCTCGATCACGGCTACGGTGCGCGCCAGAGTGTGCTGCGGGTAAATGCCTTTGAAATCGATATCGACAGCCATGAAGTCAATGTGCAGATCGGGGCACACAAGCATTCGCTCAACCTGACCGTGACGGAGTTCAGGCTATTGGCACAGCTGGCCAAGGCGCCCAAGCGCGTCTTCAGTCGCGCTGAATTGCTGGCCCTGTGTTCGCCCGAGAGTGACAGCCTGGAGCGTACGGTGGACAGCCATATCAGCAAGTTGCGGCGCAAAATCGAAGACCTGGGTCTACAGGGCGTACCGACCAGTATCCGTGGGGTCGGCTACCGGTTCGGGAACAACCCATGAAGATCGCCAACAGTTTGAGCCGACAGATCATCTTGTCGATGTCTACCGTGGTGCTCTGCGTGATCGCACTGTCGGTGGTCGGTTCCTACGTGTTTTACGCGCTGCTCTGGATGTTCTGGCCGCCGTCGGATCTGGACATGGACGAATGGCTGCCCTCCGGCATGGAGTGGGCATGGATGGCACTGATCACCTGCATCAGCCTGGCGGTGGGGGCCGTAGTGGCGATCAAACTGTCCCGACGCATTCTGATGCCCTTGAACTCGGTCGCGGCCAGCCTGCGCCGCCTCGCCGACGGTGACCTCGATGCCCGGGCGACGGCCTCCGACCGCTCATTGGCTGAGGCCTCCCTGTTAGTGGATGACTTCAACAGTATGGCTAAACGCTTGAAACGCATGGCTGAAGAACAATCTTTCTGGAACGCCGCGATTGCGCATGAACTGCGCACCCCGCTGACCATCCTGCGTGGCCGCTTGCAAGGGTTGGCAGAAGGCGTGTTCACGCCGGACCAGGCGCAGTTCTACAGCCTGCTGAACCAGGTGGAAGGCCTGACGCGCCTGATCGAAGACCTGCGGGTCGTGGGCCTGGCGGACAACGGCTACCTCGAAATCCAGACCCAAAGTGCCAACCTGGCCGAGGAAATCGAGGCAGACGCCCGCCTGTTCGAACCAGGCCTTCTTGCCGCCGGGTTCGTGCTGCATCTGGACCTGCTCGAACGGCCCATCCAGTGTGATCCGGCCAGGATCCGCCAAGCGTTGCTGGCCATGCTGGACAACCTGAAACGGCATGCAACCCCAGGCAATGTCACGGTGCGCCTGAGCAGCCAGGATGGCCTGAATGCCCTGAGTGTCGAGGACGAAGGCCCAGGGATTGAAGAAGCGTTTGCAGCGCACATCTTTGAGCCGTTCCAGCGCGGGGAAAGCTCGCGATCCCGCGCCCAGGGCGGCAGCGGCCTGGGGCTCGCCGTCGTGCGCGCAATTGCCCTGTCCCATGGGGGCAGCGTGACCTGCCGGAACCTGGACAACGGCGGCACCTTATTCGAACTGAGCTGGCCCGACCAACTGGTCGCCATCTAAACCCCAACCGTCCCGGGTGACGACATGCGCTTGTCTATTTTTAGAGTCAATAGCGTTCAGCAGTACCGCCACTTTGCCTTACTCGACACACAGGGACGCTGTATCGCTTTCAAGAGCTGCGAAGGGACTCCACAGAACGGCGAATGGGTGCAAGTCAACGAAGTCAACCTGGCCTGGTTGTACAAGGCACTGCCTGCGCACGCCTTGGCCAGGTCAAACACCCGCCCCTTGTAGTTCAGCCTGGGATTGCATGTATGTCGACTAACTATCGCGATCGAAACTTGATTGACGTGACCCTGCTTGAAGACTCCGTACGGCTCTATAGCGCGAAGCTCAGGAGGCTGCAACGTTTCTGGATTCCCCTGCAGAAACAGGCGCCCCGGCTGGTGCTGTCACTGTGGATCCTCGGTGTTATCGCCTCGCTGGTCAGCCAGTCCTATTACCACTGGCTGTTTACCGCGCCTGCCATTTGCCTGCTGATCATCCTGGAAATCGTTATCGAAGAAGTGCAGATCGACTTGTTACTGATGACCGAGGAGACGCGTTATCTGCTCGACGTCACCCACGGTCTGTATGCCGGAACCCTGAGTTCCCACCCCCGTACTTTGCACAAACCAGGTGGCCCATGCCCTCCGTCACACCTCCACTACTGATTGAGCACAGCCGCAAGCTCGGTCAACAGTCCGCCAGCCAGACGCTCAAGGCGATCGCCAAGGCCTATCCCGGTAAGTTGTTTTGTACCCTGTCGCTGGTGGCGTTGGAAAACGCGCTGCTGCTGGCCTACCCGTTGTTTGCTGGGTTTGCCGTAGACGCCATGCTCCGTGGCGACGCCGGCAACGCCTTGTTCTATGCCGCCGTGGTGTTGGGCTTCTGGGTAGTGGGCGCGGCCCGACGCGCCCTCGACACCCGCACCTTTACGCGTATCTACGCTGACCTTGCGGTACCGGTGATTCTTAACCAGCGCCTGCAACGTCATAGCACCTCGAAGGCCGCCGCACGGGTGGTATTGGCACGGGAATTCGTCGATTTTTTCGAAAAACACGTGCCCACGATTGCCACGGCGCTGGTCTCGATCATCGGCGCGGCCGCGATGTTGCTGGTGATTGAGCCTTGGGTCGGCCTGGCGTGCCTGGTGGCGCTGGGGCTGTGTCTCGCGGTGGTGCCAGGCTTTGCGCGGCGCAACCAGCGCTTGCATGAGCGCTTGAACAACCGCCTGGAAAAGGAAATCAGCCTGGTGGAAAAGGTCGGTGCCCACACCTTGCGCCGTCACTATCAGGTGCTGTCACGGCTGCGTATCTGGCTGTCGGACCGTGAGGCCATCGCCTTCCTCACCATCGGTATCCTCGCGGCCTTGCTGTTTGTGGTCGCCATCAGCCAACTGGCCCTGGCGCCTGCGGTGAAGGCCGGGCATATCTATTCGGTGATGACTTACCTGTGGACGTTCGTCAGTTGCCTGGATGAAGCCCCCAGCGTGGTCGACCAATTGGCTCGGCTCAAGGACATCGGCAAACGCGTGGATCCGGGGTTGGATGAGGCGTCTACCTGATCCTTCGTCTGTTCAGATGATCGCCCGCTGGGTTTCCGACGGTGACTGGCCAAACAGTGCGCGGTAATGCGCGGCAAAGTGGCTCAGGTGGAAAAAGCCCATCGTCACCGCTACGTCGCCGACGTTTTGGCTGCAGGCCGGCGTAGCGATCAGGCGTCGACGCACCGCATTCAGGCGCAGGTTTCGCAGGTACTCAACCGGGCGCATGCCGGTCACCGCCTGGAAACTGTTCTGCAGGGTCCGCCGGCTCACCCGCAGCTGTTCGCACAGGTCGAGAATGCTCAATGGCGTATCGCCGCTGGCATCGATCAACTCCTGGCTACGCTTGACCAGGTAGGCACTCACGGCGAAATTGCCGCGCCGGCAACGCACCTCATCGGTGGCGTTGCTGAACAGGTCCAGGAAGGCGCCAAGCAGTTCGTCTTCGAGCATCTTTTCGGCGCTCGTGCTGATAGCCTCCGTCTGTTGCAATAGGTGACGAAACAGTGGGTAGATACGCCGCCGTATCCGCAGCAGTAACGCATCGTCCACGCAAATCTGAGAACGGGTGGTTATGCGTTTGAGCTGGTCACTGGACAACTCGAAGGCCGCCAGTTTGGCAAAGCGTACGGTGTCGACGTTAAGCGCGAAGAAATCTGTGCCTTCGGGCGCATGCAACACAAACTCCTCGCCGTCGCGCAACAGCACCACGTTGTGCGCCCCCACCTGCTGCCCCTGGACGACCGGCGCACTGCCCAACGACATGGCCACGCACAGTCGCCCTGCGGGGGCAAAACCGCGCTGCACCACGCGTTTGTCCAGCACTTCCTGGAAGATCTGAAAGCGCTCGGCAGACAACTGGCGCAGCCCGCTCGTCAGGCAACCACGCCCCAGTTGGTCATACACTTGCCGCCAGCCCTGGATGGAGCCGGCATGCAGTTGAGGGTCATTGAAGGTTCGAACTTCAGCAAGCATGGTCGTCGTTCCTCGGGGGCCCCGTTGTCGTCATTGGCCTGAAGGGGACTGAAGTCATCCTTGACGGCAGCGATGGTTCACACCGCGGTTTTGTCCGTGGTGAAAAGCAAAGCCAGTTCCGTGCCAAACATATGCAGGCGGTACGTGGCAGGCTGGATATCCATCGGCGCCAGCAACGCACCGGACAGCACCACCTGCCCGGCCTCCACCGGCTGACGGTCGGCCAGCAGGCGGCGAATCAGCCAGCAAAGGTTGGTCAGCGGCGGGTCCTCGCGGCCCTCGGTATCGCCTTCGCCACAGAGCGCGCCGGTACATTCGAGGCGGTACGCCACATTGGCGTGCTTGACAGGGTCGAACGCGATTCTGGGGCCCAGGCAATAAAGGCCCGCCGCCGCGTTATCGGCGAGAAAGGCCCCCACCCCGAACGCCCAACCCTGCCAACGGCAGTCGGCAATCTCGAACGCCGGTGCCACCTCGGCAATCGCGTCCAGGATCTCCTCATCGCTGTACTCGCCCGGCGCCAGGCTGCGCCCCAACACAATCGCCACCTCGATCTCCAGCTTGGGCTGGATCAACCGCGACAGCGCCACCGCTGTGTTCGGCTGTACGCACATCTGGTCGGTCAGGCCGCCATACACCGGTTCGTCAATGCCGAAGCGCCGTTGCGCGGCGCTGCCGGCGAAGGCGATCTTCCAACCGCTCAGTTGTTCGCCCAAGGCCTGGCGCAAAGCCAGCCCCTGGCGTTGCAGCGCGTACCCGGCGTTCAGGTCCAGCGCCTCGGGGGGGAGCGGCGCAATGGCTTGCACCCTGCGCGTGGCCTGGTCCAACTGGTTCAATACGCGATGATCGGCAGTCATGACAGCTGCTCCGCTAACTTGCGCAACACCGATTCAAGCCGCTCAGGCGTGGTAATGGCGGCGACAAACCGATCCGGACGCACCACAACGACGCAATCGCGCACCCTCGAGAACCATTCGCCGAGGCGGTTATCCACGTCCTCCACGCTGATGGCATCCGTGGCCGTCAATGGCTGGTTGCGCCCCATACCACTGCGCGAACGGTTGACCTGGATAAAGCGCGTGTCCCAGCGTGCCCAGAACGTGGCCATTTCTTCGCTCAGTTGCGCGCGCGGATTGACCCGATAACCCAGCACCGCATAGGAATTGCCAAGCACATCATCAAGACGCCGACGCTGCCCCTGGGCATCTTCGATATACGGCTGCACAAACAGCTGGCCGACCAGGTCGTCTTCGCGCAGTTCGGCACGCTCGTGATAGACCAACCCTTTGGTGATGGTGGCCTTGGGTTTGAACTTGAACTCCAACAGGTGCGAGCGCAGGTTATCTACGCTGTTCACCGCCTGGAACAACCAGTCACGCACGCCGGCCATCAACGGGTTGGTCAGCCCCAGTACCGTGCCCATATTGTCGGCCAGGGCGACCAGTTCGGTGGCGTGCCCACGACGTTCCTGGTCATAGGTGGCGAGGATCCCATGGGCAGCGCGCCCGTGGATGATCGCCGCCAGTTTCCAGGCCACGTTGGCCACGTCACGCAGCCCGGAATTGAGGCCCTGCCCGGCCCACGGTGGCGAAATATGTGCGGCATCGCCCACCAGCGCCACGCGCCCTTGGACGAACCGCGCCGCCACGCGGGAATGGTGGGTGTAGGCGCGGATACGGATGATGTTCAACGTGTCCACCGCGTCGCCGATATGCCCACGAATCAGGTCGCGGATGGTGCTCTCTTCGCACATCTTTGCCTCGTCTTCGCCCTCCATCAGCATGAACTCCCAGCGCCGCTGCTGGTACGGCAGATAGATGCATACGAATGGCCGCTGCGGGTCAGCGTGCAGCGCGGTATAAGGCGCATCCAAGGTGTCATTGGCGGTGTCGACCACTACCCATTTTCGCGCATGGGTCAGACCGATCAGTTCAACACCGAGCTTTTTGCGTACGGTGGAGCGCCCGCCATCGGCGCCGATCACATAATCGGCGCGCAGTTGGTAGACCTCGCCCTGGGCATCGCGCACCTGCAAGGTCACGCCCTCCCCATCCTGCTCCAGCTCGAGCATTTCATGGCCTTGGCGCAACACCACACTGCTGCGCTGCCCGAGCGTTTCGCGCAGCGTGCCTTCGAGCAACTGCTGCATGAAGATGTTGCGCATCGGCCAGCCGTAATGGGCGGTACTCGGCTTGACCTCGGCAAAACACACGCCGCGTGCGTTGTAATAGCGCAGCGGCACATCGCAGATCATGTCGCGCACCGCCAGTTCAGCGATGCCGATTGCCTGGAGAACGCGCAGCGCTTCATCATCCATGCCCACCGCGCGGGGGTAAGGCAATATGCAGTCGGCAAGCTCAAGGACGACGCAGTCGACACCGTACATTCCCATATAGTGCGCGGCCGTAATGCCGTTGGGGCCACCGCCCACGATGACAACTTGGGTCTTCTCCTGCTTCATCGCTATTCACCGCTTTTTTTGTTGTGGTTTGAGTCCAGCACCGCTTGATCCTGCGCGCTTATCAGTGCAGACCGTCAAGGCCTTTTACGTCTTCGGCTTTCAGCCCGCCCAAGCGTGCATGCAGGCGTCCGCGCGTGGCGAAGGCCCAGATCACGACGATCTCATCCGGCGAAGGACCGTCGCCGAAGGTCAGCGAGAAACTGTCGTAGTGCGAGCGCACGTACAACGCGTCCTTGTGCGCCAACGGCACGTCGATGGTCGAACCTGGGCCACCACGCTTGCCGGTGGACGGCACCCACGATTTGCCGCCGCCCAGCGCGACGCGAATCGGATCGGCGGCCGGGTTGGTCAGGAACGCATTACCGTGCTCGTACTCGCCTGCGCTGCCCACCAGGATAGCCTTGCCATAGCTTTGAATCTGGCGCGAACCGGCCAGTGCCTGGATGCGCCGGCCAAACTCTTGACCCAACAGCGGCGACGGCTCGATCAATTGCGACAGGTCTTCGCTGTAGCGGCCGGCATATGGGTTGGCGATCACAGCAGCGACGGCGTATTTGAACACCGGCTCGCCATCGGCCAACTGCCCGGTTTCATTGGCCAGGGTCTCTTCAACGAAGCTGTACCATTTGCGGATGTGATAGCTGGCGAAATTTGCGGTTTTCATCAGTGTGCCTCTGTTCAAAGGGGTTCGAGTGGATCAAGCGTGATGTTGCGACTCGGCGCACCGGCGGCCTTGAAGCGGGCCTTGCCACACGCATCGTCATGCTCGGTTTCAAGAAAGAATTCCATGCGATTGCAATCGGGGTCGTTGAAATACAGGCCGTTGCCGATTTCGTGATCGGTGATCTTCACCACCTCGACGCCCTTGCTCAGCAACATCCCGTACAGCTGACGCAAGGTTGTCATGTCCCCGGCGATTTCCAGGCCATAGTGTTGCAACCCGAGCCCACCTTGATGGGCACCCGGTTCGGCACGAATCAAGGCGATATCGTGGTGCTTGCCCCCAAATGCCATCATGACCCAGCTCTCGCCTCGGGCACTTTCGTGCATGCCCAGGATGTCGGCGTACCAGCGTGCCGATACGTCAGGGTCACTGACCCAGAGCGATAAGTGAGTACGCAGGATCTCGACCTTCATGGCGGTATTCCTCAGTGTTTTTTGACGATGGATTGGTGCCCGGACTTGATCTGCGCAACCGCAGGCGTCCAGAGCACATCAGCGATCTCGCTGAATTCCCGCCAATGCTTCTGCCAGCCGTCACCGCCGTTGTCGGAGGTGAACAAATGCCCGTACTTGGTGCCCGCCACGATCTGGCGCGGGGTGGCCGGGTTGAAGGCAATCGCCCAGACGCAGGAGTTGGGCTGCTGGGGCAGCGGCAGCACGGTCCAACTGAGCGCGGCATCACGGGAGACCAGAATCTTGCTGGTGGTGCCCGGCGTACCGTCGGAAATACTCAGGTACAGCTCGTTCTGTGTGCCCAACGGCGCGTTCATGGCGCGTATGTAGTACAGGCCGAAGGCTTCCCGGCCGATAATGCCGGTCCAGGTCAGTCCTTCATCCAGGCTGCGATAAACCGCATTGACACAGACCACCACGATGACTTTCTCGCCGTGGTTGGGCAGTACCAGGATGTTGTGGATGTCCGAGTTGTAGTCCCACAGCAGCCGGTCATCGATGCGTGCCCAACTGTCACCGCCGTCGCGGGAATGAAACAACCCGCCCTCCTCCAGGCCGAACCACACCTGGTTGCGGTCGGTGGGGTCATAGGCGAAGGCCAGCAGGCGTGGACGGCTGACGCCGTCGCAGAACTCGGGAATCTCCACCGGGGCGCGATCCCAGCTGGTGCCGCCGTCCAGGGTGCGCCAGAGCACAGCGCGCGAAGGCGCACCCGTGCCGACGAAAATCCGCTGTGCATCCTGGGGATCCACCGCCACCTTCCAGACGGTCTCGCCGTTGAACGGTGAGTCGACCTGCTGCCAGTGCCCGCCGGTGTCATGGCTGACGCACAAACCGATATCGGTGCCGGCATAGATCACTTCCGGCGCGTCGGGGTGCATGCTCAACGAACGGGTGATCGCGTCGAACTCCAGGTCCTGCCCCAGGCCCAGGCGATGCCAGCTCTTGCCGTCGTCGGCACTGCGGATCACCGCTTGGCCGACGGTGGCGACTAAAAGGGTTCCGTTACTCATCACAGATGCTCCTCAGATATAGATGCCACGGGTCAAACCACCGTCGATACCGATGGACTCGCCCGTCACAGCGGCGGCCTTGGGCGACGCGAGGAAACCAATCAACCAGCCCATTTCAATCGGTGCCAGGGTGCGGCGAATCGGCGTTGCGTCGATGTAGGCCTGTTCGACCTGCTCCGCAGTCTTGCCTTGCTTGACCGCTTCGCGCTCGTACAGCTCTTGGATATGCGGGGTGTCCACCACGCCAGGGTGAATCAGATTGACCGTGATGCCCGAAGGGCCGAGCTGGTCGGACAAGGTTTTAGTCATATGCGCGATCGCCAGGTTGCGCATGCCCGACAACACCTTGCTGCTGCGCCCGGTGAGCCCGCCGATGTTGATGATGCGACCGAAGCCGCCCGCCTTCATGTGTGGGGTCACGGCCTTGGCGCAACGGAAGTAACCGATCACCTTGGTGTTGAGATCCGACAGCAGCTCATCGTCGCCGGCATGCTCGATGTCATTGCGCACGACACCGGACGGCGCCGCGGCACCGTTGACCAGGATGTCGATACGGCCGAAATGCGCGTACGCCGCCTCGACCATCTCCGACACAGCCTTCATGTCATTGGTGTCGCAGAACAGCGGCAGTACTTCATTGCCGGTCTGTGCGCTGATTTCTTCGGCCGCCAGTTGCAGGAACGCCATGCGCCGCGCGCAGATCACCACCTTGCAGCCTTCCTCGGAGAGAAAACGTGCGACTTCCTTGCCGATGCCCATACCACCACCGGTGACAATGGCCACGCGGCCTTTCAATTCCAGATCCATAGCAATTACCTCTTGTGATTATTCAGTTCAGGCCAGATCGACAAACACACTCTTGGTCTCGGTGTAGGCATCGATCACGTTTTTACCCATCTCCCGGCCCCAGCCGGATTGCTTGTAGCCGCCGAACGGCGATGCCGCGTCGACCACGTTCCAGCAGTTGATCCACACTGAGCCAGCCTTGAGCTGCGCCGCCACGCGGTGTGCCGAGCGCAGGTCGCGGGTCCACAGGCCGGCCGCCAGGCCATATGGCGAATCATTGGCGCGCAGCACCAGGTCGTCGATTTCGGTCCAGCTCATGACGGTCAGCACCGGCCCGAAGATCTCTTCGCGGGCGACACAGGCACGCTCGGCGCGGTCAAGAAAAACGCTGGGCGCAATGAAGTGGCCGCGCTCCAGGTGGGCTGGGCGATCGCCACCGCAGATCAGTTCGGCGCCCTCCTCCTGGCCGCGTTGCAGGTAGCCCTTGACCGTACTCAGTTGGCGCCCCGACACCAGCGGCCCCATGCTGCTGGCCGGGTCCAGGCCGTTGCCGAGCACATGGGCGGCGGCATGCCGCTCAAGCTCTTCCAACACCTGGTCCAGCACGCTGGCGTGCACGTACAACCGCGAGGCCGCGGTGCAGACCTGGCCCTGGTTGTAGAAAATCCCATCGGCGGCACCTTTGGCGGCGCGCACGATATCGGCATCCGGCAAGATGATGTTCGGCGACTTGCCGCCCAGTTCCAGCGAGACTTTTTTCATGTTGCTGGTGGCCGCTTGCGCGATCAGCCGGCCGACCTGGGTCGAGCCGGTAAAGGCAATCTTGTCGATGTCGGGATGCTGGGCCAGCGGCGCGCCTGTTTCGGCGCCAAGGCCGGTGATCAGGTTGACCACCCCGGCCGGGAACCCGGCGGTCTCGATCAACTGCACCAAGCGAATCGCCACCAGCGGAGTCTGTTCGGCAGGCTTGAGCACCGCCACGCAACCGGTCGCCAACGCTGGGCCGAGCTTCCATACACACATGTTCAGCGGGAAGTTCCACGGCACGATCAGCGCACAGACCCCTACCGGCTCACGCAAGGTGTAGTTGAGCATCGGCGCGCCGCTGGCCGGCGATACCGGCAGCGTGCTGCCTTCGATCTTGGTCGGCCAACCGGCGAAGTAACGCAGGATGGTTGCCGCACTGGCGGCTTCACCGCGAGCGGCAGCGATAGGCTTGCCGTTCTCCAGGGTGATCAACTGCGCCAACTCCTCGCGGTGCTGGTCCAGCAGGTCCGCCAGGCGGAACAGCAACAGGCCGCGCTGGGCGGGAGACTGCAGCGCCCAGGCGCCGGTGAATGCGGCGCGAGCCGCGGCGACCGCTGCATCCACGTCACGCGCATCGCCTTGGGCGACTTCGGTCAGGGTTTCTTCAGTCGCCGGGTTTTCCACGGCAAACCGTCGGCCAGCGGCCGCGTCCTGCCAACTGCCGCCGATAAACAAGCGGCCCGGTTGGGACAGAAAGGCCTGGACAGCGGGTAGCACTTCGAACTGTTTCATCATCGACTCCTTCACAGCGCCATTTCGATCAGGCAAGGACCACCGTCGGCCTTGGCATTGGCCAGTGCCCGTTGCAGTTCGGCATTGGTTTGCACCGTGCAGGCCGGTACGCCGTAGCCTTTTGCCAGGGCTTTCCAGTCAATGCGCGGGCTGTCGAGCACGGTCAGGCGCAGGGCTTGCGGGTCCATTTCGGTCATGCCGAAACGACGCAACTCGTTCTGCAAAATCGCGTAGCGATGGTTAGCGGCAATCAGGATCACCACCGGCAACTGCTCGCGGGCGATGCTCCACAGGGTTTGGATGGTGTACTGCGCACTGCCGTCCGATTGCAGGCAGAACACGCTATTGCCGCGTTCCGCCAAGGCGGCGCCGAACCCCACCGGAATACCCTGGCCAATCGCGCCACCGGTATTGGTCAATACCCGATGCCGCGCGGCACGGGCGGAGGCGGTGAAGAAGGGATAACCGCAGGTGCCGCCTTCAACCGAGACAATGCTGTCGTGGGGCAGTGACGCGGCCAGCACTTGGCCGATGGACTGCGGCGTCAACTCGGCGTGGCCGGGCGGCAGTTCGATACCCTCCGGGGTCGGTACGTAGGCGGGTGCATCGAGGGCATCGGCCAACGCCGTCAGGGCGCCGGCGACATCGTCACCGACTTCGGCCAACGTCAGCAGGCGCTCACGTTCGGCGAGGCGCGACGGGATGCCTTCGTAGCCAAAGTAACTGATGGGCTCGGGCACGCCAGCACACACGACCAGGTCGTACTGCTCAAGAATTTCAATCGCCACTTCCGGGAAATACGGCAGGCGATCCAGATCCGGCAAACCACCGCCACGGTAGCTCAGGCGCGGAAAGGTCTCGGCAAACAGGCGTACACCCGGCAGTTGCGCCAGGCGCCCCGCCGCTTCCAGGCCCGCAACCGACAAACCCTCATCGCCGACGATAAACACCAGCCGCTTGCCGTCACGCAATGCCTGCGCCACGGACTCGACCCGGTCACCGGCAAATCGGCGAACCGGCGCGCGCAACGGTGCGAACACACCGTTGTGCGTCACCGCGTGAGCTTGCAGGTCCATGGGCAAAATCAAACTGGCGATCTGACCTTTGGCCTGCCACGCCGCGCGTACCGCTTCCTGCAAATCCTCACCGATACCTGCCGCCGTGCGCGAGGTGCGCACCCAGCCCGAGACAGTGCCGGCCAAGGCCTGGATGTCACTCGCCAACGGTGGGTCGTAGTTCACATGCCATGAGGCGTGATCGCCGATGACGTTAACGATGGGCGTATTGGCCCGACGTGCGTTGTGCAGGTTGGCGATGCCATTGGCAAAGCCGGGGCCCAAGTGCGTCAGGGTCATCGCCGGCTTGCCGGCGATACGGCCATAGCCGTCCGCGGCGCCCGTGCAGACCCCTTCGAAAAGCGACAGCACCGGCTTGAGAGCAGGTGCGCTGGCCATGGCGGCCACCAGGGGAATCTCGGTGGTCCCGGGGTTGGCGAAGCAGTACTCGATACCGCTTGCCGCTGCCGCATTCACTATCAGTTGCGCACCATTCATTTTCAGCCCTCTTGCTTGAGCATTTGCAGTGATGAGATTTATCACACAAAAGCCTGCGAGCAACAAGCATTTTATTAGTGTATTTCTCAATAATTGAGATAAATGCAATTTTAATCAGGGAAAACACCTGCCCAAGATTGCGTTTTTCTCTCACTGAGGTAGTGTTGCTCCAGCGCTTGGGGCTCGCGTGGGTGGCCGGATCCCTGCCGGTACGCAACAACCGCCCTTCCCTTTCTTTTAGGAACACAATGAGCAGCCTGAGCAAATTGCTGAGTATCCTGGACCTGTTTGGTCCACAGACGCTGAAGATCGAACCCGACACCATCGCCGAACGCATGGGCCTGTCACGAGCAACCGTGTACCGCTACGTCAAGGACTTATGTGACGCCGGTATGCTCACCCGCGTGGACGCCGGCAGCTACGGCCTGGGGCCGCGTGTGATTGAGCTGGATTGGATGATGCGTCAGTACGACCCGATCCTTATTGCCGGACGCGAGTTGATGCACGAGCTGTCCGCACAAACGGGCCTGGCGGTGTTTGCCAGCGTGTTTTACGACGGGCGCATCATCAACACCTATATCGCCGAACCCACCGACACCTATCACTTTGCGTTCGGGCGCGGGCAACCGTTGCCGTTTTTCCGCGGGGCGCAATCGAAGGTTCTGATCGCCTTCCAGAAAGGCCGCCGCCTGCAACGCTTGTTCGACGAGCACATGGCCAACGACCCGGACAGCCCGTATGACTGGGCAAGCTTCTCCAAGGCCGCGAAAAAAATCCGCAAGGACGGTTACTGCCTGACCCATGACGAACTCAACCTGGGCCTGACCGGTATCGCCGCGCCGATCATCCAGGCGGACCTGGACGAAGTGGTCGGCAGCCTGTCCGCCGTCGGCAGCAGCCAGAGCTTCAAGCTGCTGCGCCAGGAAACCGTGATCGAAATGGTCATGGATACCACCCGGCGCATTGCCGAAAACATGCGCAACCCGCCGAGCAGCACCACGGCCTAGCCCGTCACGCTCAGAACGGTACGGCCACCGACAACTGGCTATACAGGTTGGTGCCATTGCCGCCGACTTGATTGCCACCGGTGGTCGAGTCCTGGTTGGGTTTGTAGAGCCCCACCAGCGGGGTGATGATCAAGTGCGGGTTGACGGCCCACTCGGCATACACGTCCAACTCGCGGCCATCCAGGTTCAGCGCATTGCTTTTACGCACGGTGGCGTAATCGAAATACAGCGCGCCCAGGCTCAGGTTTTCCAGTGGGGTTGCCTTCAACCCGACATGGTGGATGCGCGTATTGGTGTTGAACGGCCCGGCGTAATTACCGGCCACTTCGCCCTGGAACCAGGTGCCGTAGCCTGTGCTCAAACCGGTGAACAGCGCATCCCAGTTCTGCGAATAGCGGGTGTAGCGATAAGTCACCTTGGGGGCCCAGGCGGTATCCGCGAAGGTGTAGCCGGCTTCGCCGTACCAAGCCTTCTCAGGCCCCGTATCCTTGTCCTGCCAGGCGTACTCGAACGCCAGGCTGACGTTCTTGATACCTGCATCGCCTTCACCGCGCACGCTGTAGATGTTCATGCCCTTGCGCTGGCGCTGAAAGTCGCTGGCCCATTGATCGTTCACGTCGAGGCCATGCACCCAGGTCAAGCCGAGCGTCCCCGGTTGGGCGGTGTAATCCAGGGTGCCGGCGGCCAATTCGGTCTCGGCCTGGATGCGGTTGTCCGACTTGAGCCACAACACGCTGCCATGCAGGCCATCCTGGCCACCCAGGCGCAACACGGCGGTCTGATCGAACGAGTGCCGGGCCGCCAGGTAGTAAGCGCCACCACGGTTCAAGCTGCCATCGGCCGGGCCCTTGCCCGGATTCAGGCCGTCATCGTTGATCAGGAACCCTCGACCGACCTTGACCACTTGGCGTCCGCCGGAAATATCCACGCCGTCTTTGCCCAACAGCGGAAACAGATCACCGGAGCGCCAGCCCAGGTAGGCGTCTTCAATCTTTGTTGTACGCTCGGTACCGACGCTATTGCCCCCCGAATCACCATCACCCCACGTGGCGGAGCTGACCAGGGCGAAAGCCCCATAGGCAGTGCCATTGCCGGCCAGGGACTGGTCGCCGCTCAATCCATACTTGATGAAACCTTCGCGCCAGGTGGAACCGCCCGATGTGCCGTCATAGTTCTTGCGGCTGTTGAACATGCCGAACACGGCGGTCATGTCGGCATTGAGATGCCGGCCCTCATCGCTGTACAACTCATAGGCGTGCACTGGATGGATGACGCCAAGTGCCAAGGTGCACACCAGCGTGCAACCGAATACGGGATAACGTGTTGGAGTGTGCATGGTTCAAACGCCTTGTTCAGTGGCGCGCTTGCGCACAAACAACAGTTGCTGGCCGGTGAACTCCAGCAGCCCCTCAAGGCCGAACTCGACGCCAAACCCCGACATCTTGCTGCCGCCAAACGGCGTGTTCGGCTGGATCTGTGCGTGGCAATTGACCCACGCAACCCCGCTTTCCAGGCGACTGGCCAAGGCCTGGGCCTGCTCGGTATCTGGTCCCCAGACCGATCCGCCGAGCCCCATGTCACCGGCATTGGCGCGGCGCAGCACATCCTCCACGTCCCGGTAAGCAATCAAGGGCAGCACGGGGCCAAACTGTTCCTCGTCCACCAGGCGATGCCCGTCGGTAACGTCCGCAACCAGCGTGGGCGGATAGAAAAACCCAGGCTTATCCAGGCGCGCACCGCCGCACAACACCCGTGCACCGTTTGCCCGCGCGTCGGCGACCAACGCCTCCACCAGTTCCAGTTGCTCAAGGTTCTGCACGGGCCCGAAGGTCACACCGGCCTCCAGACCATCCCCCACCACCTGGCGCGCGGCAATGTGCGTCAGCGCATCGGCAAAGGCCTGGTACTGCGACTCGTGGATATACAGGCGCTTGAGGGCCGCGCAGGTCTGGCCCATGTTGAGAAAGGCCGCCTGGAAGATTTCCTCGGCCACCGCCTCCACCGACGTTCCTGGCAATACGATTGCCGCATCGTTCCCGCCCAGCTCCAGGGTCAGGCGCTTGAGGTTGCTGGCGGCGCCACGCATCACGCTCTGCCCGGTAGCGGTAGAACCGGTAAAGACAATCTTCTGGATACCGGGGTGCGAGGTGATCGCACTGCCGAAGCCCTGCTCACCGGTCACGCAGTTGATCACGCCCTGGGGCACGTGACGGGCAATGATTTGCGCCAGACGCAAGGTGCTCAGCGGCGTCAGGCTCGACGGTTTGCTGATCACGCAGTTACCGGCACGCAGCGCCGGCATGATGTGCCACACGGCGATCATGAACGGCCAGTTCCAAGGGGTGATCGACGCCACGACACCCAAGGGTTTACGGTGCAGTTCGACGCGTTGCGTGGGGGTTTCCTCCACCAGTTCCACCGCGATCTCCTGAGCGGCCGCGTAGCGGGTCCAGGCAGCGGCCCCCATGACCTCGGAAAACGCCAGCTCCAGCGGTTTACCTTGCTCCAGCACAATCAGCCGGGCCAGTGAATCGGCCTCCTGCTCGATATCCGCCGCAATCGCCAACAAACGCTCACAGCGGTCAGGGTGGCTGCTGTGGCGCCAGCTTTTGAATGCCTGCTGCGCGGCGTCGACTGCCTGGTCGAGTTGCCCCAGGGATCCTGCCGGGCATTGGGCAAATGCGACACCCGTGGCCGGGTTGATCACGTCAAACTGACCTTGTTCGCCGGCCACTTGAGCACCATCGATGAGCATCTTGTAGTTGTGCATTTGAAACCTTCCTTTCACGTGCAGACCCACCCTGTCGAGCAACGACAGGCGGTAATTGTCTGATTAACTGGAGCGTTCTTAGAGCTTGTGGCTGCCCAAGGCGAGAAACCGTTGCGGGGAGATCCTTCGCAGCCGCGCGGCGAGCACGATGCCGATGATCAGGGCCGCGGGAATAATCGCGCAGAGGCTGTATGACAGCAGTTGGCTGGCACCGGTCAGTACATCGAAATGCACCACCGCCAGCACCAGTACCAGGAACAACGCCAGGCAGGAGAAACCGGGCAGGATACGTCCGCGCAAGAGCCCGACGTTAAGCTCGGGATGGCGATGGAAGTAGACGCACACCGCCACAGAGGTCAGTGCCATCAGCAAAATCACGCACAGCGTGGCCAGGTTGGACAGCCAGGCAAACAGTTGCAGGATCGGATCGGCATCCATCGCGGCGAAAATCAGCACCACCACCGCTGCGATCAGGCTCTGCAACGCCGAGCCCATATGCGGGCTCTGGTGCACGCGGTGGGTCGTGCCCAGCAGGCTGTGCAACAAGCCATCACGGCCGATGGCATAGAAGTAACGCGCTGCTGCGTTGTGAAAGGCCAACAGCCCGGCGTAGATACTGACCATGAACAGCACGCGAATGATCTGGGTCAGTTGCGGCCCGACAAAGTGGTCGGACATGCCGTAGATAAACGTGGTCGGGTCCTGCAAGGATTGCAGCAGCGGCACGATCTTGTCTGAACCCACGCCCACCACCATTGACCACACCGACAACGCGTAGAAACCACCGATCAGCAACACCGAACAGTAGGTGGCAATCGGAATACTGCGCTTGGGGTCCTTGGCCTCTTCGCCGTAGATGGTCGTGGCCTCGAAGCCGATAAAGGCAGCGAAACAGAACAACAGGCCGATTGACGGCGTGCCACTGAACACATGGCTGCTGCTGAACGAGTCCAAGTTGATGCCGTTGTCGCCGCCAGACTTGAGAATGGCGAAGTCCAGGACCAGGATCGCCAGGTACTCGGCGATCACCACCACCGACAGCACCCGCGCCGACAGGTCAATCTTGCGATAGCCCAGGATCGCGATGCTCGCCATCGCCATCAGCGAGTAAGCCCACCAGGGCAACACCAGGCCGAAGGCGGCTTCCATGGTGCCGCTGACCACCCCGCCGAACATCCCGTACAACCCGACCTGCAGGATGTTGTAGGCAAACATCGCCAGCACCCCGGCGGCACCGCCCGCCAGGCCACCCAGGCCTCGGGACGTGAACGCGTAAAAACCACCGGCATTGGTCACGTGGCGCGACATGGTGGTGTAGCCCACTGAGAACGCCAGCAGCACCAGCAAGGCGAGGATCAGCAAGGCCGGGGTACCGGCACCGTTGCCCAGCATGATGCCGATGGGGAAACCACCGGCGATCACACTCAGCGGGCTCGCCGCCGAAATCACGAAAAAGATAATGAAGCCCACACCCAGGGCACCACGCTTGAGCTCCGTGGAGCTGTTGACCGGGATAGATACACTCATGTTGTTGACCTTATTCTATGAGGCAGTCGCTTTAGGGTTGGCCCGACCACACCGCATCGGCACCGGTTAGCGTTTTGTTTTAGTTGCGCGCTGAATTTGATCCTATGCCCGCCCTTGAGCCGCTCGCTATCCCAAATCGGTAGCATCCGAAGCCACGCCCCAAAACAGGTCGAGGCGGCACGCTCAATCCCGGCGCAGTTGCCGATTTGGGATAGCCGCCTGGCCTGTCATGCCTGCAACCTAGCCTCAGCCGTGCTATGCCCGGATGCCGGCAACCAGAATAAGAATGAGGGCTCGCCCCCCAGCCCATCATCGCGAAGCCCACTTGTAGGACGCCCCGACCATGCATCTAGCTCACCTCACCATTCAATGGCGTATCACCCTGCTCAGCGGACTCTGCCTGCTGACAGTAGTGGCGGCCCTGATTGGCGCCAGCGCATATCAGAATCAAGCCAGTGCAAAGCTGCTTAAAGAGCAGAGCAGCGAGTTGCTCGCCCACGCTGCGCTGGAGCGCTTGCAGGCCCAGGCCATGGCGCATGGCCAACAGGTGGAGCGTTTTTTCAGTGAAACCGCGCTATATGGCGAAGGGTTTGCGCAACAGGTTCTGCAACTGCGCGAGCAAACGCTCAACGGTCGCCTGACGGTCGCGCAATTGCGCGAAGCCCTGATCAGCAGCGCCCGCGAAGCCCTGAAACAGCGCGAAAAAGTGCTCGGCCTGTACGTCATCATGCTGCCGGATGCGTTGGCCGGCACTGACGCCGCCTGGCGCGACCAACGCGCCATGGCAGGCAATGAAACCGGGCGCTTCGCGCTGTATTGGTCACAGAGTCAGCCGGGGCAACTGGTGCAAGAGGTACTGAGCGAGGCACAAATCGCCGCGAACACCGCGCCCCCCGGCAGCGAACCGGGAAACGCCTGGTACGCTTGCCCTCAAGCACAAAGACGGGTGTGTGTGGTCGAGCCGTACACCATCGAAGTGGAAGGCCAGAAATCCCTGATGAGCAGCATTTCCATCCCCTTGATCGTCAACGGCAAAGTGCTCGGCGTGGTGGGCATGGATATTAGCCTCGACACCCTACAGAAGCTGGCCGCCGACCTCGGTCAGGACCTGTACCAGGGCAACAACGAAGTCACCATTATGTCGGCCGCGGGCCAAGTGGCAGGACGCAGCGGCAACGTCTCGGGGGACACGCTCGATATACGCCAGCCCCTTCAGCCCGTGGCGGGCAACCCGGCCTGGCAACTGGAGATCAAGGTTGCGCAAGCACGGGTGCAGGCGTCTGCCCGACTGATGCAAAGCGAACTGGACGCTAAAAGCCGCGAGGCCAACTGGCTCAACCTGGGCTTGGGCATTTTTGCCAGCATCCTGGGTATGCTGCTGATCTGGCTCGCCGCTTACGGCGTGACACGTCCATTGATCAAAATGGCCGAGCTGCTCGATGCCATTGTCGAAGGTGACGGCGACCTCACCCAGCGCCTGCCCGCCGGCAGGCGCGACGAGTTGGGGCATTTGGCCACTGGGGTCAATCGCTTCCTGGACACGTTGCAGCCCATTATTCGCGATATCCAGACCGCGTCGATGGATACCCGAAACAGCGCCGATACATCGTCAGGCATTGCCCGCGAAGTCAGTGTTGGCATGCAGCGTCAGTACCGCGAAGTCGAGCTGGCGGCGACCGCTTTGCACGAAATGAGCGCCAGCGCCCAGGAAGTGGCACGTCACTCCCACAGCGCCGCCAACGCAGCTACCACCGCAGAAAGCGCGAGCCGATCAGGCCAGGCGGTGTTCTCAACCGCCGAGCGCGGCATTGAGGCCCTTGATCAGCGCCTGGAAACCACCCTCCAACAAGTCAACGCGCTGGCCCATAGCAGCGCCCAGATCGGCCAGGTACTGGACGTCATCAGCGCCATCGCGCAGCAGACCAATCTGCTGGCGTTGAATGCAGCCATCGAAGCGGCCAGGGCCGGCGAACAGGGCCGTGGTTTCGCGGTGGTGGCCGACGAAGTCAGGCACCTGGCGAGTAACACCCAGAGCTCGGTCGAACAGGTACGCACGGTGATCGAAACCTTGCAACAGCTGAGCCAGGCTGTGGTGCACAGCACCCAACTAAGCCGCGAACAAGCCGGCGGCAGCGTGATCCAGGTACAACAAACCCGGGTGGCGCTGGAGAGCATTTCGAAGGCCGTGGATGTGATCGAACAGATGAATCAGCAGATCGCCAGCGCGGCACTGGAGCAAAGTGGCGTGATAGACGATATCAGCCATCGGGTCAGTGACATTCGTGGCATCAGCGAAACACTCGCCGGCCGGATGAACGAGGCGTCGGAGGCCAGTGATTTACTGCATCAAATGGCCAATCACCAGCAGCAACTGGTCAGGCATTTCCGCGTGTAAAGGGTATGCCGCCTGACTGAGCTACAGTGGCCGCCCTCCCATTCGCCTTCAATGAGCACCACCCATGACTTTTTCACGCCGCTGGCTGATCCTCGCGATTATTTCCAGCGCATTGCTGCTTATCGTCATCGACATGACGGTGCTCTACACCGCCCTGCCCACGCTGACCCGAGAGCTGAATGCTTCAGCCTCGGAAAAGCTCTGGATCGTCAACATCTATGCGTTGATCGCCGCTGGCCTGCTGCTGGGCATGGGGACACTCGGTGACCGTCTCGGGCACAAACGCCTGTTCATCGGCGGGCTTGGTGTGTTTGGCCTGTTCTCGCTGATGGCGGCGTTTTCAACCTCCGCCGCTGTATTGATCGGTGCACGTGGTTTCCTCGCAGTCGGCGCGTCGATGATGATGCCCGCCACGCTGGCGATCGTGCGGGTGACGTTCACCGACCCGCGTGAACAGGCCATGGCGTTCGGCATCTGGGCCTCGGTGGCGTCAGGCGGCGCGGCGTTCGGCCCGGTGATCGGCGGCCTGCTGCTGGAGCACTTCTGGTGGGGCTCGGTGTTCCTGATCAACGTGCCGATTGTGCTGGTCGCGTTGGTCGTCGGCGCGCTATTGATCCCGAATAACCCCGGGGATGCGAGCAAACGCTGGGACTGGCTGGGGTCGCTGCAGGTGATGATCGGCTTGATCAGCGTGGCGTATGCGGTGAAGGAGCTCGGCAAGCGCACGCCTTCTTTCGAAGGCATGCTGATCGCACTGGTGCTGGGCGCGCTGTTCCTGACGCTATTCATTCGGCGCCAGCGCCGCGCGACCCAACCGATGCTCGACCTGGCGCTGTTCAGTTCCTCCGGTTTCAGGAACGCGGTGATTGCGGCGGTTGTGTCGGCTGCTGCGTTGATCGGCATGGAGCTGGTGTTCAGCCAACGCCTGCAACTGGTGCTGGGCCTGTCGCCACTGGAAGCGGCATTGTTCATCCTCCCGCTACCGCTGGGCTCGTTTATCTCCGGGCCGCTTGCCGGTTACTACCTGCCTCGCCTGGGGAACCAGCGGATGCTGTTCTGGACGCTGCTGCTATCCGCGGCGTCGATGCTGGCTTACCTGCTGTTGTATGAGGCGGCGGTGTACCTGCAACTGATCGTTCTTGGGCTGCTGGGGCTTACCATTGGCGCAGCACTGACGGCGTCGTCCAGCACCATCATGCTCAGCGTACCGGCCGATCAGGCCGGCATGGCCGCCTCCGTCGAGGAGGTGTCGTTTGAATTGGGCGGTGCCGTCGGTGTGACGCTGTCGGGCAGCCTGTTGTCGGCGATTTATGCGTACTCGGCGGGCCTGGCGATTCCAGCGTGGCTGAGCCGCAATCCCGCGACATTCGACAGTCTGGACGATGCGCTGGTGGTCGCCGAAACCTTGTCGCCCGAAGGCGCCGCGATGCTGCGCGCATTCGCCCGCTCGGCCTTCGATGCGGGCTTTGTTGCGGTGCTGGTGGCGTCGGCAGCGCTGCTTTTGATCGCAGCGCTGCTGGTCAAGCTGGGCCATCAACCACCGCGGGCCGCGCCTTAGAGCTTGTGGCTGCCCAAGGCCAGGAACCGCTCTGGCGATGCCTTGCGCAGCCGCGCCGCGAGGAATACGCCGCCCAGCAAGGCCAATGGAATAATCGCGCAGAGACTGTAGGACAGCAATCGGCTGGCGCCGGTGAGCACGTCGAAATGCACCACGGCAAGGATCAGCACTGCCAACAGGGCCAAGCAAGAGAAACCGGGGAAAATCTGCCCACGCCAAACCCCGACCTTGAGCTGCGGTTGACCTCGGAAATACATCAGCACCGCTGCCGAAGTGAGCGCCATCAGCAAAATCACGCAGAGCGTGGCCAGGTTGGACAGCCAGGCAAACAGTTGCAGGATCGGATCGGCATCCAGCGCAGCGAAAATCAGCACCACCACGGCCGAGATCAGGCTCTGCAACGCCGAGCCCATATGCGGGCTCTGGTGCACGCGGTGGGTCGTGCCTAACTGGCTGTGCAGCAAACCGTCACGGCCGATCGCATAGAAGTAGCGCGCGGCGGCGTTATGAAAGGCCAACAGCCCGGCGTAAATACTGACCATGAACAGGACGCGGATAATCTTTGTCAGGTGCGGGCCGACAAAGTGGTCGGACATGCCATAGATAAAGGTGGTCGGGTCCTGCAAGGCCTGCAGCATCGGCACGATTTTATCCGCGCCGACGCCCACCACCATCGACCACACCGACAATGCGTAGAACGCCCCAATCAGCAACACCGAGCAGTAAGTCGCAATCGGAATGGTGCGCTTGGGGTCCTTGGCCTCTTCGCCGTAGATGGTCGTGGCCTCGAAGCCGATAAAGGCGGCGAAACAGAACAGCAGGCCGATTGACGGCGTGCCACTGAACACATGGCTGCTGCTGAACGAGTCAAGGTTGATGCCGCTGTCGCCGCCGGACTTGAGGATGGCGAAGTCCAGGACCAGGATCGCCAGGTATTCGGCGATCACCATCACCGACAGCACCCGCGCTGACAGGTCAATCTTGCGATAGCCCAGGATCGCGATGCTCGCCATCGCCATCAGCGAGTAAGCCCACCAGGGCAACGCCAAGCCGAAGGCAGCCTCCATGGTGCCGCTGACCACCCCGCCGAACATCCCGTACAACCCGACCTGCAGGATGTTGTAGGCAAACATCGCCAGCACCCCGGCGGCACCGCCCGCCAGGCCACCCAGGCCTCGGGACGTGAACGCGTAAAAACCACCGGCATTGGTCACGTGGCGCGACATGGTGGTGTAACCCACCGAGAACGCCAGCAGCACCAGCAAGGCGAGGATCAGCAAGGCCGGGGTACCGGCGCCATTGCCCAGCATGATGCCAATGGGGAAGCCGCCGGCGATCACGCTCAGCGGGCTTGCCGCCGACACCACGAAGAAGATAATGAAGCCCACACCCAGGGCACCACGCTTGAGCTCCGTGGAGCTGTTGACCGGGTTAAATACACTCATGTTGTTGACCTTATTGTATGAGGCAGTCGCTTTAGGATCGGTGCAGCCGGCTACGCAGCGTCACCAAACAGCTTGTCGTTCTTATTGCACGCTGGCACTGATCCTATGCCTGCGCTGCAACGCCCCGATATCCCAAATCGGTAACTCAAGCACCCACAGCGAAGCTCCTGCGCATTCAGAGCTGATGACGCAGGCTATTTCAGGTCTTTCTAGCGTTGTTTGTCAGGCCCGCACACAACTCGTGATGGCGGCTCGGGCAGTCTGGGATGGCAATTCCGCGAACAGCTCTTGGTATTCCGCGGCAAAATGGCTCAGGTGATAAAAGCCCCACTGGGCCGCGGCATCGCCAATCGACAGCTCGCAGGCGCGGGTAGACATCAAGGCTCGACGGACACCGTTAAGCCTCACGGAGCGCAAGTAATTCAGTGGAGTGGTCTCGGCGACCGAGCGGAAGCTGTTCTGCACCGTGCGTCGGCTCACCTGAAGGCGTTGGCATAAATCGATCACGCTGGGCACGTTGATCATTTCGCCGGTCGCCAGGCGGTGGCATTTCTCTACGATAAAACTGCGCGTGGAGCTGGGACTGCGCTGTTGCTTGTCGCAGGCTGGGTCGATCATCAGTTGCAACAACTCGCTGAGCATCGCCTGCTCCAACGCCGCCTCGCGCTCTTGATCCAGCGTGCTATCGAGATCTTCGTACACCAGTGCCTGGGAGAAAAGCGCCAGCAATCGGCGCCGGGCCTGTGCAAATCGCTGGGGGGAAACCCTGATCACCGGCTGGCGCAGCAACCGGTTGAGTTCCTTGGCCGAAGCGGTCTGCTCCAACGCCTCATCGAATAATTCACGCTCGAAGGTGATGGAAAGCAGCTCCATGCCCATCGGCATATGGAACATGAATTCCTCGCCGCCATGGAGAAAGAACAGGCTGCTGTCATCTACCTCGCGCCCCTGCATGCGAATCGATCCTGGGACGTTGATCGGCACGGCAAAGCACATCTTGCCTTTAGGCGCCACGCCGTTCTGTACCACGCGCTGGTTGATCTGTTCGAGAAACAGGTGGCAACCCGAGGTTGTCAGTTGCATGAGCGTGCTCTCGGCGCAGCCCGAGGTTAACTGGCTGTAGTCCTGGTTCCACTGCTGGATGGTGGCTGCATGGACATGGATATCGCGAAAATGGCTGATCGTTTGGTTTTTCATTGGGGCATGCCTCTACCAATATTTTTGTTTTTTTTAGATCGGCGATCCAATTGATAGTCGCACATCGCAAAAGTCCTGCAAATTGTTTATGTGCTGGAATGCAAGCAAACCATGTGCCGATTCGGGATACCGGCCTGGAACGCGCGCCGGAGATGATCGGCACACTTAAATAGACATTCCAGAGAGACCGTCATGAGTGAAGCCAAATTTCAATCCCTGCACTTTGCAGATGCCCCGCAGATTATTTCCGGCGAACTGCCCGGCCCCAAGACCCGCGAAGCCCTGGCGCTGTCGGCGCGCACCGAGTCGATGGCGCGCGGCGGCGGACGTATGCCGGTGGCCATGGACCGTGCCTTCGGTGCGACCTTCAAAGACCCCGACGGCAACACCTACATCGACCTGTCCGCAGGCGTCGGTGTCAGCAGCGTGGGCCGCTGCCACCCCAAAGTGGTGCAAGCGATTCGCGAACAGTCCGAAGTGCTGATGCATGCCCTGGAAATCAACAGCACCCGGCGTACCGAGTTGGCTGCCAAGCTTTCCGAAATCGCGCCCGAGGGTTTGCGTGGCGACTGCGTTACCTTCTTCACGCAAAGCGGCAGTGATGCGTTGGAGGCGGCGATCAAGTTCGCCAAGCGCGTCACCGGGCGGCACCAGATCATCGCCTTCCACGGCGGCTACCACGGCGTGTGGCACGCTTCCGGTTCGCTGACCACCGGCACGGCCTACCGCAAGGGCTTTGGTGCCCAGATGGGTGGCGTGATTCACGCGCCCTACCCTTACGCCTACCGCTTCCCTTTCGACACCACCCACAAGAGCGCCGAGCAGATCGCCGGTGAGTACATCGACTATCTGTTGAACACCCCCTACACCGCGGCCGATGACGTGGCTGCCGTGATCGTGGAGCCGGTACAGGGCGAAGGCGGCTACGTGCCACCCTCTCCGGAGTTCCTGCAACTGCTGCGCAAGGCCTGCGACCGCAGCGGCACATTACTGATTGTCGATGAAGTGCAATCGGGTGCCGGTCGCACCGGCAAGATGTGGGCGGTCGAACATTCCGGCGTGAAGCCCGACATGCTCACCTTCGGCAAAGGCATCGGCAGCGACCTGCCCATGGCCGGCCTGATCATGCGCTCGGACCTGGCGGCGCAGATTCCCGACGGCTCCATGCCCAACACGTTCGCCGCCAACTCGTTGTCGGCCGCGGTGGCACTGACCAACATCAGCATCCTCCAGGACCCGGACCTTGACCTCCTCAACCGCGCCCACACCCTGGGCCTGGAGGCACAGGCGCATATTCGCGCCTTCAACAGCCCGTTGGTCGGCGAAGTGCGCGGGCGCGGCCTGATGATCGGTATCGAACTGATCGAAGACCCACTCACCAAGGCGCCCCTGGCGGGCGAGAAGATCGGCCAACTGATGGGCTACCTGCTCAACCACGGTGTGCTGATGATTCCGTGTGGCCGCTACAGCAACGTCATGCGCGTCATGCCTTCGCTGACCATATCTCGCGAGCTGTTCTTCAAGGCCCTGGATATCTTCGGCGACGCCCTGGCTTCTCTCAAAGCATGACCTTGCCCATTACTCGAGGACCGCAATATGACTGAGCACTTGAATCATTTCATCGAAGGTGTGTCCTGCGAAGCCTTCGACCGTCGTCGTATCAACCTGGTCAACCCCGTGAATGAACAGGTGTACGGCAGCTCCGCGCGAGGCACCCGCGAGGATGTCGACCGTGCGGTGGCCGCTGCACGCCAGCAACTGGAACGCGGCGAGTGGAGCCAACTCGACGGCGCCGCGCGTGGCCGACTGTTGTCGAAACTGGCCGACCTGGTTGAGCGCGACACTGAACTGCTGGCCGATCTGGACGCCAACGCTATCGGCCGCTCCCCCATCGAGCCGCGCCGGATGGACCTGCCCAACGCGATCGCCAACCTGCGCGCCGCCGCGGGCTGGGCCAACCAGCTTGAAGGTCGCACCATTCCCACCGGGGGTTACTTCGGCACCAAAACCCTGTCGTACACGGTGCGCGAGCCGGTCGGCGTGGTGGGTGCCATCGTGCCCTGGAACTCGCCGCTGATGATCACGGTGTGGAAACTCGCTGCGTTGCTGGCGGCGGGCTGTACCGTCGTGGTCAAGCCATCGGAAGAAACCCCGCAGTCGGCCCTGCACCTGGCGCTGCTGGCGCAGGAAGCGGGCTTCCCGGACGGCGTGATCAACGTGGTCACCGGCTACGGCAATGAAGTGGGGCGCGCCCTGTGCGAACACCCGGATATTGCCAAGATCAGCTTCACCGGTAGCCCCGAGGCTGGGCGTGAAATCCAGCGCACCGCCGGTGTGTTGTTCAAGCGCGTGGCCTTGGAGTTGGGCGGCAAGAGCCCGCAGATTGTGTTCGATGATGCGTCCTTCGACGACGCCCTGCGCGGCTGTACCCTCGGCCTGTTCGCCAACCAGGGCCAGGTGTGTGCGGCCGGTTCGCGGATCCTGGTGCAACGCAGCCTCGCCGACCGTTTTGGTGCAGCGCTGGCCGAAGCCGCACAGGCAGTGAGCGTGGGCGACCCTCGCGAGCCCGGCGTACAGATGGGGCCGGTGGCCAAGAAGGCTCAATTCGATCGCGTCAACCGCTACATCCAACTGGGCATCGACCAAGGCGCCACGCTGCTGGCCGGCGGCGTCTCGGCACCCAAGCAGGGCTGGTTCGTGCGTCCGACGATCTTCGCCAACGCCCGCAACGACATGGAAATCGCCCGGGATGAGATCTTCGGCCCCGTCGGCACGCTGATTACGTTCGACAGCGAAGACGAAGCGGTCGCCCTGGCCAACGACAGCAGCTACGGCCTGGCGGCCACGGTCTGGACCAGCGACCTGGTACGAGCGCACCGCGTTGCTGCGGCAGTGAAAGCTGGCGCCGTGGGCATCAACTGCTGGAGCCCATTGGACGCCAACCTGCCTTGGGGCGGCGTCAAGACCAGCGGTATCGGACGTGAAGGTGGGTTCAGCGGCGCGCTGGCCTACACCGAGGAGAAAGTCATCACCGTCCTCCTGCCCGCCTGAGCCTATTCGTTGTCCTGACCGAGCCACCCTCCAACGTTGAGGGTGGCCATTCAACCGTGCATCGATCCGTGGAGAACCTGACATGAACCCAATAGATCAACCGACAATCGATCGGTACCCGACCTCCCTGCGCGTGTTGCACTGGGTGCGTGCCGTGCTCGTGCTGGGCCTGCTCTGGGCCGGCTGGCATATGACTGGAATGAATGATGAGGTGGCGAGCAAATTCGAGCTGTATTACCCCTGGCACAAGTCCTTCGGGGTGTTGACGTTCCTGGTGGTCCTGACTCAGCTCGCCGTGCGCTTTCGCACCCCCAATTTGCCGCAGCCGCTGGAAACCCTGGCGGGGTATGAACGGTTCCTGTCACGCCTGATTCAGCGCGCCATGTATGTGCTGTTGGTGATCGTGCCGTTGATGGGGTACTCCATGTCGAGCACGTTCACCATGAGCGACGGCGTGTTCTTTTTTGGGGTTAACCTGCCCGAGCTGTTGCCAAAGAATGACGATTGGTTCGTCGTGTTCCAATGGCTGCACAAAGTCCTCGCCTATAGCTTGCTTGTCCTGATCGTGCTGCATGTGGCGGGCGCCCTCAAGCATCGCTTCTACGACCGCGACCCGCGCAACGATGTGCTGCGCCGCATGCTCTGAATGGATGAGGCGTTGACGCAAAACGTCAACGCCTGCCTGGCCCCGCAACAGCCCTCAATGACAACTCAGAACGTCGCCCACACAATGAACTGCATGTACGTGTTGGTCGACGCGCTGCCGCTCTGCCCGCCCCCGTTGCCTAACCACTTCTCAGGCTTATAGAGGCCGATCAACGGCGAAAGCGTGATGTTATCCGTGACCATCCAATCCAGAAACAGGTCGACCTCCCGCGCCGCGAAGTCCCGTTCATTGCGACGGGACAGTTGGTGGTAGTCGAAGGCCATCGCGTTCAGGGTCAATTTCTCGGTGGGCCGGACAGAGAGCAGCACGTCGTTGATCTGCATATTCGACGTCACTGAACCGGCGTAGTTGGACGCGACTTCACCCTGGTAGCGTTTGCGAAAGCCGCCCTGGAACAGGAAGTCCCACCCTTCGGAATAGCGCGAATAGCGATAACTGACCGTCGGCTGCCATCGCACATCGGTGAAGGTGTAGCCCGCGTCGAAGAACATCGCCCGCTGTGAACCGGAACGTTTTTCCTGGCGCGCCACCTCGAATGCGAAGTCGGCGTTCTCAATCCCGGCGTTGCCCTGCCCGCGAATGCTGTAGACATTCATGCCCTTGCGTTCAAGCCGATCTGCGAAGGCATATTTCTCATCCACATCCAGGCCGTGTATGTAGGTCGAACCGATCGAACCGATGGCGGTTGTGTAGTCGATAGTGCCCACTGCCAGTTCGGTCTTGGACTGCCCGGGGTTATCGGATTTCAACCATATCAAGCTGCCGTGCAGCCCTTCCTTGCCGCCCAGCTTCAGCACCGCCGTGTTGCCAAACGCCAGGCGTTGGCCAAGGTAAAAGGCGCCCCCCCTGTCGAACCGGCCATCGCGCACGCCCTCGATGGGGTTGAACGCCTTGCCTGGGTTGTAGCCATCATCGGTGATCAGGAAACCGTCCACCGTCACCAACTGGCGACCGAAAGAGAAATCCACACCGTCCTTGCCGAGGGCGGGCAGCAGGTCGCCTGATCTCCAGCCGAGGAAAGCATCTTCCACGTCGGTACGGCGCTCATTGCCCGCGGTGATCGCCCCTGCGTCCCCGTCGCCCCAGGTGCCGCTGCTGAGCAGGCTGAAACCGCCATAGACGGAGCCCGCGATGATCTTGTCGGTCGTGCCGTTGAGACCATATTTGGCGTAGCCCTCCTGCCAGCGCATGCTGCCGGGCTCTTTCTCCGGGTCACCGATGTAGTTACGAGTACTGCCAAACCAACCAAATGCGGCGCCCAGGTCGGCGTTCAAGACGGTTGCACCATCATCTTCGGTGTAGAGCGTGTAGGCATGTGCCTGCACGCCGACCGCACAGAGTGCAACCATCGACAATAAGGGTGCGTAGGGGGGAATGCGCATAACGTCTCTCCTGTTTTTATAGTTCTGAGGTAAAGCCCAAGTGTTTCGGCTTGGGCCGCCAACGCGGTAACCCAAATCAGCATCTGCAAGGGCCTGCGCGCCAATCTGTCGTTACGGGATACCTCATCCGCGCCAAGCGCCTGAAAACCTTCAACGGTTGCCGTTTTGGGATACGCCTCTGCACGCGAGCTCCCTATGCTCGGTTCATAAGAACCATAAAAAACGAGGCCCCCCGCCATGTCCCCTTTGTCACGCTTCCCGTTGCTCCGTCAGGGGCTTTGTCTTCTAACCCTGATCGGCTGCAGTGCCTTACCGCCTGTTGCCAGTGCCCACCATTCATTTGCGCTGTTCGACCAGACCCAGACGATCACGATCAAGGGTGTCGTCGAGCGCTTCGCCTGGACCAACCCCCACATCACGATTTACCTCGACGTTCCCGGCCCGCCGGCACAGCGCTACAAGATCGAGACGGGCAGCGTCAACGCGCTGCAACGCACGGGCTGGACGTCCAGCTCGGTCAAGGCTGGCGAAAGCGCCGAGGTGTCGTTCAAGCCGTTGAAAAGCGGCGAGCCGGGCGGGTTGCTGGTGGAGATCAAGATGGGTGACGTGGTGCTCTCGGGCGGCGGCTGAACGCAGCCCTTTGCGAATGCGGCAACACCAGAACTGGGCAAACCAGCAACGCGGAGACATTTCAATGAAACGAGCACGTTCTTCCAACACAGCCATGATCGTTCTGGGGGTGGTCCTCATGACGCTCTCCGGGATGAGCAGCGCCGCGACAGCCTCGAAAACCCAAGCCGACAAGCACAGCTCGGCCGCCCGGCCTGACATCAGCGGTACTTGGGAAAGAACCCCGGACGACTGGTTCGGCGAAAACCCGGACGATCCGGTACACCCCGGCGGTCCGATGGACCTCAAGGCACCCTATGACGCCGAGTACGTCGAGCTCAAGAAGAAACAAGCCGTGGCCAACGCAGCCGGGAAGCCGATCGCCACCACCAGTTCAAGGTGCCTGCCCGAGGGTATGCCGACCATGATGGCGGCGCTCTTCCCGATCCAGATCATTCGCGATGACAAGCAAGTGATCATCCTCGGCGAGTACCTCCAGCAAGTGCGACGGATTCTCTTGAACCAGGCCATGCCGCCAACAGACAAGCTCGACCCCCTGTACCAAGGCCATTCGCGCGGCCACTGGGAGGGCGACACGCTGGTGGTCGAGACACAAAGCGTACGCACCGACGTGCGCTTCTATGACGTGCCCCACGGGCCGGCCATGAAGATCACCGAACGCATCCGGCTGCGCGGGCCGGATCGCTTGGAAAACCAGGTCCTGATCGAAGACCCGCAAGTACTCAACACCCCGTATCGCTTTACGTTTGAGTACAAGCGCTCCAACTACGCCATTCAAGAGTACGTGTGCGAGAACAACCAGATCGTGATCGACAGCGAGGGCAAAGCATCTCTGAGCCTTGAGTGATGACGCCTATCCAACCCCCTGCTGGAGCTTTACGAATGGAACGCCTGACCCCTATCAGCATCAGCGTCGTGCTATGGCTGTGCATCGCGGCGAACACGTTCGCCGAGGTGCCCCGCATGCCCACGGCGATCGCGGTGCCGCCTTCCGACAAGGCGCCGCTGTCGTCGGCGACGCGCCCTGGCACCGAATACAGCGACCTCAACCACTACGGCTACATCGAGCAAGAGTACTACCTGCAAGGCGTCGCCCCGGCCATCACCGCCGCTGGCAAAACCCTGTTGGAAGCGCCTTACACCACGCGCATTCTGGTGCGAAAACCGGCGGACCCGGCACGTTTCAATGGCACGGTAGTGATCGAACCATTCAGTTGGTTCGGCGAACGTGCCGCCGGTTGGATCCTGACCCGCGACTATCTGCTGCGCCGCGGCTACGCATACGTCGGGTACACGCTGAATGTGAACAAGCCGGCGGTGGACCCCAAGTTCATCTCCGACACCCCAGAGGCCGAAGCCGAACAGATCGCCCAGTACGGACCGATCGTGAACTTCGAGTTCATGCGCCGCTTCGACTTTGCCCGCTACGCGCCGCTGGGCACCTATTACGACCCGGCACACTTCACGCGGGGCGCCGCGCCCGATCCGTTTGCGCCCCAGTCCCAGGGCATCGGTGCGCAACTGGCGCTGCTGCTTAAAACCAAAGGGGCACAGAGCCCTTTGGCGGGCCTGGATGTGCAGCGCGTCTATGTGAATAGCTGGGCCGTCACTGCGCAAGTCTGGATGGACTATCTCGACCAGGGCCGTCACCAGCAATGGCGCATGCCCGACGAAACACCGCTGATCGACGCCTACATGACCGGCCGCATGGCCTACGGGGAAGTGGGCGGCGACGTGATCCGCGTGCCCCGGCAGATGCCCGAAGGCGTGCCGTTCGTCACCGTCTACAGCCAGTCCGAATTGATGCATGACGTGATCGAAGGCATCCCCCTGCCCCCGGACACCGACTCCCCGCAGGTGCGCTACTACGAAGTCACCGGCATGCCCCACCTGCGTCTGGCCGACCTCGGCACGGAGCACACCGAGAAGCTCGCGGCCGATGTCGGCAAGGGCGACGACCCGCGCTGCCAGACGCTGTATGACGAACCGGTGGAACTGGTGGTCTCGGCGCTGCTGGATGGCATGGACCAGTGGGTACGCGACGGCAAGCCGATGCCCAACGCCCCGCGGGTGATACGCGACGGCAAGGCCGCTGCCCGTGCGCCCGCCACCGGCAACCTGCAAGGCGGCGTGCGCCCGCCGTGGATCCAAGTGCCAAGCGCCACCTACCTCACCGACCAAGAGACCGGCTGCGGGCTGATCTACGACACCAAGGTGCCTTACTCGAAGGAAGTGCTCGGCCGGCGTTATGGAAACTTCAGCCGCTATGCACAGAAGTTCGAAGACGCCAAAGCCGTTTCGATCCAGCAAGGGTACTTGCTACCGGAGGATGCGGCGGGTCTGCATCCGATCGCAAACCCTCAAGACTTCTAACCCATTGCAGGAGAAAAGCCGATGTCCTCTTCACTCATCATTGCCTGGATCTACGGGTCTCCCTTAAGCACCGCCATCCGCGACATCCTGTGGGTCATCCCCACGGTGCAGAGCATTCATATCATCGCCATCACCGTGCTCTTCGGCTCGGCGCTGATTTCCGATCTGCGCCTGGCGGGCGTGTTCGCCAGCGATGAGCCCTTGCGCGGCATCGTCCGCCGTTACTACCCCTGGATGCGCAATGCACTGATCGTCCTGTTGTGCACCGGGCTGGTGATGATCATCGCCGAGCCTGATCGGGTGCTCGTCAACTCGACGTTCTGGCTGAAGATGGTCCTCGTGGTGGCCGCGTTCAGCTTGACCTGGCTGCTTCGTCGCCCGCTGCTGCGGCGCCCCGCCGGCAACATAGACAGTGACGACGCGCCGGGTTCCGTCAAGGCCTGTGCGTGGCTGTCGATCGGTTTGTGGTGCGTCGTGATCATCTGCGGCCGCTGGATCGCCTACACGATCTAAGCGTTTTCAACCAAAGTTCTCAGGTATTCTCCATGGATATTCAACCTCTGCTGCAAGCCGTCCAGGACACTCAGCTCGCGACGTTCATTCGCGAGTCAGGCTCGGTGTTCCCGATGCTGGAATCGGTGCATGTGATCGGCATCGCCATCGTCTACGGCACCATCGCTGTCGTGGACTTACGCCTGCTTGGCGTGACCGCCCACCGGCGCGGCGCGCTGAAACTGATCCAGGATCTGCTGCCGTACACCTGGGTCGCGTTCATGACCTGTGTGATCACTGGCCTGCTGATGTTCTGCGCCAATGGCACGACCTATGTGCAGAACACCGCGTTCCTTTTCAAAATGGGCCTGTTGATACTGGCGGGGATCAACATGGCAGTCTTCCATCTCGGGGCCTTTCGCCGAATTGCCGAATGGGACACGACACTGCCGCCTCCCCGCCAGGCGCGCGTGGCCGGCTTCAGCTCGTTGCTGTTGTGGGCGGGCGTGGTCTTCCTGGGCCGCTGGATCGCGTTCCTCTGATGGCGCGCCGCGACGCTGCAATCACGCAGGTGCGCCCACGCTCCAGCGGATGGGAGTCGCTGGCGTTGGTGCTGGCGACCCTGGCCGTCATCGCCGGCGTGGCAGGCTATGTGCTGCTGCGCCCTGAAAGAGTTGGCCCGCCCACCCCGTTGAGCTGGCAGGTGCGCTCCTTCGATGGCTTGGGCGCGGTCGATCAGGCCATACACAGCGCGTTGTTACCGGCCGGTGAAGAAATCATCTGGAACAACAACGATACCGGCGGCTGGGTCACCCTGGAGCAGGCGCAGACGCTGTTGCTGCCGCCCTTCTACCGGGATGCCTTCTGGAAAACCAATGGCGAGGTGCACTGGCAATTGATCCTGCCTGGCTCCCACCTGGCCCATACAGGTGGCCATGACGATGATGCCGCTGAGGTGAACCCGCCCGTCAACGCTGTGTCCCAGGCCACCCTGGGGCAAGGTGCAACGGTGTACTACGGCTCTGGCGGCCATGCACCGGGCCAGAGCGCCTACCTGCTGGTCATCGGTCACGCCCATGCGGGGGTGATGTGGGCCAACCAAGCGACGATCTGGGTCCACCGTGATCCGAACGCGCCCTACCCCGCCATCGTCAAGCCCGAATCCCTGGTCGGCGAGGGTTGGCGCCAAGTCATCCCGTACGACGGTGCCAGTGAAATCGAACGCGTAAAAGGAACCCAGCCATGACTGTTTCTACGAAACACCGCGCCTTGTGGCGCCGTTGTATCGCGCTGCTGGTGTTGATACCCGCCATCGCGCTTGCCGGCCCTGCCTTCGCCTCGGCAAAGAAGCTCAAGATCGGCATCACCCTGCATCCCTACTACAGCTTCGTGAGCAATATCGTCGGTGATCGGGCCGAGGTCGTTGCGCTGATCCCCGCAGAGGCTAACCCGCACAACTACCAGCCGCAGCCCGACGACATTACCCGCGCGATGAATATCGATGTGCTGGTGGTCAACGGCATCGGTCACGATGAATGGGCCTTCCAGATCATCAAGGCTGCCGGCCGCACGCAAACGCTGCCGATTATCCAGGCGAATGCCACGGTGGCGCTGATTCCCATCGGTGGCGACCAGGAAGGGGTCAAGGTGGTCAACCCGCACACCTTCGTGTCCACCACGGCAGCGATACAGCAGGTGTTCGAGATCGCTCGCCGGCTGGGAGAGCTGGACCCGGACAACGCTGCGGTGTATCGAAAAAATGCCCTGGCGTATGCGGGCCGTATCCGCGCGCTACGCGCAGGCTTCATGACGCGCTTCGCCGCGCTGGACCTGTCTTCGTTCCGCTGTGCGACGACCCATGCGGGCTACGACTACATGATGCAGGAGTTCGGCCTGTTCGTAAGCGCCGTGATCGAGCCGCGCCACGGCGTCGCGCCGACGGCACGCCAGTTGGCCAACACCATCGAGGCGATCAAGAAGGCCAACGTCAAAGTGCTGTTCGCCGAGAAAAACTTCTCCCTCGACTTGGCCAAACCCATCGAAGCCGCCACCGGCGTGAAGGTGTTCGCCCTGTCCCACATCACCGGCGATACCTACAGCGCGGACGAGTTTGAGGTGGCGATGCGCGAAAACCTCGAAACCCTGGCGCAAGCCGTCGAGTTTACGAAGCAATGAATGCGCTAAAGGAGGAATACGCGATGCGCGGCCCCGCCATTGTGTTCGACAACGTCTCCCTGCAACTGGGAGGTACACAGGTGCTCGATCAGGTGAGCTTGCGCATAGAAGCCGGCGCCTTGCATTGCCTGGTAGGCCCCAACGGCGGAGGCAAGACCTCACTGGTGCGTGCGCTGCTGGGCCAGATGCCGCATTCGGGGACGATCCGCTTCGAGGGTGAATGCGTCACGCCCCTGGGGTATGTCCCGCAACTGCCGGACTTCGACCGCAACGTGCCGATGACGGTCAACGATCTCATGGCCCTGTTGGGCCAACGTCGACCCGCCTTCTTCGGCGCAAGCCGCGCCGCCAAGGCGGCCCATGTCGAGGCCCTGGCGCGTACCGGTATGGCGGGGATGGGGAAAAAGCCGTTTGGCAGCCTGTCCGGCGGCCAGCGTCAGCGCGTGCTGCTGGCCCAGGCCATAAGCCCGATGCCCTGGCTGTTGATCCTCGATGAACCCACCGCCGGGATCGACGAGGCCGGCGTGCGCCTGGTGGAGACACTGGTAGCGGAGCTGAACAGCCGTGGGGTGACCATCCTGTGGATCAACCACGACCTCGAACAGGTCAAGCGTATCGCGCAGTCCGTCACCCTTATCAACCAGCGGGTGCTGTTTCACGGCCCCGCCGATCAGATCGACAGCCGACTGGAGGCCATTCGATGAATGCCTTTTACGATTTCATTCGCGACCATCTCCAGGCGCTCGCCGCGACTCACGTGTTGCCGCAGCCGTTCGAATACGAGTTCGTGATCAATGCGTTGATGTGCTCAGTGCTGATCGGACCGTTGCTGGGTGTGCTGGGCTCGATGGTGATGATCAAGCGGATGGCGTTCTTCAGTCAGTCCGTGGGCAATGCGGCGATGACCGGCGTGGCCATTGGCGTGCTGATCGGTGAGTCCTATACCTCGCCCTACTTCTCGATGTTCGGCTTCTGCCTGCTGTTCGCGCTGACCCTCAAGTACACCCAACACCGCACCACCCTGGCGAATGACACGCTGATCGGTGTGTTCCTCTCCATCTCCCTGGCGGTCGGCGCTTCATTGCTGCTGTTCGTGTCGGCAAAAATCAACACACACGTCATGGAAGGTGTGCTGTTCGGCTCGATCCTGGCCGTCGACCACACCGACATGAACGTACTGCTGGGCGTGACAGTGATTTGCACGCTGATCGGCCTGCCGCTGTACAACGGCATGTTGCTCTCCAGCCTGAATCCGAGCCTGGCCCACGCACGCGGCGTAAAGGTGCGCAGCGTCGAATACCTGTTCGTGGTGCTGGTCACCCTGGTAACGGTCGCCTGCTTGAAGATCATCGGCGCCGTACTGGTAGAGGCCTTGCTGCTGATACCGGCAGCAGCGGCCCGCAACATCAGCCACTCACTGCCAGGCCTGGTCAGCTGGACCGTGGTCATTGCGACCTTTTCCTGTGTGGTCGGCATTCTGGCACCGATGCAGTTCCATATCCCCGTACCCACGGGCGGCGCCATTGTGATCGTCGCGGCCTTGGTGTTTGCGTTCACCACCCTCATCCGAGGCACCGCGCCGCAGTTCAAAGGGGCCAGCGTATGACACGGTTCAACTCATCCATGCGCCGTGGGCTGGCGCTGCTGGCATTGCTGTTGGGCGGCGCGCCGTCGGCGTTTGCGCAGGTCGGCCAGCAACAAGTGCTGGTCGCCCTGCCGGCGGTGTATGCGCTCACCGCTGCACTCGGTGAAGGCACACACATCGAGGTCGTGCGTGTGCCGATGGACGCCGCCGTGCCCATGGAAAGCCAGGCCAACGCGCTGTCACGCCTGGAGCCGGCCGTCTTCGAGAAGGCCGTCGCCGTGGTCACCCTGAGCAGCCTGTGGCGTGCTGATCCGCTGTATGCGACGGCCCGGCGCCACAACCTGCGCATCGTCGAGATCGATGCGTCGCACTCATGGGACAGCTTCAAGCCCGGCGTGGCCGTAACCCGCGTGCCTTCGAACGATGTGCCCTGGGCGGGTGCCCGCGATGGAGACGGCGGCCCGTCACCCTACGCCTGGCTGGGCCCGGTCAATGCCATGCGCATGTCGGCGTTGATTGCGGCTGACCTGGCACGCCTTTCCCCCCCTGATGCGCCGCAGATCGAGCGCAACCTCGCCGCACTCGACGACCGCTTGCGCCAGCTGAAGGCCGACTACGGTGACCGCCTGTTGAAGGTGCCGGACCTGCGCGTGCTGTCGCTGGCCAGCGAGCCGGTCTACCTGTTCGGCGAGTTTGGCGTGTATGTGGACGGTTGGTTCGTGCGCCAGGACATCGACTGGACCGACGCCGACCTTGCGGCCCTGACCCGCTACCTGCGCGAGCGGGATATCCACGTGGTGGTCCATAAGTGGGCGCCTGACGCCAGGATTGCCCAGGCCATCAAGGACGGCGGCGCACGCCTGCTGATCCTGGATATCGGCAACCCGGGCATGCTTGCCAACGCAGCCAACGGCTACGAAGCGCTGCTGAGTTCCAACCTGGACGCCTTGCTGGCGGCCTTCACATCGGCCGGCGTTCAAGCCGCGACGCCGCAGTGATCAACGTCGACCCTGGAGACTCAAGCCTGATGAAAACCCGAGATCTGGCCCACCCGCTACTGCTGGCAGGTGCCCTGCTGTTCTGCCAGGCCGCCTTGGCCCACGGCCCCGTTTTCGACTGCTATATCGATCACGACGACTGGGTGAAGTGTGAAGCCGGCTACACCGACGGCAGTTCCGCCGTGGGCCGCAAAATCCATGTCCAGGACACCAGCAACAAGGTGTTGATAGAAGGCACTGTCGGTAACGACAATAGCTTTACGTTCCAGGCCCCCACCGGCGTCTACTCCGTGGAGTTTCTCGGGGGGGAGAACCATGGCGCCACGATCCAATCCTCTGACATAACCAAGTGAAAACCACCATGCCCATCAAACGACTCCTGCTTCACACCCTCGCCGCCGCGACCCTCGGTTGCATGGCCGGTGCCGCACAAGCCCATTTCCAGATGCTGTACGTGGACGAAACGGCGCTGCCGCGCGCGGACAACCTGGAATTCGCCATCGTATTCACCCACCCGTTCTCTGCCGGGCCGACGATGAACATGGGGCAGCCCCTCGTCTTCAGCCAGGTCAGCGCTCACGGCGGGGAGAAAATCGACCTGCGTAAATACCTGCGACCCGTGCAGTGGCAGAGCCGCGATAATCAGGCGAACGCCTATCGTGCATCGATTCCACGGGAATTGGTGCGCTCCCTGGGGGACCATGTCTTTGTACTTGAACCCGAGCCCTACCTGGAAACCGCCGAAGACGTGTATATCCAGCAGTTCACCAAGCTGATCGTGAACGTCGGTGGCGTACCCGGCAACTGGTCGGAACCGCAAGGCCTGCCGGTTGAAATCCAACCCTTGAACAAGCCCTATGCCAACTGGACCGGCGGCGTGTTCCGCGCCTTGGTGCTGGCCGACGGCGAGCCCGTGCCGTTCGCCGAGATCGAAATCGAATACCTCAACCATGCGGTCGATATCAAAGGCAACGCCTTCGGCCAGCAGGACTATGTCACGGCCCCCCAAGCCTCGTTCAAATCCCTGAGTACCTATTCGGATGCCCAGGGCGTCGTCACCATCGGCCTTCCCCGTGCCGGCTGGTGGGGAATTGCAGCGCTGAACATTGGTAAGACTAAAACCTATAAAGGCAAGCACCTCTCCCAGGACGCGGTGCTGTGGGTGCAGGCCAAGGATATGAAATAACCTGCTCCAGGGCAGGGCTCCTTGACGGCGCCCTGTCCTGCCTGCCACCCATGATGCACCTCCAGCATCGCCCCTCGTATTGCGCTGCAACCGTGCTCAAATCCAACGACCATCAGAGCTTCTGGGTAAGGTTGCTCAGCATCCCGTCAGCCGCCTTGATCACCTTGGCGTTCATTTCGTATGCACGCTGCGTCGTGATCATGTTGACCATTTCTTCAACCGTGCTGACGTTGGACGTTTCCAGGCTGTTTTGCAAAAGGGTGCCCAACCCCGCCAGGCCAGGCGTACCGACCTGCGGGGCCGAGCTGGCCGCTGTTTCGAGAAACAGATTGCCGCCGATCGCCTGCAGCCCCGCCGGATTGATGAAGTCAGCCGTTTGAATATTGCCGATGACCTGGGTCGCCGGGTTCCCGGCCACACTGATGGAGACCGTGCCATCGCGGCCAACCGTGAAGGTCTGGGCGTTGGCTGGAACCACAATGGCAGGCTCAAGCGCAAAGCCGTTCGCATTCACGATGCGGCCATTGGCGTCCAGGTGAAACGTGCCGTCGCGCGTATAGGAAGTCGTGCCATCCGGTTGCTGGATCTGGAAAAAACCGCGACCGTTGATCGCCATATCCAAGGGTTGCCCGGTGGCCTGCAGACCGCCCGCCGAGAAGTTTTTCTGCGTGCCCACAATGCGTACGCCGGTGCCCGTTTGCAGGCCGGAGGGCAATTCGCTGTTTTGTGTGGACGCTGCACCGGGCTGTCGATGAGTCTGGTACAGCAGGTCCTGAAACTCAGCGCGGTCACGCTTGAAACCGGTTGTCGAGACATTCGCAAGGTTATTGGAAATTGTAGTGAGGTTGGTGTCTTGGGCGGACAGACCCGTCTTGGCTACGTAAAGGGCTGGAAGCATGTTGACTCCTGAGCGCGCGACTCAGCGCACACTACCTGGCTGATTGATGGGGATTGAGAACGGCACGACGGGTGAGCGAGTTACTTCATCTGGATAACGGTCTGGAGCAATTTGTTCTGGGTCGTCAGGGTCTTTGCATTCGCCTGATAATTGCGTTGCGCTTGGATCAGGTTGACCAACTCATTGGTCAAATCGACGTTGGACGCCTCCAGCGAGTTGGACACGATTACCCCCGCAGAGCCCGCCCCAGGCGCGTCGATTCCGGGAAGGCCCGAAGCGAATGTCTCCTTCCATCGCGTTCCACCCGCAGGTTGCAAGCCCTGCTCATTGGTGAAACTGGCCAGTGCCACTTGGCCAATCGCCTTGGTTTGCCCGTTGCTGAAATTCGCATTCATGATGCCGGTGGCATCGATCGTCAGGCCGCTGATCTGCCCGCTGGGATAACCGTCCTGCGCCGGCGCCGTATGAGTAGACGCGGCCGCGAACGAAGTGGTCTTGCCAAAATCAAGCACTATGCCCGGCACGGCCCCGCGAGCGCCGTTAAGGCTCCAGCTCGGTGGATGACCGCTGGCGTTGTTCATCACGCCGGGTCGCCACCCCGTCAACGTCAGCGTGTTTCCGGTTTTGCTCCAGCCTGCTCCCGCCGTCAGCGAGCCGAGGGTGCCGTTGGCGTTAAACGTGAGGTCGGCTTTGAGGCCCACGGGGGGGTGCTGAACAGGATCTGCCGGGCTGCGCCCGTCGATGAAGGTGTGTACCGTCCATGAGTTGGCGAGCGGAAGTTTGACGTAATACTGTTCCATGGCGTGCCTGTTGCCTTGTGAGTCATAGACAGGCGTGGCGACCATGTGGTTGTAGCTGTTGGGATCTGCGGGATTAAATGTCGCCACGCTGGGGAGGCGTTGCGCTGAGTTCAGATTCACGGTCTGTTCGATACGCGTGGTGGCGTGAGGTGCAAGGTGGGACTTGTCGATCTTCAGATCAGCCAGCGCACCCTTGGCGATATTGCCGTTGAGATCCGCGCCATAGCCTTGAAGACGGTGGCCGGTGTTGTCGACCACAACGTTCTCGGCATTGACTTTGAACGCACCCGCCCGTGAGTAACTCAGTGATCCATTGTCGCCCAGCACAAAAAAACCGCTCCCTCGAATGCTGAGATCAAGGGCGTTACCGGTATTTTTGAGGTCACCTTGGTTGAACTGCTGGGAGACATTCGCCAGGCGCACGCCCCGGCCTATCGCACTGCTGACCGTCCCCAGCAGTGTTGTTGAATAGACATCGGCGAATTCAGCACGGGACGATTTGAACCCCGTGGTTGCCACGTTCGCGATGTTGTTGCCAGCCACGTCCAGTTGCTTATTGGCTGCGTTAATACCGCTAAGACCGTTAGTGAAAGACATGAGCCACTCCTCTGTGTAAGGAGCGATTGTACGGATGGGGTGTGGAGACTCGGCTGAGTGCGTGTGGAGGAACGGTGGAGATCAGACGCCGAGCCAGATCATCCAGAAGCCAGCGACCGCCTTTGCCCAAGGCACGATGTGCAGGTGTGCGGTGTAGGTCTGCACGCCGTTATCCGCCTGGCCCCAGCCCTATCAAAGGGTAAATCCTGGAAATCACCCGCCTCGTGGCCTCTTCGATCGTTCCTTCATTGCGGCATAAAACCCAGTCGTTATCGGCCATCGCGCGTTCAAACGCCTGGGTACAGGCACTATGTTCTTCCAGTGTCTGGGTCACTGTACCGCCCAGCCCACGCCGTCGCGCGGCTGCCCTGCCCCATGAAATCTCGGGGGCGGTGACAACGCCGACATGCAGGTCTGGCACTCGCACGTTTCGATCGATGTTCAATTGCAGGATATGTGCAAACGGGATTATCCGGCGAAACGCGGCATCGGAGGGGTACCAGCGGTCTATCAAAATGATGCTGCCTGGCGGCTGTTTATCCAGCACGTGCCGGGAGATCCAGGCACGGCTATCAGCAAAGCGCTCACACACCTCCCATTCCAGATCCCGGTTGGGGTCCCTGACGAGTTGGTTGACGAGGGCCATTGTTTCACCCCTGGAGGGATCGCTTTTTTTCTCGCACAGGCGGATGACCTTTTGGTTGTCTGCCCTCAGTACTTTCGTCACGGCCTCCAGCAACGTGGTTTTGCCGGCGCCCTTGGGGCCATCGAGAGAAACAAACAGCGGACGATTCATTCTTCACATATCGATAGCGGCATGGATGACCACTCTAACCTTGTTTCCGGCGAAGGGGTCTCAAATCAAGCTGGAGCTGCGCGCAATAGTTTAGAAATCTCTGAACTATCTTTTTGCGCTGCCCTATTCTTTTCGCTCCTCGCCCTTCCCTATCATCGACGCCAATAAAGGAGCCCTCCCCTAGAGATGCGGCCCGAAGTTTGCCTTTTCTGATAGTCACTGCCGTTTGTCGTGCGTTTCGGTTTGCGCCGCAACGCCGCTGTGTCAATCACACGAAGGATTCTTTGGGGCACATCGATGAAACTGGAAATATTCCGCACGCTGTGGGGCTACACCGCAAGCAAGGCGCAAGCGCTCGAGGAGTTGCTTGAGGCCGGTTTCGATGGCATGGAAGCTCGCCTGCCCATGACCGCCAGCGAGCGTGCCGAGTTCGCAGCCTTTCTACGCGCTAACCATGTCAGCTATATCAGCACCGTCTTCAGCGCCTACGACGTCCTGCCGGAACAATCGGCGAGTGTCGACGAACACCTCCTGGACCTGGATAAGAAACTCAGTTGGGCCGCCGAGTTGTCGCCGCGCTTCGTCAACCTCCTGGCGGGCAACGACCGCTGGCCACTGGCACAGCAAGTCGACTTCTTTGGCCGCGCCATGGACCTCGCACGCAAGCACGACCAGGTGTGCGCCTTTGAAACCCATCGCGCTCGCTCGTTGTTCAACCCGTGGGTCACCCTCGAGCTGATTCGTCAACTGCCGGACCTGCGCTTCACCAGTGACATCAGTCATTGGATCGTTACCTGCGAGCGCCTGCTCAATGATCCGTTCGACGACCTCAGCGCCTTCGTCGAACGCGTTCACCACATTCAGGCCCGGGTCGGTTATGACCAAGGGCCGCAAGTGCCCCACCCCGCCGCCCCCGAGTACGGCCCAGCGCTGGCCTTCCATCAGCAACATTGGGAGGCCGTCTGGCGCGCCCAGGAACTCCGCGGCTATCAAATCAGCACGCTGACACCCGAGTTCGGTGCCGACGGCTATCTGCATCACCTGCCCTTCACCAATGTACCGGTAGCCGATCTGTGGTCGCTGAACGTGTGGATGGCAAACACCGAGCGCGAGCATTTCCGGCGTTTCACCTGCGCCTCAACCCGATAAGGAGCGTTCCCTCATGCCTGACAAAACGCCCAAGAGCGCCAACTTCAGCCGCATTCCGGTGGTGGACATCGCCGGGCTTTACAGCGACGACATCACACAACGCCAGGCGGTCGCCGAACAACTCGGTAACGCCGCCCGCGCGGTGGGTTTTCTGTACATCAAGAACCACGGCATCGCGTCGTCACTGATCGACGGCTTGCGCCACGCGGCGAAGGCGCTGTTTGCGCAATCGCTTGAGTACAAGATGCAGCATTACATCGGCACTTCCCGCAGCCACAAGGGGTTTGTGCCTGAAGGTGAAGAGGTCTATGCCAAAGGCAAACCGGATCACAAGGAGGCCTTCGATATCGGTTTTGAAGTGGGCGAAGACGATCCGCTGGTCATTGCCGGAACGCCGTTGATCGGCGCCAATGAATGGCCCGACCTGCCGGGTTTCCGCCCCGCGGTCGAAGCGTATTACGCAGCGGTGTTCGCATTAGGTCGTCGCCTGTTCAAGGGTTTTGCACTCGCATTGGGCCTGGAAGAAGACTATTTCGACGCGTTGGTCACGCGCCCACCGTCGAAGCTGCGACTGATTCATTACCCATTTGATACGGCGGCACAAGACGCGCCAGGCATTGGTGCGCATACCGACTATGAGTGTTTCACCATTTTGCTCGCCGACAAGCCAGGCCTCGAAGTGATGAACGATCAGGGGCAATGGATTGATGCGCCGCCCGTAGACGGTGCGTTTGTGGTCAATATCGGCGACATGCTGGAGGTCATGACCGCGGGGACGTTCGTCGCCACGGCTCACCGAGTGCGCAGCGTCAGCGAGGAGCGCTACTCCTTTCCACTGTTCTACGCGTGCGACTTCCACACCCAGATCAAGCCGCTGCCGCAATTTCTGGCGGGGGGTGAGGATTACGAGGAAATCACCATCGGCGAACACATGTTCGGCCAAGCGTTGCAGACCTATCAGTACCTGCGCCGCAAAGTCGAACGCGGCGAACTCAAGCTGTATGAGAAGGCACGCAAGCCCTCCAGCTTCGGCCACCTGAAGAACCAGGCGCAGAACGCGTCCTGATGCAACCCTCGACCGGTTCCAACAACCCTGTTTTAAAACCCGCCCAGTCCTACTTTACCGACGTGGAGTCATCGATGATGCGCAATCCAATGAATAATGTTGTTCGCTTGACCCTGCTTGCCGTCGCAATCCTGGGTTCGACTGGCGCCCATGCGGCGACCACGGTGACGCCCGGCGTACTCAAGGTCGGCATGGAGATCACCTATCCGCCCTTCGAGTCCTACGACGAACATAAAAACGTCGTCGGCTCCGACCCCGAACTTGCGCACTTGCTCGCCAAGCACCTGGACCTCAAGGCTGACTTCGTTGACACCAAGTTTTCCAACCTGATCCTCAGCCTGAACGCCGGTCACTACGATGCGATCATCTCCGGCATGTACATCACTCCCCAGCGGCAGACTCAAGCGCAAACCATCGCATACGCCAAGACCGGTGCCGCAATCATGGTGCTGAAGGACAGCCCACTGAAACCGAAAGTACCGGAAGACCTTTGTGGTCTGAAAGTCGGCCTGGAAAAAGGCACCACGTGGGTGGCGCAGTTCAACACACTCTCGACTGACTACTGCACCCCGAATAACAAGGGCGCGATTATGGTCAGCGAATTCCCGTCCGCCCCTGAAGTGACCCAAGCACTGCTCTCCGGCAATGTGCAGGCTCAGGTAGAGATCGACGGCGCCGCCGGCATGATCGCAGAACGTACCAAGGGCCGCGTGGTCGTCAGCACCGAGCACTCGATCTACCAACAGACGCTGGGTATCTACGTCAAGAAAGGCAACGACGCGCTCTATCAGGCACTGCTCAAGGCCTTTGACGCGACGAAAGCGTCGGGGGAATACGCCGCCCTGTTGAAGAAATACAACCTGGAAGCACCGACTAACTGACTCAGTACAGCCATGGCCTTCTGTAGGAGCGAGGGGGACGCCTAGTTCCTACAAAAAGCCTTACCTGACTGGCATTGGGGTAAAGCCCCGTCGGCGCGAGCAGTTGGAGATACACATGCAATTTGAATGGCCCTACTTTTTTTCTCTGTTTTCAGTCTCCGACTTCTGGAGCGCCTGCGTTACCGTGGTGCAGCTCAGCACGCTGGCCTGGTTCATCGGCATGCTATTGGGGTTCCTGCTGGCCTCGGCCAAACTCTCGGCCACGCGTTGGGTCAGCGTGCCGGCGTCGATTTATATCTGGTTCTTTCGCAGCGTGCCGCTGCTTGTCCTGGTGGTGTTCGTCTATAACCTGCCGCAGATGTTCCCGGTCACCCGTGAAGTACTCTCCAACCCCTTCTATTCCGGCCTGTTGGCCCTGGTGGTCACCGAAGCGGCGTACATGGCGGAAATTCACCGTGGCGGCTTGATATCCGTTGCCAAAGGCCAGAAAGAAGCCGGCCGCGCGCTGGGCATCGGTCTGATCGGGCTACAGCGCCTGATCGTGATCCCGCAGGCGTTTCGCATTTCCCTGCCGACGCTGATCAACGAATACATCACCGTGGTGAAACTGACCTCGCTGGTCTCGGTGATTTCCTTGACCGAACTACTGACCGTAGGCCAGCGCCTGTACGCGCAAAACTTCCTGGTCATGGAAACCCTGTCGGCGGTGGCGGTGTATTACGTGCTGATCGTGACCGTGCTCGGCTGGCTGTTTCATTGGCTGGAACAACACCTGGAACTCAACAACCGCAAACCACACACCCTGGATGACATCAGCGTGCAGCGCCTGCGTGCGTCACAGGTGGCCCCGCCTTCCACGGGCGCTCGTACCGCGTTGGGAGCCGGCTCGGCGCCCGCCCTGCAACTGGTCGATATTCACAAGCGCTACGGCCAGCACGCGGTGCTCAAGGGCATCAACCTGAGCATTGATGTGGGTCAGGTGATTTCCATCATCGGCCCGTCGGGATCGGGAAAAACCTCGCTGATTCGAACGATCAACGCCCTGGAGAGCATCGACCAAGGCGAGATCATTCTGTTCGGCGAAAGTTATATCCACGCCGGTGACAACCCCCATGCGCAACAAGTCCGCCGTGGGGTGAAGCGCATCGGTATGGTGTTCCAGAGCTTCAACCTGTTTCCACATCGCACCATTCTCGACAACGTCACGCTTGCACCGCGCTATCACGGCGTCGACACGTTCGTCAGTGAGCAGCGTGCCTACGCCCTGCTGGACAAGGTCGGGCTGCTGGCGCACGCGCAAAAATACCCGCACCAATTGTCTGGAGGCCAGCAACAACGGGTAGCAATTGCCCGCGCATTGGCCATGGATCCCCACATCATGCTGTTTGATGAGCCAACGTCAGCCCTCGACCCGGAACTGGTGGGCGATGTGCTCAAGGTGATCGGCGACTTGGCCAAAGACGGCATGACCCTGTTGATAGTGACCCATGAGATGGACTTCGCCCTGTCAATTTCCGACCGGGTGATTTTCATGGAAAACGGTTTGGTTGCGCTGGATGCGGCGCCCGAGAGCATTCGTGCCGATCAGTGCGGGGACAGAATCAGGCAATTCATGCAGGTTTGAACGCGAGACGGTGTGTGGCTTGCACCCTGCGCAAGCCATCGGGCTCCGGATCAACGCGATTTTTTTTATAAACCCATTCAATCAGTTAGGTATTCCCACTGACCCGACGACACCTACATCTGATTTAAATCAACCAGGCCCTGGCCCTTCACGCAGAAATTAAGCGCAGCAGTCGCACCTTCGTACTCGCTGGTGCAGAAACGCTAGTTTCCTGGAGGTTCGTCATGGCTACGCATCTACAAGGCTCCCAACCGATCGCCCCGCCGTCTGCCCAACCCGTTGCGAGCAGTCTGCACAAGGTTGAACCCAAGCGCCTGTCGTTGAGTCTGTTGATCGCCCTGGTGGTCGGCTCGATGATCGGCAGCGGCATTTTCAGCCTGCCACAAAACATGGCGGCCGGTGCGGGCGCTGGCGCGATCCTGATTGGGTGGTTGATCACCGGCGTCGGCATGCTGTCGCTGGCCCTGGTCTATCAGACCCTGTCCAACCGTCAACCGGCGCTGGACAACGGCGTATTTGCCTATGCCCGTGCGCTGGGCGGTGAATACCTGAGTTTCAATTCCGCCTGGGGTTACTGGATCAGTGCCTGGATCGGTAACGTCAGTTACCTGGTGATCCTGTTCGCGGCCCTGAGCTACTTCTTCCCGCTGTTCGGCGATGGCAATAACAAAGCCGCGATCGCCGGTGCATCCGTGGTGCTGTGGGCGTTGCACTGGATGATCCTGCGGGGGGTGCGCACCGCTGCCCGCGCCAACGCGTTGACGACCCTCGCCAAGATCGTGCCGTTGCTGCTGTTCATCGGCCTGGTGATCGCGGCGTTCCAGCGTGAGACCTTCAGCGTCGACTTCTGGGGCGCGCCCGCCTTGGGCAGTACGTTGGATCAAGTCAAAAGCACCATGCTGGTGACTGTCTGGGTGTTTATCGGGATCGAAGGCGCCAACGTGTTTTCTGCCCGGGCGGCGGAGCGCGCGAATGTCGGGCGCGCCACGGTGATCGGTTTTGTTATCACGCTGTTGCTGCTGATCGCGGTGTCGTTGCTGTCGCTGGGGGTTCTCAAACAACCGGAACTCGCTGCCCTCAAGAACCCATCGATGGCGGGTGTACTGCAGGTAGCGGCCGGGCCATGGGGGGCGGTGCTGATCAGTATCGGCTTGATCATTTCGGTGGGCGGCGCCCTGCTCGCCTGGACGCTGCTGGCCGCCGAGTCGGTATTTACGCCGGCCAAGGAAAAGGTCATGCCGGGCGCGCTGGCCACGGAAAATACCCAGGGCGTGCCCGCCAATGCGCTGTGGCTGACCAACGGCTGCATCCAGGTATTCCTGCTGTTGACCCTGTATTCGAGCGCCAGTTATCTCGCGCTGATCTCCCTGGCCACGTCGATGATCCTGGTGCCCTACCTGTTCAGCGGCCTCTATGCATTGAAACTGACCTGGCAGGGCACCACCTACGCCGGCCACCGCGCCCTGCAACTGCGCGACATGGCCATCGCGGCGGTCGCCACGCTGTATTGCGTATGGCTGCTCTACGCCGCCGGGCCTAAATACCTGCTGCTCAGCGCCCTCCTCTACGCCCCTGGCTCGTTGATCTACCTGGGCAGCATGAAAGCCCGTCAGGGGCAACCGCTCAGCGGCCCTGAAACCGGGCTGTTGATCATCATCTGGGCGGCCGCTGCCTACGCCGGCTGGATGCTGTGGTCGGGGACACTGACCTTGTAAGAGACCCCGTGTTCTGTCCTGGCAGGCCACGCCATGGATCTGCGTTGCCTGCCTTCTATCTGAGAGGAGTATCAAGATGAGCAATTCCGCAAAAAAAATGCCGGTCACGACCGAACATAAATCCGACCGGCTCCCCATGACGACAGACCTGTGGCGGCCACTGGAAAAACTGCGGCAACAGGTCGACCATCTGTTTGAGGACTTTAATCTCGGTACCAGCCTGTCGCCCTTCAGCCGGGGCCTGTTCGACGTTGAACCGTTCTGGCGTCGCGAGCTGATAGGCCATGGCATGCCCGCCGTGGACATCACCGAGAAAGACAAAAGCTACGAAATTACCGCCGAAGTGCCCGGTATGGACCAGAAAGACATTGAGGTCAAACTGTCCAATGGCAGCCTGATCATCAAAGGTGAGAAGCAGGAGGACAAGGAAGAAAAACGCAAAGGCTACCACCTTAGCGAGCGTCACTACGGTTCCTTCGAACGGGTGTTCAACCTGCCTAAGGGAATTGACGCCGATAAGATCGACGCGAGTTTCAGCAAGGGTGTGCTGAGCATCTCGTTGCCGAAAAAGCCTGAAGCCATGAAAGCGGATAAGGTCGTGCCGATCAAGGGCGAGTGAATCCCAGGCCATCTTGCCCCTCGCCGGGAAACCGGCCAGGGGCTTTTTTTGTGTACGCTCCGGCGTGGCCACCGCGCTGCATGCGCCTCAGCCGCGAAAGATATCGTACGGCTCAATCCTCAGGACCTTGCGGATCCCCAGGTAACTGGAAAATCCCGCGATCAACAACACCATGCCAAACGCCAACCCGAGGTTCCAGAAGGTGATGATCGCCGCGTAGTTAGGCAAGTAAGTCCGCGTGACGCTGATCAGCAGGGTCACCAGGGCGATGCCCAGGCCGTAACCGGTCATGGCGGTAAACAGTGCCATGAACAGGATCATGTACACCAACTCCCGGCTCTTGGCGCCAATGGCTTTGAGGGCGGCGAACTTGTCCAGGTTCTCCAGGATGAAGGTGTAGAACGTCTGGCCGGAAATCGAGAGGCCTACCAGAAAGCTGATGACAGTCATCAGCAGGATGTTGGTACCCACCCCGGTCTGGTAGATATAGAAATCGGCAATGCGCTGGTTGAATGCCTCCTTGGTCAAGGCGACATAACCCAGGCGGGCCACTTGCTGCTCGATCGCGGCTTCAGCCGCACGGCTCCTGGGCTTGAGCAAAATGTAGGAGACCGTAAAACGGGTGGTCGGAATGTACTCGATGGCTCGCCGGTAGGTGGTGTACAGCGTCGGCACGCCAGTCAACCCGCCGACCAGGACTTTAGCGATGCCCACGATAGTGCCGCGGTGATCGTTGAGTTCGAACGAGGTGCCGATACGGGGGTTGCCCAGCTTCGAAAACTCGGCATCGTGGACCATGATGAAGGCATTCTCGGCGTAGATGTCCTCGATGGCCCCCTGCTCCAACGCCGGGCGGCCAAACAGGCTCGTATCATCCAGGCCGATCACGCTGACGCCCTGGTACGTCCCGTCGGCCAGCCGCACCTGTGCACTGCCAATGAAAATCGGCACGGCATATTCAACCTCGTCCATGCTGCGCACCGCATCCAGCAAATAGTCCGGCAGAGGAATGACGATGGTGGGCGTGTTGACCGACGGATCGATGATCCACATGGGCGCCCCGATGTTGGTGACCGTCGAATACGCCCGATTCAGAATGCCGGCGAACATCGCGGTCATTTGCATCATCAGGAACACCGAAAAGGTGATCCCGACCAGCAGCGCAGAGAACTTGGCGCGATCATTCACCAGCAGCTTGTAGCCGATGCGCAGGATGCCGGCGTACTTCATGGCGCCGGCCTTTTCGTTGCCGCGTCCGGACGGTTCCACCACCCGCCTCCCAGGGCGACGAACAACCCCACCGTGTCCTGGTGACGTTGGGCCAACGCCTGCAAGTAAGCGATGTTCACCTGGTGCAGTTGCACGTCGGCGGCCAACAGCTCCAGGTAGGTCACCAGGCCCGCCCGGTAGTTGGCTTGCAATAAGCGCAATGCCTCCTGCGCCGTGGCTTGTGCCTCGGCTTGTTTTTGCACGGCCTGGGCATCGAACTCCAAGGCCTTGAGGGCATCGGCGACTTGCGCGAAAGACTCCAGCACCACCTGCCGATAATTCGCCGCCGCTTGCTGATACGCATCGATGGCGGCCTGGCGTCCGTACCACAGGCGCCCGCCCTGGAACACGGGGATATCCATCGAAGGCCCGACACTCCAGAAGCGTCCGGCGCCGGCAAACAGGGAACCGGCGGAAGCCCCGGCGGTACCGTAGGTACCCGTCAGGCTGAAGCTGGGGAACATCGCCGCCGTCGCTACCCCGATATTGGCGCTGGCCTGGTGCAGCTGCGCTTCAGCGGCGAGGATATCCGGGCGCTGGCGCACCAGCACGGAAGGCAGGCTGACGGGCAGGTCCTTGGGCAGGGAAAGTCCGCTCAGCGGGATGTCGGGAAGGAACAGTTGGCTGGGCATCGCGCCTTCAAGCGTGGCGAGTAGATGCTCGGCCTGACTGACTTTCTGCTTCAACGCCGGCAATGACGCCTCATTGCTGGCGATCAGGCTTTGCACGCTCAAGCTCGAGGAATACGGCGCCGTACCACTGCGTACCTGGGCCTGGGTCGATTGAAGTTGCTGCTTTTGCAACTCAATCAGTTGCTGCGTGGCTTCGATTTGCGCGGTATAGGCCGCACGTGCGATGGCCGTGTTGACCACATTGGCCGTCAACGTCAGGTAGGCCGCCTGCATCAGCCACTGTTGCTGGTCGACCTGCGCTTGCAGGCCCTCAACGGTGCGCCGCTCACCGCCGAACACATCCAGCGTGTAGCTGATGGTGCCGCTCAAAGTCAGCACATTGAAGACCGAGCCGGGCGTCGACTGGCCTTGCTGAATGGGCGCACTGCGTTCCCGGCCGGCACCGAAGTGGGCATCCAGCTGCGGGTAGAACACCCCATATCCGGCCATCAGCGTGTCCTGGCTTCGGCGCAGACTGGCCTCGGCGCCCTGCAAGGTCATGTTGTGAGCAATCGCCTGGTCCACCAGTGCGTCCAGCGGCGCGGACTGAAACAAACGCCACCAGTACGGTGACACCTCACTGCCCGGCAAAAACCGTTGTTCCTGCCCCTGCGCCGCGACCGACCTCGGCAGCGCATCGCGCAGGTAGCCGGATGGCGTGGGAGCCGGCGGGCGTGAAAAGTCCGGGCCAACCGTACAGGCGCTGCCCAGCATCAGCAGGCTCAGGGCGAGCCAACCGGCGCATACGCGGCCAAACCAAGCGAGCCTGTGCATTATTTCTGACCTATGAAGACATCCACCAACTGTCCTGGATACACCCTCGGCAGGTCTTTTTTATCAAACCGGAAAATCACCGCTAGCACCCTCAGGTCGACTTTTTCCTGGCGCTGATTGGACAACTCGATCTTCGGCGATACGTAAGGCTGCAAGCGCACGAACTCCAACGGAACCTTGATATCCGTGCCGTGGATCAGCATCTGCGCACGCATGTGTTCGGGGGCCGGCAGCCGGGCAATCAGGATCTCGTCCACGTAGCAGCGAACGGCCAGATACGCCTGGTCGGCACTCATGACCACCAGCGGGCTGAACCCTTGGGTGTAGGTGTCGTAGGCACCTTGGGACGACACATAACTGCCAACGGTGCTGTTGATCGCCAGGATGACCCCGCTCCTGGGGGCCTTGATCACGTATTGCGCCAATGCCGCGGCGGCCACGTTGAGCGATGCCTGCGCCTGGGCCGCCGTGCCCTTCGCGGTATCGAGGGTGTCCTTGCTGATCGACTTGGGATCCAGCGCATATGAGGCCAGGCGTTTGTTGTACTGATCCCGCGCCGTGCTCATATTGGCTTGCGCCAGTTCGAAATTGGCGCGGGGCAATGCGTCATCGATCATCACCAACGGTGTGCCGCGCGTGACCGTCTGCCCCTCGCGCACCAGCACTTGCGTGACCGGCCCGGCGACCTGCGGATAGATCACGATATTGCTGCCACCGGACTGCTCGCTTTCGATGATGCCGTTGGCATAGATGGCGCTCTCGTAGCTGCTGCTCGCCGGCGCAAAGGCCGGCGGCAGCGTTTGAGGGGTGCGTCCGAACAGGTAGGCAGCGACCAGCCCGGCGAGCACGCCGAGTATCGCCAGCGCAAACAGGATCGGCTTTTTCACAGCGCAGCCCTGGTGGGCTCGGAGATACGGCCGTCTTCCATATAGATGATACGATCGGCGTACTCGTTGATCCGCGCATCGTGGGTAACGATCAGGATGCAGCGCTGCTGATTGAGGATTTTTTCCTTGACGAAAGCGATGATCATTTTCCCGGTGTCGCCATCCAGGGACGCCGTGGGCTCATCCAGGATCAATATCTGCGGGGCGCCGACAATCGCTCGGGCGATGGCGACACGCTGCTGCTCGCCGCCCGACAGTTTGACCGGCAGGATGTCCCCGCGGTCCTTGAGCCCGACGACCTCCAGGCTTTGCCTGGCCTGCGCAATTGCGTCATTCCAGTCGTGGTGCTGGAGAATCAAGGGAATGGCCACATTTTCAGCGGCGGTCAGCCGCGCGAAGAGATGATAGTCCTGGAACACGAAGCCAATGCTGTTGAGCCGCAACTCGGCCAACTGGTCGGTGCTCAGGCTCCAGATATCCTGCCCATTGATCGTCACTGTGCCGGCGTCGGGGCGCAATATCCCGGAGATCATGCTTAACAGGGTGGTTTTGCCACTGCCGGAAGGCCCGACGATAAAGACCATTTCGCCAAACTGCGCGACCAGCGCCACCTGATCGACCGCCGTCATGCGCGCACTGCCCTCGCCAAACCATTTACTCAGACCGTTCGACGCGATGGCCGGGTGTGCGGCGGCAGTGGTGGGGACGCTACTCATGACTTCTCCTGCCCTGCCCGGCACCGGTCGGAATACCCAAGCCTGTGTCGCTGCCGCCCGCGTTGGAGCGGCCTTGCAGCAAGCCCGACGAGGCGTCGGGTGCTGCAACCGTTCACTACTTGCGGCTCGCCTTTTCGAGTACCCGGCTGGCACGCTCATTGGCTTGGTCGGCGGTCTGTTGCGCTTGATTGGCGGCTGCCGCCGCCTGCTCGGCTTTGGAGTAGGCTTCATCGGCCCTGGCTTTCGCCGACAGCGCATTGCTTTGGGCCGACTCCAGGCGCGCATCCAGCTCTTTGGCGGACTTACTACTGCAACCGGCCGACAGCGCCAACAGGATGCTGAGCAACACAACGGGTAAACGCATATTCATGGGAATCTCCTTGAAGGTCATGGCAGGAAAGCACCTGCTGCGGTTCAAGTATCCGGCGCTGTGGTGGTGGCACTCTGATTTTTGTCAACTATCGACCAACAATCATTCCCTGGCAGCGTCGGCGCGCCCTCCCCGCGCCTTGGCCAATAAAGACTTCAGCGCCCTCAGTGAGCGGGTATTGAGTACGTCATCCTTACCAAGCCAGGCACGCCGGGCTTGAGCGACGCCGTAGCGCAAATACGAAAAATCCGTGGCGCGATGGGCATCCGAATTGATGCTGATAAGCACGCCCTGGTCTTTGGCGTATTGGCATTGCAGATCGAACAGGTCCATGCGCTGGGGTTGCGCGTTGAGCTCCAGGCAGCAGCCGCGTGCGGCGGCGGCCCTGATGATGGCCGACAGGTCCATATTCAACGGCGCGCGTTCATTGATCAGGCGACACAACGGGTGCGCCAGAATCGTGAAATAACGATGATCCATGGCCCTGAGCAGGCGTTGAGTCTGTTGGCGCAGTGTCAGGCCGAAATGGGAGTGGACCGCCCCCACCACAAGATCCAGGCGCCCCAGGATCGTATCCGGTAGATCCAGGGTGCCATCTTCGAGAATCTCGACTTCCACGCCCTTGAGCACGGTGATGCCCTGAAGGCGGGCGTTGAGTGCATCGATCTGGTCGATCTGCTTCAACAACCGCTCGCCAGCCAGACCATGGGCCACTGCGAGTGCGCGGGAATGGTCGGTGATCGCCAGGTATTCCAACCCGGCTTGCTGCGCGGCCAATGCCATCTGCTCCAGGCTATTGCCGCCATCGGAGTCAAGGCTGTGCACGTGCAAATCACCCTTGAGGTCACTCACCTCCACGAGCCTCGGCAAACGCCCGCTGAGTGCCGCCGCCACTTCACCGCGATCTTCACGCAACTCCGGCGTGATCCAGCGCAACCCGAGCGCCTGATAAACAGACACCTCCGTGGCCCCCGCCAGCCGCTCCTGCCCCTTGAACACCCCATATTCATTGAGCTTGAGCCCTAGGTCCCGCGCCTGCTTGCGGATCGCGATGTTATGCGCCTTGCTGCCGGTGAAATACACCAGCGCGGCACCCAAGTCCGCGGGTTTGACGACCCGCACATCCACTTGCAGACCGGAGTCCAGCACGACGCTGGCCCGTGTACGACCTTTCACCAATACGGTGGAAACCTCCGGGTGCTTGACCAAGTGCGCCGTGACACCCACCGAGGGCGCAGCGGTCACCAGGATGTCGATATCCCCCACGGTGTCGCGCATACGCCGCAGACTGCCAGCCAACTGGGCATCCTCGACCCCGGGCAGTTGGCGCAAGTATTCGATCAACCGCAGCGCCACGGGCTCGACAACCGCCAGCGGCAATCGGCGATCCTTTCCGAGCCCCTTCTGCGCGGCGCTCAATAAGCGCGCCTCCAGCCGTTCGCCAAAACCGGGAACGTGACGGATATGACCCTGCTGGGCGGCCTCGCACAGTTGCTGCGCGGTGGCGATGCCCAGGTCATGGTAAAGGTGCTTGATGCGTTTGGGCCCCAGGCCGGCGATGGACAGCAATTCCACCAGCCCAGGCGGCAATGTCGAACGCAAGCGCTGACGCAGGGCACAATTGCCGGTCGTGGCGATTTCACTGATCTTGCCCGCCAGGTCCACGCCAATCCCCGGCAGTTTTGGCAAGGGTTCGCCACGTGCGATGAGCGGCGCCAGTTCGACCGTCAGCGCCCTCACGGTGCGCGCCGCCACCCGGTAAGCACGGATGCGAAACGGGTTGGCGTCATCGATCTCGAGCAGGTCGGCGATATCGTCAAACACCGCGGCAATCTCATCGTTACTGATCGCCTGCGAGCGTTCGGCCGTGGGGGGCGGCGCGCCGAGCAACGCTTCCCGAGGCGGTACAGCCGTGAGTTTCATGGCCCCAGCCTCGCCATGTAATGCGCGACCGCCTCGGCATCGGCGTCCGACAGCGTATGCGCAATCTGGCTCTCCAGGTCCCCCCGCTCGCGCAGGTCAGCCTGTTGAAACACCTTGATCTGGCTGATCAGGTAGGCGGCATGCTGGCCGGCCACGCGCGGTGTCCGACCTTGGCCCTGCCCCTCGCTGCCATGGCAGGCGCTGCACTGGGCGATACCGGCTGCCGGCACGCCGTGGCGAAAGATCCATTCGCCCCTGGCATCCGGCGTTTCGCTTTCTGCCTGCATGGGCCGCTGCTTTGAAAAATAGTCCGCCAGGTCAGCGATCTGGACGTCGGTCAAATGGGTGAAGCCCCACATGTACTGAGTCGCGGCCTTATCCATGCGCACATGGCCTTTGAAATCGGTCAACTGGGCCTTGAGGTAGTCTTTTTGCTGACCGGCCAACTTGGGAAACGACGGCGACACCGACTCCCCCGTCAGCCCGTGGCACAGGGAACACACGTCGTTCACCAAGGCAAGCGCGGGCATGGACGCGGTTTTTTGCGATGCCCGATCACGGGTGCCGGAACAGCCCACAAGCACCACCACGCAGACGGCAAGCGCCAGGTGTGATCGGTTGATAGAGCACCTCATGGCACATGCCTCCATGATCAGCGTCGGTCGTCGGCGCGTAGCGGGTTCAAACACCTTCGCTCAAGGTCGTGCAGGCTTTATTGACAAAACTCAATGATTCGCCTGGGTCAGGGTATAGGAATAGACAAACCCTGGATGAGGATGACGGCCGTGAACACACCCGCCCAACGCCTGCTGGATAAACACTATGGCGCGGCCGACAGGGCGGCCATCGTGCCGGTTCTGCGTCAATTTGCCGAGCCACTGCCGGCACTCGATGCGGTGGCGTTTGGTGAACTGTTCGATCGCTATGGGGAGGCGCGGCTGGTGCTGATTGGCGAGGCCAGCCATGGCACCAGCGATTTCTATCGAACCCGGGCCGCCATCACTCAACGGTTGATCGAGCGGCACGGCTTCACCATCGTCGCCGTGGAGGCCGACTGGCCCGATGCCGGCCATGTCGACCGGTATGTCCGAGGGTTGGCCCCGTCGGCGTGGACCCGCCACATCTTCAGCCGCTTCCCGACCTGGATGTGGCGCAACGCTGAGGTCAAGGCCTTTGCCCATTGGCTGCATCGCTACAATCATCAACGCGCCAGCGAAGATCGCGTCGAATTCCGTGGCCTGGATGTGTACAGCATGCGCAACTCGATTCATGAGGTGCTGCACTATCTGGACAAGGTTGATCCGCCATTGGCCGTGGAAGCACGACGGCGCTATGGCTGCCTGACGCCCTGGCAGGATGATCCCGCGTTGTACGGTCACTTCGTCGAACGCAACGGCCTGATGCCCTGTGAACCTCAGGTGGTCGAACAACTCAACGTGATGCTGGCCAAACAATTGGCCGGGCTTATCCAGGATGACGAAGGGTTTTTCAATGCCGCGCAAAATGCCCGGGTGGTGCGGGCAGCCGAGCAGTATTACCGTGCCGTTTATCGTGGTTCGACCGCTTCCTGGAACCTGCGTGACCGCCACATGTTCGACACCCTTCGCGCCCTGCTTGAGCATCGTGGGCCACACGCCAAAGCCGTGGTCTGGGCGCACAACTCCCATATCGGCAATGCCGCGGCGACGGAAATGGGCTGGAAGGGCCAGTTCAACATCGGCCAGCTCTGCCGCAGCGCCTATGGGCGCAATGCGGTGTTGATCGGCATGAGCACCGACCGTGGCCAAGTGGCGGCGGCCGATGACTGGGACGCCGACATGCTCATCAAGGAGGTGCGGCCCTCTCGTCCCGACAGTTGGGAGCATCAGTTCCTCAAGGCCGGTGTGCCGGCGTCGCTGACCGACTGGCGCGACCCGCAGCGCAGCGAGCTGCGCACCGCGTTGTCCAATACCCTTCTGGAACGTGCCATTGGGGTGATTTACCGCCCCGACACCGAACGTGACAGCCACTACTTCGAAGCGGTACTGGCCGAACAGTTCGACGCCATGATCTGGATCGAGCAAACGCAAGCGGTGAAGGCCCTGGCACTGCCCAAAAGCGAACACCTGGAACCGGAGGACGAAACCTTTCCGTTCGGTGTATAGGGTTCGCTCCTCGCGGTTCAGGTTTCGAGGCGGTTCTCCCCCGAGTGCGCTTCAGTCGATTCGCGTTGCCAGGCCAGCTGCAATAACTCGATGACCTCTTGATCGGTGAGCTGCGGGAAATTCGCGTACCAGTAACCGATGGACATCATCCGCTCAGGCGTCAGCGGGCAGATCACTTCATTGACGATACAGCGCAGGGTCTCCACCGTCTCCAGCGGCGCTACCGGCACCGCCACGACGATACGCGCCGGGTGCTGCAACTGCACCGCCTGGACCGCGGCGAGCATCGAGGCCCCCGTCGCCAGGCCGTCGTCGATCAGGATGACCACCTGATCCTTCAGTTGCAGCGGCGCTCGGGCGCCCCGGTAAACCTGCTCACGGCGCGATAACTCGCGTGTTTCGCGGGCGACTACGGCGTCGTAACGGTCTTGATCAATCGGATGATCGCGCAGCATCTCTTCGTTGCGTATATGGATACCGCCACTGGCAATGGCGCCCATGGCGAATTCCGGATGGGACGGCAAGCCGAGCTTGCGTACCACGAGGAGGTCCAGGCGCACCTGCAGGGCGGTAGCCACCTCATATGCCACGGGGACTCCGCCACGGGGTAAGGCGAGGATGATGACGTCGGCTCGACCTGCGTATTTGAGCAACGGCTCCACCAGGCCTTGACCGGCCACCGACCGATCGGGCCAGAGGGTTTGCAGTGAAGGGCTATGAATCATGGGGCACCTCATCAGACGCTAGCGCCTGTTGGTTGATTACACCGGGCCTTCGCCGCGCTAGACCGCCAGTACGCTGCAAGGCACTTGGTAGAGGATGTGTTCAGTGGTACTGCCGAGCAGCTTCTCGATGCCGCGGTACTGGACCCGGCCCATCACGATCACATCCACCTGGTGTTCCTTGGCGAATTGACTCAGCACCGCAACCGGGTTGCCCGACACGAAGTGATGACGGTCCGACGGCACGCCATAACGTTTGGCCAGTTCGAGGAATCTTTTTTCCTCGTTGCTCGCCAGCTCCTTGCTGAGGTTGGAAAGCGCCATACCGCCCATGTCGCCCATGTACAGCGCGGACATATCGCAGGCATACAGCATGTGCAGCTCAGCATTGCATTGCAGGGCCAGGTTGATGGCCTGATCAATGATGCGCGCGTTCAGCTCGCTGTTCGCCTGCTGGATATCCGACACGTCAACCGCAGCCACGACAATACGCGGCAAGGCATGGTCCCGGCCGCCGACCAGGTACACAGGAATCGGGCACTCGCGCAGCAACTGCCAGTCCAGCGGGGTGAAAAACGCGCGCCTGAGCGCAGACTCGTGCTGCACCTGTTTGATCAACAGGTCGGGCTGCATCTCGCTGACGTAATCCAGGATGTCTCGCTTGATGTCAGTGGCCCATGCCACCTGCGTGGTCACGTTCAGGCCAAGCGCGTGGAGACTCTTGACCTGGGCTTCCAGCCAGTGGTGGTGATCCTCGAGGTAGCTTTCGCGGGCTCGGTCGCGCACGTCGCCTTCCAGCAACGCCAATATTTCCAGCGGTTTTGCCAACGCGGCAATGTGCAGGCTCGCGCCACTGGCCTTGGCCAGGGCACCGGCATGGGTAATCGCCGAGGCATCCCGCAGGGCGGGGTTGATGATCAGTAACAAGCAGGTGTATTGGCTCATGATCGATCTCCAGACAGGAAGGAAAAACCACCCCGGCGCTTCAACGTATCGGGCCAGGCGGTATCGCGGGAACCCTGCGCAATGTTCATGATGTTCACCCCATGGCGCCGCGCATTACTCTAGGGGCTGGCTTATCTGGCAGGGCATGTCGTTGGTTGTCGGCCATGACATCTGCATGGGCATGTGCATGGGCATCTGCCACGCAGCCTGACCGGCCATTCTGCGGTGCATCACGCGCCAGAACAGGTCGAAAATGGTTTTTTGCTGCGCGTCCAAGGCGTCATAAAAGGTCTGGGTCCGAGCCTGGGCGGCATCCAGGCGCACCAATTGCGCCTGCATCCAGTTGGTTTGCACACGCAGGCGCTCGATGCCGTTTGCCATCCGTTCAGGCGTCGTTTGATTGTTCGAAGCCTGCCTGGCCGGCGCTTGGTCACTGTCGGCGGCCCTGCCCTTGTCGGCTTGCTGATTGGCATCGGTGATGACGCCCGATGCCCAGGTTTCCCACGCGGGCATTTGTTCCGGCTTGAGCATCAGCTTGCCCTTGAGGTCGTCCAGGGTCCGCTGCGTGTGCTTGACCCAATCGAAACCGGCGGCGTGATGAAACATCGGACCAGGACCGGGGCCCGGCATCACCGGGTTGGCGAAGACGCTCATGGACGGTAACAGCAGAATGCTTGCCGTGATCAACAAACACTGGCCAATCAAGCGCGGTCTGTTCATTTCAGTTCATCTCGACGTTATGGGGCATTTCAAGCATAGGAGCCGCCCTGGCAACGGAGCTGATCCACATCAGAAAACCCATAGACAAACCCGACGCAGGATCGACCGTGGCTGCCGCCCTCTGATCAGCCTATCCAGTGAATGGACGGCGCCTTGTGCGCGATAGGCGCGGGCGCAGACTTTGGATGACCGACGATGATTGGGGCCACAGGCGTCCATTCGGCGGGAAGCCCCAATGCGTGCTTACCCTGCGGCGTATTCAGATAGCCCTGGGCGAAACCGATCCAACAGGTTCCAAGCCCCTCGGCATAAGCCGCCAGCATCAGGTTCTCGGCAGCCAGGGCGCAGTTTTCAATACACTGGTTGGGCTCGTTACCGGAGATCAGTATCAATACCGGTGCGTGGTAGAAAAGCTGAAAGTCTTCATCACTGAGCAACGTTTGGAAGTGACTGGAGTGCTCTCCCACCGGAGTCGTGGCAAGCACCCAGGCCTTGGCTTCCTGGGAAATCCGCTCCAGCAGCGCCTGGTCACGGATCACCGTGAACGTCCAGGGTTGTTGGTTCATCGAGCTGGGCGCCTGGACGGCGGCGTCGATCAAACGAAGAATGAGTTTTTCATCGACGGCTTCTGTCGTGTAGTCACGTGTCGAGCGCCGGCCGGCAATGGCTTTGGTCAGGTTCATGTGTGCGGGCCTCCATGAGGGGGGTTCACCACGGTGTCCGCCTGGACGAACGCTCGGGTGACTCGAATAAAAAACCAGGCGCGCCCCGGCGTTCAAGCGTCCGGGAACGACGGTTGGGCTGGCGCTTCTTTTTCTGGGATATCGGTGATGGTGGCCTCGGTCAACAGCAGGATACTGGCCACTGACACCGCGTTCTCCAAGGCAATACGCACGACTTTGGTCGGGTCGATAATGCCGGCTTCATACATGTCGACATACGCATTGGCGGAGGCATCAAAACCAATGTTTCCGGGCTCCGCCAGCATGCGCGCAACGACCACGCCGGCGTCTACCGCCGAGTTTTCCGCAATGCGCCGCGCCGGCGCTTCCAAAGCCCGGCGCAGTATCTGCAGGCCGGTGCGCACATCGCCCTCCACCTGGGTTTCATCGGCGGCGATCAGCGGCACGGCCTTGAGCAGCGCGAGGCCGCCGCCGGGGACAATCCCTTCGGTGATGGCTGCACGGGTCGCCGAAATCGCATCGTCCAGGGCGTCCTTGCGCGCTTTCATTTCAGCCTCGGACGGCGCGCCGACGCGGATCACCGCGACGCCGCCGGATAGCCTGGCCAGCCGCTCCTGCAGCTTTTCACGGTCATATTCGCTGCTGGTCGCCGCCATTTGCCCGCGAATCTGTTGCAGGCGTGCGTCGATGGCTTTGCGGGTACCGGCGCCGCCGATCAGCGCGGTGCTGTCCTTCGAGACCACAACCCGATGCGCGCGGCCCAACTGTTGCAGTTGGACCTGCTCGAGGCTGATCCCCAGTTCGTTGGAGATCACCGTGGCGCCCGTCAATACGGCCATGTCCTGCAGCATGTCCTTGCGTCGATCGCCAAAGCCAGGGGCCTTGATCGCCACGGCTTTAAGCACGCCGCGAATGTGGTTGACGACCAGGGTGGTCAGGGCTTCACCTTCGATGTCATCGGCGATCAATACCAGGGGCTGACCGCTTTTGGCGACCTGTTCCAACAACGGCAGCAAGTCTTTGAGTACGCCGATCTTGTGGTCACAGAGCAGCAGGCAGGCATCTTCGAGTTCGACCTGCATCTTTTCGGTGTCGGTGACGAAATACGGCGAGACATACCCCCGATCAAAGCGCATGCCTTCCATGACCTCGACCACCGTTTCAGTGGTCTTGGACTCTTCGACGCTGACCACGCCCTCGACCCCGACCTTTTCCAGGGCGTCAGCCACCAGTTGCCCGATGACGGGATCGTTATGGGCTGACAGCGTCGCGACCTGGGCCTTCTCCTTGGGCGTACTGACGGGGCGAGACTGCGCGGCAAGTGATTCCACGACCAGCAACAGGCCACGGTCCAGGCCGCGCTTGAGGTCGATCGCGCTGGCCCCGGCCACCACGTTGCGGATGCCATCGGCCAGGATGGCATGGGCCAGCACCGTTGACGTGCTGGTCCCGTCGCCGACTGCCTCACCCGTGCGCTCCGCGGCCTGGCGCAGCATCTGCGCGCCGAGGTTCTCCTCGGGGTCTTGCAGGTCAACGCGTTTGGCGATCGTGACCCCATCATTGCAGACCGTCGGGTTTCCCCATTTATTCTGCATCAACACCGACTTGGACTTCGGCCCCAGCGTTACGCGCACTGCGTCCGCCAATTGGGTGGCACCACTGAGGATTTTTTCGCGAGCAGGCGCGCGAAACACGATTTTACTGTGAGCCATCAGGGGGGCTCCTCTCATGTCGACGGAGCCTGCATGCTTGTCTGAAGCGCCGGCAACCAAGTTGACTTTTATCAACAAAGTCACACGCCTTGCCGACACGGGTCGCGAAGCGCTCACCGACTGTCGCCGGGCGCTCCCCGAGTTGATAAAAATCAACGCGCTCGATGGCAAACAGCGTCCAAATCAACCCGTGAAATCCACGCGGCCTTCATTACTTTTTCCTCGATGCGCCAGGAGAAACGCCATGGACAAATATCAGCAGAGTCAGAAAAACAAACTGTTCAAAACCCAGGCCCATGATCCCTATTGCCTGCAGCGGGTTGAAGGGGCGGCTATGTGCCCGCAGTGCGACGCGGTGTATGAAGCCGGTAACTGGCATTGGAACCGAGCTGAAAATACCGGGGTCCACAACGCCCAATCCGTGACCTGCCCTGCCTGCCGCCGCATTGCGGAGAATGCCCCCGCCGGCACTGTGACGCTGTCGGGCAGCTTCTTGCGAAAGCACTATGACGAAATCATCCACCTGATCAAAAACACCGAAAAAATGGAAGCAACGGAGCACGCGCTGGAGCGCATCATCCACCTGACGGATAGTGAGGACGACCTGGTGGTGACCACCACCGGGATTCATCTCGCGAATCGCCTGGGGCATGCGCTGGAGGCTGCGTTCAAAGGCAAGGCCCAATATCGCTACGGCGACACTCAGTACGGCCTGAGTGTTACGTGGACACGCAATGAATAGTCCCGACGCGGTTAACGCAACGCCGTATCGCGAGCGCGACTCAACCGCTGGCGATGGTAAAACAGCCGCTTGACCCACTCAGCCGCACCCATGTAGACCAGGCTGATTGCCAGCACTGTCAGCAGGATCGGCAGTGGCAAAGGCACCAGCCCGAACCACGGCGCTATCGGGCTGTAGGGTAACCCGACAGCCAGCAGGCCGATGGCCGCGGCGCTGCCCAGCAGCAGGGGCGCCGGGCGGCTTTGGTAGAACGGCCTGTAGGTGCGCACGATGAATATGGTCAGCAGTTGGGTCAGCAGCGACTCCACGAACCAGCCACTGCGAAATACCTCGGGGCCCTTCTGCGCCATCAGGTACAGGGCCACGAAGGTGAGGACATCGAACAGCGAGCTGACCAGCCCGAACACCACCATGAAGCTGCGGATCTCGCTGATGTTCCAGCGGTGCGGGGTGCTTTCCCATTCACGGTCAACGTTGTCGCTGGCGATGCCCATGGACGGAATATCGGACAGGAAGTTGTTGAGCAGTATTTGCTTGGCCAGCATCGGCAGGAACGGCAATACCAGGGATGCCAGGGCCATGCTGATCATGTTGCCGAAGTTGGCGCTGGAGACGATCGAGATGTACTTCAAGGTATTGGCAAAGGTATGCCGGCCCTCCTCGATGCCTTCGCGCAATACGTCAAGGTTGTGCTCCAGCAACACAAAGTCGGCGGCTTGCTTGGCCACGTCGGCGGCGTTGTCCACGGAAATGCCGATGTCGGCCACTTGCAGTGCCGGCGCATCATTGATGCCATCGCCCATATAGCCGACCACATGCCCGGTCTTTTGCAGGGCGCGGATGATGCGTTCCTTCTGGTTGGGGTCGACCTCGGCAAAGAGCATGGTCAGCGGCGCCAGGTGCATCAACGCTTCGTCCTTCATGCTGGACAGTTCGGCGCCGGTGATGATGCGTTCCACCGGCAGGCCCACTGCCGTGGCCACATGCCGGGCGACCAGATGACTGTCGCCGCTGATGATCTTGACCTGCACCCCCAACCTGTCGAGGCTGGCGAGGGTGTCCTTGACCCCCGGCTCCGGCGGGTCGAAGAACAACAGAAAGCCGCGAAAGGTCATCTCGGTTTCCACCTCCCGGCCATAGTGCGGCTGGTCCGGCACGGCCCGCGTGGCCAGGCCCAGCACCCGGAACCCCTGCTCGCTCCACGCCGCGAAGCGCTGGGCGATCGTCGCCCGTTCGGCCTCGGTCAGCGCCAGGTCCTGCGCGCCGTGACGCACCTGGGTGCAGACTTCGAGCACGTTATCCAGCGCGCCCTTGGTCACCACCAACCGCTCGGCCTCAGGTGCATGGGCGACCACCACGCTCAGGCGCTTGCGCACGAAGTCATACGGCACTTCATCGAGCTTGCTGGCCGCGGGGCACGGCGCCAGGGTTTTACCGGCCAGGGTAATGGCCTCGTCCATCGCGTTGCGCATGCCGGTCTGCAGGCTGGCGTTGAACACCGCCAATTGCAGCACAGGGGTGGCGGGATGGCCCTCGACATCCATGGCGCCGTCCAGCACCACGACACCGCGGGTCAAGGTGCCGGTCTTGTCGGTACACAGGATGTCCATTGCGCCAAGGTTTTCAATGGCATTGAGGTGACGCACGATCACGCCCTTGGCCGCCATGCGCTGCGCGCCCTTGGCCAGCGTAATGCTCAGGATCGCCGGCAACAGTTCCGGTGACAGGCCGATGGATAACGCAATCGCAAACAACAGGGTGTCGAGGGTCGGACGGTGCAGCAGGATATTGATGCCGAACACCACGATGGTGATCACCAGCATCACCCGCAACAGCAGGCCGCCGAAGCGTCGCAGGCCGCGCTCGAACTCGGTCTCGGGCGGGCGCAGCGCCAGGGTCTTGGCGATACGGCCGATTTCACTCTGCGCGGCATAACGCGTGACGAGTACCTCGGCGGTACCGCTGCGCACCGAGGTGCCCATGAACACGCAATTGTGGCGCTGCCCCAAGGTGGCATCCGGCGCGCAGTCCCCCGCCAGTTTTTCCACCGGGAAGGTTTCGCCCGTCAGCAGGCTTTCGCCGATAAAACAGTCGAGTGCCTGCAAGATTCGCCCGTCCGCCGCGATCAGGCTGCCCGCGCTGAGCAGCAGAATGTCCCCTGGCACCACCTCGCTGGCGGCAACGTCCACGGGTTTGCCCGCGCGCCGCACCGTGGCGCGTAGCGCGATCTTGCTGCGCAGTTGTTCCACCGCGTGGCTGGCGCGGCTTTCATACCAGGCGCTGAGTACCGCGCTGATCAGCACAATGCAGCCAACAATCGCCGCATCCAGCCAGTCCCCCACCACCACGGCCACCAGCGCACCCACCATCAGAATCAACACCAAGGGCGTGCGCATTTGCTCCAGCACCAGCCTGCCCAGGCCTTGCGGGCGGTCCTTGGCCTGGGGCGGGGCCCTGCGCAGGCGGGCGCGGGCCTGGGCATGGCTCAAGCCTTGGGGCGTGCTGTGCAGGCTGCTCAATACCTGGCTGAGCGCTGGGCTCCAGTAATCGGCGTCGACCAAGTGCACGGGTTGCCTGGCGGAGGACTGCCATTCCCGATGGGCCAGCCAGAGGCCCGGCAACATCGGTAACCAGAAGGTCAGGCCCCGGAATAACAAGGTGGCGGACAGCGCCACGGCAACATTCACCCCCACCCAATGCAGCGTCACTACCGCCGCGGCTTCGAACGCGCCAAGACCGCCCGGCACAATGCCGATACTGCGCAGCACACTGGCAAGCATAAAGCCGGCAAACAACCCCAACGGCGGTGCGGACACCCCCAGCGCACGCACCAAAACCCACAAGGTGGCGCTGTCCAACAGGATGATTGCCAGTTCCAGCACGGTAATGCGCCACAGCAACCCTCGGCTGCGCACCAACTGGCGGTCGGCGCCCGTGAGCAATGAAACGATCCTGGCAACCATCGCAAAGCGTTGCCCCGGTAAACGCGCCGCCAGGTGAGTACTACCGGCCAGCCTGGGCGTGACGACGGCCAATACCAGGCTGACGGCGACAAACACCAGGCACGTCGTCATCACCGTGGGTGTCGCATGCCCCTGCAAGACCACCACCGGCAACGCCACGCCGACCGACAGCGCATACGCGAGGAAATAGCCGGATAAATCCAGCACCAGGCTGGCCAGCACCACCGGTTTGGCAAACCCCAGGCGCACAAACGACGCCACCACTGCAAAAGCGCCACTGATACCGGAGGACGGCAGGGCTTGATCGACAAACAGCTTCATCAGGCTGAGCTTGCCCGCGTCCCACAGCGACAGACGGTGTGCCCCGGCCTTGAGCACCAGCCGAAACACCTGCCCCTGCGCCATATACGTCAAGGCTTGCAAACCCAGCGCAGCCAGCAGCCACAACGGTTCGGCCTGGGTCAGTAACTGGGTGAAGGATTCAACGTCGGTGAACTGCAACGCCACGCCGACCACGGTCGCAAACATCGCCGCGCCCAACAGCCAGGTCAGCCACAGCGCAGAGCGGCTGTAAGGCTGTTTTTCTTCACGCACGGGGGGATGGGTGACACCTGGAATGGACGGTTTGACAGACATGCCGTGCCCCGGATCGAACCAGCGGAGTGTCCGATTCTGCCGCGGCGACCAGACGTGCGTTTGATTCAGGTCAAACACCCCGGATTGACCGTGCCGCTATCGGGATGGCCGGGCCCTTTGCACCGGGCTTTGTGACTTTAATCAATAAGCCCGCGCTGCCGAAGCCGCACTGTGATGCAGGTCGTTCCGCGAGGCCACCGACTTCACTACCTGCCCTGCACTGGAGCCCCCCATGCTGACCAACCCGCACACTGCCGCGCTCATCGCCGAGATGGATAAAGCGTCACCCGAAGAGCACTGGCTGGAGAAACTGCGCGACGGAACGCATGTGCTGATCCGTCCGCTGTCGACCGACGATCACGCACGCCTGCTGCGCTTCTTCCAGCGTTTGTCGCCGCTGTCACTGCGCTTCCGTTTCCTGGGGGCGGTGACCCATGTCGACGAGCGCATCATCGACTCGCTGCTGAGCGTCCCGGGGGATATCAGCCGGGGTTATCTCGCCTTGATCCACCATGACGGCGAATTGCAGGTCATTGGCGTCAGCCGCTACAGGCAAGCCATGGATAGAGACGACTGCTGCGAATGCGCGGTCGCCGTCGCCGACCCCTGGCTACGCAAGGGGCTGGGGCATTTATTGCTGGGGCACCTGATTGATGCGGCCAGGCGCAACGGCTTCAGCGTGATGCGCTCGACGGATTTATCGACCGATTACCCGATTCATGGTTTGTATAAGCAGTCGGGGTTTACCTCGGTGTACCAGGGGCGTGATTTCGATCGCATTATTCATGAGTTGGCGCTGTGACCGGGGCGGCTCCCGGCGCATCAACCTGCTCAAGGTGGTAGCGCGATTGCACGAGGCGGCTGATCTGTTCCAACGCCACCTGGATGGATACCGCGTCGTCGTTTTCAATCAGGCGGGTTTTGTTGGCCAGGACATCGTCGCGAATCACCTCGCGGAACCAGTTGGAAAAATCCCCAGCCCTTCGATGTTCGCCAAACGCCCGAGCGTCCAGCTGCGCCAGCGCGGATAGAAACTCCGTCAGGTTGGACGCGTGCTTGCCCAGCGCGGGAAAGTAAAACGCGCGCCATGCGCCGACATTGCCGGCAGCGTATTTGCCGCTGTGGCGGTGATGCTTTTGATGCGGCTGCAACTGCTCCAGAAGCACAACCGCTTCACCATGATGAAGGTCCCAGAGGCATACCGGTTCAAGCCCCGGTGGGTGTGCCGGGAACGCGGGGCACGTTCGCTGCGTGTGATGGGCGAAGCGTTGGACCAATTCCCTCGCGGTGCTGCCCAGGGTCACCAGCATATCGACCCCTTCGAGCAACGCCGGGCAGACTTGGTCGAAGTCCAGGGCCACGATGATCGCCCCCATATTGGCGAGAAACCCCAAGGGCCACACCGCGCGCTGAGGCAGCATGTAGTGGGCTTCGTCCACGATCAGCCAGTAGGGTCGACCGGATGTGCTCCGTAGACGCTGGATAAACGGCAGCAGTTCGCCAAACAGTTGCACCCGGGCGGGCGGGTCCAGGGCGAGCGTGCTCACTACTACGTTGAGCCGGGCCTGTAACAGAAGGCGCAGTGATTCTTCTGTCGTGGGGGGCGTGGTGAGGCCGCCCACGGTAACCGCGTCCTCCAGGCACAGGTAATCGCCCTCGGGATCGATGATGCAGAAATCCTGGCGCGCCTGGACCATGCGTTCTGTCAGCCAGGTCACGTAGCTCGATTTGCCGCACCCCGAATTACCAATGATCAGCAACACCGAGCCTGGCGGTAGCCAGACCGGACGCTCATCGTCGGTCTGGCCCAACTGCAAGCCGATGCGTTCGATCTTGCCCAGCGCCGCGTCTTGTTGCAGCAGCCTTTCTATCAGCTCGCAGACACCCCGACCATGATCCTGTGTCAGGCAGATATCAGCGCGCGCCTTGATCGATTCAATGGCATTGCTCACCGCCGCCGCACAGCCGCAGAGTGCCAGAAACGCGTGGTCATTTTCAGCATCGCCCACCCCCACCACGTTCAGCTCGCAGATCCCCAGCCTCGACAACGCGGCACTCAGGCCCGAGGCTTTGTTCACACAGGACGGCAAGATCATGATCGCATCCTTGTTGAAACTGATCTGCAGCTCCAGGCCAAGCTCGCGGATGGTACTGATCACCGCCTCTTCGAACGGGTGCCAGGTGGCGACCACGGACCGGCCGACGGACAAGGGCGACACCCCCTTTTCGCGCAGGCGCCCCACCAGTTCGGTCGAGGCGGGATCTGCGATGAGTTCCTCGGTATCGGTAGTAGGGTCATACAAGAGCGCGCCATTTTCCGCGACGACCAGGTCGAACAGCGACAGTTGCGCAAAGTGGTGCTTGAGCGCTTGCAACTCGCGGCCGGTAATCAACAGCAGCTTGCGACCGCTGTGTTTCAGGGCGGCGAGCGAGGCACAGACTTCCGGTGGGACGCTGCCGTTTTCGGCAATAGTGCCGTCATAGTCGACCGCCAAGGCTAAGAAGTGCATGGGTGCTCCTTGAGGGGTTGACCTCGACGAAAACCGGCCGATTGGTGGGCCATCGCTCAGGGCGCGAACTTCACGTTCAGGGCCTATGGAGGGGTGGGCAAGGGTTCGGGTGCAGGTACTTTTCAAACCAATTGCCGGTCAACCTCGCCACGTCCGCCAGGGCGCCTGGTTCTTTGAACAGATGGGTGGCCCCTTTCACGACCTCCAGGTGTTGCGTGCAGTGCAACGCCCGGCAGGTCTGTTCATTCACGTGCAGGGTCACCGGGTCCTGCGCGCCGACCACTTGCAAGGTGGGCGCCCTGACCCGGCGCAACACCTGCGACGCGAGATCGGTGCGCCCTCCTCGGCTGACGACCGCCTGGACCGTGGCCGCACGGGTGGCGGCGACCAAGACGGCGGCCGCGGCCGTACTGGCGCCGAACAACCCCAGGGCGAGCGGGCGTAACTCGGCATCGTGGGCAATCGCCTCGATGACCCTGGTCAGTCGATCGGCGAGCAAGGAAATGTCGAAGCGCAGCACGCCGGTCAGGTTATCCCAGCGTTGCTCGGTCCGCGTCAGCAGGTCGAGCATCAAGGTCCCCATGCCGTGGCGAGCCAGGTACTCCGCAATATAGTGGTTGCGCGGGTTGGAATGGCCCCCGCCGCTCCCATGCACCAGAATGACCAGGCGCTCGGTGCCTGGCGGCAATCGCAAATCACCTGCCAGCTCAAAGCCGGAAAAGTTGAACTTCCTGTATTGGAGCCCAGAGACCGTAACGCCAGCGGGAGAAGCCATTGGTTGAATACCTTCGTATGTAATCTTTTGGGGGGCAAGGTACTTCAGACGTGGCTTCATCTTTGTTCTTTCATCAAGTCGATCACCCTGCTGACCTGGAGCCGCTGCGGGCTAACTTGCCTTTTTTTGGCAAGCGCTCCTTGATAAAAATCAAACCCGCGCTGATCGAGGGGCCAAATCAATTGACCAGGCTACGCAACAGCACGGGCAGCACGGCCGGCCAGTCTTGTGCCGAGAACCCCGGACCGAACTCGGCAATGGCCGCGCCGTGCAGCCACATGCCCGCCGCTGCCGCCGACAACGCCGGCATCCCCTGGGCCTGCAGGCCATGAATGATCGAGCGCGATACGACGCTGGCACCCGCCCGGTTCGAGGGTGTATTGCTGTTGATGATGGCTTGGCCATCCGGCGCAGCAATGACCGTGTCACCACCTTCAAGGACCACCACCCTTGAGCAGGACTGGGCAGCGGCTCGAGTGCGGGTCAGCGAGTCGCCTGAAAACGCGAATTTCTGTCGGAATTCGTCCTCGTCGAGGGGCAGCACGCCGGCGCATCGGGGGGTACGATCCTGGGTGGCGATGGGCGGCAAGTCGCTCAGCCACAACCGGGGATGGTTCTCATAGGTCTGGGGGACGAGGGTGTCGAGCACCGTTTCGGGGGTACCGATATCGGCAACGACGACATCGCCACACAGTGCCCGCCCAGGTTGCAACAGATGGCCCGGTTTCTTGCGAAAAAACGTCACGGTCAGCACGGCCGCGACCGCGCCCAGGCTTTCACCGGTATCGCCCATGACCCCGCTGGGTATATCGATCGCGATAATCGGAGCATTGCCACGGCCCGCGGCGGTCAGCGTCTCGAGGACCGGCCCTTGCAGGGCGCGGGCAAGGCCGGCGCCGAACACCGCGTCAACGATCAGTTCGGCCCCCTCGAGCACCGCTGGGCTCAGCGTGTGAACCGCGCCCTGCCAGCGTTGTGCGTGCTGCTTGGCTTCGCCCTTCAGGGCCGATGGATCGCCCCACATGGCCAGCGTCACCGGCCAGCCTGCCTCGGCCAGACGATGCGCGGTGACAAAGCCATCCCCTCCGTTGTTGCCCGGTCCGCAGAGGACCACCAGCGGCCTGGGCGTCCAGCGGCGCTGGATTTCGCGCGCCACGGCCGCACCGGCATTGCTCATCAACGCGAAAGACGACACGCCAGCGACAACCGAGAGCCGGTCGGCTTCCGCCATCTGACTCACCGTCAGCAACACGCTCTGGCGCCGATCTCTGTCAAACGTATGCATGCTTTTTCACGCTCTCAACGGCCACTGAAATCGATCACCACCCGCGCGGGGACATCGCCATGCTCAAGGCGCTCGAACACCTGGTTGATCGCAGACAACGGCTGCAGTTCAATGTCGGCCTTGACCTTGCCCGCGGCGGCGAACGCCAGCGCCTCCGCCATGTCCTGGCGATTGCCGACGAACGAGCCGCGCACCGTAATGCAGTTGGCGACCACGTCGAACAATGCCATGGGAAACTCGCCAGGGGGCAAGCCGACGAGCACGCAGGTCCCCAGTTTGCGGGTCATCGCGACGCCTTGCTTGAACGCGCCGAGCGAAGGCGCGGTAATGAGCACCCCATGGGCACCGCCCTGGGTGGCGGCAATGACCGCGGCCACCGGGTCCGCACCTTTGGCGTTCACCACTGCTTCAGCCCCCAGTTGCGTGGCATGGGCCAGCTTGCGCTCGTCGATGTCGACGGCACACACCCGCAGCCCCATGGCCTTGGCGTACTGAACCGCGAGATGGCCCAGGCCGCCCACCCCGGAAATGACGATCCACTGCCCCGGCCGCACATCCGCCTCCTTGATGCCTTTGTAGGTGGTCACCCCGGCGCAAATGATCGGCGCGGCCTCACACGGTGTCAGGCCGGCGGGGATATGCGCCACATACTCAGGGTCTGCCAGTATGTATTCGGCAAAGCCACCGTTGCGCGTGTAGCCGCCAAACTCGGCCTGGGCGCAAACGGTTTCCCAGGCTTGCAGGCAGTATTCGCAATGGCCGCACGCCGAATACAGCCATGGCACCCCCACGCGCTCGCCCTTCTGTACGGCCGTCACGCCTTCGCCCAGCGCCACCACGATGCCGATGCCCTCGTGTCCAGGGGTAAAGGGTAAGGAAGGCTTGAGTGGCCAATCCCCCCGCGCCGCGTGCAGGTCGGTGTGACACACCCCGCAGGCTTCCACTTTAATCAGGATCATCCCCGGCCCCGGTACCGGAATATCCACCTGGCGCATGACCAATGGTTGTCCAAATGACTCGACGACGGCGGCTAACATCTTACTGTTCATCTCGCGACCCTCTTCCAGAGTGGTGTTTGCCGGCCCGGCGAGTGCCCGGCCAGCCCGAAAAGCCTTAACCCAAACCTCTGACCGCCTCGATCATCTTGACCAGGACAGCCTGTGCATCGCCGTACACCATGTTGCAGTTTTCTGCGTAAAACAGCGGGTTCTGAATACCCGCGTAGCCCTTGCCTTCCCCGCGCTTGACCACATACACGTGATGCGCCTTGTCCACGTCCAGGATCGGCATGCCATAGATGGGCGATGCCTTGTCATTGCGTGCCGCGGGGTTGACCACGTCGTTGGCGCCGATGACCAGCACCATATCGGTGTCGGGGAAGTCGGTATTGATGTCTTCGAGCTGGAAAATCAGGTCGTAGGGCACCCCCGCTTCTGCCAGTAACACGTCCATTTGCCCCGGCATGCGCCCCGCCACCGGGTGTACCGCGAAACGCACAAGGACACCGTGGGCCTGCAACAGCTTCACGAACTCATAGAGCTTTTGCTGGCCCTGGGCGACGGCCAAACCATAACCCGGCACGATGATGACTTTAGCGGCGTAGCGCATGGCGACCCCGGCATCACTGGCGGCGGTCGGCTTCAGCTCGCCCGTGATCACCGCGCCTTTGCGAACGGGCTGATCACCAAAACGGGCAAACAACACATGCGCCACCGTGCGATTCATGGCGTTGGCCATCAACAATGTAAGCAACACACCGGCGGCGCCCACCAGCATGCCCGCGATCATCATGGCCGGAACCTGCAACACAAACCCTTCGAGGCCGACCGCCAGGCCGGTAAAGGCATTGTAGATGGAGATCACCACCGGCATGTCGGCACCGCCGATGGGCAACGTCATCAACACGCCAAACAGCAACGCCCCCGCGAAGAACCCGGCGATCAACCAGGGCACATGGCCAGGCACGCCGTCTGCCGCCTGCATGGTGAGTATCAGCCAGGCGCCGGCAGCCAGGGTCAGCAGCATCACCGCCGCGTTGATCAGTTGCAGGCCCTTGAGGCGCAGGGGTTTATCGAGGCGACCATCGAGCTTGGCCCAGGCGATCAACGAACCCGATAGCGAAACCGCGCCGATCAGTGCGCCAAACAATGTGCCGGCCAAGGTGGGCAGGTCGAGCGCCCGCGCGCCGAACAGTTCCATGGCCGCGATGGCGGCGGCGGCGCCACCGCCCATACCGTTGTAGATCGCGACCATCTGCGGCATGGCGGTCATTGCCGCCTTGCGCCCACTCCACCAGGCAGCGCCACCGCCCAGCAACAAGGCCACCAGCGCCAGGCCGATGTTGGTGGGCAGATGCGGTCGTGCCGCCTCGCTCACGGAAAACACATAGAGGAAACTCACGATCACCGCGCCCGCCATGCCCCACCCGGCCACATGGATACCGCCGGGGGCCGTGACAGGCGACGACATGCGCCACAACCCGAAGATCAGTAAAAACGCGGCGAAGAAGTACACCAGCCCTATCAGCCATTGCGACGTCATCATCAACATGATCAAACCTCAGGCCTTCTCAGCCTTGCGGGTGGCGGAGTGATGGGCTTTGCGCCGCTTGGGCTCCGGTGCGCTGGTCTGGAACATGGCGAGCATCCGGCCGGTGACGGCGTACCCGCCCGCTGCATTCCCCGCCCCGAGCAGCACCGCGACGAACCCGGCCACTTGCTCTGGCAGTGTCGCGGCGTCGAGCAAGCCGATCAGGCCACCGATCACCACGATGCCGTGGATAAAGTTCGAGCCCGACATCAACGGTGTATGCAGGATCGCCGGGACCCGGCCAATGATGACCCAGCCGGCAAACGCGGCGAGCATGAAAATATACAGGCCGATAAAACCAACGTTGCTCATGAGGTTTTCTCCTTGGGCGCATCTGTCGGGCTCAGCGGTGGCATGAGTTTGCCGGCGTGGGTGAGCGCCGTTTGCGCCAGTAACGGATCGTCCCAATCAATGTGGATGACGTTGTTTTTCAACATCAGCGCCAAGAGGTTGAACTGGTTTTTCGCATACAGCAGGCTGGCGTCCTGGCTCAAGGACGAAGGCAGGTTCAACGGCGCCAACAGCGTGACCTGACCGACCTTGACGGTCTGGCCGGGGACGCAGCCCTCGCAGTTGCCCCCGCCTTCGGCGCCCAGGTCGACGATCACGGCGCCAGGCTTCATCCCGGCGAGCTGTGCGGCGCTGATCAGGCGTGGTGAAGGCCGCCCCGGTACGGCCGCCGTGGTAATCACCAGGTCTGCCCGTTGGATATGCTCAGTCAGCACGAGCGCGACCTGGTGTTTTTCCGCGTCACTCAACTCCCGTGCATAACCGCCTTTGCCCCGCGCATCGACCCCCACGTCGACAAAACTGGCGCCCAGGGAGCGCGCCTGCTCGGCGGTTTCCGGGCGCACGTCGTACCCTTCGACCACCGCGCCCAACCGATGCGCGGTGGCGATGGCCTCCAGCCCCGCGACACCCAGGCCCAGCACCAGCACCCGAGCAGGCCCGACGATGCCGGCCGCGGTGGTGACCTTTGGCAGTATGCGAGACAGATGCACCGACCCCAGTTGCACGGCGTAGTACCCCGACAATGCCGATTGGCTGGACAACGCGTCCATCGACTGGGCCCGCGTGGTCCGCGGCAGCCGCTCCATGGCAAAACACGTGATTTGGCGCTCCAGCAAGCGTTGCACCAGGGCCGGGTTGTTCTGCGCATACACAAAACACAGGAGCAGCGAGCCCGGCTTCATTTTGCCGACCACCTCCTGCGAAGGTGCCTGCACGGCGAGGACCACATCGGCCTCATGCAGCCACTGCCCGTTGCCGGAGACGAACACCACGTCCGTATAAGCCGCGTCGGGCAGGAAGCTCGCGTCCCCTGCCCCCGTTTGCATATGCAGCTTGGCGCCCAATGCACATAACTTCGCACACAGGCTCGGTACCAGGGCCACCCGCCGTTCGTGCGGGTGGGTTTCTTTCATCACAGCCACATTGACGTACATCGCGCGCTCCATGGGGGGCGCCCGCCTGTGTGCGGGCGCCCGGGATAGGGACGGGATAAGGCTTCAGACCGGTGCCTGGGCCGACACGTAACGCACGAGTTTCTTATTGACGAACTGTTGGATGCCCATGTCGCCCAGTTCGCGGCCATAGCCCGAATCCTTGATACCGCCAAAGGGCAGTTCGGCATCGCTCCAACTGATGTTGTTGATAAACATCATGCCGGTCTCGATCCGGCTGGCCACCCGACGTCCCCGCTCCACATCACGGGTGAACACCGACCCGCCGAGGCCAAAGTCGGAATCGTTTGCCAGGGCGATCGCGGCTTCTTCGTCCTTGACGCGGAAAAACAGCGCCACGGGGCCGAAGAACTCGTCGCGGAATGCCGGATTGTCGGGGGCGATATCGGTAAGGATGGTCGGGGTCATGAATGAACCGGCGCGATCGATACGCCCGCCCCCCAGCAGCACCCGTGCCCCGTGGGCCGTCGCCGTGTGCACCTGGCCAAGTAACTGCAACAAGGCTGCTTCCGAAGACAGCGGGCCCAGGGTGGTGCTTTCCTCCATGGGGTCACCGGGTTTCAAGGCCGCAAGCCCGGCCTTGAAGCCTTCCAGGAAGGCATCGGCCATGGATTCGACGACAATGAAGCGTTTTGCCGCGCAGCAGGTCTGCCCGCAGTTATACATCCGCCCCCAGATCGCCCATTTGATCGCCAGGTCCAGGTCAGCGTCCTCAAGCACAATGAACGCATCGCTGCCCCCCAGCTCCATGGAGGACGGCTTCAGGCTCTGTCCCGCCCACGACGCCAGGCTGCGGCCAGCGGCGACACTCCCGGTCAATGCCACCCCACGCACACGCGGGTCGTCCACCACCTGCCTGGACTGCTCGTGGGATATCAGCAGGTTGGTATAGAGCCCCGCCGGTGCGCCGGCTTCGAGCAGGACCTGCTCAAAGGCAATCGCACATTGCGGCACACAACCGGCATGCTTGATCACCAGCACGTTACCGGCCATCAAGTGCGGGCCCGCCACGCGCGCCAACTGATAGAAGGGAAAGTTCCACGGTTCGACGCCGAAGACCACGCCGATGGGGCTGCTCTCCATATGCGCCTCGCCCGCACTCGGCTCCAGCGCCTGCGGCGCCAGGAAGCGCTCGGCGTTCTTGGCGTAGTACGCCATGATATCGGCGCTGAACTTGACTTCGCCGCGGGCCTCGTTGATTCGCTTGCCCATCTCCAATGTGATCTTACGGGCCAGGGTGTCGAAGCGCTGATGCATCAATTCAGCCGCTTTGGCGATGACCGAAGCGCGTTGGGCATACGTCTTGGTTTTCCACGTCGCGTAGCACTGCGCCGCGACGGCCAGTTTGCGCTCCAGTTGCTCAGCCGTCAGCGTATCGAATTGTGCGAGCAACTCGCCGTTGTATGGATTGATCGTCGTGTAAGCCATAACGGTTGCCTTCCCCTCAAATTGAGTCATTCAACGCAGAGCGCACGGCCTGCATCCGCCCTGCCCATAAGCCTGGATTACGATGGTCGCTATGGGGGCAGGTGACTAGCGTCGGAATCTACCCATAAGCCTTTATCAAGGGCTGCTGGCGGGTGATGGCCGAGCACCTTAACGGTGCCGGGGGCGCACTTCGGTGGTGCGCAGACGAGCGAGTTGACGTCTCGCACAGGCTGGTGTCGCGCTTCGTCTTTACGCGCTGTTGATTGGCGCCAGGCAGAAGGCCCTGGTAGAGGTGGGAGCTCGGAAAATACTTACATAGATCAATTAAAGCGTCGGACAAACCGCATAGGATTGCGCGGCAGGCAACGCACCATCGGGTCTTGTCAGGAGGGTTAGTCATGCACGTCAACCAATCCATGTCGGAGGACGCCTTACCGCACACGGTATCTGGGAGTGCACCGCCTGCGGCTCAACAACCCTTGGCCCTCAAGACCACGCCCAGCGTCGAACGCTTGCGCGGTATCGACCAGACACTTCGCCAGACAGCACAGTTGGTCTCACTGATCACGGGGCAGCTCGAGGCGAATGAGCTGAATCCGGCGACACCTGCCCAAGGGCTGCTTGAACAGTTGGATGCCACGGTGGAGCACTTGTTGAGCCGGTTCAACACCCCGCTCGACCTGCCCTCCTCCCTCACCGAGAGAGATCGGCACGATGCCGTGGACTTCCCCGTGCAAACCCTGTTCAAGGCACTGGCCCAAGACTGTTTACCGTTGGCCGTCGCCCGGCGCATCAAACTGCGGATCGTGCCGTGTTCGGCATGGGTCAGGAGCCTTCCCGAGGGCCTCAGGCAAGTACTGAGCAGCCTGATGTACAACCTCATGCACGCGAACCGCAACAGTCGCCTGACGCTGGGCGCCCGGCGCCATCGGCAATGGCTGAGCCTGGAACTGTGGTGTTCGGGCTGTGAAAGCCGCGAGGCCGCCTTGCGCATCGTGTCGATGCCTGTGCATGCGCCCTTCCTGCCGGATGCCTATGGCCGCGCGGGCGCGCTTTCAACCTATGAGTTGAGCGCAATGCTGGGGGCGCAGTTGCAGGTCCGGTACTCGCCCGGAAAAGCCACGCTCATTTCCATCAGCGTGCCGTCAGCGCGGTCGTCGGTACGCCCAAAAAACGCGATCAAACCGCCGATCACGGCGTCCCATCGGCTGTTGCTGGTTGTCGAGCCGCAGGCCCTGCTCCGCGAGATGCTGTGCTGCGGCTTAGGTTCGTTGGGCTATCAAACGGCTGCGGTCAGTGATGGTGCCGCCGCGTTGGCGTGGCTGGCACGCTCAGGTCTCCAGCCTGACCTGGTCTTGACCGAACATGCGCTGGCCCCCGCCATGGACGGTGTGCAGTTGGTGCAGCGACTGCGCGATCAATTCAACCGAACCACGCCGGCTATCGTACTGACCGCCGACACCCAGCGGCAGGTTGCCCACGCGGTCCTCGCCGCCGATTGCATGCTGCTGCGCAAACCCGTGAGCTTGAATACGCTGCGCGCAACCCTCGGTACCGCACTGAGCGCGGCAGCCACAGGCCATGCGCCAGGTGCCCTGCCGGCGTCTTCGGGCGCGGTGATCTACGTCGTGGACGAGGACGAGGCGTTGCGCAACAACTTGCGCAGGGTATTGGAGGCCCAAGGTTACCCCGTGCGTGACGCTGCTGGCGCCGAGCAGTTTTTCGAGCGCTATCCCGGCGATCAACGGGGCTGCCTGGTGATTGAAGCACGCCCCTCCGGCATCAGCGGGCTGGAGGTGGTTGGGCGTCTGAGGGCACGGGGGGACGAGTTGCCCATCATCATGATCAGTGGCAACAGCCGCGTCGCGGATGTCGTGGATGCGATGAAGGCCGGCGTGTGCGACTTCATCGAAAAGCCGTTCCGTTACCAGCAGCTATTGACCAGCCTGACAAACGCCTTGGCCAACCAAGCGGATACCCAGGGCTTCAAGGCGCTTCGCCAGGCCGCCATTGACCATATCAGTCACCTGACTCCCCGCCAGCGCCAAATCATGGAGATGGTCCTGGACGGCCACCCCAGCAAGAACATTGCATTTGAGCTGGGTATCAGCCAAAGGACGGTTGAGAAGCATCGCGCGTCGATCATGAGCCGGACCGAAGCCAAATCGATTCCCGAACTGGCTCGCATCGCCCTGGCGGCCGGTGAAAAAGCCCTTTCAGCCGCGGTTCATGGTAAGGGGCTCACCCCGTGAGCATGATTTTCAGGCCCTGACAAATTCCCCAGTGGTGAGCGGGCTTGCCCCGCGTTGGGCTGCGCAGCAGCCCCAAAGCCAGGCACTGCGGTGCGTCAGTTAAAAACCCATCGCCGGTAATAGGGCCGCTTCGCGCCCCAACGCGGGGCAAGCCCTAATGCCGTTCAGTTAAGGGTACATCGCCTTCTGTAGGAGCGAGCTTGCTCGCGAAAAACGTCAACGATAACGCGTGTTTCCTGAGTGAACGCGGCGCCTGTGAGTTCTTCGCGAGCAAGCTCGCTCCTACAAAAAAGCCTTAACTGAACGGCATTAGGGCAAGCCCGCTCACCACAACAAGCCCGCTCGCCACAGACAAGCCCGCGCGCCACAGTAAGCGCCCTCGCCACGGAGGGAGATCCGCTGCCCCGTGAGTCAAGCCGCGCCACCTGGGCCATTCGTTTGTTGGGCGGTGGGCGCGACCACCAGGTTGTCGACAACCTTCTGCACCCCGGCCGTGCTCGAGGCCGTCAAACGCGCCATGTCGCGTTCGGGAAGCGACCCGACAACGCCCGAAAGCGTGACGTCCCCGCCGTCCACGCGCACATCGATACCGTGGGCGTCAATAATCGCTCTGCGGCGAAACGCTGATTCGATATCGGTCTTGATGGTTTGCGCAGAGGCATGGGTCTTGACCACGATATCGTTGCTGATCCCCTTGATCCCCGGCAGATAGCGCACTGCATATCCTGCCGCCTGGCGCTGATGCTCCGAATCGACTTCACCGCTGAGTACCAGCCAGCCATCCGTCACACTGATGTTGACGCGGTGTTCCGCCAGCGAGGTGTTCCCTTGCAACGCTGAAGCGACCGCGGCGACCAGATCGCTGTCGGTACGCACATGGCTGGAAGGCAGAACCACGTCGATGCGGTTGATCAGGTCCACGACGCCAGCCACATGCGCCACAGCCTGTTCGGCGTGCCAGCGCTCGGCATGACTGGTGACATTGCCAGAGAGCGTGACGATACCATCGGACACCTGGACCAGAATCTGATCGGCTTTCAGCGCCAGGTCCCAGTTCAGTTCGTCGATCACCTGCTGCCTCAGCTTTTCATCGCTATTCATAAAAAAGCTCCGGAATGTTTGCAAACGTCTCAAGCCGCCCAAGCGTAGCGCGTTGCCACCCGCCCGAGCAGGTCGGAAAGTACCTATTCCAAGCACTACCCCGACGCCGCACGTACGTGCGCTAAGCGCTCAATTGCCGCTCCACGGCGGGCAGTTCCACACAGTCCCGATACTCAGGTACCGACACCGACCAGCCCAGCTCCTGGCTGATGCGCCGACGCAGCACATCCGAGGCGTTGGGTTCACCGTGGACGACATAGGTATGTTTCGGCGCGCGCTTGAAGCCGCGCAGCCATTGCATGATTTCATCGGCATCGGCGTGGGCAGAGAGGGTTTGCATGGGCACGACCTCTGCGCGGATCGGCACGTCCTGGCCATGGATACGGACCGACGGCGCGCCGGCGACAATCTGTGCGCCGCGTGTGCCGCCGGCCTGGAAGCCGGGGACCAACAGGGTGTTGAGCGGGTTGGGCGCCAGCGCCTTGAGGTGGTGCAGCACACGCCCACCGGTGGCCATGCCACTGGCGGCAATGATGATCGCCGGGGTGCGTTGCTGGTCCAGGTCAATCGACTGTTGCACGGAACACACGAAGTGCGTGCCATCGCACATGCCCTGGCACTCTTCCAGCGACAACCGATGCTCCGACCGAAAGCGCTGGTACAAACGGGTGACGTCCGTTGCCATCGGGCTATTGAGGTAGATCGGCAGGTCCGGGATCGCATGCCGTTGTTTCAGGCGATACAAGTGATACATCAGCAGTTGCGCGCGCCCGACGGCAAACGACGGTACCAGGGTGATACCGTGGCGCAGCGCGGTGCGGGTGATTACTTGCGCCAATTGTTCCTCGGGCGGCTCCACGGGGTGTTGACGATCGCCATAGGTCGACTCCACCAGCAGATAGTCGGTTTGCTCGATGGTTTGCGGGGCGAACATCAAGGGATCGTTCGGGCGCCCCAGGTCACCGGAACACACCAGCGTGACGCCATCGGCAACGATTTCGATCGTCGCCGCACCAAGAATATGCCCGGCATCACGCAGCAGGATGCTCAAGCCTGGGGCAATCGCGACGCGGTGCTGCAGTTCGATCGGCCGCAGCAGTTTCAATGCCCGCTCGGCGTCCTGTTCGGTGTAGAGCGGCAAGGCCGGAGTGTGCTTGGAGAACCCGTGGCGGTTGGCGAACTCGGCCTCTTCTTCCTGCAAGCGGCCGCTGTCGCGCAGCAGGATTTTGGCCAGTTCACAGGTGGCGGGTGTGGCGTATACGGGGCCGCGATAGCCATTGCGTACCAGCAGCGGCAGGTAGCCGCTGTGGTCCAGGTGGGCATGTGTCAGCACGATAGCGTGCAGGTCGCGCGCCGGCAGCTGGAACGCATCCCAGTTGTGCAGGCGCAGTTGCTTGTAGCCCTGGAACAGGCCGCAATCGACCAGGATGTGCAGGTCTCGATGCTCCAGCAGGTATTTGCTGCCGGTGACCGTGCCAGCGGCCCCCAGAAATGTCATGCGCATGCTTGTCTCCTTGATCGTTTAAAAAATGGGCCGTTTCAATCAGACCGGGGCAGCGGCTTGACGATCATCAAACTGCAGGACGTGCGGTTCAGCACGCTTTCGGCGGTGCTGCCCAGCATCCGATCGAGCCGGTCGCGATAGACCGTGCCGAGCACGACCACATCGAAGGCATGCTGGCGGGCGAACTGGCTGATCACTTTGTGGGGCATGCCGCTGAGCACATGTTGGCGTTTTTTTTCGATGCCATGGCGTTCGGCAAGCTCATCAAAGGCTTCCGCCTGGGCGTCGTTGACGGCTTCGCTCAAACTGCTTTCCAGGCTGTGGGTAGGCACGCTCAGGGCCGTATCGCCCACCACCGCCCAGTTGCTGACATTCAACAGATGCAGTTGCGCTTCGCAGGCCCGCGCCCAGGTGGACGCCATTTCGACGACGCGCTCGTTCAGCCCGAAGGTCAGCTCTTCCAGGTGTGACAGATCAACGGCGGCGAGCACTTTCAACGGCTTTGGGCGCTTGGCGTTGGTCACCAGGTGCAGGCAGGCCGGGCAGTCGCGCAGCAACAGCCAATCCAGGGGGCGGTGGAAGGTGCGCTCGAGCGCCGAAACATGTTCCACATCCTTGACCACCAGGTCCGGGTGGAAGTCGTTCACGTAGTCCAGCACCTGCGACAGGCTTGGCTTGGCCCATACCACCTCACTGGTCATCTGCAACCCGGTGCGCCGCAGGAAACGTATCTGCTGTTCCAGCCAGTGACGGTGGACCTGCAGGTAGCCTTCCCTGGCCTGGGCCATCGCGTCATGGTCAAACACGCCAGCCAGCGCCAGCGGCGTGACATAGTCGAACGCCACAATATGCAGCAATGCCCCGCTGGCAGTGGCCAGTGCCTGAGCCCGATCAAAGGCAGGGGTGCGCGTCATCTCGGAGGGTGCGATCAATAAGATACGTTTGAGTTTGAGCATCACATACCTCAATCCGGGCCGGCGTTACCGCCTGACTGCCACTCAACTGCCTGTCGAGCCCCATGCCCCCTTCATCCAGATTGAAAAAGTCGTGGTTGAAGTATCAGACCCGGAAAGGTACGCACTCTGATTTTTGTCAAATAATGGCTGGCTTTCACGTAAACCGTGGATCGACCTGCGGCTCACTCACCCCTTGTTGATATAGCTCAATGATTTCCCGCGGCGCGGGCGTAGAAACCAGTGACTGGCCACTGACGGCCCGTCATGAGCCACGAACTGGACGGAGGACACCATCATGAGCGACTTGAGTTTGCGCAAAGCCATTTTGGAAGAGCTGGAGTTCCAACCACAGATCGATGCAGCCAACATCGGTGTTGCCGTGGAAAAAGGCGTAGTCACGCTGACCGGACATGTCAGCAGTTATGATCAAAAAGTCCGCGCCGAACGCGCGGTCAAAGCCGTCAAAGGCGTGCGCGCCGTCGCCGAGGAGATCCAGGTCCGGCTGAACAAAGGCGCCGGCACTGCGGACGACACCATCGCCGCCCGCGCCCTGAGCATCATCAGTTGGAGCGCCGACGTGCCTCCCAATGCCGTTAAAGTCATCGTTCAACACGGCTGGATCACCCTTGAAGGGGAAGTTGACTGGCAATACCAGAAGGAAACCGTAGAAAAAGCGGTGCGCAAGCTATCCGGCGTACTCGGCGTAGACAATCGGCTGACCCTGAGCCCCCGAGTGGACATCGTCGATATCCGCAAACGCATCGAAGAAGCGCTCAAGCGCAATGCCGAAGTGGACGCCAAGGATATTCACGTCAGGGTCGACGGTGATGTGGTCAGGCTCGACGGCAAGGTGCACCTGTGGCGTGAGCGCAAGCTCGTGGAGCGGGCGGCCTGGTCGGTGCCTGGCGTCAGGCGGGTGGAAGATCACTTGCTGCTTGCATGAGGTGAGGAATGCCCCAGGGTATCAACCGGGGCATTCAACGGTTGTGTCTGCTTTGCGTGCCTTTTTTTGAGTCAAGGTCATGAAAAAGAACCATCAATGGAACCTGTCTTACTTTCTGACCGCGTTTGTCGTGTTCACCGTTGCGCAGTTTCTGTGGATGGAACATCGGGTGGTGCAAAGCATCCCCTACAGTCAGTTTCTGCAATTGTTGAACGAGCAGAAAGTCAGCGACCTGCTGGTCGAAAAAGACCAGATCAGCGGCAAGCTGCAGGTACCGATCGATGGCCACAACCTGTTCTCCACCGTGCGGGTCGACCCCGCGCTGGCCGCGAACCTGGCGCAATCGGGGGCGAGCTTTACCGGGGTCAATGACAATACCTTTTTGAACGGCCTGCTGGGCTGGCTGCTGCCTTTTGTCCTGATCATGGTGGTCTGGCACTTCCTGTTTCGTGGCGTCGCGGAAAAACAGGGCCTTGGCGGGCTGATGAACATCGGCAAGTCGAGGGCCAAGGTGTTTGTCCAACGGGACACCGGGGTCACCTTCGCGGATGTCGCCGGCATCGACGAGGCCAAGGCCGAACTGGTGGAAATCGTCTCGTTCCTCAAGGACAAGGACAAGTACGCACGGTTGGGGGCGCATATTCCCAAAGGCACGCTGCTGGTCGGCCCGCCAGGCACCGGCAAGACCCTGGTGGCCAAGGCCATTGCGGGCGAGGCCGGGGTGCCGTTTTTCTCGATCTCGGGTTCGGAGTTCGTCGAAATGTTCGTGGGCGTCGGCGCCGCGCGGGTCCATGACCTGTTCGAACAGGCGCGGGGGGCCGCCCCCTGCATCATTTTCATCGATGAACTGGATGCCTTGGGCAAGATGCGCGGCGTCGGGGTCCTGGGCGGCAATGACGAAAAAGAGCAGACCCTTAACCAGCTGTTGGCCGAACTGGACGGCTTCGACCCCCGTGAAGGCGTGGTGCTGCTGGCCGCGACCAATCGCCCGGAAGTGCTCGACCCGGCGCTGTTGCGCGCCGGCCGGATCGACCGCCAGGTCCTGATCGATCGACCCGACCGCAAAGGTCGACAGGCGATCCTCAAGGTCCACTTGCAAAAAATCACCGTGGACCCCGCGCTCGACAGCGAACAGATTGCCGACATCACCACCGGTTTCACCGGCGCCGACCTGGCCAACCTGGTCAACGAGGCGGCGATTGTGGCCACCCGCCGTGGCGCCAACACGGTCGGCCTGGAGGATTTCACCGCGGCCGTGGAACGTCTGGTCGCCGGCCTCGAACGCAAGAGCAGCGTGTTACGCCCGGAAGAACGCCAGGTCGTGGCCTACCACGAGATGGGCCATGCCCTGGCGGCGAGTCACCTGCCGGACATGGACCCGGTGCACAAGGTCTCCATCGTGCCGCGGGCCATTGGCTCCCTGGGCTACACCTTGCAACGCCCGACCGAAGACCACTTCCTGATCAGTTGCCAGATGCTCAAGGACCGCATGGTCGTGCTGATGGCCGGGCGTGCCGCCGAGTTTCTGATTTACGGTCAGATCTCCACCGGGGCCGCCGATGACCTGGCCCACGCGACGGATATCGCCCGGCAGTTGGCGACCCGCTTCGGCATGAGTGCCGAACTGGGTCAAGCAGTGCTGGAGCGCCAGAATATGACGTACCTGGGTGAGCGCATGCAGGGCAGCGGCGAGAAGGATTATTCGGAGCAGACCGCCAGGGAAGTCGACCTGTGTATTCGTGCCCTGCTCGATGAAGCCTATGGGCGCGCCAAGGTCCTGCTCCAAGCGCACCGCGCCGACCTGGATGCCGGTGCGCACTTGTTGATGCAAAAGGAAAGCCTGACCCCGGAGGACTTCGCGCCGCTCATGCCGCAGCAGCAACGGGCACCGCTGAGCATCGGTTCCGACGCCCCCCACTGAGGCTTGCCATGCTGGCTGTCACCCTGATCAACATGCTGGTGGTCATCCTGGCCGTGGTCATTCACTACGAATGCCTGTTGCGGCTGAACGACTGGCTGCCGCGGCTCAGGGTCTGGAGCCGCTTCAGGATGGTCATCGGGGTCTTTGGTGCCCTGCTGGCGCACGCTATCGAAGTGTGGTGCTTTGCGCTGGCTTATTACCTGATGACGCGCTATGGCGAATGGGGCCGCCTGTCGGGGCGCTTCGACGGCTCGTTCATGGACTGTGTGTACTTTTCCTTTACCACCTACACCACGATCGGTTTCGGTGACATCACCCCCGTGGGCCATCTCAAGTACTTGACCGGCCTGCAAGCGCTGACCGGTCTGGTGCTGATCACCTGGACAGCTTCGTTTCTGTTTCTCGAAATGCAGAAGTACTGGAAACGCAAGTAGCGGCCCCTCCACTAGGTGGCCGGCGTCCATTGCCAGTTGAGGACTTCGGGCAGGTCTTCGCCATGCTCGATCAGGTGCAACTTGTGTTTCTCCATCATCGACCAATAGCGCGATTGTGCGGCGTGGCGTTGTTCCTGCAGGCGAGGTACACGCTCGACGACGTCCAGCGCCAATCGGTAGCGATCCAGGTCGTTGATCACCGCCATGTCGAACGGCGTGGTGGTGGCGCCCTCCTCCTTGAAGCCACGCACATGGAAGTTGTCATGGTTGGTGCGTTTGTACAGCAACCGGTGTACCAGCGCCGGGTAGCCGTGGAAGGCAAAGATCACCGGTTTGTCGGGGGTGAACAACTCATCGAACGCGGTATCCGACAGGCCATGGGGGTGCTGGGACGGCGATTGCAATACCATCAGGTCCACCACATTGACGACCCGTACCCGCAGGTCCGGGACGTACTCGCGCAACAAGGTCACGGCGGCCAGGGTTTCCAGGGTCGGCACGTCTCCGGCACAGGCCATGACCACATCCGGGTCCTGATCGTCACGGCAGGCCCAGCCCCAGCGACCGATCCCCGCCAGGCAATGACGCACGGCCGCGTCGATATCCAGCCACTGCCACTCCGGTTGCTTGCCCACCACAATGACATTGATGTAATTGCGGCTGCGCAGGCAGTGATCGGCCACCGACAACAGGCAGTTGGCGTCGGGAGGCAGGTAGATACGCGCCACGTCGGACTTCTTGTTGGCGACCAGGTCGATAAACCCGGGGTCCTGGTGGGAGAAGCCGTTATGGTCCTGGCGCCACACATGGGAGGTCAGCAACAGGTTGAGCGAGGCCACCGGCTTGCGCCAGGGCACGCCGGCGGCGGTTTTCAGCCATTTGGCATGCTGGTTGACCATGGAATCGACGATATGGATAAACGCCTCATAGCACGACAGCAAGCCATGGCGCCCGGTCAGCAGATAGCCCTCAAGCCAGCCTTCACAGACGTGCTCGCTGAGGATCTCCATGACCCGGCCCGAAATCGCCAGGTTCTGGTCGTCCGCCTCCAACGGGTCCATCCACGCCTTGGCGGTGACCTCGTAGACCGCGTCCAGGCGATTGGAGGCGGTTTCATCCGGGCCAAACAAGCGGAAGTTGCCGGCACCCTGGGCGTTTTTCATCACGTCGCGTAGAAAAAACCCCAGGACCCGAGTGGCCTCGGCGCGCCGGCAACCGGGCACTGGCAGTTCGACGGCGTAATCGGCAAAACGTGGCAAGTCGAGCGGGCGCAATAACAGCCCGCCGTTGGCGTGGGGGTTGGCGCTCATGCGGCGGTGTCCGGTGGGCGCCAGGGCCGCGATTTCCGGCAGCAAGGCCCCATCGGCATCAAACAGTTCGTTGGGGCGATAGCTGTTCAGCCACTCCTCCAGTTGCTGCACATGGCCCGGCACCTGGAAGTTGGCCAAGGGGACCTGGTGGGCGCGCCATGTGCCTTCGACCCGGCAGCCATCGACAAATGCCGGCCCGGTCCAGCCTTTGGGCGTGCGTAATACCAACATGGGCCACAGCTGGCGCTCCGGCGCCGCGTTGCGCCGTGGCTGGCGAGCCGCGTGCTGGATCTCGCGGATCTTCAGCAGCAGGGTGTGCAAGGTGCGGGCCAGTGCTTGATGGACCTGCGCCGGTTCATCGCCTTCTACGAAGTAGGCATCGTAGCCATACCCATACAGCAGGGCTGACAGCTCTTCTTCGCTGATCCTGGACAGGACGGTGGGGTTGGCAATCTTGTAGCCGTTGAGGTGCAGGATCGGCAGCACCGCGCCATCACGCGCCGGGTTGATGAATTTATTGGCGTGCCAACTGGCGGCCAGCGGGCCGGTTTCGGCCTCGCCGTCACCGATCACGCAAGCGACGATCAGGTCCGGGTTATCAAACACCGCGCCATAGGCGTGGGCCAGGCAGTAACCCAGTTCACCGCCTTCATGGATCGAGCCTGGGATCTGTGCCGAGACATGGCTGGAAATGCCATAGGGCCAGGAAAACTGTCGAAACAGGCGCAGCAACCCGTTGGTATTGCGCTCCACGGACGGATAGCACTCGGTGTAGGTGCCCTCCAGGTAGGTCTGCGCGACGACCGCCGGCCCGCCATGGCCGGGCCCGGCGACGAACAGCAGGTTGACATCGTACTGGGTGATCAGGCGGTTGAGGTGCGTGTAGAGCAGATTGAGCCCCGGCGTCGTGCCCCAATGCCCCAGCAAGCGCGGCTTGATGTGCGCCTGGGTCAAGGGAACCTGGAGCAAGGGGTTGCTCTTCAGGTAGATCTGCCCCACCGCCAGGTAATTGGACGCGCGCCAATACGCGTCCAGCCCTTCCAGTTCCTCGGCACTCAAGAAATCGCTCATAACCCCCTCCCTCCGCCCAGGCTCGAAACATGGATTGTCATTCGTCGATTCTGTGGGCCTCGAATGCGCGAGACTTGATGTACGTCAAGTCTTGAAGCCGGGGCTCAAGCTCAATGAACGTGGGAAGCGGGCAGACCGAACAAAGGGTGCAGACAGTGCCATTTCCCTTTCGTCCCTACACTCAGGCTCAGGCCTGGACGGAGTGCATGTATGACAGTCCATCATTTGTTTGTGGTCGACAATCCGACGGCCTTACGTTCCATGCCTCAAGTGCGCCCGCAGCCACTTCGCCCCCTCAAGACGAAGTGCTCCGACTGCGCCCTGTCGGCGCTGTGCCTGCCGATCGGCCTTGGGGGGCACGAGGTGGCGCAACTGGACACGCTGGTCGCGCAACGCTTTAAGGTAAAAAAAGGCGCAGCCCTGTTCCGTACAGGCGATCCGCTGCGCTCGCTGTACGCGGTGCGTATCGGTTCATTCAAGACCGGCATGGTCTCGGTCGACGGCCGTGAACAGGTCACCGGCTTTCACATTGCCGGCGACATGCTCGGCCTGGACGCGATCAGTGCCGACGCGCATGCCTGCACAGCGGTGGCTCTGGAGGACAGTGAGGTCTGCCCCATCCACTATACCCACCTGGAAAACCTCGCCCGCCAGTTGCCTTCGCTGCAGCACAACCTCACCCGGCTGTTGAGCCGTGAAATCGTGCAGGATCACACCCTGCTGATGCTGATTGGCAAGATGAACTCAGATGAGCGCCTGGCGGCGTTCCTGCTGAGCCTGTCGCAACGCTTGAGTGCTCGCGGGTATTCCGCCCGGCACTTCGTGTTGAAGATGCGCCGCGAGGAAATCGGCTCCTACCTGGGCCTGCGCCTGGAAACCATCTGCCGTGGCATCGCGCACCTGCGCGATCAGGGCTTGGCCCATGTCGAGGGGCGAAATGTCACGATCCAGGACCCGGAGGGCCTCAAGCACCTGGTGGCAGGCTGTCATCGCCCCCTCTAACGCTGGAGATGCGTCATGCGTGCCATGGTTCTGCACACCCCCGGCCAGCCGTTGCAACTTGAGCAACGGCCGATCCCGACGCCTGCCGCCGGGCAACTGTTGATCAAGGTGCTGGCCTGTGGCGTGTGCCGTACCGACCTGCACCTGGTGGACGGTGAGTTGCCGCAAGCGCAACTGCCACGGGTGCCGGGCCATGAAATTGTCGGAGAAGTGACCGCCGTGGGCGCTGCTGTTGACGCGGGTTGGATCGGCCGGCGCGTGGGGGTGCCCTGGCTAGGCTGGACCTGTGGCACCTGTGACTTCTGTCGCAGCGGTCGCGAAAACCTTTGCGACCGGGCACAGTTCACCGGTTGCCAGCTGGACGGCGGTTACGCCGAATACACGCTGGCTGACCCACGCTTTTGCCTGCCGATTCCCGCCGACCTTTCCGATGTTCAAGCCGCGCCGTTGTTGTGTGCCGGGCTGATTGGCTTTCGCGCCTTGCAGATGGCTGCCGACGCCCGCCACCTGGGGCTTTACGGCTTCGGTGCGGCGGCGCACCTGGCGATTCAGGTCGCCCTGGGCCGTGGGCAAACCGTGTACGCGTTCACCCGCCCGGATGACAGCGCCGGCCAGGCGTATGCCCGCTCCCTGGGCGCGGTGTGGGCCGGCCCTTCGGACCAGGCCCCTCCTCACCTGCTGGATGCCAGCCTGATTTTCGCCCCCGTCGGCGCCTTGGTCCCGCTGGCGTTGGCGGCCACCGTGAAAGGCGGCTGTGTGATTTGCGCCGGGATCCACATGAGCGATATTCCGGCCTTTCCCTATCGGTTGCTGTGGGGCGAGCGCAGCGTTCGTTCGGTGGCCAACCTGACGCGGCACGACGGTGCGGCATTTTTCGAAACCTTGCAGCACACGCCCGTGCATTGCGACATCACCCGCTTTGCCCTGGAGGAGGCCAATCAAGCCTTGGCGCATTTGCGTTCGGGGCAGTTCAACGGCGCGATCGTGCTGACGCCATGAACGGCGGCGCGCCGGCCGCCGAACACAGGCCGCGCCGGCTATTTCCTGGTGGCGGTCGTCAGCATGCGGATCGCCCGTTCATTGGCTTCGTCCGCAGTGCGCTGGGCCTGGCTGGCCAACGCCGCCGCCTGTTCGGCCTTGAGGTAGGCTTCATCCGCGCGCAGGCGCGCCGTGGCGGCCGTGTTTTCCGCGGCTTCCAGGCGCGCATCCAACGTTTTGGCGGCTTGATGACTGCAGCCGGCGGAGGTTGCCAGCAATACTGCCAGCAGTGAAATGGACAGGTATTTGTTCACGGTGCATCCCTCGTTTCAGGTCATTGATCGATCAGCGGCATTCGTTTCCAGTATCTGGCGCTGGGCCTGTGTCCCTCTGATCTTCGTCAACAAGTGGACAGTCGCCCTACCCGTCGATGCTGGCTGGCGGCTGCCTGATCGCCAGAATGCTGCCCGGTACCGAATACAAAGCGCGTTCGGTGTTGCTGCCCATCAGTCGGTCGAGCCCGACCCGGTGAACGGTGCCCATGACCACTACATCCGCCAGGTACTGTTCGACAAACTCCTGGATCACCGGCACCGGTTGGCCCATGACAAAGTGCCGCCGCTCCGGTGGCACCCCATAGCGGTCGGCCAACGACACGAACGCCTGATGCAGGGACTGGCGCAACTCTTCGACGAAGTCCACGCTCCAGCCGCCCATCACCAGCGGCGCGTCACCATTGAACGCGGGCGACAGGTCGTAGGCGTACAACAGGTGCAACGGCGCATCGCATTGCAGGGCCAGGGCGTAGGCGCACTGAATGATGGTGTCATTCAAGCCGCTGATCTGCGTGTCGGGATCGAACGGATCAACCGCTGCCACTACGCGGTGGGGCAAGCCATAGCGGGCCTCGCTCACCAGGTGCAGCGGCGTTGCGCACTCACGCAGCAGTTGGCAGTCAAGGGGGGTGATAAACACGCGTTTGAGCAGGGGTTCGAGCTTCACATCCTTGATCACCAGGTCCGGGTTCAAGTCAGCGACGGTGCGCAGGATGTCGAGCAAGGGGTGGGTGGTGAATACCAGTTCCACCGAGACCTTCAGCGCTGTGCCGCCCAGGCGCTGGATTTCTTCGACCAACCAGTGGCGATAGCGGCTCAGGTAGTCCTGATACACCGACTCGTCCACGCGCTCCTCCCACAAGTGGATAATCGGCGCGGGTTCGATGAACGCCCGCACATCGAGGGTCGCGTTACACGCCTTGGCCAGTGACACCGCCCGGAGCAGCGCCGGGGAGTGATACAGCGTGCGATCAGTGATCAGCAGCAGACGTTGGTACTGGCTCATTTCACACCTCTTCGGGCGCCGGCCACGTTGGCGGCGGGTTCAATGGCTCAACCCCGTGCGGGTTTAATCGCCCACACACTGCAGGGCGCGCGTTGCAGCAGGCTCTCGGCGGTGGTGCCGAGCAGTTTGTCCAACCCCCAGTGCTGCACGGTCCCCATCACGATAATGTCGCTCTGATGCGTGTGGGCGAAGTCGCAGATGTTGAACAGCGGTACGCCTTCGATAAAGTGGCGCCGTTCAACCGGAATGCCCTGGCGCTCGGCCAGGGACAAGAAGGCTTCGTGCTGCGCTTCGTTGAGCGCCTCATAGAGCCCGGCCGCCAGGGGAACCGCGCCAAAGCCCATGTCCTTGGCGTACACCGCGGCCCAGTCATACACATGCAGCAATTCCAACTGCGCCTCACACTGGGCCGCCAGCTTGACCGCGGCTTCAACGATCTGGTCGTTAAACACCTGGTCCTGTTCCTCACTGCGCAACACGTCGACAATCGCCAGCACCTTGCGTGGCAGCGGATGGCGTGAATCGGTGACCAGGTGCACGGGCACCGGGCAGTCGCGCAGCAGTTGCCAGTCCAGCGGGGTAAAGAACACCCGTTTCAACGCCGGCACTTGCTCGGCATCCTTGATGATCAGGGCCAGCGACATTTCGTTGACGAAGTGCAGGATTTCCTCATAGGGATGCTGCACCCACACCACCTCGCTGGTGACCACCACCCCGTGCTTGCTCATCTGCCCGGCTTGCTCGGCCAGCCAGTGACGGTGTGCGTCCAGGTAGCCTTCGCGGGCCTTGCTGATCTGTTCGGGGGCGAACAGTCCCGCGACCGCCAGGGCCTGCAAATAGTCGAATGCCACGATGTGCAACGGCAGGTGCATCGCGCGCGCCAGTGCGGCGGCACGATCGAACGCCGGTGTGTGCGTCATGGCGGAAGGGGCAATCAACAGTAAACGTTGGGGCTGCAACATGGGGCACCTCGGCGCGCGGTCATTTCACGACGTGACTAGACCTACAGAGTGAGCGTTTCGAGGCGCCATCGATTGATCTTTGTCAGTTTCACGCCGGCTTTTTCGCTGGGCAGGGGCCGATAAAAGTTGATGTTGATCAACCGCAGCCCGGTGCTTTGCCCCTAGCCTGAATCAGGGCCTACGGCATCATTGGCGGTATCGGAGGGGGCAATGAACCACGAAGATCAGCAAGTATTGGTCAGGGCATTGGACGCTGCGACGAACCCGGTATTGATCACCGAGCGCACAGGTTGCATCGTCTGGATCAATAAGGCGTTCTGCCTGCTCAGCGGCTACTCCAAGCCGGAACTGGTGGGGAAAACCCCTCACCTGTTGACCTCCGGCCGGCACACCACCACGTTCTATCGAGAACTGTGGATGACCATCCTCGCCGGCGTGACCTGGCAAGGCGAGATGGTCGAGCGCCGCAAGGATGGCGGCAGTTGTACGGTCAACCAGGTCATTACCCCGGTCCTCGATCCCCACGGGGTGGTGACGCATTTCATCGCCATCCTGCACAACTTCAACGTCATGGACGAAGAGCGTGCCTACATGCAACACCTGGCGTTCCACGACGCCCTCACCGGCTTGCCTAACCGCAACCTGTTCACGAACCTGCTCGATCAAGCGATCAAGCATGCGGCAAAGCAGCGTCGGGCCCTGGCGTTGATGTTCATCGATGTGGACCATTTCAAATCGGTCAATGACACGTTGGGCCATGTCTGCGGCGACAAACTGTTGATTGCCGTGGCCGAACGCCTCGGCCAGACCGTACGCCGGTCTGACGTGGTGTGCCGGCTGAGTGGCGACGAGTTCGCGGTGCTGATCAATGGCATGGACCAGGCCGAACAGGTCGAAGGGTTGGCCGGCAAGCTGATCGCCGCGATCGACCAGCCGTTCATGATCGACAGCCATCGGGTGAGCACCCACATCAGCGTGGGCATCAGCCGCTACCCGGCGGATGGCGCGTGTGTCGAACAGCTGCTGGCGCGGGCGGACGACGCGATGTATCAGGCCAAGAAAGGTGGGGGTAATGCCTGTCGCTTGAGTTGGCTGCAAGGGCCTGTTGAATAGGCGGCCGGCTCAGGGCGTCGTGTCGGCGGCACGCTGACTGCGCCCGTCGTACTCGAACCAGAAACTGGCGCCGCCGCTTTCGCAGCGACCCCGCATCAATTCCGTGAGCAGTTGGTCATTGAAATGCTTGTGGTAGGCGCTGCCGAACAGCAGCTTGGTCCGCGGGTTATCGATCAGCAGCGCAAGCAGCAGATACTGTTCGGTCCAATAGATCTGATGATCGATCGCCCAGTGCTGCGGCAGGCCGAACGGCAGGAAGATGTCATGGACATGCACCGTGATTTTGCGCGTGATCCGCGGCAATAAGCGCAGGTAGATGTGCGCACAATCGCTGCCGGTCTTGACCGTATGCGTGGAGTCGATGAACAGGATATCGCCGTCTTCGAGCATCGCATTCAGGGTGTCGGCGGTCACGTCTTGAGCGCGTTGTGTGTGCAGGTCCAGCGCGCCCTCCTGGCCGAGTGCAGTGATGAAGGGACGCGGAAACGGTTCGATACAGCGCAAGCGGCCCATGCCGTTATGACCCAAGGCTTCCAAGGCAATCAGCGAGGAAAAGCCACTGCCGATCTCGACAATGTTCTTCGGGCGTATACGCCGGATATACGCGTAGTAAGACATGGCATCGCTGTACATGAACTGGCCGTTTTCCCAGAAGTACGAACGACAGGTGTCCATATTCCCGGCATGGGCCGGCGTGAAGTCCTGTGAGTAAGGCAACAGTTCGAGCAGTTCAGCCCGCAGGTTTTCCGGCTCGAATATCCCGCAGTTCAAATAAGGCGGTGTTGACTCCGTGTACTCGTAGGCGCTCAGCGTCTCGGCGATAGAGGGCGTATTCGAATAGAAATTAACCGGAATCAGGTTAATCCCGAGCGCTTGCAGTCGTTCTCGGTCTTGCTGGTGTCCCCACAGCAGTTTCTGCATCACCGGTAGAGCGGCATTGAATTCCCTATCGGTTACGCGCGTCATCTTGTGTATTTCCTTTTATGAACTACTTTTAGTCGATTACCGCCCTCTCTCCAGGCCATACCTTTGATGACCCCGAACAACGCACGCCATATTAGGGACACGACTTGCCAGCTATGATCAAGGCGTCAGGCGGTTTTTTTTCCAGCCCATGGAGGTACCGTGAGCTGCTGATATCGATGATCAGGCGCGATGTGCTCGGCCGTTACCGGGGCTCGGTACTGGGAGTGCTGTGGTCTTTCCTCAACCCCCTGCTGATGCTGCTGGTGTACACCCTGGTTTTCAGTGTGATGTTCAAGCAGCAGTGGCAAGGCGGCAGCGGATCGCGTACGGAGTTCGCACTGCTGGTGTTTGCAGGGTTGCTGGTCTTCAACATCTTCGCGGAATGCGTGCAGCGCGCGCCCAGTTTGATCCTGCATAACACCAACTACGTCAAGAAAGTGATATTCCCCCTGGAGATACTGCCTTGGATGTCCCTCGGCTCGGTCCTGTTGCACGCGACGGCGAGCCTGCTCATCTGGTTGTTGTTCCATTTCCTGTTGATCGGCACTCCGCCCGTGACCGCGTTGTTGCTGCCGCTGGTGTTGTTGCCGTTGATACTGTTTTCCATGGGTATTTCATGGCTGCTGGCCGGCCTCGGGGTGTACCTGCGAGACGTCGGTCAAGTGGTGAGTGCCTTCACCACCGCCCTGTTGTTCGTGTCGGCGGTGTTCTACCCGGTCAACGTATTGCCTGAAGCGTACCGCTCGCTGTTGTTGCTCAATCCGCTGGCGATGCTCATCGAGCAGGCGCGCGACGTGCTGTTCTGGGGTGTGCCCATTGAACCGCAGTCCTGGGCGATCAGCCTGGTGACATCGTGTGCGGTGGCGTGGGTGGGCTTCCAGTGTTTCCAGTGGATGAGAAATGGATTTGCCGATGTCCTCTGAGGTTGCCGTACAGATAACAGGTTTGGGTAAGTGCTTCCGGATATACGACAAACCCCGAGACCGGCTGAAGCAATTGCTGTTGCCCGGCGGTAAACCGCTTTACCGCCCGTTATGGGCTGTCAAAGACGTCGACCTGACCATCCTGAAGGGGGAGACGATCGGCATCATTGGCCGCAATGGCAGCGGTAAATCCACCCTGTTGCAACTGATCTGCGGGACGCTCGGCGCGACCACCGGATCCGTGGTGTGCCACGGCCGTATTGCTGCGCTGCTTGAGCTGGGCTCCGGGTTCAATCCCGATTTCACGGGGCGTGAGAACGTCTTTCTTAACGGGGCGATATTGGGGCTCAGCCGCGCCGAGGTCGAAAAACGTTTCGACGAAATCACCCACTTCGCCGCCATTGGCGACGTTATCGACCAGCCGACCCGGACGTACTCCAGCGGGATGCTCATGCGCCTGGCGTTCGCGGTCTCCGTATGGGTGGACCCCGATATCCTGATCGTCGACGAAGCCCTCGCCGTTGGCGACGCTTCCTTTCAGTTCAAGTGCTTGCAGCGCCTTGAAGTGCTGGCCGAGCGCGGCACGACATTACTGTTCGTTTCCCACGACATGAGCATGGTCAAGCGCTTCTGCAAGCGGGCGCTCTACCTTCGTGGCGGCGAAGTCCGCGCCAACGGGCGGCCCGAGGACGTTGCCGAGCGCTACCTGCTGGATATGCGTGATGAGCAGCGCCGCGGCGCCAGCGAGGATACCGTGGCCGTCGTGCCCAAGGTGCATTTGAGCAAGGCGGACGGCATCGCATTCGGCACCGACGAAGGCGGCATTCTGAGCGCCTGCTTCACCAACACCGGCAGCCTGCACTCCACCTTTGTGCATGATGAAGTGATTGAGTTGAGGGTCGAGGCTCGGGTGCGGGAGTCGATCACGCTGCCCAGCCTGAGTATCACCATCCAGGAACCGCGCTTGCTGGTGATTGGCGGTGCCAACCTGGCCCTTGTGCTCGAGCAGCCCTGTGACGGTTGGTGCAAGGCCCACCTCACCGCCAGGTTCCGCTCGCGCTTTGCCGCCGGCAAGTACCACATCACGTTGAAACTCATGAATGGCCATACCGAGGAAAGCGCTCACTTGATCGAGAAACAGGTCGCGCTCCTGACCTTCGACACCCTGACGCTCGACAGCGATTTTCTCGGCATCGTCGACCTCGGTATCGAGGCGATAGCCCCTACAGAGCCCACAGCCCAGTGAACAAGGACACCACTCGCGTGCATAACGATAAAGACAACGTCTGGCAGATAGCGATTCACGGCACATTTGACGTGGAGAACTACGGCGACCTGTTGTTCCCGATCATCGCCGAGGCAGAGCTGGCCCGGCGCCTGGGCGCGGTGAATATGCACCGGTTTTCCTATCACCGGAAGTCCGCACGCAAATGGCCCTATGCCGTGACCTCGTTGACCGAACTGCCTGCGCTTGCCCACCAGATGGATGCGACGCTGATCGGCGGTGGCTTTATCATCCGATTCGACAAGTGTGTCGCCGACGGTTACCTGCCCCCCGATCCGTCTATCCATCACCCCACCGGGTATTGGCTGGTACCCGCGCTGATGGCGTTGCAAAACGGCGTGCCACTGATCTGGAATGCCCCCGGCATGCACTGCAATGAAATCCCCGAATGGGGCCGGCCGCTGTTGGCGCTTGCTGTCGAGCACAGCCCCCATGTCAGGGTACGGGATGCTTTGACACAAAAGGCCCTGCAAACATTGAGCGCGCATGCCGATATCAAGGTACTGCCCGACACGGCCTTCGGTCTGGCCCAGGTACTGGATGTACACACCCCGTCGGCTGAATTGCGCGATATTTTCAGGCGCTACGACCTGGCAGGCCCCTACGTGGTCGTACACGCCACCCAAGGCTTGCAGAGCTTTCTCGCGCTTTGGCGCAGCAACAGTGATGTGTTGGCCGGGGTGAAATTACTGGTCCTGCCCATTGGACCGGTCCTGGGCGATCACCCGTCAGCCCTCGGGGCACCGCTGGACCGCGCAGTCACCCTACCGTTCTGGCCGTCGCCGTTGCTGCTGGCCGAACTGATTGCGCACTCGGCAGGCGTGGTGGGCCACAGTTACCACCTGGCAATCAGCGCAATCGCTTTCGGCCTGCCGGTCTTCTGCTCCGCAGACCTGGAAGTCGGCAAATTCACGGCCTTGCCTGCCTACGGGCGGGTCTTCCAGCTGCGTCATGACCAGACGTTGGACCCGCAGTGGCTGGTCGATCAACTTGGCAGGCGGCCCCTCTCCGCTGCCACTTGCCAAGCCGTCGAGCAGTTGCGTGAACACTGGGACCAGGTGGCGCGGCTCATCGTTTCCCGACGGGCGGCCGCCCCGGAAGTCATCAACCGCCTCTGGCAATTCCTGCCCGCACTGCTCGAAAACATGCAAGGGCCACAGCAGGCGACGGTGGAAACCCCGCGCCCGTTGGCGCAGGCCACGCAGCCCGATTGGCGCAGCGCCTACCACCGCTTTAAACGACTGATTTCAAGGAGCACGTCATGATCAACCTGGAGAAGATCGCCCGTCATCGCCTGCAACACCAACCGTTCCGTTGGGCCCAGGTCGACGGTTTATACAGCCCGCAGGACGCCGCGGCACTGGCCGAGACCTACCCCTGCGATCATTTCAAAGTGGTCAAGGGCTACGGCGGAGAAAAGGACTACGAGTACGAAGCCAGGCAATTGATCGCCATGACCACCGGCCAAGTGGTCAACCCTCAGGCCCTCAGCCCGCATTGGATGGCACTGGCGCAGGATCTGCGCTCATCGGCCTACCGCCAGGCATTGAGCGCATTGACGGGGCTGGACCTCAGTGTCGCGCCCATGGAAGTCAACCTGTTCCATTACGGTCCCGGCGCCAACCTTGGCCCGCATCCGGACCTGGCAGACAAGGTCGTCACCCATATCCTCTATTTCAATGACAGCTGGAACCCGGCGCGCGGCGGTTGCCTGCAAATTCTCGGTTCCAGGGACCCCGACAGCGTCTTCGAGCAGATTCCTCCCGTGGTCGGCAACTCGGCCGTGCTGGTGCGTAGCGACACCTCCTGGCATGCCGTGTCACGGGTGGTCGATGACAGCCCGGTTTCCCGGCGCAGTATTACCGTAACGTTCTATCACCCGGGCTCGACCAGTTCCATGTGGCCAGAGGGGGACGACACCCCGCTGCATGACTACTCGCCCCATCGCCAAGGCGTTACGCATGGCGGAGCAGGTTGGTATGCGTAAGGTGGCGACAGCGCTGATGACGGGTCTGCTCACGTGGCTGCGTGGGTTGCCGTTGCCCCCTTGGCTGCGCAGGCGTCTGAGCGTGATCTACCGTGGCGCCTGGTTCCGGCCGGTGCGTCGGTTAAGCCAGTGGCCGCAGGTGCGCGAAACACCCCCGGTCAAGCAGTTGCAACTGCTCGCCGACACCCAGTACCCGGACTACATCATCTGGGGGGTGATCGACTGGAGCTTCCGCCATCAGCGGCCGCAACAACTCGCCCAGGTACTGAGTGCCAGTGGGCGGCGGGTGTTTTATGTCTCCAGCACGCTCAAGGCCTCGAATCAGCCGGGTTTCTCCATCTATCCGCTCAATGAGAGGGGGAACCTGTTCGAAGTCCAATTGCACCTGAGCGACCCGCCTTCCATTTACTCCACGGTCCCCTCATCGATCCAGGTGGCGCAGCTGCGCTATGGGTTGGGCGAACTCTTGCTGTGTACCCGGCCCCGCGCGGTGGTCGGGATCGTGCACCACCCTTTCTGGCTGGACGTGGCCAAGGCCGCGCCGAATAGCCGCATGGTCTATGACTGCATCGATCATCACCAAGGTTTCAGCAACACCGATGCCGGCATTCTGAAGCTTGAGCAGCAGTTGGTGCTGGAGGCCCAGGCAACCGTGTTCACTTCCGACCGGCTCGCCCAGCAATGGGGGCAGACGCCCTCCGCGCAGCGCACGGTGATTCGAAACGCGGCGGACTTCGGTTTTTTTTCAAGGCGCCCCGTCTCGCTGTTCAACGACCCGCAAGGGCGCAAGATCATCGGCTATTACGGCGCGATTGCCGAATGGTTCGATACCGAACTGGTTTCAGCCATTGCCGATGCCTTTGCGCACCACCTGGTGCTCCTGGTCGGTGAGGACACCACCAACGCCCGGCATAAGCTGCGCCACCATCCCAATGTGCAATTCACTGGCGAGGTCAGCTACAGCACCCTCCCCAGCTACTTGTATGCGATGGACGTGTGCCTCCTGCCGTTCCAGGTCATACCGTTGACCCTGGCGACCAACCCGGTGAAAGTCTACGAATACCTCAGCGCCGGCAAGCCGGTGGTGGCCATCGATTTGCCAGAAACCCACCAGTTTGGCGCGCTGATACGTCGGGCCCAAAACCCGGCTGAATTTATCGACGGTATTGCCCACGCGCTGGCCGAACCACCTGACGAACACCGTGCGGCGCGCCAGGCGTTCGCCGCCGCCCAATCCTGGGAACAGCGCCGTGACGCCTTGCTCAGCGTCACCGAACCCCAGCACGTGCCGCGCGAGATCAGTGTGATTGTGGTGACCTACAACAATCTGGCCCTGACCCAGGCATGCCTGGCCAGCCTGACCGCCAATGCCCAGGCCGCCGCGCTGGAAATCATTGTGGTCGACAACGGCTCCAGCGATAGCACACCGGCGTTTCTCGATCAGTGGGCCAAGGCCAATGGACAGGTCGTCATCCTCAATGCCGACAACCGTGGTTTTGCCGCCGCCAACAATCAGGGGCTGGCAGTGGCTACCGGGGACTACTTCGTACTGCTCAACAACGATACCCAGGTGACCCCAGGCTGGGCAGACACCCTGCGCAGGCATCTGGACCGCAACCCCGGTATCGGCCTGGTCGGCCCCGTCACCAACAATATCGGCAACCAGGCCAAGATCGATCTTACGTACTCACTGGCAGACATGCCTGATCGGGCCTGCGGGTATACCTACAGGCACCTGGGAGAGTGGTTCGTACTGTCGACCCTGGCTTTTTTCTGTGTGATGTTGCGACGCAGCACCTATGCTCAAGTGGGACCGCTGGACGAAGCGTTCGGCTGTGGCTTCTTCGAAGACGACGACTACTGCCGGCGCGTCGAGCAAGCGGGTTTTTTCAATGCCTGTGCTCGGGATGTGTTTATCCACCATCACCTGTCGGCGAGCTTCAACCTTATGGATATTGACCAACGCCAGGCCCTGTTTGATCGGAACAAAGCGATCTACGAGAAAAAATGGGGCACCTGGATACCCCACCGTTATGGATAACGACATGCCCGTAAGCAAGATAGTTGTAGTAGTGGGCACGCGACCGGAAGTCATCAAGATGGCCCCGGTCATCCATGCCCTCAAGCGTTCGCCCCAGTTCGCCTGCCACGTCGTCGCCACCGCGCAACACCGCGAACTGATGGACCAGGCATTGCGCGAGTTCAATATCGAGCCCGACCTGGACCTGGACCTGATGCAGCCCCAACAGTCGCTCAGTGCCCTCACCTGCCGCCTGCTGACGCAGGTCGAGCGACTGCTGCTGGAGTGGCGTCCGGATGCCGTGCTAGCACAGGGCGATACCTCGACGGTATTCGCCACCGCCCTGTCGTGTTTCTACCAGCAGGTTCCTTTTGGCCACGTGGAAGCCGGGTTACGCACTGGCGATCTGGGCAATCCGTTTCCTGAGGAACTGAACCGGACAGTCACCAGCCGCATTGCCAAATGGCACTTCGCACCGACCCCTAGGGCTCGCGGCAATTTGTTGGGCGAAGGCATTGCCCCCCAGGCCATCCACCTCACGGGCAATACCGTGATCGACGCGCTGCACCAGAGCCTTCGCCGGGGTGACGAACCGACCGAGGGCGCCCTCGACGGTGAACGCCGCCTGCTGGTGACCTTGCATCGCCGGGAGAGCTTCGGCGCGCCCCTGCTCGACATCTGTACCGCGATTCGCCACCTGGTCGACCGCAATGAAGATTTGCGCGTGATTTTCCCGGTGCATCCGAACCCCAGCGTCAAAGTGCCTGTCGAGGCGGCGCTGGGAGGACATCCACGGATCGAGCTTTGCCCGTCCCTGGGCTACCACCACTTTATTCGCGTCATGAAGAGCGCCTTCCTGGTACTCAGCGATTCGGGCGGCATCCAGGAAGAGGCGCCGGCCCTGGGCGTGCCCGTGCTGGTGTTGCGCAACGAGACCGAACGCCAGGAAGCCATAGAGCATGGCATGGTGAAGCTGGTGGGTACCCAAACTGCCGATATCGTCCAGGCAGTGCAGCATCTGCTCGACGACGAGGGGCTCTACTCGAGCATGATCAAGGATCAATCCCCCTATGGGGATGGCATGGCCGCAGAACGGATCGTGCAGGTATTGACGGCGCATTTCTCCACATGCGCCTGATCTATCTCTCACCGATGCGCTGGCATAGCTTCAGCCAGCGACCCCATGAACTGGTGCGCTGCTTCCATGAAAAAACCGGCGCCCCCGTCCTTTGGATAGACCCCTACCCCACGCGTTTTCCCACACTCAGCGATTTCAGAAGGCTGCGGCCTGCACCTGCCGTCGCACAGGCGCCCTTGCCGGCATGGTTGACCGTGCTCGAGCCTCGCGCCTTGCCAATCGAGCCGATGCCTGGCTCAGGCTGGATCAACCGCCCGCTCTGGCAATCGCTGATTGTGAAAGCGCGGGAGTTTGCGCAACAGCCCACGGTGCTGGGAATTGGCAAGCCTTCGCACCTGGCGTCGAGACTGCTGCAGGAGCCTGTTTTCGAAGCCAGCTTTTACGATGCCATGGATAATTTTTCCGAGTTCTATACAGGGCTGTCACGCCGGGCCATGGAACGCCGCCAACGCCACACGGCTCAATCGGTGTCCACGGTACTGGCTTCTTCCTCGGCGCTGCTGACGCAAATGCTGGCCTGCTCGGACAACGTCAAGCTGCTCGGCAATGCCTGCGCCATCGAGCGCCTGCCCAGCCGCCAGCATTCGCATGCAGGCCGAGGGAATACACCCGTCCTGGGCTACGTCGGCACCATCGCCAAGTGGTTTGCCTGGGATGTCGTGATTGCCCTCGCCGAGGCGTTTCCGCATGCCGACATACGCCTGGTCGGCCCGCTGCACACCCCTGTGCCTGCTGGTCTGCCCGGCAACATCCACTTGAGTGGCGAGGTATCCCACGAGGACGCCTTGAAAGCCATGGCGGCGTTCGATGTCGGGTTGATTCCCTTCACCTGCGACGCGCTGACACGGTATGTCGACCCGATCAAGTACTACGAATATCGGGCGCTTGGCCTGCCAGTGATCAGTACGGTATTTGGCGAGATGGCCCACCGAGGGACGTGCCCGGGCACTTTTCTCGTGGAGGGGCCCGGGGACATCCGGCAGGCCATGGACAAGGCGCTGAACTTCAATGAATCAGATGCATACACGCGCAGGTTTCGCCACGAAAACTCCTGGACGACTCGATTTTCCGTGGCGATACCTTGAGCGACCGGGCGTGTACGTGAATCGATAACCAGACGGGACGAACAGGGAGTGACACCGTTGGAAGTACAGGAAGTACAGGTTTTCGATACGCAGGCCAACGCGCCGCCAACGCGCGAATGCGATGTGATCATCGTCAATTACAACGCGGGGGCCCTATTGCAGGCATGTGTGAAGTCGGTGCTTGACGCCGGTGCAACCCGAGTCATCGTGGTGGATAACCACTCCCATGATGACAGCCTGGCCAGGTTGCTGAGCACCTGTGCGGTGGGCGATGCCCTGCACATCATTCGTAACGACGCGAACCTGGGCTTCGCCGTTGCCTGTAACCAGGGCGCACGGCTTGCAAGTGCACCCAACCTGCTGTTCCTGAACCCGGACACGGTTATTGCTCCGCAAGCCATCGAGCGCTTGCTGACGGCCTTGCACGGGGCGGCCGACATAGGTGCGGTAGGCGGCCTGCTGTGCAATCTCGATGGTACTGAGCAGGCCGGTGGCCGACGCGTATTTCCCACGCCCAGGCGCGCATTCATGCGGGCGTTCGGGCTGTCGCGTCTGGCCAGGTTCTGGCCAGCGCTGTTTTCCGACTTCCTGCTGCATCAGGAAGCCCTGCCCCCGCAACCCATTGCTGTCGAAGCCATTTCCGGGGCGTGCATGTTGGTCAAGCGCGAGGCGATCGAACACATTGGTTTATGGGACGAAGACTATTTTCTGCACTGCGAAGACCTGGACTGGTGCATGCGTTTTCACCATGGTGGCTGGAACGTCCTGTTTGTACCGGATGCCCAGGTGACGCATGTGTTCGGAGGCTGCAGTCGGAACCGTCCGTATTTTGTGGAGTGGCACAAGCACCGTGGAATCCTGCGGTTTTACCGCAAATTCTTCCGCCGGCAATATTCAGTGTTCTTGTGGGTGTTCGTGGTGATTGGCGTCTGGTTTCGATTCGGCCTGATGGTCGGGCGTCACGCGTTCACCCGGTGTCTGGCGGCGTTGAACAACCGCCTCAGGGAGCAATGAGGTGCGCATCGGCCTGCTCGGTGGCTCCAGCTTCCTCGGTGAGCATCTGTTGCGGGCCCTGGCGCGGGAAGGCCATCAGGTCGTCGCGTTCAGCCGTCAAGGCGGCAGACTCTGCCAGGAACACGTGACCTGGCTGCCGGCCGAGACCTGGCCGGAGCTATGCCTGGACGCGTTTGTTTCGCTGGCCCCGGCCTGGGTGTTACCTGACTACCTGGAGCGTTTGGCCAGCGCTCACGTAAAGTGCGTCGTGGTCCTGTCTTCGACAAGTCGCTTTACCAAGCAAGCCTCGCCTGATCCTCGCGAGCGTGCCCTGGCGCAACGCCTGGTCGATGCCGAGCAGCGCTTGCAGCAGTGGGCGGACGAACACAACACGCAGTGGGCTGTTCTACGCCCGACCCTGATCTACGGGCATGGGAAGGACAAAAGCATTTGCGAGATAGCCCGGTTCATTCAGCGCTACGGTTTCTTCCCGTTGATCGGTAACAGCGTGGGCCTGCGTCAACCGGTCCACTGTGACGATATTGTCCAGGTGTGCGTTGCCGCCCTGGAAACCAGGGGCTGGCCAAGTGGCAGCTACAACCTGTCAGGCGCACAAACCTTGCCCTACCACGCCATGGTCAGGCGAGTGTTCCAGGCCGTAGGGCGGCCGGAACGGACGCTCAACGTTCCGGCCTGGCTATTGCGCCAGGTGATCGCGCTCGCACGCTGCCTGCCGCGTTATCGCCACCTTTCAAGCGCCATGGCGCAGCGCATGAGCCAGGACCTGACCTTTGATCATTCAGCGGCGCGTGAACAATTCGGCTTTGCGCCGAGGGCGTTTGATTTGAGCGCTGAAGACTTGCCCCCCGTCGGCTAAAAAACCTGCGCCTTGAACTTGGCAGCGAGCTGCCCGACATAAAGGCCGCAGAACTTATCGACCAACCAAGCACAGAAAAAATCCGCCGTAGCGACTACGGCGGCAACCAAAGGTTTTTGTCGAAGCAGAGCGGCTAAGACAGCTTCAACGCTACACCCATGACCGATTAAAAAACGTGAAGTTTAATTAATCGAGTTTAATCAAATGCCGGCTGCAGGCCGCGGAAACTGTGCTTAGAATCGGCTTCGACAAACACGTCGAGCACAATAAAAACCAGTCTCTCTTACCTGAAACATCTGCCCAATAAAACTTCATGCGCCCTGTAAAAAGTGCGGTGTTTCTGTGCGCGTCAATCATTTCGGGGAAGTAAATAACATGGTCAAACAGTGGAGCCTGTTAACACTGGCGATATGCGCCAGTATCAGCCAGGTGGCCCTCGCCGAGTCCGTGACGGACCAGGCCGACGCCAAAGGTTTTATCGACGGCAGCAGCGTCACCGGGCTGTTGCGCAATTACTACATGAACCGCAACCGCGAAGGTGGCCGGGCCGACAACCGGGACTGGACTCAAGGCGCCATGCTCAATTACGCCTCGGGCTTCACCCAGGGCACCATTGGTTTTGGCGTGGATGCCTACGCCTTTGGCGGGTTGAAACTGGACGCCACGCACCAGGATGCCGGTACCGGTAACTTGCCGACCGACCGCCACGGCGATCCGGAAGACGCCTATGGTTCCGTGGGGGCTGCGGTGAAGGTGAAAATATCCAAGACCCAACTGAAATTCGGCGACATGCAACCCACCGCGCCCGTCTTCGCCACCGGTGGCACTCGCCTGTTACCGCAGACGGCCACCGGCTTTGACCTGACCAGCAGTGAAATCGCGGGGCTGGACCTGGAGGCCGGGCACTTCACCAGCACCAACAGTGGCATGACCAGCAACCATGACCACGACATCTACGCCACCTACGCCAACGTGCCGGCTTCCAGTGCGAGCTTTGTCGGTGGCAAATACACCTTCAGCCCGTCGCTGAGTGCAACCGTGTATGCCGGTGAACTGGAAGATATCTGGCGCCAGTACTACACCAACCTCAACTATGTGCTGCCGTTGGGGCATGACCAGTCGCTGGCGTTGGATGGCAACCTGTATCGCACCCTCGATACGGGCAGCGCCAAGGCCGGAGCGATCAACAACACCACCTATTCGCTGGCGGCGGCCTATTCGTTCCTGACGGCCCATACCCTGACGCTGTCGTTCCAGAAAGTGCATGGCGACACGCCGTTCGATTACATCGGTACCGGCAACAACGGCGCGGGTGAAGGCGGCGATTCGGTGTACCTGGCCAACTCGGTGCAATGGGGTGACTTCAACGGCCCAGGCGAGCAATCCTGGGGGATTCGCTATGACCTGAACCTGGCCAGCTACGGCGTGCCGGGCTTGAGCTTCATGGCCCGCTACATCAACGGTTCGGACATCGATGGCACCCACACGCCGGCCAACAGCGCCTATGCCGGTGATTACGGTGCCGATGGCGCGCACCACGAAACAGATGTGGAAGCCAAATACGTCGTCCAGAGCGGCCCGGCGAAAAACCTGTCGCTGCGCGTGCGCGATGCCATCGTGGCGTCGAATGCCGACCAAGGTGACGGCAACTTGAACGAACTGCGGCTGATCGTCGACTACCCGTTCACCCTGTTGTAAGCGGCGGCTGCGCGCCGGCCAGCGTCATCGCTGGCCGGCGCACAGCGGCTAACCCACCCAGCCGACCGCTGTTTTCGGAATCACTTCCGACTCATCCATCTTGGACGCAAACATACTCACGGCTTTCACCGCGTCACTGGTGCTGGTGCGGATCTGCAGGATCACCGAACCCGCCTGGTCAGCCAGGCTGACCCCACGCTGCGCGCCTTCCTGGGTGGCATTCATGCTGGTGACTGCATCTCGGGTCTCCGACAGGATCATGCCGATCATCTCGGCGATCTCCGCCGTGGAGCGGCTGGTGCGTCCCGCCAGCTGCCTGACCTCGTCGGCCACCACGGCAAACCCGCGGCCCTGGTCGCCGGCCCGTGCCGCCTCGATGGCGGCGTTGAGCGCCAGCAGGTTGGTCTGGTCGGCGATGCCGCGAATGGTGTTGACGATAGCGGTGATCTGCTCGGAACGATCGCCCAGTTGCCCCACCAGTCGCGCCGAGGCACCAATGTGCTCGGCAATCCGGCGCATTTCCGTGGCCGTGTCGTGGATCACCTGGGTACCGTGCTCGGCGAAGCGTTCGGTTTCGGACGAGATATGGTAGGCACGGGAAGCGCCACGCGAGTCTTCCTCGAACTTCTCCACCCGTTCAGTGATGTCACTGGCAAACTTGACGATCTTGACCAGTGTGCCGTCGCCGTCGTAGACCGGGTTGTAACTGGCCTCCAGCCACGCGACACGGCCATGCTTGCCGAGGCGCTTGAATTGCCCAGTGAAGAATTCACCGTTGTTCAAGCGGCGCCAGAAATCGGTGTACTCGCTGCTGTTGATCAGGCTGGGCTCGCAAAACAGGCGGTGGTGTTTGCCTTTGATTTCGGCCAGCGTATAGCCCATGACGTGCAGAAAGTTCTCGTTGGCGTCCAGTACCTGACCGTTCAAGTCGAACTCGATCACTGCCATTGCCCGGTCCACTGCGGCCAGTTTGCTGCGGGTCGCCGCCTCCTGTTCGACTTTGCTCGTGACATCCAGGGCGTACTTGACCACTTTCAGCACTTGGCCACGCTCATCCAGCACCGGGTTGTAGCTGGCTTCCAGCCAGACGGTCTTGCCGTGGGCATCCACCCGCTTAAAAGTGCCCGACACGAACTTACCGGCCTTGAGCTCACCCCAGAACTGGCTGTAGGCCGGGCTGTTGGTCAGCGCTGGCAAGCAAAAGTCACGGTGGGATTTCCCCGCCAACTGGTCGCGGCTGTAACCCAGGGTTTTCAGAAAGTTGTCGTTGGCACGCAGTACCTTGCCGTTGAGGTCGAATTCGACCACTGCCATGGAGCGTTCCAGGGCGCTGATCAGTCCTTTGAACTCGGTGACTTCGGCCGTCCTGGCCGCCAGTTCGGTTTTGAGCGTTGTGTTGAACATGACGTACCTCAGCCGTGCGGAAAAAACCTATGTCTTCATTCGCTATCGGCTGGGAAATACGCGACTTAACCGCGCAAAAATGATTATTTTCTGACGTCAAGTTTTTTGCGCGAGCCGGCATGATTCAAGGCTTTGCGGCGAGCGAAGCCAACCGCTCACGCATGCCGGTGCTGGCCGCCGGGCCGGCCTGCAACACACAGCGATCCAAGGGCACGATGTGGCCCTCGGCGCTCGCCAGCATAGGCTGTAGCGGTCGCCCGGTGTCCCGCTCGACCAACTCGACACTGGTGCCCTCTTCGGCGTAATGCCGGTTGCCCCACGCCACCAGCGACATCAGCACCATGCGGAAATCCTCACCCTTGGCGGTCGGTACATATTCGTAGCGCGGCGGCCGCTCGCTGTAGGCCCTGCGTTCCAACATCCCCGCCTCCACCAACGCAGTCAGGCGGCGCGTGAGCATGTTGGGAGCGATGCCCAAGCTGCGCGAAAACTCATCGAAGCGGCGCAGCCCCTGCAGCGCGTCGCGCATGATCAAAATGCTCCACCACTCCCCTACCCGGTCGAGGCTGCGGGCGATGGGGCATTCGTCGCGGGTCAGGGACTTGCGTTGCATAAAGGTTCCTAGGGGCCGGTGCAAAGTTGTGTGACGCCATGTTACTTTCATCATGATAGTGACGTCCATAGGGTCTTAACCCTCAATGCAACCGGAGTCGATTGATCATGAGTAAACGTATCGTTGTGACAGGCATGGGTGCGCTGACACCGTTGGGCGCTGACGTGGAGTCAACCTGGAAACGCCTGTTGAACGGGCAGTCGGGCATTCGTCGCCTGCCTGAAGACCTGATCGGCGACCTGGCCATCAGCATCGGCGGCCAAGTGCAGAGTGTGTTGCAGGACCCCGAAGCCGGGTTCGATCCTGATCGCCTGTTGGCTGCAAAAGAGCAGCGCAAGATGGATCGTTTTATCCTGTTCGCACTGGCGGCCGCCGATGAAGCGTTGAAGCAGGCCGGCTGGGCACCGAAGACCGTGCAGGAGCAGGAACGCACCGCAACCATCATCGCCTCGGGCGTCGGCGGCTTTCCGGCCATCGCGGAGGCGGTACGTACCACCGACAGCAAGGGGCCGCGACGCTTGTCGCCGTTCACCATCCCATCGTTCCTGAGCAACATGGCCGCCGGGCATGTGTCGATCAACTATGGCTTGAAAGGCCCGTTGGGCGCACCGGTCACTGCCTGTGCGGCGGGTGTGCAGGCCATTGGCGACGCCGCGCGGATGATCCGTGCGGGCGAAGTGGACGTGGCAGTGTGCGGGGGAGCCGAAGCGGCGATCCACCGGGTCAGCCTGGCCGGCTTTGCGGCGGCACGGGCCTTGTCCAGCGACTTCAACGACGCCCCCGAGCGCGCCTCGCGCCCGTTCGATCAGGCACGCGACGGCTTTGTCATGGGCGAAGGCGCCGGCCTCCTGGTGATCGAAGAGCTGGAACACGCCCTTGCACGCGGTGCCCAGCCGATTGCCGAACTGGTGGGCTACGGCACCAGTGCCGATGCGTACCACATGACGGCTGGCCCGGAAGACGGTGACGGCGCGCGCCGGGCGATGACCCAGGCGCTGCGTCAGGCGGGCATCGAGGCGTCCGAGGTGCAGTACCTGAATGCCCACGCCACCTCGACGCCGGTGGGCGATAAAGGCGAATTGGCAGCCATCAGGACCGTGTTCGGTGACGGTGGCCGCCTGGCAATCAGCTCGACCAAGTCCGCCACCGGCCACTTGCTGGGGGCTGCGGGCGGCATCGAGGCCATCTTCACCGTGCTTGCCCTGCGCGATCAGGTAGCCCCGGTGACCCTCAACCTGGAAAACCCGGATGAACTGGCCGCCGGGTTGGACATGGTGCGCGGAGATGCGCGGCCAATGGCGATTGAATACGCGCTGTCCAACGGCTTCGGCTTTGGTGGCGTGAATGCCAGCGTGCTGTTCCGCCGCTGGGTATAAGCCGGCGGTTTGCCCCTGGGATTATTTTCGGGGACCATGGCGCCTTTCTGTCACTGCCAACAAGAGGCGCCCATGGCTAACCACGACCTGTCCTACACCCCCGATCCGGATGCCGACTCGATTTCCTCAGATGTCGTCGGCTTCAACGGCATCCTGGTCTCCACCCAGATCCCGACCCGCGCCGACGGCAGCCTGGAACTGGGGGATATCACCCTGCAAAGCGAATGCACCCTGCAAGCGTTGAAAGTCGCCCTGGAAAAGGCCGGCAGTTCCATGGACCGAGTCATGCACCTGACCATCTACCTCACGGACATGGCCGATCGCGGTGCATTCAATGAGGTCTACAAGCGCTTTTTCGCCAAGCCATGGCCCGTGCGCGCGGCGGTTGGGGTGGCTGCACTGGCGGTTGAAGGGATGCGCGTGGAAGTCACGGCGATGGCTGCCAAAGCCTGACAGCCCTGTGGTAGATGCCGGTCAGGCGTTTCGCAGCTACAATGCCCGCCTCGACCGTGACAAGCCTGACTAAAAAAACTATGTCCTTGCCCAAGCATCACCTGGAATTGCTCAGCCCTGCCCGCGATGTCGCCATCGCACGCGAGGCCATCCTGCATGGCGCCGACGCCATCTACATCGGCGGGCCCAGCTTCGGCGCCCGCCACAATGCCTGTAACGACGTGAGCGATATCGCTCACTTGGTCGAATTCGCCCGGCGCTACCACGCCCGTGTCTTCACCACCCTCAACACCATCCTGCATGACAACGAACTGGAACCCGCGCGCAAGCTGATCCATCAGCTCTACGACGCCGGCGTCGATGCGTTGATCGTGCAAGACCTGGGCGTGATGGAGCTGGATATTCCGCCCATCGAACTGCACGCCAGTACCCAGACCGATATCCGTACCCTCGGGCGCGCCAGGTTTCTTGACCAGGCGGGTTTCTCGCAGCTGGTCCTGGCCCGTGAGCTGAACCTGCAGGAAATCCGCGCCATCGCCGATGAAACCGATGCCGCCATCGAGTTCTTTATCCACGGCGCGCTGTGCGTGGCGTTCTCCGGGCAGTGCAATATTTCCCACGCGCAGAATGGCCGCAGTGCCAACCGTGGCGACTGCTCCCAGGCCTGCCGCCTGCCATACACCTTGAAAGACGACCAGGGCCGCGTCGTGGCCTTTGAAAAGCATCTGCTGTCGATGAAAGACAACAACCAGAGCGCCAACCTGCGCGCCTTGGTGGAAGCCGGTGTGCGTTCGTTCAAGATCGAAGGCCGCTACAAGGACATGGGCTACGTGAAGAACATCACGGCCTATTACCGCCAGCGTCTCGACGAGATCCTCGAAGACCGTCCGGACCTGGCCCGCGCGTCCAGCGGCCGTACCGCACACTTCTTCCTGCCCGACCCGGAAAAAACCTTCCACCGTGGCAGCACCGACTACTTTGTCAGCGACCGCAAGATCGACATTGGCGCCTTCGACACCCCGACCTTTACCGGCCTGCCGGTGGGTGTGGTGGAAAAAGCCGGCAAGCGCGACTTGCAAGTGGTCACCCACGAGCCGCTGTCCAACGGCGATGGCCTCAATGTGCTGGTCAAGCGTGAGGTGGTCGGGTTCCGCGCCAATATCGCCGAGCCCAAGGGTGAATTCGAGGAAGACGGCGAGAAGCGCTACCGCTACCGCGTCGAGCCGAATGAAATGCCGGCCGGCCTGCATCAGTTGCGCCCGAACCACCCGTTGAACCGCAACCTGGACCATAACTGGCAGCAGGCGTTGCTCAAGACCTCGGCCGAACGCCGTATCGGCCTGTCATGGGTCGCACGTTTGCGCGAAGAACAGCTGGAAGTCACCGCCACCAGCGAAGAAGGCATCCGTGCCAGCGTCACCCTGCCCGGCCCGTTTGGCGTGGCCAACAAACCGGAACAGGCGCTGGATACCCTGCGCGACCTGCTTGGCCAACTGGGTACCACCGAGTATCACGCCACCCGTATCGAGCTGGATGCACCCCAGGCGTTCTTCATTCCCAACTCGCAGCTCAAGGCATTGCGCCGCGAAGTGATCGAAGCGCTGACCGCCGCCCGTGTTGCCGCACACCCGCGTGGCGGGCGCAAGGCCGAGGCCACGCCGCCGCCGGTGTACCCGGAAGCGCACCTGTCGTTCCTGGCCAACGTGTACAACCAGAAGGCTCGCGACTTCTACCACCGTCACGGCGTGAAGCTGATCGACGCGGCCTTCGAAGCCCATGAAGAGACCGGCGAAGTGCCGGTGATGATCACCAAGCACTGCCTGCGTTTCTCGTTCAACCTGTGCCCTAAACAGGCCAAGGGTGTCACGGGCGTGAAGACCAAGGTTGCGCCGATGCAGTTGATTCATGGCGACGAAGTGCTGACCCTGAAGTTCGACTGCAAACCCTGCGAGATGCACGTGGTGGGCAAGATCAAGGGGCACATCCTTGGACTGCCGCAACCGGGCAGCGTGGTGGAGCATTTCAACCCGGAAAACCTCATCTATCAGGGCACACACTGACCCTGTGGGAGCGGGGCCACCACCAGCCCCGCTGCAACCCCGCCGCTGCCAGCAGAATGGCCGCTACCCCGAGCCATTGCAGCCAGCCCAGGCGATGCCCGAAGGCAATCCAATCGACGAAGATCGCCGCAATCGGGTAGATAAACGACAGTGCGCCGGTGATGGCGGTGGGCAGTTTCTGGATCGCGCCATACAGCAACACATACATCAACCCGGTGTGCACCACGCCGAGCGTCGCCAGTGCCGCCCAGGCGTTGGTGGTGACCGGCAAGCTATGCCAAGGCACCAGCGGCGCCAGCAGCAGTGCGCCCGTCGTCACCTGGATCAACGCCATCAAATGCGGCGGTACGTCCTTCAAACGCTTGATGATCAGCGCGGCAATCGCGTACAGCAATGCCGCGCCCAGCGCCAAGGCGATGCCTGCCAGGTAATCGTCGCCGGTTGGCTGGTCGCCATGGGCGGTGACAATCGCCAGCATTCCCAGGAACGCCACGCTCAGCCACGCCAGTTTCTGCACGGTGATTTTTTCACCTAGAAACACGGCCGCCAGCATCACCAGCATGAACGGCTGCACGTTGTACACCGCCGTGCTGATGGCGATCGATGCGCGGGAATAGGATTCGAACAACAGCAACCAGTTGCCGACGATGGCCACGCCACTGAGCATCGCCAAGCCCAGCTTGGTCCAACTGAGCAGGTCCAGCCGCAGGTAACCCAGCAGCGCGCACACCAGCAGCAGCGTCAGCCCACCGATCAAACAGCGCCAGAACACCACTTCGATGACCGACACGCCCGACACCAGCACAAACCAGCCGATGGTCCCCGAGATCAGCATGGCGGCGACCATTTCCCACGACCCGCGACGGATGGATGTATCCATGATTGAAGCTCCTCAAGTGAGGCTCAATTATGGCAATCTGCTCGTGATCGGCTCCAGCGACTAAAAAAGGCAAAAAACCGAAATTACCTTTTCTTATTAGGCGAACTCCATGATCGACACCATCGACCAGCAACTCATCGCCGCCTTGATGGATGACTCGCGGTTGTCCCTCAAAGCCCTGGCGGGCATCACCGGCCTGTCGTCGCCCAGCGTCGGCGAACGCCTGCGTCGCCTCGAAGAGCGTGGCGTACTGACCCACTACACGGTCGATATCGACCCCAGGCATTTTGGCTACCTGCTGCAAGCCATCGTGCGCATCCGCCCCCTGCCCGGCAAATTGCAGGAGGTGGAGCGCCAGATCCAGGCGATCCCGGAATTCACCGAATGCGATAAGGTCACGGGCGAAGATTGTTTTATTGCCCGCTTGCATGTGCGCACCATGGACCATCTCGACAACCTGCTGGACCGGATCAACGCCTACGCGGAAACCAATACCGCCATCGTCAAGAAAACCCCGGTGAAACGGCGCCTGCCGCCGCTGGGCAACGACTGAACCGTAACAAGCCGATTCCTGCACCTGGGGGGCTGTGGCAAGCGGGCCTGTTGTGGCGAGCGGGCTTGTTGTGGCAAGTGAGTCTGTTATGGCGAGCGTGCTTCCTGTGGCGAGCGGGCTTGCCCCGCGTTGGGCTGCGAAGCAGCCCCAATAAGGCCACCGCGCTTATCCAGGTACATTAAATCGCCAGGTTTTGGGGCCGCTTCGCGCCCCAACGCGGGGCAAGCCCGCTCGCCACAGGAAGCCCGCTCGCCACAACAGGCCCGGCCCACTCACAACAGACCCGCTTGCCAGAATAAGTCGTGTCCGCCTGTTGCAATGCAATAAAGGGATACGCAACTCAAGTCAGCTATTTCGCCTCCGCTGCTAGCGTGAAAGCTTCTTATCTACGCGAAGGAGCAACGGATTGCCTCGTCAGCCAAACTCTCACCTATTGCGACGTGGTCGCTATTCAGAAACCGGCCGGGCCTATCTGGTCACCGCTGTCGTGCATCACCGCCACCCATTGTTTCGCGACTTTCACCTGGGGCGGTTATTAGTCGCCGAACTCAAGAGAGTTCATGATTCAGGACAGGTCAATTCCCTGGCGTGGGTGATCATGCCGGACCACTTTCATTGGCTGTTCGACCTCAACGGTACGACGTTGCCTGATGTGATGCGCCAGACCAAGTCGCGCAGCACCTTAAGCATCAACAAAGCCCGTGGCAGTCGGGAGAAATTCTGGCAGCGTGGCTACCACGACCGGGCGGTGCGGGCTGAAGATGATATTCGGAAAATGGCACGCTATATCGTCGCCAACCCCCTGCGCGCAAGGTTGGTGGAGCGGATTGGCGATTATCCGCTTTGGGATGCAACCTGGTTATGACCCCGCTCGTTGTAATAACGGGACTGGTGTGGCGAGCGGGCTTGCCCCGCGTTGGGCTGCGAAGCAGCCCCAATAAGGCCACCGCGTTTATCCAGGTACATTAAATCGCCAGGTTTTGGGGCCGCTTCGCAGCCCAACGCGGGGCAAGCCCGCTCGCCACAACAGGCCCGCTCGCCACAGGAAGCCCCCTCGCCACAACAAGCGCCGTATTAGTCGTGAAGGGCTTTTGCCGCGTTCAGCAGCCCCTGGAACTTGCGATAACGGGCTTCCAGCATCGGCTGCTGTGTCAGGTCAGGCGCGTACCGCGTTTTTACCGGCATGCCCGCTTCCAACAGCGCGGCGCCTTGCCCTATCGCCAGGAATCCCAGCTTCGCCGCGCCTACGCAAGCGCTCAATTCGCTGCCGTGCAAGGTGTAGATTTCACGCCGCAGGATATTGGCCAGCAACTGCGCCCAGTACTCACTGCGCGCACCGCCGCCCACCAGGGCGCAGGAGGTCACGCCGGCGCCGGTCGATTGCACCGCGTGCAACGCGTCCAGCAAGCCGAAACCCACCCCTTCCATCACTGCGTAGCCGAGCATCGCCGGGGTGCAGTCATGGCCCAGGTTCATGAAGCCGCCACGCAGCAGCGGATCGTTATGGGGGGTGCGTTCACCCGCGAGGTACGGCAAAAACAACGGTGTGTCCAAAGGCACCGGCTGCCCGATGGGCAACTGCGCCTGCACCTGGTCCAATAATGTTTGTTCATCTGAATGCCCCGTCAGTCGCGTCACCCAGCGCAGGCAACTGGCGCCAGCCAGCATCGCGCCCATGGTGTACCAGCGATTGGGCAGCGCATGGCAGAAGCTATGCACGGCGCTGGCCGGGTTGCCGGCCGCATGGTCGGTGATGGCGACAATCGCTGCGCTGGTGCCCAGGGTAATGAAGCCATCACCGGCGTTGATCGCGCCAATGCCGACCGCTGCGACAGGGTTATCGCCACCGCCCCCGGCAATCACCACGTCAGTGGATAAGCCCAGCCCCGTGGCCGTCAACAAAGCGCTCGCCGCGCCCCCCTCCACCAGCCTGGGCAGTTGCTCAGGCGTAAGGCCGGTCGCCCGCACCATCGGGGAAAACCATTCCCGCCGTGCCACATCCAGCCATAACGTACCCGCCGCATCGGACATCTCGCTGATGCGCTCGCCACTCAGGCGCAGGCGCAGGTAATCCTTGGGCGACAGCACGCAATCAATCGCCTGGAACACCTCGGGTTCATGCTGTTGCAGCCACAGCAGTTTCGGCGCGGTCAGCCCGGCCATCGGCAGGCTGCCGGTGACGTCGGCAAAGCCGCTCCCGAGTTGCGCGGCTTCGGCCACGGCGCGGGAGTCGTCCCACAGGATCGCCGGGTACAGCACGCGGTTGTCCGCCCCCAGCAACACCGCGCCGTGCATCTGCCCCGACAGGCCGATACAGGCCACGCGTGTAAACGCCTCGTGTCCGCGCAGTTGCGCCAACGCCTGCAAACAGGCTTGCCACCAGTCTTCCGGCGCCTGTTCAGACCAGCCGCTGTGCCGCCGCGACACGTTCAAGCGCACGCCGGCATGGGCCAGCACCGCACCACTGGCGTCCATCAGGATGGCTTTGAGTTCCGAGGTGCCCAGGTCGATGCCGAGGGAAACAGGACGGTTCATGCGTGTGTTATTCCAATCAATGACAGCCACAGGAGTTACGTAACTGCAGGGTCGGCGCCAGGCGCACACTCTGGAGGGGTGCGTCAGGCGACGCCATACGTTGCAGCAACAGGTCGACCGCGCGGGCGCCGAGGGCCTTGACCGGCTGCGCGATCAGGCTCAGGCGCGGCACGAAAAAGTCCGCCCAGTCAAAATCATCAAAGCCCACCAGGGCCATTTGTCTCGGCACTTCGAGCTGCGCGTCACGCAAGGCGTGCATCGCGCCGAGGGTCATCAGGTTATTGCCGGCCATGATCGCGGTGGGTGGCGCAGCCAGGCCCAGCAACTGCACGGTGGCCTGGCGCGCCGGCTCGCTGTTGGAACCGCCATTGACCAGCAGCTGCGGATCAAACGCCAGCCCTGCCGCGTGCAAGGCGGCGCGGTAACCGGCGACCCGTTCATCCGTGGTGCTGAACCCCGTACGCCCGGCAATAAACCCAATCCGGCGATGCCCATGGGCGATCAAGTGCTCAATCAGCGCCTGAGTGGGTTGGGTATTCTCGACCCCGACCTGGTCAAAGTGCTCGCTCATCATCCGATCCACCAGCACCGCCGGTATCTCGTTGGCCTTCAGGTACTCCAGGGCCAGCGAGCCGTTCGACGGCGCCAGCACAATGCCGTCGACGCGTCGGTGATGCAGCGCCGTGACCACCCGCAGCTCCTGCTCGGGGTCATCATGGGTGTCGACGAACAGCATCATGTAGCCGTGTTTAGCGCACTCGGTTTCAATCGCGTGCACCGTCTCGCTGAAGTAATGGTTGGACAGCGCCGAGATCGCCACGCCGATCGTGCTGGTGCTCGAGCGTGCCAGCGAGCGCGCCAGGGTGTTGGGGATGTACCCCAACTCCTGGATCGCGCGCTGTACCGCCTGCACCGTGGCCGGGCTGACTTTACGGGTGCCGTTCAACACATGTGACACGGTCGATGTCGACACCCCCGCCCTGCTTGCGACGTCATCCATGGTGACCACGGCGCCGTTCCTCTCAATGAATCAATGTTTGCTCGACCAGCCGCTGTAGGTGCCGACGTTGTCACGGGTGATCAGTTTGGGCGTGAGCAGGGTCACCGCTTCGGCCGGGGCCTTGTCATTGAGCAGGTCATTGCCGATGTTCACCGCTGTCTGCGCCATGGCCCACGGGTCCTGGCTGGCGGACGCCTGGATCTGTGTGTCGGTCTTGAGCGCATGTTCGATATCCGGCGCGCCGTCCACCGACGTAATGATGATGCCGCTGCGCTTGAGCTGCTTGGCCGCCAGGTCGCTGCCGATGGCTTGCGGGTCGTTGATCGCGAACAGGCCGTCGATGCTCGGGAAGCGGGTCAGGTAACCCTGCATGGCGTTCAGGCCGCCTTCGCGCGAGCCCTTGCCGTCCTGGTCGTCGGACAGCACCTTGATGTCGGGTGCCGCGGCCAGGGCGGCCTTGCAGCCTTTGACGCGATCGGTCACCGCCGTGACTTGCGGGCCGTTCTGGATAATCACGTTGCCCTTGCCCTTGAGCTTGTCCACCAGGAACTGGCAGGCCAGCTTGCCGGCTTCGACGTTGTCGGTCTGCACGGTGGCGTTCACGCCCTTGGCGTCCACATCCACGGCCACCACGACAATCCCGGCGTCGCGCGCTTTCTTGATCGCCGAGGCCATGGCAGAAGGGTCGACGGCGTTGATCAGGATCAGGTCGACCTTGGACGAGATGAAGTTGTCGATCTGCGAGAACTGCTTGCTCAGGTCATAGTCGGCCGACACCGAGGTTACCTTGACGTCGGGGTTCAGGGCCTTGGCCCTTGCGGTTGCGCCGTCGGCCAGGGTCACGAAATACGGGTTGCCGAGCGAGCCCATGCTGATGCCGAGGGCTTTGAGCTCGCGGGCTTCAACGGCTTGGGACATCAGGGCGGCCAAGGCCATGACGGGGAACAGATGTTTAAGGTTCATGCGGGTCTCTCTTGTGATTGTTGTATGAGTGAATTCAGGTGCGCGCACCGGATTGGCGATAACGATCCAGCGCCACTGCGCCGATGATCACGATGCCCTTGATGATGTACTGCCAGATATCCGACACCCCCAGCAGCACCAGGCCATTGGTGAGTACCGCAATGATCAGGGCGCCGATCAACGTGCCGCCGATGGTGCCGACCCCGCCGGTAAAGCTGGTGCCGCCGAGGATCACGGCGGCAATCGCGTCCAGTTCATAGGATTGCCCCAGTTGCAGGCCGTTGGCGGCGAACAGGCGCGAGGCGCTCATCACCGCACCGAGCCCGGCCAGCGCACCGGACATGGCATAGACAAACAGCAGCACTTTCCACACCTTGATTCCGGAGAGCCGCGCCGCTTCGGGGTTGCCGCCCACCGAATAGATCTGCACGCCCATCACGGTGCGACGCAGGATGAACCACGACAGGGCCACCACCGCCACGGCGATCACCACCAGCCACGGCACGCCGAGGATCGAGTCATTGCCGATAAAGGCAAAAGGCAGGTCGGGGTTGAACACCGTCTTGTCATCGGCGAGCAAGCGCGCCAGGCCGCGCATGGCGGTCAAGGCCCCGAGGGTGACGATAAACGGCGGCAGGCGCATGAAGGCAATCAGCCCGCCGTTGACCAGGCCCAGCAACAGGCCAAAGCCGATACCGGCGGCGATACCGAACATGCCGAACTGCGGCGACATCGACGCCTGCAACGCCACCACGGCCGACGCCGCCAGGATCGCCCCCACCGACAGGTCGATGCCCGCCGTGAGGATCACAAAGGTCATGCCCGCTGCCAGCACCACATTGACCGACGCCTGCTGGGTGATGATCGACAGGTTCTGCATCGTCAGGAAGTTTTCACTGGCCAGGGCAAAGCCCACCAGCAGCAGGATCAGCACCGGCAGCATGCCGACCGTGCGCATCAGCCCTCGGACGCGTTCGGCCTTGCCGACAGCCGGGAGGGTCATCGTGTTGTGTGAATCAGCCATGGGCAACCACCTGATCGCCACCAGTGGCGAGGTCAATAATACGTTCCTGGGAAATGACGTGGCCGGAAGCCCCGCCGACTTCGGCCACCAACTGGCCTTCGCGCATGATCAGCACACGGTCGCAGGTGCCGATGATTTCCGGCAATTCGCTGGAGATCACCACGATGCCGACGCCCGCCTGGGCCAGTTGGTTGATGATGCGGTAGATCTCGGACTTGGAGCCGATGTCCACGCCCCGCGTCGGTTCATCGAGGATCAGCACATGCGGCTTGACCTCCAGCAGCCGCGCCAGCAAGACCTTTTGCTGGTTGCCACCGGACAACGCCCCCACATTGACCTTGCCCGAGGCCACGCGGATCGACAGTGACTTGATCGCGTCATTCGAGCGTTGCGCGGCATGCCGACGATCGAGTACGCCACCGGCATGGGCGTCGGGCACACAGGCACAGACATTGATGTTGTCGGCCACGCTCATGTCGAGGAACAGGCCCTGGGCCTTGCGGTCTTCGGTGAGGTAGACCACGCCGGCCCGAATCGCGTCGGCCGGGTTGCGCAGTTGGGTCACGCGCTCGCCCACCACTTCCAGGGTGCCGGAGGTGCGCGGGTCGGCGGCGAAAATCAGTCGCGCCAGTTCGGTGCGCCCTGCCCCGACCAAACCGGCAATGCCCAGCACTTCACCGGCATGCAGGTCGAAACTGCAATTGCGCACGCGCTTGCCATCGGCCATGTCACGCACGCGCATCACCACGTTGCCGGGGTTATAGGCGGCGTGTTCCTTTTTGTAGAAACCGGAGAGGTCGCGGCCCACCATCATTTTCACCAACACCTCGGCCGACAGCGCGTCGCGGGTCAATTCGCCGATGTATTGGCCGTCGCGCAGCACCGAGACGCGGTCCGACAGCTCGTAGATCTCGGCCATACGGTGGCTGATATAGATGATCGCCAGGCCCTGGCTACGCAGTTGCTTGATCAGCGCGAACAGGCGGTCGGTCTCGCGGGACGACAGCGGCGTGGTCGGCTCGTCCATCACCAGCAACTTGGCATGGGCATGCAAGGCGCGGGCGATTTCCACCAATTGGCGCTCGGCGATCGACAGGCTGCTGACCTGGGTTGCCGGGGTGAACTCGGCGCCCAGGCGTTGCAGCACCTCGACGCAACCGGCCTGCATGCCCTGGCGGTCGATGGTCCAGCCACGACGCAGTTCCCGGCCCAGGTAGATATTCTCGGCCACGCTCAGGTTCGGGCACAGGCTCAGTTCCTGATAGATCACGGCGATGCCGAGGGCTTTGGCGGTGGCGGGCGTGAAGGTGGCGACACGCTGGCCGGCGATGCGGATTTCGCCGCCGGGATCGGCCTGGTAGGCGCCGGAGAGGATTTTCATCAGGGTCGATTTGCCGGCGCCGTTCTCCCCCATCAAGGCGTGGATTTCGCCGGGGTAGACCTTCAGGCCGACATTCTTGAGCACACGCAAACCGTTGAAGGTTTTGCTGATGCCCTGCATCTCAAGCAAGGGTTCAAGGCTCATGACTGAGCTCCTGGTTTTATTATTTTTGTCTATCGACCCCTTGGATCAGAGCCGATTGCCACCGACTCTAATCAGATACATTTACTTACGCAAGCGCTTGCGTGCGCCGTTTGTCGCTAGAAGAAACGTTTCATCAAGCGCTTTAATCGCAATTTCAGCCTTTGTAGCGTTTCGGCAGCATGCGCACCAGGGTGTTATCACGCACCCAGTAATGGTGGAACAGCCCCGCCGCCGCGTGCAGGCCGATCAACCAATAGCCGGCGCTACCCAGCCACTCATGCCAGTGCTTGAACTGCCGGGCCAGGTCCGGGTCCGGTGCGACCAGCGAGGGTAAGCCGAACTCGAAATACGGCACCGGCTTGCCTGCGGCATTGAGCATCAGCCAGGCCAGCAGTGGCGTGATGATCATCAGGCCGTACAACGCCAGGTGCATCAGGTGCGATGCAGCCGTTTGCCAGGCGGGCGGTCGCGGCACAATCGCCGGGCGTGGCGCCAGGCGTCCCAGCAGACGCAGCCAGACCAGCACGAATATGCCAATCCCGAACAGCGCATGGCCACCGAGGAACACGCCCTTGAGCGCATGCCCGCGGGGCAGCAGGCCTTTGATTTCGATACAGGCGTACACGCCAACGAACAGCGCGAGCATCAGCCAGTGCAGGCTCATCGACAGCCTTGCGTAGCGCGTTGTCATCTGGTTTTCGGTCATGGGAAAGGAGCCTTATGCAGGAAGGGTGGCCGGTCTCGGCCTCGAAGCGTCGGCGTCACCCTGCCTGCGAAGTCTTAAGGCAGTCTGAAGATCGGCCGATCGATCATTTTCACCACCTTCAGACTTCGTTAAGAAATGCCTCCGATACTCCACCCAACTTCACTTGGGAGACGTATCGCCAATGCCCGACATCGATTGGAGCGATCGCTTGCCGCTGCTGTTTGGCCAGGCCGACAGTACGCCGCTATGCCTCGCCCGTGCCCTGCCCCAAGACCCTCAGCGCGCGGAATTCGAGGCGTTTATCCAACAGCGTTTTCGCATTGCCCACGGCGCCGATATCCGCCACTTCATGCCGCAGTTGTTTGGCGTGAGCCAGGCCAACGGTGAACTGTGTGCCGTCGCCGGGGTGCGCCTGGCGAACGCAGAACCGTTGTTCCTGGAACGTTACCTGGACCATCCGATCGAGCCACTGATCAGTGCCGCCGCCGACCAACCGGTGGAGCGCGGGGCCATTGCCGAAGTCGGCAACCTGGCCGCCAGCGATACCGGCAGTGCCCGCCTGAGCATCATCGCCATCACCTGGCTGCTGGCCATGGGCGGCCTGGAGTGGGTGGCGTTCACCGGCAATATCGGCCTGGTCAACAGCTTCCACCGCCTCGGCTTGAAGCCGGTCACCCTGTGCGCCGCCGACCCGCAGCGCCTGGGCGATGACCGCCATCACTGGGGCAGTTACTACGAAAGCCAACCTTGGGTGCATGTCGGCAATATCCGCGCCGGCTTTATCCATTTGCGCAACATGGGCCTGTTCTCACGCCTGGGGTTGCCTACCACGATTGAGGACGCCAGCCATGTCGCCTGAAACCCGCCGCTTCCACGCCGTGCTTCGCGGTTACGCCGAGCGCAATGACGGTGCTATCGCCTTGTGGGGCGACACCTTGACGATGGATTACACCTCACTGTTCGCCGAAGTCGAGTACCGCCGCGAACGCCTGCGCGACGAAGGTGTGAAAGTGGTCGCCCTGGCCTTGGACAATGGCGTCGAGGCCATGCTGTGGGACCTTGCGGTGCTGTTCGAGGGGCTGACCTGCCTGACCCTGCCGCCGTTCTTCAGCCCAGCACAGCGCGCCCACTGCCTGCAACAAAGCCACGCTGAGCGGGTGCTCGCCGAGCCCCACCTGGAGGCTGAACTGCTCGCCAGTGGCTACCGTCAATCCGGCGAATTCTGGTGCCGTACGTTTGAAGGCCGCCCTTCGATGCCATCGGCTACCGCCAAGCTGACCTTCACCTCCGGCACCACCGGGGCGCCCAAGGGCGTGTGCCTGAGCGCCGACAGCCTGTTGCGGGTGGCCCGTGAGTTGTACCAGGCCAGCCACGTCACCGACCCACGCCATCACCTGGCCTTGTTGCCCATTGCGATTTTGCTGGAGAACCTCGGTTGCTACGCCGCGTTGTATGCCGGCGCCACCTTGAGCCTGCCCAGCCAGAAGAGCCTGGGTATCCAGGGCGCCAGCGCGGTGGACGCAGCGCAATTGCTCGGTTGCCTCGCGGCACGCCAGCCCCACAGCCTGATCCTGGTGCCGCAGTTACTGTTGATGTTGGTCATCGCCGCCGAGCAAAAGGCATTCAGCCCCCTGGGGCTGCGCTTCGCCGCGGTCGGCGGTGCGCGTGTGTCCAAGGCCTTGTTGCAACGGGCGCACCACTTGGGCATGCCGGTGTACGAAGGCTACGGGCTCTCGGAATGCGCTTCGGTGGTGTGCCTGAACCGCCCTGAGGCCAACCGGCCGGGGAGTGTCGGCCGGCCCCTGCCCCACGTGGAAATCCGCCTGGCCGAAGACGGTGAAGTGCTGATCAAGGGATCGACCCTGCTCGGCTACCTGGGCCAGCCCGGCCAGCCCGAACAATGGTGGCCCAGCGGCGACCTGGGCGCCTTCGACGAAGACGGTTTTCTCTACCTCAAGGGCCGCAAGAAACATCAGTTCGTCACCAGTTACGGGCGCAACGTCAACCCGGACTGGGTCGAGGCCGAGCTGACCCAGGGCGGGGTCATCGCCCAGGCGTTCGTGTACGGCGAAGCACTGCCGCAGAACCATGCCCTGCTGTGGCCCCATCGCGCCGACTGCAGCGACGCCCAACTGGCCGCCGCCGTGGCCGAGGCCAATAGCATCCTGCCGGACTACGCCCAGGTGCATCGCTGGACGCGCCTGGCAGAACCCTTCACCGCCGCCAATGGCTTGCTCACCGCCAATGGCCGGCCACGGCGCGACGCCATCGTCGCCCGTTATCAAACCCAGCTTGCCCCTGCACTCAACGAGGAAACCTCATCGTGAATTTTTTCGACTCGCTGCAAGAAGCCACCCAACAGGAACGCAACGCACTGTTCAACCTGCCGATCATCCGCGATGCCATGGAAGGCAAGGTCAGCCTGGAAAGCTATCGCGCATTCCTGGCCCAGGCCTACTACCACGTACGGCATACCGTGCCGTTGATGATGGCTTGCGGCGCGCGCTTGCCCTCGCGCCTGGAATGGCTGCGCAAGGCCGTTTGCGACTACATCGAAGATGAATATGGTCATGAGCAATGGGTGCTGGATGACATCGCCGCCTGTGGCGGCGACAAGGCGGCGGTACGCGATGGGCGCCCTGGGTTGCCCATCGAATTGATGGTCAGCTACCTCTATGACCTGATCGCCCGTGACAACCCGGTTGGCCTGTTCGGCATGGTCAATGTGCTGGAAGGCACCAGTATCGCCCTGGCCACCCATGCCGCCGATAGCATCCGCGATCGCTTGCAACTGCCGGCCACCGCGTTCAGCTACCTGAGTTCCCACGGTTCCCTGGACATCGGCCACATGGAAACCTACCGCCGCTTGATGAACAGCCTGGATGATCCTGAAGACCAGGCTGCCGTGATCCGCGCATCCAAGGTGGTGTACGCGCTCTACACCGATATGTTCCGCAGCCTGCCGCGCCTTGGGGAGGCTTCCCATGCGCCTGTCTGACGCCCGCGTGGTGCTGACCGGCGCCAGCGGTGGGATTGGCCTGGCGATTGTGTCCGCCCTCTGCGCCAGTGGCGCGCGGGTGCTGGCCGTGGCCCGTCATCGTGGGCCGTTGGAAGGTTTGCTTGAACGCTATCCGCAGCAATTGTGCTGGGTAAGCGCCGACCTGACCTTTCTCGCCGACCGACGCAAAGTGCTGGCCGCCGCCGAAGCCATCGGCGGCGTGAACCTGTTGATCAACGCCGCCGGGATCAATCACTTCGCGATGCTGGAGCAACTGGACGACAACGAAATCAATGGGATGCTGGCGCTGAACATCACGGCGCCCATCTGCCTGACCAAGCTGCTGTTACCCATGCTCAAGCAGGCGCCAAGCGCCATGGTGGTGAACGTCGGCTCTACCTACGGCTCCATCGGCTACCCCGGCTATGCCACCTACTGCGCCACCAAGTTCGCCTTGCGCGGCTTTTCTGAAGCGCTGCGCCGGGAACTGGCCGATACCCGCGTCGGGGTGCTGTACGTCGCCCCGCGCGCCACCCATACCAAGATGAACAGCCCCGCCGCGCAAGCCTTGAACGATGCGCTCAAGTCCAACGTCGACGACCCGCACACCGTGGCTTCAGCCGTGATCCAGGCGATTGCCAACGAGCGTCGCGATCTGTACCTGGGCTGGCCGGAGCGTTTCTTTGTGCGCCTTAACAGCCTGCTGCCCAACCTGGTCGACCGAGGCTTGCGCAAACAACTGCCGTTGGTACGCCGCTTGAGCGACAAACCCGAGAATGAGGACCTGAAACCATGAAACGACTTTTCGTTGCGCTGCTGCTCACCGCCCTGAGCCCCTTGACCTGGGCGCTGGAGGCCGCTGACCAGCAACGCCTGAACGACATCCAGACGCGCTGGGCCCATATCCAATACAACCTGCCTGAAGAGCAGCGAACCCAGGCGTTCGAACAATTGGCCACCCAGGCAACGGCCTTCACCCAGGCCCGCCCCCAGGCCGCCGAGGCGTGGATCTGGTCGGGGATTGTCACCAGCAGTTGGGCCGGTGCCCAGGGCGGGCTGGGCGCGTTGAGCAAGGTCAAGGCGGCCAAGGTCGACCTGGAAAAAGCGCTGGCCCTGGACCCCAAGGCCCTGCAAGGCTCGGCCTATACCAGCCTGGCGGCCCTGTATGATCGCGTCCCCGGTTGGCCCATTGGCTTCGGCGATGCCGACAAGGCCGAACAGTTGCTCAAACAGGCCTTGCAACTGAACCCGGCGGGCATTGATAGTCTGTACTTCTGGGGTGACCACCTGTACCGGCAAAAACGCTATGGCGAAGCCCGTGATGCCCTGCAAAAAGCCCTGCTGGCCGCCCCCCGGCCGGGTCGGGAAACCGCCGATGCCGGGCGGCGCAAAGAGATCGAAAGCGTGCTGGCCGACATCAACAAAAAACTCAACTGACAGGAGTCTGCGTGCGCCTATTACTGATCGAGGATGACGTGGCATTGGGTGAAGGTATTCACCAGGCGCTGGTGCGTGAGGGCTACACCGTCGATTGGCTGCAAGACGGCAGCAGTGCCTTGCATGCCTTGCTCAGCGAAACCTTTGACGTGGTGGTGCTCGATCTCGGCCTGCCGCGCATGGATGGCTTGGAGGTGCTGCGACGCCTGCGTGACAGCGGCTCGAACCTGCCGGTGCTGATCCTCACGGCGCGGGACGCCACCGAAGACCGCATCGCCGGGTTGGATGCCGGGGCCGACGATTACCTGGTCAAGCCCTTCGACCTGGCCGAACTCAAGGCGCGCCTGCGTGCCCTGCTACGGCGCAGCGCCGGACGTGCGCGGGTGATGATCGAACACGCGGGCATTTGCCTGGACCCGAGCACACAACAGGTCAGCTACCACGGTGAACCGGTGCTGCTCACGCCCAAGGAATATCAACTGCTGCACGAACTACTGTCGCCGCCAGGCCGCGTGATGACCCGTGACCAGCTGATGCAACTGCTCTACGGCTGGAACGAAGAAGCCGAAAGCAACACCCTGGAGGTGCATATCCATCACCTGCGCAAGAAGTTCTCCAGCGAACTGATCCGCACCGTTCGCGGCGTCGGCTACCTGGTGGAGGAGCGCGGATGACCTCGATTCGGCGGCGCACCCTGACCCTGATCATCGGCCTGATGCTCGCCGGATTGCTGGTGATCAGCGTGCTGAACCTGCACGACAGCAATCACGAAATCGCCGAAGTCTACGATGCGCAACTGGCGCAGAACGCACGCCTGCTCCAGGGCGTCATGAGCATGCCGCTGGCGAGCAAAGACCAGACGGAGCTGTATCGCGCCTTCAACAAAGCCTTGGGCGAAGCCATGCCCAAGGTGGATGGGCACCCTTACGAAAGCAAGATTGCCTTCCAGGTGTGGAACCCCCAGGGCGAACTGCTGGTGTTTACCGCCAGTTCACCGTCATTCGCCACGCCCCCGGAACAACCGGGCTACAGCAATATCGACGACCTCAATGGCCGGCAATGGCGCGGCTTCGTGCTCAAAGACAAGGACAATGGCCTGCGCATTTGGGTGGGCGAGCGCGACGATGTGCGCTCCGACCTGGTCCAGCGCATCGTGCGGCATACCTTGTGGCCGAATGTGCTGGGCAGCCTGATCCTTGCCGCCATGGTCTGGCTGGCGATTGGCTGGGGGCTCAAGCCCTTGGCCGACATGGCGGCCACCTTGCGTGCACGGCATTCCGGTTCCCTGGAACCGATGCAACTGACGCCCTTGCCCATGGAGCTGGAACCGATGCAGGCGGCGTTGAACCGTATGCTCGCGCAAATCCAGGACATGCTGGGCCGCGAGCGCCGCTTTATTGCCGACGCCGCCCACGAAATGCGCACGCCCCTGGCGGTATTGCGGGTGCATGCGCAAAACCTGCTGGAAGCCGGCACCGAAACCGAGCGGCGCGAGTCCCTGGCCTTCCTGATCGCCGGTGTCGACCGCACCAGCCGCCTGGTCAACCAGTTGCTGACCATGGCACGCCTGGAACCGAGCGCCGGGCAGCCAGCGGTACAGGCGATCGACCTGGCGACAACGGTGCGTGAAACCCTGATCCAGTTGACCCCCTGGTTGCTGAACAAGGACTTGGAACTGGTGTTCGAGGTCGACGATGCGCCGTACCAGGTGACGACCGACGCCGGCGCGGTCGATATCGCCTTGACCAACCTGGTGACCAACGCGGCGAATTTCTCCCCGGAACATGGGGTGATCACCGTGGGTTTGTGCAAAAACGCCGAGTATTTCGCCCTGACCATCGACGACCAGGGCCCCGGCATCGATGAGGCCCAGCGCGACCGGCTCTTCGAGCGGTTTTACAGCCGCGGCAATGCCAAGGGGGCGGGCCTGGGCCTGACGATCGTACAAACCATCGCCCAGCGCCTGGGGGGGCGGGTGCGCCTTGAAAACCGGGAAACCGGTGGCCTGCGAGCGACCCTGGAGATCCCGGTGCGCGCGCACGTTACCTGAGCAGTGTGCCCAGCCACATTGCGCCGGTCAGCAGCACTTGCCCGGCGATCACGTAGGCGGCGAATGTGCGGCCGCCGCTGACCCAGGCCACCAGGCACTTGCTCAGCGCGTTGCAACTGACCACCAGCAATATCGGAATGGACGCAGCCTCCAGGGACAACTGGCCGCTGGTGGCCAGGGCGGCAATCGAGGCGATGGACGCGTGAGCGTCGGCGAAACCACTCAAGGTCGCGGTCAACATCACCCCCACCTGGCCGAAGTAATGGAGCATCACTGACGACAGGAAGGTAATGCCGGTCAGGGTCAAGACCATGATCAGCGCCAGCTTGAGGTCGAATGCACCGCCGACCTTGATGATTTGGCTGGCCGCTGTCGTCGGCGCGCGCAGCATCAGGGCTGCCCCATACAACGCGGTGGTGGCAAACCCGGCGAGCAGCGGCCAGGCCATCTGCGAAAGCAGCCTCGGCTCCACGGCGCCGAGGATCAGCGCCATTTGGGTCACGGTGGCAATATTCGAAAAAATCGCCGCTGCCGCGAGGGTGCGCAGGTGCTGCGGCTCCTTGCCGACGATCTGGCCCATGGCGGCCACGGTCACCGTGCTGGAAGCGAACCCCGAAGCAATGGCGCCCACGACGTAGCCATACCGCGGCCCAAGCGCGCGCACCGCCACATGGCCCACCGCCCCTACCGCCATCAACAACACCGTCAAGGTACAGATAGTGCGCGGGTTAAGCGCACCATAGGGGCCAATAAAGCGATCCGGCGCCAGCGGCAACACCACCAGCGCCACGATCAGCAGCAACAGCCCGTCACGCATTTCGATGTCGGTCAATTGGATGCGGGCAAAGTTATGCAGTTTGTCGCGGTAGGCCAGCAAACCGGCGACGACGACGCCGATGGCGATAGCCCGTTCGGGGGCGTCCCCACACCCTGCGCCCAATACCAGCACCATGAGCAAGGTGACTTCGCTGGTGATGCCCGGGTCTTTATCCTGGCTCTTCCAGTACGCCGTGCTGGCGATCACCGCCAGGCAGCCGGCGATCAGCCCCAACAACAGGCCGCCACCGACTTGCTGCGTCACATAGCCTAATAACGCGGTGATGGAATAAGTGCGCAAACCGGCAAAAGCGCGCAGTTCGCCCTGCCCCTTGCGACGTTCGCGCTCAAGCCCGATCAGCATGCCGATACCCAGCGCCGCAGCGGCACCGGCCAGGTCGAGGGTGTGCGTCATCCATACCCGCCGGTGCGAATCAAAGCCGGTGCAGAACCTGTGGTGCCCCTTGGCGCGGCGACGCTTGGCCAGGGATGAGGTGCGTCCAGCCGTGCCCGCAGGCGGTGCACGAAGTCTTCGGCTGCGGCCAGGCTGGTGAAATGCACGAACCAGGCGTCCATATGTACTGTCCAGCGCAGCGGCGCCTGTTGTTGTGTGATGGTGATCAGCATCCTTGGCCTCGGCTGGCGCCCCCAGGCGCCTTCAGGGAGTAATCGCGACCTTCATGACGCCATCGCGTTGATGGGCAAACAGCTCATAGGCCGCCTCGATATCGTCGAGCTTGAAGCGGTGGGTCACCAGGGGCGACAGGTCCACCCCGCCGCTGGCAACCACGGCCATCAAGCGGCGCATGCGCTCCTTGCCGCCGGGGCACAGGGTCGACACGATGCTGTAATCCCCCAGCCCCGCACTGAAGGCGTCATAGGGAATGTGCAGGTCACTGGAATACACCCCCAGGCTGGACAGGCGCCCACCGGGGCGCAGCACGCGCAAGGCCGACTCGAACGTGCCCTGGGTGCCCAGGGCTTCGATCGCCACGTCGACCCCACGGCCGTCCGTGAGCGCCATGATTTGCTCGACCACATTGCCTTTCTTGAAATCGACGATATGGGTAGCGCCGAGGCTGCGGGCGACGTTCATGCGTTCACTGACCCCGTCGACCCCGATAATCATCGAGGCGCCTTTAAGGCGTGCCCCCGCCACCGCGCACAAGCCGATCGGCCCCAGGGCGAATACCACCACCGTATCGCCGATGTTCACCTCGCCGCGCTCGGCCCCGGAAAACCCGGTGGACATGATGTCCGGGCACATCAGCACCTGTTCGTCACTTAAACCGTCGGGGATCGGGCACAGGTTGGCCAGCGCATCGGGGACCAGCACGTATTCGGCCTGGCAGCCGTCGAGGGTATTGCCGAATTTCCAGCCCCCCGCCGCGCGAAAGCCATGCCGTGTATCGGGGCCGTCCTGGGAGCCACACCCGCACAGGCAGGCGTAGCTTTGCCCGCTGGGGGTGATGGCGCCGGCGATCACCCGCTGGCCTTCGACAAACCCGCGAACCTGGGACCCCAGCCGCTCAATCACGCCCACCGGTTCATGGCCCACGGTCAGGCCTTTGGCGACCGGGTACTCGCCGCGCAGGATATGCACGTCGGTGCCGCAGATGGTGGTGGTGGTAATGCGCACCAAGGCGTCCAACGGACCGACTTCGGGAATGGGTTTGTCGTCCAGGACGATACGGTTTTTTTCAACGAAGACAGCTGCTCTCATGGTTGCCATGCTGTGACCTCCTGGGCCGGAAAAGCCTGATTGGCGACCAGACTGCGCCGCGAACGCACGGCACAAGTTGATCATGATCAACAATCCCCGGATTGATCATAGCCCCTGACCGCGCATCGTTGACCTGGCTCCCGCTCAAGGCGACTTGATGCAAGTCAAACCGCCACCGGCGCCCGGCGCGATGATGTCAGGCAGGCACCATTGCCCGCTGCTATCCGCCGCTTACCCAAGGGAGATTGCCCATGTCCACTCAAGCCCGTTACTTGTTGCTGGTTTCACCATTGATGGAGCACAGTCCGGCCTTCGACAGGGCCGCTGCCCTGGCCAAGGCCGAAGGCGCCGCGCTGCATATCCTGGCCTTTGATTACCTGGAAGGCCTGGCCACCGCCGGCCTGGTCAATGAACAGGCGCTGGAACAGATGCGCCTGGGCTATGTCGAGCGTCATCATCAATGGCTGGAGGACCAGGCCCGGCCGTTACGCAATCTCGGGCTGACGGTCACCACCGAGGTGGCCTGGGTGGAACGCCCGCTGCAGGAGATATTGGTGCGCCTGCGGGAAGAGCCGATGGCCGTGGTGATCAAGGCGCTGGAGCATGAGTCGCTGCTGTCGCGGCTGATGTTCACGCCACTGGATGTGCACCTGATTCGCGAATGCCCGGTGCCACTGCATTTTGTCAGCGGTGCGCAACATGCCTTGCCGCGCAAGATCGTGGCCGCCGTGGACCCGTTCCATCGCAATGAGCACTATGACGACCTTAACGACCGCATCCTGCATGAAGCGGTCAAGTTGGCCACCGCCTGCGATGCCGAGGTGGAAGTGGTGTACGCCCATGACCTGTCCGACCTGGGCGCCCAGGAGTACGGGTTTGGCAGCGGCGCCGGCTTCTTCTCGTCGGTCGCCGCCAAGCGCTTGTTCGACGAACAGGGGCAGGCCTTCAATGACCTGGCCGCGCGCAACGGGATCCCGCCAGCACAGCGCCATATGATCCTGGGCAACCCGGCGAAAGTGCTGTCCAGCTACGCCGATGCCTACAATGTCGATGTGATTGTCATGGGGCGGGTCGGCCATCACGGGCTGTCGCGCTTACTGGGTAGTACAGCCGAATCGCTGTTGTACAAGATGCCGTGCAGCGTCTGGATGGTGAAGCCCGAAATCGTTGATTGATCACACGCACTTTGCTCGCCCCGCGGCACTATTCGTCGCGGGGGTACTTCGCGCCAAAACAATTCATTTGGATACCTCAGTCTGACGCCAGGCATTCGGAACCCTCCAGCCGTCTAAATATATAAGTCCGCACCTAGCTTTTTTCATCACGTGTTGTTTAGTGTTATCTAGGCAACCGGCAAGTGTGCAAGAGGCTTATTTTAAAATGAAGTCGACACCAATAGTTGTACAAACGCAAAATTTAAGGACAGCTTGCGCCAATTGCAGTGTTCTAGAGTTGTGTCTACCCATCGGTCTGAACGATAGCGAAGTGAGCCGCCTGGATACACTTATTCCCCAACGGGTCAAAGTTAAAAAAGGCGCCTCGCTGTATCGCACCGCAGACCCGCTGCGCTCGCTCTACGCCGTGCGAACCGGCTTTTTCAAGACCTGCATTGTCTCCCTGGACGGTCGCGAACAAGTCACCGGCTTCCAGATGGCCGGGGAAATGCTCGGCCTGGACGCCATCAGCGCCGAGCAGCATGCCTGCCATGCCGTGGCCCTGGAAGACAGCGAAGTGTGTCCGATTCACTTCCACCAACTTGAACGGCTGGCCAGCCAGATTCCATCGCTGCAACATAACTTGAATAAGATCATGAGCCGCGAAATAGTGCGTGATCACAGTATGTTATTACAAATGGGCAATATGAATGCCGATGAGCGACTGGCCGCGTTTGTATTGAATCTATCGGCGCGCATGAGTACGCGCGGTTATTCATCCCGCTCTTTTGTATTACGGATGAGACGCGAAGAAATCGGCTCTTACTTGGGCCTGCGCCTGGAGACGGTATGCCGCAGTATCGCGCAACTGCGCAAACTGGGCCTGGTGCATATCAGCGCTCGCAATGTCGACATTCTCGATATGCCGCAACTCAAGATGTTTATTGCCGGCTGTCATCGGCATGGGCCGGAGTGATGCTGATCTGATCCAGGTCAGCTTTAACGGTCGGTAAAGGCGTACAAACCAATGGAAAAGACGCTGTTTCAATCCCGTCCAACCTTCGGAGGTCATGCCATGCCCACCCTCGCAGAACACAACAGGCAAGCCGATGCCGCCTATAAGGAGGCAGCCCCCCACGAACACTGGATCGACGAACTCAAAGACGGCCGCCACGTGCTGATACGTCCGTTGACCGCCGCCGATCGAGAGCGCGAATACGATTTCATCAAGAACCTGTCCCCCGAGTCGCGGCACGCGCGCTTCCTGGGTGAAATCAACGAGCCCGGCAAGCGCCTCATGGATCAGTTGATGAATGTCGATAATCAGCACCGTATGGCCTTTATCGCCCTGGTGCACGACAACGGCAAGCTGATCGAAATCGGCGTGGCTCGCTACGCCGAAGCCAAGGAGCACGAATGCGAATGCGCGGTGACCGTGGCCGATAACTGGCAACAACAGGGCCTGGGGTACATCCTGATGCAGCACCTGATAAAGGCGGCGCGCGCCAACGGGTTCAAACGCATGTACACGATCGACGGGGCCACCAACTCCCGGCTGCGTGACCTGACCCGTGACTTGGGATTCCATAGCGTGATCGATCCGAATGACAGTACCCAGGTGATCAGCAGCATCGAACTCTGAACCGCATGGCCCGCTGACGGGGCGGTTTGCCGCCCCGTCTGCCAATACGCTCGTTGGAGGGCATTCGTTGTCTAAGGGTCCAGCACGCCGCCGCTGTAGCTGTCGGATAAGCGTGTGCCGGTGAATTTGGCCACCACCGCACCCTGGGCCACCAGGCGTTCACGATGGCGGGTGACCATTCGCCCGGTTTGTGCGGCATGCAGCGTTACCTCCGTATCCGGGTCACCAGGGCGCCCGATGATCCTGGCAAAACGCTCCCCCTCCTCGACCGGATCACCCAGGCTTTTTTCGAACACCAGCACACCGGCGCGAGGGGCGAGGACGGTTTCCATGCAGCCCATGTCCACTGCGTCGCCCTGCCATTCGCTGATCGCCGCCAGCTCGTCGACCACGCCATTGATGCACAGCCAGGCCCACAGCCCATCGGCATCCTGTTGTGCCAGGGCATCGCTGACATCCGCTTGCCCACGCAACTCGACGGTCGCGGCCAACTGCGGCGCGGCGTGGTTGATGAGGGTTTCTTCAAAGGAGCCATCACCGCCGTCCTCCCAGACGATCACCACGTCCACCTGCAACGCGGCCGCCAGTGCCAGGCCTTGCTCGGGCCAGAAGCTGCGGTGGATGTAGAGGTAGGGCAGTGCTTCGTCATCGGTGTGCAGGTCCAGCACCAGGTCGGCATCAGCGGCCAGTTGCACCAGGCTCTTTTGCCATTGCGCCAGGTTGCTCGCCGGGCGCTCCATGGCCAGGGAGTGGTCAAATGCGCGGTTGAAATTCTGCCCACTGGCTTCGTGAAAACGCCCCAATAATTTGCCCTGGCGAAACTGGCCGATGCCGAACGGGTTGGCCTGCGGTACCAGCGTCACGCAGCCCTTCAGGCGGCCTTGCTGCTGACAGCGTTGCAAGCGCGGCAGCAGGTGGTGCAGCACCAGCATCCCGGCGATTTCATCGGCGTGAACGCCGGCTTGCAAGTGGACCCTGGGCCCGCTGCCGTCGCCTTCGAAACGCCAGGCGTTGATAGACAGCAGGTTGCCAGCGTCGCCGGGCACCTGCCACGAAAGATCGATTGCCATGCCTTGCCCTCCTCTTATCCAACACGAATAAACGACCGTATTTTTGTGGCCAGTGGGCTTGCCTGTGGCCAGCAGGCTTGTTGTGGCGAGCGGGCTTGCCCCGCGTTGGGCTGCAAAGCAGCCCCAAAACCAGGCACCGCGGTGTATCAGTTAAAAACACATCGCCTGTAATGGGGCTGCTGCGCAGCCCAACGCGGGGCAAGCCCTAATGCCGTTCAGTTAAGCGTACATCGCCTTCTGTAGGAGCGAGCTTGCTCGCGAAAAACGTCAACGATCACGCGTGTTTCCTGAATCAACGCGGCGCCTGTGAGTTCTTCGCGAGCAAGCTCGCTCCTACAAAAAAGCCTTAACTGAACGGCATTAGGGCAAGCCCGCTCGCCACAACAAGCCTGCTGGCCAGAACAAGCCTGCTCACCACAACAGCCAGTTTTAGCAGGACCTCTTATCATTTAACCGGTAGAGATTGAACGGCCGTTCAACTAACCTTGACACTCCGGTGTTTGATCAAAGGCCTTTCCATGACCGTCGTCCCTCCCAAACTGCGCCGTGCCGACCCCGATGAACGCCGCGACCTGCTGGTTGCCGCCACCCTCACCTGCCTCGCCCGCGACGGCCATGCCGGGATTTCGGTGCGGCGTATCGCGGCGCAGGCCGGGGTTTCCGTGGGCTTGCTCAATCATCATTTCGGCAGCATCGATGCACTGATCGCCGAGACCTACCACAAGCTGGCCAACGAGCTGACCACGGCCCTGTGGGCGCAAGTCGAAGCGGTCGAAGGCGCCGCCGCACGCCTGGACGCCTTTCTCAGCGCATCGTTTTCGCCACGGGTCATGGACCCCGATCTGCTCGGGGTGTGGGTGGTGTTCTGGAGCCTGATCCGTCATTCACCCCACGTAAACCAGTCCCACGAAAACAGCTACCGCGCCTACCTGGGCTTGATCCAGCGATTGCTGGATGATCTGGCGCGCAGCGAAAACCTGCAGATTCACGACACCCACCTGGCCGCTATTGGTCTATCGGCGATGCTTGACGGACTCTGGCTCGAGGGCTGCCTCAACCCCGGCACCTTCAGCCCCGCCAACGGGCTGCACATCTGCCGCTGCTGGGTACAAGGGTTGCGTCACGGCGCATTCGGCGCCAACCACGCCCTGTGACACCGGGCGCCGTGCGCTGAGCATGGCCAGGGTGCCGCTGACGGCGATCAGTACCGCGCCGATGATCAGCGAGACGTCCATCGACACGCCCCAGATCAGGCTCGACAGCAGGAACGCCCAAACCAGCCCGGTGTACTCGAACGGCGCAAGCAAGGTCGCGGTAGCGCGACGGAAACTGGCAAACAGCAGGAACTGGCCGATACCGCCCACGCACCCTGCCGCCAACATCCCCAGCCAGGCCGGCGTCGATGACGGCGTATGGGGCCAGGGCAGCGTCACGGCCATACAGATCACGAACACGACATTGGTGATCAGCATCTGCTCCAGCACCGAAGTGGTCAGGTCGACCTGGCGCAGTTGGATATAGGTGAACGCCCAGCATAGGGCCGCCGCCAGGGTCAGGGCGATCGGCAGCGGCTCGACCCGGTGGCTCGGGCGGCAGGCAATGACCACGCCGATAAAGCCGATGATCAACGAAACCCACTGGCCCCGGCTGGCGCGCTCCTTGAGGATCAGCGCCGCGAGCAAGGTCACCATGATCGGCGCGGAGAAATACAGGGTGGTCATTTCCGCCAGGGTCAGGTCCCTGGCGGCGGTGTAGTACAGCAACCAGGCAAGCAGCGACAACAGCCCGCGAACGATCAACAGCCTACGGCTGAGCGAGCGCCAGGCGCGGCGCAACAGCCCCATGCGCCCGGCGATCACACACGCGGCGACCACCACCAGGCTGCGCCAGAACAGGATAGTGAATACCGAATAATCGGCCACCAGCCATTTGATCGCAGCGTCCTGCAACCCCAGGAACGCGTAGGCCAGGGCGCACAGGGCAATCCCTTGCAGCGAGCGGTCCTGGCTCATCCGGCAGCCCTGCGCAGCGGAGTACCGCGTCGCTCGGCGATGGCGTACAGCGCTTCAATCAAAAAGGTCAGGCACAGGTAGACCCCGGCCACCAGCAGCAACGGCTGGTAGATCTGCAAGGTCTGCGCGCGCACCACGTTGGCCGCGCCCAGCAGGTCGACCACGGCAATGGTCGAGGCCAGCGCGGTGGACTTGAGCAACATCACCGTTTCCCCCGCCAACGTCGGCAACAGCAGGCGCATCGCCCTGGGCAGACGTACGCGCCACAGCGCCTGGCGCGGGGTCATGCCAAACGCCGAGGCCGCTTCCATCTCCCCCTTGGGCACGGCCAGCAAGCCGCCGCGAATCACTTCCCCCACATAGGCGCCCACCGAGAGCACCAGGGCGAACACGATGTACCAGTAGCCGTCGCGCAAAAACGGCCAGAGGACACTGCCCCGGATCACCGGAAACTGGGCGAACAGGCTGCCCAGCCCATAGTAGAAGATGTAGATCTGGATCAGCAGCGGCGTACCGCGCAACACACTGGTGTAGGCCAATGCACTGCGTGCCAGCCACTTGCGCCGCGACAACCGCGCCAACGCCACCAGCACCGCCAGGGCAAACCCCAGCACCGCGCTGATCAGCAACAATGACAAACTGGTCTGCAAGCCCTTGGCGATCAGCCCCGCGTAATAACTTATCCACTCAGGCATGTGGCCCTCACTCGACACTCGGCATCCAGCGACGAATACGTCGCTCCAGGCGCCCCGACAGGTGGTTGGAAGCCAGCGTCACCAGGTAATACAAGGCGGCGGCCGTGAGGTAGAACAGCAGGTATTGCCGGGTCGAGCCCGCCGCCTGCTTGGCGGTGTACAGCAACTCATTGGTACCGACCACGCTGATCAAGGCGCTGTCCTTGATCAGGTTGATCCAGAGGTTGGACATGCCCGCCAAGGCATACGGGGCCATGATCGGTAACGTCACCCGGCGAAACAGGCCCAGGCCGCTCAAGCCAAAGGCCCGTGCCGCTTCGATCTGGCCGTGGGGAATCGCCAGGATCGCGGCGCGGAAAATCTCCGAGGCATAGGCGCCCTGCACCAGCCCCAGCACCAGGATCGCCACCAACGGCCCGCTGATATTGACCTGCGCGCCGCCCAGCCACAGCATCAGCGCATTCAGGCCCATGGACCCCGCGTAATACAGCAGCAGGATCAGCAGCAGTTCCGGCACCGCGCGAAACACCGTGGTGTAACCGCGCATCAGCAGGGCAATCGGACGGGGTGCACTGAGCTTGGCGCAGGCCACCAGCAGGCCGATCAACACGCCCACGGCAAAGGCTCCCGCGGAGATCTGCAGGGTCATCCATAACCCCTTGAGCAACGCCTGGCCCCACCCGTGTTCGCTGAAACTGAGAAGGTCGAACATTATTCAGACTTCTGGGCAACGGATGGGTACGGGCTGTCGCAGGTCTTGCTGACAAACGCCGGGGTATCGCCGCGCTTGCACGGGCTCACCGACAGGCCAAAGTAATGCTGGGACAGGTCGTCATAGTCCTGGCTGACCAACAGCTCGCCGATGGCCTTGTCCAAGCGCGCTTTCAACGCGGTGTCTTCCTTGCGTAGCCCGGCGCCGACACCCCGCCCGATAATCGGGTCGTACGGCACGCTGGCGATATGTGCCAGGCCACTGGCTTCCGGGGTCTTGACCATCATCGCGATGGCCGTGTCGTCGGCCATCATGTAGTCGATGCGCCCGGCAATCAGGTCGGCATTCGCCGATTCCTGGGTGTCGTAGTACTTCAGGTCGGCGATATTTTCGTAGTACTTCTTCAGGTAGTTGGCACTGACGGTGGAGATCTGCACACCGATCAACTTGCCCTTGAGGCCCGCCGGGGAGATCTCCACTTCGCTGCCTTTGGGCCCGGCGACGCCCAGCAGGGAATCGTAGTAGGCGCGGCTGAAGGCGATTCGTTTTTCGCGCTCCTCGGTGACTGACATCGAGGAGAAGATCACGTCGATTTTCTTCGCCAACAGCGAAGGAATGATGCCATCCCACGCCACCTCCTGGATCTGGCACTCGGCTTTCATGCCTTGGCAAAGCTTGTGGATCAGGTCCACTTCAAAACCAGACCATTGGCCATTGCCGCCTTTTACGGTGAACGGCGGGTAAGGTTCGGCTGCGACCGCAAACACGATGGGTTTCTCTGCCGCCAGGGTAAAACCTGCGGCCACCATCAACACTGCACTGCTCAACCACCTTGCCATGGGTTTGAAAGTCATGATTTGCCCCGTCTTTTTGGAGTTAGCGCGTTTGGTGTGCGTTGACGAACTGTCGGCAACGTTCACTGCGTGGGTCGATGAACACCGAATCCGGCGAACCGGCTTCTTCGATCAAGCCTTGATGCAGAAAAGCCACTTTGGACGACACATCCCGGGCGAAGGCCATTTCATGGGTGACCAGGATCATGGTGCGGCCTTCTTCGGCCAGGGAGCGGATAACGCGCAGCACTTCGCCCACCAGCTCCGGGTCGAGGGCCGAGGTGGGTTCGTCGAACAACATCACTTTGGGGCGCATGGCCAGTGCGCGGGCAATCGCCACCCGTTGCTGCTGGCCACCGGAGAGAAACGCCGGGTACTCGTTGCGCTTGGCGGCCAGGCCGACGCGGTCGAGCAAGGCTTCGGCGCGTTCGATGGCCTCGGCACGGCTTTCACGCAGTACCTGGGTCGGGGCTTCGATCAGGTTCTCCAACACCGTGCGGTGCGGCCACAGGTTGAAGTTCTGGAAGACCATGCCCAGGGTCGAGCGGATGCGCACCAGTTGCCGGGCGTCGGCCACCAGCGGCGCACCGGGGCGGCCATAGTTGAGCTTGATGCTTTCACCGTCCACGTGAATGCTGCCCTGGTCCGGGACTTCAAGCATATTGATACAGCGCAGCAAGGTGCTCTTGCCCGAGCCGCTGGCGCCGATCAGCGAGATCACCTCGCCTTCGCGAGCGGTAAGGGAAATACCCTTGAGCACTTCGATATTGCCGAAGCGCTTATGCAGGTCAATCACTTCGATCATCTTTTTCGCCTGCGCAGGCTGCACCACTTCGACCCTGGGCGCCGCCGCGACACGCGGTTCGCCGGCCAGCTTGTCGACAAACTGCACGATGCGCCGGCAGGCTTCGGCCAGGCGCTCTTCACTTAAGGTGAAAGACAGGCGCACAAACCCTTGGGCGGGCTCGCCGAATGCTGCGGCGTCGAGCACCGATACACCCGCCTCGCGGAACAGCCGCCAGGCAAAGTCCAGCGAACTGAGGCCCGTGCCGCGCACATCGACCAGTACGAACATCCCGGCCTGCGGCGTCAGGACCTCGATCCCCGGGCACGCGCCGAGGCCCGCCACCACCAGGTCACGGCGCCGGCGATAGATGTCGCGCATGCCCACGGTGACTTCATCAAAGGCCAACACCGCTGCGGTCGCCGCCTCCATCACGAAGCCGGGCAGACCATAGAGCATGCTCAGCACCAGGGTTTGCGCGTGGGCGATCAGCGTGGGGTCGGCGACGATCCAGCCGATACGCCAGCCGGTCATTGCGTGGGACTTGGACAAGCTGCCAATCACCACGCAACGCTCGGCCATGCCCGGCAGCGCGGCCAGGCTGTGGTATTGGCCTTCGAACACCAGGCTTTCGTAGACCTCGTCGACCACCACCCACAGGTCATGGGCTATGGCCAGGTCGGCGATGGCTTGCAGTTCCTGCGGGTTGAGCACCACGCCGGTGGGGTTGTTCGGGTTGGAAAAAAACAACGCCCGGGTGCGTGGGGTAACTGCGGCGGCGAGCTGTTGTGCGTCGAGGCGAAAGCCTGACTCGGGTGAACACGCCACCCGTACCAATGTCGCGCCGCTGGCCTTGAGCGTGGCCTCGTAGGTGACGTACATCGGGTCGAGCACCAGCACTTCGTCCCCCGCCTGCAACAGGCACAGCGAGGTGACGAACAAGGCGTTCTGCGCGCCGGCCACGCTGATCACGTTGTGGGCGTTAACGGGCCGCGCCAGGGTCTTGCTGTAGCGTGCGGCGATTGCGTCACGCAGGGCCGGGCGACCGGGAATTTCCGTGTAGTGAGTGTCGCCTTGGCGCAACGCGTCGATAGCCGCGTCGGTGATGAAGGACGGCGTGGCGAAATCGGGGTCGCCGACGCTGAGGATGATGATGTCTTCGCCCTGGCTGGCGGCCTGGTAGGCGGCGTGATGGATATCCCAGGCGGCGACGCCTTGCCCTGCAATACGCTCAACGAAGGGGGAAAACCGCATGCCAAAGCCTCTCGTTCAAGAAGAAACAGCGCAAACCCGCGGAGCCGCAAACGGGTGGATACGGTCAACATAGTTGAAACTGAACAGTCGTTCAATGGATGGGATTGGGCCGATGTCGTTTATCGGTCAAATGGGTCGCGAATGACCTGCGGCCAGTGGCGTCCTGACCATGGGCTGGTCGGCACCGACAGCGAAGTGGCGGTGAACCTGACGGTGTCGGCGGGTGTGGTATGAACGACGTGTCAGGGCGCAGGATCAGTCTTGGGGCTCACTGCCCCCCTATTCTCCGCTTCATCGACATCGCTCAGCGGCACTTCGGCATCATCCATCAGCGACCCTGGGTCTTCATTGCCCGGGTCATTGAGTTCTTCTTCCTCTTCATCTGCTTCTTCGCGTTCTTTGGACATGACCGTCTCCTCTAACCGCCTTGGGTGTCGATATCGGCATCAGTTTCAGGCTTGGGCTCGCGCTCGGGCTTGAAGTCTGGACTGTAGTCGTTTTCCTTGGCCTTGGGGTCGACGGCGGGCGAAGTTCCAATGCCTTAAGAAACGGGATTATCGATCTGGATATAAAAGGCGTAGGCGCCGAGCAACACCCAGAACACCATGAACAGCCATGGCGCGCGCATGGAGAACAGCAGCGACTTGCGATAGCCCTTGTGGGAGGACTCCATCTCCGAGAACAGCGGCGATTCATCGTAGGCCATGCCCATCACCGGTTCGCTGCGCAGCAATTCGCTCTGCTTGTAGTGCCAGTGGTCGATGATCTCGTACGCGGCACGGATCCCCGGCCAGGCATTCAGGGAACTGAGGATGCCGAGGAAAGCCAGGAACACCGGCACCACCAGGGTGAACAACTTGCCCCACTCCGGGTTGAGGTTGCCCATGCCGGAGACGAAGGCAATGACCAGGAACGATTGCGCGGTGAGGTAGGCGTCGGTGCGGTTGGCCAGGATGCTGGTTTCGTACTGGATCTCGCGGCGGTAGAAATCCAGGCGGTCCTTGGGCGAGCCGAAGATCTTGGCGTTGTGTTCGCTGTGATCGATCAGGCTCGATTCGGGGGTGTCGGGTGAAATGATTCTGGGCACATCGGTGCTCCATGCCGGGGCTGAGCCCCTTAGAAGAAGGTAGTGGGGGTGAAGTTCAAGTTTGTTCATGCACCAATCCAGGGCGCCGCATGCCCTTGTGGCGAGCGGGCTAGCCCTAATGCCGTTCAGTTAAGGCTTTTTTGTAGGAGCGAGCTTGCTCGCGAAAAACTCACAGGCGCCGCGTTCATTCAGGAAACACGCGTTATCGTTGACGTTTTTCGCGAGCAAGAACTAGGCGTCCCCCTCGCTCCTACAGAAGGCGATGTACGCTTAACTGAATGGCATTAGGGCTAGCCCCGCGTTGGGCCGCGAAGCGGCCCCAATCAGGCCACCGCATTTATCCAGGCCGATTAAATCGCCAGGTTTTAGGGCTGCTGCGCAACCCAACGCGGGGCCAGCCCGCTCGCCACCGTTACAGTGTGCCTCCTTGACTGACTGGCATCAGGGCTTGCCACCAGGGTAAATCAGCGCGGTATGCGCGTTCCGGCACAAGCATTGCTTTATCCATTCATCTGCCCCGATACAGGAACATTCGTTACCCCCTGACCCAGAGCCGACCCCATAAGAAAGTAAGGACCAGGCCTGTTGGCACCCTCTGCCACGGGCTCATAAAAAATGCGTTTTTTTAAGCGGCAGTGCCACCCAAGGTTGTCCTCGGCACTGACAAGGTACTGGAATGGCTCGATCTTTCTTCGATGAAATGAATGACGCAAACGGCGTGTGCCGTGCGCACTATCAGGATTTCTCCCGCTGGCTGGCCAATACGCCGCCGGAATTGCTGGCCCAGCGTCGCCGCGAAGCCGATTTGCTGTTCCATCGCGCGGGGATCACCTTCACCTTGTATGGCGACGAACAAGACACCGAACGCCTGATTCCCTTCGACATCATCCCCCGCAGCATCCCCGCCAGTGAATGGAGCGTGATCGAACGCGGCTGCATCCAGCGCGTCAAGGCGCTGAACATGTTCCTTGCCGACATCTACCATGACCAGCGCATCATCAAGGCCGGGATCATTCCGGCCGACCAGGTGCTGGGCAACGAGGGTTATCAAAAGGCCATGGTCGGCCTGGACCTGCACCGCGACATTTACTCGCATATCTCCGGTGTGGACCTGGTGCGCGACGGCGACGGCACTTACTACGTGCTCGAAGACAACCTGCGCACCCCCAGCGGCGTGAGCTACATGCTCGAAGACCGCAAGATGATGATGCGCCTGTTCCCCGAAGTGTTCGCCAAGCAGCGCATCGCACCGGTGGACCACTACCCCAACCTGCTGCTCAAGACCCTGAAAAGCGCCAGCCGCCTGGACAACCCCAATGTGGTGGTGCTGACGCCTGGGCGCTTTAACAGCGCGTTCTTCGAACATGCGTTCCTGGCGCGGGAAATGGGCGTGGAACTGGTGGAAGGCGCCGACCTGTTCGTGCACGACCTCAAGGTGTTCATGCGCACCACCGACGGGCCCAAGGCGGTGGATGTGATCTACCGGCGTATCGACGATGCGTTCCTCGATCCGCAGGCGTTCAACCCGGACTCGATGCTCGGCGTGCCCGGCCTGGTCGCCGCCTACTGCGCCGGCAACGTCGTGCTGGCCAACGCCATCGGCACCGGCGTGGCCGACGATAAATCGATCTATCCCTATGTGCCGGCCATGATCAAGTTTTACCTGGATGAAGAGCCCATCCTGCAAAACGTGCCGACCTTCCAATGCCGCAAGCCGGATGAACTGTCCCACGTGCTGGCCCACCTGGGCGAACTGGTGGTCAAGGAAACCCAGGGCTCGGGCGGCTACGGCATGCTGGTCGGCCCGGCGTCCACCGCGGCCGAGATCGAGGACTTCCGCCAACGCATCAAGGCCCGTCCCCACGCGTATATCGCCCAACCGACCCTGAGCCTGTCCACGTGCCCCACTTTTGTCGAAAACGGCATCGCACCACGGCATATCGACCTGCGGCCCTTTGTGCTGTCCGGCAAGGAAACGCGCCTGGTGCCGGGTGGCCTGACGCGGGTGGCCCTGCGTGAAGGCTCGTTGATCGTCAACTCGTCGCAAGGCGGCGGAACCAAGGACACCTGGGTGGTGGAGGGCTGACCATGCTGAGTAGAACCGCCGCGGATTTGTATTGGATGTCCCGTTACCTGGAGCGCGCCGAGAACCTCGCGCGCATGCTTGAAGTCAGTTATTCGCTGTCGCTGATGCCCCAGGCCGGGCGCAGTGATGGCCTGGATGAACTGGCGATGTCGTTGCTCAGCAGCGGCACCCTGGACAGTTACCTGGAGCGCCACCAAACCCTGGATGCCGAGCGCATGCTGCACTTCTTCGCCCTCGACGAAGAGAACCCCGCCAGCATCTACAACTGCCTGCGCGCAGCCCGTGGCAATGCCCACGCGGTACGCGGGCGCATCACCGCCGACATGTGGGAGAACCTCAACGCCACCTGGCTGGAAATGCGCAGCATCGCCGCCGGCGGCCTGGCGCGGCATGGCATCAGCCACTTCTGCGATTGGGTCAAGCAACGTTCGCACCTGTTTCGTGGGGCCACATCCGGCACCATCATGCGCAATGACGCCTATCGGTTTATTCGCCTGGGCACCTTTGTCGAACGCGCGGACAACACCTTGCGCCTGCTGGATGCGCGCTATGAGATGTTTGGCGAGGAATCGGAAGAAGTCAGCGACTTGTCGGCCCGCGGTTATTACCAGTGGAGCGCCCTGCTCCGCGCGTTGTCGTCGTTCGAAGCGTATACCGAGCTGTATCCGAATGCGTTGAATGCGCGCTCGGTGTCAGAGTTGCTGCTGTTGCGCAGCGATGTGCCGCGTTCGCTGCATGCGTGTATTGAGGAATTGAGCCATATCCTCGCGGACCTGCCCGGCAGTTATGGGCGTACCGCGCAGCGGTTGGCGGCAGAGTTCGAGGCGCGGCTGAGGTATACGGGGATTGATGAGATTCTGGAGGACGGTTTGCATAGCCGGTTGACGGAGTTTATTGACACGGTGAGGGAGTTGGCGCGGGCGATTCATAGTTCTTATCTGGAGGTCGTGTAAACGGTGGGAGGGGGCGTGCTCCCGATTGCGTCAGTTAAGCAAATCACCGTAAACACATCAGCTACATTCTGGACCAGGATCCGCTCGGTATTGGCGGTGCTACGCCGAGATCAATCTTGGTAGCTTGACACTCTGCTCCGTTTGAGGTCGGCAGCGAGAGAGAGTGGCAGGCGTTTTTACACATTCAGGGCTAAAAGCAGCGAGTACCTATCCGTTTGAGGCAGTGGATAGGTACTCGGTTGTTTTATTAACTCAGTCTGCTCCGGTTATTCCGCAATTATTCCGTCCCGGCTGTTTCGTTGTTAAGCGATACGCGCCATTATAGTATTGTTACGACTATATTGTCTATGGATGTAGAAATTCCTTCGGAGTTCTTAATATAGACATCCACAGTAAGCAATCCATTAACTAAAGGGCCACTTACGGTATATTTCATATTCCTCCAGGTGGGTGAATATGGGAATGTAGGGCTCTCATAAGTACCGCGACTGGGAAATGTTAGCACCCGAAAAACCGTATCGTTCGCGCCAACCTCATGTCTATAATCGCAAGATATTTCAATGGTCTTTATGCTTATAGGGCTGAAATAGCCATATCGCTTTGAAAGCCTTGGGAATCCGCTTGCTACTTGTATGCTCCGCCAATATATATTTGCGCCCTCTTTTATAAGAGCTCCATTCTCAATAACGTTGATCCACTCATTCCAGTCATAGTTGCTGAAGTCAGTCCTATCTACTGTAGGCACCCTTTTTACCTTATAAGTAGTAGGCGCAAAACTAACCGCTCTCGAAACATCAGCACTGCCATCAAGTGTCACCTTAATTTCTACGGAGATGGGATCATCAGGCAGTATTTTCTGTAACCAATCACGTGACACTGGCTTGTTCGTCAGTCCGTTCAACTCCGATGAGAGAATTGGATAATTGGTCAATACCGGCAACGGTTCATGTCCGCTGGCGTTGAGTGTTATCCACACGCGTTGTCCGGTGGCAATAAATGGCCACTTGAGCACGGCGGCCAAGGGGTTGCCGACGATAGTGTTCAAGTCCAGCAGGCCGTTATGGGGCACACGGTTGATGATCACCTGTGGCAAAGCCGACAGCGGTATCGGCTTCACCTTCACCGTCAGCTTCGCCGAGTGCTTCGTGTCGTCACCCCGGGTCACGGCATACGTGAAAACCACCGTGGTATCACGGTCCCGAATGTTGGCTCTAATCGCGTCCCGCGTAATATCGAACACCACCTCCTGCAACACCCGATTACCCGGCTTGGCCGGAATATCCGGCGAGCCCGCCATATAAGGCTTGATCCAATCGTCGTCACGCATGCCCACATAACGCACCACCAACTGGGCGCCCTGCTCCACTCGCAGCGGCTCCAGGTCGGCGGTGTCGGGGCCGGTTATCTGCGCCTCAAGCAATGTCGGCGCCAGCAGTTCACCCAGGTTGCGGCTGATCAGCACCTCAGTGACTTGCGAATAACGCGGCAGCTCGTCGCCACGTGTCAAGGTGTAGAAGACCGCCACGGTTTCATTGAGGTTGTTGTTGACATAGAACTCATCGATATGGTGCTCGGTGATGCTGTTATCGACCGCCACCTGCACCGGCACATTGGTGCGGACAAGCGGGCCGTTCCAGTACATGCGCACCCAGTCTCCACGCTTCGTATCGCCGGCCGGTGCAAACACCTTGGCGTAGCCCTCGATATCGTCCGGGTTCAACTGGCTTCCAATGATCTTTTCAATGATCGGCGCAGGCAGTGTGCGTTGAATCTCACCCACGAGGATTTTCAGCCGCAGCGACTCTTGGGGCCGCCCGCCTGGCCGTGTGTGCGCGTAAAACACTTCCACCAGGTGACCGTCGAAACGCTGCAGCTCGGCGGGGTACACCGTGAACAGCATGTCGCCTTCCGGTGTGGGGTCCACATCGTCGACCTCGCGGCCAACACGGTGCTCGATCGTGTTATCGGGGCTGCTGACGAGGAAGATAACCTCCAGATAACCATCGGGCGGCCAGCTCCCTTGCAGAGGAAACCGCACAGTCGCCTCTTTACTCGGCTCAATCTTGCCGCCCTTATCCTCGTCAATCGTGGGCGGCGGCCATCTTACGACCTTGCCGACGATCTCGAGGTAGAGTTTTTCCGAGGGCTGCTCCACCACGCCTTTCTGGAACAGCATATGCACGCTGACGGTCCCCTCGGCAATGGCGACGACCAGCGCGTTGGGGACCTCGAAGGAGTGCACCCCCGCTCTGTTCAACGGTTTGATCGGCGTATGGGGGAACGGGTTGCCCTCACTGTCGACACCGGCCCAGATCAAGCTTACGTAGTCATAGGCGGCGGCTTCCGCGTTAGTCACCCAGGTTTCGATTTCCACGTCCCAACCGCCCAGTTCGGCCAGGTCGACCACCCTGTCAGTGTCGGGGAACGCCAGCCACGGCGCCTCTGGCCGCACCTGGTGCAGATGCACATCGATCAGCGATACCGCCGACCAGCGCGCCCATTCATCCGGCAGAGTGCCGACGGCGTTCTTGACCTGATAAGCCACGCGCGTCAGGGGGTTGTTGCCGGCGGCGCTGATCGTGGCGTAGTCAACGGTCAGGGTGATATCGCGCCCCACCTCCCCAGGCTGAACCCGATGCAGCACCTGCTGCGACCCCCAGGCCAGAATGATCAGGTCGTAAGCATGCATGTGCAGCCAATGGTGGATAAGAATCTTGATCCCGGCCAGCGCCCTGGTTTCGTTGACACCATCGAGCAACACTTCCGGCGGTACTACGTAGGACAGGCCCTGGTGCCCGGGGAGCGCGTCGTCGGGGTCGCGCCCTGCGGGGCGTGTCAGCATGACCCGGTACTTGCGCTCTTCGGTGAAGGTTTCATTACCGCTGGCGCGCCGCAGCTTGCCCAACACCGGGTTGGCCCAGAACTCGACAATCCGGTGCGCAGGCACCGTCAGCGGGATAAGGTCCAGGTTCTCCTCGCCTTCGCGAATGGGCGTAGACGCCACTGGCACATTCCGGTTCCCCCAGTAGAGCGAGGCGATGCTGCCGGCACTGACACCGTCTTTGGGATTGACGAGATACACCACCAGCGCCGACTCGGTGTGACGCAAGCCGATGCCGCCGTCGGCAGCGTCAATATCCCCGGCGATAGGTGGCTCCGTCAGCGGCACCACGATGGCAGGCAGGAGAGCAGCTTTCGACTTATCTTTTTTGGACATGGTGAGAGTCCTTGCAAGCGGGCGGGAGTGGTTTGCCTCCATCAAACGCCCCCTGCGATGGCTTGCCTACTGTCAGAGTTAACAGGTGGCGACGGGCGGTCAATGATCGCTGATCGATTCATCGCAAACCGCCATGACGCTGACAGGACCGTTGGTCGCTACCTGTCAACTCTGACAGTAGCGCGCGCATTTATTCCGGTATCTGATGACGTCAAACGCACCGTTTGACGTGCGATCACGTGCACTGATGCCTATCAGGAGATCAATCATGCCCGCCAAGAAGACTCAGCCTGCAGCCGCACTCGAAGAAGCGCCAAGTGCGACTGAAAGTTTGCATAGCCGGTTGACGGAGTTTATTGACACGGTGAGGGAGTTGGCGCGGGCGATTCATAGTTCTTATCTGGAGGTCGTGTAAACGGTGGGAGGGGGCGTGCTCCCGATTGCGTCAGTTAAGCAAATCACCGTAAACACATCAGCTACATTCTGGACCAGGATACCGCTCGGTATTGGCGGTGCTACGCCGAGATCAATCTTGGTAGCTTGACACTCTGCTCCGCTTGAGGTCGGCAGCGAGAGAGAGTGGCAGGCGTTTTTACACATTCAGGGCTAAAAGCAGCGAGTACCTATCCGTTTGAGGCGGTGGATAGGTACTCGGTTGTTTTGTTAACTCAGTCTGCTCCGGTTATTCCGCAATTATTCCGTCCCGACTGTTTCGTTGTTAAGCGATACGCGCCGTTATAGTATTGTTACGACTATATTGTCTATGGATGTAGAATTTCCTGTTAAGTTTTGAATATAGACATCCACAGAAAACGATCCATTAATTGAAGGGCCACTTACGGTAAATTTCATATTCCTCCAGGTGGGTGAATATGGGAATGTAGGGCTGTCATAAGTAGCGCGACCGGGAAATGTTATCACCCGAAAAACCGTATCGTTCGCGAAAAACTCATGTCTATAATCGCAAGATATTTCAATGGTCTTTATGCTTATATGGTTGAAATAGCCATATCGCTTTGAAAGCCTTGGCAATCTGTTTGGTACACTTATGCTCCGCCAATATATATTTGTGCCCTCTTTTATAAGAGCTCCATCCGCACCAACGTTGCGCCACTCATTCCAGTCATAGTTGCTGAAGTCAGTCCTATCTACTGTAGGCACCCTTTTTACCTTATAAGTAGTAGGTGCAAAACTAACCGCTCTCGAAACATCAGCGCTGCCATCAAGTGTCACCTTAATTTCTACGGAGATGGGATCATCAGGCGGTATTTTTTGCAACCAATCACGTGACACTGGCTTGTTCGTCAGTCCGTTCAACTCCGATGAGAGAATTGGATAATTGGTCAATACCGGCAACGGTTCATGTCCGCTGGCGTTGAGTGTTATCCACACGCGTTGTCCGGTGGCAATAAATGGCCACTTGAGCACGGCGGCCAAGGGGTTGCCGGTGATAGTGTTCAAATCCAGCAGGCCGTTATGGGGCACACGGTTGATGATCACCTGTGGCAAAGCCGACACCGGTATCGGCGTCACCGTCACCGTTAATATCAGCGAGCTTCGCGTTACCCCGGCACGAGTAACCTCATACTTAAGGGTAAACGTCTTGTTTGCCTTACCGATGTTGGCGGCTATCGCTGTCTTGGGGATATCAAAAGTCACCACGCCGCTGGCCAAGCCATTTTTCTCGGGAATCACCGGCGAACCGAGTCCCGATGTCCCGACCATCGTGACCTTGATCCTGTCGGTGGTATACATCGGTGAGAACTCTACCCTGAGCTTGCCACCCTCCAGCGCATTCAAGGGCGCAAGGGTCACCGGAGAGCCGGTACCGGTGGCCTCGGTCAGTATGGGCAGCGGGTATTGATCCGGTATCTCGATGGTATTGACGATGTACTCCACCAGCGGGAAAGACAGGGCCTTGGCTTCAACCTTGCTCAGGCTCACTGCGGCCTTGAACTCCATCTTCAGCGTGGTGCCATTCCCCAACCCGTCCAGGTACGTCCGAGGGAGCGGATATTCGATTTTTCCGGTGGAAATCCAGGTCGGGTTGACCTTCGACTGGCCCGCACCGTTGAACAACAAATGTTCATGACTGACGTTGTCCTTTGTTCTCCCCAGAAACCTCAACCAGACGGGGTAAGGTGCTGTGATGAACGCCCAGACGCCTACATGAGCGGTGGCGTCGCCAGTAAAGCGCGTCAAGTCCAGGACCCTGGTCGCCTCATTGGCTTCATTGAGCTTGAGCACGGTCTGCGCCAACTCATCCAGCGGAATCGGCTTCACCGTCACCGTCAGCTTCGCCGAGTGCTTCGTGTCGTCACCCCGGGTCACGGCATACGTGAAAACCACTGTGGTATCACGGTCCCGAATGTTGGCGTGAATCGCGTCACGCGTAATATCGAACACCACCTCCTGCAACACCCGATTACCCGGCTTGGCCGGAATATCCGGCGAGCCGCCATCGCCCTCGCCCTCCATATAAGGCTTGATCCAATCGTCGTCACGCATGCCCACATAACTCACCACTAACTGGGTGCCCTGCTGCACTCGCAGCGGCTCCAGGTCGGCGGTGTCGGGGCCGGTTATCTGCGCCTCAAGCAATGTCGGCGCCAGCAGTTCACCCAGGTTGCGGCTGATCAGCACCTCAGTGACTTGCGAATAACGCGGCAGCTCGTCGCCACGTGTCAAGGTGTAGAAGACCGCCACGGTTTCATTGAGGTTGTTATTGACATAGAACTCATCGATATGGTGCTCGGTGATGCTGTTATCGACCGCCACCTGCACCGGCACATTGGTGCGGACAAGCGGGCCGTTCCAGTACATGCGCACCCAGTCTCCACGCTTCGTATCGCCGGCCGGTGCAAACACCTTGGCGTAGCCCTCGATATCGTCCGGGTTCAACTGGCTTCCAATGATCTTTTCAATGATCGGCGCAGGCAGTGTGCGTTGAATCTCACCCACGAGGATTTTCAGCCGCAGCGACTCTTGGGGCCGCCCGCCTGGCCGTGTGTGCGCGTAAAACACTTCCACCAGGTGACCGTCGAAACGCTGCAGCTCGGCGGGGTACACCGTGAACAGCATGTCGCCTTCCGGTGTGGGGTCCACATCGTCGACCTCGCGGCCAACACGGTGCTCGATCGTGTTATCGGGGCTGCTGACGAGGAAGATAACCTCCAGATAACCATCGGGCGGCCAGCTCCCTTGCAGAGGAAACCGCACAGTCGCCTCTTTACTCGGCTCAATCTTGCCGCCCTTATCCTCGTCAATCGTGGGCGGCGGCCATCTTACGACCTTGCCGACGATCTCGAGGTAGAGTTTTTCCGAGGGCTGCTCCACCACGCCTTTCTGGAACAGCATATGCACGCTGACGGTCCCCTCGGCAATGGCGACGACCAGCGCGTTGGGGACCTCGAAGGAGTGCACCCCCGCTCTGTTCAACGGTTTGATCGGCGTATGGGGGAACGGGTTGCCCTCACTGTCGACACCGGCCCAGATCAAGCTTACGTAGTCATAGGCGGCGGCTTCCGCGTTAGTCACCCAGGTTTCGATTTCCACGTCCCAACCGCCCAGTTCGGCCAGGTCGACCACCCTGTCAGTGTCGGGGAACGCCAGCCACGGCGCCTCTGGCCGCACCTGGTGCAGATGCACATCGATCAGCGATACCGCCGACCAGCGCGCCCATTCATCCGGCAGAGTGCCGACGGCGTTCTTGACCTGGTAAGCCACGCGCGTCAGGGGGTTGTTGCCGGCGGCGCTGATCGTGGCGTAGTCAACGGTCAGGGTGATATCGCGCCCCACCTCCCCAGGCTGGACCCGATGCAGCACCTGCTGCGACCCCCAGGCCAGAATGATCAGGTCGTAAGCATGCATGTGCAGCCAATGGTGGATAAGAATCTTGATCCCGGCCAGCGCCCTGGTTTCGTTGACACCATCGAGCAACACTTCCGGCGGTACTACATAGGACAGGCCCTGGTGCCCGGGGAGCGCGTCGTCGGGGTCGCGCCCTGCGGGGCGTGTCAGCATGACCCGGTACTTGCGCTCTTCGGTGAAGGTTTCATTACCGCTGGCGCGCCGCAGCTTGCCCAACACCGGGTTGGCCCAGAACTCGACGATCCGGTGCGCAGGCACCGTCAGCGGGATAAGGTCCAGGTTCTCCTCGCCTTCGCGAATGGGCGTAGACGCCACTGGCACATTCCGGTTCCCCCAGTAGAGCGAGGCGATGCTGCCGGCACTGACACCATCTTTGGGATTGACGAGATACACCACCAGCGCCGATTCGGTGTGACGCAAGCCGATGCCGCCGTCGGCAGCGTCAATATCCCCGGCGATAGGTGGCTCCGTCAGCGGCACCACGATGGCAGGCAGGAGAGCAGCAGCTTCCAACTTATCTTTTTTGGACATGGTGAGAGTCCTTGCAAGCGGGCGGGAGTGGTTTGCCTCCATCAAACGCCCCCTGCGATGGCTTGCCTACTGTCAGAGTTAACAGGTGGCGACGGGCGGTCAATGATCGCTGATCGATTCATCGCAAACCGCCATGACGCTGACAGGACCATTGGTCGCTACCTGTCAACTCTGACAGTAGCGCGCGCATTTATTCCGGTATCTGATGACGGCAAACGCACCGTTTGACGTGCGATCACGTGCACTGATGCCTATCAGGAGATCAATCATGCCCGCCAAGAAGACTCAGCCTGCAGCCGCACTCGAAGAAGCGCCAAGTGCGACTGAAAACAACACCCTGACGCTGGAAAAAAAGGACAACCCGAAGCATCTGGATCGACTCTACGTCCCCGGCATGGTCGATAACGTCGATGGCGAGGACGCAGGCATCGCAGCATGGTTGTTTGAGTCCGGCCTGACCCTCGAGGTGCAACGCAATTGGAACGCGAGTCCCGGGGATGTCATCACCGTGGGCTATCTGATCGGCGAAACGAATGTGGTGATCCTGGGTACAAAGATCCTGGAGCCCGGCGAGGAAACCCGTAACAGTTACTTCTTTGCCGCCCAGCAAAAAGACCTGCCGGACGGTCGATATGCCCTGGTCTACCTCGTTCACTATAAGGGTGGCGCCGACTACGATATGTCCTATCCGTTGCTGACATTGGTCAAGACCGACCTCCCGGCCGGCGATGACAACAATCAAGTCGAACCGGGGCACTCAGAGCTGAAGGTCAGTCTGTCCGAGAAAGTGATCGTGCCAGGGAACGCCACGAAAGGGGTGGTGGTCACTCTTCAGCCCTACCCCAATCACCACCCGAAGGACACTGTCATTCTCCACTGGGGGAACGTCATCATCAGCCAGACAGCGGCTGGCCCCCTCGAGCCGACCGTGATCGACGTGACCTACCAGCACCTTATCGACGCCGGCGACAGTCCCAATATGGCTGTGTGGCTTGAGGTCATTGACCTGGTGGGCAACATTTCTACACCAGGGTCAGCCACCATTCGCGTGTCGGTCGACCTGGACGCGAATGCACCTGATGGTCCGGTTTTTTCAGACGCTGGCCCAGTTGGCTATATCGATTTGGAACTGGTGGATGAAAAACCGGTGGAGCTGCAAATGTACACCCCGGCCAATGTCGGCCTGAAAGATGAAATATACGATGTCATGATTCGTATCTATCCTCCCAAAGGTGGGGTGAAGGTCATCCACAAGTTTGTCCCTATCACCAGGCCAGGGCGAGTGCATTCGACCTTCATCGATTACGTTGACGTGCGCGCCGCCGCCGAGGGCCACATAGAAGTCAGTTTTGTCTTGAGGAAGTCCGTCCCCCCTTTCGAGGTCTACTCCAAGAAAAACACCGCCGAAGTCCGCGGGTACATTGCCCGGCTGGAAGCGCCCTCCGTAGAGGGCTACCCCAACGATCACATCGCGGATGACCCGGCGCATGTGATTGTGTCCATCCCCTATTATGCGTGGCGCCAGGCGACCGACCAGATTGCCGTGATCTTGCGTTATGTGCGGTCATTGAACGATGTGATCCTGCATATCGAAACAAAAGAGGTCGGGCTCTCCTGGCCTGCGGGCGCCCCCGTCAAACGCCTGATTTACCGCGAGCAGTTGCAGCAATTCAAAGGCTACCGTCCTGAGTTTTATTACGTGATATTGGCGACGGGGTTCACCCGCGCACGCGCGGTGAACCTGAACGAATCCCTTCGGCGGGTGTTGACCATCAGTTGAATGACGGTCAATCGGTGCGGTCGGCGGTTCAACTGACGGTACATTCCCCTGGCTCTGGGGCAAGGATCCTGTCCCGGACGCGTCGGTCAGTTATGCGGGCGCGCGTCTCTATCCTCTGAGCGGGGTAGAGACCGCCGTCCTATACGAACGCCCACCAGCGCGGCAATAACTGGCGCACCTGGGGTTGGCCAAACCGATCATCGATCAGCATCACCACGCCCCGGTCGTGTTCGCTGCGGATCACCCTGCCCGCCGCCTGCACGACTTTTTGAATGCCGGGGTACAGGTAGGTGTAGTCGTAACCCGCACCGAAAATCGCGCCCATCCTGAGCTTCATCTGCTCGTTGACCGGGTTCAGCTGCGGCAGCCCCAGGGTGGCAATAAAGGCGCCGATCAAACGGCTGCCGGGCAAGTCGATGCCTTCGCCAAACGCTCCCCCCAGCACCGCAAACCCGATGCCTTGGCTGTGCTGGGTGAACTGGTCGAGAAAGGCCTGGCGTTCAGCTTCGGCCATGCCTCGCGCTTGCAGCCACAGGGTAATCGCCGGGTGCCGTTGCGCCAGTAACTGAGCCACTTGTTGCAGGTAATCAAAGCTTGAAAAAAACGCCAGGTAGTTCCCCGGTTGTTGCGCGAACTGGCTCGCGATCAAATCGACGATGGGTTCCAGCGAGGCTTGGCGATGCACGAACCGAGTGGAGATTTCATCGACAATGCGCACCCGCAACTGCTCGGCCTTGAACGGTGATTCCACATCGACCCACGCCGTGTCTGCCGGCAGGCCCAGCAGGTCGGCGTAGTAGTGGCGTGGGCTGAGCGTGGCGGAAAACAGCACGCTGCTGCGTGCCGCCGTCAAGCGCGGCCGAATGAATTCGGCGGGCACCACATTGCGCAGGCACAAGGTCGAGCGGCTGCGTTTGCCGCCGAGCGAATGCTTGCTGATGTCGAAGATAAAGTGCTCGTTGAACAGCTCTGCCACTTTGGCAAATTGCAGCGCTTCGAAGTAGAAGGCTTGCAGCTCGCCCGCCAGGGATTCGGGGTGGTCATTGAAGTGGTCGCCCATGGCGCTGATGCACAGGCTCAGGGCCTGGAGCAGTTTGTCGGGCCGGGTCGCATAGGCCTGGTACGGTACGACCTGTTCCTTGTGCAACGCATTCCACTCACGGTTGAGGCGCTGCAAGGGTTTCTTCAGTGGCTCGGGGGCGCTGTCGCGCAGGGCCTGGAGGCTGAACTGGCTGAGGCTTGCGCTGTACATCGAGCGGGCGCGTTCCACCAGGTTGTGGGCTTCATCCACCAGCACCGCCGCGCGCCATTGGTTGAGCTGGGCGAGGCCAAACAGCATCGCGCCGAAGTCGAAATAGTAGTTGTAGTCGGCCACGACCAGGTCGGCCCAGCGCGCCATTTCCTGGCTCAAGTAATACGGACATACATGGTGGGCCAGGGCGACTTCGCGCAGGTTGCGCTGGTCCAGCAGACGCACGCTTGATGCCGCCTCACGGGCGGCGGGCAGGCGATCGTAAAACCCCTTGGCCAGCGGGCACGAATCGCCGTGGCAGGCTTTGTCCAGGTGTTCGCAGGCTTTGTCCCGCGCGACCAGTTCAAGGACGCGCAGGGGCAAATCGCTGCTGGCGTGCAGCACCTTGGCCGCATCCAGAGCAAGTTTGCGGCCGGGGGTCTTGGCGGTGAGGAAGAACACCTTGTCCAACTGCTGCGGCGCCAGGGCCTTGAGCAGCGGGAAGATCGTGCCCACGGTCTTGCCGATACCGGTGGGCGCCTGGGCCATCAGGCAGCGGCCAGTGCTGACGGCCTTGTACACCGACTCCGCGAGGATTCGCTGGCCGGGGCGGAACTCGGCATGGGGGAACCCGAGGGTTTGTGCGGCGTGGTTGCGCGCTTCGCGGTGCTGCATTTCCTGATGGGCCCACTCCAGGAACCGCGTGCATTGCTGGTTGAAGAACGCTTCCAGGTCCGCCGCCTGGAAGCGTTGATTGAGCAGGGTCTCACCCTCGCCGACGATGTCGAAATACACCAGCGCCAGGTCGATCTGCGTCAACCCGAGCTTCTGGCACATCAACCAGCCGTAGACTTTGGCCTGGGCCCAATGCAGTTGCCGATGGTTGGCGGGCTGGGCGTCGAGGTCGCCGCGATAGGTCTTCACCTCTTCCAGGCGGTTGTTGTCCGGGTCGTAGCCGTCCGCCCTGCCCCGCACCTTGAGCTGCTGGTATTCGCCCTCCAGCGCCACTTCGCTCTGGTAGTGCGCACTGCGCCGCGCGGCAACGGTGCGGTGCCCGGCAATGCCTTCCTGGGCACTGGGCGACGGGGTGAAACGCAGGTCCAGGTCGCCGACCTTGGCGGTGAACTCACACAGCGCCCGCACGGCCACGCTGTAGCTCAAGGGGTTGGCTCCGCCCAGCGCACGTAGCAAACCGTGACTGGCATCTGGTATTGGCCACAGAACTCCAGCCAACGCAGCTGGTTGTCTTGCAAGCGGTCGCCGGGGCCTTTGACTTCGATCATGCGGTAGGTTTTTTCGGCGGGCCAGAACTGGATCAGGTCCGGCATCCCCGCACGGTTGGCGCGGATATCCAGCAGCAGCCGCTCGAACCAGTGCCGCAGGTGTTCGGCGGGTAAGCAGGCCAGGGCCTGTTCGAGCAATGCCTCGCTGAGCAGGTTCCAGAACACGAACGGCGACTGGATCCCCCACTTGTCCACGTAGCGCTGGCGAATGGTTGCCTTGTAGCGCTCATCCTGCAATTGCGCGAAGGCAGCCGCAAACAGCGGCGCACGCCGTGAATGGAAATCCTCGCTGTGCAGGTCCGCCGGCCCGCGCTGGAACGGGTGGAAAAACGCCCCCGGCAACGGTGCGAAGATCGCGTCCCAGCACAACAGGCCGAACAGTGAATTGATCAGGCCGTTCTCGACGTAATGCACGGGTGCGTCGGGTTCGCTCAGGTGCGCCTGGACGCAGTACTCCACCGACATCAAGGGCTCCGGCGGGGCCAGTGCCAGGTCCAGGCGCGGGACGTCGCTCGGCTTGGCCTTGGGCAAGCGCGGTTGCCCCAGCTTACGTTGCAGGCGCGGCAAGACGCGCAGCAGGTGTTGCTGTTCGGCGGCACTTTCCGGCGCCTGTTGGGCGGCGCAGGCCAGCGCCAGCGCTTGAGCATAAGCCTCCTGGCGCTCCAGCACGCGGATCAGTCGCGCGCGTGCGCCGGGGTAGGCACACGCGCGGTAGATCTGCTCGGCCATGGCCAACTCGGCATTGCGTTCGCAATACTGGCCGACCTGGAACAGCAATTTGGCCCGGCGCTTTTGCAGCCAAGGGTTGTCGGTGTGCAGCGTGGCGACCTGCGCCAGTAGCGTGTCCAGCGCCTCGCCGGCTTCAAATGCCTGTTGGCACTGGTGCAGGAACAGAAAACCGAGCACATCGTCGCGCGTGCGCAAACCACGGGACTCGGCGCAGAACTCGACCTTCTCATAGGTGTAGATGCCCAGGTCCGCCAGCACGAATTCCGACCAGTCCTGGTGCAGGTTGCCGAAGAACATCAGACGCAGGCGGTCACACAGGTCCATCACGGTCAGGCTGTACAGCCTGTCGGCCAACTCGGGGCACCAGTGGGCGAAGCTGCGGCTTTCGGTGAATTGCGCCGCCAGGGGTTCACGCCAGTCGGCCTTGTTGCCTTTGGGCTGGTCGATCCACGCCTGGAACACCGCGAGCATTTCGCTTTTTTGCAGCAACGCAAACAACTCGTGGAAGGCCAGCGGGCACTGGTCGTCGACCCAACCCAGTTCCAGCAAGGGGCGTACAGCGGCATGGGGGCAGCCGATCTCCTGGTAGGTGAGCTTGCCCGCGCGAAAATGCACACCCTTGCGCATCACCATGCGCACCAACAACGCTTGGGACGCCTGGGGCAACCTGTCAAATTGCTGAATGAAATGCTGTTCATCCGTATCGAGTAAATCAGCGTAGCGATGCCCCAGCCAATCCAGCACTTGGCGGAAGTTATGCAGGTAATACAGGGGATCGTCGAGGGGATTGGCCATGGCGCGCAGTGATCAAATACTGGTTATGCATACAGAGTGCCGTCGCAAACGCGTTGTTGCAATCGGTAATAGATAAATGGCCCACGCAACTTTTTGCATAAAAGTGATCAGATGGAGAAGTTGATGGCGTACCATTTATTGCCCGCAGCCACAGGCGCGGGACTTTTTCAGGGTTAAGGTAAGGGTTATGAACATGAAGAATTTGAGTCTGCCACTGGTTGCACTCACTTTTCTGGTATTGGCCGGTTGCGCGACGCAAACCGTAGTGACGCTGCAAAATGGCACGCAGTATTTGACCAAGGACATTCCAAAAACCAAGACCGCCGACGGGTTTTATGAGTTCACCGATATTGCCGGCAAGCACATCCGCGTCAAGGCCGACGATGTGGCAACGGTGCGCAAGGAAGACTGATTTCCAGCGCCAACACTGATCAAATATGGGAGGTCCTTAGCGCTGTCGCACAGCAAACTGGCCGCCCTGTGGCGAGTGGGCCTGCTGTGCTGAGCAGGTTTGTTGTGGCAAGCAGGTTTGTTGTGCTGAGCAGGCTTGTGTGGTGAGCAGGCTTGTTGTGGCGAGCGGGCTTGTTGTGGCGAGCGGGCTTGCCCCGCGTTGGGGCGCGAAGCGGCCCTAACCCCAGGCACCGCGGTTTTTCAGAAAGAACTTGGCGACTTTGTTGGGGGCTGCTTCGCAGCCCAACGCGGGGCAAGCCCTAATGCCGTTCAGTTAAGCGTACATCGCCTTCTGTAGGAGCGAGCTTGCTCGCGAAAAACGTCAACGATAACGCGTGTTTCCTGAATGAACGCGGCGCCTGTGAGTTTTTCGCGAGCAAGCTCGCTCCTACAAAAAAGCCTTAACTGAACGGCATTAGGGCAAGCCCGCTCGCCACAACAAACCTGCTCGCCACAACAGCCCCCTCCCACAGTTTCAAACGATAACAATCCCCTCCCCCGACAGCCCGACCACCCCCACCAACGTCACCGAATCCGCGCCAAAACTGATCACCGTATCCGCGCCTACCACCTTGGCGTGATCACGATAATCCGCACTGCCCTGCACATCAGTGAACACCAGCTTGTCGGTGGCTTGATAGCCGATAATCCGGTCCTGGCCGAAATGCCCGTTGAACAGAAACGTGTTGTGGCCGCTGCTGTCGCGGATCGTGTCATTGCCCTTGCCGCCCTCGATAAAGTCCGCGCCCTTGCCGCCCTGGATCAGGTCATCGCCGTCGCTGCCAATAATGAATGTGTTGCCCTTGTGCGCCTCGGCATTGCGGTTAAGGTCCTGCACCCAGGTGTTGGCCCGCGCCGGGTCGGACAGGTTGGCGACGATGATCGTCGAATCGCGGCTCATCTGCGCATAGAAACCCGATTCCACGATGCGCGTCATCCCATCGCCATACCCCGTGGGCAAATGCGAGATCCAAGTCGGCAGGTTGGTGATGGAAAACGGCAGCACATTCCACAGCGTCGAGGCGTAGTGGTCGTTGAAGCTGACGATATTGTCGGTGGTCGATTCATGGGGTTGGTCATGCACGCCCAACGACGACCAATTGAAGGAGGAGCCGTCCAGCGCACGGAATACCGGGTCGTTTTCATAACCGATATTGAGCACCTTGTCGCCGGCGCTCTGGGTCGGTGAGGCGTAGGCCACGTAGTTGGCGTCCTGGTAGAAACCCGCCCATTTGCCGCTGCTCAAGTCGGCCATGCTGTTGACCGCCAGGCCGCCCAGGCTGTGGCCGCTGACCACCACGTCGTGGCCGCTGAGGCCGTGGGCGCTGGCATAGTCGGCGACGTTCTTGAGCAGGCCGCCAAAGGCTTCGCCGGCATAGTTCTTCGCGTAATCCTTGGGGCCCAGAGCGGCGAGCAGATCGCTGACCAGATCCCCTATGGAGTCGCTGATCAACGTTTCCCGAGGGCCTGAAGTACCGCGAAAACCGATACCGATTTCCAGCAACTTGCCGGCGTCATCGTACTTGCCCAGTACCTCGACCTGGGCCGTGGTGTAGCCGGCCTTTTCGCCGAAGAACGTGCCTCGGGCGTCGACCTTGCCGGTATAGCCCAGGGCGCTCGCGCTGATGGGTGTCCAACCGGCCTGTTGCACAGCGTCCAGGGCGGCTTTTTCCGCGTCCGGGTTCCAGGGAATGCCGGGGATCACGCCCTGGGAATCCGTACTGCCCAGCAGAGCACCGACCAGCGTGGCCGGCAAGCCGAGCCCCAGGCCGTTGTGCTGGTAGCCCACGGCAAAGCCGTTATCCAGGTTGTGGTAGGTATACAGCGTGATCGCCATGGCATCGGCGAACAACGCTTTGGAGCCTTCGGCCCCGAGGTTTTTATAGTCAAACACGCCCATGGTCTTGCCTCTCTGTTGTTGGAATTGTCGAGAAAGTCAATTACTGCGGTGCCGGCCCGAACGCCTCATCCACCTTGGCCAGGTCGGTGTCGCGCAGGTTGCCGGCGTAGTAATGCAATTTGGTCCAGGCCATCAGGTAGTCATAACGCGCCTGGGCCAAGTCGCGCCGCGTGCTGTAGAGCTGTTGCTCAGCGTTCAACGCATCGAGGTTGACCCGCTCGCCACCGAGGATGCTTTGCCGGGTCGACACCACCAGCGCTTGCGCCGAGGTCAGGGCCTTTTGGTAAGCGCGCAGTTTGCTGACCCCGGACAGGCAGGCACTGAACTGCCGACGCAGCTCGATCAGGGTTTCGCGGGTCTTGCCTTCCAGTTCGTACTCGGCCTGCTCCATGGCGCGGCTGGCCTGGCGGGTGGACGCCGAAATACCGCCACCGGCATACAACGGCAGGCTGACTTCGACGCCGATGGTGTTGGTGTCGTAGCGCTGGTTGTAGGTGTTGCCGCTGTCGGACTCCTGCTGGCGCGAGCTGGCATACGCCATGACCTTCGGCAAATGCCCGGCGCGGTTGCGCTCCACTTCGTAACGCGCCACTTCCAGGGCCTGACGCTGGGACGCGAGTGTGGGGTTGTTGCTCACCGCCAGTTCATGCCAGCTGTCGTAGTTGGCCGGCGTCAGCGTGAAGGCGGCGAAGCTTGGGTTCAGGGGCGCCAAATCGGTGATATTGACGCTCTGTACGCCGATCAAGGCGCCCAGCTCTCTCAACGAGGCGTCCTGCTCATCCAGCGCCTGGATTTCTTCAGCGGTGGCCAGTTCATAGCGCGATTCGGCTTCGAGGATATCGGTCCGCGTGCCTTCGCCTTGCTGGAACAGGTGCCGGTTCTGCTGGAACTGCTGCTCGAAGGCTTTTTTCTTGGCGCGGGCGATATCGATCTGGTCCTGGGCAAACAGTGCCTGGGTGTAATAACTCAGCACCCGCACCAGCAGCGCCTGGCTCTTGTCACGAAAACTCTCATCGGCAAACAACGCTTGGGCCACGCCCTTGCGGTAGTTGGCGTAAGCCTCGTAGTCGAACAACGGCTGTTGCAGGCTGAACGTGGAGCCGTAACTGTTGTAGTTGCGGTCATCGTGATAATTGCCGCCACGCCCATCGGGCAAGGTGGCCTGGGAGTTGTTGCGGCCCTTGTTGTAGGTGTACGACAGCTTGGGCAGCAGGCCGGCGCGGCCGATGGTGCGGTTTTCCAGCCCGGCATCGCGCTCCTTGATGGCGCCGAGAAACACCGGATCGTTGCGCAGCGCCTGTTCATACACATCGAACGGGCCCATGGCGGCCTGGGCATTGGCGCAGGCCAGCAGCAAGGTGATGAACACTGGCTTCATGCTCATTCCTCGATCAACGCTGAGCCGGCGCGATCGAGCAACGGCTTGAACAGGTAATTGAGCAACGAGCGTTCGCCGGTGCGCACGAACATCTCGGCAGGCATGCCAGGTTTGATCACCAGGCCGTGGAGTTTCTCCAGGGCCGCCTCGCTGACGGCTGTGCGCAGCACGTAATACGGGGCGCCGGTTTTTTCGTCGAGCATCTGGTCGGCGGAAATCAGGCTCACTTCCCCCGGCACGCGGGGGGTACGGCTCTGGTTGAAGGCGGTGAACAGGATATCGACCGGCAAGTGGGTGCCGACCTTGTCCACCAGGTGCACCGGCAAATGCCCTTCGACTTCCAGGCGCGTGCCCTGGGGCACGATTTCCAGCAGGGTTTCACCGGCACGCACCACGGCGCCCTCGGTGTGCACGCTGAGGTTGACCGCGATGCCGTCGGCCGGTGCGTTGATCTCGCTGTGTTGCAGATCGAAGCCGGCGGAGGTGAGTTGCTGCTCCAGGGTCAGGCTGCGCAACTGTGCGTCGGCCAGTTGGCTGCGGACTTCCTTCTGGTATTCCTCGCTGTGCTGCTGCAGCTTAAGGCGCGATTCAAGGATGCCCTGCTCCACCCGGCCGCTTTCGCCGGTGTTCTGCGCCAGGTCCTGTTGCACCTGGGACAACTGGCGCTGGTACTCCATCAAGCGGTTGCGCGGGATATAACCGTTGTCGGCCAAGGGTTGCAGGTTGCTCAGTTGGTCGCGCAGGGACTGGGCCTGGGCGGTCAGGTCGCTGCGCGCACGGCGCATGCCGTTCAGTTGCGCGCTGGCACCCTCGATATTCGCGCGAATGCCCGCCTGTTCACGGGCAAAGGCTTCGCGGCGGCTGCTGAACAATTGGCGCTGGCCTTCGAGGACCAGCGCCAGTGCCGGGTCGGGGCTGTTGCTCAGCTCAGCGGGAAAGGTGATGGCCGATTGATTGTCGCGTTCGCTCTGCCACCGCGCGACGCTGGCCCAGGCCATGCGGTACTGGGCTTGCAGGGACTGCACGTCGGCCTGGTGCTGGGTCTGGTCGAGACGGAACAGCGGCTGGCCTTGCTTCACCCACTGCCCTTCCTGCACCAGAATCCGACTGACCACGCCGGGGCTGAAGGTTTGCACCGCCTTGCGTTTGCCCGACACCACCACCGTACCCTGCACAGGGATGCCCTGGTCCAGGGGCGCCAGGCTGGCCCAGAGGAAAAAGCCACCGGCACCGACCACGCTCAGCAGCCAGCCCATGCGCGCGAAGAACCGGGCGTCGCGTTGTTCATGAATCATGCTGACATCCTTACTGCTTGACGCAAAACCTGTAGGCGCGAGCTTGCTCGCGAAAAACTCACCGTTACCGCGTGTATCCAATCAGGGCGCGTCATCGTTAACGCCCTTCGCGAGCAAGCTCGCTCCTGCCTTGGGGCGGTTGCTCCCTGTGGCCGGACAACGCCCGCAGTACTTCCTGGCTTGGCCCGAATGCCTGCAAACGCCCTTCGTTAAGCACCAGCAACTTGTCAGCCTGGGCCAGCGCCGAGGACCGATGGGTGACCAGGATCACACTGCTGCCCTGGGCCTTCATCTGCACAATGGCGCTGGCCAGGGCGGCTTCGCCGACGGTGTCGAGGTTGGAGTTGGGTTCATCGAGCACAATCAGGCGCGGCTCGCCATACAGTGCACGGGCCAGGGCCACCCGTTGTTTCTGGCCACCGGACAGGCCGCCGCCGTTGTCGCCCAGGACCGTGTCATACCCGTGGGGCAAGCGCAGGATCAATTCATGCACACCGGCTTGTTGCGCAGCCTTCACCACACGCTCGGGGTCGGCATCGCGAAAGCGCGCGATGTTGTCGGCAATGCTGCCGCTGAATAGCTCAATGTCCTGGGGCAAATAGCCGATATGCGGGCCCAGGTCGCCGCGGTCCCAGCGATGGATATCCGCGCCATCCAGGCGCACCGTACCGGCCAGGGTCGGCCACACGCCCACCAGCACGCGGGCCAGGGTCGACTTGCCAGAGCCCGAGGCGCCGAGCACCCCCAGCACGTCACCGGCGCCCAGGTTGAAACTGACTTGATGCAAGGTGGCGATGCGTCGCCCTGGCGGCCCAGCACTGACCTGCTCAAAACTCAACTGGCCCTTGGGTGCGGGCAACGCCATGTGCTCGACTTCAGGCGGGAATTCGCGCAGCAATTCATCCAGGCGCTGATAGGCCAGCTTGGCCGAACTCCATTGCTTCCACACCGCAATCAGCTGGTCGATGGGGCTGAGCACGCGGCCCATCAGGATAGAACCGGCGATCATCATCCCGGCGGTCATGTCCCCGCGGATCACCAGCAGCGCACCCAGGCCCAGCACCAGGGATTGCAGGCACAGGCGCAGGGATTTGCTCACTGAGGTGACCACCGAGCCGGTGTCACTGGCCTGGTTCTGCAAGCCGAGGAACTGCGAGTGCACGGCAAACCAGCGCTGGCGCAGGGCACCGAGCATGCCCATGGCCTGGATGGTCTCGGCGTTGTGTAAATGGCTGGTGGCCAGTTGGGTGGATTGCTGGGAGAAACCACTGGCCTCCCCCAGCGGCTTTTTGGTCAGGTATTCGTTAAGGCACGCTAATGCAATCAGCAACACTGCGCCGGCCGTCGCCAAGACGCCCAACCACACGTTGAACAGGAAGATCACAAACAGGTAGATGGGAAACCACGGCGCATCGAAAAAAGCGAACAGCGCCGGCCCGGTAATGAATTGGCGGATATGGGTCAGGTCGCCCAGGGCTTGCCCGGCATGCCCTTGGCCACGTTGCAGGTTGCGTTCGAACGCGGCTTTATAAACGCGCAAGTTGAAACGTCGTTCTAACTGGCTGCCGATGCGGATCACGATAAAACTGCGGATGACTTCCAGTGTGCCAATAAACGCAAAGAACCCCACGACCATCAGCGTCAACATCACCAGGGTCGTTTCATTCTGGGAAGACAACACGCGGTCATACACTTGCAGCATATAAATGGACGGCACCAGCATCAGCAGGTTAATCAAGGCGGTAAAACAACCCACGCTGATCAAAATGCTCTTGTATTCACCCAGCGCCTTGAATAAGGGCGCAACGCCTTGGGGTTTGGCCATATCTCTTGTTCTTCCCTGAATCAAATTACGCGCATAAGTTGCCCGAGCCCCTGGTCGGGGCCAGTCAACTAATAACATCGAGTGATCGCGTTATAACCCATAACTAAGGGGCGCGTTGCAATACCACTTCCGTTCCGGATGGCGTACGGCCTTTGTATTCGCCTTCCTTCTGGCGATTCAAATGGGTGATCCCGGTGCCTTCGGCATTCATCAGCCAGATACCGTCGGGCGTCGGCGACCAGCTCAGGGGTTTGTCACCCAGCCATTGCGTCACACAAGCCACATCACCGCCCAGGGCATTGGCCGGTTCCAGCAGGTCGAGGGCACACACCTGGTCCTGCTGGTGCAACTGCCAATGCCCGGCCAATTGGGCGCTCGTGGGTAAAACAAGACTGCTCGCCATTGCGTGGGCTCCTGCCGACATGACCATCGCCTGCAACACGCAGGCGATCAAGTTGAAAAAACGCTGCATCTTCACGCTCCATCCAACAGGCGCGGCGCCGAAACGCCGCGCCCTTGTATCACGCGACGATATCGCTGACCGCTGCCTGGCCGACCGTGGTGACGAGGAAGTCCGCCACGCCGTGCCCGGAGAAGTCCACCGCCAAGGTACCCAGGTTGGTGCCCGAGGCATAGGTCAATACCGCATCGCCGGCATGCCCGGTGAACGCGTTGACGAAGGTCAGGCCCGCGCCTTTGGTGATGCCGGACAGGTCGATCTTGTCCGAACCCGAGGTGAAGTCAAAGATCTTGTCCGCCGCCCCAGGCTTGGAATCGGAACTGGCACCGAACACAAACGTGTCGTTGCCGGCGCCGCCCCACAGTTGGTCGGCACCGCCGCCGCCGTAGATGAGGTCGTTGCCGGCCCCGCCCTTGATCACGTTGGCGGCGTTGTTGCCGATGATCAAGTCGTTGCCCGCGCCACCGAAGGCGTTCTCGATGGTCACGCCCTTGGCGATCGAAACGTTACCCACCAGGCCGCCCACATCGGAGAACGAGGCTTCATTGAGGTTGATCTTCTGGTTCTGGGTAAAACCGGAGAAATCCAGGGTGTCGTTGCCACCACCGTCCCATACCGAAAACACCAGTTTGTCGGCGTTGGAGGTGGCGCTGAGGAAGTCACGCCCGGTGTTGGAGTTGAACCCGTAGGTGGTGTCGCCGGCGCGGGTGTTGTAGTTGGCACCGTAGAGCTTCTGGATCGCGGCGATGTCGTCGATCAGCGGGCCGGAGGCATAGGCTTCAACCCCGCCTTTACTGAAGTTCTGGTTGGTGTTGCTTTCGCTCCAGTAGCTCATGAGGCTGTAGCCGCGCGTGTCCTGTCCATAGGTCGCGTCGTTGTAGGTCGGGTTGCCGTTCCCGGCGTTGTAGTCGCCAGGGTGCGCCAGGCCCAGGGTGTGGCCGATCTCGTGGGTCAGGGTCTGCCGGCCGTAGTTGTTCAGGTCCGGGGTCTTGTTCGGCGTGTAGCTGTTGTTGGTCAGGTACCACGACGTGCCGTCATAGCCCGCACCGGTGCCAGGCAGGTAGGCAAAGGCTGCCGCGCCATCCTGGCCGCTGCTGTAGTTGCCGAACGTCATATGCGCGTCACCGCCGCTGGCCTTCTCGGTGAAGGTCACGTTGGCCACGTCCGACCAGGATTGCATGGCCAGGGCGGCCTGGGCTTTCTGCTGGGCGTTGAACTGGCTGAAGCCCGAGATACCGTGTTTGTTCAGGGTGCTCGAGGAGGCCGAGGTCAGGAAGGTGTAGGTCAGGTCGATCTTGCCGTTGCCGTCAACGTCCCGGTACGCGGCGCCGTCGCGCAGCAATTGGGTGGCTGCCTGGTCAACGGTATAGGAGGGTTTGCCATTGATCGTGAGGTTGCCGCCACGGTCATACAAATGGCTGAAGCTATCGATTTGCGAGTAGGCGGTGCTGGCTTGCGCCGCCGACACAATAGCCTTGTCTTTTACTTTTGACATAAACGTACTTCCTTGTTTGCAAGTGCATCAGTTTTTATCGATAGGAACCCCGCGGGCGAGATCGTCCTATCACTCGCCTCTTTTGAAGGCGTATCGAAACTGACACAATTTGAAAACTTTCGTCTACCTCTATTTACACAGTGGAAAAATCATAGAGGAGCAACTTAGAGAAGTCATAAGCCGTGTTTGTTGGGGGCCGATTGCTTTTGTCCGACAAAATAACCAGGGCTGTTATTTAAATATTAAATACGGGTAAAGCCGCTCAAGTAGAGCGGCAAACCCCTTTAAGGGATCCACTGTATTGTCACGGTGTCATTGGCACTATTCATCTAGCCCGTTATTACACTTACATCATTAAGTACATGCCCCCTATTACCGGGACACACTCCAGCCGGCTTTGCCCAATGCCTGTAACAGTGTTTCGCCGTTCAAGCCCGGCACTTGCACACCGTCGTCCGTCGTCATGTCTTCGCCAGCCAGCATGGCGTTGATGATCGCCTCCTCCACTGCCTCCGCCGCCGCGAGGAACAACGGTGAAATATGGTCGTTATTGACCATCTGCAACGCGGTGCTGAACGGCAGGCCCTTGCGCCCGTAATCCGCGGGCGGCAAATCCTGGTTGCCAGTGGCGAAGGCCAGGAACAGGTCGCCGCTGGAGTCCTCGGTACCCCCGCCGGTACGGGCGATGCCAATGGAGGCGCGCTGTGCCAGGCGCTGGCATTGATGCGGCAACAACGGCGCATCGGTGGCCAGGATCACCACAATCGAGCCCATGCCCGGCGTGCCACGCTCGGCAAACGGTGACGGGATGTCCATCAAATGGCGGCCTGCCGGGTAGCCGTCGACCCGCAGTTCCTGGCGCTTGCCGTGGTTAGCCTGCACCAGCACGCCGACGGTCCAGCCACCCTGCTCCACTGGCAAGCGGCGCGACGCCGTGCCGATGCCCCCCTTGAACTCATGGCAGATCATCCCGGTGCCGCCGCCCACAGCGCCCTCCTGTACCGGGCCCGGTTCGGCGTTGTTCACCGCCTCGCGCACATGCGCAGGCTTGATGTGCTGGCCCCAGATATCGTTGAGCAGGCCGTCATAGGTTTCCATCACCACCGGCATGCACCAATACACCGCCGGGTCCGCCAGGCGTTCGCGCTCCAGGGCGATCAACGTATCGCGCACGATGCCGATGCTGTGGGTATTGGTGATCGCCAGCGGCGTCGTCAACAGACCGGCTTCGTTGATCCATTCCAGACCGGTGGCGTCACCGTTGCCGTTTAGCACGTGGTAACCGGCAAAACACGGCTGTTGCCGCGCCTCCCCGGCGCGCGGCTGGATCACGCTGACGCCGGTGCGCACCTGCTTGCCGTCGATGCGGGTCTTGAGCGTACTGTGGCCGACGCGAACGCCGGGAACATCGGTGATGGCATTCAATTCGCCGGGCGTGCCCAGCCCCAACGTAATGCCCAATTGACGTGCACGCATACCCACTCCTTACAATTTCTGAAACGCCGGACTCAGCCGGCCACTGATGCAATACAGGATCACCGACACCGCCAGCAAACCGATGATGATCATGATGTCGCGAACCGAGGACGCCACCAGCAAGGTCACCAGCAGGTACCCCGCGCCCAGCACCGCGAGCAACGCCGGCAGCGGCCACAAAGGCATGCGATAGGGATGCTCGCGGTCGCGCAGCAGCACCCGGCTCATCAGCGCGCTCAAGGCCACCACCAGGTACACCAGCATGATCAGCAGCACGCTGAACGACGTGAGGTCCGCCAGGTTGGAGCTGAAACTCAACAACGCCGAGGGGATCGCCAGGAACAGCGTAGCCAACCACGGCGAGTCCCAGCGTGGATGGATGCGCGTGAACAACTGGTTGATGCGCGGCGTCCACAGCGCATCGCGACCACTGCTGAAGACCACGCGGCCGATCTGGATGACGATGGCGACAATGGCGTTGAACACCGACAGGAAGATCCCCGCGCTGACCAGGCGTGACAGGGTTTCATTGCCGTGGCTGGTGAGCAGGTAGCCGATGGGATCAGGGCTGCTGATCATCGCGCTCAGGGACGGTGCGCCAATCAACAGCGCGGTGATCGGCACAATCTCGATCACCACCACCAGCCCGAGGGACCACAGCACAGCCTTGTGTACGCCCTTGCCGCCGCATTTCATGTCTTCGGCGAGTAACACCGCCGGGCCATAGCCATTGAACGAGAACAGGCCAATGCCCACCGCACCGATCACCAGGGCCCAGGGCGCCAGGTGCAACACACCGTTTTCGACGATCTGCGGCTGGAACAACACACTGGCCGGTTGCACCGGGTGGCCGAAGCCGATAAACACGATGACCAGCAAGGCCGCCACTTCCAACAGCAGGCAGGTGCCGGTGATCCAGGCGTTGAGCTTGATATTGAGGATGCCCAGGGCGTAGCTGCCGACCACGATGACCAGGGCGACGGTTTGCGCGTCGAATTTCGTGCCCAGGGCGTTGTTGAGGTAAGTCGCTGCGCCTGTGGCCAGCACCGGCGGAATAAACAGCAACATCACCAGCACCGTCAGAAACGTCGCGTAGCCGGCCATGCCACCGAATACGCGCTTGGCGTACACGTACTCACCGCCGGCACTGTTGTGCGCCCGACCCAGTTCGGCGTAACAGAAGGCGAACATCAGCGCGAGCAAACCGGCCATCACAAACGCCAGGAACACACCACTGCCCGCCTGCTGGATGGCAAACGGTGCGATGACAAATACGGAACTGGCCGGGGTCACCGCCGAAACGGTGATGGCAACCACATCGAAGACGCTCAGGGTGGGCTTGAGCACGCCGTCTGGCGCGGGAGAAGTACTCATATCGTTATCCTCTGTCGTTGTTTTTGGTGTGAGGCAGAAACGAAAAATGATGATCGTCCGGGATATGTTCCCCGTTGACTGATGGCGACGTTATCGGCTGGAGGCTTGTCAGCCAATTCCCCTATTGGCGTACTCCCCTTGACGACACCCGGTAAAAAGCCGAACCCTTGGCCGATCTTTTGATGGCGGGAGCCTGACTCATGAGCCTGTTCAGGGAAATCGGCATGCATGCGGGGCTGGGGCGCACGCTGGCACACATCGGCACCGAGCGCTTCTGGAAACAGCTGGTGCTGTTGTTGCACCAATGCCTGCCCTTCGATAACGCCCTGGCGATTTTCTACCCCCTGGAGGGCCCGCCCCAGGCGCTGGAGGAGTACGACGCACAGCCCAGCAGCAAGCCGGCGTCGATGCTGGTGTACCTCAATGGCCTGTACCTGCTTGATCCGTTCTTCCAGGCCTGTCGCGAAGGCTACGCCAGTGGGGTGTATCGCCTGGAAGAGGTGGCGCCGGATCATTTTCGCCAGAGTGAATACTTCCTCAATTACTTCCACGACAACGTGCTGGAAGACGAGGTGCAATTTATTCTGCAACTGCCCGGTGCGGGAACGTTGTCGCTGTCGTTGGGCATGCAGCGGCGGTTCAGTGGTGACGAAACCGGGCTGATGACCACCCTGGCGGCATGGGTATTGCCATTGATGCAGCAGCATTGGCAACAAAGCACCCAGCGTGCGCCGGCGATGGACAGCCAGATCAGGGATGCATTGAGCCAGTTCGGCTGCGGCGTGCTCTCGGACCGCGAACTGGAAATCGCCCGCCTGGTGCTGCGTGGGTTCTCCTCCAAGGCCATGGCCGAGCGCCTGAATATCTCGCCGGATACGGTGAAAGTGCACCGTCGGCATTTGTACGCGAAGCTGGACATCTCGTCACAGCCGGAGCTGTTCTCGTTGTTTATCCAGTCGTTGGGGCATGACCTGGAAAACCCGTGAGACCGAGGTTGTACTCAATCCAAATGTGGGGGGGGCCTCAGATAGCTGTGGGTCAGTTGCAGATGCATCAACTGACACCCCCTCATCGGGGGCAAGCCCCCTCCCACATTTTTAATCGAGTACACCAGCACAACTCCCGTTGGTTCCAAGACCGCAAAAGCCAACTGAGGCCTACCTGATGGATGCAGATCAAACTGTGGGAGGGGGCTTGCCCCCGATGGCGGTGGGTCAGCCACACATGCATCAACTGACACGCCCTCATCGGGGGCAAGCCCCCTCCCACATTTTTAACTGAGTACACCAGCCCAACTCCCGTTGGCTCCAAGACCGCAAAAGCCAACTGAGGCCTACCTGATGGATGCAGATCAAACTGTGGGAGGGGGCTTGCCCCCGATGGCGGTGGGTCAGCCACAAATGCATCAACTGACACCCCCTCATCGGGGGCAAATCGAATCGTCGCACTGCCCCTCCCACATTAGTTCTTCAGCGGCCCGTGCGAATGGTGTTCCACACCCGCGTGCGAATCCGGTCGATATTCAGTGGCATGGCCTCCAGCGCGAATAACTTGCCCATCATTTCGTCGCTCGGGTAGATCTTGGTGTCCGCCTTGATCTCAGGGTCTACCAGGCTATCCGCTGCGCTGTTGCCGTTGGCGTAGTGCACCGAGTTGGTGATGTCCGCCATTACCTGGGGTTCCAACAGGTAATTCATGAAGGCGTAGCCGGCTTTTTCATCGGGCGCATCGGCGGGCATGGCCACCATGTCGAACCAGATCGCCGCGCCTTCCTTGGGAATCTGATAACCGATATTCACACCATTCTTGGCTTCCTTGGCCCGGCTTTCGGCTTGCAGCACGTCGCCGGAGAAGCCCACTGCGACGCAGATGTCGCCATTGGCCAGGTCGCCGGTGTACTTCGAAGAGTGGAAGTACGCCACATAAGGCCGCACTTTCATCAACAGCGCCTCGGCTTTCTTATAGTCCTCAGGGTTCTTGCTGTGCGGCGCCAGCCCCAGGTAATTGAGGGCGATCGGCAACAGTTCCGGGCCGTTATCCAGGATTGCCACCCCGCACTTGCTGAGTTTTTCCATGTATTCGGGCTTGAAGATCAGGTCCCAGGAGTTCACCGGCGCGTTGTCACCGAGCACGACCTTGACCTTGTCGATGTTGTAGCCAATGCCAGTGCTGCCCCACAGGTACGGAAAACCGTGGGCGTTGCCGGGGTCGTTGTTTTCCAGGGCCTTGAGCAGTACCGGGTTGAGGTTCTTCCAGTTCGGCAACTGGCTCCTGTCGAGCTTTTTCAACGCGCCACCCTGGATCTGCCGCGCCATGAAGTGGTTGGACGGGAACACCACGTCGTAGCCGGAATTACCCGTCATCAACTTGCCATCGAGGGTCTCGTTGCTGTCATACACGTCGTAGCTGAAACCGATGCCGGTTTGTTTCTGGAAGTTCTTCGTGGTGTCCGGCGCGATGTAGCTCGACCAGTTGTAGATCTTCACCGTTTCGGCGGCCTGGCTGATAGAGGCCACCAACATCAAGGGCAACAGGGCAATGGCTTTCATGGTTCGATTTCCTGGCGGTTTTAGGGCTGTTTTTATGGCAGGCGATCAAGGATCAAAGCGTTACAGGATCAATACGTAGGTTTTGCGCACGGTTTCCTGGATATCCCAGACTCCGGTGCTGTTGGCCGGCAACATCAGTGCATCGCCGGCTTCTATATGCAGGACTTCACCGTCGTCCGGGGTGAAGGTGCAGCGGCCCTGGATAAAGTGACAAAACTCCTGGGATTTGATCTGGCGGCGCCAGCGGCCCGGGGTGCAGGCCCAGATGCCGGTTTCGACGCCATCGCTGCGTTCCACGCTCAAGGTCGACGCCACCGCGATGGGCTCCCCCAGGGGTACGGCGACCGGTGACGAGTCCGGCAGGTGGGTGTTCAGCGCGTCTTTGAATTGAGTAATGCTCATGGGTGTACCTGTGTGAGTGAAACGGCTCATTGCATGAAACCTTCCATGAAGCCCGCCACGCCGGTCGCCAGCTTACGGCGCCAGGGCGCGGTATTGGGGTTGGCCAATACCTGGTCTTCATGGACAAAACTACGAATGATCGCGTTGTAGCCCAGCCACCGGCACGGTTCGGGCTCCCAGGCCCTGAGCGCCTCCAGGCCGCGGTCGCGGATCACCCAGGGTTGATGGGTCAGCGGGGTGTCGCGGCCCAGGATCAAGTCGGCCAGGGTGCGACCACCCAGGTTGGTGGCGCCGACGCCCTCCCCGCCATAACCGCCGGACAGCGCGATACCGGTCTTGTGATCGCACAGCATGTGCGGCTGAAAACGTCGCGACATGCCAAGGTTGCCGCCCCAGGAATGGGTAATCCGCACATTCTTCAACTGCGGGAACAGTTCACCGAACAGATAGCGACGCAGCTCGACTTCGCTGTCGGTCAAATCGAAGTTGTGGCGCAATTTGCCGGCAAACTGATAACCGCCGCGCGCGCCGAACACCAGGCGGTTGTCGGCCGAACGCTGGCCGTAGGTAACCTGCCGGCTGCTCTCGCCGAAGGCCTGGCCGTGATTCAGGCCGATCTCATCCCAGGTGCTGGCGGGCAAGGGTTCGGTCGCGACGATCAGGCTTTGCACCGGCAGCTGATAACGCCCCAGGGGCGGCAACGTCGGTGCGTAGCCCTCGATGGCCGGCACCACCCAGCCGGCGCGCACGCTGGCTTGGGCCGTGCGCAGGCTGCCGGACTGCCAATGGGTCACCGGGCTGTTTTCATAGAGGGTCACCCCCAGGCTTTCAACGACGCGCGCAAGGCCACGTACCAGCTTGGCCGGGTTGATCGTCGCGACATGGGGGGCGTAGATGCCGCCATAAGGCTTGGCGATGCGTATCTGCTCGGCCAGCTGTTGCGGGCTCAACCACCGGTAATCGGCTTCGGTGAGGCCTTGGGCGTAGAGCTTTTCCAGGTAGCGGCGCAGGCTGCCTTCCTGCTCCGGGTAACGCGCCGCGCAATACAGCGCACCGCCCTTGCGGTAGTCACACTCGATGCCTTCGCGGGCCACTACCTGGGCCACTTCATCGGGGATGCCATGCAACAGGTCAAACGCGGCGCGGCGTTGCTGCGGCGCCAGGCCCGCCAGCAGGCGGTCTTCGCCCAACAGGTTGCCCATCAGCCAGCCGCCATTGCGCCCGGACGCACCGAAACCGGCGGTTTGCGCCTCGATGATCGCAATTTTCAGCTCGGGCGCCTGGCGCTTCAGGTAATAGGCGGTCCACAGGCCGGTGTAACCGGCGCCGATGATGGCAACGTTGACGTCCAGGTCATGGACCAGGGGCGGCCGCGCCTGCAGCGGGTCGTCCAGTTGATCCATCCATAAACTGATATTGCGCCATGCCGGCATGCCAGGTTCCCCTACCTCGTTTCGATAGGCTGGATCCTAGAGCGCGGTGTCAGGGGCTGTCTTGCGCGCGTGCACGCAGGGAAATTTGTTTGACGTAGGCCTTCGGCGATTGGCCCGTGTGCTGGCGAAAAGCACTGTAGAACGCCGAGAGCGAATTGAAGCCGGCGGCAAACGCCAGGTCGTCCACTTTGATCGGCGGCGCGGCCTGTTCCAGCGCGACGAGCAAATGCTGGAGCCGCGCCTGGTTGACATAGCGATAGAAGCTTTGCCCCAGCACCTGGTTCAACAGGTAGGAAATCTGATTGCGGCTATAGCCACATTCCTTGGCGACCCGTTGCAGGTCCAGCTCGGGGTCCAGGTAGGGTTGCTGCTGCTGGAAGTATTGCTGCAGGTCATTGGCCATATGCCCCAGTTGCTGAGGTGACAGGCCCAGGCGGCTGACGGTTGGGCGCGTGGCTTGGGGCGTCTGTTCGTGGACCAGCGAAGCGTACTCATTGACCCGCCAGATCAGCCCATCGCGCACGGTGATCGCCTCGCTGGTACGAAAGGACACCAGGCCCTGGCCGCCGCGCAAGGTAATTCGGTACTGGATAAACGCGGTATCGCCATCGGCGCGAATACGGTCCATGTGCTCAATGGCTTCATCCGGGCCGCGGGGCATGCTGGCTTGCAGGTACTCACGCAACTGCGCGTAATCGACGACACGGTTCTGGAAGAAATCGTGGTACTGGATGTGCGGGTGATAGTAGGACATCACCCCGTCCAGGTCCCGATGACGCCAGCATAGGTGGTGACGCAGCACTAACGCCCTCGTGGCTTGGGTGTGCTGGCAATCATCGTCAGGGGCGTTGTCGGGCATGAACGGCTCTGTGGCGGGAAAACCGTGGAGATTGCCGAATTTCGACACAGCCTTCAATGGGCAGCCGCCACTTCAGACTAATGGCCTTTTGCCCAGACTCAAGTACGACATGACCCACGTCAAACAATGGGAAAAGAACCGCCGAACGGATCGAAAAAACTCACATTGTGGGTGTGAACGGATGCTACTTTTAAGCTCTCACGTGCCATGACCAGTGACGGTCCTGGCCCTTGCCGCGAGCTAAAGGAAGCGCTCAATGAACAAGGTGCGCAACATGAGCAAAGTGACGTTCCCCAACGCTTGCCAGCTGATGCGCTGGCATTTTCATCCAATGGGCTTCGAGGGCAGCATGGACGCGCCCGGCAGCATGGTCGCGCGCCTGTTCGATCGGGCCAGCGGCGAGACGTTGATCGCCATCGCCGGCATCCCCTGTGCCACGGTGATGAATGCCGCCGATGTCGAACGCATCATCGAGGCGGTGGAAGATGAACTGGCCTCGTTTGTGCCGCCGCAGTCGCTGAGGGCCTGAGGCCCATCCAGCACACGGCAAACCCCTGTGGGAGGGAGCCAGTCCCCCCCACATCTGAGGTGCATTTACCGGCTAATTGCGTTGATCATCGAAAAACGCTTTCTTGCCATCCACCCGCTCCGACGCCTTGGGCACATTCACCGCTTGGCCCTCGGGTTGTTCCACGTACCAGTAGCAGTGGCTCACCGCCCGGGTGATGCCCACATAGGCCAGGCGCAGTACCTCATCCTTTTGTGCCGTGTCATAGGGCTCGCTGTCACCGTCCTTGCCCAGGCCCGCCATGCGATACACCTGGTTCTTGTAGGGCGAGCTGGTCACGTGCTGGCAATCGCCAAGCAGGAAAACCGTATCCGCCTGCAACCCCTTGGCACTGTGATACGTCAGTTGCTTGAGGCGTCGCGCGGCGCGCGGCAAGCTGGAATCCAGATTAACTACAGACTGAATATGCTCTTGAATCAGTAGCTTATCGCTGCTTTTTCGATACAGCATTAATACCGACTCGCCCTTTTCATAATGCGCCTGCAACTGGCGTCCGAGTGCGGCATCATCCCGCGCCAGCACGGTGACCGGCACCAACGCCCTCGGCGCCCCGCTGGCCTTGGCCCTCTTGCCCGGAATGGCCGGCGCGGCCCGCACGATATGTTCAGCCGCATCAATGATGTGCTGGTGACTGCGGAAGTTCTCGCCGAGCATCACGCGGGTGGTACTCGGTGACGGGAATTCCTGGTTGAACGCCATGAAGTACTTGGGCGAACTGCCGCGCCAGCCGTAGATCGATTGCCAGTCATCGCCCACGCATAGCAACGAGGAATGCTGAGCCGCACGCCCCACGTGCATGGCCGGTCCACGGCTGCGGATTTCTCGCAGGCTGGCACGGATCCAAGACACGATCTGCGGCGATACGTCCTGGAACTCGTCGATCATCAGGTGCGACAACGGCCGCAACAGCGGATCACTCAGCAGCTTGAGGTTTTCCGGGGTGTTTTCGCCGAACAGCGAGAACATCCGGTTATAGGTCATGATCGGTGGCGTCTGGTCCAGCAGGTGATCTTCCAGGGCTTTCCAGAAGATGCTCAAGGCCTCGAAAAACAAGCGGTCCGGATCGTCCTTGGCGAAGCTCATCTGGCCGACAGCGGTGGGCACGTCCAGACCGAGGTTCTCGATAAAGCCCGCCGCCATGACAAAACTGTCCAGCAGCGGTGCCGACGACAACTCACCTTTGACCTTGTAATCAAAGCCGGGCCCGGCGCTGGCATCACCGGCGAGGCTACTCAGAAGTCGCTCGGATGATTGGTAACTATCCAGCCATATCAATGGCTTACGGCAGAAAGCTTGAAACAGCGTGCGCTTCACTGCCCACTCTGCGCGTACCGACAACTTGGCATTGGGGCGGCTGACCTGAGCGTTTTCCCGCGCGTCGAAGCCCAGCACCACCCAGGCATCCAGCTGCGGGATATAGCCATGGCAATGAAACTGCGCACCATTGATCTCAACGGTCTGACGGTTGGGTTCAATGCCTTTGATCGGCCACGCGCCCGCGCGAAACCACAGGTCCTCGATCACATCGCACAGCTCTTCATCGCGCTTGGCTGCCAGCTCGGTCACCGCCATACGCTTTTGTACATCCGGGTGATCGCGCTCCAGCTCCTTGAGCTGCAGACCATGGCGCGCCAGCGGTGCGATCAGCTCGCGGAAACGTGAATGCCGCCCCTGCAACTGGTGATAACAGGCGTTCAACTGATGGCGCTGTGCTGGGTTGATGCGCAGGTCGAACGGGTTACTGTCGGCGTCCTCGACGCTGGCCCCGAGGTTCTCGAATGCCTGCAGCCGCTCGAAGCCCGGCAGGCTGCGCACCATGGGTAGGATGCGCGAATGAAAGGTACGCACCACCGCTTGGGCTTCTTTCATTTCAATAGGTTGGCCCCATAAGCTGAGAATCTCCATCAGCTTTTGAATGAAGTCCTTGCGCGACTCACGGGTAAAGGTCACCACGGTCATCGAGCTCAATTCATAGCCCAGGTAATGGGTGAGCAACAGGATACGCAGCACCAACGAGGTGGATTTTCCCGCGCCGGCGCCGGCAATCACCGAGGTGGACGGCGTGTCGCTGAAGATCATCTTCCACTGGGCAGTGCTGGGTTGGGCATGGGCCGACAGCAATCGCGCCACGTCGGCCTTGATGCGCTTCTTCAACTCGGCGGTGAGGGGCAGGCGCCAATCGTCGAACAGGTTGTCATCCACGCCGGGGGCACGGTGTTCGTCCGGGCGGAAATCACGGATCAACAGGACCTGGCGGCCTTCCTCAAGGCCATCGGCCTTACCCTCGCGATACCCATACTCCACACCCGCCTCATGCCCGCTGCGAAAGCCATCGGCCTGCCCATGCAACCAGGAAAACCGGTGCTGCGCGCGCAGGCGCGTCAAACCGTGGCCGAACAAACGGGCCGCCAGGCGTTTCAGCAGCGGCATTTCAGCCAAAGGGCGAAGTTCTGGGGGCAGTTCAGGCTGTTGTTGCGGCACGCGGACTCCTGGGGTGAGCTTGGCTTTGACGAGTGCGCCATGGTCGCCGGAATCGGCGCGCAGTTCCAGCCAATTGCTTTGCGCTCATGCAGTTAGGCGATGAAGTGAAAGTCAAAACGCCACTAATCAATCGGATTTACAGATAGGAATAAGGCAGTTTTTACGCTTTTTATCGATCATGTGCTCAGGGAAGATAGGCTCATCAATAGGAGACCGTCATGCTTGAACTTCGACCTTTCAACACTCTGGGTGGCGCCCATCATGGTTGGCTTGACGCCCATCATCACTTTTCCTTCGCCGAGTACCACGACCCCAAGCGCATGCACTGGGGCAACCTGCGGGTGTGGAACGATGACATCATCGCCCCAGGTACCGGTTTCCCGCAGCACCCGCACCGCGATATGGAAATCATCACCTATGTGCGTGAGGGGGCCATCAGCCATGCAGACAACCTCGGCAACAAGGGCCGTACCGAAGCCGGCGACGTACAGGTCATGAGCGCGGGCACCGGGATCGCTCACAGCGAATACAACCTGGAAGCCACGCCGACCAAGATTTTCCAAATCTGGATTATCCCGAACGAGGCCGGATTGCCGCCGTCATGGGGGGCCAAACCGTTTCCCAAGGGCGATCGCGAGGGGTTTGTCACGTTGGCCAGCGGCAAGGCCGGTGACAGCGAAAGCCTGCGTATTCGGGCTGATGCACGGCTGGTGGCGGCGACCCTGAAGGCTGGGGAAAGTGCCGAATACCGGCTGGACAGCGGGCGTCGCGCCTACCTGGTACCGGCAACGGGAGTGATTGAGATCAATGGCTTGCGGGCGCAAGCTCGAGATGGTGTAGCGGTAGAGGATGAGCAGGTATTGCGCGTGACCGCGATAGAAGACAGCGAAATCGTGCTGGTCGACCTGGCCTGATCTGACGCCCCGCCTGAATCAAACCTGGGGGGGCAAGCCCCAATGCCCGTCAGTCAAGAGATAGAACGGGCAAATGGCGAGCCTGCTTGTTGTGGCAAGCAGGCTTGTTGTGGCGAGCGGGCTTGCCCCGCGTTGGGGCGCGAAGCGGCCCCAAAACCAGCCAATGAGTTCTGCCTGAAGGAACGCGGCGCCTGGGTCAGGGCTGCTACGCAGCCCAACGCGGGGCAAGCCCTAATGCCGTTCAGTTAAGCGTACATCGCCTTCTGTAGGAGCGAGGGGGACGCCTAGTTCTTGCTCGCGAAAAACGTCAACGATAACGCGTGTTTCCTGAATCAACGCGGCGCCTGTAAGTTTTTCGCGAGCAAGCTCGCTCCTACAAAAAAGCCTTAACTGAACGGCATTAGGGCAAGCCCGCTCGCCACAGTTACAGCGTGCCGCCTTGACTGGCTGGCATTGGGGCTTGCCCCCTCCCACCTGGCGTTATTGAGTAATGGCGCCGTCTACCAGCACCTGCGCCTCTTCCACCAACTGCTTGAGGTGATCTTCGCCAATGAAACTCTCGGCGTAGATCTTGTAGATGTCCTCGGTGCCCGATGGGCGCGCGGCGAACCAGCCGTTTTCGGTCATGACCTTCAAGCCGCCAATCGCCTGGTTGTTGCCGGGTGCATGGCTGAGGATCTGCTGGATGCTTTCCCCGGCCAACTGGGTAGAGGTCACTTGCTGCGGCGACAGCTTGCCCAGCAGGGCTTTCTGCGCCGGCGTGGCCTTGGCGTCGACGCGGATGGCGAAGGGTTCGCCCAGGGCGTCCGTCAGGCCACGGTAGATCTGGCTTGGATCCTGGCCTTTGCGCGAGGTCATTTCTGCCGCGAGCAACGCTGGGATCAGGCCGTCCTTGTCGGTGCTCCACACCGTGCCGTCCTTGCGCAGGAACGACGCGCCGGCGCTTTCTTCGCCGCCAAAGCCCAGCGAGCCGTCGAACAGGCCGTCGGCAAACCACTTGAAGCCCACCGGCACTTCGTACAGGCGACGGCCGATGCGTGCGGCCACGCGATCAATCAAGCCGCTGCTGACCACGGTCTTACCCACGGCGGCGTCGGCGCGCCAGTCAGGCCGATTCTGGAACAGGTAGTCGATGGACACCGCCAGGTAATTGTTCGGCGCCAACAGCCCACCGGACGGGGTGACGATGCCATGGCGATCGTGGTCCGGGTCACACGCGAAGGCCACGTCGAAACGTTCCTTCAGGCCGATCAGGCCCTGCATGGCGTAGCTGGAGGACGGGTCCATGCGAATCTGGCCGTCCCAGTCGACGCTCATGAAGCGGAACGTGGCATCGACCTCGGTGTTCACCACGTCCAGCTTCAGGCGGTAATGCTCGGCGATGGCCGACCAGTAGCGCACCCCTGCTCCGCCCAACGGATCGACACCCAGACGCAGATCGGCACTGCGAATCGCGTCCATGTCGATCACGTTGATCAGGTCGGCCACATAGCTGTTGAGGTAGTCATGGCGATGGGTGGTGTCGGCCTTGAGCGCCTGGGCGTGGGTGATGCGCTTGACCCCGGCCAGTTTGGCGGCCAGCAGTTCGTTGGCCTTGGCTTCGATCCACTTGGTGACGTGGGTATCGGCCGGGCCACCGTTGGGCGGGTTGTACTTGTAGCCACCACTTTGCGGCGGGTTGTGGGACGGGGTAATGACAATCCCGTCGGCCAGGCCATGGGTGCGGCCCCGGTTGTAGCAGATGATCGCGTGGGAAATCGCCGGGGTTGGCGTGTATTCATCGCCTTCGGCCAGCATCACATGGACGCCATTGGCAGCCAGCACTTCCAGGGCGCTGGCACCCGCGGGCGTCGACAGCGCATGGGTGTCCAGGCCGACAAACAGCGGGCCGTCGATGCCTTGGGCTTCGCGGTACAGGCAAATGGCCTGGCTGATGGCGAGTACATGCCATTCGTTGAAGCTCAGGTCGAACGAGCTGCCACGGTGACCGGAAGTGCCAAAGGCCACGCGCTGGGTGGAGATCGCTGCATCAGGCTGGCCGGTGTAATAGGCCGTGACCAGTCGCGGGATATCCACCAGCAACTGGGCTGGCGCCGGCTTGCCCGCAAAAGGACTGATTGTCATGCATAAACCTCAGAGAGATGGATTCGGAAAAAATGACAGTTTACTGAGAGTTGGACTACTGCGCGACGGTATCGATCCTACAAGCCTAAGAGAATTTTTTAACATCCTAGCCGGTCTGTGCCTGCAACAGCGCCTGCGCCAGGGTATCCAGGGCAATGTCCAGGTTGGGCTGCCCATTGAACGTGTGGCTCAGTCGCAGATGCTGGTGATGCAGGCCACTGAGGCTGAACAATTCACCAGGGGCGATCACGACCTGCTGGGCCACTGCACGCTGGAATACCTGGCGCATGTCCACCGCCGCCACCGACTGCAACCAGAAACTGGCCCCGGCGACGGGCATTCGATAGGTCACGCGCCCTTCCAGGCGCATATCCAGGCGTTCGCTCATGGCCGCGGCCTGTTCCCGCAAGCGTTGGCGCAATGCCTCCAGGTGCTGGTCCAGCCGCCCGCTTTGGTACAGGCGCGCAATCGCATGCTGGCGCATCGACGACAGGCGAAACGCGCGCAACAGGAACTGGCGCTGCAACTCGCTGGCCAGATGACGAGACAGCACATACCCGAAGGGCGCCTCCGGGCCGAGCATTTTCTCGAACGACGAGAACACGATCAGCCGCTCAGGGTTGATCAGGTCACGCATTGCTCTCTGGCGTGGCGCGAAGCACAGCTCACCAAAACAATCATTCTCCAGCAACCAACAGCCAGATTGGTCCAACAGGCTCGCCAGTCGTAGCTGATCATAGGCAGGCAAGGCGTGGCCCGAAGGCATGCTGACCACCGACGACAGCAGCACCAGGTGCACCGATTCGTGGCGCAGCCAGTGCTCGAACAACGCCAGGTCCGGGCTGCCATCGGCCTGCCAGGGCCATTCGACGACCCGTACGCCAGCAGCCTGCAACAAGCGCAGGATCAAGTAATCGCAGGGGGATTCGACCACGACCGTCTTACCCTTCAGGCCCAGCACCTCGATCAGGATCTCCAGTACCCCGCGCAGGTCCGCACCGATATAGACGTCATCCGCCTGCCAGCAGCGCGTCGGCGACGAGGTATAACGGGCCGCCAGCGCCGCGCGCAGCTCCCACACCCCGCACGGTTGCGACCAGGGTTGCAGGTGGCGCGGATGCAGGCGCACCAGTTGGCGCTCGAGCGTCAGCAAGACGCTATCCAGCGAGCCCAGCAGCGTCGGCTCATCGCCGCTGAGCACGCTCATCCCCGGTCGCCGCGCGGCGGCATATAAGCGCTCGAGCAGGTCGCCTCCCACCGCCATCAGCGGGTTAGCCGTTACGGGCCAGGCGAAATAGCCCGATTTGGCCACCGAGTAGACCCGGCCCTCCTTTTCCAGCAGCGAGTAGGCGTACTGGATCGTCGAGATCGACACATTCAGGCGCGTCGACAATTGCCGCAGGGACGGCAGTTTGGCCGGGGTATCCAGGCTGACTTCGTTGATAAGGTTGATCATGTAGCGGTACACCGCCTGGTAGGCAAAGTCCGCCTGCCGCTCACCACGCAGGGTCATTGCCACGCACCCGGACCAATACGCCAGCGCACGGACTCAACGCCCGGACAACTGAAAGGCTTGCGCCTCGGCATGCGTACCGCGCCGCACCCGCGCATGCCCGGCCTCCAGGGGCCGCTTGCGGTACAGATGCTGCAACAAGGACAACGGCAAGCCACTGGCGTCAATGACCCACTGCAACAGCATATCGGCGACGGGTTTGCCTTGAAGCGCCTTGTGCAATTCGGGGAGCGCCACCAGCATGCCCGGATGGCATTGGCGCAGGTAACCTTCCAATCGCTCGCCATGGTGAATGAAGGGCGAAAACAGCAGGCAGGTCAATTGGCTCTCATCCAGGCCAAAGAACGCCTGGGCATAGGCCGTTGACAGGGCACGACCGTCCCCCGTCGGCGCTTGCGCGATCAAGTGTTCGGGAATCTGCCGGCTACACATGTAATCCTGCGCCTGCCGGAGAAACGCCTCCACCCCATCCTCATAGGCAAGATCGCGCAGACACTCGGCCTGCAAGCCTCGCAGATGGGCCATCAGCAAAGGGTTCGGGTAAGTGGGATGGCTGAAGTGGACACCGAATGGATCAGGCCTATAGCTCAAAAACTCGGTAAGCAACGGCGCTGTGGCCGGGTTCATGCCATTGAGCAAGTCGGCAATCCCGATATACGCCAGATGGCGGTGCCCACCCCGACCGGGACTTTCCGGGGGCGTGTATTGGTCGCCGTAGAGATCCTGGTAACAGCCGGTGCTCCACTCTTCCATGCAGGCAAACAGACGGTTGAGCGACGAGGGGCTGCCGGGGGGAATGACGACACCCGCCGCCAGCGCGTTCTTTTTCAGCCAGGCCAGGTACTGGCCCTGCTTGCGCGGGGAGTCGCCGCTGACCAAGGCATGCACGCCTGCGTTCCAACTGGTGACGCGCGGGTAGAAATCCGCCAGGGCCAGGTAAGTGTCATTGCACAACGTGGCGCGAACATCCCCGGAGGTCATGTGCCCCACCATCACCCTATTGCGCTGACTTACGGCGGTGCCAGCACTGGAGGGCGGGCGTTGGTGGTTGAAAGGCAGCACTTCCTGATTTTCCACCATCAACAACTCCACCCGGGGGTCGTCATGGAAAAACAACATGCCGTAGCCATGATGCAAGGTATCGAGCGTGGCCTGGGTCATGCCCGTATGCCGCAAGGTGGCAACCCGTAGCTGGAACGTCCCGGGCGCGCGAACGGCGATACTCAGTTGCGCCGCACGCAACAGCGCCAGGGTGTAGCTGCTGACCTCGCCACCCCCATGGGCCACCATGATCTTGTATTGCCCCACTTGCTCCATGCCGCCGGCCGCCACGACGATTCGCTGAATAAGCAATTGAAGTGCTGTACGTTCGGCACGCGTAAAGTGCCCGATTAAACGTTGCAGAACTTGATGATAAACATAGTTCATGGCTTGTTCGTGAATAGAGCTCATCGTTCTACTACCTGAGTTGAAGTATCAGTTTCAAGCAACTATTGAGCATATTTGCTCGACTTATTACATATGTAGACGCGTGGTCCATCGCGCGGTATGACGTTGGATAAACTTTAGCACGCTGCAACAAAGTCCCAGGGCTTGCCAATTACGCACCCGTCGCGCCCTTCTTCCCTGAAACCCTTGTACCAAGGCCCTGATTAGGCCCTAGGAACGCTCTGACAGCGTCCTACACTGGCTTATCCGGAAAACTAAAGAAGTTTCCGACAACTATAATTTATCCGACTAAATGAATTGTTCTTGAAAGAGCGGGCATCGCCTGCCGGGACACCCACGATCTTCCTCATCGGTAACCGTCGAGAAGTTCCAGTTTCATACATTTGAAGCGCAAATGTCAGATATTCAATCATTGCTCAATCCTTGAGATGACAGTGAAGACACAATTATCAGTGCTGGAATAATGATTAACAGATACAGAACAGGACGAGAAATCCGTTCAGATGGTAAATGGGTACGGCGAAGCTGACGCAAACGTAAAGATGCCGCACTGGGATTCAGGGCGGCATTGGGGAGAAAGGTCGGGTTTTGCGGGACGATGTGCCTGAACGATGGCTCAACCCTCGCGCGGGTTAAGCCCTGACAAATGGCACATTTGCCTCATTCATCCAGACGACCGAGCATTCATTTGCGAATACTCCTACAGCTCAAACAGCTTAAACCTGCAATGCAACACGCTCTCGGCACGGGCATTCGTCCATATAGCGGTGCGCTTCGACGAACTGGTTGAACGGAAACACCGTGGTTTTGAGGGGCACCAGCACACGGTCGGCGGTCAACTGGTTGATATCACGCAACGCTCGTTGCAGCGCAACCTGGTCCTGGATGATGCCCAGCTCCGGTTTACCCGTGAAGTTGCCGATGCAATGTACAAAGAACTGAATGTTCTTCTGGAACGCGGCACACGCTGGGAAGGGTGTCTGGTTGCCACCTTGCAAGCCGTACAGCACCAGGCTGCCACGCGGAGCCAGTACATCGCCGAGCAGCGACATTTGTGGGCCACCCAAGCCATCGAACACAACGTCGACACCGCGGTTGTCGGTGATCTTGTTGACCTGCATGAGCAGGTCCTGTTCTTCGGTGACGATGACCTTTTCGGCGCCGAGGGACAGCAGGTACTCGCGCTCAGCGCTGTCCTTGGTCGCGGCAATCACCCGAACACCCAAGGCTTTGCCCAGTTGCACGAAGGACGGACCGGCACAGTGGCTGGCGTCAGTCACCAGTGCAAACTGGCCGGGTTTGACCCGCGCCAGGTCGACATAGGCAAAGTAGGCAATCAACAGCGGCGTGTAGTGCACGCTGGCTTCGATCGGGCTCAAGACATCCGGATAACGGGTCAGGGCGGTGCGTGGCAAGACGATCTGTTCGCCATACACCGGATAATCATTGGGGCTCTCGGCCGGAAAACTGGCCACCTTATCGCCCACGGCCAAATCATCCACGCCGTCACCAAGCGCCACCACAACACCCGCCATTTCATGGCCAAGGCCAGACGGCAGGCGTGCATGGGAGGATGCCAGGTTCTGGCGCCACAAAATGTCATACCAACTGATGCCAATCGCCTCGACACGCACCTGCACTTCGCCCGGTGCAGGCTGCGCGGCTGCATGCTCTTCGCATTTGAGCACCTCGGCCGGACCAAACTTGTGAAAACGGATCGTGCGGGACATCGCAAACCTCGTCAAAGTAACCTCTATTGCCACGAACTCTATCTGGGCTTTCCGGGTAAGACCACCGGTCGCCGTTAATAGTCGACATGTCTGCCATTGATTCCGCATCTGAGGAATAACCCTCAAGTATCGTAGGAAAACTCAATTAGCCGGTGCAGAGTACCAGCCTTTCCCCGTAAGATTCATGCCGGTCATGCTTCCAAATAGAACCCAAGGGCTCTATATGGCCGCTCTCGTCAAGTTTGCTGACTCTTCCAGGACACAAGATGAACCGTAACGACCTGCGTCGTGTCGACCTGAACCTCTTGATCGTATTCGAAACCTTGATGCACGAGCGCAGTGTGACCCGCGCGGCCGAGAAATTGTTCCTGGGCCAACCGGCCATCAGCGCAGCATTATCGCGCCTGCGCGGCCTGTTCGACGACCCGCTGTTCGTGCGTACCGGGCGCAGCATGGAGCCATCGGCCCGCGCCGTGGAAATCTTCGCCCTGCTCTCCCCGGCCCTGGACTCTATTTCCACCGCCGTCAGCCGCGCCGCCGAGTTCGACCCGGCCACCAGCACCGCCGTGTTCCGCATCGGCCTGTCCGACGACGTCGAGTTCGCCCTGCTTCCGCAATTGCTCAAGCGCCTGCGTGCCGAAGCCCCTGGCATCGTGCTGGTGGTACGCCGCGTCAACTACATCCTGATGCCAGGCCTGCTGGCTTCCGGAGAAATCTCCATCGGCGTCAGCTACACCGCCGACTTGCCGGCCAACGCCAAGCGCAAGGTGCTGCGCCGCAGCCTGCCCAAACTGCTGCGCGCTGACAGCGTACCCGGCGCCCTCAGCCTGGACGACTTCTGCGCCCGCCCCCATGCGCTGGTGTCGTTTGCCGGCGACTTGAGCGGGTTTATCGATGAAGAGCTGGAGAAGCTCGATCGCAAACGCCATGTGGTGCTGGCCGTACCGCAGTTCAATGGCTTGGGTACGTTGCTGGCGGGGACCGATATTGTCGCCATCGTGCCGGACTACGCCGCCGAAGCACTGACCGCCGCGGGCGGCTTGCGGGCTGAGGAACCGCCGTTGCCGGTGCGCTCGTTTGAGTTGCATATGGCCTGGCGGGGATCGCAGGACAATGATCCGGGGGAGCGGTGGTTGCGGTCGAGGATTCAGATGTTCTTTGGGGACCCCGATAGCCTGTAATGGAGTTCCAGTAAATTCCATAAAACCGTTTTATAACAATAGGTTATTGGTAATTTTAGTCCATTGCCGCCTGTCTAAATCCAGTGGATTCCACGACTCATGGGGGCATAATTGGGGGCAAATTTCGGTTCCTTAAAAAGGATGCCCCCACCGATGCCCCCAGATAATGTGGTCGTTTTCAAACGAAAACTCAGCGATGCCTTGATCCGCTCGCTGACCGAACCTGGCAAACACGCCGATGGCGAAGTTCCTGGCCTCTACTTGGAGGTGAGGGCGTCGAGTAAGGTCGGCAAATCCCCTTCCAAGGTTTGGCGATTGAAGTATCGGCTGCATGGGAAGGAAAACCGCTTCTCCATCGGCGCTTACCCCGACATTGGTCTCAAGGAGGCGCGCGACATTGCCCGCGGCGCGCGCCGCGACGTGGCTAACAACACCGCTCCGCTGAAGGCCAAGACCGCCAAAATCGAGGCGCAACTTCTTAACGAGATGCACACCTTCGAGTATGTAGCCAAGCAATGGTTGGCATTCAAGTCTGCCGAACTGGTGACTAAATCCATCTCAGGGTTTAGCGGAGCGCTGAACAACCACATCTTGCCTGCCATTGGTAAAAAACCGGTCACCGAGATCAAGCTGGAGCACATCACCACGATCATTACCGAGCTGCGCCGCCAGCGCACAATGGCGATGGCCCGGCGCGTGCGCACCATCATCCGTGCCGTCCTGGGGTTTGCTGAAGGACGCGGCTGGGTTGAGCGCAACGTAGCGCTCAGCAACATTGAGGAACTGAAGATCCGTCATGTCGTCACCAGCAACCCGGCGATCGAAAGGCCAGTAGATCTAGGCAGGTTTCTTCTGCGTCTGGATAACTGCAACGACGGCAGCGTTGCCTCCGCGATGCGCCTGCTGATTATGTTACCGGTCCGCCCAGGCGAACTGGTGCAGATGCGCTGGGAAGATGTCGACCTGGTGGGCGCGGATTGGCGTTATGTGGTGAGCAAGACCAAGCACCTGGACAAGAGCAAACACATCGTGCCGTTTCCTGAGCAAGCCTTGGTTCTGCTACGCGAACTGCATAAAACCCGCGTGGTGGACGAAGAAGGCAAAGGCTGGGTATTCGTCTCGCCGGTCTATCCGGGACGCCCCATAAATCCGACCTCCATGCTCAAGTCCTTTCAGCGCATCTGGCCAGAGTACGACATCACAGCCCATGGCTTTCGCGCGACCTACAGAACCATTGCCCACGAGCACTTGGGCATCGATCCAATCGTGCTCGAACTTTCGTTATCTCACCGAATGCCGGGGGCACTAGGGGCTGTATACGCGCGCGCTCAACTGCTGGTACAGCGCCGGGAGGCGGCTCAGCAATGGGCGAACTACTTAGACCAACTGCGGCAAAACGCGGCGCGAGCGATGGCAGATTGACGATACAGCGAATACAAATCAGGAGATTGGCCAGAGTATGACATCACAGCCCACGGTTTTCGCGCGACCTACAGAACCATTGCCCACGAGCACTTGGGTATTGATCCAATTGTGCTCGAACTGTCGTTATCCCACCGGATGCCGGGGGCGCTAGGGGCTGCATACGCGCGCGCCCAACTACTGGTACAACGCCGGGAAGCGGCTCAACAATGGGCTGACTATTTAGATCAGTTGCGGCAAAACGCTGCGCGAATAACCACAGATTGACGATACAGCGAATACAAATCAGGAGATTGGAGCTGGAAACGAGACTCGCATCTGGCGCCCAACCCATTGAACTACAAGGTATTTATTTTATCCACGAAGCAGGAACGGACTCAATTCTGGACTTGTTTTTTGGGTGTAGCAAGAGCAAGAAAGGGAGTTATTCCAAGGTACGCTACTGAGTTCTGCCCATAGCCAATCGGAGGAATATCATCACGCTGACGGTATCAATTACGAAAGATCAACTCGCGATGAACCGCCGCCATGAAGGGCACATTCGAAAAAGTGAGCTATCCGAGCTGCGTCTGCAAACAGGTCGCACTGTCGTTGAACTCAAGGTGTCGGCGCATCGGGCTGCGCCATGAAGTCACGGAAAAACGTTTGGTCGTATTTAATTTCGGCAGTGAGTGCCGCATCTGATGCATTGAGACACAGCTTTTCCGACCGCTACCTTGCCCAGAATCAAAGTGGTCTAGCCAATCCACCGTTGCGATGGATCATTCCTGAACGTTACTGATTCACGGGTACTTTTTACTTTACTAGCCGCGTTTCTTTGGAAGGTCGGTATCCAAAATACGAGCTATAGCACTTGCTGAAATGACTAGGCGAAACAAAACCACAGGCAACTAGCACATCGACCTGGGATAGCTCCGTGTGCTGAAGCAGTCGACGCGCCTCGGTGATACGCAACTCCATGTAATACCGTTGTGGCGTTGTGCCCAGTTGCTCCTTGAACAAACGCTCGAGTTGTCGACGCGAACGTCCAGCGTAAACAGCCAACTGCTCCAACTCCAAAGGCTCTTCGAGGTTGGCATCCATCAGCTTCACCACCTCGCGTAACGGCGCGCTCACACAGATACTTTCAGTTGGTTTTATGCGCCGGTAGCGAGACTCCTCGAAAGCCAGGATGTCCTCAACACCCTCGACGAGGGCTTTATCGTGCAGTCCTTTGATCCAGTCCAACGCCATATGAAATGCCCCAGAGGGACTAGAAGCCGTGAGCCGGTCTCGATCAATAATATAGGGCTCACTGCTGACTTGTGTCGCCTTGCAGAACTCTGCGAGTGCGGGGCGATGTTCGGGGTGAATGGCGCAACGGTAACCGTCAAGCAATCCTGCGCGTCCCAGAAACCATGCGCCATTCCACAACCCGGCCAGACTGATGCCCAGGTCAGAAGTAGCTCTCAGCACATGGATGAACTCATCCGTTGCCTTGAGCTCAGTCCTGTAGCCGCCGCAAATGACTAGCAAATCCAGGTCTTTAATCATTGAACAATCGATACGGGCATCTGGCCGAATGACCAGGCCCAGATCGCTGACGACCTCCCCATCGTTCAAACCAAACGTTTGGGAAGAGAACGACTTGGGTCGCAGAAGATTCGCGGTGACAATTGTATCCAACGCTTGGGTGAACGCGGGCAGCGAGAAATGCTCAAGCAGCAGAAATCCTGCCCGAACCGTTTGATTAGTCTCGCTGGAGTTCTCATTCAGATAGCGAAGGTTTTTTCCCTTCATACCTCCGCTAAATTGGCGTCGTTCGATCAATATTCGACCACTCTGTTGCGTTAACGAACATGTAGTTTGATGCATTTCCAATGCGTACCACAGGAAGCGAATAAAGCCCTCTTTCCTGGCGCATCACTTTACTGATCAGGCAAGCTGAAAGCCATGACGAAGCGGGTCTGTATCATCGACAAAGATGGTGTTGTGTCCGGTGATCTGCGCCCAGCCACCGATACTTGGCCGGATGCCGTCGAACGTTCCGACTTTGACCGACTCTTCGACTTTCCCTTCGAAGATTGTCCCTATCAAGCTTTCGTTGCGGTACGTATCCCCCACTTTTAAACGGCCCTTGCTAAACAGTTGAGCCATTCGCGCAGAAGTACCGGTGCCACCGGGAGAACGATCAATGGCCTTGTCGCCGTAGAACACGGCACCACGTCCATCGGCTGCCGTAGTGTGTCCATCGTCGCACCAGATGACATGGTGAACGCCGCTGATTCTGCTGTTCTCGGGATGGACAGGGTCACTTACTTCAGCCAAAGCCGAGCGCAGCTTCTGACTCAGGCTAACGATGTCTGCGGTGGTCAATCTTTCCAATCGGGCCCAGTTTTCCTGCGGCTCGACGACCGCATAGAAATTGCCGCCGTAAGCAATGTCCACGATGAGTTCGCCAACGCCAAGCACCTCCACCACCACATCGGCACTGTGCAGATAACTGGCCACGTTGAACCGGCGAATGGAATCAACAGATTCACCGTTCATGGTGTAGTCGACATCGACTCGCCCGGCCGGCGTCTCGATGGCCAACTTGCCAGGCTCGCGTGGTGTGATCAGGCCTTCCTCGATCACGACGGTAGACAGGCCGATAGTGCCTGCCCCACACATCGGCAGGCAGCCGCTGACCTCAATGAACAATGCACCAAAGTCACAGTCATCACGGGTGGACGGATAGATGATGACGCCAGACATGATGTCGTGCCCCCGGGGTTCGAACATCAACGCGGTTCGAACCCAGTCGTGATCACGGACGAAAATCTCACGTCGCTCGGCCATCGACACCGACGGCAACAACGGACCGCCACCTGCCACCACCCGAACCGGATTGCCGCACGCATGTGAGTCAATGCAAAAAAAGCTGCGTCTCATACTGGAACCCTTTCAAACGAGGCTGCGGGGGGAATGACGCTGCAATGCGCCGCGTGACAGACGATCCAGAAGCAGTGCCACAGCGACAATCGCCAGGCCGGCACGAAGCCCCAGGCCCATCTCCATCCTCGAGAGGCCTCGAGTCACTTCAGCGCCGAGGCCACCCGCACCTACAAGGCCTGCCAGCACCACCATCGCCAGGGACATGAGGATGCATTGGTTGAGACCTACTAACAGCGTTGGAGCGGCAGTCGGCAATTCGATCTTGAACAAAATGTCCCTGGGTGAAGCACCGGACGCCTGCCCCAGTTCAAGCAAATCTTTCGGCAACTGCTTGAACGCCAGAGTGGTCAGCCTGAGCATCGGCGGAATGCCGTAAACGATGGTCGCGATGATTGCCGGCACCCGCCCCAGGCTGAACAGCATCACGGCGGGGATCAGGTAAACCCATGGCGGCACCGTCTGCATGATGTTGAGGATCGGCAGGAACGCTTCATCAACCCGCTTCACACGTGCCGCCAGAACACCGAGCGGAAAGGCGATTGCCACCGATATCAGAACCGCGACCGAGACTAGGGCGATCGTTTGCATGGAGGCGACCCAAAGGCCGGAGAACAAGCAAAAAGCCAACATCAAGGCAGCGAATACGGCGACGCGTTTGTTGGCGAGAAAAAACGCGCCTACGACGACTATGCCAATGAACACATAAGGGTGAGGAGCCAGCAGCACGGCCTCCACGGCACCCAGCACCGCCTCGATGACCTGGCTGATCCCTTTGAACAACCCATGCAGATTGGCGTTCAGCCAGTCAACGGCAGGGGCCAGGAACTCGCCCGGGGAAAATTGAATGTCAGGGGTACTCATTGGCTTTCTCCCATCCGCGATTGTGCAGCGTGCTGCGCCAACCGATCCAGAATCATGGTCAGAATGACGATGGCGATAGCCGCATTGATCGACTTGGCGATATCCAGTGTACGAACAGCGCCATAAATCGACTCACCCAGTCCGCCGGAACCGACGATGCCGGCAATGACGACCATACCGAAGGCCATCATCAGGCTCTGATTCACCCCTGCCATGATGCTTGGCTTGGCGAACGGCAGGCGAGTCTTGAAAAACATCTGCCAGCCGGTGACGCCACTGGCATCGCCCAGCTCGATGAACTCCCGTGGGGTCATGCGAATCCCCAAGGAGGTCAGGCGTATGGCCGGTGGTACGGCAACGATGAAGGTGGCCAACAGTGCCGTGGCCGGGCCGTAGCCGAGCAGCGCGATGGCCGGCAACAGATAGATATAGGGTGGCATGGTCTGGATCAGATCCAGAACAGGGTCCACGACTCGATCAACGGACGGCGCCAGACCGGCCAGCACCCCCAATGGAATCGCTACCACCAGCGCGAGCACGGTGGCCGTCAGCACCAGGGCGAGCGTACTGACCGTCTCCGGCCACAAGCCAATCACGTTGCAAAACACCAACGCCAGGCCTGTGAGAATGGCGAATCGAACGCCGACAACCCGCCAGCCGATAAGGGCAATGGCGATGGCGACAACGTAATACGGGGGGTAGGCAATACACCAGAGAACGCTTTCGTAAACGCCGGTCAGCAGCGCATTGACGCCGTCGAACAAAAACTCGCCGTGATCCGAGAGCCATTCCAGGCCCGAGTCGACGACTGAGTCGAACTGATTGGAAAAGTCCGGGGTGCTCATGTCGATGTCTCCAGAACAGTAGCGGCTGACGAAGCCGCGAACTCATTCGAAATGCCTTGTACGCCACGAAGCAGATCACGCGTCGTAATGATTCCGACCACTTCACCGTTATCGATGACAGCCAGTGCGTCGCGCTCGGACTTCATCGTCAATCCGATCAGTTCGTTGATATCAGCTTCGCGAGACGTTTTAGTCAGCCTGGAGATATCACAACTTGGGTTCGCAGCCTTATAAGCCTCGACGGGCGTCATGACCGAATGGGCTTTGACCAGATGCAGTCTGGAAATCCCCGCCACGAATTCTGCGACGTAATCGTCAGCCGGATTGAGGACGATCTCCTCCGCAGTGCCCACCTGAATGATCACACCATCTTTCATGATCGCAATCCGATCACCAATGCGGATGGCCTCGTCCAGGTCGTGAGTAATAAATACAGCGGACTTGCCAAGCTCCTTGGTCAGTTGACGGAATTCATCCTGCAGTTGCCTGCGAATCAACGGGTCAAGCGCACTGAACGGCTCATCCATCAAAATCACTTCAGGGTCCGCCGTAATGGCACGCGCCAGCCCTACACGTTGCTGCATACCGCCAGACAACTCGCTGGGATAACGCGATGACCATTCGCTCAAACCAACCTTAGCCAACGCCTGCTCGGCTACTTTGTAACGCTCGACCTTGCCCACGCCTTGCACTTCGAGGCCAAACGCCGTGTTCTCCAGCACCGTCCGATTTGGCAATAAAGCGACGCTCTGAAAGACCATGCCAATGTGACGCGCCCGAACCTCACGAAGCTGTGCAGCTGTAAGGGAAGACAGATCTTTTCCTTTAACCAGGACTTTCCCTGAGCTCGGTGTGATCAGCTTATTGAGTAGCCTGATCAGTGTGGATTTGCCACTGCCGGACAATCCCATGATGCAAAAGATTTCGCCTCGGCGAACCTGAAGACTGACGTCGGAGACTCCGACCACACAGCCGTAGTTTTGCAGGATCTGAGTCTTGGTTAGCCCCTGAGTGACCACGGCATTCATGGCTGCAGGTGCGGCTTTTCCGAAGATTTTCCAGACTGACTGGCAATCTATCAGCACTTCGTTAGTGTCTATTTTGGCCGTTGTCATTTTCGTAACCCGTGAACCAGTTTTCTGGTTTCTCTAATGAATCAAAGGGCGGCAGTGGCTTTAAGCAAAAGTCATTACTTCTTGATATTTTCCCAACGCTTGAGCAAGTCAGCGTGGCTGTCGGTCCAGCCCTTGATCGCCTCTTCCATGGTCTTGCCATCTTTGACTTCGGCGTTCATCGCGGTGATGTCCGTGATGGGCACATACACGCTCGCCATCAACTCACGAGCATGTGGATTTTCTGCAGCAAAGCCTTTGTGACCGATCCAGTAATAGCCTTGCAGTGGCGGGAAAATGCCTTTTGGATCTTTCAGGAATTTGAGATCGAACTTCTTGGTCATCCAGGAAGGGTCCCAGACGGTGACGACTACCGGCTCTTTACGGTCGAACGCTGATTTCAACGCCGCCGTCATCGCCGTGGTACTGCCTTCGACCAGCTTGAGTTTGAGGTCATAGGCTTTAACCACATTGGTGGCATCGCTCATCAACCCCGAACCCGGTTCGATACCGATGATCTTGCCGCCCAGTTTTTCCGAATTGGCATTCAGTTGATCAATAGAATCAATGTCGACATAACTTGGCACTGCAAAGCCTTGATAAAGGCCAAACGAAACGGGAGATAGTTTCTCGATTTTGTTCTTGTTTTTGTTCCAGTAATCGTTCGCCGCATAGTCCGTTTGGGACGCCAAGACCTGAACATCACCCTTGCTTAACGCAGCGTAAGCGATGCCCCACTCGGAAAACTCGACAACTTTTACGGTATAACCAGAATCTTCAAGCACACTCTTGGTTATACCGGTAATTGGCGTCAAGTCTTCCCAGGTCATAGTACCCATGACAATTGTTTTTTCTTCCGCGTGGACTGGCAAACTAAATAAGCCGGCCACAGCGACAGCGCAGATTGCCTTCCAAATCTTTTTCATGGCGAACTCCGATCTACGGTTAAAACTAGAGATTAGACTTTTATGAAATAAAAGCCGGATGTTTAAAGCACTTCAGCCCTCTCGCCCTGCCCTCAATGCCTGCCAACGAATAACCGAGTTGACACCCAACTTCGTTATTAACTTGGGTGGCAGCCTGCTTGGCCCTGGCATTTGACTGAAACTGTCTAGAACCCTTGAGTGTGTGCCGCTGGCCAGTTCGGCAGCCATCACGCCGGCCAAGGTACTTTTAACCGTCCCCAGGCCGTTTTCGCAGCAGGCCGAGTAGAGGTTTTCTTCTATTTCTCCAAACGCTGGCGCGCTGTTACGACTCAAGCAAAGGCGCCCGGCCCAGCTGAACTCCAACGGCGTTGATTTCAACTCGGGGAACCGTGCATCCAGCGAATGACGTTGTTCTTCGGCCACTGCAGCAACACGCATAGGCGTTACTTGAATACTGGGGTCATAGGTAAACTTGGTACGGATAACAATGCGCGAAAGCCCGTTTAAAGTAATCTTGCGAAGCGTCGCCCCCATTGGATCAGCGGGTAACAAAGCCCATCGATCCTTGCCTGTCACTGACCGGTCAAACTCATCATGGCTGTAGGCAGCGGTCATCGAAGCGTAAGTAAAAACGTGTAACAGACGACCCTGAAAATGGCCGAAGTCTTCGACGTGACCATTGACGGCCAAAATCACTTTCGGCGCATTCACAACGCCACGATGAGATTTCGCCTTCCAGTTGTTACCCGATCTGGCCAACTCAATAATCGGTGACCGTTCGTACAGGCTGACGTTCTTATCCAGCCCGAACGCAAGATCCCTAATGTATTGGGCGGGCTGAATCATCACCGCTCCGGGCGTATACAGCCCACCGTGGTAATAACGGGAACCGGTGATCTCCTGCATGTTCGCGGCATCCAGCAACTCAAACTGTTCGCCGATGTTTTTCAGTGACTTGGCATAATTGTCATTAAGCTTCATCCCGCGCTCGGTTGCCGCCGCGTTGATCTTTCCGGACGGGTCAAAGGTGGCAGCAGACATGCCGTACTCCCGTGCGGCGTCAGCGGCAAAAGCAATGGCAAAGCGGTTCTGCGCAATTTCCAGTGCCGTTGCAGACTCACCGGCAACTGAATATTCCCCCGATGAAAGACTGTGCGGCACGTCGATCATGAAGCCAGAGTTTCTGCCTGCAGGCCCCTTCGCAACTTCATGGGCGTCAATGATCGCAATGCTATCGCCGGGGTGCAGCTGGGATAGCCTACGAGCGGCGGAAAGACCGGCAAAGCCCGCACCGATAATCAGCCAGTCCGCCGTCACATTTCCATCAAGCATACGGACAGGCGCAGTGCGGGTGGAAATGGCCTCCCAACCTGAAACCCCGGTGTCGACCGGTAGGCGCTTGATGGTATGGGTGCTCATTTTACGGTCTCATCATCCGACCGATCAGACACATCGATCCAGATGGTTTTGATTTCGGTGTACTGATCATGGGCAAAAATGGATTTGTCCCGACCACCGAAGCCCGACTCTTTGTAGCCGCCGAATGGCGTAGACGCATCGCCCTCACCAAAGCAGTTCACCGTGACGATGCCGGCGCGAATTTCCCGCGACAACTTGATCGCCCGACGCAGGCTGGCGGTGTAAACCGAGGCGGCCAGGCCGTACACGGTGTCATTGGCCAGGGCAATGGCTTCAGAGAGGGTGTTGAAGGTGGTGACCGAAAGAATCGGGCCGAAGATCTCTTCCTGGAACAATCGATTGTCCCGACCTACGCCGTCAATCACGGTCGGCTCTACGAAGGCACCGTCTTTGGTCGCGCCGCCGTACACGACCTCAAGCTTTCCAGCGGTAGCATGCTCGAGGTACGACTTCACTTTGGCGAAATGCTCCGGGCTGACCAGCGACCCTACGCGGTTTTGCGGATCCAGGGGGTCGCCCATCTTCCATTCGCGGATGTAGGCACCCATGCGCTGGAGCAACTCATCTTTCACGGACTCGTGGACGATCAGGCGCGAGGTCGCGGAGCAGTTTTCGCCCATGTTCCAGAACGCACCGTTGACGACATGCTCGGCCACACGATCCAGGTCTTCGGCATCGTCCATCACCACGGCAGGATTTTTCCCGCCACATTCGAGCACGATGCGTTTCAGGTTCGAATCGGCTGCGTAATGCAAGAAACGGCGACCGGTCGTGGTGGAGCCGGTAAAGCTCACCATGTCGACATCGTTATGCAAGCCAATCGGCTCTCCGACATCCTTGCCTGTACCCGTAACGATGTTGAGCACGCCTGCGGGAACACCGGCTTCAAACGCGAACTGCGCAACACGCAACGTCGTCAGCGAGGTCTGCTCGGCAGGTTTGACGATCACCGAGCATCCTGCTGCGAGCGCCGGGCCGATCTTCCAGGCCAGCATCAGCAGGGGGAAGTTCCAGGGTAATACGCAGCCCACCACTCCAATCGGCTCGCGGACAACCATGCTCAGTGCGTCACTGCCCACCGGGGCAGTGTTGTCATAAATCTTGTCGATCAACTCCGCGTGCCAGCGCAGGGTGTGGATAGTGTCCGGTACGTCAACCAACTGGCATTCACTGACGGGCTTACCGCTGTCTAGACTTTCGAGGACAGCCAGTTCGTGCTGATGGCTTTCAAGCAGGTTCGCGAAGTTCAGCAGAACAGCTTTGCGCTCCCTGGGAGAAATTGATCTCCAGCGACCATCCTCAAAAGCCTCTTTGGCATTACTCACCGCAACATCGACATCCTCGGATGAACAGGCGGCGACATCAGTCAAAAACTCGCCCGTCGCCGGGTTATTCGTGGCGAAGGTTTTGCCAGAGATGGCGGGTTTGAACGCTCCGTTGATAAAAGCGTTGGAAGGGAACGACATATTTTTAGCGATGGCGGCGTATTCGGCCTTGCTCAGAAAATCACCCATGGCTGGCTCCCGAAGTGATGTTGGCAACGTTGCGTTTCACATCGTTGATGATCGCTTTAAGGCTTTTCTTCTCTTCTGAATCAAGCGGCTGAAGCGGCAGGCGCACGTCCCCTACTTTCAGTCCAGCCAGCTCGCAACCAAATTTGATCGACTGCACGAACTTGCCGCCGTCCAAAGCATCCATCAGAGGCATCATCGCCGACATGATCAGACGGCCTTTGTCGAAGTTCTTTTCAATGACGCAGGCTTCGTAAAGCGCCACGTGCTCTTTCGGCAAGAAGTTGGAACCTGCACACACCCAACTTCTGGCACCCCAGGCAAAAAACTCCAGCGCTTGATCGTCCCAGCCACATGACAGTGCGATGTTGGGGAACTTACGCGCGAGGAGATGCACCTGCCCCATGTCGCCGGAACTTTCCTTGATGGCAATGACGTTTTTCGATTTGCTTACACGGGTGAAGTAATCCTCGTCCATCGAAACGCACATGCGACCCGGGTAGTTGTAAAGCATGATCGGCAGGTCGGCAGCGCGATCAATGGTCAATGCATGTATCGCGTTTTCCTCGGAGGTCGGGAGCGCGTACGGCGGACTGGTGACGAGAATGGCGTCCGCCTTGATCGCTTTGGCATCCTTCGCATACTGCACCGCATCTTCAGTGCGAATGGCCCCGGTGCTAACGATCAGTTGCCCCCGAGTGCCGATCACATCTTTCGCATAAGCGGCAAGCTCAGTACGTTCTTCTGAAGTCTGCGCATAATATTCGCCGGTCGACCCGCCGATAATAATACCGTGTACTTTCGCTTCGATCAGCGACTCCAATACATCCGAGTACACGTTCCAGTCGATTTCCCTATCAGGCTTATAAGGAGTCACCGCAGGTGTATAGATGCCTTCAAATTTCAAGATGATTTCTCCGAAGATGAGTGACGTGGAAGGTCAATGAGTGCGTCCGCCTTGATGCCTTGGGGCGCAATAAAAATCTCCATGTTTTCTCGGGACAGTTCCCAATGCTCAAACACGAGATCAACGACGGCTTCTTCATCGCGACGTTCAATAGCCTCGATAAAAAAATCATGGTGCCCCGCAGACAGTTCAAGGCGTTCTTCCATGTCCTCATTTTGAGGTCGGAAAAATGTATTACCGATGCGAGAGTGATCAATGAGCAACCTTTCCAGACTGGGCTGGAGATACTGATTGCCGGCCATTTCGCCCATGATCGCGTGAAAGCGATTGTTCTCGACGACCATTGCCAGCGCATCTCTTGTGGTGGTGGCAATGCGGAAGCGGTTCTGCGTGTCTTTCAAATCGATCAGTTGGCGTGGCTTGAAGTTTTGAACCGCCAGGCGGCCAATGGCTGCATACATCATCGGTGCAACCAGGAAGAAATTTCGCAGTGTCGAGTGATTCATTGGAATAACCCGAGCGCCCCGATTTTCTCGAATATCGACATAACCTTCACCGGCCAAGCGGCGAAAAACTTCTCGGACGGGCGTTCGGGACAAGCCATAACGCTCGCTGAGAATGACTTCATCCAGCGCGTCGTCAGGGTCCAGTTCCATCGTCAAAATTTGACGTTTCAGGTCTTCGTAGAGACAAGTTTTGCCGTTTTTCACAAACGACCTCCAGAGCTAGTTTCGCTGTCAGGTGCGGCTGACTGATGAGTCGAGATTCGCATGGGTTTTGGGGATGGTCAATAGATTGTATTTCTTATGTATACATAGACAAAACATAAAAAATACACTGCGAATTAATTATTTTTCTTTTTAATTCATATAATTATGCAGCTTCTCAATAAGCGGCCAGGTCGGTTATAGGAAAGAATGTCGTCGTTTTTGGATAGACCAATCTCTAATAAGGTTTATTACCGAGCGCACGCATGGTGAGTACGGTTGGCCTGGTGCGACATTCCAGGAATCGTTTGCGACACTTCGTTGAGGCAGTGGAAAGGCTTTGGCGAATACGGATTGAAGCTCCTTGTCGGAAAACGCTTCAACGGAGGGGGTTCCAGTGCTTCTTGGCGCTGAGCGGAACAGGTCAGGGCATGTCGCTCCAGAACAACCGTACCGGCATTCATGACCGTATTGTCAACGTCACCAAGCATCACTACGCAATGGACGATGGAGGCCTGGGCTGGTATTGGCTGTGCTGGCCTTCGGTGCAAGCATGGACATGCTTGATTGCGCCATGAACATACAGTCGGTCATCGTCGAGAAAAATAGTGGGCAGGCACTTCAGTCCGGCTTCCACGGGCTTTACAGCGTCGGTGGCATAGTGGGCGTCGGAGCGATGACCGCTTTGCTCAGCCTCGGCCTAACTCCGCTGTTCTCTATGCTTTGCATAGTTGCAACAGTATTAGGAGCGCTCTACAGAGCTGTGCCCACCTTGCTGTTGTAGGGGACTGAAAAGGAAGAGCCCCTTTTTGCGGTGCCGCGAGGTATCGTTCTTCTCTTAGGGGCGCTCTGCTTCATCGTGTTTCTCACTGAAGGCGCAATTCTCGATTGGAGCGCGATCTTCTTAGTCTCGAGCCGGGGAATGGAACCTAGCTATGGCGGGTTGGGCTATGCATGCTTCGCCGCAACAATGACGCTGGGACGACTGACAGGCGACACCATCGTAAACAAGCTTGGCGGTGTGCGCGTGGTAATGCTTGGCGGACTTTGTGCGGCAACAGGCTTCGTCGTATCGCTCGGTTAAGCGTTTGCTCCGGGTTGATTCCGGCCCGTCATAACGGGCAGAAATCGCCCAATAGCGGTCCATAGCAATAAATTTCCAACTCGCCTGCTCGACGCCTTATCGTCGATATGAAAATCGGGTTTAAGACAGCGAGCATGCTCGTCATTAGGGTTCACATGACCTGCCCTCTTTAAACAGCAGGGATCCGTTTATATCCCTCGAATCAACGTATCAGGATAGATGGATGCAAGGCGAATCTGATTCTTGTAGATGAAGACCATGCTAAACAGGCAGTTCTTCGGGATCTGCGCATATCTATGAGGGCACGTAGTCGACCTGGTGCCGCGCAATACGTGAATTACCCAACTCACCTCTCACCCGCAAATGCTCCGGGTGAGAGGCGTAGGCATCCAGCGTCTCCTGTGAATCAAACTCGGTATAAAGCACCACGTCGCATGCATAATCGATACGACTGATATCCACGCCGACCTCGATCTTCAACAGCCCGGGAATCAACCCGGCAAGCCCTTCAAAACGTTCTTTGAGGAACAGGCAAGCCTGCCTGTTCTCTTCAGGCGTCTCACCTTCCAGGTTCCACATAACAATGTGCTTGATCATCGATGTCTCCCTGCGGTGTCAGTCATGCCTGCCATATCAACCCTTGCTCTTCTGATATACGTCTACAAATACCGCCGCCAGCAACACAGCGCCTTTGATCATCTGTTGGTAGTCGATGCCGATACCCATGATCGACATGCCGTTGTTCAGCACACCCATGATGAAGGCGCCGATCACCACGCCGACCACCTTGCCAACCCCGCCGGACGCCGAAGCGCCACCGATAAACACCGCAGCGATAACATCCAGCTCGAATCCGGTGCCGCCCCGCGGCGTCGCGCTGTTAAGGCGAGCGACGAAAATCAGCCCCGCCACTGCCGCCAGCACGCCCATGTTGACGAAAGCGAAGAACGTCACCCGCGAGGCGTTGATCCCCGACAGCTTGGCGGCTTTGAGATTGCCACCCACCGCATAGATCCAGCGGCCGATAACGGTGCGGTTCATGATGAAGGTGTACACGCCGATCAACACACTCATGATTACCAGCACCGTAGGGATGCCGCGGTAAGTCGAGAGCAGGTAGCAGAAGTACACGATGAGCGCCGCGACCAGGCCATTCTTCAGCGCGAACAGGGTCATGGGGGCGACATTGCCGCCGCTCTTGAGGGTGCGTTTGCGACTGCGATATTCGACAACCCAGAACGCCGCTGCGACGGCAATACCCAACAGCAAGGAGGTAATGCGCAGGTTTTCGTTGGCAAAGACATCGGGAATGAAGCCCGAACTGATCGCCGAAAAAGCTGGCGGAAACGGGCCGATCGATTGCCCTTGGGAAATCGCGATGGTCGCGCCGCGAAAGATCAACATGCCGGCCAGGGTGACAATGAACGACGGCATGCCCCACACCGCCACCCAGTAACCCTGCGCCGCGCCAATCAGTGCACCCGCCGCCACACAGATCACCGTTACAGTGAAGAAGTCCAATCGATACTGGACCATCAGCACGGCGGCCAGCGCGCCGATCACGCCGACCACCGAACCGACCGAGAGGTCGATGTGGCCGCAGACGATCACCATCAGCATGCCCAGCGCCATGACCACGATATAGCTGTTCTGCAACAACAGGTTGGTCAGGTTGAGCGGCTGCATCAGCGCCCCGCCGGTGGCCACCTGGAAGAACACCATGATGACAATCAACGATGCCAGCAGACCGTATTCACGCGCGCCGCGCTTGAATGATGTGAGCGCCGTTGGTTTGGATGTGAGAGGTACGCTGACTTCGCTCACTGGATCACCTCATTTTTCATGATTGCGTGCATGATTTTTTCCTGCGATGCCTCTGCGATCGGAAACTCGCCGACAAAGCGCCCTTCATTCATCACATAGATTCGGTCACAGGTACCCAGCAGCTCAGGCATTTCCGAGGAGATCATGACGACGCCCCTGCCCTCGCTGACGACCTGATTGACCACCGCGTAAATCTCGTACTTGGCCCCGACATCGATGCCGCGAGTGGGCTCGTCCAGGATCAAGACCTTGGGATCGGAGAACAGCCATTTGCCCAGTACGACCTTCTGTTGGTTGCCCCCCGAGAGCTTGTCCACCGTCTGCAAAACGTCCGGGCTGCGAATGCGCAGGCGCGTCTGGAAATCGACCGCCACCGCAGTCTCCGCCAGTTCGTTCATCACCCAGCGTTTGGACACGGCGGCCAGGTTGGCCATGCTGGTGTTGCGGGTGATGCTTTCACCCAATACCAGGCCGGCGCCCTTGCGGTCTTCGGTGGCGTAGGCCAAACCGTGATGAATGGCCTTGCGCACGGTGCCGAGGTCGACTTCTCGCCCTTCCAGACGCGCCTTGCCGCGGATGTTCGAGCCATAGGAGCGGCCAAATACGCTCATGGCAAATTCGGTACGGCCAGCGCCCATCAACCCGGCAATGCCCACCACCTCGCCCCGACGCACGTGGAAATTGATGTTGCGGATGCGGTCACGTCCAGAGTGCTCCGGGTCGCCGACGGACCAGCCTTCAACCTCGAACAGCTTTTCGCCAATGGCAGGAACGCGCTTCGGATACCGGTCCGAGAGTTCACGGCCGACCATGGAGCGAATCACCCGGCCTTCATCGATAGGTTCGGCACGACAGTCGATGACGTCGACGGTACTGCCATCACGGATCACGGTGATCTCGTCTGCCACCCGCCCAATCTCGTTGAGCTTGTGCGAGATGATAATCGAGGTGATGCCACGCCCTTTTAGCTCGAGCATCAGCTTGAGCAAGGTGTCGCTGTCCTTTTCGTTGAGGCTCGCGGTCGGCTCGTCAAGAATAAGCAGGCGCACGTCCTTGGCCAGCGCCTTGGCGATTTCCACCATCTGCTGCTGGCCGATGCCGAGGTTGCCCACGAGGGTTTGCGGCCGGGCATCGAGGCCGACCCGCGCGAGCAACTCGCGGGCCCGCTGGTGCGCTTGATCCCAGTCGATCACGCCATGACGGGCGATCTCGTTACCGAGGAACAGGTTCTCGGTGATCGACAGCATGGGCACTAAGGCCAATTCCTGGTGAATGATGCAGATGCCCAGCGCCTCACTGTCGCGCAATCCCTGGAACGTTCGCGGCGCGCCATCGAAGACAATTTCGCCGGTGAAACTGCCATGCGGATAGACGCCGCTGAGGATCTTCATCAGGGTCGATTTGCCAGCGCCATTCTCACCGCAGATCGCATGGATTTCGCCATCGCCGACCTTGAGGTTGACCCGGCTGAGTGCCTTCACCGGGCCGAAGCACTTCTGGATATCACGCATATCGAGAATTGTTTTTGTCATTTTTTCTCTCCTGCCAGCACGCACCGAACTCGGGTTGCCTCAGCGCAACTGCTCAGGCGTGTAGAACTTGGTGTCATCGACAAGGATTTTCTGCCAGTTATTGCCATCGACCAGTTGTGGAGTCAGCAGCTGGGTCGGCACGATCATCGAGCCGTTGTCGTAGGACGTGGAGTCGTTGACCACGACGGTCTTGCCACTCAAGGTCGCGTCCATCATCTGCGCGGCGGCTTCGGCGAGGGCGCGGGTGTCCTTGAAAATGGTCGAGCTCTGGTCGCCGCGAATGATCGATTTGATGCTGGAAATCTCGGCATCCTGGCCAGTCACGATCGGCATTGTTTGCTTGCCCGTGCCATAGCCCACACCCCGCAATGAAGACACCACGCCATTGGCGATCTGATCGTTCATGGCCAGCACCGCGTCCAGGTGGGCGGTGCCGTAGAAGGCGCTGAGCAGGTTATCCATGCGCGCCTGGGCCTGGGCACCGTCCCAGTTCGGCGTAGCCACTTTGTCCAGGTCCTGCTGGCCGCTGCGAATAACCAACTTGCCACTATCGATGAAGGGCTTGAGTTGCGACATCACCCCCGCGTACACCACATGGGCGTTGTTGTCGTCCGTGGAGCCGGCGAAGATTTCCAGGTTGAACGGGCCTTTGCCCTGTTTGAGCTGCAGCTTGTCGACGATGGACTGCCCCTGCAGAACGCCGGTGCGGTAGTTGTCGAAGGTGACGTAATAATCGAAGTCTTTGGTGTTGCGGATCAGGCGGTCATAGGAAATGACCTTGATGCCTTTTTCCTTGGCCTGCTTGAGTACATCGGCCATGGTCGTGCCATCGATCGGCGCGACTATCAGGCCCTTGATGCCCTTGACCATCATGTTTTCGATTTGCGACAGCTGGGTCGGCGCTTCGTACTGCGCGTACTGCAAGTCGGTGTCGTAACCGAGTTTCTTCAATGAATCGACGATGCTGCTACCGTCTGAAACCCATCGCGCTTCGGTTTTCGAGGGCATGGCAATGCCAATCGTGCCCTTGGTGCTGGTTGCGCTTTTCTCGCAGGCACTGACGGCCAGTCCCAACAATACTACCGCGGCAATCTTGATGAACTTGTGCATGGTGTCCTCTTCTTTTTGTTGTTGGCATTTCTCGGGGGTGCAACTTCCCTTCCGGCTCTGTTTACAGAGCCGGCGGGGTCATTTCACGTACGGGACTACACGTCGCTATTTAGCCAGGATGACTTCCTGGCCATTCAACTCAGCGGACTCGAACAGCGCTTCGAGTATCACGTTGATGTTATGCGCCTGGCTGGCCGGCACCGTCGAAGGGCTGCCGGTGCGCAACGACTGGACGAAGGCAGCGGCTTCTCGATCGAAATACACCGGGTTACCGATCTCGGCGATTTCCGGGGAATAGACGGTTTTACGCACCGCCCAGATCTCCGGAAAGCTGTTCTCGTTCCAATGCGTCCAGCCTTGCTGATGGCCGTTCTTGCCATCGTGGTAAAGCTTGTACGACGCCGGCATCGGCGTGGAATGCATCACCCCGTGAGTACCGTAGGCGGTAATGTCCCAACTCTCGGTCCAGGGCATCGGGTCCCAGGACATGAAATCGATGGTGATCAACTTATCGTCGTAGTTGAGCACCGCGCCCACAGCGTCCTCGCGCGCCGAATCGCTCATCTGCCCGGCGAACTTAGTAATCCGCGCATTGACCGATTGGGGCATGCCGAAGTGCAGCAGCAAACGGTCAATGGTGTGGCAGCCGATCACATAAAAGGCGCCACCACGGTCACCCGGTTGCTTCATGTGATTGGTGTCGGCCTCGTCGTGGGAGCAACCAGCATGCGCACGAACCTGTAGCACCTTGCCGATTTCACCGCTCTGCAAAACCTGCTGCATTTTTTCCACCGACGGCGCGTAGCGCCAGCAGTAGCCGACCTGGAACAACCCGCCGGTACGCTCGACCGCGTCAACGATGCGAGTGGTGTCGATGGTGCCGCGGCCCGCGGGTTTCTCGCAGAGAACTGCCTTGCCCGCCTCCAGCGCTTCAATGGCCCAGTCGGCCATCAGGTAGCTCTTGGGGTGTACGAGCACCACATGCACGTTCGGGTCAGCGAGGATTTCTTCCTTGCTGCGGGCCTGCAAGTCCAGCGCATCGCAGAACGGCTCCAGCAAAGGGCTGTCGTCGTAGGCGCCAAGAAACTGCACGCCGGGTATGCGCTTGAAGGCTTTGACGCGGCCCGACGTGTGTGGGTGGGTAATCCCCAGGCAGGCCACACCAATGGTGGTGCCACTCTCAAGCTTGTAAGACATGATGTTCTCCAGGTGTTCTTGTCCGAGATAGCCAATGACCGTTCAAGCTCAGAGCCTGACCGCGCGCCCGGTCTTGACCGATTCGACCGCGGCATCGGCCAGCTGCAAAGCCTTGAGGCCGTCCTGCACGGTGGTCGGCATCGGAGTGCCCTTCACCAGCGCTTCGATATAGGCATCGAGTTCGGCTTTGTAGGCTTGCTGATAACGCTCAAGGAAGAAGTTCAGCAGCGGTTCTCGCGCATCGGTGACGTCCTGGTTCCAGCGACGGATTGTCGTCGGCCGCAAGTTGTCCATCTGCAGCATGCCCTTGGAGCCGAACACTTCGATGCGCTGGTCGTAGCCATAGACCGCCTGGCGGCAGTTGTTGATATGGCACTGTTTGCCCGAGGCCGTTTGCATCTGCACCATGGCGGTGTCGTAGTCGTCGTACTTTTCCATCATCTGCGGATCGATCAGGCGGCTGCCGATAGCGGTCAGCTCAACGGGTTCTTCGCCCAGCAACCAGCGACCGATGTCCAGGTCGTGGATGGTCATGTCGCGGAAGATACCACCCGAATGCTGGATGTAGTCTTCAGGTGCCAGACCAGGATCGCGGCTGCTGATAATCACTTGGCGCACTTCGCCGATATCGCCGGCGTCGATGGCTGCACGCATTTCAGCGAACGTGGACTCGAAGCGGCGGTTGAACGCCAGCATGACCCGACCATTGAGGCGCTCCACTTCCTCTACCGCGGCCAGGCTCTTGGCCATGTCCAGGTCGATCGGCTTCTCGCACAGCACCGCTTTGCCCTGGCGCACGGCACGCTGCATCAGGCTGATATGGGTGTGGGTCGGGGTGCCGATGACAATCGCCTGGACGTCGTCGCGGTCGATGGCCGCTTCACAGTCGAGCATGGCGTCGGCACCGAATGCATCGGCCAACTCTTGTGCGGCATTGCCGAACGGATCAGCCACCACCACCAGCTTGGCGAACTTGCTCGCAGCGACGTTGGCTGCGTGGATCTTGCCGATGCGACCGGCGCCGAGAACTGCGATACCTACCATTTTTTATCTCCTGGAAACTCTATTGTTCGTTGTTGTAGACGAGCAAAACTTCAATGGACTTCAACGCATCAATTCGGGAACTTGATCCCTTCGAATTGCGCGATGGTTGTTTCAAAGGCTTTCTTCGCCGCCACTTCCAGCGGCAGCTTGCGCAGCTCAGCGGAAATCAGTTCGACGCCCCAAGGCCCGTTGTAGCCGACATTGACCACTTGCTGAATAAAGTCCGGCACGTCGAGCTGGCCTTCGCCGCAGCATTTACGGTGGTGCGTGGAGTCGTTGAACAGCGTTTCCACGATGGCGTGGTTGGCGTCATCCAGCTCGATCGACTTGATCAGCTCCAGGGGAATCTTGGCGATTTCATCAAAACGCATGCCGCCACGCGCCACGTGCCAGGTGTCAACCAACAGGCCGCCGTTAGGGCGAACGCCCTCAGCCACGGCAATGGCACGGTCGATGGTGCAAACGCTGGAAAATGGCAGGAACTCGATCACCACGTTCACGCCAAAGGGTTGAGCCCGATCGCATAACAGGGCGAAGGTTTCGCGCATGCGCGGCACATCCGGAGGCCCGTCTTCGAATAGTCCGCCGGCAACTTTGAGACTGCGTGCGCCCAGTTCGCCGGCAATTTCCAGCAGCTCGTCGCGCGTTTTGTCCGACGCCGCGCGGCGCTCTCCGTCCAGGTGCCAGTCGGTCAGGAACTCGACTTCCACGTGTTTGATGCCGTTGTCTTGGAGAATGTTGCGCACCGTTGAAATGCCCAGCTTGTCGACGTTATGCAGCAGGTCGGCATGGACGAACCCCATGCCGCGCCAGCCGGCTTTCGAGGCAGCTTGCGCTCGATCCTGCAGGGAGAACGGGCTGATTTCGCTGGGAGCGCCTGGATAGGTATCGCCAGCGAGGGTCCAATAGGCAGCAAGGAGTTCGATATTTTTAGTGGGCATGACGATCACTTATGAGTGGTTTGAGAACGGTCAAAGACAGTTGTCGGTTAATCAGAGCGGGGTCAGAACAAAATCCCAGTTGACCGCCAGGAACGGCACAGGCAGGTCGTAACGTTCGGCGACAGCCGGGTCGCTTTGAGTGGTGAACTCGGCGATCAATTCTTTCTTCACGCCAAACACGGTGTCCTCGTGCAAGTACTGGCAGTCGGGCGTGAAGATATGTGTGATGACCTGGTCGTATCCGTTGGCGGTTACGATGAAATGCAGATGTGCTGCGCGATTCGGGTGCCGGCCCAGATCACCCAACAGCTTGCCTACGGGACCGTCGGCAGGGATCGGGTAATGGCGCGGCTTGACGGTGCGGAACGCGTAATAGCCATCGGCATCGGTGGTGAACAGCCCGCGCAGGTTGTAGTCCGGTTGCACACCTTTCTGCTGCACGTCGTAGAAGCCATCGTCGTTGGTCTGCCAGATATCCAGGGTGGCACCGGCGATCGGCCGGCCGGCCGTATCCAGCACCCGTCCGCTGACAAGCGTCGGTTCACCCTTGCCGTCCAGGCAGATGTTCGCGCCATTCTCGTAGTGCGGCGCATTGGCCACATAGAACGGACCGAGAATGGTATTGGGCGTGGCCCCCTTGGGCCGGCGATGGTTGATCGCGTCGACCAACATGGTCACACCCAGCACGTCCGACAGCAGGATGTACTCCTGGCGCCAGTCAGTGCACATCTGACCGGTCTGAGTCAGGAACTCGATGGCCTTGAACCACTCCTCGTGGCTGGGTTCGATTTCCTTGATGGCTGCATGCAAATGCCGGGTCAGCACCGCCATGACTTCTGCCAGGCGCGGGTTGGCGTTGGCAGAGATGCGGGCATTGACGATTTCGGCGGAATGTTCCTCTTCGAAAAGGCCGCCAATGGCGATGTCGGTGTCCAGGTGAGCAGTCATGATTCGAGATCCTTGATCGTTATTCTTGAAGGCCGGCCGGCTTTTAAGGTTGGGCGCCGGCATGCGCAATGGCAGTTTTCAATACGCTTGTACTTCGGGAGCACGCCATTTACGGCCGTTGAAGCGCTGCTTCATTTGCTGTTCGATTTCTTCCAGGGTCAGCCCCTTGGTTTCCGGCAACCACAGCGTGCAGAAGACGATCGAGCCGATGTTCACCACGGCGAACAGGAAGAAGGTCATGCCCCCCATCACACTCAGCAGAACCGGGAAGACGAAGGCGACGATGGCATTGAAAATCCAGAATACGCTCACTGAAATGCCATTCATCAAGCCCCGGGCATGGGTCGGAAACAGCTCCGACATCAACAGCCAGTACACTGGGCCGATGCACATCTGCATGAAGAACAGGAACACCAGTACGCCGGACAGCGCCAGGTAACTTTGCACGAGCGAATGCGGCATGAAGTTGAGGACGACACCAAGGAAGATTTGCGCCAGCACCACGACGGTCAGCCCCAGTAGCAGCATTGAGCGCCGGCCCATGCGGTTGATCACCCACATGCCGATCAAGGTGGCAATCACCGAAACCACGCCATTGCCGATGGTTGCGATCAGTGCGGCATTAGTACCCATGCCAGTCTCTTTGAGAATCATCGGCGTGTAGTACATGAACGCATTGACGCCGGTGAACTGGATAACGAAACCCAGGCCGATACCAATGGCAAGCAGCTTGAGCAACCAGGGTTCGTTGAGCTTGCCGAGCACGCCGCTGTGGTGCCGTTCGACGTTGCACTGGGCAATGATTTCCTTCAGCTCACGGTCCGCCTCGCGCTGGGTATCGCGGATACCGGCCAAGGTTGTTTTTGCTTCTGCGATACGCCCTTTGCTGACCAGCCAACGGGGTGAGGTCGGCACAAAATGCATTCCGACGTACAGCAGCACCGCCGGGATTAGCGCAATGGCGAGCATGTAGCGCCAGATGAACGGACTGTCGAACAAGTGCGCCAGGCCGGCGCTGGTGATGTAGGCCAGACACTGTCCAGAGACAATCATCAACTCGCTCTGACACACCAGCCGACCGCGGTGTTTGGGGGCCGCCAACTCGGCGATCAATACCGGAACGGTCGATGACGCACCACCGACGGCAATGCCCAGAATGAAACGGGTGATGACCATGGTCCAGATATCCGGCGCTATAGCCGTACCCAGCGCACCCAGTGCAAACAAAATGGCCAGGGCCTTGAGCACACCGAGGCGGCCATAGCGATCAGATAATTGACCCGCGAACAGTGCGCCAAAAGCGCCACCGAATATCAGTGAGGAAGCCACCAGCCCTTCCGTCATGGGCGTCAGGCCCAAGCCACCTTGACTGACATCAAGCGTCATGAACGGCAGCGCCCCGGAGATCACTCCAGTGTCGTAACCAAATCCCAGCGACCCCATGGTGGTGATGGCTGCGATACGCCAAAGAATCTTTGACGAAGCACGGGAGGCATTTTGATTGTTGGACATGAGGTCAACCTTATTGAAATTATTTGTACGCTCAGTGGAATTGAGACTACTGCCATTGAAACGGAAAAAAAATGTCTCTACGGCAAATGTGTTTTCCGCTGAGTGGAAAACTGTAGTCAACCCCCGCCACGGTTCGAATCCATTGATCGTGGCAGGGCAGTACCGGGCTAGAACTTCGCCTGGACCTTGAGACCGGCGATCACTGCTGCATCGATTTCACGCACACCACCGGGATACTTCACGTACTGCAGATTGGGCCGTACGGTGAGCCAGTTGGTGACGTGGAACCCGTAATAGATCTCGCTGCTCACTTCGTTGTACTGCAGGGGCAGATAGGCGGGATCTTCGTAATCGGCAATGCCGTTCTGTTCATTCTGCAAGCGGGCACGCCGGCGGTAGTCCGAGTTGGTGTGGACCTGCGCGATCCCCACGCCCAGATCATCTTTAGGCCGGCCATCGAACGGCCCCTTGTAAACGATGCCTGCCTGAATGAAATGATCGACCCGGCTGGTAGCCTTGTCGTGTGCAGTGAAGTTGGCGAACACCGAAAGCCCGCGCTGGCTATCGCCGTCGCGAGCGGTCAATTGCTGCTGGGCGACAAACCAGTAACCGTGACGACTGGAGTGCTGTTTGAACTGATCGCCGGTGGCGGGTTGGGGGTTGCCATTGCGATCTTCCAGAACATCATCGTCGTTGGCCGTGCTCTTGTAATAGCCCAGCCGATATTCTCCGGGCAGCGCGTTGACCGTGGGACTCCAGACCAGCTCAACCGGTATTAGCGCGCCTTTGGTGCCGCTGCCACTGAGCTTGAAGCCGTTACCGGTTTCCAGATACGAGGGGTTCTGCTCGAATACCCCGATCTGTGCATACCACTCGGGAGCGAACTGGTAGCGTGCGCGCAGGGCCCATTGGCTGACCGGCCAATTGTACCAAATGTCGCCAATCCAGTTCGCCGCCTGGGCGCCACAGAACGGCGTACTCTGGAAGTCGCACGGGAAACTGTTGAAGTCCGAGCCTTCGTCGAAGCGGCCAAACTTCAGGTCCAGCGCGCCGTCCAGCCAGCCTTTACTGAGCCACATTTGCGTCAGGCGCCAGGTTTGCCCACGACCGTAAACTTCCTGGCTCGAGGAATAGCCTCCCACTCGCGGATCAGCGATGCGATCGTTGGTCAGGTTGCGTCCGTCACGCTCGGTGACGGTGAACTGGAACTGCGAATTTTCCCAACCGAGGATTTTTTGCAGGTCGGCCTTGAAGCCCAGCGCATATTGCTCGGTCCAGCGCGCCGTATGATCTTTGTCATAACCGCCGCGCATGTTGGCGGCCATTTCCCCGGCGTAACCCAACTCGATATCAAATCCCTTGTCCAGCCAGTCGCTGCGCACGCCATCCCAGTCACCGGTCATCCAGCGCGAATCACTGGAAAAGGCTTCATTGGCGGCATTTGATAAATTGGGAATCAGCAGGCAAAAGCTGACCGCAACCGTGCACTTGGCAAAGTTTTTCATGGGCTTAACGTTTCCTTATTATTAGATTTGTTTTTAAACGCGCAGGCGAACGCAGACGCCTTTATTGTCGTGTTGTTGAGCACTATTCAAACGGAGGGAGCCACTTCTCTTTGAACAAGAGAAGTTCAACTGATCAAGCGGAACCGAGCATAGTTTGCACTCGCCGCACTGAATACCCTCAAAAAAATAAATGTGTATTCCGTCCAGCGAGAAACTGCGTCAGCGCGTCCAGTAGCGTTCGTACTCGTGCTCGACAAAGTCCGCGAGCAGAAAATCGATAAATACGCGCAGCTTGGTTGGCATGTAACGACGACTTTGAAAAGCCATGTTAATGGTCAGGCGCGGCAAGTCCCAATCATCCAGCACCGGGATCAGGCGCCCTGCTACCAGGTCGGCATTGATGATGTACTTCGGTTGCACCAGGATGCCGCCATGGGCCAAGGCCGCTGCGCGGACAATCTGACCGTCGTTGGTTTCCAGGATCGGGTCGACCTTGACCACGCGTTCTTCATCGCCTTTGGTAAAGCGCATGACCCGGGGCTGGTTGGCGTGGCTGTAGATCAATAGATCGTGATTGGCCAGATCGTCGATGCTCTGCGGCGTGCCCTTGCGCTGCAGGTAACCGGGTGAAGCGGCCAGCACCCGACGCGTTTCGGCAAGACGGCGAATGGTGATGTTGGAGTCCGGCTCGTATTCCTTGGTCCTGATCGCCAGGTCGATTTCGCTGTCGATAATGTCGTAATAGCGGTTTTCACCCAGCACTTTGACCGTGATATGCGGGTACTTCTTGCGAAACGCCGGAATCAGCGGCGCGATATGCAGCATGCAAAACGAGATTGAAGAGGTAATCGTCAGCGTGCCAACCGCCTGCACGAGCGAGTCGCTGAGCGAAGCCTCGGCTTCCTTCAACTCGCCGAGCAGGCTCTTGCAGCTCGCATAAAATTGATGACCAGAGTTGGTCAGGGCCAAGCGCCGCGTGTTGCGATCAATCAACCTGACATTGAGCCGTTGCTCCAACGCCACCAGGTGTCGGCTTGCAGCGGCATTCGACAGCCCGAGTATTTCCGCCGCCTTGGTCAGGGTGCCGACTTCCGCCGTCGTTACAAAAAGTTCCAGTTCGGTCAGCCGATCCATTCAGTGCTCCGTTTTTATTTTTTCATATATGAAATAAAGAATTTCGCAGGCGGCCTTTTTCAACGCTGTGCGGAACTATAACGTGCAGTGCTATGACCTGAAAAGAGCGGCCCAAGACGTTTCTCGCAATCGCCAAGCGTGCTTCGGGCTTAAGAAAATCAAGGAGTCAAGATGCGAAATCTGGACGAAGCGACCATTACACAAGCCGTATTGGCGCGTAATAGCAGCACCGCTGATGCGCGCTTGTGCGAGGTAATGACCAGCCTCGTGCAACATCTTCATGCCTTCGCTCGCGATATCAAACTGACGGAAGAAGAGTGGCGAAGCGGCATCGGGTTTCTCGAACAAGTAGGCAAAGCCTGCGCCCCCGATCGCCAGGAGTTTGTGCTCCTGTCGCACACCTTGGGCCTGTCGACCCTGGTGCTGGCTCAGAACGACAGGAAGCCAGCGCGTTGCACCGAGGCGACAGCCTTCGACGTGCCGCAGGCTCACAACACCACGGTGTATGACCTGGGCGCCGACATCAGTGCCGGGCTCCACGGCGCCAAAGGGTATCTGCGGGGCACCATTCGCGACGCCAAAGGCAATCCGGTGCCGTCCGCGACCCTTCAGGTCTGCCAGGCAGGTGGCGACTTGAATAACCCTGTGGTGAGCGACACCGAGCGTGCCTTGTTACAAGCCGACCCGCTTGGTCGATACTTTTTTTCAACTGTTGTGCCGCAAAGCCACCGCATACGCCATGACGGTCCTGTCGGCACGATGCTCACCGCACTCAATCGCCACGCCTGGCGCCCGGCGCACCTGGAATTCGTGATCAGTGCACCCGGATACAAACGGTTGGTCACCCAGGTTTTCCGCGAAGGTGATCCCTACCTGGATTCCGACGCTGTGTTCGGCGTGCGCTCTTCACTGATCACCCCGTGGGTTCAACAACCTCCCGGCGAGACGCCGGACGGGGCTGTCAGCAGCGATCCGTTTTATACCCTGGAATTCGACTTCTTCCTGGCGAAGGCATAGTCGTCGATCCCATTGTTAATGCCCAATCTCGAGAGTCCCATGAGCAACGAGTCGTCCATCACTGCGTTGATTTCAGCGCTGGAAGAACAACGTTATCAAGCGATGCAACGTAATGACCTGGAGAACATTCAGCGTTTACTTCATCCCCAACTCAGTTATGTCCATTCCAGTGGCAAAGTGGACAACCGCGACAGCTTTATGAAGAACTTGCATGATGGACTTTCCATCTATCACCGAATTCAACACGTTGTTCATAACGTTTATCAATTAGGCAACACCGCCATCGTCTTTGGCGAAATGGTCGCCGATATCACCTCCCATGGCGTGGCTAAAACAATCCAGAACCGAACATTAAATGTCTGGCTGAGGACTGGAATGAATTGGCAATTGTTTGCCTATCAACCGACCCCTATCGCCACCCATTAATCATCCCTACCAGTTTGCGGAGAATTGACGTATGTCCACGTCCCCCTTTATTTATAACGGCCAGCCCTCGCGCGTCATCTTCGGCCAAAGTTCGCTGCAACAGTTGGAAGCGGAAATCGATCGACTGGGTGCCAAGCGTGCGCTAGTCCTCTGCACGCCGGAACAACGCGCCCAAGCCGAAAATATTGCCCAGTTACTCGGCAACCGTGCCGCGGACATTTTCGACAAGGCCGTCATGCACGTGCCCATCGAAACAGCTCGTGAAGCCCGCGAACTGGCACGCAAGCTGGGCGCCGATTGCGCCGTGGCGATTGGCGGCGGTTCAACCACAGGACTCGGCAAGGCCATCGCGATGGATTCCGGCTTGCCTATCCTGGCGATCCCGACCACCTATGCCGGATCTGAAATGACGCCCGTATTCGGCCTGACCGAAAACGGCCTCAAGCGCACCGGCAAAGATCCGCGCGTACTGCCCAAAACCGTGATCTACGACTCGCAGCTGACCGTCAGCCTGCCAGTCGATATGTCCATCACCAGCGGCATGAACGCCATTGCCCACGCCGCCGAAGGTTTGTATGCCCAGGACGGCAATCCGGTGATGTCGCTGATGGCCGAGGAAGGCATTCGGGCGCTCGCCGCCGGCATGAAAACCATCCGTCACAACCCAAGCGATCTCGACGCCCGCGATGACTGCCTGTATGGCGCCTGGCTCTGCGGTACCGTGCTCGGCAACGTCGGCATGGCCCTGCATCACAAGCTTTGTCACACCCTGGGCGGCAGCTTCAACCTGCCGCATGCGCAGACCCATACGATCGTGCTTCCCCACGCCATCGCCTACAACCAGTCTGCGGCGCCAGGCTTGTCGCGTATCTGCCGGGCGTTGAGCGTCGAGGATTGCAGCCCCGCGGCCGCCCTGTTCGACCTCTCCAGCTCTCTGGGGGCGCCGACACGCCTCAAGGATCTGGGCCTGACCGAGGCCGACCTGGATCGCGCCACGGACATTGCCCTCGCCAATCCTTACTGGAACCCACGGCCCATCGAGGCAGCAGCGATCAGGCAACTGCTGCAGGATGCTTTCGATGGGGTTCGCCCACAGTAAGCCCCCGTGGGCGGCATGGATGCGGCTCAGTAAGGCAGGTTGAACGGCGTGACGATCTGCACCTGGGAGGGTGCGATCGGCCCGTCCTTCCACAGCCGATGAAATTGAAGGATGTGCAGGAACACATGGCGAGCATCGATCTGCAGATTGTGGTCGATGATCGCGGCGATTTTTTCCTCGACCAGCAACTGACGATTTTCCTCATCCAGGTCATGGCCGATAAACACCTCCAGCGGCCGCGCCAATGCGGCGAACGCATCGACGATCGCCCGGTTACCGCCCCCCACGCTGTAGACCGCCTTGAGGTCGGGATGCTGCTTCAGCGCCTCGGTCACTCGTTCAAGGGTGCGTTCGTACACACCGTAGCCACCGCTGATGTCCAGCACACGCAAATGCGCGGCGCGGCCACGCAGCCACATGCGAAAGCCCATTTCGCGCTCTTCCTCCCCGCGAAACATCTCGCTGCCGATCACCACCGCCACCTCCTGCGACTGCGGCCCCAGCCAGCGTGACAACAGGTACGCGGCGGTCTGTCCGGCGGTGCGGTTGTCCATGCCGACATAGCCGATGCGCTCGCTGTGGGGCAGGTCGGTCACCAGGGTCACCACCGGAATCCCGGCCGCGGCCAACTGCTTGACCGCCAGGTTCACCGCCGGCTCGTCGGCGGCCTTGAGCACCACGCCCTGACTGCCCATATCGAGGCAGCGCAACAACTGGTCGTGCATCGCCTGGGGTTCGATTTCTTCGAACAGGTGAAAACGTGGGGCAATGCGAAACGGCGCCAGGCTCGCCAGTTGGGTGATGATCGCCGCCCGCACCGCCGCACTGAAGCGGCGCGGCGTGTGCATGATCACATCGATATGAAAGGTGCGCCCCACCGCCAGGCCGTTCTTTTCCTGGGCTTCGAGCTCACTCAAGGCCTGCTCGATACGGCGCTGGGTCTGGTAATGCACGCAGCCACGCTGGTGCAGTACGCGATCGACCGTAGCCTTGCTGACCCCCGCCTGGGTGGCCAGTTGCTTGATGGAGAAGTGTTTGGCGCGTTCGATCATGGTTTCGGCCTGAGGTTTTTTTGAGGTCTTTTCGGGCGTTATCGAGGTCAGCACGATGCTAGTCTCAATTTCGCCGAGCGTCGAGCCGGTACCTTGATAACAACAAAAACCAGGAGAAGCGCATGTCTGAAAGTAACCTCGCCACCTCGTTCAATGGCCAGTACTTTGTCGTCACCGGCAGTACCCAGGGCCTCGGTGCCGCAGTGGCCCACACCCTGGCGCGCCGCGGTGCCGCCGGCCTGATCATTTGCGGGCGCCGCCCCGAGCAGGGCCAAGCCCAGGTACGTCAGTTGACCGAACTCGGTTGCCAGGCGTTTTTTGTCCAGGCGGATCTGGAACAGATCGACGACTGCCGCGCGGTCATCGACGCCGCCCACACCCACTTCGGCACCCTGCACGGGCTGGTCAACTGCGCAGGCATGTCGGATCGCGGGAGCATCCTGGACACCGCCCCGGAACTGTTCGATCGCCTCTTCGCGGTCAACGTGCGGGCGCCATTCTTCCTGATGCAAGAAGCGCTGAAGCTGATGATCAGCCAGGGCGTGGAAGGCGCCATCGTCAATATCCAGAGCATCGTCGGCCACGGCGGCCAGTCGTACCTGAGCGCCTACTCGGCGTCCAAGGGCGCCCTGGCGATCCTGACCAAAAACGTGGCCTTCAGCGCCCTGCGCAACCGCATCCGGGTCAATGGCCTGAACATCGGCTGGATGGACACCCCCCATGAGGATGAGATCCAGCGCCGCTACCACGGTGCCCAGGACGGCTGGTTGGCGAAGGCCGAGCACGCCCAGCCCTTCGGCCGCCTGCTCAAGCCCGAGGAAGTCGCGCAAAGCGTCGCGTTCCTGCTGTCCCGCGAGTCGGGGATGATGACCGGCACAGTGATCGATCTGGAGCAAGGCGTGATCGGCTGCGGCGATGACAGCGCGCCGCGCCCGGGGCAGCCATTGAGCTTGCCGGAGAACGCCCGATGAATCAGACCCTGTCATCAGCCTTTGTCCGGGCAGACTCAGTGCAACTGCACGATTTCGCGCGGCTGTGCGAGCAACAGGCCCGCCCCGAGGACTACCCCCACTGCAGCGAGGTGCGGGGCAATGTACCGATCTATCAGGCGCAGGCCTTGCGCGACGCTGACCGCCACGCGCTGCTGAACGAGTTGCACCGGCTGTTTCGCGACGGCCCGGGAGTCATGGTGGTCCGCCAGGGCTATAGCGACCTGGGGGTGGTTGATCGCCACAGCCAGGTGTTTGAGGCGATCTTCGCCCAGGAAGCCGCCGAGGGCGTGGCCGCCGACCACTTCGCCAAGGCCGGCAGCAACGGGAGGATCTGGAATTCATTGCAGAAAGCCGCCCTGCACTCGCCATCGTCGTTTATCGAGTACTACGCCAACCCGCTGCTGGGGCTGATTGCCGAAGCGTGGCTGGGCCCGCACTTCCAAGTCACGGCCCAGGTCAACGTGGTGCATACCGGCGGCCAGGCCCAGCAGCCCCACCGTGATTACCACCTGGGGTTCCAGAAGGTCGCTGAAGTCGAGCGTTTTCCTCTGCCCTTGCAGGTGCTGTCCCAGTACCTGACATTGCAGGGCGCTGTGGCCCACTCCGACATGCCGCTGGAAACCGGACCGACCCTGCTGTTGCCGTTTTCCCAGCAGTACGCGCTGGGTTACCTGGCCTGGCGCCGCCCCGAGTTTATCGATTACTTCCAGGAGCATGCGGTGCAGCTACCGCTGGGCAAGGGTGACCTGCTGTTCTTCAACCCGGCGCTGTTCCACGCCGCTGGCAGCAACCACACACCGGACCGCCAGCGCATGGCCAACCTGCTGCAAATCTCCTCGGCCTTCGGCAAACCCATGGAGGCTATAGACCGTGAACGCATGATGTTGGCGCTCTACCCTTGCCTGCTGCAGCGCTTGCAGGATCAAGTACTCGACGCACAAGGACTGGCTGCGGTGATTGCCTGTACTGCCGACGGTTATTCCTTCCCCACCAACCTGGACACCGACCCGCCCCTGCACGGCCTGGCCCCGCAAACCGGGCAACAACTGATGTGGCAAGCGCTGAACGAACGCTGGCCCTACCCGGCCTTTGCCGAGCGCGTGGCGCAAATGCATGCCAAACGCCAGGCCTGACCCTGTTTCCAAACGATCCAAAAACAACAACAAAACCGGAGTGCGACCATGAAAAAACGACTTCTGACCCTCCTGCTTGCCACTGTCTTCACACCGCTGGCACTGGCCGATATCCGTATCGGCGTCAGCATTGCCCAGGTCGATGATGTATTCCTGGCGCAGATGCGCGACTACATGGCCGCCCACGCCAAGGAACTGCCCGGCGTCACCCTGCAATTCGAAGACGCCCAGGGCGATGTGGTACGCCAGCTCAATCAGGTACAGAACTTCACCGCCCAGAGCATGGACGCGATCATTGTCAATCCGGTGGATACCGCCGCCACACAAAAAATAACCGACGAGGCGCGCAAGACCAGTGTCCCCCTGGTCTATGTCAACCGCCGCCCCGACCTGGCTGAACTGCCGCCCGGCGTCGGCTATGTGGGCTCGGATGAAATCAAGGCCGGCGAAATACAAATGCGCTACCTGGCGGAAAAAATGGGCGGCAAAGGCAATCTGGCGATCATGCTCGGCCTGCTCTCCAATGACGCCACCCATAGCCGCACGCAAGGCGTAAAGGAGGTGCTTAAAAGCTATCCGGACATCCACGTGGTCGAGGAACAAAGCGCCGAATGGCAGCGTGGCAAGGCCATGGACCTGATGAATAACTGGATTCTGTCGGGGAAAAAAATAGATGCCGTGGCCGCCAATGCCGACGAAATGGCCATTGGCGCGGCGATGGCCATCAAACAAGCCGGCATGCGCCCGGGCAAGGACATCCTGGTGGGTGGTAGCGATGGCGGCCCCGCCGGCCTCGATGCAATCAAGAGGGATCAACTGGTGGTAACCGTCTACCAGGACAACAAACGCCAGGCCGTCGGATCCATTGATTTAGCACTGAAGATGGTCCGCAAAGAACCCTATACAGCACAGTTGACCATTCCTTATCAGCTCATTACCAAGGCCAATTATCAGGACTTCCTCAGCCCTTGAACGACTGAAACTCAACGACCGACAGGCAAAGTTGCCCCCGCATGAGCGCCATCGGCACACCACAACTACGTGCCGATCTGGCCGCGCGCCACAAAGCAGCAAGCCACCGGGGTCCGATTGGCTCTCGCAAGGTTTGGTTGCCATTTGGGCGGGGGGCTGCCATGGCGCTGATCGTGTTTAATCAAGAACCTGGACATAACCATCTGCTCTGTTGTGGGCGTTACCCTCGTCGCCAGACGCCACACTACAACACAGGCAAATCGCCAACACGTCCGAGTACTTGTCCATTTTCAGCGCTACGCCGAGAAGCCTTAATACGTCATCTAATTTTTCATCTTTTTTAAGGCAGACAATACCGACGTCCTCCGTCCCACCATCCAGATAATACTTCAACAACATTTTTTCGCAAAAAACCGGTGTGAGATCCTTTGGCGTCAAATTAATATTAGGTACTTCACAGATCGTTCTTGTCAGCAAGGGTTCTTCCCATGAGGCACGAACAGATGTCTTTGTCGGCAAAATGCCTGACAATAAGATGTCGAGTGGACTTTGAGTCGGTGCCAGCTCCGACTTTAAACTCAGGTTCGGTGTTAGCCCCTGCGGCCGACCTTGACGCAGATTTCTATAGATCTCTTGCAAGGGGAACCCATTGTCCGTGTCATACCAGCCAAAATTATCAACCCCCCATGGAAAGTAAATACTGAAATTACTGATAAACTTTCCTTCAACTTTTATGCCGTGGGCAATAATAAAAAATATTGAGACGTCCTCAAAAACAACGTCATCCTTTACCAATGCCACCGCGTGACTGCCGCTTGCTTTTACTTGAGGCATCTGAAATCTCCTTGATCGTTAACCGGCATCATTGCAATAACCCATCCACGTTAAACCGCTCAGAGTAAAAACAAATGCAGCCCGTCAAGCAGCCGATTCTATTAGACAGATTTGCCCACCTTCGGTAGGAACCGCAACGCTAAGAAGACCGAGCGTGGTAGAGCTGTCCTCATACGGTGGCATCAAGAGGTTAGATCAAATAGCTGCTCAGCGCGGTGATCCAGTAAATATTTCAGAGTCCTGTTGCCCATATCTGCGGGGCTGGCCGGCGCTGACCTGACCGCCAAATGAGGCCTACACCGCGCTTATTGGGTATTTCTCCACCCGCATCGCCGCCACACTCACGGCTTGGGCAAGACCAACTCGGCAGAGGCCTTCTGTCGCGCTACTTCATCAGGGTCCGAGACAAAAACAACGGTCAGAAACAAGGCGCACAGCGCCAGCCCCGCCAGCAGGTAGAGCCCGCTCTCGAAATTACCCGTCATGTCCTTGGCCATGCCGACCAGCCCGGGGCCGAAGAAACCACCGAGGTTGCCCACGGAGTTGATCAATGCGATACCGGCTGCCGCGCTGCTGCCACTCAGGTACAGCGACGGCAACGGCCAGAACGGTCCTTTGAAGCCCATCATGCCAATGGTTGCGGCACACATGCCGAGGATTGCCAGATAGGTGCCGGGCATCCACCCCGCCATTGCCAGGCCACCGGCTAGGAACAGCAGCGCGATGATCAGGAACCGTTTGCGTTTGTTGATACGGTCGGAAAGCAGGCCGATGGTGACCATGCCGATGCAGCCCACGACATAAGGAATGGCCGCGACGAAACCAATCGCCATGCCGTTGTAGCCTTGCTGTTTGATGATCTGCGGCAAAAACATCGAAAGCCCGAGGTTGGTTGCGGCGACGCAAAAATACAGGGCGCACAACACCAGGATGGCGGGACTGCGAAACACCTCCCACAGTGAACTCTTACTATCGAGCCTGGGGGGATTGGCCTTGATATCGTTTGCCAGTTCACCGGCCAGCCATTCACGCTGCGTATCATTCAACCAATGCACCTGCCGTGGCGAATCCGGTAGGTACTTGAGCACTACACCCACCAGCAGAATGCCTGGGGCCCCCTCGACGATATACAACCACTGCCAGCCCTTGAGGCCCTGGAGGCCATCGAGCTCCAGCAGCAAGGTTGAAATCGGCGCGCCGACTGCCAGGGAAATCGGGATCGACAACATGAAGGTCGAGATAATGCGGGCTCGATAACGTGCCGGGAACCACAAGGTCAGGTAAAGAATGACCGCAGGGAAGAATCCGGCTTCCGCCACCCCCAGCAAAAACCTCAGTGTCAGGAAGCTTCTGGGCCCCTCGACAAACACCATGCAGGTGGCAATCAGCCCCCAGGTAAAAAGGATACGGGCAATCCAGCGCCGCGCACCGACCCTGATCATCATCAGGTTGCTGGGCACTTCGAACAGGCAATAGCCAATGAAAAACAACCCGGCCCCCCATCCAAAGACCGCGCTGCTCAGACCGATATCGGTGTTCATGGTCAGCGCCGCGAATCCGACGTTGACACGGTCGAGATACGAAACGATGTAGAGCAAAATCAGCAACGGCAACAGCCGCCAGAAGATTTTGTTCGTCACTTGTTTTTCAATGTCAGCGCTCATGGCACGTCCTTTTTTATTCTTGTTTTACCCTGCGCCGAGAAGGGCAAAGCCCACTCCCGGCGCAGGCGGTAACGCTTGAGACTCAGGTTATTTGGAGACAGGCATCGCGAACTCGGCCCCCTGTTCAATGCTCTCCGACCAGCGCTGCATGATCGATTTCTGCTTGGTGTAGAAGCGCACGCCCTCCTCCCCATAGGCATGCATGTCACCGAACAGGCTTTTCTTCCAGCCGCCGAAACCATGCCAGGCCATCGGCACTGGAATTGGCACGTTGATGCCGACCATGCCCACTTCGATACGACGGGCAAATTCGCGGGCGACATTACCATCGCGGGTGAAACAACTGACGCCATTGCCAAACTCATGCTCGTTGACCAGTTTCAACGCTGCGGCGAAGTCAGGTACGCGCACGCAGGCCAGGACCGGGCCAAAGATCTCTTCGCGGTAGATGCTCATCTCGGCGGTGACATGGTCGAACAGTGTCGCCCCCAACCAGAACCCGTTCTCCAGGCCTGGCTCGGCCGGTACAAAGTCACGACCATCGAGCAGCAACTGCGCACCCGCCTCCACGCCTTGAGCGATGTAACCGCTGATTCGCTCACGGGCGGCCCGCGAAACGATCGGTCCCATCTCCGCCTTCAGGTCGCGGCCGTCGGTGATGTTCAACTCACGACCGCGCCGGGTCAGTGCCGCGACCACCTGGTCCGCCACGTCACCGACCAGGACCGCCACCGAGATGGCCATGCAACGTTCGCCGGCGCTGCCAAACGCGGCACCGATCAGCGCATCGACGGTACGCTCGATATCCGTATCGGGCATGACGACCATATGGTTTTTCGCGCCGCCCAGGCCTTGCACACGTTTACCGTGGCGCGCACCGGTTTCGTAGATGTATTGGGCGATGGGCGTGGAGCCCACGAAGCTGATCGCCTTGACGTCGGGGTGCTCGATCAGTGCATCAACCGATTCCTTGTCGCCCTGAACAACGTTGAATACACCTTTGGGCAGCCCGGCTTCGCGAAGCAGCTCAGCCATGAACAGGGCCGCGCTCGGATCAGTCGGGCTCGGTTTGAGAATGAAGGTATTACCGGCAGCGATGGCGACCGGGTACATCCACATGGGCACCATCACCGGGAAGTTGAAGGGCGTGATGCCGGCGACAACACCCAGAGGCTGGCGCATGGTCCAGTTATCCATGCCTCGGGATACCTGGTCGGAATGATCACCTTTGAGCAGGTTCGGAATACCACAGGCGAATTCCAGAATATCGATGCCACGGTCCACTTCACCCTGGGCGTCAGTGAAGACCTTGCCGTGCTCAGCGACGATAATGCGTGCCAGATCGTCCTTGCGCATGCGCAGCAGGTGCAGATACTGAAAAAGCACCCGCGCACGGCGGATGGGTGGAGTATCGCTCCAGGCGGGGAACGCGGTCTTGGCCGCCTCGACAGCTTCGGAAACGGTCTGGCGGCTCGCCAGCGCAACGCGCCCAGTCACCTCACCCGTGGCAGGGTTGTAGACGTCCTGATAGCGATCATCGCGGGAAACGCGTTGGTCATTGATGAAATGCTCGATCGAGGTGGTCATGGCAGTTGATCCAGGTTGAGAGTTGGGCTGGCAGCGTTGCAAGCCAGCGGTGAAACTCACGATAGGCTTTCAGTTTGTTCCAAACCAGAGCAGAATCCAGAACTGATTGTGCATTTATGAGAACAATAAACTCGTGGAAAAATCTGAAATCGAAGGACTCTGGAGCCATATCCACTGGCTATCGGTGCTAGAGGAACAAGGCACCTATACTGCGGCCGCGGCACGCCTGGGTGTCAGTAAATCCGCAGTCAGCCAACGCATCAGCGATCTTGAAAAGGCCACCGGCACGCGTCTGGTGACCCGCACCACACGCAGCGTGCGGCTTACCGATGCCGGGCTGTCATTGACCCGCGAAGTGCGCAGCGCCTATGAGCACATTGCCCGCAGTTTTTCCTCGGTGCGGGACTCGGCGGGGGAAATCCGCGGCCTGGTGCGCCTGACCGCGCCCGTTGCCTTCGCCCGGCAGCAACTGGTGCCTCACCTCGCTGAATTCCTCCAGCAGTATCCGCAGGTGCGCATTCAACTGGATGTTTCCGATGCCCTGAGTTCACTGGCCGCCGAGGGATATGACCTGGCAGTCAGGCATGGTTTCCAGGTGCCGGAAACACACGTGGCCTGGAAACTCTGCGACACCGCTTCCGTACTCGTCGCCACCCGGCAATACCTGCAGCGCGAGGGTGAACCCCGAGAGCCTGGAGAGCTCCCCACCCACAATTGTCTTTATTACCCGCGCGGCACTGATCAACCCGCCTGGACCTTCGAACGAACCAAACGAGGCGCAAAAAATGTAGAACGCATCACGGTGCCCATCGCCGGCAGCTTTGCCACCAACAACAGCGAAGCGTTGCGCGACTCGGCGCTCAGCCATCTGGGCATTGCCCTGCTACCTGACTTCAGCGCCCATGCCGCGCTTGCCAGCGGCAAGCTGGTGCAGGTGCTCAAGGACTGGACGTTGACGGGGGCCTTCGCCGACGAGATTTATCTCATTCGCCCCTACTCGCCCCATGTCCCTAAATCGGTGACGGCATTGGTCAGTTATTTGAAGCAGAAGCTGTCAGGCGGATTTCAAACCGCGTGATCGCGTCGGCGATTGGGCACCTGTGGAACCGGACCAAGCCCGGCTCCACAGGGCCAAACGCGCACATATTGTCACTTCGACGCAAATGGCAGATGTCAGAACTTGGTGATGAACTTCACCCCCGCAATCAGGGCGTTGTCCACTTCATCCACGCCGCCTGGGTGAACGACATACTGAAGGTTGGGACGGATGGTAAACCACGGCGCCAAGGCAAACCCATAGTGAATCTCGGCGTCCCATTCGCTGTGGCGCACGGGCATGTAGGCGGGGTTGTCATAATCATTGATGCCTGCCAATTCATTGGTCAGCTGTGCCTCTTTGGTCACATTTTCGTTGACGTGGATCCTGGCTACGCCAACACCAAAGTCATCGTTTGGCCGAGTGTCGAAAAACCCCTTATAGACGAAGCCCGCTTGGAGGAAATTGTCCACCAGGTTGGTCGCCTTATCGTGCACCGTGGCGTTGAAGAACACACTCAGCCCCCGCGCCGGGTCCCCACCACGGCTGGTGAGTTGTTGCTGGGCCACCACCCAGGCCCCGTGTTTGTTGCTACGGCGGCGGAAAGCGCCACCTGACACCGGCTGCGGCTGCCCATCCGCGCCCTCGTAGACATCATCGGCCTTGGCCGAGCTGTAGTAACCACCCAACCGGTATTCGCCCGGCAGCCCATTGACCTTAGGCGACCAGACCACTTCCGCCGGTATGAGTGCACCTTTGCTGCCACTGCCGCTGAGCTTGAAGCCGTTGCCGACCTCAAGGTTCGATGGATTGACTTCGAAGGCGCCAATCTGCGCGTAGACTTCAGACGACAGCGCGTACTTCACGCGCAACCCCCATTGCGAGACCGGCCAGTTGTACCAGACCGATCCCGCCCAGTTAGCGGCCTGTGGACCACAGAAAGCGTTGTTCTGGAAGTCACAAGGGAAGGTATTGAAGTCCTCCCCTTCACCAAACCGACCCGCCTTGACGTTCAGCGCACCATCCAGCAGCCCTTTGCTCAACCACATCTGCGTCAACCGCCAGGTCTGGCCACGGCCATAGACTTCCTGAGGCGTACTGAGCATCCCGGCGCGGGGATCGCTGATGCGATCATTGGCCAGGTTGCGGCCACTGCGTTCGGTGACAGTCAGCTGGAATAAAGCGTCGTCCCAACCGGCGATTTTCTGCAGGTCGAGCTTGGTCCCCAGCGCCAGTTGATCGGCATAACGTGCCGTATGGTCTTTATCGTATCCACCACGCAGGTTGGCGGCGGCTTCGCCCACATATTCGACGGAAAAGTCATAGCCTTTCTGGTATAGCCCGGAACGCACTCCGCCCCAATCGCCCAATGCGTATTGCGACGGGCCGAAGGTATCGGCAGCCGATGCTACTTGCACACCGAAGCCGCTGACCAGACAAAGCGCAAGGCTGATTTTTGGACGAACGAAGGGGTCCCGCTTGACTAGGGATTTCAACATCAACTGCACTCCAGATTATTGTTATTTTCATGCCTGATTTATTGAATGACTGTCGGATCGGTCTTTTTAGAGATGCACGCTCCTGGAGACATTGAAATGTCCCTGTTGAAAAATGAGGTGTTTGTTCGCAAGCGATCCGCCACCCGCTGCGAGTGGCGGATTGGCAACGCTTACTTCACGACTTGATAACCCGCCGCCGCCATGACCCTGAGCAATTCGGCGTGGCCTTTGCGGGCCATTTCCAGTGGCGGGTTGAGGCGAGGATCCTGTTCGGCCTCCACCACGAACCAGCCTTCGTAACCCTTGCTGGCCAGGGCCTTGACGAGGGCTTCGAAGTCCAGACTGCCGTCACCTGGCACAGTGAACGCGCCCTGGATCACCGCATCGAGGAAGCTCTCCCGAGTGCGATTGAGGCCGTTCACCACCGGACTACGAACATCCTTGGTGTGCACGTGGATAATCCGCGCATGGTGGTTTTCGATCACGCGCAGCAAGTCACCGCCGGCGAAAGACATATGTCCCGCGTCGAACAGCAACGCAACCGTGGAATGCTTCATCAGCAGGTCCAATTCCGCCTCTGTTTCGACCACGGCGCCCATGTGGTGGTGGTACGCCAGCGGCATGCCCTGCCTGGCGCACCAGTCGGCAAAGTCGGAAACCTTGCGGCCATAGGCGGCCATCTCGACCTCGGAAATTTTCGGTTTTGTCACCAGCGGCGCGCTGCGCACGCCCTGGATCGAACTGGCGGTCTCGCCATACACCAGGCAGGGCGCCTGCGCGGCAACAAAGAAGTCCAACTGCTCAGAGATACGATCCTTCTCCGCCTCGAGGTCGCCGTCCAGCAGCAGGCCCGAGAACCAGCCGCCACACACCGACATCCCATGGCGCGACAGGATCGGACCCAGCTCCGTCATGTTCATCGGAAAACGACGCCCGGTTTCCATGCCGGTGAAACCGGCCACGGAGGCCTGGCGCAGGCACTCTTCGAGGCTGACGTCATCGGAAAGTTCTTCGAGGTCGTCGTTCCACCAGGCAATTGGCGCAATACCAAGTTTTGCTTTCATCTCACACACCCAACCGTTGAGCTTCACGAATTTTTTCCTGCGCGGCACGAGCAGCGCGGACACTTTCAAAGGTCGAGACCTCGGGGACACCCACATCCCAATCAGCATCACCAGGCACCCACTTCCAGGCGTCGGAGACGATGGAAATCAAGGTCACGCCCTCGTTGCCCCGGGCCCAGATCATGGTTTGCTCGAGCTCTGCAAGATCAGCCACGTGACGCGCCTTGGCGCCCATGGATTCGGCATGTTTGACGAAGTCGACGTGCAACGGATCATGGCGATTCTGGATTCGACAATCGGTAAGCAGGTTATTGAAGCCCGGTACGCCCTTGGCCTGTTGCAGGCGATTGATAACGGCATAACCGCCGTTGTCGCAGACCACCACGATCATCTTGTGGCCGGTAAGAGCCGCGGAGTAGATATCTGAGTTCATCATCATGTAGGTGCCGTCGCCGAGCATCACGATCGGCGTGCCACCGGCGGCGCCCGGACCATCCTGCGCCATGGCGCAGCCCCAGCCGGCGGCGATCTCGTAGCCCATGCAGGAGAAACCAAACTCGCAATCGAAGGTGTGCGGGTTCTTCACCCGCCAGCCCTTGGTGACTTCGCCCGGCGTACCGCCAGCCGCGGCAATCAAGGTATCGCCCGGAGCCGCGACCTTGTTCAACACCCCAACCACCTGGGCATAGGACGGCACCGGTGCGTCACTGGCCTGCTGGTAGTGGTCGAGCAGCGCGTTCCATTCAACGAACAGCGCACGGGCACGCGCCATCAATTGGGCATCAGCCTTGTAGCCTCCCAAGGCGGCATCCAGCTCGCCAACGCTTTCCAGCGCATCACCGACGACCGAGAGCGCACGATGCTTGATCGCGTCGTAGCGCGCGGCGTTGATCGAGATGAACTGCGCGTCATGGGCAAAGGCGGTCCACGAGCCGGTGGTGAAATCCTGCAACCGCGTGCCGATGGCCAGGATCACATCCGCCTCTTTCGCCAGGCTGTTGGCCGAGGTCGACCCCACGATCCCGATCGGGCCGGCATGCACCGGATGGTCATGGGTCAGTGCGCCCTTGCCGGCGATGGTTTCGACCACGGGAATACCGCGTTTGGCCGCGAACTCCGCCAACGCCTCCTCGGCACCGGAGTAACGCACGCCGCCACCGGAGATGATCAAGGGACGCTTGGCGGTTTTCAGCAAGGCCGCCGCGGCAGCAATAGCGTCGCGATCAGCGCGCGGGCGAGGGATCTTCCACACCTTGGGTTCGAAGAACACCTCAGGGTAATCGTAGGCGATCTCCTGGGTGTCCTGCGCCAGGCCGATGAAGGCCGGCCCGCAATCGGCCGGGTCGAGCAAGGCTGCCACGGCCTGCGGCAGGGATTGCAAGAGTTGCTCCGGCAACACGATGCGGTCCCAGTAACGCACCACGGCTTTAAAGCAGTCATTGGCGGTCAGCGACGGATCGTTGAAGTGTTCGACCTGCTGAAGGACCGGGTCGGGCAGACGGCTGGCGAAGGTATCGCCGGCAATCAGCAAGACCGGTAGCCGGTTGGCCATCGCTACACCCGCGGCGGTCACCATGTTCAGCGCGCCCGGGCCGATGGACGTCGCCGCCACCATGATCTGGCGCCGGCGCTTGGCTTTGGCGAAGCCGATGGCCGCCAGCGCCATCGATTGCTCGTTCTGCCCCCGCCATGTGGGCAACACGTCCTGGACCGTCTCCAGTGCCTCCGAAAGACAGGTTACGTTGCCGTGCCCAAAGATCCCGAATACACCAGCGAACAGCGGTACGCGCTGCCCGTCGATCTCGGTGAACTGATTGCAAAGATAGCGAACCAGGGCTTGCGCCATGGTCATGCGCACAGTTTTGCGGGTCATTTTATTTCCTCCGGAAGCACTGCCATTGTTGTTTTAGGAATATATATTGACAATATGATCATTTCGCAATGATTATTGCAAACAGATATTCAACAGGGAATACCGATGCTGGAATCTTTTCCAGGGCTGGCATCGGCGCCGCCGGGGTCAATGAACGAGGGGACGCTGCAAGCGCTGCGCTCAACCTCGTTCATCCTGTTTGGCAACACGGGTCCCTTACTGAGGGGCGTACCACGAAACCAGCAAAGTCGAATAAAAACCATGTACGAACAATACGGACTTTTCATCAATGGGCGCTGGATCCCCGGCTCCGCGAGCGCCGAGGTCATCTCACCGGTCACCGAGCGGCCTCTGGGACGTGTACCCATGGCGACGGCGGCCGAAACCGGCGAAGCACTCGACGCGGCCCACGGCGCCCTGGCAAAAATGCGTGAACTGGGCGGTTTTGGTCGCGCTGAGGCGCTGCATAAAGCCGCCGACGAAATGATCAGGCGCAGCGACGAGGCGGCACGCATGATCTGCGCGGAGACGGGCAAACCCATCGCGCAGGCCGGGCGTGAATGGATGCTCGCCTGTGAACAGTTTCGTTGGTGCGCGGAAGAAGCCCGACGCATCTATGGGCGCATCGTCGACAGTCGCGTGCCGGGCGGACGCTTTGAGATCACCCACGAGCCCGTCGGGGTTGTCGGGGCTTTTTCAGCCTGGAATTTTCCGGCGGCGTTGCCGGCCCGCAAACTGGCCCCGGCACTGGCGGCCGGCTGCCCGGTGGTGCTGCGCCCGTCGTCGCAGACCCCGGGCGTGGCCATGGTGATGGTCGACTGCCTGCGGGCCGGCGGCCTGCCCGATGGCGCGGTGAACCTGGTCATTGGTTCGACGGGCAATACCTATGCTCCCATCATGGCCGATTCGCGGGTGCGCAAAGTCTCCCTTACCGGCTCCACCCGCATCGGCCAGCAGATGATTCGCGATGCGGCTGACACGGTGAAAAAGGTCTCGATGGAGCTGGGCGGCAACGCACCGCTGATCATCTTCGAGGATGCCGACATCGAAGCTGCCCTGGACCTGACGGTCGGGACCAAATTCGCCAACTGCGGCCAGGTCTGCGTCACGCCCGACCGGATTTTCGTGCATGACAGCCTGTACGACGCCTTCGTCCAGGGCTTCGTCAGCCGCGCGGCCAGGATCAAGCTCGGCGACGGGCTGCAAGCCGACACCGGTATGGGCCCGCTGATCAATGCCAGCCGCCTGGACGAGATCGAATCCATCGTCGCCGCGGCGGTGAACGACGGTGCCAAAGTCGTCCACGGCGGCAAGCGCCCTGCCCATCTGCAGAGCGGATTTTTCTTCGAGCCCACCGTGCTGGTGGATGTGCGTGATGACATGCGTGTATTCAGCGAAGAAAACTTCGGCCCCATTGCCGCCATCAGCCGCTTCTCCACCGAGGAAGAAGTATTCGCCCGCGCCAATGCCTCGAACATGGGCCTGTCGGCTTACGCCTTCACCCGCTCGCCTGACCGCGCACGGCGCACCGTGGCGGCCTTGAACGCCGGCATGGTCGGCATCAACAGCTTTGCCCTCGCCGCTGCGGAAGCCCCCTTTGGCGGCACCAACCACTCCGGCATGGGTCGCGAAGGCGGCAGCGAAGGCATCGCCGACTACCTCGATACCAAGCTTGCTCAACTGGTTTTCTAAGAGAGGCCCTAAATGAAAAAAAATAAATTGCACCAGATCTGGGCTCAAGGAAAACCTGTGCTGCATGGCTGGTTGTCGCTTCCTTGCAGTTTCAGCGCCGAGATCATGGCGGCCCAGGATTACGATGCCATCTCCATCGACATCCAGCACGGAGCGGTGGACTACAAGGACGTGCTCGGTATGTTCCAGGCGATGCGCGCCTCCGACGCGGTGATCATGGCCCGAGTGCCATGGCTGGATCCCAGCTGGATCATGAAAATCCTGGATGCCGGGGCCTACGGCATCATCTGCCCGATGATCAACAGCCGCGCCCAGGCCGAACAGTTCGTACGCTACATGCGTTATCCGCCGCTGGGCGAGCGCAGCTTCGGCCCTACCCGTGCCGCCTACCCCGCCGGTGCGAACTACGCCGCCGAGGCCAACGGCGAAATCCTCGCCTTCGCCATGATCGAGACCGCCGAGGCCATGGGCAACCTTGAGGAAATCGTCTCCACTCCAGGGCTCGACGGTATCTACGTGGGGCCGGCCGACCTGGCCTTTTCGCTCTCGCGGGGCGAGTTGACACCTGCGTTTGATCGCGAAGAACCCGAGGTCATCGAGGCCATCAAAACCATCCTCGCCACCTGCAAGCGTCACGGCAAGAAAGCCGCGCTGCACTGCGGCACGGCTGAATATGCCGCGCGGGCCGTTGAATGGGGCTTTGACATGACCACCGTTTCGGGCGACACCCGGTTGCTGGCCGCGGCCAGTGCGCAATCCGTGGCCTCCTGGCGCAAGCTGACAGCCGGGCAAACCGAACAGAACGTTAAAAAGGAGAGCTACTGATGGCTCGTCTTCTGGTCGCTGGAAAACTCCATCCTACCGGCGTGGCATTACTCAAAGAGTACGAGCGGCGCGGGGTGATCGTAGATTATGTCGAGGAAGTTTCCGAAGCATCCTGCGCGCAACTGATTGGCGAGGCCGACGCCCTGGTGATCCGCACTCAACCGTTGTCGGCGGCTACCATCGCCAAAGCCAAAAAGCTCAAGGTGGTGTCACGGCACGGGGTTGGCTACGACTCGGTCGATCTGCAGGCGTTGAACGCCCGGGGGATCGGTCTGACCGTGGTCGGTGACGTGAACTCCATCTCCGTGGCCGAGCACGCCATGATGCAATTGCTGGCGGGCGCCAAACGCGCCGTCCGAGCCGATCGCTCGGTGCGCAAGATCGGCGATTGGGGGTGGCGCAATGGCCTGGAACAGCAGGAGATTTCCGGCAAGAACCTGTTGATCATCGGTTACGGGCGCATCGGCCGTCACCTGGCAAACATGTCCAGCGGATTCAACATGCAAGTACGCGCCTTCGATCCGTTCCTGGAGCGCGCCGGCTGGCCTGAGGGGACCGTGCGCCCGATATCGCTGGAAGAAGGCTTGGCATGGGCTGACTTCATCTCGGTCCATACGCCACGGGGCGAGCGGCCGACACTTGGTCCGCAAGAGTTTGCGCTCATGAAACCAGGGGTCATCATCGCCAACACCGCGCGTGGTGGGGTGGTCTGTGAACAGGCCCTGGCCGAGGGACTGGCCAGCGGCCACGTGGGGGCCGCGGGCGTGGACGTATTCGACGATGAGCCACCGACACGGCAATCGGTCCTGCTCACTCAAGATACCGCGATCCTGTCCCCTCACATCGCCGGCCTGACCGCTGAGTGCAGCGAACGCATGGCAATCTCGTCCATCGAGAACGCGATGAACTTCCTCGCCGGCACGGTGGACCCGACACTGGTCATCAATAGTGCTCACCTCGCCCCGCTCCAGCCGCCCTTGTCGGCCTGACGCAACGGGAAATTCGGCTTCCTCGACGAGGCCTGCTCGCGACTCGCCCGGTGCTGCTGCCGGGCGTTCGTCGTTGTGGGCAAACAGGTTGCCGCACTTGAATTTCAGGGCGCACGCTATAATGTGAGCGCCGTGTACGAACCAGGAATGAGGCAACACATGCAACCCACCGATCCACCCAGGGATTATGAAGATCTGATTCGCCTGATCCATGAACGTCATGATCAGATGAGCAAGACCTATCAGCGCATTTCCGTATACCTGACGCAGAATCCAAATGAAGTGGCCGTGCATTCGGTCAACAACATTGCCGAGCGCTGCAATATTCACGCATCCAGCTTCGTACGCTTCGCGCAGGCATTGGGTTACACGGGTTTCAAAGATCTCCAGGTGCTGTTTCAGCGCCGCCTGGAAACCGCCGCCCCAGGGTTCGAAGCACGCCTGCGGGCGCTGAGCAGCGAATTGCAGAACCGCCAGGACACCTCTGAATATGGTTTCCTGCACGAGCTGGTGCTGCGCGATATCGCTTCACTGCAGGACATGCTGGAACGCACCCCCACTGCGGATCTGTCCGACGCAGTAGACCTGATCGAAAAAGCCGACACCGTCTATCTTATCGGCCAGCTGCGCTCCTCGCCGGTGGTTGAGCTATTGCGCTATGGCCTCACCATGCTGGGCAAGCGCTGCCTGCTGTTGGACGCTGGCGGTGGGCTGGCCACGCACATTGCCCGCACGATGCGCGCGCACGATCTGCTGATTGCCGTGTCTTTCCGCTTCTACGCGACGGAGGTGGTCAACGTCGCCGAGGAAGCCAAAGCGGCGGGCGTGCCGATCGTGGCCATCTCCGACAGCACCTTGTCGCCCATCGCCAAGAGCGCCTCGGTGCTGTTCGCCGTGCCCGAGCCGGACTACACCTTCTCCCGCTCGCTGGCGGCGCCCATGTGCCTGGTCCAGGCGCTGACCGTGGCGGTCGCATCACGCCTGAAAAAATCCGTCCCACCGCGCATTCCCACCGTCACAGAGGCGTGACCAGCCATCGGTTTGGTCTGGCCGTTAACAAGAGAGCCCCTGCCCTGAAACCTGAATGAAGCAGGCTGCATGGCAGGGGCTTTTGCATGGGTTAAACCATCAAGTCCTGGTCTTGACTCCGCTGGAACGCCGGCTGGCGATGGTGGTCAGTACGGCGGCAATGATGATCACCGCCCCCGTGGAAGCCTGTACATAAAACGAAGGCACCTGGGCCAGGGTCAGCAAGTTATTGATGACGCCAATCAGCAACACGCCGCTGACCACACCGACGATGGTCCCCCGCCCTCCCCCAAGGCTCACCCCACCGATCACCGCCGCCGCGAACGCCGAGAAGATGATGCCCTGCCCCTGGGTGGTGACCGCCGAATCCAGGCGTCCGGTCATCATCACCCCGGCCAGCCCGGCCAGCAGTGCGGCAAAGATAAACGCCGACCAGATGACTTTATCGACATTGATACCCGCAGCCCTGGCCGCTTCTTCATTACCGCCAATGGCGTACAGCGCCCGGCCGTAGCGATGGTATTTGAAGATCACCCCAACCACCGCCGCGATGGCAATAAACACCAGCACCGACAATGGAACGCCAAGGACTTTTTCCGAGCCCAGGAACGTCAGTGCCTTGCCTGGGGAGTAGATCGAGCGACCATTGGAGATGATCAATACGCCGCCGCGCAGCAGTACCAGCAGACCCAAAGTCGAAATGAACGGGTTCAGTCCGACCTTGACCACCATGAAACCGTTGAACCAACCGATCGCACCGGCGACCCCGAGCGCCACCACCAGGCCCATCCACGCCGGCAGTTCCAGGCCCAATCCGCCGACCGCGGCAGGCACCAGCGTCACGGCGGCAAACATCGGGGCGAAACCGACCACGCCTTCCAGCGACAGATCCAGACGACCGATGAGGACCACGAATGTCAGGCCAATGGTGGTCAGCCCCAGCACACTGATCTGCTCGAGAATGTTCACCAGGTTGGTGGCGGTCGCGAAGCGCGGCGCGACGATCGCACCGATGATCACCAACAGCAGGATGACGGGGTACATCGTATAACCGTCGGCAACAAAAGACGTGCCGAATGCCGCCAACCTGGAACGGCCTTCGGCCGGCTTTGTGAGTTTGGAGTTGCTAACCATATCTGTGCTCATAGGACACCTTCCATCCGTAATACCAGATCTTTTATTGTGTAGTCGCCCACGAGCTGGTCTTTGACCTCGTCGTCAAAGACGATGACGACTCGATTCGCCAACTGGGCGATTTCATCTTCTTCGTCCGACACCACCACGACACCCAGCCCCTCGCGAGCCAGGTTCCGGAGCAGCGCATAGAGTTGCTCCTTGGCACCGACGTCAACACCGCGCGTGGGGCTCAGCGCCACGACGATGTCAGGGCTGCGGCACAGCGCTCGGGCAAAGACGACCTTCTGCTGGTTGCCGCCGCTCAGTTGGCTGACAGGCTGCTCGAGGGTCGAGGCAACTACGTGGGTCTGTTGCGCCAACCGCTCGACGTGTTCGGTTTCGCCCTGCTTGCTGATAAAGCCGAAGCGGTTGGACAAGATGTCCAGCCCACCGATCACCACGTTTTCGCGCACCCCCAGCAGCCCCACGTACCCGCTCACATGCCGGTCGGTGGGCACCAGCCCGATCTTGGGCAATGGACCGCGTGGATTACTGATGTGTCCCTGCTCGGGTTTGCGCTGGCCTGCCAGAATCATCGCCAACGCCTCCTTGCCGCCACCAACCGGCCCGACCAGGGCGACAATCTCACCGGCGCGCACTTCAAAATCGATGACATTTTCCGAGCGAGGACCGATACGAATGCCCTTGGCCTCGATCAGGCTCGGCTGCCGCTCGCGGGTGTAGTCTTTGCGAATGCTGCGTAGCGTCTTCTTGCCCATCATCAAATCAGCGATGGTGTCCACATCGAGGCAGCCCACAGGCTCACGCTCGCGCACGACCTGGCCGTCACGAAGAATGGTAACGACGTCGGCGATCTCGAAAATCTCATCCAGGTGATGGGAAATATAGATGAACGACACCCCTTGGGCCTTGAGTGCCCGCACCTGTTCGAAGAGGATCTTTTTCTCGGCGTTGCTCAGTGCCGCGGTTGGCTCGTCGAGAATCATCACCGGCACACCACGGCTGAGCGCCTTGATGATTTCCAGCAATTGCCGGGTGCCTGCGTCCAACTCGCCTACAAGCGCATCGGCACGAATGTCGATGGCCCAGTTATTCAGCAGTTCCTCGGCCAATGCCAGCGTGCGGGCACGGCTGACCGTGCCGAACTTGCCGCGGACCCTGGGGTTTTCCAGAAACAGGTTTTCGGCCACCGTCAGCAGGTTGAACAGCTGCGGCGTCTGCTGCACATGGGCGATGCCCTCGCGGATTTTTGCCGCGTAATTCTGGGCGTTGGCCGTGACCTGGGTACCGGCGATTCTGATGGTGCCCGAGTCCGCGGGCGTGAACCCGCTCATCGTGGAAACCAGCGTGCTTTTTCCTGCGCCATTACGCCCCAGCAGCGCATGGACTTCTCCGCGCATGAGAGTGAAGTCCACCCCGCGCAAAGCGCGGGTAGAGCCAAAGGTCTTGGCGATATTGCGCATTTCGACGATGGCGCGCGGGGCGTCGTTGCTATTCAGATTCATGGTTTCAACCCTGTGTGCGGCTTACTTGTTGACCATGTTGGCCCACAACTGGGGCGACTCCACGTTGGCCAACGTCACCAGCGTGGCCTTGAGCTGATACTGAGGCCCCACGGGGGTATCAACGATTTGGCCATCGTCACGCGGCCCGATTTCGATCTTGCCACCCTTGGAGACCAGGTCGATCAACTCGGCGGTTTTCGTCGCATAGGCATTGAGCGGCTGTGAGATCGTCGCATCCAGTGCCTTGCCGCGGATCAACTGCAGGCCCTGAGGAGTGCCATCCACGGCGATGCGAATAATCGAATCAGGGCTACCCACCGACGCGCCTTTGCCGGCGGCATTGACCTGCGCGTTGACCGCCGTGGCCATCAACTCGGAAGCCATGAAAATGCCGCTCAGGGAAGGAACCTGGGTCAAGACGTTCTGGGTGGCATCGGCAGCCATGTCGGCCGTCCAGTCGGTGGGCCGCTGGATCAGTTTCACCGCGGGCGCCAGCCCTTGCATTGTCTGCGCGAAGCCTTTGGAGCGATCCAGGCCATTGGGCGTGGTCAACCCGCCTTGCAACTCAAGAACCGTGCAGGTGTGGGCCGCCCAGCACTTTTTGCTGCTCAGGCGGTTGACCATTTCCTTGGCCGCCTGGGCACCGGCATCGACGTTATCGGCACGGATCGAAGCGGTGACTTTGCCCCCCGATGGCACATCGTCGATGGAGAACACCAGCACATTCGCGGCATTGGCCTGCTTGATCACCGGCACAATGCCAGCGGCGTCGATCGGCGCAAAGACAATGGCGTTGGCGCCGTTGGCAATCAGGTTTTGCAAGGCATCCACCTGGGCGGTCACATCGCCGTTCGGATCAGGGGCGCCCAACAGCGTGAACCCTTTGGCCTGGAACGCCTTCTTGGAAAGGTCCAGCATCAGCGTCTGGAAGTCGTCTTTGAGGAATTTCGGGGTAAAACCTACCCTGACTTCAGGATTGCTTTGGGCTTGGCTCGTGCCTACCCCCATGGCCAGTACCAATGCACTGGCGACCAGTGTAGATACCGCGTGCTTATGCTTCGTGGACAATTTCATATTCTTCCTACTCTTTATTGTTATTGGAAGCCGCCGCGACGCGCACCCGGTTTTCCCGGTTGGCATCGCCAGCGTTTTATCGTGAAAGTGAACGCAGACTGACGTCCTGATCAATCCGATATTTCGGCCACTCGCACCAAGCGACGCTCGTGCAACGAGAGATACGCCGCTTCAGCAAGGATCAACGCCTTGCGACCGTCCTCGAAGCTGGCCAGCGGTGCAGCGCCTTTCTCCACGCAGTCGACAAAGCCGTCGATCTCAGCCATGAACGCCTCGTGGTAGCGCTCCAGGAAGAAGAACTGGTAAGGCTCGCTGGTTTCCACCGTGGTGCTGGTGAAGCGGCGCAGTTCATGGGGCTTGCGGTTATCGGAAATCAGCATGCCCTTGTTGCCCAACAGCTCTACGCGCTGGTCGTAGCCATACACCGCGGCGCGCGAATTGTTGATGATGCATTGCTTGCCCGAGTCGGTGCGCAGGATGAACATCGCGCTGTCCACTTCATTGAGCTCTGCACCCAACGCCGGATCGACCAGCGCATTGGCCAGCGCAAAGACTTCGGTCGGCTCTTCGCCGAGCATGAAGCGGGCAAGGTCGAAGTCATGGATGGTCATGTCGCGGAACAGGCCACCCGCCGCTTCCAGATAGGCACGCGGTGGCAGGCCTGGGTCACGGGAGGTAATGATGACCTGGTGCAGGTCGCCGATTTCGCCGTTGAGCAAGGCAGTACGAGCGGCACTGTGACCTGGGTCGTAACGGCGGTTGAAACCGATCTGGATCGGCAGCCGGGTATTGCCGATTTTCGCGGCACAGGCATTTACCCGCTCAAGGCTCAAATCGATAGGTTTTTCGCACAGCACAGCCTTGCCCGCGGCGATGGCTTTCTCGATGTAATCAGCGTGGGTAGGGGTGGCGGTGGCAATCAGTACCGCGTCCACCTCCGAGGAGGAGAAGATTTCCTCGGCCGTTTGTGCAGCAGGAACGCCAAGCGCCAGCGCGACCTTTTCGGCCGAAGGGCGATGAACGTCATAGACAGCGACCAATTGAGCTCGGGGGTGTTTGGCAACGTTATCAGCGTGCATCTGGCCAATACGACCACAACCCAAAACGGCAATGCGTAGCATAGGTTTCTCCTGACGTGATGCATCTCTGCATCTGTTTTTTGTTCTTGAGTGAAGCGAAATATCTTGCATCCTCACATCGATGTCAATATAAATTCCATACCAACAAAAAACGCAATTTTCATTGCACAGGAGAATTTCAGATGAAACGATTTGAAGGCAAGATCGTTGTCGTGACCGGCGGGACTCAGGGGCTGGGGGCTGCCGTCGCCAAGTATCTGGCTAACGAAGGCGCTGCCGGTATCGTGACCTGCGGCCGTAGCACCACTAAAGGTGAGGCCGTCGCCCGCAGCATTCGCGAGCAAACAGGTTGCGCGGTGCATTTCGTCCAGGCCGACCTCGCAAAGGTGGCCGATTGCCGCAACGTCATCAAAACCGCAGACGAGATCTTTCAGCGCATCGATGTGCTGGTCAACGCAGCAGGCCTGACCGAGCGCGGGGACATCCTGAGCACCGATGAAGACTTGTTCGACCGCATGTTCGCGGTGAACACCCGAGCACCGTTCTTCCTGATGCAGGAAGTGATCAAGCGCATGATCCGCGACGACATCGAAGGCTCAATCATTAACATCGGTTCGATCGTTGCCCACGCGGGCCAACCCTTCAATGCCTCGTACTGCGGTTCCAAGGCGGCGCTAGCCACCCTGACCCGCAATACGGCGTTCGCCGCCATGCGCAACCGGATTCGCGTGAACCAGCTGAACATCGGCTGGATGGCGTCCGATGGCGAAGATCGTATCCAGCGTGAATTCCACGGTGCCGATGATAATTGGCTGGCCGAAGTCGCGGCGCAGCAACCGTTCGGGCGTCTGCTCGCCCCTGAGGAAGTGGCCAAAGCAGTGGCGTTCCTGGGCTGCGAAGAGTCGGGGATGATGACCGGATCGGTGGTCAACTTCGACCAGTCGGTGTGGGGCGCTTACCAGTACGGGCCGCCCACGCCCGAAGCGAAGCTGGCTCTCTAAGCGACGCGCGATGAGTCAATACCCGTTCCGGCCAAGCCGACCCCATATCGTTCCGCCGCCGTGACGGGTAGCCTCAACCAGCGCAATTGAACTTGGTGTGGACCAGAATGGGTGTCGGGGCCGGCACTGCCGCCACGCCTTCGGTCGCCCCTTTTATCCAGCGCACCGCCGCTGCGGTCTCGCCCACGAAATCGTGGGAAATCACGTAATTCATGACACCTGCCTCCAGCATCGCCCGCGTGTGAACGGTCAGTTCGTGGCCGACGAACATGGGCCGCTGTTCCCCCGCAAGACTATCGATGGCCTGGGCAACCCCTCGGTTGGCGCCCGCAACGTTGTAGATGGCCGCCGGATAACCATACTTGTTGAAATAGCGCGTGAGCTGATCGCGGGTGGTTTGCGGGCGATCATCAGACATCACCCGCTCATCGATCTTGAGGTAGGCAAACTCGCCGCGAAGCACCCGCCTGAAGCCCATCTCCCGCTCTTGCTGGCAGCGAAACGGCACACTGGTAACCAGCAGTATCTTGGCAGGTTCCTTGGGCAGGGCATTGCCGATCAACAGGCCGGCGACACTGCCTGCCGCGTATTGGTCGTTTCCCACGTAGGCGCTGCGCCCCGAATTGGGAAGGTCGGTAGTCAGACAGACCACCGGAATGCCCAGACTGCAAAGCTTGCGAATGGCCCGATTGATCGCCGGGTGTTCGCGTGACACCACAATCACGCCATCGGCCGACGCGCCCTGCGCCTGGACCTGATCGGCAAACGCGCCGGGGTCGACCTGATTGGTCGGCACATAATGACCGTGCACCACGACCCCTGGCGTAGAGCTGTTCACCTGCGCCTCGGCGCTGGCCAGGGTGGCATTGAAGGTTTCCCCCGAGTCGCAGAACAGGCTGATGTGCAACGTCCCCTTGCCATCGGCCAGGTCCCGCTTGAGCTTGTCCAGTGCCGCCAGCACTTTCAGGCGGGTGCCGTCGCGCACCCCGGGACGGTTGTTCAGCACCCGGTCGACCGTGGCTGGCCCCACCCTTGCGATCCTGGCTATCTCGTTGACGGTAGGCCCCTTCCATACATGTCCCAGTGCTTCACGAGCCATACCAGTCACTCCTGACAATGATGGAATTCCAATCAAAGATAACCAAGATACGCCGTTTATATCCAGATCCAGCATCAGGCTCATTTGATTGGAATCACATCAGAAACAGGCGGTGGTAGTCGTTGAAGGATGATTTCGCGCTGCAGATAATCGCCCCACAACAACCAAAACAAACTTTGCAAGGATCGCCCCACATCATGAGCATACGAATTGCCGTCATCGGCGCCGGCATCATGGGGGCGGATCACGCCCGTATCATCGCCCAGGACCTGCCGGGCGCCACCTTGCAGGTGATCTGTGACGCGTCCCCGGAGCGCGCCCGGGAAATCGCCGAGCGTTATGGCTCCGCAGACGTTTCCAGCGACCCGATGCAGACCCTGGCGCGGGCCGATGTGGATGCGATCATCATTGCCAGCCCCGACGAGACCCATGCCGTACTGTCGATGGCCGCGATCAATGCCGGCAAGCCCGCCCTGTGTGAAAAGCCACTGTCGCAAAGTCCGGAAGAATGCCTGGCCGTGATCGACAAGGAGACATCCCTGGGCCGCCAGTTCGTGCAACTGGGCTTTATGCGCCGCTTTGACCCGGCTTACCGGGAAATGAAAAGCGCCTTGCAGGACGGTGTTATCGGCCGCGCGGTGATGATGCACAACTTCCATCGCAACGTCGAAGCGCCAGCCAACTTCAGCGGGCAGATGGCAATCAGCAATTCCGCCCCCCATGAATTCGACGTGGTGCGCCATGTGCTCGACACCGAGTACAGCGCCATTTCGGTGTTCCAACCCGCGCGGCGGTCGACTCTCGGCGTGGACGCCCCGGTGTTCATGGTGCTGGAAACTCGCGACGGCCACTTGGTGAACATCGAAATCAACAACAACGCCCGTTACGGCTACGACGTACGCGGCGAGTTGGTGGGCGAGCAAGGTTCGGTGCAACTGGCCTGCCCCGTTCACACCCGGGTCAACACCCAGAGGCAGGCCGCAGAGCGCTATGCCGCTGACTGGCGCCCGCGCTTCGCCGAGGCCTACCGCCTGCAAGACAAGGCGTTCCTGGCGTTCGTCAATACCGGTGTGTTCCCGGCCCATGCCGCCAATACCTGGGATGGCTACTGCGCCGCCCTGGTCGCCCAGGCAGGGATTCAGGCCTTGAGCGAAGGCCGCCGCGTCAGCTTACGCGCCCTAGACACCCCCGCCCTGTACTTGTCACGCGAAGGAGCCTTGTCATGAAACTGGGATTTGTCACCGACAGCCTGGGCGCGCTGCCCTTTCGGGACGTGCTCAGGCACGCAGAACGACTGGGCGTCTCTGGCCTTGAAGTGAACACCGGCGGCTGGTCCACCGCACCACATTTCAACCTAGCGCAGATGCTCGACAGTGCCGCGAATCGGCGCGAATTCAAGCGCGCTTTTGAAGAACACAACCTGGAAATCATTTCCCTCAACGCCAACGGCAACCCACTGCATCCCACCCAACCGGAACAGGGCCAGTGCCTGAAGGACACCATTCGCGTGGCAGGTGAACTGGGGATCAAGACCGTCTGCGCTATGTCCGGTTTGCCCGAAGGCCAGATCGGCGACCGCATGCCCAACTGGGTGGTGGCGTCCTGGCCGCCGGAGACCCAGACCATTCTGCGCTACCAATGGGAAGAGCGGCTGCTGCCATTCTGGAGCGAAATCGCCGACCTGGCCCAGGCACATGGAGTGGAGCGCATCGCCCTAGAGTTGCATGGCAACCAGTGTGTGTACAACGTGCGGGCGCTGCTGAAATTGCGCGAGGCCATCGGCCCGATGATCGGCGCCAACCTCGACCCTTCGCACTTGTTCTGGATGGGCGCCGACCCGTTGGTGGCTGCCGAGGCACTGGGCGAGGCGATCTATCACGTGCACGCCAAGGACACCTTGCTCAACGCCCCACTGCAGGCCGTTGATTCACTGCTGGAAAACGGCTCGCTGATGGATATCCCGGCACGCAGCTGGTCCTACATCACCCTAGGTTTTGGCCACGGCGAGCAATGGTGGCGGCAGTTCTGCTACCGCCTGAAAATGGCCGGCTACGATGGCTGGCTGTCGGTTGAACACGAGGATGTGCTGCTCAACAGCCTTGAGGGCCTGGAAAAATCCGTGGCCCTGCTCAAGGACGTGATGCCGGTTGCCGTCGGCGACTTCAAACCCCAGGCCATCTGACCCTGGCCGAGAAAATAATACCGTCGTCCAGACACGAAAAAGCCCTTGTTCCCGGCACCAGCGCTTTACCGACTCCAAGCTGAAGGCCCCAAGCAACAGAATAAACGCACCGCCCAATGCATAAGAAGTGGCGATGACTGCGTTCGGATTGCGTCGGTCCATGGCCCAGCCGACCACGATGGCGCCAAGCGTGCTGCCGATCTGGAACAGCCCGGTAATGGTCGCTGCGCGCTCGATGGACAAGCCGCCATCACGCAGCAGGGTCGGCATCCAGCCCATGGTCAAGTAGATCACCAGCAGGCCCATGAAGTAGGTCAGCCACAACGCCAGCGTTCCAAAACGATACTGCTCAGTGAACAGCATGCGCACCGGCGCTTTGCGCTGGACCTGAGGTTCGGACATGACAAATCTGGTTGCCGTACTGAAAGTCCCTCCCAACTTGTTCAGGACCTTAGCAATCTGAGTGGCAGGCACATTGTGCGCAGCCAGAAAACGTGCCGACTCAGGCAGCAGCAACCACAGGAAAGGCAACAATAGCAGCGGCATTATGCCGCCAAACAGCAACACCGACTGCCAGCCGTGACTAGGGATTAACCAGGCGGCAACAAAGCCACCCAACCCCGAACCCATGTTGAAACCGGTGAACATGATAGTGATAAACAGCGAGCGATTACGCTCCGGTAGGTACTCGGCCAGCAGCGTCGTGGTGTTGGGCAAGGCGGCGCCCAGCGCAATGCCGGTCAACAAGCGCAAAGTGGCCAATTCGTAGGGGTTGCGGGCGAAGGCGCAAGCCAGGCTCAACACGCTGAAACCGGTCACGGCAAACAGCATTATTTTTTTGCGGCCCAGACGGTCTGCGTAGGGGCCAGCAGTCAAGGCGCCGATGGCCAGACCGACCATGCCTGCACTCATCACCGGCCCAAAGGCTGCCCGTGACAGCCCCCACTCCTGAATCAGTGACGGCGCAACAAAGCCCATCACCGCTACATCAAAACCATCGAACAATACAACGAAAAAACACAAGGCAAGGATCAACCACTGGTATTTGGCCACAGGCCGATTGTCGATCCAGGCTTTGATATCGACCGGTTCGTGAGTCATATTTTTTCACCTTATTATTTTTGTAGAAATTCCAACCGCGCTTGCGTAAGCACAGGCTTCAAACTCCAGTCCGACGATCGAACGATGGGCGTGACTCTAAAGCCGCAGATGCCTGCTCCGCCTCTGGGAAATCCTTAAGCGGGTATCGGTTTTTCTTATCGGATGAAAAGTGATTCGTTGAATGTCCTCAGGCTGGCGACCCCACTTCTCCGGTGGAGGCTGAGGCGTGAAGAAGTATGCGTGTTACCGCCAATGCGTTTTTGCCCCAGATACTTTACTGTGCTGACCCAATCCAGCAGCCTAGAAGCAAAGTTCAACAACGAGCTTGGTATTCAAAACTGGATCAATGAAATTCCGGCATGTGGTTGAAAAATGCGTCCGCGACAAACAATAGGTTGCGTTCACCGGCTGACGGGCGTGCTCTGTATACGGAGGCATCCTAAATTCCTGAAGGTGCTACTAACTGGAGTTTCTTGACGCCAGCGCCGGTTGAGACCCACAGCCAGGTCTCCACCGCGTGGTTCGGGATAATTTCCCTGAGGGGGCTCACAGTGGTCTTTGTACTGCCTTATGCGCCAGGCTTGGCAGTGGGCGTGGCAGAGTTGAGCCAGCCTCTGCAGGGACTCTCGGCACAGCTCTGAGCAGAGGCTTCAGTCAACATCAAATGAGGTTACTGTCGCTCATTCATCAACTCAGTGACCAAGAGCGCAGGCTGCATGTTTGCAGACTGCGCAATCTGCTCGAGGCTTTCACTGGAGGACGCAACTACCAGACCGCGTCCACGCAGCCTCGTGATCAACTCGTCAGGCGTATTCTTGAAGAGTGGTGCACTGTCGGTCAAAGGTGCCTTAGTCACCAGTTGTACTGCGGCGAATGCCGGGTTTCCACCACGATTGTTTCCCATGCCTGAAACAGCAAAAGGCACCGCGACTACAAGCGAAAGCAGCAACGGCAGAAACAATGTCTTGCGCTTGATATAACCCATCAAGGGACCCCAGTTTTTCCACATATGCAAGGTAAATGGAACGAGTAGTACCATACTCAGCCATTCATGCATGCTATGGAAAAATCCAGATGCCCAGTGGAAGAACAGCGCCACGCCCGAAATCAGAGACACTAGAAAAAAGCCCGTCGTCAAGGGAGTCGCATAACGGTTGATCACGTTTTTCAAAGGAAAGGCGTCCATGGTTGCTCGCTCTTGATGTCCAATTGTTCGGGCAAATAAGTGTGTCCACGCGAGATGTTATTTGATGTTGACAACCCATTGATAATATCGCTCCGGGCGTAAATAGTTTGTAAACCAAGGTAAAGTTTCGAGATACATTCAATACGACGGATCAATTATTCATAGCATATTGCAGATCAGACCTAGCTATCTGTCTCGCCAATAAACGCCCGTATCGTCTGCAGAAAAGCCTGCAGAACGGGTGATTTGTCACCTTTGCGATACAAGCAAATCAATTCTATTGATGAGTCTCCCCGACATTTCAGCGGCTTATAAACCACGCCAGGCAAACGCAAGTTTTTCGCCGCATTAGGCACAATGCTCAACCCTCCTCCGGCGGCCACTAACGCGATACTGGTGGTTACGTCTGTGACTTCCTGGGCAACCACGGGCACCGCTCCATACTCGGAATACAACTTGCGTACCTGAACCATCAAGCTGCCCCGAACACCTCGCGGGTACAGGATCAAAGGCTCGTCCAGCACATCCCCTAATTCAACCTCCTTTCGTTTTGCCAGCGGATGCGTGGCCGGAATCGCGATGATCAGGGGTTCCGTTCGTACCCGTTCCTGTTCGATATCCGGCTCTGCCGGGACCAATCGATTGAAACCGATGGTGAGGCGGCGTTCGCGCAATGCCTGGATCTGGGCATCTTTGTCCATGGGGTGCAGCGAGACATTCACATTGGGATAAATCGTAGAAAACCGGTGCAGGACTTGGGGGATCAAATCCAGGATCGCCGAACCGAATATCCCCACACTCAGATTCCCCCTCTGGCCCACTGACAACATGCGCGACTCATCCGCCGCATGCTGCAATTGCTCCAGAATCCTGATCCCGTGCTCATAGAACGACTTGCCAGCGTCGGTGAGCGTCACCCGCTTAGAGTTCCTTTCCAGCAGCACTGCTGGGATAGCTTCTTCAAGCTGTTGGATCTGTCGACTCAACGCGGGTTGAGTGATGTGCAATCGCTCAGCGGCGCGATTGAAGTTCAACTCTTCCGCAACGGCAATGAAGTAACGCAGCTGCCTGATTTCCATGGGGGTACCTGAGGGCTCGTCAACGATGCCTGATCGGCATCAGTTAGTAATTATATGGCATTGGACGGCATCGTCTAACTTTTACACCATGAGCTGCCTAAAGGTCTTGCGCATCAGGACCAGGACTAAACCAATAAAAGGCCTTCTTATGCAGCCCATGTTTATCGAGCAGTTAAGTGATGAGCTTTATCGCGCGCTCAAGGATAGCCAACCCATCGCCCCGCTCACCGAACGCGTCCCTAGCCTGACTTTGCAAGATGCTTACGCCATTCAAATGCGTGTGTTGGCGCATCGCGTCGAAATCGACGGCGAGCGCGTCATTGGCAAAAAAATCGGCGTGACCAGCCAGGTAGTCATGGACTTGCTAAAAGTCGATCAGCCGGATTTCGGCCACCTGACCAGCGCAATGCTGCGCGAAGACGGAGCGGCTATCGCGATCAATGAGTTGATCGCACCTAAGGCAGAGGGCGAAATTGCGTTCATCCTCAAACACGGATTGGCCGGCCCGGGGGTTACCGTTGCCGATGTATTGCGGGCCACTGAATACGTAATGCCTTGCTTCGAAATCGTCGACTCGCGCATCCGTGACTGGAAGATTCAGATTCAGGACACCGTGGCGGATAACGCCTCTTCAAGCCTGTTTATCCTTGGCGATTGCGCCGTCGACCCGCGTGAACTCGACCTCTCATTGGTCGGCATGACCCTTGAGCTCAACGGCGAGATCGTTTCGACGGGCGCGGGTGCCGCAGCACTGGGCCACCCCGCGAATGCCGTAGCTTGGCTGGCCAATACGCTGGGCACGCTGGACATGACCCTTAAACCCGGCGAAGTGATTTTGTCCGGCTCGCTGGGCGCCATGGTTGCCGTGAAAGCCGGTGACAATCTGCGTATGAGCATCGGCGGCATCGGCTCGGCCGGCGTACGTTTTATTTGAAGGGAAATGCCTGATGAACCTGACACAAGACGTTATCGAGCAACTGGCGGTGCACCTGGACGCAGCGGAAATGCAAAACCGAGCCGTCCATAAAATTACGGACGACTATCCCGAAATGGATTGGGAAGACGCCTACGCGATTCAGGACGCAATTCGTGCCCTTAAAATCGGCCGGGGCGTGCGGATTGCCGGCTTGAAAATGGGCCTGACTTCACACGCCAAGATGCGCCAGATGGGCGTTATCGACCCGATCCACGGTTTTATCACTGACTACGGCTCGGTTGCCGACGGCGGTGTTATCGAAACTGCCGGGCTGATTCACCCCAAGGTCGAAGCCGAAATTGCCTTTGTCACTCGCAAGCCCCTGCGTGGCCCAGGTTGCAACGTCGGCAGCGTCTTGGCAGCGACCGATTTCATTCTGCCTGCCGTCGAAGTCATCGACTCTCGCTACGAGAACTTCCGCTTCGATCTGAAAAGCGTGATCGCCGACAACACCTCGTCTGCACGCTACGTACTGGGAGGCCGCCATCGCAACGTGCAGGGACTGGACCTGAAAAACCTCGGCGTGGTGATGGAGAAAAACGGCGAGATCGTAGCCCTTGCCTCCGCCGCAGCCGTGCTGGGTAACCCAGCGCAAAGCGTCGCAATGCTCGCCAACATGCTGGGCGCCCAAGGACGTGAAATCCCCGCAGGCACCCTGATTTTGACCGGCGGCGCCACAGAAGCGATCGCAGTCCAGGCCGGAGACAACATCACTGTGCGCTATCAGCATTTGGGCTCCGTCTCAATGCGTTTCGTCTAACTCGTCTGGAGTAATGCTATGCCCATCATGCAAGTCCACCTGATCCAGGGTCGCAGCGAAGCACAGAAAGCGCGCCTAATCGAAGCACTGACACGCGCTGCAGTTGAGGCCCTGGACGCACCGATCGAATCGGTGCGCGTGATCATCAACGAAGTGCCCAATACCGACTTCGGTATTGCCGGTCAGACCGCCAAGCAACGCGGTCGCTAGCCAGTGCTGTACGCAAGACCAAAACAATAAGTGTCTGGGGTTCACATGAAGACGACAACAGCTCGTTGCAAAGTTGCAATCATCGGCTCGGGAAACATCGGCACCGACCTGATGATCAAGGTATTGCGCCACGGCGAACACATCGCCATGGGTACAATGGTCGGTATCGACCCCGCTTCGGATGGCCTGGCTCGAGCCAAACGCATGGGCGTCGCCATTACCGCCGACGGCGTCGAGGGTTTGCTACAGCTACCCGAATTCAAAGATATTGGCATCGTGTTCGATGCTACGTCCGCACAGGCCCATGCGCACCACAACACCGTATTGCAGGCACACGGCATTCGAGTAATTGACCTCACACCCGCGGCCATCGGTCCTTACGTGATACCGGCAATCAATCTGGATGACGAACTGGAGGCCACCAACATCAATATGGTGACCTGCGGTGGCCAGGCGACCATACCGATAGTCAAGGCCATCTCCCAGGTGACCCAGGTGCATTACGCCGAAATCGTAGCTTCGATCTCCAGCCATTCGGCAGGCCCGGGCACACGGGCCAATATCGATGAGTTCACCGAAACCACAGCCAAAGCCATTGAAGTGCTGGGCGGTGCAACACGTGGCAAGGCAATCATCATCCTCAACCCGGCGGAGCCTCCACCCATCATGCGCGACAGCGTGTTTGTACTGTGTGACCCCGCCGACCGCGAAGCGATAACCGCCAGTGTCGAAGCAATGGTGGCCCGAGTACATGCATATGTGCCGGGTTATAGGCTCAAGCAGGCGGTACAGTTCGAGCAGATCGACACGCCGGTCAATGTGCCTGGCCTGGGCCTGACACGCGGATTGAAGGTCTCGGTGTTTCTCGAAGTGGAAGGTGCAGCGCATTACCTGCCCGCCTATGCAGGCAATCTGGACATCATGACCTCGGCAGCACTGGCCTGTGCCGAACGGTTGGCGGCAACCACGGCATTGCCTGGCAACCTGGACTGATGGGCGCGCGAACACACTGCATCCGCGAACGCGTAAGCGGCGAGGTGTTCCAGGTGCTGGACGGAGCCCCACTGTTGCGCGCCATGGAATTGGCAGGTTGCCGTGCCATTGCTGTGGGCTGTCGCGGTGGCGGCTGCGGAGTTTGCAAGGTGCGAATCCTGTCAGGGGACTACAAATGCGGGCGAATGAGCCGCCAACATATTGCTGACGGAGAACAGGAGCAAGGCTTCGTATTGGCGTGCCGCGTTATCCCCCAGAGCGATCTGGAAATCGAGCGATTGAAAGAACCTATATAGGCGCCCCTTCGGGCAGCCGAAAAAACAAATACAACAGACAGGTGAAATCATGAAAAAAGGCATATTGCGTCCTGGCCACGTGCAAATCCGTGTGCTGGACATGGAAGCCTCAGTCAAACATTACGTTGAACTGGTGGGGTTGATTCTGACCCACCGTGACAGCCAAGGCAGGGTTTACCTCAAGGGCTGGACAGAGGTGGAACGCTTTTCAGTGGTGCTGGTTGAAGCGGATAAACCGGGCATGGATTTCATGGGTTACAAGGTCATCGACGATCAGTCGCTGGTGCAGTTGACCCAAGACCTGCTGGCCTACGGCTGCCAGGTCGAACATATCCCTGCCGGCGAGCTGGATTTTTGCGGACGCCGCGTGCGTTTCTTCGGCCCCTCCGGGCACTGGTTCGAGCTGTATGCAGAGAAGGAATACACCGGCCGCTGGGGTATTGCCGAGAAGAATCCGGAAGCCTGGCCTCGCGGGCTCAAAGGCATGCGCGCCATGCGCTTCGACCATTGCCAACTGCACGGCGGCGACCTGCACCTGACCCGTGAACTGTTTATCGACGTCCTGGGTTTTCACCTTGCCGAACAGGTCGTCAACGAAGAGGGGCATGCCGTGGCCAACTTCCTCTCACTGTCGACCAAGGCCCATGACGTCGCATTCATCGAGGACGGGAACATCGGCGGATTCCACCATGCCTCGTTCCTGATCGACACCTGGGAAGGCCTGTTGCGCGCGGGAGACTTGATCTCCATGAGCGACACCTCGCTGGACTTTGGCCCAACCCGCCACGGTATCACTCATGGCCAGACCATTTACTTCTTCGACCCCTCGGGCAACCGAAACGAAGTATTTGCCGGCGGAGACTTCCACTACCCGGATCAGAAGCCCATCACCTGGGATGAAAAACACTTGGGCAAGGCGATTTTCTATCACAGCCGCGTACTCAACGAACGCTTCCTGACTGTGATGACCTGATCATTTATTCAGATGCTCAATGGGACCCCCAATGAACAAAAAACTCTATATCTCCGACGTGACCTTGCGCGATGGCAGCCACGCCGTGCGCCATCAGTACTCGATAAAGAATGTGCAGGACATCGCTCGCGAACTGGACAAGGCCCGAGTCGACAGCATTGAAGTCGCTCACGGCGACGGTCTGCAGGGCTCCAGTTTCAACTACGGCTTTGGCGCCCATAGCGATATTGAATGGATCGAGGCAGTGGCGGATGTTATCAGCCACGCCAAGATCGCAACGTTGCTGTTACCCGGCATTGGCACTACTCACGATCTCGACAACGCACACAAGGCAGGGGCCAGCATCGTTCGCGTAGCGACCCATTGCACAGAGGCCGATATCTCTCAGCAACACATCGAACATGCCCGCGGCCTGGGCATGGACACGGTGGGCTTCCTGATGATGAGTCATATGATCGAACCGGCTGCGTTCGCCCAGCAGGCGAAGAAGATGGAGCGGTATGGCGCGACTTGTATCTACGTCGTCGATTCTGGCGGAGCGATGAACATGCAGGATATTCGTGAGCGCTTCCGAGCCCTCAAGGACGTGCTCGAACCGACCACGCAAACCGGTATTCACGCGCACCACAACCTGAGTCTGGGGGTGGCCAACTCCATCGTCGCCGTGGAGGAAGGTTGCGACCGGATCGATGCCAGCCTGGCCGGCATGGGGGCCGGTGCGGGCAATGCACCACTGGAAGTATTTATCGCGGCGGCCGAGCGTCTGGGCTGGAACCATGGCACCGATCTGTACACGCTGATGGATGCCGCCGATGACATCGTGCGCCCGTTGCAAACCCGTCCCGTGCGGGTCGATCGGGAAACCCTGGCCCTAGGCTATGCCGGTGTGTACTCAAGCTTCTTGCGCCATGCCGAAGTCGCTGCCGAGCATTACGGACTCAAGACGTTGGACATTCTCGTCGAACTGGGCCGCCGGCAAATGGTCGGCGGCCAGGAAGACATGATTGTCGATGTCGCCCTCGACCTGCTGAAAAAAGCAGGCTGACCCTACCAGGAGCACTGAGCATGAATAATAAAAACAATAGCGTTACTCAGGACAACCCCACCCCACTGCGCCAGCCGAGCCGGGTTGCGCTAGCTCCGCTGGCGCGACAACCGGTGCTTGGCAGCCTCATGTTGCTGGTGGTCATGGCACTGTCACTGTTGATCATCGGTGGCTTCAAAGGTGATTTCTTCGCCAGTTGGGTGACCTTTGTGGTTGTCGTCGGCGTGCCCGTGGAGATCGTGCTGTCCATGCTCTGGCGCAGCCAATACCCTGGCTGGGTCGCGGCATTACCCCAGCCGGCCAAGGGGCTGGTAATGCTGGTTTTGACGCTGGCCGTGGCGTGTGCGGTCAGTGCGGTGATCTTCTATACCCAGGCCCAGCAAGTCGGGCCACCTACGCCCTTCACACTGATGTATGTGATCTTCTGCGTGCTGCTGACGTTCTGGTTCGTGATTGTCTGGCGCTGCTGGCCACTCTCGTCATTTACCGAGAATCCGGCGATCCTCGGCATCGGGACACTGCTGGTAGCTTATGGCCTGGGCTATCTGTTGTTCTGTGTGCTGTTCGATTTCTCCGCGATGGCCGAGGCGCCGTTCTACCTTGCAAGTCTTGACCCCCACGGTCTGTTCGCAGCGTTTGAAATACTGGCCTTTGCAGTCACCAGTGTGAGTGTCGTGTTTTCCGGCGTGCTGCTGGACTTCTGGCCACTGAACACTGCGACACTGGCACGCAAACCACGGTTGCTGGCGGTTGCCATCACCGTTCAGACGATGGCTGTGACTGCGCTGCTCTATTGGCTGGGCACTCGCGTGCTGGGAATCGAACCGGTGAAGTTCATGGTGCATGGCGCCATCGCCCTACTGTTTGGCGCACTGGTACCGTTACTGATGTTTGAAGACCAGTTGTTTGAACACCGAACTCAACCCGTCAGGGGTTTGTTGCAACTGGGTATCGCCTGCCTGGCAGGTGCCGTTTTGCCGCGCCTCTACTGGGCCCTGGGGCCGCTCCTAAGTGGGCCAATGAGCGAGGGCGCGCCCACTTATACCCACGAACTTTGGCTCGCCTCTGCGTTACTGGCCATGACCTTCCCGCTGCTGGTTGTGTCCAGTCAGTACTTTGATTTCTGGCCATTGCGCAAAGCCTGATCTCAACGCATTCAACGTCTTTCGTTAAACACGGTAGCGCTTTACCGCTCGGGCGGCTGGGCGCTCTATTGCCTCGAATCCTGGATAACCACATGAATAACAAGAAACGGTTTTTCCTCATTGGCGTGTTGAGTTGCACGCTTGGCACCGCATGGGCCTCTGAAGGGGGCGGCTCGTCCTACCCCATGGGTGCCGAGAACTACTTGTCCGGCGCCTTGCCGCCACCGGGCTGGTACGCACAGGTCTATAGCGAGCACTATGCCGCGAACGACCTGAAGAACAATGGCGGGCACTCTCAGGCCATTGACTTTCGCTTGCGTGCCAATGTCATCGCACCGCGAGTGGTATGGGTAACGCAACAGACAGTACTGGGAGGCGACTTGGCGTTCCAAGCTATCGCCCCGCTGGTCGACCTCACCGTAACCGTCAACGGCAACCGCGATCATCGCACCGGTCTAGGCGACATCATCTTCGGCCCTGCGCTGGGCTATCACTACAGCGACAAGTTTCATGCCGTCTACGCACTGGACATAATCGCGCCCACAGGTCAGTACGATAAAGATAACCAGGCCAATATCGGACGCAATTACTGGGCCGCAGAGCCAGTGGCAGCGTTCTCTTACATCGACCCCGTTGGTCCGAACATGGATATCAAATTGATGTATGACTTCAACGCGAAAAACCCCACCACCCATTACCGTTCAGGCCAGGAAGCCCATGCTGATTACGACTTGGGCTGGGGCATGGGCAATGGCTGGGTCGTGGGCATTGGGGGGTATATCTATCACCAGGTCACAGACGACCGGCAAGACGGTGATCGCGTTACCGACAACAAGGGACGTGCCTTTGCCATTGGCCCTTCAATTAAATACAACAGCGCCTCGGGCTGGTTTGTAACCGCCAAGTGGCAGCAGGAAAGCGATGTGCGTAACAGGCCGGAGGGGAGTGCCTACTGGCTGAAATTGACTTATCCACTTTGACCTGGGAAATCACCTTCCGTCATCCATTTAGATTTCTTATAGAAGATAACTAGATCCTGGCGAGAAGACCGCAGAACCTGCAGCCAAGGGAAAGGGCTTCAGGCTTCTGCGGCATCCAACTATGCCGATGTCTTTGAGAGTTTATTGCGCTCGCAGCAGCCTGACACATATTATCTTATCGGGGACAAGTACCATATTGCAAATGTTGCTGATCAAGAGTAACAGCTACATCTAACTGAATCTTAATATCTCATAAATAGGATATCAATTTGCCGTCACGCAAAACCGAATCAAGGAACAGTCACCGCACGGATGCTCAGGCTAGTACGAGCCTTTAAAACGTACCTAGCGGTTCTGTTCCCTCAGACATGAAGAGGCTGCTATGTACACACCCCAAAGCTACAATCCAGTGACAAAAGTATTTTATCGTCCCATCGATGCTGCCATACGCTGGTGCAATCTTATGGCTCATGAATCTCAGATTCTTGAGTCCGCCTGGGATTGCCCCGCTCTGCTGTCCACGACCTTCCCCCAATGGCCATGCCTCCACATCAACACGGAAAAAATATTCGACGCGGTGCGCAACCATGAGCTACCGTTTGGCTTTTTCGGTGTAACGGTTGCACCAGGAACATCCATCGACTACCGACTACTCACGGTCAGGCACATAGACCTCAAGTGGTGGATGTTTCACGCACCCCATTCAATACCTGAGAGCGATCTCGCTCATCAGATCTTGAAATAATTGATCAGTTGTTGCAACTGGTTACCCAGGCGTGCCAACTCCACGCTGGAGGCAGCGGTTTCATCACTCGCAGTAGCAGATTGTTCGGAAACATTGCGCACGTTGATGACGCTGCGGTTGATACCTTCGGCCACGGCATATTGTTGTACTGCAGCCGCCGCGATCTGTTGATTCATCGATTGGATGCTCGATACGATGCGCGTAATGTTGCCCAGTGAGACACCTGCCTTACGAGCCAGTCCGACACTATTGTCGGTCAGGGTACGGCTTTTGCTCATGACAGTGGCCACCTGCTCGGTGCCACTCTGTAAACCGGCGACCAGACCTTCGATTTCCTCGGTGGATTTCCTGGTGCGTTGAGCCAGAGCACGAACTTCGTCGGCGACCACAGCAAAACCTCGACCTGCCTCCCCGGCTCGTGCAGCTTCAATCGCGGCGTTGAGTGCCAACAGGTTCGTCTGTTCTGCCACGGCCTTAATAACGTCCATGACGCTACCGATTTTGGCGCTTTCCTTCTGCAGGACGCTCATCGCTTCTGTAGAGCTCACGACTTGTGCAGCCAGGTGCTCGATCTGTGCGATGGTCTCGGCAACCACGTTGTAACCTTCGCGGGCTTGATCGTCAGCCTCTAAAGCTACTTGCGAAGCTTGCTCGGCATTGTGCGCGACATCCTGCACGGGTGGCAGTCATTTCGTGCATGGCGGTGGCGACCTGATCGGCTTCAATTTTTTGTTTGTTAACCCCGCTGCTCGTTTGTTCGGTCACCGTTGACAGCTCTTCGGCAGCGCCGGCTATCTGAGTCACGCCGTCGCGAATGCCGCTGATGAGATTGCGCAAGGTTTCTCCCATCCGCTGGATACCTTGTTGCAACACCCCTAATTCATCGCTGCGAGTGACCACAAGATTCTGCGTGAGATCGCCCGTGGCGATGCGTTCGACTATGTCGAGGGTTTCACGGATCGGACGGGTAATTTGAACAGTGATGGCGACTGCCGCGAGGATGCCGAACAGCAAGATCAACAGTGTGCACACCAACTGCAGGCTACGCATCAGGGCGGTTTCACTGTCGCGGCTATCCAACTGATTTTGATAAAGAGCTTCGCTACGAGCCCACATCTCGCTTCCTTGGCTGACCATTTCTTTGCCCGTCAGGGTTATGAGGTTGTTCGCCGTTTTGTAGGCCAGTAAGGCAGTACGGTAGCTCGCTAGCGCACCTTGCAACTGATGCAGTACGTCCTGCTGGCTGATACTCAAGTTTTCACCGAGTTGTTTCAATCCTTCAATGGTTTCATACAACTGGTTGACGGCTCTCTGCTCCGTATCCGGAGAGCTGTTGGCGATGTAACCATTCACTTCATTAAGGGTCAACAGGAACTGTTCTTTAACGCGGCTGACGTCCTGCAGCTGTTCGAAACGATCCGCATTGCCTGGATTCATTTGAAGCACACTGCTATAGATTGTGGCGATCAGCCTATTAGCGACCTCGGCGTTACTGCCCATGGCCGTGCGTGCACCGTGCCCGGCTTGAAACGCATCGCGCATTTTATTCAACGACTGTTGGAAGCTGCCAATGCCGGCCACTTGTTCTTTGAGCAGCTTGAGGTTTTCCGGTTGACTGAAAGTGCCAAGCAGTTTCTGTTGTTGGGTGGTGAACGCCCCCACGCTCACTTGCACCTTCTGGGCAGCGGTCTCATCACCACTAGTCAGCATGTATTGCAAACGGGACACTCGGACATTATTCAGCAGTAGGTTCAACTGCGCGATATCGCCCATTCGGTCGCTCCGCCAGGTCAGCCTTTCCAGACTGGTCCAGCCCATCAGGGCAAGAAGCAGGGTCAGTGCCAGTACAAGGCCGAAGCCCAGCGCCAACTTAAGGTTGACGCTGATATTACTGAGCCAATTATTCATTTAATCCCTCATAGGGCTTTTGTTATAGGTTCTTCAAATGGCTGGAGCGCTGCTCTCGATAATTGGCTTTTCAAATCGGGTACCCGTCATTTCTTGTTCTTGCTTGATCATCTTCTCCAAAAGGCGTCGGGCACGTACCGCACCGCCATCGCTAGCCAGCAATACCGGTTTGAGCGCCCAAAAATCCTCATCACCAATCACTTCCTGCTGAGCCTGAAGCATGGGCATGTCTTCGGTGGTGAAGGGTTGAAGCAGCCACTGGATATTCTCTTCAGCGAGCCGTCTGCCTTCCTCACCTAGTTTTTTAGGGAAGGCAATGCCAAACCAGTAATGCGTAGTGGCGGTAGTTTCTGGAGTAAATACGTGGGCGACGTAAACTGAACGGCCCTGATCGCGGGGTTCTCCACTTAGGGTATAACCACTGTTGAGCAGCATGTTGGAGGGAGCATTCCATCGCACATCGAGCCAGCGATCGACCCGTTTCCCGGTGGGAATACCACGTAGGCGCTCCAGATCTGGAGTCAGTAGTTCGTTGTGAGTGGTGCGTTTGGAATGCACGGTTTCGCCGTGCTGCTCAACCTCAATGACACCTTGAGCCACGGCAGAACTGCCCAGGGAGTTACCGTGCAAAAACTCAATGTGGCTCAGATCAAGAATATTATCGGTCTCAAGCACGTAGTTGGCCTTAACGTGCAAGTAGCTTTTGCCGATGTAAGCGGTTTGCGGGTCTACGGGACTGAAGTCAGTGATCAATGCCGGATCGGCGCGGTCCGCCTCACCCATCCAGATCCAGGCAAATCCGTGACGCTCCTGTATGGGATAGGCCCGTACATGCGCAGCCTTGGGAATAGCACCGTTGCCATGAGGGTTGTGCACACAGGCGCCGCTGCAATCGAAACTCAGGCCGTGATAGGCGCATTGGATCCTGTCATTTTCAAGGCGCCCTAAGTGCAGTGGGACAAAGCGGTGGGGGCAGCGATCCTGCAGCGCCTGCAAGGAACCTTTGCTGTCACGAAACAGCACAATCTTTTCGTTGAGAAACGTCCGGGGCAGCAACTGACCTTCAATGAACTCGTCGGCCCAACCGGCGATATACCAGCAATTACGCAAAAAACTCATGATCGTCTCCTTCAAATATCCAGTCGCAAAAACGAACCGCTGGCCCGAGAACAACACAGCAGCATCTGATCGTTGGCGGCTTTTTCCTCCTCGGTGAGAAACAGATCACGGTGGTCAGGAATACCTTCCAGCACCCGGGTCAGGCAGGTACCGCATACGCCCTGCTCACAGGACAGCGGAACTTCGACCCCGGCCTCCAGCAGTACCTGGGCGATGCTGCGGTCCTCGGGCACCTGGAGGATCAAACCGGAGCGCTCGGCATGCAGGGTGAAGCCCTCTCCCGTGGTATCGATGTCGGCAGCGAAATATTCGTAATGCACATTCGACGCCGGCCATCCTTGCTGGCGGGCGGTGCTTATCACCACATCCATGAACCCTCCGGGACCACAGACGTAGACATGCCGCTTAACGTCCGGCTCTTGTAGCAGTCCGGAAATATCCAGGCGTTGCCCGTCATCGTCGATATGCAACGTCACCTTGTCCGCAAACGGTGCCTGCTCCAACAACTTCAGAAAGGCAGCGCGGGCCCGATTACGCACGCAGTAATGCACTTCAAACGATGCGCCAATCCGGTGTAACTGCCAGGCCATCGCCAGTATCGGCGTTATGCCGATACCGCCACCCACCAACAGCGAATGCCCCGCGCCCTCCTCCAACCGAAACTGATTACTCGGAGGGCTAATCGCAATCAGAGCACCTTCATGGAAATGCTCATGAATCCGCGCCGAGCCGCCCCTTGAGGCAGGCTCGCGCAAGATTCCCAAGCGGTAACAGTGGCGATCTTCGGGCGAGCCGCACAACGAATAATGGCGGCTAAGGCCTGGAGCGACCTGGACTTCGATATGAGCACCTGCCTCAAACGCCGGCAGCCACTTGCCTGCTGGATCCACCAGTTCCAGGGAGATGATGCCCTCGGCTTCTTCCTTTCGCCGGGCAATACTTACTTCCAGTAAATGGCTCATAAACCATTCCTCAAAAAAGTTCGTGGGTGTAGGTCAGGTAAACGCGGTTTTCGTCCAGATCCCTTTGAGTGGCGACGCTGCTGCGTAGCATTGCGTTGCGCCATTGCATGCCAAAACCCCGCAATGTCTGGCTCTGGAACGTATAGCCGATCATGAAGTCACGCTCCCATTCGTGCTGGGGCCCCTGATCGGACTTGATGTCACCACCACGCTGATAGGTGACCTGGCTGGTCAGACCGGGCACCCCAACACTGGCAAAGTTGTAGCCGTATTGTGCGACCCAGGTGTTCTCCCCGGCGCGCTGGAAGCGTGCGCCGGTCTGGCGGTCGGTGATCAGGTAAGTCGCCGAACCATCACCCTGGTTGAGAAACGGAAAATCACTAGAGCCATTGAGGTGCTGATAGCCCAGGCTCACTGCATGCCCGCCCAGGCTGTAGGTGAATAACCCGGCCAGGGCCCGGTTATCCACTTCGCCGTTGTTGTGATAACCGCTGCTCACATAGCCTTCCTGGCGCCCGGCCAGACTCCCATTCAAACCGGCCGATGAGCTATCGAAGAAACGCAGGTCAGTCTTGAGGCTACCCACCGGTAACTGTTGAGTCTGCACCAACCCAAGGAAATGCTGCTGATAGAAGTCTTCCAGATTGCCGTAGTAGTACTGCAACAACAGGCTCGGATCGACCTGGTAGTCGACTCCGGCGAAATTGAATTTGTTGCTGCGGCGTCCGGCCGGCCCACCAGCCCCGGCAATCGCCAGGTCTTCATTGTTCGACGAGTTGCGGCTCTTGACCTCGTTGACCTGCCCGCCCGTTAGGGTGAAGTGATCGAAATCCCGTGACGTCACCTGCACACCCTGGAAGGTTTCCGGCAACAGGCGTCCGTCGTTGTATATCAGGATCGGCATCTTCGGCAGCAAGGTGCCGGCCTTGAGTTCGGTCTTGGCGATGCGGATCTTGCCGGTCAGGCCGAGGGTGGCGAAGTCATCAACGGCCCGGCCGCTGGCGTCGCTGGGAAATACAAAGCCCCCCTGGGTCACCGCATTGGGATTGCCATGGGTGCCCTTGCCCGAATCCAGGCGCACCCCGAGCATGCCCAGCGCATCCACGCCAAAGCCCACCGGGCCATGGGTGTAGCCGGAGGTGAAGTTGAGTATAAAGCCCTGACCCCACTCCTGCAGTTTCGACGGCGCCGCCGCGCCGCTGCGGTTGTCCTGGTTGAAGTAGACGTTGCGCAGGTCGATCTTGGCCTTGGCATCGTCGATAAAACCATCAGCGCGGCTCTGCTGCGCGATGACCAGGGTCAGCAGCGAGAGGCCAAACACGGCAGGTTTGAAAGCACACGAGATCATATTGAATTGACGCATGGTAGTTACACCCTTGGTTTTTTTATTGTTGGGAACCCAGGGCCGAACGCGGGCAAAGCGCGGCCCCTCCTGCCGCGAACGACAAGATTTGGTGGTGTGTCAGTGAATCGGTATCAATATTTCAGTGCGCGGTGGATACCTGTGGGCCGCTCAGGTCTTCCCGCACCGCAAAGCGCTGCAACGAGAAGATCGCGATGGAGCCGAGCAAGGCCGGCACCGCCAGGGCGATAAAGAACAGCGTGGGTTGGCCCAGTTGGGCGATCAGCCAGGCGCCGAGCATCGAGCCGATGATCGATCCGACCCGGCCGTTGGCCATGGCCCAGCTCACCCCGGTGGCCCGTGCCGTGGTCGGATAGATGCTTGCGGAGAGCAGGTTCAGTCCGTTCTGTGCCCCAGCCACGCCGAAGCCGACGAAGAACACTGCCACCGTCAGCCAGGTCGCCTGGCCCAAGGCGAAGCCCACCAACGCGATCACTAGCGCCGCGCCAAGGTAAGCCAGGCCCAGCACCTTGTACTGGCTGACCCGGTCCATCAGCAGCGCCATGAAAATCGCCCCGAGGGTCCCGCCTAGGGGCACCATGGCACCGATCCGTGCAGAACTGGCGATGTCATAGCCGGCGTCCTTGAGGATGCTCGGCAACCAACTGGTCAGGAGGTAGAAGACAAACAGCGAGCAGAAGAACGTGCCCCACAGCAGCAGCGTGCGCAGCGCACGGCCCTCGATGAACAGTTGCGAGATCGGCGAGCGTTCGACTGCCGGTCGCTGGTCCTCGACGAAGGTCACTTCATCCCAGTCACGACGACCGCTGATCTTCTCCACCACCTTGCGCAAGGCCACGGCATAACGCGGATGCGCGGCCATATAGCGCACAGACTCCGGCAGGTACCAGGCCAGCAGCGGCAGCAACAGCAGCGGTGCCAGCCCGCCGATCAGCAACACGCCGCGCCAGCCGAAGGCCGGGATGATCTGGCTCGCCACCGCCCCACCCAGGGCCAGGCCGGTGGTGAAACCGCTGTAGCTCAAGGTCACCATGATCATCCGCCGCCGCAACGGCGAGTACTCGGCACTCAAGGTGATGCAGGTCGGCATCGCCCCGCCCAGGCCGATCCCGGTGAGGAAGCGCAAGGCCGTGAGGCTGTCGATGGAGTGGGCCCAGGCCGAGGCCAGGGTGCCGAGGCTGAAGATCAGCACCGACACCAGCAGCACCTTCTTGCGCCCGTACCTGTCGGCGATGGGCCCGAAAAGGAAGGCCCCGCACATCAGGCCGAACAGGCCGGCGCCAAAGGCCGGCGAAAGTTGACTGGGTTGCAATCCCCATTCCTGGCGCAGGGACGGTGCGATATAGCCGATCACGGCCGTATCGAAACCATCCACCAGCACCACCAGGAAACACAGCAGCAGGACAATGATCTGGTAACGAGATATCCCGCAGGAATCGATGATTTCGCCAATGGAGGCGGTCTTGTGGTTCATGGTGTTTCCCCTGTTATTGGATTTGTCAGTGGGGTGAAATGGGTTTCAGCACGCTCAGGTCGGGTAGATGTTCGACCTCTGCAACAGGTCCAATGCGACGTCGACGATCATGTCTTCCTGGCCGCCGACCATGCGTCGTGCGCCCAGTTCGACGAGGATGTCCACGGTCTTGAGCCCGTAGCGTCTCGCGGCGATTTCGGCATGGCGCAGGAAGCTCGAGTAGACCCCGGCGTAACCCAGGGCCAGGGTTTCGCGGTCGACCCGCACCGGCCGATCCTGCAACGGCCGGACGATATCGTCGGCCGCATCCATCAGGGTGTAGAGGTCGGTGCCGTGGTTCCAGCCGAGGCGTTCGGCGGCGGCGATAAACACTTCCAGCGGCGCGTTACCGGCACCGGCGCCCATGCCGGCGAGGCTGGCATCGATACGGTCGCAGCCCTCCTCCACGGCAACAATCGAATTGGCCACCCCCAGCGACAGGTTGTGGTGCGCATGCATGCCGGTTTCGGTCTCGGGCTTGAGCACAGCCTTGACCGCACGGAAGCGCTCGCGAATGTCCTGCATGCTCATGGCACCGCCAGAGTCCACCACGTAGATGCAGGTGGCGCCGTAGCTTTCCATTTTCTTTGCTTCGACAGCCAGGTTCTGCGGGCTGGTGAGATGGCTCATCATCAGGAAGCCCACCGTATCCATGCCCAGGGTGCACGCATATTCGATGTGCTGGCGGGCACAGTCGGCCTCGGTGCAATGGGTGGCAACACGCACCACCCGGGCCCCGGCGCTGTAGGCAGCCTTGAGGTCGTGCACGGTGCCAATGCCCGGCAGCAACAGGGTGGCGACCTTGGCGTGGCTGATCACATCGCTCACCGCCTCGATCCACTCCAGGTCCGTGTGGGCACCGAAACCGTAGTTGAAGCTGGAACCTTGCAGCCCGTCGCCGTGGGCCACTTCGATGGAATCGACGCGGGCCTTGTCCAGGGCGCGCGCGATGTTTTGCACATTGTCGATGGAGTACTGGTGACGTACCGCATGGCTGCCGTCACGCAGGGTCACATCGCTGATATACAGCTTCTTGCCAGGATTGAAGGTCATGGTGTCTGCCTCACAAGGACTGCGCCATGCGCTCGGCCGTGGCCAGCGCAGCGGAAGTCATGATGTCGAGATTGCCGGCGTAGGCTGGCAGGTAATGGGCGGCGCCTTCGACTTCCAGGAACACCGTAGTCTTCAAGCCGCTGAAGCGACCCAGGCCCGGAATGTTCAGTGGCGTCTCGGGAGCGATCACTTCGAATTGCACCTTTTGCTTCAAGCGATAGCCCGGCACATAGCCAGTGACCGCATTGGCCATGTCTTCGATGGATGCTTCGACCTCAGCCTGGTCCGCCGCTTCCGACAGCACATACACCGTGTCCCGCATCATCAATGGCGGCTCGGCCGGGTTAAGCACGATGATCGCCTTACCTTTGCCTGCCCCTCCCACGACCTCGATGGCCTGCGCGGTGGTTTCGGTGAACTCGTCTATATTGGCGCGGGTGCCGGGGCCAGCGGATTTACTGCTGATCGAAGCGATGATTTCGGCGTAATGCACCTTGGCCACGCGGGACACCGCCGCCACCATCGGAATCGTTGCCTGCCCACCGCAGGTCACCATATTGACGTTGAGGGCCGACAGGTTGGCGTCCAGGTTGACCACTGGCACGCAGTACGGGCCAATGGCTGCTGGGGTCAGATCGATCACGCGGATGCCGGGTTTGTGCAGGCGCAGCAATGCATCGTTGAGTACGTGGGCTGTAGCTGACGTCGCGTCAAACACAAAATCGATCTCGGCAAACTCCGGCATTTTCACCAGGCCTTCCACCCCCTCGTGGGTGGTGGCCACTCCCATACGCCGCGCTCTGTCCAGACCGTCGGAACCCGCATCGATACCGACCATCACCGCCATCTGCAACTGCTTGCCGTGGCGCAGGATCTTGATCATCAGGTCGGTGCCAATATTGCCGGAGCCGATGATCGCAACTTTCTTCTTATCTGTGCTCATCTCAGCGCCCCAATGCCTTGGCAGTTTTACCGGCGATCCCAAACTGGATTTTCGGCACTTCGGTAATAATCACCCGCACAGATTCCGGCGGTGCCTGGATCGACTCGACGGCAGCGTTGGTCAACGCCTCGATCAACCGCGCCTTCTGTTCCTCGTCGCGGCCTTCAATCAGAAAAACCTGCATGATCGGCATGGTCGATTCCTCAAGCGGATTTGGAGGCAAAGCGCATGGAGACGCTGCCTAGGTGCTGGTAGCGCACGGTGATCTGGTCACCCGCCTCTACCGCGATGGCTTCGGTCACACCACCGGTCATGATGAAGGTGCCGGCGGGCAACTCCTTGCCCTGGGTGGCGAGCATATTGGCGAGCATCGCCACGCTCTGCGCCGGGTGACCGAGCACGGCGGCCCCAGCGGCAGTGGCAACCACTTCACCGTTTTTCTCCATCACCACACCCAGGCATTTGAGGTCGATGCCCAGAGCGCTGCGGGCCTGGCCACCGGTTACGAAACGCGCCGATGATGTGTTGTCGGCGATCACGCTCTTGAGGTCGAAGCGGAAGTTTTCGTAGCGCGAGTCGATCACCTCGACCGCCGGTAGGATAAAGTCGGTCGCCGCCAGAACATCACCCACATGCACGCCAGGACCTTTGAGCGGGTGCTTGAGCACGAAGGCAATCTCGGCTTCGACCTTAGGGTGGATCAGCGAATCGACGTCGATCACCGCTCCATCCGCACAGGAACCGTAGTCCGTAAGAAAACCGTGGATCGGCTCGGTCACGCCCATCTGCTTCATCTTGGCGAAGGACGTCAGACCCATTTTCAGGCCGACAACGCGCACGCCGCGAGCTTCCTTGTTGGCCCGAATCGTATCTTGGACCGCGTAGGCATCTTCCCAGTCCATTTCCGGATGAGTATCGGTGATCTTTGCCACTGCCTCGCGGTTCAGCTCGGCGTTTTCCAGGTGGGTGGCCAGTTCGGCGATGGTTGCTGCTGAGAGATTCATGGGGGATGTCCTTCAAACAAATCGGATGGAAGCCGAGCCGATACCACCCAGGCTCATGCGTAATTGATCACCGGGCTGTACCGGAACCATGGCGGCCAGAGATCCGGACAGGATCACTTCGCCTTTTTTCAAGGCAATGCCCAGCTCACCCAGGGTGTTGGCCAGCCATACCACCGCATTGGCCGGGTGACCGAGGGCAGCGGCACCGGCGCCGGTAGCGACGATCTCGCCGTTCTTTTCCAAGGTCATGCCGACGCAAGCCAGCTCGATTTCACGGGGGTCGGCCACGCCGTCACCAAGTACAAACGCCGCAGCGGAGGCGTTATCGGCCACAGTGTCCTGAATACGAATCTTCCAGTCCTTGATCCGCGAATCGACAATCTCGAAGCACGGCATCACATACGCCGTGGCGCGTATCACATCGGCCAGGGTCACGCCGGGACCGATCAGGTCCTCCTTAAGTACAAAGGCGATCTCGCCTTCGGCCTTGGGCGCGATGAAATCGGTGCAAGACAAGGCCGCGCCATCGCTGACCAGCATGCCGCTGAGCAAATGACCGAAGTCCGGCTGGTCGACACCGAGCATGTCCATCACCACTTGACTGGTGACCCCGATTTTCTTGCCGATCACGGTTTGCCCGGCGTCCAGGCGTGGTTGCAGCATGGCCAGTTGGATCTGGTAGGCATCGGCTACCGTCAATTCAGGGAATTGCTCGGTCAACGGTGCCAGCGGTTGCTTGTCGGTAAGCGCCTGGTGCAGCTGCGCGCCAAGATGGTTGAAGTTAGTCATGGCAGTACTCACAGGCGGATGCATACGTTGCGCAGTTCGGTGTAGAACTCCAGGGAATGCACACCGCCTTCGCGGCCGATGCCCGATTGCTTGGCGCCGCCGAAGGCAGTGCGCAGGTCACGCAGGAACCAGGAATTGATCCAGCAAATCCCCACGTCCAGCGCCGCGCCCATGCGGTGGGCGACTTGCAGGTTGCTGGTCCACACACTGGCGGCCAGGCCGTACGGCGTGTCGTTGACCAGGCGCACCACTTCGTCTTCATCATCAAACGGCGCGATATGGCAGCACGGACCAAAGATTTCTTCGCGTACCACTGCAGAGTCTTCCGACAGACCGGTCCAGATGGTCGGCTGTACCCAGGCGCCTTCGGCCAACTCTGCAGGCATGTTCGGGATACCGCCGCCGGTGACCACGGTGGCGCCGTCACGCGCGGCTTGTTGGTAGTAGCTCAGAACTTTCTGGCGGTGGCCCACGGAAACCAGCGGGCCCATGGTCACACCCGACTCATTCGGCGGGCCGACCTTGATGGCTTCGGCGCGCACCTTGAGGGCCGCGACAAACGCGTCAAACAGCGGGCGTTGGACGTAGACACGCTCGGTACCGAGGCACACCTGGCCACTGTTTTCGAACACCGCACGGGCGATGCCTGCCACTGCCTTGTCCAGGTCAGCATCGGCAAAAATCACCCCGGCGTTCTTGCCGCCCAGCTCCAGCGACACCGGGCGCACGCCCTTGGACGCGGCTTTCATGATTGCCTCGCCAGTGCCGGTTTCACCAGTGAAGGTGATGCCGTCGACGTCTTTATGTTCGGTCAAGAATGCACCGGCCGAGTTCTCACCAAAGCCATGCACCACGTTGTACACGCCCGCCGGCACACCGGCGTCGCGCATCACTTCGCCAAGCAAGGTGGCGGTGGCCGGAGTTTCTTCCGAGGGCTTGACCACCACGGTGTTGCCACAGGCCAGGGCCGGGCCGACTTTCCAGGTCATCAGCAGCAGCGGCAGGTTCCACGGGCAAATCACGCCGATCACACCGCGCGGGTTACGCACCGCATAGTTGACCGCCTTACCGCCGTCGGGGGTGTCCATGGTGAAGCTTTCGGTGGGCACATTGCGGATCAGGTCGGCGAAGACTTTGAAGTTGGCGGCGCCGCGCGGGATGTCCAGGTGACTGGCGAGCGCATGGGGCTTACCGGTATCAGCCACTTCGGCGGCGACGAATTCTTCGGCGCGCTGCTCGATGCCGTCAGCCACTTTGTGCAGCAAGGCGGTGCGCTGGGCAATGGTCATCTTGCCCCACGGGCCATTCAGGGCGGCGCGTGCGGCTTTGACCGCAGAATCGACTTGCTCGCGACCGGCTTCGTGGACCTGGCCAATCACGCTGTTGTCGGCAGGGTTACGGTTATCGAAGGTGCGCACGCCTTCAACCCATTGGTTATCGATAAAGTTATAAAAATGCTTAGTCATGGTTAGCGCTCTTCTCTTGTTATCAGGTTCAACTCGGCGTCGCCGGCGGTGAGGTAGTCCCACATGCGCTCGAAGATTCGGCCGCTGTTGGTGGCACGCTGCTGGGCTTCGGCCTGGCGCAGCAGTGGCGCGTGGTCGGCGACACCGGCGGCCAGCAGTTGCAGTTCGATGCGCGCGGCGTCCTCCAGGTAGAAGTTGAGGGTCAGCACTTCCACCAGGGAGCCGCCGACTACGATGGCGCCGTTGCCGCGCATCACCAGAGCCTGGGACCGCCCCAGCAGTTCAGCGAGTGCGGCGGCCTGGGCGTCATCGCGGAGCAATTGCGGGTCATCCCACAGCGGCACGCCAGCGTGGAAATACGCACCCATACCATGGCGCAACTTGGGTGTGAGCCCGGCGCACGACAAGCTCATCACCTGCATCGGCATGCTGCGAATCACCGCGTTGACCTCAGGCCGACGCTGGTAAATCTGCTGATGAATGCGCACTTCGCCCAATACCCCTTCCGGTAGCGGGCCATGAATCGGCACCACCGTGCCGGGCTCGCCGGGCGGGATCAGCCCCATGGGCTTGGCGGCACACACCAGGAAATGTTCGGCATCCAGGCGCAGGCTGCAATGGCCATAGGCGTGGACAAAACCGGCCTTGGCCAACGCGCGAGCGGCGACCCGAACTTCAGCTTGCTGGCTCAATGTGCTCATAATTTGAACTCCGGAATATCCGGCTTCGAGCCCCAGGCGCAGAACGAGGTGGTGGCCAGTGGAAACTGGCGAGGCTGGTGGTTGGCATCATCTTCCGGGGCTATATGACTAACCCCTGTGGAGTACTCGTAGGTCATGCCGTCCGGCCCTTCGAAGTACAGGAACATTGCCCCCGATGTCGGGTGGCGGCCTGGTCCGAACAGAATCTTGATCCCGCGTTCCTTTAGGAAGTACCAGGCGCGCATCACGTCATCGATGCTTTCCACCTGGTGGTTGATGTGCTGCACGCCGGCATGGCTGGAGGGGAATAACGCGATCTTGTGATGCACCTCGTCAATGCGTAGCAAGGGCGCTTCGCCGATGCGATCACTGACCCGAGCGTTGGCCAGGGTGGTCCAGAACGCTTCATCGCGCTTGGCATCGGTGGTGCGCAGGCCGATATGGCTGAAACCGGTGACACCGGCGTCGCGGGCGGCAAAGTATCGGGCGCCGCAGACATGAGGGCGCAACACCAGTTCGATGTTATTGCCGCTGGGGTCGCGAAATTGGATCAGCTCGTTGACGTAGCGCACCTCGGCGGCTTCACGGCTGCCATGGCGCACGGCAAAGCCGTTGTCTTCGAGCAGTTGCGCAGCGTGATCGAGATCGTTCCAACTGGTGACTTCAAAAGCTGTAGTGGTTTCCCGTGGATCGCCTTCGTAGTAGCAGAGGGTGTGGTCGCGGCTGTCGGAGCGGAAATAGATCGCACCGTTAGCCTCGCGCGCCACTTGCAGACCGAGCATCTGCGTTGCGTACAACTTGGCCTGGGCAAGGTCCGCAGTGCCCAGACGCACGTAGCGGATGTCATGCAGATTGATCATGAAGGTGCCTCTTGGTTTTATTCTTGTCTGGACAAGATCCTCTCCCGCGGGCTCAAATAGCAGAAGCAAATTCTAGTTATTCAATCTATTTGATTTGGTTATAGTCATGCGCACAGACCTGAATCTATTGCGAGTCCTACTGGCTATTCATGATTGCGGCAACGTCACCATTGCCGCTAAACGCCTGGGCATCAGCCAGCCCGCTGCCAGCGCCGCGTTATCACGCTTGCGCCACTCTCTCGGCGATCCTCTGTTTGTGCGCAGCGGCACAACCATGGAGCCCACTCCGCGAGCCCGCAGCATCGTCGAGCGGACCCGCGAAGTCATCACCACCATTGACCAGGAAATACTCCCCAGTCCCACCTTCGACCCCGCACGGAGCACTGAAGAATTCACTTTTTGCCTTAGTGAAATCGGTGAAGTGGTCTTTCTCCCCTCGCTCTTCGATCGCCTCCGCACAGAAGCTCCCAACGCCAGAATCCGCTGCCTGAGCCTCGCCCCTAAAGACCTGCTCGAAGCCCTGCGTGAAGGTAAAGTCGACTCGGTGCTCGGATACTTTCCTGATCTTGACGCTCCCAATATCTACCAGCAACGCCTGTTCTCCCATGACCTTGTCTGCCTCATTCGCAGCGACCATCGCATCACTAACTCGCAACTTTCCATTGAAGATTTCTGCAGCCTCGAACACCTTCAAGTGAAAGATGGCAGCCGTAGCCAGGAAATGTACGAGGCCTACTTAGCCGATAGAGGAATTAAACGTAACATCGTGCTCCAGATGTCCCACTACATGAGCATGGCTGCGATTATCGAGCGTTCGGATTTGGTAGTCGTGCTGCCACGGACCGTAGCGAATTTGTATGCTAGGCATTCGGCGGTCAGGCTGATTGAGCCACCGGTTGAGATACCACCCTATAGCCTTAAACATCATTGGCATGCCAGGAACCAGAAGGATCCAAGGCATCTGTGGTTGAGAAGTCAGGTTTTGGAGATATTTGGCGAATGAACGGACGCACGAATTGCTCCTTTGAGGAATCTGGAGTCAAAGTTCCATTGCCTGCACGAAGGTAGGCGTAGGAAAATCGGAGTTTTCGCCTCTTCAAAAAATAAATACATTCAATGCCGGTGAATTTTATTTTCGACAATCTAACTACTGAGAAGTACAGCTCAAGATTTTCACTCACTGCCCCCACACACTCATACTCAATGGAAGTGTGGGGGCATTTATCACCCAGCTAACTTTCCTTTAATCCACACTGCGCTTAAAAAATCGGCCACACGCCAGAAAGATTTTTTTGCTTCCCAAGGCGGTATTTGTTTTGACCTTTGATCTTGATCAGGAAATGTCTTAACCAACGAAAAACTCATCATATCCAAATCCTTTTCCCCCTCACCAGTGGGATAGGTAGGAAACGAAAAAACATAGATGAAAACCCCATCAACGCCAGCGGCAGAAAGTAATTCAAGCTGCTCCCCAACATAATCAGCTTGCTCTTGCTCGCTCCTCGTAGGAACGATATCGTTCAAGAACTTTCCAGTTCCGTCAGGGTTCACCCCCTGCAAGAGCATGAACCCGCCAGCTCCACGTGCTGCGGCTCCCTCGTAACTGCAAGAACCAACCTCCATGACCACCAGAGGTTTTTTTTAAGCGAAACTTGTCCAAGCCGTCTATATATTCCTGGGCGGGCTCGCCGTTTCGGTAATAGTCCACACCTACAATATCAAATATGCTCCAATCAACCGCTTCCCATGTCCCGGCGGAATAAGTGATAGAGCCTTTAAATTTGGAGCGAACTGCATCAACCACCTTGGTAAGCGTGGAGTTCAGTAAACCAAACTGCTTGGCAAAAGCCGCAGGAGAACTTGATAAAACAGAATTGCTGCCACTCGACGTCATCCAGGTGAGTCGTAGTCGGAGAGTCTCTGCGATCTCCGCAGCACTGGAAAAATACTCGATCAACTCACTAACATGGACATTCATTTTCCAGGGGTTGAAGAAAATCTTCAATCCAGCCGCATGAGCTTCTCGTGCGGCGAAAGCCAAACGACTAAGTTCTTCACCTTCAATTCTTACCGTATTAGCATGCAAATCGTTGGCTATCACTTTGAGATCATGCTTAACCAGATTTGAATTAAAAGGTTCAACCGAATATGGTTGACCGGCAGTAAACCTCAATCCTACATCGTAAACCACACCTCGATATTTCATAGATTTCGGAACCCTATCATCTGCAAATGGTGCTCGCGATGCCAATATAGCCAACGCGGCTGCACTTTTAGCGATCATACCTATAAAGGATCGTCGTTTCATATCACTAATCATACTCTATATGGTAGCGTGGAGTTTTCTCCTTTTATCCTCCTCATGGAACAACAAAAACCTCACCAGATTTGGCCAAGGCTTCCCTCCCTAGACCAGCGTAGCTCGTCCGATACGTGTACGCCGGCAAACACAAGTAAACCCGGCGTGAACGCTCCCTGATAGAGCTCGTATCATGCCGCAGGGTGTGCTGATCACTTTGATCGAACCGCACTTTTCAAAGCCTCCGGCGGAAGAAACCGTAACAGCTAGGCACCCTATTGCGCAGCAGCCTGTTGAAAAACAGTTTTCCACTGAGCGACATGGTAATCGGGCGAAGAATTATGTAAAAATTACGTAGACACAGGAAGGACTTCGCGATTATCGCCAAGAGAATTCGCAGCTTGCCACTCGTACCATTCAATGCATCCAGCAGATGACCGACATGCTGGGCGCACTAAGTGCCATCACTAAACCTCGAGTGATAGCGCAGAATCTTCACCCAAGTCGTCGCTCGAAAGCTGAATGATCGTGTAAATAGCTATAGGTGCGTAGCGGGAAGCCCATTCATGGAAAGGGGGAGGCGATCACCTGCATGTATATACCTAAAAATCACAATCCATACGCGAAAGTATATTATCGCCCCATCGAAGTAGCCTTGCGATGGTGCAATCTAATGGCCCATGAGGCAGAAGTTCTAGACGCATCCTGGCATAGCTCCGCCATGCTCAGCGAGATCTTTCCGCAATGGCCATGCCTACATGCCAACGCCGAAAGAATCCGCGACGCTATCCACCATAGAGAACTCCCTTGCGGCTGCTTCGGTATGCCGGCCAGCATTAATGCTACTGACGACTACAACCATGTAACAATCCGCCATACTGACCTCAGACTTTGGATGTCACGCTACTACCCCGACGAGAGACCAGCATTTCTTTTCGGACAGTCTCACGATCAGCAAGGAGCTATCAGTATCGGCAGCTATCTGGCCTTACAAGCGGACCGGGATACCTTGCAACTACAGGTAAAGAATCTGGAAGCATCCTATAAGCAGATATTGGATAAACTTAAAGTTGCTGGGCTGGAGAAGGAAAGTATCCATGATTTACTCAAGGCTAATAGTAAAGTCAGCGACCGCAGCGAAACCGCTTACCTTCATATCATTGGTGCAATGGTCAGTCTATTCCTAGACCACTCCCCTTCGGGAAAACCTCACTCGGTCTTCCGATCCCAAGCCGCCATTGTCGACGCCCTAACCGCTCATTTTAAAAACCTATCTGGCATTACCAAGCGCACCTTGGACGAGAAGTTTGCGGCAGCAAAGCGCAGCCTCAATAACAGTTGAGACGCATTGCACTGCAATTCCGTCGATTGCAGTGCAATGACTCTCACCCTCTTCTGCTATTCAATTCAGGTCATTTCCCACTACGCGCCAATCGGCGCCAGGAGTGACCAGCATGTCCAGCCAATCCGCCTCCATTGTTGAAATACGTCAACCGCAGGTCGAGCGCCACATCATGCGGCGCGAAGAAGTGGAGCGGAAAACCGGCTTCAAGCGGGCGCACATCTACAACTTGATGAAGGAAGGTAAATTCCCTCGGGCCAAACGCATTGGACTGCGCGCCGTCGGCTGGGACTCGCTGGAGATCGAACAGTGGATCACTGAGCGTTTGGCGCAGCAGGCCTGACGCCATGCGTGTGGTATCAGTGGTGTCCACCAAAGGTGGAGTAGGCAAAACCACAGTGGCTGCCAATCTCGGCGGTCTGCTGGCGGATGCTGGCCTACGCGTCCTGCTGCTCGACCTGGATAGTCAGCCCACCCTCTCCAGCTATTACGCCTTGAGCCACGAGGCCATCGCCGGTGCGTACGAACTCATTGCGCTCAATCTGACAGATCCTGCGCAGATCATTTCCACAACCACGATTGTTGGCCTCGACCTGATCCTCTCCAATGACGATCAAGGTCGACTGAGCACCTTGTTGCTGCATGCCCCTGATGGGCGACTGCGTCTGCGTAATCTGCTGGATGCCTTTCGCCCCAGTTACGACCTGTTTTTGATCGACACCCAAGGCGCACGCAGCGTGCTACTGGAGATGGCCATCCTGGCATCCGATCTCGCCCTCTCTCCCATCACGCCAGAAATGCTCGCCGCTCGCGAAGTGCGCCGCGGCACCTTGAAACTGCTCAGTGAGCTCGAACCGTTCCGCCACCTGGGCATTATACCGCCACCCTTGCGATTGCTCCTGAACCAAGTGAATGCCATTCGGGTGGACACTCGGATGATCATCCGTGGCCTGCGCGAAACCATCGCCGAGGCTACCAACATCTCGGTTCTAGACACCGTCCTTCCAGACCGAGTGGCGTATCTCAACGCCGCCTCCCTCGGTCTGCCGGTCCACCGAATCGAGACACGCCGGTCACGGGAACGACGCTCGCCATCAGCGCTGGAAACCATGCAAGCGCTGGCCATCGAGTTGTTTCCGGAATGGCGCGAAGCGATCTCTACGGTGAGCAGATGCGCGGAGATTCGATGAGACGAACCACCGAGCCGGCATTTCTCGCCAAGTCATTTTTTATCGACCTTGATGTCAACAGCGTTTGGCAAGGAGTCTTGTGATGTTGGATCAGCTTCCCATCATCGTTCAGCCATCCATTCGAATACACCATCCACCTTGCGAGGAATACTGCACCGTGGTCTTTCGCCTGCAGGGTGGGCGCTCGGCCATGGGGTGGTTCCTCGCAGAGCTTTCCCGACATTTCGAAGGTTCGGGGACTGCCGAGATCGTCAAGTTCGAGATCGGTGACCATCTGTGTAAACGGCGTTAACTGAGGTTGTTCAGATGAAGAAGCTCAGTCAGGAGGAGATCACCGACAAGTTGCACCAGGACCATTTCCCTCGGGGTCCACAACTGGAGCGGCTGTCCGATCCAGTCATCGATACACCCATGCTGGTCACGCTGGAACAGTTACGGCCCTATGAACACAATCCGCGCTTCATCCGTAATCCGCTGTATGACGATATCAAGGCCTCGATCCGTGAGCGTGGACTGGATCAACCTCCGCCGATTACCCGCCGCCCGGGTGAAACCTATTTCATCATCCGCAACGGCGGTAATACGCGCTTGGCAATTCTCGGTGAGCTGTGGCAGGAAACCCGAGACGAGCGTTTCTTTCGGATTCATTGCCTGTTCCGACCCTGGACCAATGAGATCACTGCCCTACTCGGCCATCTGGCCGAAAGCGATCTACATGGCCAGCTCACCTTCATCGAGCGTGCGCTGGCCGTGGCCAAACTCAAAACCATGCTAGATGCAGATGGAGCTGTGCTCTCGCAACGGGAGCTGGCACGACGTCTTGCCGCTGGGGGTTATCCCATTTCGCAGTCGCACATTAGCCGAATGCTCGACACCCTTGAACACTTACTGCCCGCCATTCCACAAACCCTGTATGCCGGATTGGGTAAACCGCAGATTGAACGCCTGATCGCTCTGCGCAGTCAGGCTGAGCGAACCTGGAACCGTTATCCAACCGACAGCATTGCGTTCGCCGATTTCTGGCTCGATACCCTGGGCCACTTCGACGCCGAACCCGAGGCCTTCGATCTTGAAAAAATCCAGGATGAACTGCTCGAACGTATGAGCCGCTTGCTCGGGCAGTCCTACCGCATGTTGGCCCTGGAGCTGAGCGATACCCATCGGGTCATCTCGACGCCAGGCGATGTCGTCACCACGCCCTTGGAGGACAGCCATCTGCCGAGCATTGATGAAGCCACGGCAGGACCTCCCTCCTCCGAGTCCCGTCCCAAATCAACTGAGACTAGGCCCCAGACCGAACCAACGCGAGAAGAACCGCTCACACCACCAGAAACGAATATCGCATCGGCGGTCAGTCCTCCGTCACGCGTTCAACAGATTCGCGAGCAGATCGATCGCGAGACCGCCACCGAAACAGCACCGAGTGTCGAGGGTTGCACGACCAACGACATCTGGACCATTGCACCAGCACTGGATTGCCCCGAACAACTGCGTTTAGCCATCGCCGGACTGGCACGGGAAATGGCGGCTTATGCCGGGCATCCCGAGAGCATCATCGATCAGAAGCTTGGCTTGGGCTTCGTCCTCAACATAGAGCGAGTTGATCTTACAGCGCCTCGCGCAGCCGGCGTTCACCTACTGCTCATGGCCCTGCTGCGCGCTCAAGATGAAGTGAACTGGGAGGATCGCAAGCAACTGCCCTCCGCCCTGTTCGGCCAGCTGTTGCTGGGGGTTTACCAACTTCCGCTCACAGATCGTCCCGCCATGGATGTGGGACTGGAGCGACTGCCCGACAGTCTGTTAATCAAACTGTATCGCCTCATCCGACTGGCCCGTCGCCTGATCGACTTAACGCTCCCCCCTGAAGATGACTCACCGAAGGAGCTGCCATGAACCTGTCCTTCAATGTGCTCAACCAGGCCATGCTGACTCAGGTACTGCATGAGCTACGCCTGGGTAATCTGCAACGCTGCAAAGCACTCGGACTGGGTGAGGACGACATCTACCTGTTGCAATCCTTACCGCCCACCACACTGTCGCGCCTGGCCCATGCCACAGTGTCTTGGGTCGAGGTCAAGATCGACTCGCCGGTGCTGCATCGGTTGATCGAGCAAGCCGAACGCGACGAGCAGAACGAGCGCTTGATCAACCGCGCGCTCAAGCTCGGCGCCAGCAGCACTATCATGTACCAATGCTTCGGCTTGGCGCATTCGGAAACCGCCCTGCGCCGACGGCTACTCAAGATAGAAACCCGTAAGGGCCGCCCTCAGCATTTGAGCGAAGCGCAGGAACATGCGCTCTGGCAGCGTTGGTGCCAGCTACGCTCTCAGGACGGTACCGGGGATCAGCTCGACGCCATGATGATGCTGGCGGAGGAGCAACAGATCAGCTTGACCATTGTTTGGCAGCAGATCGACCAGTACAGCAACGAAACATGAACACTCCCCCCTCCAGTCGCTGGCAGCGTGTACTACAGCAATGCACCCAGCAGCTGAGTGAACGCTGGCCCGCACGCCCTACCACTGAACAACCGTCCAACCAGGCTCTGCAGGCTGGCTTTCTGTTCAGTGGCCAATCACACGAAGTCGTGCCGCGTCGCCTGCTGTTGGATCATCGGCTGACACCATTGGAACGTAATGCCTGGCAGGTGTTTCGACTTATGCTGCAAGGCCAGGGCGTGGTCACACCGCGCTATGAGGATTTGCAGCCTTACCTCTCGAGCGTGCCCTACGGTGCGTCAGCCTCCCGTGAAACCATTGCTCGGGTGTTGACGATGCTCAGGCTCACTCGCTGGCTCAGCTTGGTGAGTCGCGGACGCGATCAGCTCAGCGGACGCCTTCAAGGTTCTCTGTACGTTCTGCACGATGAGCCGTTAACCCCCGCCGAAGCCATGGAACTGGATCAGGATTACCTGGCGCTGGTCGGACATGCCCTCCGTCATGCGACCAAGGCGGTGCGTATTGTCGCGCAGCACATTGTGGAAGAAATCCGCCAGGACACGAATATTGATCGGGATCGGTTACCGACGCGACTAGACAGTTGGGGGGATCATTGGACGCAGCAAGGATTGGATCAGGCAACCGATGCCACTCTGCACGATTCCGAACTGAGGGAAGATGCCCTCGTTCGGAATCGTGCAGGCCCTCGTTCGGATTCCGAACCGAGTCTGGACGCCAGTGTTTCTGGCACCGTTCGGAATCCGAACGCCGCCTGTACTGTATTAAAAGAAAGTATTTGTACAGTACCGCGCACGACCCCGGCGGTGGATAACCTGCACTGGCCCGAGCCGCTGCACCTGAGTCCGAACGAGCGTCAGGCCGTCACCGTGGCGCTGAACAAGCTCAAACCCTCGGATCGTCAAGCGGTACTCAACGAAGCCGGGGCACGCTGTGCGGCCGGTGGTATCCGCAAGCCAGCGGCCTATCTGATGGGACTGATCCAGCGAGCACTGAACGGCGATTTTCGTCCTTGGGCAGGTCAGACAGCGCCCTCACCCGTTGCAGAACCGCCCCCCACAGCACCGTCACGTCCGTCCCGAAAACAGGGCGAACCCGTCTCCACTCTCGCCCAAGCGTGCCTGAATGAGTTACGCCAACTGCGCAGAAAACGCCCTGGACCTCGGTAGATTTGATGCCAGTGGCATCAAATCTACTGAGGTCTACTTTGAGATTGCAAAGGGCCGAACCTGCGCAATCCGACCGATACGGCCATCGCCGTCCTGAAAAGGATGCCACTGGCATCACTCACGAACGTCCCCGAAATGAACCCTCTCACACCAAACCGAACAGACCGCATTCAGCTTTTTGGCTGCCCTTGACCCTTATCTGTCGCAACGTTTCCGTCCAAGCCTATGCGAGGACAACATTGTGGCCGACCACTATCAACTCAACCTGGGTTCATTGCGCAGCAGCATCACCCTGACCCTGCACACTCACCACGCCGCCCGTATCTGGCAAGGTCGGGCCGCACGCGAAGGCGTCCACTCGATCATGGGCATGGCCGGCTACATCAGTGTCACCAACCTGATCAAACAAACCGCGGCCCAGGACGATCCCTATGCCGACTGGGCCATGGTGCAACTCGAAGAAAAACTGATGCAGGCCAAGGCTGGGATGCTGGAACTGACCCAACAGCTGGATCGGATCAGGCAGGACCTACCGACACAGATCGACATGGGCGACAACCTCAACATCCACCCCGTCACCTTGCCGTTGTACATCGGCAGCCAGTTGGGTTTTCTGGCGGTCTACCTGCTGACCGACTACGACACCCTGGTGCGCCGGACTCTATTGGCTCATCACACCGCCCTGATCGGCCGCATCGACATGGAAGCTTGGATCGACGACGGTGCCCATCTGCTGCGCAGCCTGTTCGGCCAGGCACAGCGCTATCGGCATGCCGGCGTCACGCGTGATGACATGGCGGCGAACAACGCTCGTGCCCTGGCGGCCATCGAGAAGTTGGGTTTGCCCCCGATGGACATCCTTGAGGGGCATCGCCGCTCCCAGTTCGCGCCGCCGATCATTCGTCGTGGTGCTGTGGCAGTGGATGACGCTGACGCGTTGGCAGAGGAAGCAGAAGCCCCATCTGCGACAGTGGATGAACCGGAGGACGAAGTATGAATCCCATAATCTGGGCGCAACCAATGCTCTTTGCAGCGTTGACACCGGATGCCTATCGACAACTCGAACACGCAGCCTCCCTAAAAGGCCTTTTAAAACCCTTTAAGGGTAAGGGGGATTTGGAGCACCTGGCGCAGGTGGCGAGGAAAACCGAGGCGCAGCTATGTCACCTGATGGAGGCTGTCGTGCAGCAAGCCGGACAGCCCCCTTACTCACTGCTGGACATTCGATTGGTGTTGCAGAACACCAGCGCTGGCAGCACTTTTTTGCGTTGGCGCACCCGCGACTTCGCCCGTATGGGGGCTGCAGTCTGGGAACGCCAGGTCCGCAGCAAACCCCTGCCGCAGTTCGTACGCAAGGGATTGCACCGTTTCGAATGCGATCGCATTGCACTGAACCTGCAGATGAGCGTGGTGCATTCGCTCTACCGCCAGGCCACAACCTGTGCAATCAAAATGGCCAGTGCCGAACAGCTGCTGCGCCAGTTCACACCAGCAGTGGAGGTATCACGATGAGTACTTTTTTCGTCGGCGAAGGCAACATCGGCAGTGCGCCAGAGTTCCAAGAATTCGCCTCAGGCAATGACGAGCCACGGCGTTTACTGCGGCTGAATGTGTACTTCGACAACCCCGTACCACGCGAGGGCAGCTATGAAGATCGAGGCGGCTATTGGGCGCCGGTTGAGCTCTGGCACCGCGAGGCTGAACACTGGAGCACGCTGTACCAGAAAGGCATGCGCGTGCTCGTCGAAGGTCGTACGGTGCGCGATGAATGGGAGGACAGCGAAGATAACGCGCGGGTGACCTTCAAGATCGAGGCCCGTCGCGTCGGCATCCTGCCTCACCGCGTGCACAGCGTAGTCATGCGGGAACGCTCTAGTGAACCGGCGGCATCGGTGACACACGTCGGGCAAAACACAGAGCAAGCCAGTTCTCCTGCGTCGAAATCCAGAAAGCGCTGAGGGCAACCACCGACGGACTGACAGACTTCAGGCACAAAAATTGCGCCTTTGCGCGAAGTTGCTGAGCCATTTTTACTCTCTGCTCGTGAATACGCACACTGTCGTCGGGATGCGACGGGGTACAACCTCGTCCCCTACCTGGCTGCCCTGACTAAAAAATATGAGGATCCTTCGATTCAGGTTTCTCATATCCCTCACCTGCGGTTTCCAACAACGCTGCTCCGAACTCAATCCGGAGCAGTTCTATGCGCCTCTTCCTCTGCGAGAAACCGTCCCAGGGTCGGGACATTGCCAGGGTACTCGGGGCCACTCGGCGTGGTGATGGTTGCCTGATAGGCACAGAGACAACCGTCACCTGGTGTATCGGCCACCTGCTGGAAACAGCACCGCCTGAAGCTTATGGTGAACAATTCAAGAGCTTGTCGTTGGATCATCTACCGATCATTCCCGCGCAGTGGCAGGTTGAGGTCAAACCCAAGACTGCGGCACAGTTCAAAGTCATCAAGCGCCTGCTCAGTGAAGCGGCTACCGTCGTCATCGCGACCGACGCCGATCGAGAAGGTGAAATGATTGCCCGCGAGCTACTGGAACTCTGCAAGTATCGAGGTCCCGTTCAACGTCTTTGGTTGTCCGCACTCAACGAGGCGTCGATTCGCAAGGCACTTTCCTCACTAAAGTCTGGTCAGGAGACCTTCCTGCTTTACCACTCAGCCCTCGCCCGCAGCCGAGCCGACTGGCTGATCGGCATGAACCTGAGTCGTTTGTTTACCCTTCTTGGTCGGCGGGCGGGCTACGATGGGGTGTTGTCAGTGGGACGCGTCCAGACACCCACTTTACGTCTGGTAGTCGATCGGGATCGTGCGATTGCCAGTTTCGTCTCGGTGCCCTACTGGGAAGTGGAGGTGCACCTGTCCTCAATGGGGCAACCATTCATCGCGTCGTGGTTACCACCCAGTTCAGGGCAGGACGAGGCAGGTCGTTGCCTGCAACAAGCGCTGGCCATTCAGGCGACCCAAGAGATTTCTAGCGGTAAGACCGCCACAGTACTCGCGCTGCAGACTGAGCATTCCCGAGAAACACCGCCCCTGCCCTTCGACCTGAGTACCCTGCAGGAAATCTGCTCGCGCAAGCTGGGGCTCGGCGTTCAGGAAACCCTAAACATCGCCCAAGCCCTGTATGAAACCCACAAAGCCACCACCTACCCGCGCAGCGATTGCCGCTATTTGCCAGAGAGTATGTTCGACGAGGTACCCGCGGTATTCGATGCCCTGCTCAAAACGGATCCCGCGCTTCAGCCCGCATTGGGAAGACTCGATCGATCACTGCACTCCCGCGTGTGGAACGATGCCAAGGTCACCGCGCACCAAGCCATCATCCCCACCTCCGAGCCGGCGAACCTGGCGCGGATGTCCGAACAAGAACGCCAAGTCTACGAACTGATCCGTAGCCACTACCTCGCACAATTTCTTCCGCATCATGAGTTTGATCGGACCCAGGTCGAACTGAAGTGTGGCGAAGAACGATTGACCGCCGTGGGCAAACAGATCCTGGTCCAGGGCTGGAAAGTCTTGCTCTGCGAAAATACCGAAGAGGATGAGCCCAGTCACAAGTCCCAAGTATTGCCCGACTTGCAACAGGGGACTCAGTGCGCCGTGGACGACGTCGAACTCAAGTCCATGCGCACTGCCGCTCCCAAACCACTCACTGAGGGCGATCTGATCAAGGCGATGAAAAATGTGGCCAAGCTGGTCAATGACCCACGCCTGAAACAGAAGCTTCGGGACACCACCGGTATCGGCACCGAAGCCACGCGAGCCAGTATCATCAAGGGGTTGATTGATCGCGGTTATTTGCTGAAGAAAAAACGCGCCTTGATGGCCTCCGCGGCGGCCCATACCCTGATCGAGGCGGTACCCGCTGTAATCGCAGATCCAGGTATGACCGCGATCTGGGAACAGGCTTTGGACGAAATCGAAGCGGGACGTCTGACTCTTGATGCGTTCGTCGCCAAGCAGGCGAACTGGATTGCACAATTGGTCGAACACTGTGGCGCACTCACCTTGACGATACCTGTCGAAGCCGGCCCGAACTGCCCCATTTGCAACGCCTCAATGCTCAGGAGAAATGGGAAATCAGGGCCGTTCTGGTCATGCTCCCTCTACCCCGGCTGTAAGGGTACAGTGCCGATCAGAAAAGATACGCGTCGCCCATGACGCACTTACTGGAAATCGACATGAGTATTGGGGCCATGTTCTGCTCAGTGCATCATCAACGGCGGCTGATCCCTCTCTAAGTCGCTTAGCGGTTGTCCGATTTCACGGGCCAAGGCGATGCCGGTCGAAATCCATATCTGCCCTAGTTCGTTGAACGCTTTCAGGTGCGCAGGATTTTCGTTGAGCCAATGAACAAGGCTGTCGAAGTGTTCGGGGTTCTCAGGGTAATCATGGATCCTGATGAACAGCTCCAGTGTTCGATCCCAGATCAGATCCATGACGTTCTTGCTCTCCTCTTCCATGCTCAACCGTTCCTCCATTGGGTCCTATCGGACCGTTCATTTTCACTGGTCACTTCGGGCTCTGATTCCTGGAGGAATAAAACCCACGTCGCGATACACAGCGATTTAAGTCAATATATCAACCTACAAAGTTGATACTCAACCGTTAAGGATGTTCATGTCAATGGGTCTTTGCTCAACCATTCGGGTTGAACTGGAGAACTCATCACTTGGCACATAAACATCCAACCCAAGCCCAAATAGGGCGCATGATCGCGAAGCACCGGACCGAGCGTAATCTGACTCAGGAAGAGGTGGCTGAACGCCTGGGGATCGGTAGTGAAGCCATCTCGCGCCTGGAACGGGGTGTAGTGGAGCTTTCCGTGGTCAAGCTGATGCAACTGGCGGACATTTTCGACTGCCGGATGGATGAATTGCTGACGGAGTCGAGCAATCGCCCCCATGACCAAGGCCAGATGATCGCGGGCTTGCTGAGCGGACTGAAAGAAAACGACCGTGCCTTTATCTTGGCAACCGTCGAACAATTGGCGGCTCATCTCGGCAGCAAGTAACCTCTTTCATCGCGCTCGACGTAGGGTCTTATGAAGGAGCACCCACGGGCTTGACGTCGTGTTTCCCTCTCTGTTGTAGTAACTTCGGATCACCGCCAACGGCGACCCGAGACCGATTCGCTCCGGGCAGCTCGGTCGAACTTTTAGAGTTCGGAGCCTTCTCTTCTGCGGAATTTCATTCCTGAATTGTGCTCGACCTGATCGTGGTGGCGGATGACCACTGTTGCCTCTGCCAGGCAATAGCGGTCATCCGCTTCGGCGATCGTATTCAGTCCCGGAGCCCGCCGGGGAAACACGGGGCACCCTTTGTGCGCGGATGCGTGCCAGCATGTTCCGACCCAGGCCACGACAAGGGTCGGTTGGCGAATCATGGCGCAGTCAAGCCAAGTTTTGCGAGGAGCTTGTCGATTGCGTCAGACCGCCAAAGGTGGCTTTTCTCTTCCTCGCCTGGCACCCCGCCAGGCCCACTCTTCACTTTCTTCAGTCCAGTGACTGCCACCGTATTCCGGCGATAAAAAATTGGGTTGCAGCGTCTTGACGCTCCCCTGTGACAGGCTTATACAAAGGGCGTGGTTCGCTGTCGTTGACAGCCCAGCCCAGGTAGCTAGAACCTTCAAGGCTACGCCACGCTCGTGGTGGTTTACCCAAGTGCGATCAGCGTTCGGAAGCTCGCACGGTTACCGCTTCAGCGGTGATGAATGCCCACTACCCCATGTTTGCGGACCACCACCGCAGACGTTCCTCAGCTACACCGCTATTCCTCCAGACGCATCGTCTTGCTTGCCATCGGCTTGCCGGTGGCGAGTCGTTCATCGCTCGCCCTCACCTTACCCACCCTGACGGGGGCTCACTTTCCCGTCAGGGATTGTGCGTCGCCGTTTTCCCTTGAAACAGGAGAACCACCATGGCCCACGCCAACCACTCCCAAGAAGCGACCACTTACTTCAACCTGCACACCGTCGGTATCGGCTACCTCAACCGTGTTCGTGAAGTCGAAGTTCGCCGCGGCCAGCCATTCATGGCCTGCGTTATTGCAGCCCTGCACGGCGCCACCGATGCGGTCGAGTACACCCGCATCGACTGCAAAGTCGCTGGGGGTGAAGCTGAACGTTTGATTCGTCTTTATATGGACGCCGTCAACGCCGAGAAAAAGGTCTTGCTGTCGTTCCGTATCGGCGACCTGTGGATCGATCCGTTTCTCTACGAGAAAGGCGATAAACAAGGCCAACCGGGCGCCAGCCTGAAAGGTCGTTTGCTGTTCATCGACTGGATCAAGGTCAACGGCACGTTCGAGTACAAAGCGTCCGCCAGGCAGGAAGCAACAGCACCTGCTGAGCAAGCGCCAAACAGTGAGCCATCCCCACCATCGGCTGATGCCGAAGCTGAGGAGACCGACAGTCCACTGGAGGCCAGGATTGAACCTGAATCTCCACCCACTCCCCGCACGGCCCGCCGTGTCGCTCCCCGTACCGTTCAGTCCGTCTGAACAGTCCACGATGTCACTCATCAAGGCGCTCCTTCGAGCGCCTTTTCTCCAATCGGCACAGGAGAGCCAACATGGAATCCTTCTGGCTTTGTGACGACTGTCTGTTCGCTGCTGCTTACGAGGACTACAGCATGTTATCGCTCTACTACACGACGGATGAAATCGAGGAACGCATCGCCGGCATCCATCGTGGACAGGTTCGCTTAATGCCCATCAGTGCCGACTTTGATCCCGAAGCCGGTTGGGGAATAAGAGCCTTTTCCCCGTTGCCCTGCGACGGCTGTGGTTCACCCCTACACGGTCAACGCCACCGATTCACTCGGCTGTAAACAGCGCGCCAACGACTAACACCCGCGACTCTATATCCACCTCGGGGACACCACTCCTCTCGGGTGTGTACCCCTGATTGTTCCCTTCGGAGGTATCGCCATGAGCACCCAACTCACACTGATTGAGCCCTCGGATTTCGAGGCTGATCGCATTGTCCACGAGAACCAGCTGATCGACGAAGCGCTGCATATTCTGGATCGTCGGCTGTTCGCCCGCGGCCCTATCCTAACGTCGCCTGACACTGTGGCCTCATACTTAAAACTGCACCTTGCGCAACAAGAGCATGAAGTCTTCGGTGTGATCTTTCTCGATGCCAGGCACCGGGTGCTGGCGTTCGAAGTCCTCTTTCACGGCAGCATTGATGGCGCCAGCGTTTACCCCCGCCAAGTCGTTAAGCGTTCCCTCGCGCATAACGCTGCGGCCGCCATTTTTGTTCACAACCACCCCTCAGGGTGTACGGAACCCAGCCAGACGGATCGCGTCTTGACCGCACGGTTGAAAGAGGCCTTGGCCTTGATCGAAGTGCGCGTACTGGATCACTTCATCGTGGGTGAACGTCGTCCACTTTCCCTGGCCGAACATGGCTGGCTGTAACCCTCACAGGCGTCTTCGGACGCCTTGTTCATTTTCATTCTGGAGAACCCTCATGAACCCCACACACCAAGCCCCAGCCCTGCTGACGGCCCCCAACCCATTTGCTCGCGGCTACGACAACCTTCGTATCAAACGACTGCTAATGATCACCTACGAAGACGACTGCCCTCCCTGCTTTCGACCACTACACGACTCACAGCCCCATCTACCCGACGATGAACTGCAACTGTTCCCCTGCCTGTTCAATGACGATTTCGCCTTGATCAGCGAAGGCCAATCCATTCCGGTTGAGTTGCATGAACGCTGCCAATCCGCCGGCCTGGTGCGCCAAGTGATTTACGCCGTGATGGGAGAAGTGCTCAACGAGCGGTATCACGTCGGCGACCTGTACTCCCTGGAAGAAGCCCAAGCCATGGTCCATCGCTTGAGCTTCGAAACGGGACACTACAGTCGAGCCTGGGAGATCAGCACCGCACATCTTCCCGAAGAAGCGATGCTTTATCTGGAGGAGTGGGTCAGTCACTCCGCTCCGCGGCAAACCGGTCTTTTGTTTGAGCTTTTCGCGTTGCCGGATTGCTGCGGCATCGGTTGCAAACTGATCGGCACACCATGGACCGACGCTAACCTGGTGAAGATCGAGGGCCGTCCTTATTCATCGCTGAGACAAGAGCAGCTCGACGCCGGCACACCGGAAGCCCTGGTCAACGTACTGTATCTAGCGGCATTGGCGGATGTGCGATTGTTGATCTTCGACCCCGAGGCTGCCGTCTTGGATGGGCTCGCCATTTTTTATGAATAGCAACGCGTTCAGCGTTAACACGACCCGCCTTGAATCAACTTTCTCACTGAATCGCTCCTTCACCTCATGTCAGGTTCTGCACTGAATCTGACATGAGGTTTTTTCCATGGAGCGTTTTCTCACGCCTGTCTGCCTGCTGGGTTTGTTGAGCGCCTGCACCGCGACAATCCCCAACCCGTTGCCGACCCATCCAGAGATCGACAGTGGCTCCAATCGAGCCCAGCTCTCGAAGGGCGCAGCCGAAGGAAGCCATGCGGGAGAGCTCCGCTATGGCCGCTATACGCTGGTCAGCACCGAGCCCACGACGGAACAACGCGATCTTCTTGCCCAAATCATTGACGTGAGCATCCCGTCCAGTCTGAGTCCTTCGGTGCAGGATGCGCTGCAGTACGTATTGCAGCGCTCAGGCTATGCGCTCTGCCCCGTTACCGCGTCGGTGAGGGTGCTGTTTAGCCGCCCCCTACCCGCGGCCCATTACCGGCTTGGGCCAATCCCTTTGCGCAGCGCGCTACAAGTGTTGGCTGGCCCCGCCTGGCAACTCACGACCGATGAAATCAACCGGTCGGTCTGCTTCGAACAGCAGAAAACGGATCCCGGTGTCACGCTGATCACAACCGTCTCGTCCCATCAGTCGGAGGCGCGACCATGAAAGCCTCGACGTTTCAAACCCTCATCATTGGATTGCTTTGTCTGGCAGTCTCCGGTCTGAGCGGTGGTTTGTACAACCAGTTTCAACGCGTGGCCGAGCTACAGAGTACGAACACTCAGCACCTACACACTTTGGACACCCTGCAACGTGATTCAAACGCCCTCAAGGACGCCCAGGAGAAGCTGCAGTACGCGCTGAAAGACCTGAAGCAGATGGTCGATACCGGCGAGCAACAGGCCAATACCCTCGATCCGATGCTGGATCAGTGGGCGCAAGAAATACAGGAACTGCGCGACGGTCTGGCAGCCCGCGCCACCGTGGCAGACCTGACAGCGCTACGCGCACGCCTTGAGCACGTCGAGCAGCAGCTCCTGGGGCTCAAAACTCTGTCATCAACTCCACCGTCGACGCCTTCCGCAACCAAACCGAAAAAGACCGCTCGCCCCAAACCCACCCCGCTCTCGCCACCGTTTTCAGTATTGAGTGTCGAGTCCCGCGGTGGTGAGCGCTTTCTGGCGGTCGCACCTCATGACAGTCGCTCGCTCACGGATGTCCGGCTGCTACATAGCGGTGAGCAGCAAGGGGCTTGGCGCCTGAAAATACTGAAGCCGAACTCAGCCATCTTCGCGGTGACCGCTCAGCCAGATCAGACCGTGCACCTCCCTTGAGAAGTGATCATGAACAGAGCGCTACTGCCCACCGTTGTCTGTCTCGCTTCGTTACTGGCCATGGGCGCTGCGATGGGCAACCCCATCACGGCACAGTCACGGACCCAGGACACGCAGTCTGCTCCGCTGGGGCGCTCTGACTCTGAACAGGCCGCGAACTGGGGTCTGACGGAGCAGGAGTGGACGCGCTTCGAACAGATCCAAGCCGGCCCGCGCGGTTTCTGGAGCCCGAACCTCGATCCGTTGACCGCACTCGGGGTCGAGGCCCAGACCGACCAAGAGCGCCAGCGCTATGCCGAATTGCAGGTAGCGCTGGAAGCCAAACGCGCCGAGCGCGAGTTGGCCTACCAAAATGCTTACACCGCGGCCTGGACCAAGCTGTTTCCAGGGCTGCTGCCAATCCAGGGCATGGCATCTTCGTCCCCTACCAGCTCATCGGTCGCCCCGCGCCCAGCCCTATTTGTGGAGGAGCACTGCCCTGCCTGCATCGCTGAAGCACAACGTTTGCAAATCAGTGACACGGCGTTCGATATCTACCTGTTGGGCAGCCAAGGCGAGGATGAACGCGTCCGTCGCTGGGCTCGGCAAGCGGGCATCGATCCGGCCAAGGTTCAACGCCGGAAAATCACCCTAAACCATGACCGTGGTCGCTGGTTCAGCCTGGGTGCCTCAGGGCCATTGCCTGCCACATTTCAACAGGTGAATGGACAATGGCAACGCCTCGACTGAGTGGTATTGCGCTCCTGCTGACGATGCTCGCCGTCCAGGCTGACGAACTGCCGCCTCCTGCCTACCAACTGGCGGCGCATGACGCCGACATCCCTTCTACGGTGCTGTTCGCGATTGCCCTGCAGGAGAGTGGTATCCGCGTTCGTGGTCGGCTGCTGCCCTGGCCTTGGACACTGAACGTCGCCGGAACACCCTATCGCTTCGCCACTCGCCGGGCCGCCTGTTACGCCTTACTTCAGGCACTCGCCCGACATGATGCCAAGCGGGTCGATGCCGGACTCGGACAAACCAACCTGGGTTACCACGGGCAACGTTTTTCCAGCCCCTGCGAAGCCCTTGATCCCTACCGAAATCTCGCCGTGACCGCCGTGCTGTTGCAGGAGCATCACGCCGCTGCCGGTGATTGGGTGTCAGCTGCCGGCCTCTATCACCGCCCGGCAGGAGGAACGCCGGCCGCGCGTTACCGTGCAGGTTTTTCCCGGCAACTCGAAAGACTGCAGTTTTCCTTCAAACAGGGCACACCACCATGAAGCGAATATCCCTTATCGGCTATTTCATCCTGCTCTTGGCTCCTTTCGCCCAGCCGGAACTGACCGTAGCCGGGGATCAGCTTAGCGACTTCACCCGACCCCATTTTCAGGTCGCCAGGCCGCCAATAAACAACAAGACCCAGCCTGATCGGGCCATGCATGCGGACTTGTCCACCTTTGCCGATGAAGCCTGGATACTACCCGTCCGCAGCTCTCACTTGAGCCCCGGCCAAGTCACGTCTCGCGCCCTGAACATGCCGGGCTTACGGCCATTTTTCCTGGTCGGTGAGGATCCCCAGTCACTGGCTTGGTTGCGTCAACGCGCGACTGACCTGCAGGAAATGGGCGCGGCCGGTCTAGCGGTTGAAGTAACCGATCCCGAAGCTTTGGCCCGAATTCGAGCAGCCGCTCCGGACATCACCATCCTGCCGGTCAACGGCAACGACATCGCCACTCGCCTGCAGATAGAGCACTACCCCGTCTTGATCACCGCCACCTCATTGGAAGAGTGAGTCAGGTCATGGCCGAGCATGCGATGGAGTCCAAGCTCCGGCCAGCAGTGGAGCTGTACACCGTAGCGATCTGCATCGCCGCCGCGGTGTTGTGCGTGTACTCGCCCTGGGCTGTGGCCCTCTCACCCGAGATTGGGCTGGCTGCGGCGCTGGCCTATACCCTGTTCGGCCTTATCCGCCTGCGACAAGCCTGGGATGTGCTGCGCTATCGGCGCAATATCCGCCGGCTGCCCCGCTACGAACTGACCAGTCGACAGATTCCGGTCAGCCGTAAGCGTTTGTTTATGGGGCGCGGCTTTCGCTGGACCCGCCTGCACACCCAGCGCTTGGTCGAGGCTCAGGATCCGGCGGTCGCCCACTATGTCGACCAACCGACCAGCTGTCGCCTAGCCCGAGAACTCGAACGACGCCTGGAACATGCACCGTTTCCGCTCTCGACATTGGCCCGAGTCACGGCTTGGGACACTGCCTTCAATCCGTTGCGCCCTTTGCCCCCAGTCGGTGGCTCGTCACTGTTGCATGGGGTCGAGCCCGATGAAACGGAAGTCAGTCTGCCGCTGGGCGAACGGGTCGGACACACCCTGGTGCTCGGCACTACCCGTGTCGGCAAGACCCGGCTCGCCGAGGTGTACATCACCCAGGACATTCATCGCATCGAACATGAGGTGGTCATCGTCTTCGATCCGAAGGGCGATGCCGACTTGCTCAAGCGCGTGTACGTCGAAGCCAAACGCGCCGGTCGGGAGAAGGAGTTTTATGTCTTCCATCTGGGCTGGCCGGAGATCTCCGCACGCTACAACGCCGTGGGACGTTTCGGGCGCATCTCGGAGGTAGCATCGCGTATCGCTGGACAGCTCAGCGGTGAAGGCAACTCTGCGGCCTTTCGCGAGTTTGCCTGGCGATTCGTCAACATCATCGCCCGTGCTTTGATCGAGCTGGGCCGACGTCCAGACTACCTGCAGATCCAGCGACATGTGGTCAACATCGACGCACTGTTCATCGAATACGCTCAGCAGTATTTCGCCAAGACCGACCAGAAGGCGTGGGAAGTGATCGTCCAGCTTGAAGGCAAGCTCACCGAGAAGAACATTCCCCGGCATATGGTTGGACGCGATAAACGCGTGGTGGCCATCGAACAATACCTGGCGGTGAAACGGGTATTCGATCCGGTACTGGATGGACTGCGCTCGGCGGTGCGTTATGACCGCACCTACTTCGACAAAATCGTTGCCTCGCTGCTGCCGCTGCTGGAGAAACTCACCACCGGCAAGACTGCCCAGTTGCTGGCCCCCAACTACACCGACCTGAATGACCCTCGGCCAATCTTCGACTGGATGCAGATCATCCGTAAGCGTGGCATCGTCTATGTCGGCCTGGACGCACTGACCGATGCCGAGGTCGCCGCCGCCGTGGGCAATTCCATGTTCGCCGATCTGGTCTCGGTCGCGGGTCACATTTACAAACATGGCATCGACCATGGCCTACCCCAGTCGGGCAGCAGCAGTGGCAAGTTGCCGATCAACCTGCACGCCGATGAGTTCAACGAGTTGATGGGTGATGAATTCATCCCACTGATCAACAAGGGCGGCGGTGCCGGTATCCAGGTAACCGCCTACACCCAGACCCTCAGCGATATCGAAGCACGTATCGGCAACCGGGCGAAGGCCGGCCAGGTCATCGGTAACTTCAATACCTTGCAGATGCTCCGAGTGCGCGAAACCGCCACTGCTGAACTGCTCACCCAGCAGTTGCCCAAGGTTAACGTGCTGACCAAGACCCTGGTCTCCGGCGCCACCGACACCTCCGATCCTGAGGCCAAGACGGATTTCACCTCGTCCTCACAGGACCGTGTCAGCAGCACCAGTGTGCCGCTGATCGAGCCTGCTCACATCGTCAGTTTGCCCAAGGGGCAAATGTTCTCCTTCCAGGCCGGTGGGCAGCTTTGGAAAGTCCGCATGCCTTTGCCTAAACCTTCCAACGACGATGCCATGCCCAAGGACCTGCAGGAACTCACTCAGCGGATGCGGGCCACCTACAACGAGCAGGCGGGACAATGGTGGAGCGCAAGCGGTGGCGGCCCAACAACAAACTTCGATCTGGATCAGGTGGGGTAGCCCTACTCGGACCCAAGTTTCGATTTAGTAGAAAACGATCCAGAAGGCGTCGTGCCCACATCAACTCTGCAGCGCGCAATGGAGTGAACGATGGCGACTTCCGCCCAGAACACGCCGCCACAACCGATCCAACGTCCGGGAGTGATCATCTCAGCGATCAGCCTGGTCCTGCGCATCATCGGTTTGCTGATTGCCTCGTTGCTGTTCTCGATTCTGATTGAGTTCGCCGGCTTGCTGCTGTTCTGGGGCGATCAGGGTTGGCGACACAGCCAGGCCATGTTGAATAGCGAATTGGGATGGCTCAGCGAGCACTTCAAAGCTTCTCTCATCCTCCAACAACCTGGACAGACGATTGTCCAATGGCTGGATTTTCTTAATCAGTGGTTATTGGTCAAGACAGGCTTTGCGGATTTTACCCAGCTGGCTTGGGTGTCGAACCAGGGCAACGGTTTCTGGAGTTGGATCAATCAGCTCTACGTAAGCATTGAGGATTTCGTGCTGGCGGCGGTGTATGTGATCTTTTCCTTCGTGGTGCGCCTGGCCATTCTGGGACTGAGCACGCCCTTGTTTCTATTGGCCATATTCACTGGTTTTGTGGATGGTTTGATGCGCCGTGACCTACGCAAATTTGGCGCTGGACGAGAAAGCAGCTTTGTTTATCACCGCGTCAAGCGATTAGTAATGCCACTGTTAGTCGGACCTTGGATAATTTACTTATCTCTCCCCTTTTCACTTAACCCTATGGCTTTGTTTTTGCCCTGCGCCGTGTTACTTGGAGTGACTATGGCGACTACCGCAGCAACATTCAAAAAATATCTTTGAGGACTTCTAACCGCGTTCCGACGTATCAAAACTAAGCAGTTTTTTACAAGCGACCCGGGATTTGCTTGGCTATCTCTGCGCACGAATAAAAGCTATACCGATCAGCAATCGTCGAGCCTAATTAGAGGAAATTTTTCAAAGGCAAACGGAGGCGTAAAAAAAACCGGAACCCATATCAGATCCCGGCCTTCCCTGATGCGCAGGGATTACTCATATTTCTAGCTGGACAAGACATTCGCCGAATTGAGTGTTCAACTGGACACTCAACACGCTCAAGGCAAGGGATCGAACTTCAAAGCGCTCAAGCTCTGCACCTTGTCCTCGCGGACCATCTTGTATTCGGTGTTCGGGCCGATCCAGCGGTCCCAGATCGCATCAATCTCCCCTGCCTTCTCCATCGCCATCAACGACTCGTTGACCTTGGCCAGAAACGCCGGCTCATCGCGGCGCATGCCGGCGCCGATCGGCTCGAGGGCCATCGGCTCCTTGGCCAGGGCCAGTTCGACACCACTGGCCTTGGCCTGGTTGACCAGTTTCAGCGCGGTCATGGTGTTGGTCACCAGGCCCACCACCTTGTTCTGTTGCAACGCCATGTAGGCCGAGCCGGTGTCCTGGAAGGTCACCGGGGTGGCCCCGGCAAGGCGGATAGACTGCTCGGAGGTGGAGCCCTTGGTGGAGCTGATGCGCTTGTCCTTGAAGAAGCTTTTCGGCTGGTCGGCATTCGCCGCGCGCACCACCAGGGTTTCCTTGGCGATGTAGTACGGATCGCTGAACTGGATCTGTTCGGCGCGGGTCTTGGTGTAGGCTAGGTTGGCGAAGATCACGTCGACGCGGCCCATTTTCACTTCGGGAATCCGCGCTTCAACCGACAGCGGCTTGAGTTCCAGGGCCACGCCCATGGTCTTGGCCAGGGCCTTGCACAGGTCCACGTCCATGCCCACCAGCTCGCGGGTTTTCGGGTCCGGCGCGGAGAATGGCGGCACGTCGGCGTAGACGCCGCAGCTCAGGGACTGCTTGGCCATAATGTCGCTCAACTGGTCGGCCTGTGCGACGGCGATCGCCAATGGCCCCAATGCCAGTGCGGTAAACAGATGCTTCATACCCATGGGAAATCTCCAGAAAGTTGGACCAGCAAAAATGGCAGAGGGAGCAAAGCCGCCGCAGCTCAATGGGCCCGCAGGTCGGCGATAAAACGTTGCGCTCGCGGGTGCGAAGGCTGGGTGAAGAACGCATCGGGGCTGCTCTTTTCCAGAATCTGCCCCGCGTCCATAAACCAGATGGTGTCGGCCACTTCGCGGGCGAAGTTCATCTCGTGGGTCACGCACATCATGGTCATGCCGTCCTTGGCCAGGCCCTTCATCACGCTCAGCACTTCACCGACCATTTCCGGGTCGAGGGCGCTGGTGGGCTCGTCGAACAGCATCACCGGCGGTTCCATCGCCAATGCCCGGGCAATCGCCACGCGCTGCTGTTGGCCGCCGGACAACTGCGCCGGGTAAGCACCGGCCTTATGGGCCAGGCCGACGCGGTCGAGCAACTCCATGGCCTTTTGTTTGGCAGCGGCGCCCTTGAGGTTGCGCAGCTTGTTCGGCGCCAGGGTGATGTTTTCCAGCACCGACAGGTGCGGGAACAGGTTGAAACTCTGGAACACAAACCCCACGCGGCTGCGCAGGCGGTTGATCTGCGCGTCGGTGCCGTGCACGTCCTGCCCGTCGAACAGGATCTGGCCGGCCTGGATGTCTTCCAGGCGGTTTACCGTGCGGATCAGCGTCGACTTGCCAGAACCCGAGGGGCCGCACAGCACCACCACTTCACCGGGTTGCACCTCGGCGGTGATGTCGGTGAGCGCCTGGTACTCGCCGTACCATTTATTGATTTTCGAAAACATGATCATTGGATGCATGAGCGCAGCCCTCTTCAATTATCGGTGGTCAGCAACGGACCGCCCGCCACGGTTTGCCCGCCATCGCCCAGGCGCTTGCGGGCAATGCGTTGCTCCACCCAACCGGCCAGGCGGGTCAGGCCGAAACACAGCAGGTAGTAGATGATCGCCAGGATGAAAAACACCTGGAACGGCTTGGTCAGCAGCTGGTTATTGACCTGGTTGGCGGCGAAGGTCACTTCCTGCACGTTGATCACGTAGCCCAGGGAGGTTTCCTTGATGATCGAGATGAACTGGCTGATCAGGCTCGGCAGCGCGTTGTACAGCGCCTGGGGCAGGATCACCCAGACCGTGGTGCGCACATAGCCCAGGCCCAGGGCGCGGGACGCCTCGTACTGCCCGGCCGGCAGCGCCTGGATGCCGCCGCGAATGATTTCGCACAGGTAGGCGCTCTGGTAGATCACTAGGGTGCAGAGCATGGTCATGAAGCCGGTGATGTTATGGCCGATCAGCAACGGCACCAGAAAGTAGGTCCAGAAGATCACCATCAGCAACGGGATGCCACGCAGCACGTAGACCCACACTGTCGCGACCCAGTACAACCCCTTCCACGGCGACACCCGCGCCAAGGCCAGCAGCAGGCCGAACGGGAACGCCAGCAGCAACGCTAGCGCCGCCAGGATCAGGGTACTCGCCAGGCCGCCCAGCGGGCCGTGGGGGTATTGGCCGATCAGGAACAGCGTCCAGTTCTGCTGCACGATTGAAAACATATCGAACATCGCGGTCTACCTCGCCAGGGCTTTGCTGAAGTGGCGGGCGAGCAACGCCCCGGCCCCCATCAGCAGCAGTGAAAACACCAGGTAGAAAACCGTGGCCACCAGGTACGACTCAAAGGTGCGGAACGTGTAGTTCTCCACTTCGCGGCTGGCGTAGGTCAGTTCCATCACGCCGATCGCCATCGCCAGGCTGGTGTTCTTGAACAGCAGCACGGTGTGGTTGATCAGCGACGGCAAGCAGTTACGCACGCCCTGGGGCAGGATCACGTAGCGCATCGAACGCACGTAGCCCAGGCCCAGGGCCCTGGACGCTTCGGTCTGCCCGGCGGGAATGGCGCGCAGGCCGCTGCGCATGTCTTCACAGAAATACGCAGCCTGGCACAGGCCCAGGGCGATCACCGAGAACAGGTATTCAGTGTTGTGGTTGGCCAGCCACAGTTGCGTGGACTCGCCAAGCAGCGTCGGCACGCCGAAGTACCACAGCATCAGTTGCACCAGGGTCGGCACATTGCGGTGGTACGACACATACCCCGCCACCAGGCGGTCGGCCAGCTTGTTACCGGTCAGGCGCACCGTGACCAGTGTCAGCGCCAGCAGCATCGCCAGCAGCCAGGCGAACAGCGCCAGCTGCAAGGTCATTTCGATGCCCTTGACGATCAGCTCGGCGTACTCGCCTTGCAGAATCGCGGCCAAATCGAAGTCTTGCTTCATGGTCAATCCCTATCGGCATTGGGCTAGGGCAGAAATCAAAATCACCCGGCGTGGCCGTGGCGGGATGCAGCGCTGACGGATCGATCCGTTCTTTTGCCGGGGCTCGGATTCAGCCCTGGTAGTCCTGGGGCCGCGCGGTGGAAAGCCCGCCCGGCACCTGCAAGGTCGGGGTGATTTCCATGTGCCCGATGTTGACCGCAATCGGCGCGGCAATCGCGAAGGCGATGGCATTGGCGATGTCCTCGGCCTGGGGCAATTCAAAGCCCTCGACGAAGCGCTTGTAGGTGGCTTCGGAATCGCCGTGCACGTGGGCAAAAATATCCGTGGCGACCCGACCCGGGCAAATCTCGGTGACCCGCACGCGCTTGCCGAACGCATCGATGCGCAACTGGCGCGAAAGCATGCTCACGGCGGCCTTGGTCGCGTGATAGGTGGAGTTGCCGCCAAAGTTGTAGGCCGCCGCAATCGAACTGATGTTGATGATGTGCCCGCAGTCACGCTCGACCATGCCCGGCAGCGCCAGCCGTGCCAGGTGCAGCACGGCGCGCAGGTTGACGTCGATCAGCAGGTCGATGCCGTCGGCGTCGGCCTTGAGCAGGGAACCGGGTTTGTCGACGCCGGCGTTGTTGACCAGGATGTCGAAGGTGTTCTCGGCGAACAATTGGGTCAACCCGGCAAGGTCGGTCACGTCGATGGCGTGGGCGATGCAGCCGGTCCTGGCCGCCAGTTCCTGCAACTTGTCGGCGCTGCGGGCAAGGGCATGCACCTGCACGCCTTCCTGGCACAGACGCTCGACAACGGCGGCGCCGATGCCGGAGGAAGCCCCGGTGACCAGCGCGGTTTTGTAGTCGGAAAATGGCATGGGGTGGTCCTTGTGCTACGGGTTATGGTTCGACTCTATCCAGCCTTCGGGCGCTGGACCAAGACGCAATGATTGTGTGGCGATAAGGCCTGCTTATGACGCGGCCAGCAGCTGGGAAATCGGCGTGATCCGGCCGCCCAGTTGCTCGATTTCGGCGCGAATGGTGCGCGCCAGTTCGACCGCGCCGGGGGTGTCGCCATGCAGCAGGATCGAATGGGCCGGCACCCGCAGCACCTTGCCGCTGAGGGCGGTCACGGTGCCCTCCTCCAGCAACTGCCGCACCCGGCGCAGCACCACTGCCGGCTCCTTGATCACCGAACCGTCGACCTTGCGCGGCACCAGCAGGCAATCATCGTCATAGGCACGGTCGGCGAGAAATGTGGTGGCGACGCGCAGGCCGCACTTCTCGGCAGCGCACTCGATAGCGCGGCTGCTGGAGGAGCTGATGATCAGCGTCGGGTCAAACGCCGCCACCGCCCGCACCAACGGCTCGGCCAACGCCGCATCGGCGGCGGCCATATTGCCCAGGGCGCCGTGGAAGCTCATGTGGGTCATGCGATGGCCGTTGACCGCCGCGATCCCGGCGAGCGCGCCGAGCTGGTAGATCACATGGGTGGCGAGCTCCTTGATCTCGATGTTCATCTGCCGACGGCCAAAGCCCATCAGGTCCGGGAAGCCCACATGTGCCCCCAGGTCGATGCCACCAGCCTTGGCCAGGCGCACCGTGTTGTCCATGATCAGCGGGTCGCCGGCATGGAAACCGCAGGCGACATTGGCCGATGAAATCAGGCGCATCAGCGCTTCATCCTCGCCCATGCGCCACGGGCCGAAGCCTTCGCCCAGGTCGGAGTTCAAATCAATCTTCATGCGGGGTACTCCACACCAAGGAAGGCTTCGCCGTAGCCGACGGTGGTGCCGCACGGCACGCGCACATCGACGACCCGTGCGGCGCGGGGCGCGCGCAAGGGCAACAGCAACTCACCCACTTGCAGCAGCGCGACCAGTTGCCCGGCGCTGAGCTGATCGCCCACCGCCACGAACGGTTGATCCAGTTGGGGATGGGTCAGCAGCAAGCGCCCCAGGCCGGTAGCGCGCAGCACCTGGTCTTCAACCACGGCAACGGCAGGCGCCGCAACAGTGACGGCCGAGGCACCGCGCTTGAGCGTCAAGTGCACACCGGGGCGGCTCATTTCGGCACCGGCCAGGTGGTGCTCCTTGAGCCACAGCGCCAATTGGCGAATTTCCTCAAGGGTCATGCTTTCACTCCTTCACGGTGCAGTTCCAGCAGGCGGCTGACTTCACGCAGATACGCGCGATTGGTTTCCAGGGCCTCGACGGCCTCCAGGTAGCTGCACTCGATAAAGCGCACCTTGCCGCCGATGGGCGCCTGGCCCAGGCGCCAAAGGTCGGCCTCGATCACACTGCCGAACTTGGGGTAGCCGCCGCTGGGCTGGGCGTCACGCATCTGGATGATGGGCTGGCCGCCGTGGGGTACCTGGATCACCCCCGGCACGATGCCGTGGGAGCGAATTTCCATCGGGGCGATGGGCAGCAGCGGCTGGCCTTCCATCCGGTAGCCGTAGCGATTGCTCTGGGTGGTGATCTTCCATTCACCGGCCCAGAACGCTGCGCGGGAAGCCTCCTGGAAGCGCTCGTATTCGGCGGCGGGCAACACGCGCATGGCAGGCACCCCATCAACCTGCAACGGCAGCGCCAGGCTTGGCGCCAACACCCCAACATCCAGCGACAACGGGCTGATACCGGGGCGCAGTGCCCCCAGCCGATCACCCTGTTGCAGGGCGCGGCCGTCGAGGCCGCCGAACTCGCCGCGCAATTGAGTGCTGCGTGAACCCAGCACCGACGGCACATCCACCCCGCCCGCCAAACACAGATAAGCACGGCTGCCAGACGTCGGATAGCCCAGGCTCAAGACCTGGCCTTCGCGGCCCTGACACACCCAGTTCGGTGGCAAGGGCTGGCCGTCCAGGGTGGCATCGCAAGCGGCACCGGTCACCGCAAAGGCACAGTCCTGCAGCAACCGTACCTCGAACGGGAACAGCGGTATTTCAATCGCGGCGGCCTCTTCGGGATTGCCCAGCAACAGGTTGCCCAGGGCCAGGGCCAGGTGGTCCATGGCGCCCGATGTGCCCACGCCGTAACCCAGGCTGCCGAAGCGGCCGAAGTCCTGCACGGTGGCCAGGGCGGTGGCCGATAAAATCTCGATCATCGAATGATCCTCTCGATGCGCAAGCGCAGGAAATCACCCGGCCGCAAGATCGCGGGCGGGGTTTGGGTGGGGTCGAAAAACGCCATTTCAGTGCGGCCGATGGTGTTCCAGCCGCTGGGGCCGGCCGAGGCGGACACCCCGGTCTGCACCCCGCCGATGGACACCGAGCCCGCCCCGATATTCAGCACTGGCACCTGGCGCCGTGGCGTGGCCAGGCGCGGGTCCATGCCACCGAGGTAGCAATAACCTGGGTGGCTGCCCAGGGCGTACACCGGGTACAGCGGTTCGCAGTGCAGGTTGGCGATGGTCTCGATATCCAGTCCGGTGTGGGCAATCACGTCCGCCATGTGCGGGCCGAACTCGCCGCCGTACACCACCGACAATTCGACGATGCGCCCCTCCAGGGGCAGCGGCTGGCTCTGTTCCCAGGCCTCCAGCAGGCGCTGGCATAGGCCGTTCAGTTCACGGGGCGGCGTGAGGAAGGTGAGCATCAGGTTGTTCATGCCGGGCACGGCTTCGTGGATCTCGGGCCACTCCCCGGCTTGCAGGGCCAGGCGCCAGATACGCTGCTGCAGGGCCAGGTCCAATTCGCCCGGCGCCTCGAAGAGCAAGGCGCTGGAGCCCAGCAGGCTGATGACAGGGGCGGTGTTCATGTCGGACTCCTTTGCTGCAACCAGCGCTCCAGGTGATGAATATCGACGCCGCCGGCGCAGAACGCCGGGTCATCCAGAATCTCGCGGTGCAACGAAATGTTGGTGCTGATGCCGTCCACAATCATCTCGCTCAGCGCCAGGCGCATGCGTGCCATGGCTTCTTCACGCGTGGCGCCGTGGGTGATGACCTTGGCCACCATCGAGTCGTAGTACGGCGGCACGCGGTAGCCGGTGGTGACATGGGAATCGACCCGCACACCAAAGCCGCCGGGCACTTCCCAACGCTGGATCAGGCCGGGGGTCGGCATAAAGGTCAGCGGGTCCTCGGCGTTGATGCGGCACTCCAGGGAGTGGCCGTTCAGTTGAACGTCCTCCTGGCGCACGCTGAGCACTTCACCGCGGGCCATGCGCAGTTGCTGCTGGACGATGTCGATGCCGGTGGTCATCTCGGTGACCGGATGCTCCACTTGCAGGCGCGTGTTCATCTCGATGAAGAAGAACTCGCCGTCCTCATACAGAAACTCGAAAGTGCCCACGCCGCGATAGCCGATGCGGCGGCAGGCCTCGGCGCAGCGTTTGCCGACCGTGGCGATCAGCGCGGCATCGATGCCCGGCGCCGGCGCCTCTTCCAGGACTTTCTGGTGGCGGCGTTGCAGGGAACAGTCGCGGCAGCCGAGCCAGATCGCATGGCCATGGGCATCACACAGCACCTGGATTTCCACGTGCCGGGGGTGGCCGAGGAATTTCTCGATATACAGTTCAGGGTTGCCGAACGCCAACCGCGCTTCTTCGCGAGTGAGACCGATGGCGGCCAACAACTCGGCCTCTGCCTGCACCACGCGCATGCCGCGACCACCGCCACCACCGGCCGCCTTGACGATCACCGGGTAGCCGATTTCGGCGGCAATGGCGAGGATGCTCGCGTCATCGCTCGGCATGCTCGAATCCGGCCCCGGCACGCACGGCACACCGGCTTCACGCATGGCGCGCTTGGCTGCCACCTTATCGCCCATGGTGCGAATGCATGCGGCGCTCGGCCCAATAAAGGTCAACCCGGCCGCTTCGATGCGCTCGGCAAACCCAGCGTTTTCCGACAGGAACCCATAACCGGGGTGGATCGCCTGGGCACCACGGACCTTGGCGGCAAACAGCAGCGCCGTCTGGTTCAAGTAGCTCAGGCCCGGTGCGGCCGGGCCGATGCACAGCGACTCATCGGCGTTTTGCACATACTGCGCATGACGGTCCGCTTCGGAGTGCACCGCCACAGTCTTGATGCCCAGGCCATGGCAGGCACGCTGAATGCGCAGGGCGATTTCGCCACGGTTGGCGATCAGCACTTTGTCGAACATTGAATTCACCTGAATAACGAATACGCGTGGGGGTCAACCGAGCCGGAACAGGGCCTGGCCCGCTTCGACTTCGACGCCGGCCTGGGCAAGAATCTCAACCAACTTGCCGGCAACCTTGGCCTTGACCGGATGGAACATCTTCATCGCCTCGATCACCGCCACGGTCTGGCCGGCTTCGATCGCTTGGCCCACGGTGACGAACGGCGCTTCACCGACGGCGGGCGTCAGGTGCAGGACGCCATAGAGGCTGGCCTTGATCTCCACGGCGGAGCTGGCCACGGGGGTTGCGGGTGTTGGCGCTGCGGTCACGGCCGGCGCGACGCTGGTGATCACCTGACCTGCCTGCTTGAACAGCCGCAGCGTGCTGTCGCCTTCGGTCAGGCTCAGTTCCAGCAGATCGGATTCGGCCAGCAAATCCATCAACCCCTTGATACGTGCTGAATCCATGTATGGCCCCTGCCTGTCGAGCGTGTCTTGAGTGGATGGGCCCAATCTACCGAACCCCTCGAAAAGCAGCCAAGACGCTTTGGCTTTGGGGTGATAAGCCGACCTTATGACCGCTCAAATCAGGCTGCCACGCATCTTCGCCACCAGCTCCAGCAGGATCGCCTTGACCGCCTGGGCCGGCACCGACAACGGCAAATGCCCCGACAGGCACAGCGCCAGCGGCGCCTCCACCTCGGGTTCGACGATGCGGCACATGTGCACCGAAGTAGCCGCCACCATCACCCGCGCCGACGACTCCGGCAGGATGGTCGAGCCGAAATGGTCGGCCACGGCGGCGGTCAGCGTGGTCGAGGATTCAATTTCGGCCACCACCCGCGCACTCAGGCCGATGCGCAGAAAGGATTCATCCATCAACCGACGCATCACGTTGTAGGGGCGCGGCAGCAGCATGTCCATGTCGGCCAGTTCGGCCAGGGGCACTTCTTCGCGTGTGGCAATCGCCGGGTCGGCACTCACCAGGTACAGCGGCTCGCGCAACAACGAGACAAAACTCAGGCCATGCACCTCGCGCCCGCCATACAGCACGGCCATGTCCATGCGGCCGTTCATGATCAGCTCGCTCAAGGTGGTACCGAAGTTTTCATTGAGGTACAGCAGGATGCCTGGGTGGCGCTCACGCACGGTGCGCAGCAGCGGCAATGACAACGCCGACGCCGCAGTACCCGGCGCCAGCCCCACCGAAACCTGCCCGGACAACGCCTGGCCGGTGGCATTGATATCGCTCTGCGCCTGTTCACACTGGCGCAAAATAATCTGCGCATGGGCATACAACACCTTGCCCGCCTCGGTCGGCGTGACGCCACGCTTGGTGCGAATCAACAGCTGCTGTTGCAGCTCGGCTTCCAGGGTTGCCAGTTGTTGGCTCAACGCCGGTTGCGCCACATGCAGCACATCGGCAGCCTGGGTCATGCTGCCGATGTCGACCAGTTTCACGAAGTACTTCAGGCGGCGCAGGTTCAAGTCGGCGGTGCTCGTGTGAGGGGAGATTGCGGCTTTAACACTTTAAATGTGGGAGGGCGCGGTGATGTTCTGCAAAAGGTAGGCCAGCCCGACTATCAGCCATAAGGCTTTGCTATGGCTGTCCCCGATCCCCGACCCAAAGCACCCGCTCGGAGCAGCCAGGACTGGATGCACCACAACAGCGCAGCGCCAGCCATAAGCACTTCCTATCAAACCAGAACAAACTCATCTTATGGCGCCCTCCCCCACCCCTCGTACTGTGACCCCCGTCAACACCATCAACGAGGAACGCCCGTGACTGCCTCCCGCATCGCCGCCCGTGTGCAACGCATCAAACCATCGCCCAGCAGCGCCGCGTCCGACCGCGCCAACGAGCTGCGTCGCCAGGGCCAGTCCATCATCAACCTGGTGGTGGGCGAGCCGGACTTCGATACGCCACCCAATATTCGCCAAGCCGCCAGTGCCGCCATTGAGCGCGGTGAAACCCGCTACACCCAGAACGCCGGTACTCCGGAGCTGCGCCAGGCCATCGTCGACAAGCTGGCACGGGAAAACGCCCTGATCTACACCGCCCAGCAAGTGCTGGTGACCAGCGGCGCCAAGAGCGCGATCTTCAACGCCTTCGCCGCCACCCTCGGCGCCGGCGATGAGGTGCTGATCCCGGCGCCGTACTGGGTGTCGTACCCGGACATGGTGCTGGCCTGCGAAGGCGAGCCCGTGCCCCTCGCCTGCCCTGAACACAACGGCTTCAAGCTGACCCCAGGCCAGCTGCGCGCGGCGATCACCCCGCGTACCCGCTGGCTGCTGCTCAATTCCCCCAGCAACCCCACCGGCGCCAGCTACAGCTACAGCGAATTGCGCGCCCTGGCCGATGTACTGCTGGACTATCCGCATGTGCTGCTGATGACCGATGACATCTACGAGCACATCCGTTTCGACGGCCTGGACAACCCGCATATCCTCGCCATCGAGCCGGCCTTGAGCGAGCGCAGCCTGGTGGTCAACGGCGTGTCCAAGACCTACGCCATGACCGGCTGGCGCATCGGTTACGCCGCAGGCCCCACCGACCTGATCGGCGCCATGGCCACCCTGCAATCGCAGTCCACCAGCAACGCCTGCTCGATCAGCCAGGCGGCGGCGGTGGAAGCGCTCAACGGCGACCAGAGCTTCGTCCAGCAAAGCGTGCGGGTCTACCAGCAACGCCGCGACCGCTGCCTGGAGCTGCTCAATGCCATTCCCGGTCTCAGTTGCCGCAAGCCCGATGGTGCGTTCTACCTGTATGTGAATTGCGCTGGCCTGCTGGGTAAAACCACGCCCGAGGGCAAGGTGCTGCACACCGACAGCGACGTCGTGATGTACCTGCTGGAAAGCCAGGGCGTGGCAGTTGTGGCGGGCACGGCGTATGGCCTGGCGCCGTTTTTCCGCATGTCGATCGCTACCGCGATCACCACCCTCGACCAAGGCTGTGCGCGCATCAAAGCCGCCGTCGCCGCGTTGCGCTGAGGGCCGACCATGACCGTGGCCGCCCACCCGCCCCTGAGTTTCCAGCAGGCCTTGTTGGCCATGCTCGGCATCTCCCTGGTGCTGATGCTCTCGGCACTCGACCAGACGGTGATCGGCAACGCCTTGCCGAGCATCGTCGCCGAGCTCAATGGCTTTGAACTCTACGCGTGGGTTGCCACCGGCTACCTGTTGGCGTCCATCGTCACCATTCCGATTTTCGGACGGCTGGGGGATTACTACGGGCGCAAGCCGTTCGTGCTCGCCGCCACGTTGATTTTCACCCTGGCCTCGCTGGCCTGCGCCGTGGCCAATGACATGCGGGTGCTGGTGATCGGCCGTGCCTTGCAAGGCGTGGGCTGCGGCATGTTGATCGGCACCGCGTTCGCCTGCATTCCCGAACTGTTTCCCGATACCCGTCAACGCCTGCGCTGGCAAATGCTCTTGAGTGCGCTGTTCAGCGTGGTCAATGCCATCGGCCCGGGCCTGGGGGGTTACCTGACCGGCGCCTTTGGCTGGCGCTCGGTGTTCTACCTCAACCTGCCCCTGGGGTGCCTGGCGCTGTTGATCGCCTGGCGCTTTCTGCCCTGGTACCGCCCGCAGCAGCGCAGCGGCATTCGCCTGGACTGGCCCGGCGCGCTATTGATCGCACTGGCCCTGGGCAGCCTGCAGCTATTTGTGGAGTGGCTGGGGCATTCGAGCCTGGCGTTGAGCGCCGCCCTGGGCCTGGGCTGCATGGCCGCAATCATCGCGCTGTGGCATTGGGAGCGGCGTTACCCGCATGCGCTGTTGCCGGCGGCGCTGTTCAGTTTGCCGAGCCTGCGATTGTTGTTCGTACTGTCGGTGGCGGCCGGCGCGATCATGTTTTCGCTGCTGTTCTACCTGCCGCTGTTGCTGCAAGGCGCCTACGGCTACTCGCCCCAGGACGCCGGCCTGTTGATCACGCCGCTGGCGTTGAGCATCACCTTGGGGGCCATCGTCAACAGCCGCATCGTGACCCGTTTGCGCAACCCCAACCATTTGCCGCTGGCGGGCTTTGTCGCACTGCTGCTGGCGTGCCTGGGCCTGGCGGTGGTCGGGCGCGGGGCCGCGTTCAACCTGTTGCTCGGTTTGATCCTGCTGGCCGGCCTGGGGCTGGGATTTATCCTGCTCAACCTCACGGTCTTCACCCAGACCCTGGCCGAACGGCAGTTCTTGGGGATTGCCACGGCGCTCACCCAGTCCCTGCGCCTGGTCGGTGGGCTGCTCGGCACAGCAGGCATGGGGGTGCTGGTCAACCTGCTGTACAGCGCCAACGTGCAGCGGGTGTTTCTCGCGGCAAATCACGCCGAGGGCATTGCCGTGTATGCCGACCCGCAAACGCTGTTGCATGCCAACCTCGACGCCTCGCCCTGGCTGAACCTGGCCCGGGATGCCCTGGCGCAGTCCGTGGGCGTCGGCCTGTTGCTGTGCGCCGGGATCGGCGTGCTGGCGCTGTTCATCCTGTACCGCTTGCCGCCGGTGCGACTGCATGTCGTGCCGGCCACCGTTGCTCCTGAAAAACCTGCTCCTGAAAACAAATAGAAAACCTTCACTGCCGCTTTTGACTGCCCTCAAAAAAACCAAACACAGATGGGGATGACACCGATGGAGCTTTTCAATCGCGCACCGACAGTACTCGCCGGCCTTTGTGGCCTGCTGATCGCCCAACAGGGCTACGCCGCCGGCCTGGTGGAAGACAGCAAGCTCAATGTGCTGGCCCGCAACTTCTTCAGTAACGCCGACAACCGCAGCGGTGCCGCCGACCCCAACTACACCCAGGAATGGGGCCAGGGGTTTATCGCCAACTTCGAGTCGGGTTTCACCCAAGGCACGGTGGGCTTCGGCATCGACGCTATCGGCATGTTCGGCGTGCGCCTGGACTCTGGCAAAGGCCGTCACTACAACCCGCAACACACTGCGTTCAATGGCAACGTGTTCCCCACCGACAACGATGGCCGCGCGGTGGACGAGTTCGGCAGCCTCGGCCTGACCGCCAAGGCGCGCTTTGCCCAGACCGAGCTGAAATACGGGACCCTGGTGCCGATGCTGCCGGTGGTGATGTCCACCGACCGCATGCTGCAACAGACCTTCAACGGCGGGCAGGTACAGTCCAAGGACCTGGACCATTTCACCTTCACCCTCGGCCAGTTGGAACACGTGAAAGGCCGTGGTTCGAGCAACCAGATGGGCATGTCGATCCCGGGCGCCAACAACGCGGTCACCGGTGAGTTCGTCAACAAGTTCTACTACGGTGGCGTCGACTACAAACCCACCAAAGACCTGACGTTGCAGTACTACTACGGCAACCTGCAGGACTTCTACAAGCAGAACTTCCTGGGCCTCAAGTACGACTGGCAGATCGGCCCGGGCACCCTGCGCACCGACCTGCGCCACTTTGACAACCGCTCCGACGGCGCCAACGGCAACGACCCGGCGTTCTACACCTTCGGCTACTACGGCGATGGCGTGACCAAGGGCAAGGTCGACAGCCGTCTGAGCAGCGCCCTGTTCACCTACATGGTCAACGGCCACACGATTGCCGCCGGCCTGCAACAGGTCAGCGGCGACAGCGATGCGGTGTGGCTGAACCAGGGTGACGGTTCCACGGCCTACTTCATGACCGAGTCGATGATCGGCAAATTCCAGCGCGCCGGGGAAACCACCTGGCAGGTGCGTTACGGCTATGACTTCGCCACGGTCGGCGTGCCAGGCCTGAGCTTTATGGGCATGTACGAAAGCGGCTCGAACATCCGCACGCCAACGGGTGACAAGAGCGAGTGGGAACGCAACCTGACGGTGAGCTATGTGTTCCAGCAAGGCCCGCTGAAGAACCTGAGCATCGCCTTGCGCCATGCCTCATTGCGCACCGAAGTGACCACCCAGCGTGACAGCGATGAGCATCGGGTCATCGTGAGTTACCCGCTGAATATCCTATAAGGCACTGAGACCCGACGTAATGTCGGGTTTCAGCAATTTTGTATTGTTCTATCCTCCCGCAAACGCTCACGTAGATTCGAACGTCGTTACCACTCCATAGCTAAGTGCTTCAAAACCGCCTGGTACGATTGGAGTCCCCCAGATCCTTGAAATCCAGATTCGACCTGCTCCGCCTCAGCTTCCCTGTGTACCCAACAAGAAAAACGATTCCACATATTTCGTTTTTCTTACTGATCTGCCCCGAATTTCACTTGATTCTGGTGCCATATGACTATGGTGCAGCATCATGCAGACTATCGCTCATTGCTACCTATTCCTGATCCCGCTAGTACTGGTACATAGCAGTGGCTATGCCGCTTCTGCTCATGAGCAGGAACAGCTCAGCCTAATCCAACAACAACTCGACACTATCGAACGCCTCGCGACGCGAGCGGAGCCAGCCCGTACCTTCGAACCAAACGAACGCTATCGCTTCGACTATCCCCGTCTGACTGAGGACATTCAGCGCATCCGTAACGGAGTACAGGGCTACATGTCCCCCTCTCGCGCTCAACCCCGCGATGCTACTGAATTGGTCAGCGATTACCGCCTCGACGCACTGCCCGTGGAGCCGTCGCCATGAGCATGACTGACGCTCAGATCGCAGCGTTCCAAAACGCCTCCGGCTTTTCGGCACAGAGCAGTTCGACGCTCTGGCTATCCCTGGTTCTGGTCCTGGCTTTGCTCTGGTGTGTCTGGGTGATGTGGACGGCTTACCGGGGATGGGCGATAGGCAGTGTGCGCTTCGGCGCGTTTGGCGGCAGCGCCGCGCGCGTGCTGCTCGCATTGTTGGTCCTGATGTTCTTCACCCTGTCCTAACACCGGAGATCACCGTCATGGTCAAGTATCTTGTTCCCCTTAAAAACAACCTGCGTGATCGTGCGAGCCAGCGCTTGATCGGTCTGCTGTTGGTGCTCGGTCCAAGCCTAGCTTTCGCCGAACTTCCCACCATGGAGGCACCTTCACGTGGTGAAGGTTCCGGGTTGATCGAGACGATCAAAAACTACGCCTACGACGGCGGCATCCTGCTCGGCTTGCTGATCGCCCTGCTCGCTTTCTTGGGTGTGGCGTGGCATTCCCTGACCGTGTATGCCGACGTGCAGAACCAACGCAAGACCTGGAAAGACCTCGGCGCCGTCGTCGGTATCGGTGCCCTGCTGGTGGTGATCATCATCTGGTTCCTGACCAAGGCCGCCGCAATTCTGTGAGGTCGACATGAACGATATGATCGAACGCCTTGCCGACGGCACCTTGGTCTTTCTGCCGGAGCGACTCAATCGTGATCCCGCCGTATTGCGTGGTTTGACCAATGATGAGATGTGGGTAGCGCTCGGCACCGGTGCCGTTATTGGCCTGCTGCTGGGCGTTCCTCTGGCGATCGCCACCGCCTCCATTGCCGTGGCACCGACCAGCATGATCGCCAGCATGGCGGTGGTGTTATTTGCCGGTGGCACACTACTGCGTCGGGCCAAACGGGCTCGCCCCGAGACCTGGTTGTACCGCAAGCTCGAATGGATACTCGCCAGCCGTTGGCGCCTCGGGCGCGGAAATTTGATTCTCCATTCCGGCGCCTGGACGGTTCGCCGTTCGCGTCGACTGCGCCCTGCCCTGTCCCGGTGGCAACCATGAGTCGTTTTCGGAACAAGGTGGATGCCCAACAGGCCCACATCTTCAGCCTGCGTCTGGCGGTAGTGATTCTGGCCCTGGTCTGTGCCGGGCTCTGGTATGGCTGGCGCTCGGCACCGACCGACCTGACCGTGCATGTTCCCCCGGATCTGCGCTCGGGCAGCACCCGCAAGTGGTGGGATATCCCCTCAGAGAATGTGTATGCCTTTGCCCTGTACATCTTTGGTCAGCTCAACCGCTGGCCCTCAGATGGCGAGCAGGACTATCGCCGCGCCATCTATGGCTTGCAGTCCTACCTGACCCCCGCCTGCAAGGCCTTCCTCGATGGCGACTACGAGTACCGCAAGGCCGCCGGCGAGCTGCGCCAGCGGGTACGTGGCGTCTACGAAATTCTGGGCCGAGGCTACAGCGAAGATCCGGAACTCAGGGTCAAGCAACTCGATCGCGACAGCTGGCTGGTCAAGCTCGACCTCAACGCCGATGAGTATTACGCCGCCGAACCGGTGAAACGGGTGGTGGTGCGTTATCCACTACGCGTGGTGCGTTTTGACCTGGATCCCGAGCGTAATAAGTGGGGGCTGGCACTGGATTGTTATCAGGGCACTCCGCAAAAAATCTCCCTGCCTGGAGGTGAACCATGAAGCGGATGTCTACCCTGAGACTCACCGTCGTACTGATGTTATGGGGAGCTGCAGCGCAGGCCGTCGAGTTGATGTACTGGGAACGCCTCCCCCTTGCAGTCCCATTGGTGATCAATCAAGAACGGGTGATCTTTGTCGATGAGGCTGTTCGCGTCGGCGTGCCCTCAACGCTGACAGGCAAGCTGCGCGTGCAATCAACCGGCGGCACGCTGTACCTGCGCGCGTCGGAAGCCATTGCACCGACCCGACTGCAACTGCAATCGGTCACGACGGGCGAGATCATCCTCCTGGACATCGCGGCCACGCCTGGTGATCGACCGCTGGAGCCCGTGCGTATTCTCAAGAATGCCCAGGTGCAGGCTACCGAGACGGAATCGAGCACCGTCCCTGTCCCAGAACGTACGCCGATCCCGGTCGCGTTGACGCGCTACGCCGCACAGAGCCTGTACGCTCCGCTGCGCACCGTAGAGTCCCTGCCCGGCGTACGCCGCGTCCCGCTCAAGCGGCGCATCGAACTGCCGACCCTGCTGCCCACCGAAAACGTGTCCAGCACACCCGTCGCCGGATGGCGACTCGGTGATTACTGGGTGACGGCGGTGAAGTTGCGCAATCGTGGTCCAGAGACGGTGCAACTCGATCCGCGTCGGCTTCAGGCCAAGCTGTTCGCCGCGACCTTCCAGCATGCTTTCCTCGGGCCTGTCGGCAGCGCTGAAGACACCACGATTGCCTACCTCGTCACCCGCGGAGCCGGCCTCGAACAAGCCGTGCTGCTCCCGCCCGTTGCACGAGGTGCTGACGATGAAAGCTAACGCCTTGCTCAAATGGCTGGTGCCGGCTGCGCTGCTAGCCGTGGTGCTGATCATCCTGAAAAGCTGGATCGCGGGTGGCAGCACGCCCCCTCCAGCGAGCTCAGTTGATCAGAGCAGTATTCAGTTATCCGCCGAGCAAGCCAAATCCTTAGGTATTGCTGGCGATACCCCACGCGACACGGTCGCCACCCTGGTCGGACAGGTGAAAGCCATGCGCAGCGACATGCTCGGTTTGAAGAAACACAACGATTCGCTGCAGACGGAGAACAACCGCCTGCGCGAGCGGGAAAACAGCGTCGACTCGCGTATCCAGACGGCGCTTGGCAGCGTGACCCAGCAGGTCGACGAAGGCCGCCGACAAGCCAACGAGGCCCGACTCAAAGCGGAACAAGACAGTCGTCAGGCTCGCGGTCTGCTGACACAATTGCAGGATCAGTTGTCGGGGCTGACCGGCAAAGGCAAGGATATGCCAATCGGATTGGGGCTTGAGCCCGGCGACGGTGCTCAGTTCGAAGGGCAACACTCTGCCAATGATTCGCTGCAGTGGATTGAACCCTCGGATGCGCCGTCCACCGACGCCAGAGGCAAAACCAAGACCTCCTCCGCAATAAGTCTGCCTACCGCCTTCAACTCACTGGAAGGTTTGAACGATAACGCGATTGATCGCAGCCAGAAACAGCTACGTGCAGTCACCCAGGGCGAGCGTGACCCGACGCGATCCGTTGATCGTACCGAAGGCGCAAAGCCGGTCTACACCATTCCCGAAAACGCGACATTGATGGGCTCGGTCGCCATGACCGCGCTGATCGGCCGAGTCCCCGTGGACGGCACCGTGAATGATCCCTATCCCTTCAAAGTGCTGGTTGGCCCCGAGAACCTGACTGCCAACGGCATCGACCTGCCGGACGTCGCGGGTGCCGTGATGTCCGGCACAGCCTCCGGTGACTGGACGCTGTCTTGCGTACGCGGACAGGTCGAGTCGATCACCTTTGTGTTTACCGATGGCACCATCCGCACGGTACCTCAGCCGAAGGCGGTAGCCAGCCGCACTGCCTCCACCACCCAGAGTTCGAACACCGACAAGATCCGTGGCGGACTCGGTTACCTATCCGATCCGTATGGCATTCCTTGCATCGCCGGCGAGCGCCGCTCGAACGCCCAACAGTACCTCGGCAGCCAGAGCCTGATCACCGCGGCTGGCGCCGGTGTCGCTGCCTTGCTCGGGGATGAAAAGAATAACAGCAGCGTGATCAATTCGGGCGGCAGTACCCTCGGGGTCACCAGCAGCAGTGGCAACAGCGCACTGAATTCAATTCTCAGTGGTGGGGTCAGCGACGTCCGCGAGTGGGTCAACAAACTGTATGGCGAGGCCTTTGCTGCCGTGTACGTGCCACCGGCCGCACAAGTCGCCCTGCACCTCGACCATGAGATCACCATCGACTACGAGCCCAAAGGCCGGAGCGTTCGCCATGAAAAAGACCATGCCTCCCTATCTGACCTGGATTAGCTTGCTCTGCTGGGTCCTGACGGGGTGTTCCACCGACAAGGACACGCTTTTGCCCCATGGCGAGCAAACCATGCTGGACATCTGGAACGGTGCCGGTTCGCAAGGCACTCAGCAGCAACTGCTGGATGCTCGGCAGCAGCTACGCCGTCCGCTGGCACAGGCAGATTTCTCCGCCTCTCTCCAAGAACCGTACACTCGCACGGCGACGAACGAGATCCACAATCTGTTCCCTCGCCTGCCCAATCCCGATCTGGTGCTATACGTGTATCCGCATTTAAGTGGTACCGAGCAGGCACCAGTTCCGGGGTACTCGACTGTCTTTCCGTTCTACCAACGGGTGCAGTACGCATTGCCTGGTGAACGTCAGGAAGACTTGTAGTGCGTACCGGCGATTCGGGCAACCGCACTGCCACGTGGAAAGCCTGGCGCAACCCATTGCGCCCTCGCGCGACCTTGGCCGATGAAGCCGCACTCTATGCGCACAACCCCAGCTTCACCGATCACCTGCCTTGGGTCGAATACCTCGACACCGAGCAGTGTTTTCTTCTGGATGACAATCGCTCGGTGGGTGCGGTGTTCGAGTTGCTGCCCATCGGCACTGAAGGGCGCGAACCCGATTGGTTGATGGCGGCCCGCGATGCCCTTGAGGATGCCCTGCAGGACAGCTTTGACGAGCTGGATCAAGCGCCTTGGGTGACGCAGTTTTTCTGCCAGGACGACAACGACTTCACCCCCTACCTGACCCGGCTCATCGATTATGTTCAGGACCGCGCGCGAGGCACGGTCTTCACCGAGGCGTACCTGGAACTTACTCGCCGACATCTGAAAGCCATCGCCAAGCCCGGCGGTCTGTTCGAGGACAAGGCCGTCACGCGCCTGCCCTGGCGCGGAAACAACCGCCGGGTGCGCCTGGTGGTCTATCGCTGGCTTGAGTCTGACGGAGAGGAGACGGGACTCACCCCGGTGCACTCCCTGCAACAGGCTTGCGAACGGGTCACGGCTTCATTGCAAGCGTGCGGGGTGCAATCGACGCGAGTCGATGGCCGAGGTTTGTATGCCTGGTTAGTGCCCTGGTTCAATCCGGCACCCAAACTCACCAATGAAGCACCCGAGGAGTTCTACCAACGCGTGGCCTATCCGGAGTCGGGCGACGGTGAGTCGCTGGATCTGCCCTTCGATCATGACTTTACCGAGCGGCTGTTCTTCAACGAACCGCGTTCGGATGTGCAGCATGGACTCTGGTTTTTTGACGATCAGCCCCACCGAGTCATGGTAGTGGACAAGCTGCGCCGAGCGCCCTTGATTGGTCAACTCACCGGAGAAACCCGTAAGGGCGATGCAGTGAACGCGTTTTTCGACCAGTTGCCTGAAGGTACGGTGATGAGCCTGACCCTGGTGGTCAAACCGCAGGATGTGCTCGAGGACCAGTTAAACCGACTGGCGCGCAAAGCCATCGGTGAAAATCTGGCCTCGACCCAGACCCGTCAGGATGTTGAAGAAGCCCGCGCGATCATCGGTCGTCAGCACAAGCTGTACCGGGGAGCGCTGGCGTTCTATGTTCGCAGTCGTGATGAACAGCAGTTGCACCAGCGCTCGGTCAGCCTGGCTAACGCACTGTTGGGTGCGGGTCTGCAGCCGGTGCGCGAAGGCGACGAGGTCGCGGCCTGCAATAGCTACCTGCGGTGGTTGCCGATGGTTTACAACCCGGCCCGCGACACGCACAACTGGTACACCCGCCTGATGTTTGCCCAGCACCTGGCGAATCTGGTTCCGGTCTGGGGTCGCAGCACGGGCACCGGCCACCCGGGCATCACCCTGTTTAACCGTGGCGGCTCGCCGTTGAGTTTTGATCCGTTGTCACGCCTGGACCGGGCCATGAATGGTCATCTGCTGTTGTTTGGCCCCACCGGCGCCGGCAAATCGGCGACCCTGGTCACCTTACTGATGCAGGTCATGGCCGTGTACCGCCCTCGCCTATTTATCGTCGAGGCCGGCAACTCATTCGGGTTGCAGGGCGACTACTTCGCGACACAAGGCCTGTCGGTCAACAAGGTCCAATTGAAACCTGGCGCCTCGGTCAGTCTCGCCCCCTTTGCTGATGCTTGGCGCCTGGTCGAGCAGCCGGACCAGGTCGCGAGTCTGTCGATCGATGAGCTGGACGATGAGGCGGTAGCAAGTCGCGAAGACCAACGCGATGTTCTTGGCGAATTGGAAATTACCGCTCGACTGATGATCACCGGCGGCGAGGCCAAGGAAGAGGTGCGCCTGAGTCGAGCCGATCGCAGCTTGATCCGCGAGTGCATTCTCGATGCAGGGCAGACCTGCGTCGCCGCGGGCCGGCAGGTGCTGACCCGCGACGTGCGCGACGCGTTACTGCGCGTCGCCGCTGACCCGCACTTGCCGGAGAAACGTCGCGAGCGTGCCCAAGAAATGGGCGAGTCCATCGACCTATTTTGCCAGGGTTTCGAGGGTGAACTGTTCGATCGCGAGGGGACGCCTTGGCCCGAGAGCGATGTGACCATTGTCGATCTGGCCACCTACGCTCGCGAAGGCTACGAGGCACAGATGTCCATCAGCTACATCAGCCTGATGAACACTGTGAACAACCTGGCCGAGCGCGACCAGTATCTGGGGCGGCCGATCATCATGGTCACCGACGAAGGTCATATCATCACCAAGAACCCGCTGTTAGCACCGTTCGTGGTCAAGGGCACGAAGATGTGGCGCAAGCTCGGCGCTTGGTTCTGGCTGGCGACGCAAAACCTTGCCGACTTTCCCACTGCTGCGCAGACCATGCTCAACATGATCGAATGGTGGATTTGTTTGAACATACCGCCGGCGGAGATTGAGGAAATCGCACGATTCAAGAAGCTCACGCCGGCGCAGAAAGCCTTGCTGCTCTCCGCCAGCAAGGAACCAGGTAAATACACTGAGGGGGTCGTGCTATCGAAGAAGCTCGAGACGCTGTTTCGAGCCGTGCCGCCCAGTCTTCATCTTGCCCTGGCCATGACGGAGCCCGAGGAAAAAGCCGAGCGCTGGACACTCATGCAGAACAACGGCTGCTCGGAGTTGGAAGCGGCCTACCAGATAGCAGAGCGGATCGATAGAACGCGAGGAATAGAGCCGATATAAGGGGGAGTGGTCCCCGGTGTTGGCCAATCCAGCAGCTAGCCGTTGAACACTTTTTCAACGTAGGCATCCATGAACCAGTCAGGGACTTCTTCAACCTTGAATTCAAGGTCAGTCCCATCCGTAACTTCGGCAAGTAGCACCAGGTCGGCACCGGAGTTATCAAAGATGTAGGCCCGGTTCGAAGCTGCAATAGCGGCAGGCAACAGACTCAAGCAACGGCCATAGCGTTGGACAATTTTCTCTGTTGGAACTGGGTGCCCACCTGCCGCGACACGGTTCCTGACCCTGTTGATATTGATATCAGGGTCTTCAGTTGCCACGAAGTAGAGGTAGGTTCGGTATCCCGACTCTCTTGCCTTGAGCATAAAAGCGATTTTGTCCTCGCTGGACATCACCGTTTCGAAGGTGAAAGACAGCTGGGCTTCGAGGAGCTTGTGCCGGATGAAGTCAGAGAGCACGGAGGCAAAATAGGAGTTCATCGCGACCGTCTGGAAATTCAGACCGTTGCTGCTAAAGCCTATTTTGGCCGACTCTTCATCGAGCTGGGCGGACTTGACCAGCCGATGCTCCCTGAGGAAACGGAGGACCTCATCACCCTCAGCGTCCAGTTGAAAATCACTGAATTCCAGACGACCGTTCTCTTTGACAGCCTTCTCGATTTCATCCGGGTTAATGTAGATACCGATCAGGTGGGAAGGGATGGCACCTTTCATCGTGCTCTTGCCGGAGCCGTTGGGTCCAGCAAAGACCCTCAACCGAGGGACCGTCATGAGCAGCGGCGCACCTTGATGATGCCACCCAGGGTCACTTTGTGCTTGGGCTTAGCCACCCGAATGACCTTGTGCTTACCGTCGGCAGTCGTTTCAACAAGCATGCCGTTCATGACTTCCATCACACTGCGGCCGGCAGCCAGCGCGTTGATATATGCGGTATTGATGGCGCCTTCAGCCATGACCGGGATCTTATCCTCCAGTCGGCTCACCAGATCGTCACTCAACACTCGGTTGGCTTTCATATCGCGCTCCACGTTCTCAGAGCGTGCAAAATCTGCACTTAATCAGAATCTTAGCTACGTAAACCTGTTTATAACAGGGCGAAAGCTACTTCTGTCAGCCCCCATTCTAGAGGAATGGCGTCTGGAACCATACCTTTCAAGAGATTTTCACGCTTGATGCGTGACCGGCGCCATTTGAGGCAAGTACCACCTTTGGCGCAGCTCCCAAATAAGGGAAGGGTAGCCCCCGCTGACGAACGGTCAAGACGATGCAATCGCCTATGAGCAACAGGGTTACTGTGACACGCTCCGAAGCCGCTGCTGAATCCTCAACAGGAATCCGGCTTCAAAAGCATCTTGGCAGTCACCGACAGGAAAGGTCTTGCGTGTTTGCGCCAGCTCCCACCACAGTGGAATCTCCCCGGGCGTATCAAGCCAAGCCTGAGCGCATTGCACGCCACGCTCAATCGTCGGTGCAAATTCACGGCCCCACGGCGTCAGAATGCTTGAGCAACCATCTGCAGCCGGGATTGAAATGTAGTTTTCGTCCATACACACCTTAGATTTCTAATTTTATTGTTAGACGCTGGACCCAGCCTCGAAATTTTAACGAAACCAAATGAACGCTCGATAACAGGCATGAACATCAAATGACCTAGATCAATGCCAATGTAGACTATATCCCGTGGATTGAGAGTCCCTCAAGGCGCAATTTGCGCGCATGACTCAAGACTACGAACAGCTTCGTCTGCATCTGTCGGAAAACATCCGCTTGATGAGACGCGTGAAAAACCTGACCCAAGAGCAACTGGCGCTCATGGCCGAGGTGGATCGCACCTACGTCAGTCAAATCGAACGATGCACGGGCAATCCGTCGCTGTTAGTCCTGTGCAAGCTCGCCAATATTTTCGAAATTACCGCAGATCAGTTACTTGTGGAACCCGATAGCCTGCGCAGCGCCCTTCACGTCAAATAATAGTCTCACGTCTCACAAACCCGATAGATCCACCTTCATAATTTCCACTGACAGTCTTCAGTCCCTAACCGAACCTGCCCAGGCCATACACCGAGAGCCTGGATCATGCCTGTTGCCTGCTCGTCAATCCCGTCCACAAAGCTACGGCCCTTGGCGCTAAGCATCCTGCTGGCGTGTGGCCCAAGCATGGCGCTGGACACCGCCAGCATCACCTCTTCCGTGCTTTCGCCAAACTGTCTCGAATACAGGGTCGTCGGCATTTGTTTCTGGCTCCTCTGCACGCCCTTCGGCTGCACAGTCAAAACCTCGACCAAGGTTCGTCATTTCATTCCTGAACTCGTGGTCTCGAGCTACGCCACCACCGGCGGCAACCCCTGGACCGAGATGGCTGCCCTCTCCTCTCCCATCAGTGGCGCGGAGGGTGGCGGCAACCTGATCACGCCGAACACCCGCCGCGACAACCTGCCCCGCTTCAAGAACGTTGATGGCATCGGCCACCCTGGTGGCTGGGCCGCAACGCAACTGGCGTCTCAATCCGGCTATGCCTGCGCAAGCGGTGCAACTGCGTTCATGCCCTACTACCTGAGCACCCTGGACTCACTGGCCTGGCGCCATGGCATACCGGAAAGTTTCTACCCCGAGTCGCGCATGCCGGGGATCCGTGAAATCGGTAGTCAGGCCTCGGGAAACATGTGGGGCAACGTTTATCCCCGGCAGGGCTTTCTGGTACAGCCCGACGATTTCAAGGCGGCTGCAGTCATGGCGCAACGGGCCGGCGATGTGATTACCCGCAACTGGCAGCCGCATGTGTACTTACCACTCACGCCCGCCAAACGCGACGGCTACTGGCCGCCTGGCCCGATCGTTGAAAACGACGCTTCGACCCACAAATGGCAATTGCTCTACCCCCAGATGCAGCCCACGTGCGCCATCTTCCCCAGCGATCCGGTACAGAGCGCAGATGGCGGCTACACCTGGTCGTTGTGGCGTCCGTATAGCTGCTGCAAACGTGAGGGGCAGACCTTCCTGTTCAGCGTCGACTTCGAAGGCGGTGCTTCATGAGTCGGCTTTGCGCGCGATCATGGTTGGGCGTGATGAGTCTGTTGCTCTGCGGACTGCTCGCCATGGCCACTCATGCCCACGCCGCCGAGGGCGATTACCGCCTGGGTACTCAAGGCGAAGTACTCGACGACCGAGTGATGTACACCATTGGTGGCGGCTCGGCAGTCGGCTCACCGAGTTCGCTTTACCGACCCAGTGGACTCGGCGTCGGCGGGTCATGGCGAGCGAACATGATGTGCGGAAACATGAGTCTCACCAATACCCTGCAAAACCAGCTTAACGGCGTCACCGAAGGTTTCCAGCAGATCATGGGCAGCATTGTGCAGAACGCGACCCAAGCGGTGATGTCGCTGCCGGCGTTGATCATCCAGCGCGCCAACCCCGGCCTCTATGAGTTGCTCAGTAACGGGGTGATGCAGGGGCGTATCGACTTCGACCGCTCCAAGCTGACCTGCCAGGCCATGGCCGAAAAGATGGCGGACAAGGTCGGTCAAGCCGGTTGGGGCGCGCTGGCCAAGAACCAAGAAATGCAGGGCAATCTGGAGCAAACCGGCGGTGATGCGGTGGCCGCGGTGAAAAACACCGATACCCATAACGGCAACAATGGGGTGTCCTGGGTCGGCGGGCAGATGGCTGGAGGTAGCGCGCAGACGCCCATCCGGGTGACCTCCGACGTAGTGCTAGCAGGCTACAACCTGCTGCATAACCGTACGGTGGATGACAGCGCCTCGATCAGTAGCAACGACTGCCTGGGTGGGGCTATTTGCCAGACTTGGACCTCGCCCCAGGAAGAGTCCGAATGGGCCGTTCGCGTATTGGGCGAGAGCGAAGTCTCGACCTGCGACACCTGCGAAACCCTCCGTGCGACCGCTGGTAGCGGATTGACGCCGCTGATCCAGGAGGCCTACACCGAACGCCTCAAGGCCCTGCAAGGGTTGCTGTCTGGCTCTCTGCCGCCTACCCCTGACAATCTGGCTAAAGCCTCCAGCCCGATGCTGCCGGTGACCCGTGGTGTGATTGAAGCCCTGCGCGACGATCCCGATCAGGATCTGTTGGCGCGGCGCCTGGCCAGTGAGACGGCCTTGTCCAGTGTACTCGACAAAGCGCTGCTGCTACTGCGCACCCTGCTGGCGGGCAGTCACGAACCGAACATTGCCTCCGCCGAGCCGGCCCAAACCGCCTTGACGAAAAACATCGACGCTCTGGAGCGCGAAATACGCCTGCTGCAGACCGAACTGCAGGTCCGGCAAATGCTGGCCACCAACACCGCCAGCCTGGTGCTCGACCGGCATGCAGGTGGTGCCGATGCTTCGCGCACCGTCGAGCAAGGCGACCCAGAGCCCGGTCGACTCAATGATGCTGACGCCAGGCGCAAGTGAGCCATGAAACGCTCACCGCTGTTCACTTTGCTTTCAAGTCTGGGGATTGCCGCGGTGATGATCCTGACCGCCGCACTGGTCGCCTGGATCGGCCGCACTGCGCTGGGTAGTTTCGAGGTCTGGCAGCAGGCATTCGAATCCGCACGACCTTATCTGCGGGGGTGGCGCGCCCTGCTCTACGCCGCCCTCTTTGCGTTCTGGTGGCATCTGCTTCGGCGCCACCGACATCGACCACAGGATCGACTGCGCGTGAAACGCATCGGAGCATTAGGGCTCGTGCTCTTTACCTGCGTCGAACTCACCCGACTGTGAGGTCACCACCATGCTCATGAGCACCAACAGCTACCTGGAGTTTTACCTCTCCCTGCTGGCCTGGATCATTAACAACGGCCTCTGGAGCGTCCTGTCCGACACCGGGCTATTCGCCGCGCCCTTTGGCGCAATCATTTTGCAAGAATGGTTGTCGGCCCGTCAGCAAGGCGCGGATGAAGGCAACAAGGGACTGCTCTCGGTGCCGCGGATCGAGAACCGGTTGTGGCTGGCCTACATCGTCGTGTTGTTCGGCTGCGCGCCGGTCTTTCCGTTGAACCTCTCGTCAATGGCGTTCGATGATGCGGCGAGTCAGCGCTGCGGCGTGAGTGTGGCCAAGCCAGCGGAAACCGCCTGGGGGACGACCTTCAATACGATCGGCGAACGCTCCGCCAACGTACCGATCTGGTGGTTTCTGGTGCATGCCCTGAGCAAAGGCGTCACCGCCGCGGCCACCGCCTCCATTCCGTGCGCACCGGATATCCGGCAGATGCGCATGGAGATCGACAGTTCGCGCATCGACAGCCAGGTACTGCTGCAGGAAGTCGCCGACTTCACCCGCGACTGCTATGGCTATTCTCGTTCCCGGCTGTTCACCAACCGTCCGCAGCTGGACAAGGCACAAAGTCACGACGCGTCCTGGATCGGCTCAAGCTATCTTCTCGACACGCCCGGCTACTACGATAGGGATCGCTCACGTACTCCACGAGTTAGCTGGCCGTATGACGAAAGCCGTGATGTTTCCTTGCCGCGGTTAGAGAATGGCGCAGGCTACCCCACCTGCAAGCAGTGGTGGAGTGATCGCGGTGTTGGCTTGCGCGAGCGCTTGATCCAGCAGGTCGATCCCTCGCTGCTGACTCAGCTAAAAGGTTGGTTGACTGGCCGTTCGAGCAACGAGATCGAGGATGCCACCCTGCGTGAGCTGGTCAGCCCACGCCAGCAATCGATGTCCATGTCGCCCGGACAGGTGTACCAGGACTATGGCTCCAGCGCCCGTGGCGGCTCGATCAATCAGGGGATCAATAACCTGGCCACCAACACCGGGCTGGCCCTCGGTTCCTTCAGCAACTTCCCGGCGATGAATGCACTACGCGCCGCCCTGCCGATGGTGCAGGCTTTCCTGATCATGGGCGTCATCATCAGCTTGCCGTTAATTCTGTTGGTCAGTACCTACCAGTTGAAAACTGTCATGACCGTGACGTTCGCGCTGTTCACCTTACACATGCTGAGCTTCTGGTGGGAACTCGCTCGCTGGGTCGACTCCAGCATGCTCGATACGCTGTACAACCAGGTTTCGGCTTCCAATCAAGTGCTGTTATCGCTGCCCACATCCGGCTTCATGGATGGAACCGTCACGGCACAGGTGATCGAGTATGTGATGGGGGCGATGTTCATCGTGCTACCAATGCTGTTTCTAGGGGCCATGAGCTGGGCAGGATATTCAGTCGGCAACGGGATTCAAGGCATGTTGGCGAACGGTAGCAAAGCCGCAAGTGATTCAGCGAGCAAAGGTACGGATCAAATATTGGGTGCTGCTAAGCGTTCAATTAGATGACTTGCTGTCGCCTATATAATGCCCATTGTCGTCGAAGTCACCGATGTAGAGATCAGCACCGAGGTAGTCTGGCCCTGGACTTTCCTCTTGATGATCGGAACCAACAAAAGCCCTGAACCATAGCAAAGTGATGACAGCCAGCATCATCACAAAAAAAGTAACCAGCCAAACACTGACAAAGAGCAATCCTCCGATCAATGCCAGTTTGGCAATCAGAAAGCTCCCGCGAACAATTAATTTACCTGCGGGCATACCTGCCGTCACCGCACGCTCAGCCAGGCGGGACTCAAACGCTTTCAATTTGCGATAACCACGCTTTACCGACATGCCACAGGCGTACGCCCAGCGGTGGGCACGTGAATTTTGAACAGGTTGCTGAGTCGGCATGGTCTCGCCCTCTTCTGTCCGTTTTCATGGTTGAGACAGGAGTAACAGCCTACTACTGAAAACGGTCCGTGCCTGACCGTTTATCAGTTTGCCCAGCCGAATAATCTTCACTGGAAGACAGAAGACTAGCCGCGTGAAACAGCTTCTCTACAGCGATTGACCCATATAAATCGTCCGGCTAAATACAAGGTACGGATCGCTGTTATCGACAGCATCTTCCCAGGTAGCCAGAGCCTTCAAGACTACGTCACTTCGGTGATGGTTCTCCCCAAGTGCGATTAGCGTTCGGTAGCTCGCACGGTCACCGTTTCTACGGTGATGAACGCCTACTGCTCTCCGGAGCGCCTTTCGAGCTCTGCTCGTCAGGCAAACTTTCTTGTTTTTCTTCAACCCACCGCGGGGAAATTCTTTCCCCCACGGGACAGGTTTCTTCGCGTTTTCAACGGAGACATACCATGCCCGACTCACTTACACCGGAAACACTGAACACCCTTCGGTTGCCCATCGTGTTCACCCCTGGCGCGTGGCAACGCGCAGTACTGCTCGAGCAATCCGATCACGCTGAGAAGCTGCAGGTCGATCGGTTGAGCCACGTATTGCGCGCAGCCTTCGAAGCTCACCTCGCCTCTCCACACGAGCCCTATGTACTGTTCGAGGTAGTACACATTCAACCAACCGATCACTTAGACCACGACCCGTTGCTGCAATTGAGTCTGAGCCTACTCCAAGAACCGGGTCAGCCTGGCGCCTTGCTGATAGCGCTTGCAGGAGAGCACCAGCGCTAAGCGCAATTGGCGGCGCCCACCTCCACATTCGGACGGCATGCAAGACCTGCATCAATCCAGCCCATCACCCACCGGGGAACCCTCCCCCGGCGGGCAAGGCGTTCCTTCGTTTTTCTTTCGAGGAAATTGCCATGCGCGATATCTACCAAGACGTAACTGACAAGATCGTTACCGCGTTAGACCAAGGCGTTGCTCCCTGGATCAAACCCTGGTCCTCAAGTGGCTCAGCTTACATCGGTCATCAACCCTACCCCATAAATGCCATCACACGACGTCCGTATTCGGGCATCAATTTACCGCTGCTCTGGGCCGAGGCCAGGTTGCAGGGGTTCACTCAAGATCGTTGGCTGACCTTCAACCAAGCTAAAAAGGCCGGTGGGCACATCCGTAAGGGTGAGCACAGCACCCTGGCTGTGCTCTACAAGCCGATGGAGCGCGAGGAACAGACCGAGTCAGGCCAACCCGTACTCGATGAAAACGATCAGCCCAAGGTCGCTCACTTCGGCATTCTCAGGACGCATTTTCTGTTCAACATCGAGCAAACGGAGGGGCTCGAAATGCTCAATGACACCCTGCTCAAGACGGAACAGAGTGATCCCTTTCATCCCAACAGCGTTGCGGAAAATCTGCTGTTAAGTTCAGGCGCTCGCATCGTTCATCGGCCTGCCGACGAAGCCTTTTACCACCCGATCAGGGATCTCATCCTACTGCCGACAAAAGCACAATTTCACGATGAAGGCGGGTACTACGCCACTGCACTTCATGAGCTGACGCACTGGACCGGGCATCACGCTCGGTTGCAGCGCGAAGGCGTGACCTCTGCCTGTCCGTTCGGGTCGCCAGGCTACGCGTTTGAGGAGTTGATCGCAGAGATGGGCGCTGCTTTTTTATGTGCCTACGCCGGTATACAGGGGGAGCTGCGGCACGAGGGCTATATCGATTCGTGGCTCGGCCTGCTCAAGGCTGACAAACGCTCGATCTTTCGCGACAGTGGTCAGGCCCGAAGCGCCTCGGAGTAAGTACTCAACCTGGAGCAGCAACTGAAGCAGATGGTAATGGATGACTCACGATGCATGAACGATGGAGTTTGATCGTTACCTCACCGTTGCAATCGCATCACAGGGCCCAACGCGAGTTGGGCCCTGTGATGCGCCCAGAAAAATCCCCATGCCGCGGGGCTCTGATGCAAAGAGTCAGCGATGGCACACACCCGCAGGCTGTCATTCCGCATCCAGGTTCTGCGCCAGAAAATCCACCAACTCGAGCGGACTCCGGCTGTCGATCACCTTGTAGATCAGATCGCGTTTACTGCGCGGCAACTTCTTGACCACGCTCTTCGCCGAGGCCCTGACGGCTTCGTCGGTCCCATGGATACGTGCCGCAAGCAGCAGTACGAGCGTGGCATCAGTGAGGTTCATGGCAGGACCCAAAAAAATATCCACCGCAGTGTAACGACTCTCGTCTTTTCCATACTACCTCCAACAAAACGATGTCTAGCCGTATCAATATTCCGATTGCCGCGCAAAGGGACACGCGCCAAAAGGACGGTAAGGGTTGGAAAGGAATGGGGGGGCAAGGGTAAGAGCCCTATCCGAAAAGGCTAAAAGGCCACTGGCCCAGCCACCTCCCGGGGACCATGATGCTCAGTCTGTTTCGCCACAAAAGGCAGAATCCCCCTCCGCCGCCGACCGTGAGCGTCGCCGAAGGCTACCTGCCCATTGAGTCGGCTCACAGCTTGTTAGCCGCAGAGCACCGCCGCCAGTTGCTCGATCGCATCTGGCAGTACACCGCCCTCTCCCACGCGCAGTTCATCCAACTCTATTTGAATCCGATCCATCGCTACGCCGAACAGGTCCAGCAACTCCCGGCCAGCGAGACGCACCACCATGCGTATCTCGGCGGCATGCTCGACCATGGACTGGAACTGGTCGCCTGCAGTTTGAAACTGCGCCAATCCTATCTGCTGCCCACCGGCGCCGCACCCGAAGACCAAGCCGCCCAGACCGATGCCTGGTCGGCTGGCATAGCCTATGGCGCCCTGCTGCATGACATTGGCAAGATCGCCGTGGACCTGCTGGTCGAACGCCAGGATGGTCGTGTTTGGCATCCTTGGCAGGGCACCCTGGATCAGCCCTACCGTTTTCGTTACATCAAGGGTCGCGATTACCACCTGCACGGCGCCGCCGCAGGCTTGCTCTACACCCAGATTCTCGATCGCCCCATCCTCGATTGGCTCAGTGGATTTCCGTCGCTGTGGGCCAGTCTGCTGTATGTCCTGGCGGGCCAGTACGAACGTGCCGGCGTGCTCGGTGAGTTGGTGATGCAGGCCGACCGCGTCTCCACCGCGCAGAACATCGGTGGCAACCCGAGCAAGGCGCTGCAAGCGCCGATTCATTCGCTGCAACATCACTTGATCAGCGGACTGCGTCATCTGGTTCAGCACGAGCTGAAACTCAACCAGCCGGGTGCCGTGGGTTGGTTGACTCAAGACGCGCTGTGGCTGGTCAGCAAGACGGTCACCGACAAGCTGCGAGCCTATTTGCTGTCGCAATCAATTGAGGGCATTCCCTCATCTAATATCACTGTGTTCGACGAGCTGCAATCGCACGGACTGGTCGAGTCGACCCCAGAAGGCAAAGCCATCTGGACTGCGCAAGTGACACAAGGAGACTGGCAGCAGAGCTTTACCTTTCTGCGCCTTCGACCGGCGTTGATTTGGGGGAACGAAGACCGGCCCGAGGTTTTCAGCGGAACGGTGAGCATTGCGACCCATGACCACTCAACTGACACGCCGGTACCAACACCAACGCCCGAGACAGCCAGTACAAGATCAGGTCAAAGTCAACCGCAGCCGGATCCCATGGCGCTAGAGGATGCCGATTACCTCGGTACGCTGCTGGATATGTTCGAGTTGGAAGAGCCAAAGGCCAATGACGCGCTGTCAGAAAGAGCCGTCAAAACTTCAACGTTTCAATTGGATAACCCAGGCCAGGCATTCCTGAATTGGGTCAAGGAAGGCATTCTGAGCCACAAGCTGATCATCAATGACAGCAAGGCCAAAATCCACACGGTGAGTGGCAGCATATTTCTGGTCACGCCTGGTCTCTTCCAACGTTATGTACAGGAGTTTCCTGGTATCTCACAGGGTGCCGATCAAGGGATTGAAGAATGGCGTTGGGTGCAGAAGCAGTTCGAGAAACTGAAGGTCCACAGGAAGCGAGACAACGGTCTGAATATCTGGGCATGCCAAGTGCAAGGCCCTAGGAAGAAAACCACCCTGAAGGGATACTTGATTGAGGATCCGAAGCTTTTTTTTGAATTGATGCCACTCGATAATCCGTTTCTTGAAATCGAAAAAGATTAAATTTCACTGGCACTCCATTGGTGAGGGATCGAAACGCAGAGTTGACTCTGTCCAACTCCTGCTTGGTTATACGAAGCTTGAAAGCACCGTCAGATACCTGGGAATCGAGGTCGATGATGCCCTGGAAATGGCGGAACAGACGGAAGTCTGAGCATCTATAGCGACGGTCGATACTAGACCGTCGCTATCCGACCCAAAGCTGCCCTTCACGAAGGGCAGGAATCGACCCTGGCTGTGTGAAAACGCATGCCCCGTTTTGAAGTCTGCGTTGCTACGTAAAATCTGGCCGCGTTTGGCTGGTCAGCAGACCTAAAAGTTGCGTAGGAATGCGATTTCCGTTGCGGTTCTGAGTGTCAAACTCACTCCAAAACGTTTTCACACAGCCTGTACCAGAAGCTGCCGCTCGATGGTGGACAAAGAGGTGTCTACGAAACCCGGGGCGATTCAGTGATTGAGCTTTCCAGTTCGCAAACCGAACTGAAACTGCCGTCACGCAGGTACACCGTGATATCGCGAAAGAAGCGTTCAACCATGTTCATCCACGAACTTGAGGTCGGGGTGAAATGCATGTGGAAGCGTTTGTGTTTCTCAAGCCAGGCCTTCACTTTTGGATGCTTGTGCGTGGCATAGTTGTCGACGATCAAATGCAGTTGAAGATGCTTGGGCGTTTCTCGATTGATCTTTTTGAGAAACTCCGGCCACTCCTGATGCCGATGTTGGCGCTCAATGCTGCTGATCAAATGCCCCTGAAGATAATCCAGCGCGGTGAACAAGGTAACGGTGCCGTGGCGGACATAATCGTGCGATTGCGTGCGGATATGCCCGATTCCCAAAGGCAGTCCAGGCTGCGTGCGCTCTAGGGCCTGAACCTGGCTTTTTTCATCGCAACAGAGCACCAGTGCCTTATCCGGCGGATCCAGATACAACCCAATGACGTCCCAAAATTTCTCTTCGAAGTTTGGATCGTTGGACAGTTTGAAGGTGCGTGTCAGGTGCGGTTTTATGTCGTTGGCGGCCCATATGCGCTGGACGCTGGCCGGTGAGATGCCGGCGACTCGCGCCATACTTCGACAGCTCCAGCGAGACTGACCGATACGCGGCTGAGTGACTTGCTCAAGGGGCCGTTTCAACGCTTCGGCCGGCAGGGATGGCTTGCGACCTCGTCCGGGCAGATCCACCAGGCCTTGTAGACGCAACTCTTGAAAACGCTTGCACCAGCGGGTGATTGAAACAACGGAGAGACCGGTCAACTGGGCAATCTCATTACGAGAACAACCTCGAGCGGCTAGCAAAATCACCCGCGCCGACGATCGTCGCGCTGACTGATCGTGGCTGATCTTATGCGCCGACTCAGTTCAATTTGTTCGTCTTCACTGAGCACGATGCCCTGAGAGTTCATGTGATACACCCCGAGCACTGACTGACCACAGAAGCATAGCTTAGGTTAGAACCTTGTTTCAGAGACAGCATACTAGACCCGAAGCTGTCCTCATCATGTTCCAAGATTATCATGCCGATGTCCGAGCTGTTCATAGGTAGGTTGATATATGGCCACTCCTGTAAAGCCCAACATTTTTTGCGCACAATTAGAATCTCTAATGTCATCGCCGATTAAGGGGTGGGCTCTTGGATGACTAACTGACGCCCTCAAAAAGATGCTCCAAGGATGTCTCAGCAAACCCATGCTTCAATCTCGGCCAGATCAGCCCCCTGCTTCAAATTCAAACTGAAATGGCAAAATGATGACGTGAGGCTCGTTCGGAAGTCAATTGTGTTTGCCCTCCCCGACAAATCCTAACGACGTCGCTACCGCATGTGCGCTGTTTTTAATACCCGTCCCATATAATAAAAATTACAGCATCGTTAGGCTAAGCGGTTGTAGGAGTAAGTTTAATCTACTTCATACCTTACCGCGCAGGGCTGTAAAAATGATACATAAGTCATCACGGATTCTCATCGCCGATGAACAGCATTTCTTTCGCTTGCGAATCGAAAGGGTATTGAACCAATTGGGCTATCACAGGATTGCACCAGTGCAGTCCATTACGGAATTACGGCGCTTGGTAGATTATGCATATGCGCCGTTTGATGTGCTGATTATCAACGAGAAATTCAGTGGCCAGAGCAGCTTTGCCCCCCTGGCTTTCTGCCTCGACTCCCCGCAGATTCTCTCTGCATTGATCTATGGCAGCGAAAAGCTGATCGCCGGGTCGATCATTCGTTGCGGTAAAGTCACCATTTGCGATGCGGCTTTTGTCGATCGTGCGGAACTGCAATGGATAATCTCATCAACAGATAACCCTATTCCAGTGCAGGACACGGTCCGATATCCGTATTGAGCGAAATCATGCAGGAATCACGCAAACCAATTCAGGATAAGACCTCTCTCAGAACACATCAGATCGCATCAATGCTCCGCTGCTACTGCGCACTAAATTTAATCAGCCAACCCTAAAGTTTATGAAAAAGGTGCCGTTGAATTAGATAGCAGTAGCCTGGTTCGATTCTCGACCCAGCACTAGCAGGAGAAGGCCATGAATACCATAAAACCCGGTCTAATGGTGTTACTTACATTGCTTATTAGTCCTCTCGTGATTACTCAGGCCAACGCAGAGGCCTTCACGACAGGCAAGATTAAGTTCAGCGGAGCAATCGTAGAAGCGGCGCAATGCCAACCAATCCACTCCCACGTTCACACCGCCCTCCCCTCCTCCGCGCTCGCCATCCAATGCGAGCGCAGTGAAATGACGTCGCTGGTCACTGCAAGCATGGATGCTGATGTGGTTGTCTGGCGGTACCTGAGCTCAACGGGAAAAGGTATTGTTCTCAGCCAAGATGCTTCGCATGACGCTTACCGAATTACCTTGAGTTACTTCTGAGCCTCGCGCTCTGGTGTAGGCAGCGCCGCCCTCAAGGGCGGTGCGCAATTGAGGTCCATGACGCTCATGGACATGGCGAAGTCGATGGTTATTACCGAGGCTGATAGAACGCAATGCTCGGCGCTGCACTCTTGATCTTTTTCGGTGCAGGTACAGGCTTGTCCGGCGCCGGAGTCACTGCGTTGCACTTCAGAGAAATGCTCTGATAGTTCTCCCCGGCTTTTTTCTCCGGCAAAGCAAACCTTACGCGACACTGATTGTTATCCCAGCTAATCAGCAGCTCGCCCGAAGTCTGCTCATCGCTCAGCAACGCGAGCACCCGTCCGCGTGGATCGGCAATACCCAGGCGCTGGCCGTCGTCGTGATCTACCGTCGCACCGAAGGGCATCAGCTTGCCATCCGGGCGGAACAGTTCGAACTGCACCCGGCGTCCACTGCTGGACTTGAACGTAGCCAATGCCGCAGCACCACGACGCGGCACTACTTGTTGCATGGCCGTGTCGATCTCGACGTCAGGATTCATCCCATTTGCGCTTAGGCCCAGCCAGTTCGCCCGGTATGGCGTAGCGTTGGGGACAACTGCGTAACCGTTGGCGCCCGTTTTCACCCCGGAGTAGCTCGCCACCGGTACGTCCGCCATGCACGGTTCGACCTTGACCAAAGCAAAGGTCTCGCTCAGCGGCTGGGCGAGGTTGACGCCTCCGGCATGGGCGACGATAGCGCCGTTGGCTTGCAGAGAAGTCGAGTGGTATTGATTACCATAGCTGTAACCCACCGTCATGTTGCCGACTGACGTGTTACTGCCAACCGATGCCGAACCACTGCCGGTTCCGTCCGTTCCCCTGCCGGCGACCACCGAATAGTTCACGTCACGGTCACTGGGCAAAGTCCCCGTGACGCCCGTCTGCAGGCTGGTATCGCCCCCCTGCTGACGACTGCTGTTCATGAACACTTGCGGCGGCCTTTCCCCTCCACCTAACGGGAAGGATAGTGAAAGCGTGAGCGTGGTGTCGCTGTAGCGACTGCTATACACGGACGAGCTGACGTTCTGCGCGTGGGTCACACCGACGTTGTAGCTCAGGCTGCGCCAGGAGTTGCTATAGCCCGCAGAGTAGCTGCGTGAGCTTGAACTGCTCCAATAACGTTCGTCCGACCCGTTGATATACACACTGCCAAAGCGATTGTCCTTGCCCAGGTTCTGCGCCAGATAGACGTCCAGGCGCGTTCGCGAGTACGCAGAAGAATTCGACGAATAATCAGGAAACTCACTCGAATACCACGTATGACCCTGTGCAGCGCTGCTGGCATAGACGTGGTCAGAGAGGCTTCGGAAGTTTTCATTGAGGCTGCGCTGAGCATTGACCGACACGTTAGTGTTGGTGCTCTCGATGAATTTTGCATAGCGCAGGCGCAAGCGCTGGCCAGACTTGCTCGCGCCATCAATGCTGCTGTGGGACTGGGTTCCGTCCAGGGACACTGCGCCGATACGCGTATTGATACCTGCGCCCATGCTATAGGCCTGAAAGCCGGAAGCTGCCTGCAGACCGCTGGCCAAGGTCAGGTCACTGGTCAAGCCATACATCATCGAGCCATTCGCAAATACCGGACGCTCACTGGAACCGTAATCCTGCTGGAACTCCCCCAACGTCACGTCATACCGCTGCCGGCCCTCACGCACCATCAAGGGTGGGCTGGAAAATGCCTGGCGCATCACCCGCCGGCGTCCGTCCGCCTCGATGATAGTCACCTCCAGGTCGCCGTTGGAACCGGACGGCGAGAGGTCGGTGATTTCAAAAGGCCCGGGCGAGACGTTGGCGCTGTAGATCAGATAGTTGTTCTGGCGCACTTCAACGGTGGCGTTGGACTCGGCATTCCCACGAATGACTGGCGCGTATCCCTGCTCGCTATCCGGGCTCATGCCTTCGTCCGAGGCCATCTGCACGCCGCGAAAACGTACCCCGTCGAACAGCGGCGAATTAGTGTAGGTCTCACCTAGCCATAGTTGGCTTTTCAGCCCCGTGATATCCCGCTGCAGATAGGTGTTCTGGCTGGTGAACTTCGACGGTTGCCCAGTGCTGGAAGTCTGGGACGAGTTGTTGCGCAGACGCCAGTCACCCACGTTTAGTCCCATGCGCAACCCCAGGTTGGTCGATTGCCGACTTTCATTGCTGGAGCTGTAGTCATAGCGACTATTGAGGTTGTAGTTGACGAAGCCCAACGTGACCCCGGAATCCCACACTGAAGGATCGACGTAACCGCGACGCTCACGGGTCATCGAGACTTGGGGCACGCTCAGGTTCAAGCGCAACCGCGGCGAATCGTAGACTGCGCTGGCTTGATCAATCAGATCAGGCAGACGATAGCAGCTAGTATCGGCCTTGAGCTTACCCTCGCTGTGCAACGCTAAGGTATTGATGCCGACTTGTTTGAGCAGATCTTCGCTGAAACAGGCCTCGACCTCGCCGGACTTGGGGTTCTCGGAAAAGACCACATCCTGGCGTCCGACCAGCGTGTTATTTGCATAGATGTCGACCCGATAGATGCCCGGGAGCACATCGTTACCCATCAACAACGTTTTTACATCAGCAGACTGGCCCACTCCATACAGGAACGCGACGTTGTAACCCTCGTGCTCCCGGCCAGGGATACGGGTGATATCCACCGCAGTAGCTTTGGCAACAAGCTGCGTGTCGGCCCCCGGTACGGCCTTAACAAGGCCATCGGCCGCTATAGCGTCGACCCAGAAAAACAGACATGTGCTCAATAGCATCAGCTGCGCAGTGCTGATGCGAAGCCAGGAGCGGTTCATCTGTAATGTGAAAAGCAGGCTAGGTGTCGACATGATGAGTACGAGGGATTCTGCTCAAAAAAAGGAACGCGCAGCCTTATGGCTTCGGCAGTCAGCGCAGGCCATAGCGCTATGTATTAAAGAGATGCTTGGGAAAACTCGGGGGTGTGGCTAAGGCGTTGCGCGTTGAGCTTGAACAGAGGAGCCGCTGACGAGTTGTGCGTTGAAGGTGTCCACGCCACCGAAATCGTTCACGGCCTTGAAGCTGAGGCGCGCCTGGGACGAAATGCCGGCGTTCTTCAGCGTTAGGTAGCGAGTCTCTCCCGGTGCGATCATGAAGGGCGTGGTGAGTTTTTCCTGCTGTGCCGTGGCGCTCAGATCGACGGTATTGATCGGAACATGAAAAGCACTGGAATTGACGACTCTTAGTGCCGGTTTTCCGGCTTGCCGAACCAATTGCCAGGTCAAACTGGTAGCCGCATCGGCCGACGTTCCGCTGATGCCCGCTGGACGATAGAACAGCTTGATGCGCTGACGAATCGCCAACTGCAGCGTGTTCTCGCCTTCGACTTGCTCCGGAACTTCCTGAACATTGAGCCAGAGCACGGTTTCTTTATCGGTCGGCAAATCGCTCTTGCCTGCATAGAGTACGCGCAACAGTTGTTGGCCATTAGGCTGCATCTTGGCCAACGGTGGTGTTACTGCAAATGGTAGTTCACCACTATCACCGGGCGTATTGCTCTCGATCCAAGATTGGACCAACACTTTTGAACCTTCATTGCGAACAATGATAGAGGCTTCTTTATTCTTACCCTCAAAGATTAGTCGAGTACCACTAAGGGAAATGGCAGCCTGCGCGGACAAACTGAAACCCAGGCACGCTGTCGCCAGCATGATGTGAGCCGCGAGGCTACGAAATATGAAAGTGGTCAAAAAACAATCCTCCGAAAAAAGACCTCAAGCAAGGTTCCGCAACCTCGCTTGAGGCAAGCCGAGGGCTTAGTTGTAAGACAGGGTGTAAGCCACGGTTGCGTTGGCCGGACCCGCAGTTGCCGTGCCCGAGGACGTGTGGGTGTAGTAAGCCTTCAATGGGATACTGCTGCTGCCACCGCTGATCGCTCCAGTCAAGGTTGCGCTGCCGGAGGTGAAATCAAGTGGTGCCGGAGTATTACTGCGAGTATCCACCAACATAATCTGAACGTTGGTCGCGCCACCGCTCACAGCAATACCTTTGCCGGAGACCGCAGTTGGGGTAAGTTTCAGTTCAACGGTGGTTGCCGCCGAACCGCACTCCACACTCAAGTTCAGGTCTGTTGGCAGCGCGGTCAGGGTACCGCCACCACTTGGATTGGCTTCAGTCCCCAGGGCGCTGACTGGAACAGTCCCGAGATTGTAAGTCAGGTTGCCGCCCGCAGTGCCAGGGCCATCACTATGAACAACACAACTATCGGCACTGATAGTGCCATTGAAAGTGATAGTGCCTGAAGCACCAACAGTAGGAGTAGAAGCCGCATTGACCATGGTCGAGAGCCCCATCGCCGAAATAACTGCAACGCTTAGAAAGAGCCTTTTCATATTCAGTGTCTGCTTTAATGGAGTATAGATATCGCCCGCCAATGGAAGTCTCCATAGGCCTTTGCATACCTGTTGATAGCCGTTACCGGCACCAACGAATACTAAGTAAAAGCAGAAAAATTTTATGTAGGACCAGTACGGAAGTTAAACTTACGGCGTAAAATTCCAGCGGACCAACAGTGTTATTGATCCAGGTCAAGTTCCGGGCCCGTGGGGCCTGAAAAAGGCAACTAGCGTCGAGAGCGACCCACAGCAGTCCATCACCGCGATCAACCATCGCGCAAACGTTGTTGGGCTTGACGTACCAGCACGGCGATTTGAGCCATGGCGCCTTCGGGAGCCTTGGCATTCGCGAGGGATAACATCCGTTCCAGTAGATCATGCAATGATTCAGGGGGGCTGATCACACTGGTTTGCAGCGCATCGCACAATTGCTTCACGCCGGTGTTGCAAGCCCTTATACCGTTGGCGCGCACATCCTGTTCCAGGTCCATGCACAGTGCGGCCATGTGTTGCATATTGAATACCCCCAAGGCGCCACGCAACGAATGCAGTTCTGCGAGGATCGCTGCGACATCGCTCGCATCCTGAGCCCGACGCAGGATTGCCACGGATGCTTTGCAGGATTCGCGAAACACCCGCTGGATATCATCGGGAACTGCATCGCCAGCCAGGACTCCGCTCCCTGACCAGGCCTTGCCCCCCCACTCGGTGCCGGTCACTTCGGCCAAGGTTTGGCCTAGGTCCCTTAGTGAAAGCGGCTTGCTAAGCACGCGAGTCATGCCGACTGCTTCGCAGCGTGCGCGCTCCTGCGATGTCACGTGGGCGGTGACCGCCAACACCGGGACTGCCGGCCATCGCTGGCGAACCTGCAAGGCAAGATCATAGCCGTCCATATCCGGCATCGACAGATCAGTCAGCAAAACATCGAATGATTCCTGCGCCAGACAGGCAAGCGCTTTTGCCCCGCCCTCCACCGTGGTGGCAAGGCATCCCAGCAGTTCGAGCTGCTCCTCGAACAGACGGCGGTTGACCACGTTGTCCTCCGCAATCAATACCTTCAGCGGTTTGGCCAGTACCAACAAGCCCCGCTCCGCCTTTGCCAACGGCTTACCTTGCAGGCAGTAGCGCAACGTCGCTGCCAGCCCGCGAAGACCGAACACCGACGCACTGAGGACGCGCCCGGCGGCCACGGGTTCGGCCGGGCCGTCCTCCGTGCAATCGACGACCCAAGAGGACTTTTCCACCAGGCGGTTTTCGTCATCGGCATGCCAGGTCTGTCGTGAGCCCCAGAGAATCAGGGTGTCGGCGCCCTCAAGCTGGTCATCTTGCAATTGTGCCGGGTGACCATAGGACTGGACCTGCAATCCCCAACTGCGCAGAGCCCGGGTCAAATAGCTGCGGCAATCAGCCGAGGCCGCCACCAACAGTAAGCGTTCAGACTCGAAGCGCGGAAGATCCGGGTGACCGGTCGCCGCGCCCAGAGGCAAGCGCAGGGTAAATCGACTGCCGTGACCGTGCTCGCTTTGCACCACAAGGCTGCCGCCCATGGCCTGGGTCAAGCGCGAGCACAGCGCCAACCCCAGCCCGGTGCCGCCATACCGACGGTTGATACTGACGTCGGCCTGACTGAACGCACTGAACAGCCGCGCCTGTTGCTCGGCGGTCAAACCGATCCCACTGTCCTCGACCTCGATAGTCACGGCGCGAGCGACTTTATCCGCCGTCAGGCGCAGCAGTATCTGGCCCTTGTCGGTAAACTTGATGGCGTTGGACAGCAGGTTATGGATCACCTGCCCCATGCGCGTAGGATCACCACGCATCGGCAACGAAACGCTCTCCTCTAACTCGCCTAGCAACGTCAGGCCCTTGGCCCGCGCGACGGGTGCAAATATCATCAGCGCCCGAGACGCGATCTCCAGGGCATCGAACTCAAGGTCTTCCAGGCGCAACTCATTGGCTTCGATTCTGGAAAAGTCCAGAACGTCACTGATGATACCCAGCAACGCATCGGAAGTTGCCTGGATGGTCTTGAGGCGGTCGCGTTGGCGCGAGTTGAGCGGCGAGTAGGCAAGCAACTCGAGGTTGCCCAGGATGGCGTTCAACGGCGTGCGGATTTCGTGGCTCATGGTCGCCAGGAACCCTGACTTGGCCGCATTGGCGGCGTCTGCGGCCTGGCGAGCTTCACGTAGTTGCTGCTCAAGGCGTTTTTTTGCGGTCACGTCGGTGAACGCTGTCACCAGCACATCGCGACCTTGGTAACGAGCCTGAGCGATGCTCACCGACAGGTCGATGTGTTGGCCATCGAGGGTGGAAACACCGAGGTCTTCCTGGCGAATGGTGTACACCGGTGGCGTATCCGGCAGTGTCAGCCGTTGTTTGAAATGCCGGGCAAACAGTGCTGACAAGCTGGTTCCAGGGCGGGAGATCTGCCGGGCCATGTCGATCATCGCCGGGCTGCGCAGCAACGGCTGTTCGTTGTCGACAGCGATCAGGCCTAATCCTATCGGTGCGGTTTCCACCAGAATCCGGCTGAGTTGCTCGTTTTCAAATACCCGGCGCGACTGCGCCACGGCCGGCGCCAGCAACCGCCACTTGACCAGCAGCAATACCAGCCAGGTGACCAGGATGATCAGGGCCGAGGTCAGTGCGGTGACGGCGATCTGCGGTGCAACACCTTTAGCGATCTGCTGCCACGACTGGGCGTATACCAGCGTCCAGGAGGTGTCTCCCAGCGGCCAGCCGCTGAGGACATGGCCTTGCAGATAAGTCGTTTGGCGACTGCGTCCCAAGCCGTCAGCCAATGCCTGCTGGGCCTCGCTCAAGGTTTGAGGCCCACCCGCCTGCTCACAGGAAAAGATCGGCGAGCCATCGGCGCCCAGAATCATGCAACTGCCTTGCAGGCCGGTGTCCGGCAACTTGGCTGCCAGGCTGGCCAGCGGCAGCTCGAACACCAGGGTGCCGAAAGAGTGCTGATCACGGCCGATCAGCGGTGCCGCCACCCGAATCGCCGGAGTGCCGGTGAGCGGGCTGTCATAGGGCGCCAGCCATTGAAATGCCGGCAACCCCTTTGCTCTATTCCGCGCAGGGTTGTCCGCTGCGAGCAGTGCGCGTCCGTTCTGGCGGGTCAGGGTTTCGAACAGGCTGTCGCGGGACGCCGCGATACGCGCCTGCCACTCTGCTCCGGGCCAGGCTGCAACCGCGAGGATGAGAACACTACGTTCGGGGCTGTAGACATAGGCGCTAAGATCACCGGCGTTTCGGGCCGCTATCACTGCAGTGGCGGGTGCCATCTGCTGCGCCAGTTCGATGTAGCGCCAGGCCTGGTCGGGATCGTCCTGATGGGTGCTGCCGAGCACCAGCAACGAAGGCGTGGTAGCGGGCGCACTTACGCGCACCAGCTTGCCAGCTTCGATGTAGGCCTGCAGACGCTTGCTGTCCGGTGCGTCGGCACGCTCCCAGGCAAGCTCCATGTTCTGCACATTGTTTCGTAAAGTCGCCGTGGCACGCGCAGTGAAGTCCATTACGTGACGCACATCGACGGAGACTTCTTCGTTGGTCCGGGCAACGTAGGTCATCACCGAGGCAACCACTTCCAGTACCCCGGCCAGCAGCACCAACACGGTGATGGCAATGCCACCGCCCATGACCAACATAGTCTGATAGCGATGCAAGCGGGCCAGCACACCATCCTGGTCAAAGGTTGTGGTCATCGCTCGAACGTTCTCCCACTGCGCACTCATTTGCTGAAATATGGATCGCTGCGTTCAGACGCGGTAAAGGCAAGCTCACGCGATAGCCGCGGTGCGCGCCAGATTGATCTCTGCTTCCAGCTCTGCCATCAGCTTGTCCACCTTCGCCAGCGCGGAGCCGGCCCCACACTTCAGCCCGTTCTCCGCATCGATCAGCTTGCGGCTCACCCCGCGCATCCGATACACCGCGAGTATGCCGCTCAGGGAGTGTAACTCTGCGAGCATTTGCTGCACATCACCGTCGCGCCTGGCCTGGCGCAGCACTGTCAACGAGGCTTCACAGGACTCCCAGAACATCTCGCGAATACTGTCTGGCAGCACCTGCCCGCCCAGCAGCCCACTGCCCTGACCGACCTCGTAGTAAGTGCATTCGGTGCCCGTCACTTCTGACAAAGCCTGGGCCAGTACATTCAACGACAAGGGTTTGCCCAGCACGCGGAGCATGCCCGCCTTTTCGCAACACCTGCGGTCCTGCAGCGTGACATGGGCAGTGACCGCCAACACTGGCAGATCGGGCCAGCGCTGCCGTACCCGACGTGCCAATTCGTAGCCATCGAGCAAGGGCATGGCCAGGTCGGTGAGCAGTGCGTCAAACGGTTGATCATCCAGCCATGCCAGCGCCTGCTCGCCATTTGCAACCACCAACGGAGCACAGCCCAGCAGCTTGAGTTGCTCCCTGAACAGCTCGCGGTTCAATAGAGTGTCTTCGACGACCAGCACCCGCAATGGCTTGACCAGCACTTTTCTGGCGTTTTGTGGCGCGGCCAACGCTTTGCCTTGCAGCACATGACGCAAGCCTGCGACCAGACCGCGCAGCACGAACATCGAAACACTCAATAGACGCCCAGCAACCAAGGGTTCCCGGGTTCCATCGAGAGCACAATCGATGACCCACGACGACTCGTCCACAAGTCGATTTTCCTCAGCGGCTTGCCAGCTGTGCCGCTCCCCCCAGAGAATCAATATCGACGCCGTCGAAATTGCCTCTGATCCGACCTGGGAGGGATGGCTGTAGCAAGTGACGCGCAGGCCCCAGGCTTGCAACATGCCGCAGACATAGTCACAGGCGGAATGCGCGGCCACCACCAGCAATACGTGCTGGCCATTGAAACGCGGCACCAACGGCACTTGCGTACACGCCCCCAGGGGCAGGCTCAGGATGAAACGGCTGCCCTCCCCCAGTTCGCTGACGACGGACAATGTGCCGTCCATGGCCTGCACCAGCCGCGAGCACAACGCCAGCCCCAACCCGGTACCGCCAAAGCGGCGATTGATAGAAGCATCCGCTTGGCTAAAGGCCTGGAACATGCGCGCCAACTGCCCCGATGACAAGCCGATGCCGGTATCCTGGACCTCGATCAGCAACCGCGACCTGGGCTCGTCCGTCAGCATGCGCAACAGCACCTGCCCGGACTCAGTGAACTTGATGGCATTGGATAGCAGGTTATAGATCACCTGCCCGAGGCGGGCCGGGTCTCCGCGCATCGGCTGCGTTGATGCATGGCCCAATTCGCCCATCAATCGCAGGCCCTTGGCCGCCGCCACCGGAGCGAACATCATCAGCGCGCGGGATACCACTTCCAGCACATCGAACTCGATGTGCTCCAGACGCAGCTCGCCAGCCTCGATTTTAGAGAAATCCAATACATCGCTGATAGTTGCCAGCAGGCCATCGGAGGCGGAGCGGATCACGTTCAGCCGATCGCGCTGCACGCAATCGAGGGCGGAATGGGACAGCAGCTCCAGATTGCCGAGGATAGCGTTGAGGGGGGTGCGGATCTCATGGCTCATGGCCGCGAGGAACGCCGATTTCGCGGCATTGGCCGAATCGGCGAGCTGGTGCGCTTCGCGCATCTGTTCTGTCACCCGGATCTTCGCCGTGATATCAGCAAACGCCGTCACCAGCACCTCCCGCCCTTTGTGGCGTGCTCGCGCCATTCTCACCGACAAGTCGAGCCTGGAGTTATCGCGCAGTGTGAAGCTCAACTCTTCATGGAAGGCCTCAGGCGGTTTCCCTGGTTGCCTGCGGTATTCAAGCATCAACTCGTCATACCGTTTGATAAAGGCCGCCGACAAGGAGGCGCCCACAGGGGCTAAGCGCCCACCCGTTTCCAGCATCGTGGGGCTGCATAGCAGTACCTCGCCACTATCCAGGGCAATCACCCCCAATCCCACCGGCACGGTGTCGATCAAGATACGGTTGAGTTTTTCACTCTCGTGGACACTCCGTGCCCATTTCAATAACGGAGAAAAGACCCCTAGCCTAAGAGCAATAAGTAACAGCCACATCAATATCAGCGTTATCAGGGTCAACACGCCCTCCAGGCTCACCTGCCGGCCGATGATGATGCCGATACTGCGCGAGCTATAAGCATGCAAGAGGACCCAATCGCTGTCCGCGACGATACCCGTGAGGCTGAATACCCCGTCGCCGTATCGCTCTTGCAGAGGCAAGTAGGTGTTATCGACCAGATCATGCAGGTAGTCAGGCTCCAGGTCGCGAGAGTCATCGCACGGGTTGGTGGCACTGACCAGTACTTCGCCGTTGCGCGGCAGAATCAGCACAGTGCTGCACATGCCATAAAAGTTGAATGGCGTGACCAGCACGCTCATGTCCTGTGTCGCCAGAATATTGCGGTTAACGATAAAGACCTGGCGTAACACTTCCAGATGCGTGCGCCAGCGCTCATGCACCCCCAATGAAAAAGTCAACAGCACCATCAGCGTGGTGAACAGACCTCCTCCAAACAGCAGCAGTCGCTGAAAACGGCGATAGCGAGTCAAGACGTTCATTTGGGCGTTGGTCACAGCACTGGGCTCATCCTTTAGTAGGGGCATACTATGAACCGAGTCAGACTTTTTCAGGACGGCTGGAAATCCATTGCAGACAAGTACTAGCCCCATTACGCAACTTTTAGTACTTTGATGAATGAGGGCTTAGTGTCTTCCATCCAAGAACAATCGAGTGCTACCGTGCCGGACTGGCGTTGTTATAAATTCTCGACAGTTTTAATCGATTGTTTCTCCACCCTCCAAGAGTAAAGCGCGCGCATCATGAAGATCCGTATTCTGCTGGCCGATGATCACCCAGCCCTGCTGTCGGGTATCCAACATGATCTCGCAGCGATTCCGACCCTTGAGGTCGTCGGTGTCGCCCGGGACTCTGGCGAACTGGTTGGATTGTTGCAGCATCAATCCTGCGATGTCCTGGTCACCGACTACGCGATGCCTGGAGGTGCCTACGGCGACGGGTTAACCTTCATTTCTTATTTGCGCCGTTGTTTTCCCACCTTGAAGATTGTCGTATTCACCACATTGGATAGCCCCGCCATCGTTCAAGAACTGGCCAAGCTCGGGGTGGAATCGGTACTGGGCAAGGTCAACGAAACCCGTCATCTGATATCAGCCATTCATGCTGTGCATGCAGGCACTCGTTATTTCCCCTCCGAGATTTCACGGACAGGCTCTGCCGGTCACCATCGGAACGCGGATGAAGGCTTGGATCTGACAAAGCGCGAATTGGAAGTGGTCAGGCTGTACGTCGGCGGTCAGTCGATCAACGAAATCGCGGAACAATTGCACCGTTCAAAACAAACCATCAGCTCACAAAAAACCAGCGCCATGCGCAAGTTGGGCATAGAGCGCGATGCCGACCTGTTTCGCTTCGCCTACGAAACCGGTATCGCCACGGCATCCACCCCCTCCAGCGGGGCAGATTCGTCCCCGGAGTGATGTCTTGCTTTTGCTAAAGAGCCGGTGATTCCGCAGAGGGGCGATCGGCGCTCACAACGCCCAGCCGCAGCCAGCGCGTAGGCGATGAAGGTCTCGACTTCCATGGGCGCACCAAGTCCATAACCTTGCCCCACCCGCCCGCCGAATTCTCGCAGTAAAAGGATCTGCTCGGCGCACTCTATGCCTTCTGCTACCACATCCATCTCCAGGACATTGCCCAAGTCTAAAGCCGCCCGTACCACGGCGCCCGCCGCCGGTTCATCGAGCATGCGGAGGACGAACGAGCGGTCTATCTTGAGCTCGGTGAAAGGCAACTGTGTCAGTCTCTCCAGCGTGGAGGTGCCGATACCGAAATCATCCATGCTTATCCCGAAGCCTTGAGCACGCATCCAGTGGAGTTCATCGGCAAGGCCTTTCAGATCATCGATAGCCAGATCTTCAGTGATTTCGATTTTCATCAAGCGAGGTGGAATCCGGCTTTCGCTCAGGCTGGACTCTAGCTGGCGCAATAGTCCTGGGATCGACAGCGTCGCCACCGAGGTATTAACTGAAATCGGGCACGCCGCATCCGCTTCAAGCAGCACCCACAATACCGCCTGGATCTGCCTGACCATCTGTTTGAACAGCCAGGGCTCGCCCCCTAGCCGGGTCAAGGCCGGTATGAACACCGAGGGCGCAATTTCGCCGTATTGTCGATGATCCCAGCGGGCCAGGGCTTCAGCGCCAACCAGGGCACCGGTCAGCAGATCATGCTGGGGTTGCAAGACCACACGAAAAGCCTCGCCACCAGCCATGGCATGGATGAAGTCCTGGTCATTCAACCCAGGCTCAAGACTGTCTTTAATAAACATAGGGAAATACCGACTGCAGTCACGCGTATAAAAAAACCATAAAACCTTTTGTATGAACAAGAAAAGTTGGATGGCAGCGAAGCGAGCCATTATTCAGGCCGCCATATACTCGAACAATAAGACAAGTATGGCGGTTGCAGAAGCTGAGTGCAACACGGTTATTGATTTGAAGCTGGAGCATGATGCCGCATAGCCATGGCTTCCTGCATCACCTCGCCCATGACTTCGATCGGGCACTTGAAATCGAAGCGTTTACGGGGGCGCATATTCAGCTCCAAGGCGATGGCATTCAATTGCTCTTGACTGTGTACCGACAAGTCAGTCCCCTTGGGCAGGTACTGGCGGATCAGGCCGTTGATGTTTTCGTTGCTACCGCGCTGCCAGGGGCTGTGCGGGTCGCAGAAGTAAATAGCGACCCCTGTCTGCTGGGTGATTTCAGCATGCCGCGCCATCTCCCGGCCCTGGTCGTAGGTCATGCTCTTGCGCATCGCCAGCGGCATGCTGTTGAGCGCTGCACTGAAGCCCTCCATCGCCGAGGTCGCCGTTGCGTCGTTCATCTTCATCAGCATCAGGTAGCCACTGGTGCGCTCCACCAACGTGCCTACCGACGAGGCGTTGGCCTTACCCTTGATCAGGTCGCCCTCCCAATGCCCCGGCATCAGCCGGTCTTCGATCTCTGGCGGGCGAACATGAATGCTGACCATCTCAGGGATCTGGCCGCGCCGATCCACGCCACCAGAGCGCGGCCGGCGCGTCGTCTTGCCTTGGCGCAGGCAGACGATCAGCTCCTTGCGCAACTCGCCGACCGGCAAGGCATAGATCGCGTTATAGATCGTCTCACGACAGACGTAGGCATCTCTGAGGTTGGGTATGGTCATGCTGCGCAGCTTGCCGGCAATCTGCTCGGGAGACAAACGCTTACGCAGCATGTGGGCCACCAGTTCGAAGCGCTCGCTGCCCGGCACAAGCTTGCGCTTGGGGCGACAAACCTGGCGCCGAATGTTCATCTGTTGCTGGGCGCAGCGGGCCGAGTAAGCACCACTACTGCCTCGATTGCGCTTCAGCTCTCGGCTGATGGTCGAGGGCGACCTGTCAATCAGGCGAGCAATGCCGCGCAGGCTGAAGCCTTGAGCTTGACTGAGTTGAATGATGGCGCGCTCTTCGACGCTGAGTTCGGAATAGGACATAGGGGCAGCACCGTACCGGAAAGGTCAGGTGTTGCACTCAGTTTTCGCGGCCGCCTATCAAAAAACATCGCCATTATATTTTTAACTAATCAAGTTTTTCCTCAAGACCGTCGTCTGAGCGCATGGTGGTAACTAATCCCATCTCACGGGCAAAGCGAATCAATTCAACGTCACGCTTGATGCCCAGTTTGCGCATGGCGCTGGTCTTTTGCGAACTGATGGTCTGCTTGCTTCGATTGAATTCGCTGGCAATTTCATTGACCGAACGTCCAGACACATACAAGCGAATGACTTCTGCCTCGCGCCTGGATAAACGCCGCGTCGTGCGAGTCTGTGCAGGATTGAGATCGTTGCCAGGATGGGGTTTCGGCGAGAAATAAGTGGCCCCAGCGTAGAGTGCATGAATGGCAAATATCAGGTGACTGATATGCTCCGATTTGTTTAATACCGAGTGTACGCCGAGCTTGATCAACTCGGTCAGTATGATCTGGCTGTCGATCATGGTGAACACGATGATCTTCAGGTTCGGGTAGCGACGGCGCAGAAACGAAAGCATGGTCATCCCATCACCAAACTCACCGCCAGGCATCACATAATCCGTGATCAGAATGTCGCATTGTTCCTTGGCGAGCAGTTCCATTATTTCAGTAGAGTTGTTGGCAGTTCCCACCACCTGCAGCGTATGAATGCTGGACAACTCATGTTGTATACCCGAGATTAATACCGGGTGGTCGTCAGCAATAATGAGATTGATTTTCATGACGTTCGCAATTAGTTGATGATTAGGCCCATTCGTTATCAGAGTACTAATATAGTGACCTATCACCTTGCAGACTCTCGTACTCGTCTGCTTTTTCAGTGAAAACAAATAAGACTGGAACGAATACAAGTCCGTCTATCTTCTGCTGCCAGTAAATTAACGATAAAGTTCAGGTTCGCTTCATATCTTTCTCTTATTCATCTTGCAAACCGCCGACAAGCCTTGGTTTGGCGATGACGTTGCGGAGCGACCCCATTGTGCAAAGTGGAAAAACCGGCCATGACATTCAAGTGCGCTAAAACAAAAGTGATCTATATCCTGATTGCCATCAGTTGTTTCTCCATGCAATGGCAGCAGGCCCAGGCGGCCGACTCGAGCGCCGCATCCGCACGTGGCGATGCGCCCTGGCGCGTGCTTGTCAGCCCATTTTCTTGGGCGCCTTCGATGTCTGGCCAGGCGACGCTCGGGGGTGTAAGCACCCATGTCGACGTGCCGTTTTCTGAAACCTTGAACAACTTGCGCTCGGTCTTCATGGGTAATCTCGACGTCACCAACCGCAGCCTCGGCTTCTATGTCGATGGAGTCCATGCCGATACTCATGAGTCCCACCGGGTGTTGGGCCAAAAGGCCGGACTCAACATCACGCAGACCACCATCGCGGCAGGGATCTATTACCTCGCCTATGAGCAAGCGCTCGGCGGCACGACGATTTTCGGCAACCCGCGCGCCTGGCGCGTGGAACCGACTGCCGGGGTACGCTGGACCCGCCTAGCGAGCAAACTGGAGATCGACAGCATCGGCTTTGCCACCCGCAAGAAAGCGCAATGGAGCGATCCGTTCTTGGGCGTGCGGATGCTGAGGGATCTTGATGATAGTTGGACAGCCTCCGGCGAAGTGAACGTCGGCGGCTTCGATACCGCGACGAAGAGTAGTTACGGCGCCCAGGGGTATTTGGGTTATCGGACCCACCTATTCCAATACCCAACTATTCTGCGAGCGGGCTATCGAGTGTTATCACAGAAATATCAGACTCACGATTTCACCGGTAATACGTTCAAGTACGACGTTACCCAGCGCGGCCCGGCAATCGGCCTGTCCGTGCGTTTCTGACCAGCCGTTGAGGAGTCATACAATGAAGGGAGCACAGTTGCGTAAACCTTTCACCCACGCGCTAGTCCTTGGTCTGGCGGGTTTCATCCTTTCCCTGCCGGTCGCCCAGGCCTGCACACGCCTGACCTACCTGGGGGACAACCAGACGGTAATAACGGCGCGCTCCATGGACTGGAAAATCGACGTAGCGACCAATCTGTGGATATTCCCTCAGGGCATGCAGCGCAATGGCGAAGTGGGCGCAGGTTCGATCAAGTGGACTTCGCGTTATGGGAGCGTGATCGCTTCGGGTTATGACATCGCCACCACCGACGGGGTCAACGAGGCCGGTTTGGTCGCCAACCTGCTGTGGCTGGTGGAGTCGGAATACCCAACGGCAAAAAGCACTAAGCCCGGCCTGAGCATCGCCGCCTGGGCGCAATACGTGCTGGACAACTATGCCACGGTGGCTGAGGCCGTGGAGGCCCTGAAGAAAGAACCGTTCACCTTGGTGACGTCCAAGGTTCCCGGGGACACTCGCCTGGCGACCCTGCATCTGTCCCTTTCCGATGCGTCAGGCGACAGTGCGATCATCGAATACATCAAGGGAAAACCGGTGATTCATCATGGTCGGGAGTTCCAGGTCATGACCAACTCGCCGACCTTTGATGAACAACTGGCCCTCAATGCCTATTGGAAATCCATCGGCGGGACAGTCATGTTGCCGGGCACCAACCGCGCAGCCGACCGCTTTGCCCGGGCCTCTTTTTATGTCAACGCGATTCCCAAGGCCGAGAACCCGCAGGTGTCGCTGGCCAGTGTGTTCAGCGTGATCAGAAACGTCTCTGTGCCCTATGGTATCTCCACGCCAGGGGAGCCGAACATCTCCTCCACCCGCTGGCGTTCGGTGGTGGATCATCAACGCAAGTTGTATTTCTTCGAATCGACCCTGACGCCCAATACCTTCTGGGTAGATTTGAAAAAGATCGATTTCTCCCCCGGCACGGGCAACGTCATGAAACTGGATCTGGGCCAGAATCAATCGAATATCTTTTCCGGCGAAGTGTCGCGCGACTTCAAAGTGACGCCCCCGTTCAAGTTCGAGGGGGGCTAATCCCATCGTGCAGGACTGACTTTCCAGCACAGTTGGTTTTCCAGCGTTTTTAATACTCGTCCGATATACAGCGGGCAGATACACTTTTAAACTAACTTGAACTTGCGTTCTCGCGTGGAGTTTTCAGCCAAACTTTATTTAACCCACACCACGCATATCAGGCCGATTCCAGAGGGCATTTTTGATGAAATATTCTGAGCCTAGGCAAGCCAACCCTTTGAACTTTTGGGGTATCCGTCTAGCTAAGTTGTGCAGTGCAGTCGCGTTGATTCTGGGTGCGCTCTGGGTTTCCCCGGTATACGCGGTGATAGGATCTTGTTCCGCATCGAACTTTCAAGCGTCGGGGGGCTGGGATATCAAGCAGCCGGCGACATTTGGCAATGGGACGGTATTAGCTTCCATCACCATGGAATTGCCAATAACCTTGACGAATATCCGCGGCGGCGGCGACAGCAGCACCACCGGTGCGGACTCTGTGTATTCATGGGGGATACAGACAAACAACGGGGGCAGCTACCCGAATTACGACACAACTACTAATTCGGTGCCACTTTCCACCACGTCCGGTATTGGCGGCAGGATGACGATAACCTCATTAACGTCCAACATACTCACGAGAATAGTTAGTTATACACCAGTCATACTTGCACCCAATACGCTCGACGTCGCCTATGCTTCTCTGCCAACCTCCACTAGCTTCATTCGTTATAATGGCAGTGTTACCTATTATGCGCAGTATGAACTAGTCATCGTGGACGCGGCCAAATATGCGGCAAATGATACAACGACAACACTTCTGTCGCAGTACATGGCCGCCCAGCGCGGGCCACAACTTCTTGTGGGCATGTATGTTTACCCAGACTCGACGGCGTCACAGAGCACAATCAATTGTTTTAGAGGCTCCAACTACGCGTTGAACTTGCCTCAGTTGCAATCAGCACTGCCCAAGGACCTGCCCACCTGCAAGTTCAGCGCCGGCGAGCTGAATCAAACGGTCAAACTCAACTCCGCCACACAGTCGCAGATAGCCTCGCAAGGCAGTCTGCGCAGCGCTGGCACGGTGGGCGAAATGGCGTTTTCCATCACGGCCTCGGCTTGCGGCAAAGGCGCGGTTTATTCCGCCTATTTCACCGATGCTCTTCACACCGGTAGCCAGCAGAATTATCTGGAGCCAAGTTCAGGCAATAAAGTGGGGGTACGCCTCTACTATAGCAACGAGACAACACCGATCACATTCGGCCCTACGCCAACGGGCAGTACGCTGCCTTCGCAGGCGCCGATTAAATATGGCAATTCCTCAGCCGCTGCGGGGGCCTCATATACCATGCCCTTTACGGCACAGTACGTGCGAATGCCGGGTGTCGATACCGCACCCGCCGGAGCGGTCACTACAATAGCGACTGTCACGATCGTATATCCCTAGCCGCCACGGCTAATGATCGCGTAACGAATAGCCAAACCTCATCCCTCAGCTATCACGAATTACCGATGGCTGGAGGCTGGGGCTGATCTACCTGCTCTTGGCCAGCCTAAGGCGCCGCGGACATTCCGCATGTAGCGCTCTATTGTTTATCCATTGATGTTTGGATTGAGTCAAGTTGTCTAAATCAGCTGTGATGCTCAAAGCCGAAATCGATCCACCGACTGCACCAACTTCCCCGCCAACGCAGACAACTCGTCCGTCGTGGACGCCGTCGTGCCGATCACCTGGCTATTACGCTCCGACATACTGGCAATCATCTCCACTTGATGGGCAATTTCGTTGCTGGCCAGGCTTTGCTCGCTGATGGTGCGGGAGATGTCGTTGACCAACTCGGCGGTGTTGAGGGTGCCCTGGAGAAGCTCGCGAATGGCGCGCTCGACTTCGGCGGTCACGGCCATGCCCTTGTCCACTTGAGTGACGCCCTCCTCCATGCTGGTCACCGCTTCCCGGGTGTTTTGCTGGATGCGGCTGACCATGCTGGCAATCTCCTGGGTCGACGCGCTGGCGCGTCCGGCCAGGCTGCGCACCTCATCGGCGACCACCGCAAAGCCGCGCCCCTGTTCACCGGCGCGGGCGGCTTCTATCGCGGCATTCAGGGCCAGCAGGTTGGTTTGATCGGCAATGCCCTTGATAACCTGAATAATGCTGTAATCGCCTCGGATTTCTTGTCGAGCGCGCGGATCACCTGGGCTGATTGCTGCGCCGAGCGGGCAATGCCGGCCATGTCACTGACCACCTGGTAGATCCCCCCGACCGCCGTCCTTGGACAAGGCTTCTGCCTGGTTGGCCATATTCAGTGCGTGCGCCGCATGTTGGGTGATTTCCTCGATACTGGCGGTCATTTTACTGGCGGCGGCCACCATGGTGCTAGCGGCGGTACTTTGCTGCTGACTGCTAACCCTGGCTCAGTTGTTCGCTCATGCCATTGACGCCGTGGGCATTGCTGCGTACCACTTCGATCATGCCGCGCAAGTCCCGCTGCATGGTGGCGAGGCTGCGTATCAGCGCGCTGGCCTCGTCCTTGCGCTGGGGCTCGACAATCGGTTCGCTCAAATTGCCACGGGCGATACTGTCAGCGATTCGGCTCGCGGCCTGCAACGGTCCCATGATGCTCCGGGTAACCCAGCAGCAGGCTCGCAATCAACACCACGCCCAAGGTGAAGTTGGCGTTGCTGATGGTTTGTCGGGTGCCGGTGCTGCGAGAAGCGTTAGGCTTCAAAAGAAACTGCGCAGCGGCAAACGGGCGGCGACGATCATGAGCTTGATCCAGTCTGCGCGGGTCAATGGTCATGATCCCTATGCATATCTGAAAGACGTTCTCACGCGCCTGCCGACGCAGCGGGCGAGTGAAATCGATCAATTGCTGCCGCATAAATGGTCGCCGATTTAATTACGCGAGGCGTGATAGCCGGACATATAAAAGGGAATGCCGATGCCAAATGGATTACAAGATGGGAGCCCGCAGCAATGAGCTTTGACATTATTATTTTGAAGCCTACTGACCTCAGTGAAAACGATCTGTCCAACGTCGAGGACGTGCTAGATATTGGATGCTCTGAGGCCGTAATCACATTTCTGGAGTTGGTGTTCCCTGGATGTGCCCAAGGTGCATTTTCGGATGGTGAACGCTACTCGCTCGAGTCTGCTCAGAATGGAGACCCAGTGACCACCATACACCTTACTCTCAGATACGGGGGAGCCTGGTCTGAGGCAACCAATGCTGAGTTCCTGACCCTGCTCTTGAGGCTCTGCCAATTGCTCCAGTCAGTAGCTTTTGCGGTCTCCGATAACTCAAGGATCACACCTCCCTGCTAAAGACGGCCCATCTTGCTCGCCATAGAGCGGCTCACCTAGCGAATTGGTGCGTGTACTTGATCACATGGGCAGGAAAAAACTCTTCATAAAAAGCAGTGGGAATGCCGAGGATACTTATCTCGATGCAATCGGGCAGAAGCTCTTCAGCGTAATCCAGAATGGCGACTCCCATAGATGGAATAACCAAGCCTGCTTCGGTTTTTACTGAAAGGGCCAAACCGGACTGGTCGAAGTGATTTGTGCGGCACTCGTTTTGAATAGCAGGATACCCAGTGGTTGGCTCGAACTGGCCGAAAGCAACGCCCATGGGAGGATCTCCACTCTCCAGCGACGAGTAGCCAACCAAAATCAATCCGCTATAAATCGAAAATCGCGCCATCTGATCGCCTATTGCTTGCCGTGGCATTGGATATATATGGTGTTTATCACTTGATTAGCTTGGATGCGAGAGCGCCATGGAGGTTCGGAAGATGACTTGGCCGGACGCTTACGAATGGGCATGATCCGTATGCCTATCTCAAGGAGATTCTGACTCGTTTGCCGACACACCGTGCGACTGATATAAGCCTGCTTCTGCCACACTGCTGGGCGCCGGATTTAGCGTCCTAACCAAGCGGACGTTTTGCCTTTGTGATGGATAACCGAAAGGAAGGAATATGACGTTGCATCAGGATTTTAAAATTTTGCTGTTTTCTTATGGCACCTTGCAGGACAAGGCCGTTCAGGTCGCCAACTTTGGCCGAGAGCTAGCCGGGCAGCCGGATCACATGGCCGGTTACAAAGAGTCCTACATTGAAATTACTGACCCGGAGGTGCTTGCCACTAGCGGGAAAACACACCATCCAATTATCATCCCTAGTGCAAACCCTGAGGAGACTGTTCCAGGCATGGTCTTCCAGATAACCCCACAAGAGCTACGTGCAGCGGATGCCTACGAGGTTTCTGACTACAAGCGCGTTGCAGTGGGGCTTGTCTCCGGGTTGACGGCATGGGTGTATGTAAAAGCCTAACAACTTCAAGAAGTTCGTTGGCGCATAGTGAGCCCGGCATTCCCGGTGAAGTCGACCGCTTAAGCAGTCGGCACTGACCACCTGAATGCTGGGATTTGCAATGTGTGTTCTCGGAACGCTTACGATACAGCTTCGCACCCTCCATGATTTTTAGAGAGCAGACAGTCTGCACGGAGCTGGCAAAAATCAGGACAAAGTTGCCCACCTGATACGAGCTGCCCGGGGATACGAGAGTCGAGCGCCTCTCAAGTGGCATATCTACCGAGATCCAAGATATCCGTGGGAGTAAATGTGGGAGTATTTTTTAGTCAAAACTAATGAGTTGGCATATCACGCCAAAGACCTGACGGAACGAATACGACGCCGCTGATTAAAAGTCTGGCGGTGCGCATCAACCCGCAGCCCACTATTTTCCCATCCTTTAACCGTACTTCAACAGTAAACTCGCCCGTCGGGTGTTCGATCGACAAGCGCTTCATATCACCTTCCTCCACAACTGCCATGCCCTTCGCAACACTGCCGTCAATCAGGCTGGCAGCAGCTACACTGACGGCACCAAACACCCCAATGCTGGTGTGGCATCGATGGGGAATGAAACTGCGTGTGCTGATGGCCCCACCTATTTGCGGCGGTGCAATCAGGCACATCTTCGGCACGTTGCGCTGGCTCACATCTCCCAGGTTCATACGTTGCCCCGCTTGCAGTCGAATGGACTCTAGACGCTGTTTCAGTGAAGCATTGACGTCGAGATGCGCGGGACTCTCATAGCCACTGCAACCAAGCTCGTGCGAGTTGATCAGCACTACGGGCATGCCGTTATCGATGCAGGTCACTTCAACGCCGTCGATCACGTCCCGGGCGTTGCCGGTCGGCAACATGGCGCCGCAACTGGCGCCAGCGATATCCTCGAATTCGACAATCAATGGCGCGGCCTGCCCCGGCACGCCGTCGATACGCGCGTCGCCGTCGTAGCACACCTCACCATCAGACGTTGGCACATGGGCGATGGCGATCTGTCCGGTGTTTTCCATGTAGATCCGCACTGGGGTGACGTCGGCTGTCGCCGCCACCAACCCGCGCTCGATGGCGAACGGGCCGACACCGGCGAGGATGTTTCCGCAGTTCTGACCGTAATCGACGCGCGGCTCATCCACCAGCACCTGGGCGAAAAGGTAATCGACATCTGCATCAGCGCGGCTTGACGGTCTGATGATCGCCACTTTGCTGGTCAGTGAATCAGCGCCGCCAATGCCGTCAATCTGCCGCGCATCCGGCGAGCCCATCACCGCCAGCAGCACGCGGTCTCGCAGCGCGGGCTCTTGCGGTAAATCGTCGGCCAGAAAGTAAGCACCTTTCGACGTACCACCGCGCATCAGCAGACAGGGAATGCGAGTCTGCGCCATGCTCAGTCTCCCAGCTCTTCAAGGCTGTCGACATAACGCAAACCCTTTTCCGCCAGGCGCGCGCGCATGTTGTAGATGTCCAGACCCAGTTCGCCCTTGGCCAGGCGCAGGGCCTTCTGTTCCTCCAGGTCGGCGCGGGCGCGACTGGCTTCGACGACTTGTAGCAGCTCGGTGCGTCGCACGACCACCACACCATCGTCATCAGCAACCACCACATCACCCGGGTGCACCAGTTGCCCACCGCACACCAGCGGCAGGTTGACCGAGCCTAGGGTTTCTTTAATTGTGCCTTGCGCACTGATGGCGCGGGACCAGACCGGGAAGCCCATTTCGCGCAGAGTATGGGTGTCGCGCACGCCTGCCTCAATCACCAGCGCCCGGACGCCGTGAGCCTTGAGCGAGGTGGCCAAGAGGTCACCGAAGTAGCCGTCGGTACACGGTGAACTCGGCGCGACCACCAGAATATCGCCGGGCCGGCATTGTTCGACGGCCACATGGAACATCCAGTTGTCACCCGGCGCAACCAGCACCGTGACGGCTGAACCACTGATCACAGTGCCCTGCTGAATGGGTCTGATCGAAGTCGCGAACAGCCCTTTGCGACCCTGCGCTTCATGAATGGTCGCCACGCCGAAGCGTTTCAACTCATCGATTAGCGCTGCTTCGGCGCGCTGAATATTGCGCACGACAACGCCTGTCTTGCCGATATGTTCGCTCATCCCAGATTCTCCGTGACACGCGGAAAAATACTCTGGTAACCCTCGCCATAGACGATGTTGCGGGTTGAAGTAATCCCGACATTACGTTTGGCTTGCACTCCGCGTTGCAGGGCGACGCGCGTGTAGTACTCCCACAAATGCTCCTGACCGGCCATGCACTGGATCGCCGCGTACTTCTTGTCCCAGACATCAGTGATGTCGAGCAATACATCGGGGCGCCATTCGCATTGCTCGGGCTGATGCGGCTCGAAACTGTAGACCGGCGGTGCGCCGACGATTTTCTCACCCGGTTTATAGCCTTCGGCCTGGGCGATGATGCGCGCCTCCTGTGTGAGGTTCATGGCCAGCGGGTGATCGTAGTTGTACGGGTCCTTGAGCGAGTGACTGAGAACGAACTCCGGTTGCACCCGGCGAAAAACATCGGCTAGACGGAACAAGGTTTCCTTGTCGGCGCGCATCGGGTAATCGCCGATATCGAAGAACTCGACACTGGCCCCGAGAATGTCGGCGGCGGCCTGAGCCTCTTCGCGACGTGCGACTTTGACCTTGTCTTCGCTCATCTCGCCCTTGCGCCACAACTTAGCGGATTCGCCGCGCTCGCCGAACGACAGGCAGACGATGTGAACGTGGTAACCCTGCTGTGCATGCAGGGCGATGGCGCCACCGGCACGCCAGACAAAATCGGCTGAGTGGGCGCTGACAACCAGCGCGTTTTTGGTTGAATTGATCATTGCGGATTCTCCTCTTGCGTTGCGAAAGAGCATCGCATCGCACCCCGCCGACGGAGTAATGCGTTCGAGTGTTCGAGGTATGCATTTTTTTTATTGCCACTCAAACATGCCGGCGGCATAGTCGCCTGAACCGCCGATCCGCAGAGTCCTCGCCCGATGGAAAATCCCGAACTGCCAAATCTGATGCACCTACGTGCCTTCGTCCGCGTAGCTGATCACGGCAGCGTCTCCAAGGCATCAGTCGCGCTGTACCGAGCGCAATCAGTGGTCACCCGCTCCATATCGGAATTTGAAGCCCGCCTGGGCGTGACACTGTTCGAGCGACACGCCAACGGTATGCGTCTGACCAATTTCGGAGAGCGTTTGCTGCCCCGAGCGCGACGGGTGCTGGCGGAGCTTGGGAGCGTGCCTACATTGCTCGGCCTAGGCGAAAAAGCCGCGATTGAACCGCTTTATCTGTTCCAGGCGCGACGCCTGCAAGTGTTCATCAAACTCTGTGAAACCCACCATATGCAGACCGTGGCCAGTCTGCTGGGCCTGAGCCAACCGGCCGTCAGTTCGACGCTGAAAGTGCTGGAAAACGGCTGCGGCCAATCGCTGTTCGAGCGCACGCCACGCGGCTTGCAGCCGACCCGCGCCAGTCATGACATCCTGCTTGCAATCCGCCGTGCGCTGAACGAGTTGCGCCATATCGACACCGACATCACCGCCCTTCGCGGCGCCTTGCACGGTGTTGTGCACGTCGGTGCCCTGCCTCTCGGCCGCACGCGCATCCTGCCCGAGGCCATCGTGCGCCTGATGGCAGAGCATCCCCGCATTCAAGTGATCACCAATGAAAGTCCCTTCGAACTGCTGGCGACCGAGTTGCGTGCCGGCGATGTGGATTTCATTTTGGGTGCGCTGCGTTCATCGACCTATGCCAGCGACCTGGTCGGCGAGTCACTGCTGACGGAAGAAATGGTCGTGCTTGCGCGGCGTGATCATCCGCTCTGCGGCAACGGCGATTTGCAGAATCATCTGGGCAACGCGCGCTGGGTATTGCCTCGTGCCGGCTCACCGGCGCGGACGATGCTCGAGGAATGCTTCGCCGGTTTCGGCATTCCGGCGCCTTCCCCGGTGGTGGAAAGCGCCGACATGGCGATCATTCGCGGACTGTTGTTACGCTCGGACATGCTCGCGGCCGTTTCAGCGCATCAACTGGAACAGGAAATCACTAGCGGCGAGTTGTGCATTTTGCCGCTGGAGTTGAAACAGACCGCCAGAGCCATTGGCCTGACCTACCGCAGCGGCTGCCTGCACTCACCGGTGGCGCAGGCGTTGATGAAAATGATCCGCCAGGTGATCCAGGCACAGGCCTCTGAGGCGCTTAAAGCAGGTTCAACGGATAGCTGATGATCAAGCGATTCTCGTCGAACTCATTGCTGCTGTAATCGCGGCGAATGCTCGAGTTGCGCCAGCGCAGGTTGAGGTTCTTGAACGTACCGCTTTGCAGCGTATAACCCAACTCGGATTCGCGCCCCCATTCCTTGCCGTCGGTGACGGCACCGCTATGCACATCGTCGCCGCTGATGTAACGGTTCATCAGGGTCAGACCGGGCACGCCGAGTACGGCGAAATTGTAGTCATGGCGTAGTTGCCAGGATTTCTCCCGCGCATTGTCGTAGCTGTTGTTGTAGCTGTCGTTGGCCAAGGTTCCGCCGCTGGTGCCGTTGACTCTCATCCAGGCATCGTCGCCGCTGAGCTTTTGAAAGCCGACGTAAAACGTGTTACCGCCGTAGCGTGCCGACAGCAATGCCGAGAACGTGCGGTTGTCCAGATCGCCTGCGCGGGCACTGCCATCCTCGCGCCCCCAGAAGTAGCCAAGATTGGCGCCCAGCGTCCAGTCACCCAGTGGTTGGCTATGAACCAATTGCAGATATTGTTGCTGGTAGATGTCCTTTAGCTGAGCATTCCACACGCCGATCATTGTGCGCTTTTCGTTGAACGCATATTCGCCGCCGACGAAGTTGAAACGGTTAGAGGTAAACACGGTTTTGCCCTGCATGAACATATCTTCCATGCTTGAATCGTTGCGCGGACTGTTCTGCCGGAACTGACCGCCATACAAGGTCAACCCGGCGATATCCTGAGAAGTGATCTGGCCGCCACGAAAGGTTTGTGGCAACGAGCGACCGTCGTCGGAACGCAATATAGGCAACACCGGCATCCACTCGCCGAGCTTGATTTCGGTCTTGCCGACTTTCATTTTCCCGGCGACAGCCAGGCGACCAAATTGATCGGCAGGTCGGCCATCACTGTCCAGCGGTAGTAATTGCGTACCACCCGTGCCTTGCCCGCCGTCAAGCTTCAGCGAATACAGGCCCAGCACATCCACACCGAAGCCGACGGTGCCTTGGGTGAACCCCGAGCGGAAATCGAGAATGAAATTCTGCGTCCATTCCTCGGCTTTGCCCTGCGCATTGGCCGGGTTGGTGAAGTTGCGATTGATGTAGAAGTTGCGCAGGTTGAGATTGGCGCTGGCGTCTTCCACAAAGCCTGCGGCGCTCGCCTCGACAGGCAGAGCACATACGGCGGAAAGCGTGAAGACTACGCGTGTATTAGTAGTGATTTTCATTGTTATTGTTATCCATTTTTTAGATGAAGCAGTCCGCTACGCCCGCATGAGCCGGGCGCAGTGAAGTCATTCAAGGGTGTTGTGAAGCGGCCCGAAGCGAGCCGCCGATGACGCCGTGTCGTTAGCGTGGGGCCTTGCCCGCTACCGAATAGAGCACCTGCTGATTACGGGTTTTCATGAACGTCTCCAGGCTTTCTCCGCGCATCGCCGCGTAGATCCGCAGATTCGGCACCCCGACCACGGCAGCGAGTTTTTCCAGTACGAAAAAAATCGCTCCGTAGTGAATCAATCCGCGCCAGTCGCGGCGTCGCAGCAGATCCCGCTCTTCATCGCTCAGCCCTGCTTCATCGAACAGCGCTTCGGGTTGGTCGAGGAAACGCTGACGCCAGTGCGGCTCGATCATGCGATGCAAAAACTTGTTCAACCGATACCCCTTGGCACTGCGTTCCAGGGTGAACGGATAGGTACCTTCGAGCTTCTCGATACCCGCCAACTGATGCTGCATGTGCTGCAAGTGCCGCGCGATGACGTCGACGGGAACGGATCGATCCTGGTTTTCCAGCAGCAGTGTGGCGATGCCGGTCATCGACGGCAGGTAGTAATCCTGATGCAGGTTTTTCACCGTGGCCGACAGCGCTCCGCGCATGATCAGCCAGGTGATCACTTCCGAACCTTCCATGCCCCCCAGCGCGGCGTACTCGGCATGGGTCATTTCTGTCAGGCGCTCGGGATCGTTGACCAACAGATCAATGAACTGCTGATCCCACTCCGGGTTGTTGAAGCCACAACGTTCGCCGTGCACCTGGTGGGAAACGCCGCCGGTCGCGACGATGGCCACTTTCAAATCCGCGGGGTAGCTTTCAATCGCCCGACGCAGCGCCTGCCCCAACTTGTAGCAACGCCGCGCACTCGGCACCGGGAACTGCAACACGCCAACCTGCAGTGGCACGATCTCCACCGGCCAGTCCGGCTCGCACGGCAACAGCGCCGACATCGGCGAGAAGAAGCCATGATCGAGCGGCTTGTCACGGAAGAAACTCATGTCGAATTCATCCGCCACCAGGCTCTCGCCGATGTGCCGCGACAGCGCCGCATGGCCAGTGATCCCCGGCAACTGGCGTGGATTACCGCCCTCATCAGCGACTTCGTAACGCTCATCGACACCGAGGGAAAATGCACCATAGTGATCAAAGAAAAACGACGTCACGTGGTCATTGAATATATAGAACAGCACATCCGGCTGCTGCTCCTTCAGCCACACCTTGATCGGCTCAAAGCCACGGAAGATCGGCGCCCAGGCGGCCTCATGCTGCTTGTCGTGATCGACCGCAAAGCCGATAGTCGGGGTGTGAGATACAGCAAGGCCACCAATGATGCGTGCCATAACGAGTTCCTTTGTCGAAAAGATTAATGCGTCAGCAAGGCCCGATTGACTCGGCGCCGTGCATGACCGTTGGCCATGATCGCCAGTGCAGCGATAAAGGCAGGCACGCTCAACAGGGCAAACAGCAGCGGCAACCCCAGCCCGAGGCTGAGCACCGCGCCACCGATGAGAGAACCAAAGATAGCCCCGAAGCGGCCGATACCCAGCATCCAGCTGACGCCCGTGGCGCGGCAATCTGTCGGGTAGTACCCCGGTGCGAAAGCATTGAGGCCGGTTTGCGCCCCACTCATGCAGAAACCTGCCGCCACAACGCCGAACGCCAGCAGACTGGATTCGAGGCTGAATGCGCCCAGCAGCAGAATGAAAGCACCACCCAGTGCGTAGGACGTGGCAATTACGGCGTTCGGATTACGCCGGTCCATCGCCCAACCAACCACGATGGCGCCGACGGTACCGCCAATCTGAAACAGGCCGGTAATGGTCGCGGCTCGTTCGATGGACAGCCCACCTTCACGCAGCAGGGTCGGCATCCAGCCCATGGTCAGGTAGATCACCAGCAACCCCATGAAGTAAGTCGCCCACAAAGCGAGCGTGCCGAAGCGATAGTTTTCGGTGAACAACAAGCGCATCGGAGTCTTTTGCTGGGTTTGAGGCTCGGCGATGACGAACTTCGTCGCTGCGCTAAACGTGCCGCCGAGCTTGTTCAGCACCTTGGCGATCTGGACGGCAGGCGCATTGCGCGCAGCAAGAAAACGAGCGGACTCAGGCAACAGCAGCCACATCAATGGCAGCAGCAGCAACGGCAGAATCCCGCCGGCGAGCAACACCGACTGCCAGCCGTAATGGGGAATCAACCACGCAGCGAGAAATCCGCCCAACCCCGACCCCATATTGAATCCGGTGAACATGATCGTGATGAACAGTGACCGATTGCGTTCCGGCAAATACTCGGAAAGCAGTGTGGTGGTGTTTGGCAATGCTGCGCCCAGCGCCACACCGGTCAGCAGACGCAAGGCAGCCAGCTCGTAGGGATTACGTGCAAAGGCGCATGCAAGGCTTAGCACGCTGAAGCCAGTCACCGCCGTCAGTAGTACTTTTTTGCGGCCGATTCGGTCGGCGTAAGGGCCAGCGGTCAGCGCACCGATCGCCAGCCCAATCATGCCCGCGCTCATCACCGGGCCAAACGCCGCTTTCGAAAGCCCCCACTCTTGAATCAGCGAGGGGGCAATAAACCCCATCACCGCGACGTCGAAGCCATCGAAAAGCACTATGAAAAAACATAAACCCATAATCAGCCACTGGTACGACACCACTTTTCGGTTGTCGATCCACGCTTTGATATCCACCGTTTCACTACTCATGCTCTCACCTTCTTATTTTTGTAGAAGTCCCGACGGACAAGGCCTGTAATTGGACCGTCCACGCTAAACGATGGAGGTGACTGTAAAGCCGCAGGTATACCGCCCGCCTCTGGGAAATTATTAACCGGGTATCGATTTTTCTTATCGGGGAATCAACAGAGATAAACAGAGCGTGGTAAAGCGGGGGGTGATGATTGCGGCACGAGCAGCCGCTAGTAGGAGATGCATCGTCAATAGCTGCTCCGTATTCGGTATACGGAGCAGCTCAAAACTAAAGCAATTTATTGTGCGGCCTTGATCGCCGCCAGCAACTGCCTGCCAGCCTTACCAGCATCGGCGGACTTGTCATTCATGAAGTGGGTCACGACATCGAACACAGCGCCCTGCACCGCCTGAGAAGTCGACATGTTGAATGCCATGCTCGGAGCGAGTGAACCAGTCTTCTCGGCAGCAGCGAAATCCTTTGCAGAGGCTTGTGCACAGCTATCGAATCGACTCATGTCCAAACCCTTGATGACGGGTATTGACCCCTTGTTTTGATTGAAAACATATTGAAACGACGGCTCCAGCGCTACTTTGGCCAGGTCGTTGCGGGCTGCAATATTGCCAGGGCTGTCATTCTTCGAGGCAAGTTTGAACATCGCCAGTGAATCAATTGTATAGCTGTAAGCACCCTGTGAGCCGGGGAATGGCACACAAATGTAATCTGTATCGGCAAGCTTGCCCGCCGCGCGCCACTCACTTTTCGCCCAGTCCCCCATGATTTGCATGCCTGCTTTGCCATTGATGACCTTGGCTGTTTCCAGATTCCAGTCTTGACCGTTGCCATCGGGATCCAGATAACTCTGTATTCTTCGCATCGCATTGAATACTTCAATCATTTTCGGCCCGGTGAAAACACTGTCGTCGACATCAATAAAGGCCTTCTTGAAACCATCAGCGCCCATCACGCTCAAAACGAGGTTTTCGAAGATTGTCGTGTCCTGCCAGGCCTGACCGCCATGTGCGATAGCGATGAACCCTGCCGCCTTGAGCTTATCCCCAGCGGCATAAAGCTCATCAAGAGTGGTCGGCACATCGGAGATGCCCGCCTGCTTCAGAACGACAGGGTTAAGCCAAAGCCAATTGATGCGATGAATATTCACCGGTACCGCAACGTAATGCCCCTCGTACTTCATTATTTGGGCGACGGACTCGGGAAGCAGGCTGTCCCAGTTATTCGCCTTGGCGACATCGTCAATGCTGGCAAGAAGATCGAGGCGACCCCATTCCTGAATATCTGGCGCTTTTATCTGCGCGGCGGTGGGAGGATTGCCCGATACAGCACGGGTTTTCAGCACAGTCATGGCCGCACTGCCTCCGCCGCCGGCGACTGCACTGTCCTGCCAAGTGAATCCATCTTTCTCGATGATTTTCTTCAGAACTTCCACCGACTTGGCCTCGCCCCCGGAGGTCCAATAGTGAACGACTTCAACATTTCCCTTGGTTTCAGCGGCCTGAATCACAAGAGGAAATAAAGCGGCAAGAGAAACCATGGCTGCAAGGCGGTTCATTGAGTTCATGTCAGTACCTTATTGTTTTTTTATCGAGGTAGTGGGCTATTCGCTCAGTCTCACGCAATCATTCGAGCCCCAGACCGGCACGTCCGAGCGCGTTCAGACGCTCCAAGGTGAAACGACCTTCCCAAGTTGTTTCATAGTCTTCCCGAGGAAAATCGTCGGGTGATGCACCCTGCGCGAATGCCCTGAACACATCCTTGGCGTAACGCAGGTTTTTTTGACACATAGGTGCGGCCGGAACGTACATGACATTGCCCCAGCCTTGTTGATTTGCCACGGGCGCGACACTGTGAATTACATCGCAATGCCACCACACCGAATCGCCCGCACGGACATCCGGAATAGGACTCAGCCCTTCGAACAGCAGTGGATGCCATTGTCGGGACACCGGAAGTACCTTGCCCGGCGCAACCCCGCACAGCTCATCCTCAGGTACATCGTCCAGCAGTGGCCGCAGCAGCATGTAAGCCATCGCCTTGGGGATCGGTAAGGTATGTAGTACCCCCTGATCGGCGTTCATATCCGATAAAGCGGTCCAGCCTTGAAACGTGCGGAACGCAGAGCACTTGACCGTATCTTTGTAGGCGTACTCATCGACTTCAGTACGGAAGGCTGCGTCCCAAGGGTCGTAGGCGCTGAAATCGTTGCTGTAAATTTTGTCGAATACCTTCAGGTAGGCTGGGTGCAGCCATCGCTCTAAGGCGCCCGAGTCGGTGTGTGGTCCGAGACCTTTTGAATGTGTTCCCGGAGGCCGACGCCGTACCCGATCCGGGTATAGGGCATTGATGTCAGGGTTGAACCATTGCTGCCCTTGAGAATGGATCTTCCAAAGACGATTCAGAAAAGATTGTGCGGCCCCCATGCGCTCATCCTGACGCAACTGCATCTGCGACTCCGACCAATAGATCGGAAAAATTTCTGGACGCGATGCCTCCAGGCTTCCGAAGAACTGGTCCGCTGGACCACGATAAATTGCATCGAAGTGATTGCGGTCAAGGTAATCCAAAAGCCTCTCGTCCAACCCCAAAACCTGCTCTCGAGGAAAATGGTTTCTGAGCACGACGCAACCACGCCGCTTGATTAGCGCCAACTGCTCCGCACTCACTTTCCCGACCGCGATATCCTCGAACTCAAGGATCGGCCAAGCCGAACCGGTGAGCGCCTCCTGCGCCTTGATTGAGTCGATTTCAGCAACGATGAATTCGCTAACTTGTTCAAACAAAGATTCAACGTCGCCGATCTGCGCGCGCAAGGCGCGCTTCATTTTGACGATGCTGTCTCGATAATCTTGCGGAAGCGTTTCGCTTTCGAAGGCACGGTATTTACTCATGGGAACTACCTGCTGTTTTTGTTATTCATGCAGGTATGGAACCACTTTTAAATAAGCACGCGGCAGCCTCATTTGAAGCGTCGACTAGTACGATAATGGCGTTTTGAGCCAATACGATCGGAGTATCAACCCACTAGATTTCTGACCTTCACTGAAAATGATGGCTGTGCGTTTGACGAAACGCGGAAGGTGTCAGCCCTTTCAACGCCTTGAACTGGCGGTTGAATAATGCCAGCGACGAGTAGCCTACCTGCCCCGCTATTATCGATACCGGCGAGTTGCCCTGCATCAGCAACGCACATGCATGGCCGATGCGCAGTCGAACGATATAGTCCAAGGCGGTACAGCGTGTATGCCGGCGAAACATTCGATGGAAAGCAGACAGACTGACGCAGGCCAGCTCTGCTAACTCGGCAACATTGATTGCCCGGGCGTAGTTACCATGTAGGTAATGCAGAACTCGATGAATACGCGCGTCTTCGACAATCTGATCACCCGCCAGACCGCCTAGCGTCGGCAGGATCCGAGTAGCATCAGCGTCTCTTGCCAGCCTGTCGAGCACCGTTAGTAATGCGATCAAGCGCTGGGGCGGCGTCTGATTGACCATTGCCTCGATGGAGGAGCGTACTTCACTGGAGGTCCTACCACTGAAACTCACCGCGTGTCGAGCTGCCGCCAGCAATGGGCGAACCGCAGCCATTTCCGGAAACAATGTCACCAGCGAGTCGGCCCAAGCAGCGGAAAACCAGATAACCAAGGCAACATGCGGCTGATCCTCATCAATACGCTCCGCTGAAGACCAGCTATGAGGAATATTCGGCCCTACAAGAATCAGGTCTCCATCGTCATAGCGCGCTACGTCATTACTGATGTAGCGATGGCCGCGACTATTGAGCGTGAGTGTCAATTCATATTCGGGATGATGATGCCACTCGAATGGAATCGCATCCGGCAAACGCCTGTTCAATAGGGTCCAAGAGGTTGCAGCCTCTGTGGGTACTTTCTCGAAGCTGGGTTTCATGGCATCGACTCGGCCTAGCAAGGGACTTGTATCGCCATAATCGTAACACCCACTACTTCCGCCGTGAGCTGGCGAGGTCTCAACGCGTAAAATCGTTGGCCGCCTGATCATGACATTGACCTGCACGAGGGTTCCATTGAAAACCGGAGCGCGCCAGCACGCTTGGTTTCAATCTCTGGTCGCTACCGTAATCCTCGTGTGGGTGGAAGAATAGTGTTTGCGTCGCTGGAAGTACTCGCAACCTGATTTCGTAAGCAGCCAGGTAATTGTTGCGCACCTCAAGTGAAACGCTGCCAGGCATCCATGCGACAAAAGGAGGAAGCACATCGAATCCGAGGTAGCGAAATATCCCATTGTGGATGGGCCATAGAATGTGATTCATACACCCATCAATGCCATCGGGTTGATATAGGCTTTCCGCGGTGCCGGTGGTAATGCACAGCATTGCGCGGCGGCCCTTGAACTTCCCACTGTCGTATTTCTCACCCGAGGCATAGGCAAAGCCTCGGGTCATCGTGCGATCAACCCATCCTTTCAGTATCGCAGGCATCGAAAACCACCAGACGGGGAACTGAAAAATCAACAGATCACACCACAGTACTTTCGCCTGCTCTTGCTCGACATCCAGCGTTGAGCGTCCGTTGGCAGACATGTTTTCCTGTTCGGCTGGAAGATTCAAATAGTCAGGATTGAGACGGGGAGTCGCTATGTCCGATGCATCGAGCGAAGTTTTCCAATCAAGGGCATACAGATCCGATACCTGAACCTCGTGTCCCTGTTCCGAGAGCACCGCGACTGCCCGGTCTTTCAATGCACCATTAAATGACCCGGGTTCCGGATGTGCATAAACGATGAGAACATTCATAGATTTCTCCTCTATGGTCGCGTCAGGAATCAATCCCGGTATGCTTTCGGTACATAAACAATCACTACGGAGGTATTTACCTGGCGAATCTGGTGACGTTACGAGTTGACACGCGGTTCTACGTACTCAACCCAACCATGGGCAATACCAACTGCGGGTTATCGGATTTTCACGTGGTCAAGGCGGCACGACAAATCATCGTTTTTCGATGTATAGAAGAGAAAAACTACGCTATGAAATTCGACATCCTGTTAAAGGCAATCGTCTATTTCGACGCCGTAATGCGCAATGGCAGCGCGACCGTTGCGGCCGAACAATTGTTCGTGACGCCAGGCGCCGTTGCTCAACAGATTAGAAAACTGGAGGCATCGCTGGGAGTAACCTTGTTCACAAGGGCGATACGAAAATTGCATCCAACCCAAGTAGCCTTCAGCTACTGGGAGCAGGTGCGTCCGGCATTGCTACAACTGGATACTGCCAGTCTTACGCTGCGTAATCGAACAAACGATGAAATCCGGGTCAGCCTCCCCCCCGCGCTGGCCAATTCATGGTTCGCCAGGCGCATACCAGCGTTGACCCGTGATGATCCGCAACTCAAATTGCATTTGAATGCGAGCACAGACCTCCTAGACGGCGAGCAGGATACTTTTGACATTGCGGTGCGTCATTGCGATGGCCATGCCCCAGGGCTTACTGCCGAATTACTGCTGCCCGGAGAAGTCATGGTGTATTGCAGCCCGTCCTATCGCAGCGCACTGCGGCTATTTGAAGTTTCGGACTTGGTGAAGGCAACGTTGTTGTATACAACTTCACATGCAAACTGGCCTAAATGGTTTGCCCACGCCGGTTTGCCGCATACAGATTTGAAGATCGGTATGCGCTTTGATCAATCGGAACTCGCCATTGACGCGGCGCGGCGCAGTCAAGGCGTGGTGCTCACAAGTCCATGGCTTGTCGAAGATGCCTTGGAGCAAAACCAACTTGTGCAGCTATTCGATACTTCCTTATCAGTGGGCAAAGACTATTACCTCGTTCATCGCCAGAATGCTCCGCTGCATGAGTCCGCAGACCGACTGAGGCAATGGCTTCTGAAAACCTCACATCTGTAGCAAGCGCATTACCGGCAACCAATGTGAGATCTCACGCCTGAAGCAATTAAATCGATGCGGAGATGGATGATGCTCACTGCGTACGACATGACAGCGCCATTCTCTTTTTCTGGGATTGATGAGCAAATTTCATGAACCCTTGCCGATTTAAGAGTCTAGTCCCCATTCGTTAGCTCGCTTACTGTTCTCCAACGCCATTTTCGGGAGAACGAAATGCACAAGCGCACACTCGGCAACAGCTCACTTGAAGTCTCGGCACTCGGTTTCGGCTGCATGGGCCTGAGCCATGGCTACGGTCCAGCGACAGAAACGCAGCAAGCGATCTCGCTGATTCGCAAGGCAGTTGATCGAGGCGTCACGCTCTTCGATACCGCCGAGTTCTATGGCCCCTATCTCAATGAGCAAGTAGTCGGCGAGGCGCTGTCCCCGGTTCGTGACCAGGTCGTGATCGCCACCAAATTCGGCTTCGCCGTCGGTACCGACAACACAAAGCAGACTCTGGACAGCCGCCCCGAACGTATTCGGGTCGCCGTCGAAGGTTCGCTGCGCCGATTGAAAACCGACTACATCGATTTGCTTTACCAACATCGGGTTGATCCGGATGTGCCGATCGAAGACGTCGCCGGGACGGTGAAAGACCTCATTGAAGAAGGCAAGGTCAAGCATTTCGGCCTGTCGGAGGCCGGCGCGCAGACCATTCGCCGTGCGCACGCGGTGCAGCCGGTCACAGCGCTGCAAAGCGAATACTCGCTGTGGTGGCGCGAGCCCGAACGGGAAATCCTGCCGACGCTTTGGGAGTTGGGCATCGGCTTCGTGCCGTTCAGCCCTTTGGGCAAGGGCTTTCTCACCGGCACGGTGTCGGCGGAGGCCACTTACGGCAGCGACGATTTTCGCAGCATCGTGCCGCGCTTCAGCCAGTCGGCGCTGCAAGCCAATCAGGGGCTGGTGGTATTGATTCGTCAGATCGCCGCGCAGAAACAAGCCACGCCGGCGCAGATCGCTTTGGCTTGGCTGCTGGCGCAGGCACCGTGGATCGTACCGATTCCGGGCACGACCAAACTGCATCGCCTGGAAGAAAACCTCGGTGGCGCTGACATCACGCTCGATGCAGCGGAGCTGAAGGCGATTGATGTTGCGCTGGCGCAGATCCGCATCGAAGGCGAGCGCTATCCCGAGGCCCTTAAAGCGCGTGTCGGTCGATGAGCAACGATCACGATCCGCTGCGGCGCACGGTTATCGCCGCACTGGCCAGCGCTCCGCTGCTGTCGCTCGCCGACACGCAAGGCGCCAGTGAAACACCGCGCTCAGGCTCGCGGATTCTGGTCGCGTACTTTTCGCGCTCGGGCAATACCCGCGTGGTTGCCGGGCTGATCCAGCGTGGGCTGGGTGCCGATCTGTTCGAGATTCGCCCGGCCCACGCCTACCCCGAGGACTATCTGCAAACCGTCGAGCAGGCGCGTCAGGAGCGTGACAGCGGCTTCGAACCCGAACTGCAAAACAAGGTTCACGCCCTCAGCGACTACGACACGATTTATCTCGGCTTTCCGATCTGGGGTGAAACCGCGCCGTCGATCGTGCGCACCTTCCTCAGCGCCCACGATCTGACCGGCAAGACCCTCATCCCCTTCAACACCCACGGCGGTTATGGCGTGGGCAACAGTCGCAGCGTGCTCGTCAAGCACGCGCCGAAGACCAAGGTTCTTGAAGGTTTTGTAATGGAGGGTGAGCAAGAGCGCAAGACCATGGAGCGCGTGAATGGCTGGCTGAGCGATCACCCCCTCACGCGTTAATCGAATTCTGTACGGAGTGACATCATGAAAATCCGCACGTTGGGCAATGGCCTGAAAGTGTCCGCACTGGGCCTTGGTTGCATGAGCATGACGTCGGCCTACGGGCCGGCTGCCGACAAAACCAGCATGATCAAGCTGATTCGTTCGGCCCACGAGCAAGGCGTCACCTTGTTCGACACCGCTGAAGCGTATGGCCCGTTCGCCAATGAAGAACTGCTGGGCGAGGCCTTGCAGCCGATCCGCGAGCAAGTCGTCATTGCTACCAAATTCGGCTTCGATATCGACCTGATCACCGGCGCACGCGGCGGCGGCACCAACAGCCGCCCGGCGCATATCCGCGCCGTGGCCGAAGCGGCGTTGAAGCGTCTGCGCACCGATTGCATCGACCTGTTTTATCAGCACCGCGTTGATCCGCAGGTACCCATCGAAGACGTCGCCGGCACGGTCAAGGAGCTGATCACCGAGGGCAAGGTCAAGCATTTTGGCCTGTCTGAGGCGGGTGTGGAGACCATACGCCGGGCTCACGCGGTGCAACCGGTCACGGCGGTACAGAGCGAATATTCGCTGTTCTGGCGCGGCCCGGAGCTGGAACTGCTGTCGGTGTTGGAAGAATTGGGGATCGGTTTCGTTCCGTTCAGCCCGCTGGGTGCCGGTTTCCTCACCGGTCAGATCGACGAGCACACGCAGTTCGACGCGAGCGATTTCCGCAATTTCGTCCCGCGCTTTTCCCCTGAAGCGCGCAGGGCCAATCTGGCGTTGGTCGATGTGGTGAAAGCCGTCGCGCAACGCAAACAAGCCACGCTGGCCCAAGTGGCCCTGGCCTGGTTGCTCGCACAGAAACCGTGGATCGTGCCGATCCCGGGTACGACGAAACCGCATCGCCTGGAAGAAAATCTGGGCGCGGTCGAGCTGCAATTGAGCGGAGATGATCTGCGCGTGATCAACGAGCAGATGGCGCAAATTCAGGTGCACGGTGAACGCCTGCCGGAATCGGCACTGAAAATGACCGGACTTTGAGTCTGCCCAACGCGGCGCTGTGTGGGGCGCCGCTTTCATTGCCTGACCGGAGTTGATCCGATGAACCGATTGATCGCGCCACTCGTGGCTTTCTCACTCATGACCGCAGAAGCCCAAGCTGCCAGTGAAATCCGCATTACCCCGAACGGAGCCCAGCCCTCGATCAAGGGCGCGGCGCTAAACTTTACCGGCGCTGTGCGCGTCGATGGCTTGTTCAAAGGTGACGCACCCGCGCGCATCGCCGGCGGCACGGTGACCTTCGAACCTGGCGCACGCACGGCGTGGCACACCCATCCGCTGGGGCAAACGCTGATCGTCACCGCTGGCGTTGGCTATGTGCAGCAAGAGGGCGGCCCGCGTCAGGAAATCCGTCCGGGCGACACTGTCTGGATTCCGCCGAACACCCGGCACTGGCACGGCGCCACGGCCAACAGTGGCATGACCCACATCGCCATCGCTGAAGCTGAGGACGGCCAGACCGTCACCTGGGCTGAGCAAGTCTCGGAGGCGCAATACGCCGGCCAATGAGGTTACAGAATGTGTCGAAGTTGTTCGCTCGGTACTCTTCCGGCAAACCATCATCTGACCTCCGGGCCCCGTAACAGCGGGGCCGAGTCAGGACTCCAGCGGTTATGGCAACGTTGACTCATGAGTTTTGCTCAGGAGTCCATGCGCCTTTTCGGGGTTAATCGCCACAACCATCCTCCGTACGATCCAGCAACACCGCAGCGACCTGCAATGGATGGAGCCTTTCATGATGACCACTGACGCACGCAAGTGCACCGCCCTCCCCGCACTCATGGCGCTTTGTCTGGGCGTTGCGGCGATCTTCAGCGTTACCACTCAAGCAGCCGAGGCAGCGCAAACCATGACCAACACACCCGCCAGCGCAACGGCATTGTCGAGCCAACAACAAGCGATTCCACTGATCGCGGCTTTCATGGCGACCAGTGACATGCCTCACCTCAACACGGCGCTCAACCAAGGACTCGATGCCGGCCTGACCATCAGCGAAAGCCGCGAAATTCTGGTGCAGCTCTACGCTTATGTCGGCTTCCCGCGCAGCCTCAACGCCTTGAACGAGCTGATGACGGTGGTCCAGGCGCGCAAACAGCGCGGCATCGATGATGCGCCGGGACGCGATCCGGGCCGCGCTATTCCGACCGGTGACGAACTGCTTGCAGCCGGCACCGCGAATCAAACCAGGGTCTCCGGCGGCCCAGTCAAAGGCCCGGTGTTCGAGTTCGCTCCGGTGATCAACCGGTTCCTGCAAACGCACTTGTTCGGCGACATCTTCGAGCGCGACAACCTCGACTGGCAAAGCCGCGAACTGGCGACCGTTGGCGCGCTGGCAGCGACGCCGGGGGTGGAATCGCAGCTGCGCTCGCACATGGCGGCGAGCCTGCGCGTCGGTCTCAGCGCGGCACAGTTGCGCCAAGTCACCGAGCTGCTGAAAAAACACGGCGATGCGCAGACGGCTGAACGGGCCAGCGCAGCGCTGACCCAAGCCATCGCGGTCTCGGGGAAATGACATGAAAGCTGCAAAGCATTTGCTGTGTATCTCGCTATTGAGCTTGTTGGCGGCCTGCGCGAACCATTCCGAAGGCCCGCTGCTGATCCAGAAGCAAGGCAGCTTCGCTGCCGGCGGAACGATGACTAAGGCACCGGGCACCTTCAACCCGCGCCAACCGATGACGCCCAGCGGCCAGACTTACCACGGTGACCACGCCTACGCGTTCTATCAGATCCCGGTCGATGCGCGAAAACTGCCCATCGTCATGTGGCACGGCGCGGGTCAATTTTCCAAGACCTGGGAAACCACTGCCGATGGCCGCGAGGGTTTTCAGAACATCTTTCTGCGCCGTCACTACGGCGTCTATCTGATCGATCAGCCTCGGCGTGGCGATGCCGGACGCAGCATGGTCGAGACCACAGTCAAGCCTGTGCCTGACGAACAACTATGGTTCAACCAGTTCCGCATCGGCCTGTGGCCCAACTACTTCAAAGGCGTGCAAGTGGCACAGGACGCTCAAACCCGCGAGCAGTTTTTCCGGGCGATGACGCCAAACACCGGGCCGTTCGACATGGGCGTGGTCTCCGATGGCGTGTCGGCGCTGTTCGACAAAATCGGCCCGGGGATTTTGTTCACCCATTCGCAAGGTGGCGGGCCGGGCTGGTTGACGGCGATCAAGAACGACAAGGTCAAAGCCATCGTGGCATTCGAACCGGGCAGCAGTTTCGTGTTTGCTGACGGTGAAGTGCCGGCGCCGATTCCCAGCGCGTTCGACACGGTGCAAGGCGCAGCGGTGCCGATGGAGCAATTCATGGCGCTGACGCGCATTCCGATTCTGATCCTCTACGGCGATAACATCCCGGAACAGGCCGTCGACCTGCCTGCTCAGGACAGTTGGCGCGCACGCTTGAAGATGGCCCGGCTCTGGCGTGACGCGGCCAATCGACATGGCGGTGATGTGCGACTGATCCACCTGCCGGAGATTGGCATCCACGGTAACACCCACTTCCCCATGTCGGATCTGAACAACGTGCAGATCGCTGACCTGGTCGCGCAATTCCTCAAAGAAAAACAGCTGGACTGACCCCAATACTTTTGCAACTGCCGCCCTAATTGATTGCTCAGGAGCTTCACGTGAAGAACACTCTCAAAGCCACGCTCATGTCGGCATTGGTCGGCCTCTCGGCGGGCGAGGCCTTGGCCGCCGACTACAAAAAGAATCCTTTCACCCTCGCCTACGACGGCGCGATCAGCAAGAACGAACCGGGCAAGGTCAATATCCACCCGGTCAAGTACTCGCTCAATGGTCTGGACATCGCCGCTAACGTGTACACCCCGGCCAACTACGAGGCGAAAAAGACTTACCCGACCGTGGTCGTTGCACACCCCAATGGCGGCGTCAAAGAACAGGTTGCCGGTCTGTATGCCCAGCGTCTGGCGGAACAGGGTTACATCACCATCACGGCCGATGCGGCCTATCAGGGCGCCAGCGGTGGTCAGCCGCGCAGCATCGATAAACCCGCGTATCGCATCGAAGACATTCACGGCATGGCCGACTTCATCAGCCAGTTTGCCGGCGTCGATGAAAAACGCCTGGGCCTGCTCGGCATCTGTGGTGGTGGCGGTTACTCGTTGGCGGCGGCGCAAACCGACAAGCGCTTCAAATCGCTGGCGACCGTCAGCATGTTCAACTCGGGCCGGGTGCGCCGTAACGGCTACAACGACTCGCAAATGGACAGCATTCAGCAACGTCTGCAACAGGCTTCGGCGGCCCGCGCACAGGAAGCCGCCGGTGGCGCGGTGTTGTATTCGGGTGATGCCAACCTGACGGATGAGCAGATCGCCAAATTGCCGTTCGAACTCTATCGCCAAGGCTACGAGTATTACTGGAAGACCCATGCGCACCCGAACTCGACGTTCAAATACACCACCAGCAGCCTCATCGACCTGATGCGTTTTGACGCCACCAACCAGATCGAGCTGATCAACCAACCCTTGCTGATGATCGCCGGCAGCAAGGCCGACAGCCTGTACATGACTCAGGACGCCTTCCCCAAAGCCACTGGCACCACGGACAAGGAAGTGTTCATCCTCGAGGGCGCCACCCACATCGAAACCTATTGGGTGCCGCGCTATGTCGACGCCGCCATCGGCAAGCTGAGCGCGTTTTACGCCCGCACCCTGTAATGAACTCTGTGGGGGTCGCGCATCCGTGCGCAACCTGCTTTCATGGATTAATCCGCGCCCTTCATGAGAGGTTCTCATCAATGTCCCGCGCCAATCTCAACGACCTGCAAGCCTTCGTGGTCATCACCCGCGAAGGCAGCTTCACCCGCGCGGCCGCACAACTGGGCGTCTCGCAATCAGCGCTGAGCCACACCATGCGCACTCTGGAAACACGGCTGGGCGTGCGCCTGCTGACGCGAACCACGCGCAGCGTGTCGCCGACCGAAGCAGGTCAACGCCTGTATCAATCGATGGCGCCACGCTTCGATGAGATCGAACTGGAACTGGCCGCGGTCAGCGAGTTTCGCGACACCCCGGCCGGCAATGTTCGGATCTCGGCCTCCGAACATGCGGCGAACAATATTCTCTGGCCCAAGCTGTCGAAGGTGTTGCCTGACTACCCGGACATCAGGGTCGAGATTACCGTCGACTACGCCCTCACCGACATCGTTGCGCAACGCTATGACGCCGGTGTTCGCCTGGGTGAACAGGTGGCCAAAGACATGATCGCCGTGCCCATCGGCCCCTCTTTGCGCATCGCCGTTGTGGGCTCGCCCCATTACTTCAAAGACCGCTCGATTCCCATGACGCCGGGCGATCTGGCCGCGCACAACTGCATCAATCTGCGCCTGCCCACCCACGGCAGCTTGATGCAATGGGATTTTGAAAAGGACGGCCACGAACTGAAAGCTCGGGTCGAGGGGCAATGGACGTTCAACAGCAGCGTGCCGATCCTGCGCGCGGCGGTGGCTGGATGTGGTTTGGGGTTCCTGCCAGAGGACATGGTGGCGAAGGAGCTTGCCGACGGTAGCCTTGTACGGGTGTTGGAAGATTGGTGCCAACCCTTTGCCGGTTACCATCTTTACTACCCGAATCGCCGTGAACATTCATCAGCGTTTGGTGTTGTAGTTGAAGCGTTACTCTACAAGCGCTGAGTCATCGACCTTCAAGGCGCATGAGCTTCATCCGCCCCATAAACCCGTAAATGAGCAAATGCTTTTGATCGGTTGCAGCCGGAAGCGACCGACTGCAATGGGGCGATTACTGCTGACTTTGAGTGATAGCTATTGGCTGTGGATTCAACCAGTCGTTCAACAGCAGCAGCTATCAGCCATAGACGAACCTATGCAACAGTCTTTGTTCGCGCCAAGCAGTCGTATATCAACATCGGGCGATTCGACAAACGTATGACTGCTTCCCCCCTGACTCTCCCGTAATGCTTGAGCTCTTATTCTAAAGGCAGAGGACGGTCTGTGATGACGTGCTTCATCACTAACGTCGATGTGAGACGCTGTACGTTAGGTAGCCTAGACAGTTCTTCATCGTAAAGCTTCTGAAAGGCTGGAAGATCTGCTGTCACCACCATCAGCAGATAATCAGGATCGCCAAAAAGTCTTTGTGCTTGGACTATATAGGGAACTCGTGGTAGAGCATTTTCGAAATCCGCTACCGCCTTTTGGTGCCCCTCTCGAAGGGTTACGAATACCAGGGACGAGAAATTCAGACCTATCTCGGTCGCCGATAGCTGAGCACGGTACCCTTTGATAACGCCTGCATCCTCCATCGCCCGAACGCGCCGATGGCATGGAGACAAACTGAGACCCACGCGGTCGGCCAATTCTGTCAGCGACTGGCGACCATCTTGCTGTAGCTGCGCAAGAATCTTCTTATCAATTCGATCCATTCAGAAAAACCTTCTAATGCAGTCCGCCTTGGCGGGTTTCTTCGAAAGATAATACCACTTGGCTTTCTTTATCCTTCCACCACAGTGTTTCAGGGCGGTAAACGGCGCACTGAACTGATGAAAAAAGAAGGATTTGAACGTGACAGTGTCTCTGATGATGGCCTTCTGGGCCGTATCATTTTTGTTTGTTATCACGCCTGGGGTCGACTGGGCCTATTCGATATCGGCAGGTTTGCGAGGCCGTGTCCTACCCGCCGTAGTCGGCATGCTTTCCGGTCACCTTGTGGCCACGTTGATCGTCGCTGCAGGCGTAGGTGGGGTGTTGGTCAAAATACCCCATGCGTTGCTGACATTAACGCTGATGGGGGCGGCCTATCTCCTATGGCTCGGCTTCAACATGGTGCTAAAGCCTTCGTTGCCTCCTCAAGGAGCATCCAGCGGTGACAGTAGCTGGATGGCCTGGGCGATAAAAGGACTGTGCGTCAGCGGTCTCAACCCGAAGGTTCTTTTGTTGTTCCTGGCGCTGCTACCTCAGTTCACTGATGCGTCGGCGGTATGGCCAGTAGGGACTCAGATTGTCGCGTTAGGTTTGATCCACGGTTTCAGTTGCGGCATCGTCTATCTCGCGGTTGGCTATGGCGCTGGAGCGGTGCTTGCTTCACGTCCAGCAGCGGCTATCTATGTGAGCCGGATATCGGGAGCCGCGATGATCGTCATTGCTGTGGTTCTTGCTGCCGAACGGCTGACCATTTGAATTAAGGAAGCAAAATGTCTGATCAAATCACTGCCCCCTATAACAGCCCTTGTCGCGGGAGGGTAAGAATTCCTCATTTACAAGACATGAAGGCACGGGGTCAAAAATGGGCCATGTTGACTGCTTATGACATGTACGCCGCGTCGGTGTTTGAGGCAGCAGGAATTCCGGTACTGCTCGTAGGCGATTCCGCCGCCAACAACGTATTTGGGCACGACTCAACGTTGCCAGTAACAGTTGACGAGATGCTGCCTCTGGTCAGGGCGGTTTCTCGCGCTACTGAGCGGGCGTTGGTCATTGCGGATTTGCCTTTTGGCTCTTATCAGGGATCGCCTGAGCAATGTTTTCATACCGCAGCCCGTTTCATGAAGGAAGGCGGCGCTCATGCCGTAAAGCTCGAAGGTGGGATCGAAATGCTTGCGCAGGTAGAGAAGTTGGTAGCCGCAGGCATTCCGGTTATGGCTCATATAGGTTTTACCCCGCAGGCAGAACACCAGCTGGGCGGATACCGTATTCAAGGCAAGGGCGAGGATGCGCAGAGGTTGATTAATTTGAGCGTTGCCTTCGAGCGTGCAGGGGCGTTTGGCCTGCTTATTGAAATGGTGCCAGGAGACGTGGCGACGAGGATCACCGAGATAGTCTCCATCCCTACCGTCGGAATCGGTGCAGGAGGTGGCTGCGATGCCCAGGTACTCGTCTGGCAGGACATGGTAGGGCTCCATCATGGTCAATTGCCACGATTCGTCAAACAGTATGCGGATATGAGAAAGGTGATGAGTGACGCTGCACAAGCCTTTGCTAAAGACGTCGAGTCGGGCTCATTCCCTGGGATTGACCATACGTTTTAAATCGTCGGAGATGCCAATGAACGCAATACGCCAGAGAGCAATCGAAGGACTTGAGAAAGGCGATACTTTCGAAATCAAACGCACTTTTTCGCACGCAGATATCGTTCAGTTTGAGGTGATATCGCGCGACCACAACCCGGTGCATTCCGACGCTATGTACGCAGAAGCAAAAGGCTTTGATGGTGTCATCGCTCATGGCTTGCTGACTGCAACGCTGATTACGGAAATCGGAGGGCAATTGGGATGGCTGGCCACCTCTATGAATTTTCGCTTCAAGCGCCCCGTTTACATTGGCGATGAGCTGACTTGCGTGTGGAAAATCATGGGGATCGATGACGGTAATCGAGCGCGAGCCGAAGTAACCGTGAACAACATTAACGGCCAGGTTGTCTTGCTCGCCGAAACAACAGGGCTGATCCCCAATGACACCGAGAGAAATCTACTCGCATCAATAACAATTGATGAAACTTAGATTTATAACGGCGGCCAAGACATGCCAAAAACACCTCTTGTATCGGAACCACGCATGCAGGACTTAATAAATTTTATTGTTAGACCAGGAAGGGGAATTGAAGACGCCTACTTTCTCCTGCTAGCTGCTTTCGTTGGTGGCGCAGCGGGAGTATTACTGGCCTACAAGGTATCGCTATCGGTGGGATTGCCCTTTGCACTAGGCGCGACCCTGATGCTTTATTTCACGTGGCGAACCCCAAGCTTGATGCCTCTACCCTCTAAGAGGCCAACGCCTATTGAGCCGTAGTACGAGGTGATAGATGCGATCAAACTGGAATAATCACCTAAAACCTGCGAAAGGCTTGCTGCTTAACTCGCACTTTATAAAACGCAGTTACCGTTTTTGGCTGATAGCAAAGGACACTTTAACCATCATGCCGGCCGAATGACCTCGGTATACTTTTAGCGTTCGTCTAATACAAATCCAAAATCGTCGTTGGACACTTGCGCCGCCTCGTTGAGCCGTTGACGTAGTGCAACGGTCAGCTGTCGTTCCAGAGAGATAGCCGGTACCGGCAACTACCATCTCTTCCATGAGCGCCGTGAGGACCGCCTCTATACGCTTTAGCCGTGGCGCCAAGCCCATCCGCAAATTGAGCGTCTCGACCACCGCGTTGAAATAAAAATCGAAAACCTTCGACACGCCAGCCAGTCCACGCGGAAGTTCGCTTTCATTACGACGTTCAAGCATGTCACAGCAAGTACGCAGGAACAGCGGGTTCTCAAACTCTGGCGCGAAATGCGGGGCTGCCATTCGAACGATGCCACGCTGGTCGAGGTAACGACGCGCAGCTTCAGCCGCCCTTCCTGCGAAACCTGGGTGTTCCAAACTGGGTAACGTGGTCGTATCAAGGTCGCGCACGATATAAGGGGTGAAGGTCGAGCGACAGGAAACGAGGACCGCTATATGTTCAAAACGGTCGGCCACAGCGAGGAACGCGGCAAGACGCTCGGACCAAACCGCTACACCATTACGCTCGTTGATCGCATCAATCATCACTAACGCGCGGGTGCCAGCTGCTTCGGCAGCGGAGTCAAACGCACCGAGAATTGCGTCCGGAGGAGCATTTGTCAGCCCCAACTGCTCGGCGATCTGTCGCCAAGGTTCCGCATCACTGAACGCTCCACCAAGCATTAGGACGGCGGGAAAGCCCTGCGCAACATGATGCTCGGCGACATCGGCCAGCAAGTGTGACTTACCAACGCCCGCCTCTCCGCTCAGCAGCAGGCGGTGTGAATTAGCGAAGTTGGTCGAGGGGGCATTGATTTCCTCGACAACGCGATCGATCACTTCGCGCAAATGTTCGGCAAAATGAAGACCGTCGCGACCACTGTCCTGACCCGCGCCGGGTTGCCGACGTAGCTCCCAGATTCCGCTGCGACAGCGGTTGAGCGCCGCAGCTGCAATCGCCAATAAAGCACTCCATTCCCCGAATGGAATGAGATTCGCGGGGCCAAGTGGTACGCCGCGAATTGCTGAAGATATCGCAGCCATTTGGTCGCCGAGCGCAGTGAAATCAATATCACATATTCCTCCCAGCGCCGCGCCGATGCTGCGTAGCGAACGATGTCTCGCCTCGTCGAGATCATCAGCCCAACCAATGATCTTGCACGCGAAATCGGGATCTCGTGCGAATGCGACTAATGCCTGACGAATAGGCAGTTCGATATTAAGTTCTGGCGTGTAGCGGCGACCGAGAGCGGCACGGCTGATCGCAAACCGGTCTTTAAACCATTCGCACCCAAAATGAGGGAGATCGAACCAATAGGTACGACGCCCCACATACAGTGGATCATTCCGTGAGAGTCGTTCTGTGAGCTGGAAACCGCCCCAGAGTTGGATTTCAACTACACGAGGCGCGATGGAAGCTTGACGCGCAATCACCCAGTCATCCCAGCGATTGCGCTCAGACTTACGGCCTTCAACACGGCCATCAGACAAGTCGAAAGGTATGCATACGATGAAGGTGGCGAGTGCGGGGTGTTTGGCTACGGCGTTTTCAAAGGAGTCTTTGAGCTGCCCCGCTTCGCCGCTACCGAGCTCGAAGAAAAACTTGGCCTGCCATCCAGTTTCAGATCCGTTGGGCTCGACTCGATAACATTCAAGTCCTGCGTCGGCACCCGCTCCCTTGCGGTGGAACGGTACGCCACCCTGAGACTCGAGCGCGGCAAATTGGCAGACGAGCTCCTCGAAACCGGCGTGCTGGCTGCCGTGATGTGTGCGGATGGCTCGGAAATCGATCACTGATGTTGCCATCGGCGGTCCTCAGGTCAGTTACGGAACTCTACTAAGCCGCGATAGTTACGCATATTCAGTGGCTGTAGCAATGATCTCCGAAAGCGCACTCGATACCGGCATCATTCAACAGCTTTCATTTCAAAATATTTGGACCTCCAGTGTCCAAGGCCGGCGTAAAACCAGCTTACTCAACGGTTATCTGATTCGAGACGACAAACTAATTTGTAGCCCCCTCCAGCTAACAACAACTTCCTTAATTTGGTTGATTAGCAGATACCGCGCCATGTCAGACCGCCTAAATATTCCGTCGTCGGGCGGTGTATCACGGAAGGGGCGAATTAATCCCTTCCGAGATAACGTGCTAATTTAGGAATGGCTCGACAGGCACTACCACTCCAAATTTTTCCAACTGCAGGAACTTTGCTCCCAGAATCTCAGCTGGAATCTTGCGCTGCAGAAGGCCGAAGAAGTTTTCATCGTGCGTAGAGATAATAACTTGTTTATCAAACTGTAGGCAGATACTGCGCAAAAGATCAATAGTTGAGAGAATATTGATGGAGTCCATCGACTGGATAGGATCATCGATCATCACGACATCAATCGGATTACCCTTATCATCCTTGGCATGAAGCGCGCCGGCCAGAAACACACTGAGACTGAGAATATTGGACTGAGCAGCGCTGAAGTACAAGATTGGCGAAATCAAAACCCCATCTTCGTCACTCACGACAATGTTCAAACCTGGTTTATCAGAGTCAAAATCCGGCTTGAATTCTACTTTCTTAAAGGATGGATGCGGGTCAATTTTTTTGTAGATAACGTTGATGAGATCTTCATAGAAGAAATTGTTAATCAAAGTCTTCAGCTGCTCGATCACAGCCAACCGTTCCGTACTCAGAAGCATGTCAACCTGGCTTCGCTGATCTAGCTCCACTTCCAGTTCAGCCAACTCATTTTGAAGGGATAAGCGCTTGATGTAGGGTTTAAAGGACGCCATCAGCTCCAACAGCAGTTTGAAACTGTTTTCAGCGGTTTCAAGTTGCTCGGTGCGCAAGCGGCGGGTCTGGAGTTCACTGGTGATCAGTGCTTTGACTTGGTCTAAACGATCCTCTGAGCGAACAACAATCAACGTGGCAAGGCTTTCATAGAAAGCGTTGATTGCGGACTGAGCGCGAGCCAATTCCAGATCAAGCCCATCTTTCTGAGATCGTAGCTGGACAAAACTCACCCACGTCCCATCGGACAGCATCTTCTGCTGGAGTGCACTGCACTGAGTCGTCAGCTCATCAGTAACGGCCTTGGCGTTAGCAAGTTGAGATTCAAATTTACTCTTCTCGACCTGACAATGTTCAGCCAACTGGGCTGAATTGATACCATTATTCATCAGGTACTGAGAGACAAGCAGATAGGACGCTTGAGACTTAAGGGTATCGCCTTCCGTTGTCAGAACATGCAAATCTGCATCAATCTGTGAAATCTCTCGATTGAGCTGTGCAATTTCTTCAGACAACTCAGTTTGACGATTTACAAGTCCGGAACGTTTGAGTGAAAGCTGAACGATCTCGCCTTGAGTGAATCGCCCCGGGTTTCGTAGACACCTCCATGCCTTAAACTGAGGCCAATCAGGAGGTGCCATGAGCAACCCACGTTATCCCGAAGAGTTCAAAATCCAAGCGGTCAATCAAGTGACCGAAAAGAAGCTGCCTGTCGCTGATGTGGCGGCGCGTCTTGGCGTGTCGACGCATAGCCTCTATGCCTGGATAAAGCGCTACAGCAAACCTCAGGCAGAACGGCAGCAAGACGACGATCAGCACGCTGAACTGCGTCGTCTGCGAGCCGAACTCAAGCGCGTCACCGAAGAGCGAGACATCTTAAAAAAGGCCGCCGCGTACTTTGCCAAGGAGTGCGGTTGAAGTACGCCTTTATCAAGCAGCGAGCGGGCGATTATTCCATTCGACGGCTTTGCCTGACGCTGAAAGTCCATCCCAGCGGTTATTACGCCTGGCTGTCTGAGCCGCAATCTGTACGCGCCAAAGACGACCAGCGACTGCTGGGTTTGATCAAGCATTCCTGGCTGGAGAGCGGCGGCGTTTATGGCTATCGCAAAGTCCATGACGATCTGCGCGAAGTCGGTGAGGATTGTGGTCGGCATCGTGTGGCGAGGCTGATGCGTCTTGAAGGTCTGCGCTCTCAGACAGGGTATCGACGCCGTCCTGGCAAATACGGCGGTAAGCCAGCGGTCGCCTCACCCAATTTACTGAAGCGCCAGTTCGATGTCGTAGAACCCAACAAAGTTTGGGTCACCGACATCACTTACATTCGTACGTATGAAGGCTGGCTGTATTTGGCAGTGGTGCTGGATCTGTTTTCTCGTCAGGTCGTTGGCTGGTCAATGAAGTCGCAGATGACCAGTGATTTGGCCATTGATGCGTTATTGATGGCGGTCTGGAGGCGTAAACCGAAGCAGGAGGTGATGGTTCACTCCGACCAGGGCAGCCAGTACAGCAGCGCCGATTGGCGCAGTTTTTTGAAGGCGAACAATTTGGTTGCCAGCATGAGCCGCCGAGGCAATTGTCATGACAACGCCGTGGCTGAGAGCTTTTTCCAGCTTCTAAAGCGGGAACGGATCAAGCGGAAAATCTATTCCACGCGCGAAGATGCTCGTAGTGATGTGTTTGATTACATCGAGATGTTCTACAACGCAAAACGCCGCCATGGTTTCAACAATCACCTGTCACCGGTAGAGTTTGAAAAGCGTTATGCAATGAGCTTGCAAGGTGTCTAGAGAATCCGGGGCGATTCAGACCAACGCATTATCTTCGGTGGCCGTCGATGGCAGGTGCGTGATGTTGACCTGCAGGCCAAGGTCATCATCGTCTCAGCGGCACGCGGCGGTGCTCCTCCACAGTTCGATGGCTTGGGCGCAATGGTACATGACGCCGTACGCGCGGAGATGCGAGCAGTCTTGGCGGACTCCAGCCCCTGCCCTTTTATCGATCATGGTGCCAAAGCTTTACTCGACGAGGCCCGGAAAACGTTTGCCTTATTGGGGCTTGGCGAGCGGTATCTTATCGAGTCTGGAGGGAAATGTTATTTGATTAGTTGGTTGGGTGATTACGCCAATGACGCGCTAAGGCTGCTGCTTAATCATGCGGGCCTTTCTTGTGATAACTCGGGTCTGGCTATAGAGATCGATGCGAATATCGATCAGGTAAGAGAGGCGCTCACAGTTGTTGGGGACTTAGACCCAAGTGACCTCAATTCGATTTTAGAGGACGTACAGAATATGTTGCGCGAAAAGTGGGATTGGGCGTTGCCGGAGTCGTTGCTGGTGAAGTCTTTTGCTTCCATATCGCTCGATATCTCAACCGCTGTTTGTTTTGCCCAGAGACAGTCGATGATCTGAATCTAAACCTTGAGAGGTTGATGTGTTCGGGCAATCACCTGTGCGAACAATACCAAGGCATTTCCAGACGAATCCCCTACCGCCTAGCGCCACAAATGGCAAGGCATGGCCTACGTGGTCCAAGAGCTAGCGGAGCGCGAATTGCGCCCAGCTTTCGACCAAGAAGCGGATGTATTTTCCGGCATCCGCTGGGGATTCCATGACCATCCGGACACTCATTCCACGAGCATCCGGACACCGATTCCACGGCCATCCGGACACTTTCAGGCAGGCAGCAACGCAGGACTATTCACTACCATCGACCTCTTTTATCGCAGCGAAGAGGTCGTCGTAGAGCGTTTATCCATGCGTAAAATCCGAGAGGTACTACGCCTAAAGTTCGACGCCGGCCTGTCCGTGCGCAAGATCGCCGCCAGCTTATCCATCGGCCATTCAAGTGCGGGGGATTATCTTTGCCGATTCGCAGCCAGTGGGCTACAGTGGCCCATCGATATTTCTGATGCTGAGCTGAATCGACGGCTGTTTCCACCCGCAGTGCCGGTGCCCAGCGCCCGATGCCCGACTGGGCGTGGGTACACGCCGAGTTGCGCCGTCCCGGCGTCACCCTGGCGCTGCTCTGGCAGGAATATCGGCTCGCTCAACCGCAGGGCTTCCAGTACAGCTGGTTCTGCGAGCACTACCGCCTCTGGGCCGCCAAGGTCGATGTGGTCATGCGCCAGGAACATCGGGCCGGTGAGAAGCTGTTCGTCGATTACGCCGGCCAGACCGTGCCAGTCATTGACCGTCGAACCGGTGAGATCCGCCAAGCGCAGATCTTCGTCGCCGTGCTTGGCGCTTCCAGCTACACCTTTGCCGAGGCTACTTGGTCGCAAAAGCTACCAGACTGGCTGGGCTCGTACGCCCGCCGTTTTGCTTTTTTCGGCGGCACCGCACAGATCCTGGTGTCCGACAATCGTAAGCGTCTGGCGAACACACCTATGAATGTGTTGAACCGAAGATAACGGCATCAGCATTTCAATTGTCCATAGGCTCGGGCCATGACTTCCCAGGTTCTCGCGTCGGCAGGAATCAGATGCTCAATACGCAGCGACTCCATCGTAATGTCGAGAGGCATGCCAAATGTTGTAAAAGTTGACATGAATTTCAGTTCCCCGTGCCTTGAGTCGAGCCGCGTCAGTACCAACGGAGGCAGTTCGTTTGTCAACGTGGAAGCCTCTTGAGGCATGGGGAGGCTTTTCAGAAGCGTAGCGAGCCCCGGGTTGCTCAGGGCCTCTCTAGCTGCCCTTTGCCAAGCAATCAATCTGATTTCCTCGACGTTGTTCAGATGATCGCCCAACCCTCCAGGCTCCAGCAGCGTTACCAACAGATTTAGGCCTTCTGCCGCATCGGCACTCAGGCCGACCAGATCGAACAGCACTCCAGTGCTGGCGTTGGCTGCCAATATCTCCCACTGACTCCCCAAGACAATCGCTGGTGCGGGGTTGTTGGCATGAAGCAGGTGAGTTATAGCATCACGAACAGCCTCCATGCTTGGCGAGGTAAGAGGTGTTGCTTCGTAGCGCGGTGCATAACCACTGGCGAGAAAGACACTGTTGCAATGCTCTAGAGGCGCATCGAGTGCCATGAGTAGGTTATGCAGAGTTCCTGGGCTTGGCTTGGCGCGCCCTGTCTCGATGCAGCTGAGGTGGCGCTGAGAAATACCTGACATCAAGGCTAGGTCGAGTTGGCTCAATTTTGCCTGACGTCGCAGTTGACGCAACTGCTCACTTGCAGTGATGGCGGGTGTCGTTCGAGGAAAAGGTCGGGTGCTCATTGTTCGACTCTGACGGCGCGAATTGGCTGAGTCCATGACCTGTGAGGTCATTGATCTCGTCGTGACAATATCACTACCTTGTCAGCGTTGATCATCGCTTCTTGCTCAAGGAGGACTAATGAAAAGACCCTACCTCTCACTTGCCACATTGGTGATTTTTTCCTTGTATACGGTGGGTACCATGTTCGTTGCCGATCAATCGCTCATCGACTTCGGCCTGGAGTTAATATCCAGCCCGGACACTGCCCAAGTAGTTATTGACCTTTACCTGCTCGGCGTCCTCGCTTGCATCTGGATGTATCGGGACGCTCGCTCCAAAGGCCGATCTGCGGTCTCTCTTGTGCCTTACTTTCTGATAACAGCAGTCTTCGTATCGATTGGCCCATTGCTTTACCTCGTTATCAACGGATTCGCCAAGAAGAAGCTGCCTACGGATACCACCGGTTACAGCATCAATATTTCGCGCAATCTCGACTAAAAGGAATGAAGAGGATGTCCGTTGGCGTTTGGCAATTCCTTTGTTTCTAGATGTCCGGCCAACACGCCTTGCGTGATTGAATGGGCGCCCATCGATGCGACAGCAACTCCGTAATCTCACTCGCCCGCTGCGTCGGCAGGCGAGTCAGAACATCCTTCAAGTAAGCATACGGATCATGCCCGTTCATGCGCGCAGACTGGATCAAACTCATGATTGCTGCCGCCCGTTTGCCGCTGCGCAATCATCCTAAAACTAATCGGTGATTGACGCCGCTGGGGAGGGCTGCTTGATTCGCGCATGAGGCCAGCGTACAGATCATTCACTCGTAACCATCAATTTAGTTTCGGCGTCCAGGATCATCTTTCTGATCAGCTTCACATCCATCCCAACGTTCCCATAGGTAAAGCTCGACTCGACGATCTTCTTCTTGGACTTTCTCAGGTCAGGATGGTGATGGTCAGGACCGTAGGGCACCTTATGATGGTTCGCCGAGTCGACTCGCGATAAATTCGTTCCGTCGGGCGCTTGAACGTTGTAAGCGTAATTCATGGGCGATACGTACCTGACGATAACGGCCACCCCGGAAGGCCTTCGGGCCGTGATCGCTTGGTCTTGCACTTTCTCAACGGTGCAGTCGAGCTCCGTTTTGAGGGCTTCGCACGCCAGTTCCAGTGCCTCACTCGCGCTTACTTGCTGGAAATTGTCGAACATTACCATCCCACCCAGATGCTTGGCGACGTAGTTCAGCAACGTTGATTGCTCTTGCGCCTCTGCTTCATGTGTCGAGCAAAGTTGCAATCCGATTAACAGACCTGAGCCTCCCTGTACCGTAGTCGTTGACACCCGATCTGTTTCTGCTCCGCACACCAAACACTTGCCATCGGATGAAAGCCAGATCGCTCCGTCCACCGCCGTATTTTTGCGCCGGCCATTAAAAAGCCCTTCAAATGAGCGGGCCTCACTGTCACGCTCCTGGCGCCAGGTGCTGAAGCGCTGAGGATAGTCAAGATCGTCGATAAGCTTGGAGAAACCAGCGTCGTTGATCGGCTTGAGGGTTAATCCGTTTCTCTCAAGAAACACGCCCACGCTGCCGAGGGCTAGCAAGTTTTCGGTCTTTAGGTAATAGATTCTCGCCGCAGGAAACCTGTCGGCCGGTTTGTAGAGGGCGTTGAAATGAAACACTCCCGAGGCCACATAAATATGAACGTCGTCTGCCCCTTGCATCATCCACAGCAACGTTTCCTTGTCCCGAACCTCAATCGGCAATACCGGTTTTTGTTCGGAAAGGAAATTGCCGCCGAAGATTTATATCGCGCCATCAGTCGCGCGGCCATCGAGCTTGAGAGTTATGCAGTCTTTAATTACATCGTTGAGCTTCAACGTTAGATTCCACGCCTGTGATTGTCTTGCACTCAAGATGGGGACAGCCAGGCGACTTCACAAGCCGTCATCATCAACAGAGCTTCGTCGCCGCGACAACGCATGAATCGCCTCTGATTTTCTATACTTTTTCTAAGGTCTGCTTCTGGTCGCTGTCACCCACACCAAGCCAGTTCGTACACTTACATCGCGCGTGCCTTGGGACGTCCGCCCTCCCACCGTTGCACTGCAAATGATCGGGGAGCCTGCCCGTCCCATCAAACAAGGCTTGGTCAAACTGAAGGCCCAATTCCACACTAATCAAGATGTCTACTACGCCCCCCTGCGCCAGCTTTTTTGACGTTGTGCGCATGGAGCAAAGAACGACCCCGTACGACGCAGTTCGTCAGATCCAAACCTCAAACCATGTGCTCGCAAGCAAAATGGCATAATATGCCAATGATCGGAAGAAACTGTTCACCGAAAGCTGGAGCTCATTATGGCAACGAGAAACGTTGTGCTCACCCCTCACCAGGAACAGGTTATCCAGGACCTAGTGCAGTCTGGCCGGTATCAGAATGCCAGCGAAGTGATGCGAGAAGGTTTGCGGCTATTGGAACAACGCGTCGCCGAAGACACCGCCAAAATTGAGGCACTGCGTCAGGCGACCTCAATCGGCATCATGGATCTTGAGCACGGGCGCTTTACTCAGGTGAACGAAGGGGATCTGGAGCACTACCTCGAGGGCTTGAGCCTGGAGGCAACCCTCCCCGCGAGAGAGAAACACTGAGCATGCCGCAGTATCGGATTTCCAACCCGGCGCGCGCCGACATTGTCGACATCCTTAGACTCTCCCAGACGCAGTTCGGCGATCAAGCACGCCAGCGCTACCAGGCGCTTATCCTCGCGGCGCTGCAAGCGCTTGCCGACACGCCTTATCGCATTGGCAGCCACGACCGCGATGAGCTTGCACCGGGCCTTCGCAGCTATCACCTCATCTATTCACGCCAACAGGCCAAACCAACCCATGGAACGGTCAAAAGCCCACGCCATATCGTGTTCTATCGTGTGGCAAACGACGACGTGATCGAGGTCGTCAGACTCCTTCATGACGCCATGGAAGTGCAGTTGCACTTGCCGAACGACTGATCAGCGACCTGACCCAACGGCTTAACAGGCCAGGAATAGCGAAGGTAAGGCGCCGCCTCCACATTGCAATCCGAGCGTCCTCGCTGCCGGCCGACTCGGCCGTCAATTGAAGTGGTGGGTTCTGGGTCTGACCGGACTATCCGCTTGGATATCGACTCATTACCCAACCTTCTTCCGAACAACCAAGGATTTGCCAGATACGGGTTGCTCATCCAGTATACGGAGGCGCACTGAATACCAGCCACTGCCATACTGGAGCCCGTCGGAGATCGCCATTCGCGATCACTCGCACACTCGGTGCGAATGGGGGCAAAAATGGGGGCAAACAAAAGCGTTATCGACCTGAAAACACTATTCTAGAGCCTAGTCAAAATGTTTTTTGGCGACCCTGAGAGTCTTTAGGCGTCGTCGGGCAGGCTGTTCATCTGATCATTTTTGCCTTTCCACAAACCATGGAGCTCCATTCACTTCCGGTGGATTGCTACATTGGGGGCACATCTGAGGGCATGCTTTGGATGGTTTGAAAAGGATGCCCCCACTGCCCGCAATCCTGCCTAAGCATCAGTGTGTCGCTAAGCGCCAAGAGAACTTTAGCGACATCATCGGTGCACTATTTCCGGCTGGAGCACCCCCGCTACAGGCATGCGCACTACCCAAGGGAATCGTTTGGGATCGGCCTGTTCGTACTGATTGACCTCCAGGCGAGGGAGATTCCGCTTGTCATACAGCATGCCTAGCCGCAATGCCAGGCTTGCAGGGGCAGCCAGAAACAAAGTTATTTCTGTAACGCCTTTTCGAACCAAGGAAATCACTGTATCGAGAAACAGCTGAGCGAGTTGTTGTTTCAACTCGGACCAATGCGTGTCGGTACCACGGCCTTCCAGATCCATCCGGATAATGGGCGTTACTGCCTCAGTGATCTGCACATCAACATCCAAAACATCGTACGAAGCGGACACACAGAGCGCCACGCGGGTCGCCCCTGCTTGCAAGGTATCCAAGCCTGCCACCACAAAGCGTTTACCGTCATCATCAACGGTCAACCCACGCCTGGCACGCAGTAGCCGATCCCAGTCCATGATGACCGTGTTTGACTCGTCGACGACGATCACTCCGAGGAGAAAAAGCAATGGCACCGGTGCAAGCCCACCGAGCACAAACGATATATCGGATCGATCCAACCCATCGCAACGTCGTGCAATGTCATCAGGCAGGCTTGAAATTCGACGTACTGCAGCCTCTGGGCTCACGATCTGTCCGTCTACAATTCCTTGCCTCAAGTCGATGATCACCTGCTCACGGCGACCGAGTATTGATGAGGGAACTGCTGAAGCCAGAGGTTGACCTTGCCAATCTCTCAACCCTCTGGCCTTGATCACGATGACCTTCTTACGGCTCTCTCGGCGGATATCACGAACGACCAGCCATCCACCTAGCAATACAATCACACAAGCTCTCGCGAACACACCCCAACTCAATGCACCGGAGCTTCCAGAGGTATCCCAGCTAAAGTTAAACGGCACCTGGGAAGTTGGAATCGTAATGCCGACTGTCAGTCCTACGAGCACCAGACCAAAGAGGGGCACGCCTACTCGAATCAGTGTGACGCCCGGCAAACATCGCCTGAAGACCCAATCGATAAGCGATTTAATGAAGTAATTTATCACTATCTATGCTCCAGAATGACAACCGGTGATGGGCTAAAATGGCGACGAAACAAGGTGCAAGAACATGAGATCTTCCGCCACCATTGCAGCCGAACGATCAGCAGTACCGCAAAATCGATACCGCGCTCACCGTTGACAAGATCGACCATAGACTCAACGTCCTGAGCACTAGGCGTCACCGGGAATCGAGGGTGCGAATGCCACTCACCCAAGTAGTTGAAGCGATCATATTGATGCCCGGTTTCGCAGAAGAACGCATTCATGCCTCGGCATGGGCTTCCGAGCTCCGGACGAAATGCGCTTGCCCTCCCGTCTGGCTGTCAATCATCAAGTCAACAACTCGGAAATGACCGGGCTCAATCTGCTCCCCCATCAACACACTGCCAATCTCTCGACTACCCGCCGCTCTGAGCGCCTTTCGCAACTGCTCCTTGACGCTATCCGCAAATTCAACTTGCATCGTTGGCTTTTGGTAGAAGGTCTGCGAAGAATTCCTTGAAGGCCTCAACGTCGCCATCATGTACCTCCATGCTCCGACCATCGGTTGGGCCAAGATCGATCGGCCTAACATCGAATGGCGCCGTAAAGAGCCATCTTCCAGACAGGCCAATCAAATAAGCGGAGTATGGGAAGATCGTCGCTTCGGGACGAGCAAGTAGGTCAGTGGCAAAGCGAGACGGGTGCGCAGCAATCACAGTGACGTCTTCTTGGACTTCTAAGGCCGGGATGGAGATGGTCTGGACCTTAGAGCATCTTATGATTGTTCGCCGAAATGGCTTTCTGCCACTTCTCTTTTCCCCTAATTGCTAAGATTATGGGCGGCGTGGCGATATGCCATCCGATTTAACGCTGCCAGCATCCAGAGGACGGACGATGAAAATCATATTCGTGCACGGCACGGGCGTTCGTTTGCCCGCATTCGAAGCCACCTTCAATACGGTCAAGGCTCATGTGGCGCACTTTCTGCCCGCTGCATCCGTGACGGGTTGTTATTGGGGCGACCATGGCAGTGATATCGGCAAGGGCTTGTCGGTGCCGCTGTATGACCAGGCCAGGGCCATCAACCAGCAAACGCCCGAAGACGAAGCCCTCGCCGAATGGGCACTGTTGTACGACGATCCGCTGGTCGAGTTGCGGTTGCTGGCCGCCAGGACGAGTGGTGACATAGCCTTCGACGGCTTCGGCGACAGCCCGGTGATTAAAGTGCGCAAGGCACTGGCCGAACTGCGGAATGCAATCGACACTGGCACCTGGCCCCCCGTGCCCGGCAAGGTCGACGGTAGCGCCGTCGCTGCGATAGAAGCGATCGATAACTTACCGGAACTCGATAGCGCAATCGCCGAGGGCGTCCAGTTCGGCAAGAACAGCGGCAAGGGGCTCGACCCTCTCATCGAGTTGCTGGCCCGGGCCGTGACAGCAGGTTGGGTGCAGGCGCAAATGACTACGGGGTCACCCGTGGTTCCGTCCACCACCCGCGACGCGCTGCAACTGGCGGCCTTCCACCTCATGGGAGGAAGCGGCGCTCAGGTCAGAGGAGTGGTCGGCGATATCGTCAGCTTCGTGACCAAGCCGTTACGCACCTTCCTTGGCGCAGTTGTTGCCGACCCGGTGCTTCAGGTCGCCGCTTGGGGCGGACGGACCTATCGCCACAGCATCGCCAATGCAGCGACGCCTGCCGTTGGCGACATCCTGCTCTACCAGGCCCGGGGCGAAACAATTCGCTCGATCATCGCCAAGGCGGTTGCAGACGCGGGTGAGACGCCAGTGGTGCTGCTAGCCCACAGCCTGGGTGGCATCGCTTGCATCGATCTGTTGATCTCGTCGCCGCCACCTCAGGTCAAGGCCGTGATCACCGCCGGCTCCCAAGCACCGTTTCTGTACGAGATCGGCGCGTTAACCCAACTCCAGCAACCCGCCGCATTGCCGGGCCATATGCCCAGTTGGCTGAACATCTACGATCGTGACGACCTGCTGTCCTTCAAGGCAGAGGCCATCTTGGGCAACGGCGCCAGGGTCAGTGACTGCGAAATCCGCAGCCATCAACCCTTCCCTGCATCGCATAGCACCTACTGGGACAACGTCGAGGTCTGGAAGCGGATCGCCGGATTCCTGGAAACCCTTGGCACATGAAGCTCGGCTCGGCAGCGAATACCTACGCTATCGTGGTCGGTATCGAGTGCTACCGACAAGCCGGCTGGACGCTCAACGGCCCGGCGATGGATGCGCTGCGCATGGCCAACTGGCTGCTGGAAAAAGGCGTCCTCCCAGGCAACATGAAGGTCTTGATCAACGAGGACACCGACATCAGCGAAGCGCTGGGCGAGCAACGCGAGCAGTTGAAGGCCTGTTTGCGCGACGCAGGCGTCGAACTGCGACAGAACCCCACACGCCAAGAACTGGACGACATCCTGGAGCCCCAGAACCTGCTCACACCGGACGGTGTCGGCGTGAAAACCTTGGTCCTTTACCTGGGCGGTCATGGCCTGTGGGAAGGTGGAGAAGCACCAAAGCGCTACCTGGTTACTGCCGATGCCTCCGAGCGCCAATGCCACGTGGTGAACCTGACAGGGATTGCCAACCGGTTCGCCTACTACACCGGCGCGAACCGCTTCCACCGCCAGTGGATCATCCAGGACATCTGCGCGACCCTGCCGGGAGGCCTCCCCCTGAAATGCCTGGCCATTCAAGATTCACCAAGGACGGTGCCTGATAGCCATCAATATATCTTCAACGCCGCACGTCCCGGCCAATCGGCCGGCAACGATCAAGTACGACAGACCGGGGGGTTTTCCTCCGCCCTCATGAAGGCCCTTGCAGGCCAGGACACATTGGAAGGGCTGAATATCGAAGAGGTGCGCAAGGCGATGGACGCCTCTCCCTGGGCTCTCAACAACCGGATGTCCGTCTCCTATCGCGATCACAACATGGAGGAGCAGTCGCAAGTCTTGGGTTCCCTCGCCACCGACCAAGGCGCTCTGGCGGAACTGGAACGGATACTCGGCACAAGCCAAGGGATGACCACGGATTTTATCCAGGCCATCTCCCGACGGTTCCGGCGCGGAACATCAGAGCGCCCGACCCGCCCCCTGTCGCTGCTGCAGTTGCTGGACGGACTGGTCGCCCCCGAGGATTGCGGGCTGACGAACATTGAACAGTTCGCGATCCACCTGCATTCGGTGATGGTCCAGCTCAAGGAGAACTGCGGCAGCACGAATTGGGACGCCGACATCGAGAAGGTCTTTAACTGGATCCTCAAATGGCCCGGCGCTCACGACAGGCCCGCTGTAAACCAGTTGAAGGGCCATTTCGAGAACGAGGCGATGGCAAGAGCAGACCTCATCATCATCGACCTGCGCGGTAGCCAAAACCCAAACGAAACTCGGGTGTGGACGTACTCTAATGACGAGCCCACCGACATGGAGCCCTTCACGACGCCTCAGTCCAGCCTGACCGAACGCCTGCGTAGTGTGCTGGAGCAACTCTGCGCCAGTCCATGCGTGTATCGCACCACCCTGTTCGAAGTCGTGGTGCCGGCGGCGGATCTTTTCCAGCCCTATACCGGCCTTGAGTTCATCCGGGATGAGGTACCCGCGTACCTGGGCCATGGCGAGTCGCTGCTGGCGTTGCGCATTCTGGAGCGCTGGACCGACGAGCGCTGGAATCGTGTGTGGAAACGCCACTGGAAGGACGCCAAGGTCAACAGCGGGCGACCGCCGAAAATGGCCTGGCTCTCCTCCGGCACCGCGATGCCCCGCAGTGACTGGCTTTGGCACGGCACAGCGCACCTAGACACCCAGAGGGCCGACCTCGAGCGGTTGCTCAAGCAAGGCGCAGCCTGTGCCACATGGTGCGAGCCTGCGCATATGGAGCAGGTCACTGCGATCGTGGAAAGCGGGCTGTTTGCCTACCTGCACCAGACCCGCACCGAGTTGGCCACACTCAACGCCCAAGGGCAGCATGGCATTACCTGCATATTTGACAACCCCGACCAGATTCCAGACGGTGCTGGCGGCTTTTCCAGTCGCTTCAAGCAACCCTCCTAAAGGACATGAACATGACCCAGTGGCACATTTTTTCGGGTGAGCGCAAACCTGCGACCGTTACCCTGCCTCCCGCACCACCGTGGCGCACTTTCGTCGAACCGGCCGCCGATCAACTGTACGACTGCGGATCAGTCGAGGATGACGACCGCTACTGGGATCATGCTAGGGCCTACCAGACGCCGCCCGCAATCATCGATGCGATCAACGCCGCCCTGATTCTCCGTCGTCCATTATTGGTCACCGGCCCTCCAGGCACCGGAAAAAGCTCGCTGATCTACCGTATCGCCTACGAACTGAAACTGGGCCCGGTGCTGGTCTGGCCGGTGAATTCGCGCACGACCCTGGAAAATGGCCTGTACGACTACGATGCCATCGGCCGCCTGCGCGACCAGAGCCTGAGCGGCGGCTCGGCGCCGGACATTGGCAAGTACATTCGCCTGCAAGCCCTCGGTACAGCGTTGCTGCCGTCGAAGCGCCCGCGGGCGCTGCTGATCGATGAACTCGACAAGGCAGACCCTGACCTGCCCAACGACCTGCTCAACGCGCTGGAAGAGGGCTGGTTCGAGATCCCAGAGTTGCAGCGAGATGAATGCGAAGAGGTGGAGGTACGGGTCGCATCGTCCGCCAAGGTCATGACAGCACAGGTTGAGAAAGCCAGGATCAGGGGCGGACGGGTGCAGTGCCATGAGTTTCCGTTCATCGTCTTCACCAGCAACGACGAACGGGAGTTCCCTGCGGCATTCTTGCGCCGCTGCATTCGCATCGAATTGCAGGCACCGGATGACAAGGCGCTGACGAAGATCGTCGAAGCACAGATGGGGAGCGAGGCCGCCGCCAAGGTGCAGAAGTACATCTCGGAATTTGCCGAGAACGATACGGTCAGCGCCACCGACCAGCTGCTGAACGCTGCCTACCTGATCCACAAGGTCAACCAGGGCACGCCTGACGAAGCGCAGAAGTTTTACGACCTGCTGACCCGCCCACTGAGCTGACACGACCATGCTCGACACGTTGATAAAGGCGTTGCGCGAAAGTGGCGCGTCGGTGGACAGCGACAGTATCGCCAACACACTGTGGCTGCGAATGGCCATGGGCGCGCATAACGCCGCAGAGAAGCCGCTCGCGCAGCGCCCCAGCGAGCCTGCATGGCAGGAAGACGTGGAGGCGCCCATCGACACGTCTACTAGCACGCCCGCCCTGCCGGCCACGGTCGAGAGCCCGCCTCCAACCTCGCCAGTCGTCGATGACATCCCGCTCGTCCCGACTGCCGCAAGCCCGGTCGCGGGACAGACGGCAGCGCTTGGCGTTCTTCCCTCGCTGCCCGAGCGCGCCGCGTTCAAGCGCGCAGTGAAGCAACTGCGCTCACAACACCGCCAACCTTCGCAACGGCTCGACGAACGGGCGATGGTCCGAAGCGTCGCCGAGGACAGCCTGCAAGCACTGAAGCCGGTGTTCATGCCAGGTTCGCGCCGCTCGCTGCGTCTGAGCCTGATCAGGGAACGCAGCGGCACCAACGCCCTGTGGACGCAGCCGTTAGATGAGCTGGCGGCATTGTTCCATGGCCAGGGCACCTTCAAGTTGCAGCGCGAGTGGTCGCTGGGCGAGCGCGAAGCCGGCGCAGAAGCGCCCATGGCGGTGCTTAGTGAACTCGACCGGCAAGGCCAGCCCATCGGCGTCGAGCGGTCGGCAGAGCGCATCAAATGGTGGCCTGGGGAGATCATCCTGATCGCCAGCGACTTCACCAGCAACGGATGGTGGGACGGCACCTACCTGAAACTGCTGCGCGGCCTGGCGGCGCGCCAGCCGGTTGCGCTGCTGCACACCCTGCCCGGCCGCTTATGGTCACGGACCTGGACCGGCACCCCGGACGCCTCAGTCAGCAGCGCACGGGCATTGGTTCCTGCACGCGCGCTGGATGTCCGCGTACTCCACCTCAGCAACGCTGCGGTACGCGACGATGCCCGGCTGGCCATTCCCTTGGTCGAACTGGCGGTTCAGCCCTTGAGTGCTTGGGCCAGGCTGCTGATGGGGCGCGCAGGGTCGATGGCCGCCATCCTGCTGGATGAGCGTGAACCGGAAGTGCCAGCGGCGGATGAGGTGCAAGAGCAGACGTCGCCTCCTGTGGACGCCAAGCGCCTGGCCATGCAATACCGCATGGCGTCGTCCCCCCTTGCCCGACTACTTGCCCAGCACCTGTCGGTGACCGCACCGCTGAGCTTCCCGGTGATGCGCTGGGTACAGCAGGCGATGCTGCCACACTCGGATACCTCGCATTTGGCCGAATTTGTCCTCGGTGGCTTGCTGAAAGTACAGCCCTCATCCGCTGACACCCCAGCCGATACCCTGACCTACGATTTCATCGAAGGCGTGCGCCCCCTGTTGCAGCAAGGCATGCCCAAGGTCTTGGGGCTGGAGACGCAGTTGCTCGTCGGACGCTATCTGGAACGCATGCATGACAGCACCCTGGACATGCGTGCGGTGGTAGAGACCTGGAGTGACGAACAGTTGCACGAGCTGTCGTCCGAGCACCAAGCATTCGCCATGGTTTCCCGGGGGTTTCTCGAACGGATCGGCCTGCGGCCGCGCGCGACCAGCAGCACAGCGCAAAAACCCGGAAAGCCGACACCAGTACATTCTACGGAGCCCGACCCGGACCAAGGATCACCTGCGCCCAAACCAGCTCCACCCTTGCAGTCCGCACAGAACCAGTGGACACGCACGTTGCGTGAACCGGTCCAGGAACTGCAATGGTCGCCTTTCGATGAAGAACGCCTGGCGATTCGCACCTTCAGCGGGATCGATCTCTGGCGACCGGCCCACGAAACCGACAGCAGGACCCTGCGCCAGCAGAAAAACGTCGCCAGCATCAGAAAACCGACCTTGGTCCTGTACTGGTGGGTGCCGGCAGGGCCTGAGGACGAAGGCGGAAAGCTCGAAGCCATCAAGATGATCGTTCGTCGCCTCAGCGAAGCACTGATGGCGCGCCTGCCGGGTCGTGTCCGGATCAAGCGGCTGCGCAATCCCATCGTGTTGAACAACCGGCGAAATCCGGCTCAGGCCTTGTTGATATTCCAGACGAGCGAGTATTCACGCTGGGCCCATGCCCAACCGCTGCAGTTTACCGCGATAGAACGTTTCATCGCGCGCAAGAACATCCTCTCCTCTTGCGTGGAGATGGGCGCAAAGCGTTCCGCCCATCCTCTGATCCACAAAACCATTCACCTGAAAGAGCGTGATCTGCAGGCATCTGGGTACCTATCGACTTCTGAGTTCTGGGCGAAGCTGAGTTGGCTGACCAATACACTTTGCAAACGAATACAGCGGTTGTTACCTACGGAGAACGAGCCGATAACGGCCATGACGTGGCTCTCGGAGAACCAGATCGGCATCGCAAGCCATGATGGTGCGGCAACGACAGTGGCCGCATTGAATGTGGGTCGCAAAAGCCTGAGTGGCGACATCGACAGCGGGCTGCTGGCCTTCCATCGTTCGTCAATTCCGTTGACTCACCTGTTCGTCCGTCCCGCACTCGAAACACCTCGCGGGTCTCGAAACGAGCAGCCCGGTGCGGAGCAATTGGTCTGCATGGATGCGCAAGGCTCGACCTACATCAAGCGCGACCGAGAGGATCAAAACGCCCCTCTGAAAGAGGTGATTTCAGGTGAAGGCATCCCACGACGACCGGTCTTTTCACCCTTGGACCGGCGCTGGTGGATCGCAGGAGAGGAACCCCGCTTGCTGTCCCCCAGCACTGCCAGAAAACTCCACCCCCCCGAAGTCCCCCTGCTGTCCATCTGCGACCTGCGCAAGGAGGACAACGTGCATACCTTGTTGCATGACCAGATATTTGCCGGCTGGACGCTGGATGACTCCGTCTTCGCCATTACCGCGGCAGGCTTCCTGCACCAGGGTTCGATCCATGATATGCGGGTTTCCAACCGCACGTCGCAGCCGTTGCTCGACCGGCAACCCCGGTACCTTAACGGCATCTTGCGAGAGGCGGCGGCAAGCGCCGATGGCCATCGCTTCGCCACGTTGACTGCGTATGGACGTCTGGACCTATGGGACACCCTGAGCATGACCCGACTGAACAGCTGGCAGGTCATCACCGCGCTCGCCGAGGTCAGGCATGTGAGGCTGGGACTTTCGGCGACCGGGCAACGCATCGCGTTCAGCGATGGCAGGACGGTGAGGGTGTTCGAGGAGCCACTGTCGGCCATTAGCGACAGTCGCTGGATGCGTCAGGTCCTGTGGGTCGACGATCGGCCGGGTAACAACGAGTGGGAGCGCCACGCTCTGGCCTCCCAACAAGTGCGCTGCACCTTGGCGCTGTCCACCGACGAGGCCTTGGAGACGCTTGAGAAGCGCCGTTTTGCCGTGATCATTTCCGATATGGGCCGTAGGGAGGGATCGGCTGAAGGCTATGTCTTGCTCAAGGCCCTGCGCGAAGCAGGCAACCTGACCCCTTATTTCATCTACGCCAGCTCAGATCTGCCTGAACACCACGATCTGGCGCTGCAGAATGGCGCTCAAGGGTCCACGAGCAAGTCGGACAAACTGCTGCGGTGGGTCATGGAGTGCATCGATGGCCCCAGCGTCAAAGCGTAAGTGCCCTGATGCCCACAGCGCTGTCAGCTACTAGCTCTCGATCAGCCCTCCAGCCCCGCGTTTAACTGCTCGCTATGAAGGGTGAAGTTCATTTCGTTCAACAGTATCGGCTCAGGCGGATTTCACGCCGGCTTCGGCGCGCCCAGCAAGTGCCGTGGCCGTTGCAGGCCAGCGCGACATAAACGTTCGGTCGTAACTCGCAGAAGAACGGAATCACGCTCCAGAAGTACGATACTCGCCTGTTCAGCTGCGGCCATCGGCAGGTCAGGGTGCCGTAGGGGAAAATCGACAGCATGCGCCCCAGAAGTAAGTTGAAATAAGCACCGGGTGGATAGTTGGCGAGAATCAGCTGGTTGATAAAGGGGGCAAAACTGGGGGCACGATTCGATTTTTTCGGGTGATAACTACCGTCCTAGAGCCCAGTCAAAATGTTTTTCGGCGATCCTGAGAGTCTCTAGGCGTCGTCGGGCAGGCTGTTCATCTGATCATTTTTGCCTTTCCACAAACCATGGAGCTCCATCCACTTCCAGTGGATTGGTACATTGGGGGCACATCTGAGGGCATGCTTTGGATGTTTTGAAAAGGATGCCCTCAGTCTAAGGCTCAACAGTTCCGTTCTCGAAAAGTCTCCCCGGCGTCGTTCCCAGCCGCCGTGAGCGCTAGTCGATAACTTCAGTTAATAGCTGAGAACCTCCATACGAGAAGAAGTGAGGAGTCGTGTGATCGACAATGATGGTAGCGCACCATCATTCGGCCAAGACGACAGCGGCACGTGATCGTTTCCAACGATGCCGAGGGCCAGCAGGACACTGCATCAGGGCGCCCCTACGCCACCCCGTGGCACCTATGCCCTGCAGGAGGGATCCGGCAAGTTCGCTCAAGCGCTGGAAATAATCCGCCACTGCCGGCAACCACGGATGCTCGAACGGCGTGTCGAACCAGCGATTAACCGAGCGTCCCACAGGAATATCCGCCTGGGTATATGGTCCGTATCTACTAATGGGGGCGGAAGGCTTCGTTAGACTCAAGTTGTTGTCAGGCAGGTCTCACTACTGATGCTTGAAATTACTGAGGATGGCTCACGTAAACGCCGTGACGTTCAGATGAAATGCGTTAAGCATCAAATCTTGAGCTGAAATGACCTACATCCAAGATCGTTCAACTTTCCGATCATCTGCTCAGCCAAGCCATTGGCTCAAGCGTTAGAAATATTGGATACTGCCATTGCGCCAGCACCCATTTTTCAAGGTTGAAATGACACATGGCAAGGAAGAAAGCAAAAAACTCCGGTGGCACCGGCATACTTATTATTTTTGCTCTGGCATTCAGTGCTCTCGCTGCTATCCCAAAAAATGCCTGGATAGCGATCGGTGTCATAGCGGGTATCGGCACCATTATGTGGCTGCTGGCCGAACGCGGAAAACGCCGGCTCAATCAGCTTCAAGCATCCGCTGCAAAGAATGTACGCCCGCAACAGCCACAAAGCTTGGGCGTAACGTTTTCCATGCGTGAAGTCTCGACGAGCAATAGGGACAATGAGGAAAGCCCCGAGTTTTATACGGTGCAACTCGGCTCTCCCCCTGCCAATACCTTTAAAATTCCAAGTATCAGCTCACAGAAGGCCGACGCCCGCTGGGTGCCTGCTGGCGAAATCATCGAAGTTGCCGGCTTCTCCCTGCCTGGCGGCATGTTTTATATCGGGAGCACACTCGGTAGCACACATGATGCTCAAGAGCCTTCACTGATCAACCCAAAGCTTCGGATTGCCAAGAACTACGTCGACCTCAATGAGCGACTGATGTCTTATTGGCCGAGCTTTCACTCCATTACACCGCAAGCGCGACGCGGATACCTGCAATGGCTCGCAGGTGGGCGTAGTGATCCGTTGGCGGATACCGGCTATGTATTTTTGTTTTTCTACGGTTTAGAACGTCGAGCCCTCATTGATCCCATTTACGATTCAAAGGTCATTAATGAGGTTCCTCTAATAGTCGACGAGGTCCGGCGTCTACTGAGTATTTATAGAGGAAATGGGTCATTCCGAGGCTATGCAGAAGGCTTCCTTGACTACCTAGGCAACCGCGCTGTTGACGCGAATCTCTACCTTGGCCTGCCACCCAATGTTGCCGAACACAGCTACGAAATGCCTTTGCCGCTGCGCATTGGTTTAGGTCAGCACGCAGCCAATAAGCATCCGCTGAATGCCGATTGGGCACTGGCATGGGCGTTGGCTGACCCCAACATCAGTAAACGCACGCCAGTCATACGCTGCAAAGATGTGTTTTCACGCTTGTTCAAGCTCAAGTACGAAAACACTTATCCTGCGGGCCTGACATTGGCGCAGAACAAAACCAAGCTGAAGGCCAGCTATCGCCCTGCCTCTGCCGTAATAAAGGCCCCCACGCTTACCCTGGGGGATCTACCTGACATCATGGCAACCTCGGGCACACGTAAAATTTTGCAACTGCTGGTCGAGCAATGCACCAGCGAAGTTGAGCCCTACAGCCGTTATTTGGGAAGAAACCCTGAAAGCGCAGAGGCACTTGAGGGGCTCCTGCAGCTTCCTGTCGCGCTCTGGCCGAAGGCAGCCCACGATGAATTGGATGAGTTGCGGTCTAGGATTGGTAACGACCTGATCGTCATGAGTTTTGGAGAGCTCGCAGGACGCTTTAAAAGCGCGGGCGCGTTGTCTCGAGACAAAGTACTCGCTCTGGCCCGCGCATTGGAGTCGCTGCATATTGGAATGGAACCCGACGTACTGGGTGGTAGCAAGACGCCAAAAGCCGAGGACCGGATCGCGTTGTTTGTAACCCAGCCTGAAGATGGATCACTCCGTGCGTCTGCTGCATACAACGCTGCATCGGTAACCCTTGATTTGGCCAGTGCGGTGGCTTCGGCCGACGGTGATACCTCCAACGAAGAAATCACACTGCTTGCTCAGCATATCGATTCATGGAGTCACTTGAGCGGTGCTCATCACAAACGCCTCAAAGCGCATCTGCAAATCCAACTCCAACAACCGCCCACGCTTGCCAGCCTTAAGAAAAAGCTCGATCCCTTGCCCGTCGATGCAAAACGCACCATTGCCGCCTTCCTCGCTCATCTGGCGCAGGCCGATGGCATCGTCAGCCCTGCGGAAGTGAAGTTGCTGGAGCGTGTGTATAAGGTACTGCAATTGGATAGCCAGTTGCTTTACAGCGACCTCCATGGGGCGGCAGCCGGTGCGGGTATTGCCGCGACGCCTGCCACCACTTCCCCATCCGCCGAACCCGGCGCGCAGCCTGCCTCATCTTCGAAACAAGGTTTCGTCCTTGATCATGATCGGATTGCACAGCTTCAGCGGGAGACGGCGGAGGTCTCCGCCCTCCTCGCCAAGGTGTTCACTGAGGATCAGGTTGAGGAGGCGGAGAGGCCGACTGAAAGCGCTGAACCGAATTCTGAGTCGAGCGCGGACGTGCCTGGGCTTGACCTAGAACACTCGGCCTTCCTCCGCCTGTTGATCTCTCGCCTGGAATGGAGCCGCGCAGAACTGGAAACCGCTGCCAGCGACATGGAGCTGATGCTCGATGGCGCTCTGGAACAAATCAACGACATGGCTTTTGAACGATTCGACATGCCCGTCACAGAAGGCGACGACCCGGTCGAGATAAACACAGACATCCTGGAAGAATTAGCCCTATGAGCACTATCAGAGCCAAGGATCGCGATGCGGTCATTCAATCGTTACGCGCGGGCGTAGTGCCACGTGTTGGTCAGCACCTGATTCAGGTTGGCCGTGTAGGTGAGCTTGATGCTCTGATCAAGGATGTCGAACGCCTGGTGGAAAGCGGATCAGCGTTTCGGGTGGTGATAGGCGAGTACGGCGCAGGTAAAACGTTCTTTCTGAACCTGGTTCGTGCTATCGCCATGGAACGAAAACTCGTGACCATGCATGCCGACTTGAACCCTGACCGCCGGTTACACGCCACTGGGGGGCAAGCTCGCTCGCTTTACTCCGAACTGGCCAAGAATATGTCAACGCGCACAAAGCCTGACGGTGGTGCCATGCAAGGCATCGTGGAGAAATTCATCTCCCAGGCCAAAACAGAAGCCAAGGCAGCGGGTACCGACAGCGAGACAGTAATTCGTAAACACTTGGCCGAATTGACCGAAATGGTTAATGGCTATGACTTTGCCGAGGTGATCGCTGCCTACTGCCGCGGCTTTGAGGAAGGCAATGAGCAACTGAAGGCGGACGCCATTCGTTGGCTACGCGGAGAATTCACCACCAAAACCGATGCCCGCGCTGCCCTGGGCGTGCGGACGATCATTGACGACGCCTCCGTCTACGACCAGCTCAAATTGCTTTCCAGGTTCGTCAGACTCGCAGGGTTCGGTGGCCTGATGATATGCCTCGACGAACTGGTTAACCTCTACAAACTGGCGAATACGCAGGCTCGTAATGCCAACTACGAACAGATCCTCCGCATCCTCAACGACTCATTGCAAGGGTCATCCGAAGGATTGGGTTTCGTGCTAGGTGGCACGCCCGAGTTTTTGATGGACACTCGTCGAGGGTTATTCAGCTACCCCGCCCTGCAGTCGCGATTGGCTGAGAACTCGTTTGCCAAAACCGGACTGGTGGATCTCTCGGGGCCGGTCATTCGCCTTACCAGTCTTACCCCTGAAGACTTCTACGTACTGCTTCAAAAACTCCGCCACGTATATGCCGGCGGCGATGCCGAAAAGTATTTGCTGCCTGACGAGGCGCTTCCTCTGTTTATGGCTCACTGCAACCAACGCCTAGGGGAAGCCTACTTCCGCACACCGCGCACCACAATCACAGCGTTCATCAATCTACTGGCCATCCTGGAGCAAAACCCAGGGGCCGATTGGCGAACACTGCTAGGGGCGGTCGAGGTCGCCAAGGATTCCGGCGGTGAGGATGATATGAAGGTCGATGCGGACGATGAACTTGCCACCTTCACACTCTGATTCATCAGGCTTCGAACAGCTAGAGCCCCGAATCCAGCGCTGGATTTGGGCTGAAGGTTGGACCTCCCTTCGCGACGCTCAGGAATGGGCCGTGCCTGTTTTGGTGCACGCCGATCAGGACGTCATCATCGCCGCAGCAACAGCCGCTGGCAAAACCGAAGCCGCCTTCTTGCCCATCCTGACGAATCTGCTCAATAACGATGATCCGCCTGGCGCGGTGCTGTATATCAGTCCGCTCAAGGCCTTGATTAACGATCAATGGGACAGGTTAAGCCGACTCTGTGAGCAGCTTGAGATCCCTGTTGTCGCTTGGCACGGAGATGTTTCATCCAGCAAAAAACACCGTTTTCTCAAATCATCTGAAGGCGTGCTGCTGATCACTCCCGAATCTCTTGAAGCATTGTTCGTCAACCGTGGCTCAAGTCTCGGCGGGGTATTCCAACACCTGCGCTATATCGTCGTGGACGAACTACACGCTTTCATCGGCAGTGAGCGAGGCAAACAACTTCAGTCATTGATGCACAGGGTTGAACTTGCTGCGGGGAGGCGCCTTCCTAGGGTTGGGCTTTCAGCCACCCTCGGCGATATGAAGATGGCGTCAGCGTTTTTGCGCCCAGCCAATGCCGATAACGTTACCGTTATTGAATCGAAAAACGCTAACCAGACACTTCAGGTGCAAGTTCGCGGCTACATTCAGCCGCCAATGAGCGAGCTTAAAAAGAAACCTGCTCAACCCAATGAGCAGGAGGGGAATGAAGACGAAACGGAAAATGAGGCAAGCCCCGACTTCGCGATTGCTGAGCATCTCTACCAGGTACTACGCGGCAGCAATAACTTGATATTCCCGAATAGTCGGTCCCAGGTTGAATGGTACGCAGACCAACTTCGCCGACGATGCGAGAAAGACGGCGTGCCCAACGAGTTCTGGCCTCATCACGGCAGTCTCTCGAAAGACTTGCGGGAGCAGGCTGAACATGCGCTGAAAGCCGGAGACCGGCCAGCATCGGCGATTTGCACTACAACCCTTGAACTCGGAATAGACATCGGCAGTATCAAAACGGTGGTGCAAATTGGTGCCCCACCTTCCGTGGCAAGTCTGCGTCAACGTTTAGGGCGTTCCGGCAGACGCCCAGGAGAGAAAGCAACGTTACGCGCTTACTGTAAAGAATCACCGCTCACGGATAAATCTGGCTTATCCGACCAATTACGCCAAGGGTTGGTACAAACAATTGCCATGGTTCGACTGCTGACCAGAGGTTGGTTTGAACCTCCCAGAGCGCAGGGCATTCATGCCTCCACCTTGGTTCAGCAATGCCTTTCTATCATTGCTCAATGCGGCGGCGCTTCGGCTGCCGACCTATGGAAAAACTTGATTACTGAAGGCGCATTTCAAGGTATTGAAAAACCGGACTTTGTGAAACTACTCAAATCTCTTGGGGAGCACGAATTGATTGTCCAGGACAGCTCAGGATTGCTGCTGCCTGGAACAGTTGGTGAGCGCATGATCAATCACTATGAGTTCTACAGCGCATTCACTAGCGATGAAGAATTCCGTCTGGTATGCGACGGTAAAGCCTTGGGCTCGGTCCCCGTTAGCCGTCCGCTGACCAAAGACCAACGCATTATCTTCGGTGGCCGTCGATGGCAGGTGCGTGATGTTGACCTGCAGGCCAAGGTCATCATCGTCTCAGCGGCACGCGGCGGTGCTCCTCCACAGTTCGATGGCTTGGGCGCAATGGTACATGACGCCGTACGCGCGGAGATGCGAGCAGTCTTAGCGGACTCCAGCCCCTGCCCTTTTATCGATCATGGTGCCAAAGCTTTACTCGAAGAGGCCCGGAAAACTTTTGCCTTATTGGGGCTTGGTGAGCGTTACCTTATCGAGTCGGGTGGGAAATGTTATTTGATTAGTTGGTTGGGTGATTACGCTAATGATGCATTAAGGCTGTTGCTTAATCATGCGGGCCTTTTTTGTGATAACTCGGGTCTGGCTATAGAAATCGATGCGAATATCGATCAGGCAAAAGAGGCACTTGCGGTTGTTGGAGGCCTGGACCCAAGTGACCTCAATTCGATTTTGGAGGACGTACAGAACATGTTGCGCGAAAAGTGGGATTGGGCGTTGCCGGAATCGTTGCTCGTGAAGTCTTTTGCTTCCATATCGCTCGATATCTCAACCGCTGTTTGCTTTGCCCAAAGACAGTCGATGAGCTGAATCTAAACCTTGAGAGTTTGGTGTTGTTCGGACAATCTCCTGTCCGAACAACACCACGGTATTTCAAGACGAATCCCTTACCGCCTGACTTCCACTTTGTAAAATAAATTCTCAACTGTCAGCCGGCGCCGATCAGACGTAACTGCATCCTGAATCTGGCTAGCCAAACGCACGTAGTACTTACACTCTTTTTGTGAACCCAAATCCGATACCGGTTTAGCCGCTTGAATAAAGCTTTCATAGGTGCGGGTGGTAGAGGACATCAACTCGCCAATACCTGGCAGCGCCATCGCGTCCTCCTGACGGGCAGGCGGCCAGGCAGGTTCGAATGTGAGATTGTTCTCACTGAGTTTGACCGTGAGGAACATCTCCGGCTTGCCCGTGACCTCATTCACCCAACACGGTGGAAGGTCGCCGCCGCGCCCCTTATTTAAGCGGTTCTGCAGAAACTGAACTTGGCCCCGTAAGTCTTTATTCGCTCTCTGCAACTCAACCGGATTTACGCCACTTTTTTCTGCCTGAATCAAGGCCACAGCATGCTTGATTGTTTGCTGGAGTTGATCATTTGTTGTCCCGAAAGCTGCCCCTAGCATGTCTTCCTGAGCCTTTAACGCCGCGACACGCTTCACCACATCGGTAGGCTGCGCGTCGCTTTCGTCATCAGGATCGACAACCAGCTTTTTCAACTGCTCAAACGACATCATGGTTTCTAGTATCAGTTGCTTGGCGTCATCACCTTTCTTCTGGCCAGCCACTTCCATCAACGCTTTTTCGATGGCTGCAAGAGCAGTCAGCTCTTGATCTTTTTGGGTCAAGAGCACTTTCAAGCGATCCAGCTCTGCATTGGCTTTGGAGGCATCTATCAGTTTGCTGATGATCTCATCAGGCTTACGCACACCTAATGCGGTCATACGTGCCTTCAAGGCCTCGGCTACTGTACTGATCGCCTTTTCACGTATATCCAGATCTTGGAAGGCGGCCATTTTCTCATTCAACGCCTGATTTTTATGGGTTAACTTAAAAATCTGGTACCCCATTAGCAACAACAAAATAAAGCAGACGATGATAAAGATTTCGGTAAGTGAGAGCTGAAAAACCTGATCGTTCTTTCCGCTCATCAGGCGGTTCTCGCATCAGCCGGGCGGGCAGGCTCAGCATGTTGATTGGCCGACTCCCCAATCGATACGTCGCCGATCTTAGTGATCAGGGCATCCATCTGGCTGTGAACGGTTTCGATCACACGATTGTGCTGCTCCATACGTGCAGCGATCCCCTGATTCCTTTCATTACTCTCAACCAGTGCCTGGATCAGCGGCGCCAGGCTGAGCTCAAGACGCTCAGCCAAAACGTCTCGGTTGGTCTGAGTGACCTCACGTACACCCTTCAGGGTATCAGTGACTTCAGTACTCAGTCGCTCTACCGTATCGGCGTTTTCGATTCGAATGCTCAGGGCCTCCAGCTTGTCTGCAATGCGCTCAACCGATTGCTGGCGAGTCTTGATTTCGTTGAGGTACTCCTCTTGTTGGTCGTCCAGCGAATCCAGGTACTCTTTCTGCACACGCTCAACGCTGTCCATGACCTCTTTGCTCTGCTGTTTCATCGCATCCACCAGACGCTCCTGGCTGGTCACAATGGCACCTACAGCAACCAGATTCTCATCCAGCGTCTGAGTTTTGGCGTTCAGATTGCGTATGGCCGTGGTGACTTGGCGGGTGGCAGTTTTGACATCTTCGGCGAGGCATGCAACACCTTCACTGACACTGTCCGTTGTGCCTGCCAAGGTATCGATTGAACCACCCAATTTGCGGGTGAACAGGTCATCTGGAAAGATCATTTGCTCTACACGATCACGCGCCATCGTGCCGAAATCCAACGCGTTATCTTCCATCTGACGCAACGTGATGGTGCTCTTTTCGGCCAGTTCATTGATAGTGATCAACAATTTGTCACTGGCTTGCCGAGTGTTTTCCAGGATGAGCGAGAAGGCTTCATTGCTCTGCTGCGTAGCATTGGCAAAGTAAGCATCGGTGGCGGTGATGTTGTGCTCATACAGCGCCTTGACCTGCTCCTTGACACTCTGCACCGCCTCTCGGGAAGCGACACCGACTTTATCCCGGAACACTTCGAGCTGCTGAAAGCTATTGTCAAAGGAGATCGCGAGGTTTTCGGCCGCGTGAATCGCCCGCTCTTCGACACTTCTGACCGCGTCGTTAGCGTCGATACGAAATCCGGTATGAGTAACCCGCGCCAACATACCCAGCGCGGTACTGACCATTGCGGCGCCAAACCGAGTAGCCATTCCATTCAGGTTATCGCCTAGGCTCTCAATATCCAGCAAGCAGATGATGATGCTGGCCACAGTGAATAGAAAGCCCAGGTAGTAAACCGAGTCGGCAAATTTTGCCAGGGTGAGTTGCTTGTCCCATTTTTGTCGAACCGTATAGCCAATGGCCCAATAGCCCACCATCACCGAAAGTGGAAAAACAAACCCTAGCCACTTAGGGTCTTTTAGCAACAGACTGGCAATCGACAGGCTGATTTTCAGTACTACGGCGATCGCAAAGCAGGTGCTGACGCGCCTGATCCATTTATTGACGTCCATTTACAGCCCCTCAACCCGGGAAAACCCTTCCACGGATACACCGTTATCTTGAAAATATTGCTCCCAGAATACGGCCAACTTGTTGCTCTGCAGCGCTTTTTGATCAGCCGCCAACAAATTGATCGCCACACTGCTACCGTTCAGGCCCGGCGCTGCAGCATTTTGCCCATAAGCAGTCTTGCGAAACTCCGCGTACTGCGGCAAGGAGGCCTTATACATGCTGAACTCCGGCATGTTTGCCAGCATGTCCGAGTAAATCACCAGCCTGCGCTCACCTGACACATGCGCACGCTCAAATCCATTGATGCCTACCAGCTGCAGCATCTGGAAAATGGGCGAGTTTTTGCTGCGTTCTTCCAGCGAGATCTTGTGCACGATGTCATCGAACGGCTTTACGAATTTCTGGTTAAAGTCACGATCAACAAACTTTTTGTTATTGGTCTGTTGGTTTCTATCCTTCCACTGCCCAGGATTGCAGCGTTCAAATAACGGTTTTTCATTGCTTTTGAAGTCTTCACCGAGCAGAAACACCGAGAGCAGGTAGCCTTCGGGCAGCTCCTCAGTGACCATTGTTTTCAGCCGTTGGCCTAAAGCAACTTTCTGAGTAAACGGGAACGGCGAGGTGTTGTCGATCAACACCACGTATTGCCCTTTAGGCCCTGTAGACGGGCAAAGAGTCTCCTTATCGAAGGTTTCACGGGTGAAGTTGATATAAATCATCGCGCTGGCCGCAATCAGGGCGACACCACCGAACATTACGCCGACAACTTTACCGGAAAGCCCTTTTTTCTGGGCATAAATTGCCATTCTGCTCTCCTTAAAATAGCTGCTGCAGCGGCTGTACTTGATCGTATTTCTGGTTAAAGGACGATTGGATTCGGGCTCTGATCGTCTCGAGACTGGAGATCATTTCGTGCATCAAGCGTTCTTGTTCGGCCAGTTTTAGCTCGTCCTTTTCGGTGCCAAAGTCGGGCATCTCAGCCTTAACAAAAGTCACCGGCTCGTCGAAATAGGCCGGCGGTGGATTATCGCGAGGGCGGGCCATTTCGTTTTCAATTCGGTATGTCCGAACCAGACTGGTCAGTGTTTCGTCAGCCAGCACCATGCGCTCATCCACAACTTTCTTGATGACCGCTTTTTGGCTCATACTTCGCTTGAAGTTTTGGATGGCGGATGAGGCACGATCAACGTTCTGGTCGATCAGCAGCAAGGATTCGACCTTGCGCTGTTCAAGCACTTGTCGTAACGCCTCAATTACAAAAACATAACTCCGTTGCGCGTCTTCGTAAGCCAGGTAAACCCTCGCGTACCCTGGATAACGATCTGTCCAAGTATAACCTTTATAAACAGCCATCAGCCCGAAAATAACCGTCAGGGCAAATAACGCGCACGTGCTGATGTCCTGAAATGGAAGGACCGACGTGTGGACATAGCCGAGAATCAGCGCAATCGCTGATTGCGATTCATCTTCCAGTTGAGGCAACACAAAACGGAAATACGCAGTTCCTAGACCAACAGTGACCATGCTCAGCAAGGAGGCAACGAACGCGAAATATCCTGCAAAAGCCAGAGAGGGTTTTATATGGTTTTTATAAGTACTGGCCCTACCGAGAAAGAAGCATACAAATACGTTAAATGCCGAAAGCATCAATGCAGTTACAAATCCGCCGACATAACCGCTGGCGATGCCCTCTGAAAACAAAAAGGCGTTTCCCGCCCCCTCAATGACAATCATCGCGATCAGCAGGCCGCCATTCTTCCATTTCGCATCTCCATCGGACGCCTCTGCAAGCCGACCTTGCAACTTGTGCTGCTCGCGAAACGCCTCCAGCGCACGGGCCTTATCCTCAGCTACCTGCTGAAGCTCCGTTAGCTCGCCGTCCATTTTTGAAATGTCTTGATCAGCGTTTCGCTCAAACTCCTCACCCAATGCAATCGTGCGCTTGATCTCCCGGGTCACATCAATCGAGTCCAAGCGGTTATCCAGAATTTTGAGCGACCGCTCGCCGTACTTGAGTATCTGCTCGCGCATTCTTCCGAGCGTCCCTCGAATACTGTGCTCAACATCTGACAACTGGGTCGCTGTACTAGACGGCACACCCGCTGCTCCACGCAGCTTTGCTAGCTCAACAACACGAAGTTCCCGTTGGATTTTCTCAGGATCAATGTTCGGCAGTACATCGCTATCCGGCTCATCCTTCCGACTGAATAGTTGGACGATGAAAGCCAGCAGCTTTCGAAAAAAACTCATTTATGTGAACCACAAAAATCAGAAATGGAGGGGATGCAGAGATAGGAAGGCACTAGGCTGACGCCCAAGAGGACGCACAGAAATAGGTGAGTGTCGCGGCCATCCCTGCGCCAGCGTCGAGTAATGGCCAAATAATGCCAAGCGCTACAGATAAGGGCAACAAATCAGCACAAAAATGTTTAATTTTGGACAAATGGTCAGTGCTGTTCTGGGAATACCAGCCGGCCTGTTCTAGCAAGCCTCGCTTAACAGGCGATCCGCTGGATATTGCCGCATTAACCCCATACTGTCCCGCAGCAGAGAGGCCTCAGCCAATCGCCATACAGCCCTTTGGGCAGGATGACGACTTATGCGTTTTCCATCCTCGGGCCGATGAAAACTGCGCATTAGCGCGTTTGCGTATGCCTTTCTGAAGGGCGTCCTCACTCGCCTGCCGATGCAGCGGGCGAGTGAGCAAGGAGTTAACTTATACGCAAGACGAGATACCCGTCTGCTTACAACGTGTCTAGAAAATCCGGGACGATTCACGTGATGGATGGACGCACACTGAAAGCCACCCAGCTGCACCTTGGTTTTCGGTCAGAAATTGCCATTCGTAATCGCTCGCATATTGGCTGTGATTGGGGGCATAGCCAGGGACAAATTTCGACTTTAAAAAAACGCTGCCCCGCTAATTTGAGGTCCTCATCCCGGAACGGCCCGTCAGGACGTTCCAAACGAAAAGCCGCAATTGACTGCACATTCGATCACACCGCAAGTGACCCCTTATTGGTACGACCGCCCGATGTCGTTCACATCGCGTTGCCTAACCCCGACCCGCCGCTCCTGCCTGGAACGGCGGGTAACCCAGGCGATCTAGCCGACTTTCACATTCATGGTGATGCGTGCCGTAAAGACCTTCACCCCGGCCTCGTCGAAGATATCGACCGGAACAATCTTGTCGCCCGAGGTCTGCCAGTCGATTTCACTACCGTCGGCAATCGCGTGGATGGACGTTTTGGCCTTGGCCAAATATTCGACGCTCATGCCTTTAGGAATCCAGCGAGCGCCGCTGGGGATGGACACTTCGGTCATCATGCCGCCCGCCAGTTCTGCCGCGTTGCACAGCGCGATAGCGTGAACGGACGCCAGGTGATTGGTGATTTCCTTGCGAAACGGCACCTTCACTTCACCGCGGCCGGGGGCCAATACAGAAATTTCCGGGTTGATGGTGCCGAAGTACGGTGCCATCTGGCAGGCCATATTGCTGAAAGCGGACGGACCAACGCTTTGGTACATGCTGAGAGTCTGGCTCATGGGATATCTCGGGTCAGGTGGCTGGAGTCGTGGACAGAACATTACTCAATTACAGAATATTGCTCTGTTACAGAACGATATTCTGTAAATGCTCAGCCTGTCAATCTCTCGTGCCAAGCCTCGGTTTCAATTACCATGGCCCCTTTTTGCCTGGGCCGAAAAATGGAACCTGTCGATCTCCTCGAACGCTGCTACCCAGGCCGTCGTGCCGAGTCCAAGCGGCACATCCTTCGATGTGCCCTGGCGCTGTTCAACCAGCAGGGCATTGAAGCGACCACCATCGACATCATCCGTGCCGAAAGCCAGATGAGCGTGGGGGCCATTTATCATCATTTCGAGAACAAGGAAGGCTTGGTCGCGGCGTTGTACATGACCGCCCTGGACGATCAGGCGCGCCTCAGGGACAGCTACCTTGCCGCTGTGACGTCGACCAAGGAATGGGTGCATGCTCTGGTGTTCAGCTACGTGGATTGGGTGGTCAGCCAACCCGATTGGGCGCGCTTCCAGTACCAGGCGCGCTTTGCGGTTGCACGCAGCAGCTTCAACGAGCGGCTCGCCGAGGCGAATCTCGCCAGGAACGCCGCACTCAAGAAGTGGTTCAGCGACCCGGCCCACCGGCAGAATTTGCAGGCCCTGCCCTCCGAGCTGATACCGTCACTGATCATCGGTTCGGCGGAGAGCTACTGCCGCGCCTGGCTCTCTGGCCGCGTCCAACGCAACCCTGGGCTCTTGCGGCAGCAGCTTGCAGATGCGGCCTGGCGCGCAGTAGGACGTGAGGACTAAAGGCCGTCAGACAATATCGTCTACCACACCACCGTCGACTCTGAGCGCAGCGCCAGTGGTGGCTGATGCTTGCGTCGAGCAGACATAAACGATCATGTTGGCCACTTCTTCCACGCTGGATGCGCGCTGGATGATCGAGCTTGGGCGATGTTGCATGACGAACTCGGTGACCACCGACTCAAGGGATTTCCCGCTGCGTTCGACCTGGCCCTTCATCATTTCAGCGACGCCGTCGGACAGCGTTGGCCCAGGCAGCACGCTATTGACGGTCACGCCACTGCCCGCGACACGTTTGGCCAAGCCACGCGCCAATGCCAATTGGGCGGTCTTGGAGACGCCGTAGTGGATCATGTCTGCGGGAATATTGCGGGCGGACTCGGAAGCAACGAACACCACCCGCCCCCACCCGCGCGCAACCATGGCCGGCAGCAGCGCACGGCTCAAGCGCACGCCCGACATCACGTTGGTGTGCCAATAGTGGTCCCAAACGTCATCGCCGGTCTCAAAGAAGTCCTGAGGCCCATAGATGCCTGCATTGTTCACCAGGATGTCGATATCACTGACACCGGCCAGCAAGGTGGCGACACCTTCGGCGGTGCTCAGGTCTGCGGCCACACCGCTGACACTCGCATCGGGCACTGCCAACAGCAAACGCACTACCGCCTCGTTCACCGAACGCTCACTGCGGCCGTTGATAACAACGGCAGCGCCCGCTTCGGCAAGCCCTTTGACCACTGCAAAACCAATGCCGCCCGTCGAGGCGGTAACCAGTGCGCGTTTAGCCTTCAACTGAATATTCATGATTTCTCCGTCAGGCATGGACGGGCTTTTATGCCCGCCATCAGTTCCAACCGTTGTGTGAAACAAAGCGACCCTGTATGGCTTAGCCGCTCTTGGATAAATGTCAATTCAGGTGGGTGAGCCACGAAACTCGGGGGTGAGGGGCTGCGAGGGAAACTATTACTTTGCCATCAGTGGCCGCGAGCATAGTCTGAACGTGCCCGCTTCGCGCTCGGTCGTGGAGGATGTCAGCCAACTGAGCGACCGGCAGGCTCACGCCGCGAGCCGCGCCCACTCCATACCGCCAATTCCAGAAACGCCCCGTCACCTTTATCATCGCGCGGCGCGGAGTGGTTGGATGTCTCTTCCCCACCGTCACTTGGACCGGTATCAATTTGAAATGGAGCCGTAACGCTTGGAACTAAGACAACTGCGCTATTTCGTAAAAATTGTCGAGCACGGCAGCCTGGGGCGTGCAGCCCTTGAATTGGACGTGGGGGTATCGGCGCTGAGCCAGCAAATCGCCAAACTTGAAAGCGAACTCTCGACTCGCCTGCTGAACCGCTCGACCACCGGTGTCACACCGACCCCTGCCGGAATGGCCTTCCTGCACCCTGCCCAGCTGTGCCTGCGGCAAGCAGACAATGCGATCCTGGCCGCGCACCGTGGGCGGATGAGTGGCTACGTGACCGTTGGATTACCGCCCACGACGGCCACGGTACTTGCCCTGCCATTGATCAGTGCGATGCGGGCGCGATATCCAGATATTCAATTGCACCTGATTGAGATGCTCTCCGGGCACCTGGCCACACAGCTGAATGCCCGCCAAATCGATCTGGCCGTTCTGTTTCAACTCGAAGGCGGCAAGCGCTGGAGCGTGACGCCTTTGCTTGACGAGAAACTATTTGTCATCTGCTCGCCACACCTCCCTGATGCGCCCCAAGGCCCCCGTGTGCAAATGGCCGACCTGGGGCAACTTCCCCTGGTGATGCCCAGCGCACAACACGGTTTGCGCTCAACGCTGATGGCGGCCTTTGAACGGTCGGGGTTGACGCCCAACATCATCATGGAAGTGGATGGCCTGGCCGTGTTGATGAACGCTGTACGCGCGGGTCACGCCGCGACCATCCAGCCCGGTGCCGCGGTGGCGCTCAAAGGTGAATCGGGGCTTTCGGTGGTGGAAATCGCCGATGCTCACGTGGGTCGACGAAACCTGTTGGCGACACTGCCGGATGATGAGCTGGCGCCCGCCGCACTGGCCGCGCGACGGGTCATCACCGACGTGGCGCGACAGCTGGTCATGGATCGGCAATGGCCCGGCGCCTCGTGGATCGAAGACATCACACCCTGATCTCAAGCGTCCCCCTCTTATCTTTCACGGCATGCGCTAACCCGCAAAGCCTTTACGAAAACTAAACACCCCAACCGATAACGCGCCTTTCGACCCCACGCTCGCTGCCCTAAGGTCTCGCCACTCGCGAGGAGCCCTTCGTTCATGCCTCCTCGCGATCGAGGAGTGATGATGATCGACGTATTAGTCATTGGCGGCGGCAATGCCGCCTTGTGCGCGGCGTTAATGGCCCGAGAGGCCGGCGCCAGCGTTATGTTGCTTGAAGGTGCGCCCAAGGCCTGGCGCGGCGGCAATTCGCAACACACCCGCAACCTGCGCTGCATGCACGACGCACCGCAGGATGTATTGGTCGACGCCTACCCCGAAGAGGAGTATTGGCAGGACCTGTTGAAGGTCACCGGCGGGATGACCGACGAAAAGCTCGCGCGCCTGGTCATCCGCGCCTCATCGAACTGCCGTGACTGGATGCGCGCCCATGGTGTGCATTTTCAGCCGTCGCTGTCCGGTGCGCTGCACGTCGCGCGCACCAATGCGTTTTTCATGGGTGGCGGCAAGGCCTTGGTCAATGCGTATTACCGCAGCGCCGAGCGGTTGGGCGTGACCATCCGCTACAACGCTCAAGTGACCGACATTGAATTGAAGGATGGAACCTTCGTCGCGGCCCACTTGGGTGAACGTGAAGTGGATGGGCAACGCGTGCCCGCCGAACGTATCCAGGCCAGGACCTGCGTGCTGGCGGCGGGAGGGTTCGAATCCAACCGCGAATGGCTGCGTGAAGCATGGGGGCAAAACGCGCGCGGCGAGTGGCCTTCGGACAATTTCCTGATTCGCGGCACGCGCTTCAACACCGGCGTACTGCTTCGGCGCATGCAGCAACTGGGCGCCGACTTTATCGGTGACCCCACCCAAGCGCACATGGTGGCCATCGACGCCCGCGCGCCCTTGTATGACGGTGGCATCTGCACCCGCATCGACTGCGTGTCGCTGGGCGTAGTGGTCAATCGCGACGGCGAACGTTTCTATGATGAAGGCGAGGATTTCTGGCCCAAGCGCTATGCGATCTGGGGTCGCCTGGTAGCGGGTCAACCCGGCCAACAAGCCTATTCGATCATCGACCAGCAGGCCGTCGGCCGTTTTATGCCGCCGGTATTTTCAGGGACCACCGCCCACTCTCTGGAAGCGTTGGCCCGCCAGTTAAACCTGCCCGTCGGGCCGTTCGTTAAAACCATCGAGGCCTACAACGCGGCCTGCCGCGTCGGCACGTTCGACCACACCGCCCTGGACGATTGCCACACCGAAGGGTTGACGCCCGCCAAAACCCATTGGGCTCGCCCCTTGATGAAACCGCCTTTCTGCGCCTACCCGCTCAAGCCAGGCGTGACGTTCACCTATTTAGGCCTCGCGACCGACGAAACGGCCGCCGTTCACTTCAACGGCAAGGCCAGCCCGAACCTGTTTGTCGCCGGAGAAATGATGGCAGGCAACGTATTGGGCAAGGGCTATACCGCCGGTATCGGCATGGCTATTGGTACCGCATTCGGTCGCATCGCCGGTGCGCAAGCCGCAGCCGCGGCCGGCTTCATGTCCCCTTCATTCCAGGAGCCGCACCATGCAGCTGTTTGATCCCCAGGCGCCGGGCACGCTGATTCCCGTCCTCAACCTTGATGAAAGCGAAGTCCAGCGACAAATGACCGTGTGCAATGCCTGCCGCTATTGCGAGGGCTTCTGCGCGGTCTTCCCGGCCATGACCCGACGCCTGGCGTTTTCGGCGGCGGACATCCACTACCTGGCAAACCTCTGCCACAACTGCGGCGCCTGCCTGCATGCCTGCCAGTACGCCGCCCCTCATGAATTTGCTATCAACGTGCCCAAAGCCATGGCCAAAGTCCGCCTCGACACCTACGCCGAGTACGCCTGGCCGCAGGTGATGGGCACCTTATACCGGCGCAACGGGCTGACCCTGGCGCTGTCATCCGGCGCGGGGCTAGCCCTGTTTCTCTGCCTGACGCTGATGGTGATGGGCAATCTGTTCACGCCAATGCCCGGGGGGAATTTCTACGGGATCTTCCCGCATAACACCCTGGCCCTGATGTTCGGCGCAGTGTTTGGTTTCGCGGTCCTCGCGTTGACGATCGGCGTGCGGCGCTTCTGGCGCAATGTCTCGCCGGTCGACGCCTCACCCCGGCAAACAACGTCGGCGGCGCTGGAAGCGACCGCCAATGTTGCCACGCTCAAGTACCTGGATGGCGGCCATGGCGAGGGCTGCAATAACGCCGACGATCAATTCACCTTGTGGCGGCGGCGCATGCACCACTTCACCTTCTACGGCTTCATGCTGTGCTTCGCCGCTACCGGTGTGGCCACGCTCTACCATTTCCTGCTGGGCTGGTCGGCGCCCTACCCCGTCCTGAGCATGCCGGTGATGCTCGGCATCGCCGGCGGGCTCGGGTTGCTGGTTGGCCCGGCGGGGCTCTTGTGGTTGAACCTGCGTCGCAACGCCGAACAGGGCGACGAACAGCAGAAACCCATGGACCGCGGCTTTATCGCGCTGCTGTTTCTTATCAGCGCCAGCGGCCTGGCGCTCCTGGCGTTTCGCGAAACCGTTGCCCTGGGCCTGTTGCTGGCGATCCATCTCGGCCTGGTCATGGCTTTCTTCCTGACCATGCCCTACAGCAAGTTCGCCCACGGCATCTTCCGCAGCGCCGCGCTGCTCAAATATTCCATCGAAAAACGCCAACCCAACCCGATTAACGCCGCAAGCGACTGATCGCTAACACCGTCATTCCAAAAACAAGACTGATCACCACGGTAGCCATGATGAAAACAACAACGCAAGACACCCCGTCCAAGGGTTCAAAACTGGGCGCCATCCTGCGGGTCACCAGCGGCAATTTTCTCGAACAGTTCGACTTCTTTCTGTTCGGCTTCTACGCGACCTACATTTCCCAGACGTTCTTTCCTGCCACCAGCGAGTTCGCTTCGCTGATGATGACCTTCGCCGTATTCGGTTCCGGGTTCTTGATGCGTCCACTGGGCGCTATCGTGCTCGGGGCTTACATCGACAAGGTTGGACGGCGCAAGGGCCTGATTGTGACGCTCTCGATCATGGCCGCCGGAACGGTCCTGATCGCCTTGGTACCCGGCTATGCCAGCATCGGTATCGCGGCGCCCATATTGGTGTTGTTGGGGCGGCTGTTGCAGGGCTTCTCCGCCGGCGCGGAAATGGGCGGCGTTTCAGTGTATCTGGCTGAAATCGCCACACCGGGGCGATGCGGTTTCTACACCAGTTGGCAGTCGGCCAGCCAACAGGTGGCGATCATTCTTGCGGCAGCGCTGGGTTACACCATCAACGCCTCCATGGCAGCTGCCGAGGTCGCTGCCTGGGGATGGAGGATCCCGTTCTTCATCGGTTGCGTGATTATTCCGTTCATCTTCATCATCCGCCGCTCCCTGCAGGAAACCGAGGCGTTCAAAGCGCGCCGGCATCACCCAAGTGCCAATGAAGTGTTTCGCTCCATGCGCGACAACTGGCGCACGGTGCTGGCAGGCGGTCTATTGGCGTCCATGACGACCACCACGTTCTACCTGATTACGGTCTACACCCCCACCTATGGCCGCTCCGTACTCAACCTGAGCACCACCGACAGCCTGGTCGTCACGCTCTTCGTCGGCCTGAGCAACTTCATCTGGTTGCCCATCGGCGGCACACTCTCGGACCGCATCGGCCGTCGCCCCCTATTGTTGGCGATTTCCCTGCTGTGCATATTCACCGCGTATCCGGCCATGCACTGGCTGGCCGCAGCGGCAAGTTTCGAACGGCTGCTCTGCGTACTGCTGTACTTCTCTTTCTTCTTCGGTATTTACAACGGCGCGATGGTCGCTGCGCTGACAGAGGTGATGCCGCAAAACGTACGGGTTGTGGGGTTTTCCCTGGCCTTCAGTTTGGCGACGGCTGTATTTGGAGGGTTTACGCCTGCCGTGTCGACCATGCTCGTGCAGGCGACAGGCGATAAGGCATCGCCGGCCTACTGGCTGATGTTTGCTGCGCTGTGCGGGTTCACCGCGACGACAATCCTGTATCGCAAACAACGCACAGTGGCCGTCAACGCGTGATGAAGGAGCGTTTTCGTTTACCCGGATAGCGCATGAAAGCAATCATCGCCTTGGCCTGCATTGACGCGCGCTGCGTGTCAACGCAGGCCCAGGCCATCAAATTTTGAACTGCCCCAGCAAACCTTGCATACGACTGCCGATGGTATACAACTCATCGACCGTCTTGACCCCCAGTTGAGTCTGGTTGGCCACCGAATCAATGGCTCGCGCGATCTGATGGACCCCACGGTTGATCTCCTCAGCCACCGAGGTCTGCTCCTCGGCGGCACTGGCGATCTGTGCGTTCATCGCATTGATCGTCGCAATCAGCTCGACAGCATTGCCCAGGAACTCACCCGCCTGATCAGCCTGCGCACTCGCGCCTTGCGCGGCTTCGGTCGATTGGTGCATCGCCTTGACCACACCGCCGGTTGCGCTATTGAGACGCTCAACCATCACCTGGATTTCCTGGGTGCTGCGTTGAGTACGACTGGCCAACGCGCGCACTTCGTCAGCAACCACCGCAAAACCGCGCCCCGCCTCACCGGCACGGGCCGCTTCAATGGCCGCATTCAGCGCAAGAAGGTTGGTCTGCTCGGCGATCGAGCGAATAACATCCAGCACAGTGACGATCGACGTCACATCGTTTTGCAGACTCGCCATGGAGACCCCACTCTCATCCAGCTCCCCCCTGAGTGCCTGCATCCGAGTAATGCTGCCATTGACGATTTGCCGCGCGTGCTGGGACTGCTTGTCGGTCTCGACGGCAGCTTCTGCAGCATTTTGCGCGCTGAGCGACACTTCCTGCGCCGCCGATGACATCTGGTTTATCGCCGCCGCCACCTGGTCGGTTTCCTGGCGCTGCTGGTCCATGGCCCGATCAATCTGCCTGCTCTGCTCGGCCACACGACTGACCGACCCCGTCAACTGTTCGCTCATGGCGACGATCTGGCTGACGAGGCTGTGGATTTTTTCGATAAAGGCATTGAACGAACCGGCCAGTTGCCCCAGTTCGTCTCGACTGACCTGCGGTAGCCGCCGCGTCAGGTCCCCCTCCCCCGCGGCGATTTCGTCAAGGTGCGCCCGAATCAAGGTCAAGGGGCCTAGACTGCGTTTGACCAGCACGAGCGCCAGCGCCCCGATAATGCCAATCAGCGCGACGGCGATAAGCACAATGCTGTACATCAGGTTGCTGATGCGCTGGTCAACGGCGGCGCGCACCTTGGCCACCTGAACTTCAATACTGTCCAGGTTGATCGCGGTGACGACGACCATGTCCCACTTGGGCAAATAAAAACTGTAAGCGAGCTTGGGCACGACTTTATCGGTGTTGACGACCCCACCTGAATACGTGACGAAGTGGGTGTCGTTTTTTCCCGCTTCGACCATTTCACGGTTCAAGAACTTCCCGTTGATGTCTTTGCGATCACTCATATTGGTGCCGACGCCTTCGCTGCTGTCACCGCGAAACAGGCGCACAACCTGACTGTCGTAGCCGATGAAATAACCGTCGTCGCCATACTTCACTTTGGACAAGCGGCTGATTGCCAAGGCGCGGCTGGCGAGGTCCCCGGTCGCGGCCCGATCATAGAGTTCGGCGATGGAAGTACGAGCGATGCTCGCGTAGTCCGTGAGTCGAGTGCGGCTTTCCTCGAGCAGCCGCTCGCGAGTCTGTGCGACTTCCTGCTCGGCCTGGGACTGCAACGTGCCACGGGCGCTCAAACCTAAAACAAGCGCAAACAACATCACCGGTAATAAGGTCAGCAGCAGTATTTTAGTTTTGAACGACATCATTTATTTCCTTCGTCTTATCCGATGAAGCCGCCAATAAAAACGCGGCCTGCGAACGTCGCAGAGCCGCGATCGGCGATTTCACCAGAGTGCGATGTCGTAGGTAAAGTAAATACGGTTGCTGTCCCGGCCACGGGAGTAGTCGGCACGGTACACGTAGTTACGCAACCGCACGCCCAACCCCTTGAAGGTGCCTTGTTGCACCACGTAGGCCACTTCGGCGTCCCGCTCCCATTCCTTGACCTTGGTCGAGGACTTGCCGTCGTTACCGCTCAAGTAGCGGGTGGAGAACGTCAGGCCCGGCACGCCGAGGGCGGCAAAGTTATAGCCGTAGCTCAGCATCCAGGTCTTTTCATCTTCCTCGATGAACTTGCCTATCCCGGCATTGCTGAACGAATAAACGGTGGCGCCACTGATATAGGGCAAACCGGCGTCGCCCCTGAGGGCCTGGTACCCGCCGCCGAAGGTGTGACCTGAAATGGCGTAAGACAGTTGGCCGCTGAACATGTCGTTGTCGATCTTGCCCGCGTAGGCAGAACCGCTATCGACACTGTTGAAGTAGCGCAGGTCGCTGGTCAGCACGCCGCCGCCCAACGGCAGATCGTGCTGGATACCGGCGAAGTTCTGGCGGTAGAAATTCTCCAATTCGCCGTAGAAGTAACTCAACCGGATGTTTTTCCCCAGTTTGTATTCGGCACCGGCGTAGCTGAAGTCGCCGGATTTATCGCCACTGTAGCCATCGGGCACGATCGGCATGCTGTTGCTGGAGTCACGCAACTTGAAGCGATCCAGGCGGCCCCCGGTGAGGCTCAGATTCTGGATGTCGAGGCTGCTGATCTGCGCGCCCTGGTAGGTTTGCGGTATCAGGCGTGCATCGTTGTAGATCAGTACCGGTGTCTTGGGTAACAAGGTGCCGTATTTGACGGTGGTCTTGGCCAGTTGGGCTTTGGCCGTCACACCCAGGCTTGCAAATTCGTCAGCCGCACGCCCGTCGTCATGGACGGGCAACAACCCGGTACCGCTGCGACCACGGCCGGAGTCGAGCTTGACCCCGAGCAGGCCAAGGGCATCGACCCCGAACCCGAGGGTGCCTGGGGTGTATCCCGATTGGTAGTCCAACAGAAACCCCTGGGCCCATTCAGTCCGCTCGCTCTTCGCCGTCCTCGCGGCTCGGGCACTCATGCCATGCTCGTCACGGAAGTTTTCATTGAAATAGACGTTGCGTAATTGCAGCTTGAGTTTGCTGTCGTCGATAAATCCTTCTGCACTGGCAGTGGCCAGCGGCAACAAACCAATAACTGAAAACAGCGCGCGTCGGGAATGCAAAGTGCTCATGGCAAACTACTCATTGTTGTTATTTGAAGTGCAGGAAGTCGCGCGCCTCGCGGGTGAGGCGCGTCAGAAGAAGAACCCAGTGACCTGGTTGAATCAGGTGAAGAGGCTGATCGCTCCGGTCAACAGCGCCAGCGCCGTGATGACCAAGGAGGTGAGGACAGCCCATTTGACGGTGGCTTTCTGGAAGTCGCCGATATCGCGATCGACCATGCCGACCAACAACAAGGTTGAAGCGACCAACGGGCTCATCAGGTGGACCGGTTGACCCAGAATCGACGCGCGGGCGATCTCCACCGGATCGATGCCATAGGCGGCAGCAGCGTTAGCCAGGATCGGCACGACCCCGAAGTAATAAGCATCGTTGGACAGCACGAATGTCAGCGGCATGCTGGTAACTGCCACCACCAGCGGAAACAGATGCCCCCAGGAGGGTGGGATCCAGTCAACCAGGGTTTGCGCAAGGGCATCGACCATTTTGGTACCGGAGAAAATCCCGGCGAAAATACCCGCGGCGAACACCAGCAGCACGACGGTCATGGCGTTGCCCGAATGGGCCAGGATGCGTTCCTTCTGAATGTCCAGTTGCGGATAGTTGATCATCAATGCCAGCACGAACCCGATCAGGAACAGGATCGCCGAATGCATGATCCCCATGACCAGGGCAACCATCACCGCGATCACCAGCAACAGGTTGATGTAGGCCAGTTTCGGGCGTTTGTACGGCGTGTCCTCGAGGATCGCTTCGATGTAGCAGTTACCGCCGCCGCTTTGCAATTGCACGTTACCGATGCGCTTGCGCTCGGCACGCCCCAGCAGGAATGCGGTGAACACCACCCACATCGCGCCGCCAATCATGGTCGGCAGCAAGGGCACGAAGTAAGCACCGGCGTCCAGGCCCAACGCTGCGATCGCTCGGGTGGCGGGGCCTCCCCAAGGGGTCATGCCGCTCATGATGCTCAGGGAAAGCATGGCAATGGTGGCCAGAATCATCGGGTTCATGCCGATACGTTTATACAGCGGCAGCATGGCCGCACAGGTAATCATGTAGGTGGTAGTGCCGTCGCCGTCCAATGCCACCACCAGCGAGAGCAACGCGGTGCCGACAGCGATTTTCATCGGGTCGCCGTTGACGCGCTTGAGGATCTTGCGAATCAGCGGGTCAAACAAACCGGCGTCAATCATCAAGCCGAAAAACAGGATCGCGAACAGCAACAGCGCCGCTGAAGGCGCGACCATTTTCAAGCCATCGAGCATCATCTTGCCGGTTGTGCCACCGAACCCACCGATGACGGCGAACACGATAGGCACCACCGTCAGGGCGACAATCGGCGACAAGCGTTTGGTCATTATCAGGAAGGTGAAGACCACCACCATGGCCAAGCCAAGCAATGCGAGCATAGGTAAGTTCTCTTGTTCTTATGAGTAGCGTGGCCGACGCACAGGCGCGCGACCCCGTTCCCGCCAGATGGCACGACCAACGGTGCCTGGCGGGGGGTATTCATTGATTTAATTGGGGGGGCAGGCCTGAGCCGTGACCGGTCAGACGTGTTTGGTGACCTTCACATCATCCCAGTGTGGCGTCAGGACCGGGGGCACGTCAGGCGAAGGCTTGCCTTCCAAGGTCCGCATCAAGACTTCGCGGTCACAGGCATTCTCCGAGAGCGATATCACCACGGTCGCCACCGCGTTGCTGGCCAGGCTGGTCAACGCCCGGGCTTCCGACATGAAGCGGTCGATACCGATCAGCAAGGCAAGGCCGGCCAAGGGAATGTCATGGATCACCGTCAGGGTCGACGCCAGTGCGACAAAACCCGAGCCGGTGACACCCGCCGCGCCCTTCGAGGACAACAGCATGATTGCCAGCATGGTCACGATCTGTGTCAGGCTCAGGTCGATGTTGCAGGCCTGGGCAATGAACACGGCGGCCAGCGAGAGGTAGATCGCCGTGCCGTCGAGGTTGAACGAGTAGCCCGTGGGCAACACCAGCCCCACCACGCTTTTCTTGCAACCCAGGGCCTGGAGCTTTTCCAGCATCCGCGGCATCACCGGCTCGGTAGAAGACGTCCCGAGCACCACCAGGAACTCTTCGCGCAAGTAGCGCAGCAACTTCCAAAGGCTGAAGCCATGGGCGCGGCAGATACTGCCCAGCACCACAAAGACAAAGAACGCACAGGCGATATACAACGTCATGATCAGCTTGGCCAACGAGCCCAGCGAGGTGATGCCGTACTGCCCTACCGTGAACGCCAGGGCACCAAAGGCGCCGATGGGAGCGAAGCGCATCAGGTAGGAGAAGATCTTGAACACCATGTGTGAAGCCGATTCCAGTACATCCAATACCGGCTTGCCACGCTCGCCAATCGACGAAAGCGCAAAACCGCACAGCACCGCAATGAACAGCACCGGCAGCACTTCACCCTTGTTGAAAGCGCCGATGAACGTCTCCGGGATGATGTGCATGAAAAACTCGACCACGCCCAGCTTCGCCGCGGACTCGGTGTACTGCGACAGCCCCTTGGTACTTAATTGCGCAGGGTCGATGTTCATGCCCACGCCGGGCTTGAACAGGTAGACCGACACCAGGCCGATGATCAGGCTGATCACGGTCAGGCCCAGGAACAGCAGCAGGGTCTTGCTCAACAAACGCCCGAGGGAGCGTTTGTCGCTCATGCCGGCGATACCGGTGACGATCGTGCAGAACACCACTGGCGCGATCATCATCTTGATCAGCTTGATAAAGGCATCACCCAGCGGCTTCAAGGCAACAGCCTGTTGCGACCAAAAATGCCCGACCAGCACGCCCAACACAACGGCGAAGAGAATCTGGACGTAGAGCGATTTTACAAACTTCATGGCATCACCCATTTTTAGAATTGTTCTGATGCAGAAACGGTACGACTAGGGGGAGTTACCCGGCGAGTCGTCGGGAAGCCGCAGCGTATACATAACCGGAGAACAGCCTGCGCGACGTACGCACGACCGAGGCACGAATTGTCTCACCCTGAGCACCGGTGTAGGACAAAACAACGTCTATTCCACCACTTGGATGTTCAATCCGCACGTGTTTCAAGCGCGGCTCACTCACCCCGCCCAGCAATTGCGCAATCACACTGCCGTCGGTCACACATGCGGTCGCCAGGCCAATGGAGCCTGTAATCGCCAGTGCGCGGTGGCAATTATGCGGCATGAAATAACGCACCTGAATGGTTCCGCCCGCCTTGGCCGTAGACACCAGGACAGGCTTGGGAATCACTTTGTCACTCACATCGCCAAGGCCCATTGCCAGGCCGGCCTGCAGTCGCAGGGACTCCAGACGCCCCAGGAACGCCTTGTCGGCATCCAGTTCAGCCGGGCTTTCATCACCGCGCTTACCCAATTGGCCCGCCTCGATGATCATCATTGGCATGGCCATGTCGATGCACGTCATCGGGATGCCGTCAATCACGTCCTGTGTCTGCCCCGTCGGGAAAAGCTTGCCGGTTTTGCTGCCCGCGGCATCGAGGAAGGTCAGTTGCACCGGAGCGGCAGTCCCCGGTACGCCGTCAATGGCGGTGTCGCCCTCATAGCTGACGGTTCCTTCGGGGGTGTAGACCTCGGCGTTCACGAACGTCCCGGTGTTGAGGTTGCGAATACGCACGAGCGTGCGGCCTTTAGAGGCCTTGACCAGCCCTTGCTCAACGGCAAACGGGCCTACGGCGCACAGCATATTGCCGCAATTGGGCGCTGTATCGACTCGACGCTGGGACACCATAACCTGAACGAACAAATAGTCGACATCGGCATCCGGGTGCAGGGATGGGCTGACGATCGCGACCTTGCTTGTCTGGGGGCTGCCACCGCCGATCCCGTCAATCTCCAGCTCGTGGCCAGAGCCCATCAGGTTGAGCAACAGCTCATCACGCTGCTCGATCGAATCAGGGAGGTCCCAGGCGAGAAATACCGGCCCCTTGGACGTACCACCGCGCATAAGCACACAAGGAATTCGTTGCATGAAAACTAACTCTTATTGATCAATCGGGGTGATTAATGCTCTTGAAGCAAGAGTCGCAGGCTTTGAAAAATGTTTCCAATGCAAAAATCGGCCGGATTATTGCGTTTGGCGAATGATAAAATTAGGATGAGCGAGCGCCGCCGCCCCCTCTGGTTGAGGTATAAAAAATGCAATATGAGCTAAACGACATCCGATCTTTCGTGAAAATCGCAGAACTCGGCAGCTTCCACGAAGCGGCTGAAGCCTTGCACCTGTCCCAGCCCGCGCTGAGCAGACGCATGAAAAAACTTGAGGAAGGCTTGGGTACAGCCCTACTCGACCGCACCACAAGAAGAGTGAGCCTCACCAGCGTGGGGCGGGACTTTCTACCCAAGGCTCGCCGCCTGCTGGACGACTTCGACGACTCCATACTCAATATCCGCGAGTTGGCCGAACGCCAAAGCGGGCGCGTGACCCTGGCCTGTATCCCCACCGCAGCCTTTTATTTCCTGCCTTCGGTCATACGCCTCTACAACGAGCGCTATCCACAGATCCGGATCCGCCTGCTTGATCTGAGCGCGAACGAAGGGCTGGAGGCGGTACTGCGCGGCGAAGCCGACTTCGGCATCAACATGATGAGCGGCCAGCACCCCGACATAGAGTTCGTCCCCTTGGTCGACGAGCCTTTTGTCTTAGCGTGTCGACGCGATCATGAATTGGCCGAACGCAGTGCGGTGACCTGGTCGGAACTCAGCAATTATCGTCTGATCGGTGTCGGACGCCTGAGCGGCAACCGGATGTTGCTCGATCATGCCTTGTCGGGGTTGAGTTGGCGCCCGCAGTGGTTCTATGAGGTGCAGCATCTTTCGACGTCCCTAGGCCTGGTGGAAGCGGGCCTCGGGGTATCAGCCGTCCCCAGCCTGGCGATGCCGGCCGTGGATCACCCAACGTTGGTCAGCATCCCGTTGGTAGAGCCCGTGGTGAACCGCTCACTGGGGCTGGTTTACCGACGCGGCGCTTCGTTATCTCCAGCCGCAGAGAAGTTTGTTTCGATTCTGCTTGAACAATGGGAGAAGTGAGTTCGTCCCGTTTACCCTTCACTGGGCATGGCCCTCATGAGAGGGCGCTCGGTCCGCGAATGCCGGCCAACTGACGTAGCGGACTTCCCTGTCCAGTCATCAAACGTGCTGACGTACGGTCTGAACGCGACGGCCTCAAGTCAGTGTCAGGAACAGCGCCGAGGTCCAGACCCGGGACTGATCGCGCTGGCGCGCACAGATGAACAACGGATGCTCACGGCCCGCTTGCAGGTTGAGTCGGGCCAGCTCGATCGTGCCTTGCAGCTCGCGCGGCAGCGGCGCAGCGGTGGTTCGTTCAAGTGAGACTTTCAATTCGGCGCCCGGCAACTCTTCGATCACCTGGGACTGCGCCAGCAGTTCTTCGCCGGACAGCTCCATCAGCACCGTCGGCGCATGCACGTAGGGTTGCGGTTCAGACGGATCGCCGACCTTGATGTAGTTGTCGATGCGGCTACGCACCTGCAACCTCGCGCCGACCAACTGCGACAGGTCGATTTCGATACTGTCGGTGTCGCCGTTGGTGTCGGTGCGAAAGGCCAGGGTCGTGGCGTCCTTGCGCCACACGGTTTGCTCCGGATGATCCAGGCCCAAGGCGCGAAAGCCGTTGATCACCGCCCCGGTTACCCGAACCTCGCCGGTCCAATAGGCACCGCGATAACGATCCTTGATCCGCGCGCCGCCCAGGCGCAGGCGAATACGTTGGGTGGAAAAGCCCAGCTCCTGATGCAGGTTGCGCGACCAGATCCGTTGATCGCCATCGAACAAATCCACCTGCTCCCAGCCCGCCTCGCCCAGCAATCGATAGTCCAACGTTGCGTTCGAATCCGCCGTGAACACCTCGCCCATGAAGTGCCGGCCCTGACGCAGGCTGGCAAACGAACGCTCGCCGGTGGTGGCAAACGTGCGCCGGGCACGCAGCGCCTTGCCGACACTCGCGCGGTCGAAGCCGTCGGCGACTACGCCGGTCAGCCCGCCGCGCGAACCGAACACCGCCGTGGCCGGTACACCGCCGCCGCAACGGCCCTGATGCTCATCACTGTTCGCCGCGGCGCCGACCCGATAGCCGCGCTGCAGGGCTTCGGAGTAGACCCAATGGAACTGGCCCCAGGCCGAGCCGACTTCGATCAAGCGCTCCAGCTCCGGGTGGTGCCAGTCGAGGTTGCAGCGGCGCCCGCCGACATGGGGCATCATCAGGTGACCTTCCGGGTCTTTCGCATAGGCCGCGTATAACTCATCCACCGGCCAGGCGCCCGGCTTGATGGTACCGGCAGTGAACTCGTTCCATTCAAAGGAGCGCACCAACCGCCCTTGGTTGTCGAACGGAAACTCGGACTTGCGATCATGCAGGAATACGACATTGCGGTCGCCGCCCGCACAGGAGTTGCCGCACCACTCGGTGCCGGGGTAGCAGACGAAACGGCCGGGCTCGTTGAGTTCATGAATCAGCTTCACCGCCTGATCCCAGCGTTGCTCGGTGATATTGAAGTCGTTGGCGGTATAGCCGAGTACATCGAGGCCGGCGACATCGCGACCGTAGCTGAGGTTATACAGCGTGTCGTTGGTGCCCACAGTGTCATCGGAGTGCACATGCAGGTCGGCGTACAGCGGACGCAATGCGCTGCCGGCCGGGTCGACGCTGACGAAAGCCTGGGCGCCGCGCACGCCAGGCGTTTCCAGCTCGGCGGACAATCGCCACTCGCCCACCGCCCCGAGGTCAAACCCCTCGAGCCGCGCCGTCGCCCACCCTTCATTGGCCAGGGTAAACGCTTGTTGGCGCTCGCCGCCTTCAGGGTCGAGCAGGGTCAGCACACCCTTGAGCGGCAGGTTGCGGCACGTGTTGCCCCAGGCATCATCGACCCGCAGCAGCACGTCGAACGCCTCGCCAGCGCTGACCAGCCGCGGCACGATCAACTGCACGCTCTGCGCTGGCCCCGGCACGATGTTCAGCAACGGATCGCCTGGCACCTCGGCAAACTTCGAGCTGCCCAACGGGTCGATAAACAGCCGGAAACGGAAGTCTTTCTCGACGAAACTCTGCACCCGCGTGCCCGCCCCGCCCTGGCGACGGTCGCCCAGGCGAATGGTGATTTTGTCACCGGGGTTCAGGTAGCCGTCGATGATGTCGATGATGATCGCTTTCTGGAACGGCCGCTCATGCCCCTTCTGGTCGAAGCGCACTTTCAAATGCTGCACCGTGGCCTGGCTCTGGCCGGGGACCAACTCGCCCGCCTGATACTCGGCGCTGACGTAGTTGGGCCCGGCCGGATTCGAGGTCTGGAACAGCGCCCAGTCGGAGTAGAACTTGAAGGCCAGTTTCAACCACGCGCCGTCGGCCAGGCCGCTGCCTCCCACCTCGTAGACCAGGGTGATTTCATCCCATTGGCCAGCGACCAGCGTGTCGCGATCACAGTGGATGCTGCCCAGGAACGGGCGTTTCTTGTTGCGTTCGTAGAGGCCTTGCGGGGCAATGTAGTGCCCGGCTTCGCGGGGATCGAAAACGTTACTCACATGACACCTCGTGCAGTGGTCCACTGAAGGTTTGAAGACACATGGCGATGCTCACTGCACACGCCATTTCTGGTAGTGACGCTCGATGCGCCGGAACACAAAACTCTCCATCAGCCAGGCAATCAGGCCGATCAGCACGATGCCCAGCAGCACCTGGCTGCTGTTGCCGATCTGCCCGCCCGTAGAGACCATCCAGCCAATGCCTTGGGAAGCGCCGATCATTTCCGCCGCAACCAATGCCCGCCACCCCTGGCTGAAGCCGATGCGCAAGGCTGCGGTCACGAACGGCAATGAAGCAGGTAGATAAACGTGGGCCAGCAGTTGCCCGGCATTGGCGCCCAAGGTGCGTGCGGCGCGGACTTCGCCACCGCGAATGCTCTGTACGCCCTCTTGGATCGTGACCGCCATGGGGAACACCGCTGCGATGAAAATCACCAGCACAATCGAGACATAGCCCAGGCCGAAAATGATCATGATCAGCGGCGCCCAGGCGATGGGTGGGATCGCCATGAACAGGCTGTTGAGCGGCGAGATGAAATCGCGAAAGCGCGAAGACAGGCCACCGGCGGTGCCCAACCCAATCGCCACGAGCACTGCGGCGCAGAAGCCGCCGACTTCTTCCAGGACACTCGCCCTGAGGTGCTGCCACAGCGAAGCGTCGCTGAGCCAGCGCACGGCTTCGCGCGCCACATCCCAGGGCTGCGGCAGGATGTAGGTGGGAAAGCGGCTGGCCAGGGCCATCCAGATCAACAGCAGGAATGGCAGCGAAGCCCATCCCCAATTCGGTTTTGGCAAGGACATGACAGGCTCAGACTCAGCGCGAGGCTTTTTCCAGGTAGGAGGTATCCACGATCTGCTCGGTCTTGAGCGTGGTGTCGATAAAGCCCAGCGCGTGGGAGTAATTCATCAGCCGCTGGATGAATTGGATGTCCGCAGCCTGCAAGTCCGCCGACCAGCCCAATCGCGTCCGTGCCTGGGCGACGATGGCCTGCGGGGCAATGGTCTGGCCGTCGGGCCCTTGTACCGCTTCAAGCTTGAACGCCTCGGCGATGATCCGGTTCGACTCGTCAGGATGCTCATTGAGGAACGCGATGGCCTTGCGGTGCGCGCGCAGCAACTTGACCACATCGTCTGGACGTTCCTGCAAGGTTTTCGGCAGCGCGATCACCACGTACCACGGGTAATTCGGCAGCGCCTGGTTGACGTCGAGCAGAATCCGGCTCGACCCGCGCAGCAACGATTGGCTGACAAAGGGTTCCCAGGAAAACGCCGCATCGACAATCCCGCGCTCCAGCGCCGCGTTCATGTTGCCCGGTGGCATGTCGATGATGTCCAGGTCCTTGTCCGGGTTGAGCCCGGCTTTTTCTTTCAGCACATAGCCGCGCAACAGCACGTCCATGCCACTGCCCTTCTTGACCCCGGCGAGTTTTTTTCCCTTGAGCTGCTCCAGGCTGTTGATCGGGCTCTTGGCGTCGACAATGACCGCGGCTTGCCCGTAGTTGACCTTGGCCAGGATCCGGCTTTGCAGGCCGCGGGAAAACCATTGGTACACCGGCGGTGTGCCGACATAGGCCACGTCCAATTCACCGGCCGCCAACGCCTGCTGGATCACGGGGCCATCGCCCAGGGCCTTGAGGTCGACATTCAAGCCTTCCTCGCGGTAGTAACCCTGCTTGTCGGCGATCAGCGCCGGGGCGTTGGCCATGGCGAACACATACCCCACGCGCAGGGGTTTCTCTTCGGCAGCCACGGCAAATGTGCTGCTTGCCAAGGCGGCAACAGACAAGGAAAGAGCAAGCAGCGAACGTTTGATCATGCGGTTAACTCAGGTTGACGGGGGGTGGGATCAGCGATGGCGTCGGCCGCTTCCATGACGTGGGAAATGCGCTCCATCAGCTCATTGCGGTAATCAAGAAAGGCCGGCAGGCGACGGGTTTTCAGGTTGGAACGCGGACGTGGCAGATGAATGTCCAATTCGCTGTGGATGCCGCCCGGGGCGATGTTGAGCACGATGACCCGGTCGGCCAGGAACACCGCCTCGTCGATGTCGTGGGTGATGAACAGCACCGTCTGGCCCAGTTCGGCCCAGATCCGCAGCGTCTCTTCATTCATGCTGTTGCGGCTGATCGCATCCAGCGCGGCGAAGGGTTCGTCCATCAGCAATACACTGGGCTCCAACGCCAAGGTCCTGGCCAGGGAGACGCGCTGCTGCATGCCCCCCGACAGTTGATGGGGCAAGCGTTGCGCCGCGCTTTCCAGACCGACCAGACGCAAGTACTGCAACGCCTGCGCGCGCTGTTGATCCTCGTTGAGCTGTGCCGTCATCCGCAGGCCGAAACGCACGTTTTCCAGCGCGCTCAGCCAGGGAAACAACTGCGGTGCCTGAAACACATAGCCCAACTCCGAGCGCTCCGGCCGCACGGCGGTCTGGTTGATGCTGATCTGGCCGCTCTGGGGTTGTTGAAAACCCGACAACAGATTCAACAACGTGGTTTTCCCGCAGCCGGACGGCCCGAGGATCGCGACGAATTCGCCCGGCTTGGCGTTCAGGCTGAAAGCGTTGAACACCCGATGCCCGTTGGGGTAGCTGAAACTGATGGCATCGACCGTCAGGGCGTCGGCTTGCAGCGGTGCGTAAGGCAAGGAGTCGGGCATGGCAAGTATCGTCAGGTCGTTTACAATGGGAATGCCTGACATAATACGTATTAATACAAGTTGTCCCAATAACCTATTTTTATAACCTTAGAAGTGAAGGCGCACCGCCCCACTCCGAGGCCCCTGGAAGCCGACCGTGTCTACGTCCATTCTTCGCGACAGCACCACCTCGCTCTACGAACAGATCGCCCATCGTTTGCTGGAGGAGATTCAGCGCGGTGATTTCGAACCCTCCGGCAAACTGCCTTCAGAAGCCGAACTGGGCGAACGCTTTGGGGTCAGCCGCGTCACGGTGCGCCTGGCGGTGGGCAAGCTCAGCGACGACGGCGTGGTAGAGCGCAAGCAAGGCAAAGGCACGTTCGTCGCGGCGAAACAGGTTCGACATGGCCTGGATGCGTTGCGCAGTTTCCATGAAGCCTTGTTATTGCAAGGACTCAAACCGAGCATGCAGGTGATCAGCCACACGCTGCAGCCTGTTCCGGAAGCCTTGAAGGGATTGTTTGAAGCCGCGCACGATTGCCTGCTGTTGGAGCGCCTGCATTTCGTGGATGACGAACCCATCGCCCTGGGCCGCAGCCACCTGCCGGCCGAGTTGGCCAGTGTGGTCTGGGCCGACGTTGAGCATCAACCGATCTATTCGATCCTGGAATCGATCACCGGCCAGGCCGTCACCCGTGCCGACCTGGCCATTCGTGCGCAAGCCGCCGATGCAAGCCTGGCCAGCACCTTGCACGTCAAACGCGGCGCGGCGCTGCTGGTGATGGAGCGCACCTCGTACTTTGCCGACGGCCGCTGCTGCGACCGCACCACGTTCTTTATCCGTCCGGAACGCTACGCCTTTGTCCTCAGCGGCGTGTTCAAGTCCAGCCCGGCGAAATAGTCGATGTACAGCGCACACCTAGGGCTGGCGCGCCGTTTCCAGGCGTATCGGGGGGCTCATCGAGTGGCGAAGTACATCGTCACTTCAAAGCCAATGCGCATATCGGTATAGGCGGGTTTGGTCCACATGATCATGTCCTCTTATGGGGGGGGCGGTAAGTCAGCTTATTAGAGGCCAGGCCAGAGCGCGGCACTTGACTGGACGTGACAAACCTTCTTGTCATTGCCTGCCAGGCAAGACCACTAAGGCTTCAGGCTCTTGAGCTTGTTAAGCAGCTCGAGCAATTGCGCCAACGACTCTTCACCAAACTGCTCCTGAATCTTCAGGTAGTTGCTTTCCATCCCTGCGCTCATGTCGACGAAGCACTGCTGCCCCTGTTCAGTGAGGGCGATGAACACGCGGCGCTGATCTTCGGATGACTTCCTGCGCCGGACGATACCGTCCCGCTCCAGACGGCTCAGCACGCCGGTCAGACTGGGTTTGAGGATGCACGCCAGGTGCGCCAGTTGATGGCTCTCCAACTCGCCCTGCTGGCGCAGGATCCGAATGACTCGCCACTGCTGTTCGGTCAGGTCATGTTCATTGAGCAACGGCCGAAAGAACGCCATGGTCGCCTCGCGGGCCTGGAGCAAAGTCAGCGTAAGGGACGGTCTAGGGGTTGACATGGTTCCACGCACAGTTGAGGTCGAAGCGTCGAAGCTTAGAGTCGGCGCTACGCCCATGCAATAAGGCCGCCCCGAAAAAACGTTAACCTAGAAACATTTTTTTCAAAATATTGCAAAACCACCTACCGCGCACAACGATAACATGTTAACAATATGCCAGCCCTGAGCTGACAGGGGCCATACCCACAAAAACAACAAAAGGAACGTCCCTCATGCATTCGTGCTTCTTACGCACGGCGGCAAGCGCTGGCCTGTGCGCCGCGTTTACCCCTCTGGTTGCCCACGCCGACTTTATCCAGGACAGCAAGGCCAACCTGGACCTGCGCAACTTCTATATGAACCGCGACTTTCGCCAGAGCAACGCGCCGCAGAACCAGGCGCAAGAATGGGCACAGGGCTTTGTGTTGCGCCTGGAGTCAGGCTACACCCAGGGCGTGGTCGGTTTTGGCGTGGATGCCTTGGGTGAGCTTGGGCTCAAACTCGACTCCAGCCGTGACCGTCGAGGTACCGGCCTGCTGCCGGCGGGTGCCAGCGGCGAGCCGGCCGACAGCTACAGCGAACTCGGCCTGACCGGCAAACTACGCGTCTCCAAAACCGTCCTTAAGCTCGGCACCCTGCAACCGTTGTTGCCGGTGGCCGCCTACAACGACACCCGCTTGCTACCGTCGACCTATAACGGTGAGCTGGTGACCTCCCAGGAGATCGACGGCCTGACCCTCAACGTCGGCCGCCTGGAGAAACAGAACCTGCGCGACTCCTCCAACAATGAATCGATGAGTTACGGCGGCGTCACCAGCAGCCACCTGGACCTGGCCGGTGGCACCTACGCCATCAACCCTCATCTGGCGGCGACCTACTACTACGCGCAAATGCAGGACATTTACCGGCAGAATTTTATCGGCCTGGTGCATGACCTGCCGCTGGCCGAAGGCGTGAGCCTGCGCAGCGACCTGCGTTATTTCGACACCCGTGAACAAGGCAGCGCACGGCTGCGCAGCCCTTCCAGGGTCGATGGCGGGCGAATCGACAACCGCTTTTTCAACGGCATGTTCAGCCTGTCGGTGGGGGCCCACAAATTCGGCCTGGGCTATCAGAACCTGTCCGGTGACGGCGACTTTGCCTTCCCGGGCCAAGACCCCTATTCGGTCAACCTGGTGACCATCAACATCTTCACCAAGGCCAACACCGATGCCTGGCAGGCGCGATACGACTACAACTTCGCCGCCCTCGGCGTGCCTGGGCTGACCTTCATGACGCGCTATGTCGACGGCTCGCATGCGCAAACCGCCACCGTGCGCAATGGCCGCGAATGGGAGCGCGACACCGACCTGGTCTACACCGTACAAAGCGGGCCGTTGAAGAACGTCAACGTGCGGCTGCGCAATGCCACCCTGCGATCGAGCAATGGCTTGACCAGCGACATCGACGAAAGCCGCATCATCGTCGGCTACAGCGTGGCGCTGTGGTGATCCCAGGGCTGTGAAATGTGCAAGCCGTTCGCCGTAAAAGCCATTTTTCGGCGACAGCGCTGCAATGATCATGAGTGCAATGACGCCCTGGGAGAAGTCACGATGACGGCCTCACCGCAAACCCGATTGCCGCTGGCGATATTCCCCCGGCGTCATCTGCGCGTAACGCTGAAAGAACCGGCTGAAATAGGCTGGGTCCTTGAAGCCCAGTTGGTAGCAGATTTCGCTGGCGGAACTGCCCGTGAACAGCAGGAGCCGCTTGGCCTCCTGCATCACCCGCTCCAGGATCAAGCGCTTGGACGGCAAATCGGCGATCCGTCGACACACGTCATTGAGGCGTGCCTCCGTGACGCCGATACGGTCAGCGTAATGCGACAGCGGCCAATGTTGCAGGTAATGGTCCTCGATCAACTCATTGAAGCGATGGAAGATCCGCAGGTCTTCATGACGCGCAGGCCGGGCTTGCAGCGAGTTGGCGCAGAGCCGCAGCAGGCTGATCATGATCAAGCGGGTCAAGCTGTCCAACGCCGCACTGCGCCCGGCGCCGGCCATGTTGATTTCATTGCTCAGTTCCTCGAACAGAAACTCCAGCCGCCTGACTTCAGGCGGGAACTGGGCCAGCGCAACGCAGGCCGCCGGCAATTGCGAACCGGGCACCAGCGTCGGGTCAGCATCGACCAGGCCCCAGACCAGTTGCTGGCGCACCGTCAGCACATGCCCGTCAGCGTCCGCTTCGGTGACAAAAGCGTGGGCTACCGTCGGTGGTGTCAGGAAAAACATTGGCCCCGACTCCAGGTATTGCTGGTCATCCAGGTAAACGCGCACCGCGCCGCTCTTGACGTAATGCACCTGGAAAAAACGGTCGTGCCGATGCACGGGCATGTTGCGGCCGAAAAACTCCGCCAGGTTGCCCAGCTTGTCGTAATGCACTTCGGCATCGCTGTAGCGCTGGTCGTACACCTGGCCGATGTTGATGTTGGGGATCGGCTTACGATCGATCATCGCGACGTTCTCTTTTTTATTGGGGGCTCAGCCGGCCTGAAACGCTCATCCTGCGCCGGATTCTAGCCCTGCACCACGCTCGGAAGAGTTTGCCACGCTTGACGATAGTTAACATATTAATTATAACGTTAACAGGTTAACAATAATTCCAGGAGCCGGCCTTGATCCGCTCCGTCACTGCCAGGAGAAAAGCATGAGCCGTGCCCTGCACGATGTTGCGAACGGCACCCTGTTCGGCGTTGCGCTGAACTACCAGGGGTTGCTGAACCAACGTCTCGCCGAATTCGAACAAGCGCCTTACCAGAAGCCACCGGTCAAGCCGGTGCTGTTCATCAAGACGCCCAACACCCGTAATGGCCATGACGGCAGCGTTGTGTATCCCACCGGTGAACGCCTGCAGGCCGGCCCTGCGCTTGGCGTGGTGATCGGTAAAAGCGCCAGTCGCGTCAGCGTTGAGAACGCCATGGCGCATGTGGCCGGCTACACCATCGTCAATGAGTTCAGCCTGCCCGAAGACAGCTACTACCGCCCGGCCGTGAAGGCCAAATGTCGCGACGGCTTCTGTGCGCTCGGCCCGGAACTGGTCGGCCGCGACCAGATCGGCAATCCCAACCAATTGAGCCTGAAACTGTTCGTCAACGGCGAACTGCGCCAGCAGAACTCTACCGCCAATTGGGTGCGCGACATTCCCCAACTGATCGCCGAAATCAGCGAGTTCATGACCCTGCATGAAGGCGATGTGCTGATCACCGGCACGCCCGAAGGCCGCGTGGATGTGCAACCCGGCGACACGGTTGAAGTCGAGATCAGCGGCCTGGGCCGGCTGGTCAACCACATCAAGGCAGAGGAGCTGTCATGAAACATGCCCGTATTCGCTTTGAAGGCGCCACGCACCAGGTGCAGGTCGAAGCCCAAAACGCCGTGCGCCTGGCAGACGGTCGCCTGCTCGCCGAAGACCAGGTCGAGTGGCTGCCACCGGCCACCGGCAGCATGTTCGCCCTCGGCCTGAACTACGCCGACCACGCCGCCGAACTGGCCTTCAAGCCGCCGACCGAACCGCTGGCCTTCATCAAGTCCCCCGGCACCTACACCGGCCACAACCAGGTGACCTGGCGCCCGGACAACGTCGCCTACATGCACTACGAGTGCGAGCTGGTAGCGGTGATCGGCAAGCCGGCGCGCAACGTCAAGCGCGCAGACGCGCTGGAATACCTGGCCGGCTACACGGTGTGCAACGACTACGCGATCCGCGACTACCTGGAAAACTACTACCGCCCCAACCTGCGGGTGAAGAACCGCGATGCGACCACGCCGGTGGGCCCGTGGATCGTCGATGTCGCCGACGTGCCAGACCCCAGCAACCTGAAACTGCGCACCTGGATCAACGGCGAACTGCGTCAGGAAGGCAGCACGAAAGACATGATTTTCGACATCCCGTACTTGATCGAATACCTGTCCAGCTTCATGACCCTGCAACCCGGCGACATGATCGCCACCGGTACGCCCGAAGGCCTGGCCGATGTGGTGCCAGGGGACGAAGTGATCGTGGAAGTGGAAGGCGTGGGTCGCCTGGTTAATCGAATTGTCAGCGAGGCGGACTTTTTCGCCGCCCGTAAAGAGGCTTGAGCAATATGATCAAACACTGGATCAACGGCCGTGAGGTCGAAAGCAAAGACACCTTCATCAACTACAACCCGGCCACCGGCGAAGCCATCGGTGAAGTCGCCAGCGGCGGCGCCGAGGAAGTCGCGCAAGCGGTCGCGGCGGCCAAGGAAGCCTTTCCGAAGTGGGCAGGCACACCGGCCAAGGAACGTGCGCGCTTGATGCGCAAGCTTGGTGAACTGATCGAACAGAACGTGCCGCACCTGGCCGAGCTGGAAACCCTCGACACCGGCCTGCCGATCCATCAGACCAAGAATGTGTTGATTCCCCGGGCGTCCCATAACTTCGATTTCTTCGCCGAAGTCTGCACCCGCATGGACGGCCACAGTTACCCGGTGGACGACCAGATGCTCAACTACACCCTGTACCAGCCGGTGGGTGTCTGCGCGCTGGTATCGCCCTGGAATGTGCCGTTCATGACGGCCACCTGGAAGACCGCGCCATGCCTGGCACTGGGCAATACCGCGGTGCTGAAGATGTCCGAGCTGTCGCCGCTGACGGCCAATGAACTGGGGCGCCTGGCGCTCGAGGCCGGCATTCCCAAGGGGGTGCTGAACGTGATCCAGGGCTACGGCGCCACCGCCGGTGATGCGCTGGTGCGTCACCCGGACGTGCGGGCGATTTCGTTCACCGGCGGCACCGCCACCGGCAAGAAAATCATGCAGACCGCCGGCCTGAAAAAATACTCGATGGAACTGGGCGGCAAGTCGCCGGTGCTGATCTTCGAAGATGCCGACCTGGAGCGCGCCCTCGACGCCGCGCTGTTCACGATCTTCTCGCTCAACGGTGAACGCTGCACCGCCGGCAGCCGGATCTTCATTCAGGAGAGCGTGTATCCACAGTTCGTCGCCGAGTTTGCCGCACGCGCCAAGCGCCTGATCGTCGGCGACCCGCAAGACCCGAAAACCCAGGTCGGCTCGATGATCACCCAGGCCCACTACGACAAGGTCACCGGCTACATCAAGATTGGGATCGAGGAAGGCGCCACCCTCCTCGCCGGCGGCCTGGAGCGTCCGGCCAACCTGCCGGCGCACTTGAGCCGCGGGCAGTTCATCCAGCCGACAGTGTTTGCCGATGTGAACAACCAGATGCGCATCGCCCAGGAAGAGATCTTTGGCCCGGTGGTATGCCTGATCCCATTCAAGGACGAAGCCGAAGCCTTGCAACTGGCCAACGAGACCGAGTACGGCCTGGCGTCCTACATCTGGACCCAGGACATCGGCAAGGCGCATCGTCTGGCCTACGGCATCGAAGCCGGCATGGTGTTCATCAACAGCCAGAACGTGCGGGACTTGCGCCAGCCATTTGGTGGGGTAAAAGGTTCCGGCACCGGCCGTGAAGGCGGCCAGTACAGCTTCGAAGTGTTCGCCGAGATCAAGAACGTGTGCATTTCCATGGGCAGTCATCACATTCCACGCTGGGGTGTGTGACCCGGATACAACACCGCTTCCGGTAGGAGCGAGCTTGCTCGCGAAGAATCCGCAGGCGCCGCTGGCTAACAGAAGTGCTGCGTTATCGTTGACGTTTTTCGCGAGCAAGCTCGCTCCTACAAAAGAATAAATATTCAGGAGAATCATCATGGGCGAAGTCGTCCTGGCCGCAAAGATCTGCCACGTCCCCTCGATGTACCTGTCGGAACTGCCCGGCAAGCACCATGGTTGCCGCGAAGCGGCCATCGCCGGGCACAAGGAAATCGGGCGCCGCGCCCGTGAACTGGGGGCCGACACGGCGGTGGTGTTTGACGTGCATTGGTTGGTCAACAGTGGTTACCACGTCAATTGCGGCGAGCACTTCAAGGGGACGTACACCAGCAACGAGCTGCCGCACTTCATCAAGAACATGGCATACGACTACCCCGGCTGCCCCGAGCTGGGCGAGTTGATCGCCGCCGAAGCCAACCTGGCGGGCGTGCGCACCATGGCCCACAACATCCCGAGCCTGGAACTCGAATACGGCACCCTGGTACCGATGCGCTACATGCACATGGACGTGCCGGACGCGCAGAAATTCGACGTCATCTCGATTGCCGCCTGGTGCGCCTGGCACCGCCTGGAAGACAGCTTCACGTTTGGCGCCGCGGTGCGCCGGGCCATCGAGAAGAGCGACCGCAAAGTCCTGGTGCTGGCCTCGGGTTCCCTCTCCCACCGCTTCTCGGACGACCGCGAAGCCGAAGCCAATATCCACAATTGGACCCGTGAATTCGACAAGCAGATGGACCTGCACGTCGTAGAGATGTGGAAGCAAGGCCGCTTCAAGGAGTTCTGCGCGATGCTCCCGGACTACGCCGAACACTGTTTCGGCGAAGGCAAGATGCACGATACCGCGATGCTCCTGGGCCTGCTGGGCGGGCCGGACTACCACCAGCCGGCAGAGATCATCACCCAGCCGTTCGGCAGTTCCGGCACCGGCCAGATCAATGCCATTTTCCCCCTCTGAACCGGGAGCCGCACATGCCGCACTTCATTGCTGAATACACCGACAACATCGAGCAGCACGCCGACCTGCCCGCCCTGTTCCAGAAGGTCCACACCGTGCTGGGCGACAGCGGCGTATTTCCCCTCGGCGGCATCCGCAGCCGTGGCGTGCGCCTGGACACCTGGCGCATGGCCGACGGCAAGCACGACTACGCCTTCGTCCACATGACCCTCAAGGTCGGCCACGGACGCGACCTGGCGACGCGCAAGGCGGTCGCCGAAAGCCTGTTCGAGGTGATCACCCAGCACTTCGCCGAGCTGCAATCACAACGCTTGCTGGCGTTGTCGTTCGAGATGATCGAGCTGCACCCCGAGCTCAACTTCAAGCAAAACAACGTGCATGCCTTCTTGAAAAACCAGGCGAGCTGAACAGCGCTCGCCTTCCGCCAACGGCCACTCAAAAAAAAGTACAACATCATGAGCACAGCCAATACCGCCGACAGCACCACCCTGCTCGAACACCAGCGCACCCACAGCGTCGTCACCTGGCGCCTGATGCCGTTGTTGCTGATCTGTTATCTGTTTGCCCATTTGGACCGGATCAACATCGGCTTCGCCAAGATGCAGATGAGCGCCGACCTGCATTTCAGCGACACCGTGTACGGCCTCGGGGCCGGACTGTTCTTCATCGCTTACGCGCTGTTTGGCGTGCCCAGCAACATCGCCCTCGACCGGGTCGGGCCACGGCGCTGGATCGCCTGCCTGATGGTGGTCTGGGGGGTGCTCTCCACCAGCATGCTGTGGATCGAAAGCTCCACCGGTTTCTACGTGCTGCGCTTTTTGCTGGGGGTGGCCGAAGCGGGCTTCTTCCCAGGGATTCTGGTGTTTCTCAACCGTTGGTACCCGGCGCGTCGTCGGGCGCAAGTCACCGCGCTGTTTGCGATTGCGGTGCCCATGGCCGGTGTCATCGGCGGGCCATTGTCGGGGGCGATCCTGGAGCACTTCCATGACTTCGGCGGCTTGCGCGGCTGGCAGTGGATGTTCCTGATCGAAGGCGCCCCCGTGATCCTCCTCGGCCTGGTGGTGCTCAAGTGCCTGCCGGACACCTTCGAGACGGTGACGTGGCTCAATCCGCTGCAAAAGCAGCAACTGCGCACGCAACTGAGCAGTGAGGAGCAGCGTAAGTCGATCACCTCGTTTGGCGGCATTCTGCGCGACCCGCAGGTCTGGTTGCTGGTGGCGATCTATTTCGCCGTGATGCTCGCAGTCAACACCCTCGCGTTCTGGATGCCGACCCTGATCCACGGCGCCGGTATCGGCCGCGACAGCCAGGTCGGCCTGCTCAGTGCGGTGCCCTACCTGGCCGGGTGTTTCTTCATGATCGGGTGCGGACGCTCATCCGACCGCAACCGTGAACGGCGCTGGCACCTGTGCGTGCCCCTGCTGATGTCGGCGATCGGTATCGCCGTGGCCGGGCTGTCGCCGACCAATCCGACCTGGGTACTGAGCGGCCTGGTGATCGCCGGCATGGGGGCCAGCGCCGCCCTGCCGATGTTCTGGCAGTTGCCGCCGGCCTTCCTGTCCAACAGCACCCAGGCGGCGGGGATTGCCCTGATCAGTTCGTTTGGCAGCATCGCCTCGTTCCTCGCGCCCTACCTGATCGGCTGGATGCGGGACACCACCCAGAGCGCCAGTCTGGCCTTGTATGTGCTGGCCCTGTTTATCGCCCTGGGCGGTTTTTTGGTCCTGCGCACCGACGCGGCCATCGTCAATCCACAGTAAGAGAACTTCGTCATGCTCGATCAACAGCAGATTCTGCAAGCCGCCGCACAACTGGACCGGGCCGAGCGCTCCAGGGAACAGGTGCGGCAATTTTCGCTGGATTACCCGGCGATCACGATTGACGACGCCTACGCGATACAACGCGCCTGGGTCGCGCAGAAGATCAAGGACGGACGCAAGCTGGTCGGGCACAAGATCGGCTTGACCTCCCGCGCGATGCAAGTGTCGTCGAACATCACCGAGCCGGATTACGGCGCCCTGCTCGACGACATGTTCTTCGACGAAGGCACCGACATTCCCTTCGAACGCTTTATCGTGCCGCGCGTCGAGGTGGAGCTGGCGTTCATTCTCGGCAAGCCGCTCAAGGGCCCGAACTGCACGATTTTCGATGTGCTCGACGCCACCGAATGGGTCATCCCGGCGCTGGAAATCATCGATGCGCGCATCCAGCAGGTCGACCCGCAGACCCAGGCCACGCGCAAGGTGTTCGACACCATTTCCGACAACGCCGCCAATGCCGGTGTGGTCATGGGGGGCCGCGCCGTGCGCCCGACCGAGATCGACCTGCGCAAGGTGCCTGCGGTGCTGTACCGCAACGGCGTGATCGAAGAATCCGGCGTATCCGCCGCCGTGCTCAACCACCCGGCCAAGGGGGTGGCCTGGCTGGCGAACAAGCTGGCGCCCTATGACGTGACCTTGCAGCCTGGGCAGATCATCCTCGGCGGCTCATTTACCCGTCCGGTGGCGGCCAACCCCGGCGACACCTTCCATGTCGACTACGACATGCTGGGCTCGATTGCCTGCCGATTTGTCTGACCCTGGAGGACCGTTCATGGAGATGCCCATCAACCGCTTCAAGCAGCGCCTGTGCAGCGGCGAAACCCAGATCGGCCTGTGGCTCGGCCTGGCCGATGCCTATTGCGCGGAGCTGGCAGCCAATGCCGGGTTTGACTGGCTGCTGATCGACGGCGAACACGCCCCCAATGACCTGCGTGGCATGCTCGGCCAGTTGCAAGCCATTGCGCCTTACGCCAGCCAAGCGATCATTCGCCCGGTGGTCGGCGATAGCGCACTGATCAAGCAACTGCTGGATATCGGCGCGCAAACGCTGCTGGTGCCGATGGTCGAAAGCGCCGACCAGGCACGGGAGCTGGTACGCGCGATGCACTATCCGCCCCAGGGTATTCGTGGGGTGGGCAGCGCCCTCGCCCGTGCGTCGCGCTGGAACAGCATTCCCGGCTACCTGGACCAGGCCGACGCACAGATGTGCCTGCTGGTACAAATCGAGAACCTCGAAGGCCTGGCCAACCTGGACGCGATTGCGCAGGTCGACGGCGTCGACGGGGTGTTCATTGGCCCGGCGGATTTGAGTGCGTCGATGGGTTACCGCGGCAACCCAGGGCATCCCGCCGTGCAGGCGGCGATCGAAGACGCCATCGCGCGAGTTCGCCAGGCGGGCAAGGCCGCGGGTATTCTCAGTGCGGACCCGACCCTGGCCAGGCGCTATATCGAACTGGGCGCTGCGTTCGTGGCGGTGGGGGTCGACACCACCGTGCTGATGCGCGGCCTGCAAAGCCTGGCAGCCACGTTCAAGGATAGCGTGGCGCCGCTCAAGGCCGGCGGTGTGTACTGACCCCGCGTCGTCGTTTCAACACGCCCACCCGGACGCAACAGGTGGGCTGACACTCAACGCTTGATGGTCTTCAACTCATCGAGCAACCCCAGCAGCGTCTGCAATTTCTCTTCGCCGAACTGCGCTTGCAGGCGCTGGTAGTTCTCTTCCATGCACTGGCTCATGGAGTCGAAGCTGGCCCAGCCTTTGTCTGCCAGGGTCACCAGCACCCGCCGCTGGTCCTGCTCGGCCTTGCGACGATGAACCAGGCCGGCGGCCTCCATGCGTACCAACACACCGGTCATGCTCGGCTTGAGAATGCAGGCCAACTCGGCCAATTGGTAGATTTCCAGTTCCTCGTGCTGGCTGAGAATGCGGATAACCCGCCATTGTTGCTCGGTCAGGCCGTGCTCATTGAGCGAGGGGCGGAAAAAACTCATGGCCGCTTCGCGGGCCTGCAACAGGGTCAATGTCAGGGATTGTCGAGGTTTGAGCATGGGTCTGGGCATCAGGCTTCAGTTAGTTAATGTTTTAACGAAACTCTACCACTGTCCTCTTCGCCACGCGCGATAACTTGTTTCACTGCCCCCGCCACTGGCGCGCCGGGCCAACCCGTAATTTTGTAGGAGCGAGCTTGCTCGCGAAAAACTCACAGGCGCCGCGTTGATTCAGGAAACACGCGCTTGTTGTGGCGAGCGGGCTTGCCCCGCGTTGGGCTGCGAAGCAGCCCCAGAACCAACCGCTGAGGAGTGCCTGATACTCCGCGTTCCGATTGAGTGGGGCTGCTGCGCAGCCCAACGCGGGGCAAGCCCGCTCGCCACAACAAGCCCCTCACCACAACAAGCCCGCTCGCCACAGTTATCGTGTTCTTCCTTAACTGACTGGCATCACCAGGATGCAGGCTCGACGACCACTGCTTCCCTGCCCGTTGCGCACTCACACCACCTCGGCCATCTGCTGCAAATGGCTGGAGCGAAAATCCTTGGGCGACACCTCGAACTGCTTCTTGAACGAGCGGCTGAAGTGGGCTGAATCGGTGAAACCCCACTTGTAGGCAATCGAGGTGATCGACTCGCCACGCAGGAACGGATTGGCCAGGTCATCGGCACTGCGCTTAAGCCGTGCCCGCTGGATGTAGCGGCACACACTGTCGTCCTCGGCTTCGAACAATCGGTACAAATGCCGCACCGAGATATTCAGGCGATTGGCCAGGCCCACCGGGCTCAACCCCGGCTGGTTGAGCGACTCATCAATGACCTTCTGCACGTAGCTGCGCAGGTTCACGCCCTGTAAGGCGCCGCAGTCGTCACTCGCCTCCTCCTGCTGCGCAAAGGCCGAACCCAGCAGCGCGACCAACGCCGACTGCAATGCCAGGCCCTCTGCCTCTGCCGCCTCGCCTTCCAGGGCGTCCGTACACAGTTGGTCCATCAGCACATGCAGCATGCGCCCGCAGGCTTTGCTCGATGAGATCTTGCCGAAGGTGCGCGGCCTCGCGCCAAGTTGCTTGCACACTTCATGACGGGACAGGCACAGGGAGGCGTGCTCGATCAGCCCGAACGGGGTGATCTCGATGGAGCCCACCGAGTCCATCAACAGCAATTCGCCTGGGCCCAGGCGAATGACCTGGCCGTCCTGGGCAATCTGGCTATAGCCGCTGCGTTGGCTGACCAGAAAACATTGCTGGTCGTCATCGTGGTCAGCGTGGACCTTGGGGCGCTTGATCAGGCCCGCGTTGGTGCGCAAGTGAGCCAGGGGCAGCCCGCCACGGTAACCGGACGAGATACTGCCGATAAACAGCGAGCGATTGAAGGCCAGTTCGGTATTGAAGTGACCGCAGATCGCGCGCAGATCGCGGGTCCAGGTGTCGAGCCCCTCTTGTCCAGCCGACTGCATGATCATGGTTATGTCCACCTTGGTTTTTGTTGTTGTTGTCGCGCAATAGTTAACATGTTATCTAAGTGCGCGCAACACATCCGTCTTAACCAAAGCGATTGCACTAATGGTGCCAAAACCAGCGATCAGAGCGTGGCCAGCACGCGTTGGAAATGCAGCAAGGTCGCCACTAACCCATTGCGCTGATCGGCGCTCAGCGGGATGTAGCGACGAAACGCGGGCATGCGGTTGACCACCTCGCTGCCGCCCATATGCTCCAGGCGTACGCACCACTGGCCGGCCCGCAACTCGATGCGCAGGCGCTTGAAATCCAGAGGCATCAACGCCCGCAGCAAGTCCCCGTCAGGCTGCATCAGCGCCAGCAGCGCCGGGTCGCCGCTGCGTTGCCGACAACGAATACCGGTACGCCGGACGGCCCCGGTGTGGTGCAGCTCAAAACTCGCGGTGCCCTCTCGCGAAGCAGGCACGCGCAGCAGGAACTCGGTCATCACCAGGTGCATCAGCAACTGGGACTCGGTGCGTTCGACAATCTCCACGTGCAACTGGCCATCCTGCAACACGGCCTCGGCCGTGGCCGACGCGGTGTGCTGGAAATGCGCCAGGCCGAGGTTACGGCGCAGGTGCTCCAGGGTCACCCCAGGGCGATACCCCGCCGGGGTATGCCGGGCGCTGAACCGCTCAAACAGTTTTTGCAGCATGGCGCTGATACTCGGCATGAGGCTGGGTCGGTTCGTGGGCGAACTCGTTGGTCAACACCTCTTCCACCGAGGCCGGTTTGAACGGATTGACCTTCTGCACCACCAGGGTCCAGAACAAGGCATACGCCGCGGTGCCGGCCAGCATTACGCCAAACGGAATGTAGATGTCCGCCGGGTTCATCCCCGGTGGCGTGATAAACCACATGCCCAGCAGGATGCCGAGGCTGGACAGGATCTGCGGCAACGGAAACCACGGCGAACGATAGGCGCGCGGCAGATCCGGGCGGCGGATACGCAGGCTCACCACCGAGATCGTCACCAACAGGTAGGCAAAGCTCCAGGCACACACGGCGGCCAGCACCAGGTGCATGATGTTGTCGGTGTTGCCGCCCAGGTACAGCGCGTGCAGGCAAGGAATCAGCATCGCCACCAGGATGCACAACAGCGGGGTCTTGAAGCGTGGGTGCAGGTAGGTGAAGACCTTGGGCAACGCACCATCCACCGCCATGCCGTAGAGAATGCGCGGGACCCCGGCCATCAAGGTGTTGATGGTCGCGGCCCCGGCAAACAGAAAGCCGATCCCCAGCCACATCGGGCCGATGCTGCCCATCACCTGCTCCGCGAATTTCGGGATCGCCATCGGTGTATCCAACAGGTGCACGCCCGTGGTGGCGTCGAGCAGCACGTTCTCCACCTGGCGCTTCATCGCCGCGCCATAAATGAACATGCAACTGGCGACGCCGAGCAGCCCCAGCATCATCGCCTTGGGCATGACCCTGGCCGAATTGCGCAGGTCCGGCGCCAACGGCGTGACGAACTCGCAGCCGACGAACATGAACATGGCCATGCCCACCAACGACAGGATGGTGGTCATGTCGGTGCCCACCTGCGATACCCCGAACCAGCCCTCCAGTGGCACCACCGGCGCCGCGATCAGCCCCAGCACACCAAACACCATCAAGGTGGTCCACATGCCGAAGGTGAGGATGATCTCGGCCTTGCCAAACACACTCACGCCAAAGGCATTGAGAATACCGAACACCAGCACGAACCCCACCCCGAGCAACCACGAACCGCCGGCCGACTCCGCCAGGGTATTGAGGTGTTCGAAGTTCACCAGCGCCATGACCCCGGAAAGGATGGTTTCCGCCGTGCCGGCAAACACATGCACGATCAGATACGCCGACAAGGTGCCGGTGATGGCGAAGAACCGGCCCATGCCGCAATTGATGTAGTCGTAGACCGAACCGGTGGTCGGCAGGATCGACGCCGCTTCAGCGAAGGTCGTCGCCTGGGCCAGCATCATGACCACCGCAATCAGCATGGCCACCGCAAAAGCGCTGCCGCCGATACCAAACCCCATGGTGGCGGTGAGAATCACCGGACTGGCCATGATCAGGCCGATGGTACTGGCGAGCGCCGTGGGAAAGCCCACCGTGCCCTGTTTCAAATGCTGTGTGAGCCGGTCATTGATCGACATGGTGCGGATCCTCGAAAGCGGATTTCTTAGTGGATGTATCGAACCGTTCAAGGCGCCGGCGATGAAGCCTTCCCCAGCCAGTCCCTGATCGAAACGGGATCGAGTACACCATCACTGTGCGCCCCTCCCATCCTGGTCGTCTTGCCCATGTCTGCCTTTGGTTTTGTTGCTGTCTGCCAAGGTGCACGGCTTGGCTGGCAGGGTCAATTGCGTGGCACGCAGGTGAAAGACTTGCCCCGCTCGCGGTTGCCCTAATGCGCCATCGCTGTCCAACCCTGCAGGGGAACGTAACAATGGAGCAAACGCTGAAAACTCGCTCACTGTCCAAGGCCGTTGGTCTGGGTATAGCCCTTTTGATCGCTGATTCATCGGCCCAGGCCTATGAGCTGTATGCCGATGACGACACCCATCTGAATGCTGATTTCCTTTCGGTATACGGGATGTTCAACAGCCGTAACAACTACGACGGTACGCCCGGAGGTTCAACCTGGCGGGAGGGTTTCATCAAGTATGGCGTGAGCGGCGACCAAGGCCTGGCCGGGTTCGGCACCGGCTACGGCGCACTCAACTGGGTCAGTTCCGGCACCTGGGGTGACGGCGATGCGGCGGGGAATACCGACGGTTCGGAACGCACGACCAAAATCGAAGATGCGTACCTCGGATGGCGCTCCGCCGACCTGTTCCCGGCGCTTGGCAAGGACGGCATCGATTTTTCCGCCGGTCGCCAGGTGGTCAAGGTCGGCAGAGGGTTCCTGATCAACGACGACGGTCCTAATCTGGGGAAAGGCCCGGCCGACGGCGCGTTGAATCGCGGAGGCGCCTACTACCTCGCGGCGCGGCACGCCTTCGATCGCACCGCAGTCCTGCGCCTGGGCGGGCAGGAAGGCCTGCATGGCTCGGTGTTGTGGCTCAAGTCCGATAACCGCGCCCAGGCGGAAACCGAGCTGGCGGCGGGCACCCTCGACTACACGGCTGCCGCCGGTACGCTCGGCCTGACCTGGGTCCACGGCATTGATGTCACGGACCAATGGGCCAGCGACTTCCAGAAACAACGCGAAGGCCTGAATACCTACAGTCTGCGCGGCGAAGGCAACGCGGGCATGGAAAACGCCAGTTTCGCGTTTGAATACGCCTGGCAAGACAAGGATGCCGGCCCTCAAAAAGCCTGGTATGCCGAAGCCGGCTATACCTTCGCGGACGTGACCTGGTCACCGAAACTGACCTACCGCTACACCCGTTACTCGCAAAAATGGGACCCACTGTTCACTGGGCTAAGCAGCGGTTACGGCACCTGGTTCCAGGGTGAAGTGGCCTCCAATTACGCAGGTCCCTTCAACAGCAACACCGGTATCCAGCATGTCGGCCTGAAGGCGACCCCATTGGAAAACCTGACGGTCGGCGCGTTGTACTTCGACTTCAATACCCTACGCAAAAGCGATGCACTGAATCTCGATGCGAGGGAGCTGGATCTGTATGTGGAATGGGCGGTCAACAGCCACCTGATCATCAGCCCTTTGGTCGGCATTTATCAGCCAAAAAAGGATGAGACCACGGGTGGGAACCAGGTGGGCGGCAACGCTACCAACGTCTACAGCCAGCTAACGGTGGCCGTACCGTTCTGATCCCATTCAGGCGCTGCCGGGTGCAGCGCCTGAACAGGCTTACTGTTTGTGCTGATGCAACATCGTCTGAATCTGATGCGTCGCCTGACGGGTATTTTCCGCCAGTTTGCGGACTTCATCGGCCACCACTGAAAACCCGCGTCCGACCTCTCCTGCCCTGGCCGCTTCGATAGCGGCATTCAAGGCCAACAGGTTGGTCTGGTCGGCGATGCCCTTGATGACGCTGACCACCGTCGCAATCTGGCCATAAGTCGCCTGACTCTGCTCAAGCAACTGGTGATGGGTGGCCTTGGCTGACTGCTCATCGCTGATATCCCGTACTGCGCCGATCACCCGGGTCAAGCGTCCCTGCTGATCGCGCACCGCTCGACCCCGCTCTCGACACCAGATGTAGCCACGCGTCTTGTGGCGCATCCGGTATTCAAACACGTACTCACCACTGCCGTGCATGCCGAGAATCTCACGGTCAAAGATCGCCATGATCTTCGGCAAATCGTCAGGATGAGTGATGCTGACTTGAGCATCCCAGCCGTCGGGCAACTCATGCGGGGAATACCCCATGAGGAGGCGAAATTGATTGAAAATCCGCATCCGGCTGCCGGGGTCCTGAACGTCACCGTTGACCACGGTGATGTCCCAGCAGCCCTCGGTGAGGGTTGACTGCAACAGTTCCCAGATTTGCGCCTCCTGCTGATGCTGACGTGACAGCTGAATGTGCTGTTTCAGCTCGGCCTCCAGTGCCTCCTCGCGTTGCCGGCTTTGCTCGACTTGCTGGCGAAAGGCTTCAAGCGCTTGTTCACCGCATTCCAATCGAGCGGCCTGATCCATGGCTCGTTCATCGGCCGCAAGAAGCCGTTGGTTGGCATGGGCTCTCTGCTGCGCGAGCTGTTCCAGACATGCCTGCACGCTCGGATAAGCGGCCAGCGCCTGCATCTCATCCGCCTCACCGGCAAGCAACCGGTTGAGGGTTTCAGCGAGCGCCTGCATCGGTTTACTTTTCTTGAAGAACATCAGTCTGTCCCTTGCCAATCGAGTCGATACTCAGAATCTGATAGCAAACCGATGCGGATTACTTGTACGAGACTGCTAAGGCATTTGCTCCTGTCTGCCATAAAAAATCTATGGTCCCCCCCATTTTTGCAATACTGATTAACGGGCGATGTGGTTGGCTTGCTTAAATCTATCCGGCGTCTGTTTGGGGCTTGCCCCAGCGCCACGATGAGAGTCGCGCCTGACGATCCTTAAAAGCCCGTCGGCTTCTGAAGCCGATTTTTATGTCAGGATCTTCGCCAGGCCGGTAGGCCGTTCACGTCATCCGTTGTTCAGCTATCGCAAAACCTGAAGGGTGAATTGTGGTACTGCAACAACCGCAGGGTCAGGCGTTCAAGGCGTCTGGCCCTGCTTCATATTGCGCATGGTGAGCCGCTATCGCCCAAGCGATACGCGCCAGTTTGTTGGCCAGGGCACAGGCCACCACATTCGAGTGTCGTCGGCGCAGCAGCGCTCGCACCCAGTCGGCCAAAGCCCCCTTCTGATGATCCAGCCTCTGCATGTAAACCCTGGAGCATTGCACCAGCAGTTGCCGCAGGTGCTTGTCACCCCGCTTGCTGATCCCCAACAAATTGGCTTTGCCGCCCGTGCTGTACTGTCGCGGCACCAAGCCCACTGAAGCCGCAAAATCGCGACTGCATCGGTATTGCTTGCCATCGCCCATTTCTACAGCCAGAAGGCTGGCGGTGATCGGACCGACACACGGCATGCTAAGCAAACGGCTCCCCAGATCATCGTCGGCCAGCTGGCAAGCCAGTTGTTTGTCCAGTTCCTTGATCTGTTCATCCAGGTAAACGAAGTGATCGTGCAGGCGTTGCAACAGCACTGTCAGCCGCACAGGCAGCTCATGCTCGGCCAAAACAGCTGCCAAACGCTTCATGATGGCTGAGCCTTTGGGCAGGCTGATGCCAAATTCCAGCAGGAAACCGTGCATCTGATTGGCTGTCTTGGTGCGGTCATGCACCAACGACTCGCGCATGCGATGCAGGACAGACAGGGTTTGCTGAGACTCGGTTTTAGGCGTAACGAAGCGCATGGACGGACGGGAAGCCGCCTCGCAAATGGCCTCTGCGTCGATAAAGTCATTTTTGTTGCCCTTGACGAAAGGGCGGACAAACTGCGGTGAAATCAACTTGGTCGTATGCCCCATCGCCGCAAGCTGACGGGCGATGAAGTGAGAGCCGGCACAGGCTTCCGTTACCACGACGCAGCTCGGCAAGTTGCCGAAGAACCGCATCATCTGCGCTCGCGAGAGCTTTTTGCGAAACACCTCGCGGCCCGATTTGTCTTGGCCCAGAAGGTGGAAATTATGTTTGCCGAGATCGATCCCGATCAGTGCTGACTCGCTCATGATGATGGCCTCCAAAAACAAAACACCCTGCGAAAGCGTAGCCCTCGCAGGGTGTGGGGGGGACCATCTCATTAGCCCGGTTGCGTTTGCGCGACAGCCGATGCCCGCAGCCGTCAGTCATACGATCCATCGTGCATCTGTAGGATAGCGATCCTCTTTCAAACCGCTGATACTCATCCCCAGGCCCTGCCCACGTCCAGACGACGTTCCGGTCCTTAATGACTTCGTGACGAAAACAATAAGAATGTCGCACAGAGGTACCTACGAATGAGCCGTCATGACCATGGACATGCCAGCCTCCTGGAAGCGTTCAGCGCGATAACACTGGAGCTTCAGCGCCTGGCGCAGAACAAAGATATCGAGCATTTCCATCACGCCGCGCTGAGCTGCATCAGCCAACTGTTGCCCTTCGACAGTGCCTGGTGGGGCCGTGCGGCACTGATTGACGGATTGCCTGAAGAACACCACTCCTACCTCTACAAATTGCCCCGCAGCTACCTGCCGGACTGGCAATCGATTCGTCATATCGACGTGACCGTCGGCAAGGTCCACGACAACCTGGGACAAGCGGTCATCGTCGACATGCGCAACCCCGCCAGCGGTCCTGGGCTCAACTGGCTCGGCGAGCTGTATGGCATTGGCCAATTGCTGTGCGTTGCGTACGTCGACCCGCAGACCCACCTCAGTGATCACCTCACGGTGTATCGCGCTCCCGACGCACCGTGCTTTACCGGTCAGGATTGCCTGTTGCTGAACAACCTCATGCTGCATCTGGTAGCGGCGGTATCGGCCAATCAGATCCGCACCCTGGTGGCCATGCGCGAAACCCTCACCAGCCCGCGCAATCTGGCGCTCGCCGTATGCGACCAGCGCGGCACACTGCACTGCGCGGAACGTGGCTTCGTCGACTTGCTGCTGAGCGAATGGCCGGACTGGACCGGCCCTTGCCTGCCGGTGGCGATGGACGCCCAGGGGTATGAAGGCAAGCACTTGCAGGTCGAGGCTTCGACGGTCGGTGACCTGTTCCTGCTGGCAGCCCGCAGCCGCACGGTGCTGGTGCAACTGAGCCCACGGGAAAACGATGTGGCCCAGGGCTTCGGCGAAGGCAAGACCTACAAGGAAGTCGCCCGCGATCTGGGCATGTCACCCAATACCGTGCGCCACCACATCCGCGCCATCTACAGCAAACTCGGGGTCAAGGACAAAGCCCGAATAGCTCATCTGCTGCACGCCCCGCCTGACTGATCTGCACCGCTGACTCGCGCTGACTTTTTCGCGGTCCTTTTGACCGCCACGGGGCGCTTTTGCGCTTTTTTTTGCCCCTCTGCCAATGACGGGCGATCCGTTCGCCGCACAACAACTCAAAGAAGAGATGCAATGCCCATGACCAGGACCTTCACCCGCAACACCGCACTGGCCCTCATCAGTGGTCTGTCGAGCCTGCACGCTGGCGCTGCCGACCTCAACGCCCGGGATTTTTTTGGCGCGCCCTCGGGCACCACCCTGGGCGTACTGTATTTGCCGGCAAGCCGCGCCGGCGATTTCCACGGCCCGGCCGACAGCACCGGCAAGGCCGACCTGAAGGTCAACGCTGTGGCTTATCGCCAGGTCTTTTTCACCGACATCTGCGGCACGCTCTGCACGCCACAGTTCATCGTGCCCTTCGCCGACATCAACGCCCGCCTGCCGGGTGCCAGCCAGCACACTGGAGAAAGCGGATTCGGTGATCCTCAGGTCGGCGGCACAGTGTTCTTCATCAACGACCCCGCCTCGCGCACCTACAGCGGACTGCTGAGCCTGATTACCCTGCCGGTGGGTGAGTACCACAGCAACCATCCAGATGTGTCGCCCGGCGCCAATCGCTGGGGCGCCACCTTCGTTTACAACTACACCCAGGGCATCGGTGAAAAATGGGTGCTGGAAGCCAACCTCGAAGCCCAGCTCTATGGCAAGAACGACGACTACTTCGGCAGTGACCTGAAACAGGACCCGCTGTATCGACTGCAAGCCTTTGCCTCCTACGACTTCACCCCAAGCACCTATGGCGCGTTGCGACTGATCCACGCCGACGGCGGCGAGCTGCGCATCAATGACCAGCGCATCGACGACACCCACAAGCGCTACACCCAGGTGGGTTTCGAAGTCGGTCATTGGCTCGATCAACAGAATCAATTGATGTTCAGCCTCTCGCAGAACGTCGCCACCGACAACGGCTATCACGGCACCGACGCGCTGCTGCGCCTGGTCCATGTGTTCTGAATTCATTCATCGGAGCTTGACCATGAACACCCAGACCAAACCGCTGCCCCATCAGCGTTCCCTCGCTTCATCGCAACTGGCATTGCTGGCCGCCATTGTGCTGTTTGCCGCCATCACCCCGACCATCCTCATGACCGCACCGGCAGTGGCGGCGCAACTGGCGACTCAATGGCAGTTGAGCGCCTCACAGATCGGCGATCTGTTCTCCACTGAACTGGGCGCCATGAGCCTGGCCACCCTGCCCGCTCTCTGGTGGCTCAAACGTGTCGACTGGCGCCGCGCCGCATTGGCGGCCGGGGTTGTGTTTATTGCAGCCAACCTGTTGTCGATACTGGCCCACGATTACCCGATGCTTCTGGCATTGCGCTTCTGCAGCGCCCTGGCCGGCGGTTCATTGATGATTATCTGCCTGTCCAGCGCGGCCTCGACGTCCAACCCCGGACGCGTCTATGGCTTATGGGTGATGGGGCAACTGGTGGTCGGGGCGCTGGGTTTGAGCATCCTGCCACGCCTGTTCGAACACTACGGGCTGTCAGCCTGTTACTTGATCCTCGCCGGACTGATGACCGTTTTTCTGCCACTGGCTCGTTATTTCCCCCAGGGCAGCCCGCCGGCTGAAAAAGCCGCCGAGCGAGTAGCCCTCGCCTCGAAGTGGAAGGCCGCACTGGGCATTCTTGGCATCCTGAGTTTTTACATCAGCCTGAGCGGCGTCTGGACCTTTATCGGTTCCATCAGCACACGCGCCGGCCTCTCTGCCGAGTCCAGCGGCGAGATCCTTGCCATCGCCACGATGACAGGCATTGTCGGCGCCGGTTGTGCCTCGCTGATCGGCAATCGTCTGCCACGCCTGCTGTTGCTGCTGCTCGGTTACGCGGTGATGGCAGGCTCGGTGCTGTTGTTGCTGGGCCAACCCGACATGCTGCGTTTTGCATTGGCCGCGCTGCTGTTCAAGTTCACCTGGACCTTCATCCTGCCGTTGATTCTGGCCTGCCTGGCCGACCTCGACCGCTCCGGAAAACTGATGAACGCATCCAACCTGGTGATCGGTGGCGGCCTGGCCATCGGCCCGAGTGTGGCTGGGCGGCTGATCGAAGCCAGTGGCGACTTTCAATCGCTGCTGATCGGCGGGGCCTGCATCACCTTGCTGTCCCTGGTGTTGATTCTGAGCTGCCGCCCTAGCGCATGAGCAGCCCTTTTACCCTAAAAAATGGAAACGACGATGAGCCGAAAAAGTGCATTTTTCTTCGACGAACTCAGCCTTTGGCACAGCGCCGGACTGCACGCCTTGACCTTGCCAGTGGGAGGTTGGGTGCAACCGCCTGCCGCTGCCGGCCACGCCGAATCGCCGGAAACCAAACGCCGGTTGAAGAGCCTGCTGGACGTTTCCGGCCTGACCCGACACCTGCAGGTACAAAGCGCCAATCCGGCAACGCATGAGGACCTGCTGCGGGTGCATACGCCTGGCTACCTGCACCGTTTCAAGGCCATGAGCGATGCCGGGGGCGGCGAATTGGGGCCGAACGCGCCCATCGGGCCCGGCAGTTATGAAATAGCCAGACTCTCCGCCGGCCTGGCCATGGCCGCGGTGGACGCGGTGCTGTCCGGCGAGGTCGACAATGCCTATTCCCTGTCACGCCCACCGGGCCACCACTGCCTCGCCGACAGCGCCATGGGCTTCTGCTTCCTGGCCAATATCGCCATCGCCATCGAGGCCGCCAAAGCGCAGCGTGGATTGGGCAAAGTCGCGGTGATCGACTGGGACGTGCACCACGGCAACGGTACGCAATCCATCTTCGAAGAGCGTGCCGACGTGCTGACCATTTCGCTGCATCAAGACGGCTGCTTTCCTGCGGGTTACAGCGGTGAAGCCGATCGCGGCCGTGGCGCGGGATTGGGAGCGAATATCAATATTCCGTTGCCCCCCGGCAGCGGTCATGAGGCTTACCTCTATGCAATGCAGCGCATCGTGATGCCGGCGTTGGAGCGTTTTGAGCCAGAGTTGATCATCGTCGCCTGCGGTTACGACGCCAACGCCGTCGACCCGCTGGCCCGGATGCTGTTGCACAGCGACTCGTTCCGGCAAATGACCCGCTGCGTGCGCAAAGCCGCCGAACGCCTGTGTCAAGGCCGTCTCGTGCTGGTTCATGAAGGCGGGTATTCCGAAGCGTATGTGCCGTTTTGCGGATTAGCCGCCATTGAGGAACTGGCGGGCGTCCGGACTGAAGTGGCCGATCCCATGCTGGAATTTGTGCAGTTGCAGCAACCGAAGGAAGCGCTTGCGGCGTTTCAGCGGCACTGGGTCGATGCGCTGGCCGAAGCACGCTGAGCCTGGATGCTGACAACGTTGCGGGTCAGTTCGCGGGGCCGAACCTGACGCAAAAAAAATCCGATGCCATCACAGGCATCGGATTTTTATTGGTTGCCGCTAAAGATCAAACGCGCTTGGGCTGGCAGTCAGCAGTGGCTGATCAGTCGTTTCAACACGGTCTTGAACGTTTCGATCTGCGCTTCGCTGAATTCGGCAAAGACTTTCTCTTGTTGCGCCTGCGCGATCGCCCAAAGGTCTTCGGTCTGCTCGATACCGGCCGCCGTCAGACGTACGCCGTTGTCATCGTCGTTTACCAGCCCCTTGCGCTTGAGGTTGGCGACGGCCTCATCGATTTCCCGAACAGGCATCGCCACCTCACGCAACAGATCATTGGGGCTCAGCCTGGCGTCGTTTTCCAGCACCATCAGCATGCGCGCCTCGCTGGTACGCAGGCCAGTGGACAGTTGCCGAGGCTGGTAGCTGGACTGGTAGGCGCGCACCGCCTGGGTCATCAAGTAATACAGGTTATGGCTGAGGCGCCCCTGGAAATGGCTGCTCGGGGCCTGGTTTTCATCGCGCTGGGTCATTCGGGTATGGGGCAAGACCATGGAGTAAGCCCCCTGGTGATACAGCAACGGCGAGCGACCGAAATCGTCGAAAGCCACCACCTTGCCAATCATGATCCAATGGTCACCACCGTCGACCTGCTGGTACTTCTCGCAATGAAAACGAGCCGCGCAGTCGGCGAACACTGGCGAGCCGCCCTCCCCCGATTCGTACTCGATCTCGGCGAAGCGATTCTCCTTGGGTCGGGCGAAGTTATTGGAGAGGTCGATCTGGTCCGCCGCCAGCACGTTGACGGCAAAATGACTGGCCTCCTCGAACACCTCATGGCTGTTGGAACGTTTGTCGATACTCCACAGCACCAACGGGGGGTCAAGGGACACCGAGTTGAAACTGTTGGCCGTCACACCGACCTTGCGCCCGCTGGCGTCGGCCGCCGTCACCACGGTGACGCCAGTGGCAAAGTTGCCCAGGGCGCGGCGAAAGGCGCGAGGGTCGAAAGACGCAGAACATTTATCAGACATGCAAGACTCCCGGACTGCTTGCACAAGCAGCCCTGATTATTGTTATGGCGCGTAGGGCGAATGACTCAGATCATGCTGGGATCGGGCTCGAGGCCCATCAACTCACGACCCAGGATCTGCGCGCAGACGTCGTAGTCGGTGTAGGCATGGGCACCGGTCATGTGCGAGTCACGGAACAGGCGCTGCATCTCGTTGTGCTCGAACCAGGCATTGCCGCCAGCGGCCTCGAACAGACGGTCCACGGCCTGGATGCACATTTTGGTCGCATAGGCCTGGTTGGTGCGCCAGAACGCCAGGGTTTCACGGCTCGGATAGCGCTGCTGCTCACTGTGTTCGGCGTGTTCCTGCCAGGTCTTTTCGAGAAAGGCCCGGGCCGCGGCGACCTGGTGCGTCGACTCGGCCAGGCGCATCAGTGCGGGTGTAGCCGCACCCACCGCGGCCCCGGTGTAAGCGCGCACGCGCGTTTTGGTTTTTTCGCGGAAGACCTCCAGCATGCGCTCGGCAACCCCCAGGCTGACGGTGGAGAAACCGCTGGCAAAGTAAGGACGGTATGGCGAGTAGAAAATCTTGCTGTCCGGGTACAAGCCGAAGCCTGCCGACTTGCCTTCCATCATGTCCTTGGCTTTTTGGATGCGGTGCTCCGGCACCCAGGCGTTGTCGATGATCAGGGTCTTGGTGCCACTGCCTTTCATGCCGGCGGCAAACCAGTCATCGCGAATCTGATAGTCGCTGCGCGGCAGCACGGCAAAGCAATAGTCCTGGGTGCCTTCGGCATTCTTGCGCCGGAAACCGACAATCGCCCACTCGGCATGGTCACAGCCACTGCTCCAGCCCATCTCGCCGCTGAACAACACGCCCCCGTCGACCTCTTCGGTGCGGCCGAACGGCGCGATGCTGCTGCTCGCGGTTGCATTGGGGTCCTCGCCCCAGACTTCCTGCTGTAACTGCGCGGAAAACATTGCCAGTTGATGACTGTGGGTGCACAGCAGGCTCATCGCCCAGGCCGTGCTGGCGCAGGCTCCGGCGAGCAAGGCAATGCAATCGGCAAATTGCGGCAGGGAGATCTCCATGCCACCGAAGGCACGGGGCTGAAAAGCACGGTGCAGGCCGATGCCTTTGAGCAGCGCGATGTTTTCGTCGGGGACCCTGCGGTCTTGCTCCGCCTTGAACGCATTGGCGGCAATGGTCGGCAGAATGGACTTGAGGTCTTCGAGGAGCGGGTTTGGCTTTTTCATGGAGGGCCCTGCTTATTATTGGATGTCCGGCGGCCTTCCATTATCGAGGGACGGCGCCGGCTGCAGGCTCAGTATGCGGTGAGCGGCATGTCCGGAAAATGCACCTTCCAGATGCAAAATTGTACTTTTCATGGGCGCTGGCCGCGCCCCGCCAACACGACTGGCGCGCCGATGGCAGGCACAGGCATGGCGCCAGGCAGTCACAGTCAAGCCGACGTGGCAGCGGTTGATTAACCTCCCCGTTTGCCCTTGTTCGCCACCAGGAAAACCCCATGACCGACATCCCCCTCCTGCCCCAAGTCGAAGCCTTCCTGCGTCGTCGCCATACGCTGTTTATCGATGGCGGCTACGTGCAGAGCCATTCCAGCCAGACCCTGGAAGTCATCAACCCCGCCACCGACCAGGTGATCGCCCACGTCGCCGACGCGGACACCGCCGACGTCGACGCGGCGGTGGAGTCCGCTCGTCGTGGCTTCCAGCAATGGTCCCAAATGGCCCCGGCCGTGCGCGGCAACGTGCTGCTCAAGCTTGCCGACCTGCTGGAACGCAACCGCGAGGAACTGGCCCAGATCGAGACGTGCCAGTCCGGCAAGATCATCCAGGTCTCCCGCGCCTTCGAAGTGGACCAGGCCGCGCACTTCCTGCGTTACTACGCCGGCTGGGCCACCAAGATCAGCGGCCAGACCCTCACCCCGTCCCTGCCCTCCTTTGCCGGCGAACGCTATACCGCGTTCACTCTGCGCGAACCGGTTGGCGTGGTGGTGGGCATCGTGCCGTGGAATTTTTCGACCATGATCGCCATCTGGAAACTCGCCTCGGCGTTGGTCACCGGCTGCAGCATTATCATCAAGCCCAGTGAATTCACCCCGCTGACCATCCTGCGCATCGCCGAACTGGCAGTCGACGCGGGCTTGCCTGCCGGGGCCCTGAACGTGTTGACCGGAAGCGGTCGGGTCGGCCAGGCACTGGTTGAACACCCAGGGACCGATAAGGTGTCATTCACCGGCTCGGTGCCGACCGGCATCGCCGTAGGCCGCAGTGCGGCCAGCGCAGGATTGACCCGCGCGACCCTGGAACTGGGCGGGAAAAACTCGGCGGGGTTCCTGCGCGATGTGGACCTCGACACGGCAGTCAACGGCATCATCGAGGCGGGTTTCCTGCACTCCGGGCAGATCTGCGCCGCGGCTGAACGCTTTTTCGCCCATCGCTCGCAGATCGAGCCGCTCATGGCTCGGCTGTCCGAGCGTCTGGGCAAACTGCACATCGGTTCGCCGCTGGATGAACGCACTGAATTCGGCCCGGTCACCAACCGCCAGCACCAACGCAAGCTCGAAGGTTTTTTTGCCAAGGCCCGTGCCGAAAACAATACGATCATTCACGGCGGCAAGCCCATGGATCGTCCCGGCTGCTATGTCGAGCCGACCGTGATCCTCGCCAACAGCCTCAACGACAGCTTGCTCAACGAGGAAACCTTCGGCCCGATTGCCACGTTCTTGCCCTACGACACCGAAGAAGAGTTGCTGGCGCTGATGAACCACACGCCCTATGGCTTGAGTGCCAGCCTCTGGACCAATGACCTGAGCAAGGCGCTGCGCATGGTACCGGCCATCCATGCTGGGACGGTGTGGGTGAACATGCACACCCTGCTGGACCCGGCCGTACCCTTTGGCGGCGTCAAGTCATCGGGGATCGGGCGCGAATTCGGCTCAGCATTTATCGACGATTACACCGAACTCAAATCGGTGATGATTCGCTATTGATCCGGCACCGGCATGGACCGTGTCCATGCCGGGCAACCCTTGGCTCAGTAGAAGTACGCCAGGCGAAATTGCAGCGAATTATCAATCTTCACGCCCTCGCGCACCGACGTGTCATGCATCAACTGCCCCATCACCTGCACCTGCTTGCCCAGCATGGTCGCCACGGTGAAGCCCAGCGTGCCGTTGCTGCGGCTGGTGGCCAGGGTTTCACGGTCAAGGGTTTCGCGCGCGCCCCAGTTATGCCGGTAGGAGACCGCAGCGTAAGTGTCCGGGGTGAAGTTGTAGCGCAGGTGGTTGTGCAATTGCAGCAAGGGATCCTTTTTCGCATCGGTGGAGCGCTGCTCATCGTAGAACTCGGTTTCGGCGATCACATCCCAGGTGATTTTATCGGTAAGCCCCTTGATGTAACCGACCTGGAAGTCCAGGGCCCAGCGGTTGCTGCTCAAGGCAAAGCCCTGGTTCTTCTCGCTGCCGGTCGGCGCGGTGACGAATACCGACCAGCCCAGGTGTTCGTTCTTGGCCAGGTCGGCGATGGTCCACACCGTGCCACCGAAAGTGATATCCCCCAGCCCCGAATGCTTGCTGTCGGTGGCGCCGGTCTTCTGGTAGCCGAAGGGGATGACGATCTGCGGGTCCCAGGTCAGCCCGGTATTGAAGAACTCGGTGAAGTGAATCAGCCGCAACACCCCGACGGTGAGGTCAAGGTCGAGGTTGTCGGCGACTTTCTTGCCGCCGGAATACACCTTATCCCCGCGCGGATTCTGCTGGTACAACACCACCACGTCCGTGCCTTGGGGCAGCGCCGTGTAGTCGCCCGGATCGGGTTTGACATCGGCCTGGGCCAAAGGGGCCAGGCTGGCGAGAAGTGTGCTCAGTGTCAGGGTATTGAGTGCTTTCATGGCGGGTCTCTTTATTGTTATTGGGGGTATGGCTTCGCCATGACGACTCCGTGGGGAGTCGCCAGGCGCAGGTGAAACAACGGGGAATCAGTGGGCGTCGACGTGCCCGGCAGCCTTGAGGTCGGCTTGCAGATCCTGGGTGCGCTTGACCAGGTATTGACGGATCAATTCCATGTCTTCGCGCTTGAGAATGTCGGAGAAGTTCGGCATCCCGCGGGTGATCAGCGCGCCGCTGACAAACGCCGGGAACGCCGCGTGCTTGTTGTCGTCCAGGTAGCGCAGGTCCGGCACCACACCGCCACTGATCGCGTTGAGGCCATGGCAACCTGCACACAACCCGTTGAACAGGCCGCGCGCCTGCGCCAGTTGCTCAGGGGTTGCCGTGAGTGCCTGGTGGGTGGTCGGCAATACCGGGGCAACCTTGGGGGGCGGCAGTTCGCCGTGGGCGCCCAGCTTGAAGGCTATCACCCGTGATTCGGCGCGCACCTTGCCCTTATTGGTCAACGGTCCGGTCAGCAAGGGGATGATCCCGCCCCATCCCACCGAGAACGCCACGTATTGCTCCCCCTTGACGGTATAGGTGACAGGCCCGGCCATCACCCCGGAGTTGGCGCGATGCTCCCACAATGGCTTGCCGGTGTCGGCGCGGTAGGCGACCACGCGGCCATCGGCCGTGCCCTGGAACACCAGGTTGCCCGCCGTGGCCAGTGTGCCGCCGTTGCCGGCGCTGATATAAGGCTGCTTCCAGGCGGCCTGCTGCTTGACCGGGTCCCAGGCGATCAGCTCACCGCTCCAGGCGTCACGGATTTTATTCAAGGCTTTCGGGTCTTCAGGCAGGTCCGGCACATCCAGCCCGAAGTTCACCACTGACTTGTTCGACAAGAACATCGGTGCCTTCGCGGCCTTGAGTTCGGCCAAGGTGTACTGGGCCGGGATGTAGACGTAGCCGGTCTTAGGGCTGAACGACATGGGGTGCCAGTTGTGCCCACCGAGAAAGCTGGGCTGCACCACTTTCGGCGCTTTGGAATAGTCGGCCGCACCGGTCAGGATCGGGCGTCCGGTTTTCATGTCGATACCGCTGGCCCAGTTGACCGGGACGAAATTCTTCGCCGACAGCAGTTGGCCGTTAGTGCGATCCAGAACGTAGAAAAAGCCGTTTTTCGGCGCCTGCATGATCACCTTGCGCAGGGTGCCGTCGATCTTGATGTCAGCGAGGATCATGTGCTGGGTCGCGGTGAAATCCCACTGGTCTTGCGGGGTGATCTGGTAGTGCCACACGTATTCGCCGGTGTCTGGCCGCAGCGCCAGGATTGACGAGACGTAGAGGTTGTCGCCCTTGCCATTGGTACGGAACTGGTAGTTCCAGGGTGAACCGTTGCCCGTGCCCACATAAAGAAGATCAAGCTCGGGGTCGTAGGCCATGGAGTCCCAGACGGTACCGCCGCCGCCCCATTTGACCCAGCCATCGCCGTCCCAGGTCTTCATCGCCTTGGCCATGGCCGGGTTTTCCGGCGGCAGTTTCGGATCACCCGGCACCGTGTAGAAACGCCATACCTGTTGACCGGTCTCGGCGTCGTAAGCCGTGACGTAGCCGCGTACGCCAAACTCGGCGCCGCCATTGCCGATCAGCACCTTGCCCTTGACGATGCGCGGCGCGCCTGTGATCGAGTAGCTCTTGGTGCGATCGATGATGGTGTCGACGCTCCACACCGGCTGACCATTCGCCGCATCCAGGGCAATCAAGCGTCCATCAAAACTGCCCACATAGACCTTGCCCTGCCACACCGCCACGCCCCGATTGACCGGGCCGCAGCAGCCCTGGCTAAGGTTTTCGGGCGGGACTTTAGGGTCATATTTCCAGAGCAACTCGCCGGTGGCGGCATTGATCGCATAGACAATGCTGAAAGCCCCGGTGGTGTACATCACCCCATCGACCACCAGCGGCGTGGCTTCGGTGCCGCTGTCGATATCCAGTTTCGTCGTCCAGGCCATGCCCAACTGCCCGACGTTGTCGGCATTGACGCTATCGAGCGGGCTGTAGCGTTGCTCGTCGTAGGTGCGGCCGTGGCTCATCCAGTTGCCTGGCTCCTGGTCGGCGGCGATGATGCGCCGACCGTCGACCTGCGCCGGACCCGCCCACACACCCGGGCACAACGCAGCCATCAGTAAAGGGCTGCCGATCAGCAAGCTCCGTGTTCTCATTTTTATTTTTCTCCAGCAATAATCGGCTCGGTATCAACCCCAGCCCAGGCAATCTTATTAGAGTGCCTGCCACGTCCGAGGACTTGACTGAGTCTGCCAAACCGCTTGGCATTCCCTGCCAGGCCGGCATTTATAGGGCGTGTTGGCGATAGTCCCGAGGGGCATGCTGGAAATGGCGCTTGAAGACGCGACTGAAATGCGCCGCGTCGACAAACCCCCATTTAAACGCGATCTGGGTGATTGATTCATGGCGCAGGTCTTGCGCGCACAGGTCTTGCGCCACCCGTTCCAAGCGGCGTTGCTGGATGTAGCGGGAGATACTCTCGTGGCGTTGCTCAAACAGCCGGTAAAGCTGGCGCACCGAGACGTTCAGGTGTCGGGCCAGGTATTCAGGGCCCAGTTCCGTCTCTTGCAGAGAGGTTTCCACCAGTCGCGTGGCCAGTCCGTAAATATCATCCTGGCCCACGCAGGCAAAACCGGGCTGGCGTTCGTCACGCTCGCGCAGGCCGGCGGCGGCCAAGCCGATCAATGCTTGCGCCAGTGCCGGGCCATCGCTGCGGCCACCTTCGTCCTTGCGCAACTCCACATCCCCCAGCGAGCGCGCCAACGTGCGAATCATGTGAGTGGCGACGCTATTGCGCGCAAGCTTGCCGAACAACTGTTCGGGGCGAAGCTGGTGGCTGACTTCGTCACGTGACAGATGGATCGAGATGTTGTGCACCAGGCCCTGGGGTTCGATCTCAAATGCCTGCGCCGAGTCGACCAGGGCAATGTCGTCAGGCCCCAACTCGATCACCCGGTTTTGCTGGCGAATGCGCTGATGGCCCGCGCCCTGGAGAATCAGAAAGCAGTAGCGATCATCGTCCCCATCCCCCGAGGTGCGCTGGCGGCTGATCAGCCCTGCGTTGGTACGGATATGCGCCACCCCCAGGCCGCAGACATCCTGGCCATGGACACTGCCGATAAACAGGCTGTGCTGGTTTGACAGCGTCGTGTTGAAGTTACCGCAGACTGCACGCAAGTCGCGGTTCCAGTTGGCGAATGCATCGCAAGCGTGAAGCAAGGCAGGCATACCCCCCTCCCACTGATTCTTTTTAGTTATTCCGTTAACATATTATCTATCTGCGGCATATGCAAGCCGAGGGGCCCGCGATGCTGGGGCCTATGGAGCGTGCACCGAGGACTTTGCGCAGCGTTGAGCCGCTCACGGGCAACATAATAAAAATAGATGATCTTATAAATTATTAAGATAACAATATCTAATAATTAGCTTATTCCAAAAAAGACTTTCACTCCCGTTTCTTATAGTAATACCTTCACATCACAGACCGACCCCATGCCTGGCGGAGGACGTACCCCCACGACCACCAGGAGCCTTCAGCAGGCTTACATGGACCTTTCCAACATGCCAGACATCACCGCCCCGCTCCCCCTCAACAAGTTCCACCTGTCACTCTTGACCAGCTCGTTGCTGCTGGCCAGCGCGCCCTCCTTCGCCGAGACCACGACGGATGACGCCCAACTGGGCACGGTCACGGTGATTTCCACCGGCATGCGCGGCCAACAGCGCACCGTGGCCGACAGCCCGGCACCGATTGACGTGATCAACAGCGAACAACTGCTCAAGACCGGCCGCGCCGAACTGTCCGAGGCCATTGCCAAGCTGCTGCCCTCGTTCAACTTCGGCACCAACATTGCCGGCTACAACTCAGTGACCCGCCCCCTCAGCAACCGCAGCCTGGGCCCGGCCTACACCCTGGTGCTGGTCAACGGCAAGCGCCGGCACAACGGCGCGACCGGCCAGCGCGGTTCGATCGATAACAGCGGCGCGAACGCGGTGGACATCGACCTGATCCCGGTCAGCGCCGTCGACCATATCGAGGTACTCAAAGACAGCGCTGCCGCCCAGTACGGCTCGGATGCGGTGGCGGGCGTGATCAACGTGATCCTCAAGAAAGACAACAGCGGCGGCCACCTGGAGACCAGTTACGGCCAGTTGTTTTCCGGCCAGGGCGAAACCATCAAGGTGGCGGGCGACGAGGGGTTCAAGCTCGGCGAACGCGGCTTTTTCCACTTCTCCGCCGATGCCCGCAAACGCGGGACCGCCGCCTGGAACGACAAGGCCGACAGCACGGTCAGGGCGTTCAGCGACCCCGCCAAGGAAGCCGCCTGGAACCGGGTGGCGATCAAGAACGGCGACCCTGACCTCAAGGCATTCAACCTGGCCTACAACGCCGAATTGCCCCTGGAAGACCTGACGCTGTACTCCTTCTCCACCTATGGCGAGCGTGACGCCGAGGCCGCCAACTACTTTCGCCTGCCCACCGGCAGGGCCGCGGTGCCCGAGGTATTTCCGGACGGTTACTACCCGCTGAACAACATCAAGGACCGCGACTACCAACTGCTGTTTGGCGGCAAGGGGCAAGTGGCCGAGTGGAACTGGGACCTGAGCACCACTTATGGGCGCAACAACGTCCACCACTCCAGCGACCTGAATATCAACCCGTCGCTGGGCACTGCCTCACCGACGCGGTTCGACAACCTGGCGACCTTTCGCTTTGAGCAGTGGGTCAACAACCTGGACATCACTCGCCGCTACGACAGCCTGTTCAACCTGACCTCGCCTGTGCAGGTGTCCGCCGGCCTGGAACACCGCTGGGAACATTTCAGCACCTTCGCCGGAGATCCCGAGGCCTATATCACCGGCACTTACCCGGCGGCGTCGGGGGCGCAGGCGGCCGTCACGATTCGCCCGGAGGATGAAGTCAGCCTGATCCGCAATAACTACGCCGGTTACCTCGACCTGGGCTTTGACCTGACCGAACGCTGGTTCCTCGACGTGGCCGGCCGTGTCGAACATTACGACGATGACTCTGGCAATACCTTCGGGCTGAAGGTGAACTCACGCTACGAGCTGACCGACACGGTGGCGGTACGCGGTACGGTCGGCACCGGCTTTCGTGCGCCGTCCCTGACGCAGATCGGCTACACGGTGGCAGACAACCGAGTGGCCACCGATGTGAACGGTAACGTGGTGCCCGCCGTGACCCGCTTGACCCCTTCCGGCAGCAACCTGGCCAAGGCGTTGGGTGGCGACGACCTCAAGCCGGAGAAATCGCGCAACCTGGGGCTGGGCCTGACCTGGCAGCCAGCGCCACGCACCAGCATCACCGCCGATGCCTACCTGATCGACATTGATGACCGCATCGCCCTGACCAGCAATATCTACGACCAGGGCAATGGCGCCATCAATGCCATCCTCGCCGCCCAGGGTGTGCCCACCGGTACCTGGGTCAACTACTACACCAACGCCTTCGACACCCGCACCCGCGGCCTGGACATCGTTGCCGACCACACCACGCCGCTGGATGCCTGGGGCGATGTGCGCTGGAGCCTGGGCTTCAACTGGAACAAGACCACCATTGAAGACAGTCGCGGCACACCCGCCGCCCTCGCCAATTCCGGCGTGACCCTGGTGGGCCGCGACCGCGAGGGCGACCTCACCGAAGCGTCGCCCAAGACCAAATGGATCCTCGGCGCCAACTGGAAGGTCGCGGACCTGGCGGTCAACCTGCAAACCAGCCGCTATGGCGCGGTCAAGACCCTGGCGGTGAACCCCACGGGCGACCGCAGCTTCGGCGCCAAATGGATCACCGACCTGGACGTCAGCTACACCTTCGTCGACCACCTGACCGTCAGCGTCGGCGGCACCAATATCTTCGACGTGCGCCCTGACCGGCACGCCGTCTACAGCAACCTGGGCCTGGCGCCCTATGGCAACCCGCCGTTCTATCCGGGCGGCGGCTACTGGTACACCAAGCTGGCCTACGACTTCTGACCCACCCCTTGCATACACCGCAATCGCCACCTGAGGGCACTCCATTGAATACCTCCAACTTGATGAGCCGTCTGCTGGCCCCCTGCGCATTGGCGTTAAGCCTTGCCGCTTGCTCACCGTCGGGTAACGACACCCAGGCCGGCAAGACCCTCAACATCGCCTTTTTCGGCGACAACACCACCCTGGTCAGCGTCGATCCGTTCCAGGTCTACTGGCTTGAACACCGGGTGTTGCTGCGCAATGTCGCCGAGTCGCTGACCGACCAGGACCCGGAAACCGGCACGATCATTCCCTGGCTGGCCAAAAGCTGGGAAGTGAGCGACGACGCCCTCACCTACACCTTCCACCTGCGCGATAACGTCACCTTCAGCAACGGCGAGCGCTTCGATGCCCAGGCGGTCAAGACGGCCTTCGACAGCAACAAGGCGCTGGCCACCGAGTTGCCGGCCACCTTCGGCGCCACTTACCTGGCGGGGTTCGATCACGCCGAAGTGGTCGACGACTTCACCGTCAAGCTGGTGCTCGCCAAGCCGAATGCGGGCTTCCTGCAGGCCACATCCACCACCAACCTGTCGATCCTCGCCCCGGCCTCCTACGCGCTCAGCGCCAAGGAACGCTCGTTGGGCAAGATCATCGGCACCGGCCCGTTCATCCTGGCCAGCTATACCCCGGAAGTCGGCGCGCACCTGACCAAGCGCAAGGGTTATGCCTGGGCGTCGGCCAATATGAAGAACCAGGGCGAGGCCCACCTGGACGCGGTGGACATCAGCTATATCCCCGAGGAAAGCGTGCGCAACGGCCTTTTCCTGCAAGGCAAGGCCGACATCCTGTGGCCGCGCAACCCGTTCTCCGAGGTGGACCTGAAACTGTTCCAGTCCAGGGGCGCAACCATTCAAAGCCGCTCGCTGCCGGGCCCGGCGCTGAACCTGTACCCCAATACCCGTGGCGGGCGTGCCTTGGCCGACAAACAGGTGCGCCTGGCCGTACAGAAAGCCATCGACCGCAAGAGCTACGCAAGCACGGTGTACAACGCCGCGTTCCCGGTGGTGGACGGCATCTTCGATGTGACCACGCCCTACTTCAAGAGCCAGGGCGCCAAACTGGTCTACGACCCGGCCGCCGCCGAGCGCCTGCTGGATCAAGCCGGCTGGGCCAAGGGCGCGGACGGTTATCGGCAGAAAAACGGCAAGCGCCTGAGCCTGAGCTACAACATCAGCCCGGCAGAAACCGCCGGCGATGTGTTGATCCAGGATCAGCTGCGCAAGGTCGGCATCGAGCTCAAACTCAGCGTGGTCACCCGCGCCGAATGGGTCGCCAACAACACCGCCGGCAATTATGACCTGACCATCAACTATATGACCCGTGCTGATCCGATCATCCTGCAAACCATCCTCGATCCGCGCACCGCCAACAGCTCGACCCTGGCCACCAACCTCTATGAGCCGGCCGTGCTGGACACCGCCAAGGGCCTGTTCGATGCCGGCATCACCGCCACCCAGGGCGCACAACGCGCCACGGCCTATGGCGATTTGCAAGACCTGTTGATCGATGAGGGTTCGGCGTTCCCGGTGTATGAACGCGTGTGGCAGGCAGCGACCTCGCCACGGGTGAAACACTTTCGCTGGACCGCCGAGGGCTTCGCATTGCTGGGTGATATCGAGGTCGGTACGCCATGAGCCGTTACCTGATCGGCCGGATTGGCCAGGCGCTGCTGGTGCTCTGGGGCGCCTATAGCATCACCTATTTCATTTTGTACCTGCTGCCAGGCGACACCCTGTCCATCATGCTCAGCGCCTCGGGCATGGAGGCCGACGCGCTGTCGGTCGAAGACCTGGCCAAGGCCCGCGCTTATTACGGCCTCGACCAGGGCGTGTTCGAGCAGTATTTCAACCTGCTGCTCGGCGCGCTGCACGGTGACTTCGGCCAGTCGCTGTCGCTGAATCGACCGGTGGCCGAGCTGCTCGCCGAGCGATTGCCGCAGACCTTGTCCCTGGCCGGGCTGGCGATTGTGTTGTCGCTGCTCGGCGGTGTCGGCCTGGCCTACCTGACTGCGTACCTGCGCTGGCGGCCGTTAAAAATCGCGTTGACCCGGTTGCCGTCGCTGGGCTTTTCAGTGCCGGTGTTCTGGATGGGCCTGCTGCTGATCCAGGTATTCGCGTTCGGCCTCGGCTGGTTTCCCGCCACCGGCAGCCGTGGGGTTGAAAGCCTGGTGCTGCCGGCGATCACCCTGGCGATCCCCAGCGCGGCGGTGTACGCCCAGGTGTTGCAACGCAGTTTCCAAGGGGTGTGGCAGGAGCCCTACATCGTCACGGCCTATGCCAAGGGCTTGAGCCGTGGCCAGGTGCAGGCGCGTCACGGCTTTCGCAACGCGGCCCTGCCGATTCTCACCCTGATCGGGCTGCAAGTGGGCAATACGGTGTCCGGCGCGGTGCTGGTGGAAACCATCTTTGCCCGCTCCGGCATCGGCCGCCTGGCGCAGGAAGCGGTGCTGCGCCAGGACATTCCAGTGGTGCTGGCCATCGTTGCCGTCTCGGCGGCGGCATTTGTGCTGGTGAACCTGCTGGTCGACCTGCTCTATCCCTGGCTCGACCCGCGCATCTCCCATACGCCAAAGGTGTCCTAGACCATGACCACGATTGACCGGCGTCTTGCGCCAACCACCCTGGCTCCCCCCCTCTGGCGCCGTCGCAGCCGACTGCAACGCGCCGCCTCGGCGGTGCTGCCCCTGCTGCGCCGTGCCGGTTTCAGCCTGGCGCTGCTGGTGGTGCTGTTTGCCCTGGTCGCGGCGGTGTCGCCGTCATTGCTGAGCAGTTTCGACCCCTACGCCACCGCACCGGCCGCCAAACTCAGCGCGCCCAGCCTGGGCCACTGGTTCGGCACCGATGAACTGGGGCGCGACCTCTACACCCGCGTGGTCTACGGCGCCAGCCTGTCGGTGCTGGCGGCGTTCCTCGCGGTTGGGATCGCCCTGGTCGGCGGGCTGGGGCTCGGCATCCTGTCCGGCTTTGCCGGCGGTCGCATCGATGCGGTGCTCATGCGTTTTATCGATGTCTTGCTGGCCCTGCCCGGCCTGCTGCTGGCCCTGGCGATCGTCACCGCTATCGGCTTCGGTACCGTGCCGGTGGCCATCGCCGTGGGCGTCGGCATCATTCCGGGGTTCGCCCGCACCACCCGCGCCGAAGTGCTGCGCGTCAAGACCTTGCCCTACGTCGAAGCCGCGCGCCTGGGCGGCGCCAGCTGGCGGCGCACCTTGCTGCGGCACATCCTGCCGAACGCGTGGGGCCCGGTGGCGGTGCTCGCCACCCTGGATTTCGGCGCCGCGATCCTGGCGACAGCGGGCTTGAGCTTTCTCGGTTTCGGTGCTGCGCCACCGGCAGCGGAATGGGGCACCTTGATCGCCAACGGTCGGCACTTCCTGATCACCGCTCCGTGGGTCTCGTTGCTGCCAGGCCTGTTCCTGGTGGCCGTGGTGTTCAGCCTCAACCATATCGCCCGCACCTTCGAGGAGATCCAGCGGTGACCGCCGATAACAACCTGTTGATCGATGTGCGCCAACTCAGTGTCGGCTACCGCTCCGGCGGCCAGACCCTGCTGGCGGTACAACGCCTGTCATTGTCGATGGCCCAGGGCGAAACCGTCGCGATTGTCGGCGAGTCGGGCTCGGGCAAATCAACCCTGGCCAACGCGATTCTCGGCCTGCTGCCCGACCACGCGCAGATCAGCGCGGGTCAACTGTGGGTGGGCGGCAACGACCTGTCCCATGCCAGCGAACGCCAGAAACGCTTGCAGCGTGGGCGCACCGTCGGGCTGGTGCCCCAGGACCCGATGGTCAGCCTCAACCCGACCCTGCGCATCGGCCAGCAAATCGCCGAGGCGCTGATCCTGGCCAAGGGCAAGCGCTACCCCGGCGTCGATGCCGATATTGTCGAGCTGCTGCAACAGGTGGGTATCGACAAGCCGGTCCTGCGGGCCCGCCAGTACCCCCATGAACTCTCCGGCGGCATGCGCCAGCGCGTGCTGATCGCCATCGCCCTGGCCGGCAACCCCCGCCTGATCATTGCCGACGAGCCGACCAGCGCCCTCGACGTCACCGTACAACGCAAGATTCTCGACCACCTGCAACGGCTGGTCAGTGAACGGGGCATTTCCCTGCTGATCATCACCCATGACCTGGGCGTGGCCATCGACCGCGCCGACCGCATCCTGGTGATGAAGCAAGGCGAAGTGGTCGAACAGGGCCCGCCCCGGCAGATACTGGCGAACCCGCGCCACGACTACACCCGCGCGCTGATCGCCGCCGCTCCCGCGTTCGCCAGGCGCCGAGAGCCACACGCCAGGTCCGATGCAACGCGCGCACCGATCCTGCGCCTGCACAACGTCGGCAAGACCTTCAGCCTGCCCAAGGTGAAGGGCGAAGACCCCACCTTCGTGGCCCTGCAAGACCTCAGCCTGCAGGTCTACCCCGGCCAGACCCTGGCTATCGTCGGCGAATCCGGCTCAGGCAAGAGCACTGCGTTGCGCATCGCCCTGGGCCTGGAGAAACCGACCCAGGGCCAGGTCTGGTTCGAGCAGCAAGACGTCACCACCCTGAGCTGGCGCGAATTCCGCCCGCTGCGTCAACGCCTGCAACTGGTCCAGCAAAACCCGTTCGCCGCGCTCGACCCACGCTTCACGGTGTTTGACAGTATTGTCGAACCCCTGGTGTCGTTCGGGCGGCTCAAGGGGGCGGCGCTGGAACACGCGGCGCGCGAGCTGATCGGTCGCGTGCACCTGCCGGTCAGCTTCCTCGATCGCCTGCCGCGCGAGCTGTCCGGTGGCCAGTGCCAGCGTGTCGCGATCGCCCGTGCGCTGGCGTTGAAGCCGGACCTGTTGCTGCTCGACGAGCCGGTCAGCGCCCTCGATGTGTCGGTGCAGGCGCACATCCTCGACCTGCTCGAAGAGCTGCAGCGGGAAATGGGGATTGCCTATGTGCTGGTGTCCCACGACTTGTCGGTGGTGGCCAACTTTGCGCATGAGGTGTTGGTGCTGCGCAATGGCAAGGTGGTCGAACAGGGAACGGTGGAACAGATCTTCAACCGGCCGGGCAGCGATTACACCCGTGAGTTGATTGCCGCCATCCCTGGCAGCGTGGCGGCCTCCGCCGCCTGAGCCGGTGGCCTACTCGGCCGCGCAGTCACGCGCTGCGATGCCTTTTTCCTGGGCATACGCAGCGGATTTGGCTTCGATCAACGGACGCAAGGTGGCGCGGTCGGCCTGGACCCAGTCGGTCACCAACACCCACTTTTGCCCGTCCCACTGCTGCACCCGCGCCGCGCCGCCGCCTTCATGGTCGGCGCAGGACAGTTTCAACGGCGCCAGCAACCCTTCGAGCCCCAACGCTTTGATGCGCGCTGCGTCGATGTCCAGGTGCTCGAACGCCCAGCGCGTTTCTTCGCCGTTCAACCCACGGTGGCCGAACTTGGCCTGGCCGGTGCGCAGGGCCTCGACCGCAATGGCCGCGTTGATCAGGCCGATGTTGTAGTAGACCTTGCCGAAGTAACTGGGGTCCTTGAGGTTGCTTTTGCCCGGATCAAGGATGAACTGCTTGAGCCTGCGGTGAATTTCAAAGGTGTCGCCACCCGGGAACGGCGCCAGTGCCTGGTAGCCTTTGGCAGCGGTGCCCGCGGGAATCACGTCGGCTTCGGAGCCGGCCCAGACATCCCCGATCAGGCGATCCACCGGGATGCCGAAACGTACGGCGGTCTTGATACCGACCGGCGTGGATACGCCCCAGGTACGCAGAAAGACCCAGTCCGGATTGATCTGGCGCACTTGCCGCCATTGGGTGGACTGTTCATTGCCAGGGTCGGCCACGGGGATCTGGATGTTCTCGAAGCCGTACTTTTCTGCGAGCAATTGCATGGCGGCCTGGGTTTCACGGCCATAGGCGGAGTCGTGGTAGACCGTCACGATCTTCTTGCCCTTGAGCTTGTCCAGCCCCCCCTCACGCTGGGCGATGTAGTTGATGCCCACCGACGCCTGGCCGTAGTAGTTGAGCAGCAACGGGAAGGCATAGGGGAACACGCGGCCATCGGTCGACTCGGTACGCCCGCCGGCGCCATCGATCAACGGGATATGGTCGACGGCGGCACGGTCCATCAGCGCATAGGACGCCGGCGTGCTATGGGTGAAGAAGAAGCCGGTGGGCGCGCCGTCCAGGCCGGCCTTGTAGCGCTCGTAGCATTCGATGATGCGATCGGTCTTCCACTCGGTCTCGCACTCCTGCCACACCAGCTTGACGCCGTTCACACCGCCCTCGACCTCGTTGATGTAGCGAAAGTAGTCAATCTCCCCCGCCCACCACGGAATGCCGCTGGAGGCGTAGGCGCCGACCCGATAGGTCGCCAACGGGATGAACTGTTGATCATTGGCCGCCTGGGCCACGGCAGGCAACAGCCCGCCAAATGTGCCGATGGCCAGCAGGCCGGCGATTAACGTGCGCTTGAAGGGGATGTGCATGGGTGTGGCTTCTTATGAAAGGTGAGGGTTAACCCTCCCGTTGTCGGGTCAGTGCCAACCCACTGACAACACAAATCATGCCAAAGCATAAGCCTCGTAGATTCAACGAGTTACCCCCATTCGCGCGAAGCGTAGAGCCCATGAAATCGCACAGTTTATTGAACCGGTGTTGCGCCACCAACAGCGCCTCGGCCGCTTTACGCGGTGTGGATGGGAGGATTTATTTGCGGCCGCGCATTCAAACGGCACACACCTTCGGGTACATTCAGCGCCCCTACGGACAGCACGCCCGCCCCTTATCGGGCATTCAAGGACACCCTGCGCATGGCTGCATCAAACAAATGGCTGATGTCATCGGTCGCGTACTACCTCGACTTTTTCAGCGTTCCGCTGTTCGTGATCCTCGCACTTTACCTTGCACCGTTTGATCCCGGCCTGGCGCTTGCGGGGTTGTTGGGATGGACGTTGGTGGAATATGGGGTACACCGTTTTCTGTTCCACTCCCTGTATCGCCACGAGCATTGGACCCACCATGTCGATGTGCTCGCCTTTATCGGTGTATCCAGCTGGAAAACCAGTTCGGCGCTGGCGGTCCTGTTACTGCTGGCCTGGTATGGGCAACTGACCTCGGTATTCGTCGGTGCGGTGGTGGGCTATTTCTATTACATCTCGGTGCACTACGTGATGCACCGCCCCAACCATTGGGCTTATCGGTTCATTCCAGGGCTGATCGCCAATCACGATCTGCACCATCGCAAAGGTATCGAGAAGAACTTCGGGGTCTCTTCGCCGCTGTGGGATCATGTGTTTCGCACCTTCATTCGAAATGAAGCGCGCGGCTGAGCCCCCCGGTAGATAGGGCCGTTGTGGCGAGCGGGCTTGCCCCGCGTTGGGGCGCGAAGCGGCCCCATTCCAGGCGATGTGTTTTTAACTGACACACCGCGGTGCCTGGTTTTGGGGCTGCTGCGCAGCCCAACGCGGGGCAAGCCCGCTCGCCACAGTTACATTCCTTACAGTCCTTACAGTCCTAACAGTCCTTACAGGCATTCGGCCTTGTCGAATCGTCGACACCGGCTGATCGCCGGCTCGGACGTCAGGATCAACTAGGTTGACTGAACGCTCCCGAGAAATCGCTCTACCGCAAACACCCCCATCTGCGCCGGCATCTCGCCCTGCAATACCCACTGCGCAATCGCCTGCCCAAACAACGGCGCAAACTTGAAGCCATGCCCGCACAACCCCGCCGCGACGAACAGCCCCGGCACCCGAGGGTCGGGGCCGACAATCGGGTTGCCATCCGGTGTGTTGTCGAAGAACGACACGCGGCGGCCGGTGGCCCGTGCGCCGGTCAGGCGCTTCAAGCGCAGGGCGGCGCGGTCGCGGTAGGCCAGCACGTTGGCGTCGCAGAAGCTGCGGTCGAAGCTATCCGGGTCGATCGCTACGCCTTCGGCGGCCATCAGCGAGCCGATGAAATAGCCGCCGGGCTGGTCCGGGCGCAGGTAGAAGCCCGCCTCCCGGTCGCAATAGCCTGGCATCGGCGAGTCAACGCCCTCCACCTGGACAATGCCGACGCTTTGCCGGGTGGCGTGGATCGGCAATGGCGCCTGGCAATCGTCAGCCAGGGTGGCAGCCCACGGCCCGGCGGCATTGACCACATGGGCGCAGGCGATAAAGCCGGTGTCGGTCTGCACGCCGATGGCGCGCCCGGCCTGGCGCACGATCCGTCGTGCCGCCCGCCCCTCGTCGATCACCGCGCCGAGGTCCCGTGCACCGGCTGCAAAACTGCGCGCGGTCAGGCGCGGATCGCAATAGCCCGCGTCGGGCTCGAACACCGCGCCCGCCAGGCCGTCGATAATCAGGTCAGGCACCTGCGCCTGCATTTGCTCGGCAGACAACCACTCAAGCGCCGCGCCCGTCGCGCGCAAATGCTCGACGTTGGCCTGGGTGGCCGCTTGTTCGCGGGCGGGAATACCGGTCAAGAACCCCGTGCGCTGGTAGCCGCAAGTGCCGGGATAGTGCTGCCGCCAATCGCGATAGGCCCGCACGCCCCGTGCCGCCAGTTGGCTGAGGGCGGGGTCGGCGTAATATTCGCGCACGATCCCCGGCGACGCGCCCGACGAGCCACTGGCAATCGCGCCTTTGTCCAGCAGCCGTACCGACGCGCCGGCGCGCGCCAGGTGCCAGGCGGCGCTGGTACCGGTGGTGCCGGCACCGATCACGATGACGTCAGCGTATTCATGCATCGCTGGATGCACCCGCCAGCACCACGCTGGCCGGCAAGCATGGCGCCAGCGCCAGCGGGGACAAGGCCGCAAAACGCGGGCGCGCCACGGTCTCCGGCCTCGGCAGCGAGGCGGCATACAGCGCCTGGACCACCGGCAAACCGTCATGGCCCAGGCGGTGCCACAGGTGCTCGGCCAGGCGCGGCATGATCGGCGCGGCCAGGTACGCCAGGCCCTTGAGCCACAAATAAGCGTGCCCAGGCTGTGTCACGTCCAGGTCCGGCCGTTGCATCCACTGGTGCAAGACCTCCCAGGCGTCGCGCACCGAGACAGCGTCGAGCCGGAACGCCTGGCCCAGGCGCGCAACGGCCATTTCGAGGCCCGGCAACAAGTCTGGCTCGATGGACTGCAACCGGGCCTGATCGAGGCTGCCGAGGGCCAGGTCGACACGCCGGTCGAGGGCACCGGCCAGGTCCACATTGACCACCTCGACAAACTCCTCCACGGCGAAATTGGTTTCGCCCAATTCGGGGCTTTCGCGGCAGAGGAAATAACGCACGCCATCGCTGGTGGCCGGGGTTTTTTCGACGATATCGGCGGCCCAGACCACATGCAGGCGGCTGGTGGAAAACTTCGCGCCTTGCAGGTTGTAGAAGTAGTTGGTCAGCACGTAGTCAAACGACTGGTGATCCTGCAGGGCATCCATCACCGCCACGCTGCCCGCCAGCAGCAACACCGCGTTATCGATACCAAAGCTGACCAGCGTGGTCACCTCGCTGCTGCGCAGCATGGCGTGGCCGTGCTCCGGGGAGTGCTCGCGGGCACGGTCGGCGCAGGTCAGTGCGTATTCCCAGCCGGACTCGAACAACACGCGTGGGTTGTCAAATCGATCCGGGCTCCAGGCCACGCCCCAGTCGCCGGGTGCAGTCAGCCGCACGCGGCCATTTTCGCGTTCCAGGAAGCGCGCGATCACCTCGATGATCGACGCCGGCGCACCGGACGCCGCCATGCGCCGCAGCAACTGGTCGGGGTGGGCCACTTTCAGGAACAGACTTTCGACCTCGACCCACTGCAACGGGCTGTCGCCCATGCGCGGCTGGGGATTGAGCATGGTTTCCGGGCGGAACAAGGCACCGCAGGCTTCACAGAAGTAGCCGCCAGCCCCGGCCTGGCAATACGGGCACTGCCCCACCAGCCAGGCGCCGGCCATGTAGCGACGGGTATGCGGGCAATACAGCACACGTTCGACCACGGTTTCGGTCACGCCCAACGCCACCAGGCGCTCGACCGTGCGCCGGGCATTGTCTGCATGCTGCGCGGCGTACGGGCCTTGCACCAGGTCGAGGATGTCATCGACCTCGACATCCAGCGCGCGCAGGTCGTTGGCGATCTGCCCGTGGTAGTCACGCACCACCTCTTCGGGCTCGCGCTGCTCCTGCACGCCTTTCCACAGGACGTAGGAGTCGAAGCCGTCTACCGCCGAGACCACATCGACACTGTGCCCCTGGGTGCGCAGGTAGCGCCCGAGCATGTCCATGCGCAAGTAAGGACCGGCAATGTGGCCCAGGTGCAACCTGCCGTTGGGCGTGGGAGGAATCGGCATCAGGAAGAATTTTTGCGCGGTGATAGCAGTCATCTTTTCAATCCATCGAGGCAGCGGAAAGTGTGGGTTCGGCGATGGCCGCCGTATCGGGCCGATGAGCCACGATCAAATCGAGGGCCTCGCGGGCAATGCCGGGTGCCAGGCGGAAACCCGCACCACTGCCGGCACCGGCAAATACCAGGTGGTGCACCGGGTCGAAGCTCACCCGCGATTCGCCGCTGGGGCTGTAGCTGTCGCAGAACACCCGGCCGCCGCGACACCGCGCCACCAACGCCGGCAGGTAGTGCGCCAGCGTGCGGTTGGCGACGTCCCGGTCGTGGGGAGTGATTTCCAGCGCGTGCTTGCGCGGCGCCACATCCCATTCATCACAACGAAAGCTGAACAGCCATTGGTTGCGCGCGGCCAGTGGCATCAGGTACGCATCCGATTGCGGCAGGAACAACGCCGCGGCATTCGCCGGCGGTACGCCATCGATATGCAAGGCCACCACCTTCTTGACCCGTAGCCCGTGCTCGGTAGCGAGTGCGCCAAACGGCGACTCGCTGACCCATGGCCCGGTGGCAACCAGGGTGCGTCGGGCGCGCACGCTGGCGCCATCGGCCAGGGTGATACGCGAACCGCTGCCCTGCGCATCGATACGCTGCACACCCACGCCCTCGATGCAACGCACCTGGGCGCTGGCCAGGCTCTGGCTGATCAGCAACCGCGCCACCCAAGGCGGCTCGTAGCTTTCGGCGGTGCCGCCGCGCAACAGGCACTCGCCCGTGCCCACCGTGAGCGGCGCACCCAGGCGTTCACCGAGGTCGGCGGCCGACAGGTCGGCGGGCTCGACCGTGGCCTCGACCACGGCCTGCTGAATCTCGGGCGTCAGGCTGCGATCCGCCAGCCAGTACACCGGCGCCTGGCTGGTGCGGATGCCCAGCCGATCACGCAGCGCGCGGTACAGCCCGGCACTCTCCCCGGCCAGGCGCCGTTCGCGTGCCGAGCGCCCGGTGGCCAGCAGCACCCCCGCCGAGTGCGAGGTCGCCCCATCGCCGATGCGGTAGCGGTCGATCAACAGAATCCGCCAGTGCGGGTAACGCTGTACCGCGTGGTGCAAGGCCCAGGCGCCGATAATGCCGCCGCCGACAATCACCAGGTCGAAATCCTGCTGCATGCTCATGCCCACCACACCGAAAACACCTGGACCTGCGCGGTGCCGGCGTTGCGCGCTAAATGTGGGCGCCAGGGGGCAAAATACAAACTGTCGCCATTTTTTACCGCGTGCCAGGTACCGTCGTAGAACACGTTGAGGTCGCCGCCGCTGATAAACCAGATCTCGTTGACTGCGTGCCTGTCTTCATCCGTTGCGCAGTCGGGATCGATGGTGAAACGCGAGGACTGGATCGGGGCGTTGACCAATTTGCCGGAAAAGTGGTGCAGGTACAGGTGCACGCCTTGCAGCGCCACCGGTTCCTCGGTTTCGCGAATGACCGGGGCGTTGCCGTTGGGCGGTAGTGTGATGGGCTCCATGGCCGGGCTCCTGGGTCTAGTTGGCGAGGGCGGTCAGGCGATCGAAACGCGCGTCGCTGACCTCGTCGAAGGCAGCGCTGGGGCCCCATTGGACGAACGCGTCGGGTTCGTCCAGGTCGTACAGGGCTTGCCCGCTGACGCTGTTGAGGATGTTTGCGCAGCGCCAGGGAATCAGGCCCAGGTTCGGGTCGGCGATGCCTTTCTGGCTGCGCGCGGCGTTTTGCACGTAGATGGCCGACCCCTGCGGGCCGTCCCACTGCACGGAGTAGTCCTGGTTGAACACGTATTCGCCGTTGCGCCGGGTGATGCGTGGCTCGATCGCCCCCAGGCATTCCGGCATCTGGTAGGCGTACCCGGTGCACAGCACCGCCATGTCGGCACTCAGCTCTTCCTGCACATGGCTGTGCCCATGCACCAGCGACAGGCTCCAGTGATGGGGACGCTGCTGGACTGCGGTCAACTCGCGGCCCGGCAACAGGCGGACTTTGCAAGGGTGATGCAGCACGTGCTTGAGCTCGTACAGGCGGCGGTAAATCGATTGCAACAACGATTGGGAGATGCCGTCGCTCGCCAGTTTCTGTTCGACCAGCAGCGACTGGCGCACGGCCTCGGGTTGGGCAAAGAAGTGGTCGCTGTATTGCGGGGTATACAGCTCGTTGGTAAAGGGCGACTCATCCAGCGGCGAGAAATTCCAGCGCCGCGACACCCAGGTCACGCTGGCCGGTAGCGCGCTGGTGTCGGACAGCAGGTGCTGAATGATCTCGGCGCCGGTCTGGCCGCCGCCGATCACCACCACGCGTTTGTCTTTCAGGCTGCGCTTGCGGGTCATGTACTGGGAGGAATGGAACAGCGTGTCGCCCAGGTGTGGGCGCGCGAATGCCGGGATCGAAGGCTGTTGCCCGGTGCCCAGCACCAGGTTGCGCGCCGGCTGGACCCAGGTATCCCCCTTGAGCAGGAACAGCCCGTTCTCGAACTCCACCGAACGCACTTCGCTGTTGAAATGCAGGTTGGGCAGCTGGGTACAGGCCCAGCGGTAGTACTGGTTGAATTCGCGGCGCAGCACTTGATCGAAATTGGCGTTGATAAAGCTCAACAACTGTTTTTGCTTGGCCAGGTAGGCGAGGAACGACAGTGGATTGGACGGGTCCACCAGGCTGACCAGGTCCTTGAGGTAGTGCACCTGCAACATGGCGTCGGGCACCATCATCCCCGCATGCCATTGAAATTCGCTGCTGCGCTCGAAAAACGTCGCGGTAAGGCCGGGTTTGGGCTGGGCCAGCGCCGCCAGGCTCAAATTAGCCGGGCCAATGCCGATTCCCGCTATATCTACAACGGCTGCCGCAGAGAGCACATTCATGATCATTATCCCTAGTGATGATGTTTTTCAGGTGCAGCGGCGCCTCGCGGCATTCACGAAGGCGTGCTGGGCAATGGTTTTACAAATGCAAACGCATCAGTTTTTCACGGGGTGCGCAGCTGGCACCTTGAGCACCAGGGCGGACAGCATCATGGCCAGCAATGACAAGCCGATCGCAACGCTGACAGCGAGGTAGATGGCATCGCTACGCGGTTGGATCGAGGTCAGCAGGGCCCCGAAGATCGCCACGCCAAAGGCTGAACCACTTTGTCGACTGGCATTGAGCGTGCCTGCGGCCACCCCGGCCTTGGCACGATCAACCACACTCATGAGCACGGAGGTGGCGGCCGGCGTAATGATCCCCGCACCGAACCCCACCGCCGGGTAACACAGCGCGATGCGCCAGTACGGCGCATCGACGGCCAACGCGAACAGGCCGATAAACCCCAGGGTGTACAGGCCGAACCCCGCACACAGCACGGCGCGGGCGCCATAGGCCCGGGTCAACCGGCCGCAGGTGAAGCTGCCGAGGGTGACCATGGCGGTCAATGGCAGGAACGCCAGGCCCGTCTCCAACGGTGACCAGCCCCGGTCGGTCTGGAAGTACAGGCTGAGCAGGAAAAACAACCCGTAGAACACCAGGGCCGAGACCAGCGACAGGAACGTTGCCCCGGAAAACACCGGGTTACGGAAGTAATGCAGCGGCAGCATCGGGTCCTTGTGCCGGCTCTCGGTCACCAGGAACGCGCACCAGGCGATACACGCGACAAACACCCCGACGTAGACCCACTCGGAATTCCACCCCAGTTTGGCCCCTTCGATCAGCACGGCCACCGAGGTCGCCAGCGCAATAATGGCGGTGATTTGCCCCGTGACATCCAAGTGGCGGTTGGGCGCCAGGGGCGCTGAAGATGGGATGCGCGACGTCAGCCAGACGCCGACCAGGGCAATCGGCACGTTGATCAGGAAAATACTGCGCCAGCCGAACAGTTCGATCAGCACCCCACCCACCAAGGGGCCGGCCGCCATGGCAATACCACCGCAGCCTGCCCACACGCCGATGGCACTGGCACGCTGGTGGGTCTGTGGGTAGGCGCTGTTGATCAGCATCAAGGAGCATGGCACCAGCAGCGCGGCCCCTACCCCTTGCAGGACGCGTGCGCCCACCAGTTCAGGCAGATCGTTGGCCAGCCCGCATAAGCCCGAGGCCAGCGCAAACAGGCCGAGGCCGACGGCGTAGATTTTCTTTGCTCCGTAGCGGTCGCCGAGCAAGCCGCCCGTCAGCAGCAGGCTGGCAAAAGTCAGGGTGTAAGCGTTGATCACCCATTGCAGGCCGGTGATATCCGAGCCGAACGTCTGGGAGATGGACTCCAGTGCCACGTTGACGATGGAGGTATCCAGAATGACGACCACATAGCTGAGGCTGGTGGCGATCAGTACCTGTCGTTGGTAGCGCGTGTTGAGTTCCATAACCCCGTCTTTCCTATCCATAATGGCGCTTTGACTATAAGCAGCTTTTCAATTGAAACGCTTCGGGCTGTGTCGAAGTGTTAGTGTTTATGTCATCCTGAAACCCGACATCACCTGGCAAAGCGCGGAGTTCAATGGAATGACCCAGCCCAAAATTTCATCCATCGCCTACCTGATCGCCGAGCCTGTACGCGCCGTGATCCTCATCACCCTGGCCGATGGCAGTTCCATGTCCGCCAGTGCCCTGGCCGATGCTGCTGGGGTGACACCGCAGACAGCCAGTTCACACCTGGCGAAGTTGCTCGATGGCGGTTTGCTCACGGTCGAGACCAAGGGCCGCAACCGCTTCTATCAGTTGGCCGGCCCTGATGTATCCCATGTATTGGAAAGCCTGGCGGCGGTGTCGCCGCAGACCAGTACCTGGCGCAGCCTGCCCAACCGTGCCGCCCATGAGCTGCGCTTTGCCCGTTGCTGCTACGACCACCTGGCCGGCCAGGTCGGCGTTGCGGTGACCCAGGGCATGCTCGACCGTGGCTACATCCTCGATCGCAACGAACGCGAATATGTGCTGACGCTGCGCGGCATTGAATGGCTGCAATCGCTTAACCCGGACAGTGGCGAGCCGTGCTTCCAGGACCACGTCCAGGCCCGTCGTTGCCTGGACTGGACCGAACGCGAGCACCACATCGCCGGCCCGCTTGGGGCCCATCTGCTGGAGACCTTTTGCCAGCTGGGCTGGCTAAGGCGAACCACCGGCACGCGCGCCGTGCACGTCACCGGCGCCGGCTGGCGCGCGTTCAAAATGCATTTGGGGATTGAACACTTGCGGCATCTGGAGGCGCCCTTGCATGCGATGGCGCCGGCCCGCAAAAGGCTTATGCCGGCTCCCGCCGCGGGCTGAACAGCCCTTCGATTTCGCGGATCCTGCGCTCCTGGGCAACCCCGCTCTGCTGCCAGGCGGCAATCGCGTTGATCCGCTCATACCAGGCCGCCACATGGGGATACTCCAGGAACGGCGCCTGGGTACGCGGGATATGGCTCAAGGGCGCCGCCAGGTCGATGTCGGCCAAGGTCAGCCCATCGCCAACCATAAACCGGCGGGTACTCAGGTGCCCCTCGAGCACGGCGGTGTAGCGGTGGATGGCGTGCAGGGCTTCCGCAACCAGGGTCGGGTTTTCGGCATGCCCCTTCAGGCGCTCCATGAAACGCTGTTCGATCAGCACCGTGGGCCCGCGGCGAAAATGCTCGGCGGCCCAGAACATCCACTTGAGGGTTTCGTACTTGGCCTTGCCCGAGGGCAACAACGACGAACCGGCCTGTTCCGCCAGGTAAATCATGATGGCCGACGCCTCGAACAGCACCACGTCGCCGTCGACAAAGGTCGGGATCGTGCCGTTCGGGTTGAGCGCCAGGTACTCCGGCGTACGGTTCTGGCCGCTGAACAGGTCGAGGAACACGAATTCCACGTCCAGCCCCAGGTAAGCGGCCGTGGTCAGCACACGCCGGGTATTGCTCGAACCTCTGTCGCCATACACTTTCATGCCACTGCCTCGGTTGCCTGTTCGTCCATTAATGAAAAGTGCTCGCCGAGCATCACCACCACCTCGCCCGCCTGACGCACCGATTGGTACACCGAATTGACCATCGGCGCCGCCAGGTAGGAGGCCACGCCCAGCAGCCAGATGTTTTCCGGCGCCCCAGCGCCCGGCAAGCTGACCTGCAATTGCGCTGACACCTCGGGGGGCGTGCAGGCCATGGCGGGCGTCACGTGCAGGGCCAGGCCGTCCGGGGTGGCATGGAACGGTTGCTTGTGAAAGCCGGTGGCGCAGACCACGGCATCGACCACTTCGACACGGCCATGGCGGTCGCGGGCCTGCCATCTGCCCTGCCACTCCAGCGTCGTCGGCAACTGGGGCGCCAATTGCAGCTGCCCTTGATCGATCAGGCGCAACAGGGTGGTCGCGGTCTGCAACGGCACCGCGAACAGGTAGCGCCCAACCGCTTCCCAGCAGTTTTGCAGCGCCGCCAGCCTGACTGCCGGCGGCGCGGCGCGCAGCTTGATGTCGGCCAGGTCCATGCACTGCACCAGCAGGTTTTGCCAGTCTGTCGCGCCCCCCTCAGCCAGGGCGATTTCACCGCGCAGGCGCTGGACAGGCTCGGCACTGCGATCGATCTGTGCGCGCAATGAGCGGCCACTGATGGCCTTGGCCGAACGCGCGACGATGCGCAGCAAATGCCAGTACAACTTGGGGCTTTCCAGGTCCAGTCGGGCAAACCGCGCTTCATCCAGGCTCGCCGTGCACCGTCGGGGAGTGCCCGTGCGCACGCCCGGCAAACGCCCGGACGGCGAAGCCATCAGCACCTGGTGCCCCGCGCCGCACAACAGCAGCACGCTATCGATGGCCGACAACCGACTGCCCAGCACCAATACCCGCGAAGGCCGGGTCAGGCTCGCCAACCACGACCGGGTCGGGTACGGCGTCGCGAAAATCCCCGGTGCGCCCAGGTGCGGGGTCACCAGCGGCGGCACAAACGGCGCCGCGCTGCCGGTGCATACCAGCACCGCCGAGGCTGAACGATGGCTGCCATCCTCCAGTTCCAAGCGGTATTCACCGTGGGCGACCGGCTTGATATGGCGCACCGCCGCACGCACCACCCGGTGCTCGATGCCCCGGGCCTCGGCCAGGTCGCGATACTCGGCATACCGCTGTTTGAGGTAGCCCGACACCCAGGCCCGCGGCACAAACGCCTGTTCACCGACATCGATGCCTTGGGCCCGCAGGTAGTGCTGGAAGTCATGCATGTCGTCGTCCAGCACCGACATGGTCTGCACCGAGGTATTGCACAACAGCGCGTCCTGGGAGGCCGTGAAGGCGATTGAATCCGCCAGCCCTTCGGGATCGATGATCTCGATGCAACCCGCCACGCCCGTGCGCACCAGCTTGATAAAGGCCGCAACGCCGGTGACTGAGCCACCAATGATGGCGACCGTCGCCCGCCGCGTCACAACGTATGCGCCTTGGCCAGGACAGGCGCCAGCAACCGTACGCCGTACCAGCCCCAATACACGCGGTGATAGGTGATCAGGCCGTTTTCGATCTCCATCATTTCCATCAGGTCGACCTGTTCGCCTTTGGGCGTCTTGCGCGGGTACTCCCAGGTCAGGTTGCGACCATTGATGAACGCTTTGTCGCTGCGATACCACTCGGCCAAGTCACTGGGGAACTTGCGCTTGCTGTCTTCCATGAACCGTTGGATCACGTCGCGCCCCACCAGTACCCCGCTGCCGTGGTCGGGGTAGATCGCCAGCACCAGGGGTGTCTCGAACACCGCGTGTTCTGCGTACAGCGCTGCAGTGGCCGCGAGGTCGCCCGCACAGACGGTGGTGTGCCAAGCTTCATAAATACCCAACAGGCCAGGATCGATAGACGAAGTCATGGAGTTTCCTCAGGGGGCAACACTGCAATAATAGAAGCCCCAACTATAGGGAATTGCCACCCCAGGATGCTTCGACCTGGCCCGAAGTGTCTGCCCTGCCCCTCTCAGGCGTCAGAGCGCGCCCAGCTGTTTCATCACACTCAGGTTGTCTTCGATGTGCCAGTTGGCGGCGATCTTGCCGTTTTCGATCTGGTAGATATCGGTGGCGATAAAATCCACCGGTTGCCCGGCCCCCTTGATCTGGCCGAATGTACCGGTGAAATGCCCGCGAAAATGCAGGTGCACCACCACCCGGTCACCGGCAAGGATCATCTGTTCGACCTCGCAACGCAGGTCCGGCACCGCACCGCGAAAGGTCCGCGACGCCAGCAACGCGCCCTGCGGGCCGGGTTGACGACCGGGCGGCGGGGTTTTGTCGACGAAATCATCGGCCAGGGCCTGCAGCGCCAGGCGTTCGTCACCGGTATTCCAGAAGGTGTCATAGCGCAGGGCGGCCGTTTCCATGCTGGCCCGCTGTGCGGCCGACAGGCTGTTGTCGATCACCCGCACGCCCGGCTTCACCAGCTCGGGGGTTGCCGCCATGGCCGCGCTGCAAAACGACGAGGCCAGGAGCGTAGTGACAATGCCAAAGCGCGATATCGCTGAGTGTTTCATGCTGCAGTTTCCTTGTGTGGGGGACGGTTCAAATCGTCTCGCCTTCCCTGACGCTGAGGGGGCTCTTGAGGGTGTATTGCGCGATCGCGTCCTTGCGCATGAAGGCGACGCCGGGGTGGCTGTTGGCGTAGCGCAGGAACTCATCCCAGACCCTGACCATTTGCGGCGTACCGCTGATGCGGTCGTGGGCACTGATCGACATCATGCGGCGCCGGCTGCCAGCCTCTTCGTACAGCTGGTCGAAATCCAGCTTCACCTGTTCCAGGAACTGCGACGGTGAGTAGTTGCGGCCTTCGATCAGGACAATGTCGTTGTTGCGCAAGGTGTACGGCACCACCACAAAGTCCTTGCCGTTGACCTGTTCGATAAACGGCTCGTCACGGCTCACATCATCGATGTGATAGACGTAGCCCAGCTCTTGCAGCAACGACAAGGTATTGGGGCCGCGGCGCAACCAATTGCAGTTGTAGCCGCTGACCGGTTGGCCGGTGACGTCTTGCAGCATGCGGGCGGCCTGGCGCAGGAACGTGCGTTCTTCATCACGGCTCATGGCAAATTGCGAACTCCAGCGCGGGCCATGGCCGGAGGCTTCATGGCCGCGCGCGACGATCTCGCGGGCCAATTCAGGGTGGCGCTTTACCGCGTCCCCGATCATGTGGCTGGTGACCTTGACGCCATGCCGGTCCCAGAGGTCGAGCAGCCTGGGAATACCTTCGCGGTAGCCGTAGGCGAACCAGGTATTGGTGGCCGGGTCGGCGGGCACGTTGTCGGGAAAATCCACAGGGGGAAACGGGCTGTCGGTGCCCTTGAGCGGTTGCCCGCCGGCTTCGAATTGCATCGACACTGACACCACCAGGCGCGTATTGCCCGGCCAGAAGCCGCCCTTGGCCCGGCGTACGCTTGCCGCTGGGGCAGCGTCCGTTGGCGCCGTGGCCGCGTTGGCCGTGCCGAGCAACGATCCGGCGGTTAGTACCGCGGCACCGGCGCCCGCCTGGGCCAGGAAAGTACGCCGTTGCAGGTTCACGTATGACATGAGCGTCACTCCGTTGGATAAACACGGATGCAACCCTAAGCCTTTAGGTTTATTTTGATAATTGAGCGCAAATCAAAAATCACTTTCGGAAAAACCGAATAATGCTACTGAAGAACCTTGAGCTGTTTTTGCTGATTGTCGAGAAAGGCGGGTTATCCGCGGCCGGCCGGGAACTGGGTTTATCCCCGGCCTCCGTGTCGGAACGGCTGGCGCAGCTGGAGAGTTTCTACGGTGCCAGCCTGCTCAACCGCACCACCCGCGCGATCAACCTCACGGATGAAGGCCGCCTGCTGGTCGATGGCGCCCGGCGCCTGCTGGCGGAGGCGGATGAGTTGCACAGCAGCATTCGCCTGGGCACCCAGAGAATTTCCGGGCCGATCCGCCTCAGCGCCCCGGAAGACCTGGGCCGCCAATACATCGAGCCGATCCTTGCGCAGTTTATGCAGGAGTACCCGCAGGTCAGCATCGACCTGAATCTCAGCGACGGCTACGTCGATCCCGTCAGCCAGGGAATCGATTTCGCCGTGCGCTTCGGCGCGTTGGCCGACAGCACGCTGCATGCGCGGCTGATCGGTGAAAACCGACGTGTCGTGTGTGCGTCACCGCTGTACCTGGCCCGGCATGGCACCCCGCAACACCCCGAGGACTTGACCCGACATGAATGCCTGGTCATGCGCTTCGGTATCAATATCGCGCGGGAATGGACCTTCAAGCTGCACGGCAAGACACACCGCATCCTGGTGAGTGGCCGCCGCGTGGCGAATGACGGCGCGCTGGTCCGGCAATGGTGCCTGGCCGGCCATGGCCTGTGCTTGAAATCGGTGTGGGATGTGCGCGCCGACCTCGATGCCGGGCGCTTGGTCGAAGTACTCAAGGACTACGACCTGGGTGGCACCGCACTGAACATCGTCTACCCGCCCTCGCGGGTCCAGCCCCGGCGCGTGCGCCTGCTGATAGAGCGGATCGCCGCGCAGTTGACGGCTGAGGGCACACCGTAAGCCTGGATAAGTTCCTTGCAGCCTGCGCAACACACCTTTGCTATCAATCACATTGATAGCTGCCTAATGAAACCTGCATGCTAGAGGGCTGACAACGCGCTTATATCATTCCGAATGATAGTTACCTTTGCTTCATTCGATTCGTGACATACCGCCTCGCCGCGCATGATCCGCCCATCTCAAATACATTGGCGGATGCACCTCATGGAACAGTCACTCAAACACTTACGCTTTCCCTTGGCGATTTTGGCCGTGGTAGTGATGAGCGCGTGCGGCAAGGCCCCGGAACAAGCGGCCGCCATGCCTGCTGCGAAAGTCAGCGTGGCCAAGGTACTCGAACAACCGGTCAACGAGTGGGACGAGTTCACCGGTCGCCTGGAAGCGCCTGAGACCGTACAGATTCGTCCACGGGTTTCTGGCCAGATTGACCAAGTCGCTTTCACCGAAGGCGCTTTGGTCAAGAAAGGCGACCTGCTGTTCCAGATCGACCCGCGTCCATTCCAGGCCGAAGTGCGCCGCCTCGAAGCCCAACTGGCGCAAACCAAAGCCGCTGCCACCCGCAGCGATAACGAAGCCCAACGCGGCGAGCGCCTGCGCCAGAGCAATGCGATCTCCGCCGAACTGGCCGACTCGCGCACCACCGCCGCCCAGGAAGCCCGCGCGGCTGTCGCCGGGATCCAGGCGCAGTTGGACCTGGCCAAGCTGAACCTGAGCTTTACCCGCGTCACCTCGCCGATCAGCGGCCGCGTCAGCCGTGCCGAAATCACCGCCGGCAACCTGGTGACCGCCGATGTCACCACGCTGACCAGCGTGGTCTCCACCGACAAGGTCTACGCCTACTTCGACGCCGATGAGCGCGTGTACCTCAAGTACACCGAGCTGGCTCGCCAGGGCCGTCGCGGGGCGACCACCCCGGTGTACCTGGGCCTGTCGAATGAAACCGGCAACCCGCACCTGGGCCAGATGAACTTTGTCGACAACCAGGTCAACCCGGCCACCGGCACCATCCGTGGCCGCGCCGTGTTCGATAACAGCAAAGGCGAATACACCCCTGGCCTGTACGCACGCCTGAAACTGGTCGGCAGCGGCACCTACTCCGCCGTACTGATCAACGACGAGGCCGTGGGTACCGACCTGGGCAAGAAGTTCGTGCTGGTGATGGAAGGCGACAAGCCGGCTTATCGCGCGGTGGAGCTGGGGCCGAAGATCGAAGGCTTGCGTATTGTGCGCAGCGGCCTGAACAAGGACGACACCATTATCGTCAAGGGCCTGCAACGCGCGCGCCCCGGCTCGCCGGTCGCCCCGGAAACCATTCCGATGGCCAGCAAGGAAACCCTCGCCGCCTTGGCCCAACAACGACAAGCGCTTGAAGCCAGCAACCTGGAACAAGTGGCGCCGGACAAAACCGCGCCCAAACTTGCCAGCGCTGCGACTCCACGCGGTTAAGGGATACGACTCAAGATGAATTTTTCCAAGTTCTTCATTTCGCGGCCGATCTTCGCAGCGGTGCTGTCGCTGCTGATCCTGATCGCCGGTGCGATCTCGCTGTTCCAGTTGCCGATCAGCGAATACCCGGAAGTGGTGCCGCCCACCGTGGTGGTACGCGCCAACTTCCCGGGCGCCAACCCCAAGGTCATCGGTGAAACCGTGGCCGCGCCGTTGGAGCAAGCCATCACCGGCGTCGAGAACATGCTGTACATGTCCTCGCAGTCGACCGCCGACGGCAAGCTGACCCTGACCATCACCTTCGCCCTGGGCACCGACCTGGACAACGCGCAGGTGCAGGTGCAAAACCGTGTGACGCGGACTCAGCCAAAATTGCCTGAGGAAGTGACGCGCATCGGTATTACCGTGGACAAGGCCTCCCCCGACCTGACCATGGTGGTGCACTTGACCTCGCCGGATCAGCGTTACGACATGCTGTACCTGTCCAACTACGCGATCCTCAATATCAAGGATGAGCTGGCCCGCTTGGGTGGCGTGGGCGACGTGCAGTTGTTCGGCATGGGCGACTACTCCCTGCGTGTCTGGCTGGATCCGAACAAGACCGCCTCGCGCAACCTGACCGCGACCGATGTGGTCACCGCGATCCGCGAGCAGAACCGCCAGGTAGCAGCCGGTGCCCTGGGCGCCCAGCCTGCTCCAACGGATACCAGCTTCCAGTTGTCGGTCAATACCCAGGGTCGCCTGGTCACCGAGGAAGAGTTCGAGAACATTGTGATCCGCGCCGGCGCCAACGGTGAAATCACGCGCCTCAAGGACATCGCCCGCGTCGAGCTGGGGTCCAGCCAATACGCGCTGCGCTCGCTGATCGATAACCAGCCGGCCGTCGCGATTCCGATTTTCCAGCGCCCCGGCTCGAACGCCATCGACATCTCCAACGATGTGCGCGCCAAGATGGCCGAGTTGAAAAAGAGCTTTCCGGCGGGCATGGATTACCGCATCGCCTATGACCCGACGATCTTTGTGCGCGGTTCCATCGAAGCGGTCGTGCATACCCTGTTCGAAGCACTGATCCTCGTGGTGCTGGTGGTGATCCTGTTCCTGCAGACTTGGCGCGCCTCGATCATTCCGTTGGTGGCAGTACCGGTATCGTTGATCGGTACGTTTGCGGTGATGCACCTGTTCGGGTTCTCGCTCAACGCCCTGTCATTGTTCGGCCTGGTACTGGCCATCGGCATCGTGGTGGACGACGCCATCGTGGTGGTGGAGAACGTCGAACGTAATATCGAGCTGGGCCTGGCGCCGTTCCCGGCAACTGAAAAAGCCATGAGTGAAGTGACCGGCCCGATCATCGCCACGGCGCTGGTGCTGTGTGCGGTGTTCATTCCAGCCGCCTTTATCAGTGGCTTGACCGGCCAGTTCTACAAACAGTTCGCCTTGACCATTGCGATCTCGACGGTGATCTCGGCGTTCAACTCGCTGACCCTGTCCCCTGCCCTGGCCGCCGTGTTGCTGCGCGGTCACGATGCGCCGAAGGATCGCTTCTCGAAGTTCCTCGACAAGCTCTTTGGCGGCTGGTTGTTCCGTCCCTTCAACCGCTTTTTCGAGAAAGCCAGCCATGGCTACGTGGGTACCGTACGCCGGGTGATTCGCGGCACGGGCATTGCCCTGTTCGTGTACGCCGGCCTGATGGTGCTGACCTTCTTCGGGTTTGCCCACACCCCGACCGGTTTCGTACCGGCCCAGGACAAGCAATACCTGGTGGCCTTCGCCCAACTGCCCGACGCTGCGAGCCTGGACCGCACCGAAAACGTGATGAAGCGCATGTCGGACATCGCCCTGAAGCAACCCGGTGTGGAAGCCGCGATTGCCTTCCCCGGCCTGTCGATCAACGGATTCACCAACAGCCCGAACAGCGGCATCGTGTTCGTGACCTTGAAACCGTTCGATGAGCGCAAAGACCCGAGCATGTCCGCCGGGGCAATTGCCGGTGCATTGAACGGCAAGTACAGCGGCATCGAAGAAGCCTACATGGCGATCTTCCCACCGCCGCCGGTACAGGGGCTGGGCACCATCGGCGGATTCCGCCTGCAGATCGAAGACCGTGGCAACCTCGGCTATGACGAGCTGTACAAAGAAGTGCAGAACGTCATCACCAAGAGCCGTGGCGTGCCGGAGTTGTTCGGCCTGTTCACCAGCTACACGGTCAACGTGCCACAGGTCGACGCGGCCATCGACCGTGAAAAGGCCAAGACCCACGGCGTGGCAATCAGTGACATCTTCGACACCCTGCAGGTGTACCTGGGTTCGTTGTATGCCAACGACTTCAACCGCTTCGGGCGTACCTATCAGGTCAACGTGCAGGCTGAACAACAGTTCCGTCAGGACTCCGACCAGATCGGCCAGCTGAAAGTGCGTAACAACAAAGGCGAGATGATCCCACTGGCCACCTTCATCAAGGTCAGCGACACCTCAGGGCCAGACCGTGTGATGCACTACAACGGCTTTATCACCGCTGAAATCAACGGCAACGCGGCACCGGGCTACAGCTCCGGCCAGGCCCAGGCGGCGATTGAAAAACTGTTGAAGGATGAACTGCCCAACGGCATGACGTACGAGTGGACCGACCTGACCTATCAGCAGATCCTCTCGGGCAACACCGCGCTGTTCGTATTCCCGCTCTGCGTACTGCTGGCGTTCCTGGTACTGGCCGCCCAATACGAAAGCTGGAGCCTGCCACTGGCGGTGATCCTGATCGTACCGATGACGCTGCTGTCGGCCATCACCGGGGTGATCATCTCGGGCGGCGACAACAACATCTTCACCCAGATCGGCCTGATCGTACTGGTGGGCCTGGCCTGTAAGAACGCGATTCTGATCGTCGAGTTTGCCAAGGACAAACAGCAGGAAGGCCTCGACCCGCTCGCTGCGGTGCTGGAAGCCTGCCGTCTGCGTCTGCGGCCGATCCTGATGACCTCGTTCGCCTTCATCATGGGCGTGGTGCCCTTGGTGCTGTCCACCGGTGCCGGTGCCGAGATGCGGCATGCCATGGGTGTGGCGGTGTTCTCCGGGATGATCGGTGTGACCTTCTTCGGTCTGTTGCTGACGCCAGTGTTCTACGTACTGATCCGTCGCTATGTGGAGCGCAGCGAAGCGCGCAAAGCGGCCAAGGCCTTGAAGCTGGAGACACAGCAATGAGTGTGAAAGTCTTTCTGCCGAGCTTGCTGGTCCTGGCGCTGAGCGCCTGTGCCGTGGGCCCGGACTACAAAACCCAGACCCCGGAGGCGGCGAATATCACCGCCGCCGCGGATGCCAAACAGTATGACCACGCCAAGTTCGAAGGCATCTGGTGGCAACAGTTCGACGATCCGACCCTCAACCAGTTGGTCACGCAATCGCTGCAAGGCAACCGTGACCTGCGCGTCGCCTTTGCCCGCCTGCGCGCTGCACGGGCGATCCGCGACGACGCCAGCAACGACGCCATGCCGACGATTACCAGCCGCGCCAGCAGTGACCTGGCCAAGGGGCAAATCCCTGGCCAGACCACACGGCGGGTGAACAGCGAGCGGTATGACCTGGGCCTGGACATGGCCTGGGAACTGGACCTGTTCGGGCGCATCCAGCGTAACCTGGAAGCCACCGACGCCGACCAGCAGGCCGCCGAAGCCGACCTCTACCAACTGCAAGTCACGATGATTGCCGAACTGGTGGACGCCTACGGTCAACTGCGTGGCGCGCAGTTGCGTGAACGCATCGCCTTGGACAACCTGAAGAACCAACAGGAGTCACGCACCATCACCGTCAGCCTGCGCGACGCCGGTGTGGGCGATCAACTCGACGTGGAGCGTGCCGACGCACGCCTGGCGGCGGTGGAAGCCAGCGTGCCGCAACTGCAAGCCGAGCAAGTGCGCGAGCGTAACCGCATCGCCACCCTCCTCGGCCAGCGCCCCGACAAGCTGACCGTGGACCTGAGCCCGAAAGACTTGCCGGCGATTGCCAAGGCGCTGCCGATCGGCGATCCAGGGCAACTGCTGCAACGACGCCCGGACATCCTCAGCGCCGAACGCAAACTCGCCGCCGCCACCGCGCGCATCGGCGTGGCCAAGGCCGACCTGTTCCCACGGGTCAGCCTCAGCGGCTTCCTCGGTTTTACCGCCGGGCGGGGTTCGCAGATCGGCTCATCGGCCGCGAATGCCTGGGCCCTCGGCCCAAGCATTACCTGGGCCGCCTTTGACCTGGGCAGCGTGCGTGCCCGCCTGCGCGGCGCAGACGCCGAAGCCGATGGCGCCCTGGCGACCTACGAGCAGCAAGTGTTGCTGGCCTTGGAAGAGTCCGAGAATGCTTTCAGTGATTACGGCAAACGCCAGCAACGCCTGGTCTCGCTGATCCGTCAAAGCGAATCCAGCCGCGCCGCCGCCGACCTCGCCGCGATCCGCTACCGCGAAGGCACCGTGGACTTCCTGGTCCTGCTCGACGCCCAACGCGAACGCCTGGCCGCCGAAGACTCCCAGGCCCAGGCCGAAGTCGACCTGTATCGCGGGATTGTGGCGATCTACAAGGCGCTAGGGGGTGGCTGGAAACCAGACACCGTCGTGGCGACTGCCCAGTAACGTAAAGAGCTCCTTTGGTTGGTCGCATCCAGCCAATTTTTTGCCCCGCGGTCCATTCGGTCGCGGGGCTTTTTTTTTAAAGTGACATTTAGGATGGCCGATAAATTAAGTGTAGTTTTCAACTAATGGAGGATTTCACGATGGCCGTTTTGTTGACTGCGGAACAAATGAGGCACACGAAAGCGTCGAACCCGTTTCAAATACAACATCCGGAACAGGTGACGAACAAATTCACAATAACGGAAGAATCAAAAGCCGCGGAAACGCTGAAACTTGGCAAGCAGCAATCGATTGATGAGTTGAAAGTATTCTTGAAAGACTATGACATGACGTCGATCACCACCAACGAACTAAAAAAAGTCGGCAGCCGACTCTATAACAGTGGCGTCATTGATGGCGAAGCTTTTCATATGTTCATCTCTGGCCTGGGTGCTTTTGATGCCAACGGCCAGCAAGCCGAAACCGACGTAAAATACAATGCAATCGCGTTATTCAATGAAAAGCTAGAAGACTATCTGTCGTTTGTTGAAAGTCATCCAAACGTCAAGCGCTCCCAAGGCATACCCGAATATATCCAGGGCATGGTCGCTGCCAATCACGCAATCAATGCACTGACATTTTTCGTCAATTCATCCAAAAACGAACTTTCGATAGAAGAGCATGCTTGAAATGAGCCCCATGCAGGGCGCCAACGACATCCTCGGCGCCCTGCTGCTTCAGGACATTACCGACCGAACCTGACCGTTCCCCAATAGGACTTGGAGACCGTTTCGCGGTTCTCTAGCATTACCCGATAAGTACCCAGCGGACCGAGCCATGAGGCATAGGCTGACAAGGGGTTACCGGCCACTGTTTTCCAGGAACCGCCCACCTGTTGTTGAATGTAAATCTGTGGCGCTCTGCCCCCAACTTCCTAAAATCTCGAAAGACCCTTCTGTCGTCCGCAAGAAGAACTAAGTCAGTTATTTCCTAATCCCGCACACCCCTGCGGTTACAGCCTATTTGTCTCATTCAAAATCAAACTCCGATAATGCCCCGGATTCGACCCCGCCCATTTACGAAACGCCTTATAAAACGAACTGGTGTCGGCAAACCCCAGTCGCGCCGCGATCTCGGCAAAGCTGATGTGGGGTTCCGCCAGCCAGACAATCGCCAGCTCTTTGCGCACGCTGTCCTTGAGGCCCTGATAGGTCTGCCCTTCTTCCGCCAGGCGGCGGCGCAAGGTTGAGGCGGAGATGCACAGGCTGGCGGCCAGGCCGTCGGTTTCCGGCCAGATGTCGGGTGGCATCTGGCGCAGGTCGTGCTTGATGCGGGTGGCCAGGCTGTCGGGGTCACGGTACTTGACCAGGATGTTCGCCGGCGCATGGGCGAGGAAGCGCTTGAGCTCCTCGGGGCTGCGCTTGATGGGCAGGTCGAGGCAGTCGGCGGAGAAGATCATGCGGGTGCGAGGTCGATCAAAGCGCAGGTTGTCAGAGAACATCACCTGGTAGTCATCGCAGAAATCCGGCTGGGGGCAGCGCAGCTCGATGGCGAGGATCGGTATACGCCGCCCCGCCAACCAGCAGGCAACACCGTGGACGATCATCCAGTACGTGAAATAGGTAAACGCCCGGCGTGGCTCTGCCTCGGTTTCCAACAGCACGATTTCCGCCAGGCTTTGCTGGCGCACCAGTTGCGCGGGCAGATGGTCGAGCATCAATGACAGGAACCCCAGCCCGGTTTCCAACCCATCGACCACGGTGGGTTGGGCCAGGGCGGCCCGGCACAGAAACGCCAGGCTGCCGGATTTGAGCTTGCGCGGGTCCATGCCAAAGAACTCATCGTCCAGGCGCCGCGCCAGCAGGCGCCACAACCGCGCGTAGGCGGTGGCCGACACACGTGCGCCGGGCTGCAGCAACAGCTCGGGGTCGATGCCCACCTTGTTCAACGCTTCAACGGTGGCGGCCCCCGGCGCACAGCTCTGCGCCAGCGCTTCGCGCACAAGATGGATGGAAATGGTGTCTTTTTCCGACATGGGGGCGGGGCAATCCAACGGCTCAAAAGGTGGTGTGCATCATAAGGGCGGTTGCGCTTCCCCACCACCGTTCAGCCGGCGTTCAGTAAAGGTCAATATTTCTTGTTTAGCAATGAGTATCATTATGTTACAAATTAGCTTCCTATCTAGTTACCCTGCGGTGCCGAATGCTTGTCCCCTTTCTCATCATGTTGCGCGAAGGAATTGAAGCAGCCCTGATCGTTGGCATCATCGCCAGTTACCTGCAACAGACCGGCCGCGGCCAGTGGATGCCAGCGGTATGGATCGGCGTGTTTCTCGCTGCCGCGCTGGCCTTGCTGGTGGGCGGCGGTCTGGAATTGGTCAGCGCCGAGTTCCCACAAAAGCAACAGGAGTTGTTTGAAGGCGTGGTTGGCCTGGTGGCTGTGGGCATCCTCAGTTCCATGGTGTTCTGGATGCGCAAGGTGGCGCGCTCCATCAAGCATTCCCTGCACGCCTCCCTCGATCATGCACTGGCCGGTTCCAGACATCAGGTCATCGCGTTGATCCTCATGGTGTTTTTCGCCGTGGCGCGCGAAGGCCTGGAAACCGTATTTTTCCTGCTGGCGGTGTTCCAGCAAAGCGAAGGCCCCGGTGCACCGTTGGGCGCCCTGCTCGGCCTGGTCCTGGCGGTCATCGTCGGTTTCCTGATCTACACCGGCAGCATGCGCTTGAACCTCGGGGCGTTCTTCCGCTGGACCGGTCTGTTCATCCTGGTGGTGGCCGCGGGCATTCTCGCCAACTCAGTGCAGGCCTTGCATGAAGCCGGCCTGTGGAACCACCTGCAAACCGTGCTGTTCGATTTCAGCGCCGTGCTGCCGATGGACAGCCCGTTGGGCTCGGTACTGGCCGGGATGTTCGGGTATCAAGAAGCGCCGACCGTCAGCACCCTGGGCGCCTACCTGATTTACCTGGTCGTGGCCCTGGTGATGTTCTTCCTGCCCGCAGCACCGGCCAAGCCGGCCGTCACCTCTTCTTCCGTTTCCAGCCAGTAAGGACCGTCCCTTGTCCAACCCAACGCCTCAACCCGCCTCCCCGCACCGCGCCTTGCGCTGGGCGGTAGCCGGCTCGGTGGTCGTGATGATCGCCGCCGCAGGCCTGTTCTATTACGCCTCGCAAATGGCCGCCGCCAAGCGCCAGACCAACCACAATGAAATTGCCGTGACCATTCATGGCCACGCCTGCGAGCCGAACGCGCTGACCGTACCGGCTGGCCGCGCAAGCTTTCGCATCATCAACCGCTCGGATCGCGCGGTGGAGTGGGAAATCCTCGATGGCGTGCTGGTGGTCGAAGAACGTGAAAATATCGCCCCCGGCCTGAGCCAGGTGATCAATGCCAACCTGCTGCCCGGCGACTATGCGATCACCTGCGGCCTGCTGAGCAACCCGCGCGGCACCCTGCATGTGACCGCGACGGCGGAGTCCGACGCCCAGGCCAAGGCCAAACCGTCGATGGTGGCGTTTATCGGCCCGCTGTCGGAGTTCCGCGTGTACCTGAGCAGCCAGGGCAGTGCACTGGCCAAGGCCGTGAGCGCCTTGCAGCAAGCGATCGACGCCGGTGACCTGGCCCAGGCCCAGGCGTTGTACGTGCCGGCCCGTGAGGCTTACCAGCGATTGGCCCCGGCGTCGCAACGCCTGGCGGAGCTGGACAATGCCATCAACGCCCGCGCGGATTACTTTGAAAAACGCGAACAAGACCCGGCCTTCAGCGGCTTCCACCGCCTCGAATACAGCCTGTTCCAACAGCGCAGCCTCGATGGCCTGGCGCCGATTGCCCAGCGCCTGGTTGCCGACGTGACCACCCTCAAGCAACAACTGCTGGCGCAGTCGCTGCCACCGGAGCAGTTGGTGAGCATCGTGGTGCGCAACCTCAACAGCCTGGCCGATGTACGCGCCGTCAGCGGTGAAGAAGAACGCTACAGCCATATCGACCTCAACGGTTTTGCCGCCAACCTGGATGCCGCCCACAAGGTCGTGGACCTGATGCGCCCGTTGCTGAGCAAATCCGCCGCTGACTTGCTGCCCAAGATCGACAGCGCGCTCGATGCGTTCGATGCCCAGCTCAGTGGCTTGAAGGTCGACGGCCAGTACCGCCGCTATGACAGTGTTACCGCCGATCAGCGCAAGCAGATCGCCGACAAGGCCAAGGCTCTGGCCAATGTACTCGATGGAATCGACCCCGCCCTTGGCCTTTCCGGCCTGCAGTGAAGACGACCGCACACATGAGTGACTCACAATTGTTTGACCTTCAGCGCCGCCGTGTCCTGCTGGGCATGGCCGCCACCGGCGCCGCGATTGCCGGCAGCACCTTGAGCTGCCCGGCCATGGCGGCCGCCGCGCAAGCCCAAGTCACCACCGCCCCCAGCAGCGACAAGACCCAGGACCACCACGACTTTATCGGCCAACACCAGAGCGGCATCGTCACGCCGCGCCCGGCCTGCGGCATGCTGGTGGCGTTCGACGTACTGGCCAACGACCGCCAGGACCTGGAGCGCTTGTTCCGTACCCTCAACGAGCGCATCCGCTTCCTGATGAGCGGCGGTACCGTGCCGCAAGTCGACCCGAAGCTGCCGCCCACCGATTCCGGGATTCTCGGCCCGGTGGTGACGCCGGACAACCTGACCATCACCGTGTCCGTGGGTGAATCCCTGTTCGACGAACGCTTCGGCCTTGGCAGCGTCAAGCCTAAGCGCCTGAGCCGCATGGTCGGCTTTCCCAACGATGCCCTGGAGCCGGCGCAGTGCCACGGCGACCTGAGCCTGCAGTTTTGCTCCAACACCCCGGACACCAATATCCACGCCCTGCGCGACATCGTGAAAAACCTGCCCGACCTGCTGCTGGTGCGCTGGAAACAAGAAGGCAGCGTCCCGCCCCAGGCCCCTGCCCGCCCTGGCGAGCCGGCACAGAGCGCGCGCAACTTCCTCGGTTTTCGTGACGGTTCGGCCAACCCGAACTCCAACGACAACCAGGCGATGGACCAGATCGTCTGGGTCCAGCCCGGCAGCGATGAGCCCGCCTGGGCCGCCTATGGCAGCTACCAGGCCGTGCGGATTATCCGCAACTTTGTCGAACGTTGGGACCGTACCCCCCTGCAAGAGCAGGAAAGCATCATCGGCCGTGTCAAGACCACGGGCGCGCCCATGGGTGGCCAGCAGGAAACCCAGGTTCCCGACTACAGCAAGGACCCGGAAGGCAAGTTGACCAAGCTCGATGCCCACATCCGCCTGGCCAACCCGCGCACCCCGCAGACCCAGGCCAACCTGATCCTGCGCCGGCCGTTCAACTACTCCAACGGCGTCAATAAAAACGGTCAGCTTGACATGGGGCTGTTGTTCATCTGCTACCAGGCTGACCTGGAGAAAGGCTTCATCAGCGTGCAAACCCGGCTCAACGGCGAGCCTCTGGAGGAATACCTCAAGCCGGTCGGCGGTGGGTATTTCTTCACCTTGCCGGGGGTCACGGGCCCTAAGGATTTCATCGGGCGCACGCTCCTCGCGGCAACGCACCCGCACACCCCTGCCAACACCTAAAACACACACCAGAGCGGAAATCGTCCCATGAAGAAGTCGTCTATCGCATTGTCGTTGTTAATCACCCTTTCGCCGCTGGCAGCGTTCGCCGCTACCGCGCCGCTGGACCTGGTAGGCCCGGTGTCGGACTACAAGATCTACGTCACTGAGGAAATCGGTGAGCTGGTGACCCAGACCCAGGCGTTCACCGATGCGATCAACAAAGGCGACCTGGCCACGGCCAAGAAGCTCTACGCACCAACCCGCGTGCACTACGAGTCGATCGAGCCGATCGCCGAACTGTTCAGCGACCTGGATGCGTCGATCGATTCGCGTGTGGATGACCATGAAAAAGGCGTGACCGCCGAAGACTTCACCGGCTTCCACCGTATCGAATACGCGCTGTTCTCGCAGAACTCGACCAAAGGCCTGGAAGCGCTGACCACCAAGCTCAATGCCGATGTCAACGACCTCAAGACCCGTGTCGACGGCCTGACCTTCCCGCCTGAGAAAGTCGTCGGCGGTGCCGCGGCGCTGCTCGAGGAAGTCGCGGCCACCAAGATCTCCGGTGAAGAAGACCGCTACAGCCATACCGACCTGTATGACTTCAAGGGCAACATCGACGGCGCGAAGAAAATCGTCGACCTGTTCCGTGGCCAGATCGAGAAGCAGGACAAAGCCTTCCTGGCCAAGGTCGACAAAAACTTCGCCACCGTAGACAAGGTCCTCGCCAAGTACAAAACCAAGGATGGCGGTTTCGAGACCTATGACAAGGTCAAGGAAAACGACCGCAAGGCCCTGGTGGGTCCGGTCAACACCCTGGCGGAAGACCTGTCCACCTTACGCGGCAAACTGGGTTTGAACTGACACAACGCGCCAATGGCCGCTCACCCTCCCGCGCCCGGCGCGGGAGTTCGTCGGCTCAGCGTGCCTGCTGGAACCCGCTCAATGGCGTGCCGAACGGCCGGCCGCTGCGCGGATCAATCGCATACCAACGTCCGTTGTTGCCCGTGGCGTGCACGTCAATGCCCTGGCTCGTTCCCGCAACGCCCGCCGCTGGAGGCCGCGAGGGTGCTGCTTGACCGGCCGCCGCCATCAGATAGCACCTCATCTTCTCCTCGGCCGTTATCAAATGCGGCACAGACTTACCCAGCCGGGTCGCGCCGCCTGCAACCAACGCAGGTAACTTGACCAGGCCCTTCGTGGCTGCGCTGACCATTTGCGGGTAGCCATCGAACGGGTTGAGTGCGGCGCTGGTGAACAATACGCCTTCCCTGACGAAATCGAAGGCCTTGTCGCTGAAGGACGCTACCGGTTTTACCCAGGCCGTTTTCGGTACAAGGGGACTGAGCGTCGGCGCCAGCCGCCGGATAACCCCGGCCACGGGGGCCTGCGCCAGTGCCCTTCCCGCACGTATCAACGAGCGTGCCCGGCCAGCGGCCGACAGTGCCACCCCGCCCACATCCAATGCCAGGCTGAACAAGCCGCTGCCAATATTGCCTGCCGCAAACTCTTGATAAGCCCCCACGAAAGGCACCAACCCGAGCAGGATCCCATGATCGCGCGCAACGGCCTCGCGGTGTTGTTCAAGGGGCAACACCCCCTTCGCCCTGGCGAGCATAGTCTCTTGCGATTCATAAAAATTGCCTTGGGTGATTCGCGTCACGATGTCGGCTGTCTTCGACGATGAGTAGCTGTCAGGGACGAAATCATCGGGTGCGAAACCCTCCGGGCGGGGAACGCCGGGCAGCGTTGCGCCAAGCTTTTCAACAATGACCTTGGAAGGCTCCCGCGTTGACCGAGGATCCGATCCCTTGGCGTAGGCGTCGACGTCGATGGCCAGGGCAGTGCCGCGGACAATCGGCACGGAGGTAACGCCCCACGGCGCGGGGACGCGCTTTCTCTCCACCACGCCCCCCAACACCAACTGCGACGGCAGGTCTGTGCGCTTGACGATTGGCCCTTTGGCGAACACCTCGTAATAACTCACGGTGGCGCCGTGCTCCGCACGTATCAGGGTGCCTTGCCGGTACTTGGCCGCGTCACGATGCGCATCAGTCTCCTTGGCCTGAATCTCCCCGGTTTCGCCGCGCAGGGTAAAGAGCTCGACATTGCCCAGTTCCAGCAGCTTGCGATCCGCCAATGGCAACTCGGCGATTCTGAGTTTGAGCTGGGTAGCATAAGCGCTCTTGAGGGCGCTGCGATGCTCATCGACAGCCTTTTTCAGCAGGCCGTCCAACGCCGGTAGACGGCGAATGCGGGCATCCAGTTCGTTGCGTTTCTCGACGGGCGCTATCACCTCACTGCGTGGCTGGTAGGGCGAACTCGCCGCGCGCGCTGGTGCTTGTGGCAGGTCACTGGTGAGCACCCACTTGCCGGGGGTCAGATCACCGGTCATATAGGTCTCCACCAGCGAACGCGTACGGGGTTCGGAGACCCGCATGTTACGACGCGCCCCGGCATCGGCGAGCTGTACCGTCATGCCTTCCAGGCGGCTCGCGGCGACGCCTGGGAAAACCTTGAGCAACTCGGCAATGGCGACCGACCTGCGCGTCGGCAACCCGGACGCGCACTGCGTGAATGCGCGGCTGACATCTTCGCGCTGGCCCTGAAATGCCGCAGACGCGGCCTGAATCATGTGCGCGGAGTACTCGCCGTCGGGTGCGCGAGGAATCACCCCGTTGAGCACGGCCCAATCGGTGATGATACGCAGGCCGAGCAAGCGCATCAGGGTCGCCTGCGCTTCACTGGTGGGGCCCAGGACAGTGATGGCGCTGATCTGCTCTTCGTCCATCGCCCGCGAAGTACCCGGGGCTAAGTTGTCGACCATGCCGCATCCCAGGCGCAGTTCCATCCATGCCGGGGTTCCCATGTGGATCGCATCAGGCACATCGCGTACAAGGAACTCCGGCGCAGCCTGTGCCAGGCCGATATGCGCGGCCAGTACCGCCAGTTTCGAGTCCAGGCCTTTTTGGTGGATCAGATGGTTTTCCAGGTCGCGGCGTATGGCGGTAAACGTGCGCCCCATGTTGGCGGGCTGGTAGAGGTCATAACCGGCCACCTGCCCCGGTTTTCCCGGTGCCTGTGGATCGGCGTGCAGTTTGATTGCCGCAATGACCATCTGTTGGCATACCGCCTTTGGCACTGTCGTGCCGATATCGAACGTACCGTACCAATTCACACTGCGGGCCCAGCGCTCGCCCAGATCCAATGCCTCGGGACTGTCGAGCAGGCGGTGCAGATGCCCGGCCGGATCCGCTTGCAGTGCCTCTATGCCATGGCCCTTCAGGTAGTCGAAGCCCTCGGCGCTCGTACCGCCCAACTGTGCGTTGGCCAATGCCGCCAGCGTGGCTTTGTCTGACACCGATAACTGGCCCGGAGCCCACGTCCAATCCATGAAACCGGCGTAATTGCCCAAGGGCGGCGCCGGAGGCAAGGTGGTGCGCAGCCATTGGATGACGTTACGCACTTCTCCCACGGTGTGTGGGGTACCCAGGCCCTTTTGCTCAACGATCTGGCGCAGCGTAGGGGAACCGTCTGCTGGCTGCACCCCGTCCCAGGGCGTGGTGTCCGGCAAATCCGTGATGAGTCGCTCAAGCTGGTCCGCCAAGCGGGGACGTTCTTCAAGTTCGCCAAGGGTCATCTGCACCTGGGCCAGATCGGCGGCCATTGATCGGGCCCGCGCAGGCGGCATCGACAGGCCCTGGGTGCGCAATTGCCGCTCCAATTGATTGGCCTGCTCGATGCCCATCGGAAGCTCAATGCCAAACGCCTGTAGAACCAGGTGCCGAGGCACCCACTGCTCACCGTCTGCCAGGTGGGTGAGACCTCGGTCCCGTGGGTCCAGAACCTCGCGAAGAGCACGCAACGGCGCTGAAACTTGCCACCATCCCGACGCATCGCTGGTGGAGAACCTCACAGGCGTGCGCACGCCATCGCGGACGACGTAGCCTTGGATGAAATCTTTATGCAGTCTCAAGGTCCCCGTCTCCAGGCCCTTGCTGGTCAGCCAGGCCTGCAGGGGCGGCTGGCTCCAAAGCTGGCGGTAGAGCGCCAGCGCTGGCGCCAGGCTGCTGTTGGCGGGCACCTCGACCATGGCGTAACCGCTCTCCATTGCCGCACCCAACCGTTGCCCCAGCCTCACATCGGCAGCGGGGCGTTGATCACCCTGCCCCTCTGCGGCGCGGCGCCCCCGCGATGCCGGCCGTGAGTGCTCAACCGGCACGCGTGGGTGATCGGGGGTAAGCACAGTGAGCCCGACGGGGATCGGGTTATCCGGGATAAATCGCTGGCGGTTTTGCAAGGAAATGGACATGGGCACGTTCTCTTGAGGTTATTCCGTCAGAGAAGTGGTCCCAGGCCCGTCATCGGTTCACGGTTAATCATGAGAAATGTCGTGGCGAGGCCACATTCAGAGAATCCGATACAACAACCGCTCAATCCGCACCCGGCTGACGCGACGCAAGAATTTGCCGACCGCTTGCGGGTAGTCCACCAGGCTCTGCAAATCCTGATAGCGTTCGATGCGTGTGGTGTGCTGGAAGATCTGCGCCAGTTCGGCCCCCCTCGGCTCCAGCCACTCATGCTTGGGATCATCGATCAGCAAGGCGTTTTCGAGGTCGAGGCGGAATGCCCGCGGGTTGAGGTTGTTACCGGTCAGCAACGTGTAGCGCTGGTCGATCCACATGCCCTTGAGGTGGTAAGTGTTATCGCCGTCGCGCCACAGGTGCAGGTTCAGTTGGCCGCTGTCGATCATCGGCTGATGACGCTTGGCAAAGCGGCGCAGGCTGATTTCGTATAGATACGGCAGCGCGGCGATGACCTTGAACGGTTCGCTGGGCGGGATGTAGAAATCGTTGGCGGTCTTGTCGCCGACGATGATGTCGATGTTCACCCCGCGCGCCAGGGCGCGGTTGATCTCGCGGGTCACCGGCAGCGGCAGGTTGAAATACGGCGTACAGATGGTCAGTTGGTGCTGGGCGCTGGCAATCAGCTCCAGGATGACCCGGCTCAGTGGGTTGTTCTTGCCCACACCAAGCAACGGGCTGACCGAGAGGTTGCCAGTGGGCAACTGGCCCGCCGAGGTGTCGTAGGCCGCATGCTTGAGGCGGCTGCGCAGGTCACCAATGTCATTGCGCAGGCTGCGCGTGGTCGGCGGGTTGGGCAAGTCGAGTCGATGCACCGCCTTGGAGGCCACCAACCCGTGCTCCACCAGATGCTGCATCGAATCGGCCAGCGCTTGGCTGTGGATCAAGTGGTAACGGTCGAAGCGGTATTTGTCGAACTTGTGCAGGTACACGTTGTTCAGGCTGGCACCGCTGTAGAGCACAGTGTCGTCGATCACAAACCCCTTGAGGTGCAACACGCCGAACAGTTCGCGGGTTTGCACCGGCACGCCATACACCGGCACTTCACTGGCATGGCTCTGGGTCATGGCCTGGTACCAGGCGCTGTTGCCCGGCTGCTTGCCGGCGCCGATCAACCCGCGCTGGGCGCGCAGCCAGTCGACCACCACGACGATGTCCAGTTCCGGTCGCGCGGCCTTGGCCGCGTGCAAGGCGTCGTAGATCTCCTGCCCCGCTTCGTCCTGCTGCAAGTACAGCGCGACGATGTAGATGCGTCGCGTGGCCTTGTGGATTTGTTCCAGCAGGCAGCGACGAAACGCATCGGCGCCGGACAACACGTCGATGGCATCGGTAGTCAGAGGAAAACCGCGCAGTTTGGGCAACAGGGAACGTTTGAAGAACGACGGCATAAGGCTCGCAATGGGTCGAATCCGAAGAGGCCCCGAGCTTACACCATGGGGTTGCTCAGGTCTCGCTGCCCGGCATGGAAAAAGCCTATTGACCAAGAAGAACGATCGTTCTACTTTATGCAGCATGAACGACATGACCCACAATGAAACTCGCGACATCATCCTCGACGTCACCGAAAAGTTGATCTATCGCCATGGCATCGCCGCCACCGGCATGGACTTCCTGGTGAAAACCGCCGGGGTCTCGCGCAAAAGCATTTACCGTTACTTCGCCAACAAGGACGAGTTGGTGGTCGCCGCCCTGCAACGCCGTGATGAGCGTTGGATGCAGTGGCTGCGCGACGAAGTGGAGCGCGTCGACGATAGCGGCGAACGCTTGCTTGCGCTGTTCAGCGCACTCAAGGCCTGGTTCGGCTCGGCGGACTTTCGCGGTTGCGCCTTCATCAACACCAGCGGTGAAACCGGCAACCCTCAAGACCCCGTGCGCCTGCTGGCCAAGGCGCACAAACAGAAACTGTTCGAATACACACGCCAACTGTGTCAAGCACATGGCACCCCCGACCCCGAACGGCAGGCCGCGCAACTGCTGATCCTGATCGATGGCGCCATTACCGTTGCCCTGGTGATGGGCGATTCAACCGCTGCTGATAATGCGCAATGCATGGCGCGAACGTTATTGGGGCTTTGAACGCATCACCCGCGCAACTTTCTTTAGCCCAGGAGCCATGACATGCCATCCACCTCGCAAATCCGTCCACCGCTGCCGCCCTTCACCCGTGAATCGGCGATCGAAAAAGTCCGCCTGGCCGAAGACGGCTGGAACTCCCGCGACCCGCAACGGGTGTCCCTGGCCTACACCTTGGATACCAAGTGGCGTAACCGCGCCGAATTCGCCTACAACCGCGAAGAAGCCAAGGGCTTCCTGACCCGTAAATGGGCCAAGGAGCTGGACTATCGGCTGATCAAGGAGCTGTGGGCGTTCACCGATAACCGTATTGCCGTGCGCTATGCCTATGAGTGGCACGACGACTCCGGTAACTGGTTTCGTTCCTACGGCAACGAGAACTGGGAGTTTGACGAGAATGGCCTGATGGCCAACCGCTTTGCCTGCATCAACGATTTGCCGATCAATGAAAGTGAACGCAAGTTCCACTGGCCCCTGGGCCGGCGCCCGGATGATCACCCGGGGCTGTCCGAACTCGCCCTTTAGGGCTTGCACGCTTCCAGAAGGCGGGAGCCCCCCGGCACCTATAAGATAATTTATTGATTATCCAAGATTAAATGCCGGCTTAAACGACTGCACTTTGTGGTGAGGGCGCTTGCTCCCTCACCACAGGGGTTCCAGTTTGCTGTGCGGCAGCGCTAAGTTGCAGAGTCAGCGGGCTATCCCACCGTTTGGAAACCCGTAAGTGTCAGTCCTGATTCAGACCGACGCGATACAACACCCCATCGTCTTCATCCGTCAGCACGTACAGAAACCCATCCGGCCCCTGGCGCACGTCACGAATCCGCGCTTTCAAGCCCCCCAGCAAGCGTTCCTCATGGATCACCTTGTCGCCATCGAACTGCAGGCGAATCAACTCCTGACTGGACAGCGCCCCAATGAACAGGTTGTGCTGCCAGGCCTTGAAGCGGTCGGCGTCGTAGAACGCCATGCCGCTGATAGCTGGAGACTTCTCCCACACATGGTGCGGCGCGACTGTGCCTTCCACCGTCTTGCCCTGGGCTTCGGGAATCGGCGTCAGGGAGTAGTTGATGCCATGGGTCGCCAGCGGCCAGCCATAGTTCTTGCCACGCTCGATGATGTTGACTTCATCGCCGCCACGCGGCCCATGCTCGTTTTCCCAGATCGTGCCGCTCCAGGGGTTCAGTGCCAGGCCCTGGGGGTTGCGCTGGCCATAGGACCAGATTTCCGGACGTACGCCTGGCTGCCCCACGAATGGGTTGTCATCGGGGATGCGGCCATCGGGGTAAATCCGCACCACCTTGCCTTGCAACTTGTCCAGGTCCTGGGCCGTGGACCGGTCGTTGTTTTCGCCCAACGTCACGAACAGGTAGCCATCACGGTCGAAGGCCAGGCGTGAGCCAAAGTGATTACCGGTGGACAGCTTGGGTTCCTGGCGCAGGATCACCTTGAAGTCCTTCAAGCCACTCAAGTCGTCCGACAAACGCCCGCGCCCTACCACCGTACCGGCCGTACCGCCCTGGCCACCGCCCTCAGCGTACGACAGGTACACCATGCGGTCCTGCTTGAAATCGGGTGAGAGCACTACGTCAAGCAAGCCGCCCTGCCCCTTGGCCCAGACCTCAGGCACACCGCTCAGCGGCGCCGACAGCTTGCCGTCCGGGCTGACAAAGCGCAGGTGCCCAGGCCGCTCGGTCACCAGGAAGCCCTGCCTGTCGGGCAAAAAAGCCACCGCCCACGGGTGGTCCAGGCCCTTGGCGATCGGGGTGACGGTGATGCTGCCCTGCTCACTTGGGAATTGCTGCACATCGGCTGCGTAAACCGCCGTCAGCGGCAGCAAGGTCGTGGCACAAAAGGCGGCAAGAAACGTTTTGCGTAGAAACATAAGGCGGGGTCCTTACCGGCGCTCAAGGCCGGCGATTGCCGTTGGCATCAACAGTGGGGGCTTTGGTTTCGGTCGCGGGGCGGCTGGGTGCTGCGTCGCGCTGCGGATAACGATTGCCGATGCCGCCGTTTTCCAGGGTGGGTGTACGCGGGGTCGGAGCGGTCTGGATGCCGCGTATCAGCGACGGATTGGGCTGGGTGCCCTGCATGCTGTTGGGGTTGGCCCGGTGGATCGGGCCATTGTCCGAGTTGTTGCTGCCAGGCAGGTTTTGCGCCTGGGCAGCGGTGGCCAGCGCCAAGCCCAATGCCAACGCTGCAAGATGACGCACACAGATGTTCATGACAAAGCCTCTCTGGGCGAGGAGTACGTGCTTTCGATAACACGCTACGCGCTGGGTTCGAATTTCGACACTAAATAGTTTCTCATCAGGTGTAACACGATCTGTCCGCGCATCCGCTGATCGAAACTTTTGCCAACGCCCACGAGTCAGCCGCACATAGCCTCTTCTCAAGGAACTGCACGCATGCCTAGGGCAATCTGGAAAGGTGCCATCAGTTTTGGCTTGGTCCATATCCCGGTGTCGCTGGTTTCGGCCACGGCTTCCCAGGGGGTCGACTTCGACTGGTTGGATAAACGCAGCATGGACCCGGTGGGCTACAAGCGCATCAACAAGACCAGCGGCAAGGAAGTCACCAAGGACAACATCGTCAAGGGCGTGGCGTTCAAGAAAGGCCGCTACGTGGTGCTCAGCGAAGAGGAAATCCGCTCGGCCCACCCCAAGTCGACCCAGACCATCGAGATTATCGCCTTCGTGGCCAGCGACCAGATCCCCCTGCAAAACATCGATACGCCCTACTTCCTGGCCCCGGACAAACGCGGCGGCAAGGTGTATGCATTACTGCGCGAAACCCTGAAGAAAACCAACAAGGTCGCCCTGGCCAATGTGGTGTTGCACACCAAGCAGCACCTGGCTGCGCTGATGCCGCTGGAGTCGGCCCTGGTGCTGGTGATGCTGCGTTGGCCCGCTGAGGTGCGCAGCCTCGATGAACTGGAGCTGGGCAGCGATGTGACCCGGCCCAGCCTGGCCAAGGGCGAGCTGGACATGGCCAGGCGCCTGGTGGAAGACATGAGCGCCGACTGGCAGCCCGATGCCTACCGTGACAGTTTTCAGGAGAAGATCATGGCGTTGGTGGCGAAGAAGGCCAAGGCCGGCAAGATCGAGGACGTGGAAAGCCAGGCCGGCAGCGAAGAACGCAAGTCGGCTGACGTGATCGACCTCACCGAACTGCTCAAGCGCAGTCTGGCCGGCAAATCCGCCGCCAAGCGCCCGGCGAAAAAACCAGCCGCGAAAAAAACCAGCAAAAAGGCCTCTTGAGTCCGCCATAGAAGGGAGAAAACGACATGGCAAAACCCTTGAGCGAATACCACCGAAAGCGCGATTTCGAGATCACTGGCGAACCTGCGGGTGACTCGAAACCCAACAAGCGCCAGGCATCGGCGTTGGCGTTCGTGATTCAAAAGCACGATGCGCGCAGCCTGCATTACGACTTTCGCCTGGAACTCGACGGGGTACTCAAGAGCTGGGCAATACCCAAGGGCCCCAGCCTGGACCCCAGCCAGAAACGCCTGGCCGTGCATGTCGAGGATCACCCCTTGAGCTACGGCAGTTTCGAGGGCAGCATCCCGGCGGGCCAATATGGAGCCGGCGATGTGATCGTATGGGATCGCGGCGTCTGGCAACCCCATGGCGATCCGCAAAAAGCCTACGCCGCCGGCAAGCTGAAATTCACCCTGGTCGGGGAGAAACTCGCCGGCGACTGGACCCTGGTGCGTACCCGCCTCAAAGGCAGCGGCGATAAGCAACAATGGCTGCTGATCAAGGAACAGGATCAGCAGGCACGCCCGAGCAGCGACTACGATATCGTCCAGGCACAGCCCCGGAGCGTGCTCAGTGATGCATCGGTGGGCACGCCGACGACCGCCGCCAAACCCTCCGCGAAAAAAGCCTCACGCAAGAAAACGCTCGCCCTGCCCGATCAATTCGCGCCTCAACTGGCCACCTTGGTCGACCGTGCACCGGAGGGTAACTGGCTCTACGAAATCAAGTTCGACGGCTACCGCATGTTGGCGCGTATTCGTGACGGCGAAGTGCGCCTGTTCACGCGCAACGGCCATGATTGGACTGACCGCTTGCCGCGCCAGGCCAAGGCCCTGCAAGCCCTGAAACTCAAGGACAGCTGGCTCGACGGCGAAGTGGTCAGCCTCAATGGCAATGGCTTGCCGGATTTCCAGGCCCTGCAAAACGCCTTCGATATCGGACGCAGCCTGGACATTGTCTATTACCTGTTCGACGCGCCGTTTCTGGAAGGCCGCGATCAACGGCAAGACCCGCTGGAAAAACGCCGCGCTGCGCTCAAGGCGGCCTTGGCCCGTAGCAAGAGCAAACTGTTGCGTTTCTCCGAGGCGTTTGCCGCCAACCAACACGATATCTTCGAAAGCGCCCGCGACCTGGCATTGGAAGGCGTGATCGGCAAGCGTGCGGGTAGCCCCTATGTATCCAGTCGCAACACCGACTGGATCAAGCTCAAATGCCGCCTGCGCCAGGAGTTCGTGATTGTCGGGTACACCCGCCCCCAGGGTTCGCGCAGCGGGTTTGGCGCGCTGTTACTGGCGGTCAACGGCGATGCCGGGCTGGTCTATGCCGGGCGTGTCGGCACCGGGTTTGATCGGGCCGCGCTGCAGGACATCTACGCCCGGCTTACGCCGCTGCAGCGCAAGACTTCATCCCTGGACAAGCCACTGACCCGCGCCCAGGCCCGCGGCGTGCATTGGGTGGAGCCGCAATTGGTCGGCGAGGTGCGATTTGCCGAGTGGACCCGTGAAGGCGTGGTACGCCAGGCCGCGTTTGTCGCGCTGCGTTCTGATAAACCGGTGCAACAGATCATTCATGAGCAGCCACGCGCGGCCAAATCGCTGCAATCACCAACGGCCCGGAAGTCCGGCGCGCCCAGCACCGTCGCCGGGGTGAAGATTACCCACCCGGAGCGGATCATCGATCAGCACAGCGGCACGCAAAAACTGCAACTGGCGCAGTTCTACGACAGCATCAGCCGTTGGATCCTGCCCTTCCTGCGCCATCGCCCTGTGGCATTGCTTCGTGCCCCGGAAGGTGTGGGGGGCGAGCAGTTCTTCCAGAAGCACACAGAGCGCCTGGCGATCCCGCATCTCCAGCAACTGGACCCGGCGTTGGACCCAGGTCACGCCCGCCTGATGGAAATCGACAGCACCGCCGCCCTGGTGGGCGCGGTGCAGATGGGCACCGTGGAGCTGCACACCTGGGGCGCCACCTCGGACAAGATCGAGACCCCAGACCTGTTTGTGCTCGATCTCGACCCGGACCCCGCACTGCCGTGGAAAACCATGCTGGAAGCGGCGCAACTGACCTTATCGGTGCTGGATGAATTGGGGCTGCAGGCCTTTATCAAGACCAGTGGCGGCAAGGGTTTGCACTTGGTTGTCCCATTGGCACGCCGCGACGATTGGGACACCGTAAAAGCCTTCGCCAAGGCCATCGCCCAGTTCATGACCCAGCAACTGCCGGAGCGCTTTACCGCCACGTCAGGGCCGAAAAACCGCGTCGGCAAGATTTTCATCGATTACCTGCGTAATGCCCGTGGCGCCAGCACGGTCGCGGCCTACTCGGTTCGGGCACGACCCGGCCTGCCGGTATCGGTGCCGGTCAGCCGTGACGAATTGAAAGGGTTGCGCGGTGCCCAGCAGTGGACGGTGGCCAACCTGCACGAACGCTTGCAGGGTTTGAAGGACAACCCGTGGGCGGGTTATGCCAATCGACAGAAGATCAGCAAGAAGATGTGGGACAAGCTGGGCGCGACTCCACCTGAGTGAGTCGCGCCGGCCCAGGCTCAGATCAGGATGAAGATCAACGCCAGCACTGCGAAAATCGCCCACTTCTCCAGGTAGTAGCGCGTGCGATTGCGCTTTTTCAGCTCTTTGCCACGCAGGCGAATCTTGTACAGGCGGTTAAAGGCGCGGTTCAGGCCACCGGTTTTGTCGCCGTCATCATTGGGCGAGCCGGCTGCCGCCATGACCGTGCGGCTGAACCAGCGGTTGAACGCCGCCGCCCAGCGGTATTTCATCGGTCGTTCAATATCACAGAACAAGATAAGACGGTTCTGCGCGGTGGTGTTTTCCGCGTAGTGAATATAGGTCTCGTCGAACATCACCGGCTCGCCATCACGCCAGGAATAGCTTTCGCCATCCACATTGATGTAGCAGCCGGGATCGTTAGGGGTGTCCAGACCCAAGTGATAGCGGTAGGAACCGGCATAGGGGTCGCGGTGCCGCACCAACCGGGAACCTGGTGGCAGCTCGGCAAACATGGCCGCCTTGATCGAACCGATGCTCTGCACCAGCTCAGTGGTACGCGGGCACAGCTTCATCGCCGAAGGATGACTGTCGCCGTACCATTTCAAATAGAAGCGCTTCCAACCTGACTTGAAGAACGAGTTGAAACCCACATCGTTGTACTGATCCGAGCGCTTGATCGCCCCTTCCCGCATCAGGTTCTCGCCTTCCTCGCGGATTTCCTGCCAATGCTCCTGTAACGGGCTCAGGTCCGGAAAATCGCTGGGCGACAGGAAGGGCCGGCTGGGCAGCTTGGAGAACAGGTAGAGAAAGCAGTTGACCGGCGCCAGGAAAGTCGAGTGATCGCTGAGCTGGCGGCCCAACTTATGCCGCACCCGGCCACGCAGGTGGACATACGCAATAGAGGCAACGTAGAGAGCAACAATGATGAGTTTCAAGAGATTTCGTCACAAGTCAGAAGAAGACAGGCTGCTCCTGCGTGCCCACGACGGCCGAGGATTGGATAGCAGCACCTGAAATCACAATTCACATAGACGCAGCATGATCGGCCGGGTGACAGACCGGTCATGCGCATTGGCCGTTATTTAGCCACATCTTGTAACCAAAAGTTAACTAAGATTTGTGAAAAGCTGTCTAGTGAGTGTGCTTTTGAGGGTGTGGAAGATGACGGTCGGGCATCGATCAGATCCATCCCACATCTGATAGCGTCTCAGGTGATTTAATCGTCCTCCCTTCCCAAGACCGCCTGCAATTAGCCCTTCAACAAAAAGGAATTTGTATGTCATCCATTTCAGACCCGGACTACCAAGCCCTTCAAGGTGCCTGGGAGCAAACTTCGCTCGAAGACAGCGGCGTGCTTAACCCGGTGGATGCCCATAGCGCGCCTGGTGCTATGACCACCATTACAGGCGACCAGTTCACCGTGACTACCACCACTGGAGCAATATTACTGGCTGGCCGATTCTTCCTGGACAGCAGCGCAGTGCCCAAGCGCATTACCTGGGTGGACGCCATGGGCGAAGATGCGGGTAAGCAACTGCCTGCGAGCTACCGCCTCGAAGGGGATGATTTTGTGTTCATTGCCGCAGATGAAGGCATGCCCAGGCCAACCGTCTTCACTACTGGCCCAGGTCAGACCATGAGGACCTTTGTACGCCGGCGCTAAGCGTATACACCGCGCAAACTTGCGACCGCATTTTCACGAAGCGTTCACTTCGCGGTCTATAGAGTGAAACTTACATACTCCAGTGAATCCCTTAGCCCGCCTCTACGTGCGGGCTTTTTTTGCGTGCCGAAAAGGTCGTTATACGCAGCGCTTGGTCGCTGTCAGGGTAAAGCACAAGGGCAATTGCGCCGGCTGATCCTCGTACTGATCGTAGAGTTCCTCACGATTGCAATGCGGGTATTCCTGCAAGTGGCCGATCTGCAGGCCCGCCGCAATCGCTCCGTTGACCAGGCTGCCCAGGGTATGCACGAACCAATAGGAGGTTGGACCGGTAGTTTCAGCCAGCCCTTCGTACACGATGGATTCCTGCAGCACAAAGGGCTCACGCTGAAAATAGGCGCTGGCGGGCCGCAGCGGGTCGCTCGCCCGCGGGTCGAACACCTCGAGGAACGGATGGGTTTCATACATCACCAGGGTGCCACCCGGTTTCAAGGTACTGGCAACGTGCCGCATGAACAACGCCACATCGGGCATCCAGCCCAGTACACCGATCGTCACTAAGGCGACATCGAAGCGTTCGTGCAAGCGCTCGGGTAGTTGATGGATATCGGTTTCGATGAATTCGGGGCAATGGGGCGACACGGCGGCCAGCTCTTCGGCCTGTTGCAGGAAGGCCCGGGATTGATCGACCCCGACGACCGAGCGCGCGCCCAGGCCGAACAGCGACAGGCTTTCGCGGCCGTTGTTACAACACAGTTGCACCACATCCTTGCCCTCTACGCCGACCGCTTGCAGCAGCGCGGTGATGGTCGGGTCCAGGCACGAAAACCTCGGGTTGACCACCGCGCCCAACAACGCTTTCCAGGTTGGCGTGTCTTTGTGCAGCCTGGCGGATGCATCCCAGGCGTCCTTATTGCTGGCAATTGCTTGTTGAGCCGAGGGCATGTCCATTGCATCTCCTAAGAATCAGTGCGGCAAGCTTGGGAAAATAAGCCAATTGCCTGTCAGATAAAACCCTCTGCGCTGGGGAAACTTCCCGGCAAGCCCGAAGGTCATTAAGCCAACGGGTGTCCAGTCCTTGAACACCGCTCCTCGAAGATCGCACCGTGGCCCATCACAACGACCTGCGCACCACCTTGTCCCTGGACAGCCTGAATTTCTTCCTGGCCGATGTGCGTGACGGCCTGGGACCGTACCTGGCGATTTACTTGTTGGCCGTGCACCAATGGGACCCGGCCAGCATTGGCGTGGTCATGACCCTGGCCGGGATCGCCGCCTTGATCACTCAAGGCCCGGCAGGCGCGCTGATCGATCGCACTCGCAGCAAACGCGCGGTGATCGCGGTTGCGGCGCTTTTGGTCACCGCCAGTTGCCTGATGCTGCCCTTTGTCAGTTCGTTCAGCCTGGTGGCGCTGACCCAGGCCGCCAGCGCCGTTGCAGCCTCGGTGTTTGCCCCGGCGATCTCCGCGATTTCCCTCGGCATCACCGGGCCACGGGCCTTTACCCGCCGCACCGGACGTAATGAAACCTTCAACCACGCCGGCAATGCCGTGGCTGCGCTGCTGGCCGGTGGCCTCGCCTATCTGTTCGGGCCGGTGGTGGTGTTCTACCTGATGGCGTTTATGGCAGTCGCCAGTATCGTCGCGGTCAGTTGCGTGTCGGCCAAGACGATCGACCATGAGGTCGCCCGGGGCTTCGATCCTGCCCATCACACCGCGCATGAGCAGCCATCCGGCGTGGCCGTTTTGCTGGCCAACCGGCCGTTGCTGCTGTTCGCGATCTGCTGCGCGCTGTTTCACTTGGCCAATGCGGCCATGCTGCCACTGGTCAGCCAGAAGCTGTCGCAGATCAACTTGCACATGGCCACGCCACTGACCTCGGCCTGCATCGTCGCCGCACAACTGGTAATGGTGCCGATGGCCTGGCTGGTGGGCGCCAAGGCCGACCTGTGGGGGCGCAAACCGCTGCTGCTGATCGGCTTCATGATTCTGCCGTTGCGGGGCGTGCTGTATACCTTGTCCAACGATCCCTATTGGCTGGTCGCGGTGCAGATGCTCGACGGCATCGGCGCGGGCATTTTCGGCGCGCTGTTCCCGGTGATCGTCAAGGACCTGACCCAGGGCACCGGGCGTTTCAACGTCAGCCTGGGCGCGCTGTCCACTGTGTTTGGCCTGGGGGCGGCATTGAGCAACAGCCTGGCCGGTTTCGTGGTGCAACAAGCCGGCTATAACGCCGCGTTCCTGACCCTGGCCGGTGTTGCAGCCTTGGCCTTGGCGCTGTTGTGGCTGGCCATGCCGGAGACGCTGGAAAAACCATCTTTCGCGTGCCATACAACTGTCGCCTGACATATGCGACAATGCGCGCCAAATTCCAACACACATCCCCCATTTTTTGCTCAGCGACCGGGTTTCGCGCCTTGATGTCGCTGTTGACGCATGCCTGGAGGCTCACGCCGCCACGCTCGCAACCCATTGATAGGTAAAGTAATTGATCTCCACAGCTAACATCACCATGCAGTTCGGCGCCAAGCCGCTCTTCGAGAACGTCTCGGTCAAGTTCGGCGCCGGCAACCGGTATGGTCTGATCGGTGCCAACGGTTGCGGCAAGTCGACCTTCATGAAAATCCTCGGCGGCGATCTCGATCCGTCCGGCGGCCAGGTCATGCTGGAACCAAATGTTCGCCTGGGTAAACTGCGCCAGGACCAGTTCGCCTACGAAGAATTCACCGTGCTCGACACCGTGATCATGGGCCACGAGGAGCTGTGGAAGGTCAAGGCCGAGCGCGACCGCATCTACTCGCTGCCGGAAATGAGCGAAGACGACGGCATGGCCGTGGCCGAGCTGGAAACCGAATTCGCCGAGATGGACGGCTACACCGCCGAATCCCGTGCCGGTGAGCTGCTGCTGGGCCTGGGCATTCCCCTGGAACAGCATTTCGGCCCGATGAGCGAAGTGTCCCCTGGCTGGAAACTGCGCGTATTGCTGGCCCAGGCGCTGTTCTCCGATCCTGAAGTGCTGTTGCTCGACGAACCGACCAACCACTTGGACATCAACACCATCCGCTGGTTGGAAAACATCCTGACCCAGCGCTCCAGCCTGATGATCATCATCTCTCACGACCGTCACTTCCTGAACAGCGTGTGCACCCACATGGCTGACCTGGACTACGGCGAGCTGCGCCTGTTCCCGGGCAACTACGACGAGTACATGACCGTGGCGACCCAGTCCCGCGAGCAATTGCTGTCGGACAACGCCAAGAAGAAAGCGCAGATCTCCGAACTGCAATCCTTCGTCAGCCGCTTCTCGGCCAACGCCTCGAAAGCCAAGCAGGCGACTTCCCGTGCCAAGGCGATCGACAAGATCCAGCTGGCCGAGGTCAAGCCTTCGAGCCGCGTGAGCCCGTTCATCCGTTTCGAACAGACCAAAAAGCTGCACCGCCAGGCAGTCATCGTCGATCGCATGGCCAAAGGCTTCGACGGCAAGCCGCTGTTCAAGGACTTCAGCTTCCAGGTCGAAGCCGGCGAGCGCGTGGCGATCATCGGCCCGAACGGTATCGGCAAGACCACCCTGCTGCGTACCCTGGTCAACGAACTGACCCCGGATGCCGGTAGCGTCAAGTGGACCGACGCCGCAGAACTGGGCTACTACGCCCAGGATCACGCGAGTGACTTCGAAAACGACATGAGCCTGTTCGACTGGATGGGCCAGTGGACCCAAGGCGAGCAAGTGATCCGTGGCACCCTGGGTCGCATGCTGTTCTCCAACGATGAGATCCTCAAGTCGGTCAAGGTCATCTCCGGTGGTGAGCAAGGCCGCATGCTGTTCGGCAAGCTGATCCTGCAAAAGCCGAACGTGCTGATCATGGATGAACCGACCAACCACTTGGACATGGAATCCATCGAGGCGCTGAACCTGGCCCTGGAAAACTACCCCGGCACGTTGATCTTCGTCAGCCACGACCGTGAGTTCGTATCGTCCCTGGCCACCCGCATCATCGAGTTGAGCGCCAATGGCGTGATCGACTTCAGCGGCACCTACGACGACTACCTGCGCAGCCAAGGCGTGGTGTTCTAAAAGCAGCGACCTGAAGTGGCGAGCGGGCTTGCCCCGCGTTGGGCTGCGAAGCGGCCCTAAAACCAAACACCGTGTTTTGCCTGGCAGAACGCGGTGTTTTTTATTGGGGCTGCTTCGCAGCCCAACGCGGGGCAAGCCCGCTCGCCACAACAAGCCCGCTCGCCACAGCGAACCGTCTCACTACAGCAAGCCCGCTCGACACAGCAAACTCACGCTGCCCCCGGCAAGCCTATTCATCAGCCAAATTAGTTAGGCTGCTTCCTTTTCCCCCAAGCCCTTGCCATGATGCGCTCACCGCCCGCCCGCGAACGAGCACCCATGCCTGCCGCCACCCCCAGCTCATTGTCGATCACCCTGCAGATCGTCTCCATCGTCTTCTACACCTTCATTGCCTTTATCTGCATCGGCCTGCCAATTGCGGTGATTCCAGGCTATGTGCATGAGCAATTGGGCTTCAGTGCCGTGGTGGCCGGGGTCACCATCGGCTCGCAGTACCTGGCCACCCTGCTCAGCCGCCCCATGGCTGGGCGCATGTCCGACACCGCGGGCACCAAGCGTGCGATCGTGCTGGGCTTGGCCGGTATCCTGGTCAGTGGCGTGCTGACGTTTGTCGCGACACTGATGGAAAGCCTGCCGGCGCTGAGCCTGGGCGTCCTGATTGCCGGGCGCTTGTTGCTCGGCGTGGCCCAGGGCCTGATCGGCGTGGGCACCATCAGTTGGTGCATGGGCCAGGTTGGCGCCGAGCACACCGCACGCTCGATTTCCTGGAATGGCATCGCCTCCTATGGCGCCATTGCCATCGGTGCGCCGCTGGGCGTGGTGATGGTTGCCGAGTACGGCTATACCAGCCTCGGGGTCGCGCTGTCGGCGCTGGCAGCCCTGGGCCTGGTGCTGATCCGCAACAAACCTTCGGTGCCGGTGGTACGTGGCGAGCGCCTGCCGTTCTGGGCAGTATTCGGGCGCATCGCACCGTTTGGCGCCAGCCTGTGCCTGGCCTCGATCGGCTACGGCACCCTGACCACTTTTATCACCCTGTATTACCTCAATCGCGGCTGGCAAGGCGCGGCCTACTGCCTGACGGTATTCGGTGTGTGCTTTATTGTCTCGCGCCTGGTGTTTATCTCGGCCATCAGCCGGTTTGGCGGCTTCAGGGCAGCGATCGCCTGCATGATCATCGAGACCCTGGGCCTGACCCTGCTGTGGCTTGCGCCGTCCACTGGCGTGGCACTGATCGGTGCGGGGCTGACCGGCTTCGGTCTGTCGCTGGTGTACCCCGCGCTGGGTGTGGAAGCCATCAAGCAGGTGCCCAACAGCAGCCGTGGCGCGGGGCTGAGTGCCTATGCGGTGTTTTTCGACCTGGCCCTGGCGATTGCCGGGCCGTTGATGGGCGCCGTGGCGCTGAACCTGGGTTACGGCTGGATCTTCTTCTGCGCGGCGCTGTTGTCAGTCACGGCGCTGGGCGTGACCGTGCTGCTCAAGCGCCGCGCTTACTGATCGGCCGTCTGCAAACCGGCGCGGGTGGACTGCCCCAGGGTGTGACTGAAAAAGCGCCCGGCCTCGGAGATCAGGTCGCGGTGAATGCCTTCGCGGTCGACCCCATCGGCGTCGGTGCAGATCGCCGGCATCAACGCCAGTTGATCGCTGTCGCACGGCGCCATGAATACGAAGTGCCCTGCCCCGGCCAGCAGCTTGAAGTCCGGCGGTTCCGGCAACTTGCGCGCCAGGGCGGCGGCATTCTTGTCCACCGCCACCAGCTTGTCGCCGTCGCCGCTGTAGAGCAGCACCGGCACATGCACATCGGCCAGGGTGTGGCGGCCGAACATCAAGCTCAGCGGCGCCATCAACATCAAGGCATGGATACGCGGATCGGATTGCGGCTGCAGGTCATCGCGGTCTACCACCAGTTCACCCTTGGTGGTGCAGGCATCGCGGTCTTCCGGGCGCTCCTGGCAATAGCGGCGCAGGCGGTCGAAATCAGGCTTGGCGCCCGCCAGGATCAAAGCGGTTTCGCCACCGGCCGAGTAACCAATGACCCCCACCTGATCGACGTTGACGAACGGTGACAGCATGGGGTCCGCCAGGGTCGCGGTGATCGCTTCGGAAATCTGGATCGGCCGCCCATACAGGTTGCTGACCGTGCCCAGGCGACTGTGATCCTTGTAGTTGTCGCCGGGGTGCAACACCGCCACCACCACAAAGCCCTTGCGCGCCAGCGAGGTGGCCAGGTCATGCAGGGCCAGCGGCGTGCCGGTGTTGCCGTGGGACAGCATCAACATCGGGAAGCGGCCGATGGCAATCTTGGAATCTTCGGTGGCGGCGACGCGATAAGGCCCCAGCTGCGTGCTGTGCTCGTCGTCGGTGGAGGGGTAGAACGCAACGGCTTTCATCGGCTGCAGATCCAGCGGATCGAGAAACGTCATGCGATGGAAGCCCACGCTCCAATGCGGGTGCGGTGCGGGTGCGGCGTGCACTGAAACCAGGCCGCCGAGCAGGGAAAGAACCAAAACAGCACAAAGACGCATCATGAGGATGTCCACCTTTGCTGTGCAACCACGCTCAACACCCGCGGCATGTCTGATTGAAAAGTCCATGGTTCAAGGTACTCGCACCGAGTGATATACCCATGCTGCATAACCTGGGCCAAAGTAAAGACTGCGCGCAAACGAAAAAACTCCGTACTCCGATCACTTTTCAGGCGATCAGAATACAGAGTTTAGGCGCCCGGCTTCGGATTGAAACCGGTCAACGGCGAAATTTACACAAGCCTTACGCGGCGGCGAACAATTGTTCGTTGATGAGTACGTTGGCGTCGTTCAGGGCTTTGCTGCGAGCGTCGTCGCCGTACGCCAGGCCGTGGGCACGGACGAATTCGATGTCGGTGATACCGAGGAAGCCCAGCATGACTTTGAGGTATTCCTCATGGGCTACACCCGTTGCCTGGCCAACATGCAAGCCACCGGACGTGGAGACGATGATGACTTTCTTGTTGCCGCACAGGCCTTCCGGGCCGGCTTCGGTGTAACGGAAGGTCTGGCCGGCAACCGCGATGCGGTCGATCCAGGCCTTGAGCTGGGTCGGAATGGTGAAGTTGTACATCGGCGCACCGATCACAACAGCATCGGCGGCGAGGAATTCAGCCAGGGTCGATGCGCTCAGGTCAGCCTCGTGTTTTTGCGCAGCATCACGCAGGTCAGCGGCAGTCCCCAGGGCCCCCAGGGTCGCGCCGGAGAAGTGGCTGATACCTTCGTTGGCCAGGTCGCGATAGGTGACTTCCACACCCGGCTCAGCCGCTTGCCAGGCTTTGACCACACCGGCAGTGAGCTGACGGGAAGCCGAGTTGTCACCGAGGATGCTGGAATCGATATGCAACAGTTTCATGGGAAAGCTCCAAATAAGGTCAGCGGTAAGGATTAGATGGTGTTAAGCCTACGCATGAAACCAATAGCCGATAAGGTGGTTGAAATGCGATAGTTCGTCCCACTGACAGGACAATAGGCCCATCATGCAAGACCTCAATGACCTCTACTATTTCGCCAAAGTCGTCGAATCCGGCGGCTTTGCGGCGGCCGGACGCCTGCTGGGGATTCCCAAATCGCGCCTGTCGCGGCGCATTGCCGAGCTGGAAGAACGCTTGGGCGCGCGCCTGTTGCAACGCACCACCCGGCAATTGACCCTCACCGCCGTCGGCGAGCGCTACCTGCGCCATTGCCAGGCGATGCTGCTGGAAGCGGAAATGGCCGATGAGGCCGTGGCCAGCATGTCCAGCGAACCCCGCGGGCGCCTGCGTGTCAGCTGCCCGGTAGGCATGGCCCAACACATCCTGCCGGAACTGGTCGCCGGGTTTCTCGCCGCCCACCCGTTGGTGCAACTGGAAATGACCCTGGTCAACCGTCGCGTGGACCTGGTAGCCGAAGGCATTGACGTGGCCCTGCGCGTGCGCGAGCTGGGCGATGAAGACCCGCTGCTGGTGACCAAGCGCCTGCGCCAGGCCCAGACCGTGCTGGTTGCCAGCCCCGAGTTCATGCGCAGCCGGCAGGTCAACAACCTTGATGACCTCAAGCAACTGCCGGTACTCGGCGCCCTGGAAGCCGACCGCATGGTGCACCTGCGCGTTCTCGACCCCCAGGGCAATCCCCAGGACCTGGTGATGGAGGCGCGGCTGGGCATCGACGACTTTATCGTGCGCAAGGCCAGCGCGATCATGGGGCTCGGCTTTACCGTACTGCCGATGATGTATTGCGAAGAGGAATTGGCCAGCGGCCGATTGGTACAGCTGTTGCCGCAGTGGTCGCTGCCAGGCGGCTGGCTGCAGGCCGTGTACCCGCATCGGCGCGGCGTACTGCCGGCCATTCGTGCCTGGATCGACTACCTGGAAGAAGGCTTCAAAGACTGTGGAGACCGCTTGCTATGAACATGACCGAAGCACAAGTCGCACACTTCTGCCTGAGCCTGCCGGGCGCGCGGGAAGACTACAAATGGGGCGGCGTACGGGTGTTCTCGATCGCCGGCAACAAGATGTTCGCCGTGCAGCACCTGCGCGGTGACTCGTTGGCATTCAAGGTCGACAAAGACCTGTTCCTCGGCCACGTGGATCGCCCAGGCATCCACCCGGCGCCGTACCTGGCACGCGCGCAGTGGATCATCATGAACACGCCCTACCCGTTGGGCGCCGAGGAGTTGCGTGGCTTGTTGCAGCGCTCCCACCAGCTGGTGGTGAGCAAGCTGCCCAAGCGCACGCAGATCGGGTTGTTGCTAGAGGATTGAACCCAAGGTGCCGCCCAGGAATAACTGATCCAGCCAGAACACCTGGTGCAACAGCACGATTGCCCAGAACAGCACCTGGTAAGACACCTTGCGCGTCTTGTGGCGGAACACCTGTTGGGCAATCAACGCCCCCGGCCAGCCACCCGCCAGCTCGACGGCGTGCAGGATGTTTTCCGGGGTGCGCCAGCTGTCGGTGCGCGCCTTGCGCTTGTCGTTCCAGTACAAAAAGAACGCCACTACGCTGACCACGCCATAGGCCACCAGCGGGATCACCGTTTCACCGCGCTGCCACACCAGCACCGACCCCAACAGCGGCGCCGCGCACAACAACGCGAAGATCAGCGCCTTCAGGCGCGGGTGTTGAATCGTCATGCCTTGGCCGCTGCCCAGTCGATCCAACCGAACTGCCAGGTTGCCAGGATCAGCAGGCCGAAGGCAATCCGATACCAGGCAAACACCGCATAGCTATGGCTGGCGATGAACTTGAGCAGGCCCTTGACCGCGATCATCGCGAAGATGAACGAGGTGACAAAGCCGATGGCGAACACCGGCAGGTCGGCCGGCTGGAACAGGTCACGGTACTTGTAGCCCGAATACACCGCCGCACCGACCATGGTCGGCATGGCCAGGAAGAACGAGAACTCGGTGGCGGCCTTGCGCGACAGGCCGAACAGCAGGCCACCGATAATGGTCGAGCCGGAACGCGAGGTGCCGGGGATCATTGCCAGGCACTGGGCAAAGCCCACCTTCAGCGCGTCTTTCCAGGTGATGTCATCGACGGTCTCGGCATGCACTTCGTGTTGGCGGCGCTCGGCCCACAACATGACGATGCCGCCCACTACCAGCGCCGTGGCCACGGTGATCGGGTTGAACAGGTAATGGTGGATCAGGTTGGCGAAAATCACCCCCAGTACCACCGCCGGCAGGAACGCGATCAACAGGTTGAGCGTGAATCGCTGGGCGTTGCGCTGGGTCGGCAGGCCGGTGACCACGTCGAGAATCTTGCGCCGAAACTCCCAGACCACCGCGAGGATCGCGCCGAGCTGGATGATGATATTGAACGCCATGGCACGTTCGCCGCCGAAGTCGAGCAAGTCGGCGACGATAATCTGGTGGCCTGTGCTGGAGATGGGCAGGAACTCTGTCAGTCCTTCCACCACGCCGAGTATCAATGCCTGTGCGGCGGTCCACAAATCCATACTTCCCCCAAAGGTCTTGCGCTACGGCAAGCCTCGCTAGTCTTTTTAATGGTTCACTGACAACGAGCGCACTAACGTGCCCGGTGTTGAGATTCAACGCCGGTCTGCAAAAATTCTGTGAAAAATCAGGCAGTACTCAGGTTTTCCAATTTCAGGCCGAAAGCCTATCAGACAAGCCGGAAATGTCGATGCGACGGCCACAATTATAAAAAGCACGGAGTGACAGGACGATGAACAGTTTGCGCAATATGTCGATCAGCCGGCGCCTCTGGCTGATCCTGATAGTCGCCGTGCTGATGCTGCTGACCCTGGGTTTGCTGATGCTCAAGCAGATCCATGGCGACCTTTATCAGGCCAAGCGCCAACAGACCCAGAACGTGGTACAGACCGCCAGCGGAATCCTGACTTTTTATCACAGCCTCGAAACCACCGGCGTCATGACCCGCGAAGCTGCGCAAAAACAAGCCCTGAGCGCGGTGCGCGGTTTGCGCTATGGCCATGACGATTATTTCTGGATCAACGACCTGACGCCGGTGATGATCATGCACCCGGCCAACCCCAAGCTCGATGGCCAGAACCTCTCGGCGATCCGCGACCCGGACGGCTTTGCCGTGTTCAACGAGTTCGTCAGCCTGGCCAAGACCAAGGGCGCCGGGATCATCAGCTACCGTTGGCCGAAGCCGGGGTCCGACGCACCGGTTGAGAAGACCTCGTATATCCAACTGTTCGAGCCCTGGGGCTGGATCATCGGCTCCGGCGTGTATGTGGATGATGTCCAGGCCGAGTTCAATGTGCAGGTGTGGAAAGCGTCGGGGATCGGCCTGGCCATCGCCGTGGTCATGGCCCTGCTGGTCTCGCTGATCGTGCGCAGCATCGTGCGGCCATTGCAGGAAGCCGTGAACGCCATGGGCAATATCGCCAGCGGCGAAAGCGACCTGACCCGCAGCCTCGACACCCACGGCCGGGACGAAGTCACCCAGTTGTCCCAGCATTTCAACAGTTTTACCGCCAAGCTGCGCCAGGTCGTCAGCCAATTGCAGGTCTGCGCCAATGCCCTGGGACAGTCGTCCACCGAGCTGGGCAACAACGCCTCCCAGGCCCATGACCGCAGCCAGCAACAGTCGCAGCAGATGGAGCTGGTGGCCACCGCGATCAATGAAGTCACCTACGGCGTGCAGGACGTGGCGAAAAACGCCGAGCACGCCGCCAGTGAAATGCGCGACGCCCAGGCCCAGGCACAGCAGGGCCAGGTCAATATCGACAGCAGCCTGCAACAGATCGACCAACTGTCCACCACCATCAGCCAGGCCGTGGAAGTGATCCGTACCCTGTCCAGTGAAAGCACCCAGATCGGCGGCGTGCTCGAAGTGATCCGCTCGATCGCCGACCAGACCAACCTGCTCGCCTTGAACGCCGCGATCGAAGCCGCGCGGGCCGGCGAGCAAGGGCGCGGGTTTGCCGTGGTCGCGGATGAAGTGCGCCTGCTGGCCCAGCGCACGCAAAAATCCACGGCTGAAATCCAGGCGATGATCGAGCGCCTGCAAGGTCACTCGGAAGCTGCGGTCAAGGTCATCAGCGATAGCCACAGCGCCTCGCAACTGACCATCGAACAGGCCGGCCAGGCCGGTGCCAGCCTCACCGCCATCGGTCAGGCGCTGCAAAACCTCAACGGCCTCAACGCCTCGATTGCCAGCGCCACCCTGCAACAGGCGCACGTAGTGGAAGACATCAACCAGAACGTGACCCAGGCCGCCGGGCTGTCCCACAGCACGGCGCTGGCGGCAGAACAGTCCAGCGTGGCCAGTGCGCACCTGCGTAGCCTGAGCGAGCAACTCGAAGGCTTGCTGCGCCAATTCAAGGTCTAGCGCCGTTCAACCTGTGGGAGGGGGCAAGTCGAATCGTCGCACCGCCCCTCCCACATTTGCCCTCCGGTGTTTTGAAGATTGCCTGCCTCTGGTTACAATCCCGGCCCTCTCCCACTCTCCCAAGGAACCACCATGTCCGGGCTTGAACTGTTCGCCGCCGCCCTGGGGGTGATCGCTGTCTGGCTGACAGTCAAGCAAAACCCCTGGTGCTGGCCCATCGGGCTGGTGATGGTGCTGCTCTACACTTGGGTGTTCTATGACGTGAAACTCTACTCCGACATGCTGCTGCAGGTGGTCTACGCCGCCTTGCAGGTGTACGGCTGGTGGCAGTGGACCCGCGCCGGCGAGGTCAGGCAAGGCCGCCAGGTCACCCGCCTGGGCTGGCCTGCAATCATGACCAGCCTGGCCATCGGTGCGGTCGGCAGCCTGCTGCTCGGCGCTGCCATGGCCCACTGGACCGACGCCGCCCAACCCTGGCTCGATGCCGCCCTGACTGGCTTCAGCCTGGTGGCGCAGATGTGGATGGCGCAGAAGCGCGTGCAGTGCTGGCCGCTGTGGGTCGCCCTCGATGTGATCTTCGTCGGGCTGTTTCTCTACAAAGGCCTCTACCTCACCGCCGCGCTTTACGCCTTGTTCACGGTGATCGCCGTGCAAGGCTGGCGTGAATGGCGCGCCGACCCGGCGTTGCACGCATGAAAGTAGTGGTACTGGCCGGCCCCGAATCCAGCGGTAAAAGCTGGCTGGCGAGCGAACTGCAAGCCCATTTGGGCGGGCTGATGGTGGGGGAATACGTGCGCTATTTCATCGACCAGCATCAGCGTGACACCCGCCTGGCCGACATTCCGGCCATCGCTCGTGGCCAACTGGCCTGGGAAGATGCCGCCCGCGCCGAACAACCGCACCTGCTGATCCTCGACACGCACCTGCTGACCAACAAGCTGTGGAGCCAGACCCTGTTCGGCGACTACCCGGCGTGGCTCGACGACGAACTGCTGGCCCGGCACTACGACCTGCACCTGCTGCTATCCCCGGAGGATGTGGAATGGACTGCGGATGGCCAGCGCTGCCAACCGCAATTGGCCGACCGCCAGGCGTTTTTCCAGGCTGGCCTGGAGTGGATGCAGCAGCATCGACAGGCGGTGGTGGTGATTCGAGGGGATTGGGAAGCGCGCCGCGCCAAAGCCTTCGCGGCAGTCAAACAGATACTGTAGGAGCGAGCTTGCGCGCGAAGAACGCAGGGGCACCGGATCAATCCAGAATGCCCGCGTTATCGTTGACGTTCTTCGCGAGCAAGCTCGCTCCTACAGGGAGTTGCAGCGGTTAGTAGCCCAGCGACAGCCCGGTATTACGACGCGGGTCATTGGCCCCATAGAAGCGGTTATTCCCCACTGGCTTGCCCTCCAGCGACGGTGCGCCCACCAGGATCGCGGCCAGGTGGTTGGCATCCTGAGGCCCGGCAAACTTGTGGCCCCAACTTTCGAGGATCTTCTGGGTGTCGGGGCTCACCGCGAAGGTTTCGAGGTTGGTGGTGTCTGGCATCCACTGTTGGTGGAAACGCGGCGCGTCGACGGCTTCCTGGATGTTCATCTTGTAGTCGATGACATTGAGGATGGTCAGCAAGGTGGCGGTGATGATGCGGCTGCCACCCGGCGTACCGACGACCATCACGGCCTTGCCGTCCTTGGTCACGATGGTCGGGCTCATCGACGACAACGGCGCCTTGCCCGGTGCGATGGCGTTGGCTTCACCCTGCACCAGCCCATACATGTTCGGCACGCCGACCTTGACGGTAAAGTCGTCCATTTCATCGTTGAGGATCACCCCGGTCTTGCTCGCCATCACGCCGGCACCGAACCAGTCGTTGAGGGTGTAGGTCACCGACACCGCGTTGCCCCACTTGTCGACGATGGAGTAGTGAGTGGTGTTGTTACCTTCATGGGGCGATACGCCGGGCTTGATCGCCTGGGAGTCGCCGGCCTTGTTCGGCTCGATCGCGTCACGCAGTTTCGTGGCGTAGTTTTTGTCGAGCAGATGCTCGATCGGGTTCTTCACGAAGTCCGGATCGCCGAGGTAGCTGTTGCGGTCCACATAGGCATGGCGCATCGCTTCGATCTGGTAGTGCAGGCCCTGGGCCGAGTGATAGCCCAGGTCGGCCATCGGGTAGCCTTCGAGGATGTTCATGATCTGGCAGATCACCACGCCCCCGGAGCTCGGTGGCGGCGCCGAGACCACGTGGTAGCCACGATAGTCGCACTCGATAGGCGCCAGTTCGCGGGTCTTGTACTTGTCGAGGTCAGCCTGGGTGATGATGCCTTTGCCGGCCTGGCTGGAATCCACCAACGCCTTGGCCACCCAGCCTTTATAGAAGCCGTCGCTGCCCTTGGCAGAGATTTCTTTCAACGTCTTGGCCAGGTCTTTCTGGACCAGCTTCTGGCCCACCTGCATCGGTTGGCCGTTGTGCAGGAAGATCGCGCGCAGGTCCTTGTCTTTTTCGAACTCGCCAGTGGCGGTGTGCAGCAGGTCGATATCGCCCTGTTCCAGTTCGAAGCCGTTTTCCGCCAGCTTGATCGCCGGGGCAATCACCTGGGCGCGCTTGAGGGTGCCGTATTTGCTCAAGGCCAGCTCCATGCCCGACACCGTGCCGGGAACGCCGACCGCCAGATGGCCCTTGGCGCTGAGGCCGTCAACGACGTTGCCGTCCTTGTCCAGGTACATGTCGGCGGTGGCCGCCAAGGGGGCTTTTTCGCGGAAGTCGAGGAAGGTCTTGCGCCCGTCGGCCAGTTGCACGGTCATAAAGCCGCCGCCGCCGAGGTTACCCGCCGCCGGATACACCACCGCCAACGCGTAGCCGACGGCCACGGCCGCATCCACCGCATTGCCGCCAGCCTTGAGTACATCCACGCCCACATGAGTGGCCAAATGCTGGGCGGTCACCACCATGCCATTTTCACCGGCCACCGGGGCCTGGGAGGCGGCGTGCACGCCGCTGACCGTCAACACCAGCGCAGTGGCAATTAATGTGCGGCTGAAAGGTTGGTATTTCATCCATGACTACTCTAGTTATTGAGATGCACCAAAATAGCCCGGCGCGGATTGAATCCCCAGCGCAATGGCGTTTTTATTACAGAACTTGTCGGTCACAGAACGGAGCGGAAAATCCCCATGCTATATTCCGCGCCCAAACTGTCGTGCGAGGCACTTTGACATGGTGATCAAGAAGACCGGCATTCGGGCACAACAGGCCGACCAGACCCGCGCGCGCATCCTCCAGGCGGCGGTCAAGGTGTTCACCCGCGACGGCTATTCCGGCGGGCGCGTCGATACCATCTCCAAGGAGGCCGACTCCAACGACCGCATGCTCTATTACTATTTCGGCAGCAAGGAACACCTGTTCGTCTGCGTGCTGGAACACACCTACGAGCAATTCAACCAAGCCGAAGGCAAACTCAAGCTGAACCTCGACACACCCGTGCAGGCCCTGCGCGACCTGGTGGGGTTTATCTGGAACTACTACGTCAAGCACCCGGAGTTCGTGGCGATCCTGAGCATCGAGAACCTGCACCAGGGCAAGCACGCCCGGCAGTCGGGTGAGATGCGACGGCTGTCAGGCGAAGCGGTTGGCGTATTGCGGCCGATTATCGAAGCCGGCCAGGCCCAGGGCGTGTTCCGCGAGGATGTCGACCTCAAGCACGTGTACTTGATGATCGCCTCGCTGTGCTACTTCTATAACTCCAACCGCCATACCCTCAGCTCGTTCCTGGGGGAGGATTTGTCGAACAAGGGGCCGCAGCAGGATTGGCTGGGATTTATCAGTGACCTGGTGGTCCGGGGCGTCACACCGCCCCCCTTGTAGAAACCGGACCCACCTGTGGGCGCAAGCCCGCTCGCCATAATAGTGTCAGTGCGTACCAGGGTTGGCGCGTAGGTGAGCGACCTTCTGTTCCAGCCCTTCCCAGCCTGGCGCGTTCGGCGCAAATCGCCCGCGCAGATAGGCCACCAGATCCGCCACCTGAGTGTTCGACAGGCTGTCCTTGAAGCCCGGCATATAGCCCAGATCCTGTGTGGCCGGGTTGTTGATGCCTTGCAGGATCACCTTGATCAAATTGTCCGGCCGATCGCTGTGCACATTGGTATTGGTCGCCAGTGACGGGCTGACCCCAAACAATTTCGGCCCCAGGCCATCGGCATGGCAGGCTTTGCACGCGCCCTCGAACACACGTCGGCCATTGGGATTTGGCACCCTGGTCGCCACCTGCACGTCAGCAACGGCCTCGCCCTTCAGCGACGCCAGGTACACCGCCATCGCACGGATATCCGCCCTGGGCAATTTCGACAACTCACTGACCACCGGCCCCATCGGGCCTGCCGCCACGCCATGGGCATCGGCATAACCGGTACTCAAATACGTGAACAACTGATCTTCGGTCCACGGCGTCGGCGCCTTCGACAGCCCCGTCAGCGCCGGGGCCTCCCAGCCGTCCACGATGCCACCGGCCAGGAACGCCTTGCCGCCCTTCTCTGCCCCCATCAGATTGCGCGGCGAATGGCACGCCGCGCAGTGCCCCAAGCCGTTCACCAGATAATTGCCGCGATTCCATTGCTCACTGCGTTCAGGCTGCGGGGTGATTTCACCGCGACGCAGATTGAGTGCATTCCACCCCGCCATCAGGGGCCGGAGATTGAACGGAAACCTCATGGCATTCGGCGTCGGCGCCTGGCTAACCGGCGCCTGGGCCATCAGGTAGGCGTACAGCGCCTGCATGTCGGCATCGTTGATGTTGCGAAACGCCGTGTAGGGAAACGCCGGGTACAGGTTGCGTCCGTCACGGCCAATCCCATCGCGCATCGCCCGCTCGAACGCGGGGTATGACCAGGCGCCAATGCCGGTCTCGACATCCGGGGTGATATTGCTGCTGTACAGCGTGCCGAACGGCGTCTGCATCGCCAGGCCACCAGCATTGGCCGCTCCACCAGGCGCCGTATGGCACACCGCGCAATCCCCTGCCGCCGCCAGCAAACGCCCGCGCTCCAGCGTGGCCTTGGACCAGGTGCCGGCGCTGGGCGGCGCAATGGGTGCAATCTCGCTGTGAAACGGCCAGGCCGTGGCCAGCACCGCGCCCAGGGTGGCGAACAGCGCACCGAACCACCACTTGCGGCGTTTTTCCGGCGACTTGGCGGGCTCCCCCAAGGTGCCGGCATTCAACGCCGCCAGCACACGTTCCGGGGTGATCGGCAACTCGCGAAAGCGAATCCCGGTGGCGTCGTAGATCGCATTGGCAATCGCCGCCGCGCTGGGCACCGACGCCGACTCACCAGCGCCCATGGGCGGCTGATCCTGGCGCGGCATCATCATCACATCGATCTGCGGCACTTCGGGAAAGGTCAGGATCGGGTAACCGCCCCACTCCTTGCTCGCCACCGTCGACTCTTCAAACGTCACGCGCTCTTTGAGTACGCGGCTGGTGGACTGGATCACGTTGCCGTGGATCTGATGTTGCACGCCCGCCGGGTTGATCATCATCCCTGCGTCATGGCCGATCACTACCCGCGTCACCGACACATCGCCGGTCTGCTTGTCGATCGCCACGTCCGCCACCCACGCCGCCCAGGCCGCACCGAAACCTGGGAATTTGCTATGGATGTAGCGCGCGTAGGCAAAGCCGCGGCCGCGCAGCAAGTGGTCTTCGCTGGCGGTCTGCATCGGCGCAGTGCGCGGCGACCAGTTGGCGCGTTCAGCGGTGGATTTGACCAGATCGATGGCGCGCTCATCCTTGAGATAACGCAGGCGGTATTCCACCGGGTCCACGCCGGCAGCGAACGCCAGTTCGTCGATATAGGATTCGTGGGCGAAGGTGTTGGGCAAGGCCGATACGCCGCGCATCCACGAAGCCCGCACGATGGGTGCCATGTCGTTGATGGTCACGCGCATGGACTCGATGTCATAGGGTGGAATCGAGGTGCGGTCGCCCATCTCGAACATCGCCGCCACCGGCTCGACACGACCGGTCAACAACAGCGCCAGGGTCGGCGCGCCATTCGAGGGGTAGCTGGTTTCAAAATCGTAGGCGGCAATGCTGCCGTCGGCGTTGAGGCCGCCATCCACTTCCATCAGCTGCGCGGTGCCCTTGGGCTCCCACAGGTGTTCCTGTTCACGGCTCAGTTGCACGCGCACCGGCTTGCCCACCGCGCGCGACAGCAGCAGCGCGTCGGCACACACATCGTCGGCACAATTGCGCCCGTAACAGCCGGCAGCCTCCATGCGGATCACCTCGATCAGCGCTTCATCGCAGGCCAACAACCACGCGAGGTCAGCGCGCAGCAGGTGCGGGTTCTGGCTGCCGGACCATACGCGGCTGCCGGCCGGCGTGTAATCCGCCACGCCGCAGGATGGGCCGATGGAGCCGTGCATCTGGTATGGCCACAGGTAACTGCGCGGCATGCGCTGGCTGGCATTGGCGAGCGCTTCGTCGACATTGCCCTGGTCGAGCACCGTGCGGCGAACGCGAGGATTGTCGCGGATCGCCTGCTCGACATCGCTCATATCCGGCAACCCATTGTTCCACGGTTTCCAGTGCACCTGCAGCGCCTCGGCGGCCTTGATCGCCTGCTCCTCGCGCAGCGCCACCACCCCGACAAAATCACGGATCACCACCACCGCGACGATGCCGGGGATATGCGCGATGGAGGACTCATCCACGCTCAACAGGCTGTTGCCGACAAAGTCGCCGCAATCCAGCCCTGCATACGGCGGGCGCACCACCCGACCATGGAGCATGCCGGGCACACGCATGTCATGGACATAGGTCAACTCGCCAGTGGCCTTGCCGGGGATGTCTACCCGTTCGGCGCCCTTGCCCACCAGGCGATAATCCTCAAGGGCCTTCAAGGGGGCATCACCGCTGACGCGCAACTGATCGCGCTGGCCGCAGACCAGCTCGCCATAGGTGAGGGTTCGCCCGTCTGACGCATGAATCACGCCCGCTTCCACCTTGAGGCTCGCCGTACTGACGCCCCAACGCCCGGCGGCCCGCGCCAGCAGAAAGCGCCGCGCTTCGGCCGCCGCGTTACGCAGCGGCACTGCGGAAATCTGCAAGGTCGCGCTGGCAATCGTCGCGCCCTGATTTGGCACGCGCTCCGTGTCGCCGAGCACCATCCTCACCTGGTCCAGGTCCAGATCGAGCTCTTCGGCGACGATCTGCGCCAGCGCGGTGCGGATACCGGTGCCCAGGTCCACATGGCCGTTGAAGGCGTACACCAGACCGTCATCGTTCACGGCGATAAACAATCCCAGTTCCTTGGGCTTCACGGTGGGCGTCCCGCCCTTGGCCACCGGGCCGGAAGGCGGTAGCACATCATCGACGATCAGCAGCACGCCGGCCTTGGCCAGCCACTGGTCACGGGAAAGCGGAGTATCGGTCATGGTCATCGATCCACGGTCATAAGGCGGGCGGCACGCAGCACCGCGCGGAGGATTTCGAGATGGGTGCCACAGCGGCAGAGGTTGCCCGACAACTCATTGCGCACCTCGGCTTCGCTGGGGTTGGGATTGCGGTCAAGCAAAGCCTTGGTGGTCATGATCATGCCGTTGAGGCAGTAACCGCATTGGGCGGCCTGCTCATCAATAAAGGCCTGCTGCACCGGGTGCGGCGCCTGGCGCGTGCCGAGGCCTTCAAGGGTGACGATCTTGCGCCCTGCCGCCCCCGACAGCGGGAATACACAGGAGCGCGCGGCCACGCCATCGATGATCACGGTACATGCGCCGCACTCCCCCAAACCGCAGCCGTACTTGGGGCCGTTGAGTTGCAGGTCATTGCGCAACACCAGTAGCAGCGAGGTGTCTGCCATGGCGCTGACTTCGCTGGGTTGGCCGTTGACCTCAAGCGCTACCGTGATGTGGGGGCTGATCATTCGCTTCGCCTGTCTCCATTGATGAAGTAGTCACTACATTAAACAGTCAAAAAAAAAGCGTCACGGACCTGGGGCCTCGCGACACACTTGACTCATGAAGTGGCTGCTACATCAATTCAGAGCAAAAACGATGCCAAGGGGGTGGACGCATCCTCTGTGGCAAGTGGGCTGGTTGTGCTGTGGCAAGGGGACTTGTTGTGGTGAGCAGGTTTGTTGTGGTGAGCCGGCTTGTTGTGGCGAGCGGGCTTGCCCCGCGTTGGGGCGCGAAGCGGCCCCAACCCCAGGCGCCACGGTTTTTTCAGAAAGAACTCGGCGACTTTATTGGGGCGGCTTCGCCACCCAACGCGGGGCAAGCCCGCTCGCCACAACAAGCCGGCTCGCCACAACAGGTCCCCTTGCCAGAACAGGCCCACTTGCCACAACAAGGTCCCCTTGCCACTACGGGCCCGCTAACCAAACCAAGCCCGGCTCCAGGCCGCTATCAGTCCTGGGGATCGTCGATCATCTTGCGCAGCAGGAACAGCACCGCCACCCGTTCGGCGGGGTTGAGGTTGCTCATGGTCAACTCGCTGATCTGTGCCGCGCGCGGCGTAGTATGTGCGACCAGTTCGGCGCCCGCGCCAGACAGGTTGACCACCACCTTGCGCTTGTCTTGCGGGTCGGGCTCCAGGGTAATCAGTTCCTTCGCCTTGAGCCGTTCGACAATCCCGCGAATGGTCGCCTGGTCCACAGCCGTGGCCTTGACCAGCTCAGTCAGGGAACTTGCACCGTGATCGCGCAGCGCACACAGGGTGACGAACTGCACAGCAGTGAGCTGCGAATCGCCGACATTCTGCTGAAAGATCGCCAGGTGGCGCTGGTAGGCCTTGCGCAACAGGTGGCCAACTTGTTCAGAAAAGACGTAGGAATCAGGCACGGCGGACTCGGTGGGTGGTTGGCGATGGGAAGGCATGATGGCGGGGATGCCGAAATGACTCAAGGCACTCATCGCCTGAAAGCACTCAAAAATGCGGGAGGGGACTTGCCCCCTGCCCACACGGGATTTTCAGCGAGCCAAGGACGCTGCGGGGGCCACCACATCCCCCGCAATCACCACCGCCTCATCATCCAGGTACACGTCGCAATTGCGCAGCGGAATATCCATATGGCACGGCGTCTTGCGCGTGCCGCCCACCTCGGTATTCGGCCCGGTGGAAAACAGGAAGTTGCCATAGAACGCCCGCGCATCCATGCACATGCCGTCGTTCTTGTCATGCAGGCCCATGGCGGTCCATTGCGCCCGCGGCTGCAAGCCCCAGCCGATATGGGAGATGCCGTACACCTCAGGGTCGTTGAAGTACTTCATGTAGTCGCGCAGGTATTCGGCCTCGAAACCACCATGAATCCCGGTGATAAAGCCTTTCTCGATCTCCAGGGTGATCTTCTCGCGGGTGTAGGTCTTGAACGGCAGGAGGATGTCGCCAATGTCCAGCACCAGCACGCCCTCGGCGGTTTCTTCGTTAGGCCAGGAGAACAGAAAACCACTCGGCCAGTGGTCCCAGCGCCCAGGTTCATCGGCAAAACCGTATTCAGTCACTGACGGGTACTGCCCCAAGGCGGCGCGGAAATCGCTGCCGGCGCGGGATTTGACGTGGATCGAACGCGCTTTCTTCAACATCTGTTCGGCCGCCAGTACGCGCACCTTGTCGTCTTCGCTGGGCAGCATGCGCGCCAGCACTTCCGGCGGCTCCACAGCCAGCAGGATGCGCGTGCCGGTCTTGAGGATCTGCTCCTGCTCCGGCGAGTGCAGCAGCATCATGGTATCGACGATCAGGTCGGCGGCTTCAAGCGCACGCTGGGCGGCGATATTGCCGGTGAGTGCGGTGTCACCGCAGTAGGCGGTCATGTCATTGCCCATCGCCCGTGGATGGTTGAACGACGGCAATTCCACTGCGTACACCTTGGCGCCCAAGCGCTGCGCCGCGTCCATTGCGGCACGCACGGTACGCGCGTCGGAATAATGGCTCTTGAGCACGGCCACGCTCTGGGTCGCATCGACCTTCGACAACCTCAGCACATGTTCAAACATCTGGGTCAGTTCGCAATCGCTTACCGGCATTTTCCTGTCTCCTGTTGGGTTGCACCAAGTTCAGGCATTGCGCTTCACTCTAGTGCACTTTTATAGCGTATACGCCATTTAATAACGATAAGACCTGAATTGCAGGCCGACTGCAAGCGCCGCGCCAAACCGTTACCAACCCACACAAACCTAATATTTAATGGCTACCAAGCGTTACACAGGCCGATTGACGCCCAAAAATAAATTTTCAACGATGGACTTCCCATTTCAAAAAATGAGCGTATACACTTTAAAAACCTTGCGGAAAGATACCGCCGAAAAATCAAAAAGAGAGAGGAACACGCCCCATGGGAAGCACACAAAAAATCGCCATCGTCGGTGCCGGCCTGGGTGGCGCGGCGGCAGCCACCCTGTTGCAACAAGCCGGCTTCGACGTGGACGTTTTTGAGCAGGCACCGGAATTTTCCCGGTTGGGCGCGGGCATCCACATGGGCCCCAACATCATGAAAATCTTCCGCCGCATGGGCATCGAGAAGCAGTTGGACTTGATGGGCTCGCACCCCGAGCACTGGTTCAGCCGTTGCGGCGAAACCGGCGACTACCTCTCGCGCATCCCCCTCACCGGCTACGGTGCTTCCTATATCACCGTGCACCGCGGCGACCTGCACGCCTTGCAGATGTCCACCCTCAAGCCCGGCACCCTGCACTTCAACAAGCGCCTGGAAACCCTTGAAGAAACCGATACCCAGGTGCGCCTGACCTTTGCCGACGGCGAAGTGACCTACGCCGATATCGTGATCGGCGCCGACGGCATCAACTCAAAGATCCGCGAAGAACTGCTCGGCGTGGAAAAACCGCTGTACAGCGGCTGGGTCGCGCACCGCGCGCTGATCCGTGGCGACCAGTTGGCCAAGTACGACCTCACGTTCGAGGACTGCATCAAGTGGTGGACCGAAGACCGTCACATGATGGTCTACTACACCACCGGCAAGCGCGACGAGTACTACTACGTGACCGGTGTGCCCCATGCCGAATGGGACTTCCAGGGTGCCTTCGTCGACAGCAGCCGCGAAGAGATGTTCGAGGCGTTCAAGGGTTACCACCCCACCGTGCAGGCGCTGATCGAATCCACCGAAAGCGTGACCAAATGGCCGCTGCGCAACCGCAACCCGTTGCCGCTGTGGAGCCGCGGCCGCCTTGTGCTGTTGGGCGATGCCTGCCACCCGATGAAACCACACATGGCCCAAGGCGCGGGCATGGCCATCGAAGACGCCGCCATGCTCACCCGCTGCCTGCAGGAAACCGGGATCAGCGACTACCGCACCGCCTTCCAGCTCTACGAAGCCAACCGCAAGGAACGTGCGTCCCGCGTGCAGGCCGTGTCCAACGCCAACACCTGGCTGCGCACCCAGGAAGATCCGGCCTGGGTCTACGGCTATGACCTGTACGCCCAGGAGCTGAAATCGGGGGTGGCCGCGTGAGCACCTTCCTCTATGGCGGCAACGTGCAGGCCAATGGCATTCGCCAGCATTACCTGCGCTACGGCGGCAAAGGGCCGGCGCTGATCCTGATCCCGGGCATCACCAGCCCTGCAATCACCTGGGGGTTCGTCGCCGAACGCCTGGGCGAACACTTCGACACCTACGTGCTGGACGTGCGCGGACGTGGGCTGTCCTCCACCGGACCTGGGCTGGACTACAGCGCAGACACCTGCGCCGAGGACATTGGCGCCTTTGCCGACGCACTCCACCTGGACAGCTACCACTTGGTCGGCCATTCCATGGGCGCGCGCTTTGCCGTACGCAGCGCGGTCAAGCACCCCAGGGGCGTCAACCGTGTGGTGCTGATCGACCCACCAGTGTCCGGCCCCGGCCGGCGTGAATACCCGAGCAAACTGCCGTGGTACGTCGACTCGATCCGCCAATCCCTGATCGGCATGGACGCAGAGGCCATGCGCGCCTTCTGCGCCACCTGGACCGACGCGCAACTGCAACTGCGCGCCGAGTGGCTGCACACCTGCTTTGAACCGGCCATCGTGCGTGCCTTCAATGACTTCCACACGGTGGACTTCCACCAAGACCTGCCGCACCTCAAGGCCCCGGCCCTGTTGATGGTGGCCGGGCGTGGTGGCGTGATCCTGGATGACGACATCGCGGAAATCCAGGCCCTGCAACCGAGCATCCAGGTCGCCCGCGTACCGAATGCCGGGCACATGATTCCGTGGGACGACCTCGAAGGCTTCTTCCACGCCCTTGGCGACTTCCTCGTACAACAATAAGGACACCACCATGCAGAAGCTTTACCGCATTGGCCAGATTGTGCCGAGCTCCAACACCACCATGGAAACCGAGATCCCGGCGATGCTCACCGCGCGCCAGGCGATCCGCCCCGAGCGCTTTACCTTTCACTCCAGCCGCATGCGCATGAAGCAAGTGCGCAAGGAAGAACTGGCGGCGATGGACGGCGAATCCGATCGTTGCGCCGTCGAACTGTCCGACGCCAAGGTCGACGTGCTGGGCTATGCGTGCCTGGTGGCGATCATGGCCATGGGCCTGGGCTATCACCGCAACTCCGAACAGCGCCTGCGCAAGGCCACTGCCGATAACGACGCCAACGCCCCGGTGATCACCAGTGCCGGGGCGCTGATCGAAGGCTTGAAAGTCATGGGCGCCAAGCGCATCGCGATTGTCGCGCCCTATATGAAGCCGCTGACCGAACTGGTGGTGAACTACATCCGCGAAGAAGGCTTCGAGGTGGTGGACTGGCGCGCCCTGGAGATCCCCGACAACCTCGACGTGGCCCGTCACGATCCGGCCAACCTGCCGGCCATTGTCGCCGGAATGAACCTGCAAGGCGTCGATGTGATCGTGCTGTCGGCCTGCGTGCAGATGCAGTCGCTGCCGGTGGTGGCCAAGGTCGAAGCACAAACCGGCAAGCCAGTGCTCACCGCCGCCATCGCCACCACCTACGCCATGCTCAAGGCCCTGGACTTGGAACCCATCGTTCCCGGCGCCGGCGCCTTGCTCTCCGGCGCGTACTGAAGCGCAGATGGAGAAGTGGCGAGCTGACCTGTCGTGGCTAGCGGGCTTGTTGTGGCGAGCGGGCTTGCCCCGCGTTGGGCTGCGTAGCAGCCCCAATAAAGTCGCCGAGTTCTTTCTGAAAAAACCGTGGCGCCTGGGGTTAGGGCCGCTTCGCGCCCCAACGCGGGGCAAGCCCGCTCGCCACAACAGGTCCACTTGCCACTACAGGCTGGCTCACCACACCAGGCGAGCTGACCCCAACAAACTCCATCACCACAGGGTAAGTGCATTGTCCAAATATGAGGGATTGAAACGATGAGCGAACAATCCGCCAACGCCAACTACCAGGGCGTCTGGGGCAACCGCATCGGCTTCGGTAAAAAAGCCGCCTTGCTGATGATCGACTTCATGCAGGGCTACACCACCGAAGGCGCACCGTTGTTCGCGCCGGGCGTGGTGACTGCCGTGGCTGAGAGCGTCGAGCTGCTGGCCACCGCGCGCAAGCACGGGATTGCGGTGGTGCACACCAATATCCGCTACCATCCCGGCCATTTCGTCGACGGCGGTATCTGGGTAAAAAAGGCCCCAGTGATGAAGGACATGGTCGAAGGCAACCCCCTCGCCGCGTTCTGCGCCGAGGTCGTGCCCCAGGCCGATGAAGTGGTGATCACCAAACAATACGCCAGCGCGTTTTTCGGCAGCAGCCTGGCCCCGATGCTGCACGCCCAGGGCATCGACACAGTGGTACTGGCCGGCTGCTCCACCAGTGGCTGCATTCGTGCAACGGCGGTGGACGCGGTGCAACACGGGTTTCGCACCATCGTCGTGCGCGAGTGCGTCGGCGATCGACACCCCGCGCCCCATGAAGCCAACTTGTTCGATATCGACAGCAAGTACGGCGACGTGGTGAGCAAGCAGGAGGCGATGAGCAAATTCAGGGAGCAATAAGACGTTACTAAGAACTGCGCCGTAGAGCGCGGTCTTGAAAAAACTGAGGCCTGAAGCCAGGCACCTTACCGGTTGCGAGCGAGCTTGCTCGCGTTGGAGTGCGCAGCGCTCCCAGCACTCTGGGGCTGCTCGACGGGAGCAGGCTCCCTCGCCACCGGTAAAGGCCAACCCGACCCCCTCAGTCTTCTGACACTGCCTTTGGACGTCGCTTGTACAGCACGCCGAAGTGCTGGAACAAAGCGGCAGCATAAAAACCATAAGTCACCGCCAGGAGACACCCCAATGCCCATTGCGAATGCAGCACCCGCGACCACGGTCGCCGATCCCGTCAACACGCTCTACCACAAGATCACCTGGAAGCTGATCCCGTTCCTGTGCTTCTGCTATCTGGCCGCGTACCTCGACCGGATCAACATCGGCTTCGCCAAACTGCAGATGCTCGACCAGTTGCAGTTCAGCGAAACCGCGTTCGGCCTCGGGGCCGGCCTGTTCTTCGTGGGCTACATCATCTTTGAAGTACCGAGTAACCTGGTGCTGGAGCGGGTCGGCGCAAAGATCTGGATCGCGCGCATCATGATCACCTGGGGCCTGCTCTCGGCCTGCACCATGCTGGTCACCTCGACCACCCAGTTCTACATCCTGCGCTTTTTGCTCGGTGCCGCCGAAGCCGGCTTTTTGCCTGGGGTGCTGTACTACCTGACCACCTGGTTTCCCACGCACCGGCGCGGACGCATCATTGCGTTGTTCATGATCGGCCTGCCGCTGTCCAGCGTGATCGGCGGCCCGCTGTCCGGCTGGATCATGGGGCACTTCGACCATATGGCGGGCCTGCGTGGCTGGCAGTGGCTGTTCCTGATCGAAGCAGTGCCCAGCGTGCTGCTCGGCGTCCTGACGTTCTGGGCGTTGCCCAACAGCTACCAACAAGCCAAATGGCTGTCGATCGAGGAAAAGACCCTGCTCGAACGCGAGCTGCGCAAGGATGACGCCGACGGTGCCGGCAGCAAGCACAGCTTCCGTGACGGGTTCTTCAACCTCAAGGTGTGGATGCTCGGCGGGATCGACTTTTCGATCCTGCTCAGCGCCTACGCCATGGGGTTCTGGATGCCAACGTTTATCCGCAACGCCGGGGTCACCGACACCTTCCATATCGGCATCCTCACCGCGCTGCCGAGTGTCGCCGCGCTGCTGGGCATGCTGCTGATTGGCGCCAGCTCGGACAAGCACCGCGAACGCCGCTGGCACATCATCGTGCCGTTTTTCATTGGCGCAGCCGCGATGGCCACCAGCACCTTCTTCACCCATAACGTGGCTGCCACCGTGGTGCTGTTCGCGATTGCCTCGGCGGCGATCATCGGCGCGGTGCCGGTGTTCTTCAGCCTGCCGGCGACCTTTCTCAAAGGCACCGCGGCGGCCACCGGCTTCGCCCTGGCCTGCTCGGTGGCGAACATCGCGGGCCTGGTGAGCAACTCCTTGATGGGCGTGGCGATCGACGTCACCGGCAGCAGCGCGGGTGCGTTGTGGTTCTTCGCCGGTTGCCTGATCCTCAGCAGCTTCCTGGTCATCGCCTTGCCGGCGAAACTGGTGAATCGCTGATACCCCAACTTTCTCGGATGAATCACCCTGCAAGTTTTTCTGAAACGCTGGGGACTGACCGACTGAACACCTGCGGCAAGTTGCGCATCGGCAAATGAATGGCGCTAGAATCAGCGCCATTCTTGCCCCCGCCTTTTCCGACACGAGCCCCCCATGAGTTTTGATTTCGACACGATCCACCCCCGCCTCGGCACCGGCAGCACCAAGTGGAACCGTTACCCGCCAGATGTCTTGCCAATGTGGATCGCCGACATGGACATCGCCGCGCCGCCGGCGGTGTTGCAAGCCCTGCGCGAGCGTCTCGACCAGCAGATCCTCGGCTACAGCGTGGCCGGCCCGGATGTGCGCGAGGCGATTGTCAACGACCTGTGGGCCAAGTACGCGTGGCGCGTGCAACCCGAAGAGCTGCTGTTCCTGCCCGGCGTCGAACCGGGGTTCAACATGGCCCTGCACGCCTTCGTGCAACCCGGCCAACCGGTGGTGCTGCAAACCCCCAACTATCGGCCGATTCGCCTGGCCCCCGGGCACTGGAACCTGCCCCGTATCGAAGTGCCGTTCGACTGCATCGACGGCGAATACCTCACGCCCCTGCCCGCCTTGCGCCAGGCGCTGAGCGGCGCTGGCGCGCTGCTGCTGAGCAACCCGCACAACCCCGTGGGCAAGGTTTTCCCCCGCGCAGAACTGCTGGCCGTGGCCACCGCGTGCCTGGAACAGGGCGCACTGATCATCAGCGACGAGATCCACGCCGAGCTGTGTTTCGATGGGCGTCGCCATATCCCCACCGCCAGCCTCAGCCCGGAGATCGCGCAGCGCACGATCACCCTGATGTCGGCGAGCAAGGCCTACAACGTGGCCGGCCTGAAGACCTGCTTTGCCGTGGTGCAGAACGCCGAGATTCGCGAACGCTTCAACCACGCGCGTTGCGGCATGGTCGATAGTGTCAGCCCCCTGGGCCTGGAAGCCACCCGCGCGGCCTACAGCCAATGCAGCGACTGGCTGGCGGCGCTGGTGCACTACCTGCAAGGCAACCGCGACTACTTGCTTGAGGCGGTGCGAACCCGCTTGCCCGGCGTGGTGATGCATGCACCGCAAGGCACCTTCCTGGCCTGGCTGGATTGCAGCGCCCTGGGGCTGGACGACCCGCAGCAGTTCTTCCTCGAACAGGCCAAGGTCGGTCTGAGCGCCGGTATCGAATTCGGCGATGACAGCCAGCAGTTCGTGCGCCTGAACTTCGGCTGCCCCCGAGCGATGCTCGAAGAGGGTATTCAACGCCTGGAGCGCAGCTTACAAAACCGCTGAAATCGGCTGGAACCGCAACACCGACGTTTCCCACACAGATCAGGTCCACGCCTTGGCGGGGCCAGTCCAGTTGTAGAAACGTTCGCGGAGCCAGCCATCCCATGACGCAATCAATCCAGAACACCGCCCTGCCCCCTGTGCTCGTCCTTAACTCCTACACAGGGGAGGCTCCCCGCAATCAACCGGCCTACACCATTTCGCCGCCGTCGAGCCGCGAAACGCTCAGGCACCAGGGCGACAGCCAACTGGTGCAAAGCCTCGGCCCCGCGCCGTTCGACCATCCGCTTTCGGGCCCGGACTCACTGTTCAACGTCCCGCCCCATTCCACCCTGGGGCTCTGGTTGAAGCAATTGGACGATGCCCTGCGCACGCCAGATTTCAAGCAGTGGATGAAGGCCAATAACATTTCAACGTCAAACGTACAGTTCCACCCCGGGCCCAATACCCTGGAAGTCACCGTCGATGGCCAAGCCAAGACCTTCAGCCTGGACGACCACTCCGGCTTTGCGGCAGTGGCCGGGCCGCTGATCCAGGCGGTACAAGCCCTGGGTTTCTGGCCGCCCTCCAGCGGACGACTGCTCGACTACCCGTCCAAGCCGTACGACGTGGCCAGCGCCCAGGATGTGCTGCGCTTCTATGGCATCAGCCAAGCTGACTCGAATGCGCTGAACACCACGGCCCGCAAACAGACATTTGCGCCCATCACCGACACTGACCCCCTGCGCGGCGCGGCCGCCCTGGCCGCACAACAGCGCGTGGTCGGTGACAGCCATGACCGACATCACCTGATCGCCGGCCTGGCCCGACTGCTGGCTGGCCTGCCCGCGCCGCCAGAAACCCTGCTGGCCTTGGCGCGAGGCCTGAACAGCAGCCAGATCAGCGTGCATCCAGGCTCCTCCTACAGCCAGGAGCACCACAACGGCATGGCCGCTCGCGCCAGCCTGGCACAGGTGCTCCAGGCGTCGGGCAGGCGCCCACCCAAAACATCCGGTCAGTTGAAGCGCCTGCTACGCGACCTGAAAGCAGCCGGGCCGCCAAACCCTGTGGACCTGCGCGAAAAATCCCGCTACGCGCAGCGCTTGCAGTCCATGCAGAACGCGCTCCCCAACGTGCGCAACGAGGCGAAGAAGTGGGCCGAAGAGATCATCTTCACCTTGACTGGGCGCAAGGTCGATGCTGACACCGTGTTCCTCAATCGCTTCTACAACGCGGATTCGGCGCCCACCGTCACCGGCTGGGAACACCTGGGCACAGAGCCGTTACGCTCCCAGCGCCTGCCGGACGCGCTGCTGAGCAACTTCGGCGAGCAGGATTGGACACCGGGCGTGCTCGACCAGGATGCCGGGCTCTATACGGTGGGTACCGGCGAGAGCAAAAAACGCGGTTATGGCGTGCATAATCAGTTCCCGCTCACCCCTTCAAGGCTGATGCATGAGAGTTGGAAAACCGACTTTCAGGAACTCACGGCGACCCGGCAGGCGCGCTTCTGGAAAGACCATGGCGACGACTACCGCATGGCCTTGAAGGGCAATTTTGTCGCCCAGGCGCGCCAGCAACGCATGGCGTACGAAAAGGCTTCGCCGGCCGAACGTGAGAAAATGCCGCCTGAGCAGCGGTTTACCCATGACGACTATCAGTGGGTGATGGGAGCCGCGTCCAACCTGCCACTGAAGGAGCATCGGCCCCTGACCGTCGAGCAGCTGAAGGCGACGGCTCCGGTCAAGGTGTCGACCCACGTGTTTGATATCAACGGCTTTCAATCCAGCGATATCCTGCGCTTTACCGGCCACGACGAGGCGTATCGATCGGTGCGCGACCGTCGCGACGGCGTGCAGATCCTCTACATTCCAGGCCATCAACCGGCCTTTCTTCGCTTCGATTCCCTGGAAAAAATGGACCAATGGGTCGCCGAGCAAGGCAAGGATCCCGATAAGCTCAAGGCGCTGGCATCACATTTTTCGCTCAGGGATCGGCAGGACAACGACAACGGTTTCTGGACAGGCTTGAAGACGTTTTTCACCGGCGACGATCAATCGAACAAAGGCGTGGACCGCGCCTTGAAGTACCTGGGCAGCGGGTACTGGGACAATCTCGAAGGCACCGTGATCGATCAAGCCAATGTGCGCATTCAGGGCGATGTATTCAGCGCCATGACGGACGCGGCCCGCAAACGCATGACCAGCGATACGGACATCGCGATCAAATCCAACAGCGAGGTGACCCGTGATACCTGGCTGAACGATGTGACCGCAGCGGCGGGCCTGGTGACCAAGTTGGCGGTGATTGGCGAGCCGGTGGTCGTGGGCATCGCCGCCGCCACCGGTCTTGCAGAAACGGCGTTGGGCGCAGAGAAAGCCTATTCCGGCGATACCCAGGCGGAACGCAGGCAGGGCGCATCCGCGGCGCTGGACGGTGTGCTCAATACGCTGTTCGCTGTCGCGGGCGGCACGGACCCGGTGGCCAGCGACCCGTTTGAGCTGCCGCGCGAACGCCCCGCCGTCCTCCCGCTGCGCAACGAAGTGTTTTCAGACGGCCAGCGCGCCCAGGTGATTGACCACGCCCTGACGCCGAATGCCTACACCCTGCCCCGAACCAACGGCTACGACCTGGTCGACGGTGACAGGATCTATCGCTATCGAGACTCCCGGCCTGGGGAGCTGACCGACCTCCAAGCGCAGGAGCCTGCCCAGCCCCTGGACGATTTCGAGGCGATTTGCCCGGCCCCCGCGGCGGGGCGGCGTGTCCGGCGCGGCGCCAACGACGAATGCTTCGCCAAAATCCTTAACGACCTGCCCGAGCCCAAGGCACAGCTGCAGGCCCTGGAGCATGTGCGGCTGTTCCCCTCCAAGCCCAGTTTGTTCAGCAAGGACCGCTGGGTGATCCACGAAAAACGCCTGCATAAAATGCTTGAAACCGACATCGGCTCACAACTGGTGCCGGTCAACGACGCCAAGCGCATCACCTATAAACGCCAGGTCCGCGGCAAGCTCGTGGCCGACCCGGGCTTTGGGTTCTATCCAGGCAACACCTTGGGGCCACTCGCGGAACAGACGCGGGTGGTCAAGCTGAACAAGATCAGCGAAGCCGTTGACGACCAGCGTCAACTGAGGGCCGTGGTCGTCACCAGCGGTACCCAGCCCTACCTGGTCGTGGAAGCGGACACCGCCGAGTTCTACTATGCCCCGCTGGACAAAAAACAGACCGGCGATATCACGTTCAAAAAGTGCAGCCCCACCGAATTGAACCTGGTGCAAGGCTACCGACAGTTCCTGGGCTTGAACCACAGCACCCAGGCCCTGGATGCCGATTTCATCGCACTGCCCAAGCTCAAGGGCGTGTACCCGCAGCTCGAAGCGGCGGGCTATGCAAAAGCCGATGTGGATGAACTCAAACAGCTGTGCAAAGCGTTGACCGATGAGCAGCAGCGGGAAGTGGTCTACCAGCTGCAGCGGGCCAAAGCCATCACCCCGCCTGATGTTGCACTGCGGCCACAGCAGGTTTCAGCGCTGGAAAAACCGGCGGACTTTGCCCGCTGGCCCGCCGCCCGGCAGAACCGGTTTTACGCCGAGAACGCCAAGGCCCAGGTCCAGCAAGCGCTCAAGGCCACCGGGCTCGGCCCTGGCAACCAGCTGCGTTCGGCGAATGACCTGGCCCGGGCGGATGCGGCTGACATGACGCTCAACTGGCTGCGCCGTACCGCCGACTTGCGCGCGCCGAACGGCCCCGACCTGATCATGAAGACCGGTGCCGGCAACTGCGGCGAAATGGCGCTGCTGTCCAGGGACATCATCGGCAAGAGTGGCGGCAAGGCGGCAGAATGGCGCGCGGGCGACGCGCACGCGTTCACCGTGATCGGCGGCCCACCCGGCCCGGTCAGCGCGACAACCGACTTCGTCGGACCAGCCTGGGCCGATGCCTGGGTCGTCGACCCTTGGGCGGACATCGCCTGCCCTGCGTCTGAGTACACGCAGCAACTGCAGGCCACCATGGCCAAATGGGACGCCGCCGGCTTGAAGATTCGTCAAGGCGGCCAAGCCAATATGAGCCCCCTCGACCCGGACTGGATCGACACCCTGGTCAAGCAACCGAAGCGCCCTTACGAGCTGTCGCGCCCCCGGAACGCGAAGGCCCCGGCAGTACGCCCGCCATCATTGCAATCGGCCGCCCCTGTCCACGTGGCCATGGGCGAATCGACCACCCTCAGCAATAACCACGCTCCCCTGTCGACCCGCAGCCTGAGCGACTGCTCGGCGCTGGCGGTACTCAGCGACTGGAATGGCAGCACCTACCAGACCCGTACGCTGATGCACCTGACCGGCAGCAACCTGGAACTGGGCCTGCGCGATGGCAACGCCCAGCAACTGCTGGACAACCTGTTGGCGTCATTGAACAAGGGGGGGCGCGTGATACTGGTCGGCGGGGTCAACACCCAATCCACTCAGGGGTTGGCCACGGTTATCGGACAAACGCTCAATGGGCAACAGCCGCTCAACGCGTTGCTCAAGGAGCGGCCGGGGGTCACGGTGACGATTGCCAGCTCAGCGGGCATTACTGTCAACGCCGATGGCACCTTCGAGCTGATCGAAGGCACCGGCAAGGGGGTACTGCCCCCCGAAGAGCTGCGCGCCATCTTCGACCGCATCGATTGAGAGGTTCAGTCACACGCCTTTCACCGGCGATGGTGGCCAGCACCGCCGGCTACCGTCACCGGTGCAGTCGCTCAAAGCTTGGCGATGGACACTTCGGTCGACTTCACAAACGCGATCACTTCACTGCCGACCTTCAATTCCAGGTCCCGCACCGAGCGAGTGGTGATGACTGAGGTGACAATCCCGGACGCGGTTTGCACGTCAATTTCAGAGACCACCTCCCCGAGCAGAATTTCCTTGATTACGCCCTTGAACTGGTTGCGCACGTTGATCGCTTTAATGGTCATGTCGGCTTTCCTTTTGGCTGTTGGGTCAATCCGCACGAATGCGCAGGCCCTCAAAATGCGCCAACCGCAAAGACATTAAAAGGAATATATAACTCTTTATTTATTCTATTTGGATATATACAAGCTGTTGCACCACCGACACTTGATCAACAGTTTGCCCCTCTCACAACAGCCTTGGCCCTTCGAAGCCCCGTAAATACGCGTGCAAACGAGATGGCACAGAGACTGCATATTCCTGAAAAGCATCATGGAACATGCCATTTCATTTTTATGAATATAAGAAAAGCCCTCTCTCAACGCCTTGCCGGAGCTGTTCCATGAAACCCTTCACTCAACGCTTACTCGGCGCCTGCGCGCTGGTCCTGTGCCTGCAACCCCTGGCCCAGGCCGCCGAAGCCGACCCTGTCGAAGTCAACCTGGACTATGCCTACTATTCGCCCGTCAGCCTGGTGCTCAAGCATTTCGGCTGGCTGGAACAAGCCTTGCCGCACTCCAAGGTGGGCTGGGTATTGAGCCAGGGCAGCAACCGGTCCCTGGAATACCTCAACAGCGGCGGCGTGGACTTTGCCTCCTCCGCCAGCCTGTCAGCGGTATTGAGCCGGGCCAACGGCAGCCCGATCAAATCGGTGTACGTCTACAGTCGCGCCGAATGGACCGCCCTGGTGGTGCGTAAGGACTCGCCATTCAAGAGCGTCACCGACCTCAAGGGCAAGAAAATCGCCGCCACCAAAGGCACCGACCCTTACCTGTTCACGCTGCGCAGCCTGCAACAAGCCGGGTTGAAGAAGGACGATGTGGAGCTGGTGCACCTGCAGCACCCCGACGGCCGCACGGCCCTGGAGAAAGGTGACGTGGACGCCTGGGCCGGTCTCGACCCGCACATGGCCGCCAGCGAAATCCAGGCCGGTTCGCGCCTGCTGTACCGCAACAAGGCGTTCAACAGTTACGGCGTCGTCAGCGTGACCGAGAAGTTCGCCAAGGAGCATCCACAGACCATCACCAAAGTGCTCGGCGCTTATGAAAAGGCCCGGGATTGGGCGGTGAAGCACCCGGATGAGTTCGCCAAGCTGCTCGCCGACGAGTCCGGCCTGCCGTTGGAAGTGGCCAAGCTGCAACTGTCGCGTACGGATCTGAGCACGCCGTTCTTGAGCAGCAAGGATGTGCTGTCGTCCAAGGCTGCCGCACCGATCCTGGTGTCCGAAGCGTTGGTGCGCAAAGGCGTGAATGTGGACGAGGTGATCGACCAGTTGATCGACACCTCGTTCGGCCACTGAGGAACCCGTGATGACCAGCAAAACCCAAGCACTCCCCCTGGCCACGCCCGTGGCGATCAACCGCAGTGCCTGGCCAAGGCGGCTCAAGGGCCTGGTGTTGCCGGTGCTGATCCTACTGGTGCTGGAGGCGGTGGTACGCGTGGGTTGGCTGCCGTCCTACCAGATGCCGGCGCCCAGCGAGATTGCCGTGACCCTGACGGACCTGGCCGAAGGCGCACTGTGGAAACACATCAGCGCCAGCCTCGGCCGGGTGTTGCTCGGGTTTGCCATCGGCGCCAGCCTGGCCCTGGGATTCGCCGCCTGGGTCGGGTTGAGCCGTGAGGCCGAAGCCTATCTGGAACCGACCTTTGCCGGCTTGCGCTCGATCCCCAGCCTGGCCTGGGTGCCGCTGTTGTTGCTGTGGCTGGGCATCGATGAAACCTCGAAAATCGTACTGATCGCGATCGGCGCGTTTTTCCCGGTGTACCTCAATGGCGTCGCAGCGATACGCGATATCGACCGCAAGCTGGTGGAGGTCGGGCAAATGTATGGGTTCAGCCGACGGCGCCTGGTACGCCGCATCCTGTTGCCTGCCGCCCTGCCCGGCCTGTTCACCGGGTTGCGCAGCGGCTTGAGCCTGGCGTGGATGTTCCTGGTGGCAGCCGAGTTGATCGCGGCCACCAAGGGCCTGGGTTACCTGCTCAGCGATGGGCGGGAAACCTCACGGCCAGACATCGTGCTCGCAGCGATCATCGTATTGGCGCTATTGGGCAAGGTCAGCGATGGCTTGCTCGCCACCCTGGAGAAACGCTGCCTGGCCTGGCGTGACACCTTCAACGGCCAAGGCACGGAGCGATAGGCATGCAACCTTTATTGGATATTCGCGTGGCGCGTAAAAACTTCGCCAGCACCACGGTCTTGAGAGATGTGCACCTGGCCCTGCAGCCGCGTGAAGCCGTGAGCCTGCTCGGCCCCAGCGGTTGCGGCAAAAGTACCTTGCTGCGCATCGTCGCCGGGCTGGAAACCGACTTCCAGGGCGAGTTGCGCAGCCCTGAAGGTGAAGTGGCGTTTGTGTTCCAGGAACCCCGGCTGATGCCCTGGCTCACGGTGGAACAGAACATCGGCTTGCGCGACGACCAGCACTACGACCGGGCCTGGGTGACGCAGTTGATCGAGGAAGTCGGCCTCACGGGCTTTGCCCAGGCGCTGCCCAAGGCACTGTCCGGGGGCATGGCGCAACGGGTGGCGATCGCACGCGGCTTGTATTCGCGACCGCAGGTGCTCTTGCTGGATGAGCCGTTCAGCGCGGTGGATGCGTTTACCCGCATGAAGCTGCAAGACCTGTTGCTGCAACTGGCTGCGCACCATGCCATTGCTTTGTTGCTGGTGACCCATGATGTGGATGAGGCGCTCTACCTGAGTGATCGGGTATTGGTGATGGACAACCGGCCGAGCAGCATTCGCCAGGAACTGGCGGTGGACTTGCCGCACCCAAGGGACCGGCGTGATCCGTTGTTGGCGCAGCTCAAGGCGTTGTCGCTGACGCACCTGCAGCGCGCTCATGTGATCTAGGCGTTCTTGCGCAACGTTACCCAATACCGTGTCCGCGCCTGCACCTCAAGCCCCAGGGTCGAGGCCAGCAGGTTGAGGACGCGGTCGGTGTCATCCAGGCGAAAACTCCCCGTGACCCGCAACGTCTCCAGGCTCGGATCCCAGCGCAACACACCTGGCCGATAACGTGCCAGTTCGCGCAAAAAGTCCCCCAGCGCCTGGTTCTGGGCGGTCAGTACACCGTCGCGCCATCCCAATTGCAGCACGTCAAACGGCGCCCATGCCCCCAGTCCGCCGGCGTTCAACGGCGCCTGCTGGCCACCCGGCAACGTCGCCAACCTGCCGCTCAAGTCGCGCACCTGCACCGCGCCCTTCAGGACCGACACCCGGCAGCCAGCGGCCAGTTGCCGCACACACACCTCGGCCTGGCTGACCCGCAGTTGCCCGTAGCCTGTATCCAGCGTGAGGGCGGCCGCGCCGGGCACGTTCAAGGCCAGTTCCCCTTCCACCAAGGTGATACGCCGTTGCGCCAGGTCCACGTCCACCGCGGTGGCGGTATTGAGCTGCAGGCTGGCGCCGTCGGCCAGGGACAGGCGCTTGCGCTCGCCGGTGGCGGTGTGCAGGTCGGCACGCCAGACCTCGATAGGCAACTGGCGGCTGATCAACCAGGCGGTCGGCAGCAGCGCCGCCACGCCCAACGCACGCTTGAGCAACGCGCGTCGCCCCGGTTGCGGGCGGTCGAGGCTGGCCATCGCCAATGCCTGGGGCAACTCACTGAAGCGCTGGCGCAGGGATTGGGCTTTTTGCCAGGTCTGTTCATGCTGGGGGTGGCTGTCACGCCAGTGCTGCAGCGCGGCGTGATCGCGCTCGGTGGCGGCGCCGGATTCCAGCAGCGCCAGCCACTGGGCAGCGGCGCGCGCAATCTCACGGTTCACAGGTCCACCAACAGGCAATGCTCATACGCCTGCGCCATGTAGCGTTTCACCGTGCGCTCCGACACCTCCAGCCGCTCGGCGATCTCGCGATAACCCAAACCTTCGAGCTGACTCCAGAGAAACGCGCGGCGCACCAGCACCGGCAAACCGTCGAGCAGTTCATCCAGGGCTTGCAAGGTTTCCAGCACCAGCCAGCGCTGCTCGGGCGACGGCACACAGGCTTCGGGCAGGTTCGCCAGGGCGTTCAGGTAAGCCTGTTCCAGGCTGCGCCGCTGATGAAAATTGACCAGCAGGCGCTTGCCCACCGTCACCAGATAAGCCCGTGGCTCCTGCATCTGCGCAATCGGCTGGGCACTGGCGAGCACCCGCAAAAAGGTGTCCTGACTCAGGTCCGCTGCATCCCAGGCATTGCCCAGGCGCCGCCGCAGCCAGCTTTCCAGCCAGCCGCGATGGTCACGGTACAGGCTCGACAGGGTCAGTTCGGGGGCGTGCGTCGGGACAACAGCATCATTCATGGCAACCACCTGCACGGCGCGATTGAGTCTCAAATGAGATTCATTCTATTTAATATCCTGCCGTGACACCATGATCTTTTCAACATTGGGTTTAGAGCGTTACAGCGTTCTGGCGCGGCAAGTCACGTTTTGGCGCCCTGTGCGCCATGCCGATCCTCCAAAGATCAGGGAAGCCCGAGCGCGAACACGCCGGTGCGCACAATCGAAACTTTACTCTTTGTCTTGTTATGGATATTTTATCCAGACACTCCAACAAGGCCCGTCTCATGCCCACGTCCACTTACCAAGACGTCATCGCCGCCGCTGAACGCCTGGAAGGCTTCGCCCATCGCACCCCGGTATTCACCTCACGCACCCTCGACGCCGAGACCGGCGCCCAGGTCTTCATCAAGTGCGAGAACCTGCAACGGGGTGGCTCGTTCAAGTTTCGCGGCGCGTTCAATGCCCTTTCGCAGTTTGACCCGCAGCAGCGCAAGGCCGGGGTGGTGGCGTTTTCTTCGGGTAACCATGCCCAGGGCATTGCCTTGGCGGCGAGCTTGCTCGGCATACCAGCGACCCTCGTGATGCCTACCGATGCGCCCGCCGCCAAGGTCGCGGCCACTCGGGGCTATGGCGCCAGCGTGGTGCTGTATGACCGTTTCAGCGAGGACCGCGAGCAGATCGGCCGTACCCTGGCCGCAGAGCACGGCCTGACCCTGATCCCACCCTATGACCATCCTGATGTACTCGCGGGGCAAGGCACCGCGGCCAAGGAGTTGCTGGAATTCACCGGCCCGCTGGATGCGTTGTTCGTGGGCCTGGGCGGTGGCGGCATGCTCTCGGGCACCGCCCTGAGTACCCGCGCCCTGGCACCCGATTGCCTGCTCTACGGTGTCGAGCCCGAGGCCGGGAATGACGGCCAACGCTCGTTTCGCAGCGGCAGCATCGTGCATATCGACACCCCCGCGACCATCGCCGACGGTGCCCAGACCCAGCACCTGGGCAACTGCACCTTCCCAATCATCCGCGACAAGGTGGACGACATTCTTACCGTCACCGACGCGCAACTGGTGGCAGAAATGAAGTTCTTCATGCAGCGCATGAAGATGGTGGTGGAGCCCACCGGCTGCCTGGGCCTGGCGGCGTTGCGCCAACTGGGCAAGCGGTTCAAGGGCCAGCGCGTGGGCATTATCGTCACCGGCGGCAACGTGGATATCGAGCGATACGCCGCCCTGCTCCGCGAGGCCCCATGAAGATCATCCAGACATCGAGTGCGGCCAAACCGGCCGGCCATTACGCCCAGGCGATCGGTCACGCCGGCACCCTGTATATCTCCGGGCAACTGCCGGTGAGCGCCGATGGGCGCCATCACCCCGAGGCGTCGTTCGCCGCACAGGCCCAGGTGGCGCTGGAGAACCTGTTGGCCATCTTGAAGGCAGCGGGCGGCTCGCCACAGGACCTGGTGAAAGTCACGGTGTATGTGGTCGGGGTCCAGCACTGGGCTGAATTCGACCAGCTCTACGCCGCCGCATTGGGCGAGCACCGCCCTGCCCGCGCCGTGGTGCCGGTACCTCAATTGCACCACGGTTATCAGGTCGAGATCGAAGCGCTGGCGCGCTACTTGGCGTAGGTATAGACCGCCGCGCGCGACACACCCAGGTGCGAGGCCACGGTCTCCATGGCCCGGCGAATGTCGAGGCAACCCGAGTCTTTCAACTCCTGCATCAACACGCGTCGATCTGCGGTCTTCAATGCGCGCGGCGTGGTTGCCAGGCGGGCGGCGAACTGGTCGATGCGTGCACGGATCGCATCGGCGCCGGAGGGATCGAGAGACTCGCCGAGCTTGTCGCCACTGACCGAACCGAACTGCTCCAGCAGGCCCTGCAAACCACGAAACAACGTGAGGTCGACATTCAGGCACAGGGCGGCGACGTACTGGCCGCGAGCGTCCTTGATGCCGATCGACGTGCTTTTGACCTGGCGCCCATCGGCGAACTGGTTCTGGTAATTGGCAATGACCTGCGGGTAGTCCGGGTCGGCGATACGTGCCAGACCCAACTCGGTGGCCGGGTCACCGGGGGCACGCCCGGAGAGGTTGTTATGGATGGCCAGGATCGCGTGCTGCGGGTCGCGCAAGTCGTGCAGCACCACTTCGCAGAACGGGCTGAAGGTTTTGCTCAAGCCTTCGGCAATCTGTTCGAGCTGGCTGATCAGGGTGGTGTCTTGGAGAGAGGTCTTTTTCATGCAAGACAACATATCCAGTCCTGGACAGGGCGTCAATTTGCACCCTGCCCTTCACTTCACAGCCCGCGACATCCAATGGGCACCGGGCAGCGACCGAAAACCGCGCATCTTGTCCGTTGACCACTGGGACCACACCCCATATAGTGTGCCCACAAACAAAACAGACCACTACATAGTGTGCAGCATCGGTATTTATCGACCACACTACGCGCAGTATTTCAATGCCTAGTAGCCTGCAAATCACCTATTTTTGGACGGGTTCACATGCCGTCAGAACAGACCAGGAAGGAGTATTTCGATGCTGAGTTGGGATGAAGTCGACAACGAGGACACCGGTGCAGCGGTGATCAAGGGCGCCAACGCCGGCCACGCCAGCGAAGCCAACATGGACCGCCTCGACGGTGCCGGCGCCGCTGCCGCCATCGAAGCCCGCGCCGTCACCGCCAGTGACTCCGCCGCCATCGTGCGCGCCAAGGCGGCCCTGGACAAACTCGACATCGCCGAAGGCCTCGCCGAACTCGAAGGCGCCTCCGCCCGCGTCGCCGTTGACGAAAAACGCATGATCAACTGCCGCGCAGACCTCAACCAACTCGTGCCCTTCAAGTACGACTGGGCCTGGCAGAAGTACCTCGACGGCTGCGCCAACCACTGGATGCCGCAAGAGGTCAACATGACCGCCGACATCGCCCTGTGGAAAAACCCCGAAGGCCTGACCGACGACGAGCGCCGTATCGTCATGCGCAACCTCGGCTTCTTCTCCACTGCCGACTCCCTGGTTGCGAACAACCTGGTCCTGGCCGTGTACCGCCTGATCACCAACCCGGAGTGCCGCCAGTACATCCTGCGCCAGGCCTTCGAAGAAGCGATCCACACCCACGCTTACCAGTACTGCATCGAATCGTTGGCCATGGATGAAGGCGAGATCTTCAACATGTACCACGAGATCCCATCGGTGGCGAAAAAAGCCGCCTGGGGCCTGAAGTACACCCGTTCGATCTCCGATCCGAAGTTCGAAACCGGCACCGTCGACACCGACAAGGAACTGCTGCGCAACCTGGTCGCCTACTACTGCGTGCTGGAAGGCATCTTCTTCTACTGCGGCTTCACCCAGATCCTGTCCATGGGCCGCCGCAACAAAATGACCGGCGTCGCCGAACAGTTCCAATACATCCTGCGCGACGAGTCGATGCACCTGAACTTCGGTATCGATGTGATCAACCAGATCAAAATCGAAAACCCACATTTGTGGGATGCCGAGATGAAGGAAGAAGCGACCCAGATGATCCTGCAAGGGACGCAGCTGGAGATCGAATATGCGCGCGATACCATGCCGCGCGGCGTGCTGGGTATGAACGCGGCGATGATGGAGGATTACCTCAAGTTCATCGCTAACCGTCGCCTGTCGCAGATTGGTTTGAAGGAAGAGTATCCAGGGACCACTAACCCGTTCCCGTGGATGAGCGAGATCATGGACTTGAAGAAAGAGAAGAATTTCTTTGAGACCCGGGTAATCGAGTACCAGACCGGCGGCGCGCTGAGCTGGGACTAAGCCCTACCCTGGGCCATGTTCAACTTGACGGAAACGCTGTCAAGAACCGTGAAATGTCGCACTCCAGTGGTGCGACATTTCACGCCAGGCTGTCGCGGTTACGAAGCGCATTCTGCATCTCGAGAGCCTGGTCGAGCGTGCGCTGCAGCTCGTCATCATTCCAGGGTTTGCTGATATAGCGGTAAACGTACCCATCGCTGATTGCCTGAGTAATCATGCTCATGTCGGCATAGCCGGTGAGCAGGATATTCACGCATTCTGGATTGCGCCTATACACCTCGCGGAGCAGCGTCGGACCGTCCATCAACGGCATGCGCGCATCGCAAACGATCAAGTCGATAGAGTGCTGTTCGAAAAGACTCAGTGCCTGCGCGCCATTAGTCGCCAACAGCAAGTCATAAGGTTTGCCACGCAACAGGCGCCGGAGGCTGTTGAGGATACTTTCTTCATCATCCACCAGCATGACGGTGTAGCGTTTTACGCAGGAAGTGGGGGCGTTCATGATCAGCGTCCTTCGGCGGCAGAAGTAGCGAGGGCCTGCACCTGGGGCTGGCGTAATGGTAACCACGCCCGGAAGCAACTTCCCCTACCCGGCTCACTCTCGACGGTGAGCCGTCCATGGTGCTTGACGATGATGCTATACGACAACGACAGGCCCAGGCCCGAGCCCATGCCCACCGGCTTGGTGGTGAAGAACGGTTCGAATATCCGGTTCTGGATCTCAAGGGGGATACCATGGCCATTGTCGGCGATCTCAACGAACACACCGCCGTCCTCCCTGCCACTCCTGATGGTGATTTGGCCGTCGGCACCCACAGCATGGCTTGCGTTGATGAGCAAGTTCAGAAAGACCTGATTGATCTGTGAGCCCATGCATTCAATAGGCTCGATATCGCCGTAGCACTTGATCACCTGGGCCTTGAACTTGATCTCGTTCCAGATAACGTTAAGGGTGCTATCGAGCCCTTTGTGCAGATCGGCCAACTGCCATTCATAACTGTCGACATGGGAGAACTCGCGCAGGTCCTTGACGATGCGAGTGACCCGGTCGAGACCGTCGACCGATTCCACAAGCAGTTCGTCGATGTCCTGACGCATGAAGTCGTAATCCACCTTGTCACGCATCGCCGCCAGCTCGGGATGAGCATCGGCATGGCTTTCGTCACTCGCCTGCTCATAAGCCTCGAGCAGCGCGAAAATGTCCACGAGGTAACGACGCAGGCTGTTGACGTTGGAGCAGACAAAGCCGATCGGGTTATTGATCTCGTGGGCCACCCCCGCAGCCAGTTGCCCTATCGCCGCCATCTTCTCGGACTGCAGCAACTGCGCCTGCGCATCTTCGAGCCGCGCGATCAGCAGCGCCTGGGCGCCCTTTTCCTCTTCCAGCAGCTTGTTCAGGTGCGTCAGCTCGAGTTGACGGGCAGCGGTGTCGGTCGTATCACTGATGGCTAAGCCCACGCCCAGGCTGCTGCCATCGGCGTCTTGCACCGGGAAGAAAGTGCAGTTCTGGTACATGTGCCGAACCAGTCCACTGATGGGCCGGGTGCTTTCGAAATTGAACAGGTGCGGCCGTTGCTGCCACGAAGTGAAAGCAAAGTTTTGCAGAGTGAGGACGCTGTTGATCTTCTGCCGGGTCCAGACCTCCGGTAGCTCAGGAAAGGCTTCGAACAGCGTACGGCCAACAAGTTCTTCGGCGCTGCGGCCGCTGTTGATGGACATGAAGTGGTTCGAGAACAGCACTTTGCAGTCCTTATCGACGAGCAGCACACCCATGTTGATGGCCGTGAGCATCGACTCAAGGGTTTCCCGGGAGATTGCCTTGCTGTCTGTCATGAGAGGTCCCTTCAAAGCTCGTCCAGCAAACGATCAATGGCCCGAACGACAACGCCTGCTGTACGTTCAGTGATGCAGATCAGCAAGTCGCAGGAGAATTGATGAGCCTCAACCTCGAAGCGGATTTCCAACACCATCGCAAGGTGTTCATTCAGGTTCAACTCATCCAGTGCGTTCGCTTCCTGATCCCTGTGGACGAGAATGGATGGCGCGTCATAGCTCACTTGAGTCGCCACCTGTTTTGCCAGGCCACTGATGCAGGCGCCGGTCAGAATGTTGGTGACATCGAGCATCAGCTCGTCCTGCTGGTCCAGACCGCCGCCCTTGTAGCCCAGCAGTTCGGCCAGTTCATCTGCCCCCATGCAGCCAAAGCACACGAACACTTCTCCGCGTAACTCCCCGAGGAAAGACTGGCGGGTGACGATCATGAAGCTTCGGCGCAGATGCTCCGGAATCGCCAGGTTATTCTGTTCCCGGATCAGCGGGTGAATAAAAGGAACCGAAAGCGTGACCATGGTATTGGTCAGCAGGGCCAGTCGCTCGGCCGCCTGCCCCATGGCGATATTCATCAGTTCCTGCAGGGCATCGCGTTGGTCTTCGGTGAGCTCGGCCAAGGTTTCCATCAAAGCACTCCTATGAGGTGTAAAGCTTCGAGTAGAGCTTCAGCCGTAACAGGCTTGGCCACGAAGGCAGCAGCGCCCAGGTTGAATACGAGTTGCCTGGCCCGGGGCTGGATGTCTGCGCTGATCACGACGACCACCACATTGGCGTCTTCGCGCTTGAGCGCCTCCAGGGTCTGGAAACCGTCCATGACGGGCATGGTGAGGTCGAGAAAAAGCAAATCGACCAAGCCCGCGTGATAGGCCTCCATCACCTCGGAGCCGTTACAGGCTTGGCGGACATCTTCGGTCAGTGATTCTGGCAGGGCACGCAAGACCAACTTGCGGGACATGGATGAGTCATCGGCGATTAGAACTTTCATGGTGCACTCCACATTTATGAAGTGTCCTACGGCTTCAGTCGCGGCCGAAGAAACTACAATTTCTTTTATTCTTTCAAACACTCTAGCGTGACAAATAGCAAAGAGCCATCAGGAAATCCTGATATTGCGTGAGTGTTTTGCGATATAGCGTCGGCGATCAGTGATCTGGGACGCCCACCTTATAGTGGCGAGCGGGCTTGCCCCGCGTTGGGCTGCGAAGCGGCCCCATTACAGGCGATGTGTTTTTAGCTGACACACCGCAGTGCCCTGGTTTTGGGGGCCGCTTCGCAGCCCAACGCGGGGCAAGCCCGCTCGCCACAACAAGCCCGCTCGCCACAGCAAGCCCGCTCGCCACAACAGCCCGCTCGCCACAGGTGACTGTTTGCTCAGCCTTCCCACTTGCTCTGCGTTGTTCAGGAGGCCCAGGAGGCGACGCGCTCCGGCAGCAGGCCATACTGCTCAATCGCCCGCTGGCACACCCGCGGCTCCAGACTGCCCTGCTCTACCAACGCAGTGAGTGCAGCCAGCACAATGTGATGACGATCCACCTCAAAGAAATCGCGCAACGCCGCCCGTGTATCACTGCGTCCGAAACCATCGGTGCCGAGCACGGTGTAGCTGGAGTCAAGGTACGAACCGATCATCTGCGGCACCGCCCGCACGTAGTCAGATACTGCCACCACCGGCGCGCCCGTGGGCAAGCAGTCTGCCAGGTGACTGGTGCGTGCGGCCTGCAGCGGATGCAGGCGATTCCAGCGTTCCACCTCGCGCGCCTCGCGGGCCAGTTCGCTGAAGCTGGTGACGCTGAACACCTCGCTCGCCACCTGCCAATCATCTGCCAGCAACTGCGCCGCCGCCTGGGCTTCGCGCAACAACGTGCCGGAGCCCAGCAGGCGTACTTGAGCGGCGCTGGCGCCTTCCAGGCGATACAAGCCCTTGATAATTGCGCCCTCCACGCCCTGGGGCAGAGTCGGTTGCGGGTAGTTTTCGTTCATCAGGGTCACGTAGTAGAACTCGTCTACGTCGTGTTCGAGCATCTGGCGCATGCCATGGTCGAGGATCACCGCAAACTCGCCGGCAAAGGCCGGATCGTAGGCGCGGCAATTGGGCACCGTGGCGGCGGTCAGGTGACTGCTGCCGTCCTGGTGCTGCAAGCCTTCACCGCCCAGGGTGGTACGCCCGGCGGTGGCGCCGAGCAGGAAGCCGCGGGCACGCTGGTCAGCGGCGGCCCAGATCAGGTCCCCCACACGCTGAAAGCCAAACATCGAGTAATAGATGTAGAAGGGCAACATGCGCAGGCCGTGAACAGAGTAGCTGGTGGCTGCCGCGACCCAGGAACTGATGGCACTGGCCTCGCTGATGCCCTCTTCGAGGATTTGCCCGTCGGTGGCTTCGCGGTAACTGAGGATCGAGCCAATGTCTTCCGGCTCGTAGCGCTGGCCGACGCTGGAATAGATACCAATCTGCTTGAACAGGTTGGCCATGCCGAACGTCCGCGCCTCATCGGCAACGATGGGCACGATGCGCGGGCCGAGGGCCTTGTCCTTGAGCAGGTTGGTCAGCATGCGCACGAAGGCCATGGTGGTGGACATTTCCTTGCCGTCGGCGGCCGTGGCAAAACCGGCGTACCCCGTCACGGGAGGCACGGTAACCGGCGCGGCAAGCTGGCGGCGGCTGGGCACATAACCGCCCAGGGCCTGGCGCCGCTGGTGCAGGTAGCGCAGTTCAAGGCTGTCATCCGCCGGCTTGAAGAAACTCAGGGATTCGGCCTGCGCATCCGACAGGGGCAGTTGGAAGCGATTGCGAAAGGCGATCAGTGCTTCGCGATCAAGCTTCTTCTGTTGGTGGGTGGTCATCTTGCCCTGCCCGGCCTCGCCCATGCCGAAGCCCTTTTTGGTCTGGGCCAGGATCACCGTGGGCTTGCCCTTGACCCGACGCGCGGCGTGGTAGGCGGCGTGGATCTTGACCATGTCATGGCCGCCACGCTTGAGCCGGTCGATCTGTTCATCACTCATGCCCTCGACCAGAGCGGCCAGGGATGGGCTTTGGCCAAAAAAATGTTCGCGATTATAGGCGCCGTCCTTGGCCGCGAAGGTCTGGAATTGCCCGTCCACGGTGTGCGACAGGGTATCGACCAGCGCACCGTCGGCGTCGTTGGCGAGCAAGGCATCCCAGTCCGAGCCCCACACCAGCTTGATCACGTTCCAGCCCGCGCCACCGAACAAGGCCTCCAGCTCATCGATGATCCGCCCATTGCCGCGCACCGGGCCGTCGAGACGTTGCAGGTTGCAATTGACCACCCAGGTCAGGTTGTCGAGGCCTTCGCGGGCGGCCAGGGTCAGGGCCGACATGCTTTCCGGTTCGTCCATCTCGCCGTCGCCGAACACGCCCCACACATGGCGGTCGGTGGTGTCCTGCAAGCCGCGATGCTGCAGGTAGCGCATAAAGCGCGCCTGGAAAATCGAGCTGATCGGGCCAATGCCCATGGAACCGGTGGGAAATTGCCAGAAGTCCGGCATCAACCACGGATGAGGGTAACTGGAGAGCCCCCGCGCACCGGCCTTGGCCCCGCCGATTTCCTGGCGATAGTGAGCCAGGTCCTGTTCGCTCAGGCGCCCTTCAAGGAAAGCGCGCGCATAGATACCGGGAGCGGAATGAGGTTGATAGAACACCAGGTCGCCGCCAAACCCGTCGTTGCGTGCGCGGAAAAAGTGGTTGAAGCCCACTTCGAACAAATCCGCCGCACTGGCGTAGCTGGCGATATGGCCGCCGAGCTCGCCATAGGCCTGGTTGGCGCGCACGACCATGGCCAAGGCATTCCAGCGCACCAACGAGGCCAGGCGCTCCTCGGTGGCCAGGTCACCGGGAAATGCCGGCTGCTGGTCGACGCTGATGCTGTTGACATAGGGCGTGCCGTGGCGCGGTTTCCAATCGATGTGGGGGGCACGGCCTTCGCGGGCCAGCAGGTCAAGGATCTGCCGTGCACGCGCGGGGCCGGCGTTGGCCACCAGTGAGGCCAGGGCATCGCGCCATTCGCTCAGTTCTTCGTCGTCCACTGCGGTGTGATTCACTGCACTCGCGAAACCATTCATGGGCACCTCCGGGCTTTTTTCCAGTTTATGTCGGTGACGGAGGATTTTTTGCCTATTTTCAGGCGCTGCAGAGCGCATTTTGAGCATGAATCACTTCCAATCAGATTTTTCCCAGCACGTTGTGCTCCAGCGCCGTGTCCATCCCTCACAAAAAAACCGCAACTGTGTTTAAAATGCCGCCCGCTCAATGAATGACGCACAACGATGAACCCAGACGCACTCGCCACGCTGCATGCCCACCTGCTCACGGCCCTGGCCGATGCGCCCACGGAAACCCGCCGCCTGTTCCACGGCCGTGGCCGCTGCTGGCCGGGCCTGGAGCAACTGACGGTCGATTGGTTGCAAGGGGTGGTGCTGGTCGCGCTGTTCAAGGAACCGGAAACGGCGCAGCTGGATGCCTTGAAGCAGTGGTTGAGCACTTTCGAATGGGCGCGGTACGGCGTGCGCAGCGTCGCCTTGCAACACCGTTACCTGCCGCAAAGCACCACCGAATGGTTGTTCGGCGAAGCCGTCGACGCGTTGACGATCACCGAAGGCGGCCTGCGCTATTTGATCGACCTGGGGAAAAAACAGAACAGCGGCCTGTTCCTCGATATGCGCTACGGTCGCAATTGGGTGCGTGAACAGGCCAAGGGCCAGCGGGTACTCAATCTGTTCGCCTACACCTGCGGTTTCTCCGTGGCCGCCATCGAAGGCGGTGCCGAGCATGTGGTGAACCTGGACATGGCCCGTGGCGCCCTCAGCCGTGGCCGCGACAACCATCGGCTGAACGGTCATGACCTGGGCAAAGTGACCTTCCTCGGCCACGACCTGTTCAAGTCCTGGGCCAAGGTGACGAATAGCGGCCCCTACGACCTGGTGATCATCGACCCGCCGTCCTTCCAGAAAGGCAGCTTCCTGTTGACCAAGGACTACCAGCGTGTGCTGCGCCGCCTGCCGGACTTGCTCACGGCACAGGGCACTGTGCTGGCATGCATGAACGATCCGGCGTTCGGCGAAGACTTCCTGATCGACAGCGTCACGCGCGAAGCACCGGGCCTGCGCTTTATCGAACGGCTGCAAAACCCGCCGGAATTTCCGGATATCGACGCGCAAAGTGGCCTGAAAGCGCTGGTGTTCCGCCAGGGCTGATGCTGAATCGTCCTACGCTTGCTACGCTAGGCAATACACCGGGGCGGTGAACCTTATCCCCCCCTTCCCGGTCGATACCTGCATTCCCTGGCCAGACTCGACGGTGTCACATCGTCGGCTGCCCCGTTTCACCTTTGGAGAACCGCCCGTGATATCGACCCTGCATGTAGCCAGACTGAAAGCCTGGGGCGCCCACGGCTTTACCGCCACCGGTGTGGTATTGGCCTTCCTGGCCACCCTGGCGCTGCTGGAAAACTCACCCAAGGCTTGCCTGCTATGGCTGGGCCTGGCGCTGGTGGTCGATGGCGTGGATGGCTCGCTGGCTCGCCGGGTGAATGTCAGCACGGTACTGCCCAGCTTTGACGGTTCGGTGTTGGACCTGGTGATCGACTACCTGACCTACGTATTTATCCCGGCACTGTTTATCTATCGCTATATCGACCTGCCGGACTTCACCCACTTGTTCACGGTGTCGGTGATCCTGGTGTCGTCGTTGTTCTGCTTCTGCAACGTGAACATGAAGAGCAAGGACAACTACTTCGTCGGCTTCCCGGCCGCGTGGAATGTGGTTGCCCTCTGCGTGTATATCATCCAGCCAGACGCCTGGGTGACCTTGTTGACCGTGATCGGCCTGGCGCTGCTGACCGTGACGCCGATGAAGTTTTTGCATCCGTTCCGGGTCAAGCGCTTCATGCCGATCAACATCGCGGTGACCACGATCTGGTTGCTGTGCAGCTTTTTGATGGTGGTGGATTACCCCAATACCAACCCGTGGACATTCGGCTTGTGGTCGCTGATGTCGGCGTATTTCCTCGGGATTTGCATCTGGCGCACGGCGCTGGAGTGGCTGGGCACGCACAAATAGCCAAGCGGGCACGGTAAAACATGTGGGAGGGGGCTTGCCCCGATGAGCATGGGTATCTACACAACCGTGTAGCAACCAACGCTAACCACGATGCGAAGCGAGCCGCTCTTGATCTTGCTTTAGATCTTGATCTTGATCTTGATCTCAGGCGCCCCGTTAAACCACGCTGGCCGCAATTCGACAGTGATTTGGGGGGTAAACCGGCAGGGATGCCGGTTTAGCCGCCCCGCGCCATGGATGGCGCGTGGCGGCGGCCCCCCAAATCAATGTCGGATTGCGGGCACACCGAGCCTGGGCGAGGTGCCGAGTGGTGGGGCAAGAGCCCTTTTGGTTACTTTTGGCTGGGCCGGCATCCCGGGCTCTTTTCCAAAAGTGACCCGCTGTAAGAGCGGAACCCGAAGTTGCCGTTACCGCAGCAATGGATATGTACCTGATCCAATCCAAAAAAATGGTCGGCCCAGAGCCCGCCATCGGGGGCAAGCCCCCTCCCACATTTAGGTCGCGGTGCATCCGTTAGATAGCCGTCGCCCCCCGAGCAGTCACGGGAGCAAGCTCCCTCGCCACAGGTTCAGGGCCATGCCAAAGTTGTGTAGATACCCATGCCCCGATGAGGGTGTGTCAGTCAGCTTATCTGTCACTGATACACCCTCATCGGGAAAGCCACCTCCCACATTTGGTTCTGCGTACCTCAGGCAGGTAAGATGGCGGCCCTTCGCACAGCGCTTTTGCTGCGCCCTGCCACCATTAAGCCCTGCCCAATGCCTTTCGAACTCAGCGTAGACCTCACCACCCTCGCCATTCTGGCCGTCGTGGCCTTTATCGCCGGCTTCATCGACGCCATCGCCGGCGGCGGTGGGTTGCTCACCACCCCGGCCCTGCTCACCGCGGGCATGCCGCCTCACCTGGTGTTGGGCACCAACAAGCTCAGTTCCACCTTCGGCTCGGCCACCGCCAGCTTCACCTTCTACCGACGCAAGCTGTTCCACCCGCGCCAATGGGTGCACGCCATCGTCGGCACCTTGGTCGGCGCACTGGCCGGGGCCGTGGTCGCCCACTACCTGCCCGCCGAAACCCTGAACAAGATGCTGCCGGTCATTGTCTTTGGCTGTGGCCTGTACCTGTTATTCGGTGGCACACCCAAGGCTGCGCTGGATGCCGATGCACCGATCAAGAAGAAATGGCAAAGCACCCAAGGCTTTGGCCTGGGTTTCTATGATGGCGTAGCCGGGCCAGGTACGGGCGCGTTCTGGACCGTGAGCACAATGCTGCTGCACCCCATCGACCTGGTGAAGGCCAGCGGCGTGGCGCGCAGCATGAACTTCGTCAGCAACGCGGCGGCGCTGTCGGTGTTTATCTTCAACGGCTCGGTGGATTGGATCGTCGGCCTGGCCATGGGCATCTCGGTGATGTGCGGCGCATTCTTTGGCGCACGCAGCGCAATCAGCGGCGGCGCCAAATTCATTCGCCCGGTGTTTATCACCGTGGTCCTTGGCCTGACTGTACGCCTAGCCTGGCAGCACTGGTTCAGCGTGGCCTAAGCGACGCGCGACGTACAGGTCGATCAGGTAGCGCGCAATCGAGCGTGACGCCGGCAACGGCGGCAGGTCGTGGATGTTGAACCACTGCGCGTCCTCGATTTCGTCAGCCTGGGGCACGATATCGCCGCCGGCGTACTCGGCATGGAAGCCCAGCATCATCGAGTGAGGGAACGGCCAGCACTGGCTGCCCATGTACTGGATGTTGCGCACCTCCACCTGCACTTCTTCGCGCACTTCACGGATCAAGCAGTCTTCGGCCGACTCACCCGGTTCGGCAAACCCCGCCAACGTGCTGTACACCCCAGGCACAAAGCGTGGCGAACGCGCCAGCAGGATCTCATCACCGCGGGTCACCAGCACGATCATGCTTGGCGAGATACGCGGGTAGCTGCGCAGGTCACAGGCCTCACAGAACATCGCTCGCTCACGGGGCACCTGGACCATGGCCTGCCCGCAACTCCCGCAGAACCGGTGTTCCCGGGCCCAGGTACCGATCTGCGCGGCATAGCCCAACACTTTGTAAAGCCGGTGATCACCTTGCAACATGAAGCCGCGCAGGCCCTGCCAACTGCAGCCGGGGACCTCGCTGGCGGCGTTGAGCTCCAGCAGGTACACCGGCTCGCCGTCGAGGTGGCCGATACCGTGTTCGGCGAACACCGAAAGGTCTTGGCGCTTGAGCCATTCCCGTGGGAACAGCGGGCCGTTGGTATCATGCAAAAAGCCGTCGCGGCTGCGGGCGACAGCCCAGCCGCCAGGGGTTTGGTTGTCCAGCAGCGTAGTGGTAATCCAGCCTGGGGTCATGTCAGTCAATCCACGAATTCGGGTTTCTGCTTGCTCATATGGGCCGCGATGGCCACGCGCAGGTCGTTGGATTGCAACATAGCCGAGTTCCAGGTGGCAACGTATTCCAGGCCGTCATTGACCGTATGGTCACGCATGTAGCTGATCATGGCCTTGGTACCGGTCACGGCGATCGGCGATTTGGCGGCGATTTCATGGGCGATTTCCAGGACGCCGGCCAACAGGCTTTGCTGGTCGGCATACACGCGATTGACCAGGCCGATGCTGCGCGCTTCCTCGGCACCGAACGCGCGGCCGGTATAGGCCAGCTCACGCAGCATGCCGTCGCCGATAATGCGCGGCAGGCGTTGCAGGGTGCCGACGTCAGCGGCCATGCCGATGTCGATTTCCTTGATGGAGAATTGCGCGTCCTCGGCGGCGTAACGCATGTCGCAGGCGCTGATCAGGTCGATGGCCCCCCCAATGCAGTAACCCTGGATCGCCGCCAGCACCGGCTTGCGGCAGTTGTCGACGGCGTTGAACGAGGCTTGCAACTCAAGGATCTTGCGGCGCAGCAGGCGTGCGTTACGGCCCACGTCCTTGCCGAACGCATTGGCCACCGAGGCCAGCATCATCAGGTCGATACCGGACGAAAAATGCTTGCCGGCACCGCTGAGTACCACGGCGCGCACGGCGTCGGTGTCTTCCACCCATTGGAAGATATCGATGATCTCGGTCCAGAACGCCGCGTTCATCGCGTTGATCTTTTCCGGGCGGTTGATCTGCACATGGGCAACGTTACCGATGAGTTCGACGACGAAAGCTTGGTATTCGGACATGGCAGTGATCCCTGGCTGGCGATTGAGAAAGGCCAGACTATAACAAGGGTGCACAAGGGCGCATCGGCCAAAAACAGGACTGGTAAAAGCCATTGAATGCAGTGGCGCAGGGTTGACGGCACGCCGATACATTTCATCCAGGCCCGACGGTTTATCGGCTATACACTCTGGGGCACTGTCTGGAGTCGTTTATGCCGTCCACGTTTCGCTCATCGTTGATTCTGGCCCTGGTGGTCGTGTTCACCGGCATTGGCGCCGGCCTGGGCGGGATGCTCCTGGCGTTGCTGCTGCATGGCATCCAACACCTGGCCTACGGCTACAGCCTCGACAGCCTGGTCGGGCATGAAACCTTTCTGCGGGGTGTCACTGCCGCGCCCCCCGAGCGGCGCTTGCAGGTGTTGGTGGTGTGCGGCCTGGTCGCCGGCCTGGGTTGGTGGGCCGTGTATCGCTATGGTCGCCCGCTGGTGAGCATCAAGCAGGCGGTATCACCCACGATGCCGATCATGCCGCCCAAGACCACCCTCGCCCACGCCCTGTTGCAGATCGTCACCGTGGCGCTGGGCTCGCCCCTGGGCCGTGAAGTGGCGCCGCGCGAGGTCGGCGCACTGGCCGGCAGTTGGTTGTCGCAACGCGCGCGGCTGACCCCGGATATGCACCGTTTGATCGTTGCCTGTGGCGCGGGCGCGGGCCTGGCGGCGGTGTACAACGTGCCGCTGGGCGGCGCGGTGTTTGTGCTGGAGGTGCTGGTGGGCGCGTTCAGTTGGCCCGCGGCGCTGATCGCCCTGGCGACCTCGGCCATTGGTGCGGCCGTGGCCTGGATCGGGTTGGGAGCGGAGGCGCAGTACGTGGTGCCGCATTTTGTCCTGAGCCCGGCATTGATCGCCTGGGCCGTGGTCTGCGGGCCGCTGTTTGGCATGGCCGCCTACGGTTTCACGCGCCTGACCGGCGCCGCGCGGGCGAAGGCCGCGCGCGGCTGGCGCCTGCCGGTGCTGTGCTTGATTAATTTCACACTCATCGGCGGCCTGGCGATGCTGCTGCCGCAAATCCTCGGCAATGGCAAAGGCCCGGCGCAATTGGGCTTCGACAATGAACTGACGATCGGACTGGCCGCACTGTTGCTGCTGGTCAAGGTGCTGATCACCACCAGCAGCCTGCGCGCCGGAGCCGAGGGCGGGCTGTTGACGCCCGGCCTGGCCAACGGCGCGCTACTGGCGATTATCCTCGGCGGCGCCTGGAGCCTGGCGTGGCCGGGGGTACCGTTGGGGGCTTTCGCGATCATCGGCGCGGCCGCTTTCCTGGCCGCCAGCATGAGCATGCCGCTGACAGCGATCGTGCTGGTGGCGGAATTCACCCGTATCGAGCATGACTTCCTGGTACCGATTATTCTCGCGGTGGTGGGTGCGGTCTGCGTGAGCAAGCTGTGCCAACGCTGGGAAAGTGCTGGAAAAAAGCCGGCCCAAGCGCCATCCTGCGCGCTTTAAGCCGCCCCATCAGCGGCGCTCGACGTTTAAGGACATGCCCATGCTCACCCAACCCCTCACCCCCGCCGATTTCGAATTTATCGAAGACACCCTGCTCCAGTACGGCGATGACCATTCGGTGCTGAACCTGGCTGAGCTCGACGGCTACTTCACGGCCTTGGTGTCCAGCCCGGCGCAGGTGGATATCGCCGAATGGTTCCCGGCGATCTGGGGTGGGCAAAACCCGGACTGGGAAAGCGCCGAGCAAGCCAAGCAGTTCCTCGAACTGTGCGTACGCCATATGAACGCCCTCGCCACACAGCTGGCCACCGATGCCCAGGGTTTCAAGGCGCGCTTCGATGACACCGAGCATCAGGGGCAAACCGTGACCCTCGCCGAAGAATGGTGCTTTGGTTATATCCGTGGTGCCGCGATCGGCAACTGGCCGGACCTGCCCGCTGAACAGGCCGCGAACCTGGAGAAAATCTCCTGGTGCGCCGAACAGGACAACTTCGAGTTGCCGGCCGACCTCGATGTACAGGCCCATCAGCAGCGCGCCAGCGCAATCGAACCGGCCGCCCGGGCGCTGCACGATTACTGGCTCGCCCAGCGCTAAGCCTCGACAAGCGTGGCGTCTATGCCCGATTATTCGGGTCCGCCCGTCGGCCACTCCGTACCACCTTGCCTTGAATCAGGAGCCTTGTACCTTGAGTTCGCAGAAAACCGTGACCGTTACACCGCCCAATTTCCCCCTCACTGGCAAGGTCGCGCCCCCCGGCTCCAAATCCATTACCAACCGCGCCCTGCTGCTGGCGGCCCTGGCCACCGGCACCAGCCGCCTGAGCGGCGCACTGAAGAGTGATGACACCCGGCACATGTCGGTGGCCCTGCGCCAGATGGGCGTGATCATCGATGAGCCGGACGACACCACCTTCGTGGTCACCGGTTCAGGCAAGCTGCAATTGCCGGCGCAACCGCTGTTCCTCGGCAACGCCGGCACCGCCATGCGCTTCCTCACCGCCGCCGTGGCCACCGTGCAAGGCACCGTGGTGCTGGACGGCGACGACTACATGCAAAAACGCCCGATCGGCCCGCTGCTGGCGACCCTGCGTGAGAACGGCATCCAGGTCGAGAGCCCGACCGGCTGCCCCCCGGTGACCGTGCACGGCGTCGGCAAGGTCCAGGCCAAGCGCTTCGAGATCGATGGCGGCTTGTCCAGCCAGTACGTCTCGGCCCTGCTGATGCTCGCAGCCTGCGGCGAAGCGCCGATTGAAGTGGCGCTGACCGGCAAGGATATCGGCGCCCGTGGGTATGTGGACCTGACCCTGGACTGCATGCGTGCGTTCGGCGCGCAGGTCGAGGTGGTCGACGACACGACCTGGCGCGTGGCCCCCACCGGCTACACCGCCCATGACTACCTGATCGAGCCCGACGCTTCCGCCGCCACGTACCTGTGGGCTGCCGAAGTGTTGACCGGCGGCCGCATCGACATCGGCGTGGCCGCGCAGGACTTCACCCAGCCGGACGCCAAGGCCCAGGCCGTGATTGCCCAGTTCCCGCACATGCAGGCCACGGTGGTCGGTTCGCAGATGCAGGATGCGATCCCCACCCTGGCCGTGCTGGCCGCGTTCAACAACACCCCGGTACGCTTCACCGAACTGGCCAACCTGCGGGTCAAGGAATGTGATCGGGTGCAGGCGCTGCATGACGGCCTGAACGAGATTCGTCCGGGCCTGGCGAGCATTGAAGGCGACGACTTGCTGGTCGCCGCCGACCCGGCGTTGGCCGGCACGTCGTGCAACGCCCTGATCGACACCCACGCCGACCATCGCATTGCCATGTGCTTTGCCCTCGCCGGGCTGAAGGTCTCGGGCATCAGGATTCAAGACCCGGACTGCGTGGCCAAGACCTATCCTGAGTACTGGAAGGCCTTGGGCAGCCTCGGTGTGGCGCTGACTTACTGAGGAAAACGCGTCGGAATGGGGAGGGAATGAACATGACGATTCGCCAACCCTGCCCACCCGGCGCCTGCGTCTGCGATCGCGAACAATTGCTGCAAGCCCCCGGCGCCGACCTGCGCATTCTCAGCCTGACCCGCCAGGAAGAAAAACGCCTGCTCGAACGCCTTGAAAACCTGCAGAACCTGCAAGACCTGGAACGTATGCAGCAGCGGATGTACGAGCTGTTGGGGATTCGCGTGCACATCGCGCCGGGGCACACCGAGGTCAAGAGCATGCGCGGGATTCAGATCGTGATCGACGAACTGCCCGGCATGTGCCGCAAGACCCGACAATCGATCCCGGCGGCGATTCGTCGGGGCCTGGAGAAAAACCCGGAAATTGCCTACCGCCTGCTGGACGCCCACGATCTGTTTCGCGAAGGTTGAATCAACCGGCAACCGTCTCGGCCTCGAACAGTCTCTGCCCCACCGCCTTGGCCGTTTGCAGATGCGCGGTCGCCGCGCCATCTTCCGACTCCAGCAACAGCTCCGACGTCACCACCTGGGCCCCGCAGTAATCAAAGATCCCGTAGTCGATTTGCGTGCGCATCGCCTTGGCATAGCCATGTCGATCAAAGGCGCTTTCATCGGCGGCGCCCAGGGCCAGCAGGTGCACACGCAAGTGGCGCAGCTTTTTCACCACGGGCGTGGCGGGGCCGTAGTCGATTGCCCAGCCGTTGACGAAAACGCGGTCGACCCAGCCCTTGAGCAACGCCGGCATGGACCACCAGTAGATTGGGAACGCTATCACCAGCGCATCGGCACGGTCGATGCGCGCTTGTTCGGCCAATACGTCGGCCGGCGGCGTAGCGCGGATACGGTGCACCAGGTGATCGGCGGCGGTGTAGCGCGGGTCGAAGCCTTCGGCGGCGAGGTTGGCGATTTCGAAGCTGTGGCCCGCCGCAGTCAGCCCGGCAGCCACCTGCGCGGCCACGGCGTGGGTGAGCGATTGTGGGTCGTGATGGGCAACGACGATGAGTGCGTGCATGACTTTGACTCCCTTTCGGTTTAATCTACTTTTAGTAAGTTAATGCGGACAAGTTACTTTTGGTATATAAGCATGTCAAGCCTTGAATCCCCTGCCCCACGTCGTCGCCTGTCCCGTGAAGATCGCCTGCGCCAATTATTGGATGTGGCCTGGCAACTGGTGCGCGAGGAAGGCACCGAAGCGCTGACCCTGGGCCGCCTGGCGGAACTGGCGGGCGTGACCAAGCCGGTGGTCTACGACCATTTCGTCACCCGCGCCGGGTTGCTCGCCGCGCTGTATGAAGACTTCGACGGGCGTCAGACCCAGGTGTTTGCCGAGGCCCTCGACGCCAGCAGCGCGACCTTGGAAGAGCGCGCAGGGGTGATTGCCTCGTGCTATGTCGATTGCGTGTTATTGCAGGGCCGGGAAATTCCGGGGGTGATTGCGGCACTGAGCAGCTCGCCGGAGCTGGAAGCGCTCAAGCGCAAATACGAGGCGATCTTTCTCGACAAATGCCGCGCCGCGCTGGCGCCCTTTGGCCAGGTATCACAGGCAGGATTGCGGGCGATGCTGGGTGCCGCGGAAGCGTTGTCCCACGCAGCCGCCAGTGGCGAAATCCGCCGTGAAGAGGCGCAACAGGAGTTGCTGGCGACGATTCTGGCGATGGTCAATCGCTCACGGAGCTGAAGACTGGACGGGCTTGCCCTGATGCCGTCCAGTTAAGGCTTTTTTGTAGGAGCGAGCTTGCTCGCGAAGAACTCACAGGCGCCGCGTTGATTCAGGAAACACGCGTTATCGTTGAGGTTCTTCGCGAGCAAGCTTGCTCCTACAGAAAGAAGGCGATGTACGCTCAATTGAACGGCATTAGCGCAAACCCGCTCGCCACAAAAAATAGCCAACCCGGCCCAGGCTAGCGCCCCGCAACAAACAACTGGACCTTGCGCGCCAGTTGATCCAGGTGCCGATCGCGCTGTTTCTCGGCATCCACCATTGCGCGCTTGCCGTGCTTTTGCAGCAGGTAGGTATGGATCTGCCGCACCTCCAGCGAGCTGTAGATAGACGCTACATCCAGCACGCCCATCAGCCCATCGCTGGCGTAGCTGCGGGTGTTCATCAGCACCTGGGTGTCACGCGCGGCTCGCACTTGAAAACCCATGGCTTCGAACACCGGTACCTTCTCCACCGCACATGCCAGTTCGGCATGGGGGTAGCGCGCCAGCACGTCCTGAAGCATTCCGCGCGCCACGCCCTGGCGCCGAAAACCGGCTTGCACCGCCATGAACGCGATACCACACGCTTGAGGGTCATCTTTCATCGGTAGGTACAGGCAAAAGCCAATCACCTGTTCGTCTTCCATCGCCACGACCAGCTCGACCGCAATCCCCTTCGATCCACCCAACGCCTCCAGGTACAGGTGCACCTCAAAGCCAACGGCGTACTGGTAGATGGTGTAGAGCAGGTTGCTCGGCGGCAGTGCCACACTGCTGATATCGGTGAGGTTGTCCACCACCATCTGCAGGATCTGGCTGTTGATCGGCTCGGGGCACGGCGCGGTGTAGCGGGTAAGGCTGAACATGCAAATTCCTGGGTTTCACGTCAAGGCAGCGCGGATTGTACCTGCTGGGCACACACCTCGCGCAAACAGCTGCGCAACCAGCGATGGGCCAGGTCGGCGTCCAGGCGGGGGTGCCAGAGCATCGCGACAGTGAACGTCGGCAGCGCCAGTGGCAGTGGGAAACAGAACAGGTCGCGCCGGTCGGCGGTGTAGCGCTCGGGAACGGCGGCGATCAGGTCGGTGCTGCGGGCCAGGGCAATCGCGGTGGAAAAACCGGCGACGATGCTGGTGATCTGCCGAGCCAGGCCCAGCGCTTCGAGGGCATCGTCGATCTGGCCGCGCGCCTGACCGCGCCGGGACACATACACATGGCGGCCCTGGGCAAAACGTGCGGCGCTGACGTCGCCCTGACTGAGGGCATGACCGCTGCGCACCACGCCGATCAGGCGATCGCGAAACAGCGCCTGGGTCAGCACTTCGGGGCTGGCGGTGGGGTCGACCACACCGGTTTCCAGGTCGACGCTGCCTTCACGCAGCAAGAGGTTGTCTTTATCGGTCTTGTTGACGAAGCGCAGGCGCACACCCGGGGCTTGCTGATCGAGACGGGCCAGCAGCGCCGGACCAAAGCTTTCAACAAACTCCTCGCTGGTGCGCAAGGTAAACGTACGTGTCACCTGGCCCATGTCCAGGGATTGCACGGGGCGCAACACGGCCTGGGCGTCCTGCACCAGGCGGCCGACCTGTTCACGCAACTCCAGCGCCCGTGGCGTCGGCACCAGGCTTCGGCCCGCGCGGACCAGCAACGGGTCGCCCGTGGTTTGCCGCAGGCGTGCCAAGGCGCGGCTCATCGCCGAAGGACTCAGGCCCAGGCGCTGGGCCGCGCGGGCGACGCTGCCTTCGGCCAGCAGCACATCCAGGGTGACCAGCAAGTTGAGGTCGGGCATCAGCGCTCCTATCAGGCGTTTGACGCAGGTATTCAGTGCAACTCATGCGTCTTCCGCCATGTTAGGCCACGCCGTAGATTTGTGACAGTTGCGTTCATTCAAGGAATCTCCCATGCACACTTCCTCACGTGGCGGTCTTACCAGCCTGTCCCTGTCCATGTTGCTCGCGTCCCTTGGCACCAGCATTGCCAATGTCGGCCTGCCGCGCCTGGCGCAAATGTTCGATGCGTCATTCCATGCCGTGCAATGGGTGGTGCTGGCCTACCTGATGGCGATCACCGCGGTGATTGTCAGCGCCGGACGCCTGGGCGATCGCCTGGGCCGCAAGCGGTTGTTGCTCGCCGGGTTATTGTTGTTTGCGCTCGCCTGCGGGCTGTGCGGTGTCGCGCCCGACCTGCATGGGTTGATTGCCGCGCGGGTCGCGCAGGGGCTGGGCGCGGCGATCATGATGGCGATGACCCTGGGCCTGGTCGGCGATACGGTGCCCGCGGAACGCACCGGACGCGCGATGGGTTTGCTCGGCACGATGTCGGCGGTGGGCACGGCCATGGGCCCCAGCGTCGGCGGCATGTTGCTCAGCGTGTGGGGCTGGCAGGCCCTGTTCCTGGTGGGTGCGCCCCTGGGGTTACTGGCGGCCGCCCTCGCCTGGCGCTACTTGCCGGCTGATCAGCAACGGGCGCGCCCAGCCGCCAGCGCAGGGTCGTCATTGAAAGCCGGGGCGTTGTGTGCCGGCCTGGCGATGAGTGCGTTGGTCGCCGCGGTGATCATGGCGACCTTTGTGGTCGGCCCTTTTTACCTGTCCCTTGGCCTGGGGCTGGCCCCTGAATGGATGGGCCTGGCCATGGCCGTCGGCCCCTGTGTCGCAGCGCTCACCGGTGTACCGGCAGGCCAACTCACCGACCGCCTGGGCAGCCAGCGCATGACGCTCGCGGGGCTGGGCACTCTGCTCGGTGGCGCCCTGCTGCTGTCACTGGCGTCGGGACTGGTCGCCTACCTGGGCTCACTGGTGATTTTGACGGCGGGCTACAGCCTGTTCCAGGCCGCCAACAACACCGCAGTGATGAGCGGTGTGGAAAGCGCGCGCCGCGGTACGGTCTCGGGCCTGCTCAACCTGTCACGCAACCTCGGGCTGATCTTCGGTGCCTCGGCCCTGGGCGCGGTATTCGCGCGGGCGACCCCCGACGTTGTCCATGGGACCGTGCAATCGGTGACGGAGGGCCTGCATGCGACCTTTTTCGTCGCCGCCGGCCTCATGCTGCTGGCCTGTGCGATTGCAGGGTGGCGCGGTGTCGACCGCGCTCACCTGTTGACAAGATAAAATCGTAACGACTATTGTCTGACAACCTGACTACCAAGGTTGTCCCATGCTTGAGCTCCAGCGCCCCGATTCGCTTGTCGTACGGGTTGTCAGCGCGATCCGCGCAGAAATCGATTCCGGCCAATTGCCGCCCGAATCGCGCTTGCCCACCGAACAGCAATTGGCGGAGCAACTCAACGTCAGCCGCTCGGTGGTGCGCGAGGCTATCGCCCAGCTCAAGGCCGACGGCGTCATCACCGCGCGCCGCGGGCTGGGCTCGTTCATTTCGCAAACCCCGGCCGGCACGGTGTTCCGTTTTCCGCAGCCGAATGGCCGTCTTCCCGACCTGGCGCAGATGTTCGAGGTGCGCCTGTGGATCGAGACCCAGGCCGCCGCAATTGCCGCCCGGCGCCGCGACGACGCCGACCTGCAACGTATGCAACGCGCCTTGCAGGCCATGCAGGAGCATCGCGACAACTTCGAAGCCGCCGCCCTGGCCGACGTGGAATTCCACCGCGCCATCGCCGACGCCAGCAAGAATGACTACTTCGTGGCCTTCCATGACTTTTTGCGCAGCCAGTTGGCCAGCGCACGCAAGACAGCCTGGGAAAACTCGGCCTCGCGTTTTGTCACCGGCTCCGCGGATGCGACCCAGGAACACCAGTTGCTCTATCAAGCCATTGCCGACGGTGACGCTCAACGCGCCGCCGCCAGTGCCGAGGCCCACCTACGCGCTGCGGCCGGGCGCCTGAGCCTGGAATTGCCCACCACCAACTGACCGATTCCACCCCGTTTATAGCGTGTCCTCGACACGCCATTTTTTTAACAAAAACATTAGTCTGACAACCTGATAAGCAGACTGAAATGTGCACTGTGAGGTCCCCCACGCAATGATTCACGACTTTTGCATCATCGGCGGCGGCATCGTCGGCCTGGCCACGGCAATGGAGCTGCTCAAGCGCCAGCCCGGCGCGTCTTTGGTGATCCTGGAAAAAGAGCCCGTGCTGGCCAAACACCAGACCGGCCATAACAGCGGCGTGATCCACGCAGGCATTTACTACGCGCCAGGCAGCCTCAAGGCTGACCTGTGCAAGCGCGGCGCCGAAGCCACCAAACAGTTCTGCACCGAACACGGGATCAAGTTCGAGGTATGCGGCAAGCTGCTGGTGGCGTCCAGCCCGTTGGAAATGCAGCGGATGGAAGCCTTGTATGCCCGCGCCCAACTCAATGGCATGAAGGTCGAGCGCCTGGACGCGGACCAGTTGCGCCAACGCGAACCGAACATCGTCGGCCTGGGGGGGCTGTTTCTTGACGCCACCGGCATCGTCGATTACCGCCAGGTATGCGAAACCATGGCCCAGGTCATCCGCCGCAGCGGGGGGGAGATCTGCCTGGAGCGCACCGTGACGGCCATCCACGAGGACAGCGACAAAGTCACCGTCAGCACCCGCGGCGAAACCTGGCAAGCACGCCATCTGGTGGTGTGCGCAGGCTTGCAGTCAGACCGCCTGGCGCGCCTGGCCGGGGTCAGGATCGACCACCAGATCATCCCGTTTCGCGGCGAATACTTTCGTCTGCCGGCGGCGAAAAACAACATCGTCAACCACCTGATCTACCCGATTCCCGACCCGGAGCTGCCGTTCCTCGGTGTGCACCTGACGCGCATGATCGACGGCAGTGTGACCGTCGGCCCCAATGCGGTGCTGGGCCTGGGCCGTGAGAACTACCGCAAGTTCTCGGTGAACTGGCGTGACGTGGCGCAGTACGCCAGCTTCCCCGGTTTCTGGAAAACCCTCTGGCAAAACCTCGGTTCAGGCACCGCCGAGATGAAGAATTCTTTGTTCAAGTCCGGCTACCTGGAGCAGTGCCGCAAGTACTGCCCATCGCTGACCCTCGACGACCTGCTGCCCTACGAGGCCGGCATCCGCGCCCAGGCAGTGATGCGCGACGGCAGCCTGGTGCACGACTTCCTGTTCGCCCAGACCCCACGAATGCTCCACGTCTGCAACGCGCCCTCGCCGGCCGCCACGTCAGCCATGCCAATCGGCGCCATGATCGCCGACCGCCTGTTCAAGCCCGAGTAACCCCTGCAATACACGTCCATTTGACAATAACTACAAAGACCCAGAAGGAAGTCCAGCATGACGGCATCTGCCTCCATCCCCGGCACCGAAACGCCCGCACAAACCCGCAAGCGCCTGCGCAAAGTCGCCGCCGCCACCATCTTTGGCTCGATGCTGGAGTGGTACGACTTTTACCTATACGCCACCATGGCGGCGATTGTGTTCTCGAAGATCTTCTTCGATAACAGCGACCCTAAAGCCGCCGCGCTGATGGCCTTCTCCACCTTTGCCATCGGCTTCATCGCTCGCCCGTTTGGCGGCATCCTGTTTGGCTACCTGGGCGACAAGTTCGGCCGCAAGCAAGTGCTGGTGCTGACCTTCTGCCTGATGGGCGTGTGCACCACGCTGATCGGCCTGATTCCCAGCTATGCCTCCATCGGCATCTGGGCGCCGATCGTGCTGGTGTTTATCCGCATCATCCAGGGCCTGGGCGCAGGCGCCGAGCTGTCAGGGGCGGCGGTCACCTCCTATGAACACGCGGCGCAGGGTAAACGCGGCAGCCAGGGCGCCTGGCCGGCCCTGGGCCTGAACCTCGGTTTGTTGCTGTCGTCGCTCACCGTGTACCTGCTGACGATCAACGGCAACGAGTTCCTGTTGGCCGGCGGTTGGCGCATTCCGTTCATCTGCAGCATCGTCCTGGTGGGTGTGGGCCTGTGGGTGCGTAACAGCATTCCGGAAACCCCGCAGTTCAAGGAACTGAGCCAGGAAGCGAGCAAGGCCAAGGCGTCGCCTCTCAAAGCCTTGTTCAAGAACGACCTGAAGGGCCTGGCCGTGGTGTTTTTCGTGGCCATTGGCTACAACGCCCTGAGCTACATCTTCAAGACCTTCTCCCTGGCGTACCTGACCCAGTTCAAGGGCGTGGATGTCCACGTCACCTCGCTGTCGGTGACCATTGCCAGCCTGATTGCCATCGTCGCCGTGCCCTGCTTCGGCTGGCTGTGCGACAAGTGGAGCAGCAAGACCGTGCTGATACTGGGCGGGTTGCTCTCGCTGCTGTTCGCCTACCCGTTCCTGGCCCTGCTCAACACAGGTGAAAACCTGATGATCTACATCGCCATCGGCGTCGGTACCGGCCTCCTCGCGCCCATGATGTTTGCACCTCAGGGCTCGTTCCTGAGCCGACAGTTCCCCACCCAGACCCGCTCTTCGGGTTTCGGTACCGGGCGCGAAATCGGCACCGCCATCGCGGGCGGCCTGGCCCCGCTGGGCGCACTGTCGATGGTGGCAGCATCAGCGACCCACTCCACCGATGGCGTGGTGATTATCCTCGCCATTTCCGCGCTGCTGGTGGTGGTGTTTGCCTTGTGCGACCAGGGTCGTAAACACTCGGCATTCAAAAACTGAGGAAAAAAGTTCGGACCAACGGGTGCATGGACGCCCCCACATCGCGCATCATGGGCACTTTCAAGTTCAAGGGTAACGTCCATGCGCGTTCTGTCATTGATGATGGGTCTTACGACGCTGGCCGCCAGTGTAGTGTTCTGCGCCAGCGCGATGGCGAATGAAGAAAGTCAGTTGGTACAACAGATCAACGCGTACCGCAGCCAGGTGCAACGCTGCGGTGACCAGGGTTCCCAGGAACTGCCGCCGCTGGCCAACGATACGCGGCTGGTGTTGCCCGCCAGCAATGTCGGCGACCTGCAACAGGCGCTGGCACGGGCGGCGTACCCGATGGTGAATGTGCAAGCCATCAGCCTGTCCGGCCCCAAGGATGCCCAGGCGGCCATGAAGGCTGTGCGTGAAAGCTTCTGCCGCGTGGTCCTGGACCCGCAGTTCGTCGACATCGGCGTGAGCAACAACGGCCAGGATTGGCGCATCGTACTCGCCCGCCCCCTGCTGTCCAGCGGCCGGGGCGATTGGCAGACCGAGGGCAAGCAACTGCTGAACCTGATCAACGCCGCCCGTGAACAACCGCGCCAGTGTGGCACCCAGGCCTTTAACGCGACCACCCCGTTGTCGTGGAACGCCAACCTCGCCGATGCGGCCAACAGCCATGCACGCAACATGGCCAACGGCAATTTCTTCGATCACCTCGACCCTGACGGCCGCACCCCAGGCGACCGCGCCGAACTGGCCGGGTATATCGCGAAGAACATCGGGGAAAACATCGCCGCCGGCCTCGACACGCCGCGCAAGGTGGTGGATGGCTGGCTCGCCAGCCCCGGCCATTGCGCCAACCTGATGAACCCGCAGTTTCGCGAACTGGGCGCCGCCTATGCGATGGATCCGAAGAGCGATGCCGGGATTTACTGGACCGGTTTATTCGGCTCGCAATAAGGTTTGGGCAGCGGCCCCCGCCGACGCTCGTGCCGCGTTCAAACAGGGGCAGCATCAAATCGCCATCTAAGGGATACTTGCGCTGAACTGGCGGCGATTAACCGGGTCAGTAGCTTGGCGCCTGTCACGTTCGGGCGCGCTATAAGACTCTGGCAGACAAGGTGTTTTCCCAATGATGAATTGGCTGCAAAGCAGCAGCGACATGGCTGAGCGGATTCGCCAGCATGATTGGGCCAGTACGACCCTCGGGCCAATTGAGCTGTGGCCGGATGTATTGAAGACCACCGTTGCCCTGTGCCTCGCTTCCAGCTTCCCCCAAGCCATCATTTGGGGGCCTCGGTTGATCACGCTCTATAACGACGCGTTTGTCCCCATACTCGGCAATAAACCCTATGCCTTGGGCCGCCCGTTCAGCCAAATCTGGAGCGAAGCCTGGGATGAGATCGGTCCCATCGCCGACGCCGCCTTCGAGGGCCATGCCACCTATATCGAAAACTTCCCCTTGGTGATCGAGCGCAGCGCCACGCCGGAACAGGCCTATTTCACGTTCTGCTACAGCCCGATCCGTGACCCTAAGGGGCGGGTCGTGGGGATGCTCGACACCGTGACGGAAACCACCGCAACGGTGTTCCTCTCTCGCCGCCTGACGGTGCTGGATGCCATCGGCAACGCGGTGGCCAACGCCACCGACGCCGAAACCATCATGACGGCCACCACCCGCCTGCTGGCGCAGCACCTGCAGGTGTCCATTTGTGCCTACGCCGATATGGACGCCGACGAAGACGGCTTCACCATCCGCGACAACTGGACCGCACCCGGTTCGCCCAGCATCACCGGGCACTACAGCCTCAAGGCGTTCGGGCACACGGCGGTCAAGCATCTGCGCGCCGGTGAGCCGCTGGTGATCCGCAATCACCTGGTCGAACTGCCCGCCCATGAATCCCTGAGTTTCCAGGCGCTGGGCGTAGCGGCCACGATCTGCATGCCGCTGATCAAGAACGGTCGCTTGACCGCCCTGATGGCCGTGCACAACAAGACCGAGCGGGACTGGTCAGCCTATGACCTGGCGTTGTTGGGCGAGGTAACCGAGCGTTCGTGGGCGCATATCGAACGCGTACGCGCCAACGCCGCCGTGCGCGAAGGCCTGGCCGCGTTCACAGAGCTCAACGCCACCCTGGAACAACGGGTGGAAGAACGTACACGGCTGTTGACGCAAACCGAAGCCGCCCTGCGTCAGTCGCAAAAACTCGAAGCCATCGGCCAATTGACGGGGGGTGTCGCTCATGACTTCAACAATCTATTGACCATCATTCGTTCGTCGGTGGACTTTCTGCGCCAACCCGGGCTCTCCGAGGAACGCCGCCAACGCTATATGAGCGCGGTTTCCGACACGGTGGAACGCGCCAGCAAGCTGACCAGCCAGCTGCTCGCCTTTGCCCGCCGCCAACCGTTGAATCCGGAAGTCTTCGACGTAGGCCAGCGTGTGCAGAACATCGCTGAAATGCTGGAAAGCGTGACCGGCGCGCGCATTCAGGTTCGCGTCAACCTGCCCGAGCAGCCTTGCCATGTGCGGGTGGACTCCAGCCAGTTTGAAGCGGCATTGATCAATATCGCCCTCAACGCCCGCGATGCCATGGACAGCCAAGGCACCCTGACCCTGAGCGTCGCGCGCCTGCCCGCCTTGCCGCGTATCCGCGGCGATGCCGAATCGCGCCAGCCGTTTGTGGCGGTGTCCCTGGCCGACACGGGCAGCGGTATTGCCGGCGACACTCTGGAGCGCATTTTCGAGCCGTTTTTTACCACCAAGGCCGTCGGCAAAGGCACCGGCCTCGGTTTGTCACAGGTGTTCGGTTTCGCCAAGCAGTCCGGCGGTAACGTCGATGTGGCCAGCACCCTTGGCGAGGGCACGGTATTTACGCTTTACCTGCCCGAAGCGGAACCGCAGCTGACCGGGAACGAGCCCGCCCCCGCCGAGCCGACACCCTTCGACACCAGCACCCTGCGCAATATCCTGATTGTCGAGGACAACCTGGAGGTTGGCCGTTTCGCCAACCAGATCCTTCAGGACCTGGGTTACCAGACCACCTGGGTCACCGATGCCGAACAGGCACTGGCCCTGGCCGGCCCGGATGCCAGGGCATTCGATGCGATTTTCTCGGATGTGGTCATGCCCGGCATGACCGGCGTGGCGATGGCCAAGGTCTTGCGTCAGCGCCGCGCGGACTTGCCCGTGGTGCTGACCTCTGGCTACAGCGACGAGCTGGCAGACAACGGCTATGAAGGGTTTGCATTCCTGGCCAAGCCCTACTCCGCCGACCAAGTGGCGCAAGTGCTGGCCAAGGCAATGCTCAAGGACTGAGCCCTACTCCGCCACGGCCACTTGATTGCGGCCCAGGGCCTTGGCGCGGTACAGCGCCTTGTCAGCGGTATTCATCAGGCCGTGCAGGTCCTGATCCTGGTTGTGGGTCGACGCCACCCCGAGGCTGGCGGTCAAGCCCTGGACCGGGTCCGATGCCAGGCCGGCGATCGCCTTGATCAACTGCTCGGCGATATCCAGCGCGGTTTCCAATGACGTGTTGGGCAGCAGCACCGCAAACTCTTCCCCGCCCAGCCGACCATAGACGTCGGCCTGGCGAAACGAGGCGCTGATCACCCCACCGATCTGGCGCAACACTTGGTCCCCCGCCTGGTGGCCATAGGTGTCGTTGATTTGCTTGAAGTGATCCATGTCCAGCATCAGCGCACACAGGGGCTGCTGGTGATACCGGCACTGCGCGTACAACTGTTGGGCATGTTCGAAAAATGCGCGGCGGTTCATCAGGCCGGTCAATTCGTCGGTCTGTGCGGCGTGGGTGGAAATCGTGTGGGCGCGCTCCATCTCGCGGGTGAGACGAAAGGCTTTCTCCAGGGCGTCGGACATTTTACGCGTGGCGCTGACCACAAACGATGAGAACACCAGCACGGCCAGCGCCATCCCCACCTGCATCGGCGATGGCTGGAACAGCAGCCACAGCGTCGACGGCAACAGTACCAGGCCAACCGAGGCCATGGTCATGTAGCGATAGGCCGAGTAACAGGACACGGCGCTGACGGACATGCCCACGGTAAACAGGATGACCAGGGTCTGGGACAGCCGATCGTCGGTGGGCATCACCGCAAAGGCTCCAACGCCCCAGACGCCGGCAGACAGGCACAGGGTGATCCAATAACGCCGCTCCCAGCGGTCCGGGGTGCGTTCGCTGCCGGGGCAGCGAAACCAGTCCATGAACATCTTGACCCGCAGCAGCGACGAAGCCGCCAACACCAGCAGCCAGACCATCATGACCTGATGATCGAAGCGATCCCAGCACACCCAGCAGAGCATGACGGCAGCGAAGTAACTGCCGAAAATCGCAGCAAAAGATTGGCGAAACAGCTGGTGCAAACGGTCAGTTCGCACCTGCTCTTCTATAAAGCAATCCTCGTCCTGACTACGCCCAAGGCCATTCATGAAACCCGCCCGATTCGACTGCCGCAACAAAGATGCCATTGTGGCATCCTGCCACTAGCGCGGACAACTGAATCCAGTGCGGTAGAGCCTTTAACTGGCTTGCGGACGCAAAATCAGCACCCCCAACGGCGGCAGATTCAACGACAACGACACCGGTTGTCCGTGGCGCGGTTCATCTTCGGTAAACACGCCACCGCCATTGCCGTAATTGGAGCCGGCGTAAGTGTCGGCATCGCTGTTGATCACTTCGCTCCAACGCCCGGCAAACGGCACGCCCACCTTGTATCCCTCACGTGGCACCGGGGTGAAGTTGGCCACCACCAGCACAGGCTTGCCGTCTTTGCTCCAGCGCAGCCAGGCGTACACACTGTTGATCGCGTCATCGCCGATCAGCCACTGGAACCCCTGGGGCGCGTCATCCTGCTCGTGCAGCGCGGGCTCCTCGCGGTACAGGCGGTTCAAGTCGCCCACCAACTTCTGTACCCCCCGGTGTTCCGGGTATTGCAGCAGGTACCAATCCAGTTGCTGATCGTGGTTCCACTCGCGCCACTGGCCGAATTCGCAGCCCATGAACAACAGCTTCTTGCCTGGGTGCATCCACATGAAACTCAGGTAGGCGCGCAGGTTGGCGAATTTCTGCCAGCGGTCGCCGGGCATCTTGTCGATCAGCGAGTGCTTGCCGTGTACCACCTCATCATGGGAGATCGGCAGGATGAAGCGTTCGGACCAGGCGTAGACCAGGCCGAAGCTCAGCTCGTTGTGATGATGGGCGCGGTACACCGGGTCCTGCTGAATGTAATGCAGGGAGTCATGCATCCAGCCCATGTTCCATTTGTAATTGAACCCCAGGCCGCCCTGTTGGGTGGGCTGGCTGACACCGGGCCAGGCGGTGGACTCTTCGGCAATCACCAGTGCCCCCGGAGCTTCCAGGGCCACCACGTCGTTGAGGTGGCGCAGGAAGTCGATGGCTTCCAGGTTCTCGCGGCCGCCATGGCGGTTGGGCACCCACTCGCCGGCCTTGCGCGAATAGTCGCGGTAGAGCATCGAGGCCACCGCATCCACGCGCAGGCCATCGACGTGGAAATGCTTGAGCCAGTGCAGCGCCGACGCCAGCATATAGCCGTGGACTTCGGTGCGGCCCAGGTTATAGATCAGCGTGTCCCAATCCTGGTGGAAGCCTTCCAGCGGGTTGGCGTACTCGTACAGGGCGGTGCCGTCGAACTGCGCCAGGCCATGGGTATCGGTCGGAAAATGCGCCGGCACCCAATCGAGGATCACGCCGATATCGGCCTGGTGACAGGCGTTGACGAAATACGCGAAATCTTCCGGCGAACCAAATCGGGCACTCGGTGCGAACTGCGACAACGCCTGGTAGCCCCAGGAACCGCCAAACGGGTGCTCCATGATCGGCATCAGTTCGATATGGGTAAACCCCAGTTGCTGCACATACGGAATCAAACGCTCGACCAGCTCGCGCCAACCGTACTGACGCGCCACTTCACCGGCTTCGTCCAGCTCGCACTGCCAGGAGCCCACATGCAATTCGTAGATCGACAGCGGCGCGGTGGGCTGCTGCTTCTCTGTGCGCGCCTGCATCCACTCATGGTCCTGCCAATCCACCTGCAACGGCGGGGCGACCTTGGACGCGGTGTCGGGCGGCAGTTGGGTGGCCAGGGCCATCGGGTCAGCCTTGAGCGGCAAGATACCGTGGGCGCCGAGGATCTCGTACTTGTACGCCGCACCCGCTTGCAGGCGCGGGATAAAAATCTCCCACACGCCCGACGGATGACGCAGGCGCATCGGGTGGCGGCGACCGTCCCAGATATTGAAGTCGCCCACCACCGAGACACGCCGCGCGTTCGGTGCCCATACGGCGAAGCGCACGCCCGGCACGCCATCGACCGTGGTCACCTGGGCGCCCAGGCAACTGCTGAGGTCGCGGTGATTACCTTCGGCAAACAGGTACAGGTCCATTTCCCCCAGCAGCAATTGCTGGAAGCTGTACGGGTCTTCGGTGATCTGCTCACCGCCGGCCCACTGGATCTTCAGCACATAAGGCTGGCGTGTCGCGAGATGCCCGACGAACAACCCAGGCACCTGGTTCGCCTCCAGAGTGGCGAGGGGCTCGCCGCCCTCTTTGCTCAACACTTGGACGCTCAAGGCGTCCGGCAGGAACGCGCGGATAAACTGCCCGCCCTGCTCGTCATCATGGGGCCCCAGAATGGAAAAGGGGTCGTGGTGCTCGGCGCGCACCAGCGCTTCGACGTCCTTGGACGCCGGCATTGCTGTCAACTTCGGTTGCAGCGGTTCTTTACTCGTAAAGCTCATGACGTCTCCCCACCGCGTGCAGTTTTCGATTTAGGTGTAAGCCCACTCAGCAGGCCATGCAAGCCCTGCAAGGGCACCGGCAACCAGGTCGGGCGGTTTTCCGCTTCGTAGGCCACTTCGTACGCGGCCTTCTCCAGGCTGAACAACGTCAGCGCCGCGTCCTGGCCTTTGGCATCCTGCCAGTCATGGCCCAGTGTAGCCGTGGCTGCCTGATAAGCCTGGATAAATGCCTGGCGCGCCTCGTTCAGGTAACGGTCGGTCACCCGCTTGCGGGCGGTATCCGCTTCGGGCGAGTGATCGACCCCCTGTCCATTCAGGGCCATGGCCGCTGCGTAATCAAACGACCGCAGTACGCCACTCACATCCTTATAGGGGCTGTGCTTGCCGCGGCGTTCATGCAGCGGCCGCGCCGGCTCCCCTTCAAAGTCAATCAAGTAGGCATCGCCTTTGACCACCAGCACCTGGCCCAGGTGCAAGTCACCATGCACGCGGATCCGCAGGCCACCCACCGTGGCCTTGGCCAGGGTCAGTACGTGGCTGGCGATGGCTTTTTTGTGGTCCAGCAAAGCACTGACCAGCGCCTGATCGGCCGGGTTCAATTGGTGTTGATGCAGCTTGAGCAATTGCAGGGCGCGGTCGATCTGCGCCCCCACATCCTTGGCCCAGGCTTGGGTGTCCTTGACCGTGGTGGCTTCGGGCTTGAAGTCCTTGTTCGTGGTGGGCGCTCCCAGTACCAGGTGCATTTCCCCCAGGCGCTTGCCGAGCAACCCGGCGAAGTCCGCCAGTTCACCCAGGGCGTTGTAGTGCTGCTCCTGTTCGGAGATGGCCTCGGCGAGTTCGTCGCGAATCGCGCGCTCCAGATTATTCTGGGTCCAGCTCCACGCATCGCCCTGATTGCTCAGGTAACCCTGGGCAATCATCAGCAGGTTGTCGTCACCGGCCGCATCGCGGCGAATCACCGACCCCAGCAGCGGCGAGATATTCGGGTATCCAGCGGCGGTCAGGTAGGCACTCATCTCCAGCTCCGGGTGTACCCCGGCGCTGACTTTACGGATCAGCTTGAGCACCAGGCTCTCGCCGACCACCACCGAGCTGTTGGACTGCTCGGCGGCCAGGTAGCGTACCTGGGCGTCCTCGGCCAACTGCAAGGGTGCCAGATGGGAAGTGGCCTCGAAGCGCAGGTCGCCCTCGCTGGAGTTGAGCACGCTGCCGGCCTGCAGGCCCTGGATCACCGCGCGAATAAAGTGCTCTAGGCTGAAGGCATCGGTGACCAGTCCCACCTGGCGCACCCGGCGTACACGGGCCAGGGCCAATTGCTGCGGCAAGGCGCTGGTGAACTGGTCTTCGCCGAGGAAGCCGAAGGGCAACTGGTAACGGCTGACCTGGCCGCCACTGGTCACATCGATCTCGCTGAGCAACACCGGGTGCTCCGGGTCGCCGAAACGCACGCCGTAGGCGATGTGCACGCTGTCGATGGCCGTGTCCTTGCCGGCGAACCAACGCCGTTTCGGCAGCCACGCCGGCAGCACCTGTTGTTCAAGGCTGGCGCGGCAAGGGGCGTCCAGCAATTCTTCCATGCGTTTTTTCAGCACCAGGGTGGTGAAGTCCGGCATGCTCTGCGCCGGTTCCACGTGCCAGCTGGGCATCTGGTTTTCCGCTGCCAGCACAAACCAGTAGAAGCCATACGGCGCCAGGGTCAGCAGGAAATTAAGCTGGCCGATCGGAGGGAAGGCATTCCCGCCGAGCATCTCCACCGGCACCATGCCGGCAAAGGCCGACAGGTCCAGCTCCGCGGCCTGGGCGCTACGCGATACGTTGGCCACGCACAGGATGATTTCCGTGCGGCCATCGTCGCCGGTGAATTCACGGGTATAGGCGAGGATGCGGCGGTTGCTCGGCGAGAGCATCTTCAAGCTGCCGCGGCCAAACGCCTTGGACTGCTTGCGCACCGCCAACATGCGCCGGGTCCAGTTGAGCAATGAGTGGGGGTCCTGGGCCTGGGTTTCGACGTTGACCGACAGGTAGCCGTATTGCGGGTCCATGATCGGCGGCAGCACCAGGCTGGCCGGGTCGGCGCGCGAGAAGCCGCCATTGCGGTCGATGGACCACTGCATCGGCGTGCGCACGCCATCGCGGTCACCGAGGTAGATGTTGTCACCCATGCCGATTTCATCGCCGTAATACAGGGTCGGCGTGCCGGGCATCGACAACAGCAGGCTGTTGAGCAACTCGACACGACGGCGATCGCGCTCCATCAAGGGCGCCAGGCGCCGGCGAATGCCCAGGTTGATCCGCGCACGCCGGTCGGCTGCGTAGTAGTTCCACAGGTAGTCGCGCTCTTTGTCGGTGACCATCTCCAGCGTCAGCTCATCGTGGTTGCGCAGGAAGATCGCCCATTGGCAGTTGGCGGGGATCTCTGGGGTCTGGCGCAGGATGTCGGTGATCGGGAAGCGGTCTTCCTGGGCCAGGGCCATGTACATGCGCGGCATCAATGGAAAGTGAAAGGCCATATGGCATTCATCACCGTCATCGCCCTTTTTGTCACCGAAGTACAGTTGGGTGTCTTCCGGCCACTGGTTGGCTTCGGCGAGCAGCATGCGGTCAGGGTAATGGGCGTCGATTTCGGCTCGGATCTGCTTGAGGACGTCGTGGGTCTCCGGCAGGTTTTCATTGTTGGTGCCGTCACGCTCGATCAGGTACGGGATGGCGTCCAGGCGCAGGCCGTCGATCCCCATGTCCAGCCAGTAACGCATCACCGACAGCACGGCCTTCATGACCTGCGGGTTGTCGAAGTTGAGGTCCGGCTGATGGGAATAGAAGCGGTGCCAGAAGTACTGGCCGGCGACCGGGTCCCAGGTCCAGTTGGACTTTTCGGTGTCGAGGAAGATGATGCGCGTGCCATCGTATTTCTGGTCGTCATCGGACCATACGTAGAAGTCGCGAGCCGCCGAGCCGGGCTTGGCCTTGCGCGCGCGCTGGAACCAGGGGTGCTGGTCGGAGGTGTGGTTGATCACCAGCTCGGTGATCACCCGCAGCCCGCGCTTATGGGCTTCGGCGATAAAGCGCTTGGCGTCGGCCATGGTCCCGTAGTCGCTGTGCACGCCACGGTATTCAGCGATGTCATAGCCGTCATCACGGCGTGGCGAAGGGTAGAACGGCAGCAGCCAGATGGTGTTCACACCGAGGTCGGCGATGTAGTCGAGCTTGGCGATCAGCCCGGGAAAGTCACCGATGCCGTCGTTATTGGAGTCGAAATAGGATTTGACGTGAACCTGGTAAATCACCGCGTCCTTGTACCAGAGCGGGTCTTTGATAAAGGTGGCAGCCTTGGGTTTCTTCGCCATTGGAAACTCCTGAAATACTGAAATTCTTGCAAACTGAACGCGGTCAAGGTGGGAGGGGCTTGCCCCCTCCCAGCTGTTGATCTTCGCCAGGCTCAGGAGGTGGTGATACGCCAGATCCCGAACGGCATCTGCGGCTCCAGCCGCGTCCACTGGTTCTTGCCGTACCAGGTCCAGCGATGGCCGTTCATCAAGTCTTCACCCTGGATCTGCGCATCGTCCGGCAGGCCCAGCTCCCAGAGCGGTAACTCGAAATGGGCTTCCTGCGCGTTGAAGGGGTCGAGGTTGACTGCCACCAGGATGAAGTTGCTGCCGTCCTCGCTGCGCTTGCCGAAGTACAGGATGTTGTCGTTCCAGGCGTTGTACAGCTTCAGGCCCAAGTGGGTCTGCAACGCCGGATTCTGTCGGCGGATGCGATTGAGCTGGGCGATCTCGGCAATGATGTTGCCCGGCGCGGTGAAGTCCCGTGGGCGGATCTCGTACTTCTCCGAGTCCAGGTATTCTTCCTTGCCCGGTACCGGCGCGGCTTCGCACAGTTCAAAACCTGAATACATGCCCCACAGCCCCGAGCCCATGCTGGCCAACACGGCGCGGATCAAGAAGCCCGGACGCCCGGACTCATGCAGGAAGCCTGGGTTGATGTCCGGCGTATTGACGAAGAAGTTCGGCCGGTAGCATTCGCGCCACGGTGACTGGTTCAACTGCGTCAGGTACTCGCTCAGTTCGGCCTTGGTGTTACGCCAGGTGAAATAGGTGTAGCTCTGGGAGTATCCGACCTTGCCCAGGCGCGCCATCATCGCGGGGGTGGTGAAGGCTTCGGCGAGGAAGATCACTTCCGGGTGCTTGGCCCTGACATCACTGATCAGCCATTGCCAGAACGGCAGCGGCTTGGTGTGAGGGTTGTCGACGCGAAAGGTCTTCACGCCCTCTTCCACCCAACCGACCACGATGTCCCGCAGCTCGGTCCATAGGCCGGGGATGGCATCGGCGGCGTAAAAGTCGACGTTGACGATGTCCTGGTATTTTTTCGGCGGGTTTTCCGCGTATTTGATCGTGCCGTCCGGGCGCCAGTTGAACCAGCCTGGGTGCTGCTTGAGCCAGGGGTGGTCCTGGGAGCACTGGATGGCAAAGTCCAGGGCGATTTCCAAACCATGCTCGGCGGCGGCCTTGACCAGGCGGCGAAAGTCATCGCGGCTGCCCAGTTGCGGGTGGATGGCTTCGTGGCCGCCCTCCTCGCTGCCGATCGCGTAGGGGCTACCTGGATCATCCGGGCCGGCCGTGAGCGCGTTGTTCTTGCCCTTGCGGTGGCTGCGGCCGATGGGGTGGATCGGCGGGAAGTACAGCACATCGAAGCCCATGTCATGGATCATCGACAGCCGCGAGTGCACATCATTGAAGGTGCCGTGGCGTGCGGGATCGTCGGTGATCGAACGGGGAAACAGTTCGTACCAACTGGCAAATTGTGCGGCTTCGCGCTCCACATCGATCGGGTATACGGTGCTGATGCTCAAGTAGGCGCGGTGGTCGGCCTGGGTCATGAGATGCGCACTGTCTTCGTGCAAAAACAGCGCGACCTGCTCGGTTTCCAGCAGGCCGGAGAGTTCGTGGTGCAGCAGCATCAGGCGGTCGCGCAGCTCGTTGTCACTGCGTTCGGCGGCCTGCAACACCAGGCTGCGGCCTTCCTGCAACTCCAGGCTGACCGGCACCCCGGCCTCGTGTTTCTTGCGCAGTTCGTAGCAGAAGCTGGCGAAGGTATCGATCCAGGCTTCGATGCAATACTCGTGGGGCCCCTGCTGGACGACGCTAAAAGCACCCTCCCAGCCATCGTTGCCCACATCGGCCATGACCACGCTGTGCCAGCTTTCTTCGTGCAACGCACGCCAGCGGATCAGCACGGCGAGCTTGTCGTGCCCATCGGCGAACACCTTGCTGGTGACATTGACACGCTGGCCCACCACGGCCTTTACGGCAAATTCGCCGCCATCAATCACGGGGGTGGTGCTTTCAATCGCGATCCTGGGCAACAACAGCGCCTGGGACAACGGCAATAAGGATTCCTTTGGAGCCAGTGTTTCAGCAGTCATCGAGCATCTTCCCCTTACGCCCTGTGGACGCTCTTTGCTTGATCCGAATTCTGATACGGCGCCGCTCTCCCTGAGCAGGGCCGTATAAGGTCCGAGCCTGCACCCTGGTTAAAAGTTCAGGCGGATATGCCGCCATTGGGCGGGGAATCAATTCCCTCCACCCGATGTCCACCGCTAGAGCAAAGCACAAACGAGGCCATACCGATGAATATCCCGATCCCGGCTGAAACACCCGACCCGAATATCGATAACCCGACGCTGCCGCCCACAGAGCCTGAGCCCATTCCAGAACAAGAACCACCTGAAAACGAGCCACCGCCGGTGGAGGAGCCACCGACGACGATCGCCCCCGTGATGTCGAGTACCTCTGGGAACTGACCTTAACAAGCGAAATACCCTACTGGCTCGAACGGTGAAGTCCTTACTTCGTCTGAATGGACATTGGTGATACTGACCGCGCATAGACGTCATCCCAAGACGACTCGCTTACCCAAGCACTCGCGAGGACACATTATGTCAGCCATCCATCAAATACCGACGCCCCACTCCGCACGCCCTCCAAGCCAGCATCGTGCGGAACGGGGCCTCCCTCCCGCGTCTTCAGTCGTAACCACACAAGCCCTGGAGGCCCTGCTCCGCTCAGGCCCGAACCACGCCAGGCAACCCAAGCGACCCGAAAACCCCGAGCCGGCCCCTTCAAGCACGGCAACGATGAAGCAAAGCCTCACTGACCTGGGTGCCCAGGTAAACCGAAGCACGGTTGAACACATGCTGCGTGATCCAACATCCAGAGGGTCTATAGACACCTTCAACAAAATTGGCACGCTATTGACGACCGACAAGATCAGCACCTTATTGTCCGGGCCCGATGCAAACGACAACGTCAAGGTCCTCGAGAAGGTCGAATCTCAATTGAGCAAAGATGCGATCGACACTGTCCTGTCTCCCTTCGAGGCTGAGCAGGTCGACAGCTATCGGAACCATGTCGAGTCGGCCCTGTTCGACCTGAAGTACAGATTAATGACCGCCCCGCTTGAAAGCCGATTTGATCTCGTGCGCCGCTTTGCCAGTAAAAAGCATGAGCCTTTGCTGGATATCCAGGACAACCTTGCTCAAGCAAATGCCAGGGCGACGTCCCTGTGTTCCATTTCCGCGCTGGTGAGAAAAGCAATCGGGTCGTTGAAGTTCCCACACCCCACTGATCTGGAGAATCGCATACCCACTGACACACCCCACAAACCGTGCACGGTTCGGCCCAATATCTACCGTTACACCAGCATCCAGGAGTCTTCCCTCGACGCCCCCAGCGAAGTCCGGGATTTCGTGCACGGTCAAGACAAACTGGATGTTTCAGGTATTCGCAGACAACTCAATAAACCATTGCAATGGGTCCACCAACTATCCGGGGCCAGTGGGGAAATGCAGCTGAAGTACTCCCCCACCACCAACACGAGCGTTCTGGTGATTTCAGGTAACCCGTCGGAGCCAGCGTTTGTCGCAAAGATATTTGGGCAATTGAAGGAAACCGACCTGTTGAGCTGAGCGGTGGTCATTGATCCTTCTCAAAGACCTTGACGATCCTCGGCATCACGCTGAACACCGCCAGGGCCAGTAACGTACTGAGCACCGCCGTCGACTCGCGCCCCATCCCCGCCGCCACCCCAATGGCGGCGGTCATCCACAACCCGGCGGCGGTGGTCAGGCCCTTGACGTGCTGGCCCTCCTCGTCCTCCTTGCCTTTGAGGATAGTGCCCGCCCCCAGGAACCCAATCCCGGCAATCACCCCCTGCACCACCCGGCTCATGGCATCCGCCTGGTTGCCGGACATCTGTGGCACCAACACGAACAGCGCGGCGCCCAGGGCCACCAGCATGTGCGTACGCACCCCGGCCGCCTTGCCCTTGTGCTCACGTTCAAAACCGAGGACCCCGCCCAGGAGCGCGGCGATCAACAAGCGTACGGTGATCTGGGTGAGTTGCTTCGCATCGGTAATATCGGCGAATTCGGCTTGCAGGGTTTGCCAGACTTCGTGCCACCAAGCGTCCATGGAACCTGTCCTGTATAGGGGTCGATAAAGCATGGACCGCAGCGACCGCCAGTCAGTTGCCTGGAACCACTGCCGATGGCATGCCCCTAACCTTCATAGCCTATGAAAAGGGAGATCAGCATGACCGTACGTATCGAAAACCATCTGTGCTATTTCATGCTCGATGAAAACGGCCAGGAACAAAGCGTGCCGGCTACCCGAGTCAAGGTCCTCACCGACAACGACAAAGCCATGTCTTACGTGGACCTGGCCGGCCAGCGGATCTATATCACCGAAGCCGAGGCCGACGCCCTGACGGTCGAGGGTGCAACGGATGCACGCAACCACGTCAAGGCCGAAGAGCCTGGTTCGCTGATTTAATTGATCTGCGTCAGCATCGCCAAATCAAGCCTGCACCCCAGGCGCTACGGGGTGCAGCACATTGTCGCAGCGCTAGGCCACCAACGCATCTGATCCGCTTTTTATCGCCATACCTGAGTCTGTTATGCAAACAGAGCGACGGGCATAGTTCATCCGCCTGATGGAGGCTGATGAGCGAACGACCATGAGCGAAATAATCCCCGTCCGAACCGTGGAACCCCATGCACCTGCGCACCCAAAGAAGGTGAAGGCCGCATCCAGCGACAACCTGATTCACACCCGCAGCTTTACCGGCCTGTTTCGTACCTTGCGCGTGAGCGGTGCAGGCTTTCTGTTCCTGGCCTTCTTCGGCACCGTGTGGCTGAACTGGGGCGGTCGCCAGGCCGTGCTGTGGGACCTGGCTGAAAGCAAATTCCATATCTTTGGCGCGACCTTCTGGCCCCAGGACTTCATCCTGCTGTCGGCGCTGCTGATCATCTGCGCCTTCGGCCTGTTTGCGATCACTGTGTTTGCTGGCCGCGTATGGTGCGGCTACACCTGCCCGCAAAGCTCCTTTACCTGGTTGTTCATGTGGTGCGAAAAAATCACCGAAGGCGAACGCAACCAGCGCATCAAGCTGCAAGCGGCCCCCTGGAGCCTGAATAAACTGGCGCGGCGCTCGGCCAAACATACGTTGTGGCTGGGCATCAGTGTGCTGACCGGGCTGACTTTTGTCGGCTACTTCACCCCCATTCGCCCGCTGGCCACCGAACTGCTGACCTGGCAGATGGGGGGCGTGAGCCTGTTCTGGGTCCTGTTTTTCACCGCAGCCACCTATATCAATGCCGGCTGGCTGCGCGAAGCCGTGTGCATGCACATGTGCCCCTACGCCCGGTTCCAGAGCGTGATGTTCGACAAAGACACCCTGACCATCTCCTACGATGTGGCCCGTGGCGAAAGCCGCGGCCCGCGCAAACGCGAGGTGAAACCGGCGGATGTCGGCCTGGGCGACTGTATCGACTGCCAGTTGTGCGTGCAGGTCTGCCCCACCGGCATCGATATCCGCGACGGCCTGCAAATGGAGTGCATCGGCTGCGCGGCGTGCATCGACGCCTGCGATTCGATCATGGACAAAATGGGCTATGCCCGTGGCCTGGTGAGCTATACCTCCGAACATCAACTGCAAGGTGGCAAGACTCACCTGCTGCGGCCGCGCCTGATCGGCTACAGTGCCGTGCTGCTGGTGATGATCGCGGCGCTGGTGGTGGCGTTGGTGCAACGGCCGATGGTGTCGCTGGACGTTACCAAGGACCGTGGCATGTTCCGCGAGAACGCCCAGGGCTTGATCGAAAACATCTACAGCCTCAAGGTCATCAACAAGACGCAGCAGCGCCAGGATTACCGCCTGGAGCTGGTGGACGCCGAAGGCTTCCAACTGCAGGGCAAGACCGAGATCAGCCTGGCACCCGGGGAAATCAGCGATGTGCCGGTATCGGTGGCATTGCTGGCCGACAAGCCGGCGAGCAGCTCGCAGACGTTGCGGTTCAAGGTGTCGGATGTGGATGAACCCTGGATCTACAGTGCGGCCGATAGCCGCTTCGTGGCGCCGCTCAACCGCTGAGACCTCGGTACCGAGAATGATAAAGATCAAATGTGGGAGGTGGGCTTTTTTGTAGGAGCGAGGGGGACGCCTAGTTCTTGCTCGCGAAGAACTCAAAGGCGCCGCGTTGATTCAGGAAGTACGCGTTATCGTTGACGTTTTTCGCGAGCGAGCTCGCTCCTACAGAAGGCGATGTACGGCATCAGGGCTCTCCCAATCGGATCTCCACTCATATAAAACACGTGTTTAAGGCCAAAATGAAACGCTACGAAAAATTCGCCGATGACATTGCCGAACTGATCCGCTCCGGCGTCCTCGGCCCCGGCCAACGGGTGCCCTCGGTGCGCTATGCCAGCCAGACCTACGGCGTCAGCCCATCCACCGTCTTCCAGGCCTACTACCTGCTGGAGCGCCGGGGCCTGATCCGTGCGCGTCCGCGCTCCGGCTACTTCGTCAATACCCATGCACCCAGCCCGTTTTCCGAGCCGGTGGTGAGCGAGCAGGTCCACGAGTCCACCGAGGTCGATGTGAGCGAACTGGTGTTCTCGGTACTCGACTCCATCAAGGACCCGAACACCGTGCCCTTCGGTTCGGCCTTCCCCAGCCCGATGCTGTTCCCGCTGCCACGCCTGGCCCGCTCCCTGGCCAGCGCCAGCCGTGAGATGGACCCGCGCCTGGTGGTCACCGACATGTCGCCGGGCAACCCGCAATTGCGACGCCAGATTGCCCTGCGCTACATGGTCGGCGGGCTGATGCTGCCCATGGAAGAACTGCTGATCACCAACGGGGCGCTGGAGGCCCTGAACCTGTGCCTGCAGGCCGTCACCGAGCCGGGTGACCTGGTGGCCATTGAAGCCCCCGCGTTCTATGCCTGCCTGCAAGTACTGGAACGCCTGAAGCTCAAGGCGGTGGAGATCCCGGTGCATCCACGCGATGGCATTGACCTTAACGCGTTGTCGCAAAGCCTTGAGCGCTACCCGATCAAGGCCTGCTGGACCATGACCAGCTTCCAGAACCCCATGGGCGCCACACTGCCAGAGTCGAAGAAACAGGAACTGGTGGAGCTGTTGCGCCGTCACCAGGTGCCGCTGATCGAAGACGACGTCTACGCCGAGCTGTACTACGGGCAACAGGCACCGAAACCGGCCAAGGCCTTCGACACCGAGGGCCTGGTGATGCACTGCGGTTCATTCGCCAAGAGCCTGGCCCCGGGTTACCGGGTTGGCTGGGTCGCGGCCGGGCGTTATGCGCAGAAGGTCGAGCGCTTGAAGCTGATGACCTCGCTCTGCCCGTCGATGCCGGCCCAGGCAGCCATCGCCGACTACCTGCAACACGGCGGCTATGATCGGCACCTGCGCAAATTGCGCTATGCCCTGGAAGAACAGCAAAGCGCCATGCTTGCCGCCATTGCACGCTACTTTCCGGCGCAGACACGGGTCAGCCAGCCGGCCGGCGGCTACTTCCTGTGGTTGGAACTGCCAGAGCAGACAGACTCGTTGAAATTGTTCCAGATGGCTTTGGCCCAGGGCATCAGCATTGCGCCGGGACCGATTTTCTCGGCAACCCAGCGTTTCCGCAATTGCATTCGCTTGAACTATGGCAGCCCATGGACCGAGGCGTCGGAAAAGGCGATGGAGACGTTGGGCCGGATCGTAAGGTCATTCTGAGCTGGAACCCGGCGGAGTAATGAACCTGCGCCGACTTCCGAGCTGATTGCGCTGACGCTTAACGGCCACCGCCCAGGTCGACAAATGTGCCCGTGGCATAAGAAGCCTTATCCGACAACAACCAGATAATCGCTTCCGCCACTTCATCCGGGCGCCCGCCCCGGGCCATGGGGATGCCAGACTCCAGCTTGCTGACCCGATTCGGGTCACCGCTCAAGGCATGGAAGTCGGTAAAGATATAGCCGGGGCGCACCGCGTTGACACGAATGCCTTCGCCCGCGACTTCCTTCGACAAGCCAATGGTGAAGGTATCGAGCGCGCCCTTGGAGGCTGCGTAATCGACATACTCGCCCGGTGAGCCGAGCCGCGCGGCCACCGACGACACGTTGACGATACTGCCGCCCTGCCCGCCATGCTTGGGCGACATGCGCAGCACGGCATGCTTGGCACACAGGATCGGGCCAAGCACATTGGTCTTCATGACTTTCAGGATGCGAAACTCGGACATTTCGTCCACCCGCGATTTATGCCCCACGGTGCCAGCATTGTTGACCAACGCCGTGACCCGGCCCAGTTCAGCATCGACGCGATGAAACAGTGCGATCACTTCATCTTCGATGCTGACATCCGCCCGCACGGCAATCGCCTGGGCGCCCAGGGCCCGAACCTGTTCAAGCACGCGGTGCGCGGCGTCTTCGTCGGACTGGTAATTGATGCAGATGCGATAGCCCTCGCGAGCGGCCAGCAATGCCGTCTCGGCGCCAATCCCACGGCTGCCCCCGGTGATGATGACGACTTTGTCCATGCGTGCGGTCCCCTGTTTCAACCTGATGTTTATGCATGAATCCAATACTAACTGTCACCTACGGCTTTTGTCAGGCGCCAACGCGTCTTCGACGCGCTGGATGCCGACCATGAAGCCGTCAGCCGGCAGCGGGTGTCCGAGCAGATAACCTTGCAGGGAATCACAGCCCAGGCGGGTCAGGAAACGCTGCTGCGCATCGGTTTCCACGCCTTCGGCGACGATTCGCAGGCCCAGGGCCTGGCCCAGGGCGACAATGGCCGAGACGATGGCGGCATCGTCGCTGTCGTGCTCCAGGTCGCGTACAAACCCACGGTCGATCTTCAGTTCGTTGGCCGGCAGGCGCTTGAGGTACATCAGGCTGGAATAGCCGGTGCCAAAGTCATCGATGGACAGATCGACCCCCATGTCGGAAAGCTGCTGCAACACCGTCATGCTCGCATCGGCATCGCGCATGGCGGTGGTCTCGGTGATCTCCAGGGTCAGGCTGTTGGCCGGCAACTGGTGACGCTCCAAGGCCGCCGCCACACTCTGGACCAGCCCCCCATGGCAGAACTGCAACGCCGAGAGGTTAACGGCAATGCGCCACCCCTCGTAGCCCTGGCCGTACCACTCGCGCATCTGGCGGCAGGCTTCATTGAGCACCCATTCCCCCATCGGGATGATCAGCCCAGTCTTTTCCGCCAATTCGATAAACGTGTCGGGCAACAGCAAACCGTGCTGCGGATGCTCCCAGCGCAGCAACGCTTCGGCCCCTACCGGGAGACCACTGACGGCGTCGAATTTGGGCTGGTAATACAACCGGAACTGCTGGTGTTCGAGGGCATTGCGCAGGTCCTGCAACAACTGCAGCTGCTTGCGCGCGTTAGTGTTCATCGACACATCGAAGAAGCTGTAGCCGTTCTTGCCCATGCCCTTGGCGTGGTACATCGCGGCATCGGCGTTCATCAGCAGCTCCTGGGGGTTACCGCCGTTGCCGGGGTACAGGGCAATGCCGACGCTGGCGGAGATTTTCAACGCATGCTCGGCCACCTGGAACGCGCGATTGATCAACGACACCTGGCGTTCAGCCAGGCCGAGGGCATCATCCGGCTGCGTCAGTTGCACCAGCAGCACGAACTCATCCCCGCCGATACGCGCCAGGGTGTCCTGGCTGCGCAGGTCTTCACGCAGGCGCTGGCCGACCTCGCGCAGCAACTGATCCCCCAGGTGGTGGCCGAAGGCATCGTTGACCGGTTTGAAGCCATCCAGGTCGATAAACATCAGGGCGAAGCAACCGCCCTGCTCCTTAACGGCCTGCATCGCCTGCTGAATACGGTCTGCGAGCAAGGTGCGATTGGGCAGGCCGGTGAGCATGTCGTGCAGGGCCAGGTGGGTCAGTTCCTGGTTCGCCAGGGTCAGGGAGTCGGCGAGTATGGCGGTGCGGGCTTCCAGGCGCGCATCAAGCAGCGAGGTCAGCAATGCAATGGCAAGCACGGCCAAGGTCGTCACCAGCACCAGGTTATCCAGGCCCTTGCCACTTAAGCCGGTCAAGGCGGCGCCGCAAAAACTGTCATCGGCAAAGCGTGCCGCGGCCATACCGGTGTAATGCATGCCAACAATGGCAAACCCCATTACCACCGCCGCCCCGCCACGTACCAGGCGTACGTAGGGAGTATTGCGCCGAAGGTTAAAGGCGATCCAAAGTGCCGCGCCGGACGCCACCACCGCTATCAGCAACGACACGCCAAACAAGCCGGGGTCGTAGTCGATGCCGGGCGTCATGCGCATCGCGGCCATGCCGGTGTAATGCATGCTGGCGATGCCCATCCCCATGACCAGCGCGCCAAACACCAGCTGCCAGGCGGGCAGGTGCTGCTGGCTCACCAGCCATAAGGCAAAACCGCTGGACAACACCGCGATCAACAGCGACAGCGCGGTAATGCCCAGGTCAAATCCCAGGGCAAACGGCAGGCGCAGCGCCAACATGCCGATAAAGTGCATGGACCACACCCCCACGCCCATGGCCAGCGCCCCGCCTGCTATCCATAGATAAACCGCGCGCCCGCTGGCCGTGGCGATGCGGCCACTGAGGTCCAGCGCGGTATAGGACGCGAGGATCGCAACGAACAGGGAGATCACGACCAGGGAGGGAGAATAACTACCGACAAGCATGCAATTTCTCGTGCGCAACGGGCCGGAGAGGCCCGTGCCAAGTGGCAAAGCGGGCGATTGTAGCGAGAATAATTCTTGGGCACTCGATTAATTATCAGAGAGCCATCAGTGGCATTTTGACGCCAATCTACCGGCTCAACGCCGATCGATTCTTGCCGTCATGCCTACTGCTTAGCCTCCACATTATCGCTGCCAAAATGCGGCTCACTGTCCTGCCTTGCGCACTCACTCCTTCTCGGCAATCGACGTCTGCCCATCCCAGCCACCGCCCAGTGCGGCGATCAGTTGCACGCTCGCCACCAATCGCGACTGCAGCAAGGTCAACACAGTGCGCTCGTTACTCAAAGCGGTGGCCTGCACAGTGACCACATCCAGATAGGCAATCAGCCCCGCCTTGTATTGGTTCTGGGTCAAGCGCAACGATTCCCGCGCGGCTTCCAGGGCTTCGTTGCTGACCACGGCCTCGTCTTCCAGCACCTTGAGCTGGACCATGTAGTTTTCCACTTCGCGGAACCCGTCCAGTACGGTCTGGCGGTACTTGGCCACGGTTTCGTCGTAGGAAGCCACTGTGCGGTCCACTTCCGCCGAGCGCTGGCCGCCGTCGAACAGGGTCATGGCGAGTTTCGGCCCGACCGACCAGAAGCGGTTCGGCAGGCTGATCCAATCGGCATAGGTGCTGCTGGAGTACCCCCCGGCCAGGCTGAGGCTCAGGTCCGGGTAATAGGCGGCCTTGGCCACGCCGATATTGGCGTTGGCAGCGATCACTGAACGCTCGGCCGAAGCGATGTCCGGGCGACGCTCGAGCAATTGCGAAGGCAGGCTGACCGGGATCTGCGGCAATGCCGGGATGTCCTTGCTCACCGCCAGGTTGAAGTTGGCGGGTGCCTCACCGATCAACACGGCGATGGCGTTTTCCAGTTGCGCGCGCTGCCAGATCAGGTCGATCAGGCTGGCTTGGGTCGTCTTGAGCTGGGTTTGCGCCTGGGCCACCGCTTCCTTGCCGGAGACACCGGCGCGGTATTGGTTTTCGGTCATTTGCAGGGAGCGTTGGTACGTGTCCAGGGTGGCTTGCAGCAGACGGGTCTGCTCGTCCATGACCCGCAATTGCAGGTAGCTTTGCACCAGTTCCGACTGTTGGCTCAAGCGCATCGCGGCCAGGTCGGCCGAGCTGGCTTCGGCGCTGGCTTCGTTGGCCTCCAGGCCGCGGCGCAACTTGCCCCAGATGTCGGCTTCCCAGCTCACGCCCAGCTGGGCGTTGAGGGTGTTGCGGATGCCGCTGCTGGAACTGCTGAGGCTCGCGCTGCTGCTACCAGAGCCCTGGCTCGCGCGGGTTTTTCCGACGCTCAGGTCAACGGTGGGGTAAAACGCGCCACGGGAACTGCGCACCAGGGCCTGGGCCTGGCGAAAACGTGCTTCGGCCTGGGCCACGGTCTGGTTGGAGCTGTTCAGGCGCTGCACCAGGTCATTGAGTTGACGATCACCGTACAGCTCCCACCAGGCGCCACGGGCCAGGGAGTCGCTCGGCGTGGCCTGGCGCCAGCCCTGGGCCTCCTTGAACTGCGCCGGCTCGATGACTTCCGGGCGATGGTAGTCAGGCCCGACGGCGCAGGCGCTGAGCAACAACGCCAACCCCACTGTAGGAGCGAGCTTGCTCGCGAAGGTCGTTAACGATAACGCGCCGAGCCTGAATGAACGCGGGGCCTGCCGTTTTTTCGCGAGCAAGCTCGCTCCTACAGGGGTGGGTGCCGTGTCGGAAACCCGCCGTGCATGGGTGTGGGTTGAATCGGTCATAGCGCAGTGTCCAGGGCAGCATCGGTACGCACGCCACGCCAGGCGTTGAAACGGTGGCGCGCGCGGTCTAGATAAAGGTAAACCACCGGGGTGGTGTAGAGGGTCAGGATCTGGCTGAAGGCCAGGCCGCCGATGATGGTCAAGCCCAGTGGGTGGCGCATTTCCGCGCCATCACCAGCGCCCAGCAGCAAGGGCAAGGCGCCGAGAATGGCGGCCAGGGTGGTCATCAGGATCGGCCGCAAGCGCAGCAGGCAGGCACTGCGAATCGACTCCAGCGGGTCCATGCCGTCGTTACGCTCCAACTGCAAGGCCAGGTCGATCATCAAGATGGCGTTCTTCTTCACCACGCCGATCAGCAGGAACAGGCCCAGCAAGGAAATCAGGCTGAACTCGCCGCCCGTCAGGTAGATGGCGAGCATCGCACCGACCCCGGCCGACGGCAGGGTCGAGAGGATCGTCAGCGGGTGGATATAGCTTTCATAGAGGATGCCCAGCACCAGGTACACCGCCACCAGCGCGCCGAGAATCATGAACGGCTGGCCCTTCTGCGTCGCCGCGAAGGCGTCGGCGGTGCCGGCCATCTTGGCAATCACATCCTCAGGCAAGCCGAGCTTGGCGATCGCTCGCTCGATGGCGGCCGTCCCCTGCTCCACCGTGACACCGGGCGCCATGTCGAAGGCAATGTTTTCCGAGGCGAACTGGCCTTCATGGCTGACGCGATCGTCCGCCAGGCTGTTTTCATAGTGGGCAATGGTCGACAACGGCACCCGCGCGCCACTGGACGTGATCACCTGCATCTGGTTCAGGGTAATCGGGTCCTGGGCGTATTTCGGGTTGACCTCCATCACCACCTGGTACTGGTTGAGGCTGTCGTAGATGGTGGAAATCTGCCGCTGGCTGTAGGCATTGTTCAAGACTGCCGTAACCATGTTCATGTCGATGCCCAGGCGCTTGGCCTGGTCGCGGTCAACGATCAGCGTGACCTGGGCAGCGCCGCGGCCTTCGCGGGCATCGATGGCGGTCAGCTCGGGCAGCTCACGCAGGGCGGCCACGACTTTCGGGTACCACAGGCGCAGCGCGGCCAAGTCACCGCTTTGCAGGATGTAGGAATACTGTGCAGTGGTCTGGTCACGGCTGCCGCCGAATTGCAGGTCCTGGTCAGCCATGAGGAACAGGCGCCCACCCGGCACCAGCGGCACATCCTTGCGCAAGCGCTCGATCACCGCTTGCGCCGAGACCTTGCGTTCGCTGATAGGCTTGAGCCGCACCAGCATCACCGCGTTGTTGGTGCCGTTGCTCCCGCCGATAAACCCGGCCACGCTGAGTACCGCCGGGTCCTTGAGCACCGCCTTGCGGAAGGTCTCCATCTTCGGCTGCATCACGCTGAACGACAGCCCGTCATCCCCGCGCACGAAGCCGATCAACTGGCCGGTGTCCTGCTGCGGCATAAAGGTTTTCGGCACCACGACATACAACGCCACGTTCATGCCGATGGTCAGCAACAGGCTGAGCAGGGTCAGTCGGCGGTGGCGCAGCACCCAGTCGAGGCTGGTGGCGTAGCCGGCGACCATGCGGTCGTTGATCTTCTGGCTCCAGCGCTGCAAACCGGTCATCTGGCCTTTGACATGGGGCTTGAGCCAGCGGGCGCAGAGCATCGGCGTCAGGGTCAGCGAGACAATCAGCGACACAATGATCGCCGCCGACAAAGTGATGGAAAACTCGCGGAACAGGTTGGTGACGATGCCGCCCATGAACAGGATGGACAGGAACACCGCCACCAGCGACACGTTCATCGACAACAAGGTAAAGCCGACTTCCTGGGCGCCCAGGTACGCCGCCTTCATCGGTGGCACCCCTTCGTCGATATGTCGGGAAATGTTCTCCAGTACCACGATGGCATCGTCCACCACCAGGCCGGTCGCCAGGATCAGCGCCATCAGCGAGAAGTTGTTCAACGAAAACCCGTACAGGTACATCACCGCGAACGTTCCCACCAGCGACACCGGCACCGCCAGGGTCGGAATCAACGAGGCGCGGAAGTTACCGAGGAACAGGTACACCACCAGGATGACCAGGCCCACGGCAATCAGCAGGGTCATCTCGGCTTCATGCAAGGTCGCGGTGATCACCGGCGAGCGGTCCATCGCCAGGCTCAGCTTGACGCTGGACGGCAGCACCGCCTGCAATGCCGGCAGCTGGGCCTTGATCTGCCTCACGGTCTCGATGATGTTGGCGCCGGACTGGCGATTGATCACCAGCAGCACCGCGGAATCGTTGTTGAAGAAACCACTGTTGTAGCGGTCTTCCACGCCATCAGTGATCGTGGCCACATCCTTCAGGCGCAGGGCCGCGCCGTTCTGGTAGCGAATCAGCAGCGGTTCATAGTCCTTGGCCTTTTCCAACTGGTCATTGGCCTGGATCTGCCAATTGCGCTCGCTGTCTTCCAGGGAGCCCTTGGGGCGCCGCTGGTTCGCGTTGGCAATGGTGTTGCGCACATCGTCCAGGGCCACGCCGTACTGGTCGAGAGCCTTGGGTTCAAGTTCGATACGCACCGCCGGCAGGGAGCTGCCGCCGATCTGCACTTCGCCCACGCCGGGCACCTGGGACAGGCTTTGCGAGAGGATGGTCGAGGCCAGGTCGTACAACTGGCCTTTCTGCAACACGTCCGAGGTCAGCGACAGCACCATGATCGGTGCCTGGGACGGGTTGATTTTCTTGTAGGTGGGCATGCTGCGCATGCCGCTGGGCAGCAGGTTGCGCGAAGCGTTGATGGCCGCCTGCACTTCCCGCGCCGCGCCGTTGATGTCACGGTCGGAGTCGAACGCCAGGATCACCCGGGTGGAGCCCTGGCTCGACGAACTGCTCATGGTGGTAATGCCGGCAATCGCGCCAAAGGAGCGCTCCAACGGCGTGGCCACGGTCGACGCCATCACCTCGGGGCTCGCGCCGGGCAAGCTGGCCGAGACCACGATCACCGGGAAATCGATCTGCGGCAGCGGCGACACCGGCAGCAGGTTAAAGCTGACACCGCCCAGCAACAGGATCGCCAGGCTCAGCAGCATGGTGGCGACCGGCCGGCGAATGAAAGGTCCGGACAGGTTCATGACTCAACCGGCTCCAGGCTTTGCGGCTCTTTACGCCAGCGACGACCGAGGCGGTCGAAGTACAGGTAGATCACCGGGGTGGTGAACAGGGTCAACACCTGGCTCACCAGCAAACCGCCAACCATCACCAGGCCCAGGGGCTGGCGCAGTTCTGCGCCGGAGCCGGTGGCCAGCATCAACGGCACCGCACCGAACAGCGCCGCCAGGGTGGTCATCAGGATCGGCCGGAAGCGCAACAGCGCCGCCTGGTAGATCGCGGTCTGCGGGTCCAGCCCCTGGTTGCGTTCGGCATCCAGGGCGAAGTCGATCATCATGATCGCGTTCTTTTTCACGATGCCGATCAGCAGGATGATGCCGATGATCGCGATCATGCCCAGGTCATTGCCACTGAGCAGCAACGCGAGCAAGGCCCCCACCGCTGCCGACGGCAGGGTCGAAAGGATGGTGATCGGGTGGATGTAGCTCTCGTAGAGCACGCCGAGCACGATATACATGGTGACCACCGCCGCCAGGATCAGCAGCAAGGTGCTCGACAACGACGCCTCGAACGCCTGGGCGGCGCCCTGGAACTGGGTCTGCACGCCCACCGGCATGCCGATGTCCTTCTGCACCTGGTTGATCAGCTCGACGCCTTTGCCCAGCGCCACGCCGGGCGCCAGGTTGAATGACATCATCACCGCCGGGAACTGGCCGATATGCGCAATCGCCAACTGGGCCTGGCGCTGTTCGACCCGGGCCAGGCTCGACAGGCGGACCTGGCCGCCGTCGGTGGTCTTCACATGGATCTGGTTCAGCGCATCCGGCCCCAGGGTTTCGCCCGACTGGGCCTGCAAGACCACGCGGTATTGGCTGGCCTGGGTGTAGATGGTGGAAATCTGCCGCTGGCCGAAGGCGTCGTACAGCGCATCGGTAATGGTCGACACGCTGACACCCAGGCGCGAGGCCGCATCACGATCGATCACCAGGTACACCTGCAGGCCCTTGTCCTGGAGGTCGCTGGCGACGTCGGTCAGCTCCGGCAACTGGCGGAGGGCATGCACCAGCTTGCCGCTCCACAGGGCCAGCAACTCCGCATCCGGCGAGGACATGCTGAACTGGTACTGGGTTCGACTGACGCGGTCTTCAATGGTCAGGTCCTGCACCGGCTGCATGAACAGGCGGATGCCCACCAGCTTGTCGATTTCCGGTTGCAGGCGGGTGATCACCTGGGCGGCACTCAGGTCGCGCTGGCCGTGGGGCTTGAGGTTGATCAGCAAGCGGCCGCTGTTGAGGGTGGCGTTATCGCCATCCACGCCAATGTAGGACGACAGGCTTTGCACCGCCGGGTCGGCCAGGATGATCTTGGCCAGCTCCTGCTGGCGCTGGCTCATGGCCGCAAAGGATATCGACTGCGGCGCTTCGGAAATGCCCTGGATCACCCCGGTGTCCTGCACCGGGAAAAAGCCCTTGGGCACCACCAGGTACAGCACTACCGTAAGGCCCAGGGTGGCGATGGCCACCAGCAGGGTCAGCGGCTGGTGCTTGAGCACCCACTGCAATTTGCGCCCGTAGGCGCCGATCAGCCAGTCGATCCAGGCGCCGCTGGCCTTGTAGAAACGGCTTTGTTCTTCTTCCTTGGGTTCCCGCTTGAGCAGCCGCGCGCACATCATCGGCGTCAGGGTCAGGGACACCACCAGGGAAATCAGGATCGCCACCGCCAGGGTAATCGCGAATTCGCGGAACAGGCGCCCGACCACGTCAGCCATGAACAGCAACGGAATCAATACGGCGATCAGCGACAGGGTCAGGGAAATCAGGGTGAACCCGATCTGCTTGGCGCCCTTGAGCGCGGCTACCAGCGGGGTCTCGCCTTCCTCGATGTAGCGGGAAATGTTCTCCAGCATCACGATGGCATCGTCCACCACGAAGCCGGTGGCGATGGTCAGGGCCATCAGCGTGAGGTTGTTGATGGAGAAACCGGCCAGGTACATCACCCCAAAGGTGCCAACCAGCGATAGCGGCACGGCAATGGAGGGAATGATCGTGGCGCTGACCCGGCGCAAGAACAGGAAGGTCACCATCACCACCAGGGCAATGGCGATCAGCAGTTCGTGCTGCACGTCGGTGACCGACGCGCGGATGGTCTGGGTGCGGTCGGTCAGGACCGTGACGTCCAGGCCGGCCGGCAGGTTATCGGTGATACTCGGCAGCAGGGCCTTGATACGGTCCACCACCTCGATCACGTTGGCGCCCGGCTGGCGCTGGATGTTCAGCAACACGGCCTGGTTTTCATTGGCCCAGGCAGCAAGGCGTTCGTTTTCCGCACCATCGACGATCTGCGCCACATCCTTGAGGCGCAGCGGTGCGCCATTGTTGTAGGCCAGGATCAGTTCGGCGTATTGCTGGGGCGAGACCAACTGGTCGTTGGCATCGAGCATCGACACCCGGGTCGGGCCGTCGAAGTTGCCCTTGGGCTGGTTGACGTTGGACGCGGCGATCAGGGTACGCACGTCCGACAGGTTCAAGCCGTTGGCGGCCAGGGCCTCGGGGTTGACCTTGATCCGCACCGCCTGGCGCTGGCCGCCGGCGATGCTGACCATGCCAACGCCGCTGATCTGCGCGATCTTCTGCGCCATGCGCGTATCGACCAGGTCATTGAGCTTGGGCAGCAGCATGGTCTTGGAGGTGATCGCCAAGGTCAACACCGGGGTGTCCGCCGGGTTGACCTTGTTGTACACCGGCGGTGCCGGCAAATCCTTGGGCAGCAGGTTGGTGGCGGCGTTGATCGCGGCCTGCACCTGTTGCTCGGCGACATCCATATTGATGTCGAGGTTGAAACGCAGGGTCAGCACCGAGGCGCCGCCGGAGCTGGTGGACGCCATCTGGGTCAGGCCGGGCATTTGCCCGAACTGGCGCTCCAGGGGCGCGGTGACGGCGCTGGTCATCACGTCCGGGCTGGCGCCAGGGTACAGGGTCATCACGCGGATGGTCGGGTAATCCACCTGGGGCAAGGCCGAGACGGGTAGCAGGCGGTACGAGATGATGCCGGCCAGGACAATGGCCAGCATGCTCAGCGTGGTGGCGACCGGGCGAAGGATAAACAGCCGCGAGAGGTTCATGAACCGACCTTTTGCGCCTTGCCGGCGTCAGCGCCGGTCTCCCCTTTCGCAGCAGGCTTGCCTTGCAGGTGCTCGGTCGGCGTGGTCGGTACCTGGCTGCTGTCGTTGACCACTTCGACTTCGCTGCCGTCCTTCAGGCGGTCGGTGCCTTCAAGCACCACCCGGTCGCCGGCGACCAGGCCCTCCTTGATCACGGTGTTATCGCCATCGCTGTCACCCACCACCAACGGCTGGACCTTGACCTTCTTATCGCCATCGAGCTTGTAGACAAAGGTGCCGTTGTTGCCGAACTGAATCGCGGCCGACGGCGCCAGTACCACGTTGTGCAGGGTATCGGCGAGCAGATGCACATTCACGAATTGGTTGGGGAACAGTACCTGGTCCTTGTTATCGAAACGTGCCTTGAACTTCAGGGTACCGGTGGTGACGTCGATCTGGTTGTCCAGGCTCTGTAGCACGCCGGTGGCCTGGCGCTTCGCATCGCCACGGTCCCAGGCCTCCACGGGCAGCTTGTTGCCGGCGTGGTAACGGGCGAGCACGGTTTCCAGGGTGCTCTCCGGCAGGGTGAAGGCCACGCTGATCGGTTGGGTCTGGGTGATCACCGCCAGCGCCGTGGTGTCGTTGGCGGCCACCAGGTTACCGACGTCGAGCTGACGCAGGCCGACGCGCCCGCTGATCGGCGCGCGGATCCTGGTGAATTCGAGGTTGAGCTTGGCGTCGTCCACCGCGCCCTGGTTGGTCTTGACCGTGCCCTGGTATTGCAGGACCAGCGCTTCGGCTGTGTCGAGGGTCTGCTTGGCGATGCTGTCCTGGGCGTAGAGGTCGCGGTAACGCTGGACGTCGACCTGGGCGTTCTTCAACTGGGCCTGGTTCTGCATCAGCGTGCCCTGGGCCTGGAGCAAGGCGTTCTGATAGCTGCGCGGGTCGATTTCCGCCAACAGGTCGCCGGCCTTGACCATCTGCCCTTCTTCAAAGGCGATCTTCACCAACTGGCCGCCCACCTGGCTGCGTACATTGATGGTGTTGAGCGCGGTGACCGTACCCAATGCCTTGTAGTACACCGGGAATTCCCCCAGCACCGCCGGTGCCACGCGCACCGGCACCGGCCCAGTGGAACCACCGAAGCCTGGGCGTGCCATGCCCGTCTTGCTGGTGCGCGCGGCCGGCGCATCTTTATGGGCAGCGCCACCCGGCCAGAATTTCCAGCACAGGCCGGCGATAACCAGCAGCACAAGCAGGCCGAACAGCCAGCGTCGGGAGTTACGGGGGGTGGATTGCATGGAGTGATCAACCATTGGGCGCGAGAGCTTCTTCTTTGGGAGGCTGAAAGATAAGCACTGGGGCGCGTTAAGAAAAGCGCCTTTACCGGCTATTTACCTTGGGCTTACATCTTTTAACTTTTGAGCTTAGTCCGCCGGCTATTTCCCTAAGCATCTGACGTGCAAATAAAAACGGCCTGGACTAGGCCAGGCCGCAATTATGTGCCGCGCGTGTTACTGCGTAACGACAGTAATGCGCCGAAACAGTTACTTCAAAACAGCCAGGGCTGCTTCGTAGTTTGGCTCCTGGCCGATTTCAGGGACCAGTTCGCTGTGCAGCACAGTGTCGTTTTCATCCAACACGACGACGGCACGGGCGGTCAGGGCCCGGAGGGGGCCGTCAGCAATCGAAACGCCGTAGTCAACGGCGAAATCAGCGTTGCGGAAGTCCGACAGGTTCTGCACGTTGTCCAGGCCTTCGGTGCCGCAAAAACGCTTCTGGGCAAACGGCAGGTCGGAGGAGATGCACAGCACGACAGTGTTGTTCAGCTCGTTGGCCTGGGCGTTGAACTTGCGTACCGAGGTGGCGCAGGTCGGGGTGTCGACGCTTGGGAAGATGTTCAGCACTTTGCGTTTGCCGGCGAAGGTGGCCAGGGTCGCATCCGACAGATCGCCGGCGGTCAGGGTGAAGTCTGGCGCCTTGGAGCCGGTTTGCGGCAGTTCGCCTTCAACTTGGACGGGGTTACCACGAAGGGTGACTTGAGCCATGGACGGAATCCTTATGCTGGGTTTGATTAAACGAATTCGAGAGGCGGAAGTTAACCACAAAGTACTGTGGCTACCTACCGCCAGACACAAATTGTCATGTCTCGCGGTTGTGGTTTAATTGCGCGCTTTGCGCCTGCCCTCCAAGGAAACCGTTGTTAATGAATCAGCCCGCCACCAAAGTCCTGGTCATTGGTTATGTCTGGCCGGAGCCACGCTCCTCGGCAGCGGGCGGGCATATGATGCAGATCCTCGAGACTTTTCTTACGCAAGGTTGGGACATAACCTTCAGCAGCCCCGCAGCGCTGGGCGAGCACAAAGCCGACCTGGCTGCGCTGGGCATCGCCGAATGCGCGATTGAGCTCAATAACAGCAGCTTCGACGATTTTATTTGCGAATTGGCCCCGGACATCGTGCTGTTCGACCGTTTCATGATGGAAGAACAGTTTGGTTGGCGCGTGGAGAAGTGCTGCCCCCACGCCCTGCGCGTGCTGGAGACCTCCGACCTGCAAAGCCTGCGCGACGCGCGCCACCAGCGCCTCAGGGACCACCTCAAGGCCCATCCCGACGGCGAAGACTTCAGTGCACTGTTTACCCCGGCGCTGAAACAGGAATTCCAGTTGATGGCCGACACCGACCTGGCCAAGCGTGAAATCGCGGCGATTTACCGCTGCGATATCAGCCTGATGATTTCCGACGTGGAAATCCGCCTGCTCATCGAACAGTTCAAGGTGCCCGCCGCCCTGCTCCACTGGTGCCCGTTGATGATGCAGCCACCGACCGCAGCCTTCGCGCCCTTTGAAGACCGCGCGCACTTCCTCAGTATCGGTAACTTCCGTCACGCGCCGAACTGGGATGCGGTGTTGTGGATGAAAAACAGCGTGTGGCCGCTGATCCGCCAGCAACTGCCGGGCGCCCAACTGCATATCTACGGGGCCTACACCCCGCCCAAGGCCACCGCCCTGCACAACGCGGCCCAGGGGTTTCATGTGATGAACTGGGCCGAAGATGCGTTGCAGGTGATGAGTGCCGCACGTATCTGCCTGGCCCCCCTGCGCTTTGGCGCCGGGATCAAGGGCAAGCTGGCGGATGCGATGCTGTGTGGCACGCCGAATGTCACCACACCGATCGGCGCCGAAGCGATGGGCGACGATCAGCCCTGGCCCGGCGCGATCGAGCAGAACGCCCCGGCCCTGGCCGCCGCCGCCGTGGCCCTTTATCAGGACCGCGAGCGTTGGACCCAGGCCCAGGAACAGGGGCGCCAGCTCCTGGCCCGGCGCTATGACCAGGCCCTCCACGGACCGGCCTTGGTGGCATGCCTGGAGCAATGCCGCCGCAACCTTGCGGCCCATCGCCGCGACAACTTTACCGGCAGCATGCTGCGCCATCACGCGCATAAAAGTACGCAGTACATGTCCCAGTGGATCGAGGCGAAGAACCGCAACCTCTAGGGAATCGAGCAGCGCAAAGAACATGAACATCGTGATTCTGACTTGCCGCCGCTGCGCGGCAAGTTGAATCGGGCATCCCTGCCCCCTAACGCGCCCAGACGTACCTCACCTCCTCCAGGGACACCCCGCCACGGACGAGCGTGCGACGGCTGTCAAGCTCCTCCTGCCCTCCGAGCCCTTGATAGAAGCGCACAGCCCTTTCGTTTTCAGCTAAAACCCATAAGGTAACAAGCTTGTAACCCTGATCAACCAAACGCTTTAAACCTGACGCCCATAATTGGGCGCCTATACCCTTGCCCCAGTATTCTGCCAAGACGTAGATAGCCATGACCTCTCCCGCTTCGGCGCCAGACTTATCTTCATCACGGCAAGGCCCCACTGAAATCCAACCAATAACGTTCCCATCCACCTCTGAAACTAAAACGTCAGACTCTTTGCTTTCAATTGCATGAGCCCAATAAGCTTCCCTCTTAGGCAACGTTGCAGTAAGCGAGGACAAAAAATCAGCCGGCATCAGACTGAGATAAGCGTGTTGCCAGCTACTGACATGAACATTGGCGATGCTCTTCGCGTCCTTGGGTAGTGCATCACGAATCATAACCACACCCTCACTCGTGCTCTGTTTCACATAAAAATCTTCTTTGATCCCAGCGGCCATGCCGCTCTCGATCAGCACAACGGCTGCCTGCAAACGCTTTTGTTAATATCACAGCCCAGTTAAATATATTAAGTAGCCAATCACCAAAAACGGCATTCAGAGATGCTCCGATCAACTTGCCGCTGGCAGCGACAACACACAAGGGGGCATTATTCGAATCGCAACCACAATAAAGCGACGGCAGCATGACCCGAGCAACGCGAATCACCGACCCTTCCTACGAGCTGATGGACGATCACAACGGCCTGTCCATCATCTATCGCCAGCATGGTTTCCCCTGCCCGTTGGTACGCTGGCACTTCCATAAGGAGTACGAGCTGCACTTGATTATCGCCAGCTCCGGCAAAGTGTTCATCGGCGACTACATCGGCAATTTCTACCCGGAAAGCCTGTTCCTCACCGGCCCCAACCTGCCCCACAACTGGATCAGCCAGGTGGAGGAAGACGAGGTGGTGCCCAAGCGCGACATGCTGGTGAACTTCACCGATGAACTGTTTGAGAACGGCAGCCCTATTTTCGCCGAACTCAAGACCCTGGCACCGCTGCTGGAACGGGCGCAGTCCGGCATCGAGTTTCGTTGCAAAAAAACCATCGCCCAGGCCATGACCCTGATGCAACGCATTGAGGACGCCCAAGGCATGGCGCGCCTGGGGCACTTCTTTATTCTGCTGGACGTGCTGAGCGCGTGCGAGGACTACCAGTTGTTGTCCGGCGTGACCACGCCGCAACTGGCCGATGAGCACAGCATCGACCGCACCAACCGCGCGGTGGACTACATCTTTGCCCACTACGCGCGGGAGTTGCCGCTGGAAGAAGTGGCGGAACACCTGGGCATGAAGCCGACGTATTTTTCCCGGGTGTTCAAGCAGGCCACCGGTCGCACGTTTATCGAGTTCGTCAATCGCTTGCGTATCAGCAAGTCCTGCGAGTTACTGGCCGATGGCGATAAAGCCGTCACGGATGTGTGTTTCGAATCCGGCTTCAATAACATCTCCAACTTCAATCGACGCTTCCAACAGCTCAAGGGCATGACCCCCTCCCACTACCGTCGCCTGGCGGTGCAGCGGCTCACCGAACAAAACCTGGCTTGAGCTCTTTGCGCATCGACAAACGATTACACAGCAATCCCTTGAAGTAATCCCTCCACACCCTGTCACTGGAACTGGACCAAGCCCCTGGCCACTTAGCGAAGACATCGCTCCTCTTTCACTCGATGGGTGATGCCTTGTCTATCAACGCAAAGGTAAAAGGGCTACTCATGATCAACGTTCAGCGGTTACCTGCTCCCGCCACCATCACCAGCTCAAACGACATGAGCGCCGCCGCAAAACCTGCGTACTCAATGGCCTCGCAAGTCATCCCGCTGTTTAATAATCAGATGAACAACCACCAGGCTCTCCTCGCGCCCGTGCAGGCCGGCGATATACCGCCACACGCCCGGCAGCGCATCGTGCACCTGCTCAGCTACGCGATGACAGAAGAACGACCGAGCCTGGCCGCGCAGATCAGCCAGTTGATAAACAACAGCCGTCCGCCCCTCACAGGCGAAATACTGCACGATGAAGTCGAGCGACACCTGAACCAGCCCAGCGCACTGAATCCGCAGAAAACCTACGCCCAGCTCATTCACGACATACTCCAAACCCCATCGCAACCCGCCTCGCTCCCTTCCCCTGTGGTGTCACGAGCACGTCGGGAACTGCAGAACCCAGATCCCGCGCAACACACCGACAACACCTCAACCACTCAGTTCGCCAATGCCCTGGTTGAAGACGGCGACCGGCAATTGTCGATCAATTTCGCCAATCATTTGATCCGCCGATGGGTCGATGCAACCCGAAGCTCCGGCTTTGGAGAGGAAAAGATTGCCGTCCCGCCCGGTTCAACATTCGGCCTGGCCTGGAACGCGTTGGCTGACGCGCTCGACGCGCAACCGTTCAAGACCTTTGCCCAAGCCAAGGGTATTGATGTTTCCAGCCTGGTCATCAACACCAACGGAGACCTGAGCGGGTTACAGAACAAGCAAACCGTCAGCTTTTCTTTGGCGCAAGATCCCGATTGGGCCGCCGCTTCATCGGCCGTTTTAGCCGCGGCCAAAAAACTGGGCGGGGACATCCGTTTCCACGACCGCGGGCATGCACCCGCGGAGGATGTCGCGGCCTTTTATTTAGTGCGCAAAAGCCGCTTCAACAGTGACGACCGATTATTCACGATCGACCAATTGCTCAAAGAGCAAAACTTCAGTTCGATCAGTAACACCGACAGTTACTACGCGGCGCAATTCGCCCCGGTTCAGCAGCGCCAAAGAGAGGCCAAGCAACAGGTTGCGGAGCTGCCCACGCCACAGTTGAACCGGCTGCTGGCAGGCTTCATACCCGCGTCGGTGCCGGCGATACAAAAGGTCAAGGACGCCGATCAGGCCCTGGCCCGCCTGTGCAGCCAGGCACTGGGGCAGGCGTTTGCGTACACGATAGACGAACTGCCCGAGTACTCGACCTTTAACCTGGCCCGCAATAACCTCAAGGACGCACTGAACAGCAGCGCCTTTACCACGTTTGTACGCGCGAACAGCCTTGACCTGTCGAGCATCCAAATCAACTCGGACGACGGGACCTTGAAGGGTAAAGTCAAGGGTGTCGACACCACCTTCCCTGTCAACGCCATTTCAGATTGGGCCTCTGTCTGGCAAGACGTGGAACCCGCGGTAAAGCAGATGGCGACAGGCTCGGGCGACTACGTTGATTACCCCGGTGCGAACCCTGTAACGCTGCCGGAAGTACTGCGTTTCTACGGCGAAGAACCACTGCCACCCCATGGCTTCCCTCAGGATGGCTGGCAACAACGATCACGTGCAGCCAATCTGAGCAGAAGTGCGCAAATCATCCGAGACAACGGCTTCAAGGCGCTGGTCTCCCCCTCGGCTGACGATGCTCGCTCGCGTAGCGTGCGGGAGAAGCAGCAGGCAGTCGCCCTACCGCTCAGCGCAAAGACGCTGAACCTTTCGCCACTTGAAACCCTGGCGGTCGAGGTCAAGTCCCGCCTGCAGGAAAACGACAGCGCTACGCCCCTCGCGCCCCCCGCACACAGCCCGGACACGCCCGAAGACGCCTTGGCCAGCACCGAAAGAGCACTGGCTGTCGCGGTGCATGGCGTAATGCTTGAGCTCAAGAGCGACTCGAGCCAAGCAGAGTCGAAAATGCTTGAATCGATCCCGGCCAACAGCCTGATCGGACAGTGGCGGGCTTACTTGGACAAGGCCCTGAAGGGACGTGGGTTTACCGAATGGGTCCAAAAACAGAACATCGACCTGACCTCCCTGCGCTTTGACCCCACGGACAACGCCTTGATCGGTAAGGTCAATGGCCTTGAGCAGCGCTTTACCGCCACTGACTTCGCGCAAAAGTACCCTGAGCATTTCGATGTGCTTGCACCGGTATTGAACGCTGCGGCCGCATTCAGCCCCCCTGGAAAAACCATCGCGCTGAACCAGCCCGACAACAGCATGCCCTTCGAATGGGTGGGCAGTTTTTATGGCATCAGCAACGACTACAGCAGCCAGGCGTTCGCACGACACACGGAGCTGATGGGCCGCACGCAGCAATTTCCAACACCGGTTGAAAACCCGCAGAAAGTCGTGAACTGGCTGAACCGCCAGAGAACCGCACTGGGCGACAGTAACGATCGATATGCGCTGATCCATCAGCTCAAACACGGGAATGTCGATAACGACCAGACCACGGGCTTCACGGTGGACCCGGACTCCTCCCACCAGCCCAAGGGCACCACGACCGTCCAGGCGTTTCTTTCGGACCAAGGCTGGTACGGCGCCATATCGGCCGCACAGGTCGATAACTTGTTGCGGGCCTTGCAGACCGAAATTCCGCAGGCGCCGTCCTTTGGCAATCTATGGGGTTTCCTGTCCACAGACATACCGTTGAGTACTGAGCAGCGTGTGGCGGTAACCGAGTTCGTGAAAAAGTCCATTGGCAGCCATGGTTCCCTGGCCGGTTTCTTGAGTGCCAGTGTCCCGAACCTGAGCAGCGACCCTGACCAAGCGCGGGAACAGCTGCTTTCCAGTGACACCGCCCTCGAGTTTGCCACCCGCCTGCAAACCGAGATGAAAAGCGCTGAAACCTCTACCAGCCTGAAGCAATGGCTATTGACTGCGCTGGTGCTGGAGCTTGACCCCACGGCCGGCACCCAGCGCAATAGCGTGGCGGGTTTCGACCTCATGGCCTCTGGGAACTGGGGGCATGGCACCGACACCATTGTCGAGCAGTTCAAGCAACACTTGATTGACACCAAGCAGGTCCCGGCCAACCTCGCACCGGCCATGGCTAAGGTGTTGTTAGCGGGGGCAGCACCGCACCTGCTGGTAAAAGACGTGCCGCAGACCCTCACCCTGGGCTCCCCCGAGTGGGTCGGCTTTAACACAGCCGTCAACCGGATCGAACGGATCGCCGCGGGCGCTACCGCGAGCATGACCTTCCAGAAAGTCATGGAGCTCCACAAGATCAATCCTATTTCACCGTCTGAAACCCAGTTGCAGGCCATTGCCCAACTGAACCCGATAATTGATTGGGCAATCATCAATAATCACCTGGTGAAAAATGACAGCGACCAATACAGCCTCGAACAGCTGAACGACAGCCAAGAAAAACTCAACGCACAGATCAACGAAACCTCGCAAGCCAAGCGTTATCTGCGAACCTTCACGCCGCCGAGCAGAAGGGCCATGGCCCTGGCGGCATTGAGAGAAACGTTTGGCTCAGCCATCGACTTTGAGAGCCCGGTCCTATGGGAAAAGGTGGCTGGCGGGCTCTTTTCCGGAATTAACGCGAGCATCGTCGAGGTCTATGAGGCGGGCCGTCTGGGTGAAAGCTGGAGTACCTACAAAACAGGCCTGAACGTTGACGACCTGCGCAACAGAGCCCACGAGTTGCCGGACATCAACGCGCAATTCGACAAAGCCATCCAGGAAGACTTTACCCCGCGCAGGCTCAATACGATTTCCCTGTTCAAAGACATGCTCAGCAAGCTGCCTTTTGACGAGCGCAATAGCCTCCAATTCGGCACATTGGACTTCTTGAAGGTGGAAGGCGTCGGCAACGGCGTGGTGATAACGTCCGACCACAAGGGCGTAAGAAGGTATTTCGCGGTCTATCCGGCAACAGGGCAAATCGTCAAGATTCCAAACATCAATCCTTCAACGAAACAGGGCCACACAGTTGAACTTGGCATTGATGTGGACGCGTTAAAAAACGGCACCGCCCCCAAACCAGGTGCCACCGCCAACGTTGCACTGACGGCCATTAAACCCTTCATCCAGGTGGTTCCTGGCGACACCGATAAGAACCCCTTGTTGCGTGAAATCACGTTCGACGAGGAGAGCCCCAGCCAGGAATCATCTCCCCCCTACAGCAACAGAAGAATGGAGGCCGTGGCCACGGCGTTGACTGACGCGGTGTACCTGCACAAAAGTGATTTCATCAGCTTCCACCGAGGATTTAACAATCCCGTTGAGAACGGCGTAGAACCCAGTGACTTCTTCAAGGGCATTTTACGTGCCCTGCCTGGCGGCTCCAGCCTGGAAGACCTTTACCACGGTGAATTTGTAAAAGCCGCAGGTGACCTGGCTGTTGATGTCGCCCTCTACGCAGCCACTGAAGGTACCGGGAAATTGTGGCGCGTCGCTAAATCCGGCGCGGCGTGGGCGGCGGCCAAAACCTCTGCCAAGTTCATTGGGAAGTTTGGCGCTGAAGGCGCCGAAAGCATCGCACTCAAGGACATGACCGCCGCCAACACCTCGGCATCCCTCAGCGCACTCGCCCGCATGCAGGGCAGCCACCTTGCCGAGGCCTCGGCCGGGATGTCTGGCAGAGCGGCCAACCTGGCCGATGGCGCAGTAACGCGAACCAGCACCGCAGAACAACAGATCAAGGCGACTGCGCTATTCCAGGATGGCCAATGGCATGCCTACGACCCCAAAACCCTGTCAGCCTACGGGCCAGCACTATCAGATTTCCGCTCGGACACATCCATCGTACTGAAGCGCGAGACTTCGCCTGACGGCGAAAGCATCTTGATGCCTGAAGCGCTCTTTTCAGAAAACCCACAGGTGATTAACAGAGCGACCCACACCGACCTGAGGGTTGGGGACAGGGTGTATCGCTTTGACCCCAAGAAACCTGATGTCATTACCGATCTTGAATCAGCAGATCATTTCAACACCCCACAAGACATGGAAGCCTTTTGCCCGGCAGGGCCAAGAGTCAAACGTGGGACAAATGATCTGTGTTTTTCAAACATCGTCTCGGACTTCAGCGGCAACACCGCCAAGTTGGTTCAAGCCCTTGAACACAAACGTCTCTACCCTTCACCCGCTATCGCCGGAAAAAGCCCAACGATCGTTTTTGAACGCCGTTTATTCGACGTAGTAGAACAAGACGGTGTCCATTCCCTGACGCCACGAACATTGCAAGTACCTGTCGATTATCTACCAGTGACACGCGGCACAATCATCAAGGACCCGCACTTTGGTTTTCCCGGAACCAGCACCCTGGCGAACCTTGAGCAAAATACGCGAATTGTCAAACTCGGCCCGATCAGCAGCCTGAGCAACGACCAGCGCGAGCTGCGTGGAACGATTTCCCTGCTGCCAACGCAGTCGGGAGGACCCAAGCGTTACCTCACTGTAGAAGCGGATCCTCTAACGTTTTACTACAGCGAATTTGATGCAACCTCGACGGTGCTCAACTTCAAAAAAATCGGCCAACAGGCATCGGCTTTTGAAAACGTGCTGATCAAGGCACACACTGCGGAAACCGAAAATTTGCTCAAACTGACTGGCGCGCCCTTGAATAAAGCGTTCGTCGCGTTACCCACCCTGGACTCGGCTTTCGCAAAACTCGAAGCCGCCGGCTATACACACGCCGAAGCCACAAAACTGAGAACGACTATTGCGACGTTCAGCGCGGAGAAAAAACGCGAATTTGTCTATCAACTCATCAATAGGCTGAAAAACGCCAACGACACGGTCGTGCTCAAAGCGACGAGCATCGAACCATTAACCAAAGCGGAGAATTTTGCGAACCTGCCTGTCGAGGAGCAAAACCGGTTTTATGCCGAAAACGCAAAAAAAACCGTGGACTCACATTTCAACGCCACAGCCATCGGCTCCGCTAACAAGCACACGCCCAACGACCTTAATGATCGGTACCGAGAAGACGTCGCCAATACCATCATCTCTTGGATGCGCGACAACCATCGGCCAGCGGTTGAATCCAGTCTGAAGTTCGGCGCTGGAAACTGTCACGAAATGGCTGAATCGGCAGCTCAAATCATCAAAAAAAGCGGAGGTACAGCACAAGCGTGGTATGTCGAGGGTGGGGACCATGTGTTTACGGTAGTCGGAGGCCCCCCTTCAGCAGGCAAAAGCACCGTCAATTTTTCACAGGCCGAATGGAAAGATGCCTGGATCGTAGACCCTTGGGCCGACATTTCATGCAAGGCGTCCGAGTACACCGGGCGGCTGAGGAAAAAGATGTCCGAGTGGCACGCAAACGGTCTGAAAATCTACACCAACAAAGGTTGGCGTAACCCAACGTACCCACAATGGATCTACGAGCTGACCACGCTCCAAAAACGCCCGCTGCGAGCTTGACCTCTTAATGCCCAGTACCTGGCACTGTTGCGCAATGCGCAGTGCCAGGACTCCGTAAAAGTGTCCGGCTCAACGGCCAGGCCGAGATCGAGTGCAAAAAAGTATCAGTCCCAGTGTTCCCAAGGATTTGTCACCACCCCGTTTGAGGGCTGTAATCAACGCACACTCTTCCTGGCTCCTTGCGGGAAGACACAACAACAATAACTGTCCTTCTGTAGCCCCTGGGCGCAGAAATGGAGTGCGCGATGAAGTTCCCAGCAAAAGCACTGCTTGTCTCCACTTGCATGACTACCTGCATGACCCTCAGCGCCGTCAGCCTCGGCGCGCAAACCCTGACCATTGCCACCGTCAACAACAGCGACATGATCCGCATGCAAAAGCTCTCGAAAACCTTCGAGACCGCGCACCCGGAGATCAAGCTGAATTGGGTCGTGCTGGAAGAAAACGTGTTGCGCCAACGCCTGACCACCGACATCGCCACCCAAGGCGGGCAGTTCGATGTATTGACCATTGGCATGTACGAAGCTGCACTGTGGGGCGCCAAGGGTTGGCTGGAACCGATGAAAGACCTTCCGGCCTCCTACAACCTGGACGATGTGTTCCCTTCCGTGCGTGACGGGTTGTCCGTCAAGGGCTCGCTGTATGCCCTGCCGTTCTATGCCGAAAGTTCGATCACCTATTACCGCACCGACCTGTTCAAAAATGCCGGGCTGAGCATGCCTGAGCATCCGACCTGGACCCAGATCGGCGAATACGCGGCCAAACTCACCGACAAGAGCAAAGAGCAATACGGCCTGTGCCTGCGCGGCAAAGCCGGCTGGGGCGAGAACATGGCGCTGATCACCACGCTGGCCAACGGTTACGGCGCGCGCTGGTTCGATGAGAAGTGGCAGCCGGAATTCAATGGCCCTGAGTGGAAGGAGGCGCTGACCTTCTACGTCGACAACATGAAAAAATCCGGCCCGCCGGGTGCTTCCAGCAACGGTTTCAACGAAAACCTGGCGCTGTTCAACAGCGGCAAGTGTGCAATCTGGGTCGACGCCAGCGTCGCCGGCTCGTTCGTGACCGACAAGACCCAAAGCAAAGTGGCCGATCATGTGGGCTTCACCTTTGCCCCGCACGAAAAAACCGACAAAGGCACCTCATGGCTGTACTCCTGGTCCTTGGCCATCCCGACCAGTTCCAAGGCCAAGGACGCCGCCAAGACCTTCACCACCTGGGCGACTTCCGAGGAATACAGCCAACTGGTGGCCAAGACCGACGGCATCGCCAACGTACCGCCAGGTACCCGCAAGTCGACCTACAGCGACGAGTACATGAAGGCCGCGCCGTTCGCCAAGGTGACCCTGGAGTCGCTGAAAGTCGCCGACCCGACCAAGCCGACCCTCAAGCCGGTGCCGTATATCGGTATCCAACTGGTGACCATTCCTGAGTTCCAGGCGATCGGTACCCAGGTCGGCAAGTTCTTCTCGGGCGCGTTGACCGGCCAGCAAACGGTCGATGCCGCACTGACCGCCGCGCAGACCACCACCGAGCGTGAAATGAAGCGGGCCGGTTACCCCAAGTAACCCCCGATCCTGTAGGAGCGAGCTTGCTCGCGAAAAAGGTACATCCGACGCCGCAATGCGCCTGAAATACCTTCGCGAGCAAGCTCGCTCCTACAGGGGTTTTGCGCCCCCGTCTCTAATCGGTCCTGATCACCATGAATACACCCACCAAAAACCGCCTGGCCAACCCCGGCTGGTTTCTCGTCAGCCCCTCGGTGGCCTTGCTGCTGCTGTGGATGATCGTGCCGCTGGGCATGACCCTGTACTTTTCGCTGATCCGCTACAACCTGCTCTACCCTGGCGAAAACCAGTTCGTGGGGCTGGAAAACTTCACTTACTTCATCACCGACTCGGGCTTCCTGCCCGGCGCCACCAATACGTTGTTGCTGGTAGGCAGCGTGCTGCTGATCAGCGTGGTATTCGGCGTGCTGATCAGTGCCCTGCTGGAGGCCAGTGAGTTCCTGGGGCGTGGCATTGTCCGGGTGCTGCTGATTTCGCCGTTTTTCATCATGCCCACCGTCGGTGCGCTGATCTGGAAGAACCTGATTTTCCACCCGGTGTCGGGGATTCTCGCGGCCGTGTGGAAGTTCTTCGGCGCCGAGCCGGTGGACTGGCTGGCGCACTATCCGCTGCTGTCGATCATCATCATTGTGTCGTGGCAATGGCTGCCCTTCGCGATCCTGCTGCTGATGACCGCCATGCAGTCCCTCGACCAGGAACAAAAGGAAGCGGCGCGCCTGGACGGGGCCGGCGCCATCGCGATCTTCTGGCACCTGACCCTGCCCCACCTGGCCCGCCCGATTGCGGTGGTGGTGATGATCGAGACCATCTTCCTGCTTTCGGTATTCGCCGAAATCTTCACCACCACCAACGGTGGGCCCGGCTACGCCTCGACCAACCTCGCCTACCTGATCTACAACCAGGCGCTGGTGCAGTTCGACGTCGGCATGGCCTCGGCCGGCGGCTTGATTGCCGTGGTCATCGCCAATATCGCGGCGATCATCCTGGTGCGGATGATCGGCAAAAACCTGACTGACAAGCCTTGAGGGCCGCGCCATGACACTCCAACAATCCCGCCGCCTGCAAAGCCTGTTGCTCGGCACCCTGGCCTGGGCCATCGCGATCCTGATTTTCTTCCCGATCTTCTGGATGGTGCTGACCAGCTTCAAGACCGAAATCGACGCGTTCGCCACGCCGCCGCAGTTCATCTTCACGCCGACGCTGGAGAACTACCTGCACATCAACGAACGCAGCAACTACTTCGCCTACGCCTGGAACTCAGTGGTGATCTCATTCAGCGCCACGGCCCTGTGCCTGCTGATCTCGGTACCGGCCGCCTACTCCATGGCGTTCTATGAAACCCAGCGCACCAAAGGCACCCTGCTGTGGATGCTGTCGACCAAAATGCTGCCCCCGGTAGGCGTACTGATGCCGATCTACCTGCTGGCCAAGAGCTTTGGCCTGTTGGATACGCGCATCGCGCTGATCATCATCTACACCCTGATCAACCTGCCGATCGTGGTGTGGATGGTTTACACCTACTTCAAGGACATCCCGAAAGACATCCTCGAAGCCGCCCGCCTCGATGGCGCCACCCTGTGGCAGGAAATGGTGCGGGTGCTGCTGCCGATCGCCAAGGGCGGGCTGGCCTCCACCGTGCTGCTGTCGCTGATCCTGTGCTGGAACGAGGCGTTCTGGTCGTTGAACCTGACCTCGTCGAGTGCCGCGCCGCTGACCGCGCTGATTGCCTCCTACTCCAGCCCCGAAGGCTTGTTCTGGGCCAAATTGTCTGCCGTGTCGACCCTGGCCTGCGCGCCGATCCTGATCTTCGGCTGGATCAGCCAGAAACAGCTGGTGCGCGGCCTGTCCTTCGGCGCCGTGAAATAACGGTTTCCATAAAAATTAAAAGAGGAGGCCCATCCCATGGCCAACCTGAAAATCAAGAATCTGCAAAAAGGCTTCGAAGGCTTCTCCATCATCAAGGGCATCGACCTGGAAGTGCACGACAAGGAATTCGTGGTCTTCGTCGGCCCCTCGGGCTGCGGTAAATCGACCCTGCTGCGCCTGATCGCCGGCCTGGAAGAAGTCAGCGAAGGCACCATCGAACTCGATGGCCGCGACATCACCGAAGTCACCCCCGCCAAGCGCGACCTGGCGATGGTGTTCCAGACCTACGCGCTGTACCCGCACATGAGCGTGCGCAAGAACATGTCGTTTGCCCTGGATTTGGCCGGCGTCGACAAGAAGCTGGTGGAGAGCAAGGTCAACGAAGCGGCGCGCATCCTGGAGCTGGGCCCGTTGCTGGAGCGCAAGCCCAAGCAACTGTCCGGCGGCCAGCGCCAGCGCGTGGCGATTGGCCGGGCGATTGTGCGTAACCCGAAGATCTTCCTGTTCGACGAACCGCTGTCCAACCTCGACGCCGCGCTGCGCGTACAGATGCGCCTGGAACTGGCGCGCCTGCATAAAGAACTGCAAGCGACCATGATCTACGTGACCCACGACCAGGTCGAGGCCATGACCCTGGCCGACAAGGTCGTGGTGCTCAACAGTGGCCGCATCGAACAGGTCGGCTCGCCGCTGGAGCTCTACCACCAGCCGGCCAACCTGTTTGTGGCGGGCTTTCTCGGCACACCGAAGATGGGCTTTCTCAAGGGCAAGGTCACTCGCGTCGACGGCCAGGGCTGCGACGTGCAACTGGATGCCGGCACCCTGATCAGCCTGCCCCTGAGCGGCGCCAGCCTGAGCGTAGGCAGTGCGGTGACCCTGGGTATTCGTCCGGAGCACCTGGAAATCGCCACGCAAGGGCAGACCAGCCTGACCGTCACCGCCGATGTCGGGGAACGCCTAGGCAGTGACACCTTCTGCCACGTCAACACCACCAACGGCGAACCGCTGACCATGCGGATTCGCGGTGACATGGCCAGCCAATATGGCGAGACCCTGCACCTTCACCTCGACCCGGCGCACTGCCACCTGTTCGACACCGATGGCGTGGCCGTGGCCCGCCCACTGCGCGCTGCCGCCTGATTTCGCGAGTATTTCGTTATGAAGCTGAACAAACAGAACCTCAACCGGCTGGCGCCGCACGTGAAACTGCCGACCTACGACATTGCCAGCACCACCCAGGGCATCGCGCACATTGGCGTCGGCGGCTTCCACCGCGCGCACCAGGCGTATTACACCGATGCGCTGATGAACACCGGGGTTGGCCTGGACTGGAGCATCTGCGGTGTCGGCCTGCGCGCCGAGGACCGCAAGGCGCGCGACGACCTGGCCGGCCAGGACTACCTGTTCACCCTGTATGAACTGGGCGATACCGACGACACCGAAGTGCGTGTGATCGGTTCCCTCAGCGACATGCTGCTGGCCGAAGACGGTGCCCAGGCGCTGATCGACAAACTGGCCAGCCCAGCCATTCGTATCGTGTCGCTGACCATCACCGAGGGCGGCTACTGCATTGACGACAGCAACGGCGAGTTCATGGCCCACTTGCCGCAGATCCAGCACGACCTGGCCCACCCGACAGCGCCGAAAACCGTGTTCGGCTTTATCTGCGCCGCGCTGACCCAACGCCGTGCCAGCGGCACGCCAGCCTTCACGGTGATGTCCTGCGATAACCTGCCGCACAACGGCGCCGTGACGCGCAAGGCCCTGCTGGCGTTCGCCGCCCTGCACGACGCCGAACTGCATGACTGGATCAAGGCCAACGTAAGCTTCCCGAATGCCATGGTCGACCGCATCACGCCAATGACCAGCACCGCCCACCGCCTGCAACTGCACGACGAGCACGGCATCGACGATGCCTGGCCAGTGGTGTGCGAACCCTTTGTGCAGTGGGTGCTGGAAGACAAGTTCGTCAACGGCCGCCCGGCCTGGGAACAGGTCGGCGTCCAGTTCACCGACGACGTGACGCCCTATGAGGAAATGAAGATCGGCCTGCTCAATGGCAGCCACCTGGCCTTGACCTACCTGGGTTTTCTCAAAGGCTATCGGTTTGTGCACGAGACCATGAATGACCCGCTGTTCGTCGCGTATATGCGCACGTACATGGACCTCGACGTCACGCCGAACCTGGCGCCGGTGCCGGGGATCGACCTGACCGAGTACAAGCAGACCCTGGTGGATCGTTTCTCCAACCAGGCGATTGCCGATCAGCTGGAACGGGTGTGCTCGGACGGCTCGTCGAAATTTCCCAAGTTCACCGTGCCGACCATCAACCGCCTGATTGCCGATGGGCGCGAGACGGAGCGCGCGGCGCTGGTCGTCGCTGCCTGGGCCTTGTATTTGAAGGGCGTGGATGAGAATGGGGTGAGCTACAAGATCCCGGATCCGCGCGCGGAGTTCTGCCAAGGCCTGGTGAGTGACGAGGGGCTGATCAGTCAGCGGTTGCTGGGCGTGGAGGAGATTTTCGGCAAGGCTATTCCCAACTCGCCTGAATTTGTGGCAGCGTTCGAGCGGTGCTATGGGAGCCTGCGCGACCACGGCGTCACCGCGACCCTGCGACAGCTTCTGAAGCAACCGGCTTAAAACTGTGGGAGGGGGCTTGCCCCCGATAGCGCTGGGTCAGTAAAGAACATTTACACTGAAACACCGCCATCGGGGGCAAGCCCCCTCCCATATTTAAAGCGCATTTACAATCCAACAATAATGCTGAGCAAACCATCATGACCCAGCAAAACCTGTTCCTCGGCATCGACTGCGGCACCCAAGGCACCAAGGCGATCGTCCTCGACGCCTCCAGCGGTAAGGTCCTGGGCCTGGGCGCCGCCGCACATACGCTGATCAGCGGCGCCAATGGCCGTCGCGAACAGCACACCCAGGAGTGGCTCGACGCCTTTACCGAGGCCACCCACCGCGCCCTGCAACAGGCCGGCGTGGACGGCCAGGACATCCTCGGCATCGGCGTGTCCGGCCAGCAGCACGGCCTGGTGCTGCTGGATGACAGCGGCCAGGTGCTGCGCCCGGCCAAGCTGTGGTGCGACACCGAAACCGCGCCGGAGAACCAGCGCCTGCTGGCCTACCTGGGCGGCGAGAGCGGCTCGCTGGAACGCCTGGGCGTGGCGATTGCGCCGGGCTACACCGTGTCGAAACTGCTGTGGACCCTTGAGCAGCACCCGCACATCTTCGCGCGCATCGCCCACGTCCTGCTGCCCCACGACTACCTCAACTACTGGCTCACCGGCCGCGCCGTCGCGGAATACGGCGACGCCTCGGGCACCGGTTACTTCAACGTGCGCACCCGTGAATGGGATGTGGCGTTGCTCAAGCACATCGACCCCAGCGGGCGCCTGGAAGCGGCCTTGCCGGAACTGATCGAGGCCGACCACACCATTGGCACGATCCTCCCCGCCATCGCCGAACGCCTGGGCATCAACCCCGAGGCCATCGTTTCGAGCGGCGGCGGCGACAACATGATGGGCGCCATCGGCACCGGCAATATCGCGCCCGGCGTGATCACCATGAGCCTGGGCTCCTCGGGCACCGTGTATGCCTTTGCCGACCAGCCCAATGTGAGCCCGCAGGCGTCGGTCGCAACCTTCTGTTCATCCAGCGGCGGCTGGTTGCCATTGATCTGCACCATGAACCTGACCAATGCCACCGGGGTGATTCGCGAACTGTTCGATCTCGACCTGGCCACGTTCAACGCCCTGGTCGAACAGGCGCCCATCGGCGCCGACGGCGTCAGCATGCTGCCGTTCCTCAACGGCGAACGCGTGCCCGCCCTGCCCCATGCCACGGGCAGCCTGCACGGCCTGACCATGACCAACCTGACCCGCGCCAACCTGTGCCGCGCCGTCGTCGAGGGCACCACCTTCGGCCTGCGCTACGGCCTCGACCTGCTGCGTCAGACCGGCCTGCAAAGCCAAAGCATCCGCCTGATCGGCGGTGGTTCGAAAAGTCCGGTGTGGCGGCAGATGGTCGCCGATATCATGAACACCGAAGTCATCTGCACCGAACAAAGCGAAGCCGCCGCCCTGGGCGCGGCGATCCAGGCGGCGTGGAGCCAGTCCGGCGAATCCCTGGCCAGCCTGTGCGACAAATGCGTGAGTGTCGATCCGGCCAGCCGTACCCTGCCGGTGGCCGCCAGTGTCAGCGCCTACCAACAGGCTTACGAACGCTATCAACAGCATGTGGCAACCCTTTAAGAGCGAACGACTATGTATCTGGTGTGCGGTGAGGCGCTGTTTGATTTTTTCAGTGAGGAGGATGCCAGCGGGCAGGCTTCCAGGGTCAATTACCAGGCGATTGCTGGCGGTTCGCCGTTCAACGTGGCGGTGGGTTTGCGCCGCCTGGGCATCGAGGCCGGGCTGTTTGGCGGGCTGTCCACCGACTTCCTCGGCCGGCGCTTATTGCAGGTGCTGAAAGACGAAGGCGTAAGCGAACAGTTCCTGGTGGAATTCGCCGCGCCGACCACCCTGTCGATGGTCGCGGTGGGCGCCAATGGCTCACCGCAGTACAACTTCCGGGGTGAAGGCTGCGCGGACCGGCTGTTGGAAGTCGCGCATTTGCCGGTCCTCGGTGATGAGGTACGCGGCCTGCATATCGGCTCGTTCTCCCTGGTGGTACAGCCGATTGGCGACACCCTGCTGAGCCTGGTCAAGCGCGAAAGCGGCAAGCGCCTGATCAGCCTCGACCCGAATGTGCGGCTTAACCCGCAGCCCGACATCCAGCTCTGGCGCGAACGCGTGGCGGAACTGGTCAAGTACGCCGACCTGATCAAGGTCAGCGATGAAGACCTGCACCTGCTCTACCCCGACCAATCGCCGGAAAGCGTGCTGCAAGGCTGGCTGCAACACCGTTGCCAGTTGGTGTTCCTGACCCGTGGCGGCGATGGCGCCAGCGTGTTCAGCCGCCAGCATGGCAACTGGTCCGCGCCGGCGGTCAAGGTGGTGATGGCCGATACCGTGGGGGCTGGCGATACCTTCCAGGCCGCGCTGATTGCCTGGCTGACCGAACAGCAATTGGATTCGGTCGAGGGCTTGCAACAGCTGACCCGCGCGCAGATCGACGCCATGCTCGGCTTCGCCATCCGCGCCGCAGCGTTGACCTGCGGCAAGACCGGGCCGGACCTGCCGTATCGCCACCAACTGGGCTGAACCACGCATTCATGAAGGTTTTGTCAGCGAAGTAGAAATTAATCGATGGTTAATCCCGCAAGCCGAGGGTAACGGTGTATCCACTTGCGGAGAACCACCATGAAACTGCGTACCTTCATGCTCGGCGGCGCACTGGCGCTGGCAGCGGTGTCGGGTCTGGCCCAGGCCGACGATCAAGACGCCGCGGCCAAACCCGTGCCTTACCATTACGGCATGCCGATGAACATCGCCAAGGTCCTGGCCATGAACGAAGCCCCGACCGATGACTGCAAGGTCATCGACGCGGATATCAAGTTCGTGGACAAGGCGGGCAAAGTCGAAGATGTCAGCTATCGGAAACTGTCCGAAGCCTGCGACTTCCAGAATTGATGGGCGGGCATAAACAGCGTTGGGCCTGGCAATCACCAGGCCCAGCGTTCATGTCCAACTATCAGAAGTGACTGCGCCCAGCGGCTCTTTGCAGGACCGGTGCCTGTGACTGCTTCAGGTCTTCGCGTAATCCAGTAATCAGATTGCAAATTGCGCGACTGCTGTCGAGTTTGTCGGCGTTTATACCTTTGACCTCCAAGTCCACGCGGTCGCGGTCACGGTCGTCATAGACCTTGATCGTCAACGAAGCATCTTCGGCTTTGATACATTCACACCGTTTAGGCAGAAAACTTCCTTCAATAATGCTGCGAAGTTCTAAATCTGAAAGCATGGCCAACCTCTCCTTTTTATGAGACTGCCAACAATTGTTATAGGCCTGGCAGGCGCGTGCCTGCCACGTCTTGCCAACCCTGGCAGACGCTTACAACTTCCAAGCGTACTCGGCAAAATCCAATGCCGTTGTAACCTTTCCTCATAAGCAAGGCGCCATTTTGTATAACTTTGTGCAAGTCCGGATCGCACGAGTTAGATCATCGCCGAACAGCTTCGATTAAACGTTTAACCCTGGCCTTCGGATTAAACAGCCGCCTGCGCAGCCACTCTTTCAGCAACATATCGCAAACTATCAAAGTTGATATTGGCGCCCGAGTTGATTGCCACCAGCGTCTGCCCACGCACGCCGTTTTGGCCGACATAGTGACGAATACCCGCCACGGCCAACGCGCCGGAGGGTTCGGTGATGGACCGGGTATCGTCATAGATCAACTTGATCGCACTGCACAGTTCATCGTTGCTGACAGTGATGACTTCATCCACCCAATCCCGGCAGATTTCATAGCCATATGCGCCGATCTGCGCCACGGCAGTGCCGTCGGCAAACCCGTCGACACTGGGCAGCACCACCCGCTCGCCCGCGCGCAGGGCGGCCAACAGGCAACTCGAACCTTCCGGCTCGACGCCGATGATGCGCACCTGTGGCCGCAGGTATTTGACGTATGCCGCGATCCCGGCGATCAGGCCACCGCCGCCCACCGGCACGAAGATCGCGTCCAACGCGCCCTGCTGCTGGCGCAGGATCTCCATGGCCACGGTGCCCTGGCCAGCGATGACGTCCGGGTCATCGAACGGTGAGACAAAGGTGCAACCGGACGTCTCGGCCAGTTGCAGCGCATGGGCCAGGGCCAATGGAAAGCTCGCACCATGCAGCACCGCTTCGCTGCCCCGGGAGCGCACACCCAGCACTTTCAATTCCGGCGTACTGCACGGCATGACGATGCGTGCCTGGATCCCCAGCTCGCGCGCTGCCAGGGCGACACCCTGGGCGTGGTTGCCCGCCGAAGCGGTCACCACGCCGCGAGCCTTCTGCTCATCGCTCAGTTGCACCAACTTGTTGTAGGCACCGCGAATCTTGAAGGAAAAGGTCGGCTGCAAGTCTTCGCGCTTGAGCAGCACCTGGTTGCCCAGCAATGCCGACAACGCCGGGGCGGCTTGCAGCGGCGTGCGCAGCGCCAGGTTATAGACCGGGGCGGCGAGGATCTTCTTCACATAGTGCTCAAGCAATCCCGTGTCGGCAGTGTGGGGCGCTGTGCAGGTGCTCATGGGTGTCTCCTGGCTTGCTTAAAGGGCCCTGGAGACGGAAAAACAAAACCCGCCTCTAGGGCGGGTTTGGGTACAGCCGTGCGCTATCCCGCCAAATGAGGAATGGCGGTAATAATGCTTGGCTGGCTGCGGAAAGTTTGAAATGTCATGTATCGAAATTACCCGGCGGGTGCAGGGCAAGTCAATGGCCCAACACCATTTAGCGCGTGGGGGTTTACTCAGAATATACGAAACGTATACGCTTCATATATTCAATCAACACAGTGAACACCATGGGCATCGTCAAGATCACCGACCAATTGCACGAACAACTGCGCCTGGCCAGCGCCGCGATGGATCGTTCCATCAACGCCCAGGCCGAGTTCTGGATCAAGATCGGCCTGCTGGCCGAGCTCAACCCCAGCCTGCCGTACAACGAGCTGATCAACAAACTGTTGCTGGACAAGCCCGACCTGATCCGAGGCCGCAGCCAATGATCAAGACCCCTGCCCAACTGACCGTGATGCGCGAAGCCGGTCGCCTGCTGGCCCAGGTGTTCAGCATGCTCGATGGTTTTGTCATCGCCGGCCGTTCCACCCTAGAGCTGGACGCGGCAGTCGAAGCCTTCATCCGCAACGACTTGAAGGCCCGCCCGGCCAGCCTCGGACAATACGACTACCCCTTCTCCATCAACACCTCGATCAACGAAGTGGTGTGCCACGGCATGCCCAGTGCCAAGGACATCCTCAAGGACGGCGACATCATCAACATCGACATCACCCTGGAAAAAGGCGGCTTCATCGCCGACTCCAGCAAGATGTACATGATTGGCAACGTCCCCCCCAAGGCTCGGCGCCTGGTTGAAATGACCTTCGAAGCCATGTGGGCCGGCATCCGCCAAGTCAAGCCAGGCGCGCGCCTGGGCGATATCGGCCATGCGATCCAAAGCCACGCGCAAGCCAACGGCTACAGCGTGGTGCGTGAATACTGCGGCCACGGCATTGGCCGGCAGATGCATGAAGAGCCGCAGGTCCTGCACTTCGGCCGCCCCGGCACCGGGCTGGAACTGCGAGAAGGCATGGTGTTTACCATCGAGCCGATGCTCAACCAGGGCAGCGCCAAAGTGCGCAGCCTGAAAGACGGCTGGACGGTGGTGACCAAGGACAACAGCCTGTCGGCGCAGTGGGAACATACCGTCGCCGTGACACGGGACGGGTTCGAAGTGCTGACCCTGCAAAAAACCGACTGACCCATAAGCTGTGGGGCGGCCTGGACAGCGTGTGTCAGCCAATACTCAGTGCCCACATTCAAACCAACAGCCCTTCAGCCCACTCGACCGCACGCAAAAAAAACGGCCCACCGAGCAATCGGTGGGCCGTTTTCGTCAACCAACCCGCGCGTTACGCCAGGCTCTTGCTGACCACCTCAAACACATCACTGGACAATTCACCCGAACCACGAATACGTTCCAGCTCCGCCTTCATCAGCGCCTGCCGCGCGCTGTCGTATTTACGCCAGCGAGTCAACGGCGCCAACTGGCGCGAAGCGATTTGTGGGTTGAACGCATTCAGCTGGATCACCAGGTCCGCCAGGAAGCGATAGCCCGACCCATCCGCCGCATGGAAGTTGATCAGGTTCTGCCCGGCAAACGCGCCAATCAGTGCACGCACCTTGTTCGGGTTCTTGATCGTGAACGCCGGGTGCTCCATCAACGCCTTGACCCGCGCCAACCCGCCGGGCAAGACGCTGGCGGCCTGCACACTGAACCATTGATCCATGACCAGCGGGTTGTCCTTGAAGTTCTCAGCGAATACCGCCAACGCCTTGGCTTTTTCCGCCTCGAATGGCGAATTCACCAGCACCGCCAGCGCGGTCAAGCGTTCGGTCATGTTGTCGCTGGTATCAAACTGGTCCAGCGTCGCCGCCAGCACTTCGGGCTTGCCGCTGAGCATCAGGTACGACAGCGCGATGTTCTGCAAGGCGCGACGGGCAAAATGCTCGGCCGCGGGCACGTACGGGGTTTGCTTGGACTGCTCACGGTTGGCCTGGTAACGCAGCCACAGCCCTTCGAACAGTTGGTCGGCCAGTTGCTTGCGGGCAAACTCGCGGGCGGCGTGGATGGCGTCGACATCGGCCACTTCACTGATTTCGGTCAAGTAGGCTTCACCCGGCAGCGAGAGCATCTCCGCGACCATGGCCTGGTCCAGGCTGTCATCGCTCAACACGCTGCGCAGTGCATCGATCAGGCGTTGATCCAGCTTCAGCGGTTGCCCGGCCTGATGTTGGCCGATCAGTTCCTGCAACACCTGCACCGACAGTTGCTGGCCGGCATCCCAGCGGTTGAAGCCGTCGCTGTCGTGCTGCATCAGGAACATCAGTTGATCGCGGGTGTACGGGAAGCTCAGTTTCACCGGCGCCGAGAAGCCACGCAACAACGACGGCAACGGCTGTTCGGCGATATCGACGAAGGTGAAGGTCTGCTCGGCTTCGGTCACCGAAATCACACGCGAAGTACCGCCCGCCGCCGCCTCACCGGCCAGGCGCAACGCGATACCGGCGCCCTGCCCGTCCAGCAGGCCCAATTCCACGGGAATCACAAACGGCAGTTTCTCCACCTTGTCTGGGGTGGCCGGGCAGCTCTGACGGAAGGTCAGGCTGTAGGTTTTTGCCGCGGCGTCGTAAGACTCGCTGACCGCCAGGCGTGGCGTGCCGGCCTGGCTGTACCAGCGTTTGAACTGGCTGAGGTCGGCACCGTTGGCGTCTTCCATGGCCTTGACGAAATCGTCGCAGGTCACGGCCTGGCCGTCATGGCGCTCGAAGTACAGGTCGCTGCCTTTACGGAAGCCTTCGGCGCCGAGCAAGGTATGGATCATGCCGACCACTTCCGAGCCTTTTTCGTACACGGTCAAGGTGTAGAAGTTGGAGATCTCGATAAAGCTGTCCGGGCGCACGGCATGGGCCATGGGGCCGGCGTCTTCAGCGAACTGGTGGGTACGCAGGTAAGCCACGTCCTGGATGCGCTTGACCGTGGCCGAGTTCATGTCGGCGGAAAAGCACGAATCACGGAATACGGTAAAGCCTTCTTTCAGCGACAGCTGGAACCAGTCGCGACAGGTCACGCGGTTGCCCGACCAGTTGTGGAAATATTCGTGGGCGACGATTGCCTCGACCCGCTGGTGCGCGGCGTCGGTGGCGGTTTCGGCGCGCGCCAGCACGGCGCTGGAGTTGAAGATATTGAGGCCCTTGTTCTCCATGGCGCCCATGTTGAAGTCGTTGACCGCCACGATCATGAAGATGTCGAGGTCATACTCACGGCCGTAGGTTTCTTCATCCCAGCGCATGGACTTTTTCAGGCTGGTCATGGCGTGCTGGCACTTGTCGATATTTTCCGGCTCGACGTAGATACGCAGCGCCACGGTGCGGTCAGTCATGGTGGTGAAGGTGTCTTCGACACACCATAGGTCACCGGCTACCAGCGCGAACAGGTAGGCCGGCTTCTTGAACGGGTCTTCCCAGGTCGCCCAGTGGCGGCCATCCTCGCCGGGGCCGCTGGCGATGGGGTTACCGTTGGACAGCAGGATCGGATAGCGATGTTGCTCGGCGATCACCGTGGTGGTGAAGGTGCTCATCACGTCCGGACGGTCGAGGTAGTAGGTGATCTTGCGGAACCCTTCGGCCTCGCACTGGGTGCAGAACATGCTGCCGGATTTGTACAGGCCTTCCAGCGCGGTGTTGGTTTCCGGGTGGATGCGCACGCTGGTGTCGACCGTGAACGTCTCGGCGGTCGGCTGCAGGGTCAGGTGGCTATCGGTCAGTTGGTAGTCGGCCGCGGTCAGTTCACGGTCGCCCAGATTCACGCTCAGCAGCTCCAACTGCTGGCCATCGAGTACCAGCGGCGGCAAGCCGGCGCCGCGCTCGGGGTTACGGCGCATCACCAGTTGCGCGTGAACCAGGCTGTGGTCCTCGAACAACTCGAAGGTCAGGTGCGTCTCTTCGATCAGGTAATCCGGCGCCTGATAGTCCTTCAGGTAAATCATCTTCGGTTGTTCGGTGCGCATGAGGGGATCCTTTTACTGATGCACGGCGAGCTGGTAGGCCGTGTACTTACGAATATTGATGACGCCGGTGTCGAAGATCAGGTACTGACCCTTGATCCCCAGCAGCGTACCTTCGGCAATCGGGTTCTTGTCCAGGTTGAAGCTGACGATCTTGGTCGGATACTGCTCGATCGGGTAGCGAATTTCGATCGGTTCGATGTCGGCAATGGTCTGGATGGCGTGCAAACCAAAGCGTTCCTGCAAACCCAGCAGGCCTTCGGCGCAGGACGCAAACAGCTCGTCGCGTACCTGCTTGAGGTCGACCGATTGCGCATCGCCCTTGAGCAACGCACGCCAGTTGGTCTTGTCGGCGACCTGGCTGCGGAACAGGTCCTCGACGAAACCGGACTGCTGGCGTGTTGCAACCCGCATGATCGGCAGCGCCTGGCTGGCGCCCTGGTCGAGCCAACGGGTGGGCAGTTGGGTGGCGCGGGTGATGCCGACCTTGATCCCCGACGAATTGGCCAGGTACACCACATGGTCGGTCATGCAGAACTGTTCGCCCCAGCTGGGATCACGGCAGGTGCCGGCGTCGTAATGGCAACGCTCGGGGCTCATGATGCACAGGTCGCACTGGGCCAGCTTGGTCATGCACGGGTAGCAATAACCCTGGCTGAAGCTGGTCTTGGTCTTGCGGCCGCAATGGCTGCAATGGATGGCGCCGAGATACTCCAGGCGTACATGGGTGCCGATCAACGGGTTGACCGGCACCTCGGTATCGCCTAGCCGAAACGCATATTGAACGGTCGGCTCACCGAGTTGCGCCGACATTTTGCTGACTGCACCGCGACCGATTTCAATCAATGGATCGCATCCGACTTGAACAGGATGTTCGGCACGGTGGTCGACTTCGACTGGCATTCCTGCGGGCCCATGTAGCCGGTGCGCTGGTCTTCGGGCAGGTTCTGGATTTCCCAGGCGATCACCGCTTGCAGGGACAGCTCACGCTGTTCTGCAGTGAGCTTGCGGCCATCGGACCATTTACCGATTTCCACGGCGAGCTTGAGGCTCTCGTAGATATCCGGGGTGATGTTTTCGATCATTTCAGCAAAAGAGGACATGAGGCTCTTCCTTATCAAATAGAAGATTTGCGACGGCTGTACAAGCCGCCCAGCAAACCCGTCAGGCAACCGATAACCAGGCCGCCAACATGGGCAGCATTGGCGATTTCACCGAAACCGATCATCGAGACCAGCCCCGACAGGCACAGAACCAGCCACACCAGCATCATCACCAGCACCCCACGGGGCAAGCGATAAGCCGGGTTGGGCGACAGCAATTGAAAGATCCAGCAATGCCCGAGCAGACCATACAACACGCCGGACAACCCACCAAACAGGCCAGGGCCGCCATAGGCGTATTGCGCGTAGTTGGAGACCAGGCTGAACAACAGGGTCAGGCCCAGCAGGTTGATGCCGCCCTGGCGCACTTCGATGCGCCGCCCCAGTTCCCAGTACCACATGCCGTTCATGGCCAGGTGCAGGATGCCGAAGTGGATCAGCATTGGCGTGATCAACCGCCACCACTGGCCGGAAGCCAATGAATCGGCCAATGGCGTGAACTGGATGTACTCGCCCGTCACCCGGAAAGGCAGGAACGTCAGCCAGCTCATGGCTTGCAGGTTTTCACCGAGCAAGGTCACCGCGCCGACAATGATGCTTGCCAGCAGCACCAAGGCGGTGACCGGGCTATGCCGCAATTGCTGGACAAAGCCCGGGCGCGAAACGGGCGCCTGCTCTGGAATATCCAATTGCTGGTCCGGGTCGCCCGCAGGAAAGCGTTCGTAGAGCACGCGCACGTCGTCGCTGATGGTCTCGGGCACCCACAACACCTGCTCGCCGGCTTCTTCGCTGACGCGATGGGGCACCTGCATGCGTTGCAGCAGTTTGACGAAACCGCCCAGGTCGACGCTCAGGGGCAAGCGCAATACGGGCACGGCACTCATACAATCACCTCGGGTCGCTCAACGTCCACCCATACGAATTTACCTGGATCCAGGCGGGTTTCCTGGTCCAGGCGGTAGGCCACCAGCTTGCCGTACAGCACCGCGCTGTAGTCCAGGCAAGCCAGGTTCGGGCGGATCGGCGCCGGTTTGCCGCTGCGCCAGTAATGGCCGACGAACAGCAAGGGTTCGTCGACGCCGTAGCGCAGCAGGGAATTCTTTTGGCTGGACGATAACGGTGTGCGTGCCACCGGCTCTGGCAAGGCATCGGGTTGGAACACGATGTCGCCATAGGTCTTAGGGTCGTCCTCCCAGAATTTGGTGCGGAAGAAGGAACGTGTCAGCCCGTCGCCGCCGGTCAGGGTCAAGCCATCCGGCAGGCGCATGTCGGTACCGCGCAGCAGGCGGTCGAACGCGTTGCAGGCAAAACTGCCCGGCACGGCCGCGGCCTGCAGGAAGTGCTGGTCGATGCAGCCGTCGGGGAAGGTCGCGCGCAGCGGCTGGATAAACCCATCGTCCCAGCACGCATGCACCACGCGGAAACGCCCGGCGTCGACAAACAGCGGCATGTCATAGAACCAGCCGAGGAAGTCATGCCAGTCGGCGGGGTGATGCTCGAATTGGGTCAGGGTCTCGTGGATCAACCGCTCGTGCCGTGGGTTGTGCTCGCGCACGAACTGTTTGCCACTGCCGGGTGGCGCCGGCGTGGTCCAGCCCAGCGCATTGAATTCGTGGTTGCCCATGATGCACAACGCCTGGCCGGCCTCGGTCATGTCATGGACGATATGCAACGCCTCGCGAATGCGTGGGCCACGGTCGATGATATCGCCGAGGAACACCGCCATACGCGACGGATGGCGCCAGGTGCCAGCCTGTTTGTGGTAGCCCAACAGGTCGAGCAAGTGCTCAAGGGTATGAGCGCAACCGTGCACGTCACCAATCAGGTCGTAGCTACGCGCGGGATCGAGCATCAGTCGCCTCCACCCCCCAAGCGGCTGCCCCAGCCCAACTTGGTACGGCACACTTCATAGTAGTTGTGGTCCAGCGGGTGGATCAGCCGCAGCTTTTGCGCCTTTTTGCTCACGGTGATGGTGTCACCGGGGGCGCAGGTGAAATGGTTCTGCCCGTCACAGGAGACTTGCGGGTAAATCTGCATGTCTTTGGAAACCACGATTTTCAGCTCACTGTTGCCGTCGACCACAATCGGCCTGCTGGACAACATATGGGGGTACATCGGCACGATCACAATGGCGTCGAGCTTGGGATGCATGATCGGGCCGCCCGCCGACAGTGCATAGGCGGTAGAACCGGTGGGCGTGGCGACGATCAGGCCGTCGGCCTTCTGGCTGCAGACGAACTGGCCGTCGATATACAGCTCGAACTCGATCATCCGCGTGGACTTGCCGGGGTGCAGCACCACATCATTGAGGGCATCGCCCTGGCCGATGGCTTCGCCGTGGCGGCGCACTTCGGCTTGCAGCAGGAAGCGGTTTTCCACCAGGTAATGGCCATCGAGCACCTTGGCCACTTCCACTTCCAGTTCATCGGGGCGGATATCGGTCAGGAAACCCAGGCTGCCACGGTTGATCCCCAGCACCGGCACGTTATGCCGCGCCAACGCCCGGGCGGCACCGAGCAAGCTGCCGTCGCCGCCGACCACGATGACCATGTCGCACACTTCGCCAAGCATCTTGCGCGACGAGGTCTGCAGGCCGTGGCCGGGGAGGATTTCAGCGATGGTGTCTTCGAGGATCACATGCAGGTGGCGTTCCAGCAGGAATTTTTTCAGCCGGCGGACGGTGTCCAACACCTGGGTACTGCCCAGGCGACCGATAATGCCGATATTGCGAAATTGCTCCATGGGGCTCCTGCGGGCTTGGGGTGTGGCAAAAAAGAACGATTATGGGCGAAAGGCTGCTTCAGGCAAAATCCTTTGTCGCCGTGAAGCCTTGATGACAACGCTTCTCAGCCACCTGACCCAGCGTAAAAGGCTATGCTCGGACCATGACTCTGTTCCCCGACTTGCACAACCTGCCCCGCCAGCTGCGCCACCCCGAGGTGCGCGACCTGGCATGGGTGATGCTCGCCCCGCCGATGCTCGCGCAAACGCCTTGGCCGCAACGCCATCCGCTGGCGGGCAGTGACTGGGTGCAGGCGCCCGACCGCCTCGAACAGTGGCTGCGGCAATTGGACCAGGACAGCAGCGCCTTGCAGCATTGGTTGAACCTGTCACGCACCCGGCGCCTGGGCTTGTACTACGAGCGTCTGTGGCAGTTCGCCGTGCAGCATGCGCCGGGCGTGGAACTGCTCGCCGCCAACCTGCCGATCCGCCGCGCCGGGCATACCCTGGGCGAACTGGACATGCTGCTGCGCGACCGCGAAGGCGTGCACCACTTGGAACTGGCGATCAAGCTCTACCTCGGCCCGCAGGACGGCGATGGCCTGGACACCGCGCAATGGTTGGGCCCAGGCTGTCATGATCGGCTGGACCGCAAGCTGGCGCACCTGGCCCAGCATCAATTGCCGATCTCGGCACGGCCGGAAAGTCGCCAAGCGTTGTCGGCGTTGGATATCCAGCAGTTCGATGCGCATTTATGGCTCGGCGGCTACCTGCTGTATCCCTGGCCGGGCCAGGCCGAACCGCCCCGCGGCGCCCACCCCCAGCATCTGCGTGGGCGTTGGCTGCACCAGCGCGATTGGCGCGACTTTGTCAGCACCCGCCCACCCGGCCGCTGGCAACCCCTGCCCCGGCACGCGTGGCTGGCGCCGGCGCATTACCCTGGAAGTGAGGTATGGAGCAAGGAACAGATGCAGGGATGGCTGACGGACCTCAACCCGATGGCACCGGCGCAGTTGCTGGTACGGCTGGTGCAGAGCGGAGAGGATTGGGAGGAAGCCGAGCGCTTGTTTCTGGTGGCGGATCTTTGGCCGAATGTGCCGGGGGCTGGCGGATAGATTGGGGGGTGTCTGTGAGAGCCTCATCGGGGGCAAGCCCCCTCCCACACTGACCGCATTCCAAATGCCTGTACTCGGTCAAATGTGGGAGGGGGCTTGCCCCCGATAGCGGCGACCCAGGCACTACAACCTATCGATATGCCGATACTCCAACTGCAACCCCACCGCCAACTCCTGGGCGCGCCCCAACCTGATCGGCCCGCGCTCGATATCCACCAGCAACCCCGCACACGCCAATAACGGCAACCCAGCAATGTCCTTGAGTCGCCCATCCGTGATCACCAGCACACGCTGCTGCTCAGCCGGATAACGCTTGCGCCGCGCCATCAGCCAATGCCCGGCCTCGGTCAACGCCGCCAGCAACGGCGTCCCCCCGCCTGCCCCCAATTGCTCCAACCAACCTGCCAGGCTTTTCGCCGCCTTGAGCCCCTGCACCTGCCATTTGGGCGACTGCCCGCTGGCCGTCAGCAATGCCATGCGTGCGCGCTGTCGATAAGCGTCATCAAACAGTTGCGCCAGCACGCCCTTGGCATCGGTCAACGCGCGGTGCCGCCGAGTGGAGGCCGATGCATCGACGATCACCAGCCACAACTCATGGGCCGAACGGCTGCGCAGGTGAAACAGCAGGTCGTCACGGCACTGCGGCCGACCACCGAGCAAGGTGCCCGGCCAGTTGATCGTGCCCTGCCTGGCGGCGCGCGCCTTGCCGTGCCGGCCTTTCTCCAGTCGCCCCGCCTTGGGTCGCGCATCCGCCCCCGTGCCAGGTCGAGGGCGGATGCCTAGGGCTTTTTTGGCCAGGTGGGCACTTCTCGGCGAGCGCCTGTGGGCAGGGCCGGTGCAGGCATGTCGCCCCATTGACCTTGGCCGGGTGCGGTGTCCGTGTGGCTTGCTGACGGACCTTCATGGGGTGGGCTGGCCGGTGCGGATGGCCCCTGGCGACGATGGCGCAAGGCAAATTCGGCCACGGCGTCGATATCTTCCTCGGCGATGGCGGAGGCCCCACGCCACGCCGCATGGGCCCGTGCGCCACGCAGCCACACCAGGTCGGCGCGCAGGCCATCGACCCCGGCGGCAAAACAGCGCTCGGTAATCTGCGCCAACGCCTGGTCATCCAGTGGGATACTGTCGAGCCGCGCCCGCGCCTGGGTGCAACGCTCGCGCAAGGCTGCCTGCGGTTCAGCCCACTGTGCGCAGAACGCAGCGGGGTCGCTGTCGAAATCCAGGCGACGGCGGATGATCTGCCCGCGCTCGGCCGGCAAGGTGTGCCCGCTCAGCGCCACGTTGAAACCGAAGCGGTCGAGCAACTGCGGACGCAGCTCGCCCTCCTCCGGGTTCATGGTGCCGATCAGTACAAAGCGCGCCGAATGCCGGTGGGAAATACCATCGCGTTCGATCAGGTTGGTGCCGCTGGCCGCCACATCCAACAGCAGGTCGACCAGATGATCAGCCAACAAGTTGACTTCATCGACATACAGCACACCGCCATCGGCCTTGGCCAGCACGCCAGGGGAAAACTGCGCGCGACCTTCGCCCAGTGCGGCGTCCAGGTCCAGGGTGCCCACCAGCCGTTCTTCGGTGGCGCCCAGGGGCAAGGTGACAAACTGACCGCTGGCCAACAGGTCTGCCAGGCCACGGGCCAGGGTGGACTTGGCCATGCCACGCGGGCCTTCGATCAGCACGCCGCCAATCCTGGGGTCGATGGCGGTCAGGCACAGCGCCAGTTTCAGGTTTTCGGCGCCGACCACGGCGGACAGCGGGAAATGGGGAATATCAGTCATCCGGGCTCTCTATTAATTCTGCTGTGCAGGCATCTTGTGGCGAGTGGGCTTGCCCCGCGTTGGGCCGGCAAAGCCGCCCCCATCTAAATAACACGGCGTTATCCCTGGCAGGGCGCGGCGAACCTGTCAGGGCCGCTTCGCGCCCCAACGCGGGGCAAGCCCGCTCGCCACAACAAGCCCGATTGCCACAACAGCCTGGCTTGCCACAGCAAGGGCATCTCGTGTTCTAACTGTCTTCTTCTATATCCAGCAACAGGTTTTCCAGGGCTTCACGGTACGCCCCCGGCGCCTGCCACATGCCCCGCTGCTGGGCTTCGAGCATGCGCTCGGTCATGTCGCGCAGGGCATCCGGGTTGTGCTGCTGCACAAACGCCCGGGTATCGGGGTCGAGCAGGTAGGCGTCGGCGAGCAAGGCGTATTGGTGATCGTCGATCAACGCGGTGGTGGCGTCGAAGGCAAACAGGTTGTCCACGGTCGCCGCCATCTCGAACGCACCTTTATAGCCGTGGCGCTTCACGCCTTCGATCCACTTGGGGTTGGCGGCGCGGGAACGGATCACCCGGTTCAGCTCTTCCTTCAAGGTACGCACCCTGGGCAAATCCGGCTGGCTGTGGTCGCCATGGTAGCTGGCGGCCTTGTCGCCGCTCAGGGTTTCCACGGCGGCAAGCATGCCACCCTGGAACTGGTAGTAGTCATTTGAATCGAGCAGGTCATGCTCGCGGTTGTCCTGGTTCTGCAACACCGCCTGCACCTGGCTCAGGCGCTGGGCGAACTGCTCGCGGGCGGCGGTGCCTTCATCGCCAGCGCCGTAGGCATAGCCGCCCCAGTTCAGGTAGACCTCGGCCAGGTCCTCGCGGCTTTGCCACAGGCGGCCGTCGATCGCACCCTGCACACCCGCGCCATAGGCACCGGGCTTGGCGCCAAAGATGCGCCAGCCAGCCTGCTTCGCCGCCGCCTCTTCGTCCAGGCCCGACTCAAGCAACGCCGCACGCTCGCTGCGCACCTTGGCCGCCAGCGGGTTCATGTCGTCCGGCTCATCCAGTGCCGCCACCGCCTGCACCGCTGCATCAAACAGGCGGATCAGGTTAGCGAAGGCATCGCGAAAGAACCCGGAGACCCGCAGCGTGACGTCGACGCGCGGGCGATCCAGCAGGCTGATCGGCAGGATTTCAAAATCATCCACGCGCTGGCTGCCCGTGGCCCACACCGGGCGCACGCCCATCAGCGCCATGGCCTGGGCGATATCGTCGCCGCCGGTACGCATGGTGGCGGTGCCCCACACCGACAGGCCAAGCTGGCGCAGGTGGTCGCCATGGTCCTGCAAATGCCGCTCGAGAATCAGGTTGGCCGATTGAAAACCGATGCGCCAGGCTGTGGTGGTCGGCAGGTTGCGCACGTCCACGGTAAAAAAGTTACGCCCGGTGGGCAGCACATCCAGGCGCCCCCGGCTCGGCGCGCCACTGGGCCCGGCGGGCACAAAGCGACCACTCAAGGCATCCAGCAGGCCACGCATTTCGGCGGGGCCACAAGCATCCAGGCGCGGCGCCACGACGATGCGCAGGCTTTCGATGACCGCTTTCACAGCCTCCCAACCCGGTTCTTCCAACTGTTCGAGCGGGCCTTCCAGCGCCTGCTCGATCAAGCGCGCTGCGTAGCGCTCCAGGCGCTCGCGGGTGTCGCCGGCGGTACGCCATGACTGTGGATCGATCGTTTGCAGGACCTGGGGCCGGCGACCGGTCCACGGCTCGGCCAAGGCGCAGTCCAGCGGATCGAAACCCAGCTCGAACGCCTTGGCCAATACGCGCAGCAAACTCGATTGCGGGCCACGCCCGTCGCCACGCGGGATGCGCAGCAACGCCAATAAGGTATCGATACGCAAGCGGCCTGCGGGCGACTCGCCAAACACATGCAGACCATCGCGTATCTGCGATTCCTTCAAGTCACACAGGTAGGTATCCAGGCGCGGCAACCAGATCGCCGCGTCGGCGTCGCTGTCCAGTTCCAGTTCCTGGTCGATGCGGGTTTCGCGCACCAGCTTGAGGATGTCTTTTTGCAGCTCACGGGCGCGGCGCGGGTCGAGCAATTGCGCCTCGTAGTATTCGTCGGCCAACAGCTCCAGGTCGCGCAACGGCCCATAGGTTTCGGCACGGGTCAGCGGCGGCATCAGGTGATCGATGATCACTGCCTGGGTGCGGCGCTTGGCTTGGGCGCCCTCGCCCGGGTCGTTGACGATAAACGGGTAGATATTCGGCAGCGGGCCCAGTAACGCGTCGGGCCAGCAGTTTTCCGACAGCCCCACGCCCTTGCCCGGCAGCCATTCCAGGTTGCCGTGCTTGCCGACATGGATCACGCCGTGGGCGCCGTAGGTGTGGCGCAACCAGAAGTAAAACGCCAGGTAAGCATGCGGCGGTACCAGGTCCGGGTCGTGATACACCGCGCTGGCGTCCACCTGGTAGCCGCGTGCGGGCTGGATACCGACGAACGTCTGGCCCAGGCGCAGGCCGGCAATCATCAGGCGGCCGTCGCGACACATCGGGTCGTTGTCGGGCGAGCCCCAGCGCGCCAGTACCGCTTGGCGGTTGGCCTCGGGCAAGCGGCTGAACATCACCGCGTAGTCGTCCAGCCCCAGGCTTTGGTGGCAGGGGCGCAGGTCGAGGCTGTCCAGGTCGTTGGTGACACCGCCGAGCAGTTCATGGATCAGCGCCGTGCCGCTGTCGGGAAGCGTCTCCGGCACCGGGTAACCTTCGCTGTGCAGGGCGCGCAGGATATTCAGCGCGGCGGCCGGGGTATCCAGGCCCACGCCGTTGCCGATGCGGCCATCCCGGGTCGGGTAGTTGGCCAGGATCAGCGCGATACGCTTATCCCCATTCGGCACCCGCGCCAGTTCGACCCAGCGCCGCGCCAGTTCGGCAACAAAGTCCATACGCTCCGGCGCGGCGCGGTAGCACACCACGTCCGACTGGCTGCGCTCACTGCGCCAGGCCAGGTCCTTGAAGCTGATCGGCCGGCTGATAATCCGCCCGTCCAGCTCCGGCAAGGCAATGTGCATCGCCAGGTCGCGCGGGCCGAGGCCTTGTTCGCTGGCTTGCCAGCCGGGTTGGTTGTCCTGGGCGCAGATCGCCTGGATCACCGGGATATTGCGGCGAAACGGGCGTAGATGGGGGGCTTCGGGGCTGGATTGGGCAAAGCCGGTGGTGTTCAGAATCACCGCCGCATTGACTTCATCCAGCCAATCCTCGACCACCGCCAGGCAGCCGGGCTCTTTCAAACTGGCCACCGCCACCGGCAACGGGTTAAGGCCCGCTGCCTGCAAACGCTGGCAGAACACATCGATAAAGCCGGTATTGGCCGCCTGCAAATGAGAGCGATAGAACAGCACCGCCGCCACCGGAAACTCCGGGTGCCACTCCATTTGCCAGTCATTGAGGCGGGCATTGGCTTGATGCGGGTGATAAATCGCAGTGCGCGGCAGAGTGTGTGGCTCGGCCCAGGCGTAGTCACGCTGCAGATAAGCGCTGGCCAGGCAGCGATAAAAATCCAGGGCATTGCCCAGGCCACCCTGGCGCAGGTACTGCCACAAGCGGTCGCGTGCCTCAGCGGCCACGGTGCTGAGGCCACTGAGTTCCGGGTCCGGGCGATCATCACCGGGCACCAGGATCAACGTGACGCCGCGCTCGGCCAGCGCCACCAGGCGCTCGATACCGTAGCGCCAATACCCGATGCCACCATGCAGCGAAATCAGGATGACCTTGGCATGGCGCAGCACTTCATCGACATACAGATCGACCGAGGCGTGGTTCTGCACCTGCATGGGGTTGGCCAGGCGCAGGCTCGGGTAGTCCTCGGGCAACTGCTGGGCGGCTTCGGCCAGCAGCGCCAGGCTGGAATCGCCGCTGCACAGAATCACCAGCTCGGCGGGGGTTTGCCCCAGGTCGGCGATATTGTCGTCCGCGACGAAGCCGCCGGGTTGAGTCCTGAGCAGGTGCATGGGTTAAACGTTGAGCGCTGCGCGCAATTGCGCTTCGAGGCCGGCCGCGTCCAGCGCCTGGCCGATCAGCACCAGGCGCGTGATACGCGCCTCGTCGGCCCCCCAGGCGCGGTCGAAGTGCTTGTCGAAACGCGTGCCCACGCCCTGGATCAGCAGGCGCATCGGCTTGTTCGGAATCGCCGCGAAGCCTTTGACACGCAGGATGCCGTGCTGCACCACCAACTGGGTCAGCGCGTCGAGCAACAGTGCCTCATCGGCCTGGGGCAGGTCGATGGAGATGGAGTCGAACGCGTCGTGGTCGTGGTCGTCTTCACCGTCGTGGTGATGATCGTGATGGCTGTGGCGGCCGTCGATATGCTCTTCGGAGCCGGCGCCCAGGCCAATCAGCACGTCCAGGGGCAGGCGACCGCTGCTGGCTTCGACGATCTTCACCGCGGGTGGCAGCTCTTCGGCCACTTCCAGGCGCACGCGGGCCAGGTCCTCGGGGCTGATCATGTCGCACTTGTTGAGGATCACCAGGTCGGCGCTGGCCAACTGGTCGGCGAACAGTTCATGCAACGGCGATTCGTGGTCCAGGTTCGGATCAAGCTTGCGCTGGGCATCGACCTGGTCCGGGAAGGCGGCGAAGGTGCCGGCGGCCACCGCCGGGCTGTCGACCACGGTGATCACCGCGTCGACGGTGCAGGCGCTGCGGATTTCCGGCCATTGGAAGGCTTGCACCAGGGGCTTGGGCAAGGCCAGGCCCGAGGTTTCGATGAGGATATGGTCGAGGTCGCCGCGACGGGCCACCAGTTCGCGCATCACCGGAAAGAACTCTTCCTGGACGGTGCAGCACAGGCAGCCGTTCGCCAGTTCATACACGCGGCCGTTGGCTTCTTCCTCGGTGCAACCGATCGAGCATTGCTTGAGGATCTCACCGTCAATGCCCAACTCGCCGAATTCGTTGACGATCACCGCAATGCGACGGCCCTGGGCGTTATCGAGCATGTGGCGCAGCAAGGTGGTTTTGCCCGAGCCGAGAAAGCCGGTAACGATAGTGACGGGAAGTTTGGCCAGTGTTTTCATCGGATGCCCTTGGGGGCGGGCATACGGGACGATAGGCCCTGCGTGGCGCGCAGCAGCAGATTTCGTCACCGGATCACCCCGCCCGGTTGAATTGGAAAATCGGTTGCGAGGCAGGTCTCCTGGCTTGGGGCTTGCGGGTCTTGCGACCGGCGCTGGCTGCGCCTTCCCGCCGCAATGGCAGTGGCGTGGCAGTCAGATAAACCCTTCACAGTTGCGGGGGCAGCCGCGGCTTGAACCGCGTTCCCTTCTTAGCTTCGGCCTGGGCCGAAGAACCTCGAAGGTGCAAGGCTACAGGGGCTCGGTCAATTTGACTACCGTCGCTCTGCATGCTTTCCTACACGCCTTGTTTCGGGTGCCCTTCACAGGGTGAAACGGGAAACCGGTGAGTCATAGCCTTATGACCAGTCCGGTGCTGCCCCCGCAACGGTAAGCGAGTGAAGCGTCAGATCCACTGTGCCTGTACGGCATGGGAAGGCGACGCTTTATAGACCCAGTGTCCCTCGCAAGCCCGGAGACCGGCCCGAATAACATCAGATAACAAACCCGCGGTGGGCGGGCGCTGTTAAAACCCTGCGTGCCCGGCTCGCGGGGTTTGCATGCGCTCGTTTCACCCTGAACACGATAGGGACGCGCCATGTCGATCATCAGCAGCACTTCGCACACCGCCAGCAGTACCGCCACCCTCAGCCAACGCCTGACCGCCGCCATCGGCGCCTCGATCCTGGGCGCGTGCCTGGTGTATTTCGCCGGGTTCTCGCATATCGAGGCGGTGCACAACGCAGCCCACGATACTCGCCACAGCGCCGCGTTCCCGTGCCACTGAGACCTGCCGACATGATCAAACGTATTGCGCAAACCGCAGGGTTCACCGGCTTGCTGGCCGCCCTGCTGCTGACCCTGCTGCAAAGCTTCTGGGTCGCTCCGCTGATTCTGCAGGCGGAAACCTTCGAAAAGGCCCCGGCCGCGACTGAAGTCGTGCACGAGCATGCCGCTGGCGCCGCTGCGCACACCCACGACGCCGAAGCCTGGGAGCCGGAAGACGGCTGGCAGCGTGTGCTGTCGACCACCGGCGGCAACCTGGTGGTCGCCGTCGGCTTCGCCCTGATGCTGGCCGGCCTCTATACCCTGCGCGCACCGACCCGCACGGCCCAAGGCTTGCTGTGGGGCCTGGCCGGCTACGCGACCTTTGTGTTGGCGCCGACCCTGGGCCTGCCGCCCGAGCTGCCGGGCACGGCCGCCGCCGACCTGGCGCAACGCCAGATCTGGTGGATCGGCACGGCCGCCTCCACTGCGGCCGGTATTGCGCTGTTGGTGTTCGGTGGCAACTGGCTGCTTAAAGGGCTGGGCGTGGCGATCCTCGTGGTGCCTCACGTAATCGGCGCCCCGCAGCCGCAAGTGCATTCGATGCTGGCGCCAGAGGCACTGGAAGCACAATTCAAGATCGCCTCGCAGTTGACCAACGTCGCCTTCTGGCTGGCCCTCGGCCTGATCAGCGCCTGGTTGTTTCGCCGCAACCGCGACGATCAATACTCGGCATGAAACTCGCGGTCGGCCTCGGTTGCCAGCGGGGCTGCGAATTGCACGCCCTGCTGGCGCTGTTTGACACGGCCCTCGCCGAAGCGGGTATCGAGCGCCAGCACATCACCGCACTGGCGAGTCTCGACCGCAAACAGGACGAGCCGGGGTTACTGGCCCTGGCGCATAGGTTGAACCTGCCATTGCAGTGCTTCAGCGCCGAACAGTTGGCCGCGTATGAAGGCCGTCTGAGCCATAAATCAGCGGTCGCCTTTGCCCACACCGGCTGTTACGGCATCGCCGAAAGCGCCGCCCTGGCCCTGGCCGAACAGCTCTCCCCAGGCCCTGCCCGCTTGCTGATCACCCGCAAGAAAACCGCCCAGGCCACCTTTGCATTGGCCTGCGCCGGCTGAAAAATCGATAATTGCGTCTTCCGATCATGAGCAATCTTCATGCTCGCCCGTTTTTCGACAGGAATCCTCCATGACCGTCTACTTCATCGGTGCCGGCCCCGGCGACCCGGAATTGATCACTGTCAAAGGCCAACGGCTGATCCGCAGTTGCCCGGTGATCATCTATGCCGGTTCGCTGGTACCGGCGGCCGTGCTGGAGGGGCATCAAGCGCAACTGGTGGTCAACAGCGCCGAACTGCACCTGGCGCAGATCATCGAGCTGATCAAGACCGCCCACGCCAACGGCCAGGATGTGGCGCGGGTGCATTCCGGCGATCCGAGCCTGTATGGGGCGATCGGCGAGCAGATTCGTCATCTGCGCGAGCTGGGCATCCCGTTCCAGATCATTCCGGGCGTGACCGCAGTCGCCGCCTGTGCCGCGCTGCTGGAGGCCGAACTGACCTTGCCGGACATCGCCCAGAGCGTAATCCTGACCCGTTACGCCGATAAAACCCGCATGCCGGCCGGCGAGGACTTCGACAGCCTGGCCCGCCACGGCACCACCATGGCGATCCACCTGGGGGTCAACCACCTGGAGAAGATCGTCGCAGAGCTGCTGCCGCACTATGGCGCGGATTGCCCGATTGCCGTGGTGCACCGGGCAACCTGGCCGGATCAGGATTGGGCGGTGGGCACACTCAGCGATATTGCCGACAAAGTCGCCGCCAAGGGCTTTCGGCGTACGGCGCTGATCGTGGTGGGCCGGGTGCTGGCGAGTGACAGTTTCAGTGAGTCGTCGTTGTATCGGGCGGGGCATGCGCACCTATATCGACCTTGACTATTAACTTCATAAAACCAAAGCAATACATTGATTTAACTGGATAAATAAAAAATAAATGTGGGAAGGAACTTGCCCCCGATGGCGGTGCATCAGCCTACTCACGAGGCGACTGACATGCCGCTATCGGGGGCAAGCCCCCTCCCACATTTGACCCTCCTTGTCAGGGAGATAGCGTCAGCATTCGAATTTGATTTTTTAATTCACAAATCATCAACAACACACTGATTTAACTGAATAAATGTAAAAAATGTGGGAGGGGGCTTGCCCCCGATGGCAGTGTGTCAGCCTGCTCATGAGGCAACTGAGGCACCGCTATCGGGGCAAGCCCCCTCCCACACTTGATATTCAGCGTTAGATAGATTGCGTAAATAGCTGAATTTTAAGAATAAAAAACGGCGCTCACGGGGCGCCGTTTTTTTGTTCGCAGTGAACGCCTTACTCAGTAGTAGGCATTTTCTTTCTGCGTGTGGTCGGTCACGTCGCGTACGCCCTTGAGCTCCGGAATCCGCTCCAGCAGGGTGCGCTCGATGCCTTCGCGCAACGTCACGTCGGCCTGGCCGCAGCCCTGACAGCCGCCACCAAACTTGAGCACGGCAATGCCGTCATCTACTACGTCGATCAAGCTGACCTGACCGCCGTGGCTGGCCAGCCCTGGGTTGATCTCGGTTTGCAGGTAGTAGTTGATACGCTCGTTGACCGGGCTGTCGGCGTTGACGTTCGGCACCTTGGCGTTCGGAGCCTTGATGGTCAATTGGCCGCCCATGCGGTCGGTGGCGTAATCCACCACGGCATCGTCAAGGAAGGCTTCGCTGAAGGCATCGATATACGCGGTGAAGCTTTTCAGCCCCAGGGCGGTGTCTTCCGGCTTTTCTTCACCGGGCTTGCAGTAGGCAATGCACGTCTCGGCATACTGGGTGCCAGGCTGGGTGATAAAGACGCGGATACCGATACCTGGGGTGTTCTGCTTGGACAGCAGGTCGGCCAGGTAATCGTGGGCGGCGTCGGTAATGGTTATGGCAGTCATGGAAACTCCTCACAGGCTTGCCGGCAGTTTACGCCAAAATATTACGCAGGTACAAAGTCCCAGTAATTTTGTCGGAAAAGACTCAACAGCCACGTCAGAGGTTTTCATAGCGGTTCATATCCAGCACCCCTTCTTCCACCGGCGTGGTTTCGCGGATGTAGGTCGACAGGTCATGGAAGTACTGCCAGAACTGCGGATGACTGCGACGTATGCCCCAGCGGTCGACAATCTTCTCGAAACCCTGGGCGTCCCTGGCGTCCTCCATGGCCGCGACGAACTCCGGCACTTGCTCGGCTGGCACGTTGAACATGAAGTTCGGGTAGCTGCCGAGCACCCCTGGGTAGATCGTCAGCGTATCCAGGCCCGGCTGATAGCGATAAGCCTCACCCAGCATGAACGCCACATTACTGTGGGCACGGTTGCGCAGCAGGCTGTAGACCTCCCGCTGGCCGCTGCGGGTTTCGACGCGCAGCATCGTCGCTTCAGGCAGTTGCCCAATGACCTTGAGCCCCGCCGCCGGGCGCGATGTCAGGCGACTCAGGGCCTGCTCGGCGTCGCGCAACGCCGGGTCGATCCCCGGCCGTGAGCAGTACGCGCCGGCACAACGATTGATCGGGTCCGGGGCGGCATTGAGGTCGCCATAGCGGGCCAGCAGCTGGTTGGCGAAGTCGCGCTTGGGGTCCTTTTCATCAAGCTTCAGGCCGGTGGGCTTATCGTCGTCGATCGACTCATAGTCCAGCCACAGCTTGACCTTGCCGCTGTTCTGGTACCAATCGTCGAGGAAATCATCCCGCGAGTTCGCCGGCATCAGGCGCAGGAAGTTCTGCTCGGCGCCATTGCGGATCAGGTCGAAGTACAGGCGAGTCTGGGCCTGGTGCGACACATTACCGAACACGTCAAAGTTGACCACCAGTTGGTAATAGGTGCGTTCGAGCAACGGATAGTCGAATAGCCACAGCGTCTGCGGCACCTCACCGATCAGGCCCTTGTTGACCGAGGCGCTGTCGAAGTGGCGGAAGATGCTCAACAGCGCATTGTCGTTGCCAGCCCACAGCGTCGACCAACTCGGTGCTGGCAGTTCGGCATAGCTGTCGCGACGCAGGGCTTCGTACTGGTTGCGCTTGTCGCGGTACTTGAGCCATAGGCTGAGCACACTGCCCACGTCGTCATTTTGCCCAGGCATCGCCAACAATGGCGTGGCCTGGCCGCGATAGCGAGCATCGGTGATGTACAGGTCATGATCGGGCGCCTGGAACAATGCCCAGAAATTGTCGCGGATCACATCCGTGGCAATCTGCCCCCGGCATACGGGCCCGCGGATGAAGGTGCGGACAAAATACTCGGCGTTATCCAGCATGAACTGGTAACGCGCCTGCGCCGGGATCGCCTCGAACGTCTCGAACGGGTTGGCGCGGCGGCCAGGGCCGTAGCCCGGCAACGCACTGACCTGCCAGTCGCCGCTGTAGAACAGGGCTTTGACCCGCGCCATTTTCTGCGCGCTCAACGGGTACGTGATGTGGGTCTTATGGACGATCACCCCTTGTATTGGCCACAGGCGGTAGTAAACACGAGTGCCGGGGTCGTCATTGGGGCGACGGGTGTTGATCAGGTCAATCGGCTGGCCGCTGGGCGTCCGTGAGCGCACCCACTGGAAGAAGTGCCCTGGCTCACCGCCTTCGAAATACAGATGCGCAATAAACAGGTGCTCAAACAACCAGCGGGCCACCAGGCTTTCCCGGGCGCCGGGGGCATTGAGCAGGTTCTCCCATTGCAGCACCTGCGCCGCTTCCTGGGCACTGGGCGCCACGCCTTGCTGGTCGATCGGCGCACCCGAGGCCAGCCAGCGTTGCAGGGTGTGGTATTGCTGGTCGCTCAAGCCGGTCACGGCCAGGGGCATGCCTTCGTTGGGGTGCGCGCCGGCATAAGCGTCGAACTCTCCGGGCAAGGGGCACATGTTCTCGCGGTTCAGCCCCAGCACGATGTCATCCGGCAGCTTGCCATTGGGTGCAAGCGGCGCGCGGTGCTGGCCGAGTTCGAGCATGCGCGCCATCAGGGCCGCCTGGCTGCCCTGGGCGTCGAGCACCGAACTGAAGCCTTCGCGCTGCCAGGCGGCCTTGCCAAAGGCGTCGTAGAACAGCCGCGTCGGCTTGGTCGCCTGGCTGCGCTCACCGTCGTAGACCAGCACCTTGGTCGCGCCACGGGCGGCCCCCTCGCCACTGCCCAGGTTCAACTGGCAGGCCGAGTCATAGCAGGCATGGCACGCCACACATTTCTCAGTAAAAATCGGTTGGATATCACGGGTGTAGGAAATCGCCGGGGCGGGATCCTGGGCCTGGGTGGTAGTGGCAAGCAGCATCAATGCAATGCTGATGAGGAAACGATACGGCATGAGCCTGGTCCCGATCTGAAGCCAAAATAAAAAAACCTGGGGATTCTACCGATCCGCCACCCGCGCCAACATGAACGATATTCATGCAAAACCTTGGCATGCTCCAAATCCGCACAGGTTTGTTATGATCCACGCCCTCCGTAATGCCTGACCAGAGTAGTCCCATGTCCGATCGTAGCGCTCGCCTGCAAGCCCTTCACCAAGCCCTCAAGGAACGCATCCTGATCCTCGACGGTGGCATGGGCACGATGATCCAGAGCTATAAGCTGGAGGAGCAAGACTATCGGGGTAAACGTTTCGCCGATTGGCCGAGCGACGTCAAGGGCAACAATGACCTGCTGGTGCTCACCCGCCCGGATGTGATCGGCGGGATCGAGAAGGCTTACCTGGATGCCGGTGCCGACATCCTCGAAACCAACACCTTCAACGCCACCCGCATCTCCATGGCCGACTACGGCATGGAAGCGCTGGCCTATGAACTGAACGTCGAAGGCGCACGCCTGGCGCGCAAGATCGCCGATGCCAAGACCGCCGAGAACCCGGCCAAGCCGCGTTTCGTTGCCGGTGTACTCGGCCCGACCAGCCGCACCTGCTCGCTGTCGCCCGATGTGAACAACCCCGGCTACCGCAACGTCACCTTCGATGAACTGGTGGAGAACTACACCGAGGCCACCAAGGGCCTGATCGAAGGCGGCGCCGACCTGATCCTGATCGAGACCATTTTCGACACCCTCAACGCCAAGGCCGCGATCTTCGCCGTGCAGGGGGTGTTCGAAGCGCTCGGCATCGAATTGCCGATCATGATCTCCGGCACCATCACCGACGCTTCCGGCCGCACCTTGTCGGGCCAGACCACCGAAGCGTTCTGGAACTCCGTCAGCCACGCCAAGCCGATTTCCGTGGGCCTGAACTGTGCCCTCGGCGCCAGCGAGCTGCGCCCGTACCTGGAAGAGTTGTCCAACAAGGCCAACACCCACGTTTCCGCGCACCCCAACGCCGGCCTGCCCAATGAATTCGGCGAGTACGACGAGCTGCCGTCACAAACCGCCAAGGTCATCGAGGAGTTCGCCCAGAGCGGTTTCCTCAACATCGTCGGCGGCTGCTGCGGCACCACGCCGGGGCATATCGAAGCCATTGCCAAGGCGGTGGCCGGCTACCCGCCACGGCAGATCCCGGACATCCCCAAGGCCTGCCGCCTGTCGGGCCTGGAGCCGTTCACCATCGACCGCCAGTCGTTGTTCGTCAACGTCGGCGAGCGCACCAACATCACTGGTTCCGCACGTTTTGCCCGCCTGATCCGTGAAGACAACTACACCGAAGCCCTGGAAGTCGCCCTGCAACAGGTGGAAGCCGGCGCCCAGGTGATCGACATCAACATGGACGAGGGCATGCTCGATTCGAAGAAGGCCATGGTGACCTTCCTCAACCTGATTGCCGGCGAGCCGGATATCTCCCGCGTACCGATCATGATCGACTCCTCCAAGTGGGAAGTGATCGAGGCCGGCCTCAAGTGCATCCAGGGCAAGGGCATCGTCAACTCCATCAGCATGAAGGAAGGCGTCGAGCAGTTCATTCACCACGCCAAGCTGTGCAAGCGCTACGGCGCGGCGGTGGTGGTGATGGCGTTCGACGAAGCCGGCCAGGCCGACACCGAAGCGCGCAAGAAGGAAATCTGCAAACGCTCCTACGACATCCTGGTCGATGAAGTCGGCTTCCCGCCGGAAGACATCATCTTCGACCCGAACATCTTCGCGGTCGCCACCGGTATCGAAGAACACAACAACTACGCCGTCGACTTTATCAACGCCTGTGCGTATATCCGCGACGAGCTGCCGTACGCGCTGACCTCGGGTGGCGTGTCCAACGTGTCGTTCTCGTTCCGTGGCAATAACCCGGTGCGCGAGGCGATCCACTCGGTATTCCTGCTGCATGCGATCCGCAACGGCCTGACCATGGGGATCGTCAACGCCGGCCAGTTGGAGATCTACGACCAGATCCCCACCGAACTGCGCGACGCCGTGGAAGACGTTGTACTTAACCGCACGCCGGACGGCACCGACGCCCTGCTGGCCATTGCCGACAAATACAAAGGCGACGGCAGCGTCAAGGAAGCCGAGACCGAGGAATGGCGCGGCTGGGACGTGAACAAGCGCCTGGAACATGCGCTGGTCAAGGGCATTACCACCCACATCGTCGAAGACACCGAGGAATCCCGGCAGTCGTTCGCGCGCCCGATCGAAGTGATCGAAGGCCCGCTGATGTCAGGCATGAACATCGTCGGCGACCTGTTCGGCGCCGGTAAAATGTTCCTGCCCCAGGTCGTGAAGTCCGCCCGCGTGATGAAGCAGGCCGTGGCGCACTTGATCCCGTTCATCGAACTGGAAAAAGGCGACAAGCCGGAAGCCAAGGGCAAGATCCTGATGGCGACCGTAAAGGGTGACGTGCACGACATCGGCAAGAACATCGTCGGCGTGGTGCTCGGTTGCAACGGCTATGACATCGTCGACCTCGGCGTGATGGTGCCGGCAGAGAAGATCCTGCAGGTGGCCAAGGAGCAGAAGTGCGACATTATCGGGCTGTCCGGCCTGATCACGCCGTCCCTGGACGAGATGGTGCATGTGGCCCGCGAGATGCAGCGCCAGGACTTCCACCTGCCCCTGATGATCGGCGGCGCGACCACCTCCAAGGCGCACACGGCGGTGAAGATCGAGCCCAAGTACAGCAACGATGCCGTGATCTACGTGACCGACGCCTCCCGCGCGGTGGGCGTGGCCACGCAACTGCTGTCCAAGGAGTTGAAGGCCGGCTTTGTCGAGAAGACCCGCCTGGAATACATCGACGTACGTGAACGCACCTCGAACCGCAGCGCGCGCACCGAACGCCTGAGCTACCCGGCGGCCATCGCCAAGAAGCCACAGTTCGACTGGAGCAGTTACACACCGGTCAAGCCAACCTTCACCGGCACCAAGGTGCTGGACAATATCGACCTCAACGTCCTGGCCGAGTACATCGACTGGACGCCGTTCTTTATCTCCTGGGACCTGGCTGGCAAATTCCCACGCATACTCGAGGACGAAGTGGTCGGTGAAGCCGCCACTGCGCTGTACGCCGATGCCCGGGAAATGCTCAGGAAGCTGATCGACGAGAAGCTCATCAGCGCCCGCGCGGTGTTCGGTTTCTGGCCGACCAACCAGGTGCAGGACGACGACCTGGAAGTCTACGGCGACGATGGCCAGCCGATTGCGAAGCTGCACCACCTGCGCCAGCAGATCATCAAGACCGACGGCAAGCCGAATTTCTCCCTGGCCGACTTCGTCGCGCCCAAGGACAGCGGCGTGACCGACTACATCGGTGGCTTCATCACCACCGCCGGCATCGGCGCCGAAGAAGTCGCCAAGGCTTATCAGGACGCCGGCGACGACTACAACTCGATCATGGTCAAGGCCCTGGCCGACCGCCTGGCCGAGGCCTGCGCCGAGTGGCTGCACCAGCAGGTACGTAAGGAACACTGGGGCTACGCCAAGGACGAGCAACTGGACAACGACGCGTTGATCAAGGAGCAGTACAGCGGTATCCGCCCTGCCCCAGGCTACCCGGCGTGCCCGGACCACACCGAGAAGGCCCAGTTGTTCCAATTGCTCGACCCTGAAGCCCGCGAAATGCACGCCGGCCGCAGCGGCGTATTCCTCACCGAGCACTACGCAATGTTCCCGGCGGCGGCGGTCAGCGGCTGGTACTTCGCCCACCCGCAGGCGCAGTACTTTGCGGTGGGCAAGATCGACAAGGACCAGGTGGCGAGCTACACCGCGCGCAAAGGCCAGGACCTTGCCGTGACCGAACGCTGGCTGGCACCGAACCTGGGGTATGACAACTGACCCGGCCCGGTGCCTGACGACCAGTTAGTCGCCCAAATCGGCTATTTCGCCGGTTGAAAGCTCGTTCAACAGTTTGCGCCGGGCCGACTCATTGGTTTTTTGCAGGGCCTGCAACGCCTCGAAATACGCCGGATTGAATTCGGCGTATTGATCCTCCAAGGTCGAGAGGGCGTCATCCAGCGTCTGTTGCACCGCCGAGAACTTATCCGGGTACTTTTCCTGCAGGTAATTGACCCAGTATTGACGCACGGTCAGTTGCTCGATGAACGCCGGGGTTTGTTCCTGGGCGATTATCGCCGTATAGGCCGCATCCAAGTCTGCCGCCATTACACGGGACAGGTTGTTGTAGAGCATGCTCCTGGGCTGGGTCGGCAACTCCAGGCGCTGGGCCAGGCCAATACGATAAGCCAGGCGAATTTCCGCGGGATCTATGCCTGGGTTCTGCTGGATGCGCGCTTCGGCCTGGGCTTCCACCTGAGCCAGACGAAACAGCTTTCTGGACAGTTTCAGCAGGACCCGGCCCTTGTCGGCGGGGTCGATGGCGCGCAAGGCATTGAACTCAAACACCTCGACCTCCAGCGCATTGAACAATAAGATCCGGCCATCGCCACATGTCGCACCATGCCTTGACGCCCGGGCGATCCCCAACAGACGCTCGCGCAGCGCTTGATCGCCATACGCCGCTTCCAGGACGTTCCACACCCGCTCCGTGAGATTGGCGCGGTCCAGCTGAAAATCCCGGGTATGGCGCAGTTGTCCCAATATAGTCGCCAAGTCACCTGGCGTGCCCTCGGGCGCCCCCTCCTCCTGAACCATCCTCGCGTCCTGTGCCATTACCGTGTCCCACACCGCCTGCCTTTCGGAGTCGGCGGCGCCGCCGGTAAACCACCGGGCCTTGGCCTGTTCCGGCGTCTCGTTCTCCGGGTGAAGCGCAAGACCAGGCTCATCGTCCTCGGCTTCGGAATGGAAGCCTGCAAGCAACTCGTCGATGTCGTGGGGGGTAAAACCCAAGCCCCGGCCCGTTTCGCGCTGATACTCCTGCAACCGCAGGAACTCTCTCTCCTCCAACATGTTGTCGGACAGGTCCGTTCCAGCCATCAACGCATTATGTTCCGGCAAGAATGCCCCCACCGGAATGGTCTCTATGTTGTAGTTGCTGCGCAGGCCCAGCGTGGTCAGCGCGGGCGCCTCCAGCACACCTGCGGGCCAGTCGCTGAGCCTGTTGTAATTCAGGTTGAGGACCTGCAACCGGTCCAGGCCGGCCACATCGAAACTATCCAGGTGGTTGGTTTCCAGGTCGACCTGTTGCAGTTGCGGCAAGGCGCGCAATTGGCGCTGCAGCAACGGGGCATCGCTCAGTTCATTGTGGTGGGCACTCAGCCGGGTCAGCCGCTCAAGCCCCGTCACCGCGTCGGGCAGCGCGCCCAGGCCATTGCCGTTGAGCATCAGGCTCTCCAGCCTGGGGAACGCGCGCAAAAACGCATCCGAAGCGGTCGTGAGCCCGACATTGCTCAGATCCAGCGTTCCCACATGCCTGAATGTGATCGGCAGGGCCGGTAGGTCGCCCACCGTCAAACCGCTCAAATCAAGGGCATAATCGTTCGCGACCGCCTCTGCGCTGCGCACCTCGCGCAGGGTCTCGCGCCAGCACGCCAGCAAACGCTCAGCGGCACGACGACGATCAGGCGCGTTGACCCACCCATCACGACTGCGCACCGCAGGGTTATCAATCCAGCGATTCAAGCCTTGGATCATTTGCACCTGCTGCTCCTGCCACAGCCGCAATGCATCCTCGATTTGCGTCGCGCTCACCCCCTGCCCCAACCAGGCGTCCAGCCGCTCAACGGCTTGGCCCGCGCCAAGCTGGGGATCAAGACGTTGCAGCCGTTCGGCCGACGTCAACGGTAACTGCCCTGGCACGTCTACAGGCAGTGGCACTAACAAATCCGGTTGTTCCGACACTTCTTCCGGGAAAAACTCCGGGTCGCCTCCGGTTCTGCCGGCAGCGAGCACGGGCCGGTCGATGCCCAGCGGGCTTCTATAGAGGAACGCCGACGGCGTGCCCGGGGCGGTACGCTCAGCAAACGCCTGCACCGCAGTGATGGCTTGCGGGCTCAATCGGCAACCGCGCAAGGAGGTGTGCGCCAAGAGGATATCGTGGTCCGTCCACAGCGCATTGGGCACCTCCGTGATAGCGCTGTAACTCAAATCCAGAAAGCGCAGTTTCGACAGGTCCAGCACCCCTTCCGGCCATGCCCGGAGCTGGGTGCGGCTGACATTCAGAGACTGCAACTCCATCAGCGCATTCACACTAAGCCCGGTGAGGCGATTGCCCGCCAGGTCGAGCCCCTGCAGGGACGTCAGGCGATTGAGCCGTGCTTGTATCGAGGGGGTGATCGTCAGTTCGTTGCCAGACAGGTTCACCTTGGTGAGCCGCTGCTGCGTCTCCAGGGCCTGGGGTAGATCGGTCAGCCGGTTGCCACTCAGATCGAGTTCTTCCAGGTTGGGAAAATGCAGAAGCAAATCATTGGCTTGCGCCGTGGAAAGGTTGGCCCTTGCCAGGCTCAGGACACGTATCTGGGTGAACTGAACATCGCCCAGCGCAGGCAGGTCTCCCAGCCCACTGGTATCGCCCAAGCTCCATCGATCGGTGCGACGCGGCTCGTCAAAGAGTCGGGAGGGCCCCGCCTCAGGCTCCCCGCCCCCGTAGCGAGCAACCAGCGCGTCACGCCACAGGGCGCGCACCCTGTCAGCCCACGCCCTGCGCCCCTGCACCGATGCTGACCGCCCGTCGACGCGTACCGGCGTGGCCTGCCATTGTTCCAGCGCCCCATCCAGAGCGCTGTGTTCTTGCTCCAATGCCACAACCTTATCCAGCAGCCCTCGCCCTTCCAGCCCTTCACGGCGTAAAGCGGCCAAAGCGTCGCCAGCAAAGCGCCAATGATTGGGCACCAACGCCCCAAGGCGCTGGTGACAGTGGTGTGCAATAACCTGCGACTCCTCGACCAAATGGCCGGGGTTATCGTGCACGTAGTCAAACACCCGCGTGAATTGTTCTGGCTCCAATGCCCCCCAGTTCAACTGCAATCGGCGCCATAACGCCTCGTGCCCGCTGAACAGTTCGTTCGGCAAAGACTGAACAGCGACACCGGACAAATCCAGCGACTCCAGGGCCGGCAGGGCTAGAACCCCGGTCGGCCATTGGCCCATGGGCCCCGCCAGCGTCAGGGCTCGCAAACGAGGCAGCGTGCTGTAATCGAGCTCAGGAATATTGCCAACCAGATGCAACCACTCCAGTTGCGTCATCCCCTGCAAGGCTTGCGACAACGCGAGCGAATCGCCCACGCCCTGGGCAGAAAAGGTGAGTTTGAGCTCAGTCAGGGTCTGGAGCGACGAAAGTTGATCGGCCAACATCGGTATGTGCAGGGGTATGACGTTGAGTTCAAGGCTTTTCAGCGCAGGAAACATCCGCTCAAGGTCGCTGCCGGCAAGCTGTAGACTGGTCAATCGCAGCCTGCGCACATGGGAAAAGTCGGCGGCCAGCCTCGGCACGGACAATGTACTCGCGATGTCCAGCTCGAACGCTGGCGCCAGTCCGCGGTACAGACCGCTTCTCCAGCAGTCAATGATCCGATCGGCGATCCCCCGCAGGTGTGTCCGTATCGAACCACGTGGATCAGGCGACAAGACACCTTCAACCCAGGTATCCAATGTGAAACACAAGCCTTCGAACTCCCTGCGCCGGTTTTCCAACAGATGAAAAACCTGTTGGTCCGTATCACCCGCGCTGAGGCGGCTCCTGACAAACTGCAAGGCTTGTTGATCCGTGACATTGGGATAGATCGCCCGCACCCTGGCGACAAGGGCTTCATCGGCGAAACCGGCAACATCGCCGCTGGCCGCATAACCGAACCGGCCGGATGGGCGGCGCAACAATCGCCCGCCGCCGCGTTTGAGCGGGTCGCGCTTGATGATCCGAGACATGTCGTCACGATGGCTGAGCGCGTAGTCGACCACCTGCTTGCGCAGTGCCTCGCTCGGCTTGCCTTGTAATGACTCTCGTACTGGCGCGGGCACGACCTCCAGCAGCGATTCAAACAGATTGCGCCCGGACGCCGGCACGCTGTTCAACGCCTTGCCCTGGGCATCGAACGCTTGAATGAAATCGCCGCCCTTTACCAGGCAGTAGCGCGTGGCGGCCTGCTCGCCGCCGATGCTGTCCACCAGCGGCCCCCTCACCCCGTGCAACCGCACCTCCACCCGTGTATCCGCCGACCAACCGGGCAGGTGTTCCAGGCAGTGCAGTGCCAGGCGATCGCTGGCCGAGGACGCCAGGCTCTCCACGGACAGGCCGATCAACGCCCGGCTTACGCCGCTTTCATGCAAATGCACACGTATTTGCGTGGCCAGTCGCAGGGGAACCCGCTGGGTGCTGCGCAATTGCCCCAGCACCTCGTCGCTGGCATGGCTCAACACCTGCCGCGCTGCTTCGGGCGACAGCGTTGGAAAGCTGCGCTGAAGGATCTGCGTGTCAGCGTCCGGGGCGGCTTGCCGGCTCATCAGGTTATCGAATACTGCCTTCCTGCGGCGCTGCGCATGGTCGGCCAAACGATCCCTGAACACCTGGACGCGATCAGCATCCGGCTGCTGGTTTTCGCTACCCAGCAAGCGTGCAATTTGCCCGTCGTCCAGGTTTTCCAGCACGCGCTCTGGCAGTTTTCCGGCATCGACTTCGGCCCGAGTGATCTTGATGGTGGGCCTTGCCGTATCGGCTGCATCCGCCGCAGAGAAACGTTGCGAGGCCCCCCAGGGCTCCGGCCCGCTGAAGACTTCCAACACTTCATCCACCGGCCAATTCGGCAACTCCAACGTCAGCGGCACCATGAACTGGCACAGGCCCTCCCGGCACGCACCTTGGCGGATATCCCGGATCACCTCGTCCGTCTGGCGATCCAGCTCGAACAGCCGGACGGTCTCGGCCAGTACCGGTGGCGGCGGCTGATGATCGGTATGTAACCGGCGCAGGTGATCGTCATTGACGCCGCTGACGTCGGCGATCTGCTCCAGTTGCGCGTCGGTGAAGGGCTCCATATGCGGCCCCATCCGCCGCATCAACGCGACGCGATCCCACCCCAACGGATGCTCCAAGGTGTGGCGCCAGGCCCCGAAGCCGTTGTGTCTCAGAATGGGCTGGTAGGTATCGTGCACCGTAGGGTGCTGGATTCTCCATAGCTTGATCTCGGGATCGAAGGTCTTTTCGAAGACATTGCCCTCCATGCGGATATAGGTCTTGCTCCCCAGCTGATACTGCCCCAACGCATTGGGGGTGAGCCCCTCAAGCGAGGCACTGCTTTTGTAGGCCGCAAGGTCCGGGTGCCATAGACGCACCTTGCCGAATGGCGTCGTCACCTTCGACATGCTGTTGACAAAGCGGGACGGCAGCACCGCTGGCCCCTTGCTCGCGACAGCCCCCAATGCAGCCATGTAAGCCACGTTCTGCAACACCGACTTGAAGTGCTGCCAGGCTTCGTCGGCGTCGCCCGCGCTCCAGGCCTCCACGCCCTCGAAGACTTCGTAGCCCAGTTGCACGGCCGTGACGCCCATCATCATCTCGCCCAGCCCCGGAACGAAGAAGGCCGCCACGTTCAGCAGGTTCATGCCCCATTCAGCGTAGTGCTGGAGCCGCTCTATCCATGCCTCGCGGTCTACGACACCGGTCGGCCGGGCCAGCAACCCGGCGTTGGATTTGATTCGGGCAAGGTGGAAATCATAACGGGCCCCGAACACCTCACCGTCGATGACCGATTCCTCCAGGGCCAGGTTCATCTCGGTGTTCCAGACTTGCTCATAGACCCCGTTGGCATAGGTTTCGGGATTGTACGGCGGGCCCGGATAGACCGGATTCGGGTTCCAGCGATAAATCGTCAGCTGGTTCTTGAGGCGGCGCAGGAATCCTGGCGACTCCCCATGAGGCACCAGACTTGCGAACAAGCGTTGATAAGGGGGCTGCCGCAGCTTGACCCCGAGTTCGCTGGCGAACGCACTGACCGACGCGTAAGTCTTGAGGGGACTGACCGGGTCTCCAGGGATATACACCACGAATCGGGGCTCGGGAGGCAGTCTTCCTTTGGCGACCCACACGCCGGGAATCAGGTTGTACCAAGGGTTTTGCAACTCGATTCGTGCCTGGCGTGAGTCGTTACCGATAATGAACACGTCGCTCAAGGTCGAACCGAGAATACTCAAGCGACTGAAAACCATGGGTTTCCCATCAAATCGGCCTTGCCCTGTGCCATCGAGGAACGCCAACAGCGAAACGTACACGCTCTCGTCAATGTCCAACTTCATCCTGGCAATGTGCGCTTGTACGCGCAGCCGGTCCTTGCTTGCCGTCATTGTCCGCTGACGCACGACGGCGGCCGTACCAGGGGTTTGGAACACCGCACGCAGATGGTTCTGATAGTGCTTGCCCAAATCCAGCTCTCGGCACAGGCCAGCGAAATCCGCGGGCTTGATTGATAACTTGTTACGGATGAGGTAGCGGGTTTTGCCAAACGGGTACCTATCGGTCTCGTCATAGCGTTCACTTTCCAACGAACCCTCTGGAGCCAGTGCACTGGTTTCCTGCAGGGAAACTTCGTCAAATGATTCGTTCGCCTCGAAGTTTCGCATCGCGGCTTGCAACAGGGGCTGCGCATCGACCGGGCTCGACGTGCGCAGATGGTATAGATGGGTCTTGACGACATACGGCGTCTGGCCGAATTTCTTGCGCATGGCCTCGATCAACAGCGGCTTGCAGAACTCGGTGATGCCTTTGAAGTCCTTGAGGGTCCTGGCCAATTGCTGGATCGAGGTGTTGCTGCGGGCCTGGCTGTCGAGCAAACGCTGGCGCAGCATGGGCGACGCCTGGTCGAACAGGTCTGGGTAGACGCTGATAAAGCGTTGCGCGAGATCGCGCGTGTCGGTCATGTCCTCCAGGTGGGCGCTATGAAGGTGCTGCGTCCAGTCAGGCAAACGACGCTTGATAAACGGGACATGAAGCCCCTTGGAACGGTCCGGCATGGTGTCACTCCTGATACCTCATTAAGAGCACATCAGAAGATCACGGCCGTTCGGCGGCCTGGGGGTAGATACTTAACCGCCAATACAGAGCCGAGCTATGCTCTGGCAATGGCTTATTCAACCCAGTGCGTGAGGCAGCTCATGGACGATTCGAACAATAAACCACCGACGTTTCTACAGATGCTTCACAGCGTCCTGGCCGCCGCCTTTGGCGTACAGAGCGGCAAGAATCGCGCCCGCGACTTTACCCACGGCAAGCCCAGCCACTTTGTGATTCTGGGCATCCTGTTCACGGTGGTGTTTGCCTTGACCTTGTTTGGGATCGTCAAGCTGGTGCTGCACCTGGCCGGCGTCTAGCGCAGCAACAGACGCAGGCTGAAGGGGTAGCGATAGGACACCGGCTTGCCCTGGGCAGACAGCGCGCGAAAATTCACCGACGGTGTCGGCCCCAACAAGCGCCGCGCCTGGCCGGCATCGATCAATTGGAATAACGCCAACTGACGGTCACGCCCGCCGTATGCGCCAATATCCACGCCCTTTGCATCATCATGGATCAGCACCATGGCCCAGCCGCCCACGGTGAAATGCCCGGCGACCAGGGACGACAAACGCCCGTCCAGGCGCGCCTGCAAGATCTCCGGCGAGCTGTTGACGGCACTGAACAGCGTGTCCTTTCCCGGTAAACGCCCACTGGCCTGGAGCGCCTGCATCGCGCCCAGCGCCATCTGATCGCTGGCCGACCACACCAATGCCGTCTGCGGGTAGCGCTTGAACAACTGCGTCGCTTGCTCGAAGGCGCGCTCGCGGTTCCATTCCCCGTAGACCAACTGACGCAGGCGCACCTCGGGATGCTCGGCCAGCGCTCGGCGCATGCCTTGTTCACGCAACTGCGCGACCGGCGTGGTCTTGACGCCGGAAAAGGCCAACAGGTCGAGGGATTGACCGGGCGCAACCGGGCCATGCTGGCGCAACAGGTCGCGAAGCATCAGGTAGCCAGCCTCTTCATCGTCAGCGACCAGGCTGCCGATCAAACGGATGCTACTGCGGGTTCCCAGCAATTGCACCTGGTCGGGGGTCAGCGCGCTGTTCACCACCAGCAGCTTCACGCCGCTGCCCTCAGCCATGCGCAGGATCTGCGGTGCAACGTATTGCTCATTCACCAGCACCAGGTAATCGGGCGGCTGGCTGCCTTGCAGTACCTCACGCGCCTGGAGCAGCGTGTTGTCGGCATTACGCTCGCCATAACGCACGCGCAATTCCAGGCCGAGGTCCTTGGCGGCGGCCTGCATGAATTGCGTGTAGCTGACCCAGAAGGTTTCCGTGGACATGCCCGGATTGAGAAACACCACCGACGTTGCATGAGCCATCACCCCATACGTCGATCCCAGCAACCAGACACACGTAATCAACACCTTCAACATGAATGTTTGAGCCTCGAAAATAGGCCGCCATGATAGTGGCAATGCCCAAACCAATCGAGGCTCAATCAAGGTCCTTTATTGGTGGCTGACCCAGAACACGGCAGTTCCCACCACCAGAATGATCAAAAACAGAATGGCCCAGGCATCAACGGTACTGTCAGGTTTACGGGCTTTTGTCGGATTGCTCATTGCATCGCCTCTTGTCAGTTTTATAGGTGATTGCACTCAAACACGATCACAGTAAAGTTCATGATTGCCCGCATGACAAATGTGGGTATCTCGATAACGGTTCTCATTAGTCAATTTGGTTATTTGCATATACTCAAACATCACTTTTGCGCATAAACGCAAACTGGTATCGTGCGCCGGCTCCGTTGGGAGTGCGCGGCCGTGCGCGCAGATTTGCCGAGAACAGGACCTATATGTACGTATACGACGAATACGATCAGCGCATCATCGAGGACCGCGTCAAGCAGTTCCGTGATCAGACCCGACGCTACCTAGCAGGTGAACTGAGCGAAGAAGAGTTCCGCCCTCTGCGCCTGCAAAATGGCCTTTATGTTCAGCGCTTTGCGCCGATGCTGCGGGTGGCCGTGCCCTATGGCCAACTGACTTCGCGCCAGACCCGCATGATGGCCAAGATTGCCCGCGACTACGACAAAGGCTATGCCCACATCAGTACCCGCCAGAACGTGCAGTTCAACTGGCCGGCGCTGGAAGATGTGCCGGATATCCTGGCTGAGCTGGCCACCGTGCAGATGCACGCCATTCAGACCAGCGGTAACTGCCTGCGCAACGTGACCACCGACCAATTCGCCGGGGTTGCCGCCGACGAGCTGATCGACCCACGCCCGTGGTGCGAAATCGTCCGTCAATGGACCACCTTCCACCCGGAATTCGCCTACCTGCCACGCAAGTTCAAGATCGCCATCAATGGCTCGACCTCGGACCGTGCAGCCATCGAAGTACACGATATCGGCCTGGAGCCGGTGTACAACGCGGCCGGCGAGCTGGGTTTCCGTGTACTGGTGGGTGGCGGCCTGGGCCGTACCCCGGTGGTGGGCGCGTTCATCAACGAGTTCCTGCCGTGGCAGGACCTGTTGAGCTACCTCGACGCTATCCTGCGGGTCTACAACCGCTACGGCCGTCGTGACAACAAATACAAGGCCCGGATCAAGATCCTGGTCAAGGCGCTGACCCCTGAGGTGTTCGCCCAGAAAGTCGATGCCGAGATGGAGCACCTGCGCGGTGGCCAGACCACCTTGACCGACGCCGAAGTGCACCGTGTGGCCAAGCACTTTGTCGACCCCGAGTACAAGGCCCTGAGCAATCAGGACGCCGAGCTCGCAGCGCTCGACCAGCAGCACCCAGGCTTTGCCCGCTGGCGCACCCGCAACACCCTGGCGCACAAAAAGCCGGGCTATGTGGCGGTGACCCTGTCGCTGAAACCGACCGGCGTTGCACCGGGCGATATCACCGACAAGCAGCTGGACGCCGTGGCCGACCTGGCCGAGCGCTACAGCTTCGGCCAACTGCGCACCTCCCACGAGCAGAACATCATTCTCGCGGACGTTGAGCAAAGCCAGTTGTTCACCCTGTGGGGCGAGCTGCGCGAAAGCGGTTTTGCCACGCCGAACATCGGCCTGTTGACCGACATCATCTGCTGCCCGGGCGGCGACTTCTGCTCCCTGGCCAACGCCAAGTCGATCCCGATTGCCGAATCGATCCAGCGCCGTTTCGACGACCTGGACTACCTGTTCGACATCGGCGAGCTGGACCTGAACATCTCCGGTTGCATGAACGCCTGTGGTCACCACCACGTCGGCCACATCGGCATCCTGGGCGTGGACAAGAAAGGCGAAGAATTCTACCAAGTGTCCCTGGGTGGCAGCGCCAGCCGCGATGCGAGCCTGGGCAAGATCCTCGGCCCGTCCTTCGCCCAGGAAGCCATGCCCGAGGTGATCGGCAAGCTGATCGACGTCTACATCGAACAGCGCACCGAAGATGAGCGTTTCATCGACACCTACCAGCGCATCGGCATTGACCTGTTCAAGGAGCGCGTCTATGCAGCGAATCATTAAGAACAACGAAGTCATCGATGAAACCTGGCACCTGCTGCCCAAGGACACGAGCTTCGACAGCATTTCCAATTGCGACGACCTGATCGTGCCTTTGGCCCTGTGGCGCGAACACGGCCACGCCCTCAAGGCCCGTGATGGCGGCCTGGGCGTGTGGCTGGACGCCGATGAAGAAGCCGAGGAAATCGGTGACGACGTGGAGCATTTCCAGGTCATCGCCCTGAACTTCCCGGCCTTTACCGATGGACGCAACTACTCCAACGCACGCTTGCTGCGTGACCGTTACGGTTACAAAGGCGAACTGCGGGCGATTGGCGACGTGTTGCGCGACCAGTTGTTCTACCTGCACCGCTGCGGGTTCGATGCCTTCGCCTTGCGCGCCGACAAAGACCCGTACGCGGCGCTGGAAAGCCTCAAGGACTTCTCGGTGACGTACCAGGCTGCAACGGATGAGCCGCTGCCGCTGTTCCGGCGGCGCTGAGCTTCAAATGTGGGATTGCCGTGAGCTGACGACTCTCTAACGGATGCCCCGCGCTGAATGTGGGAGGGGGCTTGCCCCACCACTCGGCACCTCACCCAGGCTCGGTGTGCCCGCACTCTTGTGGCTGTGGCTGTGGCTGTGGCGAGCGGGCTTGCCCCGCGTTGGGCTGCGAAGCAGCCCCAAAACACAGGCCCGGAGCTGCCTGGCACACTGCAGCGCTCTTATTGGGGCTGCTGCGCAGCCCAACGCGGGGCAAGCCCGCTCGCCACGGGGGATTTTTCACATTTGGGTCTGCCTGGCGGTGCAAATCGGAGTTTTTTCAGGCACCGATCTTGATCGACGCCAGCACCTGCTTCTGTCCCATGGAGCACGGCACGCCTTCCGGCTGCGCCCGTACCGCCTCGATTACGCCCAGCAACTGCGCCTTGCTATGAGCCAACTGCGCCTGCATCACCTCGATCTGCGCCACCTTGCGCTCCAGCGCCTCTATTAACTCCTCACGCTTGTGCTCCCCCGGCGCAGGCATCAATGCCTTGAGTTCCTGCAGGGTAAACCCGGCCTGTTGTGCACTCTGGATCAGTTGCAGCGTTTGCAAGGCATCGGGCGCATAGCGTCGATAACCATTGGCCTGGCGCCCCACTTGGCTGATCAGACCTTCGGACTCGTAAAAGCGGATACGCGACGCCGCCAACCCACTCCGCTTTGCCAGCTCACCAATATTCATCAAAACACCCGCTTGACATTAAAGTTAACTTTAAGCTTAGCCTGAGGCCTCCCCCACTCCGGAGTCAACTCATGTCACCCTTTGAGCCCTTGCAACTGCCCAATGGCCAGGTCCTCGCCAACCGCATCGCCAAGGCGGCGATGGAAGAGAATATGGCGGACGCCGATCAAGCACCTTCCCGTGAACTCAAGCAGCTTTACACTACCTGGGCGGACGGTGAGCCCGGCCTGCTGCTGACCGGCAATGTGATGATCGACCGCCGCGCCATGACCGGCCCCGGCGGCGTTGCCCTCGAAGACGAACAACACCTGGACAGCTTTCGTGAATGGGCCGACGTGGCCCGCGACAAGGGCGTGCACTTTTGGGTACAGCTCAGTCATCCGGGTCGCCAGACCATGGCCAACCTCGGTCAGCAAGCCCTGGCGCCCTCCGCGATTGCACTGGACCTGGGCAGCTTTTCGAAGATGTTTGCCAAGCCCAAGGCGATGACCGAGGACGACATTCAGGACGTGATCAAACGCTTCGCCACCAGCGCACGCCTGGCCGAGAAAGCCGGGTTCACCGGGGTGCAGATCCACGGCGCGCACGGCTACCTGCTCAGTCAGTTTCTCTCGCCGTTGAGCAACCAGCGCACTGACCGCTGGGGTGGCTCGCTGGAGAACCGCGCGCGCCTGCTGCTGGAGGTGATCCACGCGGTTCGTGCCAGCGTCAGCCCGTCCTTTTGCGTCGGGCTAAAGCTCAACTCGGCGGATTTCCAGCGCGGCGGATTCGCAGAGGCCGATGCTCGCGCAGTGGTGGAAATGCTCAACCCCCTGCCCATCGACCTGCTGGAATTGTCCGGAGGCAGCTACGAAGCGCCGGCCATGCAAGGCGAAGCGCGGGACGGTCGCACCCTGGCCCGTGAAGCCTACTTCCTGGAGTTTGCCAAAGAGCTGGCGACCATCGCCAAGATGCCGCTGATGGTCACCGGCGGCATTCGCCGCCTGCCCATCGTGCAACAGGTGCTGGACAGCGGTATCGCCATGGCCGGCATCGCTACCGCCCTGACCCTGGAACCGCAACTGATCAAACACTGGCACGAGGGGCGCGACCTCAACCCGCAACTCAAACCCGTCAGTTGGCAGCGCAAACCCTTGGCCGCCCTCGCCACCCTGGCCGTGGTGCGTGACCAGATGCGCCGCCTGAGCCGTGGCCGCCTGCCCGATGCCAAGGTCGCCCCCTGGCTGGCGCTGCTGCGCGACCAGTGGTTTATCGCGCGGCGCACCCGGCAATACCGCGCGACCATGACGCAATCTTCACATTAAAGGCGGAGCATTCACCGTGATCGAACTGTCCTCTACTGATCAGCAGCTTTTACCCTCACTGACGATTGGAGTTCTTCATGGCGAAAATCAACCTGGCCCAACAACTGGCGACCACCCTTGAGCAGGCGGGCATCAAGCGCATCTGGGGCCTGACCGGCGACAGCCTCAACGGCCTCACCGATGCGTTGCGCACCATGGACAGCATCGAGTGGATGCACGTTCGCCACGAGGAAGTCGCCGCATTCGCCGCCGGTGCCGAAGCGGCGGCCACCGGTGAATTGACGGTGTGCGCTGGCAGTTGCGGGCCGGGCAACCTGCATTTGATCAATGGCCTGTTCGACTGTCATCGCAACCATGTACCGGTGCTGGCGATCGCGGCCCAGATCCCGTCTTCCGAGATTGGCCTGAACTACTTCCAGGAAACCCACCCCCAGGAGCTGTTCAAGGAGTGCAGCCACTTTATCGAGCTGGTGACCAACCCTGAGCAAATGCCGCACGTGCTGCACCGTGCCATGCGCTCGGCGATCCTCAATCGCGGCGTGGCCGTGGTGGTGATTCCGGGGGATGTGTCATTGCTGGAAGTCGAGAACACGCTCAAGCCCTGGCCGGCCCTGCATGCACCCCGCACCTTGCCAGCGGAACAAGACCTGCAGCGCCTCGGCGAAATCCTCGCCAGCAGCCAGAAAGTCACCCTGCTGTGCGGCAGCGGTTGTGACGGCGCCCATGACCAAGTGGTGGCGCTCGCCGACGCCCTGGGCGCACCGGTCGTACACGCCCTGCGCGGCAAGGAACATGTGGAATGGGACAACCCATTCGACGTGGGCATGACCGGCCTGATCGGTTTCAGCTCCGGCTACCACGCCATGCTCGACTGCGACACGCTGATCATGCTCGGCACTGACTTTCCGTACCGCCAGTTCTACCCCACTGACGCGAAAATCATCCAGATCGACCGCAACCCGCAGGCGCTGGGGCGTCGCGCCACCCTGGACCTGGGCATCGCGGCGGATGTGAGCGAGACCATCGGCGCGCTCCTGCCGCGCCTGACCCGCAAGACCGATCGCAGCTTCCTCGAGACCTCCTTGAAGCACTACGAGAAAGCTCGCCAGGGCCTGGATGACCTGGCGCAACCGTCCAAGGCCGGCCGGCCGATTCACCCGCAATACGTCGCGCGCTTGCTCAGCGAGCTGGCCGACGACGATGCGATCTTCACCGCCGATGTCGGTTCTCCGACCGTGTGGGCGGCGCGCTACCTGAAAATGAACGGCAAGCGCCGCCTGATCGGCTCGTTCAACCACGGCTCGATGGCCAACGCCATGCCCCAGGCCATCGGCGCCCAGGCCGCTTTCCCCGGCCGGCAAGTGATCTCGATGTCGGGCGACGGGGGTTTTGCCATGCTGATGGGCGATTTCATTTCATTGGCGCAACTGAAGTTGCCAGTGAAAGTCATCGTGTTCGATAACTCGTCGCTGGGTTTTGTCGCCATGGAAATGAAAGCGGCCGGCTATCTGGATGCCGGTACCGAGCTGAAAAACCCGGACTTCGCGGCCATGTCCAATGCCATGGGCATCCTGGGGATTCGCGTGGAGCAATCCGAAGACCTGGAACCGGCCCTGCGCCGCGCCCTGGCCCATGATGGCCCGGTGCTGGTGGACGTGGTCACAGCCACGCAAGAGCTGGTGATGCCGCCGAGCATCAAGCTGGAACAGGCCAAGGGCTTCAGCCTGTACATGCTCAAGGCGGTCATGAGTGGACGGGGGGATGAGGTGATCGAGTTGGCGCGGACCAACTGGTTGCGCTGATCCAGTACTGTGAGAGGGGGCAAGCCCCCTCCCACATTGGATAATCAGTGCCGATTCAAGCGCTCTGTTTTTCTACCCATTTGCCGTAGGCATCGATAAACGCCTGCAGGAACGGCTTGGTCTTTTCCGATACCGCGCCAGCGTCATCGAACACATTGCCAGCCCCACCCAGATAGGCTTCCGGCTGCTGCATGCACGGCACATCGAGAAACACCAGGGACTGGCGCAGATGGTGGTTGGCGCCAAACCCGCCAATTGCCCCTGGCGAGACGCTGATGATCGCCCCCGGCTTGCCGCTCCAGGCACTTTGCCCGTAAGGGCGCGAACCCACGTCAATCGCATTCTTCAACGGGGCGGGCACGGAACGGTTGTATTCCGGGGTTACGAACAGCACCGCGTCGGATGAACGTACCTGTTGACGGAAAGTACTGTAGGCTGCGGGCGGTGATGCCCCGTCGATGTCCTCGTTGTAGAGCGGCAAATCGCCAATTTCGACAATTTTCAATGTGAGGTTGGCTGGGGCCAGTTCGGCCAAGGCCAAGGCGACCTTGCGGTTGATCGACTCTTTTCTCAAGCTGCCAACCAGGACGGCAATCGTGTAGACCTTGCTCATTGAGGTTTTCCCGACGTCTGACTAAAGGAGCTTGTAGTTATAGAGTCTTCGCGGCGGGTTCACCAGAGGGTTTTGATAATCCCCAGGCGTTTGCCTCGTAGCTCCTTACGTAGGACGCATCTGAAAACATCAGCGAATAGTATTTTTTTTCAATAGGTAAACTACCCCGCTCTACGACGGTCTACAGAACCGAAAATCGAGTGTTTATCTCCAGAGGTTCTAAACAGATGGCAGCAGTATTAGTCGGACAGTTTCATGCCAGAGACGCAGAAGGACGTGTGTATTCGGTGCATGAGTTCCAGGAATCCAACCCGGCGCAAGGCGACCTGGCTGGCTCGGCACCCACCACCACCTACAAGCTGGCCATTGGCGACCGTGTAGAGAAACTGGAAGGCGATGAATTCAAACTGATCCAGTCGGGGACCATTATCGTCCGCGAATCGCAAACCACCCTCGCCTCATAAGATTGATCACCCGAGCGTACCTGCTCAGTCCTGGCCATTGACGGCATTGACTGGGCCGGGCGATCACGGACGGCGAATCTCCGTCACTTCAATCCCCTGATCCCCCTCGATCTGCTTGAGCGTCACCATCAGTTGCCCTTTCTCGCCCTCAACGGCATACATCAAGCGCTGGTAGCCCGGCGAGCCGTACGCGGGATACGCCACCACCTGCCGCACCAGCGTGACGCCCAATATCGCCCCGACTTGTTCGCTCACCTGTTCCTGGGAACGGATAAAGGCAACCCGTGCAAGGCTTTCGGGCGTGGCGTCATCGTGATTACTGAAAAGATAAGCGGCCACGCACCCCACGGTCACCAGGACCAGCAGTTGCCTGGCCGTTACCCCGAGGAATTTCGTGGGCATCGGCATTTGAGACCAGACCTGTTTTTGTTGTAAGTACCGGGTAACCGGCATTGGTCGTTAGTGATCAGACGAGCCATTCTAATCAGGTCGATGGGTAATGCCAGATGAATCAGTTGTCTCCGTAGGTAATATCCTTGTTATCCCCGACACCGCCCAATGTCCGGTCCTTGCCGAATGAGAACAGATCGAACGAGACCTGGGGCTGGCTCGGCGGAAAGTGGTACTGATAGGCAACCCCCCAGGGATCGTTCAGCAGATCCTCGTCGATGTAAGGGCCCTTCCACTTCACCTCGCCTGCAGGCTGCTGGACAAGCACCTCCAGGCCTTCCTTATCCGTCGGGTAGCGCCCCGTGTCGTTATGAAACTGTTCGACAGCCTTGCCCAACTCGGCGACCTGGGCCTTGGCCGTGGCAATTTCCATCAGGGTCACCTCCCCAAACAGCCGCGGCCCCAACGCCAGGGCCAGCAAGCCGATGATGACCAGTACTACCAGCACCGCCCACCGCGTAAAGCCGCGATGGGTGCGCAAATTGCCGACTGCGATTGCTACAGGCATCGTGAGCCCCCCCTTGTCTCTCGGTTGATACGCTCGTTATATGACCTGCTTGTTGCAGTTGCGCAAGGCCAACGTTAGTCGACGCGAATCAACGTTCACGCTGTTTTTTGACAGGCCATTGAATCCCTGCACGGCTGACCCTAGACTCCGGCCATGCGTTTACGTCATATCGAAGTGATTCAGGCTATCTTGCAGACCGGACACCTCGGCACGGCCGCCGAATGGTTGCAACTCCCCGTGGGCGATGTGGACGCCACGCTCAAGGATGCCGAGCAGCAAATGGGTTTCATGCTGTTTGCCAGTGTACGCGGGCGTCTGCAGGCAACCCGGGAAACCCTGGAACTGCAGGCCGAAATCGCCCACCTCTATGAAGCGCTGGAGCCCATACAACGCCTGGCCAGCCGCCTGAAGCACCATCACGCCCCCACACTGCGCGCCCTGTGCACTCCGCCGCTGGCCAACCAACTGTTGCCGCAAAGCATCGCGGTGCTGCGCCGCCGCTTCCAGGACACGCCGTGCAACCTCTCGAGCCAGCCGACTCGGGAGATTGTCAGGAGCCTGTTGCTGCATGAAGCCGATGTGGGCCTGAGCCTGCATGACCCGGAACACCCACAAATCCAAAGCACCGTATTGGCCCAGGGCAAGCTGCAACTGCTCGCGCCCCATGGCTGGCTGAAACCCAAGCAGAAGTACATTGCGCTACAGGACCTGGCCGGGCAGTCGATGATCGGGCTGGAAGGCCAGGACCCGCTGAGCCGCCTGCTGGACGCCAAGCTGCAAGCCTTGCGCCCGCTGCCGGTGGTGCAGACGCGGGTACAGACCTACCAGATGATGCGCAGCATGGTGGAGGCCGGTGAAGGCCTGGCGATTGTCGATCCGTTCACCGCATTCGGTGCGCGGGAGGCCGGGCTCGATACCTGCCCGGTGTCGCCGCCGATCCTGGTCAACCTGTACGCACTGACACTCAGGGATGGCGCAACCTCACCGGCGTTGAATGCATTGCTGGAGATTGTCACGCAGAAAGCCGAAGGCCTTCTCTCTGGCGAGGCAAAACCCCTGTAGGCGCGAGCTTGCGCGCGAAGACCTGCAACGCTGGCGCAGGCAGTCAGGCTTAACGCGACGCCGGTGTGTTTTTCGCGAGCACGTTCGCGCCTACTGCTTGAACAACCGGTACCAGAAAATCGCCACCTCCCGGGTTTGTGGGTCGATGCCGCGATAACGCAGGTGGTCGATTCCGCCCATCACGTACCCACAGCGCTCGTACAGCCGGCAGGCACCGAGGTTGTTGTTCTGGGTTTCGAGCATCATGCCCGGCAGGTTTTTCTTGCGGCTCCAGAACTGCGCCACGTCCAGCAGGGCCTTGGCCACCCCATGACGGCGGGCGGGCAAGGCCACCGCCAACTCGTCGACATGGGCAAAGCCATTCCAATTGGTACTGACCACGATATGCCCCACCGCACGGTCATCCAGGAAGGCCATGAAGATCGCGCTGTCCGGCGCATCGCGAAAGCTGGCGAACTCTTCCGGGTCGATGCCATAGCACTTGCGGTACGGCAAGATACGCTCCACGGCCCATTGATCGACCCGCTTGCCCATCTCGGGCACACCATAGGCGCTGACCTCAAAACTGAAATCATTGCCCCATACGTAGGCATCGAAGCCTTCGTCGGCGACCCGCACACTGAGCCCTGGATACTTCGGGTTCATTACAGCTTGCATAAACATCCTTAACCCTTGATGCAATCGACGGTGTAACAACGGCCGTTGCCGTCATCTTCGTGTTGCAATCCATGAACATCCGCGACAAACCCAGGGAAACTGCTATCAAATGTCCGGGCAAACGCCAGGTAGTCGATGATCGATCGCGTCGATTCGGTAAAACGCTCGCCCGGCATAATCAATGGAATACCCGGCGGATAAGGCACCAGCATCACGGCTGCGATGCGCCCTGGCAAGGCATCAATGGAAACCGCCTCCACTTCCCCCTTCACCAATTGGTCGTAGGCGTCGGCCGGTTTCATCGCGATTTCCGGCAACACCGTGTACATCCTCTTGAGGTGCCTGGCAGTGGCATTGCTACGGTAACAGGCGTGCAATTGATCGCACAGGTCGCGCAAACCCAGGCCTTGATAACGGGCGGGGCCTTGGGCAAACACCGAGGGCAGGCAACTGGCCAGGCTGATGTTGGCGTCGTAGCTGCGCTTGAACTCCAACAATTCGGTGAGCAAGGTACTCCATTTGCCTTTGGTGATCCCCATGGAAAACAGGACCAGGAACGAATACAAACCGGTCTTCTCCACCACCAGCCCACGCTCCCAGAGAAACTTGCTGACCACGGCTGCCGGGATCCCGCAGTCGCTCAACGCGCCACCGGCGTTGAGGCCGGGCATGACCAATGTCACTTTGATCGGGTCCAGCAATACGTAATCTTCAGCCACGTCACCAAAACCGTGCCAATCATCCTCAGGCTGCAACAGCCAATCCGCCGTGGCGACGCGATCGATACCCGCTACCGAGGGCGGCTGCCAGATGGAAAACCACCAGTCCTCGGCTGCAATATGCTGGCGCAGGTTGGCCAGGGCACGTCGGAAGCTCAGGGCCTCGTCAAACATTTCCTGCAACAGCGAGCGCCCTGCGGGCCCCTCCATCATCGCCGACGCCACGTCCAGCGAGGCGATGATGCTGTACTGCGGCGAAGTGGAGATATGCATCATGAACGCTTCATTGAAACGGTCGCGGTCCAACTGCCGTGCGCCGCCGTCCTGCACATGAATCATCGAGGCCTGGCTGAACGCCGCCAGCAATTTATGCGTGGAGTGAGTGGTAAACACCAGCGGGCTGTCGGGGGTTCGCGAAGTGCCCATGCCGTAGCGCCCGGCGAAAAACTCGTGAAACGCCGCGTAGGCGTACCAGGCTTCGTCAAAGTGCAGCACCTCGACACTCCCGCCCAATTGCTGCTTGATCAGCTCGGCGTTGTAGCACAGGCCGTCGTAGGTGGAGTTGGTGACCACAGCCAGCTTCACTTTCGCTGGGCGGCCACGGGTCAGCGGGCTGGCGTCGATCTTGGCGCGGATCGACGCGGGGCTGAATTCGCTGAGGGGGATCGGGCCGATGATGCCCAGTTCGTTGCGCTCCGGGCACAGGTATAGAGGGATGGCACCGGTCATGATGATCGAATGCAACACCGACTTGTGGCAGTTGCGATCCACCAGCACCAGGTCATCGCGACCGACCATCGAATGCCAGACGATCTTGTTGGCGGTCGACGTGCCGTTAATCACGAAGAACGTGTGATCGGCGCCAAAGTTGCGCGCGGCGCGGGCTTCGGCTTCGGCCAAGGGCCCGGTGTGATCCAGCAGCGAACCCAGCTCCGGCACCGAGACAGAAAGGTCCGAACGCAGGGTGTTTTCCCCAAAGAACTGATGGAACGCCTGCCCTACAGGGCTCTTGCGATAGGCCACGCCGCCGCCATGGCCTGGCGTGTGCCAGGAGTAATTGGAGTCGGCGGTGTGCTGCACCAGGGCTTTGAAGAACGGCGGCAACAGGCCATCCAGGTAAGTACGCGCCGCGCGCGCGACCTGACGGGCCAGAAACGGCACGGTGTCTTCAAACAGGTAAAGGATGCCGCGCAGTTGATTGAGCTCACTCATCGCATCGGCCGGTGCATTTTCCAGGGTGACTTGCTCGCCCAGGGCAAAGATCGGCAGGTTGGGCGCCCTCACCCGCGCCAGGCGGATCAGCTCGACCATGTTTTGCAGCAAGTGGGTATTTTCCCCGGCGCCTTCGGCAGCAATCAGCATGCATGCCAGGCCGTGATGGGTAGACGCCACCAGCCGGCCTTCGGCGTAGTCCACCGCGGAAAAGATACTGAACCCCTCTTGTTCCAACTCTCTGGCGATGCCTCGAACCCGGTCACCGGCAACGGTGTCGGCCTTGATGTCGCGGTGCACGATAAGGACGGGAAACTTCAGGTCTTTATACATGAGGGCTTGTAGTCCTGAGGGCTATGCACTCAAGGGTAGAAGCTCGGGGACGATCTTGCGAACGTCCTGTGCGGGAGCGAGCAAGCCCGCGCCTACATCAGCTGGGTCCACAACGCCGGCGCACCCGCCGACTTTGCAATCGCTTCCAGCCGCGCCGCGTGCTCGGCCAGGTCCTGCTCGCTGGCGCGGATGATTGGGGTTGGCTTGCGATCGGCCGGCAGACGGCGGATTTCCGAAGGGCGGTTGCCCGAGCCTTCCGCCGAACCGGCACCATCGGAGGCGTTGCCAGCCAGGGACAGGCTGGTCTGCCCGCCGGTCATGGTCAGGTAAACGTCGGCGAGAATCTCGGAGTCGAGCAACGCGCCGTGCAGTTCACGGCCGGAGTTGTCGACGCCATAGCGTTTGCACAAGGCATCGAGGCTGTTGCGCTGCCCAGGATGACGCTCACGGGCCATCATCAAGGTGTCGAGGATCGTGCAATGCCGGGAAATATCCGCACGGTCCGTCTGCCCCATCAGGGCAAATTCGTTATTGATGAAGCCGATGTCGAACGCCGCGTTATGGATGATCAGCTGTGCGCCGTTGATGAACTCGAAGAATTCATCGGCCACTTCGGCGAAACGCGGCTTGCCCTTGAGGAATTCATCGGTGATGCCGTGGACGCCAATCGCGCCTTCGTCACTTTCCCGGTCCGGTTGCAGGTACACATGGAAGTGGCGACCGGTGAGGCGACGACCCATGAGTTCGACACAGCCGATTTCAATGATCCGGTGGCCGTCGGTCACCGGCATGCCGGTGGTTTCGGTATCGAGTACAACAGATCGGATGGCCATCAGGGTTCAGCTCTCAACGGTGTGGTATGCAGTGTGGTGTGAGTCAACGTGGGCGATGTTAACACGTCAGCCAGCCTCAACTCTGCTTGTAGCCGCGCACTTCATCGACACCACGGTTGGCCAGTTGGTCGGCGCGTTCGTTGCCATGATGGCCGATGTGCCCACGCACCCATTTCCAGGTAATGTTATGGCGATTGCATTGCTCATCCAGCAATTGCCAGAGGTCGGCATTTTTCACCGGCTCCTTGGCGGCGGTCTTCCAGCCACGCTTCTTCCAGTTGACCATCCATTCGTTGATGCCCTTCATAACGTATTGCGAGTCGGTCACCAGCAGCACGTCGCAACGACGCTTGAGTTCTTCCAGCCCACGGATGGCGCCCATCAGCTCCATGCGGTTATTGGTGGTGTTGGCTTCGCCGCCCCACAGTTCCTTCTCCACGCCCTTGCACACCAGCAAGGCGCCCCAGCCACCGGGACCGGGGTTGCCCTTGCAGGCGCCATCGGTGAAGAGTTCTACGCTATCGGTCATCGGTTGCATCCATCAAGACGGGCTGCCGGCCATCGGCCGACAGTATCCCGAGGCCGAGTGACCCGGCCTGAAATCAAAAAAGAGTTTTACGGTTCGCTTTGCTTGCGATTGACCTTGGCCATCGGCATCGGCACCAGCTTGCCCATGGGCTGGCGTAGCACCTGGCGTACCGGGCGCAGCCCCACCACGATCTTGCGCGCCACCAATAAATAGAAGCCGCCACCCGACAATTGCCAGGCACCCGCCCGACGTTCCCAGCCGGCCAGGCGGCCCTGCCACTTGGTCGACGCCAGCGGCGGACGATAGCACCCGAAGCGGCGTTTCTCCAGCGCAAAGCCCAGCAGGTTCAGCCAGTCACCCACCCGTGACGGCGAGATACAGCGTGCCTGGCGCAGCCCGTCATGGGCGAATACATGCCGCAGGCCCCAGCTGCTCCAGGGGTTGATCCCGATAATCAGCAAATGGCCGCCTGGACGCACGGCGCTGGCGGCTTCACGCAGCAGGCCGTGGGGCGACAGGCAGAAATCCAGGCCATGCTGCAACACCACCACATCGGCGGCGTGCTCGCTCAACGGCCAGGCCTGTTCCTCGCAGACAATCTCCACCCCCGGCAACGGCGCGCCCAGGCGTACATTGCGTTGCACCTGCGGCGCGGCAGGCGGCGTCTGGGCCGAGGGACCGTAATGCACCAGGTAACCACCAAAGAACCGCCCCAGCTCGTCCTCGAGCATGCGCCGTTCCTCGTCCAGCAAAAATTGCCCGATCGGACCCGACAGCCACTCCCGGGCTGCGCTGATCAGGGCCAGCCATTCAGGATCGGCCTGGGCGAACGCTTTATCAGTCATTGCATTCTCCAACTCGCCTAGACGTTCTAAGATGCACCAATGTGTTCAGCTTGGCGAATCAAAGAATGATACAGATCAGTGCCCTACCCGCCTTCACCGACAACTACATCTGGCTGTTGCAGGACCCACATACCCACCGTTGCGCCGTGGTCGACCCCGGCGATGCCGCTCCCGTACTGGCCTGGCTCAAGCAGAACCCCGAGTGGCACCTCAGCGATATCCTGGTCACCCACCATCACCATGATCATGTCGGCGGCGTGGAGCAGATCAAACGTGTGACCGGCGCCAAGGTCTATGGCCCGGCCAACGAGCAGATCCCGGCGCGGGACGTCGACCTGCACGATAACGACCGCATCAGCGTACTGGGCTGGGATTTCGACGTGTATGCCGTGCCTGGCCATACCCTGGGGCACATCGCGTTTTATCACCCGGGCGTGCTGCTGTGTGGCGATACCCTGTTCGCCGCCGGCTGCGGTCGCCTGTTCGAAGGCACACCCGAGCAGATGCACGCCTCGCTTGAGCGCCTGGCGGCCCTGCCCGCCGACACGTTGGTGTACTGCACCCACGAATACACACAAAGCAACCTCAAGTTTGCCCAGGCCGTGGAACCGCACAACCGCGATATCGCCGAACGAGTGGAAAGCGTCAACCAACTGCGCGCCCGTGGCGAGATCACACTGCCTTCCAACCTGGCCCTGGAAAAGCGTACCAACCCCTTCCTGCGCACCTCTGAAACATCCGTTAAACAAAAAGCGGACGAACGGAATGGTCGCGACAACCGCTCTGGGGCCGAGGTATTTGCTAGCTTGAGGGCATGGAAAGATAAGTTCTAAGCCAACGCAATCTGATACGTAATTTCTGAATGGTTGACCGGAACCAAAGCGCTTTCTAGAATCGCCCGACATTTTTGCCCGGAACTTACTTCCAGCCAATGTCGTCATCTACTCGTAAATCCAACCATTCAGACGCATTGACCCGCCTGGCTCAAGCCGTGGCGGTGGCTGTCTCCGCAACTCTGGCGGGCTGCCAATCGACAAATTTCGCTGCACAATCCACCGTGCAACCCAAACCGAATCTTGCTGCCAAGATCAAGCAAAAACCTATCTGGCTTTCAGAGAAGCCCAGCCCCGAAGCCCCCCAGGATGTCTGGGAGCGCATGCGCCGGGGCTTTCAATTGCAGGACGGCCTGGGCGTCAACCCGCGCATCGAACAGCAACGCCTGTGGTTCGCGAGCAACCCTTCCTTCCTGGAGAACGCCGGCGAACGCGGCAGTCTCTACATTCACTACATCGTCGAACGCCTTGAAGAACGCAACATGCCCCTGGAACTGGCGTTGCTGCCAGTGATTGAAAGTGCCTACAACCCAATGGCCTATTCGCGCAGCGATGCGGTTGGCTTGTGGCAGTTCATTCCCTCCACCGGGCGCTACTTCAACCTGCGCCAGACCCGCGCCTACGACGGCCGCCGCGACATCACCGCCTCCACCACCGCCGCCCTGGACTACCTGACGCGCCTGCATGACATGTTCAACGGCGACTGGCTGCTGGCCCTGGCGGCGTATAACGCCGGCGAAGGCACGGTAAGCCGGGCCATCGAGCGCAACGAAAAGCTCGGTTTGCCGACGGACTACTGGAACCTGCCCCTGCCCCAGGAAACCAAGGACTACGTGCCCAAGTTCCTGGCGCTGTCCCAGGTGGTGCTGGCCCCGGAGGCCTACGGCGTCAACCTGAACCCGATCGCCAACACGCCGTATTTCGAAGTGGTTGAGGTCAAGCAAAGCATGGACCTGTCCCGGGTCGCGGCACTGGCCGAGATCGACGAAGACGAACTGTTCCAGCTCAACCCGGCGCTCAAGCAACGCACCACCCTGGATGGCCCGCAGCATCTGCTGGTACCCAGTTCGAAGGCACAATTGCTCACCAGCACGCTTTCGACGATGAAGCCGGAAGAATTGCTGGCGATGCGCCCTAAGAAGCAGGTGTTCGACGAAGTCGAGAGCACACGGGTGGCCGGCCGTACCCGCACCTACAAGGTACGCACGGGCGACAACCTGACGCTGATCGCCAAGGCCAACAAGGTCGACGTACACGACCTGCAACGCTGGAACAAGCTCAATGGCCAGCAGCTCAAGGTCGGCCAGACCCTGGTGATGCAGGACACCCGCAAGCTGGTGGCCAAGGCCGACAGCAAGAAGCCCGTGCAATACAAGGTCAAGAAAGGCGACTCGCTGTACATCGTCGCCAAGCGCTTCAACGTCGAGATGCAACATCTCAAGCGCTGGAACCCACGCACTGGCCAGGCGCTGAAGCCGGGGCAGATGCTGGTGGTTTCCGGGCCGCGCTGATACCTCAAGAACACTGTAGAACCAATGTGGGAGGGGGCTTGCCCCCGATAGCAGTGTGTCAGCCACCAGATTCATTGGCTGATCCACCGATATCGGAGGCAAGCCCCCTCCCACATTGGTTCTCCAGTGTTTCCAACCGGCTTTTTCCAACCGGAACAAGCTGTTACTGTACCGAGCTTAAAGCCCAAGCCGCCTGGATCGGATCTCTGACTTGAAGCGACCCCTCCTTCTACTAATAAGTCTGGCCTTGAGCTTTGCTGCGAATGCGACGATTACCGAGAGTCACGGTTACACGCAGTTCGGCACGCTCAAGTACCCAGCAAAATTCACCCACTTCGATTGGGTAAACCCCGCAGCGCCGAAAGGCGGGACGTTGCGGGTCATGGCTTTTGGTACGTTCGATACCCTCAACCCCTACACCTTCAAGGGCTCAAGCCCGGTCTCCACGCCCAACTTCCTGCAATACGGCGTCAATGAGCTGAACGAGCCATTGATGGTCGGCACTGGCCAATACGCGCCATCCGGCGATGAGCCCACCTCCAGCTACGGCCTGATTGCCCAATCGGTGGAGTACAGCGAGGACCGCAGTTGGGTGGTGTTCAACCTGCGCCCCCAGGCACGCTTCCACGATGGCAAGCCAATCACTGCCTATGACGTGGCGTTTTCCTATCGCACCCTGCTGACCGAAGGCCACCCGCAGTACCGCACCAACCTGCAGGAAGTGGCGCGGGTCGACATCCTCAATCGTCACCGCATCCGCTTCGTGTTCAAGCGCGCCGGCAACCCATTGCTGATCCTGCGCCTGGGCGAGTTACCGGTGCTGCCCCAGCACTACTGGAAAAATCGGGATTTCAAGGCCACCACCTTCGAGCCACCGCTGGGCAGCGGGCCGTACCGCATCAGCAAGGTCACCCCCGGGCGACAACTGGTGTTCGAGCGGGTCAAGGACTACTGGGGCAAGGACCTGCCGGTCAACCAGGGCTTCTATAACTTCGACAAGGTCGAAGTCGAGTTCTACCGCGACAGCGACGTGGCCTTCGAAGCGTTCAAGGCCGGCGAGTTCGATATCTATATCGAACACCAGGCCAAGAACTGGGCGAATGGCTACAACTTCCCGGCTGTCAACCGCGGCGACGTGATCAAGGCGCAGATCGCCCACCAGATCCCGACCCAAAGCCAGGGCCTGTTCATGAACACCCGGCGCCAGACCTTCAGCCAGACCAAGGTGCGCGAAGCCCTGGGGCTGATGTTCGACTTCGAATGGACCAACCGAACGTTGTTCAGCAGTGCCTACAAACGCACCTTGAGTTACTACCCCAACAGCGAATTCTCGGCCACCGGCGTTCCGGTCGGGCATGAATGGCTGATGCTCTCGCCCTACCGCGACCAGTTGCCAGCCAACCTGTTGACCCAACCGTTCAGCCTGCCCCAGACCGATGGTCGCGGGATCCCGCGCGAGACCCTGCGCCGTGCCCTGGCCCTGCTCGGCGAAGCCGGCTGGAAGCTGTCCGGCCAACGATTGCTCAACAAGGACGGCCAACCGCTGCGCTTTGAAATCCTGCTGGTCAACCCGAACCTGGAGCGCATCCTGCAGCCCTATGTCGAGAACCTGATCAGTGTCGGCATCGATGCACGCCTGCGCACGGTTGACCGAGCGCAATACAAGCAACGCCTCGATCAGTTCGACTTCGACATGATCCTGATCACCCTCAACCAGACCCTCAGCCCCGGCCTCGAACAGTGGCAGTACTTCCACTCCAGCCAGGCGACGATCAAGGGCAGCAAGAACTACGCAGGCATCGCCAACCCGGTGGTCGACCATCTGCTGGAACAACTGCTGGCCGCGCAGACCCGCGAAGAACAACTGGCCGCCGGCCGGGCCCTGGACCGGGTCCTGCTCTGGCAGCACTACAGCATTCCCAACTGGTACCTCAACTATCATCGCTTGGCGTACCGCAACCGGTTCGCCTTTGTCACCACGCCGCCCTATACCCTGGGCCTGAGCGCGTGGTGGCTGAAAGCTTCGGAGAAAGCCCAATGATGTCTTTGCGTACTGCACTGCTCGGCAGCCTGTTGCTGTGCACTGCGGCCAATGCCGCCCCGCAACATGCGCTGACCCTCTACAACGAACCACCCAAATACCCCGCCGACTTCAAGCACTTCGACTACGTCAACCCGGATGCGCCCAAAGGCGGTACTTTCCGCGAGTCCGCGATGGGCGGTTTCGACAGCCTCAACCCCTACATCAGCAAGGGCGTGCCAGCGGACAACCTGCCGCTGATCTACGACACCCTGGCCATGCAAAGCCTGGATGAGCCCATCACCGAATACGGCCTGGTGGCCGGCAAGATCGAGAAGGCCCCGGACAACAGCTGGGTACGTTTCTACCTGCGCCCGGAAGCGCGCTTCCACGATGGCCACCCGATCCGCGCCGAAGACGTGGTGTTCACCTTCCAGGCCCTGATAAAAGACGGCTCGCCGCTCTACCGCACCTACTACGCCGATGTCGACGAAGTGGTCGCCGAAGACCCGCTGCGCGTGCTGTTCAAGTTCAAGCGCACCAACAACCGCGAATTGCCGCTGATCCTCGGCCAATTGCCGGTATTGCCCAAACATTGGTGGGCGACCCGCGACTTCACCAAGGGCAACCTGGAAATTCCGCTGGGCAGCGGGCCGTACAAGGTGGCAGAGGTCAAGGCCGGGCGCATGATTCGCTATGAGCGGGTCAAGGACTACTGGGCCAAGGACCTGCCGGTCACCAAAGGCTTCTACAACTTCGATAACCGCATCACCGACTATTACCGCGACAGCACGGTATCCCTGGAAGCGTTGAAGGCCGGGCAGTTCGACTACTGGCTGGAGTTCAGCGCAAAGAACTGGGCCAACGCCTACAACATTCCCGCAGTGGCCGAGGGTCGGTTGATCAAGGAAGAAATCCCCAACGGCAACCCCACCGGCATGCAGGGCTTCGTGTTCAACACGCGCAAGCCCATGTTCCAGGACGTGCGCGTACGCAAGGCCATCAGCCTGTTGCTGGACTTCGAGTGGAGCAACAAACAGCTGTTCAATGGGGCTTACACCCGTACCCGCAGCTACTTCGAAAACTCGGAAATGGCGGCCACCGGCTTGCCCGGCCCGGACGAACTGGCGATCCTCGAACCGCTGCGCGGCAAGATCCCAGCCGAAGTCTTCACCCAGGCGTTCGAACCGCCCAAAACCGACGGCAGCGGCATGATCCGCGCCCAACAGCGCGAGGCTTACCAGCTGTTGCAGGAGGCCGGCTGGCGTATCGTCGACGACAAGATGGTCGACACCACGGGCAAACCGGTGACCATCGAGTTCCTGCTGGCCCAGACTGAATTCGAGCGTATCCTGCTGCCGTTCAAGCGCAACCTGGCAGACCTGGGCATCGACCTGGTGATCCGCCGGGTCGACGTCTCCCAGTTCGTCAACCGTATCCGCTCGCGGGATTTCGACATGCTGGTGGGCAGCTTTCCGCAGTCCACTTCACCTGGCAACGAACAGCGCGAATTCTGGAAATCCTCCAGCGCCGACAAGCCCGGCAGCCGCAACTACATGGGACTCAAGGACCCGGCCGTCGACCAACTGGTGGAAGCGTTGATCGACGCCGACTCGCGCAAAAGCCTGATCGCCCACGCCAAGGCGTTGGATCGCGTGCTCCAGTTCGGCTACTACGTGATCCCCAATTGGCACATCAAGACCTTCCGCGTGGCGTACTGGGACCATCTTGGCCACCCGAAAGTCTCGCCGCGCTATGACGTCGGCACCTCGACCTGGTGGGCCAAACCCGACAAAAAACCTGCGATCCCCCTGAATACGAGCGCCGATCCGGCGAGCGGAGGCGATTAAATGCTGGCCTACATTGTTCGCCGCCTGTTGCTGATTATCCCCACGCTGTTCGGGATCCTGCTGATCAACTTCATCATTATCCAGGCCGCCCCAGGCGGCCCGGTGGAGCAGATGATCGCCAAGCTCGAAGGCTTTGAAGGCGCTACCAGCCGCATTGCCGGCGGTGGTGCGGAGGTGTCGGTTGCCGGCTCCAGCAGCTACCGCGGCGCCCAGGGCCTGGACCCGGCGCTGATCAAGGAAATCGAAAAGATGTACGGCTTCGACAAGTCGGCGCCGGAACGCTTGTGGATCATGGTCAAGAACTACGCCCGGCTGGACTTTGGCGACAGTTTCTTCCGTGACGCCAAGGTCATCGACCTGATCAAGGAAAAAATGCCGGTGTCCATCTCCCTCGGGTTGTGGAGCACGCTGATCATGTACCTGGTGTCGATCCCCCTGGGGATCGCCAAGGCCACGCGCCATGGCAGCCACTTCGACGTGTGGACCAGCTCGGCCATCATCGTCGGCTACGCGATCCCGGCGTTCCTGTTTGCGATCCTGCTGATCGTGGTGTTTGCCGGCGGCAGTTACTTCGACTGGTTCCCCCTGCGCGGGCTGACCTCCAACAACTTTGACGAACTGAGCTGGGGCGGCAAGATCCTCGATTATTTCTGGCACCTGGCATTGCCGATTACGGCCCTGGTGATCGGCAACTTCGCCACCATGACCCTGCTGACCAAGAACAGTTTCCTCGACGAAATCAACAAACAGTACGTGGTCACCGCCAAGGCCAAGGGGCTGACCAACCACCGTGTGCTCTATGGCCACGTGTTCCGTAACGCCATGCTGCTGGTGATCGCCGGCTTCCCGTCGGCGTTTATCGGGATTTTCTTCACCGGCTCCTTGCTGGTGGAAGTGATCTTCTCCCTCGACGGCCTGGGCCTGATGAGTTTTGAAGCGGCGATCAATCGCGATTACCCGGTGGTCTTCGGCACGCTGTTTATCTTCACCCTGCTCGGGCTGGTGGTGAAACTGATCGGCGACCTCACCTACACCCTGGTCGATCCGCGCATCGACTTCGCCAGCCGGGAGCATTGAGATGAACCTATCCCCCCTCAATCGCCGCCGGTTCGAGCGGTTCAAGGCCAATAAACGTGGCTGGTGGTCGCTGTGGCTGTTCCTGATCCTGTTCGTGTTGAGCCTGGGCGCCGAGTTGATCGCCAACGACAAACCGCTGGCGGTCCATTACGACGGCGACTGGTACTTCCCGGCACTCAAGCGCTACCCGGAGACCACCTTCGGCGGTGAATTCCCCCTGGAGGCCAACTACAAGAGCCCGTATATCCAGGAACTGCTCAAGACCAAGGACGCCTGGACACTGTGGGCGCCAATCCCCTTCAGTTACCAGAGCATCAACTACGACCTGAAAGTCCCCGCCCCCGCGCCCCCCTCGTCGATGAACCTGTTGGGCACCGATGACCAGGGCCGCGACGTGCTGGCGCGGGTGATCTACGGCTTCCGCGTGTCGGTGCTGTTCGCCCTGACCCTCACCGTGCTCAGCTCGATCATCGGCGTGATCGCCGGGGCCCTGCAGGGCTTCTATGGCGGCTGGGTCGACCTGGCCGGGCAACGCTTCCTGGAGATATGGTCCGGCTTGCCGGTGCTGTACCTGCTGATCATCCTCGCCAGCTTCGTGCAGCCGAACTTCTGGTGGCTGTTGGGGATCATGCTGCTGTTCTCCTGGATGAGCCTGGTGGACGTGGTACGCGCCGAGTTCCTGCGTGGGCGCAACCTCGAATACGTACGCGCGGCCCGAGCGCTGGGCATGCAGAATGGCGCGATCATGTTCCGCCATATCCTGCCCAATGCCATGGTCTCGACCATGACCTTCATGCCGTTCATCCTCACCGGCGCCATCGGCACCCTCACCGCCCTGGACTTCCTCGGGTTCGGCCTGCCGGCCGGTTCGCCGTCCCTGGGGGAACTGGTGGCCCAGGGCAAGTCCAACCTGCAGGCACCGTGGCTGGGCATGAGCGCGTTTGCCGTGCTGGCAATCATGCTGAGTTTGCTGGTGTTTATCGGCGAGTCCGCTCGCGATGCCTTCGACCCGAGGAAATGAGATGAATCAGGACAATCTGATCGAAATCCGCGACCTCTCCGTCGAGTTCGTCACGGGCGAGCATCACCACCGCGTGGTCAACAACGTCAGCTTCGATATCAAGCGCGGCGAGACCCTGGCGCTGGTCGGCGAAAGCGGCTCCGGCAAATCGGTGACCGCCCACTCGATCCTGCGCCTGCTGCCCTACCCGCTGGCACGGCATCCGTCCGGCACCATCAAGTATTCCGACCAGGACCTGCTGACCCTCAAGGAAAAAACCATCCGGCACATTCGCGGTAACCGTATCGCGATGATCTTCCAGGAGCCGATGACCTCGCTCAACCCCCTGCATTGCATCGAGAAACAGATCAACGAAGTGCTCGGCCTGCACAAGGGGCTGACCGGCAAGGTCGCCACCCGACGCACCCTGGAACTGCTCGAACTGGTGGGCATCCCCGAGCCGCACAAGCGCCTCAAGGCCCTGCCCCATGAACTCTCCGGCGGCCAGCGCCAACGGGTGATGATCGCCATGGCCCTGGCCAATGAACCGGAGTTGTTGATTGCGGACGAGCCGACCACGGCCCTCGACGTCACGGTGCAGTTGAAGATCCTTGAACTGCTCAAGGAGTTGCAGGCACGGCTGGGCATGGCCTTGCTGCTGATCAGCCACGACTTGAACCTGGTGCGGCGCATCGCCCATCGCGTGTGTGTGATGCAGCAGGGTTGTATTGTCGAGCAGGCCGATTGCGAGACGCTGTTCCAATCGCCCCAGCACCCCTACACCCAGGAATTGCTCGCCGCCGAACCCAGCGGCGGACCGGCCAGCACGGCGATCGGGCCACCCTTGCTGGAGGTCGACGACCTCAAGGTGTGGTTCCCGATCAAGAAAGGCTTTTTGCGCAACACCGTCGATTACGTCAAGGCGGTGGACGGCATCAACTTCAGCCTGCCCCAGGGCCAGACCCTGGGCATCGTCGGCGAAAGCGGCTCGGGCAAATCCACCCTGGGCCTGGCGATTCTGCGCTTGATCGCCAGCAAAGGCGGGATTCGCTTCGAAGGCCAGCAACTGGACACGCTCAGCCAACAGCAAGTGCGCCCATTGCGCCGGGAAATGCAGGTGGTGTTCCAGGACCCATTCGGCAGCCTGAGCCCGCGCATGTGCGTCAGCGAGATCGTCGGCGAAGGCTTGCGCATCCACAAGATGGGCACGCCTGCGGAGCAGGAGGCGGCGATTATCGCGGCGCTCAAGGAAGTCGGGTTGGACCCGGACTCTCGGCATCGGTATCCCCATGAATTCTCGGGGGGCCAGCGTCAACGCATCGCCATCGCCCGCGCATTGGTGCTCAAGCCACGCCTGATTTTGCTGGATGAGCCGACGTCGGCACTGGACCGAACGGTGCAGCGGCAGGTGGTGGAGTTGTTGCGTAGTTTGCAGGCCAAGTACAACCTGACGTATCTGTTTATCAGCCATGACTTGGCGGTGGTGAAAGCGCTGAGCCATCAGTTGATGGTGGTCAAGCATGGGCAGGTGGTGGAACAGGGGGAGGCGTCGGCGATTTTTGCTGAGCCGCAGCATGCTTATACGCGGCAGCTTTTGGAGGCGGCGTTTTTGGTTTGACTGGGGGGGGGATTGCGGTTGCTGTGGTAATGGTTACTGGCGGGTTGGTGTACATATCCGTTGCTGCGGTAACGGCGGCTGGCGGTTCCGCCCTTACGGCGGGTCACTTTTGGAAAAGAGCCCCAAAAGTAACCAAAAGGGCTCCTGCCCCACCACTCGGTGCCTCGCCTAGGCTCGGCATGCCCTCACTCCGGCTTGAATCCGTGGGCCGCCGTCATGGGCCATCCCTGGCCCAGGACGGCTAACCCGGCGTCCTGCCGGGTTACCCACGGATTCAAGCCTGCGTTCGGCCAGCGTGGTTTAACGGGGCGCCTAAGATCAAGATCAAAAGCCAGAGCAAAAGCAGAGCAAAGCCAGAGCAAAAGCAGGATGAAGTCTACCTACCCCATGGAGATCTCTGACCTATACAGATCCAAATGTGAGAGGGGGCTTGCCCCCGATGGCGCCGGGTCAGTCAACAAATAAGTGACTGACACTCCCTCATCGGGGGCAAGCCCCCTCCCACACTTAACCGAGTACACCAGGCACAACTCCGGTCGGTTCCAAGACAGCAAAAGACAGAGCAAAACCAGGCCGAGGTCTACCTGACCTATGGAGATCTCTGACCTGTGGAGATCCAAATGTGGGAGGGGGCTTGCCCCCGATAGCGCCGGGTCAGTCAAACAAATAAGTGGCTGACACTCCCTCATCGGGGGCAAGCCCCCTCCCACATTTTTGACCGAGTACACCCGGCACAACACCGGTCGGCTATAAGGCCGCCGCGCTTTGGCTTTTGATCTTCGGCGCCCCGTTAAACCACGCTGGCCGAACGCAGGCTTTGGAGCGTGGGTAACCCGGCAGGACGCCGGGTTAGCCGTCCTGGGCCAGGGATGGCCCATGACGGCGGCCCACGCTCCAAAGCCGGAGTGAGGGCACACCGAGCCTAAGCGAGGTGCCGAGTGGTGGGGCACAGACCTTTTGGTTACTTTTGGGGCGTTTGCCAAAAGTGACCCGCTGTAAGAGCGGAACCATAGGTGGCCGTTACCGCAGCAACGGATATGCCCCCAAACCTCCAACCCACCCACCAAGAGAACACCACCCCAAGGGAACTTTGCCAACAAATAACCACCTGAATCCGGTACGCTCACCTTTTTATTCAAGGAGTTACTCCCATGGCCAAAGCCACTGCCCGTCACATCCTGGTTGCCACTGAAGACAAGTGCAACGAACTCAAGGCCCAAATCGAAGGCGGCGCCGATTTCGCAGAAATCGCCAAAGCCAACTCCACCTGCCCGTCCAGCCGCCAAGGCGGCGACCTGGGTTCGTTCGGTCCAGGCCAGATGGTCAAGGAATTCGACACCGTCGTGTTCAGCGCCCCGGTCAACACCGTGCAAGGCCCGGTGAAAACCCAGTTCGGTTATCACCTGCTGGAAGTGACCAGCCGTCAGGACTGATCCCGTCCGCGCTGATGCTTGAAACAACGGCCCGCCTTTTTGGTGGGCCGTTGTGCATGGGATGACTGGCGATGCCCTGGCCGTTAGCGTACAAATCCCTATTCTTCTTCACCCGGCGCTCAAGGCTGATAATGCGACTGGCTTTTTCGACTCTGTTTGGCTCCGCCCTGGCCCTGCTGCTGGCCAGCACGGCCGTGATCGCGGCCCCGCAAACCTACCTGACGGTGTACGGCGAACCGGCCAAGTACGCTGCCGGCTTCACCCATTTCGACTACGCCAACCCCAACGCGCCCAAGGGCGGCAGCCTGCGGCGCTCGGCGATCGAGATCGGGCGTTTCGACCATGTGCTGCCCTATATCGACAAAGGTATCGGCGTGTCCCAGATCGACGGCTGGCTGTATTCGCCCCTGGCCCTGCGCTCCCTCGACGAGCCCTACACGGTCTATGGCCTGGTGGCCGAAAAGATGGAACGGGCCGACGACGGCCTGTCGTTGCGTTTCTACCTCAACCCCAAGGCGCGCTTTGCCGATGGCAAGCCGATCACCGCCGAAGACGTGCGCTACAGCTTCGATTTGCTGATGACCCAGGGCAGCCTGCGCTTTCGCACCCTGTTCGCAGACGTGAAACATGTCGAAGTCGAAGGCGAGCGCCAGGTGCGTTTCGATTTTTCCAGCAATGAAAACCGCACCCTGCCCCTGGATATCGCCACCCTGCCGGTGTTCCCCGAGCACTGGTGGAAGACCCGCGACTTCGCCAATGGCGGCGGCTACGAAGCGCCACTGGGCAGCGGCCCGTACAAGGTCGGCAAGATCGACTCGGGCAGCACCATTACCTTTACCCGTAACCCAGACTGGTGGGGCAAGGACCTGCCCGTCAGCCGCGGCCTGTACAACTTCGATCACCTGAGCCTGGAATACTTCGGCGACACCGAAGTGGCGCGCCAGGTATTGCGCGGCGGCGCCTATGACTTCAACCGCGAATTCTCCGCCACCGGTTACTCCATCGGCTACAACGGCCCGGCCCTGGATGACGGGCGCCTGCAACGTGCACACCTGGCCAAGGAAATGCCGCAACCGGCCCAGGGCTATGTGTTCAACGTGCAGAAACCGATGTTCAAGGACCGCCGCGTGCGCCAGGCCCTGGCGATGCTCTGGGATTTCGAATGGGCCAACCGGCAGATGATGCGCAACCTGTACATCCGCCAGCAGAGCTACTTTTCCAATAGCCCGCTGGCTGCCAGCCAGTTGCCCACCCAGGAAGAACTGAAAATCCTCGAACCGCTGCGCGGCCAGGTGCCCGACGAAGTGTTCACCCAGGTGTTCAAGGCGCCGGTCACCGACGGCAGCGGCATGATCCGCGACAAGCAACTGCAAGCCCTGGCCCTGTTGGAAGAGGCCGGCTGGAAGCCCGAAGGCGACAAATTGGTCAACGCCGAAGGCGAGCCGCTGGAGTTCACCTTCCTCAATGCCCAGGCCGGCCTGGAACGCCTGTTGCTGCCCTACAAGCGCAACCTGGCGCAGATCGGCATCACCCTGAATATCCGCCGCATCGACTCCTCGCAGTACGTCAACCGCCTGATGACCCGCGACTACGACATGATCGTCACCGGTTTCCCGGTCACCACCTCGCCGGGGATGGAGCTGTACAACTACTTCGGCTCCAGCGCTGCGTTCGACCCGGGCGCGAACAACTACATGGTGCTCAAGGACCCGGCCGTCGACACGCTGATCAAGGGCCTGGTCAAGGCCGACACCCAGGCGCAGATGCTCACGTATGCCCACGCCCTGGACCGCGTGCTGCAATGGAATTACCTGTGGATTCCCAACTACTACCCGCCCGGCACCTCTGCCGCGTGGTGGAACCGCTTCGGGCGCCCGGCCATCGAGGCCAAGAACGACGAGGCCTTGGAAACCTGGTGGGAAATCAGCCCCACGCCACTGACGAATGAACAGATGAATGCCGAGCTGAAAAAACGCGGGGGGACGCGCTGATGTTTGCCTATATCGTGCGGCGCCTGCTGCTGATCATCCCAACCCTGGTGATCATCCTGTTGGTGAATTTCGTGATCGTACAGGCGGCGCCCGGTGGCCCGGTGGAACAGGCCATTGCCCACCTGCAAGGCATCGGCGGCGGTGCCGTCGGGGGTTCCTCCGGCGAAGGCCTCAGCAGCGGCTCGCGGGCCAGCCGTGGCCTGGACCCGAAACTGATCAAGGACATCGAGAAACAGTACGGCTTCGACAAGCCAGCCCCGGAACGCCTGTGGTTGATGCTCAAGAGCTACGCCCAGCTGGATTTCGGCAACAGCTTCTTCCGGGGTTCAACGGTGATCGACCTGATCCTAGAAAAGATGCCGGTGACCATCTCCCTCGGCCTATGGGCCACGCTGATCACCTACCTGGTGTCGATCCCCCTGGGCATTCGCAAGGCGGTGCGCCATGGCAGCAACTTCGATGTGTGGAGCAGCACCGCCATCGTCATCGGCTATGCCATGCCCGCGTTCCTGTTTGCCATGTTCCTGATCGTGGTCTTCGCCGGCGGCACGTCGCTGAACTGGTTCCCGGTACGGGGCCTGGTCTCGGAAAACTTCGACGAGCTGAGCACCGTGGGCAAGATCGCCGACTACTTCTGGCACCTGGTATTGCCGGTCACGTCACTGGTGATCGGCGGGTTTGCCACCTTGACCATCCTGACCAAGAACTCGTTTCTCAATGAAATCACACGCCAGTATGTGGTCACCGCCCGTGCCAAGGGCCTGAGCGAACGCCGCGTGCTGTACGGCCATGTGTTTCGCAATGCGATGCTGCTGGTGATCTCCGGGATTCCCCAGGCGTTTATCAGCGTGTTCTTTGCCGGCTCGCTGCTGATCGAGGTGATTTTTTCCCTCGACGGGCTCGGGCGCATGAGCTACGAAGCCGCCGTGTCCCGCGACTATCCGGTGGTGTTCGGTTCGCTGTTCATCTTCACCCTGTTCGGTCTCTTGATAAAACTGATCGGCGACCTCTGCTACACCCTGGTGGACCCGCGTATCGACTTCGCCGCGAGGAACGCCTGATGCTCAACCTGTCTCCCGTGGCCCGTCGACGCTTCGAGCGGTTCAAGCAGAACCGGCGCGGCTGGTGGTCGCTGTGGCTGTTCATCGGCCTGTTTATCCTGACCCTGGGCGGCGAGTTGATCGCCAACGACAAGCCCCTGGTGCTCAGCTACAAAAACGAGCTGTATTTCCCGGTGTTCAAACGCTACACCGAGCAGCAGTTCGGTGGCCAACTGCCGTTCCAGGCCGACTACCGCAGCGACTACGTACAGAAGCTGATCAAGCAGGACGGCGGCTGGATGCTGTTCCCACCGATCCCGTTCAGCGACGACACGCCCAACTACGAGCTGACCCGCCCTGCCCCGAGCCCGCCCTCGGCGGTGAACTGGCTGGGCACCGACGATCAATCGCGCGATGTGCTGGCTCGGGTGATCTTTGGCGCACGGGTGTCGATCCTGTTTGCCCTGGCGCTCACGGCGATCAGCGCGAGCATCGGCATCGCCGCCGGCGCCTTGCAGGGTTACTACGGCGGCTGGGTCGACTTGCTTGGCCAGCGCATCCTCGAAGTCTGGTCCGGGCTGCCGGTGCTGTACCTGCTGATCATCCTGTCGGGCTTTGTCGAACCGAATTTCTGGTGGCTGCTGGGGATCATGGCGCTGTTTTCCTGGCTGGCCCTGGTGGACGTGGTGCGCGCCGAGTTCCTGCGCGGGCGCAACCTGGAGTACGTCAAGGCCGCACGGGCATTGGGCCTGGGCGACGGCAAGATCATCCGCCGGCATATCCTGCCCAACGCGATGACCGCCACCCTGAGCTACCTGCCGTTTATCTTGACCGGGGCGATCTCCACCTTGAGCGCCCTGGACTTCCTCGGCTTCGGCATGCCGGCCGGCAGCGCGTCGCTGGGTGAGTTGATCGCCCAGGGCAAGCAGAACCTGCAAGCGCCGTGGCTCGGCTTGACGGCGTTTTTCACCTTGGCGCTGATCCTGTCGCTGCTGGTCTTTATCGGCGAGGCATTACGTGATGCCTTCGACCCCCGTTCATGAGTGACTGCAGATGAACCTGATCGAAATTCGTGACCTGTGCGTCGCCTTCAGTGGCCAGACCGTGGTGCACAACCTGAGCCTGGACGTGCGCCCCGGCGAGTGCCTGGCGCTGGTGGGCGAGTCGGGCTCGGGCAAGTCGGTGACCGCTCACTCGATCCTGCAACTGTTGCCCGAGGCCGGTACGCAAACCACCGGGTCGGTGAAATATCGCGGCCAGGAACTGATCGGCGCGCCGGCGACCACCCTGCAAAAGCTGCGCGGCAATCGCATCGCGATGATCTTCCAGGAGCCGATGACCTCGCTCAATCCACTGCACAGCATCGAAAAGCAGATCGGCGAAACCCTGCTGCTGCACAAGGGCCTGGGCGGCAAGGCGGCGCAGGCGCGCATCCTGGAACTGTTGGGCCTGGTGGGCATCCAGAAACCCCAGGAACGCCTCAAGGCGTATCCGCACCAACTGTCCGGCGGCCAGCGCCAACGGGTGATGATCGCCATGGCCCTGGCCTGCGAGCCACAACTGCTGATTGCCGACGAACCCACCACCGCGCTGGACGTCACCGTGCAGCGCAAGATCCTGCTGCTGCTCAAGTCCCTGCAACAACGCCTGGGCATGTCGATGCTGCTGATCAGCCACGACCTCAACCTGGTGCGCAGCATCGCCCAGCGGGTGTGCGTGATGCATGCCGGCGAGATTGTCGAGCAGGCCGCCTGCGAGACCTTGTTCACCGCGCCGCAGCATCCCTACAGCCGCCTGCTGCTGGATGCGGAGCCGGCGGGCGACGTGTTGTGCGGCGAGGAGCGCGAGACCGTGTTGCAGGTGGACGACCTGACCGTGCAATTTCCTCTCGGCGGTGGGTTGTTCCAGCGCAAGACCTACCTGCGCGCCGTGGACGGCATCAGCCTCAGCGTGCAGCGCGGCAAGACCCTGGGCATCGTCGGTGAGTCGGGCTCGGGTAAATCCACCCTGGGCCAGGCGATCCTGCGCCTGCTCGACTCCACCGGCAGCATCCGCTTCCAGGGTAAAGCCCTCGACCCGCTCAACCACCACCAGATGCGCCCGTGGCGCAAGCAGATGCAGGTGGTGTTCCAGGACCCCTACGGCAGCCTCAGCCCACGCATGTCGGTGCAGCAGATCATCAGCGAAGGCCTGGAAGTGCATGCACCGTGCAGCCTGGCCGACCGCGAAGCGCAGGTGATCCAGGTGCTCAAGGAGGTCGGCCTCGACCCCGCCAGCCGGCATCGCTACCCACACGAGTTTTCCGGCGGCCAGCGCCAACGTATCGCCATCGCCCGCGCGCTGGTGCTCAAGCCGGCGCTGATACTGCTCGACGAACCCACCTCGGCCCTGGACCGCACGGTGCAGAAGCAAGTGGTGGCATTGCTGCGCGAGTTGCAGGAAAAATACGGCCTGACCTACCTGTTTATCAGCCATGACCTGGCGGTGGTGCGCGCCATGGCCCATGACATGATCGTGATCAAGGATGGCAAGGTGGTGGAGCGCGGGCCGAGCCATGCGGTATTTGAATCGCCACAACATCCCTATACCAAGGAACTGCTGGCCGCCGCGCACATCCCCTTGTAGGAGCGAGCTTGCTCGCGAAGAATCCAAGTACGCCACGTTCTTCCAGATGTACCGCGTTATCGTTGACGACCTTCGCGAGCAAGGACTAGCCGTCCGCCTCGCTCCTACAGGATTCTGCCGGCATGAACATCACCGAAAACCTCAAGGATTACGAACAGGTTCGCGGCCTGGCGATCCAGTCGCTGTTCGAGATCATCGAGCAGTCCAGCGAAGGCACGGTGATTGTCGATCGCGACGCGAATATCGTGTGGATGAACGAGCGCTACGCCAAGCGCTTCGGCCTCAAAAGCGCTGACGAAGCCATCGGCCAGCCCTGCGAACAGGTGATCTCCAACAGCCTGTTGCGCCAGGTGGTGCGCAACGACCAACCGATTCTGCTGGATATCCAGGACACGCCCAAAGGCCCGCTGGTGGTGATGCGCCTGCCGATCCACAACAATGCCGGCACGGTGATTGGCGCGATTGGCTTTGCGCTGTTCGATGAGCTGCGCAACCTGTCGCCGCTGATCGAGCGCTACCTGAGCATGCAGGCGGAACTGGCCTCCACCCGCTCGCTGCTGCGTTCGCGGCAGAGCAAGTACAACTTTGCACACTTTATCGGCACCAGCGCCGCCAGCCTCGACGTCAAACGCCGGGCGCGGCGCAGTGCGAGTGCCGAGTCGCCGGTGTTGCTGCTCGGCGAAACCGGCACCGGCAAAGAGCTGCTGGCCCAGGCGATCCACGGCGCATCCAAGCGTGCGCACAAGGCGTTTGTCAGCATCAACAGCGCGGCCGTCCCCCACGACCTGCTGGAAGCCGAGTTCTTCGGCACCGCCCCCGGCGCGTTTACCGGTGCCGACCGCAAGGGCCGGCCCGGCAAATTCCAGATCGCCCAGGGCGGCACGCTGTTCCTCGATGAAATTGGTGACATGCCCCTGCCCCTGCAAAGCAAGCTGCTGCGGGTGTTGCAGGAAAAAGAATTCGAACCGGTGGGCTCCAACGAGATGCTGCACAGTGATGTACGGGTCATCGCCGCCACCTCCATGGACCTGGAGGCGGCGATCAAGCGCGGTGAGTTTCGCGCGGATTTGTACTACCGCCTGAATGTGCTGCCCATTCAGGTGCCGCCATTGCGTGAGCGCCTGGAGGATATTCCCGCGCTGAGCGAAGCGATCCTCGAAGAACTGCACAGCCAGCATGAACTGGACCGTGAAGCCCTCGTGTTGTTGGCGCAGCATGCGTGGCCGGGGAATATCCGTGAACTGCGCAATGTGCTGGAGCGGGCAGCCTTGTTGAGCGATGACCTGGTATTGAATGCCGCCGAGATTCGCGCGGCGATCGGCACGTTCAGCCCGGTAGCCCGCAACGAAGTGAAAACGGTCGAAGGCGAGACGTTCGCGGCGGCGCGAGCGCGGTTCGATCGGCAGCTGATTGCGGCGACGCTCGAGGCCTGTGAAGGGAATGTGGTGGAGGCGGCCAAGCGATTGGGGCTTGGGCGGTCGACGTTGTACAAGAAGATGGTGGCACTGGGCATCGCCTAGTCTCAAAGTAGAGACTTGATTCTCCAGAAAAAGACAATCCCTGTGGGAGGGGGCTTGCCCCGATAGCGCCGGATCAGTTAACAAATAAGTGACTGACAACTCCCTCATCGGGGGCAAGCCCCCTCCCACATTTGAGCTGTGTTTGTCTCCAGATTGAGACAGAATCTGGGGCCCCGCCCGAAAAATTAAAAAATGCCCATATATTTCAACAAGTTAAATAATTGGCATACATCTCGCTATAGCCCTCCCCACAGCTTTACCCACAACAATAACAATCCGATGGAGACACACCATGAGTGTGATCATTGCCCTGGCAGCCCTCGCGCTGCTGATGCTGGCTGCCTACCGTGGCTATAGCGTTATCCTGTTTGCCCCCATCGCCGCCCTCGGCGCTGTCCTGCTCACCGACCCGTCCGCTGTCGCCCCTGCGTTTACCGGGGTGTTCATGGAAAAAATGGTTGGCTTTATCAAACTGTACTTCCCGGTATTCCTGCTCGGTGCGGTGTTCGGCAAGCTGATCGAGCTGTCGGGCTTCTCGCGCTCGATCGTGGCCGCGGCGATCCGCTTGCTCGGTACGCGCCAGGCGATGCTGGTGATCGTGCTGGTCTGCGCCCTGCTCACCTACGGCGGCGTGTCGCTGTTTGTGGTGGTGTTTGCGGTGTACCCGTTCGCGGCAGAGATGTTCCGCCAGAGCAATATCCCCAAGCGCTTGATCCCGGCGACCATCGCCCTCGGTGCGTTCTCATTCACCATGGACGCCCTGCCCGGCACGCCGCAGATCCAGAACATCATCCCCAGCACCTTCTTCAACACCACCGCCTGGGCGGCCCCCTGGCTGGGGCTGATCGGTACGATCTTCGTGTTCTGCGCCGGCATGCTCTACCTCGCCCGCCAACGCAACAAAGCGCAACGGGCCGGCGAAGGCTACGGCACCGAGCTGCGCAACGAGCCGGAAACCGCCGAGAACCTGACCCTGCCCAACCCATGGATCGCGCTGTCGCCGCTGATCCTGGTGGGGGTGATGAACCTGCTGTTCACCCATTGGATTCCACTGTGGTACGGCAAGACCCACAGCCTCAGCCTGCCGGGCATGAGTACGCCAGTGACGACCGAAATCGCCAAGCTCACCGCGATCTGGGCGGTGCAGGCGGCATTGCTGGTGGGCATCGTGATCGTGCTGGTGTTTGGCTGGTCGGCAATCAAAAGCAAGCTGGCCGAAGGCAGTAAAAGCGCGGTCAGCGGTGCGCTGCTGGCGGCGATGAACACCGCCTCGGAATACGGCTTTGGCGCGGTGATCGCCTCGCTGCCGGGCTTTCTGGTGCTGGCGGACTGGCTCAAGGGCATCCCCAACCCGCTGGTCAACGAAGCGATTACCGTGACCCTGCTGGCGGGGATCACCGGCTCCGCGTCCGGCGGCATGAGCATCGCCCTGGCGGCCATGTCCGAGAGCTTTATTTCAGCGGCCCATGCGGCCAATATCCCCCTTGAAGTGCTGCACCGGGTCGCGGCCATGGCCAGCGGCGGCATGGACACCCTGCCCCACAACGGCGCGGTGATCACGCTGCTGGCGGTCACCGGGCTGACCCACCGCGAAGCCTACAAGGACATTTTCGGCATCACGATTATCAAGACCCTCGCGGTGTTCGTGGTGATCGGTACTTTCTATGCCACCGGCATTGTGTGAGGTTTTCATGACGACATTGAACGGCAAGACCGCCCTGGTCACCGGCTCCACCAGCGGTATCGGCTTGGGCATCGCCTTGAGCCTGGCCAAGGCCGGCGCCAACCTGATCCTCAACGGCTTTGGCGACGCCAGCGCGGTGATCGCCCAGGTGCAGGCGTTCGGCGGCAAGGTCGGGCATCACCCCGCCGACGTCAGCGACCCGGCGCAGATCGCCGACATGATCGCCTATGCCGAGCGCGAATTCGGCGGCGTGGACATTCTGGTGAACAACGCCGGCATCCAGCATGTGGCGGCGGTGGAAGACTTCCCGGTGGAACGCTGGGACGCGATCATTGCGATCAACCTGTCTTCGGTGTTCCACAGCACGCGCTTGAGCCTGCCGGGCATGAAGGCCAAGGGCTGGGGGCGTATCGTCAATATCGCCTCGGTGCACGGCCTGGTCGGTTCGGTGGGCAAGGCCGCGTATGTGGCGGCCAAACATGGCGTGATCGGCCTGACCAAGGTGGTGGGCCTGGAGACCGCGACCGGTAACGTGACCTGCAACGCAATCTGCCCAGGCTGGGTGCTGACCCCGCTGGTGCAGAAGCAGATCGATGACCGCGCGGCCAGTGGCGTCGACCCGCAACAGGCGCAGCATGATTTGCTGGCCGAGAAGCAGCCGTCGCTGGAGTTCGTGACACCGCCGCAGTTGGGCGAACTGGTGCTGTTTTTGTGCAGTGAGGCCGGCGCCCAGGTGCGGGGCGCGGCGTGGAATATCGATGGTGGTTGGCTGGCTCAATAAAACCTGACACTGGAGATCTAAACTCTATCGTTTGGAAGACCTGTACAAGAACAAGAGACCTTGCTGATGTCCGAGATCCTCTGGCAACCCTCCCCCGAACGCATCCGTAACACCCGGATGGACCAGTTCCGGCGCTTTATCAATGATCGCCACGGCGTGCAGCTCAGCGACTACCCGGCCCTGCACCAGTGGAGCATCGACCAGCGCCCGGACTTCTGGCAGGCGATCGTGGCCTTTTTCGACGTGCAGTTTCGCAGCCCGCCCAGCGCGGCGCTGATCGAAGGCGCCGAGATGCCCAGCGCCCAGTGGTTCCCCGGCGCGACCCTGAACTTTGCCGAACACCTGCTGCGCCGTCGCGACGATCACCCCGCCGTGGTCGCCATCAGCGAAGACGGCCAGCGCGAACAACTGACCTACGCCGAACTGGCCGCCCACGTCGCCGGCCTGCAAAAAAGCCTGCGCGCGGCCGGCGTCGGGGTGGGCGACCGGGTGGCGGCATGCATGCCCAACACCTGGCAAACCCTGGTCGGCATGCTTGCCACCACCAGCCTGGGCGCGATCTGGTCGTGTTCATCGCCGGACTTCGGCACCCAAGGCGTGATCGACCGCTTCGGCCAGATCGAGCCCAAGGTGCTGATCACCTGCGCCGGTTACCGCTACGCCGGCAAGGACATCGACCAGAGCGCCAAACTCAACGAGATCCTCGCACGCCTGCCGTCCCTGCAGCAGTTGATCATCGTGCCGTATGCCCGGCCCCAGGCGCGGGTCGAGGACTATCGGACCGAGGCCCGCGTCGCGCTGTGGAGTGACTTCTACCAACCCGGCGGCGCACCTGAATTCGTCGCGGTGCCGTTCGACCATCCGCTGTACATCCTCTATTCCAGCGGCACCACCGGCGTGCCCAAGTGCATCATCCACGGCACCGGCGGCGTGCTGCTCACCCACCTCAAGGAGCACGGCCTGCATGCTGACCTGTCCGGCGAGGACTGCTTGTTTTACTACACCACCTGCGGCTGGATGATGTGGAACTGGCTGGTCTCGGTATTGGCCTTGGGTGCGACGGCGGTGCTGTATGACGGCTCGCCCTTCCACCCCGGCCCCGAGCGCTTGATTGACCTGATCGACGTAGAAAAAATCAGCGTGTTCGGCACCAGCCCCAAGTTCCTCGTCACCCTGGAAAAGGCCGGGTTGCAACCGCGCCTGAGCCATGACCTGGGCAGCCTCAAAGGGCTGATTTCCACCGGCTCGCCGCTGTCGCCCCAGAGCTACGACTATGTGTACCGCGAGATCAAGGCAGAGCTGTGCCTGTCGTCGATGTCCGGCGGCACCGATATCGTCTCCTGCTTTGTGATCGGCAACCCGGTACTGCCTGTGCGCCGCGGCGAAATGCAATGCAAGAGCCTGGCGATGGCGATCGAAGTGTGGGACGACCAGGGCCGACCGTTAATCGGTGAAAAAGGCGAACTGGTGTGTACCCGGCACTTCCCGGCCATGCCCATCGGCCTGTGGAATGACCCGCAGCAGCAAAAACTGCGCGCCTCGTATTTCAGCCAGTTCCCCGGCGTCTGGGCCCAGGGCGACTATGCCGAGCAACGCCCCAATGGCAGCCTGCTGATCCACGGACGCTCCGACGCAGTGCTCAACCCCGGCGGCGTGCGCATCGGCACCGCCGAGATTTATCGCCAGGTGGAAAAAGTCCCGCAGGTGCTGGAGAGCCTGGCCATCGGGCAACGCTGGCAGGACGACGTGCGCGTGGTGCTGTTCGTGCGCCTCAACGATGGCGTTGAACTGGATGCGGCCCTGGAGCAGCAAATCCGCCAGGTGATCCGCGCCAACACCACGCCACGCCATGTGCCGGCGAAGATCCTCGCCGTCACCGATATCCCCCGCACCATCAGCGGCAAGATCGTGGAATTGGCGGTACGTAACGTGGTGCATGGCGAGCCGGTGAAAAACACCGACGCCCTGGCCAACCCCCAGGCCCTGGCGCAATTTCGCGACCGTCCTGAGCTGGCTTGAGGTGGAACGGTTTCAGCCCTGAGACACTCATTTGAAGACAACGCCCAAATGCATGCTACTTTTCGAGGGGTAGCCAGCCGTTCCCGACTCACGGGATAATCTGTTCTTTGTCATTTTCAAAGCGTTACGCTCAGGGCATTGTCATGAAGGGAACATCCACCGACAGCGAAGCCGCTGCATTGATTGCGCGGCTGGACTGGGCGCGCAGCCCTCTCGGTGAGGCCAATGATTGGCCGCAGAGCTTGCGTACCGCCGTGGATATCGTCGTCAACTCGCCGATGCCGATGCTCCTGCTGTGGGGCGACCAACTTATCCAGCTCTACAATGATGGCTTCGCGCGCCTGGCGGGCAACAAACACCCCGGCGCCCTGGGCCAGCCGGCACACGCGACCTGGCCGGAGCTGCAAGACTTCACCGCACCGATCTATGACGCCGTGCTCGGCGGCCAGGTGCGCACGTTCACCGAGCAGCGTTTCGTACTGCAACGCGATCATCGCGACACTGAAATCTGGCTCGACCTGACCTACAGCCCGATCCGCGACGAAAGCGGCGCCGTGGCCGGCATCCTGGTCACCGCCATCGAGACCAACGAACGCCGCCGCAAGGCCCTCGAACTGCAACAGCGTTCCGAAGACAGCCTCAAGGCCCAGCACAACACTGAACAACGCCTGCAACTGGCGCTGGCCGCCACCGATGCAGTGGGCACCTGGGACTGGGACATCGGCGAAGACCGCTTTATCGCCGACGCGCACTTCGCCTTCCTGCATGGCGTCGACCCCAACGAAGCGAGTCTCCTGCCCATCAGCGATTACCTGCAAGGCGTGCACCCGGAAGACCGTGGCACGGTGGCGCGCAGCATCAAGCATTGCATCACCCATGGCACCGAATACGCCGAGGAATACCGCCTGCTGCAAGCCGATGGCCAGGTGCGCTGGGTATTCGCGCGCGGGCGCTGCTATAAGGACCCGCAGGGCCGCCCGGCACGCTTCCTCGGTGCCGCGCTGGACCTTACCGAACGCAAGCATACCGAACAGGCCTTGCGCCAAAGCCAGACCGAACTGCAACTGATCATCAACGCCATGCCGGTGCTGATCGGCTACGTTGACCATGAGCAACGCTTTCGCCTGAACAACAGTGCCTACCTCGATTGGTACGGCATGACGCCCCAGGAGCTGTATGGCAAGAGCATCCGCGAAGTGCTCGGCGATGAGGTGTATGCCGGGCGCGAGGACATGATCACCGCCGCGCTGGGGGGCAAGGCGTGCAGTTTCACCACCATTACCCCCCATCACGATGGCCGGCCGCGCCATGCGTTGATGAAGTACCTGCCGCGCTTCAGCAATGACGGCTCGGTCAACGGTTTCTACATCTTTGTGATCGATGAAACCGAACGCAAGCTCACCGAAGAAGCCCTGCGCAACCTCAATGAGAACCTCGAAGAACGCGTCGCCCAGCGCACCCAGGCACTGGCGGAGGCCAACCAGCGCCTGCAAAACGAGATGTTCGAGCGTGAACGCGCCGAAGACGCCCTGCGCCACGCGCAGAAAATGGAAGCGGTGGGCCAGCTCACCGGCGGCATTGCCCATGACTTCAACAATATGCTCACCGGCATTATCGGCAGCCTGGACTTGATGCAACGCTATATCGCCGCCGGGCGCAGCGACGATATCGGCCGCTTTGCCGACGCCGCCGTAGCCTCGGCCCATCGTGCCGCCGCCCTCACCCACCGCTTGCTGGCGTTCTCGCGGCGCCAGTCGCTGGACCGGCGCCCGACCGACCCCAATCAACTGGTGGCCTCCCTGGAGGACCTGTTCCGCCGCACCAAGGGCGCGCATATCACCCTGAAAGTACAGCTGGGCCGCGATATCTGGCCGGTGAACACCGATGCCAGCCAGCTGGAAAACGCCCTGCTCAACCTGGTGATCAACGCCCGCGACGCCATGCCCGACGGCGGCGAGCTGCTGATCGAAACCGCCAACAGCTACCTGGACGGCACCGACATCACCACCCTCGAACCGGTCAAGGCCGGTGACTACGTGATGCTCGGCGTGAGCGACAACGGCTCCGGGATGGCGCCGAAGATCCTTGCCAAGGCGTTCGATCCGTTCTTCACCACCAAGCCGATCGGCCAGGGCACCGGCCTGGGCCTGTCGATGATCTATGGCTTTGCCCAACAGTCCGGCGGCCATGTGACCATTCAAAGCGAACCGGGCCAGGGCACCTGCGTGCGCCTGTACCTGCCGCGGCTGCACGGCACCGCCCTGGAAAGCAGCCTGCCGCCGCACTCGAGCGAAGCGCCAGTGGCCCTGGCCGGTGAAGCGGTCGTGGTCGTCGAGGACGACCCCGCCGTGCGCATGCTGGTGGTCAATGTGCTCGACGAGCTGGGCTACACCGCCCACCAGGCGGCGGACGCCCGTGCTGCGCTGCCGCTGCTGGAGTCGGACCTGCGTGTGGACCTGCTGGTGACCGACGTTGGCCTGCCCGGCATGAACGGCCGGCAACTGGCGGAAATCGCCCGCCAGCATCGCCCGGGCCTGCGCGTGCTGTTCATGACCGGTTACGCCGAGAAAGCCGCCGAACGCCAGGGGTTCCTGGAGGACGGCATGGACATGGTGGCCAAACCGTTTTCCATCGACCTGTTGGCGACCAAGATCCGCAGCATGATCAGCGTGGTCGAATGAGTTCAGGCATAATCGCGCGCCGTCGCACACCTGGTAGAGAACCATGAAAGCCCAAGCCCGTCATATCCTGGTGAAAACCAGCGAAGAAGCCGAACAACTCAAGCAGCGCATCGCCAAGGGCGAAGCCTTTGATGTGCTGGCCAAGAAATACTCCACCTGCCCGTCCGGCAAGCGCGGCGGCGACTTGGGCGAAGTGCGGCCGGGGCAGATGGTGGGGGTGATCGATGCGGTGATCTTCAAGAAGCCGGTGAAGGTGGTTCACGGGCCGATCAAGAGCAAGTTTGGCTATCACCTGGTGCAGGTGTTTTACCGCGATTGAGGCTATGACTTAAGACCCCCATCGGGGGCATGGGTATCTACACAACGTTGGCTCAACGCTGAACGCGCGGCAGACAGGGCTGTTGTGGCGAGCGGGCTTGCCCCGCGTTGGGCTGCGTAGCAGCCCCAAAACCAACCTCTACAGAGTGTCTGATGCACCGCGTTCTTCTTTACTGGGGCTGCTACGCAGCCCAACGCGGGGCAAGCCCGCTCGCCACAGGGAGATTTGTCGGGGGGCAGAAAAGTTACGTAGATACCCATGCCCATCGGGGGCAAGCCCCCGATCCGCCGCAGGCGGCCATTCACTTACTCCCTGGGGATCAGTGCCCCCGGCACCTGGATAACCCGGCTCGCCAACCGATGCCCGGCCAACGCCGCCGCCTCCGGCGAGCCCCCCTTGAGCCGACTGGCCAGGTACGCCGCACTGAATGAATCCCCCGCCGCCGTGGTATCCACCACCGTCTCCACCTTCAGCGCCGGCACGGCAAAGCGCTTACCGTCGCAACGGATCAAACAGGCCTGCGCACCACGCTTGAGTACCACTTCGGCAATCGCCGGATACGCCGCGAACACCTGTTCGCTGTCGGCGTACCCAAACAATGCAAGCTCGTCATCTTCGGTCAGCAAGGCGATATCCACCTCGGCCAGTACTGTGCGATACGCCTCACGGGCAACGTCCACCGTGGCCCACAGCCGCGGCCGGTAGTTGTTGTCGAACACCACTTTGCCGCCACGCCGACGGGTTTCGATCAGGGCCTTGAGCAAACGCGCGCGCCCGATATCACCGATTACCGCCAGGGTAATGCCGCTGAAATACACCACGTCATAACCGGGTAATGCCGCCAGGATCGGCGCGGCGGCCGGCGTGGTAAAGCAGTCACGTACCGCCGCTTCATTACGCCAATAGAGAAACTTGCGCTCGCCGTGCGCATCCGTCTGGATGCAGTACAACCCCGGCAAACGCCCAGGCAGGCGCTGGACCCGGCCCAGGCCAAGCCCCTCTTCCTGCCATTGCGCACACATCGCATCGCTGAAGCTGTCGTCGCCCAGGGCAGTGACATAGTCGACGCTGCCGATGTCGCCCAGCTCACGGCGCAGGTACACCGCCGTGTTGAGGGTGTCGCCGCCGAAACTTTGTTGCAGGCTGCCGTCGGCGCGGTGTTGCAGTTCGATCATGCATTCGCCGATCAAGGCGATGCGGGGATGGGTGGTCATGGTTGCTGTCTCGGGGGGCTGATGGCCTCATCGGGGGCAAGCCCCCTCCCACACCTTTCAAATGTGGGAGGGGGCTTGCCCCCGATAGGCGCGACACGGTCTAGAAGCAGGTATGCAGCGACTCGATCACCTGCAACTGCTCATCCACCAGGCAACCGACCTGCCACTTGTCAAAGGTCAAGCAAGGGTGGGAGGTGCCAAAGGAAATGATGTCGCCAATGCGCAGTTCAACGTCCGGGGCCACGGTCATGAACGCGTGCTGATCCATCACTGCCGTGACGTTGCAGGCGCTCACATCCTCCCCTTCCGCTGGCAGGATCCCCGCTCGGTAGCGCTTGAGCGGCACCGGCAGGCCGGCGTCGTAGGCCACATCGCGCTTGCCCAGGGCGATCACCGCGAAGCCTGGCTCGGGCAGCGATTGCACATGGGCCCAGACTTCCATCGCCGGGCGCAGGCCCTCGCTGAGGTCGCTGCGGCGCTCAAGTACACAGCACTGCGCCGCTTTGTAGATACCGTGGTCATGGGCCACATAGCTGCCAGGGCGCAACACGCTGAGGAAACGACCGGCAGCGTTCTGCACCTCGAACGACTCGGCGATCAGGTCGTACCAGGCCGAGCCCGAGGCGGTGATGATAGGTTTGGCCAAGTCGAACGCACCGTTGTTTTGCAAGTCCACGGCCAGGCGTACCAGGCTGGCGGCGAAGTCACGGATGCCGCTGATGGCGTGCTCGCCATGGATCACGCCTTCATAGCCTTCGATACCGGTGAGGGCCAGGGCCGGCTGGGCCTTGATCGCCTTGGCCAGGTCTCGCACGGCCTGCTCGCTGCGGCAGCCACAACGGCCGCCGACCACGCCGTACTCGATCATCACGTTCAGGCGCAGGCCACGGGCGGCGAAGAACAGCCCCAGGTCGGCGACGTTGTCCGGGTGATCGACCAGGCAGTGGAAGTCGAAATCCCCATCGGCCAGCAGGTCGGCGATCAACGCCATGTTCGGCGCGCCCACCAGTTGGTTGGCCATCAGTACACGCCGCACGCCACCTGCATAAGCCGCGCGAGTCTGCACCGCGGTGGCCAGGGTAATGCCCCAGGCACCGGCCGCCAGCTGGCGCTGGAACAGCGCCGGCATCATGCTGGTCTTGCCGTGTGGCGCAAGCTGCGCGCCGCTGTGGCTGACGAAATCCTGCATCCAGCGGATGTTGTGCTCCAGGGCATCGCGGTGCAGGACCAGCGCCGGCAGGCTGACGTCACGGACCAGGTGGGCGCCGACTGCAGCGGCGCCCTTTTCAACGGCATTGATGGCAGACATGGAAAGCTCCTATTCGTTGATGCGACGGGCCAGGTTGTTGGCGCTTTCGATCAACACCCGGCGATAGTCGTTGTAATGAGTGCTGGCATCGGCCCTCGGGGCGACGATGCACAAGGTCGCAATGCTGATGCCTTGCGCGTCCCGAACCGGGGCGGCAAAACAATGGGTGAAGGTGTCGGCCACACTGTCGAAGGAAAAGAAGCCATCGACCGTGGCCTGGCGGATTTGTGCGAGGAAGGTCTCCAGCGGCAGGCGCTGACCGTCCGGCAGGATGAAATCCTCAGGGTCGATCAGGTCGACGATCTGCTGATCGCTCAAGTGCCCCAGCAGCAGGCGCCCGGACGCGGTCCACGGGATCGGCGCGTTCTCACCGATATCCGAAGAAATACGGAAATGCCGCTCGCCTTCGCGCATCAGCGCCACCGTGTATTTACGCCCGTTGAGCAGGCACATCTGTGCGGTTTCGTGGGTCTGGCTGACGATCTCCTGCAAGGCGTGGTCAGCCTCGCGGGTCAGGTCGAAATGACGCAAATGCGCCTGGCCGAGAAAGTACAACTGGCGGCCGAGGTAGACGTGACCGTCCTTGCCCACGGTTTCGAGAATGCGCCGTTCCAGCAAGGAAGCGACCAGTTCGTAGACGGTGGACTTGGGGCTGCCGATACCGTTGGCAATATCATTCGGGCGCAGGGGCTGCCCGATTTCCTTGAGAAAGTCGAGGATATCGAACGCACGGTCCAGGCCTTTGGCGCGACGTTTGATGGTGTCTTCGGTCATGGCAATTTTCGATCCGGTCGAAAGGGTGGGGCTGGCGCAGGTCCATTGTGGGAGGGGGGGCAAGCCCTAATGCCGTTCAGTTAAGCGTACATCGCCTTCTGTAGGAGCGAGCTTGCTCGCGAAAAACTCACAGGCGCCGCGTTCACTCAGGAAACACGCGTTATCGTTGACGTTTTTCGCGAGCAAGAACTAGGCGTCCCCCTCGCTCCTACAAAAAAGCCTTAACTGAACGGCATTAGGGCAAGCCCCCTCCCACATTGGATTTCCTGTGGTCTCAAGAGTGGGGCAATTTAGCCTTTTTTCTTGTAGGCCACGCAATCAATCTCGACCTTGCAATCAACCATCATGTTGGCCTGCACACAGGCCCGCGCCGGGGCGTGTTCGGGGGTGAAGTATTCGCCGAACACTTTGTTGAAACTCCAGAAGTCCCGGGGGTCTTCCAGCCACACGCCCACCCGTACCACGTCTTTCAATTCGTAGCCGGCTTCTTCAAGGATCGCCACCACGTTGCGCATGGTCTGCCGGGTTTGCTCGATGATCCCGCCCGTGATGATTTCACCGTCCACCGCTGGCACCTGGCCCGAGACGTAGAGCCAGCCGTCCGCTTCCACCGCGCGGGCGAAAGGACGCGGCTGACCACCGCCGGCGGTGCTGCCGGCGCCGTAACGAGTAATGCTCATAACTGTTTCTCCTGCTGACTGACCATTTAAAAACGAATGTTTTTCAGAAATTCCGCCAGGCGCGGCGATTGCGGCCGTTCGAAGATGTCCTTCGCCGAGCCCTGCTCTTCAATACGCCCCTGGTTCATGAAGACGATCTTGTCCGACACCTCATAGGCAAAGCGCATTTCGTGGGTGACCAGCAACATGGTCATGCCCTCCTCCGCCAGGCCCTTGATCACACTGAGCACCTCGCCCACCAATTCCGGGTCGAGGGCCGAAGTGACTTCGTCGAACAGCATCAAGCTCGGGTTCATCGCAATCGCGCGGGCAATCGCCACACGCTGCTGCTGGCCGCCTGAGAGCTGACCGGGAAAGTGATTGCGGCGTTCCAGCAAGCCAACGCGATCCAGCCATTTTTCGGCCAGGGCCACCGCTTCGTCCTTACCCATCTTCTTGACCTTGAGCAGGCCAAGGGTGACGTTCTGCAACGCGGTCAGGTGCGGGAACAGGTTGAACTGCTGGAACGCCATGCCGGTCATCGCGCGGTGCTGGGCAATCACCCGTTCAGGGTGACGCACACGCTTGCCGGCGATTTCGCTGTAGCCGATGGACTCACCGTCGAGGGTAATCTGCCCGCCCTGGAATTCTTCCAGCAGGTTGACGCAACGCAACAACGTGGTCTTGCCCGAGCCGCTGGAGCCGATCAACGTCACCACGTTGCCGCGCTGCATGGACAGGTCGACGCCCTTGAGCACTTCGACCTGCCCGTATTGTTTACGCAGGCCGCGAATGTTCAGCAGCGGTTCGGTTGTTTGAGGTTGGTTCATGGCAAGGCCACCCGCTTTTCAATGTAGCGCCCGAATAACTCGATGGCGTAGTTGATGACAAAGAACATAAAGCCTGCGAACAGGTAGAACTCCAGGGTCATGAAGGTGCGCGCGATCACCTGCTGGGTACTCAACAGCAGTTCGGCCACGCCGATCACCGACAACAGGGTCGAGGCCTTGACGATTTCCGTGGAGGAATTGACCCAGGTCGGCAGGATCTGCCGCAGCGCCTGGGGCAACAGCACGTAGCCCAGGGACTGGTAGAACGTCAGGCCAATCGCCTTGCCCGCTTCCAGTTGCCCACGGGGAATGGCTTGCAGCGCGCCGCGCACGATTTCCGAGACGTGGGAACCGCAGAACAGCGTCAACCCGACGGCACCGGCCTGGAACGCGGTGATTTGCCAGCCGAGCGCCGGCAGCATGTAGAAACACGCCAGCACCAGCACAAACACCGGCGTGCCACGGATCAAGTCGACATACACGCGAAACGGCGCCCGCATCCAGAATTTGCCGTAGGTCAGGATCAACCCGGCGACGATGCCGATCAGGGTGCCGAAGATAATTGCCAGCGCCGACACGTACACACTGGTCTGGAAACCCGCCCAGAGGGTGTCCCGGGCGATCCACAACTCATGCAACCAGCTGGGGGATTCGTACATGGAAACCTTCCTTAACGACGGATCGCCAGACGCTGTTCCAGGTAACGGAGCAGCATGGCAATGAGGTAACAGGCAGCCACATAGAGCGCGGTCGTGACCAGCCAGGTTTCAATCACCCGGTAGCTTTCGACGTTGATCTTGCGGGCGTAATAGGTCAGCTCCGGCACCGCGATCGCGGCCGCCAGGGAGGTGTCCTTGAACAGCGAGATAAAGTTGTTGGACAGCGCGGGCAGCACGTTGCGCAGCATCACTGGCACGGTGATGTAGGCACGGATTCGCCACTCGCCCAGGCCAATCGCCAGCCCGGCTTCACGCAACCCCTTGGGAATATTCAACAACCCGGCACGGAACACTTCGGTCAGGTAAGCACCGGCGTACAGCGACAAGGTAATGATGAACGAGGGGATCTTGTCCAGGCGGATGCCCAGGCTGGGCAAGGCGAAGTAGATCAACAGGATCAGCACCAGGATCGGCGTGTTGCGTACTACCGTCACGTACACCGAGGCGAGGATACGCAACGCCCGGTGCCTGGACAGCATGGCAAACGCCATCAACAGGCCGATCACGCAGCCGATGGCGATCGACAGCAGTGCCAGCTCAAGGCCCAGCCACAACCCCGCGAGCAAGGTGTCGAAATCACGCCACACGGCGGCAAAGTTCAACTGATAGTTCATGGTCAACGGTACCTGATGGGGGCGCCAGGCGCGGCGCCCCGGTTTTCACGAATCACTTGAACTCGACGGGGAAACCAATGGCAGGTTCTGGCAGGTCCACACCGAACCACTGCTTGAACGAAGCCTTGTAGGTGGGGAACTCCACACCGGTCATGGCTTCATGCAGCGCGGTGTTGACGAAGTTCAGCCAGTCCTGGTCGCCACGCTTGACCGCGCACGCATAGGTCTGCGGGCTCCAGGCATAGGCCGGGCTGCGATAGCGGCCAGGGTTCTGCACCATCAGGTATTTGACCGAAGACTGGTCGGTGGCGGCGGCATCGGCGCGACCGGAGTTCACGGCCTGGTACATCAGGTCGACGCTGTCGTACTGGTCGACCTTGGCCTTGGGCAGTGCCTGGTGCACCAGTTCTTCGGCGTAGACGTTTTGCAACACCGCCACGGTGACGCCATCGCCGGCGGCTTGCAGGTCTTCGATTTCCTTGTACTTGCTGTTGTTGGGCAGCAGCAGGCCCACGCCTTCGCGGTAGTACGGCAAGGTAAAGGCCACTTGCTGCGCGCGGCTGGCGGTAACGGTAATGAACTGGCAACTCATGTCGACCTTGTCGGTCAGCAGGTTGGGAATCCGGGCGTCGGACGACTGCACCACAAACTCGACCTTGCTCGGGTCGTTGAACAGCCCCTTGGCCACGATGCGGCCAATATCAATATCAAACCCCTGCAACTTGCCATCCGCTCCTTGGAAGTGCCACGGCGCATTGGTACTGCCTGTACCCACGATCAGGTGCCCACGCTTGAGCACGTTATCGAGCTTGCTGTCCGCCGCCTGCACGAGGCCTGCGAGGGATGCCGATGCGGCGAAAAGAAAAACACACGCTTTAAACACGGAAGGTCGGTGATGCATGACAAGCACTCCAGGAGTTGTGTATTCCGCTATACCGGAACTTAGTATGTAACAACGGAATAGACAGCAGAAAGTGTGCCACAGGCAGTAACGGAAAAATATGCGGGGAATAAATGGTTTATAAATCAGACGGATAAACAGCCTTCTGGCTAACGGCGTTACGCCAGCAGCTGAAATCAGCTTGCTACCCAGGGCCCCATCCGACCGCGACGGCCCCCTGCACATGCGCCACAACGGTGTTACCGCGCACCAACACCGGGCACGTTTCAATCATGGGAAAACCACCGTGCTGTGGCCAGCGTTGGCACATCACCGCCGACCAGGCGCGCAAATGGGGGGAGCGTGCGGACGACGCTTGCCCCCTGGCTACCTGTGAAGGTTGACAGTAGACGACACTGATTCCTGGTCGTAGCGTTGGCAAAAACCCGCATCATCCAAAGGGAGGCCCTCATGGGAATTGCCACCGCAACCATCGCCAATGCCAAGGATTACCGGCGCGCGTTGAGCACCTCGCGCCCGGTATTCATGCTGTTTGTTTCCGATCACTGCCCAGCCTGTGCGTGCTCAGGGCCATTATTTGAGCTGATCGCTGGCAAGTACCGCTCCGTTGTCAGCCTGGTGCTCGATTGCGCCAAGACGCCGAGGCACCCCGACGTTACGGGCACCCCGACGCTGCTGATCTTCCTCAACGGCACGCTGATGGAAAAGTTCAAAGGCTTTGGCCCCGAAGACCAGCAAGCGCAGTTTCTCGAGGACACCTTCAAGCGCTATGCCCGTCGCAAGGGCGCAAGAGCACCTGCGTCACCCGCCGCTCCTCCACCGTCGCCACCGTCAGGCGCCAGCCCGCATGCTCCAGGCTATCGCCCACCATCGGCAGGCGGTCGAGCAGACTCATTACCAGACCGGCCAGGGTCTGGTAATCCTCGGTCGCCGCAGCATTGAAGCCGGTGCGCTGACGAATCTGGTTGAGGTTCAAGGCACCGTTGACGCAGAAGCCATCCCCCTGCGCGACGATGTCCGGCCCCTCGATTTCACTCGCGTCCGGCAATTCACCGGCGATGGATTCGAGGATGTCGGTCATGCTCAGCACCCCCATGAAGTCACCAAATTCGTTGATCACGAAGGCGATGTGGGTCGACTCTTGACGCATCTGCTCCAGGGCGTTGAGGATCGAAAAGCTCTCCAGCAGGTTGATCGCCCGGCGAGCCAGGTGCTCCAGGTTCGGCTCGTTGCCGGCCAGGTATTCCTTGAGCAATTCCTTCTTGTGCACAAAGCCTAAGGGCTCATCAACGGCACCGTCGCGGATCAACGGCAGCCGCGAATAGGACGAATGCATCAATTTCAGGCGAATCGTGTCGGGATCATCCGCCAAGTCGATAAAGTCGACCTTGGCCCGCGGCGTCATCAAGGTGCGGATCGGCCGTTCGGCCAACTGCAGCACACCACTGATCATCACGCGCTCGCGCCGATCAAACAACGGGCCCTGGCTGGCATCCGGTTCGCCCAGCAGGTCAGCCACGTCTTCGCCCACCTCCTCCACCGCCAGGCTGCGCCCGCCCAGCAAGCGCATCACCGCATGGGCCGTACGCTCACGCACCGGCAACGCACCCTGCGCCGACTTCTTGCGCCGGGCCCGGGCAATCTGGTTGAACACCTCGATCAGGATCGAAAAACCAATGGCCGCGTACAGGTAACCTTTGGGAATGTGGAAGCCCAGGCCTTCGGCGGTCAGGGCGAAACCGATCATCATCAAAAAGCCCAGGCACAGCATGATCACCGTCGGGTGCGCGTTGACGAAACGGGTCAACGGTTTGCTCGCGACGATCATCAAACCGATGGAAATGATCACCGCGATCATCATCACCGCCAGCTCATCCACCATGCCGACTGCAGTGATCACCGCGTCGAGGGAGAACACCGCGTCGAGGACGACGATCTGCGCCACGATCGGCCAGAACATCGCATAGGCCACATTCCCCGTGCGCTGCGCCACATGCCCTTCCAGGCGCTCATGCAATTCCATGGTGGCCTTGAACAACAGGAACACACCACCAAACAGCATGATCAGGTCACGCCCGGAGAAGCTCTTGTCGAACACCTCAAACAGCGGCTGGGTGAGCGTCACCAGCCAGGAAATACTCGCCAGCAAGCCCAGGCGCATCAGTAGCGCCAAGGACAAACCGATCAACCGCGCACGGTCGCGCTGCTCCGGCGGCAGCTTGTCCGCCAGGATCGCGATAAACACCAGGTTGTCGATGCCCAGCACCAGTTCCAGCACAATCAAGGTCAACAGGCCGAGCCAGGCCGTTGGATCCGCTAACCATTCCATTTATTAAAGTCTCTATCTAGATGTCAGGATGCCGGGCACGGCAAAGCGCGGTCGGTGGACCGGAACACGGTTAGCAATCGAAATACGGGGTGCTTGAAAGGGAACAGCGGCAGCGGTTGTCTTGGGGAAAGACGACTGGGGGGCTCCGAGAGGGTGTTCATGCAAGTCCTGAAGTCACAAAAGGACTTGAATCCTACAATTGAAATACAAATTTCCCACAACACAAAACTATTACAAAACCTGTCCCCCCTCCCACATTTTGACCTGTGTTGAATCAGGACTTTCTGGTCGCATCATCCAACGCCAGGATGGTGTGGGCATTCGTCACCGTAGTCGCCAACGTATTGATCACCCCCGACCGCAACGCGCCCAGCGTCGCCGCCGCCTTGGTGTTCTCACTCGCGATCGCGACCACATCCGGAATCCGGAACAACTCCTGCACCGTCAACCCGATCACTCGCCCTTGAATGGCGTTGACCGCCGGCTGGCCATGAATATCGATAAAGTCATAGCCCATCATGTCGCCCACCGTACCGGACAACCGCGCCTGCGCGATCTCCTGGGGCGAGAACCAGCCCATGCGCACCATATTGCTGTTTTCGCTCATATCGCCGATGCCAATCAATGCAATATCGGCCCGCCGCGCTCGATCCAGGGTCGAGCGCACCGTGTCGTTATTGATCAGCACGCCGCGCAGTTCCGGGTTGGCCACCAGGGCCGGGGCATACAGACTTTCACTCTCGCCGCCAAAGCGCAGGGCCAGGCGCCGGCAGATATGGTCCGGGTTCATATATTCGCCAGCCTTGAGCGAACCGCCGATGGCGCAGACAAATGTGCAATTGCGCGTCACCGGTAAAAATACATTATCGGCCACCGCTCCCACGTTGCGCCCCATGCCCACGGCGACGATCATGCCGTCGCTCAGGGTTTTGTTCAGGTAATTGGCCACCAGGCTGGCAACCGCCGAGCGCTGGGTGTCGGGGTCGCTGTGGTCGACGGCGATCAAGGCCCGGTCGAGCTTGAAGCGTTCCACCAGCGCTCGCTCCAGCTCGCTGTTCATCGCCGGGTGCTGCAACACGCGCACCTCGACAATCCCTTCATCCCGCGCGCGCTTGAGCAAGCGACTGACTTTTGCGCGGGACAGGTCGAGGCGCTTGGCAATCGCCTCCTGAGTGACGTTCTCGAGGTAATAGAGCATCGCCACTTCGGTCATCTGATCGATATCGCTGGCAATACGCTGGGTGCTGTCACTCATGGGGACGGGCTTCCGTTTCGGCGTCAAAGGCGCATTCTCCCGACTCTTGCCCCGTCACGTCCACTACTGATGCCCATCGCGCTCGATCGCATTGATGCGCTCGACCTTGGCCCCGGAACGTGCCGCTTCGAACTCCGACTCCAGGAACGACTTGACGATGCTTTTCGCCAGCTCGGCGCCGATCACCCGTGCGCCGATGGACAGGATCTGCGCATCGTTGCTCTTGCGTGCACGCTCGGCCGAATAGGTGTCATGGGCCTGGGCCGCACGAATGCCCAACACCTTGTTGGCGGAAATCGCCATGCCGATCCCGGTACCGCACACCAGTACGCCCAGGCGCTGTTGCCCGGCATTGATCGCGGTGGCCACCGCCAGAGCGATGTCGGGGTACAGCACCGGCGCGGTGGAATGGGTGCCGAAGTCGGTCACCGGGTAACCCAGCGCTTCGATATGGCGCTTTAACAACTCCTTGAGCTCAAAACCCGCTTCATCGCATCCGATAGCCACCGGAAAAGGTGTGTTCATGGCGTCTGGCTCCGCTGCCGTGATCGTACTGATGACTGATCATATGATCAGCCAGTGAAATTTTGCCCAGTCATTTCTCTGACATCACACCCTTTCTGTCAAGCATGTTTTAACTGACTCGCCAGTCAAAGCCGCCTAAAAAGCCATTATTTGGGCTAAAGATGAGAATCAGCGCTTTTACATGAAAGATATTGACTGATCAGAATTTCATTTGATACACATATGATCACAGCGAAACATGACTGTGCGACCTAATAAGAATTCACAGCACGAGGACACGCCGATGGCTACGCCATTACTGCTCCAGGCTGAACACGTCGCCAAGGCTTACGCCGGGGTTCCCGCCCTGCGTGACGGGCGCCTCTCTCTGCGGTCCGGCAGCGTCCACGCCCTGTGCGGCGGTAATGGCGCAGGCAAGTCGACTTTCCTGAGCATCCTGATGGGCATCACCCCGCGCGACGCCGGCACCATCCTGCTCAATGGCACCCCGGTGCAGTTCAATCGCCCGAGTGAAGCCCTCGCGGCAGGGATCGCGATGATCACCCAGGAGCTGGAACCCATCCCCTACATGACCGTTGCCGAAAACATCTGGCTGGGCCGCGAACCGCGCCGTGCCGGCTGCATCGTCGACAGCAAGGCCCTGAACCGGCGCACCCGCGAACTGCTGGACAGCCTGGAATTCGACGTCGAGGCCACCAGCCCCATGCATCGCCTCAGCGTCGCGCAAATCCAATTGGTGGAAATCGCCAAGGCGTTCAGCCATGACTGCCAGGTGATGATCATGGACGAGCCCACCTCGGCCATCGGCGAGCGCGAAGCCGAAACCCTGTTCAAGGCGATCCGCCGCCTTACCGCGCGTGGCGCCGGCATCGTGTATGTGTCGCACCGGTTGAGCGAGCTGGCGCAGATCGCCGATGACTACAGCATCTTCCGCGACGGCGCCTTTGTCGAAAGTGGGCGCATGGCCGATATTGACCGACAGCACCTGGTACGCGGCATCGTCGGCCAGGAGCTGGTACGCATCGACCACAAGGTCGGCCGCGAATGTGCCGCCGACACCTGCCTGCAAGTCGACAACCTGAGCCGCGCCGGCGAATTCCATGACATCAGCCTGCAACTGCGCCAGGGTGAAATCCTCGGCATCTATGGCCTGATGGGGTCAGGGCGCAGCGAGTTCCTCAATTGCATCTATGGGCTGACGGTCGCCGATTCCGGCAGCGTCACCCTGCAAGGCAAGCCCCTGCCGATCGGGGTGCCCAAGGCGACGATCAACGCGGGCATGTCACTAGTCACCGAAGACCGAAAGGACAGCGGCCTGGTGCTCAGTTCCAGCATTCTTTCCAACATTGCACTGTCGGCCTACAAGCGCCTGTCGAGCTGGTCACTGATCAACGCACGCAAGGAAACCCAACTGGCCCAGGACATGGTCAAGCGCCTGCAGATCAAGACCACCTCCCTGGAACTGCCGGTGGCCTCCATGAGCGGCGGTAACCAGCAGAAGGTGGTGCTCGCCAAGTGCCTGTCGACCGAACCGGTGTGCCTGCTGTGCGACGAACCCACTCGCGGCATCGACGAAGGCGCCAAGCAGGAGATCTACCACCTGCTCGACCAGTTCGTGCGCGCCGGCGGCGCCGCCATCGTGGTGTCGTCGGAGGCCCCGGAACTGCTGCACCTGAGTGATCGCATCGCTGTATTCAAAGGCGGCCGGCTGGTGACCATCAGCACCGACACCGCCCTTTCCCAGGAAGCCTTGTTGAGTCTTGCCTCATGAATGCCAAAACCATAGCCGCCCCCATCACTGCCGCGCCACGCAGCCACCTGCGCCTGACCCTCGACCGCTTCGGCCTGCCGCTGGTGTTTATCCTGCTGTGCGTGGTGATGGCGTTTTCCAGCGAATACTTCATGACCTGGCGCAACTGGATGGACATCCTGCGCCAGACCTCCATCAACGGCATCCTTGCCGTGGGCATGACCTACGTGATCCTGACCAAAGGCATTGACCTGTCCGTGGGCTCGATCCTGGCGTTTGCCGGGCTGTGCAGCGCGATGGTCGCAACCCAAGGCTACGGCCTGCTGGCGGCGGTGAGCGCCGGGATGTTCGCCGGGGCGATGCTCGGCGTGGTGAATGGCTTCATGGTCGCCAACCTGTCGATCCCGCCGTTCGTGGCCACCCTCGGCATGCTCAGCGTGGCGCGAGGCATGACGTTCATCCTCAATGACGGCAGCCCGATCACCGACCTGCCCGACGCCTACCTCGCCCTGGGCATCGGCAAGATCGGCCCGATTGGCGTGCCGATCATCATCTTCGCGGTGGTCGCGCTGATCTTCTGGATGGTGCTGCGCTACACCACCTACGGCCGCTATGTGTACGCCGTGGGCGGCAATGAAAAGAGCGCGCGCACCTCCGGCATTGGCGTGCGCAAAGTGATGTTTTCGGTGTACGTGGTCTCGGGCCTGCTCGCCGGCCTGGCCGGCGTGGTGCTGTCGGCACGCACGACCTCTGCCCTGCCCCAGGCCGGGGTTTCCTATGAGCTGGACGCGATTGCCGCAGTGGTGATCGGTGGCACCAGCCTGTCCGGCGGCACTGGCAGCATTGTCGGCACGCTGTTCGGCGCGCTGTTGATCGGCGTGATCAACAACGGGCTCAACCTGCTCGGCGTGTCCTCGTATTACCAGCAGGTCGCCAAGGGCCTGATCATCGTGTTTGCAGTACTGATCGACGTGTGGCGCAAGAAAAAACGCTAGAGAACGAACCACTACAACAATAACGGAGTTCAACTCATGAAAATTGGTATGCCCTTCGCCGCGGTCGCGGCGCTCTCCCTGCTCGCCAGCAGTATCGCCCTGGCCGCCGATGGCAAGACCTACAAGGTCGGCGCTGCTGTCTACGGGCTCAAGGGCCAGTTCATGCAGAACTGGGTCCGCGAGCTCAAGGAGCACCCGGCCGTCAAGGATGGCACCGTGCAGTTGACCGTATTCGACGGCAACTACGATGCCCTGACCCAGAACAACCAGATCGAAAACATGGTGACCCAGCACTACGACGCCATCCTGTTCGTGCCAATCGACACCAAGGCCGGCGTCGGTACGGTGAAACAGGCCATGAGCAACGACGTAGTGGTCATCGCCTCCAATACGAAAGTAGCCGATGCCGCCGTCCCTTACGTGGGTAACGATGATGTGGAAGGCGGCCGCCTGCAGGCCCAGGCCATGGTCGACAAGCTCAACGGCAAGGGCAACGTGGTGATCATCCAGGGGCCGATTGGCCAGTCGGCGCAGATCGACCGGGAAAAAGGCGAGCTGGAAGTGCTGGGCAAACACCCCGACATCAAGATCATCGAGAAAAAGACCGCCAACTGGGACCGCGCCCAGGCCCTGGCACTGACTGAAGACTGGCTCAACGCTCACCCCAAAGGCATCAACGGCGTGATCGCGCAAAACGACGACATGGCCCTCGGCGCCGTACAGGCCCTGAAGTCCCATGGCTTGACCTCCAAGGACGTACCCGTCACCTCCATCGACGGCATGCCGGATGCGATCCAGGCCGCGAAGAAAGACGAAGTCACCACCTTCCTGCAGGACGCCCAGGCCCAGTCCCAAGGCGCCCTGGACGTGGCCCTGCGTGCGCTTGCCGGCAAGGACTACAAGCCGCAGTCGGTGATCTGGGAGCGCTATGCCAAGGACGTGAAATGGGGTGATGGCACCGCCAAGACCTACATCCTGCCGTGGGTGCCAGTGACTAACGCCAACGCCGATGCGCTGTACAAGCAAGTCAGCGGCGGCAAGTAGTTATTGACTTGAAATACTGTCAAATGTGGGAGGGGGCTTGCTCCCGATGGCGGTGTAACAGTGGTAGATCAGGTGACTGACACACCGCCATCGGGAGCAAGCCCCCTCCCACACGTTGATCTCCACCCTATTCAAAAATGGAGTCATGCATGTCTGGATTCTGGAACCAAGCCTTCGACCTCAGCGGCCGTTGCGCGGTGATCACCGGTGGTGCCGCCGGGATCGGCCTGGCCTGTGCCAACCTGCTGGTGGAGCGTGGTGCCCGCGTAGCATTGCTGGATCGCGACCCGGCGGTGGTCGACGTCGCCGCCAGCCTCGGTGCCGGGCACCTGGGCATTGCCGTCGACCTCAGCCGGATCGGCGAGGTGCAACACACCATCGACCAGGTCGTCGAACGCTTCCAGCGCCTGGACTACCTGATCAACAGCGCGGGTGTCGTCCTGCTGGACAAGGCTGTCGATGTCAGCGAAAGCGCCTGGGACACCACCCTGGACATCAACCTCAAGGCCAGCTTCTTCGTGGCCCAGGCCTGCGCCAGGCACATGCTCGCCCAAGGCCGCGGGCGTATCGTCAACCTCGCCTCCCAGGCCGCCGTAATCGGCCTGGATCGTCATGTCGCCTACTGCGCGAGCAAGGCAGCCATCGTCGGCATGACCAAGGTGCTGGCCATGGAATGGGCACCGCACATCTCCGTCAACGCCATCTCCCCCACCATCGTCGAGACCGCCCTGGGCAAGAAGGCGTGGGCCGGAGAAGTGGGTGAGCGGGCCAAATTGCAGATCCCGGCGGGCCGCTTTGCCCAGCCGGAAGAAATCGCCGGGCTGGCGTTGTACCTGCTCAGCGACGCCGCCCAGATGATCACCGGCGCGAACATGGTGATCGACGGCGGCTACAGCATTCAGTAATTCATTTTTTGTCGTGAGGTTCTGTCATGTCCACCGTCATCGAACGCACACCTGAACAACTCTCCCCGAGCATCCCGAAAACCATGCAGGCCGTGGTCTGCCATGGCCCGGAAGACTATCGCCTGGAAACGGTCGAGGTGCCCACCCCCGGCCCCGAGGAAATCCTCACCAAGGTCGAGCTGTGCGGTATTTGCATGGGCGACATCAAGACCTACCGCGGCGCACCGTCATTCTGGGGCGATGCCGAGCAACCGCGCTATGTGAAACCACCGATGATTCCCGGGCATGAGTTCGTCTGTCGCGTGGTCGCCCTCGGCCCCGGCGCAGAGAAACGCGGAGTGAAGGTCGGCGACCGGGTGATCTCCGAGCAGATCGTGCCGTGCTGGGGTTGCCGTTTCTGTAATCACGGCCAGTACTGGATGTGCCAGAAGCATGACCTGTATGGCTTCCAGAACAACGTGCAGGGGGCCATGGCCCAATACATGATCTTCACCAAGGAAGGCATCATCCATAAAGTGCCGGATTCGATAGCACCGGACGAAGCCATCCTGATCGAACCGCTGGCCTGCTCGCTGCATGCGGCCGAGCGCGCCAACGTGGATTTCGATGACGTGGTGGTGGTTGCCGGCGCCGGCACCCTGGGCCTGGGCATCATCGGCGCGGTGCGCATGCGCAACCCGAAAAAGCTGATCGTGCTGGACATGAAACCCGAACGCGCCGCCCTCGCCCTACGCATGGGCGCCGACGAAGTATGGAACCCCGCCGAGGTGGACGTGCTGGCGAAGATCCGCGAGATCACCGAGGGCTACGGCTGCGACATCTATATCGAGGCCACCGGTCATCACAAGGCCGTCAACCAGGGCCTGGCGATGCTGCGCAAACTCGGGCGCTTCGTTGAGTTCAGCGTGTTCAACGACGAGGCCACGGTGGATTGGTCGATTATTGGCGACCGCAAGGAACTCGATGTACTCGGCTCGCACCTGGGGCCGTATATGTACCCGAGGGCCATCGACTTTATCGGCAGCCGCAAGATCGACATGCGTGACGTGGTGACCCACACGTTCGCCCTGGCGGATTTCAAGGAGGCGTTTGCGGTGATGGAGCGTGGCGACAAGTCGCTCAAAGTTGTACTGCAACCTTAGGCACATCACACCTCCCACACTGAATGGCTGTGAATCCATAGAACAAGAACACAGGAACCCGCGTTATGAATCGAGTCATCAACGATCCAGACCAAGTGGTAGAGGACATGCTGCGCGGCATCCTCGTCGCGCACCCGCAGTTGCGTCAATACGAAACCAATCCACGGGTCATCGTCAAAGCCAGGACTTCGGCGCAAGGCCGCGTCGGCATTGTCACGGGCGGCGGCTCGGGCCATGAGCCGGCCTTCCTCGGCTACGTCGGGCCCGGCCTGGTCGACGCCGTGGCTGTCGGTGAGATTTTTTCCTCACCGACCGCCAAAAGTTTCTTCGATGCCTTCCGCGCCGCCGACCACGGCGCGGGCGTGGCCTGCCTGTACGGTAACTATGCCGGCGACAACATGAACGTGAAGCTGGCGATGAAAATGGCCGCCAGCAAAGACATGCGCATCCGTACCGTGGTCGCCAACGACGACGTCGCCTCTGCGCCCAAGGCTGAGATTGCCAAGCGGCGCGGCGTGGCCGGGGAAATCTTCATGTGGAAGATCGGCGGGGCCGCAGCCGCCCAGCATTACGACCTGGACGGGGTGATCCGCGTCGCACAAAAAGCCGTCGACCATTGCCGCTCCATTGGCATCGGCCTCACGCCGTGCACCATTGCCGCCGTGGGCAAGCCGAACTTCCAGATCCCCGACGGCCAGATGGAACTGGGCATCGGCCATCACGGTGAGCCGGGCATCGAAGTGATCCCCATCGAATCCGCCGCCGCCATGGCCGAACGCATGCTCGCGCCGATCCTCGCCGACCGCGATTTCAGCCAGGACGACAGTGTGGTGGTGCTGGTCTCCGGTCTTGGCGCCACGCCGGTGATGGAGTTGTACATTTTCTACGCCGAGGTGGAACGCCAACTCACGGCCAAGGGCTTGAAGATCCACCGTTGCTACGTGGGCAACTACTTCACCTCCCTGGAAATGATGGGCGTGACCCTGACCCTGCTCGGCCTCGACGCCGAGCTGAAAACCCTGATCGACCAACCCTGCCGCTCCATCGGCATGACCCAGGCGGAGTGAACCATGAGCCAGCATTTTTCCACCCGCGATGGCAGCGCCATCGTCACCGACCTGGTCAGTGTGATCGTGGCCAACCGTGAATACCTCAGCGCAGTCGACGGCGCCATTGGCGATGGCGACCACGGCATCAATATGGCCAAGGGCTTTGCCCATTGCGGGCGCACGATCGAAGGTCGCCAACTGAGCCTGGCCGAAGCACTGGATGAATTGACCCTGAGCCTGATGGAAGGGATTGGCGGCTCCATGGGGCCCCTGTACGGCAGCCTGTTTATCGGCATGGCCGACGAAGTGCGCGGCTGTGAAGAGATTGACGCGGCCACCTTCGCCCACTTGCTGCGCGGCGGCCTGACCTCGTTGCAGGACATCACTGAAGCCGGCGTGGGCGACAAATGCCTGATGGACACCTTGATCCCGGCGGTCGAAGCGTTCGAGCAGGCGCATGCCGCGGGGTCGTCCTTCAACGATGCGCTCGAGGCAATGAAAGCCGCCGCGTCCCAAGGGCGCGATTCGACCAAGGACCTGGTGGCGAAGATCGGCCGCGCCAGTCGCTTGGGCGAGCGCTCACTGGGCGTGCTGGATGCCGGGGCGGTGTCGTGCTGCCTGATCCTTACGCGCCTGGCGGACTCGGTGCAGCCGCGACTGAGTGCTTGACCTGCTGGACATACCGCGCCACCGCCGGCGCCTGCTCAAAGCGCCGGTGAATCAATGACAGCCACGACGACGCATCACTGCCCTGGATGCTGCGGTACACCACGCCCGGCAAACTCACATGCCCCATCACCGATGTCGGCACCACCGCGACACCCTGGCCCAACGACACTAACGCCAACACCGCAACCAACCCACCGGGCTGTGGCCCCAGGCGCGGCGCGTAGCCGCCTTGCGCCGCCACTTGCAAGGTGCCGCTGATCTGCTCCGGCAGGATAAACGTCTCGTTTTGCAGGTGTTCGCAGCCGATGGCCTTGAGCCCCAGCAGCCAGGAAGCCTGGGGCAGCGCCAACACAAAGCCCTCACTGTCCAGGCGCACCGCCTCGACCCCTTCGGGCAGGGGCATCGGCGAGCGGATATAGCCAATGTCATAGCGTCCATCGGCCACCGCACTTGGCAAGGTGGCCATGGGGCATTCGCGCACATTCACGCTCACATCGGGAAACGTTTGGCTGAACGCCTGCATTTGCCGCTGCAATAACCCCGAATACACCGCCGAAGCGACGTAACCCAACTCGAGGTGGCCGATCTCCCCACGCCCGGCACGCTGGGCGTTGCGCTGGGCAAATTCGAACTGGCGCACGGTGGCTTCGGCCTCGCCCAGCAAGGCGGAACCGGCCTCGGTCAGGCTCACTTCGCGCTGCCGGCGAATGAACAGGCGCGTGCCCAGGCTGGTTTCCATGTCCTGGATCTGCCGGCTCAACGTCGGTGGCGCGATGCCCAGTTGCTCGGCGGCGCGGGTGAAATTGCGCTGCCAGGCAACCGCCAGGAAGTAGCGAAAGTGGCGTATTTCCATCACAGGATTAGCTCAAAGGTAACAAAGTGCTCCACAACGGCTAACAAGACCATTGCGTGGCGCAGATAATCTTGCAGCAGATCAACACTAGAGAGACCTTGCGATGCCCGTCAACTGCTATTTCCATATTACCCGTAAGGTAATTTCATTATGAAACCGGCCAGCCAGCGCCTCACGTTACTGACCGCCTCTGGCGTCTGTTCGCTGATCGTGCTCGACACCAATATCGTCGCCGTGACCCTGCCGAGCATCGCCCGTGACCTGGGGGCGAACTTTGCCGATATCGAGTGGGTGGTCAGCGCCTATATGCTGGCTTTCGCCGCCCTCTTGTTGCCGGCAGGCAGCGTTGCCGACCGTTTCGGGCGCAAGAAAACCCTGGTCTGGGGCCTGGGCATTTTCATCCTGGCCTCCCTCGGCTGCGGCGCCGCACCCAACGCGCTGTTCCTCGATATCGCCCGCGCACTGAAAGGCGTCGGCGCGGCGCTGTTGCTGACCTCGGCCCTGGCGTCCATCGGCCACACGTTCCACGATGAAGGAGAACGCGCCAAGGCCTGGGCGTTCTGGGGGGCGTGCATGGGCGTGGCGATGACCGCCGCGCCGACCCTCGGCGGGCTGATCACCGAGTACTTGGGCTGGCGCTGGATCTTCTACCTGAACCTGCCCGTGGGCCTGGGGCTGATGGCCTTGGTGCTGCGTGTCATCCCGGAATCTCGCGACACCCAGTCGGCACGGCTCGACCCATGGGGCAGCCTGGCCTTCAGTGCCAGCCTGCTGTGCTTGATCTGGGGTTTGATCGAGGCCAACCGCATCGGCTGGGACAATCCGCTGACCTTTGCGCGCCTGAGCGCTGGCGCACTGTTGCTGGGCGTGTTTGTGTGGGTCGAGCGCGTGCAGCGGCGGCCGATGGTCGACCTGCAACTGCTGCGTCACCCGCGCTTTATTGGCGCCTTGCTGGGCATGTTCGCCTATGCCGGCTGCGCCCAGGTGATGATGACGCTGCTACCGTTTTACCTGCAAAACGGCCTGGGGTTCTCTGCCATTGCCTCGGGCCTGGGCATGTTGCCATTTGCCCTGACCATGCTGATTTGCCCACGCATCGGTGCGCGCCTGGCAGGCCGCTTTGCGCCGGCGACGATGATGGCGGCCGGCTTGACGCTGGTCGGCAGCGGCAACCTGTTGAGCGCGTGGGCGGTGAATGTGGGCGGCTACCTGCCCTTCGCCCTGGCCATTGCGGTCACCGGCGCGGGAGCAGGGTTCCTCAATGGCGACACACAGAAAAACATCATGGCCTGCGTACCGAGGGATCGCGCGGGGATGGCCTCGGGCATGAGCACCACCATGCGGTTCAGCGCGATCATGCTGGCGATCGGCGTGTACGGGGCGCTGTTGAACAGCCATAGCGAACAGTTGTTGCGCGCCAGCCTCGACGCACAGTGGCAAGGCCAGGCAGCCGACATTGCTTCACGGGTGGTGGCCGGGGATATGTCAGCGGCGTTGGGCCGGTTGCCGGAGGCGGCACGGGCGGCGGTGCAACCGCTGGCGCGGCAGGCGTTTGTGGGTGGGTTCAGCAAGGTGTTGTGGGTGGCAGGGTTATTGGGGCTGCTCGGGGCGCTGGTGGTAGGAAGGTTGATGCGCAAGCCGATACCCACACCGAACTGAATGTGGGAGGGGCTTGCCGCCGATGAGGGTGTGTCAGTAAATGCAACTGTGACTGAACCACCGCCATCGGGGGCAAGCCCCCTCCCACAGGTATTACCTATCCCCTAAGAGGCTTACCAGAAACGTTGCTGGGTCAGGCGGTTCCACCAGGTCAGCAGCACACGGTCCACCGAGCCGCTGGCGGCCAGGCCGACGCGTTCTTGCAGGCTCTTGCGCTCGGCGTAGTGCAAGTGGAACACCTCGGCCGTCTTGGCCTTGGTCGCCAGGTATTCGTCGCTGGTTTGCAGCTCGTCGACCAGTTGCTTGTCGAGCGCTGCAACACCCAGCCACACCTCTCCGGTCGCCACTTCATCAATCGCCAGTTGCGGGCGATAGCGCGACACGAAGTTCTTGAACAACTGATGGGTGATGTCCAGGTCTTCCTGGAACTTCTCGCGGCCCTTCTCGGTGTTTTCGCCAAACACGGTGAGGGTGCGCTTGTATTCGCCGGCGGTCAGTACTTCAAAGTCTATGTCGTGCTTTTTCAGCAGGCGGTTGACGTTGGGCAACTGCGCCACCACACCGATGGAGCCAAGGATGGCAAAGGGGGCGCTGATGATCTTCTCGCCGATGCACGCCATCATGTAGCCGCCGCTGGCCGCGACCTTGTCGATGCACACGGTCAACGGCACGCCCGCCTGGCGAATCCGCGCCAGTTGCGACGACGCCAGGCCGTAGCTGTGTACCATGCCGCCGCCGCTTTCCAGGCGCAGTACCACTTCGTCCTTGGGCGTGGCCAGGCTCAGCAATGCGGTGATTTCATGGCGCAGGCTCTCGGTGGCCGAGGCCTTGATGTCGCCGTCGAAATCCAGCACGAATACCCGTGGCTTGGCCTCAGGGGCCTTCTTGCCCTTCTTCTTTTCGGCTTTGCTTTCGGACTTGCGCAGGGCTTTGAGCTGGTCCTTGTCGAGCAGGGTCGACTCCAGGCGCTCACGCAACCCCTTGTAGAAATCATTCAGTTTGCTGACGTGCAACTGGCCGGCGGACTTGCGACGGCCTTTGCTGCGCAGTGCCGCGAAGCTGATCAGTACCACCAGGATCGCGACCACCAGGGTGACGGTCTTCGCCAGAAAGCTTGCGTATTCAGCCAGAAAATCCATGTGTCTCCTTAAAAATGCACTGCGCCAGGCGCTGATTGCCCAAGCATACCGACGGGACCGCCGGGGAGCCAGTGCTCAAACCGCCAGCAGCGCGGTGCTCTAACGCACTTTTAAAACAAGCGTATGTTTTTTCATTGACAGCTCGAAGCCATCCTCATAACCTCGCCAGACTTTCAACGTACCGGGAAAACGGACGTGGGCAGCATCTATCTGATTCGACATGGCCAAGCCTCCTTCGGTGCAGACGACTATGACGTGCTGTCGCCCGTCGGCGTGGAGCAGGCGCAAGTACTCGGTCGCCACCTGGCGGACATGGGCCTGGTGTTCGACCGCTGCATAGCCGGCGACCTGCGCCGCCAACAGCACACGGCCACTGCTGCCTTCGATCAATACAGCACCCTCGGCCTGCCTGTCCCTGCTGTGGAAACCGACAGCGCCTTCAACGAATTCGACGCCGACGCGATCATCCGTGCCCTGCTGCCCGACCTGCTCGGCAGCGAACCCGACGCCCTGGAAATCCTGCGCAACGCGGCACAGAACCGCAGCGAGTTCCAACGCATCTTCGCCCTGATCATCGAGCGCTGGCTGGCCGGCACGTATGACACGCCGGGGCTGGAAAGCTGGTTGGGCTTCGTGGAGCGCGTCCAGGGAGGCCTGCAACGCATTCTTGAAGCCGCGGACAACACGCAGAAGATCGCCGTGTTCACCTCCGGCGGCACCATCACCGCCCTGCTCCACCTGATTACCCGGATGCCTGCCGCCCAGGCGTTCGAACTGAACTGGCAAATTGTTAACACCTCGCTCAACCAGCTGAAATTCCGCGGGCGCGAGGTGGCACTGGCTTCCTTCAACAGTCATACCCACTTGCAACTGTTGAAGGCGCCGCAGCTCATCACCTTCCGATGAGTTGTGGCCCACCGTGACCCCAAGGTCACTGGACTCTACCCTAAAGGATCGAAACCATGACTGAAGTAGCTAAAGCCGTAGAAGCAATGAAAGCCAAATTCAACCCAGACGCCGCCAACGGCCTGGACCTGGTATTCGGTTTCCGTATCGACGACACCCAGAACTTCTCGCTGGTGGTGAAGAACAACACCTGCGAACTGCTGGAAGGCGAAAACCCTGAGGCCCAAGTGACCCTGGTCATGGACGGAGAAACCATGAAAGGCATCGTCGACGGCTCCACCGACGGCATGCAGGCCTTCATGAGCGGCAAGCTGCGTACCGAAGGCGACATGATGCTGGCCATGAAGCTGAGCGAGCTGTTCCCTTCCTGATTCACGGGCAATCTTGAATCCCTGTGGGAGGGGGCTTGCTCCCGATAGCGGTTTGTCAGTCGCCTCTCAGTTGACTGTCACACCGCTATCGGGGGCAAGCCCTCTCCCACATTGGGTCTGCGGTGGTATTTAGTTTCTGGGTTGCAGCAGTAGCGCCACCAACGCACTCCACCCCGTCTGATGGGACGCGCCCAACCCACGCCCGGTTTCGCCATGGAAATACTCATGGAACAACACCAGGTCACGGCTGGCCGGGTCCGCCTCCAGCTGCGCGTACCCGACCATCGAGGGCCGCGAACCGTTTTCGTCACGCAGAAACAAGCGCGTCAGCCGCTGGCTGAGGCTGTCGGCGACGTCCTCCAGGGATGACAGGTAACCACTGCCCGTCGGGTACTCCACCGAGAAGTTATCCGCGTAGTACCGATGAAATTCGCGCAGCGATTCGATCAGCATGTAGTTCACCGGCATCCACAACGGCCCGCGCCAGTTGGAGTTGCCGCCATACAAGCGTGAATCGGATTCGCCCGCCTGGTAACGGGCGCACAGCGTGTTGCCATTCATCTTCAATGCCAGGGGTTGTTCGGCGAACGCCTTGGACAAGGAGCGCACGCCAAACGACGAGAGAAATTCATCGTCATCCAGCATGCGCCGCAGCAGGTCCTTGGTACGCTCACCGCGCAGCAACGCCAGCAACAGCCGATTGCCCTGCCCCGGTTCATTCCAGCGCGACACCAGCTTGGCCAGGTCCGGCCGATGGCGCATGAAACCCAGCAAGCGCTCGCGCAAGCCTTCGAGACCCTCATGCTCACGCTGCTCCAGCACCAGCACGGCGAACAATGGCATCAGGCCAACGATGGAGCGCAGGCGCACCGGTTCGTTCTCGCCGTCGGGGCGGTGCAGCACGTCGTAGAAGAACAGGTCCTGCTCATCCCACAGGCCCTCGGCGCTGTCATCGACACGGTTGATGGCACCGGCGATATACAGGAAGTGCTCGAAAAATTTCACCGCGATGTCTACGTACACCCCATTGCGCTTGGCCAGCTCCAGCGCGATCCGCATCAGGTCCAGCGCATAAGCGGCCACCCATGCCGTACCATCGGCCTGGTCCAGCTGGTAACCCGGCGGCAGCGTGGCCGAGCGATCGAACAAGGCGATATTGTCCAACCCCAGGAACCCACCCTGGAACAGGTTGCGCCCCTCGGCATCCTTGCGGTTGACCCACCAGGAAAAATTCAACAGCAGCTTGTGGAAGATCCGTTCCAGGAAGTCCATGTCGCCGACGCCGCTCAACGCCTTGTCCTGCTGATACACGCGCCAGCTGGCCCAGGCATGCACCGGTGGGTTGGCATCATCAAAGCGCCATTCGTAGGCCGGCAACTGGCCGTTGGGGTGCATGAAGCGGTCCTTCACCAGCAACAACAACTGCTGCTTGGCATACCCCGGATCGATCAACGCGATGGCCACGGCCTGAAAGCCCTGGTCCCAGGAGGCGTACCACGGGTATTCCCAGGTGTCGGGCATGGAGAGGATGTCGAAGTTGGACAGGTGCCGCCAATGGGTATTGCGGATATGCAGGCGCTCGGGCGGCGGCGCGGGTTGGGCCGGGTCGCCGTCGAGCCATTGGTTCACGTCGAAATAGTACAGCTGCTTGGACCACAGCAACCCGGCCAGGGCCTGGCGCTGCACGTTGCGCGCGTCTTCATCGGTAATGCCATGTTGCAAGGCGGCATAGAAGTCGTCGGCCTCCTGACGCCGCAGCTCGAACAGCTTGCGGGCGTTGACCTCGGGCGCATCCGTGGGCGCAAAACGCAGATAGAGGGTCTGGCTTTCCAGCCCTGCCAGTTCGAGGATGAAACGCGCGGCCCCCTTGGTACCCGAATCGCGGCGGATCGCTGATTGCACAGCATTCACGACGTAATCATTGATGCCGTCCTTGAATGGCCCCGCCGCCGATTGTCCGTCCAGCTTGGAAACGTTGGTCTCGTTCTCACAAAACACCCATTCGACGCCATCCCGGCCCCAGGCACTGAGATGCCGGTCATCCAGCTCATGATGACGGGCCAGCACACGGTCACCGTCCAGCGTCAACCTTGGCTTGGGCGCACCCAAGGTCCAGCTCCAGTCATTGCGTGCCCATACCTGCGGCAGCACGTGCAGGCGTGTCGGTTGGTCGCAGCGGTTGTGCACGGTGACGCGCATGAAAATGTCGTCGGGCTGGTGCTTGGCGTATTCGACGCTGATGTCGCAATAGTGGTTGTCTTCAAACACGCCGGTATCGAGGATTTCATACTCGGCATCGCCCAACCCGCGCCGCGCGTTTTCGGCGATCAGGTCGGCATAGGGAAAGGCAGCATGGGGGTATTTGTAGAGCATGCGCATATAGGCATGGCTCGGTACGCCGTCGACGAAAAAGTACAGTTCCTTGACGTCTTCACCGTGGTTGCCCTCGGCGTTGTTCAGGCCGAACAGCCGCTCCTTGAGGATGGCGTCGTGCTCGTTCCACAGCGCCAGGCCCAGGCACCAGCGTTGCGCCCTGTCACTGAAACCGGCCAGGCCATCCTCGCCCCACCGGTAGGCGCGGCTGCGGGCATGTTCATGGGGGAAGTAGGCCCAGGCGTCGCCGTCTGCGCTGTAGTCTTCGCGCACCGAGCCCCATTGGCGTTCGCTCAGGTAAGGGCCCCACTCGCGCCAACGCTCGGCATCCTGCGTCGCCAGGCGCTGGCCTTCGATCGTTTCAAGTATCCGGGTGTCGGGTGTCGCCGTCATTGGGTCCTCCATCGCCTGCCAGGTGCACAGCAGTGTAGAACCCAACGACGTGCGGGGCACATGAAGACTTAGAAGATGGCGTACGTGTAGTTGAAGATCAGGCGGGTTTGGTCCTGGTCGGCGGTGCCGGTGTTCTTGCCGTGATAGGTACCGGTACGCAAGGTGGTACCGAAGCCTTTCAGAGGACCCTCCTGTACGACGTAGTCCAGACGGAAGTCGGCTTCGTTTTCTTTCTGGTCAGGGCCACCGGCAACCTTCGACTTGATATCCGAACCGTCCAGGTAAGCCACGGACGCTCGCAAGCCGGGCACGTAGGCCTTGAAGTCATACGAGTACTGGCCAAAGTTGACCTGCTCGCCCGCACGGGAGAACTGGCCAACCACCGCATCGGTAAACAGATAGAAGTCGCTGCCACCGGCACCTTGCGCCTGTGGGTCGGCAAGGCTGCCCTGGTTGACCCACACAAAGCCGCCGTCATCACCCACACCAATGTGCCCAAGCATCAGGCTGCTGCCGCCCAATTGATAGGTGAACGCCGCACTGTAGGTCTTGTTGTCCACTTCGCCGGCGTGCCTGGCGTAGCCGCCGTTGTTGTTGAACTGATAGCCGGTCTCGCCGTTCTTGCCGTCGCTGGAGCTGTCGAAGTAGCGCAGGTCGGTCTTGAACGACTGGTCATTGCCCAAGGGCAGCACGTGGACCAGGCCGACGTAGTTCTGTTTGTAGAAGTCTTGCAGTTGGGCGTAGTAGTACTGAAGCGTCAGGTTTTTTGCGATGACGTTATCGGACGAACCAAACGGTTTGTAGTCCACACCACCGAATTTGAAACTGTCACTGTCGCGTGTCCCACCGGCCACGCTCAGGCCCGTGGAGTTGCTGGAAGCGCGGCCTTCAACGCGGTTCAGCTCACCACCGGTGAAGGTCACGTTGGGAATGTCGTTCGAGGTCAGGATGCCACCGTCAAAGGTTTGCGGGGCAACGCGGCTGTCGTTCGACACCAGGATAGGCAGGATCGGCGCCAAGCCACCACCGACGTGCAACTCGGTCTGGGAGATACGGAATTTCACGTTACCCGCGGCACGACCGAATGAGTCGGCAGGCTCGGTGCCGTTGTTCTTGGTCGGGAAGAAGCTGTTGCCGTTACCAGACAGGCCGGCGCCCGCAGTGTGGCCGTCGCCACCGTCCAGGCGCAGGGCGCCGAAGGCCATGACGTCAAAACCCACACCAACGGTGCCCTGGGTGAAACCGGATTTGTAGTCAAAGCGCAGCGCTGTCGCGGCTTCGCGCAGATCGTTGTTGGTCCCCGAGCGGTTATCCGCGCTGTAGTACATGGTCCGCGAACTGACGGACGCATGGCTGTCTTCGAGAAAGCCGCTATGACCATTGCCGGTTCCCAGGGAACCGAGTCCAAAATCATCGGCGTATGCCTGTTGTGCAAGAACGGCGGCGGTGATCGACAGCGCCAGTGTAGAAATTTTCATTAACTGCGGCCCCTAAATGTTTTTTTATATGTGCGATGTGCGAAATGACGTTTTCATCCTTACAAACGTGACGATTCTTTCACGCCGGCCGGGGCGGACTCCGTGAAGAATTAGTTAGGAAAAACCCTGGAAAATGAAATTTATCCGTTGCTGATTTTTGTCATATTCACGTCATCTCATTCATTTGCAGAATGAAGTCCAGAGGAATCTTCGTTTGCAAGCCTGCCTGCAGCTCAACAAAATCCAGGCAAAGGCCACCCTCATCGCCATAGCCATCAGGAATTTTTCTATGCACACCACCGCACATGTCAGCCCCGACGAGATCCGCAAGGGCTTTTCCAAGGCCATGTCCGATATGTACCGAGATGAAGTTCCGCTGTACGGCGCGCTGATGACGCTGGTGGCCGAGATCAACGCCCGCGTGCTCGACAGCGACCCGGGCCTGGCGCAGCAATTGCAGCGCACCGGGGAAATCCAGCGCCTGGACATGGAGCGCCACGGTGCCATCCGCCTGGGCACCGCCGCGGAACTGGCCACCATCAGCCGCCTGTTCGCGGTGATGGGCATGCAGCCGGTGGGTTACTACGACCTGACCCCGGCCGGCGTGCCGGTGCACTCCACCGCGTTTCGCGCGGTGCATGAAAGCGCGCTGCAAACCAGCCCGTTCCGCGTGTTCACCTCGCTGCTGCGCCTGGAGCTGATCGAAAATCCCGACCTGCGCGCCTTCGCTGAAAGCGCCCTGGCCAAGCGTTCGATCTTCACCCCCGCGGCCCTCGCCCTGATCGAGCAAGCGGAACGGAACGGTGGCCTCGGCGCAGCGGATGCCGACGCATTCATCCGCGAGGCCCTGGAAACCTTCCGCTGGCACCACACCGCCACCGTGACCGCCGCGCAGTACCAGCAACTCAGCGACCAGCACCGCCTGATCGCCGATGTGGTGGCGTTCAAGGGCCCGCACATCAACCACCTGACCCCGCGCACCCTGGACATCGACCAGGTCCAGGCCGCCATGCCTGGCAAGGGCATTACCCCCAAGGCAGTGATCGAAGGCCCACCGCGCCGCCGCTGCCCGATCCTGCTGCGCCAGACCAGCTTCAAGGCCCTCGATGAAGCCATCGCGTTCACCGACGCCCAAGGCAGCCACAGCGCGCGTTTCGGTGAAATTGAACAACGCGGCGTCGCGCTGACGCCCAAAGGTCGCGCCCTGTACGACCAACTGCTGAACGCTGCCCGCGATGAACTCGGCGCATTCCCGAACGAATCCAACGCCGAGCGTTATGTGCAATTGATGGAACAGCACTTCCAGGCCTTCCCCGATGACCACACGCAGATGCGCGAGCAAGGCCTCGCGTACTTCCGCTACTTCGTCACCGACAAGGGCCTGGCGGCACGCGGCCAGGCCGATCAGCCGCGCACGCTGGAAGCATTGGCCAGCGCCGGCCACGTGGCGGTAGAGCCGTTGGTATATGAAGATTTTCTGCCAGTGAGTGCGGCGGGGATCTTTCAATCAAACCTGGGGGATGCGGCGCAGAGTCACTACGCGGCTCATTCGAACCAGGCTGAATTCGAGAAGGCATTGGGGCGCCAGACGATTGATGAGTTGAAGTTGTATGAGGAGACGCAGCAGCGTTCGATGGATGCCTGCACCCAGGCACTGCTGGCATGAAATTAAGCGCCCCCCCGGCCCATCAGCGCAATCCTGCGCCGCAACGGTCCCCGGAGCCGGGAGGGCGAGGGCATCATAGGTAGCGGGGATCGGGATGTCTTCCAGTCAATTCTGAAAAAATGTGCAAGGGAGCGATTGGCTCGCTCCCTCATTGAACGGATCGCCCGTTACTTCAGCAAATCCTTGATCTCATCTTTAACCAACAAGCGTCTTTCCTTCAGCTTCTTTATCTCGTCATCGCTGCCGGCTGCCTTTTCAGCGTTCACCACCAATTCGTCAACATTGTTGTATTTATCAAACAGCGCGTTCAAACGGGCATTTTGTGCCCGGCGCCCGTCGACTTCGTCCTTGCTCAACCCCAAGTCCTGATACAGGTCGTGTTTCACTGGCATGGCCTACCTCCGCAAGTTGATCAATGGCTACGCCCTTGAAGCTAGCCCATTCCAAGGGGTCTTGTCATGTTTGCCGGCAAACCAGTCCCGTTCGTCGCAACCTGGGCAATGGGATCAAACCTTTGCCGCGCCCTGCCCTCCACTGTAGATCGCCACTTGAGGGAGACCGGTTCATGAATCAAGCTGCCAGCGCTGTCGACACCCAATGCATCAACACCCTTCGTACCCTGGCCATGGACGCCGTTCAAAAGGCCAACTCCGGCCATCCGGGCACGCCCATGGGCCTGGCGCCGGTCGGGTATACCTTGTGGAGCCGCTTCCTGCGCTATCACCCCCAGCACCCCGACTGGCCTGGCCGTGACCGCTTTGTGTTATCCGTCGGCCATGCATCGATGTTGCTGTATTCATTGCTGCACTTGGCGGGCGTGGTGGAGATGGATGCCGAGGGCAAGCGTACCGGGCACGCCGCGATCAGTCTGGACGATATCAAGCAGTTTCGGCAGGCGGGCTCCAAGACCCCTGGGCACCCGGAATACCGTATGACTACCGGGGTCGAGACCACCACCGGCCCCCTGGGCCAGGGCTGCGCCAACAGCGTCGGGATGGCAATGGCCGAGCGCTGGCTGGCCACGCGCTTCAATCGCGAAGAAAAAACACTGTTCGATTACAACGTGTACACCTTGTGCGGCGACGGCGACATGATGGAGGGCATCAGTGGCGAAGCGGCATCGATGGCTGGGCATTTGAAGCTGGACAAGCTGTGCTGGATCTATGACAACAACACCATCAGCATCGAGGGCCACACTGAGCTGGCATTCAGCGAAGACGTGATCAAGCGCTTCCAGGCCTATGGCTGGCATACCCTGCACGTGACCGATGCCAATGACTTGCAAGCCCTGACCAATGCCCTGGAGACCTTCCATTGCAACCGGGGCGCGCCGACCCTGATCGTGGTCGACAGTGTGATCGGCTATGGCTCGCCCCATAAGCACAACACCGCCGCCGCCCATGGTGAACCCTTGGGTGAGGAGGAAATCCGCCTGACCAAGGCCGCCTATGGCTGGCCACAGGATGCAAGCTTCCTGGTACCCGATGAAGCCTGCACGGCGTTGCGTGATGCGTTGCTTGAGCGCAGCGAGCCACTGTATGAAAAATGGCTCGAACACCTTTCGCTGCTCGAACAGTATGAGCCCGAGCTGGCCGACGAATTGCACCGCATGCGTGCCGGGCAAATGCCGGAACACTGGCAGAAGCACTTGCCCCACTTCGACAGCGATGCCAAGGGCATCGCCAGCCGTGCCGCCGGCGGCGAAGTATTGAATGCGTTTGCCCAGCAAATCCCCTGGCTGCTCGGCGGCTCGGCGGACTTGTCGCCATCGACCAAGACCAACCTCACCTTCGACGGTGCCGGGCGTTTCAGTGCCGACGACTACAGCGGGTGCAACCTGCATTTCGGCATCCGCGAACACGCCATGGGCGCGATTGCCAATGGCATGGCGCTGTCGTATTTGCGGCCGTATACCTCGACATTCCTGGTGTTCAGCGACTACATGAAACCGCCGATCCGACTGGCGGCAATCATGGAATTGCCGGTGATATTCGTGTTTACCCATGACTCGATCGGCGTCGGTGAAGACGGCCCGACCCACCAGCCCATCGAGCATCTGACCCAACTGCGCGCCACGCCGGGGTTGCTGACCCTACGCCCGGGTGACGCCAATGAAACCCTGGAGCTGTGGAAAGTCGCCCTGGCGCAAACCCATCGGCCGAGCTGCGTGGTGTTGTCGAGACAGCCACTGCCGACGCTGGATCGCAGTAAATATGCGGCGGCGTCCGGCGCGGCCAAAGGCGCGTATGTGTTGGCGGGGGCTGAAGCGCCGGATGTCATCCTGATCGCGACGGGCAGTGAAGTCAGCCTTGCCGTGGAGGCTTATGAACAGCTCAAGGCTGAAGGGATTGCCGCGCAAGTGGTTTCAATGCCCAGTTGGGAGCTGTTCGAAGACCAGGACCAGGCTTATCGCGACAGCGTGCTGCCGCCGGCCGTGAAGGCCAGGGTCGTGGTGGAACAGGCCGGCCCCCTGGGCTGGGATCGCTATGTCGGCCAGACCGGCGCCAAGGTGGTGATGAACAGCTTCGGCGCGTCGGCACCGCTGGCGAAGTTGCAGGAGAAGTTCGGGTTTACTACAGAGAACGTGGTGAAACAGGCCAGAGCGCAGATCCAACTGACGCAACGCTGAACAAAATGTGGGCGGCCCCACGACCTCCTGTGGCGAGCGGGCTTGTTGTGGCGAGCGGGCTTGCCCTAATGCCGTTCAGTTAAGGCTTTTTTGTAGGAGCGAGCTTGCTCGCGAAAAACTCACAGGCGCCGCGTTCATTCAGGAAACACGCGTTATCGTTGACGTTTTTCGCGAGCAAGCTCGCTCCTACAGAAGGCGATGTACTCTTAACTGAACGGCATTAGGGCAAGCCCGCTCGCCACAGCAAGCCCGCTGGCCACAGTTACAGTGTTCCTCCTTAACTGATCGGCATCAGGGCAAGCCCGCTCACCACAAAAATGCGCTCGAAGCGTCGCTCCGCCCCTCCCGCATTCAGGGCAGTTCTTTGGCAAGGAACGGCGCGGTGCGGCTCTTCTTGCTCCTGGCCACCTTCTGCGGTGCGCCGCTGGCGACTACCTTGCCGCCCATGTCCCCTGCCCCCGGCCCGATATCGATCACCCAGTCACTCTGGGCCACCACGCGCATTTCATGCTCCACCACAACCACCGTATGCCCGGCGTCCACCAACTGATTGAGCTGGCTGAGCAAGCGGTCGACATCCCGTGGATGCAAGCCGGTGGTCGGCTCATCCAGCACATACAGGGTGGCGCCACGGGCATTGCGTTGCAGTTCAGTGGCGAGCTTGATGCGTTGCGCTTCACCGCCCGACAGTTCGGTCGCCGGTTGGCCCAGGCGCAAGTAACCCAGGCCGATATCACGCAGTACGTGCAGCGAACGCAGGACGCCCGGTTGTTCGGCAAACACGTCCACCGCCTGCTCCACGGTCAGCCCCAGCACTTGCGCAATGTTCAGGCCTTGCCATTGGATCGCCAGGGTTTCGGGGTTGTAGCGCGCCCCATGGCACGTCGGGCAGGGGGCATACACGCTGGGCATGAACAGTAATTCAACGCTGACAAACCCTTCGCCCTCGCAATGCGCGCAGCGGCCCTTGGCGACGTTGAACGAGAACTGCCCGGCATCGTAATGGCGCTTCTTCGCCGCCGGCGTGGCGGCGAACAGTTTGCGCACGTTGTCGAACAGCCCGGTGTAGGTCGCCAGGTTGGAACGCGGGGTACGGCCGATGGGCTTCTGGTCAACCTGCACCAGACGGCGCAGGTGTTCCAGCCCGACGCTGATATGCCCGCCACTGGTTTGCGGCGCGTCATCTTCCAGGCTGCGTTCCTCGTCATTGTCCGGCACGCGGCCCAGGCCGCTGCCGACCAGTTCCAGCAACGCCTGGCTGACCAGGCTGGACTTGCCCGAGCCAGAAACACCGGTCACCGCCGTGAAGCAGCCCAGTGGGAACGCCACGCTCAAGTCATTGAGGTTATTGCGCGTCACGCCTTCGAGCTGCAACCAACCCTGGGGTGGACGTTGCGACGCCGTCGACGGGCGTCGCTCGGCAAACAGGTACTCGCGGGTCTGCGACGCCTCGACCGCCGCCAAGCCGGCGGGTGGCCCGCTGTACAACACTTGCCCGCCATGTTCACCCGCCGCCGGGCCGACGTCGATCAGCCAGTCAGCGCGGCGCATGGTTTCCAGGTCATGTTCCACCACAAACAATGAGTTGCCCGCCGCTTTCAAACGTTCAAGCGCGGTGAACAACGCCTCACCGTCCGCGGGATGCAGCCCGGCCGACGGCTCATCCAACACATAGATCACACCAAACAACTGTGAGCCCAATTGGGTCGCCAGGCGTAAGCGCTGCAACTCCCCGGACGACAAGGTCGGCGTGCTGCGCTCCAGGGACAGATACCCCAGGCCCAGTTCGATCAAGGTGCTGACCCGCTCCAACAGGTCCTGGGCAATGCGCTGGGCAGCCAGGCGCTTTTCCACCGACAGCTTCATTGTGTCCTGCCCCGCCGCCACCGGCCGCAGCAGCTCGGCCAGTTGTACCAGCGACAGTTGCGACAACTCACCGATATCCACCCCGGCAAACTTTACCGACAACGCTGCCTGGGTCAGCCGCTTGCCAGCGCACAACGGGCAGGCACTGCCTTGCATAAATTGCGCGACGCGCTTTTTCATCAGCGCGCTTTGGGTGTGGGTGAAGGTGTGCAGGATGTAGCGCCGCGCACCACTGAAAGTGCCTTGGTAACTCGGCTCCAGCTTGCGTTTGAGCGCGTCGCGCGTCTGCTCCGGGGTGAAGCCGGCATACACCGGCACGGTCGGGGTTTCTTCGGTGAACAAAATCCAGTCGCGCTGCTTTTTCGGCAGGTCGCGCCAGGGAATGTCGACGTCATAACCCAGGGTCACCAGGATGTCGCGCAGGTTCTGGCCTTGCCATGCCAGCGGCCAGGACGCCACGGCGCGCTGGCGAATGGTCAGCGACGGATCGGGCACCATCAGCGCCTCGGTCACTTCATACACGCGGCCCAGGCCATGGCATTGCGGACAGGCGCCCTGGGGCAGGTTCGGCGAAAAGTCTTCGGCATACAGCATCGCCTGGCCCGGCGGATAGTGGCCAGCGCGGGAATACAGCATGCGGATCAGGCTGGACAAGGTCGTCACGCTGCCCACCGACGAACGCGCACTCGGCGTACCGCGCTGCTGTTGCAGGGCCACAGCCGGAGGCAAGCCTTCGATGGAGTCCACATCGGGTACGCCGACCTGGTCGATCAGGCGCCGTGCATAGGGCGCCACCGACTCGAAATAGCGGCGCTGGGCCTCGGCGTACACCGTGGAAAAGGCCAGCGACGACTTGCCCGAACCCGACACCCCGGTAAACACCACCAGGGCATCCCGTGGAATGTCCACATCGACATTGCGCAGGTTATGTTCGCGGGCGCCGCGAACCCGGACAAACCCGGGCCGTTGAGCAGTGAGCGGAGGGAGGGTGCGCTGTGAAGTCATGGTCAACCTTGTCATGGGCAGGTCCTGGTTCGGAGCCTGCCGGGCGGGGGCTCGTTCAATCGGTCTGAGCCACACGGGCGGTAAGCACGCTGCGCAACCGTTGCGTCAGGGCTTCGGGGCTGTAGGGTTTGCTCAGCAGATGAATGTCGGCACTGAGCAGGTGGTTGGTGGAGAGAATGTCGCGGGTATGCCCCGAGGTGAACAGCACCGCCACCGGCGGCTGCTGGGCGCGGGCCCAGTCGGCCAGGTCGGTACTCTTGACGCGGCCGGGCATCACCACGTCGGTAAAAATAAGATCGGGGCGCATTCCGTCCAACAGCCTCTGCATCGCCCGGTCGCCGTCTTCAGCGGTCAGCACGGTATAGCCAGCCTGCTCCAGCAGCTCCACGACGGTCAATCGCACGCCCTCGTTGTCCTCCACCACCAGAATGGTCTCTTGGCCTGCGGCATGGGATACCGGCTCGGGTTCGATCTCCTGGCACTCCTCGTCCAAGCTGCGCGGGAAATACATTTGCACCACGGTGCCCTTGCCTTCCTCGCTCCACACCTCGACATGGCCGCCACTTTGCCGGACAAACCCGAACACCATGCTCAGGCCCAGGCCCGTACCGTGGCCATCGCGCTTGGTGGTAAAGAACGGCTCGAACACCCGCGACAGAATCGACGCCGGCATACCCACGCCGATATCCGTGACCGCCAGGCGCACATACTCGCCGGGCTGCAGGCTTTTACCGACGCAATCCTTGGGGTTGAGGATGATATTTTCGCCGGTGATGCGAATCACGCCCTCGCCTTTCATGGCATCCCGGGCATTGATCGCCAGGTTCAGCAGTGCGTTTTCCAGTTGGTTGCGGTCGACGTGGATGCACCAGGAATCCTGGGGCAGTTGCACATCGACATGGATGGTTTCACCCAATGCACGTTGCAACAATTCGCCCAGACCGGCGTAGATGCGCTGCGGGTTGTAGACCGCCGGTGACAGCGGTTGGCGACGCGCAAACGCGAGCAATTGCGAGGACAGCTTGGCACCGCGCTCCACCGCCGCAATGGCAGCGTTGACACGTCGCTGCACCTGGGGGTTTTCCGGCTCATGGCGGGCCAACAGGTGCAAATTGCCGGCGATCACTTGCAGCAGGTTATTGAAGTCGTGGGCCACGCCACCGGTCAGGCCGCCAATGGCTTCGAGTTTTTGCGACTGGCGCAGTTGCTCTTCGGCGACGGAGCGCGCCTGCACTTCGGCGGCAACGCGCTGCTCCAGGTTGTGGGTCAGCTCCTGGCGCAAGCGCTCGGAAATCACATGGGCGGTGGTCTCCACCACGATCGCCAAGACCCCGGCCGGCTGCTGGTCATCTCCGGCGACCGGGCTGTAATACAGGTCCAGCCATACGTTTTCCGGCTGGCCGTTGCGCAGCAACACCAGCTCCTTGTTGTGATAGGACAAAGTGCCACCCGCCAGGCAAGTGTCCACGACATGCCGATTGAAGTCGGCGACTTCCGGCCAGCCCAGCTCCACCGGCGTGCCCAGCAAATACGGATGACGGCCACCGGCAAACACGGAATAGCTGTCGTTGTAGATCATGTAGCCGGCCGGCCCCCACAGCATCACCATGGGCACGGGCGACGCCAGCATCATCTGCACGGTGCAGGCCAGGCTGGTGGACCAGCGATCCAGCGGGCCCAGGTCGGTGTGCGACCAGTCGAAGGCACGGATTCGCTGGGCCATTTCACCGCCCCAGCCTTCACAGCCGTGGGTGTTGGATAAAAAAGGCATCGATAGGCTCTTGGTGCAGAGAAACATTGATCGGTGGTGCAGTTCCACTGATAAAAACTTGGAGCCTGACTGTAATAAATCGTTTCATTGCATATAGCTCATCCGTCGTGAACTGGGCAACTCCCCTCAGTGAAAATCCCGGCTGCGCACAGGAATGCCGTCCAACAGCGGCGTCAGGTCGGTCAGGCGCCCGGCGATCAGGTGCCGTACCTCGCCCACCGCTTCCCAGCGCCCGTCCACCTTGAGTAGCCGCGAATTCACCAAGGCTGCGCGCTGGCGTTCTGCCAGATCGCGCCACACCACCACGTTCAGATTGCCGAACTCATCTTCCAGGGTGACGAAGGTCACGCCGCTGGCGGTGCCGGGGCGCTGGCGACCGGTCACCAGCCCGGCGACACTGACATTGCGCCCATGCTCCACCGCCAGCAGTTCGTTCGAGCTGCGACAGCGCCGCTTGCGCAGCTCATCACGCAGCAACGCTAACGGATGGGGGCCTAGGGTGGTGCCGACCGTGACGTAATCGGCCTGCAAGTCCTCCCCCACCGTGGGCACCGGCAACGCCACCCGCGCTTCATCGGGGCTGGGCAAACCGGCAAATAACCCAAGTTGCTTGTGCACCCCCGCCACATCCCAGCGTGCCTGGTGCCGGTTGCCGGCCAACGCGCGCAAGGCACCGGCACCCGCCAGCAAGGCCTCGGCGCGGGCGTCCAGCCCGGCGCGTTCGTCGAGATCGGCCACATCGCTGAAGGCGCGGTGCTGGCGGGCCGCTTCGATACGCCGCCCATCCTCTTCGCGAAACCCGGAAATCATACGCAAGCCCAGGCGGATCGCCGGTTGCTGGCCGTCGATGGGTTCCAGGCTGCACTCCCAGTCACTGGCCTGCACGTCTACCGGACGAATCTGCAAGCGATGGCGGCGGGCGTCCTGCAGGATCTGGTCCGGGCTGTAGAACCCCATGGGCCAGCTGTTGATCAGCGCACAGGCGAACGCCGCCGGCTCATGGCATTTGAGCCAGCAACTGGCGTAGGTCAGCAAGGCGAAACTGGCCGCGTGGGACTCGGGGAACCCGTAGCTGCCAAAGCCCTTGATCTGCTCGAAGATCTGCGCGGCAAAGGCTTCGCTGTAGCCATTTTTCAGCATGCCGTTGCGCAGGCGCACTTGATGGGGTTCCAGCCCGCCGTGACGTTTCCAGGCGGCCATGGAACGGCGCAACTGGTCGGCCTCGCCGGGGGTATAGTCGGCGGCGACGATGGCGATTTGCATCACCTGCTCCTGGAACAGCGGCACGCCCAATGTTCGTTCCAACACCGTCTTGAGCTGCGGCGACGGGTAGGTGGTGGGCTCTTCTTTGTTACGCCGACGCAGGTACGGATGCACCATGCCGCCCTGGATCGGCCCAGGGCGCACGATGGCAACCTCGATCACCAGGTCATAAAAGTTCTGCGGCTTGAGCCGGGGCAACATCGACATTTGCGCCCGCGACTCGATCTGGAACACACCGATGGTGTCGGCCTTGCTGATCATTGCGTAGGTGGCCGGGTCTTCCTTGGGGATCGTCGCCAACGACAGGTCGCGGTGGCGATGGCGGCGCAGCAGGTCGAAACAACGACGGATCGCGCTGAGCATGCCCAAGGCGAGGATATCCACCTTGAGCAGGCCGACGGCGTCGAGGTCATCCTTGTCCCACTGGATGATCGTGCGATCGGCCATGGCGGCATTTTCCACCGGCACCAACGTATCCAGCGGGTGTTCGGAAATCACGAAACCACCGGGGTGCTGGGACAGGTGCCGGGGGAAGCCGATCAGTTGCCGGGTCAACGTAAGTACCCGGCGCAGCGCTGGGCTTTCAGGGTCGAAACCACTTTCACGCAGGCGCTCCAGCAGCGGTGCCTCATCACTCCAGCGCCCGCAGCATTCGGCCAGGGCGTTGACCTGGTCGGGCGGCAACCCCAGGGCCTTGGCCACGTCGCGCACCGCGCCGGCTGCGTGGTAACTGCTGACCACCGCCGTGAGGGCCGCGCGCGTACGGCCATAGCGCTGGAACACGTATTGCAGCACTTCTTCGCGGCGTTCGTGTTCGAAGTCCACGTCGATGTCCGGCGGCTCATTGCGCTCCTTGGACAGGAAGCGCTCGAACAGCATGTTCATCAGGCTCGGGTTGATCTCGGTAATGCCTAAAGCAAAACACACCGCCGAGTTGGCCGCCGAGCCGCGCCCCTGGCACAGGATCGAACGGCTACGGGCGAAGCGCACGATGTCATGCACCGTGAGGAAATAGCTTTCGTAACCCAGCTCACTGATCAGCTGCAGCTCGTGGTTGATCTGCTGCAAGGTCTTGGCGTCGACACCCTCTGGCCAGCGCTGGGCAATGCCTTCTTCGGTGAGGGTGCGCAGCCAGGTTTTCGCGCTTTGGCCTTCGGGCACCAGTTCGCGCGGGTATTGGTAGCGCAACTGGCCGAGGTCGAAGGTGCAGCGGCGGGCAATCGCCTGGGTTTCGTCAAGCAGGGCTTGCGGGTACAACGCGGCCAAGGCCTCCAGGCTGCGCAAATGCCGCTCGCCATTGGGGTGCAACCGCGTACCCGCTTCGGCCACCGGCACGTGATAGCGGATGGCGGTCATGGTGTCTTGCAGGGCGCGGCGGCCGCGCGCATGCATATGCACATCGCCGCAGGCCACTGCGGGAAGTTGCAGGCTGGCGGCCAGGTGCAGGCGTTGTTCCAGGAGGCGCGCATCGTCCTGGCCACAATGCAGATGCACCGCCAGCCACAGGCGCTCGGCGAAGGTGCGGCGCAACCATTGGATCGAGGCCTGGGTGTCGCTGTCTGCGGGGACCCATAGCGCCAGTAACCCAGGCAGGGGTTGCTCGAAGTCCTCTTGCAGCAGGCGATAGCGCCCCTTTTCCGCCCGCCGTCGGGCCAGGGTGATCAAACGGCACAAGTGCTGGTAGCCGCTGAGGTTTTCCACCAGCAGCACCAGCTTCGGGCCGTTTTCAATGCGCATCTCGCTGCCGATAATCAACGGCAACTCCACCGCCTTAGCCGCCTGCCAGGCCCGCACGATACCCGCCAGGGTGCACTCGTCGGTGATCGCCAGCGCGCTGTAGCCCTGACGCTTGGCCCGCTCGAACAACTCCAGCGCGCTGGAGGCGCCGCGCTGGAAACTGAAGTTGGACAGGCAGTGCAGTTCGGCGTAGCTCATGCTTGCAGCTCACGGTGGGAAGGTGGCGACAGCCTGCGGTGGTTCATGCGAACCAGCCTTGCAGCCACAACCCATCGTGTTGCCCCACGGTGCGGTAGGCCCAGCCTTGCTGGCCGGCGCGGGTCTGGATCAGGTAGTAGTCGCGACGGATATCGGCGCCATCCCACCAGCCGGATTCGATACGCTCCGGCCCCATCAAGACCTGCACGCCCTGCTCGGCCAGCAAGATCGGTTCGTTGAGCAACCAGCCGGGGCGCTGCACCTTGTCCAGGCTTGGGCACGGGCGGCTGTCGGCGGCCGCTTGCCAGGCGCATTCGGGGCGGTGGTCGGCGTGAAAACGCAGGCCTTGCACCGCATCATCCCCCAGCCGTGCACGCAAGCGTTCGCGCAACTGTTCCCAGGGCAGGGTCTGCTGCGGGCGGTCGTCGAACAGGTCCTTGCGTTGCGGCACGAACACCGGCAGGTCCTGGGCCACCAGGCGAAAGCCGCGCACCGGTGACGTGACCTGCACGTGCTCGAGGCGACCGCGGGCCAGTTCGAAGAGCATCGCCGGCTCACGTTCGGCGCTGAGCAGGCCAACCTTGATCACGCTGTCCGGCGCCTGGGCGTGCTCCAGGTGCAGGTCAAAACGCTGTACGCCGCTGTCGCGGCCGCAGAGGAAAGCCGACAGGTCACCGGTCAGCCGGCGCAAGGGGAATAGCAACGCCTGGTGGGATTGCACGTCGAAGTTCAGCTCGATGCGTACATCGAAGCGGTCCGGCGGTTGATAGAACGCCAGGGCCAGCGGCCGATATCCGCCAAGAGCATCCAGGTGCTTGAGCACGCTGGCCTCAAAGCGCCGCGCCAGGGTATGCCGGGGCAACGCCTGCACCTGGGCCAAGGTGCGCAGTCCCATGCGTGACAAGGCCATGGCGGCCTGCGGCTCGAGGCCGGCGCGGTCGATAGGCAACGGCGCCAGGGCCTGCATCAAGGCGTCATCGTCTACGGCCAACCCATCGTAGAGATTGGCCAGCACGCGCGCCGCCGCCGGGTTGGGCGCGGCGACGATGCGGTGACGAAAGCCCAGCTCGTTCAGTTCCTTGCGCAAGCGCGCTTCGAAACGCGGCCATGGCCCGAACAGCCCCAGGCTCGATTCGATTTCAAACAGCAGCGCGCGGGGGTAGAACACACTGACCTGGGAACTGAACTGGTAGGCCCAGGCCGCGAGAAACTGCTGCCAACGCTCGATCTCCACCGGGTCGTACTCGGCGCAGGCAAAACCCTTGGCCAGGGCCTGCGCCGCCGTCAGCGACTGGCCGGGGCGCAGGCCCAATGCACGGGCGGCCGCGTTGACGGTTTGCAACACGCGCCGCTGCGGCGTACCGGCCAGTAACGCCAAGGGCTGATCCGCCTCGGGATGCAGGCGCTGCACCCCGTCCAGCGCCAATTGCGGGAAGACAATACACACCCAGCGCATATCAACCTCAGTGCCCGGCCAGCGCAATCGGCGCCGGATGAGCAAGCCCGCCTCGACACTTGAGCACCCGCACTTGCGCGGGCTTGGCCTCCACGGCCAGGCGCAGGGCCGCAGGCGACGCATTGATCGCCTCGCTCAAGGCGCGCCAGGCAAACGCCAGGGTCTGCCCGGTTTCGGCCGCCACCTGCAAACGGCGCAATGCCCGGTCATCGGCCTTGCGCGGCCAGCACAACACGGCGCCGCAACTGCCGGAACGCAGGCACTGCTCCACCGCCCACAAGGCGTCGCGCTCTTCGGCCTGGACCACCGAAAGCTGACGCAAATCCACCCCGGCGTTCTGCCAGGCGTGGGGGTACGGCGTGTAGGGCGGCGCCACCAGCACAATGCGTTCCCCGGCGGCCGATAAGCGCGCCAGGGTGGGCAGCACCAGTTGCAACTCGCCCACACCGTCCTTGGCCATGAGGATTTCGCTCAGGGCCGACTCCGGCCAGCCGCCCGTGGGCAGCACCGCATCCAGCGCCGCCAGCCCCGTGGGGTGCACACTGGCCGGAGGCACGGCGGGCCGGCCCTTCCAGACGCGGCCGCCATTGAACAGCGAGTCCAGTGCTACGACGGCGCCCATCAGCCTTGCCTCACCAGGCCGCAGAACACCCCTTCGATAGCCAGGTCCTGGTCGGGGCCTACCACGATGGGTTGATACGCCGGGTTGCGGGGCAGCAGGCGGACATGGTCGCCGTGACGTTCGAAGCGTTTGATGGTGACTTCACCGTCCAGGCGCGCGACCACAATCTGGCCGTTCAACGCTTCGGCACTGCGGCGCACGCCGACCAGGTCACCGTCGAGGATGCCGTCTTCGATCATCGAATCGCCCTGGACCCGCAGCAGGTAATCCGGGGTTTTCGCAAAGGTGGCAGGGTCGAGTTGCAGGCGGTTGTGGACTTCGGCATCGGTGCCGATGGGCAAGCCTGCAGCGACTCGACCGAGAACGGGGACGTCCAGCCATTCGGGGCGGGCGGGTTGGTTGAGCAAGCGAATACCACGGGCCTGGTTGGGGTTGACCTCGATGAAGCCGGCTTCAGTCAGGGCCACCACATGTTTGCGTGCGACGCTGCGGGAGGCGAAGCCAAACGCCTCGGCGATCTCGGCGAGGCTGGGGGGTTGGCCTTGCTGCGCGATGCGGTCGCGGATGAAGGTCAGGATGGCGGTACGGCGGGGGGTCAGGTTTGTCATGGAGTACATTTGTACTCCTGCGGGAAATTTCTGACAATAGCCGGTAGTCGGGGGGAGTGTTAGTGGAGGCATCTGGTGGCTGATCCACCGCCATCGGGGGCAAGCCCCCTCCCACATTTTTTACCGAGTACACCAGTCACAACTCCGGTCGGCTCCAAGGCAGCCAAAGCCAGAGCAAAAGCAGACTCAGATTTACCTGATGCATGCAGATCCAAATGTGGGAGAGGGCTTGCCCCCGATGGCGGTGGGTCAGCCATAGATGCATCCACTGACACTCCCTCATCGGGGGCAAGCCCCCTCCCACATTTTACCGAGTACACCAGGCACAGCACGGGTTGGCTCCAAGGCAGAAAAAGCTAGAACAAAACCAGATTGAGGTTTACCTGATGTATGCAGATCCAAATGTGGGAGGGGGCTTGCCCCCGATGGCGGTGGGTCAGCCATAGATGCAGGGGGTGTCAGAAATTTTGTGTTCGGGCATAACATGAGTAAGAGGTGCATGTATGCCAACCAAAAAGAAACCTGCGTTGCGAGAGCTGCCGAAAATCCCGAAAGAGCTGCTCGAGCAATTCACCGATGGACCGATGACCGCTGAAGCCATCGAGGACGCGTCTGCGGCGTTCAAGAAGGCTTTGATCGAGCGAGCGCTGAGTGCAGAGCTAGGTCACCACTTGGGCTATCCGCCGGGCGCGCAGCGCCCAGAGGATGAAACCAACCAGCGCAATGGCAAAAGCGGCAAGACGGTTCTAACCGGCGACGGTCCGCTCCGACTGGATATTCCCCGCGACCGGGACGGCAGTTTTTCGCCCATTTTGATCCCCAAGCACGAACGCCGCTACACCGGTTTCGACGACAAGATCATCGCCATGTATGCCCGTGGAATGACGGTCAGAGAGATCCGAGCGTTTCTTTCCGAGCAGTACGGTACTGACGTTTCTCCCGACTTCATCAGCTCTGTAACCGACGAGGTCATGGCAGAGATCGGTGCATGGCAACAGCGGCCTTTGGAGCCGATGTATCCGGTTATTTTCTTCGATGCTCTACGGGTCAAAATTCGCGAAGAGGGGCTGGTTCGCAACAAGGCGATTTACTTGGCCCTGGGCGTTTTGCCTGACGGAACACGCGATATTCTCGGCATCTGGATAGAAAATACCGAGGGCGCCAAGTTCTGGATGAAAGTTTTCAACGACCTCAAGACACGCGGCGTCGAAGACGTGTTGATTGCTGTGACCGATGGACTGAAAGGCATGCCAGAGGCTCTCAACGCCGTATTTCCAGACACGACACTGCAAACATGCATTGTTCATCTGATCCGCAACAGTCTTGATTACGCGGCCTGGGACAAGCGTCGCGAACTGGCCAAGGCGCTCAAACCGATCTATCAGGCGGTGACCGCCGAAGCGGCCGAGCAGGCACTGGATGCGTTTGAAAGCGGGCCATGGGGCAAGCAGTATCCGACGGTAGTGGCTGCCTGGCGCCGCGCTTGGGATCGTGTGATCCCATTTTTCGTGTTCCCGCCGGCGATTCGAAAAGTGATCTACACGACCAACGCCATTGAGAGCATCAACGCTCAGTTGCGCAAGATCATCAAGACCCGAGGTCACTTCCCGACCGACGATGCGGCGACAAAACTGATCTGGCTTGGACTGCGCAATATCACCGCAAACTGGGGCTCCGCGGCACATGACTGGAAAAGTGCGATGAATCAATTTGCGATTCTGTACGGAGATCGATTTATCAGGCCAACCTGGTAAAGCATGGCCTGCCTGACGGCAGGCCATTACCGGCCCGCACACAAAATATCTGACAGTCCCTAGATGCATCCACTGACACTCCCTCATCGGGGGCAAGCCCCCTCCCACATTTTCAACCGAGATCTCCTCACCAGCCCTCTTTCAACATCCGCAACTCCAAATGCTGCAGCAACATAATGGTCTTCCCATCCACAATCTCCCCCCTCGCCACCATCGCCAGCGCCCGCTCAAACCCCAGCTCCAGCACCTCGATATCCTCCCCCTCCTCTTCGAGCCCGCCGCCGGTCCCTACCCGATCCCCCGCCTGGTACTCACCGATAAAAAAGTGAATCCGCTCCGTCACCGACCCCGGGCTCATGAACGCTGCGTAGATCTTCTCTACGTGCCCCACCCGATACCCCGTCTCTTCCTCGGCTTCCAGGCGAATGCGCTCTTCTGGGCTGGCGTTGTCCAGCAACCCGGCCGCCGCTTCGATCAGGTAACCGTGGTAATCGTTGACGAAGGTGGGCATGCGGAACTGACGAATCAGCAGCACCGTGCGCTGTGTGCGGTTGTACAGCAGGATGGTCGCGCCATTGCCCCGGTCGTACACCTCGCGGGTCTGGGCCTGCCAGCTGCCATCCCGGCGGCGCAGGTCGAAGCTGTACTTCTTCAAAACATACCAATTGTCAGAGAGGGTCTCTTCGGCAGTGATGCGAACGGGACTGTTATCCATGGTCAGGCCTTAGCTCAAAGGAGCGTGAGCATGTCGTGATGGCAACACCAGCGTCAAGCGCGTCGCATACCGCTACAATCGCGCGCGGGGTGGGGATGGACTTTGTCGCGCTGCTCCTGGGCAATGGGGTATTGCTGCTCAGCGCGGCGATGAACTGGACCGCCTGGACCTGCTCGCACCGGGCTTCCTCAGCGTGAGTATCGGGATCGTGACCACCCGCACCGCAGGCGATGACCTTTCGCACTTGCTGTCCCAGGCCGACCAGGCGCTGTACCTGGCCAAGGCGCGGGGGCGTAATCGGGTGCAAGTGGTCGAGACGGCCTGAGCACCATGCTGTAACACTTTGCAAGCAATCGCCCTTCGCGGCTGTCGAATTAATTCCTGTACCGACAAGCCTTCTGTTAAAAACCGTCCTTCACCTTTGCCTTGGAACCTTCGATGTCATCTCGTTTTATGTCGCGCCTGGGCCTACGCTGGTTTCCCCTGCTGTGCATGCTCCTGTTGATCGTAGGTTTACCCGTGGGCTGCTCGGTGCTGCAGCACAAGGAGCGCGAGCTGGTGTTTCGCATCGAGCCCGGTACCGCCAGTTGGTACAGCGGCTTGCCCAGGGCGGTGCAGGAATTCGAACTCAAGCCCACCCGTTTCAAATCAGGGCAGAACATTCATGGCTGGTGGTACCCGGCAGAGCACAAGGATGCTCCGGCGATCCTGTACCTGCACGGCGTGCGCTGGAACCTCACCGGGCAGTTGTTTCGCATCGAGCAATTACATGCGTTGGGCTTCTCGGTGCTGGCTATCGACTATCGCGGTTTTGGCCAGAGCCACGGTGACCTGCCTTCGGAAACCACGGTATACGAGGACGCGCGCATTGCGTGGGAACGCTTCCAGGTGTTGCAGCCCGACCCGAACAAACGCCTGATCTACGGGCACTCCCTGGGTGGCGCGGTGGCGATCGACCTGGCGGCCGAGCTGGGCAGGCAAACGCCGCTGCCGGTGCGCGGGCTGGTGGTCGAGTCCACCTTCACCTCCCTGGCGGATGTGGCCACGGCCGTGGCGAACACGTCGTTGCCCGTGCGCTGGTTGCTCTCGCAGAAATTCGACTCCATCGACAAGATTGCCGACATCCATATGCCGCTGCTGGTGGTCCATGGCCTGGACGATCGCTACGTGCCCCCGCGTTTCAGCCAGCAACTATTTGACGCGGCCCAAGAGCCCAAACGGTTGCTGCTGGTGCCCGGCGCCAGCCATAACAACAGCATGAGCCTGGCCGGCCGCAGCTATCGCCAGGCGCTGGACAACCTGATGCGGGCGAAGATGCCGGCACAGGTTGTCACCCACGCCACAGGGCGCAATAACGAGTCATAAAAAAGGTTTTCGGCACTGGGTTCGCGCGAGCCTGTCAAGCGCAAACCCAGCCCATGCTGGCCCTCGCCACAAGTTGATCAAATATTAACCTTGGGTTAAATCGCCAACCCTGCCGGGCCCCGGCAAAGTTATCCACAGAGATACCCACGGTTTTCGTGGACAACTCTTTTCACTTTTTTATGATTTTTTTGCGCAGCCTACCCCTTCGGGAAAGGACCCTGGCAGCAGAATCTCGCGATTCACATCGCGTATATCGTTATACCCGCACAGCGCCATCGACACGTCCAACTCACGGGCAATGATGTCCAGTGCCTTGGTCACCCCCGCTTCGCCCATGGCGCCCAAGCCATACAAATGCGGACGACCGATCATGGTGCCCTTGGCGCCCAAGGCCATCGCCTTGAGCACGTCCTGACCGGAACGAATGCCGCCGTCGAGCCACACTTCAATGCGCTCGCCCACCGCGTCGACAATCGCCGGCAACTGGCTGATGCTCGATGGAGCCCCGTCCAGCTGGCGCCCGCCGTGGTTGCTCACCACCAGCGCATCGGCGCCGGAATTGGCGGCCAGGCGCGCATCTTCCACATCGAGGATGCCCTTGATAATCAACTTGCCGCCCCAGCACTTCTTGATCCATTCCACGTCGTCCCAACTCAGGCGCGGGTCGAATTGCTGGGCGGTCCACGACGACAGCGAACTCATGTCCGCCACGCCCTTCACATGCCCCACGATATTGCCGAAGCCATGGCGCTTGGTACCGAGCATGCCCATCACCCAGCGCGGCTTGGTCATCATGTTGAGGATATTTGGCAGGGTCAGTTTGGGCGGTGCAGACAGACCGTTGACCAGGTCCTTGTGGCGTTGCCCGAGTATCTGCAGGTCCAGGGTCAACACCAGCGCATCCACGCCGGCCGCCTTGGCGCGCTCGATCAATTGCTCGATAAACCCACGGTCGCGCATCACATACAACTGGAACCAGAACGGTTGGCCGACCTGTTCGGCGATGTCTTCCAGGGAGCAGATGCTCATGGTCGACAGGGTATAGCGCAAGCCAAAAGCGGCCGCAGCGCGGGCGGTGAGAATCTCGCCATCGGCATGCTGCATGCCGGCCAGGCCAGTGGGCGCCAGGGCGACCGGCATGGCCATGTCCTGGCCGATCATGGTGGCGCGGATCGAGCGCTCATCGATGTTGCGCGCCACACGCTGGCGGAATTTGATGCGGGCAAAATCGCTTTCATTGGCCCGGTAGGTGCTCTCAGTCCAGGAGCCGGAATCGGCGTAGTCGTAAAACATCCTGGGGACACGTTTCTGCGCCAGCTTGCGTAAGTCTTCGATGGTTGTGATCAACGACATCGGGGTCACCTCTCCCTGAACTGAACGTCGAGAGTAACCGCCCATCGCCCGCGCAACCAGCCATTACGTTTATATCGACAGGCGACTAATCTCGCACAAACACGCAAAAAGACGCACAAACATGCACAACACCCATCAAGCCGTTGACCTGCCTTCGTTGCGCAAACAAAAGATCCTGTTATTGCTGGAACGTGACGGCAAAGTCACGGCCTCCGACTTGGTGGAACACTTTGCCGTCTCCCACGACACCATCCGCCGTGACCTCGGCGAACTGGCCGCGGCCGGCCTGTTGCAACGCGTGCACGGCGGCGCCCTGCCCCGGCCCAAGGACAGCGGCAAGGACTTCTTCACCCGTGTCGGCGAGACCAACGAGGCCAAGCACCACCTGGCGCAACTGGCGGCCGATCGTGTGGAAGACGGCCAGATCGTGCTGTTCGATTCCGGCTCCACCACACTGCGCATCGCCCAGGCCTTGCCGCACTCGATCCGCCTGACCGTGGTCACCCCGTCACCGATGATCGCCATCGCCCTGGCCGATCATCCCCAGGTGAAAATCATCCTCGCCGGCGGCCAACTCAACCCTGCGACCTTGTCCACCAGCGGCCAGGAAACCGTGCGCCTGATCCAGGGCATCAAGGCCGACCTGCTGTTTACCGGGGTGTGCGCGCTGCATCCGCAGGTCGGCATCAGCTCGCTGCATTTTGATGAAGTGGCGGTCAAGCAAGCGTTGCTCGACAGCGCGTCCCATGTGGTGGCGGTGACCATGGCGGACAAACTCGGTGCCGTGGAACCTTTTGTGGTGGCGCCGTGCAACCGTATCCATACGCTGATTACCGAATGGCACGTGCCGGGTATCGAGGCGTATGAGCAGCTAGGGCTGGAAGTGATACGGGTCGAGGTCGAGTAGGAACAGGGGCACCCAATAGCACGGTGGCGAACGGGCCGTTGTGGCGAGCGGGCTTGCCCCGCGTTGGGCTGCGCAGCAGCCCCAAAAAACTGCCCCGGAGCTGCCTGGCACACTGCAGCGCTCTTATTGGGGCTGCTTCGCAGCCCAACGCGGGGCAAGCCCTAATGCCGTTCAGTTAAGGCTTTTTTGTAGGAGCGAGCTTGCTCGCGAAGAACTTACAGGCGCCGCGTTCATTCAGGAAACACGCGTTATCGTTGACGTTTTTCGCGAGCAAGAACTAGGCGTCCCCCTCGCTCCTACAGAAGGCGATGTACGCTTAACTGAATGGCATTAGGGCAAGCCCGCTCGCCACAGGTTACTGTTTGTGCTGCTCCGGCATCTCCCGCTTGGGCCCGAACATCGCCCAGGCAATCAGCCCCAGCAGCGGCACGAAAATCAGAATGACCAGCCACAGCCCCTTGGTCTCCCAGCCACTGGTACTGCGCAATACGATATTGATCGCCCACAATTCCAACAGCAGTAGAATCACCGCCAACGCGATCCAGATATATTCAATTTGCATGGTTCACCTCCTGAGGTCCATGCATTAGGTCAAGCATCTACCCCGAGGGTTCCATCGGATTTCGTGCAGCCGCTCACGCCCAACGGTTATGGCGCACTGGAGCCCCCCTGACTCAACCTCCGCTCCCTTCTTACTGGAAATGCCAAACGCTCAGGACGACCGGGTATCCCTGCAGGCGTAAACCCAGTTGGCAATCTTCCAGTGCCTGGCCACCGAGAACTTCAAACACCGGAAAGTCAGGGACGGTGTAATGCAACCCGCTGAGGGCCCGACCATGCAAGCTGCACGATAAGCCGACGCATAAAACATACTCAACTAACTGATTAATAAGAAAATTAACTAATCGTCCATGTTGGTACAGCTGATGCAATATCCCACTGGACGAGGCGCGCATGTCGACGCGCCCGAGCGCTATCCGTGAGGTTTCAACATGAATGCCATTGACCTTCTCAAGGCTGACCATGAACGCGTCAAAGCACTGCTGACTCAACTGAGCGAATCCACCGAGCGTGGCGTCAAGAAGCGCACCGAATTGCTGGCCAAACTGGAGATGGAAATCAGCCTGCACACCAAGCTGGAGGAGGAGATTCTGTACCCAGCCTTCCGCAAAGCCGGTGGCAAGGAACAGGACATCATGTACCACGAAGCCAAGGAAGAGCACCGCACAGTCGATGCCCTGGTATTGCCCGACCTGAAACAGACCGAGCCTTCCACCACTGAGTTTTCCGGCCGCGTCAAAGTGGTCAAGGAGCTGCTGGAGCACCATATCGAAGAAGAGGAAACCGAGATGTTCCCTCAAGCGAAGAAGCTGTTGGGCAAAGCTGTCCTCGAGGAGCTAGGCGCCGAAATGGAAGCCATGAAAGCCGCCTACAAAAAGTCGATGCAGACTAAACCCCTCGCAGCCTGAGCACTGTGGCCCCTGACGGCTCGTCCGCGGCGGCGGGCTCCGGGGTAACGCCCCAATCGCCATGTTCGTACCAGTCATCACCGATCATCTCGGCCGGGTGCATGGTACGGTCGGCACCGTTGCCGCAGGCCAGGTCGGTGGCGGCGCAATAGCGGTCGCACCCCCAGCAGATGCGCTCGGGGTGCTTGGGGTGCAGTGGAAAAGGCTTGGCCATGACGAGGTTCCCTACCGGCGAACGATAGGTCCAACCTACGCCGATCACAGGTGCCTGGCCTTGACCGATATCAAGCCTGGCCAACATGAAATATCATCGAAACTTGACAAGAATCATTATTATTTACCCCTGACCTTCCTAGACTCGGGCTCTCTCCCCTCACCCGTCAGGAAGCCTCCATGCGTATCCCTTCTGCACTGCCCCTCATCCTGCTGTTGTCCACTTCTGCGGCGTTCGCCAAGGAATATCCCATCGGCGAACCGCAACACTGCCCAGGGCTGGAAATCGGCGCGGTGTACCTGCAACCCATCGAGATGGCCCCCGCCGGCATGATGCGCGCCACCACCGATTCCGACGTGCACCTGGAGGCCGATGTACGCGCCACGGCGGACAACGCCCAAGGCTTCCAGGAAGGCAGTTTCGTGCCCTACCTGAACCTGTCGTTCTCCCTGAAAAAACAAGGCAGCGAGACGCCGATCAACGGCGACTTCCACGCCATGGTCGCCAATGACGGGCCGCACTATGGCGACAACGTCAAGCTGCAAGGCCCTGGCAAATACACCCTCACCTTCAGCGTATTGCCGCCCACCGGCCACCACTCCCTGGGCCGCCACACCGACAAGGAAACCGGCGTCGCGCCCTGGTTCGAACGCTGCGAAGTGCATTACGAATTTGTCTACGCCGGTATCGGCAAAAAAGGCGGCTACTGATGCGCCGCGCCCTGCTGCTGGGCAGCATGCTGCTGAGCGGCACAGCCCTGGCGGCGCCGTTGCCCACGTATGAACTGAGCCTGCAAGACGGCCATTTCGACCCGCCGCAATTGGTGGTCAAGGCCGATGAGCGCTTCAAGATCGTGCTCAACAACATCGGCCAAGGCCCGGCCGAATTCGAAAGCACGCCGTTGCGGGTGGAGAAGGTGCTGTCCCCTGGCGTGACCACTTTTGTGGTCATCCATCCGCTCAAGCCGGGGTTGTACCCGTTCTTCGACGAATTCAACCCACAGTTGCCCGAAGGCAGCATCCTCGCGCAATAGGAGCCGTTGATGAATCAATCGATGTTTATCGTCTGGCGTGAAAGCGTCGAGGCGTTGTTGGTGATCGGCATTCTTCAGGTGTGGATCAGCCGCCAGGCCGAACACTCACGCCTGGCGCGTTTCCTGTGGGCCGGGGTGTTGCTCGGGCTGCTGTGCTCCGCCGGGTTGGCCGGCTTGATGCTGTGGGCCGGCGAAGCCATGAGCGGCTCCCAGGGTGAATGGGCACAAGCGGCGCTGACGTTACTGGCCAGCGGCTTGATGGTGCAGATGGTGTTCTGGATGCATCGCCACGGCGCCACGCTCAAACACAGCCTGGTGCGCGAAGCCGATCAGCGCCTGGCCCGCCAGGGTGGTTGGGGGGTGCTGTTGTTAGCGCTGTTGGCAGTCAGCCGTGAAGGCAGTGAAACCGTGGTGTTTTTGTATGGCGCCGGGGCGCGCCTTAACGGTCCGGCACTGAGCCTGTTCGCCATCGGCGGCCTGTTGGGCCTGGTACTGGCGGGCCTGACGGTGGTGGTGCTGCGGGGCAGTCGACGCTTTATCTCCTGGTCGCTGTTTTTTGCCCTCAGCGAAGCACTGCTGTTGCTATTGGGTGGGGCCTTGCTGGTGGCCGCCGTGGACCGTATCAGCGGACAACTGCTGGGCATGGACCTGCCCGAATGGGTGTATGGCGCCTTCGGTGAAAGCCGCTGGGACAGCAGCGCCCTGCTCAGCGACAGCCACGGCCTGGGGTCGTTGCTGGCCGATTTTGCCGGCTACCGTGCCGCGCCGAGCCTGGTCACCGTGCTGGTGCTGCTCGGCTATTGGCTGTGGGTCGGCAACGGCCTGCGTCGCTCGCGGCCAGCGGCATGACCTGGCTGCAGCGCCTGGGCGATGGCATGCGGCGCCATGGGCGGTTAATCCGTACCGTGCAATGGCTGGTGGTGCTGGTTTACGCCGTGCTGTTGGTGTTGCCGGCGCTGCTGCCCTTGCCGAGCAGCCAGGCGCGCCTGGTGAACAACCTGACACTGCTCGCGCAATTTATCTTCTGGGGCCTCTGGTGGCCGTTCGTGTTGCTGTCGATGGTGCTGTTCGGGCGCCTGTGGTGCGGGGTGCTTTGCCCAGAAGGTTCGTTGAGCGAATGGGCCAGCCAACACGGGCGCGGCCTGGGCATTCCGCGCTGGGTGCGCTGGGGCGGCTGGCCGACGCTGGGCTTTTGCCTGACGACCCTGTATGGCCAGTTGATCAGTGTGTATGACTACGCCCAGGCCGCCTTGCTGATCCTCGGCGGCTCGACCCTGGCGGCCATGGTCGTCGGCCTGTTGTTCGTGCGCGGTAAACGCGTGTGGTGCCGTTACCTGTGCCCGGTCAGCGGCGTCTTCGCCCTGCTCGCCCGCCTGGCGCCGGTGCATTTCGCGGTGGATGAGCAACGCTGGAAGGCCAACACCGCACCGCGCCTGCCGCTGCCCAACTGCGCGCCGCTGCTGGATATCCGCCGCTTGCAAGGGGCCAGCGAGTGCCATGCCTGTGGCCGTTGCAGCGGACAACGCGGGGCCGTGCAATTGATCGCCCGGTCGTCCAATACGGAGATCCTTCAGGCACCTCGCCAACCCGGCTCGGCATGGGATGCGCGCCTGTTGTTGTTTGGCGTGATCGGCCTGGCAATGGGGGCGTTTCAATGGACGGTCAGCCCATGGTTTATCGCGCTCAAGCAAACCCTGGCGACGTGGCTGGTGAGTCATGACTGGCTGTGGCCCCTGCAAGACACTGCGCCCTGGTGGCTGCTCACTCACTACCCGCAACTCAATGACAGCTTCAGCTGGCTCGATGGCCTGTGCATCGTGCTGTACCTGTGTGGCAGCGCACTGTTGTTCGGTGGTGGCTGCTGGCTGCTGCTGCGCCTGGCCGCCTGGGTGGCGGGGGATCGCGCACTGTTTCGGCCCTTGGCGCTGACACTGACGCCCCTCGGTGGTGCGGGGTTGTTCCTGGGGTTGTCGGCGACCACGGTGAAGTTGCTGCGTTATGAGGGGTTGGGGTTGGGTTGGGTGCAGTCGGCGCGGGCGGTGTTGCTGGTTGGGGCGGTTGGGTGGTGCTTGTGGTTGGGGTGGCGGCAGCTTCGGGGGGTTGGGGGGGTGTTACGTGGGGGGGCTTGGTTTTTTGTGGTGTTGAGTAATGGGTTGGTGGGGGTTGGGTGGTGGTTGCAGTTTTGGGGGTGGGGTTGATTGGGGGGCGGGTCTGGGTCCGTGTACATATCCGTTGCTGCGGTAACGGCGGCTGGCGGGTTGGGGTACATATCCGTTGCTGCGGGAATGGCGGCTAGCGGGTTGGTGTACATATCCGTTGCTGCGGTAACGGCTACTGGCGTTTCCGCCCTTACGGCGGGTCACTTTTGGAAAAGAGCCCCAAAAGTAACCAAAAGGGCTCTTGCCCCACCACTCGGCACCTCGCTTAGGCTCGGTGTGCCCGAACGCAGGCTTGAATCCGTGGGCCGCCGTCATGGGCCATCCCTGGCCCAGGACGGCTAACCCGGCGTCCTGCCGGGTTACCCACGGATTCAAGCCTGCGTTCGGCCAGCGTGGTTTAACGGGGCGCCTAAGATCAAGATCAAAAGCCAGAGCAAAAGCAGAGCAAAAGCAGAGCAAAACCAGGCCAAGGTCTACCTGACCTATGGAGATCTCTGACTTATGGAGATCCAAATGTGGGAGGGGCGGTGCGACGATTCGACTTGCCCCCGATGGCGCCGGGTCAGTGAACAAATAAGTGACTGACACGCCCTCATCGGGGGCAAGCCCCCTCCCACATTTTTTACCGAGTACACCAGACCCGACACCGGTCGGCTCTATGGCTGCCGCGCTTTGGCTTTTGATCTAAGCCACCCCGTTAAACCTTGAACCGCGCCACGGTCTGATGCAGCGCTCCGGCCATCCCTGCCAGGTCATGCCCCGCGGTTTCCGTATGCAAGGCCCCCTGCAATACCTGCTGCGACAAATTCCGAATCCCCACCAGGTTCCGATCCACTTCTCGCGCCACCAGGGCCTGTTCTTCAGTGGCGCTGGCAATCATCAAGTTGCGCTCGTTGATCTGCGAAATCGACCGGGTAATCTCCGCCAACGCCTCTCCCGACCGCTGGGCCACACCCAAGGTTGCCTGTACCCGCTCGCTGCTGCTGTGCATGGCGGCCACGGCGTGTTCGGTGTCCTGGCGGATATTGCCAATCATCTGTTCGATCTCCTGGGTCGAAGACTGGGTGCGATGGGCCAGTGCGCGCACTTCATCGGCCACCACCGCAAACCCGCGTCCGGCATCGCCGGCCCGGGCGGCTTCGATAGCGGCGTTCAGCGCCAGCAAATTGGTCTGGTCGGCAATGCTGCGGATCACTTCCAGCACACCGCTGATGTCTTGCACGCGGCCCGCCAGTTGCTGGATACGCTCCGAGGTCTCCACCACGCCGGTGGCCAGGGTGTTGATCGAGGCCACGGTTTCCTGCACCTGGGCCTGCCCGCGCTGGGCGGTCTGCTCCGACAGGTGCGAGGCTTCGCTGGTGCTCACGGCATTGCGCGCCACTTCGTCGACGGCGGCGGTCATTTCATTGACCGCCGTGGCAGCCTGTTCGATTTCCTGGCCCTGCAGCTGCAAGCTGCTGCTGGTCTGGCTACTGACCGCGCTCAACTCTTCCGACGAGCTGGCCACGCCGTCCACCGACACGGCGATGTGCCGGACCATCTGGTTCAGACTCTGCTGCATCAGGTGCAGGTTGCGCATCACGCTGCCGTCGGCACTGTTGCCCAGCGGTACCTCGATGGTCAGATCACCATTGGCGATATGCTTGAGCACCCGTGCCACCTCGTCCGGCTCGCCGCCCAATGGCCGGGTGACGCTACGGGTGACGATCACGGCGGCGGCCACCACCAGGGTCAGGCACAGCAGGAACAGCCCGATCATCGTGCGACGCGCGTCGTCATACAGGGTTTGCGCCGCCTGCTCACGCTCGGTGAACAGCCGGCCTTGCATGGCCATCAACGCATCGAGGCTCTTGAACACGTCCAGCTCGGCCGGCATCACCTGCTGTTTGAGCTGGGCCAGGCCCTGTTCGCGGGCACCCTGCTTGATCAGCGCCTGCACCTGGGTGAAGGCCGCCACGTAGGCTTCGCGATGGGATTTCAAGGTGGCATAGGCGGCCTTGCCTTCGGCGGTATCGAACAGCGGCTCCAGGGTTGCGAAGGCCTGGGTAATGCGCTCGCGCGTCGTGCCGATAGAGGCCTGCGCCTGTTGGTTATCCTGGTCGATCAGCAGGTCACGGGTGTTGCGGCCGTTGTCACGCACGCCGGTGGCAATCACCATGATCGGCGCGATGCGAGGCCAGTCCTGTTGTACGATTTGTTCGGATTGCTGCTTGAGCGTTGCCAGGTCGTGCAAGGCATAAAACACCAGACCGACCAGGGCCAACGGCGCGATCGCGAAGCCGATGACAATGCGTTGCGCCGTGGTTAACTGCTTCATTCCATTATTCCTTGATGAAAGCCTGCCCAAAACGGACAGCATCTTTAAAAATCCTGACGGGGGTGATCGGTCACCCTCGCAATACAAATGCCGGGAACAACTCCCGCAAACGGCCCCACAACTCTGGCAACGCCATCTGTACGGAGACACTGGGCAGTTGCGCATCGAGCATCGTCGCCGTGCGCACCATCTGCACGGCAAAGCGCTTGACACCATTGGCTTGCAAACGCTGGGCCAGCAGCAGCAACCGGGGTGGGTCAATCAGGTGCCAATGCACCGTGGTGCGGCATTCATAATCCACGCCACTGGCCAGCAAGGTGTCCAGGCTGCGCCAGTTGGCGGCACCGCTGCCCTTGACCTGGGTGATCAATTGGCAGTCCTCGGCCAGGGCCTTCACATCGAAGCCCACCCAGTCGGCATGGCGCAACGCATTGGCGAAGCCCGCCGGCTTGATCCCGGCACTGTGCAGGCCGACCCGAAAGCCCATCGCGCGCACTTCATCCATGGCCGCCGGCAAGCCTTCCTGCAAGGTCGGTTCACCGCCGCTGAACACCACCGCGTCCAACAGGTCCTGGCGCCGCTGCAAAAACAACAACACCCGGCGCCAATCGATCTCGGCGCTACCGCGCGGTGCGATCAGGTCCGGGTTGTGGCAGTAACGACAGCGCCAGGCACAGCCCTGGCAAAACAGCACACAGGCGAGCATGCCGGGGTAGTCGAGGGTGGTCAGGGGCACCATGCCCCCGACCCGTAGCGCTCGACTCATTGGCGCCCGGCCAGGGCGGCCGTTTCAGTGAAGTGCACACGCTCTTTGTGCTCGGACTGTTTGCCAGGGTTGAACGCCGACACCGGCCGGTGGTAACCCATCACTCGGGTCCAGACTTCGCAGCGCTGACGTTGTGGCTGGGATGCTTGCATGGTGGAGCTCCTTGCGAGTTGATAAATCGGTTCAAGAACGGGCCGCGAGCGCGAGGACTTCATCGCACTTGGGGCAGAACTCATGTTCGCCGGCGAGGTAGCCGTGGACCGGGCAGATCGAAAAGGTCGGGGTCACCGTCAAGTACGGCAGGCGGAAACGCCCCAAGGCTTTGCGCACCAGTTGCTTGCACGCCTGGGCCGAGGAAATCTGCTCGGCCATGTACAGGTGCAACACGGTGCCGCCGGTGTATTTGCATTGCAGTTCGTCTTGCAGCTCCAGGGCTTCGAAAGGGTCTTCGGTAAAGCCAACCGGCAACTGCGACGAGTTGGTGTAGTACGGTGCGTCCACGCTGCCGGCTTGCAGAATGTCCGGGTAGCGCTTGCGGTCTTCCTTGGCGAAACGGTAGGTGGTGCCTTCGGCCGGCGTGGCTTCGAGGTTGTAGAGGTGGCCGGTCTCTTCCTGGAAGCGCAGCAAGGTGGCGCGCACGTGGTCGAGCAACTTGAGCGCGAACGCACGGCCTTCAGCGGTGTGCATACCCTGCTCGTCCCCGGTGAAGTTGCGCAGCATCTCGTGCATGCCATTGAGGCCGATGGTGGAGAAGTGATTGCGCAAGGTGCCCAGGTAGCGCTTGGTATAGGGGTACAGCCCGGCATCCATATGGTGCTGGATCACCTTGCGCTTGACCTCCAGGCTTTCCATCGCCATGTCCATCAGGCTGTCCAGGCGTTGCAGCAAGCCAGAGGTGTCGCCCTTGAACAGGTAACCCAGGCGCGCGCAGTTGATCGTCACCACGCCCAGGCTGCCGGTCTGCTCCGCCGAACCGAACAACCCACCGCCGCGTTTGAGCAGCTCGCGCACGTCCAGTTGCAGGCGGCAGCACATCGAGCGCACCTGGTTGGGCTGCATATCAGAATTGAGGAAATTCTGGAAATACGGCAGGCCATAGCGCGCAGTCATCTCGAACAGACGGTCGGCGTTCTCGCTGTCCCAGGGGAAATCGTGGGTGATGTTGTAGGTGGGGATCGGGAAGGTGAACACCCGGCCCTTGGCATCGCCGGCCTGCATCACTTCGATGTAGGCCCGGTTGATCAGCTCCATTTCCGTTTGCAGATCGCCATAGGCGAACGGCATTTCCTCACCGCCGATCACCGGCACCTGCTCACGCAAATCTTCCGGGCATACCCAGTCGAAGGTCAGGTTGGTAAACGGCGTCTGGGTGCCCCAGCGCGACGGCACGTTGAGGTTGTAGATGAACTCCTGCACCGCCTGGCGCACTTCGGGGTAGCTCAGTTGGTCCTTGCGCACATAGGGCGCCAGGTACGTATCGAATGAACTGAACGCCTGGGCGCCGGCCCATTCGTTTTGCAGGGTGCCGAGGAAATTGACCATCTGCCCCAGGGCGCTGCTCAAGTGCTTGGGCGGCCCGGCTTCGACACGCCCCGGCACGCCGTTGAGGCCCTCGTGCAGCAGCGAGCGCAACGACCAGCCGGCACAATAGCCGGCGAGCATGTCCAGGTCATGGATATGCAGGTCCGCCTCACGGTGGGCGCGGCCGATCTGCTGGCTGTAGACCTCGTCCAGCCAATAGTTGGCGGTGACCTTGCCCGACACGTTCAACACCAGCCCACCGAGGGAATAGCCTTGGTTGGCATTGGCCTGCACGCGCCAGTCTTCACGGTCGAGGTATTCGTTCATCGAGGTGGCGACTTCCACCAGGGTCTTGCGGTCGCGGCGCAGGCGGCCGTGTTGTTCGCGATAGACGATATAGGCGCGCATCGACAGGAAGTAGCCGGCGTCCATCAGCACGCGTTCGACGCTGTCCTGGATCTGTTCGACATCCAGCTGTTCGATACCCCTCAGGCGGGCCAGGACGGCGCCCAATAACAGGTCGACATCGGCGGCTTGGTACTCGCCGGTAGCGGTGCCGGCGGCGATCAGCGCCTGACGGATTTTTTCGGCATCGAAGGGGACCAGGCTGCCGTCGCGTTTGTGTAGGCGGGTGCTGACCAGCGGGGTGAGCGTGTTTTGCATTTCCGGGCTCCAGACACTACATATAGATGTTTTTAGGTTTTAATACACAAGATGCAGTGAGGTTACGGAGAATGGGGTGGGTTTCCCTTGATCGGGGTCAAGGTTTTTTGATTGGGGAGGCATATCCGTTTTTGTGGGAGGGGGCTTGCCCCCGATGGCGGTGGGTCAGCCATAGATGCATCCACTGACACTCCCTCATCGGGGGGCAAGCCCCCTCCCACATTTTTTACCGAGTACACCAGACCCGACACCGGTCGGCTCTATGGCCGCCGCGCTTTGGCTTTTGATCTCAAATCAGCCTCCACTCATATTCATAAACCGCACCACCTGCACCTCCCCTGCCCCCGTGAAATCATGGCGCAGCGGCTTGCCTTTCAACCCCTTGTGCAACGCCGCGATCAACGGCCCGTCATCCAGCGGATAGCGCCGCAGCAAAGCGCGAAAATCCAGCGCATCCTCCTGCCCCAGACACAACAGCAACTGCCCCTCCACCGTCATCCGTACCCGATTACAACTCCCACAAAAATTATGCGAATTAGGCGAAATAAACCCCACCCGGGTGCCCGGATGCCCCGCCAACCGCACATACCGCGCGGGGCCTCCGCTGTTCTCGGTGCTATCAATCAACCCATGCTCACGGGCAATCACCGTTCGCACTTCATCACTGGAGCAGAACGTCTCGCCCCGCGAGCGCCCCACATCCCCCAGGGGCATTTCCTCGATAAAACTGATGTCGATGCCCTGGTCGATGGCGAACTGCACCAGCGCCGGCACCTCGTCGAAGTTGCGTCCCTTCATCACCACGCAATTGAGCTTGACCCGTTCGAACCCCGCTTGGCTGGCCGCCTTGATCCCCGCGAGCACCTGCTGCAAGTCGCCATTGCGGGTAATCGCACGAAACCGCGCGTCATCCAGACTGTCGAGGCTGATGTTCATGCGCTTGACCCCCGCCTCCACCAACGGCTGTGCGAGTCGCGCCAGCTGCGAGCCGTTGCTGGTCATCACCAGTTCGCGCAAGCCCGGCAGTGCCGCGATGTTGCGGCACAGCCCGACAATGCCCGGGCGGATCAACGGCTCGCCGCCGGTGAGGCGGATCTTGCGCACGCCTTGGCGGACAAACAGCGCCGCCAGGCGTTCCAGCTCTTCCAGGGTCAACACCTGCTGGCGCGGCAGGAACGTCATGGTTTTGGCCATGCAATACACACAGCGAAAATCACAGCGGTCGGTCACCGACAAGCGCAGGTAATCGATCGAACGGCCCACCCCATCCACCAGGCTCATGTCACTGCACCAACGGCGAGTCGGCGCCCTGCAGCGCGATGCCGCGGATGTCCGCCGCGCCGATCAGGGTTTGCAGGTACTGCACCAATGCCTTCTGCCACACGCCCTGCTGCAACTGGGTGCGGATCGCGACCGCCACCGCTTCATACGGCAGCGGCTGGCCTTCGATACGTTGGTCGACACTGATCACATGCCAGCCATAACGACTCTCCAGCGGTTTGCCGGCCAGGCCCGGGGCCAGGGTGAACAGCTGGCGCTCCAGTTCGGGCACGGTTTGCCCCTTGCTCACCTGGCCCAACGAACCACCCTGGGCCTTGGACGGGCACGCCGAATACTTGAGGGCCAGCTCGGCAAATTGGCCAGGCTGCTCTTCCAGGGTCAGCAACAGGATTTCCGCCTGGGTGTGCGCCAGGTGGCGTGCGTCGGCATCGTCCGGCGCGCATTCAAGCAGAATGTGCCGCACCGCCAGCAGCGGCGCGCTGTGAAAGCGCCCGCGGTTGTTCTCGAAGTAGCGCACACAGGTGGCCTCGTCACACTCAGGCACCTTGACCTCACGCTCCAGCAACAGGCGCGTGGCCGCTTCTTCTTCGTTCTCGCCGGCGGCGATCTCCACCGCCAGGCCCAGCTCGGCGATCCGCTGCTGCAACAGCTCGCGGATCACCAGTGCGCGGGCGGCCAGGTACACCGCTTCCTCGCGACTTTCAGCCGGGTGATATTGCAATTCCAGGGCCATGGCCTCGGGCGTGACTGGCACGCCGTTGACGCTGACGATCGGCCATTCCTGTTCACTGCTGGCGATCAATTCCGGCGCCTTGAGCTCCTCGAACGAAGCCTGGGCCGCCACCTCGGCAATCACCGGTTCCTTGACCGACGAGCCGCAACCACCGCTGCCGCCATTCCCGCCACCACATCCGCATCCTGTAGTCATGACGTTCTCCTCAATACTTCTGCCGCACGATTTGATAACGACGCCCCAGGTACCAGATCGGCGCGCTGACCATGTGCACCAAGCGGGTAAACGGGAACAGCACGAACAGGGTCAAGCCCAACGCCACATGCGCCTTGTAGATCAGGCTGACCGGCTCGATCGAAGCCGCCGCGTCCATCGGCCGCAACAGCACCACGTTCTGCGCCCAGTCGGCGAGCATCACCATCACCGAACCGTCCATATGCCCGGTGGAGGCGACAATGGTCAGCAAGCCGAGCACCAACTGCGCGAGCAACACCAGCAGGATCAGGATGTCCGACGGGCTTGACGTGGCCCGTACACGCGGGTCACCTAGGCGACGCTTGACCAGCATCAGCAGGCCCACCAGGCACAGCAGGCCGAAGAAGCCACCGGAGACCATCGCCAGCAACTGCTTTTGCTCGGTGCTGATCACATGGTGATAGACCGACGCCGGGGTCAACAGGCCGACAAAATGCCCGGCCAGCACGAACAGCACGCCAATGTGGAAGAAGTTGCTCGCCACGCGCATGCCACGGTTGTTGAGCATCTGGCTGGAGCCGGCCTTCCAGGTGTACTGCGACAGGTCGAACCGCGCCCAGCTGCCCAACAGGCAGATCGCCAGGGCGACATAGGGATAGATCCCGAATACCAGCAAATTCCACTTAGACATTACCCACCTCCCCGGCCGGCACTGCGGCCCGCCCTTCTTGCTGAAAATCCACCCAGTGCAACGGCACCGCGCTTTCTTCGCGGGCCTTGCCTGGTGCGCTGGGCATCGAACTGCAACGGTCCTGCTGCTCGGCCTGCATGAAGTCCACCGCTTCCTCTTCCCAGATTTTGTCCAGGGCTTCGAGGGAGTCGTCACGCGGTTCGGCGGCGACCTGGGCACGCAGCTCGGCCACGGCCTGGTGCGGCTCGGCGCCGGCAATCTGCAACAGCGCACGGAAGCAACTGGCATAGCCGCTCTCGCGCTCTTCCAGCCGCGCGGCGAGCAAGGCCAACAGGTGCGCCACATCCGCCAGGCCCTCGCGGGCCTCGATGTCTTCACGGGTGGAGAGGAACTCCAGGTACAACGGGATGTAGTCCGGCAGCTCCTTGACACCGATGGCAAACCCGGCCTCTTCGTACTGGGCCATCATGTCGACCATGGCCTGGCCGCGGTCGCGGGACTCGCCATGCACGTGCTCGAACAACAGCAACGACAGCGAACGCCCCCGGCCAAACAGCGCACCGTAGTGTTCCTGACCGTCCATCAAGTCATTGGCGCAGATCAGCTCCAGCAACTCGAACAATGCGCCGCGCTGCTTGGGGCTGATTTCCCGCGATTCGATGATCGCCTGTTCCAGTTCGTCGCGGCCGTTCACCAGGGTGTCGGTGGGGTAGTCCAGCAGCAACGAAATCACTTTAAGAATGCGCATGCTCAGTCCTCCCAGATTTGTACGGTTTTCAGCACGTCGCGGCGGTTGGCCTTCTTGGCGCCGAACATGTTGGTGTCGGAGCTGCCGCTGCAACCGCTGCCAAAGCTGAAACCACAGCCGGAGCGCTCGGCGAACGCATCGCTCATGGCGTCTTCACGGTGCGCACTCGGCACCACAAAGCGGTCTTCGTAGTTGGCGATCGCCAGGTAGCGGTACATCTCTTCCACCTGTTCCACGCTCAGGCCGACGTCTTCGAGCACTTGCAGGTCCTGCACGCCGTCGACTTGCTGGGAGCGTTTGTAGGCACGCATCGCCAACAGGCGCTTGAGCGCACGCTTGACCGGCTTCTCGTCGCCCGCGGTGAGCAGGTTGGCCAGGTAACGCAGCGGAATGCGCAGGCTGTCGACATCCGGGATCACCCCGTTCATGCCCACGGTGCCAGCCGCCGCGGCGTTCTGGATCGGCGACAGCGGCGGCACGTACCAGACCATCGGCAAGGTGCGGTATTCCGGGTGCAGCGGCAGCGCGAGTTTCCAATCAACGGCCATTTTGTACACCGGCGAACGCTGCGCCGAGTCGATCACCGACTGTGGCACGCCATCGGCCAGGGCCTGGCGAATCACCGCCGGGTCATTCGGGTCGAGGAAGATTTCCAGCTGTTTCTCGTAGAGGTCCTGCTCATTGGCCGTGCTCGCCACTTCGCTGATGCGGTCGGCGTCGTACAACAGCACGCCGAGGTAGCGAATCCGCCCCACACAGGTTTCGGCGCACACAGTCGGCATACCGGCTTCGATACGCGGGTAGCAGAAGATGCACTTCTCGGACTTGCCGCTCTTCCAGTTGAAGTAGATCTTCTTGTACGGGCAGCCGCTGATGCACATGCGCCAGCCCCGGCACTTTTCCTGGTCGATCAGCACGATGCCGTCTTCTTCACGCTTGTAGATCGCGCCACTCGGGCACGATGCCGCGCACGCCGGGTTGAGGCAGTGCTCGCACAGGCGCGGCAGGTACATCATGAAAGTGTTTTCGTACTCGCCATAAATGTCGGCCTGGATCTGGTCGAAGTTCTTGTCCTTGCGGCGCTTGGCGAATTCGGTGCCGAGGATTTCCTCCCAGTTGGGGCCCCACTCGATCTTTTCCATACGCTTGCCAGACACCAGCGAACGTGGGCGTGCGGTCGGCTGGTGCTCACCCAACGGTGCGGTGTGCAGGTGCTGATAATCGAAGTCGAACGGTTCGTAGTAGTCGTCCAGGCTCGGCAGGTCGGGGTTGGCGAAGATGTTCGCCAACACGCGGAACTTGCCGCCGATGCGTGGGTTGATCGAGCCGTTGGCGTGGCGAATCCAGCCGCCCTTCCACTTGTCCTGGTTTTCCCACTCTTTCGGGTAGCCGATACCGGGTTTGGATTCGACGTTGTTGAACCAGGCGTATTCCATGCCTTCACGGCTGGTCCACACGTTTTTGCAGGTGATGGAACAGGTGTGGCAACCGATGCATTTGTCCAGGTTGAGGACCATGCCGATCTGTGAGCGAATCTTCATCTCAGTTCTCCTCGATATCAGTCGGCAATGGGCGCGGCAGGTCATTGCCGGTGGAGCCATCGAGCCAGTCGACCTTGGCCATCTTGCGCACCACGACAAACTCGTCGCGGTTGCAACCGACCGTGCCGTAATAGTTGAAACCGTAGGCCTGCTGGGCATAGCCGCCGATCATGTGCGTCGGCTTGAGCACCACGCGGGTCACCGAGTTGTGGTGGCCGCCACGGGTCTTGGTGGTTTCCGAACCGGGCACGTTCACGATGCGTTCCTGGGCGTGGTACATCATCACCATGCCTTCCTTCACGCGCTGGCTGACCACCGCACGGGCAGTCAAGGCGCCGTTGACGTTGAAGCATTCGATCCAGTCGTTGTCTTCGATGCCGGCGCGCTTGGCGTCGATTTCCGAGAGCCACACGATCGGGCCGCCACGACTCAGGGTGAGCATCAGCAGGTTGTCGCTGTAGGTGCTGTGGATGCCCCACTTCTGGTGCGGGGTGATCCAGTTCAGCACGATCTCGGTCTCGCCGTTGCTGCGCTTGCCCTTCACCCCTTCGATGGTGCGGGTGTTGACCGGTGGCCGGTAGCTCATCAACTGCTCGCCGAACGCCTGCATCCACGGGTGATCCTGGTAGAACTGCTGGCGGCCGGTGATGGTGCGCCATGGGATGTTTTCATGCACGTTGGTGTAGCCGGCGTTATAGCTCACGTGCTCGTCTTCCAGGCCCGACCAGGTCGGGCTGGAGATGATCTTGCGTGGCTGCGCCTGGATGTCGCGGAAGCGAATCGCTTCGTGGGCCTTGGAGATCGCCAGGTGGCTGTGGTCGATGCCGGTGAACTCCGACAGCGCGGCCCAGGCTTTCACGGCGACCTTGCCGTTGGTTTCCGGGGCCAGGGACAGGATCACCTCGGCCGCGTCGATGGCGGTGTCGATCTTCGGCCGACCGTGGCTGATGCCCGCGTCGTTTTCGTGGTGGTTGAGTTCACCGAGGAACTCGACTTCCTCGTCGGTGTTCCAGTTGATGCCCTTGCCGCCGTTGCCGAGTTTTTCCAGCATCGGGCCCAGGGACGAGAACTGCTTGTAGATGTTCGGGTAGTCGCGTTCCACCACCGCCATGTTCGGCGCGTTCTTGCCCGGCACCGGCGCCACACCGGCGCTTTTCCAGTCGGTGCCGCCAAATGGCTGGGCCAGTTCGCCGACGCTGTCGTGCATCAACGGTACGGTGACCAGGTCTTGTTCCACGCCCAGGTGGCCGACCGACATGGCCGAGAACGCCTTGGCGATGCCCTTGTAGATTTCCCAGTCGGAGCGCGACTCCCACGCCGGGTCGATGGCGGCCGACAACGGATGGATGAACGGGTGCATGTCCGAGGTGTTCATGTCGTCTTTTTCGTACCAGGTGGCGGTCGGCAAGACGATGTCGGAATACACGCAGGTGGAGGACATGCGGAAGTCCAGGGTGGTCACCAGGTCGAGCTTGCCGATGGCGCCGTCTTCGACCCATTCGGCCTCGGTGGGCTTGCATTCGGTGCTGTGGCCGATGTCTTCGTTCATCACGCCGTTCTTGGTGCCCAGCAGGTACTTGAGCATGTACTCATGGCCCTTGCCCGACGAGCCGAGCAGGTTGGAGCGCCAGATAAACATGTTGCGCGGGAAGTTCACCGGGCTGTCCGGCTGTTCGCAGGCAAAGCGCAGGCTGCCGTCCTGCCAGGATTGGACCACGTAGTCTTTCGGCGTCATGCCGGCGGCAGCCGCCTCACGGCAGATGTGCAGCGGGTTGGTGTTGAGCTGCGGCGCACTCGGCAACCAGCCGGCGCGTTCGGCGCGGATGTTGTAGTCCAGGGCGTGTTCCGGGAACTGCGATTTATCGGCCAGAGGCGAGAGCACATCGTGCATGCTCATCTTCTCGTGGCGCCATTGCGAGCTGTGGCCGTAGAAGAAGCTGGTGCCGTTCATCTGGCGTGGCGGGCGGTTCCAGTCCAGGCCGAAGGCCAGGGGCAGCCAACCGCATTGCGGGCGCAGTTTTTCCTGGCCTACGTAGTGGGCCCAGCCGCCGCCGGTCTGGCCGACGCAACCGCAGAGCATGAGCATGTTGATCAGCCCGCGGTAGTTCATGTCCATGTGGTACCAGTGGTTCATCGCCGCGCCGACGATGATCATCGAGCGCCCCTTGGTCTTGTCGGCGTTGTCGGCGAACTCACGGGCGATCTGGATGGCTTTCTCGCGGCTGACGCCGGTGATCGCTTCCTGCCACGCCGGGGTGCCCGGCACGCTGGCGTCGTCGTAGTCCTTGGCCACGTTCTGGCCGCCCAGGCCACGGTCGATGGCCAGGTTGGCGGCGGACAAGTCGAACACCGTCGCCACTTTGGCCACGCTGCCGTCGGCCAGGGTCACGCTGTGCACCGGCACGCGGCGGAACTGCACGGCATCGCCGGCCACGTGCTGGAAGTGTTCGTGGGCTTCGCCGGCAAAATACGGGAACGCCACTTCGGCGACGTCGTCACCGATCAGGCTGAGTTTCAGGTCGATGGCGCGGCCTTCACCGCCTTCCTTCGCGAGGATGTTCCACTTGCCCTTCTCGCCCCAGCGGTAGCCGATGGAACCTTGTGGCGAGACCAGTTCGCCGCTTTCGTCGAGGGCGATGGTTTTCCATTCCGGATTGTTGTCCTGGCCGAGGTTGCCGGTCAGGTCCGAGGCCCGCAGGAAGCGGTCAGGCTGGAAGCCGGCGCCGGGGGCAAAACCGGTCATCGGCTTGAGCATCACCAGCACCGGCAAGTCGGTGAAGCGCTTGGCGTAGTCGGTGAAGTAGGCGCTCGGTTTGTCCAGGTGAAATTCCTTGAAGATCACATGGTTGAAGGCCTGGGCCAACGCGGCGTCGGTGCCCTGCTTGGGGTTGAGCCACAGGTCGGTGAGCTTGGCCACTTCCGAATAGTCGGGGGTGATGGCCACGGTCTTGGTGCCCTTGTAACGCACCTCGGTGAAGAAGTGCGCATCCGGGGTACGGGTCTGCGGGACGTTGGAACCCCAGGCGATGATGTAGTTGGAGTTGTACCAATCGGCCGATTCCGGCACGTCGGTCTGCTCGCCCCAGACCATCGGCGAGGCCGGTGGCAAGTCGCAGTACCAGTCGTAGAAGCTCAGGCACACGCCGCCGATCAGCGACAGGTAACGCGAACCCGCCGCGTAGCTGACCATGGACATGGCCGGGATCGGCGAGAAACCGACGATGCGGTCCGGGCCGTATTGCTTGATGGTGTAGACGTTGGAGGCAGCGATGATCTCGTTGACCTCCTCCCAGTTCGAGCGAATGAAACCGCCCATGCCGCGCTTGCTCTTGTACGAGTCGGCCTTGACCTTGTCCTCGACAATGCTCGCCCACGCCTCGACCGGTGGCAGGGTCAGGCGCGCTTCACGCCATAGCTTGAGCAACGGCTTGCGGATCTTCGGGTACTTGAGGCGGTTGGCGCTGTAGATGTACCAGCTGTAGCTGGCACCCCGAGGGCAGCCGCGCGGCTCATGGTTGGGCAAGTCGTTGCGGGTGCGCGGGTAGTCGGTCTGCTGGGTTTCCCAGGTGATCAGGCCGTTCTTCACGTAGATCTTCCACGAGCAGGAGCCGGTGCAGTTCACGCCGTGGGTGGAGCGTACGATCTTGTCGTACTGCCAGCGCGAGCGATAGACGTTCTCCCAGTCGCGGGACTCCTTGCGGGTCTCGCCGTGACCCTCGGAGAATTCGTTTTGCTTACGGTTGAAGAACCGCAGTTGATCCAGCAAGTGACTCATGATGTTTTCCTCATCAGGCGTGCCGTGGGGTACGTTGCCCCGGCGAATTCGTGGTCGATCAGCAGGGAGTGGCGCAGCCTTTGCGGGCGTACCACCACCAGGTCACGACAATGCAGCTCAGGTAGAAACCGACAAACATGTAGAAGGCCATCGCCGGGCTGCCGGTGGCGGCCATCGAGGTGCCGAAGGATTTGGGAATGAAGAACGCACCGAAGGCGCCCATGGCCGAACTGAAGCCGAGTACGGCGGCGGATTCCTTGCCGGCATCTTTGAGCGCTTGCTCGCGTTCGGCGGCGGATTTACCGGCGCTGGCCTTTTCGTGCTGGGTGCGGAAGATCACCGGGATCATGCGGAAGGTGGAGCCATTGCCCACGCCGGTGGTGATGAACAGCAGCATGAACATGCCGAGGAAGCCATAGAAGCTGCCGCCCTGGCCGTTTTCGGGCAGGAAGTGCAACACACCGAACACCATCACGATCATCAGCACGAAGTTCCACAAGGTCACCCGTGCACCGCCCAACTTGTCCGCCAGCCAGCCGCCCAATGGGCGTACCAGTGCGCCGACCAGAGGCCCGAGGAAGGCGAATTTCAGCGCTACCACATCGGGGAACGAAGTCTTGATCAGCAGGGGGAACGCCGCCGAAAAGCCGATGAACGAACCGAAGGTGGCCAGGTACAACCAGCACATCAGCCAGTTGTGCTTGCGCTTGAAGATCACCGCCTGCTCGCTGAACGAGGCACGGGCGCTGGACAGGTCATTCATGCCGAACCAGGCCGCCACGGTGACGGTGAGGATAAACGGCACCCAGATAAAACCGGCGTTCTGCAGCCAGAGTTGACTGCCATCCGGCAAGGTTTGCGGTTGCCCGCCGACCAGGCCGAACACGCCGAAAGTGATCACCAGCGGCACGCAGAACTGCATCACCGACACCCCAAGGTTGCCGAGGCCGGCGTTCAGGCCCAGGGCCGTGCCCTGCTGCGACTTGGGGTAGAAGAAGCTGATGTTGGACATGCTCGAGGCGAAGTTGCCGCCGCCGAAACCGCACAGCAACGCGATCAGTACAAACACGCTGTAGGGGGTGTTGGGGTCTTGCACCGCAAAGCCCATCCAAAGCGATGGCAGCAGCAGCGATGCGGTGCTCAGGGCGGTCCAGCGGCGGCCGCCAAAGATCGGCACCATGAACGAGTAGAACACCCGCAAGGTCGCGCCGGACAGGCCCGGCAACGCCGCCAGCCAGAACAGCTGGTCAGTGGTGAACGTAAAGCCGATGGCGTTCAGGCGCACGATCACCGTGCTCCACACCATCCACACGGCGAAGGCCAGCAACAGCGCAGGGATCGAGATCCACAGGTTGCGGGTGGCGGTCTTCTTGCCGCTGGCGCCCCAGAACGCGGGGTCCTCAGGGCGCCAGTCGTGGATCACCGGCCCCGAGCCGGGCTTTTGCGCGATGGACATGTTCATTCTCCTTGGAGACGTTGGGCGGTTTTGCCCAAAAGCGGTTGCTTGCGCATTTCGCTGAAGTACATCCAGGTCAGGGACACCCAGACCACGCCGTACATCAACATGAAGCAGGACGAGCGCACGCCGGTGAGGTCCACCAGGGCGCCAAACAGAATCGGCAGTACAAAGCCCCCCAGCCCACCGGCCAGGCCGACGATGCCGGACACCGCGCCCATGTTCTGCGGGTAGTCATTGGCGATGTACTTGAATACGGAGGCCTTGCCGAACGCGAAGGCGATGCCCATCACGAACAGCAGCACGGTGAACAGGGTGGCGTTGAGGCCGATATGGAAATCCAGGGGGCCGTTGACGGTCTGCACCTGCAATTGGGTCTGCGGGTAGCTGAGCAGGAACAGGCAGATCCAGCTCACCCACAACACCCACCAGGTCACGCTTTGCGCGCCCCAGCGATCCGACATCCAACCGCCCACCGCACGCAGCACGCCACCCGGCAGCGAGAAACACGCGGCCAGCAGTGCGGCGCTTTGCAGGCTGAAACCGTATTCCTGCACGTAGTACTTGGTCATCCATAGCGCCAGGGCCACGTAGCCGCCGAACACAATCGAGTAGTACTGGCAGTAGCGCCACACGGCCGGGTCTTTCAGGCACAGCAACTGCTGGCGCAGGGTCGCGCCGCCGGCACTGCGGTGCGCCTTGTTTTCGCTGGTGAGAAACCAGAACAGCAGCGCGGTGATAAACAGGATTGCGCCGAACACCTTGGGCACCAGGTGCCAGGTGCCGAGGGCGATCAGCGCCGGGGCCAGAAACTTGGTGACAGCGGCGCCCGCGTTGCCGGCGCCAAACACCCCCATGGCGAAGCCCTGGTTGTCCTTGTCGAACCATTTGGCAACGTAGGCGATGCCCACCGAGAACGAGCCACCGGCCAGGCCGACGAACAGGCCCAGGACCAGGAACTGCCAATAGGCGGTGGCGTAAGTGATCAGGTACAGCGGCAACACACACGCGAGCATCAGCAGGAAGAACACGATGCGCCCGCCGAAACGGTCAGTCAGCAGGCCCAGCGGCAGGCGCACCAGGGAACCGGTCAACACCGGCGTGGCGGCCAACAGGCCGAACTGGGTTTCGTTGAGTTGCAACAGCTCTTTGATGGGGACGCCCAACACGGCGAACATCATCCACACCATAAAGCAGACGGTGAAAGCCAGTGTGCTCATGCCCAGCACCAGGCCTTGTCTTATACGGGGTTGAGTCACGGTACGCGCTCCAGAAAGTGATTCCATGAGCGCAGGTTAGGGGCGACCCCCCCTTGGAACTTGACGCAGATCAACGTCCGCCTGGGGGGTATCGGGCTATGCTGGCCCCACCTACCTCTAAGGAGGTAGTTCGAACAACAAGAGAAAGTCTTTATTTATCAATGGATTGGTCTCTTGTGCCGGTGTTTTCCCGTGGGAGGGTTTGCCGGCAATTCTTTAGAGGTAGTGCGCCAGGGATTGCGGTGTTCCAGCCCTTTTTGCCCTTTTTGGTGCCGCCATGCAGACGCCCCCCCTCCTTCGATTACGCCGCCGTGTTTAGCTGGCTGCGCAGTTCCCTGCCCGCCCGCGCCGGCCTGGCCGTGATCCTGATCGCGATCCTCGCGCTCGCCAGTTCCTTGAGTGCCGGCTTGATCGCCTGGTTCAGCCAGGGCGACGCCGCCGCGATCAATACCGCAGGCTCGGTGCGCATGGAGACCTACCACCTGAGCTGGAAGCTCGCCGCCGGCGCACCGGCCGACGAGATCGACAGCATCACCCAAAGCCTGCAAGGGCGTCTCGATAGCCAGTCGCTCAAGGCCGTGCTCGAAGACGGCCCGCGCAGTGCGTTGTTGCAAAGCTACCAACAGATCCAGCAACGCTGGCACGACGACCTGCGCCCGGCCCTGGCACGGGGTGACGCCGCCCTGTTCCAGGCCAGCGCACCGGGGTTCGTCGAGCAATTGAATCAATTCGTCAGCCTGTTGCAGCAACAGAGCGAACACAAACAAGGCTGGCAACAAGGCATCCAGGGCCTGGCGCTGTTCAGCACCCTGATCATCCTGTTGATCGGCCTGTATGAACTGCAATACGGCGTGGTCAACCCCTTGCAGGAGCTGGTGCAGGCCACCCGGCGCTTTCGCGACGGCGACTTCAAGACCCGGGTCAACCACCGTTCCGAGGATGAACTGGGGCAACTGGCCCTGAGCTTCAACACCATGGCCGAAACCATCGAAGCCTCCCACCGCACCCTGGAAAGCCAGGTGCGCCTCAAGACCCTCAACCTGCAACAGGCCAACGCCGCCCTCGAGTTGCTCTACCAGAGCAGCCGCAGCCTGGCCACGCGCCTGGCGAATGCCGAGGGCCTGGATGAACTGATCCGACGCTTCCAGAAGCGCCTGCCAGGGCTGCGCCTGTCGCTGTGCCTGCAAGGCCACTTCCTCGCACCGGCCCAGCAGATGCTCGCCCTGCATGGCGGCGACAGCCGCAACGTCTGCGCCATCGGCGACTGCGCGACCTGCCAGAAACACAAGGTCGCGCCGCCCCAGGTGTTCAGCATCAGCAACCAGGGCTCGGAACTGGGCGAACTCAAGGCCCACTTCATCGACGGCCATGCGCCCCAGGACTGGGAGAAACAACTGATCCAGGCCCTGGCCAACCTGATCGGCACCTCACTGTCCCTCAAGCGCCAGCGCGAGCAGGACCACCGCTTGCTGCTGCTCGACGAACGCACCATCATCGCCCGCGAACTGCACGACTCCCTGGCCCAGGCGCTGTCGTACATGAAGCTGCAAGTCAGCCGCATGCAAACCCTGATCCGCCGCGGCGAACCGGTGGAGACCCTGGCCACCGTCACCGCCGAGCTGCGCGACGGCCTGAACAATGCCTACCGGCAACTGCGTGAGTTGCTCACCACCTTTCGCCTGCAAATCCACGATGCCGGGCTGGTGCAGGAACTGCAGGACACCGCTGAAGAGTTTTCCCGGCGCGGCGAATTCCAGGTCCACCTGCACGTCGACGCCCTGGCCTTCCAGCTATCGGCCAGTGAGCAGATCCACTTGCTGCAAATCACCCGCGAAGCCCTGTCCAATTGCCTGCGCCACGCCCATGCGCAAAACGCCTGGCTGCAACTGCGCCAGGAGGGCGAGACCGTCAGCCTGTGCATCGAAGACGACGGCCGTGGCTTTTGCGGCGACGTCGATCAACGTGAACACCACGGCCTGACCATCATGGACGAGCGCGCACGCAGCCTGCACGGCCAACTCGACATCGGCCCACGCGAGCCCCAGGGCACGCGCGTGCAATTGCGTTTTCACCCGGAATTCCTCGGGCAACCTCTACAAGGCACCCACGCATGAACACACCCACTCGCCACCGCATCCTGCTAGTCGACGACCACCCGATGATGCGCCACGGCATGCGCCAGATGCTGGAACTGGAAGACGACTTGCAGGTAGTCGGCGAGGCCGGTAATGGCCAGGAAGCCCTGGACCAGATCGACACGCTGCAACCGGACCTGGTGCTGCTGGACAACAACATGCCGCAAATGAACGGCCTGGAAACCCTGCGCCGCCTGCGGGCCATGAACTATGCGGGCAAGGTGTTGCTGTTTACGGTGTCCGACGCTGAAGACGATATTCGCGATGCCCTGCGCCTGGATGCCAACGGGTACCTGCTCAAGGACATGGAGCCGGAGTTGGTCGTCCAGTTCATCCGCGATGCCTTGCAGGGTGCCTTGGTGATCAGCCCTGGGTTGACGCGGGTCCTGGCCCAGGCCCTGCGCTCGCCGCAACCCCATGCGGCGGTGGAGTTGACCGAACGGGAGCGGCAGGTGTTGAAGACGATTGCCAGTGGGCATAGCAACAAGGTGATCGGGCATAAGTTGGGGATTACCGAGGGGACGGTGAAGGTGCATGTGAAGAATTTGCTGCATAAGTTGGGGTTGCGGTCGCGGGTGGAGGCGGCGGTTTGGGCGATGGAGCATTTGCGGCAGGCGGGGTGAGGTTTTTTTTCGGGGGGGTTGAGTACATATCCGTTGCTGCGGTAACGGCGGCTGGCGGTTCCGCCCTTACGGCGGGTCACTTTGGAAAAGAGCCCTGTATGGACCGGACACATGGTGGACACATGTGCGGGGACATGGTTGACACATTATGGACCATAGTCAGGTTTGCTCACGTCGATCGTTCGTAGGAAGTGATGGCAGAAAAACACGTCAAACAGTCCATCACCTTCAGTGTTGGGCCGTATTGCGATGTGATGCCCAGCCAAACCTTTGGCGATGCTGAAGTAGCGTTTCTGAAAACGAAAACGGCTGTGATAAGCCTTGGCTAATACGTCGTCCGGTCCGTACTCAAAGGTTGGTAACTGTTGCGGATAAGCCCATGGGCTGGCTCTATACCGGTCCATAGGCACCTTGTAGTCCAGTGCCTGATGGGGCCGTTGCAGGTTATAAACATCACGCCACCGATCAAATGCTGCTTGAGCTTCCTTGAGCGTGGAAAACTGACGCCCTTCAAGTACTTCGGCCTTGAGTGAGCGATGGAAACGCTCAATCTTTCCATTGGTTTGTGGGTGGTAAGGGCGGCTGAAACTGATCCGAATACCCAGACGAATCAACCAGATACTCAGCTCTGTGATTTCACCAGGGTTACGTGGAGAGCCCCAAGGCGGTCCGTTATCAACGTTGATGCGAGCCGGTAATCCGAAGCGCTGGAATACCTCGGTCAACCTTTCTTTCACCGTGGCTCCACGCTCGTTATCACAAGCTTGAATAGCCAAACTGAAACGTGAATGGTCGTCCAGTAAAGTCAGGGGATGGCATCTGCCTTCTTGCGTCGGGAAATGCCCTTTGAAATCCATCTGCCAAAGATTGTTGGGCGCCTCGTGTTCAAACCTCAGCTTTGCCTCTTGCTCCTTCGTAGTCGGCTGAATCAGCCCGTGCCGGTGCAGGACATTGGTAACGGTGCTGGGAGCAATCTGCTTTTTCAAGAGGCTGCTGATCGTGCGCCCACCCCATGCTGGATGGTCTTGTCTGAGCGCTATGACCTGCGCTTCCAGGGCCGGCGTGGTCAGCTTGGGGCTGGTAGCCGGTTTTCGGGATTTATCTTGCAGCCCTGAATGGCCGAGCGTCGCGTAGCGGTTAAGCCACTTGTAAGCCGTCTGCGGACTGATACCGAACCGTCGGCATAGTTCTCGTTTGTTGCTGCCGGGTTGCCCTGCTAAGGCAACAAACTCTTCTTTCAGGCTCATGGCATCTCTCGTGTCCCAGGGCATGATGGCTTTCCGGCGAAATTGGCTCGCCGAAAAGTGTCCACCATGTCCCCGCACACCCGTCAACCATGTGTCCGGTCCATACAAAAAGAGCCCCAAAAGTAACCAAAAGGGCTCTTGCCCCACCACTCGGTGCCTCGCCTAGGCTCGGCATGCCCGAACGAAGGCTTGAATCCGTGGGCCGCCGTCATGGGCCATCCCTGGCCCAGGACGGCTAACCCGGCGTCCTGCCGGGTTACCCACGGATTCAAGCCTGCGTTCGGCCAGCGTGGTTTAACGGGGCGCCTAAGATCAAGATCAAAAGCCAGAGCAAAGCCAGAGCAAAGCCAGAGCAAAGCCAGAGCAAAGCCAGAGCAAAAGCAGAATGAGGTCTACCTGACCTATGGAGATCTCTGACCTGTGGAGAACCAAATGTGGGAGGGGGCTTGCCCCCGATAGCGCCGGGTCAGTTAACAAATAAGTGGCTGACACGCCCTCATCGGGGGCAAGCCCCCTCCCACATTTTTTACCGAGTACACCAGGCACAACACCGGTCGGGTCTAAGGCAGCAAAAGACAGCGCAAAACCAGGCCGAGGTCTACCTGACCTATGGAGATCTCTGACCTGTGGAGAACCAAATGTGGGAGGGGGCTTGCCCCCGATAGCGCCGGGTCAGCTAACAAATAAGTGGCTGACACTCCCTCATCGGGGGCAAGCCCCCTCCCACATTCCCAACCGAGTACACCAGCCACAACTCCGGTCGGCTCTAAGGCCGCCGCGCTTTGGCTTTTGATCTTCGGCGCCCCGTTAAACCACGCTGGCCGAACGCAGGCTTTGGAGCGTGGGTAACCCGGCAGGACGCCGGGTTAGCCGTCCTGGGCCAGGGATGGCCCATGACGGCGGCCCACGCTCCAAAGCCGGAGTGAGGGCACACCGAGCCTAAGCGAGGTGCCGAGTGGTGGGGCACAGACCTTTTGGTTACTTTTGGGGCGTTTGCCAAAAGTGACCCGCTGTAAGAGCGGAACCATAGGTGGCCGTTACCGCAGCAACGGATATGTACCCGGTCTAATCCAAAAAAATGGTCGGCCCAAAGGCCGCCATCGGGGGCAAGCCCCCTCCCACACTTAACCGAGTACACCAGCCACAACTCCGGTCGGTTCCAGGACCGCAAAAGCCAGAACAAAACCAAACCGAAATTTACCTGATGGATGCAGATCCAAATGTGGGAGGGGGCTTGCCCCGATACAGTGGGTCAGCCACAGATGCATCAACTGACACGCCCACATAGGCTCACAACCCCCGCAAGAGGTACCCCCACAGAGGCATATCAACCCCGCGCCAAGCCCCCTACGCTACCCCATTGCGGAGGCCCAAACATGCTCACCCATCCCCACATTGTCCTCACCCTGCGTCGCCATCACCTGTTCAGCCAGCTCCCGGAAAAAACCTTCCAGGACGTCTGTACCCTGGCCAGCCTGAAGCGCCTGCCCAACCACACGCCACTCATGCACCAGGGCGATGCCGCAGACCGTTTTTTCCTGCTGGTCAGCGGTCAAATCAAGCTGCACCGTGTCACGGGTGAAGGCCAGGAACACCTGGTGGAAGTCATCCAGCCCGGCCAGACCTTTGCCGAAGCCCTGCTGTTCACCCAGGCCAAGGCCTATCCGGTGAGCGCCACCGCGCTCAAGGACAGCGTGCTGGTCAGCATCGAAGGCCAGCATTACCGCCGCGCCCTGGAGGACCAGCCAAAAATCTGCCTGGCGATCCTGGCGAGCATGAGCATCCACCTGCACCAACGCCTCAAGGACATCGACACCCTGACCCTGGCCAATGCCAGTCGCCGGGTGATCAATTTCCTGTTCCAGGAGCGCGATGCCGTCAGCGGCGAGGTGGTCTTGCAAGTGCCTAAGCGCTTGGTGGCGTCGAAGCTGGGTATCCAGCCGGAGACCTTTTCAAGGATCCTGCACCGGCTGGTGGAAGGCGGGATGATCGAGGTGCAGCGGCGTACCATTCGGATCGTGTGTGAAGAGCAACTGATGAGCTACCAGGCCGGCTGACTCAATGGCCGCTGTGGGCCATGCCCGCTGGCTGTTGCAATAGTGCCAGGTCGATCTCGGCAAAGCGCAACACGTGCCCGCCGGTGTCCGTCGCGACCTTCTGCGCCTTGGCCTCATCGGCAAACGAGGCCAGCACCACGCCCATTGCCCCCTTGAGACCGGTGCCGATCACGTAAAAGGCGCTGCGGGCGTCGATCAGGTGCATATCATTGGGCGAGTCCCACGGGCTGCGGCCCATGTCGTGCACATACAGCTTGGCGTCGTCATGGTGGTTCTCCGGTTGCAGCCACCAGCCGAGCATTTCGGCGGTGGAGCAGAATTTCTTCACCGCGCCCTGCTCCACCACCTGCCCCTTGGGCCCGGGGAATTCGTTGATAACCATGCCGCACACGTGGCACTCATCGTTGGGATGAAATGCCACCGGCGCGTCACTGAAACTCGACGCCTGTTCCTTATCGCACGCCGTCAGCAGCAAACCGACCAGCAAGGCCGTCAGTACCCGTGTCTTGAAACCCATATCACTTACTCCAGCCGTCAAAAAAATCGTCAAGCGCCGCGGCGCAGAAACATCCCATAGGCCAGCGCCAACGGCCCGGCCACCCAGGCCAACAAACACGCCCACAGGGCCTGCGGCGGTACGTCGAGGTCCGTGCCCAGGGCCATGACCCCGATGGACTGTGTGCCCGTGCCGAAGCCGGACAGGTTGATCAGCCGATACACGTCGGTAGGGTTGAGCAGCAACAGCCAGGGCAACCCCTGCGGGTTGAACTGGCCCTTGCCGACCACCAGCAGGGCCAGCAGCGCCAGGTCGAACACCAGCACAAAGAAAAACCACACGCCCAGGGCCAGGCCGGCAGCCGTGGATTTTTCCGCGCAACGGCTGCTCAGGGCATAGGCCAGGCCGAGAAACACCCAGCCCAATAACGTCGAGGTCAGCATGAAACGGCCAAACGCCCAGAGCAGCACGCCGAGTTCGACGTCATCCACCAGCAGCGCGATGGCAAGCATCGCGCAGCCAAACCCGAGCACCGTGGCCAATGCCAGGATCAGGCCGTGGCCGACAAACTTGCCCAGCAGGATTTGCCCGCGTCCCAGGGGATAGGTGAGCAACAGCAACAAGGTGCCGCTTTCGTCCTCGCCGACGATGGCGTCATAAGCCAGCAACAACGCAATCAGCGGCATCAAGAAGGTCGCCAGGCTGGCCAGGCTCGCGATGGTCGCGGCAATCGAGGTGAAGCCCAGTTGCCCGGCGGCGGCGGCCCCCAGCCACGCAATACCGATGGCCAGCACCGCGAACAACAGGCTGATCGCCAACAGCCAACGGTTGCGCAGGCCGTCGCAGAACTCTTTGCGCGCCATGTTCCAGACCGGGCTCATAACGCCGCCTCCTGTGCCGTGATCTGGTGGCTGTTCATGTAATGGCGGTAAAGGTCTTCGAGGGAAGGCGCGAGGATTTCCACATCGCTGGGGCTGTCCTCGGCCAGCAACTGGCGCAGCAGTTCCACCTTGCTGCCGTTGCACGCCGCCACTTGCAGCCCTTCGTCGCCCCAGGGCCGGGTCACATGGCCGGCGGCGCTCCAGCGTTGTTGCAGCACCTCGACACGCTGCAAACCGCTGCCGCGGATCAACGTCGGCAAGCCGGCCTCGGCACGCAGTTGTGCCAGGCTGCCCAGCGCCAGCAGGCGGCCCTGGGTGAGGATCGCGGCGCGGTTGATATGCGCTTCGACCCCCGGCAGCACGTGGGAACACAGAATGATGCTGGTCCCCGCGGCGCGCAGGCGGTCGAGCAGGCGATACAGGTCTTGGGTCGCGAACGGATCGAGACCCACGGTAGGCTCGTCGAGCAGCAACAGGCGCGGCTCGCCGAGCAGGGCCTGGGCCAACCCCAGGCGCTGGCGCATGCCTTTGGAATAGGTCTTGACCCGTCGCGTGGCGGCCGCTGTCAGGCCGACGTCCTCCAGCAGGCTGTCGACCTGATGCATCGGCGCGCCCTTGAGCCGGGCAAAGTGGCGCAGGGTCTCCACGCCACTGAGCTGCGGGTAGAACGTGACGTTTTCCGGCAGGTAACCGAGCCAGCGGCGCACGTGGGGATCACTCGGTGCACGGCCGAACACCCGCACCTGGCCGGCACTGGCGCGCAGCAGGCCGAGGACCAGTTTCATCGCAGTGGTCTTGCCCGCGCCGTTATGCCCGAACAGCCCCAGCACTTCGCCGGGGGCCAGGTTCAGGTTCAGGCCGTGCAGCACCGTGGCACGTCCATAGCGTTGGCTGACGCCGTCGATCTCGACCACGTTCATCAGACAGGTTCCTTATGTGAGGGGGCTTGCATCAGGGGGTGGCTGTCCATCACCCCCGGCGACTTCATCACCGGGAACGCGCGTTGCACCCAACGCAGCAACTCGATGCCGGGGCTGTTGAGCAACAGGCGCACCTGGGGGTAGAGCCACAGCAGGCGGTCGACGTTGTCGTTGGGCTCGTAGGCCACGTCACCCAGGCCATCGCCGTTGCGGTCCCAGCCCAGGTAGTCGCTCCAGTAGTTGCCCCGCCCGTCCGCCGACCATTCCTGCAAGCGGCTGGCGACGTACTTGACCTGACGCTGGTTGTCGACAAACGCGTTGCCGGCAATGCGGTTGTCTTCTGAGCCGGCGGTGAGGTGAATGCCCACTGCGCTGCGCGCGAAGCGGTTGCCTTCGATGCGGTTGAACAGCGAGTTATAGATAAACAGCGCCTTGCCTTCGCCGCCGGCAATCATGGTGTCGCCGGTGGAGCCGTCGCGCACATCGGTAACGACGTTGTCCTGCAAGGTGGAATAAGTGATGTAGTTCATCAGGATGCCGTAGTTCTGGTCCTGTTCGGAGCGGTTGCCGGTCACCGTCAGTTGGCGGCTTTGCATCAAGGCATAGCCGGTGCGTGTGCGGCGGGTGGTGTTGCCCAGTACCCGGTTGTCGTTGGAGAACATGTAGTGGATGCCGTAGCGCAGGTCTTGCAAGGTGTTGCCTTGCAGCAGGTTGCCGTTGGAGGTGTCGATGTAGATGCCATCGCGGGTCTCGCGCACCTGGTTATCAATGACCCGAGCGCCGTGCACGGCATACAGGTGGATGCCGTTGCCACGGTCCTGGGAGCGGATCGAGGGGTCACCCTGGATGCGGTTGTCGAGCAGGCTGACGTCCGCGGTGCCGTCGACCCAGATGCCAAAGCCCGGGCCCTGCAGGCGGTTGCCGCGCACCTTGGCGCGTTGGGCGTCGGCCTGGATGAAGATGCCGGCGTTCATGGCGGTGAGGTCACGGCCCCAGTCGAGGAAGGTGCAGCCCTCGACGCTGACATCCGGCGCGCCGATGAGCAGGCCGTTGCCCTGCCCTTCAGCCTGGAACACGGCGCCGGGCGCGCAGGTCAATTGCAGCGGTTGGTCGATGCGGAACGCGCCCCGGTATTCGCCGGCAGGCAGGCGCCAGCGGTCGGGGCCGTCGGCTTGCAGGGGCAAGTCGGTGATGGGACGTACGGCAGCGTTCACCCCGAACGAGAGCAGTGCGAGCCCTATCAAGGTGATGAGTGATCGAGCCACAGTGATGTCCTTAAACTGAATGCAGTCCAATGTGGGAGGGGCGGTGCGACGATTCGACTTGCTCCCGATGGCGGTGAATCAGCCACGGATGCATCAACGGATACACCCCCATCGGAGCAAGCCCACCTCCCACCTTTGTCCTGCGGTGTGCCTTGGTCAGGCGTGCTCGACCTTCATCCGCCCCACCATCTCCATATGCAGGGCATGGCAGAACCAACTGCAGTAGTACCAATGCAGCCCCGGCTTATCGGCGATGAAGGTGATGGAGGAAGTCTGCTGTGGGCTGATCTCCATGCTCACGCCGTGGTTGACCATGACAAAGCCATGGGTCACGTCCTCGATCATGTCGATATTGGTGATGGTCACGGTGACTTCATTGCCCTGCTTAACGGTGAATTCCCCCAGGCCGTAGGCCGGGGCCATCGAGGTCATGTACACGCGCACCTTGTTGCCGTCGCGAATCACCTTGTTATCGGTTTCCAGCTTGATCCCGTCCTTGGCGGCGATGGCCACGGTTTCGGCGAAGAATGGATCGTTGCGGTCCCAGATGGTCCTGGTCTTGATCTGGTCGCGGCGCGCCATCACGCAGTCATGGGGTTCGGCAAAGGCCGGGCCATCGTGGACCAGTTTCATCTCGTCGCCGGAGATGTCGATCAACTGGTCGTTCTCCGGGTGCAACGGGCCGGTGGGCAGGAAGCGGTCCTTGGAGAACTTGCTCAGCACCACCAGCCACTGGCCGTCGGCGTCGCGGGTTTCGGTCAGCGACGCATGGTTGTGGCCCGGCTGGTACTGCACATCGAGCTTCTGCTTGATGTAGTTGACCTTCTCGCCGCCGTAGGCGCGGATGGCTTCGGCGATGTTCCACTTGACCACCTGGCTGTCGATAAACAGCGTGGTGTAGGCAAAGCCGCGCCCATCGTAGGTGGTGTGCAGCGGGCCCAGGCCCAGTTCCGGCTCACCGACCACCACGCCGCGCGGGTCGGCGATCTTGCCGCTGAACAGGTCGTCGAGCTTGTCGATGGCAATGATGGTGCAGGTGGGCGATAGCTTGCCGTTGGCGATGAAGTACTTGCCATCCGGCGAGGTGTTGCAGCCGTGGGGGTTCTTTGGCACCGGGATGTAACGGGTGAACTCGCTGTCCTTGCCGTCCTCGGATTTGCGCCCGTCCACCACCGGCACCTTGGCGCCGTCCACACTGATGAACTTGCCGGCCTTGATCGCCGCTTCGATGCGCGGAATGTTGAACACCACCACCCAGTCGCGCTCGTTGCGCATCATGCCGGCGAGGTCGGTGGCCTTTTCCGAGTTGTAGCAGGTGGCGGCTGCGTACTTGCCGGTGTAGTCCATATCGGCATTATCGAGGTTGCCGTCGACGATCACCTGGAAGGCCATTTCCATTTTCTCGGCGTCGATGGCGTTGAACATGGTGAAGGCGTTGCGGTCTTTCAGGTCGAAATTCTTGCCGTCATTGGGGTGCGGAATGATGAACTCGGCGTTGCAGAACACGTACTTGGTGTAGGGCACTTTTTGCAGGCGCAGGCCGTGGATGGCCTGGGCATTCGGTACGGTGAGGATCTTGTCGCACTTCATGATGTCCAGGCGGATACGCGCCACCCGGGTGTTGGCCTTGTCGTTGATGAACAGGTACTTGCCGTCGTACTTGCCGTCGGTGGTGGACAGGTGCGGGTGGTGGCAATCGCCGTTGGCGTACCTGGCGCCCTCCCCCAGGATGCGCTTGCTCTCGTTGGTCAGGCCCCAACCGGTGGCCGAGTCGATATTGAACACCGGGATACGCATCAGCTCGCGCATCGATGGAATGCCCAACACCCGCACTTCGCCCTGGTGGCCGCCACTCCAGAAGCCGTAGTAGTCGTCCAACTGACCGGGCTCCACATGGATTTTCGACTTGGCATCCTTGGCCGCCGCGGCAAAGGATTCACGCGTGAACACCGCGCTGCCAAGGGCCGAAGCCCCGGCCAATACTGCCCCGGTCACCGCCCCCGTACCGAGGAAACTGCGCCGGGTCAGGCCGTCATGGTTGTCGTCTGTATCGTTCATGGGTCGCTCCTTCAAGGGTTGGGATTTATCTGCACTACGGGAATCTGTACGGGGGCCGCCTTGTTGCGCTTCTTGCGCTTGTTGATCAGCGGCGGGCACTTGTTTTCGTTGTGCCAGGTCATCTGGCAGTCGAGGCAGTAGTGGCATTCATTGGCGTTGATATGGCCGTCCGGGTGGATGGCCTGGATCTCACATTCCTTGGCGCACAGCTGGCAGGGGTTGCCGCATTCCTGGCGGCGCTTGAGCCAGTCGAACAGGCGGAATTTGCTCGGGATCGCCAGGGCGGCGCCGAGGGGGCACAGGTAACGGCAGTAGACTTTGCGCGTGAACAGGTTGATCACCAGCAATGCCACGGCGTAGAGCACGAACCACCACTGGCGGTCGAACTTGAGGGTGATGGCGGTCTTGAACGGCTCCACTTCGGCAAAACGTTCGGCGGTGGCCATGGACTCCAGCGACAGGCCGAACAGCACCAGCAGGATCAGGTACTTGATCGCCCATAGCCGCTCATGCACCGCGAAGGGCAATTCGAACTGGCGGATCTTCAGGCGGCGGGCGGCTTCGTTGAGCAGTTCTTGCAAGGCGCCGAATGGGCACAACCAGCCACAGAACACGCCGCGTCCCCACAGCAGGATACTGGCGGCGGTGAACACCCAGAGCATGAAGATCAGCGGGTCGGTGAGGAACAGTTCCCAGCGAAAGTCCTGGGCCAGTGCATGCACGAAGGTCAGCACATTGACCACCGACAGCTGCCCCAACGCGTACCAACCGATAAACCCCACGGTAAATACCAGGTAGCCGCGACGCAGCCAGTGCAATAGACGCGGGCGACGCGCCAGGCTGTCTTGCAGGAACAGGATCACTGTGAGCAGCACCAACGCAATACCGAGCACCAGCACCTGGGTTTGTTTCTGGTACCAGATGCTCAGCCACAACGGGCGGTTGGCTTCATCGATCGCCGCTTGTTCCTCGGCGGTGGGCGGTAGCCGTTCCAGGTACTGTTCCGGCAGCTGGTAAGGCAATTCGAAGCTGCTGAAAGTGCCACTGACCGGCCCGGTCTGGCGCCGCACCAGCAACTCCAGGGTCCAGGGCGAACCGGGGTCGAACGCCGCCTGTGCCCGCACAATAAACACCGACATCTCGGTGAAGTCCGGCATGCCCGCGGCGTAGGCATCGTCGATGCGCCGGTGGTCGAGGTCGCGAAAGCTGATCACATTGCCGAACTGGCGCAACTGCACCCGATCGAAAATGCCGCCACGCACATAACCCGAGCCCTTGAACGAAAACAGCCCACGGCCCAGCACGGCGATGGCCTGTTCACCCGGCTTGAGCGCCTGCATCAACGTGGCGTAGTGCGCATCCCCCAACAGGTTGCGGCCGATACTCGGCGGGTTGATGTCGGCCACATAGAGATCGATGAAAGTCTCATCGCCAGCCTCCCCCGCTTCGGCGGCGGTGTCCTTGAAGGCGGCGTCAACCTGGCCACGGGTCAAGAGCAGGCGGCGAATCGCGCCATTGCCGGTCAACTGCTCCCAGGTGGCGGGGGCAAATTGATCGGTGCGGATCAGCGCGGCTTTCTGTGGGGTCGCGGCCTTGCCGTCGATCAACTTGAGCGAGACCGCCACTTCATGGGCCGCGCGCATGACCACTTCGTTGACCACCATCGCGGTGACCGTGGCGCCGGCAATCGCATCCACCGTCACGGCCTTGGGGTCACTGGAGCGCCCCACCACGACGCGTTGGCGCACGTCGACGCCGGCATAGTGGCCGGTGAAGTCGTGGAGTTTGACCTCGGGGATGCCGATCAACAGGATGGGTTCGTGGTGTTCCAGTACGTAGGCGTCACGGATGATGCCGGCGGTGTCGAGGATCACCTGGGTATTGATGGGTTTGCCTGAGTAGGCGGGGATCGCCATCACGTCCAGGCTCTGGAATACGTAGCCGATGGGGGTGTTGGCTTGGGTGATGGTGCGGACGTTGAACTTGCCTTCGGGGGCGGAGACGGCGTCGTGCTGGGGGAAGGTTTTGTCGATGCGTTGCTGTTCGATCGCGCCGTAGGGTTGGGCGTGGGCGCTGGTGAAGAGGATGAGCAGCACCGACATGACCAGCCAGTGGAGTGTCAGGTGCGAGGAGCGGGCCATGGGATCCCTTTGTTGACGACGCTGAAGATGGGACCGATGGTAGGTGCGGTGATGGCGGGTAGCCCTTGATTGAAATCAAGTTGGTCAGAGGGGGGTGATTGGGGGTTCCGTGTACATATCCGTTTCTGCGGTAACGGCCACTGGCGGGTTGGGGTACATATCCGTTGCTGCGGGAATGGCCACTGGCGGGTTGGGGTACATATCCGTTGCTGCGGGAATGGGCCACTGGCGGTTCCGCTCTTACAGCGGGTCACTTTTGGAAAAGAGCCCCAAAAGTAACCAAAAGGGCTCTTGCCCCACCACTCGGCACCTCGCTTAGGCTCGGTGTGCCCGAACGCAGGCTTGAATCCGTGGGCCGCCGTCATGGGCCATCCCTGGCCCAGGACGGCTAACCCGGCGTCCTGCCGGGTTACCCACGGATTCAAGCCTGCGTTCGGCCAGCGTGGTTTAACGGGGCGCCTAAGATCAAAAGCCAGAGCAAAAGCAGAGCAAAAGCAGAGCAAAAGCAGAATGAGGTCTACCTGACTTATGGAGATATCTGACCTGTGGAGATCCAAATGTGGGAGGGGGCTTGCCCCCGATGGCGCTGGGTCAGTTAACAAATAAGTGACTGACACTCCCTCATCGGGGGCAAGCCCCCTCCCACATTTCCAACCGAGTACACCAGCCACAACACCGGTCGGCTCTAAGGCCGCCGCGCTTTGGCTTTTGATCTTCGGCGCCCCGTTAAACCACGCTGGCCGAACGCAGGCTTTGGAGCGTGGGTAACCCGGCAGGACGCCGGGTTAGCCGTCCTGGGCCAGGGATGGCCCATGACGGCGGCCCACGCTCCAAAGCCGGAGTGAGGGCACACCGAGCCTAAGCGAGGTGCCGAGTGGTGGGGCAGGAGCCCTTTTGGTTACTTTTGGGGCTCTTTTCCAAAAGTGACCCGCCGTAAGGGCGGAACCGCCAGTGGCCGTTACCGCAGCAACGGATATGTCCCCAAACCCCACCCCCCTCAAACCACAACCCCCCGCCCCGCCCGCTCAAGATTCCGCCACAACCAAGGCGGCAACACATCCGGATCCAGGCTGTCGATCAAATTCTTCAACCCCAACCCCAACTCCGTATCCCCCTCAATCACCAACCTGCGCCGAAAAAACAACGTATCCGGATCTTCCTGCCGGCTGGCGAGCAACAAGAACTCGCGCCAGTTACCGCTGATGCTCACCTGCGCCTCGGCCTTTTGCGCAATACGCAATCCATCGCGCCCCAAGGTCAGGTACCAGCACAACCCCAGGTCAGGAATACGCAGACACATCCAGCGTCCGCGCAGCAGGTCAAACCCACCGTCGCGCAAAGGCTCGGCCAGGCAGCGGTTAAGGGCTTGCTGCAAGACCAGGCGCTGCACGCCAAACGGTACGCGACGGATCAATGGAAACAATTGGTCGGCGCCTTTGAGCAGCCATTGTTTACGACTCAGCACAGCCCCACCTCCTCAACCCGCAACATTCCCGCCTGGCCGTGCCAGTAGCCGTTGCAACCATCGACATACAGCGGCGGCGTAGCGCCCTGGCGCACCTGGTCGAAGGCTCGCACCACCTCGACCATGCCCTCGGCTCGCGGGCTCAGGCGCAACAGATCGGCACCACTGGTCACCAGGCCGGGGTAATCGGCCAGCAGGTTGGTCACGTCGGCCGACATGGTCTGGATACCGTTCAAGGTGAACAGCGCCTGCCCTTCCTGGCTGGTCAGCGCCATGCCGTCGGGGTAGTTGATGCAGCAGAATTGGCAGTCATCCTTGGGCCGGTTTTCGGCACGGGCGGTGAAGCAGCGCGCCGAATACGCCAGGGGCAAGTGGCCGTAGGCGAAGATTTCCACTTCGGGCAACGGCCGGCCCAATTCGCGTACCTGCTCCAGCACATCGGCGATCAAGCCCTGGGAGCATTCCACCGGCGGCACCCAGCGTTGCATGCCCGCATCGAGCAGTTGCACCAGGGCGTGGCCGTTGTAGAGGTTGAGCGCCGGGCCGCCGACAAAGGGCAATTTGCGCTCGATCAACATCTGCACCGCCCCCATGTCGTTGGCTTCCACCAACAGTTCGCCGTTGTCGCACAGGCGGCGCAGGCTCGACAGTTCGGAGGCGGCTTCGATCAAGGTCAGGCTCGATAATACGATCTGCGCCGAGCTGTACGTTTGCAGTTCCCGGCCCAGGCCCAACCAATGATCCAGGGTGAACGCGCGGCGTTTGGCGCACACGGTTTCGCCCAGGTAAATCACGTCCAGGGGCAAGCCGGCCATGTCTGAATAGAAGCGCCCCAGGTGTTCCTTATCCCAATAAAACAGCACCGGTCCCAGGCTGAGTTTCATCTGTGTCTCCTCACTGCCACGCACGATGGTAGGCGCCGAGCGTGGTCTGGCTGCCTTCGGATAACCCGGCCAGCACCTGGCGCCACTGGTCCTTGACCACAAAACTGGCAGGCGCATTGCGGTGGGCGTCCAGCGCGGCGCGCCAGACCCGGGTGACTTGTTCCACATAGGCCGGGCTGCGTTGCCGGCCTTCGATCTTGACCGCTTCGACGCCGATGGCGGTGAGCTCCGGTACCAGGTCTAGGGTGTCGAGGCTGGTGGGTTCTTCGAGGGCATGGAAGCGCTTGCCGCCCACCAGGAAGCGGCCCTTGCACAGGGTCGGGTAGCCGGCGGGTTCGTCCCGGGTGTAGCGGTCGATCAGCACTTCGCTCAGGCGCGCGCTCAAGCCGTCGGCGTCCTCGCTCCAGCGCACGGCCTTGGCCGGCGAACACACGCCGCAGAGGTTGGGCGACTCGCCGGTGATGTAGGACGACAGGTGGCAACGCCCCTCGGCCATGATGCACAGGCTGCCGAAACCGAACACTTCGATCGGCACCGGGCTGCTCGCCGCCACTTGCTTGACCTGGGCCAGGGACAGCACGCGGGGCAACACCGCGCGACGAATGCCGTAGCGTTCGGCATAGAATTTCAGCGCCGCCGCATGGGTGGCCGAGCCCTGTACCGACAGGTGCAAGGCCATCTGCGGATGGTGCCGGCTGGCGTAGTCGAGTACCCCGGGGTCGGCGGCGATCAGCGCATCCACGCCGTGGTCTGCCGCGCGGTCGACAGCGCGCTGCCAACGCGCCCAGATCTTCGGTTGTGGGTACGTATTGACCGCCACGTACAGCTTGCGCTGGTGCTGGCGAATAAAGGCGACGGCACCGTCGAATTGTTTGTCGTCCATGTTCAGCCCGGCGAAGTGCCGGGCATTGGTGTCATCGCGAAAACCGACATACACCGCATCGGCGCCTTGGCGCACCGCGGCTTTGAGCGCAGGCAGGTTGCCTGCGGGGCAGACCAGTTGCATGGGGGTTCCTCACAAAAATTCAGCGAAAGACAGAAATGGCACCGGTGCATCCCTGGGCACCTGATGCTCGCGCTCGATGATCACCAGGCCATCGGCCCAACAGGCGGCGGTGAGCATCGCCGAGCTTTGCTGGGGGTGCAGCACCGCGCGCAATTGCCCATCCTCGCCGGGGCTCAGGCGCGCGCGCAGGTATTGGCGGCGCTTGTTGGGCTGGAGCCATTCAAAATCGGCCGGCACCTGGATCGGTACCGGCAGCACCCGCGCCACACCTTGGGCGCGCAACAGGAACGGACGCACCACCACCAACGCGGTGATCAACGCCGCCGACGGGTTGCCGGGCAAACCCAGCCATGGCTTGCCCGCCACCTCGCCAAACGCCAGGGGCTTGCCGGGCTGGATCGCCAGGCGCCAGAAGTCCACGCGGCCGAGTTCTTCGATGGCCTGCTTGAGGTGGTCCTCCTCCCCTACCGATACACCGGCTGACGTCAACAGCACGTCGCATTCGGAGGACGCCAGGGCCAGTGCATCGCGGCTGGCGGCCAGTTCGTCGGCCATCACGCCGTAGTCGAGCACGTCCACGCCCCAGCCGCGCAGCAGCGCGGCCAGGGCATATCGGTTGCTGTTGTAGATCTGCCCAGGCACCAGTGCCTCACCCGGCTCGCGCAGTTCATTGCCGCTACTGAGCAGGCACACCCGCAGCGGGCGGTAGACTTTCAGGCGCGGGATGCCGGCCGATGCGAGCAAGCCGATGTCCTGGGCACGCAGGCGCTTGCCCACGGCGACCAGGGTCTGGCCGCGTCGCAACTCTTCGCCCTGCTTGCGCACATGCTCACCCAGGCGCACCGGTGGGCACCAGATACGCTGGCCGTAAAGGCGGCAGCGTTCCTGGGGCACCACCGTGTCGGCACCGGCCGGTACCGGCGCACCGGTAAAGATGCGCACCGCCTGCCCGGCCAGCACCTTCGCCGTGCTGTGCTGGCCAGCGGCAATGCGCCCGGCGAGCATCAGGTAGCCCCCCTCTGCCGGTACGTCCTCGGCGCGCACGGCGTAGCCATCCATGGCGCTGTTGTCGAACCCCGGCAGGTCCAGGGGCGAGAACAGTTCCTCGGCGACCACCCGCCCCAGGGCGTGCTCCAGGTCGATTACCTGAGTGCCCGGCGGCGGCGGTGCCTGGGCCAGCAGCGTGGCGATAGCCTCGTCCACCGGCATCAGGTGGCCGCTGTCGCACACCGAGACGCTCACGAACGCGACTCGCAGGCTTGCAGGATCTGCTCGGGCTGGGGCTTGAGGTGCGGCACGAAGTTGCACGGGCCGGTACGGCTGTCCAACTGGCCCGCGAGGATCTGATCCCAGGCGGTACGGCACGCGCCCGGCGAACCCGGCATGCAGCACACCAGCACGCCGTTGCTGATGCCGGCCAACGCACGGGATTGCAAGGTGGAGGTGCCGATTTCGACCAGGGACACCTGGCGGAACAACTCGCCGAAGCCCTCCACGTGTTTGTCCAGCAGCGGCAGCACCGCTTGGGGCGTGTTGTCACGGGCGGTGAAGCCGGTGCCGCCGGTCATCAGCACCACTTGCACATCAGGGTCGGCGATCCACAGGGAGACCTGCGCACGAATCTGATAGATATCGTCGATCACCAGGCCACGGTCGACCAGCACATGCCCGGCACCTTGCAGGCGGTCCACCAGGGTCTGCCCGGAGGTGTCGGTGTCGAGGGTGCGGGTGTCGCTGATGGTCAGCACGGCGATGTTCAGGGGGATGAAATGACGTTGTTTCAAATGGGCCATGATCAAGGCTCCAGGCGTAAAGAAAGTGGCTGTCAGCCTGCGCCGCAATGGGCGCAGGGCCTATTCCTCCAAGGAGGTATCTCGTTCAGGGGGCCAGGCGCGTGCGCTGCCACGTCCCGGCGTGCAAGCGGTAATCGAGGCGGTCGTGCAGGCGGTCAGGGCGGCCTTGCCAGAACTCGATGCGCTGCGGTTGCAGGCGGTAGCCGCCCCAATGCTCAGGGCGCGGCGGTTGCTGCCCGGCGAAACGCTCGGTGACGTCACGCAAGCGGCTTTCCAGCTCGCTGCGATGGCTAAGGGGCTGGCTTTGCGGCGAAGCCCAGGCCCCCAACTGACTGGCGGCCGGACGCGCGTCAAAATAATCGTCCGACAGCTGCGCATCCGCCCGCACCACCGGGCCTTCGATACGCACCTGCCGCTCCAGCCCCGGCCAGAAAAACGTCATGGCCGCATGGGGATTACTCGCCAACTCCTCCCCCTTGGCACTCTGGTAATGGCCGAAAAAGAAAAAACCCTCAGCGCTGAAACCCTTGAGCAACAGAATGCGGCAATGGGCATGGCCCTGACTGTCCACGGTGGCCAACGCCATACTATTGGCCTCGACCGGAGGCACTTCGGTTTTACGCGCCTGATCCAACCACTGGCCAAACAGCACCAAGGGATCGTCCTGCGCCAAGTCATCACGCAAGCCATAAAGGGTGTAGTTGCGGCGCAATTGCGCAAGAGACAAAGGCATGGCGCAGTCCTCCAGAAAGTTCGCCACAGTGTGAGAACTACCGCGCATTTATCCCTTGATCACGATCAACATTCACCCGTGGCATGACGCCGCATGCGGTTACTTGGGCATGGGGTTCTACAACTGATCGTATTGTTGCGGTTACTCTGGCTCTGCCTTTCCTTTACTTTGCTTTTGCTCTGGCTTTGCTCTGGCTTTTGATCTTGATCTTAGACGCCCCGTTAAACCACGCTGGCCGAACGCAGGCTTGAATCCGTGGGTAACCCGGCAGGACGCCGGGTTAGCCGTCCTGGGCCAGGGATGGCCCATGACGGCGGCCCACGGATTCAAGCCTGGGTTCGGGCACACCGAGCCTAGGCGAGGTGCCGAGTGGTGGGGCAAGAGCCCTTTTGGTTACTTTTGGGGCTCTTTTCCAAAAGTGACCCGCTGTAAGAGCGGAACCCTAAGTGGCCGTTACCGCAGCAATGGATATGTACCCATTCCAACCCAACATCCTGGTCGGCCCAGAGGCCGCCATCGGGGGCAAGTCGAATCGTCGCACCGCCCCTCCCACATTTGATCTCCATACATGAGGTAGATATCAGTCTGCTCTGGCTCTGGTTCTTGATCTCAGGCACCGCCCCTCCCCCATACCCCCAAACTACTTGAGCCCCAACCGCCGCGCCAACTTATGCAAATTACTCGAATCCACCCCCAACAAACGCGCCGCACTCGCCCAATTACCACCGCAATGCTCCAGAGCCTGACGAATCTTATGACGCTGACACTCATCCACCGCCACCGCCAACGGCTGGAACACCTCACCGCCCAACACCGGCGATTCAAGCACCGGCATGGCATCGCCCAGCCCCAGCCACTGCGGCTCCAGGCTCATGAACGGACGACTGCCGCCCCGACACAACAGCTTTAACGCCGCACGGCTGATCACATGTTCCAACTCACGCACATTGCCCGGCCAGGCATAGCCCAGCAGGGCCTGGCGCGCCGCCGGGGGCAGGCACAAACCGCGCAGCCCCAGGCGCGCACGGTTGAGCTCAACGAAGTGCTCGGCCAGCAACAGAATGTCATCGCCACGTTCGCGCAGCGGTGGGATCGCCACCGGATACACCGAAAGCCGGTGATACAGATCGGCGCGAAACAGGCCGTCGCGCACGCGGTCCGGCAGATGGCGGTTGGTGGCGGCGATGATCCGCACATCCACATGCAAAGGCCGGTCGGCCCCCAGGCGCTGGATCTCGCCGTTTTGCAGGGTACGCAGCAACTTGGCCTGAATGTTCAAGGGCAACTCGCCCACCTCGTCGAGAAACAGCGTGCCGCCATTGGCGACATCGAAACGCCCGGCGCGGTCGTGGCTGGCGCCGGAGAACGCGCCCTTGACGTGACCGAACAACTCACTCTCGGCCAACGCCTCCGGCAGCGCCGCGCAGTTGACCTGCACCAGCGGCCGGTGGCAGCGCCGCGATTGGTGATGCAGGCGCTGGGCAAACAGCTCCTTGCCGACGCCCGTCTCACCGAGCAACAGCACCGGCAACTCGGTCTGCGCCAGTACCGCCAACTCATCGAGCAATTGCCGCAGCACCTGACTGTGCCCAAGGATGGCGTCGGGCGGCAGGGTCGCATCGACCCTGATGGGGTTCGCATTACCCTGGCATAGGGTGGTCATGATCACCTCACCTCACAATAAAGCCTTATTTATCAATGGTTTTTCAGTTGGCACGGCGCCTGCAACCACTGGCACATACCGCTATCCCAATGAGGAAACCCGATGAGCCTGAGCGACTGGAACACCCAACCCCAGGATCAATTGATCGACCATCTACTGGCCCGCTACCACGCCCGGCATCGTGAACAACTGCCGGAGCTGATTCGCCTGGCCAGTCGTGTCGAACAGGTCCATGGCCACCATCTGCAATGCCCCAACGGCCTCGCGGACCTGCTGCGCGATATCCAGCAGGAACTGGAAAACCACATGCTCAAGGAGGAACAGGTGCTGTTCCCGATGCTGCAGATGGGCATGGGCGCGCAGGCGGCCATGCCGATCCAGGTGATGCGGCATGAGCATGACCAGCACGGCGAGGCGCTGGAACAGCTGTTGAGCCTCACCGATCGCATCACCGCACCGCCGAGCGCCTGTGGGACCTGGCGCAGTTTGTACAGCCAGTTGACGACCTTTCATGACGACCTGCGCGAGCATATCCACCTGGAGAACGAGGTGTTGTTTGCCCGGGCACTGAGCCCCGTGGCCTGATCAGCGCAGCATCAGCTTGGCCAGGATCACGATCACCACCATATGCACCAGGATGCTGCGACGAATCCACGTCGCACGCCTGGGGCTCAGGCGCTGATGGCTCAGCAGGTACGCCAGCCACAGGTAATGGCCGATGATGCTCAGGGCCAGCACGATTTTCAGGCTCAGCAGTGCGGCAAAATGGCTGCCCCAGGGCACGCTCAACACCCCTCGGTAGTGCCAGGCCAGGCCGACGCCAGCGCCGTACAGCAGCACCACCACGCCATGCAGCACCTGGCGTGAGCGCCGCGCGATAGCATGATCGGAGGTGAACTGGGCCGACCAGGCCAGTTCCTCACGGGCGCTGTGCCAGATCACGACTTCGAAAAACAGCGTGCCGATAAAGGCAATCGCCGCCAACAGATGCACGATCAACAAGGTGGAATAGAGCACGACGTTCTCCTAGCCTGGATGCCCATCGACCCGTGCTTGCCACAGCATCGGCCCGTAACGCCACAGATACAGGCCGAGCCCGACGCTCCAGCACAGGCCGGCGAGCCACAGCGCAGCCAGGGGCCAGAGCAGCACCAGCGCCACTCGGCTCACGCAGGCCAGGTTGAGCAGCACAAACGCCAGGGTCATCCCGGCCGGCGGCTGCAAGGCGCGGCCGGTGTGGCCGAGGCTGACGCGAGCGATCATGGCCAGGATCAAGCCGGCCATGGCGCCAATGGTCAATGCATGCACCGCCAGGCTGGGGTTGAATGGCGCACCGAAGTGCCACAGCGCCATGCCCAGGCAGGCCACGGCGAGCCAGGCATACGCCAGGTGCAACGACCAGAGCAGCGGCACGCGCCACAGGCCCCGGTCATGCCAGCGCACCAGGCGCAGCAGGTGCCCAAGCCCGAGGCCGGCGAACAGCAGGCCGATCCACAGGTTGGCCGATAGCGCTGGCCCTGCCCCATAGAGCACCGCGACCAGCATCGAGCCGCCCAGCAACACGCGGTCCAGCCACGGCCAGGGCTTGACCGCCTCGACCCGGCCCAGGCCGCGCTGGGTGAAGAACGGAATCACCCGCCCGCCGATCAGGCCCATCATCGCCGCCACCAGCCACAGCCCAGTCAACACCGCCTGGCGTTGCAGGCCCAGGTCATTGCGCAACAAGCCATACAGCGACAGCGCATCGGCCACGGTCAGCAGCGCCAGCACCAGCACAATCGGGTAATTGCGTTTCTGGCGGACCTGCCACAGGGTCCAGCCCATCACCGCCGCCACTGCCAGGGGGAACGTCAGCTCCAGCACCGCCAGCAGCGGCCAATGCAGGTTGAACAACCAGCCCAGGCGGGCCGCCAGCCATAGCCCGGCGAGCAGCGCCAAGGCATTGCCACTGATGCCCGGGCGACCGGTCCAGGTCTGCACTGCCGTCAGCAGGAACCCGGCGATGATCGCCAGGCCGAAGCCAAACAACAGTTCATGCCGGTGCCAGGCCAGCCAGCCACCGGCCGGTTGCCAACTGCCGAACTGGCCGCCGAGGGCCAGCAGCCACACAGGGATCGCCAGCACCGCCAACACGCAGGCACCGAGGAAAAATGGCCGGAACGCCAAGCGGAACAACGGGGTAATCGACATAGACTTGCGCCGATCGAGCACTTGCATAACACGGTCTCCCTTCAGGACTGCGGCAATGTTGCGCCGATGGGCGTGCGTTGCCCTTGTCGTAGATCAAGTCGCAACGGCAGCTCAACGCTTACGCTTGCGCTCACTGTAGGAGCGAGCTTGCTCGCGAAGAACGTTAACGATGACACGGGCATCCTGATTAAACGCGGTGTCTGTGGGTTTTTCGCGAGCAAGCTCGCTCCTACAACACCTTTAGCGTGCTTTGGAGCCATGATGAAAAACGCCTATGTCCCCCTCGCCTGGTTTGTGATCCTCGGTTCCATGCTGGCGGCGGCCAGCAGCCTTTCGCTGGTGCTGGTGTGAACGCCCCGCTGACGCTCAAGGAGCCGGGCATGGTGCTGCATCGCGTGCATCACCAGATCCTGCGCAGCCACCACCTGTTCGAGCCGTTGAACGAGGAAGAACTCGACGTGTTGATGGGCAGCAGCCAGTTGCTCAGTGTCGACAAGGGTGAGCCGCTGTTCCGCCAGGGCGAACCGGCCGATGCGTTTTACTTTGTGATTGCCGGCGCGGTGAAGATCTACCGCCTGACCCCGGACGGCCAGGAGAAGGTCTTCGAAGTCATCGGCGAGCGCCAGACCTTCGCCGAAGCCATGATGCTGATGGACACCCCCAACTATGTGGCCTGTGCCGAAGCCGTGTGCCCCACCCAGTTGTATCGCTTGTCCAACGCCACCTACATGCGCCTGCTGCAGAGCAACAGCCGCCTGACCTTCGCCCTGCTCGGCAAGTTGTGCGTGCGCCTGCACCAGCGCGTCAACGAGATCGAAACCCTCTCGCTGAAAAACGCCACCCACCGCGTGGTGCGTTACCTGCTGACCCAGCTGATGCACTTGCACAGCACTGACAGCCGCTTCGAATTGCCCATGGCCAAGCAATTGATCGCCGGGCATTTGTCGATCCAGCCGGAGACGTTTTCGCGGATTATCCGCCGCCTGATCGACGAAAAGATCATCACCCAGGACGGTCGCCAGATCGCCATCCTCGATCGCCTGCGCCTGGAGCAGTTCGAGTGAAAACCTGCCTGTACTGCCAGCAGCGCCATGCCGACGCACGCCAGGAGTGCGCGCACTGCGGCATGGCACTGCCCGCTTCCAACACTCATGTACAAGCACGCCGGTTGCGGCGTTTCCAGTGGTTCTGCCTGGGCCTGGCGCTGTTTTGCATCGCAATGTTCTTCTGGTTGCCGCGCACCTTCTACTGACCTTCAGTCAACTGCCGATACAGCTGCGGCAGGCGCAACGGCAGTTGTTGCGGCTGGCGGATCAGGGTGTAGCCATGGGCGCCGAACATGTAGGGCAAGTAATCGCCGGCCTGTTTGTCGATCGTGATGCAGAACGGCACCAGGCCCTGGCGCCGCGCCTCTACCACGGCCTGGCGCGTGTCTTCGACGCCATAGCGCCCCTCATACAGGTCCAGGTCATTGGGTTTGCCATCGGTGAGCAGCAACAATAACTTGCGCCGCTGCTTGCAAGCGCCCAACAGTTGGGTGGCCTGGCGAATCGCGGCGCCCATGCGCGTGTAATAACCCGGCTTGAGCGCCTGGATGCAGCCACGGGTACGATCGTCATAGGCTTGCGCGAACGTCTTGAGCGGGTGCAGGCGCACATGCTGGCGGCGCAGGGACGAGAAACCATACAGCGCAAACGCATCCCCCAGCCCGGCCAGGCTCTCGCCAAACAGCAACAGGCTGTCGCGGATGACGTCGATGACCTTTTGCTCGTCGTTCAAATGCGCATCGGTGGACATCGACAGGTCCGCCAGCAACAGGCACGCCAGGTCGCGTCGGGTGCGCCGCTGCTCCTGGTACAAGCCCCGCTCGACGCAGTCGCCATGCTGGCGCTGCACATGGAAGTCCACCCAAGCCTGCAGGTCGAGTTCCGCGCCCTGGGGTTGCTGGCGCAGCCATTGGCGCTCGGTACGCAGCTGCTGGAACTGGCGACGCAAGCGCTGGGCCGGGCCACGCAGCCGCGCGGGCAAGGGTTGCGGCGCATCGGCACGCGGCTGCATCAGTTGCAGGTTGACGAAGCCCTCCTGCAAGCGTTGCTGACGGTAGTCCCACTCGGGCAACTTGATGCCTTCGCCGAGGGGGATGTCATCCACGTCGGCCGGCGGCAAATCGAGGTGCAACTTGAGGCCGCCACTTTTGCGCACGCGCTGGCGCGACAAGCTCAGTTGATCCAAGTCTTCGGCGACACGGGCGGCGTCGGGGTCCTCGCTCTCGTCGGCCCAGCGATCGAGGTCGACGTGTTCGCTCCAACTGAACAGGTTTTCCAGGCGCACCACCAGCAGGCCGCCGTCGCGGCTGTGGTCATCCACGCGGCTGGCGCGTTTGGGTGCGCCCTGTTGCTCGCCGGCCGGGGTGGCCAGGTCGTCGCCCTCGTCATCCAGGCCCACGGTCTGGGGCGCGTCCAGGTGCAACGGCGGGTACAGCCATAAGGGCAACGGCCAGGCGGCGCGCTCACTGCGCGGTAACTGGCGCACGCTGCCGGGTTCGCGCAGGGCCTTGCGCAGGGCTTTTTCCAGGGCGGCCTCGCCGGGCGTGAGGCTGGCGGGGTCGGGGCGCAATACCAGATGGGCCTCCACCAGGCGCTGATAGCTGGCCAGCATCGCCGGGTAGCGTTGCAGCACCAGCCAGGTCCAGCGTTGGTTGTCACGGGCCCAGTGGGTCATCGGCCCTGCATGCGCGGCCAGCAAGGCCAGCCAGCGGTACAACTCCAGGTTCAGCGCAACCGTGGGATACACCGCCAGGCTCGACGGCAGGCGCAGGCGGTTGCCATCGCAGGAGGCCAGTGGCGCCTGCTTGCAGGTACCGGCGATGCGCATCAGCAGGTTGCGGCGCAGCAGCAAGTCACGCTCGCTGGCGGCTTCCAGGGCGATCCCGCTGGCCCCGCCCAGGGCGCGAAACAGCATCGCCAGGCTCCGCTGGCGGTCGACCAGCTCGACCCGTGCCGCCGGGAAATCGGCACTGGCGCGGCGGGTGATAAAGCGATGCCAGGCACTGCCGACCCACTCTTCCAGCTCAAGGGTAAAGGCCATGGGGTTGGCTCCAACTAGTGGGGATGGGACGGGCACACCGCGATCCAAATGAGGGAGAGGGCATTGCCTCAATGCCAGTCAGTCAGGCTTTTTGTAGGAGCGAGCTTGCTCGCGAAGAACCTCAACGATAACGCGTGTTTCCTGAATCAACGCGGCGCCTGTGAGTTTTTCGCGAGCAAGCTCGCTCCTACAAAAAAGCCTTGACTGACTGGCGTTAGGGCAATGCCCCCTCCCACATCTGGACCGCGTTACCTTCAGTAGACGATCGGCACCGGTGCGCCCGCCATGCGGGCGCGTTGCCGGAAACTGAACAGGTAGCAAAGCAACCCGATCAGGAAGCCCACCCCACTGACCAACCGCGCCCAGAACAGCCCCTGCAAGTGCTCCACCGTGGCCATGAACGGCAAGGCCACTCCGTCCACCTGCCAGCGTTGCAACCAGACCTGCACGGCCCCGGCGGCGGTGAGGAACAGCGTGATCATCACCATGGACAACACCATCAGCCAGAACCCCCAGATCTCAAGCGTCTGCGAACGTGCGTCCGGCGCTTCACCGATACCCCGCAGGCGTGGCATGGCGTAGCTGATCAGCGTCATCACGATCATCGCGTAGGCCCCGAAGAACGCCAGGTGCCCGTGGGCCGCGGTGAGTTGAGTGCCGTGGGTGTAGAAGTTGACCGGTGCCAGGGTGTGCAGGAAACCCCATACCCCCGCGCCGAAGAACGCCGTGACCGTGGTGCCCTTGGCCCACAACGTGGCCGCGCGGTTGGGATGCTGGCGCCGACGCTGCTTGACCATGGTGAAGGCGAACATCACCATCGCCAGGAACGGCAGCGGCTCCAGGGCCGAGAAGATCGAACCGACCCACAACCACACCTCGGGCGCACCGATCCAGAAGAAGTGGTGACCGGTACCGATAATCCCGGTGATCAGGGCCATGGCGATGATCACATACAGCCATTTCTCCACCACTTCGCGGTCGACGCCGGTGACCTTGATCAGCACGAAAGCCAGCATCGAGCCCATGATCAGCTCCCACACGCCTTCGACCCAAAGATGCACCACCCACCACCAGTAGAACTTGTCTCGCGCCAGGTTGCCGGGGTTGTAGAACGAGAACAGGAAGAACACCGCCAGGCCGATCAGCCCGGTCATCATCACCATGCTGACGGTGGTCTTGCGCCCCTTGAGCAGGGTCATGCCGATGTTGTACAGGAAGCCCAGGCACACCACGACGATGCCCATCTTGGTAATGGTCGGTTGCTCCAGGAACTCACGGCCCATGGTCGGCAACAGCTCGTTATGGGTGAGCTTGGCCAACGCCGCGTACGGCACCAGCAGGTAGCCGAGAATGGTCAACACCCCGGCGGCGGCAAACACCCAGAACAGCACGATCGCCAGTTTCGGGCTGTGCAGCTCACGGTCAGCCTCCTCGGGCACCAGGTAATACGCCGCGCCCATAAAGCCGAACAGCAGCCAGACGATCAGCAGGTTGGTGTGGACCATCCGCGCCACGTTGAAGGGGATCAAAGGGAACAGAAAGTCACCGACCACGTATTGCAGGCCCATGATCAAACCGAACAGCACCTGGCCGAGAAACAGGATCAGGGCGAACACAAAGTACGGTTTGGCCACGGCCTGGGATTGGAATTTCAGGTATGGATTGGCACTGCGCATGGCTCAGCCCTCCTTGTTCGGTGGCCAGTTATTGGTATTGATCTTCGAGCTCCATTTGAGGAACTCGGCCATATCGTCCACCTCCTGGTCACTGAGATTGAATTGCGGCATGGCCCGCCGCCCCGGTACACCCAGGGGTTGCATCTTCATCCAGGCATGCAGGAACGGCTTGAACCCCTCCTCCCCGCCCCGGCGCTTGAACACATTGCCCAGCTCCGGCGCGAAATAAGCGCCCTCGCCCAACAGGGTGTGGCAGCCGACGCAGTTGTTGCGCTCCCAGACGCTCTTGCCACGTACGACGGAATCGGTGAGCAGGTCCTGATTGCTGCGGGAGGGAAAGGTTTGTTCGGTGTGGTAGGTCAGGGCCAGGAAAATCAGGAAGAAGAACACGCTTCCTCCGAAGTAGATATTCCTGGCCATGCCCTTGGTGAAGGTCTCTGACATGGTCGCTTCCTCATTGCTTGGCCAGGGGATGATAGGGAGGCGTGGGGGGAAAACCGCTTGATGGCGATCAAGAAATGTTGATGGTTTTGGTCGGGTATAGGGTTTGGGGGATAGTTGTTGCTGTGGTCGTGGCGGCTGGGGGGGGCGTGTACATATCCGTTTCTGCGGTAATGGCGGCTGGGGGGGCCGTGTACATATCCGTTTCTGTGGTAACGGCGGCTGGGGGGCCGTGTACATATCCGTTTCTGTGGTAACGGCGGCTGGCGGTTCCGCCCTTACGGCGGGTCACTTTTGGAAAAGAGAAAAGAGCCCCAAAAGTAACCAAAAAGGCTCTTGCCCCACCACTCGGCACCTCGCCTAGGCTCGGTGTGCCCTCACTCCGGCTTGAATCCGTGGGCCGCCGTCATGGGCCATCCCTGGCCCAGGACGGCTAACCCGGCGTCCTGCCGGGTTACCCACGGATTCAAGCCTGCGTTCGGCCAGCGTGGTTTAACGGGGCGCCTAAGATCAAGATCAAAAGCCAGAGCAAAGCCAGAGCAAAAGCAGAATGAGGTCTACCTGACCTATGGAGATCTCTGACCTGTGGAGATCCAAATGTGGGAGGGGGCTTGCCCTAATGCCGTTCAGTTAAGGCTTTTTTGTAGGAGCGAGCTTGCTCGCGAAAAACTCACAGGCGCCGCGTTCATTCAGGAGACACGCGTTATCGTTGACGTTTTTCGCGAGCAAGCTCGCTCCTACAAAAGGCGATGTACGCTTAACTGAACGGCATTAGGGCTTGCCCCCGATAGCGCCGGGTCAGTCAACAAATAAGTGACTGACACTCCCTCATCGGGGGCAAGCCCCCTCCCACATTCCCAACCGAGTACACCAGCTACAAATCCGGTCGGCTCGAAGGCCGCCGCGCTTTGGCTTTTGATCTTCGGCGCCCCGTTAAACCACGCTGGCCGAACGCAGGCTTTGGAGCGTGGGTAACCCGGCAGGACGCCGGGTTAGCCGTCCTGGGCCAGGGATGGCCCATGACGGCGGCCCACGCTCCAAAGCCTGCGTTCGGGCACACCGAGCCTAGGCGAGGTGCCGAGTGGTGGGGCACAGACCTTTTGGTTACTTTTGGCTGGGCCGGCATCCCGGGCGTTTGCCAAAAGTGACCCGCTGTAAGAGCGGAACCGCCAGTCGCCGTTACCGCAGAAATGGATATGTACTCAGTCAACCAGCCCATGTACTCATCACCACAGCAACCAATATCCCCCCCACTATCACCACCCCCCACCCCACCATCGCCAAACGCCACCCCCAAGGCCCATGCCGCAATTCCATAAACCCATCCACAATCACCCAGCCCTTCACCACCGCCAACCCCAGCACCACTCCCCACAGCCCAGACGCGCCAGTCAAGACCGTACCAACACTCAGCGCCACCAGCACCGCCCAACACACCACCACTCCCAGGGAACCTCCCATCCGCACCTCACCCAATCACATAGACCAACGGAAACAACACCACCCACACCAAATCCACCATGTGCCAATACAGCACCCCAGACTCCACCCCACTCAAGCCAGTGCCCGGATAAGCCCGCCGCCAACAACCCACCGCCACCCACCCGAGAATCACCATCCCCAGCAGCACATGCAGAAAATGAAACCCGGTCAGAATCCAATACAAAGTGAAGAAGGTGCTGTGCTCCAGCCCCAGCCCGGCGGCGGCCAGGTGGGCGTACTCGCCGAGTTTGATCCCCACGTACACCAGTGCCACCAGCAACGCGCCCACCAACAACGCGCCGCCCTCGCGCGAGCGCCCCAGACGTACGCGCTGCACAGCCAACGCCGCGAGCAAGCCCGTGGTCAGCAGGCTCAAGGTCATCGCCAATCCCGTCGAGGTATCCAGCTGCGCGCGCCCGTCAGCAAACACCTCGGGCTTGAGTACCTGGGTCACGGCGAATGCCAGGATCAGAATCGCAAACACCGACAGCTCAGCGAGGATAAAAAACCACATCGCCAGGTCACCTGGCAGCCGGCGCGGTTCAGGCGAAGTGCACATCCACCACGTCCATCAGCGCAGCCACGGTGAGGGGATCATCGCTCAGCGGTTCCGCCAGGCAGGCCAGGCACGCCTCGCGCGGGTTCATGCCGGCGCCGATCAGGCGTGCGGTGAAGATCAACAGGCGTGTGGACGCGACTTCTTCCAGGTCGTGCTGATCGAGGCGACGCAATGCCTGGCCAAGACGCACGATCTGGGCGGCGAGCGCTGCGTCCACGCCTGCCTCACGGGCGACGATGCGTTCCTCGTCGGCCACTGGCGGGTAGCCGAAACGCAAAGCGACGAAGCGCTGGCGCGTGCTGGGTTTCATGCCCTTGAGCAGGTTCTGGTAACCAGGGTTGTACGACACCACCAGCATGAACGACGACGGCGCCTTGAGCACTTCGCCGGTGCGTTCCAGGTAGAGCTCGCGACGCTCGTCGGCAATCGGGTGCAGCACCACGGCGGTGTCCTGGCGCGCCTCGACCACTTCGTCAAGGTAGCAAATACCGCCTTCGCGTACGGCGCGGGTCAGCGGGCCGTCCTGCCACCAGGTGCCATTGGCGCCGATCAGGTGGCGGCCGAGCAAGTCGGCGGCGCTCAGGTCGTCGTGGCAGGCCACGGTGTACAGCGGCAGGTTCAGGCGGTGCGCCATGTGCTGTACGAAACGGGTCTTGCCACAGCCGGTCGGGCCTTTGATCAGCACCGGCATGCGGTGGCGCCAGGCGTGTTCGAACAGCGGCTGTTCGTTATGCAGCGGTTGGTAGAAGGGCTCGGTCATCACGCGTACTCACAACGGGTTCGACTGCCACGCTAAGGGCCCCTGCGACAACCTGGCAAGCACGCGCACCGGCAAACTTGATCGCCGTCAAGCGAACATTGCGACGCGACACCCTAGTCTTGCCGGGCACTAAGAACCTGCGCTCTACCCTGCCTTCGCCGGGCATCGCAAAGGTCTTGCCTGAGGAGAAATGGAATGCTGACTCGCAACAGAAAAACCTGGGTATTGAGCCTCGCCAGCTTGAGCTGCGCCCTGGCCCTGGCCCTGCCGATCACGGCCCATGGCGACGCGGCGGCAGGCGTGGTGAAAACCACCGGCGCCCCCGATATGAGCCAGGCTGACTTCGACGCCTCCAAGCAGATTTACTTCGAGCGCTGCGCCGGTTGCCATGGGGTATTGCGCAAAGGCGCCACCGGCAAGCCGCTGACACCGGATATCACCCAGGCCCGTGGCCAGGCGTACCTGGAAGCGCTGATCACCTACGGCTCCCCCGCCGGCATGCCGAACTGGGGCACCTCCAACGCGCTGACCAAAGCGCAGATCAGCACCATGGCCACCTTCATCCAGCACACTGCGCCCACTCCGCCGGAATGGGGCATGGCCGAAACCCTCAAGACCTGGAAAGTGCTGATCAAACCGGAAGACCGTCCGAAAAAACAACTGAATAAACTCAACCTGCAAAACCTGTTTTCGGTGACCTTGCGCGACGACGGCAAGATCGCCCTGGTGGACGGTGACACCAAGCAGATCATCAAGCTGATCGACACCGGCTACGCCGTACATATCTCGCGTATCTCGGCTTCCGGTCGCTACCTGCTGGTGATCGGCCGCGACGCCAAGATCGACATGATCGACCTGTGGCCGCTGGAACCCACCAAAGTCGCCGAGATCAAGGTGGGCATCGAGGCCCGCTCGGTGGAGACCTCCAAGTTCAAGGGCTATGAGGACAAGTACGCGATTGCCGGTTCCTACTGGCCGCCGCAGTTCACCATCATGGACGGTGAAACCCTGGAGCCCAAGCAGATCGTGTCCACCCGCGGCATGACCGTGGACAAGCAGGAATATCACCCCGAGCCGCGCGTGGCGGCGATCATTGCCTCCCACGAATGGCCGGAATTCATCGTCAACATCAAGGAAACCGGCAAGGTGATGCTGGTCAATTACCAGGACATCAAGAACCTCACCATCACCACCATCGACGCCGCGCCGTTCCTGCATGACGGCGGCTGGGACAGCACGCACCGCTACTTCATGACGGCGGCGAACAACTCCAACAAGGTCGCGGTGATCGACTCCAAGGAGCGCAAGCTCACCGCCCTGGTGGACGTCGGCAAGACCCCGCACCCCGGCCGTGGCGCCAACTTCAACCACCCCAAATTCGGGCCGGTATGGGCCACCAGCCACTTGGGCGACGGCGGTATTTCGGTGATCGGCACCGACCCGGTCAAGCACCCGCAATATGCCTGGAAACAGGTGGAATCCCTCAAGGGCCAGGGCGGCGGTTCGCTGTTTATCAAGACCCACCCCAACTCCCATCACCTGTACGTCGACACCACCCTCAACCCTGACGCCAAGCTCAGCCAATCGGTCGCCGTGTTCGATATCAACCAGCTGGACAAAGGCTACACCGTGCTGCCGATTGCCGAGTATTCCGGGATCAAGCAAGGCGCCCTGCGCGTTGTGCAACCGGAATACAACAAGGCGGGCGATGAGGTGTGGTTCTCGGTATGGAACGGCCAGACCGAAGAGTCGGCGCTGGTGGTGATCGATGACAAGACCCTCAAGCTCAAGCAGGTGATCAAGGACAAGCGCCTGATCACCCCGACCGGAAAATTCAATGTCTACAACACCCAACACGACATTTATTGAGCCCCATCAACACGAGATCATCCAATGAAAAATACTCTCCTCGCACTGCTGGCGTGCACGGCGGCCATCGGCCTGCAACCGGCGCTGGCGCAAGACGGCCACGACCTGTTCAACAGCAAGCCCTGTGTGGGTTGCCACACCATCGACAGCAAACTGGTGGGGCCGGCCTTGAAGGATGTCGCGGCCAAGAATGCCGGGGTGAAAGACGCCGCCGCGACCCTGGCCAGCCACATCAAGAACGGCACCCAGGGCAACTGGGGGCCGATTCCGATGCCGCCGAACCAGGTCACCGATGACGAAGCCAAGGTGTTGGCCGATTGGGTCCTGACCTTGAAATAACCACAAGGAGCACGTCATGCACGCATCGATAATCGGTACCGCCATGGCGTTGTTCCTGCTGATGCCCGCGCGGGCAGCGGCCACCCCGGACGCTGCCCGCCTTGAACACCTGCTGACCCAGGACTGCGGCGCCTGCCATGGCCTGCACCTGACCGGTGGCCTGGGCCCGCCCCTCACCCCCCAGGCCCTCGCCGACCACAGTCGCGACAGCCTGATCGCCATTGTCACCTACGGCCGCCCTGCCCGCGCCATGCCCGGCTGGGGCCCACTGCTCAGTGCCGGCGATATCGCCTGGCTGGTCGACCGCCTCTTGCAAGGAAGCCCCGCACCATGATGCGTCCCGCCCTGTTATCCCTGTACCTGTTGCTCGGCGCCTGCACTCAGCCCACGTTGCGCGGCAGTGGCGACCTGGGCCTGGTGATCGAACGTGCCAGCGGCAGCGTGCAGATCATCGAAAGCACCGGCATGACCGAACTGGCGCGCATCGAGGGGCTGGGCGACCTGTCCCATGCCTCGGCGGTGTTTTCCCGCGACCAGCGTTTCGCCTATGTGTTTGCCCGCGACGGCGGTTTGACCAAGGTCGACCTGCTGACCCAGCGCATCGAGCGGCGCATCGTCCAGGGCGGCAACAGCATTGGTGGCGCCATCAGCCAGGATGGCCGCCTGATCGCCGTGTCCAACTATGTGCCGGGCGGGGTCAAGGTGTTCGACGCCGACACCTTGCAACAGGTCGCGGATATCCCCGCCACCGCCCTGCCCGACGGCAAGCGCTCACGGGTGGTGGGCCTGGTGGATGCGCCCGGCCAACGCTTCGTGTTCAGCCTGTTCGACACGGGCGAAATCTGGAGCGCTGACTTCAGCCACGGCAACAAGCCGCGCATCACCCGCTTCAAGGACATCGGCGAGCAACCCTATGACGCGCTGATCACCGCCGATGGCCGCTACTACATGGCCGGGCTGTTCGGTGAAGACGGCATGGCCCAGCTCGACCTGTGGCACCCCGAGCGCGGTGTACAGCGCGTGCTCAAGGACTACGGACGCGGCCAAGCCAAACTGCCGGTCTACAAGATGCCCCACCTGGAAGGCTGGGCCGTCGCCGACAACCAGGCCTTCGTACCCGCCGTGGGTCGCCACCAGGTGCTGGTGATGGACGCGCGCACCTGGCAGCAAACCGCCGCGATCGCGGTGGCCGGCCAACCGATTTTTGTCACCGCGCGCCCCGACGGGCGCCAGCTGTGGGTCAACTTCGCCTACCCGGATAACGACCGGGTGCAGGTGCTCGACAGCGAGACCCACCAGGTGGTCGCCGACCTGCGCCCTGGCCCCGGTGTGCTGCATATGGAATTCAGCGGGCGTGGCGAGCAACTGTGGCTGTCGGTGCGCGACGGCGAACAGGTGCAAGTGTGGGACCCGTACCGCCTGAACCTGCTGAAGACATTGCCGGCCCTGAGTCCCAGCGGCATTTTCTTCAGCCTCCGTGCGCAAAAAATGGGGTATTGAGATGGACCTTGATCGGCTCAGCCAACAATTGATCGAACGCTTCCAACACGGCATGCCTCTGTGTGCCGAGCCCTACCGGGAAATGGCCCAGGTGTTGGGTTGCCGCGAGGCCGAGGTGATGGCGTGCCTGCAACGCCTGGAACTGGCCGGCGCCCTGTCGCGCATCGGCCCGGTGTTCGAGCACACCCGCGCGGGGGCCAGCACCCTGGCGGCGCTGGCGGTACCCGTCGAACGCCTGGAGCAGGTGGCCCTGCGGATCAACCAATATCCGGAGGTCAACCACAACTATGCCCGCGACCATCACTACAACCTGTGGTTCGTGCTGACCGGGCCGCACCGCCAGCACCTGGAGCAAATCCTTGATGAGCTGGAGAAAGACACCGGCCTCACCCCGCTGGATTTGCCGATGCTCACCGCCTACCGCATCGACCTCGGGTTTTCCCTGGGAGAACACCCGTGATCACGCCGCTGACCCAGGAACAAATGCTCGACCTGCGCCAGTGCCTGGAGCGCGGTTTGCCTATCGTCACGCGGCCTTATGAAGACCTCGCCGAACAGATCGGCGCCCATCACGACCAGGTGCTGCAACAGATGCAGCAATGGCGCGACCAGGGCTTGTTTCGCCGCGTCGGCCTGGTGCTCAACCACCGCGCCCTGGGGTATGTGGCCAACGCGATGCTGGTGCTGGATGTGCCGGATGCGCTGGTCGATGAAGTCGGCCAGCGCCTGGGCCGCGCGCCGGGGGTGAACCTGTGTTACCAGCGCCCCCGGCGCCTGCCGCAGTGGCGCTACAACCTGTTCTGCATGGTCCACGGCCGCGAGCACCGCGCGGTCGAGGCGCAGATTCACGCGCTGCTGGAGCAGCAGCTGCTCAGCGACCTGCCCTATCAACTGCTGTTCAGCACGCGCGCCTTCAAGCAATGCGGCGGACGTTTTGCCCCACCCCCTTCGCAGGTATGGGCCCATGGATGATCTTGACCGACGCCTGATCAATCGCCTGCAACTCGGCTTGCCGCTGGTGCGCGAACCTTGGCAGCAGGTGGCCGCCGAACTGCACAGCCGCCCCGGTGAAGTGCTCGACCGCCTGCATGATTTGCTCGAAGACGGCGTGCTTACGCGCTTCGGCCCTATGTTCGATATCGAGCGCCTCGGCGGCGCCTTCACCCTGGCCGCGCTGGCCGTACCCGAGGCGCGCTTTGACGCCGTCGCCGAGCAGCTCAACGCCCTGCCCCAGGTCGCCCACAACTACCGCCGCGAGCACCGCTGGAACATGTGGTTCGTGCTCGCCTGCGCCACCGAGACGGAGTTGGCCGCCACCCTGTCGCGCATCGAGGCCCTGACCGGGTTGTCGGTGCTCAACCTGCCGAAGGAGCACACCTACCATGTCGGTCTGTATTTCCCGGTCTGACACCCCCCTGGCCCTGCGCCTGGTCGCCCTCACCCAAGGCGGCCTGCCGCTGGTGGAAGACCCGTGGGCCTGGCTCGCCGAGCAGTTGGGCATCAGCGTCGAATCGACCCTCGACCTGCTCAAGCGCCTGCAGGCCGAAGGCGCGATCCGACGTATCGCGGCGGTGCCCAACCACTATCGCCTGGGCTATCGGCATAACGGCATGACGGTCTGGGACGTACTCGACACGCAACTGCCGCGCCTGGGTCAACTGCTCGGTGCGCAGCCGTTTGTCAGCCATTGCTACCGGCGTCCGCGCCGCCCCGGCTGGCCCTACAACCTGTTCGCCATGGTGCATGGGCGCAGCCGTGAGGAAATCGACAGCTACCGCGAACACCTGCGGTTCCTGCTGGGGGATGCCTGCCGCGCCGACGAGATGCTGGTGAGCAGCCGCATCCTGAAAAAAACCGGCCTGCGCCTGCCGCCGGCCCACTCGTAGGAGCGCCCCATGCTGCGGATCAGTCAGTACTTGCGTACCCTCGCCGGCCAATGCCCGCCACCCCGTACATCGCCGCCCGGCAGCGATCGGCCGCCGGTGGTGATCTGGAACCTGCTGCGGCGCTGTAACCTCACCTGCAAACACTGTTACGCCACCAGCGCCGACAGTGTGTTCCGCAATGAACTGGACACCCCGGCGGCCCTTCAGGTCATCGATGATCTGCAGGCCGCCGGGGTGCGTGTGTTGATCCTGTCCGGCGGCGAACCCATGCTGCGCGAGGACCTGTTCCAGCTCAGCGCCTATGCCCGCGACAAAGGTTTTTTCGTGGCGCTGTCGACGAACGGCACGTTGATCGATGAGCACACTATCCAGCAGGTTGCCGACGCGCAGTTCGACTATGTGGGCATCAGCATCGATGGCCTGGAGGCGACCCACGACGCCTTTCGCCAATTGCACGGCAGTTTCCAGCGCTCGATGCACGCCATCCGCCTGTGCCGCGAGGCCGGGATTCGCGTGGGCCTGCGCACCACCCTGACCCAGGACAACCACGCGCAGTTGCCGCAGCTGCTGGCGCTGATGCGCACGTACGATGTGCAGAAGTTCTACCTGTCGCACCTCAACTACAGCGGGCGTGGCAAGCGCAGCCGCCAGTTGGACGCGCACCGGCAGATGAGCCGCGAGGCCATGCGGTTGATTTTCCAACAGGCCTGGAGCGATATCGAAAACGGTATCGACAGTGACTTCGTCAGCGGCAACAACGACGCCGACGCCGTGCTGTTGCTGCAATGGGTCCACCAGCATCTGCCCCAACACTACCCCCAGCTGGAGCACCTGCTGCACAACTGGGGCGGCAATGCCTCCGGCAGCGGCATCGCCAATATCGACAACACGGGCGAGGTGCACCCCGACACCTACTGGTGGCAGCACTCGGTGGGCAATGTGCGCAACACCACCTTCCGCCAACTCTGGCTGGACCAGCCCGATCCGTTGCTGCTGCGCCTGCGCGAACACCCGCGTGCCATCGGTGGGCGTTGTGCCAAGTGCCATTGGTTGCCGATCTGCAACGGCAATACGCGCACCCGCGCCTGGGCCGACGGCGACCTCTGGGGCCCGGACCCCGGCTGCCACCTCAGTGACGCCGAGATCGCCCAGCGGCCCTCCCCCTGATCCCTGGCGCGACCACCCGGTGACACAACCGGGGGCGCTGCCTACCTGATGAAGAACCAAGGACGTCTCATGCACACTTCAACCGCCCTACCTGCCAGTTTGCACAGCCCCTTCCACCCCGGCGAAGTCGCGTTGGTGGGCGCCGGCCCCGGTGACCCGCGCCTGTTGACCCTGCGTGCCTGGAGCTTGTTGATGCAGGCCGATGCCGTGGTGTTCGACCGCCTGGTCAGCGCCGAGCTGCTGAGCCTGATCCCGCTGACCTGCGCGCGCCACTATGTGGGCAAGGCCAGCGGCTGTCACAGCCTGCCCCAGGACCAGCTCAACGAACTGCTCGCCGACCTGGCCGACCAGGGGCAACGGGTCGTGCGCCTCAAGGGCGGCGACCCCTTTATCTTCGGGCGCGGTGCCGAAGAGCTGGAATACCTGCTGGCGCGGGGCATTCCTTGCCAGGTGGTGCCGGGTATTACCGCGGCGTCCGGGTGCAGCGCCTATGCCGGCATCCCGTTGACCCACCGCGACCTGGTCAACTCCTGCCGCTTCGTCACCGGGCACCTGCAACGCGACGGTGCCTTGAAATTGCCCTGGGCCAGCCTGGCAGAGCCGAGCCAGACGCTGGTGTTCTACATGGGCCTGTCCAATCTGGCGCTGATCGCCGAACACCTGGTTGCGGCGGGTTTACCGGGGGACACACCCGCGGCGCTGATCAGCAATGGTGCCCGCGCCGACCAGCACGTGGCCCGTGGCACCCTGCGCCAGTTACCGACCCTGGCCGCCGACTGCGAGCCCGGGGTGCCGACCCTGACCGTGATTGGCCATGTGGTCAACCTGTTCGCCGACACCGCCCTGCACTTCCCCGCCAGCCTGACCCCGGCCCGTGAAGCGGTGGCGGTATGAAACGCCTGCTGCTGGTGCCGCTGCTCTGGGCCTCGGCCGCCCACGGAACGCCGGCCGAGGACTACCAACGCCTCTGCGCAGGCTGCCACGGCCTCAACCGCATCGGCGCCAGCGGCCCGGCGTTGCTCCCGGAAAGCCTGGGGCGGATCAAGCCGGAGGAAGTGCGCAAGGTCATCGAACAAGGCCGCCCCGCCAGCCAGATGGCCGCGTTCGCGCCACAGCTGAGTGCGGCACAGATCGACGGCCTGGCGAGCTTGCTGCAACAGCCGCCCGATTCGCCGGTGAGCTGGGATGAGCAGGCTATCCGTAGCAGCCACACGGTATTGGCGGATGTGAGCCGCTTGCCCACCACACCGCAACATCACGCCGACCCGCTCAACCTGTTCGTGGTGGTGGAGTCGGGCGACCATCACATCGACATTCTCGACGGTGACACCTTTACCGTGCTGGACCGCTTCCCCACCCATTTTGCGGTGCACGGCGGGCCAAAATTCTCCCCCGACGGGCGTTTTGTGTACTTCGCCTCGCGCGACGGCTGGATCAGCCAATATGACCTGCACAACCTCAAGCTGATCGCCGAAATCCGCGTCGGGCTCAATACCCGCAACCTGGCGGTGAGCAAGGACGGGCGCTGGGTGCTGGCGGGCAACTACCTGCCGGGCAACCTGGTGCTGCTGGATGCGCGCGACCTGTCCCTGGTCAAGACGCTGGACACAGCCTCCCGCGTCAGCGCGGTCTACACCGCGCCGCCGCGCAACAGCTTTATCGTGGCGCTCAAGGACGTGAACGAAGTCTGGGAGTTGTCCTATGCCGCCGCCCAGCCCAGCTTCGAACCCCGGCGCATCCAGGCCCAGGACGTGCTCGATGACTTTTCCTTCTCCCCGGATTACCGCCAACTGGTGGCCACCTCACGCAAAGCCGGGGGCGGCCAGGTGATTGACCTGGACAGCGGTCGGGTGGTCACCGATATCCCGCTGTCCGGCATGCCGCACCTGGGTTCCGGGACGTATTGGCAACGCAATGGCCAGTGGGTATTTGCCACGCCGAATATCAGCAAGGGGCAAATCTCGGTGATCGACCTCAAGACCTGGACACTGATCAAACAGATCCCCACCCTCGGGCCAGGCTTTTTCATGCGCAGCCACGTGAACTCGCGCTATGTGTGGAGCGACGTGTTCTTCGGGCCGGACAACGATGCGATCCACCTGATCGACAAGCAGACCCTGGAGATCGCCCACACCCTGCGGCCGATGCCAGGCAAGACCGCGGCCCACGTGGAATTCACCCGGGATGGCCGCTACCTGCTGCTGAGTATCTGGGCCACCGACGGCGCGTTGATCGTGTATGACAGCCAGACGCTGAAGGAGATCAAGCGCATCCCGATGAACAAACCTTCGGGCAAGTACAACGTGGGGAACAAGGTGGAGTTTGCCGAAGGCACATCACATTGAGCCATGGTGTTCAAAGACTGCCTCCTCCCACACTTAACCGAGTACAGCAGGCACAACTTCGGTCGGTTCCAGGGCGGCAAAAGACAGAGCAAAAGCAGACTCAGGTCTACCTGATAGATACAGATCCAAATGTGGGAGGGGCGGTGCGACGATTCGACTTGCCCCCGATAGCGCCGGGTCAGTTAACAACTAAGTGACTGACACTCACTCATCGGGGGCAAGCCCCCTCCCACATTTTTTACCGAGTACACCAGGCACAACTCCGGTCGGTTCCAAGGCCGCAAAAGACAGAGCAAAAGCAGACTCAGGTCTACCTGATGGATGCAGATCCAAATGTGGGAGGGGCGGTGCGACGATTCGACTTGCCCCCGATGGCGCCGGGTCAGTTAACCAATAAGTGGCTGACACTCCCTCATCGGGGGCAAGCCCCCTCCCACATTTTTTATCGAGTACACCAGGCACAACTCCGATCGCCGCGACAGCACTTAGCTCAAACCGTGCGGGAGAACTGGCCTTTGTGTGCGCCGCCGAGGTAGGCGTCGAAGGCCATGGCTACGCTGCGCACCATCAATTGGCCCTTGGGCAACAGTTGCAGTGCATCGTGCTGGATCAGCAACAGCCCATCTTCCACCTGCTCATCCAGTTGTGTCATGGCCTCGGCAAAATACTCGTTGAACCGAATGCCATGGGCGGCTTCGACCCGGGCGAAATCGACGCGGCCGTCACACATCAGGCCATTGATCACCTCGCGGCGCAGCACGTCATCGGGGTTGAGCCGATAACCGCGCTGTACCGGGAGCATGCCCGCATCGATTCGCGCGTAGTACTGGGACAGTTCCTTGACGCTCTGGCTGTAGCTGTCACCCACCTTGCCGATGGCGGATACACCCAGGCCGATCAGGTCGCAATCGGCATGGGTGGAGTAGCCCTGGAAGTTGCGTTGCAGGCTGCCATTGGCGCGGGCCAATGCCAGCTCATCGTCGGGCAAGGCAAAATGGTCCATGCCGATGTAGACGTAACCGGCCTCGGTAAGGCGGCGGATGGTCAGTTCCAACAGTTCCAGCTTGCGCGTCGGGGGTGGCATGTCTTCGGGGCGGATCATGCGCTGGGCGCGGATCTGGCTGGGCAGGTGCGCGTAGCTGTAGGCCGCCACCCGGTCAGGGCGCAGGGCGATCAGTTTGCTCAGGGTCACATCGAAACTGGCCACGGTTTGCAGGGGCAAGCCGTAGATCAGGTCGACACTCACGGACTTGAAGCGCGCCTCGCGGGCCGCCGCCACCAGTTGCACGATCTGCGCTTCGCTTTGCTGGCGATTGACCGCTGCCTGCACGTCGGGGTCGAAGTCCTGAACGCCGAAGCTCAGGCGATTGAAACCCAGGCGACGCAGGGTGTCGATCCGTTCGACGCTGATGGTGCGTGGGTCCACCTCTATGGAGAACTCATGGGCGTCACTGTCATCCAGGGTGAAATGTTGCCCCAGGCAGTCCATCAGCTCAGCCAGTTGCGCGTCGTCCAGGTAGGTCGGCGTACCGCCCCCCAGGTGCAACTGGGTCAAGCGCCGGGAGCGCTCGAACAACGCGCCTTGCATCTGGATCTCGCGCTTGAGGTAGCCCAGGTACTCCACGGCGCGGTGGGTCTTGCGCGTGATGATCTTGTGGCAGCCGCAGTAGTAGCAAAGGCTCTGGCAGAACGGGATATGGATATACACCGATAACGCCTTGGGCGCGGCCACCCGGTGGCTGGCGCGCACCGCCTGGTGATAGTCATCCAGGGCAAAGGCACTGTTGAATTGCGGTGCGGTGGGGTACGAGGTGTAGCGCGGCCCGGGTCGGTCGTATTTGTGTACCAGGGCGCGGTCGAATTCAAAGGCTGTCATGGTCGATCACCTCGTCATTGGCACTGACCGGGGTAGCGAGCACGGCGCGTTCGAACAACGCGCAGATGCCATCCACGTGCGGCAGGCCGGCCGGCAGCAGCCAAATGAATGTCGGCGACAGCTCGATCAGGCCGTCGCGGTGCAAGGCTTCCAGCAACGGCCACAGGTTGGCGAAATAGCGCGCGAACACCAGGCCGTAGCGATGCTCCACCGCGCGGATATCCAACTCAAGGTCACAGGCCAGGCGTTCGGCGACGTGCAGGCGCACCGGGTCGGCGGTCTCGCGAAACCAGCCGCGGCTCGTGGCGAGCTGGCCATTACCCAACTGTTCGCGGTACTGGCGAGGATCGGTGGTGTTCTGCGCACACAAGGTGTCGATCTGGCTGATGGCGCCCAGGCCGAAACCAACATGGTCGCAATAACCGTGCAGGGTAAAACCTTCGCAGTTACGGCTCAGGCGCCCGCGCTCCTGGGCCTGCTTGAGGTCATCGTCGGCGCGGGCGAACTGGCCCAGGCCGATGTAGTGATAGCCCGCGGCGGCCAGGTGCTCAAAGCTGCTGCGGCGCATGGCGCTCTTGTCTGCTTCGCTGCAGAACGGCTGGAGGCGCTGGGCTTGATAGCGTGAAGGCGCGTGGGCGTAATCGAACACCTGCAAGCGGTCCGGCTCCAGGGTGATCAGGCTGGCGAGTTTCTGCTCGAAACTCGCCGGGGTCTGCCAGGCATGCCCATAACCGAGGTCGATGTTGACCGAGCGAAAACCGAAGGTGCGCGCCGCATCGACCAACGATTCGATGGGCGCCGGGTCCTGGTACCGCGCCTGGGGCAAAGGCCCTTCGCGATTGGCGTCCGGCACGCCGATGCTGGCGTGGTTGAAGCCCAGCTCGCGCAGCAGGCCCATGGTGGCCCAGTCCATGTGCCAAGGGTCGAGGTCGATGCGGTAGTCACCCCGGTCGTGGTCGAGGAAGTTGAAGCGCTCATGCAACTGCGCCATCAACGCTTGCAACTGCGCCAGCGCCGGGGTGGTGCCGCGCAGGTGAAAGTGATCAACCGGCTGGCGCGCGCCGAGCTGGCAACCCATCAGTTGGATTTCCTGGGTCAGGCTGTGCAGGTAGTCATCGCCTGGGTCGCTCGCCGGCCAGTGCAGGTTCAACGCCAGCGGCCGTTGGCGCTGGCGGCTGTCACGCAAGGCGCGCAACAGGTCCAGGGAGCCGACACCGGCATGGAAGCGCCGGGTGTCCGTCTGGCAGGCCAGGTCCAACACGCCTTGATCGTGACGAAAGCGGGAGGGATGAAGGTGGGTGCGCATGACAGACTCCGGTACGGGCGACGGTGAGCCATTGTCCGGTGCGACCTGGTTGCGCACCTTGATATGCATCAAGGTCGCAGGCCCGTACGTCTACCAGCTCAGGTAAAACATACTCTTGGCCAGCAGCACGATCGCGACCATGTGCGCGAACAGGCTCAGATGCACCCAGCGGCTATAGCGCGCACTGACGGTGCCCAGGCGCATCCGCGCCATCGTCACCAGAAAGTGCAGGAGCACACTGGCGGCCAGGATCAGCTTGAGGGTCAGCAATGTGCCAAAGGCAGACGCCAACGGTGCCGACAGCACCGGCAGATAACGCAGCCAGACCATGCCGAGCCCGGCACCGAACAGCACCAAGAGCACCCACGGCATCAACACCCGGGCGCGCCGGGCGACACCCTGCTCCACCAGCACCATCACCCGAATCGGCAGGTGCCGGTGCAGGTGCCCCAGGATCAGCACCTCGAAAAACACCGTGCCGATAAAGATCAGCGCGGCGAACAGGTGGGCCAATAGCAACAGGAGGTAAAGCATGGAGGCCTCGCAGAGGGACCGGCCGTGGGGAGCCCAGTGTGCGCGAGGGTGAATGACACGGCCTTGATACCGATCAAGCGTTGCGCCTGGGTGCCCTACATCAGCGGGATGCTGTAGCTGACGATCAGGCGCGTCTCATCCTTGTCGGGTGTGTCATTGCCGCGCAATACCGCGCTGCGCCAGGTCAGGCCCAGGCCTTTGAACGTCCCCACGGGGATCACGTAGTCGACGCGCAAATCGCGCTCCCACTCACTGTTGTCGCGACGCGCCGCGCGGATGTTGCTGCCGTGGATATAGGTCACGCTCGACTTCAGCCCCGGAATGCCCAGGCCGGTAAAGTCGTAGGTGTAGTTGCCCACCGTGGCCTGTTCGCCGGCATTGACGAACTTCAGCGACTGGGCGTTGGTGATCAGGTACAGCGAACGGCCCTGGCCCTGGTTGATGTGGGGAAAATCACTTTCGCCAGTGGTCTTTTGATAGCCCAGGCCCACGGAGTGCCCGTGCAAGCCATAGGTCAACATTGCGCTCCACAGGCGGTTGTCGACCTTGCCGGAATTGACGCCCGCCCCGTAGTACCCCGAACTGACATAGCCTTCGCCACGCCCGGCGGCGCTGGCATTCTTGCCGTCGGCCGTGCTGTAGAAATAGCGCAGGTCGGTCTTGAGCTGCCCCACCGGCAACTGCCAGTTATGGATCAGGCCCAGGAAGTGCTGCTGGTAAAAGTTCTCCAGGCTGGCGTAGTAGTACTGCACTTGCAGTTGTTTGCTGACGGCGTAATCCGCCCCGCCGTAGTAGAACTGGTTGCTGAACTTGCCCTTGGCCGGGTCATTGGCCCCGGCGATGGACATGCCCTGGCCGTTGCTGGAGTTGCGGTCCAGCACCTGCTCCATTTTACCGGCGACCAGGTTGAAGTCCTTGAGGTCCTTGGAGTCGACCTGATAGCCACGGAAGGTCTGCGGCAACAGCCGGCCGTCTTCGGTCGTCAGCACGGGCAACTTGGGCAGCAGCGTGCCGGCCTTGAACTGGGTCTGTGAGATACGCATCTTGCCGGTGGCGCCGGTCTTGCTGAAGTCGTTGGCGGCCTTGCCATCGGACAGTGGGAATACGCTGCCGGGGGTGTTGTCTTCACCGGCCTTGCCGGCGCGGCCCGAGGCATCCAGGCGCAGGCCGTACATGGCTTGCAGGTCAAGGCCCAAGCCTACTGGCCCGTCGGTAAAACCGGACTGGTAGTTGAACATGAACGCCTGGCCCCACTCCTTATCGGAGGGCGCCTTGGCGTTACGGGTGTCCTGGTTGTAATAGAAGTTGCGCAGGTCGAGGGTGGCTTTGCTGTCATCGATAAAACCCGATGCAGCAGCCTGTTGCGCCGCGCCGAGGGAAACGGCGAGCGCCAGGCAAGTGGTGTGTTTCATGAAGGCTCCGGGAAGTCATTGAGGCAACCCCGTCACAGCCCAACCCTGTTCTTTGTCGCTCGGGCGGTGCTGCATCCAACGGGTGCGCGCACGGTATAGCGTTGGGCGGCGGGGAAATAGCCGCTAAAACCGTCAATCACTTTTTCCGTTTACGTAACAATCCAACCCTCCCGCATTGATCGAGCCCCCGCCTGAAGCCAGTGGCGCCCTGGCAGGCCGGGCCCGCTCCTCAGGGCACCGGCAACCACGCGCTGAAACCCTTCGGCGACATCAGCGGGCACCAGGCAAAGTCCCACGGCAGGGGCGCCAGCGCGGGCGCTTCGCAGCCGGCGTGCGCGGAGCCTTTGCAGTCGAACACGCGCACGCCTTGCCAGCCCAGGACCACGCCCTGGGCCTGGCTGTCATCCGTGTTGATCCAGCACGCCGCAGCCGCCGCCATGAAGGTTTCGATGGGCTCTTCGTCAATCTGCCCGCGGTACGCCGAACCCAGCAGCCAGCGGCAGACATTCAGGTGCCACGTCCAGTCCTGGGGAGGCTGGTTGTGATACGCCCAGGTCATGAAGCTGCGAAACAGGTTCAGCCCCTCCGGCGGGTCGAGCTTGAGCAGCGCCGGGCAGATGTCGAACACGGTGTGCCAATACGGCAACAGGCGTGCATCCAGGTGCACGAAACAGCGGGCATTGCTTGGGTATTCAGGCCGCAAGGGTTCAGCACGCAGGCGACGCGATGCCTTGCTGACCAGGCGGCTGGCGCCTGCAGGCAGGTGATGATTCATGAAACGCACTCACAGTCGTGACGATCGAACGCCCCCTGTTCACAGGAGGCCCAAGGCATACGTCAGAAGGCGGGAGAGGCGCGGGGGTTGGCCGAGGGCCAGGAATAACGCGGCGGCGCCTTGTTGCGCCGCTCATGGGCCGGGCGCGGGGCTTGCCCGAGGCCCAGTAGCCAGGCGAGGCCGATCAGGAACACCAGGGCGACGGTGACAGCGTTGCACACCGGGCAGGCAAAGTAGTTCGAGATGTTGCTGGAAGACGGCGCGCCCAGCCCTTTGTCGGAAAGTGGCGCCGGTTTGCCGTCCACCCCACAGAACGCGCCACCGATCCCATTGAGCTGCTGGCCCATCATCTGGCCATGGCCCAAACCGCACGCGAACAGGTTCATCAGCACGCAGAAGTACAGGGTCCAGACAATCAGGGAACGGTCGGGGCGGCTCAATTTCATGGCGGCGACTCTACCACCAGAGCCGCAAAAGGATGAAGCGCGGCATGCCCCTGTGGCAGAACGTCGCAGATTACGCGGGCTGGCCAGGGTTGGTAGACTTGGCGCCCTCCTCGTTTACTCCTATTCAAAGCCTGCCGAGTTGACTTAGCGCAATGCGGGCGTTTCACAGGATGCACCGTTGATGAGTACGTTATTCACCCGCCGCAAGGTCCTGACCGGCATGGGCCTGTTGGGTCTGGGCCTGCTGGCCGGTTGTGACAACAGCCCCAAGTTGAACTTCAAGTACGGCAAGGACTTGAGCGACAAGATCATGGGCCGCACCTTCAAGCTCAAGAACACCGAGGGCGACACCGTCACCCTCAGTTCCTACCGTGGCCTGATGCCGGTGGTGTTCTTCGGTTTCACCCAGTGCCCGGCCGTGTGCCCGACCACCCTCGCCCGCGCCGCCCAGGCCAAGAAGCTGATGGGCCGCGACGGCGAGATCATGCAGGTGATCTTCATCACCCTCGACCCGGAACGCGACACGCCCGAGATTCTCGACAAATACGTCAAGGCCTTCGACCCCAGCTTCGAAGCGCTCTACGGCACCCCGGAAGAAATCGCCGTGGCCGCCAAGGAGTTCGGGATTTTTTATGAAAAGATCCCGGCCGGCGACACCTACACCCTGTCCCACACGGCCACCAGTTTCGTGTTCGACACCCGTGGCAACCTGCGCCTGGGCCTGCAGGCATCCCTTACCGCTAAAGAGTGCGCAGAAGACCTGCTCACCGTCATGGAGGTCTGCTAATGACTGCCGTTCAACACCTCAAGCGCTTCACCTTTGGCCTGACCCTGCTGGGTCTCGCCGCCCACGCCAGCGCCCAGGTGCAGGTCACCGACGCCTGGGTACGCGCCACCGTGCCGGGCCAGCCGGCCAGCGGCGCGTTCATGACCGTGACCGCCGACAGCGACAGCAAGCTGCTCAGCGTGGCCTCGCCGGTGGCCAAGGACGTGCAGATCCATGAGATGAGCATGAAGGACGACGTGATGCGCATGGGCCCGGTGGACTCGGTGGCCCTGCCGGCGGGCCAGGCGGTCAAGCTCGACCCGGACGGTTACCACGTGATGCTGATGGGCCTGACCGGGCAGATCAAGGAAGGCGACCAGGTGCCGCTGACCTTGACGGTGCAGAATGCCAAGGGCGAGAAGCAGACCGTCGAGGTCCAGGCCAAGGCGCGTGGGCTGGATGGCATGGACCATAGCAAGATGCATTGATGGGTTAAGCGGGGTCCATCCGGCTTAGCGCACCTCGCAATCAACGTTATTCGATTTGCTGGCGTTGGCCGTGGAGCCCTGCGACCCCGTGGATTGGTTGAATGCGGGCGGTAGGGTGAACGAAATACCGGGGTTATTCGGCAAGACCGCAGGAGGTTCCCTAAAGCTCGACGTGAACCCGAACTGGCCAGCCTTGAAACCCTGCGTACCGCCCTCGTTAGTCAAATTGATCAGACCGTCGAGCACGTGCACGTATAAACCGGGTGGCAGCACTGACGTAGCCTTTTGCACCACTGCCGCAAGCGATGCCTTTCCTTGCGCCGCCCATGACTCGACCGATGCCAGCACATTGGCCAGGCGATAAACATAGCGTGCCGAAACCGCAGCGACGACGGCGCTGTAAGAGTCGTCAGCGTGTCCGGCCGACGCGGCCAACCCCATGGCCAGGCTTTTCACCCGCGACGAAGCTCGCGTCGCCACCCCTGCCGTCGGCTGGTAATACACCTCCACGCTGGCCGATTGCAGGTTGATACGGCCTCGGGGCGTCATCAACGTCGAGCGATCCTGGCTGCGCTTACCGAGCAACCCACTGTCCGAGCGTAACCCGCCCTGTTTCAGGGTGAACACCGCCGCATCGGCGCCAGGCACATTCACGTCGTAGGCAAACGCGTCCACGCTGAGCACGGTACCCGGTTGCAGGGTCAACAGGCTGTCATCGCGCAGGCGCACTTGCGCATAGCCCTTGCCCTGGGTCGACAAGGTATCGCCGACTTCCACCAACGACTGCTCACCCAGTACGCGCAGGCTGCCGTCGAGCTTCTTGACGAACAACGGCCCGCTCAGATGCGTCACCACACCGGCCTGCGGGGCGGCCTGAACCCAGGTCGCTGCACTCAGCAGCGCCAGCAACAGCCACGCGTTAATTGCAGTACAGCTTTTTAACGGGTTCATGTTTATTGCCCTGATCAGTGGAAGCGTCTGTATTGCCTTCCGCCTTGTTAGCGGGTACTGAGGGGCCCCGGCTTTTTTCAGCCGGAATACCGGAGGAGGCAGTGTCCATAACGCTGGAGGACGACCGGTTCACGGTCTTGATGACCTCATTCGTTGCCATTTGCACCGGGTTGTTCGGCTCTCTCGCCGTGGGTGGCGACAGCACCTGGCACAACGCCGAGTTCGGCGCCAACGTACAAATATCGGCGCTGGGCGGCACTGTGACAGGCTTCGGGGGCTCGACAGGCGGCCGGTCGACGTCAGTGATCGTCAAGCGCCCGCCAGCGGTGGGCACGCCCTCGGTAAACACCCGCCCGCTGCCGCTGGCCGTGCCGGCGCCGTCATGGTTGGCGGCCAGGGTGATATCCCCGCTGAACCGGATCAGCGAATTGACATGAATGTCGTTACCCGCCTGCGCCGTGAGGCCGACACCGCTGTTGGTGTTGTTGACCCCCGTGTAGAACGTGATGTCGTGGGTGGCTTGCAACAACACATTGGAGGTCGCGTTGGACAGCAGGTCGGCATCGATTTCACTGTCGGCGCCCGGTGCATTGGCGAAAGCCGACACATCGCCCAGTGAAGCCGAAGGGCCGGACAGGAACGAGGTAACCAGGATATTCGCCGGGTCCAGCTGCCAGAAGCCCGCCGTGCCGAGGGCCGCACGTGTGTCGACCCGCGCGCCGGCCACATCCAGGAAATGCCCGGACGTCTCGACAAGGCCGCCGTTGCCCGAGGCCGCGCCGCCGCGAGCCGACAGCGTGCCATGGACCCGCGTCGTGTCATTGCCCCATACGATGATCTTGCCGCCATCGCCGCTGGCCAGGGCGTCGGCGGAAATCCGCGCGTCCTGGCTCACATAACTGTGTTTGGCGTTCAGGATGGCCGGATTCTTGCCTTGGTAGTCACCGCCAATCAGCACACGGCCACCGCCGCGCTGGCCGCTGGCATCGATGCGCGCATTGCCCATCACACCGACCTGCTCGCCCAGCACGTGTATGTCACCGCCCCCCCCGACGCCCGTGGCGGTGGTGCTGCTACCGGCTTCGAGCAAGGTGGTACGGCTGGACTTGAGCACCACCTTGCCGTTGGCGCCGACCACGGCACTGTTGGCGTTCAGCGTGCCGCGCTGGTTGACCAGTGCACCGTAGATACCGATGGTGCCGCCTTGGGCAATCACGGTGCCCAGGTTCAGCGCCTGGTCCTTATCCGCCGACACCACCACGTGCATGCCCGGATTAGTGGAGTCCACCAACTGCACCGAGTGCCCCGCCGCCAGCACCGTCTCGCCCTGGGGCGTGGTGATGATGCCGGTGTTGTTCACATCCGGCGCGATCAGGTACACCTGGCCCCCCGACGGCGTGGTAATCGCGCCCTGGTTGCTGACCTGGCCAGCCGGCCCGTCAGCGGAGAAACGCCGGTTGCCCGAGAGGAAGTCCGCGTTGGAAATCGCCAGGCTCGACGCCACCAGGCCGCCGACATCGATCTGCGCCCCGGCACCGAACACGATGCCGTTGGGGTTGATCAGAAACACCCGCCCGTTGGACTGCAAGGTACCGAGGATCACGCTGGGGTCCTGGCCGGTGATACGGTTGAGCACGCTGCTGTTGCTGCTCTGTTGTACAAACCGCACCAGCTCGCCCTGGGCGATGGAGAAGCTCGACCAGTTGATGATTGCATTGGGGCTGTTGGTGACGGTCAGGGTGTTGCCATCCTGGGTAAACGTCACCTGGCCGTTGACGATCACCGGGTTGACCGGGGCCGCCATCGCACTGGTGGCCATCGCCATCGCCAGGGACAGCGCCATCAAGGTAGGTTTGATTGTCATGGCACCCTCAAAAGGCCAGGCTGAGACGGACGTGCAGGCGATCATCGCCGCGCTGGGTATCACTGGCTTCGGCGTGCAAGGCATGGCCGTAATCCATTTGCAGATTGAGGTTGCGTCGGTAGATCAGGCGCACACCCAGGCCTGCGCTGCTCAGGCTGATGTGTTCGAACTCACCGGGCAGCGCGTTGTTACGCGTCAGGTAGCCGGCGTCGTAGAACGCCAGGGCGCGGCACTGCCAACTACCCCCCAGGCACAACGGCGGCGTGTAGGCTTCGAGATTGCCGACCACACCCGAGTCGTTGCTCACCTCGCGCTCACGGAAGCCACGCACCGACGCCGCGCCGCCGGCGCCAAACTGCTCGCCGGGCACCAGGGCATCCTTGGTGTACTGGCCGTTCAACGCCGCGCGCAACTGCCAGGCGGCCGGCAGGATCTGCGTGATGCTCGTGGCAAAGCGCAATGCCGTGTAGTCATCCCGTGCATGGGCACGCGCCAGGTCGAAATCACTCTGTTGGCCCTTGGACCCGCCGGGGATGTTGTGCAACAGCGACAGGCCGATATTCGCGTCGCCATCCAGGCGCACCCAGGTGCCTTGGTAACCCAGGCTGAGGGGGTGCACGGTGATGTCGTTGCCCAGTTGCACATCGAACAGCTCCAGGCTGCTTTTATAGGCCTTGTAGTCGATGCCATAGACCAGCTTGGATTGGTAATTACCCACCGTCGCCAGGTTGTGGTTGTAGCGCGTGCCGAAGATCGTGCCGCGGCCGCTGACGGCCAGGTCGAAGATACCCGCCGTCACCGTACCGCTGTCGACATCCGAGTAACTGGTGAAAAAGTCCAGGGAGTCGCCCAGCGCATACAGCGGCAGGTGGTAGCCCAGGCCGTAGACACTGACACGCTCGGGCTTCTCCACGGTGGTGGTGTATTGCAGGCTCATCACCTGGTCGCGCCCGAACATATTGGCGTTCTGCAACACGGCACCGACGTAGGTGCGCCCGGTTTCCTTGGAGCCACTGTTGTCCAGGTTCAGCGCAGCGCTCCATGGCGACTCATCGCTGACTTGCACGTCGGCGTCCACCGTATCGGCGGCCGCGCCAGTCTTGAGTTTCATCACGGTCTGCTTGGCCGGGTTTTCGTTGGCCAGCTTGAGGCTCTTGGACACCGCCGCCAGGTCAGGCGAGGTGCCCTCTTGCAGCGCCGACAGCGACTGGCGCACGTTGGCCGTGCTGAAATGCTGGTTGCCGGCGACCGTCACCTGGCCAATCCGCACTTGCACCACGTCCAGCACCACCACACCACCGTTCAACTCCTGCTCAGGCAGGTCGATGCGCACCAGTGGATAGCCTTGTCGGTGGAAGACGTCTTCAAGCGCCTCCTGGGCCTTGGCCACATCGCTGAAATCGCGCTGGGCCCCCACGAACGGCGCCACACTCTGCGCCAGTGCGTCGGCGGGCAGCAGCGTATTACCGCGCACCTCAAAGCGGGTGATATCGAAGCGTGGCGACAACGGCTCGCTATCAGCGGCCACTGCGAACGAGGTGCACACCGCCAATGAGGCGGGCACCAGCAACAGCATGAAACGGTCAATCATGGGTTGGCCCTTAGGCAGCGTGAGGTTTAAACGTCTTACGCTGCGTTAAGTGCCAGCAGGGGGTGGGCCCCGGTGCAGAGTGTAGCCACTACATTGCCACTGCGATAGAGAGTCCCCATGTTTTCGAGGGGTTTGCAGGCTTAATCCACAATAAACAGCTTGGCCCCAGTGGCGGTGGATGAACGATGCCCTTCCATGTCATTGCCCACCTGGTAACTCATCCCGGCCGTCAGCGTGAACTGGCGGCCGTCTTCCAACTCCGTGTGCAACTCGCCTTCGAGGCACAGCAGCACATGCCCGCGCCAGCACCAGTGATCGGCCAGGTAGCCGGGGCTGTATTCGACCCAGCGCACGCGGGTGGTGCCGAAGTGGCGGGTGCGCCATACCGCATTGCCGGTAACACCGGGGTGAAGTTCGGGTTCGACAGTGGACCAGTCGGTGGTGCCAAACGGGACAGCAGTGAGTTCCATGGTGGGCTCGGTCGTCAGTTAACGTGGCTCGACCCTATCCAACTGACACCCGGCGCGATAGACACAGATCGCGGGCTTTTGTGGGATACAGGCGCGGGTACTTGTCATCCCGCCGCGCCGGTTTGCTTGGATGCGCGCCAACTGCAACCCCGATGGCGAGTGGTAGACCGCCTGGTCCTGCCCCCACGTAACTTCATGCATTTTCATTGCCCGACCGGGTGAATGAGTAACGGTCGATATCGGTACGCAATTGCCAGCCCTGGCCTTGCCAATACTGGGCCGCAGGGGTGTTGGTCTTGAATACATCCAGGTGGCATTTGTAGATGCCCAGTGCCTCCAGTGCGTTGAGGCAGCGCTGGGTCAACGCCTGCGCGATGCCCTGGCGTCGATAGGCCGGCAGCACGAGCAGATGTTGCAGGTAACCGCGACGCCCATCATGGCCGCACATCACACAGCCGATCAACCGGCCTTCATGTTCAGCGACAAAGCTCAGCCCGGGGTTGCGCGCCAGATAGCGCTCGGTGGCCTCGCGGGAGTCGGCCTCACGCAGGGAGATGCCGGGCGTGTCTTGCATCAGCGCAAGGACGGCGGCGTAGTCGGAGGGCGTCATGGTGCGGATCGTGTGCATGGTGCAAAACCTTTTGGGATCGGGCGCGCTCATGATGGCGACAGGTGAGATAGGACGCTACCGGCTGGAATGAACCCTTTCGAGCGGATACCGCCCTCCCCGGACAACAATACCGATGGCCGGGCACGGTGCTGAAAGGTCGGCTTTCGGCCTTTTCAGCTCAGGCAGTCATGGCTCAGCATCAACCCGCACAAATCTTCTAAACGTCCTGTTCAAAAGCACGGTAATTTAGTCGCCCGCACAGTTCAACGCTGAACCCTACATCTGGAGCCTTCCGTGGATAAACGCAACTGGATTGAGCTGTCCCAGGATGCCGATACCGGGATTGAATCGATTCGTGCCCATTTTCAGGGGCATGCCTACGATCCGCACTGGCATGACAGTTTTCTGGTGGGTGTCACCGAACAAGGGGTGCAGCAGTTCAATTGCCGACGCGTGCGCCATCTTAGTACGCCGGGCAAGGTATTCATGCTGGAGCCGGGGGAAATCCACGATGGGCATGCGCCGACCGAGGAAGGGTTTACCTATTCCATGCTCTACCTTGATCCGCACTGGCTTGAACGGGAGTTGCATGGGTTGTTCGAGCACGCGCCGGCCAACAGTCAACCGGGCTTTGCCGACACCCTGAGCCAGGAGCCGGGCTTGGCCACTGCCGTTTATCACGCCTTCCACGTGCTCCATGAGGGTGACTTGCGCATCGTGCGCCAGAGCGCCATCGATACCTTGTTGGGATCGCTCACTTGCCACCTTGATTGGCGCAAGCGGCGGGCCTTCGATCCGCGTCTGCCGTTGGTGGCCCAGGTCGCGCGTGACTATCTGCATGCCCATGTCTACGAGGACATTGGGCTGGATGATCTGGCTCAAGCCTGTGGGGTTGATCGCTTTCGCCTGACGCGGGCCTTCAAGGCAGCCTTTGGGCTGGCGCCTCATGCTTATCTGATCCAGCTGCGTCTGGCCAAGGCGCGGCAGCTGCTGGCGCGGGGCGAGTCGCCGGCGCAGGTGGCCAGTGCGCTCGGATTCTCCGATCAAAGCCATATGGGGCGCTGGTTCCGCCGTGCCTACCAGCTCACGCCAGCGGACTACCGTAAGCGCTGCTCAAACCTTCCAGACTGAATCCAGCCGACCCGCGACCATGG